>NZ_AUHB01000001.1 GCF_000422965.1 Pleomorphomonas oryzae DSM 16300
TGGGCGGCACCGGTGATCATGTTCTTCACATAGTCGGCGTGGCCTGGGCAGTCGACGTGAGCATAGTGACGGTTCTTCGTCTCGTACTCGACGTGCGCCGTGTTGATGGTGATGCCGCGCGCCTTCTCTTCGGGAGCGGCGTCGATCTGGTCATAGGCCTTGAACGTCGCGCCACCGGTCTCGGCGAGCACCTTGGTGATCGCAGCGGTCAGCGACGTCTTGCCGTGGTCGACGTGACCAATCGTGCCGATGTTGCAGTGCGGCTTCGTCCGCGAAAACTTTTCCTTAGCCATCGGATATCTTCCTTTGTCTCGTGTAAGCGGGTGAGGTCAGCGGTCCGGAAATCAGGCGTACTTGGCCTGGACTTCCTGGGCGACCGCAGCCGGGACCTGCTCGTAGTGGTCGAACTGCATGGTGTAGCTGGCGCGTCCCTGGCTCATCGAACGGAGCTGGTTCACGTAGCCGAACATGTTGGCGAGCGGAACGAAGGCCGTGATGACATTGGCGTTGCCGCGCATGTCCTGGCCCTGGATCTGGCCGCGACGGGAGTTGACGTCGCCGATGACGGAACCGACGTATTCTTCCGGCGACACGATCTCGACCTTCATCACCGGCTCAAGCAGAGCCGGCGAGGCCTTCTCGATGGCTTCGCGCAGAGCGGCGCGGGAAGCGATTTCGAAGGCGATGGCCGACGAGTCAACTTCGTGGTAGGCGCCGTCGATCAGCGTGACCTTGACGTCGACCACCGGGAAGCCGGCGAGCGGACCAGAGGTCATCACCGAGTTCAGGCCCTTTTCGACGCCGGGGATGTATTCCTTGGGAACCACACCACCGATGATCTTGTTCTCGAACTGGAAGCCCTTGCCGACTTCGTTCGGCTCGACGACGAACTTCACCTTGGCGAATTGACCGGTACCACCGGTCTGCTTCTTGTGGGTGTAGTCGATCTCGGTGGCCTTGCGGATGGTCTCGCGGTAGGCAACCTGCGGGGCGCCGACGTTCACCTTGATGTTGTGCGGAGCACGACGGAGAATGTCGATCTTGATGTCGAGATGCAGCTCGCCCATGCCTTTGATGATCGTCTGGCCCGACTCCTGGTCGGTGGAGACGCGGAAGGACGGGTCCTCGGAGGCCAGCTTCTGCAGGGCGATGGAGAGCTTCTCCTGCTCGCTCTTGGTCGCGGCCTCGACGGCCATCTCGATGACCGGCTCGGGGAATTCCATCTTCTCAAGGATGACGGGCTTCAGCGGATCGCAGAGCGTATCGCCGGTGCGGGTGTCCTTGAGACCAACGAAAGCGACGATGTCGCCGGCGCGGGCTTCTTCGACGTCCTCACGGGTGTCGGCGTGCATCTGCACCATACGGCCGATGCGCTCACGCTTCTCGCGGGTCGAGTTCAGAACGGTCGAACCCTTGGCCAGCACGCCCGAGTAGACGCGAGCGAAGGTCAGAACGCCATAGGGATCTTCGATGATCTTGAAGGCCAGCATGGAGAGCGGCTCGTCGTCGGACGAATGACGGACGATCTCTTCTTCTGTCTTCGGGTCGATACCCTTGGTCGGCGGCACATCGACCGGCGACGGCAGGAAGTCGACAACGGCGTCGAGCAGCGTCTGCACGCCCTTGTTCTTGAAGGCCGAGCCAGCCAGAACCGGGAACCAGGCAGAAACCAGAACCGCCTTGCGGATCAGCCTCTTGAGGGTCGCCTCGTCGGGCTCGTTGCCCTCGAGGTAGGCCTCCATGGCGGTGTCGTCCATTTCGACGGCGGCTTCGATCAGTTCGGCGCGCGATTCCTTGGCGCGCTCGAGCATGTCGGCCGGAATTTCCTCGTCGTGGAACTTGGCGCCGAGCTGCTCGTCTTCCCACACGACCGCCTTCATGCGGATGAGGTCGACGATGCCCTTGAAGTTGGCTTCCGAACCGATCGGCAGCTGCAGAGCGACCGGACGGGCACCGAGGCGCGTCTTGATGTCGCTGAGGCACTGGTCGAAGTTGGCGCCGGTCTTGTCCATCTTGTTACAGAAGACAATGCGCGGCACGTTGTACTTGTCGCCCTGGCGCCACACCGTCTCGGTCTGCGGCTCGACGCCCTGGTTGGAGTCCAGCACGCAGACAGCACCGTCGAGCACACGCAGCGAACGCTCGACTTCGATGGTGAAGTCGACGTGGCCTGGGGTGTCGATGATGTTGAGGCGCTTGCCGTTCCAGAAGGTGGTGGTGGCAGCCGACGTGATGGTGATGCCGCGCTCCTGCTCCTGCTCCATGTAGTCCATGGTGGCAGCGCCGTCGTGCACTTCGCCGATCTTGTGGGACTTGCCCGAGTAATAGAGGACGCGTTCCGTCGTCGTCGTCTTGCCCGCATCGATGTGGGCCATGATGCCGAAGTTGCGGTAGTCCTCGAGCTTATGCGTACGAGCCATGTTCGTCTCCGCCTCTCAGGCTTACCAGCGATAGTGCGAGAAGGCGCGGTTGGCTTCAGCCATCCGGTGCGTATCTTCGCGCTTCTTGACGGCGGTGCCGCGGTTGTTGGCGGCATCCATCAGCTCACCCGACAGACGATCGACCATGGTCTTCTCGTTGCGGCCGCGAGCGGCGGTGATCAGCCAGCGAATGGCGAGGGCCTGACGGCGCTCGGCACGGACCTCGACCGGAACCTGGTAGGTGGCACCACCAACGCGGCGCGACCGAACTTCGATCTGCGGCATCACGTTGTGGAGCGCCTGGTGGAAGGTCTGGACCGGGCTCTGGCGGGTGCGGGTCTCGATGCTGTCGAAGGCACCGTAGACGATTGCTTCAGCAACCGACTTCTTGCCGTCCTGCATGATCGAGTTCATGAACTTGGAAACGACGATATCACCGAACTTCGGATCGGGATTGATCTCGCGCTTCTCTGCACTGTGACGACGGGACATACTTCGTCTCCGGGTATAGCAAAATAAGACCGACCGGATCCGGCTTCACGCACAGATCCGGCCAGGGATCACTTCGGACGCTTGGCGCCGTACTTGGAACGGCGCTGCTTGCGGTTCTTCACGCCCTGCGTGTCGAGCACGCCGCGGAGAATGTGGTAGCGCACGCCGGGAAGGTCCTTGACGCGACCGCCACGGATCATGACGACCGAGTGCTCCTGGAGGTTATGGCCCTCACCAGGAATGTAACCGATGACCTCGTAGCCGTTGGTCAGACGAACCTTGGCGACCTTACGAAGGGCCGAGTTCGGCTTCTTCGGGGTCGTCGTATAAACACGCGTGCAGACGCCGCGCTTCTGAGGGCAAGCCTCAAGATGGCGGGCCTTCTCACGGTAAACCGGCGCAACGCGCGGGTTACGGATCAACTGATTGATCGTCGGCATCCTTCACCTTCAATCCAAACGTCCGGAACTTAAAACCGGAACTACTTCCTTCAGAACCAACCGCTGCCCAAACCGAGGCAACAGGCCAGCTCCCTGACCAAATTCGCAGCTCTCCGCACCCCGCCCGCACAAAACGAAGCGCGCCGATAACGTGAAATCTCACGTCCGGCGCGGCGGAAAGCAGAGGAACAATGCCAGTCGGCACCGTTCATGCGTACAACAGCTTTCACCACCAGTGGATCGAATTGCGTTTAACGAGGCTTGATCAAGGGCTTAAGGACCAGTGATCGATCACGCGTTACAGACCAACTCTTCAAGTGGCGCGGACACTACTCAAACAATCCCCAACCGTCAAGCCGGCCGAGCAAAAAAGCCAGAAACCTCGGCCTTCTGCGGACATGGTACCGCCGCAGGCGCACGAAGCGGCAATTCCATGACAATCTCACGCAACAAATGCAACCCACCCTGCCCTTTTCGGCCGTCCCTGTGGGATGAGGATGCGAATCCTCCCCAAGCCTGCCCGCCGAAACCCGGATCCGGCCGGCGAATCCTTTCCGGCGAATCTTTCAAAAGAAAAGCGCGGCGCCCCGTGCGGAGCGCCGCGCCATTTCAACTTTCGGATTCGGCCGATCAGACCTCGGTGCCGATCCGGTCGACTTCGCCGACGCTCACCTCGACGCCCTCGCCGAGGGCGTCCTTGCGGCGCTCCTCGAGGATCAGTTCGTCGCGGCGCGTCGCCACCTGGCGGATGCGGCTCATCAGCGAGCCGGTACCAGCCGGGATCAGGCGGCCGACGATGACGTTCTCCTTGAGGCCCTCGAGCGTATCGACCTTGCCGTTGACCGCCGCTTCGGTGAGGACGCGGGTGGTTTCCTGGAAGGACGCCGCCGAGATGAAGGAGCGGGTCTGCAGGCTGGCCTTGGTGATGCCGAGCAGGATCGGGTGAGCGACCGCGGGGTGCTTGCCCTCGGACTTCGCCTTCTCGTTGATCTGTTCGAACTCGATGGCGTCCACCTGATCACCGCCCATCAGGTCGGTGTCGCCACCCTCGGTGACTTCGACCTTCTGCAGCATCTGGCGAACGATCACCTCGATGTGCTTGTCGTTGATCACCACGCCCTGCAACCGGTAGACTTCCTGGATTTCGTTGACGAGGTAGGCAGCCAGTGCCTCCACGCCCTTGATCGCCAGGATGTCGTGCGGCGCCGGGTTGCCGTCGACGATGTAATCGCCCTTTTCGACCACGTCGCCTTCCTGAAGGTGGAAGTTCTTGGTCTTGGGGATCAGGTACTCGCGCGGCTCAAGGCTGGCGTCGTGCGGCTCGATGAGCACACGGCGCTTGTTCTTGTAGTCGCGGCCGAAGCGGATGGTGCCATCGATCTCGGCGATGATGGCATGATCCTTCGGACGACGAGCCTCGAACAGCTCGGCAACACGCGGCAGACCGCCGGTGATGTCGCGCGTCTTGGCGCTTTCGAGCGGGATACGGGCGAGCACGTCGCCGGCATGCACCTTCGAACCCGGCTCGACCGACAGGATGGCGTCGGGGCTGAGCAGGTAGCGGGCGTCGCCACCCTTCTGCGGCTTGCCGATCTTGCCGTTGGCGTCCTTGACGATCAGCGCCGGCTTGAGATCCGACGTACGGGCCGAGCCGCGCCAGTCGATGACCACGCGCTTGGTGATACCGGTCGCCTCGTCGGTGGTCTCCGACACCGAAGCGCCTTCGACCAGATCCTCGGAGCCGACGATACCATCGACGTCGGTCAGCACCGGGCGGGTGTAGGGGTCCCACTCGGCAAGACGCTGGCCGCGCTTGATCTTGTCGCCATCGTCGACATGCAGACGCGAGCCGTAGACCACGCGGTGGGTCGAACGCTCGTTGCCGGCCTCGTCGACGAGCACCACGGCGAGGTTACGGCCCATGGCGATGAGCTTGCCCTCGCTGTCGCGCACGACGTTGCGGTTGCGGATCTTGACCGTGCCTTCGATGGTCGACTCGATGAACGAGCTATCCACCACCTGCGCCGTGCCACCGATGTGGAACGTACGCATGGTGAGCTGGGTACCCGGCTCGCCGATCGACTGGGCAGCGATGACACCGACGGCTTCGCCCATGTTGACGGGCGTGCCGCGGGCCAGATCGCGACCGTAGCACTTGGCGCAGACGCCGACCTTGGTGGCGCACGTCAGCACCGAGCGGATCTTCACCGACTGGATGCCCGACTTCTCGATACGCTCGACGTCGCGCTCTTCGATCAGCTTGCCCTTCGGCACCACCACTTCGCCGGTTGCGGCGACGGTGATGTCCTCCGCGGCCGTACGGCCGAGGATACGGGCACCGAGCGTGGCCACGACCTGACCGGCATCGACGATCGCCTGCATGCGAAGACCCTGGTCCTCGGCGCCGCAGTCGACTTCGGTGATGATGCAGTCCTGCGCCACGTCGACGAGACGACGGGTGAGATAGCCCGAGTTGGCGGTCTTCAGAGCGGTGTCGGCCAGACCCTTACGGGCACCGTGAGTGGAGTTGAAGTACTCCATCACGCTGAGGCCTTCCTTGAAGTTCGAGATGATCGGCGTCTCGATGATCTCGCCCGACGGCTTGGCCATCAGGCCACGCATACCGGCGAGCTGCTTCATCTGGGCCGGCGAACCACGGGCACCCGAATGGCTCATCATGTAGATGGAGTTCATCGGCTTGGTACGGCCGCTTTCGTCCTTCTGCACGGAGGAGATGCGCTTCATCATCTCCTCGGCCACCTTGTCGGTGCACTTGGCCCAGGCGTCGACGACCTTGTTGTACTTCTCGCCCTGAGTGATCAGGCCGTCGGAGTACTGCTGCTCATAGTCGTTGACCAGCGCCAGGGTCTCGCCGACCAGGTTCGCCTTGGTCTCCGGAATGACCATGTCGTCCTTGCCGAAGGAAATGCCGGCGTTGCAGGCTTCCTTGAAGCCGAGGGCCATGATCTTGTCGCAGAAGATCACCGACTCCTTCTGGCCGCAATGGCGGTAGACCGCATCGATCATGCCCGAGATCTTCTTCTTGGTCATGAGCTCGTTGCAGAGGTCGTACGGCACGTTGTGGTTCTTGGGCAGCAGCTGGCCGATCATCATGCGGCCAGGGGTGGTCTCGTAGATCTTGGAGACCGGGTTGCCGTCCTTGTCGATGGTCTTGAAGCGGCCGCGCACCTTGGAGTGCAGCGTCACGGCCCCCGTGTCGAGCGCATGCTGCAGCTCGCCGAAGTCGGCGAAGGCCATGCCCTCGCCCGGCTCGCCGTCGTTCATGATCGACAGGTAGTAGAGGCCGAGGACGATGTCCTGCGAGGGAACGATGATCGGCGCGCCGTTGGCCGGGTGCAGGATGTTGTTGGTCGACATCATCAGCACGCGGGCTTCGAGCTGGGCCTCGAGGCTGAGCGGCACGTGCACGGCCATCTGGTCGCCGTCGAAGTCGGCGTTGAAGGCCGAGCAGACGAGCGGGTGCAGCTGGATGGCCTTGCCTTCGATCAGGATCGGCTCGAAGGCCTGGATGCCCAGGCGGTGCAGCGTCGGGGCGCGGTTCAGCATGACCGGATGCTCGCGGATCACCTCGTCGAGGATATCCCAGACTTCCGGACGCTCCTTCTCCACCAGCTTCTTGGCCTGCTTCACCGTCGAGGAGAAGCCCTTGGCGTCGAGGCGCGAGTAGATGAACGGCTTGAACAGCTCAAGCGCCATCTTCTTCGGCAGGCCGCACTGATGCAGCTTCATCTCGGGGCCGACCACGATGACCGAACGGCCGGAGTAGTCGACGCGCTTGCCGAGGAGGTTCTGACGGAAGCGGCCCTGCTTGCCCTTCAGCATGTCGGAGAGCGACTTCAGCGGACGCTTGTTGGCGCCGGTGATGACGCGGCCACGACGACCGTTGTCGAACAGCGCATCGACGGACTCCTGCAGCATGCGCTTTTCGTTGCGGATGATGATGTCCGGCGCACGCAGCTCGATGAGGCGCTTCAGGCGGTTGTTACGGTTGATGACGCGACGATAGAGGTCGTTGAGGTCGGAGGTCGCAAAGCGGCCGCCGTCCAGCGGGACCAGCGGGCGCAGGTCCGGCGGGATGACCGGGATGACGCTCATGACCATCCACTCGGGCTTGTTGCCCGACTGGATGAAGGCCTCGATGATGTTGACGCGCTTGGCGAGCTTCTTCGGCTTCAGCTCGGAGGTCGACTCGGCGATCTCCTGGCGCAGCTTTTCGGCCAGCTTGGCGAGGTCGAGCGACTGCAGAAGCTCACGGATGGCTTCGGCGCCGATCAGGGCGGTGAAGGTGTCCTCGCCATACTCCTCCTGAGCGCGCATGTAGTCCTCTTCGGTGAGGAGCTGATGCTGCTTGAGAGGCGTGAGGCCCGGCTCGGTGACGACGTAGTTTTCGAAATAGAGAATGCGCTCGAGGTCCTTGAGCGGCATGTCGAGCAACAGACCAATGCGGCTCGGCAGCGACTTCAGGAACCAGATGTGGGCGACGGGCGCTGCGAGCTCGATGTGGCCCATGCGCTCGCGGCGAACGCGCGACAGCGTGACTTCGACGCCGCACTTCTCGCAGATGACGCCCTTGTACTTCATGCGCTTGTACTTGCCGCACAAGCACTCGTAGTCCTTGATCGGCCCGAAGATGCGGGCGCAGAACAGGCCATCGCGCTCGGGCTTGAAGGTACGATAGTTGATGGTCTCAGGCTTCTTGATCTCGCCATAGGACCAGGAAAGGATCTTCTCGGGGGAAGCGAGGGAGATCTTGATCTGATCGAAGACCTGCACGGGAGCCTGTGCGTTGAAAAGGTTCATGACCTCTTGGTTCATCGGCTCGTTCTCCTGTGATGCTGCCCGACCGCCGTCTGTCCGCCTCGCCGGCGGGGGCTGCATGAGTAATTTCGTAGGGTTTCCGGACACGCCGAACTGCCGGCGCTTTCGCGCCGACAGCTCAAGGCATTTCCGTCGTTAGGCGCGCCGGATCACTCCGCCGCGTCCTGGGGCCGCTCGTCGCCGAGAACGGCGTGTTCCTTGGAGTTGACCAGCTCGACGTTGAGGCCGAGCGACCGCATCTCCTTGACCAGCACGTTGAAGCTTTCGGGGATGCCGGACTCGAAGGCCTCGTCGCCACGGACGATCGCCTCGTAGACCTTGGTACGGCCGGCCACGTCGTCCGACTTCACCGTCAGCATCTCCTGCAGCGTGTAGGCTGCACCGTAGGCTTCGAGCGCCCACACTTCCATTTCACCGAAGCGCTGGCCACCGAACTGCGCCTTGCCGCCCAGCGGCTGCTGGGTCACGAGGCTGTAGGGACCGATCGAACGGGCGTGGATCTTGTCGTCCACGAGGTGGTGGAGCTTCAGCATATAGATGTAGCCAACCGTCACCTTGCGGTCGAAGGCTTCACCGGTACGGCCATCATAGAGCACCGACTGGCCGGACGTATTCACCCCGGCCTTGGCCAGCAACAGATTGATGTCCGGCTCGCGAGCGCCGTCGAACACCGGCGTGGCGATCGAAATGCCCTTCTTCACCTGATTGGCGAGAAGCAGGATCTCGTCGTCGCTGTATTCGCTGATGTTCTCGGTCTTGGTAGACCCCTTATAGGTATCGACCACGAGGTCGCGCAGCGGCTCGATGCCCTGGCCATGCCGGTAGGCTTCGAGCATCTCGCCGATCTTGCGGCCCATGCCGGCGCAAGCCCAGCCAAGGTGGGTCTCAAGGATCTGACCGACGTTCATGCGCGAGGGCACGCCGAGCGGGTTCAGCACGATGTCGACATGGGTACCGTCCTCGAGGAACGGCATGTCTTCCACCGGCACGATGCGCGAGACGACACCCTTGTTGCCATGACGGCCGGCCATCTTGTCGCCCGGCTGGATCTTGCGCTTCACGGCGACGAAGATCTTGACCATCTTCATGACGCCCGGCGGCAGTTCGTCGCCGCGCTGCAGCTTCTCCACCTTGTCAATGAAGCGCTGCTCGAGCCGCTTGCGGCTCTCGTCATACTGCTTGCGCAGGGCCTCGATCTCGCCCATGGCCTGCTCGCTTTCGAGGGCGAACTGCCACCACTGCGAACGCGGGAACTCCTCGAGCTTCTCCTGGTCGAGGACGGTGTCCTTCTTGAAGCCCTTGGGGCCGCCGACGCCGGTCTTGCCGATCAGCATGTCCATCAGACGGCCGTAGACGTTACGGTCGAGAATGGCCTGCTCGTCGTCGCGGTCCTTGGCGAGGCGTTCGATCTCCTCGCGCTCGATCGCCATGGCGCGCTCGTCCTTCTCGACGCCGTGGCGGTTGAAGACGCGCACTTCGACGATGGTGCCGGTGACGCCCGGCGGAACGCGCAGCGAGGTGTCGCGAACGTCCGACGCCTTCTCACCGAAGATGGCGCGCAGAAGCTTCTCTTCCGGCGTCATCGGGCTCTCGCCCTTCGGCGTGATCTTGCCGACCAGGATGTCGCCGGCCTGCACTTCGGCGCCGATGTAGACGATACCGGCTTCGTCGAGGTTCTTCAGCGCTTCTTCCGACACGTTCGGGATGTCGCGGGTGATTTCTTCGGGGCCCAGCTTGGTGTCGCGGGCCATCACCTCGAACTCCTCGATGTGGATCGAGGTGAACACGTCCTCGGCCACGATCTTCTCGGAGAGAAGGATCGAGTCCTCGTAGTTGTAGCCGTTCCACGGCATGAACGCGACGAGCACGTTCCGGCCGAGCGCCAGGTCGCCGAGATCGGTCGACGGACCGTCGGCGATGATGTCACCCTTGGCCACCACGTCGCCGACGCGCACCAGCGGACGCTGGTTGATGCAGGTCGACTGGTTGGAGCGCTGGAACTTCATCAGGCGATAGATATCGACGCCGGACTTCGACGGATCGAGGTCCTCGGTGGCGCGGATAACGATACGGGTGGCGTCCACCTGGTCGATGACACCGCCGCGCTTGGCGGCAATGGCAGCGCCCGAGTCACGAGCCACGACCGGCTCCATGCCGGTGCCGACGAACGGCGCCTCGGCACGCACCAGCGGCACGGCCTGACGCTGCATGTTCGAGCCCATCAGAGCGCGGTTGGCGTCGTCGTTCTCAAGGAACGGGATCAGCGCCGCGGCAACCGACACGACCTGCTTCGGCGACACGTCCATCAGGTCGACGCGTTCCTTGGCAACCGCAGCCGTCTCGCCGGCATGACGGGAGATGACGAGGTCGTTGACGAAACGGCCTTCAGCGTCGAGCGCGGCATTGGCCTGGGCGACCGTGTACTTGCTCTCTTCCATCGCCGAGAGATAGACGACCTTGTCGGTCACCCGCTCGTTTTCGACGATCCGGTACGGGCTCTCGATGAAGCCGTACTTGTTGACGCGGGCGAAGGTGGCGAGCGAGTTGATCAGACCGATATTCGGGCCTTCCGGCGTCTCAATCGGGCAGATACGGCCATAGTGCGTGGTGTGCACGTCGCGGACTTCGAAGCCGGCGCGCTCGCGGGTCAGACCGCCCGGGCCAAGGGCCGACAGGCGGCGCTTGTGGGTGATCTCGGAGAGCGGGTTGGTCTGGTCCATGAACTGGCTGAGCTGCGACGAGCCGAAGAACTCGCGCACCGCGGCGGCAGCCGGCTTGGCGTTGATCAGATCCTGCGGCATGACCGTGTCGATGTCGACCGAGCTCATGCGCTCCTTGATGGCGCGCTCCATGCGCAGGAGGCCGACGCGATACTGATTTTCCATCAGCTCGCCGACCGAACGGACACGGCGGTTGCCGAGGTTGTCGATGTCGTCGATCTCGCCCTTGCCGTCACGCAGCTCAACGAGCGTCTTGATGACGGCGAGGATGTCCTCCTTGCGCAGGATACGGACGGTATCCGGGCACTGGAGGTCGAGGCGCATGTTCATCTTGACGCGGCCGACGGCGCTGAGGTCGTAGCGCTCGGCGTCGAAGAACAGCGACTTGAACATCGCCTCGGCGGTGTCGATGGTCGGCGGCTCGCCCGGACGCATGACGCGATAGATGTCGAACAGCGCGCTCTCGCGCAGCTCGTTCTTGTCGACGGCCAGCGTGTTGCGAATGTAGGCGCCGGTGTTGACGTGATCGATGTCGAGCAGCGGCAGCTCGTCGATGCCGAGTTCAGCCAGCTGAGCCAGCATCTTGGCGGTGATTTCGTCACCAGCCTCGACGTGGATCTCACCCGTCTGCATGTTGACGACGTCTTCGGCGATATAGAGCCCTTCGAGCTCCTCGTCGGTCACCTTCAAGGCCTTGAGGCCCTTATCGGCGAGCTGACGGGCAGCGCGAGCGGTCAGCTTGCGGCCGGCGCCGACCACCACTTCGCCGGTGTCGGCGTCGATCAGGTCAGCAACGGCCTTCATGCCCTTCATGCGATTGGCATCGTAAGGCATGCGCCAGCCATCCTTGGCGCGCTCGTAGATGATCTTGTTGTAGAAGGTGTCGAGAATCTCTTCGCCGTCGAGACCGAGGGCGAACATCAGGCTCGTCACCGGGATCTTGCGGCGGCGGTCGATACGCGCATAGACGATGTCCTTGGCGTCGAACTCGATGTCGAGCCAGGACCCGCGATAGGGGATGATGCGCGCGGCGAACAGCAGCTTGCCCGACGAGTGGCTCTTGCCCTTGTCGTGATCGAAGAACACGCCCGGCGAACGATGCATCTGCGAAACGATGACGCGCTCGGTGCCGTTGACGATGAAGGTGCCGTTGTCGGTCATGAGCGGCATGTCGCCCATGTAGACGTCCTGCTCCTTGATGTCCTTGACCGACTTGGCGCCAGTATCCTCATCGACATCGAATACGATGAGGCGCAGCGTCACCTTCAGCGGCGCGGCAAAGGTCATGCCGCGCTGGCGGCACTCGTCGACGTCATACTTCGGCGCCTCGAACTCGTAGCGAACGAATTCCAGGAAAGCCGTGCCAGCAAAATCGGAAATCGGGAACACAGACTTGAAAACGGCCTGGAGACCCTCTTCAGGACGCCCACCCTTCGGTTCCTCCACCATGAGGAACTGGTCGTAGGACGCCTTCTGGACCTCGATCAGGTTCGGCATCTCGGCAACTTCCCGGATGTCTCCGAAGAACTTGCGGACACGCCTGCGGCCGTTGAACGTTTGCGCCATTGCTTCCCTCGTACACCGTGATCGGCAGACCGGAACCCTTTGATGTGCAACGCTCTCAACGTTGCCGAAGGGCTCGGGACAAACCGATCGTCTACCGACAGGCCAAGTCTTTAGCCAATTCGGTTCGATTCGGGCCAAATAAAGGCCATCTCAAAAACAACCGTTGGGCGGCCCGATTTTGTCGAGCCGCCCACCGTCAAAATTGTCAGGTCGATTACTTGACTTCGACCTTGGCGCCAGCTTCTTCAAGCTGCTTCTTGATCTTGGCGGCCTCGTCCTTGGACGCGGCTTCCTTGACCGGCTTCGGAGCGCCTTCGACCAGGTCCTTGGCTTCCTTGAGGCCGAGACCGGTGATGGCGCGGACTTCCTTGATCACGTTGATCTTCTTGTCGCCGGCATCGACGAGGATGACGTCGAACTCGGTCTTCTCTTCCTCGGCAGCGGCCGGCGCAGCAGCGCCACCAACGGCGGCGACGGCGACCGGAGCAGCGGCGGAAACGCCCCACTTCTCTTCGAGGAGCTTGGACAGCTCGGCGGCTTCCAGGACGGTCAGGGCCGACAGTTCATCGACCAGCTTGGCAAGATCAGCCATTTCACTTCTTCCTTCAGTAACGGTTCGAACCAGATTTGTGTTTCAGGTCGAACGGCCTCACGCCGCTTCGTCCTTCTTGGCATAAGCCCCGAACACGCGGGCCAGCTGGCCCGCGGGTGCCTGCAGGACGCCTGCGATGCGGGTCGCCGGGGTATTGATCATACCCAGCAGCTTGGCGCGCAGTTCGTCCAGCGACGGCAGGCTCGCGAGAGCCTTGACGCCGTTGGCATCGAGGTTGGTCTTGCCGAGAGCACCACCGAGAACAACGAGCTTGTCGTTGGTCTTGGAATACTCGACGGTGACCTTGGACGCCGCGACCGGATCCGCCGAGTAGGCGATGACGGTCGGACCTGTGAACAGGTCAGCGATGTGCTCGGCATCAGTGCCTTGAAGAGCAAGCTTGGCGAGGCGGTTCTTGGCGACCTTGACCTTGCCGCCGGCTTCCTTCATGCGGGCGCGGTACGCCTGCAGGTCAGCGACGGTAAGGCCTTGGTAGTGGGACACGACGATGACGCCCGCGCCCTTGAACGAGGCGTTGAGTGCGTCGATCAGTTCCCGCTTTTCCGCTCTATCCACGGCCTGTCTCCAGATAAACGACAAGGCTTGCGCCTCGCCGTCAGGTTGCTGTTGCCACGCCCCTCACCCAAAGGGCTCAAGCGCGGCGCTCGCGGCCTGTCCGCCAACCCGTTCCGGAAAACCGGCGTGGCTGGAGGGAAGAGTTCGAACCGGTACTGGTCATTGGAAGAGCGGCGAACCACCCTTCGGATGCATACGGATCTCACTCCCGTCTCATGCAGGCCCCGACGTCACCCGGAAAACCAGGATCGGTCCGGCGGCTTAGGTCGCGGCAGAAATGCCGGGACACCCACAATCTCGGACAGGGTCGGAAGCCTTCTTCGGGCAAGCCCTCTGAAAGCCACCGATCCCGCCGGCCTAAGCCGACGGGAAACTTGTTCGCTCCTTGTCGGAGCAGCCGACCCTATATAGGTCGGAATTCATCGTCAGGAAGCGGCACCCAGGGAGCCGACTTCAACCTTGACGCCAGGGCCCATGGTCGAGGAGACCGAGAGGCGCTGCAGGTAGGTGCCCTTGGCACCGGCCGGCCTGGCCTTCTGGACGGCATCGACGATGGCCCGGATGTTCTCGAGCAGAGCCTCGGCGCTGAACGACGCCTTGCCGATGCCGGCGTGGACGATACCAGCCTTCTCGACACGGAACTCGACAGCGCCACCCTTGGTCGCCTTGACGGCGGCGGCGACGTCCTGCGTGACGGTGCCGACCTTGGGGTTCGGCATCAGGCCGCGCGGGCCCAGCACCTTACCGAGACGACCGACCAGCGGCATCATGTCCGGCGTGGCGATGCAGCGGTCGAAGTTGATCTCACCCTTCTGGATGGTCTCAACCAGATCCTCGGCACCGACGATGTCGGCGCCAGCGGCGGTCGCTTCGTCGGCCTTGAGGCCACGGGCGAACACGGCGACGCGAACGGTCTTGCCGGTGCCGTGCGGCAGCTGAACGACGCCACGGACCATCTGGTCGGCATGACGGGGATCGACGCCCAGGTTGATGGCGACTTCGACGGTCTCGTCGAACTTCGCCGTGGCGCGTTCCTTGATCAGGCCGAGGGCCTCGGTCAGCGGGTAGAACTTCTTGCGATCGATGCCTTCGCGACTGGCGGCGACGCGCTTGGGAAGCTTGGCCATGTCGGTCACTCCGCGATCTGCAGACCCATGGAGCGGGCAGAGCCCTCGACCATGAGCATGGCGGCGTCGATGGAGGCGGCGTTCATGTCGGCGAGCTTCTTCTCGGCGATTTCACGCACCTGCGCCTTGGTGATGGAGCCGGCAGAACCGGTACCCGGCGTCTTCGAGCCCTTGTCGATACCGGCGGCCTTCTTGAGGAAGTAGCCAACCGGCGGCGTACGCAGCTTGAAGGTGAACGAGCGGTCGGCATAGATGGTGAAGAGCACCGGGATCGGCATGCCCTTTTCCATACCCTGCGTCTGCGCGTTGAACGCCTTGCAGAATTCCATGATGTTGAGGCCGCGCTGACCGAGCGCGGGGCCGATCGGGGGCGACGGGGTCGCCGAACCGGCCGCCACCTGAAGCTTCAGGTAGCCGGTGATTTTCTTCGCCATTTTTATCTCCTCGTCGGCAGCCCCGGCAAAGCCGGCTCGCCTTCAGGTTCGTGGTCGGAGGACCGTGTCCCGGCGGCGATTGCCGGGGCCCCTCTCCCACGGGGTGGGTGCCGCTTGGCGTACCAAGCGACGGACGCGGCACCGGCGTAACCGGCACCGCAAACGTGCGTCAGACCTTTTCGACCTGACCGTATTCCAGCTCGACCGGCGTGGCGCGGCCGAAGATCGACACCGCCACCTTGAGGCGGCTGCGTTCCTCATCCACCTCTTCGACGAGGCCGGAGAAGGAGGCGAACGGGCCGTCGGACACCTTGACCTGCTCGCCGATTTCGAAGCTGACGGACGGCTTGGGCCGTTCGACGCCAACCTCGACCTGATTCATGATCCGCTCCGCCTCGCGGTCGGGAATGGGAACCGGCTTATTGTCGGAGCCCAGGAACCCAGTGACCTTCGGCGTGTTCTTAATGAGGTGGTAAGCCTCGTCGGTCATATCCATGCGAACGAGGACGTAACCGGGAAAGAACTTGCGCTCGGCCGAAACCTTGCGGCCGCGACGCACTTCCGTGATGCTCTCAGTGGGTACCAGCACCTGCTCGAAGAGGTGCGCGAGACCGCGCTGTTGCGCCTGCTCCTTGATGGAGTCGGCCACCTTCTTCTCGAAATTCGAGTAGGCGTGCACAATGTACCAGCGTTTTGCCATGTCGATGCTCCCTCGGCGGTCGTTCGTCAGCCGCTGAGGCCGAGCAGCAACCCGACACCCCAGTTCATGATCATGTCGGCAACCAGGAAGAAGATTGCCGCAAGGATGGCCATGATGAACACCATGGTCGTCGTGATCGCAGTTTCGCGCCGGGTCGGCCACGTGACCTTGCCGGCCTCGGTCCGAACTTGCTGCAGAAACTCAAGGGGGCTAGTCTTGGCCATACATCCACTCATGACGGTCGGGCGCGCGGAACGTCAGCTCCGCGCGCCACGAGACAGGAACCGTTATCTATAGCTTCCGGTAGGTCGACGCAAGAGGGAAATGGCAGGGGCAGCAGGGCTCGAACCCGCGACCTGCGGTTTTGGAGACCGCCGCTCTACCAACTGAGCTATACCCCTAAGACTTCCGCTCGCGGACGCCAGTCCGTTCGCTTATAGCCGAACCGGCTTCCGGATCAAGCACCAAAAACGCGGTGCGCCCTTCTCACCGATTCTTGCCGGCGGAGCAACCCCCGCCTGGCAATTTCTTTGTCTCCCGAATGACTTGGCTGTGGATCAGCCCGGAAATTCAGGGGATTCCGGCGGCCGGAGCCGCCGGAAAACTTCTACTTACTCGACGATCGAAGCGACGACGCCGGCGCCGACGGTGCGGCCACCTTCACGGATAGCGAAGCGGAGCTTCTCTTCCATGGCAATCGGAACGATCAGCTGGACGTTCATCGTCACGTTGTCGCCGGGCATCACCATCTCGACGCCTTCGTTCAGCGTCACCACGCCGGTCACGTCCGTCGTGCGGAAGTAGAACTGCGGGCGGTAGTTGGTGAAGAACGGCGTGTGACGGCCACCCTCTTCCTTGGTCAGGATGTAGGCTTCCGCCTTGAACTTGGTGTGCGGGTTCACCGAAGCCGGCTTGCACAGCACCTGGCCGCGCTCGACGTCTTCACGCTTGGTACCGCGCAGCAGAGCGCCGATGTTGTCGCCAGCCTGGCCCTGATCGAGCAGCTTGCGGAACATCTCGACGCCGGTCACCGTCGTCTTGGTGGTCGGACGGATGCCGACGATCTCGACTTCCTCGCCCACCTTGACGATGCCGCGCTCGACACGGCCGGTCACCACGGTGCCACGACCGGAGATCGAGAACACGTCTTCGATCGGCATCAGGAACGGCTGGTCAACCGGACGGTCCGGCTGCGGGATATAGGCATCGACCTGGGTCATCAGCTCGAGGATCGAGTCATGACCGAGGACCGGGTCGCCACCCTCGAGGGCAACGAGCGCCGAACCCTTGACGATCGGAATGTCGTCGCCGGGGAAGTCGTAGGACGACAGAAGCTCACGCACTTCCATCTCAACCAGCTCAAGCAGCTCCGGATCGTCGACCATGTCGCACTTGTTGAGGTAGACGACGATGGCGGGCACGCCGACCTGACGGGCCAAGAGGATGTGCTCGCGGGTCTGCGGCATCGGGCCGTCGGCAGCCGACACGACCAGGATCGCGCCGTCCATCTGGGCGGCACCGGTGATCATGTTCTTCACATAGTCGGCGTGGCCTGGGCAGTCGACGTGAGCATAGTGACGGTTCTTCGTCTCGTACTCGACGTGGGCCGTGTTGATCGTGATGCCGCGCGCCTTCTCTTCGGGAGCCGCGTCGATCTGATCATAGGCCTTGAACGTCGCGCCGCCCGTCTCGGCCAGCACCTTGGTGATCGCCGCCGTCAGCGACGTCTTGCCGTGGTCGACGTGACCGATCGTACCGATATTGCAGTGAGGCTTCGTCCGCGAAAACTTTTCCTTGGCCATCGCTTCGTCTCTCTCGAAAGGTTTGATGGGGCCTTTTCGTGCGCTGCCCCCGAACCGGGGCGGCCGGTCGGCGGCTCGAATAGTGCCTTTTAACGCAAGGTTCAAGCCCTGATTAGCGCCGCTCTCCCCGCAAAGAGCAATCAGCTCCGAGGCTGTGCCATATGGACCGCTTTCCCTGAAAATTCAAGGTCGCCACACGGCTAAGGCAAGCCACTCGACGTACCCGCCCGTCGCCGCCCGAAGAGCACCGCAGCGAGATCTTCCTATTTCTGAGGAAAACCGCGGGCTAGCGGGTGGGCAAAGGTCGGAGAGCCCATGGAAGATTCGCCCTATGGGCATGTGATCGTCGCCACCGGCGGCCCATTGGCTCGGGAGCCGCGCGTGATACTCGCGCTGCCGGTGTTGTTGCGATCGGTGACGAAGCTTTCGCGCCAGTTCATGACAGATAGATACCGTAGCAGGGCCGCAGTATCCGCTTACCCTACCTCAAGGGATAGACCTGCGAGGCGCCCATACCTTTTGCCGCAAAACTCCATGCAATATTGTATTATAATACTATTTACCTGCTGTGAGCAGCGTGGGGTTACCGTAGGTTTAAACCAGCCGAATAAACATCCTGAATTCCAGAATACCTCTGGTCTACATGCATCAAGCATATCATGCTTCACAAAGAAAATAACCAATTCTTAAATCGGCTGGCGTTTAGGTGGCAATGAAAGAGAGCTTCAGCTTGGTACGGCACGAGCGCGAATTGGACCCCGGGACGCCTTGATGAATCAACCCTTCTCTCTTTTCCTGTCTCGGGTCGTCGCCTCCTTGCTGGCCATGGTCCTTGCGCTGTCGGCCATCGGGCTATTTCTCGTTTGGGCTGCTCGGTCGGTTGATCAGGAGGATATCCGCAGGCAGGGCGAGATCGCCGGCTATGCTCTGAGAGAAATTCGCACCAATCTGTCTCATAACCAGGAAAGTTCCACATTCTGGGATGAGGCCGTCGAGAGAACGGCCGTGAGCGGCAATGACGAATGGATCGATGGCAACCTCGGCAGCTGGATGCACACATTCTTCGGCGTCGATGAGGCCTATGTGCTGGATGGGCAGGATCAGCCGATCTATTCTTTTGCCGACAATCAAATAAAGCCGGCCGGCTTCTTCGAAGAACGCCGCGACTTGTTGCGCCCCTATCTGCAAGCCCTCCGTTCCAAACTGGCGACTGAAGAGGCGCCGATCGCAGGCAGCCACGAACAATCGGTGGGCGTCAGCGACTATCTCTACGTCGCGGGACAGCCGGCGGTGTTGAGCGTAAAGCCGATTGTCTCCGACTCCGGGAGACTGAGCCAATCCATCTCGACGATTCATATCCATGTCGCCATTCAGTATCTTGAAGGCGACGTCATCCGCCGGGTTGGCCAGGCGCATGTTCTGCAAGATCTGAAATTCGTTCCGGCCGGCGCGCTTGATCCAGACGCGGCGTCTGTGACCCTGACCGGCGACACCAGCGGCGCGACCGTTCCGTTCGAATGGGTACCCTATCAGCCGGGGCGGCGCCTTCTCGCCTCCCTGTTGCCGATTCTGGCGCTGGTGGCGTCGACGCTGATGGTCGGCACTCTCTTGATCTCCTCGGCGTCCTATCGTCGCAAGCTGGATCGGATCAAGAACAACGAGCACATCCGATATCTCGCCTCGCACGACCCGCTCACCGGGCTTCCCAATCGGGCGGCCTATGAGAAAGCCGCCGATGAGCTGGTTGATCAGTTCTCCCTCCACCAGCAATCCGACCCTCTGGCGTTTCTGTTCATGGACCTCGACCGGTTCAAGCAGGTCAACGACATCCTGGGCCACCAGATCGGCGATGCCGTCCTGGTCGAATTCGCCCGGCGCACGGCCGGCATCCTTCCTGCCAACGCCCCTGTCTACCGCGTGGGCGGAGACGAGTTCGCAGCCCTGATCCCCCATCGGACCAAGCGCGAAGTCGAGCAGATTTGCAGTGAGATCATCGACAGTCTCGCCGAGCCGATGGAGATCGAGGGGCGGCGAGCCTTCATCGGCGTCTCCATAGGCGTGTCGATGGCTCCTCATCACGGCACCGATCGACCGGAGCTGAACAGGAAGGCCGACGTCGCCCTCTATCATGCCAAACTGGCCGGGCGCCGTCGCTTCTCGATCTTCGGCAGCCAGATGGACGATGCCATCCAGAACCGGGCCGCCATAGAGGCGGATCTTCGCGAAGCCCTCCGGACAAAGATCGGACTCTCCGTCGTCTATCAGCCCAAATTCGCCAGCGACGGCGATCGTGTCCTGGGGGCCGAGGCGCTCGTCCGCTGGCAGCATCCCGGACGGGGAGCGATTTCGCCGGTGGTGTTCATTCCCATTGCCGAAGAGGCGGGCTTGATCGGCGACCTGGGCTTGTGGGTTCTGGAAACCGCCTGCCGCGAAGCCGTTGCATGGCCAGTCGACCATCTCGCCGTCAATGTGTCTCCCATTCAGCTGCGTGATCCCGAGTTCGTCGAAGCCGTATCTGCCGTGCTGTCGAGAACCGGTTTTCCGGCGGAGCGTCTCGAACTTGAGATGACCGAAACCGACTTCGCAGATTCCGAGGAAGTCGGGCTGCAAAACATCAAATCCCTGAATGCCAAGGGGATCGCCATCGCCATCGATGACTTCGGAACAGGGTCGTCGACGTTCGAACGGCTCAGGGATATCAGCTTCGATCGCATCAAGATCGACCGCAGCTTTGTGAAGAACATCACCGAGTCCGAGGGCGACGCGGAAATTGTTCGGGCCATGATCTCAATGGCGCATGCCAAGGGGCTGAAGACGACCGCCGAGGGCGTTGAAACACCCGAACAGAGAGACGTTCTGCGGGCTTTCGGCTGTGACGAGCTGCAGGGCTTCCTGATGGGCAAGCCGATGCCGCCCACCGAGCTGTCGCAGATTTTCAAAACGTCCGCTGCATTGGCAGTCTAGAGCACGTTTGTCTTGCCCCAATCCCGGACGCAACATCGGAGCTGCCCTGCACCGGGTGCCGGCTTCCATGCCTTGGCGCCCGCCCGCAAGGCGGCGAAATCGCCCCCGCTCATAGCCTCTGAGCGTGAATAGGGCGGCCGACACGCCTTTTCACCGCTACCTCCTTTGAACGTGATCGGGTTGGCCATTTACTCGGAGCCTAGGTAATATACCTAAGTGAGTGCCCGATATTGGCAGTTCAGGAAGGTCTCCGATGGCTGATGCGATTTTGCCCAGACCCCAATTCATACCGCTCTTCGTCAGCCTCGCAGCGCCGAATTGAGCCCTCCCGAACCGCCCTACATCAACCAACACGCCCCAACGCCCCTTTGGGCCTGAACTCCAGACACCCGAAGTCCGTAAGGCTTCACGGAGAATGACATATGCAGATCGGAATGATGGGACTGGGCCGGATGGGCTACAACATGGCACTCCGGCTTATGGCAGGCGGACACGAGGTCGTGGCCTACGACGTCAACCGGGACAGCGTCGCCGCCATGGAGGCGCAAGGCGCCGTTCCCGCCTCCTCGGTCGATGACCTGATATCCCGCCTGAAGCCGCCGCGCGCCATCTGGCTGATGCTGCCGGCCGCCGTCACGGAAGCGGCCGTTCGCGATCTGTCGACGCGCCTTTCCCCCGATGACGCGATCATCGACGGCGGCAACTCCAACTATCGCAAGGCGGTGGATCTGGCCGGCGAACTGGCAACGGCCAGAATTCACTTCCTCGATGTCGGCACGTCCGGCGGCGTATGGGGCAAGGAGCGCGGCTACTGCCTGATGATCGGTGGCGACACCGGCGCCGTGGCGCGGCTCGATCCCATTTTTGCAACCCTGGCCCCCGGCGGCGATCCGTCGCTCAGCGCGGCGGAGCGCGGCTACCTCCACTGCGGTCCGGCCGGTGCCGGCCATTTCGTCAAGATGATCCACAACGGCATCGAATACGGCATGATGGCCGCCTATGCCGAGGGGCTGAACATCCTGAAATCGGCCAACGCCGGCTCGGTGGCGCGCAAGGCCGACGCCGAGACCAGCCCGCTCGATGAGCCGCAATACTACCGCTACGATTTCGACATCGCTGCGGTGACCGAGGTGTGGCGGCATGCCAGCGTCATCAGCTCGTGGCTGCTCGACCTGACGGCTTCGGCGCTTTCCGCCGACCCCAACCTTGCCTCCTATCAGGGCCACGTCGCCGATTCCGGCGAGGGGCGCTGGACGCTTCAGGCCGCCATCGACACCTCCGTGCCGGTGCCGGTGCTGTCGTCGGCCCTATTCAGCCGCTTCACCTCGCGCGGCAATGACGAGTTCGCCAACAAGGTGCTTTCGGCCATGCGCCAAGCCTTTGGCGGCCATATCGAAAAGAAGGAGGGCCACTGACATGCCCAGAGTCATCAAAGAAGCCCGCAACGGACGGTCGGACGCTCTCGTCATCTTTGGCGCCACCGGCGACCTCGCCCGCAAGATGATCTATCCGTCGCTCTATCAGATGGTGCGGCGCGGCAATCTCAACGAACCCATCGTCGGCGTTGCCCGCGATAGCTGGAGCGTCGAGAAGCTGGTGGAGCGCGCCCGCGAGAGCATCGCCAGCTCCGGCGACATCGACGAGGCAACCTTCACCAAATTCGCCAGCCTGATGCGCTTCGTCCCCGGCGACTACCAGGACCCGACGACGTTCACCCGTCTCCAGGAGGCACTGTCGGACCGCCGGCGCGTGCTCTACTATCTCGCGATCCCGCCGTCGATGTTCGCCTCGGTGACCGCCGGCCTCAAGCAGGCCAACCTCTCGCTCGGCGCGCGTTTGATGGTCGAAAAGCCGTTCGGCCGCGACCTGCAATCGGCGCAGGAGCTCAACCGCGTTCTGCATACCGTCTTCAAAGAAGACGAGATTTTCCGCATCGACCACTATCTCGGCAAGGAGGCGATCCAGAACCTCCTCTACTTCCGCTTCGCCAACTCCTTCCTGGAGCCGTTGTGGAACCGCAACTACATCGACAGCGTGCAGATCACCATGGCCGAGAACTTCGGCGTCGAGGGGCGCGGCCGCTTCTATGAGGAGGTCGGCGCGTTGCGCGATGTGGTGCAGAACCACCTGATCAACGTGCTGCTGCTGCTCGCCACCGAACCGCCGGTCAACGCCCTCTCTGACGACCTGATCGACGAGAAGGTGCAGGTGCTGAAAGCCATCCGCCCGCTTGAGGAGCTCGACGTCGTCCGCGGCCAGTTCGAGGGCTATCGCAACGAACCGGGCGTTGCCGCCAACTCGCGGGTCGAGACCTTCGTGGCGGTGCGCCTGTTCATCGACACCTGGCGCTGGCAGGGCGTGCCCTTCTACATTCGCGCCGGCAAGAACCTGCCGGTGCGCGCCACCGAGGTGGTGGTCCGCTTCAAGCGGCCGCCGCTCGACGTGTTCGACCCGATCCGGCCGGGCGAAGCCAACTACATGCGCTTCCGCCTTGGTCCCGAGGTGGCGATCGGCATCGGCGCACGGCGCAAGGCCAACGGCGGCAACATGATCGGCGAGGCGGTGGAGCTCAGCGCCGTCAGCGACGGCATGGACAACCTCCTCCCCTATGAGCGGCTGATCGGCGACGCGATGAACGGCCGCCGCCAACTGTTCACCCGCGAGGACATGGCGGAACTTGCCTGGCAGATCGTCCAGCCGGTGCTCGATTCCGGCACGGCGCCGGCGCTCTACAAGCCGCTGACCTGGGGCCCCCGAGAGGCCATGGGCGGCTTTGAGCCGGTGGGCGGATGGGTCGATCCCCGGACCTGACGTTTTTCAGCGCCCGGCGGCCTGGAGCTGCCGGGCCGTTCCTCACAGCGTGGGACGGCTTTCATTCCGGCCTGATTGTCGGCACGGCATGACAGGCTCACGCGAGTTCGACGCGATTGCGGCCGTTTGCCTTGGCGCGGTAGAGCGCGGCGTCGACGCGGCGGAAGAAGGCGCCGGGGTCTTCTCCGCTGGCAACTTCGCCGACGCCGATGCTGACCGAGAGGCCGTCTGCCGGAAATCCTGCCTCGGCCACATGAGACCGAATGTCGTTGGCCAGAGATGAGGCGAACTCCAGCCCGGTGTCCGGCAGCAGGACCGCAAACTCCTCCCCACCCCATCGGGCAGCGCAATCCATTTCGCGCGACCGGAGCTGCAAGATGCCGGCGACATGCCGCAGCGTGTCGTCGCCAACGTCGTGGCCATAGCGGTCGTTGAGCTGTTTGAAGTGGTCGATATCGACCACCATCAGCGAATAGGGGCGCGCCTGGGCAAGGTGACGCTCGGCCGAGGTCTTCAGAGCCTGCTCGAAATGCCGGCGGTTCTTGAGTCCGGTCAATGAATCCGTCAGGGCCGCCGCCTCCAGGCGGGCCTCCAGCCGCTTGCGATCGGTGATGTCGAGAAGCACGCCGGTAAAAGCAACGTCGCCATTGGATTGCAAACGTGTCTTGGCCCGGCCAAGCAGCCACTTGCCGCCCTCCCTGCCGTTGATCTGAAACTCCCGCTCCCATGGCTGTTGCCATCTGGCCGATCGTTTGAGGCTGCGCAGGAGACCAATCCACCCGAAGCGTGGCAAGAAAGACGACAAGACTTCAGGCGAGGTCAGGTCGATCTCCGACGATATTCCAAGGAAACCTGTGGCTGCGGCGTTGAAATACGTGGGGCTGAAGCGACCGTTGGCAGCCATCACCGCCTGGAAGACGATGCCGGGAACCGAATTGATCAGGTCGGCAACCTGCTCTTCCTGCTCGCGCTGCTTGGTCAGATCGGTAAAGCTCAGAACGGAGCCCTGGATCCGATCGCCAACCCGGATCGGGCTGACGACAAGCCGGACGGGAAAGAGCGTACCGTCGGCTTTTCGCATGAAGCACTCGATCCCCTGAGCGGTGGGGCCGGTCGAGGCCATGCGGAGGATCGGGTGGATCTCGCCGCCGGCTTGCTCGCCGGCGTCGCCGAGAAATCGATGAATGCCGAGCTTGATGACCTCGCTCTCGTGAAGAACACCGAACGCCCTGACGGCTTCTGGATTGACGAAGGTGAAGGCTCCCGTATCGTCTATGCCGCAGACGCCCACGTTGACGCTGTCGAGCAGGAGACGATTGAACTGTTCGGCCTCGATCACCGCGGTGATATCCTGAACGATGCACAGCAGCAGCTTGCAGTCGGCCAGCTGCACCGGCCCGGCGTAGACTTGCACGTCGCGAATTGTTCCGTCTGCCAGCCGGTGGCGAAAGCGTTGCGGATAGTGCCCTCCCGCCCAGGAGGAGATCTCGCGCATCACCGGCAGCACCGCGCGGCCCAGCGTATTGATGTCCCAAACGTGGAGTTGCCGGAACGCCTCGCGGCTATAACCGTAGAACTCCAATGCCTTCTTGTTGGCATCGACCACAGCGCCATCGTCTTCCGGATTGATGAGCAGAATGGGTGCGGAGTTCGTCCCGAACAGCGTGTCGAAGATAGCGCAGAACGCTTCGTTCTTGGCTGAGCAGCGTAGCGGCGTGCCTTTACACCCTGGCTCAGAACACACGGCGGCCAGATGACCACCCTCCGAAGCGCTACAACGCTGTTCCATTATCAGACCTCGCGATCGTTGACCGGCAGGCTGTCGATAAATCGTCCATCAGCTCCATTGCTTACCAGACTACCTTAGAAATTTTCAAATATCTATAAGCCCACGAAAACACTGGCGATTTGACAACTTGCGGTATATCGCCCGCTGCGTGATGAAAACCGGAACGCCCCTCGCCGGAGCCGGTCCCGATAATCGAATGGCGGAAGAGCGCTTCATCGTCGCCAACGGCGGCTCCGCTGCGTCCATCACAGGCCCAGGCGCCCCATTGAGCAGCACCACTGCTTGTTGCAGTTCACTCTCGCTATTTGCCGCCGACCTGCCATGAGATCTGCGTCAGCACCGTCTCGGAAACGACAAAGCGCCCGAACCGGTCAGGTCGAGCGCTCAACGTCGTGTCGATCGGGGCGGTCAAACCGCCTTGGGATCCTCAGAGACCGAGGTTCCGGTTGAAGTTGCGGCGGCTGAGGTTGCGCTCGCGAGCTTCGAGGTCGTAGCGGTCACCGGCTTCGTAGATATAGGCCAGTTCCATCTCTTCGGTGGTCGGAACGCGGAGGGCCTTGGCGGCACGCTTGAGGGTGGCGAACATTTCGGTTTTCCTTGTTTCAGACCGGAGGTTTCCGGCCTCTTTTCTCTGTTCTTCTGATGTCCTCAATATAAGCCCGGAGACGCCTGTGACCTAATCGCAAGTTCTGAAAGTCATCTTCAGATTCTCTTTGGATAGGAGTGGCGTTAGCGGGATCGCGACGACGACGCGCTGTTGTAGCCGCCCGGCGAAGGATCGGCGGCGGGGCGGATTGGCGCCCACACCTTCATGGCGGGCTGTCTGGTCTCCGGCTATCCGCTGGCCACCATCGCCCCTCGTCCATCGGGAGCGCGGGCCTGTGGCGCCGGGATTGAAATCGAACAGTACACACGTGAGAGTATAGAGGCTAACCGCCAATTCTGGATTTCAACAACACAAACTAGGGTCGACCATTCAATATATAATTACGCGTCGGACAAAACTATTATGTTGATCAATTGCCCCTCGAAGAGTAGGGAGTGTATTCAAGATTCTTGCTTATATTTGGAGCCATCCTCGTGGACGATTACGACAAACTGACCACGCTCGATCTGACGGCAAGCATTGTTGCCGCCTATGTCGGCAACAACTCCGTTCCGGTGCCGGAAATGCCCGCGCTCATCGCCAGCGTTCACAGCACCCTGGCTCGCGTACGCGCTGGCAATGGCGAGAGCCAAAGCCAGGAGGTTGCAGCGGAGCCCGCCAAGCCAGCCGTTTCGATCAAGAAGTCCATCACGCCGGACTATCTCATCTGTCTTGAGGATGGGAAGAAGTTCAAGTCGCTGAAGCGCCATCTGCGCACCCACTACGACATGTCGCCCGACGAGTACCGGGCGAAGTGGAACCTGCCGAGCGATTACCCGATGGTTGCGCCGAACTATGCTGAGGCGCGTTCCAACCTCGCCAAGCAGATGGGCCTCGGCCAGCAGCGCAAGCGCTCCGCCTGACCCTTCGACAACAAGACCGCCAAAGCCCCGCCCTCACCGGTGGGGTTTTGTGTTTCGGCATCATCTTCGACCAGGCCGCAAGAACGACAAAGCGCCCGAACCGGTCAGGTTTCGAGCGCTCGACGTCGTGGTCAGCCTTGTCGGCTTTCCGCCGTCAGATCCTCAGAGGCCGAGGCCCCGGTTGGCAACGCGGCGGCTGAGGTTGCGCTCGCGGGCTTCCAGGTCGTAGCGGTCGCCAGCTTCGTTGAGGTAGGCCAGATCGCGCTCGGCCTGGGTGGGAACGCGGAGGAGCTTGGCGGTACGCTTGAGGGTGGCGAACATCTCGGTTTTTCCTTCTTCCAGACCGGAGGTTTCCGGCCTCTTTCTCTCATTTCTTTTGCACCCTCAATATAGGCCCGGAGGCGCCTGCGACCTAATCGCAAGTTCTGAAGGTCACCTTCAGATTCTCTGTCGGCAGATCCGCTCCGGGGGGCGGAGCTCGTGGTTTTGGCGCCCGAACGCCATTCAGAAAAATACGTAGAGATCCATTGCTTTTGTTTAGCTTTTATGGTGACTCCGCATATGAGCCAGCTGTTCGGGGGACGGTCGTGTCATGCTCAGAAATCTATTGGGTGCCGCCATTTTATCAGCGGTCGCGCTTCAAGCGCTGCCCGCTTCTGCCGGTGGATGCGGAGACACGCAGCCGCCATCGCCTGCCACAAACATTCCAACCGGCATCCGGTTCACCAATGCCACCCAATATGCGATGCGCATCTATTGGGCGGACTTCGACGGGCAACTGAAAGAATACGCACTGGTTCAGCCGGAAGAGACCGTCGGCTTCGATACTTACGTGCATCATCGCTGGTATGCGGAACTCTACACGCCGATCGACACCGCCTGCGCCGGCCCAATTTCGGCTCCAGACACAGAAACCTGCGACATGCGCTTTGTGTTCAATGAGGACACGGGGGAGATCCTCATGGATGGTGGCTATTGCGACAACTGATAGGGCCAGGTCTCAGGCCTCATGCTCAACCAGGATAGGCATCTGCCGGCGGGCGACATTTTGGATCAAACGCCTGAAGCGTCACTTTTGGCAACGACCTCCGCCCCTTCAGCGGCACCACGCGCTCCACCCTGCCCTCCATCAGCCGCCGATACCGCCACAGCGCGGCCCGTGCCTTTCCCCATTCGTCCAGCGCCAGCGCGCGGAGCTGGGGTGGGGATGGCGGAAAGGAGAGGTTCGGCTTGTCGGCGAGGACGGCCACCTCGCCCTTGAGCCAGCGCTTGGCAGCAGCCTCGACCGTCCAAGCCGGCACGTCCTCAAGGGCGATCTCATAGGCCTCCGAGCGGGCATCTATGACGGCTTCGCTGATGTTGCTAGCGGGAAACACCACGAGGAGCTTGGCGGCCTCCTGAAGCGCCGCCACGGAACCGGGCTTGGCCTCGGCACGCGGCGCAACTTCATCGACCAACCGCGACAAGATCGATCGTTCGTCCGGGGTAAGCGCCCGGCTCAAGGTCGGGGTCCGACTCGCCGCCTCCTCTGGCCGCAAGGTGCGCTCCAGCTCGGCGAGCGAAGGCGGCAAGGATAGCGTCTTGGGGTGAGGTTGCGGCTGGACGGGAAGTGCTGCGGGACGTGCGGGAGAGTTGGACAGGGTTCGGCTCCGGTGCGGGTTTCAGGCGGGTGTCGCGGGCTTGGTAGACGGCTTTGGTGAAGTAGCTCCAGGAACGGATGCTCGACGGTCTGGCACGGCTGCATCGGGCCTGGATGGTCGGGAGGATATCGGCCTTGAGGTCGCAGCCATTGCGGATCCAGTTCATCGGATCGGAGAGCACGAGCAGCCCCGGCGCCGAGGCGGGCTTGGCCAGCGCCCTCCCCCCGGCATCGGCCAGCTCACGAGCCAACGTTTCGCCATCCGGCTCCGAGATCGGCCCGGAAGTCGGCCCAGGAATCGGCATCGAGGCCGACATCGGTTCCATCACCGGTTCTGAAGCCGTGTCGCGCGCCTCATCCGGTGTAGTCTGGGGGGATATAGGGGGGTGTTTGGGGGTGTGGGGGAAAGAGGGGGGACGGGGGGTGTCGGATGACTGACCGGTGACCGTCGCGTGACCGTCACGCTTCCTGTCCCTCTCACGCTGCTGGCGCTTGCGCTCGGTCGCCCTGGCGCGCCGCTCGGCCTCGACAACCAGCCCTTCCTCAACTGCACGAACGGCGATGACGATGGCATCGATCGGGGCACCAGTGGCCGCCAGTTCTTCGATGAGGCGGGCGATGCTCATTGCTCGCCCTGACTTGCCCGTATCTGCACGTCCGCCTCCCGGTATGAAAGGGAATTTGCCCAACATTGCAAGGGCGTAGGTGCGCTTGCGGTGTGGTCTATTCATAGGGGAGGAAGGTTGGCGTGCTGAAACGAGGCGCCCAGATAGGGCGCTCATCGCCAGCTTTGGAAAGACGAGCAAGGCCGGCGTTCAAAGAACGCCCACCCCACCCGCTATCGCGCGCAATCTCTATCGCGGAGAACGGACCGCTCCAGCCATTGATGCCGACGTCTACCCCGGGAGAGACTGTCATGCCGAGATTCTAGCCGCTGTCGAACACGAGACAGGCTACGTTCAGGACACAGATACTTATGACGTCTGCCGGCAAATGGATTTCAAGACCAACGCTAGATTAATTCTTTACGACAGGCCCCATCCCGTGCCCCATGGCTACTTCCTGGAGGCTCGGGAAACCCGAGCCAGGAAAGTCAATACTCTGCCGATCTTCGCTCGTAAACCTTTCGCAGGCTTCGCATGCAAAGTAACGGCCGTCGCACGATTAGCCGACGCTGCGAGGCCCCTTACTCTGACTACATCTTCGGAGTTTGCGCGAGCCGGTGATATTCTCTCCAAATATTCCAGCGCTATGTCCGGGCGTGCTTCAGCGAATTCCGCCGCGATTTCCAGAGCGCAATCGTCTATTTTCTCTTGCGAGATGAAGTGATCGAAAATTAGTCGCGATGCCTGCACCCGGCCACTGGCAATAGCCTTTTTTGCTGCCGAAACCGCTCTTTTAGTCCGCTCCTCCGTCGTTTCGGCTCGCGTCAGGACGGCGTAGTAGTTAGCGGCCTTAACCTTGTCATTACCCTGAAGACTGTTAAAGCGCTTCTCATCCTCGTGGTAACGACGACGAAACTCGCCAACGGCTGCTTCTGATCGTTCTCGCGAATTGTTGACGAAATAGTCGTATTCCTGAAGATCTAATTCGTACTTGCCAAGGTCATCATCGATCACAACCATGTTTTCTGTTGTAAGCAGAAATCTCAGTGAATCCGGCGAGCGAGCGTTTATATGCCCATAACTTGGGCCTAGTGCATGGTAAACCTCGTCGTGCAAAACGTTACAGTCCATAGGTATTTCAATAACTTGGAATTTTGAGACACGCAAAATCTCGCGCAGGAGCGCTCGTTCATGCTCCACGTGTTCCAGGACGTGTGAGAGCACTACTAAATCAAATGCATTGTCTTGGAAGGGAAGACTGTAGCCATCGAAGACCTGGCATGAACGCAGACCACTAATGTTCTGCTCCAGAATGACCTCTACGCCCGATTTCGATATTTCGACTGCATGCATGTTATCGCAAAAGTGTTTATCAGAAAGCGAGCGAAGAATAGCACCATCACCGGCCCCGACCTCAAGAAGACTCTCGGGCTTGATACCGTTTCTGTCGCAAAGCGCGATGACATGCCCGGCTTTCCCCTTTGAACCGAGCAATCTCCATGCTGTCGGTTTCTCGTAAGTGGTCTCCTCAACGACCACATTGATGTGAAGTTCCGGCATTGTGGAGTCGCTCCCCTCCCTGAAACACAGCCGGACACTATCCAGGTCAGCCATACGGCGCAAGCTTATGGCGCCTAAGAGGAAACTGCTTTCATCCCATCCGAACCGGAATGTCGGACGGGCGGAAGAGGTTCGCTTCAAATCAAGTCCGAGATAATAAACGTTCTGTACAAACTACCTATATAAAAGCATTAACAGCGCATTATTCAGTTAATCTAAAGATCACATTAATTCACCACCCAGTAGATTCAGCGTCTACAGCCCCAAAATCATGAATAACATCTATATACAAACCTGATTATAAATCCTAGATATGCGGAAATGACATTGCTTTACAGCACAATAATATCGCCAATCCAAACCTATACGAGGATTTCCCGCAACGCACATGCACTGAATTGACAGAGAATTTTGGAGCGGGTGAAGGGAATCGAACCCTCGTATTCAGCTTGGAAGGCTGCTGCTCTACCATTGAGCTACACCCGCTTCGAGGCGGGATGTTTAGGGAGACGCGGGCGGCTTGTCAACGGCGGAGGGCGGCGGTGAGGGCCGAGATCATGGCATGCACCACGGCCGGATCGGCGCGGCGGCCGGTGTGGTTGAGGCGGATGAGGCGGTCGGCTCCCGCTCCGACACCCAGAGAGAATTCCGGGTCGCTGGCTCTGAGGCGTTCGAGGAGCTGGACGATGTCGATATCGGCCGGCACCGCAAAAGTCGTGACCAGATGCGAGCCTTCCTCCTGTGACGCCCAAGGCGTCAGGCCGAGCGCCTCCAGGCCGTCGCGGGCGGCGGTGGCGGCTTCGCTGTGGCGGTCGATGATGGCGTCGATTCCCTCGGCCTCTACCCGGTCGAGCGCAGCGGCTAGCGCCCAGAGTTCTAGCGGCGACGGCGTGCCCGGCAGCGCACCCCTGCCAGCGTCGAGCCAAAGGCGTTTCTGGTCGACGAGCGACAGTGTCGAGGTAACAGGGGCATCGGGCCAGTCGATCTCGATCCAGGCGCGCTGGCTGACGGCGACGGCGGAGATGCCGGCCGGCCCGGCCAACGCTTTCTGCGGGCCAGCCACGACAATGTCGGCCCCCATCGCGTCGGCGGCGAGGGGATGTCCACCCAGCGAAGCCACCGCATCGACCACCGTCAGCATGTCGCGCTCGCGGGCAAGGCGCAGGATGGCCTCCAACGGGTTGCAGATGCCGCTCGCCGATTCCGCATGCACCACCGCCAGCAGCCTGGCATCGGGATGGGCGTCGAGCGCTGCCGCCACCGCCCGCGCACTGATCGGCCTTGCCGCTTCGGCGCGGATCTCGATGACGTTGGCGCCGGCCCGCCGCAGCCAGCGGCCAAACCAGATGCCATAGGGGCTGGTGACGATGTTGATGGCCTTGACGCCTGGCCGGCCGAGGCTGGCCGCCACGGCTTCGAGCGCCACCACCGCCTCGGCCTGGATGAGCAGCACGTCGCCCGACGTGCCGATCAGCCGGGCGAAACGGTCGGCGAGGCCGGCGACGCGGTCGGCGGGAAAGGCTGGCGGATCGAGAAGGGCGGCGGGGTCGAAATCGCTCATGCTCTGGGCTCCCTCTTGAGGCGCGGCACGGCGTCGATCAGATCCAGAAGGGTGTCGGAAGACGGCACGGCCAGAACATTCGCAGCCGGTCCTTCCTCGACGATGCGTCCCTCGGCCATCACGGCGATGCGGTGGGAGACGGCGCGCACCACCGCGAGGTCGTGCGAGATGAAGAGATAGGCGACGCCGGTTTCCCGCTGCAGGCCGACCAACAGCTCCAGGATGCGCCCGCGCACCGAAACGTCGAGCGCCGACACCGCCTCGTCGAGGACGACAAGGCGCGGCCGGACGGCGATGGCGCGGGCGATGGCCACCCGCTGGCGCTGGCCGCCGGAGATGTCGCGGATCGACCGGTCCATCAGGCCGGACGGCAGGCCGACGCGGTCGACGAGGCGGGCCACTTCGGCGGCGCGCTCCGCCTTGGGAACCACGGAGTGGATGCGCAAGGCGTCGGCAACGACGCCGCCCACCGTGGCGCGCGGGTTGAAAGCGGCGAGCGGGTCCTGAAACACCATCTGCATGTGCCGCCGGGCGGCGCGCAGGCGGCCGCCGCCGAGCGCCAGCCAGTCGTCGCCCAGGAAGGCGATGGAGCCGCTCTCCGGCGCGATGAGGCGGGTCAGCACGCGCGCCAGCGTCGACTTGCCGCAGCCTGAGCCGCCGACCAGCCCCAGCGTTTCTCCGGGGGCGATGGTCAGCGACACGTCGTCGAGCGCGGTGACATGGCGGCCGCCGCTCGTAAAGGTTCGGCTGAGGTCGCGGGCGATGAGGAGCGGTTCGGTCATGGCGCCTCCCCGATGAGGGGTGGTGTGGCCAGATCGATATGGGCTGCTATCAGCGCCGCCGTCTCGGCTGCCTTGGGAGCGGCAACTACTTGGGCGGCCGGTCCCAGTTCGACGAGGCGTCCCTCGGCCATCACCGCGACACGGTCGGCGATGCCGGAGGCCAGCGCCAGATCGTGGGTGACGAACACCAGCGTCATGCCATCGGCGCGCACCAGTTCGACGAGGAGATCGACGATGGCCGCCTGCACCAGCACGTCGAGCGCCGAGGTCACCTCGTCGGCGATCAACAGGCGCGGCCGGGCGGCGATGGCGGCGGCGATGGCCACCCGCTGGCGCTGGCCGCCGGAGAGCTGATGCGGATAGGCGCGGGCGATGCGCTGCGGCTCCGGCAGGTGAACGCGGGTGAGCAGGCGCACGGCTTTGGCGTCAGCAGCGCGGCGGCTGAGGCCGAGATGGCGGCGCGCGCCCTCCCCCACCTGCTCGCCAATGCTGAGCACCGGGTTGAGGCTGGAGCCGGGGTCCTGGAACACATAGCCGATGTCGCGGCCGGCGCGCGGCGCGCCATCGAGGCCGGGCCAGCGAAGGGTGCCGGCAACCTCCGTCCGTTCAGGCAGCAGGCCGGCAATGGCGCGGGCCAGGGTCGATTTGCCGGAGCCGCTTTCGCCGATGATCGCCAGGATTTCCCCCGCCTCGATATCGAGCGACAGGCCGGTGAGCGCCGGTGCTGGGGCGCGGCGATAGGTGACGGTGAGATCGGAGAGGCTGGCGAGCGTCGTCATGGCTGCCCTCCCCGCCCCAGCGCCTCGCCGGCCGCCTCGCTGACCAGGTAGACGCCGAGCACGGCGGCGACGAGGCCGATGCCGGGAATAATCGACAGGAAAGGCGCGGCGCGCAGCACGTTGCGCCCCTCCGCGATCATCGAGCCCCAGGTGACGACGTTGGGGTCGCCGAGGCCGAGGAAGGACAGCGCGGCTTCGGTGAGGATGGCGGCCGCGACGATCACCGCCGCCAGCGCCAGCACCGGCGGCAGCGCGTTGGGCAGGATCTCCTTGAAGGCGATCTCAAGGGGATGCATGCCGATGACGCGGGCGGCGGCGACATAGTCGCGCTCGCGGATGCTGAGCACCTCGGCGCGGACCAGACGGGCCGGCTGCGCCCAGGACGACAGGGCGATGGCGACGATGACGGTGGGGAGCGAGCCGCCGGCCACCGACACGAAGGCCAGCGCCAGCAGGAATCCGGGCACGATCTGGAAGGCATCGACCACGCGCATCAGCGCCTCATCGACCAGCCGGCCGGCAAAGCCGGCGATGGTGCCCACCACCGACCCCAGCAGCACCGAGGCGGCCGCCGCCGCGATGCCGACGATCAGCGAGGTGCGGGCGCCGTGCAGGAGGCCGGCCAGCACGTCGCGGCCGAGCCGGTCGGTGCCGAACGGCAGCGCCGGATCGGAAAAAGGCGGCAGCAGCGCCGGGCCGGCGATGCGCAAGGGATCGCCAGGCGATATCCACGGCGCGAGCAGCGCCGCGGCGGCGATGACGGCCAGCAGGACGACGCCCACGGCGCCAGTCGGGATCGCAAGGAGCCGGCGCAGGAAGCTCATCGCACGGCCTCCGAAGCGCCGATGCGCGGGTCGAGCACCGCATAGACGAGATCGACGGCGAGGTTGACCAGGATCACCAGCACCGCCGACGTCAGGATGATGCCGATGAGGAGCGGCGCATCGCGGCCGGCCACCGCCTCCTGCGCCAGCCGCCCGAAGCCAGGGATGGCGAACACGCTCTCGATCACCACCGAGCCGCCCAGCATGCCGGCCGATTGCAGGCCGAGCACGGTGACGAGCGGCAGCAGCGCCGCCCTGACAACGTGACGCCAGACGATGCGGCGGCGCGTCAGGCCCTTGGCGCGTGCCGCCAGCACGAAGTCCTGCCGCCAGACCTCGGCCATGGCGGTGCGCATCACCCGGAGGAACAGGGCGAGATAGATGAAGCCGAGCGCGGCCACCGGCAACGCCAGATGGCGGGCGATGTCGAGGGCGCGGGCAAGCCCCTGCTTGCCGGACGCGATGGTCTCGATACCGGCGATCGGCAGCCACCTGAGCGACACCGAGAACACCAGCACCAGCACGAGCCCCAGCCAGAAGCCGGGAATGGCGTAGAGGGTCAGCGCACCGATGGAGAGCGCCCGGTCGCGGAAGGAACCGGGACGGCTGCCGGCGACGACGCCGAGCAGCGATCCCAGGCCGAAGGACAAGGCGGTAGCCGATCCCATCAGCAGCAGCGTGGTCGGCAGGCGTTCGAAAATCAGATCCTTGACCGGCCGTTCGAAGGCCACCGACCAGCCGAGATCGAGCCGGCCGAGCGCCGTGATATAGAGGATGAGGCGGGAGAGGAGCGATTGATCGAGCCCATATTGCGCCCGCAAGCCAGCGGCCAGCGCCGCGTCGCCACCACCTGATGACAGCAGATAGGCATCGACCGCGTCGCCCGGCGCCGCCTCCAGCAGCAGAAACGTGGCGACCACGACGATCAGCAGCACGGGAACGGCGCTGACCGCCCGCCGCCTGACGAGGATCAGGGCGCGATGCAAGCTTCAAGACTCCCGGCGGCTTTCTGGCCGAGAGGCCAGACATCTGGAACAGCCCATTTGAAATGCCTAGAGCCGCCGGAAGGCAAGGAAAAATAATCTCTTTGAGCCCGCCCGTCCCATGCCGTTGCGCGGCTCCTGGAAAGCAGCCATCGTCTGCTCCGCCAGCGGAGACAGCCAAATGATGGGTGAATATGCGGTGAGCGTCGAGGTGCCCGGCGTTGAAGACTATTGTCGCCTTCGCCGAATTGCCGGTCTCACGCCCCGAAGCGCAACGGCGGCAGCGGCCGGTCTTCCCAACACGGTTGTCGGCGTCCTGGTCAGGCAGGGCGAGGCCGTCGTCGGCATGGGGCGCGCCGTTGGCGATGGGCTCTGCTACCAAATTGTCGATATCGCCGTGGACCCAGCCCACCAGAAGCGCGGCCTTGGCAAGGCGATCATGTCAAACCTGATGCAGGAGCTCAAACAGCTCGCTCCGGCGGAAGCCTACGTTAGCCTGATCGCCGATGGCGACGCTAGGCACCTCTATGCCCAATACGGCTTCGACTCCACCGCGCCTGCCTCCATCGGCATGGCGCAGTGGATCGGAAAGAAGCTTTGAGTTGCTTGTCGCTCAGGAGGGCAATGACTCCATTGGAAAGGATCGAACTCCCGACCGCTGATTACCGGTCAAAAGATCTCCCCGCGCATTTGATTGCATCTGCATTTTTGTAAGAATCTTCCGGATTCTTTTGGCCAGCCGTGCAGTACGGTCTTACGAGCAACGAATAACCCTTACCTTGCAAGCACTTATCTATGAACCGGTGTCTCAGTCCCTGGTTCACGTCGTGCCCGTTTTGCGGATTGATACTCTGAGGAATTTCTTTGATGGAAGCGATCTTGCACGCATCAAAATCACGCTGCGTTTCGGGATCGCGAACGCCAGCTTTAAAAATCACCCGGCCAAACCCATTGTTGGCGGGAGCGGTCTGACAGGCAGCAAGAACGAGCCCGGCGATGGCCAGGATAGCAAAGCCAACACGCATAGTAGCCTCATTGAAATTATTGCCCTTGTACACCTTAGCGCAACCAGACCGGTCGGTCATCGCGCGACCGCTCGTCCGGCGAGCCGTTTGATCAACTAAGCGTTACTCGCGGCCGACAGTTCACTGGCTCTTTTCGACCCGTTCGCGGCTATCGTTGTCACGTGGAAAGTTGCCTGCAGAGTGGGAGCTCAAGCAGCTCGCCTCCGTGGAAGCCCACGTCGGCCTGAACACCGATGGTGACGCCACACATCTCCACGCCCAATACAGCTTTATACCCGCCGCGCCCGCATCCATCGGCATGGCGGCGCAACGGATCGGAACGAAATCTTGGGTTTGTTTGTGTCTCGAAAGGAGAATGGTGCCGGCGGAGAGGATTGAACTCCCGACCTTCGGTTTACAAAACCGCTGCACTACCGCTGTGCTACGCCGGCGCGGGTTTCCGAATAACCGAAGGCACGGTCAGGCGCAACCCTGCCCGTGCACCTCTTAGGCGTCCTATCGTCAAGCGCCGGCAATTGCCTTGCGCACCATGTAGAGCGACAGCACGGCGGCGTTGGAGACGTTGAGGCTCTTGATTTCGCCGGGCATGTCGATGCGGGCGAGCACATCGCAGAGGTCGCGGGTCCGCTGACGCAGCCCCTTGCCCTCGGCACCGAGCACCAGACAGACCGGCGCGGCAAAGCGCGCTTCGTCCAGCGCCTCCGGCGCCTCCGAATCGAGCCCCACCACCGTGAAGCCGGCCGCCTTCATTTCCTCGAGCGTGTCGCCGAGATTGCGGACCGTGGTCACCGGCACCACGTCGAGCGCGCCGGAGGCCGATTTGGCCAGCACGCCGGATTCGGCGGCGCTGTGACGCGTCGTCGTCAGCACGGCATCGACCGAGAAAGCCGTTGCCGACCGCAGGATGGCGCCGACGTTGTGCGGATCGGTCACCTGGTCGAGCGCCAGCACGAGACGGGCACCGGACAGGTCCACCGTCGTCAGTGGCTTCAGCGGCTGGACTTCCAGCGCGCAGCCCTGATGGACGGCCTCGGAGCCAAGCAGCCGGTCGAGAGAATAGGGAGAAGCCTCCTCGGCGGCGATCGGCAGCTTGCCCTCGGGAAAACGCTCGGCAAGGCGGGCCTGGGCGTTGCGGGTGGCGAGCAGGCGCAGAGCGACCCGGCGGGGATTCTTCAGCGCGAATTCCACCGTGTGCAGGCCGTAGAGCCACAGCGCCTCGCCCGCCTCGCGCTCGCGCTTGGGGCGGGGGCGGAATTCGCGCGGGCCGAATTTACCGGCGGGCCGGCCCTGCGGCCGCCCAGGACGTTTGCCGGGGCGTTTGGGGGAAGAGGTTTCGTCAGACATGCCGCGCTTATAGCCGCGACGCCCGTCCGGCGCCAGTGGCGCGGCTTTTTCTTCGGGCTCATGCACCGGCCGACCGGCCGACCATCGGCGACCGCTTCAGGCCGATTGCGTTGTCGACAAAACAATCGGGCGGTGGGGTTGACAGCGCCCGGCATGGTCGCCATAAGAGCGCCCGTTCAGCTGACGTCTTCGGGCAGCGGCGGAGCAGGATGGGAGAATGTCCCGAGTGGCAAAGGGGGCGGACTGTAAATCCGCTGGCTAAGCCTTCGTAGGTTCGAGTCCTACTTCTCCCACCATCTCTTTTTCCACGCATAGCCTCCTGATAAGCACTGGTTTCGCTGCGGCGTGTTTCGCGGTGGAGATGTCGCGCTCGGCTGGCTGTCGCAGTGAATTGCGGCTCTGCGCCATCGAATGGATCGCTCGGATGCTACCGGATGCAGACTGTTTGGCAGGCGTGCGGAGGGGGCAGGAACGCAACCAACGTCACGATTCCCGCCCCTTTGCCATTAGTCGAGACCGACCGCCGTTGTGGCTACCCGCTCAGCGCCTCGAACAATCGCGCCACCGCCTCCGCGCCGGGGTCGGCGTGGCCGGCCAGCTTTTCGGCGTTCACATAGGCGGCGCGGCCGGCCTTGGCGACACTCAGCGTCGCGGTATGGTCCGCGCCCTTTCGCGCCGCCGTCGCCGCGGCGGCAAGGCCGTCTTTCAGGGCTGAAAGCGCCGGCTGCAGGGCGTCGATCATGGTGCGGTCGCCCAGCCTTGCCCCGCCGATTTCCTGCATGCGCGCCAGCCCGGCCATCAGCGCGTCGCGCATGGGCAATCCGCTGGAGGCCGCGTCGCCGGCCGCCGCGAAGAAGATCGCCAGCAGCACGCCCGACGACCCGCCCATGGTCTGGCTGAACTCAAGCCCGATCGCCCGATAGAGCTGGGTATGGTCGGCAAGCGGCAGGTGATCCAAAGCGCCCAACAGAGCCCTCGCCGCGCCGGCAAGGGTCGACCCGGTGTCGCCGTCTCCCGATTTTGCGTCCAGCGCGTTCAGTTCGGCTTCCAGCGAGATCATGATGTTGCAACACCTGACGAGAAAGTCGCGGGTCGCCGGATGCTGCGAGGGAATCGGCAGAATCGGCCTCAGGCCATCGGGAAGGGCCAAGACGGCGGGGGCGCTGACCCGATGGCAGCCGGGCCAGGCGGACATGGCAACCGGGCTCAGTAGCGACGCCTCGTCATCGGGCGTCAGCGGACAGATCGACACCGAGGCGCCGCGCATGTCGAGCGAGGTCATCATGGCGGCCGGCCCGACGATGAACCTGATCTTCCTGCCCAGCTCCGAGCGCAGCAACTCGTAGGCCAGCACCGACATTTCCAGCACGGAGGCGCCGCCGAGATTGTTGAGCAGAGCGACATACTCCCTGTCGCCGGCTTGCGCCGCCAGCTTGTCGATCATCGCCGCCATCGCCTGCTCGGCGCCGAGAAAGTCGATCTGCTCGACACCCGGCTCGCCGTGAATACCGAGGCCCAGTTCGGCCTTGCCGGGCGCAATGCGGCTTTCCTTGGCCGAACCGGGCACGGTGCAGGTGTCGAGCGACATGCCGATCGACCGGGTACCAGCAATGATCCTTTCGGCGGCGCTGGTGACCGTCGCCAGATCGCAGCCTTTCTCGGCGAGATCGCCGGCCACCTTGTGCACGAACAGCGTGCCGGCCAATCCGCGCGATTGTGGCAGATTGGGCAATGCAATGTCGTCGTCGACGATGACCATGCTCACCTTGAGGCCGAAGGCGCGCGCCCGTTCGGCGGCGAGGCCGAAGTTCAGCCGGTCGCCGGTGTAGTTCTTGACCACCAAGAGGCAGCCCTGAGGTCCGGTGACGGCCAGAATTCCGGCCAGCACCGCATCGACGGACGGCGAGGCGAAGACGTCGCCGCAAACCGCGGCCGTCAGCATGCCCGGCCCGACGAAGCCGACATGCGCCGGCTCGTGCCCCGAGCCACCGCCAGAGACGATGGCGACCCGGCTCTTGTCCCAATCCGCCCGCATCACCACGCGGATATGCGGGAAGCCGTCCAGCCTAACGAGGCGCCCTCCCGAGGCCATCACCGCCCCTTCGATCGCCTCGGTGACGATGTTCTCACGCTTGTTCATGAACTGCGTCATGTTGGTCCCCCCTCAGACGATGCGCGCGCCGGCGGCGTCGAAATAGAATGGCTTCAGCGGCTGGATCTTGACGATATCGCCGGCACGCAGCGGTGTGTGCGCATCGATGACGGTGGTCAGGTCGTGGTTCCTGAACGCGAGATGCAGGCGCGTCTGATCGCCGAGATGCTCGACACGCTTGACCAGGCTGTCCTGTCCCTCGCCCTGAAGGATCTGCTCGGGCCGCATGCCGATGTAGGCAGCGCCCGACGGTGCCGGGCCGAACAGGTCGGCCGGCAGGATGTTGATATGCGGCTGCCCCAGGCGTCCGGCGGCGTAGATGCTGACGGGCTGTTCGTAGATCTCGCGTGGCGTTCCGAACTGCACCAGCCGGCCATGATCGAGGACGCCGACATGGGTCGCCATGGTCATCGCCTCGATCTGGTCGTGGGTGACGTAGAGAAAGGTGGCGCCGAGATTGGCCTGGATGTTCTTGAGCTCGATGCGCAGGTCGGCGCGCAACTTGGCATCCAGCGAGGAGAGCGGCTCGTCCATCAGGTAGACCGACGGACTGCGAACCAGGGCGCGGCCGATCGACACGCGCTGCATTTCGCCGCCTGAGAGGGCCGTCGCCTTGTTGTCGAGCTTGTGGGAGATCTGAAGGATCTCCGCCACCTCGGCCACCTTGCGGGCAATCTCAGCCTTGGGCGTCCTGAGCAGGGGCGACTTGAGCGGAAACTCCATGTTCTCGCGCACCGTCAGATGCGGATAGAGCGAGTATTGCTGGAACACCATGGCCACGTTGCGCTCGGCCGGCGGCAACCCGCGCATGGAACGGCCGGCGATGAACACCTCGCCTGAATTGGGCGTATCAAGCCCCGACACCATGCGCAGCAGCGTCGTCTTTCCCGCCCCGGTCGGCCCCAGCAACACCACGAAGGAGCCATCGGGCACCGTCAGGGAAACGTCCTCGAGGGCCGTCTGCCGTCCGAAGGATTTCGAGACGTTCTGCAAAAGGACTTCAGCCATGGTGCAATACCCCATGATTGGCCGTTGAGATCAGCGCGCGACCATCGGATCCAAACAGCGAGATCGAGCGGGCGTCGAACCGGAGCCCCACGGTTTCGCCAACCGTCACCATCTTGTTGGAGCTGAGGCGCGCCTTGACCAGACCGAGCGGCGTATCCAGCGTGACGATCTGGGTGGTGCCGAGATATTCGACCGCCATGATGCGCCCGCGATAGGCGGCGGCATCGTCGAGATGCACGTGTTCGGGCCTGACGCCCAGAACCAGCGTGCCGTCGCTGCCGCTGATCATCTTGGGGATCTGCACCTCGGTGCCGGCCAGCATCACCGACGTCGCGCCATGTCCCACCATGCCCTCGAAGGGCAGCAGGTTCATGGCCGGGGAGCCAATGAAGGTGGCGACGAAGGTGGTCGCCGGCCAGTCGTAGATCTCCTGCGGGCGGCCGAACTGCTCGACGACGCCGTGGTTCATCACCACGATCTTGTCGCCCATCTGCATCGCTTCGAGCTGGTCATGCGTCACGTAGACCGTGGTGGCGTGCATCCGGTCGTGAAGGGCGCGCAGCTCCTGCGCCATGTGCTCACGGAACTCGGCGTCGAGGGCGCCCAGCGGCTCGTCCATCAGAAAGCAGGCGGGATCGCGCACCACGGCGCGCCCGAGCGCGACGCGCTGCCTGTCACCGCCCGACAGCCCGCCCACAGGCTTGTCGAGCAAGGCGGTGATGCCCAGGATCTTGGCCACCTCATCGACCTTGGCCCGCACCTGGTCTCTTGGCATGCCCTGGCTGACCAAGGGATAGGAGATGTTCTTGCGCACGTTCATGTGCGGGTAGAGGGCGAACATCTGGAAGACGAAGGCGATATCGCGCTTTGACGCCGGTTTCTGGCTCACCTCAGTGCCGTTGATGTAAATCTCGCCGGCCGTCGGCAGCTCCAGCCCGGCAATCATCCTGAGCGTTGTCGTCTTTCCGCAGCCCGACGGTCCCAGCAGCATGAAGAACTCGCCGTCTTCAATGGTAAAACTGGAAGACTGCACGGCAGTGAAGGCGCCAAATTCCTTACGCAGGTTCTTGATGACGATCTGTGCCATCGGTTACTCCGGAAAATGGCTGACGACGATGAACATCACCGTTCCGATCAACGTGACGAGAAAGGAATAGGTGAAGAGCACCAGCGCGATCGGCTGCATCAGCATGACCACGCCCAAGGCGATCAGCACCGTGGCGACCATTTCCCAAGGGCCTCGGCGCAGGCGCAGGAGACCGTTGATGAAATCGTTCATTTGCGGACCGCTCCGAAGGTGATGCCGCGCAACAGGTGTTTGCGGAGCAGGATGGTGAAGATCATGATCGGCAGCAGGAACAGCGTGGCGCCGGCGGCCACGGCGGGCCAATCCTTGCCGCCCGAGCCGATGATGGTGGGGATGAAGGGCGGCGCCGTCTGCGCCGTGCCCGAGGTCAGGAGCACCGCGAAGGCGTATTCGTTCCAGGAAAAGATCAGGCAGAAGATGGCCGTGGAGGCGATGCCGGTGGCGGCCTGCGGCAGCACCACCTTGTAGAAGGCCTGGAAGCGCGTGTAGCCGTCGATCAGCGCCGCTTCTTCGTATTCGATGGGGATCTCGTCGATGAAGCCCTTCAGGAGCCAGACCGACAGCGACAGGTTCACGGCGGTGTAGAGCAGGATCATGCCGAGGTGGGTGTCGCTCAAGCCCAGCTGCCGGTACATCAGGAAGATCGGGATGGCGACGGCGATCGGCGGCATCATCCGGGTCGACAGGATGAAGAACAGCAGGTCGTCCTTCAGCGGCACCTTGAAGCGGCTGAAGGCATAGGCGGCGATCGTGCCGAGGAACACCGACAGGAAGGTCGAGCCGAAGCCGATGATCACCGAGTTCATGAACCGCTCGCCGTAGCGCGAGGGACCGTTGATGACCATGTCGTATTGCCGCACGATGGCGTCGTACCAAGTGGTCGGCGGTCCCAGCGCGGCGAGGTCTTCCGGCGTCACCCGGCTGCGCGAGGTGAACAGGTTGACGTAGCCCTCGAGCGACGGGCTGAAGATCACCTTCGGCGGATAGGCGATGGCGTCGGCCGGCGTCTTGAAGCCGGTGGCGATGATCCAGGCGAGCGGCAGCAAGGTCAGCAGCGCGTAGCCGACAACCAGGATCCCTGCGAACCACTTCTGGCGATTGGACGGCTCGGTGATGGAGTAGCTCATCTGTCTTTCACCTTGTTGAGCGCCTTCACGTAGATCGAGGCCAGACCGAAGACGGTGACGAACAGGATCACCGCGTAGGCCGAGGCAAAGCCGGTGCGCCATTTCTCGAAGGCTTCGCGCTTGAGGTCGATCGAGGTCAGCAGGGTGGTGGCGCCGGGGCCGCCGCCGGTGAGTTGCACCACGAGGTCGAACATCTTGAAGTTCTCGATGCCCCGGAACAGCACCGCCAGCATCAGGAAGGGCAGCGCCATCGGCAGGGTGATGGTCCAGAACTGCCGCCACTTGCTGGCGCGATCGCATTCGGCCGCCTCATAGATGCTGGGCGGGATCGACCGCAGACCGGCCAGGCAGATCAGCATCACGAAGGGCGTCCACATCCAGGTGTCGACGAGGACGATCGTCCAAGGCGCCAGCGAGACATCGCCGATCATCGAGAAGCTGGCGGGATCGACACCGGAAAAGAACTCTATGAAGTAATTGAACAATCCGATCTGCGGCTGATAGAGGAAAGTCCAGAAGTTGCCGACGACAGCCGGCGACAGCATCATCGGCAGCACGATCAGCGTGGTCCAGAGATCGTTGCCGCGGAACTTCTTGTTGATGAGATAGGCCAGCGAAAAGCCGAGCACGACCTGCAGGACAATGGTCCAGATCAGGAAGTGGGCGGTCGCCTGCAAGGATGCCCAGGTGTCCGGATTGGTCAGGATCTTGCGGTAGTTCTCAAGACCGACGAACTCGACCGGGTTGTTCGGCCGGTTGGTGCGGAAGTTCGTGAGACTCAGGCGGATCGTCCAGATCAGCGGGAAAATATTCACCGCCAGCAGCAGCAGAATGGTCGGCGTCACGAACAGCCAGGCGATCGTCCGGTCGGATACGCCCCGGATCCGGCGCGCAAGCTTCGGTGGCGTGGCTGACGCGACGCGTTGGGCGAGATTAAGGGACATGGCTTTGCTTTCCTGGAGCGGCGAGCCGAAGGCGCGAACAGCCTTCGGCCCGCATGAGCTTGGTCAGTACTTGCCGTCTTCCTCGAAGGTGGCGTGCCAATCGGCCACCAGTCCGTCGAGGGCTTGCTTGGCGGTGCCGTGGCCGGCCACGACATAGTCGTGGAACCACTTCTGCGAGGATTGCAGCAGTGTCGCGTAGCTCGGCTCGGCCCAGAAGTCCTTCACGATGGCCATGCTGTCGAGGAAGGTCTGGGCATAGGGCTGGCTCTTGGCAAAGCCGGGGTCTTCCACCACGGCGCGCAGCGCCGAGTAGCCGCCGAGTTTCCACCACTTGGCCTGGACGCTGGGCTGGGCAAACCACTTGATGTAGGTGAGCGCCGCGTCCTTCTTGTCCGAGGCGGCGACAACCGAAATGCCCTGCCCGCCCAGTTGGGCGAACTTGTCACCCTTCGGGCCGGCCGGGTTGGCGAAATAGCCGGTGCGGTCACCGCCCACGTTGGCATCGGTGTTGAAGCCCGGCCAGGTGAAGGCGAAGTTCATCTGCAGGGCCACTTGGCCCGACTTGAAGGCGTCGACACCCTCGGTCATGTAGCCGTTCGACGATCCGGGCGGCACGCAGCAATCGTAGAGCGACTTGTAGAACTCCAGCCCCTTGACGGCATCGGCAGAGTTCACGAAGCCTTCCATGTCGTAGGGCTTGTCCGGGTTGTCGTATTTGAAGCCATAACTATAGAGGACATCCATCACGCCCATGGTGATGCCCTCCGAGCCGCGCTCGGTATAGATCGACGCGCCGTAGACCTTCTTGCCGTCGATGTCGCGGTTCTGGAAGAACTCGGCGATCTGTTTCAGCTCGTCGAAGGTGGTCGGCGGAGCAAGGTCATGGCCGTACTTCTTCTTGAACTCGGCCTGCAGCTCCGGACGGGCGAACCAATCCTTGCGATAGGTCCAGCCGACCACGTCGCCGAAGGCAGGAAGCGCCCAATAGTTCGGCGTGTTCTTCGGCCACTCGGAATAGCCCACCACCGTCGCCGGGATGAAGTCGTCCATCTTGATCTTGTTGGCGTCGAAGAAGTCGTTGAGCTTGATGTACTGGCCATTCTCGGCGGCGCCGCCGATCCACTGGCTGTCGCCGATCATCAGATCGCAGAGTTTGCCGCCCGAATTCAGCTCGTTCAGCATGCGGTCGGCAAAGCTGGTCCACGGCACGAATTCGAAATGCATCTTGTTGCCCGATTGGGCTTCATATTCCTTGCTGAGCTCCACCAGCGCATTGGCCGGATCCCAGGCCGCCCAGCATAGCGTCAGGTCCGTGGCGCGCGCTGCGCCGGCACTGAAGCCGAGGGCGACGACCGCGGCAAGAAAGGCCCGCTTGAATAACTGTTTCACGCTCATTTGGTTGGTCCTCCCCTTAGCAAGCGCAGCAGCCTCCTCGCTACAACACTTACGGGATTGACCGTATATGAGGTACGTGCCTCACGGCAATCAGACTTTTAGGTACGTACCTCAAAGCCTGTTGCGCTCGAGCGAAATTTCAATGAGAAGATACAAGTGCGCACTGCGGGAGGCCGAATGCGACCGACAACCAAGGATTTGGCGATTGAGGCGGGGGTCAGCCTTGCGACGGTGGATCGGGTTCTGAACAACCGGCCCGGCGTCCGCGAGGACACCGTCTTCAAGGTGAATGAAGCCATCAAAAAACTCGGCTTCATTCGCAATGTCGTTGCCGCCAACCTGGCCCGCGGAAAAAGCTATCGCTTCCTGTTTTTGCTGCCGCGCACCGGCGACGAGTTTCTTGCCGGCCTGATCGCGCGCATCCACGAGGCCAACCAGAGCTTCGCGGCGGAGATGATTCACGCCGATGTCATGCACATCCACGAAAGCGATCCGCACCAGATCGCCAAGGTGCTCGGCTCGCTCGACCTGGATCAGGTGGATGGGATCGCCATCATGGCGCCGGAATCGCCCCAGGTGCGCGACGCCAAGGCGCGCCTGATCGAAAAGGGCATCGACACCGTCAGCTTCATCGCCGGGCAGATCGCCAGCGACCACGACGACTTCGTCGGCATCGACAATCACGCGGCGGGCGCCACGGCAGGGAGGCTGATGGGGCGTTTCCTGGAGCACTCCGCAGGGGCGATCCTGGTCATCGCCGAGACGATGCTCGCCCGCGACAGCCTGGAGCGGCGGCTGGGCTTTGACGAGATCATCAACACCGACTATCCGAACCTCGTGGTGCTGCCCTCGCTGGAAACCTATGGCGATGCCGAGCGCACCACGCGCGTCATTCACAACAGCCTCTTGAGCCAGCCCCATATCGCGGGCGTCTACATCGTGAGTTCCGAGGCGCGGGTTCCCTTGGAGGTGGTCACCAAGGTTTTCACCAGGGACAAGCCGGTGATTATCGCCCATGAGCGCACACCCTTCACGGAAGCTGCCCTGCGCGCCAACCATGTCGATGCGCTGATCACCCAAGACCCGGGCCATCTGGTGCGCAGCGCCATCCGCATCCTCAGAGCCCGCAAGGACCGGCGGGAGATCCTAGCCTCTCAGGAGAAGATCCGGATCGAAGTGCTGATCAAGGAAAACCTCTAGTCCAGCCTGCTCTCGCCCTCCTGCGCAACCAAGCGGGCCATCTCTGCGTTGAAGGTACAGGCTACTTTCAAGGAGATGGCGATGAGACTTCGCATCATGCTCACGTTGCTGATCTACTTGATCGTGCAGGGTGTCCTGTTCGGCATCGGCATGGTCACCGTCATGGCAACACCGCTCAGCGACCAGGCTCAGGTCTACGTGCCCTGGGTGGTCGGCTTAACCTTCATCATCGCGGTGCCGGTGGCGCTTGGCATTGCGCCCCGCATGGAAGCCTGGCGCGAGATGCGCAGCCGCAGACGGACCGAACAGCCCAGGCTTTAGGATCGCGAGGGCCGGGAGCGTTTCCGGTGAAAACAGGTTCACCGAAACCGCTCTATCCCTTTGTCAGGACGCAAAGCCGGTTCCCACTTTTGCTGAAATGGCTCTGGGCCGCTCAGGCGTTCGAACCCGAATCAAGGCTGCCATAGCTGGTCTTGGCGAGTTTCAGCAGGGTTTCGCGCGGCAGATTGCCGACCAGCACGCAGCCGAGCGTTTCAGCCTGCCAGGACACCGCTGTGAGCCCATCACCGGTGCTGAAATGCATGGCCGTTTCCTGGCCCGACTTCGGCACGACGTAGAGGGTGACGCGGGCACCGTCGCGGTTCTCATACATCAAGAGCGCCGCGGCACTGCCGGCGGCTGGCAACAACCGCCCGCCGACCAGGGAGAAACCTTCCGACGACAGGTCTGGGATGCTCAGGCTGCGGTCGAGCCGCTTGGACAGCCATTTCGTAAGGTGAGCGCCGTCCTCGCCGTTCACCTCCACCGGGTGCAACACCTCCGGCGTGTAAAGCGCGTGCGCGGCCTCTGCCTCGCTGACCAGCGTCATCTGGGAGGCGTCCGGTGTGACGAGGCCTCGGCCGATCCAGCCGCCGGTACCGCCGAGCAGGACGAGTACCAGGGACGCGGCGATGGCCATGGCGGCTCGGCTGAAATTCCGCCGCCTCTCCATGGCAATTCGATGGGGCGACAGACGAGCCGGCGCCGTTTCTTCGGCAACATGGCCGTAAAGGGCGCGCAGCGTCGCTTCCTGGTCGCGCCACGCGGCGACACGCTCGCGGTCGGCGGGATGGTCGGCAAGATAGGCCTCTATCTCCGCCTGCTCTGCCGGCGGCAGTTCACCGTCGACATAGGCGTTGAGGTCAGCCTCGGTGATGATGGTTTTGTCGTTCATTTCACCGACCTCAATCTTGGACCTGTCCCGTCCACCATGGTTCTAAGGGCCTCGCGGGCTCGGCCGATGCGCGACATCAGCGTTCCCGTGGGTATGTCGAGAACGCCGGCCGCCTCCGCATAGCTCATTCCTTCGAGCGCCACGAGAAGCAACGCCTCGCGCTGCTCGGCCGGCAGACGGTCGAGCGCCGCCGCCGTTTCAGCCAAAGCCAGGCGCGCACCCTGCGTTGCCGGGCTCGCCGGCTCGAACGGCAGGACATCCAGCGCCTCGTACTCGGGTGCGCTGCGTCGCCTCCGCCGGTCGTTTCGGTGGAGATTGATCATGATCTTGAACAGCCACGGGCGAACCGGGCCGATCGGCCGCCAGAGGCTTTGCTTGGCAATGGCACGTTCGAGGCAATCCTGGACGAGATCGTCGGCTTGATCGGCATTGCGGGTGAGTGCCCTGGCATAACGCCTCAAGGCCGGCACCAGCGTCTCGATATCGTCCAGGAAGCTCGACATGATCCGATCTTACACCAATTCGCGAAGATGCTGACGCATCCGCTTCTTGTTAAGCCGCAGTTCCGGACGCAAAACCGGTTCCCACTTTTGCTGGAACTGCTCATTGAACCATTGCGAATTTCTCATTTGCATCAGTTGCATGAGAAATCCGCGAGCGGAATACCAAGAGCATTTTCAATGCGTCTTGGTATCACTCCTTGGCGAGATGCCAGACACCGCCCATGCCGTCGCCGGTCATGTCACCCGGCTTCTTGTCGCCCTGCCAGAGATAGAGCGGCTTGCCCTTGAACGCCCACTGTTGCGAGCCGTCCTTGCGGGTCACCAGCGAGAGATCCTCATCTGCCTTGGCGCCGGCCGCGGCCGTCACCGGCGGCCATTTCTTGGCGCAATCACCATTGCAGTTGGAGACGCCGGCAGCATCCTTGTCAAAGGTATAAAGCGACATGCCCTTGGCGTCGGTCAGGATTCCGCCCTTGGCGGTATCCATCGTCTTGATGGCGCCCGACGCATAATCTTCGGCGAAAGCCGGCGCGGCGACGGTGACGGCAAAGCCGACGAGCAGTGCGGAAACGATCAGTTTGTTCATCACTAAACCCTCCTTGGGAGGCGCGAGTGTTCCAGCTCCCAAAGACAACAACACCGTCCGTTCGATTTTATTCCCCACGCCATCAATTTTTTATTCAATGAGACACCCGTCTCGTTCCGTCAGCAGGTGCCAAAGGTTGCCGCGGCGGCTCGGGCACCCCACTATCTCAAGTCATGCAGCGGTGCTCTGTCACCGGCGCCGACGCCTTGGAGGAGGAGCTTCATGCGCACCATCGCCTGCATCGAATGGCTGTTCGCCAAGGAGACGCCGGGCATTGCCGAGCGCATCCGGCTTGCTGCGAAAGCCGGTCTTCACGGTGTCGAGCTACGGCAATGGCGCGACAGACCGATCGACGCCATCAAGGCGGCGCTTGATGAGACAGGCTTGCCGCTCGTGGCACTTGCCGTCGAACAGTCGGAGCAGCCAGCGCCGCTCACCGAGATCGCCTATCACGGCGAATACATGGAAGAACTGCGGCAGGCGATCGACATCGCCCGCAAGCTCGGCGCGACGACGCTGATCGCCGAGGCAGGGCCCGACATTCCCGGACGCGAACGCACCGAGCTGCGCGCGGCGCTCGTCGAGGGACTGTCCGAGGCGGCGGGCGTGCTCGAGGAGTCGGGCCTGGTGCTCGCCCTGGAGCCTCTCAACAGCCTCGTCGATCATCCAGGTTGCTTCCTTTCCTCGACGACGGAAGGGCTCGATATCATTGACGAGATCGGTCGGCCGGAGATCCGGCTGCTTTACAGCCTCTATCATTCCGCCGTGATGGGCGAGGACATCGCCAAGGTGCTGGCCAATCGGCTCGACCGGGTCGTCCACTGCCACCTGGCAGATGTGCCCGGTCGTCACGAACCCGGCAGCGGCGGCCTCGACTGGCGGGCCTGCGTCGCCTGGCTGGAAGCCAACGGCTACACCGGCTGCATCGGCCTCGAATATCAGCCAACGGGCGACACGGTGGAGAGCCTCAAGGCGGTGCTGTCCGGTTAGGCCGAGATAATCCAGCCGCCGCTGCTTCGTTCCAGGAAGGGCGTCGACAGGGAGCCGACGACCCGCTCGGGCCATACCGGCGAGAGTTCGGCAAGCGCCGGCCGCCAGCGGTCGGTCTGGAGCATGGCGGCGCCGGTCACCACCGGCTCGACACCGATGGCCGCCATCAGGCGCAGGCCGGCGACAATGGAGCTGCCCGAGGATATCACGTCGTCGATCAGCGCAACCTTGCGTCCCTCGAGGAGAGGTAGCATGCGCGGGTCGATATAGAGGCGTTTGACATGATGGGTGGTGACCGAGCTCATCGGCACCGATAATTCCTCGACATACCAGAATTTGCGCGATGTGCCGCAGGGGACATACCGCGTATGACCCAGCCGCTCGGCGACGGCCGCGGCCAACGTCAGCCCCAGCGTCGGCAATCCAACCACGACGTCGGGCGCAAAGGGGCGCAGCCGGTCGGCAAGGTCGTCTGCCAGTGCCGAGAGAACCGAGAAACTGGCCTGGTTGACGATCAGCGAGGCAAGCCCATGCCGGCCATCGGTCAGCGTCCGAATGGGCAGCAGCAGCTGCCGGCCATCGGCAAGGCGGGCCGGATAGGCCTCGGCGAACGGGCCGGTGTCGCCATGGGTGCCGGCGGGATGGATCGTCTGCCAGAAGTCGTGCGGCTGCATGAAAGGCCCCGTTGGATGCTCCAGGTGTAGAGGGATGGCGCCGGCTGCGAAAGCCGAATGTTTGCGCAGCGGCAGGTCAGTGAATGGGAATGATTTCGCGTCGCTAGCGGCGATTTTCATCGTCTCGGCGGGGAATAGCGCCAACAGGCGGCTCGGCACGAAAAATAGTTCTCCGGACCGTTGCCGTCCGCAAATTCATCCCTGTAACATCCGGCCCGGCGGATCGACAGTGTCACCACGATCGCATCCGCGACGGTCCGATCGCCGAAGCTTTCGCCGGAGCCCACCATGACCTTTGCCGTTCTGTCCCGCCGTGGCCTCATCAAGGCCTCCCTCGTTCTCGCCGCCTCGACCGCGCTGTCCACCACCCGCCTGTTGGCGCAGGACAAGACGCGCCTCGTGGTGGCCGCCGACAGCGAGCCGAAGAACCTCAATCCGGCCGTCGTCGCATCGAACGGCGTGTTCTTCCTGTCGAGCAAGGTGATCGAGCCGCTGGCCGAAGCGTCCTACGACGGCGAGAACGGACTTGCGCCGCGACTCGCGCTGTCCTGGCAGGGGGCTGACGATGGCCTCTCCATCACCTTCAAGCTGCGCGAGGGTGTCGTCTGGCATGATGGCAAGCCGTTCACCTCTGAAGACGTCGCCTTCTCGGCGCTGGAGGTGTGGAAGCCGCTGCAGAATTTGGGCCGCTCGATATTCGCCAACCTCACCGCGGTCGATACGCCGGATGAGCACACCGCCGTCTTCAAGTTCAGCAAGCCGACACCGGTCCAGCTGATCCGCAACGCGCTGCCGGTCGTCACCGCCGTGCTGCCGAAGCATGTGTTCGAGGGCACCGACCTCAAGGCGGCGCCGGCCATCGACAAGCTGATCGGCACGGGTCCGTTCAAGTTCACCGAGTACAAGCCCGGCGAATATTACCTTCTCTCGAAGAACGAGAATTACTGGGAAAAGGGCGAGCCGAAGGTGGACGAGATCGTCTTCCGCGTGCTGCCTGACCGGGCCGGCGCCGGCGCGGCGCTAGAGGCGGAGGAAGTGCACCTCGCCGCCTTCTCGGCCGTGCCGCTCGCCGACCTCGACCGCATCTCCAAGGTGCCGGGCATCAAGGTAATCTCCAAAGGCTACGAGGCGCTGACCTATCAGCTCGTCGTCGAGATCAACCATCGCCGCAAGGAACTCAGCGATCTCAAGGTGCGGCAGGCCATCGCCCATGCCATCGACAAAGACTTCGTGGTCAAGACGGTGTTCCTCGGCTACGCGGCCAGCGCCACCGGTCCGGTGCCGAAGAACGCGCCGGAGTTCTACACGGCCGACGTGCCGACCTACGAGTTCAGCGTCGACAAGGCCAACGCGCTGCTCGACGAGGCCGGCTATAAGCGCGGCGCCGATGGCACCCGCTTCCAGCTCAAGCTGCTGCCAGCGCCTTATTTCAACGAGACGCGCCAGTTCGGCGATTATCTCCGGCAGGCTCTGGCCGCCGTCGGCATCGACGCGGTGATCGTCAACAACGACGCCGCCGCTCACATGAAGGCCGTCTACACCGACCACACGTTCGATCTGGCGGTGGCGCCGCCGGTGTTCCGTGGCGACCCGGCCATCTCCACCACCATCCTGGTCCGCTCGGGAACGCCTGATGGCGTACCCTTCTCCAACCAGGGCGGCTACGCCAACGCCGAGCTCGACGCGCTGATCGACAAGGCGGCGGAGACGGTGGATAGCGCCGCGCGCACCGAGCTCTACAAGGAGTTCCAGAAGAAAGTGGCCGCCGATCTGCCGCTGATCAACGTCGCCGAATGGGGCTTCATCACGGTGGCCCGCGACAGCGTCGAGAACGTCGCCAGCAATCCCCGCTGGGCCGTGTCCAACTGGGCCGACGTAGCTCTCAAGGGGTGATGTAGCCAAAGGGGGGACGCAAGTGTGCGTCCCCTACCCGCCCGTCGTGTTCATGTGCCGGCCCTTCACCGAGGGAATGCCGGTGCGGTCGATGACGAAGTCGTGGCCGCGCGGCTTGTGGGCGATGGCCTTGAGGATTGCCGCGTCGAGCAGGTCGTCGCCCTCGGAGGCACGCAACGGCGCGCGGAGATCAACCTTATCCTCCTGCCCCAGGCACATGTAGACGGTGCCGGTGCAGGTGACGCGCACGCGGTTGCAGCTTTCGCAGAAATTGTGGGTCATCGGCGTGATGAAGCCGAGCCGGCCGCCCGTCTCGCGAACGGTCACGTAGCGGGCCGGGCCACCGGTGCGGTAATTGGTTTCGTCGAGCGTGAAGCGGCGGGCAAGCTGCGCCCTCGCCTCGGTCAGCGGCAGATACTGGGTGAGGCGGTCGCCATCGATTTCGCCGAGCGGCATGGTTTCGATCAGCGTCATGTCGAAGCCGCGCCCGTGCGCCCAGGCCAGCATGTCGCCAAGCTCGAACTCGTTGACGTCCCGGAGCGCCACCGCGTTGATCTTCACCTTGAGGCCGGCGCGCACCGCCGCGTCGATACCGGCCAGAACCTTGTCGAGGCTGCCGGTGCGGGTGATCGCCTTGAACTTGTCGGCGTCGAGACTGTCGAGCGACACGTTGATGCGGCGAACGCCGCAGGCGGCAAGCTCGTCGGCGTAACGGGTCAGCTGCGAGCCGTTGGTGGTCAGCGTCACCTCGTCGAGGCTGCCGTCATCGAGATAGGTCTTGAGCGACCGGAACAGCGCCATGATGCCGCGCCGGACCAGCGGCTCACCACCGGAGATGCGGATGCGGCGGACGCCGCGCCGGATGAAGGCGCCGCACAGCCGATCGAGTTCTTCGAGCGTCAACAGGTCGCCATGCGGCAGGAACGTCATGTCGCTGGACATGCAGTAGACGCAGCGGAAGTCGCAGCGATCGGTGACCGAGACACGCAGATAGTCGACGCGCCGGCCGAAGGGATCAATCAGATTGGAAGCGTGCTGCATGCGGTTGCGCTCACCCGAAAGCCGAGCCGGCGAAGGTGGCAAGGATAGCCCAACCGGCCGGCGGAGGAAACCTCCAACCGGCATTCATCTTTAAATCCACCCATATTCAGACGGGCTTGTCCTTGTCGAGCTGGATATACGAGAGCGGCAGGGCCGTGGTGTACTTGATCTGCTCCATGGCGAAGGCCGAGGAGACGTCGGAAATCTCGATCTTGGCGATCAGCCGCTTGTAGAAGGCGTCATAGGCCTCGATGTCCGGCACGACGACGCGCAGGAGATAGTCGACCTGACCGCTCATCCGGTAGAACTCGACCACTTCCGGGAACTCGCGGATCAACTCGGCAAAGCGGCGCAGCCACTCTTCCGAGTGCTGGTTGGTGACGATGGAGACGAACACCGTCACCTTGGTGTTGACCGACTTGGGATCGAGCAACGCCACGCGGCGCAGAACGACCCCATCTTCCTCGAGCTTCTGGATGCGCCGCCAGCAAGGTGTCGTCGACAGCCCCACGCGCTTGGCTACCTCCGCCACCGGAATGGTGGCGTCCTCCTGGAGGATCGAGAGAATTTTCTTGTCCAGCCGGTCCAGCATGATCGCGCATCCGCCAATAAAGTGAAATGACTTTCTATTTTAGAAGCCAATGTAGCTACGAATAAGAAATTTTTTCTCCATTTTGTCAAGAGCCGTCGGAAAACGCCCTTCTTGCTCAATATCTGCACACCGGTCGTTAACCATACGAGCGAACCGGCCGTTAGGGAAAATCGGGCATTAGTGTGACGCAACCACTGGCTGGAAGTTGACATAAAGAATGATCCTGGGCTCGGACCAGTCTCAGACCGCCCGCCTCGAGCAGAACAGGCAACGCTCGATGCGCCGCCGCGACGTGACGCGTGCGGTGCGGGACGTCCGCGAGCGCCTGTCTTCGGACTCCGGGACAAGGCCAGCCTTCGACTATGAAATCCTGCTGGAATATGCCCGCAACCGCCTATCCAGCTGGCTGCCGGTCAGCCTGCTCATCCTGGCGCTCGGCGGCATCGCCGCCTACTGGATGACCTATCAGTATGTTGCGATCTGGGCCGGTGCCGTGTTCATCGCCCATATGCTGATCGGCCTCATCGCCCGGCGTTTCAGCCAGACGCCGGCGGGAACGGTGAATCTCCGCTACTGGCGCCGTCAGTTCCTGATCGCCGAGGCGCTGTTCGGCCTTGTCTTCTCCGCGCTGTTCTTCCTGCCGGGCGCCATCTTCGGCGGCACCGGCACCTTTGCCTTCGGCGCGCTTCTGACCGCCATCGCCGTGCTGGCGATGGTGACGAGCAATCTGCCGCGCGCCGTGGTGCTGAGCACGCTGCCAATCGCCCTCGGTGGCGCATTGAAACTCGCCATGGGCCGTGGCTTCGTCGATTATTCGATGGCCAGCTTCCTGGTGCTGGCGGAAATCTTCTTCGTGCTGCTGGCCTATCGGCTCTATCAGTCGACGCTAACGATGATGGAGTTCCGCGTCGAGAAGGACGCGCTGATTGTCGAGCTGGAACAGGCCAAGGTGATCTCCGACGACAGCCGTCGCCGGGCCGAAGAGGCCAACCTTGCCAAGTCGCGCTTCCTCGCCACCATGAGCCACGAGCTCAGGACGCCGCTCAACGCCATCCTGGGCTTCTCCGAAATCATGATGAACGAGGTGTTCGGGCCGGTCGGCAATGAGCACTACAAGGGATATGCCGTCGACATCCACACGTCGGGCCAGCATCTTCTCAAGCTGATCAATGAGATCCTCGACCTGTCGCGCATCGAAGCCGGCCGCTATCAGATCAACGAGGAGGCGGTCACCCTCTCCTTCCTCGCCGAGGAATGCCACCACCTCCTGAAGCTCAAGGCCAAGGCCAAGAACCTGACGATCATCGAGCAGTTCGAATCCGACCTGCCGAAGATCTGGGCCGATGAGCGGGCGGTGCGCCAGATCATTCTCAATCTGCTCTCCAACGCGGTAAAGTTTACCCAGCCCGGCGGCGAAATCCGCATCAAGCTCGGCTGGACGGCCGGCGGCGGCCAGTATGTGTCGGTGCGCGACAACGGCCCCGGCATTCCCGAGAACGAAATCCCCATCGTGCTGCAGGCCTTCGGCCAGGGCTCGCTGGCCATCCAGACGGCCGAACAGGGCACCGGCCTCGGTCTGCCGATCTGCGTGGCGCTGATGCAGATGCATGATGGAACGCTCGACCTGCAGTCGAAGCTGCGCGAGGGCACCGAAGTGACCATCACCTTCCCGCCGTCGCGCGTCATGGAAGTGATGCCGCCCATCGTCGAAGGCGCGCACGGGCGAACGAAACGGCCGGGACAGCGCCGCTACGGCTAACCGTCGGAAGCATTCCGCAAATACGCGTAATCGGTTATCAGTGGTTCCCAAAAGGGAACTGGTTTCGCCATGGACGATCTTCTGCTTCTAGCCGCCCTCGTTGTCCTGACCATTCTGGTCGGCTCGCTGCTCGGGATCATTGCCTTCGCCAGAACGCGCGACCTGGAGCGGCGCATCGAGCAGCTGGAGGCAGCCTTGCGCGCGCGCCGACCGGCCGAAGTGCGTGCCGAGACGGTGGCGGCAGCCCCCATTCCCGAGGTCATCACACCCGAAGCGCAGGCTGAGACGCCTTCCCCATCCGAGGATGCGCGAGAGCCGCTCGAGGAAACGACAAGCGCCGAACAGGCGGCACCGCCAGCCGAAGAGGAAAAGGCACGGGAACAGGAAGAAGCGGAGGAGCAGCCAGCCGTCGCCGCAAGGACCCCGCAAGAAGAAAGGACTGGCAGCCGCGCCTCGCTGGAAGAGAAAATCGGCAGCCGCTGGGCCGTCTGGGTTGGTGGGCTGGCGCTCGGTCTCGGCGGTATTTTCCTCGTTCGCTATTCGATCGAAGCCGGATTGCTTGGCCCGGCGGCGCGGGTATTCCTCGGCCTCGTCTTCTCCGTGCTGCTGCTTGCTGGCGGCGAGTGGCTGCGCCGCTCCGGCTTTGCCGAAACGCCCGGTCCGGCGCCGCGCGCCTATATTCCCGGCGTGCTTGCCGCCGCCGGCGCCGTATCGGCCTTCGCGTCGGTCTATGCCGCCTATAGCCTCTACGGCCTGATCGGACCGGCCTTCGCCTTCGTGGCGCTCGGGGCGGTCGGCGTGGCCACCTTGGTACTGGCGCTCCGGCATGGACCGGCTCTCGCCGCGCTCGGCCTCCTGGCAGCCTACGCAACGCCACTTCTCGTATCGAGCAACGAGCCGGCGCTGTTGCCGCTGGTCATCTATCTCGCCGTGGTCACCGCCGCCACCTATGGCGTCGCCCGCCTGCGCCTGTGGCGCTGGCTTGCCGTATCGGCCACCGTCGCAAACATCCTCTGGTCGCTGCTCTTGTCGGCGACCACGGGCACGTCCAGCAACGCCGCCAACCAGATCTATATTGCCGCCCACTTCCTGATTTCGCTGCTGTTGGCCGCCGTCGTCTTCGTGACCAGCCACGCACCGCGCGAGCGAGCGGACGATGCGGCCTTCGATCGGACGGCCACCGGCGTTCTCAGCCTGTTTGCGTTGGCGCTTCTGACTTTCGTGGCCGCCGCCGGCACCGGGCCGGTCACTGTTGGGCTGATCGTCGTCTTCGCGCTGCTCCTGATGGCGTTGGCCTCCGAATGGCCGGCAGCGCGCGGCCTTGCCGTGACGGCGCTCATCACCACGTTGTTTGGCTACGGCCTTCTCAACGTCACAGTCCCCCGCGTCGTCACCAATCCGACGACCGGCGAGCCAATGGTGCCGGGCTTTGCCGATCTGCTGGCGTCGCCGGCCGGTAGCGATTATCTCGGCATCGGCGTCTTGCTGGGGCTGATCCTGACGGTGGCGGGCCTTGCCGGTGCCCTCACCTCGCGCGGTCGACCGCAGCTGGCCGTCGCCGGTGCCTTCGCAGCGCCCGGCCTCATTGCCATTGCCTATCTCAACACCAGCCTTGATCTCTCGGCATCGCCGACCTTCGCCGTCGCAGCCCTCATCGCGGCCGGCTATCTCGCTTCGGTCACCGAATATCTCGACCGCCGGCTCTCACATGACGCCATCGGCCGCAACGGCGCGATCGCCGCCTATGCGGTCGGCTGCGTCGCGGCGCTGGGCGCGGCGCTCACCATCGCGCTCGAACGGGGCATGCTGACCGTCTCCCTCGCGCTACTGGTCGCCGCCATCGCCTGGGTGGAGGCGCGACGGCCGGTTGCCGCGCTGAGGCCCACGGCATTGGCAGTCGCCGCCGTGGTGATCGCTCGCGTCGTCTGGGATCCGCGCATTGTCGGCAACGACCTCGGCACGACCGTGCTGTTCAACCCGCTTCTCTACGGCTACGGCGTGCCGACGCTTGCTTTCGCCTATGCCGCCTGGCGCTTCGGCCGCACGCCGGGCGACCCGCGCCTTGTACCAGCCTTCGAAGCGCTCGCTGTCATCTTCGCGGCGCTGACGGCGACACTGGAAATCCATCACGCCATGAATGGCGGCGATATGTTCAGGCCGGTGTCCGGCCTTGCCGAACAGAGCCTGCTCAGCATGGTCATGCTGGCGATCTCGCTTGGCCTCAACTGGCTCCGCGTCCGACGGCCTTCTCCCGTCATGAGCTGGGGAACGCCGATCTTCGGTGGATTGGGCCTTATCTCGGCGGCCATCGGTCTTCTCGTCGTCAATAATCCAGTCGTCACCGGCGAGCCGATCAATGGCGGCAGCTTCGATGGCACGCTGCTCATCGGCTATCTGGCGCCGGCCGTGCTCACCTTCCTGATCGCCAGCGTGGCGCGTCACCGGCCCGATCTTCCCCAGCGCACCGTCACCATCGCCGCCACGGTCGGCGGTCTGCTGGCTGCCATGTGGGCGACGCTCGCCGTGCGCGCCGGCTGGCACACGGGAGATCTCAGCTGGGGCGACGTACTGGAGGGCGAACTCTACGCCTATTCGGCGGTCTGGCTGGTGCTTGGCCTTGCCGTGCTCGGCATCGGCTTTGCCACCGCGAACCGGACGATCCGCACGGTGGCGGCGGTGATCATCGCTGTCGTGGTGGCCAAGGTGTTCCTGATCGACACGGCCGGCCTCACCGGGGCGCTCAGGGCCTTGTCCTTCATCGGACTCGGCGGTGTGCTGGTGGCGATCGGCCTCGCCTATCAGACAATGCTCCGGCGCAGGTAGGGCCGGCTTGCCGGATTTGAGGGAGCTGCGTATCCTTTGGTGCCCGGCCCGCCGGTCATCGAGGCTATTGCCATGGTTCCCGCCCTTCCGCTCAGGCATCTGCGCCGCCTTGCCGGCATGAAGCAGTTGCACCTCGCCGATCTCATGGGCGTCACCCAGCCGACCGTGTCGCGCTGGGAGAACGGAACATTGCCGCTCACCGTCGAGCAGACCCGAACCCTGCAGAAGATCTTTGCGGCGCGCCCCGATCCGGCGCAGGACGCCGCGCTGAAGCGGCTCGTCGAGACGTCGAAGAGCCCGGTCCATCTCATCTGCGACCGCACCCACCGGCTGCTCGCCGCTTCATCGACCCGTGCCGCCGACTGGCGGGTCGATATCGCCGATTATCTGGGACGGTCGCTGCTGGTCTACGCGTCGGAGGAGATTCTGGCGGCAGAGGCCCGCCTTGACGATCTCGGCTGGCATGACGGCCAGCTGTCCTCGCTTGCCTTCGACACCGGCGCCAACGGCGACCCCGACATCCCCATTCGCCCCGGCCCGATGCTGTGGGAGCGCGTGACGCTTTCCGATGGGTCATCCGGCCGGCTCGTCACATCCTTTTACGACCAGCACGCATAATTCATGCGTGGAAGCTGATCGAGCGCACTGCTAGCCGTCGTCCGAAAGGACCTGTGACCATGACCGGACGCTGGCCGACGATTCTTCTTCTCTGGTTCACCGGGGTGCTGGCTGCCGCCCAGCTCGGCAAAATGGCGGCCCTGATGCCGGCCATCCGCGCCGATCTCGGCCTGTCGCTGACCGGTGCCGGCCTGATGATCTCGCTGATCGAAGCCGGCGGAGCAAGCCTCGGCAGTATCGCCGGTATCATCGCCGCTCGCTTTTCGGGCCGCGCGGTCCTGGCAACCGGCTCCCTGTTTATCGCGGTGGCCGGCCTCGCCGCAGCGGCTGCCCCCGACGCAGCGCTGCTCTATGCGGCGCGCCTCGTCGAGAGCATCGGCTATCTGATGGTGGTCATCGCCGCGCCGAGCCTGATCGCCATGACGGCCGGCCGTGACAGCGCGGCGGCGTTGGCCCTCTGGAGCACCTTCGTGCCGATCGGCATTGCCGCTGGCACCATAGCCTCCGGCTTCGCGGCCAGCCTGATCGACTGGCGGTTCATTCTGGTCTTCTGGGCGCTGGCCGTGTTGGTGACGCTCCCCGGCACCTTCCGGCTGCCGGCCATGGCCGAGCATCGGCAAACCAGTTTCGCGCCGCCGCCTCTGTCGATTTGGGCGCTGGCCATCGGTTTCGGCTTCTACACGACGCTGGAAGTCGGCGTTCTCGGCATGACGCCGGCCTATCTCTCGGAAGCCTGGGGCTTCTCGATCGCCACCGCCGGCGCCATCGCCGGCCTGACGTCCGCCGCGACGATCGCCGGCAGCTTTGCGGCGGCCCGTCTCATCGGCAATGGCGACGGCGCACAACGGCCACTCGCCCTGATCGCCATCGGCCTTGCGCTACCGGCTGGCTTGTTCTTCCTGGGGTTCCCCGGCGGTGGCCTCGCAACGCATCTGTCGGGCACCGCCGTGGCAGCGGCGATCATCGTTGCCAACGCCATCTCCGGCCTCGTCGCGGCCGTCGCCTTCGCCCGGCTGCCGACGCTTTTGCGCCGGAACGGCGTTCCCCTGTCGCTGGTCACCGCCTCGAACGGCGTGTTCGCCCAGTTCGGCGCATCGGGATCGCTGATCGGGCCACCGCTCGTCGGCTATGTGGCGAGCCGCTGGGGTTGGTCGGTGGTGGCGCCGCTGGTGGCGATCCTGTCGCTCCTGTCGCTTTCCGGCTTTGCGCTCGGCGAGCGGCTTGCCGGCAAGGCGAGCGACGTCAGGCCATCAGATGTTCGCGCAGGATCAGGCAGCCGAGGCCGATAAGCACCAAGCCGCCGACCACTTCGGCCGAGCGGCCGAATCGATTGCCGATCAACCGGCCCATGATCACGCCGCCGGCCGACATCAGGAAGGTGGTGGCGCCGATCGCCGCGACGATGATCATGATGTTCGCCTTGACGAAAGCGAGCGACACGCCGACGGCCATGGCGTCGATGGAGGTGCCGATGGCTGTCATGATAAGCGCCGTTGGCGTGCCGATGAAACTCACCTCGCAAGCATCCCCATCCTCAGCGCGGAAAGCTAAGAGAACCATACGGCCGCCGACCAGCGTCAACAGGCCGAAGGCCAGCCAATGATCGAAGCTCGCGACATAGGAGCTTGCGGCGGCGCCGGCCGCCCAGCCGATGAGCGGCGTGATCATCTGGACGATCGCGAACACCGCGCCGACCAGCACCGCATCGCAGAAACGGCATTGACGCCGTAGGCTGGCGCCGCCGCCGACCGAAGCGAGCAGGCTATCGATGGACATGCCCACGGCGAGCACGGCGATGGAGATCGGAGACATCGGCGATACCAGTCGAGCGCAATACCGGATGACGTCGTCACATCTCGCTCGAAGATGGCGTCACCACGGTCTTGCCGGACCTTTCGGCCTTCCGCGCCACGCAAGAACTGCGAGCATGTTGACGCGGTCCCGTCTCACGCGACGGTAGCTACTCCCCGATGCAGGTTCGATAGCTGTAGAAAGATCGAAAATCAAGCAACATCAAATACTTAGCTGAAAATGCAACTCATTTGCAAATTAGCCAAGGCAACACTTTCGTGTGGGCGAACCGCTAGCGCCCTGAGAAAACTATCCTTCTTGGGTCAATTAACAATCCGCCCCGCACGAGAGCATGCGAGCCTTGCGAAGAGCGAATGGCACCCATGCCGCGGATGGCCGGCGACGACGACTGTCGCCGGCCGTCTGCGCATCACTTTTCCAGACGGGAGATCAGGCTCGACGTGTCCCACCTGTTGCCGCCATTGGCCTGGACGTCGGCGTAGAACTGGTCGACCAGAGCGGTCAGCGGCAGGCGGGCGCCGGTCCGCCGCGCCTCGTCGAGGACGATGCCGAGATCCTTGCGCATCCAGTCCACCGCAAAACCGAAGTCGAACTTGCCGGCGTCCATGGTCTTCCAGCGATTCTCCATCTGCCAGCTCTGGGCAGCGCCCTTGGAGATGGCGGCGATGGTCTTTTCGACGTCGAGATCGGCCGACTTGGCGAAGTGGATGGCCTCGGCGAGGCCCTGCACGACACCGGCGATGCAGATCTGATTGACCATCTTGGCGAGCTGTCCAGAGCCCGATGGTCCCAGATGCACGATCATCTTCGCGTAGGCGTTCATCACGGGCTCAGCCGCGGCAAAGCTCTTGTCGTTGCCGCCGACCATGATGGTCAGCGCGCCATTCTCGGCACCCGCCTGGCCGCCGGACACCGGCGCGTCGAGAAAATCGAGGCCGAGGGTGACAGCCTTTTCCTGAAGTTCCCGGGCAACGCCAGCCGAGGCGGTGGTGTGATCCACAAAGATGGCGCCCTTCTTCATGCCGGCAAAGGCACCGTCAGGACCGAGCACGACGGAGCGAAGATCGTCGTCGTTGCCGACGCAGGCGAACACCAAATCGGCCCCTGCCGCCGCCTCGCGCGGCGTCGGCGCGGCGCGTCCGCCGAACGCGTTCACCCAGGCGTCCGCCTTGGCGCCGGTCCGATTGTAAACCGTTACCTCATGGCCACCTCGCGTCCGGAGGTGACCGGCCATCGGGTAGCCCATCACACCGAGCCCGAGAAATACGACCTTTGCCATCATGAACCTCATCTATCCATTTGCAGTGTTTTCGCTTATTGTTGCAGACGCTTGTCCCTGTCGCGTCTATCAAAAGACGCGGTGGCGAACCAGATGGCGGCGATGCCGCGGCGCGAGGAACCCTTTTGCCGCTGATGCGTTGAAGTCACCGACAGGACCAGATTGGAGGCAGTCATGAAAGTTCTCGCAGTTGCAGCCACCGTGGTGGCACTCAGCCTCGGCGCTTGCGCCAACCAGACGCCCACTCAGCAGCGTGTGACCACCGGTGCGGCCATTGGCGCGCTGGGCGGCGCAGCGGTCGGTGCCATTGCCGGCGGCGGCAAGGGTGCTCTGATCGGCACGGCCGTCGGTGGCATCGGCGGAGCGGCGGTTGCCGGTATGACCGCACCGCGCGAAGACTGCATCGCCTACGACCGTTACGGCCGCCCCTATCGTACCGCCTGCCGCTGATAGCGTCGGCGCGGCTTTCTCAGCCGTACTTTCAAGGCCCGGAGCACCCCGCTCCGGGCCTTGTTGTTTTTCAGAATGGCGGGCCGGGTAAATCCGGGCCACCGCTCTGGGTTTCGCCTATGCATCTAGCGCCGAAGGTGACGCGTCAGCCGGCGCTCCATCATCTCCCAAAGACGCCGCAGCACCTCCACCGTGATCAGATAGATCACGGCAGCCCAGATGTAGATCTGCAGGTCGTAGGTCTTGGAAAAGGCGTATCGGGTCTGCCCCATCAGATCGAGGACCGTGATGATCGAGGCGATGGCCGACGCCTTGATCATCAGAATCACCTCGTTGCCATAGGGCCTCAACGCGGTGATCAGCGCCTGCGGCAGGATGATCTTGCGCATGGTGATGAAAGGTCGGAGGCCGAGCGACTCGGCAGCCTGCCACTGGCCCGAGGACACGGAACGAATGGCGCCGGCGAGAATCTCCGCCTGATAGGCGGCCGTATTGAGCGAGAAGGTGAGCACGGCGCAGAAATAGGCGTCGCGGAAGAACATCCAGAGTCCCACAGCCTTCAGCGCATCGGTGAACTGTCCGGCACCGTAGTAGACCAGGAAAGTCTGGGCCAGGAGCGGCGTGCCGCGGAAGAAATAGGAATAACCGAAGGCTATGCCACCGATGATCGGATTGTGCGACAGACGCCCGAGGGCCACCGGAATCGAGATCAACGCACCGAGCAGGATGGACAGCACCACGAGGTGCAGCGTCACCCAGATGCCGTTCAGGATTCGCGGGCCGTATTTGGCGATCTCTTCAGGATCATAGCCGACCACCAGCATGTAGATGATGGAAAGGCCGAGCAAGGCCCAGAGTGCCATCAGCAAGAGGCCGGCGACGCGGGCGCCGGTCCAGCGTCGGCGGGCAGCGGCGGGCGGGCGCTCGGTCGAAGGAGCGTCGACGTAGGTCATCAGTGCCCTCCCTGTCCACGCTCGGCCCAGGCCGATACGCGCCGCAGTCCGAAGGAGGAGATGATCGACATGATGAGATAGAGCGAGCAGGCCACGAAGAAGAAGAAGAACGCCTGCTTGGTGACGCCGACGGCGATGTTGGTGTTCCTGAGGAGATCGGTGAGGCCGATCACCGACACCAGCGAGGTATCCTTCAGAAGGTTGAGCCACAGGTTGGAAAGACCGGGCAGGGCCAGCCGGATGAGCTGCGGCAGGATCACCAGCAGCATGGTACGGGAGCGTGACAGGCCAAGCGCATAGGCGCCTTCATACTGACCAAGGGTAATGCCCCTGAAGGCCGACAAAAACACCTCGCTGGCATAGGACGAGAAGACCAGCGCCAGCGCGATCATGCCGGCAAGGTAGCTGTTGACCTCGAAGGCATGCCCGAACAGCAGGCGCCAGAGCGCCGACATGGCCATCTGGCCGCCGTAGTAGATGAGGAACAGCGTCAGAAGTTCCGGCAGGCCGCGAAAAATCGTCGTGTAAACGTGAGCAGCGTTGCGCAGCAGCGGTTCGGTGGAGTTTTTCGCGACGGCAATCAGAAAGCCGATCAGCAGCCCCAGCGGTAGTGTGGCGAGTGCCAGCGTCACCGTCACCACGACGCCGTTCGCCAGTTCATCACCCCAGCCGCTGTCGCCAAAGGACAGCAGTTCCATGTAATTGGCCATCCGGCCGGTCTCCCCCTGCCCACACCTTGTGGCGACGGCATTTTGCCATTCGCCAGCCCACGTTGGCGCGGCTTTACTTGCAACAAGCGCGGGCCTGCTTTCAATAAGCAAAACCCGCGCCGTATCAATTCGTTGCTTTCAGCACCCCGGCTCAGCCGCCGTAGACGTCGAAGTCGAAGTACTTCTTGTTGATCTCCTGGTACTTGCCGTTGGCGCGGATCGCCTTGATCGCCGCCGAGAACATGTCACGCAGGTCGGTGTCTTCCTTGCGAACGCCGATGCCAGCGCCCACGCCGTGGATTTCGGGAACCGGGGTTATCGTGCCGACCACCTTGCAGCAGGCGCCAGCGTCGGTCTTCAGCCACTGGGACAGGACAACGATGTCGTCATTGACGGCATCGAGGCGGCCGTTGGCGAGATCCAGCTTGTATTCGTCGGCGGTCGGATAGGTCTTGAGCTCACTCTTGGTCAGCTTCTTCTCGACGTAGTCGGCGTGCATGGTCGAAACCTGCGCGCCGACCGTCTTGCCAGCCAGATCATCCGCAGTGACGCCCTTGATATCGCTATCCTTCGGCACGACGATGGCCGGCGGCGTGTTGTAATACTTCTCGGAGAAGTCGATGACCTTCTTGCGCTCCGGCGTGATCGACATGGAGGCGATGATGGCATCGAACTTGCCGGCGAGCAGCGCCGGGATCATGCCGTCCCAGTCCTGGGCGACAATCTGGCATTCCACCTTCATCTGATCGCAAAGGGCGAGCGCGATATCGACGTCGAAGCCCTTCATCTTGCCATCGGTGTCGACATAGTTGAACGGCGGATAGGCACCCTCGGTGGCGATGACCACCTTCTTCCATTCCTTGGCCGCAGCGCCGCCGAGCGACAGCGCCAGCAAGGCGGCGGCGGTGACGAGTGTCTTGGCAAACTTCATGATTATCCCCTCTGAACCTATTTGACCGACCGTCGCACCCGACGCGAACCAATCGTCCGTGACGATTGCCGCGGCCGATCGGCGGCCCCCTGTTCGTTTTCGGCGCAGCCGTCGGAGGAGTTGGTATCCCTCGTTGGACCGGCTGGCCGTGCGAACCCTTCGGCGAACCGACGCACTGCCTAATCCTTGTGCTGACGCCGATCCGCCCGCATCTTCATCTCATTCCGCGATCGGATGCAACGGGGACATTATTTGGCCGGTCCGGATTCTGCATGCCGGGATGATCACGGACGACCGGCGCCGATCAGAGCGGCGGCTTTATCGAGGTCATCGGGCGTGTTGATGTTGAAGAAGGGATCGACCATTGCCTCTCCGACGGGGATCGGAGCGAAGGCGACGCTTGCCGTCCGTTGGCTCGCGAGGAACGCCCCCACCCGCCGATCCGTTCCACCGGCGAGGAAGGCCGCAAGACGCGGCGCGACTGACAGCGGCCACAGCGTACAGAGCGGCGCCCTCCCCTCGGGCCCCTCGGCAACGACGATGGTATCCGAACCGTCGATGACCGCCGCGAGTCGGTGAGCCAACTCGGCAGGCAGAAACGGCAGATCGACCGGCACCGTCAACAGATGGGTGGGCGGAGGCGACAGGGTCGACGCATGGAGAAGACCGGCAAGAACACCGGCAAGCGGCCCCTCGAAGGTGGGCGCTTCGTCGCGGACCACGCTCAGACCCGGCACCGGCATATCGATATCCGGCGGCAAGTTGACCGCGAGGTCACCGACCTGCGGCGCGAGCGCGGCCATGGCCCGCTCAAGCAATGTCAGGCCGGCCAGCTCGACGAGCGCCTTGGGCGTTCCGCCCATCCGGCTCGAACGTCCCCCGGCAAGAATGAGGCCCGCGCATTTCGTCATGGCAGGAGTGAACGGCATCTCAGAGAACCGAACAAGCCCCAACGAGTCGGCCGCATGATTGCCCTGCCGCAAATTCACTCCCGGTCGCTCGTATTATGGATTAGGTAGAGAAAAAGCCAATCGGAGCACGCCATGCCAAGCCTCAAGGATCAGGTCGCCGCCGCCCTCAGCAAGATCACCATGCCCGGCACCGGCAAGGACATCGTCGCCGCCGGCGCCGTGTCGGACATCTATGAGAAGGATGGCAAGGTGATGCTGTCGATCTCGGTGCCCGCCGACAAGGCCCAGCGATTCGAGCCGATCCGCGCGGCGGCGGAAGCGGCGATCAAATCCATCCCCGGCGTTACCAAGGCGACGGTGGCACTTACCGCCGAGGTAGCTCCGGGCAGTGCGCCCAAGGCGGCACCTGCCGCACATGGTCACAGTCATGCCATGCCGGCGAAGAATGGCATTCCCGGCGTCAAGTCGATCATCGCCGTGGCCTCCGGCAAGGGCGGCGTCGGCAAATCGACGACGGCCGTCAACTTCGCCCTCGCCCTTGCGGCACGCGGCCTCAAGGTCGGCATCCTCGACGCAGACATCTACGGCCCGTCCGTGCCGCGCCTGATGGGCCTGTCCGGCGAGAAGCCGGAGGTGAACGAGGACCGCACGCTGGTGCCGCTCGAGAATTTCGGCCTCAAGGTGATGTCGATCGGGTTCCTCGTCGAGGAAGAGACGCCGATGATCTGGCGGGCGCCGATGGCAGTCTCCGCCCTGACGCAGATGCTGCGCGAAAGCGCCTGGGGCGAGCTCGACGCTCTGGTCGTCGACATGCCGCCCGGTACCGGCGACGTGCAGCTCACCATGGCGCAGCAGGTGCCGCTCACCGGCGCCGTCATCGTCTCGACGCCGCAGGACCTGGCGCTCATGGATGCGCGGCGCGGCGTCGCCATGTTCCAGAAGGTCGAGGTGCCCGTCCTCGGCATCGTCGAGAACATGGCCTACTTCGTCTGCCCCAATTGCGGCACCCATCACGACATCTTCGGCCATGGCGGCGCGGCGCAGGAAGCCCGCCGCATTGGCGTGCCCTTCCTCGGCGAAGTGCCGCTGGAGATGAAGATTCGCGAGACGTCCGACGCCGGCCTGCCGGTGGTGGCCACCGAGCCGAACGGCCCGCACGCGGAGTCTTACCTCGCGATCGCCGGTCGTGTTCTCGACACGCTGGCCGGCAAGCCGGAACGGGCGGCGCCGCGCATCGTCATCGAGTGAGGTCTGCCGGAAATCTCGGCATCGGGGGCGCTTCCGTTGATCGGCGGAAGCGCCCTTTCCTTTTGCTGGGGCGCTAGACGCCGGGCTCGGAGCGGGTCACCAGGTTCTGGTGCCGGACCCGCTCGCGATAGAAGATGTAGATGCCGGAGCCGACGACGACGGCGATGCCGAGTAGCGTCACGATATCAGGCACATCGCCCCAGATGACCCAGCCGAGAAGAATGGCGAAGGGGATGGTGGAATAGCGAAACTGGGCGACCAGCGAGATGTCGCCATGCCGCATGGCGTCGATCGAGAACTGGACGCCGAAGATGCAGCTGAGGCCAGCGACGACGATCAGGCCGAACTGCATCATGGTCATCGGCATCCACACCTCGGTTGCCGACAAAAGACCGCAGGCGACCGTCACCATCACCTGGGTAACCAGCGTCACCACCGCCGAGTTGGTGGCCGGTGCGATGAAGCGCGTCGAGAGTTCGCGGATCGTCACAAGTCCAACAGACGCCAGAGGCAGCAGAGCCCAGCTGTTGAAGCCATCAGGCCCGGGCCGGACGACGATCAGGATGCCCAGGAAGCCCACCGCGACCGACATCCAGCGCCGCCAGCCAACGACCTCACCCAGGACGAAGGCTCCGGCCGCCGTGATAGCAAGAGGCGCTCCTTGCGAGATGGCCGACGCGTTGGCGATTGGTAGGTGCACCAGGCCGGAGAGATAAACGACGGTGGCAAAGCCCTCGCAGATCGAGCGCATCACCACGAACCGCGAGGTTTGCGGCAGCACGCTCGGCAGAAGGCCCATCTTCCAGACCACGACGATCACCACCACCGTCGCGATGAGCGACCGGATGAACAGGATCTCCCCGATCGGCAGATCGTCGGCCACGGCTTTGACAATGGTGTCGTTGACGAGAAAGAACAGGCAACAGAGCAGCATCGCCACGATGCCGCGCAGCGTCTCGCGGAAATCAGTCATGAAATGGGATTTGCCTTCGAAGCGGTCGAACTGACGCGCACTATGCTGCATGGAACGATTCACGGCAAGCGACGAACCTATGCCCGCCTCGCTCCCCTGCCCCTCCCCGGCCGCCAATCCTAATCGCCAATCGCCACTACCGTCCGTCCAGCGACGGCGCCGTCGACGATCCGTCGGCCAGCCTCGATGGCATCCGCGAGCTCGATCACACGCGTCATGGCGGCAAGGCGATGACGATCGACCGTTGCGGCGAGATGGTTCCAGATCGCTTCGCGTCGGGCGGTCGGCACGCGGACGCTGTCGACGCCAATCAGGCTGACGCCGCGCAGAATGAAGGGCGCGACGCTCGTTGGCAGATCCATGCCGGCGGCGTTGCCGCAGGCGATGGCCGCGCCGCCCGGTTTCAGCATCGACAGCACATGCGCCAGAATCGTCGACCCGACCATGTCGAAGGCGGCAGCCCAGCGCTCGCGGGCCAGCGGCTTTGCCGGCCCGGCAAACAGGTCGCGGCCGATCACCTCGGCGGCGCCCAGCTGCCGCAAGCGGTCGGCCTCTTCCGGCCGCCCGGTGACCGCCGTGACGCTCCACCCCTCACGGGCGAGCAGCATCACCGCCATCGAGCCGACGCCGCCGGCGGCACCGGTCACCACGACCGAACCATCGGCCGGGGTCACGCCATGGCGCTTCAACCTGTCGAGCCCTTCGGCCACGGTGACGCCGGCCGTGCCGAGCGCCATCGCTTCCATCGGCGACAGCGTCGCGGGGCGGTGCACCAGCCAATCGCCTGATACCCGCATCCGCTGGCTCCAGGCACCGAGATGGGTTTCGCCGACACCCCAGCCGGTCAGAATCACCTCGTCGCCGGCCCGCCAGCGGGGATCTTGAGACGCAATCACGCTGGCGGCGGCGTCGACGCCCGGCACCATCGGCCAGCGACGCACCACCGGCAGGCGACCGGTCACCGCCAGTCCATCCTTGTAGTTCACCGCCGAGGCGCGGACGGCGAGGGTGACCTCACCCTCCATGAGATCCGAGTTGGAAAGACGGGTGAGTTGCGCGCGGGTCTTTCCGTCTTGGTCTTGCTCGAGCAGCACCGCGGCGAAGTCCGTCATCGTCTCTCCTTCCGTCTCTTGTCCTAACCCGTTTACCACGATGATCTATCTGCCAGCACCTTCATATTGCTGGCAGATCGGCGTTTTTCGCGGAAAACGGCCAAGCAAGGCCTTCGTGGCAACCGGTATTAACGGCTTTTCAAGGTTAATCGGGCAGCCTCCGGAGAGGGAGCAGTTTTGTTTCCGTCATCGTTCGTCTCAGTCCTGTTCCCGCCGGAGATCGTCAGTCCATGCGTCGCGTTCCTCGTACGAGAGTCCGGCCCGGACACGGGCGCGTCGGATTCGCCGCCGCTGGCGCGTTATTCGTCGCCGTGGTCGCCTTCCCCACCTCCATCGCCTATCAGGATATCGCCAGTCTGGTGGTCGATTCGATCAACCCGGCAACACGTTGGGCGGTGACGCTCGGTGTCGGCCCGGGCGGCGAAAGCAAGGTGGTCGCGCCACGCCTTGGTGACGTCAAGGAGTCGTCGGCCCGCCTCGAAATGAACGGCGGCTCGATCGTCATCGAAGGCACAGGCGACGTCATCACCGGCGCGGTGGGCGGCTCGGCCGCCGTGCCCGACGAGGAGCGCATCGACCGCAGCTGGAAGGGCGACCTGCCGATGACGGTCACGACGCCCCCCACCGAGCGCGGATTTTCCGCCGGTTCCCTCACCTTCAACGACACCAGCCGTCTGACGCCACCCGCCGTACTGCCGACCATGACCTTCGAAGCGTCGGCGGCCCCCCTTTCGATGCTGGCCGTGTCGCGCTTCATCAGCCCCAAGCCGGCGACCGAGGTGGCAGATCTCGCGCCAATTCCCCTGCCCCAGCGCAAACCCGACCGGACCGAGCTTGTCGCCACGAGCTATCCGTCGCGCGCTTACGCCCCGGCCGAGACCGGCGCCGCCGCGTCGGCGCTGCTAGCCGCCTATGCGCCCGACAGCTCGGTGGTCAGCCAGGACATGTTCGCGCCGCTGTTCGCCATGCCCGGCGACAAGCCGGCGCCGCCGGCGCCGGTGGTGCATCCCGGCGATCATTGGTGGGCGGCCAATCCGCTGCCGGCCAGCGTTTGGGACGACAGTGAGCAGAAGTGCCTTGCCGAAGCGATCTACTTCGAGGCGCGTTCGGAGCCGCGCAAGGGCCAGATCGCCGTGGCGCAGGTGGTTCTCAACCGGGTCAAGAACCCGGCCTATCCCGACAGCATCTGCAAGGTCGTCTACCAGAACCGCGAGAAATACAACGAGTGTCAGTTCTCGTTCGCCTGCGACGGCCGGCGCCACATCGTCTTCGACAAGGCGTCGTGGCGGGTCGCCAAACAGGTTGCCGGCGAGGTGACGAGCGGCGCCGCCTGGCTCGACGAGATCGGGACGGCGACCCATTATCACGCTATCTATGTGCGGCCGAACTGGGCGAGCGTGTTTACCAAGAAGGCCAGGATCGGCATGCACGTCTTCTACCAGACCATCAACGGCGGCTGGAGCTGAGCGGCAAACACCTGAAGGGTGAGTTTTCCGCCCCGATCCCTCGTGGTCTTCCGTCTTCTTGCTCGTCTATTCGGGGATGACATTTTTCCCCGAACCGACTAATCAGACGCAGCATTGCAAGACGACCGGCACGAGGCCGGGAGACCCGAGGACCACCATGCCCGATCTTCTCATCGAACTCTTCTCCGAAGAGATCCCCGCCCGCATGCAGGCGAAGGCCGCCGACGATCTCAAGGGTCTGGTGACGAACGGTCTGGTGGAAGCCGGCCTCACCTATGAAAGCGCCGGCGCCTTTGCAACGCCGCGCCGCCTGGCGCTCACCATTCACGGCCTCAACACCCGCTCGCCCGACATTCGCGAAGAGAAGAAGGGCCCGCGTACCGACGCGCCGGCCGGCGCCATCCAGGGCTTCCTGCGCGGCGCCGGGCTCGACGACATCGCCAAGGCGCGCGTCGTCTCCGATCCGAAGAAGGGCGACTTCTACGTCGCCGATCTCGTCAAACCCGGCCGCGCCGCCGAAGCGATCATCGCCGACCTCATCCCCTCGATCATCCGCAGCTTCCCCTGGCCGAAGTCGCAGCGCTGGGGCACGGGCACGCTGCGCTGGGTTCGGCCGCTGCATTCCATCGTCTGCACCTTCGGTCCGGAAACCGAGGAGCCTGTCGTCATCGATTTCGAGGTGGATGGCATCCGCTCGGGCAACGTCACCTACGGCCATCGTTTCCTGGCGCCCGAGGCGATCAAGGTGCGACGCTTCGCCGACTACATCGAGAAGCTCGAAAAGGCCAAGGTGGTGCTCGATCCGGCCCGCCGCCGCGACATCATCCTGCATGACGCGCGAGACCTCGCCTTTGCTGCCGGCCTGGAGCTGGTCGAAGACGAAGGGCTGCTCAACGAAGTGACCGGTCTCGTCGAATGGCCTGTCGTGCTGATGGGCACCTTCGATGCCGCATTCCTGGACGTGCCCGACGAGGTGATCCGCGCCACCATTCGCGCCAATCAGAAGTGTTTCGTGCTGAAGGACCCTAGGAGCGGGCGCCTCGCCAACCGCTTCATCCTGACGTCCAACATGGCGGCGACCGATGGCGGCGCCACCATCATCGCCGGCAACGAGCGCGTTATCCGCGCCCGCCTGTCAGACGCCAAGTTCTTCTGGGACGGCGATCTCGCCATCCCGCTTGAGACACTGGTGCCGAAGCTTGAGGGCATCACCTTCCACGAGAAGCTCGGCAGCCAGGGCGACCGAGTGCGCCGCATCGTGGTGCTGGCCCGCGAGATCGCGCCGCTGGTCGGCGCCGACGCCGACAAGGCGGCCCGCGCTGCCCTGCTCGCCAAGGCGGACCTGCTCAGTGGCGTCGTCGGCGAGTTCCCCGAAGTGCAGGGACTGATGGGCCGCTATTATGCGGCGCATGCCGGCGAGGACCCGGCCGTGGCCGCCGCCATCGAAGAGCATTGGAAGCCGCAGGGTCCGTCCGACCGCGTGCCGACGGCGCCGGTCTCCATCGCCGTGGCGCTCGCCGACAAGCTCGACACGCTGGTCGGCTTCTGGGCGATCGACGAAAAGCCGACGGGCAGCAAGGATCCCTTCGCGCTGCGCCGGGCGGCGCTGGGTGTGATCCGCATCATTCTCGACAATGGCGTCCGCCTGCCGCTCAACGCCTATGCGAGCAAGACGCCCGACCTTCTCAACTTCTTCGCCGACCGCCTGAAGGTGCAGCTCCGCGAGCAGGGTAACCGCTTCGATCTGGTCGATGCCGTGTTCGCCCTCGGCGGCCAGGATGATCTCCTCTTGATCGTCAAGCGCGTCGAGGCGCTGGGCGCCCTGCTCGCCACCGACGATGGCAAGAACCTCTTGGCCGGTTACAAGCGTGCCGCCAACATCCTGAAGGCCGAGGAGAAGAAGGGCACGGCTGTCGCGGCCTCCGTCGACTCCGGCCTGTTCAAGGAAGCCGAGGAGAAGGCGCTCGCCGCCGCCGTGACGGCGGCCGCCAAGGCCGCTCATGAGGCCGTCGTGGCTGAAGACTTCGAAGGCGCCATGAAGGCGCTCGCTACCCTGCGCGCGCCGGTCGACGCCTTCTTCGAGAAGGTGCTGGTCAACGATGCCGACGAGAAGGTGCGGGCCAATCGTCTCGCTCTTCTAACGGTGCTGCGCGACGCCTGCCATCAGGTGGCGGACTTCTCGAAGATCGAAGGCTAAGCCCTCGTTATTTCTAATAATGAAAGCCGTTCGCCTGATGTTGGCGGACGGCTTTTTTGTTTCAACTCGGACGCCGCCTCAATGCAGGCCGAACTCCGCCAGCAGCTCCTCGCGGAGCGCGACGAAATCGGCGCTGCTGCGCTCGCGCGGACGGGGAAGGTTGACGTCGATGAGGCGGGGCGGCTGGCTCTTGATCTTCGGCAGGACCAGCACGCGGTCGGCGAGGTAGATCGCCTCTTCGAGGTCGTGGGTGACGAGGATCATCGTCACCTTTTCTTCGCGCCAGATGCGGGAGAGTTCCTGCTGCATGGCGATCTTGGTCATGGCGTCGAGCGCGCCGAGCGGTTCGTCCAGCAGCAGGATTTCCGGCTTGACCGTCAGCGCCCGGGCGATGCCGACCCGCTGGGCCATGCCGCCGGACAGCTGGCGCGGATAGGCGTCGGCGAAATCGCCGAGGCCGACGAGCTCGATATAATGCCGCGCCTCCGCCCTCGCCCTGGCCTTCGACCAGCCGCGTATGTCCAGGCCGAAGGTGACGTTTTCCAGCACGGTGAGCCAGGGCAAGAGGCGTGGCTCCTGGAAGATCACCGCCCGCTCCGCCCCGACGCCGGCCACCGGACGGCCGTCGATGTCCACCTCGCCGGCATCGGCCTGTTCGAGGCCGGCGAGGATGCGCAGAAGCGTCGTCTTGCCCGAACCACTGGCGCCGACGATGACGAGACACTCGCCGGAGCGGATGTCGAGATTCAGGCCCCTCAGAACATCGAGACGCCGGTCGTTGAGCGTGAAGGCCTTGGAGAGACGGCGGATCGACACCTCGCCGCGCAGGGCGGCTTGCGTTGCGGACATGACGGACGCTCCTTTGCCAGTCGTTACTTGGCAGCAGTCTTGATCTTGGGATTGAACAGGATGTCCTCGACCTTCAGCTTGCCCTTGGCGATCTTGCCGCCGCGCTCCAGCGTGTCGATCCAGAAGGTGAGGTCATGCGGCTCGGTCGCTGCGCCGGCGCGCAGGCCAAAGCCCTGCCAATACTGGGCGATGTCGGGGTTTTCTCCGCGTGCCTTCAGGATGTCGGCCAGCGTGGCGCGGGCTTCGTCCGGATGCGCGTTGGCCCAGTCGGAGGCCTTGGCGGCGCCGGCAACGAAGGCGGCGGCGGTGTCAGGATGGGCGGCGATGAAGTCGCGGCGCAGCACGATGAAGCCGCCGGCGATGTCGCCGAGCACCTCCTGGTCGGTGAAGATGCCGCGCACGCCGCCGGTTTTCAGCAGCGCGCCGCCGAAGGTCTGCTGCCAGTAGCCGATGGCTGCCACGTCCACCTGCCTGGAGCGCAGCGTCTGTTCGAGCTGCGGACCGGGCACGGTGACCAAATTGGCCGAGGTCTCCGGCAGGCCCGCCTTGTGGAAGGCCTCGCGCACCGTGTAGTCGAGGTGGGCGCCGAGCGTGTTGATGGCGATGGTCTTGCCGGCGAGATCCTTGATGTCGTGGATCGGGCTGTCGTTGAGCACGTAGAAGGTGCTCTTCACCGTGGCATTGACGCCATTGGAGGGATAGGCGGCGACGAAATCGTTGCCGCTGGCGATGGAGTTCAGCACGGCCGGCGTTGCGGCGCTGCCGAGGTCCACGCTGCCCGAGGCCAGCGCGAACAGCGACTCCGGACCGCCCTTGGCGTAGCCGACGCGATCGAGCTTGATGCCGGCATCCTTGTAGTAACCGAGATAGTCGGCCAGCTCATGCGGCGCGATGCCGCCCTGGCTGGCGAGATAGCGAATGGTCACCTCCTCTGCCTGGGCAGTCAGCGTGGAGGCGCCGAAGGTGAGGCCGCCGGCAAGGACGAGCGGCAGGCCGACGTGACGGAAGATGGCGGTCATTGTGGTTTCCTTGATTGAGATCTTAAGGGGCGGCGATTTTCCGACGTCTCACGCAGCGGCGTTCCAGCGGCACAACCGTCGTTGCAAACCGAGGATGGCGTAGTTGGTGGCGAGACCCAGCAGGGCCAACAGCACGATCGAGGCGAACATCAGGGGGAGCTGGAAATTGTATTGGGCGTTCATCACCTGAAAGCCGACGCCGTGGTTGGCGCCGATCATCTCGGCGGCGATGAGCATCAGCAGCGCCGTGGTGGCCGACAGGCGCAGGCCGACGAAGATCTGCGGCACCGCGCCCGGCAGCACCACGCGGCGGAAGATAGTCAGCCGGCGGGCGCCGTAGACGCGCGCCATCTCGATCAGCTTGCCGTCCACCTCCTTCACCCCGCCGATGGTGGCGAGCAGGATTGGAAACAGCGAGGCCCAGAAGATGACGAAAACCTTGGACGTCTCGCCGAGGCCGAGAAGCAGGATGAACACGGGATAGAGCGCCAGCGCCGACGTCTGGCGGAACAGCTGCAGCAGCGGGTCGATCAGCTTCTCAGCCGTTGGCAGCTGACCCATGACGAGGCCGAGCGGGATGCCCAGCGCCGTTGCCGCGCCGAAGGCAACGCCGGCGCGCGTCAGGCTGATGCCAAGATCTTCCTTGAGCGGTCCGCTGACCAGCCCGTCTCTCAGCGCCGCGATGACGTTGCTGAGCGGCGGGATCACAGCCGAGTTCAGAAAGCCGAGACGGCCGCCGTACTCCCAGAGCAAGGCAAAGGCGATCAGTACGCCGAAGCGGGTGGCGAGATCGCCGACGAGCTGGAGCGCCTTGCGGCCGAAGGCGCCGGTATTGGCCGGCCGGGCGCCGTCCGCGCCCAGAGCCAGCGACGAGTTCACGTCCTGAATGGTCATGGTCAGTCCCTCCTCGTGCCCACGTCACTCTGCCGCGACGGCCGCCCTTCGAGCGGCGGTCCAGCGGTCGACCGCATAGGGCAGACCGAGATTCTGGCGCAGAGTTTTGCCTTCGTAGGCGGTGCGGAACAGGCCGCGCCGCTGCAGCTCCGGGATCACCAGATCGACGAAATCGTCGAGGGCGGTGGGCAGCCAGGGCGGCAGGATATTGAAGCCGTCCGCGGCTTCGTTCTCGAACCAGGCCTGCAGCTGATCGGCGATGTCGGCGGGCGTGCCGACGATGGTGTAATGGCCGCGCGCCGTGGCGACCCACTGATAGAGCTGACGGATCGTGAAATTGTGCTCGTCGGCGATCTGCCGCAGCAGCGCCTGCCGGCTCTTCATACCCTCGGTCTGCGGCACCGGCGGCAGCGGACCGTCGAGATTGAAGCCCTTGAGATCGAGCGTACCACCGGTCAGTCCGTTGAGCAGGCCGACGCCGTCTTCCTCAAGGATCAGGCTGGTGAGGCGGTCATATTTTTCCTGTGCCTCTTCCCGCGTGCGGCCGACGAAGGGCGCCACGCCCGGCATGACGAGCACATGATCGGGGTTGCGCCCCTTGGCGGCGGCGCGGCGCTTGATGTCGCGGTAGAACTCCTGCGCCGTATCGATTGACTGATGGGCGGTGAAGATCACCTCCGCCGTCTCGGCGGCGAGATCGCGCCCTGCTTCCGACTGGCCGGCCTGGACGATCACCGGATGGCCCTGCGGCGAGCGCGCCACGTTAAGCGGCCCGCGCACCTTGAAATGGGCACCGACATGGTTGGTCTCATGCAGCTTGTCGCGGTCGTAAAAGACGCCGCTGTCGCGGTCGCGCACGAAGGCGTCGTCCTCGAAGCTGTCCCAGAGCTTCTTCACCACCTCCACATGCTCCGAGGCGCGCTCATATCTCGTCGCATGCGGCAGTTGGACATCGAGATTGAAATTCTGCGCCGTGGCGTCGCCGGTGGTGGTCACCACGTTCCAGCCGGCGCGGCCGCCGCTGATCAGGTCGAGCGAGGCGAACTTGCGTGCCGTTGTGTAGGGCTCCTCATAGGTGGTCGATGAGGTAGCGATGAAGCCGAGATGCGTCGTCACCTGGCTCAAGGCGGCAAACAGCGTCACCGGCTCGAAGCCCGCCGCCTTGGCATTGCCGCCTTCGCGCGATCCGGTGAAGCCGATCGACAGGCCGTCGGCCAGGAAATAGGCGTCGAACAGCCCGCGCTCGGCTGTGCGGGCCAGCTCCTTGTGGAACTCGAGATTGAGCGCGCTGTCGAGCGGCTGATCGGGATGGCGCCAGGCGGCAATATGCTGGCCGCCGCCGGGAAGAAAGGCACCGAGACGGATCTTGCGAGTCATGGGGAATGTCCTTTCAGGCTGGAACGCTAGGCAATCGAGGCAAAGGAACAGGGATCGGCGCCGCGTCGGCGGCCCGGTGGAAAACGCATTCGGACTTGGGTCGTCGGATCAGGCCGCCGCAGACGCGGCAAAGCCGCCGTAACCGCCGTTGGCATAGAGAAGACAGGCGCCGCCCGAGCCAAGCACGGCGCGCACCCGGCCGAACACCAGCGCGTGGCTATGCCGCTCGATCACCTCCTCCACCTCGCAGTCGATGCCGGCGAGGCTGTCCACCAGCAGCGGCGCCCCGGTTTCCAGCGTCGTCCAGCCGGCGCCGGCATAGCGCTCCGGCCCCTTGAGGCCGCCGCGCCCGGCGAAGCGGTCGGCGATCGCCTGCTGGTCCAAGGCGAGGATGTTGACGGCGAAATGACCGAAGTCGCGCACCACAGGCCAGGTCGACGAAGAGAGGTTGAGGCTTACCACCATGGTCGGCGGCTCCATGGAGAAGGAATGGGCCGACGTCACCGTCGCGCCACTACGCCGATCGCCCGCCCCGGCGGTGATCACCGACACGCCCCCGGCGAGGCTGCGCATCGCCCGCTTCAACGCGGACGGGTCGATATGGGCAGGCGGGACGGGATGGCTCGCGACATTCATGACGGGTGTCTCTCCGGATCGTTGCAGGCGCTTGATCTGGAGATGATGATAAAGGCATATAGTATATAATCTAAGTATATTAATCGAAACTGCGCGCCGGTACGGAACGATCTTTCTGGCCTTCAGGCGGGATGCAACGCGTATTTTCCCTGATAGGCTTTCCACCTATTGCCAGCCCGACGGGACACCAGCGTCAGCGATGCGGTTGCAGGCATAATGGTGAGCGGTCGAGGTGGTCGGTGCCACCTCGCTCTTCTGACGGTTCCACGCAACGCCTGCCAGCAGGCGGCAGACGTCTCGAAGATCGAAGGCTAGCCCTCGTTAATTCTGACAGTAAAACGCCGTTCGTTCATCATGGCGAACGACTTTTTTTGTTCGGTCACGGAACCAACGTCAACCTGAAATCGTTACGATTTCGGATCTGCTTTTTTTGCGCGTGTATTGTACAAAAAAGCTTGGCATATACGACTTTCGGCGTATGCTAATCCCAATGTCTATTGTTAACGGATGAGCGCTGTTGACCTTTTCGCTGTTCTCTCCGCATGATCGCCTCGCCTCCCTTCTCCTGCCCCATTCCGGCGCCTGCGTCTGCAGCACCGACGGAAGCCACGATTTTTCCCACCTGTTACGGGTGTGGAAAAACGCGACCATCATTTCCGACAATGAGGGCGGCGATACCGAGATCTTGTTGGCAGCCGTGCTGTTGCATGATTGCGTGACCGTCGAGAAGAATTCGCCGGACCGTCCCCGTGCGTCCAGGCTGTCGGCGCAAAAAGCGCGCAGCATTCTCGACGATATCGGCTGGGATGCCGAGCGACGGGAGAAGGTGGCGCATGCCATCGAGGCACACAGTTTCTCGGCCGGCATTGAACCGGTCACGCTGGAAGCCCGTATTCTGCAGGACGCCGACCGCCTCGACGCCATCGGCATGATCGGCGCGGCGCGCTGCTTCTACGTCGCCGGGCGGCTCAACAACCATCTTTATGACGCCGGCGATCCCTCAGCCGAAGAGCGGCCGCTCAACGACAGCCGCTTCGCGCTCGATCACTTCATGACCAAGCTGTTCAAGCTGTGTGATGGCTTCAAGACAGCGACCGGCCGGCGGCTTGCCGCCGAGCGTCATGCCCGCCTGCAACGTTTCTACGACGACCTGCTCGAAGAAATCTGAGCGGTAGCGTTACAGCAGGCCCTTCAAACGGATCAGCCCTAGCGCTGCGACCGTTGTCGCGTCGCGGATGGTGCCGCTGGCAATCATCGCCTCCACCTCGGCGAGCGGAAAGGCGCGCGAGATGAGATCGGCTTCCTCGGCTTCGAGGGACGTCGTGCCCTGCTCCAGTTCTTCCGCCAAGAAGATGTGATAGCACTGCGACGAATAGCCATAGGCGAGAAAAAGGTCGCCGACGCGCGTCATCTTGCCGGCGACGATGCCGGTCTCCTCGGAGAGTTCGGCGCGGGCCACTTCTTCGGGCGGCACGTCCGGCCGCGTTTCCCAGGAGCCTTGCGGCAGTTCCCAGTAGCGGCCGGCGACCGGGTAGCGATACTGCTCGACGAGATGGATGAGGCCGCGTGTTCGATCGACGGCGGCGATGGCGACGAAGTCCGGCTTCTCCACCACCCCGTAAATGCCACGCGAACCGTCCGGCCGCTCGATGGCGTCCTCGCGGACGCGCATCCAGCGGTTCTCATAGACGACATGACTGTCGATAGCGCGGATATCCGCCACCCTAGATCAGTCCGTGCTCGGCCATCCAGGCGGAGGTGATGGCAGCCTGGCTGCGCGACGTGATCTTCAGCGTCTCCAGGATCTTGCCGACATGCGCCTTGACGGTCGCTTCGGAAATGCCGAGCTGGTAGGCGATCTGCTTGTTGAGGAGACCGTCACCAAGCAGCTGGAAGACCTTGAGCTGCTGCGGCGACAGTTCGGCGACGAGAGCCGATCGCTCCAGCACCGCCTGCGACACTGCCGAATTGTCGGCGCCGACCTCGATGATGGTGCCGCCGTCAAGAACGGCTTCGATGGCCGCCGCCAGCATGTCCTCGGACGACCGCTTGCCGATGAAGGCGCGGCAGCCGAGATCGAGGCAGCCCTGCGCCAGTTCCTCGCCGGAATTGGAGGAATAGACGGCCACGAAGGCTTTCGGCGCCAGCGAGCGAATATGCTTGATGGTGTCGAGGCCACGCATGCCCGGCATGACCAGATCGGTGATGACCAGCGTATTGTCGCCGGTATCGAGAACTGCATCGGCCAGCTCATCGTAGCTGGTCGCGAGAATCGGCTGCCGGAAACCGAAGCGCTTTTTCAGGATGCGCACAACCGCCGACTGAATAATGGGGTGGTCCTCGGCAACAATCGCCGTCCAATTCTGGCCGACATCAGCCGACTGCGCATCTTCTAACCGCTCGCTCATTAATCCCACCCTACCCGCTAGAACGAAGTGACCATTACATATTTGGATAATTGGGTCCTCCCGCTCCCTCCGGGACCGCCCAATCGATGTTTTGGTTAGGGTCCTTGATATCACAAGTTTTGCAGTGAACACAGTTTGGGGCATTAATTACATAACGCGGACCGGTAGTTGGCTCGTTTATCCACTCGTAGACGCCAGCCGGGCAGTAGCGGGCCGACGGGCCGGCGAACACATCGAGCTCCGAAAGCTTCTGCAAGTCCGGGTCGAGTAGTTTCAAATGGACCGGTTGGTTCTCTTCATGGGCGGTTCCCGACAGAAAAACCGACGACAGCCTGTCAAACGTCAGCTTGCCATCCGGCTTCGGATAGGCGATCGGCGTGAAGCGCGCGGCCGGCTCCAGACAGTCGGCGTCGGTCTTGCCGTGCCGGAGCGTGCCGAAGGGGGAGGCGCCGAACAGCGTCTCCAGCCACATGTCGAGGCCGCCGAGCGCGATGCCCAAGAGCGTGCCGAACCGCGACCATAGCGGCTTGACGTTGCGAACCCGCTTCAGATCCCTTCCGATGGCCGATCCACGCCAGTTGACGTCATAGGGCGTCAACTCATCGCCCGCCCTGCCGGCGGCGATCGCCTCGACAGCCGCATCGGCGGCCAGGATTCCCGAGTGCACCGCGTTATGACTGCCCTTGATGCGCGGCACGTTCATGAATCCGGCCGAACAGCCGATCAGCGCGCCACCGGGGAAGACGAGCTTGGGAACCGACTGCCAGCCGCCCTCGGTCAGCGCCCGCGCTCCGTAGGCGATGCGCTTGCCCCCCTCAAAGGTGCTGCGGATGAGAGGATGCGTCTTGAAACGCTGGAATTCCTCGAAGGGGGAAAGATAGGGGTTGGCGTAGTTGAGGTGCACGACGAAGCCGACGGCCACCTGATTGTTTTCAAGATGGTAGAGGAAGGAGCCGCCGCCGGTGCTGCCGACCAGCGGCCAGCCGAAGGAATGCTGTACCAAGCCGGGCTTGGCCTTGTCTGGCGCAACTTCCCACAGCTCCTTGATGCCGATGCCGAACTTCTGCGGCTCACGCCCTTCGTCGAGCCGATAGCGGGCGATCAGCGTCTTGGTGAGCGAGCCGCGCGCGCCCTCGGCGAACAGCGTGTACTTGGCCAGAAGCGCCATGCCGCGCTGGTAGTTGGGACCGGGCGTGCCGTCTTTCTTGACTCCCATGTCGCCGGTGGCGACGCCGATCACCCTGTCGTTCTCGTCGTAGAGCACCTCGGCCGCCGCAAAGCCCGGATAGATCTCGACGCCCAGCGCTTCGGCCTTCTGGGCCAGCCAGCGGCAGACGTTGCCCAGCGACACGGCATAGGCGCCGTGATTGCTCATCAACGGCGGCATCAGAAAGTTGGGAAGGCGGACGCCGAATTTCTCGAACAGGAAGAAGAACCGATCATCGCTGACCGGCGTCTTGAATGGATTGTCCGGATCATCGCGCCAATCGGGCAGCAGAGCCGAGATGCCCGAGGTGTCGACCACGGCGCCGGAGAGGATGTGAGCGCCGACTTCAGAGCCCTTTTCGAGCACCAGCACGGAAATGTCCTGGCCGCTTACGGCTGCCTGCTGCTTTATCCGGATGGCAGCGGCAAGGCCGGCCGGACCGGCGCCAACGATCACCACGTCAAATTCCATGGATTCGCGCTCGGGTAGCTCGGTCATGAATATCTCTCTTTCGGGCAGATGATCGCCGACGAAGCGTGCATCATCCGCACCAATGTTTCCAGGCAAAGCTTGGGTGAAAACACGGATCTCTGCACCGCCGCCCTTCAACCACGATCCGGAGATGCGATCAAACGCTTTCGGGTCGCCCGTTGAGCTCGGCTGTGGCGTTTCCTCGGAGATCATCCTGTTCTATAGAAGGGCCATGCCGTCCGATCCGACCTTCCCTTCCCCCGGCCTCGACGCCGCCGCTGCCCTCTTGGAGTGGTACGCGGCGATGGGCGTCGACGTGACGCTGGCCGACGCGCCGTTCGATCGGTTCAAGGAGAGTGCCAAGGCCAAGGTGGCGGCGGAAAGCCAGGCGGCCCGGCGACAATCGGCACCGCCGTCAGCCCCTCGTGGCCCGGCGCCTCCGGTTGATCTCCCCGCGCAAGGAACGCCGGTCCGTCCGGCCGCCGTTGTGGGACAGACGGCCCAGGTGCCGACCGAAGCCACGGTGATGCAGGCGCGCGCCGCCGCTCAATCGGCCAAGACACTCGACGAGCTCAAGGAGCTGATCCAGGCCTTCGATGGTTGCAACCTGAAGCTTACCGCCAAGAACACAGTGTTCGCCGACGGCAATCCCGCCTCCAAGCTGATGCTGGTCGGCGAAGCTCCGGGTCGGGATGAGGACATTGAGGGCCGCCCTTTCGTCGGCCGCTCCGGCCAATTGCTCGATCGGATGCTGAGCGCCATCGGCTACAGCCGCAGCCATAACGCCTATATCGCCAATGTCATCTACTGGCGCCCACCGGGCAACCGCGACCCCTCGGATGTGGAGATCGCCCTCTGCCGTCCATTCATTCTACGTCAGATCGAGCTGATCAATCCCGAGCTGATTGTCTTCCTGGGTGCCCAGCCGGCCAAGGCATTGCTGGGTGGCGACGCGGTGAAGCAGGGCATCAACAAGCTGCGCGGCCGCTGGTGCGAGTTGGAGATCGGGACCAAGCGCTTCAAGGCACTGCCGACCTTCCACCCGGCCTATCTGCTCAGGACGCCGATCAAGAAGCGCGAGGCGTGGCGCGACTTCCTGACAGCCAAAGTGTTTCTCGAGAACGGCGGCATGTTGCCGCCAACCTGAGAAGTTATGGAATAGGCGGCGGCCTGGTTGGGCCACCGCCTTTCGACTGTCAGACTTCGCGCAGATCAGTGCAGCTTGTTGGCCACCGAGGCGACGCGGGCACCGTAGGACCGGGCCGTTTCGAGATCGCCGGCCGGGACTTCGTTGGCACCTGCGTCGGACGGCGTCGAAACCAGGAGACCGACGGAACCGCCGAGGTTGTTGACGTCGTCACGGGTCGACGCCTTGGTATTGGCCGGCAGCAGGCCGAGGCTGACCCAGATGCCACCGTGCTGCGAGGCCAGCGTCTGCAGGCCGATCAGCGTCACCTGCTTGTCACCGTTGAGGCTGGCGGAATTGGTGAAACCACCAAACACCTTGTCCTGCCACTTGCGGCTGAACCACGCCTTGGACGAGGCATCGGCGAATTTTTTGAACTGCCAGCTCGAATTGCCCATGTAGGTCGGCGTGCCGAAGATGATCGCATCGGCGGCATCCAGCTTGGCCCAGTCCGCTTCGCTGACATTGCCCTCGGCATCGATCGGAATGAGTTCGGCGCCAGCGCCGGCAGCGACTTCCTTGGCAACGACTTCCGTGTGGCCATACCCTGAATGATAGACGATTGCGACCTTAGCCATTTGAGACCTATTCCTTTTCGGGGCGATGCCCGCCTTCGACGAGCGCCGTGATGCGGCGCATAACTGATGGCAATCCGGACAATCGCGATGCGGTCGTTCGCAAGCGAACGTCCCTCGTGAAAAATGCTTAATCCGAATTGCTAGCATAGGAATAGGTGCGCGACGACGTCGCTTCAAGAAAAGCCATTCCGCCGCACGGTCAACATACTGTCAATCACGAGTGAACAGATGCGGGCACGTGAACCTCGCCCTTGGGAAGATGGGTGAGGCGGGGAGAAAAGCCAGTCGGTCTGTAAGCCGGGTTCTGTGAGCGGTTTCCCGCCCGACGACCATTCATCTGGGGCGGCCGTTGCCGGACGCCTCGTGCAACCAACCCGGACGACTGACCCGGAAACGGGCTGGGCTTGCACCCACGTCATCCCTATTCGGTCTTGCTCCCGGTGGGGTTTGCCATGCCGGTCCCGTTGCCGGTCCCGCGGTGGTCTCTTACACCACCTTTTCACCCTTACCCCGGCGCACCGGGGCGGTTCGATCTCTGTGGCACTTTCCCTGAGGTCGCCCTCGCCGGGCGTTACCCGGCACCGTGTTTCCGTGGAGCCCGGACTTTCCTCCCGGACGGGCTTTCGCCCCTTGTCCGCGCGGTCGTCCAACCGACTGGCGGGGAGCCGTGTGGCATGCCCCCGCCGGAAGGTCAAGGTTAGCTTTTATTCTGCCTCAATCGCCGGCGGGCCTCCGGCCCTTGTGCTTCCGCTTCGCTTCCGTCTTTCGGGAGGCTGCGCACCCGAAAGACTCGCTTCGCGCGGCGCCGCTTGGCGCCGGAAGCCGCGAAGTGCGGCTTCAGTTTTATTTGGCCTCAGTCGCCGGCGCGCCTCCGGCACTTGGCTTTTGCTTCGCGCGGCGCCGCTTGGCGCCGGAAGTCGCCAAAGGCGACTTCAGTTTTATTTGGCCTCAGCCGCCGGCGCGCCTCCGGCGCTTGGCTTCCGCTGCGCGCGGCGCCGCTTGGCGCCGGCCGCCAGAGGCGGCTCTAGAGTGACGCGACGTAAGTGGTGACTTCGGAGCAATAGGCGCGAGACGTCCGGTTCATGCGTGTTGCACCATGGCCGGCATTGTAGCGAAGAATGGTGCCGCAGGTGTCGCCACCGGCCAGCTTGTAGGCTCCTGCCAGGTAGGCCATGCCCCATTTGAGATTGGTCTCGACGTCGTAGAGACCAGATGCCGTGCCGGTATAGCCAAGCGCGCGAGCGGTCTGTGGCTTGATCTGCATGAGGCCGATTTCGCCGTGGCGGCCGCGCGCCTTGGGATTGAAGCGGCTCTCATGGCGGATGACCGCCTCCGCCAGTTCGGCCGGCAGGCCCGCCGCCTTGGCGTGAGCGGCAATGCGATCGCGAAGGGGAGCCCCAGGCCCTGCCTTTGGGGCAGATGTATCGAATTTCTCGGCTGTAACAGTATTCTGCTTGCCCTTCACACCGAACAGCAGCTCATAAATGTTATCGGGCTTTTCATCGTCGGCAACAGCCGGCGCCTCGGCCTTGGGGGAACGAGCGGTGTCAGCAAGAGCCGGCATAGCGAAGGTACCGGCAACAAGCAGCGTGGCGGTGGCAAACGTCTTGATGAGTGTCATGCGGTCTTGGTTCCATTGCCTCCCAGCGATGGGGCAAGGAACTGACCGACGAATCGGGCCATGCGGGGCCGTCAATGTGGCGCATGCCAGCCATGCGGCCGCGAAATCGTCCCGATCTTCGCCGCATTGATCGCGCAGCCGGCTAGGGATCAGGCGGCTCTGGACGCGTCAAAAGCCGCCGCGACGCGACCCAAAGTGTCCAGGGTAGACGCGTCGACGCGACCGTCGATACAAGACGGCCGCCAGTGGCGCTGAAAGGCACGGACAATCGTCTCGGTTCGGTCGTCGAAAATGCCGGAGAGCGGCGCATCAAAACCGATGTCGCTTAAAATCTTCTGAAATTCCAGTATCTTGCCTCCCTCATCGCCTCGCGCGAATACCGTCTCATGATCAAGGGGGGCTGGCGGCACCCAAAGGCCGATGCCGAAGGCGGCGCACCATTCCCAGGGGAACAGTTCGCCGGGATCCTCCTTGCGGTCCGGTGCGATATCGGAGTGGGCGACCACCTGATGTGGCGGGACGAAATGGCGCGCAAAGATCGAACGGCACAGCCCGATCACCGCCTCAATCTGGCGGTCCGGAAATGGACGATATCCGAACTCATGGCCGGGATTGGCGATCTCGATGCCGATGGACCGCGAGTTGATATCGGTGACGCCCCGCCAGAAGGAACGCCCTGCGTGCCAGGCGCGGCGGCTTTCATCGACCAGTTGGAAGATGCGACCATCCTCGAACACGACATAATGGCTCGACACCTGCGAGCGCGGGTCGCAAAGCCAGTCGCGGGCGCCCTCTTCCGAGCGCATGCCGGTATAATGCAGGACCAGATGATCGATAGCGCTACCCGGCGGCCGTTGGCCCGCATTGGGAGACGACCAGGTGCGACCGATATCGTGAGGACTCATTGTGGTGGCTGCAGCTTCTTCCACGAGAGCGTCGGAAAGTCGTAAAGCGCGCCGCTCCGCCCGTCGGTCGCCTCAAGAATCGAGACGATGTGCGGTGCGAGGTCGGCAGGGGTTGCGAGCGTCTCCGGGTCCTCGCCGGGCATGGCCTGGGCGCGCATGCGCGTCCTGAGCGGTCCGGGGTTGAGGAGATTGACGGCGATGCCGAAGTTTTTGACTTCCTCGGCATAGGCCATGACGAGCGCGTTGAGAGCGGCCTTGGAGGCGGCGTAGAGTCCCCAGAACGGTGCGCCCTTCCAGGCGGCAGCCGAGGAGAGGAACAGGCAGCGGCCGGCTTGCGACTGGCGCAGCAGCGGATCGAGCGAGCGGATTAGCCGGTAATTGGCGGTGACGTTGATGGCGAAGGTCTGATCCCACTTCTTGGGATCGATATGGCCCACCGGCGCCAAGCCGCCGCCCAGAAGGCCGGCATTGCCGAGGAGCGCGTCGACGCGACCAAACCGCTGGTTCAGCGCCGCGCCAAGCTCATCGACGCGAGCAGGATCGGCAAGATCGAGCGGTACCAGCGAGGCAGAGCCACCGGCGTCGCGAATGGCGTCGTCGAGCTCCTCAAGGCCGCCTTGCGTACGGGCGACGGCCACCACGTGCCAGCCGGCGCGGCCGAGCGCCAGCGCCGCTTCATAACCGATGCCGCGCGAGGCGCCGGTCACGACCACGATGCGTTTATCGGTCACCCTCGTTCCTCCCGGGCGATCAGCCGGCGTCGGCCAGAAGCGAAAGCTGCCGCACCGGGCCGGAGCCGGCGGCGTCGGTCAGCGAAGTCGGATATTCGCCGGTGAAGCAGGCATCGCAATACTGCGGATGCTCGTTATCGCGAGCCGTGGAACCGACGGCCCGGTAGAGACCGTCGATCGACAGGAAGCCAAGGCTGTCCACCTGGATATAGCGGGTCATCTCCTCGATCGACATGCGCGAGGCCAGGAGCTTACCCTTCTCAGGCGTGTCGACGCCGTAGAAGCAGGAGTCGGTGGTCGGCGGCGAGGCGATGCGCATATGCACCTCGGCGGCGCCGGCCTCGCGCATCATCTGCACGATCTTCAGCGAGGTGGTGCCACGCACGATGCTGTCGTCCACCAGCACGATGCGCTTGCCTTCGATCACCGTGCGGTTGGCATTATGCTTCAGCTTCACGCCCATGTGGCGGATGGTGTCGGTCGGCGAGATGAAGGTGCGACCGACATAGTGATTGCGGATGATGCCGAAATCGAAGGGAATTCCCGACGCCTCGGCGAAACCGATGGCAGCCGGCGTGCCGCTGTCAGGCACGGGAATCACCACGTCGGCGACGGCCGGTGTTTCGCGGGCGAGCTCGGCGCCGATGCGCTTTCTCACCTGATAGACCGACGTGCCGCCATAGACCGAATCCGGCCGGGCGAAATAGACATGCTCGAAGATGCAGAAGCGAGACGGCCGCCGCTCGAATGGGCGGAGGCTCTCGATACCGCGCTCGGTGATCACCACCATTTCGCCGGGTTCGATCTCGCGCACGAAATGGGCGCCGATGATGTCGAGGGCGCAGGTCTCGGACGCCAGGATGGCCGCGCCATCGAGGTCGCCGAGGATCAGCGGCCGGAAGCCGTAGGGATCGCGGCAACCGATCATCTTCTCCTGGCTCATGCAGACGATGGAATAGGCACCCTCCACTGCACGGAGCGCATCGACCAGCTTATCGACCATCGCCGCCTTCTGGCTGGTGGCGACGAGATGAAGGATCGTCTCGGTATCGGAGGTCGACTGGAAGATGGCGCCCCGGCGCTGAAGGTCGCGCTGGATCGTCATGGCATTGGTCAGGTTGCCGTTATGGGCAAGCGCAAAGCCCCCCACCGACAGCTCGGCGTAAAGCGGCTGAACATTGCGAAGGCCGGAACCGCCGGTGGTGGAATAGCGTGTATGGCCGATCGCCCGATCACCTGTCAGACGGCCAAGAACCTTGGCCTTGGTGAAGTTATCACCGACGAGGCCGATATGCCGCTCGGTGTAGAACTCCTTGCCATCGAAGGTGGTGATACCGGCCGCTTCCTGGCCGCGATGCTGCAAAGCATGCAAGCCCAGCGCGGCGAGTGCCGAAGCGTTTTCCACGCCGAAGACGCCGAAGACGCCACATTCCTCGTGGAAACGATCGTCATCATCGGCAGCGAACGGGTCTAGGGTGAAATCGTCCATGGTTGGCCTACCCACTTTCGAGATTTCATCTGATCCCGGCTGATTGCCTCGCAAGGCCGGGGATGCCGGAAGTCCGCGGCGCTAGACCGGACCTTCCAAAATGGAAACCGCAAGACCCGACCCGAACAGCCGGATTTCGCTTCGGCGGCGCACAAGTTTCGTCCAACACAAGAGGTCGCCCATAAGCCGTCGCGCAGGCAGGCATATAATGCATTCGGCGCTGTCTTCAAAACATCAAATGCGCCGGACGGATCCGACGCATTCGCATATCGCCTTCAAAGACCGCTCACGGCTTGGGCGTGGTGGTCGATTGGATGAGCTGGTCGAGCCCATTCTGCTCGCCCTGCTTATAGGCACCATCACCGGGCGCCGTGGTATTGCCTGGCGCCGCGCCGCTGGGCGGGGGGGTATCGCTGGGCGCGGCGTCGTCGGCCGGCGGCTGGCTTTCATCGGGCACCGGCGCGCCATCCTCGAGGCTCGGATTGCGGAACTGGTCGAGGATCTGCTTCTCCGGATCCTCGGGCAACGCCGCCATCAGCTTGGCGCCAAGCGCATTGAGCAGCGGCCGCGACTTGGCCTGGGACACCCAGGCCGGCTGCGACGCCTGGTCATGAATGAACCAGTTGAAAAACAGCATGCCGACAACGACCAGAAGAAGGCCGCGGGCCGCGCCGAAGACAAAACCCAACGTACGATCGAGCGGGCCGATGCGGCTGTCGAGCACATAGTCGGAGATGCGCATGGTGATGAAGCTGACGATGATCAGCGTCACAATAAAAATGCCGCCGGCCGATGCCACCAGCGCCAGTTGCTTCTGCGAGATATGTGGCTGAACGAAGGGCAGAACTTTATCGTAAAGCAGGAAGGCGGCCACCGCGGCGGCAACCCAGGCGGCGATCGACAGCACCTCCCGCACGAAGCCACGGATCATGGCGAGCAACGCCGAGATCAGCATGACCACAATGAGGATCCCGTCGAGTAACGTAATCGACATCTCTGCCCCTTTGGCGCCGGAAGCCCCGGCCCTGATTCCTTCACGCCGATACCGAATTAACGGTAACGGCCCGAACTCGCAAATTCAATCAACGGAGGGCTGCGACTCCTACCGCCCTTTCGCTTATCCACGCTGCTCGCGGCGAGGAGCGGCCGCACCGGCACCATCGGCGGCGATGCGGGTGACCAGATCGACGAGCTGGGTGACGGCGGCCCGTTTCAAACCGGTCGGCGCCTCCCCGCTTGCGAGCTTGGGTCCCACGGCCCGAGCAAAGCCCAGCTTTTCGGCTTCCTTGAGGCGGGCGGCAGCATGCGCCACAGGACGGACAGCACCCGACAGGCTGACTTCGCCGAAATAGACGCAGTCGTGGCCGAGAGACGTGCCAGCCAGCGAGGAGACCAGCGCCGCGGCAACCGCCAGATCGGCGGCCGGTTCCTGGATGCGCAGGCCACCTGCAACGGCCAGATAGACGTCATGCTGGCCGAAGCGGACGCCGCAATGGGCTTCCAGCACGGCAAGGATCATGGCGAGCCGGCTGCCATCCCAGCCGACGACGGCGCGGCGCGGCGTGCCGAGCGAGGTGGGGGCCACCAGCGCCTGGATCTCCACCAGCATCGGCCGCGTGCCCTCCATGCCGGCAAAGACGGCGGCGCCGGCGGACGAACCGTCGCGCTCGCCCATAAACAATTCCGACGGGTTCGGCACTTCCCGCAATCCGTCGCCGGTCATCTCGAACACGCCGATCTCATCGGTCGGGCCGAAACGGTTCTTGACCGACCGCAGCACGCGGAAATGGCGCGCGCCATCGCCCTCGAAATAAAGAACGGCGTCGACCATGTGCTCGACGACGCGCGGGCCGGCGATCGAGCCATCCTTGGTCACGTGACCGACCAGAACGACGGTGGCGCCGCTTTCCTTGGCATAGCGGACCATGGCCTGCGCCGCCGTGCGCACTTGAGTCACCGTGCCGGGTCCGGATTCGACCACCTCCGTCCACAGCGTCTGGATGGAATCGATGACGACCAGATCCGGCGTCGGCCCATCGGCCAGCGTCGTCAGAATATCCTCGACGGAGGTCTCGGCGGCGAGCGCCACCGGCGCGTCGGAAAGACCCAGCCGTTCGGCCCTGAGGCGCACTTGGGCGACGGCCTCCTCTCCCGAGACATAGACGACGCGGGCGCCTTTCCGCGCCAGGGTGGCCGCGGCCTGAATGAGCAGGGTCGACTTGCCGATGCCCGGATCGCCGCCGACAAGGAGAGCCGAACCGCGCACGAAGCCACCGCCGGTCACGCGGTCGAGTTCGGCGATGCCGGATTCGAGGCGCGGCGTCTGTGCGATCTCACCCGACAGTTCCACCAGCGGCACGACGCGCCCTTTGCGCATCGGCCTGCCCTTCTGACCGAAAACCGCCGAGCCGATGGTGGCGCCGCCGCCAACTTCCTCGACGAAGGAGTTCCAAGCACCGCAGGCCTCGCACTTGCCAACCCAGCGCGGACTGACGGCGCCGCAGGACTGGCAGACGAATTGAGTAGTGCGCTTGGCCATGACATCTCCGGGATCGGAATCGGTCCCTGTTCACAAAGCTGCGAATAGGGTTGACGGAACATGACGGAATGTTCCTGTTTTGTCCACAACAAAACATGGGCATCTCCCATGCGTGAGGCGAAAAGTTCACTTCTCACAAAGGCTTGGGTCAGACCGTCCCCGAGGGGGCCGACAAAGGTCGGAGAGGCAGGCAATGCCTTAGTTTCGGCGCCATTAGCCAACAAACAACGCTTCTCGCGTATGTGTTCTCCCGTATCAGGGAGCTAAGGACCGTGCCATGAACCCGACCAAGACCATGATTGCCGATGCTATCCGTCGCTTCCAGATCGAGGCCACGCCGGCCTGGACCAGCCTGACAACCGATGGCACGACTCCCGAACTCGACCACATCGAGCCCCATTCCAACACGATCAGCACCGTCGACTGCCTGTTTGACGGCAACGCCACCATCGTGCTGAAGGGCGAGCGCGCCCTGCCCGCGCGCATCTTCGGCCGCTTCGATTCACGCCGCGCCGAAGTCGAGCGCATCATCATCGCCGCCTGAGCATCCACGACATCGGACCGAAAAGTGGATCCACTTTTCGGATCAATCCGATGCTCAAACATAAAACCTGGAACGGTGGCTCGGAAATGTCCGGGCACCCACCGTTATCGAGAAAAGCCGACCGGCGGGCCTCCGCCGATCGGCTCTATAAAGGCTTGAACTGCGCGGTTTTCAGATGACGCCGGCCACGATGGCGACGACGAACAGAAACGCGGCGCAAACGACCAGGGTGTTGAGACTACGGGTCAGGCTCATCGCGGGTCTCCTTCGTGCCTTCACGATCGTCGATTGCCGGACCAGCCGCCTTCTCAACGATCGCTGAAACAGAACGTTTCAACCTGTTCATGAGCTCCGCCGTTGGCGGAACCGTTATTCACGCGGCCATCGCGCGTCGCGAGCTAGGCCGTGCACCCAACCGATCGGGCCAACCGATCGGGCTTGACGAAATCTTAACTTCCTCTCGCCGAAGCGCAACTCATTTTGGCCTCGCCGGCATGGTCAATAAGGCGATAGTGTTCTAACTTCCTACGGCATATGCGGAATTTAATGCCACGCGGCGCCATGTCGCGCCGCATGCTGGGGAAAACCATACCCAAGCCCGCCGTCGACAGGCGGATTCAGGTGGTGAAGAGGTAGTTCCGGATCTCGGTCGCCTGATGCTCGATGTCGGCCACGCGATGCTTGACCACGTCGCCGATCGACACCATGCCGACCAGCTTGCCATCCTCCACCACCGGCAGGTGGCGGAAGCGGCCGTTGGTCATCATGTCCATCAGGTCCTCCACCGTGTCGTCCCGCGTGCAGGTGCTGACCTTGCGCGTCATATGCGAACTGGCGAGCTCTTCGAGCACACGGGCGCCATGCAGAGCCAGCGAGGCGACGATGTCGCGTTCCGACAGGATGCCGATGACGGCGCGGTCATCGTCGACGAAAATCAGGGCGCCGATCTTGTTACTGGCCAGCCTTGCCACCGCCTGTCCGAGCGTCATCGAACGGTCACCGGTGACCACATCCTCGCCTTTGACGGACAAAATCTGTTTGACGGTCGTCATTTCCATGCCTCCAGCTTGTCCCTGACAAAGAGGCCGCCTGTTGTTCGACGTTCCGCTCCTTGTCGCCCCCTCATGAAGGATGGATTGAATCGAACGGTCTGGCAAGCACGACCTAGGGATTTTCCCTTAGCCGGGTCGGCTCGCCGCCGACGGTCGAGGATCGAACAGCGAGAACAGCAAGATGCCGACAATATAACCGAGCGTATTGTGCACCAGCGTTCGGCCATCGAGACCTGAGGAGGCATAGAGCACGGCGAAAAGCGTGTTGGCGGCGAAGATGAAGCCGAACAGCTGCAGCACCCGGACGTCCGACCACATTTCGACGATCCCCAGCGCCGGCTGCCGCCAGGCATCGCTTCCCATGGTCATGATGCCTCCGAGACCCGCCGCGTAAATGAAGCGGATGGACGCGCCGAGCAGGGCCGCGACAACGAAGCTGGGACCGAGCAATACGGATTGGACGTCTTTGGCCAGCAGCCAGAACAGACCCGCACCGATAATCGAAGCCGCCGCGGAGAAGAGAATGAAGCGCCATGCCCCGAAGCGACGCGCTACTGCGGTCCCGAAAGCGGCCAACCAGAGAAGATCGAACACCAAGCTGGAAGGCGTGGGACTCAAAAAGACGTAGGTCAGCGGACTCCAGAGGCCAGCCGCCCAGCCTCCCGGAAAGCCGACGCCCGAAGCCAGATACTGATAGCGCATGGGCATGAAGCAGAAGGTTAGCAGGAACGTGGCCGCCCCATCTCCACTCAGATACCAGGTGCGACCGATGAAGATGCCAGCCGACAGCAGGATGAAGGCAAGGATCACCCGCGGCAGGTTGAACATCGGTTCTTGATTGTCGTTGTCGCTCTGCATCGCGGCTTCCTCAACGCCCGCCATGCCGCGAGCTTCCGACAGGGCTTTATCGCAAACACAGCAACGGTGCCAGAGCGCAGCCAAAAAGGCACAGCCGGAGCGGAGTGGTGCCGCAATGGATCAGTTGCCGCACGTTGGAGCGATCCATAAAAATGCGCTCGCCGTGATAACGGACCATAAACCAAATCCGACGCCAAACGTTCATGGTTTGGTGACCAAGACATCCCTTCAGCGTTAACATCGCGCCGTCGCCCGAATCCGCCGGTTCTCGTCAGGGTCGCAGGGCGGCCATACTACACGTATTTATTTTTTCAACCGCCGATCCCCTTTTCCACGAGAACAGTGGGGACAACGGGCATGTTCTGGCACGAGGCCTGCTCAGGAACCATCAGTTGGTTTAGGACGAGCTGCCCCTGTGCCGAAATGGCATGGTGCCTCGTCCGACCACGGACAAATTGAGCCGGGTTGGTCTGGTCTTGCGGGGATTTCGATGAAAAGCGTCGTCGCGCGTTCTCTTTATGAATATTGGACGAACCTGCGCGGCCGGCGGGCGGCGCCGGAGCGTAACGAAGTGGATCCGGCTGCCATTCGCGGCATTCTCGGTGACACTTTCATTCTCGAAGCCCTCGACCGTCAGACCTATTCCTTCCGCCTCGCCGGTACCCGCATCTGCGCCGCTTACGGCCGCGAGCTGAAAGGACGCAACGTCCTCGACTTCTGGTCGGGCAAAGATCGGGAATCCATCGCCTGCCTGCTGGCGGCCGTGGTCGAAGACGGCGCCGCCGCCGTATTCGGCCTCAGCGCCACCAATGACCGCGGCCAGGTCATGCCGGTAGAGGTGATGTTCCTGCCGCTCCACCACGAGGGCGAAAACCACACGCGTATCCTCGGCTGCTTCGCGCCCATGGACCAGCCCTACTGGCTCGGCCTCTACCCGGTGGTGCGTCAGCCGCTTCAGAGCCTCAGGCTGATTTGGCCGGACGAGAAGCCCGCCTTCCTGCTGACCAGCGAGAAGGTTGACGGCACACATAGCCGGGCGCCTCTTCGCCATGAGCCCCCCGCCCTCAACGTCGACCGTCGCCGGCCCGCTCCCCACACGCTGCCGGGGCGGACTTTCCGGCATTTCCGCGTCATTGAGGGAGGACGGGCAGACTGAGTCACACCGCGCGAGCGCGCCACTAAACTTAATCTTAAGGTTGGATGCTTACCGTTACACCGAGAACGGCCATGTCTGGCCGACCAGTGGACAGCGGCATGGCAACCCTCGCGGCTACGACGCCTCTCCGTGCGAGTAAATTTCCCAAGCCGGAACGTCGGCGGTTTCAGCGCGTAAAGATCGATGTGCTCGGCCGCTTCATGCTGTCCAACCGCAACGAATATCCCTGTCAGGTCCAAGATATGTCCCCCGGCGGTGCGGCGTTGATAACCCCGGTTACCGGTGAAGTCGGGGAAAGGGTCGTTGCCTATCTCGACCATGTGGGCCGCATCGAAGGACAGATAACACGTCTGTTTGAAGGTGGCTTTGCCATGACGGTGAACGCCACCGCCGGCAAGCGCGAAAAGCTCGCAAGCCAGCTCACGTGGCTAGCCAACCGCGACACCCTTAGTCTGCCTGAGGATCGCCGCCACGAGCGCATCACGCCTCAGCGTCCGTTCTCGAACCTGGTCCTGCCCGATGGGCAGGAAAGCCGCTGCAAGATCATCGACGTGTCGCTATCCGGCGCAGCCATTGCCACCCCTCTCAAGCCGCCGCTCGGTACAGCGATCACACTTGGGCGCATGCGGGCCCGCGTTGTTCGTCACTTCCCCGAAGGCATCGCCGTTGAGTTCGCGATGCTGCAATCGGAAGACATGCTGAAGAACAATCTCTGATCCGAGACACCAGCACTGGTGCGCCTTCCGATCTTTTCATTTCGATAACCACGTCTCGACGTCGCCACCGGTCGGCCCCATTTGAGCCGCGCCGAAGGCAACGCCTGCGCCTGCCCGATGCGAGCCATCGCGGGCTTCTTCTCCCCCTCGGAAACCGTCCACCTGTGCCAATGAAGGACACCTCCCTTTGGCAGGGTTAATGCAGCTTGCCAAACGGGAAGTCTCGAAGTCGGACAGGCCAAAGACTCCGGGCCAATCGGGCAACCGTTCGATCTGTGGCGCGTTAACGCCAGGACCGGCCGGTTCAATGATGGTGGACAGAAAGTAAATAGTACTGTCGGGATTAGTATAAACAAAACCTAAAATACACCCAAAATTTTCGTAAACAGATCATTTCCGGGTTACTTGCGTTTTGATTCTCATATTTCACAGGACCGAAAAACAACTGTGCCATTCTCCTGACAACAACAGGGAGACGTCACGACGATGAAAAAGATCGCGACGCTAACGAAAACGGTTCTTTGTTTTTCGGCTTTACTTGCCGCTCAAGCAGGCTGGGCTGCCGAGAAACTGATGAGCATCCACGGCGTCGCGGCCCCTCCGGTCGGCTACGTGCAGTTCTGCGCTGAGTATCCAGCCGATTGCCGGCCAGAAAAAGACACCGATCAGGTCGTCACCCTCACCCAAGCGGTGTGGAACCAGCTCAACCAGATCAACACGGGGGTCAACACCGCCGTGCTGCCTGCCACAGACATGGAAATCTACGGCGTTCTCGAGCACTGGGACTATCCCAAACTCGCCGGCGACTGTGAGGATTACGTGCTGGAAAAGCGGCGCGACCTGATCCAGTCGGGTTGGCCCGAAAGCGCGTTGCTGATCACTGTCGTGCGCGATGAAACCGGCTCCGGTCATGCGGTTCTGACCGTACGCACCAATCGGGGCGACGTCGTGCTGGACAACAAGACGGACAAGATTCTGGTGTGGGCAGACACGCCCTATACCTACCTGAAACGTCAGTCGACGCGCGACCCCAACACCTGGGATCTCATCGAGGATGCCCGTACGTCGCTGGTCGGCTCGCTGAAGTGACCATCACGGCTATTCGAGTCGCCGCATCCGGTCTGGGCGCGGCGACAATTCGATTCCCGGTGCGATGGGCGCGACGCTGCGAAATGCGCAACATTGACGAAGCGGCCTCAGCCAGCCACAACGATTTCCTCAAGAAAATTCGCTAGAGTAAAAACAACCATCGGTTTTACAATTTCGACTCTGCAGAATGCTTCGTTTTGAGGGCGAATTCAGACCGCTTCGCGGAGTGCTTGCCTAGACACTTGAAATTTCCCGCAAATTCACCGTTTCTAAAATCTCTCCGCAAAGTTCCTGATTTGAGACTTTGTTCACCATATTCAATCATTTAATTGCCATCGTTAGTTTTACTCGCTAAAATTACCTTTTGTAGCTAGACTACCGCATTGCCGCCGACTGAACGTCTCGGAGTCACCTTGTGTTTCCGTGGAGTTGACGATTTATTGTCGCGGAAGGCACCTCTTCAATTGAGGTGAACCGAGCCATGCACGACACCAGTCAAAGCGATTCAGTTGATACCGGAATGGCCGTTCCGCTGCTGATCCACGATCTTTCCCGAACTGTTCGGGCGCTTTCGCATGAACAGCGTCTTGCCATTCTCGTGCATCTCTCCCAGGGGGAGTGCTCGGTTGGCGAACTCGAACGGAAACTCAACCTTCCGCAACCTGCGGTATCACAGCAGCTCGCCCGTCTCAGGTCGGATGGACTCGTCCTGACCCGTCGCGAGGGGCGGACCATCTATTATTGCGCTCACCGCCAGCGCCTCGGCGATTTTCTGGCCGGCCTGAACCGGCTTCTCATTTGAGCTCCGCTCCGATCGAGCGACGCCTGCTGCCCAACAAATGCTTTCTGAGGTATCGGCCGCGCGAAGGATTGGTTTCGCGCGGCCAATGCCGAAGATGATTGCCGGCGTTATTTCAACGCGGCATCGGTGATCTCGTGCGTCCAGGCGCCTTCCGGCTTCTTGGTAATGATCTTCTGATCGAGAACCGCCTTTTCGGTACGAGCATAGGCGGCCTCGTCGAGCACGCCGGTGGAGTCGCCCAGTAGCTTGGCAACTTCTTTGATCATGTAGAGCTGATGCTCCTTGGTCTGGGCGCCGGTGGTGTCGTTGTCGATGACGATGTCGGCGGCGTCCTCAGGATGGTCCTTGGCGTAGGTCCAGCCTTTCATCGAGGCGCGGACAAAGCGGATGAGCTTATCCTTGAAGGCCGGATCCTTCAGGCTCGGTTCAAGCGCATAAAGGCCATCCTCCAGCAGATTTTCGCCCATGTCGGTGTAGGAGAAGACGGTCAACTTGTCGGCTGTGTAGCCGGCGTCGTAGGCCTGACCGAGTTCGTTGTAGGTCATGACGTGGATGCAGTCGGCCTGCTTCTGGATGAGCGGTTGCACGTCAAAGCTCTGCTGCAGGATCTTGACGCCGTCGGGACCGCCTTCGGTCTTCAGGCCATGCTTGTTGGCGAGCGCGAAGAAAGGCACCTCGTTGCCGTAGAACCAGACGCCGATGGTGTGCCCCTTGAAATCTTCCACCTTCTTGATCGGGCTGTCGGCCGGGCAGATGATCTCGAGGCCGGCGTTCTTGTAGGGCTGGGCGATGTTGACCAGCGGCACGCCCTTTTCGCGGGCAGCCAGCGCGGCCCCCATCCAGTCGACGATCACGTCGGCGCCGCCACCGGCGATAATCTGCTCGGGAGCAATGTTGGGTCCACCGGGCTTGATCTCGACGTCGAGCCCTTCGGCTTCATAATAGCCCTTGTCCTTGGCGACGAAATAGCCGGCAAACTGGGCCTGCGTCACCCATTTCAACTGTAGCGTCAGCTTGTCGGCGGCATTGGCCCCGAACGCCGTCAGGGCCATGGCACTGGCAAGTGCCAGCTTGGTCACGGTGTTGGTCATGTCGTTCCCCTTTTTTGATTGCCGGCGGCGGTTGCCGCCGCCGGGTTCACCTCTGCCCTTTGCGAACAGACGGATGCCAGAAGGTCACGCGCCGTTCCAAAAGCGCGATGACGCCGTAGAAAGCCGAGCCGAGGATGGCCGCGACACCGATTTCCGCCCAGACCATGGCGGTGTTCATGCGGCCCATTTCGGTGGAGATGCGGAAGCCGACGCCGTAGGTCGGCGCGCCGAAGAACTCGGCGACGATGGCGCCGATCAGGGCCAGCGTGGAGTTGATCTTCAGCGCGTTGAAAATGAACGGCCAGGCGGCCGGCAGGCGGAGGCGGCGCATTTCGTCGCCCCAGGTCGCAGCATAGGTGCGCATCAAGTCGCGCTCCATGTGGCCGGCGGCGGCAAGCCCCGCTTCGGTGTTGACCAGCATCGGGAAGAAAGTCATCAGCACGATGACCGCCGCCTTGGATTGCCAGTCGAAGCCGAACCACATGACGGCGATCGGTGCGACGCCGACGATGGGCAGGGCCGATACGAAGTTGCCGAGCGGCAGCAGGCCACGCTTCAGGAAATCGGAGCGGTTGATGAGGAGCGCAGCCAGAAAACCAAGACCGCAGCCGACGAGGTAGCCCGACAGTGCCGACTTGACGAAGGTCTGAATCACGTCCTCCCAGAGGGTCGGCAGCGCGTTGGCTGCCACATTCAGGATAACCGACGGCGCCGGCAGCAGGATTTCCGGGACGCCGAAACCTCGCGTTACCAGCTCCCACTCGGCGATGAGCATGACGCCGAACAGAAGCGGCACGGCCAGATCGACGAAGCGCCGCGCCGCCGGGAGCGCTTCGCCGAGATGGACGAGATAGACGCAAAGCCAGGAGATGCCGAGCGCAACGCCGAGGATGGCGATCAACAGGACAGCGACCATCAGGCGGCCCTCCGCTCGGGGCGGGCGCCCATCAGACGCATGACGAGGCTTTCCGACCAGCCGACCACCAACACGAGAATGCCGGCCAGGAAAGCAGCAGCGAACAGAGCCGCCCAGATCTGGATGGTCTGACCGTAATAGGAGCCGGACAGCAACCGAGCGCCGAGGCCGGCGGCTGCGCCGGTCGGCAGTTCGCCGACGATGGCGCCGATCAGCGAAATGGCAATGCCCACCTTGAGCGAGGCAAACAGGTAGGGCACCGACGCCGGCCAGCGAAGCTTGGTGAACACCTGCAGATCGTCGGCGTTGTAGGTCCGCATCAGGTCGAGATGGATTGTTTCCGGCGAGCGCAGGCCCTTGACCATGCCGACCACCACCGGAAAGAAGGAGAGGTAGGTGGAGATCAGCGCCTTGGGCAACAGGCCGGAGATGCCGATGGCGTTGAGCACGACGATCAGCATCGGCGCCACGGCGAGGATGGGTACCGTCTGGCTGGCGATGATCCAAGGCATCAGCGATTTGTCCATCACCTTCTGATGAACGATGCCGATGGCGAGCAGAATGCCGAGCAGCGTGCCGAGAAGGAAGCCGAGCAGCGTCGCCGACAGTGTCACCCAGCCGTGGTAGACGAGGCTGCGCTTGGAGGTGACCGACAAGCCGGCTGTGCTCTTCCACAATTCGGCGATGACTTGGTGCGGCGCCGGTAGAAGGGGCTTGTCGAGCGCCCAGGACCGATACCAGGTTGCCGATGGGGTGAAGGCGAGGCCCTTCAACTGCGCCTCGGCCACCACGGTGGAGTGGTTCATGAACAGGGCCGCGACATACCAGAATGCGACGATGACGGCGATGACCGTCAGCACCGGAACGACGCTGTGACGAAAGAAGGAAGGCTGTGTCATGCCGCCCTCCCCGCTTGCAGGAAGGGCCTAGTCGTCATAGCTATGCCCCGCTCTCAGGCCGTCGCGCACCCGCTGGGCAAGTTTCAGAAACTCCGGCGTTTCGCGAATGTCGAGCGGCCTCGGGCCGCGCGGCAGATCGCTCTCGACGATGTCGTGGATGCGGCCGGGCCGCGGGCTCATCACCACGATCTTGGTGGAGAGATAGACCGCTTCGGGGATGGAGTGGGTGACGAAGACCACCGTCTTCTTGGTCTTGGCCCAGAGCTGCAGAAGTTGCTCATTGAGATGATCGCGCACGATCTCGTCGAGGGCGCCAAACGGCTCGTCCATCAGGAGAAGATCCGGCTCGACGGCAAGGGCACGGGCAATCGAGGCGCGCTGCTGCATGCCGCCGGACAGCTGCCAGGGATATTTCTTCTCAAAGCCTGTGAGGTTGACCAGAGCCAGGTTGCGCGCAATGCGCTCGTCCTGCTGGGCGCGCGTGAGCCCCATGATCTCCAGCGGCAATGCCACGTTCCTGGCAATGGTGCGCCAAGGATAAAGGGCCGGCGCCTGAAAGACATAGCCATAGGCTCGGTCGAGACGGGCGAGCTCCGGCGTAGTGCCATTGACGGAGATCGAGCCGCCGGTCGGCTGTTCCAGATCGGCGATGACGCGGAGCAGCGTCGTCTTGCCGCAGCCGGAGGGGCCGATGAAGGAAACGAAGTCGCCCTTGGCGATCTTCAGGTCGATGTTGGAAAGCGCCTGAACCGGTCCGTCGCCGGTCTCAAAAGTCAGGGATAGCGCCTCGATGTCGATGACATTCATACTTGCCGGCACCCCAGGCATCCGGCCGAAAAGTTGCAGCTTTTCGGAAAGAGCGGATACGAAGAAGAGGACTGGAGCGATCGTCCCTGCAGCTTGATCGACTTCGCTCCAACGCATGGTGAAGACACAGCCGTTCCCTCGGCCGGCCGCCACAGGCGACCACCTTGTCCGCCATCCCGCTCTGCGGGACGGCACGGCCAGATACGCAAACCTTGCCCGACCGCCTCCCGCAACGCTCACCAAGTCGGCCGATAGCTGACCGAAATCAAAGCAAGAAGCGGGCCGACCGGGTCACTTCTCAGATGCCGGTGACAGGAATGCCGGCACGTTCGACGCGCCGCGGCGACACGATTTCCTTCCACTGGCTAAGCGCCTTGGCCACCGCCGTGAACGGCTTGCGCGGCACGAACTTGCCGTGGCCTTCCTCCGTCTTCATGGTGGCTTCCTCGACCACCACCTTGCCGCGCGACAGCGTGAAGCGCGGCAGCCCGGTTACCTCGTAGCCGTCGAACACGTTGTACTCGATCACCGACTGCTGGGTCTTCGGCGAGATGACCTTGGTGCGCTTGGGGTCCCAGACCACGAGATCGGCATCGGCGCCGACCAGCACGGCGCCCTTCTTCGGATACATGTTGAGGATCTTGGCGCTGTTGGTCGAGGTCACCGCCACGAATTCATTCATGGTCAACCGGCCGGTGCGCACGCCATAGGTCCACAGCAGCGGCATGCGGTCTTCGAGACCGCCGGTGCCGTTGGGGATCTTGCGGAAGTCGCCGAGACCATTGCGCTTCTGGGCAATGGTGAAGGTGCAATGATCGGTAGCGACGCAGCTCAGCGAGCCGGCGGCGAGACCGGCCCACAGGCTGTCCTGGTGCAGCTTGTTGCGGAAGGGCGGGCTCATGACGCGGACGGCCGAATGATCCCAGTCGGGATTGGCGTATTCGCTTTCATCGAGCAGAAGGTGCTGGATCAGCGGCTCGCCATAGACGCGCATGCCCTTCTGGCGGGCGCGGCGGATCGCCTCATGCGCCTGCTCGCAGGAGGTATGAACGACGTAGAGGGGAGCGCCGGCCATATCGGCCAGCATGATGGCACGGTTGGTGGCTTCGCCCTCGACTTCCGGCGGACGCGAGTAAGCATGCGCCTCGGGACCGGTGTTGCCTTGGGCAAACAGCTTGGCCTGCATCTGGGCGACGACGTCGCCGTTCTCGGCGTGCACCATCGGCAGGGCACCGAGTTCGGCCAGGCGCTGGAAGGACGAGAACATCTCGTCGTCGTCCACCATCAGCGAGCCCTTGTAGGCCATGAAGTGCTTGAAGGAATTGATACCCTTCTCCTCGACGACCACCTTCATCTCGTCGAAGATCTTCTCATTCCACGAGGTGACGCACATGTGGAAGGAATAGTCGCTGTTGGCGCGACTCGCCCGGTTGTGCCAGCTCTGCAGAGCGCTGAGCATCGACTCGTCCGGACGCGGCGTGATGAAATCGACCACCATGGTGGTGCCGCCGGCAAGGCCCGCCCGGGTGCCGCTGTCGAAATCGTCAGCCGAATAGGTGCCCATGAAGGGCATCTCGAGGTGAGTATGCGGATCGATGCCACCCGGCATGACGTAGCAGCCCGTGGCATCCAGCACCTCGTCGCCCTTGAGATCGGGACCGATGGCCACGATGCGCTCGCCTTCGATCAGCACGTCGGCTTCATACGTCAGATCGGCGGTGACGATGGTTCCACCCTTGATGACCTTCGACATGGTTCAACCCTCGTTGGACGGTTTGTCCGTCAGCTTTCTTGTCATGAACAGACTATAGGGGTTCGCAGCGTAATCGGCGAACGGGCCGCATTCGGCGTAACCGAGCCGACGATACATCGTCACCGCCTCGGTGTTGAGCGGGCCGGTTTCCAGATAGAGCGTTTTCACGCCGCGTTCGGCGGCAAGCGCTTCGAGACGGGCCATGATGCGGCGTCCAAGGCCCAGACCACGCGCTGCTTCCGCTACAAAGATGCGCTTCAGCTCGGCCGTACCGTCAGCGAACCATTTCACCGCCCCGCAGCCTTCGGCCGAGCCGCTCCGCCGCGCGACGAGAAAGGTGATGTCCGGCGACGTCAAGCCTACGATGTCGGTGCCGAAATGCCCTTGCGGCGGGTAGCGCTCCAGCGAATAGGCGTCGGAGGCCTCGATCAACGCCACGACGTCGGGGCTATCCGGCGCCTCCTCGGCTATGGCGTGGAGAGCATCCGTCATCCGGCGACGATCTCCGCAGTTTCCAGCACGGCGTGCAACAGCACGTCGGCGCCGGCTGCCGCCCACTCCGGGGTGATCTTCTCGTCCTCGTTATGGGAAAGGCCGTCGACACAGGGACACATGATCATGGTGGCCGGCGCCACCTTGGCCGCCCAGCAAGCGTCATGACCGGCACCGGAGACGATGTTCATGTGGCTGTAGCCGAGCTTCTCGGTAACGGAACGAACACGGGAGACCAGCGTCGGATCGAAGGTGATGGGGTCAAAATGGCCGACCACCTCGACCGAGCATTTGACGCCCAGAGGATCGCAGAGTTTCGGCGCTTCAGCCTCGATGAGCGCCCGCATGCGGTCGAGCTTGTCCTGCTCGGGCGAGCGGATATCGACGGTGAAGATGACGGTACCCGGCAATACGTTGCGCGAATTGGGCGAGAACTTCACTTGGCCGACACCGCCAACCGCATTGGGTTGACTGTCCATCGCCACCTTCTGCACCAGCTCGAAGATGCGGGCCATGGCAAGGCCGGCGTTGACGCGCATGTTCATCGGCGTCGAGCCGGTATGCGCCTCCTTGCCGGTCAGCGTGAACTCCAGCCACCAGAGGCCCTGGCAATGGGTGACGACACCGATCTGCTTGTTCTCGGCTTCGAGAATGGGCCCCTGTTCGATGTGATACTCGAAATAAGCGTGCATCTTGCGCGCGCCGACCTCTTCCTCCCCGAGCCAGCCGATGCGCTTCAGCTCATCGCCGAACACCTTGCCGTCGAGGTCCTTGCGCGAATAGGCGTAGTCGAGGCTGTGGACGCCGGCGAAGACACCCGAGGCCAGCATGGCCGGCGCAAATCGGCCGCCCTCCTCGTTGGTCCAGTTGACGACGACGATTGGATGCTTGGTCTTGACGCCGAGGTCGTTCAGCGAACGGACGACTTCCAGGGCGCTGAGCACGCCGAGCACGCCGTCATACTTGCCGCCGGTCGGCTGAGTGTCGAGATGACTGCCGACATAGACCGGCAAAGCGTTCGGATCGGTGCCCGGCCTGGTAAAGAACATCGTTCCGATCTGGTCGATGCCGAGCGTCATGCCGGCTGCGTCGCCCCAGGCCTTGAACAGCGCCCTGCCCTTGGCATCGGCGTCCGTCAGCGTCTGTCTGTTGCAGCCCCCTCTGAGACCGGGGCCGGTGGTCGCCATCTCTTCAAGGCTGTCCCACAGCCGCGCTCCGTTGACCCGCATGTTGTCGGTCGGCGTCGTCATCATGTTCCCCTGATCGCGAGAGCAAGCCGATCGGGCCACCCCCGACATTCCCCGGCCATCCAACCATCCCTCGGACGGCGGATCGGCAAAACTTTTACCAATTGATAAAGGCAGTGTCGGATTTGCCCCTGAATTGGTCAAGGGCGATTTTTGGGCAACAAACTAGGCAAAAGCCTCAGTTTTTGGCGAAACTCAAAAAGTTGCTGCGCTTCGCAGCAGAGCTACGTGCCGTATTCGAGCAGAAGCGCGGAAAGCTTCAAAGTACCAACGCGGAAAGCAATGCGAAGGCAGCGTAAGTCACGTTGAAAATCAGCAGAAGATGGAAGCCGTGCAGCAGAATGTGGTGCGCGGATGCCGGCTGGCGCGCCAACAAATGGGCGACACCAATCATGGCCAGCATGAATGCTCCAACGAGGGAGGCGACAAACCGCCGGGCCATGCCACAAAAGGCGGCCACCAACATGGTTATGGTAACGATCGGCGTCATAACCTGCCTCCGTCGCGCTCCGTTTCGCTGGCGGCAAGATCGCTCCGGTGTCCGGCAGAAACATGGCAAGCCTGTTGGAAACACCGACGGTCAGGATCACGTTGTCGCGACCATCGGTGTTTCGATCGATGCCCAAGCTCAACCGGCGAGCGAATGGTTAGTCAGCCGATCACCTGGGTTCGGGCTCCAGATAGCCGATGGCGCTACCCGCCGCGTCGAGCACAATCGCAATCTTGCCAACGCCCTGGATCGCCCACGGGCCGCGCAGAACCTTGCCGCCGGCTGGCGCTACCTTGCCGACGGCCGCATCGATATCATCGACGGCGACATAGGGGAACCAGTCGCGCGAGCCGGGCTGACTTTCCGGCCACTCGTAAATACCGGCCACCGGCTTTTCCTCTCCAGCCGTATGGGCCAGCGTATAAAGTCCGTTGTCCCCCATATCCTCCTCGGTGAACGTCCAGCCAAGGGCGGCGCCATAGAAGGCCTTGGCGGCGGCGACGTCCGGGGTCATCAGCTCATTCCAACAAAAACTACCGTGAGTCATGGCGGTCTCCTCTCGATCAGCCATTACGGAACATAACGTGAACCAAATGTTCGCTGAACGCAATGACATTAATCGGTCCAGATGACAAAACGCCGGCCAGGGAGCCCGGCCGGCGTTGTTTTAGGAGCGAACGGTATCCGTCTTCAGGGCAGCGTCTTCAGCACGTCGGCGATCACCGACACCAGGAAGTCAATCTGCTCCTTGGTCACGATCAGCGGCGGCGACAGGGCGATGATGTCGCCTGTGGTGCGCATCATTACGCCCTTCTCGTAGGCACTCAGAAAGGCCGAAAAGGCGCGCTTGGTCGGCTCGCCGTCGATCGGCCGCAGCTCGATGGCGCCGACGAGGCCGATGTTGCGGATGTCGATGACATGCGGCAGGCCCTTCAGCGAATGCAGCGCATCCTCGAAATACTGTGCGAGCTCGGGACCGCGGGTGAGCAGGCCCTCCTTGGCGTAGATGTCCAGCGTCGCCATGGAAGCGGCGCAGGCGACCGGATGGGCCGAGTAGGTGTAGCCGTGGAACAGCTCGATGGCGTGCTCCGGCCCGGTCATGAAGGCGTCGTAGATCTCCGAGGAACAGAACACGCCGCCCATCGGGATGACGCCGTTGGTGATGCCCTTCGCCGTAACGACCATATCCGGGACGATGCCGAAGTAATCGACCGCGAAGGGCGTGCCCAGGCGGCCGAAGCCGGTGATCACTTCGTCGAAAATCAGGAGAATGTCGTGCTTGGTGCAGATCTGCCGGAGGCGCTCCAGATAGCCCCTGGGCGGCACCAGCACGCCCGTTGAACCCGACATCGGTTCGACGATGACAGCGGCGATGTTGGAAGCATCATGCAGGTAGATGATACGCTCGAGTTCGTCGGCAAACTCGGCACCATATTCCGGCTGGCCACGCGTGAAGGCGTTGCGCTCGATATCATGCGTATGGCGCATGTGATCGACACCGGTGAGCAGCGAGCCGAAGAACTTGCGGTTGGTGGGGATTCCGCCGACCGAGATGCCGCCGAAGTTGACGCCGTGATAGCCGCGCTCGCGACCGATGAGACGTGTCTTGGTGCCCTTGCCGCGAGCGCGCTGGTAGGCGAGCGCAATCTTCAGAGCCGTCTCCACCGACTCGGAACCGGAGTTGGTGAAGAACACGTGGTCGAGCGGTTTCGGCAGCATAGAGGTGAGGCGCGCCGCCAGCTCGAACGCCTTGGGGTGGCCCATCTGGAAGGCCGGGGCGTAGTCGAGCTCACCCACCTGGTTGGCCACCGCCTCGACGATCTCGCGGCGACCGTGGCCGGCATTGACGCACCAGAGGCCGGCCGCCGCGTCGAGCAGCTTCCGCCCGTCGACCGTGGTGTAATACATGCCCGAGGCCGAGGCGAGCAGACGCGGCGCCTTCTTGAACTGCCGGTTGGCGGTAAACGGCATCCAGAAGGCTTCGAGATTGTTGGGAACGGGAACGTTCATGAAGATCTCCGATCGAGGCGGACGGCGAGGCTTGGATAGCGCTCGAGCGGGTCCGGATCGACACGTAGATAACGACATGCGCGTTTCCTGAACAAGCAGTTATCTTGTGCAGATCGCCACCCTTGCAAAACCAAGCCGTTTGTGGCGACCTGTTTGGTAAAGCAAACAACTTAACAGTGGAGGACGCCATGGGCCTCGATCTTGGCGGCAAGCTCAGGCGGTTTCGCGAAGCACGCGGCCTGTCGCAGCGCGAGTTGGCACGGCGGGCCGGCATCTCCAACGCCACCGTCAGCCAGATCGAATCCAACACCATCAGCCCGTCGGTCGGCGCCTTGAAACGCATCCTCGATGCCCTGCCGGTGCCGATGGCCGATTTCTTTGCCGAGGACGAGCCGGCGGCCGAACAGATCTTCTTCAAGGCGGAAGACCTGATGGAGATCGGTCGCGGCGGCGTATCCTATCGGCAGGTCGGGCGCGATCTCACGGGCAAGGCGCTGCAGATCCTGTCCGAGCGCTACGAGGTGGGCAGCAGCTCCGGCCGAATCCATCTGCGCCATGAGGGCGAGGAAGGCGGCATTGTGCTCAAGGGGCAGATCGAGGTGATCGTCGGCGACAAGCGACAGGTGCTCGGTCCCGGCGAGGCCTACTATTTCAAGAGCCACGAACCGCATCGTTTCCGCAATGTCGGCGACGAGATCTGCGAGGTGATCTCGGTGTGCACACCGCCGAGTTTCTGACCATCAGGACAAAATTCATCCACCGCTACCAGCGTTTTGGCGTCGATCCGGGCTTGCCCAACATGGGGAATGCGTGGACATTCGTTGCATGAGTTACGAAACAGCGACTGACAGTCAGGATCTGGCCCGCGCGCGCGGCTCCAAGAAGCGGACGCGCATCCAGGCGGAAAACGAGGAACGCATCCTTGACGCGGCGCTGGAGGTTTTTTCGCGTTATGGCTTCCGCGGCGCCACCGTCGATCAGATCGCCGAGAAGGCCGGCATGTCCAAGCCGAACCTTCTCTACTATTTCCGCCGCAAGCATGATCTCTACACGGCCGTCCTGACGCGCACGCTCGACATGTGGCTGGCGCCGCTCGGAGACATGACCGAGGATGGCGACCCAGAGACTGAAATCACCGGCTATATTCGCCAGAAGCTTGAGCAGTCGCGCGACTTTCCTCACGAAAGCCGGCTGTTCATCGGCGAGGTTCTGCTCGGCGCGCCGCATCTTGACAGCGTCTTGAAAACCGACCTCAAATCGATCGTCGAAGAAAAGGCGGGGGTCATTCGCCGCTGGATCGAGGACGGCAAGCTCCTCGATGTCGATCCCGTCCACCTGATCTTCATGATCTGGGCAACGACGCAGCACTACGCCGACTTCGATGCCCAAGTTCGCTCGGTGCTGGGGCGCGGCATCGAAGATCCCACGACCTTCCGCACCGCCTCCGACACAGTCATTGGCGTGCTGATGCGCGGCATTCTACCCGCGCGCTGATCACGCTTCCGCGCGGCGGCGGATGTCGCCTGGCAGGCGGCCGCCGACAGCCTTGAACATGGCGATAAAGGCGCTGACGCTCTCGTAGCCGGCATCCAGCGCAACATCACCAACCGAAGCTCCTTCAGCCAGTCGCACCGTTGCTCGGTGGACGATCACCGCCCGCTTCCACGCGGCGAAGGTCATGCCAACCTCACGTTCGAAATGCCGGGTGAAGCTGCGTCGTGACATGGCAACGCCAGCGGCGGCTGTATCTATGCTGGTCTTGATGTTCGGTGCGGCCAGAAAAGCCAGGGCCCAGTCGCGCATTTTCGAGGCTGCAGGAAGGCGTATGCCCGGCGCATCCTGGGCACCGGCATGGATTTCATGGGCGATGATATCCAGCAGCGGACCTGCGAAGGCGTCATTTGGTTCCAAGCCCCTGAGACGGTCGAGCGCACTGATGAGCAGCGGCGAAGCTTCGAGCACGGTGGTGTGCCTCGGCAGGCGATCGGCAAAGCCTTCCGGCACCAGCGTCAGCCAAAAGCGCACCTGGCCATGCGAGCGCGAAGCATGCTCAACACCGGCCGGAATCCAGTGCATGTGACCGGGTGGTATGGCCCAGATACCGCCGTCCGCCTCCAGGCTGAGCACGCCGCGTTCGATGTAGGTGAGCTGACCCTGGTCGTGTCGATGGATGGCGGCGCTATGGCGCGCGTCACTCTCGACAAGGCGGTTGAGAGGGGTATCGGTCACTTTGGCCCAAACTCGATATCAGATGATCCAGTGTCGATAACAGATCGGCGGGTGTCACGATAGATTTCCGCTCGACATCAATCGAGGTTAGAGACAGTGACCATCCTGCATATCGATTCCAGCATCCAGAGCGACGGATCCGTTTCTCGCGCGTTGACGGCGGCCATTGTGGCGGCCATCGCCGATGGCTCCGGCGAGCCGGTGATCCATCACGACCTCACGAACGAGGAGCCAGCAGCCATCAATCCACGCCTCGGCGATAGCCCGGCCGCCGACGAGTTCCTGGCTGCCGACGTCATCGTCATCGGCGCGCCGATGTACAATCTCAGCGTCCCGTCCCGCCTCAAGGCCTGGATCGACTCGATCTCCATTCCCCGCAAGACGTTCCGCTACACCGAGAAAGGGCCGGAGGGCCTCGCCGCCGGACGCAAAGTGGTCGTCGCCTACGCCAGCGGTGGGTTCCATCGCGGACCGGAAGAGGATTTCGTCGATCCCTATCTGCGCTCGTTCTTCCGACTGCTGGGTATCAAGGACATCGACGTCGTCCGCGCCGAGGGCGTCAATATCTCGGAGGAGCATCGGGCAAAGGCAATGCAAGCGGCCAACGCCGAAATCGCCAGCGTCGCCGCCCGCATCCGCCAGGAGCGTCGGCAAGCCGCCGACGCTTGATCTCGTTCCTCAAGCCTTGGCGAAGACGACGGCGTGGCTCCGCCAGATGTCGGGTCGCTCGACAACAACAAGGCCGGCGGCTTCGGCCGCCGCGCATTCCTGCACAAATAGCGCTTCAGAAACATGGCCGGTCGGCTCGGCAAGAAGCAATCGCGCACCAGACTTCATGGCGCTCGCCGCTTCGGTGAAGAAGCCCGCGACGTTGCCGAGCTCGTGCACGACGGCGAAGGCGAGAACGAAATCGATTTCGTCGGCAAGGTCGCCGACACCAAGGGCATTTTTCCGCGCCAAGCGCAGGTCAATCCGATTTTCGCAGCCAGCCGATCTGGCGCGGCGCCCCAGCGCCGAAAGCATGCGCGGCTCGACATCGACGACGTGGACCTTGCCGGTCGGTCCGGCGAGGCGTGCCAACTCGAGCGTGAAATAGCCCATGCCCGGCCCGGGCTCGAGCACGCGGAATCCCGGCTTCACGAAGGGCGCCAACAGTTTGGTCGGATTTTGAACAAGTCGGCGCAAGGGATTGAGCAGAAAGTATCCGAGATACCAAGGACAGCGATGAGGCATTCGCAACTCCCCCCAGTTCGGAGGCGAGCCGACTGGCGCGCCTGCCGATGGTCCGGTTTATCCCCATTTGTGCCAGACAGGTTCGGATTTGATGAAAGGCGATGTGCCTGACAACTCCCCAACTCTTAGCGCGGAAAGCTGAAAGCCCAATCATATCCTTATGAGTGATCCGACCGCTCCAGAACTCATCAGACAGCCAGGTGCCCCACGGTAGTTTTTGGCTTATTTTCGCGGGGCACCTCGAACCATATGGCTTCAGACATCAGATTTAAATTTGCCGCCTTTCGCCCAGGATTCCTTTGATATCTCCGCAAGGATGATTTCGACGGATTCCGGCGGGCAGACCAACGTCTCGACTGCGGCCTTGGTTGCCTCGCGAACGAACGCGCGCTTCTGTTCCTGCGTGCGTCCGGGGTGCATCTCAACGCGTATGATAGGCATTGCTGTTCCTCATAAGAGTACCGCCCGAGCCTGGGCGGGGCGGACTATCCCAAAGAAACATGGGGTGATAAATACGCGGGCGTTATCTTCATTCAAAACCTGCAGGTACGGAATGACGGATAAATTGGCCGGCATGGCAATGTTTGTCAGGGTTGTCGATTTGGGTAGTTTTGCCGCCGCCGCGGAGGCCAGCGGTGTGTCGCCTGCCATGGCCGCCAAGCACATTCGGACAATCGAACAGCGCCTTGGAGCTCGATTATTGCATCGCACGACGCGCCGCCAACAATTGACGGAAGTCGGTCGGCTTTACTATGAGCGAAGCAAGGCCGCCCTGGCCGAGGTGGAGCTTGCCGAAGCATCCGCCTCGGAGCTGCAATCGACGCCACACGGCCGTTTACGGCTGGTGGCTCCCGTGAGCTTCGGAACGCAAAATCTGGTTCCTGCGCTTGTCGAGTACATGCGGCAGAATCCTCGGGTCAGCATCGACCTTGCCCTTGATAACAATCCGCATGATTTGATCGGCGAGGGGTATGAACTGGGCATTCACATCGGCGAACTGAATGACACCAATCTTGTCGCGCGGTCGCTGCGGCCCTATCGGCGCATTCTTGCGGCGTCGCCGGACTATCTTGCGCGTTTTGGCGTGCCGCTGACCCCGGAAAATTTGACCGAACATGAGTGTCTTGGCCATACTTACTGGCGAACGCAAGGGCGCTGGCATCTCGTGGGGCCCAACGGCCAAACATGCGAGGTTGTCACAAAAGGCGGCTTTACCGCCAATCAGGGTCAAGCATTGCGCATGGCGGCGCTCCACGGTGCCGGTATCGTACTTCAGCCGGAACTATTGCTGGAGGCCGATCTTGCTTGCGGAGCGCTGGTGCCCGTGCTGCCCGATTGGTCTTACAGACCGACGCCAATGTCTCTGGTCTATGCACCGGATCGTCGTCCGACTGCGATGCTGAGAAGCGCGATCGACTTTCTTGTCTCCCGTTTCGGCTGATGACCGCCACGGGGTATCCTGGAAAGCGCCATTTCATAAAACACAAAGCTCTGGCCGACCGAGCGTTCGGGAATCTGCGAAACTGGCATCAGATTCCCTGACGCTCGGTCAGGTCGGCGCTCACTCAGCCGCAACAGCCGACGGGTTGTTGGGATGAGTCGTCCAGTTGGCATATTGCGCCGGCACGACCTTGCCGGTGCGTGGATCGACCGACCCTGGCGTCATCGCCTCCATGGTGATGCAACCATCGACGGGACAGACGTTGACGCAGAGATTGCAGCCGACGCACTCCTCGTCCTTCACCTCGAAATGCCGGATGCCGTCGACCATGTGGGTGATCGCCTGGTGCGAGGTATCCTCGCAGGCGATGTGACAGCGGCCGCACTTGATGCAGAGATCCTGATCGATCTTGGCTTTGGCGATGTAGTTGAGGTTGAGATACTTCCAGTCCGACAGGTTCTTGACCGCGAGGCCGCGAAAATCCTCGATGGTGGAGAAGCCGTGACCGTCCATGTACTGCTTCAAGCCATCGATCATCTCCTCGACGATCTTGAAGCCATAGGTCATCACGGCCGTGCAGACCTGCACGGTGCCACAGCCGAGCGCAATGTATTCGGCAGCGTCGCGCCAGGTTTCGATGCCGCCGATGCCGGAAATCGGCAGGCCGAAGGTTTCGGGATCGCGAGCGATCTCGGCCACCATATTGAGGGCGATCGGCTTCACCGCCGGCCCGCAATAACCGCCGTGACTGCCTTTGCCGTCGATGGTCGGCACGGGCGCAAAGCTGTCGAGATCGACGGCGACGATCGAATTGATGGTGTTGATCAGCGACACCGCATCCGCCCCGCCCCGCTTGGCGGCGCGAGCGGGATAGCGGATATCGGTGATGTTGGGCGTCAGCTTGACAATCACCGGCATGCGCGTCGCCGCCTTGCACCAACGGGCGACCATCTCGATGTATTCGGGCACCTGCCCCACCGACGATCCCATGCCGCGCTCGCTCATGCCATGCGGGCAGCCGAAGTTGAGCTCGATGCCGTCGGCACCGGTCTCCTCGACGCGGGCTATGATGGAATTCCAGTTCTGCTCCTCGCAGGGCACCATCAGCGAGACGACCAGCGCCCTGTCGGGCCAGGCCTTCTTCACCTCGGTGATTTCGCGAAGGTTCAACTCCAACGGCCGATCGGTGATCAACTCGATGTTGTTGAGGCCGGCCAGACGGCGGTCACCGGCGTGGATGGCGCCATAGCGCGGGCCGTTGACGTTGACGACGGCGGGATCCTCGCCGAGCGTCTTCCAGACGACGCCACCCCAGCCGGCACGGTAGGCGCGCTCGACGTTGTACTTCTTGTCGGTGGGTGGCGCCGAGGCGAGCCAGAAGGGGTTCGGCGACTTGATGCCCAGGAAGTTGGTGCGGAGATCGGCCATTTGGGAACTCCCTCAAGCGCTCAGGGTGGCGTGGATGGAAAGGGCGGCGCGCTTGCCGTGATCGACGGCCTGGACGGTGAGGTCCTCACCGCCGCGGACGCAGTCGCCACCGGCCCAGACGCCGGCGAGCGAGGTGCGCATGTCCTCATCGACGGCGATACGGCCACTTTCGAGAGCGACAGTCTCGCCATCTTCGATCGGTCCGGCAACGAAGGTCTGGCCGATCGCTTTCATCACCTGATCGGCGGCGAGGCGAACCATCCGCCCCGTTCCGACGAGACGGCCGGCTTCATTCAGGGCGGTCCGTTCGAAATCGACTGCCGCGACGGCGTTGCCTTCCGACACCACGGCTTTCGGCGCGACCCAGTGCAGGATGCGCACGCCGTTGACCTGCGCCAGCTCCTGCTCGTAAGGACTGGCCCCCATCTCGGCGGCACCACGCCGGTAGGCGATGGTTACATCGTCGGCACCGAGCTTTTTGGCCTGAATCGCCGCGTCCACCGCCGTCATGCCGCCACCGATGACGACAACGCGCGCGCCCACCTCGATCTCCGACTTGTCGGGCGATTGCCTGAGATTCTCGATCCAGCGGACGGCGTCGACAACACCAGCGGTCTCCTCTCCCTCGACGCCCAGAGCGTTGACGGCCTGCAGGCCGAGACCGAGGAAGACCGCATCGAAGTCGGCCTTGAGGCCAGCCAACGTGATATCGCGACCGAGCGCCTTGCCCGCCTCAACCGTGATACCGCCAACGCCGAGGATGAAATCCACCTCGCGCTGGGCGAAATCATCGGTCGCCTTATAGGCGGCGATGCCAAACTCGTTGAGGCCGCCGGCCTTGCCACGTGCTTCGAAGATCGTCACTTCGTGGCCCTTCAGCGCCAACTCGTGCGCGCAGGCGAGCCCTGCCGGCCCCGCGCCGACCACGGCCACCTTGCGACCGGTAGCAGGCGCGCGAACACCATAGGCGGCGTGGCGGTCGAGATAGTGATCGGTGGCATAACGTTGGAGAAGGCCGATGCGCACCGGCTTGTCCTCGGCAAGGTTCCTGACGCAGGCTTCCTCGCAGAGTGTCTCGGTGGGGCAGACGCGGGCGCACATGCCGCCAAGAATGTTGGAAGAAAAGATGGTCTCGGCGGCGCCGACAACATTGCCTGTGCCGATTTTGCGAATGAACATGGGAATGTCGATCGATGTCGGGCACGCATTGGTGCAAGGCGCGTCGAAGCAGAAATAGCAGCGATCGCTTTCAACGACCGCTTCATGCGCGCCGAGCGGCGGATGAACGTCCGAGAAATTCTTTCCGTAATCGGCCGCGTCGAGGCGCCCCGCAGAAATGTCCGGCATGGATATTGATCCCGTGGCTGGTGCACAGTAACGACAAAGACAATACGCTCCCGTTCATCGAAACGGCCAGCGCGGCGCGTCCGATGTCCTTGATGCAAACGCGATTCAGGATGGCCAAGACCAGCCAGAACCAGGTTTTTCGATTGTCTTGTCCGCTATTCCCCGGCGGTTTTTCTCCGCTCGCTTGTTTCCTTGATCTTTCGGTAAAAAAATCAAGCGGTCAAGGCGCAAATTTGAGCATAAACCGGGCAATCGAGCCTTTTCCGTAAGCGACGGCACCAAAATAGAAGTTGTTCGACGTCTCCAACCTGCTGAATAGAGGGGCGATCAGGGGAGAGGCGGTGAAGATCCCGTAACGGGTCCTTGCAGGGCGACAGAAAAAACTTGATCGCCTCAGAACAAAAAAAGAGGGCTTGCGCCCTCTAGTTGTTTGGACCGCTAGTCCGCGAAAACCGCGGAAGGGGCTGCTAAACCCCGCGACGAGTTGAGCCAGCAACGTTGTCGCAATTTTTATGATAGCGCGTCGCACGCAATCTTCCAGCACCAAAAGTTGTCCGACGTCTCTTTTTGCATGTATCTTGCTAGAAACATTCAATTCCTTATTAGGGTGCGACATCCTTGCAACAACGTGGCACTCGGCGATCAAGAATTGCGCATCCCGCGTAAATATTTGATATTTATTGCGAATCTATCCGCTAAAGACCTTATGAAACAGCCACAGCGGCCCGCATTCGCGGGTCCGTTGTCGACTTAATTGGGATGTGAGAGCGGCAAACTGCGAATGGTTGCACTCCCTCACCTGCAACACATGCATCAGCTGCCGCTTCCAGGTTCGATCGGCCCAGACAACCGTGAACTAAGCATCTCGGCGGAAGCGAACTAAACCCTGGATAGCATTCTCGATGATGATGTGACCGGCATCGGCCGACAGCGACATGATCGATTCCGGATGGAACTGCACCGCGGCGAAAGGTTCGCTCCGGTGTTCGATGGCCATGATGACCCCGTCGCCGGTCTCCGCTGTCACGCGGAATGCCTCGGGCAGATGTACCTTGTCGGCATAAAGCGAGTGGTAACGGCCAATAACGATCTCCGAGGGCAGACCGTTGAACAGCAGCGAGTTGGCCGATACCGTCACCTTCGATGGCTTGCCGTGATAGGGAACGTCGAGCTGAGCCAGCCGGCCACCGAAGGCTTCCACCATGGCCTGCAAGCCGAGACAGACGCCGAAGACCGGCAAGCCGAGCTCTCGTGCGGCCGCGATCGTACGCGAACACTGGAAATCTGATGGGTTTCCCGGCCCCGGCGACATGACGAGAAGGTCGGGCTTCTCGGCGGCAATCAGCGCCGGATCGATGCCCTTCCCTTTCGAGGCCCGCAACGTCTTTACCTCGGCGCCGGTCTGGCGGAAGTAGTTGGCCAGCGTATGAACGAAGCTGTCCTCGTGGTCGACCAGCACGATCTTGGTGCCGGAACCTATTGCCTCGCGAACCACCGATGCAGCGGCAACTGGCGTGGTGCCGGCCTCGCGGATGGCGGAAATGAGCGCCGATGCCTTGAGCTCGGTTTCCTTCTCCTCGTCTTCGGGCACGGAATCATAGAGCAGCGTCGCGCCGGCTCGCACCTCGGCGATGCCATCCTTGAGACGAATGGTTCTGAGCGTCAGGCCGGTGTTGACATCGCCATTCATCAGGAAGGCGCCGACGGCGCCGCCGTACCAGGCGCGGCAGCTTTTCTCATTGTCCTCGATGAACTGCATCGCCCAAAGCTTGGGCGCGCCGGTCACCGTGACCGCCCAGGCGTGGCTGAGGAAGGCGTCGAGACCGTCCATGCCGTCGCGCAGCCGGCCTTCGATGTGGTCGACGGTGTGGATGAGGCGCGAGTACATCTCGATCTGGCGACGGCCGATGACCCGCACCGATCCCGGCTCGCAGATGCGACTCTTGTCGTTGCGGTCGACGTCCGAACACATGGTGAGCTCGGCCTCGTCCTTCTTGGAATTGAGCAGGATGCGGATCTGCTCCTCGTCCTCGATGGCGTTACGGCCGCGCCGAATGGTGCCCGAGATCGGGCAAGTCTCGACGCGCTTGCCATTGGTTACCCGCACGAACATCTCGGGGCTGGCGCCGATCAGGTACTCGTTGGCGCCGAGATTGAACATGAAGCCAAAGGGCGCCGGGTTGATCTGCTGCAGGCGACGAGCAATGGCCGATGGTGGCGACGAGGGCTTTTCGTAGAACACCTGCCCAGGCACCACCTCGAACAGATCGCCGCGCCGGAAATACTCAACGGCCTTGCTCACGGATGCGGCATATTCGCCGGGCTGATGGTCGCCTCGTCCGGGAGTGCGGTCACTTGCCTGGAACGGCTGCGGCTCGCCATCGCGCGGCAGGCCAACGGTCAGCTTCCCCTCGACGACGAAGTCATAGGAATAGACGGTGGCGGCGGCGCGATGGTGATCGACGACGGCAATCTCATCGGGGAAATAGAGCACGAGGTCGCGCTGGTCGTCGGGCCGCGGCAGCTTGAAATCGACGCTGTCGAACTGGAAGGCGAGATCGTAGCCGAAGGAGCCCCAGAGGCCGAGCTTGTCATCCTCGGGCGTTGCGAATTTCGCGATGATGCGGCGCAGCACCGAGAACACCGACGGCTGGCGCGAGCGGTCTTCCTCGGCGAAACCGTCCTTGGGGATCGTTACCTCGAGCGAGATCAGCGCATCGCCAATAGAGAGGGAGACGAGATCGGGACCACGGACGGCGGCGGCGAAGGCGGGGAGCAGGATCCGGCCGCGCGCATTGAGTGCCTCGATCGTCATCTTGCGACCGCGCGCGGTGATCGCCACCGGCGGATCGACGAAAGCGATATCCCAACGCGAATAGCGGCCGGGAAACTCATAGTTGGAGGACAGAACAGCGCCGCGCCGCGTATCGAGTTTGTCGAAATAGCCGGATATCGCCGTTTTATACTGGTCGGGCCGGGCGCTACGCGCCACTTCCACACCGCCGGCGGTGACGAAGGATTCTCTGTTGCCGGCCGAACCGGCCTCGGCTTCGCTCTTGACCATCGCAATCTCCCCTGTCGCCACTCGGAGAGACCGCCTTGGGCACCTTAAACAAAAAGGGCCATTCCGGTCTCCCGGAGCAGCCCTCGCTCATTTCGTCCCATCTGGACACACCGCGTCGGCCGCTCTCTTTATGAGAAGCGCCACCACCACGAAGCGTTCAGGGCGACAAAACCGTTCATGCCATCTCCATAGGCGAAGCGCGTCGGCTTGTAAAGTTGATCAACATCGCGACACGTTCGCAGAGGGGAGTTTGCATTTCCCCCGATCGACCTTACAACCCTTGCATCGCCGGCTGCGCCGGACCACCCGATTTTGGCGCTTTGCGCTGCATGCTTTGATCATAGGTTGCGCCCGTGTCCCAGGAAACCTCCCCCGTCATCCGCCTCGCCGACTACCGGCCCACGCCCTACGCCATCGACAAGGTCGATCTCGATTTCGACCTGACGGCCGAGAGAACGCTGGTCGCGGCAACGCTCGTGCTCTCGCCGCGCGCCGGCACCGTGTCCGGCGAGCCTCTCGTGCTTGTCGGCAACGAGCTGACGCTCGTTCGCGTTGCGATTGACGGCCGTGAGCTGCTCGAAGGCGATTATGAAGCCAGTGCCGATCGCCTGACCGTCAAGGCGCCGCCGGCCGGCAGCTTCCGCCTGGACATGACGACCCGCCTCGATCCGGCCGCCAACACCAAGTTGATGGGCCTTTATCGTTCGTCCGGAACCTGGTGCACCCAGTGCGAGGCGGAGGGTTTCCGTCGCATCACCTATTATTATGACCGGCCGGACGTGCTCTCGGTGTTCACCGTCAAGATCACCGCTCCGAAGACTGAGGCGCCGATCCTGCTGTCCAACGGCAACCCGGTGTCATCGGGTGACCTTGATGACGGCCGCCATTTCGCTGTCTGGCATGATCCCTGGCCGAAGCCGAGCTATCTGTTCGCCTTGGTTGCCGGCGATCTCGATGCGCTCAAAGACGGCTTCACGACCATGAGCGGGCGCAAGGTGAAGCTCGCCATATACGTCGAGAAAGGCAACGCGCCCAAGGCAGCCTATGCCATGGACTCGCTCAAGCGCTCCATGAAATGGGACGAGGACGTGTTCGGCCGCGAATATGACCTCGACGTCTTCAACATCGTGGCCGTGTCCGACTTCAACATGGGGGCCATGGAGAACAAGGGCCTCAATGTCTTCAACGACAAATACGTGCTGGCCGACCCGGAGATCGCCACCGATACCGACTACGCCGGCATCGAGGCGGTGATCGCCCACGAGTATTTCCACAACTGGACCGGCGATCGCATCACCTGTCGCGACTGGTTCCAGCTCTGCCTGAAAGAAGGCCTCACCGTCTTCCGCGACCAGGAATTCTCCTCCGACATGCGATCGCGAGCGGTGAAGCGCATCTCCGATGCCCGCCTGCTCAGGAGCCAGCAGTTCCCGGAGGATGGCGGCCCGCTCGCCCACCCGGTCCGTCCAGAGCAGTACAAGGAAATCAACAACTTCTACACGGCGACCGTCTATGAGAAGGGCGCCGAGGTCATCCGCATGCTGAAGACGCTGATCGGCAGCGATGCCTTCGCGCGCGGCATGGATCTCTACTTTAGCCGGCATGACGGCGAGGCCGCCACCATCGAGCAGTTCATCGCGTGCTTTGCGGAAACGTCCGGCCGCGATCTCGAGCCCTTCATGGTCTGGTATCGCGAAGCCGGCACGCCGACCGTCACCATTGAGGAGAGCTGGGACGAAGCAACGCGGCGCTACACGCTGACGCTGACCCAGGAGACGCCGGCAACGCCCGGCCAGCAGACCAAGAAGCCACGCGTCATTCCGGTGCGCTTCGGCCTGGTTGGGGCCAACGGCAAGGACATGCAGCCGTCATCGATCACGGGCGCCGAACTGAACGGCGACACGCTGATTCTGACGCAGCCGTCGCACACCGTCACCTTCGAAGGGCTGCCGTCCCGGCCGGTGCCGTCGCTGTTCCGGGGCTTCTCGGCGCCCGTCAAAGTGCGGCAATCGCTATCGTCGGCCGATCTCATTTTCCTGCTGGCCCACGACACCGACAGTTTCAACCGCTGGCAGGCCGGCACCACGCTGGCCATGACGGCGCTGGTCAAGGCGACCCAACAGGTGCGCGCCGGTCAGGCACCCACCTTTGAAACGGCTCCCATCGACGCGCTGGGTGAGCTTCTTGGCGATCCGGGGCTGGATGCCGCCTTCAAGGCGTTGCTGATCGCCGTACCGAGCGAAAACGACGTTGCCCGCGAGGTGGCTGAAAACGTCGATCCCGACGCGGTCGCCGCCGCCCATCAGGCCTATCGGCGCACCATCGCCGGACGGATCGAAGGGCGCCTCAAGGCGATCATCGAGGCCGACAAAGCTGCGGCCGGTGCTCCTTATGTGCCGGATGCCGCCGGCTCGGGTCGGAGATTGCTGGCCAACACGGCTCTCGATCTCCTGTCGATCACCGGCTCGGCCGATGTGATGGCGCTGGTGCGCCGGCGTTTCGAGACGGCAACCAACATGACGGACCGACTGGCGGCGCTGACCATTCTCGTGCATCGCGGCGACGCGGGCGCCGAGGCGGCGCTGGCCACCTTCTTCGAGCGTTTTGGCAACGTGCCGCTGGTGGTCGACAAGTGGTTGTCGGCGCAGGCTTCAGCGCCACTCCCCGGCACGCTCGACAAGGTGATGGCGCTGACGCGGCATCCGGCCTTCTCCTTCGGCAATCCGAACCGGGTGCGGGCGCTGATCGGCGCCTTCTCCACGTCGAACCCCACACAGTTCGGCCGTGCAGATGGCAAGGGCTTCGGCTTCGTAGCCGACGTCATCTCACGGATCGACACGGCCAACCCGCAGCTCGCTGCCCGGCTGCTCGTCACCTTCCGCTCCTGGCGGTCCTACGAGCCGAAGCGACGGGCTCAAGCTGAGACGGCCCTCCACTCGATCCAGATCAAGCCGCAACTGTCGCGCGACGTTGCCGACATCCTAGAGCGTACGCTCGCCTGATCGACGGCTCTCACAAAATATGCCTCTCCCGGTTTTCTTTTCTAGAGAAGCGGGAGAGGGCAACAGCCCGTAAAAGCCTATGGTCGCACGCTAAATTTCGCCGTTCAGACTCGGCAGGAATGTCACAGGCCCTTCCATTTGCCCGCGGCGATTCAAAAAGAAGATTCAACGCTCTTTAACCTATGGACAGAGCGATTCCCGATGATTCAAACTGCCCTTGATTCGGGGGTGTTTCGCGTTTCCCCAACAACGTGCGGCGGCGGGGCAACGACATGGCGGACAGCGACCTCGGCAGAGGGTCGGGAACGTGGCGAACGCGCTTTTTTGGCGACGCCAACACCGACAGTATTTTGAAGGGGCATGCCGGCCTGCTGGTTCGCCCCTCCTATCTGCGCCTCCTTCAGGCCGAACCGCTGTTTCGCCGTTCCATCCCGGTGCTGATCTCCGCCTTCCTGATGGTGGGCGGCATTTTCCACGTTTCCAACCTGCTGCAGCAGCGGACCGACACCTACCGCTCCGCCTCCGACATGGTGGCGCTGCTGGCCGAGGCGCTCGACGCCGACCTTTCCACCCATCCCTCGCTCGATAAGGCCGAAGGCAGCTATTCCGGGGTCATGCGCGCGGCGCTACGCGACAGCCTGCCGCCGTCGGCAACCAGCGACGGACGGGTCATTCTGTTTGCCGATGCGGCGGGTAACGTCAAAGCGACCGCGCCGGAAGGAGCATTTGTCGGCAACGGCACCGTTGCCGACCTGTTCGGCGCCGACCAGCCGATGCTGGTGTTCGGCAAGCGTGCCGGCGTGTTGGATGTGACGCTATCCGGCGGTACCGAGGCCCTCGCCACGGTGCGCAACCTCCCTGGTGATCGTGGCACGATTGCCGTCTACCAGCCTTTGGCCCAAGTCTATGTCGGCTGGCGACACGACGTCACCATGACCGCCGTGCTGTTCGTTGGCACCTCGCTGATCCTGATCGCCGTCGTCTATGCCTTCTTTGCCCAGATGAGCCGGGCGCGTGAGGCCGACCGCATCTACAACGCCACGCAAGCCCGCGTCGACACGGCGCTCCGGCGCGGCCGCTGCGGTCTTTGGGACTGGGATCTTGCCCGTGGCCGGTTGTTCTGGTCACCGTCGATGTATGTCATCCTCGGCATGGAGCCCAACTCGGACCTGATGGGCTTCAACGACTTGCAGGGGATGATCCATCCCGACGACGTCGATCTCTATGAGTTGGCCAAAGAGGTTTTGGAAACCGGCCAGCCATCCGTCGACCTGGAATTTCGCATTCGCCACGCCGGCGGCGAATGGGTGTGGCTCAGGATGCGGGCCGAGGTGGTTCGCGACCGCGACGGTTCGCCCCATCTCATCGGCATCACCGTCGACGTCACCGAACAGAAGACGCTGGCCGAGGAGAATGCCACGGCCGCCATCCGCCTGCGCGACGGCATCGACACCATTTCCGAAGCCTTCGTCATCTGGGACTCGGAAAACCGACTGGTGATGTGCAACTCGAAATATCAGAGCTTGCATCAGCTACCGGACAGCGTCGCCCGCCCCGGCACGCCCTACGCCGAGGTGATGGCGGCGGCCCGCCAGCCGAAAGTATCCAGCGAGGGCCTGCGCTATTCACTGTCGGGCGGCGAGCGCTCCTACGAAGCGCGGCTTGACGACGGCCGCTGGCTGCAGATCAACGAACGTCGCACCAAGGATGGCGGCTTCGTATCGGTCGGTACCGACATCACCCAGCTGAAGCGCCATGAGGAGAACCTCCTGGAAAGCGAGCGGCAGTTGATGGCAACGGTCGCCGACCTCCGCCAGCATCGCCACAAGATGCAGCTCCAGACGACGCAGTTGGTCGAACTGGCCGAGAAATATGCCGAGGAAAAGGCCCGCGCCGAGGCGGCCAACCGGGCAAAGTCGGAATTCCTCGCCTCGATGAGCCACGAGCTGCGGACACCCCTCAACGCCATCATCGGCTTCTCGGACATCATGATGTCTGGCATGTTCGGCGATCTCGGCTCGGACAAGTATACCGGCTACTGCCGCGACATCCACGACAGCGGCATCTACCTGCTCAACGTCATTTCCGACATTCTGGACATGTCGAAGATCGAAGCGGGCCGGGTCAATCTGGCGCTCGAGTCCGTGGTGGTCGACGATGTGCTCGGCGAATGCGTGCGCATCATGTCGTCGCAGGCGGAGACGCGGCAGATCATCCTCGCCACCGATTTCGAAGCGGCCGAGCCGATGGTGGCCGACCGCCGCGCCGTCAAGCAGGTGGCGCTCAACCTTCTGTCCAACGCGCTGAAGTTCACGCCGATCTCCGGCACCGTGACGGTGCGAACGCGGCAAGTGGGCGACAACGTGTTGTTCTCGGTGAGCGATACCGGCATCGGCATTCCCGCCGCCTCGCTCGATCAGATCGCCAAACCGTTCGTACAGGTGGAGAACCAGCTGACGCGCAAGCACCCCGGCTCCGGCCTGGGCCTTGCCATCGCCCAGTCGCTGGTGGCGCTGCACGGCGGCCGCATGACGATCGAGTCGGTGGAAGGATCGGGGACGACAGTCACCATCTCGATGCCGCGCATCGCCGCCCCAACGGCCAGCGACGGCACCGCCGCCGTGGCAACATCACAGGCGGGGTCGGCAACAGCCACCACCTACCCTCGGGTCGTCGCCGGGCCTGATGCCTTCACCGAGCCCAGGCGAACCGTACACTAGATTTTATTCAGCGCGTCGAACCACCGGACCGACAATCTCGACGAAGGCGTCCCGCACAGCCGCCTGCCGCTCGCGCAATTCTGCTTCGAGCTGAGCGAGCGACGGGGCCGACGCCACGCGGCAGAGCACGTCGTGAACGCCGCGCGGCGCTTCCGCCACCGACGCCTTCACCGGCAGCGTCAGTCGCTGAGCCTGGGTCAGGTCACCGAACAGCCGGATGGCCGGCAGCAACACATCGCGATGGGCGGTCGAGAGAAGGCCGTGGGTGGCCGCCGACAGCAGGATCGCTTCCGTATTGCGCAGATGAATGGCGGGTTCCCGCCAATCGTTGATGAGCCGTAGCGTCTGGGCGATGAATTCGAGATCGACGAGGCCACCCGGCACCCGCTTGAGATTCCAGATGTCGGTCGAGCCCTTTTCCTGCTCAAGACGGGCGCGCATGTCCGCTGCATCGCCAAGCACCTTCTGAGGGTCGCGCTGCCGGCAGAGCGTCTCGGCGATCACCCGTTCCGCCTCCTGGCCGAGGCCGCCGGTCGAGGCAACGACGCGGGCGCGGGTCAGCGCCATGTGCTCCCAGGTCCAGGCCTCCTCGTGCTGGTAGCGTTCGAAGGCGTCGATGCGCGTGGCGAGTGGTCCGGCATTGCCCGATGGACGCAGACGGAAATCAACGTCGTAGAGTGTGCCCTCGGCCGTCGGCGCGGTAATCGCCGTGACCAGGCGCTGCGTCAGCCGCGCGTAATACTGGTTGGGCGAGATGGGCCGTCGGCCATCGCTCTGCGTGGCGTCGCGGTCGTGATCGTAGAGCAGGATGAGATCGAGATCTGAGGCAGCGGTCAGCTCCTCGCTCCCGAGTTTACCCATGGCAATGAGCGCTACGCGGCCGCCCGGCACGGAGCCATGCTGAAGCTCCAGTTCGGCCGCCGTCGCGGTCAGCACGCGTTCGAGCAGCAGGTCGGCGAGGCGTGAAAAGCTCTGCCCGAGCTGGCGAGCGGCGGCGGTGCCGGTGATGACGCGCACGCCGATCAGGAACTTCTGTTCCTGAGCAAAGATGCGGGCACGGTCGAGCACGTCCTCATAGCCGCTCGCCTCGCCGAAGAAGACGTCCAGCCGGCGCGTCAGCTCGGCCCGGCCGGGCAGTGCGCCGAAGAACTGCGGCTCCAGCAGAGCATCCACCACATGCGGCCGCCGAGCGACGGTCTCAGCCAGATAGGGCGAATTGCCCATCACCATGGCGAGCAGCGTCACCAGCGACTGGTTCGAGGACAGCAGAGAGAACAGCTGCACGCCGGCCGGCAGGCGGGCAAGGAAGTGGTCGAAGGCAATCAGCGCGGCATCCGGCGCCTCGGTCTCCGAGAAGGCGATCATGAGACGCGGCGTGATCTCGGTGAGAAGTTCGCGCGCGCGCGACGACCGCATGGCCGGATATCGACCGAAATGCCAGGAGGCGACGATGCGAATAGAATCTTCCGGTCGGGCGAAGCCGAGCCGGGTGAAGGTGTCGAGCGTGCCGGGATCGATGTCGTTGCCGGTGAACACCATGTTGCCATGCTGCGAAGAGAGGTCGGCCTCTTCCTCGAACAACTCGGAATACTGGTCGCTGACCGCAATCAATCGCTGCCGCAGTGCCGCGGCAAACGCCTCGGAAGCCTCGTACCCCATCAGGTGGGCGACGCGCGCCAGCCCCTCGACATCATCCGGCAGTGTATGGGTCTGCTCGTCGTTGAGCATCTGGACGCGGTGTTCGACGCGGCGCAGGAAGCGATAGGCCTCGGCCAGGAGATCGCGCGCCGGTTCGTCGAGCCAGCCTTGCGCCACCAGCGCGTCGAGCATGGCAAGCGTCTGCCGGCCGCGCAGGTCGATGTTGCGGCCACCGGCGATGAGCTGTTGCGTCTGCACGAAGAATTCGATTTCGCGGATGCCGCCCCGCCCCAGTTTGACATTGTGGCCGGCGACGGCGACCTCGCCGTGCCCTTTGTGGGCATGGATCTGACGCTTGATGGAGTGGATGTCGCGAATGGCGGCATAATCGAGATATTTGCGCCAGACGTAGGGTTTGAGATCGGCCAGGAAACGCTCGCCGGCGGCAATGTCGCCGGCGGCCGGGCGCGCCTTGATCATGGCTGCCCGTTCCCAGTTCTGACCGGCGCTCTCATAGTAGATCAGGGCGGCCGTGGTCGACATGGCGACCGGCGTGGCACCGGCGTCGGGCCTTAAGCGCAAGTCGGTGCGAAACACATAGCCGTCGCCCGTCCGCTCTTGCAGAATGGCGACCAGGCGACGCGTCAGGCGGACGAACAAGGTCGTCAGGTCGTCCTTGTCGGCCGACGGCACGACGGCCGGATCGAAGAAGACGATGAGGTCGATGTCCGAGGAATAGTTGAGCTCGAAGGCGCCCTGCTTGCCCATGGCGAGGACGATCCAGCCGGAATCCCGTTCCGGTTCGGAACGATCGGGCAGGCTCAGCTTGCCGGTGGTATCGGCCTCGAGCAGCAGGAAGCGAATGGCGGCGGAAAGGCTGGCATCGGCGAGCCGGGTCAGCGCGCGGGTCACCTCCATCACCTCCCAAAGGCCGGCAACGTCGGCCAAGGCGATGGCGAGCGCCGCCTCGGCCTTGACGCGGCGGAGGCGGCGGCGCAGCGACGGCTCATCGGCGATGGGGTCCGACAGGGAGGCGATCAAGCCGTCCACCAGCGCCGCCGGATCATTGGAAAGAACGCGGCACAGCCTTTCGCCGTCGCGCAACGCCGCCTCGCGCAGATGGGCGCTGTTGGAGGCGACGGCGAGCACCAGTTCGCGGGCGATCGGCGAACGCGCGAACAAGGCAGCCAACGCTTCACCGCCCGGACCTGCCAGACAATCGTCAAGCAGCGAACCGGCCAGAACGAAATCGGGCCCTCTGGGAGGTATGATGGCAATGCGGTCCTCGAATGCGCCTTCAGCCCGCTCAGTCATGCCGTCTCCGTCCCCCATTGCCCGCTCCAATGCCCTCAGCGAAAGGTCCATCATGGCCTGATGGTCTTACGCTTTTGTTCTTTTTCGGCTCCATCCTGTCAGATGGACGCATCAAGCCTTCGGCAGGTAGAGACTGGCTTTGAGGCCGGGCTCGCTATCACCGAGCGTCACCCGTCCACCATGCAGACGGGCCACGGCTGCCACCAGGGACAGACCTAGCCCCGACCCCTGTCGGCTGCGTGCCTCATCGAGCCGGCCGAAGCGCGACAGTGCCTTCTGCCGGTCGGCCTCGGGAATACCGGGGCCGTTGTCGGTCACGGTCAGGCAGATCTCTTCGCCATCGACGGCCCCGGCCAGAGCAATTGACAGCCCCTCCCCGCCTTCGGGTTGGCCATACTTGATGGCATTGTCGATCAGGTTGGACAAGGCTTGGCTGAGCAGCGTCCGGTTACCCTTTAGGGGCAACGGTCGCGCCGTTTCGAGCGTGAGCCGACCGCCGGCATCCTCCACCACCGGCTCGTAGAGCTCGACGATTTCGTCGAGAATGTCGGCCGCGTCGAGCGGTTCGAAGCTGTCGCCCGAGGAGCCTGCCTCCATGCGGGCGATCTTGAGGAGCGCATCGAAGATGCGGATGAGGTTGTCCGCCTCCTCCATGGCCGAGGCGATGGCCTCGCGATAGTCCTCGACCTCACCTCCGCGCCGCAGCGTTTCCTCAAGGCGCGCCCGCAACCGGTTGAGTGGCGTCTTGAGGTCGTGGGCGATGTTGTCGGACACTTCCTGCAGGCCGGTCATCAGCGCTTCGATGCGGTCGAGCATCTCGTTGAGGCTGAGGGCGAGATTGTCGAATTCGTCGTGCGATCCCTTGACGGCCAGCCGATGGGTGAGGTCACCGGACATCAACCGTCTGGAGGTCTCGGCCATGTTCTCGACGCGCTTCAGCACTGAGCGCCCGACAAAGAACCAGGAGATAAAGCCCGTCAGCACCATGATGATGATGGCATAGCGGGAGGCGCCGAAGATCAGCGACCGCAGCTGGCCGATTTCGCTGACGTCGCGGCCAACCAGCAGCTTGAAACCGCCCGGCAAGGCGAACACCCTGACCACCGCGTCATAGCGGCGACCGGTATCGCCATCGAGCCGCTGATAGGTGACGGAGGTGGTGTCGCCGTTCGATAGACCGAGGATCGATAGGGGGGGATCGGCGACATTGCCGACCACGGTGCGGCCGGATGAATCGGCGACGAGATAGAGGCTGGCACCTGGACGGCGACTGCGCAGATCGACGGCGCTGACCAGTTGACGGAGACCACCACGCTCATACTGATCGGATAGCGAGTTGATCTCGCTGTCGATGGTTTCGGTGATCTGGGAATCGAGCAGTTCGGCGGTGTTGTTGGCGATATAGGCGGTCAGGAACAGCGTCAGACCGGAAAAGACGACAAGGTAGACCAGCGACAGCTTGAAGGCCGTCGTCCGGATCAGCCGCCCGAGCGCGCCCATGCGGCCTCCCCGCCCCTCTCGGGGCCGGCCTCGCGGATCATGTAGCCGGCGCCGCGCACGGTGTGCAGCAGCGGCTTGTCGAAACCCTTGTCGATCTTGCCGCGCAGGCGGGAAACGTGGACGTCGATGACGTTGGTCTGCGGATCGAAATGGTAGTCCCAGACGTTCTCGAGCAGCATGGTGCGGGTGACCACCTGCCCGGCATTACGCATCAGATATTCCAGCAGACGGAACTCGCGCGGCTGCAGCGGAATCTCCGTGTCGGCGCGCGTCACGGTGTGCGACAGGCGATCGAGCACCAGATCGCCAACGCGATAGGTGGTCTCGACGTCGGCCGGACGATTGCGGCGGGCGAGTGCCTCGACACGGGCCAAGAGTTCGGTGAAAGCGTAGGGCTTGGTGAGATAGTCGTCGCCTCCAGCCCTCAGGCCACGCACCCGGTCATCGACCTGGCCGAGCGCGGAGAGCACCAGCACCGGCGTATGATCGCCGCGGTGCCGCATGTCCTCGATGATGGAAAGGCCGTCGCGCTTGGGCAGCATCCGGTCGACGATCAGCACGTCGAAGACGCCCTCTTCGGCCATGAAGGCGCCGGCTTCGCCATCAGCCGCATGTTCGGCGACATGCCCGACCTCGTCCAATGCCTTGACGAGATAGGCCGCCGCCTCGCTGTCGTCTTCGATCACCAGAATGCGCATGTCGCCCCGCCCCGCAAAGGTGCTCGTCGACTGTTGTTTAGCGCCAACGCATGGCAGCGCAAGGGAAAAGCGTAGCGGCGGGCGCCGAGCCCGCCCGCCGATACAATTTGGAGATCAGCCGATCACTTCCCGAGGGGGAGAGCCAGGAAGTGAACACTATCTCCGGACTTCACGCGCAGCAGAATGGCCTTCTTGCCGGCCTTCTCTGCGCCGGAAATCGCCTTCGACACATCCCGCGGGGCCTCGATGGTCTGGCCACCTGCTTCGAGAATGACGTCACCCTGGCGCAGGCCACGGTCGGAAGCCTTGCTGTTCGGGTCGATATCGGTGATGACCGCACCGCTATCGCCAGCGCCCACGCTGTTGGCCGGCGCAAGCGTCAGCCCGTAGTCACTGAGCGACGTATGCTCGTCGGTGCCGCTATCGCTCGACTTGGAGGAGGCAACCTGGTCGTTCGGCAGTTCGCCGAGGTCGACCTTGACGGTCTGCTCCTTGCCATCGCGCCACAGCGTTACGTCAACGACGGTCTTCGGCGGGAAGGCGGCAATCTTGCGGGCGAGGTCCTTGGCGTCCTCGATCTGCTGGCCGTTGACGGACAGGATCGTGTCGCCCGCCTTGATCCCCGCCTTGCTGGCCGGCGAGTTGTCCTGCGGCTCGGTCACCATGGCGCCACGCGCCTTGTCGAGACCGATGGAGCTGGCGATCTCCTCGGTGACTGGCTGGATCTGCACGCCGAGCCAACCACGAACCACCTTGCCGCCATCCATCAGCGAGGCGACAACCTGCTGCGCCGTATGCGCCGGAATGGCAAAGCCGATACCGACCGAACCGCCCGACGGCGAGTAGATGGCGGTGTTGACACCGATCACCTCGCCACCGGCGTTGAAGGCCGGGCCACCGGAGTTGCCCTTGTTGATCGGGGCATCGATCTGCAGGAAATCGTCGTAGGGTCCGGCACCGATGTCGCGGCCACGGGCCGAGATGATGCCGGCCGTCACCGTGCCGCCGAGACCAAAGGGGTTGCCCACAGCGACGACCCAGTCGCCGACGCGGGATTCATTGGTCGCGAAGGATACATGCGGGAAATCCTTGCCATCGGTGACCTTGACCAGCGCGAGGTCGGTCTTGGGATCGGTGCCGATCACCTTGGCGGCGTGCTCGGTGCCGTTGTCCGTCACCACCTTCACGTCGGTCGCGTTCTCGACCACGTGGTTGTTGGTGACGACATAGCCGTCGGCGGAGATGAAGAAGCCCGAGCCCTGTGCAAGGCCATAGCGGTGCTGCGGCGAACCATTGTGGCCACCTGGCATGCCCGGCATTCCGAAGCGCTTGAAGAAATCGTAGAAGGGGCTGTCGGGCGTGAGGCCGGGCGGCAAACCCTCGGCATCAGTGTCGCCCTGGCCGACGGTCTCGTCGGTTTTGACGCGGATCGAGACGACGGCGGGCTGGACCCGCTGCACCATGTCGGCGAAAGAGAAGACCGGCTGGCTGTTTTGCGGCTGCGACAGGTTCTGCGCCTGCGCCGTGTTGTCGAAAATGAGGGCCGTCTCGCCGGCGACGATGCCACCGAGGGCGACGGCGAAGACCGATCCCAGCAGCAGTGCCTTGACGCGGGATCTGGTCGGCTTGTCGGAAGTCCTGAGCATGGAATGATCTCCAGAGGGATGAACTCTCGGGAACCGGCGTCGATCCGGTTTCGATGGTGACATATAGCCACCCCGTCCCTAACCTGGAGATTGCGAGCGTATTAAACTTTTGTAAGAAAGGCCGCCAGAAAGTTGCCTTATTTCAAATATTTGCGCGCCCATCATCCTCGCGCGACAGCGCTTTCAGAGCCGCCTCTTCCTCCGGAGAAAGGCGTTCGGCCTCGGGAGATGCAGTCCGCCGCCGAAAAGCGATGAACAGCCCGCCGCCTGCCACCAGCAGCAGCGCCAGCGGCAGAACCCAGAGCAGCAGGCCGACGCCGTGGGCGCGCGGCCTCAGCAGCACGAATTCGCCGTAACGGTCGACCAGGAAGTCGCGGACCTGATCATCGCTATCGCCGGCGGTGATGCGCTCGCGAACGATGACTCGCAAGTCCTTGGCGAGCTGGGCGTCGGAGGCATCGATCGACTGGTTCTGGCAAACGAGACACCGCAGCTCTTCGGAAATTTGTCGGGCGCGTGCTTCAAGCGCCGGATCAGCGAGTCGCTCGGACGGATCGACGGCGAAGGCCGGACCCGACAGCGCGAACAGAAGTGCGAGGACGGAGAAAAGACGCATGGGTTCCTCCGTCAGTCGGCGACGATGACCGGCGCCACCTGCCGGGCCGGCTTCGGCGCACCGACACGCAAGCGACGATCGGTAAGCGACAGGGCACCGCCGGCCATCATGGCGAGGGCGCCAAGCCAGATCAGCGTCACCAGCGGCTTGTCCCACATGCGGACCACGAGCGATCCTGTCTGACGCCCCTCACCGCCCAGCGTCACGTAGAATTGCGACAGGCCATGCGTGCGAATGCCGGCCTCGGTGGTCGGCATCTGGCGCGTCGTATAGAACCGACGCGTCGGCTCGACGATGAATTGCACGGTGCCGCCCTGCCGCACCGTCATGCTCACGACCTGCTCGGTATAATTGGGGCCGGCGCCGTTCCGGACGCCGTCAAAGGTGACGGAGTAGCCGCCGACCGTGGCGGTGTCGCCCGGCTTCATCTCCAGGATGGCCTCGCTCTGGAAGGCGGATGTCGAGACAATGCCAAGCAGCGTCACGCCAAGGCCGGCGTGGGCGAGCGCCGTACCGAAGGCCGAGCGCGGCAAGCCGGCAAGGCGACGAAAGCCGACCGCCAATCCAACCTGGCGGAAACGCGCCCGCGACCAGAGTTCGGCGAAGGCACCAACCAGCACCCAGACGGCGCCGCCGAGACCGACGGCGGCAAGGAGATGCGTCGCGCCGTTCAGCCAGGCAATGCCGAGGCCGATCAGTGCGGCGAAGGCAAACACCGCCCAAAGGCGTTCAAGGGCACCGAGGAGATTGCCGCGCTTCCAGGCGAGCAGCGGCCCGAACGGCACCACCAGCAGCGTCGCGCCGAACAGCGGGCCGAATACCGTATTAAAATAGGGAGCGCCCACCGAGATGGCGCCGCCGAAGGCCGATACGATCAACGGCACAAGCGTGCCGAACAGCACGACACCGGCAGCCACCGTCAGAAATACGTTGTTGAGCACCAGCGCGCCTTCACGGCTGAGCGGGGCGAAGAGACCGCCTTGCCTGAGGGTGCCGGCGCGGACAGCGAACATGGCGAAACCACCGCCGATGAACAGGCAGAGGATGGCCAGGATGAACACGCCGCGCGTCGGGTCGGTGGCAAAGGCATGCACCGACGTCAGCACACCGGAGCGCACCAGGAAGGTTCCAAGCAGCGACAGCGAGAAGGCGAGGATGGCCAACAGTATGGTCCACACCTTCAGCGCTTCGCGCTTCTCCATGACGACGGCGGAATGCAGCAGCGCCGTGCCAACCAGCCACGGCATCAGCGAGGCGTTCTCCACCGGGTCCCAGAACCAGAAGCCGCCCCAGCCGAGTTCGTAATAGGCCCAGTAGGACCCCATGGCGATGCCGGCGGTGAGGAAGATCCAGGCGGCCAGAACCCACGGCCGCACCCAGCGCGCCCAGGCCGCATCGATCCGCCCTTCGATCAGCGCCGCGATGGCGAAAGCGAAAGCAATGGAGAAGCCGACATAGCCGAGATAGAGCAGCGGCGGATGGATGGCGAGGCCGACATCCTGCAGAACGGGGTTGAGGTCATTGCCCTCCATCGCCGGCTCGGCAAGTCGATGGAAAGGATTGGAGGTCGTCAGAATAAAGGCAAGGAAGGCTGTGCTGATCCAGCCCTGGACGGCCAGCACGTTGGCCTTGAGAGTCTGTGGCAGATTGCCACCGAACACAGCCACCGCCGCCCCGAACAGCGCGAGAATCAGCACCCAGAGCAGCATGGAGCCTTCGTGATTGCCCCAGACGCCGGAGATCTTGAAGATCAGCGGCTTTTCCGAATGGGAGTTCTCGACGACGTTGACCAGTGAGAAATCGGACACGAGATAGGCATAGGTCAGTGCCGAAAAGGCGATGGCGACCAGCAGGAGCTGCATCAACGATGCCTTCGGCGCTACCGCCATGAGTGCGGGGTCGCGGCGGAAAAAGCCAACAATCGGCAAGATAGACTGAGCGACGGCCACAGCCAACGCCAGGATCAGTGCGAAATGGCCGAATTCAACGATCATGCCGCCCTCACCTAGTTCTTCGCCGTCGGCGGCTTTGGTCCGCCCGGCTGGCCTTCTTCCCAGACGCCCTGCGCCTTCAGTGCGTCGACCACTTCCTTGGGCATATAGCGCTCGTCATGCTTGGCGAGCACGGTATCGGCTTGGAAAAGACCGGTTTGATCGAGCTTTCCCTCGGCCACCACCCCCTGCCCCTCCTTGAACAGGTCGGGCAACAGGCCGGTATAGGTGACAGGCACTGCGTTGGCGGTGTCGGTCACCTTGAACTCCACCCGCCCACCATCCTGGCGAATCACGCTGCCAACCTCGACAAGGCCGCCAATCCTGAGGCGGCGGCCTTCCGTCACGTGTTTTTCGACGATCTCGGTCGGCGTCTTGTAGAGCGTTATCTCGCCGGACAGCGCAAAAAGGACGAGACCAACGGCAGCGGCGAGAACCGCGCCGACCGTGCCGATCAGGATGAGACGCCGCGTCTTGCGCGTCATGACCATGGTCATTGTCCTTCCCGCTTGTCGACGCCCAGCTCTTCGGCGGCGGCATTGATCGCCGCCAGCGCATCGGTATTGCCGGCGAACGCTTTCCGCGCGTCGGCGAGCGCCGCTTTCGCCTTGTCAGCGTGGCCAAGTACCATGTTGGAGCGCATCAGCCGGATCCAGCCATCGCGATTGTTGGGATCGGCAGCGAGCTTGGCAGCCAAGCCATCGACCATGCCCTCGATTGTCGCCTTGTCGACACCCGTTCCAGCGGCCGGCAGCGTCGCCGGTTCCGGCGCGTCGGTGGGCTTGTTCAGCGCGGCAAGAATCTCGCCGCGCTTTTTGCGCACCGTATCGAGCCAAGGCGCATCCGCCGGCGAACGGCGTATCAGCTCGTCGACCTGTTTCAGAGCCTCATCGAACGAGCCGGCCTGCCGCAGTCCCTCGGCATAGTAGAAGCGGGCGCGGGCGCGGTCCGGATCGGCAGCGACGGCGCGCGCCAGTACGGACTGCGCTTCCGGCGAGACGATGCCGTCATTGGTGTCGACGAGACCGGCGCCGTAGTTTTCAAGCGTGTCCGCGTCTTTCTCACCCGCGGCAACCAGTCGGCCCCAGGCCTTTACGGCGTCATCGAGCCGGTTCATGCGAGCGTAGATGGGGGCGATGACGCGCCAGCCCGAGAGATCACCGGGGTTGGCGGCCAGGTGCTTTTCGACGCGGCCGATCATATCGGTGATATTGCCGGACGCGGGCGCCGCCGACAGGCGCTCGGCCAGCGGTGCATCGGGCATGTCGGGCTGGCCGAGAACGAGGTAGAGCGGCAGCGCAATCGCGGGAATGGCGATCACCGTCATCAGTGCGATGAAGCGATTGGCTGTGGGCCTCGGCTCGCCAGCCGCCGCCGGCATCCGTGTGGCTGCCAACAGGCGCCGGCCGATCTCGGCGCGGGCGGCATCCGCCTCTTCGCCGCCAATCAAGCCGCGCTCCCGGTCGCGGTCGAGTTCACTGAGCTGATCGCGATAAACGCGCGTCTCCTCGCCGCTGGCCGCCGGGAAACTGGCAGCCGGCCGCGCAAGCGGAGCAATCACGACGAGGACGACCGCTGCCGTCATCAAGGCCAGCAAAACCCAGAAAATCATCCTTCGCTCTTTCCCGAGCCGCCGGCCATGCGCCGGAACCCCGATGTCCCAGCCGAATAGGGCAACGGCAGCGGTTTCTCAATGGACTTCTGGACGAATTTGAGAAGGATTCAAAAAAAGCAGTTGGGACCATCAAGCGGCGGGCCGTGGCGCCTTGAGCTGTTGCTCCTTGCTGCGCCTGAGGTGGGAGGCATAGTCCTCGCCGTAGAGGAAGCCTGAGGCCTTGATGAGATGATCGACCGCCGACAGCGCCACAGCGCGCGTTTCGCCGTCGCGGCTGCGTAGCCGGGCCGGCAGATCGAGGGCGTAGAGCTCGATGGCCTGATCGACCAGGGGCGTCAGACGGCCGATCAAGCCATTGATCGCCAGGGTGTCACGGCATTTGCCCGCCGCCGCGAAGATGGCACACAAGAAGACCGCCTCGGCACCGTCGGCGGGGCCGGGATAAGGCGCCTCCTGCACACGAAACGCCCGGCGCAGGGCCGGTAACAGCTTATCGAACTCGGCGAACAGCATTTCTGAAAAGCGCCGCTTGATAACCACCATCCGCTGCTGCCACCAGCCGTCGCCGTCGACATCGAGACCATTGGTGAGCTCGTTGAGAACCGAGCGGAATGTGCCGATCTGGGCGACGGCGTCGGCGACGTTGCGGCTGCTGCGAAGAGTGGTGAGAAAACGCGAGGCGGCGCGGTCGGCTGCGGCGAAGCCGAGATCGATAAAGGCCGTGGCCGTCGGCGTCGTGCGCATGCGGCGAGCCGTTTCGCCGCCGGCCAGCAACTTGGCGAAGGCGATCAAGGGCGCCACGGACGACTGCCGGCGAAAAACGCCGCCAGCCACCCAGCCGGCCGTCTCCGGGTATTTGGTGAGATAGGTGGCGATCTGTTCGAGGAGCCCCAGGTCGGCGGAACCGGAGTCGAGCAGATGCACAATGGCGGCGCTCAGCGTCGGCAGGTCATCCAGCCGGTCGCGCACGGCGATGATGTCGTCCACTTCGCCGCGGGCCACCTCGCCGCCGATGCGCGACATGAAGCGCTGCTGCAGCTTCGGCTCGTCGGCAATCGCTTCGATATGGCGCGTCAAAGCCTCGAAGAGCCGCGCCTCCAGCCGGGCGGCCTCTTCGCGGTAGGCAGCATCGTTTGGAAACGACGGTGCGGTTGCAGGATCATTCCAAATGCCGAACTCCTTTGGCAGAAGCTCGGTGCTGACGTAGGCCCAGAGATGAGACAGGGTGGCGGAGGTGACGAACCCGCGCGCCGGAACGGTCAGCCTTTCCTCGATCAGGTAGGGCTCGAAGGCGGCAAAGACCAGCCGGCGCATGTCGGGTGTTCCGCCCGATGTCACCTGCTTGGTGGTCCTGCGGCTTTCCACAATGGTACGGGCCGCCTCGAGAATGAGGCGACGGCGGGCATCGACTTCAACGGGGACAGCCTGATCGCTTTCAAGACGACGGACCAGCATGCCGCGCGCCCGTGGCGTCAGGCCCCGCAGGAAAGTCTCGGCCTTGTCGGTCACCGCCGCCCGTCCGTCCATATCGAATCCCGTAAACCAGTCCTTTACCAAATGATCTTGCAGCAAGATGGTTGATGACTGGTAACGAACGGAGCTTATGACGGGACGCAAAAAGGCCGGCTCGATGAGCCGGCCTTTCCAGGATTATGCAAAGATCGGCTTGGTTCAGCCGACAACCTGCCAGCTGCCATCCGGATTTTGGCAGGCGGTGCCGCGGGCCACCTGTGGCTGACCGTCGATATACACCGTGTTGGTGTAGGGGCGGCAGGTGCGGTTGTTGACATAAGCGACCGGGCCAGGCGCGACCGTACCGTAGACGCCGTTCTGCGGGTTCCGCCACTGCTGCGGAGCACCAGTGTCGAGCGCCTGGACGCTGGCGTTGTAATTATACTGCTGCGACTCGGCGTCGAGAGACGCGCCGATCTGGTTGCCCAGGAAGCCGCCAACCAGCGCACCGGCGGCGATGGCTGCCACCTTGCCGCTGCCCGAGCCGAAAGCCGAGCCGAGGGCAGCACCACCAACAGCACCGGCCAGCGTGCCGAGCGTCTGGTTCTGGTTAGGCCCCGTCGCACAGCCGGCCAGCAGAGAAGCTGTCAGGCCGACGATCACTAGTTTCTTCAACAACATGTCTCCGGTCTCCAAAAAGGAATCTGTTCCGTTAGTCGAATCGCCTTTGGTACTTGTAATGGCCTGAAACCATGGCCGAATTTTGGTTGCGACTTATTCTTGCCGCCGCTGCCTCCACATCTTGTCGTTCACTCCCTTCGTCACGCGTCGTCCTGTCAATCCATTTCAACTCAGGGGAATGCGGAAGGTTACCGAAAGGCCGCCAAGTCCGGCTCGATCGAGAACCAGCGAGCCACCGTAAGTCTCGGCAATCTCGGTTGCGATGGCGAGGCCGAAGCCCGACCCCGGCAAAGTCTCGTCGAGGCGCCTGCCGCGGCCAAGCACCTCGGCATAGGAGGTGGGCAGCAGGCCGGGACCGTCATCCTCCACACGAATAACCACCATCGGCCGGTCGCGGTCGGCCCGATCGACCGACAGTGCGATCCGTACCTGTTCGCGCCCGTATTTGCAGGCATTGTCCATGAGATTGCCGACGAGTTCCTCAAGGTCGCTCCTCTCGATGCGGGCCTTGGGATGCCCGGCACCCGGCGCTTCGAGGTAGAGGCTGCGATCGGGATAGGCACGGCTGAGAACGCGGATCAGCCCTTCCAGCGAATGGCGGACATCGGCCACCGCGCCAATCACCTTGCGATCGGCGGCGAGCCGCGCCCGGTCGAGGTAGCGATCGACCTCCGCCCGGATCACCGTCACCTGCTCGACGACCTTGTCAGCCAGCGGCCCGCCCTCGGCGCGCGCTTCGTTCAAGATGACGGCCAACGGCGTCTTCAGCGCATGGGCCAAGTTACCGACCTGCGTTCGCGACCGATCGACGATGGCGCTGTTGGTCTCGATGAGGGCGTTGAGTTCCTTGCCGAGCGCAGCGATCTCGCGCGGGAGGCGGCCTTCGAGGCGGTTGGCGCGGCCTTCGCGAATGTCGGCTAGGCGGCGACTCATGGCGGCGAGCGGCCTCAGGCCGAAACTGACCTGCAGTCCCGCCGCAGCGACGAGACCAAGCGCGAAAGCGGCGAGCGTGGCGAATACCTGGAAGCGAAAGGTGGAGATCTCATCGGCAAGCTCGGCCACGTTGCCGGTGACATGCAGATCGAACATCCGCCCGTTGCTCAGGAAGATACGCTGTGTGGCGTGGCGAAGTGCCGTGCCGGCCGGATCGCTGGCGTCATTGGTGACCACCACGCCGTTATTGGGCGGCGGCGGCAGCGCCAGCACTTCGCCAAACAGCGACTGGCTGGTGGCGATGGTGCTCTGCGATTTGACGTCAACCACGACCCAATACCAGCCGGATTGATAGCGGCCAAAACGCGGGTCTCCCATGGTGCCGGGATCAGGCACGCCGCCGTCGGGCGTCGAGGCGACGACGCCAGCCAATGTTTTCTCGTAGACAATGATGCGTTCGTCAAAAGAGCGGATAAGACTGGCCCGATAGAGCTCGGTGAGCAGCCAACCGAAGGCGGCCAGCGCGATCGCCGCCCACAAAGCGGAGGTGAGCGCCAGCCTGAGCGCCAGCGAGCTTGTCAGCCATTCGCCCAGTTTCCGAAGACGCGACTTCATTTTTCGGACACGATGCGATAGCCGAGACCGCGCACGGTCTCGATGAAATCGATACCCATTTTCTTGCGCAGACGACCGACGAATACCTCGATGGTATTGGAATCGCGGTCGAAGTCCTGATCGTAGAGATGCTCCACGAGTTCGGTCCGCGAGACCACCTTGTCCATATGCAGCATCAGATACTGGATGAGACGAAACTCATGGGAAGTCAGCTTGATCGGGTTGCCGTCGACGGTGAGACGCCCAGCCTTGACGTCGAGCCGGACCCGGCCAACCTCGACTTCATTGGAAGCGCGGCCGGCGGCGCGGCGCGTCAAAGCCCTGAGACGGGCCAGCACTTCCTCCATATGAAACGGCTTGGCGACGTAGTCGTCGGCACCGGCGTCGATGCCGGCCACCTTGTCGCTCCAGCGGTCGCGGGCGGTGAGCAGCAGAACCGGCACCAGCCGGCCATCCCGCCGCCACGCCTCGAGCACGCTAAGGCCGTCCATCTTGGGCAGGCCGATGTCCAAAATCACCGCATCATAGGGCTCGGTGTCGCCGAGAAAATGCCCTTCTTCACCATCAAAAGCGACGTCGACGGCATAACCGGCGTCGCGGCAAGCCGTTACGAGCTGCCGGTTCAGATCGCGGTCGTCTTCGACCACCAGAATCCGCATTGTTAGATTTCCCGCTTCAGCGAAGTTTCTGGCCCGACGTGGCGTCGACCATGATGTTGTCCACCCGTCCGCCCTCTCGCATGACGGCCAACTGATAGACGAGCAATCCCCCACCTTCGCAAAGCCTGGCGTCGACGATTTCTCCGTCGATGACGCGGGCGATGACGCTCAGCCTCTGAACGGCCCCCTTGCCGACGACGGCCTGCGTTTCGGCAGGCGTCAGGCAGCGCGCCTCGGCGGCATGTCCCGCTAGGATCGGCAGTATCGTGAGACACGCCAACGCGAGACGGAATCGCTTGCGATTAGTGTTCATAAGCCGGACTTTAGCTACCTGAGGCTGAACGGTCCATGAACACCGGCGACGCCCGCCATTCATGCTTTCGGCTGGCGGCAATTCCGTTCAGTCCTGCCCGACTGCGGCCCTTGTCAGCGGCGCCCAATATCCTCGTCCAATCGGTGCCCTACCCTGCCGCCGGCGCCAAACGTCGCGCCGGAGTCCGCGTCTCTCAGAGAGGGGGCATAGGAAAACCCCTGTTGGTGGATGGCACGCATACGACTTTTGATCCACCTCAAGGCCTTGTTGCCACAAGGAGCTTAGCCTCAGGACGATGAGAAGAGGGGGCAGCGAACATGAGCATCCCGCACGAGCTTTCGTTGGAATTCCCGCAGAGCTGGAACGCCATTGAGCAGCTCATGCTGTTTGATGCGGTCTTCTGCGACCTCGCCAGTGCCTATCAGGAGATCAACCGGCGTATTTTCCGCATCGAGACGCTGGAAGAGCCGGCTGGGCCGGACGTCCTCGCCGATCTCAAGCGCCACCGGTCTCTGCTCAAGGAAGAAATCGCGGCCGCCGTCGCCGCGACCAAATGCGCCGTGGCTTGACACCCCTCCTCGTTGGGCCTCAGCGCTATAGCCCGCGCCGTCCCCGTCCGACGGCGCGGGCTAGCTTCGTCATCAGCTTCCCCTTCAAAGCGAAATACGCTCGCCACGTATCGCTGTGACGTTGCGGCACACAGCCCTTCGCTCCAAGTCAGGCGTTCTGTTTTCTTAACAGCCAAAGACAACCATTCTCCACTCGTCAGCGACGGCTTCGTCGGTCCGGAGCTTCAGTGTCTGGCTCGTTGGATGCAGCGTCGTCCTGTCCTTCAGCCTGGAAAGATTGAACAGTATCTCGATGCCGGCGGGGCCAATATCCAGTAGCCATCATTATCGAAGCGCCCGATATGGAACCTGTCGTTGCGGCTTGCAGTGAAACGACAGAAGGCAGCTCAGCCCGGACATGAGGTTCGGAGGTTCGAAGATGGACCGTGCCGATCTATGCAGCCACACCTTACATGCGATCAGTGTCGGCCAGTAAGGCATGGCGATGGAGGAGCAAGCGATGTGGGTCGTGGGGCTGGCCTTGCCGACAGATCGCTTCGCGAGCGTACGGGTCTTCGCTTCGAGCATTTGCGGGCTCGGTTTCGAGTGTCCGACAAAGCAGGGGCACAGAGGTCCTCTTCCTTATCCTCACTTGAAATCGCTGGGCTTGGATCCGGCGCTTCGATCATGCCCCTCAGGCAGTGATTCAACGTGCTCATAACGCGAGTCCGTGCCGACACTTGCGCGCCATCGCACCAGCTCTGATTCATCAGCATCGGAGATGCAGATGGTTCACGCGAACCAAGGGAAACGAACCAATCAACCCATACCTCAACCGCCCCAAGACCCCAGATTTCCCCACTTCGTCAAATGAGTCATCAAGCTCACAGTTCGATTCCAGCGGTTGAGGTTCTGATTCAGGAAAGCCACAAAAACTACCGAACTCGCCTCAGGCACTGATTCAAGGGGGCGCAAATTCGCGAGTCTTTTGAATCCTTTGCGAGTGGCCATTGAAGTGATGAGCTTGCAGTTCATGCAAAGATTCAGGCCGCCGGTCGAGAAGCAAAGATGGCGATCCTATGAATCGGAAAGGCAAATTTCCCAACCCGTCGGCGACCTTCAATCGGCGTCTTCACGGGCGCACTTCTCGAAGATGCGACCCCAGGCAATCCTTCCGGTTCGATGTGATCGATTGTCCGTTATCAGGCCGTGCACTGGCAGCCCTAACGACAGGTCAGTCGGCGCCGGCCGTAATTAAGGTCTCATCGCTCGAATACCCGATCCAACAACGGCTCTCGGAGCTGCCAGCCTTGTCGCTCGAGTTCGGGGGTATCGAATTCGTCTTGCGGGAAACCGATGCAAAGAAGCGCGATGAGCGACCAGTCAGCCGGAACATCCAGCATCGCGCGAACGGCCGCGGGATCAAGGATCGAAACCCATCCCACACCTATCCCACGCAGTCTGGCGGTCAGCCATAGCGTGTGGATCGCCGTCACACAGGAATAGCGCAGCGCTTCGGGCATGGTCGCAATACCGAGTCCATGACCGGCCTCGGGCTTTTCGTCGCAGAACACAGCCAGCAGTTCCGGTGCTTCACGCAGGCCGTGCAGCTTGAGCTTGCGATAGGTCTCATAGCGCTCTTGGCCCTGATAACGCTCGGCCGCCAGCGCATTCTGCTCATCGACGTGAGCAACCAGTGCATCCCGGACAGTGACCGACCGTAGCCGGACGAAGCGCCAAGGCTGCGAATTGCCGACTGAAGGCGCCAGTGCCGCGCAGGTCAGAAGCTCGTGCATATCCTGTTCCGGCACAGCATCCGGCGCAAAATGCCGGACGTCGCGGCGCCAGCGCAGCAACTGCACGAAACGATCCGCGAAATCCGAATCGAACAAGGGCGCGCACTTACTCAGAATTCAATTCCTGCCTATGCCTTCACGCTCCAGCGAAAGGAGCGCTTCATCATGGTCTTTTCGGTCACAGGACCGGTCGCATCGGTCAAGCAGCGGGCTTGGTGCGCCCGGTGACGAAGGCATAACCAATCTCGCACCGCTCAACGAGAACCTCGGTACCTCGTCCAGCGACAGACAGTCAATCAAGCCCTGGCTCCGAGCCGGCGCTTACAAGCTCCAGTTCTTTGGAAGAATGCTCGATCAGTACGGTTCGCGCCGCATACCTCTGGCTCTTGCTGCCCCGTTCATCGAGTCAACGCACGATCGTAGACGGAGCTGGTGATTGGTATTCCAAACACTTCGTCCAACCAGCGAGGCTATGTTGGGTCGTTCTGCCAGTCGCACGCATCGCCTGTCTGGAAACATTGTACGGTCATAACCGGCGGCCGGAGCCCGTCGCAGGCCTTCAATTGTCCCGCCTCCTTTTGTAAGCGCCCGGCAAATTCGCATGGTCTGGACTCAATTTGCGGCGGCCAAGATCCCCAAGGGAGTCCACACCAACAATCGCTGACAGACATCTTGAGATACCACCTCAGAACAAAACAAGATCATTGTTCTGGACGCGGGCCGTTTGGGCTGGCATGATTGGCTCGTATTTGATGTTCGAATCCGTTGCCAGAACCTCTGGGTTATCCGATGTCTCGCGCAGAGCGCCTTCTTACCCTGGTGCAGGCCTTGCGCCGCCGCCGCCGTCCCGTCTCTGGAGCGGAGCTGGCGGCTGAACTCGGCGTGTCGCTGCGCACCCTTTATCGCGACATTCAGGCGTTGATCGGCCAGGGTGCGCCAATCGACGGCGAAGCCGGCGTCGGTTACGTGCTGAAGCCGGGCTTCATGTTGCCGCCCTTGATGTTCACCGAAGACGAGATCGAGGCCCTGGTGTTCGGTGCGCGTCTTGCGGCGACACGCGCCGACGAGCGGCTCGCCTCGTCAGCCGAGAATGCGCTTGCCAAGATTGCCGCCGTTTTGCCGGCCGATCTCGCCGATCGGATGGACGCTACCGGCCTGATCGTCGCACCAGCCTGGAATGCCAATCGTGACGGTATCGACCTGTCCTTGGTGCGCACGGCCATCCGCAACGAGACTCGTCTGGAATTCTCCTATGTCAACGAGAAGGGCATTGCCTCACGTCGCATCGTCTGGCCGATCGCCGTCGCGTTTTTCGAACGGGTGCGTGTTCTGACGTCCTGGTGTGAGCTGAGGGCCGACTATCGCCATTTCCGCATCGACCGCATGTCGGACGCTGTGGACTTGGGCACCCGCTATCCGCGCCGTCGCCGCGTGCTCCTCAAAGAGTGGCGAGAGATTGAGGGCGCCGCTCCGGCTTGGCGAGAGGTAGCCGACGCAGCAGATCCCGTACCCGTGCCGCGCCGCAAGTCGGCCTGAGGACGCGGCTCAATACCCGTTGTAACGACCCGGCTTATGGTTGACGGCGAGAACGAGGTTCAGCACCACGGCGCCCAGCACCGACAGGGCCACGTGCTGCCAATCGAGCACCAGGAAAGACGTCGCGAGGATGATGAGGTCGGTGGTGAGCTGGAACTTGCCGGCCCGCCAGCCCAGCTTTTCCTGGACGAAGGCGGCGAGAATGCCGATGCCACCCAGACTGGATTTGTGGCGAAACAGCATCAGCATGCCAACACCGGTCAGCGCGCCGCCGGTAATCGCCGAGAACCAAGGAGTGCTGTGCCCGATGGCGAAGGCGTCATGCATGAAATAGCTTTCAAGCGATAGCAGCGCCACGGCGGCGAAGGTCTTCAGGGTGAACTCCCGACCGAGGGTTACCCAGCCGAAAGCATAGAACGGCAGGTTCAACAGGAAGATCACCGGGCCGATGCCGAATTCGGTAGCATAGTGGATCAGGAAAGCGACGCCGGCCGTGCCGCCGGTGCCGAGATGGGCGTCGCGGAAGAATTCAATACCGATGGCGGCAAAGAACGTTCCCATGACGATGGCCTGCACATCGTCCCAAACTCCATGCCGGCTGTCGTCGGTCGTGTCGATGCTCACCACATACAAGCCTTTCCCAAACGTTCCTCTTTCGCTCATTGTCATATCATCAAAGACTTTGCCAGTGACGGACTGGCCCGCGACGGCGTTTTCCTGCCTTTCGCCGATCCTGTACGAGTCTTCAGCAAATATTGCGCCGACGATGGTCGAATGCCGCCGTTCTGGCATTGTGGAAAGGCGGGCTCGGTTTATTCTTCCTACCGTGAGCGTCTCGACCAGGGCGTCACATCTCGCCGGAACCGCTGGTTCGAACAGGGAACGTCACCATGAAGATTTCCGCCCGCAACGTCCTTGAGGGTAAGGTCGTCAAAGTCACCAAGGGAAGCACCACCGCCCATATCGTTCTCGAAATTGCCGGCGGCATCAAAGTGACCGCGGCCATCACCAACGAGGCCGCCGACGAATTGGGGCTCAAGGTTGGCGACGCTGCCAAGGCAGTGGTCAAGGCGTCAGACGTGCTGATCGCCATCGACTGACCTAAGCCCGCCGGCGCCTTTTGCGCCCCATGAGACCAGGCAGCCGGGTCGGCCATGTGACGATTCGGTCCTGCCACTCTTCCACCGGCCAGTCCTGCTCGCGCACCGTCTTGCCGCGCACCGACACGCCGGCCCGATGAACACTTTCCGGATCACCCGACACGAGCGGGTGCCAATCGTAGAGATCGCGGCCCTCGGCGACGAGGCGATAGGCGCAGGTGGCCGGCAACCAAGTGAGCGTCCGCACCTCGTGCGGCGTCAGGCGAACGCATTCCGGCACCGTCTCGGAGCGATGGGCATAGTCGCGGCAACGGCAGCTCTCGCCGTCGAGCAGCGAGCAGCCGACGTCGGTGTAGACGATGCGACCGGTGTCCTCATCCTCGAGCTTGTTCAGGCAGCAGCGGGCACAGCCATCACACAGGCTTTCCCACTCCGTGTCCGTCATCTCCTCGAGGCTTTTGGTGCGCCAGAACGGCAGTTCCTCATCTTTACCGGTATCGTCCGCCATCTTTTTCTCTGCGATCTGGTAACCGGGGCCGGAAAAGGTTAGTTTTCGGCTTCCGAACATCCCTAACGCTTGGGCTCTACCGTGCCGGAATTCAAGAGTAATCCGCGCTGGCGCCTCTGGCTTCTCCGAATCGATGCCTTTGTGGATTCGGCAGCCTGGAACTTTTCGCAGGGTTTCTCGCGATTCTGGAGTAGCCTGATCGACTATTCCGGCCTGATCCGCATGCGCGGATGGAAACGGGCCGTGTTCGAATTGGCGTCCGAGGGAACGACGCTTGGCTCTGCCGGATTCATTGTTTTGCTGGTGTTCGCCATTCCCGCCTTCAAGGCGACGGAAGGCGATTGGCGCGCGCGCGGCGACTATGCCGTGACCTTCGAAGACAAGAACGGCGCGGTCATCGGCCGACGCGGCATGTTTCTCGACGACAGCGTTCCGCTTTCGGCAATGCCGCCCTATCTCATCCAGGCGACGCTTTCCACCGAAGACCGGCGCTTCTACGACCATTTCGGCATCGACCCGCTCGGCACCTTCCGCGCCATCGTCTCAAATGCCAAAGCCGGCGGCGTCGTGCAGGGCGGCTCGACCATCACCCAGCAGCTCGCCAAGAACCTGTTCCTGTCCAACGAGCGCACCATCCAGCGCAAGATCAACGAAGCCTATCTCGCCCTGTGGCTCGAAGCCCAGCTTTCCAAGGACGAGATCCTGAAACTCTATCTCGACCGCGCCTACATGGGCGGCGGCACGCACGGCGTCGCCGCAGCGTCGGAGTATTATTTCGGCAAGTCGGTCAAGTCGCTGACGCTGGCCGAGGCGGCCATGCTGTCCGGCCTCTACAAGGCGCCAACCAAATACTCGCCCAACAACAATCTCGCCGCCGCCCGCGCCCGCGCCAATCAGGTCCTGTCCAACCTCGTCGAAGCCGGCTTCATGACCGAGGCGCAGGTCGCGTCCGCCCGCCGCAATCCGGCAACGCCGGTGCCTTCGGCCAACGGCAACGCGCCGGACTGGTTCCTCGACTGGGCCTTCGACGAAGTCAAGCGCATCGCCCCGCCCGGTGACCGCACCATCACCGTCCGGACCACGCTCGACCCGATGATCCAGAAGACGGCCGATACCGCCATTGCCGATAGTCTCAGGCAATACGGCCCGCAATATAAAGTGAAGCAGGCGGCCACCGTCGTGCAGAGCCTCGACGGTGCGGTCCGCGCCATGGTCGGTGGCAGCGACTATGGCGAGAGCCTGTTCAACCGGGCAGTCTACGCGCTGCGCCAGCCCGGTTCCTCCTTCAAGCCATTCGTCTACGCCACGGCCTTCATGAACGGCTTTGCCCCGGATGACATGATCTCCGACGCCCCGATCAGCATCGGCAACTGGAGCCCTCGCAACTACGGTCGGTCCTACGCCGGCCGGGTTTCGCTCAGAACGGCCATCGCCAAATCGATCAACACGGTGCCGGTGCGTCTCGCCGAGAGTTTCGGCCGTGGCAAGATCGTCGAAACGGCCCACAAGTTGGGCATTCGCACGGAACTCAAGATCACCCGCGCCCTGCCGCTCGGCGTTGCCGAAGTCACCCCCATCGATATGGTCGGTGCCTATTCTGGGTTTGCCACCGGCGGTCTCAAATCGACGCCTTACGCTATCGAGTGGACCAAGACGCGGGCCGGCGTCATCACCTACGACCGGGCGCGCGATGAACCGCCTCCGGAGCAAGTGTTGCCCGAAGAGATCGCCTATGAAATGAACAGCGTGCTGTCGACCGTGGTGAACGCCGGCACAGGCGGCAAAGCGAAGTTCCCCGGTCAGATGCAGGCCGGCAAGACCGGAACGACACAGGCCTACCGGGACGCCTGGTTCGTGGGTTTCACCGGCTGGTATGCCGCTTCGGTCTGGTTCGGCAATGACGATTATACATCGACCGCCAACATGACCGGCGGCAGCCTTCCCGCCATAACCTGGCACGCCATCATGGAGCCGATCCACGCCGGCCTCGGTTTCAAGCCGATCCCCGGCGTACCGGTGCCGGCTGATGTGGTGGCCTCGACCGGCAAGCCGGCGACGGTCGCGGCCGTACCATCGGAAGCTACGGTTTCACCACAATCGCTGACGCCGGCGGCGGTGTCGGTGATCCGCGACGTCGGCACAAGCATGCGTGCCCGCATTCCCGAGGCAAAGGCCCGGGAGGCGGCTCTGACGCCAACCTCGACACCGAGTGAGCAGCCGCTCGCCCTCGGTACCCCGTCCGACGGCGGACCATTGAATACCGTTCTCAACAGCCTTTCGCTGCTCGGTGCGTCCGACGCCACTTCCCCTCGCTGACCGGTCGCACCTGTGCTCGCTACGCTCCGCTTCATCCTCGTCATACTCGCCGGCGTCTTTCTCGGCCTCACTTCGGCTTGGTGGGCAGTGGGTAACCTTCGTTTCGAAGGGGCGCGCACGGTCGGACAATGGTCGACGCAAAATGGCGGCGCCAAATCCAACCCTTATGAGGCGGCGCGAGCCGTCAGGCGTGGCGGCGGTCTGGGACCGAGCGAGGGCATCGAGCTCCTCACCGAAACCACCGCCGACAATAAGCCGCTCAACGCGGCCTGCGCCTATGAGATCGCCGGCCCGATGCCCCAGGGGGTGCTCTGGACATTGACGGTCTCCGATCGCAGCGGCCACCTTCCTCACAATCCGGCCCGCCGTTTCGGCTTCACGGCGTTCGATGCCATGACCTTCGGACCGACGCGGCAAGTTCGCATCTCGATTGGGCGCGATGTTCGGCCCGGCGACTTCGTCTCGACCGTCGGCCTATCCAGCCTGCGGCTGACGTTGCGTCTCTATTCGCCCACCCTTGCCACCCGTGCGCCAAGCGCCGATCAGCTGCCGGCGGTCACTCTGCTGGGCTGCGATGAAGGGGGGGCGTCATGATCGACACCGGCCTTCGCTGGTTCGCCGCGATGTTGTGTATCGCGGGGCTCACCCACATCGGCGCGGTTCTCCTCGCACCCAGCCATTCACGCAATCTTGCCTTCACCGGTATCGATTTCAGCGAAACGGATGGCAAGCTTGCACGCGTCGACGACAGCAATACCGCCGCCGACCTGGATCCGGCCTTCCTCAATGCCGTCTGCCGCTTCGACGACGACACCGGACCGGTGCGCCTCACCGGTTCGATGCCTGCAACCTATTGGTCGATCGCGGCGATGGCGGACGACGGGCGGATTTTGTCGACCCTGTCTCGGGAAGATCTGCGCGGAAGCGATATCGACCTTCTCGTCGGTCGCACGGCCGCTCTCGATGCGGCGCGCCAGTCGGCGGGTATCGATTCCATCGAAACCATGTCGTTGCCCGTCGACACCGGCTTCCTGCTGGTCCGTCTATTTGCCGGCGACATTGATGATCTAGGGCGCGCCCAGGAAGCCGTCGGACGGCTGGAATGCCGGCCGGCACTCTCCGATTGACCTATTTCTGCGGTACTGGCTCGTCGAATGGGTCGGGTGGATTCATCAACCGGGAATGGCGCTCCGGTCCGCGTGGCATCGCGGTGCGGATCGACGGAGCGCCAAAGCATTTCGAGGATACCAGCGTATCGTAGGCCCGATTGGCCGCGGACAGCTGACCGGATGGCGCCTCCACCTCGAAATGATTGATGGCATAGCGATAGGAGGATGCCCGATAGCCCAACGCCTGCCAGACCCAGGCAATGGTCTCCTCATTCTCCCACACCCTCGCCTCGGCGCCCTCGTGGAGTCCCGCCTCGACGAGGCGTTGACGCCTCAGCGCGCCAAGCCGTTCGATGTCGTCCCGCCGCACGCGTGCGGCGACAGCACAGAAGGGCGGGATCAGGGCCGTATCGGCGCCGGCGTCATCGATGACGCGAGCCCACAACGTTTCCGTGGAGACGCGGCCATCCGACAGAAGATAGCCGTGATAGCGGCTGCGATCATAGGCCGGGGCGATCAGCGGCAGAGCTATCTGAGGGAACATGGCGACGATCTCGGGCGACATGCTGTCGCCGCCCTTCAGGATCGGCAGGATGCGCGTTCGCTCGCCTTCGACCAGCGTATCGAGCCACCAATCGCGAACATGCGGCGCGCGCACGAAAGCCCAGGCGCGGTTGCGCAACTCGATCTCGTCGTCAGTCAATGGAAAGCCGGAAACCGGTTCCTTGCGCGCCACCGGCGCCACCAGATTACCGGCCGCCGGCAGTATCGTATCGTGCAGGAAGGAGGGTTCGGCTCGCCCAAAGTCACCGGTCGGACGGCCGCAGGCGGTAACCGTGATCATCACCAGAGCCAGCGATCCGCCGGCTCTCCAGTCACCCAAACGCGCAGCCACAATGCTTCTCCGGCCGATCCAAACGAGAGTCTTCCGGATTCGCGAGGCTGGCGCAAGCCCGTCGATCGCAGCGGCGACCTTACTTCCGGCAGACGCCGGCCGGGCGTGGCACGCCGCCCGACTTGCGCGCCGTCCGGCCTTTGGGCGATTTGGTGGAAGTCGTCGGATCACGATCATCGCCAGGGCGGGTCGGCAGAACGGTCACCTCGCAAAAACCGGTCGTCGGTTTTCGACGTGCGCGAAGCATTGGCAGACCGAAAGCTATCACCTTACCCACGGCGCCCTCCAGGGCGGAACGGCTTCACGGCGCATCACGCACTTGGACGATCGTCGGGCTCAAGTACTTTTGCCGCGCCAGATCATCATTCGGCCGTCAGAGTTAACAAATGGTTTACGATTTGGGCGGCATTCTCATCACGTTCGGCTGCCGACTGTTCTTGCCAGAGTCGGCCGGCGAGACACTCGTGTTCGGGATGGCTTTGGAATGGCGTCGCCCCCCTTTTCAAGCGGCATTTTCGGCCTCGTCAAGGACACTGACGGCGCGCGGTCCCGTTCGCTTCTCAAGGATGCGACAGAACTCTATGTGTCGGAACCTGGCCACACGCGCTCCGAAGTCGCCATGTATGAAGAGCTGGCGGCGCAACTGCTCAAAGTGACGGCGCTCCAGGATCGGATCCATATCGCCACTCTGCTCGCCGATTACGATGAAGTGCCGGCATCGGTCATGCGGGCCTTGCTGCACGATATCTTCCCCGTGTCCTCGGTCATGCTGGAAAAGTCGAAAAGCATATCCGAAGGGCAGTTGCTGGCGCTGGTGGCCACCGCTTCACCCAGCCATCTCGAGATGATCGCCGTTCGAAAGAACCTTCAGCCGGCCGTTGTGGAGGCGCTGCTCGGACGCATGCGCGCCGATGGCCTGCCGACGCTCGCCGGCAACCTGAGCATCACTTTTCCCGCCAGCGCCGTCCGGCACCTGGTGGAAAACGCTCGCGGCAATCCGAGGCTGGCCCGCCTTCTCGCGGCTCGCATCGATGATGTGCAGGATACCGACCTGATCGATCTCTTCCTCGATCTCGACAGTCGTGGCCGCCGCCGCGTCATCCAGGCATTGGAGATCGCCGCGCTCCGAGAATTCGCGGCGCGCCGGCCATTGCAACGGGTGCCGATGCCCGATCCGGAGAAAGTGGCAACGCTTGCACGCGCCTGTCTGCAGCGGAACACGGAGGCGATGTCGCGAATCCTGTCGGACCTCACTGGTCTTGACGCTCCCTTCCTGGTGCGATTGCTCGCCGATACCGGAGGCGAACCGCTGTCGATCTGCCTCAAGGCAGCCGGCGTCGACACCGGCATCGCGACCCGCGTCATTCTGTTCTCCGGCGTCGAAGACACGCGCAACTACTTCGACGTCAAGCGCCTCGTCGATCTCTACGAGATGGTGTCGCTTCGCTCGGCGTTGCTGTTGGTCGACCGCTGGCGTGGAGCGCTTCCCTCCGCCAAGCGCACCCCGATGCACATGCCGCAGACTCAGGCTGGCACACCCGTTCGTGCGACCGGGGCCGGAGCCAGCCACGGCGACAAACCAGCCGAGATGCCCCAGACCAAACGCGACCGCGCCTGACAGTTCAAGTATTATACTGGAGGCATATTTCGCGTCGTTCTCGCGAGAGTCCGCGGTGCTTGGGCAAGACTCATTTCTTTCGGGCCGTACCGGCATATCCACGAAAGCAGACCCAAGATAAACGTGCCGATTCGAGCGGACACGCGCTCTGGGCGGTAATTCCTGTAGCCTCGCGTCGGCAGCAGCCTGTCCAGCCACAGGCAACTCTCGTGTGATGCAAGCGTCTTGTGGAAACTTTCCTAGCATTCGCTGGGTAGGAACGCGGTTTTCATCGTATTGGCTTCACTCTTGTCCAAGTTCCACTTGTTTTCATTTTTGAAGCGCTGTAATGAGATGTCCGACAACAGATCATGGGTTTGTTGCGGTTTTGCAGGTAGAATTGGTCAAAAAGTTCTCACCTGGCTGAGAAGTTAACGAGACGCAACAGAAATATCCGAATTCAAGCAGGACAGGTACAAAGATGAGCGAGATGGAAGACGACCTGACGATAATCGACCTTGCTGCGCATATCGTCGCCGCTTATGTCGGCAACAATTCCATACCGGTTTCGGAACTGCCGAACCTGATCTTCGACGTTGTGGGTGCTCTCAACCGCGTGCAGGGCGGCGCTCCTCAGGAAGTCGAAGCCGAGCCGGTTCGCCCGGCCGTCCCCGTCAAGAAGTCGGTGACCAACGACTACATCATCTGCCTTGAGGACGGAAAGAAGTTCAAGTCGCTCAAGCGCCACCTGCGCACGCACTACAACATGTCGCCGGAAGAGTACCGCGAGAAGTGGAGCCTGCCGGCGGATTATCCGATGGTCGCCCCCAACTATGCGGCGGCTCGTTCTGATCTCGCCAAGAAGATGGGCCTCGGCCAGCAGCGCCGCCGCACCCGCTGATCGGCACGTCCCGACGGATCATGACAGGCCCGGCCTTTTGGCCGGGCTTTCTTTTTGAGGCTTGGCGTTACCGCGATCGCATGCCAGTCGCCACCGATGCCCGCGTGGCGGTTGCAGAGGTCGCTCGCTGACTATGCGGCTTCAGCCTTTGGCGTCTTGGGCGATCTTGCGTAAGCGCTCCACCATCGACCGCAGGCCATTGGAACGCTGCGGCGTGAGATGCTCGCGAAGGTTCAGTTCGTTAAAGATGGCCTCGGGATCGATCGATAACACATCCGAGACGTGCTTGCCCGAGTAGGTGGCGTGGAGGACGGCAATCAGCCCCTTGACGATCAACGCGTCGGAATCGCCGATGAAGGTCAACACTGGGTCGACCCGATCGTCTGAAAGATGCGGCTTGAGCCAGACCTGACTGACACAACCGCGCACCTTGTAATCCTCGCTATGGTCGCCCTCGGCGAGCGGCTCCAGCTCCTTGCCGAGTTCGATGACGTAGCGGTAGCGATCTTCCCAATCGTCGAGAAGCGAGAAATTTTCCCGTATTTCCTCGAGAGTTGTCGCCACGGTCCGTCTCCATGTCAGTCACGCCGCCACGGTATAGACCGCCGATGCCCGTAAAGAAAGAGACCGCCGAACCCTGGGGCGCGGCGGTCGAGTTCCCGGCGGATATGAACCGACGGGCAGGGAAATTATGGCGGCGGCCGAAGGGCTCAGCGAGTCGGATCAGATGCCCTGCGGCGCCTTGCCGGGTCCGCGCCAGGCGGGGGAGAGGTCGGTTGACGTCAGCGTGCCGTGATCAACGGCCGTGGCACCTGTCTTGTCGGCCAGCGAACGGTCGATGAAATCATAGACCATGCGGGCGCCTGTCTGGGCCTTCAACAGGAAGGTGGTGGCAACGCGGCCGCCGATCTCGCAAGCGGTGGGATTACGGCCGCAGAAGCCGCTCATATCGGACAAGGTCGCTTGAGCGGCGCTTGCCGCTTCGAGCGCGCCGATCGGTTGCACCTTGGCGGTCTCAGCCTGTTGCTCAGCCGCGTGGTCGACGGGGATCAGGAAGATGACGATGGACAGCCAGAATGCCGTCCTCAGGAGAAACATCATGTTGCACTTCCCTGTTATTCATCGCCCTTGAGGAGCGTTCGGATCTTTCGCGGCCGAGACCGTCGCTGTCCGATCAATGTTCCCGGTTCTAGCAGGGACGTTTTAGGATCGAATTAGGCCGATCATTCAAATTGCAGAGAAATTCGACGAAAATTTGAGTCCAATTTTATCGATCTGTCCTTTCCACAACCAAACGCCAGGAATTCGCGAGGTTTATCGCGGGTTTCGGGTTATCCGGCAGGACTGTTCACCCCCGCTTAACCGTGAATTCGATCTTTTCGACCAAATCCCTTTTTGAAGCCGTCTCACCCCCTCGCGTCACGCCTCCTATCAACATTCCATAAAGGGGCACGTGGCACCGTGGTTTCAGAAAAGACAAATGGCCCGTCTCCGAAGCCGACCTACCTACAATGGGAAAACTTCGGAAATTCAGGGCCAGCATGTCGGCGGTGACCTCGGGGGTAGTTCCCGCGGTGGTTGCCGATCCGCCTGCGATGGGGATGCGTGTTGCGTAACCGTGAGATCAGAGCCGCGCTGGAGCGCTCGTTCGATCACCTTGTTCACAGCTCGGTGGTTGACGACCCGGTCGAGGTCAACAGACACCGGGGATTCATCGCCTCGCATCTTATCAGCGGGTTCGCCGCTTTCGGACTCATCCCGCCGGCCCTCGCCGTCGATGCGTCGTCGGCTGGGTTCACCGCGACCGCTCTCTCCGTCCTCGGCCTGGAAATTCTCGTCGCGCTGTTTGTGTCCCGCACGGGGCGCCTGGCGCAAGGCTATCTTCTGTCGGCCGGTATTCTGACCACCCTTGCCGTCTGGGTCGCACTTCACACCGGAGGCCTCGGCTCGTTTGCCGTCGTCTGGTTCGCCATCGCGCCCATCGAGGCAGGACTGTCCGGCCGTCGTTCGACCGTCACTGGCGCCGCGCTGATCGCCGGCGCGGGCTTCCTGCTGACCGCCGCGCTAACCGCCACCGGCTATGCCGCGCGCGCATTCAGCTTTGCGGGCGACAGCACGACCATGAACTTCCTCGCCTGTGTCGTTGCCCTTGGCTATGCGTCGGGCGTCGCCATCAGCATCGAGCGCCGGGAGCGGGCCACGTCCCTCTCCATCGCCCGTCAGGAGCAGCGCTACCGCCTGCTCGCCGAGGCGATGAGCGACCTCGTGACCTGTCATAACCCCTCCGGCGACGTCACCTTCGTCTCTCCGGCAGCCATGCGCCTCTTGTCGGTGCGGCCGACCGACCTTGTGGCAGAAGGTCTGTTCCGCCGCGTCCACATTGGTGATCGTCCCGCCTACCTGTCGGCTATTTCCATGGCGCTGCATCAGGGCGCCGCCCGCGTCGAATATCGCCTGCGCTGCGGCGACGAGCAGGACACCGACGGTTGGATCTGGGTCGAATCGCACATGCGCCATCTCGCCGACGAGCAAGGCGACGACGCGGTGGTGACCGTTACCCGCGATATTTCCGAGCGCAAGCGGCACGAGGCCGAGCTCGAGCACCTGCGCGCCGATTCGGAAGCGGCCAATCTCGCCAAGACTCGTTTCCTCGCCAACATGAGTCATGAGCTCCGGACGCCTCTCAACGCCATCATCGGCTTCTCCGATATGCTCAATCAGGAACTGTTCGGCCAGTTCGAGTTCGATCGTCAGCGGGAATACTCCGGCCTGATCAAGGAGTCCGGCGAGCATCTCCTGCAGGTGGTCAACGACATTCTCGATCTCTCGAAGATCGAGTGCGGTTCCTTTGACGTCAATCCCGAGGCGTTTCGCGTCGGACCGCTGGTGGATCGTTGCCGGCAGATGATGGAGCCGCAGGCCGAGAAAGCCGGGATTACGCTCGCTTCCGAGATCGAGCCCAACCTGCCGGAACTGGTTGCCGATCCGCGCGCCTGCCGCCAGATCGTCCTCAATCTTCTGTCCAACGCGGTGAAATTCTCCAACCGCGGTGGCGTTGTCGTGTGCTCGGTCCGCCGCCAGGGGCGCCGCCTGGCCATCGCTGTGCGTGACAATGGCATCGGCATCGCCGAGAAGGATCTCGAGCGCGTCGGCAGTCCCTTCTTCCAGGCCGATACCGGCTACGACCGCAAGCAGGCGGGCACCGGCCTTGGGCTGTCGGTGGTCAAAGGTCTGGTGGCGCTGCACGGCGGCCAAGTGATGATCGACTCCGACCTTGGCAAGGGCACGACCGTCACGGTTCTCCTGCCGATGCAGCCGTCACGCGATGGCGTGGAACCACTTTCCCGCGTTCTGGATGTCGACCAGATCCAGCGCGTGGCGCGGAGGGCCTGATACATGGCAGGACGCAAGACCCACACCAAAACGGGACTTGTCGCCCTCCTCTTCCGGGGAGCCATCGGGAATCCGATGGCCACGGTCGGCGGCCTGATGATAACGGCCACCGCCGTTGCCATCATGACCAATGCCCTGATGCTGCAGCCGCGTGCCCATCCGGCCCCGCTGTTCGTCGGCACTCGCCCAATTGCGCCGGCCGCCCAGGTCGTCGCCCAGCCGCCGGTGCTTCGCACCACGGACGGCTCCACAGTCGGAGCCACCGATCACAGCCTGATCTCCGATATTCAGCAGGGCCTGAAGGACTTCGGCTATTACAAGGGCGACGTCGACGGTCTTGACGGTCCGCAAACGTCGCAAGCCATTCTCGCTTTCGAGAGAGCGTTCCGTCTGACGCCGACAGGCGCGCCGTCGAACAACGTCCTGCTCGCCATCCGCTCCGTACGCCCCAAGACCAGCCTCAATGGCGCAACGCCGGTCGCCGCTGACCCAGTGACGGTCGGGTCGCTACCGTCAGCAGCCTCTTCGGCGCCGGTGCCACGGCCCAAGCCGAACGCGTCTGTCGTACAGCCTGTACAGGCCGCGCCTGGCGATACGGACACGGCGGCGGTCTCCAGCGATGGGATCGCCGACCTCATCGCCTCGACCGCGCCGACCAACGCTCGCCCCGCGCCCGCCGCGAGTGCACCGCCCACCGCCCCGGTGGCCAGCGCCGCCCCAGCCGCCCCGACGGTCGACAACAACTTGGCGCGCATCCAGCGGTCGCTGTCGCAACAGGGGTTCGGCCCGGTGGCCGTCAATGGCGTGATGTCGACCGAGACCCGCGACGCCATCAAGCAGTTCCAGGCCTATTACAACTTGCCGCAGACCGGCGTGATCGACCAGGCGTTCATCGCTCAGCTTGTCAAGGTTGGCGGCCTCTAGATCATCGCGCGCCCTGACGGCTGCAAAGCGACAATCCAGTTCCTTGTTGTCGCGCCGGATTACCCAAAGCCGGATTCCGCTTTGCCGTCCGTTGCTGTCGCCAGCCCTTGCCCCCGGCACCCGTCCGTGATTTGAACGGAAGGTTCCGCCTTCGAGCACGGCCATGGCCCGCATCACCTCCGACTTTTTTGTCTCCGCCTACGTTCGCCGCCGTAACGACGCCGGTTTCTTTACCGCCGTCGTTCGCAAAGGCGCGGCAGAAGCTGGCGCCATTTTCGTCAAAGTCTCTCGTCTCGATGGCACCGCCGATCTTTACGGCCCAGTACCGCAGATCTATCTCGACGATGTGGACCCGTCGATCGCCGGCGGCCGCGTGTTCGAACAGCTGCTCGCCGCTGTGCCGGAGGGGGACATCGACGCCCGCCTGCAGTCCGAACAGCGCTTCGATAGCGATTGCTGGATCGTCGAAACTGAGGACCGCCAAGGCACCGCCGATCTCGATATTATCGGAACCTGATCGAGCGGCGATGTGTTTGGCTGTTGCCCCCTTGCTACTTTTGGGGATATCCCTCCAGCCGTTTTGCAGTTTCCGGAGCGTCCATGACCGAGATGAAGCCCCCTTGCGCTGAGAAGCGGCCCGTCGTGACGACCATCCACGGCGTCGACCTTGTCGACGACTACGCCTGGCTTCGCGCCGACAATTGGCAGGACGTGCTGCGCGACCCCGACCTGCTGGACCCGGCCATTCGGGCTCATCTCGAAGCCGAGAATGCCTATTGCGACGCCTTCATGGCCGACACCGTGGGCCTGCAGGAGGCGCTGGTGGCCGAAATGCGCGGTCGTATCCTCGAGGATGACTCCTCGGTGCCGCTGCCGGACGGCCCCTATGCCTACGCCAGCCGGTATCTTGTCGGCGCCCAGCATCCAAGGCTCGTCCGCACGCTGCGGGACGGCGGCCCCGAGGAGCTGCTGCTCGATGCCGACGAGCTTGCCCGCGGCAAGGCCTATTTCAGCTTGGGCGGGGCCAGTCACAGCCCCGACCATAAGCTGCTCGCCTACAGCGTCGACGACACCGGCTCGGAGTTCCACGTGATCCGCGTTCGCGACTTGGATGCCGACGCCGATCTCCCCGACGAGATTCCCAACACCTCCGGTGGCGTTGCCTGGGCGGCCGACTCCCGCTCGTTCTTCTATACGTTCATCAACGACAACCACCGGACCGAGAAGGTGCTTCGGCACGTAATCGGTACGCCGGCCTCCGAGGACATCGTCGTTTACGTCGAAGAGGACCCGGGCTTTTTCTGCGGGGTCGACAAGACCCAATCCGGTCGATTCATCGTCATCGACTCCCACGACCACCAGACCTCCGAGGTTCGCCTGGTGGACGCCGAGGCGCCGGACAGTCCGCTGCGCCTCGTCACGGCGCGGGAGACCGAGGTTGAATACTCCATCGAGGACGACGGCGACGATCGCGTCTATATCCTGACGAATGCCGATGGCGCCGAGGATTTCAAGATCGTCAACGCGCCGCTCAAGAATCCCGGCCGTGACAACTGGATCGATGTCGTCGCTCACGAACCGGGCCGCCTCATTCTGTCGATGTCCGTCTTCAGGGGGCGGATGGTGAGACTCGAGCGCGTCGGCGGCCTTCCACGCATCGTCATTCGCGAGCTGTCGAGCGGCCACGAGCATGCCATTGCCTTCCCGGAGGAAGCCTATTCGCTGGGATTGTCGGGCTCCTATGAGTTCGACACCAACGTCGTCCGCTTCACCTATTCCTCGCCGACCACGCCGGCGCAGGTCTACGACTACGACATGGAGACCGGCGAACGCTTCCTGAGGAAGACGCAGGAAGTGCCTTCGGGCCACGAGCCTTCCGACTATGTGACCCGTCGCGTCATGGCGCCCACGGCCGATGGCGAGACCGTGCCGGTCACCCTGCTCTATCGCGCCGATACGCCGCTCGATGGTTCAGCGCCCTGCCTTCTCTATGGCTACGGCGCCTATGGCATCGCCATTCCGGCGTCGTTCTCCACACGCATCCTATCGCTGGTGGATCGCGGCTTCGTCTACGCCATCGCGCATATCCGTGGCGGCAATGAAAAGGGCCACCGCTGGTATCTCGCCGGCAAGCGACAGAACAAGCCGAATACCTTCAAGGACTTCATCACCGCCGCCCGCTATCTCTGCGAGCAGAAGTTCACGTCGGAGGGCCGCATCGTCGCCCACGGCGGCTCGGCGGGCGGCATGCTGATGGGCGCTGTCGCCAATTTGGCGCCGTCGCTTTGGGGCGGGGTGATGGCCGCTGTACCCTTTGTCGACGTACTCAATACCATGCTCGATGCCACGCTGCCGCTCACCCCGCCGGAATGGCCCGAGTGGGGCAACCCGCTCGAAAGCATCGACGACTTCCAGTTGATCGCCTCCTACAGCCCTTATGAAAACCTGATGACGCAGGACTATCCGCCGATGTTCGTCCTGGCCGGGCTCGCCGATCCGCGCGTCACCTATTGGGAACCGGCGAAGTGGCTGGCCCGCCTCAGGGCACTCAAGACCGACACCAACGCGCAGGTGATGCACGTCAACATGGATGCCGGCCACGGCGGTGCATCCGGACGTTTCGACGAGTTGAAGGAAACGGCTCTCGAATATGCCTTTGCGTTAAAGGTGATGGGCAGAGCTAACTAATTCGATTCGTTCACCGAATAGCGCATGGGAGCCATGAATCGACTCGCGACTCATTGCCGATATCAGGAAAAGTGACTATCTATTCTGCACGCACCACCGCCGGGCGGAGATGCTCCGTTTTAGAACGCACTTTTTGAGGAGACGACCATGGCTTTCGAGCTCAACGACCTTCCCTATGCCTATGACGCGCTTGGCCCGTACATGTCGCGCGAGACGCTTGAGTATCATCACGACAAGCATCATCTCGCCTATGTCAACAACGGCAATAACCTGATCAAGGGTACCGAGTGGGAAGGCAAAAGCGTCGAGGACGTTGTCAAGGGCTCCTTCGGCAAGAACCCGGCGCTCTTCAACAACGTCGCGCAGCATTACAACCACTTCTATTTCTGGCAGTGGATGAAGCCGAATGGCGGCGGCGCCATTCCTGGCGAACTTCTCAAGAAGATCAATGAAGACCTCGGCGGGCTCGACAAGTTCCGCGCCGATTTCATTCAGGCCGGCATGACGCAGTTCGGTTCCGGCTGGGCTTGGCTAGCGCTCAAGGACGGCAAGCTCACGATTTCCAAGACGCCGAATGGCGAGAACCCGCTGGTTGCCGGCGCGGCGCCGCTGCTCGGTGTCGACGTGTGGGAGCATTCCTACTACATCGACTACCGCAACCTGCGTCAGAAGTATCTCGAAGCCTTCTTCGACAATCTGGTCAACTGGGAGTTCGTCGCCGAGCTCTACGCCAAGGCGCGCTGACCACGCTGCCATTGAGGCGCTTTGATCGGTATAGTTTCTCATCGGGGCCCCGGCACGTTCGGGACCCCGTTTTTGTTCAGCAATAAATGTTGTCCGGCGCAGTGCTAGCCACTATCAATATCCTGGTGGGCACCGGGGCGGTTCGTGCTCCGGTTTTTTGGTTCTAGTTGTGCAACGGTTGACGGGGCGCCATGCCTAAGCTGACGGAATTTATCGCGCGAACGATCGTGATTGTCGACGACAGCCCCCGTTTTCGCCGGTTCGTCGCGGGTATGCTCACCGAATTCGGCTTTCGCGACATTCATGAGTTTTCCGGCACCGACCAAGCCTTCGAATTCCTGACCAGCCAGCATGTCGATCTGGTGATGTCGGATCTCGGCATGGAGCCGATGGACGGCTTCGCATTTGCCGATCGCATTCGGCACGGCGGCGCGGTCGTCAATCGCATGGTCCCCATTCTGCTGATGACCGGCCATGCCAGTCGGCAGAACGTTCAGAAGGCGGTGATGGCCGGTATCGACGAAATCGCCGTCAAGCCGATGTCATCCAATTATCTGGCCGAGCGGCTGCTGACGGTGTTCGGCCGCCCCCGCGTCTATGTGAAGACCGGATCTGGCTATTTCGGCCCCGACCGCCGGCGGCGCAACGATCCGACCTATCGCGGCCCGGAGCGTCGCTCGGGACAACCGGCGGAAATCCTGTCGGAGGAACGGCTGCTGGCGTTGCGTGAAGCGGCCTCACTGCGCAATCGTGGCCTGTTGCAGGATGCGTCTCCGGACGTCCCACCGCCGCCACTACCCGAAAATCCCGGCTTTTCAATCATTCATATCGGCTTTCGCCAAAAGGCGAACGAAGCCGTTTATGGTGATCTGGTAGGCGAGCGCGCCGCCCCCGTCATTCCGGTGGTGGTCAAGCGATCACGCCGACCGCGAGCGCCGGTCCAGCCGTCGCGAGACCGCTGATTATCAGTAGCGCGTACAGACGGCCGACCAGACGTTCTCGCTATACTCGCTCTGCATGTTGTAGAGCCAGTTGCGGCATTGTTTCTCCGTTCTGAAACAATAGCGCTGGGCGACGTCCTCATACTTCATAAAGCCGAAGTCGACTTCCTTGCGGCCGTGAAAGTAGCCCTGCCACAGATTTCCGCCGGTGCCGCTCGGGCAAGCCAAGGGTTCGGTCGGTCTGGCGATAAATGCTGCGGAGGCGGCGGCGGCCGGAAGGGCGGCGCCCAACGAAAGCGCTATTGTCAATCCTAGAGCCGTGGACATCCGCATGTCGGCCTCCTCGCCATAGATCAGTCGGCGGCTCCGTGCAGCCGGGCCATATCCCCTTGATGTCCGTCTGAGAGGCGGCAATTTCAAGGGGATGGGCCAAGGAAAAGAACGTCTTTTCTCAAGCGTGGGCATAGGCCCAATAGAGTTCGCGGGCCCGCCGCGTTACTGGCCCCACCTCGAATTCGCGGGTCTCGAAGCGAAGGATCGGCGTCACCTTGCCGTAGTTGCCAGCCGCGAACATCTCATCGGCTGCCGCCAGATCTTCTGTTTTCAGCACGCATTCCCGCACATCGAATCCATCGTCGCGCAGCAACTGGATGATGCGGGAGCGCGTTATGCCGGCCAGGAACACGCCGGTGGCAACCGGCGTCTTCACCACGCCATCCTTGGCGATGAACAGGTTGGCCGTGGCGAGTTCGCTGACGTTGCCGAGCAGGTCGAGCAAAACGGCGTTGTCGAAGCCCTTGGCCTTGGCCTCCATGATGGCGCGGCCATTGTTGGGGTAAAGACAGCCCGTCTTGGCATTGACCAGCGCCGTTTCCGGCAGCGGCCGGCGATACTGCGTGGTGGTCACCGCATAGCCTTCGTCCATCGAGGGAATGGGCGCCTCGTAAAGGCTGAGGCAAAAGCGGGTCGATCCGGCTTCCGGCGGCACGCCCATGAAGCCCCCTTCCTCGGCCCAGTACATGGGGCGGATGTAAAGCGCAGCATCACTGGAGAATCGTTTGAACCCCTCGCGTGCCAGGGCTTCGATCTCTTCGGCCGAGTGCAGAGCCTCAAGGCCCATGGCCACCGCGCTACGATTGACGCGCTGGCAATGGAGGCCGAGGTCGGGTGCCACGCCTTCAAAATAGCGAGCGCCGTCGAATACCGACGAGGCCATCCAAGAGGAGTGCGTCCTCACGCCCATGATCTGCACGTTGCCTTCGTGCCATTTCCCGTCCAACCACGTCCAGGTCTGAGACCACGCCACGATACTGTCCTTCCGTTTCTCGTTGCGGCCGCTGGGCTGGCACCGCCGAACGCGGCGATACGACAACGGCCGGATGAAAACCTGCCCCTCTGCAGGCTTTTCCGCATGTCTGTTTTATCGGTTTCCAGATAACCGAATATATCCGATACCAAAGTTGCGAAAGCCGCTGGATTCACGAATCGACGGCTGTGAGTGGAGACAGCGGCATGTACCATCCGATCTTTCTGTTCGATGCCTATGGCACGCTGTTCGACGTCCACTCCGCCGTTCGCCAGCACGCCGCCGAACTCGGGCCGGATGCGCAGCGTCTATCCGAACTGTGGCGCGCCAAGCAGCTCGAATATTCCTGGATCCGGTCGGCGACCGGTGCCTACAAGGATTTCTGGGCGCTGACCAAGGACGCGCTCGACGCGGCCTTCGCCGCTTATCCGCAGGTGGACCCAAATCTTCGCGAGAAGCTGCTCGAAGCCTATCGAAGCTGCGATTGTTTTCCGGAAGTGCCCGCCGTGCTGCGCGATTTGAAGATCGCCGGCGTTCGTGTCGCCATCCTGTCGAACGGCAGTCCGTTGATGCTGAACCGGGCGATCCGGGCCGCCGGCCTCGGCGACATCATCGACGACGTGCTGTCGGTGGACACCATCGGCTGTTACAAGCCCGACCCGCGCGTCTACGAGATGGCGACGACGCATTTTCGCGTCTTCCCGAGTGCCATTTCCTTCCAATCGTCCAACCGCTGGGATGTGGCAGGCGGCTCAAAGTTCGGCTTCCGGACGGTCTGGATCAACCGCACCGGTGCGCTCGACGAATATCCGGACATGCGACCGGCCGCCGAACTCTCCGACCTCACAGGCCTGACGAAGCTTTGACGGGCGATTGCCCGCCTGTTCCGGAAAACGTAACGTCATCTCACCAAGGTTCCATCCGCCGGATCCGAAAGGGTTTTTGGCAACGTCGGGCAGATATCTCGCCGCGATCTCAGGGGAGGCAGACATGACCGAGCTTCACGCGCTCGCCGCGGCAATCGGCCTGGTGCGGGTTTGGTGGGACGTCGCCGGCCGGCAACAGGAGGTGAGTGATGAGGCGCTCGGTGCCATCGCCACCGCGCTTGGCTATCCCGCCGACAGCGCGGCAGCGATTGCCCAAAGCCTTTCTCGCATCGAGGATGAACGCCAGCGGCCGCCTGCCCTTCTCGTCGCCGACGCCGGTCGTCCAATCCAAATCCCGTCCAGCCTTGCCCGCGCCGAGCTCGTCGCCGAGGATGGTGCCAGCCGTGCTCTATTGGTCGAAGGGGGCTATCTGCCGGCGATCGCCGAACCCGGTTACTATCGCCTCGCCATCGGTTCGCACGAGCTGACGCTCGCCGTTGCTCCGCCGCGCTGCCATGGGTTGGAACAGCTGCAAGACGGCCGACGCGTCTGGGGACCGTCGATCCAAATCCCATCGCTTCGGGGCCGGGTGCCGCAGCCGTTTGGCCATTTCGGCCATCTCGACGACGCGGTGACGCGCTTCGCCGCCCGCGGTGCCGACGTGGTGATGATCAACCCCGTCCATGCCCTGTTTCCCGGCCATGGCATCGGCTTCAGCCCCTATTCGCCGTCAAGCCGGCTGTTTCTGAATGGCGCGATGGGCGATCCGGCCCTGGTCGGTTTGCCGCCGCTGCCGCCGGGAGAAGACGGCGAAACGTTGATCGACTGGGAAAGCGCCCTACCCAAGCGCCTCGCCCAGCTCCGAACGGTTTTCAAAAACCTGGCACCAGACTTCCGGTCCCGTGTTCTCAAGGACAGCCTCGCCGACGGCGATGCACTGCGTCGTCATGCCATCTTCGATGCGCTCGACGTGCGTTTCCGGGCGCGTGGCCTAGACGGTTGGCGCACGTGGCCGGCGCCCTTCCATGATCCAGACGGCGCTGCAGTGCGCCAGTTCGCCGCCGAAAACCCCGACGAAATCGCCTTCCATCTTTTCGTCCAGTGGCTGGCCCACGAAAGTCTGGCGACCATACAAAGCCATGCCAAAGCGGCGGGCATGACCGTCGGTCTGCTGGCCGATCTTGCCGTCGGCGTCCACACGGGCGGCAGCGACAGCTGGAGCCAGCGCGACCATCTGCTGCATGGCCTGACCATCGGTGCGCCGCCCGATCCGCTCGGCCCGCTCGGGCAGAACTGGATGCTAACCACCTTCTCGCCGCGTGGCCTCTCCGAGAGCGGCTATGCGCCCTGGATTGCGACGCTCCGATCGACGCTCGGCCGTGCCGGCGGCCTCAGGATCGACCACGCTTTCGGTCTGTCGCGCCTCTGGATAATGCCGGAGGGCCGCTCCTCAAACGATGGCGCCTATCTCGTTTATCCGTTCCGCGAGCTTACCAGGCTCGCGGCACTCGAATCGCACCGCGCCAAAGCGCTGATTGTCGCCGAGGACCTCGGCACCAAGCCGGGCGGCTTTGCCGAGGCGATCGACGCCGAGGGCATGCTGGGCATGCGGGTGTTGTGGTTCGAACGGGCGGTCGACCACGGGTTTATCGGTCCGCAGGATTATCCGTCCGAAAGCGTCGCCATGACCGGCACGCATGATACGGCCACCGTTGCCGGCTGGTGGACCGGGCACGATCTCGACTGGGCCGACAAACTCGGCCGTCTTCCGCTCGACTCAAACCGCGAGCGGGAGGACGAGCGGCGAGCCTGGGACCGCGGTCTCCTGTGGGCGACCTTTGGCGGCAGCGAGCCGCGACCGGCGCCCGATGATCCGGCTCCGGCCGTCGAGGCGGCGCTTCGCCACATCGGACGGGCGGGTTCGCGCCTTGCCATCGCACCGCTCGAAGACCTTTTGGCGCTCGAAGAGCAACCAAACCTGCCGGGAACGATCACCGAGCATCCCAACTGGCGCCGTCGTATGACGGCTCCCCTCGAGGATCTGCTCGCGACGCCCGATACGACGCATCGCATCGAAACGCTGGCGGCGGCGCGCAAGGAGCCTCCGGCAGAAAAGTGGTAAGACGGATATCGTTCAATATCCGTCTTTCGAATGTCCCTACTTCAGCAGGCTGCCGAGCACGCCACGCACAAGCGCCCGGCCGATTTGCGAGCCAACCTGGCTGGAAACCGAGCGAACTACCGATTTGATGGCGGCTTCCGCGACGGTCTGCCGACCGCCATAGCCATAGCCGCCGCTCCGGTTCGCCCGTTCCTCACGATCTTCGCGACGGCGACGCTCGTCAGCGCTCTCGTATTCATCAAGGCGCGGCCGCCGGGCCGGATCTTCATAACGGGGTTCAGGTGCCGGTGCGCTTTCCCGACTGCGGCTCCAGCCAAAGTCGGGCACGCTGAAACCGGGGCTTTGGCGCGTCGTACGGGGTGTTTCGACTGGTTCGTGCGCTTGCTGCACGCCGTTTGCGCGTGCCTTTAGCACCTCGAAGGCGGATTCGCGGTCAACGGCCTCGTCATAATAGCCGGCCAGCGGGCTTGCCGCGATCAGCGCCGCGCGCTCCTCGTCCTTCAGCGGCCCAAGCCGCGACGACGGTGGCCGGATCAGCGTCCGCTCGACGATCGATGGCACGGCCTTGCCTTCCAGCATGGAAACCAAAGCTTCCCCCTGGCCGAGTTCGCTGATCGCCGCGAAGGTATCGAAGGCGGGATTGGGCCGGAAGGTTTCGGCGGCCACCTTCACAGCCTTCTGCTCGCGCGGCGTATAGGCGCGCAGCGCGTGCTGCACGCGATTGCCGAGCTGGGCAAGAACGCTTTCCGGAATGTCCAGCGGGTTCTGCGTGACGAAGTAGATGCCGACGCCCTTGGAGCGGATCAGCTTGACCACCTGCTCCACCTTATCGACCAGCGCTTTGGGCGCCTCGTCGAACAGCAGGTGCGCCTCGTCGAAGAAGAAGACCAGCTTGGGTTTGTCGAGATCGCCGACTTCAGGCAAATCCTCGAACAGCTCCGAAAGCAGCCACAACAGGAAGGTGGCGTAGAGGCGCGGCGTCTGCATCAACTTGTCGGCTGCCAGGACATTGACGGCGCCACGACCGTCACCGGTCACCTTCATCAGGTCGGAGATCTGCAAGCCCGGCTCGCCGAAGAAGTGCTCGGCGCCTTGCTGCTCCAGCACCAAGAGCTGCCGCTGGATGGCCCCCACCGTCGCCTTGGCGACGTTGCCGTAGTTGGCGGTTACCGCGTCGGCATTCTCGGAGACATAGCTGAGGAGCGAGCGTAGATCCTTGAAGTCGAGGAGCAGCAAGCCCTCGTCGTCGGCCACTTTGAAGACGATGTTGAGCACACCTTCCTGCGTCTCGTTGAGTTCCAGGAGGCGAGAGAGCAGAAGCGGTCCCATTTCGGACACCGTCGTCCGTACCGGATGCCCCTTTTCACCGAACAGATCCCAGAAGACGGCCGGAGCCGCCCTGAGCTGGTACTCTTCGGAAAAGCCGATGGTGCGAGCCCGCTCTTCAAGGAAATCCTTGGCCTCGCCCGGGGCTCCGATCCCAGAAAGATCGCCCTTCACGTCGGCGCAGAAAACCGGCACGCCGGCATCCGACAGCCCTTCGGCCAGCACCTGTAGCGTAACCGTCTTGCCGGTACCGGTAGCACCCGTGATGAGACCATGCCTGTTGGCAAGTTTCAGCGTCAGGTATTCCGGCTTCGTGCTCGACCCGATGTAAACCTTGCCTTCTTCCAACATGTGCAAATCCTTCCCGGTGGGCTCGGCGAACCTCAACCTGTTCTACCCCGGTCAATGGCTGTGTCTCAACGCCATCTATGGGCGGAGGAGACTTTTCATTGACTAAAGAGAAGAAAGGCCCGCTGGCGAGCCAACGGGCCTTGCAAAATCAAAATCGCCAAACACCGTCAGCCGGCAAGCGAGATTTGTCCGTAGCGTAATGCCTCGACAACCGCCTGCGTTTTGTTGCCGGCGTCGAGCTTCTCGCCGGCGTTCTGAAGGTGAGCATGCACCGTTCGCTGCGAGATGTTGAGATTCTCGGCAATATCTTGCGCCGTCATGCCGAGCGCCGTCAGTTCGAGGACTCGTCTTTCGCGAGCCGACAAGTCGCCGGGGCGGGAATCCACCAAGTAGCCAAGCGCCCTCAGGCGCCGGAACGCTTGGTTGCAAAGGAAGTCGAAGGCGACGAGATCGAGCTCGGTCAGCGACAGAGCCTCCCCAAGGCCGATAACAGCCGCCTGGTAGGGCGTGATGGAGGTAATCGGCACCGCCACGATACGTGCCGAAGCCTCTGGGCCGGCGGCGGCAACCAGATCGGAATGCCCTGAAATGCTGACCCCGTCGATCAGACAGGGTCGGTGAGCGACGCGGCAACGCTCCAAAACCGGGTCGCCCTTGCTGATCGTGATGAGCTGCCCGCGTTCGGATCGGATGTCAGGCCAGCGGATATGGAGAACCAAGGGTTCGACGGGCCGTCCCGGCATCGGCAAGCCGGAGATGAGCACATGACTGGCGCCATGTCCCATGAGACGGCGCTCGATAACCTCAAAAATCTTGTTTGCACTGGAATATGTGCGAAGACCGACTGCGTCAGCGAGGATATCGTCCGGCGTGTTCATGATTTCGACCCTGCCTCCAGCCCACCCGAAAGGTCGTCAGTTCGGGAATGTGTTTGCATGCTAAAGCTGCTTTTCGCATGAAAAACGCACAACCAACCGAATAGGTTCCTTCTAGAGCACATTCGGAGCCAGATAAAGGCTTTGGTGGCCGAAGCGGACAATATCCAACGAATTGATATGCCCTTCGTTTTCAAAAACTCCATTCACCGCCCATTTATCCTATTTATGCTTCTGCATAAACTTTGTTCTTTGGCTGGATGAGGCGCAATTAAGACAGTTTTTCCGGAATCTTTTCGAGTATCAACTTGCGAATTGAAATTTATCAGTAGAGTATATGAGAAAAATTATATGTATTTAGCTGGAAACAAACTTGAGAATTGGCATGTAGGCCTCTTTCGATTGTCCGGCTGAAATTCTTCCATCTTGGTCTGACAGCAGCCACCGCCCCTGATTACAATTTAGAGTTCTACCACTCTGAATTTCATTGCCTGACAGTCTGGTAAAACATGCCGGGCCAAAAATTTTGACAATGGTTCGGGCCTGCCATGCCGCGCCAATTGCATGTATCGACCTTTCGCTATGTATTATACATGAGTAACAACATGAACTTTGCATCGAGCTACGTGACCCGCTTTCACACACCCGCAGCCGCTTCCTTTGGGCTCGTCGCATCGACCGGGATTGGATTATAAGGGGCACCTTATCTGGAGACCCCAATGTCCGTTCATGCTGTTCTTTCCCGCGTCGACGCCGACTTTCCCAAGAGCCTCGATCGACTGTTCGACTTCCTGCGCATTCCCTCGATCTCGGCCGACCCGGCTTACAAGGATGAGTGCGGCCGGGCCGCGGCCTGGCTGGCTGGCGAACTGAGCGCGCTGGGTTTTGACGCCTCGGTGCGGCCGACACCGAAACATCCCATGGTGGTCGGCCACTATACGAAGGCCGGCCCGGACAAGCCCCACGTGCTGTTCTACGCCCATTACGACGTCCAGCCCGTCGACCCGCTGGATCTCTGGGACTCTCCGCCCTTCGAGCCGGTGGTGAAGAAACTGGCCGACGGCAGCGAGCGCATCCTTGCTCGTGGCGCGCAGGACGACAAAGGCCAGTTGATGACCTTTCTCGAGGCATGCCGGGCTTTGATCGCCGAGACGGGCAAGCTGCCGGTCAACGTCACGTTCTTCTCCGAAGGCGAAGAGGAATCCGGATCGCCCTCGATGATCCCTTTCCTCGAAGCCAACCGCGAAGAACTGTCCGTCGACGTGGCACTCGTCTGCGACACCGAAATGTGGGATCGCAAGACCCCGGCCGTGACCACCATGTTGCGCGGCCTCGTCGGTGAGGAGATCTCGCTGCGCTGCGCCAGTCATGATCTTCATTCCGGCGCCTTTGGCGGCGCGGCGCTCAATCCACTGCACGTGCTGACGAAGATTCTCGGCGACCTGCACGACGATCGGGGACGCGTCACCGTTCCCGGTTTCTACGATGGTGTTGCTGATATTTCACCTGAGCTCCGGGCCAACTGGGACAATTTGGGCTTTGATTCCGCAGCCTTCCTGAGTGGTGCCGGGCTGACGACGGCGGCCGGCGAGGTCGATCGAACGGTGCTCGAAAAGATCTGGTCGCGGCCCACTTGCGAGATCAACGGCCTCGCTGGCGGTTATGCCGGCCCCGGCTTCAAGACGGTGCTGCCAGCCAGTGCCGAAGCCAAAGTGTCGTTCCGCCTCGTCGCCGGCCAGGACCCGCAGAAGATTCGGACTGCCTTTCGTCAGTATGTGACGGATCGGCTGCCGCCGGACGCCAAGGTGGAGTTCCGTGAGCATGGTGGCAGCCCAGCCGTCCATCTCGCCATCGACGGCGAAGCGATGGGCAAGGCGCGAGCCGCGCTTCAGGCGGAATGGGGCAAGGCGCCGGCCTTGGTCGGCTCAGGCGGCTCCATTCCGGTGGTTGGCCATTTCAAGTCCATCCTCGGCATGGACAGCCTGATGATCGGCTTTGGGCTTGACGACGACCGCATCCATTCGCCGAACGAGAAATATGAAGTGTCGAGCTACCACGGCGGCATCCGCTCCTGGGTCCGCATCCTCGACGCCCTTTCCAACTGAAACCAGAAAGCGGCGCCGGCGGAGTTAAGCCGGCGTCGCCGTTTTCACCGGATGAGTGTTTGAACCAGCCTATTGCGCATTGACGATGGAATTGCATAGCCTTATTGAGTGAAAGAAATCATTTGTAAGGCTGGACCCCTCAATGAAGATCACCCTGCGGACTGTTGCTGAGGCGGCTGGCGTCAGCGTAGCGACAGTGGATCGCGTGCTGAACAGGCGCGACGGCGTGCGTTCGGTGACCATTGAAAAGGTCGAAAGTGCCATCCGTCAGCTTGGATACGCGCCATCGAGCCTCGCCGGCCGCGTCCAACCCGGCACCAGCCGCTTCGCATTCGTTCTACCGCGCGGCCATAATCCGTTCTTCGAAGCGCTTGAAACATCGATCCAGCGCTTGGGCGACTGGCTGCCCTATAAGGGCGCCAGTTTCGATATCCGCCACGTTGATGTGTTCGACGGTGAGGTGCTCGCGGAAGCGCTGAGGGAAATACGGCAAGAAGATTATGCGGGCGTCGCCGTTGCCGCGCTTGACCATCCCGCCGTGCGCGAAGCGATCAACGCACTGAAGACCGACGGCGTTGCCGTGGTGACGTTGGTGTCGGACGTTCCGAGTTCCCGCCGCGATCGCTTCATCGGTATCGACAACACCGCTGCCGGCCGCACCGCCGGCTCGCTGATCGGCCGCTTCCTGCCGAACCAGACCGGCAAGGTAGCCTTGGTGGCCGGCTCGCTGGCGCTGCGCGATCACGCCGAGCGTCGCTTCGGTTTCGAACAGGTGATCGCCCAGGACTTTCCCGCCGTCCACGTCATCGCGCTCCGCGAAGGACGCGACGACCCGGCCCGCGTTCACAAGCTGGTCGAGGATCTGCTGCGCCAGCACACCGATCTTGCCGGCATCTATAACGCCGGCGCCGGCAATGCAGGCGTCATCTCGGCCCTGGAAGCGAGCGGCCGGGCACGCGAGATCGTCTACATCGCCCATGAGCTCATCGAGGAGAACCGCGAAGCGCTGGTGAGAGGGACCATCGACGCGGTGATCAATCAAGATCCCGGTCATGAAGTGCGCTCAGCAGCCCGCGTGCTGATGTCGCTGACATCGGACTGGCAGATCATCGACGATCAGGAGCGGATCCGCATCGACATCTTTCTGCGCGACAATCTGCTGTAGCCCTGGGCCTGGAAAAAGCCAGATCTTAAGTACACTGGGAGGAGACCATGACCACCTACCTCGGCCTCGACATCGGCACATCGTCGGTGAAGGCTGTTCTCGTCGGCGACGGCGAGAAGATCATCGCCACGGCCTCGGCCTCGCTCGAAGTCACGCGGCCGCATGCCGGCTGGTCGGAGCAGGAGGGCGACAGCTGGATCGCTGCCACGCAAAGCGCCATCGATCAGTTGAAGATCAGCCATCCGAAGGAGCTCTCGGTGGTGGCTGGCATCGGTCTTTCCGGCCAAATGCACGGCGCGACGCTCCTGGATAAGGCCGACAAGCCGCTCCGCCCCGCCATTCTTTGGAACGATGTGCGCTCGGCTGCCGAATGCGGCGAGCTGGAAGCGCGCTGCCCTGAGCTGCGCGCCATTGCCGGCAACATCGCCATGCCCGGCTTCACTGCGCCCAAACTTGCCTGGGTGAAGAAGCACGAGCCGGAGATTTTCGCCAAGACCGCCAAGGTGTTGCTGCCGAAAGACTACGTCCGCCTCTGGCTGACCGGCGACTACGTGTCCGACATGTCGGACGCCGCCGGCACACTGTGGCTTGACGTCGGCAAACGCGCCTGGTCGAAGGAGTTGCTGGCCGCCACCGATCTGACGCTCGATCACATGCCGCGCCTCGTCGAGGGCACCGAGTCCTCCGGTGCACTGCGCGCCGAACTGGTGTCTCGCTGGTCCCTCGCCAAGGCGCCGGTGGTGGCCGGTGGCGGTGGCGACAACGCGGCGAGTGCCGTCGGTATGGGCGCCGTCAAACCGGGCGCCGCCTTCGCCTCGCTCGGCACCTCCGGCGTGCTGTTCGTCTCCAATGCTTCCTTCTCGCCCAATACCGAGGGCGCCGTGCACGCCTTCTGCCATGCCGTTCCCGGCACCTGGCACCAGATGGGCGTGATCCTGTCGGCCACCGACAGCCTGCAGTGGCTGTCGCACCTCCTGGAGACGCCGGCACCGGAGCTGACCAAGGGGCTCGATCCGAAGCCGGCCAAGCCGTCGCCGGTTACCTTCCTGCCCTATCTCTCGGGCGAGCGTACGCCGCACAACGATGCTGCCGCCCGAGGTGTGTTCGTCGGGCTGAGCCACACCTCCGGCCGCGCAGAGCTGACGCAGGCGGTCCTGGAAGGCGTCGCCTTCGCCTTCCGCGATTGCCTGCGCGTCCTCAACGACGCCGGCACCGACATTGACCGCGCCTTCGCGGTCGGTGGCGGCTCGCGCTCGGAAGCCTGGCTGCAGATCATGGCGGCGGTGCTCGACCGGCCGCTCGACATCACCGCCGAGGGTGACTACGGCGGAGGCTTCGGCGCCGCCCGTCTGGGCCGCATCGCCGCCACCGGCGACGATCCCTTCGAGACGCTGACCCCGCCGCCGGTCGCCCGCACCGTCGAGCCGGACAAATCGCTCGTCGCTGCCTATGCCGACCGCTACGCCAAGTATCGCGCGCTCTATCCGGCCGTTCGCGACGCGCTCGCCTGACCTTTTCGCCTACAACAGAGTTCAAAAAAAGAGGAAAGACATGACCCATCCGTTCTGGGGCAACATCAAGCCCGTCAAGTATGAGGGGCCGGAAAGCCGCAACCTGCTTGCCTTCCGTTACTACAACAAGGACCAGGTCGTTCTCGGCAAGCGCATGGAGGATCATCTGCGCTTTGCCGTCGCCTACTGGCATTCCTTCGCCTGGGGTGGCGGCGATCCGTTCGGCAACGGCACGTTCCTGCGTCCGTGGTTCAACGGTTCCGACGAGCTGGAGCTCGCCAAGGTCAAGGCCGACGTCGCCTTCGACCTGTTCCAGCTGCTGGGCGTGCCCTTCTACTGCTTCCACGACCGCGACGTGGCGCCGGAAGGCAAGACGCTCGCCGAGTCCAACAAGAATGTCCGCGCCATTGCCGACATCTTCGCCAGGAAGCAGGAAGAGACCGGCATCAACCTCCTGTGGGGTACGGCCAACCTGTTCTCCAACCGCCGCTTCATGGCCGGTGCCGCGTCCAACCCCGATCCGGACGTGTTCGCCTACTCGGCGGCGCAGGTGAAGAACGTCTTCGACATCACCAAGGAACTCGGCGGTCAGAACTACGTGCTGTGGGGCGGCCGCGAGGGCTATGAGACCCTGCTCAACACCGACCTCAAGCAGGAGCAGGACCAGCTCGGCCGCTTCCTGACCATGGTCGTCGACTACAAGCACAAGATCGGCTTTAAGGGCGCCATCCTGATCGAGCCAAAGCCGAAGGAGCCGTCCAAGCACCAGTACGACTTCGACGTTGCCACGGTGTATTCCTTCCTGAAGGCCTACGGGCTCGAGAAGGAAGTCAAGGTCAACATCGAGCAGAACCACGCCATCCTGGCCGGCCACACCTTCGAGCACGAGCTGGGGATGGCCGCTGCTCTCGGCATCTTCGGTTCGGTCGACCTCAACCGCGGTGACGACCGTCTCGGCTGGGACACCGACCAGTTCGGCATGAACGTGCCCGAGCTGACGCTGGCCATGTTGGAGATCATCAAGGCGGGTGGCTTCACCACCGGCGGCCTCAACTTCGACGCCAAGGTTCGTCGCCAGTCAATCGATCCGGAAGATCTGGTCATCGCCCATGCCGCGTCGATGGACGCCGCTGCCAAGGCCCTGCTCAACGCCGCCGCCATCATCGAGGACGGCCGCCTCGCCAAGAACCTCGAAGCGCGCTACGCGGGCTGGAAGGGCGCCGAGGGCCAGGCCATTCTTGCCGGCAAGCGCTCGCTCGAAGACCTCGCGGATTACGTTGCCAAGAACAACATCAATCCGGAACCGAAGAGCGGCAAGCAGGAGCAGCTGGAAGCCATCGTCAATCAGTTCTGCTGATCGACGGTCGACATAGAAAAGAGTGCGGCCGGGTTGTTAAACCCGGCCGTTCTTATCAGCACACATGACAGGTCATATTTTACCATATCAATCACTATTGGTTGCATATTCCCGCACGGCTCGCCTACTTCGTTTCAACTCAGGATATGAAACCGGTTGGAAATGGCTATTTTCCGTGCAGTTCTGCGCTGTCTTTCGTTTCGCAGATTTGATCCGTATGATGTTCCGGCCAGTCCGTACGCGGTCTTGGTTGGCTTCTTTGCGCTTATCCTGACCAACCTTTTCGGCCAGTGGGTGATATCGCAAGCAAACTGGAGCTTTGATGAGTATGGGCTCACCGCGCTCGTTGCGACCCACGCTCTCTACTTTATCCTCGCTTTGGTGTTATTTGTCGGCCCCAACTATCTCTCCATGATAGCAGTTTCGTCATGGGCATTCAGTGTCGTGCATGTTGTCTCCAACATAGTTCTTCTTATTTCTTTAGGCCTACTTGCATGGACCGAGCACCTGAACACAGGAACATATTGGCTCACGTTAATTTCAATAGCGCTAGTTTCGATGGTCTGGGGTCTAGCTGTCCCAATGATCGTCTTGCGATCTTATGACCCCTTCCACTGGCGCCGCCCCATACTCGCAACACTTGGCTTTCTTGCACTCGACCTTGCCTCTCCGTTCGTTATTCGGTTCGAGCCGGCTTTCTATTCCGATGTGTTTGCCATCGCAGCACCCCGAACCGTCTGGGCGCGGCTTGATGATTGGCTGTCTCCGGATAATGAAGGGACTAACCCAGACGTAGATCCAGCGATCGCGCAAGCGGCTGAGGAAGCCTGGTATCGTTCGGAGTGGGAGCAAGCGTCGGTCGTGAGCGACAGTCTTGCTCGAATCGCGCCGACCGACCCCAGCAAGCCGACCGTGTTTTCGATCTCTGTCGGCGGCATGTCGGAAGCGGTCTTCGATCGGGAGAGCGGTTCAGCGGCTGCCATCATGGACAAGCTGTTTCACATCGGGCCACATGCCATTCGGCTGGTCAACGACCAAAACTCGATCAACACGCCTGTGGCAACGCTTCAAACACTTGCCCGATCAATCGATACAATCGGTACCCGGATGAATCCCGAGCGTGATGCATTAGTCTTGTTCATCACGTCTCACGGTGGCACGACAGGCGTCTCCTTGAGCGGGCCACATGCACATCAAAGCACAATTCGTCCACTCGATCTGAGATTCGCACTCGATCGGGCCGGTATCAAGAACCGTATCATCATTGTTTCGGCCTGCCACTCAGGCGTATTCGTTCCGTTATTTTCAGATGAGCGGTCTGCCGTGTTTACAGCGTCCTCAACTGAGAATGTCTCGTTCGGCTGCAACGACACCAACGACTGGACTTATTTTGGCAGTGCCTTTTTCCAACACGGTCTTCTTGAGAAGCGCAATTTGATAGGCGCATTCGTCAGAGCACGTGAGTTGGTGTGGGACTGGGAAACCAAATCCCAAACCCATTCCAACCCTCAGGCACATGTTGGCAGCGTCATTGCTGCCCAGTTTCCAGAGATATTAGGCGACCTCGCCGATCTGAAGCCGTTTGCTCCAGAGTCGAGGGAGAATGGTCAAGCGAACACTTCCCCAGCGGCTAGTGTCAGCAATTAGCCCACCGGCCTCGACGGCGGCCGCGACAAGGATTCTGTTCACCCCACCTGCGGCACCCAGATGATGCGCTGCAATGTAGCGCTGGCCAGCGTGGCATCGTCGGGCAAGCCGCCGGCCGAGATGTAGCCGGGTATGGCAAAGACGAAGGTGACATTGGGCGCGCCGCGCGCCGTGCAGATCGGCATGGCGAGCCAATTGCCCTGCCCTTCCCGGCAGGACGCGCGATCCATGTGCGTCTCGCGGAATGTCATGCCGATGCGTTCGCCATTGGGGCCGGAGAGGTTCTCCGACACGCCGTGAACGGCGCCGATCCGCCCGCCCTGCCCCGGCAGCACCTGCAACACTTGTAGCCCATCCCGAAACAGAGCCAGTGCGGCGACGCTCTCGCTCTGCTCGGTCGCCATGGTCACCGGCGAGACGACATAGCCGGGCTCCAACGACTCGATGGCCTTCTTCGAAAAGGCAGTGTCTGGCGGCAGCCCCGGCACACCGGCGGTCGTGATGTGGAGAGTGGAAGCGGCGCGCGGCGGCGGCGGCGTGAAGTCCGAGTCGGAGCTGAGGAGGGAGCAGCCCGCAAGGGCCGCCGACATCAGAACGCCGGACAGGCGCAGGAGGTCACGAATGTGAATCATGCCCCTCGATAGCACAGGCGCCTCACCGAATGAAGCGATGGGCCAGTTGGAGGGCGTCCAATCGGGATCGCCCTTTCCTGCAACCCTCCCAAGCGCCTGCCGCGGCCTTTTTCATGTGGACCCCGTCGGGTCGTCTTCCTAGAGTTCGAGGCATGCATTGGACGGCCTTGCACGAAACCAGAGACGCCACAGAAGATGGCGATTTCGGCCGTCGTCCATCCCGCATGGAGACTTGTGAAGCAGGGATATTCACATGAGAATTGCAGTTCTCGGCGCCGGCGTTGTCGGCACCACCACCGCCTATTATCTTGCCAAGGCTGGCCACGAGGTCACCGTCTACGATCGCCAGTCCGGTCCGGCGCTTGAAACCAGCTTTGCCAATGCCGGCGAAATTTCGCCCGGCTACTCCACGCCCTGGGCCGCGCCGGGTATTCCGCTCAAGGCGCTGAAATGGCTGTTCATGCAGCACGCGCCGCTCATTCTTCGGCCGACGCTGGATCGCTACGCGCTGCCCTGGATGCTGTCGCTGCTCGCCAACTGCACATCGGCCGCCTACGTGCGCAACAAGGGTCGCATGCTGCGCATTGCCGGCTATTCGCGCGAATGTCTGATCGCCCTGCGCGAGGAGACCGGCATCGCCTATGATCATCGCTCGCAGGGTACGGTGCAGCTGTTCCGAACCCAGAAACAGCTCGACCACGCGGATCGGGATACCGAGGTGCTCGCCAGCGATGGTGTGCCGTTCGAACTGCTCGATCGCGACGGCGTCGCCCGTGCCGAACCGGCGCTCGCCGCCGTCAAAGACAGTTTCGTTGGTGGACTGCGCCTGCCGCTCGACGAGACGGGGGATTGCTATCTCTTCACCAACGCGCTGGCGAAGATTGCGGAGGGGCTGGGCGTTCGGTTTCGCTATGACGTCTCGATTTCGCGGATTGAGACGGGCAGCGGCACGGTGAGTGGTGTCGTCACTTCCGAAGGCAAGATCACAGCCGACCACTATGTGCTGGCGCTCGGCTCCTGGTCGCCTGTGCTTGGCCGGGCGATCGGTCTGCGGCTTCCGGTCTATCCGGTCAAGGGCTACTCGCTGACCGCCCCCATCACCAACGAGACACGCGCGCCGGTCTCCACCGTGCTCGACGAAACCTACAAGGTGGCGCTCACACGGCTAGGCGACCGCCTGCGTGTCGGCGGCATGGCGGAAATCAGCGGCTATAACAATGATCTGCCGCCTAGACAGCGCGATACGCTGGAATATGTCGCCGATAGTCTGTTCCCCTGTGGCGATCTCAAGGCGGCCAGCTACTGGTCGGGCCTCAGGCCGATGACGCCGGACGGCACGCCGATCATCGGCGCCACGCGCTATGGCAATCTCTCGCTCAACACCGGCCATGGCACGCTCGGCTGGACGATGGCCTGCGGCTCGGCCCGGGCGCTCTCCGATCTGATTTCCGGTCGCAAGCCAGACATCGACACGACCGACCTGTCGATCGCCCGTTATTGAGCTGCCAAGCGATTGCCAACACGATCAGAAGTACTCCCCATGCCCATCGGAGAGATTGAAGGCGCCCCAACGATTGGCTAGCACTGAAACCGAGGCGTCCAGAATCTCGGGGGGAATCACATGTTACTGGCCTGCGGCGATGCGCTGATCGATTTCGTGCCTGTGAAGGCGGCCGACGGCCGGGACGCCTACGTGCCGGCCGTCGGCGGCTCCTGCCTCAACATCGCCGTCGCCATGTCGCGCCTCGGCGCCCTCACCGGCTTTGTCGGCGGCCTCTCCAACGACATGTTCGGCACCATGATCGCCGAGCACATGACCGCCTCCGGCGTATCGCTGCGCTACGCTCGCCACTCCGATGACGAGACCACGCTGGCCTTCGTCCGCTTCGTGAACAACGAACCGCACTACGCCTTCTACGACGAGACCACCGCCGCACGCCTGTGGACCTATCGTCCCGACAGCATTCCCTTCCCGGCCATCGAAGCGCTGCACGTCGGCTCCACCACGCTGATCAACGAGCCGGTGGCCTCGCAGTATCTCGCCCTGTTCAAGGCGGCCAAGGGCAAGACGACGCTGTCCTTCGATCCCAACTGTCGGCCGACGCTGACCCGCGACAAGGCCGCCTATACGGCGCGCATGGCCGAGTTCGCCAAGACCGCCGATATCGTCCGCATGTCCGACATGGATTTCGACTTCCTGTTCGGCGGCAGTGATTTCGAGGGCAAGGCCAAGGACATCCTGGCCGGCGGAGCGGCCTTGTTCATCGTCACGCGTGGCGGCGACGGCGTCATTGCCTGGCACCCGACGGCCGGCCGGGTCGAGGTTGCCGCGCCCGCCGTCAAAGTGGTCGACACCATCGGTGCTGGCGACACGTTCCAGGGCTCGTTCCTGGTGGCGCTCAAGGAAGCCGGACGAATTGCACGGCCGGCGCTGGAAGCCATCAGCCGCGACGAACTCACCGCCGCCCTCGCCTTCGGCACCCGTTGCGCTGCCATCACCTGCTCGCGGGCCGGCGCCAACCCGCCGTGGCGGAAGGAAATCTAGGCGAGGCTTGGCGAGACTTAGGTGGCCGAGGGATTGCATCCGCAGGATTGACGGATCACCAGCGTCGGCTTCAGGCGGACGGTCTGCGGCTTCAGCAGATCGCCATTCTGGTCGGCGGCAATGCGGCGAACCAGAAGTTCGGCCGCCTTGCGGCCGATTTCCTCGACCGGTTGGGCGATGACGGTGAGGCGCGGCTCGAAGCAGTCGGCCCATTCGAAATCGTCGAAGCCAACAAGCGCGATATCTTCAGGTACGCGCATACCGATGGCGCGGATCGCCCGCATGACACCGATCATCGACATGTTGTTGCCGACGGCGAGCGCCGACGGCCGGTCCGGTCGCGACAAGAGTTCAGTGGCCGCCGCCGCCGCGCCAACGATGCTGTCGCCGGCGCGGATCAGGGTCTCGTCGAAGGAGAGGCCGCGTTCGGAGATCGCCGCGCGGAACCCTTCCGTGCGCTCGATGGCCGTGGCAAAGCCCGGCTGGCCGGAGATGAAGCCGATGCGCTGGTGACCGTGGTCGGCGAGATGGCCGACCACCATGCCCATGGCATGCTTGTTCTGGATGCCGACACGATCGAACTTCGACGACGTCAGCCGGTCGACCAGTACGCAGGGAATCTTGTTGGTCTCGATGTAATTCAGCGTCTCGCTGTCGCCGGTCTCAGATGGGGCCAGGATGATGCCGTCGACGCGCCGGAGGTGCTGCGCCTTGACGACGCGCAGCTCATGCTCGGGATTGTCGTGGGTGTCTGAGAGGAACACCATCAGTCCGAGGCGCGTGCATTCGCGCTCTATGGCGCCGATGATATCGCCGAAATAGGGGTTGGATATGGTGGAAACGGCGATACCGACGCTATTGGTCGTCGAGACGGCCAGGGCGCGGGCGATGCCGTTGGGCGTGTAGCCGACGGCGGCGATCGCCTCCTGTACGCGCCGCGCCGTTTCGGCGCTGACCTTCCGCGTGCCATTGACGACATGCGATACCGTCGAGGTCGAAACCGCGGCATGGCGCGCGACGTCGAAAATGGTAGCCACCGTCAAACCTCTCTTTCACCCGGCACAGGAACCGGCGCGGCAACGATTCCTCCGCCGCCACATGGGCCGATCTTCGCCCATGCGCTTTGTCGCCTCAAGGGCTTATACCGGACAACACCACGCTGTCCGCCCTTGATGAGGAGTTGGCCGGCGTTCAAACCGGCGTCACACCTTTTTTCAGGAGGATGTTGCCGTATTTGCGCGTTTCTCCCGTGGCGATGATGGCGAAGGCCTGGCGCGCGCGTTCGTAGAAGGCGAAGCGTTCCATGAAGACGATCGGGGCCGCCGTCGGCGCGTGGCGGGCAATGGCTGCGCGGCAATCGGCAAGCAGGTCGGGGTCCATGCTGTCGCCGGGCACCGGATCGACCATGACCAGGGGATCGGCAACATAGGTGTCGATTTCAAGGAGCGGCAGGATGCCGTCGAGCAGCGCCGTCACACCGATGCCGGCGGCACTCAGCACCGTGGCATTCGACGAGAAGGACGGGAAATGCGCATCGGCCAGCACGATCTCATCGCCGTGCCCCATGCGGTCGAGAACCGACAGAAGCGGTCCGTTGACCACCGGGGAAATACCTTTCAGCATGATTGTCCTCTCAGCTTGCGTCCTGCCGCCGCCGTCTGGTCGAGCGCGGCAAGCGCCATGATCTGTTCTTCGTCGGCATCCGCGCCTTGCAGTTCGCCCACCAGACGGCCATCGCGCATCACCAGGATGCGATTGGAGATGGTGATCACCTCCGGCAGGTCGGAGGAGACGACGATGATGGCAAGGCCGGCGGCGGCCAGTTCGCGCAGGAAGGCGTAGATCTGCGCCTTGCTGCCGACGTCGACGCCGCGCGTCGGCTCGTCGACGATCAGCACGCGCGGATTGGTGGCCAGCCATTTGGCGAGAACCACCTTCTGCTGGTTGCCACCCGAGAGATTGCCGACCTTTGCTTCGACATTGGGCGTCTTGATGCGCAGCCGCCGGACATAGCTGTCGACGAGCCGGCGTTCGGCGGCAAAATCTACAAAGCCGACGCGGGCCTTCTGGCCGAGGGCGGCGAGCGCCAGATTGTCGGACACCGATAGACCGAGCACCAGGCCCTGGCGTTTTCTATCCTCGGGCAGCAGAGCGATGCCCTTGGCGATGGCCGTAGCGGCGCGATCGATGGTCACCGGCTGGCCGTCGATGCGAATTTCGCCCGTCTCCGGTGGTGGCGAACCGAACAGTCCCAGCATGACCTCGGAGCGGCCAGCGCCCACAAGGCCGGCAAAACCGACGATCTCGCCGGCCCGCACATGGAAGGAGATGTCGCGATAGGATGGCTGGCGTGTCAGACCGCTCACTTCCAGCACCACCGGCTTTTCGGGATCAGCGGCCGGACTGCGGCCGACATTGGAGAGATCGCGCCCCACCATCAGGCGCACCACCTCTTCCGGGCTGGTGTCGGCGAGCGCCATGGTGCGCACGTGATGGCCGTCGCGCAGGATGGTGATGGCATCGCACACCGAGAAGATCTCGGGCATGCGGTGGGAGATGTAGAGCATGGTGACGCCGACCGCCTTGAGGTCGGCCATCACCTTGAACAGGAAGGCGGTTTCGGCGTCCGACAGGCTGGACGTCGGCTCATCTAGAATCAGCAGGCGCGGGTTGTGGATCAGCGCCTTGCAGATTTCGATCAGCTGCTGCTGAGCGATGGACAGATCGCCGACCCGCCTGTTGATGTCGATATCGACGCTCATGCGGGCAAGCGCCTCGCGGGCCAGGCGCCGTTGGTAGGGGCGATCGAGAAAGACCACGCCGCGCGGAGGCTCGATGCCGAGGCAGATGTTCTCAGCCACCGTCATGTTGGGGGCAAGGTTGAGTTCCTGAAAGACGATGCCGATGCCCTTCTCGCGGGCTTGCCGGGTGCCGCTCAGGTGGATCTCCTCGCCATCGAGCAGCAAGCGGCCGCCATTGGGCTGCTGAACGCCGGCGATGATCTGCATCAGCGTCGACTTGCCGGCACCGTTTTCGCCGACGATGGCGTGGATCCGACCCGCCTCGATCTCGAAACTGACGTTTTCCAGCGCCTTGACGCCGGGAAAGGTCCTGCTGACGGCATCGATGGCGAGAAGCGCGGGCATGGCATTTTCCATCCGGAGAATTGGGGCGGCGACGGCTGGGTCGCCGCCCATCGGGAGTTACTTCAGGAACGTGTCGACGTTGGCCGAGGTGACGAGGTCGACGCCGGTGTCGACCACTACCGGCACGGCCGCCTTCTCGGAGAGCTTCTTCAGGATATCCATCGACTCAGTGCCCATGGCGTAGGGGCGCTGGCCGATCAGAGCCGTGGCATAGCCGTCTTTCAGAAGCTTCAGCTGCGAGGTGACGGTGTCGTAAGAGACGATGACCAGCTTGCCCGCCTTGATGTCGTCATGCCGGCTGGCAAGCGCCCGCGAGAAGGCTTCATAGGCATACATCGGCCAGCCGCCGGAGATGAAGATGCCCTTGAGGTCGGGGTTCTTCACCAGGAGGTCCTGGATGATCTGGATGGCCCGGTTGGAGTCGTCGTCACAGGGGAAGGGTGAACCCGACACCTCGGTGAAGGCCGGCGTCAGGGCCGACTTGAAGCCGGCGATACGGTCGTTGAGGTTGGCGGCGGCGAGGCCACCGGTGATGATGGCATACTTGCCACCCTCGGGCAGCGCGCCGACGAAGGCCTTGCCGCCTTCTGCACCACCCTGGACGTTGTTGGTGCCGACGAACAGCGCCCGCTCGGATTTCGGCGCGTCGCTGTCGAAGGTGATGACCGGAATGCCCTTGGCCTTGGCAGCGGCAATCACCGGGGCGATCGAGGCGGCGTTGTTGGGGGCGATGGCCAGCCCGTCGACGCCCTTGGTGATCAAGTCGCGGATGACGCGGGCCTGTTCGGCCTCGTCGGCCTGCGGCGAGCCGGTGAACAGGCACTCGACGCCGAGCTTCTTGGCCGCGTCCTCACAGCCCTTCTCGACTTCGGCGTAGAAGGGATGGCCGATCAGCTTGGGAACCATGGCGAAGGTCTTGCCGGCGGCATTGGCCGCGCCGGCGAAGGATAGGCTGACGGCGAGAACCGCGGCCGTCGAAAGCAGAAGCTTCTTCATGTCATTTCCTCCTTGTTGTCTGCCCCGACACCTGCCGGGCAGTTTGTCCGAGCGGGACGCCCCACGACGGGCCGCTCTCTCCCTCACTTGCGTCTCCACACGCCCTTGCGGAGCTGATCGATGAAGACGGCGATGATGATGACGAGGCCGACGAAAATGCCCTGCGAGTAGGCGTCGGTGCCGATGAGCACGAGGCCGTTGCGCAGAATTTCCAGGATGATGGCCCCGAAGAAGACGCCGAGGATGGTGCCCTCGCCGCCCATGAGGTTGGTGCCGCCGATGACCGCCGCGGCGATGACGTTGAGTTCCTTGCCGGTGCCCTGGTTGGCGATCGCCGACGACAGGTAGCTAACCTCGACAAGACCGGCGAGGCCGGCGAACAGCGCCGACAGCACATAGACGGCGATCTTCATGCGGTCGACGTCGATGCCGGACAGGCGGGCGGCGGTCTCGTTGCCGCCGATGGCGTAGAGGCGGCGACCGAAGATGGTGCGGTCGAGCAGCACCCACATGACGATCGAGAGCACCGCAAACAGCACGAAGGGTGTCGGCACGCCGAGGATGGAGCCGCCACCGAGCTCGAAGAAGCTGTCGCCGATGGGGCGGAATTCGTCGATGGAGCGGCCGCGGGTGATCATCAGCGCCGTGGCGCGGGCGATGCTCATGGTGGCGAGCGTCGGCACGAAGGGCGGCATGCGCAGCAGCGTGATGCAGAGACCGTTGAACAGGCCGAACAGGGCGGCGAGCGACAGCCCGCCGGCAATGGCCACCGGAGTTGGCAGGCCGTAACCCATCAGCGCGGCCGAGGCGACGGCAGTGACGCCCCAGATGGAGCCGACCGACAGGTCGATGCCGCCGATGATCAGCACCAGCGCCTCGCCCAGCACGGCGATGCCGACGAAAGACATGTTGCGGGCGTTGTTGGAGACGTTGTCGGCACTGAGAAAGCTGGGCGCCAGGATCGCCAGCACCGCCACCATGATGACGATGGCGAGCGCGATGCCGGTTTCGCGCGAGCGCAGGATCGAGCGGATAAAGCGACCGCCGACCGAGCCCTCGGCGGAGATGTCGACCTTGGCGTCGGTGTGGACGTCGTTCATCGATTTCGGGTCCTTGATCTCTAGAGAATTTCCGGTGAAAGCCGGTTCACCGGAAATTCTCTAGCTCTTTGTTTTCACGCAAATACTGACGCAAAACCGCGGTACACTTTTGCTGGATTTGCTCTAGGAAAAGGGCCCGCCGACCCGAGGGAGAGGAGCGATGCCGGCGGGCCTGCCGGGGAGACAGTCGCGTTGCCGCGCCTCTCCCCGGTTATCGCGTGGTGGTCACTTGCACTCGGGATCGTCGCCGAATCCCTTGCAGAAGAACTGCGTGGCGTTGTCCTTGGTGACCATGTTTGAGGGGATCTCGATCTCCATGGTACCGTCGGGGTGCTTGGTCATCTTGCCGAGCTTGTCGAGGGCGGCGGTGTCGCCGGTCACCAGGGCATGGGCGGCAATCACGCCTTCCGGAGCCACCGTCGAGTAGGTGAAGGTGGCGGCGAAATCGCCCTTGGCCACGGCGCGGATGGCGCGGTTCTCGCCGTCGATGCCGATGATCAGGATGCCTTCCTTGTCGCGGCCGGCCGCCTTGATGGCCTTGAGGGCGCCGAAGGCCATGTTGTCGTTATGGGCGTAGACGGCCTGGATCTCGCCGGGTCCGAAGCGCTGCAGCGTGTCTTCCATGAACTTGAGGGCCTTTTCCTCGTCCCAGTCGGCATGCTGCTCGGCGATGATTTTGATCTCCGAGCCGGCGATAGCCTCGTGGAAGCCCTCGGAGCGTTCGACGGCCGGCGCCACCGCCGGATCGCCCTTGATCTCGACGACATTGCCCTTGCCGCCGAGCGCCTTGACGACATACTGGCCGGCCAGCGCGCCGATCGGCTTGTTGTGCGGGCCGATGTGTAGCGTGACGGGAACACCCTCGATGGAGCGCTCCAGCGTCACCACCTTGATGCCCTGCTTCAGCGCGTCCTTGATGATCGGCGTCACGGCAGCCGAGTCCTGCGGCGAGATCATCAGCGCCTGGATGCCCTGTACCTCGAGGCTCTCGATGTCGGTGATCTGCTTGGCCGACTTGCCCTCGGCATTGGTGACGATGAGGGTGGTGTCCTTGAAGTTCTCGGCCGCGTAGGCCTTGTTGCGCTCGGTCATGGTATTGCGGTGGGCCGAGTTGGACGCCGCCTGCGAGAAGCCGATGACGACCTTGTCGGCGGCCAGCGCCGAACCGGCGAAGGCGGTGGTGGCGAGCAGCAGGGCGAGCGTGGCGCCGATGGTCTTGATCCTATTCATGTCACTGTTCCTCCTTGGGTTTCGCGCCGATCAGGCGCGCCTCCGCCGCCCTGCCTCCAACAGGACTGCGAATACGATGATCAGGCCCTTCACCACCTGCTGGGAGAATGGTGAGACGCCTGCGAGATTGAGGATGTTGGCCAGGATGGCGAGCACCATGGCGCCGCCGATGGTGCCGGCGATGCCGCCTTCGCCACCGAACAGGCTGGTGCCGCCGATGACGGCGATGGTAATCGCCTCGAGTTCCAGGCCAACACCGGAGTTGGGGTCGCCGACCGAAAGGCGCGACAGGAAGATGAGGGCCGACAGCGAGGCGAGGCCGGCCGAAATCAGGTAGACTGAGAAGGTGACGAGGCCGACGTTGATACCGGCAAGGCGAGCGGCCTCGGGCGAGGAGCCGACGGCGTAGATGGCTCGTCCGAAGGGCGAGAGGCGCAGCACGACGAAGGCGATGACGCAGACCAGCGCGAACACCCAGATCGGCGTCGGAACGCCCAGGATGAAGCCGCCGCCCAGGAAGAAGAACTCGTCGCCGCGTGGCCCGAGGTTGACGGTAGAACCGTCGGCGATCATCAGCGCGATGCCACGCGTCATCACCATGGAACCGAGCGTCATGATGAAGGGGGGCACTTGGCCGATGACGATGCCGAGGCCGTTGATGACGCCGATCAACAGGCCACCCCCTACCCCGATCAGGCAGGCGAGAAGGATGGGATAGCCCATGCCCATCAGCGTCGCCGCCACCACGCCGACGAAACCGACGATGGAGCTGATCGACAGGTCGATGCCGGCCGTCAGCAGGATGAAGGTCATGCCGACACCGAGGATGCCGTAGAGAGCGACCTGCCTCAGCACGTTCAGCACGTTGATCGGGTTGAGGAAATGCGGCGAGATCAGGCTGGCCGCGACGATCAGGACGACAAGGGCAATGATAAGGCCGAAGCCGCGTGGCAGGTTGCGGAACGTCGGGCGGGAAGCAGTGGTGGCTGACATTTTAAGGCCTCTCGGCTCGGCTCAGTTGTGGGTGGCGTAGCGCATGACTTCCTCTTCGGAGGTCTGACGCGCGTCGAGTTCGGCGGTGATCCGGCCTTCGCGCATCACGTAGACGCGGTCGCAAAGGTTGAGGATTTCCGGCAGTTCGGAACTGGCGATGACGATGGCCAGCTGTCGGCTGTCGCTCAGCTCGAACAGCAGGTCGTAGATCTCGCGCTTGGCGCCGACGTCGACGCCGCGCGTCGGCTCGTCGGCCAGCATGATGGTGCATTCGGCGCCGACGAGGCGGCCGATGACGCATTTCTGCTGGTTGCCACCGGAAAGGTTCTGCACGGCAGCGCGAGCGTTAGGCGTCTTGACGCGCAGCCGGCGAATGATGGTGTCGACAAGGGCGCTCTCCTTGACACGCGACAGCAGCGGCCCGGCCATCAGATGCTTCAGCGAGGAGATGGTGATGTTGAAGCCGACCGACTGCTTGAGGAACAGGCCGGCCACCTTGCGGTCTTCCGGCACCAGGCCGAGGCCATGAGCAAGGCCGTCGCGCGGAGAGACGAGATGGACGGCTTTGCCGTTGAGCGTCAGCGCGCCGCGCGAAGCGCGGTCGGCACCGAACAGGCCCTTCAGTGTCTCGGTGCGTCCGGCGCCGGCAAGGCCGAACAGGCCGACGATTTCACCCCGGCGGACGTAGAGGTCGGCATCCTTGACCAAGCCACCGGCCGACAGGCCCGATACGCGCAGCGCCTCTTCGCCGATCTTCGGCACGCGCTTGGGGAAGATGTCGCCGACTTCACGGCCGACCATGTGGCGGATCAGCGTTTCGCTGTCGATCTCGCTGGTCCGGCACTGGTGGACCACCTCGCCGTCGCGCATCACCGTCACGGTCTCGGCGATGTCGAACACTTCGACGAGGCGGTGGGAGATGTAGACGAAGGCGACGCCGTCCTCGGCCGACAGCTTGCGAATGATGGCGAACAGTTGGGCGATTTCCGAGGCGGCGAGCACCGCCGACGGCTCGTCGAGGACGATGATACGGGCATTGCGGGTCAGCGCCCTGGCGATCTCCACCATCTGGCGCTTGGCCACCGACAGCGTGTCGATGCGGGCGGCGGGGTCGATGTCGAACCCCAGCCGTTCCAGCACGGCGGCGGTCTGCCGGCGCGCCTCGGCCCAATCGACCAGCCCGCCGGCACGGCGCGGCAGGCGGCCGAGCAAGACATTCTCAGCCACCGATAGGTGCGGCGCCTGCGCCATTTCCTGATAGATGACGGCGACGCCCTTGCCGATCATGGTGGCGGGGGTGGGATTGTCGATGGCTTCGCCGAACACGCTGATCTTGCCCTGATCGGCGCTATAAGCCCCCGAAAGAACCTTCATCAGCGTCGACTTGCCCGCGCCGTTTTCGCCGACAAGGGCGCGTATCTCGCCGGCTTCAAGCGAAAAGCTGACCTGCTTCAGGGCTTTGACGCCTGGAAAGGACTTGGTGATGCCTTGCAGTGCCAGGGCGGTTGATTCAGGCATGCGTGTCGGCTCCTGCTGTCGACGGTGGGCCGCCGGCCGGTTGGATCGGGCATGAAGGGGCATGGCCGGGACCGCTCCCACGCCTATGCCGGTCTGGCCCGGACGAGCCCCCGCCATCGGCGGCCTGTCAGGCGCCGCTGGGTTCGGGCTCTTTGAAATTGAAGTGACGCGGCGACTGAAACTGGGTGGCGATACGATGCTCTACCAAAACAGAAGAGCACCGCCATTCGGCCCGGTGATTCAATCCGCTCGGCGAATACCTAGCCGCTCGTCGATAAATTGAAGTCGGTCACAGGACTCTCCCTCTTCTCCGCCAACCCAGCCCAGGCTCCGAAAGCCGGGAACCCTCAAGACGACGATTGAATTCCTCCCAATCATCGCCTCCCCTAGGTCGACCATGGGCGCAAAATAGCATAAGCAAGCGCTTGCGCAAGCGCTTTCCTGAATGATATTCTTTTGGCTAAGGGAGCATTGTAAAAATTCGCGGTAACCGGCAATTGCCGCTTGAGCGACAAAGCGTCGGTCAATCTCGGGGGGAATCACATGTTACTGGCCTGCGGCGATGCGCTGATCGATTTCGTGCCTGTGAAGGCGGCCGACGGCCGGGACGCCTACGTGCCGGCGGTCGGCGGCTCCTGCCTCAACATCGCCGTCGCCATGTCGCGCCTCGGCGCCCCCACCGGCTTCGTCGGCGGCATTGCCAACGACATGTTCGGAGCGATGATCGCCGACCATCTCGGCGCCTCCGGCGTATCGCTGCGCTACGTTCGCCACTCCGATGACGAGACCACGCTGGCCTTCGTCCGCTTCGTGAACAACGAGCCGCATTACGCCTTCTATGACGAGACGACTGCGGCGCGCCTGTGGACCTATCGTCCCGACAGCATCCCCTTCCCGGCCATCGAGGCGCTGCATGTCGGCTCCACCACGCTGATCAACGAGCCGGTGGCCTCCGAGTATCTCACCCTGTTCAAGGCGGCCAAGGGCAAGACGACCTTGTCGTTCGACCCCAACTGCCGGCCGACGCTGACCCGTGACAAGACCGCCTATACGGCGCGCATGGCCGAGTTCGCCCGGGCGGCCGATATCGTCCGCATGTCCGACATGGACTTCGACTTCCTGTTCGGCGGCAACGACTTCGACGGCAAGGCCAAGCAAATCCTGGCCGATGGCGCGGCGCTGTTCATCGTCACGCGCGGCGGCGATGGCGTCACCGCTTGGCATCCGACGGCCGGCCGCGTCGAGGTTCCCGCTCCGAAGGTCAAGGTGGTCGACACCATCGGTGCCGGCGATACCTTCCAGGGCTCGTTCCTGGTGGCGCTCAAGGAAGCGGGGCGGATCGCAAGGCCGGCGCTCGAAAGCATCAGCCGCGATGAACTCGCCACCTCCCTCGCCTTCGGCACCCGATGCGCCGCCATCACCTGCTCACGCGCCGGCGCCAACCCGCCCTGGCGGAAAGAGCTCCTGGGATAGTTGGTTTAGCCTGTCGCGAGACCAACGACGGTATGTGAACTTCGGCAAATCTTAACTTGTCACTGCCAAGATTCCCGCGACAGGTGGGACATGTGCGATGTCGGTTGAACAGAGAAGCGGAGTAAGGCGGCGAACGCTCAGGGCAGCGAAAATCGTCTACGGCGACTATCGCTATATCGTCGACTGCGTCGTGCGCGACACCAGTACCGGTGGCATGCGCGTGCGCTGCGAGCACTCCCGCGAGATTCCGCAAGACTTCTTCATTTTCGACCCGACGGAGCAATCGTTACGCCGGGCCGAAGTGATGTGGCGACGCGAAAATGAGCTCGGCCTGCAGTTCACAGGCGAGCCCATCTTTATTCACGAGAGCCATGATCCCCGGCACGCCCGCTTCCGCTTCATGTAACGGCATCCGCCTGCGGTCAGCGACTGGCCAGGGTTTTCAGTGCTTGCCGGCCTCGGAAGCCGGAGCGTAGGCCTTCGCCCAGTCGTGCAGCGCATCTCCCACCGGACGGAGCGCCTTGCCGGCTTCCGACAGCTCATACTCAACGCGCGGCGGCGCCTGCTCGTAATCGTGACGGACGATGAGGCCGGACTTTTCAAGATCGCGCAGTTGTGCGGCCAGCATGTGCTGGGTCACACCAGGAATGCCTCGCCTCAGCTCGTTGAAGCGCTTCGGCCCTTCCGACAGAAGGCACATGATCTCGCCCTTCCACTTGCCGGTGATGGCCTTGAGACCGCGCTGAACGACCGTAAGGTATTCCTGCAGCTCGACCGAACAATTGAGCCGGCCCGATGCCGCTGGCTCAGATCCTAGGTCGAAAGACATCGCACTCTCCAAATAACGCTAAAAAAGCATACCGTTGCCCCCATGAAATAGGGTCATTGCCCCCGGTGCGAAAGCGCAAACCGTGCGTCTGGTCATCACAAGAGCGTGCGTGGCAGCTTAGCTGAGGCCGACCACCCGTCCATCGGAGTCGAGGCCAATACGGTTGGCGGCCGGCACGCGCGGCAGTCCTGGCATCGTCATGATCGATCCGCAGATAGCCACGATGAACTCAGCGCCGGCAGCAAGGCGCACATCGCGAACCGGCAGGATGTGACCGCTTGGCGCTCCCTTGCGCTGCGGGTCGGCACTGAAGGACGACTGCGTCTTGGCGATGCAAACGGGCAGATTGCCGAAGCCGCGCTCCTCATATTCGACGAGCTTGCGCGCTGCGCGACCGTCATATTCGACGGACGCCGCGCCATAGATCTCGCGCGCCACCGTCTCGATCTTGGCCGCCAGCGGCAGCGCGTCCGGATAGAGAAGGCTGAACGGCTGGCGGCGGGGCGCATCGAGAACGTCAAGGACCGCCCGTGCCAGATCCTCGGCACCGCGGCCGCCATCGGCAAAATGACTGGCGAGCGCGACCGGTGCGCCGGCCTCGCCACAGAGTGCGCCGAGGCGGTCAATTTCCGCGTCGGTATCACTGCCGAAGCGATTGATGGCGACGATCACGTCGAGGCCGTATTTGCGCAGGTTTTCGAGATGGCGCGAGAGGTTGGAGAAGCCCGCCTCCATCGCCGCGACATTCTCGACGCCGAGATCCTCCTTGGCGACTCCGCCATGCATCTTCAGAGCCCGGATGGTGGCCACCAGGACGGCCGCGTCGGGCTGAAGCCCGGTCTTGCGGCATTTGATGTCGAGGAATTTCTCGGCGCCGAGATCGGCGCCGAAACCGGCCTCGGTCACCACCACATCCGAGAGACCGAGCGCCGTTTCGGTGGCGATCACCGAGTTGCAGCCGTGGGCGATGTTGGCAAAGGGGCCGCCGTGAACAAAGGCCGGCGTGCCTTCCAGCGTCTGGACAAGGTTGGGCTGCAGCGCGTCCTTCAGCAGGACCGCCATGGCACCGGCGGCGCTCACCATATCGGCCGTCGCATAGGAATGAGCATCGAGTTCGCCGATGACGATGCGCTTGAGACGCCGCTCGAGGTCTGCGAGATCGGTCGCCAGGCAGAAGATCGCCATCACCTCCGACGCGACGGTGATGTCAAAGCCGTCCTCGCGCGGAAATCCGTTGGCGCTGCCGCCGAGGCCGTTGACCTGGTGGCGCAGCATGCGGTCGTTCATGTCGAGAACGCGGCGCCACGTCATGCGCCGGCCATCGAGCCTCGGCTCATTGCCCCAATAGATGTAATTGTCGATCAACGCCGACAGGAGATTATGCGCCGAGGTGATGGCGTGAAAATCGCCGGTGAAATGGAGATTGATCGCCTCCATCGGCACCACCTGGGAATGGCCTCCGCCGGCCGCCCCACCCTTGACGCCGAAACAGGGGCCGAGCGAGGGCTCACGCAGGCAGATGCTCACCTTGCGGCCAAGGCGGGAGAGCGCGTCGCCCAGCCCGACGGTGGTGGTTGTCTTGCCCTCGCCGGCCGCTGTCGGCGTGATGGCGGTGACCAGCACCAGCTTGCCGCGCTGCCGCCGGCGCGCTTCGGATACGAAGCCATGCTCGATCTTGGCAATGTGACGGCCGTAGGGAATCAGCGCATCTCCCGGAATGCCCAGGCGATTCGCCACCTTCTGGATGGGCTGGAGGCGGGCAGCGCGGGCAATCTCGATGTCGTCAAGCATAGGCGCACTCATGGTTTCCGGACGCCGGCGGTCGCTCCGCCAAACGGTCGTCGGTAAGTGAAAAGATGTAACCGCAGCGGACTTTTCTATTGTCTCGACTGAGCATCTCGTCTCTTCTGAGCGGCAAGACGACCATTGGCCCTCCTCCTCCCAAACGGAGCCCCCGTTGACCTTTTCCGATCGATTTCCGTCCGACCGCACCCTGGTACGCGGTCGCGTGCTGAGCTTCAAGCGGCGCCCGCAAAGAGCCGGCGATACGGATGCTTATACTTATCTCGAGGATGGCGTCATCGTCATCGACGCGGGGAAAGTGACTGACGTGATCGACGCCAGCGAGATCGGACGAGTGGGCGGCAAGGGCGTCGTTCTGCACGATTTCTCCGGCAAATTGATCCTGCCGGGCTTCATCGACACCCATATCCATTTTCCTCAGACGCAGGTGATCGCCTCCTATGGCGAACAACTGCTGGAATGGCTGACGAGGTACACCTTTCCCGCCGAGTCGCGCTATGGCGATCCAGCTTTTGCAGCGGCCCAGGCTCGCTTCTTCATCGACGAACTGCTCCGCAATGGCACCACCACGGCGGTTTGCTACGGCTCGGTCCATAAAGGAGCGGCCGAGGCACTGCTCACCGAAAGCGAGCGGCGCGGCACCGCGATGTTCGTCGGCAAGACGGCGATGGATCGCAATGCGCCGCCCGACGTGCTCGATACGGCCCAATCGGCCTATGACGACACGGCGTCACTGATCACGGCTTGGCATGGTCGCGGCCGCCAGAAGGTAGTCATTACGCCTCGGTTTGCCATTACCTCGACGCCGGAGCAGTTGGAAGCGCTGGGCAACCTTGCCCGCGCTCATCCGGACTGCCTTGTACAGACGCATCTGTCGGAAAACCTGGAAGAGATCGCCACCGTGGAGCGCCTCTTCCCCGAGCGCTCCGACTATCTCGATGTCTACGATCACTATGGCCTCGTCGGCCCGAAAAGCCTGATGGGGCACGCGATCCACCTGACGCCGCGCGAGATCGTTCGCATGTCGGAGAGCGGCGCCGTCGCCGTGTTCTGCCCGACATCCAATCTGTTCATCGGTTCGGGCCTGTTCGACTACAAGGGGCTCGAAGGTGAACCGTATCCCGTGCGCATCGCCCTGGCGACCGATGTCGGCGGCGGCACCAGCTACTCGATGCTGGCAACGGCGGCGGAAGCCTACAAGGTCATGCAGCTTCGGGGACAGAAGCTCTCGGCCATCGAGGCGTTCCACCTGATGACACGTGGCAACGCCGAGGCACTCGGTGAGCCGGACCTCGGGCGCATCGAGCCCGGCGCGCACGCCGATCTCGTCGTGCTCGACAGCACCGCCAGGCCGGCAATGGCGCATCGCCTCGCGGCCGGCAATTGCGACCTGGAAGAGGAACTGTTCGTCCTCATGACGCTTGGCGGCGAGCAGAATGTGCAGGAAGTGTTCATCGGCGGCCAGCCGCAGGGATTGCACCGGGCCGATGAATAGCTGGTTGGTGCGAAGCTCCTGGGGTTGACGGCTCCGTCGTTTTTTCGACCCCTATAAAGAATAGCTTGCCACCCAGGGACAGGCCAAGCTAGCATCGATGAAATCGATTGCTGAAAAAGCGAGACAAACGAGATTTGAAAGCCCCGGCCCCGCAGGCATGTGGGATAATGGCTGGGCCTTGCGTTTCCTCCATATTTTCGCAACGTTTCGATTTGCGGCAGAGCGCCGGAAGGGGAGGCTTCCGCTCTGCCTTGAATAAAATACCGGCTATCCGTCATAAAGCCGGCCCTGGGAGGACGATGTGGCGCGTGACCTGCCGTTTTCGATTCAGCTGCATTCGGCGCGGCTGTTTCCGCCCGTGACGGACCATTTTCCGCACCTTGCCGCGCTCGGCTACACCAATGTCGAGCCAACGGACATTCTCTATGACGACCCCGGCGCGCTCCGCGAGTCGCTCGACGAAAGCGACCTCACCGCCCTGAGCGGCCACTTCCCGCTGCATATGTTGGAAAGCGATGCCGACGCCGCCTGCCGCATCGCCGAAACGTTGGGCATGCACCTTGTCGTTTGTCCTTTCGTGCCGATCGAAGCACGCCCCACCGTCACTGACGAATGGCGACGCTTCGGGGACCGCCTGGCGGCAATCGCCCGTCTGTTGCGGTCGCGCGGTTTCGATTTTGCCTGGCACAATCACGACTACGAGTTCCGGCCGCTTCGGGACGGGTCGATGCCGATCCAGCATATCGCCGCCGACCCGGCCGTGCATCTTGAAGTGGATGTCGCCTGGGTGGCTCTGGCCGGCGTTGATCCCCAGCCTTGGCTGGAAGGCTACACGGGCCGGATCGCCGCCGTCCACGTGAAGGATGTCGCGCCACGCGGCAGCCACGTCCGTGAGGATGGCTGGGCGGACGTTGGTACAGGCATCGTGCCCTGGCCCAAGCTATGGAAAACGGCGGTTGCCGCCGGCGCTTCGCTGCTGATCGCCGAGCACGACAATCCCACCGACTTCGACCGTTTCGCCCGTCGAAGCATCGACGCCATGCGCGCCTTTGCCGACATGACCAAGGCTGAGCCGGCACTCTCGGCAAGGTAGAGGCGCAGCAACACGATTTCCCCGCCCCCCGCGACGAGCCTTACAGCAAACGCGGCAAAGCATTTTCGTCGGCGGCGAAAAGAGACAACGATCCCTGGCGCTTAGCGCCCGGCCATCGTCAATTTGTTGAATTTGCGGGAAGAATGGTCGGAGTGGAGTGATTTGAACACTCGACCCCCTGCTCCCGAAGCAGGTGCGCTACCAGGCTGCGCTACACTCCGTAACCGTCGGTGGGGCGGTGTATAGCGTCCCCTCCCCGCCTCCGCAAGCCCCAAAATCACACTTGTGGATCAGGGATTTTGCGCGTCCGCGATCCTGCTCCGAAACCGCCTCCAGCGGCGTCGATCGAACCCGCACACAGGCGACCTTATCGTCGTATTGGTCAACGTCAGCGTTGTTGCAGTCGGATTGCGTTGCGGCTATATCGTGCGGACCGCGGCCAAGGCCGCCGGATGGGGTGTCGCCAAGTGGTAAGGCAGCGGATTTTGATTCCGCCATCCGTAGGTTCGAATCCTGCCACCCCAGCCATCTGTTTTTCCACCCAAATCAGTCTCTGGAAAAGCGCGCGTTGCCCTTCGGTGCGATCGGCCACGATGCAATAAGGCGTCCCGGAATGGCGGTCTCGGAGCTTGGGCTTTGTTGATTGGAAGCGGATTCCTTCGCTCCGATTCGGAAAGCAACGGAACCTTGCACCGTCCGACGAGACCGGCGAAGATTGTCCGATAACAACGGATGGGAATGCCTAGATGGCCGAGAGACAACCGGAACGCCTCGTTGATGCACTGCTGAGAACGATCGAGCGTCACATACTGCCGTTGACGCGCAATGGCGTTGCAGCCGGCAACAAGGTGTTCGGGGCCGCCCTTCTCGACAAGAAAGACTATTCGGTGGTGCTTGCCGGCACCAACAACGAGACGGAAAACCCGCTGTGGCACGGCGAAGTGCATACCATCAAGAAATTCTATGAGATCAAAGATCGGCCGAATACCAGTCAGTTGCTTTTCCTGTCGACGCACGAGCCTTGCTCGATGTGTCTTTCGGCGATCACCTGGGCTGGCTTCGACAATTTCTTCTATTTCTTCAGCCATGAAGATTCGCGAGACGCCTTCTCCATTCCGCATGACCTTCGCATCCTCAAGGAGGTGTTCACGCTCGAGCCTGGCGGCTACCGACGAAGCAATGCCTTCTGGCATAGCGAGCACATCGCCGATCTGATCGCGGTCTGCGACGCTGCCGCGCGCGAGACGTTTGTGACGCGCGCCGAAAGGATCCGGGCGGAATACGCGGCGCTATCGGGGATCTACCAGCAGGACAAGACCCAGAACGCCATTCCTCTCAAGTAGAGACCATCCGGCGCCTGGATTGCATCAGGCGTCAGGCGGCTCGCGCGACAGCACGGTGAGGGGCGCTTCCTCACCTTTGAGTTCGATGAGCCATTCGCGCCAGATGGCGACGAGCAAGGCCATCAGCACCGGCCCGATGAACAGGCCGAGAAAGCCCATGGTCTTCACGCCGCCGATGAGGCCGAAGAAAGTGGGCAGAAACGGCAGTTTGATAGGGCCGCCGACAAGGCGTGGCCGCAGCGTCTTGTCGACGATGAACAGCTCGACCGTTCCCCAGGCGAACAGGGCTGTGCCCTCCACAGCATGTCCGCTGGCGAGAAGGTAGATCGAGATCAGCGTGAAGCAGAGCGGAGCGCCGCCCGGAATGAGCGCCATGACGCCGGTGATCACCGCAAGAATGGCCGGCGATGGGACACCGGCAATCCAATAGGCAAGGCCGAGCACGATGCCTTCGCCGATGGCGATCAGAGTCATGCCAGTGACAGTGGAACTGATGGTGGCCGGTACGATGCGCGAGATGCGGGCCCAGCGGGTCGGCAGGATGCGCTCGCCAACGAGATCAATCTGCGCCACCAGGGCACTGCCGTCCTTGTAGACGAAGAACAGCGCGATCATCATGAACAGCAGTGTCAGCACGAGACGGAAGGCCTCGCCGCTGGCAGTCATGATCGCCCTGTATATGTTGCCGATATTGGCGCCGGACGTCATCTGGATGAGCTCGCCGATGGCGCCCGGCGGGCCGACGTGCAGAGCCCATTGCTCGGCCAGCCAATCCCCCACCATCGGCAGCGCGGCGATCCATGGCGGCACGGCCACGCCGCTGCGATTGGCCTCCAGAAGCCAGTTGAACCAGACCTTGAATTCGTCGAACGCGAAGGTGACCGCCACCAGCATGGGCACGATCAGGAAGAAAAGAATGCAGATGAGTGCGATGGAGGCGCTGAGTTTGGTGTTGCCGCCGCAAAGCCGTGTCAGGTCGGCAAACAGCGGCCAGGTGGCAAACCCGATCACCAGCGCGGCCAGCACCGGAACGATGAAGCCGCTGAAAAAGTAGATGCCGGCGATGACGACAGCCAACAGCAGCCAGCGCGCGGCAACAATCAGCGGCACGATCGGCACGCGCCCCGACGGAACGGCGCCAAGCCAGCGCGGCTGATCTTTCGTCACGGGCGGTCTCGGATCGGTCACGGGCGGCTTCTCGTCAGAGCGTCTCGGGCAGCCTGAGTTATGGGCGATAGCCGGGATAGCCGCAACCACTGCCTGGCCCCTTCGGGGCGACATCGCCCTCTATTTCTCCACGACGACGCCGTTGTCGGCTTGGCTGGCGCCATCCTCTTGGAGCAGAAAGACGAATGGCTGCACCGTTGCCACCAGATGAGACTGGAAACCACCTGATCGATCGGCGATGATCCCGTCGTTTCCAAGGCTGCTCAACGAGGCGGCCGACGTCCATGTCCATATCGGCGTGCCTCGCTGATCAACCGCCAACCACGCCACCCGCGGGCGCCGCCATGTCCTTTTCTCTGCGTCAGCTTCAGTATTTCCTTGCGATCGCCGAGACGGGTTCTGTTTCGAGGGCAGCCGCACACCTCTCGACGTCGCAGTCGACGATCACCGAAGCGATGAAGGATCTGGAAGCGGATCTCGGCGTGAAGCTGCTGGAACGGCAGTCGCGCGGTCTTGGATTGACGCACAAGGGGCAGCTGTTTCGCCGGCACGCGGAGCGCATCTGGCAGGACGTCGCCGACGCGCGGGGCGCGCTTGCCAATGTCGCACCCGAAGTGACCGGGCGTTTGACGCTCGGCGTGACGTCGCTGGTGGCCGGCTACGTGCTCTCGGATCTGCTGGCGCGATTTTCGCGTGCCTTTCCTGGTGTCAGCGTCGATCTGGTGGAAGACGGGCACGATTATCTTGAGCATCTGCTGCTCAATGGCGAGATCGATCTGGCACTCGTCACCATGTCCGGCCTGCATAATCCCGAGTCTCTGGCGGCCGACGAGCTCGAAGCCTATCGCTACCGACTATGGGTGGCGTCCGGCCATGTGCTGGCGGAGCGCGATCAACTGGACCTTGGGATGATTTCGGAATTTCCGCAGATTACACTCAATATCGATGAAATCGAAGAAGCGGTCGATCACCTCTGGCGCGGTTCCGGCTTGCGGCCACACATCGCATTCCGCTCGCGCTCGGTCGAAGCGGTGCGTGCGCTGGTGGCTGGCGGGGTCGGCGTTGCCATTTTGCCCGATCTTGTGTTTCGCCCCTGGTCGCTGGATGGTCTGCGCCTGGAAGCGCGGCAGATTTCCGTGTCCATGCCCACGGTGAAGGCGGCTCTGGTGCGCCGGCGGGGCTATCGCGACAACCTGAATGCGCGACGCTTCATCGAAGTCACGCTCTCCCATAATGCCGGTCGTCTGATGCCGTAGCGTGCAATATCGGAATTGCCGATATTATTTCTTGATTTTTTGAAATTGCGAGATGGCAGGGTTTTGTTAGGGTTTTTCCTAAGGGCGCGGCATCCACTGATCGCGCCCACCATAAGGGGAACCGAGATGACCACTTTCGCAAAGCGCATGCTTGCGTTGGGAATGGTGCCAACGCTGCTTCTGGGTGTCACGCCGTCCTATGCTCAGCCCGCTTCGATCGGCCCCGGTGAAGGGGAAGTCGATATCGTTGCCTGGGCCGGCTATATCGAACGCGGCGAAACCGACAAGAATTACGACTGGGTCACCGATTTCGAGAAAGCGACCAGTTGCAAGGTGCAGGTGAAGGTAGCCGGCACGTCAGATGAAATGGTGTCGCTGATGAACGAGGGCGGGTTCGACCTCGTCACCGCCTCGGGCGACGCATCGTTGCGTCTCATCGCCGGCAAGAAGGTGCAGCCGATCAACCTGGACCTGATCCCGTCCTGGAAGACGGTGGACGAGCGCCTGCAGAACGCCCCCTGGCATACGGTGGATGGCGTTCATTATGGCGTGCCCTACCAATGGGGCGCCAACGTGCTGATGTATAACACCGAAGCCTTCAAGGGCAGCGCACCCACGAGCTGGAACGTGGTGTTTCAGGAGCAGACGCTGCCGGACGGCAAGTCCAACAAGGGGCGCATCCAGGCCTTTGACGGACCGATCTATATCGCTGACGCCGCGCTTTATCTGAAGGCGCATAATCCCGAGCTCGGCATCACCGATCCCTACGCGCTGACCGAGACGCAGTACAAGGCCGCCCTCGACCTGTTGCGCACGCAGAAGGATCTGGTGCAGCGTTACTGGCATGATGCCATGAAGCAGGTGGACGACTTCAACAACGAGGGCGTCGTCGCGTCGTCGTCCTGGCCATTCCAGGTCAATCTCCTGGCCTCCCAGAAGAAGCCGATTGCCTCGGTCATTCCGTCGGAAGGCGCCACGGGCTGGGCCGACACCACCATGATGCACGCCAGTGCCAAGCATCCCAACTGCGCCTATCTCTGGATGGAGCATTCGCTGCAGCCAAAGGTGCAGGGCGACGTCGCTGCGTGGTTCGGGTCCGTTCCGTCGGTTCCGGCGGCCTGCAAGGGCAACGCAAATCTGACCGATGAAGGCTGCAAGACCAACGGCATCGATAACTTCGACAAGATCAGCTTCTGGCGCACGCCCGTCGCCAAGTGCACGGCGGCCGAGGGCTGCGTGCCGTATCACCGCTGGGTGTCGGATTATATGGCGATCCTCGGCGGCCGCTGAACCGGCGCTTGGAGGTACCGGTCCGGACTATCTCTCCGGGCCGGCCTGCCCGGCCGCCTGTTCCAAACGGCGCAGCCGCGTCGCGACCGACAGGTTTCCCTGATCCGCCCTGCTCTTGCTCCTTTGTGCAAGCGCGCATTGGCTGGGCCTAGGTCGCGACATCTTGTGTTCTCCAACGAGCCTTCCCGATGACATCCACATCCGCGACCGCTGTCCTCTTCCAAAACGTCAGCCGCCATTTCGGTACGGTGCGTGCCGTGGACGGGGTGGATTTCGAGATAGGCCAGGGAGAGTTCTTCGCCATGCTCGGGCCATCGGGTTCGGGCAAGACGACCTGCCTCCGCCTGATCGCCGGCTTCGAGCAGCCGACGGCTGGCCATATCGAAATTTTCGGCGAGACGGCGGAAGGGCTGGCGCCCAACCGGCGCGACGTCAACACCGTGTTTCAGGACTATGCGCTGTTCCCGCACATGACCGTGCTGAACAACGTCGCCTATGCGCTGATGGTGCGTGGCGTTCCGCGCGCGGAGCGTGAAAAGCGCGCCCGGGAAGCGCTGTCGCTCGTTCGGCTCGAGGGCATGGATGCGCGGCGCCCGGCGCAGCTTTCCGGCGGTCAGAGGCAGCGCGTGGCGCTCGCCCGCGCCCTAGTCAATCGACCGAAGGTGCTGCTGCTCGACGAACCGCTCGGCGCGCTCGACCTCAAGCTGCGCGAGGAAATGCAGGAAGAATTGCGCCGCCTGCACAAGCAGCTCGGGCTTACCTTCGTCTTCGTGACCCATGACCAGGGCGAGGCGCTGTCCATGGCGGACCGCGTGGCGGTGTTCAACAAGGGCCGCATCGTGCAAGTCGGTACGCCCGAAGATATCTATCAGCGGCCGACGACGCGCTTCGTGGCCGACTTCGTCGGTTCGTCCAACATCTTGACGCCGGATCAGGCGCCCCGCTTCGGCGGTGTCAGTCGCTGGACCAGCCTGCGACCGGAATCGATCCTGATCGGCGCGGCGGCCGATGCCATGGATGTCCGGCAAACGGCCGAGGTGATCGATCAGCAGTTCCAGGGCGCCATGCGCAAGACGCGGCTCAAGATCAACGGGCTCGAGATCTGCGCCATGGCGCCGGCTTCGCAGACGCTCGGCGTGGGGCAAGCGGCCACGGTCGGCTGGTCTCACGGCGCCCTGCATGCCATGGATGGGGAGGGCAATGATGTCTGATCTTGCCCTGCGACGGCGCGGGCCGTTGTCTTCGTTGCTTGACGCCGTCTATCGCCGTCCGCGTCTCTTCCTCGCCGTTCTGCTTGCGGCGCCGCTCCTGTGGCTTGGCGTCGTCTATCTTGGCTCTCTGTTTGCCCTTCTGGCACAGAGCTTTTTCAGTCTGGATGACTTCTCCGGGGTGATCGTTCGCGAGTTCACCTTGTCCACCTGGGTGCAGTTGATGGCGCCCGCCAACCTCGACGTCATCATTCGCACGGTGCTGATGTCGGCCCTGGTGACGGTGGCCGATGCCATCATGGCCTTCCCGATCGCCTATTACGCGGCCCGCTATGCCCGGGGGCCGATGAAGGCGGCCTTCTACCTCTTGGTGATGATGCCGCTGTGGTCGAGTTATCTCGTCAAGGTCTATGCCTGGAAGCTGATCCTGGCGCGCGAAGGCATCGATACCTGGGTGCTGGACAAGATCGGCCTCAAGCCGCTGCTCGACTGGTATCTGTCGTTGCCGGTGATCGGCGGTCCGTCGCTCTCCGCCTCCTACACCGGCACCTTCATCGTCTTCTGCTATGTCTGGCTGCCCTACATGATCCTGCCGGTACAGGCGGCGTTGGAGCGCGTGCCGGGCAACCTGATCGAGGCTAGCGCCGATCTTGGTGCCAGCCAGGGTGCCACCTTCCGCCATGTCATCCTGCCGCTTGCCTTTCCCGGCGTGGTGGCCGGCTCGATCTTCACTTTCTCGCTGACGCTTGGCGACTACATCATCCCGCAGATCGTCGGCGGCTCGCAGTACTATCTTGGCCAGGCGGTCTATGCCCAGCAGGGCACGGCCGGCAACATACCGCTGGCGGCCGCCTTCTCGGTGGTGCCGATCCTGATCATGGGCGTCTACCTGACGTTTGCCCGCAAGCTGGGGGCATTCGATGCGCTCTGACGAACCCTCTCTGCTGCTCAAGCTGTCCGCCATCGGCGGCCTCATTTTCCTGCATTGGCCCCTCGCCATCATCGTGGTCTACGCCTTCACGACGGAGGACAAGAGCTATCAGTTCCCGCCGCCGGGCCTGACGCTGCACTGGTTTTCGGTGGCGTGGGCAAGGCCCGACATCTGGGCAGCCCTGACGTTGTCGTTCAATGTGGCACTGGTGGCGACTGGACTGGCGCTGGTGCTGGGCACGCTCGCAGCGGCCGCGCTATCGCGTGCTCAGTTCTGGGGCCGCGACAACGTCTCGCTGCTCCTCATCCTGCCGATCGCCCTGCCCGGCATCATCACCGGCATTGCCTTGCGGTCAGCCTTCAACCTGATGGATCTGCCCTATTCGGTGTTCACCATCGTGCTGGGGCACGCCACCTTCTGCATCGTCGTTGTCTACAACAACGCGGTGGCCCGTTTTCGTCGCCTGTCGCCGTCGCTGGTCGAGGCGTCGTTCGACCTCGGCGCCGACGCTTTCCAGACCTTTCGTTACGTCGTGCTGCCCAATATCGGTACGGCACTGCTCGCCGGTGGCATGCTCGCCTTCGCCTTGTCGTTCGACGAGGTGATCGTCACCACGTTTACCGCCGGTCAGCAGACAACGCTGCCGATCTGGATGCTCAACGAACTGGTCCGCCCACGCGAACGCCCTGTGACCAACGTGGTGGCCGTGCTGGTGATGGCCGTCACCTTCTTCCCCATTCTCGCCGCCTATTGGCTGACCCGCGAGGGTGAGCATGTTGCCGGCGGCTCGCGCTGACTTCAGACAGACAAGACCCAGACGGAGCCAAAAATGACTATCGTCCTGCCCTCCAAGATGCTGATCGGATCGGAATTCGTTGCCGGAACGGAGACGGCCGAGAACGTGCTCAATCCGCGCACCGGCGAGACACTGATCGCCATGCCGGAAGCCTCCATCGATCAGGTGGAGGCGGCCGTTGCTGCCGCCTCCGAAGCTTTCGTGAGCTATGGACGAATGACGCCCGCTGCTCGTTCGGCCCTGTTGCTGCAGCTTGCCAGCCTCATCGAGGCAGAGGCGGGAACCTTCGCACGCCTGGAAGCGCTTCAGTGCGGCAAGCCCTATCATGCTGTGCTGCGCGACGAGATCCCCGCCGTTGTCGATTGCTTCAGGTTCTTCGCCGGTGCGGCGCGCGTGGTGCCGGCGATGGCGGCCGGCGAGTATATTGAAGGCTTCACCTCGATGGTCCGCCGCGACCCCATCGGCGTCTGCGGCCAGATCGCGCCATGGAATTATCCGCTGATGATGGCGGCTTGGAAAATCGCGCCGGCCTTGGCTGCGGGCAACACAGTGGTGCTCAAGCCCTCCGAGCAGACCCCGCTCACCACGTTGAAGCTGGCCGAAGTCGCCGCGGACATTTTCCCGCCGGGCGTCGTCAACGTCATCGTCGGCCGTGGCGAGAGCGTCGGCAGCCCGCTGATCAACCATCCGCGTGTATCCATGGTGTCGCTGACAGGCGATATCGCCACGGGCAAGAAAGTACTTCAGGCGGCCTCCAAGACCGTGAAGCGCACGCATCTCGAGCTCGGCGGCAAGGCGCCGGTCATCGTCTACGACGACGCCGATATTGCATCGGTGGTCGAAGGGCTGCGCACCTTTGGCTACTACAATGCCGGCCAGGACTGCACGGCCGCCTGCCGGGTCTATGCTGGCTCGAAGATCTACGACAAGCTGGTGGCCGAACTCGCCTCTGCGGTCTCAACGATCACGTATAACGAAGCCGATGATGGCGACAACGAGATCGGACCGCTGATCTCGGCACGCCAGCGGGCACGCGTTGCCAGCTTCGTCGAACGCGCCATGGAGCAGACACATATCGAGATCGCCACCGGCGGCAGGGCCGTCGACGGCCCCGGTTTCTTCTACCAGCCGACAGTGGTGGCCGGTGCGCTGCAGAGCGACGAGATCGTTCGTCGGGAAGTGTTCGGGCCTGTGGTATCCGTTACCCGCTTCACTGACGAGGACGACGTGATCGGCTGGGCCAATGACAGCGATTATGGGCTGGCGTCGTCGGTCTGGAGCCGAGATGTGTCGAAGGCCATGAATGCTGCCGCGCGGCTGCAATATGGTGCCAGCTGGATCAATTGCCATTTCATGCTGACGAGCGAGATGCCGCACGGTGGCATGAAGCAGTCCGGCTATGGCAAGGACATGTCCGTCTATTCGCTGGAAGACTATTCGGTGGTCCGCCACGTCATGATCAAGCTCTGAGAGCAGATCAGGTGGAGATGAAAGAGCCGCGCGAGGGGACTTGCGCGGCTTGAGGCTGCTTGGGCGACCTCCATCGCTTCGTCGTGGCAACCGATCGTATCAGATCATCTCAAGCGACGTTGCCCGCCGAGGCGGCGGGAACAGCGCATCGAGAGCCGCACGCAACTCATCGGTGATGGCGATGTCGAGCGCCCCGACGTTGTCCTCAACATGGGCGGCCCGCCCAGCCTTGGGAATGGCGATGACGCCATCGCGATCGAGCACGAAGGCGAGCGCAAGTTGCGCGACGCTGACGCCGTGCTCCGCGGCCAGCGCGGCAAGGCGTCTGTCGTTCAAGAGCTTTGCCTGTTCGACCGGCGAGTAGGCCATCACCGGCACGCCCCGCGCCTGCATCCAGGGGAGCAGATCCCATTCGATGCCGCGGCGCGACAAATTGTAGAGCACCTGGTTGGCGGTGACCCTATCGCCACCCGGCACGCCGACGAGTTCCTTCATGTCGGTCACGTCGAGATTGGAGACGCCCCAGGCGCGGATCTTGCCGGCCGCTTTCAGCACCTCAAAGGCGGCGACAGTCTCGCCAAGCGGATAACGCCCGCGCCAATGCAGCAAATAGAGATCGAGGCGATCTGTGCCGAGGCGTTTCAGCGAGCGCTCGCAGGCGGTGACGGTGCCCTCACGCGATGCGTTGTGCGGATAGACCTTGGAAACCAGAAACACCTCGTCGCGCCGGCCGGCCATCGCTTCGCCCACCAATTGCTCGGAAGCGCCCTCGCCATACATCTCGGCGGTGTCGATCAACGTCATGCCGAGATCCAGGCCTCGGCGCAGCGCGGCGATCTCATCGGCGCGCCTGCGCGGCTCATCCCCAATCATCCAGGTGCCAAGGCCCAGCGCCGGCACGTCTTCGCCCGTTGGCAAGCGAACGGTCTTCATCGGCATCTCTCCCTTGATTCCGGTTAAGTATAGCAGCCGACACACATCGGCGGATGATTGCAGTTCGTTTCCGTGCACTCCACTGCGAATGCGTGACGGGCGTGGCGAGAATCCTCTATCCTGCGGTAACTTCTGCGCCGTCAGGGCTCGGCACATACTCGAAAGGACATTTCATGCGGCTTCTCGTCGTCGGCGCCGGTGCCACGGGCGGTTATTTCGGTGGACGGCTGGCAGCCGCCGGCCGCGACGTCACCTTCCTCATTCGCCCCAAGCGAGCGGCGGAGATCGCCAAGAACGGGTTTGTCATCGTCGACCCGAAGGGCGAAACGCGCATCGAGCCCAAGATCGTCACAACGGAGACGCTCAGGGGAACCTACGACCTCGTGCTAATGAGCGTGAAGGCCTATTCGCTTCCCGCGGCCATCGAGGACATCGCACCGGCGATCGGTCCCAATACGCTGATCCTGCCGGTGTTGAACGGGCTCAAGCATTTCGACGTGCTGTCCGAGCGCTTCGGCTCCGAGCGGGTGATCGGCAGCTTCTGCAAGATCAACGCCCGGCTCGACGATCATGGCCGCATCGTTCAGATGTCGCCGATGCACGACATGATCTATGGCGAATATGACGGTAGCCGCACCCCGCGCATCGAAGCAATCGACAGCTTCTTCAAAGGCGCCGGTTTCGACGCGCGGCTATCGAACGATGTCGGCCGTGAGCTTTGGGAAAAGTGGGTGCTGCTCGCCAGTCTCGGGGCCGCCAATTGCCTGATGCGCGGCACCATCGGCGACATCATCGCCCGCCCGGGTGGCCAGTCCTTCATCGAGGCGTTACTCGGCGAGATGACGGCCGTTGCCACCGCTCACGGCAAGGCGCCCGACCCCACCTATCTCGAGGCCACACGCAAGCTGCTGACCACGCCTGGCTCGCCAATGACGGCTTCCATGTATCGTGATCTCCTGAAGGGGCTGCCCGTGGAAAACGACGAGATCCTCGACGACCTGCTCGCCCGCGCCGCCTCGGTGGGCATCAAGACGCCGTATCTGCATCTTGCGGCCATCCATCTCGGCATCTACGCCGCACGCCGCCTAGCCGAATAAGCTGGTCTAGAGAGCATCGTCAACGTTACCGCATTTTGGGAGGACTCTCGCGAAGTCCGGACCTAACGAAAGGCAGAGGCGATCGCCATTTTTCCGTCTCTTCCGCCGGATTCTCTCGGTTCGATAGCAACGTCAGGCTGTATATTACAGGGATAACCCCTACCTTCTACCAAATTCGAAACGTTACGCTTCTGCCTTTCGTCCAACTATGCTAAGAGGTGCGCCGAACGCCGGCCGGATACGCCGGAGAGGACGCGTTCGCCTCGAATCCTCTGCCCGCCCAGGCGGGAACACAGCATCGACAAGCAGGATGCCGCCATGAAGTATGGTTATTTCGACGACAAAGCCCGCGAGTATGTGATCACCCGGCCGGATACGCCGCTGCCGTGGATCAACTACATCGGCTGCCAGGGCTATTTCGGCATCCTGTCCGCGACCGGCGGCGGCTATTCCTACTATCGCGATGCTCGTCTGCGTCGTTTGACGCGCGGCCGTTATAACAACGTGCCGGCCGATTTCGGCGGCCGCTACGTCTACGTTCGCGACAACACCAGCGGCGACTACTGGTCGCCGTCGTGGATGCCGACCCAGTCGGACCTTGAGGATTATAGCTGCCGGCACGGCATGGGATACTCCACCATCTCGGCCAAGCGCTCGGGCATCCGCACCGCCACCCGCTATTTCGTGCCGCTGGATGAGACGCTGGAAATCTGGCAGACGACGGTCACCAACGAGCGGCTGACGCCGGCTGACGTGTCGATCTTCTCGTCGGTGGAATTCTGCCTGTGGGAAGCCAACGACGACGCCACCAACTATCAGCGCAACCTCTCCACCGGCCAGGTCGAGGTTGAAGACGAGGTCATCTACCACAAGACCGAGTACCGCGAGCGCCGCAACCACTTCGCCTGGTTTTCCTGCTCGGAGCCGCTCGCCGGGTTCGATACGCAGCGTGAAAGCTTCCTTGGGCCGTGGCGCGGCTGGAACCGTCCGGTGGCAGTCGAGGAAGGCAAGTCGCGCAATTCGATCGCCCATGGCTGGTCGCCGATGGGCTCGCACCATGTGAAACTGACGCTCGCCCCCGGCGAGAGCCGAGAGATCATCTACGTGCTCGGCTATCACGAGAATCCCAACGAACAGAAGTTCGACCCGCCGGGCTCGCAGACCATCAACAAGACGACGGTCAAGCCGATCATCGCCAAGTATCGCGACGCCAAGAAGGTAGAAGCGGCCTTCGCGGCGCTCGGCAAGCACTGGGATGAGCTGCTCGGTGTGTATCAGGTCGCCTCGCCGGACGAGCATGCCAACCGCATGGTCAACATCTGGAACGCCTACCAGTGCATGGCCACCTTCAACATGTCGCGCTCGGCTTCGTCGTTCGAGACCGGCATCGGCCGTGGCCTCGGCTTCCGCGATTCCAACCAGGACCTTCTCGGCTTCGTGCACATGGTGCCGTCGCGGGCCCGCGAGCGCATTCTAGACCTTGCGGCGACGCAGCTTTCTAGCGGTGGCGCCTACCATCAGTACCAGCCGCTGACCAAGAAGGGTAACAACGACATCGGCGGCGATTTCAACGACGATCCGCATTGGCTGATCATCGGCGTTGCCGCCTATCTCAAGGAGACCGGTGACTTCTCGATCCTTGAGGAGCCCGTCGTGTTCGACAACCAGCCGGGCACCGAGGCACCGCTCTACGAGCATCTCCGCCGCTCGATCCAATATGCGCTCGACCGGCTCGGCCCGCACGGCCTGCCGCTGATCGGCCGCGCCGACTGGAACGACTGCCTCAACCTCAATTGCTTCTCCGACACGCCCGGCCAGTCATTCCAGACGACCACCAGCAAGGACGGCAAGGTTGCGGAATCCGTGTTCATCGGCGCGCTGATGGTGCTGTCAGCCCGCGAGCTCTCCGCTCTGGCAAACCAGGTCGGCAAGGCCGATGACGCCACCTTCTATGCCGACGTCGCCAAGAAGATGGACGAGACCGTCCGTACCCATGGCTGGGATGGCGAGTGGTTTGTCCGCGCCTATGACGACTTCGGCCGCAAGATCGGCTCGAAGGAGAATGAAGAAGGCAAGATCTTCATCGAGTCGCAGGGTTTCGCGGCACTGGCCGGCATCGGCGTCGACGACGGCAAGGCCCGCTCGGCACTCGACGCGGTGCGCAAGCATCTCGCCACTCCACATGGCATCGTACTGCAGCAGCCGGCCTACAGCCGCTACTACATCGAGTATGGCGAGATCTCGACCTACCCGCCCGGCTATAAGGAAAACGCCGGCATCTTCTGCCACAACAATCCCTGGGTGATCATCGGCGAAGTGGTGCTGGGCAACGGCGACGCGGCCTTCGACTACTACAGCCGCATCTCGCCGTCGGTACGCGAGAACATCTCGGACGTCCATCGTCTCGAGCCCTATGTCTACGCCCAGATGATCGCCGGCCGCGATGCGCCGACGCACGGCGAGGCCAAGAACTCCTGGCTGACCGGTACGGCGGCCTGGAACTACTATGCCATCACCCAGTGGATCCTGGGCATTCGCCCCGAATACACCGGCCTGCGCATTGCACCGGTGGTGCCAGAGCGCTGGACCGGCTTCACGGCGAGCCGCGTCTTCCGGGGCGTCACCTATGATATCTCGATCAAGCGGAACGGTGCCGGCAACAAGGTGTCGCTCATCGTCGATGGCAAGCCTGTCGATGGCGACATCGTGCCGCCGCCGGCCAAGGGCGTCAAAACGGTGAAGGTCGAGGCCGTCCTCGGCTGACCACCAACGCCAGAGAATAAAATGGGAAAGGGCGCCCTCGGAGGCGCCCTTTTCTTATGCACTAAGGCAAGCCGATCGATCTCCATTGGGCGCCCAATCGTATGAAAGCTCATTTCAACGGATTGAACTACAGTTTGTCCGTTCGCCAAAACGCGTGAGTCTATATACGTAATATTACCTTTTTGCCTTGCCGAACCGTCATATTCTTGACGCGTTATTCTTTGTTTACGACTACCCAGCCATGGTTACATTGTTATTGTCTGGTTTATCGAGGTGCAGCTTATGAAGCCGCGCGTTCAACCAACTTCCGAAGAAATTACATTCCTACCCGACGAAATCATTGTTTCCAAAACCGACCTCAAGGGACGGATTACTTACGCAAACGCCACGTTCTCGAAGATCTGCGGTTACAGCCGCGCCGAGCTCATGAATGCGCCGCACTCGATTATCCGGCACCCCGACATGCCGCGTTGTGTCTTTAAACTTCTCTGGGACCAGCTTGGCGAAGAGCGCGAAATCTTCGCCTACGTGAAAAATATGGCACGCACCGGCGCGTTCTATTGGGTGTTTGCCCACGTCACGCCGTCATTCGACAATGCCGGCAAGGTCAACGGTTATCACTCCAGCCGCCGCGTGCCGGATCGGCGCGTCGTCCGAGAGGTCATTGAGCCTCTCTACGGCGAGTTACTTCGGACCGAGGCGTCACACGCCAGTGCCAAAGAGGGGCTCGTCGCCTCGTTCGCCCAGCTCATGCATGTCGTAAAATCGAAAGCCGCCAGTTATGACGAACTCATCTTCTCGCTTTGAAGCGTTCGCCCCCGGCGCGGCGGTCATTCTGCTGCTGGTCGGCGCTGTCGGCGCCCTGGTGGCCGAAATGCCAACTCTTGCGCTTCTGTCTATCGCCGGCGCGATCATTGGCGCCGCGGTAGGTCTGGTCTTGTCCCTGCGCCTCTTCGGGGCGATCGAACGATCGGCCAACGTGGCCCGCGCGCTCGGAAAGGGTGATTTCGAAACACGCGATCTGGTCTTTGACCAATGGGGTCAGGCTGGCGAGCTTGCCGAAGCCATCAACGACATGGCTGACCACATCGATGCCTTCGTGCGCGAGGCCAGCGCGGCCATGGAGGCCGTCCGTCTGAACCGCTACTATCGCCGCATCCTGCCAAACGGCATGCACGGCGCGTTGCTCCGCGCCTCGAATACCATCAACGACGCCACGGACATGATCCAGGATCGTGTCGAAGCCTTCGAAGCATCGACCGACGAGTTCGGTGCCACCATCAATTCCATCGTGGACAGCCTCGTCGGCGCTTCGCGCGACATGGGCGGCGCGGCAACCCGCCTCGGCGAGGGAGCCAGTTCGACCGGCCAGCGCGCCAGCGATGCGGCCTCAAGTTCAAGCATGGCGTCAAGCGACGTGCAGCGGGTTGCCCATGCTGCGACACAGCTCAGCGACTCCGCTCGTGATGTCGGCCGAGAGATCGGACGCTCCGCCGCCATCGCCAAGGATGCCGTTGCGCGCGCCGAGGAGACCAAGCGCATCGTCGACGGTCTTTCCGAAGCCGCAGAGAAGATCGGCGCGGTCATTGGCCTGATCGAGCAAGTGGCCGGCCAGACCAACCTCTTGGCCCTCAACGCCACTATCGAGGCGGCGCGCGCCGGCGAAGCAGGCAGGGGATTTGCGGTCGTTGCGCAGGAGGTGAAAGCACTCGCCTCACAGACTGCAGCCGCCACCAGTGAGATTACCCGGCATATTTCGGAAGTGCAGACTGCAACCCGCGCCGCCGTTGGCAGCATTATCGGTATTGGCGGCACCATCGCCGAGATCGATGCGATTACCGCCGACATGCGCGGCTCCATCGAGGCGCAGATCGCCGCCACGACGGAGATCGCTCAAGGCGTCAGCAATGCCTCGGAAGGAACCAGACAGGTGTCCGATCGGATTTCGGGCATCACGGGCATTGCCCGCGAGACATCGGCGCTGGCCCAGAATCTGTTTTCCACCTCGGGCACTCTATCGGCCGAGGGTGATCGGCTGGCGGTCACCGTTCGCGAGTTCCTGGTCAGACTGCGGCGCGGGCCGCTTGACCGTCGTCAGGCGGCGGAGCGTGTGCCGGGTGGTCATGTCGTTACGATCGCCTCGCCGAGAGGCAAGGCCAAGGCGACCTGCGTTGACATTTCCATGACCGGCGGCCGATTTGCTGGTGAGCTACCGCCCCTCATGATCGGCGACGAGGTCCACATCACCGGCGAGACGGATATCGACTTGCCGGCCACGATACGCTGGATTCGGGGCAGCGAGGTCGGCGTCGAATTCAGGCTTGCCGAAATGAAGGCGGCGGCCTCGGAGCGTCTGCGCAAGCTGGTAAGCAGAGGCAAGACAGTCGCCGCCGCCGCTTGAGGGCAGCGCCGTTCTTGAGGGATGAGGGCGTATGCCTTGCCTGGCACCGCCTTGGCATTCACTGCCGTTCAAGGCGGAGATGGGCGATTTCACCGAAGCGTCCGACCTCGGCGAGCTTCAGCGTCCGTGGCCGCGCTGCGGCTGGATAAAGCGGAATGCCTCCGCCGAGGATGACCGGGACGATGAATTGATCGAGCCGGTCGAGCGCATCGCGGTCGATGAAAGCCTGCTGCAGCTGACCGCCGCCGACGATCCAGACGTTCTGCTTGGCGCCGGCCCGCAGGTGCTCGATCAGGGCGTCGACGCCCTTCGTCCATATCTCGGCATCGGCCGGTAGATCGGTGATCTGGTGGGACGTAACGACAATCAGACGCTTGCCGGCATATGGCCATGCCGGCATGGACCGTCGGCAGACCTCATAGGTGTTGCGCCCCATCACCAGCGTGCCGATGCCGGCATAGAAGTCCTCGTAGCCCGCGTCTTCCGCCGGATAGGGATCGAGGAAGGAGAAGCTGTGGTCGGGGCCGGCGATGTAGCCGTCAAGCGTCGAGGCGATGTATCCGCAGATCATGTCGGGTCTCCGATTTTGGCTGCTGGATAGTATCGGCAGCCCTACCGGATCCCGTCAGCAGTCCCTGATCAACGTCGATCGCCGATGAAATCGCGATGCCGCTGCAGGCGGTGCTCCAGTCCACGCACGGCAAGCGACAGCGATACCGTCATCAACAGATAGACATAGGCGACGACGTTATAGGTCTCGAAGAACAGAAACGTGCCCGACGAATAGACCTTGCCGAGCTGCGTCACGTCTTGCACGCCGAGCACGGAAACCAGCGAGGAATCCTTCAGCATCGCCACGAAGTCATTGCCGAGCGGCGGCAGTACCGTACGAAAGGCCTGCGGCAGGATGATCAAGCGAAAGACCTTGAAACGACTGAGACCCAACGCCTTGGCCGCTTCGATCTGGCCGCGATCGACCGACTGAAGGCCGGCACGGAAGATTTCCGACAGAAATGCCGAATAGGAGATGACTAGCGCCACCACCGCTCGCCATAGAAGATCGAAGTCGCGAACGCTGGCTTGCCCGATGAGTCCGATGGCTTGCAGGGGCGCCGTGATGAGATTCCAAAGGACGATCAGCGCCGGCGCGGCGACGAAGGCCATATAAAACAGCAAGACCAAGACGGGCACGCCGCGGATGATCTCGACGTAGAAGGTGGCCGCCTCGCGCAGGAGGCGATGCCTCGACAAGCCGGCCGACGCGATGCCGAGGCCGATGACGCAGGCGAACGCGTAAGCGATGACCGTCACGAAGACGGTCACCCAAATGCCGCTCGCCACGGCCCCGAAGATGACGCGGTAGCTTGCGCTCGAACCGATGACGAGTCCAAAGGCAATCGCGAGGAGGATCGCCGCGAGCAGCCACCAAGGCAGTTCGCGGCGACGGGTCTCTTTTAAGGTCAAGGCCGGCTCAGTTCTGGCTCTTGTAGTCGTAGAGCCACTTCTTGTTGAGGGCATCCAGCGTGCCGTCGGCCTTCATGGAGGCGATGGCGGCATTGATCGGCGCCGTGAGATCGGACCCCTTCTTCAGGATGAAGCCGAACTCCTCGCGGCCGAGCGGTCCGCCAACCACCTTGAAAGCACCAGGCTGGGCGCCGATGTAGCCATCGGCCGACGTCTTGTCCATCAGCACCGTGTCGACATCGCCGGCCTTGAGCGCCTGCACCGAAGCCCCGAAGGTTTCGAACAGCTTGATGCGCGGATTCTTCTCATTGCCGTCAAGCACACTGTAGACGGCAACGTAGAAATTGGTGGTGCCAGGCTGGGCACCGACCAGACCGTCCTTCAAGGCGGCAAAGGTCGGACCGTCGGTGAAGCGCTTCTCATCGGCGCGCACCAGCATGAGCTGCTCGGAGACCATGTAAGGGTCGGAGAAGTCGATCTGCTGCTTGCGCTCGTCGTTGATGGTGATGCCATCCATGCCGACATCGAACTGGCCATCGCGGATCGCCTGGATCATGGCGTCCCAGGAGGTCAGCTTCCACTCAACCTTGGCGTTGAGACGCTTGCCGATCTCGTTGAACGCATCATATTCCCAGCCGATGCCCTGCCCCGTCTTGGGATCGGCGAAATTGAGCGGCACGTAGGCGTTTTCGGTTACCGCGATGATGGTGCGACCTTTGAGGTCGGGAAGGTCGGCCGCGCTGGCCTGAGATACGAGAGCCGACAACAAAACCGCCGCGGCCGCGGCCGCGTTTGCAATAATCTGCACGAAAGGATCCTCCGTCGCTGAGGTAGCCGGAACGAGATCCCTCCGTTACCGGCGCGTGACGGCCACTATTGGCTTTTTCGCGCAAGGCTGGCAAGGGTTTACTTGCCGTCGTTCCGGCTAGAAAAGCGCCGGGTCGTTCAGTCCCGCGTCACCGGCAACCCCTGCATCCGCCACGCCGTGATGCCGCCACCCATGTGACCGTCCACGGCGTGCCCGGCCGACTTGCACCAAGCGAGCGCCTGCCCCGATCGACCGCCGGAAAGGCAATAGAAAATCACCGGCTTATCGGTTGGCAGAGCACCGGCCCAGGTTGCCAGTTCCGAGAGTGGCTGGTGGACGGCGCCGGGAATGTGCCCCTCATTCCACTCATGCGCTTCGCGCACGTCAACGAGATGGATGGCCTTGCGGTCCAGCAGCTCTTCAACTTCCTGCGGCGACAGTGTCTTGGATTCATTGCGGGCAAACAGGGAAACCATGGAGAAGCCCATCTTACATTTCTGTTGGGTTATTAAATTCGTATAGACTAATATTAAGCATCAGTCAAGGAAACTACCTACTCGAGACATCCCACCGTCTATCAGCTTTTTCTAGCCGCGCCTTGGGCGGCAGGAGCGCAGTAGAGCTCGTATAGCAGACCGATCAACCGGCGCGCGTTGTCGGAGGCGAGACGATAATAGATGGTCTGCGCTTCTCGGCGGGTCGCAACGATGCCGAGATCCCGCAGACGAGCCAGATGCTGCGATAGCGCCGACTGACCAAGGCCGACGGCTTCGGCAAGTGCCCCCACCGACATCTCATTGTCGACAAGACGGCAGAGCACCATCAATCGCTTGGTTTGGCCCAGCGCCGATAGCAGACGAGCCGCTTCCTCGGCCCGCGTCTCCATCAGGTCGACCGGATTGCCGAAAGAGTCGCACAGGTTGGATTCGCCAGGCATCGACATGATCTGAAGCCTCTCATATTTTATAAAGCTCATAATATTCAAATATACGCAATTTGGCAATTCGCTTTGTGTCGCTCACTCTTTTTGGTATGTCACCGGCAATGCCGGTCGCGACGATTTAGGGAAATATTATCAAAGAGACGGATATCGTCGGCTGTTCAAATATCAGGTGGCGAGCGTCGGTGTCATGAAACGCCTGAAAACGTTCTCGGAACAGAAAGCTCCCCACGAAGCCTCCTCCTGGAAGCCGCGTGTCCTATCCTTGCAAGCCATCGTGGTCGGCATCGTCGGCCTGATGCTATCCGTGCTTCAGCTGGCCGTCGGAGTGACCGAAACCGTCAGGCAGCTCGACGGCATTCAGTCGGAAGCCATGTATCGGGCAACGGCCGGGCTCGACCTTCTGACAGCTATTCCAGCTCGTGGCGCCGAAGCCGGCCGAGGCCACACCGACGCCGGAGCCTTGCTGGTCTCTCTTCGGTCCATCGCCGACGTCTACGCGCATAATCATCCGGGCGAGACGATTCTGATCGAAACCGGCAGGGAGGTAGACGATCAGCCCAGCGCGGCGAACGACATCGTCACCTGGGGCGACAACGATCTCAACGTCCGCCGTGCTTTCGTTCTGGGCGATGGCAGTGCACGCATCTCCGGCTTCTTCTCGGCGCGCATCGATCTCACGGACGACTATGCCGTCTGGCATAACGACATTCTTAAGCGGGCGCAGCTCGCAGCCTTCATCGTTCTTTCGGTACTGATGCTGGCCGTTCTGCTCATGCGGGCGACCGTGATCAGTCCGCTGGAGCGGTTATCCGGGCTCACACGTCGCCTCGCCGCCGGCGAACTCGTCGAGGTCCCGAAATCACATGATCGCGCCCAGGAGATCTGCGATCTGTCGGAAGCACTGGTCGTATTCCGCAACAACCTTGCCCAGAAAGATGCTCTCGAGGCTGCCAATGTCGTTGCCATGCGCAAGCTGGAGCGAGCCACAGGCAATCTCGACATGGCGCTTCGCTCCATGACGCAGGGCCTCGCCCTATTCGACGCGCACCATCGCCTGCTGCTGGTCAATCAACGCTTTCTCGAGATCTTCGATCTTTCCGAGAAGGCATTCGGCGCAAAATTATCCGCTCAGGACGTCCAAGATGTTATCACCGCCCGGATTGCCGCTACACATGGCGCAATCGACCGTTCGGCAGGTGGAGAATTGTTCGGCCGCCACCTCGGCCAGCTGTTCACGCAGGCGGAGCCGGTCTCCGGCGAGGAAGCCTTCGGCGACCGGATGATTGCTTTTACCCACGTCATCACCGACGAAGGCGGCTGGGTCACCACCGTCGAGGACGTGACCGAACGCCGGGCCCAGGAGGCGCGCCTCGCCTATCTCTCGCGCTTTGACTCGCTCACCGGCCTGCCCAATCGCACCCAGTTCAATGACCGCCTAACCATGGACCTCGCCTGGGCCGCCGACAACGGTATCAAGCTGGCAGCCATCGGTCTCGACCTCAATAAATTCACCGAGATCAATGACCAACGCGGTCACAGCGCCGGCGATGCCGTATTGATCGCGATCGGCCGTAGGCTCGACAGCGCGATGCAGGAGGGCGAGTTCGTGGGCCGCATTGGCGGTGACGAATATTGCGCACTCAAGAAGTTCCGCAGCCAGGCGGAAGTCAGCGAATTCATCGCTCGCATCGAACGCTGCTTCCATGAGCCAATTCGCGTCGAGGAGAACGACATTTCCGTTGGCGTTTCCATCGGCGTTGCCATCTACCCGGACGACGCGGTCGACGCCGAGCAACTGGTCAACAATGCCGACTTGGCAAAATATCGCGCCAAACGGTCGGTGACGCAGAACGTCTGCTTCTACGAAGCGGCAATGGACGAGGTGTCCCGCGAGCGCCGTGCCATGGCCCGCGATCTCTGGGATGCGCTGGAACGTGACGAATTCCATCTGACTTATCAGGTGCAGAAGAACATTCGCTCGCGGGAAACCATTGGTTACGAGGCGTTGATCCGCTGGACGCACCCGACGCGCGGCGCCATTCCGCCGGACGCCTTCATCCCGATCGCCGAGGAGTGCGGCGCCATCCTGCCGATCGGACGCTGGGTGCTGAGGCGCGCCTGCCAGGACGCCATTGCGTGGAACGACAACCTCAGGGTCGCCGTCAATCTGTCGCCGGTGCAGATCGCCAACGACGATATCGTCAAGCTGGTGCATGAGACGCTGCTGGAAACGGGCCTCGTGCCGCAAAGACTTGAGCTTGAGATCACCGAGTCGACCATCATCGGCGACAAGGCTCATGCTTTGCATGTGCTGAGGCAGCTGAAAGCGCTGGGCATTACCGTGGCGCTCGATGACTTTGGTACCGGCTATTCATCGCTCGATACGCTGAACTCCTTCCCCTTTGACAAGATCAAGATCGACCGCTCTTTCCTGATGGAAGCCGAGATGAAGGAAGACTCGCGCGCCATTGTCAAAGCGGTCGTGGCGCTCGGCCGCAGCCTCGACGTGCCGGTATTGGCCGAGGGCGTCGAGACGGTCGGCCAGCTCAGCATCCTCGAAGAAGAGGGTTGCGAGGAGGCGCAAGGCTTCCTGTTCGGCCGGCCCGCCAGGCTGACCAGCGATGAAGTCACTGAGACAATCGAGCGGAGCGCCTGATCCGTCCGGGTCGCGGCGCGCGGCTGCGTCGCGCACTACGCATTGGACGAGGTCGGCCGGTTCGACTATTCGGAAGCCAGTTTGCAACTTGGCCTGAGGATCTCCCATGATCGTCGGACTCGCGGTGGTGCTGCTGTGCCAGCTCATCGGTGAAATATTCGCCTATACGACGCACCTGCCGGTGCCGGCCCCCGTTGTCGGGCTGGTGCTGCTGTTCGGCTTCTTTCTCCTGCGCGACCGCTGGGAATGGCTACCCTTCTCGCTCCGCAGCGAGGAGATCGACAAGACATGCGAAACGCTGGTGCAGCAGATGGCGCTGTTGTTCGTGCCGGCCGGCGTCGGCATCGTCCAGCGCCTCGGCATTCTCGAGGCGAACATATTCGGCGTGCTCGCCATCATGCTGGTGACCACCGCTATCTCGATCACCGTCACGGCCTTCACCTTCAGGTTCGTTTCGCGCTGGTTTCCCGCCCCCACGGAGAGTCAGGAATGACCCCCGCCGAAGGCCTCTGGGCTCATCTTTCCGGCGGCGCGCTGCTCTGGCTGACGCTGACGCTCGTCGTTTATTCGATCGCCGATCGGCTGTCCCTGCTAGTCCAGCGCAATCCCCTCGCCAACCCCGTGCTGCATTCGGTCTGGGTGATCGGTGTGATCCTCGTTGCGAGCGGCACGCCCTACCAGACCTATTTCAACGGCGCCTACTTCATTCACTTCCTGCTCGGGCCATCCACCGTGGCCCTCGCCCTGCCCCTTTATGAGAACCGGCGGGTCGTCATGCGCTCGTTGGTGCCGATCGTCGTCGCCCTGGTCGTCGGTTCGGTTACCACGATCGGTTCGGTGATCGCCTGCGCCGCCATTTTCAATCTTCCGGCGGTGATCACCATCTCTTCGCTGCCGAAGTCGGCAACGTCGGGGGTTGCCATGGGCATTTCGCAGTCGGTGGGGGGCGACGCTTCGCTGACGGCGATCATCGTCGTCGCCACGGGCATCGTCGGCGCCGTCATGGCAACGCCGCTCCTGAACCTCCTGCGCATCCAGGACCGCCGGGCCCGCGGCTTCGCGGTCGGTCTTGCCGCCCATGGCGTCGGCACCGCCCGCGCCTTCCAGGTGCATCCGCTCACCGGTACTTTCGCCGGCGTCGCCATGAGCCTCAATGGCCTGATGACGGCCGTACTGGTGCCGCTGGCCGCGTCATTCATCGGCAGCTGACCTTAGTGCCGCGCGCCCTTGTCCAACTCGCAAAACGCGTGGTTGACGATGCGACCGCTGACGGAGATCAGAGAATCTGGCTGGTCCATGACGCGATCCGCTTCTCGGACTTGCCTGCCTGATTGTCCTGATCGAGGACGAGGCCAACGAACTGCCCGTCGCGGACGGCCGTCGAGACCTCGAACTCGTAGCCCTTGGTATTGGTAAAGCCGACCACCTCGGCACCCTTCTCCACCACCACGTCATAAAGCGCGCCCAGGGCGTCGGCGAAGCTGTCCGGATAGTTGCTCTGGTCTCCCAGGCCGAACAGGGCCACCTTCTTGCCTGTGAGATCGGCTTCGGCAAGCAGGTCGATACCGGTTTCCCAGTCCGCCTGGAGGTCGCCCCCGCCATAGGTGGGAGACCCCAGCACCAGAAGATCGCAGCCCTCGAAATCGGCCGTCGTCGCATCCGAGATGTTGATGACCTTGCCGTCAAGCTTGGCGGCGATCTTACCTGCGGCCGCTTTGGTCCGGCCGGAGTCCGAGCCATAGATTATGTGAACGGTCATTTCCTATTCCTCTCGATGGCGACGGAGCACTCAGCTTCGACCCTGGGGAAAAGCTAATTGCAGCTGCGATGCATTCGCAATTAGGGCAATCCCGCAGGGGTGTCGGCAATGTCGGCAGGAGAGAAACAGGCGAAGGCTATATCGTTCCGCCGGCCGAGAGCCCAGGCAAACGCCGCTCGGCGTAATGGCCCGCCCAGAACAGCGAAGGAATGGCCAAAAGCAACGCCAGAGCCACTGCGATCGTAGCAAAAAGCAGACTGCGCGGGGTGAGCGCCTCCGCCGCAAGGCCGTTGATGATGACGAGCAGCGACAGCGGCACCACGAGGCAGATCGCCGTTCCGGTGCCTGGCGCGTAGCGACGGAAAATCAAGGTCAACGTCAGATGCGGGATCATGGCGTTGACCACCATGACGGCGGCAACCCCGGCCAGGAGCTGAACGGCGAGATGATTGCCGGCAGCCGCGAATGCGGCGATCACATACAAAGCGGCGGTCAGGATCACCAAGGCAAAGCGCAGGGCGAATGGCGTCACACGGCCGGCGAGGCGCGATTTGTCGGCTGTATAGGCCGGCAGAAAGAGCCCTTCTTCAATGTTATGAACTGTAAAGGCCAGCGCGAAGAGCCAGTAGAGCACAGCAGGTGTCATGGCGCACCTCCTTACCGAACTCGCCGACGACTGGGAGAAGGCGGCGGCGGTCTCGTCAGTGTCGATCGATCATAACACGGCCTAGGCGACGCTGCGAATACGCCGCTGGAACGAGGCTGCCGGCCCCCATCAGTCCAAAATACGCTTTGACAATCCAAAGCCAGTTTGTCTAGATATCGATAATAGACAAAGAGGCGTAGGCCGAAAACAAATATCGGCAGACCGCGCCTCACCGGGAGGATGGGTCATGCGGGCTTTGAAAATCGACGGTGCGGGAGCGAACTCGTTTCACGAGATTGCGGAGCCGGTAGGCGGGGCCGGCGAAGTGCTGATCTCGGTCAAGCACGTCGGGCTTTGCGGCAGCGATCTCAACACATTTTCAGGCCTCAATCCGCTGGTCAGCCTGCCGCGCATTCCCGGCCACGAGATCGGCGCCGAGATCGTCTGCGTCGGCGCGGACGTGCCGTCCGAGTATGCGCCCGGCAAGCGCGTCATCGTCGTACCCTATACGGCCTGTGGTAAATGCTCGTCCTGCCGCAAGGGTCGCGTCAACGCCTGCCGCTACAACCGCACGCTGGGTGTCCAGCAGGAAGGCGGCCTCGCCGAGAAGATCGTGCTTCCCTACGGCAAGCTGATCCTCAACGACACGCTGGCGCCGCGCCATCTGGCGCTGGTCGAGCCGCTGTCGGTGGGCTTCCACGCGGTGGATCGTGGCCGTGTCGAAGCCGGTGATCGGGTGGTGGTGATCGGCTGCGGCATGATCGGCATGGGCGCGGTGGCCGGCGCGGTGGCGCGCGGCGCCGAGGTGATCGCCGTCGATCTTGGCGACAAGACGGCGATGGCGCTGAAGTATGGCGCCAAACATGCCATCGATGCCGGCAAGGACGACGTGGTGGCCCGGGTGAACGAGATCACCGGCGGCGACGGCGCCGACGTGGTGATCGAGGCGGTCGGCCTGCCAGCGACCTTTACCCAGGCGATCGATCTCGCCTGCTTTGCCGGCCGTGTCGTCTACATCGGCTATTCCAAGGCGCCGGTCACCTACGACACCAAGTACTTCAACATGAAGGAGCTCGACATCCACGGCTCCCGTAACGCCACCATCCACGACTTCCGGGCCGTGATCGCCTATCTCGAAGGGCTCGACCATTCCCCCGATGATCTGATCTCCAAAGTGTTTCCCTTCAAGGAAGCCGACAAGGCCCTGCCCTACTGGACCGAGGCGCGCGCTTCGACGCTGAAGATCTTGATCGAGTGCTGAGGGCGAGGAATCCATCATGAAGACCATCGACGCTTCTGCCCTCAACGGCCGCCCCCGGCCGCGGGCCCGCATTCTGCAATGGGGCGAGGGCAATTTCCTGCGCGCTTTTGTCGACTGGAAGATCGATCGCATGAACGAGGCCGGCGGCCTCGATTGGGGTGTGATCGTCGTCCGTCCCATCGCCGGCGGCAACCCACATTGGCTGAACGAACAGGACGGTCTCTACACAGTGCTGTCGCGTGGCGTGGCCGACGATGGCAGCAAGGTATCGGAGGCGCGGGTCGTCGGCTCGGTGCTGAAGGAAATCGGTGCCTATCAGCACTGGGACGAAGTGCTTGAGCTGGCCCGCTCGCCGGAGATCACCGTCGTCATCTCCAACACCACCGACGCCGGCATCGCCTATGTGCCGACGGTCAAGTATGACGACGCGCCTCAGGCGTCCTTCCCGGCCAAGATGACGCGCCTGTTGCACGAGCGCTGGACGGCGTTCGCCGGCAAGGCCGACGCCGGCTGGCAGATGATCGCCTGCGAACTGATCGACCACAACGGCGACGAACTCCGCCGCATCGTGCTGCAGCACGCCGAGGAGTGGGGCCTCGAGCCGGCGTTCATCGCCTGGGTGAAGGAGGCCAACGCCTTCTACAACACGCTGGTCGACCGCATCGTGCCGGGCTACCCCAAGGCCGACGCGGAAGCCATCGAGCAAGAGCTCGGCTACTCCGACCGCTTCATGACCACCGGCGAGCTGTTCCACTTCTTCGTCATCGAACAGAAGCCTGGTCAGCCGGACTTGCGCCTGCCGCTCGCCGCGCATGATCAGCAAACTGTCGTCGTGCCGGATGCCACGCCCTACAAGGCGCGCAAGGTGGCGATCCTCAATGGGGCGCACACCGCGCTCTGTGCCTTGAGCCTGATCTCCGGCGTCGAGACGGTGGGCGAGGCGGTGACCACGCCGGTCGGTGCCAAGTTCCTCGACCGGCTGCTCGCCGAGGAAGTCATCCCCTTCCTGACGCTGCCCAAGGATGAGCTCAAGGCCTTTGCCGATGCGGTGCTCCGCCGCTTTGCCAATCCATATATCCGCCACCTCTGGTACGACATCTCGTTGAACGGCCTTGTCAAATACCAGACGCGCGATCTCGACCGCCTCACGGCCTATATGGATCGCCACGGCAAACCGGCGCCGCTTCTGACGCTGTCGCTCGCTTCCTGGTTGGCGTTCTATCTCGGTCGCTTCAAGGGATCGGATGCCTACCCACCGCGCGACGCCGCCGAGATCGTCGACAAGGTCAAGGCGATCGGCGCGCTCGACGACAGCAGTGCCAAGGGCCGCGAGGCGATGGTCTCGGCCTATCTCGGCGAGACTGCTTTCTGGGGCAAGTCGATCGATACGCCGGCGCTCCGAGCAGCCGTGCTTGCCGACTTTACGGCGCTGACCCAGCAGCCAATGACCTTCGAACGGTTGGGCGCGCTGATCGACGCCCGCTGACGGGGCGGCTTGTCGCCCCCATATGTCAAAGACCGGCGCTGTCGCGGCGCCGGTTCCCTTGCCTCAGATTTCAGGATGAGAGCCATGCCGCGCGTTCTCAAGATCCATCCGGACGATAGCGTTGCCGTTGCCCTCGAACCGCTCGCCAAGGGCACGGCGATCCCCGCCTTCTCCCTGACGCTGCTCGATGATGTGCCGCAGGCGCACAAGTTCGCCCTGCGCGACATCGCCGTGGGTGAGAAGGTGATCAAATATGGCGCGGTGATCGGCCTTGCCCGCGAGGCGATTGCCAAGGGGGCGCACGTCCACGTCCACAATCTCAAGACCGCGCTCGGCGACATCCTGGAGTACAGCTACGCCGGCAATGTCGCGGCCCGTCCGCAGAACGGCGGCCCGGTGCCGACCATCTCGGCCTACGAGCGGGTGAACGGCGACATCGGCATCCGCAATGACCTGTGGATCGTGCCGCTGGTCGGCTGCATCAACGGCCTTGCCGACAACATCGCCAAGGCGGTGGAGAAGCAAGGCATGCTGCCGGAGGGTTCCAAGGTCACCGTCCTCAGCCATCCCTATGGCTGTTCCCAGCTCGGCGATGATCTGGCCAACACGCGCGGCATCCTGCAGAACTATGTGGCCCATCCCAATGCCGGTGGCGTGCTGGTGCTGGGTCTCGGCTGCGAGAACAACACCAAGGCCTACTTCAAGCAGGGGCTGGAGCTGCCCGATCCCGACCGCGTCCGCTTCCTGACCAGCCAGGAGGCCGGCGACGAGATGGCTGAGGCGCTGGCCATCTGCCGCGAGCTGACGGCGAAGATGAAAGAGGACAAGCGCACCGAAGTGGGTGCCGACCGGCTCAGGATCGGTCTCAAGTGCGGCGGCTCGGACGGCTTCTCGGGCATCACCGCCAACCCGCTGCTCGGCGCCTTCTCCGACTGGCTGACCGGTATCGGCGGCACCACGGTGCTCACCGAGGTGCCGGAGATGTTCGGCGCCGAACAGATGCTGATGGAGCGGGCGGAAAACCGCGAGGTGTTCGACAAGACGGTGACGCTCATCAACGACTTCAAGCGCTACTATGTCGACAACAACCAGCCGATCTACGAGAACCCGTCGCCGGGCAACAAGGATGGCGGCATCTCGACGCTCGAAGAGAAGTCGCTCGGCTGCACCCAGAAGGCCGGCCTCTCCACCGTGCGCGACGTGGTCGGCTATACCGGCAAGGTCAAGAAGCCCGGCCTCAATCTTCTATCGGCTCCGGGCAATGACGGTGTCGCGGTCACCGCGCTGGCCGCCTCCGGCTGCCACATGGTGCTGTTCACCACCGGCCGCGGCACGCCGCTCGGTGGCGTGGTGCCGACCATGAAGATCGCCACCAACAGCGACCTTGCCAGCCGCAAGCCGCACTGGATCGACTTCGATGCCGGCCCGATCGCCACCGGCGAGACCACCGTATCAGGTCTCCGCGACAGCTTCGCAGAGGCCGTCCTCGCCGTCGCCTCCGGCAAACCCACCCGAAACGAAACCAACGATATCGGCGAAATCGTCATCTTCAAAACGGGCGTCACCCTCTGAGGTGACCCCTTACCGCTGCAAGGCGGCGAGTTTTGCAGCGAGGCCGAGAAACAGCGCGCCCAACGAGCGGTCGAGCCATAAGGCGAGCCGATTGCTGGCGCGCAGCCTCGCCGTCAGCCAAGCGCCACCGAGTACCACCAGTGGTTCCACGATGGCGGCGACGACGATGATCAGGATGCCATGCAGCAGGAGTTGCAGCGGCACCGGTCCGGCACCGTCGACGACGAACTGCGGCAGGAAGGCGAGAAAGAAGATCGCCACCTTGGGATTGAGGATGTCGACCAACATGCCTTGCAGAAAGACGGCGGACAGGCGACTCTCGGCCAGCGCTGCCTCGACGTTGAAGGCGCTCGCCTTCGACCGCAGGGCTGAGATGCCAAGGTAGGCGAGATAGGCGACACCGGCCCACTTCACCAGCGAGAAGGCGGCGGCCGAGGTGACGACGATGGCCGACAGGCCGATGGCGGCGAACAGCACGTGACAGAAGGCACCGGCCCATAGGCCGAACATGGCGGCAAGCCCCTGCCGACGGCCGCCGCGCGCCGTATGCCCCAGGATGAAGGCGATGTCCGGCCCCGGCGACACGTTCAACAGGAAGGCCGCTGTGAAAAAGGTCGCCCAGTGCGTCCAGTCATAACCCAACATGTCTATCCTCATGCCATGAGCCTCTGGTTTACAGGCTCAGCAGCGACGATGCACGCGTCTTACGCCCGCCGCCGGGCCGGCACGTGCCGCGTCGCCCGGGCAGGCACGTCGAGATCGGCGGCCACTTCCGGTTCGAGCGGCAACGGTGCGTTGGCCGGACGCGGCACCTGATCGATGAGATCGGGGAGCCCACCGCCCTTATCGGTGGCGCGTACCGCTTCGCCGGGCGGCGTCAACGCGGCCGCCACATCATCGGCCGCGAGATGGCCGAGCAGATGCGTCAGGTTGACGATGCGATCGGCCACCACGTGGATGACGCCACTCTCCGACTGCATGCGGCCGGTGACCGACACCATGCGCGAGCCCAGCACGATGGCCCGGTGCGCCTCGAACACCTTCGCCCAGACAATGATGTTGGCGATGCCGGTCTCGTCCTCAAGGGTCAGGAAGATGGTGCCTTTGGCGGTGCCTGGCCGCTGGCGCACCACGATGAGGCCCGCCACGGTGACACGGCGACCATCGGCGGTGCGCGTCAGATCGTCGCAAGGCATGGCGCGCAAACGATCGAGATGGGAGCGCAGGAAGCTCACCGGGTGGGCGCGCAGCGACATCCGGAGATGGCGATAATCCATCACCACTTCTTCGCCTAGCGGCATGGGTGGCAGATGCATGTCCGGCTCAATCTCGCGCCCGGCCTCTTCGGCTGCCAGGAACAACGGCAGGTCGTCCTTGTCGCCGGATCGGCCAAGACCACGCACCACCCACAGCGCATCGCGGCGGCTAAGACCGAGCGAGGCGAAGGCATCGGCGTCGGCAAGCCGTTCCAGTGTCGAACTCGGCAAGCCGGTTCGGAGCCAGACGTCGCGGATGGAATCGTATCCCCCGCCCCGACGCTCGGCGATCAGTCGGCCATCCGCCTCCTTGAGGCCATTCACCTCACGGAAACCGAGGCGGAGGGCATGCGTCGTCAGTATCCGACCTGCCATCGAGGCGTGGCGCGGATGCGGGGTCACTTCCGGCGCGCCCGGCTCCAGTGTCGCGTCCCACTCCGAGAGGTTGATATCCGGCAGCCGTACGGTGACGCCATGGTCGCGTGCATCGCGGACGATCTGGGCCGGCGCGTAGAAACCGAGCGGCTGGGCATTGAGCAGCGAAGCGGCGAAAACATCGGGGTAATAGCATTTAATGAAAGCCGAGGCGTAGACCAGCAGCGCGAAGCTCGCGGCGTGGCTCTCGGGAAAACCATAGTCGCCGAAACCCTCGATCTGGCGAAAGCAATTCTCGGCAAAGGTGCGGTCGTAGCCGCGCCCGGCCATGCCCTCCACCATCTTGTCGCGGAAGGTTTTGATGGTGCCCATGCGGCGGAAGGTGGCCATGGCGCGCCGGAGTTTGTCCGCCTCGCCCGGCGTGAAGCCGGCGGCGACGATGGCGATACGCATCGCCTGCTCCTGGAACAATGGTACGCCCAGCGTCTTGCCGAGCACCTGCTCCAGTTCATCCTTCGGGCCATGTTCGGGTGATGGTTCGGGATACTTCGGCTTTTCGAGGCCCTGTCGTCGTCTGAGATAGGGATGCACCATATTGCCCTGGATGGGGCCGGGACGGACGATGGCCACTTCAATGACGAGGTCATAATAATTGGCCGGCTTCAGGCGCGGCAGCATGCTCATCTGCGCCCGGCTTTCGATCTGGAAGACGCCGAGCGTATCGGCGCGCTGGATCATGGCGTAGACCGCCTTCTTCTCGGCCGGCAGGCTGGCGAGCGTCCAGTGCCGGTCGTAATGCTCCCCGAGCATCTTCAGCGCCTTGGCCAGCGCTGTCAGCATGCCCAGGGCAAGCACATCCACCTTCAGCATGCCGAGCGCGTCGAGGTCGTCCTTGTCCCACTCGACGAAGGTGCGATCGGCCATGGCGGCGTTGCCGATCGGCACCGCTTCGTCGAGCCGGCCCGCCGTCAGCACGAAACCGCCGACGTGCTGGCTGAGATGGCGCGGAAAGCCAGAGAGTTCGCGGGCATATTGCAGCACCATGGCAAGGCGTTTCTCTGTGGGATCGAAACCGGTGCGGCGGGCGTCGTCGTCCTTCAGTCCCTTCGATGGCGAGCCCCAGACCGAACCGGACAGCGCCGTCACCGCGTCATCGGTGAGACCGAACACCTTACCCACCTCGCGCACGGCGCTGCGGCCGCGATAGGTGATCACCGTGGCAGCGATGCCAGCCTTCTCCCGACCGTAGCGCTCATAGATGTATTGGATCACCTCCTCGCGCCGGCCATGCTCGAAATCGACGTCGATATCCGGCGGCTCGCCCCGCTCGACCGAGATGAAGCGCTCGAACAGAAGCTCACCGCGCCTGGGGTCGACATCGGTAATTCCAAGGCAATAGCAGACGACGGAATTGGCGGCCGATCCGCGCCCCTGGCAGAGGATACGCTTCGATCGTGCGAAGCGGACGATATCGTAGACAGTGAGGAAATAGGGCTCATATTCGAGCGTGGCGATGATGGCGAGTTCATGCTCGATGGTCTTGCGGATCCGATCGTCAACTCCGTCCGGGAAGCGTCGCCGAACCCCCTCCTCTATCAGCGCCACCAGAGCTTCGGCCGCCGTGTCGTAGCCAACAAAGGACTCGCGGGGGTATTCGTAGCGGAGTTGATCGAGCGAGAAGTCGAGCCCGTCGAGGAAGCGTACCGTTTCGCTCACCGCCTGTGGCAGGTCGGCAAACAGCCGCTCCATTTCTTCCGGTGGCTTGAGGTGGCGTTCGGCATTCTGTTCGAGGCGGAAGCCGGCCTCGTCGATGGTGACATGCTCGCGGATGCAGGTGACGATGTCCTGCAGCGGCCGTCGCTCCGGGGTATGATAGAGCGGATCGCCAAGGGCGATTGACCGCAAGTCGGTCGACTTGGCCAATTTCGCGAAGGCGGCAAGCCGCCGACGATCGTCGCCAAGCCGCGGCATGGTGATGCCGAGCCAAAGTTGGTCGTGCAAATCGGCAGCGAGCTTCTTCACCTGAGCACTGAAGGCCGGCAGCAGGCGGCGCGGCGGCACGACGATCAACCTGAGCCCTTCCGAAAACTCCTTGAGATCAGCAACCGTCAGAATGCAGTCGCCTTTTTCGGCTCGCCGGTTGCCGTTGGTGAGCAGCCGGCAGAGCCGGCCGTAGGCGGCGCGATCCTTGGGATAGGCGAGAAGGTCCGGCGTGCCATCGGTGAAGACGAGACGGGAACCGACGGCAAGCCGCACGCCATATTCCTTGGCCGCCACATGGGCGCGCACCACGCCGGCCAGCGTGTTGCGGTCGGCGATGCCGATGCCGGCATAACCAAGCTGACCGGCCGTTCCCACCATCTCCAGGGGATGGGAGGCACCGCGCAGGAAGGAGTAGTTGGTAGCAGCGGCAAGCTCGGCATAAGCGCTCATGATCACCTCCACTCCTCAGGCAAACAGTCCGTGCACGAACCAGCGCGGATGAGTGGTTTCGACCTGAAAGAGGCCTTCTCGGAACATCCAGAAGCGTCGCCCCTCGGCATCCTCGACCCGGAAATAATCGCGTGTCGGCGCTTCCTGCCGCCACCACTCGCCGGCGATCCGTTCCGGCCCCTCGGCGCGCTTCACCTCGTGCGTAACGCGTCGCCAGCGGAAACGGAGCGGCGGACCATCCGGCACCGAGGCCATCGCTTCCACCAACTCTGGATGGGCGAACAGACGGATCGGCCGTTCCGGCGGGTCGCCGGGCAGTACCTTGGTTGCAAAGGCGTTGCCCTCCCCCGCCATGTGGGCCGGCACGGCGCGGCTCGCCTGCTCGGGAATATGGCTCGCGTGGGCTTTGAGCCGCCGCACCCGCCCCCGGCCGATGCGGGCGCCGACTCGATCGACGAAACGTGTCAACTCCAGCGCCATGTCGGGGCCGGCGAGCGACAGCGCCACAGCCTCGCGGCGGCTCGTCTCGGTGACGGCAACGGTGACGCAATCGAAGCCGTAGCCGGCATCGAACTCCTCGGCGAGGCTGTCGAGCCGACGGCAGAGAATGTCCTGCATCACCGTCGCTTCGCGGCTCGGCCGGCTGAGGCCCGCTTCGATGTGAGAGAGAGCGCCATCGACCCGCCAGAGGCTGAGGCGGAGACGCAGCGCCCCCTCGCCGGCCGCCTCCAGCCGTTCGGCCAGCGCGCCGATCAGCGACAGGGCCACGGCGCGCACATCTTCCTGACGGGTGATCGGCTCGAAGAAGCGCCGCTCGGCGCAATAAGGCGCGACCGGCAGCCGCGGCGATAAGGTTTCCTCGGCGAGCCCCAGCGCCCGGTCGAGCTGGACGAGCACGGGGCGGCCGAAGCGGGCGGTGAGCGGCGCGCGCGGGGCGTCTATGAGGTCGCCGATGCGCTTCAGGCCAACACGGGCAAGCGCGTCGACGGTGGATGCATCGAGCCGTAGCGCCGCCACCGGCAGGCCGGCCAGCGCACGCCGCTCCTCGCCGGCTTGCAGCCTTCCACCCCGTCTGAAAGCGGCCAGCGCGTGGGCGGCACCGATGGTCGAGGCAATGCCGATGGTGACTGTCAGGCCTTGCCGTTCGAGCCGCTGCGCCATGTCGGCAGCCAAAGCTTCCTCGCCGTCGAACAGATGGGCGCAGCCGGCAATGTCGAGCACCAGCGTGAAATCCTCGGGATAAGGAAACTCCGGGTCGACGGACGACGTGCCGATGCGGCGACCGGCGAGCGGCGTATAGCGCTGCGCCCAGTCGCACAGCCGATCGAGGAAGGCCGCGTCGGCTTCCGGATCGGCGGCACGCACGTCGAGGCCAGGCACGCGGGCACGGGCGTCGGCAAGGCCGAGCCCCGGCTGCAATCCGAGCCGCACCGCCTGTCCGTCGACATGAGCAAGACGCGCGGCGCCGCGATGTTTGGCCATCAGCACCATGGGTAGGTGCGCCACGCCCTCAGCGGTTGCGGAAGGAAACGACCGTTGCCGATCCAGTCGGGCGAGGCGATCGGTCGCCAGATGCGGCAGCCAGGCGACCAGATAGCGGGATTGCCAGAGAGGCGGGTCCTTCGGCTTGGGACCCGCCGCGCGGGGCTCGGAAGGATTGCTCATCGGTACGCCACTCCATCATCCACATGCCAACCTGACCAAGACGATTACGGGCGAGATCCGCCGCAAAAACCGGGTTTCCAGGATGTGCGCCGCCGCCGCTGGGGGCGGCTGCGACGCGCCATCGCGTGACGGCGCTGGTCGGGCCCGGGGCACCGCCAGTCCTGAGCAAAATTCCCGTGGAACGGCCACCATCGGCGATCAGCGACAGGCGGCGGCAGGCCGTCAGGTCGAGGCGGCGGTCATCGCCGAACGGCTCGATCACCACCGCCGCGAAGGCACGGGCAGCAAGCCCCTCCTCGGCAGCGCGCAGTACATCGGCAGTATCGCTGGCCGTCACCGCGATAAGGCGCGAAGGATCAAGGCCAAAGGCGGCAAGCCCTGGGCCGTAGGGCTCGCCCGCCTCGCGGCCGGCCATTTCAGCCCGCACCCAGAGCCAGAGACTATCCCGCCCGGCCGCCGCCAGGAGCCGCCCCGCACATGCCAGGGCAAAGCCCGTCGCTGCCGCCATGTCGGGGGCACCTGCCGGACTGACATCATGGAGCGCGCCACGCTTGAGACCGCCCGTCGCCGCGTCAACCTCGGGATGGCCGAAGGCAACCGCCGTCGTCTCCGGTCCTGCCCAGGCGTTTGCCGCCCGCCCGCTCCGAAAGACCGACATCGGCGCGGCACGGCCAACGGTGGGCGCCATATCGTGCACCGGCACGCCAGCCAGTTCTTCCGCCGCGGCAGGATCGGCAAACCCCTCGCTTCGGCCGCGCGCTCGCTCCAGCTGCGCCACCTGCCGTCGAAGCATAGCAATCCTGTCCGTCGACTCGCTCGCGAGCACGGTTATAACCCCCGTTTCCGTGGCCTTTGTTCTCTATATGTTCCAGTATAGAAGGGGCTTTCGAAGAGTCAAGAACGGGCTGTGGCTGACCCTCAGGATGTTTCTGTTTGGATTCAGGAAATGGCTGCCGCTTCGCCGAGCATCATACCTCGACGAGGGTCAAGCCGGAGGATTTGAACGGGCGCAAGGTTTCTCCAGGAAGGCCCGTCACCGTCACCAGGGTGCCGATATCGGCAAGCGGCATGATCTGGTAGGGAGACGCCGCTCCTAGTTTTTCATGTGTTGCCAGAACGATCGTTTCCGCCGATTGACGAGCGATCAGCGCCTTGATTGCCGCCTCTTCCCGATCCCCCGTCGTGACGCCGGTTTCCGGATGCACGCCGGTTGCCCCCATGAAGAAGAGATCGGCGCGAATACGCGAGATCGCCTCGGCGCTCGTCGTTCCCACCGCGACGATGGAGTGCTTGAAAAGCCGCCCGCCAATGAGTTCGACCTCCACCAGGGGGTGACGGACCAGTTCCACTGCGATGCTCGGACTGTGGGTGACGACCACCGCCTTGAGATCGTGGGGAAGGTGACGGGCGAGCTGTACGTTGGTCGTGCCGCCGTCGAGAAAGACGATCTGGCCGGGCTGGATCATGCGAGCCGCCGCCTGTCCGAGCCGGGCCTTTGCCGAAGAACCGACCTGCTCGCGGGATTCGTAATCCGCGACAGCCGGCGAGGCCGGCAAGGCTCCTCCATGAACGCGTAGCAGCAGGCCTTCACCGGCAAGTTCGCGCAAATCGCGCCGGATCGTATCTTCCGACACGCCCAACTTCTGGCTGAACTCCTTGGCGACAAGGCGGCCCTCTTGCCTGAGTATCTGTTGAATCAGCGCTTTACGTTCCGACGTGAGCATGCGATCCCCGATTGCACGAAATTACTTGACTCTGCACGATATCGCACGAAAATGAGGGCATATCCAGAGCAACGATCAAACCCGGGGTACGAACTTGAGCATAGCCCATCGCGTTCGCGTGGAGGACGTCACCGTCCTCTCCGATGACTGGTACGTCCTGAAGAAGACGACCTTTTCCTTCCGGCGCAGCGATGGAAGCTGGCAGCGCCAATCGCGCGAGACCTACGACCGGGGAAATGGCGCGACAATCCTGCTCTACGATCCGAAACGCCGCACCGTGATCCTGACCCGCCAGTTTCGCTATCCGGCCTTCGTCAATGGCCATGACGACCTGTTGATCGAAGCGCCGGCCGGCCTCCTCGACAATGCCGAACCCGAAATTCGCATCCGGGCCGAGACGGAAGAGGAAACGGGCTTTCGCGTGCGCGACGTGCGCCCCATCTTCGATGCCTTCATGAGCCCCGGCTCGGTCACCGAGCGGCTGCACTTCTTCGTTGGTCAGTACGAGCCCGGCGACAGAACTTCGTCCGGTGGCGGCAACGAGGCCGAGGGCGAAGACATCGCCGTTCTGGAAGTCGGCATCGACGAGGCGCTGTCGATGATCGGATCCGGCGCCATCCGCGACGGCAAGACGATCATGCTCCTGCAATACGCCGCTCTTCACCTCTTTCCGCAAACAGCACAAAACGGGGAGATCGTCGCATGTTGATCCTGATCGCCGGCCCCTACCGCTCCGGAACCGGAGACGATCCCCAAAAGATGGCCGACAATCTTCGCCGACTGGAGGAAGTCTCCTGGCCGCTGTTCAAAACCGGGCACATTCCGATGATCGGCGAATGGATCGCCCTTCCCGTCTGGCAGTCGGCTGGTGGGAAAACGCTCGGTGATGAGCTCTACGACCAGATCTTCTATCCGACAGCCGAGCGCTTGTTGGCCATCTGCGATGCCGTTCTTCGCCTTCCAGGAGACTCAAAAGGCGCCGACACCGACGTTCGCCTGGCCAAGGAGCGGGGAATTCCGGTCTATTATCGGGTGGAGGATGTACCAGGCGTCGGAAACTGATCCTTTCCCTGCCTTGACGTTGCCACGGATTGGTCTCACACAGGCCCGGTCCGGCGCCCCGCCAAGACACTCCTTCTCCGGGATCCTCCGTGCCCCAGCGTTCTCCAGAACTTGCCCGCATTGAAGCGGCGACCGATGAAGCTATTCGTCTCGCCGCCGATCACATCCGGCAGGGTGACCTCGTCGCCTTTCCGACCGAGACCGTCTATGGCCTGGGCGCTGATGCGACCCAGGGGCAGGCCGTTGCCGCCATCTACGAGGCCAAGGGGCGCCCTTCCTTCAATCCGCTGATTGCCCATGTCGACAGCCTCGCCATGGCTGAGACGTTGGTCGTCTTCGACCCGCTGTCACGACGGCTCGCCGAAACCTTCTGGCCGGGCCCGCTGACGCTGGTACTGCCGGAGCGGCCGGATTGTCCGGTCTCTTCACTGGCCACCGCCGGTCTCGATACGCTCGCCGTACGCATGCCGGCGCATCGAGTGGCACTGGCGCTGATCCAAGCTGCCGGCGTACCGATAGTCGCACCCAGCGCCAACACCTCCGGCCATGTCAGTCCCACATCGGCCGCGCACGTTTACGGCGACCTGTCCCGCCGCATCCCGCTGATCTTGGATGGCGGCCGCACCGAGGTGGGCCTCGAATCGACCATTTTGCAGGTCCGCGACGATATTCCCTATCTGCTGCGTCCCGGTGGCCTTGCTCGGGAAGAGATCGAGGCGGCGATCGGCATTGCCATCGTCCGCTCGGAGGGCGATCCGTCCGCCGCACCGATAGCGCCGGGGATGCTGGCATCCCACTATGCCCCGAACGCCCGGGTCCGGCTCGATGCCCGCCGTGTCGCGCCCGGTGAGGCGCTGCTCGCCTTCGGCGGCGCTTCGATCCATGGCGCAGCCGATGCAGCGCGCGTCTTCAACCTGAGCCCGTCAGGCAATCTCAGAGAAGCGGCGGCCAATCTGTTCGACATGCTGCGCCGGGCCGATGGCGACGACATCACCGGAATCGCCGTGGCGCCCATCCCCATTCATGGTCTCGGCGAGGCAATCCGCGATCGGCTGACACGAGCGGCGGCGCCTCGCTAAGGTTACGCTAAGCCTTCCTGCCACTTGACGGCGCGGCCGTGGGGGCATCCTCTTGTCTCAGGATTTTCACGGACGCCAGATGGCGCCTTCCGGAGAGGGCCGCATGCGGACACTTTTCCTGAGCCACCCGCGCTATCGTGACCACCTCGCGCCGGAACATCACCCCGAACAACCGGAACGCATAGCCGCCATAGAGCGGCAGCTCGAGGGCGAGGCCTTTCAAAATCTGATCCGCGACATGGCCAGGCCGGTCTCCGACGAAGAGATCCAGCGCGTCCATCCCGCCGGCTATGTCGAGCACATCCGCATTCAGGCTCCGCATGACGGACTTATGTCGATCAGCGGCGATACCATTTTATCGAACGGCACTTACGAGGCGGCACGCCTCGCCGCCGGCGCGGCCTGCCTTGCGGTCGACGAGGTGATGGCCGGCCTCGTGGACAACGCCTTTTCCGCCGCCCGTCCACCCGGTCACCACGCCAGCGCCCGACAGGCCATGGGCTTCTGCTTCTTCAACCATGCGGCCATTGCCGCCCGCCATGCCCAAACGGCACACGGAGCGGAACGCGTCGCCATCGTTGATTTCGACGTTCACCATGGCAACGGCACGCAGAACATCTTCTATTCCGACAAAACGGTGTTCTATGCCTCGATCCACCAGTCGCATTTGTTTCCGGGCACCGGAGAGGCATCGGAAACCGGCATCGACGGCAACATTCTCAATGTGCCATTGGGGGCCGGCGCTAACGGCGAGGTCGTCCTCAGGGCGATGGCTGAAGCCGTCCTGCCGGCCGTCGACGCCTTCCGGCCGGATCTTCTGGTGCTGTCGGCTGGCTTCGATGCTCACTATCGCGACCCCCTCGGCGACCTCAACCTCGTCGAAGCCGATTATGGGGTCCTTACCCGCGCCGTCATGGAGGTCGCCGATCGAGTCTGTGGCGGCCGCATCGTTTCTCTGCTGGAAGGCGGCTACGACATCGACGCTCTCGGCCTGTCGGCCGCCGCTCATGTCGCGGCACTCATGGGCCATTGAGTCGCGCCGAGCAATGCCATGTGCGGCGGCGTAATCGAAAAGGCGTTTATTTCCAATTGCCCACCCGACCTGCGCGTCGCGAGTGTTCATAGCCATGCGTTGCGACCTCGCCCCGTCTTGGCTGCCTACACTTCTCATCACTCCCTTGATGAAAGCACCGTCTCCTCAGGCGCTGCCATGCTGGAAGGCAGGCGATCGTGGTCTTCGGCCAACTTTTGCTTAATGAGTGGTTAAGTTTTTCTTGGCATGATCATTTGCTTTGCATTCAATCAAATACTCGATCAGCTTTTGGTCTTAAGTTCCGACAAAGCAAATGTCGCATTTTAGCCACGCAGTCGAAAATCTAACCCAGCCTAGTTAGAAATCCGAACAGCATGAATGCTGCCCGCCCTTGTTCAGCCGCATTCAAAGGAATAATATATGACCGTGGAAAGCGTGATTTAAACACAACGCTCCCGAACGAATACATAAGACAAACCACGTACCCGGCAACGGGGTAGGACGGTACCCAGATGGTCAAACAGGCTGACGCTGTTAACAAGGGCCAGATCCAACAAGGCAGCGAGACTGAACTCGACGCCCAATATCATGAGATCGGCATTCCGGCGGTGAACGCTGCGGCGCGCGCGATGCGTCGCCAAGTGCAGCAGAAGGACTACACCACGGCCCAGCAGACTGCGCCGATGTTCTCCTACGAGGACTGATCGAACGATTCCGTGGGCTGGCGCATGCTGTGGCCGGCCCGGCGGTACCTTTTTCAGATTTGCTTCGGAGGCTCGACGCGCCGGTCTTTATGGCTTTGCGTGTGAGGTAGGGCTTGTGCCTCTGATACAAGACTGAATTCGTCGAAGGCCGGAGCTCGCTGCTCCGGCCTTCGACGTTTATGGGGATGACTTCCTCCGGTGGCGCATCAGCCGCCGTTCGTCTTGTGCATCTTGTCGGCGCCGTCCATCGGCATGGCGTCGTGACCGCCGGGCTGATGATCCCCAGCCTTGGCGTTGATGGATTCGACTGCAAATTCCACCGGCACCTCGCCGGCCTTTTCGAAGGTGAGCGCCCCCTTCACTTTGGTGCCGGCTTCGAGGGGTGCCGTCAGTTTCATAAACATCAGATGGTAGGAGCCGGGCTTCAGCTCGACAGTGGCGCCGGCGGGAATCTCGAGGCCACCCTCGAGCTGCCGCATCTTCATGACGTCGCCTTCCATCTTCATCTCGTGCACTTCGGCGCGCCCGGCAAGCGCGAAGCTACCGCCGATTAGCCGGTCAGCCTCACTACCGGCATTGATGATGGTGACGAAACCACCGCCCATTTCGGCGCCCTTCGCCGTCGCACGCGTCCACGGATGCACCAAGGTGAGCGAACCCGCCTTGAACTCATGGGCGGCAGCCGGTTCGATCGCCATCCCGGAAGCAGCAGGCAAAAACGTCAGAAGGCCGACAAGCAGCGCGGAGCGAAGAAGAGCATGAGAAATCTGGGCCATGGGAAAACCTCGATGATTGATTGACGGCCGTCGCCCGTGGCTCCGGCGTGCCCGCTGCACGGGCTTGATCTATTGATGAAGAAGATGACTGCCGTTTCTCAGCGGACCAGTCCGGTCAGGCGAGGCTGGGCGGGGCCCGTTGCGGCGGCGGGCTTCCCGCTCTCGCCGGCAGGACAAAGGCTTCCGGCGTGAGGGACGTAGGCACCCATGAGAAACTTGCCGGTTCGCGCAATTCGGTCGGCGTCGGCAGAACGCCAACAACGCTGCCGAGGCAGCAGGAAAGGCAATCGTGGACGACATGCACGGGCGCTTTGGCCGGATGTTCCACGCCGGTTTGCATCATTGCTGAGCAAAGAACGCCATGCCCGTTAAGGCCATCGCGTGCTTCTGCCTGGATCATAGCGAGCGGCGCCAGCCCTTGCAGCACAAGCGCATAGATGAACAGAACGCGCGTCACGTCGCGCGCCAAGTCTGCCAGCCCTCGTCGCCAGCCGGTGCGTGTCATAGCCTCCCCCGGCTCATATGCGCCAAAACACTTAGCAGATTGGCTTGGCGGTGCAATGTCCAACGAGAAAGACTCGACCGCCGCCGCGCCCACGTATAGAGAAACGGCGAACGGTGACACCTTCCTCTTTCGAGGGGAGTCGCCGCATTCGGAGAATCGCCCATCGCCAAGCGAACCGGCCTCGCGAAGGCCAGAGTTCTGGACGTCGCCCATGCTCAACGCGTTTCATCCCGTCGGCGACAAACTCGAATACGCCCCTAATTGCGGCACCCTGGTGCCGGACCAGCAGACGCTTTGGATCGACCTGATGACACCGACGCGCGCCGAAGAGCTCGCCGTCGAGAAATTCATTGGGGCCGAACTGCCGACGCGCGCCGAGATGGAAGAGATCGAGCCGTCGAGTCGGCTGTCGGTCACCAACGACGTTCTCTATCTGACAGCTGCCCTGCCCTGCCGCGCCGGCAGCAATGATCCCGGCATTACCGTCGTCACCTTTGTGCTGACTGACAAGCACCTCGTCACCGTCCGCTATGACGAGCCGGGTACCATCCCGCTCGCCATCAAGAACGTGACGACAGCCGGCGCCAACGTGACGACCCCGCACGGCGCGCTGTTGACCATTCTGGAGGCGGCCATCGACCGCCTGGCCGACGTCATCGAGCAATCGGGGGCCCGCATCGAGACCATCGCCCGTCGCGTTTTCGAGGACGACTCACGCGCCTCGCCGTCGGGCGACCGCTACAAGAGTTCGCTGCGGCGTATCGGCCGAGAGGGTCTGCGCCTCGGCCACTTCCAGGAGAGCTTGATCTCGCTCTCCCGCCTCCTGTTGTTCCTCACGGCCAAGATGGAAGGCCCGCGTTATTCGAAAGAGGACGTCGCCCGTCTGAAGCCGATGAAGAGCGACGTGACCGCTCTGGCCGACCATTGCCGTGGCCAGGAGGAACGCATCACCTTCCTGCTCGACGCGACGCTTGGCCTCATCTCGATCCAGCAGAACGACACCATCAAGATCTTCTCGGTTCTGGCGGTGATCTTCATGCCGCCGACGCTGGTCGCCAGCTTCTACGGCATGAACTTCCACTACATGCCGGAACTCGCCTGGTCCTACGGCTATCTCTGGGGTATTGCCGTCATGATCCTGTCAGCAGTCGGCACCTACGGCTTCTTCCGCTGGAAAAGATGGCTGTAAGGGCATAACTGCGGCGGCCTGAACAGGTCGCGCTTTGCCATGCGCGCCCCCGCCAAGCGAGTCTGCTCTTGGCGATGCACAGCCGTCTGCCTGCTCGTCAAATGACCGGTGACGGGTCAGGGTGGCTTGGCTTGATCCGAGACTTTCTTAGGTCACCATGCTTTTCCAGAACAGCATAGGCGATAGTGGCGAACTTGGAGTTCACCTCTTTCAGCGCAGCAATGACCTCCAGGTGCTGATTGCTGGAGCCGAGGCTTAGGTGATCGCCGCGGCGAAGACGAGCAAGGTGTGCGGCGCGGCTGCTGCTCTCCATTTCCGCGACAGCCTGCTTGTGACGCACCAAGCGCCGTGCCGTGGATACGTCCCCCGTCCATGCCGTTTCCTCGGCAAGAATGACCGCTTGATGCACGGCCTGAACCATGGCTGCGATTTCGGCCTTTCCCTCCTCAGAGAACTGGTATTCGCCCTGGAGCTGCTCCAGCCTGAGGTTCAGGAACTTGCCGGCAAAGACATCGCCGCACCGTTCCAGACGGATCGCGAAGTCGATGATCGGCTGGATATCGGCAAGCTCCGCTTCACATGTCGCAGGTAGCTTGGCGTAAATCTCCCGAATGCTGGCCAGGGTGGCGTTCATACGCTTTTCCAAGCCTGCCATGCGCTCGCGATCGGGCTTGGGTCCGGTGGCCTCGTTGAGCATCAAGGAGGCGATTTCCAGCATGTTGCCGAGCTGCCGCTTGATGGTCGGGAAAGCAAGACCAACATCGTCGGCCACCCCTATGGGCAAATCAGCAGGCAATAGCTCCTTGTCCATCGCCATGCGCCGGTCAAGAACGCGCGCCAAACGCACGCAGAAGGGCGCGGAGAGAAGCAGAAGGGCATTAAAACCAAGATGACCGGCGAGCATGGTCTCACCGGTGGCAAAGTGGATCTGATCGATCAGACCACTGAAGTGGGCAACCAGTAGAATGACAAGGCATACCAGGACGAAGATACAACGCAGCCCCGCCACCGCGCCAGCGACCGCTTTGCTGCGGGCGTTCTCATATTTGAGCAGCCACAGTGGAAGAAGGGCACTACCGAGATTGGCTCCCAGCACAAGCCCCAGGCCGGCGCTGATCCCGAGCGGAGCGTGAAACGAGAAGGCCAGGGCCGCCAGAAGCGCCGCGATGCTCGAGTGCATGACGAGCGTTAGCGCGCCCCCGAGAAGCAGGGCCGTTATCGGATCGCTGTTGAGATAATCGACGACCGCGTTCGCTCCGGGCAAAGTGGCGAGCGGGGCCACACTCAGCCTGATGACCGATAGTGAAAGGAAGATCAGCCCCAGACCAAGGATGGTCCGTCCATAATTGCGCAGTCGCGGTTCCGTCGAGCGCAGATAGAGCGTCGCTCCCACAAGGATGCAAAAGGGTCCGAGCGCGGAGACCGGTAATTGCAGGAACTGAACGGCGAACGCCGATCCCATATCGGCGCCAAGCGCGACGGTCGCGGCCACTCCGACGGGTATCGATCCGGTGCTGGCAAGCCCAGCCGCGATCAGCATGACGGCCGTGCTGCCCTGCATGACGAAGCCAAGCCCAGTGCCCGTCATCAGATTACGGAATGTCGAAGAGCCCTCATTGAGGCTTGATCGGATTTGACTGCTCCACAGACGCTCAATGCCGATCCGCATGAAGCGCACCGCAAACAGAAGCAGCATCGCCCCGCTCAGCAGTTGCACCGCGAAATTGAGGATGGTCATGGCATTGGCTTCCGTTGGAGCGTCCTGACTTGATCGGTATACACGGTAGCCGCCTAACAAATTCGGCAACTGAAAATGTCACCTAGAGAGCAATTGGTGGGATTCAATGGCGGGGTTTGACGGGCCCTCGGAAGCTTTTGGTATGAGACTTACCTCCTTGCAGGTTATGGTTGCGCACCTACCATTCTGCTAGAACACGGTGGTTCGGACCGAACTAGAGCAATTTCAGCCAAAGTGGGAACCGATTTTGCGCCCGAAATTGCGGTGAACCCAAAAGTTGGAGTACTCCAGCGAACCAGAGTTCGCCGGAATGCTCTAGGGGATACAGATGTTTGTATTGCCGAAGAAACTCGTCATCGGCGCGTTCGTTGCCGTGATCGCGACAACCGGCATTGTTCAGGCGAAATCCTTCACCGAGCTGATGGAGCAGGGCTACAAGATCGGCAAGCTCACCACCGGCAAATCTGGCATGCCCGGCTGGGTCGCCTCAAATGGCACGAAACAGTATTTCTGTAGAATGCGATTGGGCCTGGCCTACGTCGGCACACGCGGCCCGGACCCGACGATTCCGCTCAAAGAAGATCTTGAGGCGGGACGCGTAAGACCAATCGACGTCGACTTCTGCCTACCGGCCCAGTGATGCGGTCTGGTCTTGAAAAGTGAAATACCCTGGCGCCGCTTCCTTATGAAGAGGTTCCAGGGTTTCTATTTCCAGATGAAGATGAACGAAAAGAGATCGAGGTGGCTGAACCGGGCCGACCGGAGTTCAAATCTTGTGACTGCTTATGACTATAAAAAGACTTAAAAACTGACGTGTAAAAATTGCTTCGTTTTTGACCGCCGCGTGTTCAGCCGCCTCGATAGACCCGATCATCTCGGGACCGCCGTTCCATCGCATGCGGGCCGCCGAATTTCTATGGCCTAATACGTAGCGGCGATGAAATGGTCATTTTGTGCCATCCACCCCGCATTTGGTGTCAGCTCTTCGCACGTTAACGGCCTTGAGCACCGAAAGCGGCCCGTCACCGGCCGATATCTCCGATCCACTGCGCCCAGCCTTTTTGCGACAGCCTCTCCGCCACATCCGGCAGGCTCCGGCCCGAGTCGGCCAGTTGGCGGACCTCTCGCGGCGACAGATCATATTCCCTACGGAACGCCCGACTGAAGTTTTCGGGATTTGGGAAACCGTGGGCAGTGCCGATCTCGGAGATCGACATGTGCCGCCAGTCGACCGAGCGCAGGGCCTGCAAGGCGCGCTGCAGACGACGTCGGTTCACGTAGGTGGCGAAGCCTCCGACCGGCTCGAACAGCCGGTAGGCTTTCCGTCGCGACAGGCCAAAGGTCGCGAGCAGGCTGTCGAGCGTCAGGTTGGGATCGAGGAGGTTATCCTCGACGTGGCGCCTCAGGCCGACGAAATGCGCCAGATTGACACCGGCCATGTTGCGCTCGTCCACATGACCGTTGACGGCGGCGGCAGCAAGGTCGAGGAGCGGGTTGATCACCGCCTCCGCCTCGCGGCGCGACATGTTGTCGATCTGTCCGTGAAAGCTCTTCAGGCTTTCGCGAAACAGCGTAACCAGCGGCAGGCCGGCCGGAATGATCCGCATGTGCGAGGCATCGGGGGTCTCAAGCCGAGGAGACAGGAGCCGACGCGGCACCACAAGGCTGATCTGGTCGAGATCGGTGGTGGTGGTCGAAAGCGGTTGCGCCATGTCGATGACGTAAAGGTCGCCCTCGCCGGCCACCTCCGAATTGCTGCCCCCGCGCGTTGCACTTCGTCCGGAGAGGTAGAACTGCAGGAGATAGCCGTCCATGCCGTCGCGGGCGATCTTGTAGCGCGAGCGATCGAAATCCTGCGCCGTGCTCCGCAGCCGGCCAAGCGCCACGTCGCCGGTAAAGGCTGCTTCGACATGGGCGAAAAAGCCCTCCTCCACGGTCTTGCGGGGGCGGGAATCGAAAAGAACGCTGATAGCCTCGGTCCAAGCCGGCTGGGCGAGATGGGGTGGCAAGGAGCGCGTATCGAAGCGCGAACGCAGGACTTTCGAGTCAGGAGAAGCGGCGCTCATCTCTATCCGGCGCTCCGGTCATCGCAGGGAAACCGACGGTCTGGATAAATACTCATACGTGGTAAGGAATATCAAGCCGCGTTGCGGCCAGGAATGGTCCGACCAGAGACGGTAACGCCCAGCGTTGCCGCTGGGCGCCCCTTCATTCTTACATCACGGGCGAATGCGTTCTTACGCCACCGTCAGGCGATATTTCGCAAAGCCATCACCGGCGTCGCCAACCTTCTCGACCTTGACGCCAGCCGGCACCGTTTCCAGCGTGGCGTTGGGGGAATCCGGGAAGGTGACATTGGCCTTCTCCGGCAACTTGGCGATCGACCAGTTGCCGTCGGCCGACGGATTAATGGTCTTGTTGGCGATGATGTAGCGAACGATGACGTCGCGGTTGCTGTCCGGCCCCTGGAATACCACCGTGCTGCCATCGGCGCCGGGGAAGTGGCCGCCGCCACCGGCGCGGTAGTTGTTGGTCACCACCAGGAACTCCTGGGTCGGCTCGACCGGCTTGCCCTGGTAGGCGAGGTCGACGATGCGGTGGGCATCCGGCGCCACCACCTTGCCGTCGTTGTCGTAGCGCTTTGCCTGCGTCACATCGATGCGGTAGGTGACGCCGTCGATGACGTCATAATTATACGAGGGGAAGGATGTGTCGATCAGCGGCTGCTCGTCGGCTTTCGCCGGGTCGATCCGGTTGAAGATGCCGGCAGAGCGTTCCAGCCACTCCTTCAACTGCTCGCCGGTGACCTTCACGATCCGGATGGTGTTCGGATAGAGATAGATGTCGGCGACGTTCTTGATGGCGATCGGGCCCTTGGGAACGAAAGTGTAGTAGTCCGGACCGGAACGGCCGCCGCACTTGAAGGGCGCCGCCGCCGACAGGATCGGCAGGTCCGGCAGACCGGCTGCTTTCGCCTGGGTGGCGCCATACCAAAGCTGCGCCTGGCTGACGATCTGAACCGACGGATCGTCGGCGACCAGCGCCCAATAGCTGGAAATGGGGGCCGACGTTTCGCCCACCGGCCGGCGAACGTAATCGAGCGTTGCCTCGTGGTCGGCCTTCACCGCCGCGAGCACGGCCGGCACGGCATCGACACGGGAGACGATTTTCTTGTCAGGCGTGCGCTCGTAGATCGGACGTGCCTCGACCTTGAAGCCGCTGACCTTCCAGCCCTCACCTTGCTTGGTGAGATCAAGGTCGATAACGCCGAGATGGCTGCCCCAGAAGCCAGGCATTACCGTGGGAATGCCGTTGAGCGTACCCTTCTCGATGTCGGCGCCATCAATGCCGGCAAAGTCCTTGCCAGGGAAGACGAGATGCTGGTGACCGGTGAAGATGGCATCAATTCCCGGGACCTTCGACAAGAATAGCGCCGCATTCTCCTCGCCGCCCGACCGCGCCCCGCCGGCAATGCCGGAATGACAGAGAGCGACGACCACGTCCGACTGCTTGCGCAGCGCTGGCAGGTATTTGCTGGCGGCGTCGACGATATCGATGGTGGTCGCCTTGCCCTCGAGGTTGTCCTTGTCCCACTGGACGATCTGCGGCGGCACGAAACCGATGACGCCGATGCGCAACACGTGCTCGCCGCCATCGGCGTCGGTCACCTTGGCGTCGAAGATGCGGGTCGGCTCGATTAGCGGCGTGCCGTCGGGCTTCAGAACGTTGGCACAAACGGCCGGGAATTCGGCGCCGGACAGCGCCTTGCCGAGAAAGTCGAGTCCATAATTGAATTCGTGATTGCCTAGCGTGCCGCAGAGGTAACCAAGGCCATTCATCGCTGCGACGATGGGATGCTTGTTGCCGCCGTCGAGACCCTTCTCATAGGCGATATAGTCGCCGAGCGGGCTGCCCTGGATGAGATCGCCGTTGTCGAACAGGATGGCATTGTGCGCCTCGTCGCGGGCGGCGGCGATCAACGCAGCCGTCTTGGCGAGGCCGACCGTGTCGTCCGCCTTATCGCGATAATAATCGTAAGGGTAGATGTTGACGTGCAGGTCGCTGGTCGCCATCAGGCGCAGGCGAACAGTCGGATCGGAGGCTGCGGCAGCGACAGCGGGAACAAAAGCGACGAGCGCGCCGGCAGCAGTAGCCAGCAACAGTTGACGACGGCTGAGACGATGGATCGGCATGGCTGTCTCCTGAATGAAATCCCGTTGCGGGCTAAAGCGTCGATGCGGCGCCGAACGACCTGAAATCCTGGAGCCGCTTTTTTTGTCGTCCTTCGACATCGAAGTTGTCGGGCCGCAGCCAAGCCTCGAAAGAAGCCTTCAAGGCCGGCCAGTCGCTGTCGATCACCGAGAACCACGCGGTATCACGGTTGCGTCCCTTGACGATGACGGCTTGGCGGAAGGTGCCTTCATAGCTGAATCCCAACCGTTCGGCGGCTTTCATCGATGGTGCGTTGAGGGCGTTGCACTTCCACTCGTAGCGGCGATAGCCGAGGTCTTCGAAGGCGTGCTTCATCAGCAGGTATTGCGCCTCGGTGGAGACGGGCGACCGCTGCATCAACGGCGACCATGCCACCCAGCCGACTTCGATGGAGCCGTTGGCCGGGTCGATGCGAAGATAGGATACAATGCCCACCGCCCTGCTGCTCGCCTTGTCCACCGCAGCAAAGAACAGCGGGTCTTCGGACGGAATCATTGAGCCGACCAACGTGGCGAAGTCGGCCTCGCTGTCGAAGGGGCCGACGGCCAGATAGGTCCACATCCGGCCGCTCTTGTCGGCGGAGTAAGCGATGAAGAGATCCTGCACATGATCGGTCGACAGGGGCTCGAGCCGCACCGCCCGCCCTTCCATCACTGTGCGGGACGGACGCGGGCGCGGCGTCCAGCCGACAACCACTGGTCCGACGGGATCACCGTTGCCGTCCAGCTCGTGAGACCTCATATCCTTCCCCTCGGCCATTTTGCCTTATTTTCCGATCACGCCGGCCAGCTCGATCCGACTCCGTCCAAGGGCAGCGAGTACCGCCTGAACGATGCCATGCGCATCGAGACCCGCATCGGCATACATGCGCTCCGGCTTGTCATGGTCGACGAAGGTGTCCGGCAACGTCAGCGAACGGAACCGGAAGCCACGGTCGAAACGACCATCATCAATCAGCGCTTGAGCGACCTGGCTGCCAAAGCCGCCGGTCGAACCTTCCTCAACGGTGATCAGTAGCTCGTGGTGGGCGGCGAGCTGACGGATCAGCGCGCGGTCAAGCGGCTTGGCGAAGCGCGCATCGGCCACCGTGGCTGGCAGACCGAAGGTAGCGAGCTCTTCAGCCGCTTTCAGCGCTTCGGCGAGACGCGTGCCGAAGGAAAGAATGGCCACCTTGCTGCCTTCGGTGACAATGCGGCCGCGGCCGATCTCCAGCAGCTGCCCCCGCGCTGGCAATTCGACGCCAGCACCCTCGCCACGCGGATAACGGAAGGCGATGGGACCGTCGTCATAAGCCACGGCGGTGGCGACCATATGCCGAAGCTCAGCTTCATCGCCGGGCGCCATCACCACCATATTGGGCAGACAGGCAAGAAAGGCAGTATCGAAGGCGCCGGCATGAGTCGCGCCGTCGGCACCAACGAAACCGGCACGATCGATCGGCAGACGAACGGGGAGATTCTGCAGCGCCACGTCGTGCACGACCTGATCGTAGGCACGCTGCAAAAAGGTGGAATAGATGGCGCAGAACGGCTTCAGGCCTTCAGTAGCCATGCCCGCCGCGAAGGTAACGGCATGCTGCTCGGCAATGCCGACATCGAACATGCGATCGGGAAAGGCCTCAGCGAACAGGTCGAGCCCGGTGCCGGCCGGCATGGCGGCGGTGATGCCGACGATGCGCTCGTCGCGCTGCCCCTCATCGACCAGCGTTTCGCCGAACACCTGGGTATAGCTCGGCGCGTTGGCCTTGGGCTTGACCTGGGCGCCGGTCACCACATCGAACCGGCTGACGCCGTGATACTTGTCGGCCGCCGCCTCAGCCGGCGGATAGCCCTTGCCTTTCTTGGTCACGACATGCAGCAGCACCGGCCCGTCCTTGGCATTGCGGACGTTGCGCAGCACGGGCAGCAGGTGTGAGAGATTGTGACCGTCGATGGGGCCGACATAATAAAAGCCCAGCTCTTCGAACAGCGTGCCGCCGGTCAGGAAACCGCGCGCGTATTCCTCGGCCCGCTGCGCCTTCTGGCGAAGGCCCTTCGGCAGGTTGAAGGCGAGCTGCTTCATCGCCTCGCGCAGCGTCAGATAGGTCGGCCCGGACACGAGGCGCGCCAGATAAGCACTCATGGCGCCGGTCGGCGGGGCAATCGACATGTCGTTGTCGTTGAGGATGACGACGAGGCGGCTGTCCATGGCGCCGGCGTTGTTCATGGCCTCATAGGCCATGCCCGCCGACATGGCGCCGTCGCCGATGACGGCAATCACCTGATTGTCGTCACCCTTCAGATCGCGCGCCACGGCCATACCGAGGCCGGCGGAAATCGAGGTTGAAGAATGACCTGCGCCGAACGGGTCGAAGACGCTTTCGGTGCGCTTGGTGAAGCCGGAGAGACCACCGCCCTGGCGCAAGGTGCGGATGTCGTCGCGCCGGCCGGTTAGAATTTTATGCGGATAGGCCTGATGGCCGACGTCCCAGATCAGCCGATCGCGCGGCGTGTCGAACACCGCATGCAACGCCACCGTCAGTTCGACCACGCCCAGCCCGGCACCGAGATGGCCGCCGGTTACCGACACCGCGTCGATCATCTCGGCGCGCACTTCGGCCGCAAGCTGCTCAAGCTCGGCAACCGACAGCACCTTGAGATCGTCAGGCGACAATACCTTGTCGAGGAGCGGAGTGGCGGGACGCGGCAATCCAAAAATCCGTGAAATTACGAGGGCAAACCTCTCACCCTCAGATATCAGTCAATCACAGTCTCATCAATTCGCAAGCGTCGTGTTTATCAAGCTAAATTGCGGCAGATGCAGGGACACTCATCGAGCGAGACCAAACTGGATTTCGATGAGATGATAGGGCGACCCCGGCCCACGCCAGTCATGATAGACCTCGCGGCTCTCACCGGAAAAGACATGCCGTGACTGCTCGATTTCCGACACCAGTGGCCCATACCCCTTGGAAAACAGCGTTCGCAGCGATCCACGATGCAAAGCTGACGCCGCGATGATCGGCTCAAGATGCCGCACCTCGAACTGTCCGGCGTAGGCGACGGGGCGCTCGATCGGCAGGCATATCCGCCAGTCGAACGGCGTCTTGCCGTCGCGCGGAAGATTCTGCGAGATGAAAACCCATGGGCCGGCCGTCGTCAGGCCCAACTCCTCGGCCTCGGCGAGCATCATCGGACCGAGCTCGGCCGAAACGGCTGCGACATCCCGGATAGAGATCCTCCGGGCTGCACTCAGCACCCACATGTCCTGGGTTTCAACGATATTCATCCGCTCCCCCTCTTCTCAGGGGCAAGCTACCGGGCAAATGGCAATCGCCAAGCGAGGAAATGAGATTTTTTTACTCGATCGACTGGACAAAAGTCGCCGGAGTGGAAAATTCGTCTCCAACGCTGGCCCGGTTCACTCTCTATCGAGCGGCTCGACGCCAGCCGCAGAGCCATCCCCGGCGATGCGGATCTTCTCGACCTTGGCCTCGGCGGCCTTCAAAAGGCCGTCGCAGTGTTTGCGCAGCGCATCGCCACGCTCGTAGATGGAGATGCTCTCCTCGAGCGGCACCGAACCCTGCTCAAGCCTGGCGACGATACCTTCGAGTTCCTTCAGGGCCTGCTCGAAGCTGAGGGCGCTGACGTCGGTGGCAGTGGTCATTCTCGGCGGCCTTTCGATCACGGATAGAGGCGGGTGCGCGTCCAGCCGCCGTTGCCATCAGGCAGGAAGCGGATGCGGTCGTGCAGACGGAACAGCCCGTCGCGCCAGAATTCGATGGCAGTCGGCGCCACACGCAGGCCCGACCAATAATCGGGACGTGGAACCGTGCCGACGCCGAACTTGAGGCCCCACTCGGCCACCGCCTTTTCAAGGGCGAAGCGGCTTTCCAGCGGGCGCGATTGCTTGGAAGCCCAGGCGCCAATCCGGCTGCCGCGGTCGCGGCTCTGGAAATAGGCGTCCGCCTCTTCCTTCGACACTTCGGAGACATTGCCACGCACCCGCACCTGGCGCTTGAGGCTCTTCCAGTGAAACAGCAGCGCCGCCTTGCGGGTCTTCAGAATCTGCTCGCCCTTGGCGGAACCGAAGTTGGTGTAGAAGACGAAGCCGCGCTCGTCGAAGCCCTTGAGCAGCACCATGCGCGCATCTGGCAATCCGTCCTCATCGACCGTGGCCAGCGCCATGGCGTTGGGATCGTTCGGCTCGCTCTTCTCAGCTTCCTTCATCCAGCTGACGAACAGCTGATACGGCTCTGAGGCTTCGGTGAAATCGGGCTCGGAACTGGACATCTCTCGTCGGCGCCTCGTCATGCTGGCTGGCCGGCGGCCAGATTCGCGCAAGCGTCCGACCGGCATATAGCCACATCCCGGCCGGCGACAACCTCTGACACATCTTGTTCGAAAAGATTTTGTCAAAGCCGTCCGCCCCGTATAATGGCACACTCTGGAACGGAACGTGATCGGGCATTACATGCTTGGCAGAACCTTGGCGCCACCGTGCGCCATCATCCATTTGAAGAGGGCCAACCAGCATGCGTGATCCGTATGAGGTCTTGGGCGTGCCCAAGAGCGCGGACGAAGCGACGATCAAGAAGGCTTACCGTAAGCTCGCCAAGCAGCATCATCCGGATGCCAACAAGAACGATCCGCGTTCCAAGGAACGCTTCTCCGAGGTGAACTCGGCCTATGAAATCGTCGGCGACAAGGACAAGCGCCGTCAATTCGACGCCGGCGAAATCGACGCCGACGGCAAGCCGCGCTTTACCGGGTTCGAGGGTTTCGGTGGCGCGGGCGGCATGGGCGGCGGCGGTTTCCGGCAGGCAGGCGGCCGGCCGACCGATGACATTCTGCACGACATTTTCGGCGACGCTTTCGCCAACTTCGCAGGCGGCGCGGCCCGAGGTGGCGCGCGCGGCGGCCGGCGCGGCGGTGGGTTCTCCGGCTTTGAAGGTTTCACCTCTGCAGGCGCAGCCGGACCGGGCGCGGGCGCCACGGGATCAACCAAGGGCGCCGACGTCATGGTGACCGCACGGGTCCGTCTCGAAGACATCGTCGGCTCCGGCAAGGTGCGGATATCCCTGCCGAGCGGCAAGTCGCTCGACGCCAAGATTCCCGCCGGCTTCGAGCCAGGCCAGCAGCTCCGCCTCAAGGGTCAGGGCGGCGACGGCACACCGCCGGGCGACGCCATTGCCATTCTGGTTTACGAGCCGCATGCCCTGTTCCGGCCGGATGGCTACAACCTGCGCCTCGACCTGCCCGTCACGCTCGACGAGGCGGTGCTGGGCGGCAAGGTACGGGTGCCGACGCTGGAAGGCGCCGTGGACATGACCATCCCAGCCGGCGTGACCGGTTCGAAGGCTTTCCGCCTGCGGGGCAAGGGCCTGCCGGATAAGAAAGGCGTGCGGGGCGATATCTTCGTCACGCCGCGCATCGTGCTGCCGGACGGGGCCGATGCCGGCCTTGAAAAGCTGATGGAGCGCTGGCGTGAAGTGCGTCCCTATGACGTGCGCGGACCGGAATTTTCTTCATGAGCCGTCTGCCGCCGCTGCCGCTGCCGCCGGCACGCGGCGCCCGTCCCGCACGTTTTCTGGCTAGCCTCGCCTTCATGGTGATGGTGGTGGGGATCGCGTCCCGCCACCTCGATTTCATATCGAGCGCCACCATGTACGCCGCGGTCATCGTCGGCCTGCTGCTCGGCCTCGCGGCACTCGGCGTGGTTTCAGTCACGGTGCGCGACGTCTGGCACGAGGGACGGCGCGGCGCCAACAGTGCGTTTGGCTCGCTGCTGCTGATCATCGCTACCTTCTCGCCGCTGATCGGCGGCCTTGCCGCCTATATCGCCTATCCCGCCCTCGACAGCGTTTCGACCGACACGGACGACCCGCCGGCCGCGCCCGCCGGCTTCAAGCAGGTGGCGCTGCCGATCGATCTGCGTGCCGCGCCCGATGACGCTCCCTCCTTGCAGGAAGACGCTTATCCCGATCTGACGACGCAGGCCGCCGATCTCTCCACCGTCGAGGCCTACGCGCTTGCCCGACAGACCACCGACGATCTCGGATGGACGATCCGGCTGGCCGAAGAGCCCGATACCGAAGCAGCGAGCGGCCGGATCGAAGCCGAGGCACGGTCGATGGTGCTGGGCACCCAAGAGGATATCGTTGTTCGCATCCGTCCCGGTGACGGTGGTGGAAGCCGTATCGACGTTCGTTCGCTGAGCCGGGTGGCCATGCCTGATCTCGGCGAAAACGCCCGCCATGTCGGCGACTTCATCGCCCGTTTCGCTGAAATGTCCCGGCGGCAGGACGCCAACTAAATCACAGGCGACTCAGCCGATCGGTGATCCGTCTGACAAGCCCCCGTTCTTCCAGCCAGTCGGCGTGTGCCATGACCGAGAGAGCGGCTGCTTTGGTAAGCGCCGGATCGAGGCCGATATAGATCGCCGACACGATCTCCTCGATGGTCCGATCATCACTCTCTAGCGCCCGCAGGATGGCGGCCTCACGCGCCTGTCGATGACGCTTCAGCTCGGTAACCCGGGCAAGGCCATCGGCCACCGGGCCACCATGCCCGGGTAGATAGATACGGGCACCGAGGGCGACTAAACGGTCAAGGGAGGCCATATAGTCGGCCATGCGTCCATCAGGGGGCACCACCACGCTGGTCGACCACCCCATGACATGATCTCCGGAGAACAACAGTCCTGCCCCGGCAAGGTCGTAGCAAACATGGCTGGCGGTGTGGCCCGGTGTCGCAATGGCCCGGAGCTCGCCGGCTTCTGTCCTGATCGTCTCACCATCGGCGACTATCCTGTCCGGCCGGTGGAGTAGCCGCGATGGATCGGGCGCGGGGCCGACAATCTCGGCACCGGTCATCTCGGACAGTCGTCTCGCTGCCCCGGCATGATCGGCGTGATCGTGGGTGACAACGACACGTCGGATCGGTGCACCGGCGGCCGCGATGAGGTCGGCGACATGAGTTGGGTCATCCGGACCGGGGTCGATCACGGTGACCTCATGATCGCCGAGAAGATAGCAATTCGTGCCGCGGAACGTCAGCGGTCCGGCGTTGCGGGCCGTTAGCCGGCGAATGCCCGAGGACACCCGCTCGGCAATGCCATGGGTGGGCGTGAAATCTAGAGCCGGATCGCTCAAGCTGCTCTCCCTTGCCACCATGCTGCGACATGGACGCCCATGAAGGCGCCTGACTCCTTGGGACATCCCATGAATCGCCCTGACTCCCGATGGACCCGCATGGACTCTCCCTTCCTGCCGGACCGAGGCTGGGGCTGGCCTCTCATGGCGACCCAATCATCCAGAACAATCCCCAGGCCAGACCGAAAAGCGCGGCAAGCACCACGGCGACCATCATCACCATGGTTCGGATCAGGGTTTGCGGCGTGACTGGCGCGTCGGCTTCCGGAATTCTGGCCAAACCCAGGACCAAATCGTGACCGGTACCAGGGTCGAAAACGAACTCACCAGCTTGCCGTCGATCATTGATCCGGAAGCCGTCCGGCACCATCGTGCGTATGAGATCGGCCAGCTTCCACCGGGCGATGGGGGTGCCGTCGGCAGCGACTATGGCCAGCCCATCAGGGGACAATTCCGCTTGCGCCGGCCGGCGCTGTCCGTCGCCCTGATCGTAGAATCCGTCGGCCCTGGCCCAGCCTGTCGTCGCCATGTCGCAATCTCCCGACAACCCGTCGAATATGACGGAGGCGTGCTTGCATTTCCACCCGAACTGCCCCAAACCGATTCAAAATACAAAGTTCATGGAATTGCCGTAGAGGTTCGCGACCGTCCGAAAAAACAGGCCGGAGCCAGGTATCGGCGCGATTATCGTGGCTGGTTTCGATCAGCGGCCATCGACCTTACGCCTGCACACGAGTTTGTCCTTGTCCAAGACTTTCGCCCCGCTCGTTTCGCTGCTGACCGGCATCGGTTTCCTGTTGTGCGGCAATGCTCTGCTCGGAACGATGATCCCGCTGCGCGGCCTTTACGAACACTTCACGCCGGTCACCATCGGTCTGATGGGTTCGTCCTACAATCTCGGCTTCGTGGTCGGCTGCCTCGCGTGCCCCTATCTCATTTTGAGAGCCGGCCATATCCGCGCCTATTCGACGCTGGTATCGCTCGCCGCCGCCACAACGCTCGTCCATCCGATGGTCGTCGATCCCCTGGTTTGGATCGGCGCACGCTCCATTACCGGCTTCTGCCTTGCCGGACTCTATCTCATCATCGAAAGCTGGCTCAACGACCGCGCCACCAATGACAATCGCGGCCTGATCATGAGCGTCTACATCGTCGTCAACTTCCTCACCACCACAGCTGGCCAATTGATGGTGCTGCTGGCGCCGGTCCAGCATTTCGAGCTGTTCGCCGCCGCCTCGCTCCTGGTGTCGCTTGCCGTGGTGCCGGTGGCGCTCACCACGTCGGCGCAACCGGCGCCGATCGCCATCGTACAGTTCCGGCCGCTACGCCTCCTCAAGATCGCACCGGTGGGCCTTGCAGGCACCTTCATGATCGGTGTCGCCAACGGCGCCTTCTGGTCGCTGGTCACCGTCTTCGCCATCGGCCGCGGCCTAACGGCGGATGGTGCCGCCATTTTCCTTTCCATAGCGGTCATCGGCGGTGCCTTGATGCAATGGCCGGTCGGCAGGCTGTCCGACGCGCACGACCGCCGTCTGGTACTGGCCGGTGTCGTGGTGCTGTCGGCGATTGCCAGCCTTCTCACCGTTCTCTTGCCGCTCGGCAACGACGGCCTGTTCGTCATGGCCTTCGTGCTGGGCACCGTGGTGCTCACCGCCTATTCCGTGGCAGCCGCTCATGCTTATGATCGCGCCGAGAAATCCGCCTACGTGGAGATGGCAACCGGCGTGTTGCTTGCCAACGGCGTCGGCGCCGTGTTCGGGCCACTGATCGCCTCCTTCGCCATGGAGAGTTGGGGCAACGGTTCGCTGTTCGTGTTCATGGCCATCGTCGAACTTCTGCTGGCCGCCTTCATCGCGCTCCGCTGGCGCATGCGTCCGTCGCGCCCGGACGATCCCAAAGAGGCCTACGAGATGTTCGCCACCGCCCCGGTTGGCGGTGCCATTCCGCCGGAAGCCCCCTCACCGGACGACCCCATTCTCCAGACGCCGGTGGTGCCGGCAACCGAGCCGAAGGATTCTCCCTGACGGCTCTTGCCAAAGGCCGGCGCCTGCCGCAAAGCAACGCCATGGCAAGGATCCGTCTCGATCAGCTTCTCGTCGCCCGTGGTCTCGCGGATAGTCGCGCTCGCGCTCGCGATGCGATTTTGCGTGGCCATGTGACCGTGGCCGGGCGGCCGGTCGACAAGCCCGGTCTCACCGTCGAGGAAGACGCCGACCTCTCGATGTCCGATCCGGCAGCAGCCTATGTGTCGCGGGCCGCGCTGAAGCTCGTCGCCGGCCTCGATCATTTCGGCCTCGATGTCGGCAACCGCGATTGCCTCGATATCGGCGCGTCCACCGGTGGCTTCACCGAGGTGCTGCTGCAGCGGGGGGCTGCCCGCGTCGTGGCGCTCGATGTCGGCCATGACCAGTTGCATCCGCGCATTGCCGGAGACGCAAGGGTCACCAATATGGAAGGCTTGAATGCGCGAGACCTGACGCCCGCCGACCTGCCCTTTCGGCCTGAGGTGATCGTCTCCGACGTGTCTTTCATTTCGCTGACTTTGGCGCTGCCGCCGGCGCTTGGGTTGACTCGCCGGCCGGCCATCGGCGTCTTCCTCGTCAAGCCGCAGTTCGAGGCTGGTCGACAGGCCATCGGCAAGGGCGGCATCGTCGATGAAGCGACCGGCCGGGCCGCCGCCGAGCGCATTCGCGCCTGGCTCGACGGCCGCGATGGCTGGCGTGTCCTCGATCTCGTCCCCTCGCCCATTCTCGGCGGCGACGGCAATCATGAATATCTTCTTGGAGCGAGCCTTGACTGAACTCGTAATCGACCGTCTCGGCCACCGCGGAGACGGCGTCGTCAACCAGCCAGACGGACGGCAGCTCTACGTGCCCTATGCGCTGGCCGGCGAAACCGTCGATGTCGACATGCAGGGCGGAGCGGCCCGGCTCAATCGGATCCTCACCCCCTCCCCCGACCGTATCGAACCGGTGTGCCGGCATTTCGGCACCTGTGGCGGCTGTCTGTTGCAACATGTCGCGCCGGCGCCCTATGCCGCCTTCAAACGACGACTCGTTGTCGATGCGCTGGCCGATCGCGGCCTGTCGCCCGAGGTCGGCGAGACACGCATCGTACCGCCGCATTCCCGCCGCCGCGCAACCTTTGCCGGGCTCATGGCCGGCCGCCATCCGCTGGTCGGCTTCAACGAGCGGGCCAGCCACCGCCTCGTCACCATCGATCAATGTCCGGTGGTGAAGCCGCAGCTCCTCGCAGCTCTGCCGGCACTGACAGCCCTGACCGGCCTCATTGCGCCCAGGAAAGGCGGGCTCGACCATACGGTGACGCTCACCAGTGGTGGTCTCGACGTATCCGTCGCCGGCATTGCGGCGCGCGACGTCGATCGGCTGCGCATGCCTCTCATCGAGCTCGCCGCGCGCTTCGATCTTGCCCGCTTGTCGGCCGGCGGCGAGGCGATCGTCGAACGCCGCCCCGCCATCATCAACATTGACGGTGTTGCCGTCACGCTGCCGCCTGGTGGTTTCCTGCAAGCCTCCGAGGAGGCAGAAACGATCATGGGCGAGCTGGTGACCGCGGCCATTCCGGCCAAGGTAAAGCGGATCGCCGATCTCTTCTCGGGCGTTGGCACCTTTGCATTGCGGCTTGCCCGGCAAGCCGAGGTGCTGGCGATCGAGGGCGAGGCCGGCGCCGTCGCAGCTCTCGACCGGGCGGCGCGCGGCACGAGCGGTCGCCATCGGATTACCGCCGAGAAGCGTGACCTTGCCCGCAGACCGCTGCTTGAAAAGGAACTGGAGAAAATCGACGCCGTGGTGTTCGACCCGCCACGCGCCGGCGCCGCCGAGCAAAGCCAGTGGCTTGCCCGCTCGAAGGTACCGACCATCGTCGCCGTCTCCTGCAATCCGGCGACGCTGTCCCGTGACCTTCGAACGCTCGTTGATGGTGGCTATCGCATTGAAAGCGTTACGCCGGTCGACCAGTTCCTGTGGTCGAGCCACGTCGAAGTGGTCACAGTGCTGAAACGCTGAAAGATCGGTTGAGGCGAACAAAGGCCGGAGCAGATTCCCCGCTCCGGCCTTTTCACATCAGGGCAGTATCGACTCAGGCGAGCGCCTTGGCCGGGTCGAGGTAGGCAAGGCCGAGGGCGTCGCTGACCGCCTTGTAAGTGATCTTGCCGGCGTGGACGTTGAGGCCATGGGCAAGGTGGATGTCGTCCTTGCAGGCCTGCTTCCAGCCCTTGTTGGCGAGCGCCAGGGCGAAAGGCAGTGTCGCGTTGTTGAGGGCGAAGGTCGAGGTGCGGGCGACGCCGCCGGGCATGTTGGCGACGCAATAGTGCACGACGCCGCTTTCGATATAGGTCGGATCGGAGTGCGTGGTGGCGCGCGACGTTTCCGAGGCGCCGCCCTGGTCGATGGCGACATCGACGAAGGCCGAGCCCTTGTTCATGGCGGCGATCAGCTCGCGGCTGATCAGCTTGGGCGTGCCCGCGCCCGGCACGAGTACCGTTGAGATGACGAGATCGGCGCCGGAGACCAGTTCCGCCACGGTGTCCTTGTTGGAATGGGCCGTCTTGATGCGGACGCCGAAGGTGGCGATGGCGCGGCGCAGAGCGTCGATCGAATTGTCGACCAGTGTCACGTCGGCGCCCATACCCAAGGCGACGTGGGTGGCATTGGTACCGGCAACGCCAGCGCCCAGGATCACCACCTTGGCAGGCGCCACGCCGGCGACACCGCCGAGCAGGATGCCCTTACCGCCGGCGGCGTTCTCGAGCGCGGCAGCGCCAACCTGCGGCGCCATGCGGCCGGCCACTTCCGACATCGGCGCGAGCAGCGGCAGCGAACCGTTCGGCGCCGTTACCGTCTCATAGGCTATGCAGGTGGCGCCGGACTTCATCAGATCCTCGGCCTGCTCGGGATCAGGAGCGAGATGCAGATAGGTGAACAGCGTCTGCCCTTCACGCAGCTTCTTGCGTTCGACGGCGAGCGGCTCCTTCACCTTGACGATCATGTCGGCCTTGGCGAAGATTTCATCGGGGCCGTCAACCATGGTGGCGCCCGCCTTGACGTAGGCAGCGTCGGCAACACCAATGCCGGCACCGGCATTCTTTTCGATGATGACCTTATGTCCGGCGGCGACGAGTTCGCGCACCGACGAGGGAACGAGGCCAACGCGGTCCTCGTGATCCTTGATTTCCTTCGGCGTACCGACAAGCATTTTATTATGTTCCCCTGGTTCTGCCGCCGGGTTTTGTCCCGGTTTTGGCATGATGGCGCATAATTGGCCAAGCATGACGCAATTTCTTGCACAGATTCAGCAGACTATGGTCGCAGATTGGCATAAAATTCTGGTCTTCGCCCCTTGAACCGCAGGAAATTCAACCCATGCGCCTCGACGTGACGGATCGTGCGATCCTGACCGCCTTGCAAGACAATGCCCGACCGACGAATGCCGAGCTCGCGGATCGGGTCCACCTCTCAGCTTCGGCCTGCTTGAGGCGCACGCGCCTTCTCGAGGAAAGCGGCCTCATCGCCCGCTTCGTCGCCATTCTCGATCCGCGAATAGCCGGCGTGCCCGGCACCGCCTATGTTTCCGTGACGCTCGACAGCCAGGGGCGCGCCTCGCTCGACCGGTTCGAGGCAGCGGTGCGCGCCATCCCCGAGATCACCGAGTGCTATCTTCTGGCCGGTCAGCACGATTATCTGTTGCGCGTCGTCTATCGCGACGCCGCCGACCTCGAGCGTATCCACAGCGAGATCCTGACGCCACTGCCCGGCGTCGTGCGCGTCCAGTCGCAGTTGACGCTCCGGACGGTGAAGCGCTCCACTAAACTGCCGATCTGAAAAGCAAGACCCGGAGCAGGAGGCCGATCCATGAGATCGACGTCGTGCTCCGGGCATGAACGACAAGACGGAGTTTTAGGCTGCGGTGACCTTGTCGAGGAAATCGGCCAGTAGATCTTCCAGCGCCTTGGTCTCGCGCTCGACTTCGGATGCGCTTTCCTTCACCGACTGCGCCGAGCGGGTGGTCGCATCGGCGGCGCTGGCGACGCGCTCGACGATGCCGAGCACCGAACCGGTGGCCGCAGCGGCGGCATGGACGTTGCCGCTGATCGATGTGGTCGCCTCGCTCTGCTGCCCCATGGCGTCGGCCATGGCGACCGTATAGCGATTGACGGTCGCCATGGTGTCGGTGATCGCCTGAATGGCTTCTGCGGCTTCCTCGGACGACGTCTGGATGGCAGCGATCTGGTGAGAGATCTCCTCAGTGGCCTTGGCGGTCTGGCCGGCCAGGTTCTTCACTTCGGAGGCAACGACCGCAAAGCCCCTGCCGGCCTCGCCGGCGCGGGCCGCCTCGATGGTCGCGTTGAGCGCCAGGAGATTGGTCTGACCGGCGATCGACTGGATCAGCGTAACGATCTTGCCGATCTCTTCGGAAGCGACGCGCAAGCCGCCGACCTTGGCATTGGCGGCATTGGCGCCCTGCGTGGCACTTTCGACCACGTCACGGGCGGCGTTCACCTGAGTGCCGAGGTTACGGATCGACGCGTCCAGTTCCTCCGCGGCGGCAGCCACCGAGCCCACCGAACCCGAGGCCGTCGATGAGGCATGCGCGGCCTCACCGGTACGCACGGTCGTCTCCTCGGCGACCTGCGTCAGATCGGCGGCGGTGGCCGTCATGCCGGCCATGCGGCGAGCAACCGCCTCGATGGTGTTGTGCACCTCGGCCCGGAACTCGGTGACCAGGCGATCGACCTCCTGCTGGCGGTTCTCGCGCCGGCGGCCCTCTTCGATCTGCTGCTCCTCAAGCCGCAGCCGTTCGATGGCAGCGGCGCGGAACACATCGACGGCGCGGGCAAGATCGCCGATCTCGTCCTTGCGGTCACGACCCGACAATTGGGTTTCGAGTTCGCCGGCCCCGAGACGCCGGACATCGGCGGCCAGTGTCGCCAAGGGCCGTGTCAGACGACGGGTAAGCTGCACTGCGATGCCTCCGACCAGAAGCAGGACCGCCGCGGCGACTGCGACGAGGGTCAGGGTCAGCCGCTTGACCGGCGCCAGAGCCGCGCTGCGATCATGCAGCGACAACACCTGCCAGCCGGGGCGCACTTGCGCCAGCGCTGCAAGTTCCACAATGCCGGGTTCGATTTGCGCTTCGAATACCTGTCCCTCCGCTGCCTTGCGCAAGGCGTTGGCCGAGAGATCGATCTGCATGTCGCCCTTCGCCGTCTGGCCGAAGGTAAAGCCCGAACCGGCTTCCGATGACACGAGAATGGACCGTCCAGTGGCGCCGAGACCGGTCTTGTCGGTCAGGATCTTCGAAGCCTGAGCCATGTTGACGCGCAATGCCACCACGGCGACAAAGCGACCTTCCATGATCACAGGCGCCACGAAATAGCTGCTGAGCCCAACCGAGGTGGACGGATCGGTCATGAAGCTGGTGAAGGCGGGCTTGAGCGCGGCAGGCTTAGCGCCAGGCGCCGGGATCATCGCCTTGACCACGTCGATCAGTGCCGGCTTGTTCTTGGCGTCCGTGATACGCCGGCCGAACAGGTCGTCCTTGGCATAGGAGTAGTAGGCCCTGCCGCCATCATCGAACAGCACGAGATCGTCAAAGCCCGTGTCGCGCAAGGCGGAGGCGACCGCCTTATGGCCCGTCGCATGGTAGATGAAATAACGCTCCGACGTGTCGTTGACGGTGGTCATCTCCTCGCGGTGCTGCGGGTTCGGGTTGCCGTCGACAAACACCTGCCGCAGGCGCGCACCGGGATCGTCGTCGAGGAGCTGGTTCCAGGCGCTGTTGAACTCGCGAGCCGACTCCTGAAGGGCCGAGGCGGAGGCGACGGCTGCCGCCTGGCTGGAGAGGCTATCGATCCACGCCTGCAGAGCGCCGGCACGCGCGCCGGCCGCAGTAACGATGGCCTCACCCGAGAGATCGGTGACCGTTTGTTCCGCCATGCGCTGGGTGGCGAAGGTCAGAACGGCGGCCAGTGCCAGCGCGGATGCCAGCACGACGAAAACTATTCTCCCTGTGAAGGACTTCAGCATGCGTGCCCCCGCTAAAATGGCGCGGGACCGCCTGTTTTCGCGATGCCAAAATCGAAGGCTGGACGCGGACACGTCCACCCGATTTCGACAGACCGGTCCGGCCTCTGCCGATGACTGGTCCCCGCCGTGACTGATACTTTCGTCTGAGTTTGTGCGTGGTCGCGCGTAAACAAGCCGTAAAGCGGATATGAAGTTTTCGCGATATCCTAACGATTGCAGCCTCTCTAGGCGCAATTCTCAGAGGGAGCCGTCAGCGACAGGGCAAAACGGTGGACAATGTGCCGTCGGTTGCCTAGGGCATGCGGCCCGCTGGTCTGGTCCAACTCGAATCCTTGCCGCTCCCAGAAGGTTCGCGCCCGTTGGTTGGCATCGAGGACGCCGATCAAAAGGCGTGATGCACGACGTGCGCGCGCGAGCTTTTTCACCTCGCAAAGGATCGCCTGTCCCAGACCTTCGCCCCGCGCTTCCGGAACCAGAAGAAGCAAGCCAAGATAGGCATCATCGGCTTCGGGATAACCAAAGGCCAGATCGCCAATCGCAACGAGAGCGTCATCATTGCCGCAGATGCCGAACTTCAACGTGTCCTCGGTGCTGGCCGGCGGCCGTTCCTCGAAGAAGGCGTGAGCGGCCGCATCCGGCGTCAAGCCGCTTTCCAGAGCAAGGTAGTCGGCGGCGCGGCGATAGACAGACTCGACCGCGCCGAAGTCGCGTGCCGGATGGAGCGGCACAAGGGCAACCGTCGTCGGCATGCCGGTCAGCGCAATGGAAAGGCGACCGCGCCGTCGCGACCGGTCTGGGCACGGTGCCGCAGCTTGTGATCGGCGAGCACCAGCGCCATCATCGCCTCGCCAACCGGCACGGCGCGGATGCCAACGCAAGGATCGTGGCGCCCACGCGTCATGATGTCCACGTCCTCGCCGGCTGCCGAAACCGAACGTCGATCGGTCAGGATCGACGAGGTCGGCTTGACGGCGAAGCGAGCCACCACGGGCTGGCCGGTGGAGATACCGCCAAGGACGCCGCCGGCATGGTTCGATGAGTGGAGGATGGTGCCGTCGTTGCCCATGCGCATCTCGTCGGCGTTGGCTTCGCCGGTCAGTTCGGCGGCGGCAAAGCCCTCGCCGATTTCGACACCCTTCACCGCATTGATCGACATCAGTGCCGAGGCGAGATCCTGGTCGAGCTTGCCGTAGATCGGCGCCCCCCAGCCGGCCGGCACGCCTTCGGCCACCAGCTCCACCACCGCGCCGACCGACGAACCGGCTTTGCGCACGCGGTCGAGATAGGCTTCGAAACGCGGCACGGCCTGAGGATCGGGACAGAAGAAGGGATTGTCGTTGACGGTGCTCCAATCCCAATTGGCGCGGTCGATCTTCTCCGTGCCGATTTGGACCAGGGCGCCACGGATGGTCACGCCGTCGATCACCAGGCGGGCGACGGCGCCGGCGGCAACACGGGCTGCCGTCTCGCGGGCCGAAGAACGGCCGCCACCACGATAGTCGCGAATGCCATACTTGAGATCATAGGCGACGTCGGCATGGCCGGGCCGGTACTTGTCACGGATGTCGCCGTAATCCTTGGACCGCTGGTCGGTATTGCGGATGAGCAGCGAAATGGGCGTTCCCGTGGTCACTGGGCCACCGGTGCGGTCATCCTCAAACACGCCTGAGAGTATCTCGACGAGGTCATCCTCGCGCCGTTGCGTCACGAAACGCGACTGGCCGGGCTTGCGGCGGTCGAGGAAGGTCTGGATGAATTCGGCGGTCAGCGGCAGGCCGGGCGGACAGCCGTCCACGACGACGCCCAGCGCCGGGCCGTGGCTTTCGCCCCAGGTGGTAATGCGGAAGAGATGTCCGAAACTGTTGTGCGACATCGATTTGCCCGGGATTGAAGAGCGGCGGCAGCCGCGACGATCTGGGATTTCTCTTATGGGGCGCGAAGGCGAACGTCAAATGGCCGAGACTTTGCCACGCTGCCGTATCATGGTGGACAGAATGATTCGTCCACCACGGCCGTGCCATGCCCCGCCTTGCTTCTCCTGCCCCTGATCTTCTTTCCGAGCTCATCATCGAGGCCTGCGACCGCCGCATGGAAGAAGATTTCGCGCGCCGCTGGGGTGGCCCCGTGGCGGGAGTGGACGAGGTCGGGCGCGGCCCATTGGCCGGGCCGGTGGTGACCGCGGCCGTGATTCTCACCGACGCGCCCCTGCCCGATGGGCTCACCGATTCCAAACAGCTCCGGCCGGATGTGCGCGAGCGGATGTACGAAGCGATCTGCCGCGACCATATCGTCGCCGTTGCCTCGGCGTCGGCGGCGCGTATCGACACCATGAACATTCTCGCCGCCAATCTCTGGGCGATGAGTCGTGCGGTCCGATCGCTGGCCGAACAGCCGGTGGGCGTACTGGTCGACGGGCGGGACGTCCCTGCCGGGCTGCTCGCCGCCGGCTATCGCGGGGCAGCCATCGTCAAGGGCGACGCACGCGTCGCCGCCATCGCCGCCGCCTCGGTTGTCGCCAAGGTGATGCGCGACCGCATGATGGAACTCCACGCCATCGAGTTTCCCGGCTATGGCTTCGAGACCAATGTCGGCTACGGGTCGGCCAAGCACCTGAAAGCGCTCACGGAACTCGGCCCGACACCGATCCATCGGCGCAGTTTCCGGCCGGTCCGCGACTGCATCGAAGCGCGGGCGGGCTGTAAGCAGACATGAAAAAGGGGCCGCAAAGGCCCCTCGTTCCCTGTCGATCCATAACGGCTGTTCAGCTGAACCGCGCCTTGACCTCATCGACCCCCTTAGAGATGAGATCGGCGGCAACCTCGCCCTGCACCTTTTCCTTGAGCAGGCGCCTCGAGGCGGCGATCGCCATATCTACGGCGACGGCCCGCACCTCGGCGACAGCCGCCGCCTCGGCGTGAGCGATCTTGGCCTCGACGGTGCGGGTCCGGTGCTCGATCAGTTCCTTGAGCGCTACCTCGGCGTCGGCCGTCATGCGCTTGGCTTCGGCTTCGGCGTGAGCGATGATTTCGGCGGCGTCCTTTTCGGCAGCGATGCGCTTCTGCTGATATTCAGCCAAGAGCGCTTCCGCCTCGCGACGCAGGAGCTTTGCCGCGTCGAGTTCGGCAGTCACCTCTTCGCCGCGCTTGTCGAGCATGCGGCCAACCTTGCCGAACACCCCGTAATAGCCGAGCACGACAAAGAACAGGATCAGACCTACGAAAGCCCAAGTGGTGTTATCAAGCATCGTGGCCCCCTCAGTGCTTGCCGACTGACACGGCGGCAACAGCCGCGGTGACCTCGTCGCGACCAACCTTGCCAACCAGCGCTTCGACGACCGCCTCGGTCGTTTCGGTGGCGATGGCTGACACGTGGTCGAGCGCGATCTTCTTGACGTCGGCGATGTGCTGCTCGGTATCGGCCAGCTTGGCGGCGAGCTGCGCCTCGGCGGCATGACGCCGGCCGTCGATCTCGTGCGCTACCTTGCTGCGCGTCTCGTGAGCGATCGCGTTGGCCTTATTGCGGGCGGCCGCAAGCGATGCCTCGTAGGAGGCGATGGCAGTATCCGTTTCGGCCTTGGCCCTTTCGGCTTCAACCAATTCGCTGGCAATCTTCGCGGCGCGCGCCTCGAGAATGTCGCTAATCTGCGGGATGACCTTTTTGGCCATCAGAACGTAGAGTGCGATGAAGACGATGGCCAGCCAGAACAGCTGCGAGGGGAAGGTCGAGGGGTCGAATGGCGGGAAGGTGCCGCCATGCTCACCGCCTCCGTGCGCCACCGTCGTGCCGGTAGCTTCCGTCGGCGCGTGACCGCCCTCCGCCGGAACGACCGCCGGCTGTTGTGCGTTGGCTTGGCTGATGAACCAGCTCATCGACGCTCAGGCTCCATGGATGATGATGGCCAAGCGGCGCCTCGAGGCGAAAACCACCTCGCGAGGCGCCGGCTCGTCACGGCCGGCCGAAAATCGGTCGGCAACATGTAGCGAGCCCCTTAGGGCTCACTTCAACTGTCTCGCGATCAGACGGCGAACAGCAGCAGCAGGGCGATCAGCAGCGAGAAGATGCCGAGCGCTTCGGTCACGGCAAAGCCGAGGATCAGGCGACCGAACTGGCCGTCAGCGGCCGAAGGATTACGGACGGCACTCGACAGATAGTTGCCGAAAATGCTGCCAAGGCCGATGGCGGCACCGGCGATGCCGATGGTCGAAAGGCCAGCGCCGATGTACTTCGCGGCTTCAGCTTCCATTGTAAGGCTCCTTAAGAAACAAAGACCTGGTGGTTTTGATGGGTGAACTTCGTCGATCCGGCCTCAGTGCCCCGGATGCAGGGCGTCGTTGAGGTACATGCAGGTGAGGATCGTGAAGACGTAAGCCTGGAGGAAAGCCACCAGGAATTCGAGGGCGGTCAGCGCTACCACCATGATCAGCGGCAGGAGAGCCCCGAGGAAGCCGAACGCGCCGAGGCTGGTCAGCGTCACCACGAAGCCGGCGAACACCTTGAGGGTGATGTGCCCGGCCAGCATGTTGGCGAACAGACGAACGGCGAGGCTGAGCGGCCGCGACAGGAAGGAAATGATCTCGATCAGCGTCACAAGCGGCACAATGGCCATTGGCACGCCCGACGGCACGAACAGCTTCAGGAAATGAGTACCGTTCTTGTAGAAGCCGTAGATCGTCACCGTGAAGATCACCAGCAACGCCAGAGCCGCCGTGACGATGATGTGCGAGGTGACCGTGAAGAAATAGGGCACCATGCCGAAGATGTTGGCGGTCAGCACGAACATGAACAGCGAAAACACCAGCGGCATGAAGCGCATACCGCTTTCGCCGGCGGCGTTTCTCAGCGTATTGGCGACGAACTCATAGGAAAGCTCTGCGACCGATTGCGCCCGCCCCGGCACCACTGCACGCGACGAACTGCCCCAGAGCAGCACCAGAGCAATGGCGGCCAGCGTCAATATCATGAACAACGAGGAGTTGGTGAAGGAGACGTCATAGCCATCAATATTGATGTCCACCAGTTTGTGGATACCAAACTGATGGATGGGATCGGTTCTTACGTCAGCCACCTTGAGGAGCTCCCTCGCTCGATCTCGCCCGCATACGGCCTCGGGCCAGCCCGCCCAGCCGTTCTAACTCAGTCTTCGCCGTCCTTGTTCCGCCCAGGCACGTTACCTGACAAAGCGGAGAACGGATCCTTCGCCTTCCCCGTCGTACGCATCACGTTCAGCGTCCCGGCGGCGAAACCCAGCAACAAGAATACGATCATCCCCCACGGGGTCGTCCCGAAGAGCCGATCGATCGTGTAGCCGATCACGAAGCCAACGATCACCCCAGCCACAAACTCCGACCCGACTTTCATCGCCTGACCGATGCCCGCCAGCCCGGAAGATTGTGACCCGTTGCCCCCCTGCTCGGACGGAGTACGACGCGCCTCCGCCAGCTTCTCCCCCAGCGCCCTGAGGCGGGGATCGCTTCCGACGTCGTCCGGCCGTTCGTCATCCTGACCCATCGGCGGCATCCTCGAGAACGCAGTCGCCAAGGCCCTGCAAGATCGGGGTAATCCCTGATTTGGCCGGCACCATAGTGTTCACACGGATGCCTGTCAAGATTGGCTTGGGCCTTAACATTGCCTTGATTTATATACGATTTTTCCGCCTGAAACCACAGCTCTCCGCAGACTACGACCTTAGTTGAGGCGCGCGTAATCGATTAAGCTGGGATCGCCTCGCAACAGGCAGCCAAAAGCGGCTGACGGCTCAGCTCGCCTCACGGAAGGATTCGGCGGTTTGCAGGTCCACGGACACCAGTTGAGACACGCCACGTTCGGCCATGGTGACGCCGAATAGCCGATTCATCCGCGCCATGGTGATGGGATTGTGGGTGATGACCACGAAGCGGGTCTCGGTCGAGCGAGCCATCTCTTCCAGGAGATCGCAATAGCGTTCGACATTGGCATCGTCGAGCGGCGCGTCCACCTCGTCGAGCACGCAGATCGGCGCGGGGTTGGTGAGGAAGACGGCGAAGATCAGCGCCATGGCGGTCAGCGCCTGCTCGCCGCCGGAGAGCAGCGTCATGGTCTGCGGCTTCTTGCCCGGCGGACGGGCGAGGATTTCGAGCCCTGCCTCCAACGGATCTTCCGCATCGACGAGCTGTAATTCCGCGGTACCGCCACCGAACAGATGAACGAACAGCCGTTGAAAATGGGCGTTGACGATGCCGAAGGCATTGAGCAGCCGTTCGCGCGCCTCGCGGTTCAAGTTCTGGATGCCCTGGCGCAGCCGCCGGATCGCCTCGATCAGGTCTTCGCGCTCGTTGACCAGCGTGTCGAGTCGTTCTTCCAGCTCGGCCTGCTCCGCCTCGGCCTGCAGATTGACGCCGCCGAGCTTGTCGCGCTCCACCTTCAGTCGTTCAAGGCGGGTTTCCACGCCGACGATATCCGGCAAGGGCGCGTCCTCATCGATTTCGGCAAGCTGGCGCAGAGCGTAGAGCGGCGCGTCGAAGCGATCACGGATCTCGCCGGCATATTCCTCGAGCCGGTGCTTTGCCGCGGCGAGCCGCTCTTCGGAACGCACTCGTCCCTCGCGGATGGTGGACAAGCGCGCAAGAGCTTCGGCGGCTGTACGATCCGCCTCGCCGGCCTGCATCTCGCCGTCGCGCAGGCGATCGGAAGCCTCGGTGCTGGCGGTTTCCGCCGTGGCGATCGCCCGCATCAGTCCACGGCGAGCCTCGACAATCTCGTCGGGTCTGTCGATCAGCTCGGCCCGCTCGTCTTCCACTTGCGCAAGCCGGTCGTCCAGCTCACCGAGGTGGGCGGCAGCGTGGCGAACGCGATCGCCCCACCCTGCCCGCTCGCGCTCGATCGCCTCCATGCGCCGCTTACGCAACTCACCCTCGCGGCGGATCATATCGACGGCGGCGCGTGCCTCAGAGAAGCGGGCGCGCGTATCGGCCGCCTCGGTGCGCAGATCGTGAACGCGAGCCGTTAGCTCGGCGGCGTCGGCGAGTTCGGCATACCGCTCCTCGGCTTCGGCCTTGCGAGCGGCAAGCTCCTCAGCATCGGCTGCGAGACGCTCGCGCTGGCCAGCGGCGGCCGAACGGCGGGCGACGGTTTCAGCCAGAGCTCGCTCGGCCATCAGCAACTGATCGCGGGCGACAGAGGCGGCGCGCTCCGCCACCTTGACCGCCTCGCGGGCAGCGCGTTCCTCGGCCTCGGCTTCGCGAAGGCGCGCTTCGGCACCGTCGAGCACCTGTCGGCGGCTGGCGCAAAGCTCACCCGCCGCTTCCCGCAGGGCATCGATCTCCGCAAGGCGGTTGCGAGCGGCGAGCCGGCGGGCGGCGACGGTCGGCGCATCGGCAGCGGCGGCGTATCCATCCCAACGCCAGAGGGCGCCTTCGAGCGTGACCAGCATCTGACCAGTGGCGAGCCGCGGTTGCAACCGCGCGGCGTCCTCCGCCTTGACGACGCCAATCTGACGCAGGCGACGGCCAATCACGTCGGGGCCATCGACAAACTTGGCAAGCGGCGGCACGCCGTCGGGCAGCGACGGATCGTCGGAGCCATCGCCGGGCATGGTCCAGTAAGCGGGCGCGCGATCGTCGATCGGTGCCTCGATGTCCTCACCGAGGGCGGCGGCCAGCGCCGTCTCGAACCCCTTCTGAGGGATGAGCCGATCGACCAGCGGCGGGAACAGCTGGCCGTGCTCGATATCGAGCATCTTGGCCAATGTCCGCGCTTCAGTGTCGAGCTTCTGAAGCTCGCGCTCCGCCTCGGCAAGCGGACCGGTCGCCGCGAGACGCTCTTCCTCGGCAGCGCGGCGGCCGGCTTCGGCATCCTCAACCGACGTTTCGGCCTCGAAGACAGTGGCGGCGGCGAGTTCGATTTCCTCGCGCGCCGAGGCAATGGCGTCGTCGGCGCCAAGCCGCTCGTCAAGCTCGGCCAGTTCGGCGTCGAGTGCTTCGAGATCGCGCAAAAGACGATCGAGGCGGAGCCCGGCGTCGCGAACCTCACGTTCGAGCGAGCCTTTCAGCGCCGCCGCCTCGGCTTCGGCCGACGTTGCCGCGGCAAGATCTGCATCGATTTCGGCAAGACGGCCGGCAATGTCGGAGGCGAGCGCCTCGGCCTCAGCCTGTCGCTCCTCCTCGCCGAGCTCTTCTGCCATCAGCGTCTCGGCCTCGTCGGCGAGGGCGGCAAGGCGCTCGTCGTTTTCGGCCACCAGCGCCGACTCGCGCGCCCGATCGCGGGCAATCTCTTCGGCGCGGCGGGAAAGCTCGGCCAGTCGTTCGCGCGCGCGCCGCTCTTCGGCCTCCGATTCAGCAAGCGCAATCCGCAATCGCTGCAAGGCCGCGGCGGTTTCGACGGCCCGGTCACGCAGGCCAGGCAGTTCATGGGCGATGATCGCCTGGCGGCGGACAGCCTCGGTCTGGGCGGCCTGAGCATCGGCAACGGCGCCGAAGCTGTCCGTCATCTGTGCTTCGGCTTCCTCGACCTGGATCATCAGATCGCCGACGCGCAGGAAGGCGACGGTGGCTTCGGCCTTGCGGATATCGGCCGAGAGGTTGCGGTAGCGCGCTGCCTGCCGCGCCTGCTTGCGCAGGCCTTCGAGGCGCGCCTCGATTTCGCGCAGCACGTCTTCCATGCGCGTGAGGTTGGTCTCGGCGCCCTTGAGGCGCAGTTCGGCGTCGTGGCGGCGAGAATGCAGGCCGGAAATACCGGCGGCCTCTTCCAAAATGGTGCGGCGTTGCGTTGGCTTGGCGGCAATCAGCTCGCCGATCTGCCCCTGCCGCACCATGGCCGGCGAGCGGGCGCCGGTCGAGGCGTCGGCGAACAGGAGCTGCACGTCGCGGGCGCGCACGTCCTTGCCGTTGATACGGTAGGAGGAACCGGTCTGCCGTTCGATACGGCGGGTAATCTCCAGGAGATCGGCTTCATTGAAGGCAGGCGGCGCGGTGCGCAGGTCGTTTCTGAGGACCAGCGTCACTTCGGCGGCGTTGCGGGCTGGCCGTCTGCCGGAACCGGAGAAAATGACGTCGTCCATGCCGGAGGCGCGCATCGCCTTGTAGGAGCTTTCGCCCATCACCCAGCGCATGGCTTCGACGAGATTGGATTTGCCGCAGCCGTTAGGGCCGACCACGCCGGTCAGGCCGGGTTCGATGACGAACTCGGAGAAGTCCACGAAGGACTTGAAGCCCTGTATCTTCAGCCGCTCGAACTGCATTGGCGATCCGCTTCGGCACCACCCTATTCATAGAGTGTGACCGTACCATGGACCACCACATCATGAAGGCCGCGACGCCGCCCCGGCAAGAGGCGGGCATCGCGGCCCTGTTGATATCCGGCGGTTATCACCAGTTGAGAATCAGAGCAGCGGGTCGATCTTGGCCGACATCTCGTCGATCGACATGAAGCCGACTTCCCGCTTGCCGTTGATGAAGAAGGTGGGCGTGCCGGTGATGCCGAAGGCATCGGCGCCGTGCTTGCGCGTCTCGTTGATGTTGTCGAGCAGCTTCTGATCGGTCAACGTCGCTTCGAAGGTGGCCGGCGAATAGCCGAACTGCTTGGACACATTGCGCAAGCCGGAGAGCGGATCGTCGACGAAGGCCCACTGGTCCTGCGTCTTGAAGAGGTAGGCTACCACATCGAAATACTTGCCACCCGGAGCGTTGCGGGCCAGCATGAAACCGGCTGCCGCCAGCGGATCAAGCGGGAACTCCCGGATCACGAAGTAGATCTTGCCGGTATCTATATACTTGGTCTTGATCGCATCGAAGGTCTTGTTATGGAAGTCGGCGCAATGGCTGCAGGTCATCGACATATATTCGACGATCTTCACCTTGGCATCGGGATTGCCGAGAGCCATCTCGGGCAGCACGCCCGGCTTCATCAGTTCGGTCACGTCGACTGTGGCTGCCGGCTCCTGCGCAAAAGCCAGTCCGGGGAATGACGCCATGGCGGCAAAGCCGGCCGCGGCAATTGCGGTGGTCATAAGAAAGCGGCGGCGAGTCAACATGTCGTTCCCTTCCGGATAACGGGCCTAGCAGGCAAGTCATTGGCGGCAAATTATGGCAAGGACGCGTCATTGGGAAGAGGACGAAGTTTCCGCCTGCGATCTGCTGTTATCAGGCATCCCGGCGGCATCGCCCTGAAGTCATCGGCGAGGCTTGCAGTATCTTCTCAACGCTGGCTCCGGACATCACCGCTGATGGCTCGCCCCAGCCGCTCCACCGCCGCCTTCAGGCCGTCATCGGTAATGCCGGATGCCAATGACTGCACCCTTGCCTCCGCTTCCGGTGAAAGCTTGACCGGCCGAGGTTTCGGCCGCGGACCGATCCTCACCGGCGGCAGTTGCAGCGGTTTCAGGCGACCCACGACGCGATAGCCAAAGAACGTGTTGATGCGTTCGATCAGTTGCGGCGCCTCAAGCGTCAGGCGCATCGCCGCCGCCCCGGAGCAGCGTACGGTGAGGACGGCCGGCTCGTGCACTTCCTCTTCGATCAATCCCTTCGGCCGTCGCGGCCAGGAAAGCTGATCGGGCGCGGTGGTTTCGGCATAGGCGGGACCAACAATATCCGGCCAGTGGGCAACAAGGTCGAGCGTGGCGAAGCCGCGTTTGCGGCAGGCGGCATTGAGCGGCTCGGCGATGATGTCGGCCAGCGGTCGCACCCCTTTGTAGACGAAAGCCGGTTTTCTCACGCGCGCCATCTGCTATGGAACCTCCAGTGTTCCGTCCTCGAACTCAGGTTATCCCACATGCCGGTGCCGTCCGCCACAGCCCTTCTCGACTGGTACGACGTCCACGCCCGCCGGCTGCCCTGGCGGGTGCCGCCGGAAGATCGCAAGTTGGGCATACTGCCTGATCCCTACCGCATCTGGCTTTCCGAGGTGATGCTGCAGCAGACGACGGTAGCCGCGGTCAAAAGCTATTTCCTCGATTTTCTGACGCGTTGGCCGACGCTGCAGGCGCTTGCCGCCGCGCCGCGCGACGAGGTGATGGCCGCCTGGGCAGGGCTCGGCTATTACTCGCGCGCCCGCAATCTCAAGGCCTGCGCAGAGGCGGTGGCACGTGATCACGGCGGCCGCTTTCCGGAAACGGTGGAGGGTCTCGCCACCCTGCCCGGTATCGGCCCCTATACGGCCGCAGCCATTGCGGCCATTGCCTTCGACGTTCCGGCCGCCGTCGTCGACGGTAATGTCGAACGAGTGGTTGCCCGCCTGTTCGCACTGGAAACGCCGCTGCCCGACGTCAAACCGGAGATCCGCCGCCTGACGGCGACGCTGACACCGGAAAAGCGCCCCGGCGATTTCGCACAGGCGATGATGGATCTCGGTGCCACCATCTGCACGCCGAAGCGGCCGGCCTGCGCACTCTGCCCTTGGTCGGAGCCTTGTCTCGCCCGACGGCGCGGCGATGCCGAAACCCTGCCGCGCCGGAAGGCCAAGGCCGAACGGCCGACGCGTTACGGCGTCGCTTTCGTTGCCCGCCGGTTCGACGGCGCGCTGCTGGTGCGTCGCCGCCCTGACAAGGGGCTGCTTGGCGGCATGCTGGAAGTGCCCGGCAGCGATTGGCAGGAAGGCGCATCACCGGCAGCCGCACCACCATTCCAGGCCGACTGGAAGAGCGCCGGAATAGTCGAGCATACGTTCACTCATTTCCACCTCATGCTATCGGTGAACACGACGAACGTTGGCGACCGGCCGCCACCTGCCGACTGTTTCTGGCTTGAGGCCGCCGCCGTGGCCGGCGAGGCGTTGCCTTCCGTCATGCGCAAGGTGGTGGAAATGGGAACAGGAGCGTCAACGCGACGGCCACGCCAGCGCTCCCGTAAAGAGGGCACTATTTTCGACGGCGATTTTTGATTGAATCATTCCGATCGGTTACGACCATCGTCGCATCGCAACTTACTTGGTGATTAACGGCTTCAGTGAGATAATGCGTTCATTAGGGCAAAGCCCGACAGTCATTTGATCGGCCAGCTCTGGGTTGGGCTAATCCGGTGCGGCAAGGCCGAGCGATAGATATTTTGAGAGTAGGCCAATCCCGCATGCCGAACGGCACGGATTTGAAAACTGATCGCCGATAAAAGAAATGGCTCTCCGCACCGTCGGAGAGCCTTCTTTTTATGTGTTGGGGCGATGGTTTCTCAGGCGCCGGCGGCCGCGAGTTCGCCGCGGATGCGGCCACGCAGCTCATCGATCAGAACAAGCGCTCCGCCACTCTCGACATGCCAGTAGGTCCAGCCGTTGCAGGCCTCCAGCCCCTGCACCGAGGCACCCACCTTGTGAATCGAACCGGCTATGGCGCCGGAAGCAATCGAGCCATCGGCCCGAACGGTAGCGACATGGCGGCGGCGAGCGTCACAAAGCTTGTCGCCCGGCCGGATCATCCCGGCTTCGATCAGCGAGCCGAAGGGAATACGAGGTTCGGCACGCTTCGGCGTGACAACCGCGAGGCCGTCGTCCGGCGCGCGCTCCACCGAGGCAATTCGCGCTCGCGCGAAATCGGCATAGGTGCTGTCTCGCTCGACGCCCACGAAATGCCGGCCGAGCCTCTTTGCCACCGCTGCCGACGTACCAGTGCCGAGGAACGGGTCCAGAACGACATCGTCGGGCTTCGACGACGACATCAGCACGCGCCACAGCAGCGCCTCCGGCTTCTGGGTCGGATGCACCTTGTCGCCTTCGGCATTCTTCAGCCGCTCGCCGCCGGTGCAGATCGGCAGCAACCAGTCGGAGCGCATCTGGAGATCATCGTTGAAGGCTTTCATGGCCTCGTAATTGAAGGTGATGCCCTTGGCTTCCCGGTCGCGCGACGCCCAGATCAGCGTCTCGTGCGCGTTGGTGAAGCGCTTGCCCTTGAAATTGGGCATCGGGTTAGCCTTGCGCCAGATGATGTCGTTGAGCACCCAGAACCCCAGGTCCTGCATGATCGAGCCGACACGGAAGATGTTGTGATAGGAGCCGATCACCCACATGGTGCCGGTCGGCTTCAGCACCCGCCGGCAGGCAAGCAGCCAGGCGCGGGTGAAAGCGTCATAGGCCTCGAAGCTATCGAAGCGATCCCAGTCGTCATCAACCGCATCGACCTTCGACTGGTCGGGGCGAGTGAGATCGCCACCGAGCTGCAGGTTGTAAGGAGGATCGGCAAAAATCAGGTCGACCGACGCCTTGGGCAGACGCTCCAGCGCGGCGACACAATCGCCGACAATCACGCTGTCGAGCCATTCAGGCTTGGAAGAGACGGCAGGGGAGTGGAGAGAAACCTCGGACGACGGCGCGGCCGTCCGCTGACGCAGTACACTCATGGCTCTCCCACTCCGACGCAAAACAAACAGGAGGGGGTCTACACACCCCTGCCGGAAACCAATCTCCTCCGGCAGGGTAAATTCGAAGTTAAGCGGTGAGAGTTGCCATTGATTAATTATTTCAATGGTTTGTTAACTATACCAGCGAAACGAGGCGAAGCTTCCGCCCCACCACTCATTCCCGCCAGAGAAAATCGCGCTTGCCGACGGGCATGCCGAGATGGCGCAGGATGTCGTAGGCGGTGGTCAGGTGGAAATAGAAGTTGGGGAACGCATAACCCTGAAGATAGTCGATGGCTTTCAGCTCCATCGTTTCGTGGCGAAGCTTCAGCGTAACGATCGCCTCCTCACGGCCGTTGACAGCGGCGGCGGGCACCGATGCAACGAAGGCGAGCGTCTTTTCGATGCGGGCATATAATTCTGCAAAGGTCTGCTCGGTGTCGGCATACGAGGGAATGTCGAGGTCGCCGAGGCGAGCCATGGCGCCCTTGGCGTGGTCGGTGGCGATTTGTACCTGCCGCTTCAGTTCGAACATGTCCGGCGCGAGGCGAGCCCCGAGTATGGCTTCCTCGGAAAGGTTGCGCGCCGGGCCTTCGGCCTCACCAATCTTGAGAAGATGGACAAGCGATTTGAGGCGGGCCGTGAAGACCGGCGCCGCAATGGCGTGAAGCTCGATGGTCATGAGAAGTCCTTCCAGCTGGCGGAACGCTTCCAACTGGCGCTCCTGCACGCGCCTCATTAGCCGGACGCGGCGGCTTGAACCAGTCAACTCTCGGAGATGTCAGCCCTTGCGACCGGTCAATCCGGCGACCATGCCGACAGGCAGGCGAACGGCGAGCAGCAGGCCCGCCAACACGCCCTTGGCGCCGCCACCAGCCAGCGCGCCATCCTGACCATCGGCGATCACCCGTACCACCGGCGTCCGGAGACGGATAAGCCGGCGCCGCCCGACACGTCGGATCAGATCGACGCCAGCCAAGCCGTCATGCCGGACGAAACCGCCGAGTTCGCGCAAATAGTTCCTGGAGATGATCAGGCCTTGGTCGGGATGCGTCACGCCGGCCAGGCGGCCGAACAGGCGCAATAGATAGTGCTTGAGGCTGCCGGCAATCGTATCGTCGTCGGACGCGAGGCGGAAGACGGCTGCGAACCGGCTGTCACCGTGCCGGAGACGCCGCTCCACCGCCGCCTGCAGATCGCTCTCCCAGCCGGGATCGAGCAGCACGCCGGGACGCAGGAACATCAGGAACTCGCCGCGCTGGGCGGCCGCTGCCCCGATCGCGCAGCGCGCCCAAGCGCCACCTGACCCGGAAATGAGATCGCAGCCTGTCCCTTCGGCAACAAGACGCGTCTGATCATCCGAGCCGCCATCGACCACCACCACTTCGCGCACCGTGCCATCAGCGGCGGCAGTGACCAGCGTCGCAAGCGTACGAACGAGGGCTTCCTCGCTGTTTCGAGTGGGGATGACGACCGAGATCATACTTTCGTTCTAGCGGGTTTCCCTGGGAAGCGCGAGCCCGTCCGAACGCGGACATGCGCTTGACTGACCGCGATCGGACATCACCCCGGTTTTGCTTTCTCGCGCATGATTTTTGCGCTTCCCCCTCACGGTTTTCCCAAAGGACTCTTCGTCCCTCGGTGAAACCGAGCAGGCAGGACGTGCGCAATGCTTACAGGTGGATAATGCAAGAATGTTCTTGACCTGTTCTCATCCACGCATAAGATCAAATCATGAACATCGCATACCGCCCCCTCACAGAGCCCATCCCGGTGCCGGAGATCGCCGATACGGCGGTCATCGCCGGCCGTCGGCGTGGCCGGGGCGCGGGCATCAATCCTTCGGGCCGGTTCGAGGCTTATGCCCGCACCACCTTCGATGACGGCTGGAGCGACAGCGACGAGCTGCCGCCCTTCAAGACGACGGTGCAGGTCGAGCCGGCGCGGACCATCATCACTCGCAACGATAGTCCAGACATTGCCTTCGACCGGTCGCTGAACCCTTATCGCGGCTGCGAACACGGCTGCGTCTACTGCTACGCCCGGCCGAACCACGCCTATCTCGGCCTGTCGCCGGGCTTGGATTTCGAGACCCAGCTCTACGCCAAGACCAACGCGGCGGACGTGCTGGAGCGCCAGCTCAGCGCGCCGTCCTACCAGCCAAAAGTGATCGCCATCGGTACGGCCACCGACGCCTACCAGCCGATCGAGAAGGAACAGAAGATCACCCGACGGGTGTTGGAAGTGCTGGCGAAGACCCAGCATCCGGCGCTGATCATCACCAAATCGGCGCTGGTTCTTCGCGATCTCGACATTCTTCAGCCGATGGCTGAACAGGGGCTGGTCAAAGTGGCGATCTCGATCACCACGCTGGATCGGCGCCTGGCGCGCGCCATGGAGCCGCGAGCTTCCAGCCCGCAACGTCGCCTTGAGACCATCCAGAAACTGACGGCTGCCGGCATCCCGGTCGGTATCATGATGGCACCGATCATTCCGGCGGTTACCGACAGCGAGATCGAGCGCATTCTCGAAGCGGCCCATACCTTCGGTGCCCGTGAGGCCGGCTATGTGCTGCTGCGCCTGCCTCTTGAAGTGTCGGAGATCTTCCGGGAGTTTTTGCTGCGCGAGCTGCCCGACCGCTATCGGCACGTCATGAACGTGCTGAAATCGATGCGCGGTGGTAAGGACTACGATGCAGAATGGGGCAAGCGCATGCGCGGTACCGGCCCCTATGCCTGGCAGATCGGCCGGAGGTTTGAGCTGACCGCCAAGCGCCTCGGCCTCAACAAGCACCGGATCAAGCTCGATACCGAGAAATTCCTGAAGCCGGGCAATGGCGGCGTTCAGCTCAGCCTGTTCTGAGCGGCACAGGAGTTGGAGAAATCTACGGTTCAGGTTGCCAAATCGAGCGCCCCTCACATTCGGCTGTCAGAAAACGCCATGAGCCTTGATGTTCGACGCATCCTCTAGGGCTGAGGTGTGTTCCAAGATAGGCGATTCCTGTCGCCAAGATCAGGATCAGAGCGATGAGTACCCGGTCTCTGGCTCGCATGACATCCTTGGGGCCCCTTTGACATACTGCGCTGATATGTCGAAAGGCGCCTTTGCTCTATATGCGATATGGTTCTGAGATGGCGAGGACACTGTACCCGTTCAATCTCTGGTGCTTTGCTTTTGCCAGCGAGAGTTCCTTTCCCTTGACGCCCTACCAATCCAACGACACTTCTGAAGCGTGACGTAAGGATTGGGAGGGAAGCCGTTTATGGGACTCTTCGGCAGCAGCGCGAAATTCGACTGGAAGGACCTGAAGGCGCCGGAGCTTGATGACTTCGAGACGATGGCGGCGGAGGCCTATGCCGCCCTGCCGGCAGATTTCCGGGCAATGACCGGCGAGATCGAGATCCGCGTTGCCGACTTTCCCGACGAGGAAGTCGTCAAGGAGATGGAGCTCGAAAGCGATTTCGACATCCTCGGCCTGTTCTATGGCACCGGCCTCGCCCACGACACCGCGATACCGGAAACCGGCCGGCTGCCCAACCGCGTCTGGCTCTATCGGCGTCCCATCCTCGATTATTGGGCCGAGCATGAGGAAACGCTGGGCGACATCGTCAGCCATGTGCTGGTCCACGAAATCGGCCATCATTTCGGCCTCAGCGACGACGACATGTATGGCGTCGAGGACAACGAGCCATGACCGACACCAGCACTCTCCGCATTCTGGAGCCCGCGTCCGGCGTCTTCGCCTATTATGACGGGCGCGTGCCCGGCGTCCGCCTGCACTCGGCCGCCGCAAACTGGCTCGATGACGGCGCTTATAGCTTGGGCATCGCCTCCTATGCCGTCGCCAATGGCCGCGAGGCGATCGTCTTCGACAGCCACATCTCGATCGATCACGCCCGCGCGGTTCGCAACCATCTCGAAGGGCTCGGCGTCACCCGCTTCACACTGGTCCTCAGCCATTGGCACGACGATCACGTGGCCGGAAACGCCGTCTTCGCCGACGGGCCGATTGTCGCCCACCGCCTGACGCGCAACGCGCTCACTGCCAATCGCGATAAGCTCGAAAATGGCGACCCGCCGATCCGGCCCTTGGTGCTGCCGACCGAAATCTTCGATGACGGGCTGACGTTCAGCGTTGGCGACCGCACCGTTGAAGCCATGCACTTTGCCATCCATAGTGCCGATGGCGTGGTGCTGCGGCTGGCCGACGTCGGCCTTCTGCTCGCCGGAGACGTCGTCGAGGATACCATCACCTACATTTCCGAGGCTGAGCAGACACCGAAGCATGTTGCCGAGCTCGGGCGGCTCGCCGCCCTGCCCTTCCGCAGAATTCTACCGGCGCATGGGGCACCTGAGCGGATCGCTGCCGGCGGTTACGATAGCCGCATCATCACAGCCAACCGCGACTATCTCCGGCGGCTGCTGGCCGGCGAGGGACGCGATGGCACGCCGCTGTCCACCTTCGTTGCCGACGATGTGGCGGCCGGCCGGATCGGCTATTTCGAGCCTTACGAGGCGATACATCAGGCCAATCTCAAGGCGTTGGCAGCGGCGGGTCTTTAGGATCCGCCGCCGCAGCCATTGGCTGCTCAGCTCTTGAGCGTCTCGGCATTCTGCTTCACCCAGTCGGCCACCTGACGCGCCGGATGGCCGGTCAGTGTCCGCACGTCATCAGTGACAGTGGCCGTCCAGCCCTCACGAACCGGATAGAAGATCGAGGCGAGGAAGCGGGCGTAGACCTCCGGCACACCGGCGCCGACCAGATTGCCGACAAAGGTATCGTCGTCGATCGCGTGATAGGCGACCGGCTTGCCGATGGCTTCGGAAATCAGGGCGGCCGCCTCGGCATAGCCGAGCGCTTCCGGGCCGGTGAGATTGAACGCTTTGCCGTCGAAGCGGTCGGTGGTCAATGCGGCGGCGGCGCTGTCGGCGATGTCGCGCGCATCGATAAAGCTCGACTTGCCGTTGGCGGCCGGCACCGCAATGACGCCGGCGGCGTTGATGCCGGGCTTCCAGTAGTTGATGAAATTGTCGGTAAACCAGTTGGGACGCAGGACCACCCACCGCACGCCCGACTTCTCAAGGGCGAGTTCCGCCTGGCGGTAGGGAATGGAGTCGTCGGCATCGACACCGAACACCGACTGCAGCACCACTTTCACGCCGCGCGTGGCGGCCGCCTCGATGATCGGCAGCAACAGCGCCTTGGCCTCGGTATAGCCGCCCGGCAGCATGACGAAAGCACGATCGACGCCCTCAAAAGCGTGTGGGAAGGTCATGGGATCGGCGATATCAAAGACAACGCCTTCTGCTCCATCCAACGGCTTGCCGCTACGCGAGGCCGCCTTGACCGCCTCACCGCGGGCCATCAGCGCCTTCACAAGCGGCCGCCCTACGTGACCGGTGGCACCGAGAACCAGAATCTTGCCAGCCATATCGAAACTCCTTAGTATCTAGTGGAAACCATGTTTCGATCGGGAACATAGTCAATCCTGGAAACTCAAGAAAGAAGGCAGTTTCCAGTGACCAGGTTTCCTTCGGGAAACCTTCCGAAAGGATGCCGATGAATCCCTCTTACGACGTCTTCGACGACCGCTGCCCCACGCGCATGGTGCTCGACCGGTTGGCTGACAAGTGGGCCCTCTTGGTGCTCGACCGGTTGCACGATGGCCCCGTCCGTTTCAACCATCTTCGGCGAGACATTCGCGGTCTATCGCAGAAAGTTCTGTCACAAACTCTGAAGCGGCTGGAGCGCGACGGACTTATAGAACGCACCGTCCGGCCAACCGTTCCGGTCAGCGTCGATTATGCGCTGACTCCGCTCGGCCGTACGCTGACCGAAACGGTTGCCGCCTTCACCCATTGGGCGGAGCGCAACATGGATGCCGTCCTGGCCGCCCAGACCACCTACGACGCGGCGAGAGCTGACTGAAACGCAGGCATCGGCAATCTCACGCTTTTTCGCCGGCATCGCCCATGCTATCGCCGGACCGCGATTGATTTCCGTCCTGGAGACTCAGCATGCGCGCCATTTTCTACGAACTGTTCGGTAAGCGGCCTGAGATCCGCACCCTGCCCGATCCGACGCCGGAGCCACACGGTCTGGTACTGAAGGTGGAGGCATCCGGCATCTGCCGTTCGGACTGGCATGGCTGGATGGGTCACGACCCGGATATCGCGCTACCGCATGTCCCCGGCCATGAGTTTGCCGGCCGCGTCGTTGCCGTCGGCCGCGACGTCACCCGCTTTCGGGAAGGCGACCGGGTGACCATGCCCTTCGTAGCGGGGTGTGGGCGCTGTCCGGAGTGTGGCTCAGGCAACCAGCAGGTCTGCCGCAACCAGACGCAGCCCGGCTTCACCCATTGGGGTTCATTTGCCGAATATGTCGGCGTGCATCATGCCGATGAGAACGTCGTGGCGCTGCCCGATGACATCGACTTCGCGACAGCCGCCAGCCTCGGCTGTCGTTTCGCCACGTCGTTCCGCGCTGTGGTCGACCAGGGGCGAGTGCGCGGTGGCGAATGGGTGGCCGTGCATGGCTGTGGCGGCGTCGGCCTTTCGGCCATCATGATCGCTGCGGCGATGGGCGCCAATGTGATCGCCATCGATATCGCCGACGATAAGCTCGCCTTCGCCAAGACAATTGGTGCCACGGCGGTGGTCAACGGCAAGACGACGCCGGACGTCGCCGGCGCCATCCGCGACCTGACGGGCGGTGGCGCCCATCTCTCCATCGACGCTCTTGGCCATCGAGTGACCGCGCGCAACTCCATTCTCGGCCTCAAGCGACGCGGTCGCCATGTGCAGGTCGGTCTGATGCTCGGCGACGATACCGAGGCGCCGATCCCCATGGCGCGCATCATCGGCTGGGAACTCGAGGTCTACGGCAGCCACGGCATGCAGGCTTGGCGCTACGACGACATGCTCACGATGATCGCCGCCGGCAAGCTCCAGCCGCAAAAGCTGATCAACCGCCACGTCGGGCTCGACGAGGCGATCGACCTGCTCATCGGCATGGACCGGTCTCAGGAGACCGGCATCAACGTCATCACCCGTTTTGACCGATAGCTACTTGGCCGTGAAGAAGGCCGGATGGAAGGCTATCGGGCACCACTCCGGCGGCTTCCGAAAGGCGAATGCCTGGACATAGAGATCAGGCACGCCTTCGCAGGCAAGGCCCGGCCGGGCGGCAAAGCCGAAGCGGCCGTAATAAGCCGGATCGCCAACCAGTACGACGCCGGCCGCTCCCATGTTTGTGAGTTGCGTCAGACCGGCCCTGACCAGCGCAGAACCGACGCCGGTGCGTTGTAGCCCCGAGTTCACGGACAGCGGCCCCAGGCCAAACCAGTGGCCAGGCATTTCCGTTTCGATGGGCGAGAAGCCGGCATGGCCGACGATCTCATCGGTCGCGGGATCAACGGCGACCAGCGACAGAACCAGCGCACCGGCGACCCGAAGATCACGGACGATCGCCGCCTCGGTGCCGCTGGCGTGGGCGGCCGTCAGGAAGGCGGCAGCGGTGAGTTCCCCAATGGCGGCATGATCGGCCACCTCTTCGTTGCGAATGACAAAGCTCATTTTGGATTTCCGATTGCAGGACAAAACGGCGCGGCCGCCATTCCGGCAACCATGCGTCGATGATGCGTCGGAACGAGCCGAACCCGAACCTTGCGGTCCGGGCGCGGCTCAACCCGCAGTGTCCAATCGGAAGAACAAACTGAGCATTGGCCTGTCGGCTCAGAACGGGATGTCGTCGTCGAGGTCCGACGAGAAGTTGGAGGCGGGAGCGCCGCCGCCAGCCGGAGCGCGTCCGCCGCCCGACCGAGCCGGAGCGCGATCCATCGGGCCGGAGGAGCCATAGTCCGAACCGGCATCGCCACCAAAGTCGCCCTCACCGCGGCTACCGCCCTCACCACGGCTGTCGAGAATGGTCAGCTCGCCGCGGAAGCGCTGCAGCACCACCTCGGTGGAGTAGCGCTCCTGGCCGGACTGATCGGTCCACTTGCGGGTCTGAAGCTGGCCCTCGATGTAAACCTTGGAGCCCTTCTTCAGATACTGCTCGGCGACCTTGGCAAGGTTCTCATTGAAGATCACCACGGAGTGCCACTCGGTGCGCTCCTTGCGCTCGCCGCTCTGGCGATCACGCCAGTTCTCGGAGGTGGCGATGCGCAGGTTGACCACGGCATCGCCCGACCCCATCCGCCGTACCTCGGGATCACGCCCGAGATTGCCGATCAGGATGACCTTGTTGACGCTGCCTGCCATGGCTATCTTCCTCTAAATTCGCTCATCTCGGCCGGACTTGACACGCCTGACCGGCCGGCGCTTTCGCCCGGCAATATGGCGGCACGTTATCGCCAGCACCGCGCTTACGATACCCCGACCCGCCAGCGCCGGCTCCTTTTCCACAGTGAGAAAGGGCTGGCGCCAACAATGTGTTCCTGATACGTTCTAGACGTTTCACCCGCCTGCTGCAACCAAATTCCGAGATTCTGGGTTTCTCCCTCGATTTTGGGCGGCATGGCAGCCCCGCTTGCCGACGGCCTTGCAGATCGCCGGACGATCCTGACAGGATGCGTCAGCAGACCCAGACTAGCTTGGCGCGCCCTCGAGCTGCCGGCTCACGCGTTTTGGGCACCAGATTTCCGTCTCCCGGCCTCCGAGAGAGACGCGACAAGGACGACGACAGACATGCCGAACAAGCCGACCAGCATTTTCGATCAGGCCCGGCGCCCCCTCTCGGTGCGCGGCGCGCGCGAGCACAATCTCAAGAACATCGACGTCGACCTGCCGCGCGACAGCCTTATCGTCATGACCGGCCTGTCCGGCTCTGGCAAATCGTCGCTCGCCTTCGACACCATCTATGCCGAGGGTCAGCGCCGTTACGTCGAGAGCCTTTCGGCCTACGCCCGCCAGTTCCTCGACATGATGCAGAAGCCGGACGTGGATCAGATCGACGGTCTGTCGCCCGCCATCTCCATCGAGCAGAAAACCACCTCGCGCAATCCCCGTTCGACGGTCGGCACCGTCACCGAAATCTATGACTACATGCGCCTGTTGTTCGCGCGCGTCGGCATTCCCTATTCGCCGGCCACCGGCCTGCCGATCGAAAGCCAGACCATCAGCCAGATGGTCGACCGTACCTTGGATCTGCCCGAAGGCACCCGCCTCTATCTGCTGGCGCCGATGATCCGCGGACGCAAGGGCGAATATCGCAAAGAATTCGCCGACCTTCAGAAGAAGGGCTTCCAGCGCGTCAAGGTGGACGGCAGTTTCTATCCGATCGAGGAAGTGCCGGCCCTCGACAAGAAGATCAAGCACGACATCGACATCGTCGTCGACCGTATCGTGGTCAAGCCGGATCTCGCCGCGCGCCTTGCCGACAGCTTCCAGACGGCACTGGCGTTGGCCGACGGCATCGCCGTGCTGGAGCTCGCCGAAATCGCCGAGGGCGAGAGCGAGCCACGCCGCATCACCTTCTCGGAAAAGTTCGCCTGCCCGGTCAGCGGCTTCACCATCTCCGAGATCGAGCCGCGCCTGTTCTCCTTCAACAACCCGTTCGGCGCCTGCCCCAAGTGCGACGGCCTCGGCACTGAATTGAAGTTCGAGGCGGAACTGGTTGTGCCCGACGACAGCCTGTCGCTGCGCGGCGGCTGCATCCTGCCGTGGGCCAAGACCGGTGCCTCCTCGCCCTATTATGCGCAGACGCTCGAAGCTATCTGCCGTCATTTCAAGGCGTCGATGACCACGCCGTGGAAAGATCTGCCGCAGAAGGTGCGCGACGTCATCCTCACCGGCTCGGACGGCGAGGAGATCGCCTTCACCTATGACGACGGCCTCAGAACCTACACCACCAAGAAGCCGTTCGAAGGCGTGGTCGGCAACATCGAGCGTCGCTGGAAGGAAACCGACTCGGACATGGTGCGCGAGGAGCTGGGCCGCTTCCAGTCGGACCATCCCTGTGAGACCTGCAATGGCTATCGCCTGAAGCCGGAAGCGCTCGCCGTGAAGATCACCGGCCTGCACATTGGCCAGGTGACCCAGATGTCGATCCGCGAGGCGGGCGCCTGGTACGCGGACTTGCCGGAAAAGCTGACGGCCAAGCAGAATGAAATCGCCGTTCGCATTCTCAAGGAAATCCGCGAGCGTCTGCGCTTCCTCAACAACGTCGGCCTCGAATATCTGACGCTGTCGCGTTCGTCGGGCACGCTGTCGGGCGGCGAGAGCCAGCGCATCCGTCTGGCCAGCCAGATCGGCTCCGGCCTCACCGGCGTGCTCTATGTGCTCGACGAGCCGTCGATCGGCTTGCACCAGCGCGACAACGACAAGCTGATCGAGACGCTGAAACATCTGCGCGACCTCGGCAACACGGTGATCGTCGTCGAGCATGATGAAGATGCCATCCTGGCCGCCGACTATGTGCTCGATATCGGTCCGGGTGCTGGCGTGCATGGCGGCAAGATCGTCTCGGAGGGAACGCCGTCCGAGATCATGGCCGATCCGGCCAGCCTCACCGGCCAGTATCTTTCCGGTGCGCTCGCTATTCCGCTTCCCGACAAGCGCCGCAAACCGCAGAAGAATAAATACATCCGCGTGGTCGGCGCGCGGGCCAACAACCTCAAGGATGTCACTGCCGACATCCCCATCGGTCTGTTCACCTGCGTCACCGGCGTATCGGGTGGCGGCAAATCGACGCTATTGATCGACACCCTATTCAAGGCGGCGGCGCGGCGCCTCAACGGCGCCCGCGAGCAGGCGGCGGCGCATGACCGCATCGAGGGCTTGGAGCTGCTCGACAAGGTGATCGACATCGACCAGTCGCCGATCGGGCGGACTCCGCGCTCCAACCCGGCCACCTACACCGGTGCCTTCACGCCGATCCGCGATTGGTTCGCCGGTCTGCCGGAAGCCAAGGCGCGCGGCTATGGTCCCGGTCGCTTCTCCTTCAACGTCAAGGGCGGCCGCTGCGAGGCCTGTCAGGGCGACGGCGTTCTCAAGATCGAGATGCACTTCCTGCCGGACGTCTATGTCACCTGCGACGTCTGCAAGGGCCACCGCTACAATCGCGAAACGCTGGAAGTTCATTTCAAGGGCAAGTCGATTGCCGACGTGCTCGACATGACGGTCGAGGAAGCCTGCGACTTCTTCCAGGCAGTGCCGGCTATCCGCGACAAGATGACGGCGCTGCGCGACGTCGGCCTCGGCTATGTCAAGGTCGGCCAGCAGGCGACGACGCTCTCCGGCGGCGAGGCGCAGCGCGTCAAGCTCGCCAAGGAGCTGTCGCGTCGGGCGACCGGCCGCACGCTCTACATCCTCGACGAGCCGACCACCGGCCTTCATTTCCACGACGTGGCCAAGCTTCTCGAAATGCTGCACGAGCTGGTCGAGCAGGGCAACACGGTGGTGATCATCGAGCACAATCTCGAGGTCATCAAAACCGCCGACTGGCTGGTCGACCTCGGCCCTGAAGGGGGCGACGGCGGTGGCCGCATCGTTGCTGCCGGCACGCCGGAAGAGGTGATGAAGGTGGATGCGAGCTACACCGGTCGCTATCTTCGCGAGTTGCTCGACCGGCGTCCGCAACGACGCAACGCGGCGGAGTGATCGCAACTGATGAACCTTGCCCGCTGGCGGGTCATGGATATGCCAGCGGGATTGAAGGGATGAATGCTCGTCGTCACAGGACCGGCGATGTTCTGCACGAGATTCCGGAATCTCCATCAAGATACTGATTTTAATGGGTATTCCTATACTTCATGCATTGATTCAGCTAAATCATTCTCACGATCTGATTCAGGATGATCCTTACAATCAGAATCAGGATGAGGCACTTCTGGCATCGTGAGTGAGCAGCCGCTTGCCAGCGACCGGCGCGCGGTCTACCTCAGAGATCCGACCCTAAACGCGATGAGGCCCATGGTCCTTTCTCTCCTTCCCGACCTCGGCAAGCGCACGCTGGTAATGGGTATTCTCAACGTCACGCCCGACAGCTTCTCCGACGGCGGCCGCTATACCTCGGTGGAAGCCGCGCTCACTCATGCTCGCCGCATGATCGACGAGGGCGCGGATATTCTCGACGTGGGCGGCGAGTCGACCCGGCCGAGTGCCGTCGAGGTGTCGCAGGACGACGAGATGGCGCGCGTGGTGCCGGTGATCCGGCGCCTCACCGCCGGCGGCTGCCCGCCGATCTCCATCGATACCTACAAGGCGGCAACCGCCGAGGCGGCCCTCAACGCCGGGGCCGCCATCGTCAACGACGTCTGGGGCCTCCAGCGCGAGCCGGACATTGCCTCCGTCGCCGCCGCCCATGGGGCGCCGGTGATCGTCATGCACAACCGGACCGATATCGATCCGTCAATCGACATCATCGAGGACATGAAGGTCTTCTTCGGACGCTCGCTCACCATCGCCCGCAAGGCGGGCATTCTCGACGACCAGATCATCCTCGATCCGGGGGTCGGCTTCGGCAAGACGCTGGAACAGAACCTTCAGGCGGTGGCACGCGTCGGCGAGCTCAAGGCGCTTGGCCATTCGGTGTTGATGGGCACGTCGCGCAAGCGGATGATTGGTGCGCTGATCGGTTCCGAGCGCCCCGTCGCCGAGCGGCTGATCGGCACCGTCGCGTCGAACGTCGCTGCCATCTTGGCCGGCGCGGATATCGTCCGCGTTCATGATGTCGCGGCCCACCGAGATGCTGCCGCCGTTGCCGATGCCATCAGGAGGGAGATGCGATGAGCGACCATATCCGCGTTCACCGGCTCGCCGTCTTCGCCCGCCACGGCGTGCTGCCGGAAGAGGCGGTGACCGGCCAGCGTTTCTTCATCTCGTTTGATGCGGAAGTCGACACGCGCGCCGCGGGCGCCAGCGACGACCTGACGAAATCCGTATCCTACGCGGACATGGCTGACGTTGCCGTCGGGATCGCGACCACGCGCCGCTTCAACCTCCTGGAGGCACTGGCCGAGGCGATCGCTACCGAAATCCTTGGACGCTTCCCCCTCGTCGAGGCAATCACCGTCCGCGTCGACAAGCCGTCGGCGCCGGTGCCGCATGTGCTCGACAATGTGTCGGTTGAGATCACCCGGGGCCGCGCCGATGGCTAAGGCGGCGCTCAGCCTCGGTGGCAATATCGGCGATGTGCGGGCTACCATTGCTGGCGCGCTTGATCTGCTGGAGGCGGCCGGCGTGCATGTCATCGCTCGGTCGTCGGACTATCGCACCCGCCCTTGGGGCAAGACGGACCAGCCCGATTTCACCAATGTCTCGGCCGTCGTGGAAACCACGCTCCCGCCGCACGAACTGCTCGCTACCTGCCTTGAGGTGGAGCGGCGACTCGGCCGCGTCCGCCATGAAAGATGGGGGCCGCGCCTCATCGACATCGACCTCATAGCCTATGACGGCGTGCGCATGGATACGACTGACCTGACTCTGCCGCATCGCCATGCCCATGAACGCGGCTTCGTCCTAATACCTCTTGCCGAGATCGCGCCGGACCTCTTGATTGGCGACAGGACGGTCGCCGAGCTGGCGGCCCGATTCGCGAACGATCCGATCGAAAAGCTCGGACGCGCCGGAGATCTGCCATGACCGCTCTGCAGGTGACTGTCGCCAACACCGATGAGGCGCAGGCCGCCATCGCTGCCGGCGTGACGATGATCTTTGCCGCCGGCAGTGTCGAGGGAGTGCCTGCGGCTCTTTCGGTCGGCGAACTGCGCTCGATCCTGGCGGCTGCGGGCGAACGAGCCGAGGTGGCAGCTGCCGCTGGCGGCCTCTCGCCCGACGGCCTCGCCGACTTCGCCGCAACCGGCGTTTCTGCCCTGGTCTTGCCTGTGCCGGAGGGTGACGCTGGGGCGGCGCTGCTGTCGCGGGTCGGTCGCTCCCTGGGAACCAGCGTCAAGCTGATCGCTGCTTTTTCGCCCGAGGCAGGACCGGACTTCGATCTCATGCCTGTGGCGGCCATTGCCGGCTTTTCCGGCGTCTGGCTTTTGGCGCCGGAAACCGCTGACGGTCTGACCAAGGCGGTCAAGCTCGCTGATATCGCCCGCTTCATCGCTGCCGCTCGTCGGTCGAAGCTGACGGTTGGCCTCTCCGGCGGCTTGCGTATCGTTGATGTCGGCACGCTGCTGCCGCTCCGCCCCGACCACCTCGGATTCCGCGCAGCCGTGTCGGAGGATGAAGATCCGGCGAAGCCGCTCGACCCAGCGCGCATCCGCGCCGTCGCCGCGGCCTTCGCCATCCATTCAGTCCATCCCACGTCCGACGAGGCGTGAAAGGCTCAGGCGATCCAGCCGCTTTCAAGGGCTGACGCCCATTCCGGCCGACCAGCTTCACGGGCAAGGCGCACGACATTGGTGGTGTCATAGGGCACGGCGTGATGCACCACGGCCCAGCCGGCATAGCGCTTTTCGGCAACGGCATAGCGGGCTTCGGGCGCGCCAACCTGCATGATGTGCACCGGAGCATCGTCAGTGTACCCCTGCAGGCCGACGCTACCCGGATTGACGACGACCGCTCCTGACTTCAACCGAACGATGCGCGGCATGTGCGTATGGCCGCAAAGAAGCAGGCTCGACGGCCCGATGGTCGCCGCCGGCGCAGGGGCCCGGGCCTCGACGGCGTCGCGATCAGCGAGCCGCATACGGCCGCCTTCAACGGTCTCCAGCCAGTATTCGATATCCGAAGCGGGCGTGCCGTGCCAGGCAATGACCGGCCCAACCGACAGCGAGGGCGGCAAACCCTTCAGCCAGGCGATATGCGCTCCGGATAGCTGGTCATAGGCGTGCCCGTCCGACGGCCCCATTTCGTCGCGGGGCGTGGTGACCAGAGCCCGATCATGATTGCCCGCAATGCAGGAGATCGAGGAAGCCATCAGCATGTCGGCGGTCCGTCGCGCCTCGAGCGGTCCCGACAAATGATCGCCGAGACAGACCGTGGCGTCCACCGATCGTCCCGAGAGATCGTCGAGTACCGCCGCGAGAGCGTCGGCGTTGCCGTGGATATCGGAGAGAATAGCGATGCGCATGGGACCGTCCTGAGAACTCTTCGCAATGCTTAGCGGATTCGGATACTCGCTCCAACTGCGCGCCTGGATGCATAAACAAGCCTGCAAAAGAAAAGCCCCGCAGCAAACCGCGGGGCTCCCGATCATTCAATAAGGAAGCGATCCTCAGGCCAGACGAGCCAGGGCTTCGCGCACTTTGGCGAGCCGCTCGGCATAGCCGTCACGCTTGGCCTTCTCTTCCTCGACCACCTCTTCAGGGGCCTTGGCGACGAAGGCGGCGTTGCCGAGCTTCTTGTCGATACGCTCGATCTCGCCGACAAGCTTGCCTTCCTCCTTGCCGAGACGGGCGCGCTCGCCGTCGAGGTCGACCACGCCGGACAGCGGCAGGGCGATGACGCCGTCAGCCGTGACGATCTGGGCCGACTGACCCGGCGCCACATCGGCCGTCGACGCCTCAGACACGCGGGCAAGACGCAGGATGGCCGGTGTGTGGGTGGCAAGCCAGCCCTTCACCTTGGCGGACGCACCAACCAGAACCAGCGGCAACAGCGTTGCCGGCGCCACGTTCATCTCGGCGCGCACCGAACGGATCTCGGTGATGACGTCGATCAGCCAGTTGATTTCATCGGCGGCGTCGGTCGTCTCGCGGCTGCCTTCCGGCCAGGACGTCAGCACCAGCAGGTTTTCGCGGGCCGGACCGGTTTCGCCGGTCTTGGCCCACAGCTCCTCGGTGATGAACGGCATGAAGGGATGCAGCACCTTCAGGATCTCGTCGATCACCCAGGCGCAGGTGGCGCGCGTCTCGTCCTTGGCCGAACCGTCCTCGCCGGTCAGCACCGGCTTGGTGAACTCCAGATACCAGTCACAGAAGGAGTTCCAGACGAAGCGATAGATGGCGCCGGCGGCATCGTTGAAGCGGTAGGCGTCAAGCGCTTCCGACACCTCGGCCTGCGTCTTGCGCAGTTCGGTGACGACCCAGCGGTTGAGCGTCTCCGTCGCCTTGTCGGGATCGAAGCCGGCAACGCGGACGCAGCCATTCATCTCCGAGAAGCGGACGGCGTTCCAGAGCTTGGTCGCAAAGTTGCGATAGCCACCGACACGGCTGGTGGCCAGCTTGATGTCGCGGCCCTGGGCAGCCATGGCAGCCAGCGTGAAGCGCAGAGCGTCAGCGCCGAACTCGTCGATCAGGTTGAGCGGATCGATGACATTACCCTTGGACTTCGACATCTTGGCGCCCTTCTCGTCACGGACGAGGGCGTGGATGTAGACGTCCTTGAAGGGCTCGGTGCCCATGAAGTGCTTGCCCATCATCATCATCCGGGCAACCCAGAAGAAGATGATGTCAAAGCCGGTGATCAGCACGTTGGTGGGATAGTAGCGGGCAAGTTCCGGCGTCTGGTCAGGCCAGCCGAGCGTCGAGAAGGGCCACAGCGCCGACGAGAACCAGGTATCGAGGACGTCCTCGTCGCGCTTCAGTTCGACCGCCTTGCCATAATGAGCCTTGGCTTCCTCGGCAGCGGCGGCTTCGCTTTCGGCGACGAACACCTTGCCATCCGGACCATACCAAGCGGGGATCTGATGGCCCCACCAGAGCTGGCGCGAGATGCACCAGGGCTGAATGTTCTCCATCCAGTCGTAGTAGGTCTTCTCCCAGTTCTTCGGCACGAAGCTGGTGCGGCCTTCCTTGACGGACGCGAGCGCTGGTTCGGCCAGAACCTTGGCGTTGACGTACCACTGGTCGGTCAGGAACGGCTCGATCGGCACGCCGCCACGGTCGCCATGCGGCACCTGATGGGTGTGCGACTCGATCTTGTCGAGCAGACCGGCCGCCTCGAAGGCGGCGACCACCAGCTTGCGCGCCTCGAAGCGATCCTTGCCGTGCAGGCTGTCGACCGTGTGCTCAAGCTCGGCCGACGGCGCGACCCCCTCGAAGAAATCAGCGTTGTCCTTGAGCGTCACAGCCGCCTCGACGTCGAGGATGCTGATCGGCTTGCAGCCGTGTCGCTTGCCGACTTCGAAGTCGTTGAAGTCATGCGCGGGGGTGATCTTCACCGCGCCGGTGCCCTTGGTGGGGTCGGAGTATTCATCGGCTACGATGGGGATCAAGCGACCGACTAACGGCAGCTTCACCTTCTTGCCGACAATCGACTTGTAGCGCTCGTCGGTCGGATGCACGGCAACGGCGGTGTCGCCCAGCATGGTCTCGGGACGAGTGGTGGCGACCACAATGTAATCGCGCGTTTCGAACTCGGTCGGCTTGCCGGCCTCGTCGAAGGCGATCGGATACTGATAGGTGACGCCGTCGGCCAGCGGATAGCGGAAATGCCAGAGATTGCCCTTCACCTCGGTCTGCACGACCTCGAGGTCGGAAATGGCGGTGAGAAGCTTCGGATCCCAATTGACGAGGCGCTTGTCCTTGTAGATCAGGCCCTCGCGATAGAGCTGAACGAACACCTTCAGCACGGCCTTGGAAAGGCCGGCGTCCATGGTGAAGCGCTCGCGCGACCAGTCACAGGAGGCGCCGAGGCGCTTCAGTTGGCCAACGATCGTACCGCCCGACTCGGCCTTCCATTCCCAGACGCGCTTGACGAACTCTTCGCGACCGATCTGCCGGCGATGGATCTGCCTTTCCGCCAGCTGGCGCTCCACCACCATCTGCGTGGCGATACCGGCATGATCGAGGCCAGGCTGCCAGAGAACATCGAGACCGCGCATGCGCTGCAGACGCACCAGGATGTCCTGCAGCGTATTGTTGAGCGCATGGCCCATGTGCAGGGAGCCGGTGACGTTGGGCGGCGGAATGACGATGGTGAAGGTGTCCTTGCCCGGCTTCTTGCCGGCGCCGGCGGCGAACGCCTTCGCGTCTTCCCAGGCTTTGGCGATGCGCGGCTCAACGTCCGCCGCTTCGAATGTCTTTTCCAGCATGATCCGGCGTCTTTTTCCTGTCGTCTTTGGGTGAGCGACGGTTAGCCGCTGTAACCCCGAAAATCAACAAGAAGCGCCCTTCCCGATCGTCAAAACCGCTCTATTCCGTCAAGCTGCTCGGCCGCCCGCCGCATTGCAGCCTCGGTCTGGCGGCCATCGAGAAAGCCGATGTCGCGCAGCATGTAGTCGTTGAGCTCTCCGACCTTCCCTTCGCGTCGCCGGGAGCGGAGGGCGAAGCTGCCGACAAACGCGGCAAAAGCCGGGAGGACCACGGCGCGCCAGCGGCCGCGCCGGATCATGGTTTGATCCACGCAAGTCATTGTCATATCCCTTGATCCGTTGATGCGGTGAGAGCAATCTCTGCCCAAAAGGCGAACGTTTCCAATCGAACCTTCGTCTCCACCCATAAAGAGAGCTTATGCATGAAGCTGAGCCGACAGATACCGCTCAACGCGCTCCGGGTGTTCGAGGCAGTGTCGCGCCTGATGAGCTTCACCCGTGCGGGCGAGGAGCTCGGCATGACGCAAACGGCGGTGAGCTATCAGGTAAAGCTCCTGGAAGGTGTGTTGGGCGAGTTGCTATTTCGCCGGCTGCCACGCCGTATCGAGTTGACCGAGGCCGGGGAGCGTTTGAAACCCAAAGTGAGCGAAGCCTTCGCGCTTCTTGACGAAGCGATGTCGGCGGCCCGAACGGCGGCCGATGAACTGCTCGTCATCAACACCACGCCGACGTTCGCCGCCCACTGGCTCGCCCGGCGTATCGGCAATTTCCAACTCGGCGACCCGCATATTGCCGTGCGGCTTATCACCGACACGACCGTGATGGATTTCAACCGCGATCCGGGTGACGTGGCCATTCGCGCCGGCAGAGGCGGCAAGGGCGAATGGCCAGGCCTCGTCACTCACCACATCATGGACCTCGACTTTGCGCCGATGCTCAGCCCATCCCTGCTTGAATGGGTCAAGCCACTCGACAGCCCGCGCGACCTTCTCAAATGCAAGCTTATCGATCCCGGCGATCCCTGGTGGCGGCGCTGGTTCGATGCCGCCGGCATACCCGACGCCGACCTTGAGGGACGGCCGCGAAATCTGTTCGGATCGCAGGCGTTGGAAGCGAGCTCGGCCATCGCCGGTCACGGCGTCGCCATCCTGACGCCGGCCTTCTATCGCGAGGAACTGGCCAATGGTCGGTTGATCATGCCGTTCGACCTCGTCGCCAGCGACGGGTCCGCCTACTGGATGGTCTATCCGGAAAACCGGCGCAGCCAGCCGAAGATCCGCGCCTTTCGCGACTGGCTACTGAAGGACATTGAGGCGCATCCGCTATAACGGTCGACTTCGTTAACAGAATAGCCTGCTCCGTTAACCTTATTTTCCCAAGAATTCCGCGCCTGGTTTCGCAAAATGCCACGTCTAAAGCTGCAGAGGGAGTTTTTCCCGGAGGCAGCAGATGTCGTCCCTTTCCGCCTTGACCAGCAATACCGGCAGCCTTGCCGCCCTTTTCGGATCGTCGAGCAGCAAGGGGACGTCGGCTGCCACCGCCTTCGCGCCGCCCTCTTCCGAAGGGCAAAGCAGCAGTTCGACATCCAGCACGGTGTCGTCGGGCAGCGCTTTCTCATCGCTTGGCAGCGGCATGCAGTCGGCGCTGCTGTCTCTGCAGGAGCAAATGGGCGGAACGGATACGGCCTCGATGCAACCGCCGCCACCACCGCCGTCGGATACGTCGTCCTCCACCTCGACAAGCGATACGACGGGATCCGATGCTTCTGGTGAAGCGACCAATGCGGCCATGGCCCCACCGCCGCCTCCGCCGCCATCGGATAGCTCGTCGTCTGGCACCTCGACGGCTGGCACGTCGGGAGATACGACCTCGGGTAAAACGACCGGCACCGGCATGGCTCCGCCTCCCCCGCCGCCACCGCAAATGACGTCGGCAGCAAATGACTCCAGCAGCGATGCCTCGGCTGCAAGCTCGACCGATTCGACCACTTCAACAACGTCGACCGCGTCGACCACATCAACCAGTTCAACCGACGACAGCAGCTCGGTGTCTGACGAAACATCATCTTCCGACAGCGCGTCGGCCGCCTCTGGTACCAGCGAAAGCAAGGAAGTGGTCAACACCACTTACCTCGACAACCCAGATGGAAGCACAACGATTACCGTGACCTATTCCGATGGCTCGACGAGTGTGACGACGACCGGTGGCCAAGGGCAGTCGGCCTCTGGATCGGACACATCCTCCGCCAACCAGCCCTACACTTCAGGCGCGGGCAATAGCGGAGCGACCAGTGCCAGCTTGTCCCAGACGGTCAGCAACCTCTATGCGAGCGTCGCCAACAGCGCCTCCGTCATGAGTTCGGCCGGCGTCGCGGCCTGAGGAAGCTCACCCAGCCGTCGCCCGCGGCCCGAGGAGAATGACTGCCGCGCCAATGAGGCAAATCGCCGCTCCGGCGATGTCCCAGCGGTCCGGCGTCTGCCGCTCCACGGTCCATAGCCAGACAAGCGAGGCGGTGATGTAAACGCCGCCATAGGCGGCAAAAGCACGACCGGCAGCGGCACTATCGACCCGTGTCAGCACAAGCGCAAACGCCACCAACGACACCGCACCCGGCAGCACCCACAAAGCGGACTGGCCAAGGCGCAACCACGCCCAGAAGGCGAAGCAGCCGGTGATTTCAAAAAAGGCAGCGACGATTTGGAATAGGATCGATCTCACGCCGCTCAGCGTCCACGCGAAACGCGTTCGATCTCGGCCCGCACCAGCCGCTCCACGATCACCGGAAGATTTTCATCCAGCCAAGCATGCAGCATCGGTCGCAGCATTTCCTTGACGAGATCGTCAAGCGTCCGTCCGTTGGCGGCGAGCACGGTATGGCTCAACTGGCCGAAGGCGGACTGGACAGTGGCGCTGGCAGCAGCGGAGACCAGCGGCTCGTCCATCTCCGGCTCAGGCGCCGGACGGGCCCGCGCTTCCGCTTTCGGAGGTTCGGCGCGGCGCGGTGGTGGTTCCGGCGCGGCGAAGGCGACCTCGGCTTCGTCGTCCTTCAGCCCTTCCACCAGTTCCAGCGGCTCTGCCTCATCGACGGTGGCGACATCCGCGAGGTCGAGCACTTCCGGCTCATCCCCATCGTCGGCGTCGTCGACGTCCATCTCCGGTTCGTCCTCGTCGTCGCCGGATTGGGCGAACAGCTTGTCGAGATCTTCCTCGGAAATGTGCTCGTCCTCGAGCGCCGGCTCGGCCATGGTTTCGACCTCCGGTTTGGGAGCAGCCGCCTTGGCCGGAGCAGCCTTGGGCGCAGCTGCTTCCTTGCCGTCGGGTTCGTCGGCAATGATCCGCCTGATGGAAGCCAGGATCTCTTCCATTGAAGGTTCGGCGGACGCAGCTGCCTTGGCCATTGGTCTCTACTCCGAGTGGGTTGCCCCACCAACTGCTACACTATCGATCAAGGCCAGTTTCCACGCGGCACCTACGACGTCTCACCGGTTCAGACCACCGTTTGGCGGCAAGACCCAACGCCTGCATACGCGTCGACCACCGGCAACCACCAGCGAAAAGCCTGATTCGACCTCCGAAGTATAGATTAGTTAACGCTGTAGAAAATGGTTTGCGCCGGAAATCCGATGGTTATCCCCGGCGCCCCATTGAAAGATCAGCGACCGTCCGGCGTGCGGAGGCCGATCCACTTATCCCGAACCTGCTCGTAATGATGCTCAGGCTGGTAGGCAGCGACCTTGAGACCAAGTCTTTCGCGGTCGAGGCGCCCCATGGCAGCGGCGACGCTATAGCTGGCCACGACGAACTGGGCCTGGGCGCCAACCTCGGACAGACGAGCATCGATGAGAGTGCTCTGGGAATTCAGAACATCGAGCGTCGTCCGCTGTCCCACCTTCTGCTCCTCGACAACACCCTCCAGAGCCAGTTGGCTTGCCTTCACTGATGCCTGGGCGGCGACGATCTGAGCTTTCGCCGATTCGAGCGTGCTCCAGGCCTGAGTGAGCGAGGCATCGACCGACATGCGCGCGACGTCGATCTGCAGCTTGGCCTGGCCGAGTTCTTCCTTGGCCTGGCGGACGGTGGCGTACTCGCCACCACCCTGATAGATCGGGATGGATAGGACGGCCGCGACGGAGCCCTCAAGCGTCCGCGCCCGATCGGGAGTTGTGGCGCTGTTCGTCGTATTACCAGCGAAACTGCTGCTAACCGTGCCTTGCAACACGAAGCTCGGCAGCAGCGCGCCTTCTTCGATCTCCACGTTATAGGAAGCGGTATCGGCATTGTAGATCGCCGCACGGATCATGGGATGTTCGGTGCGCGACGCGTCGATGGCAGCCGACAGTTTGGCCGGCAAAAGCTTGGTAATCGGGCCGGGCGAGCGCAACCCCTTCGGCTCATGCCCCACCACCTTGACGTAGTTGGCCCGCGCGGTCATCAGGTCAGCCTGCGCCGAGCTGACGGCCGACGTCGCCGCGGCCAGCGCCGCCTGGGCTTGGGAGACATCCGTCCGCGTACCCTCGCCGACCGAGAAGCGGTCGTTGGCAGCGCGCACCTGTTCCTGCAGGAAGGCAACGTTGGACTGGCGAAGCTCCAGGACCTGCCCCGACAGGATAACGTTCATGTAGGCGGAAGCGGTATCAAGCAGGGTCGACTGCTCGGTATTGCGCAACTGCTCACGCGATGCCTTTACGGATGATTCCGCCTTTTTGACGCCATTGTCGATCCGCCCCCCCATGTAGAGCGGCTGGACAATCTGGATCTGTCCCTGGACGGCGCCGGTATCGGTATAGGTGCTGGCCCAATTCGTGGCACCGCTGGAGCGAAAACGGGTGTCGGTAGCGGTAATACCGGCCGAAACCTGGCCATTGATGGTCGGCCGATAGCCGGCCAGCGCCTGCGGCACGTTCTCGTCGACAGCTCGCGTCCCTGCGCGTGCCGCATTGAGCGAGGGATTGTTGGCATAAGCCGCCGACATCGCCTCCTGCATGGTTTCCGCCGAAGCGACGCCAGATACGGCAACAAGAAGGCCGAAGGCGGCCGAAAGGTATAGAGAGGGACGGAACGCCACGACACACCTCATGTTCATCGCTACCAGCGCCATATAGCCAACGAATGGAGCTTGGTCTTATCACGCCTTCGCGAGAAAGCCGTGAGATCGCCACATTTCCTAAGAAAACGTTAATCGTACGGCGACGGACTATAGCCGATGAGCAGACGAACGAAAGCGCGGCCGGCGGTACGGCGGCGAATTCAGTCAAATCGATGCACAGAAATCACAATGGCCAAACAAGACCAGCCACGCAGCTTAACGCTGGCGGACGGTACAGTCGTGTAATGCGTACCGCTACAATGCGAAATTAGAAGGCGAAAGTCTCGATCGCCTGAAATCCCGGGAGTATCGGGACCGACGCATTGAACAGGGGACGGCCAGAAACACCGGCATCGCCACGTGTATAGAGCTTGGCCCAAGGGGCGCTGCCGCCCTCCTCGACGAGGAGCAGGCGTCCACCCTTGGCAAGCTGGCCGGCGATGGTGTCCGGGAATGTGGCAACGGCACCGTTGAAGATGATGACGTCGAACGGCGCGGCGTCCGCGGCACCCTTGCTGAGCGAGGCCTCGACGACAGCGACATTGGCAAGGCCGGCAAGCTGCCTGCGAGCGATCGCCGCCAGATCCTGATCCTGTTCCAGAGCAACGACCGACCCGGCGAGGCGGGCCAGCACGGCGGCACCGTAACCCGAGGCAGTGCCGACTTCCAACACCTTGTCGGTCGGTTTGACGTTGGCAAACTGCAACAGCCGGGCCAGAACCATCGGCTGGATCAGAACGCGGGCCGCGCGACCATTGCCGAGCGGCAGGTCGCGATCGAGATAGGCGAGCGTCTTTTGGTCTTCGGGAGCAAAATCCTCACGCGCCACCTCGCCCATCGCATCGATGATGCGTAGATCGGTGACGTCGTTGGGCCTTACCTGACCATCGACCATCTTGGTGCGCAACGCCGGAAAATCGACCATGGATCCAAGTCCCCTGCCGCAATTCTCTTCCGGCTCCTCCAATAGCCGCCCCCCTCCTCCGAAACAAGGGCTTCTACGCAGCTTTGCGGAGTGATGGATAAAGCTCGCACACCTGCATTCCACCCGACCACCCACCATGGAAGCCAAGCTGGTCAAAAACCTGGATTAACCGCACCTAGCGTCCCGGCGCGATGCGCGACTAAACCCCGGACCGACCTTTAGCCGCACCGCCAGGCGTCATGTTGTGCCGATGATCGGCTCATACCCGTGAGAAATTATCGAGATAGAGCGACAGCAGTTGAGTTTGCGAGGAAATGTCGAGCTTGCGATAAACGTTGCGACGGTGAACCTTCACCGTCCCGGTGGAAATGCCGAGTCGGAGGCCGATCGCCTCGGACGAATGCCCCTGAAGCACCAAGTCGACGATGGCCGCCTCGCGCAGGGTAAGGCCGAGCCGCTCCCAGACGCTGTAAGCTGCGCCGCCGCCATTGCGCGGCGTGGTCGGCTCGGCCGGGGCGCCGGCAAAGCGGCCGCTCATGTCGCCGAGGCCTGTCCGCACCAGCGCCAGCACCAGCGGGGCGGCGGCCCGGAGGATCTCGATTTCGGCGGGCGAGAATTCGCCGCTCCGTTCCAGCCGCATCAACGACAAGACCGCGCCCACGCCGGCGGTCAGCGGCACGAAAAAACCCACCTCTTCGGCCAGCCGGGTCTCTCCATAATAGGTGCGGTAGTATTCGCTGACAAAGAAGCGATCGGGTGCCAGCTCGCGCATGCGGAAGAAGCCCGAACGGCCTGCCCGGGTGGCATGATAGAACGGATCGAGCAAGAAGGCGCCGGCCTGATAGATGGTGACGTGCACCTCGTATTTTTCGGCGTTGAAGGTGTCGTAGAAATCGACAGGACGCTCCTCGCCCCGGTAGGCAAAGCCCACCGCATTGTCGAAATGCACCAGCGATTTCATCAGGCTGCGAAAGACCGAGCCCGTTTCGCGTTCCGACATCGGCCGCCGCTCGACCAGGGGCATCAGGCTGGCGAAAAGGGCCTTCACGTCAATAGCCACCATCTACCCCCTGATAGAGCCCAAAGCCCGATTCATGCGCCTGGGACGATATACTCCTCGATCCCCGCAGCTTTTCCGAAAATACCCCTTTTGTGGTATATACCTTGGGCGAAGTTCCTGGGACGCTACCCCTGAGGTTGATGGAGTACAGAGGCCAAAAGGCCCGCCTCCGTCCAAACCGCAGGGATCAACTGTGTCCGCTTCCGATATTCATGACATTGAATTTCGGTCGGTGACCAAACGCTATGGCGACGTCACGGCCGTCACCGACATCAACCTTGCCGTGCCCAAGGGCGCGTTCGTCGCGCTGCTTGGCCCATCGGGCTGTGGCAAGACCACCTGCCTGCGCATGATCGGCGGCTTCGAGCAGCCAAGCGAAGGCGACGTCTTCATCGGTGATATCAGGGTGAACGACCTGCCTGCCTATCGGCGGCCGGTCAACATGGTGTTCCAGCACTATGCGCTGTTCCCGCATCTCGACGTTGAGAACAACGTTGCCTACGGCCTGCGCCAGCAACGGCCGCGCATCGCCTCTGCCGAGATTGGCAAGCGCGTCGGCGCCGCGCTGGAAATGGTTCGTCTCACGGGTTTCGGGCGGCGGCGGATCCACGAATTGTCGGGCGGCCAGCAGCAGCGCGTCGCGCTAGCGCGCGCCATCGTCAACAAGCCGAAGGTGCTGCTGCTCGACGAACCGCTCGCCGCGCTCGACCGCAAGCTCAGAACCGACATGCAGATGGAGCTGCAAAGCCTGCAGCGCGACCTCGGCATCACCTTCCTCTTGGTCACCCACGACCAGGAAGAGGCGCTGTCGATGAGCGACCTCGTCTGCGTCATGAGCGCCGGGCGGATCCGTCAGTTCGCCCGCCCGCAGGAGGTCTACGACCGGCCGGCCGATCTGTTCGTCGCCGATTTCGTCGGCAAGACCAACAAGATGACCGTTACCGCCGAGCCCGGCCTGCTGCGTCTCGGCAACGGCGCAACTCTTCCCTTTGCCGGCCCGGAGCGCGGCCAAGCCGTGTTGGCCCTGAGGCCGGAAGCCATGCGGATCGCCCGCTCGGGCGCATCGGGCGGGCCTCTCGTCGGTGAGGTCACCCATCGCATCTTCCTCGGCTCGCTCGCCGAATATTCGGTTGCCGTTCCCGGCGTCGGCGAATTCCTGATCTCCACCAACCGCCACGGCCTCGATGCCAACGACCTGATCGAACCGGGGGAAGCGGTTTCGATTGGCTACAACCCCGAGGCCCTTCGTCTTTACCCAGCCTGAGACTTCTGCAGACACGAACAAACCATAAGGGGAACCGGTGTCATGTCGAAAAGCTACAAAGACAACCTGCCCATCACTGCCAGCGCGCTGACCGACGAGTTCATGCGCTTCAAGCGCGGTTCGGTGACCCGGCGGCATTTCCTCGGTGTCACTGGCCTCGGCCTTGCGGCATCGGTCATGAGCCGTGGCCTGCCGGGCGCCTTCAACGCCGAAGCCTTCGCCGGCAACTTGGGCACCCAGATGTCGCTCGCCACCTGGCCCAACTACCACGACCCTGCCACCTTCGAGAACTTCACCAAGGCGACGGGCGTTGCCGTCGAGGTCAACGTTTTCGGCTCCAACGAGGAAATGCTGGCCAAGCTCCAGGCCGGCGGTACAGGCTGGGACCTGTTCGTGCCGACCAACTACACCATCTCCACCTATGCCAAGCTGAAGCTGATCGACCCGCTCGACATGAGCAAGCTCTCGGCCTTCTCGGCCGCCACGGAATCGCCACGCTTCACCCACGAAGGCACGGTCGACGGCGTCACCTATGCGCTTCCCAAGAACTGGGGCACCACGGGTATGTCGATCAACACCGCCAAGGTGAAGACACCGATTTCCAGCTGGAAGCAGTATTTTGAAGTGGCGATGACCGAGGCCGACGGCCGCGCCATGGTGCACGACTATCAACTGACCACCATCGGCAGCGCGCTGGTATCGCTGGGCTATTCCTTCAATTCGATCAAGAGCGACGAACTGGCCAAGGCCGAGGAACTGCTGATCAAGCTCAAGCCTCACCTCTATGGCATCAACTCGGACTACCAGCCGGCCATGCGCTCCACCGATGCGTGGATGACCATGTGCTGGACCAATGATGGCGCCCAACTCGCCCGCGACATGCCGGAGATCATCTACGTGCTCGGCAAGGACGGCGGCGAGATCTGGACCGATTTCTACGCCATCCCGAAGAGCGCCGCCAACAAGCCGGCCGGCTACGCGCTGCTCAACTACCTGATGACGCCGGAAAATGCCGTCAAGGAGCACATCGCCAACGGCGCGCCAACCACCGACAGCCGCGTGCTGGCGATGCTGCCGGCCGATGTTACCTCGAACAAGATCGTCTATCCGGACGAAGCCGCGCTGACGCCGCTGGAATTCGGCGCCGCTATCACCCTGACCGACCCCAACCGCGCCGAACTGATGGCGCGCTTCAAGGCGGCATGAGGCTGATATGGCGATGACGATCGCAACCCGGAAACGCCTTGTGACGGCGCTGCTGATCGGGCCGTCCGCGGCCTGGCTCTCCCTTTTCCTGGTTTTGCCCTTCATCGCCATCCTGGTGTTCTCGGTGGGTGAACGAGCCCCGGAGGGCGGCTATCAAGCCGCCTTCACCTTCGCGCAGTTCATGAACCTGCCGGCGCGCGCCACGGCCTTCTGGAACACCATGATTCTGGCACCTGTCGGGGCTTTCTTCTGCCTGCTGGTCGCCTACCCTACGGCCTATTACCTGGCGATCAAGGCGCCGGCGCGCTATCGCATGCTGCTGGTGTCGCTGGTGGTGGTGCCCTTCTGGACCAGCCTCTTGGTACGCACCTACGCCTGGATCTTCATCCTCGGCGCTCGTGGCCTACCCAATCTTCTCGCCCTGATCGGCCTGCCGGACGTGCGCCTTCTCAACACGCCCGGCGCCGTGCTGCTCGGCATCGTCTACGGTTACCTGCCACTGATGATCATGCCGATCTATGTCAGCCTCGAAAAGCTCGACTGCCGCCTCCTCGAGGCCTCAGCCGACCTCGGCGCCTCGCCGGTGCGCAGCTTCTTCAATGTCACGCTGCCTTTGTCGCTGCCCGGCGTCGCCACCGGCGTGGCGCTGGTCACCATCCTGCTGCTCGGCGAATATCTGATCCCGCAGCTGCTCGGCGGCGGCAAGGTGTTCTTCATCGGCAACGCGTTGGTCGACCTGTTCCTCCAATCGCGCAACTGGCCCTATGGCTCGGCCATCGCGGTCACGCTGGTTTCCGTCGTCGTCCTGATCATCACGCTGGCCATGCGCCTTGCCTGGCGCTTTGCCGGTACCCGTCAGGTGGATCTCGTCTGATGCGCGCCTTCATCACCGCCGTCTATCTGTTCCTCTACGCGCCGATCGCCCTGGTGGTGCTCCTGTCGTTCAACGCCGGACGCAACGCCTCCGATTTCACCGGCTTTTCCACCGCGTGGTACGGCAAGGCGCTGTCCAACACCTTCCTGATGCAGGCGCTCGAAAACAGCCTGATGGTGGCCTTCATCTCGGCGGGTCTTGCCGCCATCTACGGCACCATGGCCGCCATGGGGCTTGAACGCCTCGGCAAGCGCGGGCGGATGCTGTTCGACGGTCTCCTGGCCGCCGCCATTGTCGTGCCGGGGGTCGTCATCGGCATCGCCACGCTGGTGGCGCTGGTGCAGCTGTTCGCGCTGCTCAATCCGATCGTCGCCGCCCTCTGGCCCACTGACAGCCCGCCGCAGTTCGGCTTCGGTTACGGTTCGATCATCGCCGCACACGGACTGTTCTCCATGGCGCTGGTCACCATGATCGTCCGCGCTCGCATCGCCACGCTCGGCCGCGACATCGTCGAGGCCTCGGCCGATCTCTATGCCACGCCCTTCAACACCTTCCGCCTCATCGTCCTGCCGCAGATCTTTCCGGCGATCCTCTCGGGCTTCCTCCTGGCTTTCACCTTTTCCTTCGACGACTTCATCATCGCCTTCTTCGTTTGCGGCTCGAAGACCACGTTGCCGATCTACATCTTCGCCTCCGTTCGCCGCGGCGTGACGCCGGAGATCAACGCCATCGCCACGCTGGTTCTGACCGCCTCGCTGCTGCTGATCCTGTTGTCCCGCTTTTTGATGCGCGACCGACCAAGCCCCGTTCCTTCGGAGTGAACCCCGCATGATTCTCAAGAACCGCGTCGCCATCGTCACCGGGGCGGGGTCGGGCATCGGTCGCGCCGGCGCCGCCATCATGGCCCGTGAAGGCGCCATCGTCGCCGTCTTCGACCGCGATCCCAAAGGCGCCTTGGCCACCGTCGACATGATTGAGCAGGCCAGCGGTAGAGCGGAGGCTCATGTCGTCGACGTCACCGACGACGAGGCTCTCGGCCGGGCGATCGCCACCGTCGCCGAGCGCCACGGCCGGCTCGACATCCTGCACAATCATGCCGGCGCCCAGGTCGCCGGCACGGCGGAGAGTGTCGAGGTCGCCGGCTTCGATCGCTCCTGGTCGCTCAACGTCCGAGCCATTTTCATGGGGATCCGCCATGCGCTGCCGATCATGCGCAGGCAAGGAAGAGGTGTCATCCTCAACACCTCCTCAAGCTCGGGCGTGCTCTACGACCGCGAGATGGTGGCCTACACCACCAGCAAGCATGCGGTGATCGCTATGACCCGGCAAATGGCTGGCGACTACGCTAGGTTTGGCATCCGCATCAATGCCATCTGCCCCGGCTGGGTGGATACGCCGTTCAACGAGCCCTTCATCGCCCAGATGGGCGGCCGCACGGCTATCGAAAGCTACGTGGCCAACCAGGTGCCGCTCGGCCGCTGGGCCTCAGTCGAAGAAATCGCTGAGCCGATCCTGTTCCTGGTCTCCGACCGCTCATCCTACATGACCGGTCAGATCCTGGTGGTCGACGGCGGCGAAACCGTCGTTTGATGACACCCGAAGAGAGATCCAGGCCCAAAAGCCTGAAACACAGGCGCTTCCATCCCAGAGAGACGCAGGGACGGCTTGGTGGAACGAGGGAAAAAACTGGAGGCCACGGAGGGAATCGAACCCCCGTACACGGATTTGCAATCCGCTGCGTAACCACTCCGCCACGTGGCCCCATGGGGAAGGCTTCATAAGCGAGCGCAGCGGTGTAGACAAGGGGGCAACCGGTGAAAATGCATCGCACCGAACACCTTCGACATCATTTATCGCCTGCCCTTGGGTGACAATCACCACAACCAGCGATAAGTTCTTTTACGGAACTTCGACGGCTTGTCTACGCGTCGCAATAGGAAGGATGGATCATGGACCATCTTGCTCCCTACGCCTCTACGATCGTCACACCAACCAGCAGCGTTCCTGGTGCCGTGCCGGACGCGGATACTCGCAAGGCGCGGTTTCCCGACGGTTTCATCTGGGGTGCCGCGACGGCCGCTTATCAAGTGGAAGGCGCCTGGAACGAGGATGGCAAGGGCGAGTCGATCTGGGACCGATTCACCCATACGCACGGCAAGGTGCGCGGCGGGGTGACGGGCGACGTGGCCTGCGACCAATATCATCGCTACGAAGAAGACGTGGCGCTGATGAGGACGCTCAATCTCAAAAGCTATCGCTTTTCCGTTTCCTGGCCCCGCATCCAGCCCGATGGCACCGGCACGCCCAATATGAAGGGGCTCGATTACTACAGTCGGCTGGTCGACGCTCTGCTCGAAGCCGGCATCCGCCCCTGGTGCACCATGTATCATTGGGATCTGCCACAGGCGCTCGAGGATCGCGGCGGCTGGCCGAATCGCGATCTCGCCGGCTATTTCGCCGATTACGCGGGCATTCTGGCAAGGCATCTCGGCGACCGCATCACCACATGGGCGCCGTTCAACATGCCCTGGGCCATTGCCTATATGGGATATGCCGCCGGCGCCTTTCCGCCGGAACGCACCAGCCTCACGGACTTCCTGAAGGCGGCACATACGCTGGGCCTTGCGCAGGGTGAGGCGCATCGCGCCGTCAAGGCAGCGTCGCCCAAAGCCAGCTTTGGCAGCGCCTACGAGATGGCGCCCGCCTATCCCAAGACCGATAGCGAGGCGGACCGGGCTGCGGCGGCGCGCTACCACGCCATGAACAACGTGTTCTTTCTGGAAGCGGCGATGACCGGTCGCTATCCGAACGCCTTCGTCGGCGAGGCACCGCTGGCGCTGATGGGCTTCCGGCCGGGGGACGAGGACATCCTCAAAGCGCCGCTCGACTGGATTGGCCTTCATTACTACACGCGTCGCATCATCTCCGACGCCAGCCATGAGCAGCATTTCGGCGGCGGCAGCTTCAGCGGCACCGAAATCGAATCCGGCGGTCCTGGCGGCCGCGATCCCTACACCCGGTTCAGCGCCGAAATGCCGAGGGAAGGACCGCTTACCGAGGCGGGGTTGGAGCTTTGGCCGCGCGGCATCTACGATCTCGTGACCCGGATTTCCCAGGAGTACGCCGGTTTACCCATCGAGATCACCGAGAGCGGCTGCAGTTATCTCGACGCGCCGGACGAAGGTGGTGCGGTGCCTGATCTCAGGCGGATCGAATGGTATAGGCAGGTACTCGCCGAACTCGCCCGGGCGATTGCCGACGGCGCAAAGGTTCGAGCATTTCATGCTTGGACATTACTGGACAATTTTCAGTGGGCTGAGGGCCACACCGAGCGTTACGGCCTGATCTACACGGATTTCCGCAGTCAGAAGCGTACGATCAAAGATTCCGGGCTGTGGTTCAGCCAGGTAGCCGCCACCAATCGGCTCGACTGGTAGCGGCCGTTTTGTGTGAGGAGGCGATCGACGGGATTGCCATCATTCAGACGGCAACCGCCAGATTGGGGTAGCCGCCCCGGTCAAACGACTGGCCCACATCGCTCCGCCCGGCAAGGTGACGCGCCGCTGCCCGCTCGGCCTCGTCAACCGAGCTGTAGAGCTCGCCGTCGAGATCCCAGACGTCATACTTGACGGCAACGAAACGCACCTGATCTCCGGCGGGAGCAGCGACGGCAACGGCCTTTCCGGCCACTTCGATAACGATTGGCTTGGACATAGTATAGCTCTCCTGGCCTAGCACCTAAGCAAGACCATCATCCTGTCGATTACGTTTATCTTGAAAAGTGTCAGATGCTTAGCAGAGACACATTCGCCATTGGCGTTTCGAGCCAAGATGATTGGGAAGGATCGTCGAACGGCATACATTCGTGCGCGCCATCTGCGTGTGCGAAATGTTTGTCATTTTGACCTCCTTTCCCAAAAACGAGAGAGCGTTTCTCTCTGGGGCAAACCGATAGTGATCAACAACGACCGAAATATGACGCCGTCCAATTCGGCTCAGTGTCGTATCCGGCGACATCGCGACCTCATCGCGCTTGTCCTGCATCCAACCTGCCACAAGTGGAGTCCCCGCTCCAGGAACGAAATATCAAAGTCAGGCACATTCGCGTGAACTGATTCCTCATGGGTGGTCTCCCCGCTTACGCGCTCCGCCTTTCGTCTATGAGGACTCGACGTCGCCCTTTTTCCAGCGGTTATAGCGGCGCAGAAGCCAGACCTCGGCACGCCGTCTGAGGCGACGCGCCAGCGGCGAATCCACCGAGAGAATGACGAGACCGACTGGAATCATCCAAAAGCCGACGACGGGCAGGAAGCCAATAAGTCCCATAGCGACGAAGGCCAGGCCCATGGTGACCCGAAGCGGTCGGCTACGCGGCAGGTGCAGCTTTCGTCCAAAGACGTTCACTTTCGGCATTGGTCGCCTTTCCTATCCACCGCGTTCCCTCGGGAAAGCCGGTCTCGGACAGATAGGAAAGCAACCGTCGCCTTTCAAAGATCAGCCTTTCAGATGCGGGAAAACACTGGCCCGGCGAGCGGAAAAAGTCTTTCTGTCGCATGCTGTTAGCTGCCGAATATCCACCTTCTCCGGCCTTTTCGTGCCGCTAGCGCATTTTCCTTGCCGAGGGGGCTTTGCAAACCGGAGCAGCTTTGTTATACGCACCGCCACCGAAGCTGTTCCGCGATAGCTCAGTTGGTAGAGCAGGTGACTGTTAATCACCGGGTCGTAGGTTCGAGTCCTACTCGCGGAGCCATCGGTTTCCCTAACAGCTTGATCAAAGCGGTTATATTTTCGTCGTCAGAGCGAACGAACGACGTTCGTCAGAGCGCCGTGAATGCTAGTCAATCCCCTCAGGAAATATCGGTTATCGAACCCGGCCTAGCCGCTCGCGTTGGTATCGGCCGCTTAGTGCTCGCTCACACCAGTCCTGATTGCGGAGATACCATTCCACGGTTTTCCGGATGCCCGAGTCAAACGTTTCCATCGGCTTCCAGCCTAAGTCCCGTTGGATTTTGCTGGCATCAATGGCGTAACGACGATCGTGCCCCGGACGATCCTGGACGAATGTGATGAGTTCTCGGTATTCTCTAAATGGCCGACTGGCATTTGGAGGAGCAAGTTTCTGAAGGACATCACAGAGGGTTTGGACGACCTCGATATTTTGTTTTTCGTTGTGGCCGCCGATGTTGTAGGTCTCGCCAGGCTTGCCGTCGGTGATGACTTTATGCAGCGCACGCGCGTGGTCTTCAACATAAAGCCAATCTCTTATCTGATCGCCGCTGCCGTAGACCGGCAGAGGCCTCCCGTCCAGCGCGTTGAGGATCACCAACGGAATCAGCTTTTCGGGGAAGTGGTAAGGGCCGTAATTGTTGGAGCAATTGGTGACGAGAATCGGCAGGCCATAGGTGCGCATCCAAGCGCGTACCAAGTGGTCAGAGCTGGCCTTACTGGCTGAGTAGGGGCTGCTGGGGGCATAAGCACTCGCCTCAGTGAAGAGACTGGATGCCGCATCGATCTCATCAGAGGGGTGCGGCAGATCACCGTAGACCTCATCGGTGGAGATATGGTGGAAGCGAAAGACCCGCTTGCGCCGACCGTCTAGCTCCTGCCAGTAACTACGTGCTACCTCGAGCAGTGTGTAGGTGCCAACGATATTGGTCTCGATGAAAGCCGCAGGGCCATCAATGGAACGGTCCACATGGCTTTCCGCAGCCAAGTGCATGACGACATCGGGACAGTGCTTCGCGAAGACTCGTTCCAGCTCGCCGCGGTTGCAAATATCGACCCGCTCGAAAGCATAGCGGTCCGAGCTGTCAACCTCGTGCAGATTTTCCAGATTTCCGGCGTAGGTCAGCTTATCGACATTAACGATCCAATTGCCGGTATTCCGGATGACATGGCGAACGACCGCCGAGCCGATAAAGCCGGCACCGCCAGTGACTAGAATCTTCACGCCCTTTACCTCTTTATTGGGTTAGCTGACGGTGTCGGTCAAAGTTTTGGCAATGCGATCCTGCTGCCCGGGCGTTAAGCCAACCCATAACGGCAAACGCACAAGCCTTTCCGATTGTGTCACGGTCACCTCCAATTCCCCCTGGACGCGGCCATATCGTTGTCCAGCAGGCGAGGAGTGCAAGGGCACATAATGAAAGACGGAGAAAATATCGCTTCTCTTCAATTCATCGAGAACGTGTTGCCGATCGATCGTTCGGTCGAGCAAGACATAGTACATATGAGCGTTATGCTGGCATTCATTTGGGACGATGGGTCGGCGCAGCGGTCCCCGCGCCTCAAGTGGCTCCAGAAGAGTGTGGTATCTCTGCCAAATGGCCATCCGTTCGCTGGTGATGCGCTCGGCTTCCTCAAGCTGCGCCCAGAGGAAAGCGGCGATCAGTTCACTCGGTAGGAACGAGGAGCCGACCTCCTGCCAGGTATATTTGTCCACCTCGCCACGGAAGAAACGACTGCGGTCGGTGCCTTTCTCGCGAATGATCTCGGCACGCAGAACCAATGCCGGATCGTTCACCAGAAGTGCGCCGCCTTCGCCGGAAATCACGTTCTTGGTCTCGTGAAAGCTGTAGGCGGCTAGGTCGCCGATGCTACCCAGCGCGCGGCCCTTGTAGGTCGCCATCATGCCTTGGGCGGCGTCTTCCACGACCCTCAAGCCATGCCGCCTGGCAATTTCCATTATAGTGTCCATCTCACAGGCGACGCCCGCGTAATGAACAGGGACGATGGCGCGCGTGCGTTCGGTGATGGCGCTCTCGATCAGGCGCTCATCCAGATTCAGGGTATCTTCCCGAATGTCGACGAACACCGGGACGCCACCGCGCAGAACGAAGGCGTTGGCCGTCGACACGAAAGTGTAGGACGGCATGATGATCTCGTCGCCCGGTTCGATGTCCAGAAGCAACGCAGACATTTCCAGGGCTGCCGTGCACGAGTGCGTCAGCAGCGCCTTCTCGGAGCCGCTCTTGCGGGTCAGCCAGTCATGGCAGCGCTTCGTGAACGACCCGTCACCGGAAAGTTTATTGTTACGTTCCGCTTCCGCAATGTAGTCGAGTTCCCTGCCCGTCACGAAAGGCCTGTTGAACTGTATCTTTTCGATCACCGCTGTTCCCCATGAAGCCTGTGCCACTCGCTAGCCACGCCGCGCAAATACTCGCTGTATTCGCACCGCGGCATGTGCCCGATCAAGGCTTCGAATTCATCGATCGAGAGAAACCCTCTCACCAAAGCGGCTTCTTCCGGACAGCCGATCTTCACGCCCTGCCGCCTCTCGATGGTGCCGATGTAGGAGGAGGCCTCGTGCAGCGCGCTGCTGGTGCCGGCATCGAGCCAAGCAAACCCGCGGCTCAGGCGCCAGACCTGCAGCTTATCGCGTTTGAGATACTCCCGATTGACGTCGGTAATCTCCAGTTCGCCGCGTGCCGACGGCTTCAGGTCCCTGGCGATTTCAAGAACGCCGTTGTCGTAGACGTATACGCCGGGCACGGCATAGTTGCTCTTGGGAACCAGGGGCTTTTCCTCGATGGAAATGGCCTTGCCGGTCCGATCGAACTCGACCACGCCATAACGCTCTGGATCCTTGACGTGGTAGGCGAAAACCGTGGCGCCGCCCATAAAACCCGTCACCGCGCGCCGAAAGTCGTCGCCACCGGAGAATATGTTGTCGCCCAGCATCAGGATTACGTCGTCGGAGCCGACAAAATCGGCGGCAATCAGAAAGGCCTGCGCGATCCCCTCAGGCTTCGCCTGCTCGCGATACACGACCGAAACACCCCACTGACTGCCGTCCCGCAGCAGGCTTTGATAGCGCGGCAGGTCCTGCGGCGTCGAAATGAGGCATATTTCCCGAATGCCGGACGCGATCAGAACCGTCAGCGGATAGTAGACCATCGGCTTGTCATAGACGGCCTGCAGCTGTTTGCTGGACACCTGCGTGAGGGGGTAGAGACGTGAACCGGAACCGCCGGCGAGAAGAATTGCTTTCATTTTCGATCCAGATCTATTGGCGGCATCTTGGCAAGTCAAACTGCATAGCTCATCCAGGCACGTTGGTGAGGGGGCGACCAAGGTTCGCTAACATTTTTCCGATTACAATTTAACTGAGCCCCAGATACAAATGGTAGTAGTGCACTGGTGGTCGGTAGGTGCCGGTTTGCGGCGCGGTGGTGAACCTTTGGGCAGGCTACGAAAGTGGATAATTACGGGCTAATTTTCCAAGGCGAACAGGACGGCGTCACCCTACAGCGAACTCGTAAGTCAAGGCTGGAATTCCAGATCCGCCTGTCTTAGAAGCTGATAGCGCCTCACCAACGCCGGGACGAACTCAGGAAAATCCTGGGGGCAACACCATCGGAAATTGACGGCAGCGGATGGTCAGTTAAACATTGAAGAGCCGTTGCGCGGAAATAGCATCGAGCGCCGCACTTGGAAGAGATTGCTGCATGGCTCGAGCCACTCTGCCTTAGTGAGAATGACACTCATACTTTCAATGGATTGGACGATCTATGAGGCTATCCGTAGCTAACTACCAGAGGTATGTGGCATGAAGCTTTCGATCGTCGCAACTCTCTACAAATCGGCTTCCTACATCAACGAGTTTCACGAGCGTGCGACAGCCGCTGCAAACCGCCTCGTCGGAGACGATTACGAGATCGTCCTCGTCAACGATGGATCGCCAGACGAGAGTTTGGATCTCGCCATCAAACTTACGGAGCAGGATTCTCGGGTTGTCGTTGTAGATTTGTCTCGCAATTTTGGGCACCACAAAGCAATGCTCGCAGGTCTCTCCTATGCGCAAGGCGAGCGTATTTTTTTGATCGATAGTGATTTGGAGGAGGAGCCGGAATGGCTGGCGGATTTTGCCCAGGCTATGACCAAAGAGGCTGCGGACGTCGTTTACGGCGTGCAGGAGACCCGCAAGGGTAATTGGTTTGAGCGCTGGAGCGGCGAACTCTATTACTCTCTATTCAATTATCTTGCCAATATCGACCATCCGCGTGACATCGTCACTGCACGGCTGATGTCGCGACGGTATGTGGACGCACTTCTACAATTCCGCGAGCGAGAAATGGTAATTTCCTGCCTGTGGGTCATCACGGGCTTCAAACAATGCGCGCGGCCTGTAAAAAAACACGCGCACAGTGCCAGCACTTATAGTCTCACTAAAAAGATAGGGCGAGCCACTGACGCTATCACCTCTTTCAGCGAAGCGCCACTTAGGCTGATCTTCTATGTCGGGCTGATCATCTTCGCGGTTGCGCTGTTCTACGCAGGCTATCTTATTTTTCAAAAACTGATGCTGGGTACCCCCTTGGATGGATGGACCTCGGTGATGGTTTCCATCTGGCTGCTCGGTGGCATGGTCATTTCGTTCGTCGGTATTATCGGTATCTATCTCTCCAAGGTCTTTTCCGAGACCAAGCAGCGACCATCTTTCATCGTGAGGGCAATCCGTGGCCAATCCACCTCTATCCATTGATCACAGCTATGAGCAGTTTTACGCTCAGCGCGCAGGTCTCCGGGTCTATCCAACCGAATTTGTCGTACGGACCTTCCTTGCAAAGTACCCCAAATTGGATTTTCGCAAGCCACAAGCTGGCGAGCGGGTGCTCGATGTCGCCTTTGGTGATGGCCGTAACACGGTATTTCTATGTGACCAGGGCTACGCGGTGAGCGGCATTGAAATCACTGAAGGCATCGTACAACAGACCGCGCAGCGTTTGGCGAGACTCGGCCACCAAGCCGACCTACGGGTCGGACGCAACAGCCGGATGCCATTTGACAGCAACTACTTCGACTACGTTCTGGCCTGCCACTGCTGCTATTATTGCGATGAAGGGGAGGCTTTCGCCGACAATATGAGGGAGTATGCTAGAGTGATGAAGCCGGGGGCTTGGCTGGTGGCCTCCGTCGCCAGCAGCGAGTCTTACATCTTCAAGGGCGCAATTCCATTGGAGGATGGCTCGTTACGCATTCAAGCCGACCCTTACGGCAACCGCGACGGCTATCGACTTCATGCATTCTCTAGTAGTGGACAGATCGAGGCGTATCTTTCGCCTTGGTTCGAGCGTTTTTCATTCGGCTTCGCGGACAACGATTACTTCGGTGTCACCGAACGCCTGTTCTGGGTTGTTTGTCAAAAGCGACAAGGTATATGAACAGTTACTCCTCCTACTGCTGCACCGAGATCGATTGTGCTCATGCCCCTTTGGCTGAGAGACCCGATGGCTTGGTGTGCCCCAACGGACACCTATTTGCATTCGTGCCCGGCACAGACGTTCCTATGTTCGTCTGTGAACCTGAAGGCGCCAACGAGTATTCTCGAGAGAACGCCGCCGAGGTTCATGACAACGCGCTTCGCTGGGTGTTCAAAACCTTCCAGACCACCGAGGAAGACCTGCGCGAACGGCTCATCGCTCGCATCGGCCTGAAGAAGGGCCAGCGCGTGCTGATAACAGGTGCGGGCGCGGGCAATGACCTGCCTTACCTTGTGCGTGCGCTCGGGGGCGAGGGAGACATTTATGCGCAGGACATCGCTAAGGAGATGCTTCTGGCGGGTGTGTCGCGTTACAAGGCTGAGTTGGCAGCCTCGGGCGTAAGTCTCCACTTTTCGGTGAGCGACGCCACAAATCTTCCCTTCGCAGATGGCTTCTTCGATGCGGCCTACCACTTTGGTGGCATCAACCTCTTTCCTGACATCGCCACCGGTATTGCCGAAATGAACCGTGTGGTTAAAGCTGGCGGGAATATCGTTATCGGTGACGAGGGCCTAGCTCCTTGGCTGGTGAAAACCGAGTTGGGCCGCATGCTGATCAACAACAACGGCCTCTACGCCTGCAGCGCGCCGCTTGAGGCCTTGCCGGCGACGGCGCGGTCCGTGAAGTTGAGTTGGGAACTGAGCAACTGCTTCTATGTCATCGAGTTCCAGGCAAGCACCGAACCACTACCAGTCAATATCGACATACCCCATCTGGGCAAGCGTGGCGGCACCATCCGAAGCCGCTATTGGGGCCGTTTGGAAGGGGTAGACCCTATTTTGCGCGACCGGATTTACGAGGAAGCAGAGCGACGCGGAATGAGCCGCGTGGCCTTCCTCGAGTCAGCACTTCGCGCGTCACTGGGCAAGGACTGAGTTAGGTATGTCACCGCTGAAATCCTTTATCACCCACAAGCAACCGTTTCCGTGGCGGAAGAAGGGGTTAGTCTTCGAGCCAGAAAAAGATGGTTTCTCTCACGGATCGCACCCTTGCGCGATCCATATCGAAGGTGATCGTTACGTCGTGGCGTTCACGCGCCGAGACGATCGTCAACGATCCCATATCTTTCTCTCAAACGCTCTGGTTTCTAGTGGAAGAATGGAGCTTCTTGGGACGCCTAAGCTCGCCCTGTTGCCGGGTGCCCCTTGCCACTTTGATTGCGACGGTGTCATTAGCGTCTGCTTTATCAAGCACAGTGGTACCATCTACCTCTATTACGTGGGCTGGCAAAATCTGCCGGAGGGGCTGTGGATCTGTGATACTGGACGAGCAAAGCTAGATGAGGACGCGCTTACGCTCAAGCGTGAGTTCCAAGGTCCTGTGCTTGGCCGCGACAAGAACAATCCGTTGTTCGCAGCAGCCACAGCTTTTCATGTTTCGGGCGACTTCTGGCAAACATGGTACAATTCCGGCATTCGTTGGGAGAAGACAGAGCAAGGGTGGAAACATTACTACGGCATCCATTATGCACATTCGCACAATGGCGTGGACTGGACTTGCCATCCTGGCATGTGTCTGCCGTTTTCCGACGAATACGAGTACGCTTTCGGTCGCCCCAGCGTGATTCATTGCGAAGATACTTATTTCATGTGGTATGCGCACCGCGCAACCAGGACCACCGATACCTATCGCATTGGCTTTGCTTCGTCCGTTGACGGCCGTCACTGGGAGCGCAACGATCCGCTCGCGGGTATTGACGTCTCTCCCTTCGGCTGGGACAGCGAGATGATTTGCTATCCCTGCGTTTTCGAGCACCAGGGTCGGATTTATATGCTCTATAATGGCAACGGTTATGGCAAAACTGGCTTTGGACTAGCGGTCCTCGAGGAAGATAGTGAATGAGTCAGAAAGTTATTCTCGCAGGCAATGCGATCACCGCAGAGATTATATCCGCCTATCTTCGCCAAGACGCTCGATTCGAGGTGGAGGGCTTCGTCGTTGATGATGAGTTCGTAACGAAAGGGAGCATCGAGGGATACCGTACGGTCGGCCTGTCTGAGGTTGTAAGAGCATTCGCGCCGGATACCCACCGGGTGATCATGGCAATGGGTTACAACAACCTGAATCGTACTCGCGAAACTTTATTTGAGCGCCTCAAGGCCGCAGGCTACGGCATAGAGACTTACATTCATCCCGACGCACGGATCTATACTAACCAGGCCTTGGGTGAAGGCAGCGTGGTCCTTCCTGGCGCGGTCATAGAACCGCACGCGCGCGTTGGTGCTAACACAATGGTATGGAGCAACGTAACGCTGGCCCACCACAGTAGCGTGGGCGACCATTGCTGGGTCGCCGCAGGTACCGCGGTGTCTGGACAGGCCAAAGTTTTGCGCAACACCTTCCTAGGGGTAAGTTGCACAGTGGTCAACGCCGTTACCGTGGAGGAGTATAACGTTATCGGAGCTAGCGCTTTGATATCACGCGATACCAAACCTTACTCCGTCCACTTGGCGCGCTCGGCTGAGCCCTTCCGCTACTCGTCGGAAGACTACATAAAGCACTTTGGAATTTGAGAATGAATCAAAAACTGGCGGAACTTCTCGCGGAGGTCTTTGGGCTGCGCGCGGCTGAAATACACCCGGAACTGCAACAGTACGACGTCGGCACTTGGGATTCCCTCAAACAGATGGATTTGGTGCTATCCTTGGAGCGAGGGTACGGTATCGCATTGGAGATACCAGACATCCTGCGCATGAAGTCTGTCGGCGAAATCATGGCCGTTCTCAAAGATAAGGGGGTGGATCTTGAACGTTAAGGGCGCAGTTGCCTTGGTTACCGGCGGGGCGCAGGGGCTTGGGCTGGCCATTGCCTGTCGGCTGATGAACGAAAGTGCTACCGTGGTGGTAGCCGACCGCAATGCCGAGGCACTCAATACCCTGCCTCAGGGGTTGGAAGGCGTGGTTATGGATGTCACTGAGCCCGAGCAGGTCAAAGCGGAGGTAACCGGCATCGTAGATCGCCATGGGCGCGTGGACATCCTAGTCAACAATGCGGGTGTTATCGTCAGCGAGCCATTTGTTAATGTAATGAACCCATCGGGAATCATGCACGACTATGGCCGATTTCGCGACTCGCTCAGGATAAACCTCGACTCGGTGTTTATCGTCACTGCTGCCGTCGTCGAACATATGGTCAAGCACCGTACCAAGGGCGCTATTGTCAATATCAGTTCTATCAGCGCTTACGGCAACGAAGGCCAGACGTCCTACTCAGCAGCCAAGGCAGGCGTCAATGCCATGACAGTTACTTGGTCCAAGGAACTTGGCCGGTTAGGCATCCGGGCCAACGCAGTGGCGCCGGGCTTCATCGCTACCGAATCCACACGCCACGCATTGAGCGAGACTGTACTCAAGCACATCCAGAACAACACGCCGCTACGCCGGCTTGGCCAAGCCGACGAGGTGGCGCAGGCAGTGATCGCCCTAGTCACAAACGACTTCATTAACGGCACGGTGCTTGAAGTCAATGGCGGCCTTACGATCTGATATGGTACGGCTCCCCCCCTCGCAGTACCCCGTTGCGCATGCCATCTACCGCGATCACTGTGCGTACTTCCCACTGATCGCGGCGGTGCTGGGCGGTGAGCAGAACGGCGTGATCTACGCGGATCGCGAAAAGAACGCGACCCAGTTCTACGTCGAGCATGCCTTTGGATTTGCGCAGGTTTTCGGTGCGCCCGTACCGGCATTCGAGCGAGCCTTGCAGCGTTACCTGCTGGTCGACAAGGCTTTTTCATCCACCAAGGCGCGGCTCTACACCCCTTACTGCCCAAGCTTCCTTCTGACCGGCGATTGCGATGGCATGCGTTCCTGGCGCCAGCACTTTCAGCTGGACGCCGCTCGCGCAGGAACAATTGGCAATTCACTGGATGCGCCTGTGAAAGGCCTGACGCTGATCGACGCCAATGCAACCCATGTGGATCTGATCGAGAATAGTTTCGGTGTGATAGGCCGGTTCTGGCGTACCCCTGACGATTTTATACATCATTCGAACGCGGTATTGGCCATGATAGAAGGGCAGGCCGTCGGCTTGTGCTACGCCGCCGCAGTGGCGGGCGGCAGAGCTGAGATCGACGTGTTGACGCTTCCAGCCTATCGGCAACTCGGTGTGGCCAGGGCTGTCGTCCGTTCCTTCAATCAGCGTTGCCTCGCGCGGAATGTGCTGCCGTTATGGGACTGTTTTACCAACAACATTGCTTCCATGGCGCTATGTCGTTCGGCGGGCTTCATGCCTCTGGATGATTCCTATCCTTTCTTCACCATCAGCCGGTAAAGCTACAGGAAAACATGTGTACGACCCTGCACCACTATAACCTAGCCCACCTTTTCGACGAAGTGCTGGCGACTCACGCCGCACGGCCAGCGCTTCGTTATGCAGGCGACGAACATACCTACAGCCAGCTCGGTGGCTGGACCGATTCTCTGGCTCAACTGCTGATGGACAAGGGACTGAAGCGTGGCGACGTCATTGCCATCGGCCATGACAAGCATGCGCTCTCCTACGCGCTCATGCTCGCTGCATTGCGCTTGGGTGTGGCTTACGCCAACATAGACATGGCTTCACCGATTGCACGTACCAGCCGTATCCTGCAGGTCAGCGCCCCCAAGCTGCTCTTTTATGATAACCCAGTCTACCAGAGCACTATGAACGAACTGGCGACGGCCCAAGGCTGCGAACTGCTGCTACTTGACCCCACTTTACTGCCGAAGGCTAGCGCGGTCGATCGGGTGCGCCAGCGCCGGTGTTCGAGCTTAGTGGACGGATCCACCATTGCCTACATCATGTTCACATCGGGCTCCACTGGAGTACCCAAAGGTGTGGCCGTAACGCACCAGAACGTCTTGCATTTTATCGCCTGGGGACGCGAGCGCTTCGGCATCACCGAACGGGATAACTTCGCCAATTTGAGCCCGATGTACTTCGACAACTCGGTGTTTGATTTCTACGTTGGTCTTTTCTGCGGTGCTTCGCTGAGTCCTATCCACCGTAGCCTGCTCGCCAAACCCTACGAGTTGGTGCCGTACATAAGCGCACAAGCCTGTACCATCTGGTTCTCAGTCCCCTCGGCGCTTATGTATCTGATGGCTGTTAAGGCCATCGGGCCAGGCACCTTGTCGCATTTACGCGCCATCGTCTTCGGCGGCGAGGGCTACCCCAAGGTGGAACTGAAGAAGCTTTACGACAGATTCTCTGGGCAAGCCACTCTGGTAAACGTCTATGGTCCTACTGAATGCACTTGCATCTGCAGTGCCCATACCCTGAATGCGGACGACTTCACCGATCTTGAGGGACTTCCCACGCTGGGGTACCTAAATCCCAATTTCGACCATCGCATTCTCGACGAAGACAACCGTGATGCCTTAGAGGGCGAGCTTTGCCTGATTGGCCCCAACGTGGCGGCGGGCTACTTCAACGACATGGAGCGCACGGCCACATCATTCCACACTATTACTGATATAGACCGCTTTATGAAGCGCATGTACCGCACCGGGGACCTCGTAAAAGAAGTGGATGGCAGGCTTCACTTCGTTGGTCGCAAGGACAATCAGATCAAGCATATGGGTTACCGCATTGAACTTGAGGAAATTGAGAACGCTTTGGTGAGACTGTCGCAGGTGAATCAGGCTGCCGTAGTTTACGAGCGAAGCCAAGCCGCCTACGGTAAACTGGTGGCATTTGTCGCCTGCACTACCGAGGTGGATGACAGGGCGCTGCTACAGGAGCTCAGGCAACTGGTGCCCGACTACATGGTTCCTGCCAAGCTCATCGTAATGTCCAATCTGCCTAAGAATGCCAATGGGAAAGTTGACCGGCAGCATTTACACGCCCTGCTGGATCGCTGAAATGAGGATTAATATCACTTTTACTAATACATTCGGGCAAATAGTTCGCTATGGCGTGGTCGGAGTTCTAAACAATCTTCTTGGTTACCTTATCTATCTCTTAGTTACCTGGCTCTGGCTTGATCCCAAGACGGTGGTGGCGCTGATGTATCCGATTGGCGCTACGACTGCCTACTTTGGGCATGCCAGATATTCGTTTTCATATAGCGGGCGCGCCTCACAAGGTATCGTCAGATATATTGTCGCCCACTTGATTGGCTATGTTTCCAGTATCGGCATGCTATTTGTTTTTTCAGATTGTCTGGGATTTCCGCATCAATTAGTTCAGGCGGTCTCCATCTTCGTGGTAGCTGGAATTCTTTACATCCTATTCCGCTATTATGTATTTCCTCAACGGCGCTAGCTGCTCTACGCCTGCCATGAGGGTATGATCCCTCCTGTCATATTCAAAAGATCTTCCCCGCAACTGTCCGGCGAGATACGCGAATCAGTAATCTGCGTCGAAGCGAATCCTGAATGTAGGGGCGGATTGTTAAATGGCAGCAGAAATTGATAGTTTCATTTCAGGTATTTCATGTACTGTTTTGTATCTTTCCCGCAATTGAAGAGCAAATCTAGAATCGTGACGCCGTGAACGAACTCACCCCAAAGTTGCTTGTATTCAGGATAACCGGCGTAGTCGAACCAAGTAAGCTTTACCCCTTGATCTCTGAAAACTCTCTCATCCACGTAATCTTTTGCTGCGGGGCCGGATACGTATTCGCCCCCCCCTGCCTGAGTGCATAGGGCCGCGAGGCGCTCTGTTTTCCCCTCGACCAACTCGTAGTCCCAAGAGTTCGATATTTGGGTTGTTATCGATAGCGCGCGGCAAATGGCCTCAATGAAGCGTCGGTTGAGCTGTGAGAGAAGAAGAGGCGGTTCGTCCAGGTAAAGCGGCTCCAACCACGCCGCTACCTCACTGAAGTAGGGCGCCTTACGATAAGCCTGAACAAGACTCCTCCAATGGGCTTGCCCCCATTCGGGATCCTCGATTTCAGTTTCACGGATCTTTTGAAAGTATCTGCCTTTTACGCGAACGGGAATTGTGAGCCATTGAACCCCCTGGGGGGTTTTGATTTGGTTTCGGTTTCGCCAATCGCGCCTCGTGTATTGCATATCATCATAGAGTATAAACTCATCCACGGCGGCTATCATGTCAAAATACCCCTTCCAGGGGATATAGTTTGACTGTACGATCGCGACCTTCTTCATTGTACTACGTTCCAGATCTCAAGGATCGACATGATTCTAACACTTCGGCAGAGCGGATCGGCTCATATAATTCCTGTGTTCGCCGACCGTCAAATCCTCCAATCCCCTCTGCCGCTTGCCAAGTACCCACTCTTCTGTAATTACCGGGAAAGGCAGCCCCCAAAGCCGGCATAACCTCAGTCGGAATACTATTAGGTCCGTCCGGCTCAAATAGCACCCAGGCTACGGCGATCTTTTCGCAGGAAACGCGTTTCAACGCAGCCTCGGCTAGCGCCAAGCTGCCGGGGTAGCCACCTATGGTCCATGCTTGACCAATGCTTTCTGCCCCGAGAGCGTAAAGAACGCCAGGAGACCGCCCGGATAGATCTATAAGGGGAGTGTGAGGCCTAAACCCCCCGCTCCGCGCAACCGCCTTGGCGTCAGCAAGATAAGCTGCAAAAGTGGGCGATAGAATCAGGTTGGATCGCTGCGTGCCGATTTCCACGACGCTTTCATTGAGCCTCAGCGGCTGATCCTGACGCTGAGGTTGCTCCAGCCCCCTATTCAGAAGAACTGCCGTGGTCGCCTGAGTGGCAAGCGTGAGAGGCAACATGAATGACAGGGTCAAGCGCTCACGCATAACCGGGCCAAGCAATGTCATTCCAGAAAGTAACCAGAAAATTCCCACCCAAACCGCGTTCTGCCAGTAATTTCTATTTGTTCCGAAAGCATATATATAGGGAATAACTACAAATAAAACAGCCATCGCCCAGTGTGGTGTCGATAGGGACTTCAATGGAGACAGTTTCCCGAGAAGCAATCCAGTAAAAGCTGCGGGCAATGCTACTCCAAGAATAAGTATCCCCTCGTATTCTCCAAGTCCCGTAGTCTTATGGACCATACCCAGCGCCAATACCGCGGTTACTGCAAGAAAAATAGCAGACAAAATAAACGAAGTAATTGCCGCACCGGGCCTCCTAGATGACGCCCAAATCATCGCCAACGAGACGATCACCAGCATAAGCAATATAGCCCGCTTACCCGGGGTTCGCAGCCGGAAGCTATCAATACGCAGCATTTGGCTAACGGTGTGCCCTCCTCCCATCATCCGTCCAGCATCCACTCCAAGGAATATCCGCTCTACGAAACCGGATACTGACCCGTCGATGAGTAAGGCACTAAGCAGAAGTAATCCAACCGCCGTTGCTAGGGTAAGCAGAAATGGCCGAAACGAGAACTTACGCGACGCCACAAGAAAGACGAGGACCACGATACCTAAGGCACTTGCTGTACTTGGCTTGGCCATAAAAGTCAGCCAGCCGCCCAGACCAATAATTCCCCACCCGAAAAGGCTCTTTATACCGCAATTCCTTTCTGCCCAAATCAAACCAATGCATGTCACCAAAAGCGATTGAAATGCTAGCCCATTATAATTCGGAGTAGGAAGCCAAGTATTTAGTATGACAATAGTACTTGTGCCTATACCTGCAGCAACGGTATTTAGAACCAATCGGCTTTCACGCACCTCTGGGGCGAGAGAAACCAAAAAAACACAAACCAGAACCCACCCAAGCCCGAAATTGATCAGTATGTTTGCCTGCCGAAGCTCCGCTATGTTTCCACCCAAAGCGACATAAAGCGGGTGGTAAATAAAACCGAACTGTGATGCCGATATGTCATAGAGAAACGGGTTCGACAGCCAAACCAAATAAAAACCTTCGTCAGTAAAATCGATTCCATAAGAGCAATATTTCATCGCCCAGATCAAAACTGTGGCCGTCCCGATTATTGATAGGGCAGTCGTCACCCGCGGTAACACTAACATCACGAGACTGGCGGTTTCTCTCTGGACCACTTTAGGCAACTCATTCAGCGACTCAAAAACAGACGCCACCTTAGCCAAAGGAGACGGGAAAGTCTGCCAATCTCGTACCTAGCTAAACAACGGCAGGCATTTTGGGCTCATTTTCATGTCTTGTACAAGACTGCCTTTTCGAGCCGAAGGCATTGCCCCCACACTATTTGTATTGAAGTGGAAAGGCCTGCCGTTTCTACAGCAAGGAGCTCTAGATGTCATTTCCAAGAAGGTTGTTCAGCCTATTGAATGGCGGGATGCCATTGAGGGCTGAGTGAGGTCTCGTTGTGTTGTAGGCATCGATCCAGCCGGGCACGGCCTTGGTGCGTTCCCAGGAGGATCGATAGGGCACGACATAGGCCCATTCTCGCAAGCTGGTCTGAATGAAGCGCTCGGCCTTGCCGTTGGTCTGCGGCGTGTAGGGCCGGGTGCGAATGTGACGGATACCGCGCGCCATGAGTAGTTGGCGGAATGCCTGGCTCCGATAGGCGCTGCCGTTGTCGCTCATCAGGCGAGTGACGGTCATGCCATGGCGCTCGAACCAGTCGATGGCTCGCGCTGTGAAGGCGCAGGTTGTCTCCTGCTTTTCGTCGGCGAGGACCTCGGTGTAGGCAAGGCGTGAGGCATCGTCGATGGCCACATGCAGACATTCCCAGCCAACACCGCGATTGTTGCTTTGGCCGCGCCTGTTGCCAGTGATGCGATGGCCAACGCCCTGAATGCGGCCGAGCTTCTTTGTGTCGATGTGAATGAGGTCGCCGGGCCGCTGTCGCTCGTAGCGGATCGCCGGGGGCTTCACCTCCTGGGCTTCGAGACGACCAAGACCCAGTCGCCGCAGGATGGCACCCACGGTCGAGCGCGGCAGGGCAAGGCTTTGGGCAATGGTCGGCCCACTCATGCGACGACGCCGAAGTGTCTCGATGGCGTCGACCGCTGCGGCCGGCGTCGCATGTGGTGTCCGATGCGGTGCCGAACTCCTGTCCGCCAGCATCGCCTCGCCGCCGGTGCGATAGCGGGCCAGCCATTTGTAGGCCGTGCGAACCGAAATGCCGGCCGCTTCCGCCGCCGACGCAACGCGCCAGTGGTCTTCGACAATCCGCTTTACCAAAAGGACTCGACCGCGAACGGTCATCCGCGCATTCTCATGAACGTTCATCCGGGCACTCCGGTCAGGGTTGGTGCTTCGCAACCCCAGCCTCGCAGACCAAGCCCGGATGAACAACCTTCATAGCTCCGACATCTAGAGGCCAGCAGCTTCCCTACTCTGCCTCACGACGGAATTGAAAAGAAACTGTCGATTGCGAGCGCGGCGGCGCCGCGCGCCCAGGCGTCATCGTTCCAGAATTCGACGAATACCTCGGTGTTGCGCTGGAAGTTCTTTTCCTTGAGCGTGGCCACCAAGGGATCGAGCAGCGCCGGACCGAACTGCACGCCCTCGCCGCCGATCACCATCGTCTCCGGATCGAATAGGCTGGCAAACGTGGCCGCTGCCGCGCCGAGCCGGTGGCCGGCGGTGTCGAGAATCTCGCGTGCCACCGGGTCGCCCTCCCCGGCCAGCTTGGCAAGAGACGTCGGATCAATGGTGCGATCCGACGGTCGCACGATGCCATAGGCATTCAGAATGGCCGGTAGGGAGGTCACCGCTTCAAGGCAACCAAGCCGGCCACATTCGCAACGCGGACCGCCCTCGACCACGGTGAGGTGACCGATTTCGCCGGCACCACCGTGTCGCCCTCGCATCAACTGACCGTCGACGATCATCGCCGCGCCAATGCCACGGCCGAAGGAGAATACCGCTAGCGACGAAGCCTGCCGCCCGGCGCCGAACAGATGCTCGGCCAGCGCGAAGGCGTTGACGTCGTTATCGACCCAGACGGGCGTACCGGCCAGATTGGAAATCAGCGCGGCGATCGGAACGTCCTTCCAACCGAACCGGTCGCATCGAAGGCAGACGCCCCGTTCGGCGTCGTGCTGGCCCGGCATGGCAAGGCCGATGCCGATCAGCCGCCCCTTATCCTGCCCCGACCGTTCGAGGAGAACCGTGAGCGCATCGGCGATTGCCTTTGCGACCGCGTCAGGCGAGCGCGCATCGACGTCTGCGGTCAGAGTGTCGATGACGGTAGTGCCAAGGTCGGTGAGCGTCGCCCTGAGGTTATGCTCCATCAGCTTGACGCCAAGAGCTACGTGACCGGCGTAGTTGAGATCGAGCCGTGTCATCCGGCGCCGGCCACCATCGGCGACTGCGTCGCGCTCGGTGATGATCTGCTGTTCCAGAAGCTCTGACGACACGTAGGAGATGGCTGCAGGGCTGAGCCCGGTCGCCACCGCAATATCAGAGCGCGCCGTAGGGCCATGCCGACGCAAATGATTGAGGAGCAGCAACCGGTTGAGAGTGCGCGAAGTGCTCTGGTTCCCCTTCAGCGAGGGCATGAAGACGCTTCCGTTCTATGGAGCGCGAGCTCCGTTCGTTTCACTTATAGAAATGAAAGGCGTTGCGATTCAACAGCTCGGTTGTTTCCGGATGGCCACGGGATCGTCGCCCCGAAACCTTATCAACAAGGTTGGAACCGGCATATCCCGGAGAAATCCGCCCACTTGCCAGCACCCTTCGCAAAGGACGCAGAGTGACGCGAATAAATTTCGGACTTCAAAATTATCTTCCTTGACTCGGTTTCCATTTCATTTAATTAATTGAAACGTACTCGGTCATCAACGGCGGTCGTCAGAATGCCTCGTTCCACTCGCGTTCAGTTTCCCGGCGATTTCAGGTGGGGCGTTTCCACGTCTGCCTTACAGATCGAAGGCGCGTCGGATATCGACGGTCGCCGTCCGTCAGTATGGGATACCTTTGCCGCCGAGCCGGGCCGTATCCGGAATGGCGACACACCGACGCGGGCCTGCGACCACTATCATCACCTCCAAGAAGACCTCGATCTCATCAAGGCGCTTGGGGTCACCGCCTATCGCTTCTCCGTGTCCTGGCCGCGCATCCTGCCGAGAGGGACCGGCGCGGTGAACGAGGCGGGTCTTGCCTTCTACGATCGTCTGGTCGACGGGCTGCTTGAGCGCGGCATCGAACCCTGGCTGACGCTCTATCATTGGGATCTGCCGCAGCCGCTCGAAGATGCCGGCGGTTGGCCGCGTCGCGACACCGCCCTCGCCTTCGCCAATTATGCCGACGTGGTGTCTCGCCGCCTTGGCGATCGCGTCAAGCACTGGATCACCCATAACGAGCCCTGGTGCAGCACCATCAAGGGCTACTACGAGGGCGAATTCGCGCCGGGCAAGCGCGACCTTGCCGCGGCGATCCAGGCGACCCATCACGTCCTGTTGTCGCACGGTCTGGCCTTGCCGGTGGTCCGAAACAATGTCGCCGATGCCAAGTGCGGCATCGCGTTGAGCCTGCATCCGATCCATACGGCTTCGGACTCTGAAGCTGACCGACTGGCAGCTATCCGCCACGATGGCCTTCGGAACCGCTGGTTTCTCGATCCGCTGCATGGCCGAGACTATCCCAAAGACGTTTTGCGCGAGCTCGGCACCGCCGCCCCAAAAATCGTCGACGGCGACTTGGCCATTATCGCCGGACAAACCGACTTCCTCGGCATCAACTACTATTTCCGCGAGATCATCGCCGACGATCCCAAGGGCGGGCCGATGCGGTCGCGCGTCGTCGAGCCAGACGCCACCGACGTGACGGGCTTCGGCTGGGAGGTCTATCCCGAGGGTCTGACCGAGTTGCTGCAGCGCGTCACGCGGGACTATCGGCCGGCTCCCATCGCCATCACAGAGAATGGTGCCACTTATCCCGACGAGATCAGCGCGGACGGTGCCGTTCATGATGATAAGCGCGCCCTCTATATCCATCGGCATATCGATGCGTTGCGCGCGGCGATGGACGGCGGCGTCGATCTTGCCGGCTATTTCACATGGAGCCTGCTCGACAACTTCGAATGGGCGGAAGGCTATTCCAAGCGGTTCGGCTTGGTTCACGTCGATTTCGCCAATCAGAAGCGGACCATGAAGGACAGCGGCCGCTGGCTCGCCAGCTTCTTGAAGGGCTGAGCCAGCCTTAGCGGACGACGGTGTTGGAGGGGCCCGAAGGGAGAGGGCCACGACGAAGGAGGAGAAAGATGTTCACAAAGCTTGGAGTGCTGGGCTCGGTCATGGCCTTTGCCCTGACGACGACCACGCCGGTATTCGCCGGCACCGCCGAGGTCATTCACTGGTGGACCACCGGTGGCGAGGCGGCGGCGCTGAAAATTCTCGTCGACGCCTATCAGAAGACCGGCAACACCTGGAAAGACAATCCGGTCGCTGGCGGCGAGGCGGCCCGCATGGTGGCACGCACCCGTATTCTCGGCGGCGATCCGCCGACGTCCATGCAGTGGCAGGTCGGCGCGCCGCTGATGGCGCTGGCCGAAGAAGGCCAGCTCAACGACATCGACGCGGTGGCCCAGGATTGGGACAAGCTGCTACCCAAGGTGATCGCCGACAACGCCAAGTACAAAGGCAAATACGTCACGGCGCCCATGGACATTCACGGCCACAATTGGCTGTGGGGCAACCAGGCCGTTCTCGACGACGTCGGCATTCCCATGCCGAAGACCTGGGACGAGCTGATCGCCTCGGCCGACAAGATCCGCGCCAAGGGCTATATCCCGCTGGCGCTCGGTGGCCAGTCCTGGCAGGAGATCTTCGTTTTCGAGAGCATCCTGATCGATGTCGGCGGCCGCGATTTCCTGACCAAGGTCACCTATGACCTCGATGATACCGCGTTGCGCAGCCCGCAAATGCTCAAGGCTTTCGAGACCTTCGCCAAGGTGCGCGACCTCGTCGATCCCGGCAGCCCAAGCCGCGACTGGAACATCACCGGCGGCCTGCTGATCAACGGCAAGGCGGCTTACATGATCATGGGCGATTGGCTGAAGGGCGAGTTCGTGGCGGCGAACAAGGCCCCCGGCAAGGACATTGCCTGCGAGGTGTTCCCGGCCGGTGGCAAGACGCTGGTGTTCGGCACCGACGCCTTCGCCATGACCGCCGTCAAGGACCCAGCGACGCGCGAAGCCCAGCTGGCGCTCGCCAAGACCATCATGGACCCGGTGGTGCAGAAGGAATTCAGCCTGCGCAAGGGCTCGATCCCGCCGCGCCTCGACGTCGACAAGACCGGCTTCGATCCCTGCGCCCAGATCGCCATGGGCGAAGCGGCTGAAGGTCACCTGTTCCTCGTTCCGGACAACGTTACCGACGCCACCGGCATCGGCGCGCTGGTCGACCAGATGACCACCTTCCTGCACAGCAAGATGACGCCGCAGGAAGGCGTCACGGCCATGGCCGACGCCGTGGCGGCGACCCGCTGATAGGATTTCGACAAGCTGGGTCGGCGGGAAACCGCCGGCCTGCCTCCGATCCGCCAAGCGAAGGCTCCGATCATGCGCAGATTTCTCCAGCGGCACGTGTCGCAGGTCGCCCTGTCGCCCTCGCTGGCGCTGATCGCGATCTTTCTCTACGGCTTCATCGCCTACACGGCGGCCGTTTCCACGACCAACAGCAAGGCCTTCCCACGCTTCGATAGTTTCGTCGGGCTGGAGCAGTATTGGCGGCTGTTTCACACGCCGCGCTGGCACGTCGCCTTCACCAACATGTTCCTGTTCGGCGGACTGTTCCTGCTTGTGACTATCTCGCTCGGGCTGGTGATTGCCATCCTGATCGACCAGCGCATCCGCGCCGAAAGCTTCTTCCGGTCCATCGTCATGTATCCGATGGCGATGTCCTTCGTGGTGACCGGCATCATCTGGCAGTGGCTGCTCAACCCCACCCTCGGTATCGAGGTAATGGTGCATCAGCTCGGTTTTACGAGCTTCCGCCTCGACTGGCTGACCAATCCCGATACCGTCATCTGGGCCTTGGTGGTCGCCGCTTTCTGGCAGGGCTGCGGCCTCGTCATGGCGCTGTTTCTCGCCGGCCTGCGCGGCATCGACGAGGACATCTGGAAGGCGGCGGCGGTTGACGGCATCCCGGCTTGGCGCGTCTACGTCTACATCGTCATCCCGATGCTGGCGCCGGTGTTCCTCACCGTGGTCGTGCTGCTGTCGCTGTCGATCGTCCGCGCCTTCGACCTCGTGGTGGCGCTGACCAATGGCGGCCCCGGCGTATCATCCGATCTGCCGTCAGTGTTCATGTTCGACATGGCCTTCCGCCGTACCAACCTCGGCCTGTCGGCCGCCTCGGCGGTGGTCATGCTGGGCACGGTACTGGCGATCCTGATCCCCTATCTCTACGTCGAAACGAGGGAGCGCGCCTGATGCCGGCCTCGACACAAGTGACGCCCCAGGCCACGCGATCCGGTTGGCTGACGCCACGGCGACGCAAGGCCATCCTGACGCGGGGCGTGCTCTATCTGCTGCTCGTCATCATCGCCTTGTTCTTCGCCGGCCCGCTCTACATCCTGCTCAGCACGTCGTTCAAAACGATGCCGGAGATCCAGTCTGGCGGGCTGATGACGCTGCCGCACGAGCCGACCGTGCAGCCATGGGTCACCGCTTGGGGCGAAGCCTGCATCGGTATCACCTGCGGCGGCCTCAAGGGCTATTTCGGCAACTCGATGGTGATGACCATCCCCGCTGTGCTGATCTCCGTGATGATCGGCGCCATCAATGGCTATGCCCTTGCCAAGTGGCCGTTTCCCGGCGCCCGCTTCGTGTTCGCGGCGCTGGTCGCCGGCAACTTCGTGCCGTTCCAGGTGGTGCTGGCGCCGGTGGCGGTAACGCTCCGCACGCTCGGCCTGTTCGGCTCGGTGGAGGGGTTGATCCTTATCCACGTGATCTACGGCATCCCTATCACCACCATGCTGTTCCGCAACTTCTTCCTGTCGGTGCCCAACGACCTGATCAAGGCGGCGCGCATCGACGGTGCCGGCTTCTTCTGGATCTTCTTCCGCATCGTGCTGCCGCTATCGCCGTCGGTGATCGTGGTGGCGCTGATCCTGCAATTCACCGGCATCTGGAACGACTTCCTGTTCGCCGTTTCCTTCTCCAACCCGTCGAGCGCGCCGATGACGGTGGCCCTCAACAACCTGGTCAACTCCAACTTCGGGGTGAAGGAATACAACGTCCATATGGCGGCGACGGTGATCGCCGCCGCCCCCACCCTCATCCTCTACATCCTGCTGGGCCGCTATTTCCTGCGCGGCATGACCGCCGGGGCCGTCAAGGGTTGACCGTCATGATCGACATCCGCATTTCCAACTGCAACAAGAGCTACGGCTCGCTGAGGGTGCTGAAAGACATCAACCTCGAGATCGAGCGTGGCGAGTTCATCGTGCTCCTGGGGCCATCGGGCTGCGGCAAATCGACGCTCTTGCACATCGTCGCTGGCCTCGATCGGCTGAGTTCCGGAGAGATCGAGATCGGCGGCCGCGACGTCACCGACGTCGAGCCCAAGGACCGCGACATCGCCATGGTGTTCCAGTCCTACGCGCTCTACCCAACCATGAGCGTCCGCAGCAACATGGAGTTCGGCCTCCGCATGCGCGGCAAGCCACTGTCGGAGATCCGGCCGTTGGTGGAGGAAAAGGCGCGTATGCTGCACATCGACCACCTGCTCGACCGACGGCCGAGCCAGCTCTCCGGTGGCCAGCGGCAACGCGTCGCCATCGGCCGGGCGCTGGTGCGCGATCCCAAGGTATTCCTGTTCGACGAGCCGCTCAGCAACCTCGACGCCAAGCTGCGCGCCAGCATGCGGACCGAGATCAAGAAGCTGCATCTGACGCTGGGCACGACGGCGATCTACGTCACCCACGATCAGCTCGAGGCGATGACGCTGGCCACCCGCATGGTGGTGATGAAGGCCGGCGAGATCCAGCAGGTCGGCAAGCCGGAGGAAGTCTACCACCGGCCGGTCAACCTGTTCGTCGCCGACTTCCTCGGCAATCCCGGCATGAACTTCATGAAGGGGCATCTCCGCATCGACGGCGGCCACGTGGTCGCCGACGTCGGCGCTGCGACGATACCGCTTGATGGCTATGCCTTCGCCACGCCGCCGGCCGATGGACAGGCCGTCGTGGTTGGCCTTCGCCCCGAGTCCGTGCAGCCGGCGACGGGCGGTGAAGCCTTTGTACTCACCCTCAAACCAACACTCACCGAGCATACCGGTTCGGACAATCTGGTGGTGCTGGCGATGGGCGGTGAGGAGATCGTCGGCAAGTTTCCCACCGAGACGCTGCCGAAGCTCGGAGAACCCGTCACGGTCAGCTTCGATCTCGGGCGCCTGTCGGTATTCGACGCTGAGACCGAGCGGCGCATCTAGCACCGGTCAGCGCGGGCGTTTCGCCTGCATGCCGGAGATCATGATGTCGATGATGGCCGCGGCGGCGGCCTCTTCGTCGTCGCGCCCGCCACTGAAATGAACCATACCGGCCAGGGCGCGCAGCAGGTCGATCGGCTCGGTATCGATGCCGATGTCACCGGCAGCGACGGCGTTGCCCACCAGCAGATCGATCGTCCGCTTGGTCGCGGCACCGGAAGCGGCAAAAAGCGACGTCTTGCCGTCGGCAAGCGAGTCGAGCAGTTCCATCATGCCGTTCTTGACGGACATGTAGCGGAAGAACAGCCGCATCCAGTCCCTCAGCGCCTCGACCGGCGGTCGGCTGGCCACAAGCTCGGCAGCTGCGCTCACTAGTTGGTCGCTTTCGTTGCGATAGACGGCCTCGATCAAAGCGTCGCGCGTCGGAAAATGCCGATAGAGCGTGCCGATGCCGACCTCCGCCCTTCTGGCTACTTCCTCAAGGCTGGCAGCCCCTCCCCTTTCGGCGAACACGGCCTTGGCGGCATCGATCAGCCTGAAACGGTTGCGCTCGGCGTCGGCGCGCGGCTTGCGGGTCGGCTTTTTGGCCTTGTCGATCACGTCCGCGTGAACCTCTTGATAAACGGAGGATGCCTCCGTATTTAAAAGCGGAGACGCCCTCCTCTTTTATATCCAAACTGGCTGATGGGCAATGGTTCGCCGGGTTCAGCGGGGTGATCTCGATATATGGAGATAGACATGACCGCAAAATTCGGGGCCACCTCGACGACCGACGATGTGCTCGCCGGCATCGATCTTTCCGGCAAGCGCATCCTCATCACCGGCGTTTCGGCCGGCCTCGGCGTCGAAACGGCGCGCGCGCTGGTGGCCCATGGCGCCTCGGTGGTCGGCGCGGCACGCGACCTCAAAAAAGCCGAGGCGGCGACGGCGCCGGTGCGCGCCGCAGTCACTGAAGGCAAGGGCGCCTTCGAGCTCATCGAGCTCGACCTCGCTTCGTTCGCCAGCATTCGCGCGGCCACGGACAAGCTCGTTTCCGATGGCAGGACGTTCGATGTCGTCATCGCCAACGCCGGCGTCATGGCTGCGCCGTTCGACCACACGGCTGATGGGTTCGAGACGCAGTTCGGCACCAACCATCTCGGCCACTTTCTGTTCGTCAACCGCATCGCCGGGCTGATTTCGCCGGGCGGCCGGCTCGTCAATGTCGCCTCGTCAGGCCATCGCTTTGCCGACGTTGACCTCGACGACCCGAACTTCGAGCGTACGCCCTATGACCCCTGGGTCGCCTATGGCCGCTCGAAAACCTCCAACATCCTGTTCGCCGTGGAGTTCGATCGCCGTCACAAGGCGCGCGGCGTGCGTGCCGCTGCGCTGCACCCTGGTGGCATCAACACCGAACTCGGCCGGCACGTCGGTCTCGACACGCTGAAGGCAATGATCGAGCGCATCAACGCCGACCTCGCCGCCGAAGGCAAGCCACCCTACAAATGGAAGACCATTCCGCAGGGCGCCGCGACATCGATCTGGGCCGGCGTCGTGGCCGATGCCGAGGAAGTCGGCGGCCGCTATTGCGAAAACTGCCACGTTTCCGAGGTGACGGACGGCCTGATCAATCCGGTTGCCGAAGGCGTCCGCTCCTACGCCGTCGATCCCGATCGCGCCAAGGCGCTGTGGGCGAAGAGCGAGGAACTGGTCGGAGAGCGCTTCTGAACCACCAAGCCGCCGACCGGATAAGCCTTCGGTCGGCGGCTAACCATCTCGATAAATTACAAATATTTTCAGAAGCTTACATGTCACCCAGCCTTCATGTAGCTGTCACGCCCTCGTCATACCCCCTGCCTACCAAGGAGCGCGCGCTCTTTTCGACGCGATCCATTTTCAAGGGGCAGATAATGCGCACTCTTCTTCTGGCACTTGCCGCCAGCACCGCTTTGATCGGGACGGCCAATGCGGCCACCGTTTTCCCGCTCGACCGGGCCACCATTCTCGCCGGCTCCCCTTTCGACTTCAAGGTCGAGTTCGACGGCCAGGTGAAGGCCGACGACGTCAAGGTCACCGTCAACGGTGCCGACTACAAGGCGACGCTCGGCAGCGATGTTCAGTTCGTCGAGAACGAAAAGGGCAAGGACGACAAGGTCCTTGGCTCGGCCGTGCTGCTGCGCGGCGTCAAGATCAACAAGGCCGGCTCTTATACGGTCGACGTTTCGGCCGGCGGCGAGACGAAGTCTGTCACCTGGAACGTCTACGCGACGCCCGCGACGCCCAAGGCCAAGAACATCATCTTCCTGCTCGGTGACGGCCTGTCGGTCGCCCACCGCACTGCCGCGCGCATCATGGCCAAGGGCATGACCGAGGGCAAAGCCAACGGCCGTCTCGCCATGGACGATCTCGACCATATGGCCTTCATCGGCACGTCCTCGACCAACGCCATCAACACCGACTCGGCCAACACCATGTCGGCCTATATGACCGGCCACAAGACGGCGATCAACGCCCTCGGCGTCTATGCCGACCGTACGCCGCCGTCGCTGGACGACCCGAAGGTGGAAAACATCGCCGAGGCGCTGCGCCGCACGACCAAGAAGTCGATCGGCGTCGTCGTCACCTCCGAGATCGAAGACGCCACGCCGGCCGCCGTTGTCGCCCACACCCGTAAGCGCGACGACAAGGCCGACATCGTCGGCATGCTCTACGACGTCAAGCCGGAAGTGGTGCTCGGCGGCGGTTCGGCCTACTTCCTGTCGAAGGAAGTGCCGGGCTCCAAGCGCAAGGACGACAAGGACTATATCAAGCTGTTCCAGGACGCCGGCTACAAGCTCGCCACCGACAAGAGCGAGCTTGAGAAGGCTGCCGGGTCGGACAAGATCCTCGGCCTGTTCCACACCGGCAACATGGACTACGCCCTCGACCGCATGCAGCTGAAGAAAGGCACCGTCGACAAGTTCCCGAACCAGCCGGGCCTCGTCGAGATGGCCAAGATCGCCCTCGACAACCTCTCGAAGAATCCCGAAGGCTTCTTCCTGATGATCGAAGGTTCCTGCATCGACAAGGCGAGCCATCCGCTCGACATGGAACGCGCCGTGTTCGAGACCATTGAGTTCGATCAGGCCGTCGCCCTGGCCCGCGAGTTCCAGGCCAAGAACCCTGACACTCTGATCGTCGTCACCGGCGACCATACCCATGGCGTGTCGATCGTCGGTACCATCGATGACACCATTGGCAAGGAAGGCCGGGAGAAGTTCCTGGTCGGCGCCAATGCCGGCTTCCCGACCTACGCCGACGCCAACAAGGACGGTTATCCAGACAAGATCGATCCGAGCCGCCGCCTCGCCATGTTCGTCTCGAACTACCCCGACCATTACGAGACGTTCAATCCCAAGCTCGACGGGCCGTTCGAACCGGCAGTGAAGAACGAAAAGGGCGAATACGTCGCCAACGAGAAGTACAAGGACGTTCCGGGCGCCATCTTCGTCGAAGGCAACCTGCCGAAGGATGAGTCGACCGGTACGCACACCGTTGACGACGTCGTGCTGCAGGCCGCCGGCCCCGGCGCCGACGAGTTCAAGGGCTACATGGAAGAAAGCGACGTCTACAAGGTGCTCGCCGATACCTTCGCCCTCGGCGTGAAGCAGTAAGCTTTCCACGGAACCATCGCGGGCCGGACGGTCGACGGCCGTCCGGCCCGCAGCCTTTTCTCGCAGATGGAGACTTCCATGGCCCCTATGGCAGTCCCAGCGGTTAGCCGCCGGACATTTCTCGCCGGTCTCGCCGCCCTCTCCTGCACGGGACTCGCGCGGGCTGGCGACACGCTGACCTTCGACGAACTCTACGGCAAGGTGTCGGTTCTCGGCCTGGCCTTTTCCGACAAGGTGAAGGCGCTCGCCGACAAGACGGTGTCGATGCGCGGTTTCATGGCGCCGCCGCTCAAGGCCGAAGCCAAGTTCTTCGTGCTCACCGAAATTCCCATGGCGCTCTGCCCCTTCTGTTCGTCGGATGCCGACTGGCCGAGCAACATCGTCGTCGTCTACATCGATGAGAAGACCACTTTCGTGCCGCCGTCGAAGCTGATCGAGGTGACGGGCACACTGGAGGTCGGCTCGTGGACCGATCCCGAGACGGGCTTTGTCAGTCTGCTGCGTCTCGTCCATTCCTCCTTCGAGACGGTTTGAGCCATGCTGCCACTCGCTCTTTCCGGCGTCGCCATCTCCTTCCCCGGCCTTGCTCAGCCGGTACTCTCCATTGATGGTCTGGCGGTGCCGGCCGGTGGCAGGCTCGCCGTCACCGGCGCTTCCGGCTCCGGCAAGAGTACCTTCGTCAATCTCGTCTCCGGCCTGGAACGCCCTGACACCGGGGCCATCCGTTGGCGCGATACTGACATCGCGACACTTTCGGAAAGCCGTCGCGACCGCTGGCGGGCCACCAATGTCGGCTTGGTCATGCAGGACTTCCACCTGTTTCCCGGTCTTGCGGCGATCGACAACGTGCTGCTGCCCGCCCGTCTCGCCCGCGCCGCAACAGCCGAGATCAAGGCACGCGCGCTTGAGCTTCTTTCCCGCGTCGGCCTTTCTCGGCCGAACCAGTCGGTGGAGACCATGTCGCGCGGCGAGATGCAGCGCGTCGCCGTGGCGCGCGCCCTCCTGCGCCGGCCGGGCGTGATCATCGCCGACGAGCCGACCGCCAGCCTCGACACTGAGGCCGGCGCCGAGGTCGGCAGGCTGCTTCTGGAACTGGCCGACCAGGAAGGCGCCACATTGATCGTCGTCAGCCACGACGAGCGACTGACCGAAAGGCTCGATCGACGCATTCGGCTCGCCGCCGGCCGTGTCGTTGCCGATACCGCCGCGGAGGTTTCGCCGTGATCCGCTTCGTCTTCGCCGACCTTCGCCGCCTCTGGGCGGCCTCGCTGGTCATCGTGCTGCTGGTGGCGCTTGCCACCGCGCTCGGCGTTGCAGTGACCTTGCAGGAACGGGCGCTGCGCCTCGGTTCTGCTCGCGCCGCCGACAAGTTCGATCTGATCGTCGGCGCACCCGGCTCGGAAACGCAGCTCGTGTTGTCCTCAGTGTTCCTGCAACCGGCCGCGCTGCCGTTGATGCCTGGTGAGGTGCTGACCAAGCTCATCGCCGATCCGCACGTCGCCTGGGCGGCGCCGATCGGTTTCGGCGACAACTTCATCGGTTACCCCATCGTCGGCACCACCACGGCCCTGATCTCCGGCACTACAACCGGCTTCACCAAGGGGCAGATGTTTGCCCACGAGGGTGAAGCTGTGGTCGGCTCGGGTGTCGATCTCTCGGTTGGCACAGAGGTAAAACCCATGCATGGCGCCGCCGGCGAAGGCGGCGAGACGCATGCGGACAGCATCTACCATGTGGTCGGTAAGCTTCAGCCGACCGGAACGGCCTGGGATCGCGCCATTCTCGTTCCTATTCAGGCGGTTTGGCACATTCACGGTCTCGGCGAGGATCACGACCACGCTGGCGAAGCGAACGCCGACCATAACGCGGCTGCCGAAGGCGGCGAGGAGCACCACCACGGCCATATCGACGCCGATGCACCACTCGACGAGAGTTTCAGCCGCGACGTGCCGGGGCTGCCGGCCATATTGGTCAAGCCTAAGACGATCGGCGACGCCTATACGCTGCGGCAGACCTATCGCACGACGGAGGGCACACGTGCAGTTTTCCCTGCCGAGGTTCTGACGTCACTCTACGCGACGCTCGGCGATGCCCGCACCGTGCTGATGTATGTCGCCTACGGGGCGCAAACGCTGGTCGCCGCGGCGCTGATGCTGATCGCCGTCATTCATGTGGCCCAACGGCGCAAACAGATCGGCGCTCTCCGGGCTTTCGGCGCGCCCCGCTTTGCCGTGTTCGGAATCGTCTGGCTGGAACTGCTGCTGCTGGTGGCGATCGGTGTCGGCGCCGGTTTCGGCCTGGGCTATGGCGCCGCTGAATTCCTGGCCGGCCTGTTCACAGCTCAAAGCGGTGTTCATATGCCCGTGGAGTTCACGACGTCCGATGCCGTTCTGGCAGCCACCTTCCTCACCGTCGCCGCCCTGATGGCAGCGCTGCCGGCTGCCCTCGCCTATCGCCAGTCGCCGGTGGAAGCGCTCAGGGGGTGAAGACGATGCGTTGGCCATCGTCGGGCGCGATCCAGGCCTGTTCGACATCCGACAGTGGCACCGATCGGGCCGTGAGGGTCAGTCCGGCCGGTACCGCTACGCGCAGCACGTCGCCGGCCGCAACGATCAGCCGTTCGAAAGGTACCGAGCCGATACCGCTGCCAATCAGTTCGATCGCCGAGGCGCGCAGCACGGCACTCGGCAGGCTGATGGTCTCGCCGCTCACCGAGCCAACTTCGACATAACGAAGAGGCACGGCGTCGCGTCCGGACTTGGCAGCGGCGATCAGTAGCCGCTCGGCGCTCATTCCCCAGAGATAGTCGACGACGACATCGACGCCCTCGGCGACGGTTTCGCTGAACCTCTTCTCCAGCATCTCCGCATCGTCATCAAGGACGATCATCACGTCGGCACCGACCTCGGCGAGAGCGGCGGCATTGCGTCCGGTGGCGATTACCTTTCCCGCGCCGAGATGTCTGGCGATCCTCACCGCCAGACGGCCGGAGGCGCCGGTGGCGCCGTTGATCAGCACCGTTTCGCCCGGCTTGAGCTTGGCCCGCTCGGTCAGCGCCACCCAAGACGACATACCGGGGTTGGCAATCGCTGCGGCCGTTACGTCGTCGAGATCGTCCGGCAGGTCGATGCAGTGTTCGACCGGTACCAGCGTCTGTTCGGCGAGCGCGCCATGAGGCGCGTCGGGCATGACGAAGTAAACACGCCGGCCATCGTCGGCAAGGCCGACACCGTCGACGCCGGGCACGAAGGGAAATGCACCAGACGAGCTGTAGTGACGACCCGAGGCGCGAGCGCGGGTGATCCGGCTCAACGCGGCGGCGGTCACGGTGACCCGAGCGAGCGAAGCGGTCGGTTGCGGCTCAGTGAAATCGCCATAGACGGGGGTGGCTCCAGCGGAGCGAACGATGGCAGCCTTCATGGCTGTTTCTCCTTCAAGGATGGGATTCAGTTGAGAAAGAAGACGATGGCAAGCAGGCAGTTCTCGTCGGCGCCGCTCCTCAGGGCGACATCGCGGAGACTGTCGTCGCCGTCGGCGACGATGCCGCTGGCGGCAAGGCGACGAAGCACCGTCTCCGGGGTATTGCGCGTCACCGCTGCCAGGGCGGAAATGGGCGCGTCCACCAGTGCTTCCTCAATCGGTCGCTCGATCTGAGGGCCGGTGATCATCCCCCAGGAAAACAAAGCCACCATCGTCAGCGCTGTGAAGGCGGCGATGCTTGCCCTACCCCAGCCCGACTTCAGGTGGTTACGGAAGGGACGCCAGTTGAGGGCAATATGAGCGCCGGCACCGAGCAGAAACGCCCAGGAGAACCACTGGTGCGTTACGGTGACCAGACCGACGTCCAGTTCGAAAAACATCAGAACGCCGGTTGCCGACATCAGCAGGAAAGCGCCGATGACCAACGGCGTCGCCCAGCGGCGCAAGGAGACTCCAGTGGCTTGCATGGGCGTTCCTTCCGGTCTCATTTACGTGTATAATGAGCATATATTTGACCCAACGGATGGAGTCAAGGAAAAGCGTGCAAAATACACTCAACTCCGACCAGATGCGCCAGCTGCACAGCGCCATGCTCGACATCGTCGGCACCATGAACCGGCCGCAGCGCGATGAGATGCTGATCCGCGAGGCCAGCATACCGCTCGACCGGGCGCTATTTCCGCTCCTGGTCGGCATCGAGCGCTTCGGACCGATCGGGGTCGTCGAGCTCGCCGACCGGGCCGGACGCGACTACACCACCGTCAGCCGTCAGGTAGCCAAACTGGAGAGTCTCGGTTTGGTGACGCGGCGCGCCAGCTTGGCCGATCGGCGCGTTCGTGAAGCGGTGGTGACGGAAAAAGGCAAGGCGACCACCGATCTTGTCGACGCAGCACGCGAACGCATCGGCCGCAAGGTGTTTGAAAACTGGGATCCCCAGGAGTTCGCCGATCTGGTGCGCTTGATGCGCAAGTTCGCCGATGCCATCGCCGACGAACTTCCTTTGGCGAAGGGCTGAGCGCCAGCTGTTTGCCTGATCGTTCGCTTTTAGTCAGCCTTCCGGGCCGCCTCGGCGAGAATCCACTCCCGAAAGGCCGCGAGACTTGGGTTGGCCAGAGCAGAGTGAAGCCAGCGCGCGCCGGCAAGCGGCGAGCATGTCGGCGAAGGTCGGGAAAGACAGGCCGATGTCTCAGCCCTGAGCAACCATCTCCGGCGCGATGTCTGCGCTGACGAAACCCCACCTCCCAAACGGCCCGAGAAACTCAGCAGGCCGTGACGTTGACGGCGAGACCGCCAAGCGAGGTTTCCTTGTATTTCGACTGCATGTCGAGGCCAGTCTGGCGCATGGTCTCGACCGCCGCGTCGAGGCTCACGACGTGCCGGCCGTCGCCGGCCAGCGCCAGTGACGCGGCATTGATCGCCTTGATGGCGCCGAAGGCGTTGCGTTCGATGCAGGGGATCTGCACGAGGCCGCCAACCGGATCGCAGGTCATGCCGAGGTGGTGCTCGATGGCGATCTCGGCGGCGTTCTCCACTTGGGCGGGACTGCCGCCGAGGGCAGCACAGAGGCCGGCCGCAGCCATGGCCGCCGCCGACCCCACTTCGCCCTGACAGCCAACTTCGGCACCTGAGATCGATGCGTTGCGCTTGATGAGGCCGCCGATCGCTGCTGCCGTCAGCAGAAACCGCCGAATGCCGTCGGACTCGCCGCCGCAGAAATCGCGGTAGTAGCGCAACACGGCCGGCACCACGCCGGCCGCACCGTTGGTCGGCGCGGTGACGACACGGCCGCCGGCAGCGTTCTCCTCGTTGACGGCAATGGCAAAGCAGGAAACGTAATCCATCACCACCATCGGCGAACGGTCATTGCCGGCCTCGCGCGCCTGGAACCGCTCGTAGAGCTGCCGTGCGCGTCGGCGAACACCCAAACCGCCGGCCAACTCGCCGTCGCGCCCAAGACCACGGTCGATACAGGCGAACATGGCCTCGGCGATACGGTCGACGGCGGCAAGGCAATCCTGGTCCGGCTTGCGGGCCCGTTCGTTGTCGAGGGCTATGTCGGCAAATGAGCGACCCGTTGCAGCCGACAGGGCGAGGAGCTCGGCGGCCGTGCCGTAGCGCCAGGGTAACGGCGTCCCGCCGTCATCCCCCTCCGGCTCTCCCTCGCACACCACGAAGCCGCCGCCAACCGAGTACCAGACTTCCGAAAGAAGCTCGGTACCGGTCGTATCCTCGGCGGCAAAGCGCATGGCATTGGGATGACGCTCGAAGGTGGCGACGCAGTCGAAGACCACGTCGCGATCTGGATCAAAACTGATCGCTCGGCCGTCCGGAAGGAACAGGCGCCGCGCCGCGACGATGTCGGCCAGCCTGTCGTCGGCGAGGTCGGGATCGATGTCATCCGGGCGAAACCCGGCGAGGCCGAGAATCAGTGCCTTGTCTGTGGCGTGCCCCTTGCCGGTCCAGGCGAGCGAGCCGAAGGCGGTGGCCGTCACACGGGCAACCTCCGACAGCCTCGGTTGCAAATGCTGCATGAAGACGAAGGCAGCGCGCATCGGCCCAACGGTATGCGATGACGACGGACCTATGCCGATCTTGAAGAGCTCGCCGAAGGCGGCCGGCTGGCGATCGTCTGTAGCCGCCGGCAGGATATCGGATGGCGAGAGCAAGACCTTCTCCTCGTTCGGCATCTTGTGAGGGCCAAAGATTCCAAGTCATATGGGGTGGTTTGCAGTCGGCTGGCAAGAGCGAACGAAGGGAGCGACATGACGAGCGACGAAAGCGCTAAGGCGCCGGTGGTCGTCTGGTTCCGCGACGATTTGCGGCTTGCCGACCACCCTGCCCTCGACGCGGCGAACGCATCAGGCCATCCGGTGCTTTGCCTGTTCGTGCTCGAAGAGGGGACCAAGCGACGATCACTTGGCGCGGCCAGTCGCTGGTGGCTCGACAAGAGCTTGGCGGCTCTCGATAGCGATCTCCAGCGGCTCGGCGGCCGGCTGATCCTGCGGCGCGGCGATCCACGCCGCATCGTGCCCGAGATTGCCGCCCAGATCGGCGCCAGCGCTTTGTATTTCAATCGTCGCTACGATCGGGAGGGCAGCGATATCGATGATGCCGTGAGCGCAAGGCTGCGCCAGCAGGGGATCAGCGTCTCAAGCCATGCCGCGTGGCTGTTGTTCGAGCCCGGCGCGATCCAGACCAAGACAGGCGGTCCCTTCCGGGTCTTCACACCGTTCTGGAAAGCGCACCGGCCATACCTCGGCCCACGAAACCAGCTCTGCCGCCGGCCCGAAGCGATGTCCTTCTTCGAAGGTGCAGTCGCTTGCGAAGCGCTGGCCTCGTTCGATCTTCATCCGACACAGCCCGACTGGTCGGCTGGTCTCGCTTCGACTTGGACGCCGGGCGAGGCCGAAGCTACCAAGCGGCTTTCGTCCTTTATCGACAAGGGACTATCCCGCTACGCCGCGGAACGCGATTTTCCGGCCGCCGAGGCATCGTCCCGTCTGTCGCCCCACCTGCGTTTCGGCGAGATCGCCGTGGCACGCGTTGCCCATGAGGTGATGCAGGCGGAAGCCGCCGGCTCGATTCCGGATGAAGCCGCCGAGAAATTCCTTGCCGAAATCGGTTGGCGGGAGTTCGCCTGGCATCTGTTCTCCATCTTCCCGGACCTGGCGACGCGCAACTTCCAGTCTGGCTTCGAGCATTTTCAATGGCGCACGGACGATGAGGCCCTGAAAGCCTGGACGGCCGGCCGCACCGGCTATCCGATCGTCGATGCCGGCATGCGGGAGCTCTGGCAAACCGGCTTCATGCACAATCGCGTGCGCATGATCACCGCCTCGGTCCTCGTCAAGCATCTGCTGATCGACTGGCAGCTGGGCGAGCAATGGTTCTGGGACACGCTGGTCGATGCGGACCTCGCGTCCAACCCGTTCGGCTGGCAGTGGGTGGCGGGAACCGGCGCCGACGCCGCGCCCTATTTCCGAGTGTTCAACCCTATCGCGCAGGGCGAGAAGTTCGATCCCGACGGGGTCTACGTTCGTCGCTTCGTGCCGGAGATCGCTGATCTGCCCAACAAGCTGCTACACCGGCCATGGGACTCGCCGCCGTTGCTGCGCCCGGTATACTCGCCGCCAATCATCGATCATGAGGATGGACGAAAGCGTGCCCTCGCCACCTTCGCGGCCCGTCGATAAACCTTCGTGGATCGGTTGCATTTCGTAGGGCGGAGCGGGCGACAAAGCGCTTGGCCTGCGCTATAGACGGTGCTCATGTCGATGATCACCACCACTCCCGCGCTGGCCGATGCCTGCGCCCACCTCGCCCGTTTCGACTTCGTCACCGTCGATACCGAATTTCTCCGGGAAAGCACCTTCTGGCCGAAGCTGTGCGTCGTACAGCTCGCCAGCCCCGAACAGGTGTTCGTGGTCGACGCGCTGGCGCCCGGCCTTGACCTTGCGCCCTTCTTTGAGCTGATGCGCAACGAAGCGGTGCTGAAGGTGTTCCACGCCGCCCGGCAGGACATCGAAATCGTCTGGCACCTCGGTGGCTTCGTGCCGGTACCGCTGTTCGATACTCAGGTGGCGGCGATGGTCTGCGGTTTCGGCGACTCCATCTCCTATGACCAGCTGGTGGCGCGGGTGACCGGCATCGTTCTGGACAAATCGAACCGCTTCACCGACTGGTCGCGCCGTCCGCTGACCCAGAGCCAGGTCGATTATGCCGAGGCGGACGTCACTCATCTGCGGGATGTCTACCGCCATCTCCAAGAAAGCCTCGCCAAGGCTGGTCGCACCGACTGGGTGGATGAGGAAATGAAGGTGCTGACCTCCGAAAGCACCTACCATACCGATCCGGACGAAGCGTGGCAGCGGCTCAAGATGCGGGTCAAGAAACCGCGCGAGCTGATCATCCTGAAGGAAGTCGCCGCCTGGCGGGAGCGCGAAGCGCAGGGCCGTGACGTGCCTCGCTCGCGCGTCATCAAGGACGACTGCATCTACGAGATCGCCACGCAGGCGCCGACCACGCCGGAGGCGCTCGGCCAGCTCCGCACCATTCCCAAGGGGTGGGAACGGTCCCGTTCCGGCGAGGAAATCCTGGCCGCAGTCCGTCGTGCCCTTGAAATCCCCAAGGAAGACTGGCCGAAGCTGCCGCGCCACCGCCAAATGCCTGAGGGTACCGGCGCCGCCGTGGACCTGATGAAGGTGCTGCTCAAACTGGTGTCCGAGGCCGAGGGCGTCGCCGCCAAGGTGATTGCCACCACCGACGATCTCGAGGACATCGCTGTTTCCGACGACGCCGACGTTCCGGCCATGCGTGGCTGGCGGCGGGAGATGTTCGGTGAACTGGCCCTCAAGCTGAAGCGTGGCAATCTGGCCATCACCTTCGATGGCAAGAAGATCATCGCCATCGAACGGTAACCGACTGGGCTGGCTCCAGTTCGCTCGCATAAAAAGGGCACCCTCGCGGGTGCCCTTTGATTTTTGTACGTCGCTCCGACGTTACCCCGTAACGCGGATCACGCCATCCTTGAGGCCGCCCACTTTGGCGAGCTGCACGACACGCTTCAGGAGGCGGTCACCGGAGAGATCGCCAAGATCGCTCGGCAGGTTGAGAACCAGGAGATCCCCATCCACCGAAAGCTTCGTGCGGGGCAGCACATCGGGCATGGACGCGGTGACGAGATAGGCGACGCGCAGTACGGCGCCCAGCGTGCGTGCCCGCTCCTTGAGACGGGTCGGCGCCAGTTCGCGAATACGTGGCGAGACTGCGTCGTCGAGAAGCCCAACGTGCCGGTAGAAGACGGCGAGCGCCAGATAGGCTCGCCCCGGGTGATCGATGCCGACGAAGGAGGCGTTGGAAAGAATTCCGAGGCTTTGTTCGCCGCGATAATCGGGGTGAGCGCGCCAGCCGATATCGGAAACCAGACAGGCCGCCGTTCGCAAGCGGATCTCGTCCTCTGTTTCCTCGATGCCGAGCATCGAGAAGGCGGCTTCCGACCAGGAGACCAATTCCTTGGCATGTCGTGGCGAGCGCGAGCGCACCCAGTTGAGTTCCGATGCGGCCTCGATCAATGGATCCTTGGTCCGCTCATCGTTCGAAAGGCGCTCGTAGAGATAGCCCTCGCGGACGCCAAGGGCGGAAATCACCACATGCGACGGGCGAATGGCCCGAATGACCTGCTCGAGCACAAGGGCACCGTAAGGCAGCAGGCCCTGGCGAGAGCGAGAGACAACCTCAATCCGGTCGACACTTTCAGGATCGCGGCGAGCGACAACCCGAGCGAACTCGAGTGCCTCTTCGGCCCGGATCGAATAATGGTGCATGACGTGCAGCGGATAGCCGGTCTCGTACATATGGAGAAGGGCGAGCGAGCGCCACGTCCCACCCACGGCGAAGAAGGGCAGCCCGCTACACGGCATCTGGACGATGGCAGGCTCCAGGGCATCAGCGACGATCTTCTCAGCCTTGCGTATGGAGCCTTCGGAGGCCTCCAACAGGCGTATGCCGCCGAGCGGATAGGTGCGCCCGGTACCGACCGTATCGTTCTCGATGCGGATGAGCTCCAGGCTGCCGCCACCGAGGTCGCCAACGATGCCCGCCGGTTTGTTCATGCCGGACATGACGCCGAGCGCCGATAGCCGCGCTTCATCGCCCCCCGACAGAAGATTGACCTCGACGCCACATATGTCCTCGACGGCCTTGAGGAACTCCGGGCCGTTGGCTGCATCTCGGGCCGCCGCCGTGGCCAGAATATAGAGCTCCACCGAGCCGCTCTGCTCGGCAAGGAGCTTGAAGCGGCGTATGGCGGCAAGTGCCCGGTCGACCGACTCCTGGTTCATACGGCCGGTCGCGGCCAGCCCTTTGCCGAGGCCGGCGAGCATTTTCTCGTTGAACAGCATGGTTGGCGCCCGGGAAAGGCGCTCATAGACGACAAGACGGACGGAGTTGGAGCCGATGTCGATGACCGACACTGGGCCATAACCGGGCAACCGACCGGGAGCTTCACACCGACAGGTGCTTTTCGTTCCGTCCGGCAATAGACTTGGGTGCGTCGTTTTCAAGCGAATGTCCACGTCCCGATAGAGATGGATGGGTCATGAAATAGCGGTGCGCGTTGAAAGGCTCTTCGCCTGGCTCCGGCACGATGCGTTCGTGGCCACCGTCGGGCAACAGGCGCCAGCTTTGCTGGTTGTCGCGGAGATTGGCCACCATGATCTGATCTACGGCTTGGGCGTGCACGCTCTCCGTGGTTAGGGGCACCAGCACCTCGACGCGACGGTCAAGGTTGCGCGGCATCATGTCGGCGGAGCCGATGTAAACTGTAGCACGCGGATTGGGCAATGCCTGACCGTTGCCAAAGCAGAAAATACGGCTGTGCTCGAGGAACCGGCCGACAATCGATTTAACTCGAATATTGTCCGAGAAGCCGGGAATCTGTGGCCTCAGGCAGCAGATGCCGCGCACGACCAGATCGATCGACACGCCCGCCTGACTCGCTTCGTAGAGCGCGTCGATGATGTCGGCGTCGACCAGCGAGTTCATTTTCATCCAGATCTGGCCGGTACGTCCGGCCCGCGCATGATCGATCTCCCGGCCGATGCAGTCGATGATGGTCTTCCTCAGCGTCAGCGGGCTCATGGCCAGCGCGTTGAGCGACTGCGGTTCGGCATAACCGGTGATGAAATTGAAGATGCGCGCCACGTCCTGGGCGATGGTCTTGTTGGCCGTGAAGTAGCTGAGGTCGGTGTAGATCCTGGCGGTGATCGGGTGATAGTTGCCGGTACCGAGATGGCAATAGGACGTGAGCTGCTGCCCCTCGCGGCGCACCACCAGCGACATCTTGGCGTGGGTCTTCAGCTCGAAGAAGCCGAACACCACTTGTACGCCGGCGCGCTCGAGATCGCGCGCCCAGCGGATGTTGGCCTCTTCGTCGAAGCGAGCCTTGAGCTCGACCAGCGCCGTCACCGACTTGCCCGCGTCGGCGGCCTCAATCAGCGCGCGGACGATCGGACTATCGTTGGAGGTGCGGTAGAGCGTCTGCTTGATGGCGATGACTTCAGGGTCGGCTGCCGCCTGCCGCAGGAACTGCACCACCACGTCGAACGACTCATAGGGGTGGTGGACGATCAGATCCTTCTGGCGAATGGCCGCAAAGGCGTCGCCGGCGTGTTCGCGGATGCGTTCGGGATAACGGGGCGCATAAGGTTCGAACTTGAGATCCGGGCGATCGAGGCTCACCAGCTGGCTGAGATCGTTGAGGGCGAGCAACTCGTCGAGGAGTTGCACCTCATCGGGCATGCAGCCGACCGCTTCGGTGACGAGCTGACGCAACGCCACCGGTGTTGAACGTTCGAACTCGGCGCGGATGACCAGGCCCTTGCGGCGGCGCTTCAGTGCGCTTTCGAACAGGCGGACCAGATCCTCGGCCTCTTCTTCCACTTCAAGATCGCTGTCGCGCAGGATACGGAAGCTGCCCTGGCCGCGCACCGTATAGCCGGGGAATAGGCGACCGATGAACATGGTCACCACCTGCTCCAGCAGAATGAAGCGGGTCACCCCCTGGGCGTTGTCATCGGGCAGGCGGACGAAGCGGTCGATCTTGGCGGCCATGCGGATGAGGGCCACCATGCTCTCGTTGCCGCGCACCCTGACGAGATCGAGGACGATCGAGAAGCCGAGATTGGGAATGAAAGGGAATGGGTGCGCCGGGTCGACGGCGAGCGGCGTCAGCACCGGGAAGATCGACGACAGGAAATAATCTTCCAGCCAGACCTCGTCTCCAGCCTTGAGCTTGTTGGGATCGACCAGAACGATGCCGGCCTTCTCGATCTCGGTCCGAAGATCGCGCCAGCGAGCCTGCTGCGCATCGGCCAGCCGAGCGGCGGCTTCGGAAATCACCGCCAACTGCTCGGAAGGCGTCAGCCCGTCGTCGGACCGGGTGGTGACGCGCTCGCGCACCTGCCCCTTGATGCCGGCAAAGCGCACCATGAAAAATTCGTCGAGATTTCCGGCCGAGATCGATAGGAAGCGCAGGCGCTCCAGCAGGGGGTGGCTGGCGTTCTGGGATTCCTCGAGCACGCGACGATTGAAGCCCAACCAGGAGATTTCGCGGTTCACGAAACGCTCGGGCGAGTCCAAAGTCATGGTCGGAGTGATCGCCGGCGCAGGCTCGGCTTCTATCGTCTCGCTCACGGCTGCATCCGTCTCGCTCATCTCCACGACCTCACGCTCGCGGGGCTGGTAGGCCCAGGCTTCAGGCAGGACCGGCCGCTTGCGGTCAGTCTAGCTTACGTGCCAAATCCATGCACCAGCTATGTGACAGTTTGTCTACGGCTTCCGTCGTCGGCGACAATCTCTTTGTCGGCTTCGAAATCAGTGGTCGCTTTCGGGCGCCAACACCTCGGCGGCGATGGCCTTGGTGATGCGACGGCCGCGAGCCAGCGACTCGCGGTCAAGCGCCTCCACCAGCGCACAGGCGGCGGCGCAGGACCGCTCCATGCGCAGCAGGATATAGTCGAGCACGCCGGCATCGATGGCGAGCTGCCGATCGGCGAGTAGCTTTATCATCACCTTCTGAAGAAGCTCATCGTCGGGCGGGCCGAGGAAGGCCGGCTGGGCGGCGCGGAGGCGCGACAATAGGTCGGGAAGCGTCACGCCCCAGGCCGCCGGTACTGAATGGGCGGTTATCAGCACCGAGGCGCCGCGTCCACGCGCCGCGTTGAGCAAATGGAACAGGGCATTCTCGTCGAGCGCGGGATCGTCGGCATCCTCCACCGCAACCGCGCCGGTCAGAATCAGATCGGCGGGGTCGGTGCCGCCAAGGTCCGACGCGGTGACAACGGCAGCCCGGCTCTTTGACGCCCAGATATTGACGAGGTGGGTCTTGCCCGAGCCGTTGGGGCCGATCAGCAGCACCACCGACGCCGGCCAGTCCGGCCAGGCGTCGATGAAGGCCGCAGCCTCGCGGTTGCCTTCGCCCACCAGAAAGTCTTCCCGGTTCATCGCTGCCTGATGCGGCATGGCAAGCGGCAGCTGGCGCGGTTTCATACGGCTCATGGGGCGATATCCTTGGGTGGGACAACGGTCTCGCCTATCAGAGGATCGGGAGCCCTTTCTGGGTCGAGATCGTAAAACGGGCTTTCGCGATACTTGGCAAAAGCAAAGCGGACCAGCACGGCCACCGAGGCGGCTGCCGGCACGGCGACCAGAAGGCCGACGAAGCCGAACAACGTGCCGAAGGCGAATAAGGCAAACATCAGCCACACCGGATGCAGGCCGACCGACTGGCCGATCAGCTTGGGCTGGAGGATGTTGCCTTCTATAAACTGACCGACGACGAAGATGCCGATGATGACGGAGATCCACGTCCAGTCCGGCCAGAATTGATAAAGCGCCACGCCGATGGCAAGGCCGCCGCCGACAATCGATCCCAGATAGGGGATGAAGCTGATGAGGCCGGCCACCAGACCGATCAACAAGCCGAAGGACAAGCCGGCGAGCGACAGCGATACGGCGTAAAACAAGCCAAGCAGCGCCGACACCGACACCTGCCCGCGCACGAAATTGGCAACACCGACATTCATCTCGTGAGCGAGGGCCCGGATGGTTTCGCGGTGATGGCGCGGCAGGTTGTCGTCGATGGAGGCAACCATGCGATCCCAGTCGAGCAGCATGTAGAAGGCCACCACCGGCGTCACGACCAGGAGCGAGATCACCGAGATCAACGTCTGGCCACCATTCCATACCGACGAGATGAGCGTGCCCATGATGGCAGAGCCATCACTAAACAAGGCACCGAGCGAGCCGCGAATATCAGTGGCCGAAATGCGCAAAGCCTTGAAAAGGCGGGTCCCCGCTTCGTGACTCAACCAGCGCTGAGCTGCGTCGAGATAAGCGGGCATGTTGGCAATCAGGCCCTGGAGCTGACTTCCGAGGACCGGCACGATGATCATCAGCGCCAACAGCGCCAGCAGGACGAAAAGGACAAGGATCAATGCCGTGGCAAGCGCTCGGGACAGGCCCAACCGCTCGAGACGGTCGGCGACCGGATCGAGCAAATAGGCCAGCGCCATGCCAGCCACGAAGGGGAGCAGAATGGAAGAAAAGACGAACAGCAGCAGGCCGAAGGCCAGCGCCGCGCCCGTCCAGAAGAAAACCGCATTCCTGAGCTTCACGCGTCGTCCTCACCCTTGCATGAATGCAAGCCAGCCTTTGACGTAGGCGGCGGCGGAGACCAGGGTCAAGGCTGCCACAACCCAGCCCATGATATCCACAAGCGACGTCAACTGCCATGCCAAGCCGAGATCGCCGAGCAATAGGGCGGCATAAACAATCTGCGCCACCGTGTTGGCCTTGGAAATCAGAAGCGGCACGATCGGCACCGGCTTGGATGCCAGCCAGGAGACGATGACGCCGCCGACGATCAGCACGTCGCGGCTGACCACCAGCACGGCGAGCCACATGGGTGCGTGACCGGTGGCTGCCAACACCACGAAGATCGAGACCAGCAGCGCCTTGTCGGCCGCCGGATCGAGCAGACGACCGAGTTCGCTGGCCTGACCCGGCACGTGGCGGGCGATGGCGCCATCGACGCCGTCGGAAATGCCGGCGATCACGAAAACGGCGAAGGCCCAACCAAAGGTACCGTCCAGCAGCAACAGGATCACCACGGGAACGGCGATCAGACGGGCCAGCGTGATAAGATTGGGTATGGTCAACAGTATCCCCGGCGGAAGGTGGTCCGGAGCGCTGCCGGGCGCTCTCCAATAACTGTCCGAGCGTCGGCTTTTCGGCCCGGTCCGATCGACCCGATCTCAGGACGCCGAGGGTCATTTGAGCATTGCTGCTCCGCTTTCCAAGACCGACCTCCGGCCATAACAGCTGTTTTCCCAGCATGAGAGGCGGGAAAGGCGCAAATTCGACTTGTCATTTTGCGCCGTTTCGGCTTCTTGCCGGATATCCATTGCAGGAGAGGCGTGAGGCTCCATGAACGGCAAGAACGGGCTCACCTATCGCGACGCCGGTGTCGATATCGACGCTGGAAACGCCCTCGTCGATCGCATCAAGCCCTTGGTCAAAGCGACGCGGCGGATCGGCGCCGACGCCGACATCGGCGGCTTCGGCGGCCTATTCGATCTTGCGGCCTGCAAGTTCCGTGATCCGGTTCTGGTGGCCGCCAACGACGGTGTCGGCACCAAACTCGCCGTGGCCATCGAGGCGGGCATCCATGGCTTTGTCGGCATCGACCTCGTGGCGATGAGCGTCAACGATCTGGTGGTCCAGGGCGCCGAACCGCTGTTCTTCCTCGACTACTTCGCCACCGGGCGTCTCTCGGTTGACACCGCGACCGAAGTGGTGGCCGGCATCGCCGAAGGCTGCAAGATGGCCGGCTGTGCGTTGATCGGCGGCGAGACGGCCGAAATGCCCGGCATGTATAAAGACGGCGACTATGATCTCGCGGGCTTTGCCGTTGGCGCCGTCGAACGCGACGGCGTGCTGCCGCGCAATACCGTGCAAGCGGGCGACGTCATCCTCGGCATTGCCTCCTCCGGTGTTCATTCCAACGGTTTCTCGCTGGTTCGCAAGATCGTCGAGCGCTCGGGCCTCTCCTATGCCGATCCGTCGCCTTTCTCGGACGGCGAGACGCTGGGTGTGGCCCTGACGGTGCCGACCCGCATCTATGTAAAGCCGATCCTTTCCGCTCAGAGGGAAACGGGGGCCATCAAGGCGCTTGCCCACATCACCGGCGGTGGCTTTGTCGACAACATTCCACGCGTCCTGCCGGCCGGTCTGTCGGCGCGCATCGATCTTTCAGCGGTCAACGTACCCAAGGTGTTCGGCTGGCTGGCCGAAATCGGCGGGCTCGATCAGGCTGAACTGGTGCGCACCTTCAACTGCGGTATCGGCATGATCGCCGTCGTCGCGCCCGAGGATGTCGGCCGGGTGACGGCCGCGCTGTCGGCGGCCGGCGAGACGGTCGTTCGCTTCGGTGAGATGGTCGCCGACCCCGAGGGCCCCCGCACGCTGTTCGAAGGTGCGCTGGAGTTTTGAAGAGCGAGTAGGACGGGTAATGGGCAAGCTCAAGGTCGGCATTCTGATTTCCGGGCGCGGCTCCAACATGGCCGCTCTGGTCGAAGCGGCGCAGAAGCCTGAATTTCCGGCCGAGGTTCGTTGCGTTGTCGCCAATCGGCCGGATGCCAAGGGGCTGGACTTCGCCCGCCAACACGGCATTCCGGCCATTCTCGTCGACCATAAAGCCTATGCTTCCAAAGCCGAATTCGAAGCCGCGGTGACTGACGCGCTGGTGGCCCACGACGTCGACTTTGTCTGTCTCGCCGGCTTCATGCGCATTGTTTCTCCCGGCTTCATCGAGCGCTGGCACAACCGGCTGATCAACATTCACCCGTCGCTGCTGCCGTCCTACAAAGGGCTTCATACCCACGAACGAGCGCTGGCCGACGGCGTCAAGCTCACCGGCTGCACCGTGCATTTCGTGCGGGCAGAAATGGATGTGGGGCCGATCGTTGCCCAGGCGGCTGTTCCTGTGATCGCAGGTGATACCCCGGACAGCCTCGCTGCCCGCATCCTGACGGCCGAGCACCGCCTTTATCCCCTCGCCCTGCGGCTGATTGCCGAGGGCAAGGCGACGGTCCGGGGCGAGATCGTCGAGATAGCCCCCAATGCAGTGGACGAAACGGCGCGATTGTTTTCGGCCCGCTAAGTCGTCAGAACAAGCTGCCTTGTGCGGGTGGCTCATCGTCGTCGTCAGACGTGGGATCGACCGTCTGCGAGTCTGGTTTCGCGTCAATCATCAGCGGTTCGGCAAGCGGGGCGATCAGCGCCTCGTCGTCATTGGCCACGCTGTTTGCCCGTTCGCTGACCGGGATCGCCTCCAGCAAATCGTCGGCAGCCGGCCGTAGGAGATGCTCGACGTCGCGCGGGCGGCGGTTGCCGCAGTCGAGCCATTCGTCCCAATCCTTGGGGTCGAGGATGACCGGCATCCGGTCGTGCAACATGGCCATCAGTCTGTTGGCCGACGTGGTGAGAATGGCCCCGGTATCGATCTCGCTGCCATCCGGCCCGAGCCAAGTCTCATTCAGCCCCGCGAAGGCCATGGTCGAGCCGTCGCGCGGACGAATGTAATAGGGCATCTTGGCTGTCCCCATCCGTCGCCACTCATAGAAGCCGGAGGCAGGAACGAGGCAGCGGCGATGGCGCATCGCCGTGCGAAACGATGGTTTGTCGGCGGCCGTTTCCGAGCGGGCGTTGAACAGCAGCGATTGAGTCTTGGCCTCCTTCGTCCAGGATGGAATGAGGCCCCACCGCACCAGGCGCGCGTGCCGGACGCCATCAAGCCCGGCATCCACGATGACGATGGGCTGGGTGGGAGCGATGTTATAACGGTTACTCATATCAAGGATGCGGCGGATATAGTCCGCGTCGATGGGGTACCCGAACAGGTTCTGCATCGCCCTGAGCGACTCGATGAGCACAAATCGACCGCACATGCACCGACCTCGATAACCAATCGTTTGGGGAACACAGGAGTATCAGCTTCGCCCATAGCGAAACAAATGCCGGCGTAAGGTATTTGGCAACCTTGACGGCGTTATGTTTCCTAAAGCGAATTTTTCGGCGGGGGACGAATTGGCGGGCACGGCAGGCACGGACGAGCTCGTGAGACCGGAGACCGATTTTTCTCCGGAGCATCTAGTTGCCGCCAATATTCACCCGGACACCTGGCTCGCGACCGATTATCTCAACCATTTCAATGAAGTGGTGATGCTGATCGACATGTTGCCGATGATGCCGGATTGCGCGCCGGATGTCGTTGCCTGGCAACCCTGCTCCTATGTCGACCATTTCCGCCAGTCGCATTTCAAGGAGCGCGATCTCGCGATCGCGGCCTATGAGGCTTCCGACCCCGAGCGTCGGCAGGCGTTCGACGACACCGTCGCCCGGATTGACGCTGCGATGGCCAACCTGCAGCGCATGATCATCGACGCCCCGATGGATGCGTTGCCGATCGAGGCGCTGACCGATCTTTCGGAAATGCGCATCAAGCCGTTACTCGCCCATGCCATGGGACTGATCAACGGCGCACCGGTGGCGGCGGCGGTTACCGAAGACACCGGCGACGCGCAGTCGGCCGTCGACGCCCTGTTCGGCTGACATCATGCCCTCCCCTCCTCACGTTCGGCAGCCCCGGATCGGCGTCAGCGTTGGCGTCTGGCGCGGCGGCGAAGTGCTTTTGGTGGAACGATCCGGCGATCCGTCGGGTGGTCTCTGGAGCTTCCCCGGCGGCCATCTCGAATGGGGGGAGACCCTTGAGGAGGCCGCCCGCCGAGAGGTCTTCGAGGAAACCGGCCTGCGAGTGACGATCGCCGGCATCCCACTCGTTCATGAGGTGATTCTCTCGGGCGGCGACGGCGGCACCTTCCGCCACTATGTGCTGATCGTCTTCGCTGCGACCGCCGCCGCCAATGCGGAGCCAGTAGCCGCCTCCGACGCATTGGCTGCCCGCTTCGTCCTGCCCGAACAACTCGCCGACCTCAGCCTGACACCGAAGCTCGCCGAATTCATCGACCGCACAAAGGCGCTTGTCGAAGGCTGACGCATCCTTGCCCCGCCCGGGCGGACGGTCCAGAATGCCGACAGGTTTGGCGCGACAGGGGGCGTTTCTTGCTAAAGGTTCTGGCCGTGTTCGTGACGCTTGCCTCGGCGACGCCGCTTCTGGCTGCCGACACCATCTCGCCGCCGCCCTATCAGGCCGACGTACTTCGCCTGTCCGAGGTGCTTGGCGCGGCCGCTTATCTCGATGGTCTCTGCGCCGGGCCAACATCGGTAGACTGGCGCGCCAAGATGGTTTCGCTCCTCGATGCGCAAGGCCTCGACGGGGCGGCACGCCGGCCCTATGTGGAAGCCTTCAATCGCGGCCAGCGCACCTTTGCCGTTGCTCATCGGACCTGCACGGCGGCGGCGCGCAGTGTGCTCCAGCGTTATTTCGCCGAGGGTGCACAACTGTCCGAACGCCTCGATCAGCGCTTCGGCCGGACCGGTGATTCGCCTGCCGCACCCGCCCGCTGATGGTTAACAGTGCGTTAACCGCAGTTCTTCAAAGTCGTTAACGCTCTTTAACGGTTGGCGTTGCGTCTTGGCGGAACGATGCTAGTGTGCCCCCTGTCGATGATGCGGATCGGTAAGCGGCCTTCGTGCTGCGGGCCGATTCCCGAAGGTGCGGATGGGGCCGATGTCGGATATGCGGGACGAGCTGCTTGAGCCGGTTGAGGCCGCGGTGGGTGATAATTTCAAGCATCGCGCCATGACTCACATGGAGCGCGCCTTTGACGATGCCGACGATGACGGGATTCCCGTTGACGCGGTTGCTCACGCCGCGCTGTTTGCAGCGCTGACGACACTTGTTGAGTGTTTCGGCGAGGAGAGCGTGGCCAGGCTCGTGTCCGAACTGCCGGAGAAGATTTCTTCGGGCGGATACACGCTGTTGCGGACCCTGCAGTAAGGCGAGACGGGCTTTCGCGAGGCCGGGGGAAGACATGCGGATTTCCATCGGAGCGCCCTTGTTCGCCGCGGTGGTCGCGGTGAGCCTGTCGCTGTGCGCTATGCCGATGGCCTGGGCTTTTGGAGTTCAGTCAACGCCCGAAGCGAACCACTCACCCGGTAGCGGCTTCGGTTTCAGCGTTCCCGGCGGAGCTCCCGATAGCGGCGTTGCAAATCCGCCCAGCGAGGAAGCGCAGAGTCCGCTTCCCGAAGTGCATTACGATCTCTCGACGTTGCCTCCCCCTGTTGCGGCCATGCGTGAAAAGATCATCGCTGCCGCCCGTTCCGGCGACGAAGCCCAGATGCGGGCGGTAATCGGTTTATCAAACCCAGCGCCAGTGTTCTCATCGACCGGCGAGGGAGATCCAATCGATATTCTGAAGACGGCCTCCGGCGACAAGGCCGGTCTGGAGGTATTGGCTATCCTGCTCGACGTGCTCGATGCCGGCTGGGCCGTAAAGGGTGAAGGGACGCAGGTCCGTTACGTCTGGCCCTATTTTGCCGAGTTCCCGCCGAACGCCCTCAATCGCCGCCAGCTCGTCGAGGTCTACCGCGTGCTGACGGCCGGCGACTTCGAGGAGATGCGGGCAGTCGGCTCCTACGAGTTCTACCGCCTGGAGATTGCCGCCGACGGGCGCTGGCTCATGTTCATGGCCGGCGAATAACCCTGCCGGGGTTCAGGATGCCTTCCGGATCGAAAGCGTCCTTGAGGCGCCCCATCAGCTCCAGATCGAGCGCCGGCTTGACCTCCGCCAACAGGTCGACCTTGAGCCGCCCGACGCCATGCTCGGCGGCAACCGAACCGTCGTATTTTTGCACCACCGCGTGCACGACGGCGTTCATCTCGTCCCAGCGAGAAAGAAAGGCCTGACGGTCGCCGCCCTCGGGCTGGCTGATGTTGAAGTGGATGTTGCCGTCGCCCATGTGGCCGAAGGGCACCGGCCGGCAACCTGGGAAGGCAGCCGTCACGGCGGCCATCGCTTCGTCCAGGAAAGCCGGCAGATCGCCGATCGGCACGGAGATATCGTGCTTGATGGAGCCACCTTCCTGTTTTTGAACTTCGCTCATGCCGTGGCGAAGCCGCCAGAAATCGTCGATCTGGGAAAGCGACTGCGCCACCGCCGCGTCCAGCGCCTCACCCGCCTCCATGGCACCGGTAAGAATATCGAGGATCGCCGCGCCAGCTTCTGCATCGGAAAGGCCGGAACTGACCTCCACCAGGACATACCAAGGCGCCCGAGTCGTCGGCAGGCGGGCGCCCGCGATATGGCGCAGGGCGAATTCCATGGCGAGACCGGACATCAATTCGAAGCCGGTGAGGCCGAAACTTGCCGTCGCCTGAGCACGGGCAAACAGGCCGAGCGCCGCCGCCGGCGAGGCGACGGACACGAAGGCGGCGGCCAACCCGCGCGGGCGGTGACGGAGCCTCAAAGCAGCTGCCGTGATGATGCCCAACGTGCCTTCCGAACCGATAAACAATTGTTTCAGATCATAACCGGCGTTGTCCTTGCCGAGCCTTCGGAGACCATTCCAAATGCGACCGTCGGCAAGCACCACTTCAAGGCCAAGCACCAGGTTTCGCGCGTTGCCGTAGGCGAGCACGGCGGTGCCGCCAGCGTTGGTGGCAATGTTGCCGCCGATCTGGCAGGAGCCAAGCGAAGCGAGCGTCAGCGGAAAGATGCGATCCGCCGCCTCGGCTACGGCGTGCACGGTGGCGAGCGGCATACCGGCCTCGACGACCATGCAGTTACCCAGCGGATCGATCGAGCGAACTCTATCAAGCCGTTCTAAAGAAACGACAATTTCCTGTCGCTCAGGGACTGGAATCTGTCCGCCGACAAGGCCTGTGTTGCCGCCCTGTGGCACGATCGGCGTCTTCGTCTCATGGGCGAGACGCAGAATGGCGGCCACTTCCGCCGTGTTGGCCGGCCTCAGAACGAGCGGGGTTTCGCCCTTGTAGAGGTCGCGCCATTCCACGAGATATCGCGCCTTGTCCGACGCCTCTGTGAGGGCGTGGCCGGGGCCGACGAGGGTGGCAAAGCGAGAGACGAGATCGGGCGTCAACGGGGTCTTCATGTGGCGGAACCTACAGCCACGAGATGCGGCCGTCGAGGGTTGGCAGCGGTCACGAAGGGGGTCCCGGTGAGGCGGTTCCGCGACTTGCTATTGTCATAATCCTTGTGTCATACGAGCACGACATCCGGATTTGATTAGGCGGGGTTACAAAATGGCAGGTGCTGTGGGGCTGATGGCGGGCAAGCGTGGCCTGATCATGGGGTTGGCCAACAACCGTTCCATCGCCTGGGGAATTGCCAAGTCGCTCCATGCCGCTGGTGCCGAGATCGCGCTGACCTATCAGGGCGATGCGCTGAGGAAACGCGTCGAACCGCTGGCCGCCGAGCTGGACGCGCTGGTGGTTGGCCACTGCGACGTGGCCGAGGCAGATACCATCGATGCCGTCTTTGCGACGCTCGCCGAAAAATGGGGCAAGATCGACTTCCTGGTGCACGCCATCGGCTTCTCCGACAAGGACGAACTGACGGGGCGCTATGTCGACACCAGCGAAGCGAACTTCCAGAAGACCATGCTGATTTCGGTCTATTCCTTCACGGCTGTCGCCCGGCGCGCCGAGAAGTTGATGACCGATGGCGGCTCGATGCTGACGCTCACCTATTACGGCGCCGAGAAGGTGATGCCCAACTATAACGTCATGGGTATTGCCAAGGCTGCGCTGGAAGCGTCAGTCAAGTATCTCGCCGTCGACCTCGGCCCCCAGAACATCCGCGTCAACGCCGTCTCGGCTGGCCCGATCAAGACGCTGGCCGCCTCCGGTATCGGCGACTTCCGCTACATCCTGAAGTGGAACGAGTATAACGCGCCGTTGCGCCGCACCGTCACCATCGAGGAGGTCGGCGACAGCTCGCTCTATCTGCTGTCCGACCTGAGCCGCGCCGTCACCGGCGAGGTGCTGCATGTCGATAGCGGCTATCATACCGTCGGCATGAAGGCCGTGGATGCGCCGGACATTTCGGTCATCAAGGACTGACGAGGCTGAATTCCGAACCTGAAAAGCCGGGCCAAAAGCCCGGTTTTTTGCATTCTGGTCCTTTGCCTTGACAATTAAGCCCGCTGCTCCTAGATGACGGCCCATGGGTGAGGGACCCCAGCCGCCCGCCGGCGCAAGCCATGGTGAAGCTCCCGTCGATCGCTCCGTTACACGGCATCGAGACCTCTCGGCAATGCGGGCACCCTGCTTACGGTCATCTCCGATGCCATACGGAGAACGGTCATGTCGTCCCCATTACCAACACTCGACGAGTTGAAAGCCCAGGCTCGCCGTCTTAGAAGCTCGCTTGCCGAAGCCGGCAGCGAGATCAGCCATTCGAAATCGCTGGAGCTGATTGCCAAGCAATACGGCTTCGCCGACTGGAACACGCTCTACGCCAAAGCCGGCAACGAGCCGCCTCGGCGCTCGTGGAACCCCGGCGACCGCGTGAAGGGAAGCTATCTCGGCAAGGCCTTCGAAGGCACCGTGCTGGCGCTGAAGGCGGCCACCTCGGTACCGGGCTACTACACCATCACTGTCGACTTCGACGAACCGGTGGATGTGGTGGAATTCGAGAGCTTCTCGGCTTTCCGCAAGCGCGTTACCGCCACCATCGACGAGGCAGGCATCAGCCCATCCAAAACGTCGAATGGCCGGCCGCATATGGTGCTATCAGCCTGATGATCTTGGCCTCCAGAGCCTGTTTGGGCAGGCTCTGGATTTCCTTTTCCTGACGACCTCAGGCGAGCAAGGCCTTCGTCGCGGCCGCGACATCGGCCTGCCGCATCAGGCTTTCTCCAATCAAGAAGGTCTTGGCACCGACGCGTGCCAATCGCGCGAGATCGGCCGGCGTGAACAGGCCGGATTCGGCGACCAGAATGCGGTCACTCGGCACGCTTTTCGACAGCTCTTCCGTGGTCTCGAGCCGCGTCTCGAAGGTCCGGAGATTGCGATTGTTGATTCCGAGAAGGGGCGATCGCAGCCCCAGCGCCCGCTCGAGTTCCGGGGCGTCGTGCACTTCAAGGAGCACGTCCATACCCAGTTCGAAAGCGGTGTCCTCAAGGCGTCTGGCGGTGTCGTCATCGACTGCCGCGAGGATGATCAGAATGCAGTCGGCACCCCAGGCCCGCGCTTCGTAGACCTGATAGGCGGAAAACAAGAAGTCCTTGCGAAGCGCCGGCAGCGCCGCCGCCGCGCGAGCGGCCTTGAGATAATCGGGATGCCCCTGGAAGGACGGCGCATCGGTCAGGACCGAAAGGCAGGCCGCCCCACCCTCCTGATAAGCGCGAGCCAGCGCCGGCGGATCGAAATCCGGCCGGATCAGCCCCTTCGACGGGCTAGCCTTCTTGATCTCGGCGATCAGCGCGTAACGGCCTTCGGCGTGTTTCTTCTCAAGGGCGGCGCGGAAGCCACGCGGCGGCGCCTGGTCGGCGGCCATCGCCTTGATGTCCGCAAGCGGAATTGCCGCCTCGGCAGCAGCGATCTCCTGACGCTTGTAGCTCTCGATGCGAGCGAGAATGTCGGCCACGGCATATTCCTCAGGCGTTGGAGCGCTCGACGAGCCGATCGAGCGCGGCAAGGGCGCGACCGCTGTCGATGGCATCGGCGGCGAGTGTCACCCCGTCCTTCAGCGTCGGTACACGATCGGCAATCATAAGGGCCGCTGCGACATTGAGCAGCACCGTGTCGCGGTAAGCGCCAGCGGCGCCATTGAGCAGCGCTCTCAGCGCCTGGGCGTTGTCTTCAGCCGAGCCTCCCCGTACCGCTTCTGGAGCGTGATGTGGCAGTCCGGCGTCGTCAGGTGTGACTTCGAAGGAATGTACCTTGCCGTTCTTCAGTTCCGCGACGTAGGTCGGACCTGACAGCGTCATCTCATCGAGGCCGTCGGAGCCGTGCACCACCCAGACCGCTTGGGAGCCGAGAGCGCCCAGCGTCTCAGCCACCGGCAACAGCCATTGGCGTGCAAAGACGCCCACCAGCTGTCGACGGACACCGGCGGGATTGGAGAGCGGACCGAGGATGTTGAAGATGGTGCGCGTGCCAAGTTCGACACGACTCGGCCCGACGTGCTTCATCGCCGAATGATGCACCGGCGCGAACATGAAGCCGACGCCCACCTCACGAATGCAGGCGGCGATGATTTCCGGCCCGATATCGATCTTCACGCCGAGCGCCATCAGCACGTCGGCCGCGCCGGATTTCGACGATAGCGCCCGGTTGCCGTGCTTGGCGATGGTGAGCCCGGCGCCAGCCGCCACGAAGGCCGAGGCAGTGGAGATATTGAGGCTGCCGGAAGCATCGCCGCCGGTGCCGACAATATCGACGGCATCCACCGGCGCTTCCACGGTCAGCATGCGCGAACGCATCGACGACACGGCGCCAGCGATCTCCTCGACCGTTTCGCCCCGCACCCGGAGTGCCATCAGGAAGCCGCCGATTTGCGACGGAGTCGCCTCGCCGGTCATCATGATGTCGAAGGCCGAGGTCGCCTCCTCCCGACTCAAGCTGGCACCAGACGCCACCTTGGCGATCAGGGTTTTGAAATCGGCCATCGCTCGTTCCCTACCCAGCATGAAATCTCCGGCAGATTGCAATGCAATGCCGGAGAGCGTTTCGGAAAATTCACGCCCACGCCGGATCTTCCGAGACGTGGAATGTGGAGCCCTGGCCTAAGGCCAGGTTCACATCAGTTGGCGCTGCCGGCACCGATCGCGGCGTTGAGCAGCGACTGGTTGACGGTGGTGCCGAACTCTTCCTGGGCCGCCCCAAGATACTGGCCAAAGAGCCCCTGCCCGACGGCTGTAGCGATCTTGTCGGCAATATCGACAGCCTCACCAGCGCCTTCCGGCATCGGCGGATTGACGACCTCGGCGACCGACAGCACGACACGCGTACCGTCCGGTCCTGGAATGGCGGCGACGTGCCCCTTCGGGCCGGCGAAAGCGGCATTGACGCCGTCGGCCCCAAGGCCGGCATCGCCCGCTTGGCGCGTCACGCCCGAAGCGGTCTCGACCTCCACCGACGCGGTCTTGGCAAGATCGTCGATCGGCGTACCCGCCTTCAGCGACTTCACCATATCCTCAGCCTTGGCCGTCAGGCGGACCTGCGCTTCGGCGTCGGTCCAGGCAACAATGGCCTTATCCTTCACCTCATCGAGCGTACGGTCGCGGCCCGGCGTCACCTTGGAGACATTGTACCAGATGAAGCCGCGGCTGACGGACAGCGGCTCGTTCTCGCCGCCCTCTTCGGCGGCAAAAGCCGCCTTCAGAAGTGCTGCCTGATCGGGCAGACCAGTAACCGGCTGGTCGTCGACGCCATTGCCTTCGGGGTCCACCTGGGCGGTCACCAGCTTCAGCTTGAAGCGGTTCGCCACTTCCTGAAGCGTCGCGCCGCCCGCCAGCGCATCTTCCACTTCGTCATGTATTTCCAACACGGAACGCTCGGCGGCCTTGGTGGCGATCGCTTTCCGGATCTCGGGCGCCACCTCGGCCAGCGTCTTCGTATGGGCCGGTTGAATTTCGGTGACGCGGAGCAGTACCGTGCCGAACGGCGACTTCACCGGCTCGCTCGGCGTATTGAGAGCGAGGCCAAATGCGGCGCCAGCCACCGCCGGATCGAGCACCTTGTCGCGCGGGAGAAGGCCAAGATCGACATCCTCAGGCTTGGAGCCGGCGTCCGTAATGAGCTGATCAAAGCTCGTACCGGCTTTGAGCTTGGCGGCAGCGGCGGCGGCCTCTTCCGGAGTTGCATAGAACAGCTGCTGGATGCGGCGCTGTTCGGGGGCGCCATACTGATCCTTGGTGCGCTCATATTCGCGCGACACTTGTTCGTCCGTCACCCCCGAGGGGTCGGCAACGGCGTCAGGCGTCAGAGCCAACGCCTCGATAGTGCGGAATTCCGGCGCCCGGAACTCGGCCTTATGCTCTTCATACCACTTGGCGAGCACGTCGTCGGCCGGCTTGCCGATCGGCTCCACCTGGGCGCGGGCCAGCGTGACATAGCGAATGTCGCGCGCCTCGTTCTGGTAGCGATAGATAGCGGCGACCATGGTTTTCGGAACTGTCAGACCACCGACGAGGCCGAGCGACAGCTGGCGGCTTAGTTCTTCCTTGCGCCGCTGGGCGATGAACATCGGCTCGTTGAGGTTGTTTTGATTGAGAAGCTGGGCCAAATAGTCGCGATTGAAGGTCTGGGCGCCCGGAGCTCTCAACTGCGGGTCGTTGGCGATGCCCTGCGCGAGGCGATCGTCGGACACGCCAAGGCCAACGGCGGCAGCCATGTCGGCCACGGTGGCGTCGGCCATCAGCGTGCCGAGCGTCTGTTGTGGCAGACCAATGGAGCGAGCCATATCGGGCGTCAGCGCCTGGCCGATCTGGCGGGCCACCGCTTGCGACTGCCGCTGATAGGCACGCTGGAATTCGCCGAGCGTAATCGAGGTGTTACCTACCGTCGCGAGCGTGTCGGAATGCGAAGCTCCGAGGCGGGAGCCGACGCCCCAACCGATGAAGGACAGCGTCAGGAGGCCCAGAAAAATCTTCGCGGGAAGCGTGTTCGCCCCGCGGCGCATTGAATCAAGCATTGTGTCGTCCGTCTCGGGGGCGCGCGCGCCCATCCATCCCAGTCACGCCACCGGTCTCGCAGGGACCGCTTCGGCGCGCGGGATCATAGGGGCGGCGGCCTCATGCCGCAAGCGCCGGTTTTGCCTGATAAAGTGCCGAAATCCGGCCTCGGACACCCTGCTCGGTCGCGACCTTGTCACGCATATCCACATCTGGGACGACGCACGGCAGGCGACACTCACGATCGCACGGGCAATGGCAGGCCCGCCCAAGAGAATCGGCCGGCATTCCGGATCGCTCCATTCGACGAGCGTTTCGTGGGGTTTCGTAGTCAATAGCCCTTGCTAGCGTTTTGCATCTGCCGGATATAAATGCGCTTGCGGGTTTTCGCCTACACGATCATCTTCCAGGCCGTTTCGAGGATTCAGGCCGGCCCCGGTTCGGGATGATCCACGCCCACGCAACGCATATCGAAGGAACGAGAGCATGTCGGTCAAGCCGCTGGTTGCCGGAAACTGGAAAATGAACGGCCTCAAGGCCTCTGTTGCCGAATTCGAGGCCATTGCCGCTGGCTATGATGCCGCCCTCAAGGCCAAGGCCGAGCTCGCTATCTGCCCGCCCTTCACCCTCGTCGCCACCCTTGCTCAGAAGGGCCTGCTGCCGGTTGGCGGCCAGGACTGCCACGCCAAGGTTTCCGGTGCCCACACCGGCGACACCTCGGCCGAGATGCTGAAGGATGCCGGCGCCACCTACGTCATCGTCGGCCACTCCGAGCGCCGCACCGACCACGCTGAGACCGACGCCGTCGTCAAGGCCAAGACCGAAGCCGCCTGGCGCGCCGGCCTGATCGCCATCGTCTGCGTCGGCGAGACCCATGCCGAGCGCACCGGCGGCAAGACGCTCGACGTCGTCGGCACCCAGGTCGCCGGTTCGCTGCCCGACGGCACGACGGCTGCCAATACCGTCATCGCCTACGAGCCAGTGTGGGCCATCGGCACCGGCCTGACGCCGACCGCCGCCGACGTTAAGGAAGTGCACAACTTCATCCGCAAGGAACTGGTCCGCCGCTTCGGCGCCGACGCCAACGGCATCCGCATTCTCTATGGCGGTTCGGTGAAGCCGTCCAACGCCGCCGAGCTGATGGCCGTTGAGAACGTCAATGGCGCCCTCGTCGGTGGCGCCTCGCTGAAGGCCACCGATTTCCTTGGCATTGCCGCCGCTTACAAGTAATACTAGCGGCTCCGGCGCATTCCTCATCCGAGGACGCGCCGGAGCCGCTGTTTCAGTACCGCCAGGAGGGCGGGCCGCCACCCCTCTCCAGCTCTTCCCGAGAACAGGAAGAGAGCTTGTCGAGACGACACGCTGCTGCCATCAGGCGCGGCTTTTCGGATCGATGGTCGGTCTCGCCGGAGCGCGAGCGGCGCCGTCTTCCTCGCCGGAGGACGGAGAGGGGTCATCTAGCGAATAGGTGGAAAGACCGATAAGAGGTCTTCCCGCCGGCCGTAGGCCACTCGCATAGGACCACGCCCCATGACTTTCGACACCGTCCTTAGAAACGGCACTGTCGTCAACCACGACGGCATCGGCGAGCGCGACATCGGCCTCCGCGAGGGCCGTATTGCCGAGATTGGTGATCTCTCCCGCGTCTCAGCCGGCGAGACGATCGATTGCGCCGGCCTCACCATCCTGCCCGGCGTCGTCGACAGCCAGGTGCACTTTCGCGAACCCGGCGCCACCCACAAGGAAGACCTGGAAACCGGCTCCCGCGCCGCCGTCATGGGCGGGGTGACCGCCGTGTTCGAGATGCCCAACACCAACCCGCTGACCACCGGCGCGGAGCGTCTTGCGGACAAGGTGGCGGCCGGCACCCATCGCATGCATTGCGACTTCGCCTTTTGGGTGGGCGGCACGCATGGCAACGTGCGCGACATCCCCGAGCTCGAACGGCTACCGGGCGCTGCCGGCATCAAGGTGTTCATGGGTTCCTCGACCGGCGACCTTCTGGTTGCCGATGACGAGGGCGTCGCCGCCATTCTCGGTGCCACGCGCCGCCGCGCCGCGTTCCATTCCGAGGATGAGGCGCGGCTCAACGAGCGCAAGCCGTTGCGCATCGCCGGCGATCCGTCGAGCCATCCCGTCTGGCGCGACGTGGAGGCAGCGCTGAAATCGACCGAGCGGCTCGTCCGTATCGCCCGCGACAAGGGCGCCCGCATCCACGTGCTGCACATCTCCACCGGCGACGAGATGGATTTTCTCAAGGATCACAAGGATGTCGCGACGGTCGAGGTCACGCCGCATCATCTGACGCTGACCGAAGCCGACCACCAACGGCTCGGCACCCTCGTTCAGATGAACCCGCCGGTGCGCTCGGCCGCCCATCGCGACCGCATCTGGCGGGGCCTGACGCAGGGCATCGCCGATGTGCTCGGTTCCGACCACGCGCCACACACCCTCGAGGAAAAGGCAAAGCCCTACCCGGACAGCCCTTCCGGCATGACCGGCGTGCAGACGCTTGTGCCGATCATGCTCGATCACGTCAACGCCGGACGGCTGACGCTGCAACGCTTCGTCGACCTCAGTTCGGCCGGGCCGGCGCGTATCTTCGGAATGGCGCGGAAGGGGCGCATCGCCGTCGGCTACGACGCCGACCTCACCATCGTCGACATGAAGCGCCGCGAAACCATCCGCAACAGCTGGATTGCCTCGCGCTGCGGCTGGACGCCTTACGACGGCGTGGAGGTCACCGGCTGGCCGGTCGGCACCATCGTGCGCGGCCGAAGAGTGATGTGGGAGGGCGATCTTGCAACACCCTCCACCGGTGAGCCGATCCGCTTCGTCGAAGCGCTGTCGAGAGAAGCCTGACATGACCTCCCCTCTCAGCCATCTCGATGAAAAGGGCGCCGCCCACATGGTCGACGTCAGTGACAAGGCGACCACCGCCCGTACGGCCATAGCCGCCGGCAAAGTGGTGATGAAGGCCGAAACGCTGGCGCTCATTCTCGACGGACGGGTACCCAAGGGCGACGTTATCGCCACCGCTCGTCTTGCCGGCATCATGGCCGCCAAGAAAACGTCCGACCTTATCCCGCTGTGCCATCCCCTACCGATCAGCAAGGCGGCGATCGACATTTCGCCGGACCCGACGCTGCCGGGCCTCGACATTACCGCCATCGTCCGTTGCTCCGGCAATACCGGTGTGGAGATGGAGGCGTTGACCGCCGTTTCCGTCGCCTGCCTTACCGTCTACGACATGGTGAAGGCGGCCGAGAAGGGCGTGCGCATCGAGGCCATCCGCCTTCTCGAAAAGGATGGCGGCAAATCGGGGCGCTGGCTGGCCGATAAGTGAACCGGTGAAGCGGATCAGTCGCTGATACTGACAGCGGTAAGCACCGGATATATCCGCGCCGCCGCTCCGGGCTTTTCCGCGCGTCGGTATTTGTCGAGAAGTAGGCCACTTCTCACTTGATGCTCGGCCTCAGGCCAACGCCTCCTCAGTGAGGCGATCTCGAGCTGTTGCCGGTGTGGGCGGTGGCTTTAAATCGCTTTCCACCCGGTTGCGTCCACGCTCCTTGGCGGCATAGAGGGCGAGGTCGGCACGTGCGAGCGTTTCCTGCATGTTCCCGCCCGAAAGCGCCAGCGCAAAGCCGATGCTGACAGTGAGCCGACCGTACCTCGAATCCGGGTGAAGAATATCCAGATCCTCGATTGAGCAGCGTAACGCATCGAGACGCCTGGTGATGCTTTCAACGCTCGTATCGGACAGAATGAAGGTGAACTCCTCGCCGCCGTAGCGCGCAGCCATCTCTTCACCCGACGGCGCAAAACTCCTCAGCGTTTCGCCAACCATCTGGAGCACCGAGTCTCCGGTACCGTGGCCGAACCGATCATTGAATAGTTTGAAATGATCGATGTCGATCATGGCAACGGAGCATTCGACGCCGTCGCTTTGGAGGCGCTCGTCGCAGCGCTCAAGATGGATTTCGAGGGCACGCCGATTGGCAAGGCCGGTCAACGGATCGGTAAAGCTTACGCTTTCGAGCTTCTCGACCATCATGTTCAGTGCCGAGGACAGGATTGTGAACTCGGGAAATGGCGACCGAACAGCCATGCTATGGCACTGATCGCCAGCGGTAATGCGGCTCGCGAAATCGGTCATTCGGCGTAGGCTTCGCAGGATCAGAAGCTCCAAAGCGGCGAGAACGAACGCGGCGATGAGCAGTGTTTCCAGGCAAACCAATGCCACCGCGGCAACCATTTCACGATGTGCGACAGTGTAGATCTGACCAATCGGGACGGCAAAGACGAGACGCCCGGCCGCCATCGGCAGCTTCATGACGGCAACTAGGCTTGAGTTCTGGTCATGAGTATCCGAAGGAATGATCCCAGTGCTCATCGCTCGTGCCCGGCCGAGCGTTTGTTCGTCAAAGAGAGGTACATTCTTGTCGAAGACGACCTTGTCCAGAACTTCGCCTTGCCCATCCATAAGGGCCGCCTCGGCGACCTGAAGCTGAAATTGTTCGAAAGTCTGCTGCTTCATGGACGCGACGTCGAGCGTTACGAGTACGACGAAAGCCACTTTCCCTTCAAAGCGAACGGCGCGCGCCGAAACGACAGTGATCTGATTATTCACCTTGCTGATCTGTAGATCGCCCCAAGCGATTCCAATAGAATCGAGACTCTCTCTAAAATACTTACGCTCAGAAAACGAAAGACCGACCGCTTTATCTTCAGACCCACAATAAGCAAGACCCTGTGGGGATAGCAACGCCACAGCTTTTACATGCTTGTGGGTCCCGACAATCTTTCGCAGAGTTTGGCTGCACTGCTCAGGTGAGCTGGAGCGCAGGGAGTCGATCAGCGCAACTGTCGCGGACAGATTTTCAAGCTCAACCTTTGCGCCGACGAATATATCTTCGGTGCGCGCCAACGAAAGCCGCACGCTCTGCTCCGCCGTCGCGAGAGCCATATGCATGTTCTTTTCGGCCACTAAAATTTGGCTTACCAGGAACGGCGCCAGACTGAAGCCGATCAGCGCAAATATGGCTAGCCGTATCCGCATATCTCGCTACATCGCTCCAAACAAAACGGCCTGCTGGGCAACAGAAGGCGGAGACTATCTTAGCCCTGCCGGGTAAATAATTTATCGTCAACAGTATTTAACACTCGCAATCATTCTCCAAATTCCCGTGGAAATTGCAAAAAATCGACCTATTGGGCGAAAGTAAAAATCCTAATGTCTAGAATGATGCTGCGCTGCATCGTTCAGGAGGCTCAATTCCGACCTCTGCGTAATTCCCCTCTCTCTCGGATTTTTCTCACGATGGCGTAACCCGGTCCAGTCGGACTGGCACCTGCGAAAGAGCCACTCATTTCCAATCGATCCATCACATTTTTGGTTCGCGTTGTCTCACCCTCCGAATCGTGATGGTTTTCGTCGCCGCGTAGCTTATTCGACGTGAAAGTCATGTTTCAGACACCCCTTCCCGACGACCCTGCTTGTTGCCTTGTAGAGCGACTGGATCTCTCTCCCTTAGGCAGCGGTCCGTTGGACGGGACGACCTTCACCGTGAAGGACAACATCGACATTGCACGGCTGAGGACCTCCTACGGCAGCCCGGCATGGAGAGATGCCCATCCGGCACCGGTGCATAACGCTGTCTGCGTCGATCAGTTGCTCGCCGCCGGTGCGCGTTGTGTGGGCAAGGCCATTGCGGACGAATTCACCTATAGCCTTGATGGCGAAAACCAATTTCTCGGAACGCCGCGCAACGCGAAAGCGCCGGAGCGAATTCCAGGCGGCTCTTCGAGCGGATCAGCCGCCTCGGTCGCCAATGGACTCGCGGACTTTTCGATTGGTACGGATTCAGGGGGATCCGTTCGCGTTCCGGCAAGTTTGTGTGGAATCTGGGGCATGCGCCCCTCGCTGCACCGGATATCAGAGGCCGGAGTGCTGCCCTTCATGCCAAGCGTAAGCACTGTTGGTGTTCTGGCAGCGCGGTTTGAGCATTTGAATGCCGCCGCTCGCGTCATGTTGCATAGCGGTCCAAAGACAGGGGTGCCTTTGCGGCGTCTCCTGCTTCTGACCGATGCGCTGGAAGTCGCGAACAAAGCCGTGCAGGACCAGGTCTGCTCAGCTCTTCAGCGAATTTCCCACGATGTCGGCATCTCATTGGAAACAATCCATTTTTCGAAAATCGTTAGCGAGGATATCCCGCTGAGCGACTGCAACGTGAAGGCGCTCCGCAACCTGCAATCCGCCGAGTTTGAAAGCACAGTCGGCAACTGGATCGAGACGGCCAAGCCAGAGCTTGGCATCGCTTTCTCCATGGCCTATGGCAATGTGCAACGCTTTGACCGTATTGCGGCAATGGACAGTCTTGCGCGCTGCGAACGGCTCTTTGAGAAGATCAACGCCTACCTCGTACCGGGCACCGTCATCTGCTTTCCGACGACACCTGTCATCGCGCCTCTGAAGGGAACGTTGACGAACCTGGATGCCGTGTTGGATTTCTACGACCGAACAATGACCATTACCGCCTTCTCCGGTGTGGCGCGTTTGCCAGAAATCACAGCTCCGCTGCTGACCGTTGACGATTGCCCGGTCGGCCTGTCCTTTGCCTCAGGGCACTATCAGGATGAATTCTTGCTGGAAGCCGTAGGACGCATGCTGAACTGACGGACTGAGGTCAAATCGTGGTCGTCGTTCGCGTCTGTATAGCTATCCGGTAGAACCACAACGTTCGCGCAGGCTGCTCCGCTCTCAGCGCCTCTCCCTTGCGCTTCCCCCTCCCCCCGCCTATGTTCGCACCGTCTCAAGGGGGTGTCCGGTTCGCCGGACTGAGAGGAGCGATCCAACCCCACGAACCTGATCCGGATCATGCCGGCGGAGGGATTGAGGCGAGCGGCCCGGCCTGTCCGGCAGCCACACGTCTTCTTGTCCGCGGGCGATCGTCGTCGAAGGAGCCCGCGATGACCACCCTGACGCTTGCCGACGTTCATGCCCTTCATGAGAAGGTACGCACCGAACGACCACTCGTGCACAACATCACCAATTTCGTGGCGATGAATATCGCCGCCAACGTGCTGCTCGCCGCCGGCGCCTCGCCGGCCATGGTGCACTCGATGGACGAGGTCGAGGATTTCGGCCGTATCGCCCGCGCGCTGACGCTCAACATCGGCACGCTGTCGTCCGACTGGATCGCCGGCATGAAGCTGGCGGCCAGCGTCTACAAGGCAGCCGGCAAACCCATCGTATTCGATCCTGTCGCCGTTGGTGCGACCCGTCTCCGCAATACGGCCGCTGCCGACCTTGTCGCCATGGGACCGACTGTCATTCGTGGCAATGCTTCGGAAATCATGGCGCTTTCGGGTGTTGCCAGCGTCGCCTCGAAGGGCGTCGACAGCTCGGCGAGCTCCAATGCCGCGCTCGACAGCGCCATCGCGCTTGCCCGCTCGAGTGGGGCGGTTGTCGCGGTGACCGGCGAGACCGACTATGTCACCGATGGGACGCGCACCGTCGCCATCGATGGCGGCCATGAACTGATGCCGCTCTCGACAGCCCTCGGCTGCTCGCTGACCGTCCTCGTCGGCGCCTTCGTCGCCGTTGCGCCGGCCTTCGAGGGCACGGTGGCAGCGCTTGCCATCTATGCCGCGGCCGGCGCCATCGCCGGCAAGCGGGTGAAAGGCCCCGGCTTCCTGCCCCAGGAACTGTGCGATGCGCTTTACGCGCTGGATCTTAACGGTCTCCAGGCCAACGCGGCGATACGGGCCGTCTGAGCTTGGACTACTCGGCCGCCACCTTCTTCGGCGGCGTGAGGGGTTCAGGTACCGGCCGCGTCGTCAGATTTTCGCGGCCGGCCATGATGCCGCCCTGCACCTGGGCCAATAGCCGCTCCGCGTCGAGGCGGCGGATGGTGGCAAGAGCCTCCTCCGTCCGCTCCTCGCTGCAACCGAGTGCCCGCAGGCCCTCGGCACCCATATGCAGAGCCGCATCGAAAGTCTCGCGCACCGCGAGGTCGACTCCGGCGCGGATCAGTTCGATCGAGTGGATGCGGTCGTAGGACCGGACCAGCAATCGCGCCAGCGGGAAATTGGCCTTGACCAATTCGGCGATCCGGTTCGCCGCCTTGCGGTCGTCGACACAGACCATGATCACTTCCGCCTCGGCCGCGCCGGAATGCTGGAGCGTGTCGAGCCGGGTGCCATCGCCATAGAAGATGCGGAAGCCGAACCGCCCCGCCTCGCGAATGCGGTCGGGATCGTTCTCGATCATCGACACGTCGACACCGCGCGATAGCAGCAGCTGCGCGGCGACCTGGCCGAAGCGGCCGAAGCCGATCAGCAACACGCTACCGCGAAGATCACGCGCTTCCTCGACACCATCGAGCGACTTTTCCTCTTCGCGACGGAAGTGGCCCGAGATGGCAAGGACCAGCGGTGTCAGCGCCATCGAGAGGATGATCACCGTGGCGAATAAGGCAGCGTCACTAGTCGGAATGACGCCGCCGCTCGCCGCCGCCGTGTAAAGCACGAAGGCGAACTCGCCACCTTGGGCGAACATCAGGGCGCGGCGAGAGGCCAAGCGATGGTTGGAGCCGAACAGGCGCGCCACCACATAGATGCCGATCCCCTTCACCACGGCAAAGGCGAAGAGAAGACCGATCAGCAGCGGCCAGCGTTCCACGACCACCCGGATATCGAGCGACATGCCGACCGCGAGAAAGAACAGGCCCATCAACAGCCCCTTGAAGGGCTCGACATCGGCTTCGACTTGATGACGGTAGCTCGAACCCGACAGCATGACGCCGGCGAGAAATGTGCCCATCGCCATAGACAGGCCGACCGCTTCCATCAGCAAGGCCGCGCCCAGCACGACCAACAACGCACCGGCGGTCAGCACTTCACGAGTACGGGCGCGAGCAAGCAGGCCGAAGAATGGATCGATAAGATAGCGGCCGGCCAGTAGCAGCGCCGCCACAGCCGCAACACCGAGCCCCACTCCAATCCAGCCATTGCCGCCATGACCATCGGGTGGCGCCAGCCAAGCCACCAGGGCAAGAAGCGGCACGATGGAGAGATCCTCGAACAGCAGGATCGAAACGGCTTTCTGCCCGTCGACACTCGCCAGCTCGCCTCGCTCCTGCAGCAGCGACATGATAACCGCCGTGGACGACAGAACGAAGCCGGCGCCGGCAATGAAAGCCGGAATAAATGGTAGTCCGAACGCCAAGAAGGCAACAGACGTCAGCAGGCCGATACAGACGACCACCTGTGCGAGGCCAAGCCCAAAGATCTGGACACGCATTGCCCAGAGTTTTTGCGGCCTCAGCTCCAGTCCGATCAGGAACAGGAACATGACGACGCCGAGTTCCGACACGTGCAGCATGGCGGCCGGATCGGAAAACAGGCCAAAGGCCGAGGGGCCGACCAAGGCGCCGGCCGCGAAATAACCCAGCACCGAGCCAAGACCGAGCCGGCGGAACAGCGGCACTGCCAGCACACCGGCCGAAAGAAGCACCACCACCGGGCCAATCGTCGCCCCGAGCCCCGCCGCCGCCATACCACACCTCGCCTCAGTATTTTCCCGAGTGTGGTCCGAACCAACCCGACACGCAAGCCGCGTCAGGCGAGGCGCTTTTGCTTAACCCGTTCCACGGCTACGGCGAGTGTTGAGTAAGCGAGGCAGAGGCCGAGTTGGATCAGGATCGTCGTCTCGACAGACCGGACGTCGGCGCCCATTTGGTTGACGCGCACCAGAGCCGGTACCGCCGTCGTCGAGGGAATGATGAAGGCGACGGCATGCAGCAGTCTCGGCATGGCCTCGGCCGGCCAGGAGACACCCGACAGGAAAAACAGGGGCATGCCGAGCACCACCAAGAAGAAGATGACGCCTTCCTTGGTGGGGATCAGCCGGGCAACTGCGATACCCATCGCTGTGACGGCGCATAGAAATGGTACGACCACCGCATACATGACGGCGACGTCGCCGATGCGGGGTAGTCGATAAACCCAGGGCAGCAGCACCAGCACGACCCCAGCCCACAGGCTATAGAGACCGACGTAGACGATCGCATCGGCCAAGGTGGAAAAGGCTCCGAGGGAGCGGCGACCGGCTTTGAGATTGCCGATGCCCATCAGCAACGTCTGCTGCAGGATCAGCACGAAGACGGCCGGCAGCACAAAGCTCGCATAGCCGCCGGTTGGGTTGAACAGCGGTACGGTGGTAACGCGCAGCGGCTCGACGATGGCCATGGCTGAGGCCATGTCGGTGCCTGAGGCTGTGAGCCTTCCGACCTGGACCTCGGCGCCGAGGCTGCGCGTCGCATTGGACAGCGCCGACGACATCACCGAATTCAGCAAGAAGTATCCACCGTCGGAAAAGGCGGCGATCGGCGCCGCGCGACCGGCCAAGAGATCGTGCTCGAACTTCGGCGGCACGACGACGATGCCGTAGACCTCGCGTTTCAGGAAGAGGGCGCGGGCCGACGGCATGTCGGGTGCGTAGCGGGCGACGGCGACAGCATCGGCGGCATCGATGCGGCGGATCAATTCGCGGCTCAGCGTCGATCCGTCCTGATCGATGATGGCCACCGGCATGTCGCGCACCACCTCGGAAAGGTAGGGCTGCGGAAAGAAGACGGAAAAGAACAGCGTCGCGCCCAGCATGGTCGACCTGGCACCTTTATCGGCCCAGATGGCCATGATCGCGATGACGATCTCGTGGAAGAAGGCAGCAATCATCTGCCGGCCTCCACAGCGATGGCAGGCCGTGGTCGCCCGTGACGCCAGAGGAGGAGAAGCGTCACTCCACCATAGGCCAGTGCCAGCGTCGCCAGCGAAACAAAAGCTGGCAGGGAGATGTCGAACGATGCGCCACGCAGGATGTTGTCGGTGCGAAGCTCGAGATAGTGCGTCACCGGCAGGAGGTCGGCCCAGACGGTGGAAAAGCCGTTCATGGAAAGGCGCGGGAAGGTGATGCCGGTAAAGCCGAAGGCCGGCCCGGTGATGACGCCGATGGCGGCGAGCGCCGACACCGTGTCGCGAGCTATAAGCGCCGCCGCCGCGCCAAGCATCTGCGAGGCAAGCACGAAGACCAGACCATAGGCGACGTGAAAGGCGAGATTGCCGCCAAAGCGCGCGCCCATCGGTCCGAACAGCAGCGCATCGGCGCCCCACAGCACGAGAAGATAGGTCAGCGTATAGGGTGCGAGCTTGCCGGTTGCCGTTCTCATGAGCGTGCCGCCGAGCCGAAGCGACCGGCCCAAACCAGCAACGCCTTGCCGGTCACGGGAGAAAGACAGGGCGGCGCTGGCGCCAATGAAAATCTGCAGCACTGTTGGCATGACGGCCGCCAGCAGAAACTGGACGTATTCGAGACTGGGGTTGAACAGCGCACTCTGCCTTACAGGCACCGGCGTTACCGCCTGCGTGGCGCTTTCAACATCGGCACCACGGGCAACGCGCGCCTCGATCGAAATGCCGGCCGCAACCGTGCCCAGGGCACCGCCGACGGAACGGGCAACCAGGCTGCCCGGCGTCATATACTGATTGTTGTAGAACAGCACGACCTCGGGCCGTCGACCAGCCAGTACGTCGCGCTCCGTGCGGGCCGGGATCAGCACCACGGCGTAGGCCTCGCCAGAGAGAAGAAGCTGGCGCCCCTCGCTAAGCGAACTCGCCTCATGGGCGACCGCCACCTCCGGGGTTGCATCGACGATGCGCACCATTTGTCGCGATAGCGTCGAGCGGTCTTGGTCGACGACGGCAATGGGCAGATCGCGCGGCAGACCGAGCTGGAACACCGCCGCCAGGAGTGCAAACAGCAGAAGCGGAAACGGCGCCAGCATGAACATCAGTCCAGGACGCGCGCCGATCTGCCGCAACTCGGCGAGAAGAGCCCGCCGGAAGCCGGCCTTAAGATGGGCTCGCTGCGCCATGGCTCAGCGTTCCATGAGCCGAGGCCCTGACCAGTCGATCAGCCCGCTCATACCGGGACGCAGCCCCTCGACCGGGCCGTCGGGCCGCGCCCTCACCTCGAAGGTACGAAGATCGAAATCGCCGGTCGCCTTGGTGGCGCGCCAGTTGGCGTAAGAGCCTTGCGCGTTGATGACTGTTACGCGGGTGTCGATTTCGCGGCCACCCAGTGCCGGCACGCGTACCTTCAGCCGGTTCCCGACCACAAGGCCATTCAGCAAATCCTCCCGGACGTTGAAAGTGAACCAGGCATGATCGACGTCAACGATGGAGACGAGCGGTGTGCCGGCGCCGAATAGCTCGCCGATTTCGGCGGTGCGGGCCGTCACCTCGCCCGCTAGCGGCGCCTTCACCGTGAGTTCGGCAAGGTCGGTCTCGATCTGGGCGACGGCGGCTGCTGCCTGTTCGACCTGCGCCACTGCGACCGCCTTCTGCTCGGAACTGTTGCCCTTGATGGCGAGCTGGAGATTGGCTTCGGCTGCAGCACGAGCCTTCAGGGCAGCGTTGAGCTTGTTGGACGCCTCGTCGAGCACCTGTTCGGAGGCAAAGGAGCGTTCCTGCAACTGGCTGACGCGGTCGTAGGTCTTCTGCGCCAACAGCACGTCGGCTTCGGCCTTCTCCCGCTCGGCCTGGCGGGCGTCGATCGTCTCCTGTCGCGTCGAAAAGGCCAGATCACGGTTCGATCGGGCGACGGCGAGAGTCGCCTTCGATGTGTCGAGTCCGGCCCGAAGCGCTGGACTGTCGAGTTCGATCACCAGATCGCCCTGAGCCACCCGGTCGCCCATGTCGACCGGTGTCCTGAGAACCCGACCGGCAACACGGGCGGCGAGATCGACACGCGTCGCCTCCACCTCGCCCTGCAGCATCAGCGGTTCCGGATGATCGACTGCCCAAACAACGGAAAGACCGAGGCCGGCAGCCGCCAGTCCGGCGATAACGAGAGGACGCCAAGCGGACACGGATTTCATCCTTACGTATCGAAGCCGGCTCGAAATCCGATTCAGCTTGCGATAATTTGGAAAATCATTGTTTTCTTTATTTCCGGAAGCCACCTTGTGTCAAGAAAGGGGATGCAGATGGTCGACAGCAATCAGGCTCCAACGCGCGGTCCCGGACGGCCGCCCCTCAGAAGCGACGACGAGACGCGCGCCGTAATCATCGCGGCGGCGTCACGGGCCTTTCTGGAGACGGGGTATATCCGCACCGGAATCGACACCATTGCCCGCGAGGCCGGCGTGTCAACGCGGACGCTGTATCGTCTATTCTCCGCCAAGGAGGACTTGCTGAAGGAGGCTATGGAGGCGCGGATCGACATGGCCTTCGGCAGCCTCGACGCAGCGCGGATAACCGCAACCGATCCCCGCGTGAGCCTCGAAGCCCTGCTTTTGGGGTATGCCGGCCTGGCATTATCCGACGATGCTGTGCGACTCACCCGTCTCATCGCGGCCGAGCGTCTGGAGGTTCCGGCCCTTGCCGAAAGTTATCAACAGGCAACGGCCCGCATTACCGGTGTGTTCGAGGCATGGATTCGCGAGCATCAGAAAAGCGGCTTTCTGCGCCCCGGCAACGTCGAGATAGCGGCTCATCTTCTGCGCGGTACGATCAATGAGGCGCAGCGCCAGATCCTGCTCGGCCTCCGAGAACCGCTGACCATTGCCGAACAGCACCAGTGGGTGAAGGCATCGGTCGCCATATTCCTCGATGGGGTCGCCACTGGCTAACCCGTTCAGCGGACACGCAGGCCACTTTCCGGATCGAACAGAAGCACGTTTTCGGCATTGAAGCCGATATCGAGCTTGTCGCCACGCCAACCGGGCGGCAGGAACCGTGCCTCGGCGACCACTTGATCACCGTCCGGCGTCCGTCCATAGGCGTAGGTCTGCCCCCCGAGGTTTTCCAGAACCTCAATGGGCAGCACGATCATATGAGCGGCCGTTTGGTGGAAGTGTTCGGGACGCACGCCCGCCAACACAGCCGTTCCGGGTTTCAGATCGGCCGCAGCCGGCAGGATCAGCGACAGGCCAAAGGCAGGAATGCGAACTTCGGTGCCGACATCAGTCCGCTCGCCGACGATCCCCTTCAGGAAGTTCATCTTCGGCGAGCCAATGAAACCGGCGACGAATAGATTGTTCGGATCGGCATAGAGATCGATCGGCCGGCCCACCTGCTCCACGCGACCCGACCGGAGCACGACGATCTTGTCGGCCAGCGTCATGGCCTCCACTTGGTCGTGCGTCACGTAGATCATCGTCGCCTTCACCTCGCGGTGCAGGCGAGCGATCTCGAGGCGCATCTGAACGCGCAGCTCCGCGTCGAGATTGGATAGCGGCTCGTCGAACAGGAAGACCTTGGGATTGCGGACGATGGCCCGGCCGATGGCCACACGCTGACGCTGACCGCCCGAGAGCTGCTTGGGTTTGCGATCAAGCAGTTCCTCAAGATGCAGCACGCGAGCCGCCTCGCCAACCTTGCGCGCGATCTCGGTCTTTGGCACATGATTGATCTTCAAGCCGAAACCCATGTTTTCGGCCACCGTCATATGCGGATAGAGCGCATAGGACTGGAACACCATGGCGACGCCACGCTCGGACGGCGGTGTCTCGGTGACGTCAGCACCGTCGATCTCGATGCGGCCGGAAGTCGTGTCTTCAAGGCCAGCGATCAGGCGCAACAACGTCGATTTGCCACAGCCTGACGGGCCGACGAAAACAACGAACTCGCCGCTGTCGATGTCGAGATCAACAGAGTGGATGACCGCGAGCTCGCCAAAGCTCTTGCGCACGCTCTCGAGTTTCAGTCCCGCCACATCGTCCTCCCTCGACCCGTCGGATATATCAAGCAGCCGGCGATCCTCTACGTCAGGCCTTCCCTTGGGCTGACATCCTCCACCCCGACTTTGGTACGGCCGGCTTCCTCAACCCGGCCTCTTTACAATTTCGTAAACTGGTCTACACTTTTTTGCAAGGAGGACGGAGGGGGATGAGAGCCGTTCACACGCCCCATTTGTAAACCGGTCTCCACACCAAAACGCCAGGGAACTCGACCGGCGGATCAACAGGCAAGAACAAGCCGACCGCTTGGGTGGCGTGCTTGTTCGGCGGGAGGACAAGACAGATGGATGGGATAGGATCGGGCTCCCGCGCGACGGGCGGAACAAGGCACGCTGCCGAACGACATGCCTGGTCGGCGCGAATGATCCGTCCGCTCTCCGACGCTGGCGTCGGTACGCGGCAGCCCTTCCTGCGCAAGACCTTCCAAGCGAAGGAGGGTGGCAAGGCCACCCTGCGCATCAGCGCGCTTGGCCTTTACCGCGCCTTCATCAACGGCAAGCGGGTTGGCGACGACCTCCTCACGCCTGGCTGGACCTCCTACAACGACCGCCTCAGCTACCAAACCTACGACGTCGGCGACCTGCTTTTCGACGGCGACAACGTCATCGACGTCTGGCTGGGCGACGGCTGGTATCGCTCGCAGATGATGTGGGCGCACGAGCATGCTCTTCTCAACACTTGGGGGGATCGCATCGCCGCCATTGTCGAGCTCGAGACCGGCGGCAAGACAATCCTCGCGTCCGATACAAGCTGGTCGAGCGGCCTCACCCCCATCCTCAGATCTGGCATCTATTTCGGTGAGACCTACGATGCTCGCCTCGAAGGCGCACCGGCCGATCAGGGCGTCGTGCTTCACGAAGATTTCGACCCGGCAGTGCTGATCGCTCACGAGGTCAATGGCGTCAAGGAACTCGGCGCACTCAAGCCCGTCTCGTCCTTCACTGATGCCGAAGGACGCACCATCTACGACTTCGGCCAGAATACAGCCGCCTACGTCACCTTTGCGGTAAAGGGCGAAGCTGGTGCGACGGTGCTGGTCGAGCATTCGGAAATTCTCGACAAGGGCGAGTTCTGCAATACCAACCTGCGCTCCGCTCCCTGCCGCGTCACCTATGTTCTGAAGGGCGACGGCCATGAGACCTATCGGCCCACCTTCACCTTCCAGGGCTTCCGCTTCGCCCGCGTGACGGTCACCGGCAAGGCTGAAATCGTCGACATTGCCTCGATACCGATCTCCTCGGCGATCACGCGTACCGGCTGGCTCACCACCGGCCATCCGCTGGTCAACCGTCTCATCGAGAACTCAGTATGGTCGCAGCGGTCCAACTTCGTCGATGTGCCGACCGACTGCCCGCAGCGCGACGAACGCCTCGGCTGGACCGGTGACGCTCAGGTGTTCGCCGCTGCGGCCTGCTACCTGCACCACAGCCATGCCTTCTTCGTCAAATGGCTGCGCGACGTGATGGCCGATCAGCGTCCTGAGGGCGAGATCCCGCATGTCGTGCCAGATCCCACGCGCAACCACGAAGACCTCTATCCCCACTTCTACGGCTCGACCGGCTGGGGCGATGCCATCTCCATTGTTCCGCATGTGCTCTATCGCCACTACGGCGATCTGGACATCCTGCGCGAGACCTTGCCCGCCATGGTGCGATGGAACGATTTCGTCTGGTCGATCAGCAATGGTCCGATCGTACGGCCGCCACGCCCCTGGGCGGCGCGTGGCTTCTCCTTCGGCGACTGGCTGCAGCCCAAGGGTCCAAGCGAGAAACCGCTGCCGACTATTGGCGACGATGCGGCGGCGACCATCTACCTGTTCATCGCGGCGGACCTGACGGCCAAGATCGCCGGCCTCGTCGGCGACAAGGCAACGGAAAAACGCCTGTCGGATCGGGCCGCAGTGGTGAGGGCAGCCTTCGCCCATGAGTTCATCACCCCGTCCGGCCGCCTCGCCTACGACGATCAGACGTCCTATGCCCTCGCCTTCCTGCATGATCTCATCCCCGAGGACAAGCGCGCGGCAGCCAAGGATTATTTCAAGGCAACGATCGCCCGAGCGGGCGGCCGCATAGGAACGGGCTTCATCGGCACCCCCGCCCTCCTGCCAGCCCTACTCAAGATCGGCGAACCGGGGCTCGCCGGTGCCGTCTTCCTTCAGGAAGAGGTCCCGGGCTGGCTCTACCAGGTGAAGAATGGCGCCACCACCATTTGGGAGCGGTGGGATGCCATTCAGGCCGATGGTTCGATATTCGATCCCTCCATGAATTCCTACAACCACTATGCCTATGGCGCCGTTTGTCAGTGGCTGTTCGAGGGAGTAGCCGGCCTCCGGCCCGACGAAACCGAGCCCGGTTTCCGGCACATCCTGTTCGAGCCGGCCATCATTCCGGCGCTGTCGCCGGTCAGCGCGGCTCACGCCTCAGCCGCCGGCCGCATCGAAGCCGGTTGGCGCATCCAGGATGACATCGTCACCTGGGAAACGTCCGTTCCGGACGGGGCTCGCGGCACGCTGGTCGTGCCGGCCGGCGCCCGAAACATCATTCTCGACGGCAAGCCCATCGCGCCGGCCGCCGAGAAGAGCAAGCAGCGTCTCGCCGTGGGAAGCGGGCGCCATGTCGTGACTTTCGCCATCGCTCGTTGAGGACGGGCGGATTATTCTCCGCCCCGGCCGAGAGGACGGCCGGGCGGATGAAACCTGGGAGGAGAACCATGAGCCATGCAATTTCCCGCCGCCTTCTGGTGGCTGCTGCCGCGGGCAGCGCACTCGCGCTGTCCTTTGCGTCTTCGGCCTATGCCGAGGTGAAGTTGAGCTTCCTCGTCGACAATGCGCCGGCGACCGTCAAGGCCTCGGAAGCGCTGGCAGCCGCCTTCCACGCCAAGAACCCCGACATCACCATCGAGGTGGAATCGCGAGCCGCCGGCGGTGAGGGCGACAATATCGTCAAGACCCGGCTCGCCACCGGTGAGATGACCGACGTCTTCATGTATAACGCCGGCTCGCTGTTTCATGCGCTCAACCCGCAGCAGAACATGCTCGATCTGACCGACGAGCCCTACCAGTCCGACATCATGGATATTTTCAAGTCGGTGGTCAGCGAGAGCGGTCATGTCTATGGCGCGCCCTTCCAGACGGCCATGGGTGGCGGCGTGTTCTACAACAAGAAGGTCTATGCCGCGCTAGGCCTGCAGGTTCCAAAGACCTGGGCCGACTTCATGAAGAACAACGAGACGATCAAGGCCAAGGGCGGCGTGACGCCGGTCATCCAGACGTTCAAGGACACCTGGACCTCGCAGCTGTTCATGCTCGGCGATTTCTACAATGTCCTGCAAGCCGTGCCCGACTTCCCCCAGAAATACACCGCCAACCAGATCAAATATGCGACGACGCCCGCCGCTCTCAGGGGATTCGAGCATCAGGCCGAGGTGTTCAAGGCCGGCCTCCTCAATGAGGACTTCGGTTCGGCCAGCTATGACGACGGCCTACGCATGGTATCGAAGGGCGAAGGCGCTCACTATCCGATGCTGACCTTTGCCATCGGCAACATCAACGAGAACTACAAGGACTACATCAACGACGTCGGCTTCTTCGCCTTGCCCGGCGACGACGCCGCCAAGAATGGCCTCACCGCCTGGATGGCCAACGGCATCTACGGTTATGCCCAGACCGAACATCCGGACGAGGTGAAGAAGTTCATCGCCTTCGTCGCCAGCAAGGAAGGCTGCGACACCCAGACCCAGGCGGTCGGGGCCATCGGCCCCTACATGACCAAGTCTTGCACCCTGCCGGCCGACGTTCCGCCGGCAGTCAAGGATCTGGTCGCCTACTTCGCCGAAGGCGGCAAAAACGCGCCCGCCCTCGAGTTCCTGTCACCCGTCAAGGGGCCGGCCCTCGAACAGATTACCGTCGAAATCGGCTCGGGCATTCGCGCGCCGCTCGATGGCGCCAAGCTCTATGACGACGACGTGCGCAAGCAGGCGCTTCAGCTCGGCCTGCCCGGCTGGGAATGAGCCATCGCCTTCTGGAATCCAAAGCCGGCCCTAACGGACCGGCTTTGCCGGAACTCATTGTTTTCATTTAGCCGATTGCTCCGAAAGGGCTGACGACTTTTCGAGCGGTTGGTCTAGACTTCTCCTCCCCGAGAAGCAGCCCCGCGTTCGCGCTAGGCTGCGCCCGACCGGACGAACGGCGCTGGAGTGTCCTTATGACGACCCTTGGCAAGAAAGGCAGCCGACGCGGACTTGCGGCAGCCTATCCGACCTGGTTCTACCTGCCGGCAGCCATCATTTTCGGCGTGCTGTTCCTGTTTCCCACCTTCGCCTCGCTGTTCTTCAGCCTGACCCGTTGGACGCTGTTCCAGTATTCGTTCATTGGGCTCGCCAACTTCCGGCAATTCTTCAGCGAGCCATTCCTGGTCTGGGGCCTCGTCAACACGCTGATCTATGCCGTCGTCACCTCGGGTTCGAAGGTGGTGCTCGGCATGCTCCTTGGCATCCTGCTCACATCCAACGTCATGGTTCGGGGACTCCTGCGCGCCATCGTGTTCTTCCCGGTGCTGGTGTCGACCATCGGTGTCGGCATCACTTTCACCATGCTGATGCATCCGACCAATGGCCTGATCAACGACGTCGTCGCCGTCTTCGGCCTGAAAGGTCCTGCCTGGCTGACTGACCCGCGCTTTGCCCTGATGTCCGTTGCTTTCGTCGATGTCTGGAAAGGTGTTGGGCTCGCCACCGTCATCTACATCGCCGGAATCGTCTCCATTCCCGCCGAGTATTATGAGGCGGCCAAGATGGACGGCGCCAACGCCCTGCAGCGCTTCTGGAACATCACGCTGCCACTTGCCCGTCCCGCCACCGTCACGGTGATCATCCTCAGCCTGATCGGCGGCCTTCGTTCCTTCGACCTCATCTGGGCGATGACCAAGGGCGGACCGGGCTTTACGACCGATGTCGTGGCCTCGGTGATTTACAAGCAGTATCAAGCCGGCTTCTACGGCCTATCCACCGCCGGCAACGTCGTGTTGTTCGTGCTGGTAGCGGCGATCGTCGTGCCGCTGTCCTTCGCCCTCAATCGCAAGGAGGTCGAGGCATGACCGCCAAGAAGCTCAAATACTACGTGACGGGCATCCTGGCTCTTGCCCTGGCCTTCTTTGTCTTCGTTGTGCCTTTCCTGTTCATCATCGTCAACGCGTTGAAGGACAAGCCGGAAGCGGCGCTCCTGCACTTCTCCTTGCCGACCGAAACTCACCTCTGGGACAATCTCGTCGCGGTCGTGGAAGCGCGCGACTACATGCTGATCACTGCCTTCATCAACTCGATCATCCTCACGGTGGTAGCGGTCACCGGCCTTGTCGTGTTCGGCGCCATGGTCGGCTTCGTGCTGCAACGGCGGCCGTCGCGATGGAGCGGGCTTATCAACTTTATGGTCCTGGCCGGACTGATCATGCCGCCGGCCGTCGTGCCGACCATCTGGCTGTTGCAGTGGCTCGGCCTGTTCAAGACGCTGTCCGGCCTGATTCTGATCGAGATCGCCTACAGCCTGTCGTTCTCGGTGCTGCTGTTTCGCGCCTTCATCGCCACCATCCCGCGCGAACTCGACGAAGCGGCCATTCTGGAAGGCGCCGGCCCCTTCACGCTGTTCTTTCGTATCGTGCTGCCACTTCTGAAGCCGGTGGCGGTAACGGTGATCGTTGTGCAATCGGTGGCGATTTTCAACGACTTCACCAATCCCCTTTATTACCTGCCGGGAGCAAAGAACGCGACGGTGCAGCTAACGCTGTTCAATTTCCAGAGCATGTTCAACACGTCTTACAATCTTCTGTTCATGAATATCTTGATCATCACTATTCCGCCGCTGATCATGTTCCTGTTCTTCAACCGGCAGATCGTCGAAGGTATGACGGCAGGCGCCGTAAAGGGCTGAGAATGATCGTTGCCGGCAAACTGCCGAATGTATAGAGGAAACTTGGAAAACGGCGGAAACGGGCGGGGAATCATGAAGCGCGCGACGATCAAGGACGTGGCGGAGGCGGCCGGAGTGTCGCGGGCCGCCGTTTCCAAAGTATTGCGCAATGCCTATGGCCTTTCCGACGACATGCGGGCTCGCGTCGAAGCGGCAATGACTGCGCTAAACTATCGACCGCAGACGGCGGCGCGTGGCCTTCGGGGACGCACCTACACGCTCGGCATCGTGCTGCCGGATATGCGCAATCCTTTCTTTCCGGATATCCTCGACGGCGTCATCTCGACACTGAGGAGCACCAGCTACGAGCCGCTGATCGGCTTTCGCCCATCGGCCGAGGCCACCGAACAGCACGCCATCGACACCATGCTCGATCACAAGATCGATGGCTTCCTGATGGTTGCCCCGCGTCTCGAAGAAGCTTACCTGACCACCGTCGCCACCTCGGTACCAACGGTGATGATCGGACGCCACGATCGCGACTGCGGTTACGACACGGTCAATAACGACGATCGCGCCGGTGCGCGCCTCGCCGTCGAACACTTCATATCGCTCGGCCATCGCGACATCGCCTATTTCGGGCTTGATCCGGAGTCGGCAGCTCCCAACAACTCGACGACGCGGCGTCTGGTGGGCTACCGCGAGACCATGGCGGCGCATGGACTCACGGAGCGCATATCAATTTTCGAAGGCACGCATTTCCGTGGCGACCGCTACGATGAGGAAGTGTCTCGGCGCATCCTGCAAAGCCAACCACGCCCAACGGCCGTCTTCTGTTGGACCGATTCCGTGGCATTTACCCTGATGGCGGAAGCGGCGAAGCTCGGCATCCGCGTGCCCGACGACCTCTCGGTGATCGGTTATGACAATAGCCGTCTCGCCGCGCTGCCGCAGCTGTCGCTGACCTCGGTTGATCAGGCAGGGCATCAGCTCGGAAGCGAAGCGATGAAGCTGCTGATCGAGCGGATCGAGGGCCGGCAGACCGACCAGCATATCATTCTGCCGCCACATCTCGACGTAAAGGGCTCGACCGGGCCTGTTCCGGTGCGGGGCTGACCGTCAGGCGAGGAAGAACACCTCACGAAGATCGGCCGACTTTGGGCTGTTGTCCGGGTTGGACGGCATGATATCGGCCATGTATTTCCACCATTTCTGGCAGATTTCCGTGGCGGCCACCGCATTCCAGCGGTCTTCCGATTCGATCTCGACGGTGGCGAACAGGGTCGACGTCTTCGGATCGAGATAGATGGCATAGTTGTGGGCGCCATGCGCCTTGAGCACCACCGCCAACTCCGGCCAGATCTCGTCATGACGGCGTTTATATTCGGCGTGGGCGTCCGGGTTGACCCACATGACAAACGCTTTTCTGATCACGATACATCCTCCCGCGCCAGCCGGCTCACGCATCCGCCGTCCGGAAAATCATATTCGATCCCAGCCAGTCACTCCCAGTGGGATCATTACGCAAATTCAATCATTTTCAATCTCTCGCCGAACGTTTGATCGCTTCGCCGGGCTTCTCCACGGCGATCTAGAACTTTCGGCGATACGCAATTTTACCTTCAAAAAAGATAGATATGCCATTTTCATTCGATATTTCAATCATCAAGGCTCGAGACAAATCACTGATCTCAGCCGCAAACCAGATTTGTGGCAAACGCTACGGATATGATTGCACTTGATCAATCGTGATGGAATATGATTGATATCACCAACGCCGTAAAGCAGACGCTGGCAGCGGAGCCATTGGGAGGAAACCGCCGGTCATGTCCGATCATTCGCCGATTACCAAAGCCTATGAGCTGGCCCGCGAGCTGTTTGCTCGCGACGGCATCGATACAGAGGCCGTCTTAAGCAAGCTCGATACCATCCCCGTATCGATGCACTGCTGGCAGGGCGACGACGTCAAGGGCTTCGAAAATCCCGATGGCGAGCTCACCGGTGGCATTCAGGTTTCGGGCAACTATCCCGGCCGCGCTCGCAATGCCGACCAGTTGCGCGCCGACCTCGACAAGGCGATGTCGCTGATCCCCGGCGCCAAGCGGCTCAACCTGCACGCCCTCTATCTCGAGGCCGATCGCAAGGTGGAGCGCGACGCTATCGAGCCGAAGCACTTCCAGCGCTGGGTCGACTGGGCGAAGGAGCGGGGCCTCGGCCTCGACTTCAACCCGTCCTGCTTCTCGCATCCGAAGAGCGCCGACAATCGCACGCTCAGCCACCCCGACGCCGGCATCCGTCAGTTCTGGATCGACCATTGCAAGGCGAGCCGCAAGGTATCCGAGCATTTCGGCCGCTCGCTCGGTACGGCCTCGGTGATGAACATCTGGATCCCCGACGGCTCGAAGGATTATCCCTTCGATCGTTATGGACCGCGCGAGACGCTGAAGGCCGCCCTCGACGAGGTGATCTCGGAGAAGATCTCCAAGGCGTTCCACTACGACGCCGTCGAGAGCAAGCTGTTCGGCATCGGGGCCGAGGCTTACACGGTCGGCTCCAACGAATTCTACATGGGCTATGCGGCGACGCGCGGCACCATGCTCTGCCTCGATGCCGGCCATTTCCACCCGACCGAGGTGGTGTCCGACAAGCTGTCCGCCGTCTTCCAGTATGTCGACCGCGTTCTGCTGCACGTGTCGCGACCGATGCGCTGGGACAGCGACCACGTCGTGCTGTTCGATGATGAGCTGCAGGCCATCGCCAACGAGTTGGTGCGCGGCAACATGCTCGACCGCACTGCCATCGGTCTCGATTATTTCGATGCCTCCATCAACCGCATCGCCGCCTGGGTGATCGGCATGCGCAACATGCGCAAGGCGCTGCTGAAGGCGATGCTGGAGCCGGTCGCCAAGCTCAAGGCAGCTGAGACATCCGGCAATTTCGCTCTGCGGATGGCGTTATTCGAGGAACACAAGACGAGCCCTTGGGGTGCCGTCTGGGATCACTATTGCGAAAGCCGGAACGTGCCGGTCGGCGCCGCCTGGTTCGACGTCGTCAAGACCTATGAGCGCGACGTGCTCGCCAAGCGGGAGTCCTGAGCCACTATGACTGCGAATATGATCGATTCCTGGTTCGTCAAGGCGATGGTGAAAGCCACCACGGACTGCTGGGAAAAGGGCTGGGATGAGCGCAACGGCGGCAACATCAGCCTGCGCCTCACCGAAGACGACCTTGCGCCCTACATGGCCGGCATTCGCGAACCGCGCCGGCTGCCGATGACCGAGCCGCTGCCGGCCATCGCCGGACAGAGCTACATCGTTACCGGCACCGGCAAGTTCTTCCGCAACGTCCAGCTCGATCCGGAGAACAATCTCGGCGTCGTGCGCGTTGGCGCTGACGGCAGCTATCTGGAAGTGTTGTGGGGCTATCGCGACGGCGGCGCGCCGACGTCGGAATACTCCAGCCATTTCAAGGGCCATATCGCCCGGCAAAACGCCACCAACGGCAGCGACCGCGTCGTGCTGCACTGCCATGCCACCAACCTCATCGCGCTCACCTATGTGCTCGACTGGAGCGACGCCAACGTGACGCGCGCGCTCTGGGAAGGCTCCACCGAGTGCCTGGTGGTGTTCCCCGACGGCGTCGGCACCATGCCCTGGCTAGTGCCCGGTACTGACCAGATGGGCGATGCCACGTGCCGTCTGCTCGCCAAGCGGCCGCTGGTGCTCTGGCCGTTCCATGGCGTGTTCGGCGTCGGCCCGACGCTCGATGACGCCTTCGGCTTGGTCGACACCGCCGAGAAGGCCGCTGAGATCCTGGTGAAGGTGTTGTCGATGGGCGGACCGCGCCAGTCAATGACGACACAGGACCTTGTTGACCTCGCCGCCCGCTTCAAGGTGGTACCGCAGCCCGAAGCCATGGCGCTCGACGGCTGGAAGCTCGCCGGCCCCAAGGCCGTTTGATCACTCGCGCCGGCGCTTGCCCCCGCGGCGCCGGCGCGCCATCGTCCCTGCCCCCACCCGGAGCCGAGACAGACCCATGCATGAACGCGAACGCCACCGCATCATCCTTTCCGCCGTCCAGGAACGTCCAATCCTGACGGTGCAGGACATCGTCGAGCTGACCGACGCCTCGGAGGCGACGATCCGCCGCGACATCAGCGCGCTGGCGCTTCAAAACCGCCTGAAGAAGGTGCGCGGCGGTGCCGAGGCGCTGCATCCGCCGCAGATCGGCGTGCTGGCTGCCCGTTCGTTCCGGGCCGACGAGACCGTCAACTCGGCGCAGAAGCGTGCCATTGCCCGCGAGGCCGTGAAGCTCTGCCATGATGGCGAGGCCATCACCATCAACGGTGGCACGACGACTTTTCCGATGGTGCATTTCCTGGCGCAGATGCGCCTGCAGGTGATGACCAACTCGTTCCCGATCGCCGAGCACCTGATCAAGCATTCCAAATGCACGGTGATGCTGCCGGCCGGCGCTGTCTATCGCGAGCAGAATATCATTCTGTCCCCCTTCGACAGCGACGGCACCGGCCACTTCTACGCCCGCCGCTTCTTCATGGGTGCCCGCGGCGTATCGCCGCTCGGCGTCATGGAATCGGACTCGCTGATCATTCAATCCGAGCAACGGCTGATGCGACAGGCCGACGAACTCGTCGTCTTGGTCGACAGCTCCAAATTCAAGACACGGTCCAGCCTGATCCTCTGCCCGCTCGAACGGGTGAGCACGATCATCACGGATGACGGCATCGACGAGCGCGACCGGCGGATGGTGGAAGCCGCCGGCATCGAGCTGATCGTCGCATCCACGGACAAGAAAGAGGACATCCAGCAATCCCCGACCGTCGCCTGACAGAGGAATGAGGCGGAGGTCGACGGAAGGTCGCAACGGGAGGAGACCCCAAATGACCCTGTTCAAGAAACTGATTGTTACGACGGCCGCCGCCATCGCCCTGATGGCCGGTCCGGCCAGCGCCGAAAACCTCAAGATCGCGCTCGTGGTCAAGACGCTCGGCAACGGCTTCTTCGACGCTGCCCACAAGGGTGCCGAGGAAGCGGCCAAGGAACTTGGCAACGTCGATATCATCTATACCGGCCCGACCACCTCGACAGCGGAAGCGCAGATTGATGTCGTCAACTCGCTGATCGCCCAGAAGGTCGACGCCATCGCCATCTCGGCCAATGACAAGGACGCTCTGGTTCCGGCCCTCAAGAAGGCCATGCAGCGCGGCATCACCGTCATCTCTTGGGATTCGGGCGTGGCGCCGGAAGGCCGCCTGATGCACCTCAACCCGTCGTCCAACCCGCTGATCGGCAACATGTGCGTCAAACTGGCCTCCGACGGCCTCGGCTCGGACAAGGGCGACGTCGCCATCCTCTCGGCCGCCTCGACGGCGACCAACCAGAACATCTGGATCGAGGAGATGAAGAAGGTCCTGCCCAACTATAAGAACGTCAACCTGGTCGACACCGTCTATGGCGATGATCTCGCCGACAAGTCCTACCGCGAGACGCAGGGCCTGATCGCCAAGTATCCCAACCTCAAGGCGATCATCGCTCCGACATCGGTCGGCATCGTTGCTGCCGCCCAGGCCGTTGAAGACGCCGGCCTGATCGGCAAGGTCAACGTCACGGGCCTCGGCCTGCCGTCGGAAATGGCCGGCCACGTCAAGGCTGGCTCGTCCAAGGCTTTCGCCATTTGGAACCCGATCGACCTCGGCTATTCGGCGACCTACCTCGCCTATGAGCTGAAGACCGGCAAGGCCGAAGCCAAGCCGGATGCCGAGATCTCTATCGGCCGCATGGGCAAGATCAAGCTCGACGCCAACAACGAGGCGGCCATGGCCGATCCGTTCGTCTACGACGCCAAGAACGTCGAGGAATTCGCCAAGATCTTCTGATCCGGCATGAAATCCCGGGCCCGGCTTTGGCCGGGCCCGGTACTCCAATATGTCGAGATAGCCCCCTCTCCCTGTCCCTCCCCTAGTTCGGTGAGGGGACGCGGTTGCCAAAGACCGGAGCTCCCTCCTCCCCGGCTTCCGACGTCCCATCCGATGCGCTCCCTCCAGCGCAGTTTCAGGATCATGGCAGGGTCCCCTCCCATCTGGTCAGGAGGGACAGGGAGAGGGGGTAACTCCGCCGACCGATCCATGCCGGCCGTCGTCCCGGCGAGATCATCGCGACGGCTCCATCCGATCGCCGCCCAATCCCTCAGGCCGCAAGCCTCCACAGCGAAAAGCGTCTGACAACGTCATGCTCCCAACGGACACTCCCATTCCAGAGCCCATCCTGAAGATGACGGGCATCTCCAAAACCTTTCCAGGCGTCAAGGCACTGTCCGACGTGGCGCTCGAACTTCGCCCCGGCCATGTCACGGCGCTGATCGGAGAGAACGGTGCGGGCAAGTCGACACTGGTCAAGATCCTGACCGGCATCTACCAGCCGGACGGCGGCAGCATCCAGATCGACGGCAAGGAAGTTACGCTTCCCACCGCCGAAGCGGCGCAGGGACTCGGCATTACCGCCATCCACCAGGAAACGGTGCTGTTCGATGAGCTGACGGTCGCCGAAAATATCTACATCGGTCATCAGCCGCGCAATCGCTACGGCCTGATCGACTGGGTGGCGATGCATGCCCGCGCCGCCGCCATCCTGCATGGCATCGACGCGCCGATCTCGACGCGCACACGCCTCAAGGATCTTTCGATCGCCCAGCGCCACCTCGTGGCGATCGCCCGTGCGCTCTCCATCGACGCGCGCATCGTCATCATGGACGAGCCGACCGCCGCCCTCTCCTACAAGGAGGTGGAGGAGCTGTTCGGAATCATCGACAGGCTGAAGAAAGCTGGCAAGGCCATCCTGTTCATCAGCCATAAGTTCGAGGAAGTCTGGCAGATCTGCGAGTACTTTGCCGTCTTCCGCGATGGCGGTCAGGTGGGCGCAGGCCGGCTCGACGAAGTGTCGCACGCCGACCTCGTGAAGATGATGGTTGGCCGCGACGTGACGCAGGCTTTCCCCAAACTTCCGGCCGAGATCGGCGAGGTGGTGCTGAAAGTGGATGGTTATTGCCATCCGACCGAGTTCGACCAGGTGTCATTGGAGCTCCGCCGCGGCGAGATCCTCGGCCTCTACGGTCTGGTCGGTGCCGGCCGTTCCGAGTTCTGTCAGGCGCTGTTCGGTGTCACCCGTCCGTCGGCCGGAATGGTCACCCTGTCGGGCAAGCCGATCACCGTTCGCTCGCCATCCGATGCCATTGATGCCGGCATCGTCTATGTACCGGAAGAACGCGGTCGCCACGGCGCCATCACCGCCATGTCGATCGCCTCCAACATCTCGTTGCCATCGCTGAAGGTCACCAGCCGCCGCAACTTCCTGCGCATGGCCGAGGAATTCGATCTCGCCCGCAAATACGCCGAACGGCTCGACCTGCGCGCCGCCTCGCTCAGCCAGCCGGTCGGTACGCTGTCAGGCGGCAATCAGCAGAAGGTGGTGATCGGCAAGTGGCTGGCGACGCTGCCGAAAGTGATCATCCTCGACGAACCGACCAAGGGCATCGACATTGGTTCCAAGGCTGCCGTGCATGCCTTCATGAGTCAGCTCGCCGTCGAAGGCCTCGCCGTCATCATGGTGTCGAGCGAGATCCCGGAGATCCTTGGCATGAGTGATCGCGTCATCGTCATGCGCGAAGGCCGAATGGCCGGCGTGTTCGAGCGCGAGGGCCTGACGCCTGAGGCGCTGGTGCGCGCGGCAACCGGCAACAAGGAGGCCGCCGCGTGAGACGCTCCTCCATCAGCCCTGCCATTTTCGCCCCGGAGTTTTTCCGATGAACACCCTCCGCAGCCTTCTCGCGCGGCGCGAAGCGCTCCTGGTGCTGGCCTGCCTTCTGCTGCTTGCTGCCATCACCGCTCGTTTCCCCGCCTTCTCGACACCTCACAATCTTGCCGGCGTCTTCAACGACACCTCTATCCTGATCATGATGGCGCTCGGCCAGTCGGCGGTGATCCTGACCAAGTCGATCGACCTGTCGGTGGCCGCCAACGTGGCGCTGACCGGCATGACGGTGGCCATGCTGAATCATCTGGCTCCCGGTCTGCCGGTGGTCGTGCTGATCGTCGTCGCCTTGGGCATGGGCATGCTGCTCGGGGCCATCAACGGCTTCCTGGTCTGGTGGCTCGACATTCCGGCCATCGTCGTGACGCTCGGCACCATGACCATCTTCCGGGGTCTTGCTTTCGTCGAATCCGGCGGCGCCTGGGTCAACGCCCATGAGATGTCGCCGACTTTCCTGGAACTGCCCCGCGCCCTAGTCCTCGGTCTGCCGGTGCTGTCGTGGGTTGGCATTCTCGCCATCGTGCTGGCCGCAACGCTCTTCACCCGCACCGGCCTCGGTCGCGCCTTCTACGCGACCGGCGGCAACGCCGTGGCCGCCGTCTATGCCGGCATCGATATCGGCAAGACGCGGTTTCTCGCCTTCGTACTGTCGGGCACAGTGGCCGGCCTCTGCGGCTACCTCTGGGTATCGCGCTACGCCGTCGCCTATGTCGACGTGGCCTCGGGCTTCGAGCTCGACACCATCGCCGCCTGCGTCATCGGCGGCGTCTCGACCATTGGCGGCGTCGGCACGGTCGGCGGCGTGGTGCTGGGAGCGCTGTTCCTGGGCATCATCAAGAATGCGCTGCCGGTGATCGGCATCTCACCCTTCTGGCAGATGGCCATTTCCGGCGCCATCATCATTGCCGCCGTCGTCATCAATGCCCGCGGCGAACGCGTCAAGGGCCGGGTCATCCTCCGCCGCAAGGAGCTTCCGCTATGAGCGATCAATCCGCCGCCCTTTCGCCGCGCCACATTCCGGACCGCCTCGACGGCCCGCTCAAGCGAGCGCTCAAAAGCTGGGAAATGCTGCTGCTCGCGGTGGCGATCGCCATTGCCATCGCCAACTCTCTGGCCTCGCCCTACTTCCTCGATCCTTGGAACCTCTCCGACGCGACATTCAACTTCACCGAGAAGGCCATCCTGGCGCTGGCGATGACCTTTGTGATCATTTCGGGTGAGATCGACCTGTCGGTAGCCTCGATTATCGCGCTGGCCTCGACGGCCATGGGGGCCGCCGCCGCAGCGGGAGCCGGCACGCCGGTGCTGTTCCTGATCGGCCTCGGGGTTGGCCTCGTCTGCGGCCTGTTCAACGGCTTCCTGGTGGCCAAGCTCGGCCTGCCGGCCATCGTCGCCACTATCGGCACCATGAGCCTTTATCGCGGCATCGCCTATGTCGTACTCGGCGACCAGGTCTACAAGAACTATCCGGCCGACTTTGCGGTGTTCGGCCAGGGTTATGCCGTCTGGATCTTCTCGATCGAGTTCGTCACCTTCCTCGTGCTGGCGGTCATCGCTGGCGTGGTGCTGCACAAGACGATCTTCGGCCGGCAGGTCTATGCCGTCGGCAATAACGCGCTGGCGGCTCGCTTTTCAGGCGTCAAGGTCCAGCGCATCAAGTTCATCGTCTTCCTGATGACCGGCGCCGCCGCCGGTCTCGCCTCGGTGATGCTGACCTCGCGGCTGGGCTCTACTCGCCCTTCGATCGCCGTCGGCTGGGAACTCGATGCCGTGACCATGGCCGTGCTGGGTGGCGTCGGCATCAACGGCGGCACCGGCAACATCCTGGGCGTGGTCATCGCCGCCTTCGTGATGGGCCTCGTCACCTTCGGCCTCGGCCTGCTCAACGTGCCTGGCATCGTCATGAGCATCTTCATGGGCCTGATGCTGATCCTGGTGATTGCCCTGCCGCTGGTCGTGCAGCGGATCAACAGCCATCGCCGCATTGCCCGCTGACCGCCAATCAAGGACAAGGAAATGTCGACGACGCCGAGGTTTGTTGCGGTTCTCGATGTGGGCAAGACCAACGTCAAGCTGGTGGTCCACGACCTCGAGAGCGGTGGGGACGTGTTCGTCCGCACGCGGCCCAATGCCGTCGTCGACGCACCACCCTACCCGCACTATGACGTGGAGGGCATGTGGGCCTTCTTCCTGGATACGTTGAAGGAGGCTACGGCCAGCCAGCAGATCGATGCGCTCTCCTTCACCACTCATGGCGCCACGTTTGCCCTGCTGGCTGGGGATCAGCTGGCAATGCCGATCCTCGATTATGAGTTCCATGGCCCCGATGCTCTCGACGGGGCTTATGCCACCGTCCGACCGCCGTTCAGCGAGAGCTTCACGCCTCGCCTGCCCGGCGGTCTCAACGCAGGCGCACAGCTCTATTGGCAGTCTCGCACCTTCCCGGATGTCTTCGCGAAGGTGACGGCCATCGTTCCCTATCCTCAATACTGGGCGTTCCGCTTTACCGGTGTGCTGGCGAGCGAACCGACATCGCTCGGCGTTCACACCGATCTCTGGGTGCCGGAAAAGCGCAGCTATTCTTCTTTTGCCACGACCGAAGGCTGGGACGGGCTGTTTGCCCCGCTGCGCTCCGCGTTCGACAAGCTTAGCACGGTGACAGCCGATATCGCCGCGCGAACCGGCCTTTCTTCCGACACGCCGGTTTATTGCGGCATCCACGACTCCAACGCTTCTCTGCTGCCGCATCTTCTCAGTCGAAAGCCGCCGTTCACGGTGCTCTCCACCGGCACCTGGGCAATCATCTTCGCCGTGGGTGGTGATGCCTCGGCGCTCGATGCCGCCCGCGACGGGCTCTGCAATATCGATGCCTTCGGTCATGCCGTGCCGTCATCGCGTTTCATGGGTGGGCGCGAGTTCGATCTTCTGACGGACGGTCACGCAAAGAGGCCCGCCCCTGAGGATGTACGTGTCGTTCTTGACGAGGGCATCATGGTCCGCCCGACCTTCGTGCCCGGTTGCGGTCCTTTTCCTGAGGGAAAAGGAAGCTGGGGCGTTGATCCGGCGTCGCTTTCGGGCGGCGTACGCACCGCCGCCGCCAGCCTCTACTTGGCACTGGTGGCCCGCGCCGCGATGGCGGTAGCTGGTGCCGCCGGGCCGATCGTCGTGGAAGGGCCGTTCGGCCGCGACACGTTATTTGCCGAGGCGCTGCAACAGCTTACCGGTCGATCCGTTTTGATCGCCGCCGGCGCTACCGGCACGTCGACAGGCGCCGCCATGCTGGCTCTTGGCCCGCACGGACGCCCCAACCTCGCGCCCGATCAGCAGGTTGGCGGCATTTATGACCTCGCCGGCCTCAAGGATTACGCGGACTGCTGGGCGAGCCGAAGCTGCGGACCGATCCGCCCTCTCAGTCCATAGGCAAAGCCGGCCTCGGATATTCCGAGTGCGGTCACTTCACCACCCAGCACGACGGGCAACACAGTGCGTAAAAGGCGTTGACCGAAGCCGCTGACTTCGATCGACGGCGTCCCATACATCCGCCAATCGAGGCGGAAAGCCCCGTCCGGCAGCAAAGACCACGATACCAGGACCCGGTGTGGCGGCTGCTCGGCGGCGGCGGCGGCAGAAACCAGTTCGTGGGCGCCGAGCATCACATTCTGTGCAACGTCAGGCCCAAGAAGCACTCGCGGCCCATCGAGTTCGACCTTGATATGCGTCGTGCGCTCGACATCGGCCCAGGCTCGGGTCACCACCTCGTCGAGCAGGATGCCGCGCCAGCCATTTTGCACCAGAAGCTCGTGGGCAGACGACAACGCGAGCAACCGACCGCCAAAGGGCGCCAGAAAACCGCTGGCTTCGGGGCACCCTTCGGCACTCTGTCGGGCGATGCCCTGCACCACGGCCAGCAGATTTTTGGAACGGTGGGTCAACTCACGCAGGATGTCGCGCATCTCACGCTCGTGTTCCTTGTAGCGGGACACATCGATGGCCGCCGTCAGGATGCCGGTGACCTCTCCGTTCGCCTTCACGGGCTCGACGAAGCCTTCGAACCAGCGCTGCTGTCCTCTGAGAACGAAAGAAATCTCGAAGCGCTCGGCCGCGCCGCTCGCAAGGACACGTCGCCCGATGCTGGCAAACTCTGCCGCTTCGACCGGAGGCAAGAAGTCGCTCGGCCGGTGCCCTAGAACATCAGCTTGGGTGAGGGGGCGCGGCGGATTGTGAGTCCAGGTGAAGACGAGATCGGTATCGAGTTCCAAGATGGAAATGTCGGAACCGTCCAAAGCCATTTCAAACCGATGCCGGACCGTTTCGAGTTCCGCCGTTCGCCCGGCGACGCGCGTTTCGAGATCACGGTTGAGATCGCTCAGCTGGTCGATCAGTCGCCTGTTCGCGGACTGCCCTTCCATCAGTAAGGCATTGGCGTAATTGGCCTCCTGACGCGTCGGCTGACCGACAAGCCGCGGAATCATCGGCCACACGGCGATGCCGACCACGAAGGCGACGACGGCGGTCACCGCTTCCACCAAAACAAAAATGCCGCTCTCAGTCACTCCTGGAAGCAACCGACCGATCGCACCAACCGCTATCGCCAAGACGAACACACACAGAAGGGCTGATGTGCCCAACAAGCCACCCTTGCGGTGGCGCATACGGAAAAGATAGGTCAGAAGGCCCGCTGACACGGAAGCGCAGGCGGCAACGGTCATGACCCTCGCCAGCGTTTTGAGTGTCTCGAGGTCTTCAGGCTGCACCTTGCCCTCCGCGTCAAACTGCCGACGTTCAGGAAGTACCGGTGGCCGGCCCAACCGTCACACGTTGTCCTTCAGCCGCAACGAGGCGACCTTGTCGAAGAACAACGCCTGGGAAATGACCGCCTTTACCATTTCCTCGCGGAATGGCTTGGCAATCAGGAAGGTCGGCTCGGGCCGCTCGCCCGTCAGCAGCGACTCCGGATAAGCCGTGATGAAAATGACCGGCACCTCGAAACTGGTGAGAATATCGTTGACGGCATCGAGCCCGGACGAGCCATCGGCAAGGCGAATGTCGGCGAGGATCAGGCCGGGACGCTCCTGGTTGGCCATGGCCACTGCTTCGTCACGGGTGCGTGCGTTGCCAACCACGGTATGGCCGAGCCCCTCGACAAGCCCCTCAAGATCCATGGCGATCAGCGGTTCGTCCTCAATGACAAGAACACGCGAAGCGACCTGCTCGCCGATCTGACGCGCCGCCTCGGACAACAAGGCCGAGAAAGCTTCGGGGCCAACATCGAGGATACGCGAAGCGTCAAAGGGGGAGAAACCCTCCATCGCAGTCAGCAAAAATGCCTGACGAGGCAGCGGGGTAATGGCATCAAGTCGACGATCAGCGGCCGGTCGATCCTCCTCGTCCAACCGCATATAATTCATCGGGTTGGCGTTCCAGACCGAAGAGAACAATTTATAAACGGCAAGACGCGGGTCGAGCGTTTTGTCAAAGCCATCCGGGTCGGCCACCAAGTGTTCGAGCATTGCCACGACATGACTGTCGCCGCTCGCCTGGCTACCGCTCAATGCCCGCGCATAGCGGCGAAGGAGGGGAAGCTGCGGCGCGATCAGGGACGTGAGAGACATGGGAAGCCTTTCCAACGCTTAAGCGAGCGATACAATATAAAATGCTGTCCTGCGTGAAACGCCCGAGAAGATGGTCGGTTCCCTTTCCTGCTGATTATTTTTCGGCACCCTCGGAACCGGAAGCTGCGGCAAGCGTTGCGTTCAAGATGGACATTTGCAGCCTTCGCCGCATTCTCGTCGATAGGACTGTTGTCTTGGAGTCGTCCTGAAAGAGCCGCCATGTCAGACAAGAAAGTACCGCCCGAGCGTCCTGCCCTGGAACCACCAATTCAAGCGCATCTCGGCGACCAACTTAAAAAACTATACGGTTCGATCTTATCCGAGCCGATCCCCGAGAAACTCACATCGCTGCTCGACCAGCTCGAAAAGGCGGAAAGAGCCGAGCGAAAGGAGCGAGAAGGCCTGTCAGGAATCGCCGAAGGGAGTGGCGATCAATGACAGCCATCGCGGCGTTCAAATCCGCTCTGCTGGCAGAGCTCCCGTCGTTACGCGCCTTTGCGATTTCGCTCTCCGGCAGCCACGACCACGCCGACGATCTCGTACAGGAAACAGTGATGAAGGCTTGGGGAGCGCATGCCAGCTTCATCCCGGGTACCAGTTTGAGAGCCTGGCTGTTCACCATCATGCGCAACACCTATTTCAGCCAATACCGTAAGGCGCGGCGTGAGGTCCAGGACACCGACGGCGAAGCAGCGGCCCGTCTGGTCTCGGCACCCGCCCAAGATGGCCATCTCGACCTTGCCGATTTCCGTGTCGCGCTGGACAAGCTGCCGGACGACCAGCGCGAAGCACTGATTCTGGTGGGAGCGTCGGGCTTTTCTTGCGAAGAGGCCGCCGAGATCTGCGGCTGCGCGGTTGGTACCATCAAGAGCCGCGTCAACCGGGCCCGTCAGAAGCTACTGCAAATGATGGCGCTTCAAAGCGCCGCCGATCTCTAGCGACTTATTTTCCCATTTTGAAAGGCATTGGCCGGCGCGCTTCGTGCGCCGGTCCTTTTTACATGGAAAATTATGACGGAAGCGGCGCCCGGTTATCGACCTTGAATTCGCTGCGGATGGTTCGGGCAATCAGTAGAAGCGGGACGGCCAGCACCGCGCCAAAGGCGCCCCACATCCAGGTCCAGAAAATGATCGATACAAAGACCAGAAAGGGGTTTATCTCGAAACGGCGTCCCAGAACTGCGGGAATAACGGCATTTTCGCAGACCAGATGAACGAGCATGAAAGCGCCCACCGGCCAAAGGACGGAAAAAAGGCCGTAGTCGAGCACCAGCCCACCCGAAGCGATGGCCAGTAACACGACGGCCGGCCCGAGAAACGGCACGAAGCTCATGGCGAAGGCGAACAAGCCCCAAAGGACCGGCGCCGGAAAACCTGCAACGAAGGCAATCAAGCCGGTGGTCAGACCGACGCCAGCATAGATAACTGATGTCGTCCCGAAATAGTGGGTCAGCGACGCTTCCGTCGCGTTGAAGATGCGGATGGCGGCCAGGCGCTCGTCGCGGCCCACGAAGGCCAGGATGGACTGTCGCCTGAGCTGTGCCCGGCCAGCCACATAAAATACGAGGGTCGCAAGAAAGATCAGAAATTCGCCGAAGGCCGGCGTCAATCCGCCCAGAAAGCTAGCGACCAGGCCGAGGTCCAGCGATCCCAACATCTTCTCCAGGCTGGCGACCCCTCCGTTCGGACCTATGGTACCGCCGGTGAGGCGTGCCTGGAGCGTGGTAAAGGGCGTGAGCAAATCTCCGACAGCCACGGCAAGGCGTGGCAACACCTGGGGCAGACGTTCAACCAGCGTCGAAATCGGCTCGGCGATCGCTTCGATCAGCAAGAACATACCGAGACCCAGCACGGCTGTCAGCGCAAGGCCAGCCACCATCGGTGAGATTCCGATGCGCTGGCCACGATCGCCCACATGAGCAATGACGCTGCCGACGATGATTGCTGCGACCATAGGGACGACCATGGTGGCGGCGGCGTGCAAAACCACGAGCAGCGCCAACAAGAACAAGCCGATCGTCGACAGTTCATTGAGCGTTCGGCGTGTCTCTGACCACCCGTTATCCTCCGGCACAGGTCGTTCCTCCGGTCGCGACCGGTCGAATGGCGTCCGGCGAACGATGTATTTCAAGGTGGCGCTCCGTCACAAAGCGCCACATCCAGGGGGACGCAACGCATATCCCTGACCAATGCGCCAGAGGCTCTATGGTTCCGCGCGCCTGGTCGGCGATCAGGTGGAACCCGAAACAACATGCGGCGTTGTCTGAACAGATGCCCGTTTGGAGCAGGCGGTCCAATGCCCGTCCGATCCAAACTCTTCGATCAATGAAGAAGAAAGGACAAAGCTGATGCTAACTCCTGAGTCCTCTACTCCCAAAACCGGCCCAGGCGCGGCCGACAAGATCAAGAAAAACTTAGGCGCGGCGTCGTCGGCGGCAAGGACTGCCGCTTCGGACGCGGCGGACGAGGTTCGTGAGGACCTGGGTCAATCGGGCGCCAGAGTCGTCGCCGAAAATGCCAGGAAAATTAAAGAGGACATAGGCACTGCCGGCAGCGAGTTGGCTGGCAAGGCTGGTGATGTGGCAACAGCGGCGCAGGAGGCGCTTTCCGAAATGAAGAAAATCATCGATGAATTCGCAGCCAAGACCGGCGCAAAGGCCTCGGAAGCAGTTGAAACGGTCAAGGCGACAGGTTCCGATACCGCCGATCATATCGGTGCGGCCCTCAGTGGTGCCAGCTCCCTTGGCAGAGAGGGCATGGACGGCATCGCCGAAGCGGCAGCCAAGCGTCCGGTAACGGCGATGGCAATCGCCTTGGGCGTCGGCCTGCTTCTCGGCCTCGCCTCGCGTGGCAGTTCCCGCGCATGAGCATCGCGCGACTTATCGGCATCGACGTACCCCGCCTCAGACGACGTGGCGGGGTAGCGATGGTGGCTGGGGCAATTGCGGCTGTCATGGTGACGCTGGCCGTCGCCTTTGCCGCCTTTGCCGGTTACATCGCGCTCGCCCGACGCTTCGATATGGAAACTGCGGCTCTTATCGTCGCAGGCGTGCTGCTGTTTATCGGACTGATCGCGTTGGTGATCGCCCGGCAAATGCTCAAGCGCGCGCGACGCGAAATGAGGGCGGCTGTTTCTTCAAGTGCCATCATGGCCTTTGCGCCCACTGCAGCATCCATGGCCGCTCGCCATACCCGCCTCGCAGCTGTCGTCGCGGCGGTCGGCATGGGCTTCTGGCTGGCCCGCAACGTCACCCGACGCTGAGAGACAACCCAGCGAACTCACCCTCCGGGAAACTCGATGCAGACGAGCGTTCCTGGATTGAGATGGGTATAAGAGATTTCAGCTTCGAGATTGCGGGCCATCGCCCTTAACACCTTTGATCCAATACCAGTTCCCTGCGCCGGTCCTGTTCCATCCCAACCGATCCCGTCGTCCTCGACACAGACACGCAGGTGTCCGTCGCCGACCCTGTAGGACTGCACGCGTATTTCGCCGCTGGCTTCTTCGGGATAGGCGTATTTGAACGCGTTGGTCACCAGTTCGCCGACCATGACGCCAAGCGTCACCGCCTTGTCAGTCGGCAGCGAGACCGGAATCAGATCGGTCTTGACCATGCGCAGAGCGCCGTTGCCGGCGAGCGAAGCCGACAGCTCCCCGACCAGGTGATTGAGATAGGCACCGATATCTACCTCGCCGATGTTGTCGGAGGTGTAGAGATGGCGATGCACACCGGCCACCGCAGAAATTCGGCTTTGAGTTTCCTCTAGGGCGTGGCGGGCATGGGGATCGCTGACGGCTGAGGCTTGCATGCGTACCATGGCCGCCACCAGACCCAAAGAGTTGGCCACGCGATGGTTGACCTCCTTGAGCAGCATCTCGGCGCGGTCTCGCGCTTCCCGGATCAATTGCTGATCGCGGGCGCGAGCGGCTTTGAGCCGCCAGCGTTCGAATGCCTGCTCAATGGCGGCCGTCAGAAGATCGAAAAACTCTTCCGACGCGTCCTTGATGACATAATCGTCGGCACCCTGTTTGAGAGCCTCTATGGCCAGTCGAGCGTCCATTGATCCGGTGACATAGACGACCGGCGGGCGAGTGCTGCGAGGCCCGATGCGGGCCAGAATATCCAGACCTGTTTCGGCCGCGAGGGTATGATCGAGGGCAATAACGTCGATGCCGCCTTCGGCGATTATCTTCACCGCTTCATTGCCAGTGGCGACATGAACCGTCTCGTGACCCCGCCGAGCCAAAGCCTTACGGACCAATACGGCAAGGGCGATATCGTCCTCGACGTGCAGAACCTTGATGGGTTCCTTGATATCCGTACCATATGGCAATTCAGTCTAGCTCCGGAATCTGCATGACCGACAGGAACAGGCCGAGCTGACGGATAGCGTTGGCAAAGCTTTCGTAATTCAAAGGCTTGGTGATGTAAACATTGGCGCCGAGGTCATAGCAGCGCTGTATCTCGCGTGCGTCATCGGTGGTGGTGAGGACGATCACCGGCGTACGCCGCGTATGTTCGTTGGCCTTGAGCCGGGCCAGAATGTCGATGCCGGTCATGTCGGGCAGATTGAGATCGAGCAGAACCAGCGATGGCCTGCCAATGGCAGCCAATCCCGAACCATCCGCCCCCAGCAGATAGGAAACCGCGCTGGTCCCGTTGCGAAAAGACAGGATTTCGTTGGTAACACCGGCGCGGCGGATGTTCTTCTCGATGAGTCGGGCGTGTCCCTCGTCATCCTCGATCATGATAATGGCCACGGGCTTGGGTTCTTTGCTCACGTTTCGTTTCTCCCCATACGCAATACTAGGTCACGGGCGATCGTCACAATAAAGGTCGTTCCGGTTTCACCGTCGCTTTTCACGGATACATCTCCACCGAGCCGGCGGGCCAGCATGCGCGTATGAGCAAGGCCGATGCCATCTCCCGGCCTATCCTGCGTACCGGCACGCCGAAACAGTTCGAAAATGCGCTCGAAATCGGCCTCGGCGATGCCTCGGCCATTGTCCTCGACCTCAAACACAGCCGACGCTCGTTCGAGGCGACCGCGAACGGTGATTTTCCCCGGGCGTTCATCCTTCAGATATTTGGTGGCGTTGTCGAGCAGATTGGTGAAGATTTGCTGCAAGGCAGACCGATCGGAAATGACGTCCGGCAGACGCCCCTCAATCCCCACCTCCGCTCCTGCCTCGGCAAATCGCTGGCGAATGGAGTCGACGCATTCGGAGACGAGGTTTTGCATGTCGAGCGGCACCGGTTCGAGCACGCGTCGGCCTGCCCGGGATAGCTTCAGGATCTCGTTGATGAGGCTATCCATGCGCTTCATCGACGACCGGATGAATCCCAGGGCCTCCGGAATCTCCTCGTCCACGGCAACCAGGGCATCCTTACGATCTGGATCCGCAGGGTCGCCGTCGACCTTCCGGACATAACTGGTGAGCCGCTCGGTTGCCGACTCGAGTTCGGCGGTAAACCCGATGATATTGACGAGAGGCGCCCGGAGATCGTGGCTGACAATATACGCGTAGCGCTGCAGCTCGTCGTTGGTCCGCATTACCGCCTCTGTGCGTTCGCGCACCCGTGACTCCAACTCCTGATTGATATCGATGAGGTCACGCCGTGCCTCGTCGATCTGTCGGATATGACGGATCATGACCATTGTGGCGCCGGCTGTCAGGACAACGATCATGGCAACGCCGAGACTGATCATGGTCGTCAGCATGAAGGCGGCGTCGCGCATGGCGGCGGCGCGGGCGATGCGGACCGAAGCGGCAATCTCGCGGATGGCTGCGCCCTTCTGGCGGATCTGGTCCATTATGAGCTTGCCGCGATCAAGTGCCGGAACAAGCTGCAGCTTGTCGACTTGACCCGACCGGAAAGCAGCCAGATTTTGGCTGATAAGATCCAGTCTATCCTGGCCGAGTCTGATGAGCTCTTCCACCGACTGAGGTGCGATCGCCTTACCTTCGTCGACTTCGGCAGCCCGAAGCCGTAGATCGGCCGTGTCCTTTGCAAGTTGGCCGAGAGCATCCTCATATGGCTGGAGATATGCCTCTTTGCCGGTGATGATAAAGCCACGCTGGGCTGTCTCCGCATCGACCAGGTCAGAAATGAATTCCAGCACCAGCCGATCGACACGAGCTGCCTTCAATGATTCCGTCGCATGCAATTGAGAGCGGGAAGAAAAAATGAAAGCGGCCGAGACGATCATCAGTAAAACGATCGCCCCGCCCGCCAAAAGAAGGAGATTATAGCCGACGAACCGGCGTCCACCCGATCTCAGCATCTCCCGACTTCTCCCCGCTCGCCCCGAAAGTTCCAACGCATTCTGCCTGCGAACCGGGAAACTGCAAGCTTCATCCTACTGAAAGCTCCAACAAGAGACACACTGAGCATACCCACCGTCAGGCATGGAGCAATTGGAATACGAAGCTCACGACGAACAAAATGAGGAACAAGCCGAACAGCACACGCGCAATACCGGCCGAGGCAGCGGCGATACCCGAGAAGCCAAAGACAGCGGCGACCAGAGCAACAACGAGGAAGATGAGAGACCAGTAAAGCATGGCGAATAACTCCATCTAGTTCACGCTCGGTGGGGACAACGCTGAGCCGGCCTGACGGTTCCGGCGAACTGTACGCTTCGTTGTGATTGTCACCCCAAAAACACTATCCCGATCGGCTCGGAACCAATGGAGCCATAGGACGTTGTATTCACCGAAGCCCGCGGACGGGAGCAGTTCCAGACGGGCGTAACGTTCCTTTCCCCAGCAATGGAGCAGGCACCATGCGTAGCATCCTTCTCTGGTTTCTCGGCGTTCCGATTCCGATCATTATTCTGATCGCCCTTCTCTACCGCTGATATCGCTACTCGGACCGGACGAAGCGCCGCTCCTATATCGTCTACTTTGCCGCCGGCTCCCAAAGGGCCGGCGGCTTTGTGCAGGCAAGTGTTTGGCCCTTCTCGGTGGAGACATAGATGCGGCTTTTTTCTTGCGACAACTGTGGCAACACCATCCACTTCGACAATGGGACTTGCGTCGCCTGCAGCAGACGACTGGGTTATGTCCCGAGCCGTTGGCGCATGACGTCGCTGGAGCCTTCAGGAGAGGGGTGGAACTCGCTGGCCCTGGGCGAAAGTTTTGCTTTCTGCACGAACGCCGAGATAGGTGCCTGCAATTGGCTGCTGCCGATCGATCAAGCGGGCCATCTCTGCCCTGCCTGTCGGCATAATCGGACAATTCCGGCGTTGACCGACGACAAAACGATCGACGCCTTCCGACGGGTGCTCTCGGCCGAACGTCACCTGTTCTACTCGCTGCTCGCCTGGCGGCTGCCGGTACCCAACAGGGTCGAAGATCCGGAAGCCGGTCTCGCTTTCGATTTTCTCGCCGACGAGATCGGCCCGGATGGCGGAGTCACACCGGTGATGACCGGACATACCGATGGCGTCATCACGCTGGCCATCGCCGAGGCGGACGACGCAGCGCGTGAAGAACGCCGGGTGCATCTCGGCGAACCCTACCGCACACTGCTCGGTCATTTTCGGCACGAGATCGGCCACTATTACTGGGATCGGCTGGTACGGGATGGTGGCCGCCTCGACGCCTTCCGTGCGGTGTTCGGCGACGAGCGGCAGGATTATGCCGAAGCGTTGCAAAGGAACTATCGCGAAGGACCGCCCGCCGACTGGCAGAACCGCTTCGTCAGCACTTATGCCGCCTGCCATCCTTGGGAGGATTTCGCAGAGACCTTCGCCCACTACATTCACATGGTGGATGCGCTTGAAACGGCCCATGCCCTCGGTCTTGCCATCTCACCGAGAGTGGCGGTTCCCGAACAGCTCGATCTGGAAGTCGATTTCGCGCCCTATCGCCAAAAGGACTTTGGCGCATTGGCCAATGCCTGGCCGCCGCTCACAGTGGCCGTCAACGAAATCAACCGGTCGCTTGGTCAGCGCGACTTCTATCCGTTCGTCCTGTCCGCGGAGATTCTATCAAAGCTGGAATTTGTTCATGAGCTCATCGCGCAGGGGCGCTCAAGCGGGACCTGAGGCAGGGCAAAAAAAAGCCCGGCTTCTATGGAGCCGGGCAATCAACGGGACTTGGAGAGCACTGGGATCACCCTCCGAGCTTGCGCTGGCGCGTCGACCGACGGGAAACGATCTCGGCGGCCGGAAGGCGGCGTCCACCGGCGGCAAGGGCAGCCACCAGCAGAATGATGGCGGCGATCAGCGGTGCCAGCGCCAGAAACTGGGCGGCCAGAGTGGTCACTTCGGTGCCGGTCACAGCCGGCAGATGGGAAATGGCAGACTGTTCAACGAGGGCAAGGGTGGACATGGCCTGATCCTCTTTTTTGCGCCGGCCGGGACCGCAAGGCCGACCGGGCAATTCCGATTGCAGACAGGGACCGTCGAGGTCCGACGACGATGACCGCCGTTTACTTCCCTTCGACTGAGACGCCCTTTTCACCAATCGAGATCTCGACGCCGTCTGGCTGCTTCTTTTCCTGGTAAAGCTGATATCCGAGTACGCCGACGCCAGCGGCGAGCAGAACGATGACGGCAACAAGCATCTGACGGTTCATAACGTCTCCCCAACTTGGATACCGGTTCCAATGAACCGGCTTGACTGGTGAAGCCCGGCAATCATCCGATCTTCATTAGGGAAACACTTCTGGCGATCTATTGGTTCCCTCTGGCTGCCATTATTCAAAAGCTTTTGTAGCGAAGCGGGCTGGAGCCGGGCTGGAGCACCTGTCTGGTGCCGTTTCCGAAATGTCCTCGTGGCGCGAAAGGAACGTGCCCGGTCGATCCGGCTCCTGCCGGCGCAAAAAAGCCGGCCCCGACGTCCTGTTACAGGTGCCGGGGCCGGCCGATAGAAAAAGGGGCTTCCTGTCAGGCGATTGCGTGCACTATCGGCCGCCTGGGACGGAAGATCACGAAGAACACCAGAGCCCAATAGCCAACAAAGACGAGCAGTTCCATCAGGTTGGGAGATGCCCGATAGCCGGTCAGAGCCGAGATGAAGCCGCCCGTTGCATCACCATCGGAGAGCAGCCAGCTGCTATCCCAGAGTCGGCGCGACAGGCGCGGCAAGATCTCGAGATCGATCAGTCCGTCGATGCCGGTCATCAACAGCGCGCCGGCAAGCAGCAACAGCATGACTTCGGTGATGCGGAAAAAGATCCGCCACGACAGGATCCGGCTACCCGCCTGCAGCAAGCCGTAGCTGAGGAGGGCCAACACGAAACCGAACAAGCCTGCACCGACGCCGGACAGGTAGTCGCCGGCGGCACCGGACGACAGGATGCCGTAGAGGAAGATCACCGTCTCGCTGCCCTCGCGAGCGACGGCCACTAACGCCAGCACGAAGACGCCCCACCATGACTGACGGGCAATGGCAGTGGAGAGCTGTGTCTGGAGATCGCGTTTCATGGAGCGGCCGTGCTTGCGCATCCAGAAGACCATCTGGAGAATGAGTGCTGCGGCAACCAGCACCACGGCCGTCGTGTAGGCGAGCTGAGCGTCCTCGGAGATGACGTCGGCGAGCCCGACCAGTACGGCGGCCAGCAAACCGGCGAAGGCCAGCCCAGCGGCGACGCCGCCCCACAGGAACATGCGGGCACGGCCAGTGTCGCGCGTCTCGGCGCGCAACCAGGCATCGAGAATACCGATGACCAGCAATGCCTCGACGCTTTCGCGCCAGACCACGAAGGCTATGGAGCCGAACATTGAACTAGACCTCGTCTTGGCGCCTCATGCTCGTTCGCCTACTTGGCGACCAGCAGGGCGGGCGGCGCCTCCGGGTGAAAGTCGTCGAAGAAGGAATATTCGCCGGGGTCGAGATACTTGATCACCATGGAGGTGGTGACTCCCGGCCCGATCACCTTCTCCTTGCGGAGCGGCACGCTTTCGAATTCGGCCGGCGTCTTGCCGACGTTGACGAGCTGCAACTCGAAGCGGGTGTCGGCCGGCACCTCAATGCGGGCCGGCGTTACGGTGCCATCGTTAAACTCAATACGAAACACGGGATCATCCTCGGCGGAGGCCGGTGCGGCCGCCGCGAGAATCACGAGCAGGCAGCCGGCGGTCTGGCAGAGTCGCCGCCGGTGCGTCGTGTTGTGCATGGGCTCAGTAGCCACCCTTCTTCCCCGTGCCAGTGTAGGTGAATTCGTAGTTGGTATCGAACGGCGCGAACCAGGCAGCGACGCCGGTTTCCTTGTCCACATGACGACCAAACATGGCCATGTGGCCGGTGCTGGCCGGCGGAGCGATGTGGAAGGTCAGCTTGTAGGTGCCGGGACCATCAAGCTTGACGTTGTCGCCGTAGTGCGGGCCATCAGAGGCAACCATGCCCATCAGCGGCCCCTTGGCGACCGACTTGCCGTCCTTGGTGAGCTCGTAGCTGATGTCGAGATAGGGCATCCAGTCGCCATTGGCGAAGCCATTGACGTTGTCCTTGGTGGCATGGATGTCGGCCTCAAGGTGGATGTCCGCCTTGTCGGCGGCCAGCATCATGCCAGCCGGCTCCATCTCGATCGGCTGCAAGTAGACAGCGGCCACTTCCATGCCGCCGCCAAGCTGGGGTTCACCGATCGGATACTCAAGAGCGTAAGCACTCGTCGCAAAACCCATAGCCGCCGAAGCCAGAGCCAGTCCTGTCAGGATGCGCATTTTGTCGTCCTAGTTGCTAATGATTGTCATTAGTATCGACGATATGGCATAGAGGTCAATCTTGGGGAAACCCCTGACAGCTCATTAGAGACATTCTAATCAGTTGATAATAGCGACTTTTCTCAGCCTTGCCGTTTCAGCCAGGTGAGGGAAACCACCAGCTTGATCCGCTAATGCAAGTGCGAGCAATTAGCGGCTCTGTATGCTTCGCGGACGGGCGAAGCGACGGCGTTGAATTCGGTGTCGGAGGGACACACAATGAACAGGCTTGCCCGTGGCGAAGACTTCGTTGGCCCGGCCATAAAGACTCTGGTCGACCTCAGAGGCACCGACTCGCGCAGTTCCTTCACCCGCAAGATCGAAATGCTGTTCGTGCGCTGGCGGCGCCACTTCGGCTGGGTCCAGGTGCTGATGTTCGGCGTTTTCCTGGTGGTCATCGGGCTGCCGGTGCTGATGCCCGACCCGCCGGCCGAAAGCGGCATCCTCACTAATCCGACGCTGTTCTTGCGCTATCTCCTTTGGGGCATTTGGTTCCCCCTAGTGTTCCTGTCGGTGATTGTCTTTGGCCGGTTGTGGTGCGGCACCCTCTGCCCGATGGGCGCCGCCTCCGAGCTCGCCAACAAATACGGCCTGCAACGCGCCATTCCCCGCTGGATCAAATGGGAAGGCACCCCTGCCCTCAGCTTCATCATCATGACGCTCTACGGCCAGACGATCGGCGTGCGCGATCACCCGGAAGCGGCGGCGGGGCTGTTCGGCGGCACCATGCTGCTCGCCATCGCCATCGGCGGTCTCTACGGGCGCAACAAGCGCGTCTGGTGCCGCCACCTCTGCCCGATCGGCCGTGTGCTCGGCCTTTATTCCAGGCTTGGCGCGGTGCAGTTCACGCCGAAGGTCCGGCTCAGCGGCGGCGACGCCTATACCGAGCGCGGCGCCTGCCCGACCATGATCGACCTACCACGCAAAGTGGAAAGCCGCCATTGCATCGAGTGTTTCCGCTGCGTCAACCCGAAGGCGGCTGGCAGCATTCAGCTCGAACTCCGCCGCCCGGGCGTTGAAGTGGAGGAGATCCGCGACCATCGCGCCAATCCGGCCGAGGCTTGGTTCCTGTTTCTCGATACCGGCGTGGCGCTCGGCGGCTTTCTGTGGCTGGTGCTGCCGCAGTATCAGGCCCTGCGCCAGAACTTCGGCATCTGGGCGATCCAAAACCACATCGACTGGATCACCCGCATCGGGCCGGCCTGGCTGATGAGCGTACATCCCGCCCGCGCCGAAACCTTCATGTGGCTCGACTTCATCATGATCGTCGGCTTCATGCTCGGCACCATGGCGGTCCTCACCGCCGTCCTTGCCAGCCTCACCGCCGTTGGCGCGGCGATCGCCCGGCGCCTCGGTGCCGATGGTAGCTTCGGCCGAGTCTTCACGGAGCTCGGCTACCAATACGCGCCGGTGGCGCTGATGAGCCTGATCATCGGCCTCGGCGCCGAGTTGCTGATGCCGCTCCGCTATACCTTCGTCGGCATGGAAGGCGTCCATGTCATCCGCGGCGGCCTGTTCCTGATCGGCGTCGTCTGGAGCATCTGGCTTGGCGACCGCATCCTACGGCGCCAGGGATTGGCGCTGACAAAGCGTTGGATGCCGCTTGTTCCCGGCATTGCCGGCAGCCTGTTCGTCGGCTTCGGCTGGTGGCCCGCCATCTTCGGGCTGTGATTTCTCGAGCAGCGACCCAATACTCATTTGATGGCGCGGACGATCAGCAATGATCGCCCGCGAAATGCGGTTAATGTGCAGGCTCATCCTTTCGGGCAATCGCTCTTTTCCGGCTTGCGACAATTGTATCTCCAGTTACCATTGTGCTTCAGCATTGCGTTGACTTTCCAAAGGCTGGAAAATTATCTGTTCCGCTCAGAACTGCCGATGGATGACTTTCTTCCGGGGCGTTTTGATCACGGAACTCGCGGCTGGAGCCCCGAAGAACATGCGCAACATCGGAAGAAGCGGCAGCGTGCTGCTGATGCTGGCCCTCATGACCGCATGCCAACCGAGCGCGCCGTCCGGACCACCGCCTGCCGGAAAGGCCCAGGTTGGCTATGTCACGCTCCAACCGACCTCGGTGCCACGCACCATGGAGTTGCCGGGGCGGGCCGTAGCGCTGGCAACGGCTGAAATTCGACCGCAGGTAGCCGGCATCGTCCGCAAAGTCGCCTTCAAGGAAGGTGGCATGGTCAAGGCCAACGACGTGCTCTACGAGCTCGACGATGCCAAGTTCAAGGCGGCCTACGCCGCAGCGGAGGCTGCGGTCAAAAAAGCGCAAGCGGCCACGGCCGGCGCTCAGACCGCCTTCGATCGCAATGAGAAACTCTCGGAGAGCAATGCGGTCGCAGCCCAGACGGTCGACGACTCCCGCTCGACGCTGCTGCAGGCCCAAGCCACCGAAGAGGCGGCGCGCGCCGACCTCGAGACAGCACGCATCAATCTCGCAAACGCAACCATACGGGCGCCAATCGACGGCATCATTGGCGTTTCGTCGGTCAGCGTTGGCGCTCTCGTTACCGAGAACCAGACCGACGCGCTCGCCACCATCCGCCAGATCGACCCGATCAATGTCGACCTTGTCGATACCAGCGCCAATCTCCTGCGCATCCGGGGTGAAATAGACAGCGGACAGTTGGGACGCGAGCCGAGCAAACCGCCTGCCGTTACGCTCACGCTCGAGAATGGCAAGCCCTACGGCACGCCCGGTACCATCTCGCTGACTGAGATGGTGGTGAGCGAGACCACTGGCACCTTCACGCTCCGCGCCACCTTCCCTAACAGCCAACGGATACTGCTACCCGGTATGTTCGTTCAGGCCACAGTTGATCTTGGTGCCCTCAACAACGCCTTTCTGGTCCCTCAAAGGGCGGTCACTCGCGGCGACGATGGCACCGCCACGATCTACGTGGTCTCGGCGAACAACAAAGCAGAGGCCAAACGCATCACCACGACCGGCACATCGGGCAACAACTGGATCGTCACCGGCGGCGTGTCGTCAGGCGATCGGTTGATCGTCGACGGCTTCCAGAAGTTTTCCGCCGGTACCGAGGTTAAGCCGGTCGAGGCGACCATCAACGACAACGGGGTGGTCGAGCAGAATTTGACGACGGAGAGCGGCAAATGACGCTTTCCTCGCCGCGCAACGCGCTTGCCAGCTTCTTCATTGCCCGGCCGGTATTTGCCATCGTCCTGGCCATTGCCACGCTACTCGCCGGCGTTATGGGGATCTACTCGCTGTCGATCTCGCAGTATCCGGACATCGCTCCGGTAACTGTGCGCGTCAATGCGACCTACACTGGCGCCACCGCGCAGGCGGTCGAAAACTCGGTCACCAAGAAGATCGAAAGCGCCATGACCGGGCTCGACGGCCTTCTCTATATGGAATCGTCGTCGACCACCGGCTCCGCCTCGGTCGAGCTGACTTTTGCCAATGGTACCAATCCGGAGCTGGCCCAGGTCCAAGTGCAGAACAAGCTGTCGCGCGTCGAGTCACAACTGCCCGACGCCGTGCAGACCGCTGGCGTTCGCGTTAATCGCTCGCCGTCGGGCATCCTGATGATCGGCAACATTATTTCGAAGGATGGACGCTACAGCTCCGACGAACTGTCGGACATCATGGACAGCCAGATTCAGGACCGAATTGAACGGCTCGACGGCGTCGGCGCCGTGCAGTCCTTCGGGTCCGGTTATGCCATGCGCGCCTGGCTCGACCCGGCGGCCATGTTGAAATACCAGTTGGTGCCGAGCGACGTGACGGCCGCCATCAAGGCTCAAAACGCCCAGGTGGCAGCCGGGTCGATCGGCGCCACCCCAGTGGTCAAGGGGCAGCAGCTCAAGGCCAGCATCATCGCCCAATCACAGATGACGTCGGTCGACGAATTCAAGCGCATCAGTCTCAAGACGACCGCAGATGGCTCCGTGGTGCGACTGTCCGATGTGGCGCGGGTCGAGATCGGCCTTGAGACCTACGGCCAAACCTCGAGTTTCAACGGTATGCCGGCTGCGGGGTTCGGTGTGCAGCTCGCCTCCGGCGCCAACGCCATCACTACGGCCAACCTCGTCCATACCGAGCTCGACAGCCTCAAAGACTCGTTGCCGGAAGGCGTGGAAATTGCCTACTCCTACGAGACAACACCCTTTGTCGAACTCTCCATCGAGAAGGTGGTGGAGACGCTGATCGAGGCGATCATCCTCGTATTCCTGGTATTGCTTCTGTTCCTGCAGAACATTCGGGCTACGCTCATCCCGATGATCGCGGTTCCGGTGGTGTTGCTCGGCACATTCGGCGTACTCGCCGCCCTCGGCTATTCGATCAACATGCTGACCATGTTTGCCATGGTGCTGGCCATTGGCCTGCTCGTCGACGATGCCATCGTCGTCGTCGAGAACGTCGAGCGCATCATACGCGACGAGAACTTGCCGCCGCGCGAGGCCACGGAAAAGTCGATGGGCGAGATCACCGGTGCGCTGGTCGGCATTGCTCTGGTACTGACCGCCGTGTTCATTCCCATGGCCTTCTTTTCCGGATCGGTCGGCGTCATCTATCGGCAATTCTCGGTGACGATCGCCAGCGCCATGTTGCTGTCTGTTCTGGTGGCCATCATCCTGACGCCGGCACTTTGCGCATTGATGCTGAGGCCCAGCCATGAAGGTCCTCTTCATCGCTGGTTCGGCTGGTTCGATCGCGGTTTCACACGCCTGACGGGCGGTTATTCCAGCACCGTCGGCAAGCTCGTGGTGAGGCCCGTTCGGATGTTCGTCGTTTTCCTGGTGCTGATCGCCGGTGCCTATGGCCTTTACAGCAAGCTTCCGACCTCCTTCCTGCCGGAAGAGGACCAGGGCGTTCTGTTAACCATGATCACGCTGCCGGCCGATGCCAACGCCGCCCGCACCCAGGCCGTGGTCGACAAGGTAAAGAATTACTATCTCACCGAAGAGAAGGACGCCGTCCAGAGCGCGTTCATGACGCTGGGATTCAGCTTTTCCGGAAGCGGCGAGAATACGGCCATGGGCTTTATTCGCCTCAAGGATTTTGACCAGCGGACCGACAGTCGTCTTTCGGCAAGCGCCGTGGCGGCCCGTGCCTCGACTTACTTCCGCGCGATCCGCGATGCCGATGTATTCGTGCTGTCGCCGCCGGCCATCCAGGGCCTCGGCCAGACCAGCGGTTTCTCGATGTATCTTCAAGACAGCGGCAACAAAGGACGTGACGCGCTCACTGCGGCGGCCAACACACTTGCCGACAAGGCCATGGGAAGCCCATCGATCGCCAACATCCGCGGCAACACCCGTACGCTGGAATCCCAGCTGAAGATCAATGTCGACCGGCATAAGGCAGGGGCGCTCGGCGTAGACGTTTCTAGCATCAACAGCCTGATCAGCACCGTCTTCTCCGGCACCGACGTCAATGATTTCATTTATCACGGCAATATCAAGCCGGTCTATGTGCAGGGCGACACACCTTTCCGTATGCAGCCGGGCGATATCGATCGCTGGTATGCGAAGAACAATAGCGGCGAGATGGTGCCGTTTTCCTCCTTCACCAGCACCGAGTGGGTGAAAGGCTCACCATCGCTGGCCCGCTTCAACGGAACGGCGGCCGTAGCGCTCGACGGCACCGCGGCGTCCGGCGTCAGTTCGGGTAACGCCATGACGGCGGCCGAAGGCCTGGTCACCGATCTCGGTGGCGGCTATTCGGCGGCTTGGACGGGGCTGTCCTATCAGGAACGGCTCGCCGGTTCGCAAGAGATGTTGCTTTATGCGGTGTCGCTGGTGGTGGTTTTCCTGTGCCTCGCCGCTCTTTACGAAAGCTGGTCGATCCCCTTCTCAGTGCTTCTGGCGGTTCCGGTCGGCGTGTTTGGCGCGCTTGCCTTCGCCAAACTGTTCGGCCAGGCGAACGACGTCTATTTCAAGGTCGGCCTGCTCACCACGATCGGTCTGACCGCCAAGAACGCGATCCTGATCGTCGAGTTTGCCAAGGACCTAATGGCGGGCGGCGCCGGCCCCGTCGAGGCGGTGATCGAGGCGGCGCGTCTGCGTCTCAGGCCGATCGTCATGACCTCGCTCGCCTTTATTTTGGGCGTGACACCGCTCGCCCGGGCCACCGGCGCCGGCTCAGCGGCCCAGAACGCCATCGGCATCGGTGTCATGGGCGGCATGATTTCGGCAACGCTGCTGGGCGTGTTCTTTGTGCCGCTCCTGTTCGTCACCATTCAGCGGATTGCCGGTGGCAAGCCGAAACCTTCGGCGGACGGTGCGCGTTCAGAACAGGTGTGAAGAGTGCCTTGCTCCTGGACGACGGCGGGGCAACAATCTCGTCTCGTCGTCCGTGATCCTCGTTGAAGGAGCAAACGATGGGCTATCGCTTCACCGGAGGCTGCCAATGCGGTGCTGTTCGCTACGCCCTCGACCAGCCGCCGCAGAATGTCCATGTCTGCCATTGCCGCATGTGCCAGAAGGCGGTCGGCGGACCGTTCGCGGTAATCTGTCCGATCCCCAAATCGGCCTTTCATCTCACCCGAGGCACCCTCAGCTACTTCATGAGCTCAGATGTCGGCCGACGCGGGTTCTGCAGCGCCTGCGGCACGCCGATCAGCTTCGACTATCCTGAAGATGGTGAGTTTGGCGTGCTGGTCGGCACCCTCGACGAGCCCGATCGAGCTCCGCCGCAAAACCAGTATGGCAACGAGAGTCGTGTCTCCTGGTATGCCGACCTGACGAAAGTGCCGGGCGATCGCCCGACCTACGCGGACAATCCGGATATGCTGCATCGGATCAGCAGCACCAATCACCAGCACCCGGACCACGATACAGATGTCTGGCCGCCACACCGGGTATGACTCGGAGGTCAAAGCGCCAGTTTGGAGCCCATTTCTTCAACGCCGCCTCAGGGAGCAACGGCGCTAGAAAATTCATCCTCCTGGAGCTCGGTTATGGGGAGAACTTTTCATAGGCGCACTGCGCAACGGCTGTGCACGTCGTCGCCCCGATAATCGGCATCTGCCATATTTTGACGCGAAGACGACGCCGTCGTTCTGAGTCCGACCGCCGATACCGCACAGGAATTTTGAGATGACAAAGCCCCTCCTCGCCACCTCCCTTAGCCGCCGCGCCGGCCTTGCCGCGCTTGCCGGTGCCGCCGCGCTGGCGTCCGTCGCCATCTTCGGCGCAACCGCGACATACGCTGCCGACAAGACATCGCTCAAGGTCGGCATCATGTCGGGTGAGGACGAGGACGTCTGGCGGGCTGCCGCGGCCGAGGCCGAGAAGGCCGGCCTCAAGCTCGAGCTCATTACCTTCAACGACTACACCCAGCCGAACGAAGCGCTGGAGCGCGGCGAGATCGACGCCAACGCCTTCCAGCACAAGCCCTATCTCGACAACCAGATCAAGCAGAACGGCTATCACATCGTCGTCGCCGGCTACACTGGCCTGTGGCCGATCGGCCTCTACTCCAAAACCCACACCAAGGTGGCCGACCTGAAGGACGGCGCCAGCATCGGCGTGCCGAATGATCCCTCCAACGAAGGACGCGCCCTCAAGGTGCTGGAGCAGCAGGGCCTGATCAAGCTGAAGGACGGAACGGGCATCCTCGCCACCGTCGCCGACATCGCCGAGAATCCGAAGAACCTGGAGATCAAGGAACTCGATGCCGGCGTGGTTGGTCGGGCCATCGATGACCTCGATGGCGCGGTGGTCAATACCGACTGGGCTTTGAAGGCTGGCCTGACGCCGGAGAACCGCATCGCCCAGGAAGCGATCGCCGACAATCCCTACCGCAACTTCATCGCCGTGCGTGAAGCCGACGCCAAGGAGCCGTGGGTGACCAAGCTGGTTGCCGCCTACCAGAATCCGACGGTCAAGGCCGTCTTTGACAAGGTCTATAAGGGCACTGGCGTCGCCGCCTATTGACCGACGGCATAGAAAGCCGTTGTAGAAGCGGTCCGGCGGCCCTCCGCCGGATCGCGTTCATCGGGGGAGCCCGAACGTGGTACCTCCGGACGAGACATGACTGGAAGAAACGTGACCTCGCAGCCGTCCGCCACAGCCTTCGCGGCCGTGGATCCTGTAACCGGTGTCTCAGAGACGCCGGTTGTTGTGCTTTCCGGCGTCAACCGCAGCTTCGGCCCGACGCGCGCGCTCGATGACCTGTCGCTCACTGTGCGGCGCGGCGAGATCCTCGGCATCATCGGCCGGTCCGGCGCCGGCAAGTCGACGCTGATCCGCTGCCTCAATGGCCTTGAACGGCCCGACAGCGGTCGCATCGAGATCGAAGGGCGCAATATCGTCGGCCTGTCAGAGGGCGAGTTGCAGCCGATCCGCCGCAAGATCGGCATGATCTTCCAGCACTTCAACCTGATGTCCGCCAAGACCGTGCTGGACAACGTCGCCCTTCCGCTGAAGATTGCCGGTTGGGCCAAGGCCGAGCGACGGGCGCGGGCGCTGGAACTCCTGGACCTCGTCGGCCTTTCCGACAAGGCCGGCTCCTATCCGGCGGCGCTGTCCGGTGGCCAGAAGCAGCGCGTCGGCATTGCCCGCGCACTCTCCGCCCGCCCCGCCCTTCTGCTCTCCGACGAGGCGACCTCCGCCCTCGATCCCGAGACCACGCGGTCCATTCTGACGCTTCTCAAAGACATCAACCGCAAGCTCGGCGTCACCGTCGTGCTGATCACCCATGAGATGGAAGTGGTGCGGACCATCGGCGACCGTGTCGCCGTGCTGGAGGCCGGCCGCATCGTCGAGCAAGGCGAAGTCTGGCATGTCTTCTCCGATCCCAAGACGGAGCTGACGCAAAGCCTGCTCTCCGGCGTTCGGCCGCAGCTGCCCGTTCATATCGCCTCGCGTCTGTCCCCCGGTGGCAGCGAAACGGTACTCGGCGTCGATCTCACCGATCCCGGCCTGGGCAATGGCCTGTTCGCCGAAATCCTCGCACACCTGCCGTCGGCTCACTTTCTGCACGGCGGCATCGACCACATTCACGATCAGCCGGTCGCCCGCTTCTTCCTGACCGTGCCGCGCGAGCCGGCCAGCCTCGTCGACGAGGCCATCGCCTATCTCCGGTCCATCAACGCCCGCGTCGAGGTGCTCGGTCATGTCTCCCGTCCTGTTTAACCTGCTGCTCCAGTCGATCTGGGAGACGGTGATCATGACGCTGGCTTCCGGCGTCATCTCCTTTGTTGCCGGCCTGCCGTTGGCGCTCGTTCTGGTCGCTACCGATCGCGGCGGCATTGCCGAGAATCTGGTCGTCAATCGGGCGCTGGGCTGGGTGATCAACGGCTTCCGTTCGGTGCCCTTCATCATTTTGCTGGTGGCTCTTATTCCGCTGACTCGGCTTCTTGTCGGTACTTCGCTTGGCACCGCGGCGGCCATCGTGCCGCTGGCCATCGCCGCGGCGCCCTACTATGCCCGCGTCGCCGAGGTGTCATTGCGCGAGGTCGATCCAGGCCTGATCGAGGCGGCGCGCGCCATGGGCGGCAATCGTTGGACCATCGTTCGCGAGGTACTGGTACCGGAAGCCCTGCCGGGCATCGTCGCCGGCTTCACCGTGACGCTGGTGACGCTGGTTGGCGCTTCCGCCATGGCCGGCGCCATCGGTGCCGGCGGCCTCGGCGATCTCGCCATCCGCTACGGCTACCAGCGCTTCGAGACCGGCGTGATGATCGCCGTCGTCGCCGTACTGATCGTGCTGGTGTCAGGCCTTCAGTGGTTCGGAGACCGTTTGGTCGCCCGCCTGGATCATCGCGGCTGAAGCGTCGGCTCAGCTACCCAGACATTGTTGAGCAGATCCAACCGCCCTCACGGGCGGTCGCTGTCATTTGGAATATTCATGCCATCCGACGGCATTCAGCACTACCTGGATGACAGAGATTGAGACCACACCTCTCGAGACGAGTAGATTGCCAACCGAAACTTATGAAACGCCTATTTCATACGTTAGTATGACCAGCATCATATGCGCCCGGCCTCATACATTACACCTTCCCGCCATTAGGCGCCGATAATCAGTGAGTTAAAGAAATTAAGCCGCGTTGTGTACGGCCTTTGAACCGAAGCAGCGGGTTTTCGCGCACCCGAAAAGGGCTTGACGGCACAGGTCGGCCGTGGAACTAATCTTCCATTCTAAGCGGTAAAACAGTCGCTTCATTCTTGATCGATTGAAGCAAGGGAGGAGGCTGGTCTGCGGGGAGCCGACCAGCTGGAGGTGGGAGAAGACGGTCGGGCAGCGACGCCGGTTTACTGGCGCGCGGCGGCTTTTTTGCTCAGCACCGCAATCGAGGAATCGGAAATGGTCGCCGATGGAATCCTGCTAAGAGTCAAGGGCCTAACCAAGAAGTTTCCCGGTGTCGTCGCGCTGGACGGAGTGGATATCGAGGCGCGAGCCGGTGAGATTCATGGCATTTGCGGCGAGAACGGCGCTGGCAAGTCGACCCTGATCAAGATGCTCACCGGCGCTCACACGCCAGACAGCGGAACGATCGAGTTCGACGGCGTGACCTACACGTCACTCGATCCGCGTCGGGCGATGGGCATTGGCATCGGCTGCATCTATCAGGAACTGAACCTCATCCCGCACCTCAGCGTGGCCGAGAATATCTTCTTGGGACGCGAGATGTATCTTGCGCCGGCGCTCAATGTTCTCGACCGGGCGCAGATGAACGCCAAGGCGGCCGAATTGCTGGCCGACCTCGGGCTCGCCGTATCGCCTACCGCCAGGCTCGGCACGCTCGGCGTTGGCCATCAGCAGATGGTCGAGATTTGCCGCGCCGTCTGGTCGAACGCCAAGCTGATCATCATGGACGAGCCGACGTCCAGCCTCAGCGAGAAGGAAGCCCATGACCTGTTCCGTGTCATGGCTCAGATGAAGGCGCGCGGCGTCGCCATCCTCTTCATTTCGCACCGTCTCGATGAGGTGCGCGACAATTGCGACACCGTGACGGTGATGCGCGACGGCCGCACCATCGAATCCTTCGCCATGAAGGAGCGTTCGGTCGCCGACATCATCCAGCTCATGGTCGGCCGCAGCATTCAGAACAAATACCCCAAGGAACCGGCACCGCAGGGTGACGTCGTCCTGTCGGTCAAGAACCTCAATCGGAAGGGCGTGCTGCACGACATCTCCTTCGATCTGAAGGCGGGAGAGGTGCTGGGCTTTGCCGGTCTGGTCGGCGCTGGACGCACCGAAACGGCGCGCGCCATCACCGGTGCCGATCCCTATGACTCCGGCAATATCGAGGTATTCGGCAAGCCGGTCAGGATCCGCCAGCCGCTCGACTCCATCAACGCCGGCATCGCCTTCCTGACGGAGAACCGCAAGGAACAGGGCCTGATCCTGATCCAGAGCGTCGCCTTCAACGCCACCATCGTCAAGATGCACAAGTACGGCAAGGCCGGTTGGCTGAGCCTGAAACGCTTGAGAGACACGGCTAGGAAGATCTGCGCGGAAATGCGGCTCAAGACGTCGGGCATGGACATGCTGGTCGGCAAGCTGTCCGGCGGCAACCAGCAGAAGGTGGTCATCGCCAAGTGGCTGCTCTCCAACGCCAAGATCTTCATCTTCGATGAGCCGACCCGCGGCATCGACGTGGGCGCCAAGGTGGAAGTCTACAAGCTCATCAACCAACTGGCCGCCAACGGGGCCGGTGTCATCATCATCTGCTCGGAAATGGAAGAGGTGATGGGCATGGCCGATCGCATCCTCGTCATGCATGAGGGCGAGATCACCGGCGAGATGACCCAGGCGGACGCGACCCAGGAAAAGATCATGTACGCCGCATCCGGCTTCAAGCAGGCGTCCTGATCCGAGGCGCCCGATCCGTTTCCCGGCCAGAGCGCCGGACTGCATTCCGTGGAAGGAATTTTCCGATGTCCAACGAAGTCCTGACCAACGACAAGCTGCCGGGCGAGAAATCGATCGCCAAGAGCGCTGCCATGACTGATAAGCTCTACCAGCTAGGCGTCCTCCTGAGCCTCATCCTGCTCTGCGCGGTGATGAGCGTGCTGTCGCCACGCTTCCCGACCATGGATAACCTGATGAACGTCGCCTCGCAGGCGGCGGTCAGCGCCATCGTGTCGATCGGCATGTTCCTGGCCATCCTGACGGCGGGTATCGATCTGTCCGTTGGTTCCGTGCTGGCGCTATCGACCATGATGATGGGCATCGCCTCGGACCGTTGGGGCTGGGGCGCCTATCCCTCCATCCTGATGTGCCTCGGCTCGGGCGCCGTGCTCGGCCTTGCCAATGGCCTGCTGCTCACCAAGCTGCGCCTGCCGCATCCGTTCATCTCGACGCTCGGCATGCAGAAGATGGCCCGCGGCATCGCGCTGTTCGTGACCGCTGCCGCTCCGATCAGCATGTTCCCTGACGAGGTGCAGTATCTCGGCAACAACTCGATCGGCCCGGTGCCCGTCAGCTTCATCCTGGTCGGCATCCTCTACATCGGCATGTACTTCTTCCTGACCCGCACCTCGACCGGCCGTTACATCTACGCCGTCGGCGGCAACAAGGAAGCGGCGCGCCTGTCGGGCATCAAGGTCAACGGCATCCTGAACCTGGTCTACACGATCTCCGGCTTCACCGCCGCACTGGCCGGCCTGGTGCTCGCCGGACGTGTCAACGCGGTCTACCCGCTGGCCGGTCTCGATTACGAAACCGACGCCATCGCCGCGGTGATCATTGGTGGTGCCAGCTTCTTCGGTGGTGTTGGCTCGATCGCCAACACGATCATCGGTGTGCTGCTGATCGCCGTGCTGCGCAACGGCCTCAACCTTCTCAACGTCGACAGTGCCTTCCAGACCTTCGCCATCGGTGCGGTGATCGTGGTTGCCGTGGCCGTCGACGTCCTTCGCCAGAATGTCCTGAAGTCCGCACGCTGAGGCGCCGCGGACCGATCGACCCGCCCTACGTCCACGACTTGGTTCCGAATTGGTGGAACGGACGTAACGAGGCCTCGTAACGAGGAGATACGAGGCCGGAAACCGACTAATCTTACTGGGAGTGAGACCATGAACCGGAGAACTTTCGTTGCTGCCCTGATGGCCGGTGCCTTCGCCGTCGCAGCGCTGCCTGCTATCACCACCCTCAGCAGCCCGGCTGCCGCCGCTGAGAAGGTGAAGATCGCCGTCGTCCTCAAGACGCTGTCGAGCCAGTATTGGAAAATCGTCGCCGCCGGCGCTCAGGCCGCTGCCGACAAGAACAACGTCGACCTCATCCTGCTTGGGCCGCCGACCGAAGATGCCGTCGAGCAGCAGATCAACATGGTTCAGGACGTTCTCGCCCAGAAGCCTGATGCCCTGATCTTCTCCCCGTCGCAGCCCGACACCGCCGTCAACGTCATCACCAAGGTCCGCAAGGCCGGCGTACCGGTTCTGCTGGTCGACACCGGCATGCCTGCCAAGTTCACCGACTACGCCTCCTTCATCGGCACCGACAACATCGCGGCCGGCAAGGCGGGTGGCGAGGCACTGCTCAAGGTCCTGAAGAAGGGCGACAAGGTGCTGCTGCTCGACGGTGCGCCGGGCAACCCGAGCATGACCCAGCGCTGCGATGGCGCCAAGGAAGTGCTGGAAGCTGCTGGCATCGTGATCGCCTCGCGCCAGCCGGCCTATTCGGACCGCGAGAAGGCCTACACTGTGACGCAGAACGTCCTACAGTCGACGCCTGACATCGCTGGCGTGTTCGCCGGCAACGACGAAGAAGCCCTCGGTGCCCTCCGCGCCCTCAAGCAGAGCGGCAAGGAAGTTCCGATCATCGGCGTCGACGCCAACAGCGACAATCTCAAGGCTATCCTGGCAGGCGACCTCTATGGCTCCATCGCCCAGGGCAACTACGACATGGGCCGCCTCGGTGTCGAGAAGGCCCTCGAGGTCATCGCCGGCAAGACCATCGACAAGCGCATCGACTCCGGCGCCACCTTGATCACCAAGGAAAACGCCCAGAAGCTGGTGGACTTCCGCGCCTCGATCAAGTGATCGCTGTCGCGTAGTGACTGCAAACTCGGCGAGGCGGCTTCAACCGCCTCGCTACTTGCTTGGACAGCCTCCATGCCACCTCCCCACGTTCCAGCTTCGCCACTTCATTCGGGTGATGGCTGACCGAGAGGTTTGCCATCACGGAATTTGAATCGTTTTTTTCTCGCCCATTCGCATATGCCGCCGCTCCGCTCCAAATAGAACCGCGCCAGGCATCCTAACCACGAGGTACGCATTTCATGTCCGCTTCCGTCCGCATCGGCATCGTCGGCCTAGGTCGGCTCGGCCGACGTCACGCCGAAAATCTGGCCCTCCGCGTGCCCGGCGCCTCCCTCGTGGCGGCGGCCAGCCCGATTCCGGAGGAACGCGCCTGGGCCGAGGCAACGCTTCCCGGCATCAAGACCTATCCCGGCCTCACCGAACTGCTCGCCCACCCCGGCCTTGATGCCGTCTGGCTGGTGACCCCGACGTCGCTGCACGCCGATCAGGTGATCGTTGCCCTTGAGGCGGGCAAGCATGTGTTCTGCGAGAAGCCTCTCGCCTTGGAGACCACCGATTGCGATAAGGTGATCGCCGTCGCCAGCAAGCGGCCAAACCAGTTGGTCATGATCGGCTTCATGCGCCGGTTCGATCCTGCCTATGCGGAAGCCAAACGGCTGATCGCCGCCGGCGAACTCGGCAAGGTATTCTCGATCAGTTGCCGGTCGGAAGATCCTGTCGATCCCGATGGGTTCTTCGTGCGCTTCGCGCCGACGTCGGGCGGTATCTTCCTCGACTGCTGCATCCACGACATCGATCTCGTCCGCTGGATGCTGGATGGAGCCGAGGTGTCGTCCGTGAGCGCGGCCGGCAGCCGCGTGATGTATCCGGCCCTCGGGGACTGCGGTGACGTCGACAACGGCTTTGCCACCGTCACCTTCAAGGGCGGACAGGTCGCCACCTTCCACGTCTCCCGGACCTCGCATCGCGGCTACGAGGCGGTGATGACCATCGCCGGCACCAAGGCCGGTCTCGACATCGGCCGGAGCGTGCCGCGCCGCCCTGTCGCGCTGGAGACGGCCGGTTGTCAGCAGATCGAAGGCCAAGTCGATTTCTTCGAGCGGTTCGGCGACGCCTTCCTGCACGAGGCGCGCGCCTTCGTCGAAGCGGTACAGACCGGTGGCCCGACGCCGAGCAGCATCACCGATGCGCGTGAGGCAACGCGACTTGCCTGCGCCATGCGCCAAGCGCTGGTCGTCGGCTGACCGCGTCAAGGGAGCGCGGCGGGGCGCTCCCCCCTTTCGCCGAATGAGCCTGGAGACGGCAGCGTCTCCGGGCTTTTTATTGCAGTGTCTTTTCGGGTGACTTGACCAAGCTGAGCGAGAGCAAACAAAAAGCCCTCTGAAGACTTTGCTTCAGAGGGCCATGTTCACACTGGGATACTAGAGCCTTTCCGGCGAACTCTGGTTCGCCGGAAAGGCTCTAGCTCTTTGGTTCACCGCAATTTCGGACGCAAAACCGGTTCCCACTTTTGCTGAAATTGCTCTAAACTCAGCGAAGTCCGGCTTCGGCCAGGAAACGCTTCAGGTTGGTGATGCCCATGTTGACGTATTTCTTCGGGTTGGCCTTCTCGGGGTCCTGCTCGGCCTCGAGCACCACCCAGCCCGAATAGTTCGGCAGTGCCTTGAAGACACCGGTGAAATCGATCGAACCGTCACCAGGCACCGTGTAGACGCCTTCGAGGACGGCATCGAGGAAAGACCAACCTTCGGCGAGGGCCTTCTTGGCGATCGGCGTACGGACGTCCTTGGTGTGGACGTGGCCGATGCGGTCGGCATATTTGCGCGCCATGGCCACGGCGTCGCCGCCGCCCCAGGTCATATGACCGGTGTCGAGAAGAAGCTTCACTGCCGGGCCCGTGCCGGCCATGAAGCGATCGACCTCTTCCGGCGTCTGCACGACCGTACCCATGTGGTGGTGATAGACGACCTGCAGACCGTAGCCCTTCACCAGTTCGGCAAAGCGGGTCATGCGCGGCAGGAAGACAGCCCATTCGGCATCGGTGAGCACCGGGCGGCTGGTGAGCGGTGCCGATTTGGTGCCGTGCACGGTGCGGGTGCACTCGCAGACGACCAGAACTTCGGCGCCCGCTTCCTTGCGCCATTTCAGATCATTTTGAGCGGCGGCAAACTCGGCATCCGCGTCACGCTCAAGCAGGAAGGTGGAATACCAGCCGGAGACGAAGACCATGCCGTAGTCGGCGAGCAGCTTCTTCAGCGCCGGGCCGTCCTCGGGCAGCTTGTGACCCTTTTCCATGCCCTGAATGCCGGCGTCGCGCGCTTCGGTCAGGCACTGCTCGACAGAGATGTTGCCACCGATATCCCAGAGGTCGTCATTCGACCAGCAGATGGGGTTGGCGCCAATGCGAATCATGTCTTCTCTCCCAGTAGCCGCACCGGCACGAGCTGTCAGCCGACCGGGCTATTCTTTGCCAAATACGTTATCGGACAGAACCTGAGGTTTGTTCGGGCGCCAATCTCTTGGGGTGGTACCGCCATGGAACAAGCATTCCGACCTCAGCCCGCTCCAAGGATGATCTTCCACCGTTCCGGACAACATCAGCCGCTGGTTGGAAATGGCGAGACTATTCAGGTAAAATAGCCCGGCATGCCCACCGGCCCGATCATTTCCGATCTGATTATTCCTTATTTCATTTCATTCGGTATGTAAATTCTGTTTTTCGCGACCTCGACGAAGGTCGGCTACCGATACGGTGAGCGCCATGGCCACGGTGAGAGTCGCCGCCAGCGATCTGAATCCCTCGAAATCGGCCTCGACGATTTCGAACCAGGCGCCATTTTCCGGCACCAGCGGGCTGAACGGACTGTCGGTGATCACTACAAGGGGCACCCCTTGCACCGAGACCTGCCGCATATGATCCACCGTACTGGACGCATAAGGCGTGAAGCTGATGGCGAAAGCCGCATCCTTGGGACCCGCGAAATTCAGGACTTCACGGTCGATTCCGAGCGGCGATCCGATCAGCACGGTGCGGACACCCAATTTTCCGAAGGCATAAGCCATGTAGGAGGTAATGGGATAGGACCGGCGCTGGGCAAGGAGATAGATGGTCTCGGCGTCGGCGAGAATCCGTGCCGCCTTGTCCATGACGGCTGGATCGATCCGCTCACAGACCCGCTCGACCGAGCGGATTGCCGCCTTGCCGAACCCGTCGAGCATCGCCGCCGTAACGGGGCGGCCGGACGAGTGGGTGGAGAAAGCATCGAGACGCTCGTCGTAATTGGACGGCCGGTCGCGCAATCGCTCCTGGAAGACCACCTGAAGCTCTGAAAAGCCTTTATACCCCATGGCCTTGGCGAACCGAACCAAGGTTGAAGGCTGGACCTTGGCAGCCGACGCGATGCTTGCCACCGTGCCAAAGGCAATCTCATCGGGTGATTCAACGGCATAGGCGGCGACCTGCGCCAGCCGACGCGGCAGCTTGTCCCGGCGCTCGATGATGACATCGCGCAAGGCGCGGAATTCCTGCGGCGGTGCCTCCACACTATCGGTGTCCTCGAAATCCATCGGTTCGCTTTCGTCAGTCATCCCCGCCTCACTCAAAATCGAATTGGATGTTTCAACGCCATTCCACCGTTCCGACCGATACTAACCTACCCGCCTTTGTTTGGTACAGGCAACGAATTCGCCCGGTTTCCTGCAGGATATGCCATACCGGCGAGCCAAGGCGCAGATATCTGAAGACCGGGTCGAGTAGCAACGGCGTCGTTTCACCGGCAGTAGCCTCCCATAATTCATTGATAATCAATGATAATCCTGCGGCCGCCTTCGGAAATATCAAGATCCGACGACGATTGGGAACGCCTCCCCTTCGACCAAATGGTAATGGCCGCACCTATCGTAGCACCCCTATGGACGCTGGAAGGCCTTGACGCAGCGGCGAGATGGAACTTAAATTCCATCTCGAAAAAAGACTGTTCCATATTGTCCAACTGATCCTCCTCGGGAGATCAGTGTGGTGCGAGGCGGAGCAGCCCTGCGACGGTCAATCCCGAAAGAGATTGTGAATCGTTTTCACCTTTAGGCGCGGCGACGGTCTGAAACATCTGACCGACGGGGGAAATCCGCGATGCCCCCCACGGAAGACAATCGAGGGAGAAAGCTCAATCATGACACTACGATTTGGATTGCTGGGTGCCGGACGCATCGGCAAGGTGCACGCTGGCGCCGTCGCCGCCACCCCCGGGGCCAAGCTGGTGGCCGTCGCCGATGCGCTGCCGGAAGCGGCCGCCTTCATCTCGAAATCATCGGGCGCCGAAGTGCGCACGATCGACGAGATCATGAATGCCAAGGACATCGACGCCGTCCTGATCACCACGCCGACCGACATGCACTCCGATATGATCGAACAGGCGGCACGCGCCAAGAAGGCCATCTTCTGCGAAAAGCCGATCGATCTCGACCTGAATCGAGTTCGCCGGTGCCTCGATACCGTCGCCAAGGAAAAGGCGGCGCTGATGATCGGCTTCAACCGCCGCTTCGACCCCAACTTCATGGAAGTGCGCGCGCGCATCGACGCCGGACAGATCGGCGCCGTGGAAATGGTGTCGATTACCTCGCGCGATCCGTCGCCGCCGCCGGCCACCTACGTGGCGCGTTCGGGCGGCATGTTCCGCGACATGACCATCCACGACTTCGACATGGCCGCCTTCCTGCTGGGTGAAGACCCGGTCAAGGTATTCGCCGTCGGTTCGAGCCTGGTCGATCCGGAAATCGGCAAGGCCGGCGATATCGACAGCGGCTCGGTGATCCTCACCACCAAGTCGGGCAAGATCGCCCAGATCTCCAATTCGCGCCGCGCCACCTACGGCTACGATCAACGCATCGAGGTGCATGGCTCGAAGGGCATGGTGCATGCTGAGAACGTGCGCGCTACAACCGTCGAAGTAGCCAATTCGGAAGGCTATCGTCGCGAGCCGCTGCTCGACTTCTTCATGACCCGCTACACGCAGGCCTATGCCAACGAGATCGCCTCCTTCATCAAGGCGCTCGAGGCGGGCAAGCCAATGCAGCCGTCGGGTGAGGACGGCCTCAAGGCGCTCGCCATGGCCGATGCGGCCATGAAGTCGCTGAAGGAAGGCCGCCAGGTGGAAATCGCCTACTGAGTCAATCAGCGGCCGGCGGAATAACCGCCGGCCGTTCTTCCCAACGCCCTGCCGCAGAGTGATCCCGCATGCCCAGTCTTCCAGACCAGCCGGGCAGCCTCCTGCCCGACCGGGCGGCGCTCACTGGCTACCAGCCCCTGAAAGAGGAAATCGTCCGGCGGCAGAAGGCCTTGCCCAAACGGCTGCTCCAGATCGCCGCCTTCGCCCTCGACAATCCCGATGAAATCGCCTTCGGAACCGTTTCCTCCATTGCGAAGAACGTCGGCGTTCCGCCGTCGGCGATCATCCGCTTCGCCCAGCACTTCGGCTTCGACGGCTTCGTCGAGATGCAACGTCTCTTTCGCGATCGGATGCGTGAGCGCAGCTCCGAATATGGCGAACGCCTCCATTCGCTGACTCACGGCATCGACCCAGACGATGGTGCAGGAAAGACGCTGGAAGGCTTCCTCGCAGCGGGTCGCCGCTCGATGGAAAGCGCGCTCCAGTCCGTCAGTCCCGACGTATTCTCGGAGGCGGCGTCGGTTCTCGCCAACGGCGAGACCATCTATCTCTTGGCGCGTCGGCGGTCGTTCCCGATCGCCAGCTACATGGCTTATGCCTTCGGCAAACTGGGTTTGCGCTGCGAGCTGGCGGGTTCGTCCATGGGCATCGATGGCGATCTCCTGCAATTCGCCGGCCCGAAGGACGCGGCCTTCGCCGTCAGTTTTTCGCCTTACGCGTCGGAAACCGTGTCACAGGCGAGAACCCTTCGTGAGCGAGGGGTGCCGCTGGTGTCGCTGACGGATTCGCCATTCTCTCCCCTTGCCGCGATTTCGAACGTTTGGTTCGAAGTTGTCGAAGCGGACTACGGTGGCTTTCGTCCGCTCTCCGCCTCGATGGTGCTGGCGCTGGCCCTAAGCGTGGCAGTTGCCGAGAGAAAACAGTGGAGTTGATAGACGCAGGCAGGCCTCTGGCCGCCCCGGCGCCCTCATTCCGGGATACTACGATGGTCGTAGAACAATAATTTCATCGACCTTTGCGATCGGAACGTATATTCTTATTGTCAAAGCGCGACACAGCGCGATGACGGAAAGCCCTGCGAGGAAAGAATGACAGACACCCCCAGCGCGGCCAAAACACTCGACCTGATTGCCATTGGCCGAGCCTCGGTCGATCTTTACGGTCAGCAGATCGGTACCCGCCTCGAAGATATCGGCAGCTTTGCGAAGTCGGTCGGTGGCTGTCCCGCCAACATTTCCGTCGGAACCGCCCGACTGGGACTCAAGTCGGCGCTGATCACGCGCGTCGGCAACGAGCAGATGGGCCGCTTCATCCTTGAGCAGCTTGCCCGCGAGACGGTGGATACATCCGGCATCGCCGTCGACCGCGACCGCCTGACGGCCCTGGTGCTGCTCGCCGTGGAAGATGAAGGCGTATCGCCGATGATCTTCTATCGCTCCGACTGCGCCGACATGGCTCTTTCGGAAGCCGATATAGACGAGGCGCTGATCGCCAAGAGCCGGTCGATCATCGTCACCGGCACGCACTTCTCTCGCCCGCATTCCGAAGCGGCGCAGCGCAAGGCGATCGCCCTTGCCAAGAAACACGGCGCCAAGGTGGTCATCGATATCGACTACCGGCCAAACCTCTGGGGCCTTGCCGGCCATGACGCCGGCTTCGAACGCTACGTCAAATCCGACCGCGTTTCGGGACTTCTTCGCACCGTTCTCGCCGATTGCGACCTGATCGTCGGCACCGAAGAAGAGATCATGATCGCCACCGGCGCCGACAGCGTGCTGGCGTCATTGAAGCTCATTCGCAAGACGAACGCTGGCGCCACCATCGTGCTGAAGCGCGGGGCCATGGGCTGCATCGTCTACGACGGTCCGATCTCCGACGATCTCGAGGACGGTATCGTCGGCAAGGGTTTCCCAATCGAGGTGTTCAACGTGCTCGGGGCCGGCGACGCCTTCATGTCGGGCTTCATGAGAGGCTGGCTCAAGGGCGAGCCGCTCGCCACCTGTGCCACCTGGGCCAATGCCTGCGGCGCTTTCGCGGTGTCGCGCCTGCTCTGCTCGCCGGAATACCCGACCTGGGAGGAGCTCAGCCACTTCCTCAGCCATGGCAGCAGCGAGCGGGCTCTCCGCAAGGATCCAACCCTCAACCACATTCACTGGGCGACGACGCGGCGCGGCAGCTATCCGACCCTGATGGCACTGGCCATCGACCACCGCAGCCAGGTGGAGGACCTCGCCCAGGACGCGGCGACGCTGAAGCGCATTCCCGACTTCAAGGTGCTGGCCGTCAAGGCGGCGCAGCGCGTGGCGGCGGGACGTCCCGGCTTCGGCATGCTGCTCGACGACAAATATGGTCACAAGGCGCTGTTCGCCGCCGGTGCCGGCAAGGGCCTCTGGGTGGCCAAGCCGATCGAGCTGCCCGGATCGCGCCCCCTCAAGTTCGAATTCAGCCAGGATATCGGCAGCCGGCTGATCGAATGGCCGCTCGAGCACTGCATCAAGGTGCTCTGCTTCTATCATCCGGACGATCCGGCCGACCTCAAGGCCGAGCAGACTGCCAAGCTCACCACCGCCTACGAGGCGGCGCGCAAGGTGGGCCGTGAGATCCTGATCGAGATCATCGCCTCCAAGGCCGGTCCGCTCAGCAACGACACGGCGGCAAGGGCGCTGACCGAACTCTATGCCGCCGGCCTCAAGCCGGACTGGTGGAAGCTGGAGCCACAGGCTTCAGAGGTGGCCTGGCAGGCGATCGACGGTGTGATCAAGCGCAACGACCCCTATTGCCGTGGCGTGGTATTGTTGGGGCTGGAGGCGCCGATCGAAACGCTGAAGCAGGGCTTTGCCGCTGCCAGAACAGCACCATGCGTCAAGGGCTTCGCCGTTGGCCGCACCATCTTCGCCGACGCTGCCAAACGCTGGCTGGCCAATGAGATCGACGACGAGGCGGCCATTGCCGACATGGCGCAGAAGTTCGGTACGCTTGTTGAGATCTGGTTGTCGCTCGGCGCCTCAAAGGTGGCCTGATCGACCTAGGAATGACGAAGGCAATCGAGAAGGGGCTGCCGCAACGATGACGGCGCCTACTTCGGGAGGAAGACATGGCAGGTAAGACAGTGCGGCTGACCGTGGCGCAGGCAACGGTGCGTTTCCTGGTCAATCAGAAGACCATCATCGATGGAGAGAAGCTGCCGATCTTCGCCGGCTGCTGGGCGATCTTCGGTCACGGCAACGTGGCCGGTCTCGGCGAGGCGCTCTATCAGGTCCGCGATACGTTTCCGACGCTGCGCGCCCATAACGAGCAGGCGATGGCCCATTCGGCGATCGCCTTTGCCAAGGCGGCCTTCCGTCGCCGCTTCATGGCCTGCACGACGTCGATCGGCCCCGGCGCGCTCAACATGGTAACGGCTGCCGCCGTCGCCCATGTCAACCGTCTGCCGCTCTTGCTGCTGCCGGGCGACGTGTTTGCCAATCGCATGCCCGACCCGGTGCTGCAGCAGGTTGAGGATTTCCAGGACGGCACCGTGTCAGCCAACGACTGCTTCCGTCCTGTTTCCCGCTACTTCGACCGCATCCAGCGGCCCGAGCAGTTGATCCTCGCCCTGCAGCGGACCATGCATGTTCTGACCGACCCGGTCGAATGCGGCCCGGTGACCCTTGCCATGTGCCAGGACGTTCAGGCGGAAGCCTATGACTGGCCGGAGAGCATGTTCGCGGAAAAGGTCTGGATGCCGAGGCGCGTCCGTCCGGACGAGAATGAGCTGGCAACGGCCATCAGTCTTCTCAAGTCGGCCAAGAACCCGATGATCATCGCCGGCGGTGGCGTGCTTTACTCCGAGGCGACCGCCGCGCTTGTCGCCTTCGCCGAGAAGCATCGCATCCCGGTTTCCGTAACACAGGCCGGCAAGTCGTCGATCGACGAGACACACCCGCTGGCCCTCGGCGCCGTTGGCGTCACCGGCACCTCGGCCGCCAATGCGCTGGCCGCCGACGCCGATCTGGTGCTGGCCATCGGCACCCGCTTCCAGGATTTCACCACCGGCTCGTGGGCCCTGTTCAAGAGTGGCGAGCTCAAGATCGTCGCGCTCAACGTCGCCAGCTACGACACCACCAAGCACAATGCGGCGCCGCTGGTGGCCGATGCGAAGGTCGGCCTTGAATTGCTGTCGCAGGGGCTAGGCGATTGGAAGGTGCCGCGCGTCGCCGACCGCGCCGCCAAGGAAAAGACCATATGGCTTGAGGCGGCCGGCAAGGCTCTGGCGCCGACCAACGTCGAGAAGCCGTCCGATGCCCAGGTAATCGGTGCCGTGGCCCGCACGCTCGGCGGCCCGAATTCGGTGGTCGTCTGCGCCGCTGGCGGTCTGCCCGGCGAACTCGACAAGCTGTGGGTACCGTCGGTGCCGGGCAGCTATCACATGGAATACGGCTTCTCTTGCATGGGCTACGAGATTGCCGGTGGCATTGGCGTCAAAATGGCCAATCCCAACAAGGATGTCGTCGTGATGGTCGGCGACGGCTCCTACATGATGATGAACTCCGAACTCGCCACTTCGGTCAGCCTCGGCCAAAAGCTGACGGTCGTACTGCTCGACAATCACGGCTTCGGCTGCATCAACCGGCTGCAGATGGCCACCGGCGGCGCCAACTTCAACAATCTCTGGCAGGACTGCGTCATGCAGGAACAGCCGCAGATCGACTTCCGTGCCCACGCGGAGAGCATGGGCGCCATCGCCGTCAAAGTGTCGTCGATCTCCGAGCTGGAAGCCGAACTCGCCAAGGCCAAGACGGCCGACCGTACGACGGTGGTCGTCATCGACACTGATCCGCTGATCACCACCGATGCCGGTGGCCATTGGTGGGACGTGGCAGTGCCCGAGACGTCGCCGCGCAAGCAAGTCGAGGGCGCACGCGAAGCCTACGAAGTCGCCAAGCGCCTCCAGCGCGTCTTCGACTGAGCCAAGCGCTGAGAAGGAGAATTCGATGCCCAACTCTCATCTCCGTGTCCGGCCCAAGGCTGACCTGGGACTCGTCAGCGAAGTGACGCCGGAAAGCGCCGGCTGGACTTATGTCGGGTTCGCCCTGCATCGCCTCTCGGCCGGCAAAAGCCTGGCGGCCGAAACCGGCAAGCGCGAAGTCTGCCTGGTGCTGATCTCGGGCAAAGTTCGCCTTGCCATCGATGGCAAGGATCAAGGCGAGATCGGCGAGCGAATGAACCCGTTCGACGGCGCCCCTTGGGCGGCTTACATACCGGTCGGCGGACGCTACGAGCTGACGGCCACCACCGACGCCGAGGTCGCCGTCTGCTCGGCGCCCGGCACCGCCGGCTTCCCGGCCAAGCTGATCCCGCCCGGAACCCACCAGCAGATCACCCGTGGCAAGGGCTCCAACACCCGGCTCGTCACCAACATCATGCCGGAGAACGACGGTTCCGCCCAGTCGTTGCTGGTCGTCGAGGTGATCACGCCCGGCGGCAATACCTCGAGCTATCCGCCGCACAAGCACGACCAGGATGACATTCCGGCGGAAAGCCATCTCGAAGAGACCTACTACCACCGCTTCAACCCGCCGCAGGGCTACGGCTTCCAGCGCGTCTATACCGACGACCGCAGCCTCGACGAGGTGGTGCTGCTTGAGGACGGCGACGTCGTCATGGTGCCCAAGGGATACCACCCGGTCGCGACCATCCACGGCTACGACAACTACTACCTCAACGTGATGGCCGGGCCGAAGCGGATCTGGAAGTTCCACAACGAGCCGGCCCACGAGTGGCTGTTTACCGGCCTCGGCACTCCGGCCGCATCGCGCTGAACGTCGCGGCAAGAATTCCCGTCGCCCAGGCATTTGGCTTCAAGGCGATCGCAATCCTGAGACAGAACTACGGAGAAGATCATGAACATGGAAATCCTGAAGCATCAGTTCGGCAAGGTCGAGCGTCTCAGGTATCTCGTCGACAACGAGTGGCGGGTATCGAAGACCACCAAGTACATGCCGGTGATGGACCCCTCGACGGGCAAGCAGATCGCCGAGGCGCCTTGCTGCACCCAGGACGAAGTGGATTCCGCTGTCGCGGCCGCCGCCCGCGCCTTCCCGGCCTGGCGCGACACGCCGATCCCCACCCGCATCCAGCTGATGTTCCGCTTCAAGCAGCTGCTCGACGCCCATCTCGACGAACTGACCGAACTGCTGGCCACCGAGAACGGCAAGGTTCTGTCGGAAGCCAAGGGCGACGTTCTCAAGGCGATCGAAGTGGTCGAATGCGCTTGCTCGACGCACTACCTGATGCAGGGCGATACCTGCATGAACGTGTCGACCGGCTACGACACCGTCTCCTTCCGCGAGCCGCTCGGCGTGTTCGCCGCCATCGCGCCCTATAACTTCCCGGCCATGATCCCGATGGGCTGGATGATCCCGTTCGCCATCACCACCGGCAATACCGTGGTGCTGAAGGCCGCCTCCATGGTGCCGCAGACAGCGAGCCGCATGCTCGAACTGCTGATCGAGGCCGGCCTGCCCAAGGGTGTCGTCAACCTCGTCACCTGCTCGCGTGTCGAGGCCGACAGCCTTCTGGTCAACCCGGTCGTCAAGGGCGTCGCCTTCGTCGGCTCGACCTCGGTCGGCCTGCACATCTACAAGACGGCTGCTGCCAACGGCAAGCGTGTCCAGGCGCTGACCGAAGCCAAGAACCACGCCCTCGTTCTCGAGGATTGCGTGCTCGAGCGCACGGTGCGCGGCATCATCAACTCGACCTATGGCTGCGCCGGCCAGCGCTGCATGGCCCTGCCGGTGGTCTGCGTGCAGGAGAGCATCGCCGATGAGTTCGTGGCGCTGTTCAAGAAGATCGCCCAGGAACTCAAGCTCGGCCCGGCCTATGTCGCCGGTTCGCAGCTCGGTCCGGTCATCTCGGCCGGCCAGAAGGAGTCGATCGAGAAGGCGATCCAGCGCGGTATCGACGAAGGCGCCACGCTGGTGCTCGACGGACGCGGCGTCAAGGTGCCGGGTTATGAGGGCGGCTACTTCGTTGGACCGACCATTCTCGACCATGTCGGCCCGGGCAACTATGTCGGCGACGAGGAGATCTTCGGGCCGGTGACGTCGATCAAGCGCGTCAAGGACTTCGAGGAAGGTCTGGCGATCATGAACGCCAACCGCTTCGCCAACGGCTCGTGCATCTACACGACCTCCGGCCGTCACGCCCGCGAGTTCGCCAAGCGCACCGATGGCGGCATGGTGGGCATCAACGTCGGCATTCCCGTGCCCTTCTCGATCTTCCCCTTCTCGGGCCACAAGCAGTCGTTCTTCGGCGACCTGCACACGCTCGGCAAGGATGGCGTCGCCTTCTTCACCGAGACCAAGTCGGTTACCTCCGTCTGGTTCTCCGAGGAAGACGCCAAGAAGGCCGTCAGCACCTGGGATGGCACGCTGACCCGCAGCTGATCAACCAGGCGCGGCGGTTCCCTCCACCCGCCGCGCCCTTAAAGGCGCCTGTCCTCCGGCGCTGGCCGGCCCCTTGCGGGCCGGCTTTCTTTTGGCCCCAACCGCAGCGGGGCGTGTCGCCACCTCGGAGAGGTCGTGCTCCTCGCCTATTGGCGCGCCGCTCGCTTCCCGGACGCACAAAAATGAAAGCCGAGTCCAACCGACTCGGCTTTCATTTTCTTTGATCGTGTCGAACGCGAGAAGAGGACGGCGGCCAGTGTTGGCCGCGCGCCTCTCAGGCTGCCATGACGCGGTTTATGAAGCTCTCCACCGCCGACCGCAGGCGACCGGCCTGTTCGTTCATGTCGTTGGACGCCGCAGAAACCGCCGACGCCGATTGTGAAGTCTCGCCGACCACATGGGTCAGCGCTTCCGTTTCCTCGGTCGCCGCGCGAGTGCCAGCCGCCGCCCGCTGGGCATTGCTCGAAATCTCCGACGTCGCTGTTCCCTGTTCGGTGACGGCGCTCGAGATGATCATGGTTGTACGGTCGACATCGACCATGATGTCGGAAATCGAGCGGATGGCGGTGACAGCCTCCGCAGTGGAGACCTGAATGGCGGCGATCTGCGTGGAGATTTCCTCGGTGGCCTTGGCCGTCTGACCGGCCAAGTTCTTCACCTCCGAAGCCACGACCGCGAAACCCTTGCCCGCCTCGCCGGCGCGAGCCGCTTCGATCGTGGCGTTGAGCGCCAGAAGATTGGTCTGCTCGGCGATCGCCTTGATCAGCGTCACGACATTGCCGATGCGTTCCGCCGCTTCGGCGAGGCTGACGATGGTCGCGTCGGTACGCCGCGCTTCTTCGGAGGCTCGACGAGCGACCTGCGTGGCGTTTTCGGTCTGGCGTGCGATTTCGGCGATGGAAGCGGAAAGCTCTTCGGCCGCCGCTGCCACGGTCTGAACGCCCACAGATGCATCGCCCGATGCCTCGGCGGCGCTGGTGGCCCGCGAACTTGCCTGCTCGGCGATTGAGGCAAGTGCGCGCGCCGTATCTTCCATCTGATCGGCATTGCCGGAGACGGCAGTCAGCATGGTGGCGATTTCCTGACGGAAATCCTGGATCAATCGTTCGATCGCCTCCTGCCGGGACGCGCGTCGTTCCTGTTCGGCTTCGGCTTCCGAGGCAAGGCGGTGCCGCTCGATGGCATTGTCGCGGAAGACTTGGACAGCCTTGAGCATGTCGCCGATCTCATCCCGGCGGCGGCTGCCATCGAGATCGACATCGGTGTCGCCCGTCGCAAGCCGCGCCATGGCTTTGGTCAGCGACACGATCGGCCGCGAAACGAGTCTCGACATGCCGATGCTGACGGCGAAAGCCAGCAGAAGCGTCGCGGCCGTAATCACCGCCATCAGAGCGTAAGAAGATGTTCTGCTCTGAACGGCCGACGCGGCGTGCTGATCGCTGACCGACCGGATGGCTGTCACGGCGGCAGCGGATTGCTGAACCGACGCCTCCCGGGCGGCGCCGAATGCCTTGGTGCCCTTCACCAGATCGGAAAAGGCATTGCCGAAATTCTGGATGTCGGCGGACGGATCGGCAAGTCCGCTCGCGGCGATCGACTTGCCGGTCTCGATTGCCGTGCCGAGCATGTTCTCAACGTTGGCTTGGTTGTCGTCCGTCGGGTCCAGCTTGTAACCCGCCGTTTGGATGGTGAGGCCGTCGGCCGTATAACCAAGCGAAATGCCTTGATCAAAGGTCGTGTTGGCCTTGGTCTTGTTGTCACCGGCCTGCTGCGCGGCCGCCTGCGACGCTTTGCCGAGGTCGCGAGCCGCAGCGACGATGGCTTCGGTTCCCTTGACGAACGCGTCGATGCCGGCATCGGTCTGTAGCCGTAGCCCCTCGATCTCCGCCGCATCAGTCGCCTTGGTCATTGTCGCCATCAACTTGGCAAGCTCGTTGATCGGCTTTGAGGCAAGGCGCATCTGGTCATCGATGGCATCGGAGCTGGCGAAGTTATAAATGCTGCCGATCGCCGTCTTTGCCTGATCGATCGCCGCCTTGGCGGCGGCGATATCGGCGCTATCGTGGCTTGCAGCATATTGGACCAGCGATGTTCTGGCTTTGACCGCCAGGACCTGTCCTTGATAGGCCAGCGCCAGGAACTCCGAAGCCTCTCGCACCTTCGCCTGTTCTGTCGTGGCGAGTTGCTCCATCTCCTGCGATTTCATCTTCGCATCTGATTGCAGCTTGTGGGCGACCCATTGCAAGGCGGAGACAGATTTATCGACGCTGCCCCAGGCCGTCGCGATGTCCGCTGATGCCTTGACCAGGGCGTCGACCGACTGCCGGAACGCACCGATCGCCGTATTCGCCGGCTTCAACGTCGGATCGTCCGCCGCCCCTAGACCGGCGATGTCGCCATTTACCTTATCGAGCAGTTCGCCCGCCTTTTTGGCAGCCTCGAGATCGCGCGTCAGAATGAAGCGGTTGACTGCGTCACCCGCCGCGCCGACGTCGGCCACAGCTGCCGCGGAGCGCGAGGTCAGGTCAATGGCAAAGCCCAGCCGGCTCAGGCCGAACGCGCCCGCCGCGCCGACAATGGCCGCCAACAAGGCCAGCAATATAAGGCTTGCACCGATTTTCCGCGTGATGGACTGCCTGGCAAGCGCTTCCCCTCGCTTCATGATCCCCTCCTCGTCAACCAGATGTGCTACCTTTGAAACGGAGCCGGCTTTGCCAACTAACTCCAGGTGATGACCACCTGACGCCAGTGCGGGTGCATCTCAAGCACCCTGCCCGGCCAGGAAACACATAGGCCGTTTAGTGATAATATCGGCATATACATTCCATTGATGGGCACTCTAGGTGTCTTCGGTTTCCTAAAGGTTATTTTTGGCAGGGGAAATCGCGAGGTAGCACCCCAAAGGCTTCTGCCGATTGTGACCTGCTAGAAGTTGGCGTTTGCTGCGTTGGAGAGAGACTCAACAATCAGAGTCAATGTGTCGATTATTGATCATTGTGAAATGAACAGGTCGCGTAGACCCCGGATTGAATGAGGATCTGTGCTGACATTCTTGCTGTCGGCAACCACCGCGCGACGGGTGAAATTAATCATGAAATTTGCATGGAACCAACCGAGGCCGGTCGACGTTTGAAGAATATGTGTGGAGTGCGGGGAGCCAACCGGACGTCAATGCGGTCGATGCGCGGCAGCTCTCAGTCTCCGATCACTTGAAACTCGTATTCACTGTTCCCATCTCGGGATGGTTAGTTGCGTGTTTTCTGTTGATTACAATGACTTACAAATCGTCGACCACCATCATCAGTTTGGGATACCGGGCCGATGCTGATCGAGACGCAACAGAGCGGGGCAAGGTCTCAGCTCGCTTTTCTTCATTCGTTTCCTATGTCGATCCGTTTTGCGGATGACTGGGCAGATTCGGGAGACCACGATGACCAGTGACAATCTCACCCCGCCCGTAAGCCACATGGCACTAATTGGAAACTTCCCGCCCCGCAAGTGCGGGATCGCTACCTTCACGTCCGATCTGCGCGACGCACTGGTCGAGTCAGATCCCAATCTCAGGATCAGCACCGTCGCCGTCACGGACGAAGGGCAGAGGCATGCTTACCCGCCGGCGGTGGGATACGAGATCAACCAGCTCGAAGCTGACGATTACGCGGCCGCGGCCGATCACATCAACGCGCTCAATCCGGACGCGGTATCGATCCAGCATGAGTTCGGCATTTTTGGCGGCGAGGCAGGTGAGTACCTCCTGAAGCTGACGGAACGCCTGCGCGCTCCCATCGTAACGACGCTGCACACCGTGCTTGCCGACCCGACCCCCGACCAGCGCCGCGTGATGGAGCGCCTCGCCGAACATTCCGCCCGGCTGGTGGTCATGACTGAGATGGGTCGCACCATCCTGACCCGCAACTGGAACTTCCCGGACGAGAAGATCGCCGTCATTCCGCACGGCATTCCCGACGTTCCCTTCCTCGACCCGGCTTTCCAGAAGCACGCCTTCGGGCTTGACGGCCGCAAGGTGGCGCTGACCTTCGGTCTGCTGTCGCCCAACAAGGGCATTGAAAACATGATCGATGCGCTGCCCGAGCTGGTGCAGGCACATCCTGATCTGATTTATGTCGTGTTGGGGGCTACCCATCCGCATCTGGTAGCCCGTGAGGGCGAGGCCTACCGGGAAAGGCTGCAAGCCCAGGCAGACGAGCTCGGTATGGCCGATCACTTGATGTTCGTGAATGAATATGTCGACGCGCCAATCCTGAAAGACTGGCTCTCGGCGGCGGATATCTATGTGACGCCTTATCTCCATGAGGCTCAGATCACCTCCGGCACTTTGTCCTACGCCGTGGGCCTGGGTAAGGCTGTCGTTTCCACACCCTACTGGCACGCCCGTGAACTGCTGGCCAACGATGCCGGCGCGCTGGTCCCGTTCGCCGACCCCAAGGCGCTGGCTTCGACCATCAGCGACCTTCTTTCCGATGGCGCTCGGCGCGATCGCCTGCGCAGCACGGCCTACGATCTCGGACGGCAAATGATCTGGTCTGTGGTGGGACGCTCCTACCTCGACCTGCTCGCCGAGGCTCGTTCCGGCGGTCGCGCGCCGGCGCCCGTCAGCAACCTCAGAATTGGCCGCCGAATTCCCTTGGTTTCGACGCTCGCGGCAGTCGATCGCATGACCGACGGCTGCGGCATGCTGCAGCACAGCCGCTCGACCATTCCCGACCGGCGGCACGGCTACTGTCTGGATGACAATGCCCGCGCCATGATGCTGGCCGTCGAATTAAAGTCGGAGGGCATCGAAACCGAGCGAGCGACACGGATCGCCGATATTTGTGCGGGCTTCGTGGACTCAGCCTGGGACGAGGATCGTGCCGCTTTCCGCAACTTCATGGGCTATCAGCGCAACTGGCTGGAAGAAACCGGCTCGCAGGATAGCCACGGTCGGGCCGTCTGGGCGCTTGGCCGGGTGGTGGCGGGCACCGATGATCACGGACTGAAGCTCTGGGTCACCGGCCTTGCCGACCGGGTGATTCCAGCGAGTGCCCATCTCACCAGTCCTCGTTCGAAGGCCTTCACGACACTGGGCCTTATCAGTTGGCTCACAGTCTACCCTGGCCATCGCCCGGCACGCCAGCTTCTGGACAGGTTCGCCGCCGACCTCCACGACATGTTGCGCGAACAGCGGCGGCCCGACTGGCTGTGGTTCGAGCCGGTGCTGGCTTATGACAACGCTCGTCTGCCGGAGGCCCTGATCCGCGCCGGTCAGTGGCTTGGCCAGGAGGACATGGTCCGGGATGGCCTCGCCGCGCTGGATTGGCTGGCCGAACTCCAGACCGATCCGGCTGGCCATTTCCGACCGGTGGGTACGGAAAGTTTCGGCAAGGTTTATAGCCGTCCTCTCCCCTTCGACCAGCAGCCGGTCGATGCTTGGGCGATGATCGAAGCCTCGACGGTGGCGTTTGATGCGACTGGTGATCGCCGGTGGCAGCAGTATGCCGAGGCGGCGTTCGACTGGTTCAACGGCCGCAACGACCTGGGTCTCAGGCTGGCAACTCCGAATGGCGGCTGCTACGACGGCCTGCAGGTCGATCGTGTCAATCTCAATCAGGGGGCGGAATCCATTCTGGCCTTCCAGTTCTCGGTGCGTTCGATCAGACAGTTGCAAAGGCTCGCTCACAGCCGTTCTGAACGGATGCTGGCGGGAGCTGCAGAATGACGCTGCAGCTTCTTCCCCAACGCCTTTACCCCGACGCCAGCCGGGTGGTTGTTCGTAACTTCCAACTGGCCGGCGAACCCCGAAGCTTAACACCAGCGTCGCAAGCACGTGCCCGGCGGATCGTTGAGACCGTTCAGTCAATGGACAATCGCACCGTCCAGGCCGAGCTCTCACTCGTCATGGCCGACTTCGAGAATCGACATCGAGAGGTTCGGCGCTTCTTCGAGCAGCGCTACGAGGGCATGGCCGCTCATCTCGGCCTTATCGAGCCGCTGCGCGAAGCCGAGCGGCTACTGATCGGCGCTTACTTCTGTCACGAATATTCCTTCGAGGCAGCGGCGCTGATGAATCCCAGCGTGGTACAGCACCCAGATCAGTCCGGCCTTGCGCCGGATGAGATGCGTTTCCTGCTGTCGCTCAGGGCGGTCGGCGAGGGGCACATATCCTCCATCACTTTCCGTGAGGGCATTCTTTCCGACCAGGGCGAATTGCGCCTTACGGAAGACAGCCCCTTTGCGGTCGCTTCCCGGCCGGAGATCGGAGAGGACGGACGGGTTTGGGCCGTCCGCGAAGGGGATGGCCCTCTCGATGAAACCGTGTTGCTGCCGGTAACGTCGGCACAGCGCAACGGCCTTGAGGATCTGCGCCTCGTCCACTTCAACGACCCGGATGAAGGGCCGCTCTGGTATGGCACCTACACCGCCTTCAGTGGTCAGTCGATCGCCTCGGAACTGCTGATTACCCGTGACTTCCGGAGCTTCGAACTAAGGCCGCTGTCGGGTCCTGCGGCCCGCAACAAGGGCATGGCCCTGTTCCCGCGCAAGGTTGGCGGCAGTTACACGATGCTGGGGCGTCAAGACAATGAAAACCTCTTCCTGATCCGCTCCGACAATCTCTTCGAGTGGGATGAAGGCGAACGCATTGCCGGGCCGCTACATCCTTGGGAACTCCTCCAAATCGGCAACTGTGGGTCGCCAGTTGAGCTCGATCAGGGATGGCTGGTGCTGACTCACGGCGTCGGGCCGATGAGAAAATACGCCATTGGCGCCATGCTGCTCGACAAGGACGACCCAACCCAGGTCTTGGGACGCTCGCGGGTGCCTCTCCTGTCGCCTTCCGATGCCGAGCGCGAGGGTTACGTTCCCAACGTCGTCTACACTTGCGGAGCGCTGGCTCACGCAGGGCGGCTCTTCGTGCCCTATGGTATCGCCGACAGTGCAGTGGGTTTCGCCAGCATAGAAATCGAGGAGTTGTTGGCCTCGCTTGGCTGATCCGGAGCAATTGCCTCGGCGAACGAGAGCTTGCTCCATGTGCTTTAGAAACCAACCTTATAAGGAACGCGCCTGCTCGGGCGCGTTTTCTTTAGGGGAGCTGTTCAGGCGGCAAGCACTCGCAAGAGAGGCATATGGCGTCTAGCCACGACTCCGGATTTCCGACGATCCTTCGAAGGTTGCGGTAACCGAGCAACAAAGCCGCATTTGCTCGCATTTGCACGCGCCGCCATTCCAAGTAAAAGGACAGGAACAACAATCTGCGCCATGGCGTGCTTTGCATGTCAATGATAACATGTGAAGAGTTCGTCCCGGTCTGCAGGACCGAGCAGGGAGTCCTTGAATGGAGCCTACCGCCGCCAAGAAGAAAGTGCCGAACCCCGCCGACGTTCACGTCGGGGCCCGCATTCGCATGCGGCGTATGATCCTGGGCATCTCACAGGAAAAGCTTGGACAGGCACTCGGCGTGACGTTCCAGCAGGTTCAGAAATATGAAAAGGGAGCAACCCGTGTTGGCGCTGGGCGCCTTTTGGAAATAGCCAATTTCCTCAGCGTACCCGTGAGCTATTTCTTTGAGACAGCCGTGCTCGAAGCCCTGGAAACACGGGGGCCAAGCGGCGCCATCGTTTCAGCAACCGACGACTTCGACGTGTTCGTGAAGAGCTCGGAAGGCATCAAGCTCAACAATGCCTTCCTCGGCATCAACGATCCGTCGGTGCGCCGCCATTTGCTCGATCTCGTCGTTTCCATGTCGCGCGCCGGCCAGGAGAACTGACCGGCGACGACAGGTTGCTTGTACCTCGGCAGGCGCCGTCAGTGGCGCCGGCGACGCTGTTCGTCAAGGTCCACGATATCGGGGTCCATCTGGAGCGCCAGCAAGCCGGAGAGCTCTGCATTGGCAAGGCCTAGCAGGAGAGCGGCGGACACGCTCACTTCCCGCGCTTGCGGCATGAGATAGTCGATCATCGTCATCATGGCACGGATGTCCATCGGACGGTGGACGTCACCGGCATAGGTCTGCTCGCCCATCATGGGCTCGTCGATTTTAGCGCTCATTGATCACCCGATACTCTTTCCAGGATGCCTGGCCGATCCCACTGTCCTTCCGGGCGAACGAGTACGGCAGCGCCGGAATCCGGCGACAGCGCATCCTCGGCCGGCGACACCACAAGGTCGGCCTCGTAATAGGTTTCGTTCGTCAGGTAGTTGATGCCCGAGCCTTCGCGCAGGACGAAACCGAAGTGCTGCCAGATGGGAGCGACGTTCGCCGCGGTCTGGCCATAGAAACGCGTGTAGCCCTTGGTGCGGCAGAGCTCGATGCCGGCTTTCACCAATTTGAGGGCCAGCCGGCTCTTGCGGAAACGGGGCAGGACAGCCAGCCGTTCCAGCTTGACGAAACCGGCGAAGTAACGAATGCGCAGGCAGCCGGCCGGCTCGTTACCCACGAACCCGAGCAAGTGTGTCGCCGTGAGATCGTTGCCGTCGACATCCTCTGCGAAGGGGATGGACTGTTCGGCAAGGTAGGTTGCCGCCCGGATCGCATGAACCATCAGAAGCTGGTTGACGTCGTGAACGACCGTGATGCCGATCGCATTCCGCTGCCCCATAGCGCCGGCTCCACCAGGGCGCCAAGTATCGTAGGAAGGTGCCGTGCCTTCGATTCCTCCCCGTCGCTCGGCATCCGTCAGGCGGCGGCAAGTCATGATGCCGGGGGCGTAGACATCGCCGTGCCGAGCGCCCATCGTGAAGCCGATGCTCTCGAACAGGAGGCGCGCCTTGTCGTTGGCCGCCTTGCAGAACACCGGCAAGCCGCGGAACTTGTCCGAGGTCAGGCGCTCCATGACGAGCGAAATGCCGCCGGCAATCGCCCTGGAGATATAGATACCCCAGAAATAGATGGCGGCAGGCTTTTCCCACTGGCGGGCGATGAAGCGGTCTTCCGGGGCGCCGGTGTTCATGCGTCCGTCGAACAGGGCATCGAGCCCATCCTGATTGAGAGGCAGGAGACAAACGAAACCGAGAGGCCCGTTGCCGGCCTTTTCGCGCCATTGTCCACGGCAGATCGCCAGAATGGTGTCGGGATTGCGCGTATAGATGCGCATAACAGTTTCGAGGCTGGCAACACCCTGAATTTCAGGGGTCGCTTTTCTCATCAGATCTGCAATAATTTCGCCGGACGGACTGAAAACTGAGAGGTTGCGGCCATACTTCGAGTAATCGATGCGATCAATATGGCGTGATGGATAGAAACTGGATGCTTCTTCGTAGTTCCGAGCGTGAGAGTTCATCTTTCGCCTCGTTCTTGATGATCACAGCCCATTTCAGTCTAAGTTTAAACGTAGCCAATTCGGGGCCTGTTCCGTGCATCCGATTTTGACGCGGGGTGATGAGGTAGATGGAACACGGTGACGGAGCAGCGGACCTGGACATCAACTGGGACGACGTGCGGGTATTCCTGCTGGTTGCACGCCTTTCCAGCTTCCGGGCGGCGTCCGTGGAAAGTGGTGTGTCGGTCAATGCATTACGCCGGCGAATCGAGGCACTTGAGCACAAGATCAACGCGGTCCTGCTGACCCGGTCGGCGAAAGGCGTCGAGCTCACCGAAGAAGGTCGCAAGGTTGCCGAAATGGCGCAGGCCATGCTGGAGCAGGCGCGTGCCCTTGCGCGTCTGTCATCCCGCTCAAAGCGAGGCCTCCGTGCGACGGTACGGGTCGGCGCGACCGAAGGGCTTGGTGCGTTCTGGCTGGTTCCCCGCCTGGTCGACCTGTTCGAGAGCGCACCCGGCATCCAGGTCGATTTCCGCAACGACATGCGCATGCCGGACGTGTCGGGGCTTGAGGTGGATATCGCCGTACAGCTCGAACGTCCCGCCGATGAGGAACTGAAGGTCGTTCGTCTCGGCTGGCTGCATGTCGTCCTGTTTGCTTCCGCCGACTACATCTCGCGCAACGGCATCATCGAGACGTCTCAGGACATTCCCCGGCACCGCTTTATCGAGATCAATGCTCCCCAAATCCATAGCGGGGCACTCAAGGAAGAGCTCCCCGAGGACGATAGCCGCAGCTTTGTTGCTCTGAGGGTCAATACCGCCTCGGCCCAGGTGCTGGCGGCAACGCACGGGGCTGGCGTCACGGCCTTGCCGACCTACGCCCGGCTGGTGACACATCAGCTGCACCATGTCGCTCGTGAGTTTCTGCTGAAACGCGATATTTGGCTTTGCTACCATCCCAGTGTCGTCGAGTTTCGCCACATGCGGCAAACGATTGACTGGATCAAAGCGTCCTTCGATCAGGAAAAATATCCTTGGTTCGGCGAAAGCTATCTCTCTCCTGACGAGATCGACCGCCTGGCAGCCAAGCGTGGCCTCGGCGCCCTCTTTTCAGGCTTCAGAGACGAGCATAAGTTGTAAAAGGACATACCGAGGGACGGTTTACCCGCCGTCGGTAGCCCCGGAGACGGCGATGGAAGACAAAGCGTTGACACTTCGCCAGGAACTGCCTCGCCTCATCGAAGCGGCTAAGGCTCTTGAAGCTTCGATGCTGCTCATGCTCCTCGTCAACGTTGATGAGGAACTTCGCAGACAGAAACCCGAATGTCCTAAGGAACCGGAACACGACCTCGCGGATCGTTTGTGACCCCAGACAAGGCCGATCATTCGGACTAGACGCACCTCGCACTGCGCATCAGCCAACCTCGGGCTCCGCCTGACGTCCATGGCAATTGTCGAGCCCCAGGCTACCATCCCCTTTATGACGAACGGATTGTTGGCTTTTCTCGCGACTATCCGGGCTCGTACTTGACCGTTTTCGAAAATCCTTTGTAGCGCGGGTGTTGCCTGCTAATGGTGAACTCTAGTTCTAAGGGTTTTTCCTTATGTAGCGAAATCGACGTAGCGAAATCGCGCCTCGTTTCGTTTTCTTAGCGGGTAAATCATGGCTGATGACGGGCTCCCGGTAAGGTCCATTGCCAAGTCCCTGACCGGCATCTCAGGGTTCGACGAACTCACGCTCGGCGGTCTCCCAACGGGACGGCCGACGCTGGTCTGCGGCTCCGCCGGCTGCGGAAAGACCTTGTTCGCCGCCACCTTCCTTGTCCATGGCGCGCGCGAACTCGACGAGCCAGGCGTCTTCGTAAGCTTCGAAGAACGGCCGGGCGACATCGTCGACAACGTGGCGTCGCTTGGGTTCGATCTCGACACCCTCATTGAGTCCGGCAAGGTCGTCATTGAGCATATCGAAGTCGATCCGTCGGAAGTGGCGGAAATTGGCGACTTCGACCTCGAGGGGCTGTTCCTGCGCCTCGAACTTGCCATCGACTCGATCGGCGCCAAGCGTGTGGTCCTCGATACGATCGAGAGCCTTTTTTCCGCCTTCACCAACCAGGCGGTATTGCGTGCCGAAATCCGCCGTCTGTTCGACTGGCTGAAGGACCGTGGCTTGACGACGGTCATTACCGGCGAGCGCGGCGATGGCGCTTTGACCCGTCAGGGGTTGGAAGAATATGTCTCGGACTGCGTGCTGCTGCTGGATCATCGGGTGCAGAACCAGATTTCCACTCGGCGCCTCAGGATCGTCAAGTATCGCGGCTCAAGTCATGGCACCAACGAGTATCCCTTCCTGATCGATCAGGGTGGCTTCTCGGTACTGCCGGTCTCTTCGCTTGGCCTCAATCACCGTGTCTTCGAAGAAAGGGTCAGCACCGGAGTACCCGATCTCGATGCCATGATGGGCGGCGGCGGCTTCCACCGTGGATCGAGCATTCTCATTTCCGGTGTGGCCGGGTCGGGCAAGTCGTCTCTGGCTGCAAGCTTCGTGGATGCCGCCTGCAAGGCCGGCCAGAAGGCCGTCTATTTTTCCTTCGAGGAATCGCAGGAGCAGACCGTTCGCAACATGCGATCCCTAGGTATCGACCTTGGTACCCATATCACCGACGGAAAACTGAAATACGTGGCGGCGCGTCCGACATTCTACAGCCTGGAAATGCACCTTGCGCTGATGCTGCGGGAGGTTCTGTCGTTCCGTCCGGATATCTTCGTCCTCGACCCGCTTTCCGCCTTCACCGAAACGGGGGATCGATCGGAAGTGCACGCCATGCTGCTGCGCATCGTCGATTTCCTGAAGTCGGAAGGTATCACCGGCGTTCTTACTCACCTCACCCAAAGCGGGCAGACGGTTATTGAAACCGATTCCGGGCTTTCGTCCCTGATGGATGCTTGGATTCTTCTGCTCAACCGTGAGTCCAACGGCGAGTTCAACCGGGAACTCTACCTCCTCAAGGCGCGCGGGCTCAGCCATTCCAATCAGGTCCGCGAATTCGTCATGAGTGATGACGGTATCCATCTCTTGTTGCCCTATACGGGCCAGGGCAGCGCGTTGACCGGCGCGGCGCGACGTGTGGCCGAAGCTGAGGAGCGACGCCAGGAACGGCGGCGCGAGATCGAAGCCGAAAAGGCGCAGAAAATGATCGAACAGCGCCGGCGGCGCACGCTGGCGCAGATTGAAATCCTGCGTTCCGAATTGGACGCCGACGAAGCGGAACTGCGAGGACTTCTCGAAACGGAAGCGGAGCGTCGCTCGCAGATTGAAATGGAAGAAGCCGAGATGCGCAGATCTCGCGGCAGCACATAAGGAACGCCAATGCCGACGGAAAACGCCAACACGCGCAAGCTGACCCTTTATGTTGCCGGCGAGACCCCCAAGTCGTTGGCCGCCATCTCGAACCTCGAGCGCATTTGCCGGGAGCACTTGCCGGGCAAATACCAAATTGAGGTCATCGACCTCAAAAAGAACCCGCAGCTCGCCCGCGAGCACAAGATCGTGGCGATTCCCACCCTCGTGAGGGAGTTACCCATTCCCATTCGCAAGATTATCGGTGATCTTTCCGATGAGCAGAAGGTTCTCATCAACCTGAAGGTCGAATGATGCGGAGCTCCCAGGAACAGGCACTGAAAAGTCTGATCGACGACCTTCGCCAGCGTGTGACCGAGGCCGAGGAGACGCTAGCCGCCATTCGCGAGGGTAGTGTCGATGCCGTAGTGGTGGGCGCTGAAGGCCAGGACGAAGTCCTCGTTATCGGTGACGACGTATTGGCCTTCCGTAACTTCATGGAGGCCATGGAGCCCGGGGCCGTGGCTGTCGATGCTGATGGCCGGCTTCTCTATGCCAACGCCCGCTTCCGCCAGATCTTCGCCGAGGATTGGGATCGCCTGAAGGGAAAGCTCCTGTCTGAGATCCTTCCCGGGCCGGCCGCGCAACTGATCAGCAAACTGATCAGCCATGATGACCACGAGACCGCGCCCGTTTCGGTCTCCTTCCTTGAGCGGGGGGTGGAACGCAATTACCTCGTTTCCGCACGCCCGGTGCATCTTGGAACCATTCGGGGCTTTGCCGTCACCTTTTCCGATCTGACCGAACGCGTTCGGGCCGAAGCCGCCGAACGGGCGCAACGGATCGCCAGCGCCATCATCGCTTCGGCCAACGAAGCAGTCATCGTCTGTGACCGTACGCTGACCATCACCCACGCCAATTTCGCGGCCGAGGCGTTGTCGACGGAAAAGCTGGTCGGTAACCGGCTCGATGCGGCAATTCCACTCAAATTCCCTGACGCGACGGGCATTCTGGAGATCGGCGAACTTGTCGAGTCCTCGCTCCGCGGGACGCCGCTTCGCAGCATAGAGGCCTTCGCCCCCATGTCTCCCGGTGCCCGCGATGTCCTGGTAAGCGCCGCACCGCTGAATATTTCCGACGACGAGCCTGAGGGCTGCGTGCTGACGCTGGTCGATCTCACCCAGCGCAAGAAGGATGAGCGGCAGATGCATCTCCTGATGCGAGAGCTCGACCATCGCGTCAAGAACACCCTGGCGCTGGTGCTGTCGATCAGCAAACGTACTGCCGCCAGCGAGGAGACGCTTGAGGGCTTCCAGGGTTCGTTCAGCGGCCGCATCGAAGCGCTCGCGGCCACCCATAACCTCTTGGCCGGTGCCTCGTGGGAAAGTCTCTCGCTGCGCCAGATCTTTGGCGCCGAGGTCTCGCCCTATGCCGAGACCAGCGGCGACCGCATCAACATCACCGGCCCGGATCTCAGCCTCTATCCACGCGCCGCCATCGCCGTTGGCCTGATTTTCCACGAGCTGGCAACCAACGCGACCAAATATGGCGCGCTGTCCGGCGAGGCTGGGTCGATCAATCTGGAAATCCATCCCAAGACAGACGCTCCATCCGTCGAGGTGACCTGGACGGAGAGGGACGGGCCACCGGTAAAGTCATTCTCCCGCAAAGGCTTTGGCCACACGGTCATCTCCCGTAGCCTCTCCTACTCGCCGCATGGCGGAACGACGCTGGAGTTCGAGCCGACCGGCGTGGTGTGCCGTATCCAGATTCCAATTTCCGACGTCGCCTGAGCCGGCGCCGCCGGCTCGGCATATGCCTCAACTCCGCAGAACTGATGCTTCCACGGCGTCGGCGAGGCGTAGGTCTGCCGCCTCGCCTTGCTTCCGTTCAGGCGAGATAATCGCTCAGTACAAAAGCGTCGAGGCCGGGAATGACCGCGTCGGCCTCCGTCAGCACCGACGATCTGCCGATGCCGAGCGCCGGCATGCCGGCGCCCTTGATCGAGGCGACGCCGGCCACGGCATCTTCGACGCCGAGGCAATCAGCCGGATCGACGCCGAGTTGCGCTGCGGCCTTCAGGAAAATCTCCGGATCGGGTTTGCCGCGCTTCAGAAGCCGCGCGTCGACCACGGCATCGAACATGTCGGCAATACCGAGCCGCTCGAGGATGGCCGGCGCATTCTGGCTGACCGAAGCGAGACCAACCTTGAGGCCGGCGGCACGCACCGTCTTAAGCGTCTCAAGCGCGCCGGGAAGGAGATCATTGCGCGTCATGGTGCCGATCAGTTCCTTGTACCAAACGTTCTTCATATCGGCGAGGCGATCGAATTCGGCCGGTTCCAAGGTGACGCCGCCCTTGTCGAGGATCATCCGCAGCGACATGCGGCGATCGATGCCCTTCAGGCTCTCGGCCAGATCCTCGTCAAAGCCGATGTTGAGCGTGTCAGCCAAGCGTTTCCAGGCGAGGTGGTGGAAACGTGCGGTATCGGTGATGACGCCGTCGAGGTCGAACACGACGGCCTTGAACGGCTTACGGTCGAAGGCGCGTGGTAGCGGCACGGACCGCATCGGCTCCGCCGCCGAAAGATCGATCGGCTCGCCCCGATGGAACAGGCGTATGGCCTCCCCTTCGACGAGACGGAACTCGACGCCAGCCGCCGAAACGGCGACTTCCAGCGTCCGGCCATGATCAACCAGGCGGAAGCGATAACGGCTCCAGGCTTTCGGCAGCGTAGGAGCGAAATGCAGTTCGCCGTTCAGGGCTCTCAGGCCGGCAAAACCATGCACGACGCTCATCCAGGTACCGCCCATCGCCGCCGTGTGGACACCATGGAAGGTGTTGCCGTGGGTGTTGTCGATGTCCATCCGCGCCGTGTCCATGAAGAACTCGTACGCCCGCTCGTTGAGCCCGACCTCGGCGGCGATGATTGAATGGATACAGGTGGAGAGAGAGGAGTCGTGTGTGGTGATGGCTTCGTAATAATCGAAATCGCGCCGCTTGATCGCCTTGGGGAACAGATCGCCGCGCAGGAACAGGGCGAGCACCACGTCGGCCTGCTTGCAGACCTGATGGCGGTAGATCACCAGAGGATGATAGTGCAGCAGCAGCGGATAGTTCTCAGCTGGCGTGCCGGCAAAGTCCCAGACCTTGCGGGACAGGAAAGCATCATCCTGGGCGTGGATGCCGCGCGCCTCGTCATAGGGCAGCCGCAGCCGATCCGAGACGTCGGACCAATGCGCGACTTCGTCAGCGGTCAGATCGAGCCTTTCGTAGAGTTTAGCGAACGCTTCCGGCTTTTCCCGCTCCATCCAGCCAGCCACCTCGGCGGCAAAGCCGACATGGGTCTTGGCCATGACATTGGTGTAGAAGTTGTTGTTGACGAGAGCGGTATACTCGTCCGGTCCTGTTACCTCGTCGATATGGTAGCTGTCCTCCACGAGATGGGCGAGATCGGCCCAGACGCGTGCCGTCTCGAACACCAGTTCGGCGCCACCATCGGTGAGCAGCGTGTCATCGCCGGTCGCTTCGACGTATTGCTTGATGGCGAAGGCGATGTCGGCGTTGATGTGATATTGCGCCGTGCCGGCCGGAAAATAGGCCGAGCACTCCTCGCCCGTAATGGTCCGCCAGGGATAGAGTGCACCGCGAACATGTCCGAGATCGCGGGCGCGCGCTCGCGCCTTGTCGAGATAGCCGATGCGATGTTGCAGCACGGCCCGCGCCAAGTCCGGCAGCGTGCGCAGGAACACCGGCAAGACGTAGATTTCGGTGTCCCAGAAGGAATGCCCCTCATAGCCCTCGCCGGTCAGGCCCTTGGCGGCAATGTTGGTGCGGCCATCGCGACCGATCGACTGGAAGAGATGATAGAGATTGAAGTGCAAGCCCTGCGACAGGGCGTCGTCACCTTCGATCTCGATGTCGGCCTTTTCCCAAAAGGCCGCGAGGCGGGTGCGCTGTTCGTCAGCGAGTCCCTCGAAGCCGACGGCGCGCGCGCCCTCCAATGCCCCGGCGGCTTGAGCGGCTAGCTCGGACACCGGCGCATCGCGGCTGGTGACGATGGCGGTCATCTTTTCGAGCGTGACGGCCTCGCCGGCTTTGGCGACGACACGGAAGCGCTGGGAGAGAACGCCACCGTCCTCCGACGCCGTGCACTCCGGCGTGCTGCCGCCGGCGACGCCGGCCAACGTCTCGATCCTCAGCGTCAGTCCGCTATTGCGGGTGCGTGATACCAGTACCGACCGGCCGGGCGTGGCTGTTGTCTCAACGGTCGAGAGCGCGCGCGCAGAGGCGCCGGAGCCCAGACGGGGATCGAAGCTTTCTTCCGACCCACGTACTTGGCTGTTGAGGGTGGTAACGAATTCAACGGTAGCGTCGGCGTCGAGCGGCGTCACCGCGACTGACTGAGCGAGGATGGCACTGCGAGACAGGCTGACGAGGCGTTTCGCGACGATGCGCACCCGCCGGCCGGCCGGCGATTTCCATTCCACCGTGCGAACCAGGACGCCCTCGCGAAAATCGAGGCTGCGCTCATAGGCGACGATCACGCCGCCAGCGAGGCTGAAGCGTTCACCATCGATGGCAATCTCGACACCCTTGGCGTTGGGCAGATTGAGCATGAACTCGTTGATCCGAGCAAAGCCATAGGCATTCTCGGGATAGCGGATCGCCTCGGTATCATAGAAGCCGTTGACGTAGGTTCCTTCCATGCTGGCGTCGGGCTCGCCCTGCCAAGCTTCGTCGTACGTACCGCGGGTGCCGATATGGCCGTTACCGAGCGCGAACAAGGTCTCGCGCAGCAGGTTGGCGTCGGCGTCCCAGCGGGTTTCGACAAGACGCCAGGGATCGGTGGGCAGCGAGGAGAGCGTGGGGGAGGAGGTCGCGGACACTTCAGTCTCCTTGGAATGGTCGAGCATCGGCTCCAGCGGTCCTGTCCGGACCCAGTGCCGACGATACGTCAAGCTTAGATCCGGCTATCGATGAGCCAACGGCGATGACGCCAGGATGTCAATCGGCCGAGTGAATGTCGTTTGGTTCGGAGTGGCAAAGGCTCGTGCCAAAGCATCCAACTGGTCGTCTTTACCGCCGGGACCGACAAGCGCTCCGCCGTCCGGTAATATGATGGCGGCCAGCCCGCAGGCTCTGGTGAAACCGGTGAGGTTGGTCCGCGGCGGCACGAACAGCAGATCAAAACCGGAGAAAATAGCTTCGATCGTCTGGCACAGGTTCGAGAGGCGGCGCTGAGCATGAACCTGAGCGGAAACCGAGCCACCAAAGACTCTGGCCAGACGCCCGCGAAGATGATGCGGAAATAGCCCAGGTAGTTCCGTGAAAATCGCGGCAATATCGTCGAGCCTAAGGGCGAGCCAGACATCGTCGTCCATCAGGGTAGCAAGCTCGGCAAAGGGAGCGTCAGCGGCGGAGACGGCCGCCAGACCGAGCCGGTCGGCAACGTCGTACGCCGGTGCGGTTCTTCCATTATCCAGAATACCGAGGCTCAATGGTGGCCTCGCGAGCCGCCCATCGATCTCACTCGCGTTCTCGATGATGCAGCGGACCGTCGTCCCCCCAGGAATATCGACCGCGAAAATCGCGATGCCATCCAGCTCCGGAGCGATGGCAAACAAGCCTTCGGTCGAGATCAGCCCCCGCGTCGGTTCGATGGCGACGACGCGATGGCGTGCGGCTGCCGCAGCGGCGCCCAGATCGCTCGCGATACCGAAAGCCGCAAGACCGGCGGCAACCGACGCGGCAGCTCCCACAGCCGGAACCTCAAGGCCGAGAGGATCGACCGGAACTTTGCCGACCAGAAGAGCGCCAGCGGCCTGCAATCGCATGACTACGTCGGCATCGAAATCCGGCTGAAAGTCGAGAGCGGGTACGCCGATCGAAGTCGGCAGCCCAACGACGTCGACATTGGAGCCGACCACATAGGGCATGCCCCAGAGCGGCAGGGCGGACGGATCTGGATGACGGGCAAGAAGATCGCGGGCGGCTTCTGCCAACGAAGCCGGGATGCAACCGTCGCCAAAGGCGGCAAAGCGAGTGGCGATCTCGTCGGCGACTTCGACAAGGCACTCCGGGCATCGCCCAAAACGTGCGCGAAGGCCGTCCAGCGTTAACAAGGGGGCGCTCATCGGCACTCCTCCTATACTGCCCGATTGCCAACCGGACCCTTTCAAAAGCGCTTTTGTGCACGTAACATCGGCGTTACCGGGGTGTCAATGCTTTTATCTCGCGCCACCAACGAGCCGGGCATTTAACGTATTATCCAAATACCTGACAGGTTTTCCGAGTTTTTGAATTGTTCTTGCTTTGGTTGAAAGTTCATTCCGACTAATGAAAGCGCTTTTGTCAATTGAACTGACCTGTACAAATCGAGAAGCAAGGGCTATACAAGCGCCTTGTTTTCCTGCCATCGGCTCCCTTATGAACCTCAAGGAACTGGCGCGTCATCTCGGGCTTTCCCAGAGCACGGTCAGCCGTGCCCTGAACGGCTATCAGGACGTCAGCTCCGATACACGGGAGCGGGTACTGGCGGCGGCGCGACGGTTCGACTATTCGCCAAATGCCAGCGCTCATCGGCTGGCGACCGGACATTCCGGGGCGATCGGCATCGTGTTTCCCTCCGACAAGGATCCGCTGCTCGACCCGCTGTTCACCGACTTTCTTTCCGGCCTTACCAACAGTGCCGCCCGGCGCCAGATGGATATCCTGGTCAGTGCCAGCCTGGATACCACCGACGCAAGCTATCGGCGCCTTGCCCAGCGAGGGTCGGTCGACGCCGTGGTGCTATCAAGTCCGCTCGTCGAGGATTCCCGCGTGCCTCTGCTCGACAAGCTTGGCATTCCCTGCGTGGTGCACGGCCGTACAAAGTCGCCTCGTCCGCACGCCTTCCTCGACATCGACAATGAGGGCGCCTTCCGGCAGGCTGCCGAGCTGCTCATCGGCCTGGGCCACAAGCGCATCGGCCTCGTCAATGGCGACGCGCGCCAGGCCTTTGCCGTCGATCGCGAAGCCGGCTGGCGTTCCGCCCTCCTCCGCGCCGGTCTTGAAGCGCCGGAGATGCTCAATGGCTCCGACATCATGACCGACGAGGCCGGTTACCGCCTCACCGCCGGCATGCTGGATAGCGCAAGCCCACCTACCGCCGTCATCTGTTCCAGCATCTTTTCCGCAGTCGGTGCTTGCCGGGCTATTCGCGACCGAGGGCTGACCATCGGCTCGGACATTTCAGTGATCGCTCATGACGACGGCATCACCTCGATCCGGCCGGAAGCTCACCACCCGCCGCTGACCACCACCTTCTCGTCGATCCATCGAGCGGGCGAGCGCATCGCCGAGATCGCCGCCGACCTCATCGGCGGCAAGGATCCGGCAAGTTGTCAGGAAATCTGGCCGGTTGATCTGATCTTCCGCGACAGCACCAGGCCACCTGTCAGCCCCTGATGGCCGCGTCGCGTAGCGATTTCCTGCCCGACAGCCCCTCCCCTTCCCGCCTGGATCTTTCCGACAGGTGTAGGAACAAGTCGCACCTTCGATGATTGTCTCGCCAATCGTCGAAGGGCAAGGCGGACGAAATTCGGATTTCTGGCAGTCGCCGAAACGCGCCCAAGCTTGAGACGCACTTCGCGCGCGCCAAGAAGCTCGGCGGAACGAAGTAACGCATATCGGCGGCCGCTTCTGCGGTCGCCCATCTCTCGGGAACCTCTCGCGCAATCCTTGCGTTCTCTCAGGAGACAGAAGGAGAATAGCAATGGACGCAGCCAATCGCGACGACGAGATCCGGGCACGCGCTTATCAGCTTTGGGAAGAAGAAGGCCGGCCGGAGGGCCGCGCCGCGCAACATTGGTTTACCGCCAAAGAGACCCTTGCGGTCGAGGAGAACCAGGAGAGCACTTATTTGCCCATCGACAGTGGGACGGATCCCGAGCCGATCGAGGCGCTTGAGAATGCCGGCGAATTTCCGACCCTCACTGATCAAGGCGACCAGCAAATCCCGCATCATCCCAAGCGTGGCGACGCGACGCCTCCGGCCAATAACTGAACAGCCTGAATGCAGCGCGATATAGCGCCGCAGCGGCTTCGCCGTCAGTGCGTCGTGACATTTCCCTTGTAGTCGAGACGGGCCAACGCTAGCACGCCATGAAACCTCGCGCTGGCGCGCCAAACGCCATCCGACCCGAGAACAGGATCGCCGACGTGGGTGTAGCCAGCGTCTTCCAGCCAAGCCTTCGCTTGGGACTCGGTGAAACTGTTCTCACCCGTGAGTGGCGCTTGCGTGGTGGTTGTCTCTTGGGCATGAGGCAATTCGACCAGCACAAGCAACGCCGAGAGCGCCGAGCCTCCGGCAGCTGATATCAGATAACTCGGTTATCCCTTCTTCGGCCAACACCTTTGGCGGAGCGCGCATATGTGCGTTCCAACGCGATGAGCCGGTGATTGTCCCCCGATAAGCGTCCAGATTCCCGCCCTGCCTGGCGATTTTTGCGGCGCGGCCGTGCTGGCGAGCATGCCTCGCACATCGCCGGCTCCGCACAGAGACAAAAAGCCTCCACCGGAATCTCTCACACGGCGACTTGACGCATTTTGGGGAGGAGATTATTCGTATCAGTAATACGTATAAATAAAACGGCGGGCGGAAACGAACCCATGAAGCGTCCCACGCAAAAGGATGTCGCCAAATTGGCAGGCGTCTCGCAGGCGGCCGTGTCGATGGTCCTCAGCGGTACTGGCGCGCCAACCGTGTCGTCAGACACCTGGGAGCGCATCACCGAGGCGGCCAAGACGCTCGGCTATGCACCGAACCGGTTCGCCCAGGCGCTGAAGACGCGACGGACCATGACCATCGCCTGCATCGTCCCGGACATCACCAACCCCTTCTATCCGGTGCTGATCCGTGGCGTACAGGCGGTGGCGCAGGAAGGCGCCTATGACGTCATCACCGTCAATACCGACGGCGACCCGGCCCGCGAGCGGCACTTCCTCGATTGGGCGCATCAAGGCCGGGTCGATGGCGTCATCGGCGTGTTCTTCACCTTGCGGGCAACGGACTTCCGCTCGCTGGTCGAAGCGGGCGTGCCGGTGGTGCGCATCGAGTCGGCACGCAAGAAAGGCGGCGACATCGCCATCGACGACATATTCGTCGATAGCTTTGAGGCGGCCCACGCCGTCGTCGACTACCTCATCCATCGCGGCCATCGCCGCGTCGCCATGCTGGCCGGTACCGGCGGTCCGCAGTGTGTGCGGGTCGACGGTTATCGCAAGGCAATGGCTGCCGCCGGCTTGGAAACATCGGTCACCATTACAGAGGCTTTCAGCGAGGAGGCCGGCTTCACCGCCGCGCAGATCATCCTCGAAAGCGGCTACCGACCAACCGCCGTCTTTGCCGCCAACGACCTGATGGCGATCGGCGTCATGCGGGCCTTGCGCGATCGCCATCTCAGGATTCCCGAAGACGTGGCCGTGGTCGGCTTTGATGACATTTCTCCGGCGAGCCTCGTGTCGCCGCCCTTGACCACCGTCAGCCAGTTCCAGGCCCGCATGGGAGAACTGGCGGCCGAGGCGCTGCTGCAGCGACTGCGCGGGCTGCGCCCACCGCATGGAACAACCGAGGAAGTGCCTTTTCAGCTTATCGAACGCGCCTCGGCGTGAAGCGGCGACCGCAAACCGTGGAAATTCGCCAATCGGCGCATGCCGTGCGGCAAGGGGCCGGATCTACCGGTCGGGAGAGGGCCGGATCACGCGATCGACCAAGTCGAGCAGCAAGCGCGTCGAGCCGGAAAGAACAACAAAGTGGAGGATACAATGGACAGACGGACATTTCTCGCGGGAAGCTTGGGCGTTTCCCTCGTTCCGCTCATGAACAAGCTTGCCTTTGCCGCCGGCAAACCGGTGAGCTGGTGGTATGAGAGTGCTGCTCCGGCGCAGCAGGAAGCCATCGCCAAGGTGCTGGTCGGCGGCTTCAACGCCAGCCACCCGGATTACAGCCTGTCGATCGATTACCGTGGCTCCGAGCTGGACAAGCAGATGCGCGTGGCGCTCCTGTCCGGCAACGGACCGGATGTCGTCTACACCGCCGGACCGAGCTACGTCGCACCGATGGCCCGTGCTGGCCAGCTTCTGGCCCTCGACGGCTATGCCGAGAAGCTCGGCTGGAACAAGCGCATCCTGCCGGTCTTCCTTGAGATGGGCAAATACGACGGCAAGCTCTACGCCGTGCCCAAGACCTATGAGACACTCGGTCTGTTCTACAACAAGGCCGTGCTCGAGAAGAACGGCTGGAAGGCGCCGACCACCATTGCCGAGCTGGAAGGCCTGGCCGACGAGGCGCTCAAGGCCAAGCTCGTTCCCTTTGCGTCCGGCAACGCCGGCTGGCGCGGCAACAACGAGCATTACGTCACCATCGTCTTCAACTCGATTGCCGGCCCTGAGAATGTCTACAAGGCTCTGAAGGGCGAAATCCCCTGGACTGCCGAGCCCTTCGTGACGGCGATCAACAAGCTGAACGACTGGTGGCAGAAGGGCTATTTCGGCCCGGACTATTTCTCGCTGGAAACCGAGCAGTTCTTTGCCCAGATGGCAGCCGGCAAGTCACCCATGCTGCCGAGCGGCACCTGGCACTTCCAGTATATCCAGTCCTACTTCAAGGATAAGGCCGACCAGTGCGGCTTCGTCGGCTTCCCGAGCGCCGAGGGTCTTGGCGGGTCCGTCTACGCGTTGGGCGTTGGCTCGACCCTATCGATCGCCGCCGCGTCGCAGAACCCCGACGGTGCTGCTGCCGCCATCGACTACGTCTTCTCGCCGGAATTCTACAGTGCGATGAACTCCGTCTGGCAGGGCGAGTGGAACGCCCCGCTCGAAGACCTCAGCGCCGTCAAGATTAGCAACGAGGTGCCGGCGCTCTATGCCGAGACCATGAAGACGCTGGCCGATGCGGTGGGCGACAACAAGTATGGCTACACGTCCTGGACCTTCCTGCCACCGGCCACCGATACGCAGTTGATCAACGGTATCGAGGAGGTCTGGCTCGGTCGCTCGACGGTTGCCGACTACCTCGCTCAGATCGACGCCACGTTCCAGCAGGAGAAGGCGGACGGCAAAGTGCCGGCCGTACCTTCTCGCTGACCTCAGGTTCGCATCGGGCGGAAAACGGTTCTCCCCTTTCCGCACGACGCTCCAACACGACGGTTGGAAGCGGCTTAAGCCGCTTCCGCTCGCCGGAGATTCCCCGCATGCATCGCCTCTATCTGATCCCGACGTTGCTCATCAACGTCGTCATCATCTTCATTCCCGCCGCGCTGACCATCGCGCTCGCCTTCTGCCGGTGGGATGGCATCGGCATGCCGGTGTTCATCGGGCTTGCCAATTTCCGACAGCTCCTGGCTGATCGCGTCTTCTGGATGGCGCTCGGCAACAACGTGATCTGGACGGCCATCTTCCTGACGGTGCCGATCGCCATGGGCCTCTTGGCCGCAACCATGATGCTGATCGCCCGCCGCGGCAGCTCCTTCTTCCAGGTCGTCTATTTCCTGCCGATGGTGATTGCCACCGCCATCACCGCCCGCGTCTGGCAGGGCATGATCTATTCGCCGCTGACCGGCATCGCCGGCCTTGTCACTCGCGCCGGCTTTCCAGTTCCCAACCCGCTGACGCAACCGTCCACTGCCCTCTACGGCATCGCCATCGTCGACCTCTGGCACTGGTGGGGCTTTCTCTGCGTCATCTTCTTCGCGGCGTTGCGCCAGGTGCCGCAGGAGCAGATCGAGGCGGCCCGCATCGAAGGGGCGAGCTTCTGGCAGATGCTGCGCTATGTGCTGCTGCCCGGCATCCGGCCGACCATCACGCTGATGATGATCATGACCATCATCTGGTCGTTCCTGGTGTTCGACTTCGTCTACATCCTGACACAGGGCGGACCGGCCTTTTCCAGCGAGGTGCTGTCGACCCTCGCCTATCGCAGCGCCTTCTACGACCTCGCCGTCGGCAAAGCGGCCGCCGTTGCCGTGGTGATCAGCCTGTTCGGTCTCGCGACCACCGCCGTCTACATCCGCCTGCAGGCGAAGGAGTTCGACCAATGAGGTTGATCGAAAGCCGGACGACCTTCGTCCTCACCTACACGGCACTGGCGATCCTACTGCTGATCACGCTGTTCCCGATCGCGCTTCTGGTCCTAAATTCCCTGAAGCCGGCGACACAGATCGTCCAGAGCCCGCTGGCCTGGCCGGAAGTCTACCGCTGGGACAACTTCGTCCGGGCCTGGAACGATGCCCGCTTCGGCACCACCATGCTCAACTCGGCGATGCTTGCCGCTTTGACTATCGTGCTGGTCTGCTCGACCGGCTCGCTCACTGCCTATGTGCTGGCCCGCCGCAAGATCAAGAGCTGGAAGATCGTCACCTTCTACCTGCTTGCCACCACCACGGCGCCAATCCAGCTGTTCCTGTTCCCGCTCTATTTCGGCTTCGCCAAGCTCGGACTGATCAACAACGTCTTTGCGGTGTCGCTGATCTACACGGCGATCTATTCGCCCTTCGCGGTGATGCTGCTCCGAACCTATTTCCTCGCCGTGCCGAAGGAGCTGGAAGAGGCGGCGCTGATCGATGGCGCCACCCACTGGCAAGTGTTCTCCAAGGTGATGCTGCCGATCGTTTCGCCGGGTATCCTCACCGTGGCGCTGATCATCGGTCTCTATTCCTGGAACGAGTTCCTGGTTGCCACGACGTTCCTGCAGCGGACCGATCGGCTGACCGCCGTCGTCTCCTTCTTCCTGCTGTCCGGCCAGTACACCTCCGACTGGGGTGAGATCATGGCCGCAGCGCTCATCATCGTGCTGCCGGTGATCGTCCTGTTCATCGCCCTGCAGCGCCGCTTCATCGAAGGCATGGCCGGCGGATCGGTCAAAGGCTGAACCGCGTACCCGCAACACCTACCGGAGAGTTCCTGATGTCCCTCCCCTCCGACTATCTCGAGCGCGTCTACGCCGGCGTCCTTGGCAAGCTGATCGGCGTCTATCTTGGCCGCCCCTTCGAAGGCTGGACCTTTGCCAAGATCATGGAGAAACTCGGCCCCATCGACTATTACGTCCACGAGCGGCTCGGCCAGCAGCTTGTCGTCACCGACGACGACGTGGCCGGTACCTTCACCTTCCTTCGGGCGCTGGAAGATTATGGCGTTTCGCCAGATCTCTCGTCCGAGGATATCGGCAAGGCCTGGCTCAACTACCTGATCGAGCATCGCTCCATCCTCTGGTGGGGCGGCAACGGCAACTCGACCGAACACACCGCCTGGCTCAATCTCAAGCGAGGCATTGCTGCGCCAGCCTCAGGCTCCATTGCAGTCAATGGTGCGACCGTGGCCGAGCAGATCGGCGCCCAGATTTTCATCGACGGTTGGGCCATGGTGGCGCCGGGCCAGCCTCAGCTCGCCGCTCGCCTCGCCCGCGCTGCCGGTGAGGTCAGCCACGATGGCGAGTCCGTTCATGCCGCAGCCCTCTGGGCAGCCATGGAGGCGGAAGCCTTCGTCTCCAGTGATGTCGATCATCTGATCGACACAGGCCTTTCTGTCATTCCCGGGGATTGTCTAATCGCCCGGCTGATCGCCGACATCCGCCGCTGGCACGCCGAGCACCCCGACTGGCTGACGACGCGGCAGCTGATCCAGGACACCTATGGCTACGACAAGTTCCCTGGCAACTGCCATGTCGTGCCCAACCATGCGCTGATGATCATGGCGATCCTCTACGCGCCGCACGACTTCCAGGCGGCGCAGCGCATCGTCAACACGGCCGGCTGGGATACCGACTGCAATGCCGGCAACGTCGGCTGCCTCAGCGGTCTCATGCTCGGTCTCGACGGCATCGAGGCGGGCCCCGACTGGCGCGGCCCGATCGCCGACCGCTTGTTGATCTCTTCAGCCGACGGTGGCAATGGCATCAACGATGCCGTTCGCATCGCCTATTACGTGGCCAACCTCGGACGGAGACTGGCCGGCGAAGCGCCGCTGCCCTCCCCGAAAGACGGCGCCCGTTTCCACTTTTCCCTGCCGGGCAGCGTGCAGGGTTTCCGCCCGGACGCGCGGCCGACGGCCAATCCCGCGCTTCACGTCGGCAATACCTTCTTCGAGCGTGGGCGCGCCCTGGAGATCGCCTACACCGCCCTGGCGCCCGGTCAGGTCGCCGCAGCAACAACGCCGACCTTCGCGCCGCCCGGTGTCACGGAGATGCGCACCTATGAGCTGATGGCGACGCCGACGGTCTACCCTGGCCAGACGGTGCGTGCCCGCGTCATCGCTCCCAAGGACAACGCGGGCGCCGTCGACGTTCGGCTGACGCTGAAGGTGTTCGGCGAAAAGGATCGGCTCCGCGATGTCGATGGGCACCCCACGACCCTGACGCCCGGCAGCGAAGCGGTGCTCGAATGGCGCCTGCCGGAATTCGACGGCCAACCGATCGGTGAGATCGGGGTCGCCATCACCACTGCGGCCAAACGGGCCGATGGCCGTGTTCTGGTCGACTGGCTGCGCTGGGATGGGGCACCGGAGGTCACGCTGCGCCGGCCCAAGGCGGAGAGTGACTTCTGGCGCATGGCCTGGGTCAACGGCGTCAGCTTCTTCTCCAAGCTGTTCCCACCGAGCTTCCGCATTTCGCAGGCGGTTGGCGAGGGCATGGTCAGCCATGGTACGCGTGAGTGGACCGATTACGCGGTGAAGACCGACTTGACGGTTCACCTCGGCTCCTATGGCGGCCTCGCGGTCCGCGTTCAGGGACTGCGCCGCTACTATGGCATCCGGCTGGTTCGTGACGGGCGGCTGCAGATCGTCAAGGTCCGCGACGAGACCGTGACGGTGCTGGCAGAGGCGCCATTCGACTTCGCCTTCGAGAAGGCTGTTCCCCTGGATGTCCGCGTAAACGGCAACTCGCTCTCCGTCGTGGCAGGCAGCACGAGCCTCGAGGCTCACGACGAAAGCGACACCGCCCTCACCGACGGCGGCATCGGCCTCGTCATCCACGAAGGTGCGCTGTCGACGGACTCCGTCACCATTTCGGCCGCTTGAGACCGACAAGGAGAATAGGAAAATGGCTTCGGTCTCGATCCGCGACGTGGTCAAGAACTTTGGCGCCGCCAAAGTCATCCACGGCGTCTCCGTCGACATCGCCGACGGCGAATTCGTAGTGCTTGTCGGCCCATCCGGTTGCGGCAAGTCGACGCTGCTCCGGATGATCGCCGGCCTCGAAGATATCTCGGGCGGCACCATCTCCATCGGCGGCCGGGTGGTCAACGACCTGCCGCCCAAGGCGCGCGACATATCCATGGTGTTCCAGAACTACGCGCTCTACCCACACATGACGGTAGCGCAGAACATGGCCTTCTCATTGACGCTGGCCAAGGCGCCTGCCGCCGAGAAAGATCAGAAGGTCAAGGCGGCGGCTGATATCCTCGGCCTCACCCCGCTGCTCGATCGGTACCCGCGCCAGCTCTCGGGCGGCCAGCGGCAGCGCGTCGCCATGGGCCGGTCGATCGTCCGTAACCCGCAGGTCTTCCTGTTCGACGAGCCGCTTTCCAACCTCGACGCCAAGCTGCGCGTTTCCATGCGCGCCGAGATCAAGGCGCTGCACCGGCGGCTCGGCACCACCACGGTCTATGTGACGCACGATCAGGTAGAGGCGATGACGCTGGCCGACCGCATCGTCGTCATGCAGGCTGGTCGGGTCGAACAGGCCGGCGCACCGATCGAACTCTACGATCATCCGGAAAATACCTTCGTCGCCCAGTTCATCGGCTCCCCCTCGATGAACACCCTCCCGGGGCGGCGTCAGGGAAGCGGCATCGTGCTCGACAACGGCGGCACGGTCGCCGCTTCCCTCCCCCTGGGTCTTGAGGAAGGAAGGGGTCTTCTGGTCGGCAAACGGCCCGAAAACATCCGCCTCACCGATACGGGCGGCCTACCAGCCACGGTCAAGGTGGTCGAGCCGACGGGATCGGAGACCTATGCCGTGTTCGACGTCGGCGGCGTGGAGGTGGTGGGATTGTTTCGCGATCGCGTCGCTCTTCGCGAACAGCAGGCTGTGGGCCTGTCATTCGACGACGGCCCACTTCACCTGTTCGATGCCGAGACGAAGCGCCGTCTCCCAAGCTGACAAAATGCCGGCGGGTCGACGCGATCCGCCGGCAAAACGCTAAAGCCGCCAGCCGGTGTCGACGTCGAAGAAGGACGCTTTCTGGATATCGATGGTGACCGGGAAGGTGCGATCCGCCTCACAGCCATCGTCCTGCCCCACGAGATGCGACAGGCTGATGCCGTCGAAAATAGACCAGGCGAGGATGCTGCTGCCCATCGGCTCGATCAGCGACACCTTGCCTTCGATGGCCTGGGTCTCTCCCCTGGCGGGAAGGATGTGCTCCGGCCTGAGACCGAGCACGACTTTCCGGCCGCTTTCAATCTTCTGCGCAAAGGGATAGCGGCTGACGTCAAGCCGGAAGGCGCCGTCGGCGAAGAAGAGGCGATCGCCCTCCGCGACAAGCTCGCCTTTGACCTTGTTCATGGCCGGCGAGCCCAGGAAGCTACCGACGAACTCGTTGGCGGGCTTGTTGTAGACGTTGAGCGGCGTATCGAGCTGCTGGATGAGGCCATCCTTCATGACCGCGATGCGATCGGCCAGTGTCAGCGCCTCGATCTGGTCGTGGGTCACGTAGATCATGGTCGACTTCAGCGTCTTGTGCAGCTTCTTGATCTCGAGACGCAGCTCGGCCCTGAGCTTGGCATCGAGGTTGGAAAGCGGCTCGTCGAACAGGAAGATATCGGCATCACGCACCAACGCTCGGCCGATGGCAACGCGCTGGCGCTGGCCACCGGAGAGCGCCGACGGCTTGCGATCGAGCAGGTGGTCGATCTGCAGGAGCTCTGACGCCCACTTCACTTTCTTCTCGATGATTGCGCGATCGATGCCGGCAATGCGCAGACCGAAGGACAAGTTCCGCTCGACGCTCATGGTCGGATAGAGCGCGTAGGACTGAAACACCATGCCGATGCCTCGATCCTTCGGATCGGTCCAGGTGACGTCTTTGTCATTGAAGAGGATGCGGCCGCCGCTGACGTCAGCAAGACCGCCGATGGCGCTCAGAAGCGTCGACTTGCCGCAACCGGACGGACCGAGCAGCACGAGGAACTCGCCGTCCTGGATGGTCAGGTCGAGATTCTTGACGATCGCCACATTGCCGTAGCTGATCTCGAGATTTTGCAGGGACACTGAACTCATGGCTTAACCCTTCACGGCACCGGAGGCGATGCCGCGCACGAACCAACGGCCGGACACCAAGTAGACGGTGAGTGGGACCAGCGACGTGAGCACGGTTGCCGCCATGTTGACGTTGTAGGCGCGCTCGCCGGTGGTGGTGTTGACGATGTTGTTGAGCTGAACGGTCATCGGCAGGTTTTCGCGGCCTGCGAAGACGAGGCCGAGCAGGAAGTCATTCCAGATGGCCGTCACCTGCATGATCACCGCAACGATGGCGATCGGCACCGACATCGGCAGGATGATCGAGATGAAGATCCTCCAGAAGCCGGCGCCGTCGATACGCGCCGCCTTGAACAGCTCGACCGGCAGGCCCGAATAGTAGTTGCGGAACAGGAGCGTCATCACCGGCATGCCGAAGATTATGTGCGTCAGCACGATGGCAGACAGCGACCCATAGATGCCGGTCTGGGCGTAGAAGCGAACCAGCGGATAAATGAACACCTGATAGGGAACGAACGAGCCGAGCAGCAGACAGGCAAACAGCACGTTGGCGCCCTTTACCTTCCAGAAGGACAAGGCATAGCCGTTGATGGCGCCGAGCAGGATGGAGAAGATGACGCTCGGCACCAGGATCTTCACCGAGTTGCCGAACCCCACCCTGAGGCCGGTGCACTCGAGGCCGGTGCAGGCGGACGTCCAAGCCTTGATCCAGGCATCGATGCTGAACTGCTGCGGCAAGGAGAAGATCAGGCCGAGACGGATTTCGTCCATGCTCTTGAACGACGTGACAAGCATCACGTAGAGCGGCAGCAGGAAGAACAGCGCGAGGACACCGAGGAAGGCGTAGATGCCGACGCGGCCCCAGACTTCCTGGTAGGTGAGCGGGCGCTTGGTCGCGGATTTTGCCTGAGGCATCACGACGCCCTCCCGCTCTTCCGGAAATACTGGGAATAGATGACGGGCGCCATGACCAGCAGAACCGTGACGAGCATGACCGTCGACGCTGCCGTGGCGAGGCCGATGTTGGCGCGCTCGAACAGGTTGTCCATGATGAACTTGGCCGGCACTTCGCTGGCCGTGCCGGGGCCGCCGTTGGTCATGGCAACGACGACGTCGTACATCTTGACGATGCTGATCGACAGGAGAACGAGCGAGGTGATGATCATCGGCCGGAGCATCGGCAGGACGATCGAAAGATAGACACGCCAGGTCGGGATGCCGTCGATGCGCGTCGCCCGCCAGATCTCGGTGTCGACCCCACGCAGACCGGCAAGGATCAGCGCCATGACGAGGCCGGAGCCGTGCCAGACTGTGGCGAGGATGATGGCGTAAAGCACCATCTTCGAGTTGACCACCCAATCCAGGACGAAACCGGAGAAGCCGAGGCCGTGCATGGTGTGCTGGATGCCAAGATCCGGATTAAGGATCCATTGCCAGATCAGGCCGGCCACCACGAAGGACATGGCGTAGGGATAAAGGAACACGGTGCGGAACAGGCTTTCGGCGCGCACGTTCTGGTCGATGAAGATCGCCAGCAAGGTGCCGAGAACGAAGCAGATCAGCAGGAAGAAGAAGGCGATAATGACGAGATTGCCGAGCGAGGTCAGCCAGCGCGGCGTATCGAACAGGGTGAGGTACTGGGCAATGCCGACGAAGTCGTTCCTGGGCAGCAGCTTCGAACTCGAAAACGACAGCCGGACCGACCAGGCCATGGTGCCGAGATAGGCGAAGATGACGACGACGGCCATCGGCAACAGGGCAATGTAGGCAACCAGGTTGCGCTTTACATGCCGGGTAAGTTCGGCTCCCACGGGCTCCTCCCGAATGTGATGGACGGGAAGACGGACGACCGTCTTCCCGCACTTTTGAGGCAGGATCAGCCCTTCAAGGCCTTGTCGAACCGATCGATGGCCTGATCGACGGTCATCGGCGTGTTCCAGAGCTCGGTGACGATGTCCTGAACGGAGCCGTACATGGACTCCTCCATCATCTGCGATGCGTCCGGCGCTTGGCGAGCCGGATCGGACATGATCTTCATGCCGAGCTGGGCGCAGGCGTCCAGGCTCGACACGTCGACGTCGGAGCGGATCGGGATCGAGCCCTTGAGGTTGTTGAACTTCACCTGGACCTCGGGGCTCGTCATGATCTCGACGAGAAGGTGCTGAGCCTTGATCTGTTCGGCGTTGTCGGTCTTCGGGAAGACGAAGACGTCGCCACCAAGGACATAGGGCGAGTCGGCACGAAGGCCCGGAATGCAGCCGTAATCCTTGCCGATTTCCTTCTTGGCCTGCTTGAATTCGCCCTTGGCCCAGTCGCCCATCACCTGGAAGCCAGCCTGGTCCTTGATCAGGAGCGCGGTGGTGTCATTCCAGTTGCGGCCCGGCGAGGCCTGATCGACATAGGGCTTCAGGCTGACGAAGGTCTCGACGACCTTGCGGAACTCCGGCGAGCGGATCGCCGCCTCGTCCTTGTCGCCATAAACCGACTTCCAGAGCTTGCCGCCGCCCACATTGGTGAGTACGGCCGAGAACAGCGAGTTCTCCTGCCAGCGCTGACCGCCGAGGGCGAGCGGGGTGATGCCGGCGGCCTTCAGCTTGTCGAGAGCGGCGAAGAACTGCTCGATCGTCTCCGGCGGCTTCTCGATGCCAGCCTTGTTGAGGGCGGCAACCGAGTACCAGATCCACAGGGGCATATGGATGTTGACCGGCGCGGCGTAGTACTTGCCATCGACCTTCACGGCCTTGGCGATCGGCTCCGGCAGGACCTTATCCCAGTTGTTCTTGGCCGCGACGGCGTCGATGTCGTTGAGGAGGCCCTCACCGATGATCTCGTGATACTGGCGCGACGTGTTGAACAGCGCAGCCGTCGAGGGATCGCCACCGACGATGCGATTGATGGCGGCGCTACGAGCAGCCGAGCCACCGGCGACGGCATTGTCCACCCACTGGCCGCCGGCTGCATTGAACGCATCGGCGAAGACCTTGATGGCAGCGGACTCGCCACCCGACGTCCACCAATGAATGACCTCGGCCTTGAGCGGCTCCTCCGCCTTCGCAACACCGGTCACGGCCGCAAGGGCGATCGCCGATACGGCGACCATGTGTTTCATTCCCATCGTGGTTCCTCCCAAACAGGTAACGCCAAGGCATTCCGACCAGCGCAGCCTTGGGTGAATAACGGCTCCCGATCCAAAAGTGGGATCGGTTCCATTTTTGACCTAACAGCCTTGATTTTGTCAATGCGCCTTGCGAGAAAAGCGGGAACGGAGAAACACGCAGTTGGTGGAAATTGGATTTCTGTCCTTTAAAAACAAAAGGATAAATGATATCTTGTCGGCTGTTTGGGTGATCGGAGTTGCGAGATGGCGACCGTAAAGGATGTGGCAAAGCTGGCCGGCGTCGGGTCCGGAACCGTTTCGCGATACATTTCTGGAACCGGTTCCGTTTCGAAAAAATCGGCTGAAAAGATCGCCCGCGCCGTCGAGCAGCTCAACTACCGGCCGAACAGCATGGCCCGGTCGCTGTCATCGCGCCGGTCCGATCTCATCGGCGTCTGGGTGCCGTCGCTGGAAGGTCCCTACTACCACATGATGATCCGGACGATCGAAAGCGCGCTCCGCTTGCAGGGCAAGCACATGATCCTCGCCAATGCGGAGGACGCGCAGTCCAACGAAGACCGCCTCGCCCATCTCGATTATCTGATCAACCGCGACTGCGACGGCATCCTGATATCAAGCTCGTTGCAGAGCGAGTTCGAACTGGCCCGCTATGCCGAGAAGTTTGCCAATCTCGTCGTCATGAACCATCACACCGAAGAGCTGGCGGGGCGTTGCTTTTCGATCGATCACGACCTCGGTGGTCGGCTGGCGGCCCGCCATCTCGTCGAACTGGGGCACGCGAGGGTTGCCACCATCACCGGCCGGCTTTCGGCGTTGGACGCTCGCCAGCGCCACGTTGCCTTCTTGGATGAGATGGTCAGGCTCGGCCACCCGGTGGCGCCGGAGCGCATTATCGAGGGCGCCTTCTCCTACGCTGGCGGTGAACAGGCCGTCGCGGCGTTGCTCGCGTCGGGCACCGACTATTCGGCAGTGTTCTGCGGCAACGACAAGGTGGCGATGGTGCTGATCGCCGAACTGCACCATCGCGGCATCTCCGTGCCTGGCGACGTGTCGGTCATCGGCTATGACGATGTCGAATTTACGCCCTATACCGCCCCGGCTCTCAGCACGGTCCATGCCCCGATCGAAGAGATGAGCCAGTCGGCCTGCCACCAGCTTCTCAACCTCACCTATGGTCTCGAACTCCCTTACCAGGAACACTTCGAACCGTCGCTTTCCGTGCGGCAGTCAACCGGACCATCCCGCGCCTAGCCGAACTTTCCCCATCCGAGAGACAACGATGCCTTCCTTCATCGAAAACGGAACCCGGTTCCACCTGGACGACCCGACGCTCGCTCCCAATTCCGCCGGTTACCTTTGGAACCGCCGGATGATGATCCAGATGAACAGCCGCGGCTACGCGGTGAGCCAGTACATGGATCCGGAACCTCGCAAATATGCCCACCCGCCAATCATTCCGGCGCAGACCTTCATGCTGCCGGAGCAGACCTATTATCCCAACCACCCCGGCCGTTTCTTCTACGTCCGCGACAACGACACCGGTGCCCTGTTTTCAGCGCCTTACGAGCCGGTGCGCGCCCAACTGGATCGCTTCGCCTTCGAGCCCGGTCTGTCCGACATCCGCTGGCTGATCGAAAAAGATGGCGTCCGGGTCGAGCTTTGCCTTGTCCTGCCGGTGGATGATGTCGCCGAGCTCTGGACGGCAAAGATCACCAACATCTCGGCCGAAAAGAAGAGCCTGTCTTTCGTCCCGTTCTTTCCGGTCGGCTTCATGTCGTGGATGAATCTGGGCGGACATTTCGACCCCGCCCTCAATGCGGTGGTCTGCACCTCGGTCACGCCCTACCAGAAGATCGAGCAGTATTTCAAAAACCAGCACCTCAAGGACATCACCTTCCTGGCCGCCGACCGCCGACCGGACCATTTTGAGGTGGCCCAACAGGCCTTCGAAGGCGAAGGCGGGCTGCATGCTCCCTCGGCGCTGGCCGATGGTGGCGATCTCCGCGACGGCGAGGCGTATTACGAGATCCCCGCCTGCGTCATGCAGTGGGATCTGACCATCGCCGCCGGCGAAAGCGAGGAATTCCGATTCGTATTCGGCCCGGCAAAGGACAAGGCCGAGATCGCGGCTGTCAGGGCAAAATACATCGAGGGCGACATCGAAAAGGTTCGGCGAGATACCCACGCCTACGTGACCGAGGGTGGCCGCAGCTGCCTGGAAATCCAGTCGCCCGACGAGACCTTCAATCATGTCGTCAATCACTGGCTGCCGCGTCAGGTATTTTATCACGGCGACACCAATCGTCTGACCACCGACCCGCAGACGCGCAATTATCTGCAGGATGCGCTGGGCGTACTCTTCATCCGGCCAGACACGACGCGCGAGGTCATCCTCCACGCCGTGAGCCAGCAGCACGCCAGCGGCAAGATGCCGGACGGCATCCTGCTGAGGCCCGATGCCGAGCTCAAATTCATCAACCAGGTGCCGCACACCGATCATGGCGTTTGGTTGGTGATCGCCGTCAAAGCCTATCTCGATGAAACCGCCGACCGCTCGATCCTGGACGAGACGGTAGCCTGGGTTGATGACGCCACCCCTTCCAGCATTCGCGAGCATGTGACACGCGCCTTGCGCTTCCTTGCGTCCGCAGTCGACGAACGGGGCCTTCCCTACATCGAGCAGGGAGACTGGTGCGACCCCATGAACATGGTCGGCTACAAGGGCAAGGGCGTTTCCGGCTGGCTGGCCGAGGCGTCGAGCTATGCCATGTTGCTCTGGTCAGACGTCTGCGCTGCCGAGGGCGACGCGGAAACCTCGGCCTGGCTGAAGGCCGAATCCGCAGCGCTTGTCGACAGCATCAACCGCCATCTCTGGGATGGCGACTGGTACGGACGCGGCATTACCGATGATGGCGTGGTGTTCGGCATATCGACCGACACGGAAGGCCGCATCTTCCTCAACGCCCAGAGCTGGGCACTGCTCTGCGGCGCGGCCGACGAAGACCGCAAGGCGCGCATGCTCAAGGCGATCGACGAACAGCTGGTCACACCCTATGGCGTGGAAATCCACGCGCCGTCCTTCACTGCCATGCGCGACGACATCGGCCGCCTCACCCAGAAGTGGCCCGGGGTCGCGGAGAATGGCGCCGTCTACAATCACGCCGCGGCCTTCTATGCCGCCTCGCTTTACCACGTGGGCGAAGCCGACCGGGGATTCAGCGTGCTGCGCGCCATGGTGACCAACCCCGACCGAGAGGACATTGCTGCGCGCGGTCAGCTGCCACTCTATATTCCCAACTACTATCGCGGCGCCTATCGACAGTTTCCGCGCACCGCCGGCCGGTCCAGCAATCTCTTCAACACAGGCACAGTCGCCTGGGTTTACCGGGCGATCATCGAGCAGCTTTGTGGCCTGCGGGGTGAAGGCGATGGAGCGGTGATTGCGCCGCAGGTTCCATCCGCCTGGCAGGAGCTGACCTTTACCCGCCGTCTGCGCGGCGCGACATTCAACGTCGCCTTCACACGCGAGGACGGCCTCACTGAACAGATGGTAGAGGTCGACGGTCACCGCCTTGAAGGTGGAAGGCTTGCCGCTGTCGAAGCTGGCCGCATCTATGACGTAAGGGTGAGAAGCCCTCGCTGAGATCTGGTCGGGAGGACACGATGATCGTTATCGTCATGGGGGTGTCGGGTTCGGGAAAGACCACGGTCGGCGAGTTGCTCGCTGACCGAATGGGCTGCGGCTTCTCCGATGCCGACGATTTCCATCCTGCCGCCAACGTCGAGAAGATGCGAGCTGGCACCCCGCTGACCGACGATGATCGCTGGCCGTGGCTGCGGGCGTTGCGGCATGCCATCGAGGATTGGGAGGCGGCCGGCGAGAGCCGTATCATTGCCTGTTCGGCCCTGAAGGACGCTTATCGCGACATCCTCGCGCCGCGAAACGACGTGGTCTTCGTCTATCTCAAGGGCGATACCGAGACGATCGCCGAGCGGCTGAAGGCCCGCAAGGGCCACTACATGAACCCCAACTTACTGACCAGCCAGTTCACCACGCTGGAAGAACCCGCCGATGCTATCGTGGTCGATATTACCCCGCCGCCGCCGGCTGTCGTCGACGAAATCATCGACCAGCTCAGCGCGCGTGGGCTAACCCGGGAAAAGAGACCGATATGACTGTTCGCTCCATCATCTCCGACGTCACCGAGCGGATCGAGCGACGCAGCCGGTCCAGCCGTAGCGCTTATCTCGCTGACATCGAACGGGCACGCGAGGCGATCCGAGCCGCCGGCCCAGCCCGGCACCGCTTGGCCTGTTCCAACTTGGCTCACGGATTTGCCGCCTGCCCCGCCGATGACAAGCAGCGGCTTGCCGGCGCCGAGGCGATCAATCTCGGCATCGTCACCACCTACAACGACATGCTGTCGGCCCACCGCCCCTACGAGCGCTATCCCGAGCTGATCCGCGAGGAAGCACGCCGGCTTGGCGCCGTTGCCGAGGTGGCTGGCGGCGCGCCCGCCATGTGCGACGGCATCACGCAGGGGCGGACGGGCATGGAGTTCAGCCTGTTCTCGCGTGACGTCATCGCCATGTCGACGGGCGTCGCCCTGTCGCATGACATGTTCGACGCTCTGGTGATGCTGGGCATCTGCGACAAAATCGTTCCCGGCCTCGTCATGGGGGCCCTGGCCTTCGGGCATCTGCCGGCCCTGTTCATTCCGTCCGGCCCGATGTCGACCGGCCTTAGCAATGCTGAGAAGAACGCCGTCCGCCAGGCCTATGCCGCCGGTACGGCCACCGACGCCGACCTTCTGGAGGCCGAGGCGAAATCCTATCATTCACCCGGCACATGCACCTTCTTCGGCACCGCCAATACCAATCAGATGCTGATGGAAATCATGGGGCTGATGCTCCCCGGCTCCGCCTTCGTGGCGCCGGATACGCCGCTGCGCGACGCGCTGACCCGCGCCGCCGTAGCCCGCGCCATTGCCATCGCCGGGACGGGCGAGAACAGCCTGCCGATCGGCCAATTGCTCGACGCCCGCAGCTTCGTCAACGGCATCGTCGGCCTCTGCGCCACCGGTGGTTCGACCAACCTGACCATTCATCTGATCGCCATGGCCCGCGCCGCCGGCCTCGTCATCGATTGGGACGACTTTTCCGCGTTGTCGGCCGCGACGCCGCTCCTGGTGCGCGCCTACCCCAATGGCAAGGCGGACGTCAACGGCTTCCGCGATGCCGGCGGCGTGCCTTTCCTGGTCCGCGAACTGCGCCGGGCCGGTCTCCTCCACGACGACGTTCAAACCATTCTCGGCACCGGCCTTGCCTCCTATGAGCGGACGCCTGAGCTCAACGCCACCGGCGCATTGATCTTTGCCGAAACACCTGCCGCCAGCGCCGACGAGGCCGTGGTGCGCTCGATCGATGCTCCATTCCAGCCAACCGGTGGCATCAATCTCCTGACCGGCAACCTTGGGCGGGCGGTGATCAAATCGTCGGCCGTCGCGACCGAGCACCAGACGGTCGAGGCACCGGCGCGCGTCTTCACATCGCAGGAGGCATTTCTGGCCGCCTTCAAGGCCGGGCTTGACGAGGACTTTGTCGCCATCGTCCGCTTCCAGGGGCCGCAGGCCAACGGCATGCCAGAACTCCACAAACTGACGCCGGCGCTCGGCCTGCTGCAGGACCGAGGGCGCAAGGTGGCGCTGGTCACCGACGGCCGAATGTCCGGCGCCTCCGGCAAGGTGCCGGCCGCCATCCACGTGACCCCGGAAGCCGCGCGCGGCGGTCCGATCGGTCGCGTTCGCGACGGCGATATCGTCAGGCTCGACGTGTCGGCCGGCCGCCTCGATGTGCTGGTATCCCAGGAGGAATGGGACGAGCGGCGTCAGGCGGTGGTAGAGCCCGGTATCGAAGGCAGCGATCGTCGCTTGTTCGGTGTATTGCGACGGGCGGTCGGAACGGCCGAAGAAGGGGCGACAGCGCTCGGGTGACCGAAAGATACCCAGTTCATGGTCCGAACCGGAGGCGACTATGGAAGAAATCGCCCAGTCCTATCGGGACTATATCGCCTGCCTGAACCGCCGGGATTGGCCCGGATTGCGCCGCTTCGTGCATGAGGATGTCCGTCACAACGACCGCTTGCTTGGGCTATCGGGCTATCTGCAACTGCTCCAGGCTAACGTCCACGACATCCCCGACCTCAGTTTCGACATCGGAATGCTGGTTGCCAGTCCTTCCCGGCTGGCCGCCCGCCTCCTGTTCGACTGTACGCCGGCAGGTGTGTTCATGGGGCTACCGATCAATGGCCGAAAGGTCGCCTTCGCCGAGCACGCTTTCTACGAGTATCGCGACGGCAAGATTTGGGACGTCAAGTCGGTGATTGACAAGGCAGCCATCGAAGCGCAGCTCTGAGATCAGTCCTTATCCGTCGGCTGTCCCGCATAGAGCGCGCGGGCCGCCTCGATACGCGCCGCGTTGGCGACGACCCATTCCGCGAGCGATCGCACCGGCACCAGAAAATCCCGGCCGAGATCGGTGAGCGCATACTCCACCTGAGGCGGCTTGCTCGGCGTCACGGTGCGGGAAACAAGGCCGCTTTCCTCAAGGTCCTTCAAGGTGGATGTCAGCACCTTCTGGCTGATCTCGCCCACGTCGCGACGCAACGCGTTGAAGCGGCGCGGGCCGCGCCCCAGCACACGCACAACCAGCACGGTCCACTTGCCGGTGAACTGCGACAGCATATGGCCGATGAGGACGCAGCGGTTGGTTTCCGCCTGTTGGTCTGGCACGTCCACAATGTCTCCTTATCTACGCATTCGTTTGCGACACAGCTTGTTCAGGAACAACCGGGCAGGTCGTCTATTCGGGGGCAGCACAACGGGTAGTTTCCATTAGGTGCCCTAGTGCCCTGAAAGTGCCTCCTTGCGAGGCTACAAACTAATTGTACTCTAGTTACCTATTAACACCAGCATACATGAGGATACCATGACTTTTAAGCCCCGGATCGCCCTTATCATTGGTTCCACACGACCGACCCGCTTCGCCGACAAACCTGCACAGTGGATGCTCAAGCAAGCTCAGGCTCGCGATGACATGGAAGTAGAACTCGTCGACCTGCGCGACTTTTCCCTGCCGTTCTTTGCCGAGAAGGCATCGAACTTGTGGATGCCTAGTGAAGATCCGGCGGCGATCCGCTGGCAACAGACCATCGCCCGTTTCGACGGCTATATTTTCGTCGTAGCCGAATACAATCGCTCGATTACAGGTTCTCTCAAGAATGCTCTCGATCAGGCCTATGTCGAGTGGAACCGCAAGCCGTTCACGGCTATCGGCTACGGCGGCCTGGGCGCCGCGCGCGCCATCGAGCATTTGCGCCTGATCGGTGTCGAGTTGCAGATGGTCCCGACTCGTAGCGCGGTTCATATCGGCGGCGGTGACTTCATGGCCGTTGCTCCCATGGGCGGCAACAAGCCCATTGAGGATATCGAGGCCAACCTGCTGCCCTCCGCGAAGGCGGCCCTCGACGATCTGGTCTGGTGGGCCAAGGCGACCAAGGCAGCGAAAACCACGCAAGTGTGATTACCGGTAGAGAAACTCGACCGAGGTTCGTCGGTTGATTGCCAGCGCCCCGGTGAAAAGCTGGGGCGCCGGTATCAGTTCCAGGCGAAAGGATCATGCTCCATGGTATTTTCCCATCAGAGCAGCGATGGCGGTCGTCCTCTTGAGGACGCCGAGACGAACAAGGCCATCGTCCGCCGCGCCTTTGAAGAATGGGCCAGCGGCGGCACCGACTTCTTCGACATTCTTGATGACGAGGCCAAATGGACGATCGCCGGATCCGGCCCGTCCGCCCAGACCTTTCATGATCGCAACGCTTTTCTGGCGGGCGGATACGGACCGATCGCCGATCGGTTCGCCACGCCGATGAAGCCCGAGGTACTCGGCATATATGCCGACGGCGATGAGGTGATCATCCGTTGGAACGGCGCTGCCGAGATGAAGGACGGCCAGACCTACCGCAACAGCTATGCCTGGTTCTTCCGCATGCGGAACGGAAAGGTCATTGAAGCCACCGCTTTCCTCGATCTCCCGACCTATGACGCAGCGCTGGCGGGCAAGCCCTTGCCGCATTGGCCGACCATCTGACACCTCAACGTTTGGAGGAGTGACGCGATGAGCAGCGAACCCATACGCATTGGTCTCGTAACCGACCTCACCGGCCCCTATCAGTCCGTTGATGGACCCGCTGGGGCCGATGCCATCCGCATGGCGATCGAAGAGATTGGCGAAGTTGCCGGTCGTTCCGTCGAGCTCCTGCTCGGCGACCACCGCAACGATGAGAACGAGGCGGCTCGGATCGCCCAGCAATGGTACGGCGAGGACGGCGTCGACATGGTGGTCAGCGGCGTCAACTCCGATACCAGCCTCGCCATGACGGCCGTTGCCGCTGAACACGGCAAGCCGATTTTCGTTGTCGGCGCGGGTACTTCGGTCCAGACTCGCCAACGCGCCGCGCCCGCGATCATTCAATATGCCTATAGCACGGTCGCCCTCGGCACTGTCCCTGGGCTGGCGCTGACTCGACAGGGTCTGAAGCGCTGGTTTTTCATCACCGCCAAATATCCCTTCGGTCTCGAACTCGAGGCGCACGGTTCCGATGCGATCAGGGCTGCCGGCGGCACCGTCGTCGGATCGGTCCACAATCCTCACGGCGAGGACGATTTCACGCCCTACATCGAAGCTGCCCGCGATAGCCAAGCCGAAATCCTGGGCCTCGCCAATGGCCATGCCGAGCTCCTGAAAGCGATGGCGGCGATGGACCGGATGGGCCTTGCGAGCAGCATGAAGCTTGTCGGCCTGCTGACCTTCATCGACGATATCCACGACATGGGTCTCGAGCGGGCTCAAGGCCTCTATTTCGCCGATAGCTGGTTCTGGACGCGCGACGCGGAGTCGCGCGCCTGGGCCGAACGCTTCCACGCCCGCCAGGGACGAATGCCCTCGTCCCTGCAAGCCGCCGACTATTCGGCTGCTTTTCAATATTTGAAGGCGGTCGCCGCTGTCGGGACTACCGACGCCAATACCGTCATCCAGCATCTCCGCAGCGCGACGCTGAGTGACATGTACGTCCGGAACGGGCGCATTCGAAACGACGGCACCATGCTCCACGACATCTACCTGCTGCGAGCGAAAGCGCCTGGGACGTCGCAGAGAGAATGGGATGTCTACGAACTGGTGGCGACTGTGTCGGGCGAAGAAGCCTTTCCGGAAGGTTCCGGCTGATCGGGCAACCTCTCGCCGGTCAGTAACCCAGTTCGTGAGAGACCCGGGTACCGATCACTTTCAGCTGTTCGATGAATGACTTGAACTCATCCATCGACACATTTTCGACCACGGTCGAAATGGAAATGGCGGCGACGAGCTTGCGGTCGTGCCCCCAGATGGGCACGGCCGCGCACCGACAACCGCGAACATTTTCCTGCTCGTCGACGGCAAAGCCGTCCGAGCGTACCTTGGCAAGCGCCGTTTCGAAGACGTCGCGCCGGGTGATGGTATTCTCGGTAGAACTTGCGAAGTCATAGGCATCAAGGGTCTTGCCGATAGCGGCAGGTTGCTGGAAGGCGAGCAGCACCTTGCCGATGGCCGTGGTGTGGATGGGCATGCGCCGGCCAATCCGGGAATAGACGATGATGGAGCGCGTTCCCTCTACCTTATCGACGTAGACGCCCGACTTTCCGTCGAGCACGCCCAGATGGACCGTCTGACCAGTCCTTTCCGACAGTTCTTCCAGGTAGGGTCGCGCCACGGCGATGAAATCGCGCGAGCGTTGGACGAGATAGCCGCGCTCCAGCAGCTTCACACCGAGACGATAGGGGGCATTGGCTTCCGTCTGCTCGATGTAGCCTTGAGCCTGCAGGGTCTTCAGGAGCGAGTGGAGGGTGCTCTTATGCAGCCCCGTCAGCTGGCTGATTTCGGCCAGGTTGAGCTCGACCTTCTGCTCGTTGAAGAGCTCCAGGATATTAAGGGCGCGCTCCACAGCCTGAATGAGGGGCATTTCACGGCAACTCCGGCGGCAGGATCAGCTCCTGCGATTCTTGATCTCAGTTCGATTAGTGCGCCAACGATCGCAATCCAAGAGCGAAAGGACGGCGATGGCGCGCGTGCGGCATGCGACGCGAGAACCCCATTCGACGCCTTGCCGGGTATTTTTCTGTTTCCTACCAGTGATATAGCCATCGTCTCTTTCACCCAGCTCTTTGTGGGGCGCTCTGGTGATGCGGGTCTTTGCCTACACAGCATCCCGGATTTACCGGGCCTCGTGTCATGGCTAACGTACGACATTATAAAACATCGTTCTATAATGTAGAACGCCTAGACATAAGGTTCAGGAGTTTCCGATGGCTGCAACGCGTTTCGAAGGCATCATTCCGCCAGTGTCGACCATCTTTACCGAAGCGGGCGCCTTCGACCCGAAGGGGCAGGCGCTGGTGATCGAGAAGCTGGTCACTGCCGGTGTTGATGGTCTCTTCATCTGCGGTACCGGCGGAGAGTTCTCCCAGATGACCACCGCCGAGCGGAAGACGGTGGCCGAATTCGCGGTGAAGCAGGCAGCTGGCCGCGCCAAGGTGCTGATCGGCGTCGGCTCCAACAACCCGCGCGAAGCCATCGAGCTCGCGGTCCATGCGGAAGCCATCGGCGCCGACGGCATTGTCGTGGTGAACCCCTCCTACTGGAAGGTCACCGAGCCCCGCCTTCTCAAGTACTTCACCGATATCGCCGGCGCCACCAAGCTGCCGGTGCTGCTCTACAACATCCCCTTCCTGACCGGCCAGGACCTGACGCCCGCCTTCGTGAAGTCGGTGGTCGAGATGGCTTCCAATGTGGTCGGCATCAAGGAAACGGTGGATTCCATCGGCCACATCCGAGAGATGATCAACGTTGTCGGCGCCGTGCGCCCCGATTTCCAGGTGCTCGCCGGCTATGACGATCATCTGCTGACCACGCTGATGCTGGGCGGCGCCGGCGCCATCTCAGCCAGCGGCAACTTCGCGCCGGAACTCTCCATCGGTATCTACAAGGCCTTCCGCGCCGGCGATTTTGCCAAGGCCGTCGAGCTGCACAGCCGCCTGATCCGCCTTCCGTCGATGTACGGTCTCGACACGCCCTTCGTGAACGTGGTGAAGGAGGCGATGCGCCTCACCGGCCTCGACATCTCCACCTACTGCTTGCCGCCCGCCGGTCCGCTGGCCGCCGACAAGCTGGCCCGCCTCGCCGATCTGCTGAAGCAGGCCGGTCTCGTCAAATAATCAACCAGCCCTCGGAGGGAGGATCCTCATGTCCATCAAGGAAATCTACGACGAGAGCAACGAGGCCGTCTATGTCGCGGCGACCAACGCTCCCGGCCCCGCCGGCAAGTTACCGCTGACGCCGGAGATGCTGATCAATCGCCCGAGCGGCGACATCTTCGGCATGACGCTCAACGCCGGCATGGGTTGGGAACCGGAAAAGCTCAACGGCAAGGAAGTGCTGATCATCGGCGTCACAGGCGGCATCCGCGGCGCCGATGGCAAGCCAGTCGCCCTCGGCCTGCACACCGGCCATTACGAGACGCCGCTTCAGTTCGAGGCGGCGGCGCGTGAGGTGGCCAAGGCAGGGGGCGTTCCCTACGCCGCTTATGTGAGCGATCCCTGCGACGGACGTACGCAGGGCACCACCGGCATGTTCGACTCCCTGCCCTATCGTAACGACGCCGCCATCGTCTTCCGTCGGCTGATCCGTTCGACGCCGGTGCGCAAGGCCGTCATCGGCCTTGCCGCCTGCGATAAAGGCCTGCCGGCTCTGATGATGGCTCTCGCCGCCCAGCGCGACTTGCCGACCATTCTCGTGCCCGGCGGCGCCACGCTGATGCCGACCAAGGGTGAAGATGCTGGCAAGGTGCAGACCATCGGCGCCCGCTTCGCCAACGGCGAACTCACGTTGGACGAAGCGAGCGAGCTCGGCTGCCGCGCCTGTGCTTCGGCCGGCGGCGGTTGCCAGTTCCTCGGTACGGCCGGCACTTCGCAGGTGATTTCGGAAGGCCTCGGCCTCGCTCTGCCGCACTCGGCCCTGTCGCCGTCCGGCCAGCCGGTTTGGCTCGAAATCGCTCGCCAATCGGCGCGGGCCGTGCTCCAGCTCGAAGAGCGCGACATCACCACCAAGGACATCGTGACCTCGAAGGCCATCGAGAACGCCATGGTGGTTCATGCCGCTTTCGGCGGTTCGACCAACTTGCTGCTGCATCTGCCGGCTATCGCTCATGCCGCCGGCTTGCCCATGCCGACCGTCGACGACTGGACAGCGGTGAACCGGCGCGTGCCGCGCCTTGTCAGCGTCATTCCCAACGGACCGATCTATCATCCCACCGTTCGTGCCTTCATGGCCGGTGGCGTGCCCGAAGTGATGTTGCACCTCCGGGCGCTGGGCCTTCTCAACCTCGACGTTCTCACCGTGACCGGCGAGACGCTCGGCGCCAACCTCGACTGGTGGGAGACCTCCGAGCGTCGCCGCCGCTTCCGCGACATGCTGGAGAAGCAGGATGGTGTCAGCCCTGATGACGTGATCATGCCGCCAGCCAAGGCAGCAGCGCGCGGCCTCACCTCCACCATCACTTTCCCGATCGGCAACATCGCCCCGGAAGGTTCCGTCATCAAGTCGACGGCCATCGACCCTTCCGTCATCGGCGAAGACGGTGTCTATCGCCACAAGGCCAAGGCCAAGGTGTTCGTTTCCGAGGTCGACGCCATTCATGCCATCAAGACCGGCAAGATCGTCGCCGGCGACCTGATGGTGTTGATCGGCGCCGGGCCGTCCGGCACCGGCATGGAAGAGACGTACCAAGTCACTTCCGCCCTGAAGCACCTGTCCTATGGCAAGCACGTGGCTCTGGTCACCGACGCGCGCTTCTCGGGCGTATCGACCGGCGCCTGCGTCGGGCATGTCGGCCCGGAAGCCCTGGCCGGCGGCCCCATCGGCAAGCTGCGCGATGGCGACGTGGTCGAGATGATCGTCGACTGTCGCAAACTGACCGGGTCGCTGAACTTCCTTGGCACCGAGGATAAGCCCGCCACCGCCGAAGAAGGTGCGGCCATCCTGGCTGCCCGACCGCGGCATCCGGACTTGGCGCCACAGGCCGAACTGCCCGACGATACCCGTCTCTGGGCGGCTCTGCAGGCCGCAAGTGGCGGCACGTGGCGAGGCTGCGTCTATGACGCGGACAAGATCATCGAGGTGCTCGAAGCCGGTCGCGCCGCGCTGGCATCAAGAAAGAGCTGATTGATATCGGAGAAGAGGCGGCAACGTCTCTTCTTCAACAAAACTGCCGGCGCCCAGAGCTGGCATGTGGAGGGCACGGCGGCCGAGGGGGCCGGTCGTCCATCCGAACAGCGCAACAGGCCATAGGCACCGGAACGGCACCCACCGATCCGGCGTGGGCGGTCTGTTGTCTTCGCCGGCAGGCCGGCAACGCTAACCAAACCGAGGGAAGAGGAAATGCCTTTAGTCATCGTCGTGGCCGGAATCGTGCTGCTGCTGCTGTTGATCATGAAGCTGAAACTGAACACGTTCGTTTCGCTGATCATCGTCTCCTTCTGCGTCGCGCTGGCCCTTGGTCTGCCGCTCGACAAGGTGGTGAAATCCATCGAGAGCGGCCTCGGCGGCACGCTCGGCCATATCGCCTTGATCTTCGGCCTCGGCGCCATGCTGGGCCGCCTGATCTCCGACGCCGGTGGCGCCCAGCGCATTGCCGTCACGCTGATCGAGAAGTTCGGCGAGCGGAACGTCCAGTGGGCGGTGGTCGTCGCCTCGTTCATCATCGGCATCGCGCTGTTCTTTGAAGTCGGCTTGGTGCTGCTGGTGCCGATCGTGCTGACCATGGCCAAGCAGATGAAGCTGTCGCCGCTGCATCTCGGCGTGCCGATGTGCGCTGCGCTGTTGGCCACTCACGCCTTCCTGCCGCCGCACCCCGGCCCGACGGTGATCGCCGGCGAGTATGGTGCCGACATCGGCCAGGTGCTGGTCTATGGCATTCTCATCGCCATCCCGGCGGTCATCATCGCCGGTCCGATCTACAACGCCATCGCCAAGCGGATCGTGCCGTCGGGCTTTGCCAAGAAGGCCGACCTCAACACCATTGGCTCGTTCAAAACCTTCGAGCTCGACAAGACGCCGGCCTTCGGCATCTCCGTGCTCACCGCCATGTTGCCGGTGATCATGATGTCGGTCGCCGCCATCATCGCGGTGATCCGCAGCGAAGCGGGCATCGCCGACAACACCGGTTTCGCCGTCATCCGCTTGGTTGGTGACGCCTCGGTGTCGATGGTGGTGTCGCTGCTGTTCGCCATGTGGACCATGGGCGTCAAACGCGACATTCCGGTCAAGGACGTCATGGCCTCGTGCACCTCGGCAGCGAGCCACATCGGCATGATGCTGCTGATCATCGGCGGTGGCGGCGCCTTTAAGCAGGTGCTGATCGACGGCGGCGTCGGCAAGTACGTCGCCGACCTGTTCGCCGGTACGAATGCCTCGCCGCTGATCTTCGCCTGGGGCGTCGCCGCGTTGCTGCGCATCTCGCTCGGCTCGGCCACCGTGGCCGCCATCTCGACGGCTGGATTGGTCATCCCGATGCTGGCAACGCACAACGTCAACCTCGCCCTGGTGACGCTGGCCACCGGTGCCGGTTCGGCGATCTGCAGCCACGTCAACGACGCCGGCTTCTGGATGTTCAAGGAGTATTTCGGCCTGTCGATGAAGGAGACCTTCGGCACGTGGACGGTTCTCTCGACGATCGTCTCGGTACTCGGCCTGATCGGCGTTCTGGTTCTGGAAGGCTTCGTCGGCTGACGACGGGCCAAAGCTGAGAATATCGGCGGTCGCGACAAACGTCGCGGCCGCTTTTTTGTTGCGGCGTTCCGGTTCAGCCAGACGTCTTCTCGCTGGGATAGATGACGCCGATCTGCCGTCTGATGTCGTCGAGCGTTTCCATGATCGCCACGCTTTGCTCAAGTGGCAGGATGGGACTGATCCGCTCACCGGCGGCGACCAGCCGTTCCAGCTCAACGGCCTGGAAGTGCATGCCACGCCCCTTCATGGCCGCCGGCCTAAACTCCTCGATCAGGTTTTTCTGGCTGTCGTAGATCCGGAAGGTGGTCGGCGTATACCACACGCCGTCAATCTCGACATGGCCTTCGGTGCCGTTGATCTCGGCGCGGTTGGCGCCCGGCGCATCGCTGGCCGACACCGTCAAGGCGCTGGCACCATTTGCGTAGCGGAACAGCGTGGACACTTCGGCGTCGGCGCCGGTTGCCTTCAGGCGGCCCGACGCGAGCACCTCGGTCGGACGCCCCAGAATGTCGAAGGTAAAGGAAATCGGATAGATGCCGAGATCCAGCAAAGCGCCGCCGCCAAGCTCCAGCGCGTTGAGGCGGTGGTTTGGATCGTCGGGCAAGTCCTGGGTATGCGTTGCCAGGAGCGTGCGGATCTCGCCGATCATGCCGCTGGCCAGCGCCTCACGCAGCCGGACCATGTGCGGCAGGAAGCGCGTCCACATGGCTTCGAGAACGACGACGTCATGCTTGCGCGACAGCTCAAGGAGATGCCGGGCTTCCGCACCGGTCAGCGTGAAAGACTTTTCGACGAGGACGTGCTTGCCTTCGGCAATGCAGAGTTCGGCCGCGCTTGCATGGAAGGGATGTGGCGTCGCAATGTAGACGACGTCGACCTCGGGATCGGCGGCAAGTGCCTGATAGCTGCCGTGCGACCGGGGAATGCCATGCTTGGTGGCAAAGTCTACAGCCTTCTCGATGGACCGCGAACCGACCGCCACCACTTCCATGTCGTTGTCGAGGAGATCCTGGACAAAGAGATCGGCGATCCAGCCTGTCGCCAGAATGCCCCAACGTAACTTGGCCATAGACTACCTCCCCTTTTGTCCCTTCAGAGCAGATCGGTCAGGCCGGCCAACCGACCAACCGAACGCGTCCGGGGTAAGCCTCGCATTTATCTGACAAAAGGTCGAGGCTCAGGAGGGCGGGGCTAATTTCCGATATCGATCTCCACCGAGGGCGCAGAGCGAGGGGCAGCCCCGTGGAAGACGGCTTCGACGTTGTTGCCGTCCGGATCGAACAGAAAGGCCGCGTAGTAGCCTGGGTGATAGGAGCGCTCTCCCGGGCCTCCGTTGTCCCGTCCGCCGGCGGCCAGTCCCGCCTGATGGAACCGCATGACGGCCTCGCGATCATTCGCCTGGAAAGCCAGATGCACACGCGTCGCCGCACTCTCATCCTCTCCCAGCGCGTCGATCCAGAGTTCGTCGCAAGCGATGTGCCAGTCATCGTCCGCCAGAAGGGGGACTTCGAGCGCCTCAAGTACCGCACGATAGAATTTCGCCGTGGCAGGAAAGTCCCTGGCTCTTAGCTGGACGTGGTCGATCAGACGGCCTCGATGCAGAATCATGCGAAACTCCCTGAATGGCGCCCTGCCGATTTTGGCAAGGCGCTTCCTCTCGGATCATTGCTACCGCGTCATCCTGACGGCATCCGTCACCAGTCGCGCCTTGTCACCCGTTATCCGGCGATCGGAGGGTTGAGGCGGGCGAAACCTTCCTGCCGTCGATAAGGAAAGTGCGGATAGGGCGCGGTGACCGCACTCGCGGCATCGAGTTTGACGATCTGCTCTGCGGAAAGCCTCCAACCGATCGCACCGAGATTTTGGCGCAACTGATCTTCGTTGCGGGCGCCGATAATGACCGAGGACACGGTCGGCCGTTCGATCAGCCAGTTGATGGCGACCTGCGGCACGGTCTTTCCCACCTCGGTGGCGACCTCCTCCAGCGCATCGATGACACGATAAAGGTGTTCGTCTTCTACCGGCGGGCCGTAGCTAGCCGTGTCATGCAGACGGCTTCCCTCGGGCAAGGGCGCACCGCGCCGGATCTTTCCCGTCAGTCGGCCCCAGCCGAGCGGACTCCACACCAGCGCGCCGAGCCCCTGGTCGACGCCGAGCGGCATCAGATCCCACTCGTAGTCGCGGCCGAGCAGCGAGTAATAGACCTGATTGGCGACATAGCGCGGCCAGCCGTAGCGATCGGCAACAGCCAGCGCCTTCATGATCTGCCAGCCGGAGAAATTGGAGACGCCGACATAACGGACCTTGCCGGCCCGCACGAGTGTGTCGACGGTCGACAGCACCTCTTCCATCGGGGTCGCCGCGTCGAAGGCGTGGAGTTGCAAGAGGTCGATATAGTCGGTGCCGAGCCGCTTCAACGCGTCCTCGACGGCGCGGATCAGGCGGAAGCGCGACGAGCCCGAATCGTTCGGGCCATCTCCCATCGGCAGACTGGTCTTGGTCGAGATGAGCGCTGCGTCACGGCGCCCCTTGAGGGCGGCTCCCAGCACCTCCTCGGATGCGCCGGCGGAATAGACGTCGGCGGTATCGAACAGGTTGATCCCTGCCTCCAGACAAATATCGATGAGACGGCGTGCCTCTTCAACATCAGTATTGCCCCAGGCACCGAACAACGGGCCGGTGCCGCCAAATGTGCCGGTGCCAAAGCTCAAGACCGGAACCTTGAGGCCGGAACGTCCGAGAAAGCGATAGTCCATGGCTTGATCCTTTCAGATGGATTGGAGTCTGTGGTCAGACCTAATTCAGGTTGAGCGGCAGAGCTGGGCCGAGCGATGGCCGGTCGTTGCGGCGAAAAGCGCGGCCACGACTGCCGCCGCTGGAAACAGGCTGGCTACCAGCGGCACGAAGGTGAGGCCGGGACCGTGGTCGATCACCAGACCGCCGGCCCAGGCGCCGATGGCGTTGCCCAGGTTGAAGGCGGCGATGTTCAGGGAAGACGCGAGATTCTGGCCGGCTCCCTCGGCCTTTGACAACACCCACATCTGAAGCGGCGCGACGGTGGCAAAACCGGCGGCGCCGAGCAGCCCGGTGAACAGCACAGCCGCAGTGGGCGAGCCAAGAGCTGGCGTCATTGCCGCGAGGACCACCGCCAATGCGATCAGCGTGCCGAATACTGCGGCGAGAACGCCGCGATCTGCCAACCTGCCACCGACCAGATTGCCGACGACCAGACCGCCGCCGAAAACCAGCAGGATTGGCGACACCGCCTGCTCGCCGAAACCGCTGATACGGGTCAGCATCGGGGCGATATAGGTGAAGACGGCGAAGACGCCTGCATAGCCGAGAACCGTCGTGACAAGTCCGAGCAGCACGGGCGCCCGGAGGATAGCGGCAAGGTCGGCCCGCCAGTCCTCGGCATCATCGGGCCGGTCACCCTTGGGCACGAATAGCGCGATGACGGCGAAGGCCACGAGCCCGACCAGCGTGACGGCGCTGAATGTAGCCCGCCATCCGAACTGCTGGCCGATCCAGGTTCCTATCGGCACGCCAAGAATGTTGGCGACCGTCAGTCCGGTGAACATCACGGCGATGGCCGACGCCTTGCGATCGGCCGGAACAAGGCTGGTCGCCACCACCGAACCGACGCCAAAGAAAGTGCCATGGGCAAGCGCGGTCAGCACCCGCGCGGCCATCAGAAACCCATAGGTCGGCGCCAGGGCGCAGGCGGCGTTGCCGGCAATAAAGACGGCCATCAGCGCGAGCAGTACCGTCTTGCGCGGCCAGCGGCTGGTCAGAACGGTCAATACCGGAGCACCAGCGACAACGCCGAGCGCGTAGCCGGAAATCAGAAGCCCCGCCGTGGCGATCGACACGCCGAAATCGGCGCCGACCTCCAGCAGGAGACCCATGATGACGAATTCGGTGACGCCGATGCCGAAGGCACCGGCAGTCAGGGCGTAAAGAGCCAAAGGCATGATCTGTCCCACAGGGTTGATATCAGTGGGCAGAAGATAGACGCAGCAGAGGAAGTGATATAGAATGCCATCTGTCACATCACTTGTGAATTGAAGGAACAATGGCGCGTTCTGAAATCAATCGATCGGGCGAAATGGAGGTCTTCGTCTGCGTCGTCGAGCAGGGTGGCTTTTCCGCTGCCGCGCGCGCCTGTCGGATGACGCCCTCAGCCGTCAGCAAGCTGGTGAGCAGGTTGGAAACACGGCTCGGCACTCGCCTCGTCAACCGCTCGACCCGCGCCTTTCAGCTGACGCCGGAGGGCTGCGCCTTCTACGAACGCGCGACACGTATCCTGGCTGACATCGAGGATGCCGAGCGCCTTGCCGGCGCCGGCGAGCAGCCGGTGGGCCGCATTCGCCTGAACACCAGCGCGTCCTACGCGACCCATGTTCTGGCGCCGATCCTGCCGGAGTTCTTGCAGCGCCACCCCGGGGTATCGCTCGACCTGATCCAGACCGACATGATCGTCGACCTCCTGGCAGAGCGCACCGATGTGGCGGTCCGCGCCGGTCCACTCAAGAGCTCCAGCCTGGTCGCGCGAAAGCTCGGCGACAGCGCCATGGTCATCGTGGGGGCACCTGCCTATCTTGCCCGTTTCGGCGAGCCGAAAACGGTCGTCGACCTCGACGACCATATCCGCCTCGGGTTCGGTTATGTCCGCGCCCTCGACGGCTGGCCGCTGAAAATAGAGGGTGAAACGACGGTCATCCCCACCGTCGGCCGCGCAACGGCGAGCGACGGTGAGGCATTACGGCAGATGGCGCTCGGCGGTGCCGGGCTTGCACGTCTCGCCGCTTTCACGGTTCGCGATGATATCGCCGCCGGGCGGCTTGCGCCGGTGCTGGAAGCATTCAACCCCGGCGACAGGGAAACATTCCACGCCATTCACACCGGCCAAGGCGGCCCCCTCCCCTCGCGGGTCCGCGCTCTGCTGGACTTCCTCGCAGAACGGGGGAAGGTTTCCTGACCGCCGTCAGGCGTGCTGACGACGCTTGGTTGGCTCGAGCGGTTGGCCAGAAACGACGCCTCCACCGAGGTCCGAAAGGATTGGGCAGTCGGGCCGATCATCGCCGTGGCAGCAGGCGACCAGCGTCGACAGGCTATCGACCATGCCTTGCAGCTCGGCGATGCGGGTCTGAAGAACCTCGATGTGTCCGCTCGCCACCCGATGCACGTCGCGGCTGGCCCTGCCGCGATCGCGCCAGAGCGACAAGAGTTCGGCGATCTCGGCCATGTCGAACCCCAGTCCACGCGCCCGCCGAATGAACCGCAGCTCGTGCACGTCGACGGCGCCGTAATCGCGGTAGCCGTTGTCGCGTCGCGCCGCCGGCCGCAGCAGGCCGGTGGATTCGTAGTAACGGATCATTTTGGCCGTGACGCCGGATGCCTTCGCCGCATCGCCGATGTTCATGGGATAATCCTTCATGGACGGATAACCGGAACCCGAAGCCTTCGCCTCGGTTGACCGCACAGCACCTTCGGTTCGCCGACAATTATACGCTTGACCTTACCATGATGGGAAGGTCGATCCTCGGTGACATCAACATCGCCGTCCGACTTGACGGCGTCGAACCGATACGGAGCGCGCCATGCCGCACGAACATGATCACCCCCACGGCTCTTCCCCGCACGGCCAGGAGCGAGCGCCTACCACGGATCACGGAGATCACGGCCATGAAGGCTGTGACCATTGCCACGGCCACCATCATCACCCTGCGCCCGAAGCTGACGTCCAGACGGTCAAGGATCCTGTCTGCGGCATGACGGTCGATCCGGCGACCGCCAAATACCGAACAGAACACGGCGGGAAGCCCTACTACTTCTGCTCGGAAGGTTGCCTCAAGAAATTTACGGCCGATCCCCAGCGTTATCTCGCCCCGGTCTCAGCCAAAGCACACGATGATGCACCGAAGGGTACGATCTATACCTGCCCGATGCACCCGGAGATCCGTCAGATTGGCCCCGGAACCTGCCCCATTTGCGGCATGGCGCTGGAGCCTGAAGTCGCCTCCGCCAACGATGAGCCAAACCCCGAACTGATCGACATGACCCGTCGGTTCAAGATCGGATTAGCCATCGCCGTTCCCGTTGTGATCTTGGAAATGGGCGGGCATTTTCTCGGCCTCGACATGCTCATCGGTCCGCGCCTTTCGGCCAGCCTGCAGTTTCTGCTGGCAACGCCGGTGGTTCTATGGGCCGGTTGGCCGTTCTTCGTGCGCGGCTGGAAATCGGTGGTCACCGGCGCGCTCAACATGTTCACGCTGATCGCCATGGGCACCGGCGTCGCCTGGGTCTACAGCGTCATCGCCACCTTCGCGCCAAGCCTGTTCCCGGCGGCGTTTCGGACGGCGGATGGCACCGTCGCCGTCTATTTCGAAGCCGCGGCCGTCATCACGGTGTTGGTGCTGCTCGGACAGGTTCTCGAACTCAGGGCTCGCGAACGGACGTCCGGTGCGATCAAGGCGCTGCTCAACCTTGCGCCGGCGACGGCTCGCCGGCTTGCCGCCGATGGCGGCGAGGTGGAGATCGAACTCGCCGAAATCAAAGTCGGTGACCGGCTGCGCGTTCGGCCCGGCGACAAGGTGCCGCTCGATGGCGAGGTGCTGGAGGGCCGCTCCAACGTCGACGAGTCGATGATCACCGGCGAGCCTCTGCCGGTAGCCAAGACAACCGGCGCCACGGTGATCGGCGGCACACTCAACGGTCAAGGCAGCTTCGTCATGCGGGCCGATCGGGTCGGCGCCGACACGATGCTGGCGCAAATCGTCGACACCGTGGCAAAGGCGCAGCGCTCCCGCGCACCGATCCAGCGACTGGCCGATCAGGTCTCCGCCTGGTTCGTGCCGGCGGTTCTGGTTGCCGCTATCCTCGCCTTTACCGCCTGGGCGCTCTTCGGCCCATCGCCGTCCCTCTCCTACGGGCTCGTCGCCGCCGTCAGCGTGCTGATCATCGCCTGCCCTTGCGCGCTCGGCCTTGCAACACCGATGTCCATCATGGTTGGCGTGGGACGTGGGGCAAGTCAGGGTGTGCTCATTCGCGACGCGGAGGCCTTGGAACGCATGGAGAAGGTCGACGTGCTCGTCGTCGACAAGACGGGAACACTCACTGAGGGCAAGCCGAAGGTGACAGCGATCAAGACGCTGTCAGGTACCGACGAAGGCGAATTGCTAATCCTGGCCGCCAGCCTGGAGCGTGCGAGCGAGCACCCGCTAGCCGCTGCCATCGTGGCAGCAGCCGAAGAACGCGGGCTGCATCTCAAATCGGCCGACGATTTCGATGCTCCCTCGGGCAAAGGCGTCATCGGCACGGTGGATGGCCGGCGCGTCCTGCTCGGCAACCGGCGGCTCCTGGAGGAATCGGGGATTGAAGTTGCCGATGCCGAGTCCATTGCCGCCACGCTCCGAAACGAAGGGGCGACGGCGATTCTCGTCGCCATTGACGGCCATCCCGCCGGGGTCATCGCCATCGCCGACCCGGTAAAGGCTTCGACGCAGGAAGCGCTCCGCGCCTTGCAAGCTGACGGCATCCGCATCGTCATGCTGACTGGCGACAACCGCGCCACCGCTGAGGCCGTCGCTCGCCGCCTGGGCATCGATGAGGTGAAGGCGGAGGTTCTACCGGCCGAAAAGGGCGATGTGGTCGCGGCCTTGCGCCGGGGTGGCAAGATCGTCGCCATGGCCGGTGACGGTGTCAACGATGCGCCGGCGCTTGCCGCCGCCGACGTCGGCATTGCCATGGGCACCGGTACGGACGTCGCCATCGAAAGCGCCGGCGTAACGCTGCTGCGCGGCGATCTCGGCGGCATCGTCGAGGCGCGACGGCTGAGCCGAGCCACCATGCGCAACATTCGCCAGAACCTGATGCTGGCCTTTGTCTACAACATCGCCGGCATTCCGATCGCCGCCGGGGTGCTCTATCCGGCCTTCGGATGGATGCTGTCACCGGTGGTCGCCGCCGCGGCCATGGCACTTTCTTCGGTCAGCGTCATCGCCAACGCGTTGCGGCTGCGCCAGACGGCGCCCTGAACAATGCGAACAAAAAAGGGGCGGGATTATCCCGCCCCAAGTTCATCGGTTATTCCATCAATTACTTGATGGCGCCCGACTTCTTGTGGATCTCGATGAACGTGGCGACGTTGTCCTTGGTCACCAGCGGGCAGTCGATGTCGGTGTCGATCTGAGTGATCTTGCCGGTCAGCAGGTCGTGGGCAACGCTGATGTTCTTGGCAGCGAGGTCATAGGCGTTCTGCAGCGCCGTGGACGTCATCTTGCCGGACTGGATCAGCAGCATCGCTTCGGCCGTGCCGTCGACGCCGTAGGCGAGGATCTTGGCGAACTTCGGATCGTCCTTGACAACTTCCAGAGCGCCGGCAGCCATGTTATCGTTCATGGACACGATGGCGTCGATCTTGTCGTTGGCCTGCACCCAGTCTTCCATGTAGCGCATGGCTTCTTCTTTGTTCCAATGCGCGATCTGCTCGCCGACGATCTTGACGTCAGTGCGCTTGTCGAAGAATTCCTTCTGCCAAGCATCACGGCGCATATCGGCGTGCATGTTGCCCGACGGGCCGTTCAGCACGACAACATTGGCGCCCTGCGGGATCTGCTTCAGGGCCAGACGGGCATTCACAGCGGCCTGCTCATAGGGATCGGCGTCGACCGACGACGAGCCGGGGATGTTCTTGATGCGGGCATTGGTCGTGATGACCTTGACGCCATCCTTGACGGCCTGCTCGACATAAGGACGCTGAGCTTCGCCGTTGTTCGGCTGCACGATGATCAGGTCGTACTTGTTGGCGACGGCGTTCTCGATGAACGCGTTCTCCTTGGCGTCGTCGGCCTGGGAGTCCATCACGTCGACCGTCATGTCCGGGTACTTCTTGACCTCGTCCATGATGCCGTTGGCCAGCCAGGCGGCAAAGGAGTCGGCCTGGGCACGGGCGATGAACGCGATCTTGTAGTTCTGAGCCTGAGCAACCGTCGTCGCAGCCAGACAAAGAGCGGCCACAGCGGTGACGGTGCGGATCGATTTCATAAACTTCATTTCTATCTCCTCCAAGATATCTACCAAAGGGGTCAAGTATCGATCGATAAGAGCCCCGCGTTTCCTCCAAAGCGAACGTCCTAAGCTTTAGCCTCCTTTCGCTCATTCGGGATTTTGGCAGCACCAAGGGTCTTCCTGGTGCGATTGACCTTGGCCCACATGTCGTATCCGACAGCCAGAGCGATGATGGCGCCCTTGATGACTTGCTGCAGATACGAGTCCACGCCAGCCAAATTCATGATGTTGTTGAGGAAGCCGACGATGAACGCACCGGCAAGGGTCCCACCGGCCGTTCCGAGGCCGCCGGAGAAGCTGGTACCGCCGATGATCGCGGCCGTGAGCGCCTCGAACTCGTAGCCTTGGCCCGAATTGGGGGCGCCGACATTGGTACGGGCCATCAAGATGATGCCAGCAAGGCCGACGAAGATGCCGTTGATGAGATAGGCGCCGACCTTGATCCGACCGATGTTGATGCCGGAGGCCCGGGCCGCTTCTTCGTTACCACCCACCGCGTAGAGCGAGCGACCGAAGCTGGTATGGCCAAGAATGTACCAAGTCAGAACGCCGATAACGACCATGAATATGACGGGGATCGGAATAATCCCAATACTTCCCTGTCCGAACCAAACATAATCGCCAATCTGGTAGATGTTCTGGCCCTTGGTGAAGAGCAAGGCGATACCTCTGGCCACCGTCATCATCGCCAGAGTTGCGATGAACGCCGGAATACTGAAGCGCCGGACGAGGATGCCGTTGACGAAGTTGCAGAGCAGACCGACGATCAGACCGACAGCGAAGGCAAGGGACAGCGAACCCGTTTCCTTGAAGACGTAGACCGAGAAAACACCCGCCAGGGCCAGAACCGAGCCGCAGGAAAGGTCCAGGAGGCCGCCGATGATCAGGATCGTTTCACCAAAGGCCAGAATCGTCGTGACGGAAATCTGAACCGAGATGTTCGATATATTTCTTGCGGATAGAAAATTCGGGCTCAGTAGATTGCAGACGATGATCATAGCGATAAGAACCAAATAAATGGAATATCGCGACTTGATGGTCTGCCACTTCTCCCTGGTCATCAGGTTGTTCATTTTCCGCCCCTTTACATCTCGTCATCTAGCCAGCGATCAGACCGCTTTTCTGGTCATGTTCATCGCGTAACGCATGATTGCTTCTTGAGAGAACTCGGCTCTTTCGAGTTCGCCGGTTATCCCACCCTCGGCCATCACGTACATGCGGTCACACATGCCGATCAGCTCGGGCAACTCAGAGGACACCATGATGATCGACTTGCCCTCTTTCACGAGGTTGGTCATCAGCCTGTAGATCTCGAATTTCGCACCGACATCGATACCGCGCGTCGGTTCATCGAGAATAAGGATGTCCGGATCTTGCAGCATCCACTTGGACAGGACGACCTTCTGCTGGTTACCGCCGCTCAGAGTGCTGACCTGCACATCGATGGATGCCATCTTCACGTTGATCTTCTTGCAGATCTCTTCGACCCGGCTTCTCTCCTTGGCCGCGTTCAGGCGTCCCTTCTGGAAGAACTGGTCCATCGAGGCCAACGTCACGTTTTCCTTGACGTCTCGGATCGGAACGATGCCGTAGCGCCGGCGGTCTTCGGAGAGCATCACCACGCCATTCTTGATGCTGTCCTGGACGTTGCGGATCCTGACGGGGGCGCCGTGAACCTTGACCGAGCCGCCGAAACGCTCGTCGAGACCGAACAGCGCTCGCATCACTTCCGTCCGCCCTGCCCCAACGAGACCGGCAAAACCAAGGATCTCACCCTTCCTGAGGTTGAAAGAGACATTGCTGAATCCGGTCGGTCCGCTGAAATTCTCAACCTCCAGGACGACCTCGCCGACAGGAACCTCTTCCTTGGGATATCCCTGGCCCAGCGCGCGACCGACCATCAGGGCGATCACCGAGTCGATGTCGAACTGATCCTTGGGCCGCGTCTCAATCACCTTGCCGTCGCGCAGGATGGAGATTTCGTCGGCAATGCGGAAGATTTCGTCCATCTTGTGCGAGATGTAGACGATGCCTTTGCCACGGGCGCGAAGGTCGGCGATCTTCTCGAAGAGAACTTCAATTTCCTTGTTGGTGATCGATGACGTCGGCTCATCCATGATGATGATGTCAGCGTCACGCGAAATCGCCTTGAGGATTTCCAGCATCTGCAAGTTGGAGATCGACAGATCCTTGAGCTTGGTTTCCGGATCGTAGGCGAGGTTCTCCTGCTTCAGTAGCTGGAGCGTCTTTTGCCGGATGGTTTTCCAATCGATCTGCCCGAACTTCTTCTTCGGCCAGCGTCCGACGAACAGGCTCTCCTCGATTGTCATCTCAGGCGTGTAGTTGAGTTCCTGAAAGATCATCGAAATGCCGAGTTCGCCGGCACGGATCGGAGAGTTGATCTCGACTTTTTCGCCCTTGATCAGGGTCTCGCCACCATCGGGCTGATAGATCCCGTTGATGATTTTCATCAGGGTCGATTTGCCGGCGCCGTTTTCGCCGCACAGCACGTGAACCGAACCTTCCTTCACAGAAAAGCAGACGTCCTCGAGCGCTTTCACGCCCGGAAACGACTTGCTTATATTTCTGACTTCGAGAAGATTTTTCTGCATCGAACGGGTCCTTGATCGGCCGGATAGCAATTGCGGGATCGACTTGGCGTGCTCGTCAGTTGACGCCATGAACCTCGGCGAGCTTGGCCCGGTAGAGGCCGAAGGCATCGTCGTAGGCCGACTTGCGATCGGCGGCCGGTTTCGTTGTCTTGTCGGTATCGAGGGTGACGCAGCGATCAGCGATCGCGGCGATGTTCTCGCCGGCGCCCGTCGAGCGGCCGTAAGCCCAGATCGCCTGGATCGCCGCGCCGAGGCAGCCGGCTTCGTCGCCGGTGGGCACCACAATCTCGGCACCGGTCATGTCAGCGACCATCTGGCGCCAAGGCTTGCTGCGGGCGCCGCCGCCGATCATGAACACGCGCTCGGCAGCCTTGTTGCCACGGATGCGATGGAGGCCGGCGAGTACGCCGAAGGTAACGCCCTCGACCATGGCACGCATCAGGTTCTCCGCCGTCATGTTGACGGCCGACAGGCCGAGAATGGTGCCCCGCGCCGTCGGCAGATCGGGAGTCCGCTCGCCATTCAGGAAGGGCAGCATGGTGATGCCGCCCGCCCCCGGCGCAGTCGCATCGAGCGCTTCGGAGATGAAGCCGACATCCCGCCCGAGGAGGTGGGCTCCGCCGGAGGTGACGTTGGTGGCGTTCATAGTGCAGACGAGTGGCAGCCAGCCACCGGTCGACGAACAGAAGGGCGCCACGGCGCCGCTCGGATCGAGTACCGGCGTATCGGAATAGGAGAAGACGGTCGCCGACGTGCCGAGGCTGATGGTCACCACGCCCTCGCGCACGTTTCCGGTGCCGATGGCGCCCATCATGTTGTCACCACCGCCGGCCGCCACCAGGCAGTTGGTGGTGAGGCCCAGCGCTTCGGCCGCAGCCGGCGTCAGCTTTCCGACGATGGCGTCCGGCGCGACGAGGTCCGGCAGAGCGGCCGCGAGATGGCCGGCGCCGCGATCGATGACCGACAGGGCCTCAGGTGCCCAGGCCCGCTTGCGGACATCGAAGAAGCCCGTTCCCGAAGCATCGCCATATTCGGCAACGAAACGGCCGGTCAGCCAGTGGTTCAGATAGTCGTGCGGCAGCAGGATATGAGCGATGCGGGCGAAGTTGTCGGGCTCGCGGTCGGCGAGGAAGGCCAGCTTGGAAATGGTGTAGCCGGTGAGCGGGATGATGCCGAGCTTCTTGAACCAGGCGCTCGGCCCGCCGAGAGCGGCGACGACCCGCTCATTGTCGGGTGCCGTCTCGGTGTCGCACCAGAGCTTGGCGGGGCGGATCACTGCGCCGGCCTTGTCGAGTACGGCGAGGCCGTGCTGCTGACCGGAGACGCCGAGGCAACGGATCGCATCGGCGGGCACGGCCGCTTCGCCGAGCGCCATGCGCACGGCGGCGATCATGGCATCTACCCAGATTGACGGATGCTGCTCGCGGGCGCCGCTATCGCGCTCGATCAAGGTGTGGGAAGCGTGACCGCGGCCGCGCACCCGTCCGTTCTCATCGATGACGAGCGCCTTGGTCCCCTGCGTTCCGCAGTCGACTCCAATGAACATTATCCTGTCCTCCCCTTGCCCATCGTCTGGCTGGCCCGCGACAGTCCGATCGGCGGGCTTCCTCTGCCCGAACCCCGATTGGCTCATCTCTCTTTGCGGACCTAAGGCCCTCCAAGGCCACTAGCGGGCCTCGTACTCAAAGCCATTCAACTTGCCGGATCGTTTGGTCAGCCCCTCCCCCGAACGGTCGACCTTCCCTTCTTCCATCGGGGGCGCCCTGAGGCGCGGCAACTTCAAACGATTAAGATTCCTCCCGTAACGAACGGGCGAGACCATGGTCTTGAACCGAGACGCGGAACGCTCGTTGGCGTTGGCCTTACGGACCGAGACTTGCATTCGTCATGCATGCCTCTCGCCGGGTAGCGTCCCGCGTCGGTCTTGCGATCAGAACGTGATCTGGACCTTGACGTCCGAGGGGTTCTGCTGGGCAGCCCGTTCGAAGGCTTCGATGGACTTGTCGAACGGATAGGTGGCCGAGATCAGCGGCTTGAGGTCGATCTTGCCCGAACCGAGCAGCGCCAGCGTGCGATCCCAGACGTTGGCGTAGCGGAAGATGCCGGTCAGGCTGATTTCCTTGACCTCTAGTGCCACCACGTCGAGCGGCACCCGATCCTGCGGCATGCCGACCAGAACCACCCGGCCGCCCTGCGTCACCACGTCCAGCATGTCGTCGAACGCCTTGGGGCTACCGCTCGCCTCGAAGAACAGGTCCGCACCCTTGCCGGCGGTGCGCGCCGCCACGACGTCGGCGAGCTTCTGTTTGGTGAGATCGACGGCGATAACGCCGGGCACCTTGGCGATGATATCGAGCTTGGCCTTGGCGACGTCGCTGACGATCACCTCCGAGCAGCCCGAAGCCAGCGCGGCGAAGGCCACCATCATGCCGATGGTGCCGGCACCGGCCACCACGGCAATATCACCGGGACGGATGGCGCCCTTGGCGGCGGCATAGACGCCGATCGCCAGCGGCTCGACCATGGCGCCTTCGGCAAACGACACGCTGTCAGGCAGCTTGTAGGTCAGCGCCGCAGGATGCACCACCTCCGGCGTCAGGCAGCCGTGGATCGGCGGCGTCGCCCAGAAGCGCACGGCCGGATCGAGGTTGTAGTGGCCTTCCAGGGTCTGGCGCGAACCGAAGTCGGGAATGCCCGGCTCCATGCAGACGCGGTCGCCAACCTTGATGTGGGAAACCTTGGCGCCCACCGCCGTCACGACGCCCGAGGCTTCGTGGCCGAGCACCATCGGCTCGTTGACGATAAAGTCGCCGATGCGGCCGTGCTTCAGATAGTGGACATCGCTGCCGCAAATGCCGACCGCCTTGATGGCGACCCGAACCTCGTCGGCCGCGGGCGTCAGCGTACCGGGAACCTCGATATCGCGAAGACGAATGTCTCCAATGCCCTCGAGGACGACGGCTTTCACTTTCATAGCTTTTCCTCCCGAGCTGCGGACTTCCATTCTCAGATGGGCTTGCACGGCTCTTGATGGGGGAGAGTATGAGCGCCGAAAGCTAATCCCGCTAAGCCAATTCAACAAATCTATGTGCATTATTTTACATTTTGGAGCCTGGATGAGTTCCAATCCCCGCCCAAAGATTGTGGATGACCCAGAGCACCACCTCAAAGAGCCGAGTCCTTTCCGCCGTTTTAGACCCTCCGCACGTCCCACGACCTCACACCTTTTGCTTCGCTGAGAAGCCCACGATCCAGCCGAAAAGTGAGCTGTCAGTCGATCAATCCGGTCGACCGGCTTCGTTCGTCGCACCTTGCCGACCCCCGGCGTGACGTTGCGGGGAACCATTCCTGTCGCGGCAGGTTTCACAAACACCAGACTGAGTCCCTACGGCCCATCCCGCTGAGCTTTCTCACCAAATGGCATTTCAATTTCGAAGACGATCGGGCGGGCGCGATGATCGCCATAGGCGGTTGCGCCATCCCACCGCGCATCCAAACCATGCGCCGACACCGGCTGAACCGGCGCTTGACCGTCCTTTTGGCGGCCTAACCAAGGAAGGCTTGGGTAGCTCTCCTTTCATCATCGCCCAGGAGATTCTCTGAATGCGTAAAGTATTGCCTGGCTCGGCTTTTCCCCTGGGCGTGACGGTCGATGACAAAGGCGCCAATTTTGCTCTTTTCTCCGACAATGCGAACGGCGTCACCCTCTGCCTGTTCGATCGGTCCGGCGTGACCGAACGGGAACGCATTCCTCTGAGAGAATGCACCAACGGCGTCTGGCATTGCTACCTGCCCGGCGTCGGACGAGGTCAGGTTTACGGCTGGCGTGTTCATGGGCCGTGGGCGCCGGAAGCCGGCCACCGGTTCAATCCCAACAAACTGCTGCTCGACCCTTACGCCCGCCAACTGGTTGGCGATATCCGCTGGAACGATACGCTCTACGGTTATGAGATCGGGGCCGGCGACGATGCCGACCTCGTCATGAACGAGCGCGACAACGCCGCCTTCATGCCGAAGGCGCGGGTCGTTGCCGGCACGCCGATGGCCACCACCCAACACCCGCATGTGTCCTGGGCAAAGACGGTGATCTACGAAGGCCATGTACGCGGCCTGACCATGCTCCACCCGTTCGTGCCAAACACGATCCGCGGAACCTTTACGGCGCTGGGGCAGCCGGAGTTCGTCGAGTATCTGGTTCAGCTCGGCATCACCTCGCTCGAGCTTCTGCCGGTGCAGTCCTTCCTGCAGGACCGCCACCTCGTGGACAACGGGCTCTCGAACTACTGGGGCTACAATACTCTCGGCTTTTTCGCCCCCGAGCCGCGTTATCTCGGCGAAAGCGGCCTGGAGTCCATCGGCGAGGCCGTCGACCTGCTACATCAGGCCGGCATCGAGATCATCCTTGACGTTGTCTACAACCATACCTGCGAAGGCAACCATCTGGGGCCGACCTTATCCTTCAAGGGCATAGACAACGCATCTTATTATCGCCTCCTGCCGGACGATCGCCGCTACTATGACAACCTTACCGGCACCGGCAACGCGCTCAACACCGACCATCCGCGCGTGCTGCAGATGATCCTGGACAGCTTGCGCCTGTGGGCTTCGGTCTACGGCATCGATGGCTTCCGTTTCGATCTCGCCACGACGCTGGGCCGGCGCCTCACCGGCTTCGATCCCGGTCATGCCTTCTTCAACGCCATCCTCCAGGATCCGCTGCTGGGCGGCCTGAAGTTGATCGCCGAACCTTGGGACATCGGGCCGGGCGGCTACCAGCTCGGGTCCTTTCCGCCAGGCTTCTCGGAGTGGAACGGCGATTACCGCGATAAGGTTCGCGGCTTCTGGTGCGGCGAGGAAGGCCTGCTGCCGAGCTTTGCCACCCGCGTCGCCGCCTCACAGGACATCTTTGCCGAGGGGCGGCGCCGGCCATGGTCGAGTGTCAACTTCATTACCGCGCACGACGGTTTCACCCTGCATGACCTCGTCAGCTACAACCACAAGCACAACGAGGCCAACGGGGAGGACAACAAGGACGGCCACGACGACAACAAGAGCTGGAATTGCGGCGCCGAGGGCGAGACCGACGACGAAGCCATCAACGCCCTGCGTCGGCGGCAGAAGCGTAACCTGCTGACCACGCTGTTCCTGAGCCAGGGCGTACCGATGGTGCTGGCCGGCGATGAATGTTCCAACACTCAAGGCGGCAATAACAACGCCTATTGCCAGGACAATGAGATCGGCTGGGTCAACTGGTCGAATGACGATCCGGACCTGCCCAGATTCGTGGCGCGGCTCGCCGACCTCCGAAAGAACCACTCCGCCCTGTCACGGCCGGAATTCCTGACCGGCGCCCGCAACGAGATGGGGCAGCCCGACGTCGTCTGGTTCAACAACCACGGCGAGCGGATGCGAGAGGAAGACTGGGAGAATCCCCACTCCAGATGCCTCACCCTGCGCCTCGCTCCAGTTCTGGAAACCGAAGCGCCCCTGCTGATCATGCTGAATGCCTCGCATGTCGCCGTCGAGTTCCAGATCCCGCCGGGGCAGCCGGGAGACTGGGAAGTAGTGCTGGCGACAGATGATGGCTTTGAAGATGCCCGGCTGGGCGGCGACACCTCTTTCACCATGCCAGCCCGAACGGTCGTTCTTGCCGAGTGGCGGGAACAAAGCGCGGCCAGCTCCGTTGCGGAAGGAACTCAACCGGCGGACGCCGTGGATCACGGTTGAGCGCTAGCGCAGTTGAGCCCGCTCAGACCAACTTCGGCGCAACCCGCTTCGCCACTTTCTTATGGAGGCCAGCCTTGGCAACTCGTACCGTCCGCCGCGAACAGGAAATGAAGTTCGGCACCCAGATGACCCCGAACGGAGTGCGGTTCCGCCTCTGGGCGCCACTGGTGCCGTCCGTCGAACTGGAAGTCGACGGATGGTCGCTGCCCATGAAGCAGGATGTTCGCGGCTGGTATGAGGTCGAAGTTCCCGGCGTCAACCATGGCAGCCGCTATGTGTTCTGCCTGCCGGACGGCAAGAAGGTGCCGGACCCCGCCTCACGCTATCAGCCGGAAGATGTCGACGGCCCCAGCGAGGTGATCGACCCGCTCGCCTTCGAGTGGACAGATCTGGGCTGGCGCGGCCGCCCCTGGGAGGAATGCGTCTTCTATGAGGTTCATATCGGTACGTTCACACCGGAAGGCACTTTCCGAGCGGCGGCGGAAAAGCTCGGGCATCTCGCCGAATTGGGTATCACCGCCTTGCAGATCATGCCGCTCGCCGACTTCGCGGGCCGGTGGAACTGGGGCTACGACGGCGTCTCGCTGTTTGCACCCGACTCGTCCTATGGCCATCCTGAGGACCTGAAAGCGCTGGTCAATCGCGCCCATGAGCTCGGCATGATGGTGATGCTGGACGTCGTCTACAATCACTTCGGGCCGAAAGGCAACTACATCCCCCTCTATGCGCCGATCCTCAACGACAAGGATACGCCTTGGGGACCGGGCCTCAACGTCGACGGTGACAACGCTGCCGTCGTGCGGGATCTGGTACTGACGAACGCCCGGTTCTGGATCAACGAGTACCGCTTCGACGGCCTGCGCTTCGATGCGCTGCACGCCATCGAAGACAGCGGTCCCAAGCACCTGATCCAGGACTTGGCCGAACAGACCCGCGCCGCCAGCGACGGCCGGCACATCCATCTCATCGCCGAGAACTCTCACAATCAGGCAAGCTGGCTGAGGCGGCGCGATGACGGTACCCCCTGGCTCTATACCGCTCAATGGAACGACGACCTGCATCATAGCCTGCATGCGTTGGTGACCGGCGAGGACCAGTGGTATTACCAGCCTTACGCCAAGCGTATCGATCTCGTGGCCAAGGCCTTCGCGGAGGGCTTTGCCTTCCAGGGCGAGTATCTGGCGCGGGAAAATCGCATGCACGGCGAGCCGAGCGCTTTCCTGCCGCCCACCGCCTTCGTTTCCTTCATCCAGAACCACGACCACGCCGGCAACCGGCCGGCCGGCGAACGCCTCGGGCAACTGATGCCACGCGAGGCGGCGCGGATGCTGGCTGCGCTCTACCTGCTGTCACCGCAGATCCCGATGCTGTTCATGGGCGAGGAATGGGGGGCTTCGACGCCCTTCTGCTTCTTTTCCGACATCAAGGAATTAGGCGAGGTGATCCGCAAGAGCCGGCTCGAAGAACTCAAGGATTTTCCAGAGGCGTCCAAAGCCAGGCACATCGATCCCATGAGCGAGGAGGCTTTCCGCATTTGCAAGCTCAATTGGGATGAACGCTCCTCCCTCGCCTCTGCGGAGATGCTGGACCTTTATGGGGACCTTCTGAAACTGAGGGCTTCGGTTCTGACGCCCCGCCTCGTTGGTATGGAAGGACACAGCGGGGCTTCGGACGTTCTCGGCGCCGAGGCGTTTCAGGTGCGCTGGACGCTTGGCGACGGCTCCACCCTCAACCTCGCAGCGAACCTCGGCGCGACGCCTCAAAAGGGTGAATGGCGCGATCTCGCTCCCTTGTGGTGTGAGGGCTCGTTCACGGAGGATGCCCTGGGGTCTTACACGGCGCTGTTCTGGCTGAGCTGACGTCGAGGCGCCGACCACAAGCGAGACTGATCAAGATCAGCGGATTTGGCGCAATTTTCAGAACTGAAAACACGAATTATTCCAGCTTCTACGGGAGAAACAGAGGTTAGGTCTACAAAACCGGCGACCGGCCGTGGCCCGCCGATGGAATGCTTGAAGCAAGTAGCGCGAATATGCGGCCTTGCGTTGGAAGCGGGAGAACCTGATGTCAGCCAGCATATTGATCGTAGAAGACGAGTGGCTGATTGCCGAGGATTACGCTTCGACCTTGCATCAAGCAGGATACCGGATTGTGGGGCCATATCCTTCTGTAGAGGAGGGCATCGCTGCGGTCGACGCCGAACCGGTCGACGCTGCCTTGCTGGATATTCAGTTGCAGGATGAAATGAGCTTCCCTGTGGCCGAACGCCTGCAAGAGCGAAACATTCCCTTCGCATTTCTGAGCGGCTACAGCCGACAGCACCTGCCGCCCAAACTCGCATCCTGCGAACTCGTACCCAAGCCAGTCGCTCAAAGGACGCTTTTGGCGACCGTCAAAAAGATATGCTCGAAGGGCACGTGACGGAGCGAATAATAAAAGGGCGGCGCCGGTGGCGCCGCCAGAAATATCAATAAAGGAAGGAAGGCACGAGGCAACCACGGCCCCCTGGAAGGGGGCCGTGGCTGGGAAAGTGGTGGTTCAATGCTGGCCGCCTTTGCGACCGGCTTCCGCGGCTCGCTCGGGATCGTTCCTGAAGTTACCGCCAGACTCCTGACCGCCCTTGCGGCCGGCTTCAGCAGCCCGCTCAGGATCGTTCCGGAAGTTACCGCCGGATTCCTGACCACCCTTGCGGCCGGCTTCAGCAGCCCGCTCAGGATCGTTCTTGAAATTACCGCCGGACTCCTGGCCGCCCTTGCGACCGGCTTCGGCGGCTCGCTCAGGGTCGTTCTTGAAGTTGCCGCCGGATTCCTGGCCACCCTTGGACGCGATTTCGCGCTGCTTGCCCACATCCATCGAGGCAAAACCGCGGCGGGAGGTGTCACCAGTGCTGGTCTGTTGGTTAGGCATTGCTTTTCTCCTTATTGGGGATCTTGCTGCCTTGTTGGTAGCGAGACTCCAACCAGCCAGACGGCCAATTGTTCCGTATCTGACAATTTTTTTAATCTTTCCAAATGAAACAAATCAACCAAAGCGGACCACACAGTAACGATAAATAGAATCTTGTGGCGTCAATTTTTCCAATATAGGAACTAAATATACTTTATTTAAACCGTCCGTCTCGTCTCGTTTCTTTATATACGCACCGTCTAAACTGACAGTTCCCTTATCAATAGCATGAAGCCGCCCGTCGGGACGCTAAATCAGATGGATCTTTCGGCACCCAGCTCCGGCCAAATCGCCTACGTCGGCTTTTCCTTGGCTAGCTGTGGAACCGTGGGGATTTCGGTTGGTTTGGATAGAGTGACCTGTTCGTTGAGCCTTCCGCGAAGGCAAGCGCTGGCGATCCATTGGGTCAGGACTAACTGACGGAGACGGTTATGACCATCAAGGTGAAAGAGATCACGCCGCTCGACGACGGCCAGCATCGCGTCGAGTTCAATATGGTCGACGGAGTGACCGTTACCCTTGTTCTGCCGGCAGCCGAAGGCGGACCTGCGGCGCAGGATCCGACGAGCCGCGCCGAAGACGCGATCAAAGCGCTGTGCGAAGCGATGTCCTCGGGGCCTCGCGAAGAAATCCCGACCGCCAACGACGCCCGCGAAAACCAGGATCGTGACGCGCTTGAAGAACAGCTCGACGAAGGGCTTGAAGACAGTTTCCCGGCAAGCGATCCGGTATCAATCAGCGTGCCCTCCACTCTGCCGAAAACAACCAGCCCGAGCTAAACGATCCGGCTTCTGCCCCCCGGCAATACCGGACATTCGGCGCCTACTGGGCAACGAGAAGGAAGGCGACACCCGGCATGCCAATCCCGGATCGACATCTCGCCTGCATCAATCCACCGACCAGCAGCCTTCACGGCTCCAATTCGGACTGATGTCGCCCAAAGGTAAGGACCCGCGCGCCTTCTTGTGCGAGCAAGGCAACGGTCGCGCGACCGATACCGGTCGTGCCACCCCTAACTAGGATTCGCTTTCCTTCAATATTGACTCGATCATGCATACCATTACTCCCAAGTAAGCAAGAATCGTCCGTTGGCCGGCAATTTATAGGTAACACGATCGGACGAACTTTCCGTAGGATGAAGAACTTCGCCACCGATCGTCTTGAGCTCGATCTTGCCAAGCCGGTGGCGCTTCAACCGCACGAAGCTCAAACCGGCCAAGCAGACCTCACCGTCGTGCAGCGTGATGGTGACAGCACGTTGGCCAGTGCGCTCCAGCGTCGGCAGCAGGTGATCACAGAAAATCAGGAAGGGAGCGCCATCGACGCGATGGTTGGCACGGGTCGCGAATATGAACGCCGCGCCCGCTCCATAGATTTCCTGACCGACCTGACCGGCAGGTTGACCATCGACGTAGAGATCCTCGAGCGGGAAGGACAGCTTGCGATCGATGTGACCGTTGGCTTCGCGCTGCTTGGGAGAGAGGGCTTCGGCCGGCAAGGCATCGGGGTAATAAAACCAGGCGCGGTCAAGCGCATACTTGCAATATTCAAGCATAAGCATGCGCACGGTAGGATCAATGTCGCGCCCACCATCATCGAGATAATGCTCGAAAGCCGACAGAGAATCGAAACATTCGTAGATCGCCATGTAGGGCGCATCTTGCAGGCAGGTGACGCCAAGGAAGTTGCGGTAATGGGCCGCGTGATCGATCTCGCTTTCCCAAATTGCTGCGTTGTGAAAGAAGCTGGCGACATAAACGTAGCTCTGTTCCAGATAGACCCGTTCGTCGGTCAGGCGCCAAAGCCTAATGCACGCCGCCGCTCCCCAGGCGGTCAGGTTGGCCTGATAATTGATGTTGAAACGCAACCCGACTGCGGCGTCGATCGCCGCTCGAGCTTCGCTGAGATAACGCTCGTCGTCCGTGAGCTCGAAGGCCTGCAGCATGACCCAGGCATAGATTCCGCCAACGTCAGTCTGGCCGCGACCATCGGATCCAGCGCTTTCAGTAATGACGCTGAAGTCCGTGATCTTGTACTGGACAGGCCATTTATACTTGAAGTGATGCGCCGTGTTGATCCCAAACTCGATGGACTTCATCAGCAGGTCTCGAGCTTGCTCGTCGCCGTCCAGCGCCAGAAGGCCGAGATTGAGCATAGGGTGATAAAGGTACCAGCTGTCGACCGCATCGGCATCCTTGTCGTCCCCGACATTCGGCAAATAGCGGCGCAGTGATTTGAGCTTGGGATCGTAGAACTTCTCCAGCCCAGCCTTGAACTCGGCTTCGAGTGGGGGCGCTTCACCGCACCATTTTCCCCACTCATGGATCGCCTCGACGACCGACATCTGCACCATGATGTCTGGATATTCGGCGGCCGTGTAGGGATGAATGTATCGATGGCCATAGTGCTTGATGGTCGCCTCAGGCGCTTCATCAAGGTCAAGCAGGGTACGTTCAGCGCGTTCGATCCAGTCACGGTACGCGGGATCTGGCCGTTCAATCAGCCGATAAGCGACCCCAAGCATCTTGACGAACCGCAGAGCGGATTCCCGTTCGTGCGGCGGAACATCGTGGCAGAACACCACTATGGCGTCGGAGAGCGTAACCTCCACGCCGGCCTCCAATGCATCGGTCGGCGGCGTTCCGCTCTGGGTCGGCGTCGGAATGAGATAGCCGAGCTCGGGCCACAAGCCGCCGACGGCTCCGTCTGGCTTGGTTTTCGTCGCGCGGAAGTAATCGTTCATTGCAGTCAGGTTCTGAAAATACAGAACTGAACCGAAACGCGGCTCGTTGGCGTGAAAATACAAGAGACCGCTGTTGAGGCCGCGCTGGCCGGCCTCCACATGACCCTTAACTCGCAGAGGATCGTCGTTGTTGTCGAGAGGATAGACATCGCGCGGCACGAACGGGAAGAGCATTGGCACGGCGGGTGTGAACCGCACCGTCAGCCGCAAATACTCGAAGCCATCATTGCCGGTTCGGAACGTAACGATGTGTTCGCCAAGCGAGCTGCGGATCTTTAGCTTTGCCGCCTCGTCAGCTTTGGCTTTCAACTCGGTACAGGTAAACTCGCCGGTCAGATAAGCGGCTCGCAATGCAAGCCCGCCCTGCCCCTTGCGGCGGACGAAAGCCCATACGGAGTCCATGGAGGTCCGAAGCTCGACATCCAGATCTCCCAGAGGAAAGCGGGCAACGGACTTGCCGGTGTCCTCATGGGTTGCCTGTCGAACCCCGAGCACATAGGGGCTCACGCCGGCGACATCAGGATTGAGCGCAAGTGTCGACATTCTGTTCCTCATTACTCGTTGACCCTGGCAAAGAGAGAACAGAATCCCGGCGCGCTTGTTCCAGGCTTCCGAGATGTTTCACCGGCTCGCGACTTTTCCTGGCGACTCCGGGCGCAATCGTCGTTCCGCCCGTTTTGTCTATGCTCGATCACGACGAGCCGATAGCGCGCGCCTGTCTGAGATCTTCCACGAAGGCCTTGAAGGCAGCGTGCTTGGCCTCGGAGTCCGGAATACGCAGGAGATAGGAGGGGTGGACGGTCAGGAAGCCACGTCTGTTGCCGAAGGCCATTGGCCCGCGTTCCCGCATGACGGCGACCGAGCGTTCGGCGAGGGCAAGTCCGGCCGTCGCGCCGAGCGCGACGATCACGGAAGGCTGGACCAGATCGATCTCGCGCCAGAGCCACCAACGCTGATGAACGACCTCGCCCGTGCTGGGCTTGCGGTGAATCCGTCGCTTGCCACGCTCGACGAAGTGGAACTGCTTCACCGCATTGGTCATATAGCATTTCCGCCGGTCGATCTTCGCCTCGGCGAGGGCGCGATCGAGCAGGCGGCCGGCCGGCCCGACGAACGGCCGTCCTTCGCGGTCTTCGGCATCGCCTGGTTGCTCCCCGACGAAGGCTATGATGGCAGATATAGGCCCCTCGCCCGGCACGATGGCGCCGACGCCAGCATCAGCTGGGAACTCCCGCCGCATGGCTTCGTTGAGCTCTTCGATCGAGGCAAAGTCCTGTTCGGTCATCGTCGCGCCTCAGGAACGGCCGCTCTTGCCAATAGCTGGCCGGCGCTTCGGTGAACTCATAGTAGCAAGAGACGGTTCCCCTCAGGATCGAGGTGGGTCGTGTCACCATGCCACTCAACCCCGAGCTCGCGCATGATTGCCAGCGCGTCGTCCGGGGCACGAAGCCCATCGGTATTGTCGAAGAACAGGAAGACGTCCCGTGGCTGATTCGGCGCCCTTCTGTCGCCGACGAAGTCACCGTCATCCATCGGCTCGCCGTGCGACCAGGCGGCGACGCGCCGCGCCCAGCGTTGGCGTTCGGCCTCGTCGTAGCCGGATCTATAGAGATCGCGGGAGCCATGCAGACGGCAATAGACGAAGTCCGATGTCACATCCATCAGCAGCGGCCATTCCACCGTATCGGCGCAGACCAGCGCGACATTGTGCTCACGCAACAGGTCGATGAAGGCCGGGTTTCGGAAACTGTTGTGGCGGATCTCCAGCGCATATCGCATGGGCTGTTTGGCGGGGCGTATCGCATCCGGATCGCGGACGTGATCATCGTGCCTCATCGCCATATCGGTCGCTGCGTCTGTATCCTTCGGAAGCAGAGCCAGAAAGTCCCGGATGCGCTCGAAGTCGAAATGAAAACTGGGAGGAAACTGCCAGAGGATGGGACCGAGCTTCGTGCCGAGCCGCAACGGACCAGAGGCGAAGAAGTTGGCTAGCGGCGCTTCGACATCCTTCAGCCGTTTGACGTGCGTGATAAAGCGCGGCCCCTTGACGGCGAACAGAAAGTCGGTGGGCGTGTCGGCAGCCCAACGGTCGAAGGTGCGCGGCTTTTGCAAACCGTAGAAGGTGCCGTTGATTTCCAGCGACGAAAAGCGCGATGCGGCATAGGCCAGCTCCTGACTCTGCCGCAGCCCCTTCGGATAGAAGTGACCGCGCCAGGGCGAATAGGTCCAGCCCGACAGGCCGATGCGAATGATGCCGACGTTGGAGCGCATGCCGCCTCCCAAGTTACCCTTGGGAGAACGCGAGGTTCGGAAGCGGGTTCCTCAGGGGCTCTGCAGGGGGCTCAATCGCCGAGGCCGAGATCACTGAGATCGGGGCCAAGCGGCACGATGCGTTGCGGGTTGAGGGCCTTCATCGAGTAGTAGCCGTGCTTGATGTGATCGATGCTGACCGTCTCCCGAACGTCGGGAATGGCAAGGACCCGCTTCAAATAGCCGCTGAGCCCTGGATAATCGGCGATGCGGCGGAGGTTGCACTTGAAAAGGCCGTGATAGGCGGCGTCGAAGCGGATCAGCGTGACGAACAGTCGGACGTCGGTCTCGGTGAGACGCTCGCCATGCAGGAAAGAACGGCCATCGGCGAGCCGTGCTTCCAGCTCATCGAGCATGTCGAACACGTCGGCGAAGGCTTCCTCATAGGCTACCTGCGTGATGGCAAAGCCCGCCCGGTAGACACCGTTGTTGAGGCGCGGATAGATGCGGTCATTGAGCGCGTCGATCTCGGCTGCGAGACCGGCTGGATAAAGATCGAAGTCAGAGGTCGCAAGCTCGCCGAAGCCGGAGTTGAGCATCCTCAGGATATCGGCCGACTCGTTGTTGACGATGGTGCCAAGCCGCCTATCCCAGAGCACCGGCACGGTAGCGCGACCGGTAAAATGCGGGTCAGCCTTGGTATAGATCTCATGGAGATAGGTAGCGCCGTTGACGGTGTCGGGCGTGGAGCCGGGATAGTCGCCGAAACGCCAGCCTTCGTCAGAAATCATCGGTTCGACGATCGACAGCGAGATGACTTCCTCAAGGCCTTTCAACTTGCGCCCGATCAGCGTGCGCGATGCCCAAGGGCAAATCAGCGCGACATAAAGGTGATAACGGCCTGCCTCGGCCGCAAAGCCCGCCTCGCCGGTCGGCCCGGCTGCGCCGTCGGGCGTCACCCAGTTGCGGAAACTCGACGTCTGGCGAACGAAACCGCCCTTTTCATCGGTCTTCTGTACCGGCTTCCATTCCGCAGTCCATTTACCGTCGACAAGCATGACGCCCTCCCCTGACCAGGTGCGCGAGCGCAGTCCGTGCGCACCGAGCCATCGCCACAGCCGGCGGCGATATGATGACGATAACGACCCGCTGGAATCAAGGTTCCGTGGCATCGCCCGACGGACTAGGCCTTGGCCGCGGCCTAACCTGTCATCGACCTGTAACGATCGCCGTCTATCGGAAGAGACCAAGACAGGACCAGTTACAGGGGCGTTTGCACAGCTGTGCATCGCGGGGACAATGAGCGCAGACGCCTATCTCAATCTTCAGAAGATCAGTGCCGGCTATGGCCGGACCCAGGTGCTGCAAGACATTGACCTTGCGATTGGCAAGGGCGAGTTCGTCGCCTTGCTCGGCGCTTCGGGCTGCGGCAAGACGACGTTGCTGCGGACGATCGCCGGCTTTGCCCTCCCGAGTGCCGGCAGCGTCCGCGTCGGCGATCGCGACGTCACTCGTCTGCCGCCGGACAAGCGCGGCATGGCCATGGTCTTCCAGTCCTATGCCCTCTGGCCACACATGACGGCGGCGCGCAACATCGGCTACGGCTTGCGCCTCAAGGGCTGGCGGCGCGAGGCGATCGCCACCCGGGTTGCCGAGATGGAAGCGCTGCTCGGCCTCGGTGGTCTGAGCGGTCGCAAGCCCTCGGAACTGTCGGGAGGCCAGCGCCAGCGCGTGGCGCTCGGCCGAGCGCTGGCCGTCGATCCGGACATCCTGCTGCTCGACGAGCCGCTCTCCAACCTCGACGCCCGCATTCGCCTGACGGTGCGCCACGAGATCCGGGCCCTGCAGCAGCGCCTTGGCATCACCACCATTCACGTCACGCACGATCGCGAGGAAGCCATGGTGATGGCCGATCGCATCGTCATCCTCGACAAGGGCCGCATCGCCCAGCTCGGCACGCCCGAGGCGATCTACACCCGACCAGCGTCGGCCTTCGTCGCCGCCTTCATGGGTGCCGAAAACGTCGTGCATCTCGATGGCGCCTGTTCGGGTCATCGCGTCGATATCGCTCCCGGGCCACTCAACAAGGCGGCCAGCCTCACGCTCGACCGGCCAGCGCCGCCGAGCGGCAAGCTGGAAGCGCGCTTCCGATCCGAGCGACTGCAACTGAGACGCCTCGCGGCTCCCTCTTCCGATACCGGCACCGCCATCGAACTAATCGGCCGCGTCGAGGCCGTCGTCTATCCCGGCGGCGAGTGGCGCCACACCGTCCGCATCGGTGAGAGCTCAGTGCTCGTCGATGGCCCTGAGGCCCTGCCGCCGGACACCGACGTGATCGTCCGGGTACCAACGACCAGCCTTTTCCTGTTTGCCGCGTCGGCCGCTCTGCCGATCGGCTCGCCATCCGCAGCCGACGATCGCTCGCCGGTTCGGGACAGACTGACCGCCTGACAACCAAAAGCTGACCCAAAAAATCTGACCCAAAAAATCTGACCATTGAGATCGGAGACGCGTCATGAACAAGCTGTTGCTCAATTCCGCGATGGCGCTAGCCATCGTCGCCTCGCCGGCCGGCGCCGCCGAGCTGACCGTGATCACCGCCGGCGACCAGAACATGGTCGACTACATCAACAACTACCTCGGTCCGCTGTTCGAACAGCAGAATCCGGGCAACACGGTGCGCGCCGTCGGTACCGGCCCGGGCGATGCCGGCTCGCAGAAGATCCTCGAGCGCTTCGATGCGCAGGCCAAGGCCGGCACCGCCACCTGGGATACCGACGTCGCCGTCGTCCACGAGAAGTTCGCCGGTCCGATGGTGCAAGCCGGCTACCTCGAGGCCTATCGCGACAAGATCGCCACCGGCAAGCTGGTGACCCGTGCCAACGCCGACAACGCCCTGGGCACCGAGGTCAAGGGCTACGTCATGCCGATGTTCAACAGCCAGACAGCCATTGCCTACAACCCGGCGCTGGTGCCGAACCCGCCCAAGAGCTACGCCGAAATCGCCGAGTGGGCGAAGGCCCATCCCGGCCAGTTCGGCTACAATGGCATCAAGGGTGGTGCCTCGGGCGTCAGCTTCGTGATGGGCTGGGTCTACGCCTTCTCCGGCAGCGATGCCCAGAAGCTGATGTACGGCCCGTTCGACAAGGCCGAGGAAGCCAAGTGGGACGGCGCCCTTCAGAGCCTGAAGGAATTCACCAAGTCGGCGACGCTGACGCCGGGCAATGCCGGCACGCTCGACCTGCTGTCGCGCGGCGAGATCGCCCTGGGCCCGGTGTGGGTCGACATGTTCTATTCCTGGCAGGCCGACGGCCGTCTGCCGCCCGACCTGAAGCTGCTGCTGCCCGCCCCCGGCATGCCCGGCCAGCCGATGCACTACGTCGTTCCGGCCAAGGCGCCGAACAAGGACCTCGCCGAGAAGTTCGTCGAGCTGGCCACCTCGCCGAAGGTGCAGGCCGAGGGCATCGTCAAGAAGTTCAACTGGTATCCGGGCATCGACGCCGACAAGGTGAAGGCCGAACTCGACGACGCCACCTGGAACAAGCTGTTCGTCGATATCACCCCGGCCGACCTCGCCCAGAAGGGCAAGCCGTTCCCGCTCGCTCCGTACAACACGGCCATCCTTGAGGCCTATGAGGCCAAGGTCGCCAACTGATCGGCCCAAACATAAGGGACTGCCCAGCCTTGCCGGGCGGTCCCATTTTCCTTGCAAAATCTGGACAAGCCGATGACACGTCTTCTCGGCCCACTGCTGATCTCGCCGGCGCTGATCGTCATCCTTCTTCTCTTCATGGTACCGCTCGCCGCCTCGGTGATCGGCGCTTTCGAGGTGGAAGGCGCTTACGGCCTCGGCAACTTCACCAAGGCCTATGATTTCTATACGCAGGATATCGTCTTCACGGCGGTGATCGTCGGCCTGTCGACTGCGTTGACCGGCCTGCTTGCCATCGCCATCGGCGGCTATCTGACGCTCGGCGAGAACGCCACCGCTGTCGCCATTCTGCGTTGGCTTTATCGCTGGCCGATGTTCATTCCATTCATCGTCGTCGGCCAGGTGCTGCGCACCTTTCTTGCCAAGAGCGGCCTCTTCAACTCGACACTGGTCGCCTTCGGCCTGCTCGACCCGCTGACCGCCACCAGCTATCTCGACTGGCGCGGTGTCGTCGTCGCCTTCGTCTGGAAGCAGACGCCTTTTGTGGCCTTGATGGTCTCAGGAGCCATGGCGTCGCTCGACCGCGGCACCATCGAGGCAGCCCGTAATCTCGGCGCCTCGCGTCTGCGCATTCTCGTTGAGATCGTCGTACCGCAGGTGACGACCACGCTGCTGGTCGGCCTTGTCCTGTCCTTCGTCACCATGATGGGCGTGCTGTCGGTGCCGCTGATGATCAACGCCCAGGCGCCAACCATGATCACCGCCGACATCGCCTTCCGCCTCAGCACCTACCGCGACTATGGCGTCGCCAACGCGCTCGGCCTGATCTCGCTCGCCATCAGCGCCGTCGCTGCCTGGTTCTACCTCCGCGTCAACATGAGGCAGGGCCGATGAGTGCACCCTCAGCTTCCCTCGCCCCACGTCGCGATTTAGAACTCTCCAACCTCATCTGGTGGCTGCCGCGTGCCGCCATCCTCGGCGGCCTGGCTTTCGTGATCTTCGGCCCGCTCGTGAACATGCTAATCTGGACGGTGGCCGAACGCTGGTATTTCCCGCATACCCTGCCGCTCGACTACGGTTTCAGCTATTGGGGCCGGGTGTTCGCGCCGCGCGGCAACGCCGTGCAATCGCTCGTCGCCTCGATCAGCATCGCCTTCTTTACCGTGGCTGGATCGCTGGCGCTCGCCATTCCCGCCGGCTATGCGCTCGCCCGGTTGAAGCTGCCGCTGAGGGGCTTGATCCTCCTCGCCTTCCTGCTACCGCAGGCCTTTCCCAACCTGCCCGTCTACGTCAACATCGCCCGGCTGTTCTACGAGATCCGTCTCAATGGCACCGTCCTCGGCGTCGTGCTGGTGCATGTGACGCATGGCCTCGTCTATGCCGTGTGGATCGCCGCCGCCGCCTTCTCGGCCGTCGATCGCGACCTGGAGTTGGCCGCCCGCAATCTCGGTGCCTCCGGCCTCAAGGCCTTCGTCGACGTGACGTTGCCACTCGCCGCGCCGGGTTTGATGGCGAGTGCCATCTTCGTCTTCCTGGAGTCACTCGACGAGTTCACGGGCAGCTATTTCGTCGGTGCCCCCGACGTGACGACGTTGCCGCTCTTGCTCTACTCGGCCGGCTCTGGCGGCAATTATCAGATCGCCTCGATCACCGCGCTCTTGCTGCTCGTTCCGTCGATCGCCTTCATGCTGGTGGTAGAAAAGTTCCTGCGCGCCGATGTGCTCGCCAAGGTGGGACAGTAGGTTTCCGCCATGACAGAAGATGCTACCGGCAGACAACAGTCCGCCCCCCGCTTCGTGAGCGCCCGCGACGTTGCCGAGCTCGCCGGCGTGTCGCGATCGGCCGTTTCCCGCGCTTTTACGCCAGGCGCCTCCGTGGCACCGGAAACGCGCGACAAGATCATGACCGCCGCTGCCCGTCTCGGCTATCAGGTCAACGATCTCGCCCGCGGGTTGCTGGCCAATCGCAGCCGCATCGTCGGCCTGGTCGCCACCAAACCGGAAGTCGGCTTCCGCGCCCATCTCACCGCCGCGCTGGCGGCCGTGCTGATCCGTCGCGGTTCGGTGCCGGTGCTGATCAATGTCGGGGAAACGGCGGAGGAGACCGAGGCGGCGCAACGCACGCTGTTCGGCCATCGTGCCGAAGCGGTGATCGTGTTGTCTGGATCGCCGCCGTCCTCCTTCATCGAACTCGCCAAATCCAACGGCCTGCCGCTTGTCGCTATCGGCCGCGAGGCGCCGGAAATAGACCTGGTCCAGACCGACAACGTTGGTGCGGCACGCACGATCGCCGCCGCCTTCATCGCGACCGGACACTGCCGTCTCGCCCTCGCCGGATCGGAGAGCGGCACGCCGGCCATTGTCGAGCGCGAACACGCCTTCGTCGATGAAGCCACCCTTCTCGGCGCCACGGTGGCCGTGGCTCGTGGTCCCGACACCGACTATTCCGGCGGACTTCAGGCCGCTGCGCAGCTGTTTGCCGCCGGCGAACGGCCGACCGCCGTCTTCGCCGTCAACGACCTCGTAGCCTTCGCGCTGATAGATCACTTGAAAACGCGGCTGGGCCTGCGTGTCCCCTGGGACGTCGCGGTGGTCGGCTTCGACGATCTGCCCGAGGCCGCCTGGCTCGGCTACCGCCTCACCACCTTTCGGCAGGATCCGATGGAGATGGCGGAGCGGGCCGTGGCGCTTCTCGAGGAAAGGGCGTCCGTTCCCACGGCCTCTCCCGTGAGCCTGCGCCTGGCTGCAAAGCTGAGGGTGCGCGACACCTTCCGCCCGGCGGACCAAATTTCCGAAGCCTACCGACCTAATCCTTGAGGAAACGGCATGAAACTCATTCAGCTCACCGATCCCCATTTATGCGGGCGTGGCGAACTGGTCTGCGGGCGTGACCCGGCGAAGAGCCTGACAGCGGCGGTCGCCGACATCAACCGTCACCATGCCGATGCCGATCTCGTCATCATCACGGGCGATCTGTCGGACGACGGCTCGCCTCAGTCCTATCGCCTGCTCGCCGAGATCATCGTCCCCTTGGTTCCGCCGGCCCGTCTGTTGCTCGGCAATCACGACGACCGAAGCGCGTTCCGCAGCGTTTTTCAGGATGCGCCGGCTGACGACGATTTCATCCAATCGGTCATGAACATAGGCGATCATCGGTTGGTGTTCCTCGACACGCTGGACGAGGGCGCCGTCGCTGGCCGGCTCTGCGAGCGCCGTCTCGCTTGGCTCGATCGCTGTCTTGCGGAGAAGACTGGCCCGGCGCTCGTCTTCATGCACCATCCGCCGTTCGATATCGGCATGCCACCGCTCGACGGCGTGAAGCTCGCCGATCCCCGGGTGTTTGCCGATCTCCTTCGCCGACACGGCAACGTCCGCCATATCTTCGCCGGTCACGTTCATCGTCTTTGCTCGGGCACTTGGAACGGCATCGCCTTCAACACCGGACGCAGCACCAATCACCAGACCGCGCCTCTGTTCGGTGCCAAGGACTTTGCCGTTGGCTTCGATGCGCCGGCCTACAATGTGATTCTGACGGATGGGGCAGACATCACTGTTCACGCCCAGGAAATCGCCTGAGCGGCCGATGTGGCCGTAAGTGACCACGGCGCGGCGATGATGGCAAACATCGGCATCTATCGCGCGCCATAGTCGAGACCGCGACTTTTCAAAGGCAGCATCTGCTAACCGCGACGCCCGAGCCGTTTCGCGGACGGATGCGTTTATGCGCGGTTTGGGTTCTGCGCGAACGATCCGGTGATCTGCGTAGACCTCTCCGACCTCTTGTTCCCTTTGGATATCGGTCTGAAAAGGCTGAGCTATCCCGGCGGATTCGAAACGATCAATATGTTATCAAAAATCTGATTGACATTGATCGATATCTGGATCCTAATCCGACGTACGATCACAAAGGATCACAGCATGAAGGACGACCGCCTGTCGGCCATCCGCCACTACCTCTTCGAAAAGACCTCCGCTTCGATCCATGAGATCGCAGAGGCGGTTGGCGCGTCGCTGCCGACCGTGCGGCGCGATCTGCTCACGCTCGAAACGGAGGGCGCGATCCACCGCACGCATGGCGGCGCCCGCATTGCCGATTCCGCCGGCATCGAGGCGGCCTTCGAGGTCCGTGAGCAAACCTGCATTGCCGCCAAGCGGGCGATCGGCCTTGCTGCCTATGAAGAGCTCCAGCCGGACATGTCGGTGTTTCTCGATGCCGGCACCACGGTGCTGCAGGTCGCCCGCCGTATCCGCATGAATCCGCTGCCGATTTCCGTATTCACCAACTGTCTGGCCGTGGCGCAGGTGCTGACCGACATCCGCGACGTCCAGGTGACGCTGCTCGGCGGTCGCCTCCGCTCGCGCAACGCCTCGGTGCTGGGCGCGCTGGCCGAGAGCATGCTGGAACGACTTTGGTTCGATCAGCTGTTTCTCGGTGCCAGCACGGTGGGCGACGACGGCTGCACCTACACGATGGATGAGGACGAAGCACGCCTCAACGAAAAGATGATCACCCGGGCGGCGCGGACCACCGTTCTCGCCGACGCCAGCAAGTTCGGTCCGCGCGCCACCTACAAGGTGACGCCGCTCGACGAACGGCTCGACCTGATCACCGACGATAGCCTTACCCCTCAGTGGCTCGACAAGCTCGCCCGTGCCGGCTGCCGGACGCGGACGGTCAGCCTCGATGCCGATGAGGCCACGGAACTGGACGGAGACGCGGCATGAGCGGTCTCGTCCTCGGCGTCGACAGCGGCGGCACCAAGACCGTCGCGATCTTGGTAGCGCCGGACGCCAGCATCGCCTCGTTACGGCATCTGCCGAGCCTCGACCCGACCGGCGAGGGCGACTGGGCGGCTGAGATAGCTGCGCTTGCCGCTACCGTCGGCGACGCCGACCTTCAGGCCTCGGCCTTCGGCCTGCCGTTTCACGGCGAGGTCGACGAATACAGCGCGGCGCAGATCGCTGCCGTCCGGCTGCATTTTCCGCAGAAGCCCATCGTCGAGAATGACGTTCGCATCGCCTTCGACGGCGCCTTTGCCTGCGGGGCCGGTGCTCTCATCCTGGCTGGCACCGGCTCGATGGCCTGGGCTAGCCTTGGCGAAGCTGACAGCCCGCATATCCGGGTCGGCGGCTGGGGCGACATCTTCGGCGACGAGGGCAGCGCCTATTGGCTCGGCCGCGAAGTGCTGATGCTGCTGGCACGCCATATTGACGGTCGCGAACCGTCGCCAGCTTTCGCCGAGGGGATGTTCGCTGCCATGGGCATCAAGCCGGACCAACTGATGGTCTGGTGCTACGGGCTCGAAAGCCGCCGTTCAGGCATTGCCGGCTTGGCTCGCCACGTAACGGCTCTTGCCGTCAAGGGCGACAAGGTAGCCGGTCGGCTGCTCGACCGCGCCGCCGCCGAGCTCTCCGAACAGCTTGTCGTCGCCTGGCGCCGTTGCGGCGGCATGGCGCCTATCCGCTGGAGCTATGCCGGCGGGGTGTTCAACGCCGCCGGGATATTGGACCGGATGACGGTGCGCCTCGGCACATCGCCATCATCGCCGCGTCTGCCGCCCGTTGGCGGCGCGGCGCTCAGGGCAGCCCGGCTCGCCGGCTGGGCTGTTGATGACGCTTGGGTCGACCGTTTGGGCGCCGCCCTCCGGATGACTCTCGCCTGAAAGGCAATCTGACCAAGAAGGGGAACGATAATGAAAAGACGTGTTTTTCTTGCCTCAGCGCTGACCTTGCCGCTTCTCGCCTCGTTTGCCGGCAGCGTGTTCGCCGCCGACGGACTCACCGTGCTGCTGCCGCCCTGGGGCACGTTGCCCAAGGAAATGACCGATCGCTTCGCCAAGGATGCCGGCGTGACGCTCGATGCGCAGACGCTCGGCTGGGACGATATCCGCACCAAGATCATCACCTCGATGGTAGCCGGCACGGCCCCCGCCGACGCGACCGAAGTGGACTGGTCGTGGGTCGGTCAGTTCGGCTCCGCCAACTGGTACGTGCCGCTCGACGACAAGATTGATAAGGCGGTGATCGCCGACATCCCCACCGCCTCGATCTTCCGCTATGACGGCAAGCTGTTGGCCGTGCCCTATAGCAACGACTTCCGCATCCTCATCTACAACAAGGCCCACCTCGACAAGGCCGGCATCAAGGCAGCCCCGAAGACGCCCGACGAGCTGCTGGCGGCCGCCAAGGCGGTGAAGAGTGCCGGCATCGCCGAATTCCCGATCGGCCTGCCGCTGTCAGCCACCGAAGGCACCTCGACCGCATGGTATCTTCTGACCAAGGCGTTCGGTGGTGACCTGTTCGACAAGGATTTCAAGCCGCTGTTCACGGACAAGGACTCCGGCGGCTACAAGGCGCTGGCCTTCGAGATCGGCGCATTGAAGGATGGTCTGATCGATCCGGCGGCCACCGGCCTCAAGGACGTCGAGGTGCAGGAAGTCTTCAAGGCTGGCAAGCTGACGTTCGACGTCGCCGGCTGGGCCGGCAACCTCTCGGTCTACAGCGATCCCAGCAAGTCGCAGGTGGCGAACGATGTCGCCGCAGCGCTGATGCCGTCGACGACCGGCAAGTCTCGCACCTTCGGTCTGCCCGAAGCGGTCGGCATTCCGACCGGTGCCGCCAACGCCAAGGCCGCGCAGGACTTCATCGCCTGGTTGGCCATGCCGCAGAACGAAATCGCCGCCTACGAGGCGCTCGGCAACCTGCCGCCGCGCATGTCGGTGCTGAGGACGCTCAATGAGCAGGGCAAACTGAAGCAGGGCGACGTTCTGCTCGAGCAGGCGGCTGTCGTCGAGCCGCTGATCGCTCAGGGCACGCCCGGCTGGTATCCGCAGTTCTCGACCGCGGTCGCGAGCTCCATCAACCAGGCCGCCAAGGGTCAGCTCAGCGTCGACGACGCCATCGCCGCGATCGCCAAGGCCGCAGCCGACGCACAAAGCAACTAATCCGCCGGTCCCAACCGCCGTCCGGGAGCCAGACCGGACGGCGGAGCCGGCCCGCCGCCACCGCGCCGTAGAGGCGGGGCAACGGCCTACCCTACCGCTACCTTCCTGCCACGGCGCAGCCTGACGCTCGGGACATCGTCTCGCGCACCGGCCGGCTGCCTGGAGAACGCAGAGTTCTGATGCCCTCCTCCTATCCCAGACGAAACCGAACGCCGGGCGAACTCGCCCTTGCCGCCGCGCTCGTTATTCCCATTGTCATCGTGATGGGCGGCCTGGTGTTCTGGCCGCTTGCCACCTCGGTGGTTGATAGCTTCTTCCGGATCGATCCGATGAAGCCGGGCACGCCATTCGTCGGCCTTGCCAACTACGGCGCCCTGATGGCCGACAGCAACGTGCAGACGGCTTGGCTCAATACCCTCGCCTACGTCGCGATCGCCGTGGTGCTCGAGACGATTGGCGGTATGGGCGCGGCACTGCTGCTCAACCGGGTGAAGCACGGCCGGCAATGGCTGCTGGCCATCACCGTGCTGCCCTGGTGCCTGCCGCCGGTGGTCAACGCCATCGTCTGGATGTGGATCTTCAATCCGAGCTACGGCCTGCTCAATCACGCGCTCTTGTGGCTCGGCGTCATCGACTCCCGTCAGGTCTGGTTCAACGACCGGGCGACGGCGCTGTTCCTCGTCTCGCTGGTTCACGTCTGGCGCATGATGCCACTGACCGCCGTCATCCTTCTGGCTGCCCTTCAAAGTATTCCACGTGATCTCTACGAAGCGGCCCGACTCGATGGCGCCGGCCCGATCAAGAGCTTCCGCCTAGTGACGCTGCCGCTGATCTCGAGCGGGCTTGCGATCGCCCTCAGCCAGTCGACGGTGTTCGCCTTCAACCTGTTCGACGAGGCCTGGATCCTGTCTGGTTCGAGCCTCGATACCCGGTCGGTGATCATCCAGGTTTATCTGACGGCTTTCCAAAACCTGCGTTTTTCGAGCGGCATGGCACTTTCGATCCTGGCGATGCTCGCCTCGCTCCTGGTGTCACTGATCTATGTGCTCCGGGTTTACCGCGAAACGAGGTACGACTGACATGCGCAGCCTCATATCCACACTGCCTGGGCGGATCGGCACCGTCCTTGCCGTAACCTTACTGGTGGCTTGGTCCCTCGGGCCGATCTACTGGTCGCTGGTCACCTCGCTGACGCCGCCGCTGAACCTGTTGGGTGCCCCGTCCCTCTGGCCGCAGCAGATCACCTTCGAGCACTATGCCAAGCTGTTCGGTGCCACCAGCATGTCGCAGGGCAACGCCGTTCAGTCGGTGTGGCCGCAGTTCTCGGCGGCGCTCGCCAACAGCCTGATTACCTCGATATTGGCGACCATCGTGACGGTGGCGATCGCCGCCTTCGGTGCCTACGCCTTCGTGCGGCTTGAGTTTCCCGGCCGCGACCTGTTGTTCGTCGCCGTCGTGGCGACGCTGGCCATCCCTGCCTACACAGTGATGATCCCGCTCTATCGGCTGATGATTTCGCTGAAGCTGATCGACACCTACACCGGCATTACGCTGATCTATGTCTCGGCCTTCCTGCCGCTGGCGCTCTGGCTGATGCGGTCGGTCTACCAGGCCATGCCGATTTCGCTGGAGGAAGCGGCCTGGCTCGACGGTGCGGGACGCATCTACACGCTGGTCCACATCGTATTGCCGCTATCGGCACCGGGGCTGATCGCCAGTGCCATCCTCACCTTCCTCAATGCCTGGGGCCAATTCATGGTGCCCCTGGTGTTCTCGCCAACGCTCGCCACCAAGCCGCTGACCGTGCTGATCCCGGAATTCGTGACGCGCAACTACATCGACTTCGGCCTGATGAATGCCGCCGGCATCCTGGCCATCATCCCGCCCGTTCTGCTTGTGCTGTTCCTCAACCGCTACCTCGTCAGCGGACTGATGGCCGGCGCGACCAAGTGATCTCCCAAGAACAGACAGACAAAACAAGGACGACTTCCATGAACACCACCGAACGCGTCATCGTCGAGCAATTCCCCTTCTGGGAGAAGGCGATCGACATCGCGCTGCCGAGCGTCAAGGCCGACACCTATATCTTCGTCGGCTGCGGCACGTCCTACTACGTTGCCATGAGCTTGGCCGTCGCCTTCAACGAGAACGGCAAGCGCGCCATCGCCGTCGCCGGTTCGGAATGGGCGCTGCGGCATCGCTCCTACCTGCCCGACCTCAACGGCGCGGTGGTGGTCGGCATCTCGCGCAGCGGTGAATCGACCGAAGTGGTGCAGGCGGTGCGGGAAAGCCACAAGCTCGGCATCCGTACCGTGGCGATCACCTGCGAAAAGGACAGCTCGATGGCCAAGGCGGCCGACATCGTCGCCTTCGCGCCGACCCACCCCGACGAGGGTATCGTCATGTCGTCGTCGGCCAGCCTGATGCTGCTGATGGGCCTGCGCATGGCCGGCGTGAAGGTCGAGCAGGCCGTGGTGGCCGGCGCGCGCGCCGCGGTGGAAGCGATGAGCGAGAAGGCGCCGGCTGTGGCGGCCGGGCGGCACAAGTTCGTGGTGCTCGGCGGCGGTGTCTATTTCGGTATCGCCTCCGAAGGTGCGCTGAAGCTGCAGGAAATGAGCATCTCGGTGTCGCAGCCGTTCCACACCATGGAATATCGCCATGGTCCGATGAGCCTTGTCGACGAAGATATGCTGATCGTGATGCTCTACAGCGAGGATCAGCCGGGCGAGGAGGCCAAGCTCGTTGGCGAGCTCAGGGCAAAGGGCGCCAAGGTGATCGGCCTCGGCGGGCCGGGCGACCTCAGCCTGCCGATCGCCACCAAGGGCTTGCAGCGCTCGCTGGAAATGCTGGCGGCCCTGCAGATCCTCGGCGAGCGGATCGCCAATTCCAAGAACATCGACAGCACCCAGCCGCGCCACCTCTCCAAGGTGGTGGTGCTCGGTTGAGCCGCGTTTGGGCCGTCGGTCGCCGGCGGCCCGCATGATCTTTTGCAGGAGTTCTTCATGGCCACCGTCGACATCCGCCGCCTCGTCAAGCGCTACGGCGCCGAGGAGGTGATCCACGGCATAGACCTTTCGATCCGCGACGGCGAATTCATCTCGCTGATCGGCGCGTCCGGCTGCGGCAAGTCGACCCTGCTCAGGATGATTGCCGGCCTCGAGGACATCTCCGGCGGCACAATCTCGATCGACGGTCGCGAGGTCAACGATATGGCGCCGAAGAACCGCGACATCGCCATGGTGTTTCAGAACTACGCGCTCTATCCACACCTGTCGGTCGCCGACAACATGGGCTTCAGCCTGAAGCTCCGCGACGTGCCGAAGCCGGAGATCGTGCGGGCGGTTAGGGAAGCGGCCGATCTCCTGGGCCTCACGCCCTATCTCGATCGCATGCCGAAGGCGCTATCGGGCGGCCAACGCCAGCGTGTCGCCATGGGGCGGGCGATCGTCCGCAAGCCGCGCGTCTTCCTGTTCGACGAGCCGCTTTCCAACCTCGACGCCAAGCTGCGCGTGCAGATGCGCACCGAGATCAAGGCCTTGCAGCGGCGGCTCGGCACCACCTCGATCTACGTCACGCATGATCAGATCGAAGCCATGACCATGTCCGATCGCATCGTCATCCTGAACGGCGGCCGCGTCGAGCAGGTGGGCGCGCCGCTTGACGTCTACGACCGGCCGGCCAACCTGTTCGTCGCCACCTTCATCGGCTCGCCGGCCATGAACCTGATCGAGGCGACGGCACGGCGTGATGGTGACCGTTTGTTCGCCGAGACCGACGACGGGCTGCGCTTGCCGCTCGCCAATTACCCGGTGGCCGAGGGCACAGCTGTCACCGTCGGTATCCGCCCCGAACATCTTAATTTCGTCACCGGCGAAACGGCCGGCGCCCTGTCACTCGCCATCGATCTCATCGAACCAACCGGACACGAGACCCACGTCTTCGGCCGCCTCGGCCGCCATCAGGTCGTTGTCATTCACTCCGAACGAGTGGCGGAGACCTCCAGCGCCTTCGTCGCCATTGGCCCCGGCGGCATCCATCTGTTCGACCGGGCGACCGGCCAGCGCATCGAAAGGAGCTGACGACATGGCTTTGAACCCGCTGAGCGACATTTCCAGCTGGCGCTTCCGCACCTCTGGCCTGCGCGGCATTCCGTCGATCTGCTCTGCCCATCCGGTGGTGATCGAGGCTGCCATGCGGCATGCCGCCCGTCTCGGCTTGCCGGTGCTGATCGAAGCCACCTGCAACCAGGTCAACCAGGACGGTGGCTACACCGGCATGACGCCTGGGGATTTCCGCGACTTCGTCGAGGCCATCGCCAAGCGCGTCGGTTTCCCGTTCGAGAAGGTCATCCTCGGTGGCGACCACCTCGGCCCCAACCCGTGGAAGAAGCTGCCGGCCAGCGAGGCCATGGCCAAGGCCAAGGTGATGATCGACGCCTTCGCCAAGGCCGGCTTCACCAAACTTCACCTGGACACCTCGATGGGCTGCGCCGGCGAACCGGTGGCGCTCACTGACGCACTGACTGCCGAGCGGGCCGCTTCGCTCGCCGCCGTCGCCGAGGCGGCAACTAAGAGCTCCACCGTCAAGCCGGTCTACATCGTCGGCACCGAGGTGCCGATCCCCGGTGGCGCCATGGAAGAGATCGAGGAGCTGGAAGTCACCAAGCCCCAGGCGGCCCGCGACACCATCGCCGTCCATCGCGAAGCCTTCGCCAAGGCCGGCATCGCCGCTGCCTTCGATCGCGCCGTCGGTGCCGTCGTTCAGCCGGGCGTCGAGTTCGGCAATCACAACGTCGTCGCCTTCGATGCCGGCAAGGCGGCCTCGCTTTCCGCCGTGCTCGCCGACCTCAAGGGCTTCGTCTTCGAGGCGCACTCCACCGACTACCAGACGCCCGAAGCGCTGAAGGCGCTGGTCGACAACGGCTTCTCGATCCTGAAGGTCGGCCCGGCCCTGACGTTTGCATTGCGTGAGGCGCTCTACGGCCTCGATCACATCGCCGAGGTGCTCTACGCCGGCCGCCGCAAGGAGACGCTCAAAACCACCTTCGAGCGGGTGATGCTCGCCCATCCCGACAACTGGGCGAAATACTATTTCGGCACGCCCGACGAGCAGCGGCTGCAGCGGCATTTCAGTTATTCGGACCGCATCCGCTACTACTGGCCGCAGCCGGAGATTGCCAAGGCGGCCGAGGAACTGCTCGCCCTGTTCGGCACCACCCCGATACCCGAGACACTGATCAGCCAGTATCTTCGCGGTGTCTACGAGGGCGTCCGGCGCGGCCGGGTCACCCCCACCGCCCATGGCCTGTCGCTTGCCATGGTCGACCTCGTCCTCGAAGACTATTTCAAAGCCTGCCTCTGAGAGCCTGGCGCGAAACTCGCTGGGGTGTGGCAGTTAGTGATGAGTTCGAGAACCGGAGCGGAGCGAACTTGCGGTTCGTGAGCACCGGAAGCGCAGAAATTGAAGCTAGGTGCCCGCCCCAGTAGAGTTTCGCGTCGGGCTCCGGGCAATATGGGACAAGCAATATGCAGGATGATTTCATCTTCACGCTGACCGACACGGCCGGCGGGCTGGAACTCGCCGATTGGGCGATCACCTCCGGCGAGCTCGGCATCAACAGCGGTGCACCCTTCGAGATCGTGAAAAAGACGCTGCACGGCGGCCGGCAGGAAGGCAGTACGCTCGTGACCATCCGGTCTGGCCGGCTCTCGGTGACGGTGATCCCGACGCGCGGCATGGGTATCCTGCGAGCGGGGCTCGACGGCATCAACTTCGGCTGGGCGTCGCCGGTCGATGAGGTCGTGCATCCCTCCTTCATTCGCCTTGGCGAGCGCAACGGCCTCGGCTGGCTCGAAGGCTTCAACGAGCTGATGGTGCGCTGCGGCTACGAGTGGACCGGCCATCCGATCGTCGACGGCGACAAGGTCTACACGCTGCACGGCCGAGCCGGAAATACGCCTGTCTCCAAGGTGGAGGTGCGCATCTCGCGCGAGGCGCCACACAGCATCACCCTCTGCGGCCTCATCAAGGAAAAGGCGTTCAAGAACGTCGAATTCGAGACCTGGACCGAACTGACGGTCGTGCCTGGCGATACCGGGTTCTCGCTCGACGACCGCCTCGTCAACCGCGCCGACTATGCCCACTCCTATGAAGTGATCTACCACACCAATGTCGGTCGTCCGGTGTTGGAGGAAGGTGCCCGCGTCATCGGCCCCTTCACCCACATCACGCCGTTCAACGACGCCGCCAAGCCGGATCTGGCTACCTGGGACCGCTACCGTGGTCCGACGCGCGACTTCGACGAGATGCTCTATGCCTGTGAGCTCGCAGCCGGTGCCGACGGTCGCACCGAAGTGGCCCTGATCAACGCATCGGAAACACTCGGCTTTTCCATTGCCTATCATGTCGGAGAAATGCCGGCCTTCTCGCTCTGGAAGAACACCGACACCGACAAGCAGGGCTATGTGACCGGCCTCGAACCGGGCTCCAACTATCCCTACCCGCTACCGGTGGAGCGAGCCGCTGGTCGCCTCAAGACTTTGGAGCCAGGAGCCGAGGCCCGCTTCCGCATGCGCTTCAATCTTCTGACGGACAAATCCGCCGTCGCGGCCTGTAACGCCCGCATCGACAAGCTGAAATCGGGCGTCAAGGCGACCGTGCACAAGGAGCCGATCCTGCGCAGCCAGACAAAAGCCTGAAAATAATCATACCGCTAGCCGCACATGCCCTCTTCACGCCAATACGTGGAGAGGGCTTCTTTTTGCCAAGTGAAGAGAGCCCTTAAGCCGAGGTGCGCAGCATAATCTCGGCGTTGAGCAGCACGCGCTCGTTCGGCCGCGGCTCGACGTCCTCATCGAAGCGGGCGTTGATCTTGTGCAGCAGCAGCTCGATGGCGATGCGACCGATCTCGTTGTAGTTCTGCGCCACGGTGGTCAGCGGCGGGCAGGTGTAGCGCGACAGCGGATGATCGTCGTGGCCGGCAATGCGGAGGTCGCAATCGTCGCCACGACCGACCTTGAGGCCGGCTTGATAGGCGGCGGCCAATACGCCGAAGGCGATGCGGTCATTGGCGCAAAGCACGGTCTTGGTGGGAAAGCCTCCCTCGCCCAGAATACGAACGGCCTCGGTGAAGCCGAAGCGTTCGAAATCCCAGGACGTGTCCGGCAGCGTCGCCACGTAGCGAGGCTCCAGCTTCAACTCTTCCATGGCAAGGCGATAGGCATCGCGACGCTCGATGGCGTTGCGGTTGACCGAGGGCATGCCGAAATAGCAGGGCGCGTCGCCGGAGCGCGATAGATAGTCGACGATGAGGCGGAAGCTTTGCCGGTTGTTGGTACCAACGAAGGCGGACGCGGCATCAAGCTGGGAGTCGACGTAGATCAGAGGGATGCTGGAGCCAAGCCGGGCAAGCTTGTCGTGATGGGACTGCACACCCAGCGGCGCGATGACTGCGCCGGCGACGTTCATGCCCTTGAAGGTCTCGATCGCCCGCTCCTCGAGCTTGGGCTTGCCATCCGACGACAGCACGAAGGCGAGATAGCCCGCTTCTTCGGCCAAAACTTCGATGCGGCGCGTCAAGGCCATGTAGAACACGTCGGTCGAGTTGGGGATGATGATGCCGAGGATATTTGTGCGCCGACGGTTGAGATTCACGGCGAACAAGTTCGGCCGAAAGCCGGATTCCTTGATGGCTTTTTCGATGGTTTCCCGAGTTTGTCGACGAACGGAGTTGGGATCGTTGAAATAGCGGGAGACGGTTGGGCGAGACAGTCCGACGTAATCGGAAAACTCTTCCATCGTACGGATCGTCGTGGTCACTCTGCCATCCCCGTTCCACCCCAACCGGAGCATCCCAGCCATTGTAGATGCTTCCAGGACGGGACGCCAATCGTCAGATTGGCCGCCGCAAGCCGGCAAGACCAAGTGCGCTTTTCAACTGGCAAATGTTGCAGCCTGCATTTCTCGCGTCAAGTTATAATTTTTCGCGCGTAAAATCCAGCCATCGCCTGGATGATCAGACCCGTGAAATTCTGGCGTGGATACGAGCATGCCCGGATCATAGCACTGCTCCGGAAGAAGCTGGGGATGGGAGGAGGCGCCGCCTTGGGCCGGCCGTAAAAACTTAAGTCTCACAATCGCCTTTCCGACGCAAAGCCATTCCGGAAAGATCGCCTACGCAGAACAGACTTTGCGTTCCTTGCGCGGCTTATCGCCCGCATTCCTATTCTGCATCGATTCCGATCCGAAATTTGCATTGGACGCATTTATGCCGGCCTTTTAGGCTGACTTCGTTTTCAGCAGAGAGAGTTTGGCGGCATGTCCGTCTTGAAGTCCGGAACGCTCAGCCAGGAGCGCATTGTCTTCCTGTTCGCCGTCGTGTTGTTCGCCGCTTATGCCCTCCTTCTCGATGGCTTTCTGGCGCCGAACAATCTGGTGGCGATCCTGCGTTCGGTCTCGGTGCTCGGCATTCTCGCCGTCGGCATGGGCATCGTGGTGATCGGCCGCGGCATCGATCTTTCCATGGTGGCGGTGATGGCCATGGCCACCGCCTGGCAGCTTGCCATGATGAACGCCGGAACGCCGCCGCTGCTCGCCACGGCGATCGTTTTTGCCGGCGTGGTGGCGGTCGGCATCATTAACGGGCTTTTGATCGCCTACGCCGAGGTGCCGGCGGTATTTGCCACGCTCGCGACCGCCAGTTTTGTATTCGGCCTCGTCCGCTCGCGCTTCATCGTGCAGGACGCCGTGCCGGTTCCGCCGTCGGCGTCGTTCATCCTGGAATTCGGGCAGGCCCGGCTCGCCCATATGCCGATCGAAGTGGTGATGTTCGCCGTCGCCGCCTTCCTCAGCTTCGTCGCGCTACGCTTCACCAAGTTCGGCCGCTACGTCTACTACATGGGCGACAATTACCAGGCCGCCCGCACCATGGGCATCCCCGTGCGGCCGATGATCATCGGCCAGTATGTGGTGTCGGCGCTGGTCGCCTGGCTGGCCGGCCTGATCACCGCCGCCGGCCTGCAGTCGATCAATACCCGCGTCGTCAACTCGACGCTGCTCTACGACGTGATCCTCGTGGTGGTGATCGGCGGCATCGGTCTTTCCGGCGGCAAGGGCGGCATGCGCAACGTCGTCATCGGTGCCCTGCTGATCGGCATCATGCTGAACGGCATGACCATTCTCGACCTGCCGAACATCTACCAGAACCTCATCAAGGCGACGATCCTGCTCGTCGCCCTGATCATCGACAGCCGCCTCAACCCGCGCGACGAGCAGGTCGGGCAGCAGGGAGACATATGATCCCTCTCCGGCGGTCGCACGGCAACGCAACCATCGGAAACGGGCAGGAAATTGGAAATCCATCGCTTGGCTCGAGGGGGGGTGAAGCGATGCACTCACCGGGTCGGAAACCCTTGAAAAGGAACCACTCATGACGATCAAGACAAAGCTGGCGCGGACACTTGCCGCTGCCCTCTGCCTCGCCACCCTGCCCGCGTTCGCCCAGGAGACCGGCGACCCCGGCCCCGCCTATGTCCAGCAGTCGCTGGCCGGCAAGAAGGTCGTGCTGATCCCGCTCGCTCTCGGCTTCGACCTCGCACAGGGCTGGAACCACTATATCGGCAGCGAAGTACGCGGCTTCGGCGGCGTCTGGGAAACCCGCGATCCCAACTGGGACACGGCGGCCGGCGCCCAGGCGATCACCGACCTGATCTCCTCGGCCGACAAGCCGGCGGCGCTCCTTGTCCACACGCCCGACCTCACCTCCTACTCCAAACTGTTCAAGCGGGCGCAGGACGCCGGCATCTTCGTGATCCAGGTCGACAACCGCTCCAACTTCGCGTCCGACGCCTTCGTCGGCTCCAATTGGGAAACACTCGGTGAACTCGAGGCCAAGGCGGCCGTGGCGGCCTGCGGCGACGGATCGTCGAAGAAGATCGGCCTCATCCAGGGCGATCAGGTCAACTCGTCGTCGCTCGACCAGTATGCCGGCATCGCCAAGGTGCTGAAGGACCATCCGGACTTCGAGCTCGTTGGCGCGCCGGACAGCAACTGGGACGTCACCACTGCCCGCAACGTGGCGACGACGCTGCTGCAGCAGCATCCGGAAGTCTGCGCCGTCATCGATTTCTGGGACAACACGGCCGCCGGCACCGCCGCCGCCATCCGCGACGCCGGCCTCACCGGCAAGGTCAAGCTTGTCACCACCGGCGGTGGCGAGGAGCTCGACTGCAAGGCGCTTGAAGACGGCACCTTCCATGCCGTGGTGATGACCGACGTCAAGGGCCAGTCGCGGGACATCTCGGCGCTCTTGAAGTTCCTGCTGCAGTCCGGCCTCAAGCCCGGCCAGGCCAAGAGCTGGATCTATACGCTGGAGACCGCCACCACCAAGGCCGACCTCAAGCCCGGCACCTGCTGGAGCCTCAAGGATGTGCAGGCGGCCGAGGCGGCGCTCGCCAAGTAAGGCGCGGGCGGGTGTCCTCCCCGTTCGAGCCGGGAGGACAGCGCGCGTCACGCGGAGGCGGCCGAGCCAGCGGCCGCCTCCATCCTTCAGTTCCAAAGGCAGACTGTCCGATCCGGTCTCACCGGCCGGATGATCGATCAGGTGGAAGTTTCATGCGCTTACCCGAGAGCCTGTCGCGCCTCATCTACAACGCGATCCCCTCCCACCTCGTCGGCGAAATCCTCACCAAGCGCTGGGCCGACAACCTCGTGCCCTTCCTGCTACTCTCCGCCGTGATCGCCATCTTCGGCACGGCGATCAACGGCTTCTTTGCCCCCGCCAGCCTGCTCGATACGACGCGCCAGCTTGGCGAATTCCTGATCGTCGTCATCGGCCTCACCATCGTCATGCTGGGTGGCGGCATCGACCTATCCGTCGGCTCGATCTACGCACTGTCCGTCTTCATGTCGGTGGTCGGCATCTATCTCTGGGAACTGCCGGTCTCGCTCGCTCTCGTCCTGGCGATCGCCACCGGCGGTCTTTGCGGCGCCTTCAACGGCGTGTTGATCGGCTATCTGCGCTTGCGTGCCTTCCTGACGACGCTGGTCACGCTGATCATGGGCCGGTCGCTCTACGACATCCTGATCATTTCCTGGGGCAAGCAGCTCCAGATGTCACCGATCCTCAACGACCAGTTCGACTATATCGGCACCGGCTCGCTCGGCGGCCTGCCCGTATCGATCCTGATCGCCGGCGCCTTCGCCCTTCTCGCACACGTCCTGCTCAGCCGCTCGCGCCTCGGCTGGCACATCTCCGCCGTCGGCGGCTCGCGCCGCTCGGCCTATAACGCCGGCATTCCCGTGCGTCGCACGGTGTTCCTCACTTACGTGATCTCCGGCCTCAGCGCCGGCATCGCCGGCTTCCTGTTCGCGGCGCGTTTGTCAGGGGCCGGCCCCGGCACAGGGTCCGGCCTCGAGCTTGCCGCCCTCACCGCCGCCGTGGTCGGCGGTAACTCGCTGGGTGGTGGCCGCGGCTCGATCGCCAAGGGCCTGATGGGCGCGATCGCCGTGCTGACCATGACCAACGGTCTGATCCGCCTCGGTTACGGCACCGGATCCAACCAGTTGGTCCTCGGCTTCATGCTGGCCTTCGCCGTGGTGCTGGATATCCGCTGGGCGAAGAACCGGCACAAGGTGCTGGCCGAGGTCTATGTGGCCCCTGTTCATCATCGCATGAGCGGAGAAGAGTCGGCACTGCCGAACGGCGGCGGCGCCTATGCTCTCAACGATCGTCTGTCTGAAGCTACGCCGATCGCTCTCGGCGAGGTCGAGGGGCCGGAAGACGTCATCCTCGACGAGGACGGCAATCTCTACGCTGGCACCCGCCATGGCGAAATCGTTCGCTGGTTCGCGCCCGACTACAAGCGCTCGGAAGTGTTCGCCCACATCGGCGGCTTTCCGCTCGGCCTTGCCATGGATCGTGACGGGTCGATCAAGACCTGTGTCGGCGCCATGGGGCTCTATTCGATCGCCAGGGATGGGGAGGTCACGCGCCTCTCCACCGAGACCAACCGTTCCTGGCTCTCGGTGGTCGACGACGCTCGCCTGCGCGACCCCAACGATTGCGACATCGGGCCGGACGGTCGCGTCTGGTTCACCGATTCCACCACCCGCTACGATGCCCACGACTGGGTGCTCGATTCCATCGAGAGCCGACCGACCGGCCGCCTTCTGGTCTACGATCCGAAGACCGGCCGGACCAAGACCGTGCATGATGGCTTGCGCTATGCCAACGGCGTCTGCCTTGCCCATGACGGACGGTCGATCCTGATCGCCGAAAGCTGGGCCTGCTCGGTGCATCGCTACTGGATCGAAGGGCCTAAGGCCGGCACCATGGAGTGCCTGATCGCCGACATGCCCGGCTATCCCGACAATATCAACCGCGCCTCCGACGGCGGTTATTGGATGGCCTGGCTCGGCGTGCGCACCCCCACCTTCGACCTGTCGCTGCGCCACCCTGGATTTCGCAAGCGCATGACCCGCCGTCTGCCGGGCGACGACTGGCTGTTCCCCAACATCAACAGCGGCGGCGTCATCAAGTTCGATGAGGCAGGCCGCATTGTCTGTACGCTCGGCGATCTCACCGGCGACAACCATCCGATGGTGACCTCGATGCGCGAGCATAAGGGTGAGCTGTTCATCGGCGGCATCCTCAACAACCGCATCGGCCGATATAAAATTCCCGGCGCCAATCCCGAGTGGACGAGCTGGAAGTCCTACTGGTCCAGCACGACAGAAACCGTCGCCGAAGGCGACCCGAACCAAGCGGCGAGGCGGCGCGAAAGCGCTGAAACTACCCTACCCGAAGGGAGGGCGTAAAAATGTGGTGGGATGCCCTTCTCGATCCGTTCCGCGGCAAGACCGTCACCATTCCACCGATGGATGGCGCCTTCCGGCCCAATACGCAGCTTGAGACTGCCGAGACCTTCACTGAAGCGGCGCACCCTGAAGCTCTGCTCGTTCACGAGGGACGGCTTCTGGTCGCTTCGGGAATCGAACTCCTCGCCTTTCCTCTGGAGGGCGGTGTGCCGACGACACTTCGCCGCTTCGAGACGGTGATTTCTGCGCTGGCAGCCTTCGCTGACGGCGGCCTCGCCATTGCGCTTGTCAGCGGTGAAATCCGTTTCCTGGGTGGCCGCTTCGACGGCCGCATCCTCACCGAGGTGGCCGGTCGCCGCATTCATGCGCCAACAGCGCTCGCGACAGCCGGCGAAGGCATTCTCTACGTTGCCGATGGCTCGGCTCGCTTTGCCGCCGACGACTGGCAAAGCGATCTGATGGCGAAGGGAGCAAGTGGCGCGGTGCTGCGGCTCGATCTTGTCGAGGGTGAGGGACGCATCATCGCCGATGGTCTCGCCTGGCCAGCAGGCCTTCTCGTCGAGCCCGACCGATCGGTGATCGTCTCGGAAGCTTCTCGGCATCGGCTTCTGCGCATCACGGGCGACGGGCGCACAAAGCCGCAACCCGTGTTGTCCAACCTGCCCGGCTATCCGGCCCGCCTCACGCGCGCCACTGGCGGCGGCGCTTGGCTGGCGCTGATGGCGCCCCGCAACCGCCTGATCGAACTGGTTCTGACCGAGACCGCCTATCGCGAGGACATGATGGCGACGGTGCCCCGTGATCTCTGGATCGCGCCGCAAATGAGTTCAGGTAATTCCTTCCTCGAACCGCTGCAGTGCGGCGGCGTCGTCACCATGGGCGTGCGCAAGCCCTGGGCACCGGGGCGGTCGTATGGTCTGATTGCCCGCCTCGACGATCACCTCCGTCCGGTATCCAGCCTGCATAGCCGCGCCGACGGTCGCCGGCACGGCATTCGAGACATGGCGGAAATCGGCGGCGTGCTGTTCGCCGCCTCGCGTGGTGGCAACGTCGTCCTCGAAATCGAGACAGGTGCGGCATGACGCTGATCGAGACGCGCACCCTTTCCAAAAGCTATCGCGGCAACCTTGCCGTCGACGCCGTCGATTTCGACATTGCCGAGGGCGAGGTGCACGCGCTCCTGGGTGAGAATGGCGCCGGCAAGTCGACGCTGACCAAGATGATTGCCGGCGTGGTGCCGCCATCATCGGGCGAAATCCTGCTCGACGGTAAGCCGGTCACTTTCGGCGGTCCGGCCGACGCCCTGAAACAGGGCATCGCCATGGTGTTCCAGGAAACGTCGCTGGTGCCGTCGATGACGGTGGCACAGAACCTTTATCTCGGCGACGAGAAGTTCCTGAATCGGTTGCGCGGCGTCGCCATCTCGGCGCAACAGTTCCTGCAATCGCTGAACTTCACGGTCGACCCGACGGCGACGGTCGCCACGCTCGGCGCCGCCAAGCGGCAGATGGTCGAGATCGCCCGCGCCGTGCGCCTGAAAGCGCGGATCATCATCTTCGATGAACCCACAGCGACGCTGACCCCGGAGGAGAAGCGGCATTTCTTCGCCCTGGTCCGCCGCCTCAAGGAACGCAAGGTGGCGGTGATCTTCATCAGCCACGCGCTCGAAGAGGCGTTGCATATCTCCGACCGCATCACCGTGATGCGCGACGGTGCCCGCGTCGTCACCGACGTTACGGCCAACTTCACCCGCGAAAAGATCGTGCGTGCCATGGTCGGGCGCACGCTCGCCAGCGGCGACGCGGCAAAGAAGACGGCCGTCCGCCCGGCCGGCGACAAGGTGCTGTCGGTGCAGGACCTCTCGATGGGGGCGATCGTCAAGAACACCTCCTTCTCGATCTTCGCCGGCCAGATCACCGGCCTGTTCGGCCTCGTCGGTTCCGGCCGAACCGAGACGGCCAAGATCGTCGCCGGCGTGATGAAGCGCGACTTCAACCGTGGCGGCGAGGTGGCGCTCGATGGCAAGCCGGTGCGTTACAACACGCCTCGTCCGGCGATGCAGGACGGCATCGTCTATGTTACCGAAGACAGAAAGCTCGAAGGCTTCTTCGAGACGATGTCTATCGCCGAGAACCTCTATTCTGGTCATCTCGCCGCCGGTCAGAACAAGATACCGGTGGTGAGCCGTGCCGAGATGACGCAGCTCGCCGAGAGCTGGGGCCGGACGCTCAACATCCGCGCCATCAATCCGGATGCCCGCGTCGTCGAACTGTCCGGCGGCAACCAACAGAAGGTGGTGATCGGCAAGGGGCTCGTGCAGAAGCCGCGTCTCGTCATCTTCGACGAACCGACGCGCGGCGTCGATGTGGCGGCGATTGCCGAGATCCATCACCTGATCGAGAAGCTCGCCGACGACGGTCTCGCCGTGGTGGTGATCTCGTCCTACCTGCCGGAAATCCTGAAACTCTCCGACCGCATCCTGGTCTGTCGCCAGGGCCGCGTGGTCGAGGAATTCTCTCCGCTGGACGCCAGCGAGGAGCGCATCATGTACGCTTCCGTCCACTGAAGACAGGGCGCAAGAACAAGAGGAAAGCCAAGACGATGTCCCGCATCTGGACCTACTATCACGGCGCCTGGCACGAGGGCGATGTCCGCGTGCTCGGGGCCAACTCGCACGCCACGTGGCTCGGCTCGCTGGTGTTCGACGGCGCCCGCGCCTTCGAAGGCGTCGCTCCCGACCTCGACCTGCATGCGGCGCGCGTCAATCAATCGGCCAGGAACCTCGGCCTCGAGCCGACGCTCAGCGACGCCGAGATCATCGGACTGACGCAGGAAGGCCTCAAGAAGTTCGGGCCTAACCCAGCCGTCTACATCCGGCCGATGTACTGGGCCGAAGAAGGCGACTCTTCGGTGGTTGCCCCCAATCCCGCCTCGACCGATTTCGCGCTCTGCCTTGAGGAGATGCCGATGGTCGAACCGAAGGGCTTCACCATCACCACGACACGTTTCCGCCGGCCAACGGTGGAGTGCATGCCGACCAACGCCAAGGCCGCCTGTCTCTACCCCAACAACGCCCGCATGATCCGCGAGGCGCGCGGCAAGGGCTTCCACAACGCGCTGGTGCAGGATTTCGCCGGCAATGTCGCCGAACTCGCCACCGCCAACGTCTTCCTGGTGAAGGGCGGCGAATTTTTCACGCCAGTGCCGAACGGCACCTTCCTCGCTGGCATCACCCGCAAGCGTGTGATCGGGCTGCTGCGCGACGCTGGCGAGACGGTTCATGAGATCACGCTGTCGGTCGACGACTTCCGCGCCGCCGACGAGATCTTCTCGACCGGCAATATCTCCAAGGTCGTGCCGGTGATCGGCTTTGACGACAAGACGCTGGCCTTTGGCCCCAAGGGGCGCAAGGCGCGCGAACTCTATTGGGCCTGGGCCCATCGCTGAGGACAAGATCATGACAACCGTGAAACTCTGGACCGACGCCGAGGTCGACGCCAACCCGCGCGTCAAAGCGGTGTTCGACGACATCCGCGCCACCCGCAAATCGACCTTCGTCAACAACTTCTGGCGTGGCCTCGCCAACCAGCCGCAGCTTCTCGAACGCACCTGGGCGAGTCTGAAGGAAGTGATGGTCGCGCCGGGCGAGTTGTCGCCGGTGGTCAAGGAGATGATCTACGTCGCCGTCTCCACGGTGAACGGCTGCAGCTATTGCATCCACTCGCATACCGCCCAGGCCAAGGCCAAGGGCATGACGGAGGGCATGCATGCCGAACTCTTGTCGGTAATCGGCATGGCCTCGGAAACCAACGCCGTCGTTCAGGCGCTGCAGATTCCGGTCGATCCGGAATTCCAGGTCTGACGGGGAAGGCAAAATGTCGAAAGCCATGTTGCTCAGCGCTCCCGGTGGTCCGGAAGCGCTGAGCTGGGAAGAGGTCGCCGATCGCGTGCCGGCAGCCGGCGAAGCCGTGGTGCGTCACACTGCCGTCGGCGTCAATTTCATCGACACCTACTATCGGTCCGGCCTCTATGCTTGGCCGGAGGCGCCGCTGGTTGTCGGCGCCGAAGCAGCCGGGGTGGTGGAAAGCATCGGGGCGGACGTCAAGGGACTGAAACCAGGCGATCGGGTGGCCTACACAACGCCGCTCGGTGCCTATCGAGAGCGGCGGGTCATTGCCGCCGACCGGCTGGTGAAGCTGCCCGATGGCGTTTCCGATGAGATTGCCGCCACCGTTATGCTGAAGGGGCTGACGGTTCAGTATCTGGTCACCTCGACTTTTCGGGTGAAATCCGGCGACGTGGCGCTGGTGCATGCGGCAGCCGGTGGCGTCGGCCTTCTCATGGGACAATGGCTGAAGGCGCTCGGCGCCACCACCATCGGCACGGTCGGCTCGCCGGAGAAGGCCGAGCTCGCGCTTGCCCACGGCTATGACCACGTCATCGATTATCGCCGCGACGACTTCGTGGCGACGGCGCTCGGCGTCACCAACGGTCGCGGCTGCGACGTGGTCTACGATAGCGTCGGTCGCGACACTTGGGCCGGTTCGCTGAAATGTCTGAGAAAGCGCGGCGCCTTCGTCTCCTTCGGCCAATCGTCGGGGCCGATCGAGGGCTTCACGCTGTCGATGCTGGCACAGGGCGGCTCGCTTTCCGCCTCCCGCCCGATGCTGTTCCACTTCATCGAGGAACGGGCCGAACTGGAGGCGCGCGCCGCCGACCTGTTCGGCCGCCTTGCGTCAGGTGCCGTCAAGGCAGAGGTGCGCCAGCGATTTCCGCTGATGGCCGCCGCCGATGCTCATCGTGCGCTTGAGAGCCGAGCCACCGCTGGGGCCTCGGTCCTGACGGTATAGGGCATCATCGCTTGAGGGGGACGCCCGGCGCGTGTAGGACTTGAGGCTCATCCCCAACCGGGAGCGGGCCATGGACGACAGGCTGCTGCAGAGCTTCATGACGGTCGCCGAATGCGGCAGCTTCACGGTTGCCGCCGAAAAACTGTCGATCACCCAGTCGGCCTTGTCGCGCCAGATCCAGAGCATCGAGCAGACGCTGGGGGTGGAGCTGTTCGAGCGGATGGGCAAGAAGATCCGCGTCTCGCCCGAGGGCGAGGCGCTACGCACGCGCATCAACGAGGTGCTGATCGCCACCAAGAACCTGCGTCTCTCCGCCGAGGAATTGAAGAAGGGCGAGGCGGGCGTGCTCAAGGTCGGCGCCTGCTCGCAGCTCATCGAGCGCTATTTCCCCGATTTCCTGCGCGAGTGGCAGGCTGAGCACCCGCGCGTCGATATCCGCCTCGAGGAAGGCGGCGGTGCCGACCTCGACGCCAAGCTGCGGTCGGGCGTGGTGCAGCTCACCATCAACGCCTCGAGCTATGCCCGGACTCCCGATATCGAGGCGCGGCCGCTCTGCCACCTTGCCGTTCTGGCCATCGGCACGGCCGAGCGCATCGGCAGCACGGGCGTGCCAATCGATATTGCCGAGGTGTGCGCCCATCCCTTGCTCTTGCTCAACCGTCGCCACGTCAGCCGCGAGATGTTCGACGCGGCCTGCCGTCTGTCCGGCCTCGATCCTCGCATCGCCCTCGAAAGCGGCTCGCCACACACCGTGTTCTCCATGGCCATCGGCAATGTCGGCGTCGCCGTTCTGCCCTCTTCGATCCGCGCGCTGAAGACCGACCTGACGGTGCGGCCGATCGCCATTGAGGGCCGGCCGGTGGAATTCGAAATCTCCGCCATCTGGTCGCGCTCGACGCCGCTGCCCGCTTATGGCCGCCGCTTCGTCGACGCACTGGCCGCCCATATCGCTCGCGAACAGGATTTGGGATCGGGAACCGCGGCGGTCGCCTAGAAGGTCACGAGACCACGGTTGCTTGGCCCTTGCTTGACAGCCTTTGGAATCGTCCCTACAAAAAGTGAAACCGCTTTCACAACAATAACGGCGGGGGAACATCGGTGCGCTTCTGGAGGGTGATCGAGCCCTACATCGGCTTTCTGTTGCAGGGCTTCGCCCTGACGATCGCCGCTTGCCTGCTGGCCATCGCCGGTGCGGTATTGCTCGGGGCGCTAACGGCTTCGATGCGGTCGTCGGGCAACAAGCTGGTGCGCGGCATCGCCAACGCTTATGGCGATGTATTCCGCAACGTGCCCTTTCTCGTGCAGCTGTTCTTTTTCTTCTACGGTCTGCCTGAACTCGGCATCTATATCGGCGCCTTCGAGACCGGCGTCATCGCCATGTCGATTGCCGGCGGTGCCTTCGTCTCCGACGTCATCCTGTCGGGCATCCTGACCATCGATGCCGGCGTGATCGATGCCGCCAAGGTGTCGGGTCTCAGCCGGGTCAAGATCTTCACCCGCATCGTGCTGCCGATCGCCATGCGCGTTTCGGTGCGGCCGATGGGCTCGGTGCTGATCAACTTGGTGCTGACCTCGTCGATCCTGTCCACCATCACCGTCAATGAGCTGACCGGTGCCGCCAAGATCGTCGCCGCCACCACCTTCAAGCCCTTCGAGGTCTACGCGGTGCTGCTGGTGCTCTATGCCTCGCTGACCACGCTCTTGTCCTTTGCCATCTCGGCGATCCACCATCGCCTCAACCGCTTCATGACGGGGGGCTGATGCGCTACGCCGACTTCACCCCTTACGACATCATCCTGCTGCTGCAGGGCCTCGGCGTCACCCTCGCCTTGTTCATCGGCACAACGCTGATCGGATTGGCCATCGGGCTGTTGCTGGCCGTCGTCCATCACTACCGTATTCCCGGCTGCCGACCAGTGATTGTCGTGGTCACCGAAGCACTGAAGAATTCGCCTGTCTTGGTGCAGCTGTTCCTGGTGTTCTTCGGCATCCCGGCCTTCCTGCATATCCGGATGACACCGGTCGAAGCAGCCACGCTGACCATCAGTCTCAACACAGCCGCCTTTGCCTTCGTCATCTTCCGTTCCGGCATCGAATCCATCGACCGCGACCAGATCGAGGCGGCCAAGGTATTTGGTCTCAACCGTTCCCAGATTTTGCGCCTTGTCATCGCACCACAGGCTACCGCCTTTGCTGTCGGACCGCTGGTCGGCATCCTGGTCAACCAGTTGCAGGTGACGTCCCTGATCTCGGTGATCGGCGTGTTCGATCTCACCAAGATCGGCAACATCCTGAATCTGAGGACATTGCAGCCCTTCATCGTCTGGGCGGTGATCGGGCTCATCTACTATATCGCGGCAAAGACGCTTGCCCACGTCGGCGGTCGCATCGAAGCGGCGCTCCGCAAGTCCGTCAAATGGGGAGGCATCTGATGATCGTCGCCGAAAACGTCGAGAAGCGCTTCGGTGAGACGCTGGTGCTGAAGCGCGTCAACCTCCGGGTCGAACCGGGCGAGGTGGTGACTATCCTCGGTGCCTCCGGCTCGGGCAAATCGACGCTGATCCGTTGCATCAATGGCTTGGAAACACTGTCGGGCGGCAAGATCACCGTCGACGGTCACGATGTCTCGACCAAGGCTGGCCTTGTTGCCGCCCGCCGGGCCTCGGCCACCGTGTTCCAGCTGTTCAACCTCTATCCGCACATGACGGCGCTGAGGAACATCACCCTCGCGCCGATCGAAGTGTTGAAGCTGCCCAAGGCCGAGGCCGAGGCGCGCGCCCGGGCGCTGCTAGACAAGGTGGGTCTCGCGGCACATGCCGATGCTTACCCGCAGCAGCTGTCCGGCGGCCAGCGCCAGCGCGTCGGCATTTGCCGGGCGCTTGCCATGCAGCCGCGCTACCTGCTTCTCGACGAGGTGACCTCCGCCCTCGATCCCGAGATGACCGGCGACGTGCTGCGCATCCTTGCCGAGCTCGCCGCCGACGGCACGACCATGGTGTTCGTCACCCACGAGATCGAGTTCGCCCGCCACATCTCAAGCCGCATCGTCTTCCTCGAGCAGGGCGAGCTGATCGTCGATCTGCCGACGGCGCAATTCTTCGCCGAGGACGGCGGCCTGGCCGTGCCGCGTATCCGGCAATTCCTATCCAAGATGAAGAAGGACTGAGCCTTGATCCTCATCGCCAACACCGAGGCTGAACCCGGCTTCTCGCACGCCATCGACACCCTCGTCGCCGGGGGCGCTGCTCTCGATGCCCTGGTCGAGGGTATCGGTTATGTCGAAGCGGCACCGAGCGTGCGCTCCGTCGGTTACGGCGGCTGGCCGAACATGGTCGGCGACATGGAATGCGACGGCGCCGTGATGGACGGTACGACGCTGTCCGTCGGCTCAGTCGGCGCCGTACCGCGCACCCTGCATGTGGCCAAGCTGGCGCGCGAGGTGATGCGACGCCTGCCGCATGTCATGCTGACCGGCGAAGGCGCGCGTCGTTTCGCAAGTGAAATCGGTTTCAGCGAAGACAATGTGCTCTTTCCCGACAGCAAGCGGGTGTGGCGCGAGAAGCTCGATGGCTTGCTCGACGACAAGGCGCGCGCCGCCTTCCCGAACGTGCCGCTGATCCCGCTATCCAACGCCATTACCGATCCCGAGCGGGTTCGCGACACCACGGTGTTTCTCGGCATTGATGCCGGCGGCAACGCCGCCGTCGCCACCTCGACCTCCGGCTGGGCATGGAAATATCCCGGCCGGCTCGGCGACAGCCCGATCCCTGGTGCCGGCTTTTATGCCGACAGCCGCTATGGCGTCGCCGCCTGCACCCACACCGGCGAGATGACCATGCGCTGCGCTACCTCGCATGCGGTGGTGCAGGGATTGAAATTCGGCCTTTCCCTCGATGCGGCGGTAGAGCGCGCCGCCGAGGATCTCCTCGCCCTCAGGGATGGCTTCATTGGCGAGGTGGTCATTCATGCGCTCGACAAGAACAACAAGCATCGCGTCGTCACGCTCCGGGGTGACAAGCCGGTCTCCTATTGGTTCTGGGAACCCGGCATGCCCGCACCCGAGCGGCGGCAATCGGAACAGCTTTGACTAGAGGAGACACATCATGCACAGGCTTCTGAAATCCACTCTTGCCGCCGCAGCCGTCTGCCTGACGCTGGTGAGCGCGGCCAGCGCCGGCTCCAAGCTGCAGGAAATTCTCGACGCCGGCACCATCCGCATCGGCGTGTCGCTGGGCGGCGAGCCGATCGGCTTCCGCGACGCCCAGAACAACCCGGTGGGCTATGACGTCGACGTGGCGACCATGCTGGCCGAAAAGCTCGGCGTGAAGCCCGAATTCACCGACGTCTCGGGCGACGCCCGCGTCTCCATGCTGGTGGCCAACCAGCTCGACCTCGTGGTCGCCAACACCTCGGCGACCCTGGCCCGTGCCAAGGCCGTCAGCTTCTCGATCCCCTATAACCGCGCCGGCCTCCGCATCATCGTGCAGGCCGATGCCGGCATCACCACCCTGGAAGGCCTCGCCGGCAAGAAGGTGGTGGTCGGCCGTGGCACCACGGGCGAGACCTTCCTGAAGCGCGCCGTGCCGACGGCCGAGCTGGTCTACACCGACAACTTCTCGCCGGACGGCGTGCTGCTGCTCAAGCAGAAGCGCGTCGACGCCGGTATCGAGGATTCGTCGATGCTCGACTACCTCGCCACCAAGGAGCCATCGCTCACCACCCTGCCCGGCCTCTACTCCAACGACCCGATCGGCATCGCCATCGCTCAGGGCGATCCGGACTTCCAGCGCTGGGTCGACATGTTCGTCTCCGACTACATCCAGTCGGGCGCCTATGAAGCCAATTACAAGAAGTGGTGGGGCGAGAAGGCCAATCCGCCGACGCTGACCCCGCTCTGGTAAGAAGGCGGGAAAATCCGCCCATTGAGGACCGCAGACGCACTCGGCGTCGGTGAAAACCGGCGCCGAGATTTTCATATTGGGATGTCTCAACCCGTGCTGCGCGCGATGAAGCGGGTGGGAATGTCGAGACCGGCAGCTGGAAATTCCTCCGGTGCCTTGAGATAGGCATGAATGCCGCCGACCAGCGCCGAGCGGTCGAAGCCGACACTGGAAATATCGTAGGCGGCAAAGTTGCCCTTCTCGACGGCATCGAAGCCATAGAGCAGATAGTCGGCGGGTGGCCGCCGGCCCTCACGACCGAGGCCGTCCATCACCCCCATCGCCATGGAGTCGGAGGTGCAGAACACGGCCTCGGGCATGGCTTGGGAGACAGCAACCGCCGCCTTGATGCCGGAGTCATAGGAATAATCGCCACCGATTTCAGACAGAAGGCGGATGCCGGCGGTGGCGCAGGCGGCCCGGTAAGCGGCGATCCGCGCCTCCTCGACCAGCGAGCTGGCGCGTCCGGTTACCAGCACGGCGCTGCCAACGCCTCGGCTACGAGCGTGCCGCACCAGCTCGTCGATGCCGCTCTCCTCGTCGATATGAATGCGGGCACTTTCAGCGTCGAAGCGCCCATTGAGCATCAGCACGTTGTCGCTGTGAAAGAGATCACGCACCTCGCCGGCGTCGGCAAAATCGGAGAACACCAGCGCGGCGTGCACGTGGTAGGTCAGCGAATTGCGCAAGAAGTCGTCGATGCGCTTGGTGCGGCCGACGCGGATCAGGATTGCCTGCTTGCCGAGCGACTGGATACCGTCGAGCAGCGGGTCGAACAGGTCGAGGTCGGAGAGATCGCTGAGATAATTGATGATGACGGCGACAAGATCGACCGATTTGGTGGCGAGGCCGCGCGCCAGCGGGTTCTGGTGATACCCGAGCTCGGCCGCCGCTTTCAGAACCCGCTCCTTCTTTTCGAGCGACACCGGGCGGCGGCTCGGCGACAGCGCCCGCGAAACGATAGCCGGCGCCACGCCGGCCGCGCGTGCCACGTCGGCAATCGTCGGTCGCTTGCCCTCGCGAGGCGGCTTTTCGGTCATGATCGGCAGGGTCCGTTCCGGAATGGATGCAACAGCTTATCGCATGATTGGAAATGAAGTGGAAAGCATGTTGCGGCCCGCTTTCCCTGTCGGTTGGTGCAGAACACCCCAACAAACGACCGCAGGTGGTGAACCGATAGTTCACTCTTTTGTGGAATCATGCGTTCAAGACAGGGAGTAGAAGCGTGAATTCCGACGGTATGTCCCGCCGACCCGACCTGCGTGCGGTATCCGATCAGCTTGAGGCTGCTCGCTCGCGGATTGAAGAACGTTTCGTCGAGGGTGGCAGGGCGCTGATGGCGGCCTATGACATCGTCGCACGCCTCCTCTCGGCGATCGAGGGCATCACCGGTGCTCTCGATGATCACGCTTGTGACGAAGCCGCGGCTCGGCTAACCGCCACGCTGAAAGGTCTCACCGAACTCGTGGAAACCGAGACGGCTGCTGGTCAGCGTCTGGTATCGATCCTCGCCGACGGTGAAGCGATTACACCGCGAACGCGCGACATGCAGCGCTCGCTGCGCTATCTCACCACCTGTGCCATGGAAACCCGGATTGCCGGCGCCGGCGTTGCCGAGTTCGCCCAATTCGCCGATGACGTCGATAAGTATGTGGGCTCAGCCATTGGGCAGATCGACGTTTTTGCCGCCAAGGTCGGTGAACTGAGCACCCAGCTCGCAGCGGCCTGCGCCGGTGGAAAAGACACCGGCCTTGAAACCCAGGTGTCGGCGGTTTCATCGACTTTAACCGACGCGCTCGACGCGGTGCACAGTCGCCGCGCCGGTCTCAAGCGGCTCGCGGCCGGCACGGCGGATGTCGCGCGGTCGGTCCAGGAAAAAGTCGGCAAGGTACTATCGGCTCTGCAGGTCGGCGATGTCGCGCGGCAACGGATTGAACATGTGCAAGCCGGCATCGCCATTCTGCTCGACGAGCTTCCCCGCTGCGATACGGACCAGCGGGCCGAAGCGCTGACCCAGGTGGCAATCCGGCTGCTGGCCGCGCAGACCGCCGCGCTGATCAAGGACTTCACCGAGCAGACACGAGTCGTCGTTGCCTCCATCGAGGGGCTGGCCAAGGAAGCCGAGCGTGTGCTGGCGCTGAACGGCAAGGCGGGCTGCGGCGGCAGCGAAACCATGCAGGCGATCGAGGAAGGCGTCAGTCTGGCGCGGAACGTAGTGGGAGATATCGAGCGGTCAGGTGCGCTTGCCGCCGCCGCTTATGCTGCCACCAAGCAGGTCGCCACGGAATTGCTCAGCAACATGGGCAATATAGGCAACATCCGAAGCGTTCGCGACGACATCCGCTGTCTCGCCATCAACGCCTATCTGCGCAGCAACCGCCTGGGCGCCAAGGGCCGCGCCGTCGGCGTGGTGGCGGCGGAAATGAATACCTACGCGGCCAGACTCGGCGTCGCAGCGGAAGACATTCTGCAGCGCCTGTCGACCATGCGGGAAACGGCAGCCGGCATCGATACCGAGGACAAGGCTCGCCACGTCGATATCGTCAGCGAGGTCGACGGCGCCGTTGCCACTCTGCGCGAAGCCAACGTCCGCACCAGCCAGTACCTCAAGGAAGCGGCGGAGAGCGGCAATGCCATTGCCGAGCGGATCGCGCATATTGCCCGCGACATCGACTTCGCCAGGGACCTCGGCGAACATCTCGAAGCCTGCCGGCGGTTGTTCGGCAGCGACGGTCACCTCGGCTTGGCTGCCGATGCCAAAGAACACACCGACTTCTCCGAGCGTCTTTTCGCCATCTACACCATGGCCTCCGAGCGCGACATTCACCGGGCCATCCTGGGCTCGAACGGCGCACCGGCGCCTACCGTCGCGGCCAAGGAGAGCGAAGACCTTTTCGACGACGTGTTGTTCTGATTCTCGTCGGTTGAGCTCGCGTGAATTGGCCGAAGCGCCGACATGACGGGCGCGGCGCACCCTCCTATAATCCTCCGAGGCAGAAGCGGTCCGAGACGGACTCTTCTAACGACCGGAGAGGAAAATGAAAAAGCGCCCGCTCGGGAAAACCGGCTTTGATATCGCGCCGCTGGTATTTGGCGGCAACGTCTTTGGCTGGACCATTGACGAGAAGGCCAGCTTCGACGTGCTGGACGCCTTCGTCGACCATGGCTTCGATGCCATCGATACCGCGGATGTCTATTCCCGCTGGAAGCCAGGTAACAAAGGCGGGGAATCCGAGACGATCATCGGCCGCTGGCTGAAAGCACGGCCGGGCGTCCGGGACAAGATGAAGATCTTCACCAAGGTTGGCTCCGATCTCGGCCAGCCCGGCCAGAAGGGCCTTGGCGAGACATGGATCCTTGAGGCCGCCGATCGATCTCTGTCCCGCCTCGGCATCGAGCGGATCGACCTCTATTTTTCCCATTGGCCGGATCAAACGCCCTTTGAGGAGACGCTGGGGGCCTATGATAAGCTGATCCGTGCCGGCAAAGTGAGGACGATCGGCGTTTCCAACGTCGATGCCGAACAGCTCGGCGCAGCCCTCTCGGTGTCGCGGCAACGGCATCTGCCGGCCTATCAGGTGCTTCAGCCCAACTATAGCCTTGCCGAACGCTCTCAGTTCGATGGGGCATTGCGCGATCTCTGCATGCACGAAGATATCGGCGTCGTACCCTACTACAGCCTGGCCGCTGGCTTCCTCTCCGGCAAGTATCGGTCGGCCGACGATCTCAAGGGCAGCAGCCGGGCGGGCAGTGTCGAGAAATACCTGAATGCGCGAGGCTTCGGCATTCTCGCCGCTATCGATCAGGTGGCCGAAGCCCATCACGCCAAGCCGGCGGAGGTGGCTCTTGCCTGGCTGATGGCACGGCCGGGCGTTACGGCGCCCATCGCCAGTGCGACCAAGGTGACGCATGTCGAGAGCTTTGCGCATGCAGCGACACTGCATATGACGCCGGCAGAGATCGAGTTGCTGGACAAGGCGAGCGCCTGACCTTCTGAAACACCGACCTGAAGGCGCTGGGGCCGATCCCGTACGGGCGACCCCGGCGCCGGTTTTATGGGGTCCACTCTGGGGGCACGTTCATCGGCCGCCGTCTCGTTCCACTTGGTCGAACGGCTGGAAGTGGTATGCATTCAGGCGACGGCGAACTGCCGCTCTCGTCCTGCGTGCTCGCGTCGTTAAGGCCCCTTCCGGCGAACTCCGGTTCACCGGAAAGGCTCTAACTCTTTGTTTTTTCGCAATTTCGGACGCAAAACCGGTTCCCACTTTTGCTGAAATTGCTCTAGAAATGCGCTTCCCGCATCAAGGCCACGCCGCGACTGGTGCCGATGCGGTTTGACCCCGCTTCGATCATCGCCATGGCCTCGATGAAGGACCGGATGCCACCGGATGCACTGACGCCGATTTTCGGTCCCACGGTGCGGCGCATCAACGCCACGGCTTCGACGCTGGCACCCTTCTGGGTAAAACCGGTCGATGTCTTGACGAAATCGGCGCCCGCTGCCTTGGCAGCCAGGGAAGCCGCAACGATCTCCTGGTCGGTCAGGAGGGCCGTTTCGAAGATGACCTTGAGCAGCACGTCGCCGCAGGCGGCCTTGAGCACGGCCACTTCCTCACCGATCGGACCGGCACCGACACTCTTCAGGGTGCCGATGGAGATCACCATATCGACTTCACTTGCCCCTTGGGCCGTCACCCATTCGACCTCGCGGCGCTTGACATCGGTCGGCGTCGCCCCGAGCGGAAAGCCGATCACCGAGCAGGTTTTTACCGGCGAACCGCGCAGCGCAGCGGCGACGCGCGGGATGTTGAGAGGATTGACGCAGACCGAGGCAAATTTCCACTGCAGCGCTTCGGCACAGAACTGATCGATATCCGCCTCGGTGGTATCCGGGCGCAGGATCGTGTGATCGATGATGGCGGCGAGCGCCGCCGATGACGTGATCGACATGATGCCTCCCAACTCATGCTCAGGCACAAAACGCATTCACTCGAACTATATCGAGCTTGTCCGACAGCGGAATGCACTTAAGGTCCAGTAGCATCGAATTGAATTCAATGCAGTTCACGACCTCGACACCTGCTAGCCTACCGGCCTTGCGCGGGGATCGCGCGCCGCTGTCCCGGCTTTGGCAACAGCCATCGCAGCCGACCGCCTTCAGGCAGCGACGCCGGTGTTGGCTCTGATGTAGTCGAGACACGGCCCGCTCCCGAGCGGCTGGGAGAAAAGATAGCCCTGGAAACGGCCGCAGCCGAGGTCGATGAACTTCGGCAGTTGCTCGGGCTGTTCGATGCCCTCCACCACCGCCCGGAGGCCGAGCGTACGGCTGAGCGCAATGATCGACCGGATCACGTGCTCGTTGAGATCGCCTTGGCTGGTAAAGGTGAGAGAGCGGTCGATCTTGAGCGTGTCGAGCGGCAGCTCGCGCAGATAATGCAGGGACGTATGCCCCATGCCGAAATCATCAAGTGCGATGCGGACACCGACGCTGCGCAGACGAAGCAGGGCGCCGAGCGCTTGAACGGCGGGCGTCAGCGAGGTGGACTCGGTGATTTCGAGCTCGAGAAGATCGGGCGCCAGCCCTTCCTCATCGAGGATTTTCAGAACCGTCCGGTCGAAATCGGCCTTTCGCAGTTGATGCGGCGATATGTTGACCGAGACGATCAGATCGGCAGGTACGAAGCCGCGCCACGCCGCGCGCTGACGGCAAGCGAGGCGGAGAACCCGCTCGCCCAACTGGTCGATGACACCCATATCCTCGGCCAGCGCCACCGTTACCGAAGGCGGGATAAGGCCGTAGACCTCGTGATTCCAACGCAGCAGCGCCTCGACGCCAAACACCCTTCGCTCATCGATGCAGACTTGCGGCTGATAATGAAGGTAGATCCGGTCCGACCCAAGCGCATCGTTGAGATCGCTGGCCAGTGCGCTGGCGAAGCGCCCGGCGGTCCCCGGCAGATCAATCAGCCGGTACCCCTGCACGATCTCATCGGATTCGGCCGCATCGAGCAGCGTCTGCATGGCCTTGGCGTTGGCGGCGAGCCGCACCCGCGCGGCGATGCGCACGAAAGGCCAGTAAATGAGGGTGCCGGCCGCCAGCGCCATGAGCTGTACTACAGTGCCGGCAGGCGACCCGGTGGTGAGATAGCCACTCAGGAGCGGTGGCATCGTCCAGGAAACAGCATGGCTGGCGACCGGCACGAAGCCAATAAGCGTCGCAAAATAGCCGAGCAATGCAAGGATAGCTGGCGTCAGGATGAAGGGGATGGCGTAGATCGGGTTCAGAATCAACGGCAGGCCGAACACCAGGGGTTCGTTGACATTGATCAGTGCCGGCAGGAGCGACAGCCAGGCGAGGCGACGGACCGAAGGTTCGCGATCGGCAAACAGCAAAGCGATGATCAGGCAGAGCGTCGAACCAGAACCGCCTAGGCCGCTGTAGACCGAAAAGAACGACCAGGTGATGACCTGAGTCTGGCCGCCCGCGCCGGGGTCGACCATGCTGGCCGACGTGACGATCTGCTGCAGCACCGGCCCCATCATGTTGGCGCCGTGTCCGCCCAGGAACCAGATCACCTGGCTGAGCAGCGTATAGCTCACAGCCAGGAATGCCGATGGCTTGGCATCGACAAAAGGGGCCGATATGGCTGCCGACAGGGCTGTTGTCAGATCCGGTCCACCGAGGTCGAGCTGTACCTGCCGGATCGTAGCGAAGGCTGCGATGGTGACCACTGCGGCCGGCAAGATGCACAGAAGATCTCCGACCAGCGGATCCGCGCCGAATCCGCTGAGCCGGAAGCGGAAGAGCGAACGCCTTGCAAGGTATAGAAAGAGGCAGCTGGCTCCGACCGCGACAACCAGTGCCGCCGGCAACCCGCGCGAGGATGAAAGGGCTTCTTTCCAGTGATCGAGCGTATCGGGCGCCACAACAATGAAAAAGCAGGAGAGCGCCACGATTGAAGCACTTGCCGGATTGACCGGGTGCCGATCGACGGCCGGCTTCGTCAAGCTGGCGAAGGAATAGGGAAAGCCGATGACCACGACCAGAGCGACGAGGCCGAAGGTGCCCTGAACAACGACGTCGCAGACCGCGCGTATGGTTCCCACCGTTTCGACCGGGAGCGCGGCCGCGATGGGAAGGGAAGTCAGCGCGGAGATGAAGAGAGCGAAGGCGCCGACCAGTACGAGCGGCAGCGACAGCAGCAGCGCACGTCGGAGAGCGGTCATCAGGGGCCAGGCAGCAAAGCGACCCATCATCTCGACAATCGAAAAGGATTGGCGGCCGGACGATCGAGTATTCCCGGCGTCGGGAACGGCTGACACGGACACCGGGCCCGGTTGCATGGCCGCTGCTCCCGCATGTCTCTCATCTGCGATCGGCTCATCTGTCATGGCTGTCGCCCGCCCCGTAGCGCTGTCGCTGCACTTCTTCGACAGCGGCCTGGGTCGGCATCCTTGACTAAAATCGTTGCCGAAATACTGAATAGGTAGACGAAGGCCCCTATTGTTCAACGAAAGCGAGTATTTCGGCGACAAGGGACAGGCCACTCACAAGGCTGAAACGATTGTTCGGAGCAAGAGCGTCATTTTCCGGAGAATTCCGCACTTTAGGCAAAGGCATTGCATCGCTATGCGGCTCTCACGCGTGCATCTCATTGACGCGAAAAGATGTTCCACCGGTGGACGCAAGCCGTCCGGCGACAATCGGTGTAACGAGGAATTTCGTGGGATCTTGAAGTTAAGGTTATTGAGAGGTTGCCGGCATAGCCTTGAAATCGACTGTAGCGCTCGCATCGGGGCCATATTATTAACATATGGTTGACTGGAGAAGCTGTACGGGCCGGCTTTTCGTTATTCGGCTCGGTCGATTGGTTGGATAGGCGGACTTGTTCTGCCGGCGCCACTGGTCGTGACGCCCCGATGTCGGGAAAGGTGGAGACGCGACATGTCCGGCGGAGCAGATCTGTTCAGAGTTTTGAGCCAGACGGAAAACGTCGGGGCGCTCATTGCCGACACCCGGCCGTCCCTGGTCGTCGACCGAACCGGCTGTCGCCTACTCTGGGCCAACGCCGCTGGCGCGGCATTCTTCGGAATCGCAACGGTCGAAAAGCTGACGGCATTGCGCTTTTCGGCCGCATCGCCCTTCGCCCGCCGCATCACCGCGCTGGACGACACGTTGGCCAGCGGTCAGGACCGTATCGAACGGTTGCCGCTCCAGCGCGGTTTGTTGCCGCGTCCAACGGTCTGCAAAGCAAGCCGGGTGACAGCGGACGGCATCAAGGCCATCCTGCTGACCATCGTCGATGGTACGGGGTCGTTCGTCGGCGACCCGACCGCCGCTTTCGCCACCTTGGCGGCAACCGCCGTACCGGAGACAACGCCAGAGCCGGACCCTGAGCCTGTCGAGAATATCGCTGCCGTTCCTGCCGTCGTCCCCACGGACGCCGACGATTTGGCTGATACGGACATGGTCGAGCCGGCCGAAGCGGCATCTGAAGAAATGGCGTTCGCCCCGGCGGCGGAAAATGATGAGTCGGTTGCCGACGCGACGGTTCCCGAAGTTATCGACGCCGCTTCGGAGGAAATACCTTTCAACGCGGCTGAACCCTCTCCCGAGGAAGCGTCGCCGGAACCAGCCGCTGACGCCGCGATCACCGTTCACGAGGACCTAACCGAGAGCGTAAAGGCGATCGAGGAAGAACCGGCAGCGCTGCTGGAGGTCCTTCCTGAAGAGAGGTTATCCGAGCCCGTCGAGACGACCACAGTCGCCGAGACGGCCGTGCCATCCGAGCCGAATGAACCTGCCGAGACGCCCATCGAAGTCATTCCGTCCGAAGTGGCCGAACATGACGAGGCGACCGCTGAAGAAGCATCGCCCGAACCGGTCGAGGCGCCGGCGGCGCCCACCTTTACCTTCCCGGCGCATGGTCGTGCCGTGCGCTTCGTTTTCGAGCTGGATCCGCAGCTCGCCTTCACTTTTGTTTCGTCCGATCTTGCGGCCACGGTTGGCCCAGGCATGGCCGACATTCTCGGTCGTAGCTGGACGGAGGTCGCCGGTCGTCTCGAGTTCGATCCGGGTGGTCGGATCGCCGAGGCGCTTGGTCGTCGCGATACTTTCACCGGCCTTACCGTCGACTGGCCGGTGGAAGGTGAAAACCTGCGCGTACCAGCCGATCTGGCCGGCATGCCGGTGTTCGGCCGCGAGCGGTCGTTCCGGGGTTATCGCGGCTTCGGCGTCCTGAAGACGGGGGCCGCCTTCGAGGCACCGGTGCCAGCCGAGCCGATCATCCTCTCCGAACCGGATGGCGCGGCTCCGCTGCCGATCGTTGACGAAATGCAACCGGCAGACGGGACTGACATGTCGGCTGAGCCGGCAGTACTCCCCGTCGTCGACGATATCGCCCCCGAACAGGCACCCGCCGCAGCGCTCGAGAGCTTCGGCGATCTATCTCCGACAATAGATGAAACCGTGTCGGAGGAGCCGATAGCGCCTATCACGGAAGTCGTCACCGAGCCCGAAAACACCGCCCCGGAAGCGGTGGAAGAGCTCGATCAGGTCGAGGCGGACAATGTCGCCGAAGACGGCAATTCCGGCGAATCCGACCTATCGGATGCTGAGGTAGATACGGCCTCCGAACATCTCGACCCGTCCGCTGCTGACGGCGAGGTCGCTTCGGAAGAAGAAGCCCCCGGGGAGCCAGACGAACCAACTGAAGTTGTCTTGGAGGCCACTCCTTCCGAGTCGATCGTTTCCGCTGAAGAGCTTGCTCCGGAAGCGGCGGAGCCGGTGACCGACGAACCCGTCGAGGCTGTTCCTGAAAGTCAGGATTCTACGCCGGCAGACAACGCTGGTGGCGAGCCTGTCGTTGCCGAAGAGCCGTCGGCCGAGACGGACGAATTGCAGGAACCGTTGCCACTCATAACGCCACCGCCGGAAGAAGAAGCGGTAGATGTGGCCGATCCCGAACCGGCCGTTCCGTCGGTTCCCGAAGTCGTGTCGTCGCCAGTGGAGCCACACCGCACTTTTGCCAGCCTGACGGGCGACAAGGCGCGAGCGCTTTCCAAGCCCGAGCGCGACGCCTTCGACAAGATCGCCGAGGCGCTGGCCGATGCCTTCGGCCCGCGTATCCTTTCCGATTCCGCCAGCCGCGCCATCGTTCCGCAAGGACCGGTGGTGGAGCGCAAGGCGGAGGTGCCGGCGGATACCGGCCCGACGGTCGACATCGCCCTGCTGGACAAGTTGCCGATAGCGCTTGCCATCCTGCGAGGCGGCGACATCATCCATGCCAACAAGGCTTTTCTCGATCTCTGCGGCTATCCCGACGTTGCCGCGATCGATGCCGACGGCGGCTTTGCTCAGGTCTTTGAAGGGGCGGCGCTCAATCGAGATGCGGCCATTCCCGCCATTCGCCGGCGCGATGGCGTGGAGATTCCCGTGTCGGCGCGGTTGCACTCCATGCCGATGGAGGGAGGAATCGCCTCTCTGCTGGTCGTGCAGGAAACGGTCGCGACAACCAGTCGAGATCGCCTCGCCACCGCCGAGCAGCGCACAGAGGACATGGAGGCCATTCTCGACACCGCTACCGACGGCGTACTGGTGCTCGATCAGAAGGGGCTGGTGATCGGCGCCAACAGATCGGCCGAAGCGCTGTTCGGCAACGAACGGTCGCACATGATCGGCATGGCCTTCGTCGACCTTCTGGCGCCGGAAAGCCACCGCTCGGCCCTCGACTACCTCGACGGCCTCAGCCGCAATGCGCTTTCCAGCGTGCTCAACGATGGGCGCGAGGTAATCGGCCGCGTTGCCGGCGGTGGTCTGGTGCCGCTGTTCATGACCATCGGCCGCGTGTCGGCGACCAAGTTCTGCGCCGTGCTGCGGGACATTACCCAGTGGAAACGGGCGGAGGAGGAGCTGACCTCGGCGAAGAAGGCAGCGGAAAACGCCTCGTCGCAGAAGTCCGACTTCCTGGCCAAGATGAGCCATGAGATCCGCACGCCGCTCAATGCCATCATCGGCTTCTCCGAAGTGATGATGGAAGAGCGCTTCGGCCCGGTCGGTAACGACCGTTACAAGGAATACCTACGCGACATCCACGTGTCGGGCACTCACATCATGAGCCTCGTCAACGACCTCCTGGATCTCTCGAAGATCGAGGCGGGCAAGCTCGAGCTGACGTTCGAAGCGGTGGGGCTCAACGATGTGGTGCGGGAATGCGCTGCGCTGATGCAGCCGCAGGCCAACCGCGAGCGGATCATCATCCGTACCTCGTTGTCGTCCAGTCTGCCGCCGGTGGTGGCCGACAATCGCAGCCTTCGCCAGATCATCCTGAACCTTCTGTCCAACGCCGTGAAGTTCAACTCGGCGGGCGGACAGGTGATCGTCTCGACGCTCTATGAGGAATCCGGCGAGGTGGTGCTCAGGGTGCGCGATACCGGCCAGGGCATGAGCGAGGGCGACATCGTCAAGGCCATGGAACCGTTCCGCCAGTTGTCGACCTCGCGGACCGGCGGCGGCACCGGCCTCGGCCTGCCGCTGACCAAGGCGCTGGTCGAAGCCAACCGCGCCGCCTTCCAGATCGACTCGACACCCGGTCAGGGCACGATGATCCAGATCACCTTCCCCTCGACACGAGTCCTCGCCGAATAACCAAACGGTAAGACAAACTGCGAAAATGCAGCACCCGGCGGACCTATCCGCCGGGTGTTTTGCATCGCTTGGTCATGAAAATCAGACGAAATTGAGCCCTGCGCTCATCGCCCGGCAGGCCTGCAGCGCCGCGTGCGGAGTTCCACGTGCTTGAAAATGAAATTGAGAATGATTATCAACAAAGGCGCGGCAACAAGGGACATTTCCCGCCGTTCCAGCGGAAACGCGGAGAGCTACAGGCGTCGCCAATGGCGCCCCGGAGTTCATCGATGATCGTCTGTCACTGCAATGTTTTGACCGTCGAAGACATCCAGGGAGCTGTCGACGAACTCCTTGCCGAGATGCCCCTCCGCGTTATCACGCCCGGCCTCGTCTATCGCCGCCTCGGAACGCGCGGCCGCTGCTGCGGCTGCTTTCCTCTCGCCATCGACGTGATCAACGCGCATATCGAAAAGCGGCTCGCCGGTGATGACCTCGCCGAACGTCGCCAGCAGATCGTCGAGCAGCAGCGCGCCTATCGCGACAGCATGCAGCAACGCCGTCGTATCGCCGCCAATGCCTGAGCATCGGCGGTGAAACGACCCAGCCGGGAACGCTTCTATCAGTCGACCTTGTCGGTGCTGTCGGCGTTGAGCTGGATGTAGGCGACCTCACCGATCTTGTCGTAGAGCGAGATCTGCGACTCCAGGAAATCGATGTGGCCTTCCTCATCCTTCAAAAGGTCGGTGAACAACTCCATCGAGACGTAATCGCCTTCCTCGGCGCAGAGCAGGCGCGAGGCACGGTAGGAGTTGCGCGCGTCGATCTCGCCGGCCAGATCCGCCTCGAGAATTTCACGCACGGTCTGGCCGATACGCAGCGGCGGAATGGTCTGAAGGTTCGGATGTCCCTCAAGGAAGATGATGCGGGAAATCAGCCGGTCGGCGTGATGCATTTCCTCGATCGATTCCTCGCGCTCCTTCTTGGCGAACTTGGTGACGCCCATGTCATCGAGGAGCCGGTAATGAAGCCAATATTGGTTGACCGCGCCGAGTTCGAGGAAAAGCGCCTCGTTGAGACGCTCAATGACTTTCTCATTCCCACGCATGAAAACCTCCTTGGTTAGAATTCTTCTAACTTACGGTAAGTCGCAAGAAATGCAAGCTGTCTTCAGGTGGGCGCCCCGTCCGGCTCACCCGAAATCAAACTAGAAGCAAATGGCTAGCGTTGGCAATTGACCCGAGGTCGGTATCCTCGACCCGGATTTGCCGAAGGCGTAAACGGGCTCCGGCGCCGGAGCTCAACCGGCGAGGAAGACCGCGCGCTCGGCTTTCTCTTTCTCCACCTGCGAACGGTGCGAAATAACCGAGGCCACGATAACGCCAACGGCGATCACCGAGATCAGGATGGTTGAGATGGCATTGATTTCCGGCGTCACGCCGAGGCGGACCATCGAATAGATCTTGATCGGCAACGTAGTGGCGCCGGGGCCGGTGTTGAAGGAGGCGATCACCAGATCGTCGAGCGACAGCGTGAAGGCCAGCATCCATCCGGCGACAACGCCGGGGAGGATCAGCGGCAAGGTAATCAGGAAGAAGGTCTTTACCGGCGGGCAGCCGAGATCGAGGGCCGCCTCCTCCAGGCTGCGGTCGAGCGTGACGAGACGCGACTGCACCACCACGGCGACGAAGCACATGGTGAGCGTCGTATGGGCGATGACTACGGTCCAGAAGCCGCGATCGAAGCCGACGGCGACGAACAGCAGGAGAAGCGACAGGCCGGTAATGACCTCCGGCATGACCAGGGGGGCATAGACCATGCCCGAGAACAGGGCACGACCGTGGAACTTGTTGTAACGATCGAGCACCAGAGCCGCCATGGTGCCGAGGACAGTGGCGAACGAGGCCGAGAGAATGCCGACGCGAATGGTCACCCAGGCGGCGTCGATGATCGCCTCATCATGCAACAACTCGACGTACCAGCGCGATGAGAAGCCGCCCCAGACCGTCACCAGCTTCGAGGCGTTGAACGAATAGACCACCAGGATGAGGATCGGCACGTAGAGGAAGGCGAAGCCCAGCACCAGCGAGGTGACATTGAACCAGCTCGTCGTCTTGTTCATGGCGCTCCCTCAAGCCTTCTTCTGCTGGTTCTGGAAGATGACGATCGGCACCACCAGGATGATCAGCAGCACCACAGCCACCGCCGAGGAGACCGGCCAGTCGCGATTGTTGAAGAACTCGGCCCACAGCGTCTTGCCGATCATCAGCGTTCCGGATCCGCCGAGCAGATCGGGGATGACGAACTCGCCGACGATCGGAATGAAGCACAAGAAGCAGCCGGCGATGACGCCCGGCAGCGACAGCGGGAAGGTGATCACCCAGAAGGACTTCATGGGCGGGCAGCCGAGATCGGCAGCCGCTTCGAGGAGTGTCGCGTCCAGCTTTTCGAGGGCGGCGTAGAGCGGCAGCACCATGAAGGGCAGATAGGAATAGACGATACCGATGAAGACGGCAGTCTCGGTGTTGTAGATGTGGATCTGTTCGCCCGGGCCAAGGATTCCCAGCCCCTGCAGGGCGATGGTGATCAGACCCTCCGGCTTCAGGATGCCGATCCAGGCGTAGACGCGGATCAGGAAGCTGGTCCAGAACGGCAGGATCACCGCCATGACCAACGCGTTGCGCACGCTCTTGGGCGCGCGGGCCATGCCATAGGCGATCGGGTAGCCGACGATCAGCAGCAGCACCGTCGATATCAGCGCGATCCGAAGGCTGGAGAGATAGGCCGAATAGTAAAGCGGGTCCTCGCCGAGGAACATGTAGTTGTCGAGAGAGAAGTCCGTCAGCTTCGACCAGAACTCGCCGAGCGTGTTGATGACCGGCGTATAGGGCGGCATGGCGATCGCCGTCTGTGACAGCGATATCTTGAGGATGATCAGGAACGGCGCGAGGAAGAACATCAGGCTCCACAGATAGGGAACCGCCACCAGCGCCCATTTGGCGACAAAGGGCCTCATTCCTTGCGTCCCGCGCTCCGCCATAGCCCGTTCCTTCATTTCAGCAGGATGATGCCGGCGTCGGCCGGCCAGGTCAGATACACCTTGTCTTCCCAGGTGATCGGCCGTTCGACCATGCGTGTCAGGTTGGCAACCGTCGCTTTGACGATGGAGCCACCGGCCAGACGGACGCGGTAAACCGAGATATCGCCGAGGTAGCCGATGTCCCAAACTTCGCCGGAGAGCACATTGGGCGTGCCGGCCGGAGGCGCTTCCAGCGAAATCTGGACCTTCTCGGGCCGAATGGCAAAGCCCGCCTCAGCGCCGACGGCGACCTCGCCCGTTCCGGTCTCGGCCATGATGGTGGCATCGACGCTGGCGCTGTGAAGTGTGGCAATGCCATCCTTCACGGCCGACACCGTGCCGTCGATCAGGTTGATGTCCCCGATGAAATCGGCAACGTAGCGCGTGGCAGGCTGTTCATAGATCTCAGAAGCGGTGCCGATCTGGGCGATGATGCCGTGGTTCATGACGGCAATGCGGTCGGAAACCGTCATCGCCTCTTCCTGGTCGTGGGTGACGATCAGGAAGGTCATGCCGAGCTCGACCTGGATGTCCATCAGTTCGAACTGCGTTTCCTCGCGCAGCTTCTTGTCGAGCGCGCCGAGCGGCTCATCAAGCAGCAGCACCTTCGGGCGCTTGGCCAGCGAACGGGCCAGCGCCACGCGCTGACGCTGGCCGCCGGAAAGCTGATGCGGCTTGCGCTTGGCGAACTTCTCGAGCTTGACCAGGCTGAGCATTTCAGCGACGCGGGTATTGATACTGGAAGTGTCCATGCCCTCCTGCTTGAGGCCGAAGGCGATGTTGCCCTCCACCGTCATATGTGGGAACAGCGCGTAGGACTGAAACATCATGTTGACCGGCCGCTTATAGGGCGGAATGCCGGACAGGTCCTTGCCGTCAAGAAGAATGCGCCCCTCGGTCGGCTGTTCGAAGCCGGCAAGCATGCGCATCAGCGTCGTCTTGCCGCAGCCCGACGGCCCCAGCAGCGCAAAGAACTCGCGCTCGTAGATGTCGAGGGTCAGATTGTCGACGGCGGTAAAGTCGCCGAAGCGCTTGGTGACGTTCTCAAAGCGGATGAACGGCTTGAGCGTCGGATCGTCCCAGGGAGCAAACTTGCGCTTGATCGGCCCAACCGCCTCGATCATCTTCGGAACCCTCGTTTCCACCAAGCCTGACGTGCCACCATGACCCGTCACATGCAAGCACCCGGCCAGAGGGCCGGGCGCTTTTCGACAGTTCCTTGTGTCAACTTGCCAGAACGCCGGCGCATTGGCATATCGGGTACATAAATTTCCCATCCGCGTCAGGCACGTAGGAGCTCTGGCCCGAAGATGGGACGCCGCGTTGAACGGCGCCCCAAAGCATCACATGCCCGTCTTGACCGACGTCCAGACGCGGGTCAGCACCCGCTGAGCCTTGGCGTCGTAGGGTGTGGTCGAGAACAGGTTGGCCAGCGTGTCCTTGTTGGGATAGATCGAAGTATCCGCCAGAATGGCCGGATCGACGAACTTCTGCGAGGCGAGATTGCCGTTGGCATAAGCGACGTAGTTGGTCGACTTGGCGATGATTTCAGGCTTCATCATGAAGTTCATGAAGGCATGCGCGGCGTCGGGGTTCGGCGCATCCTTGGGGATCGCCATGATGTCGAACCACATGTTGGCGCCTTCCTTGGGGATGACATAGTTGATGGTCACGCCGTTCTTGGCATCCTTCGCCCGGTTGCGCGCTTGCAGGATGTCGCCGGAATAACCGACGGCAACGCAGATGTCGCCGTTGGCGAGTGCATTGATATATTCAGACGAATGGAATTTCTGGACGTAAGGCTTGACCGAAGCGAGCAGCTTGCCCGCTGCCTCCATGTCGGCAGGGTCCTTGGAGTCCGGGTTCTTGCCGAGATACTTGAGCGCCGCAGGGATCAGCTCCTCGGACGCATCGAGGAACTGCACACCACAGTCCTTGAACTTCGAGATGATCTCCGGCTTGAACACCATGTCCCAGCTATTGACCGGCGCGTCGGGCATGATCGCCTTGATCTTGTCGACGTTGTAGCCAATGCCGGTGGTGCCCCACATATAATCGATGCCGTACTGGTTGCCCGGATCGTATTGGGCGACGCGGCTCATCACTTCTGGCCACATGTTGGAAAGGTTGGGCAGCTTGGACTTGTCGAGCGGCTGGTAGACGCCCGCTGCAATCTGCCGCGCCAGGAACGGACCGGTGATGACCACCACGTCATAGCCCGAGCCGCCGGCCAGCATCTTGGTCTCGACGATGTCCTGATTGTCGAACACGTCGTAGACCACCTTGATGCCGGTCTCCTTGGTGAACTCCTGCAGCACGGATTCGTCGATGTAGTCGGACCAGTTGTAGACGTTGACAACCTTGTCCTCGGCCACGGCGCCCGTCGCGAGCGCGATCGTCAGCGCGGCGGCACCCAGAAGACGCTGTCTCACCATTTTCGTCATGCTCCCTGTCCCCTGTCGCGGCCGCCCCTTGGTCTTCGCAATGGCGAAGCCGGCGGGGTCGGTCCAGCTCCGGCGCTTTTGCAATAGAACGACTGGGGGAATCCGGCGTTCTACGCACACGGCGGTCGGGCGCATTTATGCACAGCGGCGAGATGACGACAACTGGTTGCTGCCTATTTTCTAGCGCATGGCATTTTCTCACCACCCATCGCGGCGAACCCGGCGAAAATGCAATTGCGCCAACCGGAAAATATCATCACAAATAACGGGGTCTGCATTTTCCGAAACACAAAGGCGTGCGTTCGGACGGGCGGGATGGAAGAGGCTCCCGCCTTCGCGCGCCAGCAACGAAAGAAAGCAATCATGAGTCTGATTTCGACCGAACCCAAGGACGCGCCGAGGGTCGGCGAACACAAGCCGGAGCGGGGCGTCGATACGCTCGCCGAGGCAAAAACCTGGCTCAAGGAGCGGGGCATCGAGGACATCGAATGCATCACGCCGGATCTTGCCGGCGTCGCCCGCGGCAAACTGATGCCGGCGGACAAGTTCTTCTCCTCGACCGTCATGTCGATGCCATCGTCCGTGTTCACCACGACGATCACCGGCGAGTATCCCGAAGAGGATGATGCCTTCCAGCACGACCCATCGGACGGCGACGTGTTCCTGAAGCCGGACTTCTCGACGCTGACCGCCGTGCCCTGGGCGTCGGAGCCCACCGCACAGATCATCCACGACGCCTTCCACCGAGACGGCCGGGCGTTCGACCTCGGGCCGCGACAGATCCTCAGAAAGATCATCGGTCTTTACGAGCGCGAAGGCCTGCGCGCGGTGGTGGCGCCGGAAATCGAGTTCTATCTCGTCAAGCAGAACCTCGATCCTGATTATCCGCTCGAGCCGCCGATCGGCCGTTCTGGTCGCGCAGAGGCGAGCCGGCAGTCCTATTCGATCCAGCACGTCAACGAGTTCGACGACCTGTTCGACGACATCTACGAATTCTCCGAAAAACAGGGCCTGGAGATCGATACGCTGATCCACGAGGAAGGCGCGGCGCAGATGGAGATCAATCTCCGCCACGGTGATCCGCTCGCCCTTGCCGATCAGGTGTTCACCTTCAAGCGGACGATCCGCGAGGCGGCCTTACGGCACAAGATGTACGCCACCTTCATGGCCAAGCCGATGAGCCGAGAACCGGGTTCGGCCATGCATATCCACCAGTCGGTGGTGGATATCGAAACCGGTCGCAACGTCTTCTCCGATGAAGAGGGCAACCCGACGCCCGCCTTCTTCTCCTTCATTGCCGGCCTTCAGAGATTTCTGCCGGCGGTGATGTGCATCCTCGCCCCTTACGTCAATTCCTTCCGCCGGCTAACACGCGGCACGGCGGCGCCCATCAACGTTCATTGGGGCTACGACAATCGGACCGTCGGCATCCGGGTGCCCAATTCTGGGCCGGGCTCGCGGCGCGTCGAAAACCGGGTGCCGTCCTCGGACGCCAACCCCTATCTCGCTGTCGCCGCCTCGCTGGCCTGCGGTCTTCTCGGCATGCAACAGCGGCTGGCGCCGGAGGAACCCATCTCGGGATCGGCTCGCGATCTGCCGTTCGGCCTGCCGCGCGGCCTCCTGGAGGCACTAGCGCTGTTCGAAGACAGCAGCGATCTGGCCGATGTCTTCGGCCCGCGCTTCATGGCCACCTACAGGGCGATCAAGCAGCAGGAATACGAGACTTTCATGAACGTCATTTCCAGCTGGGAGCGACAGCATCTCCTGCTGGCGGTGTGAGGATATTGTCCACGCTGGAGGCGCCGGCATCCTGAGCAAGGGTGCCGGTTCCGCCCTCAATGTTTCGCCGTTCACCCGACCCGGCTGCCTTTATTCCGAGGCTTTCATGCTCATTCACAATACCTATCCGACCGATCATTACCGCGCCCTCGACGCAGCACATCATCTGCATCCATTCTCGGATACCCGCTCGCTCAACGCCGGTGGCGTCAGAGTCATCGTCAAAGGCGAAGGCGTCTGGCTGACGGACAGCGACGGCAACCGCATTCTCGACGGCATGTCGGGTCTGTGGTGCGTCAATATCGGCCATGGTCGGCCGGAAATCGCCGAGGCCGTGCAGCAGCAGATGGCCGAGATTTCCTACTACAATACGTTCTTCAAGACGACGCATCCGCCGGCGGTCGAACTCGCCGCGCTGATTGCCGAGGTGACACCCGAAGGCTTCAACCGCGTATTCTTCTGCGGCTCGGGCTCCGAGGCCAACGACACCATGCTCCGAATGGTGCGGACCTATTGGGCGACGCTCGGCAAGCCGGACAAGCAGACGATCATCGCTCGCCGCAATGCCTATCACGGCTCGACGGTGGCCGGCGCCTCGCTCGGCGGCATGACGCCGATGCATGCCCAAGGCGGATTGCCCATCCCCGGCATCCACCACATCGGCCAGCCCTATTGGTTCGATGAGGGCGGCGATCTGACGCCGGCCGAGTTCGGCCTCAAGGCGGCGCGCGAGCTTGAAGCCGCGATCGATCAGATCGGCGAAGACAAGGTCGCCGCCTTCATCGCCGAACCGATCCAGGGGGCCGGTGGCGTGATCATTCCACCGGACACCTATTGGCCGGAGGTCGCCCGCATCTGCCGCGAGCGCGATATCCTGTTCGTCTCCGACGAGGTCATCTGCGGCTTCGGCCGGCTCGGCAGTTGGTTCGGCGCCGAGCATTTCGGCATGAAGCCCGATCTGATGCCGATCGCCAAAGGTCTGTCCTCCGGTTACCTGCCGATCGGCGGTGTGCTGGTTTCCGACAAGGTGGCCGGGGTGATCGAGGACACCGGCGAGTTCAACCACGGTTTCACCTACTCGGCTCATCCGGTCTGCGCGGCGGCGGCGATCGCCAATCTCAAGATCCTGCGCGAGGAGAAACTGGTGGAGCGTGTCCGCGACGACATCGGCCCCTATCTCCGCGAACGCTGGCTGAAGCTCGGCGACCATCCGCTGGTCGGCGAGGCGCGTATGACCGGCTTGATGGGGGCATTGGAACTGGTTCCGGCAAAACCCTCACGCCGGCGCTTTGCCGGCAACGGCAGCATCGGTCTGCGCTGCCGCGAACATTCCTTCCGAAACGGCCTGGTGATGCGCCATGTTCATGACAGCATGGTCATCGCACCGCCCTTCGTGCTCACCCATGGAGAGGCTGACGAGTTGATCCGTCTTGCCACCCTGACGCTCGACATGACACATGCCGACCTGAAGCGCGACGGCCTGATGGGCTGAACATGCCACCGGCTGGGCGGCGGTAACCGCGCTGCCCAACTTTCGGATTACGCAGTCCCGATTGTTTCAGATAGGGTGCGACCGATAAGACGCGGACGACGCTGAAGCGACCGGGAGGACGGCCCCGTGGCGCAGGTTGGCCGGCCTTCCACCGACGTCCGGCCTGGCTTCAGGCAGAGACAACTTTTGGATCGAACAGCATGTTCTCCGCGCCAACCTTCATGCCCGCCGAAGGGCGAGCCCCCCACGTCGCTTCCTGGTATGCCGCCTCGGTCGGCGATATTCCAACCTATCCGGCGTTGAAAGGCCACCACCGGGCCGACGTGGCCATTGTCGGCGGTGGCTATACCGGCCTTTCCGCCGCGCTTTCCCTGTCGAAGGCCGGCTATAAGGTAGTGGTGATCGAGGCCAACAAGATCGGCTGGGGCGCTTCGGGCCGCAACGGCGGGCAGATTCATCCCGGCCAACGGCAGGATCCGGACTGGCTATCGGCAAGGATTGGCGAAGGACCGACGCGCGACCTTCTGCGGCTCGCCGACGAGGCGCGCGCCCATCTCGACCGGCTGATCAGCGACCACGCCATCGACTGCGACTTCCGGCCGGGCCTCATCCACACCGTTCACAAGCCGCGCTGGGTCGACGCGGAAAAGCGACACGTCGATCACCTCCAGCGGAAGTGGGGCATCGAACGTCAGTTTCTCGATCGGGATGAGACGGCGCGGCGGATCGGCACCGACGTCTATCACGCCGGCAGTTTCGACCCGCAGGGCGGCAAGCTGCACCCGCTGAAATTCGCCCTCGGTCTCGCCAAGGCGGCCGTTGCCGCCGGCGCGACGCTCCATGAAGACAGCCGCGTCATCGAAATCCGCCACGCGTCCAAGCCGATCGTCGTCACCGCCGATGGCGAGGCAATGGTCGACACGGTGATCATCGCCGGTAACGGCTATCTCGGCGGCCTCGACGCCGAGACCGACGCCCGCGTGCTGCCGATCAACAATTTCGTGGTCGCCACCGAGCCGCTCGACGAGGTGCTGATTCCTGGCGAGGAGGCGGTGAGCGACAGCCGCTTCGTCGTCTACTACTGGCACCAGACGCCCGACCGGCGGCTGGTTTTCGGTGGCGGCGAGACCTACAGCCACGATTTCCCTGAGGATATCGCGGCCTTCGTGCGGCCGCATCTCGCCCGCGTCTATCCCAAGCTCGCCAATGTGTCGGTCAGCCACGCCTGGGGCGGCACGCTCGGCATCACCTTCAACCGCATGCCGTTCATCCGCCGTCCGAAGCCCAATGTCTTCATCGCGGCCGGCTATTCCGGACAAGGAGTGATGCTGGCGCCTTTCGTCGGCCATGTGATTGCCGAGGCGGTGAGCGGCGCCATGGGCCGGTTCGATGTGTTCGCCAAGGTGCCGGTGCTGCCCTTCCCGGGCGGCTCGCTGCTGCGTTGGCCCACGCTGGTCGCCGCCATGACCTGGTTCAAGCTACTCGACAGTATCTGACGTGAAGTGGTGCAGTTTTCCGCGACAAATAGCCTATATCCTTTGTAGTCTTTCAATAATTCGCCGGCGGTGGGATGTTTTTTCCGCCGCCGCCATGCTTTTTGAAATGCTGACGCAGGCTCTTGGCCTGCCAATCGACTATGTGTCAGTCAGGATCGTTCCTTTGCGGATACCGGAATGCCCATGCTCGAGATTCTGACCGCCAACCGACTTTATGACGGCGATGTCGTCTACCGCACGGCCGCCGGCGACTGGGTCGCTGATGTCGATGCCGCGGAACTGATCGATAGTACCGATCGGCTTACCCTTGCCGTGGCTGCGGCGAACGCCGACGTCAAGGCGTCGAAAGTACTGGATGTGGCGCCGATTGCCGTCGAGGTGACGGACGGTCACATCGTGCCGAAGCGGCTCCGCGAGCGTATCCGCGCCTTCGGCCCCACCGTCAAGTCCGACCACCGGCCCGGTGCCAACTAAGAAGGAGGCCGCCATGTATCGCTATGACGAGTTCGACGCCGCCTTCGTGCGTGAGCGTGTCGTTCAGTTCTCCGACCAGGTGGAACGTCGACTGAAGGGCGAGATCACCGAGGACGAATTCAGGCCGCTTCGCCTGATGAACGGCGTCTATCTGCAGCTTCATGCCTATATGCTGCGCATCGCCGTTCCCTACGGTACGCTATCGTCGACCCAGATGCGTCGGCTCGCCCATATCGCCCGCACCTATGACAAAGGCTTCGGCCACTTCACGACCCGGCAGAACATCCAGTTCAACTGGCCGGCGCTGAAGGACGTGCCAGCCATTCTCAGTGAACTGGCCGAGGTGGAGATGCACGCCATCCAGACCTCTGGCAATTGCATCCGCAACGTCACCGCCGACCATTTCGCCGGCGCGGCCTTTGACGAGGCCGATGACCCTCGTCCCTATGCCGAAATCCTGCGGCAGTGGTCGTCGCTGCACCCCGAATTTTCGTTCCTGCCACGCAAGTTCAAGATTGCGGTGACCGGCGCTGCCCACGACCGTGCCGCCATTCGCCTGCACGACATCGGCCTTGAGGTGAAGCGTGGTGACGACGGCGGTATCGGCTTTGCCGTCTATGTCGGCGGCGGCCAAGGCCGTACACCAATGCTGGCCCGCGAGATCAACCCCTTCGTTCCGGAGGCGGACATTCTCGCCTATGTCGACGCGATCCTGCGCGTCTACAACCTGTTCGGCCGGCGTGACAACAAGTTCAAGGCGCGCATCAAGATCCTCGTCCACGAGACCGGCATCGACGAACTCAGGCGGATGGTGGAGGAGGAATTCGCTCAGATCCGTGGCGGCGTTCTCGGCCTGCCGGCCGAGGAAGCGGAGCGTATCCGCGCCTATTTCGCACCGCCTCGCTTCGAAGAGCGGCCGGCGGTTTCCGCCAAACTCAACGCGGCCCGTACCGCCAACCCGACGCTTGATCGCTTCGTCAAGCAGAACCTTCACCGCCACAAGGCACCGGGCTACACCTCGCTCACCATCTCGCTGAAGCCGATCGGCGGCATTCCGGGCGATGCCTCGGCTGATCAGATGGACGCCGTGGCAGTCATCGCCGAGACATGGGCCTTCTCGGAAATCCGCGTCAGCCACGAGCAGAACCTGATCCTGCCGCATCTGGCGCTCGACGATGTGCCTGATGTCTATCAAGCGCTTGCCGCGGCGGGATTGGCCACCGCCAATGCCGGCGCCATCACCGACATCATCGCCTGCCCTGGCCTCGACTATTGCGCGCTTGCCAACGCCCGGTCGATCCCGATCGCCTCGCAGCTTTCCGAGCGCTTCGGCGCGCCGGAACGGCAGGACGAGATTGGACCATTGTCGATCAAGATTTCCGGCTGCATCAACGCCTGCGGCCATCATCACGTCGGCCACATCGGCATTCTCGGCGTCGACCGCAAGGGCGAGGAGTTCTACCAGATCAGCCTCGGCGGCAACCCCGACGAGAGCGCGTCGATCGGTGAGATCATCGGACCCGGCTTTTACGCCGAGGGTGTCATCGACGCCGTCGAGACCGTCGTCGACACCTACATCAAGCTTCGGCTGTCGCCGGAAGAAACCTTCCTCACCGCCTATCGCCGGCTCGGCGAGGCGCCGTTCAAGGAGGCCCTTTATGGTGCTTGATGCGCTGGGCCTTGCCCTCGACCCGGACCAAGGGCTCGCCTCGGAGGCGCGCCTTCTCTCCGCCCGTCATGAAGGGGAAGAGGCGGAGGTGATCCTTGCCGCCGCCCTCGATCTTTATGACGGCAAGATCGCCCTGGTATCGAGCTTCGGCGCCGATAGTGCCGTGCTGCTTGCCATGGTCGCCGATATCGATCGTTCCCTGCCGGTGATCTTCCTCGATACCGGCAAGCTGTTTCCCGCGACAACCGCCTACCGCGACACCCTGGTGGAGGCGCTCGGCCTCACCGGCGTGATCACTCACGGTCCAAACGCTGCCGACCTCGCCGCGACCGATCCGGCTGGCGCCCTCTGGATGAGTGACACCGACGCCTGTTGCGAGATCCGCAAGGTGACGCCGCTGGCCGTCGCGCTGTCGCCGTATGCCGCCTGGATTTCCGGCCGCAAGCGCTACCAGGCTGAAACGCGCGCAAAGCTGCCGCTGTTCGAGGCCGCGAACGGCCGGATCAAGGTCAACCCGCTGCTCGGCTGGGACCGAGCCCGCATAGAATCCTATCGCGAGACGCGCCGGCTGCCGCCGCATCCGCTGGTCGCCGAAGGCTATCCGTCCATCGGCTGCCTGCCCTGCACTGACAGGGTGAAGCCAGGCGAAGACGAGCGCGCCGGTCGCTGGCGCGGCAAAGCGAAAACCGAATGCGGCATCCATCTCGGCCGGCCCTCGGGCGCAATCATTCCGGGGATTTGAACCATGGTCGCCACCGCCATCGTACCGCAGGCCGCTGCCACCAGTAGCTCGACGACCGATATCTATCGCGCCGGCCGCTTCGAGCCGAACGACTTCGCCATTGCGGCCGAGGATAATGGCGGCGACGGCCTGATCCTGCCGCTCGCCGCGTTGCGGGCGGCACTCGAAGGAAACAGCACCGGCAACCGCCAGCTGGGCCTCCTGTTCTCGCCGGCCGACCGGTTCGAAGACGCGGTGCCGCTTCTCGGCCAGGTCGCCGTCGTCGCCGTGGACTTCCCCAAGTTCTCCGATGGCCGCGGCTTCAGCCATGCCGCCCGCCTCGTCCGGGCCGGCTTTAGGGGCGAGATCCGAGCGGTTGGCGATGTGCTGATCGACGAAATCCCTTTGATGCGCCGTGTCGGCTTCACGGCTTTCGAGGTGAGCAACGAGACGGCCCGCCGCTATCTTGCTGAAGGCCGCGATCCCTCACCCAGCCTCCACTACCAGCCCGGCGCCTTGCCGGAGCCGCCGGCTGGAACGCGCCCCTGGCTCCGCCGCCGCACGACCTGATTGCCGCCCTTCGGGAAGTTTCGCCCGAATACGGATAGTCTGGCGGGATGGGCTTAGGCGATGCGGAACCGCCGGGCCTCGGCCGGATTGGCGAATACCTCGCGATCGAGACGGGTCAGCATATAGGATATGAGACCGGTCATGATCATGTCGGTCTGCCACGGCAGCGTCTCGATCACCGTCGACCGGCGTAGATCCTCCACCAGCGCCGACTCGATCGCCGCCTTCAGTCCCGTCTCGAACAGCGGATAGGCGCGCACCGAACCGCCGGTCAACACGATGCGACTGGGATTGATCAGCGCCATCAGCCGAGCCAGCCCATAACCGAGCGCTTCTCCGGCCCGAGCATAGATCGCCCGCGTCGCTTCGTCGCCGGCATAGGCGGCTGCCTCGTGGGCAATCAACTCGCCCTGCGTCGGGCGCACGCTGAGCGGCGGCGCATCCTCCGGCAGTCCGAGCGCCTGACGATGAATGGCGTAGTCGGCAATATAGGCTTCCAGGCAACCACGCCGGCCGCACTGACAAAGAGCCCCATTGGGCAAATGATTCATGTGGCCGAATTCGGCCGCCGATCCCGCGGCGCCGTGATGCAGGCGATCGCCGACGAACAGGCCCGCTCCCACACCCTGATCGACGAAGATCACTGCGAAAGTGCCGCTGTAGATGTCGGGATTGGCCTCATGCAGGGCCTGGGCGATCATATTGGCGTCGTTGGAGAGAATGCAGTTGCGGCCGGTCAGTACCCTGAGCGGCTCGACGAGACGCATGTCACGGACACTGAAAGCCGGCGACCACATCACCGATCCGGCGTTGGTGTCGACGAAGCCTTGCGCGCCGATGGCGATCTCCGCCACCTGACGGAAGTCGACGCCGTTATCGGCGACGATGCCGTGAAGAAGATCGGCCAGCTTCACGGGGAAACTGTCGCGCGTCTCCTCATAGGTCGGCACCGCCGCTTCCTTGTGAGCGATAATCCGCCCGTCGAAATCGGCGAGCTGCAGCACGACGCTGTCGCGCGAGATCTTGGCGGCCAGCACATAGCCCGCCGTGGGATCGAGACGCAGCATGACGCGCGGCCTGCCCCGCCGCACCGGCTCGGCCTGGGCTTCGCCGCCCTCCACCTCGTCGTCGCGCGCTTCGACCAGTCCCTCGGCGATCAGGTCGGCCGTGATGGCGGTAATGGTCGCCGGCGAGAGGCGCGTCTCGGCACCAAGATCGACACGGGCAATCGGCTCGCGCCGCCTCAGCGCCGACAGCACCAGCGAACGATTTTGTCGACGGACGTGATCGCTGTCGGCCTTACCGACCGAGACGCGACGCGACCCATCTCCACGCACGGTCATAATAATGCCTGTCCTCCCAGTCGGGGGGTCTCCTCCGACGCCCTAGATCGCAGTCCGTTTCAGAACCTCCGCCCTGCCCCGTTGGTGCGCACTCGAAGCGTGAGAAGCCCACCGCTCCCAACCGCGACCGAGCCGTCCGTTCGCCTCCCTCGCGGCGGCCAGCCTGAACCGATGCGAATATTGACATTGCGCTCCGCCTCGGTCCACGCTTTTTTTGGGCTTCAAAGATAATCATAGGGTCGAGCGGCATCGCTGTCTCGCTTCACAACACCAAGTCCGGCGCGTATTGTCCGCGCGCTCATGGGAACGACATTCGGGGGGACGTCTTCGACATGCGGAGGGTGCTTCCGGCCATCGCCTTCGGGTTGCTCTGTCAGGCGGCGGTCGCCTCGCCCGTGATCGGCATCAGTTGGCCAGGCGATACCACCTATCCCTGGAGAGTGGATTCGGAAGCGATCCGCAAGGCCGTGGCCGTCAACGCCGGCGCGGTGATCGAAACCGACGCCCGCCTGTCGGCTGCCAAACAAATTCTCGACGTCAAAAGCCTTATCGAGGCGCACATCGACGTGCTGATCGTCGCCGCCGTCGATCCGCGGGCCATGGAGTCGCCGATCCGGGCGGCCGTTGCCGCCGGCATCCCGGTCATCGGGTATGATCGCCCGATCGATCTCGACGGGGTGATCTCGATCGGCTTCAATCAGATCGATGTCGGACGGCTGCAGGCGCTGGCTCTTTACGCGGCCCGGCCGCGCGGCAATTGGGTGCTGCTCAAAGGCGATTTTGACGATCCTCAGACGGCTCGTCTCTATGCCGGCCAAATAGGTGTGCTGAAGGATTCCCTGAATGCCGGCCTGATCCGGATCGCCGGGGAAGCCTATACGCCGGGCGGCCTGTCGCTCAACGCTCGCCGAGCGTTCGGCAACATTCTCGACGACACCCGCAATGCGGTTGACGCCGTCCTGGCGCCCGATGACGCGAGCGCCGGCGAGGCCATTTCCGTGCTGGAGGAGCGAGGCCTTGCCGACAAGGTCGCCGTCGTTGGCCAGGGCGGCGATCCGATGACGCTCAACCGTATTGCCCGTGGACTGCAGACGGCCACCATCTGGGAAGATCACGCAGCGCTGGCCCGCAAGGCCGGCGAGGTGGCGCTCAAGCTGGCAGATGGCCGTCCGCCGCGGGAGCTCGGGGTGGCCAAGCCGACCGATGATGGCAAAGGCACCACTTACGAGCTCTATCTCCAACCCTTTACCATCACCGTCGATGCACTTGGTCTCGTCTTGTCGGCCGGTTGGATCGACAGCCAGCGCCTCTGCCAGGACGTACCGGCCGGCCGCATTACCGATTGTCGCTGAACGCCCGGCGTCTGATCAGGCGAACAGCTCGGGCTGGCGCCGGCGCAAAGCCTCGACAAGCAGCCGCGTCTTGAGATCGAGCGCCTCGCCGCCATCGGCAAGTTCGGCCAGCGCCGACAGCGACAGCTCGACCACTTCGATCTCTTCGTTCTCCTCGGCAAGACCGCCGCCCTTGCCGCGCGGTGCCGTAGGATCGATCTCGCCGAGATAGAGCCAGACCCGCTCGGTCACCGAGCCCGGGCAAGAGTATGGATGGCCAAGAAACTCAAGCTTGCCAATGACGCAACCGGCTTCCTCCCAGGCCTCGCGGCGCACGGCCGTCTCGCCATTTTCGCCGTCATCGACAATGCCGGCAATCGCTTCGAGCGTGATGCCGTGGCCATCGGCCAGGAGCGCGGCGGCACGGACTTGCCGGACCAGAACGGCCGTACGGCGAATCGGGTCGTAGATCAGGACGGCGGCACCATCGCCATGGTCATGAACCTCGCGCCGCACCAGCCGGGGCTCGCCATGAACGGTCGTTTCGAGAACCGCGACTTCCAGCGTCAACCAGCCGTCGTAGACGGTTCGGCGCTCTTTGATCGACACGGGAGGCAAATGGTTGTCGGCCAGCTGGTCTGCCACGTGGAATCTCCCTGTCGCCGTTGGTGCGGTCCTTGATAGCCGCCCACCATCGCCCTCGCCAGCGCTGGCGGTCCGACAATCGGCATTGCCGACACCACCTCAGGGGCCGCTGTCGCCGGTCAGCAACAGTGGGACGCAGCACATTGGGATCTGAAGGTACGGTCTGAGCTTGACCGCCGCCCCCCGCCTCGGCCAAATGCAGCAACCATCGTTTGGGAGCCCAGCATGACCGATCTGTCCTGTCTCGCCGTCGTCCTCGCGGCCGGAGAAGGCACGCGCATGAAATCCGATTTGCCGAAAGTGCTGCACGCGGTCGGAGGCAGGCCACTCATCGATGCCGTGATCGAAAGCGCCCGCGCCGGGGGAGCCCACCGTCTTGCCATCGTGATTGGCGCCGGCGCCGACAAGGTGCGCGCCCACCTCGGCAAGGCCGCGCCCGACGCGCAGGTCTTCGAACAGCGGGAGCGGCTCGGCACCGCCCATGCGGCGCTGGCCGCCCGCGAGGCTCTTGTTCACCATCAAGGACCGGTTCTCGTGTTGTTCGGCGACACGCCGCTCGTCCGGCCCGAGACGATCGCCGCCCTCATCGGCCGGCTTTCTGCCGGCGCCGATATTGCCCTGCTCGGTTTCACCACGGACGCGCCCACCGGCTATGGCCGGCTGATTATCAAAGATGAGAGGCTTGTCGCCATCATCGAGGAGAGAGAGGCCGACGCTGCGACCAAGGCGATTCGTCTCTGCAACTCGGGCATCATGGCGTTCAGGGCCGGGCTCTTGCCGGAGCTGCTCGAAGCGATCGGCAACGCCAATGCCAAGGGTGAGTATTATCTGACCGATGCCATCGCTCTGGGAACGGCGCGCGGCCTTCGAGCCGAAGCGGTGATCGGCGATGACGAAAGCGAATTCGTCGGCATCAACGACCGCGTCCAGCTGGCAGCCGCCGAAGCGATCTTTCAGCAGCGGGCGCGTGCCGAGGCCATGGCGGCCGGTGTGACGCTGGTCGCGCCGGATACAGTATTCTTCTCCTTCGATACCAAACTCGACCGCGACGTGGTCGTCGACCCCAATGTGGTGTTCGCCCCCGGGGTGCAGGTGGCCTCGGGTACCGTCATCCGGGCTTTCAGCCATCTTGAAGGGGCCAGAGTTGCCAGCGGGGCCGTGATTGGTCCTTACGCGCGTCTTCGGCCGGGCGCCGATCTTGCCGAGAATGTCCACGTCGGCAATTTCGTGGAGATCAAGAATGCCCGCGTTGATCAGGGCGCCAAGGTCAATCATCTCACCTACATCGGCGATGCCGCCATCGGCGCGCGCACCAATGTTGGCGCCGGCACGATCACCTGCAACTATGATGGCGTTTTCAAGCACAAGACCATCATCGGGGCCGACGTCTTCGTTGGCTCCAACACCGTCATGGTGGCGCCGGTCACAGTCGGCAACAATGCGCTGACGGCAGCCGGTTCGGTGATTACCGCCGACGTGCCGGATGGTGCCATGGCTTTCGGCCGTGCCCGACAGGAAGTGAAGGAAGGCATGGGCGCGGCAAAGAAGGCTGCGCTCGCAGCCAAGAAGGCCGCCGCGAAGTCCAGCGGCTAATTACGCCCCGCGGCGTCTTTCTGACCGCTGACTGGCAATGCAAGTTGGCCATCCCAATGGATGGCGGTGCCGATTCATTCCCTTTTGCCTCAATTGTCGCGCCGAAACCGACGGGTGGCGATACATCGCGCGCGCCAACTGAACGGTCGGGGAGACAATCTCCGGTAGGAAAATTCAGGGGAGTACAGCGCCCCGCGACGAGGCGACAAAAGCACCGAGGCCTACCGCTTCGGTGTTCGCTCGGCAGGTTTTACGGCGTGAGCGCAGCTTCCGAACCGTTTGCCAACGTTTTCGATACCAAGAGCTGACCGAAACGTTCATCAAAACATGGACGATCCTGCACTATTTCTTCCCATGGAAGCGCTTCTCCAAGCCAACCTTCCCTAGGGAAGGTTGGCGGGCAATCGACTCCTCAGCACGATCCGGGATAGCGACATGCTTCTTATGGTTTTATCATATCATCGTTTTTCGTCTCTAAATTGTATTTTTGTATTTTACCTATAAAAATTTTGTTTGAGAATCGAATTTATAATCTGAAGATCTTTGAAAACCGCTCAAAATTCTCCTAAAGTCGAATTTTCCCTTTTGATTACGGCAGGTTGAGTGAGCACCGTATTCCCCTAAAGCGAAAATGCAAGGGATTGCACGGATAAAGCCGGGGCTTGCAGAGGAGGGAGCGCTTGGCTAAACTATTACATAAAGTCGATCCGGCGCCTGGGAAGAGGCACGGACATTCCGGCTGATTTGGGGGAAAAATCAGGCATGACAGGGAGTTGCGAGCGTGATGCCGACGGCAGTGCGCGGCCTATGGCCGGTTCTGTCCGTCTATTTGCGGAGCGTAGTCCCGACAAGAAAGAATCGCGCCCCACTCGGCAAGGCATTTCGTCCACGGACAAAGATGTCACCGATAGGTACTTGGCGGTCAGGATGACGGGAGGATTTTCCTCTTCGGCCATTCTGGCCTTTGTGGCAGTCCCGGATCTCGCCGGACCGTTGGTAAATGACAGTCGGTCCATGGCGCGCGCCAACTCGTTAGTCGATGGTCGGTACGCCGAAGGTCTGGACAGCGACGCGGTTTCGGTGAAACTGCCGGTGGGAAAACAAGATCTGTGCGCCGCCCATCGTGCGGATTTGGCCTACGGCTCTCCGGAAGTATTTCGGAGTCAATGGTTCGCCGCCCCGTTCGGGCGGTGTCGCGACGGCGATCGTGCGATTGCCTTTCGCATCAAGGAGGTCCTTCCCCCTGCCCGGCAGCAGCCGGCTTGGACGGAAGGAGCGGATCCGGCGGCAATCCGCCGGACCCCAACAGGGAATAAGGCGGGTACATCCTGCTTTATGAGGACGTCAGGGGCGATTAGCGCCTGACGAATTGGTCACCAACTCACACGGAATTCCCTGAGAGGAGCGGCAAGTCGCCAACTCTCGCGGGATTGAAGGGGGAGAGAATGAAGCTTACCAAGATTCTGGCTGCCACGCTCGTGATCGGCGTTTCCGCCATGGCCACCGCGTCTTACGCCGCCGACAAGGGCAAGGTTGGCATTGCCATGCCGACGCAGTCCTCGTCGCGTTGGATCTCCGACGGCCACAGCATGGTCGATCAGTTCAAGGCTGCCGGCTTCGAGACCGACCTTCAGTACGCTGAAGACGACATCCCGAACCAGCTGAACCAGATCGAGAACATGGTGACCAAGGGCGTCAACGTCCTCGTTATCGCCTCGATCGACGGCACGACGCTGACGGACATCCTCGCCAAGGCCCATGAAGCCGGCGTCAAGGTGTTCGCCTACGACCGTCTGATCCGTAACTCGCCGAACGTCGACTACTATTCGACCTTCGACAACTTCCAGGTTGGCGTGCTCCAGGCCTCGTCGCTTGAGACCCCGCTCGGCCTCAAGGACGGCAAGGGTCCGTTCAACATCGAACTGTTCGCCGGCTCGCCCGACGACAACAATGCGACGTTCTTCTTCAATGGCGCCATGAGCGTCCTGAAGCCCTACATCGACAGCGGCAAGCTCGTCGTGCAGTCGAAGCAGACTGAGTTCGCTCAGGTTGCGACGATGCGCTGGGACGGTGCCACCGCCCAGGCCCGCATGGATAATATCCTGTCGGCCAACTACACCGACAAGCATGTCGATGCCGTGCTGTCGCCGTATGACGGCATCTCGATCGGCATCATCTCCTCGCTCAAGGGCGTCGGCTACGGCACCCAGGGCACCCCGATGCCGTACGTCTCCGGCCAGGACGCCGAACTGCCGTCCGTCAAGGCGATTGTCGCCGGCGAGCAGTATTCGACGATCTTCAAGGACACCCGCGAGCTCGCCAAGCAGACCGTGAAGATGGTCTCTCAGGCTCTCGAGGGCAAGGAAGTTGAAGTCAACGACACCAAGACCTATGACAACGGCGTGAAGGTTGTTCCGTCCTTCCTGCTGAAGCCGGTTCTGGTGACCAAGGACAACTACATGGACGTGGTGATCAAGTCTGGTTACTACAAGGAAGACCAGCTGAAGTAACCTTCGGCTCACGACTTTCCGCGCGGGGTACATCCCCGCGCGGTCTTCAAATCTGCCCGCTGCGCGGATCGGTGCGTTCCTTGGACGCCCTGGCGGCAATACACCAACAACAAGACTATTCTGCCTGTCGCCCATCGGAGATCGGCGGACAAAGGAGCCTCGCGTGAGCACGAACGTGATCCTGGAGATGCGCAACATCACCAAGACGTTTCCCGGCGTCATGGCGTTGCGCGATGTGAGCTTTTCGGTTGAGGAAGGCGAAATCCACGCGCTCTGCGGTGAAAACGGCGCCGGCAAGTCGACGCTGATGAAGGTGCTGAGCGGCGTCTATCCCCACGGCACCTATGACGGCGAGATCTACTACAACGGCGAGCTGAAGAAGTTCGGCTCGATCAAGGATACCGAAGAAGAAGGTATCATCATCATTCACCAGGAACTCGCGCTGATCCCGATGCTGTCGATCGCCGAGAACATCTTCCTGGGCAACGAGGTTGCCAAGGGCGGCGTCATCAACTGGGCCGAGGCGACGCGTCGCACCACAGAGCTTCTGGCCAAGGTCGGCCTCAAGGAAAACCCCTCGACGCTGATCACCAACATCGGCGTCGGCAAGCAGCAGCTGGTGGAGATCGCCAAGGCGCTGTCCAAGAAGGTCAAGCTGCTCATCCTCGACGAGCCGACCGCCTCGCTCAACGAGAGCGACTCCAACGCCCTTCTCGATCTCCTCCTGGAGTTCAAGAAGCAGGGCCTGACCTCGATCATCATCTCGCACAAGCTCAACGAGATCTCCCGCGTCGCCGACAAGATCACCGTGCTGCGCGACGGCGCCACCGTCGAGACGCTCGACTGCCATGCCGAGACAATCTCCGAGGCGCGCATCATCCGCGGCATGGTCGGTCGCGAACTCAGCGACCGCTTTCCCAAGCGCGTACCGAAGATCGGCGAGACCATCTTCGAGGTACGTAACTGGACGGCCTATCACCCGATCCATTCCGACCGGAAGATCTCCAACGGCATCAACCTCAACGTCAAGCGCGGCGAGGTGGTGGGCATCGCCGGCCTGATGGGTGCCGGCCGCACTGAGTTCGCCATGAGCGTGTTCGGCCACTCCTACGGCCAGAAGATCTCCGGCGAGGTGCTGATCAACGGCAAGCCGGCCGACGTCTCCAACGTCGAGCGGGCGATCAAGTCGGGCCTTGCCTATGTCACCGAGGATCGCAAGCAGCTCGGCCTCGTCCTGATCAACAACGTGATGCACAACACCACGCTGGCCAACCACAAGGGCATCTCGAAGAACTTCGTCATCGACGAGCACACCGAGCGCAAGGCGGCCAACGAATATCGCCAGAAGCTCCGGATCCGCACGCCCAGCATCTATCAGGATGTCGTCAACCTCTCCGGTGGCAACCAGCAGAAGGTCGTGCTGGCCAAGTGGCTGTTTGCCAACCCGGACGTCTTGATCCTCGACGAGCCGACGCGCGGCATCGACGTCGGCGCCAAATACGAGATCTACACCATCGTCAACGACCTCGTCGCCGCCGGCAAGGCGGTCATCTTCATCTCCTCGGAAATGCCGGAACTGCTCGGAACCTGCGACCGCATCTACGTCATGAACGAAGGTGCGATCGTCGCCGAAATGCCCGTCGCCGAGGCCAGCCAGGAAAACATCATGGGCGCCATCATGCGCTCGGGGGAGAAGGTTTGATGAATACGCCCAACGAAGCCACCCAGACGGCCTCGCCGTCGCTTGCCGTCTTCCTCCGGCAGAACATGCGAGAGTATGGCATCCTGATTGCTCTGGTGGTGATCATGGTGTTCTTCCAGGTCATCACTCACGGTGTACTGTTCCGGCCCGTTAACCTGACCAATCTGGTTCTGCAGAACTCGTTCGTCGTCATCATGGCGCTCGGCATGTTGTTGGTCATCGTCGCCGGACACATTGACCTCTCCGTCGGCTCCATCGTTGCCATCATCGGCGCCGTGGCCGCCGTGATGATGGTGAACTACAAGATCGATCCTTGGACGACGTCGCTCGTCTGCCTCATCCTTGGCGGCGCCATCGGCGCGGCACAGGGTTATTGGGTGGCCTATCACCACATCCCCGCCTTCATCGTCACACTGGCCGGCATGCTGATCTTCCGTGGCCTTACCCTCTGGCTGCTGGGCGGCATGAATATTGGCCCATTCCCGATAGAATTCCAGCGGCTATCAACGGGCTTTGTCCCCGATTTTACATGGTTCTTCGGCTCATTCAGCTTCAGCATTCCTTGGCTTCAGATTAACTCATTCTTCATCGCCCTTAATGATCAGGCTGTTGGTCCATTTGACATCCAATCGACCTTCATTGAGTGGACAATTGTTAATACAAGTACGCTACTGCTTACGCTCTGCGTAATACTTGGAATGGTTTATTCGAATTACCGTTCTAGACAAATCAATCTGCGACACGGAATTGAAGTTGAACCGGGCATTTTCTTCGTAATTCAAAATTTAATCACTTCTATTGTTATTCTTTTCGTCGGTCTACAGCTGTCCACTTACAAAGGAATACCAAATATTCTTGTTGTTATGGGTGTCCTGGTCGTCTTCTATGTCTTCATCACCACCCGCACGACCATCGGCCGCCGCATCTATGCCCTCGGCGGCAATGAGAAGGCGACGCGGCTCTCCGGTATCAACACCGAGCGCCTGAGCTTTTATACCTTCATCAACATGGGCGTTCTCGCCGGCTTCGCCGGTCTGATCGTCGCTGCCCGCCTCAACTCCTCGACCCCGAAGGCCGGTAACGGCTTCGAGCTCGACGTCATCGCCGCCTGCTTCATCGGTGGTGCTTCGACGACCGGTGGCGTGGGCAAGATCACCGGCGCGGTGGTCGGTGCCTTCATCATGGGCGTGCTGAACAACGGCATGTCGATCATGGGCCTCGGCATCGACTTCCAGCAGATGGTCAAGGGTGCCGTCCTGCTCGCCGCCGTCGTCTTCGACCTCTACAACAAGCAGAAGGGCTGAGTTCTCCTCTGCCGTTCCATTGACGAGCCGGGGCCTGCGGGCCCCGGCTTTTTTTGTGGCCGGGACACCTACTGTCCCTGGTGACGCGCTATAGGCGGCTCGCGATCGGATTATCGAAGCGGCGGGAATAAACGCCGCCATGAGGTGTTGTTGAGGCTGGGGCATGCCGCCCCGGAGTAAAACCGATGCGACACCCCTTGCCTGATCACATCCCAAGCGGCTTCCGGCGACGCCTGACCATCCTTTCGCTGTTGCCGCTCCTGCTCGCTGCCGTCCCGGCGGGCGCCACGAGTTTCGACGGCCTTGCCGGCCGCTACGCCGTCGGCGAGCGATCGAGCGTCACCTTCTCGATTACGGGTGCGCTCGTCCCGACCGTGCATGGCAGCTTCCGCAGCTTCTCGGGAACCTTCCATCTAGATCCCGTGCATGCCGAGCGATCATCGGTCGCCTTCTCGGTCGCCTCGGGCTCGGTCACCACCGGCATTGCCCCGCTCGACAGCTTGCTCCGATCATCGGCCGTGTTCGATGCAGCAGACCATCCGGACATCCGCTTCGCGTCGACCGCCGTGCGCCGAACATCGGAGACCACCGCCGAGGTGGACGGCCTGCTGACCCTGAAGGGGCAGACGCTGGCCGAGCATTTCACCGTGACGCTGACTGGTCAGGGCGACGGACGGCCGGAATTTCATGTGGTCGGGCGCGTAGCGCGTTCGGCCTTCGGAATGAACATCGGCCGGCCGCTCTACTCGGATGACGTGGTGTTTGACCTCGCCGTCGACGGTCGTCACCTGGGCGCCGCTAGCTAACGAAAAGCCCCGCTCCCTGACGCAAGAGGCCGCGCCCTCGCGGGACGCGGCCCCTTTCTTCATCAGGCCAAGAGCGCGACTCAGAAGCCCGAGAAGCGCCACTCGATACGATGACGATAGGTCTCGCCCGGGCGCAGCACCGAACTCGGATAGCTGGGCTCGTTGGGGGCGTTGGGGAAGGTCTGCGGCTCCAGTGCGAAGCCGGCGTTCTTCAACTGCTCGGAGAACGGCGCCTTGATGGCTGGCGTGAAATGCTCGCCGGTATAGAGCTGAATGGCCGGCTCGGTGGTCCAGACCTCCAGCGTGCGGCCCGTCAAGGGCTCAATGGCGCGAGCGCCGAGATGCAGATCGCCGCGTCCAGCATCGAGAACGAAGTTGTGGTCATAGGGGCCGGCAATCGGCCGCTTCTCACGGAAGTCGAAGCGGGTGCCCGCCACCTCGGCCAACGGCCCGACGGGGATGAGATCGGCATTTACCGGCGTGTAACGGCTCGCCGGAATCTGCAGGAGATGACCGAGGATGTCGCCCTTGCCCAAAAGGTTCCAATAGACGTGGTGCGTCAGGTTGACCACCGTCGGCTTGGTCGTGGTCGCCGTCATCTCCAGGTAGAGCGTGTGCCCCCTGAACCCATAGGCCGCCTTGACGGCGAGCGCGCCGGGATAGCCCATGTCGCCATCGGGCGAATCGAGATGAAAGATGACTTCATTGCCAGTCTTTTCCTCTTTCCACGCCAGATGGCCGAAGCCGTCGGCGCCGCCATGCAACTGCTTGACGCCCTCGTTGGCCGGCAGACGATAGGTAACGCCGTCGAGGGTGAAGCTGGCACCGGCGATGCGGTTGGCAAAGCGTCCACAGATCGCACCGGCCCAGCCATCGCCATCCGGCGCGTTGAGACGGCCGGATGATCCGATCACCGTCTGCACCGGTCCGCCCGTCTTCGTCGGAATATAGAGCGCCACCAATTGCGCGCCGGCCGGACTGAAAATGGCCTTGAGGCCTTCGCCACCGTCAAGCGTGATAAGGTTCTCAACCGGATGTGTCATGCTTCTCTCCCCGCGCTCACCTGGAGCTACCTTCTCAATATCCAGTAATCTCGCTCAAGTTCCCGAAAAACAAAAGGTTTTTTCGATGTTGGTCTTTCGACCGACTTCCATGCTCGGTCGGTTGTGGCATAGTCGCACCAGTCTTCCGCAAACGTTGCTAAACTATGATTCGCGGAGGGGTGTTTAGCCGTTCTGTGGGGGTTTCATGACACGACGGATGGCAGTGAAGCGCTCGCACCAAGACGAGATCGTACGCGAGCTCGCTCATGAAATCGTCGGTGGCCGCCGGCCGGAGGGCAGCCTTCTACCGTCGGACGCCGAGTTGATGGCCCGCTTCGGTGTATCGCGGACCGTTCTGCGAGAAACGCTGAAGACGTTGGCCGCCAAAGGCCTCATTCAACCGAAAACCCGTGTTGGCACTCGCGTCGTCGAACGGACGAACTGGAACCTGTTCGATCCGGATATGCTGCGCTGGCATCTCGACTGCGGCATCGGCCTGGAATTGCTCGCTCATCTCTCGGATGTTCGTCTCGCTTTGGAGCCAGTGGCGGCGTCGCTCGCCGCCCGGCGGCGGAGCGAGGCGGATGTTGCCACCCTTCACGCGGTGGTCGACCGCATGGAAGCGCCGGAGGCGTCTCCCGAGATGTTTGCAGCCGCCGATCTGGACTTTCACCTCACCATTGCTCGCCTCAGCGGCAACCCATTTTTCCGCACGGCATCGGCTCTGATCGAGGTGGCACTGGCCGCTACCTTTGCCATCACGACGCCAGTGAACAATCCGGCAGCCAAGGCCGCTTCCTGCGAGGCGCACCGCCGTGTCGTGACGGCCATTGCCGATGCGGACGACAAGGCAGCGGCTGCCGCCATCGTGGAAACGATCCGGGCCGGCGCGGCGCGCGTGGCCGCGGCGGCGAAGAGATAATGATGGGGCCACGCGATCAGTGACTGTCGCGTGGCGGGCTGTCCGCCACCTTCTGATATTTCACCGCCATTTCCATGACGGCGCCATCGGCGAGCTGGCCGACCGTTGCTCGATAGAGCTCCTGCCACGGCGTCTGGCTGGCCGGATACACGGGTTGGAAAGCGACGCGGCGGCGCTCCCACTCCTCGGCGTCGACAAGGGCGTCGGCGGTACCGGCGTTGAGATCGACGCGAATACGATCGCCGGTCTTGAGAAGACCCAGGCCGCCGCCCACCGCCGCTTCGGGCGAAGCGTTGAGAATGGAAGGCGAGCCGGACGTTCCGGACTGGCGACCATCTCCCATGCAGGGCAGCTCGCTGATTCCGCGCTCGATGAGAGCGGCCGGCGGCTGCATGTTGACGACCTCGGCCGAGCCCGGCCAGCCGACCGGTCCGGCATAGCGGATCACCAGGATCGTCTCGGGCGCGATGCCGAGGGACGGGTCCTCGATACGGTGGTGATAATCCTCGGAGCCGTCGAAGACGACAACCGGCCCCTCGAAAACATTCTCCGAGCCGGGCCTCGCCAGATAGCGAAGGCGGAATTCCTCGGAAATCACCGAGGTCTTCATGATGGCAGCGTCGAAGAGATTGCCCTTCAGCACGATGAAGCCGGCCTTCTCCTTGATCGGTGCATCGTAGGGCTTGATCACTTCGCCATCGGGCGCTGGGAACGGCGCCAGGTTTTCCGCCATGGTCCGGCCGGTGACGGTCAGCGCATCGCCGTGGAGCCGACGATGGTCGAGCAGCGCCTTCATCACCACCGGCAGACCGCCGGCCCGGTGAAAGCCCTCGGATAGATAGTGACCGGCCGGCTGCATGTTGACCATCAGCGGCACATCGTAACCGACGGTTTGCCAATCCATCGGCTCGATCGGAACCCCCGCATGGCGGGCGATGGCGACGATGTGCGGCTGGGCATTGGTGGAGCCGCCGATGGCCGAATTGACGACGATGGCGTTCTCGATCGCCTGCCGCGTCAGGATCTTCGAGGGTCTGAGGTCTTCCTCGACCATGGCGACGATACGCTCGCCGGTGCGATAGGCCATCTGCCCGCGCTCGCGATAGGGTGCGGGAATGGCGGCATTGCCGGGCAGACTCATGCCGAGCGCCTCGGCAAGGCAGTTCATGGTGGAGGCGGTGCCCATGGTGTTGCAGTAGCCATCGGATGGCGCCGAGGCCGCAGCGGCTTCGATGAACTGCTCATAATCGATCTCGCCGGTGGCGAGCTGCAGCCGCTTTTCCCAGATGATGGTACCCGAGCCGGCGAGCCGCCCCTCGTACCAGCCGTCGAGCATCGGCCCGCCAGAAAGGACGATGGCCGGCAAATCGACGGTAGCCGCCGCCATGATCAGCGCCGGCGTCGTCTTGTCGCAGCCCGTTGTCAGCACCACGCCGTCGAGCGGATAGCCGTGCAGGATCTCGACGAGACCGAGATAGGCGAGGTTGCGATCGAGCGCCGCCGTCGGCCGCCGCCCTGTTTCCTGGATGGGATGGACCGGAAACTCGAAGGCGATGCCGCCCGCCGCCCTGATGCCCTCGCGCACCCTTTCAGCGAGGCGCAGATGGACGCGGTTGCAGGGCGACAGATCGGAGCCGGTCTGGGCGATGCCGATGATCGGCCGATCAGACCGCAACTCCTCAAGGGTCAGCCCGTAATTGAGGTATCGCTCGAGATAGAGCGCCGTCATCGACGGATTGTCCGGATTGTCGAACCAGAGCTTGTGACGGCGCGGCTTGGACATCGTGTCCTCCTGTCAGGATAAGGCGTTCAGCCGATCAGGACGGTCGGCTGCGGCAGTCCGTGGAAGGGGCCATCGACCAGAAAAGTCCAGCCGGCCTCAGGCTCCGCGGCACGTTTTTCCGCGTCATAGCCCTCATAAGCCGAGGTTACGATGAGACGGTCGAGAGCAGGGCCGGCAAACGCCGGGCAGCTCACTTGCCGGGCAGGCAGCGAGACGCTTCTGACAAGGCGGCCATCCGGATCGTAGGCATCAACGGCGTGACCACCCCAGCGCGCGTTCCACAGGAGGCCATCGGCGTCGACCGTGGCGCCGTCGGGGCCACCGCCGCTCACCCGGCAGAACACCTGCCGGTCGCCCATGGGTAGGCCGGTCGCCGGATCGACGGCGATTCTGTAGATCACATGCTCCGTCGTATCGGAGAAATAGGCGGTGCGACCGTCGGGAGAAAAGGAGATCGCATTGGGAATGGTGAGGTCCTCGGCGATCAGCCTGAGTTCGCCGGCGCGATACCACCATATGCGGCCAAACCCCGGCTCGAACCGCCAGCCCATGGTGGAAATCCAGAGCGCGCCGGACGGGTGGACGGCGCCGTCGTTGCTGCGCGTGCCAGGCTTCTCGTCCCAGAAGGGACGAAGCTCGATCAGTGCGCCGCTGTCGATCGACCTGAGGTGCAGCCCCGCGTCGCTGGCGATCAAATGGCTTTGGTCATCGACACGGGCGGCAACAGTGGCGTGGAAAGGCAGGTCGTGGATGCGAGGCGTCGCGTCGTCGAGCCCCATCTCCAGGAATTGGCGCTCCATGATGTCGAACCAGAAGGCCTTGACTCGCCCCGGGTGCCAGCTTGGTCCCTCGCCGAGGTGACAGGCGTGGCTGGACAACACGGAAACCTGGGTCATGTTCTCCTCCACGTCGGTCGGCACGCTCCACCCGCCAACGGAAACGACAATAGCTTTCCGCCTCCGGCTTGGCTAGCCAAAGCGCAAATTAGTCGTACTAATTAATCGCTTTCCCTATTGATAAGGCCACGCGCGGAACAGCGCTGTCGCCTCGGCTGCGGTGGTCAAGGCGGCGAGGCGAGGATAATCGGACAGCGTCACCACGTCGGGTACCATCTCGGTGATGAAGGTTCCGGCCACGGCCAGCGTGATGCCGGCCTCGCTCAGAGGCGGCCCCAGCAACCAGTCTGCCCCGGCAATATCGGCTTCAACGGCGGAAAGGGCGGCCTTGAGCTGACCGGCGACCCGATCGAGCCAGGGCGCATGCTGCTTCTCGGCCGGGCGGAGCTGACGCTCATAGACGGTCTGCACCGCCTTCTCGCAGGCTGCGAGACCGAGGCCCGTGAGACGGATATCGAGGGCCGCCAGCTTTGGCTCGGTCGGTCCGAGTGTCTTGCCGTTGCTCAAAACCTTCAACGCATAATCGATGATCAGTGTGGAATCGAGCAGCACCACGCCATCGTCGTTCACCGCCGTCGGCGCCTTGACCACCGGGTTGATCGCGGCAAATTCCTTGTAGTGGCGGAAGACCGACAGCGATTCATGCACGAAGGCAATGTCGAGAGCGGCGAGCGTCAGGGCGGTACGACGGACGTAGGGCGAATCGAGCATGCCGATAAGGCGCATGACAAACCTCGAAATGAAGCAGATGGCGACCCGCTGGAAAATTGCGGGTCAATGGTTCGACGCTTCCATAGCTTACGGCAAAAGCCCGGCGGGCCGAAACGGGCTTTCGCAGCCTCAACAGTCAGCCGGCGGCGAGCCGCTCACGGGCCGATGGTGCGGCAACCGCTTCCGGTAGGGACGCCGGACGGCCAAAATAATAGCCCTGGAAAACCTGACAGCCGGCTGCCTTCATCAGTAGATACTGCTCTTCGGTCTCGACGCCCTCGGCCAACACGCGGGTACCGAGCGCACGGGCAAGCTCGGTGATGGCCGTCACGAAGGTCATATCGACATCGCTCGATCCAGCGGCGTGAACATAGCTCTTGTCGATCTTCAGGCAGTCGAAGCGGAATTTCCGGAGATATTGCAGCGAGGCAAAACCCGACCCGAAATCATCGAGGACGATCATGACGCCGGCCGCCCGCAACCCTTCGAGATTGGCCCGCTCCACCGAGCCGAAATCGAGGAAGACGGTCTCGGTGATTTCCAGCACGAGACGGGAAGCCGGTAAGCCAGCAGTGGTCAGTTCATTGACGACGAAGGCAGCAAAGCCAGACTGTTTCAGCTGAACGGCCGATACGTTGATCCCGAACTGATATTGTCCATAACGGACAGCGTCGCGGATAACGCGGCGGATCACCCATTCGCCGACTTCCTCGATCAGCGTCGACTGCTCGGCAACCGAGATGAATTCCGCTGGCGGGATCGTACCGCGCAACGGATGGTGCCAGCGGATCAGCGCCTCGAAGGCCGTTTGCTCGACGCCGTCGGCGGCGACGATCGGCTGATAGTGCATGTCGAGCTGATTGAGGTAGATGGCAGCGCGCAGTTCGCGGGTCAGCAGCCGCGTATAGCGGTCGTCGACCAGCATGCGGGCGTTGTAGGACAGCACCGTTCCTCGCGCCTGTTTGGCCTTGTAAAGGGCGAGGTCGGCGAGATTGACGAGCTCAAGGGCGATGTGTGTGTCGTCGGGCGCCATGGCGATGCCGGCCGTCGCCGACAGACGCATGGTGCGGCCATTGATCTGTACCGGCAGACGCAAGCGGTCGAGTAGCGCTTTCACCGCCTGCACCACCTCACCACGCGACGCGCAATCGGTGAGCAGCAGTGCAAACTCATCGCCACCAAGCCGGCCTATAGTGGCTTTCGGCAGTTCATCGCGGCAAATGCGCACCAACTGGGCGAGCGCCTCGTCGCCGGCAGCGTGGCCAAAGGTGTCGTTGAGCGCTTTGAGATGATCGAGGTCCAGCATCACGTAGGCGTGCCGGCGATCCCCACCGGTCTGAACGCGACGGCGCAACTCGTCGAGAAAATCGGCACGTGTCAGCGCCAAAGTAACAGGATCGACTCGGGCCGAGCTCTCCGCATGCTCCTCGCCCTGCATCAAGGCGAGACTCTTGCGCACCAGCAGGAAGCCGATAACGACGATCAGCAGAAGAAGCAGCGTTTCGGACACCAAGCCCGCCAGCAAGCCTGGCTGCCAGGAGGGTGGCAATGCACCGTGAAGGACGAACATCAAGGCCAGTGCCATGGCCAGACAGGATGTCGCGAGCGCCCCTACGAGCAACGAAACGCGCCGGCTGACGCTCAGCGCGGTTTGAAGTTGTTTTCCGAGCGCCATCCTTCACCTTTATGCCTAGGCAAATTTACAGCGCTCTTATGAATTTTTCGCAAATCCGAGTTCAGTTTTTTGACACGACCGCATGCAACCACGGAGTCGGATTGCCTAAGCGGATATAAATTCGGACGGCCCCATGCGAGATGAGGCCGTCCGTACCGGCATGCGCCACCTGAGGGAGGATTGACGCGTGCCGATTTGATAGCGAGCTGAAAGATCGGTCAGGCAGCCTTGAGAGCGGCCTGATTGACCGAGCCGTCAGCGATCTTCGTCAGATTGAAATCGGTCGCCTCTTCCTCGGCAAGCGTCTCCTTCAGGAGCTTGGAGGCCTGCTTCTGGCCGATCAGTTCGGCCCAGCGGCACATGGTGCCGTAGCGCGCGATCTCGTAATGTTCGACAGCCTGGGCAGTGGCGATGAGGCCGGCGTCGATCGCTTCTGAGCCGGCAAAGGATTCGAGAATTTCTTCGCCCTCTTCGACGATCCCGTCGATGGCCGGGCAGGTCTTGCCGCGGGCCGGCTTGCCGATGAGCTCGAACACCTGCTGCAGGCGCTCGACCTGCACTTCGGTTTCTTCGCGATGCTTCTCAAACGCGGCCTTCAGCTCGGACGACTGAGCGCCACGCGCCATTTTCGGCAGCGTCTTCAATATCTTGCGTTCTGCGTAGTAGACATCCTTGAGCATGTCGAGGAATAGATCGTCAAGCGATTTGGTCTTCATGGTTTCACCTCTACGCTGGGAGAAAGGTTGCGGAGAGTTCAACCGCCGAAGACGCTAATTGTTCCATCTGCCGGAGCGTCATTCGACGCGATACATCCTCTCGCTCGAGAGCTGTCCGGTAGTCGGGAACAATCTCCGCCCTCAGGCATTTCATTACCTCCACCCCTTGGAGGTCCGGCATGCCCTTTCCGTTTTCCCCGAAAGCCCCGGTTGTCGACGCGTTTTGCGTTTTGCTCGCCGGGGGACAGGGGACGCGTCTTCACGAGCTGACATCGACCGAGTGCAAGCCTGCGGTCGCCTTTGCCGGTGGCAAGCTGGTGGACTTCACTGTTGCCAATGTCATGCGGTCGGGCATGGCCCAGCTGTTGGTGGCAACGCAATATCTGCCGGACAGCCTCGTCCGGCATCTCGCCGGTGAATGGCGGCACCAGTTTCCGGGTGGTCTCGAAATCCGGGATGGATGCCATCTGCGGCCCGGTGGTTATCGCGGAACGGCAGACGCCGTGCGGGCCAACCTCGCCGAAATCGCCGCGAGCGGAGCCGATGAACTCCTCGTTCTCTCAGCCGATCATGTCTACCAGATGGACTACCGCGCCATGATCGAAGCTCATCGTGCCGCGGGTGCCAAGGTGACCGTGGCGGTCGATGAGGTTCCCTTGGCGCAAGCCTCCAGTTTCGGTGTGTTGTCCGCCGACGGGAAAGGTTGGGTGACGGGTTTCGCCGAGAAGCCGGCGCGACCCCAGCCGGTGCCGGAAGACCCGACGCGCGCACTGGTCAGCATGGGAGTCTACGTGCTGGACCGCCGCTGGCTGGCTCAGCTGCTAACTTCTGAAGGGGCCATGGACGATTTCGGGCAGGACATCCTGCCGGAAGCGGTGCGTCAAGGATCGGCGCAAGTCTATTGCCCGTCATCGAACATCGAGGGCGCATTTTACTGGCGTGATGTTGGCACGCTCGACAGCTATCGGCTCGCCCAGCTCGATTTTCTCGATCCGGCAAAGGCGCCCATTGCGCTGCCCACCGCCACGGTCAAGCCATCGCGCCAGATGCTGCAGGCAGCTGAATACGGCACTATTCTGCTGCCAGGCGCCCGCCTCGGCTACAGAGCTCGCGCCAAACGGGCCATTCTCGCCCCCGGGTCGTATGTTCCCGACGGCCTCGCCATCGGTGAGGATCCGGAAGAGGATCGCCGCTGGTTCCGCGTCACCTGCAACGGTACCTCACTGGTCACACCCGCCATGCTCGAGCGGCACCGCGAAGAGCGTCCGCGCTTCCATCTGGTCGCCGCCCTACCCTTCCTGTCGCCATGAAATTGCTGACCTCCCCCACGGCGGGCGCCACCTGACGCCAGCCAATATCAACCCAACCATCAACGAGGACATGAATGATGAACACCCCCTCGTCCGGGGCATCGCCCCACTATCCCAACTATCCGAAACCGCCTTTTCCGAAGCAAACGCAGGAGCTGCCCGGCAGCTTCAAGGTGATGGACCCCAAACCCGACCATGGCGAACAAAGCTGGCGGGGAGCCGGCCGGCTCGAGGGTATGGTCGCCCTGATCACCGGTGCCGACAGCGGCATCGGCCGGGCGGTCGCCATCGCCTTTGCCCGTGAAGGCGCCGATATTGCCCTCTCCTTCCTGGAAGAGCGAGAGGATGCCGCCGACACAGCCCGTCTCGTCACGGACTGCGGCCGCCGCTGCCTGCAGCTTCCCGGCGACATTTCCGAACCCGCCAACTGCCGAGAGATGGTCAGGCGGGTGGTGGCCGAACTGGGCCGCATCGATGTTCTGGTCAACAATGCCGCCCATCAGGATACCTTCGAGGCGCTGGAGGATATTCCGGACGAGGAGTGGCAGCGGACCTTCGCCGTCAACATCCACGCCATGTTCTATCTCGCCAAGGCGGCGGTGCCACATATGCAGCCGGGCGCATCGATCATCAACACGGCGTCGATCAATGCCGACACGCCCAGCCCCAGCCTTCTCGCTTACGCGACCACCAAGGGGGCGATCCAGAACTTCACCGGCGGCTTGGCGCAACTGCTTGCCGAGAAGGGTATCCGGGTGAACTGCGTCGCGCCCGGCCCGGTGTGGACGCCGCTGATCCCGGCCAGCATGTCAGCTGAGAAGACATCGCAGTTCGGCGCCAATTATCCGATGAAGCGGCCGGCACAGCCGGTGGAACTGGCTTCGGCCTATGTGATGCTGGCCGAGCCGATGTCGAGTTACGTCTCCGGCGCCACTGTTGCGGTGACTGGCGGCAAGCCGCTGATCTGAGACAAGCGCCATCCCTCCAGGGACATAAGGCCCGCTCCCGTCCGGTCATGTGCCGGGGAGCGGGCCGTTTTCTTGAAATAATCCGAAAGGCTTGCCCGCCATGGCAAGCCGGAACAATCGGCCGGCCAGCTTGTTGTCAGTCACCCCGACGCTTTGGCGTCGCTCATCAGCAAGGAGGCCGGATCATGACATACGGACGAGACGACCGAGACTTACCCTCGCGCAGCCAGCATGACGACCGACAGAGACTGACCGGCCGCTGGGTACAGGACGACGAAACGGGCTATCTGCGCCGGCGGTTCGAGGACGACGACCAGAACGAAGCCTATCCAGGCAGCCGGGGCAACCAGGACTATGAGGATCGGCGGAACTGGGGCAACGCCGGCGGTTACTATGGCGAACCCAATCGCCGTCCCGATCGAGCCGGCGGTCATGCCTTCGACTTCGCTCGCCGGGATTCCGGGCGTTCGGACCTCGACGGCCGAGACGACAACCGCCCTGATGGTGGCCAGGGCCGCTTCCGCGATCAAGGCTACCATACGCGAGCCGGCTATGACGGCCGTGCGGAAACCTTCAATGGCGCGCGTCGCGGAGAATGGCCGCAGACAAACACATGGTGGACCGATCGCTATGACGACAGGCCCTCTGATCAAGGGCGAGACGCCATGCGATCTGGTTCGTTTCGCGGAAAAGGGCCCAAGGGTTATGTCCGCTCGGATGAGCGCATCAAGGAGGATGTCAGCGACCGGCTGAGCGACGACGATACGCTGGACGCCTCGAATATCACCGTCGAGGTCTCGGGCGGTGAAGTAACGCTCTCCGGTTATGTCGACTCGCGACAGGCCAAACACACTGCAGAGGAGTGTGCTGAGCAATGCGCTGGCGTCACCCATGTTCAGAACAATCTGCGGGTTGGCACCGGCGCAAGTGCCGGTCGGGACTCGACGAGCTCCGGCAGGGATCTGTTGCATGACAGGGCGAAAGCCACAGACGCTTAAGCTTCACCTCGCAGGTTTCGGGTCGCGCCAGCGACTTGAAACCTGCGCCAAAAGGCGTGCAGGAAAATCACACTGATGATTTTATCGGAAATACCGGCCTTGGCGCTTCGTCGGGTAATGTGATTTTCAGATTGTCCGCCTATGCTGTGGTTACCATGTGTCCGAATCCTACCTCTTCCGATGCCTCATGCGGCGGACAATCCCTGGAGAACGACGACCTCTCCGGATTGCAAACCGCCGCACGGCGTCTCATAGACACGATCGCCGCCGAGCCTGTGCCCGAGCGGCTGCGTGAATTGGCGGTCGAGCTCAATAAAGCTCTGGCTCGCCAACAGGAAAAAGGTACGGCGGGGGATCCGTCAGCGTCCGGCTGAACTCCGAAGACTTCAGACCTTCAAAGACTTGCCGCCGCGCAGCGCACGGCGGCTTCTCTGTTTGATGCTGGTGCCGGGTGGTCGGATTGGCTATCGGCACCTGCCGCCGGCATCACCGACGAGCAGGAAGGCCGGCTTCGTCGCGGGCAAGGAAGATCCGCGTCGTCTGGTCGAGATGATCAAACAGCCAATCCGCCATATCCTGCTCTTCGGTCAGATTTTGCTCGAAGATTGCCATTGCCGTGGTGTCCTCGAGCACAGCGGCCGTCGAGATCAGGACTTTGTAGGCTGCCACTTCCATCTGTTCGAAGGTGTAGCTTGCCATGACGCCCTTGATGACCTCGTCGTCGGCGAACATGCCGCTCAGCGCTTGCCCAAGGGCGGTCGCCTTGCCGAGCGTATCCTTCACCAGCGAGGCACCGCTGTCGCGTCCCTCCAGCAGTTTCTTGAGCGCTTCAGCCTGACGTTCCGTCTCGGTGACATGCTGTTCCATCCGGGCGCACAGGACCGGGTAGTTCTCCAGACGCGACAGCATGCCGCGCAGCATGGTGAGGGCCTGCTCTTCCATGGCATGGGCGTCACGGACGCCATGCCAGATAATGTTCACGGATATCGTCCATGGGATTTACTCTCCTCGGTTATGGCGACACGTCTCGTCATGCGTCTCGGGGAAGAGAAGAAAGGCCTGCTCTTTTCGCTGTCAGCGTTGGTCACGCTCTTGCAGCCACCGCTCGCAATCGGTTTGCCTTGCGGCATACGGAGAATCCAACCGACAAGGGCGCGAGAAGTTCCACCTGCTCGGCTTTGCTTCGGAAAATTGGCGGGTGCTATATTTCCTCGCCCATGGCGGCACGCAGCATTTTGCGGCCGCGATTGATGCGGCTTTTGATCGTTCCGATGTCGCAGTCGAGGATTTCGGCGGCGTGCGCGTAGCTTTCCTCCAGCACCACCACCAGTACGATCGCCTCCCTGTAATGGACGGGGAGCTCCTCCAGGGCTTGCTCCAGTTCCTTGATGCGCACCTGCCATTCCTGATGGGGCGACACGGTGGGCTGCTGCGATGCGCAGTCTTCGTCACCCGTCCGCTCTCTCGCCCGCTTGATGCAGTTGGAGTAGAAGCGGTTCCGCATGATGGTGAACAGCCACGCCCTGAGATTGGTACCGGGCGTATAGCTGGAAATATTCTCGATCGCCCTTACCAGGGTTTCCTGAACCAGATCGTCGGCATCGGTAGCATTGCCGCAAAGGGAGCGCGCAAAAGCGCGCATGGCCGGCAAATAGGTAAGAATATCATCGGACATCATGATGCGCTTTGAGTTTCGAGCCGATATGGAACCACGCGAGCGATTCCGAGTTCGGCCATCCACCTCGAATGGACGAAACACCCTCAACTGAATTCAGCAGACGGGAAACGGTTCCGTGGTCCGCTTCAATTGGCGGAGTTTTCACGCGCCTCTTTATGAGCCCCGATACTCACGAAAGCCCTCGGGGCGGCCATGGAACTATTGCTGAAGCGAGACGTTGACTAGGCGGTGCCGAGATGTGGCAAACGCCATCTCCGCATTCTCCAAAGTCGCCGGCCGGTTGCCGTCTCCCGGCTCCACTAGACCGGCAGTGACCCCCAACGTCCGAGGAGATTCCGATGAAACTCGCCTCACTTTGCATGGCCACTGTTCTCGCTTTCGGCGGCAGCGCTTTTGCCCAGACCACGCCGGCGCCGGCCGCTCCGAAGGCGAGCGATCCAGCAACGGCCGCACCTGATCCGGCCGCCCCCACAGCGCCGAATACGCCGCCGGCCCAGACGACCCCCAACAAGGGTGATCTGACGCCGGGCGCCAACAGCTTCACCGAAGCCCAGGCGCGATCCTGGCTCGAAGACGCCGGCTACACCGACATCAGCGGTCTGGTCCAGTCCGAAGACGGCATCTGGCGCGGACATGCTCGCCATAACGGCGCAACCGTCAGCGTAGGCGTCGACTACAAGGGCACCATCAGCGCGCAATGAAGCATCGCCTTCATTGCCGGCAAAATCTCAATCACTCCAATCCCCTGGGAAGGATAGCATCATGAGCACCCATACCCGACTTTACGACAGCTGGTCCGACGCGATGGCCGTGGTGGACCGGCTCCGCGCAGCCCGAATTTCCAATGACGATATCTCGGTGATCTCGCCCGAGAGCGAAGACAACGACATCAGCGATGGCGCCGAAGCCACCGCGGCCGGCTCCGGCATCGGCGCGGTGCTGGGTGGCGGCGCCGGTGCGCTCGCCGGCGTCGGCCTGCTCGCCATCCCGGGCCTTGGCCCGATCGTTGCCACCGGTTGGTTCGTATCGACGCTCGCAGGCCTCGCGGCCGGCGCGGTTGCCGGCGGCGTGGCCGGCGGCATCGTCGATGCCCTGACCAGTTCGGGCCTGTCGTCCGAGGAAGCCGAGGTCTATGCCGAGGCGATCCGCCGCGGCGGCACCATGGTCACGGTGCGCGCCGAGGACAGCCAGGATGCCCTGGTCGCCCGCCTTCTCGATGAGACGCCGCCCGTCAACATCGCCGAGCGGGAACGTGTTTATCGCGAGAGCGGTTGGACGGGCTACGAGCCCAGCCCCAACATGACCTCGCCGGTTGACGATCCCACGCGTCGCCCGCCGCTGATCTGACGCGCTTGGCGATATCTGCCGAGTGAAGGCGGGGCCGTGCCTCGTTTGATCCCGGCAGAATGGTCTACCGCCCGCTCCATCCCCAAGGGGGTGGGACGGGCGCTGTCTATCAAACAGGTATCATTCATTACTTTGCCGGCTTATTTTCTAGAAAAATGGATGCGGCTCGGTTCATTTGGGGAACCCGGCCTCATCTCCTGGCGTTGATCATCGGATGACGGCACGAGCCGAATTTCCGTTCCCATCTCTGTCAGTCCCGTCTGTCGGGAGGATTTGATGCGTCCAGTTTCCCGTGAAGACGCTGACCGTCTCGATGCCATCCGGCGTGCTAATCAACGGCGGCGCGTTTCGGTCGTCGAGGCTTTCGATCTCACCCCACATATGCGGCGGGTCGTCTTTAGGGAGCTGGAGCCTTCCGCGTGTGAGCCGGCGCGCCCGGCCGAGTGGATCAAGCTGCATGTGCCGACTTGCGGCCAAGGCAAGAAGCACGGCCGGGCCTACACCATTCGTGAGCGGAGAGAGGGACAGCTCTCGATCGACATGGCGCTGCACGGCGGCCTTTGCGCCAGTTGGGCGCGGCGGGCCCGCCCTGGCGACTTGGCGGAAGTCTCCGGACCGCGGCCGGGGTGCAAGCTGGCCTGGCCACCGGGCAACGTAGTTCTGGGGGTCGACGAAACCGGTCTTTCCGCAGTCGCCAGCATCCTCGCCAACCTGCCACGCCAAACACGGGGCATCGTTTGGCTGGAGGTACCCGATGCCAGAGACATTCAGCACATCGAAGCTCCGCCCGCCGTCTCAGTGCGCTTTCTGCCTCGCAAGATGACGCCGCAGGGACAGCTGTTAATTCAGGCCATGCGCGAGGCACCGGTTTCGCCGGCCGCAGCGGTCTGGGTGGCGGCGGAACGCGCCGCCGCGCTGGAGTTGCGCGAACACTTCGAAACCATGCTACCCCGCGAGCGGGTCCACACCTCCGGTTATTGGCGCATGCCGTTCAGCCAGTCTGGAGATTCGAGTGCTTTCTCCGCAAAGACGAGGGCAGCATGAGCCGTACTAATCCTTCGGGCTCGTTTTCCCGGATCGCATCGGCGCTTTCCGAGTGGTCGGGGCGGCCGATGACCTTCGCCCTGGCGCTGACTCTGATACTCCTTTGGGCAATCGCCGGCCCGTTCCTCGGCTTCTCGTCGGTTTGGCAGCTCGTCATCAACACGCTGACGACCGTCGTCACCTTCCTGATGGTGTTCATGCTGCAGAATTCTCAGAACCGCGACGGCAAGGCGCTGCAGGCCAAGCTCGACGAGCTCATTCGCAGTTCGAAAGCGCGCAATACATTCGTCGGCATCGAGAAGCTCGATGAGGAAACGCTTCACGAGGTTTGCGCCACTCTGCCGGACCCGACGAAGGCGGACAGCGAAGCGGCGATGCTCGACGCCGGCTTCGCCAAATCCAGCTGAGGCCGGCGTGGCAACGTCAAGGCTGCTCGGCAATGCCACGCTGGCGCAGCCAATCCCGCATTTCAGAGATTTCGTGCGTCTGCGCATCGATGATCTCGCGGGCGAAATGCTGGTTCTGCGGGTCCTTGCCGAACTTGAGGACCGTTTCGGCCATATCGATCGCTCCCTGATGATGCGGGATCATGCCGCGCACGAAAGCGGTATCGGGATCCGGGTCGGCGATGCCGTTCATCATCGGGCCATGCATGCGATCCATGGCGGCGCGATAGGCGGCCTCGGCAGTTGCCGCGTTGGAAACGCCGTCGGTCGTACCCGTGGCGTCGTGGGGATGCTCGGCATTCGGCGTATGCGTCAGATGCTCGACCGGTGCCGTTCCGACCCTGCCCTCAGCCCCGTAAATGGCAATGTGCAGCCCCCAGTATCCCGTCACGAAGATCACCAGCGCCGCCGCCAAGCCGGCCGGCACGCCGACGAGCGCCTTCTTGGCCGCCGGCAGGAAATGAACCTCGCGGGTACGGTCGGCGGCAATGGCGACGATGATCGCCATGATCAGCGCGTGACCGATCAGGTCGATACGGCCGAAGGGATAGACCGCGGCGTTGAAGATGACGAACAGGGCGATGGCCGACAGGCGGCGCACCAGCGGCGTCCAGATCAGGCCGAAGCCCATGGTGAACTCGGCGACACCGGCCATGGGAATGAAGACGTCTCGCGGCATGCCGAAGGTCAGGAAGGGCTTTTCCACGACCAGCGGGTAGAACCAATCGGGATAGGCGAACTTCTCAAGGCTCGACCACATCAAGGCGATGGCGACGCCCCAGCGCAGCACCTCGAAGCGGCGCGCCCGCCATTCCGGGTTCGGCAGCGCCTCGAGCACCAGATAGCCGGCAACGCCGACGCCGAGCGCCAGATAGTCCAGAAGGTGGAAGATGTCATAGTCACGCAACGCCAAGAGCCAGAGGCCGATGATGCCGGCGGCGGCAAGCGGCTGGGTGCGGCGCGAGAAGATCAGCGCGGCGATCAGCAGCTGCATCCACGACACCCACTCGGCCGGCGTCTTGAGATCGGGCGTCAGGTAGACACCGCCGGTGGCGAAGATGGCGACGAAGAAGGCGCCGATGACCACGCGGACGAAATCATCGAGCCGCGGCCAAAGCGGGCCGGTGGCCGTGTCGAGGCCACGGAGGATCACTTCACCGGCTGGCGACCGCTCGATGAGGCGGGTGGCGAGGAAGAACACCAGAACGAGGACGATGCCGGTCCAGAACCAGGTGTTATGCAGCGTTGCTGCCACCGGCTGCGGCGGCGCGCCGACGATGAAGGGTGCAAACCATTTAACGTGGGCAGCGGCGGGCGAGATGGCGAGCATGGGCGACGCGACGGCGCCGAACAGGGGGACAAGGATCTTAGCGGGAAATGACGGTCTCATCGCGGCTCTCCATCAACGCTGGGGCACTCGCTTGACGACCAGATGTTTCAATCTGGTCGGCGAATGCTCTCGGGCTCGCGCCTTCCAGCGATCCGGCTGACCGAAATGCCTGTTGCTTACGGATCGCCACAGGCTCAATCCAGCCTGAGCACGGTCACGGAAATCAACGAACGCTGCCCGTGCCTCGACTTATCATAAATATGAGAATCATTCTCAAGTTAGCAGTAGCCCTCACTTGATTAGAACGCTTCCTAATTGCAGGAGGCCTAAGTCTGGTCTGCAAGAAGGCCCGAAGCCATGGCCCGAAAGGCTTCCAACGCCTTGGGCAGCACCTCTTCGGGGCGATCGCTGGCGGCAATCCAAAGGGCGGCATTGAGGGCGGCTCCGCTGACAAGCCGCGCGGCCGCCTCCGCGTCGAGCGGCTTGACGACGCCCTGTTCGATGAGCCGCTCCATCGCCTGCCTAGTGACCTGCAGACAGCGACTCTGGCTTGGCCATTGCGAGGGATCGCCCAGGACCGCCGGACCATCGAGGAGAACGATGCGCTGGACTTCGGGATCGAGAGCCATCTCGATATAGGCGTCCCCCTCGGCAAGCATGGCTTGCCAGTCGTCGCTCTCCCGAGCGCCGATCTCCTGGGCGCGCGAGGCCATCTCCGAGTCGATCTGGTCGACGACGGCGGCCAGCAGCCCGCGCTTGTCGCCGAAGTTATGATAGAGCGCGCCGCGCGTCAGGCCGACGCTGGCCGTCAGCTCGTCCATCGAAGCGGCGGAATAGCCTTTTTCGGCAAAAGCCTTCCGCGCCGCCACGATCAGCTTGGCGCGGTTCTCCTCCATGGTTTCCAAACGTCGCTTGGCCATCGTCTCCACCTCAATTCACATACGTTCCGTATATGAACTTGACATACGATGCGTATATGACTTAACTCACATACGCATCGTATATCAAACGAAGCAACGCGAGAAGCTCTCCAGCCGCCGGCGAGCCTTGCAAACCCCAGCCATCCATGGAGAGATCGAAATGGCCCAGCGCGACGCCGTCTTCCCCGCCAACAGACACGCCCTCTACGAAGAGCATGGCTATTCCGCCGCGATCCGCACGGGCGACCTGCTGTTCGTCTCCGGACAGGTCGGCAGCCGCTCGGATGGCTCGCCCGAGCCGGATTTTCACCGACAGGTCGAACTGGCCTTCGAAAACCTTGGCGCAACACTGGCAGCGGCGGGCTGCACCTTCGACGACATCGTCGACGTGACGACCTTTCACACCGACCCGGAAAACCAGTTCGGAGCGATCATGGCCGTCAAGCAGCAGATCTTCAGCGAGCGCCCCTACCCCAACTGGACGGCCGTCGGCGTGACCTGGCTGGCCGGCTTCGATTTCGAGATCAAGGTGATCGCGCGGATTCCCGCTGCGGCAGAGGCGTGACGCCTAGCGCACCGGGTATTTCGGGGCCGCCCGAGCGCCCCGCTTTTCCGATCGCTAGCTGGCCGAGGAAAAAAACACATCGGTGGCAGAAATGCGCGAACGGGTTCCTTCCGCACCGGTTGATCGGAAGGCACCCACTTCCCGACGCGGACGATAACTCCTATCACTCGATTATATCCCCGCGTTTCCTCCTGACAGTCCGGGTAGCAAGTTCGTATTCAAAAGACTGTGGTCTACGCATCCATTCCCGGCGGGCCTGCGGATCCCCATCTCGCGCGAACGTCTCTGAAAACCTGAGAGCGTCCTTATAGCAAGGACCATCAATCAAGGCCTTTCCAACGGTTCCCGCATCGGAGCGACCGTCATCAAAAGATGCTTGGTTACGAGCTACGCACAAGACAAGCTGGCGCCCTAGTTCCCTCTGCTCCGGGGTACCCGGGTGTTCTGTACCATCTGACGGCGTTGTGTTCGTCACGCAAGACGCCGCCAACAACGAAATTCCTACAACAGCCAATACAACGCGCATTCCACCCCCCTCAGGTCCACACAACCATAGCGCAAGACTAGCTGACGGTCATTGAGGTTTACTGCGGCTCAACACTTCCGCTCTCTGAACGCGCACGGCATCTCAAACCGGCCAGCCCATATCCCTAGGCGCGCGGCTTGCGCCTTCTCCTGCTCGTCGGCATATCGGCCCTTACTGTACCTAGGCCAGTTGACCGCATAGCCGTTGGCAACAAGCCAGCGGTTGACATCAGCACCGTCAGCCCGGCGGCAAACCGCAACAACGCGCTCGTAGCTCCTGCCCGTCGGGCTGCATCTGGTCGGCATGGAAGCATCCAGAAACGTGGTATGAGCGTTGGTGCCCACTCACCCGCAGCGATATCGCTTACCTGCTCCTTTGGATGAAGCGCCCAGCCGCGCATGGTTGCCCTGAACCAAATTCCAAAAGGTGGAGCGAAAGGTGGAACGATTAGGCCCAGGTGACGCCTAAGTTCTTGCCTTATAAAAAAATCCTGTTGGAGAATGGTGCCTGAGGGCGGAATTGAACCACCGACACTACGATTTTCAGTCGCATGCTCTACCAACTGAGCTACTCAGGCACTTGCCGCGATCCACTGGGCGTTTGGTTGCGTCCAACGGCGAAGCACGGGCCTTATAGATAGTCCGCGCGGACCTGTCCAGTGGGTTTGGCCGGAAAAATGAACTACGCCGGCAAGGTTAGGAAAGGCGAGCTATTTCAAGGGGGAAGGCCACCCCGCCCCAAGCGGGTCTTCCGGCCTTGGGTGGCTCAGTTGCGCTCGTCGCTCTCGTCGGGTGGCGGCAGATCGTCGTCTTCGACGACGGGGATCGAGTAGGCGCCCTTCAGCCACCTGTTGAGGTCCACGTCCTTGCAGCGCTTGCTGCAGAACGGGGTGAAGATCGGATCGGTTGGTTCGCCGCAATTGGGGCAGCGGCTGCTTTTGGGCGCGACCATCAGGCGAGTGCTCCATCGGTCCAGCGCGCCCGCACGGGATAGCGGGCGGATTCGAGCAGGTTGGCGGTCTCATGCAGCGGCAGGCCGACCACCGAGGAATAGGAGCCGGACACCGAGGCGACGAAGGCGCCGGCAAAACCCTGGACGGCATAGCCGCCGGCCTTGCCCTGCCATTCGCCGGAGGCGAGATAGTCGGCCATTTCCTGGGACGACAGACGCTTGAAGCGGATGCGCGTCTCGACCAGCTTTTCCCTGAGGCCGGAGGGCGTGGCGAGCGCCAGGCCAGTAAAGACGCGATGCGTCCGGCCGGACAGCAGCGCGATGCAGCCTTCCGCATCGGCGAAGGTCTCGGCCTTCGGCAGGATGCGACGGCCGACGGCCACCACCGTGTCGGCGGCGAGCACCAGCACGTCGCGCCCCGGATAGTCCTGGAGCGGCACGCGGTGGGCGGCCACCTCGGCTTTGGCACGGGCGAGACGACGGGCGAGGCGGCGCGGCAGTTCGGCGCGGCCGGGGGTCTCGTCGACGTCGGCCGGCAACAGCAGGTCGGGCGCGATACCGAGCTGGTTCAGCAGAGCCACGCGGCGCGGGCTCGCAGATGCCAGAACCAGGACGGGACGATTGGTCATCAGCTCACCTTCGGTGGCTTGGAGACAGCCGCCCGCCTCCCGGATCGAGCCGGGGCGGTTCGCCGCCTCCTCACGCCGCTCACTTGAAGCGATAGGTGATGCGGCCCTTGGTCAGATCGTAGGGCGTCATCTCGACCAGCACCTTGTCACCGGCCAGAACGCGGATGCGGTTCTTGCGCATGCGGCCGGCGGTGTGAGCGATGATTTCATGGTCGTTCTCGAGACGAACGCGGAAAGTCGCGTTGGGCAGAAGTTCCGAGACGACGCCTGGAAACTCCAGGACTTCTTCCTTGGTCATGCGGGCATTGATCCGTTTTCGGGAATTGGTGGCGGATAACTATCCGAAATGCGCCGCAAAATAAACCACCTCGGCCGAAAAACGCTCAGAAAAGCGAGCAGATAACCGGTGACGAGGGTCGATGACGCATCGATCAGCGGTTCTCGGCCGCCGCCCCCTCCTCGATCACGCCTTCCCGGCGCGGCTCGAAGGACGGCTTCCAGGCGAGTCGGGCCTTGATCCGAGCCATCAATTGGTCGCGGACGGCGCGATATTCGTCGAGAATGCGCTCGCGCGAACCGGTCGCCAGCGTCGGATCGGCGGTGGGCCAGTATTCGGCTTCGACGGAATTGTAACGCGTGTATTCGAGGGCCTTGTGATAGGCATCCGGGGCGAGCGAGATGATGAGGTCGAAGTTACTGTCCTCGAGATCTTCGAAGGTCTGCGGACGGTGGCGGGAGATGTCGAGGCCGATCTCGTCCATCACCGTCACGGCGAAGGGATCGAGTTCGCCACGGCGGGCACCGGCGGAATCGACGAAGATCTTGCCCGGAAACAGATGACGGGCGATGGCCGCCGCCATCGGCGAGCGCACCGCATTGAACGAACAGGCAAACAGCACCGCGCCGGGCTGCTTTCCCTCCGTTGCTGTTTCCACGTCGTCCGTCATGAGCCTCCCATCAGGCAGCCCGAGCTCCCGCTTCAGCCTTTCCAGTGCAAGACGGCGATCAGCGTGAACAGGCGCCGCGCCGTCAGTTTGTCGATGACGATCTTATCCGCCAGCTTGTCGCAAAGAATCTGGGCGCCCTCGTCGTGCAGCGCCCGCCGGCCCATGTCGATCGCCTCGATCTGGCTCGGCGTCGACACCTTGATCGCCTCGTAATAGCTGTCGCAGACCAGATAATAGTCGCGGATGATCCGGCGGAAAGGGGTCAGCGACAGGATGTGGGTGGTCACCGGTTCGCCATCGGCCCGGAAGATCTGCAGCACCAGGCGGTTGGATACCAGCGACAGGCGCAGGACGAACTCGCCGCCCGGCGCGCCCACCGGTTCGAAGGAATTCTGCTCCAGCAGATCGAAGATCGCCACCTGCCGCTCGTGATCGATTTCGCGCGAAATCTGGCCGAGTGATGCCGCGTCGAGGGTCACCGATACGAGGCGCCCGGATATACTGGCGGTGTCGGTCACGACTGTCCTCCGCAAAATGGTCGTCGAGGCATAGCACGACCATCCTGTCTCACGAAGCCAGCAAAGGTCGACCCGGACAGGAGTTTTACGCATGCCTCCGTTCACCGGCGGCTGAGCCGCCCGGCGGGCTCGGCGACGCTTGACTCCGGCCACGCCCGGCAACACATAGCGGACGCGCGCCGGCTTTCCGGCCCTTATCATTCATATGAGCGAGACCATGACGCAAACGGAACGTCACAGCTTCGAGGCCGAGGTTTCCCGCCTGCTGCACCTCATGGTGCATTCGGTCTATTCCAACAAAGATATCTTTCTGCGCGAGCTGATTTCCAACGCCGCCGATGCCTGCGAGAAGCTGCGCTACCTGTCCATCGCCGAGCCTCAACTCGCCAGTGAAGGCGGCTTTGCCATCACGCTGTCGGCTGACAAGGACGCCAAGACGCTGACGGTTGCCGACAACGGCATCGGCATGAGCCATGACGAGCTCAAGGAAAACCTCGGCACCATCGCCCGCTCGGGCACCCGAGCCTTCCTGGACGGCCTTGCCGACAAGGCCGAGGGACAGGCGCTGATCGGTCAGTTCGGCGTCGGCTTCTATTCGGCCTTCATGGTGGCGAGCCGCGTTCGCGTCGTTTCCCGCAAGGCCGGCAGCGAGGAAGCCTGGGCCTGGGAATCGGATGGCGCCGGCACCTTCGAGCTGACCCAAGTGGAGCTTGCCGACGCGCCGACGCGCGGCACGGTGGTCGAACTGTTCCTCAACGACGAATCCCTGACCTATGCCGAGGAGCACACGCTCGAACGTATCGTCCACGAGTATTCGGCGCACGTGCCGGTGCCGATCCGGTTCAGCAAGGGCGAAGAAACGCGCGACCTGACCGACGGCTCGGCCCTCTGGGTCAAGCCGAAGTCCGCCGTAACGGCCGAGGAATACAAGGAGTTCTATCACCACGTCGCCACCGCCTGGGACGAACCGGCGCTGACGCTGCATTACCGCGCCGAGGGGCGGCAGGAATATAACGTGCTGCTGTTCGTGCCGCGCGACAAGCCGTTCGACCTGTTCGACCCCAGCCGCAAGGGCCGGGTGAAGCTCTATGTGCGGCGCGTGTTCATCACCGACGAGGCGGACATCCTGCCGGCCTGGCTGCGCTTCGTGCGCGGCGTGATCGACAGCGAAGACCTGCCGCTCAACATGTCGCGCGAGATGCTGCAGAAGAACCCGGTGATCGAGACGATCGCCAAGGGTGTCACCGGCCGCGTGCTGAGCGAACTGTCGAAGCTGGCCGAGACCGACGCCGACCTGTTCCAGAAGGTATGGTCGTCGTTCGGCGCGGTGATCAAGGAAGGCCTCTACGAGGCGCCGGAGCGCCGCGACGAGCTGTTCAAGGTCGTCCGGTTCAAGACCACGACCTCCGGCGACACCTGGCGGTCGCTCGCCGATGTCGTCAAGGACTTCAAGGAAAACCAGACGGCGATCTACTACGCCCTCGGCGAGGACGAGAAGCAGGTGCTGGCGTCGCCGCACCTTGAGGGATACGCGGCGCGCGGCCTGGAAGTGCTGCTTCTCACCGATCCGGTGGATGCCTTCTGGGTGCGCACCGCGCTTGGCTTCGAGGGCAAGCCCTTCAAGTCGGTGACGCAGGGCGAGGCGGACCTCGACGCCGTCAAGCCGATCGAAGAGGACAAGAGCGAAAAGCCGGGCGCCGAGGTGGCCGGCCTCGTCGCCACGCTGAAGGAAGCGCTGAAGGACGACGTCTCCGACGTTCGCACTTCGGCCCGCCTTGCCACCAGCCCCGTCTGTCTCGTCGCCTCCGATTTCGGCCTCGACCGCATGACCGAGAAGCTGGTCGCCCGCCAGGAGGGCAAGGCGGCGCTCGGCAAGCCGGTGCTGGAACTCAACGCTGGCCACAGCCTTATCAAGGCGCTGGCGGCCAAGGCGGCGGCCGGCGATACCGCAGCGGTGGCGGCGGCGGCGCCGCTCCTGGTGGGGCAAGCGCGCATCCTCGACGGCGAAGCGCCGAGCGATCCGGCGGCTTTCGCCGCTTCCGTTGCGACGCTGCTCGAAAAGAGTCTCGCCTGAAAGAGTTAGGGGCGGGAGGGCATATCCTTCCGCCCCGCTTACCTTCTCGCGACCGACCCGAGATACCGGCCGCCTTCAAATTCCCGCATGTTTTCCTGTAGGATCACTACAGCCCCAAGAAAAATCAAACGGAGATCCAAAGTATTCGCCAAACTGTCTGGGTGGAAATACTTCCTTAACAAACCAAGCATGTAATCTCCCTCGACGCATAGTGCTTCGAGGCCTTTTATGACTATTTCCCTCAAGACTTCTCTGATGGCGACCATCATCGCACTTCTACTGATGACGTGCGGCCTCGGATGGGTTGCTGTCACTCAACTTTCGGCTGCCAACGAGCGGATCAGCGAATTCGCCGACCACAAGCTGCCGTTGGTCAGAAGTCTCGGCGAGATCCGTTATGCGACGACCCGCCTGCGTGTCCGCTCCGCCCGGCTTGCCCAGATCACCGATGCCGGCGAACGCCAAAAGGCCAAGGATCTCGCCGACCAATCGATCGGCGACGTCGACAAGGCCGTGACTGAGTATTCCGGCCTGATTGCCGGTCTCCCGAAGCAGCAAGAGGTGCTGGCCGCCTTCAAGGCCAACTGGCCGACCTATGTCGAGATGCACAACGGCATCTATCAGAAGATGGTCGACGGCAAGGGCGATGAGGCCTCGACCATTCTCAACAAGACGTCGCAGCCACCGTTCAATGCCGTCATTGCCGCGCTGCAATCGGGTATCGACCAGGTCAATGCGGACATCGCCACGGCTCAGGCCGAGGCCATCGCTGACTACAATCAAGCCTTTGCGCTGACCGCCGGTACGGTCACCGCTGGCATCATACTGGCGCTTGGGGCGCTTGCCTTCGTCTACTACGGCGTGGTGCGGCCGCTGCACCGCATTACCGCCGCCATGGGCGGCGTTGCCGGCGGCGACCTCTCCACCGCCATTCCCTATGCCGAAGCCAAGAATGAAATCGGCGAAATGGCGTCGACGCTGAAGGTGTTCCGCGACGGCCTGATGGAAACGGAGCGGTTGCGGCTTGCCAGCGTCGAGGCCGAAAAGCGCAATCGCGAGCAGCTCGTCGCCGAGCGTGTCGCCATCGCCGACCGTTTCGAGGCCGCCATGGGCACACTGGCCGAAGGCTTCGTGCAGTCGTCCAACGAAGTGGCCGATTCCGCGCGCAACCTCGCCTCGACCGCCGAGGAGACCAGCCGGCAGGCACAGGCCGTCGCCGGTGCCGCCGAGAGCGCCTCGGAAAACGTCCAGACGGTGGCAGCCGGCACCGAGGAACTGTCGGCCTCTGTGCGCGAGATCACCTCGCAGGTGACCCGCTCGGCCGATATCGCCCGCAGCGCCGCCGGTGAAGCTCAACGGTCCAGCGAGAACGTCAAGACGCTGTCCGCTTCGGCCCAAGGCATCGGCGAAGTGGTCGAATTGATCCGGGCCATCGCCGAACAGACCAACCTTCTGGCTCTCAACGCGACCATCGAGGCGGCGCGGGCCGGCGAGATGGGCAAGGGATTTGCCGTCGTCGCCTCGGAGGTGAAAAACCTCGCCGGCCAGACGGCCAAGGCCACCGAGGAGATCGCGCGCAAGATCCAGGAAATGCAGGCGGCGACCTCCGTCACCGTCGACAGCATCTCGCTGATCGTGTCGACCATCGGCACCATCCAGGAGGTGACGCAGTCGATTGCCGGCGCCGTCGAGGAACAGGGCGCCGCAACATCCGAGATCGCCGGCAACACCCAAAGGGCGGCCAGCGGGGCAAGCGACGTGACCGAGAACATTTCCGGCGTCGGCACGGCGGCCGAGATGACCGGTTCGGCAGCCACGCAGTTGATGGGCCTCTCCAGCGTGCTGCAGACGCAGGCAGCCAGCCTGAAGGGCGAAGTCGCGAGTTTCGTGAAGGGCCTCAGAGCGGCCTGATCCAGCGCGGCGAGCAATATTGGAAGGCGCGGCGAAGGTCGCGCCTTTTTACTTGTCATTCTCGCACTTTGGCGCGTTGCCGGGCGTACCGGTCAGGTCTACCTTTCCGTTACGGACAGAGGTTCCGCGGCAGACAGGGAGAGTGCCATGAACAAGAATGTCGGCTCGACCGATCGCCTCATCCGGCTCATTGCCGGCGTCATTCTACTCATCATCGCCGTACCTTCGCTCGCCGGCATGGCCTTCGTCGGCCTTGGCGGCTGGGCATGGCTCGTCGGCCTTATTGGCGTTGCGCTCGTGGCAACAGGCTTGCTCAACTTCTGCGGCGCCTACGCGCTTCTCGGCATCAACACCTGCAAGACCGGCCAGTAATACCAAGATGCATTGAAGATGCCTTTTGGTATTCCGTTTTGCCGATTTCTCATGCACTTGACGCAAATGAGAAATCGGCAATCCTCTCAATGAGCGGACGCGTCAGCATCTTCGCGAATTGGCATGAGGTTACTCGAGGCGGATCGACACGCTCCGCGCATGCCCGCCGAGGCCTTCCACTTCGGCAAGGGTGATGGCGGCCGGGCCGATCTGCTTCAGCGCAGCCGGCGGCACATTGAGAAGCGACGTGCGCTTCATGAAATCGAGCACGCCGAGACCCGACGAGAAGCGGGCCGAGCGGGCCGTCGGCAACACGTGGTTGGAACCGCCGACATAGTCGCCCACCGCTTCCGGTGTGTGGTGACCTATGAAGACGGCGCCGGCGTTACGGATGCGGGCAAGCATGGCTTCTGGATCGGCGACGGCCAGCTCCAGATGCTCGGGCGCCACGCGGTCGCTGAGCGGCACGGCCCGATCGAGACTTTCCACCAGGATGACGGCGCCATAATCGCGCCAGGAGTCGCCGGCGATGCCGCCGCGCGGCAGCGCTGCCAGTTGGCGCTCCACCGCCTGTTCCACCGCGTCGGCCAGCGCCGCGTCGTCGGTGATCAGGATGGACTGCGCCGCCTTGTCGTGCTCGGCCTGGGCCAGCAGGTCGGCTGCCAGCCAGTCGGGATCGTTGTCGCGATCGGCAATCACCAGCACCTCCGACGGGCCGGCGATCATGTCGATGCCGACGGTGCCGAAGACGCGGCGCTTGGCGGCCGCCACATAGGCATTGCCGGGCCCGACGATCTTGGCCACCGGACGGATGGTCTCCGTGCCGTAGGCCAGCGCCGCGACCGCCTGGGCGCCACCGATCCGATAGACTTCATCGACACCGGCCAGCCGGGCGGCAGCCAGCACCAGCGGATTGACGTCGCCACCCGGCGTCGGCACCACCATGACCAGACGATCGACGCCAGCCACCTTGGCCGGCACGGCGTTCATCAGCACGCTTGAGGGGTAACTCGCCGTACCGCCGGGCACATAGAGGCCGACCGCCTCGATCGCCGTCCAGAGCGAGCCCAGCTCGACGCCGATGGCGTCGGTGTAGCGATCGTCTCTAGGCTTCTGGCGCTTGTGATGGCTCTCGATACGGTCGCGGGCGAGCTTCAGCGCCTCCATCACCTCGGGCTTCACGGCCGCGACGGCCGCGTCGATCTCCGCCTCGGACACGCGGAGGCCGCGCGAGCGACTGTCAAAACGGTCGAGCTTTGCCGTCCACTCATGAAGCGCCGCATCGCCACGCGCACGCACGTCGGCGATGATATCGGCAACGGCGGCATCGACATCGGCCGACACCTCGCGCTTGGTGGTCAGGAAGGCAGAAAAGCGTGCCTCGAAGTCGGGCGCGCGGTCATCGAGGCGGAGTGCCACGGGTCTCTCCAGCAGAATAGAGATCAGACAACGTCAAGCGAGATCGTGACTCGGCTGATGCTCGGTGGACCAGGCGGCGCCGAGATCGGTGAGGCTCGCCTCGATGCATTCAACGTCGAGCCGCATCGAACCGCCGCCGGCGAATTCGAGGAAGATCTGTCCCGAAGGATCCTCGTCCTTGCCTTCGAAGCGGATGGTGAGCAGGCTGACGATGGCATCGGGAAAGTCGCGACGAATATGCGCCGACTTGACCGTCTCGACGCGGGCGAAATGCAGGAGGCTGCGCCGGCGCTCCTTTGAGCGACGGCTGGCCTTCTCCCAGGCGAAGCGATTGAGTTCCAGGGTGAGGCGATGCTCGGCCGGCCGCCAGACGATGTCGCCGACCTTGCCGACGGCATCCTGCGCGTGGGCGGCGATCACCTTGAGGTCTTCGGCATCGAGGGCCGCAAGTTTCAGCATGTCCATGGAGGGTTGTCCGCTCCTGTCAGGGCGGCGGGCGGCAAGATGACCTCGCCCCGCCGAGGTTGCCTTGAGATAGGGCGGATGAGCTGGCGAAGCAAGGCTCTGCCATATTTCGAACGGCTGGAAACAGGCCGACTCGCTCCGATCGTGGCGGCGCCCTTCAGACCTGACCGGCCATGGCCTCGACGAGTTGGTCGAAAGCGGTGTTCCAGCCGTCGTGAAAACCCATGTCCTCATGCCGCTGGCGCGCCTTGGCGCTGGCGTGCATGACGTGTGCCCGGTAGCGGGTGCCACCCGCCTCCTCTGCAAAGGTCAGGTCGGCTGTGAAAACGAAATCGGTATCGCTCGTCGGCTGGGCATGCGGCCGGAAACCGACGGTGAGCGCAGACGTCCAGACCAGCCGGCTGTCCGGTTCAACAAGAAGATAGCAGTGGGTTCCGGTGACCTCGATGCCCTCAGGCGAGCGCATCACCGTGGCGAACTTGCCGCCGGGCCACAGGTCGATCTCGCAGTGCACGGCTTCCCAGGGGCGAGGGCAAAACCACTTCACGAGCGTGTCGGGGTCGGTCCAGGCCTTCCAGACGAGCCGCCGTGGCGTCGGCACGACGCGCTCCAGCGCGAGATCGAGTTCGGGGTTGAAGGCGTCGATGAGCGTCATGGCGTCCTCCCAGAACACGGCAGAGAGCCGCGGGGCGCCATTATGCCGGAGCCGACCGGCATATCAACGTCGGGTCGCCGAACCGGAGCGCCAGCCCAAGGGAGATCATGGCGTCAGCTTGTAGACCACCATGCCGCTCGCCGGAGCGAAGCCATCGTAGAGATGGCGGGCGGGGTTGTCCTCGCGCGTATGCCAATAGAGCCGGTTCCAGCCCTTCGTCTTGGCGAGGGTCCGGATATCCGCAATCAAGGCCCGGCCGGCGCCTCGGCCGCGGCATTCCGGATCGACGTAGAGATCCTCAAGATAGCAATGCGGGGTTAGCGCCCAGCTGCCCTCATGCAGCAGGCAGACTGCGAACCCGACGACCGCGCCATCCGCCACGGCAAGGCGGCAGAACACCGGGCTGGCCGGATCGAGGATACGCGCCCAGGTATGGGCGGTCACTTCGTCCGGCACCGTCGAATCGAGATGGGCGAGATAGCCCGCCCAGAGGCGGCGCCAGGCGCCCTCATCACTGGCTTCGGCTTCGCGAACGGCGACGTCCATGGCGATCAGCCGCTGATCCGCTCGATCACGGCGCCGCAGCGGCCGATCTTGTCCTCCAGCCGTTCGAAGCCACGGTCGAGGTGGTAGACGCGGTTGATGATGGTCTCGCCCTCGGCGGCAAGGCCGGCGATCACCAGCGACACCGAGGCGCGAAGATCAGTGGCCATCACCGGCGCGCCCTTCAGGCGCTCGACACCCTCGACGGTGGCGACCTGCCCTTCCAGGCTGATCCGCGCACCAAAGCGAGCGAGCTCGGCAACATGCATGAAGCGGTTCTCGAAAATGGTCTCGGTGATCCGGGCGGTGCCGCGTGCCCGCGTCATCAGCGCCATGAACTGCGCCTGCAGGTCGGTGGGGAAGCCGGGGAATGGATCGGTGACGATATCGGCAGCAACGATGCCGGCGCCGTTGCGGCGCACGCGCAGGCCGCTGTTGGTCTCCTCGATCTCGGTACCGACCTGGCGCAACACTTCGATCGGCGCTTCCAGCAACGAGGCCTCGGCGCCTTCCAGCAGCACGTCGCCGCCGGTCATCGCCACGGCCATCGCGTAGGTGCCGGTCTCGATGCGGTCGGCGACGACCCTATGGCGGGCGCCGCGCAGGCGATCGACGCCCTCAATGACGATGGTGGAGGTGCCGGCGCCGGAGATCCGAGCGCCCATGGCAACGAGGCAACGCGCGAGATCGACGATTTCCGGCTCGCGGGCGGCATTCTCGATCACCGTCTCGCCCTTGGCCAGCGTCGCCGCCATCATGATGACATGGGTCGCCCCCACCGACACTTTGGGGAAGACGACGCGGTTGCCGACGAGGCCGCCCGGTGCCGTCGCCACCACGTAGCCGCCCTCGACATCGATGTTGGCGCCCAGCCTCTCAAGGCCCATCAGGAACAAGTCGACCGGCCGCGTGCCGATGGCGCAACCGCCGGGCAGCGACACCCGCGCCCGATGCATGCGGGCCAGAAGCGGGCCGATCACCCAGAAGCTCGCCCGCATGGTGGAGACCAGCTCGTAGGGGGCGGTGGTGTCGGTGATCGAGCGGGCTGTCAGCGAAACGGTCTGGCCGGTGAGCAAGCCTTCGCCCTGGCGCTTGCCGTTGACGCCGTAATCGACGCCATGGTTGACCAGAATGTTGGTGAGCTGGCGCACGTCGGCGAGCCGCGGCACGTTCTCCAGCGTCAGCGTCTCGTCGGTCAAAAGGCTGGCGATCATCAGCGGCAAGGCCGCGTTCTTGGCGCCGGAAATCGGAATGATGCCGTTGAGCGGATTGCCGCCGACGATCCTGATCTTGTCCATCTTCACCTCGGGCCGGCGATGCCGGCACTCTCGTGTTCTGTCGCGCCCTACGCGTCACTCTTCGCCGGAATCGTCCGACGTCTTGTCGTCCGGCCGGGCTGTGGCAAGCCCGGCCCGCTGATCGGCTTCGCCGGCGCGGCGACCGCGCGCCTGCGCCTTGCGCTTCAGAAGGTTCTCGCGCAAGGCCTCGGCCAAACGCCGCTCCCGTTCCGCCTTGGCGTCGCGTCCCGCGCCGCCCTTTGCCGTGCCGTCATCGCTCGCCATGATGCCGCGTCGTCCTTTTCCGGCCTTCCTTGCGATCCTTTTGTTCGCCTTTCAAGGGATTTCGTCGGCAAAGCCGGCTTTTCCCCGCGACCGCCGCGCCGCACGGACCGGCGGACGCTTTTTAGCGGTCGATTTCGTCTTCAATGGGGTTGCGTGGGGGGCAGAACTATGGCAGGAGAACGCCCGTCCACGATGACCGGCCTCGGCCCCCTCGACGGACAAACGATGCTGCGGTAGCTCAGTGGTAGAGCACTCCCTTGGTAAGGGAGAGGTCGAGAGTTCAATCCTCTCTCGCAGCACCATTAATCCCTTGAAATCACTGATCTTTTCCTGGGAGTTCCACGGGTTTCCGGGACAAAACGGGCTAGCACGCTGCTAGCACGAGGTTGTCCTGCTTATTATTCAATAAGTTAGCGGTAGCGTGCAGCGTGCTTTTAGCACGCACCTAGCACACCGACGCAGCACAGTAATTCGCTGGTGGCGATCCATGGATCAGCCCAAACTGCCCTATGTCGTGTTTTCCCGGGTCGATAGCCCGAGCCTCTGGGTTCGCCTCTCCATACTGGACAAGGGCAGAAACGCATTTGCCTCAAGACCTCCAATGAGGAAGAAGCCAAGCGACGCGCCGAGATCGACTATCAACGTGCCCTCTGAGCGCTAAGCGAGGCACGTAGCCTTGCCGAGGTCGGTGTTGAGGCCGGAGAGATCCTGCTTCTGGTTGTCGAGGGTGAGCGTCCCCGGCGTCAGCGTCGCCAGCGCCCGGCCGGAGTCCCCCTCCTTGGCCGGTTGGCTGACCGAGGGTGTCGGCGCGCTGACCTTGCCGTCAAAGCCGATGCCGACGGAAAGGCCATAGCCGGATGACGACGCCTTGGAGACGTTGTCGAGGTTGGAATAGATCAGGTGATCAGCCGAAAGGGCGTTGTTGTCCCTGTCCGCTGACGAGGCGATGACACCGGCCTTGAGATCCACCCCGCCGCCGACCGCCACGTGATAGCCGCCGGCGCCGGCCACGATGCCACTCTCTTCGCCGACGTTGGCAAAGTCGCCCTTCACCGTGCTGCGATTGGCGCCGACCGTGACGCCGCTCGACGAGATGCCGCCCGACACCGACGTGCTCTTCTCGCGATAGCGGGAGGCATCCTGCCGGCTTTCGATGGCAAGATCGCCCCCACGTTGGCGATCACCGTCTCGCCGGTCACCACCACGCCCTTCAGCGAGGTGTCGTTGCCGGAATTCAGCGCCACCGTGCCGGTGCAAGTCACATGGCTGTCGAGCTCCTGGCTCGATGTCGCCGCCGTCTTGCTGTTGCTGTAGGCGGCGTTGGCACTGACCGACTCACTCTTGCCAACAGAACGCCCGCTTGGCTCTTCAAGAGAAGTATATTTTATACAAAGCCGCTATCAAGAATTTTTGATATCAATTCATTTACAAACATAAATTATTACCTCAACAATAATTCATATACTTTAATTCGAAAAGGCCACATCCCTTCCGTTTGCTCACCAAATAAAGATAAAAAATCAATTTTCGACATTCTTTTGTGTACTTTTTCTTCCGTTGGACTCCCGTCAAGGGCATAGGTCTCCCCGCATCGATCACAGCACAAAAGAATATGGCCAAGCCTATCTTGGCCGTAGAATGTACGAGCATCACCGCAGCATGGCGGCTCAAAATCCGAAAATAGGAAGAAGTACTCTTCTAAAAGACGCGACAAATTGAAAACAAAATCAGATCCCTTACCATTCTCGAATATATTGTAGCTTCTATCTATCTGGTCCTGAGTGTCGTTGAACGGACAAAACTCAAATACATCTTCCGTCGAGAAATTCTTGTGTCCAATCTTCTCTATGTAATCCTCAGCCTCTCGCAGTTTCTCTCTGCGCAGTCTCGATACATAGCCAAGAAAGAATGAAAGTTGATCTCGACGCGAGTTAAGCTTCATTTTAATTTCCTAAGGCACAGGATAAGCCGTGATTAAATTACCCGCCATATCAGTCTGAATTGTTATTCGCGACGTCGGTAAACCGCCTTGCGACTGCCTTACGGTTCCCACGACCTGCCCCACGTCAACGGTCCTCACATATGTTGGCGTTCCATTTATCATTTTTACCTCCGAAACCGGAGCGGAGACCACAGGCCGAGACTGTAAAATTCCCCTGATATCAGTCTGCGACAAGGTAAATTGGCTCTGTGAATTTGTTCCGCCAAAATGACGCGATACTACATGGTCCCACCCCGCAGCGACGGGATTACCTGCCTCATTAAGCGGCGTGTACCGAGATGAACCATTGGCAAGATTTATCCGTGACTGGACGCGTCCCGGAACAACCAACGGTACTCCGCCGCCCGACGCTGTTTGTGGCGGAACAAATGTCTCCCCGTCGAGCTTCTTAAGGGCTTCAGCGGCGGCACCAGCTCTTTTAGCATTGATCGCAAAGCTATAGATACCTTCGCCGGCTGTAACGAAAATAACACCCGCATCAACATAGGCCTGATACTTCTCCGCTTCCTCCTGCGACATCCCCTTTTTGACCAACGCTTGCACCAATGCGCTCTTGGCTTCTTCTCCGCTGATTGCCTGCTGCACATTGCCATAAAGGTGATTACCGCTTCCAGCAGCGGCGATCAGACCCGCGATGCAGGCCGCCGTTCCCGCGCCGCTCCCACAAACTGCGAAGCCACCGACCACGCCAAGTGCGCTTGCCAAGCCGTTAATAGTACCCTCTTTACTCGTAATGTCGGCAATGGCCGCCTTCTGAGCGGCTGCCGGCGACACGCTTCCGTCAAGAACACCTTTGTAATGGTCAGCAAGAATATGATCATAGTCAAAGACAGACTGCTTGACACTGAACACGCCCGCACCGTCACCTAAGTACTTTCCGAAGGAATTATCTTTATCGATGGCATTGGCGAAATCTATGAGATCGCTGATTTGCTGACGACAGCTAGCCGTCAGCGTGTCGCCCGAACATTCGGCGATTAGCTTGGCAGTATTCTCTGCAGACTTGTTTTGAAAGCCAATGACCTCTTGGGTCAGGCTAGCGATCTGCTCGGGGGTACAGTTGCCTCCAGCGCTGGTGCAAGCTGCCAGTCTGGCGGCGGCAACCTTGGCCTTGTCGAGCTGTTCGTGAGTCAGGTAGTTGAAATTGACATTATCAATCGCCGTCGCCGCCCCGGTCTGACCGCCGACAGCCGCGCCGACCATGACCGCCACCCATTGGGTGATCGCCTTTCGATCGGGGTCGGAGAGGTTCGGGTTGGCCTTCAGCACCTCCTGGAGGACGCCGTTGGCGATCTCGCTGGCTGCGCCGGCCACCGCTCCGGCGGCGATATCGCCACCGGCCAGCTTGGCGACAATCGCTCCCACCGCCGTGTGTAGGGCTATCTTCTCCGGCGAGCCTTCGGCAAAATGGAGTTGGTTCGACAGGTCACCGGCTAGCCCGTTGAGCAGTTCCGACAGTGCCGCCGCGCTTTCCTGCTTGGCCTTCAGGCGGTCGATGTCATAGGGCGTGACGGTGGTGTTGGCCTTGCCGAGATCGGTGTTGAGGCCGGAGAGATCCTGCTTTTGGTTGTCGAGGGTGAGCGCACCCGGCGTCAGCGTCGCCAGCGCCCGGCCGGAGTCTTCCTCCTTGGCCGGCTGGCTGACCGAGGGTGTCGGCGCGCTGACCTTGCCGTCAAAGCCGATGCCGACCGAAAGGCCGAAGCCGGACGACGACGCGTTGGAGACGTTGTCGAGGTTGGAATAGGTCAGGTGATCGGCCGAAAGGGCGTTGTTGCTCTTGTCCGCTGACGAGGCGATCACGCCGGCCTTGAGGTCCACCGCACCGCCGACCGCCACGTGATAGCCGCCGGCGCCGGCCACGATGCCGCTCTGCTCGGCGACGTTGGCAAAGTCGCCGTTCACCGTGCTCCGGCTGGCGCCGACCGTCACGCCGCTCGACGAGATCCCGCCCGACATCGAGGTGCTCTTCTCGCGATAGCGCGAGGCATCCTGCTGGCTTTCGATGGCAAGGTCGCCGCCCACGTTGGCGATCACCGTGCCGCCGGTCACCACCGCGCCCTTCAGCGAGGTGTCGTTGCCGGAATTCAGCGCCACCGTGCCGGTGCCGGTCACATGGCTGTCGAGCTCCTGGCTCGATGTCGCCGCCGTCTTGCCGGTGCTGTAGGCGGCGTTGGCACTGATCGACCCGCTGGCCAGATCCATGCCAACGCTGGCGCTCTTCGAGGTCGAGGAGCTGTCGGTCCTGCTGGTCGATTGGGCGCTCGACAGCGAGATATCCTTGGCAGCGCTCAGGAGAACATTGCCGGCGCTGGCGTCGGCCGTCGCCACCGGCTGACCGTTGGCGTTGAAGCCGGCGGCGATCTGCGCGCCGGTGCCGGTGATCGAACCTTCCTCGGCGCTGATCGCCGTCGAGCCGCCGCTGACCAGCGAGGTGACGACCGGCGTCGACGAGGAGACCGTCGTCTTGCTCTTCTGAGAACTCGCCCCCACCGACAGGCTGACCGAACCGAGACCGGACGCCTGCATGCCCTGCCAGTCGGTGAGGCCGTTGATCTTGCTGAGGTCGAGGCCGCCGGTGGCTTGCCCTACGCCATCGGCCGGAGCCGTTGGCGTGACGGCCTTGTAGCCCTGATAGATGGCCAGCGCCGCCGGCGCGGCGGCATAGGCGCCGTTGTCGCCGCCGAGCTTGCCGGCTGCGTCGACCAGCTTCTCACCCGCGCCGATCAGCTTGGAGGAGACCGACAGCGTGACGCCGGCGAACATTTCCGAATGCAGGCGGGCGTAGTCGGTCTGGTCGGCGGCCGCCAGAAGATTGACGTCGCGCCCGGCCGTTACGGCGAGATCGCGTCCGGCCGAGGCATTCGTCGCCTGAAGGTTGGCATCACGCCCCGCGTCGATGGTCAGGTCGCGGCCGGCCTTCAGCACCGACACCGCGTTGGTGTCGGCCGACTGCTGCGTGCGGTCGTCGGTCTTCTTGACGCCGATGCCGACCGACAACGAGCCGTTGCCGGCCGAGAAGGACAGGCCGAAGCCGGAACGCTTGGTCTCCGAGGAAGAACTGCTGGCCTCGGCGCCGGGGGTGACGTTGACGTCCCGCGCCGCGATCAGCTTCAGGTCATTGCCGGCTTCGACTTGCGAGCCGATGATGCCGATATCGGTGCCCGTCGCCTTCAGCGTCACGTCGGTTCCGGCCTTGAGAGTGGAGCCGACATTGTCGATGGAAGTACCGGTGTTGGTGGTTGCCTTCGAGCCGTAGAGCGACACGAAACCGCCGCCCGAGCCGACGAACAGGCCGCTCTTCTTCTGGCTGGAACTGGCAGCGTGGGTTTCCTCGGCGCCGATCACCGAAACGCTGGCGCCGGTGACGTCGATCGCCTTGCCCGCGTCGAGGCTGGAGCCGGAGATGGCCGCCGCCTCGCCCGCCTTCAGCGCAATGTTGCCCGACGCCTTGAGCTCACTGCCGACGGTCGTTTCGTCATAGGAGGACGAGGTCTTGGCCGAGGCGGACAGGAAGCCCTTGTCCGCCATGCCGGAACTGCGGCCAGCCGTATCGATGGCCGAGGCGACCACCACGTCGCGCCCGGCGGTGACCGTGAGATCGGCAGGACCTGCCGTGCCGGCCGTCAGGTTGGACGCGGAAACGGTCGCGTCGCGTCCGGCCTCGATGCTAAGGCCACCGCCGGCCGTCACCGACGAGGAGCGTACGGTGCTGGTCTCCGAGCTCCTGTCGATATTGACCTTGGTGCCGAACAGGCCACCCGACTTGATGTTGAGCTTCAGGTCCTGGCTTGCCCGGTCCTCGACAGAGGCGATGGACACGTCGCCCCCGGCCTTCAGGCTCGCCGTGCCTCCGGCCGTCGCGGTGACGCCGGTCAGCGTCAGGTCGTTGCCGGCCGAGAGTGCAAGGTTGCCGCCGGCCGCGAGTGAGGCGAGCGTGTTGGTCGCCGTGGCCGCGCGGTCGTAGCCGCCACGGATGGCGTCGTTGCGGCTGGTCTCGAGCCGCAAGGCTCCGATGTCGATGCCGGCGCCGGCGGTGACGGTCATGGCGCCGCCGGAGGCAAACTGCCCGCCGGTGGAGGTGACGGCGCCGGCCGCATCGAGCAGCAGCCCGCCCTTGGCCTCGATCCGCGCCGTCTGTTGCGCCCGGTCGGCGAAGCCGTTGGCGTAGAGATCCCGCTGGGCGGCTGTGGCGTTGGCGATCGACGCAGCCTTGATGGTCACATTGTCGCCGCTCACCGTACCAGAACGGTTGGTGAAGGCGCCGCCGGCGTTGATGATCAGATCGCCACCGGCAAACAGGCTGCCGCCGTCGTTGAGCAGCGAGTTGGTAGCGCCCATGGCAAGGCGGCTGCTCGAGGAAACGGCGCCGGAGTTGCGCACGTCGGCCGCTGCGACGGTCACCGAACCGCCCCGGATCTCAGCGCTGGCGAGGTTGACGTTCTCGGCTGTCGCCTTGGCAAGATAGAGGCGCGGAACCAACGCCTCGCGGCCGTTCACCGTCGTCTTTTCCATCCAGACGATGTCGGTGGTGAGCTTGGCGACCTGATCGGCCGACAGCGCCACGCCGGGCGCCAGATTGAGCGCGCTCTGCGCGGCGAGCGCGTTGTCATAGAGCGCCCGCATCATCTCCTGTGGATCGAGCGACGCGCCGAGGGAACGCTTACCGGTCGCGTCGAAGATCTGGTTCTCGACGAGGCGATACTCGAAATAGGAGTCGCCGAGGCGCTTCAGCGTGGCCTCCGGCTGGTAGCCGCTGAGGCGACTCAGGAAATAGTCCGAGCCGAGGTACTTCGAGGGATCGATGAACTGGGAACGCGTCTCGATCAGATAGGGCATGTCCGGCGAGGCGGCGGCCCCGAAGGTGGCGCCACGGCCGCTCAGCGCATCGATGCTGACGGCGAGCCGGTCGAGCGGCACGCTGGCACTGGGGGTAGCGCCGGCGGAGGGGGCGGAAGCCGCAAGCGAAGTGGCCGGACGGCCGGAGGAAAGCCCCGTCTGCCCCACGCCGCCACGCACGGCATTGTTGTTCAGATAGCCCGTGACATTGGCGTCGAGCAAACCGCCCGCTTCGATGGTGCCGAACAGCGAACTATAGGTGCGGGTGGCCGTACTCTCGTCATGGGTGGTCCACGTCCGCGTGCCGTGGGAGGTGCAGTGGCCAAAAACCTTGTGCTTGCAGTAGCGCTGGGAGTTCAGCGTGGCGATATCGGTGACCGTGATCTCGACAAGGTCACGCCCTTCGTTGAGAACCGTGTCGGCGCGGATCTTGAGATCGCCGGCCGCCGAGATCAGGCCATAGCTGTTGGCGAGCGAGCCGGCATCGATGTCGAGCTTGGCGCCGGACAGGATCTGCCCGGCGGCGCCGGCCGGGTCGGCCTTCTCGCGGCTGGTGGTCACGGTGGTGGTGACGTTGCCATCGGCGGTGACGATGGGATCGTCGGTTTCGGTGACGACGGCGGCGCTGCCGAGACGGGCGTTGCTGATGGCGTCCGCCTTCAGCACCATGTTGCCGGATGTCGCCTCGATCAGGCCGGAGGTGTTGACGATGCCAGCCGCACGATTGCCGCTGAGACCTGCAATGGAGAGGTCCTGCTCGGCAACGACGTCGGCGTTGGTGTTGGTGAAGGTGCCGCCAAGAGCGTAGTCGGCCGAGCCGCCGGCGTAGAGCAGACCGGTGTTGTCGAGATTGCCGGTGAGAAGCAGCGACACATCGCCGTCGGCCGATCCGAGCTGGCCGGCGTTGCTGAGCGAGGCGGCAGCAAAGGCCAGGCCGCGTGCGCCGTTGACGACGCCGTCCGCCGTATTGGTCACGCCATCCAGGGCGCCGCCGCCCGCACCGGCCAGTGTCAGTGTGCCGAGCGCGGCGAGCTTGCCGGAATTGTTGAGGCCGGTGATGCCGGTCAGCGTCAGATCGCCATGCGCCGACAGCTCGCCCCTGTTGGCAAGCGCCCCAGCCAAGACGAGCGAGGTGGCGCCGCTCGTCGCGGTCAGCGTTCCCCCGTTATCAAGTGTCGCGGCGCTCAAGGTGACGTCGCCGCCCTGCAAGGTGCCGGCGTTGCGGGCGTCGCCGCCGATCGTCGCCGTCAGGCCATCGGTTGCGGCCAGCGTGCCGCTGTTGGTCAGCGACCCGGCGGAAAGCGTCAGCGTTGCAAGGCCGCTGATGCTGCCGTCGTTGTTCGCAACACCGCCCACCTTCACCTTCAGCACGCCGCCCTCTGCGGCGATCGCTCCGGCATTGGCGAGTTGGCCCGCGGTGAGTTCGACGCCATTGCCACCGGCTATCGTTCCACTGGCGGCGTTGGTCAGTGTCCCCATGGCGGTAACCGACACATGGTCGAGCGACAGGATGCGCCCGGAATTGTCGAGATCGCCGGCCGACAGCACGGTCGTACTGCCATTGCTCTGCGCCGCGCCGGAGAAGGCAAGTGTGCCGGCCGTCGTCTCAAGGCGTGCGTTGGCCACAGCCGACAGGCTGGCGTCGGCGGACAGGCGCGCAGCGCGGGCCAGCAGATCGCCGCCGGCGGCGAAGCGGCCACCGGTGATCTGCAGGTCGCCGGAAAACAGAAGCTGGATATTGCCCGCGGCGCTGACCTGACCGTTGGCCGCCTTGACGGTGCCGCTCTCGATGGTGATGGCACCGCGCGAGCGCAGGCTGTCGCCGCCAGTGTCGTCGGCCCGATCGAGATCGACGAGGCCGGCCGAGATCGACAGGAGACCGCCGGCGGCGAGGCGGCCGCTGCCGGCCGTCAGTCGATCGGCCGTCACGCTGAGGGTGCCGCTGGTGCCGAGCGTACCGCCGGCATCCATGCCGGACGCGGCGAGCGCGCCGGCGCCGAGCGTCACCTCGGAGGCGGAGAGGCTGGCATCGCCCTTGGCCGCCACGACGGCGGCGTCGGCAACCTCAACGGCCGTCCGGCCCTCCAGAACCACCGCGTCTTCGGAAAACAGCGTGGTCTCCACCTTGACCGCGTTGCCGGTGGAGCGAACGGTCGCCGGACCCTTGGCGTAGGCCTTGCCGAGGGTGAGCTTGCCATCGGCGGACAGGGTCATGGCGCCGGCATTGGCCGCCATGTCGCCCTGCATGTTGACGCCCGAGCCCTGCTCGGTGGCGATCAGCTTGATGCGGCCGGCATACATGCCACCGAGTGCCGACGAGTCGATGGCGAGCGCCGGCTCGTTGCCGTCGGAGGCAAGCGGCGTGACGAGGCCGCTGGCATAGGCATAGGAATTCCGCCCAGCGATCAGGTTGAGATCGCCACCCGCCTTGACCGGCCCGTCCACCGTGATGGTTCGTGACACGATGTCGAACAGCGTCGAGCGGCTGAAATCACCACCGTTGGCGCCAATGGCGACATCGCCGCCTTCTACCTTGAGCCCGGACAGCGCGCCGTCCGGCCCAAGTTCTGGCTTGCCGGTGGAAAGCGTCGCCCGCGGCGTGTTGATGAAGCCGCAGCCGTTGCAAGTAAGGCCGTTGGGGTTGGCGATCACCACGTCGGCCGCCGTGCCGTTGACCTCCGTCGCGCCTTCCAGCAGCGACCGGCGGGCACCGGTCACTTCGTTGAGGATGACGCGGGCCGGACCGCTGCCCCTGAGATTGGCATTGCCCGGCACAAGACCGCCGAGTTCGGAGCGCGCCAAGTCCTGGTTGGAGTTGTTGAGGATCAGACCGGGCGTACCGACGTTGAAGTCGCTGTACTTGTTATGCGAAAGACCGGCGCCGTTGGGCGCGACGATATCGACGAGCGGCACGCCGTTGCTGGCCGCGCCGACCTTCGGCTGATTGGCGGCAGCGGCTGATGGGTCGGCCTGGACCACAGCCGGAACGGATTGCGCCTGGACAAGCGCCGGCTCGAAGGCCAGCAGGAAGCTCAGCAGGGCCGCCATCGCCCGGCTGAGGCCGGAGAGAAGAGGCTGTGGGTTCGCGAAAGCAAAACGACGTGACGCCCCGTTGCTCTGCAACATCGAAGTCTTCTTAAGCGTCGTCATTATCGTTCTTCCCTTGATCTCCAAGCGTCTCTGTTCCGGTGCTCAATCCCGGCTAGAGCCGAGCTTCCTCACGGGTGAGTCAGTACGTTGTTGCTGATGGCGGTGGCGCATTGGTCGGCGATCCGCCGGACCTCGTTGTCGACAAAGCTTTGGCCTCCCGCGAGCACCGCGTTCAGCTCGTGTCCTTTGTCCTGCGGATCGGTGAAGCAGGTCGCGGAGGCGAGGAGTTCGCCCTTGCCCGCATCGATCAGCGCGAAACGGCCGGCATAGCGGAAATGAACCTTCGGACCGCCGATCCACAAACCATTGCCCTGCGTCAGGCCCTCGTATTCAACGGGTGCGAAGTCGAGAACGAGGCCATCGAAGCCCTGCGCCTTGGCACCCGACGAAATGGCCGCGATGCGGCTCTTGTCTGGCCAGCCTTGTCGCCATTCGATGGGCTTCAGGGGAACCGAGAGGCTAGCTGCCGGCTTTGCCTGATACCGCTCGGCAAGGTCGGCGAGCAGCTTGTCTTCGACGATCTTCGCGGGATCGATCGACGGGAGCGACACCTTTGCAGCCTGCTCGCTGAGCCCGGTTGCCGCTCTGACAGAGGCATCGACCAGAAAGATCGCAACTGCAAATGCCGGCGCTTGGTTTTCAGTGCCTGGATTGCTGACGTCGATCCCGACTGCCATCGGCACAGATGGATTGCGCAGGGCGGCAACCGGCCGGTTGCCAATCTTTGCGGCATCGATGTCCAGCTTCTTGGTCTGAACGCACCCGGCGACCAACATTACGGCGGTGCATGCCATTGCGCCGGTGATGACGCGCCGGCTTTTGGTAAAGATTGTTATGGGCATCAGTGCGCACTCGATGATCCCGGAGGCGGCGGCGCGGGCGCATCCAGCTTCTTGTAGACGTCGGCCAACTGCGACACCGGAGGGCTGCACTTCTTGGAGCGCGCGATATCTTCGAGCACCTTGTTGCGATTGCGCAGGGCGTCGATCTCGACCTTCTCGGGAGATTTGGGGTCCATGAAGAACAGGGCCGGCAAGAAAATCAGGGCTCCCGTCACACCGAGCACGACGTTCTTGCCCTGAGCGGCGGAGCGCTCCTTGAGCGTGGCCTGTATCTGACGCTCGTTCGCCTCGAACTCGCGCTGAATGCCGGCGCAATCGAAGACGCTATCGGAAGGGTTGGTGGCGGCGATCGGATGCGCCTCCCGTCCGGCGCATGCGGATAGGACGAGGCCTGCCGTGGTCAAGGCGACCGTCACGGTCGCTTTCGTGGATCGAGGTCTGCTGAGTTCCGAGGACATTCTGCTCCGGTCCTGTTGCTAGAATTGTACCGAGACGCGAGCTTGGACGAGGCCGTCCGGCCAGCGCCCACGCCCGGAAACCGTGGTGGAGAGGATACTTGCGTAAGAAAGATCGAAGCTGACCCGGCCGCCGCGATTGCGGATGCCAATGGCCGCGCCGACCAACGTGCCGGTTTCGCTGCCTTCGGCCGCGTCGGCGAAGGTCCGGCCGATGTCCAGACCGACGTAGGGTTCGATACGGCCCACCGCGTCTGCGAGATCCTTCGAGGACGGCTCGGGCAGCAGATACGACAGCTCGTTGCGCACGTAGAAGGCGTTGCCGGCCGATAGCAGCGCATCGCGAGGGCCGCGCACCGAGCCATAGCCGCCGATCGCCATCTGCTCCGAGGCAAACAGCGGATCGTCCGACCACTGGCCGGACAAACGTGTACTGAAGCTGACCGATCCCGGCCCCCAATCCTCGCTGACGCTATAGGCCAGCGAGGCCGTTACCTTGCCGAACTGTCCCTTGGGCGAGGAGGCCGGCGCGTCAGCGTCGTCGAAGGCACCGAAAAGGGCGAGGCCTTTCTGGTAAGCGAGTGTCGCGCTCAACATGCCGCCCAGGAACTGCCGGCTGTGGCCGAGTTCCAGCGAGGCGATCGACAGTACCCGGCTCGACGTATCGACGTGGCTGCCGAGCAGAAAATTGTCGGTCGATTTCCAGGTAAAGCGGCCGGTGGCCCAGGTCTTCGACACCTGATCACGATCGAGGAGGAGCGTCAGATAAGGTGCAACCGACACCGATTGGCCGGAGGTATCGATGGTCGAGAATTGTCCCTCGATATTGGAGTGGTACTGACTCCATGAGCCGTCGATACCGGCCGTCAGCGGGCCATAAGGGATTGAGAAGGACGCCGTCACCGTGTCGCTGTTCGGGCGCTCGGCGGAGAAGAACAGCGGACTTTTCTCCATGGAGCGCTGATAGCCAAACTGCCAGAGGTCGTTGAGACCAAGAACATTGTCCAGACCGACATCGACGCGGCTCTGGTAAATGCCGGTCGACGGCGAGCCAAGATCGTCAGCGCCGAAACTCACCGACCACGGCTTCGTCCGCTCGACGGTAACGGCGAGCACGGTACCGCCGAGCGTCTTGCCGGGCTCCAGTGCGACGCCGGCCTTGGCCGAACTCAGCCGGTTGATCTGATCGACACCCTGCTCGATCTGTCGAAGGTTGACCGGCTTGCCCCTCAGTTCCGGGAAGGCGGTGGCGAGCTGGCCGGCCGTACCGCCACCTCCCTTCAGCACGATGTCGTCCATGCGCCCCTCGACCATGGTGAGGCGCAGCCGTCCCTGCGACAGGTCCTGTTCGGGCACGTAGGCACGCGCCGCCACATAACCGCGATCGACATAGAGCGCCGTCAGTGCCTCCAGGATGCCGTTGATCTCTGTGAGGCTCAGGCAGCGTCCTTGCCAGGGTCGGACAGCGGCGTCGATGCGGTTGGCGGGCACCAGCGTTGCCCCGGCAACCTCGATCGTTTTGACGGCAAAGCAGCTCTCCTTGCCTTGCGATGGCTGCAAGGCTGGTTTCGCTGAGAGCTCACCTTGGGGCGCACGGCTGAGGCTGCCCTGCATCCGCTCTTGCTGCAGGCGAAATGCCTCGGACTGCGTCCGCTCGATCGTCTCAGCCTGCTGCCGCGCCTGTGTCTGGATATCCTGCGCCCGAGCGCCGGGCGTGGACAGCAAGGCAGCCAGAAGTTCCAGCAAGAATGCTGGGAGGATGGCGGGACGACACATATTCACTGCGTCGCCTCTGGTGTACCAGCGGATCCGACCGGCAAAATTGGAGACGGCAGGTCTTTACCGGACGAGAGCTTCTTGAAGGCCTCGGCAAAGCCTTCAAGCGGAAAGACGACTTTGACTACCCTGCCATTTGTCAAACGGAAATAGGCCATTCCTTGCTTGCTGCGGCTGAGACCAGCAACAAGTTTGTTGGTCAGCGGCACAACGGCGAAGCAGCCGAGATGATTGCAGTTGCGATAGCGATGGAGGCCGGGCTGCACCTTGTCGGCTCCAAGTCCGAAATCGCTGGTGAGAAGCACATCAAGCGGCAGCAGCGTGACCAATCCCCACAGGGATTTTCCACCCTCTTCGCCGACCGATGAAATCGCCAGTTTCAGGATCTCGACATCCTGGTCGCCCTGCCGCGCCGAAACTGTCTGGCTTGCCTCACATGCCACACGTGTTGACGACGGCTGGGAGTCGTCGGACCCTGCCGGGGTCGCGACGTTGACGCAGTGAAGGCTCCACACGTTCGCTTTTGTCGCTGTGTCACCGCCGTTCGTCTGCGCGCCCCCCGCGGTGGGAACAGCGAGAAGGAACGCGAGAGCCAGACAGGAGCATGGAGCGGAAACGTGGGAAACGGTTTTCCGCGTCGGATGATGCGACGGCAATAAACCGCCCCAGATAACGAGCCAGCGCCCAAAACAAATTGTCCGCAAAGCGGAGAGAATCGGAAGAAGGAAAACCATTGTCTGCCCGAATGCCTGCGTGATAGCGACGGCATCGGAACATCGAGTAGATGAAAGCCCTAAAACCCATCGTTGTATCGCGCTGTGGTTGCTTTTTATGTCCCTAGCGTTTCGGACACAACCCAGATTGCATTCTGCGCCGCAAGTTGATGAACATCCTCTTGAGAGGATGGTTTGAATTTTACGAAGTCGGTTAGGTGAAATTACTTAAGAAACAGAACGATAGACAGGTGTTAATCCCCCGAAGGGGTTGGTTGAAAAGGGCCGGCAGTTTAGATGGGACGGTGCGAAGGCAAACACACGTGCAACTGGTGAGATGGGAGAACCGAACGTTTCGGCGAGAACTCTTCGTCGGCGTATCGGCTGATCAAGCTACCGGGCGTTGTGAACGACGCGGTCGGGAAGGGGCCGACGGGAATATGACGCAATCCACCTAGATCGATATGCTCTCGTTGTATGTTAGCTCGGAATGGAACAGCCAGTTTTTATGAGCCGCTCGGGATTCCCGTTCATCGGCCTTCCATCTGCTTTGCCGGCGAGGCGCTCACCGTTTCCAAGTTTAGAGAGGGAGGCTTGAGGTAATTCGCGGAAACTCTTCTTCGGACAGCCTCATGAAAAGGCCGTAATGGCGGGATAGACAACCACCCGGTTGCATTGCCGCGCCGGAAGCGGCAAACGTCGGCGCTTCATCTGCGCAAATTGCTCCCGAACATTCCCAAGATACGGATCTTGAAGCACAATTCGTATCGACAGCTCTGGACCATGAGTTCACCGTACCGAGACTTCTGCCAGCCTGTCAAAACACTCAGGCAAGTTACCAGACCGGCAGACAATCCCTTTCACATGCCGAATATCACCATCGATTCAACAGCCCACAGAAGGCAGGCCAACAACAATGACCGCAGAAACGATTTCCGGCTCCTCCGAAAGCTCGGAAAAGGCCTGGCTGAAGACCCTCGCCAAATACCGTACGCCGCACGCCGGACGCAGCACGTTCGAGTTGCTGGTGACAGCCATTCCCTTTGCCAGCCTTTGGGTTCTGACGTGGGCGGCTGTTCACTACGGCGTCTGGTGGGGCCTTGTCCTGATCGTTCCCGCGGCCGGGCTTCTGGTGCGGCTGTTCATGATCCAGCACGACTGCGGTCACGGCTCTTTTTTTGCCCGGCGTCGCTTCGATGATTGGACAGGCCGTGTCCTTGGCGTGCTCACCCTCACTCCCTATGACTATTGGCGCCGGGCGCATGCCTCGCATCACGCGTCGGCCGGCAATCTCGATGAGCGTGGCGTTGGCGACATCACGACGCTGACGGTCGCGGAATACTACGCGCGTTCCCGATGGGGACGACTCGAATATCGCCTTTATCGCCATCCGCTGGTAATGTTCGGCATCGGACCTGCCTGGCTTTTCCTCTTCCAGCAGCGTTTGCCCTTCGGCATGATGCGCGACGGGTTCCTCCCGTGGATTTCGACCATGGCCACCAACGTTGCAGTCGCAGCAATTGCGGCGCTATTGGTCTGGGCGGTGGGGCTCACGTCCTTTCTGGTCGTTCACCTGCCGATCGTCCTTCTGGCGGGGGCCATCGGCGTCTGGCTGTTTTACGTGCAGCACCAGTTCGAGCAAACGCACTGGTCGAGAGAGCCGGAGTGGCAGTTTCCCAAAGCCGCCCTGCATGGCGCTTCCCATTATGATCTGCCGCCCGTACTGCGCTGGGTGACCGCCAACATCGGCATCCACCATGTGCATCACCTCTCAAGCAAGGTTCCTTACTATCGCCTGCCTGAGGTTCTCCGAAACCATCCGGAACTCGCCGAAATCGGTCGGATCACGCTCTGGCAGAGCCTCAGATGCGTGAGGCTGGTTCTATGGGATGAGCAGAGCCGAAAACTGATCTCGTTTCGCCAGGCTGCGGGTATTGCCGGGAACGCCTAGGCGGGCCTGACGTCGGCCAGAGGCGAACTTCGAGGCCAGTGAAATCGCGCCGATCGCGAACACCAGGTTCGCTTCCGGGGCAAACGGGCCCAGTCCGTCGCTTTCCGATCGGCCAGAAAGCCAGAAGCAGGCAGCCCCACTACCCTGAACTGCATTGGCATCTCGTTTGCTCCGAATAGGAGCATGAGACGTCAATGTGTTTCAAAGGAAGGCACTTGCCATGCTTGATCGTCGTAGGGAGCATCGAGGGCGTACCTATTTGGGAGGCCAGATCGCTTTCAACAACCGTTGGTGTACCATCGATTGCCTGGTGCGGAACGTGTCGCAGGGTGGCGCGAGGCTCGAATTCCCACTGCCGGTGCTGGTGCCGAGCGAGCTCGACTTGATCATCCCTGCCAAGGGGTACAGTCGCCGGGTGCGGGTGATCTGGAAGCACGCAAACACACTGGGTGTCGCTTTCACGGATACGAACACCGGGACAGTCGTGCCGATCGAATTGGCGCGTCAGATACGCAAGCTGAAAGCAGAGCGTGACAGGCTGGCGCAGCAGATCAAGGACCTCAGCGAGTCGCCGATATGATCAGGTGGGCTCTGACGTTCATCGCAAACCGGCTTATCTTTGCCATGCTCTGCCTGCTGGCCGTGAGCATCTTTACGCAAGGCTCAAGTTGCCGCTACGGCGCCTCGCAGGAGATCATGCCGAGGCTGGCCAACTTGCCGGAAGCGCTCAAAGCCCTGGGCAAATCGCTCCATTAGCCAGAGCGCGTCACGCTCCTTTGAGAACACCGTTTTGGGGGAAGCGATGATATCGACTTTCCCGGAGAAATAGCGCGCGCCCGAAAGGCCACGCACGCGAGCAATGTGTGTCATATCACCCAGGCTTCTGCCTGGAACGAAATTGTTGGCGTTGTCGTCTTCCTGACCAGCGATGCAGCCAGTTACCTGACCACGACTACCATCTCGCTGATGGGGGCATCAGGTAAAGCCGCGGACTCCATCGGCTGCCTCCAACCGATCACCCCCATACCACCCCAGTTGCCACGGTCAGATTTCTCAAAAAACTCGCGCGATTGCTCATTTACCGCGCAAGCAGATCGATAGACACTGACACTGTGGGGATCGGTTCAAATTGGCGGATTACAGCCAAGAGATCCTGGGAGGAGCGTCAAATGAAGATCGGTGTGAACACCTGGGTCTGGACATCGCCGTTCAGCACGAAGGATTTCGGGCTTATTCCGAAGATCCGGCAAATGGGCTTCGATATTCTTGAAGTGGCGCTCGACGATCCCTCGATCATCGATGCCAAGGAGCTTAAACGGATCGCCGATGACAACGGCCTCGAAATCACCGTCTGCGGCGCCTTCGGACCAACGCGCGACATTTCCAACGAAGATCCGGCGCTTCGCCGGATCGGCATCGATTACATCCGCGACGGCATTCGCTTTGCCGAGACGGTCGGAAGCCACCTGTTCTCCGGTCCGGTCTACTCATCGGTCGGCAAGACCCGCATGATTTCCGACGAACAGAAAAGGCGCGAGCGAGACTGGTGTATCGCCAACCTCAGCGGACTCGCCAAGATTGCCGCCGATGCCGGCGTGCGGGTTGGCGTCGAGCCGCTCAACCGCTTCGAAAGCGACATGGTCAATCTGGTCGATCAGGCCATTGCCATCGTTCGTGACGTAGGCAGCCCGGTTTACGGCATCCACATCGACACCTTCCACGCCAACATCGAAGAGAAGAGCATTCCGGACGCCATCCGCAAGGCGGGCAAGGACCTGCTCTGTCACGTCCACGCCTGCGAGAACGACCGCGGCATTCCCGGCACCGGCCATCAGGACTGGAACGGCATCCGCGATGCGCTGCACGAGATCGGCTATGGTGGGCCGGTGGTGATCGAATCCTTCACGCCGGGCGCGGTCGAGATCGCCAAAGCGGCCTCGATCTGGCGGCCGCTTGCGCCCTCGCAGGACGAGCTGGCGGCCGGCGGCGCGCGCTTCCTCAGGCAGCTGCTCAACTAAGTTCCGGATAGATATGGCAGACAAGGCCCGACCCGGCGAAAGTCGTTCGACGGTTCGGGCAGGTCCTGTGCTACCGTTTCTCAAACGGTGTGAGCTGCCGGTACCAGGCCGCCGCGAACATTCTGACGCGGAGCGGGCGCACGTCGCTTGAGTTGCGCCGACTGGACCGATGAGCCAGCGCGGCGAGGAAAGTGGTGGGGAGTGGGGTGGAAGAACGGAACGTCGCGATCATCGTCGAGACTTCGAACAGCTATGCCCGCGGCATCCTGCGCGGGATACATGACTATGCCCGCTCGCGCCACGGCTGGACACTCTATCTGACCGAGCACGGACGCCACGAGATCGACCAGTCTTTCGCCGGCAACTGGAAGTTCGACGGCGCCATTGCCCGCATCGAAACCGATCGGATGGCCAAGATCATCACCACGATGAACGTGCCGACGGTGGATGTCAGTGCCGCCCGACTGATGAGCGGCATTCCCTGGGTCGAGACCGACGACGAAGCCATTACCCGCCTCGCCCTCGGGCATCTGCGCGACTGCGGCCTGCAGAACTTCGCCTTCTTCGGCGACCCCTTCTACAACTGGTCGATCTGGCGGCAGCAGAATTTCGAGCGCATTCTCGGACGGCCCGACATCATCCGTTCGCGCATCTTCAACCTCCCCACCCGCAAGGAGCCGCGCGTCCGTTGGTGGACGCAGCGCGAGGAGATCCGCAGCTGGCTCGAAAGCCTGCCCAAGCCGGTCGGCATCTTCGCCTGTTACGATGGGTGCGGCCAGCAGCTCTTGGAGATCTGCCGCTACTACAATTTCAAGGTCCCCGCCGACATCGCGGTGATCGGCGTCGACAACGACGAGCTGCTCTGCGAGCTGGCGACGCCCAGCCTGTCGAGTGTCATTCCCAACGCCTTCCGGACCGGCGTCTACGCGGCCGAGATTCTCGACCGGATGATGAGCGGTGAGAAGCTGTCCGAGCGCAAGCACTCGATCGAGCCGCTCGGGGTGCGCAAACGGGTGTCGACCGACGTGCTGACCGTCGCCGACCCACAGGTGGCGAAGGCGGTGGCCTTTATCCGGCAACATGCCCACGCGAATATCGGTGTCGAAGATGTTCTGCACGAGGTGCCGCTATCGCGGCGGGTGCTGGAGGCGCGTTTCCGCAAGGCGCTGAACCGCACGCCGCACCAGGAAATCCTGCGCGTCAGGACCAATGCCGTACGTGAGCTGCTGCTCGAGACGGAAATGTCGCTGTCGGAAATCAGCGAGGCGCTCGGCATCGAGCATCCCGAATATCTCAGCGTTTTCTTCAAAAAGGAGACCGGACTAACACCAAGGGAGTATCGCGATCAGGTTCGGGGGCGGTCCTTCCTCAAGATCGCCGACTGATCCCGTGGTGAGCGCGGTAAAATAGCTCATAAATCTCGCGCGAATGCTCATTCTCTTTCTCCCATAGCTCCCCAATACTACCCCCACAAGTGAACTGGGGAGCCATCATGAAGAAGGTAAGAGTTGGACTCATCGGGCTTGGTTTTGGGTCCGAATTTATTCCGATCTATCAGGCTCATCCGAATGCTGAAGTCGTTGCGATTTGTCAGCGTTCGCGCGCCAAGCTGGATGAGATCGGCGATAAATTTGGAATCGCCACCCGCTATACCGACTTCCGGGAAGTATTGACCGATCCGAACGTCGATTTCGTCCACATCAACAGCCCGATTCCCGATCACGCTCCGCAGTCGATCGCCGCGCTCAAGGCGGGCAAGCACGTCATGTGCACCGTGCCGATGGCCACCACCATCGAAGAGGCAAGGGAGATCGTCGGTCTCGTCCGTGAAACCGGCCTCAAGTACATGATGGCGGAGACCGTCGTGTACAGCCGGGAGTATCTTTTCATCAAGGAGCTCTACGACAAGGGCGAACTCGGCAAGATCCAGTATCTCGCCGCTTCCCATCCGCAGGACATGGAAGGTTGGCCGGACTACTGGAAGGACATGGTGCCGATGCACTATGCGACCCATGTCGTCAGCCCGCTGATGGCCATGGTGGGCGGCATGGCGGAAGCGGTGAGCTGCTTCGGTTCGGGTACGATCAACGACGAATGCGCCCGCCGGTCGGGCAGCAAGTTCGCCGTCGAGTCCTGCCATATCAAGATCAAGGATTCCGACCTGGCGGCGCATATCTGGCGCTTCCTCTGGGATACGGCGCGCCAATATCGTGAGAGCATTGACGTCTACGGCTCCAAGAAGTCGTTCGAGTGGCAGCTGATGAGCAACGAGGAGCCGGTGCTGCACACGGCCAAGAAGCCCGAGCCGGAAATCGCCGAGCGCGTCAAGGTACCCGACTACGCCCACCTGCTGCCGGAGCCGATCCGCAAGTTCACCCGTGGCATCGTCGACGCAGACCATCTGTCCTTCATTCAGGGCGGCGGCCACGGCGGTTCGCATCCTCACCTGGTCAACGAGTTCGTCAACGCGCTTCTTGAGGATCGCGACCCGTTCCCCAACGTCGAGCAGTCGGCCAACTGGACGTCCGTGGGTATCTGCGCGCACCAGTCGGCACTCAAAGGCGGCGAAATCGTCAAGGTGCCGGACTTCCTGAAGCGCTGACCTCCGGATCCGATGCCGTCTTCCTTCTCAGCGAGTCAAAGCATGGATGAAATTCTGCGCCTGTCGCACATATCCAAGACGTTCCCCGGTGTCAGGGCGCTGCAGGACATCTCCTTCGATCTCAGGAGGGGAGAGGTCCATTGCCTGTGCGGCGAGAACGGAGCGGGGAAGTCGACCCTGATCAAGATCTTGTCGGGCGCCTATCAGCCCGACGAGGGTGGGCGGATTTTCTTCAACGGGGCGGAGGTGTCGCTGACACCCCGCACGGCCCTCGAGATGGGAATCCATACGATCTATCAGGAGCATATCGTCTTCGACGCCCTGGACATCACCGAGAACATCTTCGTCGGAGCCGAAATCGCCCGCTGGGGAATTCCGCAACGCAAGGAGATGCGGGAGCAGACCGAACGGGTGCTGCGCTACCTCAAGAGCGACCTGTCGCCCGACATGAAGATGAGCGACCTGACCAGCGGCCAGCAGAAGATCGTCGAAATCGCCAAGGCGCTGGTGTTCCGGAGCAACGTCATCATCCTCGACGAGCCGACGGCCTCCTTCTCGTCGCAGGAGATCGAGACCGTTCTCGATATCGTCAAGACCCTCAAGGAAGACGGCATCGGCATCATCTACATCTCGCATCACCTCGACGAGGTGTTCGAGGTCGGCGACCGGGCGACGGTGATACGGGACGGCCGAAAGGTCAGCACCTACCCCATCGCCGGTCTCTCCAAATCGACCCTGATCAAGGACATGGTCGGACGTGATCCGTCGACCTTCTACAAGCGTGAACATACCCCTCGCGGCGATGTGGCGCTCGAAGTCAGGAACGTCACCGGCAACGGTGTGCGGGACATTTCCTTCAAGCTGCACCGGGGCGAAGTGCTCGGCATCGCCGGCATGGTCGGTTCCGGCCGGTCGGAGCTGATGGAGTTGCTGTTCGGCGCGGCGCCGCTGGTTTACGGCGACATCCTGATCGACGGACGGTCAGTCCGGCACAAAAGCCCCAAGGACGCCATCCGCAACAAGATGTGCTTCATTACCGAGGATCGTCAGAACACCGGCCTGTTCCTCACCAAGACCATCGCCGAGAACGTCGCGGTCGCCAACATGGTGAACACCCGGGAATTCGTGGTGCGTCCGGCCGACGAATTCGCCGTCGGCGAGAAATACCGCAAACTCCTGAACATCAAGGCACCGGATGCGCGAACCCGGGCGGTCAACCTCTCCGGCGGCAACCAGCAGAAGGTTGTGCTCGGCAAGTGGTTCAACACCGGCGGCGAGGTGTTCATCTTCGACGAGCCGTCGCACGGCGTCGATGTCGGATCGAAGCAGGAAATCTACAAGGTCATGGTCGATCTTCTGAAGGAAGAGAAAGCCATCCTGATGGTTTCCTCCGACATGCCGGAGGTCATTTCGATGAGCGACCGGGTGCTCGTTTTCAGACGCGGCGAAATAGCCGGTGAGTTGATCGGTGAAAAGATAACCGAAGAAAATATCCTCACCCTCTCGATTGGAGGAACGATAGAGTGAACACCCACGGCACCTCACATTCGACGGGCCCGCGCAAAGAATCTCTCTTCAAGAGATATGAAAACCTTACGGTCTTGTCGATTTTCGTCAGCTTTGTCGTGATCGTGGTCGCCCTTCAGCTGATCACGACGGGCGGTTCGCGGTTTCCGACGTTCATCAGCCCCGTGAACATCTTCAACATCCTCCAGCAGGTGGCCGTGCCCGGCATCATCGCCGTGAGCATGACGATGGTGATGATCTCCGGCGGCATCGATCTGTCGGTCGGCATGCTCGCCTCGCTCGTCTCTATCGTCGTCGCGCTGGGCATTTCCCAGTGGGGGCTCGGCGTCGGTCCGGCGATCCTGCTTGGCGTCATCTCGGCGGTCATCCTCGAGACGATGATGGGATTCATCATTTCGAGGACGCGTATCGAGCCGTTCATCATCACGCTCGGCGGCATGATTTCATTCCAGGGCATCGCGCTACTGCTGTGCAACTCGCGCGAAGTCGTCATGAAGGGCGAACTGTCCTTCCTGACCGCCAATCTGCTCGGGGGCGTCAAGGACCCGGTCACCGGCCTTGATCTGCGCATGCCGCCCTATGTTCTGCTGTTCTTCGCGATCGCACTGATCGGCGGACTGACCCTCAAGTTCACCAAGTTCGGCCGGCGCATCTACGCGGTGGGCACCAACCAGCGGGCCGCCTTCCTGTCGGGCATCGACGTCAAGAACATGCGGCTCGCCGTCTACGTCATCCAGGGGCTGCTGGTGGGCATCGGGGCAACCTTGCTGCTCGCCCGCATCAACACCGGCATCATCACGCTCGGCCAGAACCTCGAGATCGACACCATCGCCATGGTGGTGATCGGCGGAACGGCGCTGTCCGGCGGCCGCGGCAACATCGTCGGCACGCTGATCGGCGTGCTGTTCCTCGGCTCGATCGCCAACGCGATGAACATGCTGCGACTGCCGTCGGAAGTGCAGTTCCTGGCCAAGGGACTGGTCGTCGTCATCGCCGTGTCGGCCGGCGATATTTCTTCAAGAATTTCCGAGTTCCGCGCTCTGAAGCGCGATCAGGCCGACGCTCAAGCCGCGGCCGCAGAACGGATGAAAGGAGGATCGGCGCAGGGAGGCGCGCAGTCGGACATTCAGAACTCGTCCGCCTGACGGATAGCGAAGGACAACATCACAAAATAACGACCATAGGGAGAAACGAAATGAAACTGGCACTCAAGATTTTGGCTCTGGCTGCAATCAGTTCTGTCAGCGTCGTCGGCCTTGCCCAAGCCGGCTCCAAGACCATCGGCTACTACATGGACAACTCCGACGACTTCTATAAGGCTGGCTTTGAGGTGTTCAAGACCTTGGCGGAGCGCGAGGGCTGGACCGTTCTCGATGTCGTCGGCCAGGGGACCGCGCCGGACCAGATTTCGGCGGTCGAGAACTTCATCACCCAGGGCGTCGACGCGCTGCTGGTGGTGCAGAATTCGCCGGAGACCACCTCGCAAACTCTGAAGCTCGCGGCCGCCGCCGGCATCCCCGAGTTCCATCTGACGCACAATCCGCCGAACGAGCCCGGTCTTGGCGGCTTTGCCGGCTACGACTGGGTGAAGATCGGCGAGTATGCCGGCCAGTCCGCAATGCAGCATAACGTCAAGCGGCTGATCATGATCGAGGGCAAGCTCGGTCAGGGCACCGCCTCCGGCCAGACGGACGGCCTCCTCAAGTCCTACAAGGAAGCTGGCAAGGACATCGGCAATCTCGCCGAGAGCGTCGGCGTCAAGGGCGCGGGCGGCAAGGATCTGCAGGTGGTATTCTGGGGTTCGGGCGGCTGGTTCGCCGATCCGGCCAAGAAGGTCATGCAGGATGCCATCACCAGCCTTGGACCGGATGGCTTCGACGGCGCCTATGTCCACAATGACGAGATGATGGCGGGCGTGCTGCAGGCGATGGAAGAGGCCGGCCTTGATCCGAGCAAATATTGGCTCGGTGCCAGCAACGGTAAGGAAAAGGCCTGGAAATGGGTGGCTGACGGCACCGTCACCATGGACGTGAACGAGACCGCCACGCTCGAAGCCGACATCGCCCACCAGCAGATCAAGGCCTACTTCGCCAAAGAGCCCTACAAGAAGGCAGTGTTCGTCTCGGTGATCCCGTTCAGCAAGGCGGATATCAACGTCGACAAGCTCGTGCCGTTCTTCCACGACGACTACATGAAGAAGCGTGACGCTGGCGCCTTCGTCTACGACATCAAGGACCCGGTGTTCCGTTCGAATCCCGGTTATTGATGCCTACTTGCCGGGGGATGCCGTCATGGCAGCCTCCCGGCTCTTTTCCTGACGTTTGCTGACTTGTGGCCGACAACCGACCGGGCTGTTCCACGATATGGGCGGGCGCTCAACGACGCGTCGCGTCCGACCACAAAAGCCCGTCTCCAGGGAGGAACACGATGAAGACGATCAAAGGACCGGCGATCTTTCTCGCCCAATTCGCTGGCGACGCGGCACCGTTCAACAGTCTCGCCGGCCTTGCCGGCTGGGCAGCCGGCCTCGGTTACAAGGGCGTCCAGATTCCGGCCTGGGACGGACGGTTGATCGATCTTGCCCGGGCGGCCGAGAGCAAGACCTATTGTGACGAGCTCAGAGGCGTTCTGGCCGATGCCGGGCTTGAAGTGACCGAACTTGCCACTCATCTCCAGGGGCAGCTGATCGCCGCCCATCCGGCCTACGATGCGCTTCTCGATGGCTTCGCTCCACCTGATGTGCATGGCAACCCTAGGGCTCGTCAGGCCTGGGCGGTCGAGCAGATGCTGCTGGCAGCGAAGGCCTCTGCCAATCTCGGCCTCAAGGCCCACGTCACCTTCTCGGGTGCCCTCGCCTGGCCCTATCTCTACCCCTTCCCGCAGCGGCCGGCCGGCCTGATCGAAGCCGCTTTCGACGAGCTCGCCTTACGCTGGAGGCCAATCCTCGATGCGTTCGAAGATGCCGGCGTCGACGTCTGCTACGAGATCCACCCGAGCGAGGATCTGCACGACGGTGTCACCTACGAGATGTTCCTCGAACGCGTCGGCAACCACCCGCGCGCCTGCCTGCTCTACGATCCCAGCCACTTCGTACTGCAGCAGCTTGATTATCTTGCCTATATCGACATCTATCACGAGCGTATCCGGATGTTCCACGTCAAGGACGCCGAGTTCAATCCGACCGGTCGCCAAGGCGTCTACGGCGGCTATCAGCCCTGGGTGGATCGCGCCGGCCGCTTCCGGTCGCTCGGCGACGGCCAGGTTGACTTCTCGGCTATCTTCTCCAAGCTCACCCAATATGGCTTTGATGGCTGGGCGGTGCTGGAGTGGGAATGCTGCCTCAAGCATCCTGAACAGGGGGCGGCCGAAGGCGCTGCGTTCATCGCGGATCACATCATTCGCGTGACCGAAAAGGCCTTCGACGACTTCGCCGGATCCGGCACCGATCTGGCGGCCAACAAGGCGATCCTCGGTATTGCCTGAAGGAGAGATTGCCATGACAATCGAAGCATCCAACAGCACCACGATCGGTCGACGCCTGCGGCTCGGCATGGTCGGTGGCGGCCGCGGCGCGTTCATCGGCGCCGTCCATCGCATGGCGGCGCGGCTCGATGACCGTTACGAACTGGTGGCGGGCGCGCTATCGTCCGATCCCGAACGGGCGCGGGCCAGCGCCGCCGATCTCCATATCGCGTCCGACCGCGCCTATGCCGATTTCAAGACGATGGCCAAAGCCGAGGCGGGGCGCCCCGACAGGATCGACGCCGTGGCGATCGTTACCCCCAACCATCTGCACGCTCCCATCGCCACCGCCTTTCTCGAGGCCGGAATTCACGTCATTTGCGATAAGCCGATGACGCGCACCGTTGCCGAAGCCGAGGCGCTGGCGGCATTGGTGGCAGAGACAGGGCGGATTTTCGTGCTCAGCCACAATTACACCGGCTATCCGATGGTCAGGCAGGCGCGATCCATGGTAGCCGCCGGTGAACTCGGGCCGATCCGCCTGGTGCAAGTCGAGTATCCGCAAGACTGGCTGACCGTCGCCGCCGAGACCATGGGCTCCAAGCAGGCCGAATGGCGCACCGATCCGGACCGGGCGGGTGCGGCCGGAAGCGTCGGCGACATTGGCAGCCACGCCATGCAGCTTGCCGAATATGTGTCCGGCCTCGAATGCGAGGCGCTGGCGGCCGACCTCACCACCTTCGTGCCGGGCCGACGCCTCGACGACAACGCCGGCATGCTGCTGCGCTTTGCCGGCGGCGCGCGCGGCATGCTCTGGTGCAGCCAGGTGGCGCCGGGAAATGCCAATGGGCTGCGCCTCAGGATCTACGGCGAACGGGCAGGTCTCGAATGGGCTCAGGAAAACCCCAACGAACTGTATTTCTCACCCTTCGGCGAACCGACACGGAAGATCATCCGCTCGGGGCCGGGTGCCAACGCCGCCGCGGCCCACGCGAGCCGCATTCCCGGCGGACACCCCGAGGGCTATCTCGAAGCCTTCGCTCAGATCTACGCCGACGCCGCTGAGCTCATCCTGGCCCGCATCGAGAAGCGCAGCCCAAACCCAGCTGCGATGGCCGTCCCGACCGTGCGCGACGGTGTGCGAGGCGTTCGCTTCATCAACGCGGCTGTCGCATCCAGCCGGGCCAACGCCGCCTGGACAAGGCTCGCCGACGTCTGAGCCGGCGTGGGCAGCCGGCCTTCCCCCGGGGACCGCCCACAGCCGACCGGCTTCGGTGACAGCCGCCGCGTCGCACACTCCCAAGATGACGCGGCGGCTGTTTGGGCGATTGGCCCTCCTCGCCTAGAGCAAATCCAGCAAAAGTGTACCGCGGTTTTGCGTCAGTATTTGCGTGAAAACAAAGAGCTAGAGAACTCTCGGTGAACCGGCTTTCACCGGAAATTCTCTAGGCTTCGGTAAGCGGCAGATTGATCCGGAAGGTCGCGCCTTTGTCGCTTTCCATGAGATCGAGGCTGCCCCGGTGGGTCGCCACCATGGCGCGGGCGATGGCAAGGCCCATGCCGGTACCGCCATTGGCGCGGTGGGTCGTGAAAAAGGGATCGAAGACGCGCGCGCGGTTGGCCGGTGAGATGCCGTGGCCATCGTCCGCGACGGTCATGGTGAGCCGATCGTTGGCCGCCAGAGCCGAAATGGTAATGCGACCAGCACCGGCCCGCATCGCGTTATTGACAAGGTGACTGAGAACAAGGGCAAGCGTTTCGGCCGACATGGCAACGCTTCGGTCGAGTTGACCCGTCGCCTCGATCGTCAACCCCGGCCTGCCCTCGCCCAAGGCATCGATCAGGTCAGCCGGTCTGCACACGCCGGCGGTCGGCATCGTCTCGGCGCGGGCCAGCTCACGCAGGCGAGCCACCAGCGCACCGAGTCGGTCGGCGTTCGATTGGATATCGGCGAGGAATTCCGAGCGTTGGGCGGGAGTCATGGCCGGATCGGCGAGGTCATCAACAAGAAGCTCCGCCGCCCCGGATATGGCCGTCAGCGGCGACTTCAACTCGTGTGAGACGTGGGCAGCGAAGGCCGCGACATATTCCGAGCGGACGGCGAGGCTGGCTGCCATGTCGAGGAAACTTTGCGATAGCTGGGCGAACTCGGCCGTACCGTGATGATCGAGCGGCTTCAGGGCAGAGCGGTCGCCACCGGCAATCGCCGTCGTACGCGCGATCAAGGCCTGCACCGGCCCGATCATTGTGCGGTAGAAGACGAAGCCGATCATTGAGGTGGCGGCCAGCACGCTCAACAGAGCGAGACCGACTTTGTGGCGTTCCTCATAAAGCTGCTTGAGGGCGTTGGCGGGCGTACGCGACGCATAGACGACAGCGGCAACCTGGCCTTTGACAGCCACAGGTAAGGCAACGAACACGCGGATGTCTGCCCCGCGGCTGATCGAGTCCAGTGCCGGTATCGGACGTTCGGAATTGCGCTGCCGCAATACCGACCGATACTCTCCCCCCAGGGCACCGGCTACCTCAGGCAGAGCGGCCAGCGACTGCCCCACCTCGGTTCCACCGGCCACCACCATTCCATCGGCATCGAGGATGCGGAAACCGGCCAGGGTCGCCGCGCTGATCTGAGCCAGCTCAGGCTTGAGGCGAAGACCAAGATCAGCAAGAGGCGAATTCGCGGAGCCTGTACCCGGGGCCGCCTCCGGACGCATCGGCAGGGCATCGTCGATGGCAAGATCAAGGCGGGGCAAGACGGGGGCGAGACCGTCGGCATTCGGCGTGCCGACCCGCACCGGCGGCCCAAGCCGCAGGTTGGCCGGAGGCTGCGCTGAAAGGTCGGCGCTGATCCGCGCGGCAATGGCAACGCTCTGGGCGATCAGTTCGGCCTCGGTTTGACGGACCAACTGATTGTCATAGATGCGGAAGAAAACCACGCTGCCGAGCGGCAGGCAGGCGACCAGCGCCAGCACCGAGGCGACGACGAGGCCGAGGCGCGGCCGCCACTTTTGCCGTACCCGTGGTGCCGGGGTACTCACGATGCCGCCGCGCAAGAACCGAGCCGGAAACCGATGCCATGCACAGTTTCGATGGCCGTAACGCACCCGGCCGCTCCGAGCTTGGCGCGAATGTTGCGAATGTGGCTGTCGACAGTGCGGTCGGAGACGTGGATGGCATCCGGCCAAGCCGTCTCGAGGATCCGCTCGCGATCGAACACCTGGTTCGGCCGGCTCATCAGCGCCCGTAGAATGGCAAACTCCTGAGCCGTAAGGGCCACCGGCTGCTCGTCGACAAAGGTGCGATACCCATCGGGATCGAGCGAGACGATGCCCCGGCCGAGGCGACGCTCCTCGGATTTCACCTCCCTCGGCCCCAGACTGCGTTTCAGGATGGCGGCGACGCGCGCCACCAGTTCGCGCGGCGAGAACGGCTTGGTGACATAATCGTCGCCGCCGAGCTCGAGCCCCAATATGCGATCGATTTCCTCATCGCGGGCCGACAGGAACAGGATCGGCGCCTCGCTGACCTTGCGGATTTCGCGGCAGGCAGCGAACCCGTCCATCTCCGGCATGCCGATGTCGAGAACGACGAGGTCGGGCGCCTCGGCGGCAAACAGGGTCAGCGCTTGCCGGCCATCGCCTGCGGCACGCGTGCGGTGACCGGCCTTTTCCAAGGCAAAGGTAATCACCGAGCGGATGGCGGGATCGTCATCGACCACCAAGATGGAAGCAGACTGCATGGCGAGGTCACCGGGGTTCGTGAACGGTCCACAGAGGCGCTTGCGACAAATAGCGCTTCAGCCGCCAATCCGCAAAGCTCCAGGTTCGCCAGCCAAGATCGGTGGTACGAACGTCGATTGCCGCCTGATCGCGCCAATCGTCGAGAGATGTGTAGTCCCCTATGTTTTGGTTGTAGACGGACAGGCTATCGCCATGTCCGGCCAAGATGTCGCGGTGGGCGTCGAGCGCCGGTATGGCCCGTGGCCCAAAGGTGTGGATGAGGTAGATAAGGTCGAGATCCGGCCCCTGCCCTGTGGCCTGGCGCGAATGAGCAATGTTGAAGCTCGTGACCAGGCCGGCAAAATCCACAAAGCAGCACGCCCAGAGCGTGAGGAGAGCCGTGCCCGCATTCACGCCCAGCAGCCAGCGTGTAGAACATTCCTTGAAAATACGGATCAGGATGGTGACGAAGCCGAAGGCGACCAGTCCCATCCAAGCAAAGGCTGCCACACGCCAGAGCGTCAGCGAATAGGCTTCGACATAAAGATCGAGGCGGAGCATCGACGAGGCGACCAGCAGTAGCCCTTGCCCAACGAAGACGGTCAGGAGAGGCTGCAAGTCCCTCGGGTGTCGCTCACCCTGCCGACGGCGAAGCGCAATCAGAACGAAGGCGGCGGCCACCATCGCGGCTGCCATCAGCGGATAGGCGCCACGATGAGCATATTCGGCGTGGGTCATCCCTTCCGGCAGAGCCATTCCACCCCATAGATAACCGAGATCGGTGAACGTCTGCAGCGCAAACAACAGGTTGAAGGAGATGAGCGACCGCCGGATGGCGATGTCGTCGAGAAAGCCCGCCCAAAGGCCGTTCATGACCGGCAAGCAGACGGGCGCTTTTGAGGCACGCCGCTTTCTGACGAGATGCAGGAACGGCCAGACGACAAGCGCTGTCATCATCCAGAAGAGGACACGCTGAACATAGCCGCCCATCGGATAGTCAGGCTGCAACAAGATGGCCCAGCGGTCGATGACCGGGTTGGCGATGAGAAACACGGCGAGGAAGAAGGACGACAGGCCAACGGGCACAATCCAGCTGGTGATGTCGAAGCGCAACCCTCCACGCCGGATCACCGCTCGCCTGACGCGCAGCAAATCGCGGCTAAGCCGCAACCAACCGACGAGGGGCAGCAGAAGGGCTGTCCTGGCAATCGGCATCCAGCCCACGGCGCCATGAACGAACAAAACGGCGCCGACAAAGGAAAAGCCGATGGCGAGTGGAACGGACAGCGGATCGGCATCGAAGATCAATGCAACGGTGGCCGCCAGCAGGAGGGCGGCGGCGGCAAGGCGCCAGATCGTGGAAGACCGAAGCTGATTGAACGCCGCAGCCGACACAAACAGCAAGACCAGGAAGAGCGCGATTGGCAAACCGGCTGCCGGCTCAAAATAGAAGAGGAAGTCGGCGATCGCCACCAGCACGCCAAGAGCGACGAGGCGGCGCCTGACCCAGAGTGCAGGACCGACATAAATGGAGCGATGCTCAGCGGCAGAAAGAGTCATGAGCGAATGATTCCGGTTGAGAGCGGGGCAGGCGGCGCAAGACGCGCGACAGGTATCGCCGTCGCGTCATGCGGCGCGGGAGCGAGGCGGCTTGGCGCGGCTTTGTTGGCGGGCGTCGGTTCGGCGAGCCACCAGGCATCCCGGACGAGACGATCGGGAAGGCAATGGGTGGGGAAAGGATGAGGGCGGACACGCATCGACATGCCCTGTCGTCGCATGCCGGATCGCAGCGGATTGGGCGGATTTCAGCAGCTTCTCAGGTTTTTTGTGCAGGGCTCGTGCAGGACTGGCGTCAGCCGTCGACCGGCTCCGTAGGAAGCCGTACTCCGCTTGGAATCCACCACCTTAAAGAGTAGAAGAGCCCGTCGCATCCCTTGATGTAGCCGAGGCGTCTTGGATTGGTGAGTTCGGGTTTCACGCCATGATCGAAGCCGATAGACCGACCTGTGGCAGGCTCTGTGACATCAACTCGCTGTCATGGTCCAAGACAAAACGTGCCTACGAGGAAGGGCGAATCGCGCTCCACGTCGACCGTCGTTCAGCTTTGAAAACAACGTTCAGCGGCACCGGGACAGGTTTCCTGATATTCCTGCTCGGGATAGCCATGTCCGCTGCCATTGTGACGGGCATCGCATTGGCCGCCTTCTTCGCATGGTGGTGGCTTTTTGTTGGGGCCGCGTTTGCCATTCTTCTATTGGGCCTGTCACATCACGTGACCATCACAGCGATCAGAAAAGCGGTGTTTCTGGACGAACGCTTGTTCCTCGTCTTGCGTGACAAGCGAATTATCAGGTTCGAAATGCGGTGATCCACACGGACGCCGGCCAGGCTGAGTTTCTCCGGCGTTGCGCTTCAGCTCACCGCCGGCAATTCCGCGACCAGGATCAGCCCGCCCCCGTTGACGATCTTGATAGTCCAGCGGGGCGAGCCGTCATGGCTCACCCCGCTATTGGCGAAATCACCCGAGGTCAGGCGGCCCTGATTGTCGCAAGGAAACTCTGGACGTTGTCCCGCAACTCCTCAGCACGTCGAGCCAAGGAAGAGGCGACGTTCAACATCTGTTTGGCTTCCGTCCCAGTTTCGCCTGCGGCGTGAGCCACCTGGGTAATGATCTCGGTCACCTCGCCGGTGCCGGCCGAAGCCTGGGTCACCGCCTCGACGATTTCGAGCGTCGCCTTGGACTGTTGTTCGACCGTCGAGGCAATTTGCCGCGAAGCCGCATCAATGACGCCGATGGTTTCGGCGACGCCATTGATGGCCTGGACCGCGCGATTGGTGGTCGCTTGGATGCCATTGATCTGTTGGCCTATTTCGCTCGTCGCCTTGGCGGTCTGGTCGGCCAGCTGCTTCACTTCCGCGGCTACGACGGCAAAGCCTTTGCCGGCGTCTCCGGCGCGGGCGGCTTCAATCGTGGCGTTCAACGCCAGCAGGTTGGTCTGGGCGGCGATCGAGCTGATCAGGTCGACGATGGTGTTGATGCGCGTCGCGGCCTGATTGAGCTCGGTGATGATGCCAGCCGCGGCAGCGGCCTCGCCGACAGCCGACTGTGCCTTCTCGACGGAGTGCTCCATCTGCCGCGCGATCTCGTTGACCGAAGCGCCAAGCTCCTCAGCGGCTCCTGCCACCGCGGAAACGTTGGCCGAGGCCTCCTCGGCCGCCGCCGATACCGACGTTGATTGCGACAGCGTAGCCACCGCCGAGTTATCCAGCGAGCGGGCCGATGCCTCCATTTGGGTCGCCGACGACGATACGGTTGCGACCGTGGTGCCAACCGCGTGCTCCAGATCATCCGCGAGGGTGAGCATCGTCTGCCGCCGCCGCGCCTCGGATTCGGATTGCAGTTCGCGCGTATGCTGTTCCAATTCCCTGTTGCGGACCAGGTTTTCCTTGAAGAAGGCAACAGATCGAGCCATCTCGCCGACTTCGTCGCCGCGCTCGGTGGCGAGGACCGCCACGTCGGCGTTGCCTTCCGCGAGGCGCCGCATGACGCCGTTCAGGAAGGTCAGCGGTCGACTGATCCGGTAGTGGATGACAAACAGACCGACCAACACGATCAACAGAGAACCCGCCAGCGACATGACGGATATGGTGAGGGCGGATGTCGCCTGCCGCGTTACAGCCTCTGCGCTGCCAACCATGTAATCCAGCGATGCATTTGCCAGGTCGACGATCAAGCCGCCGGCGGCCGTGTGCTTGGGCTGCAATTCGGAGATGGCCAGGACGACCGGCTTGCCGCTCGACAGCTGTCCGAACAGAGTTTTCGTTTCATCCCATGCGGCGCCGCTGAAATTACCTTCGTCGGCTTTCTTGAAAGCATCCACCACGGCGGGCGCGACCCCGTCCGTCGAAACCGCTTCCTTCACGTTGGCCCACACGCTCAGCGCGCGGCCGCGATCCTCAAAGGCTGTCAGCGCTTCGTTGGGCTCCCAGGCGCGATCGGCGGCGATCGTCGTCTGCAGCTTTCCCTGCACCGCGCCGATCTGAACACGCGAGGCCCAGGCAGCTCGCTTGATGGCAAGATACTTGTCAACGGTGCGGTCCGAATTTCGGATGGTGCCGTCAACCACATCTGTCGTGGCCGTCAGCGCATCGAGAAGCTCTTGATAGACGCTTTGAGCAAGCGCGGCGGATTGAGCCTGCCGGCTGGCTTTGGCAAGACCGGCATCGGTGTCGAGCTGCTGACGTGCCGCGGACACCGCGTCATGTGCCCGCTTGAGACGATCGAGGGTGGCAATCTGCGCTGCGATTCCGCTCGTCCCGATACGCTCGATGACATCGCCATAGGAGGCTTCCACGATGTCACGATAACCACGCACCTTGGCGAGCTGTTCGGGCTTTGCCGGATCGTCGGCGCTCAGAGACGAATTGAGCGCTCCACGCTCCAGACGCGTATTGAGCAGCGCCTTGAGGAGAACTCGGCTGGTTTCCGATGACGACAGGATGTAGCGCGCCTCGGCTCGCTGCCGAACAGCACTCAGGAGATCCGTCACACCATAGGTAAAGACGGCTATCGCCATCACACCGAGAAAAAAGCCGAGTGTCCACTTGATGGATAGGCCGCCCAAAAACCTCATGATCGCCTCGAATGCCCGCAACTGTTCAACGGAGGATTTCTCGGGCTTCAAGCATCATTAATTCTTTTGTTTTCCGTTAACAAAACTGTCCAAATACCACCCAACACGCCGTAAGTGTTGTATTTACTTACGTGGAAAGTTTTAGGGTGTAATTTATAGCACTGTCGATTGAGCGGCCTTGGCTCGGTCTGGCGCAGGTGCGCATTGACCCGATTCCTCTGCGGCCGGAAAGGATAACCGCTTTATGCCATGCCTTGCAGCATGATCAGGAGCGCAAGTTGATCGGTAACGGTGTCTCTGTAAGAATGTAGCACTGGCTTCGTTTGTTGGTCTCAGATGTAATTTATGAACCGAAATGAGTCCAGTATTTGATAATGGCTCCTATTTTCATGTAAATCCTCGGATTTTTTTGCAAAATATCTCTTGTTTACATTGTAGCAGCACCAATAGATGCTTTATTGAAGGCCTATTACAGATCGACCGGACAGGATTTCATGACCCAAACGCTTCGCTTAGCTATTGGCAGCCTTATTGTCGGCGTCACCGTTCTCGGACTGAAGGCCTTCGCCTACTGGCTGACCGGCTCGATCGCTCTGATGTCGGATGCCTTGGAAAGCATCGTCAATGTCGCGACCGCCCTGGTTGCGCTGATAGCCATCCGTATCGCCTCAGCTCCAGCCGATGCCCATCACCCCTATGGACATCACAAGGCCGAGTTCTTCAGCGCCGTTCTTGAAGGCGTGATGATCATTGTTGCCGCCGTGCTGATCATCGAAGAAGCCTACAAAGGGTTTTTGAACCCGCACCCGCTCGACGCCCCGCTTGAAGGCCTACTGGTCAATGGTCTCGCCACGGCGATCAACGGCGTCTGGTGCTGGGTGCTGATCGTGTGGGGGCGGAGACACAAGTCGCCGGCCCTGGTGGCGGATGGCCATCATCTGCTTTCCGATGTGGTGTCGTCCGGCGCCGTGGTGCTTGGCGTTCTGTTGGCAGTCATAACCGGCTGGTATGTTCTCGATCCGCTGTTGGCCGGCCTTGTTGCTCTCAATATCCTCTGGTCAGGCTGGAAGGTGGTGAAGTCGTCGCTCAGCGGATTGCTCGACGAAGCGGTGCCGGACGACATGCTCACTTCCATGCGCTCCGTCATCTCGGCAGCCGCTGTCGGAGCCATCGAGGTCCACGATCTGAAAACGCGCCACGCCGGCAAGATGACCTTCGTCGACTTCCATCTCGTCGTTCCCGGAGACATCAGCGTCAGCGCGGCCCACGAGATTTGCGACAAGATAGAACAAGCCATCAAGGAGGAGTTTGGTGACGTCACCGTCACCATTCATGTCGAACCGGACAACCAGGCTTTGCAGCGCGGCGTTCTGGTTTTGTAGCGCCGGCGAGGCGTGCAGCCGCTTGCCAAACGTATGAGCGGCATATCAGCCCTCGTCCGAATTGCCGCAATGTCGGAGGACGAGGAATCGGTTAATTTGGCCGCGATCGGGGCAGATCTACGCTCCGATCAAACCTAGGGGGCTCAGTATGGCGGAGAAAAATGTCACGGGTTACTCGACAATACAGATAGTTCTACACTGGCTCATCGTTGCCGCGGTCTTGTTTCAGCTCATATTTGGCGAGAGCATGACCAATGTCGTCGAAGCTCTGGAGGAAGGTAACGCGCCTGGCGCCGCTGATCTTCAGTTATCCTCGGCGCATCTATGGGTTGGCATCGCAATCCTTTTCATGCTGGCTATCCGCCTGGCGATAAGGGTGTTTACGGGCGCTCCGGAGGTAATCGGCGCGCCAGGACTGGCAACCTTAGCGGCAACGGCGATGCACTGGCTGTTCTATGCCCTGCTGGTCATCGTGCCGGTGACAGGTCTTCTGGCAAAATACGTCGGGGACCCGTGGGGTGACATCCACACGATTGGGAAGCCCGTCTTTATCGTCCTGATCGTCCTGCATGCAGCAGCCGCGCTCTACCATCATTTCGTGCTGAAGGATGAGACCTTGGTACGAATGATAAGGCCCAGAAACTCCTGACAAGGAGGCCTGAAAAGCGGCGTGGCGGTCGTTGCGTTATGCCCGCCACACCGCTCTTGCGCAGAGAACAGCGGGTTCGGCGAACCTGTTCGCTTCTGGATGCCTTGGAGGCACCAGGGCACGCATCCCGCCGCAGCTGGTGTTGATTTCCGCGATGATCACAGGTGAACAACCGGCTCACCGGAAGAGCTGCATGCCGTTTCTCGATCCGCGCCAAACCGCCTTGAAAATGGAAATTGGCGCCAAAAGGTTTGTTGCTTCATATTCGCATCAGGCTGAGCTGGTAAGGCGGAGCCACCTGGACGTTATCCGAAGTATCCTGGGGCAAACGTAGTATGAGTGAACCAGGAAACGGGCGCCTTCATGAAGGCCTCCTTGCCATAGTTGCGATCTTCATGATCGACCCGGCACATGCGGCCGACATGCAGACAGGGGCAGCAAAAGGGTCCGGCCTTGTTATTACTCTGGGCGCCTCCGCCGAGATCTCGCCGGATTACCCCGGCGCGCGCAAATCAGGCCTCAGCGCCCTTCCCTCGATCGACATCCGGCGTTTCGACGAGGTCGAAGAATTGTCGGCTCTCGACGACGGCATCGACTATGGCCTTTTGTACGTTGCCGGATTCGAGCTTGGCCCGGTGATCGGCTTTCGCGATCGCCGGAACTCTGCGTCTGCAGGCCTCAAGGGATTGCACGACGTCGCGTTCGACGTTGATGCGGGCGCCTTTCTTCAGACTTGGATCATCCCCGATCGGCTTCGCTTTCGCACCGAAGTCCGCCAAGCCCTCAGCAACGGCAGTGGCTTGCAAGTCGATACCGGCGTCGATTGGTTCACCCGCCTCGGCGAAGATTGGGTTCTCGCGATAGGACCTCGTCTCTCCTTTGCCGACGCGTCCTATATGCAAAGTTACTTTGGCGTTTCGGCCGGCGAGGCCGCCGCGTCCGGTCTGTCGGCTTTCCATCCTGGAGCGGGACTGAAATCGGCGGGGCTTACAGCCTCGGTCAGTTATCAGATCTCGCCGACATGGTCGCTGGATCTCTATGACCGCCTGGACGATCTGACCGGAAATGCCGCCAAAAGCCCGGTTACTGCGTCGAACTCCGGTAGACGCCTCCAGAACACGGCCGGCATTTCTCTCAGCCACAGCTTCTCGCTGCCTTTCTGAATATGGTCACGAGCACCGAGCGGGAAAGCCGCCAAGCGATGTTTGTGGCACCCGGTTTCGCTTAAGATCGTTCGGTCGGGAGTTGATATTTTCCCAAGGCGTTTCGCCAAAGACCGACCGTTGGGCAACCTTCACAGAACTGAAGCATGACTGACACATGCGAGGCCTATGCGATGCAGGCTGCCGCTGCAATCGCAGCCGGCAATGTACAGTTATCGGGGGCACCCTATGTCAATTCTCAAGTCCGTCGCGCTGAAGCTCGGCGCGCTCCTCATCGGCGCCGGTCTCGTGGCAGGCTCCGCTGCCGCTGCCGAAATCACCGGCGCTGGCGCCACTTTCCCCTACCCGCTCTATTCGAAGTGGGCGGAGAGCTACAAGGCCAAGACCGGCGTCGGCCTCAATTATCAGGCCATCGGCTCGGGCGGCGGTGTCAAGCAGATCAAGGCGAAGACGGTCACCTTCGGCGCCACCGACAATCCGCTGAAGAAGGATGCGCTGGCGGCTGCCGGCCTCGTCCAGTTCCCGACCGTCATGGGCGGCATCGTACCGATCGTCAACCTCAAGGGCATCGGCCCCAACAAGATGGTTCTCGACGGTCCGACGCTCGCTGACATCTACGCCGGCAAGATCAAGACGTGGAACGATGCGGCGATCGCCAAGCTGAACCCCGGCCTCACCCTGCCGGCCTCCGCCATCGCCACCGTCTGGCGCTCGGATGCCTCGGGCACCAATTTCAACTTCACCTACTACCTGTCGCAGGTCAGCCCGTCGTTCAAGTCGTCGATCGGCTCCGGCAACAGCGTGAAGTGGCCGGCCGGCATTGGCGCCAAGGGCAATGACGGCGTTGCCGCCACGGTGAAGCAGACCGCCAATTCGATCGGCTTCGTCGAATACGCCTATGCCAAGCAGAACAACGTTGCCTTCACCAAGATGGTCAACGCCGCCGGCAATGTCGTCTCGCCCGACGTCTCCACCTTCACCGCTGCCGCCGCCAGCGCCGACTGGTCGAAGGCCGTCGGTTTCTACCTGATCCTTGCCAACCAGAGCGGTGCTCAGGCCTGGCCGATGACGGCCGCGACCTTCATCCTGGTCGAAGCCCGCCCGAAGGATCCGGCTGCCACCGCCGAAGCCCTGAAGTTCTTCGACTGGGCCTATTCGAACGGCGATGCCGCCGCCAAGGCGCTCGACTACGTGCCGATGCCGGCCGCCGTCAAGGCTTCGGCTCGTGCCACCTGGATTCGCGACGTCACCGTCGGCGACAACAACGCCCCGCTGTACAAGCCGGCTTCGTAACAAAAGTCGCACGTCGACGACAGAACATTGCGGGGGTGCACGGACCGTGCGCCCCCGTCTCCGCGACCGTAGTTCCGGTCGCACCATCCTCATGGCGATGCCCTGCCCTATGACCGATGAAACCCTCGCCGCGGCTATCGAAGAGCCAAGAATGGCTTCCGAGATGACCGGCATCTTGCGCCTCTATCGCCGTCAGGACGCCGTGTTCCGCGCCGTCACCTTCCTATCGGCCGCGATCGTCGTCGTCGTGCTTGCCGGCATGATCGTCTTTCTGGTGCACGGTGCCTTGCCGGCCCTAGCGGCCATGGGGCCGTCGTTCTTCTGGACATCCGACTGGGACACGGTCGAAGACGTCTATGGCGCGCTCGCGCCGATCACTGGCACTCTGATCACCGCGACGATTGCCATGGTGATCGGCATTCCGGTCAGTTTCGGCATCGCCATGTTCCTGACCGAGATCTGCCCCGTCTTCCTGCGCCGGCCGATCGGCACCGCCATCGAGCTTCTGGCCGGCATCCCCAGCGTGGTCTTCGGCATCTGGGGCCTGTTCTACCTGACGCCGGTGCTGCAGGAATATGTCCAGCCGGCGCTGATCGATACCCTCGGCCCGCTACCGATCATCGGCGCCCTGTTCCAAGGGCCGCCTTTCGGCATCGGCATTCTCGATGGCGGCATCGTTCTCGCCATCATGGTACTCCCCTACATCACCTCGATTACCCGCGACGTGTTCATGACGGTGCCGCCGCTGTTGCGCGAATCCGCCTACGGCATGGGCTGCACCACCACCGAGGTGGTCACGAAAATCGTCATTCCCTACTGCCGCGTCGGCCTGATCGGTGGCGTCATGCTCGGTCTCGGCCGGGCGCTCGGCGAGACGATGGCCGTCACCTTCGTGATCGGCAACACCTATCAGATCAGTGCGTCGCTCCTGGCACCGGGCACCACCATCTCGGCGGCGATCGCCAATGAGTTCAACGAGGCCTTTGAAGAACAGCATCTGTCGGCGCTGATCGCGCTTGGCCTCGTCCTGTTCCTGATCACCTTCGCCGTGCTCGCCCTCGCCAAGTGGATGCTTCTGGCGATCGATAAGCGGGAGGGCCGCCGATGAGCGCTCGCGTACGCCGCCGCAGCGCGGTCAACATCATCGTTCTGTCGCTATCGGTGGCAACTGCGCTGATGGGGCTAGCGTTCCTGGCACTGATCGGTTGGACGCTGGTGTCGCGCGGCCTCGCGGCCATCAACATCGATCTCTTCACGCAGGAAACGCCGCCGCCCGGCAGCCGGGGCGGCCTTGCCAACGCCATCGTCGGCTCGGCGGCGATGACGGGCCTTGCCATGCTGATCGCAACACCGGTCGGCGTACTTGCCGGCACCTATCTTGCTGAATATGGCCGCGATAGCCGGTTCGGCAGTGTTGCCCGCTTCATCAACGATATCCTGCTGTCGGCTCCGTCCATCCTGGTCGGTCTGTTTGTCTATGGCTTCACGGTGCTGCCAATGCAGCACTATTCGGGCTGGGCCGGCTCAATTGCGTTGTCGCTCATCGCACTGCCAGTGATCGTACGCTCGACGCAGGACATGATCGGCCTTGTCCCGGTGCCGCTCCGAGAGGCGGCGGCCGCGCTTGGCGCACCGGAATGGCGGGTGATGATGTCGATCGTCTGGCGTGCCGCCGGCAGCGGCATGCTGACCGGCGTGCTGCTCGCGGCGGCGCGCATCTCCGGCGAAACGGCGCCGCTGCTTTTCACGGCACTCAACAATCAGTTCTGGTCGACGGACCTCAACGCTCCCATGGCGAACCTGCCGGTGGTGATCTACCGTTTTGCCCTCAGTCCCTATGACGACTGGCAGCAGCTCGCCTGGGGCGGCGCCTTCCTGATCACCTTTGCGATCCTCGTTCTCAACATACTGGCGCGACTTGTTTCAGCGCGCAGCCAACTGAAGGTTTGACGATGGCCGGCGAAACGCTCACTGCCCGCCCAAGGGTACATACCAAGCCCGCCGATACCGAGAGCGCCGAAGTCAAGGTATCGGTCCGCGACCTCCACTTCTATTATGACAAGTTCCAGGCGCTGAAGAACGTCAACCTCGATCTCGAAGACCGGCGCGTCACCGCCTTCGTCGGGCCGTCCGGCTGCGGCAAGTCGACGCTGCTTCGCGTCTTCAACCGCATCTATGGCCTTTATCCCCGACAGCGGGCGGAGGGCTCGGTGATGATCGGCGGGCGCAACATCCTGGATCGTGATCAGGACCTCAACGCCCTGCGCGCCATGGTCGGCATGGTCTTCCAGAAGCCGACACCATTTCCGATGACCATCTACGAGAATATCGCCTTCGGCATCCGGCTCTATCAGTCGCTGCCGAAGTCCGAGCTCGACGACCGGGTCGAGCATGCCTTGAAACGAGCCGCGCTGTGGGTCGAGGTCAAGGACAAGCTCCGCCAAAGCGGCCTCAGCCTGTCCGGCGGACAGCAGCAGCGCCTCTGCATCGCCCGCACCATCGCAACCGAGCCGGCGGTCGTGCTGCTCGACGAGCCGGCCTCCGCGCTCGATCCGATCTCGACGGCCAAGGTGGAGGAGCTGATCTCCGAGCTCCGCTCGGACTATTGCATCGCCATCGTCACTCACAACATGCAGCAGGCAGCACGCTCCTCGGACTATACGGCCTTCATGTATCTTGGCGAACTGGTGGAGTTCGGTGCAACGGAGAAGATCTTTACCAATCCACGGGACAAACGCACCGCCGATTACATCACCGGGCGCTTCGGCTAGGCCAAGGCTTCGTTGTGATTGCCAAATTCAACTGCCCCGGTCCAAGGGCTGTTCGCCGCGCTTTTCGTCCGCAATAGATTTGCCGGCTCATCAATTGCGTCGATTCCCGGCCGCCTATCCTCAGCTTCCGATCCCTCATCAGGCACCTTCAGCGGGATGAACCGTTAGTTCACCCTTGCCTGCCAGGATGGCTGACCATCGGCTTGGGCTCAGCCCATACTCTTGCTTCTGCGCGCCGCCGGAGGAAACGAGACTGTGCTGACTGAAGGTCATGGCGTATCCGGCGACCCCACGGAAACAATGCGTGCATTGATCGTCGACGACAGCAAATCGGTACTGCTGTGGATGGGCGCAGCTTTGGCCGAGCTGCCCAATCTCGTTCTCGATCTTTGCGACACGCCCGAAGAAGCCCTCGCGCTCGCGGCAACGCGGCAATACGACCTCGTTATTGTCGATTATCTGATGCCCAAACTCACCGGCATCGAGGTAACCGAGGCCTTGCGCCTGCGGCCCGACTATCATGCCGTGCCGATCGTCATGATCACCGCCGAGCAGGGCAGCGAAATCCGGCTTCAGGCGATCCTCGCCGGCGTCAACGATTTCCTCAACAAGCCCTTCGACCCGATCGAATTACGGGCGCGGGTCACCAACCTGATATCGCTCCGCCGCACTCAGATCGAACTGGCTGCCCACGCCCATCGCCTCGAGGACGCCGTGAGGGAAGCGACCGCCGAACTGGCGTCTCGCGAGAAGGAAATGATCTGGCGCCTGGCGCGGGCCATCGAAATGCGCGACGGCGGTACGGGCGCCCATATCTCGCGCGTAGCGTCGATCAGTCTGGTGATTGCCCAGGGGTTGTCGCTCGCCCCTCACTTCTGCCAGATGATCCATCTTGCCGCACCTCTTCATGACATCGGCAAGATCGGCATTCGCGATGCCGTTCTGAACAAGCCGGGCCGGCTCACCCCGGAGGAAATGGCCGAGATCCGCGAACACGTGAATTATGGCGTCCGGCTGTTCGAAAACGGTAGCTCCGATCTCATCCGCGTGGCGGCGGCCATCATCGGCGGCCATCATGAGAAATGGGATGGCAGCGGTTACCCGCTCGGCCTCTCGGGAACCGATATCCCGATCGAGGCCCGCATTACCGCTATCGCCGACGTATTCGATGCGCTGACCTCAGCTCGACCTTACAAGGAGGCGTGGACGCCGAAACGCGCCTATGACGAAATTGTACGCTGCTCGGGCAATCATTTCGATCCAGACTGCGTCCGGGTATTCTGCGAGAACTGGCCAGCCATTGAAGAAATCGCCCGTACCCTTCGCGACGACGAGGAAGGACCGGCAGGCTGGCCGTCAGAAAGCTCCGCCTGACCAGCGGCGCGTGATGCGCAATACCATGGTCGGATACATCGGACAGGCGGTTCGGTGATCTCTACTTTCTGAAGCGTCTTGAGGTCTGGGCCCTACCAGTGCTTTGGACAATGGCACCGACATTTTCCGGGTTGGTAGCCGTGACCGTCGACAGAAGTTCTATTGACGGCGTCCGGCGAGCAGGTGTTCGGCCTTAACCATATCCGCAATAACACCTAGGCATTTTTTTCAGGTCGGCACAATCACCGAGGTAGGGGACCGCGCTACTACTACCTTTAACAACTCCCGCGAGTCTGAATCGCCTTGAGTTCAGCGCCAGCCTAGCCAAACGCGCAGGATTCCTGCTTTTTATTACAGGTTCAGTACTCGCAACACGCGTTTCGTGACTCTTGAGTATTAACGCGATCACTCAGTTCCATCTGAATCTATTTCCAGCCGATTTATTCAATTCAGCAACGTAAAGAAAGTAGTTTATGGAAATTTAGCAATTGCCTTCCATATTTCCGCCGCTAGCAGGAGCGGTGCAATGGAGAAAACAACCGTCGTTCGGATGCATCCAAACCTATGCGTCTCAGATATCCGCACATCTTATTCTACCATCGTAGAATCGATTGATGGATCTTCGAGTATCCAACTGGCCATTCCCACCGACGCGACAGTTGATCTCAGTTTCCTCCAGCTTATCGAGGCCGCAAGGCTGAGAGCTAATGAACAGGGCAAGTCCCTTTCTCTTCTTGAGCCGGCCGGCGGCGAGCTTAGGCGCGCGCTGGACCGAAGCGGTCTTCTGACGGCCGCAGCAATTGCAGATCGTTCATTCTGGCTCCACGAGGAGACCGCCCAGTGACCGCGAGTATTTTGACCGTCGACGACTCGATGTCGGTGCGCATGACGACGCGCATCGCCCTCACCGGCGCCGGCTATAAAGTGACGGAGGCAGTCGACGGTCTCGACGGCCTCAGCAAGGCCAAAGCGACCCGCTTTGATCTGGTCATCACCGACCTCAACATGCCGAATATGGATGGCTTGCGCATGATCGAAGAACTGCGCCGCCTGCCAAACCAGATCGGTGTGCCCATCCTTTTTCTCACGACGGAATCCGACGCCACTCTCAAGGGGCGCGCCAAGGCGGCCGGTGCCACCGGTTGGCTGGTCAAGCCCTTCGAGACGGATCAGTTGATCCGCCTCGTACAAAAGGTGCTCGCCAAATGAGCAATCCAGATCCCGCGGATATCTTCCGCATTGAAGCGGCCGAACTGCTCGAGCAAATGGAGCAAGGCCTGCTTGATCTCGAGCACCGCCTCGACGATCGCACATTGGTCGATGCCGTCTTCCGGGCGCTCCACACCCTCAAGGGGTCGGGCGCCATGTTCGGCTTCGATCAACTGGCCGCTTTTACCCATCATTGCGAGACTGCCTTCGACCGCGTTCGTAAGGGGCAGGCTGAGGCAACGCCAGCCCTGGTCTCGGCGGTGCTCGAAGCCCGCGACCACATGCGTGCCCTGGTGGAAGACCCCAGCGGCGATCATGCCGACGAGGAGCGCTACCTTCTCGAACGCCTGCAAGCCGCCGTCTCCGGCATCCGGACAGCCTTCGTCACTCCGCCGGCAGCCACGCCGGCTGCCAAGGCACCGTCGTCAGTTCCCACCACATGGCGTATCAAGTTCGGTCTGCCGGAGAACACCTTCGTCAACGGCACCAACCCGCTGAGCTTCCTCGATGAATTGAGGGCGATGGGCGAATGCCGCGTCGTTCTCGACAAATCGGCTCTGCCGCCGCTTGAAAAGCTCGACCCGACGGCCCTCTACTTCGGCTGGGAGGTGACTCTGACCACCGACCGGAGCCGCGCCGATATCGAGGATGTGTTCCTGTTCGTCATGGACGACATGACGCTGGAGATCGAGGCGCTGGGCGATAGTGCTCCTGCGGCGGAGGCTCTCCAGCCCGCCCTTGCGGAAGCCGAGACACCGCCAGCGGTGGCGATCGCCGAGCCGTCGCCGGAGCGCGCAGCGCCCGAGGCTGTCGCGCGTCCATCTGCCGACACCACCGATCAGAAGCTGCGGCGTAAGATGGAAAGCGTTCGCGTTCCCGCCGAACGCCTCGACGAACTGATGGATCGCGTTGGCGAGCTGGTCATCGTCCAGTCCCGCCTGCAACAGATCGCCGCCACCAGCAGTGATATCGGGCTGCGGACCGTCAGCGAGGAAATGGAGCGCCTTTGCAGCGAACTGCGCGTCACCATGATGGTGCTGCGCATGGTGCCGGTCGCCACACTGTTCGACCGCTATCGCCGCCTCGTCCACGATCTTCAGCGCGACACCGGCAAGAAGATCGAGCTTTCGACCGATGGCGAGAGCACGGAGATGGACAAGACGGTGATCGAGCGTCTCGCCGATCCGCTGGTTCATCTGGTGCGCAACGCCGCCGACCATGGCCTGGAAGACGGCGAGGCACGCCGTGCCGCCGGAAAACCCGAAGCCGGCAGCATTCGCCTGTCGGCCCGCCAGACAGGCGGCGAGGTGATCATTTCGGTCACGGACGACGGACGCGGCATCGATCGGGCGCGGGTGAGAGCCAAGGCGGAAGCCGCCGGACTGATCCAGCCGGGCGCCACCATGACCGACCAGGACCTTTTACAGCTGATCTTCCAGCCGGGCTTCTCGACGGCTTCGTCCGTCACGAACCTGTCCGGCCGCGGCGTCGGCATGGACGTCGTCAAAAAGGCAATCGAGTCGCTGCACGGATCGATCGACCTTACCAGCCGTCCAGGGGAAGGTTCGACGGTTTCTCTACGCATTCCCCTGACACTGGCCATCATCGACGGCCTGCTCGTCCGAGTGGGCGAAGGCCATTACGTGATCCCATTGCCGGCCGTCGAGGAGTGTATCGAGCTCAGCCAGGAGGAGGATCTGCGCTCGCGCGGTCGCGCCTTCCTGTCGCTCCGCGATACCCTGGTGCCCTTCATCCGTCTGCGCGAGCTGTTTGCCACCGGAACCAAGCCCGACCTCTATCAGAAGATGGTGGTGGTCTCGACCGGCGAGGAGCGTGTCGGCCTGATCGTCGATCAGATCATCGGCCACCACCAGACCGTCATCAAGTCGATGTCCAAGCTGCATGATGACGTGACCACCTTCTCGGGGGCCACCATTCTCGGCGACGGCTCGGTCGCCCTCATCCTCGACGTGGGCAACCTGGTGTCGCTCGGCCAGGAGCAGGAGGCGCATTTGCGTGCCATCGCATGAGTGATCTAGCCCTGAAGACCAAAGCCGTCCACGACACCTCGGCCGATGAGATCGAAGTCCTGACGTTCGAGATCGGTGGCGAAACCTTCGCTCTCGAAGCGGCGATCGTGCGCGAGATCCTCGATCTCCTGCCGGAAGCGATCGTTCCCGGCAGCCGGCCGTTCGTCAACGCGGTGATCAACTTCCGCGGCAAGGTCATACCGCTTGCCGACATCCGTGTCGCCATGGGAATGCCGACCACGGCCACCACCATCGACAGCCGTATCGTCGTGGTGGAACTGGACCTCGACGGAACGCCATCACTGGTCGGCCTCAGGACCGATCGCGTCAACGAAGTCACGACTTTATCGAAGGCCGGTGGCGAGCCACCCCCACGTGTCGGCCTTAAATGGCCGCCTCAGTTCATCGAATGCCTGGTCCACCGGGATGGCGCCTTCATCATCTTCCCGGATCTCATGGCCATCTTCTCGTCGAAGGGACGCCCGAGCCAACCGGACTGAGTCAAACGCCGAAACAGCCATCTCACCATGTTGACCCGTCAGATGACCGGGGTGCAGCACAGGGAAAGAGTATCATGCGTTTCACTATCAAGCTAAAGCTCGCGCTGTCATTTGCGTTCATCATCGCTCTTGTGGGTGGCATGGCAACGCTGGCCATTTCAGACCTTTCATCCCTGAACGTGGCCATCTCGGACATTGTCAACGGTCCTGCCAACGACATGAACAATATTCGCGGGCTGGTATTGGCCTTCGACGAGAGCATAGTCGCGGAAAAGAATAGCGTTCTTAACACCGATGCAGCACAGATCTCAGAATATGTGAAATCTTCCGACTCGAAGTCTGACGAATCACTCGAATTCACAAATAAGCTTATCGCGTCCAGCGATCCGGAAATCGCTTCCAAAGCCAAAGAGTTCCTGAAGCTATTCCAAGAACGCGAGCCCCTTCGGAAGCGCATACTGGATCTTAGCCAAACCAACACGTCCGCAAGCGATGCGGAAGCCTCACAAATCAGCATGGTGACTACCAAGCAAATCAATACCACTCTGTTTGGTTTGCTTGACTCCATGTCGACCAAAATATCCGACGATTTGCAGAGAACCGACCTGGAGACAGACGAGCAGTATGCGACCTCACGGCTCGTGCTTTTGACCTTCATCGGCTTGGTTACGCTGTTCTCGGTGGTCGTCGCCACCTGGATGTCGCTTTCGATAGCGCGTGGTTTGAAGCGAGGCGTCAACCTCGCCGAAGCCGTTGCTATCGGAGATCTCAATCAGACGGTCACTCATAAGGCCAACGACGAAATCAGGGATCTGATGTCGGCCATGCAAAAAATGACCGCCAATCTGCAGGAAACCGCAAGCATCGCCGCCGAGATCTCCAATGGCAACCTTTCGGTGAGCCCCAAGCCGCTGTCCGACAAGGACACGCTCGGCCAGGCGCTGCTCGATATGGTGGAGCGTCTTCGGTCTGTTGTCGCGGATGCTCTCGTTGCCTCCGACAACGTGTCGGCCGGCAGCCAGCAGCTGTCGTCGGCCTCCGAGCAGATCGCCCAGGGTGCCACCGAGCAGGCCTCGTCGGCCGAGGAAGCCTCCTCGTCGATGGAGGAGATGGCCTCCAACATCAAGCAGAACGCCGACAACGCCGCTCAGACCGAGAAGATTGCCCGTCAGTCGGCCAAGGACGCCGAGACCTCCGGTCAGGCCGTCACTCAGGCCGTCGCCGCCATGCAGACCATCGCCGAGAAGATCGGCATCGTCCAGGAGATCGCCCGCCAGACCGACCTTCTGGCCCTGAACGCCGCCGTCGAAGCGGCCCGTGCCGGCGAGCATGGTCGCGGCTTTGCCGTCGTCGCCTCGGAAGTCAGGAAGCTTGCCGAGCGCTCGCAGGCCGCCGCCACCGAGATCTCGCAGATGTCGGTCGACACGGTTGCCTCTGCCCAGCAGGCCGGTGACATGCTCAACCGCCTGGTGCCGGACATCCGCAAGACCGCCGAACTGGTGTCGGAGATCTCCGCGGCCTGCCGCGAGCAGGACATCGGCGCCGCCCAGATCAACCAGGCGATCCAGCAGCTCGACAAGGTGACGCAGCAGAACGCCGGCGCCTCCGAAGAGATGTCGGCCACCTCGGAAGAGCTGGCTGCCCAGGCCGAGGAACTGCAGGCCTCGATCGCCTTCTTCCGCGTCGACAACATTGACACCAAGACTGCCCAGCGCAAGGCGCCCGGCAAGGCCGCCAAACCGGCTGCCAGCCAGACCGCCACACGTCGTCCGCAGCCGACTGTCGCGCCGAAGATCACCGGCTCCGGCAAGATGCTGCGTCAGACCGTCAAGGCCCAGCAGGAGGCGGTACGCGGCTTCGCGCTCGACCTCGACATGGGTGGCCCTGACGATGACGACGCCGACTTCCGCGAAAGCGCCTGACCATGACGGCTCGTCCCTCGGAGACCCAATACGTCACCTTTGCCCTCGGCAGCGAGGTGTTCGCGGTCCCCGTCGCCGTGGTGCGGGAGATCCTCGATCATGAGGACGCCTTCCGCATCCCCAACGGCCCGGACTACCTGATCGGCCTGCGCGACGTGCGTGGCCAGGGCGTGCCGGTGATCGATCTCCGGCTGAAGCTCGGCCTCAGCCGCACCGTGCCGACGCCGCACACCCGGGTGCTGGTGGTCGACATCACGCTCGGTGACCGCCAGCTGTCACTGGGCCTGGTTGCCGACCGGGTGTTCGAAGTGGTCGCCTTCCGGGGCGAGCAGATGGAGGCGGCGCCCGACATCGGCATCCACTGGAACTCCGACTATATTGACGGTGTCGTCCGCCGCGATCAGGGCTTCGTCGTCGTCATCGACCTCGCAAGGCTGCTGACCGCCAAGGACATCGCAGCCCTCGGCGGCAAGGATAAGACCAAAGCCGCCTGAAAAAGC
>NZ_AUHB01000002.1 GCF_000422965.1 Pleomorphomonas oryzae DSM 16300
TTAGCTGGGTCTTTGGCGACGCCGGTTCCCGAATTATAGGCGTAACCCAGAGCGGTCAGGGCGCCTTTGTCCCCTGCATCCGCGGCTTGCATAAGTTGTTCCAACGCCGCTTTCGCGTCTGGGGATGTGGGAGAGGACTTATTAAGTGTATCAGCCAGGGCCCTAACGTCGATTTGTAACGGTGTACCAACAGTCTGCTGCGCAAATCCGTTTGCCGCAAAAAAAAGGGCTGACGATGCAAGAAGAATTACAAGTCTGCGCATGACGCCTCCGATTTCTATTTGTTAAAAAAAATCGACCGAATACGGCCTAAAACAGGAATGTTCATGTAGGGTAAAGCGCTGATCCCAGATTCGCAACCCAAGAAACAGCGTTGCATTTCAATAAGCTCTGATTTGACGGGCCGGCGACCAGAGTGGTTGGTAATTGAAGCCTGGCTACCGACTTAATTAACGCAATAATTTCAGTTCTTAACTGGTTTCGATTATCAGCTTGTATGAAGCTATTGACCGAGTGGCTCGCCGCTCTGTGGTCGTTCGAAGTCACATTTATCGCATTGGTTTATATTGTGCGAGCTGGCTCAGGGAAGAAACCGCATTCGTGTTATCGCCGCCAGCCCGCCAACCTTGTCAACTCCACGTTCTGCACATACCTCGCCACAACATTAATCGACTTCCAACCGCCGCTTCGCATGATCGGCAGGATGTCGGCGCCGTTTGCCACCATATCCTGCGCAGCGCCAACACGCATCGAATGCCCGGAGATGCGACTGACGATCTCGGCCGGAAGGCCTCCAGCGAGGGCGCGCTGCTTTAAAATGCGGCCGATCGAATGTGGGTGAAGGGCCTCCGCTCCAACCCGCCCGGAATTCACGCGTCGAAACAGCCATCCGTCCGAAATGTTCGCCGCTTCAAGCCAAGCCTTGAGCGCCTCAGCGCTAACTACCGACACGAGGCCGTCGCGGCCATCTCCAAATGGATCATTCTTGGCGCGTCGGATCAGCGCCAGCATGCTTCCGTCATCAAGCGAGGTCAGATCTTCGACCCGCAAGGCGGCGAGCTCTGACCGGCGGCACATTGTGTCGTAGCCGACCACGATGAGCGCTCGGTCGCGAAGACCGGCAAGGTCAGTGCTGCAGGCAGCGGCGAGTTGGTCTCTGAGTTCCTTAGTGAGGCCTAGAGCCTGCCGCGGCCGCCGCGTCCTGCTTCGGAGTGCTCGCCGCATGGCGATTTGTACGTCCTCATCCTCGGCGGGATTTTGCAGATGGAACAAACGATGAACTTTGCGTATGCCGGCCAAACGGCGGCGTAGCGTGTTGGCTGCAAGCTCGGGCGCTTGGGCTGCGATGAAGGCGGCAAGCGCGCTAGGTGAAGCCGGCAACGAGCAAAGGTTGTTGGCAATGCACCAGCTGTCAAAGATTGCGAAATCGGACCGATAGCTTCGAAGTGTCTGGTCAGAGTATGCTCCTTCAAGGCGGTTGATAGCCTCTCGCCAACTGGAACCGTTAGTCTCTTTGTTGCTCAACATGGCCAAAATGTCCTATTTGGGAATAAAATGGCACCATATGGGCAATTATGTGGGTAGTCAATGATCACGTCTGCTCAAATTCGGGCTGCTCGAGCTGCTTTGCGTTTGTCGTCTCAGGAGTTGGCCGAACGCTCAGGCATTGCGCAGCGGACCATTAAGCGGCTTGAGGCGATGGACGGTGTTCCTGCAAGTCACGTTTCGACGCTTGTCGCGCTAAAAGCAGCACTTGAGGCGGCAGGAGTTGAGTTTGTCGGCTCTCCAGAGGATGGGCCTGGTATTCGCGTGCTGGCTACAGGCAGGTCGTGAAGAACAATGTGGCTTAAGCCTCTGGCTACTACAGCGAAGCAGGCGGCTGGAGGGTGCTGATCTCCCTCATATGCAATTGGCAAGACTTTCAGTCGCCCAGCCCAAGAATGTACCTTCGGGAGTTTTGCGCAGTGCTGCCATAGGAGGCGGAATGACAGTTTTAGCGGAAGGTGCGGCTGGAGGGCGCTGATCTCCCTCAGTGGCGATGGCACAGATTTCTAACGCCGCACGGACAAAATGTCCCCTTGCTGCGTATTCCGCAACTGCTTTTAGCGGTCAGAACATTTGAGCGGAATTCCCTGTCGATTTCAGTGGCGGCTGTGCCAAGCGATATTCACCGCTCTATCCCGCCAAATCCCGGACAATCTCGCTTAATCCCGGTAAACGGCGTGCAATATCGCACGTTCGCTAACTGGCGTTATCACCCTGCTACCCGGCGTCTGAACGGTGAGAAATCGGCCGGCGGTCATTCATGCCCCTTCTTTGCCCATTGCCCTGGCCTTGACAGAACGGAAAAAGCACAGATAACATTCACGCCTAATAAGTGAGCTATCGGCTAAGCCTTGGCTCACCAGACATGGCTCTTGAGAGCTGCGGGCAGCATGGCCCCATGACCTTTCGGCGATCTTGCGATCGGACCGGACTGTGTCGTGGGGCTTTTTGCATTTCGCCGCCGCGTTGGGGTTTGCGATGGTCGACACGGTGAAAGTCGGTGTTCTCTTCTCCTGCACCGGTCCCTATGCCGCTATCGGGCGCGACTGCCGCGATGGGGCGACGCTGGCCTTTGACGAGGCTGCCAAAGGGTCCGGCGGGACATCCTTCCAGCCGGTCTATGCCGATCCCGAGGGCGAGCCGCGGGCCTATCTGGAGCAGGCGCGCGCCATGCTGCGTGATGAGGGATGTCGCCTCATCATCGGCACCATCACCTCGCTGGCCCGCAAGGAAGTCATCCCACTCATCGAAAAGCATGACGGCCTGCTCTGGTACATCTGCCCCTACGAGGGTTTCGAGGCCAACGAGAACACCATTTACACCGGGGCCTGTCCCAACCAGCACCTGATGCCGCTCTTCGAGCATCTGCTGCCGCGGCAGGGCCGGCGGGTTTACCTCATCGGCGCCAACTATGTCTGGGGCTGGGAGATGAACCGCATCGCCCGCGATTTGCTGCGGGATGCCGGTGGCGAGGTGGTAGGCGAGCGCTATCTGCCGATCGAGGAAACCGATGTCGACAGGTTGATCGCCGACATCCAGAGCCGTCGGCCAGACTTCATCCTCAACAACCTGATCGGTCCCTCCAGCCACGCCTTCCTGAGGGCCTACAAGGCGCTCGGCGATGCCGATCCTGCCTTCCGGCCAGAAGTTCGGCCCGTGGTGAGCTGCGATCTCACCGAGGCCGAGATTGGCGAGATCGGCCTTGGCCTTTCTACCGGCCATCTGTCGACCGCCAGTTATTTCGGCACCCTGGCAACGCCGGAGAACGAACGCTTTCGCGCGCGTGCCGCTACATCTTTGGGCGCCGATCGTCGGCTCTCGTCCTTCATCGAAGGCGCCTATGTCGCCGCTCACATGCTGATGGACGCGGTTCGTTCGGCCGGGTCCGACGACCCGGCCGCCGTGCGCGCGGCGGTGCACGCCGGCCTGTTCGAAACGCCCCATGGTCCGATGCGCGTCGACCCGCGCACCAACCACGCCGCCCTGCCGTTTCATCTTGGCCGCATCCGCGACGATGGAAACTTCGAGATCATCGCCAGCCGGCCCGCCATTGCCGCCGATCCCTACATGACGGCATCGCGCGAGGGCGGCCGCTCCAGCCTGAGGGTGGTGTCATGACGATGATCCCCGATCTCGTCGGCCGCCGGGCCGTCATCCTCCATCGCCCCGACGAGGGCACGCAGCGGCTTGTCCGACAGCTCGGCCTGCTGGGTCTCGAGGCCCGCGTCCAGTGGGCGCCGCTCGATCTTGAAGCGACGCCGGCCGACATCGTGCTGGTGGATGCCGACCAGGGGTGGTCGGGATTGCTGCCGTGGTCGGGCGGTTCTGCACCTGTCCCGTTGGTAGCGCTGCTGCAGTCCGAAGCGCCCGGCCGTATCGCCTGGGCCATATCCGAAGGTGCCCTCGCCATCCTGCCCAAGCCGGTGACGCCTGCCGCGGTCTATCCGGCGTTGGTGCTCGCCGTCACCGCGCACGCTCGCGGCGTTGAAGCGGCCGCCCGCATGGAGCGGCTCGAAGAAAGGCTTCGCATGCGGCCGCTGGTGCATGCCGCCGTGCGAGCCATCGAGGTGGCCACCGTCTGCGACGAGGAAGCCGCCTACGCCGCCTTGCGGAGGGCCGCCATGAAGCGCCGCATCACCATCGAACAGACCGCCGCCGAGATGCTGGCCGGCGTCATTCCGCTGTCGGAGGCCGGATGATGCGCATCGCCCGTGAGTTCCTGCGCCGCCCGACAGCCGTCTTCGGCCTGATCGTCGTGCTGCTCGTCGTGATCGGTGCCGTGGTGGCACCCTGGGTCGCGCCTTACGCACCCGACGAACAACTGTTCGACGGCCTGACCCTCGAAGGTGCGCCGATCGGCCCCGATGCGGCCTTCCTGCTCGGCACCGACACGCTCGGCCGCGACCTGTTGACCCGCCTACTGTTCGGTGCCCGCACCTCGCTGATCATCGGTGTGGTTGCCAATGGCACCGCCGTCGCCATCGGTCTGGGCGTCGGCATGCTGGCCGGTTACCTGCGGGGACCGGCAGGCAATGCCTTGATGCGCTTCACCGACCTGATGATGGCTTTTCCGGCGCTGCTGCTCGCCATCGTCCTGGCGGCGCTGTTTCACCCCAGCCTCTGGATCGTCGCCATGGTGATCGCCATGGTCAACTGGGTGCAGGTGGCGCGCATCGTCTACACCGAGACACGCGGGCTGGTGGAGCGCGATTTCATCCTTGCCGAGCGTTCGCTGGGCGCCGGCCACGGCCGCATCATCTTCCGTCACATCCTGCCGCACCTGATGCCGACGGCCATCGTCTGGGGCACGCTCGGCATCGCCACCACGGTGCTGCTCGAGGCAACGCTGTCCTTCCTCGGTGTCGGCGTGCAGCCGCCCGAGCCCTCTTGGGGCAACATCATCTTCGAAAGCCAGAGCTTCTTCACCTCGGCACCCTGGCTGGTGGTGTTCCCCGGCATCGCCATCCTGCTGACGGCGCTGTCCTTCAACCTGGTTGGCGACGCACTGCGCGACATCCTGGACCCCACCCAGCGCGGGAGGATGTGAGATGATCGAGCTGATCCTGCGCCGGCTCGGCGGCGCGCTGCTGATCCTGTTCGGCGTCGCCGCCATCACCTTCGTGCTGCTCTACGCCTTGCCGGCCGACCCGGCGGTGCAGCTGGCCGGCCGGTCCGCCACCGCCCAGACGGTCGCCAACATCCGGCACGAGCTCGGCCTCGATCAGCCGCTCCTCGTCCAGTTCGTCCATTATCTCGGCAATCTCGTGCAGGGCGATTTCGGCCGCTCCTACACGCAGAAGACCGAGGTGATGACGCTGATCGTCGCCCGCCTGCCGGCGACGCTGATCCTCATGGTCACCGGCATCCTGGTCGAGGTGGTGATCGGCCTGACGCTTGGCACCATCGCCGCCCTCGGCCGCGGCGGCCCTGTCGACCGGCTGGTGATGATGGGCTCCTTCATCGGCGTTTCGGCGCCGCAGTTCGTGGTGGCCCTGCTGCTGCTCTACGTCTTCGCCGCCACGCTGCAGTGGTTCCCGATGTCCGGCTTCGGAACGGTGCGCCACGTGGTGTTGCCGGCCCTGACACTCGGCGTGCTGGGTGCCGGCTGGTATGCCCGCATGGTTCGCTCGGCGATGATCGACGTTCTCAATCAGGACTATGTGCGCACCGCGCGGGCCAAGGGCGTCGCCGAACGCACCGTCGTGCTGCGCCACGCCATCCCCAACGCGCTACTGCCGATCGTCGCCATGATCGGCATCGACATCGGTCAGTTCATGGGGGGCGTGGTCGTCGTCGAAGCCGTCTACGGCTGGCCCGGCATCGGGCAGCTCGCCTGGCAGGCCATCCAGCAGGTCGACATTCCCATCATCATGGGTGTCACGCTCATTTCCTCGCTCGCCATCGTGATCGGCAACCTGATCGCCGACCTCGTGGCGCCGCTGATCGATCCCAGAATTCGGGCCCGTTAGGGCTCCGATGACGCCGGCTTAGACCGGCCAACGAAAACAACAGACCTTAAACAAAGGGGAACCCGCATGACACATTGGCTGCAAAGAACCGCGCTGGCTGGACTGATGGCGCTGACGCCACTCGTCGCGCTGGCCGAGGAGACGCCCGTCAAGGGCGCGACCATCACGGTCACCTACAAGGACGATATCGCCACCCTCGACCCGGCCATCGGCTACGACTGGCAGAACTGGTCGATGATCAAGAGCCTGTTCTCCCGCCTGATGGAATATACCCCCGGCACCGCCGATCTGGTGCCGTCACTGGCCGAGAGCTTCGAGATCACGCCCGACGGGCTGACCTACACCTTCAAGCTCCGCAAGGGTGTCAAGTTCTCCAATGGCCGCGAAGTGGTGGCCTCCGACGTCAAGTATTCCATCGAACGCGCCGTCAATCCGAAGACGCAAGGCCCCGGCGCCGGCTTCTTCGGCGCCATCGCCGGCTTCGACGCCCTGTCGGGCGGCAAGGCCGACGGTCTCCAAGGCATCGAAACACCCGACGATCACACCGTTGTCTTCAAGCTGAGCCGGCCCGACGCCACCTTCCTGCATGTGCTCGCCATCAACTTCTCCTCGGTGGTCCCTAAGGAAGTCGTCGAGGCCGAGGGCCAGGACTTCGGCAAGAAGCCGGTCGGCTCCGGCGCCTTCGTCCTGAAGGACTGGGTGATCGGGCAGAAGCTGGTGTTCGAGAAGAACCCGAACTTCTACGTTCCCGACACGCCGAAGATCGACGGCTTCACCGTCGAAGTTGGCCAGGAGCCGCTGGTGGCGCTGCTGCGCTTGCAGCAGGGCGAAGTGGACATCGCCGGCGACGGCATCCCGCCGGCCAAGTTCCTCGAGATCAAGAACGGCCCCGATGCCGCCGATATCATCGTCGATGGCGAGCAGCTCCAGACCGGCTACGTTGCCCTCAACACCCGCGTCAAGCCGCTCGACAACGTCAAGGTGCGGCAGGCCCTCAACATGGCCGTCAACAAGGAGCGCATTACCCGCATCGTCAACGGCCGCGCCACACCGGCCAACCAGCCGCTGCCGCCGCTGATGCCGGGCTACGACAAGGACTTCAAGGGCTACGCCTACGACGTCGCCAAGGCCAAGGCGCTGCTTGCCGAGGCCGGCTTCCCGAACGGTTTCGAGACGGCCCTCTACGCTTCCTCGACCGATCCCAACCCGCGTATCGCGCAGGCCCTGCAGCAGGACTTCGCGGCCATCGGCGTCAAGGCCGAGATCAAGGCGCTGGCCAATGCCAACGTCATCGCCGCCGGTGGCACCGAGGGCGAGGCGCCGATGATCTGGTCGGGCGGCATGGCCTGGATCGCCGACTTCCCGGATCCCTCCAACTTCTACGGGCCGATCCTCGGCTGTGCCGGTGCGGTGCAGGGTGGCTGGAACTGGTCCTGGTACTGCAACAAGGATCTCGATGCCCGCGCCATTCAGGCGGACTCGATGTCCGACCCCGCCAAGAAGGCGGAGCGCGCCAAGCTCTGGGGCTCGATCTTCACCGACCTGATGGCCGATGCGCCGTGGATCCCGGTGTTCAACGAACGCCGCGTCGTCGCCAAGTCCAAGCGCATGGGCGGGCCGGGCAACTTCTACATCGATCCGACGCGCGTCATCAACTACGACGCGATCTATGTGAAGCAATAACAAGGACTTGACCGCAAGTCCGCGCCAGAGCGGGGGAGGAGCGATCCTCCCCCGCTAACTGGCTCAAGGGAGAAACCGCCATGTGCGTTGCCTGCGACTACACCATCCATCGCCGCGACCATCATTACGGCTGGAGCCGGGATTTCACGCCGGCCGCCGTGGCAAAATCCGGCTCGACCATCCACTTCGAATGTCTCGACAGCTCCGGTGGCCAGCTCGGCACGGGCGCCACGGCGGCCGACGTGGTCAACCTCGATTTCGCCAAGGTCAATCCGGTGACCGGTCCGGTCTATGTGGAAGGCGCCGAGCCCGGCGACGTCTTGAAGGTGGAGATCCGCGAATTCGTTCCGTCCGGCATTGGCTGGACGGCGGTGATCCCCGGCTTCGGCCTACTGGCCGACCAGTTCACCGATCCGGCATTGCATGTCTGGAAATACGATCCCAGCACCATGGCGCCTTCCCTGTTCGGTCCAGGCGGCAGCGTACCGCTCAAGCCGTTTGCCGGAACGATCGGTGTCGCCCCACGCGAGCCGGGCGTTCACTCGGTGGTGCCGCCGCGCCGCGTCGGCGGCAATCTCGACATCCGCGATCTCACCTCGGGCGTCACGCTTTATCTGCCGGTCGAGGTCGAAGGAGCCTTGTTCTCGGTGGGCGACACGCACGCTGCCCAGGGTGACGGCGAGGTTTGCGGCACCGCCATCGAAAGCGCCATGGACGTGACGCTGACGCTGAGCGTTCTGAAGGGCCAGAAGCTCGAGAGCCCGCGCTTCACGACGCCAGGGCCGGTGACACGCCATCTCGATGCGGCCGGTTACGAGGTAACGACCGGTGTCGGTCCGGACCTCCTGACGGCGTCGCGCGAGGCGCTCAGCCGGATGATCGATCTTCTTGCTGCCGAGCACGGTTACAATCCTGCCGATGCCTACATGCTCTGCTCGGTCGCCGGTGACCTCCGCATCTCCGAGATCGTCGACATGCCCAACGTGGTGGTGAGCTTCTACTTCCCGAGGATCGTGCTGTCGTGACGGACATGAGTGGAGATTTCAGGACAGCGGCTGCGCCAGTTTTAAGCGTCGAAGGGCTGACCGTCGACGCGCTGACCGATCGCGGCGCCAAGCGCGTGCTTGACGCCGTGAGCTTCGATCTGGTGGCAGGCGAGACGCTTTGTCTTGCCGGCGAAAGTGGTTCGGGCAAGTCGGTCACGTCGCTATCCGTGATGCGACTGCTGCCGCGCGCCTCGCTGCGCATCGTCTCCGGCTCGATAACGCTCGGTGACCGTGACCTCGCCGGCCTCAGCGAGCGGGCCATGCGGGAGGTGCGCGGCCGCGACATCGCCATGATCTTCCAGGAGCCGATGACATCGCTCAATCCGGTGATGACCATCGGCAAGCAGCTCATCGAACCCATCCTGATCCATCAGGGCGGAAACGAAGCCTCTGCCCGCGCCCAGGCGCTGCGCATGCTGGACGCGGTGCAGATCACCGAGCCGGCAAGGCGCCTCGGCCAATATCCGCACGAACTCTCCGGCGGCATGCGCCAGCGGGTGATGATTGCCATGGCGCTGTCCTGTCAGCCGAAGGTGCTGATCGCCGACGAACCCACCACGGCGCTCGACGTCACGGTGCAGGCGCAGATCCTGAAGCTGATGCGCGAGCTGAAGGGCGAGTTCGGCACGTCCACCATCCTGATCACCCATGACATGGGCGTCGTCGCCGAGATGGCCGATCGCGTCGCCGTCATGAAGGATGGCCGCATCGTCGAAATCGGCTCGGCGATCGATGTTTTCGAGCGTCCGACCCAGACCTATACGCGCGAGCTGATCGCCGCCGTGCCGCGCATCGGCGCCCGTGCCGGCACTGACGGGCCGCCGGCGGTCACCGCGCAAGCAAAGGCAACGCCTCGCGCCGAGAAGTCGCTGGAGCCGGTCCTGGCGGTCCAGAATCTCAAGGTGACCTACGGCGCCCGTGCCAGCCTGTTCGGCCGCAAGGCCGGGCAGCTTGCCGTTGACGGCGTCTCCTTCGAGCTCAGGGCTGGCCGGACGCTCGGCCTCGTCGGCGAAAGCGGCTCGGGCAAGTCGACCACCGGCAAGGCGGTGCTCGGCCTCATTCCCTACGAAGGATATGTCGCCATCGATGGCGAGGAGCTGATGGACCTTTCCGTCCGGGCCATGCGGCCGGTCAGGCGCCTTGCCCAGATGATCTTCCAGGATCCCTACGCCTCGCTCGACAGCCGCATGACGGTTGGCTCAGCCATTGCCGAACCGATGGCGATCCACGGCATAGGCGACCGGACGGATCGTACCGATCGGGTCGCCGAGTTGTTGCGCCGCGTCGGCCTGACGCCGGACGTGGCGAGCCGCTACCCGCACGAATTCTCTGGTGGCCAGCGGCAGCGTATCTGCATCGCCCGCGCCCTGTCGCTGAAGCCGAAACTGATCGTCGCCGACGAAAGCGTCGCCGCGCTCGACGTGTCGGTGCGCGCCAAGGTGCTGGATCTCATGCTGGAACTGCAGGAGACGGAAGGGCTAGCCTACCTGTTCATTTCGCACGATATGGCCGTCATCGAGCGTATGTCGCACGACGTCGCGGTGATGAACGGTGGCCGGATCGTCGAATATGGATCGCGGCGTGCCGTCTTCGAAAACCCGGAACAGGATTATACCCGCCGGCTGATCGCCGCCGTCCCGATCCCTGATCCATCCCGGCGACATCTGGCCATGGCAGGCTGACAGAGCCCGCCAACACCCGGTCCGCTAACAGCCGTCTTCCGAAGGGAAGGATCGTTGTTGCGCGCCCAGTCTCTATGGTCGGATGAACCATTCGTTGAGAAAGAAGCCGCAATAGTACCTTTGCGCTACTTGAGGGACGGAGGATGTTTCCTCAGCATGGGAATCAGCCGTTGAGTCCCGGACGCGGATACAGGCGCCGCAGACGGGTACGGCAATAGGGCGCTCAGGCACGATGCTTTCTCACGGATGCGCTCGGGAGCGAGGTCTATGAAGTGTCCTCCGATTTTGCCGACAGAACCCGAGAGGCTGAAAGCGCTCTCCGAGTATGGCCTGGGAGACGAGAAGGCGCTGCCCAGTCTCGATTCCGTGGTTCGGATTGCCGCCCGCATGTTCGACATGCCCGTGGCCGCGGTGAACATGATCGGAAGCGATCATGTGTTCTTCGCCGCCAGCATCGGGGTTGGTGACGTCGATATGAGCCGCGATGCATCGTTCTGCGCTCATGCCATTGCCCAGGATGGTGTGATGGTGGTTCCGGACGCGACCGCGGACGAGCGTTTCCATGACAATCCCCTGGTCAGGGGATCAGCCGGCGTGCGGTTCTATGCCGGCGTTCCGCTTTTTTCGCCCAATGGCCTGGCGCTTGGGGCGCTCTGCGTACTCGACAGCAAACCCCACGAGGATTTTTCCGAAGACGACAGGGCTCGCCTGCGGGAATTGGCCACCATGGCCTCGGACAGGCTGGAGCTCCGGCGCATCGAAGTGTCTACGGAGCGGACCGTTCGGCCGAACGCTTCGCATGACGCGGCGGCCTACCAAGGCGAAACCAAGGAGCTCTACCGGCTCGCCAATTTCGACATGCTCACTGGGCTTGCCAACCGTGGCCGATTCTTCCGTGAGGTGGAGGAGGCCTTGGCGCGCGATCTCAACGTCGCTGTCGTGATGATCGACCTCGATGGCTTCAAGGACGTCAACGACACCTTGGGCCATGCCGTGGGCGACCACATTCTGCGGGAAGTCGCCCAGCGGCTGGAAAGTCATTTCGGGAACACCGGCGTGGTGGCGCGGATCGGCGGCGATGAATTTGCCTTGTTGCTGAATGATGTTGTCGACCCAATGCAGGCCCTGAAGATCTCCAACACCGTGAACGAGGGCATCGCCAAACCGATGTTCGTCGATGACCAGGAGATCCGTATTGCGGCAAGTTGCGGTGTTGCGCTGGCCCCGCTGCATACGAATAGTCCCGTGGAACTGCTCGGCAACGCCGACCTTGCTTTGTGTCGGGCTAAGACGAACGGACGAGGCAGATCATTGGTTTTCGAGCCGTCGCTACGCATGGAGGCGGCGGCGCGGCGCCTTTACGGCATGGAGATCCATCGGGCGGTTAAGGACGGCGAGTTCCTGCTCGTCTACCAGCCGCAGATCCGCCTGAGCGACGGCGCCCTGACGGGGGCCGAGGCGCTGATCCGCTGGCGGCACCCCGTGCGCGGCCTTCTGGCCCCGGCGGCCTTTTTGCCAGCCCTCGAACATGGTCCGCTGGCGGCTACGGTCGGCTCCTGGGTTCTCGACGAGGCCTGCGCTCAGGCCGCTTTCTGGCGGCGTCAGGGCCTCGAAACCTTTCGCATCGGGGTAAACCTGTTCGGCGCGCAGTTTCGGGGAAGCGACTTTGCCGCCGAGGTGATGGACACGCTCGAAAAGCATGGTTTGCCACCCAACTGCCTCGAGCTCGAGATTACGGAAAATATCGTGCTGGATCACGACGACGTCGTGCTCGAGAAGCTGCGCGACCTCAGGGCTTGCGGCGTCGGCATCGCCTTCGACGATTTCGGCACCGGTTACGCGTCGCTCAGCTTGCTGAAGCGATACCCGCTGACGCGGATCAAGATCGATCGCTCTTTCGTTGACGGCATGCTGGTGTCTGAAAAGGACGCTTCGGTGGTACGGGCCATTCTCGACATAGCCCGGGCCTTCGATCTGGAGACGATTGCCGAGGGCATCGAACGGGAGCCCGAGCGCGAAAGCTTGCTGCGCCAAGGCTGCACTGAAGGGCAGGGGTACCTGATTGGCAAGCCGATGCTGGCGTCGCATTTCGCCGACACCTTCCATCTCGCTTCGCCTCACTCGACGTCACCCAAGAAGCAGGTGTTCATGGCGATTTGAAACGCCGCAGGTCGAAGCAAGCTGTCGGATCTTCATAAGCCTGCCACCGTTCGCTTCACGGGGCAGGCCTATTCGTTGGGTTTTCGCGGTCAGCGCGATTCGAGGTTGCGCAGCAGGCGATTGCGGTAAGTATCGAGCACCACGGCCAGCACGATCACGGTGCCGATAACGATCGGCTTGACGTTGTCCTCGGCGCCGAGCAACTGCAGGCCGGTTGCCAGCACCTGGAGAATGCAGGCGCCGACCAGCGTGCCGATGATCGAGCCTTTGCCGCCCGATAGCGATGTGCCGCCGATGATCACCGCCGCGATGGCGTTGAGCTCATAGCCGATGCCGGCGATCGGGCTACCGACGTTGAGGCGCAGCAGGAACACCATGGCCGCAATGCCGGCCGTCAGGCCGCTCAGCGTGAAAACGGCGATCTTGAAGATGCGCGGATTGTGGCCGGAGAGGCGCACCGCCTCCTCGTTGGTGCCGATGGCAAAGACGAAGCGGCCAAACACGGTGAAACGCAGGATGAACCAGCCGATCAGAACGACGATGATGGCAATCAGGAAGATCGAGGGCAGGACGCCGAAGTAGATCTGATTGCCGAAGTCGACGAAGGGCTGTGGCAGACCGGTGATGGTCGAGTTGTCGGACACCACGCGGGCAAGCCCGCTCGCCACGTTAAGCATGCCGAGCGTCACGATGAAGGATGGCAACTTCCACTTCTCGCAGACCCAGCCGTTGACGGCGCCGCAGGCCGCGCCTGTGGCCATGCAGGCGAGGAGTGCCAGGGGGATCGACGTCCAGGGCGACAGGTCCTCGCGCACCATGATGGTGGCCCCGACCACCGTGCACAGCGCCAAAACCGACCCCACCGACAGGTCGATGCCGCCGGTCAGGATGACGAAGGTCATGCCGGCCGCGAGAACGGTGTTGATGGCGATCTGCACGAAGATCTTCAGAAAATTCTCGGGCGTGGCGAAATAGGGCGCCGTCGCCGAGAAGAACACCACGATGATCACCAGCGCGATGGCGACGCCTGCCTCACGCATCGAGATGCGCAGGAAGTTGTCCCACACCGTCGCCGTCTTGCGCTCGCTGGCGCTTTCAGTTCCCTCGGGCACGTCCATACTCCTCATAGGCAAGCGAGAGAATGCGGTTCTGGTCGAACTCGGCGCGCGGCACTTCGCCGGCAATGCGCCCATTGGAGAACACCAGGATGCGATGGCAGATGGACATCAGCTCCGGCAGATCCGAAGACACCACGAGGATGCCTCTGCCCTCGGCGGCGAGACGCCCCATCAGTTCGTAGATTTCGGCCTTGGCGCCCACGTCGATGCCGCGGGTCGGTTCGTCGCAGATCAGCGCGCTGGAGCCGCGATAGAGCCACTTGGCAATCACCACCTTCTGCTGATTGCCGCCCGAGAAGGTGCCGACCTTATGAAAAATGGTCGGCGTCTTGACGCGCAAGCTGGCAACCAGTGTTTCGGAGGCTGCGTTCTCTGTGGTCCGGTCGAGCAATCCCCGGCGCGACAGGCGTTTCAGATCGGTAATGGTAATGTTCTCGGCACAGCTCATGTCGAGCAGCAGGCCTTGCTGCTTGCGGTCTTCCGTCATCAGGCAGATGCCGGCGGCGACCGCGTCCTTTGGTGAAGCGATGGTGACGACACGCCCTCCGACGCGGACGGTGCCCGAGGCCTTGGGATCGGCGCCGAAGATGGCGCGCACCGCCTCGGTCCGGCCGCTACCGACCAGGCCGGCTATGCCGACGATCTCGCCCTTGCGCACTGAAAAGCTGATCGACGGGCTCGTCTCGGTCAAGCGAAGGTCGTCGACGGCGAGCGCTTCGCCCGAGGGCTGGATATCCTCGCGGAACACGCCCTGGTCGGCGATGGTGCGACCAACCATCAGGCGGACGATGTCCGGGATGACGAGGCCCTGAAGGGGCCGCGTTGTGACGTGCTGGCCATCCCGCAGCACGGTGACACGGTCGCCAACCTCGTAGATCTCTTGCAGGCGGTGCGAGATGTAGAGGGTGGTGACCTTGCGTTCCTTGAGGCGGTGCAAGATCTCGAACAGACGGTCGACCTCCTTGGAGGTCAGCGTTGCCGTCGGCTCGTCGAGCACCAGCAACTTGCTTTCATGGGCGAGCGCCTTGGCGATCTCCACCAACTGCATCTGGGCGACGCCAAGCCGGCTCACCACGGTCGACGGAGAAATGTCGAGGCCGACCTCGGCCAGGAGTTCGGCGGCGCGCCGATTCATTTCCCGGAAATTAACGAGGCCGCGCCGGCTCGGCAGCTGCTCGAACAGCAGGTTCTCGGCCACCGTCAGGTTGGAGAGCAGATTGAGTTCCTGGTGAACGACACGAATGCCCTTTGAAAACGCTTCGAATGGCGAAGCCGGACGATAGGGTTCTCCGTTGAACCAGATGCTGCCCTCGTCGGGCGGGAAGAGACCGCCGAGCAGATTGATCAGCGTCGACTTGCCGGCGCCGTTTTCGCCGAGCAGCACGTGGCCTTCGCCGCGCTCGATCTCGAATGTGACGTTGCGCAGGGCGACCACGCCCGGAAAGCGCTTGCCAACGCCCTGAAGCTTCAGGATCGGCCCGGCGCCATGCTCTTGATCGCGCTCGGCGATGGCAACAGGATCGGCGCCCGGCGCCGTTTCCTTGAAGTCTGTGGTCATGAAAGGAAATACCCTGAATGCTTCGGCGCGGCAGGGACAGGGGATCCGGCGCGGGTTGTCCCGTGCCGGACCCAGGGTGAAGTAACGACGACCGATCAGAGATCGGCGGCAGTGATCAGCTTGATGTCGGTCTTGACCCAGCCGGTGAACTTCTCGCCGGCCATCTGGCGCAGGCCGTACTCGATGCCCATGGCGGCCATTTGCGCGCCATATTGCTCGACGGTCGCCAGCATCTTGCCAGCCTTGATCAGCGGCTGCACGGCCGGGATGTTGTCGAAGCCGACCACCTTGATCTTGCCGGAGAGACCGGCGCTGTCGAGGGCCTTGACGACGCCGAGGGCCATCGAGTCGTTGGCGGCCATCACGCCCTGGATGTCGTTGTACTTCGTCAGGAAGTTGGTCATCAGCGTGTTGGCTTCCTCGGTCTCCCAATGAGCCGTCTTGCTGTCGAGCAGCTTCAGCTTGCCGGCGGCAACTGCGTCGTCGAAGCCCTTCTTGCGCTGCTGGGCGTTGTCGGCCTCCGGGTTGCCCTCGAGGATGACGACCTTGCCACCTTCGCCAAGAGCCTTGGCCAGCGCGTCGCCCGCCAGTTTGGCACCGCCGCGGTTATCAGGCCCGAAGAAGGCGAGGTCGATGCCGGCCTTCTTCTTGGCGTCCTGGTCGAGTTCGACGTCAATGTTGATGACGGCGACACCGGCCTTCACGGCCTTGGCGAGCGGCGTAACCATGGCCTTGGAATCGGCCGGGGCGACAACGATGATGTCATATTTCTGGGTGACGAAATTCTCGACCGCGTCGACCTGGGCGGCAAAGTCGCGTTCGTCCTTCATGCCAACGGCCTTGAAGTCGAACTTGTCCTTGTTTTCAGCGGCATATTTCTCGGCGCCAGCCTGCATCTGCTTGAAGAATTCGTTGGCGAGCGACTTCATGACCAGGCCGACCTTGGGCTTCTTGCCGGCAGCAAGCACCGGAAGGCCACCCGAAACCAGGATCAGAGAACCGGCGGCGCCGGCCACCAGCAGCTGACGACGGCTTACGCCAGACAGAGTCCGCCCGTCCGAAGAAAATGAAGTCATTTTACCCTCCCAAGCGAACGTTTTCGTTGAGCCGGACCCAATGTACCGGCCCGATGAAACGTTTCCAAATGACGCTATCAGTATAGCACAATCGCATCAAGGCGAGAGACGGCATTCCGACCAAAGTCGGGGGGTGATAGAAATTATCGTTGCTTTACAGGTGTTTGCGTCAAAATCCGGCCCGGTCATCAGTTGGCGGGCGGCTTTAGGGCAGGGGAGCGCAGGTTTCGCGCAGCGCCATGGCGCAGGGAAAGATGTGGCTCGTCGCAGCATCGAGCGGCTCGCCGCCAATCAGCAGATCGGTGGCGCAATTGGCGATCAATGCCACCGGCTGGGCGGCCGTTGTCAGGCGAGGCACCACCAGATCGGAAATCAGGATACCGTCGAAGCCGACGACCGAAAGCCGGTCGGGTATGGCAATGCGGCGATCGAAGGCGGCGCGCAGCACGCCGATGGCCTGCTGGTCCGAACAGGCAAACACCGCCGTCGGTTTCGGACCATCCTCGGCAAGCAACGTCTTGGCTGCCTCATGTCCCCCCTCGTAGTTGAACGGGGCCGAAATGACCCAAGAGGCCGGGTCAAGGCCAACTTCAACGAAATGGGCAGCCATGACATCCATGAAGCCGGCGAGACGCTCGCGGGCAACGAAGGAATTCTCGGGGCCGGAGATGCAGGCGATGCGCCGGTGGCCGAGCGACACGAGATAGTCCGCGGCCATCCGCGCCCCAGCCCGGTGATCGGCGGCGACGAAGGGGTGGCCAGCAATCTGGCGATCGACCACAACGAGGCGTATCCCGTCGGGATTGGCGATCGTCTCGGCCCGGTTGCTCGGCACCACCACCACGCCCTCGACCTTGCGGCGCACCAGGTTGGCGATCAGCTCCGCCTCGCTATCGACCTGTTCGTCGGAACTGGCGAACAGCACGCTGTAACCATGCTCCTTGGCGCGCAGTTCGATGCGCTGCATGAGTTCGGCAAAGAATGGATTGCGCAGATCGGGGATGATGACGCCGAGCGTTCGGTTGGTGCCGCGCCGCAAGCTTTGCGCGGCGGCGTCCGGCTGGAAGCCCAGTTCGGCGATTACCCGCAGGACAATATTCTTCTTGGCCTCGGTGACCGATGGGTGGCCGTTGACCACCCGGGAAACCGTACCAACGGACACGCCGGCTTTCCTGGCAACGTCGCGGATTGTCGTGCGCGGTTTCACGTTGGGCTCGGGGTTCGGTTGCGCCGCCTATGCATAGACGGACCGCCGGTGATTTCAACGGGATTTTCTCACGGGAGCCGCGTCAGCGCACCGACAGTTTATATTTCCTGATCCGGTCATGCAGCGTGGTCTTGGCCATCTTGAGGTCCTCGGCAGCGCGCGACAGCGACATGCCATTGCGGCGCAGCGCCTCGGAAATCAGCCGGCGCTCGAAAACCTCCAATGTTTCCGTCAGCGATCTGCGATTCTCGCCATCCGGATCGTCGAGTGGAAAGCCTTCGACGTCGCCGAGCACCCAGCGATCGGCGGCGTTCTTGAGTTCGCGTACATTGCCGGGCCATTGGTAGGCCATCAACGCCTGAAGCTTTTCGCTGTCGACGCGGGGAATGGGACGGCCGTAGCGCGCCGCAGCCTGATGGGCAAAATGCTCGAACAGCAAACCGATATCGTCGCGCCGTTCGCGAAGCGGTGGCAGGCGTAGCGTTGCAACATTGAGGCGATAGTAGAGGTCGGCGCGGAAGCGCCCTTGGTCGGACAGTTCGCGCAGATCTGCCTTGGAGGCGGCAATCACCCGGCAGTTGATGTCGATGACCTGGTTGGAGCCGAGACGCTCGATCTTGCGTTCCTGAAGCACGCGCAGCAGCTTGATCTGCATGCCCATCGGCATGCTCTCGATCTCGTCGAGAAACAGCGTTCCGCCATTGGCGTGCTCGATCTTGCCGATGCGCCGCTTGGCGGCACCGGTGAACGCGCCGACCTCGTGGCCGAAAATCTCGCTGTCGATGAGATTTTCGGGCATGCCGCCGCAATTGAGGGCGACGAAGTTGCCGTTCCGACGCGGGCTCGAATCATGCAGGCACTGGGCGACCAGTTCCTTGCCGGTGCCGGTTTCGCCGGTGATCAGCACGTCCGCCGAGGCCTGGCCGAGATCGACGATGCGCCGCCGCACCATCTGGATCTGCGGCGATTTGCCGATGATGCGGGTCTCCAGGTTCTGGCCGTTCTTGAGCTGCTGACGCAGTTCCCGCACCTCGTTCACCAGGCGCCGTTTCTCAAGCGCGCGGCGCGTGACCTCGACAAGATGCACCGACGAGAAGGGTTTCTCGATGAAGTCCTGGGCACCCTCCCTCATCGCCTGCACGGCCAGCGAGATGTCGCCATGGCCCGTCATCAGCACGACTGGCAGGTCCGGGTCAAAGGCGCGAATGCGCGCCATCAGCGCCATGCCGTCCAAGCCGGGCAGGCGAATGTCGGAGATCACAACGGCCGGTGCGTTGTCGGAAATATAGCGCCAGGCGTTCTCGGCGCTGTCGACGGCATCGGCAAGAATGCCTTCCAGCACCAGCGCCTGCTGGCAGCCGCGCCTGACATTGGGGTCGTCCTCGACGATCAAGACCTTGAGCGTGTCAGGCATCGATGATCTCCGAAGCGGCCGCGGATGGCAGGTCGAGCACGAAAAGCGCGCCTCCGCCCTCAAGACTGACGGCCGATAGCGAGCCGCCGAAGTCTCGGGCAATACCGGCGGAGATAGCAAGCCCCAGCCCCAGGCCGCCGCCCGAGTCCTTGGTCGTGAAAAATGGCTCGAACAGCCGGTCGCGCACGCTGTCGCTGAACCCCGGTCCGTTGTCGCGCACCTCGATGCGAACACGCTCGCCATCGCGGCGGGCCGACAGATGGAGGCGTGCTTCCTTGATACTTTCGACCGCGTCGATCGCATTGGCGATGAGGTTCACCAGAACTTGCTCCAGCCGGTTGGAGTCGGCGAGGACGGCAAGATCGTTAGGCTCGACGTCGATGTCCGGCCGGATGGACCGTTGAGACAGCCGGCGGTCGAGGAAGAACAGGGCGTTCTCCATGGAGTGCCGCACCTCGACGGGACGCGGCTGGCCGGTCGACTTGCGCGCGAAGGATTTGAGCTGACCGGTCAGCGTGCCCATGTGGGTCACCAGCTCGGAAATGAGCGTAAGGTTGCTTTCCGCCTCCTCAAGAAGCCCGCGCTGCATGAATTTCACGGTGTTGTCGGATAGCGTGTGCAAGGCCGCGAGTGGCTGGTTGAGCTCATGGGCGAGGCCCGCCGACATCTGGCCGATCACGGCGAGCTTGCCGGCATGTATCAATTCGTCCTGGGCCTCCTTGAGGGTGCGCGTACGCTCCTCGACTTTGCGTTCGAGCTCATCGTGGGCCTGCTGCAACGCCTCGCGGGCACGCAGCCGTTCCCACAGGCGGACGCGTCGCAGATAGAGCGCGATCATGGCGATGCACAAGATGACGCCGACGGCCGCGGCAAGGGCGGCGTTGAGCCACGCCATGGTGCGCAGGTCGCCGAAGGGAGAGAGGACCGTCAGCCGCCAGTCGGTGCCTCGGAGCGGCTCCGATTGTGACAGGAACAAGCCGGATACCGGAAAGGTCTGCGAAGCCTCGCCGGCAGGCCGGACGAGCTGGACGATCTCAGCCTTGTCGGCCCCGACGACGCCCTGTGACTGCAAGCCGAGCGGTGGCAGCGGGCGGGCGTTGTAGTGCAGGGACTGGGCGAGTTCACGACGTCGGGCATCGCTGAGCGGCACCACCGTCGTGAACTTCCAGAAGGGCACGGACGCAAGAATGACGACGCCGTTCTCGTCGGTGACCAGCACCGGCGCTTCAACCGTCGACCAGGATTTCTCAAGCTGTTCCAGACTGACCTTGACGACCGCCACACCGATTGCGTGGTCATCGACCAGGATGGGCGAAGACAGATAATAGCCCGGTTCGCCGCGCGTCGTGCCGATGCCGAAGAAGCGCCCGGTCCGCTTGGACATGGCATCGTGGAAATAAGGACGGTAGGATAAATCCTCGCCGATGAAGCTGTCGGGCAGGTCCCAGTTGCTGGTAGCGACCACATGGCCGCGCGAATCCAGCACATAGATGGACAGCGATCCGGCCCTCTTGTTGAGCTCCGCGAGATAGCGATTGATCCGTCGTGTCTGCCCCTCGCCGCCGTTGACAAGAAGATCGACGACATCGCGTTCGAGGCCCAGCGTCGCCGGAAAGAAGGCATATTTGTCGATCTCGCGTTCCAGGCTGGTCTCGTAGAGATCGAGACGCTGGCGTCCGCGCTCGGCAAGTCGGGCAATGCTGGTGCCCTCGCTGACCTTGAAGCCGACGAAACTCGATGCCAGCGCCAGCGCGAGAATGGCGGGCAGCATGAGAGCGAGCGATCGCTGCGCGTGGCGTTGGGTCATGGGCCGAAAGGCCTCCGGCCAGCTCCGATATTGCGATCCTGCTTGGCATTGGCCGGGCTGCTTGTCCATACGTGTCGGCCGAATGCGCGCTTTGCCTAGGGTGCCGGACCGTAGCCGGTGAAATGCGCCGCCCATCTTGCGACAGGCGGCGCATCGTGCGTCAGACGGCCTCGGGAGCGACGTCCGCCTCGATCTCCTCGACGCTGTCCTGGTCGTCGTAGGCGTTCTCCCACTTGGCGATGACGGCCGTGGCGATGGAGTTGCCGAGCACGTTGGTGGCGGTACGGCCCATGTCGAGGAACACGTCGATGCCCATGATCAACAGCACGCCGGCCTCCGGCAGGTGGAACATCGGCATCACCGCGGCGACGACGACGAGCGCCGAACGCGGCACGCCGGCGATGCCCTTCGACGACACCATCAGCACCAGCAGCATGGTGATCTGGGTGCCGAGATCCATGGGGATGTTATAGGCCTGCGCCACGAACAGGGCAGCGAAGGTGGTGTAGATCATCGAGCCGTCGAGGTTGAAGGAGTAACCGAGCGGCAGCACGAAACCGATGACACGCTCGGAAATGCCGAGGCGCTTCAGCGCTTCCATGACGCGCGGATAGGCAGCCTCGCTCGACGCGGTCGAAAAGCCGAGGATCATCGGGTCGCGAACGGCGCTGAGCAGCGGGAACACTTTGTTTTTCAGCACCATGTAGGCAAGGCCGATCAGCACGGCCCACAGGACCAGGAGGGCGAAGTAGAAGCCGCCCATCACCTTGCCGTAGACCACCAGCACGCTAAGGCCTTGCGTGGTGACGACATTGGCGATCGCCGCGAACACGCCGATCGGGGCGAACAGCATGACGTAGCCCGTCACCTTCAGCATCACCGGTACGGCGCCTTCGATGGTGGTGGCCAGCGTATCGGCCGCCTTGATGTGGCGAACATTGCCGAGAGCCAGACCAAAGAACACCGAGAACACGACGATCTGCAGGATCTCGTTACCGGCCATCGCCTCGAAGATGTTGCGCGGGAAGACGTGCGTCAGGAAGTCCTTGAGATTCAGCGACGACGTCTTGAGGTCGACGGCGGCGTTGACGTCCGGCAGGGGAATGCTGAGGCTGCCGCCCGGCTGCAGGACGTTGGCGAGGATAAGGCCGATGGTGAGCGACATGAGCGACGCCATCAGGAACCAACCGATGGCCCGGCCACCGATACGCCCGACAGTCTTGGCGTCGCCCATGTTGACGAGACCGGATACCAGCGTCGAGAAGATCAGCGGAGCGATGATCATCTTGATGAGACGCAGGAAGATATCGGTCATCATCGCAAAGTAGCTGGCGACCGATTTGGCGTCGTCCGGGGTCGCCGCCGTCTTGTTGCAGATGTAGCCGGCAAGGATGCCGAGCAGCATGGCGATGAGAATGTAAGTCGACTGGCGCGACTTCTTCTGTGGGGTTGTCGTTACGGGCTGCATGTTTGTCTACCTTGGGTTTCCTGGATTTTGTTTATTTTGCAACGGCTTCGGACCTGGCCTTGAACAGGCGCGGATGGGTCAGAACGTCGGGACGGAGCACGTCAGCGAGTTCTTCCGCGCTCATCAGTCCTCGTTCGAGCACCAGTTCGGCAACGCCGCGTCCGGTTCGATGGGCTTCAACGGCCACTTCGGTGGCGTTGGCATAGCCGATGAACGGATTGAGGGCGGTGGCGATGCCGATCGAATCCCGAACGATGGCTTCGAGGCGGTCGCGGTTGGCCGTGATGCCGTCGACGCACTTGTCCGCGAGGATGATGCAGCCTTGCCGCAAATGGGTGATCGACTTGAACAGGCTATGGGCGATGATCGGTTCGAAGGCATTGAGCTGGAGCTGACCGGCCTCGGCGGCGAGCGACACCGTCATGTCGTTGCCGATCACCTCGAAGGCGATCTGGTTGACCACTTCCGGGATGACCGGATTGACCTTGCCCGGCATGATCGACGAACCAGCCTGACGGGCCGGCAGGTTGATCTCGCCGAAGCCGGCACGCGGGCCGGACGACAGCAGGCGAAGGTCGTTGCACACCTTCGAAAGTTTCACGGCGACGCGCTTCAGTACGCCCGACAACTGTACGAAGGCACCACAGTCCTGCGTCGCTTCAATGAGATTGGGCGCGGTAATCACCGGGATACCGGATATCTCGGCGAGGTGTCGGCAGACCAGTGCCGCATAGCCGGGATGGGCGTTGATGCCGGTGCCGATGGCGGTGGCGCCGAGATTGATCTCGCGGATCAGCTGGGCGGCTTCCTTGAGGCGATCCTCGTCCTCCTCGAGCATCACGGCATAGGTGGCGAACTCCTGGCCGAGCGTCATCGGCACGGCATCCTGGAGCTGGGTACGGCCCATTTTCAGAACGTCGCGGAATTCGTCGGCCTTGCGCTGGAACGCCGCCCGCAGATAGGCCATGGCATCGACCAGCCTGTATATACCGGCATAGGTCGCCACCTTCAGCGCCGTCGGATAGACGTCGTTGGTGGACTGACTCATGTTGACGTGCTCATTGGGGTGCAGGCGCTTGTAGTCGCCGCGCTTGGCCCCCATGATTTCGAGCGCCCGGTTGGCAATCACCTCGTTGGCGTTCATGTTGGTGGAGGTGCCGGCGCCCCCCTGGATCACGTCGACGACGAACTGGTCGTTGAGCTGGCCGTCCCGGATTTCGCGGCAGGCGGCGGCGATCGCGTCGGCGATCGGCAGCGGCAGCAGCCCGAGGTCGGCGTTGGCGCGTGCCGCAGCCTGCTTGATCATCGCCAAGGCTTTGACGAGGTCCGGATAATGTGAAATCGGCGTACCGGTGACGGGGAAGTTCTCGACGGCGCGCAGGGTGTGAACCCCGTAGTAGACGCTGTCGGGAACCTCCAGGTTACCGAGCAGATCGTGTTCGATCCTCATTTTGTCGGTGGGCATCACTCACTCCCATTTTCCCGCCTCCTTTGCCCAAGAAGGCACGGTGATATCGGCAAATGGCGTGCCAAGGGTGCTCCGAAAACGCATCTGGCAAAGCATTGTTTTTAAACGATTTTATGTGGCATATTCGTCGCTCTGTTCGGAAATCCGAACGATGTGGCTGCAGTGTGGCGTTGCCGGTGTGGGACGTGACGGCATAGGTGCGATCGACTTGCAATCGCGTTTAGCCATCTAACTGTTATTAAAGGGAATTTTAACGATCATCCGTCGTTCGTTCGGAAATCCGAACGCGGCTGGGGCTATATTCGAGACCGCGAACGTCGGCAAAATCGTGGCCATGTACAATCATCCCATTGGACGAGGCGCCCGGTATTGGCCATGCCGCAACGTCGCGCTAGAGAGGCCGCCACCTATTCCGGCGGCGGTATTGCGCCGGCCGATTCCCTCAATGGAGGACGATTCGATGTCTGATGAGAGTGGCCTGTTTCCTCTCGCCGATGACAACACGCCTTACCGCAGGCTGACCGGCGATCTAGTTAGCACCGCGTCGTTCGAGGGCGAGACCATTCTGAAAGTCGAGCCGGAGGCGCTGCGGTTGTTGGCTGCCACCGCGTTTGACGACATCAATCATCTGCTGCGCCCGGCCCATCTCGCCCAGCTCGCCAGCATTCTCGACGATCCCGAGGCGACCGATAATGACCGCTTCGTCGCCTACGATCTTCTAAAGAATGCCTGTATCTCGGCCGGTGGCGTGCTGCCCATGTGTCAGGACACCGGCACGGCCATCATATCGGCCAAGAAGGGGCGACGCGTCTGGACGGCTGGAGGCGATCATGCGGCGCTCGGCCAGGGCGTGCGCGATGCCTATGCGGCCAAGAACCTCCGTTATTCCCAGCTCGCGCCCCTCACCCTGTTTGACGAGGTCAACACCGGCGACAATCTGCCGGCCCAGATCGACATCTACGCCGAGGGCGAGGATGCTTACAAGTTCCTGTTCGTTGCCAAGGGCGGCGGCTCGGCCAACAAGACCTTCCTTTTCCAGGGCACGCCTTCACTGCTGACCCACGATCGCATGCTGGCGTTCATCAAGGAAAAGATCCTGACGCTCGGTACTGCCGCCTGCCCGCCCTACCATCTGGCCATCGTCATTGGCGGCACGTCGGCCGAGATGAACCTCAAGACGGTCAAGCTCGCCTCGACCAAGGCACTCGATGGCCTGCCCACCGTCGGTTCAACGGCCGGCCATGCTTTTCGCGACCTCGCCTTCGAGGCCGAAGTGTTCAAGGCCACACAGGCGACCGGCGTTGGCGCCCAGTTCGGTGGCAAATACTTCTGCCACGACGTGCGTGTCATCCGCCTGCCCCGCCATGGCGCGTCGCTGCCGATCGGCATCGGCGTGTCCTGTTCCGCCGATCGACAAGCCCAAGGCAAGATCACCCGCGATGGCGTATTTCTTGAGGAGCTGGAGCATAACCCCGCGCGCTTCTTGCCCGATATTGACGAGCGCAGCCTTGGCGGCGCGGTGGTGGAGATCGACCTCAACCAGCCGATGGCCGAAATTCTCAAAACGCTGTCGCGCCATCCCATCCGTACCCGCCTCAGCCTCAGCGGCCCGATGATCGTTGCCCGTGATCTGGCGCACGCCAAGCTGCGCGAACGGCTGGAGCGGGGCGAGCCGCTGCCGGACTATTTCAAGAACCACCCGATCTATTACGCCGGCCCGGCCAAGACACCGCAGAACTATGCCTCCGGTTCGTTCGGACCGACGACAGCGGGCCGCATGGATTCCTACGTCGACCAGTTCCAGAGCTTTGGCGGCTCGATGGTGATGCTGGCCAAGGGCAACCGTTCGCGTGTGGTGCGCGACGCCTGCGCCCGTCATGGCGGCTTCTATCTCGGTTCGATCGGCGGTCCGGCCGCACGGCTCGCCCGTGATTGCATCAAAAAGGTGGACCTCGTCGAGTTTCCTGAACTCGGCATGGAGGCGGTATGGAAGATCGATGTTGTCGATTTCCCGGCCTTCATCGTCATCGACGACAAGGGCAACGACTTCTTCGCCGAGCTCAACCTGGGCTGAGCCGCCTGACTTGGACATTCGGAAATCCGAACGCCTCCGAAAGCCAGGCGACCCGCGCTCGAAATCATCGGATCTGCCTGGAGAAAATACGCTCCACCGCTGCCTTCGGGCGGCGGTGGTTTGTTTTGCGGGCAAGAAACTTGCCTTTCTCCGGCACATTCCGACGCGCGCGCGGCTTTACCGCGCCATTTCAGAGGGCGCGGTGCTTGCCAAACATACGGATCTCCGAACAGGCAAAGCGTGGTGTTCGGAGATCCGAACATTGGCGAAGCAATCAAATCAAAGAATAAGCATTTAAAACAGGTGTTTAGTTCGGCGTCATACGAGCTTTCGCCATGGCATATGGCTTGCTCAATCCGTTTTGCATCGGTCCGTCTAGGAGGAGGGACCGACCCCGAGGGTTCTCGGGCTGACAAAGCACAAGCGGAGGAACGCATGACCAAGATTGAGCTCATGACGAGGTTTGCCGTGGCGCCGGTATTCGCGCTGTCGCTGGCCTGGTCTGGCTACACCGCAGAGGCCGCCGACGCGGGCCATCTGCCTAACATTACGATCCTTGCCACCGGCGGCACCATTGCCGGAACCGGTGCCAATAGCACCACCACTGTCGGCTATACGGCCGCCAAGGTCGGGGTCGAGGCGCTGATCGACGCCGTGCCGGAAATCAAGAAGGTCGCCAACGTCAAGGGCGAGCAGATCTTCCAGATCGCCAGCGAGAGCATGACCAACGATCACTGGCTGAAGCTGGCCAAGCGCGTCAACACCCTGCTGGCCCAGCCCGATGTCGATGGCATCGTCATCACCCACGGCACCGATACGCTTGAGGAAACGGCCTATTTCCTGGATCTCACGGTGAAGTCGGAGAAGCCGGTGGTCATGGTCGGCGCCATGCGCCCGTCGACGGCGATCTCGGCCGATGGTCCCGTCAACATCTACAACGCTGTCGTGCTTGCCGGCTCCAAGGAGGCCGAGGGCAAGGGTGTCATGATCGCCATGAACGACGAGATCAGCGCAGCTCGCGATGTCACCAAGACCAACACCTCGCTGACCAGCACCTTCCGCACGCCGGAACTCGGCGTCATCGGCTACATGCAGAACAACGCGCCGCATTTCTATCGGGAGTCGCTGCGCAGGCACACTGCCAATGCCGAGTTCGACGTCAGTAATCTCGACAAGCTGCCGGCGGTCGACATCGTCTATGGCTACGCCAACATCAATCCGATTGCCCTCAATGCCTTCATAGGCGCCGGCGACAAGGGCATCGTCTATGCCGCCGTCGGTGACGGTAGCCTCGGCGCCGGCATCAAGCCCGACCTTATCGAAGCGCGCAAGAAGGGTGTCGTCGTGGTTCGCTCCTCGCGCGTCGGCAACGGCATCGTCGCCCGCAATGGTGAGGCCAACGATGACGAGTTGGACTTTGTGGTGTCGGATACGCTCAATCCGCAGAAGGCCCGCATCCTGCTGATGCTGGCGCTGACCAAGACCGACGACACCAAGGCGATTCAGACCATGTACTACGAGTATTGATCGGGACAGCGTTCGGGCGATGAGCGTCCGAACACCGGTGCGGTCGCGCCATGCCTAGTTGGGGCATGGTGCGACTTTGCAGGGCATGAAAAGCAAAGGGACCGGTCACGACAGACCGGTCCCTTTGCTTGTTTTGCTGCAATGACCTTCAGGCGGCGCTCAGTTGCTCCGCGAAGGTGCTGACTTCCCGATTGAGATCCTCGGCGCGGCGGGCGAGATCATGGGCTAGGTTGGTCAGTCGGCCGGCCGATGTGCCGGTCAGGTCGACCGCCGCTGCCACCTCGCCGATATTCTCCGTGACGGCACCGGCACCGACGGCGGCGCGCTGGCAGTTGACGGCGATCTCCCGGGTGGCGGCACCCTGCTCCTCGACGGCGGCCGAGATGCTCTGGGTGATTTCGCCTAGGGACCGGACGGTGCTGACGATGCGTGAGATCGCCTCGACCGAGGTTGAGGTCTGCGTCTGGATTTCGACGATCTTCTGCGAGATATCGGCGGTCGCCTTGGCGGTCTGGGAGGCGAGCTGCTTTACTTCCGACGCCACAACCGCGAAGCCGCGCCCAGCCTCGCCGGCTCGTGCCGCCTCGATGGTGGCATTGAGCGCCAGAAGATTGGTCTGTTCGGCGATCGCCGAAATCAGGCTGACGACGTCGCCAATCTTCTCGGCAGCCGACGACAGCGCGCTGATGCTCTGTTCGGATAGCGTTGCATCATCCACCGCTGCCGCCGCCACGTCGGCCGACTTGCGGACCTGTCCGGCGATTTCGCCGATGGAGGCGGCTAGTTCCTCGGTGGCCGAAGCAACGGTGTTGACGTTGAGAGACGCGTCCTCGGCGGCGGTGTTGACCACGTCCGTGCGATCGGCCGAATGGCGGGCATTGGTCGACAGGCCGTCGGCGGCCGTGTTTACCTCGCCCGACGAGGCAGTAAAGGCACTCGCCAGCGCCGTCATCCGGTCCGTGAATGCGGATACCAGCTCGATGCGGCGGCCGGCGGCACGGACCGCCTCGGCGCTCTGGTGTTCCCGGTCGAACCGCATGCGTTCGGCCTCGGTGAGACCGTCTCGGAAAACCGCGAAGCTCTTGGCCATGACGCCGATCTCATTTCGGAGACCGACATAGGGGATCTCGACGTCGAGCCGGCCGGCCTCGATGTCGCCAAGCACACCGGTGAGGCGCTTGAGTTGCCGGGCAATCGAGTGCGTGACGACATAGGCGAGCACGCCGGCAATGGCCAGGATCACGGCAATGATGGCAAGGCTGCTATACATGGCCCAGCTGAGGCCGCTGAGGCGGTTGCCAAGCAGGGTATCTACCTCGTCGGCCGTCTGGTGCCAAAGCGCCAGCGTCTCAGTTCGCAGGGCGCCCTTGGCCTCGGCGACGCCGACATTGAGATCCTTGGGGAACTTGCCGGTGGCCAGAACCAGCACGGCCGGCCTGAGCTTGTCGGCAAACGCGGCGGCCGTCTTGCTAAGATTGGCCGCCTTGGCCTTAAGATCGGCGGCTTTGGCATCGGTGACGTCGGCCAGGCCGATCTCGAAATCGTCGGTCAGGGCCGTGGCGCTTCTATCGATGTCATGCAGCGCGCTGACGATGTCGATGCGCTGCTGCGGTGTGATGAAGCCCTTGGTATGGTCGGCGAGACTGAAGAGATCGCCGAGGTTGCTCGATGCCATCAGGAGCGTCGGCATCTGGGACGTCACGGCATCGACCAGATAAGAGCTGGCCGCCTTCGGATCGAGCGTCAGCTCGGACGTGTTGCGCACCGCATCAAGCAGCTTCAGGCCGGTCACCTTGGCTTCGTTGCCGCGCCCCACTTCCGCCGCAGCGACGAAGTCCTTCGATAGCTTGTCGGTGCCATGCAGCCCGTCATAGGCCACCGTGCCCTCGGCATAGGTCTTGCGCACGTCGGCCACTGCTTGCGACATGGAGGCACCCGGTGCCCGCTCTTCGGTGAGCAGCGCTTCCCAGAGGGCGAAGCCGAGCCGGTAATGCTGCATGCCCTTTGTCTCGGCGGTCGTCTGCCGGGTCTGTTCCTGCGACTGCTGAAAGAAGATCGTTCCGAGAGTAAGAACCGGAATGATCATGACGCCACAGATCAGGGCAATGCGGGAAATGATGCGTAGACGATCGAACATGAGGCCTCCAGCCAAGCTTCCGATGCGCGGGTTCCTCCTCCCGGTACCGGTGCGAGAACGACGAAGCAGCGCGACCGGCGCCGCCGAACCGTCCGTTATGGCAAGTAGTGAGGCTGAACGATAATCCCTGTCGTTTAGTTAAGCGGAGGCCAATGTCTTTTCTGTTTTTGCAATTTCGTTCGATACAATTGGCTGAACAGCAAGTTCACGTCTGCCGCCGGAGGTAACACTCGCCTTCACCCCGGTTTACTACATGGTCTGCCGGCAGCTGGTAGTTCACTGTCCGTCGGTGGGCAAGCCAATACTCAGGCACAATCCGCGCCGCTTCGGTCTCCAGCCAGTTGGCAGTGTCCATGGCCTCGCCGGGAACGGGCCGGCGGATGACAAGTCTGTGATCGGCATCGGCTGACCCGCCCCGGAGGCAACTGTTCCAGGCCGTCAAACGTTATCTATTGGCGGGTTCCTCGACTGTCCCTTGCAATGCTATCAAGACCACGACTTGGGTCGTCCGGACTTATCCGCGGCGGCCCGGAGGGAAACGACATGACTGACCAGCATAAGCTTGTAACGATCAAGGGCGAGGGCGGTCTGAGAGCAATTCTCAGCCCGGTTGGGGCCAAGCTCGTGGCCCTCTTCGTTCCCACCAGGGACGGAGCCGAAGTCCAGGTGGTCATCGGTTCGTCTGCCCATCCCAATGACGAGGGCGCCGATGCCTCGGGGGGCGCCATCTGCGGCCGCGTCGCCAATCGCATTGCCGGTGGCGTGTTCGAACTCGACGGTCAACGGTTTGAGCTGCCGATCAACAAGGCGCCGAACACCCTGCATGGCGGGCCGATCGGCTTTTCGCGCCGCGAGTGGACGGTGGCACAAGTCGACGAGTCTCGTGTCGAGTTCAGATTGCTCTCGGCAAACGGCGACATGGGCTTTCCAGGAAATCTCGACGTGGTCGCCGCCTATGGATTCGATGGAGCCTCGCTCTACCTCGACATGACGGCCGAGACGGACCGGTCAACGCCGATCAATCTCACCAATCACGTTTATCTCAACCTGAGCGGAGCTGGTTCGGCTCTGGGCCATCAGGTCGAAATCCCGGCTTCCCGCTACACGCCATCGGATGAGATGCTCATTCCGACTGGTGAGATTGCCGATGTGACCGGAACGCGCTTCGATTTCCGGCGCCTCCGCACCATCGGCGAGGACTACGACATCAACTTCTGCCTGGATGCCGGCCGTGGTCCTCTCCACTTGGCGGCGCGTCTGGTTGAGCCGGAAACCAGGCGGACCATGACGCTGTCGACCACCGAACCCGGTGTTCAGCTCTATACGGCGACCCATTTCTCCGAGGCACTGATCTCGCCATTCTCGAAGGTCGTGAAAAACGGCGGCATCGCGCTCGAGCCGCAAACCTACCCCAATGCCATCAACGAGCCGGGCTTCCCGTCTTCGGTGCTGCGGCCCGGCGAACGTTATTCCCACCGCATGGAATGGGCCTTCTCGGGCTTCTGACCTTCGAAGAGATCACGAACGAGCCGGGGCTGATCATGTCCCGGCTGATCTCTGCTTCGCCGCAAGTCATGGCGTTGATCGGCATGGGTGCCAGTTACCTTGCCAGCAGCGACAATGAAACGTCGCCGCAGGTGGCCTGGTGTAAAAAATGACGGTTTGTGAGTGCGATGGCGGAGAAGGAGGGAATCTCGCCACAGCTGCCAAAAACCGCAGAAAACCGCCAATTCTGGGGTGCCAGACCTACGCTTTGTGTACCAAAGAAATGTACCGATAGTGGTCTTGTGTCAACCAGGTTTCTCGATGCAGCGAACAGCCAATTCTGCCTCGGCTCTATGGCGATTTGGGCCGCCCTCGTTACAGCGCAAGGGACAATGACTTCTGGAATGCTATTTAGGGCAGCAGTCTATTTGAGGCTATGTCGAATGGTCGCCTTACATGGCTCGCATTAATGTGGGTTCAACCGAGCAGAATGCGCCTTTGTCGTTTGAATAAGGTTGCATTTCCTTACATGCCGTACGGCGTTGAGCGTCGATTAATTACACTGCGGGTTGCGCTGAGATGTGTAGGAAACCAGGATATGGTATCCCTCATCATGTGGTGATTCTATTAGTTGGACAGACCCGATGTTCGGCCCGCGCATATTGGTTCGCACACTATCTAAATCGACGCGCGAGGATCGTTTTGGAAACCGTTGGCAGTATCTATCTAGAAGTGATCATCACTCCAAAGTCGCGTGTTGGGGCATTGTTTTCGACCTCTTGCTGGTTTGCCCCTTACTGCGTCAACATGTAGCGAACGGTAAAGTTTTCTTTGGTATTAATCATGAGATGCGTGATTTCGTGCAGGATCGGAAGAAGAACCTGGATTTAGTTTTGTGTACCAAATCCAGTTCTCACGCCAACAAGAGATCTATGTCTCTGTTCGATATGCTAAAAGGATATGAGATAGAGCTAGATATAATTGAGGAGGCGGCCTTTTCAGGTTTGCCGATGCTTTGCGAAGCACCGGTTGGCAGTGTCCTGATGGCGCTAGAGGCAAAAGCCTGCATGACAGCACATCAGAGGGCGCTTCCACGCCTTTACGACGAGCTCAACTCGTCACATCTCACCGTACATGGAGCGACTGACCAAGCGATTGCTGCAGGCTTTGTAATGGTCAATATGGCTTCTGAATATCTCAGCCCCGATCTTAACAAGAAGAACCGGGCAGCTGATCCAGAATGGAGCCGCCACAAACAGCCGCGCGATGCTACCTTGGCCGTCGATAAGGTGAAACAGCTGCCGCGTCGTTCGAAGCCTGGTGAAGTTGGATACGATGCACTTGCGATCGTAGTGGTTGACATGCGGAACGACGGGTCACACGCTCAGCTAGTAGAGACAGCGCCAGCCCCCCAAGCCGGTGATATATATATGTATGAGTCGATGATTGATCGTTTGGCTCTTACCTATACCACTCGGTTTAAGGATCTATAAGCTTCATAAAAAGATGCTGCGCACTCCTAGCAACAACGCTACGTCACTCTGCTGCGATGGAGCGCAAAGCGGTATTGAGACCGAGTTTGTTCTCGCCTTCCATTTTGGCAAGGTGCATTCGCAGCTGATCTAGGAAGAATGGCTCGAACCGAAGACTGCTTCTCTCAGTCCGAGAAAGGAAGCCCTTCGTAGCTCTGACGGACAATAGCTTTCCAGGAAACTTGAGGTATTCCGCAAGCCTTTTGCGGCTCTTCCAAACTGGGAAGGCCCCGATCTCCACCGCATGACGAGTCTTTCCGTCAAAACGCGCCGCACGCGGCCATCGATCGTGATTGTCTAGATGCCGATCGAGACCATTGTCGTAGAACCCTGGATTGGCGAGCTGCTGTCCTAGCCATTTCGAAACAGGGACAGTGACCGCGTTACCGACGAGCGACCACCGTAACGAGGCGCGTCCGACATCCTCGGCAGGTTTTGTCCAGTCCGCGTCGAATCCCTGCAGCCGTTCGGCGTCCCGGATATCGGGCGTAATGACTGTCCCGTCTGGGAGAAGGATAGCGGGAGGAGAAGCAATGCCGACTGTCGAACCGTTCTTAAGTGTCGGAATCGCATCGACGGCCCAGCCCAAACCCCGAATCCCCTCGGTCCAGTAGAATCCATAGGCCGTTGCTTCTGGGGTAGGGCTAGCTGCGGGAGGGCGAACATCGGTTTCGAAAAGAACGGTGGCCGGATCGACATCCGTGTTCGTCGCTAGAAAGATAACTCTTTCCCGCCGCTGAGGAAGGAAAGCGAGCGAGTTGACGACGCGATATGCCCACCGATATCCGCGCTCTTCAAACGCCTCAACGAGCGTACGTAGTCCTCGGCCGCGGTCAAGGTGGAGCATGAACGAGACATTTTCTAGTGCCACCCACGGGATTCGCTTCTCGTCGAGCAATCGGAATACATGCCCAACCAATCCTGATTTCTCTCCTGCGATACCGGCTGTGCGGCCTGCTTGACTCAAATCCTGGCAAGGGAAGCCGCCGACGAGAACCTCCGTATCACCCGGAAGGGAATGAAGGTCGGCGACGTCGGCTTCGCACGGTACGTCGGGATAGCGGGAGGCTAATACGGCACGTGCGGGCGACCATATCTCGCAAAAGAGCGTGGTCTCATGCCCAGCTGCGGCCAGTCCAGCCTCCAATCCACCGATACCTGCAAACAGGCCAACGACTTTCATTTTTGCCTTTCCTTCGCCTCATGCATACGAAGCGAGTCCATAACCACCGTACCGTGCCGGTGTCGGGGGTCAAGGACATGAACGTTCCTATCCTGTTCACAATTAGCTGTTTCCGTTGGGTTCCGCTGCGGGCCTTATAGCGAACACCCTGGCAAATATCGCTTGTGCAAGGGTCGCCGAGTTTTCTGTCTCGCATTCCCAAATGACCTCTACGCGCCATCCAAGCGCTTCGAGCTCACTCGTCACACGTTTGTCGCGAGCGATGTTTGCTTCGAACTTCGCATTCCAGAACTCGGCGTTTGATTTGGGGGTGGTCGCATGTTTGCACCCGAGGTGCCTATGCCAAAAGCATCCATGAACGAAGACTGCGAGACGTCGTCCCGGAAGAACCAAATCTGGTTTCCCTGGCAAATCCCTTCGGTGTAGGCGAAACCTCAGGCCCAGTGCATGTACTGCCTGCCGGACGCGCATTTCTGGAGCAGTATGGCGACATCGGACGCGGGACATCAGCCAAGAGCGCCTGTCAGATGAGAGCCGATCAACCATTGTTGTTCCTTCGGGGCCAAATGGTCTCGTTGCGGTGTAGGCGGCCTAATGATGTTGGAAATAACTGATGTGATACTGCTGCCTTCTGCTTGGTGTATGCGCGCATGTTGTCGAGGCTACGATGAATTTGAAGGTTAAAGGGCATCGTCGCCATCGTCGAACAATGCGAGGTGGGTTTGCTTTTCTGGCGTCTTTGCTACTGATCGCTGTGGGTTTCTCGCCCCAAGCTCGCCAGCTAATCCGCTGTAATGGCGAAGAGCCCATCGCGATCGGAAGCTATAAGCGAACCTTCGACGATTGTGGATCGGCTTCGAAGATGGCGTGCGTCGTTGATGGCGACACATTCTGGATCGATGATTTCAAGGTCCGGATATCCGACATTGACACGCCAGAGCTCAGCCCTCCCAGATGCGAATATGAACGACAGTTAGGCCTCAAAGCCAAAGCCAGGCTTCGTGAACTACTCAACTCTGGGAGGGTCACACTGGAGCATGTCGATCGTGATGAAGACCGATACGGTCGGAAGCTGCGAACAGTTCGGAACGAACAGGGCGAATCGATAGGGGCAATTCTTGTGAGCGAGGGTGTTGCAAGGCAATGGGATGGCGCTCGTCATCCCTGGTGCCCGTGACTCACGCCATCCCGCCTACAAAGCCGCTTAATTCGTTCTGACGAACAAACATAATTCGAACTGGACCGCCGCAACCTCGTGCCCAACACCTTTCGGTCGACTGCACTTCATCGATGTAGTCCTGCTCTCGGCCGGCTAGAGAAGCCCTAAAAAGGTAATGCACGTGACCGCACTTGATGCACGTGCATTCTAACTTCTGAGTGTCACTAAGATCTTGGACTTGGATCTGTGATTGCCAGCCACCTTTGTTCTTCGCCATCACCAAAAATCCTCTGACGTCGGAACGCGTGTGTAGGAGATTTTGCCGCCCACATTTCCGCCTTTGGGTGGCTTCCACGTACCGAGGCTCACAACGGTTCCAGAGTACTTGGTATTTAAGGCATCGACTGCTGCAGAAGCTGCTTCCCAGCGTCTGCGGTTGTCGTCGTCAGCCAGCAGAAGATCCATTTGCCGCTCGGTGGCAGGCGAAAGGTCTAGGAGCGTCACCCCGACCCTAAATATGGCGAGTCTCTCTGGATGTTCGTCATCGAATGCCCGCCAAAGCAACGCCAAGGCGGACAAAATGGCCTGATTGTCATTGACAACTGGGAGCGTCAACTGGCGGAACCAGGAGCCCTCGCGCAAAGCAAGCCAAAGCCACAAAGCCCCTGCGTAGTAATTTTCTCGTCGGAGCCTACGAGCGGCTTTGGTAAGCAAAAGACGACTGATGTCCTTGGCTCCAGCTCTGGATCTCGATTCTGGAGGCAAAACTCTGCCGTGGCCAAACATGCCGCGTTGAGAAGCAGGAGATTGGATGTCGTATCCATGCAGGGCATACCACATTCTCTCGCCCACAACCGAGCGCCATATTTTCCGCAGATGCTTTGGCTGGAGCCCATACAAATCCTCAGTTGAAAAAATTCCCATAGCCTTCAGCCGAGTAGCCAGCCGACTACCGACGCCGGGAATATCTTCAAGGCGGACTTTGAACAGCGGCCCTGGCATGTCCTCGGGGCGCCAAATTGCCAACCCGTCGCCATAGGTGCCCCTGCTTCTCTTACCTGCCTTGCAGGCCATTTTCGCCAACTGCCTATTAGCAGCGAAGCCGATTGTCGAGGTTATGACTGGCGTCACCTGATCCCGGATTGCCTTCTTGATGCGCCAAGCGAGGGCTTCTGGATTTTCTCGACCATCGATCCCAACCACGCATGTGAGCTCGTCTATCGACTTAGCTGTATCTATGGGAATCACCGTCTCGATCTCACTCAGGAGGGCGTTGTGCGCCCGCCGATATAAGTCTGGCTTTTGGGGCACCGTCACCAGGTCGCAGCATTGCGCGAACGCCTCGCGAACACTCATCAAGCTGGTGATGCCAGCATTTTTCGCTTCCCTCGAAACTGCAATGAGCATTGCTCGGTCACCGCCGCCCTCGTACGGCACGACCCCCACAGGGCGCCCACGAAGTTTGCGGTTCGCTGCCTGTTCGACACTTGCGAAAAATCCATCGAAATCCAAATACAACCTTTCGAGAGTATTGGGTTGCCTCATTTGGGACTCACATGCTTGAGTACATGTTCGCGTTATGTTCTCAAGTTGAAACGCCGTCAATCCTGACAAATGTTCGTCAGCTGTCGCCATGTGTCAGCAAGAGATGCGCTTTCCAAGCGACCCTCATGCGGCGCTCTGATGGAACCCGCAGGCTCTTCATTTTTCGAGAACTATCGACATCACTAGGTTCGAGACACCACTTCACTAGAGGAGATCACTAAGGATTAGTGATCTCTAGAAGCAAGCCGCAGATTGAATAGAGATTTCCATGTCGCAATGGGGTTTACAACGAAGGTAACTAAATTCGCTTTCCGTGGCTTCTGGGGGGTGTTTTTTTATTTTGTATGTCTTTCTCAGAGGCTCGCCAGTCAGCGTGCATCCGGAGCGCTGCACGAAGATCTGAGCGCGTCGATGGCGGCAACTCCGAAAAGCCATCGGCTCTGTCCAGCGCCCATAGTTCCTCGCCGAGGTTGGCATAGATACGACCGTCGAGAAGATGCCGCGCCCGTCGAAGGGCGTGTCGTCGATTTCTTAGTACTTGCCCAGTAACCCCTTGAGCCCGGAGCCAATCCGAGAATCCATCGTCAACCGCTGGGATAGTTTCTCCCCTATGCCTCGCCACGATCACGCGGCCAATAGCCTCAGCGAGCTGCGTCGGAACAGCATTCGCGATCATCTGATCTAGATCGCGCACCCTTCGGACAGGACTCCAATCCCAGCTATCGGGAAAGCCTTGCAATTGGGACGTCTGCTTTTGAGTCAGACTCGGCACCTTTTCTGCTGGAACGGGGTCCTTTGGCGATGGGGATGATAGGTATCCTGAGGTCGGCGCCTCTCTCGATGTTCTGATCAAAGCCGGCATAGGTTCGTCGATCGACCTCACGCCACGCCCCTTACCGTACGGCCGGACAAAAATATAGCGACTTACCGCGCCAGGCACGCGAGATGATGCTGCTCTTAGGGTGGAATCTGGCGCATCCGTGGTCTGCAACAAAGTACATTCGCCCTGTCGCCGATGAACATAAACCTGCTCGCCAATATCGTCGCCTAAGATGTCCCGGATCGTTGTCCGACGCGGTCGCCGTGCCGCCATGATTTCCGCCGATAGGAATCCATCAGCTTCATCGCGTCGCCCAATGACGATTAACCGCTTTCTAGTCTGCGCCACTCCATACCAAGAGGCGTCGACTACAGTTTCGGTCAGCCCATAGCCTGCCGTTTTCAGGATTGCGCGAGATCGTGCCCAAGTTGCCGATTTTTTTGCCGGCGCCACATTCTCCATCAGAACCCATTCAGGTCGCGTAATAGCAACCACCATGGCAAACGCCGTCATCAACTCGGCGCGCGCTCCCTCGATGCGCTGACCGGCGGTCGAGAAATCCTGGCATGGCGGCCCACCCATAACAATGTCGGGCCGCAGATCCATGACTATCGGAGCGATCTGAACGACATCCCGGATGTCTCCGAGCCGCACGTGATCGCCGACGTTCCGACGATAAACATCGACCGCCACATTCCAAGAGTCGATCGCGCCAACGACGTCCATTCCCGCTTTGCTAAGTCCGATGGACAAGCCCCCAGCTCCGCAGAAAAGATCGACCGCTCGCACCTACGCCCCCCGCAAACTCCATGTCGCAGAGGGGTTTCGTAACCGACGGACGTAACGAAAGAGTTCATGACGATAACGATCGTACCGCGGCCAGTTGACCGGAAGCCGCCCCATATGAACGAGGCTTTCCGCGGCTCAAGTTGGTCGTGGCGGTTATCTTTCCGGCAATCTAAAAGAAGACACTGCTGCCTTTGGCAAAGACAATAGGATTTATCGAAGCTAAGGGTTGAAAGGGACTAACAGTCAACAAAGCGAATTGATTTCGCCGCTTAATTCACCCCCAATCATCCTCTGGATCGACGATAAGCCAACAATAACGCCGTCGTCCGATGGGGGGCAAAATGCTCGAGGAAGTCAGCATTTCAAGAGTGGCGACTTATGGGGAAGGGCCACAGCGTCTTAATGGGCTTAGGCACATCAACTTTCTCTTTGGAACGAATGGATCGGGGAAGACGACTATCTCAAGGATCATCGCTGACCCGACTGCATATCCAAATTGCGCTGTGATCTGGCGCGGAGCTCGTCCACTTGAAGCGCTCGTTTACAACAGCGACTTCGTAGATAGGACCTTTACCCCACAACTGCGCGGCATATTCACCCTCGGAGAGGTTGAGAACGATACCCTTAAAAGGATCGAGGATGTCCGCGCGAAGGTAATAGAGATCGAAACCCAGATTGGTACGCTGAAAACAACTCTTGGAGCTGCGGATCACTCGACCGGCAAACGGGCCGAACTACGAGCACTTCGCGATGCGTTTGAAACCCAATGCTGGGAAATCAAGACCGCGCATGATGCTCATTTCTCTGAGGCGTTCACCGGCTTGCGTAACTCGCGCACGAGGTTTTGCGACAGAGTCCTCGAAGAGGCTGGGGGCAATCAGGCGGTCGTCTATTCGGTCGACGACCTGAAAATCCGTGCCCAAACAGTCTTCGCTGAGGGTGTCACTCGATTAGCGGCAGTATCGACGCTAGGTGGGCAGGACCTGCTCGATATAGAACAGGAGCCTGTGCTCGCTAAGAAGGTCGTCGGCAAGGAAGATATCGACATCGGTGCGCTCATTCGTCGGCTGGGCAACAGCGATTGGGTGCGCCAGGGAATCCGCTATGCCGAGGGGCCTGGTTCTCCATGTCCATTCTGCCAGAAGCCCCTTGATGAGGAATTGCTATCCAAGCTGAACGCCTTCTTCGACGAAGCATATCTAGCCGATGTGGTGGCGATCGCACGCTTGGAAGAAGCCTATCGCACTTTTGCTGACGCGATCCTCACTAAAGCCGAAGCGGCTCTTGCCTCCGGAAGCCCACATATCGACGTGGAGAAGCTGCGTCCCCTATGCGAGAGGCTACGCACGCTAATCCTCCTCAATAAGGGGCACCTTGAACGCAAGCGAAAGGAACCCAGCATACCGGTGACCCTAGAGCCTATGGCTGAGCCTCTAGGTGCCGTGGCTTCCGTCATTGAGCAGGCAAACCGAGAGATCGCTAGGCACAATGCCCTCGTCGATAACCTCGTCGCCGAGCGCAAGACGCTCGTCGCCGAGATTTGGAAATGCCTAACTGAAGAAAAGAAGGACTTGATCGCACAATATACGACTGCCAAGAGCAATCTCGACAGGGCCATCGCTGGGCTATCGATCGGCATCGAGGCCAAGGCCCAAGCCTTGATCGGAGCGCAATCAACACTGGCCGAGCTTGAGAGGCAGGTGACTAGCGTTCAGCCCACGGTGACTGAGATCAACGCAATCCTCGCGTCATTTGGGTTCAGTAGCTTTTGGCTGACGACCGCCGGCGACAAACAGCAATTCTATGCCATTGTTCGCGGCGACGGCAGCGATGCCCGGGAAACCCTCAGCGAGGGCGAGCGAAGTTTCATCACCTTTTTGTACTTCTATCACTTGATCCGCGGCAGCACGTCGGCAAGTGGGATGAATGTCGATCGTATCGTCGTCTTCGACGATCCAGTGTCAAGTCTCGACAGCGACGTGCTTTTCATTGTCAGCGCACTTATCAAGCGAGTTCTGGGTGAAGCGGTGGACGGCAAAGGGCGGGTGAAACAGGTTTTTGTCCTGACCCACAACATCTACTTCCATAAGGAAGTGTCATTCGATCCGAAACGACAGCAAGGTGAACGCCGCTCCCACGAAACGTTCTGGATCGTCCGGAAGACCGGAAACATCACGATCGTCGAAGGGCACCAAAAGAACCCAATCCGGACCTCATACGAATTGCTCTGGGCTGAGGTCCAGAATCCAGGTCGTTCAAACCTCACGATTCAAAACGTTCTGCGGAGGATTTTGGAGTACTACTTCACGATCCTCGGAAATATGGATAAGGACGCCGTCATCGCGAAGTTTGTGGGGCGTGACCAGCAGATCTGCGCATCGCTGTTCTCATGGATCAATGACGGATCGCATAACTTCGCGGACGATCTTTATGTCGCGGCCGACGAGACGACCGTTGGGCGCTATCTTGCGGTCTTCAAACAGATTTTCCAGACTACCAATCATGGCGCGCACTACGCGATGATGATGGGGCCAGAGGAAGCGCCTCCCCAAGATGATGCAGCCACGACCGCTGCGGAACTTGCGACGGAAGTTGTCCAAGCGCTGCCTGACATGGAGGGAGCGCTTGTCGCCTCCGAGAGCGCCTGATCGATTAAGGAAAGACCATTATGATCGAAATCCATTCGAACCTTTTCGTCGGCGACGAAAAGGATGAACAGCACCTATGCCGCGAGCCCGGCTGGTTCTTCATCCACGCCTGCAAGGATCCATATCATCGCCGAGCGGTCGGTTATACTGGGCGTGGCGCGCCTAAGGATCATCCAGAATACCTGATCGCGCACCGCGATGGTCACCTATTCCTCAACTTGGTTGATACGAATGATGTCGCCTACGTCCCCATGGAGATTGTCGAGGCTGCGCTTGAAGCCATTCATCGTAATCTGGGGACTACCAAGGTCCTACTCCACTGCAACCAGGGCCAGTCGCGTTCGCCCTCTATCGCCTTGCTCTATCTGAGGCGACACACCAATCGCTTCGCAGGCATGGCTTTTGTCGAAGCGCTTCAGACGTTCCAGCTACTCTACCCACCTTACTCGCCCGCGCGCGGCATGGCCGACTATGTCAGATTGAACTGGGATCGATATCAATACGTTGACTGAGGGTGCCAAATCTTCGCGACCATGGGGCACAAGGTCCGGTCCCGCGCCTCCGCTATTTAATGTGGTCACTCCACTAAGGGCTTTGGGCTCAGCCTATAAGCAATCCGCGTAACGAAAAAGTTCATGACGAAATTGTCCCGTCCGACGGGTGCAGAATGTCCCGTCCGTCGCCGTCGGCTCCTACCTCTTTATGCTGCCCTGTTAACCGCCGGCCGGGTCGCGAATGGCCCCCGGGCGATGCCCTACGGCTTATACGCTTCTGATTTCATTGCAGATAGTTGTTTCGGATGCGGAACGAGTCTGCCGACGGCTTGACGCTGAAACCGCCCGGTGGGTCCAATAATAACAAGACCCCCGGTCAACGCGGTTGGAGCCGCTCGCGGGGGTCATGTCAAGGACAGGATCATGATCAGCCCGTTCCGCATAGTCGTCAAGACCCGCGCCGATAATCGGTGAGCGCCCTGCTGGGATACGCACCCAGCCAGACGACGTCCTCCTCACAATCTGCTTGTCAACAAAATTGGCCTCGGCCTGTGAAAACGTGGGCCGACGGAGCCGCAGGCTCGATCGGCCCAAGCACGATCACTTTCGCTTCCGCCGCCGAAGGAGCGCATCTCAAGAAGACTGACCTTCGTCGGGTTTGCCGCCAGAATGCTCGCCTTGTGCGAGACGCCAAACGGTCGATCCGGGAGGCGCTTATACGCGAGGCGGCGCGGGAGATACTCGCATCAGGGGCGGCTGGTTCGATCTCGGACGCGTGGCACGTTGCCAGCGGCGAGATTCTGAAAGCCGACCTCGCTGAGAAGGCCCGACAGAAGTTCCCGAATGCAACAGAAGAAGGCATCCGCAGGCGCGTCGTCAAGGAACTCGACATCCGCGATGCCCTCCGCAATCGACGTGAGGCCGTCATCGACCGTTTGGTCGCCGGCTATAAATGGGCGGGCGGCGAAGATCTGGCGACGGGTCGTGAGCGCTCGGCGTTCACATATCAGGGCCTCCGAAGCGACGAACACGAGCTTCTGAAGCTCTTCGCCTCATGCCTTCCCAAGGCCCGCCCAAGCAAGCGCGATGCCGACGAAACCGAGCTGAAACAGTCGCTTAAGGTCGGCTCGAAAGAATACACAAAGGCAGTCGGCAGCAAATTGCTCGGACTCGACGAAGTGTATGTCGAGGGGCAAAAAAGTGTGAGGGGCTTCATCCGCGTCGATTGTGATGGGATATTCAGCAGCTGGGACGCTCTTCGTTTCGCGTTGATTGAGGCGTTTGAAAGCATAGAGTTGCTACCTCATCTCGTCGTGGGGGACGAATTGTCCGACGGCAGAATCGTCCGGCCGCACTTTATCTGGCTGCTTCCGGAAAAGAGCCGAATTCGCTTCGATTCCAAGGCATTTCCAGCTCCCCAGCGTCTCTATCATGCCGTCGCGCGGGCGTTGACGGCGGCCACCAGGCCCGTCGGTTCCGACTTGGGTGGTTTGTCGAATCCGATGCGCGTCAAAAATCCACTTTGCCCCCATTGGACGACGGCGATTATGAATTCCCGCGATCCGATGTCGCTCGGCCATATGTTTGTTCGACTGGAACCTTGGATCGGCGAAGACGATACGACGATGGCCGAACGCCAGACCGCTGTTCGCGCCGCCGCCGTCGGTCTCGACACATGCCAGTCAAACGCTTTTTTCAAGGAAGCGTCTGCCGCCTGTTGGTCGCTCGCTCGTCAATGGATCACCGACGGTGACGAACGCGGCGCGTTAGCCGGCGACGACCTCGCCGAGGCGTTCGTCGCCGCTCTCGGACACGATGCTCGTCACGCAATGGCAAGTGTCCCGCCCCGCAAGGCGATGGCGATGTTAGGTTCCGTTTGCCGTTGGGCCGCGAAGCACTTTGACCCGTCCGTCCGGCGCCGGACGGCAAACCCGGGAGCCCTCAGGGGCACCCTCGGCGGCTTGTCACTTCACGACCGCCAGGCTGCTGGCGGCCGGCATGCGGCAGGCACTCGTAGGGATGCATCTCTCAACGCGATACGGGAGGCCGTGGCCGCCCTTCGTGCCGAGGGTGCGGAGATCACCAAGGCGGCCGTCGCCGATCGTGCGGGCATTGCTTATCGCACGGTTCTCCGGCATTTCGAGGCGGCGATGTCCGTCGTTAGCGAGGTTTCCGAGGCCTGCAAGACCACTGTGACAGACGGTCTTAGAAAAATAGCAGAGGTTTTCACGGCTCGCTCATCATCACATCACACGACATTTCAGAACGGTGGTTCGGACAACGATGATGCTCCGGCAATTGTCCAGTCAGCCACAGCTCTTCAGTCCCATTCTGATCCAGATCGGTCTCCACAACCCGACACCGAAACTGCTCCACCGTCGTCGGTCGATGTGGTCTCCATATGGTCTCATGCTGTCCGACCGTCTCTCGACGATGATGAGGACGATGAGGATGTCATCATGCTGCTGGCGCACGAGTCGTGGCTGTCGTCACAGGACCATGCATCGTCCGAACCGCCGCCGTGGGACGACGACGACTCGTTGCCCGTTGCCGCTTAGCCCTCAATCCGCAACGCCGAGGATCGGTTAGCCGATCCGAAGGCGGGGAATCGAGGTCGCCCCCGCGAGGCGGCGCGAGGTCCCCTGGGGGACCGCAGCCGAATCAACGATCCGGAGGGGATTGGAATCCCAGATCTCCATTATCCCGTCATAGCGGTAAATTCGGTCGCTCTCGTCACTCCACCCGTTTGACGCGATTCTAAAACCGCCTACAGAGCCCGCCAGAGGCCTGTTGTCGTTCCGGCAGTACGATTCCTCACCTCGAAAAACCCGCTCAGGGTTTCCCTCCTCCCTTCCGGCGGCGATGCTCCCTCGCTTCTGGACGAGCCACTTGTCTCGCCCGGATCGGCTACGCCGACCACTCCTCACGCATAGTCACCGGAGCCAGGTCGTCGGTGACGGCCTCGTCGTCGGCTTTCTGACGCATCTTCGATGCTGGGTCCCACCTCCTCGGGGGCGTGACCAGCGAAAGCCTATGCCGACGACGAGGCCGTCAACCCGTTCGCTGACCGCCTCGCGAACGATTTCACGACGCCTTCCTTTTCGTGACGCACGAAATGCGAATCCGTTCCGCTGCGAATTCGCAGTTGGTTAATTCCCAACTGTCGCGCGAAATAAATGGAATTTCGAATTCGATGAGCACGAATTAAAAAATAAGGCGTAACGAATTCGATGGTAACAAACGAAAAGAAATGCCCAAAATGATGTTAATAACCAAAAAATTAATTAGAGCATAAAATAGTATCGCGAGGCCTGAGACGGAGATAATACGATGATTTGATTTTAACTATAGCCTAACACAAACAATCGATACTGTTGCGCCGACGAGGAGGATGTGCTTTTATGGTGGGGTTGCTAATGAGGCAACATGAATGGCGAAGCCGGGTGGTACGGCGAGGCCGAGCAAAGTTGGAGACTGATATGAGTGAGAGTGACACCCAAACCGCCGAGATAGCGGACAACGCGCCAGAGGGCGCAGAGCGCTATGAACTGCCGATGGACGGCGGCTCAATCAGGTCATTCGTGTATTGTTCCCACAAGCGGGGAGGCAACTGGGCTGCGGTGTTATCTGGTCCGAACGCGGCCCGGATGACCCGCACCTACCTGTCGCAGCGCGGTCGCATCGTCGACCTGACCACAATCAAGGCCAACGATGTGATTGAGTTCGGTGGCGATTACACGACGGGCAGCGGACGACGGATACCCGATCGCGAGTACTGGCACATTATCTCGATCGATTTCGATGACGACTCCGTCGTGTTTGATCAGTACCCGACTCCCGCCAAGGCACTACGTGCGGCCCGCGAAGCCGCCCGCGCGGCGTCGGCGGCGATGGTTGCCGGCATGGCGACGCCGATGCCTGACGCGTGTTGATCACCTAAGTCTGACGCATTTTCCGCCCATCTGCAGGCGGGTTCTCTGATGAAATACAACGCTAGATCAAGAGCTAACAGGAGGTCGCAGTGAGACTTTTTGTAAGTGAGGGCGTGATCACACGCAACGAGTCAATCTATCGCATTCTTGAAGAGCACGAGAAGTACGTGGAGGCCCACACCGACGCCCAGAGCACTCGGAAACTTAAGGCTGGCCGCGTTCAGTCGTGTGCCGCAACGAGGTATGCCGGACTCGTGATAGTCCGTGAGGAATGGGGGCGGGATGTTGGCCCACACATCTCCATGTTTACCGCTATCGAGGCGGGCAAGCCGACAATCTCCACCTGCGAATTTGACTTCCAATACGGCATAGTCGGGGCGGAAATCGCCAAGTGCGTTTTTAGAAAGCGCAACTGACAGCAGCAGCCTGCACCATTTTAATCGTCGACACCTGCCGCGACGTTATCGTTGGTGCCATCTGACCTTGCTTAATCGCCGTCGAACGCAGACGGCGACTAGGAGGGCCAGCCTCCCACCGCGAAACTCACGGCGAACGAAATGAAAGGACAGGACAATGGAGAATTGGAAAATCCGCGCCATTGCAGCCATTTACGCTGCGGCGGTCGTGGTGATCATTGGCTATCAGCTGACAGGTGGCTACCGCCTCGGGCTGTGGTGGCTGCTGTACGCCGCTGTCGTGACCGCAATAGCCAGTGGCGCTCTGGTGTGGCACCGAGCGCAAGGGCAGTCATTGTACTGGCGCGCTAGCGTGGTTGTTGGCGTTATGCTGATGGGCGGACTTACTCTCGCTCTCCGACTTCCGGCCGCCTGAACGGTCATCATCGGCTTTTCCTTACATCGATCCGGATCGGGCGCGCTCATGCCCAAGCGCAAGCGTGTCGCTGTGCGACAGGCAGCTACCCGACCGGATCGACGTCTCATCGGACGCCATGATGACCGCCGATGCGGCGGCCAAACAGGAGAACCCCGATGTCCTACCGCCTCCGCCGCGCCCTTGCAGCTGCCCTCTACGCCTTCTCTCCCGTGATCACTTTGCTCTGGTTCCTCGCGATCCTCGCATTCGTCGCGTGGCTCGGTCACTGATGGAGGCCGCGATGCACAGCTACCGCATCCGCGATCATTGGGCCGAGATCGCGGCTCTTCTGCCGATCCTGACGCCGGTTACAACCATCGTTTTTCTTCACCTCGCGGGCGCGCTGTAGCGCCCGTTCCTTCTTTCGTGAGGCCAGCCACATGCGAGTCTCTTTTTTCCCGGCGCAATGCGCCTCTTGCCCAGTCGCAAGTCGCCTTCGGGCCGCTGCACTTCGACTTTATCTTCTTGATAATTATGATGAAATCGACATCGCAGCTGACATCGAGGATATGGCTGCGATGGCCTGCGCATCGGTGCAATGCGGCGATCCAACTGACCTCATGGTTGAGATCGAGGGTGATGAAATTGAAATCTCATTATGCCCTGTCGAGCATTGACCATATCAAATATTGCTTTTAAATTCAGATAGATCGCTAGTCCGTCCCGCAGAGGGCGAGTTTGAATCGAAAAGGCGGCCCACCAGGACCGCCCTTTTCTTTATTATCGAGGTCTCGAAGCGCCCGGCCCCGCCGACGCTCCGGCACTACCACTGCCGGATGTCTCGCCCGCCGATCCTTTGCCGCCGCCTCCCTTGAATCCCGGGAGCCCACCTCCCATCCCACTTAGCCGTCCGCCGACGCTTCCGATTATCAGGGCACCGCCTTCGGACTCCCGCCAGCTCGAAATCTGAAGCCCCAACCACTGACCGACGCGTTCGGGAGCGGTAAGTATCGATCGGAAAATGTAATGAAATGCCATGAATTGAACGACGATTGCGAGTATCCCATAGACCAATACCCCAGAAATTCCCAATGTAAATCCGGCCATCGCGGCATCAGAGGCGAACGAGAAGCTATATCTCAGGAAATTCAGACCAACGATGCTTACGCTGATGGCGGCAACGTACGCGGCCACGATAGTAGCCGGACGCAACAAGATGGACACGAACAAGGAGCCATACCCGAACGCTTGGGCCTTATCGACGAAGCTGCCGCCGTCGAGACGCAAATGCCCGAACGCCCAGATGAGGACGGCGATCGAGGCCACTAACAGCTCAAGTCCCCATGCAAAAAATGAAAATGTCACGTATATCCAAGGTATTATAGGAAGAACATATTGCAGCATGACACCCGCGCCGTAGGAGGCCTTGATTGCCGGAGAGGCCGCCCCGAGAAGAAAATCAAGGGTGGCCCCTGCCGCCGATCCGAAGAAATGTGCCGTTCCAGTCGCGGCCGCCCCGATGCCGAAAGCCGCCTCCGCACCAACTATCAATGAGTTACCTGTATTCATCAAATCGGAAATCGGGTCCGGTGAAAACCCTGGATAAACTGTCAAATAATCTTTCATCGGCTGAGTTATGCTCTCAATCATCCGTGCGAACGTGCTGTCTGCATCATCGTCGGCTTGCGTCCGAAGATCATCAGCCGTCAATCGGACATCTGCGCTTTCTGTAAGTATTTGATTATCAACGAGTTTCAGCGCTGCGCCGACGGTCGAACCATACATTCCCCATGATTTTGGATCTGGCTCGGTGACCGTTGGCTTTTCCGCAGCGTTCGACGACGCAGCTAGATTCAGAGTGGCGACAGTTCGATAGTAGCCGCCGACACAAGGCCAACCGCAACTTTTGATATGCTCGACGAGCTTTTGTCTCAGTCCAGAATCCGAGGCTGTTGCGGCCGATCGAGCAGCTTGTGAAATCGTGCGATTATAATTTTCCGCGATTTGATTCAGCTGCTCGACGAGTTGGGTTATCAGTGTCCCGTTATTTCGCCATGTCGAAACTATTGACTTCACTAGTGTTTCCGAGTCCTCCGAGGTTGCGCCGGGAGTCCGCCCGATCACATCAGCTATCTGGTCGCCGATTTTCAGCGCCCGAATGGACGAAACCACTCCTGCAACCGCCTGCCTCCGTGTCGTTCCGAAATCTCCGAAATTTTCAGGGTTCGAAACTGTCAAGGAGCCGCACGCCGGACCATAGTCCCATGCGTATCCGGTGTTTTTTCCGGCTTCTGTGACCTCGCCAGTCCACCAGGATCTCCGTTCGCCCGCTTGAATCACGCTCCCGGATGCGGCCGGAATCCGCGCCGCCGTGGTCGCCGTTTCCCCCAGTGTGCGGCCGGCCCTCAGCCTCACGGCCGAGCAGACCTCGGCGCGCACCAACCCATAAACGAGCGACTGCCCGGAGCCTGAAATCGGTAACGGTGAATTGCCTGAAACCGTTGCGTTTTCAACATATTGCAGAGCGACCGCGTTTCCCAGATTGGCGCTAATCGTTGCCACTTCTTTGACAAGATAGTGGACGCCGGAGAGACCTGCTGTCGTCATCGGAACTAGCATTCCAAGCGCAATCGTAGGCCTCATCATGGCCCAATATCCCGAGGTCGCCTCTGGAAGCGGATGCCCTGTTCGCGCTGCTCCAATGATCATTGAGCCAACGCTGTAGACCATCCACATCACACCTATGAGCATCAGCGCCGACGCGATGATTCCGAGCAACCCCGACACCGTTGACGGCTCAGTTGTGGTTCCCAGAATGGCTTCGATCATTCTCTTGGACCAGTCAGTCGCGGGAAGGTTTGCGAAAAGATCGACGGCAGGATTGATATCAATCGTGCTCATTGCCTCGGCTCCCTGATCGCAAGCGGCGAGCCGTCAAACAGCCGCTTATCCCGGTCAGCGACATGCGCGGCCAGGATTTTCCGCACGGCCGACCCGTCGATTTCGCTCGCTTTCAACGCCGCCAAGATCGCTCCGCCGAGGACGATTTTTCTACGGCTGTCATCCGCCCGGCGAGCCGACTTGAGTGCGGATTCGGTTTGCGCCAAGCGGCTTTCGAGGTCCGCTTTTCGCTGTTTCAACGCGCTCAAATCGACCATGTTTTCCTCCCGAAATAGCTTTTCTGAATGAGAATATCTTTCTCTCAATATTGCGCCGGCACAAGTGTAGTCGCATGCTGAAACCAATAAAGATGTACCTGAAAGGCGCGCTTAAGCGTCACAAGTGACGCAGCTTGCCTGTATGGACTTCATGGAGACGGATTACATGCTCCGACGGCGCTTAAACTCTACCATCGGCGCTGGTGATACGGCCGGAACACGGTTTCAGGGTCGATTTATACTCGCCGATCCGGGCATCGAATTCGTCCCTGAATTTCGGCCGACGCTTAAGTGCCCCGATGTTTTCGACGTATTCCGAATCCGTTCCGCCCACTCCTCGCCTGGACGATTTTCGCGGTCTCCCGACCTCTCAAATCCGTCGTCGAATGTCATGGGCCGACGCTTAAGCGCCCGGCCATCATGACATCGCTCCCAGCCTCCGAAGCGCTTTTCCATATGAGCGTGAAGGTTCTTCAACGCTCGAAAGGCCGCAGCACCGTCGCAGCCGCCGCCTACCGCGCTGCGACGGTGCTGACCGACTCCCGAACCGGCCGCGAGTTCGACTTTCGCCGGAAAAAACACGTCATCGATAGTTTCATCCTCGCCCCCGAAGGTGCTCCGTCATGGGCCTTGGATCGCGCGCAGCTATGGAACCACGTCGAGGCCGCCGAACGAAGAAAAGATGCCGTCTGCGCCCGCGAGGTTGAGATTTCCATCCCTCGCGATCTGCCCCGCGATCGATGGCGCGAGTTCGTTGAGAGCGTCATGAAAAAATACATTACGGCGGGCGCGGTCTGTGATGTCGCTATCCATGCTCCCAAGGCGGCCGACGGCCAGGAACAACCCCACGCACACATTCTCATGACGCCCCGTCGGCTCGATCCATCGACCGAGTCCGGATTTGCAAGCGTCCGCAACGCCACCCTTGCCGCCATGTTTGAATCCGGCGGCCGACAGGGTGGAGAGCGTGGTTCGGCTCTGAAAGCCGAACGCGCCAGGGTCTCCGACCTCATCAACAGCTTGCTCCGCGAGGTCGATTCTGGCCGTCGTGTCGACTCCCGGAGCTACGCCGCCCGAGGGCTCGATCGCGAACCGGAACCGCAGATGGGTGAACAGAGGATGGCATCCGTTCGTCGCCGTCGGCTGCACGATCGACGGACGGCCGTTGTGTCAGCATTTCGTGAACATCGAAAAGCCCTGAACGAACTGCAAAAAGTGGAGGAAGAGATGTCACAAAATCGAAAAGGATTCCCGAGGCTCCCAACCGAGGAGGCGCGAACGGATTACAAGTCCGGCCTACTCCGCCAACGGTTTCCGGATTTCGATCCGTCGCCTTTCGCCTCTGACATCAACTTGGTTGACGTTCGGCGCCGCGATCGGATTCGCATCCAGTGCAACGATGGCGGCTGGGTCGAGGTCAAGGGCCGCCGAATCTCCACATGGGGTCCGGACGGTCAGGCCGCGCCGCTTGCCGCCGCCCTTGCCGAGGACATCGGCATCGATAAAGGCGGCTTCCAGCATCTTAAAAAGTCTGCTGCCGTCCGCCGGAACCCGAGCAGCCGTCCTGTCCCCCTAACCGAATATGCAATTACATCGATCGCAGACAGTTGGCGCGAAAGGGGCTACGAAGATGTCACCGAAAGCCATGATGGCGCCTGGGTTTCGGTCGCGGAATCGAGGCTGCATGACACGGGCGACTATGTCACCGTCCACGGCTCGCTTTCTGACGAATCCATCCGCGCCCTTGTCGAAAAAGCCCATGACGAATGGGGCGCGCAGCTTGAGAGCCACGGCCCCGAGGAATTTCGCGAACGCCTGTGGCTTGAAGCGCAGCGTCAGGATGTGGCCGTGATCGGCTATGATGCCTCAGACGCCCTCAAGCAGCGTTGGGCCGCCGAGGTCGCTCAGAAGGCGGCCGACGAACAGATTTTAGCCGGTGTGCGCCGGGTCGCGTCCGAGGCTGATTTGCTCATTGCTGCCGCCCGTGGCGACCTCGAATCCGTCGAAAAGCTCGATCCGGATTTGAAAAAATTCGTCAGCTCATATCTCGATGACAACCAGCGCGCCGAACTCGCCCGTCAGCGGCCGCTCGACATCGTCGCCGAACTGGAAAACTGGCGTGCCAAAGGCCGTGCCGAAGCCGAGCACGATCCCGATGCCCTCGGCTCGATCGCCCGTCCGGCCGTCGAGGCCGCCCCGACGGACGAACAACGGCCGACGTGATCCGTATTTCGTTCGTCACGAAAACAATGGTTGAACTGCAAAAGTGGAGGAAGAAATGACACAATTTGACATGGACTGGTATGAGAGCGAGGAAGAGTTCCTTGCCGATGTTAAGGAACGCACCGCAAACGCCAATTTGCTCGTCGGCGCCGCGAAAGGCGATCAGGAAGCATTCAAAAAGTTGGATATGGGACTGCAGGCGTTCGTCAGCTCTTATCTCGACGACAAGCAGCGTGCGGAACTCGCGAAGATGCAACCGATTGATATTATTGATAATATCTACCATTGGGAGAAAGTCGGGTGCGAAGAACTGCAAGATATTTACGATGCGCAGGATGCCGGATACGCTGTTCCATCCCCGAGCGTTTCCGCCCCCGACAACGCCCCCGCGTGGAGGCCAAAATGAAGCGCGCCCGGGCCTCGCGGGCCTCGGATGACATGGTGCGGATTTACGTCAACCGCCGGGCTTCGGGCCGTCCCGTGCCCGGGTGGGAGAAAGCTGTGTATTTTCTCCCACCCACACCGGACGGCCTTCCGGGTTGGATTGGGTGGACCACGGTCACCGAATCCGAAGCTAAAAACTCCGGCCGCGACGACCTCGTCCGCCGGACACAAACTCCAGCGCAGCGCTGGGACGACTGGTTAGGTCCGAATATGACCGTGGCCGACGATCTCGAAATGCAGGCGTTTTTCGCAACGGTCCCGGACGACGAATGGCCTCGGCTGGCGATTGCCGTTCGACGTTCGCAGCGACAGGCCGCCGCCGCGTGGCGGGCGGCCGGTGCTCGACTGATCGCCGCCGCGACCCGAAACCGACGCGACCCCGCTTCCCCCGCATCAAACTTGTTCCGGGAGCGTGGAACCGGACGGCGCTCATTGCTCAAACTGATCACGCCGGATCGTCCGACCTCCGGCCCGAAACCCGCAGCAACTCAGAAATAGAGTCCGACATGCGCATCTTAGCTACCGCCCTCATCGCCCTCGGATTCGCATCCGTGATTTCGGCCGCTACAGCCGCATCACATGCGGATTCGACGGTCTATGTCTGGCGATATCGAGCCGTTGTCATCCCGTCCTCGCAGCAGCCGCCGGATGATGATGGTGGAACCGGGACAATGGGTGATTAAGCTGTCCGAACGAACCGAGAGGTTACAGCCCGTCGACAATGATTCTCGGAATCGTATCGACGCCTCTTTTGAGTGCCGCAGGAAGGCAATCGCCGTATTCCTCGCCGACGTTGGCGGGCGCGTGACCTTGTATGTAATTGATTTGTTTTGTTTTTAGAAGCACTTCCGGGTCTTGCACTACCGACGTGAATCTATGGCGCCAGCCGTGATTAGGTTGAAGTTCCGGATCATTAATTCCCAGACTGCGAACCCATTTGCCAATGCGCTCGCCGATTTTCTTATAAGTTGGATTAGCGACGGTTCCGCCACGACCCATCCGTGGATCATAAAATAGTGGGCCAGAACGTGATTGAGCTACGAAAGACAAAAACCCTTGTTCAATCAAATGGCTATGAAGTGGTACATCACGGGCGGCAGCGTTCTTGGTGGTCCCGGCCTCGGGGGTTATATGGAAAACCCAAACGCCATCGGATTGCCGCACATCCTCTTTGCGCAATTGAGCAATCTCGCCAACTCTCGCGCCAGTATAAGCGCAAAGCCAAGGAACCCAGCGCCGCGCGGCGGCGCCTTCAGGTGTCATTCGCTCGGTTGTTGATTGTAGCGTAGCCTTCAATATGGTCCGCGCTTCGTCGTGGGTGAATCCTTTTTGAGCACGAGTTCGCCGTTTTTTCTGAACACGGACTGAAATTTTAGCGACAGGATTTTCTCGAATCCACTTTTGGTCGACTGCATACTCACAAACTGTCCTCAACGATCCGAGATACGCGTTTTGAACCGTTCCGTTTTCTAGACCTTGATCTAGAAGACGATTCTTCCAAGCGATGCACCAATCGTCGGTTAAGTCCGAAATATCGCCGACTTCATCGGATACAGCAGTGATAATTGGACGCCACCGTTTTTCGGTCGCGGCCGAGGGCTTGCGCTCTTTTAGATATCCCTCGAAAGCGTCGAGAACGGTCCTCTTTCCAATTTTCTGCGATGGGGAGGTTTCTGCCTTTTCTAGTACCGGGAAACGGTCTCCATTCGGATCCTCCCTCCAATCGCCCGTGGTAAGCCGCTGCAGATATTGGCGTGCCTCGTAAATTGCGCGACCAACCTGCGTCTCCAGTAATTTCCGGCTTTGCGGATCGATCCGGAGCCCATGGCGATCAAGGTATTTCGTAATCGGCTCTTCCACGCGGCGCTGTTGCATGACGGCCAAGAAGCGCTGTCCAGTATTCTGGTCTCCGAAAATGGCAACAGAAACCGTCTTCGGATCTTCTCCGAGCCGATCGTGCATGAGGGCGTCTATTCGATGTTCGCGATTATCCGATGGATTGTCTTTTTCGCCGTCTACAATCTCGCGATAGATTTCGCCTGCAATTGCCGCAGCCTGCCGCTCGCTAAGGCTAATCAAACCCCTGCGAAGATTTTTCCAGCGTGATTCGACTTCAGCAGCCGCGATGGCGAAAAGGGCCTTGGCTTCGGAAGGGTCGCGGGTTCCAAGGGTGAATTTCTCCTCCCGCTTGCCAACCATTTCCCGAAGGGCTTCAGGAACCCTCTTTCGAAACCAAAAAATGCCGGTATCCGGATGCTTGAAGGGGCGTGCCATTGCGAGGACCATGTGTGTACCACCGTTGTGTACCAGTCCGGCGGTAAAGAAGTCCCCAAAACCAGGACTTCTTGAACATCAATGGTTTGCGAATGCGATGGCGGAGAAGGAGGGATTCGAACCCTCGATAGGGTTGCCCCTATACACGCGTTCCAGGCGTGCGCCTTAAACCACTCGGCCACCTCTCCATACGGCCGGCGCCCCGGCTCGTGGCCGCGCACTATAGCGATGTTCGTTCGGAGCGCAAGAGGGGTAGCGAACTCAAAGAAAAAGTCCGTGAAATAAGAGCCAGCTTTCGCGCCAACCCTTTGTTTCCTATAGGTACTTGCACCAGGAAATTCGCGTCAAAAAGCGCCGACGGACCCTGTTGGCCGGTCTGTTCATACCTGAATGCCGGGACTGGCCCGGCGGTCAGGCCCAGAGCTTGGAAGCCGGCGACTGCTCGCCATCGATTGTCTGGCGCACGCCGTCGATACGGCGCATCAGCTCGCCTTCGATGCGCGTCTGCAGGGCATTGAGCACCGTCTCCGTCACCGCGCGACGATCCGCCTTGCGTTCGACCAGCGCCGGGTCGCGCAGGGGCCAGCGGAGTGTCGCGTATTCGGCGAGCGCAGCACAGTCGGGCTCAGTCCAGGTGACGGTCGCCAGATCAACGACGATATGCGGCCGAAGGCCGCCCGGCAGGGCGAAGATCGTCCACGACTTGGGCTCGAGGCCATCGGTCGGAATGGCGCGCTGGCTGAGGGCTTGTTCGGCCTCCGGCAGCAAGGCAGCCGCCGGCCGGCTGCCGGCGCTGAAGGCGCGAATGCGCGTGTCGCCACGCTGGTTGAGCAGCGCTTCGGCCATCAGGCTGGTCGCGCTGTTGGTTTCGCACAGAAACAGCACATCGACGGTCTGCATCCTGAACAAGCCCCTGACGCTCTGAGGTGTCGCCAACGCCATCATTCCATCTCTTTTCGCTACTCGGGAAAGCGACGCGTCCCTCTCGGTCCGCGAGCCATCCCAAACTCCTGTGCGCCGCGTCGATGGACTCTCCATGACGTTTGCGAGACAGGCCGATGACGCGCCTCTCGCAAAACTCAAATGCATAAAGCGCGCCATCAATCGGGGCCTTTCCGACAAGCGAAATAGACAAAAGTCTAAGTCATTCATCTTCAAGGCGGAATCGGCTGGCCGCCAGTCGGTCGATGGCGAGGTATAGTCTCAGATGCCCGCCTTCAACCCCGCCGAAGGGCGTAGCGCATCCGTTGATTCACATTTCGGGGTGTCGTTGCCGGTGATATTCGACTGCCACTCTTGATGGCTTTGTGGGCAGTCTACAGCCACATACGCGGTCAGGAGACCGGCGGTTCCCCAGCGGCGGCCATGGTTCCCACCGTCGATTTCGAGGCGGCATTTTCCACAGCGGCATAGTCGGCAAGGGCGGCGAGAGCCTCGGCAAACATGGCGGCGAAGAGGAGGCTGACGAGGAGTTTCCGAACGAACATAATCTGGGCTTCCAAGGGTACCGGTGGATCCGGTGATGATGGCATTAGGCCATCGGAAGCCGTCGGCATTGCGGAGGAAAGGGGACGGAAGCGGGCCGCCGATAAGGTGTTATCGCGGCAATGCCAAAAAAGGCGGCGCCAGCGTGAGCCGGGCCGCCAATTCAGGCAGGAGATGAAAAGACGATCAGATCTGCCGCTCGACCAGCATCTTCTTGATCTCGGCGATGGCCTTCGCCGGGTTGAGGCCCTTCGGGCAGGTCTGGGCGCAGTTCATGATGGTGTGGCAGCGATAGAGGCGGAACGGATCCTCGAGATTGTCGAGCCGGTCGCCGGTTGCCTCGTCGCGGCTGTCGATCAGCCAGCGATAGGCCTGCAGCAGAATGGCCGGACCGAGGTAGCGATCGCCATTCCACCAGTAGCTCGGGCAGGAGGTGGAGCAGCAGGCGCAGAGGATGCACTCGTAGAGGCCGTCGAGCTTCTCCCGGTCCTCGTGGCTTTGCAGCCATTCCTTCTCCGGCGTTGGCGATACGGTGTGCAGCCAGGGCTCGATCGACTTGTGCTGGGCGTAGAAGTGGGTGAGGTCCGGCACCAGGTCCTTCACCACGTTCATGTGCGGCAGCGGATAGATCTTGATCGGGCCGGAGATCTCTTCCATGCCCTTGGTGCAGGCCAGCGTGTTCATGCCGTCGATGTTCATCGCACACGAGCCGCAGATGCCCTCGCGGCAGGAGCGGCGCAACGCCAGCGTCGGGTCGACCTTGTTCTTGATCCACAGCAGCGCGTCGAGCACCATCGGCCCGCAATCGTCGAGATCGACGAAGAAGGTATCGAGCCGCGGATTGCGCCCGTCCTCCGGATCCCAGCGATAGATGCGGAACTCGCGAACATGCGTCGCGCCCTCCGGCTTCGGCCAGACCTTGCCAGCCTTGATCTTCGAGTTCTTCGGCAGAGTCAGCTGAACCATGGGATCATCCTGCTTTGTTGAGGCCCATAACCTAAGCCAGAGCCTAGCGGTCGCCTGTCGTCTCTAGATAATCTTTGTCAGCCATATCTCGTTGAAGGAGATAGGCAGTTTTTGTGTTTGCTCCTGCCTCGCGAATCACCATGTACAATTGGTTTGTTGCGGTGAAGTGGAGCTCAATTCTGTCAGAACCCCAGATGAAATCGCGTTCGCTCAACCCAAGATGACCTTCGCGTAGAAGGGAGTATTTGGCTGAAACATCACGCAATCCCTCGCGCTGGTAGAACGTGGAATGAACGAATCTGCCCCGTGGACCGAAGCAAACAGTGGTTGTTCCAAGGGGGCGATCAGCGCCGTAAATTGCTTCTGGCAAGTTCGTCGCATGAGAATCTTGGGGACCGTCATACGTCCAGCATCCGATTAACCTGGCTAGGTTGGCCCGGCTGACAGGAATCCCTGGGCTCCCTGCTTGAGCTTTCGTTGCAGAGGTTTCAGGTCGAGGTGAAGCAACACAGCTGGCAACCAAAAGGGTAGCCGCCACTATCCATACCATGCTGAGCTTGCACGCCTGTATCATTTCAAATCAGTCTCTATTTTTTGCGTTCCAGCTCGGCAGGTGAAACCAGCTGGTGGACGTTCTCAAACCTATCGAAGGTCCAATCCTCAGAAATACCATCACAATCTGTGAGGATTAGCCGGTCTTCTGAAGTGATCCTGTATGTGCAAGTCGTCGGAGACTTCGCGAATGCTGAAAAATAACCAGGGTCGTTCGAGAGGAAGGAGATCCTATTTCCAGATAGGCGATAGTATCCTTCACCATCGATTTCTTCATAAGCTCCTAAAGGTTGGCCAGCGCAAATAACTCGCTGATACGAGACTGTGCGGTCTTTATGGACCCCAATTGTTATCTCCCTATAGAAGTCACTCTCCTTGGCGCAGGATCTTGATGGACCATCGAACATTGTCCACTCGCCAATCAGGCCGCCTCCATTTTGGGTGGATGGCGATGAGAACGTGCCAATGGCAGACGGGGAGCCGCTACAGGACTGCAAGAACGCCACACTGACCGTGACCACTGCAAGCATTAAGGCTTCCGGCCGAGACTTTGTTCTGAGCAGCCTCAACTGCATGAAATATCGTCCTCATCGGCTTGGTTAAGCCTTGGCCCTCAGTACACGCGCGCTTTCGGCTTGATGTACTCAATCTCCGGCGTCATCGTGTAGGTGTGCACCGGCCGGTAATCGAGGCCGACGGTGCGGGCGTCGGTGTTAATCGAGGCCAGCGTGTGCTTCATCCACTCGCCATCGTCGCGGTTGGGATAGTCCTCGCGGGCATGTGCCCCTCGGCTTTCCTTGCGGTTGGCCGCGCCTTCCATGGTCACCACCGCCTGTAAGATCAGGTTCTCGTATTCGAGCGCCTCGGTAAGGTCGGTGTTCCAGATCAGCGAGCGGTCGGTGGTCTTGAGATTGTCGCCGGCCGCCCAGCAATCGTGGATCAGCTTGACGCCCTCCTCGAGCACCTCGCCGGTGCGGAAGACGGCGCAGTTCGCCTGCATGGTCTTCTGCATCGACAGCCGGAGCTCGGCGGTCGGCGTCGAACCGGAGGCGTGGCGCACGCGGTCGAGCCGCTCCAGGGCGTTGAGGCCGGCGTCCTTGGGCAGCTCGGCGATACGGCTGCCCTTGTCGATGGTCTCGGCGCAGCGATGGCCGACGGCGCGGCCGAACACCACAAGGTCGATCAGCGAGTTGGAGCCGAGGCGGTTGGCGCCATGCACCGATACGCAGGCCGCCTCGCCGACCGCCATCAGGCCCGGCACGATCCGGTCGGGATCGCCGTCGATCTTGGCCAGTACCTCGCCGTGATAATTCGTCGGGATGCCGCCCATGTTGTAATGGACGGTCGGTAGCACCGGGATCGGCTCGCGCGTCACGTCGACGCCGGCGAAGATCTTGGCACTTTCCGAGATGCCCGGCAGGCGCTCGGCCAGGATCGCCGGGTCGAGATGATCAAGGTGCAGGTAGATATGGTCCTTGAGCTTGCCGACGCCGCGGCCCTCGCGGATCTCCATGGTCATCGAGCGGGAGACGACGTCGCGGCTGGCAAGATCCTTGGCCGACGGCGCGTAGCGCTCCATGAAGCGCTCGCCCTCGGAGTTGGTGAGATAGCCACCTTCGCCGCGCGAGCCCTCGGTGATCAGGCAGCCGGCGCCGTAGATGCCGGTGGGATGGAACTGCACGAACTCCATGTCCTGCAGCGCAAGGCCGGCGCGCAGCACCATAGCATTGCCGTCGCCGGTGCAGGTATGGGCCGAAGTGCAGGAAAAATAGGCGCGGCCATAGCCGCCGGTCGCCAGCACCGTCTTGTGGGCGCGGAAGCGGTGGATCGTACCGGTCTCCATGTCCAAGGCGACCACGCCACGACAGGCGCCATTTTCCATGATCAGGTCGATGGCGAAATACTCGATGAAGAATTCCGCCGAATGCCGGAGTGCCTGGCCATACATGGTGTGCAGCATGGCGTGGCCGGTGCGGTCGGCGGCGGCGCAGGTGCGCTGGGCGATGCCCTCGCCGAAATTGGTGGTCATGCCACCGAACGGCCGCTGATAGATCTTGCCTTCCTCGGTGCGGGAGAAGGGCACGCCCCAGTGCTCGAGCTCATAGACCGCGGCCGGCGCGTTGCGCACCAGATATTCGATGGCGTCCTGGTCGCCGAGCCAGTCGGAGCCCTTGACGGTGTCGTACATGTGCCAGCGCCAGTCGTCCGGCCCCATGTTGCCGAGCGAGGCGGCGACGCCGCCCTGGGCGGCGACGGTGTGCGAGCGGGTGGGAAACACCTTGGTGATGCAGGCGGTGGAAAGGCCGGCTTCCGAGGCGCCGACGACGGCCCGGAGGCCGGCGCCGCCGGCACCCACCACCACCACGTCGAAGGTGTGGTCGATGAACTGATAGGCGCGGCCGCCGACGTTGAAGGCGGTCTGCTTGCCGCCGGTGGTCTCTGAGGCAACGGCCATGGTCAGGCTCCGAAGGTGATCTTGATAAGCGCCACGGCCGAGGCAATGCCGACCAGCGCCGAGAAGAAGGAATTGACCATCAACGCCAGCACTCGGAGCAGCGGCTGATTGACATAGTCCTCGATGATAACCTGCATGCCGATCTTCATGTGCCAGACGCTGACGCCCAGGAAGGCGAGCATCAGCACGGCGACGAAGGGATTGCCGAGCGTGGCGACGACGGCGGGGTAATCGTCGCCCTGCAGCTTGATCAGCAGCACGACGTAGACCAGCGACAGCAGAAGCGCGGCGACGCCGGTCACCCGCTGTTGCCAGAAATGCGTGGTACCGGATTTGCCCGAGCCGAAACCACGGGCGTGCTTCAAGGACGTCTGAAAGCGGAAGGACTTATCCATGGCGGACCTCAGGCGAAAATGAAGGCGGCGACGGCAACGATGCCCGTCAGCACGAGGCCCGCCACGAGGTTGAACAGGGCGAACAGGTTGGCCGTCTTGGGATCGAAGCCGTAGCCGAGGTCCCAGGCAAAATGGCGAATGCCGCCGATGGCGTGATGGATCAGCGACCAGACCAGGCCGAGGAGGATCAGGCGTCCGATCCAGGTCTGGTAAAGGCCGTCGACGCGGGCGAACCATTCAGGGCCGCTCGCTGCCGCCACCAGCCAGACGGCGACGAACACCGTACCGACGTAGAGGAAACCACCGGTGATGCGGTGAACGATCGACATCGCCATGGTCAGGATGAAGCGGAAAACCTGAAGATGCGGCGAGAGCGGGCGGGAAGCCGCCAAGCGTGCGTCGGCCATCGGATGATGTTCCCTCATGAGGTGGGAGGCAGGTGCTCCCTTGTCCCGATATGTTAACGTTGACGTTAACGTCAGTATGCAGGAAAAGCCTGAGTCGTAAGTACCTTCTCGGAGGTGGGCCGTCAAAGGCAAAACACGCAAGCGGCAATGCGAAACGATAAAGTCTAGGGGAAAATACGACTATAGGATGAGGGAGTGACGCAGCCGCCCTCAAAACTTCCTCAGACCGAAGAAGGGATTAGGCTGATAAGGCCGCCGCATCGAGCCGGTCGATGGCCTCAATGAGGTCCGTCTGATAGTCACCGCCTTCCAGACAGTGCGACGCCTCCGGCAGCAGCCGGTAGAGCGGTGGGGATGGCAATCGCTCCACGAATTCTCGAACATTTTCCGGCGGCGCCACAATATCCTTGGCACCGGCGAACACGGCGACCGGAAGCGCCAGCCGGTCGATCACCTTGAATATGTCGTGGCGCGGCCACTCGTCGAGGGCGCGCGGTACCTCGCGCTTGAGGTTGGCGATGCCGTCCGGATGATATTTCTCGCGCGCCTCGATCTGACGCGCGCCGGAGGTGAAGGGCGAGACCAGCAGAAGGTGCGCGACCCGCCCGAGATACTCGCTCGCGGCAAGGCGGGCGACGGCATAGGCACCCATCGAGTGGCCACAGAGGGCGAGATGCGAGCCGCTCCAGCCCAAGGTGGCCGCGTTGGCGATCGCCCACTCGATGGTGCGGCGCACGTCGCGCACATGGTTTTCCAGAAGGAAGTCGGCTTCGCTGCCGGCGCTGTCGTTCCAAGCCGAGGCGCAGCAATCGGGAGACAGCACGACGTAATTCCGCGCGCGATAGGCGTCGATCAGCTTTTGCATGTGCGGCGCCCGCGCCGCGCCGTTGCGGCCATGAGCGGTGATGGCCAGGCGTGGAGAGGGCGCCTCGGTCCGCCACAGCTCGACGCTCATGCGCGCGGCTGCGTCGGGAAAGTCCGATGAGCCGAGAGGAATGGCCTCAGGCGTCATGCAACGGCGGCCTTGTCGAGATGCGGGCTGGAGAAGCCGAGTTTCGTCAGGCCGGCCAGCACTTCCGATGCCGACATGAACAGCGTCCAAAGAAGCGCCGACCGGTGGTTCTCGATCATCACCACGATCGGTCCCTGGTCGATGGCAAGATGGCTCGAGGCGACCCAGTTCCGTGCCGGCGAGAAGGCATCGGCAAAGCCGCGCGGACCGAACAGCCGCCCGTCCATGGAGGTCAAGAGACCACGCAGCGCCTCCATCGCTTCCTTGGGCAGGTAGGGGAACGAGGCGAGTGCCGCCGTTGGCGTGATGACGCCGGTGTCGTTGGTCGGTGAGTGGGCATTGTAGCCGTCGAAAGTGTCCGATGCCGTCAGTCCCCAGCAGTCCGGGCCGTAGCCCTCGAAGCCGCCGGGATTGGTGAGGCAGTGGGCGCGATTGACGAGCGCATGTGCCGTGTTCTGCACGAAATAGTCGGCATAGGCGTCCGCCAAGCCGCGCGGGTCGAGGCCCAGGAAGGAGTAATGGGCGAAGAACAGCGGCCCACCGTAATCAGGCCCCAGTGGCAGCGTCACGCCGCCGTAGTTGCGGCCGTTCAGGAAGTCGCGTCCCTTGGCCCAGGACTGATGGTAGGTTGAGACCGGCACCGGATGGGTGGGCGAGGCGGCAGCCAGAACATGGGTGATCAGGCATTCGTTCCAGCCGGTAATGGCATGGTTCATGGCAAAGCCGTGAACCGGGCTCCAATGCCAGAGCAGGGCGCCGTCGGCCCTCACATGGTGGCTCCATTCCACGCCGCGCCACAGCCGGTCGATGCGGGCCGCCAGGTCAGGCCGCGTCGGGATCAGCCACTGGCGCGCCGTCAGAAGACCGGCCATCAGGAAGGACGTTTCGACCAGATCGCCGCCATCGTCCTTCTCGCCGAACGGAATGACCTTGCCGGTTTCCCCGTTCATGAAATGGGGGAAGACGCCGTGGAAGCGATCGGCCGTCTCAAGGAAGTTGGTGATCCGGCCAATGCGCTCGATCACTTCTTCCCGGACGAGAAAGCCACGCTCGGTGCCGGCAATCAGCGCCATGATGCCGAAACCGGTGCCGCCGATGGTGACGGTATTGTCCGGAGAATAGCCGAAGGCGTCGTTGTCGCGCTCGCGCGCCATGCCGCTCACCGGATGGCCGTAGTCCCAGAAGTAGCTCAGCGTTGCCTGCTGCACGAGATCCAGGAGCGCGTCGTCGCCCATCGCCGCGACGGTGGCGGGCGAATAGGTCATGACTGTTTTCCTCTAGACTGTGGTTCGTCCCAGGTCACGCGCACCGCCTGGGTATCGCGGGAGTTGGGGCCGATGTGAATGTCGAAGGCACCGCTTTCCGAGCGCCGGCGCAGATCGGCAACCGTCTCGGCCACCGAGAAATCGAGATCGTCGGCGGTGATGACGAAGTTGACCGCCTCAGTGGCGCGGGCTGCGAGCGCCACCTTGCGAAAGGCCTTCAGTTCCTTCACCGGCCGGCTGACGCTCGCCACGGGGTCGCCGATATAGAGCTGCACCGTCTCGCTGGTGGGGCGATCCCCAAGGTTGGTGACCGTGAGAGTCACTTCGAGCCGGTCGTCGCCGGTGAGTTTCGTCCGGTTGGCACGCGGCGGTCCGTAGGCCACGTTGCCGTAGCCGAGACCGAAGCCGAATGGATAGAGGCCGTCGTTCTGTGCCACCTCATCGGGCAGATCGACATAGCCCGAGGTGAACTTCTGGAAACGGCCGGGTGTCGGCCGGCCTGTCGGCCGGTGCGCATAAGTGACCGGCACTTGGCCGACACAATAGGGGAAGGTTGCCGGCAGCCGGCCCGACGGCTCGGCCTTGCCGAACAGGACGTCGGCAAGACCATGACCGATTTCGGTGCCGCCGAACCAGGCAATGAGCAGCGCATCGGCGAGAAGCGTCTCTTCGGCCAGCGCCAGCGGCCGGCCGGTCAGGACGACGACGACGAGCGGCTTGCCTGTGGCCTTGAGGGCCCGCAGCAGTTTCTTCTGTGGCTCGGGGATGGAGAGGTCGGTCCGCGAGGACGATTCACCGGAATATTCCCGCGCCTCGCCAACCACCGCTACCGTGACGTCGGCGGCCGTAGCAGCGGCAACCGCCTCTGCGATCATCGCTTCCGGCGATCGCACGTCGATGACCACGGAAAGATCCTTCCAATCATGGACATTGAGGCGGGTGGCGAGCCAGGTCTCATCGACGATATTGGCGCCCTTGGCCGTCGTGACGCTTACCGCGTTGCCGACCGCCTCGCGCAGCCCGTCGGCGATGGGAACGACGGTGGAGGGCGAACCGGCGACAGCCCAGGTGCCGTTCATGTTGACGCGGTCGAGGGCGAAGGGGCCGACAAGAGCGATGCCGCCGATCCTGCCGCTGTCCGGCGCCGGCAGCGGCAGAAGATTGCCTTCGTTTTTGAGCACCACCGTGGCCGCAGCCACCGCCTCGCGGGCCAGCTGCCGGTTGCCGGCCGTCAGGATGGGTTGTGCGGCGCGGCCCCAGTCGAGCCGGTGGTAGGGATCGTCGAACAGGCCGAGCTTCAGCTTGGCGTCCAGCACGCGACGACAGGCGGCGGTGATCTCGTCCTCGCCGATCAGGCCAGTCTTGACGCTGTCCTCCAGCGTTTCGAGATAGGTCTCCGATACCATGTCCATGTCGACGCCGGCGGAAAGCCCCAGCCTGGCGGCATCGGCTCGGTCGGACGCGATGCCGTGGGCGATCAGTTCGAGAATGCCGGTGTAGTCGGCGACGACGAGCCCGTCATAGCCGAGCCTTTTCCGGAACAGCTCGGTGATGACGGTGCGGTTGGCATGCATGGGCACGCCGTTCAACGTATTAAAGGAGGCCATGATCGACCCGGCGCCGGCCCGCATGCCGGCGACGAAAGGCGGCAGTATCACGTCGTGCAGCGTGGTCGGGGACAGATCGACCGCGTCGTAATCGCGGCCACCCATGCCGCCGCCATAGCCGCAGAAATGCTTGAGGCAAGCCATGACCGCATCGGGCCGCGAAAGGTCGGTGCCCTGATAGCCTTCGACCATGGCTTCGGCAAAGCGGCTGGCAAGGAACGGATCCTCGCCGGGGCTTTCGGCAATCCGTCCCCAGCGCGGATCGCGGCAGACGTCGACCATGGGCGAGTAGACCTGGTCGATGCCGATCGATGCCGCCTCCTGGGCGGCGACGCGGGCGGTGGCGCGAACGAGATCCATGTTCCAGCTGGCGGCGAGTGCCAACGGCAAGGGGAAAATGGTCTTCTGGCCGTGGATGACATCCTCGGCGAACATCAGCGGGATTTTCAGGCGCGTTTTCTGCGCCAGATCCTGGAAGACCCGCACCGCCTCGGCCGATTTCACGCCGAAGATGCCGCCGATCCGCCCCGTTCTGATCTTGTCGGCCACGTCCGTGTTGACGACAGTGCCGGTCAGCGTCTCCCCCCCGGGGGTGACGAGGTTGAGCTGGCCGATCTTCTCCGAAAGGGTCATCCGGCCGATGAGGCCGTCGATGAAGTCCTTATCCTTTTTCATAACCGGATGTCCGTTTGGTCCCCGTTTCTCCGGGGTCATGGCAGATGGCGCATCACCGACAGCATCGAGCGTAGTCCGCCGCGCATGTCGCGGGGCGGCGGCGGCGCAGGTATCACCACCGGCTCAAGGCCGGCGCGTCCGTTCTCGATGTTGAGGATGGCATGGTAGAAGGGGCGGCCGAAACTATCGGTGGGCGGCGTCTGCTCGTGCATCACCGAAAGCACGGTTGCCTTGGGGCAATACTGGCGGACCAGGCGATGGAACTCAGTCTTCGCCTCCGGATCGAGGGCGGCGGTCGCTTCGTCGAGGAACAGCACGTCCGGCGTATGCAGCAGGATGCGGGCGAGCACCACCTTCTGCTTCTGGCCGCCCGATAGCACGTCGTCCCAGCGCCGGCCACGATAATAGGGATTGCCCATCGAGGGAATGAAGTCGGCGAGCCCGACCGCGCTCATGATGGCGGCCACTTCGAGGTCACGATGCTCGTGTTCATCCTCGGGCATGGCGATCAGCTGCTTGAGGCTCGCCTGCGGCAGCCGCGTATCCTGGCAGGCATAGAGCGCCTTCATGCCCTCGGGCATGATCACCCGGCCGCGCCCGTAAGGCCAAAGACCATTGAGCGCCTTGATGAGGCAGGATTTTCCTGAACCGGAGGGACCGCGCACGAAGATCCACTGGCCGGGCTTGATCGACAGGCGCGCCACACGCAGGAAGGGTTGTGCTTCCTTGCCGGCAAACATCAGTTCGAGACCCTGAACGGACAGTCCCCGCTCCGCCGGTTGCTGGTCGTAGCGGAACTCGGAAATACCCGTCTCGCGGTAGAAAGCCTGTGCATCCTGCACACGCTCGATGGCGTCGGCCAGTTCAACCACCCGGTTGACGTTGGCGCGGAGGTTGGCGATGTCGGGCATGACCTGAATCACCCAGGAGCAATCGCTGATCAGCTCACTGACCAGTTCCGAGCCGGTGACATAGGTGCGGAAGGAGATGCCGCCCTGCATGTAGGCCGGCATGTTCGGCAGATAGGCCACGACCTTCTGGGTAATGTAAGTATAGCTGCCGTTGAAGGCGAGGAAGATGGCCGAGATCTTGTTCTGAAGGCCCCAGGTTCGGTCGATCGCCTGATACTGCCGGCGATGAATTGAGGCCTGCACGTTCTCCCCGCGCGCGGCGGCGATCGGCAACACGCGGCGCACCAACGTCGACAGCTCGGCGCGGTAGCTGCCCTCATAGCGCAGCATGGCCATGTTGAGGGCCTCGATGGCACGGCCGATCCTGAGGGCAATCGCTGTCGACACCGGCACGTAGGTGACGGCGAGGACGAACACCAGCACGGCGCTGGCGTAGGAACCCAGGAAATCGAGGCCGTGAATGGCAACTGATGTTGAGATCAGCATCTCACCGACGAAATAGACCGACGTCACCACCGAAATGAGACCCATGGCCATGCCGAGCGCGTTGCCGGTCATCGCCTTGATCGATTCCTGGATACGCTGATCGATATTGTCGGGAACGTTGGACCCCTCATCTGAAGAGCCCATCACCAGGAGATGGTAATAGGGCCGACGATCGGAGAGCAGCGCCGCGTTGAAGCGGCTATCCAGCCATTGGCGCCATCTGCGATGCAGCGTGGTCGAGAAATAGTGGCGAAAGCCGAGAAACACCGCACTTTTCAAAAGGGCAAGGCCGACCAATACGCTGGCCGCCGTCAGCACGTCGCCGATGGCCGATGTGCCGAGTTCGTGGAAGGAAGCGATTGTCGCGATGAAGGACCCGGAGGCCTGTGCCAGCCAAACGCCGCTTTTGCTGGCGGCGGCCGATAGGAGCGCCACGGCAATCGTCAGTGCCCAGGCCTCGCGCCACTTGTCCGAGACCCAATAGGCCTTGAGCAGCCCCCAGAAGCTACGCATGGAGGAAACAGGGGTAGCCAGCACATTCACTCCCGCGTCGGCCGCCAAGGCGGACCGGACATTCCGATGATCAAAGCCTGCCTCGCAAACTTTAACGCTCCATTAAGCCTGTCGGTCAGTTTATTTACCAAAAGGAATGATAAGCAGGGCGTACTCCCATGCCGTCACACTGCCTTGACAAGCTTACGGTGGACAGACCTATTTCCTGCGATCTCTCTTTCGCAAGGATGACATTCAATGAAGCTTTACCGTTTCTTGACCGGCCCCGACGACGCAACTTTTTGTCATCGCGTCACCCAGGCGCTCAACAAGGGCTGGGAACTGGCCGGCTCGCCGGCGCTGACCTTCGATCCGGTGCAGGGGCGCGTCATTTGCGGCCAGCCGATGGTCAAGGAGGTTGAGGGGGTGGATTACACGCCCGACATCAAGCTCGGCGAATGGTGAGGTAAGATGAGCCTCGACAGCGTCAAGGCGTTTTTTGCAGAAAAGGCGCCCGACATCACGGTGATCGAAACGGAGGCTTCGTCGGCCACCGTTGTCGAGGCTGCCGCTGCCCATGGCGTCGACCCGGCGCAAATTGCCAAGACCATCTGTCTCAGGGTTGGCGAACAAGCCATGCTGCTGATGGCCGGTGGCACGACGCGGCTCGACAACCGCAAGGCTCGCGAGGCGTTTGGCGGCAAGGCGCGCATGCTCGGTCTCGACGAGGTGGTCGAACTGACCGGCCATCCGATCGGCGGTGTCTGTCCGTTCGGCCTGAAATCGCCGCTGCCAGTCTATTGTGATCTGTCTCTTCGGCGCTTTCCCGAGGTATTTCCGGCCGCAGGGGCCACCAATGCGGCGGTCCGCATCGGTACCGAGCGCCTTGCCGAGCTTGTCGGTGCCACTTGGGTCGACGTCTGCCAGTAAGGACTATGCGCTCTTCGCGGCTCGGCGGTCGGCATCAGGCCGACGCGCTGGGCCGCGGTTAGGCGGAACTCAGTAACCTTCCTTCACCAGCTGAAATGACCGGTCAGCTTGACGACCCGTCCTTCGCCATAGCCGCAGGAATAGGCGGTCTGGCAGGAGGCGACGTACTCGGTGTCGAAGACATTGCTGACATTGAGATCGACACCCCAGCTGTCACGGCTGTAGCCGATCCTGGCATCGGCCAGCAGTACGTTGGGAACCTTCAGCGTGTTCTCGTTATCAGCCCAGGACGAGCCGACGTAACGCACGCCTCCGCCCACGGTGAATCCCTCGAGGGGGCCGGTTGAGAACACATAATCGAGCCAGGCGGAGGCCATCGTCTCGGGCACGACATAGGGCGTCTTGCCGATGATGGCGGTGTCGGCATCCTTGGTGATGTCGACCTCCATGAAGGTGGCCGAAGCAGTGAGCTTCCAGTTTTCGCTGAGATTGAATTTGCCTTCGAACTCGACACCCTTGGAGTTGACCTCGCCGATCTGCGACTGGGCATTCCAGGGGCCGGTCAGCACGTTCTGCTTGGTCAGATCGAACAGGGAGACGGTGAAAAGACCATCGATCCAGTCGGGTCGATATTTGACGCCAACCTCGTATTGCTGGCCGCTTTCCGGCCGGAACACGCCGCTGCCGTTGGCGCCAAGGACCGGGGCGAAGAAGGTCGAAACGCTGGCATAGGGTGTGAGGCCATTGTCGAACTGATAGGCAAGGCCGGCGCGACCGCTCCATTCGCCCTCGTCGCCGGAATAGGCGGGTGTGCCGACGGCATCGGTCCAGACGTGATCGTAGCGGCCGTTCAGCGTGGCGAGCCAGCCGCCGATGGCGATCTGATCCTGGGCGTAGACGCCGAGCTGCTGCTGACGGAGCGTCTGATCGATATAGGGAACCGGGGTCGCTTGAGGCGCCCCGTAAACGGGGTTGATCGCCGAGATGTCCGTTCCGGAAGACGACGCCTGGACCTGATCGAGATCGAACAGGCGATAGTCGAGGCCAAACAGCAGTTTGTGGTTCAGAGGGCCGGTATCCAGCACGCCCTCGACGCGATTGTCGGTGTTCAGTGCGAGGGTCTTGCTACGGTGGGCGAAATTGATGCGCGCGAGCGTATCGGTGCCGGCCGCCGGCGACATGAGGAAGCCAGAATAGCCGTAAGGATAGAGCGAGGATTCCTCGACATCGCTATAGGCAATGCGCGCGGCCTGCGTCGCCTTCCAGCCATCGCCGAAATTATGCTTCAGCTCGTAGCCGAGCGCACCTTGTTCGCGGTCGTAATCGTCGATGCCTGGCTCGGTAAAGTTGGCATCGCGGTCGATCTTGCCGAAGGGAGCGGCGACCACCGTTCCGACATAGGGCAGGAAGGCGCCGCCGTTGTGTACGCCATCGAGGTGGGTATAGTTGGCGAGCAGCGTCAGTTCGGTGGTGTCGCTGAGGTCGATCTTCAGCGACGGCGATACCGTGCCGCGGAAATTCTCCTCGAAATCGGTATAGCCGTTGCCGCCGGCGATACGCCCGCTGACACGGGCCGCGACGGTCTCGTTGAGCTGGTCGCCGATGTCGAAACCGAACGAGGCGGTGCCGTTGCTGTCGACGCCGGTCTCGATCTTGCGAATACGCTCGCCAGTCGGCCGCTTGGAGACCATGTTGATCAGGCCGCCGGGGTTGCTGCCGCCGTAGAGCACCGACGAGGCGCCACGCAGCGTTTCGATGCGCTCAAGATCGTGGCTGTCGGTCAGGAAGCCGCCGAAGGCATAGCTGTAGTTCTGCAATCCATCGAGATAGATGCCGCTCTGCGTGGCCTGAAAGCCGCGAATGAACAGCCAGTCGGTATCGTTGTCCGCACCGAACGGCTGCGTGAAGACGCCCGGCGTGTAGCGCAGCGCCTCGTCCACCTTGTCTGCGGCGTGGGCATCGATCTCCTCACGACCCATGACCGACACCGACTGCGGAACTTTCTCGATCGGCAGATCGGTCTTGGCGCCAGCCGTGGTGACCTTGGCGACATAGCCTTTCACTGGCGCGGTTCCGGAGCCACCTTCACCTTGAACAACAATCTCATCGAGCTCGACGGTCGGTGTCGCCGATTGTGCGTAAGCCGTACTGGCAAGCGGCAGGGTGGCGAGCGTCAGCGCCAGGGCGCGGGTGAGCGTGTTGCAGTCGGACGGCATCGATCGGTTCTCCGGTGACGTCGACCGCGGGCATCCCGCAATGGTCCGGCAAAAAAGCGCCGCGGTCGTTTGTGAACCGACCGATAGGTCAAGTCGCGATGTGCCGATTGAACGAAGCCGGGGCGTTTGGAATGAAAGCGGTATGAAGTTCGGCTCTTCCCACCGGCACGGCGTGGGCAAGTGAATGCTCGATGCGTTGCTCTCGTCGCCAGAGCGCCGGCGTCTGGCCGGTCAGCCGGCGGAACACCCGCGTGAAATGCGCCTGGTCGGAAAATCCGGTGTCGAGGGCAACCACCGATAGGCTGGCTTCGTCCCGAAGCAGCATGTCTTTGGCCACCTCAACGCGGCAGTGGAGCAGGAATTGGTGCGGTGTCTTGCCGACTGCCGTCCGGAACGCCACACCGAAATGGTCCGGCGACAGTCCCACCAGTGCCGCCAACTCGGCCAGCGACAGGTTGCGCGCAATATTGGCCCGCACGTAGTCGACGACGCAATTTATCTGTCGGCGCGTGAGGCTGGCATCGGACTGCGGTCCGGCGGCTTGGCGAAGGTCAAGCATTGCGACCAGCAGGGCCATGACGAGGCTCTCGCCATAGAGATTGTCACGCAGACCTTCGGCGCAATCGTCGGCGATCAATGCCGCGAGCGCCGAAAGCCCCGGCGCCGCAAAGCCAAGCCGGGGAGAAAGAAACTGGCAGGGATGAATGCGTCCGCTGGATTGGGCGGCAAGTGTCGCAACGTCGAAATGCAGATCGAGATGCCTGAGCTCGTCGAGGCGATCGACGAAGCTCTCGATCGGGTATCCTGCCGGCACGAAGCAGAGGGGCCGATCGGCGTCGAGCCGATGTTGTCGGCCTGCGGCATCCCGGATGTCGATGCCGCCTTCGCCGGTATCGCCGAGCAGAACGAACAGACGCGGGGCCTGCGATACATAGGCACCTGATGCCCCAGCCTCACAGCTGACACCCCAGAGATCGGCGACGCAACCGTTCCAAGCCCGCCAGCGAAGATCATCGCGCACCGTTATGCCTGAAATGCGGCTGATCATCTGTGGTCGAAAGTCGGTCGCCATCGCCTCTTTTCCCATGCGAGCGGTGTCTGCCGAACGACGCTAAAAAACTTGAGTAGATAAATCAAGTTTATAAGTTTGACTACCTAATATGCAGAATGTTTCTGACATTGAGAGGCGATTGCAATAAACAGAGGCACGCAAGGTTGTCTTTGAGGCAGATCAACGGGCGCACCAGAATCCGGTGGCTCAAGATTGAACCGTTGAGCAAGCGACACCGCCACTCCCAGACATGCCCTGTTCGGAAAACGGGACACGCAACAGAAGTTTGCGTTTCCGCAACGTTCGATGCGCTGGATTACTTATATTGAGCGCCAGAGTCCACAAAACGAGGCTGAAAATGAAGACCATCCTCCTCGCCGCCGCTGCTCTCGCGGTTGCCATTCTCCCCGCCACCGCTGCCGACTTTCAGGTCAAGATGCTCAACAAGGGCGCCAAGGGCATGATGGTGTTCGAGCCGGATCTCGTTAAGGTCCAGCCCGGCGACACAGTCACCTTCGTGGCGACTGATGCCGGCCATGACGTCATGAGCGTGCCGGGCATGCTGCCCGACGGTGCTCAGCCCTTCGAAGGCCAGATCGGCAAGGATCTCAAAGTGACCTTCACTCAGCCGGGTGTTTATGGCGTCAAGTGCAAGCCGCACTACGTCATGGGCATGGTCGGTGTCGTTGTGGTCGGTGACCCCAAGACCAACCTTGAAGCTGCCAAGGCTGCGAAGAATCCCGGCAAGGCCGGTAAGGTGTTCACCGAACTTCTCGGCGGTCTGTGACATGACGGGCACCGCGGAGTGGAAGCGCTTGTTTTCCGGCGCCTTCCGGCCGTTCTTCCTGCTGGCTGCAGTCTGGATGGCCGGTTCGATTCTCGTCTGGGTGCCCTTTTACATGGGGCACGCCGCGCTGCCCACCGCCTTTGCTCCGCGCGATTGGCACGTTCATGCCATGCTGTTCGGCGGCGTGCCGGCGATTATCGCCGGTTTCACGCTGACCGCCGTTTCCAGCTGGACCGGCCGACCCACCATCGCAGGCCGGCCGCTTGCCATCCTGGTACTGATCTGGCTCGCCGGCCGGGTTGCCGTTTCCGTGTCGGCCCTGATCGGGCCGATTGCGGCGGCCGCCATCGATCTGGCGTTTCCGCTTGCGCTCGCCGCCACACTCGGCCGTGAAGTGGCGCTGTCTGGCAACTGGCGCAATATGCGGGTTGTCGGTCTCCTTCTCCTCCTGGCGCTGGCCGACGCCGCCTTCCATGTCGAAGCGACCGAGCGCGGTCTTGCCGACGTTTCCATTCGGGCGGCTCTGTCGGCCGTATTGACGCTCATCCTGCTGATGGGAGGGCGTATCACGCCGGCCTTCACCCGCAACTGGCTGAAAATGCGGCGCGAGAGCCGGTTGCCGGCGCCCTTCGATCGCTTCGATGCGGTGGCAATGGCAATCTCCGGGCTCGCTTTCATCTCGTGGACCGTGGCACCCACCTGGACCGGCACGGCCGTGGTTCTGGCGCTTGCCGGCGTGCTGACGGCGGCGCGTCTCACCCGTTGGCGCGGCCTTGCTACCCGAAGCGAGCCGCTCCTTCTCGTCCTACACGTCGCCATGGCGACAATTGCCGTCGGCTTCGTCATTGAAGCTCTCGCCATCCTCTGGCCTGAAGTCATCGATCCAATGGCGGCGCTGCATCTTTGGACCGCCGGCAGCGTCGGTCTTACCGTGCTCGGCGTCATGACCCGGGTGAGCCGCGGGCATACCGGCCGCCCTCTTACGGCCGGTCGGCTCGAACTCGCCATCTATGCCTTGGTGTCGTTCGGGGCGCTCCTTCGCATGGCGGCCCCCTACACAGGCGACGCCTACATCCACGTGCTCGCCTGCGCTGGCATCCTTTGGGCCGCCGCCTTTCTCACCTTCGCCATCGGCTACGCCGGCATTCTCGCCGGGCCGCGAGCCGACGGACGAGTGTGACCTATATCAATCCGAATTTGTGCCAGCGCAACGAAGGTCCGGGTCGCCTTGTGAAAACATGACGACATAATTCAAGTTGAATTGATTCTGGGGGGCAGGATGAGACAGGCAGAAAACGCGGCGTTTTGCCTTGCCAGGATGATGGCGGCCTTTTGTCTGGCGTTTGCCTTGGTCCTCGTTGCGGCGCCCTCGAAGGCGGCGACCCTCGTTGACTTCCTTGGCAAGGTGGCGCCGTCCGATCTGGTCCCCGGGGCCGATGCCTTCGGCCCTATCCGCACCGATATGCCCGCAGCTCCGGCGCTCAAATCTGGGAACCGCATCGGTTGGGTATTCCTCAACACCGATTTCGTGCCGGCCACCGGTTACTCCGGCAAGCCGATCAACATCGTGATCGGCGTCGACGACAAGGCGGTGATCACCGGCGCCCGACTCGTCAAGCATTCCGAACCCATCGTCCTGGTCGGCATTCCCGAGGCAAAGATCAAGGCGGTGATCGAGAAATACACAGGTCTCGATCTGAAGCGCGAGGCGGCCGGCGCTGCCCACGATCTCGATATCGTCTCGGGTGCCACCGTCACCATCATGGTGATCGACGATTCAATTCGTCGGTCCGGCATCAAGGCGGCACGCACCCTCGGGCTGGAAGGTTTTGCCGCAGGCTCCGGCCCGGCCGCCGACGTTAAGGTGGTGGATCGCAGCAAGGACGCGGTGGCCGATTGGACAAAGCTGACCGGCGACGGTTCGATCCGCCGGTTCACCTTGTCGGTGGCCGAGATCAATGCCGCCTTCGAAAAGCAGGGTGACCCGCGCGCTGCCGCTCATCGTGAAGCCGGTGCCGACACCGATCCCTACATCGACGTTTACGTCGGTTTGGCCAGCCAGCCTTCGATCGGTCGCACCCTCCTGGGCGACGCCGCCTATGCCAACCTGAAAAGCCGGCTCAGCGACGGTGACGAGGCGATCTTCGTCGCCAGCACTGGCCATTGGTCCTTCAAGGGCTCGGGTTATGTGCGTGGCGGCATCTTCGATCGCATCACGGTGCTGCAGGGCGAGTCCACCATTCGCTTCCGTGACAAGGATCATCTGCGTGTCGTGCGCATGGCGACCGCCGACTCGCCGAGCTTCAACGAGATGGACCTCTTCGTCATCCCGAAGGCGTCCAATTTTGACGCGGCGGCGCCCTGGCGGTTGCAGCTCCTGGTGTCTCGCGCTGTCGGCGCCATCGATAAGCTGTTCCTGACCTACGACGTCGACTACACCCTGCCGCCTGTGTATCTCTCCGCCGCACCGAAGCCGGCCCCTGTTGCCGCCGCGCCTGCGCCGACCACTCAAGAGGCGATGTCGGCCGATGAAGCGCCCGCCCGCGATCGCTTGTGGCTGCGCATCTGGGAGGCCAAGCGAACCGAAGTCGCCATTCTCATTGCAGGGCTGGTTGCGCTGACCGGCATCTTCTTCTTCCAGACTTTCGCGACGAAGAACGAGCGGGTGTTCCGCATCATCCGCCTTAGCTACCTCGCCTTCACGCTGGTGTTCATTGGCTGGTACGCCAACGCCCAGCTGTCGGTGGTCAACTTGCTCGCCGTGCTGTCGGCACTGGTCAGCGATTTCCGCTGGGAAACCTTCCTGATGGATCCGCTGATCTTCATCCTGTGGTTTGCGGTGGCGGCAGCCCTGTTGTTCTGGGCGCGTGGCGCCTATTGCGGCTGGCTGTGCCCGTTCGGCGCCCTCCAGGAGTGGTCGAACCAGATCGCTCGCTGGCTCAGGGTGCCACAGATCCGCCTGCCTTGGGGCCTGCATGAGCGCCTCTGGCCGATCAAGTACATGATCTTCCTTGGTCTCCTCGGCATGTCCTTCTATTCGCTCGACATGGCGGAGCATTACGCTGAGATCGAGCCGTTCAAGACGGCGATCATCCTGAAGTTCGACCGCCCCTGGCCCTATATACTGATCGCGCTCGCCGCGCTGACGCCGGGCCTGTTCATCGAGCGCTTCTACTGCCGCTATGTCTGCCCGCTCGGTGGCGGTCTCGCCATCCCTGCCCGGCTGCATATGTTCCGCTGGCTGAAGCGCTACCGCGAATGCGGCAATCCCTGCCAGACCTGCGCCCACGAATGTCCGGTGCAGGCGATCCACCCATCGGGTGAGATCAACCCCAACGAATGCGTCTCCTGCCTGCATTGCCAGGTGCTTTACCAGAGCACGGCTCGCTGCCCGGTGGTCATCGGCAAGCTGCGTAAGCGGGAGCGTTTCGAACGCCAGAACGGTCTCGTCCAGACGGGGGCAGCGGCATCCGGAGGCAAAGACACCCTCCGGAGCGAAGTGGACGGTTCGGCGCAAGCGTGAAGAAGACAAACGAGGAGAGCACCATGACTGAAGAGACGCATAATCTGTCACGCCGATCGCTCTTGGGCGGCACGGCCAAGACGGCGGTACTCGCCGGCGTTACGGCAGCCACTGTGGGCGGCCTGGTGACGGCCAATGGCAGTAAGGCGGCGGAGTCCGCTGGCAAGGCTGAGGTGAAGCCGGGCGAACTCGACACCTATTACGGTTTCTGGTCCTCAGGCCAGAGTGGCGAAGTCCGCATCATCGGCATGCCGTCGATGCGCGAACTGATGCGCATTCCGGTATTCAACCGCTGCTCGGCCACCGGCTGGGGCCTCACCAACGAGAGTCTCAAGATTCTCACCGAGAACCTCCTGCCCGATACCAAGGAATTCCTGAAAAAGCGCGGCTGGGTGAACTACCAGAACGGTGACCTGCACCATCCGCACATGTCCTTCACCGAGGGCAAGTACGACGGCCGCTACATCTTCGTGAACGACAAGGCCAATACCCGCGTCGCCCGCATCCGCTGCGATGTCATGAAGTGCGACAAGGTTATCGAGATTCCCAACGCCTCCGATATCCACGGCATGCGCCCACAGAAGTGGCCCCGCACCGGCTACATCTTCGCCAACGGCGAGCATCGGGTTCCGATTCCAAACGACGGCAAGATCCTCGACGAGCCGAAGAAGTATTCCGCCATCTTCACCGCCATCGACGGCGACGAGATGAAGGTCGCCTGGCAGGTGATCGTCGACGGCAACCTCGACAACTGCGATGCCGACTACAAGGGAAAGTATGCCTTCTCGACCTGCTACAACTCCGAAGAAGGCGTGAATCTGGCGGAGATGACTGCTGCTGAGCAGGATTGGGTAGTGATTTTCAACATCGCCCGCATCGAGGAAGCGGTGAAGGCTGGCAAGGCCAAGATGATCGGCGGCGTGCCGGTTCTTGATGGCCGCCACGGCTCGCCCTACACCGCCTATGTGCCGATTGCCAACAACCCGCATGGCTGCAACATGGCGCCCGATCGCCAGCATCTCTGCATCAATGGCAAGCTGTCGCCGACGGTCACCGTGATCGACGTCGATCTGATCGATGCCGTCTTCGACAAGGGCGCCGCGCCGCGTTCCTGTGTCGTCGCCGAGCCGGAACTCGGTCTTGGCCCGCTTCACACTGCCTTCGACGGTCGTGGCAACGCTTACACCACGTTGTTCCTCGACAGCCAGATGGTGAAGTGGAACATCGACAAGGCCAAGCGCGCCTACAAGGGCGAGAAGGTCGACCCGATCATCAAGAAGCTCGATGTCGCCTATCAGCCTGGCCACAATCACTCTTCGATGGGCGAAACGCTGGAAACCGATGGTCAGTGGCTGGTGTCGCTCAACAAGTTCTCCAAGGACCGCTTCCTCAACGTCGGTCCGCTGAAGCCGGAGAACGACCAACTGATCTACATCGGTGACGACGACATGACGCTGATGCACGATGGTCCGGCCTTTGCCGAGCCGCATGACTGCATCATCGTCCGCGCCGACAAGGTCAATCCGTTGTCGGTGTGGAAGCGCGACGACCCGTTCTTCGCCGATGCCGTCAAGCAGGCCAAGGCGGACGGCGTCGACATCGAGGGTGACAGCAAGGTCATCCGCGATGGCAACAAGGTGCGCGTCTACATGACGTCGGTGGCTCCGGCTTTCGGTCTGGAGAGTTTCGAGGTCAACCAGGGCGATGAGGTCACCATCTACATCACCAACCTCGATGACGTTGACGACCTGACCCACGGCTTCACGCTCGGCAAGCATGGCATCGCCATGGAGGTCGCCCCGCAAGCGACGGCGTCGGTGACCTTCACTGCCGACCGGCCCGGCGTGCACTGGTACTACTGCCAATGGTTCTGCCATGCCCTCCACATGGAGATGCGCGGCCGGATGTTCGTAAAGCCGAAGGCCATCTGAGGATGACGAGCGCGCTCCGCCTCCTTGTCGCGATCCTTCTTTGTTGCACCGGTTCTGCCGGTGCTGCTGAGATCGTTGTCGGCAACGGGGCGGACGCACTTCGCAAGGCCATTGAGACCGCCGCGCCGGGGGATACCCTCCGGCTCGGCAACGCCCGCTATGACGGCCCGATCGTCATCGATCGGCCTTTGACGCTGATCGGCGATCGCGACAGCCAGATCGTCGGCAAAGGCGAAGGCACCGTCGTTGGCGTTCAGGCCGACGATGTGACGCTGAAAGGGCTTTTTATCACCGGCTCCGGTCGTCGGCTCGACCGGCTCGATAGCGGCATTGCGCTCGCCAAGGGTACGCACCGCGCTCGTATCGAGGGCAACCGCATCGTCATGAATCTGATCGGCGTCGATGTACAAGGCGCGATCGATGCCACGCTGAGCGGCAACACCATCGTTGGTCGTACCGATCTTCATCGGGCCGAAATGGGCTCCGGCATCTACGTCTGGAACGCGCCGGGTCTCCTCGTCGAGCACAACGATATCCGTCGCGGTCGTGACGGCATCTTCGTGACGACGTCGATGAAAGCGCGCTACCGATTCAATCGGATGCAGGAGTTGCGCTTCGCCTTCCATTCGATGAATGCCAACGACATCGTGCTGGAACACAACGTCTCGCGCGGCAACATGCTCGGCTTTGCCTTCATGTTCTCCCGCAACGTGACGGCCACGGACAATCTGTCCGACAGCGACTTGACCCACGGTCTGTTTCTCAACTCGGTCAACAATTCGAGCCTGATCCACAACGAGGTTCGCCACGGTGGCGAGAAATGCCTGTTCGTCTACAGCGCCACCCGCAATCGCATCGAGGGCAACCGCCTCGAAGGCTGTGGCATTGGCATTCATTTGACTGGTGGCTCGGCCGAGAACGTGCTGACAGGCAATGCCGTCATCGGCAACCGCACCCAGGTCAAATACGTCGGCACGCGCTGGCTGGAATGGAGCGGTATTCCCGAAGGAGCTGACAAGACCAAAACGCCGCTTGGTAATTTCTGGTCCGATCACGTCGCCTTCGACATCGATGGCGACGGCATTGCCGACAGCCCCTATCGCCCCAACGACACGGTGGATGTGCTGACCTGGAGCCAGCCGATGACGCGGCTGCTGCTGGGTGCGCCGGCGGTGCAGCTGATCCGCTGGGCGCAGTCGCGCTTCCCGGGCCTGCTGCCCGGCGGTGTCATTGACAGCCACCCCCTGATGTCACCCGAGGGCACCGGCCCCCGCCCGCTCGCCACCCCCATGACGGTCGGCTTCGTCCCGGCCGGGGAGAATTGACATGACGGATGCCGCCGTTCTTTCCGTTGATGGGCTGACCGTCCGTTTCGGCTCCGTGACGGCGGTCGATGGCGTCAGCCTGTCGGTGGCGCCCGGCGAGCGGGTGGCGTTGCTTGGCCACAACGGCGCAGGCAAGTCGACGCTGTTCAAGACGGTTCTCGGCTTCCTCAAGCCGGCTGGCGGACATCTTGTCATTGCCGGTGTTGCTCCGGGGTCGGACGCGGCGCGCCGCGCGGTCAGCTATCTGCCGGAGCAGGTGGTGTTTCCAAAGGCCCTGACCGGCGCCGAGGTACTGACCCATTTTGCTCGCCTCAAGGGCGTAGCGCCGAAGGCAGCGCTGCCGCTTCTCGAAACGGTCGGCATTGCCGACGCCGCCGGTCGAGCCGTCGGCACCTATTCCAAGGGTATGCGCCAGCGTCTCGGCCTTGCACAGGCACTGATCGGCACGCCGCGCCTGTTGCTGCTCGACGAACCGACGTCCGGTCTCGATCCGGTCTCACGGCGCGAGTTCTATGATGTGCTGGAGGCTTCTGCGCGGGCGGGCACAGCGGTGCTTCTGTCCTCGCATTCGCTGTCGGAAATAGAAAACCGCATCGATCGTATCGCCATCCTGGCGAAGGGAAAATTGCGCGCCGAAGGCTCGCTGGCCGATCTGTCGCGCCGGGCCGGCCTGCCGATTCGCATTCATGTCGAAGCGGCGGAAGGCCGGGCCGATGCCGTGCACGCCCGCCTCGGCGGCGAGCGAGTCAACGGCCGGTCGGTGGTTCTCACCTGCCGCGCCGAGGACAAGGTGAGCGCGCTGGCCAGCCTTGCCGCGCTTGGCTCCGACGTCACCGACATCGACATCGCCCTGCCGGACCTAGACGACGTCTATCGCCACTACTCCGTGCCTACCGTGGAAGGAGCCGCTCGATGAACGGCATGGATCGCATGGCGGCGGTGGCCGCAACCGAATTCCGTCTCGCCTTCCGCAACCGTTGGGTTCTGCTGTCGACGCTGGCGTTCACGCTATTCGCCTTGGCGCTCGCCTTTCTGGGCTCCGGGCCGAGCGGCGCACTCAAGGCCGATGCCCTGACCCTGACAGCCGCCAGCCTGTCGACGCTCACCGTCTATCTCGTGCCGCTGATGGCGCTGCTTGTCTCCTATGACAGCATCGCCGGCGAGATCGAACGCGGCACGCTGGCGCTGGTGCTGGCAACGCCGCTGAAGCGCGGCGAACTGGTCGTGGCGAAGTTCCTCGGTCATCTTGCCGTGCTGGCGATGGCCATTGCCATTGGTTACGGCATTGCCGGTGCGGTGATCGCCGGCGTGCACGGTGCTGATAACGCCGGGCTCATCGCCTGGGGGCGGCTCCTCGCCACGGCCGTTCTGCTCGGCGCCGTCTTCATTGCCTTGGGCATGGCTTTGTCCAGCCTGCCGCGCCAGACCGGTACGGCCGCCGCAATGGCCATCGGCGCGTGGCTGATATTGATCGTGCTTTACGATCTGGCGCTCTTGGGTGCTGTCATCGTCGACCAGGGCGGCGTCTTCACCAAGACGGTGTTTCCAGCGCTCGTTCTCGCCAATCCCGGCGACGCCTTTCGCCTCTACAATCTGGCGCTGATCGAATCCAACGCGCCGATCGCCGGCCTCGACGGCTTGGCCCATACCCTTCCTTTCCCGGTTTCCAGTGCGCTCGTCGTACTCGTCCTCTGGCTTGTCGCCAGCCTGACGGTTGCCTGGACCCTCACCCGGAGAATCCGCCCATGATGATCAACCGCATCTTCTCCGCCTTGATGATTTCTGCCGCGCTGGCTCTGCCGCTTGCCGCCTGCAAGGAGGAAGCGGCGGTCAAGCCGGTGGCCGTGACGATGACCGATGAAGCGCTTGGCTATTATTGCCAGATGTATCTCGTCGATCATGGCGGCCCCAAAGCGCAGATCCACGAGAAGGGCCAGGACCATCCCCTGTGGTTCTCGCAGGTGAGCGACGCCGTCACTTATCTGCGTGGTGGCGAAAAGCGTGGCGATGTCACCGCCGTCTACGTTTCCGACATGGAAAAGGCGCCAAGCTGGGCAGAACCCGGCCGCGACAACTGGATCGACGCCGATGCGGCTGTTTTTGTGATCGGCAGCCGCCAGACCGGTGCCATGGGCATGCCCGAGGCCATTCCCTTCGGCAGCCAGAAGGCCGCCGACGATTTTGTGGCGCGCGAGGGCGGCGCGATCGTCAAGCTCGCCGGTATTCCTGATCAGTATCTGGGTCCCTCCAACGCCGAGCCCAACAGTCATTCCGACGTGCAGATGTGAGGCCGACTATGGCAGATTTCCTCGCTCGACCGATCGTTCGGCGCCGTTTCATCCGCATCAGCGCGGCGCTTGTCGCCGTGGCCTTCATGCCCGCCGCCACCCTCGCCGCGGCGCCCATCCGTCGCTGGTCCGGCAACGCCCTCGGCGCTCATGCCTCGATCGAGCTTGTCGGCGCCGATGCCGCTCTCGCCACCGCCACCTTTGCCGCGGTGGAGCAGGAGATTGCCCGTCTTGAAGCGCTCTTCAGCCTCTACCGCACCGACAGCGCGCTCTCTCGTCTGAACGCCAGCGGTCGCCTCGATGCGCCGGAGGCCGATGTCCTGCGCCTCCTGGCACTGGTGCGCGGCGTGCATGCGGAGACGGGCGGCCTGTTCGATCCCACGGTGCAGCCGCTGTTCGCCGCTTACGCCGCCCATTTTGCCAGCGGCCGGACCGATACATTGCCTTTGGCGGAGCTTGCTGATCGCCTGGAGCTGGTCGGTTTCGATCAGGTCGTGTTCGATGAGGATTCCGTGCGCTTCTCGCAGCCGGGCATGGCGATGACGCTGAACGGCGTTGCCCAGGGCTACATCACCGATCGCGTCGCCGATCTGCTCAGGGCCCGCGGCTTCGACAACGTGCTGCTCGACATCGGCGAGATCCAGGCCCTCGGTGGCGGGCGCGATGGCGGCGGCTGGAAAGTCGGCCTCGCGGCCGGCCCGAACAGCGACGCGCTCTCGGCGACGCTTCGCCTCAAGGACCGGGCGGTTGCCACCTCGATGATGGACGGAACGGTACTCGATACCGCCGGCCGTGTCGGTCATATCCTGCACCCCCGCAAGGGCGCCGTCCTCTCTGCCTTCTCGGCCGTCAGTGTCGTGGCGCCGGAAGCGGCACTCGCCGACGCCCTGTCGACGGCGGCCGTGTTGATGACGCCGAGCGACCTGTCCCGCTTCAATCGAACCGGCGTCGAGGTACACGCGACGCCGGTCTGATACGGCAAGATGTCAGGCGGCTGGCGCAGCCAGGCCGCCACAGCGCAGGTCGGAATCGGCCACGTCCTGCCGTCCATAAACCTTGAACATGGCGAAGACGTTCTGCATCTCAGCGCTGTCGAGGATCACCGGCGTGCCGATGGCGAGCGTCCGCCAATACTGAGCAGCAATCGTCTCCACCTCGACCAGCAGCGAATAGGCCTTCTTGAGGTTGGCACCGAGAACGATCAGCCCGTGGTTGGCGAGCAGACAGGCGAGACGGCCTTCCAGCGCCTTCAGCGCATGGTCGGAAAGGGCCTGCGAGCCGAAGGTGGCATACTCGGCGCAGCGGATGTTTTCGCCGCCGGCGGCAGCCACCATGTAGTGAACGGCCGGTATTTCGCGGCGCAGGCAGGAAATCACCGTCGAAAACATCGAGTGGGTGTGGATCACCGTGTCGATATCCGGCCGACGCAGTAGAATGTCGCGATGGAAGCGCCATTCGCTGGTTGGCCGACAGGGACCATAATAGGTGCCGTCGAAGGTCATCTCGACGATCTGATCCTCGGTCATGCCAGCATAGGGAATGCCTGTGGGCGTTACCAGGAAACGCCCCTCGCCAATGCGGACGCTGACATTGCCCGATGTACCCTGATTGACGCCAGAGGCATTCATTTCGCGGCAGGTGGCGATGATCTCGGTCCGCAGAGCGAGATGGGAGAGGGCGGAAAGGCTGGCAGACATTGTGGGGTCCTCGATGAGGGGGCGGGCAGGGGCGTGTTCGACACGCGGGACGAGCAATGGCACTTGGCGCGAATGGGTGCTTATGTTAACTCAGATTGTCAATTGTCGATCCGGGGTGATGCGCTTCGGACGATGGGATTGGAAAGATCATGGCGCCACGCTCAAGGACGAAGGACAAGGCTGACAGATCGTCGGCCGCCGATGGGGACAGCCGGATGCCGCTGCCGCGGCCGGGGGAATACCTCACCGATCCGCTCCTGTGGGCGTCCTGGCTCTACCATCACGACGAGCTGACGCAGAGCCAGATCGCCGACCTGATGGGTGTATCGCGGGCGACGGTGGTCAACTACCTGCAGCAGGCGCGCGACCTGCACTACGTCAAGGTGGTGGTGCGGCCGGAGCTGCTGAATTCCATCGATCTTGCCCAGCAGCTCAAGCAGGCTTTCGGCCTGACCGAATGCATGGTCATTCCCTTTGACGGTGGCATGCGGCCGCCGAGCGAACGCATCGGCCGGGCCGGCGCCCAATATCTTGATCAGATCCTGACGAACGGCGACGTGCTGGGCGTTGCCTGGGGCCGCACGGTGCTGTCGCTGGCTGAGAACCTGCCGGAAAAGGCCATGCCGGACAGCTGCGTCGTACAGGTGATCGGCAGCCAGCGCTCTGCCTATGATGGCTTTACGGCCGAGGAGTGCGTCGCCTTCATCGCCCGCCGCTTGCACGCCCGCTCGATCAGCCTGCATGCGCCGGCCGCCTTGTCCAATGCGGCGCTGCGCGACGCGCTGATGCGCGAGCCGACGATCCAGGAGCAGTTTGCCCGTATCCGATCCTGCAACAAGCTGTTGTTCGGCGTCTGTACGGTAAAGGCCAACAGTCTGGTGTTCGCTTCCGGTCTGATCTCCGTCGACGAGAGCAAGTATTATATTGCCAACGGCGCCGTTGGCGTTATCGCCGGCCGCTTCTACGACATCGAGGGCAACTGGCTGCGTGGCTCCATGGACGACCGGATGATCGGCATCACGCTGGACGATGTTCGTAGCGTGCCGACCCGCATCGCCGCCGCCGGCGGTCCCGACAAGACCGACGCCATTCTCGGTGCCTTGCGCGGCGGCTACGTCACTGCGTTGATCACCGACGAACCGACCGCCCGCAACATTCTCGGGCGGCTCTAGGCCGACCAGAAGCGTGAAGGAGAAAGGCGCCGGCCGGGGGGAGCCGGCGCGTGCCCCTGCGCCGGACCGGATATCCGATGCTGGGCAGGGGCGGGTTGTCATTTGGCCTTTTGCTCCGGATAGAGCTTGAGCAGTCCCTCTCGGCTGGCGGCGGCGACGCCGCGTTCGGTGATGAGGCCGGTGACGAGGCGAGCCGGTGTCACGTCGAAGCCGTAGTTGAGCGCTGAACTCCCCTTGGGAAGGATGTCCACCGTCTCCAGCCGGCCATCGGCGGTGCGGCCGGTGATGTGGCTGAGTTCGCGGGCATCGCGCTCTTCGATCGGGATCTCACGGACGCCGTCTTCCAGCGTCCAGTCGATGGTGGTGAACGGCAGGCCGACGTAGAAGGGCACGCCGTTGTCGTGGGCAGCGAGCGCCTTCAGGTAGGTGCCGATCTTGTTGCAGACATCGCCGGTCGCCGTGGTGCGGTCGGTACCGACGATCGCCATGTCGACGAGTCCATGCTGCATCAGGTGGCCGCCCTGGTTGTCGGCGATCACTGTGTGGTCGACGCCGTGCTGGCCGAGCTCGAAGGCGGTGAGGCTGGCGCCCTGGTTGCGCGGACGCGTCTCGTCGACCCAGACATGGATGGGAATGCCGGCCTCGAAGGCCATGTAGATGGGGGCCAGCGCCGTGCCCCAGTCGATGCAGGCGAGCCAGCCGGCATTGCAGTGGGTGAGGACGTTGAAGCGCGCCGGCTTGCCCTTCTTCTCCCAGAGGTCGCGAATGATGGAAAGGCCATGCCGGCCGATCGCCTTGCAGGTCTCGACGTCCTCGTCGCAGATCTCGGCGGCGCGGCGATAGGCAAGGCCCATGCGCTCGGACGGAGCGACCTTGAGGAGGCGCCCCTTCAGGTCGTCGAGGCCCCAGCGGAGATTGACGGCGGTCGGCCGGGTGGCGAGCAAGGCGGTGTAGGCCCGCTCGAGGTTCTCATTGGACGAGTCCTCGCGCATGGCCAGCGCCAGGCCATAGGCGCCGGTGGCGCCGATCAGCGGCGCGCCGCGCACCACCATGTCGCGGATGGCGGTTGCTGCCTCCTGCCAGGAGCGCAGCGTCCGGGTCTTGACCTCGAACGGCAGCTTGGTCTGGTCGATGATCTCGACGCCCCAGCTGTCGTCCGCAACCCAGATCGTCCGCATGGATTTGCCGTAGATTTTCATGAAAGGCCTCCGGTCGCCGCCGCGCCGAAGGCGCAACGGGCGGTCCATTGATGGCGGGCGGATCGGGCCGCCCTCGGGGTCAGTCGAATGCGGCCGAGTGGCCGTCAGCGGGTGGCGTCGGCAGCCACCACGGCGGCTGCCACAGCCTCTATATTGGCAAAGCGCGTGCGGTTGACCACAAGCTCGCGGCCGAGCCGCAACGCTCGCCGCTCGCCCTTCGAACGCAGGTCCTTGTCGGCGATGCTCTCGAAATCGGCAACATGGGCGAGACCGAGGATGCGGCGGATCATCTTGCAGCCGGCAAAGCCCAGTGTGTCCTCGAACAGTGCCCGCATGTAGCGGCCCTGTTCCTCGGCCAGAGCCGCCCGGCTCGCCGCATCGGTGAACAGCTCGGCGGTGAAGGCGTCGCCCTTACCTTCGGTCGACCATAGCTCGACGAAGCGGGCCGAAAACAGCGTCCAGACGTCGGTGATCTGCTTCAGGATCCAGGCACGGTAGGCGTCGCGGCCGCCCTTTTCATCCTCGTGGCCGATCTGGCTGAGGTAGGCGAGGATCAAGTTGCCGATCAGGGCGCCGACGTCAAAGCCCATTGGGCCGAAGAAGGCGAATTCCGGGTCGATCACGCGGACGTCGGTGCTGGTCGCCATGATCGAGCCCGAGTGCAGGTCGCCGTGCACCAGCGCCTCGGCGTGGCTGAGGAACTTGAGCTTCATCGCCTGAGCTGCCGCCTTGAGCGGGCCGTCGGCGCGGAACTCGAGAGCGATGTCGTCGAGCTGCGGCGATGTCCAGTGATTGAGCTTGGCGGCTCGGTAGGGGTCGGTGAACACCAGATCCTCGGTGATCCGGCAGAGCTCGGTATTGGCGCAGAACACCGCCATCTGCTTCTTCTTCTCGGCCGCCGGCAGATAGAGGTCGGAGGTTTTGAACAGCGACTGCGCCATGAATTCCGACAGGGTCGCGGCGAAGCGAGGGAACTCGACGCCATCGATCAATCCCTTGCGCATGATGATGTGTGGCGTGAGGAATTCCATGACCACCAGCGCCTGCATGGCGTCGAACAGCACCACCTTCGGCACCAACCCCGGCGCGGCAGCGTCTTGGGTGATCAGCGCCTGGGTTTCGAAGAAGGAGCGGTCGAGCGGCAACGGCCAGGAGTCGCCGACAAGGCGTACGTAGGGCAGAGCCTGCTTGACGATCAGCGATCCCGTGGGGCCGCGCACGATGAAAACCAGGTTGAGGTTGCCGTCACCGACTTCGCTGACTTTCCAATCCTGCGAAGCACCGCCAAGGATGGCGGCGATTTCCGAAAAGCCGGCAAGATAGGGCGCCAGCGTGTTCTCGGTCAGCGGCCGATAGTTCGCGCCGCCGGTGCGGGCGCTCCGAACGTCTGTCATGGGGTCTTCTCCATCCCTCGCTTATCCCGCCTCCACCACGACGAATACGTCGCTCCTCGATGCCGGCAGAGGTCGCTGGGAGTGGAAGTTGTTCCGGTTTTCGTCATTTGTCAAGATCGATTGACAATTGACGTTTGTGTGGCTAGGTTGACCGCCATCGGGTCTGGAGGAGGCCCCCTGCCAAGCATCCGTGGAGGCGGTTTTAGGCATGACAGAACCAGGGAGGGAGGTGATCCGCATTCGCGGCCTGAACAAGCGTTTCGGCAGCACGCATGCGGTCATCGACGTCGATCTCGACATTCGACGCGGCGAGGTGCTGGCATTGATGGGCGCCAATGGCGCCGGCAAGTCGACACTCATCAAGATTCTCTGCGGCGTGCACCCGGCTGATTCCGGAACCATGGAAATCGATGGCGAGCCGATGGCGTTTCGGTCACCCCTCGAGGCTTGCGCCGCTGGCATTCACACCGTTCACCAGATCATCAACGATGGCGTCGTCCAGCAGCTCACCGTGGCCGAGAATCTGGCGCTCGACGAGATCTGCCGGCCCGAGGGGCCGATGCTTCTCAGCCGCACCGTCATTACGGCGCGGGCTCGCGAAATCCAGGCCATTCTTGGTCTCGATCTCCCCCTAGGCAAGGCAATGAGCGAACTCGGCCAGGCCGAACGTCAGCTCGTCGCCATTGCTCGCGCCCTGTCGCACGATCCCAAGGTGCTGATCCTCGACGAGCCAACCTCCTCGCTATCGGAAGCGGAAGCCGCCCGCCTGTTTGCGTTGATTGAGGATCTGAGGGCGCGCGGTGTCGCCATTATCTACATCAGCCATCGCATGTCCGACATCCGTCGCCTGGCCGACCGCGCCGTCGTCATGCGCGATGGCCGTACCCGTGCCGAATTTGCGCGCCCGCTCGATTTCGACGGCATCGTCCATGCCATGGTCGGCCATCGTGTCCGTGAAGGCGCCCACAGCGCCGTCGCCGGTGGCCGGACGGTGGTCGAGATTCGCGATTTCGCTCTCACGCCGACGTCCGCGCCCTTCGATCTCGATCTTTGCGAGGGTGAAGTGGTGGTGCTGACCGGCTTGATCGGTGCCGGCAAGACCGAGTTTGCCGACTGCCTGTTCGGCACAGCCACGCCTTACGCCGGCTCGGTGACGATTGATGGCAAGCCGCTCCGTCCTGCCTCGCCGCAGGAGGCGATCGCCGGGGGCGTGTTCATGGCGCACGAGGACCGTGGCAACTCGTCGCTGGTCTCTGAATTCTCCGTGCTGCACAACATGACGCTGCCATTCCTGAGGCATTTCTCAAAGCTCTCGTTGGTCGTCCCCGACCAGGAGCGGCGGGCCGCCACCGGCCAAGTGTCCGACCTCGCCATCAAGTGCCCTTCCATTGACGTGCCGATCGGTTCGCTGTCGGGCGGCAACCAGCAGAAAGTCGTGCTTGGCCGCTGGCTGATCCAGCCATGCCGTCTGCTCATTCTCGACGAGCCGTTCCAGGGCGTCGACATCGGTGCCCGGCAGGACATCGGTCGCCGGTTGCGCGAGACGGCGGCTGGCCGAGCGACACTGGTCATCTGTGCCGACCTCGAAGAGGCGACTGAAATCGCCGACCGCATCATCGTGATGCGCGATTTCTCGGTGGTGGGTGGCCATTCGGTCGACGGGCTGTCGCTCGATGCCCTGGTCGCCGAGATCAGCGGCACCGGCACTCACGCAACTTTCGCCTGACGCTTCGAAAGACAAAAGGCTTCCATCATGAGCACCCAGTCCCCCAATCCGGCCACGCCGGCGGCCGCCGCGCCAGCTGGCGCAACCAAATCTGCCTTCTCGTTCAAGGACTTTGTCATCAAGTTCGGCCTGCTGATCATTCTGGCTGTGATGATCATCGTCTTCTGGCGCCTGGAGCCGGCTTTTGCCAACGCCCGCAACATGTTCTCCATCCTGCAGGCGGTGTCGGTGACGGCGCTTCTGGCGCTTGGCGTCACCGTGACGCTGGCCATCGCCGGTTTCGATCTGTCCATCGGCTCGACGGCCGCCATGTCGCTGATGGCCTCGAGCTACGTGATGGTGATCCTCAACCAAGGTACCTTCCTCGCCGTTGTCGTCTGCCTGCTGCTCGGCGTCTTCATCGGCTTCCTCAATGGCGTCCTGATCGTCAAGGGCCGCATCCCTGACCTTCTGGCGACGCTCGGCATGATGTTCCTGCTGCTCGGCTTGCAGCTCATCCCGACCGGTGGCCGTTCGATCGCCAAGGGCATGACGCTGTCTGATGGCTCGGCGGCCACCGGCACCTTCACCGACGCCTTCCTGGCGCTCGGCCGCTACCGCCTGTTCGACCTGATCCCGCTGCCGGTGATCATCATGCTGGTGGCTGCCATCATTCTCTGGGTGTTCATGGAACGCTCGCGCTATGGCCGCGTGCTCTATGCCATCGGCGGCAACGAGAAGGCCACCCGCCTCGCCGGCGCACCGGTCGAGCGCTACAAGATCGCCGCCTATATGATCTCCGGCCTGTTCGCCTCGATCGGCGGCATTCTGCTCGCTGCCCGTGTCGGCCGTGGCGACGTCACCTCCGGCTCTTCGCTGCTGCTCGACTCGGTCGCCGCTGCGCTGATCGGCTATGCGGTGTTGGGCGCCAAGAAGCCCAACGTCTTCGGTACGGCCATCGGCGCGCTGTTCGTCGGCACGTTGCTGAACGGCCTCACCATGCTCAACGCCCCCTATTACGCACAGGACTTCGTCAAGGGTCTCGTCCTTGTCTTCGCCCTGCTGTTCACCTTCGGCTTCGCGTCCTCGCAGCGTCGCTGAGCCGGCTCCGGCCCCACTGAAAAACGCGAGGTAAGCCGCGGCGCGCGGAGGAGGCGCGCCCGGACAAGGACAATGGAAACGTCATTTGAGGAGTGAGAAAATGACTATCGACAGAAGGACATTTCTTGCCGGCCTTGCTACCGCTTCGGTTGCCGGTGCCCTGCCGTTCCGCGCCTTCGCCGAAGGCACTGCCGGCGCCCCCGGCATCGTTGGCGAGCGCAAGATGAAGATCGCGCTGGTGCGTTATCTCTCCACCGGCGACTTCTTCCAGTTCTACCTTGCCGGCGTGACGCGCCAGGCCGAGGCGCTCGGCTTCGATCTGCACGTGCTCGACTCCCGCCAGGACGCGGCGCTGCAGGCGGAAATGCTGCAGCAGGCGATGAACCTCGGCGTCGACGGCATCATTCTGCAGCACGGCCTGACCGAAACGCTGAAAGAACCGGCCGCCCAGGCCGTGGCCGATGGCTTCAAGGTTGTCGCCTTCGACGTCAACTGCGAGAACGAGGCCATCCCGCAGATCGAGCAGAACGACCGCGAACTCGCCCGCCTCGCCCTTGAGCAGGCAATTGCCGACAATGGCGAGAGCTTCACGGCCGGTTACGTCTACGTGCCGGGCATCGCGCCGCTCGATCGCCGCGACGAGACCTGGCAGGCCTTCAAGAAGAAATACCCCGGCATTAAGGAAGCGGCGCATTGGGGCACCATGAACAACCCCATCGCCAACTCGGTGGCCGACCAGACGGCAGCCGTGCTGCGCGCCAACCCCGACATCACCGTCATCTTCGCCCCCTATGACGAGTTCGCCAAGGGTGCCAAGACCGCCGTCGACGAGGCCGGCCTCAACGAGAAGATCAAGATCTACTCGGCCGACATCTCGACGCCGGACATCTCGGCGATGGTGGAAGACAAGAGCGCCTGGGCGGCCTCGGCGGCCACCTCGTCGGCCGTCGTTGGCGAGGTCTGCGTGCGCACGCTGGCCTTGCAGCTCGCCGGCGTCGATACCGGCAAGCAGGTGGTGGTGCCGCCGACGCTGATCACCCAGAAGATGCTCCTTGAGAAGGGCATCAAGAACATGGATGACCTCGCGGCCAAACTGCCGCAGTTCTCCAAGGCTGACGTGTCGATGGCCTCCTGGATCCCCGAACCGAAGCGCTGATCGACCCTCGGTATAAAGCGACAGACCGCTCCTCCGCCGATGGCCGACCCGAAACCGGGTCGGTCAATACAGGAAGAAGCCGGCACCCCCATGGGCGCCGGCTTTCTCATTTGAACGGCCTCGATAGGTGCACCCCTTCGATCATTCCATCGGCTTATAAGGCCGGAAGAAGTTCGCGCCCGCCCAGGGCCTAGCCGGTGCAGTGTAGAGCGGTTCCCCCTTGATGAAACTGGCGGCCGCGTTCGGGTCCCCGCCCGCGTATGTGGCAAGCGCAGGATATGGATAGACGGGCCGGCTGCGCTCGACCGACGGTTCGGCCAGAGAAGTGCCGACCGATAGTTTTGCCGGTATGGTCGGCAAACTGACCGACTTGTCGCCATCTGTCACGCCACGGGTGATGACGGCATCCGGCGCCGTGCCATTCTCAACCCAGTTCATCAGCGGTGTCAGGAAATCGACCGTGGGCATGCCCTCGCCCCGGCCGCAATGGTAGACGCCGGGAAGGAGGTAGAGACGTTCGAATGCGGCGACTGCCGTAGGTCCCATCTCCCGTTCCAGCGCTTCATGGAAGGCGATGGTGATGAGCGGTGAAATGTTCGGATCGGCCCACCCGTGCCAGAGGATCAGCTTGCCGCCGCTGGCGGCGAATGGGCGCAGATCGGGGCTGGATGGATCGAAAAGGGGATGTCTGGCCCTGAGAAGCTCTATGGTGGCCTTGTCGAACTTGAGGTCGGACAACGCATAGCCCGACGGCGGATCCTTCTCGAAGATCAGGTTGTTGAGCGCGTTGAGGGCGGCCATGCCGGAATAGGTCGGCCGATCGATTGCTTCGGGTACGAAAACGCCGGCCCAGGCGAGTTCCGAGCCATATTGCTCTTCACCGACCGTAAGGTGCTCACCAGTCTTCGGATCCATAGGACCCTCGTAGAATTTCTTTGCCGCCATCACCTCGTCGGCCGTCAGGCAGGTCGAGGAGTCCTCGACATCGGTCATGCATTGGATCGTCCGGGGATCGAAACGACAGAGGCGCGGATCGGAGATCAGGCCGTCCGCCAGGCCGTCCAATTCATCGCAGGCCGCGACCACCGCTTGATGCAGGATGGGGAGGCGCGGCTTGGTGAAAATCGGCTTGCCGTCGACGCCGGTATTGGTGAGTGCCAACCAGGCATGGTGCAGACTGTTCTGGAACTGAAACAGCAGCACGGGCGCGCCGGCAACAATACCATCAAAATCATCCGGGTAGCGCAGCGCCTCCATCATCGCTTCCCGGCCGCCGTCCGAACAGCCGATGAAGTAGGAGTGCTTCTCCGACCGCCCGTAAAAGGCGGCGATCAGCTTCTTGGCCGTCCGCGACGTCAGATGGACGCCGCGATAGGCGAAGTCTGCCCGCTTCTGGGGATCGCGGCCAAAGCTTGGATCGGTGCCTTGATGGCCCATGTCGGTGGTGGCGATGACGAGGCGGCCTTCCGTGACTGGCACGCAGCCATCGGCGGCATCGAACCTCTGCCAGAACGCGCCGCAGAGACCACCGCAGCCGACCTGCAGATAGCGTTGGGTCCAACCGGTTTCGGGAAGCTCGACGCGAAAGCCGATCGACGGCGCGAGAATGCCTTCGACGAGACAAAAGGTTTTGCCTTTTGCGTCGAACTGTTTGGTGGACTCGACCCTGCTGCCGGTGCCGGCAATATCCGACAGATCGATCGACAGGAGATCGGCGCAGGGCTTGCTGGCGTTGACGGCTGGAAGGTCGGAAGCCTCCACGGACGAGACCGTGCCGGCAAGCCAGCCGAGAGGGACCGCTGCGACAAGCGCCACCATCCGGCGCCGGATCAGTGGGTTGGGCGTCATGAGCGGCTCCCTTTCCCTGTCAGGCTGCAACAAGCGACCTGGGCCGGCAATGCCCCAATGGTGAGCGGATGCCAACCATCCGTCGATGGCGCCGCCCCTCGAGGCTAGCGAAACGGCGTAATGCTTCTTTTGTTCCAGCGGCAGACGCGTGGCGGACGCTTGGTCTCCGGTTTCTATCTGTCGTCCACGTAAATGCCGTTGATGGATAATAGCGCAAAGATCAGCTTGGGTGTTGCGCTCGACGTCGGCCGGTTCAGGATATCGTCCCCCCGACGGTGGAGGCGAGGACGGCTCAGCCGCCCGCCGCATAGAGGCGGGCGTAGCCGCCGCCCCGCTTGAGAAGGTCGTCGTGGCTACCCTGTTCGGCAATGCCCTCGGCGTCGACCACGACGATGCGGTCGGCATTGCGGATGGTGCTGAGCCGGTGGGCGATGACCAGCGACGTGCGTCCCTTGGCAAGTTCGGCGAGCGACGCCTGAATTTCCCGCTCCGTCGCCGTGTCGAGCGCCGACGTCGCCTCATCGAGGATCAGGATCGGCGGGTCCTTCAGGAACATGCGGGCAATGGCAATGCGCTGCTTCTGTCCGCCGCTGAGCTTGACGCCGCGCTCGCCGACGATGGTATCGAGCCCGTCGGGCAGTTCAGCCAGGAAATCGCCGAGTTGCGCCCGCGCGGCCGCGGCGGCGATGTCTGCCTCCGATGCGTCGAGCTTGCCGTAGGCGATGTTCTCGCGAATGGTGCCGCCGAACAGAAAGACATCCTGCTGTACGATGCCGATCTGCCGTCTCAACGAGGCGACGGTCATATCGCGAATGTCGATGCCATCGATGGAGATGGCGCCTTCCGTCACCTCGTAAAAGCGCGGCAACAGCGAACAGAGGGTCGTCTTGCCGACCCCCGACGGACCGACGAAGGCAATCGTCTCGCCAGCCGAGATGTTGAGATTGATGCCGGAGAACAGTGAACGGTCGCCGCCATAGCTGAAGCCCACATCCGAGAAGCATACATCGCCCTTGAAGGCGGGTGCGGAAACGGCGCCCGGCCGGTCCGCGATATCCGGCTCGGTGGCCAGAAACTCGAGATAGCGGCGGAAGCCGGCGATGCCCTTCGGATAGGTCTCGATCACCGCATTGATCTTCTCGACCGGCCGGAAGAATACGCCGACCAGCAGCAGGAAGCCGACGAAGCCGCCGGCCGTCAGCTCGCCCATCAACACCAGCCGGCTGCCGAAAATCAGCACGACGAGCTGCACGAGGCGCATCGACAGGAAGGATAACGCGTTGGTGGCGGCCATCAGCCTGTAGGCGGCGAGCTTGGTGGTGCGATAGGCGGAATTGTCGACGGCGAACAGCCGCCGTTCGTAGTCCTCGTTGGCGAAGGCTTGCACGACGCGCATGCCGCCAACGTTCTCCTCGATGCGCACGTTGAAGCCGGCGACGCGCCCGTAGAGCTGATGCCAGTTCTCGGTCATGCGGCCGCCGTAGCGGGCGGTGATGAAAGCGACCGCCGGCACGATGGCGGCGGTGATCAGCGCCAGCTCGACGTTGACCGACAGCATCAGCAGGAAGGCGCCGAGGAAGGTCATGACGGCGATGAACAGGTCTTCCGGCCCGTGGTGGGCAATCTCGCCGATTTCCTCGAGGTCCTTGGTCAACCGGGCGACCAGATGGCCGGACTTCTGATTGTCGAAATAGCGGAATGACAGCTTCTGCAGATGATCGAAACTGCGCCGCCTCAACTCGGTTTCGATATTGATGCCGAGCATGTGCCCGAAATAGACGACGATGGCGTTGAGGCCGGCGCTCAGGAGATAGATGACGAGGAGCGCCAGCGCCGCGACGACGATCAGCGTCCAGTCCGATGATGGCAGCAGACGGTCAATGTAGACCTTGACCGCGAAAGGAAAGCCGAGTTCGAGCAAGCCGGCGACGACGGCACATCCGAAGTCGAGCAGGAAAAGCGCGCGGTAAGGGCGGTAGTAGGAAAAGAAGGTTTTGAGCATGGGAGGGACAATGCCCCATCCCATGCTGATGCGAAAGGCCCGGCTGCCCTCGCCACGCTGACGGCGGCGATCCGTGTCGCCGCCGCATCGGTGAGAAAGCCTGAACCAGCTATTTCGCGGCGTCGAGCTCGGCAATCTCCGATGAGGTCAGCTCAAGGCCCGCGGCGGCCACATTCTCCTCGAGGTGGGCGATGCTCGACGTGCCGGGGATCGGCAGCATCACCGGGCTGCGTGCCAGGAGCCAGGCAAGCGTGACCTGTCCCGCCGTGGCGCCATGCGCCTTGGCAATGCGATCGACCAAGCCGCCCGTCTCGGCGAGCTTGCCGGCCGCCAGCGGGAACCAGGGAATGAAGCCGATACCATTGGTCTCGCAATAGGCAAGAACTTTTTCGCTGCCGCGATCGGTGAGGTTGTAGCGGTTCTGCACGGTGGCGACCGGAAACACCTTTCGCGCCGCCTCGATCTCGGCGACCGACACTTCCGACAGACCGGCATGGGCGATGATGCCCTGGTCAAGAAGCTGACGCACCGCGCCGAACTGCTCGTCGCGCGGCACCTTCGGGTCGATGCGATGCAGCTGCCAGAGATCGATGCGCTCGACGTCGAGCTTGGCGAGGCTCTTCTTGGCTTGGCCGATCAGATAGTCGGGGCGGCCATTCGGCGTCCATTGGTCGGGGCCACCACGAGTGAGTCCGCCCTTGGTGGCGATCAGTAAGCCCTTGTAGGGATAGAGCGCCTCGCGGATCAGTTCCTCGGAAACGTCGGGGCCGTAGCTATCGGCGGTATCGATGAAATTGACGCCGATCTCCGGCAGCCGCTTGAGCGTGGCAAGCGCCGTCGTCCGATTGGCAGGCGGACCCCAGATGCCCTTCCCAGTGATGCGCATGGCGCCGAAGCCGAGGCGATTGACCGTGAGGTCGCCGATTTTGAAATGGCCGGACAGGCCGGCATCGATCGTGCTCATCTTCTTGTCCTTTCGCGATGGGAGGATGCAGGCGGCGGAAGTGCTTTCCGTCGCCTGCCAAAGCGGTCAGGGAACGATATAGCCGGCAGCGGTGAACAGCCGGTACCACTCCTCGCGCGACAGCGTGACACCGGCGCCGGCCACACATTCCTTGACACGGTCGGTGCGCGTCGTACCCAGCACCACCTGCATCTTCGCCGGATGGCGGGTGATCCAGGCGACGGCGATGCCGGTCGGCGTCACGCCGTGGGCGGCGGCGATCTCGTCAAGGGCGTCGTTGAGAGCGGCGCAGTTTTCGCGGTCGCCGATGAACGGGCCGTCGAAGAAGCCCCGCTGGAACGGCGACCAGGCCTGCAGCGTCATGCCTTCCTTGCGCGAATAGTCGAGCAGGCCGAGGTTGCGATCGACCGACTGTTCCAGGCCGGCCATGTTGATGGCGACGCCCTGGGCGATCAGCGGCGCGTGGGTGATGGAGAGCTGTACCTGATTGACGATCAGCGGCTGCTTCACCGCGGTCTTCAGAAGCTCGATCTGGCCCGGCGTCTGGTTGGAGACACCGAAGTTGCGCACCTTGCCCGACGATTGCAGCTTGTCGAAGGCCGACGCGACCTCCTCCGGTTCGACCAGCGCATCCGGGCGATGCAGCAGCAAGACGTCGAGATAGTCGGTCTTGAGCGCCTTCAGCGAGCCGTCGACCGCTTCGAGAAGGTGCGCCTCTGAGAAATCGAAGAAGCCCTTGCGGATGCCGGCCTTGCTCTGGATGACCATCTTCTCGCGCTGGGCCGGCGTCAGGTTCATCGCCTCGCCGAAACGCTTCTCGCAGAGGTGCAGCTCGCCGCCATAGATGTCGGCGTGGTCGAACATGTTGATGCCGGCGTCGATAGCCGTGTTGACCAGCGCCCGAATATCGGCGTCACTCATCTTGGGAATGCGCATCAGGCCGAGAATGACCGAGGAGACCGAAAGGTCGCTCTTGGGAATCTGATAAGTTTGCATGCTTTGCCTTCGTTATGATGCGTTGCCCACGGGGCCGGTCGAAACGACCGAGCCGGCAACGGAAAGGAACGCGACGGACGATGCGCGGTCTCCTGCCATCCGTCCAACAGATTGCAGAGATGCAATTAATCGATACAAAGAATGGCAGGCGTTGGGCGAAACACACCCGCCTTTCGCCCAGCCATATAGCCTGGGATCAATACTCTTTCTCGAAATAGACGCCGGCTTTCGACTGCTCCTGGGTGGCTTCGGCTCTGGCTTTGACGTTATCGGTGATGTCGAGGTTCACCGATACGCCGGTCCGTCCGCCTTCACCGGCGGTCACGCCGAGATAGACCCGTTTGCTGATATAGCGGCCAGCCGTCACTGCCGAATTGCCCTGAGCATCGGTATTGACGTCGAGATCGTCGAGGCCGACCCCGGCACGCAGGCGATCGAGAACGCCATTGCCATTGCCGCCGCCGGCCAACTGGGTCACCGCCTCGGCCAGCTGGGCAATCTGTATGGCCGACAGATCGGAGACCGAACGCTTGAACAGGAAGCGGGCGAGGATTTCGTCCTGCGGCAGCTCTGGCGTCGACGAGAGCACGATGTTCGGATTGTCGGCATAACCCTCGACGGTGGCCGTAACGGCCACCGAATCCGACGTGCTGGTCGCCGACAACGACAGATAGGGATTGAGATCGCCTTGAAGCGTCACCGTGCCTTCGGTGAGGGTGATGCGCTGCCCGATGACCAGAAAGCGGCCACGGATCAGGGAGAAGCTTCCCACCGGCTGCACGTCGGCAAGCGTGCCGCGCACCGTGAGGTGGCCGCCGAGTTCGGCGTCGATGCCGCGACCGCGCACGAAAAGCTGGCGTGGCGCATTGACGGCGATATTGAGCCCAACCGAAAGGCTGCCGCTCGATTTGGTTCGCCCGCCGCCCGCCGCCTTGTTGATCCGCTTCAGTGTCGCGTTGACGTCATCAGGCGTGTTCTTGTGCTTGACGTCGATCAGAACCGGCGCACCGCCGCCGCCTTCCGGCACGGTGATTTCGGCGCGCGCGATATCGACATTGCCGGCAATGTTCAGCCCATTGGTCACCGAGCCGGTGACCGAGAGGGCGGCACCGAGATCGGCCGTGACAATCCGACCGTCGGTTACGCGCGTTTTGGTCGCGGTGACCTTGACGTCTACCGGCAGGCCGCTGGTGAGACCAATACTGCCATTGGCCGACAGACGCCCGCCGCCGCGAACCGTGGCGCTTGCCCTTTCGATGCGGACGCTGTCGCCGGAGAGCTGAAGCGCCAGCTCGATGGCGTCGAGCCGCATGGTGGTCAGCGGATCGACCACCGAGGCGCCGCTCACCGTCACCCGCCCCGAAAGCTCGGGCGATGCCAGGCTTCCGGTCGCCTTTAAGGCCGCCTTGGCCGTACCGTTTATGCGGGTGCCGCGCGTCGCGACATAGGACTGAGCGAGCGCCAGAGGCAGATTGGCGGTGGCATCGACCGCAAGGCCGCCGCCCGACAGCGGAATGGTGCCTTTTGCTTCGGCGCCAAACCCGTTGGGGCCGGTGAGTTTGGCCGAGGCGAGGCTTATCCTGCTCCCTTCCAGCCGTCCGGACGCGGTCGCGCCAAAGCCCGTGAGACCGGCGGCGGTCAACTGCGGCGCGGCGATGCCGTCGGCCTTGACGGTAAAGGCGGTCGCCTTGCCGTCGCTCCTGGCGGTACCGTCGAGGCTGGCAACGCTGGCAGCTGGTGTTGCAAGGCCCTTCGCCGCAAAGCGGCCATCGATTTTCGGCGCTCCCAAAAGGTCCGCAATGGCGGCGTCGATATCGGCCGAGGCGACGCGATTGCCGGCAAGTGCGAGGTTCGCCGCCTTGATATTGGCCTTGGCCGACTGCTGTGCGCCGTCGGGCGCCAGACTCACGTCGGCGGAAAGCCGGCCGGTGACGTCCATGAGAACGAGCGGTGCAATCGCCGAGAGGTCGGGCGAGTTGACGACGAGCCGCCCATTCATCAGCCCCTGGCTTCCGAGTGCAACGTCACCAGTTACTCGAGTGTCGGCGACCGATAGAGCAAGGCCGTCGAGCCGGCGGGTGCCGTCTGCGGCGCTTGCCAAACCGGCCGCGAGCGTCAACGGCTTGCCCTTCACCCGGCCCGTTCCCTTGACGTTGCCATTGAAAGCCGCACCGTCGAGTTTGCCGGAAAGGTCGATCCCCAGCGCTTCCAGGGCGTTGCCGGACAGCGTCAGGCGGTCGGAGGACAGGCGGGCCGTCAGATCGAGCGGCCCGTTGCCCCCTTTGAGAGACAGCATGACGCCGGCCGCCCCCTTCGCCTTCGGTTCGATCCGGCCGACATCGGGTAGCGTCAGCGTGGCGGTGAGGTCGGTGTTTTCAAGGGCACGACTACCGTCGGCAGTCAGGGTGAGCGCCGGATTGGCGATCTTGAAATTCTGAAGCTTCAGCCCCGACGTATCCCGCGCGATGCGGCCGGTCAGCTTCGTCTCGCCCGATAGCAAGTTGTCGAGTTGGGCGATGCCAGCCGAAAGTGCGTTGGCTTGTCCATCGAGCGTCAGATCGAAGGCACCGGTCGTCGGGACCAACGATCCATTGGCCGCAAGCTCGACGCTGCCTTGAAGGGACTGGCCGGCGAGCGCCGAGAAAGGCGCCAGCGAGGCTGCTTTCAGCTTTTGCTGCCCTTCGATACGACCGTCCGTCACCTGGCCGGCGAAGGAGGCCTCGGCAGTGGGGGTTGCAAGTTTCAAGGCGTCGATCGCCAGCGGTGTACCGGCCGCCCAGCGTCCGGAACCCGAGAAGGAGAGTTCGCCGCCCACGGCCTTGCCAACCGCGGCGTCTGTAAAGCTGAGACCACGCGAGCCGCCGCTCAGCGTAAAGTCGATCCGGCGCTTCGCGGCGTCGCTGAGATCGGTGGTTGCGCCATGGCCGCTGATCTCCAGCGCACCGGCACTGACGCTCGGCGTCGACAGGCCCTCAGCCGCGAGATCGAGGCTCCAGGCGCCACCGTGGCCAAAGGAAAATCGCAGCCGGCCTTCGCCGAGCCGCGTGGTCGCCCCGGCACCGCCGAGCGGCAGCGCGCCGTCCTTGCCGGCGATGCGCCCGTCGATGTCGATGGCCGTCGGGAAGTGGTCGGCGGCAAACGCCGCCGAACCCTGAAGCGTCAACACTGGGGCGGCGAGCGCCAGCTTTTCGATGGTAACAGGGCCGGCGTCATCGATACGGCCCGAAAGATCAAGTGTCGAACGACCTGCGAGATAGAGCGCATAGTCGGGCTGGGCCAGCGCCGCGAGATCGCCGACAAGCGCCGAACCGAAGCGATAGCCGGCACCGTCACGAGCGATAGTGGTGCGGCCGGTCAGCCGGTTGACGCCATCGGTGGCAAGCGTGAGGTCGGCGGCAAACTCGGTCAGCGGGCCGGCGCCTTTCAGCGTCAGGCTGACCGACGGGCGGCCGGGTAGATTGAGAAGGCTGGCCATGACGCCGCCAGCCGGTTCGTCGGCCTTGAAGTCGAGATCGAGCGCCTTGGTGTCGGCGGCATAGGCGGCTTTGAGGGTCAACTCGCCCGGCTTGCTGTCGGTGCGGCGCACCGCCAAATCGGCATCAAGCGACCCATCGGCAAGGCTGGCCGAAGCGGTGACCGCCAGGTACGCTTCCTCACCCAACACCCGGGTATCGAGAATGACGTTGGGGGCAGCCAGCCGGCCGACTTTCACCGCCACCGGCAGTTCCGGCAGGCTGAAGCCCTCGCTTGCTGCCGGATCGACGGTTTCGGCCGGCAGTGGCTTGCGGATCACCTCGATCTTGTCGGCGTCCAGGCTGTCGACGTCGAGCTTGCCGCGCAGCAGAGCCAGACGGCTCCAGACCAGATGCACGCCTTCGATCTTCAGCCACGCGCCCTCGCGGTCGGACACGGTGATCGAGGCGAGACGAACGTCTGAAGACAGCGCTCCATTGATCGCCCCGATCTCGATCTTGCGATCCGGCGTCGAAATCTTCTCTTCAACGAAGCGGACGAACGCGCCTTTTTCGGCGCTGTCGTCCTCCTGGGCGCCGGCCAGCGTCAGCGCCACCGGCGCAGCGGTGAGAACGGTGAGGACGAGGAGGGCGGCTTTGATTTTCATGGGGTCGCCTCCTCAGAAACTTTGGCCGAGGCCGATGTAGACGCCAACGGTGGAGCCGCTCTGTTTGCTATCGAGCGGCAACGCCACGTCGAGCCGTACCGGTCCGAGGCCGGTGTAGTAGCGGATGCCGGCACCGGCGGCGAAACGCAGGCTTTCCGAGAAATCCGGGTAGCTTGAGGCGAAGGCGTTGCCCGCATCGACAAAGCCGACCACACCGAAACTGTTGGTCACCTTGGCACGCAGTTCGACCGACCCCTCAAGATGCGACAGGCCGCCGACCACCACGCCATTTTCCTTGGGGCCGAGGCTGCGATAGGCGTAGCCGCGCACCGAAGAGCCGCCCCCGGCATAGTAGAGCCGGCCGTTGGGCATCTCGTCGATGGGAGCGCCCAGGATGGAGCCGGCGGCAAGCCGGCCGGCGAGCACAAAGCGGCCGTCGTGATCGAGAGGTAAGTAGGAGGCAATGGAAGCGTCGGCAATCACGCCGGTATTGCCGAAGTTCGCTTCGTAGAAAGGCTCGAGACCGGCCTTGATGTTGAAGCCGTCGTGCGGATCGGTCTTGTCGTCCCGACTGTCGTAGGTGAGGCCGAGCGGCAGGCCCGCGAGCAGGAACTTGTCGGTCCCCTGAGCATCCTTGTCGCGCGAGGCGGTCACGCCGAGGCCGAGAGAGACGGCAAGTTGCTCGGTGATGGCGTGGCTGAGCCCGACCTTCGCCGTGATCGCCGTCTCGGTATAGGTGTCGGGTGTTTCCCGTTTTGCCTCAAGAGATGCGGTGAGGTCGGTGAACGGTGTGATGATGCCTGGACGAGTGAAGGTCGCTCCAAGATCATAGTTGAAGTCCTTGGGGTTGACACCGGCGATGCCATTCACCGCGCCGGACAGCTTGAGCGACTCGGCGTGGCCGAAGAGGTTGCGGTGCTGCCAGTAGGCTTCGAGGCCGGCACCATCTTCCGTGGCGTAGCTGACACCGCCACCGAACACGTGGAGCGGTCGTTCGGCGACGTTCAGGGTGAGCGGCAACTGACCGTTGGGGCCGAGCGTCTTGGCTTCTTCGATGCGCTGACTGGAGAATACCTGCAGCCGCCTGAGATTCTTCTGCCCACGCTCGATGGCGGCGGGGCTGTAAGGCGTGCCAGGTTCGATACCCGTCATCCAGGCGGTGTATCCGGCGTCCATGCGTTGGGTTCCGGTCACCGCCACCGGTCCGAAGGTCGCGGCCGGACCGGGATCGACGGTGATTGCCACATCGAGCGTCGAGCTGTCGTGCTGGGCAATGGTGTCGCGCTTGACGACGCTGGCGAGCGGATGGCCGCGCCGCCGCCAGGCATCGATCAACAGCTTTTCCGATTCTGTGACGGCACCCGCCCGCGCTGGTTCTCCCGTAGCGAGACCGATTTCGGCCGGCGTCGATTTCTTGAAGTCAGCATCTTCCGGCCCCAGCGGTGGCGCCCCGGTTATCTCCACCTTGCCGAAGCGGAAGAGCGGGCCGGGTGTGACGCGCATCGCCACTTTCGCTAGCTGGGGCAGAACGGCATCCGGCGCGATGGCATCGGGGTCCCGCCCGTCGACGGTGATTTCGACGGTACCGCCATAACGGCCCAACCGATAGAGAGCGGCAGTGATGCGGCCATATTCGGCGTTGACGCGGGACAGGAAGGCGGCGGTCGACGGCGGTGGCGTATCGTCGCGGCCGGTCCAGAGCGCCGAAGCGGCGAGCACCGCCGCGTGCAACTCGTCGTCGGCCCCCACGGTGTCGATGGCTACGGTGTAGCGCTGCGCATCGGGGGAAATGTCGGGATCGGGGGCGGCCTCAAAGAAGCGATGGCCGAAAAGTTCGAAGGCGGCGGCTTTCTGGGGAAGAAGTGAGATGGGTAGCAGTGACGCCGCTACGGCGACGAAGCGGGCGGTCGTCGGGGGTCGTCTCTTCCCTTTGACCTGCATGAAATGCCCTCTCCCACTCACGCAACAGACGATGCCGGTTTGGTACTCAGCGCTCCCTATCCTGAAGATTAGAATAAATTGAGGTTACGAAAGAGAAAAGATGACAATCACCGCAATTCGTCCTGTGTGGGGCGACAATGAGAAAAGGCCCGCGTGGGAGAAACGCGGGCCGAGGTGCCTCTTGGTTTTCGGAGGAGAGGTCAGCGGATGCGCAGTCCGCCTTCGTTAAAAATATAGCGCCTGTCGGGTGGGCAGCCGAGCGTGATGCTGTCACCGGAGCGGACGTCCGGCCCATCCCGGTATTCGACGATCAGCGGCTGGCCGTCGGTGAGCTGGCAGTAGAGATAGCGCGTGCCGCCAAGGTACTCGAGCACGTCGACACGTGCCTCGATGCCGCCGGCCGCCCCGACGATGAGATGCTCGGGCCGGAGGCCGAAGGTCACCTTGTCGCCCGGGACGAGGCCGGCGCCGGCGATCGGTGCGGCTTCCATCCGTCCGGCGAGCTCCACCTTGCCGTCACCCCGCCAGACCGCGTCGAGCAGATTCATGCGCGGCGAACCGATGAAGCCGGCCACGAAGGCGTTGTCGGGGTCCTCGTAGACGGTGCGTGGCGAGCCCGACTGCTCGATCCGGCCGTCGCGCAGCACGACGATCACGTCGGCGAGCGTCATTGCCTCGGTCTGATCATGCGTCACGTAGACCATGGTGTTGCCGAGTTCGCGATGCAGCCGGGCGATCTCGACACGCATGGAGACGCGCAGTTCGGCATCGAGGTTGCTGAGCGGCTCGTCGAACAGGAACACCTCCGGCTGGCGCACGATGGCCCGGCCGATGGCGACCCGTTGCCGCTGGCCGCCTGAGAGCTGGCCCGGACGACGATCGAGAAGCTGCTCGATCTTCAGAATGGCGGCGGCCGCCGCCACCCGCTCGTCGATCACCGCTTTGTCGGTACGCTGCATCTTCAGCCCGAAGGCCAGATTGTCGCGCACCGTCATGTGCGGATAGAGCGCGTAGCTCTGGAACACCATGGCGATGCCGCGCTGCGACGGGTCGACGTCGGTCACCTCGCGACCCTTGATGGCAATTTCGCCGTCGGTCACCTCTTCGAGGCCGGCGATCATACGCAACAGGGTCGACTTGCCGCAGCCCGAAGGCCCGACGAACACCACGAAGGCACCGTCGGGGATCGACAGGTTGACGCCGTGGATGACCTCCATCGAGCCGTAGCTCTTGCGCACCTCGGTGAGCTGAACGCCACTATCGGACATGACCGTCACGCTCCATTCTTCTTCGGACCACCGCGCATCCAGACGAGCATCTCGCCGGGCGCGCGGTTGTCCCAGAGGTGATAGGGCACGAAGCGCGCCTTGGCAGGCTCCGTCGCCGGTGGCGCTTCGCGATAGAGAGAGCCTTCGAAGCCAGCGCTGACATCGCGCGTCGCCTCGAGTTCGAGCGCGACGGCACCGCCGAGCGCTTCCACCACAGTTTCGCCAGCACGGGCCGGATCGCCTGTGACTGTGAGCGCGTTGAGCCCATCGCCATTGTCGACGCCCTCGGCGCAGTAGACCAGCGGTCCGCGCATCAGCGCGAAGCGACCAGTGTCCTGGCGGACGCGCGGATCGGCCCAGAGGGCGCGCGGAATGAGCGGCAGCTCAAGGTCGATGACCTCTTTACCGGTCCACTCATGTTCGATGCGGGCGTAACCATCTACCATCACCGAGGCAAGATCCACCGCCCCGCCATCGATCGACAGCTTGGCGCCTTTCGCCCAACCTGGGATGCGCAGCGAAATGGCGAAGCGAGTGGGCCTCTCCACCTTCAGCGTCAGCCGTACCGCGCCATGCCAGGGGTAGCGGGTAGCCTGGCTGAGCTCGATCTTGGTGCCGGCGACTTCGGCCTTCACAGAGCTTTCGCCATAGAGATGCACGGCGATTTCATCGTCGGCGACGGCGTACATGTAGGAGCCGACCGACGCAACGAGACGGGCGATGTTGGGCGGGCAGCAGGGGCAACGATGCCAGATCCAGCGATGGTGCTTGCCGGCACTTTCCAGCGGGTTCTCGTAGAAGAAAGTCTTGCCGTCGAGCGACAGGCCACTGAGCGAGCCGTTGTAGAGTGCGATCTCCATGATGTCGGCGAAACGGCGATTGGGGCCGCGGCCGAGCATGCGGTTGGCCCAGAACACCAGACCGACCGAGGCGCAGGTTTCGGCATAGGCGCTCTCGTTCGGCAGGTCGTAATAGTCGGTGAAGCCTTCATTGGAGGCTGCCGGTCCGATGCCGCCGGTGATGTACATCTGCTTGGTGATGAGGTCGTCCCACAGCGTATCGAGCGCTGATGTCAGCGTGTCGTCGTTATATTCGGTGGCGATGTCGGCCATGCCCGAATAGAGGTACATGGCGCGCACCGCGTGTCCCACAACCTTCTTCTGCTCGCGCACCGGCTGGTGAGCCTGGTTGTATTCGTAGCTCTTCTGGATGAAGTCCGCGGGGTCGCGACTATCGCGGATCGCTTCCTCGGTGAAATAGTGGGGCTCGGTGCCGCGCTCGTCGATGAAGTATTTGGCGAGATCGAGATACTTCTTCTGTCCGGTGACGCGGGAGAGTTTGACGAGCGCCAGCTCAACCTCTTCGTGGCCGCAATAGCCGGCGATCTTGCCGGGGCCATGGCCGAAGACCGTGATCATGTAGTCGGCGTAGCGGCTCATGATGTCGAGCAGCTTGCGCTTGCCCGTGGCCTGATAATAGGCGACGGCGCCTTCCATCAGATGGCCGGCGCAGTAGAGTTCGTGAAAGTCGCGCAGGTTGGTCCACCGGCGACCCGGCTGGACGCGCTGGAACCAGGCATTCAGGTAGCCGTCCGAGTCCTGCATCTTCTCATAGAGATCGATGATCTTGTCGACACGTGCCTCCAGCGCCGGGTTTGGCTTGCGATAGAGAGAAAAGGCCACCGTCTCGATCGACTTGCCGAGATCGCTGTCCCAGAACATCTGTGTCGAGCCGCCCCAGGGCTGGAGGGGGAGCACGATGCCGGGGCTCGGCTGGCTGACGTCGATCGCCTTCACCATGCCCGCGTCGACACAGCGGTCGAGCAGCGTTTCGGCGGTGGCGTTGCAGACGGCATCCTGGCGGGCGCCGAACAGGCCACCGAGCACGACGGACGGCACGGGGACGGGACGGAACTGACGGTCTCTCTTGGTCTTGGTCATGATGGGTTTCCAGTGAGGGATGATGTCACTTCACGGCGCCGGCCATCAGGCCGCGCATGTAGTAGCGTTGCAGAAGCAGGAAGACGAACAGGCAAGGCACGCTCATCACGGTGACGCCCGCCTGGACGGCGCCCCAGTCGATGGCGCCGAGCCGGCCGGCACGCACCGCCGAAATCAGGATCGGCAGCGTGAACTTGGAATTGTCCGACAGCAGCACCAGGGCGGCCAGGAACTCGTTCCAGGAGTTGAGGAAGGCGAAGATCGCCACCGTGACAATGCCGGGCAGCACCAGCGGCAGCAGCACGCGGACGAGCAGCCTGAGGTCGCGAGCGCCGTCGATGCGGGCGGCCTCCTCGATCTCCTTTGGCACGGCGTCGAAGGCGTTGCGCATCATGAACACCGAGAAGGGCAACTGCAGCGTCACGTAGACCAGCGTCAGGCCAATCAGCGAGTTGTTCAGCCCCAGTCTGGCGAGGATGATGAACAGCGGCGTCAGGATCGACTGGAACGGGATCATCAGCGTGGCGATGATCAGCACGAACAGCGCGTTCTTGAACATGAAGCGGTAGCGAGAGAAGCCGTATCCGGCGAGCAGACTCACCACCACCGTGAGCAGCGCCGTTCCGATCGCCACCGCCGCCGAGTTTAGCGTGTGCTGCCAGACGCCGGCGCCGAAGCTGTCGAGGCTGCGGTAGGCATCGAGGCTGAAGCCGGTGGTCGGCCACGGTGGGACCGGCGGCAGTCGCGCTTCCGTGCCATGCCGGAAGGACGAGAGGATGGTGATGGCGAACGGTGCCAGGAAGAAGATGGCGAGCAGGATACCGGTGCCGTGATAGCCACCGGCGCCGAGTAGTGCACGGCGGGCACGAGCCTCTTTCTTGCCGGTCATGGCCGCTCCTCCCCAACACGCAACAGCCAGAGCTGGAAGATGCTGATCAGCACCAAAATCACCAGCAGGCCCAGCGACATGGCCGCGCCGTAGCCGAGGTTGAACGACACGAAGGACTGGTTGAAGATGTAGTAGACCACCGAGATCATCTTGTTCTGCGGCCCACCGGCCGTCATGATGTAGAACTGGTCGAAGGCGAGGATCGAGCCGGTCACCGACAGGATCAGCGACAGCGCCATCGTCTTCCGCATCAGCGGCAGCGTGACGTAGATGAAGCGCTTCCAGCGGTTGGCGCCGTCGATGCGCGCCGCTTCGCCGAGCTCGGTCGGGATTGCCTGCAGTCCGGTGAGCAGGATGATCATGGTGAAGCCGGCCACCTTCCACACCACCATCAGACAGATGATGAAGAAGGCGCTGTCGAAGCTGGCAAAGAAGTTGGTCTTGAGATCGACGATGCCGAGCCAGGCGAGCAGCGGGTTGAGAAAGCCGACGTCGACGTTGGCAAACCACACCCAGAGCAGCGACGCTGAGGCAAGGCCGACCACCACCGGCATGAAGATCGCCGTCCGGTAGACACCGACCATCCGCCGCTGCCGCTCGACGAAGATGGCAAGCGGGAAGGCCAGGGCGAAGATGGCGATGGTGATGATCACCGTGTAGTAGGCGGTGAAGCCGAGCGCCGAATAGAAGCGGGTGTCGGACAGCATCCGAATGTAGTTGCCGAGGCCGATGAACTTGGGCGCGCCGAGCAGCGGCCACTTGTGCAGGCTCATCCAGAAGGTGAACAGCACCGGCAGAATGAAGAAAACGATCACCAGCGCCATGGCGGGTGCGATGTAGAGAAGCCCCTTCCATTGCGACCGGTGTCTGGGCCGCGGTCGGCGTGGGGGGCGGGATAGGCTGTCGGCGAGGGTCATCGCTGGCGTTCTTCTCAATCACCCGTTCGAAGGCTGTGCCTCTACCGGATGCGAAAAACCAAGGGGCGGACGAGGGGACGGATCACGCGGACCGCTGCCGTCCGAGGGATGCCGGCCGAAAGACGGAGCTTCCGGCCGGTCGATCGCGTGGGGTCTTACTGGGCGTTGTCGATGATGCTCTGCATCTCTTCCTGGGCCTTGGCGAAGGCACCATCGACGTCATCGCCGAAGATGGCGGCGTTGGTGAACGAGGCCCACGGACCGTTGGCGCTGTTGATCAGGTCGTTGAACTGCAGCGTGTAGGGCGTCTTGGCGACGGCGATGGCATCGACGCCGACCTGCATGCGCGGGTCGAGATCCTTCAGCACTTCCTTGGCCAGATCCGCACGGGTCGGCAGGCTGCCGTATTTCGCCATCACCTTCTGTCCTTCCAGCGAATAGGCATATTCGAGGAAGTTCTTGGCAAGGGCGGCGCGCGGCGAGCCCTTGGTGATGACGAAGTTATCGCCACCGGCGAACGAGGAGGTCTTGCCGTCGACGCTCGGGATCAGCGATACGCCGAAATGGATGTCCGGGTGCTCGGTGACCAGCGTGCCGATGGCGAAGGCACCGAGGTTCTGCTGGCCGATCTTGCCGTTGGTGATCGACAGGAAGTTGGTGCCGGTATCCGAGGCGGCGCCCGGCGGTACGACGCCCGCCTTGACCATATCGCGATAATAGCCGACCGCCTTGCGCATTTGCGGTGTGTCGAGCGTCGCCTTCTTGCCGTCCTCCGACAGGATGTCGGCGCCGGCGCCCCAGGTGAGCGGGGTGAAGGTGAAGATCATGCAGCCGCCGCAGCCGCCGCCCGAGAAATAGAAGCCGTAGGTGTCATCGCCAAGCGCGCGAATCTTCTTGGCATTTTCGGAGATTTCTTCCCAGGTCGTCGGCGCCTTGTCGGGATCGAGGCCGGCCTTCTTGTAAAGATCCTTGTTCCAGGCGAACACCGAGGTCTCGACCGACAGCGGCAAGCCATAGATCTTGTCCTCATAGGTGCCGAGCTTGACGTGACTCGGTGACAGCGAGGAGAAGTAGGGCAGGGCCTTGGCCCAGTCGGTCAGATCTTCGAGCTGACCGGCCGCCGCGAAGGCGGGGTTATAGATCAGGTCGAGCGACAGCGCGTCCGGCGCCTGACCGCCGGCGATGGCCGTCGCATATTTCTGCACCAGCTCGGAGAAGGGAACCTCCGTCATCTGGATCTTGTCGTCGTGGCTGGCGTTATAGGCCTCGACCAGCTTGGTGAACGAGGCGCCGATGCCGCTGCGCACCCACATCTGCAGTGTATCGGCCTCAGCCGCGCCGGCGGCAAAGCAAAACGTGACGAGGCTGGCCGCGGCCAGCAGCTTGCTGATTTTCATTGCTCTCTCCTCCAAAGCGGGTTCCTCTTCCCGCAAAATCCATGGCTTCAGACCGGGGGCTCGAGCCCCCGGCAAGACTGGCGGACCACCAGCGAGCACGGCAGCTTGCGAATACCGGACTGCACTTCGCGGCCCTCCGACATCGCCAGGATCAGTCGACCGGCCTCCCGGCCGAGCGTTCTGAGATTCATGTCCACTGTGGTCAGTGGCGGACGGGTTTGTGCCGCCACGATTTCCCAATTGTCGAAGCCGACGACAGCCACATCTTCCGGCACCCGGACGCCGCGCTCACGCAGGCCGTCGACGACGCCACGGGCGATCTGGTCGTTGCCGCAGAAAATGCCGTCGGGCTTGTCGCCGCCGCGGTCCCAGAGCTGCGCCACCGCCTCGTGCCCCCAGGCTTCCGACCAGACGCCGTGCAACACCTCCGGCGGCCCATCGTTGGTGGCGCGGTAGGCATCGGCGCGCTCGCGCACCGATTGAAATGTCTTGGGTCCACTGATGTGAACGATCCGCCGGCAGCCGGCGTCGATCAGGCAGCGGACCGCCAGTCTGGCGCCCTGTTCGTCGTCGGAGCGGAGCGTCACTCCATCGACGGGCCCCTTGGTGAAAGCGTAGACCACCGGCACGGCAAGGCCGGAGAGATCGACCGGCAGCTGCCGATCAAGGCGCTTGCCGGAGGCGATGATGCCGTCGACGCTCTTGTCGAGCATGGCGTCGACGTGGACCCGCGCCCGTTCTGGATCGTCCTCGATGGCACACAGGAAGACGGAGACGCCGTGTCCTACCAATTCCTCGGATATGCCGGCCATCACCGGCAGGGTGAAACGGCCGTAGGTATCGTTGGTCAACAGGCCGATGGTGAAGCTGCGCTTGGTGATCAAGCCCCGTGCCAGCGCGTTTGGCCGGAAGCCGACCTCCAGCGCCACCTTCTTCACCCGCTCCCGCGTTTCCTCGCTCATCCGGCCGCTGCCGTTGAGCGCCTTCGAAGCGGTCGAGATCGACACGCCCGCCAGCGCTGCCACGGTGTGGATGGTGAGGCGCCCACGCTTGCCGCCGATGGTGCTCAGTTTTCCCTCCCCGCTTCTTGAGGGTGAGAAAACCTTTTCTCTAGGACGAAGTCAACGTGAGAAAACATTTTCTCAAGTCGGCGTGCCGAACCGCTGCTCTGGTAAGCCGGCGTCCGGCCATGTCTTTGACGGCATTGGATTTCGGTGGCTTGAGTGCGGCTGGGTGAACAGATCGCGCAGCCGAAGCCTGTCGACGACTAGACTAAAAGCTGACAGCTGGATTCGCCTCAATCAGTGCCGGATGGCCTCAAGTCGGCAACAAAAAGACGGCGGAGAGACCCACTGGGTCGCTCCGCCGCTCTCATCTTGTCCAGCCTGAAAGTCTTGGCCCGTCAGCCCAGAAGATGGCCGACCGCCTTGCGCCAACCGGCAAGATGCGCATCACGCGCTTGGTCCGGCATGGCCGGTGTGAACAGCGTCTGTCCTTCACCGCTGCCGGTCATGGCAAGGCCAAGGCCATGGAAGGCCACCGAGGCTGCACCGAGGGCGCTTACTTCAGGGAATTTGCCCCGGCGAAGTGGTCGGCCGAGAATGTCGGCCTGGAACTGCATCAGGAAGTCGTTACGCGAGGCACCGCCGTCGACCGACAAACCGGATAGCGCCGTACCGATATCAGCCTCCATGGCGGCGAATACGTCGGCCACCTGGAAGGCCACCGCCTCGACGGCAGCGCGCGCCAGATGCGCCGGCTGCGTGCCGAGCGAGAGACCGGATATTTCGCCGCGCACATCGTTGCGCCAGTGCGGCGCGCCGAGACCGACCAGGGCCGGCACGAAAGCAACGCCATTGCTGGACGGCACGGTCATCGCGAGATCGGCGAGAGCGCCGGCATCCTTCAATCCGAGCAGCGAGGCCATGAAGGCGACGGTCTGGCCGGAGACCGAAATATTGCCCTCAAGAGCATGCCAAACACGCCCCCCGAGGCTCCAGGCGATGGTGCCCGAAAGCCCATGACGCGATCGAACCCGTTGCGGCACCAGCGACATCAATGATGTGCCGGTACCATAGGTCGCCTTGACGGTGCCCGCCTCGCGCACGCCATGACCGAACAGCGCAGCGTGCGAGTCGCCCATCATGCCGTGGATGGGAATGCCGGCCGGCAAGGCCGTCGCGCCGGCGACCGTTTCGCCAAACCGACTGTCGGAAGACTTGACCTCGGCCAGCATCGCCTTGGGCACGCCGAACAGGGCGCAGAGATCGTCATTCCAGACCAGCGTCTCGGTGTCGAAAAGCTGCGTGCGGCTGGCGTTCGAATGATCGGTGGCATGTGTCTTGCCGCCGGTGAAGTTCCACAGCAGCCAGCTGTCGATGGTGCCGGCCCGAATGGTGCCGGCCGCCGCCCGCGACTTCCCATCAGGAATGCGGTCGAGAATCCAGGCGATTTTGCTCGCCGGGAACAGCGGGTTGATGCCAAGACCGGTTCGCGCCTCGACGAACTCGCCATGGCCGGCGGCAATCAGTGCCTCGCAGGTCGAAGCCGTCCGGCGACACTGCCAGATGATGCAGGGCGCCAGCGGCTTGCCCGTGGCGGCATCCCAGACGACGATGGATTCGCGCTGGTTGGAGACAGCGAGGGCCGCCACATCCGCTGCCCGGGGATGGGCCGACAGCTCATCGACGACCGCCTTGACTGCCGCCCAGATGGCCTCGGCCGATTGCTCGGCCCAGCCGGGTTCAGGGTAATCGACGGTCATCGGCCGGGAGGCGGAGGCAATCACCGCCCCCGATCGGTCGACGAGCAGCGCCTTGGTGTTGGTTGTTCCCTGGTCGATGGCCAGGACGAGCGCCTTGTCCATCATCACCCCTTGCGGCTGATCGCTTTCAACGCGGCGGAGGATATGCCGGCAGCACTCAGCCCGAAATGGTCGAACAGGAAGTCGACGGTTCCGGTGGGGGCGAAGCCGGGGAAGCCCAGCATTTCCATCGGTACGGGCCGATGGAGCGCCAGCGTTTCGGCCACCGCGCCACCAAGGCCGCCGCGCACGCTGGCTTCCTCGACGGTGACGATGGCACCGGTGCTCGCTGCATCGATGATTGCCTCGACGTCGAGTGGGTTCATCCAGGCCATGTTGACGACACGCGCCGATACACCCTGTTCGGCCAGAACATCGGCCGCCTGCAGCGCCTTGTGCAGCATGACGCCGTTGGCAAGAATGGCGACGTCGTCGCCGTCACGCATCACCTCGGCCTTACCGGGCTCGATGCGGTCGAGCTTGTGTTGAAGCGCCGGCACCGGATAGCGGCTGACGCGGATGAACACCGGCCCCTCATAGGCGGCGGCAAAGCGAATGGCTTGCTCGGTCTCCCAGGGGTCAGACGGCACGATGGTGAGGAGATTGGCCAGCGGCCTCAGCCAGGCAAGGTCCTCGATCGAATGATGTGTCGGCCCAAGCTCGCCATAGCCGATGCCGGGCGACTGGCCGCAGAGCTTGACGTTGGTGTTGGAGTAGGCGACGTCGGCCTTCACCTGTTCCAGCGCCCGTCCGGTCAGGAAGCAGGAGGCGCAGGAAACGAAGGGGATGCGGCCGCCATTGGCAAGGCCGGCGCCAACGCCGACCATGTTCTGCTCGGCGATGCCGACGTTGACGAGGCGCTCCGGCCAGCGCTTCTTGAAGCCGCCGAGCTTGGACGAGCCGACGCTGTCGTTGACGACGGCGACCACCCGGTCGTCGGCCTCGGCCAGCGCCTCGAGCGTCTTGGAAAAGGCGTCGCGGCAGTCGTAAAGGCCTTCGTTTGTCTTGGGGGCGGCCGACATCAGATGAGCTCCTTCATCGCCTGGGCGAACTGTTCGGCATTGGGGACGCCGTGATGCCAGGAGACGTTGTCCTCCATGAAGGAAACGCCCTTGCCCTTGATGGTGTTGGCGATCACGCAAAGCGGCTTGTCGCGGCCCTTGGGATCGGCGCCGAGCACCTCGAGCAGGGTGCCATGGTCGTGGCCGTCGATCATCTCGACGTGGAAGCCGAAGGCACGCCACTTGTCGTCAAGCGGGTCGAGACCGTTGGTGGCCTCGGTGCGGTCGCCCTGCTGCAGGCGATTGCGGTCGACAATGACGGTGAGGCGGTTGAGCTTGCGATGGCCGGCGGCCATCGCGGCTTCCCAATTGGAGCCTTCCTGCAGCTCACCGTCGCCGGTCAGCACGAAGGTGCGATAATCCTTGGCCGAAAGCGTGCCGGCGATGGCGATGCCGACGGCAACCGGCAGGCCGTGGCCGAGCGGCCCGGTGTTGGTCTCGATGCCCGGCAGGTAATTGCGGTTGGGGTGGCCGTTCAGCTTGGAGAGCGGCTGCATGTAGGTCTTGAGGTCTGCCTCCGGAAAAAAGCCGGCCTGGGCCAGCACCGAATAGAAGGCCCCCGTACAATGCCCCTTGCTCATGATGAAACGGTCGCGATCTGGGTGACGCGGTTCCTTGGCATCATAGCGCATGATGCCAAAGTAGAGACTCGCCAGGATGTCGGCCGCCGAGAAGTCGCCGCCGGGATGACCGAGCCCGGCATCATGGACCATCGTGAAGGCACTGCGACGGATGGCGAGCGCCTGGGCGCGGACCATGGCGATCCTGTCGGCGCCGGAAGCCGGCGCCGGGGCGGTTGAAAGAGACATGTTGCGTTCTCCGAGTGCGGCCGGACAGCCGTCAACAGAAGGCCTTGAGACCGAGCGTCGGCGCGGCCTCGCCGTTGTGATGGTAGATGGGCAGCTTCAGGTAGCGGCTGACCGCTTCCTCGACGATGCCGGCCACTTGGCCGCGCACCATGGCGACGTGATGCTCGAAGCCGTTCTGCGTCACCACCTTCAGGAGCTGCCGGAGCTTTTCGACCTGGATCACGGCGATGCCGCCATCCATGCCATAGGGATCGTCGGTGAATGCGCCATCACCGACATAGGCCTTGATGGTGGCGTTGAGATCGTCGGAGGAAAAGCGCAGGAAGCTCATCGGCCCTGCCTTCACCTTGCCCTTGACGGCGCCGAAGCACTTGTCGCGGCCGATGGTCTCGCCGAGCACATCGAGCTCACCGATGTTGGGCGTGTCGCCGAAGAAGCTCTTCGGATAGTTGCCGCAGTGGGTGCCGACGCACTTGTCGGGTTCGTAGCCGTAGTTGTTGTTCCAATCGAGGATGGCGGCCGGCTGGCCGGCGGCCAGTGTCAGTGCATACATCGAGAGCGTGCCGAGCACGTCCACCTCGCAGGCGCTCGGCATCAGCTTCTCGCCCATCATGCTCATGGAGAGGCAGGTAGCGCAGCCATAATTGTCCTGCAGCGACCGCCAGCACTGGATGGCCGAAGCGTCGCAGTCGTTTTCGCTCATCCACTCGTCGATGGCGATGCCCCACTTGGCCTGCTTCAGCACCTGCTCCGGCCGGATGTGGGCGTCGATCTTGCCGTAGCCGCCAATGGCCGCAAGCTTGTCCTTGACGCTGGCCGCGCTGTCGTCGATCGCCTTGGCGCGACCAATGATCTCTGAAAGATCAACCGGCACCACGGTGACGCCCATCGCCTGCAGCAGCTTCTCCGAGTAGCGCATGGTCTGGAACGGCGCGGTACGGGCGCCGATGGCGCCGATCCGGGCATGGCGGAGGCCGCGCACCGTGCGGCAGACGCGGGCAAAGGTGTCGAGATCGCCGCCGAATTCCTTACCGTCGAGGTCGGAGGTGTGACTGGTCGTCTCGGTGAACGGGATGCCGTAGTTATAGAAATTGTTGGCGACCGAGATCTTGCCGCAGAAGGCGTCGCGGCGACTCTTGACGTCGACCTTGTCGAATTCGTCGTTGCAGGCCTGCAAGAGGATCGGCACGCCGAGGCTGGCGGCCATCACCATCTCGACGATGGCGATCTCGTCGCCGAAGTTGGCGAGCGAGATGACGAGACCATCGATCTCTTCCTTGTGGGCGGCAAAGAACCGGCCGTAGAGCTTGGCGTCGTCGCGGGACTGCACCGCGCCATTCACCGTCGCATCCACAGGAGGCATTAGCGTGCGAATGCCGAGACGCGCCGCCTGCGCTTCAAGGTCGTTGCGCGCCTTGATGCAAGGAGCGCCGTTGAAGAACTGCCGGCTGCCCACCACCAGGCCCAGGGTCACTTCGCGCTTGAACTTGTCCGTCATATTCCATCCTCCCATCGGCGAGAATTCTCCGCCGACATGAATTCAGTTTTCGATTTTTATCGCTTTCTTTCGTTTGATGATGTTTTTTGGGGGGCGTTTTGTCAATAGGGTTTTTGCCTTGTCTGGCCGGAGACTCGAGGGCTGGTGCGGCTTCGATTGGCCTCAAGAGGCAAAAAGACATGGCCGATCGCGGAAAATCGGAGCTATAAGGATCGCAAGAAAGCGAAGGTCCCCATGGCGATAGAATCATCGAATGGTAGCGGAACGGACGCCGGCTCCAGCAGCAAGCGCGGTGCTGCGGCGGCGGAAGCCCCCGCTTTTACCGGCCTGCTCGCCGAGCCTCGGCGCATGAAGATTCTCGAATGGCTGCAGGAAGAGGGCAGCGCCCGCGTCCGTGAACTGTCGCAGGCATTCAAGGTATCGGAAGCCACCATCCGCCAGGATCTCGAACGGCTCGAGCAGGAGGGCCACATCCTGCGTGAGCATGGTGGCGCCTATCTCAAGACGGTGCAGCAGCAGGTCGGCACCATGTCGCTGCAACACATCGAGAACATGGATCGCAAGCGCAAGATCGGCGCCAAGGCGGCATCGCTGGTGAAGAACAACGAAACCATTATTCTTGACGCCGGATCCACCACCACCGAGATCGCCCAGCGGCTGACGACCCGTGAAAACCTGACGGTTATCACCAACGCGCTCAACATCGCCATCATTCTCGGCGCCGTTCCGGGTTATGCCGTGCACATGCCCGGCGGTCAGTTCAAGGCCCCGACATTGTCGCTGTCCGGCGATAAGTCGGTGGAATATTTCCGCAATATTTTCGCCTCCAAGCTGTTTCTTGCGACCGCCGGCGTGTCGATCGATGCCGGTCTGACCTACCCGAGCTTTGCCGACCTGCAGCTCAAGGAAGCGATGATCAAGGCGGCCGCGCACGTCTATCTCGTGGCCGATTCCTCCAAGATCAACCGAACCTCCTTCACCCGGCTCGGCAATCTCGACGTTATCCATTCCTTTGTCACCGACGACGGCATAGCCGACAGTGATGCCAAGGAATTCGAGCGCCGCGGCATCGAATTGATCGTCGCCAGCTGATCTGGCTTCTCTGAAAAGCCAAGCCTTGATGGCGAGTCGCCCTTCAGCGGGCGGCTGCGCGCTCTTGCGTGGTGCCAAGCGCCGCCGCATCCTGGTCCCATTTCGCATCCTATGCGCTTCCATCCGCGCCACCTCTCGCGATCGGCGAGGTCGCGAGGTCGATGCTACCTTTCGATTGCTATCGACTTTTGTCTAACTATCCAAAATCAGGCGTTAGATTGGGTCTGCAAAGAACGCGCTCACCCGAGAATGATCATTTTCGACAGAAAATTCGTCCAAAAGTGCCTAAAATGCCGTCAGCACGTATGGCTTCGGGCGATTGGATGCCAATGAGCGCGAATGATCCGTTGACAAACGATAGAAAACGAAAATAATCGAAACATGAGGTCCGGGCGAGGAACCCGACGACCCTAGGGAGGACGAGCATGCCGGATCATGCTGAGTCACGCCGGTCTTTGGCCAGCGCGACCGATAATCAGCCGTTCACTGCCGCTGGCCGCCGGAATGGTGCAGAACTTTCAAGGCGTCTCGTCGTCGCTGGCCTGCTGGCTGTGGCTCTGGCCGGCTGCAAGATCCTGCCGATCCAAAGCGAGAGTGACGCGGCTCAGCAGAAGTTTAACGGTACCGACTACCTGGCCAAGCTCTGGGATGCTCAAGTCGTCCCGGTAGTTCGAGACAAGGCTTTCCCGATCGAGACGGTGATTGCCGCCATTGAGGGTGGCCTCGACAAGGCCGGCCCTGAGTTCGGTCATCGTCCGGCCGAGGAAGGCAGTCCCTGGAGTTTCATCGTCAAGGGCACGGCGGTCATCAAGGAAAAGAACACCGCCTCGCGCGCCGGCACCGTGTTGATCGATGTGGCGACGCCGAAGGGGCCCGTTCCCGTGACCATTCAGATCGGGCCTGTCATCAAGGGCAACTCGTTGCGGGACGCCATGCCCTTCATCAACTTCCAGAACTTCACCAACCAGTTGGAATTCGCCGAGGTCGGTCGCGCTTTCAACGGACGCGTCGTCACCGAGATCAAGGCAGCCGTCGATGCGTTGGCGCCCGGCCAGACGATCGCCTATTCCGGCACCTTCTCGCTCAATTCACCCACCGACAAGATCTTGCTGACGCCCGTCCTGATCGGCCCGGCGGGAGGCGCCCAATGAGCGCCCTGGAGCAGGCTCCGGCGGTGGTTCTTCGCGCCGAGAAGATGACGCGCGTCTTTCCGGGCACCATCGCCTTGGAAAACGTCGACTTCGACGTTTACGAGCACTCGGTCAACGTGCTGATCGGCGAGAACGGGGCCGGCAAGTCGACGCTGATGCGCATCCTCGCCGGCGTCGATCAGGCGACCTCCGGTCGCATCCTGATGGGCGGCGAAGAAGTGCGGTTCTCTTCGGTGCTGGATGCCGCGCAAAAGGGCATCGGCATCGTCTTCCAGGAACTCAATCTCTGCCCCAACCTCTCCGTCACCGAGAATATCTTCCTCGGTCGCGACATGACCAAGGGCGGCGTTCACATCGACATGCCGCGCCAGCGTGAGCGGGCCAAGGAATTGCTCGCCCGCCTGGAGCATGACATCGACCCGGATACGCTGGTCGACGATCTCAGGATCGGCGAGCAGCAGATTGTCGAGATCGCCAAGGCGTTGGCCGACGATGCCAAGGTGCTGATCATGGACGAGCCGACCTCGGCGCTGTCGTCCTCCGAGGTCGAGGTGCTGTTCCGCGTCATCGCCGAACTGAAGAAGTCCGGCGTCGCCATCATCTACATCTCGCACCGCCTCGAAGAGCTCGTCCGCATCGGCGACTATTTCACCGTGCTGCGCGACGGCCATTTCCAGGCGAGCGCCCCCAAGGGTGAGGCCACCATCCCCTGGATCATCCGCCAGATGCTCGGCACCTCGGAATTCGCCAAGCGCCAACAGCGTGACGTGAAGGTCGGCGAGCCCGTACTGTCGGTGCGAAACCTGAAGCTGCCGCGCGTCGGCGGCGGCTATCTCGTCGATGATGTCAGCGTCGATTTCCGGGCCGGCGAGATCGTCGGCATCTACGGTCTGTTGGGTGCCGGCCGTTCCGAACTGTTTGAGAGTCTGTTTGGCCTCAGGGCCGACGCGCGCGGCGAAGTTGCCATCGGCAGCAAGTCCATCGATCAGCTTCCGGTAGCCAAACGCATCGCGGCTGGTCTGTTCCTTGTGCCGGAAGACCGACAGCGCGACGGTCTCGTGCAGAACCTGACGGTCGGCAAGAACCTGTCGCTTGCCAGCCTTGCCAAGGTCACGAAACTCTTCACCGTCCAGAACGCTGCGGAAAACAAGGCGATCGACAAGCTGTTCCGCTCGCTGCGCATCAAGGCGCCATCGCCCGAGACACCCATCACCTCGCTGTCGGGCGGCAACCAGCAGAAGGTAGTCATCGGCAAGAGCCTGATGACCGAACCCAAAGTGCTGCTGCTCGACGAACCCACCCGCGGCATCGATATCGGCGCCAAGGAAGAGGTGTTCCGCACCATGCGCGAGCTGGCCGATCAAGGCCTCGCCGTGGTGTTCGCCACCTCCGATCTCAAGGAGGTGCACGCCGTGTCCGACCGCGTGCTGGTGATGTCGCAGGGGCGGATCACCGCCGATCTGCCCGATCATGAGGCGACCGATGAAGTCATCGTCCGCGCCTCCACCAAGGGACACGCCGCCCCCGTTCACGACCACCCGGCTCAGGATCAGTGACCATGACCAACACAGTTGCAACCCCGGCGGCCGAAGCGCCCAAAGGACAGTCGACGCTGCTCCTCCTGCTCCTGAAGCTCAGGACCTTCATCGCGCTGATCGCCGTCGTCGTCTTCTTCAGCCTGATGGCGCCGAACTTCGTCACCGTCGCCAACGTGGTGATCGTCTCCAAGCACGTGGCGATCAACGCCTTCCTCGCCATCGGCATGACCTTTGTCATCCTGACCGGCGGCATCGACCTATCGGTGGGTGCCATCGTCGGTCTGGTCGGCATGGTGGCCGGCGCCCTGGTGCTCTACGGCATTCCGCTCGAAATGCTTGGTGTGGTGATCTATCCCAACGTCTGGGAGGTGATCGGCATTGCCCTCTTGGTTGGCACCTTCGTCGGTCTCGTCAACGGCCTGCTGATTACCCGCATGCAGGTGGCGCCATTCATCGCCACGCTGGGCATGCTCTATGTCGCCCGTGGCACGGCGCTTCTGATGTCGGGAGGCTCGACCTTTCCGAACCTGATTGGCAAGCCGGAGTTTGGCAATCAGGGCTTCCCGGTGCTCGGCTCCGGCACCATCCTCGGCATTCCCCTGTCGATCTGGCTGCTGCTGGTCGTCGCCGGCATCGCCGCCTACGTCGCCACCAAGACGCCGTTCGGCCGGCAGATCTATGCCGTCGGTGGCAACGAGCGCGCCGCCACGCTGAGTGGCGTCAATGTCAACCGCGTCAAGCTCACCGTCTACATGGTCTCCGGCTTTTGCGCCGCCATCGCCGGTCTGGTCGTCGCCTCTCAGTTGGTCGCCTCGCATCCGGCGTCTGGTGAAACCTTCGAGATGAACGCCATCGCGGCGGCCGTGCTTGGCGGCACGTCGCTGTCGGGCGGCCGGGGCACCATCGGCGGCACCATTGTCGGCGCCTTCGTCATCGGCGTGCTCTCGGACGGCCTGGTCATGATGGGCGTCTCCGAGTTCTGGCAGATGGTCATCAAGGGTGTCGTCATCGTCGGTGCCGTCATCCTCGACCAGATGCAGCGCCGCATCGCCCGCAACGCCCGGCTTGGCTGAGATCTGGGCTGAGATTTCGGCGCCGGCCGACCCCGGTCGGCGTCAACGACTGCGGCCGTCGACACCCGACGTGAACCGCGCCCCGCTGAGAGGTGTGCAGCGGACTTTAGTGGAGGAGAAAGACATGTCGCTTCGCAATACTCTGAGGACGGTTTCCCTCGGTCTTCTGGCCGGCATCGCGCTGACCGCCTCGGCTCTTGCCGCCGATGGCAAGCTGATCGTCATCATCACCCCGAGCCATGACAACCCCTTCTTCAAGCAGGAAGCGGTGGGCGCCCAGGCCAAGGCCAAGGAGCTCGGCTACGAGGCGGCGATCTACAGCCATGACGACGACGCCAACAAGCAGAACGACCTGATCGACTCGGCCATCGCCCAGAAGGCCGCCGCGATCATTCTTGACAACGCTGGCGCCGATGCCACCGTCGCCGCCGTGCAGAAGGCCAAGGACGCTGGCGTTCCGTCCTTCCTGATCGACCGCGAGATCAACGCCACCGGCATCGCCGTCACGCAGATCGTCTCCAACAACTACCAGGGCGCCACCTTGGTCGCCGAAAGCTTCGTCGACGCCATGGGCGAGAAGGGCAACTTCGTCGAGCTGGTCGGCAAGGAATCCGACACCAACGCCGGCGTGCGTTCCAAGGGCTTCCATGACGTGATCGATCAGTATCCCGACATGAAGATGGTTGCCCAGCAGAGCGCCAACTGGAGCCAGACCGAAGCCTTCTCGAAGATGGAATCGATCCTCCAGGCCAATCCGGACATCAAGGGCGTGATCTCCGGTAACGACACCATGGCCATGGGCGCCATGGCTGCCCTCGAAGCCGCCGGCCGCAAGGATGTTCTGGTCGCCGGCTTCGACGGCTCCAACGACGTGCGCGACGCCATCATCGCCGGCAAGATCCACGCCACCGGCCTGCAGCCGGCCTTCCGTCAGGCCCAGTATGCTGTCGAATTGGCCGACAAGTTCCTGAAGGAAGGCAAGACCGGCCAGCCGGAAAAGATCTCCATGGACTGCGTGCTGATCACCAAGGACAACGCCGCCAAGCTCGACAACTTCGCGCTCAAGGATTGATCTCTCCTCCCAAGGTTCAGACCTCCACGACCTGAACCGTGATCACCAAGCAGCAGGCGGGCGCTCCGGCGTCCGCCTGTTTTATATTCGGCCTTGCATCCCATAGCTGCTTGGCCGATAAATCCACACTATTCAAAGGTTTGTGCGAAGTCTCGGCAAGCGAACCGGCTGGATTGCATGTCAACAGGCGTGGTCCTGATCCGCCGGATGCCGCCCGTAACGGAAAGTATGAGATGCCCTTTCGGATGATCGCCCTCGACCTCGACGGTACGCTTCTCGATCCTGAAGGGCGCATTCGCCGGCGCAGCATCGACGCGCTCAAGGCTGCCAAGGCACGCGGTCTGGAAGTCGTTCTGGTCACCGGACGGCACCATTCGGTGACGCGGCCTTATTTTGAAGAGCTTGGTTTGACCGGGCCGGCCATCTGTTGCAACGGCACCTATGTCTACGACTTCGCGACTGGACGGATTGTCAGCGGCGAGCCGTTCGGCCGCGACGAAGCGCGCCACATCATCGCTTCCTGCCGTCAGCACGGCGTCGACATGCTGATGTACCTCGACGACGCCATGCTCTACGAAGTGCCGACGCCGCATCTGCAAAAGCTGGGTGCTTGGATCGATAGTCTGTCTACCCGGCCGAAGCCGGAACTGCGACGGGTGGCCTCCATGGAGGCGGTGCTCGACGCCGCTCCCAATGTCTGGAAGTTCGTGGTCACCCATTCCGACGCCGGACGCCTCGCGGCGTGGTACGCCGAAGCCGAGACCATGCCGGCCTATGGCGTCGAATATTCCTGGCACGATCGCATCGACGTCATGCCGGCCGGACGCAGCAAGGGCAGCCGCCTGATCGCCTGGGCAGCCGAGCGGGGCGTTGATGTGGCCGACATCGTTGCCTTCGGCGATAACTTCAACGACCTCGCCATGTTGACGGGCGTTGGCCTTGGTATCGCTATGGGCAATGCGCCCGACGCGGTCAAAGCGCAGGTGCCAGAGGTGATTGGCAGCAACGACACCGACGCTCTCGCCGATCGCATCGAGCGGCTGATTGCCTAATCAGTCTTGCGTACATGCTCGCGTAATGGGCGTGCCTGCCTATTGACCACTGTTCGACGACCCATTACGACTTTCCCTTCAGAAACAAGGCGCCCAGCCATCCGGGACTGACGGAAACGCCGTCACGGGATGATCCGCGCGGCTACTCGCGCTCGCGAACCGTCGGGGATATGGTGAAGAGGCGTAAGGCTCCATCGCTTGTTGCGAGAGGTGCCGAGCGACCAAACGGCGGAGAAACCGCCGGGTATGAAAAGGGGAACCGAACATGACCATGCCAGTCCTGGTAAAGCATCTGAGATACCTATCGGCCGGTGCCGCAATGGCGGCCTTTGTGACCTGCGCCGGCCCATCCTTCGCGGCCACGCCCGCCGACACGTTGGTCGAGGGTTTCTCCATCGACGATATCATCACGCTCGATCCTGGCGAGGCCTTTGAGCTGTCAACGGCAGAGGTTACTGCCAATAGCTATTCGCTACTTGTTCGCCTCGATCTCGATGATACGACGAAGGTAAAGGGCGATCTGGCCGACAGCTGGACCGTTTCCGACGACGGTCTCACCTATACCTTCAAGCTGAAGCCGGGCTTGAAGTTCGCGTCCGGCAATCCGGTCACCGCTGACGATGTCGCCTTTTCGGCCGAGCGTCTCATCAAGATGGACAAGAGCCCGGCCTTCCTGTTCGGGCAGTTCGGCCTGACCGGCGACAATGTGACCGAGAAGGTCAAGGCGGTCGATCCGCTCACCGTCTCGTTCACCGTCGACAAGCCCTATGCGACGTCCTTCGTACTGAACGTCCTGTCGTCGACCGCCGGCTCTGTGCTCGACAAGAAGCTGGTCATGGAGCACGCCAAGGCGGTAACGCCGTCGGCCGAGTACAAGTGGGACACCGATTTCGGCAATGACTGGCTGAAGACCACTTCGGCTGGCTCGGGTCCTTTCAAGGTGGTGACCTGGAAGGCCAATGAGGCGGTCGTTCTTGAGCGCAACGACAATTATTTCGGCGAGCCGGCCAAGCTGAAGCGGGTGATCTATCGCCACATGAAGGAAAGCTCTGGCCAACGTCTGGCGCTCGAGAACGGCGATATCGACATTGCCCGCAACCTTGAACCCGGCGATCTCGACGCGGCGGCTGCGAACAAGGCGCTCGCCACGGTTTCGGCACCCAAGGGCACCGTCTACTATATTTCGCTCAACCAGAAGAACCCCAACCTCGCCAAGCCCGAGGTGATCAAGGCGTTCAAATATCTGGTCGACTACGATGCGATCGGCGCCACCCTGATCAAGGGCATCGGCGAGATCCACCAGTCCTTCCTGCCGAAGGGCCAGTTGGGCGCCATCAACGACAACCCCTATAAGTTCGACGTGGCGAAAGCCAAGGACCTGCTCGCCAAGGCTGGTCTCGGCGACGGCTTCACCGTCACCATGGATACCCGTAACACCGAGCCGGTGACCGGCATCGCCCAGAGCTTCCAGCAGACGCTGGGGCAGGCGGGTGTCAAACTCGAAATCATCCCTGGCGATGGCAAGCAGACGCTGACCAAATACCGCGCGCGTCAGCACGACATGTATATTGGCCAGTGGGGTTCCGATTATTTCGACCCCAACTCCAACGCCGACACCTTCACCTCCAATCCCGACAACTCCGACGAGGGCAAGACCAAGACGCTAGCCTGGCGTAACGCCTGGGATCCCAAGGAGCTCGACGCCGAAACCAAGGCGGCGCTGCTTGAAAAAGATGCGGCCAAGCGCGCCGCCATGTACGAGGACCTGCAGCGGAAGGTGTTGGATAGCGGCCCGTTCGTGGTGATCTATCAGCAGATCGAGGTCGCCGCTTATTCGGCCAAGCTCCAGGGCTTCAAGCTCGGTCCGTCCTACGACACCAACCTGGTCGCCCCGATCTCGAAGTAACAATCCGATGTCGCTTGACGCCGCCCATCTTGACGGTGGGCGGCGCGAGCAGTTTTTTGAAACGACAAAAGAAGAGTATCTGGAAATGAAAGCGCCGTTTGGGGCGAAAGCCTTTCGTGAATTCTCCGCCGGTGTCGCACTGGCCGTACTCATGACCTTCGGCGCTCCGACTTATGCCGCAACGCCTGCCGACACGCTGGTAGAGGGCTTTGCCATTGACGACCTGATCACTCTCGATCCCGCGGAAGCCTTCGAGTTCACGGCCGCCGAGTTCATCGCCAACAGCTACAACAAGCTGGTCAATCTCGATCCGCAGGATACCTCGAAGATCGTCGGCGAACTGGCGGATAGCTGGACGGTGTCCGACGATAGCCTGACCTACACGTTCAAGCTCAAGCCGGGCCTGAAATTCGCCTCCGGTAACCCGATCACCGCGGCCGATGTCGCCTATTCCTTCGAACGGGTAGTCAAGCTCGACAAGTCTCCTGGCTTCCTGATCACTCAGTTTGGCATTACTGGCGACAACGTCGCCGAAAAGGCCAAGGCGATCGATCCTCTGACTTTCCAGCTCACCGTCGACAAGGCCTACGCGCCAAGCTTCGTGCTCAACGTCCTGACCTCGATGACTGCCTCGGTGGTCGACAAGGATCTGGTCCTGCAGCACGTCAAGCCGGTGACGCCAAGCGACGAGTTCAAGTACGACAACGACTTTGGCAACGACTGGCTGAAGTCGGCCTATGCCGGTTCCGGTCCGTTCAAACTGGTCGTCTGGAAGGCCAACGAAGCGTTGGTTCTGGAGCGCAACGATAACGCCGCCGTGCACCAGGCCAAGCTGAAGCGGGTGATCTATCGCCACATGAAGGAGAGCGCCGGCCAGCGTCTGGCTCTCGAGAACGGCGACATCGATATCGCCCGCAATCTCGAGCCCGGCGACGCCGACGCCATCACCGCCAAAGAGGGCTTTGCCATCACATCGGCGCCCAAAGGCACGCTTTATCTGCTCGGCCTCAACCAGAAAAACCAGTATCTCGCCAAGCCCGAGGTGAGGCAGGCGATCAAGTACCTGATCGACTATGATGCCATTGCCTCGACCCTCATCAAGGGGATCGGCCAGGTGCATCAGACCTTCCTGCCGTCTGGGCAGCTCGGCGCGCTCGAAGACAAGCCATTCTCATTGGATGTCGCCAGGGCCAAGGCCCTGCTCGCTCAAGCCGGCTTGCCCGACGGCTTTTCCGTGACACTCGACGTGCGCAACACGCAGCCGGTCTCAGGCATTGCCGAGAGCCTGCAGCAGACCTTTGCCCAGGCCGGCATCAAGCTGGAACTGATCGCCGGAGATGGCAAGCAGGTACTGACCAAGTGCCGGGCACGCCAGCACGACATGTGTTTCAGCAATTGGGGTTCGGACTATTTCGATCCCAACTCCAATGCCGAGACCTTCACCGTCAACGCGGACAACTCGGATACCAGCAAGAACAAGACCCTTGCCTGGCGCAATTCGTGGGATCCGGGCGAACTGAACGATGTGACGCACGCCGCGCTGCTTGAGAAGGACACCGCCAAGCGCGCCGCCATGTATCAGGATCTGGAGCGCAAGGTTATCGAGACCGGCCCCTATGCCTTCATCTACCAGCAGATCGAGGTTGCCGGTTACGCGACGAAGGTGAAGGGCCTCAAGCTCGGTCCCAGCTTCGACACCAACTATGTCTACCCCATCGCGAAGGACTGACGGACGATGGCGGCGATCGAAGCTTCGAAACCGGCCCGACGACGGCGCGTCCGTGGTCTGGCGGTTAATTTCGGGCGGTTTGCCATCATGTTGGCGACCACCTTTCTCGGCCTCCTCGCCGTAACCTTCTTCATCGGGCGCGTGGTGCCGATTGATCCGGTCCTGGCGATCGTCGGCGATCGCGCGCCGGCGTCGGTCGTCGAGCGCGTCCGCGAGCAGATGGGCTTCAACCTGCCGCTCTGGGAACAGTTCTTCATCTATCTCAAGCAGGCGCTGGCCGGCGACTTCGGTATCTCGGTTTTGACGACCAATCCGGTGTTGGAGGACATTCGCAACGTCTTTCCGGCGACACTGGAACTTGCCACGGTCGGCACGCTGATCGGCGCCGGCCTTGGCGTGCCGCTGGGCGTTGTCGCCGCCGTCCGGCGCGGCTCGATTGCCGACCAGATCGTCCGCATCGTCGGCCTCATCGGCTATTCGGTGCCGATTTTCTGGCTGGGATTGCTGTCGCTGTTGCTGTTCTATGCGCGCTTGAAGTGGGTGGCCTATCCCGGGCGCCTCGACGTCGCCTACGAGTACACCTTCACCCCCATCACCGGCCTTTATCTCTTCGATGCCGCCTGGACGCGGCAATGGGATGTGCTGTGGGACGCATTCCGCCACATCATTCTTCCGGGCTCGCTGCTCGGCTACTTCTCGCTCGCCTATATCAGCCGCATGACGCGCTCCTTCATGCTCAACGAGCTTGGCCAGGAATATATCGTTGCCGCCCGCGCCAAGGGGCTCAGCGAGCGCCGCATCGTCTGGTTTCACGCGCTCCGCAATGCCTCGGTGCCACTCGTCACCGTCATCGCGCTCTCCTACGCCGGCCTGCTTGAAGGATCGGTGCTCACCGAGACGGTGTTCTCCTGGCCGGGCATCGGCCTTTACATCACCAACTCTCTGCAGAACGCCGACATGAACGCCGTGCTTGGCGGCACCATCGTCATCGGTTCGGTGTTCATCGCCATCAATCTCTTCTCCGACTTCCTCTACCGGCTGCTCGATCCGAGGACGCGCGCAAAATGACCGATCCCTCGTCCCCGGTTCCCCCCATGGCATCGAACGAGAGCTGGCGCGATTGGCTGCTCACCGCCGAGCCGCACTCTCGCCATCAAGCCCGGCTCGGCCGCGCCTACGTCACCTGGCGGCGCTTTTCCGAAAACCGGCTAGCCGTTACCGGTCTGCTGATCATCGTCGCGTTGGTGCTGATTGCCGCCTTCGCCGACCTACTAGCGCCCCACTCGGCGACCATTGGTAACCTGGCCGGCGCCCGCCTGCTGCCGCCTGGCTCGCCCGGCTTCCTGCTCGGCACCGACGATCAGGGGCGCGACATCCTGTCCCGCCTGCTCATCGGCTCGCGCATCACGCTCGCCGTGGTGGCGCTGGTGGCTATCATCGCCGCGCCGGTTGGCCTGTTGATCGGCACCGTCTCTGGCTTTGCCGGCGGCTATGTCGACGCTGTGTTGATGCGCATTACCGACATTTTCCTTGCCTTCCCGAAGCTGATCCTGGCGCTGGCCTTCGTCGCCGCGCTGGGACCGGGCATCGAGAATGCGGTGATCGCCATCGCGCTCACCTCCTGGCCGCCTTACGCCCGCTTGGCCCGTGCTGAGACGCTTGGCGTGCGCAACTCCGACTACATCTCAGCCGTTCGCCTGATGGGCGCCTCGCCGGCTCGCATCGTTATCCGCCACATCATGCCGATGTGCCTTTCCTCGCTGATCGTTCGTGTCACGCTCGACATGGCCGGCATCATCCTGACGGCGGCCGGCCTCGGCTTTCTCGGCCTGGGTGCCCAGCCGCCAATGCCTGAATGGGGAACGATGATCGCCTCCGGTCGGCGCTTCATCCTCGATCAGTGGTGGGTCGCCACCATGCCCGGCATAGCCATCCTGATCGTCAGCCTCGGCTTCAATCTCCTGGGCGACGGCCTGCGCGATGCGCTCGACCCACGGGAGGCCGGCCGATGACATCTCTCCTTACCGTCAGCAACCTCTCGGTCACCTATCCAACCCGTACCGGCATCGTCGAAGCGGTGCGTGGCATCTCTTTCCAGCTCGGTCGCGAACGACTGGGCATCGTCGGTGAGAGTGGCTCGGGCAAGTCGCAGACCGGCCGCGCCATCATGGGGCTGACGCCATCGCCTGGCGTCGTTCAAGCCGACGCGCTGTCCTTTTCCGGCGTCGATCTCTTGAAGGCCGGTCCGTCCACGTGGCGCGACATGCGTGGAAGCCGCATGGCGATGATCCTGCAGGATCCCAAGTTCTCGCTCAACCCGGTGATGACCATCGGTCGCCAGATCACCGAGACCTTGCGCCACCATGAGAATGTTTCCAAGCGCGAGGCACGGCGGCGGGCGCTCGCCATGCTGGAGGCGGTGCAGATCACCGACCCGGAGCGGGTCTTCGGCCTCTATCCGCATGAGGTGTCGGGCGGCATGGGCCAGCGGGCGATGATCGCCATGATGCTGGTCTGTGGCCCCGAACTGCTCATCGCCGACGAGCCGACCTCGGCTCTCGACGTCACCGTTCAGCTCGAAGTGCTCGGCATTCTCGATCGGCTGGTGCGGGATAACGGCATGGGCCTGATCTTCATCAGCCACGATCTTCGCCTCGTCTCCTCCTTCTGCGACCGGGTCCTGGTGATGTATGCCGGACGCATCGTCGAGGAGTTGGCGTCCGCCGACCTCAGCAAGGCGACGCACCCTTACACGCAGGGGCTTCTCGACTGCACGCCGAAGATCGGTGAGAGCCGGCACCCGCTGCCGGTCCTCGAACGGCAGAAGGAGTGGGCCGCGTGACCATCCGCCTCGAAAACCTGTCGGTGAGTTTTGACGGCTTCCATGCGCTGAAGTCGGTCCGCATCGTCGTCGAAAAAGGTGAGTCCTTTGGTCTCGTCGGCGAGAGTGGCTCGGGCAAGTCGACGCTGCTCCGCGCCATCGCCGGTCTGGCTCCGGTCAGTGGCGGAACCATCGAGGTGAACGGCGAGACGCTGTCTGGCAGCCGGCGTAGCCGCGCCTTCCGCCGCGCCGTCCAGATGGTGTTCCAGGATCCCTACGCCTCGCTGCATCCGCGCCAGACCGTCGACCGGCAGCTTCTGGAACCGCTGGCCATTCACGGCATCGGCGACGGCGAGCGGCGCATTCTCAAGGCGCTCGACGAGGTCGGTCTTGGCTCGTCCTTCCGCTTCCGCTATCCGCACCAGCTGTCCGGCGGCCAGCGGCAGCGCGTCGCCATCGCCCGTGCCCTGATCGTCGAGCCGGAAATCCTGCTGCTTGACGAACCGACGTCGGCCCTTGATGCCTCGGTTCAGGCCGAGGTCTTGAACCTCCTGGAGGAAGTGCGCGGCCGCCACGGGCTTACCTACATCATGGTCAGCCACGACCTCGGCGTGGTCACCCACATGTGCAGTCGCCTTACCGTGATGAAGGGTGGCGAGGTTGTGGAGACGCTCTCTGCCGCCGATCTTGCTGGCAGCCGGGTGGTCTCCGATTATACGCGGCGGCTGATGGTGGCGAGCAAAGGTTTCACGCGTGAGGCTGTTCCAGGCTGAACGCCAGCTTTACCGATCGCGGGCGACACTTTACCATCGAGCATCGGACCGAAAAGTGGTTGCCGGTTTTCGGTAAATCCGATGCGACAACCAGGATCAGCGTCGCCCGATCGGAACATCTCGCCTTGGAAACCGACCTCTATCTGCCCGTCAAACGCCATCTCGAAAGCCTCGGCCTGACCGTCAAGGGCGAGGTGAAGGGGTGCGATCTGGTCGGCCTGTCGGATGGCGAGCCTGAACTCGTGGTGATCGGTGAGCTCAAGCGCGCCTTCACGTTGGAGCTGGTACTGCAGGCCGTCGATCGGACGGCCGCTGCCGACGAAGTATGGCTCGCCGTTGGCGCCTCGAAGCGTGGCCGTGGTCGCGAGGGTGATCCACGCGTCAAAAAGCTTTGCCGCTTCCTGGGCTTTGGCTTGATCGCCGTCACGCCGACCGGCTTGATCGAGGTGATTGTCGAGCCGGCGCCTTGGAAGCCGCGCCGCGATGGCCGCCGCCGCTCGCGCATCGTCGATGAGTTTCGCCGTCGCCGGGGCGACCCAATACTCGGTGGCTCGACCCGGCTGCCGCAGATGACGGCTTACCGCCAGCAGGCGCTGGTCGTTGCCCATGCGCTGCGCGACGAGCCATCGCGGCCGCGCGATCTCAAGGCCGTCGCTCCCGATGCCGCCAAAATCCTTCAGGCCGATGTCTACGGTTGGTTCGAGCGTGTGGAACGCGGTGTCTATCGTCTGACCGACGCCGGCCGGACGGCGCTTGTCTCCTGGGCCGCCTACCTACCCGCCGATGAGCCGGCCGCCGCCTGAAACTCACGGCTTCGTGTGGCGTCAAGCCCCCGTTGCGTCTGGCAATTTCCGGCAACCACGCCATATTGCTTTGATCCGCCCGTCAGTGCATCGGAATGAATTGCCGGCATGAATCCTTATTATGACCCCGCCAAAGCCCACCACACACCGGACGGCTTTCGCGATCCGGAAGTGGAAGCCGCTCGTACCACCCTCCGCGACATCTGGGCCTGGAAGCGGGAGGCGCGACGCGAGGGCAAGCCGCACCCGCCGGGAAGTCCGACGCCGAGGGTGGCCCCCGATCTCGACCGCATCGCCGGTGTAGAAACGTCGGCCACCTTCATCGGTCACTCAACGGTGCTGCTTCGTATCGGCGGCCTCACGGTGCTCACCGATCCCATCTTCAGCGAGCGTGCCTCGCCCTTCAGCTTCCTGGGCCCACGCCGCGTCGTGCCACCCGGCATCGCATTGGATCAGTTGCCTGAGGTCGACGTGGTGCTGATCTCGCACGGCCACTACGATCATCTCGACCGAGCCTCGGTGCGCTGCCTTCATCGCCGGTTCGGCCATCGAACCTTGTTCGTTGCCCCGCTCGGCGTCGGCGCATTGCTGCGGCGCTGGGGCATTTCCAACATCGTCGAACTCGACTGGTGGCAGAGCCACACCTATCACGGGCTCGATTTGACGTTGACGCCGGCCCGCCATTGGTCGGCCCGCAGCTTCAACGACCGCAATCGCATGCTCTGGGGCGCCTTCGGCATCTTTGCCGAAGGGTTTTCCTGTTATTTTGCCGGCGACAGTGGTTATGGGTCGCACTATCGCGAGACGCGGCATCGCCTGAAACCGCGCGAACGCACTGGTGCCTTGTTCGACCTGGCACTAATGCCGATCGGTGCCTACGATCCACGACGCATCATGCAGGACCATCATATGAATCCCGAAGAAGCGGTGGTCGCCCATCGCGAAATCGGAGCGCGGCGGAGCATCGCCATCCATTGGGGCTGTTTCCAGCTGACCGACGAAGCGCTTGACGAGCCACCAATTCGGCTGGCTGAGGCGCGCACCGCCGCCGGTCTCGCCGACAACGACTTTGTTGCCCTGCCGGTCGGCGGCTCCTTGTGGCGGCCGTCAGCCTAACCGACTAGGCGTCGAGATCCGTTCCGAGTTGGCTGAGACGCGCTGGCAAAAGGCCTATGGTCGCCGCTGTGGCGTTGGCGAAGGCAAAGCGCAGATAATCGTCCTGCCCCGGCCCGAAATAGCTGCCCGGCACAGTGACGACGCCGGCTCGTCTCGCCAGTTCCTCGGCGACGCGAGCCGATGCTACGCCGGCAAAGGGGTGGCGGACGAAGGCGAAGTAAGCGCCGACAGCGCCGATCTCCCAGCCCTCGACCTCGGCAATGGCCGCCTTGAGAGCCTCGGCGCGGAGGGCGATCTCGGCCCTGTTCGCCTCGCGCCATGCGGCGAGCTTTGGCAGCGCCTCCGCGACGGCAATCTGGCCGACACGCGGCGCGCAGATCTGCAGATTGTCCATGATCTTGGCGATTTCCGTGATCACGGCCGGGCTCGCCGTCACGGCGCCCAGCCTGTAGCCGGGCACGCAAAAACTCTTCGAGAAGGAATAAAGCGAGATCAGCCCGTCGCCCCAGCCGGACCGGAGGAAGAGATCATGCGGCCGCTTCGCCTCGGAGGGCAGAAAGTCGCGATAGGTCTCGTCAAGGATCAGCCAGATGCCACGCCGGCGGCAGAGTTCGAGCAGATCGGCCAACAGGTCGGGCGGATAGACGGCGCCGGTCGGGTTGTTGGGAGACACGATGGCAAAGGCCCGTACGTCGGGTGTGATCGCAGCTTCGAGTGACTCAAGGCTCGGTAGAAAGCCGCTGTCCGCTGGGCAGTCGACAAGACCGATGCCGACGCCGAACATGCGCAGCGACGTCTCGTGATTGAAATAGAACGGATTGGACAGCAACACCCGGCTGCCCGGTTCGGCGACAGCCAGCGCGGCGCAGATGAAGGCCTGATTGCATCCGGCGGTGATGTGGATGTTGTCGGCGGCGATGGCCGCGCCGTAGAGCGCGCTTTCATCGGCGGCAAGCGCCTCGCGCAGGGCGCGATCGCCCTCGATCGGACCATAGGCGGCGGTTGATGGATCGGCCGCCGCTGCCATCAAGAGAGCGATCAGGTCGGGATGCGGCGGATAACCCGGTACCGCCTGCGACAAATCGACTGTCGGGCCGAAGCTGCCATTATAGGCACGCGCCCAGGCCTGGACGGACGGAATGGGCGGCGGGGCGAGATCGGCAACGAGCGGGTTAAGGCGCGGCATATCGGTATCCTAGGGCGGCGCGGTTCAAGGGTCGGGCGAAGAATCAACGGGCGGGCGTGGCGATGAGCGCGGCGACAGCCTCGGTTCGGGCAGTGCGTCGGCATCAAGGGTTGCAAACAGCCAATCAACGAAGGCTTTGACGATTGGAGCCGAACGCATCTCGTTGCGACACGCGACGAAGAAACTGTCATTGGCCGTCACCGAGAGGTCGAAGGGCACGACGAGATCGCCATCGGCGATCAGCCGGGCTGCGGTGATCGTGTCACCTACGGCAACGCCCTGTCCGTGCACCGCCGCTTCAGTGGAAAGGCGGGCATCGCCGAGAAAATGCTGGCGGCCGCGCGGCAGGTCAGCGGCATCGGCAGCACTCAACCATGTCGTCCACTCGTTACCCCTATCCCCGTGCAGCAGCGTGTGGTGACGCAGATCGCGCACCGTGCGGAGTGGCCGGCTGGCGATCAGGCTGGGGGACACCACCGGAAACAGGCGAAGCGGACTCCAGAGACGGCTCCAGCACCCGCTGACGCTGCCGCTTCCATAGAGGACGACGAGGTCGACCTCGGGGTCGCCCACCCGCGCTGGGTCATTGCCGGCCGAAAGATCGAGCGTAATGCCTGGATAAGCGTCGGTGAATCCGTGAAGGCGCGGCAGCAGCCAGAACGATAACAGGCCGGCAACGCACATCACGGTGAGCGTACCGCTCGCCTCCGGCCGTTGTAGCCGTGCCGTTGCCGCCGCGATATCGCCAAAGGCCTGAGCGACGGCCGGCAGCAGCAGGGCGCCCTGGGCCGTCAGTTTCATTCGCCGACTGCCGCGCTCGAACAGCGAGGAGCCGAGGGTTGCCTCCAGCATGCGAATCTGATGGCTGACGGCACCGTGGGTCACGCCGAGCTCGCGCGCTGCTGCCGACACCGAACCGCGACGGGCGGTCGCTTCGAAGGCGCGCAGCGAGTTGAGCGGCGGCAGCCGGCTGGGAATTCCCTGTTCGCCCATCGAATCCATCTGTGAGAAAAATTCACCTGTTTGGATAAATCAATGTGAATTGCATTTCAAATGGATTTGCCCTTTGATTGGGCAAACAAGGAGCAGGCATAGCTCCGGGGAACAGGTCACATTGGCTGGCAGACCTCCGCCGCCACGATATCAACCGTTCGCAACGCCAGAAATGGCGGTGTGGCGGGCTGGAGATTGAACGCCTATGGTTTGGGATGCCGAGCGTTTGGATGCCCTGCGCAAGAGGTACACGGGCAAGCCGGGCGAGACCTACGATCCTCGCTATGCGCGCGTCGCCGCTCGTATTTTCAAAGGCGGCACCCGTGCTGCTCCATTCGCGGGCATGCCCACTTTACTGTCGGCTACGGCTCGTGTCGTCGATTGGAACGCGCCAGATTTCTCAGGTCTCGACGTCGCCCTTCTCGGCATGCCGATGGATCTCGGCGTCACCAACCGCCCCGGTTCGCGTTTCGGGCCGAGGGCGCTCAGGGCGATCGAGCGCATCGGGCCCTATAACGAAGTCCTCGACACCGCGCCGATCCACGACATCTCCGTCGCCGATATTGGCGACGTGCCATTCCGAGGCCGGTTTCGCCTCGAGCAGAGCCATGAAGATATCGAACGGGCGATAGCCGCCATCGTGGCCGCCGGCGTTCTGCCGCTGTCGGTTGGCGGCGATCATTCAATCACCCATCCGATCCTGCGTGCCATCGGCGCCAAGGCGCCGGTCGGCCTCATCCACATCGACGCCCATTCCGACACCGGCGCCCCCTTCGACGACACCAAGTTCCATCACGGCGGTCCATTCCGCAATGCGGTGCTCGATGGTGTGCTCGACCCCACCCGCACCATCCAGATCGGCATTCGCGGCTCGTCGGAATACCTCTGGGAATTCTCGCGCGATAGCGGCATGACGGTGATCGACGCCAGGGAGATTTCTGCCCTCAGCATCCCTGCCATCATCGACAAAGCGCGGCAGGTCGTGGGGGATGGTCCGACCTACCTGTCCTTCGACATCGATAGTCTCGACCCGGCTTTCGCGCCAGGAACAGGTACACCGGAGGTCGGCGGCCTCACCAGCCGCGAGGCACTGGCACTCGTCCGTGGGCTCAAGGGGCTCAATCTCGTCGGTGGCGATGTCGTCGAGGTCGCCCCGCAATATGACGCGACGACCAATACCGCCCAGATCGGCGCGCAAATGTTGTTCGAGATCCTGAGCCTGATGGTGTTCAGCCCGGTGCTGAAAAAGAGTAAATAAAACCTAAACAGGGGAACCGGCCGCTGATGCCGAACGGCAACGGCCAGACAAAAGGGGACCAAGAGATGACCAAGCTCACCGACATATCCGTCAGCCGCCGCGCTTTGCTCGCTGCCGGCGCCACGGGAGCCGCCGTGCTCGCCATGCCCAATGTGCTGCGCGCCCAGGACCGCACGCTCAAGGTCGGCGCCTATGGCGGCTACTTCAAGGATTCGTTCGACAAGAACGTCTTCCCCGAGTTCACAAAGGCCACCGGCATCGCCGTGGAATCGGTGGCCGAGCCGACCGGCGAAGCTTGGCTCGTCCAGCTTCAGCAGGCGGCCAATGCCGGCGAGGCGCCGGCCGACGTGTCGATGATCTCGCAGACGTCGATGCTCAAGGGCCAGGCGACCGAGCTTTGGGCGCCGCTCGACGCCGCCAAGATCAAGAACATCGACGCCTTGATCCCAACCTTCATCAATAAGTATCCCGACGGCCGCATTGCCGGTATCGGTGCCGTCGCCTGGTACGTGACGCTGGTGTCCAACACCGACGTCTACAAGGAAGCCCCGACCTCCTGGGCCTTCCTGTGGGACAAGTCCAACGCCGACAAGCTCGGTCTGATGGCGCTGGTCTCCAATTCGTTCCTTCTGGAAGTGACGGCCAAGACCTTCTTCGGGGGCACCAAGGCGCTCGATACCGAGGAGGGAATCCTCAAGGCGTTCGACAAGCTGGCCGAACTCAAGGGCAACGTCCGTCTGTGGTACCGCGACGAGGCGCAGTTCGAGCAGGCGCTGAAGTCGGGCGAGATCCCGATGGGCCAATATTATCATGACGTGACGGGCCTCGCGATTGCCGACGGCTTCCATGTCCGCTCCACCTTCCCGAAAGAGGGCGGCATTCTCGATTCCGGTTGCTGGGCGCTGTCCAAGGCGTCGAAGAAGGTCGAGGAGGCGCATCTCTTCATCGACTTCATGAGCCAGCCGTCGATCCAGGCGCTGGTGACGCGCAAGGTCGGCACCGCGCCCACCGTCAAGCGCTCGCTCACCGACCTCACGGATGCCGAATTCGCCGCGGCGTCGTCGGAGATCGAGCCGATCATCCCGCGCTACGACATGCAGGTGCAGAAGGCCGACTGGCTGAGTGAGAAGTGGACCGAGCTGATCGTCGGCTGATCGGTCCATCACATCCGGCGTCCCGCCCTCGCGCGGGACGTCCTTTTTCTTGTCACGGAACTCCTCATGTCGGGACTGGTACTCAAGGGCGTCAGCCGGGACTTCGGTCCGGTCAAGGCTGTGAAGGACGTCGATCTCGAGGTGCCCAACGGCCGCTTCGTCTGCCTGCTCGGGCCGTCTGGCTGCGGCAAGACGACGTTGCTCCGGATGATCGCCGGCCTCGATGCGCCAACGACCGGCACCATCTCGATCGACGGCGAAGACATCACCCACCAGCCGACCCACCAGCGCAACCTCGGCATGGTGTTCCAATCGCTGGCGCTGTTTCCGCACCTGACCGTCGGTGGCAACATCGCCTATGCCCTCCGGATCCGTGGTCTCTCCAAGGAAGAGCAGGCCCGCCGCGTCGAGGAACTGCTCGCCCTCGTCCATCTGCCGGGCTATGCCGACCGCGCCGTCGCCAAGCTGTCGGGCGGCCAGCGTCAGCGCGTCGCCATCGCCCGGGCACTCGCCGTCAGTCCCCGCCTGTTCCTGCTCGACGAGCCGCTGTCTGCGCTCGATGCCAAGCTGCGTGAGGCAATGCAGGTCGAGCTCCGCCAATTGCAACAGCAGCTCGGCATCACCACCATCGTCGTCACCCACGATCAGCGCGAAGCGATGACCATGGCCGACACGGTCATCGTCATGAAAGGCGGCGAGATCCGTCAGGCGGCATCGCCTGTCGAGATCTACCGCAAGCCTGCCGACACCTTCGTTGCCGATTTCATCGGTTCGACCAACCTGATCGATATCATTCGCGACGGCGACCGCACCGTGCTGCTCGGTCGCTCCTCTGCGGTCGCGCTGCCCTATGGTGTTTCGAAAGCCACGTTGTCGGTGCGGCCGGAGGATATCGAACTGGCGGCGCCCTCTCCCGACTTGCCGGAGGCCAAGATCACCTTCGTGCGCGATCTCGGCGGCGCCATCGAGTTCTTCCTCGACGCTAGCGGCACGCAGGTGGTTGCCGTCACTAGCCCTCGCGCCCGGCCTCAGGTCACGGTCGGCGACCGCGTCGGCCTCCGCCTCGATCCCGCCCATTCCGTGGTGCTCACCCGATGAGACGCGAACCGGCCCGTGGGCTCGTCCAGCATCTGCCGGTGATCTTTCCCGGCCTGATGCTGACGATCTTCTTCATCGTGCCCTTCGGCACCATGGTGGCGGTCAGCTTCTTCCGCCGTCAGCAGGGCGGCTTTTATGTGCCGGACTTCGTGCTGGCCAACTACGCCCGCTTCCTGACGCCGTTCTTCGGCAACGTCCTCGTCTTTTCGCTCTATCTCGCCATTGCCGTGGCCGTGGTGTCGCTGGTCATTGCCGTGCCCTTCACCTATCTGATCGCCCGTTCGCGCCGGCAGACGCAGGTGATCTGGTTGGTGGCGCTTCTCTCCATTCTGTCGCTGTCGGAAGTGATCATCGGCTTTGCCTGGTCGACGCTTCTGTCGCGCACCGCCGGCATTACCAACCTGCTTGTCTGGCTGGGCTTGATGGGAGCACCCCAGGCGCTGGTGCCGAGCTTCGAGGCCGTGCTCACCGGCATGGTCTATCAGGCGATGCCCTATGCCGTGCTGGTTCTCTATCCGTCCATGGTCCGCCTCGACCCGACCTTGACCGAGGCGGCGCGCACGCTGGGCGCATCGCCGCTCAAGGCGTTCTTCACTGTGGTCCTGCCGGCGCTCCGGACGACGCTGATCGCCACGTTGATCATGGCCTTCATCTTCGCGCTCGGCTCCTACCTGCTGCCGCAGATCCTGGGACGGCCGAGCCACTGGACGCTGTCGGTGCTGATCACCGACCAAGCGCTTTACCAATCGAACATGCCATTCGCGGCCGCCATGGCCGTGTTTCTGGTGCTGGTGTCGCTGGCGCTCGTGGCGCTGACGATGTTCGCCGGCAAGAAGCTGGAGGCTTGAGATGGAGCGCTTCCTGTCCCGCCTCTATCTCGCGCTGGTCGGCATCTTCCTCGCCGCGCCCATCGTCGTGGTCACCGGCGTTTCCTTCAACGAAAAGCAAAACCTCGCTTTCCCGCCGCAGGGCTTTTCGCTGCACTGGTTCGCCCAGATCTTCAGCGATCCCGAGTGGCTCAGGGCACTGATCGCCTCGGTGCTGCTCGCCGTCACGTCGGCGGCGCTGGCGGTCGTCATAGCCCTGCCACTCGCCTGGTTCCTGTGGCGGCGCATCGCGCCTTGGGCGCAGGTGTTCCAGTTGCTCGGCGTCGCGCCCTTCACGCTGCCGCCGGTGATTACTGCGCTCGGCTTTCTTACCTTCTGGGCCACGTCCGGCTTCTACGGTCAGCCGTGGACGGCGGTGATTGCCCACGCCATCTTCTTCGTGACGCTGCCGCTCGTCACGCTGACGCTCGGCTTTTCGTCGATCGACCGCTCGCTGACCGAGGCGGCCGCCACCATGGGCGCCGACGATCGCACGGTGTTCCGCACCGTCGTGCTGCCGCTAATCTTGCCCTATGTCGTCTCCGGCTATGCCTTCGCCTTCGTGCTGTCGCTCAACGAATACATCGTCGCCTACATGACCATAGGCTTCGTGCGCGAGACGCTGCCGATCAAGGTGTTCAACGCGCTGCGCTATGGCTATACGCCGACCATGGCGGCGGTGTCGGTGCTGTTCGTGGCGGTGACGGCGGCTGTGTTCGGCCTGATCGCCCGCTTCGGCGACCTGCCGCGCCTGATGGGCGCCATGTCCACCAAGGACTGACGCATCCGCCCCAAAAGTTGCAGACTTTTGGAATCTAGCGGATGCGCGAGGAAGTCCGACCCTAGATGACCTTGCCGGGATTGAGCAGACCATGCGGATCGAGCGCCGCCTTGAGGCGCTGCATCAGCGCGATTTCCGCCTTCGAACGGCTATGGCCCAACCAGCCTCGCTTCAGCGCACCGATGCCATGCTCGGCCGACACCGAGCCCGAGAAGCTCCGCGTCACGCCATAAACAACGCTTTCCACCGCGTGGTGGCCGGCCGGGCCGGGCTCGGGCACCGACGCCATGACGTGGATGTTGCCGTCGGCGGCATGACCGAAGAAGACGGCTCGGCTCGTCGGCAGCTCCTGTGCGAGGACCGATCGACAGGCCTCGACAAAGCGGCCGACCTCGCCGGGCGGCAGGCCGACGTCGAAACTCTCATGCTCGCCCAGCACCGGCTCGATCTCGGCGGAAGCGTCGCGGATCGACCAGAAGGCCTCCATGTCGGCCAGCGACTGCGCCAGCATGGCGTCTTCGACGAGACCAGCTTCGAAGATGCCCTCGAGAAAGGCCTCGAAGGCCGCGCCGTCGCGCGCCGCTTCCCGGCCGTGACCCTCGATTAGGAGATAGAGACCATGCTTGTCGGCGAAAGGATCGCGGCGACCGGAGACGTTTTCGGTCACCATGGTCCAGTAATCCGGCCACATCACCTCGAAGGCCGAGAGCGTGGGGCCGAGATCGGCGTGGGCACTGGCCAGAATATCGGCAGCTGCCTCGAAATCGCGAACGGCGACCAGCGCCAGTCCGGTCCAGCGCGGCAGCGGCTGAAGCGCGAAGACCACCCGCGTCACCACGCCGAATAGGCCCTCCGAGCCGGCAAACAATTGCTTGAGGTCGGGACCGGCATTGTTCTTCAGCATCTTGTTGAGCGAGCCGATCACTGTGCCGTCGACCAGCACCGCCTCAAGGCCGAGCACGGAAACGCGCGTCATGCCGTAGCGTAGCACCCGATTACCACCGGCGTTCGTTGAGACAATGCCGCCCGCCGTTGCCGTGCCACGGGCGCCGAAATCCACCGGAAACAGCAAACCTTCTGCCTCGGCCGCCCGCTGCATGGTCTCAAGCGGCGTGCCGGCGCGCGCCGTCAGCGTCATGGCGCGACTGTCGATCTCCTCGATGCCGGTCAGGCGCTCGAGCGACAGCGCCAGGGAGCCGGGCGCTGGTGTCGCGCCCCCGCAGAGGCCGGTGAGGCCGCCTTGGGTCGTGATGGTGAGATGATGACGGGATGCGATGGCCAGCGCCTCCGAGACCTCCTCCGTCGAGGCCGGGCGCAGAACGGCAAGTGGCTTTTGCGGTGGCTGTACCGATGAGTCCGCGTGGTTGCGGGCGGGGATGTCGGCGCCCACAAGAAAACCGGCCGGGCCGAGCACTGCCCGCAGCTCCGAAAATGCCCGTTCGCTCATGGTGCCGCCCCGTCGTTTGCTGAGGGCCGGCATACCATGTACGCCGACCATAGTGACAGGCGGATTGGGACTGGCTCAGGAATAAACGCGCACGAAGTGGTCCGGCTGATGCTCGACCAGACGACCACCGAACCGAGCGGTATCCTTTACCAAGCCGAGATCCTTGAGCTCCGCGTCGCTCCAGCGCTCATGCAGGTGCGGCACGGCATTGAGCAGCGAGCGGGTGTAGGCGTGTTGCGGATCGCCGAACACCCGATCGGTGGCCCCCATTTCGACGATGGATCCCTTCTGAAGGATGATGATCCGGTCGGAGATATAGTTGCCGAGAGCGAGATCGTGGGTGACGAAGATGATCGACAGGCCCTGCCGCTTGAGGTCGCCGAGAAGGTTGAGCACGTCGATGCGCGTCGAAGCATCGAGCATCGAGATAATCTCGTCGGCGACCAGCAGGCGGATGTCGAGAACGAGCGCTCGCGCGATCAGCAGCCGCTGCAGCTGTCCGCCACTCATCTGATGCGGAAACTTGTCGAGGGCGGCGAACTCGAGGCCGACGGCATTGAGCGCGCCGGTGAGCCGGGTTTCCCAGGTAGCAGTGTCGAGATCGGCCAGGAACTCGCGGCGAATGGTGCGGAAGACGCGGCCAACCTTGAAGATCGGATTGAACGAGCTGAAGGGATCCTGGAACACGCCCTGCACGCGGCGATAATAGGATTTCAGGGCGCGTCCCTTCAGCGCCGAGACGTCTTCGCCGTCGAAGGTGATGCGGCCCTCGCTCACTGACGTGAGGCGCAGGATCATCCGGCCGACGGTGGTCTTGCCGGAGCCGCTCTCGCCGATCAGCGACACCACCTCGCCGGGCTTCACCTCGAAGTCGATGTCGTGGATCACCTTCGCCTTCTTGCCACCGAAGGCGCCGGAGCGGAATACCTTGGAGACGTTCTCAACCTTGAGCATGGGCGTCCGCCTTCCAGCAAGCGACCTGATGGCCGGGAGCGATCTCGATGAATGGTGGTTCCTCAACGCACTTGCCGAAGGCCAGCGGACAACGGTCGCGGAAGCGGCAGCCCACCGGTGGCGACAGAAGGGACGGCGGGCGGCCCTTGATGCCCGGCAGGCGCTTGTCCTCGAAGCGAATGCCCACTTCGGGGAGGGAACCCAGCAACAGGCGAGTATAGGGATGCGCCGGCGCCTCGACGATGGTGCGCGTCGGCGCCTTCTCGGCCAGTTTGCCGGCGTACATGATCAGGATGCTGTCGGCGACCTGGGCGAGAATGGCGAGGTCGTGGGTGACGACGATCATCGACTTGACGTAGCCGCGATCGCGGAACTCGACCAGCGCGCCCGCCACCTTCTTCTGCGACGCGACGTCGAGCGCCGAGGTCACTTCGTCGGCGATCAACAGCGACGGGTCGAGCAGCGTCGACAGCACCATGACGACGCGCTGCTTCATGCCGCCGGACAGCTCGATCGGGTACATGCCAAGTACCTCGGGCCCAAGACCCAGCACAGCAAGGCGCCGCTCTAGTTCGGGGCGAAGAGTCGATCCCTTGAGGCCACGGGATGCCAGAAGCTCGTCGATCATCCGGCCGATGCGGCGCGTCGGGTTGAGCGCGCTCATGGCATATTGGGGAACGATCGACACCTTGCGGAAGCGATAGGGGTTCATCGCCCGGTCGTCGGCGATCGGCAGCGTCGTGCCGTCGAGCGTCACCTCGCCGCCGACATACTGCATGCGCTCTTCGAGCCGGATCAGCGCCTTGCCGAGCGTCGACTTGCCGCAACCGGACTCACCGGCGAGGCCCATGATTTCTCCATCGGCGACCGAGAAGCTGACGCCGTCGAGGGCTTTGACGCTGCCGGCCAGCGTCCGGTAGTGGATCTTGAGGTCGGATACCGCCAGCATCTCAGAGCGCCCTCAGCTTGGGATTGAACACCTCGTCGAGGCCGACGTTCATGACGTAGAGCGAGCCGACGATGGCGGTGATGGCAAGGCCCGGCGGCACGAACCACCACCACATGCCGAGTTGCAGCGCGGCGTTCATCACCGAGTAGTTCATCATCAGGCCAAGCGAGATGGAGTCTGTCGGTCCGAGGCCGATGAAGTCCAGCGTCGCGGCGGTGAGAATGGCGCCGCCGAACAGCAGGATGAAGGTCATCACAAGATAGGAGCTCATGTTCGGCGCGATCTCGCCGAAGATGATGCGGAGCGTGCTTTCACCATTGAGCCGGGCCATGCCGACGAAATCGCGCGAGGTCAGGGAGAAGGTCTGGGCGCGGATGGCGCGCGCGGCCCATGGCCATGAGGTCAGCCCGATGAACGCGGCCTCCGTGCCGAGACCTCGCACGCTCAGATAGGCGGCGACGACCAAGAGCACCGCGAAGGTGGGGATGACCAGCACCACGTTGGTCAGCATGTTCAGCACCTCGTCGACGAAGCCGCCGCGATAGCCGGCGAAGAAGCCGATGAACATGCCGATGATGGCGGCCGTGAAGCCGGCGAGCGTGCCGACGATGAAGCTCGAGCGCAGGCCATTGACGAACTGCGAGAAAACATCCTGGCCGAATAGCGTCGTGCCGAACCAATAGTCGGCCGACGGCGGCATGCCGGGCGGTGCATCGAAGGTCATCGGCTCGTGGGTGGCCAGCATGGGGCCAAAAATGGCGCCAAGCAGGAAGATCGTGAAGACGACGGCGCCAATCAGCAGCTTGGTGTTGCGAAGAGCAAAGTAGAGGACCTCGTTGCGTCCGGCCTTGGCGGCAGGAGAGGTCGGAGCGGAACCTGTGGTGCTGGTCATGCCGCATCTCCTTGCAGTCCGACACGGGTACGCGGATCGACGATGACGTAGACGATGTCGACAATCAGATTGGCGAGCAGCACACCGACGATGATGAACAGGAACACGCCCTGAATGACGAAATAGTCCTGGTTCTGGATGCCCGACAGCACCAGCCAGCCGAGGCCGGGGTAGGAGAAGACGATTTCGGTGACCAGTGCGCCGCCGACCACCGCGCCGAGCTGCAGGGCCAGACCGGTGATCTGCGGCAGCATGGCGTTGCGGAAGGCATACTTCCGGACAAGCCGCTGCGGCGCGCCCAGCGCCATCAGGTAGTTGGCGTAGTCGCTCTCCAGCTCGTAGATGATCATGTTGCGCATGCCGATGGCCCAGCCGCCCAGCGCCACCATGAACAGCGAGGCAAATGGCAGAACCCAGTGGTAGAGCAGGCTGCCGAGGAACTGCCAGGACCATTCGACCTTGAGCGACTGATCGTAGCCGAAGGCCAGCGGGAACCAGCCGAGCGTCGAGCCCAGGACCCAGGCGAGCAGGATACCAAGCCACATGTAAGGCGTGGCGGTCAGCAGGTAGCCGAGCGGCAGCACCGAATTGTCCAGCAGCTTGCGTCGCGCCGCCAGCGCACCGACGACATTGCCGACGTACCAGGACAACAGGATCGACGGCAGCAGCAGGCCCAGCGTGTAGGGCAGGGCGCGGCCGATCAGGGTCGTCACCGGCGTCGGGAACAGCATGATCGAGCGGCCGAGATCGCCGTGGAACAGCGCCGACCAGAAATTGAGATATTGCTGCCAAAGCGGCTGATCGAGATTGAAGGCCGCCATGAAATAGGAGGTCAGCGCCGCATTGGCGTCCGGCATCAGCGCGATGCGCGACACCAGCGCGTCGACCGGATTGCCCGGCATGAAGCGCGGAATGGCCCAGTCGATGGTCACCGCGACGATGAAGGTCAGAAGATAGATGAATAGCTTCCGGGCGAGGTAGCGCAGCACGATCGAGGCTCCGGAATAGGAACAAAAGATCCCTGGCGGTCCCCGGACGGCGACGGGCGTCGTCCGGGTCTTCGCAAGCGTGTCGTTTGTCCGGTCAAATGAAAGCGTCTCGGTGGAGAGCCACCGAGACGCTGAAGCAGCAGCTTACTGGCCGGCCGGCTCGAGATGGGTGATCGTGTCGAGGCCGGTCATCTGCAGCCAGCCGCGCCAGGAGATCGGGATGAACTGGCGGTCCGTGCCGTCGGCCGGCCAGTTCTTCCAGGTGGTGGTGCTCATCTGCGCCCAGGCACCGTTGTACCAGAGCGGGATCATCGGCAGCTCTTCCATGAAGGTGACCTGCAGCTTGCCGGTGATTTCCTTCATCTTGTCGATGTCGGTACGCGGCGTCTTGGCCAACTGCACGGTGAGATCCCAGGCTTCCTTGTCCTCGAAGCGCGCAAAGTTGTAGTTGGTCTGCGACGACAGGATCGGTAGCTGGTAGAGGTAGCGATAGTAGGTGTAGGGCGTGTCGCTGAGCGGTTGGGAATTCTCGATCATCAGATCGAAATTGCCGGTATTGCGCTCCGACTGATAGGTATTGAAGTCCGGATACTTCGGCGTGATCTTGATGCCCACCGCCTTGGCGTCGGCCGAGATCATCTGCACCGCCTGCATCCAGTCCGACCAGCCCGAGGGAACCTCGATCTTGAGGTCGATCGGCTCGCCCTTCGGCGTCTGGTAGAAGCCGTCGGCGCCCTTCTTGTAGCCGGCCTTTTTGAGGATCTCGGCCGCCTTCTTCGGATCGTAGCTGAAGCCGTGCTTCTTCACCGCTTCCTTGTCGATATACTTGTCCCAGGCCGGCAGCAGACCCGTCGGGCTGGCGGGCAGCACGACGTTGCCGTAGTCGACCTTGGCGATCTGGTCGGTGTTGATGGAGAAGGCCAGGGCGCGCCGGAAGGCCGCGTCGTCAAGCGGCGCCTTTTTGGTGTTCGGCAGCAGCCAGGAGGTGACCGCCGGCAGCATGTAGGGCGGCTTGTCGTAATAAGTGTGCAGGCCGTAACCGCCGCTGATCAGCGTCGCCACGCCCGGCAGGAAGTTGTTGTTGAGGTCCTGCTTGCCGGAGAGCAGCAGCCCGAGGGCAACGTTGTTCGACGAGTTGACGATATCGATGATGTACTTGGGCTTCGGATCGGGCGAGATGCCGGCCTTCGAGGCCCACCAGCCGTCCGGCGTCTTCTTCCAGACGACGCGCGTGGTCGGATCATAGCCAGCCTTGTCGAACACATAGGGGCCGGTACCGATCGGCTCATCCGGCGTCCAGGACGTGATGTCCTTTTCGTTGGCGTGATCCTTCCACTGGGAAGGCTTCATCATCGGAATATTCCAGGTGGCGTTCGACCAGGCCTGGTAGTTGGGCGTGCCGTCGAAGGTCACCGTCACCGTGTTGCCGGAGGCCTCGACGCTCTTGATGCTCTTGTAGAGGTCGGTCCACCAGATGGTCGGCAGCTTGCCGAGGTCGATGTTCCATTTCACGTCGTCGGCCGTAAAATCGCTGCCGTCGCTCCACTTGATGCCGGAGCGGATGGTCAGCTTATAGACGGTCGGGCTTGTCCATTCGCCCTTCTCGGCCAGCCAGTCGATGTATTTGTCGGCGATCGGGTCGTAGCGGAACAGCGTCTCGTTGACGAGACCGATCAGGCCATTGGCGAAATTGCCGAAATAGGGGTTGAAGCCAACGATGTTGCCCCACTGCGCGCCGCTCATGTAGAGCGTTTCGTTGCGGGGATACTCGCTCGATTGAGCAAATGCCGAGCCAGCGACCGTCGCCATCAGAGCGGCGGCCGATATGACCGTAAAGGTGCGACGATTGATACCGAATGACATCTCGTTCCTCCCTTTCGTGAGCGGCGACAACCTCCCCGCCGCGACCAAAAACGCCCCCAGACGGCCTCAGCCGTGGGTTGCGCAGCTTGCGAGAGGGTCATGGACGATGACAGTCAGGAAAAGGGGAGTACCCAGACGATCCGACCGAACGGCCGATGACGGAACAGCGGCGACTGCTGGTTCCTCTCGCTCCATCCCAAACGGCAAGTCGCTGAAATATCGCGGATATCTCCTCAGTTACGCGCGAAATCACAGTTGGCGGCCTGCCGACGCGCCTTCCGCAGTTGCCTGCGGCATTCATACCTGTAACGTTACAGTAGGCTTACCTAAACATGCAACACGACGCAAGCCTCTGTTCTGTTTCTCACCCAAAGGATGTAGGGTGAGCGATTGGGAGGCGCAGCGCCGCCGGCAACGACCGGAAATTCGCGCTGCGGAAGCAACATGAGGCCCGACGAGACAACCGCTGAAAGCCCGGCTGCCGAGCCACGTTCGGTTGGCCGGCCGACGCTGAAAACCATTGCCCGTCTTGCCGGTCTCGGTGTGACGACGGTATCACGTGCCTTGCACGATGCGCCGGATATCGGCGAGGAGACCAAGGCGCGCGTCCGTCTTTTGGCCGAGAGTCTGGGTTATCAGCCGAACAGGGCCGGCGTCCGTCTTCGGACCGGCCGCAGTCACGTCATTGCCTTGGTGCTCGCTACCGAGTCGGAAGAACTGGGCATCAACTCGCAGCTGATCTACGGCATTTCCGAAGTGCTATCGGCCTCGTCCTATCAACTGGTGGTCATGCTGCATGACCCGGCGGGGGATCCGCTGGGGCCGGTCCGCAATATCGTCGAGGCCGGAGCCGCCGACGGTATTCTGTTCGCTCGCATAGAACCTGACGACGCACGGGTTCGCTTTTTGATCGAGCGCGGCGTGCCATTTGTGACGCATGGCCGTACCAACATGGGCATTGAGCACCCCTATTTTGACTTCGACAACGACGCCTATGCGGAGAGCGCAGTGCGTCGGCTTGCCAGTCTCGGTCGCCGTCGCCTGACGTTGGTCGCGCCGCCTTTGCATCTTTCCTATGCCCGGCACATGACGGCAGGCTTCAATCGCGGTGTCCTAGCCTTGGGTCTTGCCCAGATACCTATGGGTACCATCAACACCGATAGTCCTCACGAGCTCATTCAGGCCGAGGTGTCGCGTCTCATCAATCAGGGAGAACGGCCCGATGGCTTTGTCTGCGGCAGTGCGGTGGCGGCTTTGGCCGTAACCGCCGGCGCCGAGGCCGCGGGGCTCATGCTCGGCTGCGACTTCGACGTGGTGGTCAAGGAGTCCTCCAACCTCTTCCGGAAGTTTCGGCCGGCCATCGAGACGGCGCACGAGGATTTTCGCGCCGCCGGCCGCTGGTTGGCCCAGACGATCGTCGGCCGTGTCGAGGGCACTGTCGGCGTTGGTGCCCATTTCCTCGACGTGCCCCGGCTGGCGCCTCTCAGACAGTCGGAGGAGAAGGTGACTGCCGACGGCTATTGACGGCTGCGCCAGATACGGCAAAGCGCCCGATCCGGTCAGGGAAATCGAGCGCTCGGCGTCGGCCGGGGGTGGGCGGCCTGAATCTGGTAAGGCGGGGCCGTTTAGCCGAACGCCCGCTCGCGGCAGAGACTGCGCGCGACCTGGCGTTGGCAAGCATCGAGATCGTAGCGATTGGTTGCAGCGATGTAGATGAACTCGCGCTTCGCAGCGGCGGGGGCACGAAAGGTCTTGGTGAGGTGCGTCAGGGTGCCGAACATGATCTTCTTCCTTTTCCGTTCCGGGCGGATCCCGGAACCCATTTTGTTCTCTTCTTTGCACCCTGAATATAACGCTGTCGCCGTCTCTCTCCAATGGCTCAAGGCCGCCACTGCGAGTCGTATTTTCTTTGGGGATGCTTCAGTTTTCCTGAGTTCCTTAGAAACCTTCCAGCACGATCTTGCCGCGCGCCTTGCCGCTCTCGATGATTGAATGGGCTCGCCGTAAATTGTCGGCATTGATAGGCCGCAGCACCTCGGTGACAGTCGTGCGCAGCTTGCCGGCATCGAGAAGATGGGCGACTTCGTTGAGGAGCTTGCCCTGCTCTTCCATATCCGGTGTCTCGAACAGGGAACGGGTGAACATCAACTCCCAGTGCACCGACACTGCCTTGCGCTTGAAGCCGGTGATGTCGAGGCTCTCGGGATCGTCGATCAGGCCGAACCGTCCCTGGGGCGCGATCAGCTTGGCGATCTCGCCGAGGTGCTGGTGCGTCTGGGTGGTCGAGAAGACGAAGGCGGGGACGCCGATCTTGAGGGCCGCCACCTCTTCGGCCAGCGGGCGCGCGTGGTTGACGACGTGATGGGCGCCAAGCTCGCGCGCCCAGGCCGCCGTTTCCGGTCGTGACGCCGTAGCAATGACGGTGAGATCGGTGAGGGCTCGGGCGAGCTGGATGGCGATCGAGCCGACGCCGCCAGCCCCGCCGATGATGAGAATGGCGTTGGCGGCGCCCGGCACGTTCCGCCGCACGTCGAGACGGTCGAACAGCATTTCCCAGGCGGTGATGGCGGTGAGCGGCAGAGCCGCTGCCTCGGCATTGGTCAGCGTCACAGGCTTGCGGCCGACAAGGCGCTCGTCAACGAGGTGGAACTGGCTGTTGGCGCCGGCGCGGGCGATGGATCCAGCATACCAGACCTCGTCACTGGGCTGAAACCCGGTCACATCGGCACCGGTGGAGACGACACGGCCGACGGCATCCCAGCCCAGCACCTTCAGGTCGCCGGATGGCGGGTTGGAGCTGGCGCGCACCTTGGTGTCGACAGGATTGACGGAGATGGCGGCAACCTCGACCAGCAGGTTGCGGCCGGCGGCAACTGGCGTTGGCAAATCGACGTCGATGAGAGAATCCGGACGGTCAATGGGACCAGCCTGGCGATAGGCAATGGCTTTCATGGAAACTTCCTTTCCTATGGATATAGGCCATAGTTGCGCCTATGATCGCATCTAGCCAATACGCACAACGAGCACAGGTACTGTAAAAAAGGATAGTGTCATGGCCAAGGTCCGGCATTCCCGCTTCGACTGCACGCCCGGTTGCTCGGTCGAGGCGGCCATCGGCCTCATCGACGGGAAGTGGAAATCGGTGATCCTGTTTCACCTTCTGGACCGCACGTTGCGCTTTGGCGAGTTGAGCCGCATCCTCGCCTCGGTCACGCCGCGCATGCTGACCAACCAGCTCCGTGAGCTCGAAGAGGATGGCCTTCTTGTCCGCACCGTTTATCCGCAGGTGCCGCCGAAGGTGGAATACTCGCTGTCGCCGCTCGGCCGCTCGATGGAGCCGGTGCTGATGGCATTGAAGGCTTGGGGCGACGCCAATATCAGCCGCTTCGGCAAGCCGAAGGGCATCGACCCGCGCGAAAAGCAAAACCCACTGGCGCCGGCCGGCCAGACGGCCAGCGGGCACCAGTGGGCGAAGTTCGATCCTGTTCCGATCGAGTGATCAGGCCCGCTTCGGGCCGCGATCGAGCAGCGCGTAAAGAAGGATGGCGCCGAAGGTTGCCGTGCCGATGCCACCCAGCGTGAAGCCGCCGATGTTGAGCGTGAGGTCGCCGGCACCGGCAATCACCGCAGCCGCCGTGGTGATCAGGTTCTTGGTCTCAGAGAAGTCGACCTTGTTCTCCACCCAGATCCGGCCGGCTGTCGCGGTGATTAGACCGAAGATGACGATGGAAAGGCCGCCGATCACCGGGCCGGGGATGGTGCCGATCAGCGCACCGAACTTCGGCGAGAAGCCGAGCAGGATGGCAATCACCGCCGCCACCACGAAGATCAGCGTCGAGTAGATCCTGGTGACCGCCATCACGCCCATGTTCTCGGCATAGGTGGTGACACCGGTGCCGCCAAAGGCGCCCGACAGCATGGTGGCGATGCCGTCACCGAGGAAGGCCCGGCCGACATAGGCGTCCAGGCTGCGACCGGTCATGGCGCCGATCGCCTTGATATGCCCCAGGTTTTCGGCAACCAGAATGATCGCCACCGGCGCGATCAACGCCATGGCGCTGGTCGAGAAGGTCGGGGCGGTAAAGGTCGGCAGGCCGAACCAGGGCGCGGCATCGAGCTTGGAGAAGTCGATCGGCGCATCACCGAACGAGGCAGCGCCCAGCCAGTAGACGAGATAGCCGACGAGACCGCCGATCAGCACCGGAATGCGGCGCAGCATGCCCGGCGCGTAGACGGCTGCGGCACCGACGGCGACGATGGTGATGAGGCCGACGGTCCGGTCGAAGCCGGTCGCCGAAATGCCCTTCACGGCAATCGGCGCCAAGTTGAGGCCGATGGCGGCGACGATGGCGCCGGTGACGACCGGCGGCATCAGCTTCTCGACCCAGCCGTAGCCGATCTTGATGACGATGAGACCGATCAGCGCGTAGACGGCGCCGGCGGCGATGATGCCACCCAGCGCTACCGAAATATTGACGTTGGCCCCGGTTCCCGCATAGCCGGAGGCGGCCATTACCACGGCGATGAACGCGAAGCTCGAGCCGAGGTAGGATGGCACACGCCCACCGACGATCAGGAAGAAGATCAGTGTGCCGATGCCAGAGAACAGCACGGCGACGTTGGGATCGAAGCCCATGATGATCGGCGCCAGCACCGTCGAGCCGAACATGGCGACCACGTGCTGGAAGCCGGCGATCAGGGTCTGCGGCCAGGGCAGGCGCTCTTCGGGCGCGACGCGATCGGCGGTGGTCAGCTTCCAGCGCGGAAACCAGCCTTCGGTTGGGCTTGTCGTCATGATTGTCTCGTCTGTTGTCCCTGGTCCGTCCCCCCGTGGGCGACCGTTTGGGAAAGGCGAGATGGTCACTATCCCCAAGACCTAAGCTGGCGAAAGAGCAGCCTTTTACGGTCCTGCCGATGGCTCGGTGCATGAGACGCTGTTTTTGAACATGAAATCGAACATTTTGACCATATGGTCAGAATTCAACCCATTGGTAATCCACAGAAAAATGCATTCCGAGACCGTCGTGACCACGGTGATGGCGTAGCCGAATCGTCTTGACAGGGATGCTAGCTTGCCGGCACGTGAAGGCGTGCAAGGTGTTCCGGCAGCATGCGGCTGCCGGGATGAAACGGGAACGGGAAGGATTACGATCCGCAACCCGGCCGCCCCCGCGACTGTGCGTGGTGAGCCTCCGTCCAAAACGCCACTGGGATTTCCCGGGAAGGCGGGCGACAGGCAGCGATCCACGAGCCAGGAGACCGGCCTTGCGCAGGCAATCGGATTCCGTCGGGTGAGACGGAAAAGGAGATGAACATGCATATCGAACCCGGCCTGGTGGCCGATGGTAAGCTGTGGCTCAGCTATCTGACAGCGACGGGCGCGGCCGGTTATGGCCTGAAGCTCGCCTGGCAGACGGCGCGCCAAAGCGGTGTCCTATCGCTTGGCCTCCGGAGTGCTGCCACCACGGCGCTCGTCTTCTCGTTTTTCGAGATCCTGCCGCACTATCCGGTCGGCGTCTCCGAGGTGCACCTCATCCTTGGCTCGACGCTGTTCCTGTTGTTCGGCGCGGCACCGGCCGCCATCGGCCTCGCGTTGGGCCTGTTGATCCAGGGGCTGTTCTTCGCTCCCTTCGACCTGCCGCAATATGGCATGAACGTCACGACGCTGCTCCTGCCCCTCTTCGGGCTGACCGCGCTCGCTCGCCGCGTGATTGCGCCGGCCACGCCTTATGTTGAGTTGAAATATGGTCAGGCGCTGGCTCTCTCCACCGCCTATCAGGCTGGTATCGTCGCCTGGGTCGGCTTCTGGGCTTTCTATGGTCAGGGCTTCACGGTCGGCAATTTCGCCGCCATCAGCTCGTTCGGTGGCGCCTATATGCTGGTGATCCTCGTCGAGCCGCTGGTCGATCTGGCGGTGCTTGCCGGCGCCAAGCTGCTCCACGGTCTGCGCGGAAGCTTCCTGGTTGAGCGGCGTCTCTACGAAGCCGCCTGATATCGCATAACGCTGCTCTTGCCGCGTCGCTTCTGAGACCGAAGCGGCGCGGTTTGCATTTGGCGATCAAGCGGGGGTGTCGTTGCCACCGCCGCCGCTCGACCTCAGGCGGTCTTGACAGTTGCGAGCCTTTCCGCATAACGTCGTAAACGTTTACGGGAGCGAACAGGCAGGGAGGAAATCCTGTCCGAATGGAGACCTTCGAACGTCATTGCCCTGCCGGCAGGCCGGGATGGCGAACGCTGGGTCATACCCTTCGAGGCCGGGCAATCTGCCGGACCGCCGTCCATCGCTTCCGATCCCACCGGTCGCCATCGAGCCGGAACCGGTCGGCCAACTGGAGGAGTAGGGAGCATGAAGACATCGGCAATCCTCGGAGCGGTGCTCTATGCCGGCGCCGCGACGCTCGGCATGGCGGCACATGCTGCCGATCCCGTCACCATTACCATCTGGTGCCAGGATGATGAACGGCAACCGGGCCTCAACCTCGCCAAGGAATTCGGCGAGAAGAACCCCGACATCAAGGTCGTCTACCGTCAGATCCATTTCGACGACGTAACATCGGAAGCGATGCGCGCCTACTCGACCGGTCAGGCGCCCGACATCATCGCCATCGACAATCCCGAGCACGCTCTCTTCGCCTCGCATGGCGTCTTCCTTGACCTGACGGACCGCATCGCCAAGTCGGCTGTCATTCACAAGGAGGACTATTTCCCCGGCCCGCTTGCTTCCGTCACCTGGGACGGTAAGCTCTATGGCGTGCCGAAGGCCACCAACACCATCGCCCTCTACTACAATGCCGACATGTTCAAGGCGAAGGGCCTCGATCCCGACAAGCCGCCGCAGACCTGGGACGAGATGGTCGATGCTGCCCGCAAGCTCAATGACCCGGCCAAGAACGTCTATGGCATCGCCTTCTCGGCCAAGGCTTCGGAAGAAGGTACCTTCCAGTTCCTGCCCTGGGCGCAGATGACCGGCGGCGGCTACGACAAGATCAACACCGATGGGGCCGTCCGCGCGCTGACCATCTGGAAGACGCTGCTCGACGACAAGCTCGCCTCCCCCGACACGCTGACCCGTGGCCAGTGGGATTCCACCGGCACCTTCAACTCCGGCAACGCCGCCATGGTCATCTCCGGACCGTGGGAGCTCAATCGCATGTCGCAGGAAGCCAAGTTCGACTGGCGTGTGACGCTGATGCCAGTTCCGGAAGTCGGCGCGCCGCGCTCGTCGGCCATGGGCGACTTCAACTGGGCTATCTTCAAGAGCTCCAAGCATCCCGACGAAGCTTTCAAGGCACTTGAGTATTTCGTGTCGCAGGACCCGCGCGTCTTCCCCGTCTGGGGCCAGCTCGCTGCCCGCGCCAACGTCGAGATACCGGCCACCGGCGACGCCAAGAAGGACGCGGCTGTCAAGGTGTTCATGGAACAGCTGAAATACGCCCAGCCGCGCGGTCCGCACCCCGAGTGGATGAAGATTTCCAAGGCCATCCAGGATGCCATCCAGGCAGCGCTGACCGGCCAGGCGACGCCCAAGGACGCACTCGATCAGGCTGCCGCCACCATCAAGGGCATTCTCGGCTGATCCCTTCGAAAAAGCGCTCTCGCTTCGGCGGGAGCGCCAACCGTTCTGTTGACCGCACCGCCCGGCAAGGGTGATGCTCCGTACCGGTGGCCGACCGCCGGCACGGATGCGGGGAGGACCGATGCGACGCCTCTATTCCAGCCTCGTCGATGGCCGAGGATTCGACCTCTGCCTGATCGGCATCCCACTTGTCTTTCTCATCGTGCTGTCGGGTGTGCCGCTCGTCTACAACGTGGTGATGAGCTTCCAGGCTGTGGACATGTTCAGCCTCGGCAGCTTCATTCGCCCCTGGGTCGGCTTTGACAACTATCGCCAGCTGATCTCCCAGCCGGAATTCTGGCCGATCATGGGCCATACGGCGACCTTTCTCGCCGCCTCGATTGCCGGCCAGTTCCTGTTCGGCTTCGCACTCGCCCTGCTTTTCTGGCTCAATTTCCCCGGCGCCTCCTGGCTGCGCGGCCTGTTCCTGGTGTCCTGGGTCATGCCGGGTCTGGTGGTTGGCGCCGTCTGGAACTGGCTGCTGTCGGGCGACTTCGGCGTCTTCAACTTCGTGCTGCACCAGCTGCACATCATCTCCGGTAACGTCTTCTGGCGTTCCGATCCGGCATTCGCCCTTTGGAGCGTGATCATCGCCAATATCTGGCTCGGTACGTCCTTCAACATGATCATGCTGTCGGTCGGTCTGTCGTCGATCCCTGACGATCTCTACGAGGCGGCCGAACTCGATGGCGCGGGCGCACTCACCCGCTTCTGGACGATTACCCTACCGATGATGCGCTCGAGCATCGGCGCGCTGATCTCGCTCGGCCTGATCTTCACGCTGCAACAGTTCGACCTGTTCGCCGCCATCACCTCGGGTGGGCCGAACAACTCCTCCAACGTCGCGCAATACTGGGCCTGGGATCTCTCCTTCAAGCAGTACGACTTCGCCAAGGGCGCCGCCATTTCGGTGATCATGATCGTCGTGGTCATGCTGGCCTCCGTCTACTACGTCCGGTCGACCCGTCATGAGGTGAGAGGATGAGCGAGACCACCAAGAACCGGCTGCTGCTCGTCTTCGCGTTGCTGCTCGCCGCCGTCTACCTCTTCCCACTTTACTGGATGTACATCACCGCCCTGAAGACCGGCTCGGAGATGTTCAGAACACCGCCCTCCTTCTGGCCGGACGAACCCCAGTGGTCGATCTTCCCCTTCGTCTTCCAGCTGAAGGGCATGAACCAGTTCCTGTGGAACTCGACGGTGATCGCCTCCGGCTCGGTGGCGCTGATCGCCGTCCTCGGCACCGGCGCCTCCTATGTGCTGGCCCGTTATCGCAATGTCTGGATCGATGTCGGCTTGTTTCTGGTTTTGATGCTGCAGGTGCTGCCGGCCTCGCTGATGATCACGCCGATCTTCGTGCTGTTCACACTGACCGGCATTCTCGACTTCCCGCGCACGGCGGTGATCCTGGCCATCGCGGCCAAGAGCATGCCCTTCTTCATCGTGCTGGTGCGCGCCACCTTCATGAGCGTGCCGATGGAGCTCGAGGAGGCGGCGCTGGTTGATGGCAACTCACGCGCCGGCGCCTTCTGGTCAATCGTGCTGCCGCTCGCCCGCAACGGCATCCTGGTAGCCGCTATCCTGATCTTCATGCAGGCCTTCGGCGAGTTCGTCTATTCGAAGTCGCTGATCCAGGAAATCGAGCTGCAACCCAGCTCGGTCGGCCTCAACGCATTCATGGGCCCGAATACCAACGAATGGAACCGGATCATGGCCTTTGCCTCGATCTACGTGACCCCCATTCTGGCGACCTTCGTGCTGCTGCAGCGGCGCATCGTCTCTGGCCTGACCTCCGGAGCCCTGAAATGACCAAGCAGATCGAATTTTCCGGCGTCAACAAACACTACGGTGCCTACCACGCCCTGAAGGATATCAACCTCTCCATCGACAAGGGCAGCTTCGTTGCTCTGGTTGGCCCATCCGGCTGCGGCAAGTCGACGCTGCTGCGCTCGCTGGCCGGCCTCGAGAAGATCACCGGCGGCGACATCTCCATTGCCGGCGAGGTGGTGACCACCCTGCCGCCGCGCAGGCGCGACGTCGCCATGGTCTTCCAGTCCTATGCCCTCTATCCGCATATGACGGTGGAGGAAAACCTCACCTATTCGCTGAGGGTGCATGGCGTTTCCAAGGCCGAGCGGAAGAAGGCGGCCGCCGAGGTGGCCGTCACCACCGGCCTCACCGGCCTGCTCCACCGCTATCCGCGTGAGCTCTCGGGTGGCCAGCGTCAGCGCGTCGCCATGAGCCGGGCCATCATCCGCAACCCCAAGGCCTTCCTGTTCGACGAGCCGCTCAGCAACCTCGACGCCGCTCTGCGCGTCCACATGCGCAAGGAAATCCGCGCCCTTCACGACCGGCTTGGTGCCACCTCGGTCTATGTGACGCACGACCAGATCGAAGCGATGACCATGGCCGACCACGTCGTGGTGCTCAGGGCAGGGGTCATCGAGCAGCAGGGGCGACCGCTCGATCTCTATGATAAGCCGGCGAACAAATTCGTCGCCGGCTTCATCGGTTCGCCGGCCATGAACTTCCTGCCGGCGACCGTCGTTGAAGGCGGCTCCGTCACGGTTGACCTCGGCAATGGACCATTCTCTCTGACAATCCCAGTTGCCGCGCCGGTTGGCGCCAAGGTGCTGATCGGTATCCGGCCCGAGCACCTGACGTTGACCGCCTCGGGAGAGGGCCGTTTTGACGCCGTCGTTTCCTTCGCCGAGTCGACCGGCTCGACCACCTTCGTCACCACGGCGACGACACCGGAGTTGATGGTGGTGGAAACGGGGCGCCGGCTGGTCGCCACTGGCGACCGTGCCGGCCTAGCGTTTTCCGATGCAAGCGTGCACGTTTTCGACGCGGAGACGGAACAGCGCCTCTGAAAAACAATCTCATCCACGTCGCGACCCCAGAGAAAAACCCCGGAAGCCGAGCTTCCGGGGTTTCTGCTTCGGATCGTCGCCGTGGAGAGGGCGCAGCCGTCAGGCTGGTGGGAGGGTGATCCGAAGCGGGCCGGCGGCGCGGAGGGTGACGCTGCCGGAACGCTGGTCGAAGGTGTCGCTGCCATCAACGGTGGCAACGTGCCCGATGCCGATGAGGCGAAGGGCGTAGGGAAGATCGCGGTTGGGCGTTACGGTGAGAACGCCACCATCGCGACGCACCGTGAGCGACAGGGCCGGCGCGCCGGTGCGATAGTCCGGTACCGGTGCCGTGGCGCTGGCGCCGTCGGCAAGCTCATAGAGAGCGAAGGTGACGCCGTCGGTATAGTCGTAGTCGGGCCGTTGGTTGTTGCTGCCGAAGGCGATCAGGCTGCCCGGCCGCACATAGAGCGGCAGGCTCATGACGCCATGCGTCTCGCGCCGCCAGGCCGGCCCCTCCACCACCTCGCCGGTGAGCAGCTGTGTCCAGCGACCGGCTGGCAGATAGACCGCCACTTCACCGTCCTTGTCGAACACCGGCGCAACGAGCAGCGATGACCCCAGCATGAACTGGCGGTCGAGCGTCTCAGTGGCCGGATCGTCGGGGAACTCGAGCAGCATGGCCCGCAGCATCGGAACGCCGGTAACCGCCGCCTCGACGGCAGCGCCATAGAGGTAGGGCATCAGCGAGCACTTGAGCCGGGCGAAATCACGCAGCACCGCCTCGGCTTCCTGGTCGAACAGCCACGGCACCCGGTAGGATTTCGAGCCATGCAGGCGGCTGTGGCTGGACAGCAGCCCGAAAGCGCACCAGCGCTTGTAGACGTCGGCCTCGGCGGTATTCTCGAAACCGCCGATGTCATGGCTCCAGAAGCCGAAGCCTGAAAGCCCGAGCGACAGGCCGCCGCGCAGCGTCTCGGCCATGGCCGGATAGTCGGAATAGCAGTCGCCGCCCCAGTGCACCGGGAAACGCTGGCCGCCGACGGTGGCCGAGCGGGCAAACAGAACGCTCTCGCCGCAGGCCTCGATCAGCGCGTCGTGCACCACCTTGTTGTAGAGGAACGGGTAGTAGTTGTGCATCTTCACCGGGTCCGAACCGTCGTGCCAGACGACGTCGGTCGGGATGCGCTCGCCAAAGTCGGTCTTGAAGGCATCGACGCCCATAGCGGCGAGGCGCTTCAGATGCCCGGCATACCAGGCGACGGCTTCCGGATTGGTGAAGTCGACGATGCCCTGACCGGCCTGCCAGAGATCCCACTGCCAGACGCTGCCGTCCGCCCGCTTCAGGAGATAGCCCTTGTCGGCCGCCTCATCGAACAGCTTCGAGGCCTGCGCGATGTAGGGATTGATCCAGAGACAGATCTTCAGCCCCTTTTCCCTGAGGCGGTTCAGCATGCCCTGGGGGTCGGGAAACACTTGCGGGTCCCACTCGAAGTCGCACCAGTGGACGCCGCGCATCCAGAAGCAGTCGAAGTGGAAGACGTGCAGCGGAATGTCGCGCTGGAACATGCCGTCGACGAAGGAATTGACGGTTTCCTCGTCATAGTCGGTGGTGAACGACGTCGTCAGCCACAGGCCGAACGACCAGGCGGGCGGCAGCGACGGCCTGCCGGTGAGGCGCGTGTAGCGCTCCAGCACCGCCTTGGGCGTCGGTCCGTCGATCAGGTAATATTCGAGTGCCTCGCCCTCGACGGCGAACTGCACCTTCGACACCTTTTCCGAGGCCACCTCGAAACCGACGCGACCGGGATCGTTGACCAGCACGCCCCAGCCGCGATTGGTCAGGAAAAAGGGGATGTTCTTGTAGGCCTGCGTGGTGGAGGTACCGCCGTCCTGGTTCCAGATGTCGATGCTCTGGCCGTTCTTGACGAAGGAGGAGAAGCGCTCGCCAAGGCCATAGACCAGCGTGCCGACCTCCAGGTCGAGCCGCTCGAACACATGCGGTGGTTCGCCCTCGACGCTGGCATGACCGGTCTCCCGGAAGCCGGTGCCGGTGAGCCGCTTGCCGCCGCGTGTCACCTCGGTTCGCCAATCGCCATCCTTGGAGATAGTCAGCGTCAGCCCGCCGGAGGTGAAGGACAGCGTGCTCTCGTTGTCGACGATGGTCGGCTGGAAGGACTCGTCGGGAAACAGCTCGAAAGCCGGGCCGCGCTTCGCAGTCCCCTTGTGATGCTCGATACGCACACCGATGACGCCTTCCATCGGTGCGCTGAGGGTCAGCGTCAGGGTTGGCGCATTGATCTGGTCGGCACGGCCACGACCACGCACGGCGAGCGCCAGAATCTCCGCCTTCCGAGCGTCCGTCCGCACCGTATGGACGTGGTGCGGATTGAGGATACTCATCCCTGCCGGCAGCATCCAGTTGCCGTCGCTGAACTTCATCGTCGTCCTCCCGGAATGCTCTAGCCAAAGCGAGCATGCACCTGCCGTTCATCGCCAAGACCTTCGTGGGGCTTGCGATTCCACGGCCTTCCTCTATTCCGTAAACGTTTACGACGATAACGGCGAAGGCGTCTCCTGTCAAAGGGCTTTTGTATCGGAGGAATGTCTCCGCCGCAGGCCGTCAACAGGTGGATTTCCTCGACGAAACCGGGCGTTCCGTCTATTGATCGCTCGCCGGATTTTTGCTGAGAACGGGGAGGACGGGGCATTGGGCATCAAGGAGCTGGCGCGCCATCTCAACATTTCCATCGGCACCGTATCGCGCGCGCTCAACGGCCATCCCGAGGTCAATGCCGAGACGCGCAAGCGCGTGCTGGAGGCCGCTGCGGAACTCGGCTACGCGCCGGACCAGGCCGGGCGCAGCCTTCGCCAGGGCACGCTCAACGTCGTGGCGCTGCTCCTTTCCACCGACCTCACCTCCAAGACCGACACCATGTTCTTCATGGAGCTGTCGCGCGGCATTCAGGATCAGTTCGCCGAGCACGGGCTTGATCTCGTCATTCATCTGAACAAGCCGGACCTCGACATGCTCGACCGCGTCAAACGCATCGTCGAGCGCCGGCAGGCCGATGCACTGATACTTGCCGAAACGCGCGACAACGATCCGCGCCTCGACTATCTCGCCGGTCGCAATTTTCCCTTCGCCACCATGGGCCGGTCCTGGTCGGGTGGCACCCATCCCTGGATGGACCTCGACTTCGATTTCGCCATGCGCGCCGCCATCGACCGTCTCGCCGGCTTCGGCCATCGCCGCGTCGCCCTGGTCACCGGTGATCCCGGCTACCGGCTGGACAGCATGCTGCAGGATGCTTTCCGGCGCGAACTCGCCGAGCATGGCATGCCCCTGGACGAAGCCCTGATGATCAAGACCGACACCCATGAAGAGGGCGGCTACAAGGCGATGACCGATTTCCTCGCCATGGCCGAACCGCCGACGGCGGTGATCTTTCCTCACTACCGGGCTGTGGTCGGCGCCTATTCCTACCTCTCCGAAACCGGCCGCCAACCCGGTCGCGACGTGGCGATCCTCAGTTGCTCGGCCGACACAGCCATCGCCCAGTTCATGGCGCCACCGCTCACCTGCTTCCGGCTCGACCTTTATGGCCTCGGCCGTCGCCTTGCCCAGGCTTTGCTCGCCTCGATGCCGCGCTTTGCCGAAAGCTATGGCAACGCCTTGATCCAGGAGATCTGGCCCTGGGAGCTGGTGGGGCGCGACAGTGATGGCTTTCACGTCGGCTGACGCTGGCAGGTGCCATTCCGGATGACCATGGATAAGCGTAAATCTTGGCAAAGAGCGTCGGCAGCCGATTCGCCTTTTTCCGGAGACGACCATGCGCGAGGAAAGCCTGTCCTTCCCGCCCTATCCGACCGAACCGAACGGCCGCGACGAGACGGTCGAGGTCAGGGTTGGCGCGTCCGATGGCAATCGGGTTTTCGAGCTCACCACCACGGCCGCTCGACGCGACAACCCGTCGCAGTCCAGGCGGGTCGAGGAACGGCCCACCGACCCGCGTATCATGACGGGCTCACCGCTGTTCGATGCGCTCTTTGCCCAGGCAATCGACGACGCCCGGCTCAATGCCGTCTCTTCGATCCGCGACGGCGCCTATCGCCATGGCGAACCCATTCCCTGCGACTGCTTCCAAACCGGCGAAAAGTGGACCTATGTCTGGACGCGCGATGTGTCCTACGCCACTCATCTCGGCCTTGCCACGCTCGATCCCGAGCGGGCGGCAACCACACTTCTCTACAAGGTAAGTCCGTTTCGCGACGGCATTGCGCTGCCCGAGGGGCAGCCGGCCGGCAGCCTGCAGATCGTTCAGGATACTGGGTCGGGTGGCAGCTGGCCGGTCAGCACCGATCGCGTCTCCTGGGCTTTCGGGGCCGAGGCCCTGCTCAACACCCTGCGCGGAGAGGCCCGTGCCGCCTTTGCTGATGCTGCCTTCCGCGCTCTCTCAGGAACCATCGAGGCCGATCGTCTGGCTGCCTTCGATCCCGCCGACGGTCTCTATCGCGGTGAGCAGTCCTTCCTCGATTGGCGCGACCAGACCTATGCCCCCTGGGCCACGGATGATCTCACCGCCATCGCCACGTCCAAGGCACTCTCCACCAACGTCTGCCACTTCAAGGCACTCAGCCTCGCCTCTCGCCTTGCAGCCGAACGTGGCGATAGAGCGATCGCTGATCGCTATGCCGCTTGGGCCACCGATCTCCGGACGGCGATAGATCGCGGTTTCTGGGTGGAGACAAAAGGGCTCTACGCATCGATCACCACGCCCGACAGTCCCGCCCAGCCGATCGAGAAATTCGATATGCTGGGTCTTTCGCTGGCAATCCTGACGGGCGTCGCCGGTCGCGACCGGGCACGACGAATTCTCTCAACCTATCCGCATGTGCCTTTCGGCGTACCGGTCTACTATCCGGCCCAGCCGGACATTGTCTGCTACCACAACCGGGCCATCTGGCCGTTTGTGACTGCCTATGAATTGCTGGCTGCGGTCGAGGTCGAAGCAGTGGCCGCCTTTGACCACGCCTTCGATGCGCTGGTCCGTGCCGCTGCGCTCAATCTCGACAACGTCGAGAACCAGGAGTGGCTGACCGGCCGTACCTGGTTCGATGACGGTCCGCGTATTTCATCAGCGCGCCAGCTCTGGTCGGTGGGCGGCTATCTTAGCATGGTGACCACGGCCATCTTCGGCTATCGACCGGAGGCAGGCGGCTTCCGCATTGCGCCCTTCCTCACCGCCCATGTGCGTGATCGGCTTGGCATTGACCGGGCGGAGCTCCGCCACCTCTCTCATCATGGCCAACGGATCGCCATCGCCCTGCATCTGCCGGCCCGTGCTGCCGGGCAGGGGCATTATGCTCTGCGCGAGGTACGTCTCAATGGAGCGCCGGTAACTGGCCTCATCGCTGATGCACAGCTTCTCGACTACAACCTTGTCGAGGTCGTCTTCGGTGATCTGATTGCCGACAACGCAGGCCTTTCGGTGGTCCCCGTCGTCGACGCCGTCACACATGATGATCCGCGTATCTTCTCGCCGCGCGAACCGGTGATCACTGATCTCGTCATCGAGGACAGGCAGGTACGGCTCAATTTCGAGGGGCAATTGCCACGCTCCGGCCGGGGCGACGCTCTTCTCTTCACTGTTTTGCGCGATGGGGAAGCGGCCGCGACTGACATCCCCGCCACGGAGTGGCGCGATCCGCTCCCGCTTCGTCCCGGCATACGGCGCGCCTATCGCGTCGTCGCCCGCTTTGCCGAAAGTGGCAACGCTTCGCATCCCTCGCTGGAGGCGGCGATCGAAGCGGATGCCGTGCTGACCATCGGCATCAATGACGCCGACGTAACGCGGCAGGACGATCGGTTGGTTTTCACCGATGTTGTGGTGCAAGAGGCCGGCGACTATCGGCTGGCATTCCTTTACCGGAACCACAGCTTCCACATCCAAACCGGCGTGACCAATGCGGTGAAGCGGGTAAAAGTACTCGACGCCGAGGGGCTGCTGGTCGCCTCCGGCGTCGTCCAGATGCCGCATATGACGCCGGTCAATCCGCTCCGCCGCTCGACAGCGCTACCGCTACGCCTCCCGGCGGGGCGTTACCACGTCGAGGTCGATGACTTCTTCAACATGAGTTATCTGGCATCCAATGCAACCTACATCAGCCCTGGTGGCATGAGCGGTCCGCGTAACCAGGCCGATATCCGCGCCCTGGATCTCATCTGTGTCGGATGACCCGCACCGTGGCGCGCCTTAGGACTCACGCATATTGAGGGATGGACAGGCTGTGTCTGGGCAGCAGATAGGTCCAGGCAAGGGCTTCGAACAGGCTCGTCCGGCGCCCACCCTTCCGGAACTGCGGATAGCTGGAAAAGCTGTAGCTGGTGTTCAGACGCCCCGTCCGCGAAAGCCAATCCTCGAAGTCGTTGAGGATCAGTCCCCGCGCCACGTCTCGATCGCCTTTGGCCAAGCCAAGCGCCACGGTGGCTATCTCATCGAGGCCATCGACAGGAGCTTGGGTTTTTTGAATCCTGACGAGGCTCGCGTCCACTCGAGCGATGAGTTCCCTCGGAAATTTCATCGATCTTCCCTTTCGCAAAGCCACCTTACATCCCTGCCAATATCACGACTTTGCGTTATGACAACGTGGACATTTGGCCGATTCGACCAAAGCGCCGCCTTCGGTAACCGAAAGGTTGCCGACCTAGGCGGAACTTCCCACTCCCAAAGTGATCGTTATCCAGCCTATGGATCGATCCTCGGCTTGACCGGAGCAGGCCCGGGCAAACCGACATAGACAAATGAAAAAGGGCGCGGCAATCGCCACGCCCCAATCGAAATTGATGGCTCGCTGATATCAGAAGCTGCCGCTGTCACGCAGGGAGTGTTCCACGCGCAGGATGCGACGGGTGAGCGTCGCCGACAGCGCCAGGCCAGGGATTGCCATCACACCAACGAAGATCAGGATCGATGTCTCGCCGAGGCCGAGCATGCTGCCGATCGCCCAGGCAAAGGCGACGATGGCGCCGAGCATCTCCGAGACGATGAGCAGCGTTGCTCCAACCGCCGAAATGACGGCGTCAGTCTTGGTGTAGCGGACCTCGTGGGGCAAATCGTCGGTCTTGACCAGCATGTAATTTGATCCTGGATGCAGCCGTCTCGGCAGCGCGTTCGTTGGCGCGCATCAAGAGCCAGAGGGGGCCTGCTGTCAAGTGCGGACCGCCCCAAACTGGACATCGTCCGAAGCCGCGAAGCGGCTTCCAGCGCCAAGCGGCGCTCGCGCGGAGCGCGAAAGCCAAGGGCCGGAGGCCGACCGGCGACTGAGGCCGAAAGAAACGGCCGGCGCAGGATATCCCACGCCGGCCGCTAAAGTGTTTACGGAGAAGAGGTCACTCGGCCTTGGGCTCGGCTTCCTGCTTGATCTCCTGGCCGGTAGCCTGGTCGACCACCTTCATCGACAGGCGGACCTTGCCGCGCTCGTCGAAGCCCATCAGCTTGACCCACACCTTGTCGCCTTCCTTGACGACGTCCTTGACGTTCTGGACGCGCTGCGGGGCGAGCTGGGACACATGGACGAGGCCGTCACGGGTGCCGAAGAAGTTGACGAAGGCGCCGAAGTCGACGCACTTCACAACGGTACCCTCATAGATGGCACCGATTTCCGGCTCGGCGGCGATACCCTTCACCCAGTTCATGGCGGCCTGGATCGCCTTGAGGTCGGACGAAGCGAACTTGACGGTGCCGTCGTCCTGGATGTCGATCTTGGCGCCGGTCTTCTCCACGATCTCGCGGATGACTTTGCCGCCCGAACCGATCACTTCGCGGATCTTGTCGGGGTTGATCTTCATCACTTCGATACGCGGGGCATGCTCGCCGATCGAAGAGCGGGCGCCGGTCAGCGCCTTGGACATCTCGCCGAGAATGTGCTCGCGACCACCCTTGGCCTGGGCCAGGGCGACCTTCATGATCTCCTCGGTGATACCAGTGATCTTGATGTCCATCTGCAGCGAGGTGATGCCCGCCGCCGTACCGGCGACCTTGAAATCCATGTCGCCGAGATGATCCTCGTCACCCAGGATGTCGGAGAGCACCGCGAAGCGCTCGCCTTCCTTGATGAGGCCCATGGCGATGCCGGCGGTCGGCGCCTTCAGCGGCACGCCGGCGTCCATCAGGGCCAGCGACGAACCGCAGACGGTAGCCATCGACGACGAGCCGTTCGACTCGGTGATCTCCGACACCACGCGGATGGTGTAGGGGAACTCGTGATGAGCCGGCAGCTCCGGATGGATGGCGCGCCAGGCAAGCTTGCCGTGGCCGATTTCGCGGCGGCCGGGCGAGCCCATGCGGCCGGTCTCGCCGACCGAGAAGGGCGGGAAGTTGTAGTGCAGCAGGAAGCGTTCCTTGCGGGTGCCTTCCAGCGTTTCGATATACTGCTCGTCCTCGCCGGTGCCGAGGGTGGCAACCACGAGGGCCTGCGTCTCGCCGCGGGTGAACAGCGCCGAGCCATGGGCACGCGGCAGCACGCCGACCTCGGCCACGATCGGACGAACCGTCTTGAGATCGCGACCATCGATGCGCAGACCGGTATCGAGCACGTTCCAGCGGACGATCTTGGCCTGCAGATCGTGGAAAACGTTGGCGACCTTTTCCTTGTCGAACTTCGGCTCTGCGCCCTCGGGGAACAGCTCGGCCATTACCTTGGCGCGGGCAGCGTCGACGGCGGCGTAGCGCTCCTGCTTGGCGGTGATCTTGTAGGCGGCGCGGAGGTCGGCCTCAACGATGGCGAGAACGGCGGCCTCGATCTCCGACACGTCCGGAGCAGCGAATTCGCGCGGCTCCTTGGCGGCGCGCTCGGCCAGACGGATGATAGCGTCGATCACCGGCTGGAAGCCACGATGACCGAACATCACGGCGCCGAGCATGGTGTCTTCGTCGAGCTCCTGAGCTTCGGACTCGACCATCAGCACGGCATCGCCGGTACCGGCAACCACCAGGTCGAGCTTGCTGTCGACCATCTTGTCAACCGGCGGATTGAGCACATAGGCGCCTTCGATCAGGCCAACGCGGGCAGCGCCGACCGGGCCCATGAAAGGAACGCCGGAGATGGTCAGCGCAGCCGAAGCGGCGACCAGAGCGAGAATGTCGGGGGCGTTCTCCATGTCGTGGCTGAGAACGGTGACGATCACCTGGGTGTCGCACTTGTAGCCATCAGGGAACAGCGGGCGGATCGGGCGGTCGATCAGGCGCGAGATCAGCACTTCGTGCTCGGCCGGACGGCCTTCACGCTTGAAATAGCCGCCGGGGATCTTGCCGGCCGCGAAGGCCTTTTCTTCGTAGTTGACGGTCAGCGGGAAGAAGTCCTGGCCGGGCTTGGGCTGCTTGGCGGAGACCACCGTGGCGAGGACCGACGTTTCGCCGAGCGTCGCGAGCACCGCGCCATCGGCCTGGCGAGCGACACGGCCCGTCTCGAGGGTCAGCTTCTGGCCGGCCCAGTCGATCTCGACTTTCTGGATATCGAACATGCGTTTGTTCCGTTCTTGTCTGATCCGGCGCGCGGCCCACGGGCAAGACGACGAGACGCTCCTCCCGAATTCTGGGGCGAGCGTCTGGCAATCCTGCCCCAGGGTGCGGAACACGCCGGAGCGGCGCTCACCCCGGCGGGGCGACAGCGCCTGTCGTTCTTGCCCGCTTCTGCGGGCGGACCCAACGCCCTCGTCTCAGGGCGGCGGGAAACTGGAGCCACCCCGGCGGACCGGAGCGGCGAAAAGGGGAGGGCAGCGAGCCGCCCGTCCCCCGGAAAGGTCCGTCAGCGGCGCAGGCCGAGGCGGCCGATCAGCGCAGTGTAACGCTCGGCGTCCTTGCGCTTCAGGTAGTCGAGAAGCTGGCGACGCTGGCTCACCAGCTTCAGAAGGCCGCGGCGGGAATGGTTATCCTTGACGTGGCTCTTGAAGTGCTCGGTGAGATTGGCGATGCGCTCCGAAAGGATTGCCACCTGAACTTCCGGCGAACCGGTATCGCCCTCGAGAGTGGCATATTCCTTGATCAGAGCGGCCTTGCGCTCGGCAGTGATCGACATCGGTGACTCCTTGTCGTTGGGTAACAAAAATGGCCCGGCCGGGATGTCGTCCAGCCGGGTCGGTGCAACCTGTGTCATCAGGTTGCGGTTTCTCTACAGGAAAATGCTTGCGAAAGCCAGCGGCAATCCGGAGCCGGAAAAGGGACCTCAGTCCGGCAATATCAGCCGGACCGGCTTCAGTTCGCCGTGCTCGACTTTGGCGATGGCCATCAACCGGCCACGCTCGAACACCCCAACCGCTTCCTCTTCGATCGGTGCATCGCGACCGCGCAACAGCACGGGATTACCGTTCCTGAGCCGGACGGCCTGATCGGAGGTGACATCGAGCTGCCGCAGCTCGGCAAGCGCCGCTTCGATCGGCGTCAACAGCGACAGCGCGTCGCCGTCCGCTTCGAGGGCCGCCTGCAGCGCGTCGAGGGTGACCATATCTTCCTCGCCGAACGGGCCGACGATGAGCCGGCGAAGCTCGATGACATGGCCGGCCGTCCCGAGCCGTCGCCCCATGTCGCGGGCAATCGCCCGCACATAGGTTCCCTTGCCGCATTCGGCCTCAAACACGGCGGTATCGGCATCCGGGCAGTCGATCAGATCAAGACGATGAACGTTGACCGGCCGCGCTTCGAGCTCGACGGTCTCACCGGCGCGGGCCAGATCATAGGCGCGTTCCCCGTCGACCTTGATCGCCGAGAAGGCCGGTGGGGTCTGCATGATCTCGCCTTCGAACTCGCCGAGCACGGCGTCGATCTCCTCGGCCGTCGGCCGCCGATCGGAGGCGCGCACCACCTCACCCTCGGCGTCGTCGGTCGTTGTTTCCGCACCCCAGCGCACGGTGAAGCGGTAGAGCTTGTCGCCGTCCATCACGTAAGGCACGGTCTTGGTCGCTTCGCCCAAGGCGATCGGCAGCATGCCCGAGGCCAGCGGGTCCAGCGTGCCGGCATGTCCCGCCTTGGGAGTGCCGAAGATACGCTTCATGGCACCCACCGCCTGCGTCGATGTCATGCCATAGGGCTTGTCGAGCACCACCCAGCCGTGGACCGTGCCTTTTTTCTTGCGTGCCATACCTGAATCCTGCGTACGCCGGCCGGGGATGGAACCCGGCGTGACGAAATAACGGCGGACAATGCGTCCGGAAGGCGCCGCTCCTACACTGGGGCCGCAAGGAAGGCAAGGCCCGGAAGATTGCGGGACTGTCGCCACCATGAAAAGGTAGCTTGCAGACTGTCAGCGAATCTTCTGGAGTTCAGATGTCTTTTGGCGTCTTTGCCGCGGTGCTTGCGGCCGCCCTTGTCCACGCTGGCTGGAATGTCCTCGTCAAGGGTGCCGCCGACAAGCTCGCCATGACCATATCGGTGGCGATCGGCGCCGGAGTGGTTGCTGCGGTGGTTCTGCCATTCTTGCCGCTACCGGCAGCGGAAAGCTGGCCGTTTATCGGCGTTTCGGTGCTGCTTCAAAGCATCTACTACCTGTTGATCGCCCGTGCCTATCGCATCGCCGATATGAGCCTTGCCTATCCGCTGATGCGTGGCGCGGCGCCGGTCGTCGTGGCGTTGTGCGGAGCCGCCATCTTCGGCGAGGTCCTTGGCGGCGGACAGTGGCTGGCGGTCGGCCTGATTTCCGTCGGCGTCATCGCCCTTGCCCTCGGGGCCTTCCGACAGCAGCCGCTGGCCACCGCCGGCATGATCGCGGCCCTTGGCAATGCCATGGTCATCGCTGCCTACACGCTGGTCGATGCGAGCGGCGTGCGCCTCTCCGGTTCGCCCGTCGCTTATTCCTTACTGCTTGCCGTGCTGACGGGCGTGGTGACCGTGGTCATGGCGCTTGCTGGAGGGGCTCGACCACGACCCAATGGGCGAATGCTAGGCCTTGGCCTGGTGGGTGGCGCCGCAACGACGACGTCCTATGGCGTTGCCCTTTGGGCGATGACGCGGGCGCCGGTGGCGCCGGTCGCCGCGCTACGCGAGACTTCGATCGTCTTCGCGCTGATATTGTCAAAGCTGGTGTTTGGCGAGAAGGTCGGCGGGCGGCGCTTTGCCGCCGCCTGTCTCGTCATGGCCGGAGTGGCGGCCCTGCGTCTTTTCTGACGTCAGCTCGCAGCGGCAGTGTCGCGCGCCGCAATCAATGCCGCCTCATCAGCCTGCGCCTTCTGGAACGCGGGGCGGCTGGTGATCCGCTCGAGATAGGCTGCAACCTCGGGGGTCTTCTCGAAGATGCCGAAGTTGGTCACCCAGAACAGGGCCGAGCCCCACAGCGCGTCGGCCACCGAGAAGCGCTCGCCGAGCCAGAAGGGCGTCGCGCGCTTCACCTGCTCGTTGACGACGGCCACGACGGTTTCGTAATCGGCATAGGGGGCCGTGGAACGCGGCAGCGGCGGTCGCTTCATGGCGTGATCGACCAGCGCCGGCTCGAAACTTGAACCGTAGAACACCATCCATCGCAGATAGGAACCGCGACGAGGATCACCGATCGCCGGCGCCATCCCCACCTCGGGGAAGAGGTCGCCGAGATAGAGGGCGACAGCCGCCTGTTCCGTCACCACAACGCCCCGGTGACTGATGGCCGGTACCTTCCCCATCGGATTGACGGAGAGGTAGTCCGGCTTCAACTGATCACCGGTCCGCATATCCATCACGTTGAGATCATAGGGCACGCCGAGCTCCTCCAGGAGGAACCGTGTGCCGAAGGCGCGGGTTTGCGGCGCATAGTGAAACGTGATGCGATCGTCGGTCATGAGCTTCCTCCTGATGGCCGCGCCAGTGGCGGTTCGAAGGAAGCTTCACCTCGAAGGGTGTCAGGATCTGGCAGCTTCACTGCTGCCGGAATCTGTCACTCATTCTTGTCGCTAGCGGGCTGGTCGAGGTCGCGCGCCACGTCGGGTGAGTGCAGCAGCGCGTCGATATGGGCGGTCTCGTCAAAGCGATCGTCGTAGCGGAAGGTGAGTTCAGGCGCGAATTTCAAGTCGATCCGATGGGCCACTTGGCCGCGCAGCCAACGCGCGTTGCGGGCCATCGCTTTCTCGGCCTGCTTCGGTTCCCCACCGCCGAGCGGCGTAATATACACCGTTGCATTGCGGAGATCGGGGCTGACGCGCACCTCCGGCACGGTGATCATCATGCGCGTCACCTCATCGTCCATCAGCTCGCCGCGCGAAAGAATTTCGGCAAGCGCATGGCGGATCAGTTCGCCGACACGAAGCTGGCGCTGGGAGGGGGGACGAGCCTGCCCCTGGCTTTGGCCGTGTTGGACCATCATCAAAACCTCAGTTGCAGCATCTCCCGAACGATGGACCCATCTGAGCCAAAAGGAAATGCATCGAATTCAAGTGGTGGAGAGAGCGTCATGGCGTGGACTGCTTCAGTCCGCACCGGCCCCACTCCGGGAATGCCTGCCGGCGCCTTCGAACGCCGCCGCGAATGCGACCATGTCGGCCCGGCCGGAAAAGGCGGAAAGCGGCAAGATGAGCGCCGGCCGGCCACTCGCAAGGACATAGAGACGACGGTCATCCGTTTCGATGCGAATGCCAATAAGCGCCGGAATGTCGATGACGATGCCGCCAACCGTACCCTTGAAGCCGTCGGCCGAAAACTCGATCTCAGCGGCTCCGACTGGATGGTGGCGGGCCGCCCGGATTCGTTCGGTCCTGAGCACGAAGCGCGCTCCCTGCCAGGCAGCAAGCCCGATCAGGCCGAAGGAGGCGAACCATACCGGCCACTCCGCATTGCGCGTCAGCCAGGACAGAACGACGAGCGGCGGCAAGGCAAAGGCATAACCCAGAAGCGAACGCCAGCCGCGATCAGCAGGTTTCAGAATTGCCTCGAGAGCCAACGCATCTTCCTGCTTGGTCGTGAAGACGAAGCGGCGCAATGGCATGGCGGCAGATTCGGCGGCGTCGGTCATGGCATACCGTCGAAAAGGACGTCCGGCACCCCGTCAGGATGCCGGACGAACCGTTACAGCGTACGGGCGATTTCTTCGACGCGGAAGCACTCGATGACGTCGCCGGCCCGCATATCCTGATAGGCCTCGAAGTTCATGCCGCATTCCTGACCGGCGTGGACTTCCTTGACGTCGTCCTTGAAGCGCTTGAGCGTGCCGAGCTTGCCCTCGTGGATAACCACGTTGTCGCGGATGAGGCGCACCGAAGCGCCGCGTTCCACTGTGCCCTCGGTAACCCGGCAACCCGCCACCTTGCCAACCTTGGAAATGTTGAACACTTCCAGGATCTCGGCGTTGCCGAGGAAGGTTTCGCGCCGCTCGGGGGTGAGCATGCCACTCATGGCCGCCTTCACGTCATCCACGAGGTTGTAGATGATGTTGTAGTAGCGGATTTCGATCCCGTCGCGGTCGGCTGCGTCACGCGCCTGTTTGTTGGCGCGAACGTTGAAGCCGATGATCGCCGCGTCGGAGGCCGAGGCTAGCGTGACGTCGGATTCGGTGACGCCACCGACGCCGCCGTGGATGATCCGCGCTGCCACTTCTTCGTTGCCGAGCTTCTCCAGCGAGGCAATGATGGCTTCGAGCGAACCCTGCACGTCGGTCTTGACGACCAGCGGGAACTCTTTCTTGCCCGCAGTCTGCAGCTTGTTCATCATCTGCTCGAGCGAGCCGCGCGAACCGGAGGCCCGCTTGGCAACATTCTCGCGCTTCTGACGGACGCGGTATTCGGTGATCTCGCGAGCGCGTGCCTCGTTCTCGACCACGGCGACGCGGTCGCCGGCGTCAGGCGTACCCTGGAAGCCGAGCACCTCGACCGGCATGGCCGGGCCGGCGGCGTTGACGTTGGCGCCATGATCGTCGAGCAGCGCGCGAACGCGACCCCACTCGGAGCCGGCCACGACGATGTCGCCCACCTTGAGCGTACCGCGATCGACCAGCACGGTGGCCACCGGGCCACGGCCCTTGTCGAGCTTGGCTTCGATGACGATGCCTTCGGCGGCACGATCGGGGTTGGCCCGGAGTTCCAGCACTTCCGACTGCAGCAGGATGATCTCCAGCAGCTTGTCGAGGTTGGTCTTGGCCTTGGCCGACACTTCCACTTCGAGCGTGTCGCCGCCCATCGATTCCACCTGAATTTCATGGCGCAGCAGTTCAGTGCGCACACGCTCAGGGTTGGCGTCGGGCTTGTCGATCTTGTTGATGGCGACGATGATCGGCACGCCAGCTGCCTTGGCATGGCTGATGGCTTCAATCGTCTGGGGCATGACGCCGTCGTCGGCTGCCACAACGAGAATGACGATATCGGTCACCTTGGCGCCGCGAGCACGCATCGCCGAGAAGGCAGCGTGGCCCGGGGTGTCGATGAAGGTGATCTTCTGGCCGTTTTGTTCGACCTGATAGGCGCCGATGTGCTGGGTGATGCCACCCGCTTCGCCAGCCACCACGTTGGCATGACGCAGTGCGTCGAGCAGCGACGTCTTGCCGTGGTCGACGTGGCCCATGATGGTGACCACCGGCGGACGCGGCTGCGTATCCACCGCGTCGTCGGGCGCGTCAAACAGGCCTTCCTCGACGTCGGACTCGGAGACGCGCTTCACCGTATGCCCCATTTCGGTGGCAATCAGCTCGGCAGTGTCGGCGTCGATCACGTCGTTGATCTTCAGCATCTGGCCCTGCTTCATCAGCAGGCGGATGACGTCGACGGCGCGCTCGGCCATGCGGTTGGCCAGTTCCTGGATGGTGATCGCCTCGGGCAGGACCACCTCGCGAAGCACCTTCTCGCGCGGGCCGGTCTGCTGGCCGCGACGCTCCTTCTCGCGCTTGCGCTTCAGCGCGGCGAGCGAGCGAGAGCGTTCACCCTCATCGTCGGAGAGGGCAGCAGAAATGGTCAGGCGGCCCTTGCGGCGATCATCCTCGCCTGCCTTCTTGACAGGCGCCGGCGCCGGCACGCGTGCCTTCTTGGCAGCGAGCAGCTTGCCGCGCGGGTTCTCTTCGTCGTCGTCGCCCGCAAGCTTACCGCGCGGTGCCTCGACAGCGGGACGCGGCGCGCTGGTTGGCGCCGGCTTCTTCTCAGCGACGGGAGCTTTCGCAACGGCCGGCTCAGCCGGCTTCGGCGGTGCGGCTTCGGCGGGATTCGCCTTGATGCGGGCCTCTTCCTCTGCCTTGAGGCGAGCTTCCTCGATGGCGCGAGCGGCGGCCTCTTCGGCCTCACGCTTGGCGCGCTCTTCTTCCTCGATCTTACGACGAGCCTCTTCCTCGGCGCGGCGCTTCGCCTCTTCTTCGGCACGCTTGCGTGCCTCAGCCTCGCGGGCGATGGCTTCCGCAAGGGCGGCCTGGCGGGCTCCGATCTCGTCCTGGCTGAGTGTGCGCAGCACCATGCCACCCGGCGCCGGGCGGCGCTGCTCGCGCGGCGCGGCGGGGGCGGCGTCGCGGCGAGGCTTCAGGCTCTCGGCGATCGACTTCTGAAGCTGCACAGTCTGCGTCGCTTGCGCGCCCTCGAGAGGGCCGCCTTCGCCGTGCTTGCGCGACTTCTTGGTCTCCACCACGACGGCTTTTGTCCGGCCATGGCTGAAGCTCTGCTTGACCGTTCCCTGCTCAACGGTGCGCCGGGATAGGGTCAGCGTCTTCTTGGGCGCCATGGACGTGCTTTTGTCGTCGGTGTTCTTCGTATCGCTCATACCGTGCTCTATCCTCGCGGGCCGTCGCGGCACCCTCGGAGGGCGGCGCAATGACCAATCGTATTCGCAAACCTCAGGAAAGGTCCGCTGTCCAGTCCGTGTCCGGCGCTTCACCCCTGTAACGGGCCAGCGCTGCAGCGCATTTCAGGAAGCTGGTGCTCGCCCCACCGGCAAGCAGAGCAGCATGTATCACATTTGCGCCGCCCAATGCCAAATCCATTTCGCTCGAGGCGAAGATTCCGGCGATCACCTTTGGTCCGGAATGCGCTGGTTGTTGCCATAATGCCGCATTTCCGGGCATTTCGTTTTCGTCTCCGCCAACCCCGATGGCGCGAAGACGCCGTCTTATCACCTGTCCGACCTTACGTCGGCCGTCGTCGGCCGCCTCGCGAGCATGCAAGACGGCGACCACATTACCTTTGCTCACCGCGTCACTCACCTGACCAAAGCCGGTGACCACGAGGCCAGCTTTGCGTGCCATCGACAGGGCGGACAATGCCGCCTTGAGAAGCAACGCCTCGACCTGAACCGGCAGATCATCGCCGGCTTTGGCCTCCGCCTTGAGACCGCGCGAAAACGCTCGCTTACGCACTGCCTCGGTAACCACGTCCTGGCGACAGGTCACCCAGACGCCACGACCCGGCAGGTTGCCGCGAACGTCCGGCACCACCGTGCCGTCAGGTCCGCAAACGAAGCGGATGAGGCCCTCGGGCGGCTGCGCGACGCGTGTCACGATGCAACTGCGTTCCGCCGTTTCCGATCTCGGTGCCATCGTCCTCTTTCCGGTTGGAAAGCCGCTCGCGGCGGCCTCCATTACGATTCTGAGTTCGCCTCTTCGGCAACCTCTTCGTCGGCAGCTTCGGCTTCCTCTTCCTCAGTCGGCGCTTCGATCCAGCCGACGGCGACGCGCGCCGCCATGACGATCGCTTCCGCGTCGGTGCGGCTGACGTCGAGATCGGAGAGGCTGCCCTTGTTGCGGACGGTCTCGCCATTCTTGCGCTCCGTCCAGCCGACGAGGTCGTCAGTGGCGCAGCCCGCGAGATCTTCCACCGTCTTCACGCCGTCCTTGCCGAGGGCCACCATCATGGCGGTGGTAACACCCGGCACGTCGCGCAGGGCATCGTCGACGCCGAGCTTGATCCGCTCCTCGTCGAGCTCGCGCTCCTTGGCGTCGAGATAATCCTGGGCACGCGCCTGGATTTCCTCGGCCGTCTCCTCGTCGAAGCCCTCGATGGCGGCGATCTCGTCGCGTTCGACCAGGGTGAGTTCCTCAACCGTGGAGAAGCCCTCGGTGGCAAGCAACTGCCCAACCACCTCGTCGACGTTAAGCGCGTTCATGAACAACTCGGTGCGCTCGTTGAATTCCTTCTGACGCCGCTCGCTCTCTTCCTGCTCGGTCAGGATGTCGATCGCCCAGCCGGTCAACTGGCTGGCAAGGCGCACGTTCTGTCCGCGACGGCCGATGGCCAGCGACAGCTGATCGTCGGGCACCACCACCTCGATGCGCTCGGCATCTTCGTCGAGCACCACCTTGGCGACTTCCGCGGGCTGCAGCGCGTTGACGATGAAGGTGGCCGGATCGGGCGACCAGGGAATGATGTCGATCTTTTCGCCCTGCAGCTCCTGCACGACGGCCTGCACGCGGCTGCCGCGCATACCGACGCAGGCGCCGACCGGATCGATCGAAGAGTCCTTGGAGATAACGGCGATCTTGGCGCGCGATCCCGGATCGCGAGCCACCGACTTCACCTCAATGATACCATCATAGATTTCCGGCACTTCTGAGGCGAACAGCTTGGCCATGAACAGCGGATGGGTACGCGACAGGAACACCTGCGGTCCCCGCTGCTCCCGACGCACGTCGTGAATGATGGCGCGGATGCGGTCGCCATAACGGAAGCTCTCACGGGGGATCAGTTCGTCACGGCGGCAGATCGCCTCGCCGCGGCCGAGGTCGACGATGACGTTGCCGTATTCGACGCGCTTGACGACGCCGTTCACCACTTCGCCGGTGCGGTCCTTGAACTCGTCGAACTGACGGTCGCGCTCGGCTTCGCGCACCTTCTGCACGATCACCTGCTTGGCCGACTGGGCAGCGATGCGGCCGAAGTCGATCGGCGGCAGCGGCTCGGAGATGAAGTCGCCGACGAGAGCGGCCGGGTTGCGGCGCTGGGCTTCAACGAGATCGACCTCGGTCGAGAAGTTCTCGACATTCTCGACCACCTGCAGCAAGCGCTGCAGCTTGATCTCGCCGCTGCGCGGATTGATCTCGGCGCGGACGTCGGTCTCGGAACCGTAACGCGAGCGAGCCGCCTTCTGAATGGCGTCCTCCATCGCCGCGATGACGATCTGCCGGTCGATCGACTTCTCGCGGGCCACCGCGTCGGCGATCTGCAAGAGTTCCAAACGGTTCGCACTGACGGCCATTATCTTCGTCTCCTACCCTCGATGGGGTTCCTGTTCCGTCCTTCGGGAGTGTCCCCGGTTTCCGTCGAGCGGCACTGCCGCCCGCTATTCCTGGCTTTTGCCCGCCTTGAGCGCCTCACGGATCAGCGCTTCGTTCAGCACGAGGCGGGCTTCCGATACGGTATCGAGTGGGAACTCGATGTCCTTGGTGCCGTCTTCGAGCGCCTGCAGAAGGCGCATGCCGCCCTTGTCATCCTTGACGCCGATGAGCCAGCCGCGAAAACGCTTGCGGCCCAAGAGCGGCACGGCAAGTTCCAGCTTGGTTTCGAAGCCCGACCAGCGCACGAAGTCCGAACGCCGCACCAGAATACGGTCCATGCCCGGCGACGACATCTCAAGGCTGTAGGCCTTGCCGATCGGATCATCGACGTCGAGCAGCGGCGAGATCACATTGCTCGCAATCTCGCAATCTTCGACGCTCATCGTCCCGTCGGCCTTCTCGGCGAAGATCTGCAGAGTCACGCCATTGAGGCCGCTCATGCGGACGCGGACGAGGCGATAGCCAAGATCGATCAATGCCGGCTCGATGATGGCAGCGACCCGCGCCTCAACGCCCGTCTCGGATACGAGACGCGGCTCATCGAGCGTCGTATCGACACTCTGGCCGCCAAGTGGCGGAAGGGGTGGCTGGTCTTCGGACGTCATAGGTCGGCGGTATCCCTCGCGGCGCGCCCTTTCGGGCAATAAAAAAGAGCGGGACCTTTCGGACCCACTCCCAACCCGCTTTATAAGAGCGCATCAGAACTGATGCACCCCATATAGGCCGCTTTTGCGCGGAAATCAATGGCCGGCACAACAGTCATCTACAGTCGGTTCCCGCTGAAAGCTTCATCGACTGGCCGAGATCCTAAGCGTTTATCTTCGCGGCAGGCGACGGAAGGTCAGATAGGCCGAGCCGCGTCCTTCGCGGCGCGCCTTTGCTTCGTAGCGCGTTCCCGGCCAGCCCTCCCAAGGCTGCCGCCAGTCGTCGGGCGCCGAAGCCGTCCAGACGAAAGCCGAGTTGGCGCGAACGTGGCGCAGCGTCCAGTCGACATAGGTGTCGATGTCCGAGGCAAACCAGAACTCGCCGCCATCCTTCAAGACGCGAGCGAAGCGGTCGACCGTGTCGGGGCCGACGAAGCGGCGCTTCCAGTGGCGCTTCTTCGGCCACGGATCGGGGTAGAGCAGCAATACGCGATCAAGCGAAGCCTCGGGCAGCCAGTCGAGCACTTTGACGCCATCTTCACCGCTGAGGCGAATGTTGCTGGTCCCCTCGGTGGCAATGCGTCCCAGCGCCTTGGTCATGCCGTTGACGAAGGGTTCGACGCCGATGAAGCCGACGTCGGGTCGCTCAAGCGCCCGGTGGATCAGGTGTTCGCCGCCGCCGAAGCCGATCTCCAGGCGCAGTTCGGCCGGTGCAGAAGGGAAGAGGTCCGCAAGCCAGTCGGGAGCAGACGTCGTGAGATCGAGCGACAGCTTGGGCAGGTCGGCCTCGAGCCGTTCGGCTTGTCCCTTTCTCAGGGTCTTGCCCTTGCGGCGGCCGAAGAAGGCGTTTCCGCGAGGCTCGCCGGGCCTGTGCTCTGCCCTATGGTGGTCGTCGCTCATCATCGCTCGGTGCATGAAAATCCGGCGGCTCGACTGCTGCCGAAAACAGAAAACCCCGGCAGCCGAGCTGCCGGGGCCGGTGTCTAGCCTATTTCTCCGCCTCAGGCGAGGGCAGACTTCAAAGCGTCGACGAGGTCGAGCGCTTCCCAGGAGAAGCCGCCGTCGGCCTCGGCCGGCCGGCCGAAGTGGCCGTAGGCCGAGGTGCGCGCATAGATCGGCTTGTTGAGGCCGAGCCGCTCGCGGATGCCGCGCGGGGACAGACGAACGAAGTCACGATCGCCGAGCACCTTCTCGATCTTGGCCGGATCGACATTGCCGGTGTCGTGCAGGTCGACATAGATCGACAGCGGGTCGCTGACGCCGATGGCGTAGCTGAGCTGGATGGTGGCGCGATCGGCGAGGCCGGCGGCCACGATGTTCTTGGCGAGCCAACGGGCGGCGTAGGCGGCCGAACGGTCGACCTTGGTCGGGTCCTTGCCGGAGAAGGCGCCGCCGCCATGCGGGGCAGCGCCACCATAGGTGTCAACGATGATCTTGCGACCGGTGAGGCCGGCGTCGCCGTCCGGGCCACCGATGACGAACTTGCCGGTCGGATTGACATGCCAAACGGTTCGCTCATCGACCCAGCCGGCAGGCAGGGCGGCGATGATATAAGGCTCGACGATACGGCGCACATCAGCTGACGTGAGGCCGTCGGCGTGCTGGGTGGACAGAACGATCTGTGGCGCCCGCACAGCCTTGCCGCCTTCATAGGCGACGGTTACCTGACTCTTGGCATCGGGTCTCAGCAAGGTTTCCTTGCCGGACTTGCGGGCCGTCGCCAGATCGCGAAGGATTTTGTGGGCATAGTAGATCGGAGCCGGCATCAGTTCCGGCGTCTCGCGGCAGGCATAGCCGAACATGATGCCCTGGTCGCCTGCGCCCTCGTCCTTGTTGGCCGCGGCGTCAACGCCCTGGGCAATGTCGGACGACTGCTCATGCAGCAGGATCTCGATCTTGGCATTTTCCCAGTGGAAACCGTCCTGCTCGTAGCCGATGTCGCGGATCGCCTCGCGTGTCAGATGCTCGATCAGCGCGTTGTCGATGGACTTCGGCCCACGCGTCTCGCCGGCAATGACGACACGGTTGGTGGTGGCGAGCGTCTCGGCCGCAACGCGCGCCTGCGGTTCGGCGGCAAGGAAGGCATCGACGATGGTGTCGGAAATGCGGTCGCAGACTTTGTCTGGATGACCTTCCGAAACAGACTCGGAAGTAAAGAGGTAATTCTGGCGAGACATAGGGTTGACCCCTCAAAGAAGACGTCGACGCGGTCGACGGAAGACTGGTCTGTCGCGGCAGTGGTCCGTCGCGGCGGTTTCTTTTCGCAAGCCGCCGCAAAAAGCGCAAGCGTCCGACCATAGGCTCAAGCGCGTTTGAAAAGCGCCGTGCGTTTGATGCCACGGCGCCAGACGACTCGTTTTGTTTCAAGATGTCGGGCGGCAAATTTATTCCCGCCGAAAGGTTTTCTTTGCAGCCGCTATAGGCTCAAAATAGAAGCGGATCGCATCGACCATGGTCGAAACGATCCGCTACAGCTTTAGTAAGCTTCAGATCAGGCTTCGCCTTCCTCGGTGGCCAGCGTCTGGACCAGATCGACGATACGCCGACGGATGCGTGCGTCCTTGATGCGTACAAAAGACTTGTTGAGAGACAGGCCCTCGGTCGACGACAGGAAGTCCACGACGTAGGAATGGCTGGGGCTCTCAGCAAATCCTGCCGCTTCTTCAGGCGTACCCGGTGCATCCTCGAAGAAGAAGGACACCGGCACCTTGAGAACGGTGGCGATGTGCTGAAGGCGGCTGGCGCCGACGCGGTTGGTGCCTTTTTCGTATTTCTGGATCTGCTGGAAGGTGATGCCGAGCGCTTCGCCTAGCTTTTCCTGGCTCATGCCAAGCATCATGCGGCGAAGCCGGACACGGCTGCCGACATGGATGTCAATGGGATTGGGGGACTTCTTGCTGGCCATATTAGTCTCGTCTGCGGATTGATCCGCGGTTATTGATGAGGCTCGCAAGGCGCGGTCATTATTTGTTGTCTTGCGGCCCATTTCTTGGCAAACGAACCACAACAGGATCGTTGCGCGCTGAGATTGTTGTCTCTGAACGAGAAGTTGTCAACTCCTGGTTCTACGTTTTCCGTTTCTCAGAAGTGACAGCAAGATGAAAAAGACGCTGAGGACCAAGAGGAAAATCGGTTCGCTGCGTTGAAAGAAAGTCTTGGGACGTTCGGATGGTATGAAACCGTCAAGCACGCCTTCCTCACCCAGCGGTAGACTTGCAACCGTTCTGCCATAGGCGTCGATGATTGCCGAAATGCCGGTATTGGCAGCTCTCACCACGGGCAGGCCTTCCTCAATTGCCCGCATGCGCGTGGCATCGAGATGTTGATGAGGACCAGAGCTGCGACCGAACCAACCATCATTGGTGATGTTGACGAGATAGTCGGGGCGTCCGTTATCGGGCAGCACTTCACCTGAGAAAATCGCTTCGTAGCAGATCAGCACCGAAAAGGACGGATGGCCGGCGAGAGCGATCAAGTTGTGGCGTGGGCCGGGCGAGAAGCCACCGATGCCACGGAACAGTTCGCCGATACCGAGCCGGCGCAACACGGCGCTGAACGGCATGTACTCGCCAAAGGGAACAAGATGCACCTTGTCGTAGGCGGCACGGATGGCGCCGGTGTCGTCGATGGCAAACAGTGAATTGTAGTAGCGACGCCCTCCGTCACCCAGGTCGTCGGCCGGCTCGACACGTGGCGCGCCGGTGAGCAGGATCGTTCCGGGCGATAGCAGATCGGCGATGCGAGCGAGCGCTTCCGGCTCTTCGGTCAGAAAGAAAGGCAGGGCCGTTTCCGGCCAGACGATTTCCGAGAAGGAAATGGCCCCCAGCGTCTGCGGATCGGTCTTGCGGTCGGAGAGGGCCGTCAGCTTGTCGAGGGCTTCCTGCTTTTTCTCGGGCGACCATTTGGCGGCCTGATCGATATTCGGCTGGACGATGCGGATACGGGAGTCGGCAAGCACGGCCTGGCCCACCGGGGCCGCACCGGACAGGCGGTAGACGCCCCAGCCGATGTCGGTGGCGGCGAGGATCGTGACGAGCGCGACGGTCAGCCAGCGCAGCCAGGGGCGACGCCCTCGTTCATCGGAGAGAAGCGCCGGTGCGGCGAACACGGCGATGCCGGCAAGTGTCAGGCCGTAGATGCCGACGACACTCGCCCCTTGCGCGGTGACGTTGGTGAAGGCCACGGCTTGCCCAAGAAGATTCCATGGAAAGCCGGTCAGCACATGGCCACGCAGCCACTCGGAAGCTCCGAGGCCCACCGCGAGCGCGAAGATGCGGGTCGGACTATCGCTCCACAGCAAACGGGCGATCAGCGTGCCGAGGGCAGTGAACAGCGCAAGGCCTGCGGCAAGGCCGGCGATCGCAAAGGGCATCAGCGGAACAAGCTCCGACCGCCCCTCGGCGAAGAAGGCTATTCCCACCCAGTAGAGGCCGGCGAAGAAATAGCCGAAGCCGAACCACCAGCCGGTGACCGCCGCCGGCCTCAACCGCCGGACGCCACGCGGCCCGGCGACCACGGCCCCGTCGATCAGCAGCACCAGCACCGGCAGCGTGAGAAAGAGGATCGGCGCGGCGTATATCGGCGCCAAGGCGAGTGCGGAACAAGCGCCGGCGACAAGCGCTACCAAGCGGCGCGGCCATCCCCAGAGCAGCAGCAGCCGATGGGTATAGGTCTCGAACATGGCGCCTTTCCCCTGGGCGGCGAATCGGTCGTTGCGTTTGAAGCAATAGCCGGTCGCCGCCGGGGAGGAAATGCCCTGCCGCCTCAGGCCCCGACTTCCGACGGCTCGATCGTCTCGGGCGGCTCGGTTGCCCGGGCGACGAGCCGCACCGTCTTGATGCGGCGCGGATCGGCGTCGAGCACCTCGACCTCCCAGCCCGGCAGGTCGTCGGAGGCGATTACCTCGCCGCGTACGGGAATGCGGCCAAGCGCGGCAAACAGCAGGCCGCCGAGCGTATCGACGTCCTCGTCATAGTCGGCAAAGGAGAAGCTTGGCCCGATCACCGCCCGCACATCATCGAGATCAGCACGTGCGTCGGCGAGATAGACGCCATCCTGAACCGTTTTGACCAGCGGCCCATCCTCGTCGTCGTGCTCATCATCGATTTCGCCGACAATGGTCTCAACCACGTCCTCGATGGAAACGATGCCGTCGGTACCGCCATACTCGTCGATGACCAGCGCCATCTGGATATGCGTCGCCTGCATCTTCTGCAAAAGGTCGGTGGCTGGCATGGAGGGCGGCACGAACAGCACGGCGCGCACCAGCTTGGCGGCTTCGAGCGTGATGCCGAGATCAACTTTGCCAACGTCAAGCCGACCCTCATCCTCTTCGGCGGCGGCATCGATGCGCGCCTTGCCGGTGATGTGGGTGATGAGATCCTTGATGTGGACCATGCCGATGGCGTCGTCCAGCGTCTCCCGGTAGACCGGCATGCGTGAATGGCCGGAGGCCTCGAACAGGCCGAGGAGCTCGGCAAGCGTCGTGTCGGCATCGACCGCGGCGATATCGGCGCGCGGCACCATCACGTCCGCGACGCGCGTTTCCCTGAGGCGAAGGATATTGCGGATCAGTGTCCGCTCTTCGGGCGAGAAGGCGGCGTCGAGTGCATCTTCCTGGCTGAGCGCTTCCTCGAGGTTCTGTCTGAGCGTCGCCGAGGTCTTGAAGCCGAAGGCCTCGCGCAATCGCGCCAGCCAGCTCAATCCAGAGCCTGTTCCACCCTCGGCCGAGGCACCCGACTGGGTCGCCGCGGCCGTATTCTGACTGCCCGTACTATGACTGTCGCTGTCGCTCATCGTCCTTCTTCCGCGTCGTCAGCCAGCCCCCGGCTGCTGATGACGCCCCGATAATGCCAGCCCTCAGTGGCCGGCGCCGCCCATCGGCGCGTCGGCGTAGGGGTTGGCGATACCAAGCCGGGCGAGGATGGCCGTTTCCAGTCCCTCCATCTCCTCGGCTTCGTCGTCGTTCATGTGATCATACCCGACGAGATGCAGGAATCCATGCACGATCATGTGCAGGAAATGATCGTGAAAGGAAATGCCTTCCTCCACTGCCTCTCGCGCTACCGTTTCATGCGCCACCACGATATCGCCGAGGAGCGGCCCGTAGGCTTCGGCCTCCGGGTCGTCTTGCGGGAACGACAGAACGTTGGTCGGTTTGTCGAGATGGCGGTGGTCGCGATTGAGCAGGCGGATCGCCGCGTCGTCGGTGAGCAGCAGCGACAGCTCCGCATCGTCGGCGATCTCGGCATCGGCCGCCGATGCCGCCATGGCGACAGCGGTCTCCACGTCGGCGCGCCAGTCCTCGGCCTCACCCCAGAGCGAGCTCTCCGTGAGGATATCGACCGCGATCACGCTCATGCCTTGTCCTTGCGGGCGGCGAGCCGCTCCCGGCTGTCGTCGTCGTAGGCCTTGACGATGCGCGCCACCAGTTCATGGCGTACCACGTCTTCATGGGTGAAGCGCACCTGCACGATGCCCGGGGTCTCGGTCAGAATGCGGCTCGCCTCGACCAGACCGGACACTTGGCCGGCCGGCAGGTCGACCTGGCTGGGATCGCCGGTGACGATCATCTTCGAGCCGTCGCCGAGGCGGGTGAGGAACATCTTCATCTGCATCGACGTGGTGTTCTGCGCCTCGTCGAGAATGACAGCGGCATTGGCCAGCGTGCGACCGCGCATGAAGGCGAGCGGCGCGATCTCGATGGCGCCGGAGGTCAGCGCCCGCTCCACCCGCTCGGGCGGCATCATGTCGTAGAGCGCGTCGTAAAGGGGCCGGAGATAGGGGTCGATCTTCTCGCGCATATCGCCCGGCAGGAAGCCGAGCCGTTCGCCCGCCTCGACAGCGGGCCGCGATAGCACGAGGCGAGCCACCTCGCCACGCTCCAGCAACGCCGCGGCATAGGCCACGGCGAGGTAGGTCTTGCCCGTGCCGGCCGGCCCGAGGCCGAACACCAGCGTCGACCTTTCCATAGCGCGGATATAGGCGTCCTGCGCCGGGTTTCGAGCGAGAACGGTTTTGCGGCGCGTGGAGATGCCGGCGAGCTGCAGCCGCGAGGCGGCATCGATGGCCGGCAGCGGCAACTGGTCACCGACTGCCAGCGCCATGCGGATCGCTCCCTCGACGTCGGCAGAGGTCAGAAACTGGCCAGCCTGGAGACGGCCATAGAGCGCTTCCAGCACATCGCGGGCGCGCGCGGCCGCTTCGTGAGAGCCGCGAATGGTCACCTGGTTGCCGCGCGCCGTGGCGTCGACGCCGAGCTTCTGCTCGATCAGGGCCAAATGCTGGTCGAACTGACCGTAAAGCGGGCCGATCAACCTGTTATCCTCGAAGACCAGCACCAGATGGGTGAGGTCGGACGCATAGGTCATGGCGTTCCCCGGTTAGGTCGCATGCGCGACGGCTTGGTCCGCGTGTCGTGACGGCCTCATGCCGACCGTCGGGCCGGTACGGGCTCGCCTTCGAGCCGGCCGATCAGGCTGTGACCGCCGGTCGCTTCGATGGTTACCTCGGCGATTTCACCGATCAGCGACGACGATGCCATGACGGCCACCGGCTGCAGATAGGGCGACCGCCCGACGATCTGGCCGGGGAGGCGGCCCGGCTTGTCGAAAAGCACGGGCAGGGTGCGGCCGACGAGGCGCTCGGCAAAGGCTTTCTGCTGGGCTTCCAGCAGCGCCTGCAGGCGCTGCAATCGCTCATTCTTCACCGCTTCAGGAACCTGGTCTTCGAAAGCCGCCGCCGGCGTGCCGGGACGCGGCGAATATTTGAATGAGAAGCAGGCCGCATAGTCGATGGTGCGGACAAGGTCCAGCGTGGCCTCGAAATCGGCCTCGGTCTCGCCGGGGAAGCCGACGATGAAGTCGCCGGAGATGGCCATATCCTGCCGCACCGCCCGCATGCGGCCGACAAGGGCGATATATTCGGCAGCCGTGTGGCGGCGGTTCATGGCCGCGAGGATGCGATCCGAGCCCGACTGCACAGGAAGGTGCAGATAGGGCATCAGCTTGGGATTACCGGCGTGCGCGGCGATCAGTGCGTCGTCGAGATCGCGCGGATGGCTGGTGGTGTAGCGGATGCGAGCAAGGCGCGGCAGCTCGGAAAGACGCGCCAAGAGGCCAGCAAGGCCGACCGTCCGGCCCTCACAGTCAACGCCGTGGTACGCGTTGACGTTCTGACCCAAGAGCGTGATCTCGCGCACGCCGGCTGCCACCAGGGTTTCGGCTTCCGTGACGATTTTCTCCACCGGCCGCGAAGCTTCCGATCCGCGCGTATAGGGTACGACGCAGAAGGTGCAGAACTTGTCGCAGCCCTCCTGCACGGTGAGAAAAGCCGTCACGCCGCGCGAGCGGACCGCCGTCTCGGACGGGGCGGCGAGATGATCGAACTTGTCTTCCGATGGAAACTCGGTCTCTACCACCTTCTGCCGGGCCGGGGCCTTGCCCTCGGTGGCGGTCGGCCGTTCGCCGAGACGCACGCGCTCGATCAGCTCCGGCAGGCGATGGTAGGTCTGCGGGCCGAACACCATGTCGACAACCGGCGCTCGGGCGATGATTTCCTCGCCTTCCGCCTGGGCGACGCAGCCGGCGACGGCGACCAGCGTCTCTCGTCCCTCGGCGGCGCGCTCCGCTTTCAAGACGCGCAAGCGGCCGAGCTCGGAATAGACTTTTTCGGCCGCCTTCTCACGGATGTGGCAGGTATTGAGGATGACGAGGTCGGCGCTCTCAGGACTGTCGGCGGTGGTGTATCCGAGCGGCGTCAGCGTGTCCGACATGCGATCGCTGTCGTAGACGTTCATCTGACAGCCGTAGGTCTTGATGAAGACAGACTTCTTATCCGTCACCGTTGCTCGCTTCCCTCGTGGGGGACGGCAATCCGAACCGTCCCGGCAAAGATAACGGCATCTAGTGCATTTTGGGGAGTGGCGAAAGGCGGTTTTCCAACAAATTCGCGCGACGACCGCCGAACGGCCTTTGGGACTGCTGGAACGATTAGCCGCTGTCTGGCCGCGTTCGCTGTCTTGATCGCTGGCAGCGGAGCCTTACAAAGAGCCTTCCGCCCCGCCCTGCGCCGCAGAGGAGAAGTCTGCCATGCCGATCTACGAACTCGATGGAATCGCACCCGAACTGCCTGATGACGGTAACTATTGGGTCGCCCCCGATGCCCATGTGATCGGCCGGGTGAAACTTGGTTCGGAGGTCGGGATCTGGTTTGGCGCGGTGATCCGCGGCGACAACGAGCCGATCGTCGTCGGTGCTCGCACCAACATCCAGGAGGGCGCGACGCTGCACACCGATCCCGGCTTTCCGCTGACGATCGGCGAGGGGTGCACCATCGGCCACCAGGCGATTGTCCATTCCTGTACGCTCGGCGACAACGTGCTGGTCGGCATGGGCGCCACCATTCTGAACGGCGCGAGGATTGGTGCCAACAGTCTCGTCGGCGCCAATGCGCTGGTGACCGAGGGCAAGGAATTTCCTGAAGGGTCGTTGATCGTCGGCGCACCGGCGCGGGCGGTGCGGGCGCTTGACGAGGCGACCATCGAGAAGCTGCGACGGTCGGCAGAAAACTATGCCGCCAACTTCAAGCGCTTCAAGGCGGGCTGCCGCAAGATCGCTGAATGATGACTGCGGTTTCAGGCATGCGCCTTTTCGACGGTGGCAGGTGAGAAGGCGGCAGCGAGATAAGGGGCGATGCTCTGAAGCGGCAGCTGCCGTTCCACCGCGCCGATCTCGAAGGCGGCGCGCGGCATGCCGTAGACAATGGAGGTCGCCTCGTTCTGGCCGATCGTATGGCCACCGCCGAGCCGGATATCGAGCAGGCCCGAGGCGCCGTCGCGGCCCATGCCGGTCAGGATGACGCCGAGGCTGTTGACCGGGCAGATGCGGGCCATCGAACGGAACAGCACGTCGACCGACGGTGCGTGACCGGAGACGCGTTCCTCGCTGCCGATGCGGCAGACGAGGTTGGGGCCGATATGGCCGAGTTCGAACTGGCGGCCGCCCGGAGCCACATAGGCCGTGCCGGGGTGCAGAACTTCGCCATCCTCGGCCTCTTTCACATGCAAAGCACTGAGGCCGTCGAGACGGTCGGCGAACGATCCGGTGAACTGACCGGGCATGTGCTGGACGATCAGAATGGGCGGCATTTCGGCGGGAAGCTCGGTAAGCACGGCGCGAATGGCTTCGACGCCGCCGGTCGAGGCGCCGATGCCGATCACTGCGCCGGTGCGCGAACAGCCAACAGGTGCCGGGGGAGCGGAGATGCGCGCCGGCGCCTTTTCCGGCACCACGCGGCGAGCGCCGATGTTGGCGGCGGCGGCGATTTTGATCTTGTCGATGAGTTCGCCGGCGACCTTGTCGAGATCGGAGGCTTTGCTCGGCTTGCCGACGACATCGACGGCGCCGATCTCCAGGGCGCGGAGGGTGGTGAAGGCTCCGGTCTGGGTCAGTGTCGACACCATCACCACCGGCATCGGCCGGAGCGCCATGAGCTTTTCCAGGAACGAGATGCCGTTCATGCCGGGCATCTCGACATCGAGCGTCAGTACGTCGGGATTGAGACGTTTGATGGCCTCGCGCGCGGCAAACGGATCGGCCGCGGTGCCCACCACTTCAATTCCGGGGTCGCGGGAAAGAACGCTGGTCAGCATGTCGCGCATCAGGGCGCTGTCGTCGACGATGAGGACGCGGATGGGCGTGCCGAGCATAATCGTTCCTCAGAAAAGATCGACTTCGCCCTCGACTTTCGTCCGGGCCAGTCGATCCTTGAAAGAGTGTTCTTCCTCGAGGAAAGCAGGGTGAACGGCCGTGCCGAGCAGCAGCCGGTGCACGACGCCGGTCGAAGGACTGTAATGGATGCGGCGGCCATAGCAGCCACCGAGGTCGGCCGAGGCGACAGCAAGGTCTTCGGCCTTGAGGTATTCGAGCACGAAGGAGACGTTGGAAGAGCCGATCAACGTCGGTCCCTCCGTCAGGTCGGCACCGCCGAACAGTTTGATCTCCAGGTCCTGACGCCGGCAACCGGACTTCAGCACCTCATTGATCAAAACTTCCATCGCATAATTGCCGTAGCGCAGGGCGGCGCTGGCCCCATTCCAGATGCCGGAATCGCTTTCGGGCAGCATGAAGTGGTTGAGGCCGCCGAACCCCGTCGCCGGATTGCGAATGCACGCGGCGACGCAGGAGCCGAGAACGGTAACGATCGTTTCGTCCGTTCGCGATGTCACATAGGCTTCACCGGGCAGCACGCGCACGGTCGGCGCTCCCCGTCGCCAATCGTGGGTGTGGCCGGCCGCCTGCCGGCACGCGCCGACGTCGGAATCGAAAAGCTCGGTCGGTTTCGGTTGTCCGGCGCCGGGCATCGATCAGGTCCCCTTCTGGTAAATGGTCGGACCGCGCAGACGGAAAGCCGTCTTCTGGTCGAGAATGGTCTCGGAATGGCCGATGTAGAGCCAGCCGCCGGGTACCAGAAGGTCGGCAAAGCGCTGCACCAGCCGAGCCTTGGTGGGGTTGTCGAAATAAATCATCACATTGCGGCAGAAGATGGCATCGAACGGTCCCTTCATCGGCCAGGCGTCGAGAAGGTTGAGCTGCTTGAAGGCGATGAGCTGCCTGAGTTCCGGGCGGACCTGCCACTCATTGCCGCTCACGGCGGAGAAGTGACGATAGCGCCTGCCCTTGCCAAGCTCTGCCACCGACTGCGCGCTGTAGCGCCCCATGGCGCCGCGTGCCACGACCGAGCTGTCGATATCGGTCGCCAGAATCCGGGTGTCGCAATGCACGCGCGACGAGGCGGTCTCGGCGTAGGTCATGGCGATCGAGTAAGGCTCTTCGCCCGTCGAACAACCGGCCGACCAGATGCGCAGGCGTGTCCGGCCGTTGATGGCGTCAGCCGACAGTTCGGACAACAGGTTGGCGGCGAGATGGTCGAAGTGGTGCTTCTCGCGAAAGAAGCGGGTGAGGTTGGTCGTGAGCGCGTTGATGAGATACTCGATCTCATCCTCGCCCTCGGGGCTGGAATAATACTCGCAGTATTCGGAGAAGGCTGAAAAGCCGAGTTCCCTCAGGCGCCGCGTCAGGCGCGAGTAGACCATGTTGATCTTGTGGTCGGGCAGGGTGATGCCCGTGCGGCCGTGGATGAAAGTAGCCAGCCGCCGATATTCCTTCAGTGTGAAGGGAAACTCGCGATGTTCCGGGGCGGTGCTGAGGGCGGCCATGTCTACTCCGGATGAAGCAGACCGCGGCGAGGTCGCCGCGGTCCGATGATGCGACCCGCTCAGAATTCCTTCCAATCAGCGTCGCTTTCGAAGGCGGCATGCAATTCGGACTGCAGCCGCTGGGCATTCCGTCCGCCGGCCACCGCCACCTTCTTCGGCTGAGCCGGACGGGATGGCGTCTTGGTTACGGATCGAGCCTCCAGCCGATCGCCGATGGCAGTCCGGGCCGCTCGAACGGCCTCGGCAAGACGGAAGGCCGACATGCGACCATGCATGGCTTCGGCCTGTTCCTGCAGCATGCGCGTCGCCGAGGCGTTTTCCTCGACCAGCGCCGAGTTCTGCTGGGTCATCTCGTCCATCTGGGTGACGGCCTTGTTGATCTCCTCGACGCCAGCCGACTGCTCGCGGCTTGCGGCGGCGATATCCGAGACGATGTCAGCCACCTTCTTGATGGAGCCGACGATCTCGGTCAGCGCCGTGCCGGCGTCGTTGACCAGCTTGACGCCATCTTTCACCTGGGCGCCGCTCTCGACGATCAGCGCCTTGATGTCCTTGGCAGCGCCCGACGAGCGCTGGGCCAGCGAGCGCACTTCCGAGGCGACCACGGCGAAACCCTTGCCGGCATCGCCTGCCCGTGCTGCCTCGACGGCGGCATTGAGGGCCAGAAGGTTGGTCTGGAAAGCGATCTCGTCGATCACCGAAATGATGTCGGAGATCTTCTGTGACGAGGTCTCGATGCGGCTCATGGCATCGACCGCCTTGCCGACCACTTCACCGCCGTCGGTTGCCGTGCCTCGCGCTGAGGCTGCCAATTGGTTGGCCTGCTGGGCGTTGTCGGCGTTCTGCTTGACGGTCGCGGCCATCTCTTCCATCGAGGCCGCGGTTTCCTCAAGATTGGAGGCCTGCTGCTCGGTCCGCTGGGAGAGGTCGGTGGTGCCCGAGGATATCTCGGCAACCGCGTTGGAAATGGTGGTCGCCGCTTCCATCATGTCAGCAACCACGGTCGACATGGTGTCGAGCAGGGTGTTGATGCCCTCGCAGAGGTTGGCAATCTCGCCGGTCTTGCCGTCGAGTGGCACACGCCGGGTAAGATCGTTGCCACGCGCCGCCTCGATCACTTCCTTGGATTCGCGCACCGCCGCCTGCAACGCCTCGGCGGAACGCACCTGCTCGGTGACATCAGTGGCGTACTCGACCACCTTGAACGGTTTGCCATTCATGTCGAGGATCGGGTTGTAGGAAGCCTGGATCCAGACCTCACGGCCACCCTTGCCGATGCGCTTGTACTGGTTGGTGTCGTATTCACCGCGTCCGAGCTTCTCCCAGAACATGCGGTAGTCGACGGAGGTGCGGTAGGTGGGGTCGACGAAGATGGAGTGGTGCTGACCTTTGATCTCGGCCAGTGTGTAGCCGAGCGTATTCAGGAAATTCTCGTTAGCATCGAGAACTTTGCCGTCGAGCGAAAACTCGCTGATCCCCTGTGCCTTGGAGATTGCGGCGATCTGCCCCTCGAAATCAGCGGCTTGCAGCCGCCGCGCGGTGATGTCGGTCGCAATCTGGACGATCTTGAACGGCTTGCCGTCGAGACCCTTGATCGGATTGAACGACACTTCCAGCCAAACTTCCCGGCCGCCTTTGCCGATCCGCTTGTACTGGCCGACGACGTGTTCTCCGCGCTGCAACCCTTCCCACATCAGTTTGTATTCGGCGCTTTCACGAGCAGCGGCGTCGGCGAACATCGCCGCCGGCTTGCCTCTGATTTCGTCGATCGTGTAACCGAAAATGCGGCAGAAGATATCGTTGGCGTCGGTAATGGTACCGTCGAGCGCGAGCTCCAATACCGATTGCGACAGACGAATGGCGTCGGCCTGACCCTTGTAGTTGGCGGTGAGCTCGGCAACCTGCCGGCCGTTTTCGCGGAATACCGACACGGCGCCGGCGATGGTACCGATCTCGTCCTTCCGATCGGTTCCGTCCACCTCGAACTCATAGTCGCCCTTGGTGATCCGCTGCATGTAGCCGATCATCCGGCCGACGCCGCGCGTGATCTGCAAGGAGAAGAAGATGCTGGCGGCGAGCGCGATGATCACGGCGGCCAGCACCACGCCGAAGGTGGTGAACAGCGCACTGCGCAGGCTGGCGACGTAGTCCCCCAGCATGGCGGTCAACGTTTCGGCGCCACCATGCCAGAGAGCCTGGCTTGCCTTGGCCTGCGCCTTGGTAGCCTCCATGAAGCCGGAAATATCCACATTTCCAGGCGTTGCCGCCTTTTCGAAAGCAAGGGTAACCGTTTCCGCCTCGCGTACGAAATTCGGCACGGCTTCGGCGAAGGCGGAAATCTGTCCGCTGAGCGCCTCGACGCGGCCGTCCGCACTATGCGACTTCGCGACCTGAAGGACGTCCAGGGCTCCGCCCGAGGCTTCCTGGAACAGAGCGATCTGCGATTTCAGAAGCCCGAGATCGGCCACTGAGACGGAGGCCGCGCGCGACATCTCGCGAATTTTGCCGGTGATGGCCACGCGATACCAGAGCACGCGCGGAATGCGGCTCATCAGCGCCTGACCGAGATAGTTGTGGTCGACTTCCGTATCGACAGCGATGCCGGCACCATTGGAGACGGCGGCCATCAGGTTGAGGCCGAAGTTGACCGACTGGGGTAGCCGTGCGTCGAACGGCACGTGGCTGCGCGGCCAATCATAGCTGGCCAGAGCGTCGTTGAAGGCCCTGGCAGCGTCCTCGGTGCCGAAGGCGGTGTCATGTTCGTGGCCAAGGCTGACGAGATCGGGAACGGTGGAAAGCACGGTGGCGGGCGTTGCCGTATCGTCCAGGGCGGAGTTGGCAAGGCCGCGAATGGTTTCCCAGACGGCCACCGAATAGGTAACGCCGCTGGCCTCCTTGCGGGCCCTGGCCACACCCTCTTCGCTCTTGCTGACGTAGAGCCAGCCGAGAATGACGATCGGCAGGCTCATCAGCGCGACGATCAGGCCGATCTTGGTACGAAGTTTCAACGAGGTGAGTGACATGATGTCAGTTCCTGGTGAGGCCGTTCAGGCGGCGACGGCGGTGTTCGCCGGGCCATGATTGGCAAAGAGGTTTTCGAGGCTGAGAAGGACGACCATGCTGTCGCCGACAGGGATGATGCCGGCGAGGAAGGCGTTGTCGATCGGCTGGTCGACGTCGGGCACTGGCCGGATGTCGGCGGCGTTGACGGTCAGAATATCCGAGACGGCGTCCACCAGCAGGCCGAGGAGGCGCCCGCTGATCGCGACGATGATCACCACGTGACTGCGCGTCGTGGTGGTGAGGCCGAGGCCGAAGCGGCAGCGCAGGTCGAAAATCGGCACGATGGTGCCGCGAAGGTTCAGCACGCCGAGCATGTAATTCTGCTGATTCGGTAGCACGGTCGTCTCGGTCCAGCCCTTGATTTCGCGCACGGCCATGATGTCGATGGCGAACTCGTCGTCACCGACACGGAAGGAAATGAACTGCCGCGTGAGCGCCGCGGCGGCATCCAGGCCATTGTTTGGGCCGATGCTTGGAAGATCTTGCGATTCTGCCATGGAGTAGGCTCCGAGAGTCAGGCGTTGGCGGCCATCGGCCGCATCGTCGCGTCGGCGATGCGGACATTCCGGTCGTAAAGGCGAGTGAGTTCTTCGATATCGACGATGAGCGCGACGCGCCCGTTGCCGAGGATGGTGGCTCCGGAAATGCCGGGGACCGGGTCATAGTTGTCCTGCAGCGATTTGATGACGACTTGCTGCTGGCCGATCAGTTCATCGACGACGACCCCGAGCTTGCTGCCATTGGCGAGTTCGATCAGCACGACGAGCCCCTCGCAGGGGTCGGCGACAGCCTCGGAGACGCCGAATACGCGAGCCAAATGGATCAGGCGGACGAATTCGCCGCGAATGGAGACGACCTCGCCGCCACCGGGAATGACACGGATCTGGCCGCGCCCAGGACGGAAGGACTCGACGATCGATGTAAGCGGCAGGATGTACTTTTCCCAGCCGACCGCCACCACCATGCCGTCGAGGACCGCAAGGGTCAGCGGAATGACCAGCGTGAAGCGAGTGCCTTTGCCGGCCGTGGACGTGACCTGTACGCGGCCGCCGAGCGCCTGCACGTTGCGCCGGACAACGTCCATACCCACGCCGCGACCCGACACGTCGGTAACGGCGGCTGCGGTCGAAAAGCCCGGCGCGAAGATCAGTTCATCGATTTCCTCGCCGGAGAGTTTGACATTCGGCGACACGATGCCCTTTTCGGTCGCCTTGGCAAGCAGGCGGTCACGATCGAGCCCTGCGCCGTCGTCTTCGACATGGATCAGAATGTTGGAGCCGGCGTGCTGGGCGGACAGGCGGATGACGCCCTCGGCGGGCTTGCCAGCGGCAAGGCGGACCTCCGCGTCTTCGATGCCATGGTCGACGGCGTTGCGGATCATGTGGGTGAGCGGATCGGCCAGTTCCTCGATCACCGTCTTGTCGACTTCGGTCTGCTCGCCAGCCATTTCGAGCCGCACATCCTTGCCGGTCTTGTGTCCAACGTCGCGGACCAGGCGCGGCATGCGCGAGAACACCGATTTGACGGGCTGCATGCGGATGGCCATCACGCATTCCTGCAGCTCGCGTGTCAGGCCGGCCAGATGCTCGAAGCCCTGAAGCGCGGTGGGATCGTCGGTGCTGTGGCTCTCGGTAAACTGCTGCGCCAGCATCGCCTGAGCGATCACCAGTTCGCCCACCATGTTGACGAGGCGGTCGACCCGATAGAGGTCGACGCGGATCGACGAGATGGACGCTGCGTTTCCGGCGGTCTTGTTGTCCGAGGCTTTGCGCTCGACCGCTTTTTTCTCGGCCGGTGGTGCCACGGCGACCGCCGGTTTTTCCGTCTCCGCTTTGAGGGGCGCCTCATCCGCTACACTTGCGATGGGGGCGATTTCCTCGATGGTCAGCTCGCATTCATCGTCGACGAACTCGAACACTTCCGCGATGGCGGTCGGCGCGCAGTCGGCGCGGAGCGTCATCGTCCAGCCAAGATAAGCGTCGTCGACGTTGAAGGCGTCGAAGGGTGGCAACCGGGCAAGATCGCAGTCGACCGTCAGGGTACCGAGCGTCTTGAGTTCGCGGATCAGATAGAGCGGCTCATTGGCGTGGCGGAACAGCTCGGCGTTGGGCCGGAAGACGATCCGATAGGTTTTCTCCACTGGGGCTGCCGGCATCTCCACAAACTCTGCGGGTTCCCGCAAGGTCGGCTGGGGCGCGGCGGCGCCGTCGAGCAAGGCTTTGAGTTCTTCTGCGACCTCGGCGCCAAAGTCGTCGGCCGGAGTCTCGCTTTGACGGGCGAGATCGACGAGGGCGGAAAATACGTCGGCGGCAGCGATGAGCGCGGCGAGCGTCCGCTCGTCGAGTTCAACCTTGCCGTCGCGCAGCCGGTCGAGCAAAGCCTCGAACCGGTGCGCAAACCCGACCAGAACGGAGTAGCCGAAGGCACCGGCGCCGGCCTTCACCGAGTGGACGGCGCGAAAGATGGCGTTCAGGCTCTCGACATCGCTGGAAAAGGCAACGAGCGCCCCGAGGCGTTCCTCGAGGTCGGCGAGCAGTTCCGTGCATTCTTCAAAAAAGGTTCTACGGAACTGTGCCAGTTCGTCGGAACCGAAGGTCGGAGTTGACATGACAGCCGTCCATAAGGGTCAGGCAGGGCAGACCTTGTTGACGACGGAAAGCAGTTTCTCCGGCGCGAAGGGTTTGACGATCCAACCCGTGGCGCCGGCGGCCTTGCCGCTTGCTTTCCTCTCGTCTCCCGACTCGGTGGTCAGGATCAGGATCGGCGTCGATGCGTGCGCTCCACCGGCACGCACCCGCTTGACCAGCGTCACGCCGTCCATATTGGGCATGTTGATGTCGGTAATGATCAGGTCGACGCGGGTGGAGGCGAGAACGCCCAGGGCCTTCACCCCGTCTTCGGCTTCCAGGACCTCGAAGCCAGCTCCCTTCAACGTATAGGAGACCATGTCACGCATGGTCCTGGAATCGTCAACCGTCAGTATCTTTCTCGGCATTTACAATGCTCCGGGCGTCGAACTCGGCGAGAAGGCCGAGGTCGGCATAGGCTTCGCGAAAGGTTGGCGTGGTATTCACGATCGCGAGCCGGCCACCGTTCATTTCGAGCGCGCGGGCGGTTGCAACAAGGAGTTGGACGGCTTGTGTGCCGAGGCGTTCGACGGCCGCGGCATTCAGCGTCAGAAGTGTGGCCTCGGAAACGAGAGGCTCGATCTGTGCATAGAGGTCACGCACGGCGGAAGCGTCGAGCACATCAGCCAGATCGTGACAAACTTTACGTTGTTCGAGCGGCGGCAAATTGGACTCTCTGCGATCTACAGGTGCTGGAAACACACCTGTCCGTGGATCTATGGCGTGACAGTACACGCATGGATTGGTTACCGAAAACTGAAGTGAAATTTCCTCTTCGTCGCCAATTCGACTGGGTCGGCGGTTAAGGATACCGATTTCTACGAGTCTTCATTGTCATTTGTTGAATCAAGCATTTCCAGGCGAAGGTCTTTCGGCTGAATGATGCTGAAGTAACACTGATGGGTTATTCCCTGGGGTTGCGGGAATAGAGTCTTGAAATGAATCGCAGTTTCGGTTTCCCCTTTTTGGCGGTGCGCAAATTGCGGGACTCGCCGGCCGATACTGGTCGGATAGAAACAACCATAGATAGAAATCATCATATAGGTATTTAAGGGTATGGGTTTTATGACGGTGCAAACCCGCTCATAACGAGCAAAGTCGTTCGAATCGTTCTGTTGCTGAGGAGGCAGGCTTTCGTTCCTGCCCAAGTGGCGAGGCGGGGCTTCCGAAAGGATCGGATGCGTGACAGAAAGACGACGCACGCTTCGGGTCGTTCGACCGGCGTTCCGAAAGAGATGCTGATATGGCTCCGCTTGAATTCCTTCTCATCGCCCTCTTGGCCCTCGGCTTCGAGGCGGTGATTGGCTATCCCGATTTGCTCTTTCGACAAATTGGTCATCCGGTAACCTGGATGGGGGCGCTGATCGGCCTTCTCGACCGCACACTCAATCGCGATGACCTCAACGAGGATCGCCGGCGACTGAACGGTGTCCTTGCCGCTGTGGCCAACGTGGCGGCAAGCGCCCTTGTCGCCGCCGCGATCGGTTCTCTGTCGGGGCAGGCGGGGCCCATTGCGGGTCCCTGTGTCGCCGCCATTGTCGGCTCGACGCTGCTGGCCGCACGCAGTCTGCACGTTCACGTCGCCGCCGTTGCCGATGCCATGCGCCAGGGCGGCCTTGAGGCTGGCCGCCTTGCAGTCGGCCGGATCGTCGGCCGCAATCCCGCCCATCTCGATGCCGCAGGCGTCTGCCGCGCCGCCATCGAGAGCCTGGCCGAAAGCTTCTCCGACGGCGTCACGGCACCTCTCTTCTGGATGGCCGTTCTCGGCTTGCCGGGAGCGGCCGCCTATAAGGCGATCAACACGGCCGATTCAATGATCGGGCACAAGACGCCGCGCTACCTCGCTTTCGGCTGGGCATCGGCGAGGCTCGATGATCTCGTCAACCTGCCGGCTTCGCGCCTCACCGCCTGGGCCATCGTGGCAGCGGCGCTCGCCGATGACGGGGCCTCGGCGGCAGCGGCGGTCCGGGCGATCGATCGTGACGCCCGCCGCCACAAGTCCCCCAATGCCGGCTGGCCGGAAGCGGCGATGGCCGGCGCACTCGGTCTGCGCCTCAACGGCCCCAAGGTCTATGGCGACACGCGCATCGAGGATGCCTGGATGGGTGACGGCCGCGCCGAGGTCACCGCCTACGATATCGACCGCGCGCTGAGGCTCTATCGGCGTGCCGTGCTGCTGATCGCCGCCGTATTGGGGCTCGTCTGGCTCGGCTTGGTTATCCTGGCCTTTGGCTGAGCTCGAATAGGCCGTCGGCGTCGAGGTGGGCCGACAGATGATCGGCGAGGCCGTCGAGCACGCGATCGATTTCTGCCTCGTAAACAAGCGCCGAGGGGGCGGCATCGATCCAGCCGAGCAGTCTTGCCCGTTGCCGATCGTCGGCCAAAAGGCCATGGCAATAGCTGCCGGCGACATTGCCCCCTTGCGAAATCGCTCCCTCGTCGCTGCCGTCCGCAAGGCGGGCGAATGGTCTGGAACGGTCGGGGCCGCTGGTGGAACCGACATGCATTTCATAGCCGGAAAATGGCGTGCCGTCGGGCATCGACACGCCGCTCACCGGCTGCAGGCGCTTGTCGCCCGTCATGGTAGTCTCGACATCGAGCAGGGCGAGGCCGCCGATCGCGTCGATGTCGCTTTCGATCCTCTCCGGGTCGCGAAGAGTGTGGCCGAGCATCTGATAGCCGCCGCAAAGGCCGAGCACCTTGCCGCCCCGCCGGGCGTGCGCGCGAATGTCGATGTCCCAGCCTTCCGCCTTCAGCGCGATGAGGTCGGGAATGGTCGCCTTCGAACCGGGTAGGAGCACGAGGTCGGCAGCCGGCAAGGGGCGGCCGGGTTCAGCGAGGATAACGTCGACGCCGCTCTCCTGCCGTAGCGGGTCGAGATCGTCGAAGTTGGCGATGCGCGGCAGCACCGGAACGACGATGCGCTTGCGGCCCTCCTTCCCGCTGGCGTGGTAGCGGCTCTTAAGGCCCAATGCGTCTTCCGCCGGCAGTCGCCCGGCATCGGGGAAGTATGGCACCACGCCGAAGGACTGCCAGCCGGTACGGTGCTTGATCTCGGCAAGGCCGGTGTCGAACAGCGAAACGTCGCCGCGAAAGCGGTTGATGAGATAGCCGGCGACCAACGCCGCGTCCTCCTCTGCCATCACGGCCTTGGTGCCGACCAGGCTGGCAATGACGCCGCCCCTGTCGATATCGCCGATCAGCACCACCGGGGTATCGGTCGCTCGCGCAAAGCCCATGTTGGCGATGTCGCCGGCCCGAAGGTTGATCTCGGCTGGCGAGCCGGCCCCCTCGACCAGGATCAGGTCGGCGTCCTGGGACAGCCGTGCGAAGCTGTCGAGTACTGCCGGCATCAGTTCCGGCTTCATCGCCTGATAGTCGCGCGCCCTCGCGTTGCCGATGACGCGCCCCTGCACCACCACTTGCGAGCCGATGTCCGACTGCGGCTTCAGCAGCACCGGGTTCATGTGAACGGATGGCGCAACACCGGCGGCGCGGGCCTGTAGCGCCTGCGCCCGGCCGATCTCGCCGCCGTCCGCCGTCACCGCTGCATTGTTGGACATGTTCTGCGGCTTGAAAGGCCTGACCTTGAGGCCGCGTCGGGCATAGAGGCGGCAGAGGCCGGCAACGATCAACGACTTGCCGACGTCCGAGCCGGTCCCCTGGAACATCAGCCGGCTGACCATCAGAACTCGATCCCCGCCTGCGCCTTCACGCCGACAGCGAAGTGATGCTTCACCGCGACCATTTCGGTGACGCAGTCGGCCGCTTCGATCAGCTCCGGCTTGGCGTTGCGGCCGGTGACGACGACGGTGAGGTCGGCTCGCCGTGCCTTCAGCCGCGCGACGACTTCGGAAAGGGAAAGATGCTCGTAGCGGAGCGCGATGTTGAGTTCGTCGAGGATGAGCAGACGAATGTCGGGATCGGCCATCAGCGCTTGCGCTTTCGCCCAGGCGCTCTCCGCCGCGGCGATATCGCGCGCCCGATCCTGCGTTTCCCAGGTAAAGCCCTCGCCAAGCGTGTACCAGGACACGCCGGGGAAACCCTCCAGCACGCGCCGCTCACCGCTTTCCCAGCCACCTTTGCCGAACTGCACCACGCCCACCTTCCAGCCATGACCGAGGGCGCGGACGACAAGTCCGAAGGCGGCCGTCGATTTGCCCTTGCCGGGGCCGGTGGTGACGATCAGCAGGCCTTTCTCGTCAATCGTCTTCGAGGCCACCTCGGCGTCCTGCACCGCCTTGCGCTTTGCCATCTTCAGCCGGTGGCGTTCGGCATCCGCGTCCGTCATCAGTGTGCCTCGTCCCAGTTCTGGGCGGCGCGGGCATCGACGACCAAGGGCACGGCAAGCTTCACCGCCGGCTCGGCCGCGTTCTCCATGACGGCGCGCACCACCGGGATCGTCGCCTCCACTTCGTCGTCCGGCACCTCGAAGATCAGCTCGTCGTGCACCTGCAGCAGCATCAGCGCCGACAGGCTCGCCTCGGCAAGCGCCGCTTCCATGCGCGCCATGGCGCGGCGAATGATGTCGGCGGCCGATCCCTGGATCGGTGCGTTGATGGCGGCCCGCTCCATGAAGGCACGCATCGACGGGTTGGGCGAACCGATTTCCGGATAGTGCGCCTTGCGGCCAAAGATGGTGGTGACGTAACCGGTCTCGCGCGCCTGCCGCTTGGTCGCCTCCATGTAGTCGCGAATGCCGGGGAAGCGCTGGAAATAGCGCTTGATATAGTCGCCCGCTTCTTCACGCCGGATGGACAGCTGGTTGGCGAGGCCGAAGGCGGAGATCCCGTAGATGATGCCGAAGTTGATCGCCTTGGCCCGACGGCGGATCATCGGGTCCATGCCCTCAACCGGCACGCCGAACATCTCGGAGGCCGTCATGGCGTGAATGTCGATGCCTTCGGCAAAGGCATTCTTCAGCGCCGGAATATCGGCGACGTGGGCGAGCACTCTGAGCTCGATCTGGCTGTAGTCGGCCGACAGCAGCTTGCGGCCCGCCGGCGCCACGAAGGCACGGCGGATCTTGCGTCCCTCTTCGGTCCGCACTGGAATGTTCTGAAGGTTGGGCTCCGACGAAGCGAGGCGACCGGTGGTGGTGGCGGCCAGCGAATAACTGGTGTGGACCCGTTTGGTCTCCGGATGGATGTAGCCAGGCAATGCGTCGGTGTAGGTCGACTTCAGCTTGGAGAGCTGCCGCCAGTCGAGGATGCGGCGCGGCAGCTCAAGCCCTTCGGCGGCGAGGTCTTCCAGCACGTCGGCGCCAGTCGCCCAGGCGCCGGTTTTGGTCTTCTTCGCGCCGTCGAGGCCGAGCTTGCCGAACAGGATGTCGCCGATCTGCTTGGGCGAGCCGATGTTGAAGCTCTCGCCGGCCACCTCGAAGATGCCGGCTTCCATTCCGGCCATCGACTGCGCGAACTCTCCGGACAAGCGCGACAGGATTTGCCGGTCGACGGAAACGCCGCGCATCTCCATGCGGGCGATGACGTCGATAAGCGGCCGCTCGGCGGTCTCATAGAGGGTGGTCATGCCTTCGGCGGGAAGGCGCGGCTTCAACACGTGCCAGAGGCGCAGCGTGATGTCGGCGTCCTCGGCGGCATAGTGCGTGGCGCGATCGAGCGGCACGCGATCGAAGGTGATCATCGATTTGCCCGAGCCGCAGACCTCCTTGAAGGCGATCGGTTTGTGGCCGAGCAGCACTTCCGACAGCTCGTCCATGCCGTGCCCCATGCGACCGGCATCGAGGGCATAGGAGAGCAGCATGGTGTCGTCGCAAGGCGCAACGGTGATGCCGAGGCGCTTCAGGACGACCCAATCATACTTCGCGTTCTGCCCGATCTTCAGGACCGACGGATCTTCGAGCAGCGGTTTCACGATGCGCACGAAGTCGCGAATGGCGATCTGACCGGTCACCAGGCCGCCGCCCAACAGGTCGCCTGTACCGGAAATATGAGCGAGCGGGATATAGCAGGCACGACCGGGGGTAACGGCCAGCGACGCGCCGACAATGTCCGCCTGCATGGAATCGAGGCCGGATGTCTCGGTGTCGAAAGCGACGCGTCCGGCCTCGAAGGCCTCCGCTACCCAGGCCTCGAGACGGGCGACGTCGGTGACCGTTTCATAAGCCGAATAGTCGACAGGAATGGACTGCATCCGCGCCAGCGCTTCGGCGGCGCGGCTGCCGGGTGTGAATACTCCGGACAGTGCCGATACGCCGCTTTCTCCTTCATCGCCGATCTCGGACGAGGGAGGGTTGACCGTCATGTTGGTCGTTGCGATGTCGATGGTTTCCGTAAGGGGCGGCGTCTCGCCTTCCGGCGGCCAATGCGTCACCGGCACCACGGCAGGCGCAACCTTCGAAGGCTCGACACCGGTCGCCTCGGACACGCGGCGAATGATGGTCGAGAACTCCATTGCCTTGGCATAGGCGATCAGCCGCTCGCCGATGATCGGCCGCACGCCGAGCCCATCGATTGGATGCTCCAGGGGCACGTCGCGTTTCAGCGTTACCAGGCGATGCGAGATCCGGGCCTGCTCGGCGAAGGTGATCAGGTTTTCGCGCCGCTTCTGCTGTTTGATGCCGGCCGCGCCGGCAAGCAGGGCTTCGAGATTGCCATATTCGAGAACGAGCTGAGCCGCCGTCTTGAGACCAATGCCGGGCACGCCGGGCACGTTGTCCACCGAGTCGCCGGCGAGCGATTGCACCTCGACCACTTTGTCGGGCGGCACGCCGAACTTCTCGATCACCTCCGGCACGCCGATCCGCCGGTCCTTCATCGTATCGAGCAGCACGACGCGGTCATCGACCAGTTGCATCAGGTCCTTGTCCGAGGAAACGATCGTGACATCGGCGCCCACGGCGGTCGCTTCCGCCGCGTAGGTGGCAATCAGATCGTCCGCCTCGAAGCCGATCTGCTCGACGCAGGCGACGTTGAAGGCCCGGACGGCCTCCCGGATCAGCCCGAACTGCGGGCGGAGGTCGGCCGGTGGCTCCGGTCGCTGTGCTTTGTAGAGCGGGTAGATCTCATTGCGGAAGGTGACGGCGGACGCATCGAAGATCACCGCCAGATGCGTCGGCTTGACGCCGACGGCGGTCTGCTCGGTTTCCTTCAACAGCCGCCACAGCATGTTGCAGAAGCCGGAGACGGCACCGACTGGCACGCCGTCCGACTTGCGGGTCAGCGGTGGCAGCGCGTGGTAGGCGCGAAAGATGTAGCCCGACCCGTCGATCAGGAACACGTGGTCGCCGGCCCGGACTGGGCGCGAGGCGGGGCTCAAGGGGGATTCTGCATTCGACATGCGGCAGACTATGCCCGCCTGTCCGCCGGAAGTGAAGACGCGCCGTGGCCGCTCGGCGCCACTGCTGACGCTTTCCGGTCGATGTCCACTAGGGCTTTTGTCGTCGAAAGGACGAACGGCATTCGGGAGCCGAAGACCGGAAGTGCGCTGGCAATCGGGGGTGATGACGGGCACTTGAGCGGTCCCCGACCAACGGCGGGGATGACACCCCCGTTCCGCGGGTCATCATGGTCACCGATTCGCGGTTCGGGGGCAGCCATGAAGAGTAGCGGCGGCCGGTATTTTGAGGATTTTCGGGTCGGTCAGGTTTTTCGTCATGCCAGCCCGCGCACGGTTACCGATGGCGACGTCGCTTTCTATCGGGCTCTGACGGGCAGCCGCTTCGTTCTGCAATCCTCCGACGATTTCGCGCATGCCGTCGGTCACCCGATGGCACCGATCGATGACTTCCTGGCCTTCAACATCGTTTTCGCCCAGTCGGTACCGGATGTCGGCATCAATGCCGTCGCCAATCTCGGCTATGCCGGTTGCCGGTTCATTGCCCCGGTCTATCCGGGTGAAACGATCTCCGCGGTGACCGAGGTCATCGGCCTGCGTGACACCGGCGGCCGAACGGGCGTGGTTTATCTGCGCACCACCGGCCACAAGGACGGCGGCGTCGAAGTCATGGATTTTGCCCGCTGGCAGACGGTGCGCAAGGCCGAAGAGGGCTTGCCGCCCTTCTCCGAACAATTGGTGCCGCCTTTGCCGGCGGCCGTGCCGGCCGATGCGTTGGGCGCCCGTCTGCCGGTGCTCGATCTCTCGGCCTGGGATACCGGCCTGTCCGGCAGCCGTTTCCGCTGGGGTGATTATGAGCTCGGCGAGCGCATCGATCATGTCGATGGCGTTCTCATCGACGAGGGCACCGCCATGATGGCTGCTCGTTTCTTCGGCAATCCTGCCCGGCAGCATCCGCTGCCGTTCTCCGACGAGCGTTCGCGTGGCCGCTGGCTGGTGCCCGGCGGCATCGTCATGGCCATTGCACGCGCGTTGACTTTCAATGGTCTCGCCAATGCCGTCCACGTCGCAGCGATCAATGGCGGTCGTTACGTCGGGCCGGTGTTCACGGGCTCGACGATCCATGCCTGGTCGACCATCCTGGGCAAGGAGCTGATCGACGGACGTGACGACCTCGGCGCCCTGCGTATCCGCCTCGTCGGTACGCGCGATCAGCCGGCAGCTGATTTTCCAGACCGAGACGATGCCGGCGCCTATTTGCCGTCTGTCGTACTCGATCTCGACCTCTGGCTGCTGATGCCGCGCTAGCGCATCGGACCGAGAGTGGATCCGGTTTTCGGAAAATCCGATGTGATAACAAAGAGCGAGATCGTTCCGTTACGTCCGTCAGGACGCATGACGATCTAGTCCCGCCCGCCCCGAAGTTCCGTCGCCAGCAGGCGGCGCACGGCCGCTTCCGCTTCGAGCGATACCTTCTTGCGGTCGGCGCTCCTGTCGAAGCGGATCGGTTCGCCGAAGACGATGCTGACGTCGAAGTCGGAGGCGGCGAGCAGCTCCTTGGCGTGCGGCGCCAGATCCTGATCGCCGACCCAAGAGACGATCGAGCGCCCCGACCGGCCGAGCGGCAGACCGAGCATATGGGTGTAAGCAATGGCCACCGGCTGGACGAACACCGCTTCGACACCTGCCTCGTCGAGCGCCGTGCGGGCCGCGCCGAACAGGGCCGAACGGAAAGGCAGCACCTGGTTGCCGTCGGATGTCGTCCCTTCAGGGAACAGCGCGATAACGTCGCCGTCGGCCAGGCGGCGGCCGATGCTGTCAGCCTGATCGGCTGTGGCACCGCGCCGGGTGCGGTCGATGAACACCGAGCGCTGCAAGCGGGCAAAGAAGCCAATCAGCGGCCATGTGCCGACCTCACGCTTGGCAACGAAGGACAACGGCATCACCGCGCCATAGGCCGAAATATCGATCCAAGAGGCGTGGTTGGCAGCGAGCAGCAGAGGGCGTTCGACGGCCGGTCGGCCATGAACATGCAACCTGATGCCAAGGGTCCACAGCGCGAGCCGGTGGAATGCCATCTGGAGAAGGCCGGCGAGACGCCACCGAAAGCGCCGGGCGGGAAGATAAACAAGAATAAGGATGAAAGCGGCCACGGAAAACAGCGGCAGCGTCAGCGCTGCCCTGACGTGGCCGGTTTTCACGCCTTGCTCTCCTTGTTCGCCTCGTCAAGCGGAATGCCGTAGAGTTCGAGCCGGTGATCGACCAGCTTGTACCCCAACTTGCGGGCGACCTCGCGCTGCAGCGCCTCGATCTCGTCGCTATGGAACTCCACCACGGCGCCGGTCCGGAAATCGATCAGGTGGTCGTGATGCTCGTCGGGGAGCGGCTCGTAGCGCGAGCGGCCGTCACGGAAGTCGAGACGGGCGATCATGCCGGCATCGTCGAACAGCTTGACAGTGCGGTAGACGGTGGAGATCGAGATGTTGCTGTCGATTGCCGAAGCGCGGCGATAGACCTCCTCGACGTCGGGATGGTCAACTGCCTGTTCCAGCACGCGAGCGATGATTCGCCGCTGCTCGGTCATGCGCATGCCGCGCGCCGCGCAGGCTTCTTCCAAAGAGAGCGGAGTGGATTCCTCGGTCATCGCGGATACCCTCGAACAGTCGGCCATCGTCATCGGCCGATTATGGGTTATTTGAGATCAGCTCGCATGACAAGGGCGTTCGCAGTACCACCGGTATAGTAGTTGGCACGACGACCGACTTCGCGGAAACCGAGGCGCCGATAAAGGGCTAGCGCCGGGCCATTCCCCTCGTCAACCTCAAGAAACAACGAAGCGATGCGCATGAAATAGAGGCGTCGGATCGTTTCGTCCATCATCAGGCGGCCGATGCCGCGACCACGCCGTGTCGGCGTGACGGCGACGGTGAGTATTTCCGCCTCATCGGCGGCGGCGCGCACCATGACAAAACCCACCGGCCGGCGGGTAAAGGGCGTCCGTCCCTGGCGGGCCACCACCGTTGTCACCGTCGGGTCGGCGATCAACGCTTCGATCTCGGTAGACGGCCATCCATGCCGGAAGGCATGGGCATGCAACGCTGCGAGATCATCGGCGTCGGCGATGCGGCCGGGCTCGCAGATTGGTCGTGGGGGTGCGATGAGGCGGGCCAGGTCGCAGAGCTTCATGGCGCGGAGACTCGCGCAAGAAGCCCTGGCACCGGCGGCTGCGGCTTGGCGTCGGGCGCTCTGAGATAGAGCGGGCGGGGCAGGGCGAGTGCCGGATCGGCGAGGCTGCCCAGCCGGGCGAGCGCCAGCGGGTCGGTTGCCGTCATCGCGTCGACCGGCGGTACGCGCCGGCCGGAGATTGCTGCCTGATGAGCGAGAATCGCCGCGCCGGAGCCGGCGAGGACAGCGGCACGATCGCCGATGCGGGCGAGCACGCCCTCCGCGTCGGCGACAAACGGCGCCTCCAGCACGTCGCCCTTCGGACCATAGAGGGCGGCGTAGATTTCGCCGCGCCGAGCGTCGACGGCAGAGAGCACCGGCCCATCGGCCGGCTCATTGAGCGAGGCGGCAATGAGACGCAGCGCATCGATGCCGACGACGGCAATACCCAACGCCAGACCGAGACCACGCGCAGCCGCCACGGCGATGCGAATGCCGGTGAAGCTACCGGGACCGACGTTCACCGCGACGCGGGCGACTTGGTCGATCTCACAGTCCGCCGCGGCGAGCACCTCGTCGACCAGAGGGAACAGCCGCTCGGCATGGCCGCGCGTGATGGCTTCCGAGCGTGCGACTGTCCTGCCGTCGCCTGCAAGGGCAACGGCAAGCCGGTCATTGGCAGTATCGAGCGCAAGCGTCAGCATCGGCCCCCTTTATCCCGACGGGCCGCCGCTGTCGAGACGACATGCCGGGCCATCCACTCCTGGCGGGGCGGATGGCTTTCAGGACTTGCGCGACCGGGCTGGCGCGGCCAAATTAGTCATGGCGGGTAAGGAGTTTGAATATCGTGGTGGCCATCGGTGCACAGGGGGGCTTGCGGGAACTCGACGCGCGGTCGCGCGATATCTTTCGTCGCATCGTCGAGGCCTATCTCGATACCGGCGATCCAGTCGGCAGCCGCAACATTGCGCGCCTTCTCGCCGCGCCCTTGTCGCCGGCCTCGGTGCGCAACGTCATGTCCGATCTGGAGACGGCGGGGCTGCTCTACGCGCCGCACACGTCCGCCGGGCGCCTTCCGACCGAACTCGGTCTCCGCTTCTTCGTCGATGCCATGCTGGAGATCGGCGATCTCACCGAGGACGATCGGTCCGCCATTGAAGGTCGCCTCAAGGCGTCTGGTACCGGAAAAAGCGTCGAGGATATGCTGACGGAGGCCTCGCAGACTTTGTCCGGCCTGACGCGCGGCGCCGGTGTGGTGCTGACGCAAAAAGCTGATCCACGGCTTCGTCACATCGAATTCGTTCGCATCGAGCCGACACGCGGCATCGTCGTTCTGGTCGGCGCCAATGGCACCGTCGAGAATCGGTTGATCGATCTGCCGCCCGATTTGCCGGCCTCCGCGCTGCAGGAAGCAGCCAATTATCTCAACGCCCACATCCGTGGCCGCACCCTCAGCGAGACGCGGGTCGAAGTCGAGCGCCAGCGCGCCGCCCGCAAGCTGGAACTGGATACTCTGACCGCCCGTCTCGTCGACGCTGGCCTCGCGTCCTGGTCGGATGCCGGTGGCAGCCGGCCGCAGACCTTGATCGTGCGCGGCCGCGCCAATCTGCTCGACGATGTGCGGGCGGCCGAGGATCTTGAACGCATCAGGGCGCTGTTCGATGAACTCGAGAGTTCCGAAGACTTGATCGAGCTCCTCGGCCTTGCCGATGCCGGCGAGGGGGTGCGCATCTTCATCGGTTCGGAAAACAAGCTGTTCGGCCTGTCCGGCTCGTCGCTTGTGGTGTCGCCGTACCGAGACACCGAGGCGCGGGTAATCGGCGTCGTCGGCGTCATCGGCCCGACCCGGCTGAATTATGCCCGCGTCGTGCCGATGGTGGACTATACCGCTCGCGTTGTCGGCCGCCTTCTCGGCTAGCACTCAGTCGGTCGGGAACTCGTTGAACTGCGGCAGTGCGTCGCAGATATCGAACCAGGGCGCTTTCGAGCCGACAAAGATATGCGCGGTCGGACGGATCGAGGGCGTGTCGACCAATGTACCCAAGGTGACGTGCATATAGGCCCCGTCGCGAACTTGAGAATACAATAGCGAGCCGCAATGGGCGCAGTGGGCATCGTGAGTGCCGTCGCCGAAACGCATGATGTCGTCCTGGCCGCGCACCACGGTGAGCTCAGTTGCCCGAATGCCGGCAAAAGGCTTGAAGGCAGAGCCGGTGGCGCGGCGGCAATTCGAACAATGGCAGTTCATGGCATATTCGAAGGCGTCGGTAACTTCATAACCCACGCGGCGACAAAGGCATTCGCCGCGAAGACGCTTCGTTCCCTGGGCCATTTCGCTCGCATCCTCGATGAACAGCTGAGTAGGAGATCAGGTCTTTCCACAGCAATAAAAGCGATTGTGGCGCACGTCGCAACAACGGGCGATCCCGCCACGGCTGCTCGATGGGTGACGAATACGGAGCCAAGGGTTGATTTTCGCCACCGAAACCCTCAAATCCGGGGCACGTTTGGTGGCGACAGCCACGTTTGAGACAGTATGAGGATAAGATGGCAGACGAGACAGCACAGACTCCCGACCCGGCCACTCCCGAATTGGATCCTGTGGTCGACCAAGGACTCCAGCGTATCGCCGCCCTTGAGAAGGAGGCGGGCGATCTTAAGGATCAGCTCCTCCGTACCCTCGCCGACATGGAGAATCTTCGCCGCCGTACCGAGCGCGAAATTGCCGATGCCCGCACCTATGCAGTGACCAATTTTGCCCGCGATATCGTCGGCGCAGCCGACAACTTGACGCGTGCGGTCGCTGCCGTCGATGCCGAGGCGCGTGCCACCGGTGGCGAGGCGCTGATTTCGCTGGTCGAAGGCGTTGAGCTGACCGAACGTGAACTGATGAAGGCGCTGGAGAAGCACGGTGTCAGCCGAGTCGATCCGACCGGCGAAAAGTTCGATCCCAACTTCCATCAGGCGATGTTCGAAGTGCCCGATCCGAGCGTGCCGAGCGGCACGGTGGTGCAGGTCATGCAGATCGGTTTCAAGATTGGCGAGCGCGTGTTGCGGCCGGCGCTTGTCGGCGTCGGTCGTGGTGGTCCCAAGGCGGCACCCGCCGAGGAAGCCGTCCAGCCGGAAGCGCCGGTCGAAAGCGGTCACAAGGTCGACAAGACGGTGTGAGCCTAACCGCGAAAAATGCAAAAAGGGCGTCCGGAGGGCGCCCTTTTCTCTTTCTTAAGGTCGTTTCGCTTCGCAGTTATTTCTACGTGCTACCACGTAAAAGAGACTGGCAATCCCCGGCTTTCGCGTCTAGCATCGCCCTTGGCCCCAGGAGGGGATCGTCGCCTTCGGGCGGCAATGTCGGAACGGCTTCGCGTCACAGCGGGGGACATTGCCAGCCCGTCGGCAGGAATCACCTGAAAGTTCGCTCAGTCGTCCATCTTCAGCGCGGCGATGAAGGCCTCCTGAGGGATCTCCACCTTGCCGAACTGGCGGAGCCGCTTCTTGCCTTCCTTCTGCTTGTCGAGAAGCTTGCGCTTGCGCGTCACGTCGCCGCCGTAGCACTTGGCGAGCACGTCTTTTCTGAGCGCCCGGATCGTTTCGCGCGCAATGATCTTGCCGCCGATCGCCGCCTGGATCGGGATCTGGAACATGTGCTGCGGGATGAGATCCTTCAGCTTCTCGCACATCGCCCGTCCCCGCCGCTCCGCCTGGCTGCGGTGGACCAACACGGACAGAGCATCCACCGGCTCGGCATTGACGAGGATCTGCATCTTGACGAGATCACCCTCGCGATAGTCGCTGAGATGATAGTCGAAGGATGCGTAGCCCTTGGAGATCGACTTCAGGCGGTCGTAGAAATCGAACACCACTTCATTGAGCGGTAGGTCGTATTGAACAATGGCCCGGCTGCCGACGTAGGAGAGATCGACTTGAATGCCGCGGCGATCCTGGCAGAGTTTCAGGATGGCGCCGAGATAGTCGTCCGGCGTCATGATCGAGGCCCGAATCCATGGCTCGGCGATCTCGACGATACGCGTCACCTCCGGCATGTCAGCAGGATTGTGCAGCTCGATCTCCGTACCGTCGGTGAGCGTCATCTTGTAGATGACCGACGGCGCCGTGGCGATCAGATCGAGGTTGAACTCGCGCTCGAGCCGCTCCTGGATAATTTCGAGATGTAACAGGCCGAGGAAGCCGCAGCGGAAGCCGAAGCCGAGGGCAGCCGAGGTCTCCATCTCGAAGGAGAAGCTGGCGTCGTTAAGGCGCAGCTTGCCGACGGCGGCCCGCAGATCTTCGAAATCGGCGGCATCCACCGGGAACAGACCGCAGAACACCACCGGCTGGGCGGGGCGGAATCCGGGCAGCGGCTCGGCGGTCTGCCGCCGCTCGTCGGTGATGGTATCGCCGACGGCCGTATCGGCCACTTCCTTGATCGAGGCAGTGATGACGCCGACTTCACCGGCTTCCAGCTTGTCGCAGAGCTCCAGCTTGGGGGTCATGTAGCCGACGCGCTCTACCTCGTAGACGGCGCCGGTGCGCATCATTCTGACCTTCATGCCCTTCTGGAGCACGCCGTCGATGATGCGGACCAGCACCATGACGCCGAGATAGGCGTCGTACCAGCTGTCGACCAACAGGGCTTTCAGCGGCGCGTCCGGATCGCCCTTGGGCGGCGGCAGGCGCTTGACGATGGCCTCGAGCACGCCCTCGATGTTGAGGCCGGTCTTGGCCGAGATTTCAACGGCATTCGAAGCATCGAGGCCGATCACGTCCTCGATCTGACTCTTGACGCGTTCTGGTTCGGCGGCCGGCAGATCGACCTTGTTGAGGATCGGCACGATCTCGTGGTTGTTGTCGATCGCCTGATAGACATTGGCAAGCGTCTGCGCCTCGACGCCCTGGCTGGCGTCGACGACCAGCAGAGATCCCTCGCAGGCGGCGAGCGACCGGCTGACTTCGTAGGCGAAGTCGACGTGGCCTGGGGTGTCCATCAGGTTGAGCGTGTAGGTCTTGCCGTCCTCGGCCTTGTAGGACAGGCGAACGGTCTGCGCCTTGATGGTGATGCCGCGCTCGCGCTCGATATCCATCGAATCGAGAATCTGTTCCTTCATGTCGCGCTGAGCGACGGCGCCCGTCGTCTGGATCAGGCGGTCGGCGAGCGTCGACTTGCCGTGATCGATGTGGGCGATGATGGCGAAGTTGCGAATATGGGAGAGCGGCTGTGTCGTCATGGGCGGCTAATACCATTCCCCCGTGCCACCGCCAAGCACTCGCTCCCCCACAACGGCAAGGTTTTCCGGCCAATGGTGATCCGGTTGATCGTCGCCAGCGTATGCCATGAACGCGATAAGTGTTTTTAAGGGGCGGTGCACGCTGCCGCATTCGTTTATCAATGAGAAGCGGATCGAGTTTCGATGACGCGAGCGTCGCCCGGAAGCCGGGGACGCATGCGAGGAAAGGCGGGAAGACGTGGACATGCATTTGCCAAACAAGTTCGCTGCCCTGTCACTGGCCGTCACGGATGCTACGCTCGCCGGAGACGACGATCTCGCGCCGACGGCCGTCGCCGCGTTGATTACCGCTGCCAATAATCCTCCGGCCAGTATTGGCGAGATCGCGGCCATCGTCGGTTTGACGCACTCGGCAACTGTCCGCCTTATCGATCGGCTGGAAGCCGATGGCCTTCTGCATCGCCGCCGCCGGGTTGGCCGTGAGGTGCTGGTGGAGATTACCGCCGCTGGCCGACGCCGGGCCGACGGCTTGCAGGATCGTCGCCTTGCGGTGAGCAGTAGCTTCCTCACCGGGCTTTCCAACGAGGAGCGGGACTTCCTCAATAAGCTTGTCGATCGCATGCTCTGCAACCACGAGGCGCTCGGCTACGATCGCCGCCGTCTCTGTCGGATGTGCTCGCGCGCCTATTGCAACTGCTGCTTCGAAACAGGTCTTCCGGCGACCGAAAATGCCTCGCCCGAGGAAGAAAATACCTCGTCCGAGGAAATGGTCACGCGAGAGGAGGCCTGATCGACGACTTACACCTTGCGGTAGGTCCAGACGCGGGCCGGCGGCAGGTTGCGCATGATCCATCCGCTGACATCCAGGGTCCAACTCCCTGCCTCGGCGGGCACCGGCGGCACCAACGCATAGGAAAACTGGATAAACGGCCGTGTTGGCTCGAGAGCTTTCATGGACTGCTCAAGGAGATGACGACGACGCAGCGGCGGCTGGGTGAATAGCGGCAGCGACGACACCACGGCAGCCACATCGGCAACGCCGGCATGTCGCAATGTGTCGGCAAATTCATACGCGTCGCCCACCATGACGCGGAGCCCCGGGAAGCGAGCGCGGAGGTGCTCGGCGAAGTCGGGATTATATTCGACGGCCACGAGGCGATCGGCTGATACGCCACGCGCGAGAAGTGCGGCCGTAACCGCGCCGGTGCCTGGCCCCAGCTCGACTACCGTTCCTGTCCAAAGAGGGTCGACGGCGGCAGCCATGGCGCGGGCAAGCCAGCGGCCCGATGGGCTGACCGCACCCGTCGTGAGCGGCTTTGCCGCCCAGGTCTTCAGAAATTTCAGGTCTTCCGAACAGTGGCCGCGCACACGGCGCGCCTCGGCTAGCGCCTCATCCCGCCATCGGTGCACGAACATCCCAACCTCCCGTTCGACAGACAAGACCGTCTGGCCGCTATCACTTCCATGTCAGGCTGGATTGAGGGTAGCGGCTCAACTGCCTAGGTTATCGAAGAAATCTCGGACGCGCGCGAAAAATCCGGCGGACTCGGGATTGTTTTCACCCGACGATTCGCGCTCGAACTCTTCGAGCAGTTCGCGCTGCCGCCGGGTCAGGCGCTGCGGCGTTTCGACCATGACGTTGATATACATGTCGCCAACGTCGCGGGAACGCAAAACGGGCATGCCCTTCGACTTCAGGCGGAATTGCTTACCAGTCTGCGTGCCCTCGGGCACCCGCACCTTGGTCTTGCTACCGTCGATCGTCGGCACTTCGAACTCGCCGCCAAGGGCTGCCGTGGTCATGGAGATCGGCACGCGGCAGTGGAGATCGGCGCCGTCGCGCTGGAAGAATGCATGCGGCCGTAGCGATATGAAAATATAGAGGTCACCAGCCGGCCCACCTCTGAGGCCCGCCTCGCCCTCGCCCGACAGACGGATGCGCGTGCCGTCCTCGATGCCCGAGGGAACGTTGACCGACAGGGTCCGTTCCTGTGTAGTACGCCCGGTGCCCGAACAGACTTCGCAGGGGCTGGCAATGGTCTCGCCGCGGCCCTGGCAGGTGGGGCAGGTGCGTTCGATGGTGAAGAAGCCCTGGCTCGCCCGGACCTTGCCGGCGCCGCCACAGGTGCGGCAGGTCTGCGGGCTGGTGCCGGGCTTGGCGCCGGTACCCGAACACTTGACGCAGGTGATCGATGTGGGAACATGGATCTCGACCGTCTTGCCGGCAAAGGCCTCTTCCAGCGTGACGTCGAGATTGTAGCGAAGGTCGGCGCCGCGCTCGCGGCCATTGGGTCGGCTGCGCCGCCCGCCGCCCATGAACTCGCCGAAGATGTCGTCGAAAATGTCGGCCATCGAGGCGCCGAAGCCGGCATCCGCGCCGCGCCCGCCCATGCCGTTCTCGAAGGCAGCATGACCGAAGCGATCATAGGCCGCCTTCTTCTGCGGGTCCTTCAAAACCTCGTAGGCTTCGTTGGCTTCCTTGAAACGAGTCTCGGCGGTGGCATCTCCCGGATTCTTGTCCGGATGCAGCTGCATGGCGAGCTTACGGAAGGCGCTCTTCAGCGTCTTTTCGTCGGCGTCGCGGGGAACGCCCAGCACGTCGTAATAGTCGCGTTTGGCCATCGTTGGTCCCGAGGTGCGAGCAAAAGGGCGGCGCCTCCCGCCCATTCTCAACAGGGAACGGCTCCCCGGTCAATCAACCGGGGAGCCGGATATACAGGAAGCTCGGCCTCAACCGTTCTTCTTGTCGTCCTTGACCTCTTCGAAGTCGGCGTCGAGGACGTCATCGCCCTCAGTGCCCGGCTTCTCCTCGGCGCCACCCTGCTGGGCGGCATACATCGCCTCGCCGAGCTTCATGGCCGCCTGGGCAAGCGCGTTGGTCTTGGCCTTGATGTCCTCGGCGTCGTTCGAATCGACCACCGCCTTGAGGTCGGTGATGGCGTTCTCGATGATCGACTTGTCCGAGGAGGAGACTTTGTCGCCGTAGTCGGCAAGCGACTTCTCGGTCGAGTGGATCAGGGCCTCGGCATGGTTCCTCGCCTCGACGGCCTCACGGCGTTCCTTGTCGGCAGCGGCATTGGCCTCGGCATCCCTTACCATCTTGTCGATGTCGGCGTCGGATAGACCACCCGATGCCTGGATGCGGATCTGCTGCTCCTTGCCGGTGCCCTTGTCCTTGGCCGACACGTTGACGATGCCGTTGGCGTCGATATCGAAGGTCACCTCGATCTGCGGCACGCCACGTGGCGCCGGCGGCAGGCCGACTAGGTCGAACTGGCCGAGCAGCTTGTTGTCGGCCGCCATCTCGCGCTCGCCCTGGAAGACGCGGATGGTCACCGCGCTCTGGCTGTCCTCGGCAGTGGAGAACACCTGGCTCTTCTTTGTGGGTATGGTGGTGTTGCGATCAATGAGGCGCGTGAACACGCCGCCCAGCGTCTCGATGCCGAGCGACAGCGGCGTCACGTCGAGCAGCAGCACGTCCTTGACCTCGCCGGCCAGAACGCCGGCCTGGATGGCGGCGCCGATGGCCACCACTTCGTCCGGGTTGACGCCCTTGTGCGGCTCACGGCCGAAGAACTGCTTCACCGTCTCCTGCACCTTCGGCATGCGCGTCATGCCGCCGACCAGCACCACCTCGTCGATCTGACCAGCGCTGAGGCCGGCGTCCTTGAGGGCCGCCTTGCAGGGATCGACGGTCTTCTGGATGAGGTCGTCGACCAGCGCTTCGAACTTGGCGCGGGTGAGCTTCAGCGTCAGATGCTTCGGCCCCTTGGCGTCGGCAGTGATGAACGGCAGGTTGATTTCGGTCTGAGAGGACGAGGACAGCTCGATCTTGGCCTTTTCAGCGGCTTCCTTCAGACGCTGCAGCGCCAGCTTGTCACCGCGCAGGTCGATGCCCTGCTCCTTCTTGAACTCGTCGGCCAGATAGTTGACCAGCCGCATGTCGAAGTCTTCACCGCCGAGGAACGTGTCGCCGTTGGTCGACTTCACCTCGAACACGCCGTCGCCGATCTCGAGGATCGAGATATCGAAGGTACCGCCGCCGAGGTCGTAGACGGCGATGGTCTTGGAGTGCTCGGACTTGTCGAGACCGTAGGCCAACGCCGCGGCCGTCGGTTCGTTGATGATGCGCAGCACCTCAAGGCCAGCGATCTTGCCGGCGTCCTTGGTGGCCTGGCGCTGGGCGTCGTTAAAATAGGCGGGAACGGTGATGACGGCCTGCGTCACGCTGGTGCCCAGATAGGCCTCGGCCGTTTCCTTCATCTTGGCGAGCGTCATCGCCGAGATCTGCGACGGCGAATACTTTTTGCCGTCGGCATTGACCCAGGCATCGCCATTGTCGCCCTTGACGATGGTGTAGGGAACAAGATCCTTGTCCTTGCCGACCATCGGATCCTCGAACCGCCGGCCGATCAGACGCTTCACCGCGAAAATGGTGTTCTCGGGATTGGTAACCGCCTGCCGCTTGGCCGGCTGGCCCACCAGACGCTCGCCACCGTCGGCGAAGGCGACGATCGAAGGCGTCGTGCGCGCGCCTTCTGAGTTCTCGATCACCTTGGCGTTCTTGCCATCCATGATGGCGACGCAGGAGTTGGTCGTTCCGAGGTCGATGCCGATAACCTTACCCATTTCGTCACTCCATTCAGGCAGACCGTCCGAACCCTCTCCCGAGGCATTCGGCTTAGCGCCGGATCCCCGGCCGGTCCCCGTTTATTTCCTTTGAATGCTGACCGGGGAACTCCCCGAATTCGGCCGGTATATAGGTTGCCGGCGAAGGCGACGCAAGAAGCTGGAGAGCTCCTCGGAGCGGTTGCCGCGAGAAAAGAGGCTTCTTCCGCAGGCCCATCATTCATCGCCCAGCGACTCGGGGCTGGGGCACTGGGTGTTCTCATCCAATTGGGAGGGCTGGACCGTTTTGTCGATGAGATAGAGGGCAGCAAAGCCGGTGCCGGAAACTTTGATCAGATCCGCCGGTACCTTCGCGCCAACATACTCGTCTGGGTAGTCGGCATTTACGACCAAAACATAGTCGAAGCGTTGCCTCCAGTTGGCGAGGTAAGGCGCGAAAGGCAGATAAACGCTCTTCAGGCTTTCGCAGGACAACGCTCCTACGGAGATCAGATTTCCCTCGGCCACTGAAATGTCACGAAAGTCGCCCTTCACCACCAAGGGCTGCTTGCCGATGGCCGTGAAGAGGGTCGGTAGGAAAGCCGCCGCATCGGGCGTGGCAAGCGTCGGCAGGTGGCGGATGGTATCCTGATTCCAGAAGAAATAACGGCTGGCATGGCGCCAGTCAGCGCGCTGTGGGGACTGATTGGCAACCGGCAGGACTTTACTATGTGGCGGAAGGTCTGCGAGGGCACGCTTCACGGCAGTGGCATCTTGGCTGCCTTGCCACCAGAGAGCAGCGACAATGATAGTCCTCAGGAATACCGCTGTGGCGGCCGTGGCAACAAGCCAGCGGCGCGTAGGCCCAACGGCCGCTGGAAAGGGGCAGATCGCCGCCGCGCCGGCAAGAAGGGTCATGATTGGAAAGCGCCAGCTGATCCAGCCGGTACCCATCGCATGACGCGGTGCAATCATGGATAGGACGAGAAGAAAGGCGGCCGAAACAAGAAGGCCGGCATGAACACGAATCTTCTGATGGCTGCGCGCTTCGACGATGATGAGGAGGATGGGAGCAAATAGGACAACATCGATCAGCGTGAAATACGATGTGATGGCGCTGAGGAAATTTGAAAGGGCGAGCAGCGGGCTGTTCCAGGCGAGGTTCACATCCTGCCCGCCGCCTGGCAGTCCGCTGGCACTGAGAAGGAGAGCTGCAATCGGTATCAGGCCGGCAATCCCGGCGAGGGTGATCCTCACTGCTCCGGCCAAGAGGACGCGCCGGTTGGTGAAGTCGAGAAAATGGCGCGGCAATTCAAGGCCTGCCGATAGCACCAGGTAAAAGCCGGCTGCGAAGACATGATCGAGCGTCAGCAGAAAGCAGGCAGCGATGCGCCATATGTTGATCAGAACGAGCCGGTGCGACCCTATTTGAAGATCAGCGACGGCAAACAGCAGGGCAAGACCGAGCCCGATCTGGAAGTTGATGAAGCCGCCGATGAGCGTGGTCGACCAGGCCAGAAACAGGATCGCGACATGAAACGGATGGCCTCCGCCAAAAAGCCGGCGATTGAGCGCAATGGCACCGAGCGGAGGCAGGACAATGGCAATGAAAAGAAGCGACCGGGCCAACACTTCCGGGCCGATCAGTGGACCGATCCAGTAGGCCAGCAGATCCATTCCGATGTTGGTACGGGCCCGGCTCCAATCGATCGCGTAGGCGTCACGAAAGAACGGCTGGTCGATGCCGCCAGAAAGCAGAAAGATGCGTGCGAAATGGTTCGGGAAATCAAGGATCGGCGGAATGCGAAAGGCGGCAACGAGCAATGCCGCCGTCAGAACGAAAAGAGCGACATAGAGGTCTGAGCGCAGGATCAATGGAACGGGTTTGACCGATACACCGATAGCGGTCGACTGTTCCTCAATCATGCGTACCGGTCCGACCATTGGGCTCATTGAGATCGGCTTCGATGCCGATTGCTTGCTCCACCGCTGCCCGCCGCTCCGGTGAGCGCATATTGGGAGCCATTAAATCGAGCGGTCGGCTAACCCCGCCTCGACTGACGCAATCGATCATGAACATCGGCCGCTGCTTGGATTCCTCCACCAGGCGGCCGAGATATTCGCCCATAATGCCCATGCCGATAAACTGGATGGAGAAGAAGCCGGCAACCGCGGCCATCAGGCTGGACCAGCCGGCAACCGTGTTGCCGGCGAACCATTGGATAAGCGTATAAGCGACAAGCGCTGCCGCGATCATCGCCGACATGAATCCCACCCAAGTGGCGATACGCAGCGGTACGGTTGAAAAGCTGGTAATCGCGTCAAGGGCGAAACGGATCATTTTGCGCAGCGGATATTTCGTTTCGCCGGCAAAGCGGGCATCTCGCTCGTAAGGCAGAGCAACTTGCCGACCGCCGACCCAACTGACCATGCCGCGAATGAAGCGATCACGCTCCGGCATGGCTAGCAGAATGTCGACGACCCGGCGGCTCATGAGTCGGAAATCGCCGGTGTCGCGCGGAATGGGTACCGAGGTCAGTCGGCCAAGAAGGCGATAGAAGACTGCCGCCGTCACCAACTTGAACTGTGTCTCACCGGTGCGATGGCTGCGCTGGCCATAAACCACATCGGCGCCGCCATCCATGATCGGCATCATCATGAGCAAAAGCTCGGGCGGGTCTTGCAGGTCGGCATCGATCAATAGTACGCGCTCGCCTCGCGCAACGGCGAGGCCGGCTGTCGCGGCAATCTGATGTCCATGGTTGCGCATCAACCGAACGCCAACAAGGTTGGGCAAATCGCGTGACCGGGCAGAAAGGATGTCCCAAGTCGAATCGGACGAACCGTCATCGACGGCAACGATCTCGAAATCCTGACCAGCTACGGCAGTCGCCGCGAGCACCGCACGCCGCAGAAACTCGTCGATCCCGCTCTCTTCGTTGAAGCAGGGGGCAACAATGGACAGACGGGGCGAGACAAGACGGTCAGTCATAATGATCCGGAGGCCGAACACGCGGAAGCTCTGTTTTAGCAGCCACTTCTCAATCGTTGATTAAGCCTGCTTCCATGGTGTGGCGACGCGGCCTGATAAGGACAATGCGAAAGAGATGTGCCTCGCTCTCCGACGATGAACAAAATGTCACATGACCGTCGGCGAATTGTCACTATCCTCGCGGCAAGGATGGGATGGTGGCTATGCTTTTTGGGCGGAGGGCTCACGATGTTCGGACTTCCTGGCACTTTCCCTGCAACAAACGCGAGGCGCGTTGAAGTCGGCGAGAGTGCGACGCTCGGTCGTATGGGCTCGATGGAGGTGCGGCTCGCCCGTTCGGCCGCCGAGGTGCGTGCCGCGCAGGCGCTGCGATACCGGGTCTTCTACGGCGAGATGCAAGCGACCGCCGATCCGCGCACCTTCCTTCGCCGGCGCGATGCCGACGCCTTCGACCGCTATTGCGACCACCTTCTGGTGCTCGACCATGACGACGTGGAGATCCGGCCGTTCCGCAAGGCACGGCCGCGTATCGTCGGTACCTACCGTCTGTTGCGCCAGAGCGTGGCTGAGCGGCATCGCGGCTTCTACACGGCGGGCGAATTTGCCATCGAGCCGCTGCTGTCCCGTCACGCCGGTCTGGAGTTCCTGGAACTCGGCCGCTCCTGCGTCATGAAGCCCTATCGCAGCAAGCGCACGGTGGAACTCTTATGGCAGGGCATCTGGGCCTATGTGCTCAATCATGGCATCGACGCCATGATCGGCTGCGCCTCCTTCGAGGGGACCGATCCCGACGCGCTGGCCCTGCCGCTGTCCTTCCTGCACCATCACGCCTCGGCCGACGGTGACTGGCTGGTGGAAGCGCGGCCTGAGCGGACGGTGACTATGAACCGGCTGCCGATCGAGACGGTGGACATGCGCGCGGCGCTCTCCGGCATGCCGCCGCTGATCAAGGGCTATCTGCGCCTCGGCGCCATGGTCGGGCGAGGCGCCGTCGTCGACCGTCCGTTCGGCACCACCGATGTGATGATCGTGCTGCCGGTCGAGCGCATCTCCGAACGATATGTTCGGTATTATGGCGCCGATGCCGCTCGCTACGCTGCCTGATTGTCTTTGAACACCAGACGCGAGTAGCCGACGAAGTTCATTACCATGCCGACGGCTGTCCCAGCTGCCACGGCGATGACCGGGCGCAGGCCGGGCAAGGCGGCGAGGGCCGCGGCGAAGATCAGGTAATTGGTGGCGATCGAGACGAGCGACACAGCGACATAGCGTGTCCTGCGTCCGGGCACCGACGCACGCCGTTCCCTCCAGGTGAGGTTCCGATTGATCGTATAGGTGACGGCGATGGCGACGGCCACGGCGAAGACGCGGCCGAGATAGGGGCTGACGCCGAAACCGGCGAGCCCTTCGGTCAGACCGGCGTCCACGGCGAACCCGGTAAAGCCGGCCAGCGCGAAGCCGCCGAGTCGTCTGGCAACGGAGCCCACGTCAGCCGGCCCTGCGGCGGTCGGATTGCTCGCCAAGCCGGCGCAGGAGATCGCGGAGCGCGGCGAGATTGGCCGCAGTTTCAGCCTCTGGTTTTTCCTCCGCTCGCTTCAGGGCGGGAATGGAAAGATAGAGGGTACGCTTCTGCTCGACCCGGGCTCGCGCGAGGCTGTCGAGGATGAGGCCGGCGGTGGCGAGCAGCGCGGCCAGGATCATCAGGCCGGTCGATAGAACCGCTGTCGGAAGGCGAGGTACCAGACCAGTCTCGATGTAAGTCGCGAAAACCGGCAGGGCGAGAAGCACCGAGAATGCGGCAAACACTCCCGAGAATACGCTGAAAAACAGGCTTGGCCGCGTCTCCTTCACCAGCATGGCGAACATCATCAGAATGCGGAAGCCGTCGCGGAAGGTGCGCAGCTTGGACGGCGCCCCTTCGACACGGCGGCCATAATCGAGCGGCAGCTCGACGGTGGGGATGTGAAGCTGGCCGGCATGGACGGCCATCTCCGTCTCGATCTCGAAGCCATGCGATACGGCTGGAAAACTTTTGACGAAACGCCGCGTGAACGCCCGGTAACCGGAAAACACGTCGGTGAAGTCGGGGCCGAACAGCCGCCGATAAAGGCCGTTGAACAGACGATTGCCGAGTGCATGGCCGGAGCGCCCGGCATCGACGGTGACGTTGCGGCGGACACCGACCGCCATGTCGGCCCGTTCGGTGACCAGCGCCCTTACGAGATCGACTGCGTCGCGGGGATCGTAAGTGCCGTCGCCATCGGCCATGACATAAACGTCGGCATCGATGTCGGCAAACATGCGCCGGACCACGTGGCCTTTTCCCTGTCGTGTCTCGCGGATGACTTCGGCACCGGCGATGCGCGCCTCGACCGCGGTGCGGTCCGAGGAGTTGTTGTCGAACACACAGATCCGCGCCTCGGGCAGCGCCGCCCGAAAGCCGCGCACCACGGCGCCAATCGTCGCCCCCTCGTTATAGCAGGGTAGAACCACGACGATGTCGAGGCCAGGAAAGGCAGTGGCGGCGTCGGTTGCGATCTCACTTGCGGTCATAAAGGCCATCCGAAGGATGCGGACCGCGGTCGGCGGTGCGTCGCCTTTACCTTTTATCCATCGTGTTAAGGCAAGGCTAACGACGCTTAGCGAGTGCCGGGCTTTTCCGCTTCCTGTCGTCGGCTTTGGTCAATGAATTCCAAACAAGGCGTCTTTGGCGCCCCTCTTGTCCTCTACGGTTCCGGCCCACGTGCTCGTCTGCTCTTCGCCGTGGCGTTGGGGCTGCTGGTCGTGAGCTTGGTTGCCGTCGGTCGGCTGGTGAACCTCGGGCCTCAATGGGACGATCCCGATTCGATGATGCGCTTGGTCGAGGTGCGCGACTTTCTTGCCGGTCAGGGTTGGTTCGACCTCACCCAGTATCGCCTCGATCCTCCGGGCGGCGTGCTGATGCATTGGTCACGCCTGATCGACTTGCCGATCTCCGCAATCATTCTGGCTGCGAGCCCATTTCTCGGTCGTGCCGGTGCCGAGGTATTCTCCGCCAACCTCTGGCCCGTCCTGTTGGTGTTCCCTTTCGCCTTTGCGCTGGCTTCGGTCGCTGGCCGCTTCGGCGGCGAACTGGCTCGGCTTGTCACGCTCCTGATGATCTTCCTGTCGCCGCAAGTGAAGGGTGTCTTCCAACCTGGCGACCTCGATCATCACAACGTACAGGCCGTCCTGATCGCCAGCTTACTGATGGGACTGGTGAGAGCCGATGGCGCGCGCCGCTGGCCGCTTATTGCCGGTATGGCTGCCGCTGCCAGCCTTGCGATTGGCATGGAGACGCTGCTTGCCGTCCTCCTGGCTATCCTGGGGCTCGCCGCTGCCTGGACTGTCAATGCCGATCGCTGGCGGCGCGGCTTGATGCTGTTTACCGGCGCCCTGATGGTCGGTACTCTGCTTGCCGCCGTCGTCACCATTCCGCCATCGCGCTGGTTGGTGCCGGCCTGTGACGCGCTGTCTTTCGCCTATCTGATCCCAGTTCTCATCGGCGGCGGCGCCGTTATGTTCCTGTCGATTGCGTTGCGAGGGCACAGCGACGGCTTGCCCGGTCTTCTCATGCGCGGCGGTGCGCTGGTTGCCGTCGCCTCGCTTCTGGTGGCCGTTGGCGCCGTGCTGTTTCCCACCTGCCTTGCCGGACCTTATGGTGGTGTCGATCCGGCCATTCGGCCGATCTGGCTTGATCGCGTCTCCGAGGCACAAGGCCTCATCGCCACGCTCAAGGGGCAGCCGGGCCTTGTGCCGCCGCTCTACCTGGCGCCGTTTGCCGCCGTTGTGCTTGGGATACTGACGCTCCGGCGCATGCCCGTTGCCGATCGTCCAGCCTTCGCCATTGTGCTGTCGATCCTTGGCGGTTCAGTGCTGCTGGGAGCGATGCAGTTGCGTGCGCTGGTCGGCGCCCAGATCGTCGCCTCGGCCGCCATCGGGGCCATCGCTTCCCTGGCTATCAAGGCGACGGCCGGCCAGGATGATGGCCGCTCGGTCGCCCGGCGTTGGACCTGGCTCATCGCTGTTCCGGCGCTGTGGGTGCTGGTCGTCGCGGCGGTCGACCATCTCACGGCTCGCCCGGATACTGATGCGGCCGACGCCGCGATCATGACCGATTGCCGAGCCTTCTTTGGAAATGTACTCAGCCCGCGCACGCCGGGACTGGTTGTTGCCACCTCCAACTTCGGCTCGTTTCTGCTCAAGGGAACGCCGCATACGGTACTCGCGGCTCCCTATCATCGCGATGCTCACGGCATTCTTGCCGTCGATGCCGTCTTTACCGGCACCGATCCGGAGGCCGCCTTCCGGGCAACCGGAGCCACCTATCTGGCGGCCTGTACGGGTGACCCCGAGCTGCGACAAATGGCCAAGCGAGCGCCTCAGGGTCTTGCCGCCCAGTTGATCAGCGGCGTGCGGCCCCCCTGGGTCACCGAGGTCGCTTCGGGGCCGTCCGGCATAATCTTTTCCGCAAGGCCCCTCGGTGTTGATATCACCGGCTCGCTGCCGGCATTGCGGCTGCGTCCATCGATCGGCGATTAGGCGGGGTTTGGGCCGCCGCGATCTACCCTGCGTCAAATGTCGAACTGCTTCGCGCTGGTTAATCTCCGGTTAATCCGGCGTGGCGCAGCATGGGTGAGTCATTGATTTGGAAGAGCCCATGTTCCGTCGCCTTGCCGCCCTCTTCTTCCTTGCCGCGGTTCTGCCCGCCGCCGCCGAAACACCGGCCAAGCAGCTCTTCGGGGCTGTGAAAGACCCGGCGCCGCTTGCCTCTCGCTCCATCGGGACCTATGCGCGTGGCTGCCTCGCCGGTGCACAGCTTTTGCCGATCAACGGTCCAGCCTGGCAGGTGATGCGCCTGTCGCGCAATCGCAACTGGGGCAATCCCGCCCTGGTCAACTTCCTTGAGCATCTCGCCGCCAAGGCACCGTCGGCGGGCTGGAACGGCCTGCTTGTCGGTGACATGTCGCAGCCGCGTGGCGGTCCCATGGCGACCGGCCATGCCAGCCATCAGATCGGTCTCGATGCCGACATCTGGCTGACGCCGATGCCCAAACGCGAACTCACCTATGACGAGCGCGAGCGGGTGAGTGCCGTGTCGATGCTGGCGCCCGATACGCTCTCGGTCGACCCGAAGAAGTTCACCAACCGGCAGTTCAACATTATCCGCCTGACAGCCAAGCAGCCGGAGGTGGAGCGCATCTTTGTCAACCGCGCCATCAAGAAAGCGCTCTGCGAGCAGACCTCGGGTGATCGTGGCTGGCTCTCCAAGGTGCGCCCGTGGTGGGGCCACGATTACCATTTCCACGTCCGCATAGCCTGTCCGCGCAATTCGCCGACCTGCAAGCCTCAGAAGGAACCGCCTTCCGGCGACGGGTGCGGCGCCGAACTCCAAAGCTGGTATGCGCCGCTGCCCAAACCGACAAAGCCATCGAAGCCCAAGCCGCCGCCGCCGGAGATCACCTTGAAGGATCTGCCGCCGGAGTGCTCTCAAGTGCTCGTGGCAAAGTAGCAACAAAGGCCACGGTTTCCCGTGGCCTTTGTCATTTTGTATCCTTCGAAGTTTATCCGCGCAGGATTGCCCCCGTTGCCTTCTGGACTGCGGCAACGATCGCCTTCGACACCTTGTCGATATCCTCGTCAGTCAGCGTGCGGTCGCTCGGCGTCAGCGTGACCGCAATGGCCACCGACTTCTGTCCGGCTGCCACGTGCTCGCCGCGGTAGACGTCGAACACATCGACGCCGCCGATCAGCTTCTTGTCGGCGCCCTGAACGGCCTTGATGATCTTGGCCACGTCGACGCCATCATCGACCACGAAGGCAAAGTCGCGGCTGACCGGCATAAAGGCGGAGAGCGTCAACGCCGGCTTGCTGCGGCCGGCCTTGGCCTTGGCAACCGGAATGCGATCGAGAATGACCTCGGCGGCGACGATCGGTCCTTCGGCGTCCAGCGCCTCGATGACAGCCGGATGCAGCTCGCCGAAGTGAGCGAGCACCGTCTGCGGCCCAAGCTGAATGCTGCCCGAACGACCCGGATGGAACCAGTTCGGCGCTGAGCGGACGATCTGAACGCGCGAAATGTCGACGCCGAGCGCATCGAGCAGCGCCAGCGCATCGGCTTTGGCGTCGAAGACGGTGACAGCGGCTGCCGAACCGGCCCAGTGACGGCCGGAACCGGCCGGACCGGCGTTACCTTCGCGCACGGCGGTAGCGGCGATGCTCTGATCCTGCGGCCGGTCGCCTGCGAAAATCTGGCCGACTTCGAACAGCGACAAGTCGGCGAGGCCACGGTCGGCATTGCGCTTGACGGCCGCGACGAGACCGGGGATCAGGCTCGGCCGCATGTCGCTCATATCAGTCGAGATCGGATTGGCCAGTTCGAGCTCGGACGCGCCGCCGCCGAACAGCACGGCGATGGGCTTGGCCAGGAACGACCAGGTCACTGCCTCGACGAGACCGCGCGAGGCCAGCGCCCGCTTGGCGCGGCGGGTACGGGTTTGCAGCGGTGTCAGCACCTTCTGCGACACCGAGGCAAGGCGCGGCAGCGCCGTCGCCTTCACCTGATCGAGGCCGACGATGCGCACCACTTCCTCGACGAGGTCGGCCTTGCCATGAACGTCAGGCCGCCATGACGGCACGGCGACCGAACGGGTCTCGCCGCCACCCGTTGTTGCGAAGCCGAGCTTTTCGAGCGTGTTGCAAATGGTGTCGGCCGAAAGATCCAGGCCGGACAGCCGTTTCACTTCGGACAGCGGGAAGTCGATGACCTTGTTTGGCAGGGGCTCCTTGCCAGCCACGACGATCTCTGAGGCTTCGCCGCCGCAAAGGTCGAGTACCATGCGCGTCGCCAGCTCAAGGCCATCGACGACGAAGCCCGGATCGATGCCCCGCTCGAAGCGGAAGCGGGCGTCGGAGTTGAGGCCCAGCCGACGGCCGGTGCGGGCCGTGCGGCCGGGATCGAAATAGGCGCTTTCGATGAAGACCGACGTGGTGGCTTCGGTGGAGCCGGTGGTCTCGCCGCCCATGACGCCACCAAGGCCGAGCACGGCGGCATCGTCGGCGATGACGCACATGCTGTCATCGACCGCATAGGTCTTGCCGTCGAGCGCCAGCAGGCTTTCACCGGCCTTGCCGAGGCGGGCGCTGATGGTGCCGGTCAGCTTGTCGGCGTCGTAGACGTGCAGTGGCCGCCCCCGGTCGAACGTCAGGTAGTTGGTGATGTCGACCAGCGCCGAGATCGGGCGCAGGCCGATCGCCTTGAGTCGGTCCTGCAGCCACTTTGGCGACGGGCCGTTCTTGAGGCCGCGCACGACGCGGCCGGCGAACACCGGGCAGGGTGTATCGTCGCCGTCGAACTTCAGCGCGATCGGCACCGGCGAGGCGAAAGTGCCGGCAACCGGCTTCAGCGGATCGGGCTTCAGCTTGCCGAGGCCGCGTGCTGCGAGATCGCGGGCGATGCCGCGCACGCCGAGGCAGTCGGGCCGGTTTGGGGTGATGGAAATATCGATCACCGGATCGGCGCCGCCGCGATAATCGGCGATCGACACGCCGATCGGCGCGTCCTCGGGCAGCTCGATGATGCCGTTGTGTTCGTCCGACAGGCCGAGTTCGCGCTCCGAGCACATCATGCCACGGCTCTCGACGCCGCGAATGGTGCCGATCTCAAGCACGTCGCCGGTGGCCGGGATGACGACGCCGGGCAGGGCGAACACGCCCTTGAGGCCCGCCCGCGCATTGGGCGCACCGCAGACCACCTGCACCGGTCCCTTGCCGGCATCGACCGACAGCAGCTTCAGCTTGTCGGCGTTGGGATGCTTGTCGGCGGTGACGATCTTGGCCACGACGAACGGCTTGAGCGGCGCTGAAGGATCGGAAACCTCTTCCACCTCGAGACCCACCATGGTGAGCGCCTCGACGACCTCGTCAAGCGAGGCGTCGGTATCGAGATGGTCTTTCAACCAGCTGAGGGTGAACTTCATTTTGGCAAATCCGTTATCGGAAACTCTGAATGGCTTGGTCCTGGGAGCGGACGGAAAGAGAGGCGGACAGTGCCGCCATCATTATCCCGTCAGCCCGCCGTAGAGGCTCGGCAGGTCGAGCGGACGGAAGCCATAGTGCTTCAGCCAGCGGGCGTCGGCGTCGAAGAAGGCGCGCAGGTCCGGCATGCCGTATTTCAGCATGGCGATGCGGTCGATGCCCATGCCGAAGGCAAAGCCTTGGTAGACGTCGGGATCAAGACCGGCGGAACGGATGACGTTGGGATGCACCATGCCGCAGCCCAAAATTTCCAGCCAGTCGTCACCTTCGCCGATGCGGATCTCCGAGCCCGAGCGCCGGCAGCCGACGTCGACTTCCATCGACGGTTCGGTGAACGGGAAGAAGGACGGGCGAAAACGCGTCTTGACCTCATCGACCTCGAAGAAGGCCTTCAGGAACTCCTCCAGCACCCATTTGAGATGGCCGAAGTGGGTCGTCTCGTCGATGACGAGGCCTTCCACCTGATGGAACATCGGGGTGTGGGTCGCGTCGCTGTCGCAGCGGTAGGTCCGGCCGGGCGCGATGATGCGGATCGGCGGCTTCTGGCTCTCCATGGTGCGGATCTGCACTGGCGAGGTGTGGGTGCGCAGCAGAAGGCGCGAGCCATCCTCCTTCGGCTTCAGGAAGAAGGTGTCGTGCATCTCGCGCGCCGGATGGTCCGGCGGGAAGTTGAGGGCGGTGAAATTGTAATGGTCGGTTTCGATATCCGGCCCTTCGGCCACCGCGAAGCCCATGTCGGTGAAGATGGCGGTGATTTCGTCGATCACCTGGCTCACCGGGTGGATGCGCCCCTCGGCCAGTGGTCCCGGACGGACCGGCAGCGAGATGTCGACGGTTTCACGGGTGAGGCGGGCATCAAGGGCGGACGCCTTCAGAACCGCCTTGCGGTCGGCAATGGCAAGACCCACCCGGTCCTTCAGAGCGTTGATGGCTGCGCCGCGCGTCCGCCGCTCATCGGGGCTCATGGCGCCCAGCGTTTTGAGCAGCGCCGACACCGATCCCTGCTTGCCGAGGGTGGAGACTCGCACGCCCTCAAGGGCGGTTTCGTCGCCAGCGGCGTGAATGTCGTCGAGAATGGAAGCTTCGAGCTGTTCGATGTCGGTCATGACGATGTCCTGGCGGATCTGATGGCAGGCTTCTAGCCGGTCTTACCGGCGATTGCACCCCTGGAAACGAAAAGAGCGGCGCACCGATCGGCGCGCCGCTCTCGTAATGTCGGGGGCGGCCGATCAGCGATCGGCCCCGCGCTGTCGCCAATTAGGCGGCAGCCTGGGCCTTCTCGACGATGGCCTTAAACGATGCCGGCTCGCTGATGGCGAGATCGGACAGCACCTTGCGGTCGATGGCGATCCCGGCCTTGGCCATGAGATCGATGAAGCGAGCGTAGGTCAGCTCGCCACCGGTCACGTCACGGACAGCGGCGTTGATGCGCTGGATCCAGAGCGCGCGGAAGTTGCGCTTCTTGGCCCGGCGGTCACGCGTCGCATATTGCATCGCGCGATCGACGGCCGCCTTGGCGGTCTTGATGGTATTCTTGCGGCGGCCCCGGAAGCCCTTAGCGGCCTCTAGAACCTTCTTGTGCTTGGCATGGGACGTAACGCCCCGCTTGACGCGCGCCATAATTCAGTCTCCTCGAGTGTGAGTGCCGTTTGATCGCGCGGGATCAGGCGTAAGGCAGGAAGTTCTTCTTGATGATGATCTCGTCCGGCTTGGACAGCACGGTGGTGCCGCGAGCCTTACGGATGAACTTGGTGGTCCGCTTGATCATGCCATGGCGCTTGCCGGCCTGAGCAGACTTGATGTGGCCACTGGCCGTCACCTTGAAGCGCTTCTTGGCGCCCGACTTCGTCTTCATCTTGGGCATTTTGCTCGTTTCCGAGTGTTAGGAGATCCCTTTCGGGCTCTCACTGGCCTGTTTTTTCCGGAAAAACCCACGGCCCGCCGCGGGAGACCCGCGACCCTGGACCGCGCTGTCCGGGGGTTTGAGCTTCGACAGTCGCCACGGCATGCCCATGGACACGGAAAACCGTTTCCACGCCGGGCGACCTGAAGTGGCTGGCTTCTAGCCGAAAAGAGCCACAGACGCAAGGCGGATTCACCTGCCGCCTTGCCATAACAAAAAAGGCTCCGGTGCGGCCATGCCGCCCGGAGCCTTTGGAAAACGGGATGCTCAGCGCGGGGCGAGCAGCATCACCATCTGTCGGCCTTCGAGACGCGGCTCGCTCTCGACCTTGGCGACCGCAACGGTCTCTTCTTTCACCTGCTGCAGAAGCTTGAAGCCGAGATCCTGGTGCGCCATCTCACGACCGCGGAAGCGGAGCGTCACCTTGACCTTATCGCCTTCCTCGAAGAAGCGCATCATGCTCTTCATCTTCACGGTGTAGTCGTTCGTGTCGATGTTGGGCCGAAGTTTGACTTCTTTGATTTCGACAATCTTCTGGTTCTTGCGAGCTTCCGATGCCTTTTTCTGGGCTTCGAACTTGTATTTGCCGAAGTCCAGGATCTTGCAGACGGGAGGCGTCGAATTCGGAGAAATCTCAACGAGGTCGAGGCCGGCCTCGGCGGCGGCGGCTAAGGCGTCGGCGATCGCGACAACGCCGAGGTTGTCACCTTCCTCGCCGATCAACTGGACCTGAGGGACCCGGATTTCGCGATTGATGCGCGGACCTTCCTTGACGGGGGCGGTGGCTCGGAACGGGCGACGAATGGCTGTCAACTCCTCTGTTATTTCGGAAACGATCACCGCACGGATATGTCAGCGCCCGACCATGTCAAGGACCTTGATCGTCAAACCGATCGCACCTTTGCAACAGGGGCGCCATCCACGGGTGGCCGGCTGTCCTCACGGCGAACCACTTCCTTCCGTGAAGTGCGGACTCGCAAGCTGGACAACGGCCTGAAAATCGTTGGAGAGTGCGAAAAAGTCAAGGTCGCACACGGCAATTAGCCAGAAATGGGCTAAAGAAGCGGCAGATTGCCTCTGACGCCGGCACGGAGCCGCGTGGGAGGGGACTGGGAGCGGAGCGAGATGGTGGATCGGCCGATCAACATCACCATGCCGGACGATGGGCGGATCATTCGCGGCCTTGTCCAGGATGGCGCTGGCCCGACCATAGTCTGGCTCGGTGGCTTTCGGTCCGACATGACCGGCGCCAAGGCGGAAGCTGTGGCTGCCTGGGGCCGCCAGCACGGCCGCAAGGTGGTGCGTTTCGATTATTCCGGACATGGCGGCTCGGACGGCGCTTTTGAGGACGGCCGCATCGGCCGCTGGTTCGCCGAGGCGAAAGCGGTGATCGCTGCCGAAGCTGGCCCCGAGTTCGTCGTGGTCGGCTCGTCGATGGGCGGTTGGATGGCGCTGCTTCTGGCGCGCGAACATCGCGCCGGTCTCAAGGGGGCAGTTCTCGTCGCGCCGGCGCCCGACTTTACCGAGAAGCTTTTCTATCCGGCGTTACCACCTGACGTACGCGCCCGTGTCGACGTCGGGGAAACCATCGAAGTACCAGGCGAATATGGCAGCTCGGCCTATCGGCTCACGGCCGATTTCTTCCGCGATGGTGCCAAGCACAATCTTCTCGATGCACCGCTTCGCCTTGGCGTGCCGGTGATCATCATTCAGGGCATGGCCGATACATCGGTGCCCTATCTGCATGCGCAGCGCATCGTCGACCGCCTCGTTGATGACGACGTGGTGCTGACCTTGGTGAAAGACGGCGATCATCGGCTGTCGCGGCCGACGGACATTGCGCTCCTTCTCGATGCGGTCAGCCGCGTGACCGACGAGTGAGGCTCAAAGCCGCGCCAATACGCGTTTATTCCAGCGTGATCCCGAGGGTTTTTTGCGACTAAAGGATTACCTTGCGGTCCTCGCATGATAGAAGGCCGCCATGGCAACGGTGTTCTCCCCTGAACCGGCGAGGTCGGACATGTCGGACATGAAGCTTGTAGTCGTTGGCGCCGGCGGACGCATGGGGCGCACGCTGGTGCGCACCATCTCCGAAACCACAGGCGTGACGGTGCACGCGGCCATTGAGCGCGAGGGCAGCCCGCTGATCGGCGAGGATGCTGGAGTCCTGGCCGGCATCGGCGAGATTGGCGTGCCGCTGACGAGCGATGCGCTCGCGGCCGTGGTTGGCGCCGAAGGCATTCTCGATTTCACTACGCCGGCCTCCACCGTGGATTTTGCTGAGCTGGCCGCTCAGGCGCGCATCGTCCACGTCATCGGCACCACCGGCTGCTCGGCCGACGACGAGGCGAAGATCGATGCCGCGGCGCGTCACGCGACGGTCGTCAAGTCCGGCAACATGAGCGTCGGCGTCAATCTCCTCGCCTTGCTGGTCGAACAGGCCGCCCGAGTGCTCGGGCCGGAATTCGATGTCGAAGTCCTGGAAATGCACCATCGCCACAAGGTGGATGCGCCTTCCGGCACGGCGTTGCTGCTTGGTGAGGCTGCGGCGCGTGGCCGCAATATCAAGCTCGACGACTATGCTGTCCGTTCCCGCGACGGCTACACCGGCCCGCGTCCGCAGGGCGCCATAGGCTTTGCCACGCTGCGCGGCGGTTCGGTGGTCGGTGAACACACGGTCTATCTGGCCGGCGCCGGCGAGCGGCTGGAACTGAGGCATGTCGCTGAGGATCGGGGACAGTTTGCCAAGGGGGCGGTGCGTGCCGCGCTCTGGGCGCGCGGCCGCAAGCCAGGCCGCTATGACATGGCCGACGTGCTCGGTTTCAAGGATTGATGAAATTCCGGCTGCGCCTCCGATACGGGGCGATGGCCGGTTGCTGAACGCTCCGGAGTCGATGGTTGGTTCCGGCCCGCAATGAAACGATCAACTGGAGAAAAGCCTATGAGCCGCATTCTGGTCCTCGTCCGCCACGGCCAGTCCGAGTGGAACCTGCTCAACCTGTTCACCGGCTGGAAGGATCCTGACCTCACCGCCCAGGGCGTCAAGGAAGCCACCGCCGCCGGTACCCGCCTCAAGGCGCTCGGCTACAAGTATGACATCGCCTACACTTCGGTTCTGACGCGCGCTCAGCACACGCTGAACCTCATCCTTGGCGAAGTCGGCCAGCCCGGCCTCAAGACCATCAAGGATCAGGCCCTCAACGAGCGCGATTATGGCGAGCTGACCGGCCTCAACAAGGACGACGCTCGCAAGAAGTGGGGCGAGGAGCAGGTGCACATTTGGCGCCGCTCGTTCGACGTTCCGCCTCCGGGCGGCGAGAGCCTGAAGAACACCGCCGAGCGCACGCTGCCCTATTTCAACGTCGAGATCCTGCCGCGCGTCCTCAAGGGTGAGAACGTGCTGGTCGCCGCCCACGGCAACTCGCTGCGCTCGATCATCATGGACCTTGAGAAGCTGACTGGCGACGAGATCGTCGCTCGCGAGCTCAACACCGGCGAGCCGATCGTCTACGAGCTCAACGAAGACGGTTCGATCAAGTCGAAGAAGGTTCTGTCGGCCTGATCGCTGGCAGCTTGATAAAAAGCGAAACGCCGCGATGGTTTCCCGTCGCGGCGTTTTCGTTTCTGAAGGGATGAGGCTCAGCCTCTTTCCATCTCGGCGCCCTCGAGGCGGCGCGCCAGACCCGTTTCCCAGCCGAGAATGGCCTTCTTGCGCGTAAGGCCCCAGTGGTAGCCGCAGAGATCGCCTTCGCGGCCGAGCACGCGGTGGCAGGGCACCACGAAGGAGAGGGGGTTTCGACCGACCGCCGAACCGACGGCTCGCGCCGCGTTGGGGTTGCCGATATGGCGGGCGATGTCCGAATAGGTCGTCGCCTTGCCGAGCGGGATTCGCAGCAGCGTTTCCCAGACGCGGACTTCGAAGTCGGAGCCGATGAACACCAGCCGGATCGGCCGGTCCTGTGACCATACCGTCGGATCGAACACCTGCCGCGCATAAGGCGCGGTCACCGCCTCGTCCTGAACGTAGGTGGCGGCCGGCCAGCGAGCCGACATATCGCGGAAGGCCTTCTGCTCCTCGCCCGGGTCGGCGAAGGCTATACCGGCAAGCCCCCGGTCGGTGGCCATCACCAGTGCCGTGCCGAAGGGCGAGTTATGGAAGCCGTAGGCAACGGTGACGCCCGCTCCCCGCGCCTTGTAGGCGCCTGGGCTCATGGCCTCGTGGGTGACGAAGAGATCATGCAACCGGCCCGGCCCGGACAGCCCGACCTCATAGGCGGTGTCGAGGATCGACGACGACTGGTCGAGCATCCGCCGCGCTTCGTCGAGGGTCAGCGCCTGCACGAAAGCCTTGGGCGTCAGACCGGCCCAACGGGTGAACAGGCGGTGAAGGTGGCCGGCATCGGTGCCGACGGCGGCGGCGATTGTTTCGAGCTCCGGCTGGTCGCGCCAGCGTTCGGAGATGAACTGAATGGTGTCGCGCACGAGGACATAGTCGCTGTGGTCGCGATCGAGGGTTACCTCTCCCGCCATCCGCAGTCCCTCGTGCAGCCAGCTCGCCGACATCGGCGGCGAGGTGAGGTTGTCTGTGAGCGTAATGGCGTCCATCGCGTCCTCCATCAAGGGTGCGATGCGAAGTTAGGGAGCGAAGGGCATTCCAACCACCCGATTTTCGCACACGGCGAGAAAAAGCGCAAAAAAAGCGTCGCGGATTGCCGGAAAGCGACGCTGCTGACTCTGTCGGGTGTCAAATTTGGCTATAGAAAGTGGCATTGCGCCTTGTCCGGAGTGTTCCCCGTGCCGAGAAAGCCTGCCATTGCCCCATCCGAGGATATCGATCAACCCATTCCGCCGACGCGGCCTATGAGCCCTGCGGAAATCGAGGAATTGTTCGCCACCTTCCAGAAGGCCAACCCCGAACCGAAGGGCGAACTCCACGCCGTCAACCCTTATACGCTGCTGGTCGCCGTGGCCTTGTCCGCCCAGACCACCGACGCTGGCGTCAACAAGGCTACGCGGCCGCTGTTCGAAACGATCGATACGCCGGAGAAGATGCTGGCGCTCGGTGAGGACCGCCTCAGGGAGGCCATCAAGACGATTGGCCTTTATCGCAACAAGGCGAAGAACGTGATCGCCTTGTCGGAAATACTCGTGCGCGAGCATGGTGGTGAAGTGCCGCGCGACCGGGCGGCGCTGGAAGCCTTGCCGGGCGTCGGCCGCAAGACGGCGAACGTCGTTCTCAACATAGCCTTCGGCGAGCCGACCATCGCTGTCGATACCCATGTGTTCCGCGTTGCCAACCGGCTGGGCCTTGCCCCCGGCCGGACGCCGATCGAGGTTGAGCTCGGTCTTGAGAAGGTGGTGCCGAAAGCCTACCTCCAGCACGCCCATCATTGGCTCATTCTGCACGGTCGCTATGTTTGCAAGGCACGGCGGCCCGAGTGCGAACGCTGCATTGTCGCCGACCTCTGCCGGAGCCCGGAAAAGCGGCTGCCGATGATGTAACGCAAAAGCCCCACCGTTGCCGGTGGAGCTTCATCATTGCCGATCCCGCGACGATCAGGCGATGCGGGCATATTCGTCGAATGAAAGGCGCGGCAGGCGCGGGAACAGCGATGACTTGTCGCCGTAGCCCAGATTGATCACCAGGAAGGTCTTGATGCGGCTGTTGGGGAAGAACGCCGCGTCGATGGCAGCGGCATCGAAACCGGCCATCGGACCGACGTCGAGACCCAGCGCCCGCGCCGCCGTGGTCAGGTAACCGACCTGCAGCGAGGCCGAGCGCAGCGCCGAGAACTGCAGCCGCTCGTCGGGCGAGCCGGCGTACCACGACCGGGCATCGGCGTGCGGGAAGGTCTTCGGCAGGTTTTCGTAGAAATCGAGGTCATAGCCGGCAATGACGGACACTGGCGCGGTTTTCGTCTTGGCCTGGTTGCCCGGCGCCATCGCGGTCAGCAGCTTTTCCTTGGCCTCGGGCGACTTCACGAACACGAAACGACCGGGCAGGGTGTTCGCCTCGGTAGGGCCAAGGCTGGTGAGTTCGGCCAGCGTCTTCAGCGTTTCGTCGGTCACTGGCTTGTCGAGAAAGCCGTTGTAAGAGCGGCCGTCGCGAAACAGGCGGTCGAGGGTGTCGTCGGCAAGAAGAGCGGACATTGGAAAGCCTTTCGGGGAGAGACAAGCGAATTCGCTCCCGATCTAGGTCCCGCCTACGCGCTCGAATAGTCTGCGATCGACTAACAAATTGTTCGATAGAAGTGGCCAATGAAGGAAATCGGCGGGCTATTACCCGTCGCTCACGAACTTTTCACGGCATCTTGATGGCAGTTCGGACGCCACACCTTCAAAATGACAACGCCGCCGGCAGGACCGGCGGCGTGTGGCTGTAGCCCTTGGCGGGATCAATCAGGCGACGGCCCGCACCTCGCGCACGTCCGGCAGGAAGTGACGCAGCAGGTTCTGGATGCCGTTCCGGAGCGTCGCCGTCGAGGACGGGCAGCCGGCGCAGGCGCCGCGCATGTTGAGGTAGACGATCCCGTCCTTGTAGGCGCGGAAGGTGATATCGCCGCCGTCGGCCGCAACGGCCGGACGCACGCGCGTGTCGAGCAGTTCCTTGATCGACGACACCGTCTCGGCATCGGCCGGGTCAAAGTCCTCGGCGCCAGCCGTCGTCTCGACGTTCGTCAGGATCGGCGCGCCGGACATGAAGTGTTCCATGATGACGCCGAGCACTGCGGGCTTCAGATGCGCCCAATCGCCATCCTTGCTGGTCACCGTGATGAAATCGGCGCCGAAGAATACGCCGGTCACCTCGGGAATTTCGAACAGCGCGCCGGCGAGCGGCGAAACGGTCGCCTGTTCGGCGGTCAGAAATTCGCGCGGGCTGCCTTCGAGGACGACCCGCCCGGGCAGGAATTTCAGCGTAGCCGGATTGGGCGTGGACTCGGTCTGGATGAACATCGTGTGGGGCTCCTCAGGCTCGCCTGATTGGAACAAATCTAAACTTGATCTTTAGAGGATAGTTCTGACTTTGCAAATGAACAATCAGTGAACCTGCGGACATAAATCGTTTGGGCTGAATCAGGCGACGGCGGCAATGTCCTCGTCGCTCATGTCGCCGGGGACGATGGTTACCGGAATGGGGAAGGGCGGCCCCGAGCGCGCGGCCACCGAGGTGACCAGAGGCCCCGGCCCCTCGGTACCAATGCCGGCCGCCAGTACCAGGATGGCGATGTCGCGATCCTCCTCGATCAGCCGATGGATCTCTTCGGCCGCCTGTCCCTCGCGAATGATCAACTCGGCCTCGATGTTGGCGGCGAACGCATGCACGCGCTCGGCCGTGCCGGCGAGCCGCTGCCGTGCCTCATCCATTGCCTCGGCCCGCATAACCTCCTCGACGCCTCGCCAGTGCTGGAAGTCGCCGGGGGGGATGACATAGAGCAGAACCAGGCCACCGGAAGTATGCCGGGCGCGCGTTGCCGCGTAGACCACCGCCCGGTCGCATTCGGGCGTGTCGTCGATGACGCAGAGGAACTTGCGGCGGTGGCCCTCTTCGCGGGCGAGGCGGCGTGAAACCATGGCGTGAGACTAGCAGAAGGCCGGCGGCGGGCAAGCCGCGCCGGCCTTCAAGTTTCATCGAGCAGTGGATCTCAGCGCCGCTTGCGGCTCTGAATGAAGCCGACGATGTCGCGCACCTCGTCCATCACCTTGCCGGCGATGGCGCCAGCCCGCTCCGAACCGTCGGCCAGGATGGCGTCGATATGGTCGGGCTCGGCCATCAGCGCCTTCATCCTATCGTTGATCGGCGACAGGACGGACACCGCGAGATCGGCCAGTGCCGGCTTGAAGGCCGAGAACTGCGACCCGCCATGGTCCTTCAGCACTGCTTCCCTCGTCATGCCCGCCAGCGCGGCGTAGATGGTGACGAGGTTGTCGGCGTCCGGACGCTCCTTGAGACCTTCGACCTCGGACGGCAGCGGTTCCGGATCGGTGCGGGCCTTGCGGATCTTCTGGGCGATGGCGTCGCGGTCGTCGGTCAGGTTGATGCGCGAGTAATCCGAGGGATCGGATTTCGACATCTTCTTGGTGCCGTCGCGCAGGCTCATGACGCGCGGCGCCGGGCCCTGCGTCAGCGGCTCGGGCAGCGGGAAGTAGCCTTCCTCCGCGCTGTGGCCGTGAGCAACGATCGACGCGGAGAAGTCGTTGTTGAACTTGGTGGCGATGTCACGCGTGAGTTCGAGATGCTGTTTCTGGTCTTCTCCGACCGGAACATGCGTCGCGCGGTAGACGAGAATGTCGGCCGCCATCAGACTCGGATAGGCGAACAGGCCCACCGACACGTTTTCGCGGTCCTTGCCGGCCTTTTCCTTGAACTGCGTCATGCGATTGAGCCAGCCCATGCGGGCGACGCAGTTGAACACCCAGGCGAGCTCGGCATGCTCTGGCACCTGGCTCTGGTTGAAGACGATGTGAGCCTTCGGATCGATGCCGGCGGCGAGGAAGGCGGCCGTTACTTCGCGGATCTGACGCCGGAGCTCGAAGGGATCCTGCCAGACGGTGATCGCATGCTCGTCGACGACGCAGTAGATGCAGTCATGTGTCGCCTGCATTTCCACGAAACGCTTGATGGCGCCGAGATAATTGCCGAGATGGAGATTGCCGGTCGGTTGTACGCCGGAGAAGACAAGAGGCTTGAAAGGCATCGGTTTGGACCCGAGGATAGAGTGACACGCGCGCCGGTGGTGAAACCGGGCGGGCGGACTTATGAACCTGCCGGGCGGCGACCGCAAGGCGGGAAAGCGGCCTCAGGACGAAAGGCTGTCAGCGCCGGCCGCGATCCAGGACGGCGCGCGCATAGCGGCGAACATCGACCGCACCGGTGAGTATGGTGGCGAGCCCGTAGACCGCCATGCCGAACACGCAAAGGCCGAGCAGCCAGAGACCCTGGACGAACTGACGGCCGCCATGGAGATGGGCGTCGACAAGATTTTCGCCGAGGATCAGCGCCAAACCCATCAGCAGGCTGGCAATGGCGAGCAGCACGAGGCGTCGGAGCAGCAGCGCATCCGCACGGAAGTGGCCGCGGCGGTGGAGTTCGATCACCAGCATCAGCGCGTTGACCCAGGCGGCGAGCGACGTTGCCGCGGCGATGCCGACGTGACCGATGAAGGGGAACAGGGCCAGCGAGGCGACGACATTGACCGCCACGGAGATACCGCCCTGTACGGTCGGCGTGCGGGTGTCCTCGCGCGCATAGAACGACGGCTGGAATACCTTGATGGCCACGAAGGCCGGCAAGCCGACCGTAAAGGCAATCAGCGCGTTGGCGGTGGCGACGGTGTCGGCGGCGGTAAAGGCGCCGCGCTCAAACAGTACGCGCATGATGGTGTAGGGAATGGCGCAGAGGGCAACGGTGGCCGGCAGCGTCAGCGCCATGGCAAATTCCAGTGCCCGGTTCTGGGTGTGGAAGATGCTTTCGGCGGTCTCGGTGCGGACGCGGCGGGTGAGATCCGGCAACAGCACGACGCCGATAGCGACGCCGATCACCCCGAGCGGCAGCTGATAGATGCGGTCGGCGAAATAGAGCCAGGATACGGCGCTCGCCTGCATCGAGGCGATGATGGTGCCGACCACGATGTTGATCTGGGTGATGCCGCCGGAAATGACGCCGGGAATGCCCAGTCTCACAAAGCGCCGAACGTTGTCATTGTAGCGCGGCCGCGTCAGCGACACCGGAAAGCCGATCCACAGCAGCGAGCCGGCGACGGCGATCAACTGGGCGACACCCGACAGGCAGACCGCCCAGGAAAGCGTATAGGCGGCTTCCGGCGTGCCGGCCCAGTTCTCCCACCAGATGAGGATAAGGGCGGCTACCAGGATGACATTGAGCAGCGACGGCGCAAAGGCCGCGACTGCGAAACGCCCGAAGGATTGCAGCATGCCCGCTGCCATCGCGGTCAGCGACATGCAGGCGAGATAGGGAAACATCACCCGCGTCATGAACTCGGCGGCGGCGAACTTCTGCGGCTCGTCGATGAAGCCTGGCGCCAATACGCCGACAAGCCAGGGCGCCCCGATCTCGGCCAATGCTGTGACGATGACGAGCACCAGCAGGAAGACAGCGAGGATATCTTCGGCCAGCGCGCGCGCTGACACCTTGCCGCCCTCGGCGAGCGCCCGGGCAAACAGCGGTACGAAGGCCGACGAGAAGGCTCCCTCGGCGAACAGCCTTCGGAATAGGTTGGGCAGGCGGAAGGCGACGAAAAAGGCATCGGCAATCGGCCCCGAGCCCAGCATGTTGGCCATGAACACGTCGCGCACGAAGCCCAGGAGGCGCGAGGACAGCGTGGCGCCCCCCACCGTCACGAAGTTTTTGACCAGACTCATGACCGGTGCCCCTCAGGCTGCCTTCTTGGGCGGATGCGGTTCTTCGCCAGTGACGGCGGCGAGGATGCGGCGGCGGATCGCCGCCTGTTTAGCGCCGGACTGGATTTTCAGCTTGGTGAGGTCGGTCACGTAGAACACGTCGACCACCCGCTCGCCGAAGGTGGCGATATGCGCCGAGGCGATATTGAGATTGAGATCGCTCATCGCCGTCGTCACGTCGTAGAGGAGGCCCGGCCGGTCGAGACATGACACTTCCAGCACGGAAAGGGTCTCCGACAGCGTATTGTCGAACTTGATGTCGGTCGGCACTTTGAAGGCTTTGCTGGGTTTGCGCTGGCCGACGCGGCGGGCGAAGATCTCCGGCAGCTTCTCGCGGCCCTCAAGTGCCGCCTCGATCATCTTCAGCACGCGGTCGGCACGGCGGAATTCATCGGCATCATCGGGGAATTCGCGGTTGATCAGGATGGTGTCAAGGGCGAGGCCGTCGTTGGTGGTGTAGATCTGGGCATCGGCGATATTGACGCCGGCCGCCGCGCAAGCGCCGGTGATAGTGGAGAGAAGCCGCGGGTGGTCGGGCGCCACCACCACCAGCTCGGTGATTGCCTCGAATTTCTTGGTCGAATAGGCGGTGGCGAGCCTCCGACCTGTGCCCTCCATCGACCTCAGCAGGCGCGCGTGCATCACCTTCTCGGGCAGATCGACGCGCAGCCAGTAAGGCGCGAAGTGACGGCGGCCATAGTCGGACAGCTCCGCCTCGCTCCAGTCGGTGAGCTCGGCGGCGAGCTCCGCCTTGGCGGCGGCAACCCGTTGGTCGCGCGACAGCTTGGAATGACCGCCCAGAAGGTAAGGCTCGGTCTCGTAATAGAGCGTCCGGAGGAGCTGGCCCTTCCAGCCGTTCCAGACACCGGGGCCGACCGCCTTGATATCGGCGATGGTCAGCATCAACAGCATGCGCAGCCGCTCCACCGTCTGCACGACGGCGGCAAAGTCGCGGATGGTCTGACGGTCGGAGAGGTCGCGCGACTGGGCGATGATCGACATCACCAGGTGGTTTTCGACCAGCCAGGCCAGCTGATCGGTCTCGGCCGGCGAGAAGCCAAAGCGCGGTCCGAGCCGGCGGGCAATCTTGGCGCCGGCAATCGAATGGTCCTCAACGCGGCCCTTGGCTACATCGTGCAGGAAGAGCGCTAGATAGAGCACATTGCGGTTGGCGATCGCCGGGAACAGTTCCGTGGCCAGCGGATGCTCGCCCTGTTCTTCGCCGCGCTCGATCTGAGCCAACAGGCCGATGGCCCGGAGCGTGTGCTCGTCGACGGTGTAGTGATGATACATGTTGAACTGCATCATCGCCACGACGCGACCGAACTCGTTGATGAAGCGGCCGAGCACGCCGGTCTCGTTCATCGCCCGCAGCACCGTCTCGGCGTGCTTCTTGGAGGTGAGCACGTCGAGGAAGATGCGGTTGGCCTCGTCGTTTTCGCGCAGGTCGGCATCGATCAGCCGCAGCGAGCGGGTGATCAGCTTCAGGACGTCCGGCTGGAAATCGAGGTCGTTGCGGGCGGCGACTGCGAAAATCCTGAGGAGATTGACCGGATCGCGCTCGAACACGTCATCGTCGGTCACCGACAGGCGGTCGTTTTCGATGATGAACTGCGGCGTGCCGGGCAGCGACTTCTTGCGCCGGCGGAAGGTGTGATGCAGCACCCGGTCCAGCATCGGCTTGGGCTTGGCGTGCATCTCCTCGAGCGCCGCACAGAAGATGCGCGTGAGATCGCCGACGTCCTTGGCGACCAGGAAATAGTGCTTCATGAAGCGCTCGACCGGCTCGAGGCCGGGATGCAGCTGATAGCCCAGGAGCTCGGCGATTTCCCGCTGGTTCTCGAAGCCGAGCCGGTCGTCGGCCCGGTTGGTGACGAAGTGGAGGTTGCAGCGCACCGCCCAGAGAAATTCCTCGCACTTGTGGAAGCGGTTGAGTTCCTTGCGCGCGAAGACCCCCTGCTTGACCAATTGATCGGCTGTCGAGGCGCGATAGAAATACTTGGCGATCCAGAACAGCGTGTGAAGATCGCGAAGCCCGCCCTTGCCGTCCTTGACGTTGGGTTCGACGAGATAGCGCGAGGTGCCGGCCCGCCGATGCCGCTCGTCGCGCTCGGCGAGTTTGGCCTGGATGAACTCAGGGCCGGTTCCCTTGATCACCTCGTTGTCGAAGCGGGTGACCATCTCGTTGTAAAGGTCCCTGTCGCCGAGGATCCAGCGCGCTTCCAGGAGCGCCGTGCGGATGGTCATGTCGGCTCGGCTCAGCTTGATGCAGTCGTCGACGCGCCGGGTCGAATGGCCGACCTTGAAGCCGATATCCCAGAGGAAATAGAGGATGTGTTCCAGAACCTTGTCGGCGAGTGGCTGCGCTTTCGGCGGCAAGAGAAAAAGCAGGTCGACATCCGACGACGGCGCGAGCGTGGCGCGCCCGTAACCACCGACGGCGACGATGGCGATCTTTTCATCGCGCCCACCGGGGAAGACATGGCTCACCGTGTGCTCGTAGATGACGTGGATCAGCGAGTCCACCAGAGCCGACAGGCGGCGGGCACAGCCGACACCGTCTCGATCGCGCTGCAGGATCTCGCGGGCCACCGCCCGTCCTGCCTGGTTCGCCTGTTTCAGGGCTGCGAGCAGCTCCGGCCGTGGATCGGTGTCGGTCGCTGCCGCCCGGCTTGCGATGGCGGCCATCTCCGCACCAAGCGCCTTCTCGTCGATCAAAGAGGCGGATTCGGAGAGCTTGGTCATCGGCGGCAATCACCTTCGGAGGAGGCAGCAGGTCTATGCGAGCGCACAGCCGTCAACAAAATCGAATAGTCGGCGATAACCCAACAATCAACCATGCGGGCGTCCGATTCCGGTCCTGAGAGCTTTCAGCCGATAGATCGCCTCAAGCGCCTCGCGCGGACTGAGCTCATCAGGCGCCAACCCATCGAGGGCGGCGAGCAACTCCGCTTCCGCCGGGTCGGGTGCCGCTTCGATCGGCGCTGTCGCGACCGGCTGGCGGGCGAGCGAGAACAGCGGCAGATCGTCGAGCATCGAGGCGGCGTTGTTGCCGCCCGATTTTTCCAGTTCGGCGAGCACAGATCTCGCCCGCTCGATCACCGGCCGCGGCAGGCCGGCGAGCTTGGCCACTTGGATGCCATAGGAGCGATCGGCCGAGCCCGGCACGATCTCATGCAGGAACACCACGTCGCCGCGCCATTCCTTCACCTTGACGGTGGCGTTGACGACGCGCGGCAGTCGTTCCGACAGGGCGGTCAGCTCGTGATAGTGCGTCGCAAACAGCGTGCGGCAGCGGTTGGCTTCATGCAGGTGCTCGATGGTCGCCCAGGCGATGGACAGGCCATCATAGGTGGCAGTGCCACGACCGATCTCATCGAGAATGACGAAGGAGCGCGGACCCGCCTGATTGAGAATGGCCGCCGTCTCGATCATCTCCACCATGAAGGTGGAACGGCCGCGCGCCAAATCGTCGGCGGCGCCGACGCGCGAAAACAGCCGATCGACGACGCCGATATGTGCCGACTTGGCCGGCACGAAGGAGCCGATCTGAGCGAGCACGGCGATCAGCGCGTTCTGCCTGAGGAATGTCGACTTACCCGCCATGTTGGGGCCGGTCACCAGCCAGAGCTTGCCGGCCGCGTCGCCACCGACGTCGCAGGCGTTGGCGACGAAGGAGCCGCCTTCCTCGCGTAGCATCTGCTCGACCACCGGATGCCTACCGCCATCGATGCGGAAGGTCAGGCTGTCATCGACGCGTGGCCGGACATAGCCTTCGCTGGCGGCGAGTTCAGCAAGCGCGGTGGCAACGTCGAGCGCGGCGAGCATGTCGGCCGCCCTCTTGATGGCACTGCCGGCTTCCATGGTGGCCCGCGCCAGCTCGGCGAAGACGGAAAGCTCGATGGCCAGCGCCCGCTCGGCAGCCGAGGCGATGCGCCCCTCCAGTTCGGACAATTCCGTCGTCGAAAAGCGCATGGCGCCGGCCAGCGTCTGCCGATGAATGAACAGCCGGTTGAGCGGCTCGCTGGTCATCGCCTGGGCGTAATTCGGCGCCACCTCGATGAAGTAGCCGAGCACGCCGTTGTGCTTCACCTTCAGCGATTTGATGCCGGTCGTCTCGGCATAGGTCTGCTGCAGGGCAGCGATCACCTGCCGGCTTTGGTCGCGCAGGGCGCGTGATTCGTCGAGGTCGGAACGGAAACCTTGCCGCACGAACCCACCATCGCGCTTCAGAAGCGGCAGCTCGTCGTCAAGCGCGGCGATGAGCTGGTCGGCGAGATCGGATGGCGCTGTTTCGAGGCCCTGGGCAATGCGATCGATTTCCGGGCCGGCGCCGCCGGCGTCGCGAAGATCGGTGGCCAGTTGGGCTGCTGCATTGAGCCCGCCGGCAATGGCAGCGAGGTCGCGCGGACCACCACGATCGAGGCTGATGCGCGTCAGCGAGCGGGCCATGTCCGGTACGCCGGCGAGATCTCGGCGCAACCGCATCCTGAGCGTCGTTTCGGCCAGGAAGAAATCAACGGCGTCGAGCCGATCGCGGATGGCATCGGGATCGGCAAGCGGCGCGGCGAGCCGATCGGCGAGGAGACGCGCCCCGGCGCCCGATACCGTACGGTCGATGGCATGCAGCAGCGAACCCCGACGCTCGCCAGCAAGCGTGCGGGAAAGTTCGAGATTGGCCCTGCTCGCCGCGTCGATGGCCAGCGCGCCGCCCAGGCTTTCGCGAGCCGGTGGGTCGAGTGGCGGCCGGTTGCCGACCTGCGTCTTGTCGACATAGGCGACGATGGCGGCGGCGGCCGTCAGTTCCAGCCGGGTGAAGCTGCCGAATGCGTCGAGCGAGGCGACGGAGAAGAAGTCGGCAACCCGGTGCTCGGCGGTGGCGGCGTCGAAGAAGGCACGCGGCAGCGGCACCACGGCCGGGCTCGCCGCCTTGAAGGTCCGGCGCAGTTCGTCGTCGTCGAAAAGTCCGTCGGCGGCGAGAAGCTCGCGCGGCTCGATGCGGGAGAGTAAGGCCGGCAGGGCGGCGGTGCCGGTTTCTGCCAGACGGAAGGCGCCGGTCGACATGTCGGCCCAGGCAACGGCGAAGCAGTCGGCTGCGCTGTCCGCTCCCTTCTGGCGGGCAACGGCAGCGAGATAGTTGGAACGACGGGCGTCGAGAAGATTATCCTCGGTCAGCGTGCCGGGCGTGACGAGACGGACGACGTCGCGCCGCACCACCGATTTCGAGCCGCGCTTCTTGGCTTCCGCCGGGTCTTCCATCTGCTCGCAGACGGCAACGCGATGGCCGAGGGCGATCAGGCGCTGGAGATAATCGTCGGCAGCATGCACCGGCACGCCGCAGAGCGGAATGTCCTCGCCGCGATATTTGCCGCGCTTGGTCAGCGTGATGCCCAGGGCACGCGAGGCTACCTCGGCGTCCTCGAAGAACATCTCGTAGAAGTCGCCCATCCGATAGAACAGGAGACAGTCGGGATTGGCCGCCTTGATCTCGATGAACTGCGCCATGGCGGGCGTCGCCACGTCGGCGGTCCGGTCGTCGGGGAGAACTTGCGCGTCGGTCATGGGGGCGGAAGCTAACAAAGCCCGCGCCGCTTTTCACGCAACAAATGTCCGCGATCTGCGGTTATCCAGCCCGTCATTCCGGCACGGGCGACGGGCGCGTCAGCACGCCCTCGCCATAGCGGGCCTTGTCGCGATTGCGGTGCGAACCAAGATTTTCGGAAGCGAGATAGCCCCAGATCTCTTCGGCCGTTTCGGCAAAATGCACGAGGTTGATGTCCTCGCGGTTGATCATGCCGTAGTCGGCGAGCGCATCGAAATTGATGACCTTGTGCCAGTATTCGCCGTCGACCAGCACCACGGGGATGCGGGTGCCCTTGTGGGTCTGGGTCAGCGTCAGCAGTTCGAACAGCTCGTCGAAGGTGCCGAAGCCACCGGGGAACACCACCAAGGCGTTGGCGCGCATGGCCAAATGCATCTTGCGCATGGCGAAATAGTGGAACCGGAAGGTGAGCTGCGGCGTCGTATAGGCGTTGGGTTCCTGCTCGTGGGGCAAGGTGATGTTGAAGCCGATCGTCGGGGCGCCGGCGTCGCGGGCGCCGCGGTTGGCCGCCTCCATGATGCCCGGCCCGCCTCCGGTGGCGATGACGTTGTCGAAGAAGCCGTCGGTCCGATTGACCGCGCCGCCGCGCTCGGAGGCGATGCGGCCGAACTCACGCGCCGTGCCGTACCAGCGATTATGCAGAGGATCACCATTTTCGTGGACGCGGGCCGAACCGAAGACCACCAGTGTCGAACGGATGCCCCAGGCCTTCAAGGTCTGCTCGGCCTTGGAGTATTCCAGCATGAAGCGGACGCCGCGCATCGAGTCCGACAGCAGAAAGTCGCTGTCGACGGCGGGCAGGACGAAGGCCTTTGAGGTCTTCTGGGCGGTGTTGTCGGCGATATCGGTCATACGGTCAGGTCCAGGATTCCGGCCAGAAGCGGCGAAGGGCAAGGATAGAGATTGGCACTTAAGGAACGCTGAAACGCGGCTGTACTGTGGCAGGAAGGCGTCGGCGAACATCCCTAAGCCGTTCGGGGGCGGCCGGAGCGGATATAATCATTTCCGAATCAGGCCGCTCGCTCCATGGAGGGGGCTTGGATCAACGGCACGGGGCTGGAGCTGAAACTGGGCGAAGACTTGACGATCGACGAGGACCGCCATTTCCAGGCGTCGGACGCCAGTGCGCCCTCCCGCCTCGATGCGGCGCGTCTCGTCCTCGCCAGCGAAAACTGGGCGGAAGGCTTTGCCGATTTCGAACGCCGCCCCTTCGCAAATCCGTCCAATCGTCCGCGCTGGAATGGTGCGCGCCTGCCGGCGGCGCGCGTTGTCGTGCTGACCGAGGAAGCCGAGTGCAGTACGCTCGCCTTCGCCCGCTTTCTGCCGGAGCTCGCCGCTCGCGTATTGTCGTTGACGCTCGCCGTCCCGGCCGAGCAATTGGCCCGCCTCTCGTCCTTCACTGCCGCCTTTGGAGGTGTGCCGCTGGTCGATGCCGCCTCGCTGCCACCGCATGACCTCATTCTGCCGCTCGCCTCGGCGCCAGCCGCACTCGGCCTTGCGGCGGACGAGGTGCCACCGCCCCGCATCCTGTCGGTGGCGCGTCCGGATGGAGCGTCCATTGGCGTTGCGCTGGCCCCATCACCTTGGAGCCGTGGCGGCGAGGCGTCGCCGGAAGGTGTGGTGCCGCTGCTCCGCCAGGCTTTCCCCGGCTTCAGGTTGGTGCCGCTTGATTCGGCCGCTGCCCTGCGGCTCGGCGTTGAGCCGGTCGAGGCCGATCCCGCTACACTGGCCGGGCTTGATCTCGTCGTTGCCACCGATGGTCCTGCCGCCCATGCCGCCGGCGTCGCCGGTGCGCCGCTCTGGCTGCTGCTCGATCATCAACCACACTGGATATGGGCGCGCGAAGGGCGCTTCAGCCGTTGGTATCCTGGTGCGCGTCTCTTCCGCGCCGAGGGGCGGGGTTGGCAAGGCATCACGACCGCTCTCGCCTTGGAGGCAAAGGCGCTCGCCACGTCCGGGCTGTCCGATGTCACGGCGATCAACCGGCTCGCGGCCGCCGCTGAAGGCGTCGAGGGCGTAGCGGCGGCGCGCGCCGCCCTGCCTTTTGCCGCCCGCCTGGTGGCGCTCAGCCGGACGAATCCAGAGGCCTGGACGCGCCTTGCCGGATTGCTGCTTCGCCTCGGTGAGATGGTCGATGCCGATCGAGTGCTCGATGCGGGACTTTCGGCCGGATGGCGTCATACGTCGCTATTGCTGATGGCCGCTCGCCGCGATCTCGACCGGGGCAAGCCCGCCGCCGCGCTCCGCCATGCCGAACTTGCCCTCGGCAACGATCCCGCTTCCGTCGATGCACTGATGGCGCGTGCCGCCGCCTTCTCTGCGCTCGATGAACATGTGAGAGCGGAATTCGCCCTCCGGCAGGCGGTCCAGGCGGCGCCGCACCGCGCCGATCTGCTGGTCGCCTGGGGAGAGGCGCTGAGAAGGCTTGGAGATGCGCGCGCCGCTTCCCGTGCTTTCGAGCGGGCGGTCATCGCTGAGGATGGCGCCGATGCCCGGCTCGGTCTCGGACGCCTGGCGACCGCGGCCGGCGAAACAGGGCTCGCCCTGCATTTCCTCGGAACGGCTGTGGCCTGCGACGATGGTGACGCCGAGGCGGCGATGGAATTCTCCCGCGCTCTCTCCGCCGCTGGCCGCACCGCTGACGCGGTGGATGTTCTCCGCCGCCTCGTTGTCCGCCATCCGTCCGCCCCCGCTCGCGCCTATCTCGGCGAGCTGCTGCTGGCTTCTGGCGACTTTGCCGCCGGCCTTGCCGAATTCGAGTGGCGGCGCGGCGAGGCGCACATCCTTCCGTCCCTTGCCGATCTTGCCGGTCGGACTGTAGTTCTTGTTCCTGAAGGCGATGCCGGAATCCTGATCCGTTTCCTGCGTTTTATTCCTGCACTCAAGCTAGCCGGGGCGGCCAGCGTTCGCGTTGCAGCTGCGGATGAGTTGACGTCTTTGCTGGTCAATGTCGAAGGGCTGGATGGCTCCGCCGAAGCGGCGGAGACTGACATCCTCCTGCCCATAATGAGCCTGCCGGCGCTGTTCGGTCTCACCATGGGCGATCTGCCGGCACCACAGCGCTATGTCACGTCCGATCCTGTTGTCGTGATGAATGCGGCGCGCGCGTTCGCTCATCTCCAGGGGTTCCGCATCGGCCTGGCACTCGGCGGCAAGGCGGCATCGGTAGATGTTGGACCACTTGCCGCGTTGCCCGGCGTCGTTTTCGTCGCTCTCGATGCCGAAGCGGCGCGTTTGCCAAATGCTTGGCCGCTCGCCACCGGTCAGGCCGATCTCGACAGGATCGCCGCCGCCCTTCCCAATCTCGATGCCGTGGTGGCGACCGCGGAAAGTCCGATCGCGGCGCTGACGGGGGCCGTTGGCCGGCCCGCCTTTATCATCGGACCGGATCGCGACGATTGGCTGTGGCTAGAAGGCGAGGGCCGCACGCCGTGGTTCCCGGCCGCGCGCCTTTTCCGCCGGCGCCCCGGTGAAAGCGAAACCGACCGGCTGTCCCGTCTCGTCGCGGCGGTCGCTGCGTTCGCCGGCGGCGATCGCGCCGTTCCCTTCCGTGCCGATCCCCCCCCGAGCGGCAGCGCTCTCAACGAAGAGGATGATCCCCTCCTTCGGCCGGACGCAATGCTGGCACAGGCCGGCCTTGCCGCGCTCGCCAATCGCGACGACCATCGCGCCGTCCTTTTGCTTGGGGATGCTATTGCCGCTGGGTCGAGCGGGCCGGAGCTGCGCGAGAAACTCGCCGCCGCCCTTCTGCGGATCGGCGAACGGGAGAGGGCCGGAAACCTCCTTGCCACATTGGTTACCGAGGCCCCTACCGCTGACCGGCTCGTCGAGCTTTCAGAGGCCTGCCGGCTGACCGGTCGTCTCCAAGAGGCATTGGCCCATGCCGAGCGGGCAGTCGAGCTTCGTGCCGACCTTGCCGAGGCCCATCGTGCCGTCGGCAAGGCCTTGGTGGGCCTCGGACGTGCCGCCGAAGCACTCGTTTCCTATGGTCGTGCCGTCACACTGGCACCGACGGATCCCGAACTCTTGATGGATGAGGCGGAGGCGCTTCTGATTGTCGGCGACTACAGGCGTGGCTTTGCTCGAGCCGAGGTGCGCTGGCAAGCTGCCGAACTATTGCCGCGCCGCTTTTCGGCGCCGCGCTGGACCGGTGAGGATATCAGTGGCCGGACGCTGCTCGTTCATGGTGAACGCGACCTCGGACTGGATATCGCCTTTGCCCGCTTCCTGCCGCAGCTTATGGCACGCGGGCCGCGGTTGGTTCTGGAGGTACGCCCGGCGCTGACCGATCTGTTCCGCCGCCTGGCGCTCGATGGCGACATCTCGGTGATCGAGCAGGGCAGGCGTCCGCCGCCCTACGACATGGAGGTGCCGCTTCGGAGCCTGCCGCATGTATTCGGCACCGAACGGAGCGACCTGCCATCGCCTGCCCGTTTCCTGCCCGATCCCTTGCGAATCGAGGCATGGCGACGGCTCTTTGACAGCGACGGCCGAACCTCCGTCGGTCTTTATTGGCGGAACGCCGCCGATGCGGCGGCGCTGGCGCCCCTCGCCGGCCTCGACGGCGTCCGCCTGTTCGCTCTCGACCGTCGCGCCGGTCGGGCCTCGCTCGGCGTGCTTCCCAAAGGGCTGGCTGTCGAACCGCTGGGCGATCGGCTCGGCGGCTTCACCGAGACTGCGGCGGCGATGGCAGCGCTCGATGTGGTGATCGCCCCCGTTTCGACCACGGTTCACCTTGCCGCAACGCTCGGCCGACCAAGCATAGTGATGGATCCGTCGACCACCGATTGGCTCTGGGCGGGAGGGGGCGGCACGCCCTGGTATCCCGATGTGCGGGTCTGGCGCCGGGGCGATGATCTTGCCCATCTCCTGCGCGCCCTCATTTCCGAAAGGCTGGCTTCATGACCGAAACGGTTGTCGACCAGCTGATGGCGCGCGCCGCCGCCGCTGAAGCGGCTCACAAATGGATCGAGGCCATCGCTCTCTATGAGGTGGCACTGGCGCGATCGCCGGACCATGTGCCGGCGATGCAGGGCGCCGCCGCCGCGGCTCGCGCCAATGGCGATCATGCCCGCGCCGTCGTGTTTCTGACGCGCGCCGATCGGACCGCGCCGGGCCGGGCCGATATCGCTATCGCTCTTGGCGAGGCGCTCGCCGCAACGTCTCGCCTGGTTGAGGCGGCCGCGGCTTTCGAGCGGGCGCGCGCCGCCAAACCACTCGACGCGACGCTCGCCGTTCGTCTCGGCGTAGCCCGCCTTGCCGCCGGCGACGCAGACGGTGCCGTTTCCGCTTTCGAGGCCGCGCTGCGGCTCGACCCAGCCGAGCCACGCGCCCTCGGCGGTCTGGGGTCGGCGCTGGTCGCTGCCGGCCGCCCGCTGGCGGCGGTCGAGGCGTTCCGGCGAACGGGTGTGTCTCGTCCGCACGCCGATCGGGCGGCGGCGCTGCTGGCACTTGGCGATATGGCCGGCGGTTTCGCCGATCTCGATGCCGTTGCCGCTCGCCCGGCCTGGACTGCCCGATTGCCAAGTTGGAGTGGCGATCCGCTCGATGGGCCGCTCCTCGTCTCAACCGGAATGGATCCACTCGACCTCGTCACCTTCGCATCGACGCTGCCACTGGCCCGCTCCCTGGTCCCCGACCTCGGGTTAGTGGCGCCGAAGCCTTTCGTCCGTCTCGCTTCGGCATTGGCGGGCGTCGGTCACGTCGCCGCCGACAACGAAGATGTGGGGAACTGGATCGAAGCCGCTGCCGCGACTGCGCCACTCTCGGGCCTGCCGCATCGCCTCGGCCTCACCGCCGGAAGCTTTACGCCATCAGGTCCACTGCTTGCCGCTGAGCCTATGCTCGTGGAGCGCTGGAGCGCGCGGCTTGACCTCGGTCGCGGCAGGCCGGCCATCGGCCTGGTCTGGGGCAACAGCCTCAAGCTCGACGACCTCGCGCCGCTCGCCGGTATCGGCGACCTGCGCTTCATCGCGCTGGAACGGCTGTCCGCGACCCTGCTGGTCCGGTCGTCGACGCCATCTGGTTGGGAGATTGCCGGCTCGCCGATCCGCATCGAGCATCCCGGCCCGGATTTCGAGGCGGGTGTCGATGCCCGTGTCGATTGCGCCGCGCTTCTCAGCCGGCTCGATGCCGTGATCGCCATTGACGGTTTGCCGCTCCGCCTCGCCGGCGCACTCGGACGCCCCGGCGTTGCTCTTCTTGCCTCGGCGGCCAATTGGCTATGGCGTCTGGAGGGAGACAAGACGCCTGTCTATCCGTCACTGTCGCTGCTGAGACAGAAACCAGAAGGACAGCTCTCGGCCTTGCTACCGGAGGCCGTGCGCCGCGTTCGCGACATGGTCCGCTCTTGATCTCAAAGGAAAATCCCACCGGAAACTCTCGGCTTCCGGGAAGCATGTTGCCTCTACTCGCGTAATGGGTGACAATAACGGAATGAAATTTTACAAACAGGCCATTTCGGAGGGAATGGTATCTCTTGCCAATTAAAGCTGTCCTTTTAGGATTCCAGCCTGTCGGGAGGCACCAAGCGCCCCGAGAGGCAGCCGAGGCTCCCCGACAGGCGCGATGGCCGACATCGCTTGAGGCTGGAGACTGGAAGCATGCGAGGCTCGAAATTTCTGGGACTGTTCGCCGCTGTGATCGCGGCGCCGCTTGCCATCACCGCTCCAGCCATGGCGGTGACGTTGACCAATGTTTCCTATGATCCAACCCGCGAGTTTTACGAGGCCTACAATGCGGCCTTCGCCGCGCACTGGAAGGCCGAGACTGGTGAGGATGTCGACGTCCGTTCGTCGCACGGCGGTTCCGGCAAACAGGCCCGTGCCGTGATCGACGGCCTGCCGGCCGATGTGGTGACGCTGGCGCTCGAAAGCGACATCAACGCCATCGCCGAAAAGACCGGTAAGATCCCGGCCGATTGGCGCGGCAAGCTACCGCACAACTCGGCGCCCTACACCTCGACCATCGTCTTTTTGGTCCGCAAGGGTAACCCGAAGGGTATTCACGACTGGGGCGACCTCATCAAGGACGGCGTCGAGGTGATAACGCCCAATCCCAAGACGTCGGGCGGTGCGCGCTGGAACTATCTCGCAGCCTGGGCTTGGGCCGCTGGTCAGTATGGCGGTGACGAGGCGAAGATTCGCGATTTCGTAGGCGCTCTCTATAAGCACGTGCCGGTACTCGATACCGGTGCCCGCGGCTCGACTGTCACCTTCGCCCAGCGAGAGCTTGGCGACGTGTTGCTTGCCTGGGAGAATGAAGCGTTCCTGGCCCTCGACGAATTCGGCGCCGACAAATTCGATATCGTGGTGCCGCCGCAATCCATCCTGGCCGAGCCACCGGTCGCCGTCGTCGAGGGCAACACCAAGATCAACGGCACCGAGAAGGAGGCTCGCGCCTACCTCGAATATCTCTATTCGGCCGAGGGACAGACGCTCGCCGCGAAGTTCCACTATCGTCCGGCCGAGCCGAACCTGGTCCCTCCTGAACTTCTTAAGGCGATCCCTCAGCTGAAGCTGGTCAGCATCGATGATCCGTTGTTCGGCGGCTGGGCCAAGGCGCAACCCTACCATTTCGGCGACGGTGGCGTATTCGATCAGATCTATAAGCCAGCACAGTGACCAAACATCGCCGGCGGCTCGTCCGCCGGCTTCGATGAGTGGAGGGATTGCCATGTGGATCGCAACGGTGCCACCCGGGTTTCTCTTTCCGCTGACCGAACGAGACCTTGCCGCCGGCGGACCGGGTGATCCCGATCGGCCGGCTTCCTCCGAAAGCGAGGCCGATGACCCTGTACGCGCCCTTCGTCAAGCCGAGTGTCCTGCCGGGCTTTCGCCTGACGATCATCTTCACGATCCTCTATCTCACGATGATCGTCCTCCTGCCGCTTGGCGCCCTGCTCTTCCGGGCTTCTTCGCTGGGGGTGCATGAGCTCGTGGTCCTGGCGCTCGATGGCCGAACGCTGTCGGCGCTGAGATTATCCTTTGTCACGAGCTTTGCCGCGGCTGCCTTCAACGTGCCCTTCGGTCTGCTGATCGCTTGGGTGCTGGTACGCTATGACTTTCCCGGCCGGCGCTTTTTCGATGCGATCATCGATCTGCCCTTCGCCTTGCCGACGGCGGTGGCCGGCATCGCCTTGACCGCGCTCTACGCGCCGAAGGGCTGGATCGGCTCGATTGCCACCATCTTTGGCCTCAAGATCGCCTATACACCGATCGGGGTCTTCCTGGCACTGGTGTTCGTCGGTCTGCCTTTCATCGTTCGCACGGTGCAGCCGGTGCTGGCCGAAGTGGACCGCGAACTCGAAGAGGCTGCTGCGACGCTCGGCGCCGGCCGGCTCAGAACCATCGCATCGGTGGTGCTGCCGGTGCTCAGCCCGGCCATCCTGACCGGCTTCGCGCTGGCTTTCGCCCGGGCGGTCGGCGAATATGGTTCGGTGATCTTCATTGCCGGCAACATCCCCTATGTCTCGGAGATCGCGCCGCTGCTCATCGTCATCAAGCTCGAAGAGTTCGACTATGCCGGCGCGACCGCCGTCGCCGCCTTCATGCTGGCGGTCAGTTTCGCAACGCTTCTCCTCATCAATCTGATCCAGGCCCGAGCGCGCACGAGGTATGGCCATGTCTGACAGTTCCGTCGCGCTCGCCGTGTCGCTCGAAGAGACGACTGCGGCCGTTGCCGCCAGCCCGTCCCGCCGCCGCTTGCCGACCGAGGAGGCACCGTGGGTCCGGCGTCTGCTGATCACGTTGGCGGTCGGCTTTCTCGGCCTGTTTCTGTTGCTGCCGCTTGTCACGGTGTTCATGGAGGCGTTCCGGAAGGGCGCTGGCGCCTTCATTCACGCCTTTGCCGATCCGGCTGCCGTCGACGCCATTCTGCTGACGCTGATGGTGGCCGTCATTGCTGTTCCGGCCAATCTCGTCTTCGGCATTTCCGCCGCCTGGGCGATCGCCAAGTTTGATTTCCGTGGCAAGGCTTTCCTGGTGACACTGATCGACCTGCCCTTTTCGGTGTCGCCGGTGGTGGCAGGTCTCGTCTACGTTTTGCTCTATGCCAATCACGGCATCTTCGGTGGTTGGCTGCAGTCGGCCGGCATCCAGATCATTTTCGCCCTGCCGGGTATCATCATGGCGACGGTGTTCGTCACCTTCCCCTTCATCGCGCGCGAGCTGATTCCGCTGATGGAGGAACTGGGTAACACCGACGAGGAGGCGGCGCTGACGCTCGGCGCTTCCGGTTTCCGCATGTTCTGGACGGTGACGCTGCCCAACGTAAAATGGGCGCTGCTCTACGGCGTGCTGCTCTGCAATGCCCGCGCCATGGGCGAGTTCGGCGCGGTGTCCGTGGTGTCAGGCCATATCCGCGGCTACACCAACACCATGCCGCTGCACATCGAAATTCTTTACAACGAATACCAGTTCGTTGCCGCCTTCGCCGTCGCTTCACTGCTCGCCGCTTTGGCCTTGGTGACGCTCGGCATCAAATCCTGGCTGGAACATCGCTACGCCGGCGATCTCGCCGCCGGCCACCGCCACTGACGGAGCCCCGATGGAACTCGATATTCGCAACCTGACGAAGACCTTCGGCAGCACGGCGGCCCTTCATGGCGTCGACCTCAAGGTCGCTTCGGGGGAACTCCTGGCGCTGCTCGGACCGTCCGGCTCGGGCAAGACGACGCTCCTGCGCTGCGTGGCCGGCCTTGAGATCCCGTCAGGCGGTCAAATTCTGTTCGGCGGCGAGGATGCCAGCTTCAAGAGCGTCCAGGAGCGGAATATCGGATTCGTGTTCCAGCACTATGCCCTCTTCAAGCATCTCACCATCGCCGACAACATTTCCTATGGTCTGAGGGTGCGGCCGCGCCGCACGCGACCGACCGCGGCAGCGATCCGGAACAAGGTCGAGGAACTGCTCGCCCTGATCCAGCTGCCGGAGTATGGCGGCCGATATCCGAGCCAGCTGTCGGGTGGTCAGCGCCAGCGCGTGGCGCTCGCCCGGGCGCTCGCCGTCGAGCCGCGCGTGTTGCTGCTCGACGAACCGTTTGGCGCTTTGGACGCCAAGGTGCGCAAGGAACTGCGCGTCTGGCTCCGGGAGTTCCACGACCGTACCGGCCACACCACGCTGTTTGTGACGCACGATCAGGAGGAGGCGCTCGATCTCGCCGACCGGGTCATCGTCATGAGCAATGGAAAGATCGAGCAGGAAGGGTCGCCCGAGGACATCTACGACCGGCCGGCGACGCCCTTCGTCTTCGACTTCATTGGCGAATCCGTTCGCCTCGACATCCATGTCGACAAGGGAAGGCCTTTCGTCGGTCAGCAGGAGGTTTCGATCCCCCGGCTGCCGCCGCTTCTCTTCGACGGACCGGCGAAACTCTACGTCCGTCCCGAGCACGTCGCCTTCCGCCGTGATGGCGAAGGGCTCTGGGCAACGGTCGTGTCGCTGCATCGCTCAGGATCGTCGCGCCGTATCGGATTCCGTGCCGACGGAACCGAGATGATCATCGAGGCACTGACGCCGGCTGACCGCGAGCCGCCTCGGATCGGCGATCGTGCTGCTCTGGAAATCCGGGCTGCCGGCTTGTTCTCGGGCACAGCCTAAAGTGGGTTATGCAGCTAGTTGTTGTCCTTCGCAACCGGTGATAACAGATACAATTGGAAATATCACCGATGCGCATTATGCGCGAAATTGCGTTGGAGTTTTGTATGCGTTCGCTTATTGCCGCCGCCACCCTGCTGTCCGTGGCTGCTGTCGCCCATGCCGAAGATGTGACCATGGACACTAAGTCTGGCCAGACGGTCTCCTACCAGCTTTATACGTATTCGGTTAGCACCTGTTCTTCCGAGGGGCAGTTTCGAACCAAGGTTTTGGAAGAGCCCATGCATGGCAAGCTGGACATTCGGCCGGATACCTTCATCGCTGACGCCCCTCCTTGTAGTGGCCGCAAGTTTGTCGGCACGAGGATTTCCTACACCTCAGTCAAGGGCTTCCGCGGCACTGACCACTTTTCGGTAAACTCCGGCTATCCCGTTGACAGCTCGGAAATGCGCTACAGCTACTCGACCGACGATTTCACAGTGAACGTGCGCTAATCAAGTGCCGCGTGGCTTGGCCCGGCGGGTGGGATCCGCGCTAAGCGGATCGTCGGGCCAGGGGTGCTTCGGATAGCGCCCCTTGAGGTCTTTCGCCACGTCCTTCCAGGAGCCTCGCCAGAAGCCGGGCAGATCCTTGGTGGTCTGGATCGGCCGATGAGCTGGCGAGGTCAGCACTAGCGTCAGAGCCACCCGGCCGCCGGCAATGGTCGGATGCCGATCGAGACCGAACAGCTCCTGCACCCTGATCTCCACGGCAGGTCCGCCGTCGGCGCCATAGTCGATCGGTACGCGGCTGCCGGTCGGCGCCTCGAAATGGCTGGGCATCAGCCTGTCCATGTCCTGCCTGAGACCAAACGGCAGAAGCCGATCTAGGGCGGCGCCGAGGAGCGCGGCGTCGATGTCGTCGAGCCGCGTCAGCCCATCGATGAACGGACCCAGCCAATCGTCGAGCGTGCCGGCAAGACCGGCATCGGTGAGATCGGGCCAAGGCTCGCCCACCGTTTGGTTGAGAAAGTTGACACGCTCCCTGAGCCGCCGCTGCTCTTTCGACCAGTTGAGACGGTCGATGCCGATCCGGCGGACACCTGACAGAAGTGCTGCGCTCGTCTCCGTACCGCTTGGCGCGGCAATCGGTTCCTCGGCAAGCTTTACCGCCTCGAGCCGTCGGATGCGGCGGGCGCGGACGGCGCGGGCGGCCGGATCGAATACGACGGTCGTTTCGTCGACGATTCGGGTTGCGAACAGCATCTCGATCTCGTCACGGGAAATCGCAGCCGCCAGCCGGATGCGCGCTCGCTCCGCCTTGCCGGCGAGGTCGGCGACGACGATGTAATCTTCCTTGGCTAGCCGGTCATGCTCCTCCAGCATGCCGCCTCTGCCGCTGGCAAGGCGAAAGGCACCATGCGGTCCTCGAGCTTCGGCAACCCGATCAGGATAGGCAAGAGCGAGAATGGCGCCTGCCGATAGCGAGGTCGGCGATGCCTCGGAGGCCTGACCCTCGGCCGCCAGCTTGGCCCACTTGCTAGCCATGGCCCGAGCGTCACTGGCCCGTTGAGCGCGATCGCCACGGAAGCGCACGAGGCGGTCGGCAATGTCGGTGGAGTCGCCCCCGAGACCCTGTTCGGTGAGGATCGCCGCAATATCGGCCGCCATCCGCGCCGCGCCGAAGTCCGCCGCCCGGTGGATCATGTGGGCGAGGCGGGGCGGCAATGGCAGGCGCGCCAGCGCCTTGCCCTCGGCCGTGATACGGCCCGCATCATCGATGGCCTCAAGATCGCGAAGCAACTCCACAGCTTCGTTCCAGGCCGGCTTCGGCGGCGGGTCGAGAAAGGCGAGGGCGGCCGGATCGTGAATGCCGACGGCGGCAAGGTCGAGTACCAGCTGTGAAAGATCGGCTTCCAGGATCTCCGGCGTCGAATAGGGCTGGAGCGCTGCCGTCTGGCCCTCGCTCCACAGGCGCCAACAGATACCCGGCTCGGTACGACCGGCACGGCCGCGCCGCTGATCGGCCGAGGCGCGCGAAACGCGCATCGTTTCAAGGCGCGTCAGGCCGGTGTCCGGTTCATATTTGGGAACGCGAGACAGGCCGCCATCGATCACCAACCGGACGCCGTCAATGGTCAGCGACGTCTCGGCGATTGCCGTGGCAAGCACCACTTTGCGCTCCGGTGGCCGGCACGGGCGAATGGCGAAATCCTGCTCGGCGTTGGTCAGTGCGCCATAAAGGGGGGCGAGGCGAACTCCAGTTGACAGACGCCCGTCGAGTCGTTCGGCGACGCGACGAATTTCCGCCTGCCCTGGCAGAAAGACCAGCGCCGAACCCTCCTCTTCGCGCAACGCCCGCAGCGTCACGTCGGCCACCTGGTCCTCGAAACGCAGGAGCGGATCGCGGTCGACGTGCCGCGTTTCGATGGGGAAGGCGCGGCCGGCGCTCTCGATCACCGGTGCGCTGCCAAGAAGGCTGGCTACACGGCCGCCATCCAGCGTGGCGCTCATCACCACGATCCGAAGGTCGTCTCTGAGCGCCGCTCCATCGAGGGCAAGCGCGAGGCCAAGGTCGCCATCAAGCGAGCGTTCGTGGAACTCGTCGAACAGCACCGCCGCTACCCCATCGAGCAGCGGGTCTTCCACCACCATGCGCGTGAAGACGCCCTCGGTGATCACTTCGATCACCGTTTTCGCCGACACCCTGGAGTCCATGCGGACGCGGTAGCCGGCGGTTTGTCCAACACTCTCGCCAAGGCTATCGGCCATGCGCGCCGCTGCAGCGCGGGCAGCGATACGCCGCGGTTCGACGACGATCAGCTTGCCGCTTCGCCACGGGGCATCGAGCAGCGCCAGTGGCACCCGTGTCGTCTTGCCGGCGCCTGGCGCGGCGACAAGAACGAGACGCGGGTTGGCTTCAAGCGATGCTCGGATATCGTCGAGCACCGCGTCGATGGGAAGCGGCGGAGAAAAGCGCACTGGTCCTGGTATCACCTGAGCGCCTGGAGCAAGGCCGAATCCGGCCAACCATCGACCGGCAGTCCAGCCTTCAGCTGGAAGCTGCGAACCGCTTCGCGCGTTTGCTGGCCCAGCTTGCCGTCCTTGGGGCCGGCGTCCAGACCCTGGGCTGAAAGCGCTCCCTGGATGAAGGCGATATCGGACGCACCGAGCGCTTCGACGTTCCCATTGCCGGGGCCGACTGGCGGCGCACCGGCCAGCCGCGTTGCGAAATAGGCTGCGGTGGTCGAGTAGACCAGCGACTCGTTCCAGCCGAGGTAGACATCGAAATTGTGGTACGCGAGGAAGGCCGGCCCGAAGCGCCCCATCGGCAGATAAAGCGCGGCCACACCGTCGGGGATGGAGCCGTTCGCGGCTCGCACGCCCATCGCCTGCCACTCGCCGACCGGTTTCTTGATCGGCAGGTCCGCCTGATCCCAGGGGAGGTTGGCCGGAATCTTGACCTCGACCAGCCAGGGCTGGCCGGGCACCCAGCCGAGCGAATGCAGGTAATTGGCCGTCGAGCCCAGCACGTCGGGCGCGCTCTTGATGAGGTTGCGACGGCCGTCGCCGTCGAAGTCGACGGCGTAGCGGAGATAGTTGGACGGCAGGAACTGCGTCTGGCCGAGCTCGCCGGCCCAGGCGCCCTTCATTTCCGACGGCGTGAGGTCGCCTCGCGCCACGATCTGCAGGGCATCGAGCAGCTCATTCTGGAACATCACCGGCCGGCGGCAGTCATAAGCGAGGGTCGCCAGCGACTGCAGGGTCGGGAAATCGCCGGTGTTGGCGCCGAAATCGCTCTCCAACCCCCAGACGGCAACAATCACTTCGGCCGGCACGCCATATTGAGCCTGAATGCGGCCGAACAGGTCGGCGTTGGCCTTGATCTTCTGCGCGCCGACGCTCAGGCGGTTCTTGTTGACCATGCGGCCGGCAAACTCGGTAAAGGTCTGCGAGAACACGCCCTGTCCCCGGTCCTTCTTGATCACTGCCGGATCGAAGCTGATGCCCGAGAGAGCCGATTGCACCGTGCTGGCGGGAATTCCGCCGTCAACGAGCGTCTTCGAATAGCCGGCGAGCCATGTACCGAAGCCATCGCCCTTGGCGCTGCAATTGGCTGCAAGGCCGGGCGTAGCGAGGACTGGCAATCCGACAACCAGCGCTGTCAGAACGGGGACCGAAGACCGCATGAACATAACCTCCTCAAAGAACTAGGTTGAAACGGATCATAGCGACATTCGTTTGCAATCGACAGAGTTTCAGTCGGGGCGGTTCATGGCGATGCTCGAACCGTCACGTCCTCTCACCACCATCAGGCCGGCGACCACGATCACGGCGGCACCGATCAACATCGCCGGCTGCGGCCGATCGCCGAACACCAGCCAGCCGAACAGAATGGCCCATAGCAGCAGCGAATATTGGATTGGCGCCACCACGGCGGCCGGCGCCAGCTTGAGCGACCGGGCAATGCAGAGATGGGCTGTCATCGAGATGACGCCGAGGGCGGCCAGCATGACGAGATCGATGGGGTCCGGGGTCACCCAGCCAAACGGGGCAAGGACGGCGCCGACGGCAAGCGCACCGATCGTCTGCCAGAACACCAACACTCGATCAGGAGTCGCTCGGAGCTGGCGGCTTTGCACCACCATCATGGCATAACAGAGCGAACCGGCAATGGAGATCAGCGACGCCCAGGAGAGGCTGCCGAATCCCGGTTTCAGCACGAAGACGACGCCGGCAAAGCCGATGGCGATGGCCAGCCACTGGCGGCGGCTTACCCGTTCGCCGAGGAGCCATGGCGACACCGCGGCGACGTAGATCGGCCCGGCAAGATAGAAGGTCATGACGTCGGCGAGCGGTAGGAAGCGGATCGCCATGTAGAAGAATACGATCTCGGCCGTCGCCAGTGCGACGCGTGACATCTGTAGTCCGGGCCGTTCGAGCCGAATAAGCTCCGGGGCGCCGCCTTTGAGAAGGAGCGGAGCCAGCACGACGAGGGCGGCGAGCGATCGCGTCAGGACGATTTGACCGGCCGAAAAGCTCCCCGCCAGCCACTTGCCCATGATGTCGTTGACGGCAAACATGAAGTCGCCGAAGAACATCATGAAGATGCCGAGGCCGACCGTGGAACCGGCGGCGCGGCGAATGAAAAGCTGAGCGGACAAAGGGAACTCCGGCGAAATCGGCGAAAGTCGCATCTCGATAGCCGATCCCGGCAGCCTTGGCGAGGATGGCGACGTGGTTTCAGGGAGCCAGCCCTCATTTCTCCCTTGGTCCGAAGCGCATGCCAAGGCTACGGTCATGCCGGTTCTCGCCGCTCTGGAGATGAAATGCGGAAGCTCGATATTCTTCTCTACACCCGCGCTTCAGGTGGCGGTGGCGCCGAGCGGGTCTGGGCTATTCTGGCCAATGGCCTCGCGGCGCGTGGCCATCGTGTCACCTTCGTTTTCGATGAGAAAGTATCCAATGACGGTGTCGATCCGGCGGTGGCCACAATCGACGTCGGCAAAGGCCATGTAGGTGCTGTGCTGCGGCTCGCCCGCCTGCTGCGCAGCCGCCGCTTCGACGTGATCGCCGCGGCCGTCTCGGTCAACTGCGTCAAGCTTGCCCTCGCCAAGGTGCTGGCCTTGTCGGGAGCCCCGCTTGTCTTTTCCTATCACGGCTTTGAGGAATACAAGACCGGCCGCCTGTCGGCTGTCGGCTTCTATGCCCTGCCTTTGTTCGTGCCTTTGACCCGCCGGTTCGTCGGCGTATCGGACGGTATCGTGCGGGCGCTGGTCGACCGTTGGCATGCACCGGCGGCCAAGACGGAGCGCATCTATAATCCGGTGCCATTGATTGCTGCCGCTACCGCAGAGGAGATCGCCGCAAGGCCTCCCGTCGTCGGTGCCGTCGGCCGCCTGTCACGGGAAAAAGGCACGGATGTGCTGATCGACGCCTTCGCCCGCCTGACCACGCCCAACGCGCGCCTGGTCATCGGCGGCGACGGGCCGGAGCGGCAGCGGCTTGTCCAGCAGGCGGCTGATCTCGGCGTCAGTGATCGTGTGCGCTTTCTGGGGCGTGTTTCCTCGGCGGCCGAGGTCTACGGCCTTGCGCGCGTCGCGGCCGTGCCGTCGCGCACCGAGGCTTTCGGCATGACCACGGTGGAAGCGCTGTCTGCTGGCCTCTCGGTCGTCGCAACCGACTGCGACGGGTCGCGTGAGATACTGGCCGGGCAATATGGCGAGCTGGTTCCCATTGAGAACGCCGCCGCGTTGGCGGCGGCGCTCGATCGGGCACTGGCGACCCCGCCGAACCCGGCCCCGGGTGTCGCCCGTGCCCAGGAATTCTCGGCCGAGGCCGGTATCGCTCAGTGGGAGCGGCTGTTTGCCGGGCTGGCGACGGGGGGCTGACGGTCGGGCGAACGGGCGCGGCCGAGAGCAATATGTCGCTCGAACAGCTTCGGCATTTGCACGGCCACCGAATAGGGCATCACCTTGGCGTGGATAGTCTCGGGATCGAGCCGGCCGGCTGCGATATTGGCAGCAAGCTGCACGAAGCCGTCCGCCATCGTCTCGGCGGCAACCTCGCGGTCTTCCGGCCGCTCGACGAGAAAGCCCGAGACATCCGTCTCGATCAGCGGATCATATTGCGGCAGCCGGATGGCGCCCATCGGTCGGCCGCTCGAAAGCGTTTCCAGAAGGTAGCAGGGCATGCCTTCGAAAAAGGACGTCAGGATGCCGGCGTGACAGTTGCGCATGATCGCCGATACGCCGTCGCTGGTCTGGAAACCGTGACGGACGGTGAACGACTCGATGGCCGCGAACTCCTTGTCGCGGTGCGGGTCGGAGGTGCCGATATAATGGAATTCGAATTTGCCGCCGAGCTTGCCATGAAGACGACGCAGCGTCTCGAACATCAACGGCGGGTCCTTGAAGGCGTCGAGCCGACCGGCGAATACCACGCGGAACGTGTCGCTTTCAGGGAAGGGAGCAGACGGGAAGCGTTGGGTATCGACTGAAACGGTCATGAACTCGGACTTGCGAGCCACCCTCGGCATTTCCCGCTCATAACGGGCGACGATGTTGGGATTGACGCCCACTACGCGACTGGCAAGGGTCAGAGCGATCCTCTCATTGAGGCGGTGAATCCACCAATAGCGCCCAATGAGGCTGTCCATCTTGTTGCCCTTGCTCTCCTCGTTGTGCACGAGTTGCACCACGGGGTGACCGATCAGCCGGGCGGGAATGGCCTGCTCGAAGCGCTCGATTTCGGTCGAGGCGGTATCGCCGGCCGAGAGACGGCGGATGGTGAACAGGTGACGCAAGATTCCAAGGGTAAAGTGCAGCGTTACCGACTGGCTGAGCTTCTTGGCTGCCGCACGCATGGTCTCGCCGGGAATATGAATCACCGGCAGGAAGTCGATCTGGCGGCCATCGAACTCAATTCGTACTGGCTTGCCGATCTCGAGATCGCCGCGTTCGTCGATGCCGACCAGCAGCACCGACACGCTGTCGGGGTGACGAGACAGCATTAGACGAACATGCGTCTCGACGCCGCCCACCTTGCCGCCCCGCGGATCGATGGAGTGGAGAAGGGTGATGCGATGAACCATCGGCTGCTCACTCCTGACGGGGGGCATGATCGGTGGTGGAAGAGCGTTGGCGCGACAGCGCGTTGGCCAGTTCACGGGCGTTGTAGCGGATGAGATACATCGCCGACAGCGCATAGCGCTTGGAGAGACGGCGCGGATCGTGGATGAGCCGCCACAGCCACTCGAGGCCTGCCGCTTGGATAGGATCGGGAGCGCGTCTCTGGCTGCCGCCGATGAAATCGAGCGCGGCGCCGATGCAGACGAAGGTCACGCCAGGCGCCCAGCGCCTGGCAAATTCGGCAAAGACTTCCTGCTTGGGAGCGCCGAGCGCCACGAAGCAGATGCGAGCCCCGCTTGACGCGATACGTTCGGCGGCGGCGCGGGCTTCTATGCCAAAAGGACTGAAGCCGAAGGGCGGACTCTCGAGCCCGGCCACAATCAGCCGCGGATATTCGCTGCGCAGCACGGTCTCGGTCATGGCGAGCGTGTCGGGCGTTGTGCCGAAGAAATGCACGGGGATGCGGGCCAGCGCCGCGGCTCCGCAGAGCGGTCGCACCAGGTCGGCGCCGGTGACCCGCACGAGCCGAGCGCCCTTCCGTCGCGCCATGGCCACCACCGGTGCGCCATCGGCCGACACATAGGTCGCCTGATCATAGGCAGCGCGGAAGGCTGGATCGTGCTCCAGCTTGACGAGGTGGTCGAGGTTCAGTGTGAAAACGGTACCGCCACGGCCGGTCAGCGCGTCGAAGGTGACGAGGTGAACTAGGTCCGCTTGCTTGCCGATATTGACGCGTGCCGTATCGAACACCGCGATCGGTTCGGGGGGGCGACCGGCCTCGGCGAGATTGGTGGCTTGGGCCGTAGCCGGACGATCGTGAAACAAACCTGACATTGGCGACTCTCCGGCGCTTCAAGCGCCATCCCGACGCCGGAGGCATGCGACGGACCATAGAGATCCCATCTCCGCCTCCCAGCGAATTGCAACGTCTGGGAAGAGCCGTGCCAACGACATGGTTCTTCCCTTCGCTGCCAACTTAAGCCGGCTGCCGTTCAGTACGGATTTATCCGATCCTTCAAATTGTAACGAAATGCCGATTTGTTTTGGATGGAACGAAGCCAGTCGGCTTGCCCATCGAAGCGAGGCGCTGGCCTTATCCACGCGCCGGCTCGTGCCGGGCCGCGGCTCACGGCGAGGCTTTATTTCAGCCGGCTCAGGCTCGCTCGGCGACGACCAGACGCGCAGGGCGTTCCTTCACCAGCACAAGTCCGGTGAAGACCGGCAGGGCGCCGAGGAGATCCCGCACCATTTCCGCTGCCTCGTCGTCATCCTCGACGACGGCGTCGGCAACGATCAGAGCCGCATCGACCTGACCAAGCAGCGTCTTCAAGAGGTCTGCCGAATGGTGGTGCCCGCAATGCAGGATAATGCGGCCGAAGTCGTGGGAGAGCTTGTCGACGAAATCGGCGACGCGGCCGACGTTGGCGGCGATCTCGGTCGCTGCGTCCTGTCCACCCACGCCGATCAGCGTGACGTCGGCTCCTCCCTCGCAGATGGCGACGTTGGCCGCATCCGCTGTCCCGGCAATGACGTCGATCACGCCGGGCATCGTCTCGTCGACATAGGCTCGGTGGAGCGGCAGATCATCCCAAGAGGCGTCGACGAGCAGAACGCCGTCCTTGACCGGAACGTGCGCCAGGCCGAAAGCGACCGCTGCCGCCGCAGGGCCATCGTTGGCACCGAGCACCAGAATCAGGCGCGATGCCCCGGCGGCTGTTGTGATCTTGCGGACCAGCTCATCGAAAGTCTTGGCTGCGGCCGGCAGCAGTGCGCCCTCGCCATCGGCAATCGCGCTGGTCAGAATGCTGCGCGCACTCCGGGGCGCCGACCGTCCGCGCCTGTCATGAGCCGGGACGCGGGTGACGATCGACAACTCGGCAAGTACCGATGGGGCTGCCGGAGCGTCCTCAACGATTTGAGGTTCGGGCTGATCAGTCTCGTCTTCGACCATCGCCGGCGCCGGCTCGTCGGACCTATCTTCCTCGACCGTAACAACGTCGCTCACAGGCTCCAATGGCGGGCTCACGGCCACGACGGCCTTGTCTTCGTGATCAGAATCGCCGGCTTCGATCTCTTCGGCCCATTGATATTCCGGCAAGTAGCGGCGGCCACGATAGACTGCGATGGTCAAGGCAAGGCCGAGGCCGGCGATGCCGGCAAGCGCCAGAATGATGGTTCGGCGCGGGGCGTAGGGTGTGGCAGGAATATTGGCGGGGGCGATGACGCGTGCGTCCGAAACCTGCGTATTGGCCTGCAGGGTTATTTCCTCGGTGCGTGTCACATAGTTCTTGTACATGTCGGCGCGAAGCGAGGCCTCGTTCTCGAGTTCGCGCAGTTCGATGGTCCGTTCGCCGGTGTCGGCCACCACGGCGCTGGCATCATCGAGTGCCTTGCGTGCCGATGCTTCCGCCGCCATCGCCACCTGATATTCGGCGTCGGCGCTTGTAGAAAGCGTCTTGAGCTCGGTCTCGATCTGAGCGTCGGCCCGGGAAAGATCGCTACGCGCTGCGATCATGCGCGGATGACTGGGGCCGAGATCCTGGGCAAGTTCGCCCATCGTGCGGGCGGCCAGCGCCCGCTCGATCTTGAGACGGCTCAGAACCGTGGAGTCGATGCCGCTCAACGCAGCGTCCGAGCCACCGGCGCGGGCGGCGGCGATCTTGTCGCGGCGCGCCTTGGCGTCCTGAGTGCGCAGGCGGGCGGCGACATAGGCGTCATTGAGCTGGCGCAGCGTGTCCTCGTCCACCGATCGGCCGTTGGCCGTGAGCAGACCGTGGTCGCGGCGATAGGCTTCGAGCTTCTCCTGGGCGGTCCGCGCCTTGGCTCGAAGGTCGTCGAGCTGGCGATTGATGAGGTTGCTTCCCTCGCGGACCGCCGCCTCTTTCACTTGGACCTGGTTGGCCACGAAGGCCTCGGCCAGTGTCTGTGCGATCCGGGCGGATTTGTCGGCGGAATCGCTCAGGACCGAGATATCGAGCACATAGGTCTGGTCGGCGCGGGCCACCTTGATGGCCTTGACGAGCGCCCGCAGCGTTTCGTCGCGGCTGCCGCCGAATTCAGGATCGCGTTCGAGACCAAGCGTGTCGACGACCGTCGACAGGATGGCGGCAGAGGTGACGATGTTGGCCTGGGTGTCGATCCAGACCACGTCTACGCCCTGAAGCGGCTGCTGAGAGAGCTCGGGGCCGGCCACCTGTTTGTCGCGCGGGTCAAGCAGCACCCGTGCCGTCGATTGCCATACCCTGGGGACAAGTGTCGCGTAGGCGAAGCCGACGCCGACAAACAGCAGGGTGATGATCAGAATCAACAGCCATTGCCGGAAAAGAATGGACAACAACAGGCCGATGTCGACCTCGCCCGGGCGGCGCGTAGCGTCGGCAACCGGTCTTTCAATATCTCTATCGTGGTATTGAGGAAGACTGTTCAACTTGCTTTCCGCCCGCGTTTTCAGCTTGTTAACCATAAGCTGGCGCGCTTAAGGAAACGTGAACGCTGTCGGCCAAAATAGAAGCGTCCGCGCCCGTAGCAAGACTGCCGGTTAACCATGCGGCCACGATCATCCCCTGAGGTTTGGCGGAATTCCATTGGGGGGTCGACATCGGTATGGCCGTGCGGGCGTTTCAGCTTCCGATTTCCTACCGCTCTGGTAGCGCCGGCGTCGTCATCGACGCCCGGCCGTTCGCCGTCGGCCTGACGTTTCTTGCTGTTCTCGCGGTGTTTCTGCTGTCCGGTCAGACGTTGAATCTGATCGGCATTCCCTATGACGCGACTGGTGGAAGCGCGCTCCTCAAGATTCATCCCGCGAGCTACATATCAATGCTGGCCTTCGTGGCCTGGATCGTCACCGATGGAGGCCTCGGTTCTTTCCTGGGCCGCTCCTGGCGCGAAAGTCCCGGTCTGCTGGCGCTTTTTCTCGCCATAGGTCTTCTCACCTTCCAGGTGATCTTCGTGCAGAAGATGCCGATTTCTCAGGTGACCGACAATTTCATCCTGACTGCCTGCCTGTTTGTCTCGCTGCTTCGCCTCAGGCCCGATGAGATGAAGCGCGTTGCGCTGGCGGTGCAGGCTATTCTCGTCGTCAACAGCTTCCTTGGCTACGCCGAAGTGCTCGGCGGATTTCGTCTGACGCCGCTCTATGTCAATGGCCAGGAACTTGCCTGGGACTGGCGGGCGACGGCCCTGCTCGGCCATCCGCTGATGAACGCCATGACCACCTCGGTCTGCCTTGTATCGCTGGCTCTCGGCGCCGGACCTTTCCGGCGCGGGCCGCGCCTCATGCTGGTACTGTTCCACTTCGGCGCGTTGTTCTTCTTTGGCGGCCGCACGGCCATCGTGTTGTCGGCCGTCTCGCTAACCGGCGTCGCCGCATTCTGGTTTGCGCGACTCATGCTGGGCACGCGCTTTCCGCTGACGTTGGCCGCCATTGCCATCCTTGCCACCACCCTCTTGGTGGTCGGTGTCATTCTCGCCGTGGATGGCGGGGCGATCGATCGTGTTATTGGCCGTTTCATGGACGATGAGGGCAGCGCCATGGCGCGCGTCGCCATGTTGTCCATTTTCCGCGACATGTCCTGGCCGGAGATCTGGTTCGGGCCGGATGTCGCGGCCGTCAAAGCGATGATGCCGCGGATCGGCACGCCGCTCGCCATCGAAAGCGCCTATATCGGCTTCGTTGCTTATTATGGCGGCTTCGTCACGCTGTTCTTCCTGATGGGACTGGCTGCCTTCCTGGCCGAATTGGTGCGGCGTTTCGGACCGCCCGTTCTGCTGCCGCTTGGCATCTACTTCCTGATCTCGACGGCCGTTTCCTCCTTCTCCACCAAATCGCTGGAGCTCGCTCTTCTGACCACCGTCCTCATCACGGCCTTTTCCAGCCGTCGGCAGTTCCTTGAAAGGATGCCGCCATGCTGATCCGCCAGACCATCCTCTATCTTCCGGCGCAGTTTCTGTCGCCGGTAGCCCAGTTCCTGTCGATGATGATCTGGACCTGGTGGCTGTCACCGACGGAAATGTCCACTTTCGTCCTGGTCACCTCTACGCAGGAGCTCGCCTATATGGTGAGCCGGTCCTGGTTCTCCTTCTACACGCTCCGCTTTCTTCCGCCCGCCGAGGACGTCAGCGGGCGCCGCCGCTACCTTGAGACCGAGACGACGCTGATCGGGCTGCTGACACTTCCCGAACTCGCCGCGGCCGCCCTGTCCATGCATTTCTTCGATGGGCGCGGTGATCAGCTGACCGTCTTCCTGATTATCGCCGCCTATTATGTGACACGCGGTCTCAACAATCACTTCGGCGAGCGGGCGCGGGCACAGGACAAGATTTTCGCCTATACGCTTCTTTTGACCTCCGGTCCGGTGGGTGGTCTCGTTGCCGGGCTTTTTACAACCAATATTTTCGGAGCGTCGGCCGGCGAGCTCCTGCTCGCCTACGCGGCGATGCAGGTAGTCGGTACCGCTGTCGCCCTGCCGATGATCGGCGCCAGTTTCCGGATCGCTCGTCTCGATCTGGCCATTCTGAAGCATGCCATTCTGAATGGTGGGCCGATGTTGGCCGTCAATGGAATCGGCTGGTTCGGCGAGAACGGCATTCGCTATGTCGTCGATCAGATCGGCGGGTCGGCGGCTTTCGGCCTGATGGCGGTCGGCTGGGGTCTCGGCCGCCGTTCTGCCTCGGTGGCCTCGATGCTGGTCGCCGTCGCCGCCTTTCCGATCGCTGCCCGCATGATCAACGCCGGCGACCGCGAGGCGGCGCTCGAACAGCTGAAAACCAACGCCGCCCTGCTCACCGCCGTGCTGCTGCCGTCGGTGGTCGGTCTCTGGCTCGTCACCGACATTCTCGTCGATCTCGCGGTTTCTGAGACCTACCGGGACGTCACGCGGGCCATTCTCGGCCTCGCCGCCTTTGGCGGCATGGTGCGCGCCTATCATGCCCATGCCACCGGTCAGATGCTGATCCTGGATGGTCGCTATGGGTTGCTGCTCAGCATCGGCCTGTTTGAGATTACCGCCACCTGCGGGCTCGCCGCCTTCGGGTTCCATACAAATTATCTGGTGGGCGTCGTCGGCGGCGCGCTGCTCGCCTCCAGCCTGACGCTGGCGCTGTCCGCCATCGCCGCCATCCGGCTCTGCGGCTTCCGCTTCCCGGTTGCCGATACCGTGCGAATCGCCGCCGCAAGCCTCGTCATGGGCCTTGTCGTCCACGCCGTGAACTGGCCGCACACCGCCCTTGGTCTTGTGGGCGCCGTGGCAATCGGCGGTCTTTCCTATGTCGCGACGCTCGCTGCCCTCTATTATAGGCACCTGCCGCCGCTGGTCGGCCTCATCACCGGAAAATTCGCGGGGACGCGACCATGACTTTCATCTCACAGGAATTCCTCGACGACCTGCTGGCGCAGGAAGAACGCTTGCAGTTTCCTGCCTTCGATAATGACACCGCCATCGCGCTCGGTCTTCACCTGATGGAGCTCGGCCGCACCCGTGGCCTGCCGATTACCATCGACGTGACGCGAGCGGGCCAGCAACTGTTCCACGCCGCGCTTGCCGGCACCAGCGCCGACAACGACCAATGGGTGATCCGCAAGAATGCCGTGGTCATGCGCTTCGGCCATTCCTCCTATTACATGGGCCGGCGGGCGGCGCTGAAGGATGTGCCGTTCCACGAAGCAATGTTGGTGGACCCGCTCGAGTACGCCGCCCATGGCGGCGCCTTCCCGATCAGGGTGATCGGTACCGGCCTTGTCGGTACCGTCACCGTATCGGGCCTGCCGCAGCACGAGGACCACGCGCTGGCCGTCGAAGCGATCGAGAGTTTCCTCGCCAAGCATGCCTGAGGGGCGGAGGATCGAAGCCGCGTCTAGCGGCTTTCGGCGCCAAGCGGTGCCCGCGCGAAGCACGAAAGCCAAGGTCGGAGACCGCCGGCGACTGAGGCAGAAAAACAAATATGACAATCGCTTCCAAGCGATTGTCATGACTTCGGGGCTCGACTTTGTCGCCTGTCTGCGTACATAACGAGCGTGACCCTTTTTCGGGCGCGCCGTCGTGCGCAGGAGGCGCTGCGGCCTCGAACGGGAGTACCGATCTGTGGAGATCAAGTGGCTCGAGGATTTCGTGAGCCTCGCCAATACGCGCAGTTTTTCGCGCTCGGCGGTGGAGCGCCGCGTCACGCAATCCGCTTTCAGCCGCCGCATCCAGCAACTCGAACAGTGGCTCGGCGTCCCGCTGGTCGATCGGTCCACCTACCCGACGACACTGACAGCTGAAGGCCGTCGCTTCCGTGAGACTGCCGAAGAAGTCCTACGCCTGATTTTCATCGAGCGCGCCGAACTGCGTTCCGGCCGGGCACAGGGCCAGGGTATCCTGACCTTTTCAACGCTGCATTCGCTGTCGATCTCCTTCTTCCCCTGGTGGCTGAAGGATGTCGAAGCCGGCTTCGGTCCGATCCACGCACGGTTGATCACTGAGAATTTCCACGACAGCATCCGCATGTTCGCCGAAGGCGACTGTGACTTCCTGCTCACCTACGAGCATCCGCGCGTGCCCGTGCTGCTCGATCCGGAGCGTTTCCCGTCGCTCGATCTCGGCGGTGACAGGGTGATGCCGGTGTCGGCGCCTGACGATACGGGCGCGCCACTCTTTCCGCTGCCCGGCGATTCCGACAAGCCCGTTCCCTACCTTGCCTACGCGCCGGAGACATTTCTCGGCCGGCTGGTCTCGGTGCTGCTCGCCGAGCGCGGCGAGGCGCTCAACCTGGCCAAGATCTACGAGAACCCGATGGCCGAGGCGATCAAGACCATGGCGATTACCGGCCGCGGCGTCGCCTGGCTTCCTGCCAACACCATCCGCGCCGAGATCGAAACCGGCAAGTTGGTGGCCGTCGATCCTGAGGCAGTGATCGACATGCGCATCCGCATCTACCGCAACATGGATAAGGTCCGCTCCCGCGTCGAACGGCTGTGGACCTATCTCAAGGATCACACCGACGCGGCCCCGACGGCCCAAACGCCCGCTTGACCCCCATTCGGCCGAGGTACACCCATGCTCGACCTGCTGATTGAGAATGCCAACCTCGCCGATGGCCGCATCGGCGTCGACATCGCCGTCAGCGAAGGTCGCATCGTCGACATTCGGCCAGCCATTGGTGGACCCGCCCAGACCACTATCGACGCGACCGGCCGGCTGGTGACCCCGCCCTTCGTCGATCCGCATTTCCATATGGATGCGACGCTGTCGCTCGGCCTGCCACGCATGAACCGCTCGGGCACGCTGCTGGAAGGGATCGCCCTCTGGGGCGAGCTGAAGCCGCTGCTCACTCAGGAGGCGGTGGTGGAGCGGGCGCTGCGCTATTGCGATCTCGCCGTCAGTCAGGGCCTTCTCGCCATCCGCAGCCATGTCGACGTTTGCGACGACCGGCTGCTTGCCGTCGAGGCTCTGCTGGAAGTGAAGAAGCGCGTCGCTTCCTACATCGACCTGCAACTCGTCGCCTTTCCGCAGGATGGCTTTTACCGATCACCAACCGCCGAGCACAATCTTCTGAGAGCGCTCGACATGGGCGTCGATGTCGTCGGCGGCATTCCGCATTTCGAGCGCACCATGGCGGATGGCGCCGCCTCGGTGCGTCGCCTCTGCGAGATCGCCGCCGAGCGCGGTCTGATGGTCGACCTCCACTGCGACGAGAGCGATGATCCGCTATCGCGTCATATCGAGACTCTGGCCGCCGAGACGATCCGCACGGGATTGCAGGGCAGGGTGGTGGGCAGTCACCTCACGTCCATGCACTCCATGGACAACTACTACGTTTCCAAGCTGATCCCGCTGATGCGCGAGGCGGATGTTCATGCTATCGCCAATCCCTTGATCAACATCACGCTGCAGGGCCGCCACGACACCTATCCCAAGCGACGCGGCATGACGCGGGTGCCGGAACTTCTGAAAGCGGGCGTCAATGTCGCCTTCGGCCACGACTGCGTGATGGACCCCTGGTATTCCATGGGTTCGGGCGACATGCTGGAAGTGGCGTCGATGGCCGTCCACGTCGGCCAGATGACGGCGCTCGATGCCATCGATACCGCCTTCCACTGCGTCACCGACCGGGCGGCCAAGGCCATCGGCCTTGAGAGCTACGGCCTAGAAGTGGGCAAAGCGGCGAGCTTTGTGGTGCTGCAGGCCCGCGATACGGTGGAGGCAATCCGCCTCAAGCCGACGCGTCTCGCCGTTGTCAGAAGCGGGAGCGTCATCGCCGAAACGGCGCCGCGGCTTGCCCGGTTGGATCTGCCCGGTCGCCCCGGTACGGTGGACCCGGCTGCCTACGCCCCGCCGCGGGGAGAATGAACCCCAGCGTCAGTCCTCGCCATCCCAATAGTCGAGGCTGGTTTCCTGTCTGCCGATGAAGCGGAAGCGTTCGTTACGCGTGCCGTCGCCAGCCGGCAGTTGGCCCTTCACCAGGAACTTGCCGGAGTCCGGGTAGTCGATCACGTCGGGTTCCACCATGGTGGAAATGGCGAGATAGCGGAGCGGCCTCTCAGACGTGTTTTCGATCTGGTGGGCAGTCTCCGGACCGCCGGGTGGGCAGGCAATGATATCGCCGGCCCGGACAGGGTATCGTTCGGAACCGATGCGAATGGTGCCTTCACCATCGAGGATCAGGAACATTTCCTCATTGCAGCGATGGTTGTGCAGCGGCGAGGCGCGGCATCCCGGCTGGCTCTCAACCAGCGAATAGCCAAGCATTCGGGCGCCGAGCTGCTCGCCAATGGTGGCAAACCGAGCGGCGTAGCCTTCCGGCGCGACCCGATCGAGGGCATCCTCCGGATCGAAGCTGACGTCTGCGAGGTTGATGATCTTCGGCAAGAGTGCCCTCCGTCAGCCCTGCTTGCGCGCTTCTTTCCAGGTGTTGGTCTGGCTCAGCATCGACTTGAGATAGGCGACGTTGGTCTCCGCCTGCGCCGGATCGAGCTCCTGCCGGGCAATGGCATCGGCTTCCTTGAACTTGCCTTGCAAGCCAAGCGTCAGCGCCAGATTCTGGCGGATGCGGCTGTTGGCGCCCGGCAGCGCCGCCGCCTGCCGCAGCGTCTTCTCGGCATTGGCAATATCGCCAGCTAGCAGATAGGACAGTCCCAGATTGTTGTAGATCGAGGGTTCGCCAGGGGCGATTTGCAGCGCCTTCTGATAGGCGGCTCGCGCTTCGCCCGGATTGCCTTGCTGGTCGAGAATGGCGCCTTCGGCCGAGTAGAGCTTCCAATCGGGGCGATCGGGCTGCTGGGTCTGGCGGATGACCCTGAGCGCCTGATCGAAATTGCCGTTGGCCGCCAGCGCCTTACCGTAGGCGGCGCTCATCTCGGGGTCGTTCTGTGAGGCGACCATGCCCTTTTCGAGCACGGCGACGGCCTGATCGGTGCGGCCGCTGAGCCGAAGGGCGGCGGCGTAATTCAGGATGTTGGTCCGGTTCTTGGGGTCGGCGTCATAGCGCTGGCCCCAGGCCGAGGCGGCGCCGGTAATCTGCGCGTCCGTCATCTTGTCGACCGAGCCGGTCACCGAGACGTTGCCGTGGGTGGCCAGCACCGGCCGGTTATCGGCGCAGCCGGCGGTGGCGAGCGCGAGCAGCAGGGCGAGAAGGGTGGAACGTCGAACGGAAAGCAACATCGATCTCACCGTGGTGAGGGGCGGCGCGGCGCCCCGAATGCTTTCTTTCGTAATCTGTTAACCCTAACGGCCGGTTAATCCGGACCCGCTCGTCGGCGATCCTTGCCTTGCCGCCACCGGTTCCCCTCTCTACATTCGGGGAAATGCCAACCGGAGTTTGCCGTCTTGCTGCCCGTTTTCGCCGCCGCCGATGAAGTCGCCGTTCCCATTCACGCCGTCACGATCGAGGGCCTTGAAGCCAAGCTCGCCGCTCTCGGCGCTGCCGCCTGGGCGAAGGCCAACGCCTTCTCTGCCGAAGAGGGCACGATCCTGGCGCTACCAAACGCTGAGGGCGAAGTCGCTACGGTGCTTTTCGGCCTCGGCCGCGAGGCGAGCAGCCGGCCGCCGCTCCTTGCCGGCAAGCTTGCCACCGCACTGCCGGCCGGAACCTACCGTCTCGAAGGCTGGCCCGGCAGCGTTGGCGAAGCGGTGCTTGCCTTTGCGCTCGGCGCCTACCGCTTCGAGCGTTATTTGAAGCCGAAGACCAACGCCCCACGCCTCGTTCTGCCTGAGGGCGAAGAAGGCACCGAGGCGGACCGGATCGCCGCCGCCATCTATATGGTACGCGATCTCGTCAATACGCCGGCTAATGATCTCGGCCCTGCCGAGCTTGCTGCCGCCGCTCGCGAACTGGCGACGGCGCATGGTGCGGTATTCGAGGAATATCTCGGAGATGATCTTCTGGCTCGCGAGTTCCCGCTGATCGAAGCGGTGGGCCGTGGCTCTCCCCGTCAGGCGCGTCTCATCACCTTCACCTGGGGGCGGGCTGACGCGCCGAAGGTGTCGCTGGTCGGCAAGGGTGTCGTCTTCGACACCGGTGGCCTCGACATCAAGGGCGGCAGTTACATGCTGCTGATGAAGAAGGATATGGGCGGTGCGGCTAACGTGCTCGGCTTGGCTCGCCTGATCATGGAGGCCGGCCTCGACCTGCGTCTGCGCGTCGTGCTGCCGATCGTCGAGAATGCCGTGTCCGGCACCAGCTTCCGGCCTGGCGACGTCTTCCCGTCGCGCAAGGGGCTTACGGTCCAGATCGGCGATACCGATGCCGAGGGACGGCTGATCCTTGCCGACGCGCTGGCTTTTGCCGATGACGAAGCCCCTGACCTGCTCGTTGATCTTGCCACCCTCACCGGCGCCGCCCGCGTCGCCCTGGGACCTGATATTCCGCCTTTCTATACCCGTGACGATGCCTTCGCCGCCGATCTGTCGAAGGCCAGCCTCGCCGCCGGCGATCCGCTCTGGCGCTTGCCATTGTGGGCGCCCTATGAGGAAGGGTTGAAATCGAAGATTGCCGACCTCAACAACGTTGCGCCGGGTGGCTTTGCCGGTTCGATTACCGCTGCCCTCTTCCTCGGGCGTTTCGTCGACAAGGCGAAGACCTGGATGCATGGCGACATCTATGCCTGGGTGCCGGCGGCGAGGCCCGGCCAGCCGGAGGGCGGCGAAGCGCAAGCGATCCGCGCTCTATACCGTTATCTGACGGATCGTTTCGGGCGCGCCTGACCGCCAAGCGAAAAGGGCTCGAGCCAAAAAGCTGTTCGGCGGCGCGCACTTATGCCGCTGCCGGGCGGCACACCTGCGTCTTGCGCATTGCTCTGGTCCGAGCCATTCGGTGAATGCGGGCCACAGTTTTTGTTAAAGTCATGAAAAGAAAATATAAATTGGATTGCGCCAAGATAGCCGGCGTTTCCCTCGTGTTCATGACGATGATTTCGATACGGGGTGGGCCGCATACCAAATCCACCCGATCTCGGATATTCGCCGCAAATCCACGAGAATTGGTATGACGGGGGCGCCGCCGCTCGCCGTATCCTCGGTCAATCCAACGAGAATCGATAGAGTATCGCCGATGTCGACATCCTCCCCTCTGATCCTGGTCATCAATAGCGGCTCTTCGTCGCTGAAGTTCGCCATCTACCCGGTCGGCGAACGCCAGCCGCTAGCCTCTGGCCTTGCCGAGCGCCTCGGCCAGAGCGACGCCACGATCCGTATCGACGTCGACGGCGCCAAGAACAAAACCGCGCTTGTGCCGACCAATCACCAGGGCGCGGTCGATGCGCTGATGGCTTTCCTCAAGGAGCGTGGCTGGTTCGAGCGGGTCGCGGCGGTCGGCCATCGCGTCGTCAACGGCGGCGAGCGCTTTACCGAGAGCCAAATCGTCACCGACGATGCCATGGTCGAGGAGATTGGCACCTGTCCTTTCGCCCCGCTGCATAATCCGGCACATGCGATCGGCATGCGGGCTGCCATCCATGCCTTCCCGACGCTGACGCAGGTGGCGGTGTTCGACACCGCTTTCCATCAGACCATGAAGCCGGAGGCCTACCTCTACGCCCTGCCCCGCAAATACTATCGCGATCTCGGCGTGCGTCGTTACGGTGCCCACGGCACCTCTCACCAGTACGTTTCCGGCGAGACCATCCGTCTGCTCGGCCTCGATCCCAATGATAGCGGCGTTGTCGTCTGTCACCTTGGCAACGGCTCTTCGGCCACCGCCGTTCTGAACGGCAAGTGCGTCGACACCTCGATGGGCCTCACCCCGCTTGAAGGCCTGGTCATGGGCACCCGCACCGGCGACGTTGACTACGGCGCGCTCGCCTACATCGCCAAGAAAACCGGTCTCGACGTCGACGGTCTCGAAAAGATGGCCAACCGCGAGAGCGGCCTGCTCGGCCTGTCCGAGCTCTCCAACGACTGCCGCACGCTGACCGAGGCGGCCCAGGCCGGCAACCATCAGGCCGAGGAGACGCTCGACGTCTTCGTCTTCCGTCTCTGCCGCTATATCGGCGCTTTGACGGCTGCTCTGCCGCGCCTCGATGCGGTCGCCTTCACCGGCGGCATCGGTGAAAACTCCGCTTATATCCGGGCCAAGACGCTGAAGCGCCTGTCGGCGCTCGGCCTCGACCTCGACGAGGAAGCCAATGCCACGATCTTCGGCGGCAAGAGTGGTATCGTCTCGCGGTCGAGGAAGCCGGTGGCCATCGTGGTGCCAACCGACGAAGAGCGTGTGATCGCCGAGGATACGGCCCGCCTCGCCGGTCTTCTGCCTGCCAAAGCCTGATGCGAAAGGGACGAAGGTTATGACTCCGAAATCCTCCTACCGCACGTTCTTCCTGGCGCCGACCTCCAGCCAGCAGGGTATCTCCTCGGTGGCGCTCGGTCTCGTCCGGGCGTTCCAGCGCGAGGGCTATGACGTCGGCTTTGCCAAGCCGGTTGCCGACCCCGAGGCTTATCCCGACGGGCTGGACCGCTCGGTGCACTTCGCGCGCACGCTGCTCGGCCTCAACACGCCCGATCCGATCCCGGCCGAGCGTGCCGAGGAAATGATCCGCACCGGCAATCTCTTCACGCTGCTCGAAGAGATCGTCGCGCTGGTCGAGGAAGCGCGCGGCAAAAGCTCCATCGTCATCGTCGAAGGCCTGCTGCCGTCGACCACCCATCCGCTGACCATCGATCTCGACATCGCCATGGGCCGGTCCCTATCCGCCGAGATCATCCCGGTGGTGCCTGGTCTTGACGCCACCGTGAAGTCGATTGTCGGCGACCTCGCCGACGCTCACCACCGTTTCCTCACCGAAGGTCGTCCCTTTGCCGGCCTGATCGTTGGCCGCGCTCGCGGCGGCGACGTCAAGGCCGAGGAATTTGCCAAGGCGCTCGAAGCGGCGAATATCGGCGTGCCGGTGCTCGCAGTGACGTCCGACGAGCCGGCGCTCAATGCGCCGCGCCTCATCGACGTCGCCTCGGATCTCGGCTTCGGCATTCTCAGGCCCGGCGATATCAAGAAGGCCCGCGTCGGCGAGATCGTCATCGGTGCCCGCGGCCCCGACAAGGTGGTGAAGGCCTTGAAACCCGGCACGCTGGTCGTCACCCCGGGCGATCGCTCCGATATCATCATCACTACCACCCTGGCCCGTTCTTCCGGTCTGCCGATCGCCGGACTGCTCCTGACGTGTGACGAGCCGATGGCCCCGTCCATCTCGGAGTTCCTGGCGCCGCGCTTCGGCGATCTGCCGGTGCTGACCACCGAACTGCAGACCTATGACGTCGCCGTCCGCCTCAATTCGATGGACCGCCGCGTTCGTCATGAGGACGCCGAGCGCATGGAAAAGCTGCTCGAGCACGTCGCCGATCACATCAACCTTGCTCCGCTCGCTCCAGCGACGGCGCGCTCCAACGACGGCCTGATGACGCCGCCGATGTTCCGTCATCGCATGATCCAGGAGGCACGCGCTGCCAACCGCCGTATCGTGCTGCCGGAAGGTGACGAGCCGCGCACCATCAAGGCGGCCGTCATCTGCACGCAGAAGCGCATTGCTCGTTGCGTGCTGGTCGGCGATCCCAAGGCGATCAAGGACGTCGCCACCATGCACGGCATCGATCTGCCGCCGGAGCTGGAAATCCTCGATCCGTCCAAGGTGCGTGGCAGCTACGTGGCGCCGATGGTCGAGCTGCGCAAGTCCAAGGGACTGACCCCGCCGCAGGCGGAGGCCCAGCTCGAGGACAACGTGGTGCTCGCCACCATGATGCTGGCCATGGGCCACGTCGACGGTCTGGTCTCCGGCGCCGTTCACACCACCGCTTCGACGGTGCGTCCGGCGCTGCAGCTCATCAAGACCGCGCCCGGCAACTCGATCGTCTCCAGCGTGTTCTTCATGCTGATGCCCGATCAGGTACTGGTCTACGGCGACTGCGCCATCAACCCCGACCCGTCGGCGGACGAACTGGCCGAAATCGCCTGTCAGTCGGCCGATAGCGCCCGCTCGTTCGGCATCGACCCGCGCGTTGCCATGATCTCCTACTCGACCGGCACCTCCGGTACGGGCAGCGACGTCGACAAGGTGCGCGCCGCCACGCTCAAGGTGATGGAGCGCCGCCCCGACCTCTTGGTCGACGGCCCGATCCAATACGATGCCGCCTCGGTCGAGAGCGTCGGCAAGCAGAAGGCGCCGGGTTCGCCGCTGGCCGGCCACGCCAACGTCTTCGTCTTCCCCGACCTCAATACCGGCAACACCACCTACAAGGCGGTGCAGCGTTCGGCCAACGTCGTGTCGGTCGGCCCGATGTTGCAGGGGCTCCGGAAGCCGGTGAACGATCTGTCGCGCGGCGCGCTGGTCGACGACATCGTCTACACCATCGCCTTGACCGCCATTCAGGTCGGCCAGAGCGAGCGGCCGGCGCAGGCAGCCGCGGCCGAGTAAAAGAACGGCGGCACATTGAATGACAAAGCCGGCGGCCTCCAAGCCGCCGGCTTTTTTGCTGCTATTATGCCGGCTAACTAACGAGCCGCCTTGATCGAAGCCGACACGCACGACGGCATGAAAAAGCCACCGGAAACCGGTGGCTTTTGGGCTTATTCCCGGAAATCCGTCTCAGTTGGCGACGGCTAGTTCCGTCCTTAGCCGCTCCGTCTCGAAGGAAGCGTCGAGGATGCGCTGTAGTTCGGCGGCCCGGCGGAAGCTCGGCTCCGTGGTCTTGCCCGCCTTCACGGCGTCAAAGAAGCGCTTGTAGTTCATCGGCACCGGTTTGGCCGTGACGGGGCGCCAGGTCTGGCTGTTGATGTCTTTCACGCCTTTGCAGACGCGTAGCCAGGTGCCGTCCGAACCATTCTGGATCTCCAAGGCACCCTTGTCGCCGAACACGCGGACTCGCAACGTGTTGGCGTAGCCGGTGGCAAAGCGCGACGCGTGGATGACGCCGATGGCGCCATTCTCAAACTCCAGCGTGCCGGCGAAGCTGTCGTTGGCGTCGAGCGTATATTCACCGATCTGATCGTCAGGTGCCTTGTGAAAGGTCTTGAGGCGGCCGAAAAGCTTGGTTACGTCGGTGCCGGCACCGAAGGAGGCGAAATCGAGGATGTGAATGCCGACATCACCGATCACCCCCTTGGAACCGTGATTTTCCGACAGGCGCCACAGCCAGCGGCTCTCGGTCCGCCAATCGCCCCAGTGCGTGCCGGTCAGCCAGCTCTGCAGATAGCTCGCCTCCACATGCTTGACGTCACCGATGGCCCCCGAGATGACCATCTGGTGCATCTTGTGGATCTCGGGGACGTTGCGGTAGCTGAGGTTGACCATGCCCACGACGCCTTCCTTCTCGGCGGTCTCGGTCATTTCCAAGGCGTGGGCATAGTTGGTGGCCAGCGGTTTCTCGCACAGTACGTGCTTGCCGGCGGTGAGCAGTGCCATGGTCGTCGGATAATGGGCGAGATCGGTGGTGACGTTGGACGCCGAGTCGAATTTGCCCCAGACGATGGCGTCTTCCACCGTGGCGAAGGTGCGGGGAATGTTGAATTCCTTGGCGAAGGCGGTGGCATACTCGGGGAATATGTCGACGCAACCGACGATTTTCACGCCGCGGATCTGGGCGAAGTGCTTGGCATGATGGCGAGCCATGCTGCCGGTGCCGACAATGATAAGGCGCATGTTGGAGGGTCCGTGAGGGAAGAGGGGCGAAAATGGAGAGCGGCCGGCGGGAGAGCCGGCCGCTTGGAGGTCGCTCAGCGAAGGCCGGGAGCGCCCTTGGCATGGATGGTCAGGCCGCGTTCCGTGATCGGCTCCAAAGCCTTGTCGACCGGTACGTTCGGCGCGTCGGTGATCGCCGTCCAGGCCGGGCCGGGGTTATAGGCCCACTTCACGGCGTTGCGCAGCACGGTCAGCACGTTCTCGTCGTGATAGGTGGGGTAGGCCTCGTGTCCGGGGCGGAAATAGAAGATCTTGCCGGCGCCGCGCTTGTAGCAGAGGCCGGAGCGGAACACCTCGCCGCCCTGGAACCAGGAGATGAACACGGTCTCATCCGGTTCGGGAACCGAGAAGGGCTCGCCATACATCTCTTCCATGTCGAGCTCGATCTTTTCGGGCAGGCCGGCGGCGATCGGATGGTTGCGGTTGATCACCCAGAGCCGTTCGCGTTCGCCCGCCTCGCGCCACTTGAGGGCGCAGGGCGTACCCATCAGCCGCTTGAAGATCTTGGAAAAATGTCCGGAGTGGAGAACCAGAAGGCCCATGCCCTCCCAGACGCGCTTGGCAACGCGCTCGACGATTTCGTCCTTCACGTCACCGTGGGCGGCGTGGCCCCACCAGACGAGCACATCGGTGTCGGCTAGCTTCTCGACGGTCAGGCCGTGCTCGGCCATTTGCAGCGTCACCCAACTCGCCTTGATGGACGGGTCGACGTTGAGGGCGTCGGCGATGGTGGCATGCATGCCATTGGGGTAGAGATCGTGCACGACCTGACTGGTCTGTTCGTGAACGTTCTCACCGAAGACGGTGGCGCGGATGGTCATGAAAATCCTCCCGGGATGAGCGGTCCGGCGCAACTGATCCGTATTCGCCGACTCCGCGGCAAGGTCCGGCCTGTCGCCCTCCCAGGGCAGTCTCCGGACGAGACGCAACATCTTGCTTGCCGAGCATTCAAAGCGCTTTTAATGGGGCTTGTCAAGAGTCCTGCGCTGCTACGGCTTATGTCGGTAGTCGATTGTTCCAACGACGATATTTCGGCGAACAAATCAATAAAAGCGCTTTGAATGAATCGAAATAACTAATGGCGCCCGACATCGGCGGTTGGCAGCGATCGCCTCGGATTGAATGGGAAGCTAGGCGGCGCGCCGTCGGATAACGTCCGAGGCACCGATATGTTCCGAAGGGCGGGCGAGCCGCCCTCCGGCTTTGGTTCAGCGTTCGATCTGGCTGACGTCGCGCACGGCGCCCTTGGCGGCCGATGTCGCCATGGCTGCATAGGCGCGCAACGCCGCCGATATCTTGCGCGGACGGGGCGCTTCCGGCTTCCAGGCTGCCTTGCCCTTGGCCTCCATGGCTGCGCGTCGTGCGGCGAGGGTCTCGTCCGAGACCAGCAGTTCGATGGTGCGCTTGGGAATATCGATGCGGATGCGGTCGCCTGCCTCGACGAGACCGATGGCGCCCCCTTCGGCGGCTTCCGGCGACACGTGGCCGATCGAAAGGCCGGAGGTGCCACCCGAGAAACGGCCGTCGGTCAGCAGCGCGCAGGCCTTGCCGAGACCCTTCGACTTCAGATAGCTCGTCGGGTAGAGCATTTCCTGCATGCCCGGGCCGCCCTTGGGGCCTTCGTAGCGGATTACCACGACGTCGCCGGCTTTCACCGTGCCGCCCAGGATGCCCTTGACGGCCCCTTCCTGGCTCTCGAAGATCCTCACTTCGCCCTCGAAGAAGAGGTTCGATTCATCGACACCGGCGGTTTTAACGATGCAGCCGTCAAGAGCGATGTTGCCGAACAGCACGGCGAGGCCGCCGTCCTTGGAATAGGCATTGTCCACCGAGCGGATGACGCCCTTCTTGCGGTCGACGTCGAGCTCGTCCCATCGCCGATCCTGGCTGAATGCCTCAAGCGACGGCACGCCGCCCGGCGCCGCCGCGAAGAAGGTTCGGACGGCGATGGAGTTCGTCTGCATGATATCCCACTCGGCGATGGCCGCCTTGAGGGTCGGCGCATGCACGGTGGGAAGGTCGGTATTGAGCAGGCCGGCGCGGTCGAGTTCGCCAAGCAGGCCGAAAATGCCACCGGCCCGATGCACATCTTCCATGTGGATGTCGGCAACAGCTGGTGCCACCTTGGACAGGCAGGGCACGCGGCGGCTCAAACGGTCGATGTCGGCCATGGTGAAATCGACGCCGGCTTCCTGGGCCGCGGCCAGGAGATGCAGCACGGTGTTGGTCGATCCGCCCATGGAGATGTCGAGCGTCATGGCGTTCTCGAACGCTTTGAAGGAGGCGATCGAGCGCGGCAGCACGCTTTCGTCGTTGCCTTCGTAATAGCGCTTGCAGAGATCGACGATCAGCTGACCGGCCTTGAGGAACAGCGCCCTGCGGTCGGCATGCGTCGCCAGCGTCGATCCGTTACCGGGCAGGCTGAGACCGAGTGCTTCCGTGAGGCAGTTCATCGAGTTGGCGGTGAACATGCCCGAACAGGAGCCGCAGGTCGGGCAGGCAGACCGCTCGTAGGACTTGACGTCGGCATCCGATACCTTGTCGTCGGCGGCGGCGACCATGGCATCGATCAGGTCGACCGACTTGGTGACGCCTGTCGACAGCAGCACCTTGCCGGCCTCCATCGGGCCTCCGGACACGAACACGGCGGGGATGTTGAGCCGCAGCGCCGCCAGCAGCATGCCGGGCGTGATCTTGTCGCAGTTGGAAATGCACACCATGGCGTCGGCGCAATGGGCGTTGACCATATACTCGACGCTGTCGGCGATCAGGTCGCGCGAGGGCAGCGAATAGAGCATGCCGTCGTGGCCCATGGCAATGCCGTCATCGACGGCGATGGTATTGAACTCCTTGGCAAGACCACCCGCCTTCTCGATCTCCCGGGCGACCAACTGGCCGAGGTCCTTGAGATGCACGTGACCGGGCACGAACTGGGTGAAGGAGTTGACCACGGCGATGATCGGCTTGCCGAAATCGCTTTCCTTGACGCCGGTGGCGCGCCACAGGCCGCGGGCGCCGGCCATGTTGCGGCCGTGGGTGGAGGTGCGGGAACGATAGGCGGGCATGGTTCGATCCATCTCAGGGAAAGGTAGATTACCTGACGGATGGGACCGTTTTGCCGAAAAAGCAAGGGCGCCGCCGCCGCAAAGCGTTCGCCGCCGCCCCCTGGAAGTCTGGTTCCGCCGTCAGGCGGCATGCACCTTGATGAGGAAGCTCTTGATCTCGGACCGCAGGTGAGTGCACGCCTCGTCGAGGCCGGCGGTGCCGCTCTTCATGCGTTCGCTGGCGGCGGCGGCCGCCGCGTTGGCCTGCGACACGCCATCGATATGCTCGGTGACCTCGGTCGTGCTGCTCGATGCCTGGTTGAGATTGCGCGAAATGTCGAGCGTTGCCGTACCCTGCTCCTCGACAGAGGCGGCAATGACGTTGGAGATTTCGCTGAGGCGGCCGATGACGCCGGAAATCGCATTGATGGCCGCCACCGATTGCTCGGTCGATGCCTGGATGCCGTTGATTTGATCGGCGATGGTCGACGTCGCCTTGGCGGTCTGGTCGGCCAACTGCTTGACCTCGGCGGCGACGACGGCAAAGCCCTTGCCGGCCTCGCCGGCACGGGCCGCCTCGATGGTGGCATTGAGCGCCAGAAGGTTGGTCTGTGAGGCGATGTTGTCGATGAGGTCGACCACGTCGCCGATCTTCTTGGCCGCGTCGGAAAGCTCTTTGATCTGCGTCGAGGTGCGAAGCGCGTCAGCGGCCGCTTCGGCGGCAACCCGGCTCGACTCGGCGACCTGTCGGGTAATCTCCGCGACGGAGCCGCTCAATTCCTCGGTGGCGGCGGCGACGGTGGCGACGTTGGCGGAGGCCGTCTCGGCGCCGCGTGCCACGTTCCTGGCACGCTCGGAGGCGCGATCGGTTGCCTGGTCGAGATCACGCGTCAAGGCGGCCATATCCTTGGCCGACGACAGGACCTTGTCGGCGATGACACCGACCGACGACTCGAATTCCTGGGTGACGCGATCGATCAGGTTATGACGCGCTGCGCGCTCGGCGTCGATGTATACCGAAATGGCAAAGTCCATGTCGAGCAGGACGACCTTGCTGAGCGCTTGCAACAGCTTCAGGCGCGTTTCCTCTCGGCCGCCTTTGAACAGGCCGCCGGAATAGTCCTTGTTGATCCGCCCGATCAGCGTGGTGAGCAGGAAGTTGTAGCCGCCGATATACCAGGTCGGTGACAGGCCGATCCGGTGGTGCGTCTCGCCGATCTTGGAAACAGACTGGAAGTAGGCCTCGTCGAAGCGGGCCTCCAGCACGCGCTCCCAATGCTTGAGCTGAGCTGCCTTGGCTTGTGCCATCTGCTCGGGCGAATGGAAGAAGCGCTTGGTTTCGGCGAACGTGGAGACTTGCCGGTAGAAGGCTTCGATACCCTCGGAAAGGATACCGGAAATATAGGGGCGGTGTTCCCGAAAGGTGGTGGCGACGCTGTCATCGATGGCGTGGAAACCGAGGCGCTGACGCATGTCAGAGGCAATGATCGAAGGGGCGGACATGCCGGTTCCTTTATGGTGCGGATCGACGCAGCGGATGCGTCCGACGGCAGCTTTTGTCGCGCCAAACATCTTACCCGTTCGTAAAGGATTTAGGAAAACCGTCGATATTTAAAGAACTTGCGTCTGCCAGCGCATGATGTGCCTGCCTGTATGCGTAGAATTCCGGAGAGATTCTATCAATATTATTGCAAGCGACGATTATTCCTCTGCTGCAGGTAGCGATCAGGACGGCTCACCGGCCGAAGGCTCAAGGTTGATATATCCCTCGGCGCGAAAGTGTGGCTGACAGAGGCAAAGAAAAACAAGATCGGTACCGCCGTCATTCTCAATGCGCTGTGACGTTCCCTTCGGGATGCGGACGCCGTCGCCGGGACCCACTCGAAAGCGATGGCCGTCGACTTCCATCATGCCGCTTCCCACCTCGATCAAATAGGTCTCTTCGACATCGAGTGCGTGCAACTGGGTCACCATGCCAGGGGCGACGCGCGCTCGCGCCAGAGACACGTCGGGCCGCGACGGATCGTTGAGAAGCTCGGTGATGAAACAGCGCTCCGAAGTGGGAAACTCTCGGAGACCTCCGCTTGGAATAAGAAAAGGATGGGTCATGTTTGCCTCGTCGGTTGCCGGCGATGAGTTTGGGTCATCGGTCCGGCGCCGGCAACCCTTCCTTGATGAGGGCGATCCATCACAATGGAGGGAAGCGCAATGGAACATGTCCGGATGGTCAAGGGCGCTGTCGATGCCGTCACCATGACCGGCGGCTGAGGTTGATTCGAATGGCTGCTCTTGCCGCCTCGGTCTGCTTTGCCGCCGCATAAGCATTCTTCCTGCGGCGATATCAGGCAAAAGTCTTTGCTGTTGTGCTGTTTTTGGTCACTCGTTGCCTTCTCACGAAGCGGGTGCTGCGCTACATTATTCTCGTTACGGTTTCGTCTCAGAAGCCGTCGGGTCGAAGGGTCCAGTTTATTGTCCCGAACGCCCCTGAAGGGACGCTCAGCGTCCACTGGCCGGGTTCCGAACAAGAGAGGATTTCGACATGTCCGATATCGAAGCCAAGATCAGGGAAAAGGCGCGCGAACTCTGGCTGGCCGAAGGGCAGCCTGAAGGCCGGGCGGATCAGCACTGGCACGAGGCCGAAGCGCTCGTTCGCGCCGAGGAGGCCGCGGCCAAGCCCAAGGCGGCCCGCAAGCCGCGCGCAGCAGTTGCCAAGAAGGAACCCGCCGAGGCCAAGGTGGCAGCCGCCAAGAAGCCGGCGGCCAAGAAAGAGGTAGCCAAGAAGGAAGTCGCCAAGAAGCCGTCGCTCAAGGTCGTTTCCGGCTAAGGCCACAGCCGGCCGCCACGGACAGATTGTTGACAAGACCGGCCGGCGCCGTTGCGCCGCCCGGACGGGATGCCTAATGTCGCGGCCTTCTTGTTGGGAGCCGTGACATGACCCTTTCCGCAGCCATCGAAGCCCGCATCGTCGAGGCCATCGCCAGCGAGATCGGTTGCCGGCCAGCGCAAGCGGCCGCGGCCATCGGTCTGCTCGACGAGGGGGCAACCGTTCCCTTCGTCGCCCGCTATCGCAAGGAAGTCACGGGTGGGCTCGACGACACACAATTGCGCAAGCTCGAAGAGCGACTTGGCTATCGGCGCGAGCTTGAGACGCGCCGTACGGCTGTTCTGGCTGCTATCGATGGACAGGGCAAGCTGACGCCCGACCTATCGGAAAAAATCGCCGCCGCCGTCACCAAGGCGGAGATCGAGGATCTCTATGCGCCCTTCAAGCCGAAGCGCCGCACCAAGGGTGAGATCGCCAAGGAAAAGGGGCTCGAGCCGCTGGCCGACGCCCTGTTTGCCAATCGGACGCTGGAGCCGGCGGCGGCCGCCGCCGCCTATGTCACGGATGCGGTACCTGACATCAAGGCAGCTCTCGATGGCGCGCGCGATATTCTTGCCGAGCGCTTTGCCGAGACGCCGGATCTGGTGGGCCGTCTGCGCACCTACCTCCGGGACCGCGCCGTGCTGCGCTCGACGGTGATTGCCGGCAAGGAGACGGCGGGCGAGAAGTTCGCCGACTATTTCGATCATCGCGAGCGCTGGGCGACCGTGCCGAGCCACCGCGCGCTGGCCATGTTGCGCGGCCGCAACGAGGAGATCCTCGCCCTGGAGCTGGAGGTCGATGCCGACGATCCGGCTCCGGTCAAGCCGGTCGAGCGGATGGTCGCCGATGCCTTCTCGATTAACGTTCCGGCAAAATTGCCGGCAGAAGGCTTTCTGTTCGATGTCTGCCGCTGGACCTGGCGGGTGAAGCTGCAGCTTTCGCTTTCTCTCGATCTGATGGGCACGTTGCGGGAAAAGGCAGAGGCCGAGGCGATCCGCGTCTTCGCCGACAATCTCAAGGATCTGCTGCTCGCCGCGCCGGCCGGCGCCCGCACGACCATGGGGCTCGACCCCGGCATCCGCACCGGCGTCAAGGTTGCCGTGGTCGACGCCACGGGCAAGCTTCTGGACACGGCGACCGTCTATCCCTTCCAGCCGAGAAACGATGTGGCCGGTGCGCTGGCGGCGCTTTCGGCGCTGGTCCGCAAGCACAAGGTGGAGCTGATCGCCATCGGCAACGGCACGGCAAGCCGCGAGACCGATCGCCTTGCCGCCGCGCTGATCGGCGATCTGCCGGCGCCGAAGCCGACCAAGGTGGTGGTGAGCGAGGCCGGCGCCTCGGTCTATTCGGCATCCGAACTGGCCGCTCGCGAATTTCCTGGCCTCGACGTTTCGTTGCGCGGCGCCGTTTCCATTGCCCGCCGCCTGCAAGATCCGCTGGCCGAGCTGGTCAAGATCGAGCCGAAGTCGATCGGCGTTGGGCAGTATCAGCACGATGTCGATCAAGGATATCTCGCCAAGGCGCTCGACGCCGTCGTCGAGGACGCGGTGAATGCCGTTGGCGTCGATCTCAACATGGCCTCGGCGCCGCTTCTTGCCCGCGTTTCCGGTCTTGGCCCGTCGCTGGCCGAAGCAATCGTTGCCTATCGGGACGCGTCAGGCGCCTTCCGCAGCCGCAAGGCCCTGATGGACGTGCCGCGCCTCGGCGCGAAGACCTTCGAACAGGCTGCCGGTTTTCTGCGCATCCGCGACGGCGACGAGCCGCTCGATGCGTCCTCGGTACACCCGGAAGCCTATGGGGTTGCCCGCCGCATCGTTGCCGCCTGTGGTTGCGACATTCGTCAATTGATGGGCGACAGCGCCGCTCTGAAGGCGCTCAACCCGGCGAAGTTCGTCGATGAACGCTTCGGCCTGCCGACGGTGCGCGACATTCTCACCGAACTGGAAAAGCCAGGCCGCGATCCGCGTCCCGAGTTCCGCACCGCCAGCTTTGCCGAGGGCGTCGAGGAAATAGCCGATCTCAAGCCCGGCATGGTTCTGGAGGGGACGGTGACCAACGTCGCCGCTTTCGGTGCCTTCGTCGATATCGGCGTCCATCAGGACGGGCTCGTCCACGTCAGTCAGCTGGCCGATCGGTTCGTGAAGGATCCTCGGGATGTGGTGAAGGCCGGCGACGTCGTGAAGGTTCGCGTCGTCGAGGTGGATGCCAAACGCAAGCGCATCGCTCTCTCCATGCGCAAGGACGACGACGGCACGCCGAAGGGGACAGGCGGCGGGGCTCGTCCTGATCGGCGCAGTCCTACTCCACCACCGGCGACCGGCAACAATGCCATGGCCGCCGCACTGGCTGCCGCCATGAAGCGGCGATGAGCGGATAGGATGCCCATCCGGGCGCCCATCATCGTTCAGTTGCATGGCAACGCGTGTTACAATTTTTGGGCGACGGCCCCGATCTAGGCGGTTGGTGACCGTTGGATTTGGTGTACAGTCAGCTCGATTAACCATTGTGGGAGCCCACCATGGCCAGGCATTCTAACGGCTACACCGCCCTTCAGCTCGCTCTCCACTGGCTGATCGTGCTTCTCGTATTTTTCCAGCTGATCTTCGGCGAGGACATGGGGCGCTACAACTATTTCCTGCGCTCCGGGCAGGATGCCGCCCCGCTCGTGACCGGCTATTATCTGCATGTCGGCGTTGGTATTGCCGTTCTGGTGCTGACACTGGTTCGTCTCGGTCTTCGCCTGACTCAAGGCGTGCCGACCCCCGTTCCGGGGCCCGCCTTGCAGGTCAGGGCCGGCGAGGCGCTGCATTATCTGTTCTATCTGATGCTGATCGTCACGCCGATCACCGGGCTTCTCGCCCAGTATGTCAACATGCGCACCTTCGGCGAGATCCACGCCGCCAACAAGCCGATCTTCATCTTGCTGATCGTGCTCCACGTAGCGGCGGCGCTCTACCATCACTTCGTGCTGAAGGATACCACCCTGCGCCGCATGATGGTACCGGGCACCCACTAGACTCGATACGCAAACAAAAGCTGGAAGCCACAGCCCGGTTATGTCGGCGCGTCGCTCCAGCGGCCCCATAGTCCCAAACGAAAACCCCGCGGAAGAGACCTTCCGCGGGGCTTTTTATCGAACGTCTGCCGACGATGAAATCAGGCAGCCGAAAGATTGTCCGCCGAGGACTTGCCGGAGCGGCGGTCCTGAACGACTTCGAAGTTCACCTTCTGGCCGTCGTTGAGCGAGCCGAGGCCGGAGCGCTCAACAGCCGAGATGTGAACGAAGACGTCCGGGCCACCGGCGTCCGGAGCAATGAAGCCGTAGCCCTTGGTGGCGTTGAACCACTTGACGGTACCTAGAGCCATGATGAGATCCTTTCCGTAGAAAGTCGAATTTAAGAAAGCCACGCACCCGCACTGGAGCGTGTGACTGGGTGGTTACCGAATTTGGAAAGGTCGTCACGTCGCGGGGGATGACCCCAGGCGTTCAGGGCCGATGGTCTGGCCAAAATCGATGACATCTCATACTACGAGAAAGGACTTACTGCAAGCAACTTATAGGTGTGGGCCTAGGCTGGTCGAAAGGCTTGGCAGACGGCGGGATCGGTTTCTATGCGGCCGGCCCCGATCAGGTCAAGGCAATAAGGAACCGCGGGAAAAACCGCATCCAGGCAGACGGCGATCGATGCCGGCTTGCCGGGCAGGTTGACGATCAGGGTTGTGCCGCGCGTACCGGCTGTCTGGCGCGACAGGATGGCGGTCGGTACCTTCTCGAGGCTGATCCGGCGCATCAATTCGCCAAACCCCGGCAGCTCCTTCTCAAGCACCACCTTCATCGCCTCCGGCGTCAGGTCGCGCGGACTGGGACCGGTGCCGCCGGTGGTGAGAACGAGATCGACCCGCTCTTCATCGCAAAGCCGAACCAATTCGCCGCCGACGTTGTCGACACCGTCGGGAACCACCAGCGTCAGCACTTCGTAGGGCGAGGTGACGGCCCGGCTGAGCCAAGCGGCGATTGCCGGCCCTGAAAGGTCCTCGTACTCGCCACGTGAGGCGCGATCGGAGACGGTGAGAATTGCGATGCGGACCATGGTCCATCCTCCAACCTGTGAATCACGGGACAAGACAGCGTTAGCACCTTGCTTCGCCCTTGGCCAAGGCAGCCGAATCGGTCGACAGAAAGAATGCGCTCGCAAAAGACGCGTTCTGTACAATCGGTGGCGTGGGACAAAGACCTCGGGATGACCTTCAGCGTGGACATCGGCAACAGGACGAACGGCACGCGTGCTGCCTTCGATCTTGAGGAACTGCTTGCCACCCGTCTGTTGGTTCAAGGCAATTCCGGTTCCGGCAAATCGCATCTGCTGCGTCGTCTGCTCGAGCAAAGCGCCGAATGGGTTCAGCAGGCGGTCATCGATCCTGAAGGCGACTTTGTCACACTGGCCGACCGCTTCGGCCACGTGGTGGTCGATGCCAATTGTTCCGAGCGTGACCTGGCGCTGATCGCCGCTCGTGTCCGCAAACATCGCGTTTCCGTCGTGCTCAACCTCGAAGGCCTCGACGTCGACGGCCAGGTGCGCGCCGCTGCCGCTTTCCTGAATGGTCTGTTCGATGCCGAACGCGACCATTGGTATCCGATGCTGGTGGTGGTTGATGAGGCGCAGCTGTTCGCCCCTGCCGCATCCGGCGAGGCCGACGGTGAGTCGCGCCGCGCCTCTCTCGGTGCCATGACAAACCTGATGTGTCGCGGCCGCAAGCGCGGCCTTGCCGGCGTCATCGCCACCCAGCGGCTCGCCAAACTCGCCAAGAACGTTGCCGCCGAGGCGTCCAACTTTCTGATGGGTCGCACCTTTCTCGACATCGATATGGCCCGCGCCGCCGACCTTCTCGGTATGGAGCGGCGGCAGGCCGAAATGTTCCGCAATCTGCAACGCGGCGAGTTCGTCTCGCTCGGCCCCGCCATCGGTCGGCGACCGGAGCCGGTCAGGATCGGACCGGTCGAGACGACGGGGCGCGGTGGCGGCCCCAAATTGACGCCACTGCCTGAGCAGGGCGGCGAGGCTGCCCGTGAATTGATTTTTCGTCCGACGGCTGGCGAGGAAATGCCGCGCGCTGCTGCCACGCCGGTGTCCACTGCCGACATTCTTTCCGAACTGTCGCGTTCGCGGGCTGCATTGGCGCCGGCTCCGGAGGACAATCCGCCACAGGCCGATTTGCTCGGACGCCTCGCCCGCGATGAAACGATCGAGGAAATCCTCGTGGAGATGATGGCCGAGCCCGACGCTGCTTTCCAGGCGGTATCGATGCTCTACCAGGACTTTCTGGTCCGCTGCCGCATCAAGCGGGTGACCGGCGACAGCCTCGATCTCCAGTCCTTCCGCCAGCGCCTCTCGCTGGCGCGCGCCGGTGTCGAGACCGAGACGATCGACGAGGATGCCTGGCAGCAGGCCACTCTGATTTCGGCGTCGCTACCCGAAGATATGCGTGGCGTGTTCCTGCTGGTCGCCAAGGCAGCGCTTCAGAAGGCGCCCTGCCCATCAGATGCCGATATCGCGCGTGCCTACGGCACCCGCTCGCCATCCCGCGCACGCCGGCTCCTCGCCTATATGGAGGAGCGTGGCTTTCTGGTTTGCGCCTCGGACCTGCGCGGACAGCGGATGATCCAGCTTCCCGATCTCGGCTGGCAAACCGCGCCGGGTTCGGCCACGGCCGCCGCTGCAGCGGAATAAGTCCGTCCAGTACGCTTTATTGCGGTGTCGTCGCCCCTTGGAGCGGGACTGAAAACGCGACAGACTGCCGCGCCGGTGACCGCCGACTCGGGAGGAGTTCGGTCGCCGTTTGCGGGAGGATGGCATGGTATTGTCGAAGTTGAGCGAGGGGGCGACGGCGGCTGTCGACCTTCGTGGCGTTGTGTTTTCGGAAGCGGAGCGTGTGATTTTCCGTGCCGGGCCGCTCTCTGCGGCAGTCTTCCGCTTTGCCTCCGGGGTCGACGCCGTCCGGCTGTCGAACGGGGCGGATGACGTGGTGGTGCTACCTTTCCAGGGGCAGCATGTCTGGTCGGCCCGTCTTGGTGGTCGCGACGTTGGCATGAAGTCGATGTTCGATATGCCGCGCCCGACGCAGAAATTCTTCGAGACCTATGGCGGCTATTTCCAACATGCCGGCATCACGGCGATCGGCGCGCCCGGCCCCATGGAACGCCGCGAGCAGCACGGCGAACTGCCCAACGCCCTCTACCGCGACGCCGCCGTTCTGCTTGGCGAGGACGCGAGCGGGCGCTATATCGCCGTCACCGGTCGCTATAATCATACCGTTGCCTTTGCCACCAATTACGAGGCGGTGCCGCTCCTGAAGCTCTATGCAGGCAGGCCGCGTATTTCCATTGGCATCACCGTCACCAACCTGAAATCGTCGCCGCTGCCGGTGCATTACCTGGGCCATCTCAACTGGCGTGCCCGCGAGGGTGGTCGGTTGATCGGCACGCTCCACGAGACGGCGGAGTCCATGCGGGTCCGTCAGGAGATCCCGCCGCATATCCAGCCGGGGCCGGGCTATGTCGAATGGATTGCCGAGCTTGCCAAGGACCCCAGCCGGGCCGGCACGCTGACCTCGGACAAGATTTTCGCCCCGGAGGTTGTGTTCGCCTTCGATCCGCTGAGCGATGACGAGGGACGATCGCACTTCATGCAGGTGCACCCGGACGGAACCGCCGACTATACGTCCTTTATGCCGGAAAATACCGGCACCGCCGCTCGCTGGATCTGTCGCACCGGCGATCAGGAGGCCGTTGGTATGGCCTTCCCTGTCCGGTTGCCTGACGAACCCGGCTGCGTCAATGGTCAGCCGGTGATCCACGCGCCGCTCGGCAAGGGGGAGTCTTTCACCAACGAGATCATCGCCGCCGTCTTTACGCCGGCGGAGGCCGAGGCCATGGCCCGTCACATCGAGGCGGTGAAGCGACAGCGGGCCTGAGCGGAGGAACGCTTCAGCTGAAGGCGTCGAGGGTCGTCTTCAGCATGTCGTTGGCCACCTTCATGGTCTTGGTCGAGGCCTCGTAGCTGATGCGGGCCGTCATGACGTTGACCAGTTCACTGGCCATGTCGACGTTGGGGGAGGCAACCATGCCCTCAGCGTCGGCATCCGGCGACGTCGGGTCGTAGGCCGGTACATAGGGATCGGCAGCGTTGACGATGCGGGCGGAAACGCCGCCGCCCTTCACATCGGACTGTTTCACGGTCACCGGCGCATAGGCATTGGTGGAGCCCGAAGCATTGGGCAGCGATCCCGACGACGAGGCGTTGGCAATGTTGGACGCCGACGCCTCAAGTCGTGTCGCGGCGGCCTGCATTCCCGTCAGGGAAATCGACGTCATGGATGAGAGAGACATCAGAGCGGCTCCGGGCACGTGAAGACCTGCCATTGTCGGCCACGGATGCTAAGCGCGTCTTGCCATGACGCCGCGAATTTGAATCATTCGCCCACTCCGGCCTTATCGGGACGATTTATCTCGATTTTCCCAAATATTTGGACGGCGCTTCCTCGAAGCTCTGCCCTTTCCGATGCCAAATAACAGGGCATCCGGAGACGGGTGTGGCGGGATTTGACCTCATAGCTTGCGACCGCCGATCAAACGCTAAAGCGCCATGCCCAGCATGGTGGTGCCCTTCCGACATAGGTGGCGACCATGACCTTCAGAAATCCGACCCCGCATCGCACGGACCTCTGTCGACGCTGTCGACGAATTTTTTGATCGTGCGCTGAAACTAAATGCCGTTGAGCGGGTTTTGATAGTCGGTCGGTGGACGCCGGCCCTGGAGGCAAAAATGGATAGTGGCTACATCGTTGAGCTGGCCGGTGAGGCGGTCGGCGTACTGGTTGGTGCGGGTAGTGCGTATGAATTCCATGCCGTTGATCAGCGTTTCCGTTCGCTCGAAGGGGCGAGCTTTGACAACGGTTTTGCCGCCGAGCGGGCGGTACGGCGTCTCGCCCGGACCGGCGCCGGCAAATCGACGCAACGCGGTCGCCGCCAGTATTCGCTTTTCCGCGACGGTCTCGGCCTGACGGGCCAATCTGCGTTCGGAGCTTTCAGCACCTAATCCTATTATGGACCTTTCCTTCGTACGTTCCTTCAGTCCTATTTCACGTAATTCTTGCCTTGGTTGTCCTTCTCGGCTCGTTTCCCTTCCAGGCGCGCCGATCAACTTCCCCGGGGGCATTCGCTCCCGGGGTTTTTTGTGTTTGGCATCAGGCTAGACCGATGCTGCCTGCGTCCGGCCGGCGATGAGGTCGCGATACCAGATGGCCGATGACTTGGGGATGCGTGCCTGCGTCTCGTAGTCGACGTAGACCACGCCGAAGCGCTTGGCATAGCCGTGTGACCATTCGAAATTGTCCATCAGCGACCAGACGAAATAACCGTCGACGCGGATGCCCTTGTCGCGCGCATCGGCCAGCGTGGTGAGATGTTTTTCGAGATAGTCGATGCGGCCGGGATCGTCGCATTTACCGTTGACGAGTTCGTCGTATTGGGCGCAGCCGTTCTCGGCGATGTAGATCGGCGGCAGCTTGTAGCGCGCATTGAGGTCGGTGAGCAGACGGTCGAGGGCAGGGGCATAGATTTCCCACCCCATGGCAGTCCGGGGCACATTCTCCGCCTGCACCGAGCGGGCACGCGGGTAAGGCAGAGCTGGGTCGGCAATGATGCGTTCCGGCGCGTAGAAATTGAGACCGAGGAAGTCGATGGGCGTCGAGATGATCTTGAGATCGTCCGTTTCGATCGTCGGCATGATCGGGCCGAACGCGTCCATTACCTCGGCCGGATATTGCCCCAGAAACACCGGATCCATGAAGACGCCGTCGTGAAAGGCCCGATAGCGTTCGGTGGCAGCGATATCGGCAGGGCGGTCGGTGACGGGATAAAGCGCCTTGGCGTTGTAGACGATACCGGCCGGCAGATCGGCGCGGCGCGCCTTGATGGCCTGCATGGCAAGGCCATGCGCGAGATTCAACGTATGAATGGCAGCCAGCGCCGCCGTCAGATTGCGCTCACCGGGCGCATGCTCGCCGATCAGATAGGATAGGTGGCCAGAGCACCATGGTTCGTTGAGGGTCATGATGCCGGAAAGGCGGTCGCCGAGGCGAGCCATCACCACGTCGGTATACTCGGCGAAGGCATAGGCAGTATCGCGGGCACACCAGCCGCCACGTCCGTGCTGCTCGATCGGCAGATCCCAGTGGTAGAGGGTGGCGTAGGGTTTGATCTCGGCTTTCAGCAGCTCGTCGACCAGCCGGTCGTAAAAGTCGATACCCTTTTCATTGACCGGACCACGACCGTCGGGGATGACGCGCGGCCATGCGATCGAGAAGCGGTAGGCGTCGGCCGATAGAGCCCTCAGCAGTCGGACGTCCTCGGGCATGCGGTGGTAGTGATCGCAGGCGATGTCGCCGCTGTCGCCATTTCTGACGCGACCTGGAATGCGTGAGAAGGCATCCCATATGCTTGGCTTGCGACCGTCCTCGTCATGAGCGCCTTCGATCTGGTAGGCGGCGGTGGCATAGCCGAACACAAAGTCGCGGGAAAAACGTTTCGAAAGCGCAATATCGGGCATCTGGCGGCTCCTCCTCGATCATAAGGCATTGCCATGAATCGGTTCACCCCGGAAGCCCCCATTGTTTCTTTTTGCGTTCGTTGGCAATGGGCTGTATTTGGGCTGCATTGATGGAGATGACCACGGCCGATGGACAAGCTTGCTTCCTGCAACTGGGTAAAGATTGCGTCCTATCTGATCGTTGGCATCGCTCTCTTGCTCTGCCTTGAAATGGGTCTGCTCGCAGGCCTCTTGGCCGGTCTGCTCGTTCACGAGACGGCGGTCAGCGCAGCGCCCTGGCTGCGCAACCGTACGGGTTGGACGCAGCAGATGGGCAAGGCGGTGGCGCTCATTGTCATCGTTGCGGCTATTTCACTCGGCATCACCGGCGCCATCGTGGCTGCCAGTTCGCTGTTCACCAACGGCTCGGAAGGTCTGTTCGCCCTCATCCAGAAGATGGCGCAGGTCCTGGAGACCGGCCGTACTTATCTGCCGCCATGGATCGGCGACTATCTTCCCGTCAACACCGATGAACTGCGGCGGCAGGCGGTAAAATTCCTCCAGGACAACGCCTGGGAGCTGCAGCGCTTCGGTCAGGACGTCGGGCGCATCCTCGTCTACATCCTGTTCGGCATCATCATCGGCTCGCTGGTCCTCTTCCGGAAGCCACCGGAAAAGCCGCACGGGCCGCTGGCTGTCGAACTGATCGAGCGTGTGCGTCGCCTGACGCTGTCCTTCCGCCGGGTCGTCTTCGCGCAGTTCCGAATCTCTCTGCTCAACACGACGCTGACGGCCATCTTCCTGTTCGGCCTTGACCCGCTGATCGGCGTCAAGCTGCCGTTCCTGAAGACCATGATCGCCGTCACCTTCATCGTCGGCATGCTGCCGGTGATTGGCAACGTCATCTCCAACACGGTCATTTTCATCGTCAGCCTGGGCGTGTCGGCCCCGGCGGCGATCGCCGCGCTTCTCTTCCTGATCGGCATTCACAAACTGGAATATTTCGTCAACGCCCGCATCATCGGCACCCAGATCAACTCGCGCGCCTGGGAGATGCTGACCGTGATGCTCGCCATGGAGGCGACCTTCGGTGTGCCGGGACTGATCGCGGCGCCGATCTTTTACGCCTACGTCAAGGAAGAGTTGTTGGCCAACGGCCTGATCTAGCATCGGGCCGAAAAGTGGCATCCGGTTTTCGGAAAATCCGATGCGACAAACGAGATCGTTCCCAGGCTTGCGCCCTTTTGGAGATCGTTATAACCTCGAAGGTATAACGATCAGATGGGAACCTTCCATGAAAAAGTCGCTCGCCCTCGTCGCCGCGCTAGCGCTCGGCCTTTTGACCTCGGCTGCCTCCGCGGCGGACCAGATCCGCATCTTCGCCGCCGCTTCCGTAGCGCCATCGCTTCAGAAGATCGCCGACACCTACAAGGCCGGCAAGGATGTCGAGGTGCTGATCACGCCAGCCGCGTCCGGTGCGCTGGCCAAGCAGATCGAAGCCGGCGCCCCTGTTGATATTTTCATCTCGGCCGACCTCAAGTGGATGACCTACGTCGAGGGCAAGGGCCTGATGAAAGAGGGCAGCAGCTTCAATCTCCTCGGCAACTCGCTGGTGTTGGTAGCTGCCAAGGACGACAAGGTCGCCGTCGACTTCTCCGACAAGGCGTCGCTGCCCACCGTCCTCGGTCAGGAGCGTCTTGCCGTCGGTGAGGCCAAGAGCGTGCCGGCGGGCGCCTATGCCGAAGAGGCGCTGAAGTCGCTCGGCCTCTACGATGCGGTGTCCCAGCGTTTTGCCCCAGCCGAAAATGTCCGCGTCGCCCTGCAAATGGTCGCTCGCGGCGAGGCCAAGCTCGGCATCGTCTACGGGACCGATGCCGCCGCCGAGCCGGGAGTGGCCGTTGTTGCCACCTTCCCGGAGACCAGCCATCAAGCGATCGTTTACCCGATCGGCCTGACCAAGAATGCCGGTCAGGCTGCCGCCGATTTCGTGGCCTATCTCAAGGGGGCGGAGGCCGAGGCGGTGTTTTCGGCCGCCGGCTTCGCCAAGCCGGCTCAATAAGCGATCCAGGGCGGCCGCACCGCTGGCCGCCTACCGCATTCTTTGCGATGAACAGTCGAAGATGACCACTTGCCGGCCCGGTGCCGATCGAACACTGTAAGCCGATGCCGGACCTTTCTCCCGACGCCTGGATTGCCATTGCCCTGAGCTTCAAGGTTGCCGCCATGGCGACGCTGTGGGGCGTCCCCGTGTCTACCGTGCTGGCATTGATCCTGGCGCGCGGGCGGTTTCCCGGCAAGGCGTTGTTCGACGGGATCATTCACCTGCCTCTGGTGCTGCCGCCGGTGGTCACCGGTTATGTGCTTCTGCTGCTTCTCGGCCGCAAGGGGCCGCTCGGCGCCTTTCTCGACCAGCATTTCGGCATCGTCTTCGCCTTCCGCTGGACCGGCGCCGTCGTCGCCGCTGTCGTCATGTCGCTGCCGATCATCGTCCGGGCGATCCGGCTGTCCATCGAGGCGGTCGACGCCCGCCTCGAACAGGCGTCCGGCACGCTGGGCGCCGGCCCGGTCTCCACCTTCTTCCTGGTGACGCTGCCGCTGTCGTTGCCAGGCGTTCTCGTCGGGGCGACGCTGGGGTTCGCCAAGGCGCTCGGCGAATTCGGAGCCACCATCACTTTCGTGTCCAATATTCCCGGTGAGACGCGCACCATCGCGTCCGCCATCTACACCGCCAGCCAGAGCCCGGAAGGCGACGGCGAAGCGCTTCTCCTGTCGGTGATCGCTGCCGGGATCGGTCTTGCTGCGCTGATTGCGTCGGAGATCATCGCCCGCTGGTTCAGGAGAACGTCCTCGTGATCGACGTGGAGATCCGCCAGCGTATCGGTGACTTCCAGCTCGACGTCGGATTTTCCGGCCACGGCGGCATTACGGCTCTGTTCGGTCCTTCCGGGTCTGGCAAGTCATCGATCATAAAGGTGATTGCTGGCCTGACACGACTGCGTGCCGGCCGCGTGGTGCTCGACGGTTCAGTGCTCGCCGAAGGCGGCGGGCGGCATACGCCGCCGCACCGCCGTCGTATCGGCGTGGTATTTCAGGAAGCGCGGCTGTTTCCGCATCTCTCCGTCCGAAACAACCTCCGTTACGGCCGGCTATTCACGCCGAGGGGGGAAGGTCGCATCGCGGAAGCGCCGGTAATCGACACGCTCGGCATCGGCCATTTGCTCGATCGCCACCCGGCGACGCTCAGCGGTGGCGAGCAGCAGCGCGTTGCCATCGGCCGGGCGCTGCTCGCCTCGCCACGCCTGCTGCTGATGGACGAGCCGCTGGCGTCGCTGGATACCGCCCGGCGTCTTGAAATCCTGCCGCTCATCGAAACCCTGCGTGACGAGTTCGGCATCCCCATCGTCTATGTCAGCCACGCTGTCGAGGAGGTGGCACGGCTGGCCGCAAAGGTGGTGGTGCTTGAGGCGGGCAGGGTGGCCCGCGAGGGCGCGCCGGCCGACGTGTTCCGTGTCGCCGCCGATCGCTTCGAGGTCGTGTCGGTGGTCGAAGGCCGGCTAGGCAAGCCGAATGACGCGTTCCAGCTGACTCCGGTCGAAACGCCTGCCGGCATCGTCTGGCTGACCGGTATCATCCGGCCTGAAGGGCGAACGGCGCACGTGCTGGTGCGCGCCATCGATGTCGCGCTTGCCACTCGTCGGCCGGAGAGCGTCTCCATCCGCACCGTGCTTGCCGGTACGATCGCCGGCGTTCCGGAGGGGCCTGGCCCCAGCGTCACCATCGATGTGACGCTCGACGGCGGCGGCCGTCTTGCCGCTTCGCTTACCCGAGCGTCGGTGGCCGAACTTGAACTCATGCCGGGCCGGCGAGTGTTCGCTTTGGTAAAGTCGGTGGCGCTCGACGAGCGGCCAGTTTGATCTTCCGCCCTACGGCCGGCTTCATCTGAATGCTTTAGCCCCTTTCCTCCGGAGGCGGGCCAAGCTAACTAGCGTCCAGCAAAATACCGACGAGGTTTCCGACCATGGCTGACGCTCACAAGCGGACCCACATTCTCACGCTCTCCTGCGCCGATCGTCCGCGCATTGTCGCCTCGGTCACCACCATCCTCGCCGGCGTTGGCGGCAACATCGCCGAAAGCGCCCAGTTCTGGGATCGGGTCACCAACCGCTTCTTCATGCGCATCGCTTTCGAGACGCCGGCCACCCTCAGTGCTGACACGATCCGCGCCGCGCTGTCGGAAACCATCGAGACCTTCGGAATGACCGTCGATCTGGTCGACGCCGCCCGCACGCCGAAGATCGTCATCATGGTGTCGAAGTTCGATCACTGCCTGCAGCACCTGATGTATCAGATCCGCGTCGGCTGGCTGAAGGCGGAGGTCGCTGCCATCATATCCAACCACGAAGACAGCCGCGCTTTCGCCGAGGCCCAGGGCATTCCCTATTATTATTGGCCGGTCGACAAGGACAAGTCGAACAAGGCCGAGCAGGAGGCGAGGGTGGTCGCGCTCGTCGAGGAAACCGGCGCCGAACTGGTCGTGCTTGCCCGCTACATGCAGGTGCTGTCCGACAAGCTGTCGTCGTCGCTATTCGGCAAGATCATCAACATCCACCACTCGTTCCTGCCCTCCTTCAAGGGGGCTCGGCCCTATCACCAGGCGCATGAGCGTGGCGTCAAGCTGATCGGCGCCACCGCCCATTACGTCACGCCCGACCTCGACGAAGGCCCGATCATCGAGCAGGAGACCTCGCGCGTCACCCATGCCCTTTCCGCCGAGGACCTGGTGGCCGTCGGCCGCGACAACGAGTCGCGCGTGCTGGCCCGGGCGGTAAAACTGCACCTTGAGGCGCGCGTGCTGATGCACGGCAAGAAGACCATCGTCTTCGCCTGACGGACATACGCCGGCGGTCGCGGAAACCCCTATTTTGCACGACGTTAAGCGTTGTTTCACGTCGGGCCCATAAAGTCGCCCCATGCTCATCTCATGGCATGGAGCTGGGGTGCTGAAAGGCCTGATCCCTAAAGGCCGCGTCGGACTATTTGCGGGCTGTTGTCTGCTATACGCCGGACTGTCGACATTGATGATCGCGGTCGTGGTGATGGCCGGCGTGCGGACACCCGTCTGGCCGGCCGACGCCGTTATTGTTGCCCTGCTCGCCAGCCGGTCGACTGAAGATCGCGTGGCCGGTGTTGCTGGCGCTCTCTTCGGTTGGCTGTTGTTCGCCTGGTATCACGGCGGCGAGCCATCCTTTCTTGTCGCTTTCTTCTGTCTGACCGGCGTTACGATCGGCCTCGGTCTGGTCATGATCGACCTTGTCGGCGCATGGACCAAAGACTCCCATAACGAGGGCCTGTTCGAAGTTGCCGTTGCGCTGGCAGCAACGGTCGCCGCTCCCACAACCAGCCTTGCCATCGCTCTGGCACTCTCGACGTCTGGGCTTGTCCCAAAGACACCGATGCCGCTCAATGTCTGGTGGGCCGGGGCCACGGCCGGCTTTGCCATTTTTTTGCCGGCCTTGCTCTATCTGCAGCGAGATCCCGTACGGCAGGGCCGCCGACCGGCCTGGCTGACGCAAGGTATGTTCGCTCTGATGCTCGTCCTGTTCTCGGCCGGTGCGCTGGCGGCGACCAGGACGTTGCCGGAGCCGGTGGTGTTCTTCGTGGTGCCGTTGCTACTGGCGAGCTTTGTCTTGCGGCCCATCGATATGTCCATTCTCTCGGGCAGCGTCTGGTTTGCGACGATGATGGCCACCTACGGCATGGCCGACATGCGGCAGACACCACTGCTGATGCCGCTTGGCGTCGCTGTCGGTACGCTGCTGCCGATTGCCACCTGCGTGCTTCTTGATCGCCTGCGCCAGCGCGAGCGCGATCTTGCCGAAAGCGAGAACTTGTTTCGCCGGTCAATGGACGATGCCAGCATTGGCGTGACGATCATCGGCGGCGAAGGTCAATATCTGAAGGTCAACGCGGCCTTCTGTTCAATGACCGGTTATAGCGAGGACGAGCTCGTCGGGCGCAACTTCAAAGATATCACCCACGAGGGAGACCGAGAGGAGCTGGACAGCTTTCGCAAAGGCATCCTCGACGGTACCGTTCGCAACTTTAAGGCGGAAAAGCGCTACGTTCGCAAGTCGGGCGAGGTGTTTTGGGCGGAAGTCTCCGTCATTGTCGTCTGTGATCCTGCGACCGGCCAGCCCGACCGACTGATTACTCAGGTCGAAGACATCGACCTCAAGAAGCGCACGCTTGAGGCCATCGCCGAAAGCGAGAGTCGTTGGGCCTTCGCGCTCGAGAACGGCCAGCAGGGTGTGTGGGATGTCGATAAGCCTGGTGGTCGGCTTTACACGTCCCCCACTTGGAAGCGCATGCTCGGTTATGAGCCGGAAGACGTGTCGATCGATGGCGGCGACGCCTGGTTGGAGCTGATGCATCCCGACGACCAGGCCAAGTTCATCGCTGCTAACGATGCACATGAGCGCGGTGAGACGGATTGGCTCGAAGCCGAATTCCGCCTTCGCCACAAGGATGGCCATTGGGTCTGGATTCTTGATCGGGGCAAGGTTATTTCCCGCGATGCCGACGGTCGGCCGTTGCGCATTATTGGCACGCATACCGATATCTCACGCAACAAGGCGGCAGAGCGCGAAATCCAGCTTCTTGAGGAGCGTGTGCGCCTTGCCGTCGAAGCCGGCGGCATCGGCCTCTGGAGCATCGATCTCGCGACCGGTGTTGCCACTTGGAATGGCGAGAGTTTTGGCCGTATGGCCACCGAGATTAATGGTCAACGCTCACTGGAGTGGCTGCGGTTTGTTCATCCCGAGGATCGAGCGAGCCTGTCGGAGATGCTGCACCAGGCGGCTCTCGATCCTGAAGTCCGGGTCAACACCACCTGCCGCCTGCTCAGCCCGACCCGCGGTGTGGTGCATATTCGAGTGCTTGCCGATCAGGTGACTTTGTCGAACGGCGACCGGCTGTTGCTCGGCACTGCGTGGGACATTAGCGAGCAGATAAGTTCGGCCCAGGCGCTCCGCGACGAAAAGGAGCGCCTTCGGACGACACTACATGCCATCTCTGACGGCGTGATCGCCACGGATGCCGACGGTCTCGTCACGCTGATCAACCCCGCTGCCCAGCGCATGACAGGCCTTTCCGAAGTCGAAGCCTGCGGCCATCCGATCGAGGAAGTGTTCCAGGCTGTCCACGACGACAGCGGCCGTCCAGCGGCCTCCTGCGTGCGCCAAGTGCTCGAAACCAACGCGCCAGTGGAGCGGCTCGGAACGCAGGTCATCGATGTGCGCTGCCGCGACATACACTATATCCGCGAGGCGGCTGCGCCGATCGCAGCTGCGGCCGACGGTCGAGCCGGCGCCGTCCTGGTCTTCCAGGATGTATCCGCCGAACGCTCCATGCAGCAGTCCCTTGCCCACGCTGCCACCCACGACGATCTGACTGGTCTTGCCAATCGCCGCCATTTCGAGACGCGCATTCAGGGCATGATCGCAGACGCGCGTGACAATGACAGCCGGCATGGTCTGCTGTTTATTGACCTCGACCGCTTCAAGATCGTCAACGACACGGCGGGGCATTTGGCAGGCGATGCCCTTCTGCAGGAAGTTGCGCGCACCATGCGGTCGATCGTCCCGATCAGCGACTGTCTGGCTCGGCTGGGCGGTGACGAGTTCGCCGTGTTGATCGAGAACTGCGATCGCCAGTTCGCGGCTTTCGTGGGCGAGAAACTGATCGCTGCCATCGCCGCCATCCGCTTTGCTTGGGGCAGCAAGATTTACGAGATCGGCGCCAGCGCCGGCGTATCCCAGGTGGATGCGACCACCGCCGGCGTCGAGGCGGTGCTGGCCGAGGCCGACGTCGCCTGCTACGCCGCCAAGGCGGCCGGCCGCGGCCGCGTTTCGGTGTTCCTGCAGGATACAGGTGAAGCGCGGCGGCATATGAGCGATTTTCGAATGGCGGCCCGCATTCGCGAGACGATCGAAAACAGTCGTTTCGTGCTGTATGCGCAAGAAATCAGGTCGATCGCCGAGCCCAACACGCGCGGACGCTCGCTGGAACTCTTGGTGCGCATGCTCGACGACGACGGTGGCGTGCTGACGCCGGATACCTTTATCCCGGCTGCCGAACGCTTTGAGCTGATGGGAAACATCGATCGTTGGGTATTCGCCAAGGTGATCAGCGACTTTGGTCCGGCCATCATGGCGGTGCCCAACCTGCATGTCGCCGTCAACCTTTCGGCCAACTCGCTCAACGACCCGACGCTCTGGCGCTACCTTGCCGATCTCTTCCGGGCGAGCCGGCTGTCACCCTCGCGCGTGACACTGGAAATTACCGAGACAGCGGTGATCAACTCCTTCGAGGTGGCCCGCGATTTCATCCGCGCCGCCCGCGGCATCGGCTGTCGCATCAGTCTTGATGACTTCGGCTCCGGTCTGTCGTCCTTCGCCTATCTCAAGAGCTTCGACGTCGACGCCATCAAGATCGACGGCAGCTTCGTTCACAACATGGCCGATAGCACCTACGATCGTACCGTCGTTCGGGCGATCAACGAGATCGGTCGCGAGCTTGGGGTGGATGTCATCGCCGAGCGGATCGAGGACGAGGCGACGCTGAAGGAACTGGCCAAATTGGGCGTGTCCTATGGTCAGGGCTACCTCTTCAATCAGCCCCGCGATTTCAGCACCGTGCTGACCGACTATGGCGTCGATGTCGATAGCGACGCGGTCGAACCGCTCCGTGCCTGAGCGCCGCAGCGAGAATCCCATATTTGGACCTAAGCTGAGGTTGTATCTGGCGAAAAGCCGGCCCATCATGCCTCTGTCGGTGGCCAGCCGGAAGACCGGCCCTCGGGAACAATGAGCGCGACCGTCCCTGAAGGACGACCGCTTGCGATCAGGAGAGTAATATGGCCAAGGGACAGGTTAAGAAAAACAAGGAAGTGCGCAAACCGAAGGCCGTCAAAGGTGCGGGCGCCAAGACATCGTCGGTAACCGACGTCTTCGCCAAGGCGACCAGCGATGCTACCCATAACGCGAGCAAGAAGAAGGCCTGACCGACCTCAAATAAGGTCGAGCGTGGTCGTACCCTCGCCATAGGCTGTCGCCCAGTCAGCGGAAAAGCCCGCTATGCCCGAATCGGTCAACGGATGACGGATCAGGGCTTCGAGGATGTCGGGCGGCAGCGTCGCTGAATGGGCGCCGGCCATGGCGACGTCATGCACCTGCTGCACGTTCTTGAACGAGGCGGTCAGCAGGCGCGTTGGCAGGGCATGGACGCGGAAGAGATGAACGATGTCGGCGACGACCGTGACGCCGTCGCCACCGATCATGTCGAGCCTGTTGACGTAAGGGGCGGTGAAGGCCGCCCCAGCCACCGCCGCCATCAGTGCCTGCTGGGCGGTGACGATGGCGGTTGCCGTCACCCGGAAGCCGAGCCCGGACAGGCGTCGGATCGCCTTGATGCCTTCCGCCGTCACCGGCACCTTCGGATGAAAGCCGGCGCCGACGAAGTCGGCAAGTTTGCGCGCCTCGGCCACCATGGTGTCGGCGTCGCTGCCGGTCACCTGGACGTGCAGCATGGCGCCGTCGCCGATCACGGCGCGGATGTCCTTGAGAATGTCGGAAAACGGCCGCTTGGCACGGGCGATCAGCGTCGGATTGGTGGTGACGCCGGCAATCGGATAGAGATCCGACAGACGAGCGATGGCCGCGACATCGGCGGTGTCGAGAAAGTAGATCATCGAGTCCTCCCTGTTGGCATGACAATAGCCTCGGCCAACCATCCCGTCACCACTCAGAGGGATGCCATTCTCTCCCAAAGGCGCGATGCTTCGGCCCGAGCCTCGGTCTCGATCGCAGCGGCGTCGGCACCAATCAGTTGGCTGTCGCGAACGACAAGCCGCCCCCCGACCACCACGGTCGTCATCTTGCCATCCTTCCGTACCACCACGTCGCCAGCCGCTCCCGGAGCCAAGCCGACGGCGGAGAAGCCGAATCGCTCGGCGATCAACCGCTGCCCAGAGCCAAGGCGCCCCGCCGCTCGGTCATCGCCGTGCGTTGCGGCAAGGCGGAGAAGGGCGGCTTCCTCAATGGCCATGTCGGCATTCCAGCCGTCGCAGCCGAGCGCCACTTTATCCGCGTAGCGCAGGTTGGACGGATAGCCGATGCGATTGCCCTCGTTGGAGCGCGGGTTCTGGATAAGCCAGCAATTGCGTCGGTCCGCTTCACGCACCTCGTCGGCAGTAAGATGCACGCCATGGGCAAGAATCGATCCGGCCGGCAGGGCGTCGAGGGCAACGAGCCGTTCGAGCGGGCCGGCATAGCCGCGCGTCCGTGCATCCTCGACGTCATCCAACGCTTCCGCCACATGCACATGCAGCACCGTATCAAGCGAGCGGCAAAATTCACCCGCCGCCCGGATGGTGTCGTCGGAAACGGTGAAGCTGGCGTGCAGGCCGACGAGGCGGCGAATGAGCGGCGTCTCCTCGACATTGCCGCACTCGATGAGGCCCGCCTCGGCTTCGGCACGACCGAAGTTGCGCTCGGTGGCTCCGAAGGTGAGCAGCGCCCGCACACCGAGGTCCTCGGCGGCCTCCGCCAACACCTGCAGCGATCCTCTGATGAAGTGCGGCGACTCGTGATGGTCGATGAGACTGGTGGTGCCGGCGAGCAGCGCGTTGGCGATATAGTCGCGCGCCGATGCCCGGAGCGCCTGGGCATCAAGCGCCCGGTCGAGCCGCCACCAGACCTTTTCCAGGATCTCGATAAAGTTGGCCGGCGTCGGGTTGGCCGGCGGCATGCCGTAGGGTGCGAGACCTGAATAGAGGTGGGTATGGGCGCAGACGGCACCCGGTGCGATCTCGCCATCAGCGCAAGCGATGACCGGCGCCGCCGGGTCGGCGGTCTCTGCGATGATGCCACCGACGATGGCGACGATCCGGCCGGTCCGGTCTGGTCCGATGGTGATCGACCGGGTCAATGCCACTCGCTCCGATCAAGCTCGGGATCGAGGCCCACTGACAGTGCCCGTGCCGCCGGGCTGTCGATCATCGGCAATACGGTGCGCCGGATACCGTCGAAGGCAGCAAGCGCCGAGGCAACGGCGCCGGCCGTCGGCACGAGGCCGATCTCGCCGATGCCCTTGGCACCGAACGGCCCTTCCGGTTCGTGCTCCTCGATCAGGATAACTTCCACCTCGGGCATGTCGGAAGCGCGCAGCACGCCGATCTCGCGCACGTTGGTCGTCACCGGCATGCCGTCCTTGCAGGGGAGTTGCTCGGTCAGGGCGTAGCCGAGGCCCATATGCACGGCGCCCTCGATCTGTCCCTCGGCAAGCCTTGGGTTCAGTGCCTTGCCGACGTCATGGGCGGCGATCACCTTTTCGACGCGGCCGGTGTCGTCGAGGATCGCCACCTGGGTCGCCCAGCCGAAGGCGGTGTGCGTCTTGATCTTGCCATTCTTGAGCTGCCCCGGCGCCGTCGTGTCGTCGATCTTGATGTCGCCGGCGAACACCTCGCCGACGAGATCTTTCAGCGTTTTGCCAGCGTCGAGCGCTGTGCGCAGCGCCTTCGCCGCCTTGATCACCGCATTGCCGGCCAGCAGCGTGCCGCGCGACCCGGTCGTCTGGCCGACGCCGACATCGAAGCGGCTGTTGACCTGCGGCACGAAGATCGACGACGGCAGGCCGGTTATCTCCGCCGCCGACTGGGTTGAAATGGTGAGGAGTCCCTGTCCCATCTCGGTGAAGCCGATATGAAGGCCGATCCGATCCTCCGCTTCGATCTCCAGGCGGCACTTGCCCCATTCGAGCGCACCGTTGCCGATGCCGGAGTTCTTCACCGCGCAGGCGACGCCGACCGCCTTGCCCTCGGCTTTTGCCGTGTAATAGGCGTCCTTGACGGCCAAAAGCGACTTTTCGAGGCCGACCGACTTCTCCAGGATCTGGCCCGACGAGAAGACATCGCCGATGCGAACGCCATTGCGCCAGCGCATTTCCCAGCCGTCGATGCCCACCTTTTCGGCCAGAAGGTCGAGGCAGCCTTCCATGGCAAACGACGTCTGGTTGACGCCGAAGCCGCGCATGGCGCCGCAAGGCGGATTGTTGGTGTAGGCGGCTATCGAATGGATGGATAGCGCCGGCACCCGGTAGGGACCGCAAGCGTGGCCGGCGGCGCGCTCCAGCACCTTGTCACCCACCGAGGCGTAGCAGCCGGAATCACCGAGGATGTCGATCTTGGCGGCGGTGATATGCCCATCCGCATCGCAGCCGACCGAGTAGGTCATCTTCATCGGGTGGCGCTTGGGATGGAGCCGCACCGACTCCTCGCGGGATAGCACCAGCCTGACCGGCCGGCCGGTCAGGCGGGCCAGCACGGCCGTCTGCGCCTGCACGGTCATGTCTTCCTTGCCGCCGAAGGCCCCGCCGGTCGGCACCAGCTCGACGAAGATATTGTCCACGGGTTCGCCAAGCACGCCCGCCACCGCCTTGCGGTCCTCGAACACGCCCTGGCCCTGTGAGTAGAGATGGAGGCGACCGTCATCCAGCGGCACCGCCAGACAAGCCTCGGGTTCCAGGAACAGGTGTTCGATGCGCTGGGTCTGCCAGGTGCCGGAGACGACATGGGTCGAGGCGGCAAGCGCCGCCTCGACGTCGCCACGCTCGATGACCGTCTCGGACAGCAGGTTGGGCTGGCGCGGATTGACCTGCCGCGCGCCGGGTTTCAGCGCCTCTTCCGGCGAAAGCGTCGGCTCCAGCGCCGCGTAGTCGACGGCAACGAGAGCGGCGGCCGCACGGGCCGCGCGTGGCGTTTCGGCAGCAACGGCGGCGATGACGTCGCCGACATAGCGAACCTCTTCGCCAGCAGCGACGAACACCGGCCAGTCCTTCTTGATCTGGCCGACCCAGCGGTCGCCTGGCACATTCTCGGCAGTGGCGATGCCAACAACGCCGGGAAGGGCGAGGGCCTTCGACAGGTCGATGGAGTTTACTCGCGCGCGGGCGTGCGGCGACAGAACAAAGGCGCCGTGCAGCAAGCCGGGCACGTCGATGTCGGCCAGGAACGGCCGATCACCGAGAGCCAGGTCTCCACCGCGGAAGCGCTCAACCGGCTGACCAACACCGCCGTCCGCCGTCGGCTGCGGATGCGGTCTGAGGCCCGCCTTGACGTCGCGGATCAGTTCGACGGCGTCGATTACCTTCTTGTAGCCGGTGCAGCGGCAGAGATGACCGTCGAGCGCGGCGGCGATTTCCTGCCGGTCCGTTGCTTCGCCAGCATCGGTCAACGCCTTGATGCGCACCACGAGGCCAGGCGTACAGAAGCCGCACTGGACGCCGGCGGCCGCCTGGAAAGCGTCGGCATAAAGCTGGCGCTCCGCCGCATCGACCCCTTCCAGTGTGACGATCGACCGCCCCTTCACGGCGGTGGCCTTGAGGGTGCAGGTCTTGCTTGGCTTACCGCCGATCAATGCCAGACAACAGCCGCACTGACCCTGGCCGGAGCAGGCATCCTTCACCGAGGTGACCTTCAGCCGGTCGCGCAACACGGAAAGCAGCGTCTCGTCCGCCTCGACATCGAGCTGATGGTCGCGACCGTTGACGGTGAGCGTAATCATGGGCATCTGAGGATCCGTTCAGTCGAAGGCGGCATTGGCATAGGTGATGATCGTCGGCGCCGTGACGGCGCGGGCGATGCGAGCGAGCAGGATGATCCGGCCGACATCGACGGGCTGGTCGGCAGTGCCGGAGGTTGCTTCGGGCTTCGCCAGGTCGATCGCGACGTCGAAGCCGTCGCCGCTACAGGCAAGGAGGGTGCCGTCATCGTCGATCACGAAACGCTGGCCACCGTCGCGGACATTGAGGCGAAGCCCGGTTGGCGTTTGCTCGATGGCGAGGCCATCGCGGTCCGGTGCATCATCGAGGCTCGCAACTGAGCCAAACAGGTTTGCCTTGCGAGCGAAGGGACCACCGGTCTCGGGGCAGGTCACATCGCAGTTGCCGCAGCGGTTACAGACGTCGGCAAAGATGCCGATTTGCTGAGCGCGCGTCACAGGCTGAGCCTCGCCGACCACTACCTTTGCGCCAGGTTGCAGCGTCGCCGTGACAACCGGATCCTGCGGCAGCGGGTAGCGGAAGATGGCGTCGTTGGGGCAAACGTTGATGCACTTGCCGCAGGTTTCGCAGTCGAGAAGCGCCAAGGGAATACCGGTTCGACGCGGCGGGTGGTCGATCTCGGATCGGCTGTAACGGCGGTCGTCGCGTACGCGGGCGGCATAGTGGGCGGTATTGCGCAGCTGGACCGCCGACACCCAGGCGTCGAAGTCCGAACCGGCTGCCGCACGCAGATCTTCGCCGGCTTCGAGCGCTGTGGCCAGCGCAGTTTTGCGCTCGGTCGGGATGTTCAGGTCGTCTAGCGCAACGCCGGCAAGACCGAAGGCCTTAAGCGCGTAACTCTCGAGATCGGACGTCTCCACCTCGGCCATACGGTCGGTGAGATCGGCGATATAGTCGCCCCCCTTGCCATAGCCGGCGCCCTTCAGGAGGTCGGTGCAGACGCTGACCGGCTTGAGGCCGAGCGCCACCGTATCGGCGAAGTTGCCGACGTCGATGCCGGCCGAGAAGGAGATGGGAAAGCGATCGCCGAATTCTGCCCGGAAGCGGGCCACCAGTTCGATGGCCAGCACGTGCAAGGGCGGGCCGGACAGATACATCTCGCCAGTGCCGGCCGGAAAGAACTGCTTGTGGTTATGGACGAGCAGCGTGTTGGAGAATTTGACGCCGAAGCCACGCCCGAGCCGATCGGCCAGATCGCCGAGCCGATTGACGATGCCTCTGACATCCTCCCACTTGGCGTCTTTCTCGAAGGTCGCGTCAGGTACCATGAGATCGGCATAGCCGAGCTTGTCGTGCAGGAGCGTGTTGAGGTCGGCCTTGCCAAGCAGCGTCGGATTGAGCTTGACCACCACGTCGAGCCCTTCCTCAGCCATCAGATGGCCGGCGATCGCCTCGATCTCACCCGGCGGGCAGCCATGGAAGGTTGAAACGGTGACGCTGTCGGAAATGCAGATGGGATAAACAAGGTCTCTGAAGCGGGCGTAAGGTTCCGGGATCTGCTTTCGCAGCCGCTCGATGACGGCGCTGGCATCCTTCATGCCGGCGATGAAGGTCCGCACCTTGTCCGAGCGGATGCCGGCAAGATCGTAGCCGACGCTCATGTCGATGACGGTGTCCTCAAGGCCGGGCGCAAGCCCCTCCGCCTTGGCCATCTCGATCAGCATCGTCGCCTTGGCGTATTCCTCAAGCGACTGCTCGAGGGAGAGCTCCTGCGACCATTCGATGTTGAATCCCACCGTCTCCATGTCGATACAGGGACGGGCAATCTCCAGGTGATCGAGCACCTGCACCGTCTTGAGTTCGATCACCCGGCCGCCGGCCAGCCAGCTCAGCACGATGTTCTGTGCCAGCTGGGTATGCGGACCGGCCGCCGGACCGAAGGGCGTCGCCGCCCTGCGGCCGAAGATCGAGGTGGAGAGATCGCGACCAGCCGCCGCCTTGGCGAACTTGAAGCGCGGCAGATGAAAGGCGCTCTTCTTCGCTTCGAGTTCACGGAACATCCGGTTGACGAGCACCGGCAACGGGATCGGCGTCAGGTCGGCCATGCACATCAATCCCGCATCAGACCGGCGCCGACAGGAGCGGATACATTTCCGGCCGCCGGTGCTTCTGGAAGTTGAAGATATTGGCGCGGATCTCGGTGCAGCGATCAAGGTCGCAGTCATGCGTAACCAGCTCATCGCCCAGCGTCGAGGCCATGGCAACGATCTCGCCTGTCGGAGCGATGATGCAGCTCTGGCCGATCAGCACGCAGTTCTCCTCGTTGCCGGCTTTGCCAACGCCGATCACCCACATGCCGTTGGCGTAGGCACCGGCCTGCATGGCGAGGTGGTTGTGGAAGCACTGGAGATGGTCGTGCTCGGGTGCGAGTGGATAGTGATAGGGCGTGTTGTAGCCGATCAACACCATTTCGGTGCCACGCAGGGCATGCTCGCGATAGGTCTCCGGCCAGCGGCGGTCGTTGCAGATGGCCATGCCGATCTTGCCGCCGAGGCAGTCGGCCGGCGTAAAGAGAGTGTCACCCGGCTCGAAGTAGCGCTTCTCGAGGTGCTGGAACGCCCGCCACGGCTCGTTTTCCGTGTGCCCCGGCAGGTGAACCTTGTGGTAGCGATGGACGATTGCACCCGTCTTATCGACGATGATCGAGGTGTTGAAGTGCCTGACGCGGCCATCGATCACCGTCTTCTCGGCATAGCCGAAGCTGATGGCGACACCGAGCTGCTTGACCTTGGCGAACAACGGCGCCGTGGCCGGGCCGGGCATCTCGGTCTCGAAGAAGGCGTCGACCTCGGCCTGGTCTTCCATGAACCAGCGCGGGAAGAAGGTGGTCAGCGCCAGCTCCGGATAGACGACGAGATCGCAGCCGCGCCGGGCGGCCTTTTCGAGCAGCGCGATCATCCTGCTGACGACGACTTCGCGGCTGTCGGCGCGGGCGATCGGGCCAAGCTGGGCGGCACCGACGACGATGGTGCGAGACATTCTCTCAATACTCCTCAGGCGGGTGTGTTGGCGCGGCCGGCCAGTTCGAGAGCCAGCGTGCCGAGCACGGCAAGGCCGTTGGCGATGTCGGTGGGGGCCGTGTATTCGGCAATGTTGTGACTGAGCCCGGCGATGGACGGTACGAAAATCATGGCAGCCGGGCAGGTGCGGGCCAGCATCTGGGCGTCGTGACCGGCACCGGAGAACATGCGGCGGGTGGAAAGGCCGAGGCTTTTTGCCGTGTGCTCGACGCGGCCGACCAATTCTTGATCGAAGGCGACGGGTTCGAAGCGGGCGAGCCGGCGCCGGGTAAAGGACACATGCTCCTCCTCGGCGACGCGAGCGACCAGAGCGGCGAGGCGAGCCTCCGCTTCGGCCAGCACCTTCTCTTGCGGGTGGCGGAGGTCGACGGTCATCTGTGCCATTTCGGCGACGACGTTGACGAGGTTGGGCCGAAGGCGCAGCGAGCCGACCGTGCCCACCATATCGCCGCCAATCGACTTGGCGATGTCGGCGACGCCGTGGGCAATGCGGGCCGCGGCAAGGCCGGCATCCCGCCGGAGCCGCATCGGCGTGGCGCCGGCATGGCTCGCCCGGCCGGACAGCGTGATCTCGGTCCAGGAAATGCCCTGCACGCCCTCGACGACGCCGATGTCGATCTCTTCGGCCTCTAGCACGGGGCCCTGCTCGATATGGTACTCGAGATAGGCAGCCGCCTTGATGCCGCCGAGCGGCGCCGAACCGGCATAGCCGATGTCGACGAGGTCGTCGCCGAGCCGGGTGCCGTCGATGGAAATGGTATCCAACGCGTCCTGCAAAGGCAGGTCGCCGACATGCACGAGGCTGCCCAGCATGTCCGGCTGGAAGCGGGCTCCCTCTTCGTTGGTGAAGGCCGCGACGGTGACGGGATGCACGGTGGCGATGCCAGCGTCATCGAGAGCTTGCAGCACCTCGAGGCCGGCGAGCACACCAAGATTGCCATCATAGAGACCGCCGGTCGCCACCGTGTCGATATGCGATCCCATCATCACCGACGGACCGGCCTGAGTGCCCTTGCGGGTGCCGAAGATATTGCCGATCGGATCGATCGCCACCTCAAGGCCCTGTTCGCGCATCCAGCTGACCACCAGGTCACGGCCCGCGCCATCCTCCGGCGTCAAGGCGAGGCGGCAGACGCCTCCCTCCGGCAATGCGCCGACTTGGCCGAGTGCCTTCAGACGCGAGACGAGACGGTCGCCGTTGACGGGCAGGGCGGGGGAAAGATCTGTCATCTCTATGCTCCAGCGCGAACCGCGTCGCCAGTGCGGCCGACGATGCGGGCGTAAAGGTCCGGATCGGTGTCGCCCTCGCTGCCGAACAGCAATACGCGCGAAGTGCGGTCAACACCAAGTGTCTGCCGCCAGTCTGGCTGAGTGGCGGCGACAATCAATCCGGCGAGACCCGCAACCCCCGATTCGCCGCCGACGATGGTGGCCCCCGCCTTGCCCGACGCCAAGAGCTGCATTGTGCTCACGGCCATATCGTCGGGAAGGGTCATGAATGCAGAAGCTCCACCCTGCAGGATCGGCCAGGCGATCACCGAAGGTTCACCACAGGCCATGCCGGCCATGATGGTATCGAGGTCGCCGATGACGGTCGTCGGGTGGCCGGCCAGCGCACTTTCGTAAAGGCAGGCGGCTTTGTCCGGTTCGACGATGACGACCGTCGGCATATCGGTGCCGTAGACTTCCCAGAGGTGGGCGATAACGGCCGCCGCAAGGCCGCCGACACCGGCCTGGATGAAGACATGCGTAGGCGGCGCATCGAGTGCGCCCAACGCCTCTGCCACCATCACCGCATAGCCCTGCATGACGTCGCGCGGCACGTCGGTGTAGCCGGGGTATGAGGTGTCGGAGACCACGAACCAGCCGTTTGCTGTGGCGGTCCGATCGGCCTCGCGCACTGAATCGTCGTAATTGCCTGATGTCCGCACCACCTTCGCCCCGTAGGAGCGGATAGCCTCCGCCCGCTTTTCGGAAACGTTGGCATGGATGAAGATCACCGCCCGTGCGCCGAACATGCGGGCACCCCAGGCGACGGAGCGCCCGTGATTGCCATCGGTGGCGCAGCAGACGGTGATATCCTTGGCAAGGCCTCTCATCTGGCCAGCGGCCAGTGCCGCTTCATCGACACTGCCATGGCGCCGCCGAAGTTCGGCTGCGAGCAGGCGGAACACCGCATAGGCGCCGCCGAGTGCCTTGAATGAGCCGAGGCCAAAGCGTTCACCCTCATCCTTATAATGGATACAGGCAACGCCGAGCTCAGCCGCCAGCGTGGAAAGTGATGCGAGTGGTGTGGGGGCATATCCCACCCAGGACGAGATGACGCCGGCAGCTCGGCTATATCCGGCCTGCGATAGTACTGCCTTGAAGGCCTCCGGATAGGGACCATTCTTGCGCGCAGCGTTGCTGAGGAAAGCGGCCTTGGCCGGTGAAGCGACTGGATTGGGGAAAAGATAGGTCATCGGTCCGAGGCTCTTGCCGCCGGCCCACCCGGCTTGACAGTGGAACATATATGAAAGACAATTTTCATGAAATGGAAAAAATGAAAGAACGTGGTAGCCCCGACATGAGCGAAGGTCGCAGCGCGGCACCCGGCGATGGGGTCGACGCGCGCATTGCCGCGCTGTTTGACCAACTGACCGAAAGCGAGAAGCGCCTCGCCGAAGTGGTTCTCGAGGCAGCCAGCGATCTCTCGGCTTTCACGGCCGGAGAACTTGCCGCCCGCGCCGACGTGTCGGCGGCAACAGCGGCCCGCTTTTTCCGTCGACTCGGTTACGAAAGCTACGGCGATCTGCGCCGCTCCGTCCGCAACGCGCGAACCTGGGGCTCGCCGCTTTATGAACTCTCATCGACGGAACGGCCGGCCGATTTCGCCCGCCACGTCGCGCAGGACATCGAAAATCTGCAACGCCTCGCCGCCGAGCTGCCGGCTGCCGCCCTCGCCGACGCGGTCGACCTGCTGGCGTCGGCAAAGCGCCTTCACGTCATCGGCTTCCGCAATTCGGCGGCGCTGGCTGCCTATGCCCGCGGCCTCCTCGCCCACGTGAAGCCCGACGTCCGGCTGCTGCCGCTCGCAGGGCAGACGCTGGCCGAGGATCTCGTAGGTCTCGGTCCTGACGACGCACTCCTGGTGTTCGGCTTTCGACGTCGTCCGCCGGCCCTGCGCGATCTGATGGCGGTTGTCCGCGACACCGGGGCTCGCATCCTGCTGATCACCGACGCCTCGGCAGCCCGCACGGCTCATCTGGCACACGTGACGTTGCGCTGCCCCAACCAAGGCGCCAGCCTGTTCGACAGCTACGTGGCACCGATGTCGCTGATCAGCCATCTTGCCTCGGCGGTTGGTGCGGCGCTCGGCGAGGCGGCTGAGAGCCGGCTGGCGATGATCGAGGATCTACATCGACGCCTTGAGCCGTTTATGCCAGCCGGTCGGCGGCTTCCGAGGGGATAGATATAGCTGGTCGCCTTTTCGAGCAGACGACGGCGCTGACCGGATGCAACCGACTGCGGTGTTAACCAAGATTGCGCGTTTGGTCCCAAAACCTGCGGCGTGTACTCCGATTCAAATGCGACTCTTGGTGAAAAAGATGTATACTCAATTGCAGTGAAAGCGAGGGAACGCCCCGGATCGAGGCGGTTAACTCATCTTTCATTAACCTTCTTCGTGCCAGACTGGCATTTCTGGTCTGGGCGCGGGTAGGGTGAACAGCGAGCGCGCCAGCTTCGTGGCGGCCACCTCACCCAGAGCCGGAGGGCTCCGTTTACGCGGAAGCGGAACGGAATCCTGTCAGGTCATGCGGGTTTGGATAGACCCGGAAAACGCCCTGCGGACCGTCGTGTCTGGAGGGAATCTTTTCCATTCCGGTCATTGCAGGCCGGTAGAATTCGGGTTGTCGCCAATGTTTATTCTGATTGTTTTTGCCACTGTGGCTTATTTGGCCATCGGACTCGGCTTCACGATGCTGTCGCTCCATGAACTGGCGACTGGCCGCCGTGATCGCCTCATCAATCGGCTTATGGCTTGGTCGGGTATTCTGCTTTGGCTACCGACGCTGGTCGTTGTCGCCATCAGCGCCTTTTACGTCTCCTTGCGGCCTGCAAGCCCGCAAGTTCCCGCCATGGCGGCTCGGTCCGACGCCGGCGTTGCCGAGCGGCGCACCATTCGCAGAGCTGCCCGGCAGGTCTGACACAAACGCCGGGACGGCCTGGAGTTTGGGACGATTATCAATTGGCCGGTCGCAGAAAAGCTGCGCCGGCCAATTTTCCTATAAAGTCGCGTTCAGCCTAACCAACTGAAAAAATAGTATATTTTCTGCTCCGCAAAAAGCGGCATGGGCTACACAGAAAGCTCTTGCATTCGTTCGGCCAGTTGGGTAGACACTCCCCAGCGATCGGAACCGCCGACTTCATCGCGGCGGTATCTAGTTCGTATTGGCATGCGCTCGTAGCTCAGCTGGATAGAGCATCAGACTACGAATCTGAGGGTCAGGAGTTCGAATCTCTTCGAGCGCGCCATTATTTCAAACACTTAGCTCATTGAGTTAGGCCGCAAGAGGCCTAAACTGCCCTCACACATGTCTCGCACAGTGAGAGAGGGCAAAATGGCGTCTCATTTAGTTCTCGGAGACAAGGTTCGGGTCTATCGCCGGGCCAACAGCTCCCTATGGCAATGCTCCACGTATATGGACGGCAAGGAGTGGCGGGTTAGCTCCAAGACTGACAGTCTGGCCAAGGCTAAAGAGTTTGCCGAGGATTGGTACCTGGAGCTACGGGGTAAAAGCCGGGCAGGGGAGCTTAAGAAGGAAAAGACCTTCGCCGACGCTGCCAAACAGTTCACGCTGGAATACGAGGCGCTGACCAGAGGCGAGCGCAACCCTCTCTACGTGAAGGGCCATGAGGCGCGGCTGGTGAACCATCTCTTGCCGTATTTTGGCGAGAAGGGCCTGAGCGCCATCACGTCGGGCATGGTCCAGGAATACAGGGTTTCGCGGCTGAGACCTCATCCGGAGACGGGGAAAGTTCCGGCGCGGAGCACCCTGCACCACGAGACGGTAACGCTGCGGCAGGTCATGAAGACTGCCTTGCGGCACGGCTGGATCAGCAACCTCCCCGACTTTTCGACGCCTTACCGTGCGTCCGGCAAGATCGGTCATCGGGCATGGTTCTCGCCGGAGGAGTACAAGCGACTTTACACGTACACACGGGAGCGGGCGAAAGCGGCCGAGGGGCGCCAATGGCAGCACGCGGCCGAGCAGATGCACGACTACATTCTCTTCATGGCCAACACCGGACTGAGGCCCGACGAAGCCAACCGCCTGGAATACCGCGACGTGGCGATCGAGCAGGATGATGAGACGGGCGAGCGGATTTTGCTGATAGATGTGCGCGGAAAGCGTGGCGTTGGCTATTGCAAGAGCACCACGGGAGCCGTCTTCCCCTATGAACGGCTCGTGCAGCGGAACAAGCCCAAACCCACCGATCTTGTCTTCCCCCAGGATCACAAGAAGCAGTTCAGCCGAGCTCTGCTCGACTGCGATCTGAAGTCCGACCGCGACGGCAACCGTCGCTCCGCCTACAGCCTCCGGCACACTTATATCTGCCTCCGGCTGCTCGAAGGAGCGGACATCTATCAGATCGCCAAGAACTGCCGCACCAGCGTCGAGATGATCGAAAAGCACTATGCCGTGCATCTCAAAAACACGCTAGATGCCAGGGCCATCAACGTGAGACGGCGGACGAGGGCTGCAACGCAGGACTAAGGGCGAATTTGTTGGGTCCATGCAGGCGTGTATCAATGCGAACAGCGCACTTACGCATCGCCCTGACGTGTACACATTGAAATGTGTACGCATTTGACCGGCGGGCGACGCGGGACGCGGTTGTTCAAGGCCGCCGCAGGAAACCATGCGGCGGGAACAATCGGTCCGTGCGCCAAGGGGCTACGCCCCTTTGGGAACCCCTTCGTGCCTCCTCCCGCTGCCGGGAACAGGAAAGGTTTGCGTCACCGCGTTCGAGGAACAGGCTGTGGCCATCTACCACCTGCACGTCAAGAACCTCAGCCGGAAGACGCACACGTCCATCGTGGCGGCCGCCGCGTATCGCGCGGGCGCGACCCTTCCGAACGACGTTGAGGAGGGTCTCAGCAAGTTCGGCGGCAGGCGGGATGTGGTCTATACGGAAATCCGCTTTCCTGCCGGTGCGCCGGAGTGGATGGGCGATCGGGCGCGGCTCTGGAACGCGGTGGAAAAAGCCGAGATCCGAAAGGATGCCCGCCTTGCCAAGGAAATCGAAGGCGCCCTACCCCGCGAGCTGCCGCCCCGCATGTGGGCCTTGGCCGTGCGGACCATGGCTCAGCTCTACGCGGGCAGAGGGCACGTGGTGGATGCCGCGATCCACTGTGATGGCGGCAATGAAAACCCGCATGCGCACTTTCTTCTGACAACGCGGGCTGTGTCCCCGGAAGGGTTCGGCGCCAAGATCCGCGAGGCGGACGGTGTGGAGTTTGTCACGACCGCCCGGAAGGTTTGGGCGGAAGTCATCAACGCGGTGCTGGCCAAAGCGGGCGTCAGTGCGTCGGTCGATCACCGAAGCCATGCCGACCGGGGGCTGGACCAGACACCAACCCAGCACCGAGGCCCGGACGAGGCTGAGCGGATTGCCCGCCGCGAGCGGACGTTCGGAGACCCATCAAGGAGGGATGCCGCCATGACCGACCGGAAAATGTCCGTGGAAGAAATCAGGCGGGAGATCCAGGGTATGCTGGATAACGTCCCGAACAGGGCGCCATCGGAGACCGAGCGAGCCCTTTACGAGCGCAACAGCGCGCTAGAAGCTCGTGTCCGTGAGCTGGAGGCCGAGAACGAGCGCCTGAAGCGGGAGCGATGGCAGATGGACAGGGAGGAGCGCCGCGCCCTTCCCGACCTTGATTCGACCGGGCAGATGGTGTCGAGGGGAGAGATCGAGGACGCTCAAGACCGCATGGTCGAGCAAGTGGAACGTCCGTCTCGTGATAATCTCCAGCCGCCCCGCGTACCGCTCAGGATTCCCAATAGCGGAAGGGACGCCGCGCAGCGCGAGGTTCTGCGCGAGAGCCATGCGGAAGCTGGCAAGGAGCCCAAGCCGGAACCGATAGATGAAATGGCGTGGCTGCGGGAGGAAATCAGCCGCAATAAGCCCAAGGAGAGAGAAGACACCCCGGAACGGGAACGTCACCGCGATCGGTGATCAGAAAGGCGGGTGTCCGGGAGTGCAGGGTCAATGTATTCGATGTCGGGGATAGCGCTCGGAAAGACTCCCATGCATCCACAGAGTCCCTTCGTGATATCGCTTTTCATCTTCAGGGCTTGGCCAGCAGGAATACCAAATGACAGGTTCCGGGCGGATATGAAGCGCATAGAGCAGTTTTGCGAGATATCGCCTGATCTGAAATGGTAATAAGCAAAAAATGACATCCATAATGGAATAGTACGTATATTTTTATCGGAGGCAACTCATGATCGATAAAATTATGCATGAACTGGAAAGACAGCACGCTTTTGCTTATTCTAACGAGCTGATTATAAGGAAATCTATTGATATCGCCGTTGAAAGGGCATTTTTGGCACCGGACATTGCCATTCAGAGGTTAAACACGGCGCTCGGCGAGTGGGGAATATCAAGAACTCTTGATATCCTCGAACACCAACCGGGTCGGTTCGGCACCCCGCGTGGGGCTTGGTACACGAAGGAGCGCTGGAGCCTTGGCGGGAGCGATCGGGCGGAAAGAGCGGTCGATGCCCGGCTCCGGATTGCAGAATTGTTGATGGAGCTTGAAGCGGCGCAGGATAAGGAACGCAGTACGCGTGCCGCCTATCTTTCGCACTGCCGAGATGCCGGTATCGAACCTCGAAAACCCTGGCAATATGACCGCGAGAGCGTGGGAGCTGCCCACGTGCCGGAGCATCTCGTCGTTGATCGGGACGGCCCTGACAGGTCTGCGGGCCAAAAGCCAATGGATGAAATGGCGTGGCTGCGGGAGGAAATCAGCCGCAATAAGCCCAAGGAGAGAAAGGACGCCCCGGCACGAGAGAGGGATAGAGACCGCCACCGCTGAAAACCTGCCGAACGTTTTGCCGACCCGTGCCGGAAGATGGAAATACCCAGATCAGAGTCTTTCTGAAAAAGGTGGCAGGGTGAGTGTTTTGTGGTAGATTATCGTTATGAAACAGTCCTCAGGGAAAAAATCTCCGTCTCCCGTGAAGAGCACGATTGTGCTTGGGCGAGCCGCGTTCACGAAAATCAGCGCAGTGGAAGGCATCGCTCTCAGCCCGAAGTCGACCCGCCTTTTTGAGGATTTCGACCGGAAAGGGCTCCCGGCCGAGGAACGGCGCCGGATTCTCCTGGAGAAGCACGCGAAGAAGGCCTGATTCAGGTGTTCTACGATGCCGTGCCCGATCCTTATTGCTATCCCGGCACGACGGTTCTGAAAAACCGCCTCCAGCTTCAAACTCAGGCCGAATTGGACGCCTTCGAGCACGACATGACCGCCCAGCGGTTTGACGAGCCGCTGCCGTCAGGGCGCTTGAGCGTCGCCCATTACCGGGCCATCCACAAGCATCTCTTCCAAGATGTCTATCCGTGGGCCGGGCGCTATCGAACCGTCCGGATTTCCAAGGGCGGCAGCATGTTCTGTTACCCGGAACACATCCCCTCCGAAATGCAGCGGCTCTTCGAGGGTTTGGCCCGCCAGCACTTTCTGGCCGGTCTCCCTGGCCCCCTATTTGCTCGGACGGCGGCGCATTTCATGGCTGACCTCAACGCCATCCACCCCTTCCGTGAAGGAAATGGCCGGACCCAACTGGTGTTTATGACGCTATTGGCCGACAAAGCCGGTCATCCCCTGAAGCTCGACCGCTTGGCCCCTGAGGTGTTTCTGGAAGCCGTTGTGGCAAGCTTCCAGGGGCAGGAAGCCCCTCTGGCCGACGTGCTAGCCGTGCTCACTGCCTGACGGTGTTCCGTTCCGGGCGCCCTTGCGCCTCTACTTTCCCACTCTTGTTCCTTCCGCTGACCCGGCTCGCGCTCGGTTAGTTTCGTGCCGGACGCGGCCGGGAATAGCCTCTCCGATCGTGAAACCGGCGCCGCTTTTCGTGGTGGACACAGCCTATCTTCCCACGTGTGATCTTGGCCGGAAGGGGAATGGATTCCTTTCTGAAGTCTCCCAAGGTTTCCGGGGATCACGCCTATGGCCGGAAGGTCGGGGAGATGCGGCATAGGCCGTCCTCCATCAATCGGCGGCCCGCTCCATTCGCCCAGGCGTTCCGCTTGGGCTCCCGTGTTGCCGTTGACAGGTGACCACCCCTTTTAGGGGTTCGTCCCATGCCGCTTTGTATCTCCCGACCGGCCGCGAAAGGCGTGGCCGGAGAAACCAAACAGGGAGAACATCCATGAAAAGCAACACATCCAAAAGCCGTCCGAGCCACGCGGTCTACATCGTAGAGGGCGAAGGCGAGAGTGCCTACTGGACGAAAATCGGCAGCGCCTGGCTTCACGAGGACGGAGAAGGCTTCAACCTCAGCCTTGCGGCCATTCCTCTAACCGGGCGCTTGGTGATCCGGAAGCGGAAGGAACAAGAGGGGAAGGGCCGATGAGGCCCTTATCCGCCCCGGAGGTGCGCAACACTGTCCGGCATGGCGACTGCGTCCGCCTCATGCGGCGCATGGACGCCGCCAGCGTGGATTTTATCCTCACCGATCCGCCTTACCTAGTGCGCTACCGCGACCGTAGCGGCCGGAGCATCCGAAACGACAGTGATGGCCGCCGCTGAAGTTTACCCTCGTAAAAGTGTTCCGCCTCCTGAACCTGAACAACTTCCGCATCTGCTTCTGTGTGTGCGATTGACCGCTTTCCGTTATACTTAAGAGGGTATTAAAGCATCTATTCAACCAGTTCTGTTGGTTGTATCGTAGGGGAAAATACGCACGACAGGGATCTTGACCGCCTCTTAGTGGACGGAAGACGCTGATTGGGTGTTTTCTGGTTGGACTCGGTTTTAATTACCTATAGTTAAAAATAACTATAGGATCTAGTCGGTATAAAATATATTGTCCTTTAAAAGATAATAAAATTCATTCCGGGTCGAGATATATACAGGAAAAATCGAGTCTATTATCCCAAATAAAACATGGCTCAGGCAGATCGACGCGTTCAAAAGAGTCTTGAAAACTATACAACCACTGGCTGGTTAAAAGTAGGTGGACTCTACATGCATAACGTTCAACAAATTGTTCCGAAATCGGTTCTTGGGCGTATATCTGGCGCAACCTTAGCTATATTCGCTCTCATCGCCCAACCGGCTTGGTCTGAAAAATCTCTCGAGACCCTGATATCTCCCGTATTCGGGGAGAAAACTCGTTATTCCTTTCTTGATCAGACCCGCAGTGCACAAGACTTCGTACTAAACGAGCAAAGGTCGGGTATTTTACCGGCGGCCTCCGTGCTGCCAAACATCGGAAGACTGCTGATAAGAGCCCGTGATGGAGGAGCCAAGTCGTCCTGTACTGGGATAGCAATCAATCAAAGCTATTTCCTGACGGCAGCACATTGTGTCTGTAACTTGGTAGGTCTCAAAGCAAAGAACTACGAGGAATGCGAGGCCAGTCTAGATCGTCTATCGTTGAAATTATTTTTCCCGAACCGTGGATTTGTTGCGGTCGAAGGCCGACCTTTCGTAAATCCCATGTATCGCTCTCCCACCTATCTCGTTGAAGGCCAACCAGTTGATGTGGCAGATCTCGCTGTAATCAAGTTTCGACCAGATCTAAACATAGAGCCCATTCGGATTGGGGAGGGGCGGGGGAGATATATGGTGGTAGGCGCCGGGCTTATGTACTTTTCAATTCCCAAGGTTTTAAAGGAATTGGGTCTTCCCGAAGGAATTGCCTTACATGATGGAGTGTTCCACATATGGCGAAATCGGGAAGTTTTCTTCGACAGAGATGCATGTGGAGAAATGAACTCCTCTGACACTTTCTGTAATCTATTTGTTCCGTTACCAATTCTCAGAGGACCAACGCAAAGCAGCACGGTCTGTGTGGGAGACTCCGGATCGCCAGTCTTCAGACTTTCCGACTCCGGCACACCGTCCGTTGAAGGTGTCGCATCATATTTCTCACCAAAGCAAAATGAGCAATGCTTGGATAATGCCGCGAAGTGGAACTATTATGTGAATGTTGCAAACTATAAAAATTGGATCGAGGAATTTAAATATAATAATACAAGATTAGACAAAGTGAAAACGTGCGCATCAGCTCTATTCCGTAAGGGAGAGAGCGTAGATCTATTAGCATTCTCAGGATTTTTGTCGGCGACGGGCTTTGATGCGAGAAATACGGAAAGACCAAAAATCGATATTATCGCGAACAACAAGGAATGTGAAGATGACGAGGCTTTCGGTGTGTACGCTTGCAAAATAAAAAATTCCCCATTTACAAGCGTAAACGTGAATCATGGATTTGTACAACTAACACTATGCGAGGAATAGATGTTAAATCGTCGATCAACCTTGAGTCTTCTCCCAGCAACCCTTATGGTAGGCGCGCCTCACGGTGCCGCCGCCCAATCAAGCCCTCCAACACATGATGTTCTTGAACTACTACGCCCTGAAGATGATCCGACATTTGGTCCATTGATAAGCGGTCAGTCTAACATAGGCGGGGCGGTCGTCGGAGTTGGTCCATCGCGTCACGAAGAAATACAGCAAGCGTTCAGGATATTACTAGACGCTCCCCGCGGAGCTCCTCTTCTCTCGGTTGTCCGCTATTTTGAACAAATAGCCAAAACAAATGAAGATGGTGAGAAATTTAACGCAGAGTGGAAATCTAGATCAAACCCACTTATCACAGGCATGTTCGGTGTGACCGGAACATCTCCATCGAGTGGGGACCAGACATCCTGGTGTGCTGCCTTCGTTTCAACATGCCTCTACATCGCTCTCCTACCTAACGAGTACACTGCGCTCTCCGGCGGATATCGAAACTTTGGCAGCGATGCAATAAGCGACCCGAAAGAGGGGGATATCGCAGTATTTAGCAAATTCGGGCCGGAAGGTACTAAAGGCTTCGGCCACGTTGGTTTCTTTCTGAGAAATGAAAGCCGAAACGGAAAAGACGGCATTATCGTGCTGGGAGGAAATCAACGCGGAAGTACCGGTACGACCGGCGCGGTAACTGAAGCATGGTTTGCCAGTGAGAGCGAAGAGCTATACCTTCATGGTATTCGACGTATACCGGGAGTCTGAAATGAAAATTACAATTACTCTAGTTATGTTGATCCTCGGCGCAGGCCCTGTCCTTGCTCATGATGTGCAAGTTGATGGCGTAGGAGGCATCATTATAGGATGTACAAATGGCACCAGGGCGGTTGGTCACCTTCAAGGTACATCTGTAATGTTTGAGATTACGTATGCTGATGGTTCTCAATCTGGAATGTCTACGGAACCGAGTGGCGGTTCGCCAGATCCAGCTGTCGCAATTGGCGACGGAACAAGTTTGGCGAGTCAGGTTTGTAGTCAGTAGAACGTCATTGTGAGGCCGTTAATAACCAAACAGCTCTGAATGCTGATGAGTAGTGGCGTAATACAAAGAAAAGAAATACCGATTAGACTTGCGTAGCCCATGAACTCTGATCTTGCTTCTATATGCAGGAGCGACTCGTTCGCCGGGGCAATCGCCAGGAGACTTACGTGCGCAGGATCGCCGAGTATAAACGTATGCCTCGGCGATCCTGGTGACCTGACGATCTGTTCTATTTAGCACGGCGTCGGTTCTGGCCAAGTCCCGTCTTTTTGGCAAGAGCCGAACGCGTCTTGGCGTAATTTGGCGCAACCATCGGGTAGTCCGCCGGGAGATTCCACTTCGCGCGGTATTCATCCGGCGTCATATTGTAATGGGACTGGATGTGGCGTTTCAGCGATTTGAATTTCTTTCCGTCTTCAAGGCAGACGATATAGTCATCGGTAACAGACTTTTTGACGGAGATTGCCGGTTGGAGTGGTTCGGCGGCAGCCGGTGCTCTTAGCCCGCCTACGGACGTACTAAACGCCGCGTGCACCGAAGCAATGAATGCGGGAAGCTCAGACTTCTGAAGAGCGTTATTGCCGACATAAGCAGCCACAACATCGGCTGCGAATCCTATAACTGAATAGTCATCGTCACTCATTCTCGTTCCTCCACGCACGTCCGCTTAGCGGTAAGTAAGCTAGCCTTTGGAAAGCCGCTTAATCTGTCAAAGTGAAGGCAATCGAGTTATGGGAGCTCGAAAGCCGTTAACGGGCTATCAAAAGCGCCAGACCATATTAACGATTGGTCGAGTCCTCTGCTGAAATCGCAGGCGAACCGTTAACGGGGAATCGAATGTGGGTGACGATTGATTTGGGGCAGCTACTGGCGATCACCGCGAACGTGGTTGTTGTGGTTGGCGGAGCTTATGCCTTGTTTCAGTACCTGCGGAAGAAACTCCGGTGAAACTGGGGGACCTTTCACGACAGTTTGCCCTGACTTCTGTCTATTCACGCCACGCATCGATGGCGCTGAGACAAACATCAAACAGGTTAGGAACATCAATATTCGTGGCTTCTGGCATATTCGCTAGAAGGTAATCGACTCTTGGGTGCAGATTACCCTCTCGCCGCGCCTCGGTGATCGTTGCAGACCCCGCGACCATTAATGGCAACATCGACATCAGGGCTAATAAGTGTGCTTGGCGTGTGGCGATTGCAGACTTGAGGACAATGTGCGCATCGTCCCTTTCAAAGACTGAAAGTTCGCGTGGCCCCTTATATTGAGTGCTCCATGCTCGCCACCAAGCTTCTTCACGCGGAAACCCTGCCGTCGCGAAATGACGAATGGGGTTTCTAAGGATTTTGCGGCGCGAAGGTGTCGCCTCAGCGCCGACAACACGCACATGCTCCGCTCCGGCACGCTTACCCCGGAGAAACAGCCGCGACGTTTCGGCATGAATTTCCTTACCGCTAGGTCGATATTCGCGTCGATGGCCACCCCAGGAATGATAGCTAGCGAGTGAGTAGCCGCAAACTTTGTCATCAACGATGACATCGAGTTCGTCACCCACGAGAAATCGAGCCACTTCGTTATCTACCGCGTTGGCGAGCCGCTGATACCCCAAGTGCCCATGAAGAAAACGAGGCGGCGGGCGTGTGAGGCCCTCAAACAACGCCGGTTGTCTCGTTGCACCTGCCGCACTCCGAAACGCATCAAGATATCCCGCACTATAACGCGTGTCAGCGTCACCCTGGATTATGAGCACATCCTGGGGCTCAATACCTTTTGTCCGGGCAATGCGAGCTACGGTTTCCACACCTGTTGCACGTGGTGGCACATACCCCCGCTCTTGTTCGTTTGCAACGACCACGCTACCAGTGCGTGACGTTTGCTTGATTGCCTCCAAAGCTTGAGGCGTACCATCAGTTGATCCATTATCGACCAGGACAAGTAACGTGTCGTGGGGCGTAGTGAGTTCGTCGATACCAAAGCCCAGGGAGTGCGCCGCACCCGGAATCTGATCCCGTTCGTTGAGGCAAGGAATTACAACCGCCGTCAGCATATAAGGCCTCTTCTACGCTCGGCCAGCGTCTAGGTCAGGGCTCGTTGGGTTTGGCCGACGTCGAGACTGAGTCCCGACGCCAGACCATGATCTTTTGTTGGTCTTTCGCAGACGTCTCGTCGGCGAAACCGGCAGCCATCGCTGCCCGAATTGAGGCCATATTGGATTTTCGCATATGGGCGTAGATTACATCGTACCGGCTTGCAGCACAGGCGCGCGCATAACCAATCCGTCCGATACCGTGGCCCTGGCTTGCTTTGTTGAGATAAATCTGGATGGAGGCATGTTTTCCGATCGGCGGCTGATCGATGAGGTTGATGAACACTTGACCGGCTCTTCGCCCTTCATACTCAATACGCCAAGCTTCTCCGTCGGGACCGCCGCCCCGTCCCTTCGTACCCTTGGTTGGTACCAAATGGATATCTTGCGCTGAAATAAGCCCATGCTTCGTTGATGGATTGTTCGGCTTCGGCGGCGCAGACACTCGCGGCTTTCGAGGCCGCACCGTGGAGGTCATTCCACGATCAGGTTTATGTTCGCCATCAAGCTTAAGGCCTCGTGTCACGCTTTCGTCCACTCGGCTCCATAACTCCGCCGGAAAAAACCCCGGAGAGAATGCGAGAACAACATCCTCAATCCGCTCGGCAACTCTGCGGAGATTCAATGCTTTGACAAGATCGTCCATCTGGCGATCAATCGCTGCAGGAGGTGGATCCAGCCGCTCACTCCGGAAAGCCCAGTCGCTGTCCCCATCATACCGATTGCAGAAGTAATCTAGGTCGATGTGCAAAAGGATGGGGCGTCCGTCGACACCATCGAGCCAATCGTCGATCGATGGCGTTATTCGATAACGCCCACGTCCAATGCCCGGAGCTACCGGTGTCAGCCCGATGCCTAGGCGAGGTGCGCCTGGCTCCAACAGATTATCGGGCGTCGTGACACGCCGAATTTCAAAATCCTGCGTTCGCAGGGCCTTGGGAGGCTGACAAAGGTGCCGGACCTCCGCATGCGGCGCAATTGCCAGAAACGGAGCCATGAAGCTTCCCATTCCAATTGCACCACTCTCGATCGCCGCGATTACCGAGGACGGATCCCTCAAATCGCAATTCCGCCCGGAGATCAGGTCGCGCCAGCTAGAGCCCTCGTCTACAAGGCGCGGTGACCCGAGGTCCCGATGATCATCGACATGAAGGATGATCACAGATTCAAGCGCGGTAGGTCCGCGTCGCTCAAGCCAACGCGCCCAACTAACGAGCGTCCAACTATCGTAGAGGCACCGCGTCAGTCTCCCGTCGCGACGGAAAGCACTTGCCATCTCCTCGCGCCGGATATGGCCGCCCCACCATTTCAGCCCGACGTCTAGAGCAGGATCAATATGTCGTTCCGGATCCCCAGGCCAAGAAAGGGTGAGCGACCAGCCTTCGGGCGTTCGAACCGCCGAGGCGTCTTTGTCGCAAAAATACTCTCTCAGAACTGCGTGGCGCTGTGCGGCGTCGTCAGGCAAGCAATCAAGCGCGATCTGCAGGACCATTTCACGCAGTTCCAGGTTGCTGGCGCCTAGCCGCGTCTAGAGTCTCAATTAAAGCATTGCCCAGCGGCGTCATGCTACACGTTCGTAGAGTCGCGAAGCCGAGTTCAAGATTGCGGTCGGTATCCTTGAGCTGGTTAAGCGCACGCTCACGCATATACTGAGGACCAGCTTCGAGTACATGAGCCCAAAACCGCTTGAGTTCGACGAACACGAAGACGGCGTGCAGGAGGCCTGACGGCGGTCGCAAATCAGCGCGCCAAGGCGAGACAACCCGGGGAGCCGTCGGGCTAACCGTCGGGCCGAAACGCTCCAGCAGATACAGTTTCTGGTGTCGGTGTTCGTGGACGAGTGAATCGGCGAGGTCGTACGGGTCGATCAGTTGTTGGCCCTGTGACACGGAAACAAATAAAGCTCCAGGAACAGAGTCATCGCTGAAGGACACGATCTTCGCCGGATCCGCGGATGGATCGCGGACAAACTGGACAGCTCGACAGGCTCTCATTAGCTCGTCCGCCAATGCTGGCCGCCACCGACGAACGATCTCGAGTGCATCATGAACCAGCGGCATTGCTTCTACAGCGATTCTCTGCGGTTCAAACTCTATCTGGTCGCCAAAGGGTGCGCGCAACCACGCATCGTCCTCTGCTACAGCAAGCCCTCTAGGCCCCACCTTCCGGCTAGCCAACGCGCCCAGATATTCCCCATCTGCACGAAGAGGCTTGCCGTCAACGTCATGTACCATGGAGCCTACGGCATCGGCGAGCATGGCTCGTGTCCAAGCGACGACGCCCGGCTCACTAGCAAGCTGGGTCAAGAAACCCTCGCCACGTTCAATAAGCGCCTTGGCGGCTGCGGCAAGCTCATCACGCCGTAAAGCGTATTCAAGGGCAGAGCGAAAACGGGTTAAATAGGTCGAACGCGCGTCCTCAATCAGGAACTGCACTGCAGATTCTGAAGTCTCCGCTAGCTCGAAACGAGCCAAATCAAAATCAGGAGGAAGCCGAGAGCTTAAATCCTCCATTCCCGCACTTAAGCCATCAGTGAGACGCATTTTGACGTGGGAAATTAGAGCGAATAGCTCGTCGCAGTAGACGGACGGGTTCTTGAAGCTGTTGCCGTCATAGCGATGTGGGACGGATCCCCCACCGCAGATCTCAACTACCGTGCAACCAAGACACTTGGCGCTAAGGCCGTCTTTTCGCAGAAGTGCTCTGTGGGCTTCAATCCCAGGAGATGTGGCTACCGCCGAGATAGCCGCATCTAGAACCGTGCCAGATAAGGCTGTGGCGCCGTCCCGCACGATCTTAAGAACGTCGAGATCGTGATAGCTGCCGTCGGTTTCGATTGACAGGAGATTTACATCGCCAAAGCCAAAAGCATCCGTCGCAGAAGGCAAGCCGGCGGCGACGTCGAGCAGTGCCTCAAATGTGCGAACTGGCAGATGCGGATAGCGATCGAACCAAAGATCGAACGCGTGAATCAGCCATTCTTGGTATTGTAGCGGAAGCTGGTCGCGCCCTGGTGGTTGACGAAGATGATGGGCATCGGGGAGAAGGAAGTCGAGTTTCGGAGGGCGAAGCTCGTCAAAGAACGCAAACAGTTCTTCGGGAGCCACCGACGGATCAATTACAGCGATCACTCCAGCGAAGACGGCCGGCCGCTGTTGAAGCAACCGATAGCCCGCCATTACGCGATCAAAGCTTGATCGGCCCTTGTGGCTGGTTCGGTGAAGATCATTAGCCCACCGAGGCCCATCCAGGCTGAGCGAGACGGAAACGTCCGCCCTTTCCAATTCGTCAAGCGTCGTATTGCTAAGCAACAGTCCGTTAGTCTGCATTGCAAACTCAAGCTTGACTTCAGTTCCAACAGAAGCGCGCAACTCACCCGCGAAACTAACGATAGTATCCACGCCAGCTAACAGTGGCTCACCGCCATGGAAAACAATGACGGCGCGCTTCAGTGCGGCTTCCTTTGTATATTCAGAAAGGCGCGAGGCAAAAGCTTTCCGCACCTCAGCCGACATTGTCTTTGGCATAGTGCGCCAGCCTTGATCGGCATGATGGTATACATAGCAATAGTCGCAATCGAGATTGCATCGCGACGCGACTTTTAGCAGGAAGGAGGTGATCCGAGCTGCCACCAAGGTCAGCTCAAGAGCGATTATGCCGATGGTGCATGCGGTCGTAGCTCGTAATAACCTCACTAGCTTCCGCCGTCGCAAGGACACGGCTGCGCAGACGCTGGATCGCCGGGTTGACGGATTGGGTCCGGAGCACTGCGGTCTTCAGGGATTCGTCGTGCATCTCTTGAGTGGGCTGACTTGCAGAGGACATGGCAACTTCCCTATACGTGTTTTTGACTACTGCAATCTACACAAGAAATCTTGACATTGCAATCTCTTCAAAAACTATGCTTCATAGCAGCAGGCGTCGACAATAGAATTAAATATATACAGTATACTATGTGCATTAATTTGTAAAAAGTGGGCTAATTTATTGCGAATAAAGTGTAGTATGAAAATTACGACCGTTTGTTTGAATATTGTAATTTTCCAGATGAAAGAATACTTTGAATAAATTAAAGGGGATGGCGGGGGCTGAGTATTTTACATCATTATGGCGCAACTCGATTTATTCCATTACGCAGCACTAAGTGGCGGCCTGGATAGCAACACTCTTGTGGGGACAACGGCAAAATCGCCTACCACATGCGAGCCGCCACCGCCCGCTCCTCCGATCCCATAACATGGGTGTAAATGGCGGTGGTGGCGATATCCGCATGCCCAAGCCAACGCTGAATGAGATCCAGCGGGACACCACTGCGAACGGCATGCACGCCGAAGCCATGACGGAACCCCTTGGGCATGGCGTGATCACCGCGCACCCCAGCGGCCCTTAGAACCGTTTTGACAACCCGCCATGCCGACACCCGGCTCCACAGCCAAAACCGCTCTTGTGGGTCTTCATGACCTTCGGCAAGGCCCTTCAGGGCGCTCAGCAGTTCCGGCGGTGCCGGAACCTCCCGGACGACGACCGTTCCCCGCTTTTTCAGGCACCGGACAGCCACAATCCCCTCCTCGAACTGAACGTCTTCGGGCCGCAAGGCCAAGGCTTCGCTAATGCGAAGCCCAAGAAGCATGAGCGTCAGGCAAAAGGCTCGCTCGTCAGAAGGTATTCCCGACAATACCTCAAGAATGCGCCGCCGTTCCTCAGCATTGATATATTTTCTCCGGCCATTCCGTGAATAAAGGGATGCTCCCGCGCTCCCGGCCTTTTCGCGCACGCTCCCGCTTTCCCTTGTCATTGACCTGCGCCCCTGAAACAGAATTACCCATTCTGTTTCAGGGGATTGGGGTTTGGCGCCTTTTCAATCGGTTCGGCGCACTTCCTTCAAATTATAAGCAAGCTACCCACTCATAATCAACAAGTGAATACGCAAATTTCCAGCCAGAAAGACTTTGGGTAATTCCGTTTCACCTCATAAGGCTCTCCAGCGCGCGGCAGGTACGCTATGAAGATCGTTCGAAGCGTGGCTTTTCTTCCTGTGTTGTTGCTTGCTTCCTCCCTGTTCGCTCGGGCCGATGACGGGCTCGGAAAATGGCAGTTCGACCCGAGCCCCGACACCCCTCACGCGACCCTCGATAGCGGCCCCGATTTTCCGAAGATTGAGGTGTCGTGTGTTGCTGCCGATGCTCTCGGCTACCGGTTCACGATGCGAAACGGCGCAGCTCCCAACTACATCACGCTCCTTAACTACGATAACAACGAGGACCTCAGTATCGAGGCCTCGGGCTTCATGCCCCGGAAAAACGCCGCGCGTCTCATTGGCTGGTTGGCCGAGACCCTGAAGCAAGCCAAGGCGGACGGGAGCAACCGGCCCGAAAGCGAGTTCGTAACGCAGTTTGGCGTCAACGGCGGCATGCCGACGCCCGTCCCGATCGGTGGGCTGATGGCCGTCCGTGAACGGCTACGCCCCCTATGCGCTGGAAATAAGGAAGCTGCTGCAACCTCACCGGCATCGGTGCCGATGACGGATGGACCGAATGAGCGCTTTTACGGCGTGTGGCTGGGCCTGAACAGCGATCTGCACTTGAACCCGGACGGGACGTACAAGATCACATTCGCTGACCGTAGTGAGACCGGCAGTTGGTCGGCCAGTGAGACGGACTTGGTGTTCAAATCCGAGGAGTCTGTCTCGGTCTGTGGCTACGACAAAACCGTTGAAACCCATCTCCTTCTCGCGCCATCCGCCAGCGCCGGGGCAAGCACGCCCTGCCGCATACAGGGGGCGTACTGGAGTGAGAAACGCGCGGAAACCAGCGCTTCCACGATGCCATTCGCCTGTACCGTGAATGCAAATGCCGTCCGGAGAATCTCAAGCCCACTGCTTCAGTTCAGAATATTCGATGGCTCAGGCCCTGTTCTTCTGGCCGCCGACAGCAAGGACAGGATCGTTTATCTCCACAAGGACGGCGTGGACAGGCATTTTGTCGTGCGTAACGACAACATCTATCAGGACCATATTGCCTTTATGGTCAGATTCGACAAAGGAGATTTTCAGAACATCGAGATTTCGAAGGATGGCGGCATGTTTAACATGAGCTATTACCCATCAAAATGCAGCCAATCCGGCGGTATGTCCGTATGTGCCCAAGTGGTTTCTTATCCCATTGGCACCTGCATGAAGGTGGTGCGATGACGGAGTCCCTCCCCACCACCCTGAAATCCCCAAGGGAGCCGTCTTCCGTGCCTCGTTTGAACCTTTTGGCGGCCCTTGCCGCCCTGATCCTCACGGGCTGCTATCAGGTAAACGATCCCGTCCTGACCAAGGGCGAGTATGCCCCCGTGGCGGGGTCGTATGCCTGCACCAACCGGCTGGACGGCTCGCCACTCGTCGACAGCCTTGTGGAGCAGAAAAGCGGCTTCTTCAGCCCGGATTACCGCTACCTGACCGACGACAAGGTCGAGGTGATGTTTGCTGACCTTGGTAATGGCCTCTACCTCTCGCAGGTGAACCAGAAAGGAAACCCCATTGCCTTGGCCTTCATGGAGCCGACCGCCAAGGGCATGGAGTTTTACGTGGTGAACGCCATGCTGGCGGCACCGCAGATCGATACGCTCTCGCGTCAGAACGGCGTTACACCCCACCTGCTTCAGACGGGGTGGATACCGCTTTCGGGCACCGCCGCTGACATCAAGGCGTTCCTTGCCAGCCACTCGAAGGGAATGCTTCTGCCCGTCCTGAGCTGCACGAAGAAATAACGAAGCGAGACGCTTAGGTGCCCTATGGGGCGTAGGTCATGAGCCAGACCTTAAATTCAGGGCGCATTTTCCCAATTGAAGCAAGGTAAAGCGCAATATCAAACCGGCGATGTCCTTCAATGAGCAAATACCCTTTGGGAATAGGATGATAGGTTGGAACGGGATCAATTCCTGGCTGAAGGTGACCGTCGAGATTGTTCAGGACAATAATGGGCGCTGGGAAATCGCCGTGTTCGAACATGTACGCTGGCGTTTTGTAGGGCGAATTCCTGAGCCTTCTCACTATGGCTTGTCCACGTTCACGACATACTCTCTGATCTCCGCTGAAGTTCGACGAGCCAGACAAAATGCTTTCCAGACATTCTGGAGTCCAATCCACCAGATCAAATCGATACCAAGCGGACGGAAGGTAGCTAAATGGCGAGTGGCTCCAGTGCTCGTGGAGCCAAAATCTCGCAACGTTCTCCGGCACGCGGGGGAAAGCATCGCGGACGCGAGCCCACCACTCCTCAAATGGAGTGGCTACTCCTCCACCCTCTTCAAATTCGGGAGCAAGATGCACGGGATAATTGTCCATTCTGCTCTCTCGCCTGGCTACTTCATGTTTGAAAGCCAGCCATAGAGGTATCGGCCGAGTGGGTCTATCGCCGGTAAGGCAAACGGCGGATGTAAGTTTCATCTCGCAGGGCTTGAAGACGCTGTTCCAGAGTCGGATGTGTTGACAGAAGCGTCTTCGGATTGGCGCGGATCATCATCCGGGCATAGGCGAGGTATTCCGGGGACGGCTGTGCTCGGTCGGCATGGATGTCCCGAAGGGCCTCCATCATGGCGTCCTTGCCGATAAGGGCCGCTCCGGTGGCGTCGGCCCAGAACTCCCTTGTCCGGGAGAGGCGCATCAGCATCAGTTCGCCCAGGAACCCGAGGATCCACCGCACGAAGACCTTCCCGCGTTCCCACCAGAAAAGATACCACGTGAGGGCGTTCTGGAACGAGGTGGCATACTGCATCCGCCGCATGTCCCGGTTGGCCACATGAGCCAGCTCGTGCGCGGCGATCGCCAGAATGCTGCGCGCCGGTAGTCGGTCCACAAGGCTCTGGCTGAAACTCACCACGGCTTTTTGCGGGGATGAACCCGCCGCGAAGGCGTTCATGGCCTGATCCGGGTAGACGCCAACGGATGGGCACGGGATGTCCAGCTTCGTGGCCAGTGCCGCCACCCCTTTTGTCAGCGGATGATCTGCCGGAAGAATCTTGGTTCGGGTATGGCTGATGACCCGGTCGCGGGACCGGGACACGCCGATCGAGCCGAACACAAAGCCAAAGACCGGCACAAACAACAGCGCCGGGAAGAAGAACGTCACGACAGCCAGTGTGCCGAAGCCCGTAAGGCCCAAGAGAATGCTGCCTAGGAAAACCCCGAGCCAGGCGCTCAGGATCAAAGCGATTTTCTGCCCAACGCCGCCGTGGGCAAGGCGGCGGGTATCCAGTTCCGGTAAGGTCGCGCTCATAGCTTATTCCCCCACGGTATAAGCCCCGGCCCGTTCCTTCAGCGACGGGCTCAGGGAATACTCGGTCAGATGCAGCTTGGTCGGCCGAAGCCCGCGCACCTGTAAAATGCTCTGGCGGATGCCCCGGCCCGTCCAGCCTGAAAGCAGCTCCATCACCTCATCCGGCGTGAGCAGGGGGCGCCCGGTAAGCTCCACGGAGTCGGAAGGTTCTGCGGAAAGATCCCGGTTCCCGGAAAAGGATCGATAGGCCACCGTGGTTTGCCCGAGATAGCTTCCCACCAGCCCGCCAGTCATCGGATCGTCGACCCCGAAGAACTGCTTCACGGAGCAATTGAAGAACGGACGCCAGGCATCCTGAGGATAATGCTCACGCAGGGCGCCCTCGTCTTGAAGGAAGAACCAGAGGCGCACGCCCGCACCCGCATGGGTGCGAATGGCGTCCCGGAATTCCGGGTAGGAGCCGAGCGACAGGAATTCATCGAGGACGAAGAGGACGGGGATATCCGGCCGGGTCGGGTTCCGCGTCATCGCGCTCAAGGCGGAGCGCAGGATGACTTTGAGCCACGGGGCGTAAGGCGTCATGAGATCAAACGGCACATCGAGGTAGACCGTGGCGGGCCGGTCTTTTAGATCCTCGAAATCGAAATCATGCTGGCTGCATGTCTGGTAGATACCGTCATCGCTCCACAGGGACAGTTTGGCGTTGAGCGTGTCGCGCAAGGTGGGGAGTGCTTTGCCGCGATCCTTGCCCAGAACATTGGTGGCCGCTTCCTGAACGCTGGGCATGTCGTCCAGCCCCGCCATGAGGGAGGCCAGAGCCCTGAAGTCATCCAGCGGTGCCGCCAGAAACCGCCGCACCGTGCCGAGGTGGCGCAGAGGCTCGGGGCACTTTTTCTTCACGTAAAGAATCGTGGCCGTCACGAAGGCCACGGCGTCTTCGATGAAGAACGCCGATGCACGGGGATCGGCGGGAAACATGAGTTCCGCAAGGGCACGGGCGTCCGATTGGGACCGGACGCGCGCCAGCGGGTTATAGCTGCTCCGGATAAAGTTCGCCGTTGTGGGGTTGGTGCCGTCATCGAACGGGGCAAGCCGGTAGACGGGGCCGACGTTTTCCCGGCGCCACTTGGACGTGGCCGCGTACAGCTCTCCCTTGGGGTCGAGGACAACGGCGCTGCCCTTGTACCGGAGCAGGTTCGGTATGATCGCTGTGACGCCCTTACCCGACCGTGTCGGCGCAAGGGTGAGCAGATGCCCCTCTTCGTCCCAATGAAAGAAGCGTGGCCCGCTTTGCCCTTGAAAGGTCCCCAGAACGATGGAGCGTGGGTTGTCCAGGGCCTCCCGTCCCTTGAGTTGGTTCCCAATCTCGCTCTCATCCGCCCACCGGCCCGAGCCGTGGATGGGCGGTGGTGAAGTCAGAAGATCGTCCCGTTCCTTCTGGGCTTTGCGGGCTCGCTCGGCCCTTTCCAGAACACCCCGGTGGTCTTTGCCTGCCTTGATAGCGTCCACAACGTCTTGAGCTATCTGGGGACCATAAAGGGCATCGACCTGGTTCCGGACACGCCTCGCGTGCAGCGTCCGGAAGAACCAGGTGCTCGCTTTGTGATAGTGCTGAAAGTCCCCTAACGTCCGCGACAGGTCGCCGACCGGATCGAAATCTTTCATGGCAGATGCCCCACAGAGGGCAGCCTGCCGCAGTTTTCCAAATGTTAATATTTGTGGCGAATGCGTATCGTCGGTTGAGTATCTAGTGACTTACCCGCAAGGCATCCGATGCCCTAGTCAATATCGCCCGTGCCATGATCTCGCTAGCCGGTCGGAGAGACGCTGCTTGGCGGTGCGATCAGCGTCAGGGTCGAACTCATCGTCTTCTTCTTCGAATTCAGGCCATAGCATAAGCAGCGCATAGCCTTCCTGCTGATGAAGAACTTGCTCGTAAAGAGCGGGCGGGCGCTTGCCCCATTCAGATATGAGCCATTGGTCACTAGAAGCTTCCTCAAGCTGGGATATTGCAGTCAATCCGCGTGTGCGCCAATAAATGCAAGATCGAGGCACTAAGCCGCCTTGCTCCACGCTAAGACGAGGAGCTTTTAGAGCCCGATAAGACCGCAAGACCTTGCCTTCATGGACAACAATCATGGTGATAGGCTCACCATGATACAGCGTATAAGCACGCGCGGCGGCGTCTTTACTAACTTCGAAGTCTTTATGAATCCGGAGGACGGTAGCAATATTGGGGTCACCGTAGCGTGAAAGGTAAGGGCGCAGCAGCGGCGGCGGCATGAGCATTAACGCGGCAAACTTGTTTGCCTCCACTTCCATGCGCTCATAAGCGTTCTGCTCAGCTGCCGACCAGAGTCGCATATCGTCGCGAGAGCAAAGGAAAGCATCGTTCTTCACTGGCCGGTGCATTGGGATGAGGAAGTGCCCGAGTTCATGCCCGATGGTGAATCTGCGGCGCCCAGCGCGCGCCAGCTTGTTAACAAGGATGACGCCGCGACTACGGTGGGCATCCATCAATAGGCTACCTTCGAAACCTTCCGCTTCAAGCTCGCGGATTTCGATAATATCGAGTGCAGCTGCCAGCGCCTCGATCGGCACAGGTGGGGCGAGTCCCGGCTCGGCTTTTAGAATTTTGGTCACAAGCCCCTCAGGGGAGCCTGTTCCATCCAAATCGAGCCGGGTTATCTGCATGCTCACCCATCCTTGCTTTTTAAGCGCTCGATCATTTGCTGAATGACATCCAAGTCTCGACCGGAAAGGTCCTTTAGTTCCCGATACATTCCCAGCACCCGAGACCCTTCCTCTTCCTCTGAGGGATTCTCACCAACGAGATCGATAACGGCAACGCCTAGCTTGTTCGCCAGGTTGGTGAGCAGCTCTATCGATGGATTCTTGCTGCGTCCGGTTTCCAGGTCCCAAATATGAGCCTTTGACACTTTCGTCGCGTCAGCCAGGTCCTGCAGCGACAACTTTTTTTTCATCCGGAACGCTTTGATCCGGTCCGCAAGGGCCATTACCTACCTCTAAGTTGTTGATTATAAGCGAGGACATTCCCTGTCCATACGAATTTGTACCAGAATACTTGACTCCCGGCAATGTACAACTTAATCTGTACGAAAGTGTTTGGTCATCCGAACGCTGAGTCAAGAAAGGGCCTGCCATGACCATTATCGATACGGCGGAAGGCGATCTCGCCAATGATCGCGACCGGTTCACCGCCCAGATTGCCGACGAGACGTTTGCGTTTCGCGACTTTCACTTCAACGACCGGAGAGTAACGGGTTCGCAGATTGCCGAAGCGTTCGGCGCATATCCGCTGACCGATTATGTGGTCCTCCATCACCTTCCGAACCACCAGCTTGAAACGCTTCGGCCGAATGAGACGGCGGACCTGAAAGACGGCGCCCACCTGTTCGTCATCAGGGGCGACGGTACTGACCGTTTCTTCGTTGACGGCATCCCTCTCGAATGGCCACGCAAGGCTTTGACAGGCGCTAACATCAAATGGTTGGCCGGAAAGGATGAGGATCTTGAGCTGGTGCTGGAGCGTCAGGATCAGCCAGACAAGGTTATCGGCGATGATGAAGAAGTCCGCATAGGCAACCCAGGTGTTGAAAAGCTCTACACTCGCCCTGCGCAGGTCAGCATAACCATTGTCGTCAATACTCGGCCGAAGGTCTGGAACAAGAAGCGGATTAGCTTTGAAGAGCTGGTCGCTATCGCGTTTCCGACGCCGCCTCCTGGTCAGAATATCGTCTACACGATTGGCTATTTTGACGGCCCTCCGAACCGGCCGGAAGGTTCACTAACCGAAGGGGAATCTGTGCGCGTCCGCGACCAGATGGTGTTCGATGTCAAATTCACTGATAAGTCTTAACCCCGACCTCCAACAGCTCGTGGCAGAGGGCTACGAGCTTGAGATTGTTGCGGACCATCTTGTTGTCCGCAACGTCCCCTTCGTCAATGCGGAGCGACAGGTTCGGCGCGGCTCACTTATCTCCGAGCTGAACCAGGCGTCCCGAATACCGGGGACGCACGTCATCATGTTTGAGGGTGGCATTCCTTGCAACAAGAGCGGGATGCCTCTCAACCAAATCTTCCTTTCTACGGATCAGCAAAAGATCGCTGAGCGCCTCGTGGCTGATTGTTCGTTCTCGAGCAAACCCCCGGAGGGCTATCCCAATTATTATTTGAAGGTCACGTCATACGTCGCAATTTTGCAGAACGAAGCGCAGGCAATTGACCCAAGCGCTACTGCACGGACTTGGCGCGTTATCCCTAACACAGATGCCGACTCCCCCTTTGAATATCTCGATACCGCGTCCAGTCGTGCAGGCACTACCTATGCGAGTCGCAAACTAAAGCAGGAAAATGTTGCTATTGTGGGGCTCGGTGGCACAGGATCCTACGTGCTGGATCTCATCGCCAAGACGCCAGTTCGCAACATTCATCTCTTCGATGGCGACAAGTTCGGCCAACATAATGCGTTTCGCTCGCCCGGCGCGCCGTCACTGGGGCATCTCCAGACCATCCCTTACAAGGTGGACCATTGGGCGAGCATCTACAGCAATATGCATCGTGGCATTGTCCCGCACCGCGCCTCAATCGATGCCGAGAATGTCCATTTATTGAATGAAATGGACTTCGTGTTTGTGTGTGCTGATGCTGGTTCAGCAAAGAGTTCTCTCTTCGCGGAACTGGAGCGCGCGGGTGTTCCTTTTATCGATACGGGCATGGGGCTGGATCTCGCAGGGGACACGCTGCATGGCATGCTCACCGTTACGCTCAGCACGCCCAACAAGCGGGACCATGTTTCTAAACGCGTATCGTTTGCCGGGGATGGCCACGAGAATATTTACGCGAAGAATATCCAGGTTGCGGATCTTAACATGCTCAATGCAGCGCTGGCTGTGGTGAGATATAAGAGGTTTCTCGGTTTCTACGATGATAAACGGCGTGAGCATTTCATGAATTATGTGATTAGCGGCAACACGCTTATCAGCGAGGATCGGACATGAGGCCTCCCGTTATTCTGCGTCATGTGTTCGTCGATTCCGTGCCTGAACAGATGGAAGATGGAGTTATCTATGTCTCCATTCGCTACCGTACCGTTATGCACCGGTGTTGTTGCGGATGTGGAAGCGAGGTGGTCACACCACTAAGTCCGACCGATTGGAAACTCACCTTCGATGGAGTGTCGGTGTCGCTGGACCCGTCAGTTGGTAACTGGAGCCTGAATTGTCGTTCTCACTACTGGATAAAGAACAACAAAGCGGTTTGGGCTGGCGCTTGGTCGGACGAGAAGGTTGCTGCTGGCAGGGTAAACGATAAGCAGGTCAAGGAGCGTTATTTTGACCGATCCAGTCCAGCCCAGCCATCAGGGCCTATTGCCGCACCTTCGAAGATGACAAATGGATGGACTGCTCGGATCAGATCTCTTTTTTCCAAGTTTTTGCGACACTAAGAGTGAGAGAAAATATGGGGGACGGTCATAACTTTAGGCAACTAAAGGAGGCAATTCTCGCCCACAGCCAAGCGCAAGACTGGGAAATTGCACGCAAGGAATGGAGCCTCGTTCGCGTAGCTACCGCCGATGAGCCGGAGACTTGCCCATGCGGGCATTTCCCGATTCTTGAGATTTGCACCATTGCTAATCAGATAACTGGACACCGGATCGATGTGGGGAACCGCTGCGTTAAGCGGTTTCTAGGCGTGCGTTCGGATCTGATCTTCGCGGCCATTAAGCGCATTCAATCGAATATAGAGAAGAGCCTGAATGGTGATGCCATCGTCTTCTTTCATCAATGTGGTGTTCTAAATAATTGGGAATACAGCTTCCTTCAGGATACGATGCGACTACGACAGTTAACCCTTGCTCAGAAAGTTAAACGGCAGTCAATCAACGAAAAGGTCATTGCCGCCGTCGCGAAGCGAGGATTCCATGGATAAAAGCTTGAGGGAATGGCGTGGAAAAAGTAGTGATCGAGGAAATCTTAACAAAATCCCTATCAGATCTCTATGCCGAGGAGGGGATGCTTTTCAAACTCGATGTCGCGGAGCGTACTATCTGCGCCCGCTTTGCGGCGATCTTACAGCGATATTTCACCAACCATTCGGTTCACGCTGAATACAATCGGCATGGTGTTTATCCGAAAGAAATTGACATGCCGAATGCCGATGGCGTGTTGACCTCCAGCCTGGTGAGTCCGGATATTATCGTTCATTTGCCGGGACACGACCAGGCAAACATCCTTGTTATTGAAGCGAAAAAGACATCGAACCCTATGTCGGACCTTGCCGATCTTTCGAAGCTGGAGCGGATTAAGCATCAAATTGGGTATCAGCATGCGGTTTTTCTGCGGCTACCAATTGGCGACGATGCATTGGCTGAGAACGTTCAGATTAGTTGGGTCAGCTAGATTTCATTCTCACTTCCGGTCATGCCATACGCCGCCGGCGGAACCGCCGGTTTCAAAGGCTCAAGCGTGAACACGCGAGCCCCTTTTCCTTTAAAGGCTCAGCGGAAGCTGTCCTTGGAGACGACAGCAGAACTGCTGTTTTAGAGCGAAACGCCTTCGGAACCGAAGGCTAAGCGGGTGCTTTGGCAAACACCGGTAGCAAACAGCTAAGGCGCCCAACGGCGCCTTAGCTGCTCCTCCTCACCACGAAATCACCAGTTCCGGATATTCTCCCGCGCTCAAAGGGCGGCGGATATCCGGCTCGGTGAACGTCGGTCGCCAGACGTAGTGGAACTCCTCCTCATCAAGCCATTCCTCAAGGGCGCGAGCCGCGTCGGTATCTGACAGGTCGAACGGCAGCTCCTGGACAATGCGGTAATGCCGATATCCTTGGAACGCGACCTCGTCGATAGCCGTAGCAACGGCTGCCGGGCTGAATATCTTGCCCGCATACTTGTTCCGCAGGTTGGTCGCCATCATGAAATTTCCCTCGGAGCGTTTCATTGGAAGGCGCTCCCCAGGTACACGTCGGTGACTTTCAGGCGTCCATGGCCCAACTCGCCGGAAATATGGTGACGGGCGGAGCGGTCGGCCTCGCGTTCCTTGGCGGTCATGTCTGCCCAACGCTTGCCGCCAGCCAACGGGCAGGCTTGGCCGGTCAGCACCGCATAGCGCTGCTGGGCATAGGCGTGTCGAAACCCGTGCGTGTTGCGGATGCCCGCTTTGAGGGTTTGGTACTCGAACCGTTTGAGCTGTTCGACATAAGTGAGTTGCGCGGGAATGAGAGAGCCGCGACCTGGTACGAGCCTCACGACGTGCTGAAGCACCTGTCGCTGTTCCAGGGTGGCGATAGGTATCGTGCGCGCCCGCCCTCCCTTGGTCCAACTGGAATGTAAAGCGATATGGTCGGAGCGGATTGCTACTTGGGGCTGGAACTTCATGGCCTCCTCGCGCCGCAGGCCAAACGCGGTCTGCAACAGGATGGAAGCCTTGATATGCGGGCATTCAATGCTCTGGAATTTCGTATGGTCGAGGATCTGCGCGCGGTTGCGCGTGACCTCTCCCCGTTCGGCAACGCCGTAGGTAGCGTTATCGCGGCTGACGACATTCGGTTTGTTGATCTTTTCGGCCCACCAACGGAGCCAGGTCAGGCGGTTGCGGATGCTGGCGTCCGTCATGTCGGCATCGAGCCACCTTTCCACCAGCGCCTCAACGTGTTTGGGCTTGAGGGAGGCAGCCGACGGCAATTTATAGCCGAGATCGCTTAAGTCGTCCGCCATCGCGGTTAATCCACGTCGGCGGTTCGTTTGTGTGCCGTAAGAGCCGTCCTTGTTGCGGTGGCACAGCCGCACCAAGTCCATGGTCAAATCGCCCATCTTGCTCGCTTCCTTTTTGAGAGGTTGGTGAGTGTTGATGGCCGATGCCTGTCCGTAGATCAGGTCACCCCGCGAAGGTCACTCGCGGCAGGAGCCGGAATGCGTAGTCATGTCCTTCATTCGGTAAAAGCCTCCCAAGCTAGCCGGGTGGCTGGCCTGTAGGGTTTGCCCTGTTGGGCACCCGATGCCCGTCCGGTTTCATGGGACATGGCACGGGAAGAACGCCGCCGCGGCGGCGCGCGAATGGTTTGAGCATGCATGATGCTCTCCTTTCTTGATGGGAAAACGGGGAGGAAGATGGATCAGGCGCTAGGCGTGATCTGGCGGCATTGTGAACATCGCCGGGGGTATAATGCCAGCATGATGCGGCAGAAATGATCGGTGCCGCGCCGTCGCCCGGCGCGTCATTCGGGCGTCATGTGGCGGCGTTTGCGGGAAATCGGCGGCTGTCTTGGGCCGGAAGCCGGTCCGTCACTCCCCAATGGATTGGCGAGTGACGGACCTTCCGCCGCCCGCACGGTCGGATGTAGGACATCCGACCTCACCCACCTTCAGCCCCGCCCCATGCTCGTATCCTGGCGCGCATCCGACACGGGTGGCAACTATGCCCTGCCCGCGACAACCCGCCAGTCGTGTGCCGCCGCTACGCGGTCTCCCGAGCACAGACTGGCAGAACGCCGCTTAAGGCAGAGCAACACTGCCCATCGACGACGCTTTATTGACTTGCAAAAGGGACCGCGCTTCGCCTGGGGGAATGTGATTAACAGCCGCCCCAAAAGGTAAACGATTACGCAGCAAACGACCTCGAAGCTCCCATGCACCGTTATCGATCTGACTTTCATGCCGTTGCGCTTCAACTGAAATGCTGTTGTCTCTTTCTGTTGATCTTTAAAGGAAGTACAAGGAATCGCCCAATTTGGCATTTCCCCGCTATCGAGCTAGTGTTAATTAGATAAGGTATTGGACAATTTTCTAGAGATTGCTCAGCCTCACATAGTGTGAAATATAGTGTAATCTGAGTTATTTTCCGTCGTGCGTGTAAACATAGTGGACTAATCTCTAAGAGATATAATATATTTATGTAGAATTTTGCCACGAAAAGTCTGCTGTCGTGTAAATGAACCCAGGAGAAAAAAATGAAATCTGCGATTGTGACGGGTGCGTTAAAGCCTGGAATTGGCGCGGCTACCACTAGGCTATTGTTGTCCGAGAATTATAAGGTATTTGGGACACGAGATGTGGGCTCAGAAATAGAAGAGCTTGGAGTAGATTCCGGTTCACTAGAGATACATGAGGTAGATCATGGATCATCAGCCTCAATTGATGAATTTTGCGAGAAATTTCGAGATTTGAAAATCGATTCGTTTGTTAACACTCATATGTTTTTCAATATGGAGAACCAAAGTGAGTTTGATCACGAGCAATGGGAAAGAAGTATATATGTAAATCTTACCATGCCAAATAGGTTTTTCAGAAATTTGTTTCCGTATCTATCCGACGGATCAAGCATTGTTACCATATCAAGCACTGAGGCTTTTATAGGTTCTTTCGGAGCCAGTGCTTATGCCGCGTCAAAGGCCGCAATACATAATTTAATTAAAACATGGGCCAATGTTGGAGGCAAGAAAGGTATTCGTTCAAATGCGATCGCTGCGGGTTGGATCGGCGGGGTAATGGATACTGATGATGTTTTTAACCTATCGCGAGAAATCACGCCTTTGGGTCGATTGGGTAGTCCGGAGGAAATAGCGAATGTGGTAGCCTTTTTGCTTAGCGACAAGGCATCATTTGTGAATGGATCTGTTATCACCGTAGATGGAGGTTATTCCGGGGTGGATAGAATATCTAAGTTTGAATTCGATAGCGTTCAACAATGACAATTTCAATGTATTGGTCGTCGATTGGGGGGGGGGCATTATGGCGTGGTGGTGGTCCTTAGTTGTAGCTCTTGTCGAGGTCTTTTTCCTCTTCGGAGTGGGAATATATCTTTCGGCCGATCCTAAGTATTCTGCATTGTCGGCCATTTGGATGATCGTCAGCGTCGTCCTTGTAGTTCATAGGCAATTCCTAGTCTTTGAATTTAGGAATGAAATGAAGGAAACCAAAAAAAACCTGGAAAATACTTTCAACGTGCTGGTCTCCCCAATTAAGAAAGCATCCGAAATTGTCGACCTAAGTGCAAGCTCTGAAATTGGAAGTGTTGGGATTATACTGTCTGAGTATTTACGTTTGAAAGAGGAGAGATTATCTCCGGAGAGGACAAGAATAATAGAATCCGCAATAGCTTCATTGAAGTTATTAAATTCTTCTATGAAGACACCAACTCTTGAGGAGCCTGATTTTTATAGATGGCTGTACCGAGAGTTTGACGATGCTGCGCCGGGATCACGAATACAGATAGTGTCAATGGATGAACCTGTTGAATGGAATAATACGATACAAGAACAGACATATTTTGAGAAAAATAAAGCAGCAGCTAAGCGGGGGGTAATGGTTGAGAGGGTATTTTTCTTTTCTGCGGAGAGGCTAAAGGAAGCACGGAAAAATAAGTTTATACTAGCTCATGCAGAGGCGAACACGACTCGACTTATTGGGCGCAGGGTGGACCGAGAAAGTTTCATTAAATCAGCCCCCACCGCTGTTAAGGATGCGGGGCAGGGGTTCGTATTAATCAATAGCAAATTTGCAATAGTCGATGTGTTCTCCCCCGATGGTCAGGTTCGCGGATATGTTACTTTTGATCAATCTGAAGTTCAAAAATATAAAGAAACGTTTCAAAAATTCTATGGGTTATCTGCCCCTCTTGTATTTGACGAGAATATTTAGAACGATCATTCTTCCGAGGGGGTATAAATCTGAACGTCCAAATCATCCGGCCTCTTCTGTACCGAATTAGAATCGTAGTAGTTCATGGGAATAGATATACGCGAAAAATGCCCCCGGAGAGGGGCGACGCGATGCGGAATATTTCGTGCGTCGAAGCAAATAAAGAGGCCTTTCCTTGGCCATACAACAGCATTTCTTTTTTCGTCGACGTTCCTAAAAACGAGCGCCCCGCCCATTCTTGGATTACATGTGGTACAAAATAGTAGACCCGTTACTGGATTGCTGTCCACGTGCCATTCGTACCGAGAGCCAATGCCCTCAATATGATTGATATTTACCGAACTTTTCTGATCGACGGCTACGAATAATTCTTTTCCTTGGCAGCGGCTCGCGAAGTTGAGAAGAGGCCCCGCGTAGAGAGTCATAAGCCATGGAAGCGAAGCGTTGATGGACGAGCCGTCAACTACATAGACCGGAATTTTTTGATTTTTCTTCGTCTCACGGCTGGTGGAGCCTTCACCGGTGAGAATAGTCTTTATAGAGTGCTCGCGAATCGTGTGCGAAATTTGGTTATCCCAATGGGGTGGTAACAATCCAGCCCCTAATATATCCCAAGAATGATATGGGCGCCATGTCGAGTAGCTATTCATATTTTACCCCCGAAAAAATAATCTCGTGGCTGAGCTGTGGGGCGATCTTTGATAGCGCAAGTTCTAGGATTAATGATATTCTAGATTCCCAAACGCCCCCCAAAACACTATGGTATTCGATCTCCTCCACGCGAAGACCGGTACCTGGTAGTAAAGCGCTAAAGCGACTTTCACTCATTACCTCGGAATGCACGCCAGTGGAAGTAGTCCTATGTCCTCTCGTCCTATAAATCTCTTCGGTCGCTCTCTCCCGGGCTAAAACCCGTCTTAGTGAACTTTCGTTTAGAAACGAGAGAGTGAAATGCCCATTGGGCTTAAGAGCTGTGCCGATCGCTGATAAGAGTGCACGCGTGTCAGACATAAATGATGCAGAAGTATTTATGGAAAAAATATAGTCAAATGACTGTGGTTCAAGAAAAGTAAGCGCCGTAGTGGCGGGGGCGCAAATCAAACGAACACCAGGGTGCCTGGATTTGAATAGGCGGATCATGCCATCCGAAATATCGATGCCAGTATATGTTATACCGCTGTGCACTGCGCTAATAAGGCGAAACCCAAGACCGCCTCCGCAGCCAATATCGACAATGTTAGTGGCTCTGGAATTTTGGATATGGTCCAACAATAAACGTTGGGTTTTCCGGTCCTCAGTTCTAGACCAATAATTGTCATATAAAATATCGTATTGATTGGAGATATCATTCCAATAATCTAGGGATTGTGCGGTTATATTTTCGGATTGGAACTCTGTATCCATCGGAATCGGTCCCTAAAACGCGACACATTCTTCTAGAGTTGACATATTAGCTCTAGATCTCAGGTGAGTGAGGGAGGTATCTCGGTAGTCGCAGTTTGAGGAAGGGTACCTGATGGAAGTGCTCTGAGTCACCGTTTATGGAATCGGAAGTTGTGAAAAAGGTACCTAAACTTTTGGCGAACGTTTGGAAAAGGCTTGCCAGGGAATTGGCTCGGCAAATTGAAGGGATCGGTTGACGCTGTATTTTTGCACTCCGAACATCTGTACATTGGCCGATCGGTATGGTGCGGTAGCTACCTTATTGTCATGATCTAAGGCGATAGTGGATGTTCCAGGCAAGCCTGATGGCTGGAAATGACCACTCTCGACGACGCCCATAGGATGGACTCGGCCGAGAGAAACATTCGTTCAAACGGCTCTCCCTCTGAAACTTCATGAACCACGCCGTGGACTTCGGTTTGCCGCTTGGCGTCTTCTCAATCTGGCGGATGATCCCGCTATGTGCCCAGTGGTCATAGGGATTGGAAACCGAGGCGGGGTCGTGCAGATAGGACCGTAGAAGCTGAAGAGTGGCGTCCTCCGGAGATTGGTGGAGTTCCTTTCGCAGTTCGGCGACGGCGATCGACGCTCCCTGTCTTGCTGCTTCCAGAAGCATATCCTTGAGCTGCTCGTTTGTGAGAACGAGTGCTTGCAAAGCGTCCATATGCGGTGGCTTTCGTTGGGTTGAGGGGAGGGGACGGCAGATCGCCGCCGATTGTGGACCCACGATCCACAAGTGCGTCAAGCGTCACACGCCGAGCAGTTCGCCCAACCTCTGGGTGACAGGACGCATAGGGTCAACAAGGCCGAGATCGTAGATCATGGTTGTCGTGAGGTTGCCCTTATGGTCCACATAGTGGGAGATCGCCTCGTGCGACACTCCCTGACCAGCTAGCATCATCGAGATAGCGATCCGCTTGAGGTCGTAAAGCTGAAAATACTCTGGCACGCCCGGCAGGGCTTTGAAGCGCGCCAGCCCTTTCCGAAAATTATCGCGTGGCTGATTGGGATCAGTGTGGGACGGAAATAGGAGCTTGGCGTCCGGCCAGCGTTGCTGCTGTGCCTGGACCATAGCGGCCACCCTCGGATGAATGGGAACGGACCGATAGGCGTATTCGTAGATAGAGTGCGAGAGTTTGATGCCTTTGGTGTTGTGCTTATGCCAGACGAGGGCTTCCAGGTCGAAATGGTCGAACTCCGCGCGGACCAAGTCGCTGGGTCGCGCCACAGTGAGAAATAGGATCCCCATGAAGTTGCACAGTTCCAGCATCTGGTCATTGGCGACTGAGGCGTGACCCTTCACCAACGCCATATCGCGCTTGGCATAGCCGGTTAGTGTGCCACTCTCAGGGACTGCTTCGACAACCGGACAAAAGATATTGGCTGCGATTTGCCGTATCTGCTCGGTGGAATAATCACGGCGACGGCGAATCACTTTGCGGGCGCGGATCGGATGGCAAGGATTGCGCATATCGACCAACTGCATCCTGATAGCCCAGTTGAAAAGGGCTAGCACGTGCCGCAAGGCATTGTTGAAGACGTATGGCGACGCAAACTGCTTCTGATACCGCTCGATATCGAGCGGTCTGATGGAGGAAAGTGGCCTGTCCGCAAACATGGACCCGAAGTCGGTATAGCGTTTCCGGACATTATGGCCTCGGCGGCTGGCGATTTTCGGCGCTTTCTTCAGCCATTGGGCGGTGAGTTGGGTGAAAGAACCACGATATTCTTCGGAAAGTGCGTGAACGTGGCTTTCCCAGTAGTGATTGATCGCCTCCTGCACAGTTAGGAGATGGGCGCGACTCGTGTCGGCCTCAAAGTCAGGATTTTCTCCCGCATCTAGCTTTTGAGCACGGTCGCGAACCGCCATGCGCGCTGATCCCACATTCAAGATTACGGTGGAACCGAGTGTCCTTCGATATGGTTTGCCGTTGAACTGGTAGGCGTGAATGAAGGATTTTGCTCCCTGCGCCGTCACCCGAAGCCCAAGTCCTGAGATGGAGCCATTGCGGATGTGTCCATCCGCTCCAATAGGATGATCCCAGTATATTTCTTGGTCTTTCCCGGCAGGGCAGCGAGCCCCGAAAACAAAAGTATCTGTGAGATATAGTTTAGGCACTTCATGTAACTTCCATGTAAAGATTCCTCTGAAGAACTTACATGGAAAGTGAAGTAATGACGAAGAGGGAAATATAAAAAATGACGCAATAACAAATGATTAGTCGGGCGGTGGAAATCTGAAAAACTCCCCAGCGGCCATTTACACGGAGGGGGTCGGGGGTTCAAATCCCTCACCGCCCACCAATGTTTTCAATATGTTATATGTTCATTCTCTCCGTGATCGATCTCCATGTAAATCTCATGTAAGTGTACTATCCAGAGAAGGTTTTGTGTAGGATATAGTGCAATAAATTGCCAATTTAGCGCCCACATGGCGGATGACACCTGGCTGATAGACTAGCAACCGAGATTGTGCCTCAATTTAGCTTCTTGGGACCGATGGGTGCCTTCGCTATGAAACCGGCATGTCTGGACGCGGGAAGGTCTGGCCGCCCTGCAAACGTAGGCCATAGGAAGAGGAGGGGGCTGAGCTTTGCCGCCGAAGGGGGCCAATCGCTTTACCACGCGACAGGAAGACGCCTCTCCTGCCGCCCTCATGGAGGAAGGAATCCCACCTTCGATAATTGCCGAGCTACAGCTTTCAGGTACAGCGCTGGCCGATCACATTGGCGTGAAAAGAAGGTGGGCAATCAGCCCGATTTGGGTCCCTACTCACACACACATTTTCACACACAGTCTGGATTTTGTTATAAAAAGACAATCAATATCAAATTGATATGAATTGTCTCTTTAGACTACGAATCTGAGGGTCAGGAGTTCGAATCTCTTCGAGCGCGCCATTTATCTTCTTTGATGAAGATAGCGATCTAGCGCATCTTGCGCGCGATAGTGATGATGCTATTCGCATTTTGTACGACGAGCATTGCCGCCGGTCAGCCGCGACCCTGCGCCATTCCGTCGCCTCGTTGTCGAGGATAAGTTAATCCAACAGAATATCCCATCTTTTGATCCAGCATTAAATCAACTTCGGTATTTTGGCACGCGCATATATTATTGTACCCAAACCTAAAGCCATTCTCGCGCGGGCTTGTGATGACGCGGTATCTCCGTTGGAGACGAATTGGATGTGAGGTCGGCTTTGTTTCAGAAAAAGCTGCAGCAACGAGCGGAGCAGCCAAGTGCTCGTTGCTTGATCGTAGAGCGCTCGCTGGTTCAAAATCGCGGGCATCACCACACGCAGATTGCAACTCTTGCTAGTTTGCTTCCTGGCTATCAAATCTCGCTCTTGGCAGGACCGAATTACAATTTCTTTCTGCCTTATCCCGCTCGTGTAATGACGACCGATGTTGCGCGCATTGAGTACCTAACACGTAGGGCCGCACATGGGTCACTACGTCAAAAGCTTATCGCTCGAACCGATCTTTTCCTATCGGGAAGGGGCTGGCCGTTACCCCGCTCGGGTTATGGAGCCGATCTTACCATGGCTATACGCGATTTCGGCCTCGGTCCTGGTGACCTCGTAACGGTCCCCAGTGCCTCGATCGCTGATCTCGCTGCGGTGGTCGAGGCCGCAGCCGGCTTTGAGCAGGGCCGAATACCACGAGTTCAAATGCGTTTTCTCGATCCCTTTCTCGACGAACCCAAGGAAATATTGCGCGACGCGCGAGTGATGGGGTTATTAAAGAATCTTCCTCCTTGTACAGAACTCGCATGTGAGACAGAGGAGCTTGCGCGTTGGTTTTCCGACCGGTTTGAATATTCTTTTAAGGGGGGGGTCTACCTGCCGTGCACCATTGACCCAAGGTCCGATGGGGTGACCTCGCCACAGCAACGAGGCGGCTTTTTCCGAGTTGGTGTTTTCGGCGCACCAAAGAGGAGAAAGGGTTCAGCGCGAATCACTCCCATCGTTGCTGCCCTAAGCAAGAGGGACGTTGATGTGGAGATCCTTGTTCAAGGTGAGGCGCACGACTTCGAGCCAGGCGGCTTTTTTTCCGCAGTAGCGCAGTTTGCCAATAAGCGGGTTCGCATCGTACCCATGCTTGGTGAAATTGCCCCAGAAGCATTTCGCGAGGCGCTGCTTTCGGTGGATGCCGTTCTATTGCCGTATGATACTTCCGTTTACGGTCTGCAGGGCTCCGGCTTGGTGCAGGACGCGGTGGCAGCTCTTCGTCCTGTTGTGCACAGTCGCGGATTTTCGATGCACTATCTATTGCAACATGGCAACGCCATCGACGCCGTAACGGATGAAGATTTTGCCGACGCGATTGTAAGCTTAACACAATGCACAAATGCATTGTCTGAGGGCTGTAAGAAAGCCCGCGAGGCGTTCCGTCTCCGTCTCGATCAACCTGTTCTGTTCGGAAGGTAAGCATAGACCCTTGGCGATAGGAACTCGGTTAGCGTGCCAACTTTCCTTCGGTTGACATAAAGCTAGACTGAGTGCGCTAAGGTCCTCCCGTTAGGAAAGCATTTCTTCGCCGTGGCTTTTCAGGAAATGCCGTAATGCTTGGTTGAGAGCTGATGTGATTAACTAATCCAAATCATTAAAGGCGCCTTCTGGTTTTTCTTTTTCGAATAAGCGAGGCGTAAAGGGCTGTATACCTATCGACGGCGGTCTCGAGTTTATAGTCGGCCAGGGCTTTTTTTCTGGCCGCAACCCGAAGATCCTTGGGTTGTGGATGGTTTGCCAGCCATTGAAGCCCCTCCGCAAGAGAGCTCGTCTCAAACGGAGTAGCCAGCCAGCCAGTCACTTTGTGCTCGATCATATCCGGCAAGCCGTTTGTCGCAAATGCCAAGCAGGGCGTCCCGCATGCGAGCGCCTCTGCAACCGTATTGGGTAGGTTGTCCTCTCGAGACGCGCAAACATAGACATCTGCAGCTGAATAGGCATCAGCCAACAGCTCGTCATCACTCACCTCCCCCAGGGCGTGAAGGTGGACGTGAGCCGGAATTGAAGGAGTTCCTGACTTATCTCCAAATGTGAGCAGTGTGCTAGGGAAGTCGAGTTGTTCCAGCGCCGCCAGTAAAATGTCGCCTCCTTTGCGCTTATCACTCGTCAAACTGGCCCCGAAAAGAAACACGGGGAACTGGTCGGAAAGCCCCAAACGAACCCTCGCCTCGGCCCTATCCCGGGGACTAAATCGCTCCGTATCGAGGCCATTGGGAATAACTTCAACTCTAGATCCTGCGAACAAGGCACTTTGACGGGCAACCGAGGCAAGCCAATTGCTCGGTGCAACGATAGTTAAGTCCAAGCCATCATAAGCCGTCATCTTCCTCTGCATCAGTTGCCGCGAGAGATCATTAGGGTCATTGCTTCCCAGCTGTGGACAACGACCGCAGGTGTTCAAAAAACCTTCGCAATTGCCGGTATAGTGGCATCCGCCGGTAAAGGCCCACGCATCATGTAGTGTCCACACGATGGGGCAATCAAGCTGTCGGAGTTCCTCGACGTCGAGCAACCCCCTAGTAATCCAGTGTAAATGAACCAAGGTCGGATGAAATTGGTCCAGCCGAATTCGCGCGGGGTTTGGGCGTACCGCAGGAGAAAAGAAGCACGATTCATCACGGTCAGGATAAGCTTTGAGAACAGACCGCTCCCGTTGTTCCATGCGCCTAGCTTGCTTTCCACGTCTTGAACTTCTGTCCAAACCGACCACGCCGTCGTCATGATCATCTCGATAAAGAGTCAAAAATTTAGAATCGGGCCTAACGGACCGGATACCGGAGAATAGGCGCCAAGCAGCTCGCGCGGCGCCCCCGCGCCACTGGTAGGTATTCGCAAACAGGACGTCGACTTTGATCTTGGAAGTGGTAGAGGCCAGCCCGATCCAGTGAAGTCGTTTGGTCAAGCTCCTTAGTATTCGAGCAAGATGCTCACCAACAGTCCGCCTTCTCCGCTTTGCGGCAGGTGTCGGCTTTTCCATTGCGAACTTGAAGCCTGCCGCTATTCTGGCATCCACGATTTGTGCCGAACAGAATGTTCGTGGGCGCCAATCGCTGTCGATCGCAACGTGGACGAACCGCGGGTCCGGACGGGAATGAATCCCGGAATTGTCGAGGCCGATATTCTTGACGAGGGTCTTTGTCGGATAAATACAGCGCATGTCATTTTGATAGTGAGCATAACTAAAACGAATTGCCCACGAATCTATTCGGCCCTCAAACTGATATTGAAGCATTCTCAGAACATCCTGCCCACCTTTGGCAAAACCATTCTGTGCTTCGATGTCATGGAGAAAATCTCGGTAATAGCTCATGCCCCAGTCGACTCTTGCCCATCTATCTTTCCAAGTACCCCACGACCAAGAGGAGCAACGATATCCTGCATAGGTATCGAATGGGTAGTCTCCCGGAAGCTCAAGATGTGTGGCAGGAAGGGTATAACCCGTTACCGAAAACGCTTTGGGATCGCTCTTGTAGAACTCAAGTGCGTCGTTCATGTAGCTGATGAAGTGAGTGGATGTGATCAGATCATCCTCGAGAACAATGATCGCCTCGTGAGTCTCAAGCAGGCTAGACACGCCGGAGATGATCGAATTGGCCAGCCCCAGGTTCTCTGCTCTTTCGCTCACCATGCAGCGAGCAAAGCCTTGGGCACCTTTGACAATCCCACGCACCTCAGCAACAGACGCGGCATCGCGGTCGTCTCGCGGGCCATCGCTGAATACGTAAAGTTCAGTTTCTGAGGCGTTTTTGTTTTGTGCCAGCGCTTCAAGGGTTTGCCGCGTATGCTCGGGCCGATTGAAGACAAAGAGGGCAACAGGAGCAAACTTTGGCATTTATCAGGTCAATCCCCTCAATGGCCGGTAGACTGATTAGCGAACAAATGTCGCATTGCACCCGTTGATGGCAACGCACTTGTAACCTGCATCGGCCAAAAGCCCCAAATGCGTCGCGATTCGTCGTTCCGCCTCGGAATCCAGGGCGGAATGAACTTCATCGAACTCAATCAATAGTAGTCTAGGAAACGTACGGGTCGATACAAGGTCCCGAATAACCATGTATTCGCCACCTTCTATGTCCATCTTGAGCAAATCTACGACCGTATCATTGTTTTCTTTCATAATAGAGGATAGTCGGTGGCACGGAACAGAAATACATGTGTCGGTATGCTGCAAATTTAACGAAGAATATGATGCATGATTTGGATCTTTTGGAGAAAAGAAATTCATTTCTCCATCAATATCGGCGAGGCCATACCCGAGGAAAGTAAGCCTTTGGAACGAATCCAAGTCGATTTCGTAAAATTCCGTCTCGCTGTTGTTGATCGGAAACTGAGTTCCTTTCTGAACAGCCTTCTGAAATTCTCGAAAATGTTCGACGGCTCGGGGTGTCGGATCGAGAATCCGCACTGTTGATTTGAAACGTGTCGCTAGCTCACAGTCAAAACTTATATCTTCGCCGGCTCCGGCAAGATAGCAGATACTCGCTTCGGAAAGGCGATGATCTTTTGGCAAGGTCCATCCCCCATAGGCTGTACCAAGTACAACCGTTGCGTCGGGCGGTAGAATATTCGTCATATCTACGTAATTCGAGATTTTTAGAGATCTTTTTTGTTTCTTCTCTTTATGAATATACGGCACAAGGGCGAGAAGATTTGACCATAGGCGTGGCATTTTGTGTTTCCATCGTTGGGGTCGGTTGTTGCCAACTAATAGTAATACTATGTCGGAAAGCTTCATAGCACGGCAGTGGCCGTGAGTCATTGGCGGCAGAGTACTGGCTTGAGAGCGTCGGGGCGCTCGTTGGCAAGCCGTCTGCTGGGGTCCTGCGAACGATACCGAGCGCTTGGTTCTCGTGATGACCGCGAATGAATCCAGCTAGACCAAATCCAGCAAAATGTATCGCGATTTTGCGTCAGGATTTGCATGAGAACAAAGAGCTCGGGAATTCTCGGTGAACCGGCTTTCACCGGAAATTCTCTAGACGCTCGCGACAATTTCCCTGTGCCATTGCTCAAGGAGCACGAGCTTGTAGGCAAAGAATAGGCTCGGCCCGTGGGATGACTTGGCGGCCTCTAGGAGTTTTCTTGTACCAGATTCAGAAATGATACCACTTTGCGCCAGAGTCCCATTGGCTAGAATCCCCTGATATTTCTGAACAATTGCGGAAAGCCATTGTTTCACAGGCGGCCGGAAGCCTGACTTGGGACGCGCCAGGATCTCATCCGGAAGAACGCCCTTCAGTGCTGCCCGCAGCCACGCCTTCTGGCCTAGGTTGTGATCTTGTGTTCGGGCTCTAAGCGCCATCGTTAGATTCAGAAGCTCGTGATCCAGAAATGGTAAACGAGTTTCGACGCTAGCCCCCATGCTGACCCGATCAGCAAGTGTCAGTGCATTGGACGTGAGCCACGTATCAAACAACAACTTTATGATGGCGGCGGGAATCTTGCCGAGGGGCCTTGGGCCGGTCTCTGTGGGCTGGAATGGATTGTCAGCCCTCAATTGCTCCATTGCGCTTCCGTAGAGGTCGCGTTTTAGAGAGAAGGCATCGCCGAAGTCGCGAGCCAACATGTAGAATCTGAACTGTTCAGGGGGAGAGACCGTGTCCACCATATCTCTGAGCAGATCTGCCCAGTATCGCACCGCGGCGGGATAGACTCCTGACCGAGATACTTTCCTCAACAATTTTCGCGCCCTGGGCGTTGAAATCCATCTCGGCAGGGTATTCAGGAAAGAATGGCGGGCCAATGCTTCGTTGATCTGAACGCTGCGCGTAACCCAATCATAGCCCCAAAAGACCTCATCACCGCCAATGCCCGACAACACAACCTTGATGCCATTTTCGGCGGCAGCTTGTGGAACCGCGAAATGACCGAAAGCCGCTGGATCGGCGATCGGCTCATCCATGATATGGACAAGCTTGGGAAAGAAGTCCACAAAGTGCTCAGTCGGAAGTTCAACTTCGTGGAAGATCATTCCTAAGGAGTTGGCGAACGTCTGCGCCTGATGACGCTCGTCATAGGGAGGTCGACCAGGATAGCCGACGCTGAATGCATGTATCGGCTGCCGAGAGTTCTTCTGAGCCAACGCTGCAATTACACTGGAATCAATACCTCCGGAGAGAGAGACCGCAACCGGCACATCCGCCCTAAGCGTCATCTTGACCGCGTCTTCTAGTCCATTGCGTATTCCGCTCAGGATACCCTGCCTATCCGTTGCAATATCTCCCTCATAACGAGTGGATTCAATGTCCCAATAGCGTCGTGATTGTGCAGTCCAGGTAGCCACAGATATCGTCATTGTGTAGGCTGCTGGAAGTTTGCATACGCCCTTGAGTAGCGTGTGGGGCTCGGGAACATATTGGTAGTGCAAATACATGTCGACGATTGCCGGGTCGAGATCAGGAGTCGTCCCAAGTAACGGAATGAGTGCTTTCAGCTCAGAGGCGAAGATCAACTTCTCATCGTTGAGATGATAAAAAAGTGGCTTCTCGCCACAACGATCGCGAGCGAGAAAGGCCGTCTGCTCTACCGTGTCCCACAGAACAAAGGCAAACATTCCACGAAAATGCTCTACGCAGGACGCCCCCCAAATCCGATAGGCGCTGAGAAGAACCTCTGTGTCCGAGAACGAGTGGAACTGCTCTCCGAGAGCTTCAAGCTCGGCTTTTAGCTCGATAAAGTTGTATATTTCACCATTGAAAGTAACAATATAGCGTCCATCTTGGCTCGCCATCGGCTGCCGGCCGCCATCAGTCAGATCAATAATAGCAAGTCGCGTATGCCCCAGAGACACATGAGTGCTGGTGTAGATGCCTTGGGCGTCGGGGCCGCGGTGCTTGAGGGATGATAGATCACGATCTGTGAGGCTGAATGTGGTGCTGGGCTTTTTGCTTATAATTCCAAGGATACCACACATCGCTATTCCGATCGGTCGAGTGAACTGGGCTTACGCCGGCTTAGTGGACACGCAATCCAACCTCCGTCAGCCACTTGCTCAAACGGAGTAGTGTCACCGAAGCCCAGCACCGAATGGCGCCGGATGTTTGTTTAAAAGTTGCGGTCATAGGGGGCAATGGTAACAGGCGCGTCATGCGAGCTTTTCAATATAAATAACCTCGGTCTGTGACCTCCGCCCCTCATTTGGCCGAAATGTCCCGGGGTTTGCAGCTTCCACGCATTTGAAGTATCAGAGCGGGTTGATATGAGGGCGCTTCGGTCGTGGATCGTTCGCAAGCGGCTGCGGGGGAAGGAGGCGAGATGGAGAGCGGCACCAGGATCGTCGTCGTCACCGCCTGTCCCACCGGTGTGGCGCTGACCTATATGGCGGCGAACCGCCTGTTGGCTGCCGCCCAGCGACTCGGCTACCTGATCAAGGTCGAAACGCAGGGGGCTCTTGGCAGCGAGGATATCCTGACGCGCAAGGACATCGGCCGCGCTCACGCGGCCATCATCGCCGCCGACGTTGATATCGACGGGTTGGAGCGCTTCCAGAATGTGCCCGTGCTCGCCATCGGCACCGCGCGGGCGATCGCCGATCCGGATGCCGTGCTGGCTGAAGCCTTGGCGCTGCCTCGAGCCTGAATTCCGTCTGGCCGGAAAGATTTCTGTAAAACTCGGCAACTATTGTTGATTTGTCGTCAGTTATTCGGCGTGACACGGTCTCTTCCCATGAAGGGCCTGGTCTCCGGATGCATTTCGGCTGATAGATCGGCCTCCAGGTAGAGCGAGTTAGTTCGTCAATGTGCGGAATTATTGGAATCGTTGGTCGCGAGGGTGTCTCTGAACTGTTGCTCGAGGGGCTGAGGCGCCTCGAATACCGTGGCTATGATAGTGCCGGTATCGCAACGCTGGTGGATGGCGCCATCGAGCGCCGCCGCGCCGAGGGCAAGCTCGTCAATCTGGAGCGGCGCCTCGCCGAGTCCCCGCTTGCCGGTTCGATCGGTATCGGTCACACCCGCTGGGCAACGCACGGCGGCCCCACCGAGGGTAACGCCCATCCGCACGCCACGGACAGGGTGGCGGTGGTCCACAACGGCATCATCGAGAACTACCAGGCGCTGACCGCCGAACTCTCTGCCAAGGGCCATGTCTTCGTCACTGAGACGGATACCGAAGTGGTCGCCCATCTGATCACCGATTATCTCCAGCAGGGCAAGACGCCGGTGGAAGCCTGCCGCCTTGCTTTCCATCGCCTTGAAGGCGCCTTCGCGCTGGCCATCCTGTTTGCCGGCGAGCAAAATCTGATGGTCGGCACGCGCCGGGGCACGCCGCTCGCGGTCGGCTATGGCGATGGCGCCATGTATCTCGCCTCCGATGCTTTCGCCATGGCGCCGCTCACCAACCGTCTCTCCTATCTGGAAGATGGCGACTGGGTGGTGCTGACGCGCAATTCGGCGGAAATCCGTGCCGCTGACGATACGCTCGTCGAGCGCAAGATCCATGTCTCCAACGTCTCGGCAGCGCTGATCGGCAAGGCTGGCCACCGCCACTTCATGCTGAAGGAGATCTTCGAGCAGCCGCAGGTGATCGGCGACACCATCAACGCCTTCGTGTCCGCTTCCACCGGCACCATCGCGCTGCCCGACTTGCCGTTCGATCCCGCGAAGGTGCCGCGCCTCACCATCGTTGCCTGCGGCACCGCCTACTATGTCGCCATGGTGGCCAAGTACTGGTTCGAGCAGGTGGCGCGTCTGCCGGTTGATGTCGATATCGGCTCGGAATTCCGCTACCGCGACACGCCGTTCGAGAAGGGTGGCGTTGCCGTCTTCGTGTCCCAGTCGGGCGAGACGCTCGACACGCTGGAAGCGTTGCGCCACGCCAAAAGGGCAGGGCAGCATATCGTCTCCATCGTCAACGTGCCCGAAAGCACCATTGCTCGCGAGAGCGACAGGGTTCTTTACACGCTGGCTGGGCCGGAGATCGGTGTTGCCTCCACCAAGGCCTTTACCACCCAGCTCACCGTCATGGCCTGTCTCGTACTGGCCTTCGCTCGCGCCCGCGGTACCATTTCTCATGAGCGTGAGGCGGAGCTGGCGCTGGCGCTACGCGAGGTACCGGCTCGTGCCGCTGAGGTGTTGCGCCACGACGACGCCATTCAGGCGCTGGCGAGCATGGTGGCCGAAAGCCGCGACGCGCTTTACCTCGGACGCGGTACCGCCTATCCGATCGCCCTCGAGGGCGCCCTGAAACTCAAGGAAATCAGCTATATTCATGCCGAGGGCTATGCCGCCGGTGAAATGAAGCACGGGCCGATTTCGCTGATCGATGACGGCGTGCCGGTCATTGCCCTCGCGCCCTCGGATGCCTTGTTCGAGAAGGTGGTCTCCAACATTCAGGAAGTGGCGGCCCGCTCGGGCCGGGTGTTGCTGATCTCCGACGCCGAGGGCGTCGCCCGTCTCGGCAGCAAGGTGCGCTGGTCGATCGAACTTCCAAAGGTCGACCCCTTCGTGGCGCCGATCCTCTATTCACTACCGGTGCAGCTGCTCGCCTATCATACGGCAGTGGCCAAGGGCACCGACGTCGATCAGCCGCGCAACCTCGCCAAAAGCGTTACCGTCGAGTAGGCGCCCAGCCAGCCGATTCTCTATCTAGGCAGAGCAACGCGCCGGTCTTTCGAGGCCGGCGCGTTGCTTTTCCCATGGTAAAAAGTATTAGCGAGGGAGACGGAGTGCTCCCTATGTCGACTTAAGTATGCCGCTGGTTGGGTGGCAATCGTACAATTTTCAAGTCGTTGATGACACACCAAGCCAATGGATTTCCTAGCGTTTCCGAGGGAATGCGAGAGGAATGCTGCGACGAGCCTCTAGTGTAGGATACATTTTTACAGTCGTGTTTATATCTTTCCACTTTTCAGCACATTGATGTCATGTTTTTATCACAATCGAACGAGGACCCGTAAGAACAACGATCAAAGTGTGCTGGAGTCCGGACGCCTGTAAGCGTTCGGAGCGGTGTTTTCGTATCTCCTGATCCGGGAAATACAGGGTCGGGGTGGAGGAGCGGAGAGGCTCACGAGATAAACGACCTGGCCGGCCCCTGCTTGGAGCTGGTTTTTCTTCGGCGCAACTCGTTTGCGGCGACGGGGTCGCTTATTCCTACGTCTATCAGTCTCCTTCTTCGGCGTGGCAGGACTTCGTGGAGGAGTTTCTAGGATATGGCATATACCGCAACCGGCGGGGGCGACGCTTCGTCCTCCAATCTCAAGGTGCGCGTCCAGCAAGTGGGCCGCTTCCTGAGCAGCATGGTGATGCCCAACATCGGCGCTTTCATCGCCTGGGGCATCATTACCACTCTCTTCATTCCGACTGGCTGGCTGCCCAACGCATTCTTTGCCAAGCTCGTCGGCCCGATGATCACCTATTTGCTGCCGCTTCTGCTCGGCTATACCGGCGGCAAGCTGGTCTACGGTGAGCGCGGCGCCGTTGTGGGTGCAATCGTCACGGCGGGTGTCATCGTCGGCACCGACATTCCGATGTTCCTCGGCGCCATGCTGGTGGGACCGTTCGGCGGTTGGTCGATCAAGCAGTTCGATCGCCTCGTCGACGGCAAGATCCGCCCCGGCTTCGAGATGCTGGTCAACAACTTCTCGGCTGGCATCATCGGCATGATCCTGGCCATGATCGCCTTCGCGATCGTTGGTCCGCTTGTCGAGCATCTGTCGGCCGCGCTCGGCGCCGGCGTCAACGCCCTGATCAGCACCGGCCTCATCCCGCTCGCCTCGATCCTGGTCGAGCCGGCCAAGGTGTTGTTCCTCAACAATGCGATCAACCATGGCGTCTTCACGCCACTCGGCATCCAGCAGGCTGCCGCACAGGGCAAATCGCTGATCTTCCTGATCGAAGCCAATCCGGGCCCGGGTCTCGGCCTGCTGCTCGCCTACATGGTCTTTGGCCGTGGCAGCGCCAAGCAGTCGGCGCCAGGTGCCGCCATCATCCACTTCTTCGGTGGTATCCACGAGATCTACTTCCCCTACGTGCTGATGAAGCCGCGCCTGATCATCGCCATGATCCTCGGCGGTGCCACCGGTGTGGCTGCCAACATGCTGCTCGGCGGTGGCCTGCGCGCTCCGTCGTCTCCGGGCTCGATCTTTGCCGTGCTCGGCATGACCCCGGCCGACGGCTTCGTGGGCGTCATCTCCGCCGTGGTTCTTGGCGCACTTGTGACCTTCCTGGTCGCCTCAGTGCTGCTCAAGACCGACAAGACGGAAGAAGAAGCTGAAGACCTTGATGCAGCCACAGCTCGCATGAAGGCCCTGAAGGCCGAGTCGAAGGGTATGGCTGCCCCGGTTGCCGCCACTTCGGCTACCATCTCCGGCCCCGTCCGGTCGGTCATCGTTGCTTGCGACGCAGGCATGGGTTCGTCCGCCATGGGCGCCTCCATGCTGCGCAAGAAGCTGGATCAGGCTGGCCTCGGCGCCATCCGGTCGAGCAACGTCGCCATCAACGCTCTGCCGGCCGATGTCGATGTCGTCATCACCCACAAGGACCTGACCGAGCGTGCCCGCCGGGCGGCTCCCCAGGCGACGCACATCTCCATCACCAACTTCCTCGACGGCGCGGCCTATGACCGCATCGTGGCGGACATCAAGGCGAAGGCGGGTTCCGCCGCGGCTCCGGCCGGCGGCAAGCCCGAGGGTGGCGCATCTTTTAATCTCGGTGAGGAAAACATCTTCCTCGGCCTCACCGCGTCCACCAAAGAGGAAGCGATTCGCTTCGCCGGCTCCAAGCTTCTGGAGATGGGCGCGATTACTCCGAGCTACATCGACGCCATGCTCAAGCGTGAGACCATCGTGTCGACCTATCTCGGCCAGTCGCTGGCCATGCCACACGGCACCAACGAGGCGAAGAACGAGGTTCTGAAGACCGGTATCGTCGTCTGCCAGTATCCGGACGGCGTGTTCTTCGGTCCCGAACCCGAGAATGTGGCTCGCCTTGTCGTCGGCCTCGCGGCCAGAGGCAACGAGCACATGGATGTCATGTCAGCTCTCGCCAGGGTCCTCGAGAATCCCAAGGTGGTCGCCCACCTCGCGACGACGAAAAACCCCGCCGACGTGCTGCGCATCCTCGATCTCGGCTGACCTCGACTTCTTGAAACAGAGGGCCGCCCAAGGGCGGCCCTGCACCCTGAGTCACATTGGAGACGACCATGCGAGCCATTCACTTTGGCGCGGGCAATATCGGTCGCGGTTTTATCGGTAAAATTCTCGCCGATGCCGGTTGGGCGGTCACCTTCGCCGACGTCAACGAGACCCTGGTCGGTCTCATCAAACGGGATGGACGTTATCCCGTCGACATCGTCGGCTCCGGTAGCCGCCGCGAGGAAGTCACCGGCGTCACGGCCGTCTCATCGATCGGCGAAGACATCGTCGCTCTCATCGCGTCCGCCGATCTCGTCACCACCGCCGTCGGGCCGGCCGTGCTGCCGAAGATTGCGCCGGCCATTGCTCGCGGTCTTGAGGCGCGTGTCGCCGCCGGCAATCATGCGCCGCTCAATATCATCGCCTGTGAGAACACCATCCGCGGCACCAGCCAGCTCAAGGAGGCCGTGTTCGGCCATCTTCCTGCGTCCGTGGCCGCCGTCGTGGAGACGGAAGTCGGGTTCGCAGATAGTGCGGTCGACCGTATCGTGCCGCCGGCCCCTCCGGTCGAAGGCGAGCCGCTCGCCGTCACCGTCGAAGAGTTTTCCGAGTGGATCGTCGATCGTACCCAGCTCAAGGGCTGGACGCATAAAATCCCCGGCATGGAGCTGACCGACGACCTGATGGCCTTCGTCGAGCGCAAACTGTTCACGCTGAACACCGGCCACGCCATCACTGCCTATCTCGGCTTTGAGAAGGGTCTGCCTACCATTCGCGACGCCATCGAAGACGCGGACATTCGCGCCGTCGTCAAGGCGGCCATGGAAGAAAGCGGTGCGGTCTTGATCCGCCGCTACGGCTTCGATCCGGCCAAGCATGCGGCCTACATCGAGAAAATTCTCGGTCGCTTCGCCAATCCCTTCATCCGTGACGACGTCGCACGTGTTGGCCGCGAACCCTTGCGCAAGCTCGGCAAGGGCGACCGGCTGATCCGGCCGCTGCTCGGCACGCTGGAATACCGTTTGCCGCACCAAAATCTCGTCGCGGGTATTGCCGCGGCTCTCCACTACCGCAACGACGGCGACCCTCAGGCCGTCGAAATGCAAGCGACAATTGCCGAGGTTGGTGTCGCCGCCGCTGTCGACCGCTTCTCCGGCAACGCGCTTCCGGCCGAGGTTCTTGCCGAGATCGCCGCAGCGGCCCAGATTTAGTTCCCACGAGGCACGCTAGGGTCGCTTGGCATGCGTCCCTTCTTCCTCGCACCGCCGTCGCCGCTGATGTCGGCGGCGGAGGGTAGGCTTTGCCTCGATAGCAGATATTGGGAGACACGCGCATGACCACCTCAACCATCTCCGTCCGTGCTCCCATCAAGGGCCGGATCGTGCCGCTCGGTGACGTTCCCGACCCGATGTTCGCACTCGGCATGATGGGCGATGGCCTTGCCATCGAGCCGGAGACCGGCGAAGTGCGTGCGCCGGTGGCCGGTACGGTGACGTCGGTGCATCGCCGCGGCCATGCCGTGAAGATCCTGACTGAGGACGGCGCCGAATTCCTCGTGCATGTCGGCCTTGAGGCGGTGGCGCTGCGCGGCGCCGGTCTCAACGCCATGGTAGCCGAAGGCGACCGGGTGTCGGTCGGTGATCTTCTCATCCGCTTCGATCTCGCCGCGCTCGTTGAGAGCTGTGGCATCGTGACGACGCCCATCCTCGTGACCAACGAGGAGGCTTTTCACGTCACCTCTCGCAAGGCGACCGGCGAGGTCGCCTTCGGCGACGAGGTCATGACGGTGATGCCGATCGGCGTCGAAGCGCCGCCGCCGGTCGAACGGATCGAACGGGATGTCGTCCTCGAAATGAGTGAGGGCCTGCACGCCCGCCCGGCGGCTCTGCTCGCCGCCAAGGCCAAGGAATATGCCAGCGCCATCGAGATCGTTCTCGGCGAGCGCAAGGCCAACGCTAAGAGCCCGGTATCTCTGCTGACGCTTGGCAGCCGCTGGGGAAGCCGGCTGGTCGTCTCGGCCGAGGGCGCCGACGCGGCGGCCGCGGTCGACGGCGTCATCGCGGCGATCGTGTCCGGCCTTGGCGACCCGGTCGTCCCCTATGTCGATGCCGGGCAGGCAACCTTGCCGGGTGTTGATGACGCAGCGCCGAATGCGGAAGAAGTGCCGGTCGACCTGACGCCCTTCGGCCCTGAAGACCGGCCGTTGCTCGGTGGCGTGGTTGCAGCGCCTGGCCTTGCCATCGGTCGTGCCGTCCATCTCAAGGAGAAAGTCGCCCGGCCGGTCGAGCAGGGCGGCGACATGGTTGCCGAAAGCGAGGCGCTCGATGCGGCCATCGCCCGTGTGCATCGGCATTTGAGCGAGCAGGCAACGGCCGGCCGCACCCAGCAGCAGCGCGAGATCATGGCCGCGCATGCCGCGCTTCTGGAGGATACCGAACTCCTTGAGGGAGCTCGCGATCGCATCGCCCGTGGCAAGAGCGCCGGCTGGGCCTTCTCCGATACTATTTCCGCCCAGGCAGCGTTGCTGCGTGGCCTCGATAACGCCCGTCTCGCCGAGCGCGCCGCCGATCTCGTCGATCTTGAGCAGCAGGTCCTGACGGTGCTGGCCGGTGGCTCGCCGGAAAGTCTGGCATTGTCCGAGGATGCCATCGCCATCGCCGACGATCTTCTCCCCTCGCAGTTCATGTCCTTCGGTGATCGTCTGCCGGCTGCCTTTGTGGTCGCCAAGGGTGGGCGCACGTCGCACGTCGCCATCCTGTCGGCGGCGAGCGGTGTGCCGATGCTGGCGGCCGTCGGTGCCGACGCCCACCGCATTCCCGAGGGGGCACCGCTGATCGTCGACGCCGAGCGCGGTGAGATCCAGGTGAACCCAACCGAAGCGACGATCCAAGCCACCCGAAAGGCGGCCGCCGAACGCGAAACGCGCCGCGCCGCCAACCGCGAGGCAGCGGCGGTTGATTGCGTGATGGCCGATGGCACGCGCCTGCCCGTTTATGCCAACGTCGGCTCGGTGGCCGACGCGGCGCGCGGTCTGGCGTTCGGAGCCGAGGGCTCCGGATTACTCAGGACCGAGTTCCTGTTCCTCGACAGGCCGACGGCCCCCACCGAGGCCGAACAGCAGGCCGAGTACCAGGCGATTGCCGATGCCTTGCGCGGCAAGCCGCTCACCATCCGTACGCTGGATATCGGCGGTGACAAGCCTCTGCCCTATCTCAAGCAGGCGGCCGAGGAGAACCCGATCCTCGGTGTGCGCGGCATCCGCGTGTCGAGGCGGCGGCCCGATCTCTTGCGCCAGCAATTCCGTGCCATCCTCAAGGTGACACCGGTTTCGGTCGTCCGCATCATGATGCCGATGATTGCCGATATCGGCGAGCTCCGTTGGGCGAAAGCGATCTTCGAGGAAGAGAAAGCTGCACTGGGCGTCACTGCCGATGTGCCGCTCGGCATCATGATCGAGGTGCCTGCCGCTGTCGCCATGGCCGACAAGCTGGCCAAGGAGGCCGATTTCTTTTCGATCGGCACCAACGATCTCACCCAGTATGTGCTGGCCATGGATCGCGGCAATACCGAACTCGCGCCAGAGATCGACTCGCTGCACCCGGCGGTGCTGAAAACGATCGGCGATGCGGCGGCGGCCGGTGCTCGCCATGACTGTCCAGTAGGGGTTTGCGGCGGTCTTGCTTCGGAGCTGCCGGCAGCCCCCATCCTGATTGGTCTTGGCGTTACCAGCCTGTCGGCAACCCGCTCGGGTATTCCCGACCTCAAGGCTTTCATCCGGACGCTCGACAAGGACACTTGCCGCGCTGTGGCGGAAGAGGCGCTGACGCTCGATTCGGCTGCCGAAGTGCGCGCGATGGTGGCGCGCCGCTGGCCGGAGCTTTGACGCCGTTCTGCTACGAATCTCGTAAGTCCGTGCCGCAACGAGGAGACGCCCCATGTTGCATGCCAACGTGACGCTCGACGATTTTGCCCGTGGAGATGCGCTCCCCGCCGCAGCAGGCTGGCCGCAACGCATCGTCTTCGGTCTGGACGCCGCCGCACCGCCGCTCGGCGCGCTGCAAGTGCAGTTTGCGCGCTTCGAGTTCGTGATCGCCGGCACCTATACCAACCTTCTCTGCGACCGCGCCGCCCGGATCGTCGAGAGCGAGCTTGGACCGGGCGATGCGCTGGTCGTGCCGGGCAATTGCTGGAACCAACCGCTCTGGGACAAGGACGTCGAGGTCTTGAGCCTGTTGTTCGGCGCCACCCATCTCGGTGTCAGCCTGGTGCGCTGGAATGCCGACGAGCGGCGTTTCGTCTCGGTGGAAAAGCGCAATTGCCTGATCCCCGGCAACGGGCCTTTGCAGCACATGGTTGATGCCATGGCCAGTCATCGCGACGATGCGGGAGCGACCAGTCTCGACGCTCGTCTGCTGGCGCAGGCCGTCCTCGAGTATTCCCGCCGGCTGATCGCCAACCCGATGCCGGAGGAAGACAGGCAATCGTCGGCTTTCTTCCGCGCGGCTTGTCTTTATATCGAGGAGAATTTCGATCGGCTGATCACCCGCGACACGGTGGCCGCCCACCTGCGCATCAGTCCCAACTACTTCTCCCGCGTCTTTCGCGAACAGGGAGCCACGACCTTTTCCGATTACCTGACGCAGGTGAGGATCGGCAAAGCCAAGTTCATGCTGGAGAAATACGATCTGCCCCTGTCGCAGATCGCCCAGCGCTGTGGCTTCAACGACTTCAACTACTTCTACAAGGTGTTCAAGAAGGTGGTCGGCCGGACGCCGACCGAATACAGAAATTCGGTACAGGCTGGGGCGGCGGTCAAGGCATAAGCATTGACCGCCGCGAGGAAGGGCTGTGAACGCCTGCATTTGGGTGTATGGATCGATCCCGTGATGACGCTCCCACGGAGACTTCCAGCCCGATGATCCCAGACGATACCGCAACGCCGGTGCTGCGCCAGATCTCGGTGCGCGCCGTCATGGATGTGCTTCTCAACTCTGGCGCCACCTCCAGGGCTGCTCTCGCCAAGATCACCGGCCTGTCCAAGCAGACCATGTCGGAAGTCATCCGCGTGCTGGAGAGCGGCGGCTTCGTGCGTGTCAAGGGCGTCACCTCGGGAACGGTCGGTCGGGCCGCGGTGATCTACGAGGTCGATCCCTCGGCCGGCTACGTCATCGGTGCTGAGCTGGGCGCGACTTCGCTGCGCCTGTCGCTGGCCAATATCGTCGGCGACGTTCTCGCCTCGGTCGAAGCCCCATCGGACGAGCTCTCGGGAACCGCGCTGGTTTCGGCTCTCGGCAAGCTGGCGAGCGAACTCATCGCTGGCGCCGGCATTGAGCGCCAGAAGGTTCTGGTCGCAGCCGTGGCCATGCCTGGCGTTGTCGAGCCGGAGAGCGGGCGCCTGTCGCTTTCGCCCAACCTTGAGGGGCTCGGCGACGTTGATGTCCGCACCCTGCTGTCGGCCGAGCTTGGCTGCCCCGTCGTCATCGAGAACGACATCAATGCGGCGGTGATCGGCGAATCCTGGACCGGCTGCGCCGTAGGCGTCGACGAGGTGGCCTTCGTTTCGCTCGGCACCGGCATCGGTCTCGGTGCTCTTACCGGCGGCCGACTGATCCGTGGCGCCAGCGGCGCTGCGGGTGAAATCGGCTTTTTGCCGATCGGCAACGACCCCGTCGCTCCCGATAGCCTGAAGCGTGGGGCTCTTGAAAGCGCTATCGGCAGACGTGGTATTCGCGAGCGCTATCGGGCGCTTGGCGGTGCATCCACCCTGTCATCCAGCGATATCTTCGCGGCCGCCCAACAAGGGGAAGATGCCGCCGCCGTTGCTGTGGCTCGCGATGCCGCCCATACGGCCGCGCTGGCGATGATGGCCGTCCATGCACTGCTCGAGCCCAAGAAGATTGTGGTTGGCGGCATTGTCGGCTGTCTGCCGGGCGTGGTGGAGCGGATAAGGGACGAACTGCCTCGCGTCAGTCATCGGCCCATTGCAGTGGAAGTGTCCGTTCTCGGCGCCCGGGCAGCTTTGACCGGCGCCGTGGCTATCGCCCTCAATCAGGCGCACAACCTTTTATTCAGCCCGGCGGATCTGCCGATGCCCCTGCGGCTGCCCACGGGCGCGCACGGCTGACCGTCATCCAAATTTTATGTTCGGCATCTTGACGAACTAATTATCCATCGCCATCATCTTAGTGAGATGGATGGTTTCGGCTGGCCAAATTGTCGGTCGCCGCTCGATGGAGTTCAGGATGCAGGTCAAACACTTTCCGACGACCGTAGCAGCGGCCTATGCCGTGGCCGATCGCATCGCCGAGCGTCTGAAGGCGACACCGAAGATCGTGCTTGGTCTTGCCACTGGCGTCACCATGGAACCCGTCTACGAACGGCTGGTCGCGCTTCATCGGGCCGGCGAGATCAGCTTCGCCAACGTAACGTCCTTCAATCTTGATGAATATGTCGGCCTGCCGCCGGTGGACCCGCGTTCCTATCGGTCGACCATGGACAGCCAGCTGTTCGATCTCGTCGATATCGACAAGAGCAGGACCTTCGTGCCCGACGGCTTGGTGGCCGATCCCAAGGCTTTCGGCAGCCGGTATGAGGCGATGATCCGTGAGGCCGGCGGCATCGACCTGCAGCTCCTGGGCATCGGCCGTAACGGCCATATCGGTTTCAACGAGCCAGGTGCCGATTTTGCCGCCCGTACCCGCGTGGTCGATCTCGAGAAATCGACGCTGGAAGCCAACTCGGCCTTCTTCGGCGGCGCGCTGCCCCCCACCCAGGCCATGACCATGGGTATCGGTACTATTCTTGATTCTCGGGAAATCATCGTGCTGGCCACCGGCGCGACCAAGCGCGACGCGGTGCGTGCCTCGCTCCTCGGCGACATCACGCCGGACTGCCCGGCCACCGCGCTGCGCCGCCATCCCAATGTCAGCTGGTGGCTCGATGCCGAAAGCGGGGCCGGCGTGGCCAGCGGAAGTCTGGCGGCGGAGTAATCGTCCGATCCATACGGAAAATGAGGCGGCGGCACTGTGTTGGCAGTGCCGCCGCTTTTTTGTCTCTTACGCGGCGGCGAGCGCCAGCCTGTCGGGGATCTCGATCAGGAAGGTGGCACCAGGGCCACCGTCGAGGCAGCTGATGGTGCCGCCGTGCGCCTTGACCAACTCAGCCACGATGGCCAGTCCGAGACCGGTGCCGCCGGACCGCACCGAGCCGGAGAACGGCTTGAACAGCGATTCTCGTGCCTTTTCCGAAAGGCCAGGGCCGGTATCGGAAACGCGGATGCTCACCTTGGTGCCATCCCGCTCGGCAGAGACGGTGAGCCGGCGGACCACCGCGTCGTCCTTGCACTGTTCCAGCGCCTGTGCGGCATTGCGGACCAAATTGAGCAGCACCCGGAACAACTGATCCGAGTCGGCATCGACTTCCAGATCTTCCGGAACCGCGTTGACCCACTCGATGCTGGCGTGATGAACGAGGCCGGTCATCTCGGCGACGTCGGTGGCGAGGCGCGACAGCGAGAGAAGCCGTCGCGACGGTGGCGCCTCCTGCGCCTTGCCATAAGCCAGCACCGACTGGCAGTAGTTGATCGCCCGATCGATGGCTGACACCAGCTTGGGCGCGAAGCGCTGCACCGACGGATCCGGAATGGCCGTCAGGCGGTCGGAGATCAGCTGGGCCGAAGCGAGCAGGTTGCGGAGGTCGTGGTTGATCTTCGACACCGCGAGCCCCAGCTCGACGAGCCGCTTCTGCTGCTTGAACAGCTCCTGGATGCGCTGCTGCATGGTGGCGGCGGCAAACTCGGCGCGGCCGATCTCGTCGGTCCGGCCACCGTAGCGGACCAGATAGGCGTCGCTCTCAGGCTCCTGCGACCATTTGTAGATCGACTTCCCCAGGCGCCGCATTGGGATGACCATCAGATACTGGATGGAGAAGAACACCAGCACGCCGACGAAGGCTGAGATCAGGAACGACACCAGAAGCAGTCGGCCGGCGAAATGCAGAAGCTCGTCCCGGAGGTGGGTTTCGGAAAACACCACCTCGATTTCCCCCTCGCCGTCATAGTTGCCCGTGACGCGGATGGTGCGATCGCCACCGAACATCATCGTGTCGATCGCTTCCATGACGATGCCATGGGTCTGCTGATTGTCGAAATCGATGCTGCGGGTAACGGTCGGCGGTGCGTCGGCCATGGCGACGAGCTGTTTCATGCCGGCCGAGCGAACGGCGACGGCATAGGCATCGAGCCGGTTGAGCAGGTCGGCCTGAATGGTGCGCGGTAGCGCCGTTTCCGGATACGTCGTCAGCGTGTGGGCGACGATGCCGGCAGTACGTATCTTCGACTCTATATAGTTGCGCTGGAAGTTGGCGATGGCCGGCACGAACAGCAGCACCTCCGCGAACATCACGAAGAGAATCGTGAAGATCAGGAGTTTGAAGGACAGACTGAAGGTGTGAGTGGCCGGAAAATGCGGCTTGGTAAAGCCGCCGGAAGTGTCAGTCTGGACCATTATGGAGGGTTCCGAAAAAAGAATGCTCTCTATCTGTCGCTTCGCGAGAGAATTGGAAGAGGCCCGCGTCCGAAATAAGGTAAAATTCTGTCGCGTTGCCATATTTGCCGCTATCTTAGCGTGTCGGAATGCCCGCAGCTGTCAGTAGCCGACAGAAAGGCCGGGAAGCCGGCGATCTTCAGGCGGCTTGCTTGGCATTGATGCGTTGACGAGCTACCATCCGTCCCGTATAAGCGCCTCCGATCGGAAGGGCGCCACCGGTCTTTCGGCCGGCTTGGCCGCATGTGCCGTGGCCGATTTCCCAGTTGAGACACACGAGCTATCCGAAGGCGGGGCGTCAGCCGTTCCGAAGCCGGAAAGCCGCCAGAACGAGGGGCCCGCTGGGCGGGCATACGACCATGAAGCGGACTTATCAGCCGTCCAAGCTCATTCGCAAGCGCCGTCACGGCTTCCGTGCGCGCATGGCCACCGCTGGTGGCCGCAAGGTGATCGCCCGCCGCCGGGCCCAGGGGCGCAAGCGTCTGTCGGCGTAATCGGCCCTCGTCCATGGCGGACGCCGGCCGTCTGGCTCGCGAGGCGCCTGACATGCAGCGGCTGAAGAAGCGAAAAGACTACGTGAAAGTCGCCCGGGGTGCCAGAACGCCCCGGCGCGGCTTTTTGCTGCAATCGATCCGCCGATCCGAAGGGGCGGCGGAGACGGTCGAGGCGGATGCCCGCTTCGGCTTCACGGTGACCAAGAAGATGGGCAACGCCGTGGTGCGCAACCGCATCCGGCGCCGTCTCAAGGAAGCGGTCCGGCTCGCCGGTGCCGCGGCCGCCGATCCTGGGCGCGATTTCGTGCTGGTTGGCCGTCGTCCGGCACTTGAGATGCCATTTTCCGATCTGGTTGCCGAAGTGGTCGGCGCCGTTCGCGCTGCGGCCTCCGCAAAGACGGGGCCGCGCGGCGGCAAGGAGGCGCTGAAGCCGGCGCCGAGCGAGGAAGAAGCAGGTCCATGACCGAAAACCGCAATATGATTCTGGCCATCGCCCTGTCGCTGGCTGTGCTGCTAGGCTGGCAGTATTTTGTCGCCGGTCCCCGGCTCGAGAAGGCGCAGATCGCCGAGCAGGCCGCCCAGCAGCAGTCCACCGGCCAAACCGCTCCGGCCACGGATGGCAAAGCGGCTGGCGGCACCACCGCAGAAGGTGGCGCGGCCCCGACGGTCGGTCTCAACACGACGGCGGCCTTCGTCTCCCGTGACGAGGCGCTTGCCAAGAGCCAGCGCGTTGCCATCGACACGCCGGAACTGACCGGCTCGATCAGCCTTACCGGTGCTCGTCTCGACGACCTGTCGCTGAAGCTCTACCACGAGACCATCGAGCCCACGTCGCCGCTCGTGAAGCTTCTCAATCCCTTCGGCACCAACGATGCCTACTATGCCGAGTTCGGCTTCATGGCCCCCGCTGGCGGCAGCGTCACGCTGCCGGGTGCCGAAACGGTATGGACGGCTCCTGAGGGCGCCCGTCTAACGCCGGCGACCCCGGTGAAGCTGACCTGGGACAACGGTGCCGGCCTCGTGTTCACCCGCGAGATTTCCGTCGACGACCACGCCATGTTCACGGTGAAGGACAGCGTCGCCAATAATACCGCGACCGCCGCAACCGTCTATCCCTATGGGCTCGTCACGCGCTATGGCACGCCGCAGGTGCCGGGTACCTGGGTCATTCACGAGGGTCTGCTCGGCGTATTCGGCAGCGAGGGACTCACCGAGGCGACCTACAAGAGCCTCAAGGACAGCGAAGGCGTGAAGCCTGCTCCCGTTACCGAGGGTTGGCTCGGCATCACCGACAAGTACTGGGCAACGGCGCTGATTCCCGATGGCGGCACCACCTTCCAGCCCCGCTTCTCCTGGGCTCTGGCCGGCAATATCGACACCTACCAGGCCAATTACCTTCGCGATCCGCTGCAGGTTCCGGCCGGTGGCACCGCTGCCACCGAGACGCGCGTGTTTGCCGGTGCCAAGACGGTGGCCCGCGTCGATGCCTATGAAAAGGATCTTGGTATCGTCAAGTTCGACCGGTTGATCGACTGGGGCTGGTTCTACTGGATCACCAAGCCGATGTTCTGGCTGATCGACTATCTCTACAAGCTGGTCGGCAACTTCGGCATCGCCATCCTGCTGGTCACTCTGATCGTCAAGGCCGTCTTCTTCCCGCTCGCCAACAAGTCCTACGCGTCGATGAGCAAGATGAAGATGCTGCAGCCGGCCATGGCCGACATCAAGGCCAAGTACCCGGACGACAAGGTCAAGCAGCAGCAGGAGACGATGGAACTCTACAAGCGGGAGAAGATCAACCCGCTGGCCGGCTGTCTGCCGATCGTGGTGCAGATCCCCGTGTTCTTCTCGCTCTACAAGGTGCTCTATGTGACCATCGAAATGCGTCACGCGCCCTTCTTTGGCTGGATCCACGATCTCTCGGCTGCAGATCCGACCACCATCTTCAACCTGTTCGGGCTCATTCCCTGGACGCCGCCGCACATGCTGATGCTCGGTATTTGGCCGATCATCATGGGCGTCACCATGTTCGTGCAGATGAAGCTCAATCCGACGCCGCCCGATCCGACGCAGGCGATGCTGTTCACCTACATGCCGATCATCTTCACCTTCATGATGGCGGCTTTCCCGGCGGGGCTGGTGATCTACTGGTCGTGGAACAACACGCTGTCGATCCTGCAGCAGTCGCTGATCATGAAGAAGCACGGCGTCAAGATCGAGCTGTTCGACAATCTCAAGAGTACATTCGCGAAAAAGCCAAAGGCTGGCTGAAATCGCGGGCAAAGCTCGTAGATTAGGCGGACCGGCTATACCAAGCCGGTCCGTTTCCGTTAGAGCATCATCCGACCGGAATGAAATGAGGATCGAAAAGATGATGCTTTCCAGACATGAACCTAGAGCGCCGATCTGATTTCATCGGATCGAACAGCGCTCTGGGAGGGCGAGGACCGCCCGCCGCCGACAGGAACTGCCACGATGGACGAGACCCGCACTGCGATCGATCCCGAAGCGACGCGCCTTCTGTTCGCCCGGCCCTGGACCTTCGTCCGCGGCATGGCGCAGGCGGACGACCTGCCGCCGATCGCCGGCACCATCGAGGTCGCCTTCGCGGGGCGTTCCAACGTCGGCAAGTCGAGCCTCATCAATGCGCTGACCGGCCAGCAAGGTCTTGCCCGCACCTCCAACACGCCGGGTCGCACACAGGAACTCAACCTGTTTCGGCCGGAAGTCGAGGCCGGTCTCCTGCTCGTCGACATGCCCGGTTACGGTTACGCCGAGGCGCCGAAGGAGAAGGTCGACGTCTGGAACGCGCTGATCCGCCATTACCTGCGCGGCCGGCCCAATCTCCGGCGAGTCTACGTGCTGATCGATGCCCGCCACGGTATCAAGAAGAACGACGAGGACGTGCTGACGCTGCTCGACAAGGCGGCCGTCTCCTACCAGATCGTGCTGACCAAGGCTGACAAACTGAAGCCCGGCGGTATCGACAAGGTGCTCGCCGAGACGGCCGAGCGCATTCGCAAGCGGCCGGCGGCTTTCCCCGAGGTCATTGCCACGTCGAGCGAAAAAGGCGCCGGCGTCGACGATCTCCGCGCAGCGATTTCGCGCCTGCTCGCCGGCGCCTGAGCCGTCATTTTAGGCAGTTGCGGGTCAGGCAGCCGGTGGTTCTGCCGTTGAGCCTTGCCCCTCGATCGGCTATAGGCCTTGTCGATCCAACCGACGCCGAGGCCGCCATGAATACGACAACGCCCGAATCCACCGAAGCGATGCTGTCGCGTGCCCGCATCATCTCCGAGGCGTTGCCCTACATGCAGCGCTACGACGACAAGACCATCGTGGTGAAGTACGGCGGCCACGCCATGGGCGATCCGGATCTCGCCCGCGCCTTCGCCCGTGACATCGTGCTCCTGAAGCAGTCCGGCATGAAGCCGATCGTCGTCCACGGCGGCGGTCCGCAGATTGGCGCGATGCTCGACAAGCTCGGCATCAAGAGCGAGTTCAAGAACGGCCTGCGCGTCACCGACCGCGCCACGATGGAAATCGTCGAGATGGTGCTTGCCGGCTCCATCAACAAGCAGATCGTCTCGGCTCTCAACGCCGAGGGTGGCAGGGCGCTCGGCCTTTGCGGCAAGGACGGCAATCTCGTCACCGTCGAGAAGGCGACGCGCACCATGCGCGATCCCGACAGTGAGATGGAGAAGGTGATCGATCTCGGCTTTGTCGGCGAGCCCAAGGTGGTCAACCCGGCCGTGCTCGATATGGTCGCCAAGGAAGACCTGATCCCGGTGGTGGCGCCCGTCGCTCCCGGTGTCGACGGCGAGACCTACAACGTCAACGCCGACACTTTCGCCGGCGCCATCGCCGGTGCGCTGCACGCCGCCCGCCTCCTGTTCCTGACCGATGTGCCGGGTGTGCTCGATCGCAACGGGCAGCTCCTCAAGCAACTGACCCGCGCCGAGGCGCAGGCGCTGATCGCCGACGGCACCATTTCCGGCGGCATGATCCCCAAGGTCGAGACCTGTTTCGATGCGCTGAAGCGCGGTGTCGATGCGGCGGTGATCGTCAACGGCAAGACGGCGCACGCCGTCCTCCTGGAGATCTTTACCGAGACCGGCGCCGGCACGCTGATCCGCCGCTGATGCGGAAAGAGCAACCGCCCGCTGGTGATGACCTCTCCGTCTTCGCCGGCGTGCGCGATTGGATCTTCGATCTCGATGACACGCTTTACCCACCGGAAAGCGGCGTCTTCACCGCTGTGATCGGCCGCATCCGCGCCTACACGGCGCGGGTGACTGGCGCCACCGGCGAGGAGGCCGCCGCCCTGCAGCGAAACTACGCGGCTCGGTACGGCACGGCGTTGCGCGGCCTGATGGAGGAACACGGCGTCGATCCCGTCGAGTTCCTCGCCGAGGTTCACGACGTCGATCGTTCGGTGCTGGGGCCGCATCCGGCGCTCTCCGCGGCTCTCACCCGCCTGCCGGGCCGCAAATTCATTCTGACGTCCGGCACGCACGCTCACGCCGGAGAAACGTTGGTTCGACTGGGTATCGACGACTGCTTTGATGGTATGTTCGACATCGTCGATGCCGGTTATCTGCCCAAGCCGGCCGAGGCGACCTATGCCGCCTTCCTCGCCCGCTTTTCCATCGAACCGACGGCCGCCGCCATGTTCGAGGATACGCCGCGCAACCTCGTCGTGCCGCGCACCCTCGGCATGCGCACCGTTCTCGTGGTCGGCCGCACCAAACCACGCCCTGATGCGTCCCCAGCCGACTTCGTCACCGCCGATCTTTCAGACTTTCTGAGCCAAATCGCGGACGCGCTTCGCAGCTGACGAGCCATGCGCTGTCGGGGCTGGTGAAATGAGCCTTTCGCCTGTATGAGAAGGCTCCTTTTTCTCGCGCCGTGCCGGCCGCCGCCGTTGTCCGCGCGTCCCCTCCCAGGAAGCCCATGTCCTTTTCTCAAGCTCATCCCGCGTTGGCGCGAGCGCTCGCCGCCCGTGGTTACGCCGATCCCACCGCCGTTCAATCGGCCGTTGCCGCGCCGGAACTCGCCGGCGCCGATATGCTGGTGTCCGCCCGTACCGGCTCCGGCAAGACCGTTGCCTTCGGCATGGCGCTCGCCGAACGCCTTCTTGGCCCAGCCGAATTTTTCGGCCCGGCCGGAAAGCCGCTCGCCCTCGTCGTCGCGCCCACCCGCGAACTCGCGCTGCAGGTGGCACGCGAACTGGCCTGGCTCTATGACGAGACAGGCGCCCGCCTGGTTTGCTGCGTTGGCGGCATGGATCCGCGCCGCGAACAGCGGCAGCTGGCGCAGGGTGCTCATATCGTCGTCGGTACGCCTGGCCGCCTTTGCGACCATCTCGATCGTCGCAATCTCGATCTGACCGACGCGGTCGCCATCGTTCTCGATGAGGCCGATGAAATGCTCGACCTCGGCTTCCGCGAAGATCTCGAGAAGCTGCTCGGTGCCGCCCCCACCGATCGCCAGACGCTGCTGTTCTCGGCAACCTTGCCGGCCGACATCGTCCGCCTCGCCCGCGACTTCATGCGCAAGGATGCGACGCGCGTTGACGTCGCCGAGGATGGCGAGGTTCACGCCGACATCGACTACCACGCCGTTCGTGTCTTTCCGCACGAGATCGAAAAGGCGGTGGTCAACCTTCTCCGCTTTCATGATGCGACGACGTCCATCGTCTTCTGCGGTACGCGCGAGGGCGTGAAACGCCTGACTGGCGCGCTTCTCGAGCGCGGCTTCTCCGTGGTGGCTCTCTCTGGTGAGATGGGACAGGGCGAGCGCAACGAGGCGCTGTCGGCGCTGCGCGACGGCCGCGCCCGCGTCTGCGTTGCCACTGACGTGGCGGCGCGCGGACTTGACGTGCCCGACCTCGGCCTCGTCATCCACGCCGATCTGCCGCACGACAGTGAAGTGCTGCTGCACCGCTCCGGCCGCACCGGCCGTGCTGGTCGCAAGGGTGTCTCCGTGCTGCTGGTGCCATCCAACCGTCGCCGCCGCGCCGAGAGCCTGCTGGCCGGCGCCGGCATCGAGCTGTTCTCCGAGGCAGCACCGTCGGCCGAGACGATCCATAAGCTTGATGAAGAACGCCTGCTCGCCGATCCCGTGCTTACCGAAGAGATTGGCGAGGACGAGCGCGCCTTCGCCAGCCGCCTCGCCGAGGGGCGGACGGCCGAAGAACTGGCCGCTGCTTTCGTGCGCCTGGCCCGCACCCGTCTGCCGTCGCCCGAAGAGATCAGCGATCCCGTCGAGCCCAAGTCCAGGCGCGCCGACGCGCCTGAGCGGCCGAAGCTTCGCGAGTCGGTCGATTTCACAGGCTCCGCCTGGTTCCGTCTGTCGGTCGGCCGTCGCGACGGTGCCGAGGTGAAGCGCATCCTCGCCTTCTTGTGCCGTCAGTCCGGTCTCAAGGGGCGCGACTTCGGCGCCATCCGCCTCGCCGATGGCGAGACTTTCGCCGAAGTGGCTCCGGGCGGTATTGCCGCCATGGAGCGGCTGGCCGCCGCCGGCAACGACGAGAATGTCATCATCTTCCGCGCCGACGGCCCGCCAACAGCGAGTCCGGCAGGCCCCCGCAAGGACAAGCCTCGGCGCGAGGACGACCGTCCGAAGGCCAAGGCCAGGCCGCCGCGCGATGGCAAGCCGCCCTACAAGGACGCCCCCCGTGACGGCAAGGCGCCCTACAAGGATGCGCCGCGCGACGGTAAGGCACCTTACAAGGAGCCGCGCGATGGCAAGCCGCCGTATAAGGGCAAGAAGAAAGACCGAAAGGCTGGCTGATCACAGGTCATCTGCAAAGCCGGACGTGATAATACTTATGCACGCCTCGGCTTGCGGTGGTCGGATCGGCCCTTTCGCGGCGAAAGCCGTCGGTTCTCCCGTGGTGGCGGCGATAAGGCTTTGAAGCGGAGAAACTTTTCCTGACCTGAGTTGTCTAGCGTCGCGCGTGCCGCCTTTCGAGGAGCCGGTTCGGCAGCGTGCAGTGTCTTGGTCCGTCAGCCGCCGCTTTTGTTGCGCGCGCCGCGCAAAACCCCTAAAGCACGAACCCGATGCCAATCCTGCATGGCCCATTCGGAGACCATCATGACCGAGACTGCCGCCACGGCTGCCTACGCCGACCTCGCCGCCACCCTTGACGCTGCTTGGGAGGATCGCGCCTCCGTCACGCAGGAGACCAAAGGCAAGGTGCGCGATGCCGTTGAGGCCGCTCTCGATCTGCTTGACGGCGGCAAGGCACGCGTTGCCGAAAAGATCGACGGCGAGTGGGTCGTCAACCAGTGGCTCAAGAAGGCCGTGTTGCTCTCCTTCCGCCTGACGCCGACGGCGCTGATATCAGGTGCCCCCGGTGGTGCCGCCTGGTGGGACAAGGTGCCCTCAAAGTTTGAAGGCATGGACGCCGCCGCCTATGAGGCCGCCGGCTTCCGCGCCGTGCCTGGTGCCATCGTCCGTCGCTCGGCTTATATCGCCCCTGGCGCCGTGCTGATGCCGTCCTTCGTCAACCTCGGCGCCTATGTCGATACCGCCACCATGGTCGACACCTGGGTCACCGTCGGCTCCTGCGCCCAGATCGGCAAGAACGTCCACCTGTCCGGCGGCGTCGGCATCGGCGGCGTGCTGGAGCCGATGCAGGCCGGCCCGACCATCATCGAGGACGACTGCTTCATCGGTGCTCGTTCCGAAGTGGTCGAGGGCGTCGTGGTCGGCCAGGGCTCGGTAATCTCCATGGGTGTCTTCATCGGCAAGTCGACAAAGGTCATCGATCGCGCCACCGGCGAGATTCATATGGGCAAGGTGCCGCCTTATTCGGTGGTGGTGTCCGGCTCGATCCCCGGCAAACCGCTGCCTGGCCAGAACTGGGGCCCGTCGACCTATTGCGCGGTCATCGTCAAGAAGGTCGATGCGCAGACACGCTCCAAGACTTCGATCAACGAGCTGCTCCGCGACTGACCCACAAGCGAATCCGTGCTATCCGAACGGCCGGCAGGAGACTGCCGGCCGTTTTCGTTTGAGGAGGGGACATGCCCCACGATCCCGTCGCTATCGCTCGCGACCTGTTGATGTGCCCGTCGGTGACACCCGCTGAGGGCGGGGCGCTCGCTTTCCTCGAAAGCCTGCTGGCGCCAGCAGGCTTCACGGTCGACCGCCCGGTGTTCAGCGACCAGGGTACGCCCGATATCGAGAATCTCTTCGCCGGCATTGGCGCCGGCAATCGCCACCTGACCTTCGCCGGCCATACGGACGTGGTGCCGCCCGGCAAGCCTGAGCTCTGGAGCCATGGCCCGTTTGCCGGAGATATCGAGGGTGACAGGCTCTACGGTCGCGGCGCCGTCGACATGAAGGGCGGTATCGCCGCCTTCGCCGCCGCCGTCCTGGACTTCATCGAGGAAAATGGTCGCGATTTCGGCGGCCGCATTTCGTTTCTCATCACCGGTGACGAAGAAGGGCCGTCGATCAACGGCACGGTGAAGCTTCTCGACTGGGCGGCCAAGCGCGGCGAGCGCTTCAGCCACGCCATCGTCGGCGAGCCGACCAATCCCGAAGCCCTCGGCGACATGGTCAAGGTCGGCCGCCGCGGTTCGCTGTCGGGTTATGTCAGGCTGAAGGGCGTTCAGGGCCACGTCGCCTATCCGCACCTCGCCGACAATCCGCTACGCGTCGCGCCCTCGGTCATTGCCGCGCTGATGGACCCAGCTTACGACGCCGGCAACGAGCGCTTCCAGCCGTCCAATCTGGAAGTCACTTCGGTGGAAACGGGCAATCGTGCCACCAACGTCGTGCCGGCCGAGGTGGAGATCGCCTTCAACATCCGCTTCAACGACATCTGGACGGTCGAGGCGTTGCACGAAGAGATTTCAGGGCGAGTGCGGCGTGCCGTTGAGACGGCGCCGCTTCGGACCGGCCGGCCGGCGCCGCTTGCCTATGAGCTGACGTTCGAGCCGACCAACGCCGTCTCCTTCCTGACCCACGACGCCACACTGATCGAAGGCCTGTCGGACGCGGTCGAGACGGTCACCGGCCGCCGGCCGGAACTCTCCACCACCGGCGGCACATCGGATGCACGCTTCATCAAGAACTACTGCCCGGTCGTCGAGTTCGGTCTCGTCGGTCAGACCATGCACAAGGTCGACGAGAACGTAGCGCTCGACGACCTTCGTCGCCTGAAGGCGATCTACAGATCATTCCTGGACAGGTATTTCGCTGAATAGGGAGGCCTCATCGGCCTCCCACCTCTAGAGATCTCAGCTCTGCACCTTGCTCTTCTTGGCCGCTTTCGGTTCCGCGGCTGGCGTTTCTCCATCCCAGCGTAGGATGACGACGGCGAGTGGCGGCAAGGTCAGGTCGAGCGAGAAGTTCATGCCGTGGCTGGGCGTGTTGTTGGCCGTGAGCCGCCCCTTGTTGCCCATGTTGGAGCCGCCGTAGATCTCGGCGTCGGAATTGAACACCTCGCGCCACTTCCCGGCGCGCGGCACGCCGACCCGATAGCCCGAACGTGGCACGGGGGTGAAGTTACCGACAACGAGGCAGGGTGCATCTTTCTCGAAGCCCCAGCGCATATAGGCGAGTGTCGACTGCTCGTTGTCATCCACCACAATCCACTGGAAGCCTTCCGGGTCGAAATCGCGGGCGTGCAGCGCCGGCTCGGCCCGGTAGAGGGTGTTGAGATCGCGCGTCAGCCGCTGAACGCCGAGATTGTTCGCCCGGCTCTCCAGCCAGAGGTCAATGGTGCCGTCGTTGTTCCATTCGCGCCCCTGGGCGATCTCGTTGCCCATGAACGTCAGCTTCTTGCCCGGATGCGTCCACATGAAAGCGTAGTAGGCGCGGATGTTGGCGAAGCGCTGCCACTCGTCACCGGGCATGCGGCCGAAGATCGAGCGCTTGCCATGCACCACCTCGTCGTGGCTGAGCGGCAGCACGAAGCGCTCGGAGTAGGCGTACATCAGCGCGAAGGTAAGCTGGTTGTGATGGTATTTGCGATGGACGGGCTCGAGCGCGAAATAGTCGAGCGAATCGTGCATCCACCCCATGTTCCATTTGTAGGCGAAGCCGAGGCCGCCATCGGCAAGCGGAGCGGTAACGCCCGGCCAGGCGGTGGATTCCTCGGCGATCATCAGCGCGTCCGGCACCTCATGGGCGATGACGCCGTTGAGATGCTTGATGAAGGACACCGCTTCCAGGTTTTCGCGGCCACCATATTTGTTGGGGATCCATTCGCCCGGCTTGCGCGAATAGTCGCGGTAGAGCATCGAGGCCACCGCATCGACCCGGAGACCGTCGATATGGAAGCGCTTCAGCCATTCCAGCGCCGACGCCACCAGGAAGCCGATCACTTCGGTGCGCCCGAAGTTGTAGATCAGCGTGTTCCAGTCCTGATGGAAACCCTCGCGCGGGTCCTGATGCTCGTAGAGTGGTGTGCCGTCGAAATGCGCCAGGCCGTGAGCATCGGTTGGGAAATGCGCCGGCACCCAATCGAGGATGACGCCGATGCCCGCCTCGTGGCAGGCGTCGACGAAACGGGCGAAGTCGGCCGGTGAGCCGTAGCGGGCCGTCGGCGCAAACAGACCGAGCGGCTGGTAGCCCCAGGAGCCGCCGAACGGGTGCTCCATGATCGGCAGCAGCTCGATATGGGTGAAGCCCATATGCTTCACGTAGGCGACAAGGTGCTCGGCCAGGAAGCGCCAGGTAACGGGCTTACCGTCCGGCCGCTGCCAGGAGCCGGCATGCACTTCATAGACGGAGAAGGGGGCCGTCTTCGACTGGAAGGCGGCGCGGTTGCGCATGAAGGTGGCGTCATGCCACTCGAATGGCTTGGGGTCGGTGACGATGGATGCGGTGGCCGGCGCCAACTCATACTGCCGGGCAACCGGGTCCGCCTTGTCCGGCAGGAGTTCGCCGCTGACCCCGATAATTTCGTATTTGTAGGCCTCGCCAGCGGGAAGGCGCGGAATGAACAGCTCCCAGACGCCACATTCGCGACGCAGCCGCATCGGATGGCGGCGGCCATCCCAGACGTTGAAGTTGCCGACGACCGACACGCGCCGGGCATTGGGCGCCCAGACGGCAAAACGCACGCCCGGCACGCCGCCCACCTCGGTGACCACCGCCCCCAGCGTGTCGGCGAGGTATCGGTGCTGCCCCTCGGCAAGCAGGTAGACGTCCATCTCGCCGAGCAACGGCCCGAAGGAATAGGGATCCTCCGCCTCATGACTGCCGTTCGGCCACTCGACGCGCAGACGATAGAGGCCTGGATCGCCCTGCGCGAACGCCACCCACAGACCACCCTCAACGTGCTGGAAGTCGGCAAGCTTGCGCCCATCGGCGGAAATCAGCGTGATGGCGCGGGCATTGGGTTTGAAAGTGCGTATCGCCGTGCGTGCGCCGGATACCCGGTGTGGCCCCAAAATGGCAAAGGGATCGCCGTGGGTTCCCTCGGTGATCGCCCGGACTGCACCGTCCGTCAGTCCCTCACGCACCCCGAGATCCACCATCGACCCGCCTCCCGAATTCGATCGCTGTTCCCAAGACGTTACGCGTAAGCACCAGCGAGGGCAAATGGCTTTCTGACCAACCAAAGTGGTGGTCCGGAGCCGCCATCGATGGCTTCCGATCCCCGCCTGAGGAGCACAAGCTGCAAAACACACCGACCAACCAGCCATCTGCCCCAAAGCCGATCGCGGAAGGTCAACCTTTTACGAGGCCGATGGTTCACTCCCGTGTCGAACTTGCCGGCGGAGATCGAGCGACAACGGGCGTGAAGCGAAGCGACCTCCAGAGGTCAGCCGGACAGCATCGATTTGAGACGGGTGAAGCGGCGCCGAGTTCGATCGCCGGAGAGCGCCATTTCGAGCGCTCTTGGCTCGGCCACCAACACGACGAGCTGACGACCGCGCGTCGCCGCCGTGTAGAGGAGATTGCGGGCCAGCATGATGGTATGATCGCGCAATAGCGGGATCACCACTGCCGGATATTCCGACCCCTGGCTCTTGTGGATGGTGATGGCATAGGCGCGCGTCAGCGCCTCAAGGTCCTCGAGCCCGTATTTGACATCGCGACCATCGAAGGACACGACGATCTCGTCTTCCTTCTGACGGATGCTTTTCAGAATGCCGAGGTCGCCGTTGAACACGTCGCGATCATAGTCGTTCTCGATCTGCATCACCTTGTCGCCGGTGGCGTAGGTCTGGCCGAATCGTTCGATGCGGTCGAGCGGCGCGCCGTTTAAGAGTTCGGCGAGGCGATCATTGAGATTGCGGGCGCCGCAGATGCCCTTCTGCATCGGCGTGATCACTTGCACGTCGCGCATGGCGTCGAGCCCGAAACGGCGTGGGATGCGGTTGCCGACGACTTCCAGGATCTTGGCCAATGCATCGTCGGCGCCGCGTGCTTCGATGACATAGAAATCGGCGAGCTCGCCGGAGGGCGGTGGCTCGGGCCATTCGCCATGATTGATGCGGTGAGCATTGACGATGATCCGGCTTTCCTCGGCCTGCCGGAAAATCTCCGTCAAGCGGGCGACCGGCACCAGACCCGAGGCGATGATATCGGCGAGCACTTGCCCCGGCCCAACCGACGGCAACTGATCGACGTCACCGATCAGGATCAGCGCGGCGTTGAGTGGGACAGCCTCGACCAGCGCCGCCATCAGCGGCACGTCGACCATCGACGCTTCGTCGATCACCACCACGTCGGCTTCCAGCGGCTCGGACGCGGAACGTTTGAAACCGCCAGTGGTCGGGTCGATTTCCAGAAGGCGATGGATGGTCTTCGCCTCGCGCCCCGCCTGGTCGGCCATGCGGCGGGCGGCGCGGCCGGTCGGCGCGGCGAGAGCCACCGTGAGTTTGGCGGCCGAGATCGTGGCCAGCAGCGCCTCTAGCAGCGTCGTTTTGCCGACGCCGGGACCGCCGGTGATCACCGACACCTTGGCGCCGGCCACCAGCGCCAGCGCCTCGCGCTGCGACGGGCTGAGATGCATGCCTTTCCGCGTTTCGAAGTGATCGACGGCGGCGTCGACGTCGATCTTGCCCCAGGGCGGGCGTCCCTCGACCAGGGCTTTCAGGCGGCTACCGACGGCGCGTTCGAAGCGAGCGAGGCGGCGGACCGCCAGAAAGGCCGTGCCGTCAATGTCAAAAGCCTCGACATCGCCCTGGGCAATCGCCCCCTCGACTTCGGTTGCAACAATGTCGGCGTCGACTCCCAGCAGCCGCTCAGCCCGCTCGATCACGTCGGCGCGCGGCACGGCAGTGTGGCCGTCGTCGGCGGCGCTCTCGATGGCGTGGGCAATACCTGCCCTGATCCGCTCCGGCGCGGATCGGTTGATACCGAACCGCTCGGCAATTTCGTCGGCGCCGGCAAAGCCGATACCACGCACCTCGCGGGCGAGACGGTAAGGATCTTCCTCGACCAGCTTCACCGCTTCCGGCCCCAGAACCTTCCAGATGGCGACGGCGCGCGCCGTGCCGATGCCCTTGTCCTGGAAGGCGATCATCACGTCCTTGACTGCCTTGCGCTCGCGGTAGCTCTCAGCAATGCGGGCGGCGGTCGGTTTGCCGAGACCGGGAACGGTGACGAGCCGCATCGGTTCGTTCTCGATGACGTCGAGCGCCTTGGCGCCGAACACCTGCACGATGCGCTCGGCCATGGCCGGCCCGACGCCGGAAATCAGGCCGGACCCAAGGAAGCGAATCACCGCGTCCTTGCCAGTCGGCTCGTTGGTTTCGATGCGGTCGGCGCGGAATTGCAGGCCGTGGACCTTGTCGGTCATCCACTGGCCCTCGGCGTCGATCTTCTCGCCGGCTGCGATCGTGGGAACATGGCCGACGACGGCGACCGGATCCTTGCGACCGCGCACGCGTACCTTCAGCACCGAGAAGCCGTTTTCCTCATTGTGGAAGGTCACGCGCTCCACTGTGCCCGCAAGGCGCTCGAACAGGCGTTCGGCCGAGGGGTCGGATGGTCGGGAATCATCAATCATCGCATCAGTTATGCAGTGTTCACCCACTGTTCGTCGAGCCTTGATCGGTCTATATACGCGCCCGTCGCGCCTCGATCCGGCAGCAGCCGGCAAAATAGGGGGCAATCTTCGTCGGAGTGAAAACCCTCTCATGTCGTCCGAGCTTACCCGCCGTGACCTCCTGGCCGTGTTGGCCGCCCTCGGGCTCGTCCCGAGTCTTTCCGTGACCGAGGCTCGCGCCGTTGAGGCGTCGACCAGGCTCGGCAAGTCCAAGCCCTTCTCGTTCAGCAAGTTGATGACTGCTGCCAAGGAGCGCGCCGCCGCCCCCTATGTGCCGGAAGTGCCGCGCGCCTTCGATGCGCTGGAGGCGATCGACTACGACAGGCATTGGCAGATCAAGTTCAAGGACGACCATACGGTGCAGGCCGCTGGCGGCAAGGCGCCGCTGCGCTTCTTCCATCTGGGCCGTTACTTCAAGCTGCCGGTCGGCATCTACCTGGTGGACGGTGACAAGGCGCAGGAAGTGCTCTACTCGCCCGACTATTTCACCATCCCCAAGGACAACCCGGCGGCCGACCTGCCTGGCGACATCGGCTTCGCCGGCTTCCGCGTCATGGACGAGACCGGCCAGCGCGACTGGCTGGCTTTCCTCGGCGCCGCCTATTTCCGCTCGTCGGGCGCGCTCGACCAGTATGGTCTGTCCGCCCGCGCGCTGGCCATTGACGTTGCCATGCCGACGCCGGAGGAATTCCCGCGCTTTACCAACTTCTATTTCGGCGCCTCCAAGGATGGCCAGTTCGCCATCTATGCCGACCTCGAGGGGCCGCGCGTTTCCGGCGCAGTGCGTTGGGACGTCAGCCGCGACGAGGACCGGACGGTGGTCATGGACATGGCCGTTCGATTCTACCCGCGCGAGGACATCGCCCGCTTCGGCATCGCGGCTCTGACCTCGATGTTCTGGTATGACGAGACCAACCGTCAGCGGGCGCCCGACTGGCGGCCTGAAATCCACGACTCGGATGGTCTGTCCATCTGGAATGGTGCCGGTGAACGTGTCTGGCGGCCGCTCAACAACCCGGTGAATGTCATGACGTCGACCTTCGTCGACAAGAACATCAAGGGTTTCGGCCTCTGCCAGCGCGACCGCAATTTCGAGGACTATCAGGACGACGGCGTGTTCTACGAGAAGCGGTCGACGGTGTGGGTCGAGCCGAAGGGCGAATGGGGCGATGGCGCCGTGCAGCTCGTCGAGATTTCCACGGACGACGAGATCCACGACAACATCGTCGCCTACTGGCTGCCGGCGGAACCAGCCAGCAAGGGTAGTGAAATCGCCTTCGATTATCGGCTGACCTGGGGCAAGGACGAACCGCGTCCCGCGTCGGTTGGCTACGTCTACTCGACGCGTCTCGGCTTTGGCGGCGTGCCCGGTCAGGTTCGCCCGGCCGGTGTCGTCAAATACGTGATCGATTTCGACGGTGGCGACCTCAAGAATTGCGATCAGTCGACGGGCGTCGAGGCGGTGGTCTCCGCGTCCTCCGGCTCCATCTCGGGCGTCTACACGCTGCCGGTGGTGGGCACCACCCGCTGGCGCGCCGTGTTCGACTTCAAGGGCGATGGTCCCAGCCCGGTCGACATGCGCCTCTACCTGCGTGCCGGCGACAAGACGCTGACCGAGACCTGGCTTTACCAGCACCTGCCGTCGACCTTCACATGGCCGAAGTGAGCTGAGCGAAAAAGCAATTTGAAGGGGCGGGAAGGAAACTTCCCGCCTTTTGTTTATCGGTAATCGACCTGCATCAGGCAGAGTCCTTCCGGAGGGGCCACCGGCGCACAGGCGCACCGATCGGCAGCATCCAGCGAGGCCTTGAGGTCGGCGGCCGTCCAGCGACCATCGCCCACCTTTCGCAAGCCTCCCACCATCGAGCGGACCTGATTGTGCAGGAACGAGCGGGCTGACACCAGGAAATGAATCTCGTCACCGGCCTCGACCACGTCGAGCTGATCGAGCGTCTTGATCGGGCTCTTCGCCTGGCAGTCCGATGAGCGGAAGGTGGTGAAGTCGTGCCGGCCGATCAGCACTTGGGCTGCCTCCGCCATACGTGCCACGTCGAGCGGGGCATGCACGTGCCAGACGAGATGACGTTCCAGCGTCGGCGGCGCCCGCCGTGCAAATACCCGATAGCGATAGTGCCGCTTAATGGCCGAGAAGCGGGAATCGAAGGTTTCCGGCACTTCCTCGGCCGAGACGATGGTGATGGCATGCGGGCGAAGGTGCACGTTGCCGGCGTCGCGAATGGTGTCGGTGCGCAAGGGTCTGCCGATATCGAAATGGCAGACCTGACCGAGCGCGTGCACGCCGGCGTCGGTACGGCCGGCGCCCTTGATAACCACCGGCTCGCCGGCAAACCTCAGGATCGCCTGCTGCAGATAATCCTGAATGCCGGTTCCCTCGGCCTGCGATTGCCAGCCGGAAAAGCCGGTGCCGTCATATTCGATGAGAAGCCGGTAGCGAGGCATTGCGGTCAGCCGAACCTGAAGCCGGGAGCGAGGCGGGCGCCGCGCATGAAATCGGCAAAGGCCATCGCCTTCGAGCCGGCGCGTTGCACCGTGACGAGGCGTACCGCCCCCTCGCGGCAGGCGACGATGCCATCGGCCGAAAGCAACGTGCCGGCCGCGCCCGAGCCCTCAGCCCGTTCGCTGCGGATGAGCTTCACCCGTTCCTCGCCTTTGCCGAGATCGGCGGCGAACCAGGCGCTGGGAAAGGGAGATAGGCCGCGAACGTGGTCATGCACAGCCGAGCCGGCCAGCCGCCAGTCGACGCGCGTCTCCTCGTTGGTGATCTTCGAGGCATAGATGACGCCGTCTTCACCCTGGGGGGAGAAGACAATGGAGCCATCCTCGATCTTGCCGAGCGCCTCAGCCATCAAAGCAGCCCCGATCGGCGAGAGCGCATCGTGGAGCTCGCCGGCCGTCATGTCCGGACTGATGGCAACACGGGCGGTCAGCGCTACCGGGCCGGTATCGAGCCCTTCCTCCATTTTCATCACCATGACGCCGGACTCCGGATCGCCGGCCATGACGGCACGGTTGATCGGTGCGGCGCCGCGCCAACGCGGCAGCAGCGAGGCGTGAAGATTGAGACAGTGGAAGCGGGGAGCGTCGAGCACGGGTTTCGGCAGGATCAGTCCATAGGCAACGACGACGGCAACGTCAGCCTTGTGAGCGGCGAAGGTGGCCTGTGCCTCCTCGTTCCTCAGCGTTTTGGGCGTCAGCACCGGAATGCCCAGCGCGTCGGCGCGCGCATGGACGGGCGAGCGCCTCAACTCCATACCCCGCCCGGCCGGCTTCGGTGCGCGCGTATAGGCGGCGACCACCTCGTGACCGGCACCGACAACGGCGTCGAGCACCGGCACCGAGAAGTCGGGCGTTCCCATGAAGACGACCCTGAGCGGCATTTCGACCCCGTGACATTGTTCTGCCCGCCTTTCATACCATGCGGGCAGCGCCGTCAAGCATTACGGGGGTATCGTCCCTTTGAAGCCGCGAAAGCGGCTTCCGGCGCCAAGCGGCGCCCGCGCGGAGCGCGAAAGCCAAGAGCCGGGGGCTCGCCGGCGATTGAGGCGAATGAAGCCGAAGCCGCGAAAGTGGCTTCCGGCGCCAAGCGGCGCGCGAAAGCCAAGAGCCGGAGGCTCGCCGGCGATTGAGGCGAATAAAGCTAAAGCCACGAAAGCGGCTTCCAGCGCTTAAATTCGCATCTTTTCCTTGGCCGCCTTGGCAAATTTCTTGGTGACGCGGTCGCGCTTCAGCTTGGAGATGTGGTCGATGAAAAGAACCCCATCGAGGTGGTCGATCTCGTGCTGAAGACAGGTGGCGAGCAGACCATCGGCCTCCAACTCCTCCGGCTCGCCGGCGAGATTGGTATAGCGGACGCGAACGCGGGCCGGCCGCTCGACTTCCTCGTAATACTCGGGGATGGAGAGGCAGCCTTCCTCATAAACCGACAATTCCTCTGACTTCCAAAGGATTTCCGGGTTGATGAAGACACGCGGCTCCTTGGCATCATCGTCATGCGAGACGTCGATGGTGATCAGGCGGTTCATCTCGCCCACCTGTACGGCGGCGAGTCCGATGCCTGGCGCCGCGTACATGGTCTCTAGCATGTCCTGGGCGAGCTTGCGCACACCGTCGTCGACGCGGGCGATCGGCGCCGAGGTCAGGCGAAGCTGCGGGGCGGGAAGGATAACGAGCGGGCGTGTTGACATGAAAAGTCAGATACGCACGGCAGCTATTTCCGTCAATAGCGACTATCCGGGCAATCCCTGAAAGCCGTGAAAGGGACGCTTTGCATTGTGAGATGGCCGTGATCGAAGCGGAACCCGAGGCAGCAAGGCTTGCCTTCTCTCTGCCCCGCCGGGCAATGTGGCGCCATCTCTGATTTGGGAAGTGCCATGACCATTCTCGTTGCCGTCCGCGGCTGGAAGCCCGACCATTGGATCCGCGCCTTGCGGGAGGCCGCTCCAGACCGGAGGGTCGTCCTTCCCGGTGACGAGTTCGACCCCGCCACCATCCGCTATGCGCTCGTCTGGAAGCCGGAGCCGGGCTATCTCAAGACCTTTCCCAATCTCGAGGCGATCTTCTCGCTCGGAGCGGGCGTCGATCACCTGACCACCGATCCCGATCTCCCCGATCTGCCCGTCGTGCGTATCGTCGATCCCGACCTCACCGGCCGGATGACCGAATGGGTGGTGCTCAACGTACTCCTGCATCACCGCCGTCATGCCCATTACGCGGCGGCTCAGGCGGCAGCCAGCTGGAAGCCTCTCCGTCAATGGGCCGCAGGTGCTGTCCGTGTCGGTATCATGGGTCTGGGTGAATTGGGGCGCGATGCGGCGCGGGCACTTTTGGCGCTGGGGTTCAAGGTGAACGGCTGGAGCCGTACCGAGCGGCGGATGGACGGCGTCGAGTGCTTCCGCGGCGCACAAGGTCTCGCTCCCTTCCTGGTCCGCACCGATATTCTCGTGTCGCTGTTGCCGCTGACGGCGGAGACCGAAAACCTGATCGATCGAGCCGTCATCGACGCCCTTGCCAAGGACGGACCGCTCGGCGGACCGGTGATCCTCAATGCCGGCCGCGGTCGATCGCTGGTGGAACGGGACCTGCTCGACGCGTTGAAGGACGGGCGGCTGAAGGGAGCGAGCCTCGATGTGTTCGCCACCGAACCATTGCCGCCGGAGAGTCTCCTCTGGAACGCACCCAACCTCTTCATGACGCCGCATGTGGCTGCCGAAAGCGATCCGGTGGCACTCAGCCGCTATGTCATAGGAGAGATCGTCGCCTACGAGGCCGGCCAGCCGCTTCGCCATCTCGTGGATCGCGGCAAGGGTTACTGAGGCAACGCCGAAAGCGGTTAGGCGGCGAAAAGGCAGCGTGGCTAGAGGGCTGTCAGAATTGACGGCACTCACAACAAACTGTCATATAAGTAAGGTAACTAAGAACGCGGAGACGGCGAACCTTTCCCTGACCGCTCGCGGCATCCTGGATTGGTGCGCCTTCTGAATCGCGCGAGGCTTGCTTCCCTTTCTTGTAGTCGGGAGGCGGCCGTTGCCGAAGAGTGGGAAATTCGGGTGCCGGGGCGCCCGGCCAACAGGGGAATCGTCATGTCGTTCAAGTTGTTTCTCGCGTCGACCATCGCCGCGCAGGCTGTTCTGTGCGCTGCGCCGACGTTTGCCGCCTCGCTCGATGACCTCGTCGCTGCCGCCAAGAAGGAAGGCAAGCTGACCACCATCGCTCTGCCGCATGACTGGTGCGGTTATGGCGCGGTTATCGACGGCTTCAAGGCCAAGTACGGCCTCGAGGTCAACGAACTCAATCCCGATGCCGGCTCGGGCGACGAGATCGAGGCGATCAAGGCCAACAAGGGCAACACCGGCGATCAGGCCCCCGACGTCGTCGACGTCGGCCTCAGCTTCGGCCCGTCGGCCAAGAAAGACGGCCTGCTGCAGCCCTACAAGGTATCGACCTGGGATAGCATCCCCGATACGGCCAAGGATGCCGAAGGCTACTGGTACGGTGACTATTACGGTGTGATGTCGCTCGGCATCAACAAGGATCTCGTCAAGAACAGCCCGGCCGATTGGGCCGATCTTCTGAAGCCGGAATATGCCAATGCCGTGGCGTTGGCCGGCGATCCGCGCGCCTCGTCCCAGGCCATTTCGGCTGTCTTCGCCTCGGGTCTCTCTGCCGCCGGCGGCGATGTCGCCAAGGCTGGCGAGGCTGGCCTCGGCTTCTTCAAGGACGTGGTGGCCAAGGGCAACTTCGTTCCGGTGATCGGCAAGTCGGCCTCGCTCGCTCAGGGTACGACCCCGATTATCGCTGCCTGGGACTACAATCTCCTGTCCTGGCGCGACACGCTGGCCGGCAACCCGCCCATGGACGTCGTCGTGCCGAAGACCGGTGTGCTGGCTGGCGTCTACATTCAGGCGATCTCGGCCTACGCGCCGCATCCCAACGCTGCCAAGCTGTGGATGGAATACCTCTATTCGGACGAAGGTCAGCTCGGCTGGCTGAAGGGCTACTGCCATCCGATCCGCTTCAACGATCTTTCCAAGAACGGCAAGATTCCGAAGGAGCTGCTCGACAAGCTGCCGCCGGCCGAGGCTTATGCCAACGCCATCTTCCCGACGCTCGACGAGCAGGCGGCCTACAAGGAAACCATCACCAAGAATTGGGACAGCGTCGTCGGCGCCGACGTCAAGTAAGGCCCGGCGCGGCCTGAGAGCCGCCTGCCCTGATTATCGATCCCGCCCTCCAGTCTTGCACTGGAGGGCGGTTTTCCGCGATCGCCGGTCCGGATAGCCAACAGCATGGTTTCCAACGCTTCGCCTGCCAGTCTTCCTCGCCCGCGCGTGCCCTGGGCCGTCGTCGGCGTCACGCCCTTCATGATCTTTGCCGTGCTGTTCCTGATTTTGCCGACCCTTTTTCTGGTGGTCGGCGCGTTTCAGGATGTGAGCGGCAGCTTCACGCTGGCCAATCTCGGCAAGCTGTGGACCCCGACCATTCTGTCTTCCTACTGGATCTCCATCAAGGTGTCGGTCGCCTCGGCGGTGATGGGTGCAGTGATCGGTGCATTCATCGCTTACGCGGCAGTGTCCGGCGGCCTGCCACGCTGGATCCGGCCGACCGTCATGACATTCTCCGGCGTTGCGTCGCAGTTCGCCGGCGTACCACTTGCCTTCGCCTTCCTGGCAACGCTGGGTCGGCAGGGACTGGTTACGATCTTCCTGTCGTTCCTGGGGCTCAATATCTACGCCCAGGGGTTCAACCTGCTGTCCTTCTGGGGGCTGACGCTCACCTACCTCTATTTCCAGATCCCGTTGATGGTGCTGATCGTCTCGCCAGCCATCGAAGGCATCAAAAAGGAATGGCGCGAAGCGGCCACCATCCTGGGCGCCTCCAACTGGCAATACTGGCGGCATATCGCCGGTCCGGTGCTGCTGCCGAGCTTTCTCGGCGCGACGCTGCTGCTGTTCGCCAATGCCTTCGGTGCCATTGCCACGGCCTATGCGTTGACTGGTTCGTCGCTGAACATCGTCACCATTCTGCTCTATGCGCAGATTCGGGGCGACGTGCTGCATGATCAGAACCTGGGCTATGCCATCGCCTTCGGCATGATCGTCATCACCGGTCTTTCCAATCTTTGCTACATTCTGCTCCGCGTGCGCAGCGAAAGGTGGCTCAAATGAAGAGCAACCGTCTGGGCCACTGGCTCGCCATTCTGATCGGCACGCTGTATTTCCTGGTGCCGCTGGCCGCCACCTTCGAATTCTCGCTCAGGAAAGTCCGGGGCATCTATAGCTTTGAGGCCTATCGGGTGGTGCTGGCCGATCCGCAGTTCCAGGCATCGTTCAGTTTCTCGGTGGCGCTTGCCGTCGTGACGATCGTTTTCGGCATGGCGATCATCGTGCCGATGGCCTACTTCGTCGAACTGCGGCTCAGGAAGCTCAGGCCCTTCATCGAGTTCGTGACGCTTCTGCCGCTGGTGGTGCCGGCCATCGTCATCGTCTTCGGCTATCTGCGCCTTTACAACTCGTCGAGCCTCTTGCCTCTGACCAACTCGTCGCTCGGCACCAACTTCCTGCTGATCTGCGGCTATGTGACGCTGGCTCTGCCCTACATGTACCGCTCGATCGAGACCGGCCTTCGCTCGATCGACGTTCGGACGCTGACCGAGGCCGCCGAAAGCCTCGGCGCCTCCTCAGGCACCATCATCTGGCGCATCATCCTGCCCAACATCCGTTCGGCCATGCTCTCGGGTGCCTTCCTGACCTTTGCCATCGTCATTGGCGAATTCACCTTCGCCAGCCTGCTCAACCGGCCGGCTTTCGGTCCTTACCTCCAGCTCATCGGCGCCAACCGCGCCTACGAGCCGGCAGCGCTGGCCGTCATGGCCTTCATGATCACCTGGGCCTGCATGGGCATCATTCAAGTGGTCTCCCGCAACACCGCAGCCGCCCGCCACTGACCGGCCCCATCCCACGGAACCGCCCGATGTCCTTCATCGAAATCAGTCATCTTAAGAAGTCCTTCGGTCCGAACACCGTGGTCCATGACTTCAATCTTTCCATCGAGAAGGGTGAGTTCATTTCCTTCCTCGGCCCCTCGGGCTGCGGCAAGACCACCATCCTCAGAATGATTGCCGGCTTCGAGACCGCTTCATCGGGCTCGATCCGTGTCGGTGGTGCTGAGATGACCAACCTGCCGCCGGCAAAGCGCAATGTCGGCATGGTGTTCCAGGCCTACGCGCTCTTCCCCAACCTGACGGTGGCGGGCAACATCGGCTTCGGTCTGAAGATCGCCGGCAAGGATAAGGGTGAGATCGACGCGCGCGTTGCCGAGATGCTGGAACTGATCAAGCTGCCCGAGCTCGGCGATCGCTATCCCTACCAGCTCTCCGGCGGCCAGCAGCAGCGCGTGGCGCTCGCCCGCGCCCTGGCCATCAAGCCACAGGTTCTGTTACTGGACGAGCCGTTGTCGGCGCTCGATGCCAAGATCCGCGTCTCCCTGCGCGAGGAGATTCGCTCGCTGCAGCGTGAACTGGGCATCACCACCGTCTTCGTGACGCACGACCAGGAGGAGGCGCTGTCCATCTCCGATCGCATCGTGGTGATGAACCAGGGCCATGCCGACCAGATCGGCACGCCGTCGGAAATCTATAACAATCCGGCGACGCGCTTCGTCGCGAGCTTCGTCGGCACGCTCAATCTTCTGGAAGCCCGCGTCGTCGACCCGGCAACCGGCCGTGTATCGATCGACGGTCAGCCGGTGGTGACCAAGCGTGATATGTCCGCCTTCGGAATTGCCGACGAAGCAATCGTCGCGCTGAGGCCCGAAGCGCTCATTCTCGGCGCTGGGGATGACGACCGCAACACGCTGACGGGTACCGTCGAAGAGGTGGCTTTCCTCGGCGCCGTCATCCGCGTGCGGGTGCGGCTCAGGGAGGCGCGGGTGTCGCTCGACATTTTCAACGATCCGACGCTTGATCTGCCCAAGATCGGTATGGCGGCCAGTGTCTCCTTCAAGAAGGAAGACCTTCTGATTATCGCTTCCCATTGAGGGCTATCTGCCGGTGCCTCGTTCATGGACAAGGCCGCTCTCCGTGGAGAGCGGCCTTTCGTGCTTCCTGGGGTAGGAGCGATCAGGGTGCCGGGGTGGGGGCAGGCGCCTCATCTTGGCCCGGACCGGCGTCCTGATCCGTCCAGCGCTGCATCATGCCGGGATGATGGCGGCCATGCTTACCTTCGCGGCCCCAGCCATCGCGGTCGGGGCGGCTGGGAAGCGAGTACGTGCCGTCATCGTTGCGGTCGAGCCGGCTGAGCATGTGATCGCCTGCCGCCTCCATTTCGGCCTTGGTGATCTTTCCGTCGCCGTCGGCGTCGAGGCGCTGGAAGGAACGGACCATCATCTCCCGGTGCTGCTTCCAGAACCAGGGCTCGAAGTCCTGAATGGTGATCCCGTCTTTGCCGCTGGGATTGGCCTCGGTGAACATCTTGTCGCGGTAGGCCGCGATCTCAGCTTGGTCCAGCTTGCCGTCCTTGTTGGTATCGGCCTCGGCGAACAGCTTCATCGGGCCGCCCTCAGGGCCCATGCCCATCATGCCCATGGGACCCATACCCATCGGCCCCATGCCGGGACCGGCGGCGAAGGCAACAGTGCCGATAGCGACGACAGAGATGGCGGAAATCGTAGCGAGTGTGAGCGCTTTCACGGGAGCTTCTCCTTGTTGTCCGTTTCGCCGACGGCTCGATGGGGGTTCCCGTCGGCGGTGAGATCAACATAGGGAGCAATTGTCGCGCAAGTTCGCCGGGAAAGGCTGTGGTTGTATTGAGCCGTAACTGCACCGGCTGCTGATACAGCTTGATACCATTTCCTTTGGCATCGTTCCGGCGGATCGCTATTCTTGAGAAAGGGATCGCCCGAGTATCAGTCATGACCGAGCCACAGCCGCATATCCTCGTCGTCGACGACCATCGTGAAATCCGCGACCTCATCGGCCGCTATCTCATCAAGAACGGCTTCCGCGTCACCACGTCGGAAAGCGCGGCGGCGGCCCGCAAGGCGCTCAAGGCAGCTGCCGTCGATCTCGTGGTGCTCGACATCATGATGCCCGGCGAGGATGGGCTCAGCCTCTGCCGCTTCCTGCGTGAGAGCTCGGAGACACCGGTCATCCTGCTCACCGCCATGGCCGAAGATACCGACCGCGTGGTCGGCCTGGAGATCGGCGCCGACGATTACCTCACCAAGCCGTTCAACCCGCGCGAACTGCTCGCCCGCATCCGCGCTGTGCTGCGGCGGACCCAGGCGGTGCCCAAGCCTCGCGATCCGCTGGAAGCCCGGCAACTGAGGTTCGATCGCTTCATGCTCGATGCCCGCCGCCGCGAGCTGATCGGCGGCGACGGTGTGGCATTGCCGTTGTCGACCGCCGAGTTTCAGTTGCTGACCGCCTTCTTGAAGCGCCCCAACATGGTGCTGAACCGCGATCAGCTGATGGATCTCACATCTGGGCGCACGCCTCAGATTTTCGACCGTTCCATTGACAATCAAGTCAGCCGGCTTCGCAAGAAGATCGAGGTCGACCCCAAGAATCCCGAATTGATCAAGACCGTCTGGGGTGGCGGCTACATCTTCGCGGCCGACGTGGAGGAAGTTTCCGAGTGAGGCTCCGCTTCTTTCCCCGCAGCCTTGCCGGTCAGCTGTCGGTCCTGCTGATCGCCGCCGTGCTGATCGCCCAGATGGTAACGCTGGCCTTCTTTGCCGAAAGCCGGCGCACGGCGATCGATGCGGCGGCGCGTGAACAGGTACTTGGCCGCATTGCCACGCTCGCCAACCTGATCGAGGAGACGCCGGCCGGCCAGCGCGACCGCATCCTCGCCGCGCTCAGCACCAGTCGTATCAGCTATTCGGTCGCGCCCGAGTCCTTGGTGAAGGGAACAGGCGTGGTTTGGCCCGATGCGGAGACACGCGACAAGCTCACCGAAATATTCGGGGCCAATCGGGAGGTGCGAGCCCAATTTGCCGAGAATGATCGAGATGAGGGCGATCCTCATCCGATGATGCATGGCAACGGGTTCGGGCCGAGAGGGCGGCCGCTGATGAAGCCTTGGCCGCCGACACTGGCGCTATCGGTGCGCCTGTCCGATGGTGCCTGGCTCAACTCCGAAACCCTGTTGCCACGACCCCAACTCTGGGCATGGCCGGTGGTGGTGTCGACCTTACTGACGGTGATTGCCATATCGCTGGTCATGGCGCTGTCGGTGCGCCGCATCACCAAGCCGCTTAGGGAGCTGGCGCAAGCCTCCGACAAGCTCGGGCGTGGAGAGGGCGTCCCCGACCTGCCCGAACGCGGCCCGGAGGAAATTCTCCGCGCCAACCGTGCCTTCAATGCCATGCAAGCACGCGTCAGCCGCTTCGTCAGCGACCGCACGCGTATGGTCGCGGCGATCAGTCACGATCTCCGCACACCGCTGACATCCCTGCGTCTCAGGGCGGAGTTTATCGACGACGACGAGACGCGCGAGCGAATGGTCGATACCATCGATGAGATGACCCGCATGGCCGAGGCGACGCTGGCTTTTGCCCGTGATGATGCGACCGCCGAGGACTCGCGCAACACCGACCTCGTGGCGCTGGTCGAGGCGGTCTCCGCCGACTTTTCCGACCTTGGCCACGACGTCACCGTGGAAGGCCCCGAGCATCTCTATCTCTCCGTACGGCAGGTATCCCTCCGCCGTGCCTTGCGCAATCTGGTCGAGAACGCCGTCCGTTACGGTCTCCGTGCCCGCGTTCGGCTGGAGCGCCTGCCGCATGCCGTCGTCATCGCCGTCGACGACGATGGTCCCGGCATCCCCGAGGACAAGATGGAGGAGGTGTTCGCGCCCTTCACGCGGCTGGAAACCTCGCGCAACCTGGAAACTGGTGGCGTCGGCCTCGGCCTCGCCACGGCGCGTTCGATCGTCCGCGCCCACGGTGGCGAATTGACGCTTGCCAATCGGCCCGGCGGCGGTTTGACTGCGGCGATTCACCTGCCGGTCGCCGCCGAGACTTGAGCGGCGCCGGAAGCCCACAATCAGGAGCGTCATGTCCGGTACCCCGACCTTTGCCGTCGCCCCAAGTTTCATGGGTCTTGCCCGCTTCGATCGTAGTGCCGCTTATACGCTGGCCGGCATTCCCCTCGACATCGGCGTCACCAATCGTACTGGTGCCCGGTCGGGCCCGTCTGCGGTGCGCACGGCAAGCCGCATGCTGACTGACGGCGACCACCCCCATTTCTGGATCGACCCGACCCGGCTCAATATTGCCGATATCGGCGACTTCCCGATTGCCCTCGGCGATCTCGCCGAAAGCTATCGGCTGATCGAGGCACAGGCAGAGGGACTGAACCACCTTCTCGCCATCGGCGGCGAGCATGGCATCACGCTGCCGCTCCTGCGGGCGCTTCGCCGCAAGGTTGGCACGCCACTGGGCCTCGTTCACTTCGACGCCCATGTCGATACCTGGCCGGACAACTTCGGGCAGGTCTACGGCCACGGCTCGCCCTTCTACCATGCCATCGAAGAGGGGCTCATCGATCCCAAGCGGATGATCCAGATCGGCATCCGCTCGCCGGTCCAGCGCGAGGTGTGGGATTGGACGATCGGCAAGGGCGTTACCATCCTCAGCGCCCAAGATGTCCACACGCTGGGGCCCGCGGTGGTCGCGGAACGCGTCCGGCAGGTCATCGGTGCCGGCCCCGCTTACTTTAGCTACGATGTCGACTGCCTCGACCCGGCCTTTGCGCCCGGCACCGGCACGCCGGAATTTGCCGGAATCCTCCCCTGGCAGAGCCAGGCCATTCTTCGGAGTCTCATGGGGATCGACTTCGTCGGCATGGACGTCGTCGAAGTGGCTCCCGCCTACGACGTTTCGGAGATCACCGCGCTGGCTGCCGCCACGGTGATCTGGGACTATCTTGGTCTCATTGGCTCCCAAAGGGCTTAATCGGCTACTTCTGAGCCGGTCACTTCCTGAGGATGGCCTTCACGATCGCTTCCGAGCTGATGGTGCCCACGATCCGGTCGCCATCCTCGACCAGCACCGGCTTGCCGGTGGCGACGGAGGCGGCCATCACCTCGCGGATCGGGGTGCGGAGCGCGACCACGGCGCTCTCCGCATCGCGCACGGCTTCCTCGACCGGTGACATGACGTCGGCGGCGCGCAGCACATTGAGCGGGTTCATGTGGGCGACGAACTCGGCGACATAGGGGGTCGCCGGAGCCAGCATGATCTCCTGCGCGGTGCCCACCTGAACCACCCGGCCGCCGGCCATGATGGCGATGCGGTCGCCGAGTTTCATCGCTTCGTCGAGATCGTGACTGACGAACAGGATGGTGCGTTGCAGCTCGGCGCGAAAGCCGATCAGTTCGTCCTGCAACTTGTCGCGGATCAGCGGATCGAGGGCCGAGAAGGGCTCGTCCATCAACAGGATCGGCGCCTCGGTGGCAAAGGCTCGGGCGAGGCCCACCCGCTGCTGCATGCCGCCCGAGAGCTCCTGCACCCTGCGATCGGCCCAATCGGCGAGATGGACGCGCCTGAGCTCAGTCTCGACACGCGCGGCGATTTCCGCCTTGGGGGTGCCGGAGAGTTCGAGGCCGAGCGCCACGTTGTCGGCCACCGTCCTCCAGGGCAGAAGACCGAATTGCTGGAATACCATGGCGACGCGCTGGCGGCGGATGCGGCGCAGCGCCGCTCGATCGCAGCGGGCGACATCCACTTCCTCGTCGCCATCGCGAACGAACAGTCGGCCGCGGCTCACCCGGTTGAGCCCATTGACGGCCCGGACCAGCGTCGATTTGCCCGAGCCGGAAAGCCCCATCAGCACCAGGCATTCGCCTTCCCGCACCGAAAAGGATGCCTGCATGGCGCCAACGGTGAGGCCGGTATCGGTAGTGATCTCCGACGGCGAACGGCCGGCGTCGATCAGCGGAAAGGCAGCTTCGGGCTTCTTGCCGAAGACGATATCGACGCGCTCGAAGCGCAGCGCGTCGCGAACGCGGGAGGATGACACAAACAACTCCTCAGCCGCGAATCCGGCACATGCGGTCGAGCATGATGGCGATCAGCACGATGGCGAGACCGGCAGTAAAGCCCATGCCGATGTTGACGGTGTTGAGCGCTCTCACCACCGGCACACCCAGGCCGTTGGCGCCGACCATCGCTGCGATCACCACCATGGACAGCGACAGCATGATGGTCTGGGTGAGGCCGGCGAGAATCTGCGGCATGGCGTGCGGCAGCTCCACCTTGACGAGGCGCTGAATAGGCGTGGCGCCAAAGCTGTCGGCCGCTTCGAGCAGCGGCTTGGGCGTCGAGGAAACGCCGAGAGCGGTGAGGCGGATCGAGGCGGGCAGGGCGAAGATCACCGTGGCGATCAGCCCCGGCACCATGCCGAGGCCGAACAGCACCAGCGCCGGAATGAGGTAGACGAAGGTGGGGATCGTCTGCATCAGGTCGAGCACCGGCCTGAGAGCCGCCATCGCCCAGGCGCGCCGGGCGGCCAGAATACCGATCGGCACGCCGAGACCCATGCAGACCGCCGACGAGGCGACGACGAGAGCAAGCGTCTGCGTCGTCTCCTTCCAGAAGCCTTGGTTGACGATGAACAGCAGGGCCGTGGCAACGAACAGGGCAAGCGGGATCGAGCGCTTCAGGATGAAAGCCAGCGTGGCAATCAGCGCCACAGTCACCGGCGGCGGCGGCGCCTGCAGGGCCAGGACGATCCAGCCGACGGCACCGCCGAGCACGGCGGCGATGGTGTCGAAGAAACCGCCGCCATTGGCTGTCAGCCAATCCACCAGCGTCTTGGCCCAGGGGCCGACCGGGATTTTGTAGGCCGTCAGGAAGTCCATGATCGCCTCAGCTTCCATTTACCGCGTCAGGTTCAAAGCCCTAGCGACGCTTTCACCGCGGCGAGGCCATCCTTGCCGTCGCGCGTCGTCACGCCGTCGAGCCAGGGGGTAAGCGTGTCGGGATGCGCCTTCAGCCAAGCCTTGGCAGCGTCCTTGGCCTCGGCGCCATTGTCGAGGATGTCGCCCATGATCTCGTTTTCGAAGGGCAGCGTGAACTTCAGATTGCGGACGAACTTGCCGAGGTTCGGGCAATCGGCCGCGAGGTTCTTGCGCGTGTTGGTGTAGATGGTGGCACCGCCGAAGTTCGGCCCGAAGATGTCGTCGCCGCCCGAGAGGTAGGCCATCTCGAAGCGGGCATTCATCGGGTGCGGCTCCCAGCCGAGGAAGACGATCGGCTTCTTGTCCTTCACCGCCCGGCTCACCTCGGCGAGCATGCCCTGCTCGGAACTTTCGACCAGCTCAAAGCCGTTAAGGCCGAATTTACCGTCGTTGATCATGCCGAGAATGAGGCGATTGCCGTCGTTGCCCGGTTCGATGCCGTAGATCTTGCCGTCGAGCTCCGACTTGAACTTGGCGATGTCGCCGAAGGATTTGAGACCGGCGTCGAAGGTGTATTTGGGCACCGCCAACGTGTACTTGGCACCCTCGAGATTGATGCCAGTCACCTCGATCGTTCCCTTCTCGCGATAGGGCTTGAGGTCGGCCTCCATGGTCGGCATCCAATTGCCTAGGAAGACGTCGATGTCGCCGTTGGCCAGAGACGCAAAGGTCACCGGCAGCGCCAGGAGCTGCACCTCCGGCTGATAGCCGAGCCCTTCCAGCACCGCTGAGGCCGCGCCGGTGGTGGCCGCGATATCTGTCCAGCCGACATCGGCGAAGCGCACCTTCGTGCAGGCATCGCCATCGGCGGCGAGCGCCGGGGCGGTAAGCGCAAGGGCGATCGGCAGGGCGGCAAAGGCGGATTTCATTGGCGGTATCGCTCCTCGACCCATCCGGAAACGGCGTCCCGGCGGGGCTGTGAAAGTTTTATGACCATGCGGAGCGAAATAAATACGCATTTTCCTGCGCTTGCCAATGATTTTTTGGAAAACTTTCGGGGACTACTTCGGTTCCCGCACAGGAATTGGCCTGCTACAGCGTATTTGTCAGCTGTCGTGCATGCCTGTCCGTTTCGAATTGGACAGATCTACGCTTCCGGATTTTTATTGATTGAGCAGTCAATTAAAAATATGCTGTGCGGTAGGAGCGAAGGGGAGTGCAATGCCGAAGCTTGGCATGCAGCCGATCCGTCGGCAGCAACTGATCATGGCAGCCGTCGAGGCCATCCACGAACGCGGGCTGAATGGCGTCACCATGGGCGACATTGCCAAGCGGGCCGGTGTATCGCCGGCGCTGGCTCACCACTATTTCGGCTCGAAGGATGAACTGCTGTCGGCCACCATGCGGCATCTCCTGGGCGAGTTCGCTCTCGCGGCTCCCCCCCGCCTCGTCGATGCGGCCGATTCGCGCGCCCGCGTCGATGCCATTCTGGAAGCGAGCTTTGCCCCCGAGCAGTTCTCGCCGGCCCTGATTTCCACTTGGCTCGCCTTCTATATGCAGTCGGTGCATGACAAGGCGGCGGCGCGTTTGCTGGGCATCTACCTGAAGCGGCTCGAGGCCAACCTGCGGCACGATCTGCGGCCGTTGGTCGGCGACGGCGCGGTGGCGCTGGCACGCGGTATCGCGGCAATGATCGACGGCCTCTGGCTGCACGCGGCTCTGCCGACCTTGCATCGCTCGCCGGAGGAGGCGCTCGGCATCCTGCGCGACTATGTCGACGGCCGCCTCGCCGCCGTCGCGCAGACGGAGTGATTCCTCGTTTGCCTCAGGCAGAGGGTGCAGCTAGGCTCGACCGTCCTCCCGGAGCCTTTCATCCATGCCTATCCGCCACATCGCTCTCGCCGTCCTCGTCACGGCGATCTGGGGCTTCAATTTCGTGGTGATCCGCCTTGGTCTGGGTTCGGTGCCGCCGCTGCTGCTCGCCGCCCTGCGCTTTGTGGTCGCCGCGCTGCCGGCCCTTTTCCTCGCCCGGCCGAACGTGCCACCGCTGCGGATGATGGCGATCGGCATGACGCTGTTCGTCGGCCAGTTCGCCTTCCTCTTTCCGGCGATGAAACTAGGCATGCCGCCGGGGTTGGCTTCGGTGACGCTGCAAAGCCAGGCCTTCCTGACCATCCTGTTCGCCGCGCTGGCCCTTGGTGAGCGGCCGAAGCCGCGTCAGCTGGCGGGCGCCGGCATCGCGGCGCTGGGTCTCCTGACCATCGCCACGACAGTCGGTGGTGATTTCACCGTCGTCGGTCTCGGCCTCACCATCGCCTCCGCCGCCAGTTGGGCGATCGGCAATGTGCTGATGCGGGGCGCCGGCAAGCCCGACATGTTGCCGATGATGGTCTGGCTGAGCCTCGTCCCACCGATCCCGCTCTTTCTCCTGTCGCTTGCCATCGAAGGCTGGCCGGCTATCGTATCCGGCGTCGCCGGCATGGGACTGGTCGGCGCCGGATCGGTCCTCTACCTCGCTCTTCTCGCCACGCTCGTCGGCTTCGGTCTCTGGGGCTTTCTCCTCAAAAATCACCCGGCGTCGACGGTCGCACCCTTCTCCCTTCTCGTGCCCCTGTTCGGCACGCTGTCCTCCTGGCTTGTGCTGGGCGAAACCTTCTCGCCGTTGCGCGTTGCCGGCATGGGCCTGATTCTTTTGGGCCTCGCCACCATCGCGCTGCCGCTGCCGGTCTTTATCAAAAAACAACGGGCGGCCTGAAGGCCGCCCGCGCTCTGCTGTCTTGCTCGGAAAGATCTTACGGCAGCGGTGCCGGATTGGCCGACAGCGACCTGAGATAGGCGATGACGTTGGCGCGGTCTTCCGGCTTCTTGATGCCGGCGAAGGCCATCTTGTTGCCCGGCACCTCAGCCTTGGGATTGGTCAGATAGACGTCGAGCGTCGCATAATCCCAGGTATGAGACTCGCCGAAGGTGGACATACCCTGCGAATACTTGAAGCCTTCATGGGTTCCAGGCTTGCGGTTGACCACTTCCCAAAGGCCGGGACCGACCTTGTTGTCGCCCGTGTTGGCGAAGGAGTGGCAGGCGGTACAGACCTTGGCGGTCTTCTCGCCAGCCGCTGCATCGGCTGTCTTGAGGCGGTCGGCGATCGGAGCCACGTCCGTGGCAGCGCCGGCCGCGGTTGCCGCTTGCTGGCTCGCCGCGGCGGCCGGGGCATTGGCATCCGGCTTCACTGCGGCAGGGGCAGAGGCCTCGGTGGCAGCCACCGCCGGCGCGGCCTTCATGTCCACCACATAGCCGGGGGCTGTGGGCTCCTGCTTGGCAAAAATCTGACCAGATAGGAATTCGATGGCAAAGACGACGACGGCGACCGCCAGCACGGCGCCGAGAATCTTGTTGGGTTGCAGCGACATCGGGAACACCGGCTCCTTGCAGTCACGCGGCGCCCGCCCCGGCGCGCGTAACATTTGGCGATCTGAGGATGGACCTCGCCAGAGGCTTTCTGGTCACACTCGGCAGCATATACGGGATTTTGCTCCCTCCTGCAAACTATCCTCAGGTCGCGACAGGCCTTATAAAGCGGCCGCTTAGGAGCGCCTCGATCAGCGCCGTCCGCGGCCCGCCGGAAGGAATTCAAGTGTCCGAGAAGAAGCCGAACGCCCTGGTGATCATTCCCTCGCGCCTCGGGTCGACACGCCTGCCGGAAAAGCCGCTCGCCGACATCCATGGTGAGGCGATGATCGTCCACGTCTGGCGGCGGGCGATGGAAGCCGGCATCGGCGATGTGGTCGTCGCTTGCGACCATCCTTCCATCAAGGCAGTGATCGAGGCGGCCGGAGGTCGTGCTGTGCTGACGCGCCCCGATCATCCCAGCGGTTCGGACCGCATCTTCGAGGCCCTGTCGAAGGCTGATCCGGATGGCCGGATCGAGTTCATCGTCAACGTGCAGGGGGATCTGCCGACCATCGCGCCGGCCGCTGTGCGCGCCTGCTTCGATCCGCTTCTCGATCCTGCCGTCGACGTCGCCACGCTGACGGCCGAGATCGTCCGCGCCGAAGAGAAGGTGGATCCCAACGTCGTCAAGGTCGTCGGCTCGCCGATCGCCGATCGCCGTCTCAGGGCTCTCTATTTTACGCGTGCCACGGCGCCCTATGGCGACGGGCCGCTCTATCATCACATCGGCCTTTACGCCTATCGCCGCTCCGCACTCGCCCGCTTCGTGACCCTACCGCCCTCGACATTGGAGAAGCGCGAGAAGCTCGAACAGCTCCGCCTGCTTGAGGCCGGCATGCGCATCGACGCCGCTGTCGTCGATGACGTGCCGCTCGGTGTCGACACGCTGCACGACCTGGACAGGGCGCGAACGATTATTGGCGCTGCACTTAAGGGATGAGGGATCGCTGAGCGTTTGCGGTGAATCAGCCCGCCGGAAACGCCCCATCGTCTCCTCGGGGCGCAATTTCCTATCCAAAACCGGTCGCCACTTTTGCTGGAATTGCTCTGGCACTGCTGCTATGCCGCTCTCCGCCTGTTGAAAAGCGGAAGAGAACGATGTCGGACAAGCTGAAGGTCGTGTTCCAGGGCGAGCCGGGCGCCAATTCCCATCTCGCCGCCCTCGAAGTCTATCCCGATTGCGAGCCGGTCGCCTGTCCGACGTTTGAGGATTGCTTTGCCGCTTTGGCCTCCGGCGCCGGCGACCTTGGCATGATCCCCATCGAGAATTCGACGGCTGGCCGCGTCGCCGACATCCACCACATCCTGCCGCATGCCGACGTGCATATCATCGGCGAGCATTTTCTGCCGGTGCATCACCAGTTACTCGGTGTTCGGGGCGCGAAGCTCGAAAACGTCAGAACGGCACAGAGCCACATCCAGGCGCTCGGCCAGTGCCGGCAGACGCTCCGCTCGCTTGGCATCACGCCGGTCGTCGGCGCCGACACCGCCGGCTCGGCTCGCGAGATCGCCGAGGCTGGCGATCCCACCCGCGCCGCCATCGCCTCGTCGCTGGCCGCCAAGATCTACGGCCTCGACGTGCTGAAGGCCGATTGCGAGGATACGCTCCACAACACGACGCGCTTCATCATCCTGTCGCCGCAGCCCGCCGCTGCGCCGCCGCGCGGCACGCCGACGGTCACCACCTTCATCTTCCGCGTCCGCAACATTCCGGCGGCGCTCTACAAGGCACTGGGTGGGTTTTCGACCAACGGCATCAACATGACCAAGCTCGAGAGCTACCAGCTTGAGGGGCAGTTCTTCGCCACGCAGTTCTATGCCGACGTCGAGGGCCATCCCGATGACCCGGCGGTGAAGTTCGCTCTCGAAGAGCTTGAGTTCTTCAGTCGCGAGGTCAAGGTGTTCGGCAGCTACCCGGCGAGCCCGTTCCGCGATAAAATCCGCGAGCCGGCCGCCCATCTGGGGCTCCGGCCCGGCGAATAAGCCTCACTTCAGGTCGGCCCATACCTCGATGAGTTGGCGGGCGACCGCCAGCCTCGGCGGGCAATGCAGCTTGCCGACCTCGGTGGTGGCCAACATCGCCTTCACTTCGTCGCGGCTGAACCAGGCGCAGTCGTCCATCTCGGCCTTGTCAACCACGATATCGGTGGAGATGGCTTCGCCATAGCAGCCGAGCATCAGATTAGCCGGGAACGGCCAGGGCTGGCTGGCGTGATAGCGCACGGCGCCAACGTCGATGCCTGATTCTTCCTTCACCTCGCGGCGGACGGCGTCCTCCACCGTTTCGCCGGGCTCCATGAAGCCGGCAAGGCAGGTATACATGCCCGCCTCGAAGCGCGGCGTGCGGCCGAGCAACACCCGGTCCTCACCGTCCTGGATCAGCATGATCACCACGGGGTCGGTGCGTGGGAAATGCTGCGTGCCGCAGCCGGTACAATTGCGCTGATAGCCGGCGGCAATGCTCTCGGTCGGCGCTCCGCAAACGCCGCAGAAGCGATGGCGCTGATGCCAGAACAGCGTGGCGCGCGCCTGCGCAACCGGACCAAAGCCATCGGCCCCCACCAGCGCGTCGCGGGCCAGGCTGCGAAGATCGACCAGCGTTTCGCCAGGCTCCAGCTCGGGCTCAGTCTTGAACTCGCCGGCAAACCAGGGCCGCCCTTCGGGGTCGAGGCCGAGGAAGATCTGCGTCTCCGTCTCCCGGAACAGCGCATTGGCCGCACTGCCTTCAAAGTCGAGGCGCCCCGATTTTACCAGCACGCGGTCGCCGAACAGCATCATCAGCCGTCGCTGCGGGTCTTCGAGATGGCGTTGCACCAGCGGCGCGTCGGTGCGCTGTTCCGAGTGGCGGTGGAGAGGGTTGACCGAATAGGTGTTGTGGCTCGACCAGTCGAAGCCGGAGGAAGGATCGGGAGGCAGGATCATCTTGCAGTTGCTTTCCGCGCGCCAGCTCCAGCGCTGGCGGCTTGCTTGAAGGCGTGGTTAGCGGGTACGGCCAACGTTGAGAAGTCGCAGCACCAGCCATACCGGGACCACCACCACGGCGCCCAGCAGGAAGTAGCGCCAGACGCGGTCGACGGCGTCGAAGCCCATGGACCAGATGCGGTTGGCAAAGCGCATGGCCGACGCGACGATATCGTAGGGTTCGACGCCAAGCGCGGCCAGCACCACGCCGACCACCAGCGAAAGAATGACGAGCCGTAGAAGAAGGCGTGCCGGGCTGTCGCCGAGCAGGCGCTGGAAACGATCGGACATGGGGACGCTCCGGCTTTCCGGTGGGGAGGGTTGCCGAGAGATAGGCGCGGCAGCCAGCCTTGTCCAGCCATTGCGAGCGGGCAATGGACAAGGAACAAGAAGCCGCGCCGGCGGCTTCCGGCGCCAAGCGGAAGCCTGTGGGCCGGAGGCCCGCCGGCGACTGAGGCAGAACTAATTCAGCGTGCGCACCGTCATCGGGCTATCGAGCGAGAAGGCGGGGATGGTGACGTCGAGCGCCATGCCCAGGTCGTCGACCATGTGATAGGTGCCCGACATGATGCCGCTCGGCGTCGATAGCGGACAGCCGCTCGTATATTCGAAAGCCTCTCCCGGCTCGATGATCGGCTGCTGGCCGACCACACCCGGACCGGTCACGGCGCGCTGAAGGCCGTTGGCATCGGTGATCTCCCAGGAGCGCGTCATGAGCTGCACGGCGCGCCGGCCATGGTTGGCGATGACGACCCTGTAGGACCATACGTAGCGATGCTCGTCGGGGTCGGATTCCTCGGAAAGGTAGCTCGGTTCGACGCTGACGACGATCTCGTGGCTGACGGTGGTGAACATGGCGGCACGTCTCGGTTCTGTACTCGGCGTCAGTAAAGGCTTTCGGGAAAGAAGCGCAAGGCGAGATCGGCGAGTGTGCCATCGGCATCAAGGGTGCGCAACGCGCCATCGATGCTGGCCTTGAGCGCCGTGTTGTCGACGGCAACGGCGATCTTCATGCCATCGCCGAAATAGGCCGGCTCGGTATAGGCCCCGCCGGAGAAAGCGCAGCAGCCATGGGCCGCTGGCCCGGCCAGCCAGAAGGAAGCGCCAACGGCGCCGGTAAAAACGGCGTCGACCTCCCCCTCTTTTAGCAGGGAGAATAGTTCGGCCTCGCCGTTGGCGGTATGCGGCTTGGCTGCAGGAAAGAAATCCCGGATGAAGTCCGCATAGCGGCTGCCCGCCACGACGCCGACCGACTTGTCGGAAAGGGTGCGTGGCGACGGGTCCACCAAGGCCGGCCAGCGGCGGACGAAGCGGGCCGGCTCGCGAAAATAGGGAACGGAATAGGCAAGGTGGAGGCGCAGGGCCGGCGTGTCGGCGACACCGGCGGCAATGGCGTCGGCTTTGTTCTCGCGCACGGTTTCAAGCAGCAGCGGAAATGGCCTCACCTGTACGGTGCAGGGTATGGCAAGCCGCGTACAGATCGCCCGCGCGACCTCAACGTTGAAGCCGGTGATAAGCCCTGAGCCGTCAACGAAGTTGAAGGGCGGAAAGTCGTCGGAGGTAACAAAGCGGATGGAGGGCGGGTTCGATCCAGCGGCCGGCCCGGTGCCGAGGGGAACGATTTGCGGATAGTCGGCCTCAGCGGCGTAGGCGCCGGAAACGGACCACATCCCCAGACCGAGGGTGCACAGAAACACGGCCAGGGGCACTGCAATCAAGGCTTTTGCCAAACGCATCTTCGGTGCACTCTTGGGCGGCTCGACCGGAATCCCTTGAAGCTAACCGAACTTGACACCTGGTGAAAGCCTTCTGCCTCCGTCTGCTCGTCAGCCCTTCGCCCGATAACCGGCGAGGCGGCGAACGCTGGTCACCGGCACATCGCCCGACGCAATGCGCGCGATGGCAGCCCCAAGCGGCTCGATCACCGTGGCCATATGGAACCCGTTGGCATGCAGAAGCTGGTCGGGGCCGGCGACGATGCCGACATGGCCTTTCCAGAAGATGAGATCGCCACGCCAGAGGGCATCGGGATCGCCGTTCCAGTCGACGGGCTCGCCGACCGCCGCCTCCTGCTGGTCGGTGTCGCGTGGGGCGGCAATGCCCGTCTCGGCGAGGGCCCGTTGGACAAGGCCCGAGCAGTCGATGCCGAGGCTCGATGAACCTCCCCAGAGGTAGGGCGTACCTACATAGGCGGCAGCAACCGTCACGAAATCGCTGGCCGGTGGGGCACCGATCGGCGACAGGTGTTTCATCACCGTCGCCGTGCCATCGGACAGAAGCGCATAGACCAGGTTGCGCCGTTCCACCTCGCCGGTAACCGTGACGCGGGCACCCTGAACCAGCGGGTAGGCAACGGGCAATTTGAGGTCGGAGCCGGAAAAGGCAAAGGAGCGCAACTGCGTTACAGCGTGAGTCGGTTCTGGCGCCGAGAACGACAGCGCCTCGGCCGGTACGTAGCCAACGTAGCTGTCGCGGCCGACCTGGACAAAGGCCCAGCCTTCGTCGTCGACGTCGAGCACGCGGATCGCTTCGCCGTGGAGCGCCTCGCTGTCGAGCGGGCAATCGAAGCGCGGCTCGCGCCTCAATCCGGCGACCGGCGCGATGATCCGGGCCGGCCGTGGCTCGATGTAACGTTCGGCCGCAACCCGACCGGCAAGCGCGGCGTCGGCGAGATCGGGGCGGGCGAACGTGGTGCGGCGGTCGGTCGTCAACGCGGCAACTCCCTGGCTTTCTCCACGATGATATCAGCGAGGCGCTCAAGAAACAGCGCCCCCTCCACAGTGCGGTGGACAATGACATTGCGACGATCGGCTTCGTCGCGCTTGCGGCCGAGAAGCTTCAATTCGCCCATGGTGTCGAGCGCGCGGGTGATCGCCGGCTTGGTGACGCCGAGCTTTTCGGCAAGGCCGCGCACGGTATGCGGTGGCGGCTCCAGGTAGACGGTGAGCAGCACCGTGATCTGGCGCGGCGACAGGTCCGGGCCATTCTCGCGCACGGTGGTGAGCGAGACGTCGTGCCAGAGTTTGAGGGCCTGAGCGGGGCGCATGTCGATCGGCATGCACCCCTTCTATACCGAATTCGTTTCGGAGGCGTTATTATCCGGCCTCAGCCGAGCGCCTGTTCGAGATCAGCGATCAGATCGTCGACATGCTCCAGACCGACCGAGAGCCGCAAAAGACCCTGACGGATGCCGAGTTCCTGCCGCAGCTCCTCGGTGAAACGCTGGTGCGTTGTTGTCGAGGGATGGGTGACGAGGCTCTTGGCATCGCCGAGATTGTTGGAAATCTTGATGATGCCCAGCTTGTTCACGGCAGCGAAGGCGCCTTCACGGCCCCCCTTCACCTCGACGGCGATCATGGTGGAGCCGCCGGTCATCTGCTTGCGGCAGATGTCGGCCTGCGGATGGCTGGCCAATCCCGGATAGAAGACCCGTTCGATCTTTGGATGCGATTCCAGGAAGGCAGCGATCTTGGCGGCGCTTTCGGTCTGCCGGCTCACGCGCAGCGAGAAAGTCTCCAGCGCCTTCAGCATCACCCAGGCATTGAACGGACTCATGGTTGGGCCGGTTTGGCGCAGGAACACCTGCAGGTATTTCTCCAGGAATTCCTCGTTGCACAGCACCACGCCACCCATGCAGCGGCCCTGGCCGTCGATATGCTTGGTGGCCGAATAGGCGACCACATCGGCGCCAAGTTCGAGCGGCTTCTGGTAGAGGGCGGTGGCGAAAACATTGTCGACCACGAGGCGTGCGCCAGCGGCATGGGCGATCTCGGCGACGGCGGCGATGTCCACCACTTCCAGCGTCGGGTTGGTGGGGCTTTCGAAGAAGAAGACGCGGGTGTTCGGTCGCACGGCCGACCGCCATTGATCGAGGTCGCGACCGTCGACCAGCGTACACGAGATGCCGAAGCGTGGCGCCAGGTCCTCGACGATGTAACGGCACGATCCGAACAGCGCCCGCGCCGCCACGATATGATCGCCGGCCGACGCTTGCGACAGGATAGCCGCCGTTACCGCCGCCATGCCCGTTGCCGTCGCACGCGCCACAGGGGCTCCCTCCAGCAGCGCCATGCGCTCTTCGAACATGGTGACCGTCGGGTTGGAAAAGCGGCTATACTGAAATCCCGGATCGAGGTTCAGGAAGCGCGCCTCCGCCTGCTCGGCGCTCTCGTAGACGAACCCCTGCGTCACGAACATCGACTCGGACGTCTCGCCCCACTGCGAACGCAGGGTGCCGCCATGCACGAGGGCGGTGTCGGGATGCCAGTTGTCCTTGGTCATGTCTTCGTCCTTCATCGTCGAGGCTCGAAAAAAACGAACCCGGCTACGCATAGGCGAGCCGGGTGTCATAAATCGACATGTCCGTCCCGACCTTTTAGCAGCCTTGTTTAGCGTGGCGGCAAGCCGGTCGGCTCAAAGAACCACGATCCATTCAGGATCTAGGGGAAGTACGCACAAAGGTCAAGCCGGTGCCATGCCTCGGGCGCTTGACCCGTAGGAGCGGAAGCGAGCGGACAGTACCTTTTGGTGCAAAGCCGGTGCGGGTTCCGCTCCAGGCAGCAGAGGGCAACGGTGGAATTCCCCATGCTCGTAAGGTGTCGTTTGGCATACCCAGATAATTCCCCGGCCTCCACGGATTATTGGTTGATGCATCGCAGGATACTGGTCATGCGAGCGTCTTTTGGGAGCCCCGATGAACGCGACGACCAGCCTTGATCGCCGATTTTTCCTGCGGGTGATCCTGCCATTGTTCGGCCTGATCGCTCTTCTGCTCGTCGGCGCTCTCGCTGGCGTGCTGATGCTCTCTTCCAAGCAGAATCACCTCGCCATCGAGTTCCAGCAGCGCACGGCGAAGAATGCCCTACGCCATTTTGCCGACGAACTCGCCAGTATCGCCGCAGGCATGGCTGCCCGGGATGAAACGGCATCGCACGTCATTGACAACTTCGATGGGCAATGGCTCGCCAGCCATCTGCCGCTTGAGAAATTTGACAGTTTCTTCTTCGTGCTTGGTCCCGACGACCGCACACTGTTCTCGCGTATCGATGGCAAGTTGGTGGCGACAGAGGCGCGTGGTGTTCTGCCACCGACCTTCGCTCAGATGATCGCCCGCTGGCGGGCTGGCCGCATCTCGGATACGGTGACCCAATTGATCGCGGTTGATGGCACTCCCGTGCTGTTTGCCATTACGGGGATCCATGCCGTCGCCGAGGGGGGCAAGCCGGCCGACGGCGGCTATATCCTGGCGCTTGGCCGCCGCGTTGATCGCGCCAGCCTCAAGCTGATTTCAGACAGCTTCATGCTTCCGAACCTCAACTACGAGCCGTCCTTCGGACAAATCACCGACGGTCCCGGTCGCCTGCGGCTGATGAGCCAGGACGGGACCATGGGCGACGCGCTGGTTTGGGATCCCATTCTGCCGGGCGATGAAATCATCAAGGCCATCGGACCGGGGCTGGTACTGGTCTTCGCCGCCTATCTCGTGCTGACGGTGGTCGTGCTGACCTTTGCCCGTCGCGCCGCCAGGCAGATCAGCGTCAGCGAAGAGAGGGCCTTGCATGACCCACTGACCGGTTTGCCGAACCGGTTGCTTCTCCTCGACCGCATGAAGCGTCAGCTCGATCCGAGACGGGGTGAAGATGCCAGGGCGGCGGTGTTCTATCTCGATCTCGACGGCTTCAAGGAGGTCAACGATAGCGCCGGTCACGCCGCTGGCGACGCGGTGCTGATGGGCGTTGCGCGTCGGCTTCGGGAGTTCTGCCGGGCCGAGGATACGGTGGCTCGACTCGGCGGCGACGAGTTCGTTATGGTCATTGAAACCGATGACCGGCGCGTGGCGGAAGCGCGCGCTGAAGCCGTGCTGGCTGCGCTGAGCAGCCCTTATCACCATAACGATCACTCTCTTTGTGTCGGCGTCAGCATCGGCGTGGCCATGGCACCGGAACATAGCCTCGATGTCGCTGCCCTGCTGCACAAGGCCGACGCGGCTCTCTATGCCGCCAAGCAGAGCGGCAAGGGACAAGTTCGCTTTTACCGCAAGAATGTTGAACATGCCGGCGGTCAGCTGGCTGTCATCGCGGCCGCCGGAATCTGACTACGGCCATTCTAGTTCCCATGCATCGCAAAACAGGCTAGAGCTTCGAGAAGTCCGGCCGGTGCCTTCGTGGCCCGGCCTGTTACGTTACGCTTCGGACGCTTTGCACGCCCATGATCGAGACTGCCGGCATTCTTCCCGCTCACCGCATCCGTGATCTGTTCGACGCAGGTGCCATAGTCTCGGCACGACCGCTCGATGCCGATCAGATTCAGCCGGCCAGCCTGGATCTTCGCCTGGGGACGGTCGCCCATCGTCTTCGGGCCAGTTTTCTGCCTGGTGGCGGCGCCACCGTCGAGGACAAACTCGGCTATCTGACACTGCACGATCTCGACCTCACCGCTGGCGCAGTGCTGGAGACGGGGGGTGTCTACCTGGTGCCGGTGCTGGAATCCCTAGCCCTGCCGGACGATGTGTCCGCCTCCGCCAACCCCAAGAGCTCGACCGGCCGTATCGACGTCTTCACCCGCCTCATCACCGACCACGGCGTTGCCTTCGACCAGATTGCCGCCGGCTACCATGGGCGCCTCTGGGTCGAAGTGTCGCCGCGCACCTTCCCGATCAAGGTGCGGGCCGGATCCCGGCTGAGTCAGGTCCGCTTCCGGCGCGGCGATGCCCGCCTCGACGACATGGCCTTAGCCGCGCTTCATGCTCGCTATCCCCTCGTCGATCGGGAGCCACGTTTCGAACATGGCCTGACGCTGTCCATCGATCTCGCCGGCGCCGGCGAGGGCGCGCTGATCGGTTACCGAGCGCGCCGTCATACCAGCGTGCTCGACGTCGATGCCAAGGCTGCCCAGGATGTCGCCGACTTCTGGGAGCCGATCAAGGCGCGCGGCCGCCCGTCGCTGATCCTCGATCCGGACGAATTCTACATCCTGGTCTCGCGCGAGGCGGTGCAGGTGCCGCCGGAGACGGCGGCCGAGATGGTAGCGATCGATCCGCTGGTCGGCGAATTCCGCGTCCACTATGCCGGCTTCTTCGATCCCGGCTTCGGCCATGCGCCGGCCGGCGGCAAGGGCGCTCGCGCCGTGCTGGAAGTGCGAAGCCACGACGTGCCCTTCATTCTCGACCATGGCCAGACCATCGGCCGCCTCGTCTACGAGCGGATGGTGGAGATGCCGGCCACCCTCTACGGTCAGGGCATGGGCTCAAACTATCAGGCGCAGGGGCTGAAGCTCTCCAAGCACTTCCGCGCCTGACTCGGCGCCTCTTGACAGCGCCGGGCCGGGCTGCGATCTAGGTCGCGTCGCGGGTGTAGCTCAATGGTAGAGCAGCAGCTTCCCAAGCTGAACACGAGGGTTCGATTCCCTTCACCCGCTCCAGCTTTTGCATGAGCTCCACCATCCATCGCCTGTGATCAGGCGGCCTGCTCGCGGTTGCGCTTGCGGGTTGCGGCGGCCTTCTTGGCAGATGCCGTCCGTTCCTCCTTGGAGCGGGACGCTGCGGCTTTCTTGGCCGATGCCGAGCGATCTTCTCTCGATCGCGATGCCGAAGCAGCGCCACCTCGCCGTCCTCCTTTTTCGGAGGAGACGTGGGTATCCGGTCGGCCGCGTCCCGAGCCGGACTTGTTGCCGCCGCCGCTTTCCTTGTTGACGGTCGCCCAGGCGCGGCGCTCCGCTTCATCGTCGGAAACACCGCGAGACTCGTAACTCTCCTCGATATGCTCGGCCTTGCGCTTCTGCTTATCGGTGTAGGCGGATTTATCTCCACGTGGCATGGATCCTCTCCTTCCTGCGGATGGATTTCGTCTAAACTTCCCCTCGATGAGAAAGTTCCGAGCCGCCGGCATCGGTTGCGCCACGCCTCGAATCGACTACTCTCGCGTCAGTCTCATCGGTCGGCATTTCTCAGTTCTTCAAGGCGGGGGCTAGATGACCTCAGCGGTGCAGGGGACGGACGAACGGCGCGTGGCGACGGTCGAGCTTTTGTTCGACCTTACCTTCGTCTTTGCCATCACCCAGATCACCCATCTCCTGAAGGTGGCGCATACGCCCATCGATATCCTGGGGGCGCTGGCGGTATTGACCTTCCTGTGGTGGATGTACGGCGGCTACGTCTGGCTGGCGAGCCATATCGCCTCGCCACGGGCGCTCATGCTGGTGATGCTGGTGGCCATGGCCGGAACGTTCTTTCTTGCGGTGGGTATTCCTGGCCTGCATGAGCAGAACACGGCCGTTGTCGGCAGCGCAGCCTTGTTCGTTGTTGCCGTGCATTTTGTCGCCTTCGCAACGCTTGGTGGCGTTGCCCGGTCTGCTCTGCGCTTCGGTTTCGTCAACGCCGGGGCTGCTTTGCTCCTAGGCGTGTCGGGCTATCTGCCGCTCTTGGCCGACGGTATTGCCTTGGCTCTGGTGATCGTCGTGCTGGTCGGCATGGCGCTCTTCTATTCCGCGCGCGCCTTCACCCTTTCGCCGGGCCATTTCGTCGAACGGCATGGCCTGCTGCTGCTCATCGTGTTCGGCGAGAGCGTGATCTCAATCGGAGTCTCGCTGTCTGCGGGTAGCGTGGTGACCAGCTTGATCGAGGCGGGGCTCTCGCTGGCCGTCATCACGGCGCTGTGGTTCGCCTATTTCGGCGGAGATGATCGACGTGCCGAGCGGCGGTTTTCCGAGATCGCCCCGGCCGAGCGCGGAAGAGTGGCGCTCGTCTCCTACTGGTTTGCCTTCCTGGTGATGATCGGCGGCGTGCTCAGCCTATCGGTCGCTCTCAAGGAGCATTTCGGACCTGAAGCCGAAGAGGCCAACTTTTCCTTTTGGCTGGCCCTCGGGCTTGCTCTCTACTTTGCGGGCGCTGCCCTGTTCCGGCATGGCCTGAAGCTTGGCGGCAGCCTGCCGCGCCTCGGGGCGGCCATTGCCGGCGGCCTTATTTGGCTTTTGCCGCTGCCGCCGGTAGGTCTGCTCGGCGTCGTGCTGGCCATTGCAGTCGCGGCGCTCGTGACGGATCTTCCGATGCTCCGTGCGACCGGTTAATCCTCAGGCGACCAGGCGATCGGCACGCTGTCCTTGGGATCATAGGGGGCCTTGACGAACACGGCCTTCCACGGCGTGTCGCCGCGATTGACCACATGGTGGCCTTCGCCCGGCTCGCAGCGAAGAAAATCGCCGACGCCGAGCACATGCAGCTCGCCGTCGACATACATGTGCACCTCGCCGGCGATCGTCAGGAAGTTCTCCTCGATATGCTGATGCTTGTGCGTGTTGAAATGTTGGCCCGGCAGCAGCGTCACCACGCCGATATCGATCAGTGGGCCGCGCAGAAGATACTTGGGGCCGTGATCGCCGAAGCGATAGTCGTGTTCGTCTTCTCGGGTTTTGAACATCGTTCCTCTGCCGCTGCCCTCAATGGGCGGCGGTCCTTGCTTGAATTCACGGTTGGGCGCGTGGAAGTCTTCGCCGCGGCGGTACTAAAGACCGGGGGCCTTCCACATCGATCGGGTAATGCCTGTGTCGACGAGACGACGTTGGGCGGCGTAAGCCTCCCGCCAGCGCTCGGTGACTTCACCGTAGAGGGCGTGGCGGCTGGTGTCGGGCTCGTAGCGGCGGCGCCAGCGAAGCACGGCGTCGGCTGCCTCCGGCAGTGAGGCATATTCACCGATGCCGACCCAGGCGGCGAGGCCGGCGGCCAGTGCCGTCGCCTCGGTGACCTCAGGCACTTTCACCGGCAGGCCGGTGACATCGGACAGGATCTGGCCCCACAGCGCCCCCTTGGAGGCGCCGCCGGCAAAGACCAGTTCCGTCAGCGTCACACCCGCGAGATCAGCGGCGAGTCGGAGGTTTTCAGAGGCGACGATGGCCGCGTTCTCCTGAATGGCGCGGAAGATCTGTGGCTTGCCGCAGACGCTGGCATCCAGCGACAGGTTCAAGAGCGAGGGCGCAGCGTGATACCAGGCGCCGCAATTCATCACGTCCGAGAAAATGGGCAGGATGCCATTGGCGCCCGGCGCCACAGCTGCCGATTTCTCTTCGAGAAGGGCGTAGACATCGATGCCCCGCTCGGCGGCGATGCGCTTCTCTTCATCGCAGAAGGCGTCGCGGAACCAGCGTGTGGTCATGCCGACCATGAAGGCGATACCCTCGGCTTGGCTGAGACCCGGCACGACGTGTGGATTGACGCGCACCCGCATGGCCGGATCGGCGGTCGGCCTGGGCATGTTGACCACCTCCTGCCAGAAGGTGCCTCCGAGCACTGCCGCTTCCCCGGCGCGGCCAACGCCGAGACCGAGCGCGCCAAGCTGCACGTCACCGCCGCCGACCACCACCGGCGTTCCCTCGGCAAGGCCGGTGTCAGCGGCCGCGGCCGCTGTCACGCGACCGATGGCCGTGCCCGTTTCATGAACGGGCGGCAGAATGGTCGGGTCGACGCCGGCGCGGCGGGCGATATCGGCGTCCCACGTTCGCGTGTCGAGCGCGAGCAGACCGCTGGTGCCGCCGTTTGACGGATCGCAGGCGATCTCGCCGGAGAGGCGCGCGACGATCCAGTCGGACAGCATGCACATGCGTGCTGTGCGGGCGTGGACCTCAGGCATATGCCGCTCGATCCACTTGAGACGGGGGATGGCGCCGAGCGCGAAGGTCTGGCCGGTGACCGCATAGGCTTCGCGCTCGAAGCCCGGCATGGCGGCCTTCAGCGCGCGCGTCTCGTCGGAGGCGCGCGAGTCGACATTGGCGCAGGCCCAGAGCTCACGTCCGTCCTTGTCCCACAGCACGATGCCTTCGCGCATCGAGGTGGCGCTGACGGCGCGGATGGCCGATGCCGACAGGCCGGCGCTGGCCAGTGCCCGGCGCACGCAGCCGGCGAGCAGCGCCCAGTTGGCGGCGCAGTCGAACTCCATGGAGCCGGGGTAGTGAGGATCGCTGAGATGCGTCCACTCCTCCTGCGCCACCGCGACCTGACGGCCGGCTATGTCGAAGATGACGGCGCGGCCGCTGCCGGTGCCGGCATCAATGGCGAGAACATGGGGGGTCATGCTTGATCTTTCTCGATGATGGCTTGGGCGGTCGGCTCGTCGGTGATGAGCACGTCGATGCGGCCACCACGGGCGGCGGCCCGGATGGCATCGACTTTCTTGGGGCCGCCGGCGGCGGCGATCACCTGAGGAATGGCCGACAGGGCCTCGAAGTCGAGCCCGACCAGCATCTTGTGGAAGGGCAGGTCGAGCGGAACACCGTTCTGGTCGTAGAAGATGCCGATGATGTCGCCGACGGCGCCCTGGCGGCGGAAGATCTCGAACTGCGAGCGGCTGGCGTAGCCGGAGGCGATCAGCGTCGCCTCGTCGGCGACGGCGCCGATACCAACCAGAGCGTAGTTGGCGGTGCGCGCCATGCTCATGACTTCAACGACATGCCGCTCGGCCCGGATCGCCTCGGCAATATTCTCTTGCGACACGACAAGCGGTGCCGGGATGAGATGGACGTTCTGAGACGATCGGCCGGAGGCGACGCCTTCGATGTAGGCCGACACGCCGCCGGTCAGACTGACCAGCGAGATGTCGCGGTAGGAGAGGGTGCGGGCCAGCCGCTGCAGCGTGCCCATCACCGTGGCACCCCAGCCGACCGCCAGCATTTCCTGGTCCTTGAGGCGGCCCATCAGATATTGGCTCGCCGCTTCGGCCAGCCGATCGTTGATATTGCCCGATTCCTGGGCCGGAATGACGCGCGCTTCGTCGAGGCCATAGATTTCCTGCAGCTTGGCTTCCAGGGCAAAACAGCCGCCATAGCTGGAATTGATGTGGACGTGGATAAGCCCCATCTTCCGGCCGCGGTCCAGCATGCGCGACACCTTGATGCGCGACAGGTTCAGCCGCTCGCCGATTTCGCTCTGCGTCAGGCCGTCATGGTAGTAGTGCCAGGCAACGCGGCTTAGCAGCTCTTCCTCGTGCGGCTCGAATGCCAGCTCGTCATTGGCTTCGTTCACGTCACTCACCTTCAATACATTTGCACGGGCAATGCGGCGATCGCGCCGGCGCGGTGTTTTCGTCGATCATATGATCACGATGCGCACATAAGCGCAAGCTATGAAGTTCTTGATCATCATTAAGTCGCATCACATCTCAGGGAGCTAAAGCAGCAAGCACGATAAATCAATGAGTTATTTCGATATTTCTCGAATGCCACAAATGTGCGCTCCGATTCTTTTGGGTCGCGATGTCACTTATGTGCAGAATCTGGGTTGACGCTGAGGGGCCGCCGGCAAATAATCCGGCGTGCAATTGATAAGGCGGTGTTCATTTGAACGTCTGGTACTGCTGATTGCAGACCCCGCTCATCCCCTCTGGAGGACCCCATGGCCGATTTGGACGACGTTAGGGAAGGCAAGGATTTCGGATTGGACAAACCGGTCGAGGTTGAGGCCTTTCCCGTGCGCGGCTCCGTCTCGCTCGACTGGGGCATGCAGGATCGTCTCGCTCGCATCTTCCAGGCCAAAAGCGGCCGCACCGTCATGCTGGCGTTCGACCACGGCTATTTCCAGGGACCGGCTACCGGCCTTGAGCGCCTCGACCTGACCATCCGCCCGCTCGTGCCTTATACCGACGTGTTGATGTGCACCCGTGGCGGTCTGCGTCAGACTATACCTGCCGATAGCCGCAAGCCGGTCGTGCTGCGCTGCTCGGGCGGCATGAGCGTGCTCACGGAACTGTCGCGCGAACTGGTGGCTGTCGACATCGAGGATGCCATCCGTCTCAACGCCTCGGCAATCACCACCAACGTCTACGTCGGTGCTGAATACGAGCACCAGTCGCTGGCCAACCTCGTCAAGCTGATCGACACCGGCAACCGTTACGGCATTCCGACCATGGCAGTGACCGGCGTCGGCAAGGATATGGTGCGCGACGCCCGTTACTTCGGTCTCGCCACCCGCATCTGCGCCGAACTCGGCGCCCATATCGTCAAGTCCTACTATATCGACAAGGGCTTCGAAAAGGTCGTGGCCGGCTGCCCGGTACCGATCGTCATCGCCGGCGGCAAGAAATTGCCGGAGCGCGACGCCCTTGAGATGGCCTGGCGGGCCATCGACCAGGGCGCGGCCGGCGTCGATATGGGCCGCAACATCTTCCAGTCCGATTGTCCGGTGGCGATGATTTCCGCCGTGCGGGCCGTCGTGCATGACGGCGCCAGCGTCAATCAGGCCTACGATATCTATAAGGCCGGCAAGGCCAAGGCCGCCTGAGGCCATCAACGGACCGCGAACCGCTCCGCCGGGCCTCCATGAGATGCCCGACGGACCGCCCGGAGGAGGGCGACGAAACGCAGGCTCGATCTGTGTTTCCAATGATAAGTGGAGACTGTCGACATGGCGGGAACCTCGCCGACCGACCAGCACACGCCGCTGGTCGAAGCCAGGCAAATCTGGAAATTCTTCGGCTCTATCGCCGTGCTGCGCGGTGTCGATCTGACGCTGAGGCCTGGCGAGGTGCACGCACTGCTCGGTGGCAATGGCGCCGGCAAGTCGACGCTGATGAAGATGATTGCCGGCCTGCATCGTCTTGACCGAGGCGAACTCCTGGTGTGCGGCGAGGATGCCTCGGCGATGACGCCGGTGACGGCCCGCCAGGCCGGCATCCACCTGGTGCCGCAGGAGCCGATGCTGTTCCCCAGCCTGTCGGTCGAAGAGAACGTGTTGATGCACGTTCCCGGCAATCGCAAGGAACTGCGTGCCCGCCTCGAGACGATGATCGCCGAGATCGGCGCCGGCATGACGCTGTCGACGCAGGCCGGTCAGCTCGAGGTTGCCGACCAGCAGATGGTCGAGATCCTGCGCGGCCTGATCCGCGACGCTCGTATTCTCATTCTCGACGAACCGACCTCGGCGCTGACGCCGCGCGAAGTGGGCAAGCTGTTCGAGCGTATCCGGGCGCTGACAGCCCAGGGCGTCGGCATCTTCTTCATCTCCCACAAGCTCGGCGAAATCCGCGAGATCGCCGATATCGTCTCCATCCTGCGTGATGGTCAAGTTGTTCTGGCTGGTGCGCCGAAAACATTCAGCGACGCCGAAATCGTTGCGGCAATGACCCATGTCGAAGGCAAGGAGGGCTTTACGCTCGGCCATGCTGCAGCCGCTCCAGCGGAACGCGGGCCTGAACGGCTGCGCGTCGAGGGGCTGGCCGGCGAAGGGTTTGCCGACGTCACCTTCTCGCTGCACGCCGGCGAGATCCTGGGCCTTGCCGGTGTGGTTGGCTCGGGCCGCACCGAGCTCGCCGAAACCATCTACGGCATTCGCCCCGCCGCGCGTGGCCGTATCCTGGTCGAGGGCAAGCCGCTCTCCAGCCACGGTCCGCGCGACAGCCTCGACGCCGGCGTCGTTTACCTGCCCGAGGACCGGCAGGTGTCCGGTCTGTTCGTCAATGCGCCCCTGGTTTGGAACGCCTCGGCATTGGTGCTGCATCGTGGCCGGGAATGGCTGCCGCTCGCCCAGGAGCGGGCCGATTTCTCCGAACAGATCAAGCTGCTGGGCATCGTCTGCGCCAGCGGTGACCAGCCGGTGCGCACGCTGTCGGGCGGCAACCAGCAGAAGGTGCTGCTCGCCAAGTGCCTCGCCGCCGGTCCTCGCGTCCTCATCCTTGATGAGCCGACCCGTGGTGTCGACGTGGCGGTCCGCGCCGACATCTATCGGCTGATCGACAGGCTGGCCGGCGAAGGCCTCGCCATCCTCTTGATTTCCTCCGACCATGAAGAGGTCGAACGCCTCAGCCATCGCGTGCTGGTGATGAACCACGGTTATCCGGGCGGCATGCTCGAAGGCTCCGATATCACCATCAACGCCATTGCCCGTCTCTCCTTCGGGGTCGGCGCCAACCTGGACGCTGCGCAATGATTATCCGCTTCCTGCAGCGCCACCGTGAAGCTTCGGTCGCGCTGATCATCGTCTTCCTGTTCGCGATCCTCGGCCTCGTCGATCGCAGCTATCTGTCCTTCGACACCGTGCTGCTCGTCTACGGCAACAGCCTGATCCTTTTCGTGCTGGCCATCGGCGCCACCATGGTGATGGCAACGCACGGCCTCGACGTTTCCGTCGGCTCCATCATGGGCCTGGCGGCGGTGGTTGCCGGCCTGTTGATGAACGCCGGCTGGGGTATTCCTGCCTCCATTGGTGTCGCGCTGCTTATTGGTCTGCTCTGCGGTCTCTTCAACGGCGCTCTTGTGTCGTTGCTGAATGTCTCGGCCATCGTCGCCACCCTGGGAACCCTCGGCCTCTATCGCGGCCTTGTGCATCTCCTCTCGGGCGGTGCCTGGATCGAAGGCCTGCCGGAAAATTTCAAGGCTCTGACCAAGGCCGGATCGCTCGGCCTGTCACCGGTCGCCTGGCTGGTGCTGGTTCTGCTGATCGTTGCCCATCTTTGCCTGCGCTACACGGCTTTCGGCCGCGCGATGTTCGCCGTCGGTGACAATCGGGAGGGCGCCCGACTGATCGGTATCCGCGTCAACGAAGTTCAGATCGCCGCCTACGGTCTCAACGGACTTCTATCGGCCCTGGCCGGCGTCATCTTCGCCTCGCAGATCGGCTTCATCCCCAACACCGCCGGTACCGGCATGGAAATGCGCGCCATCGCTTCGAGCGTGCTCGGTGGTGTCAGCCTTCTGGGTGGTACAGGCACGGTACTCGGTGCGGCCCTCGGCGCCTACTTCATGACCTCGATCGACAGCATCCTCGTGCTGCTGCGCCTCGAGGCCTACTGGAACGACATCATCGCCGGCGCCATCCTGCTGGTGGTGCTGATCACCGACGGCAAGATACGTGAGGCCGTCGATCACCACCTTCGCTACCAGAAATATCGCAAGTTCATCGATCCGCAGGCGGCTGGTCAGCACGCCGACGCCGCCAAGGCCGCCGCCCGGCCGCTCAACACGACGCTCGAGACCTCGGAGGCGCGCAAATGAGACTCCATCCTGCCCTCAAGCGTTGGGAAAGCGTGCTCGCGCTGCTCCTTATCGCCGAGATCCTGCTGTTCGGTGCCATCAACCCGGTGTTCCTGCAGCCATCCATGCTGCTCTACGCCACCTCCGACTTCATTCACATCGGCATCACGGCTCTGGCGCTGACGCTGGTCATCATCACCGGTGGTATCGATCTGTCGCTCGGCTCGGTGATGGGCCTGTCAGCGATCACCCTGGGCATACTCTGGGTGGACGGCGTCGATATCTGGGGGGCGGCTGTGGCTGCTCTGGCAGTCGGCACGCTTGGCGGCGTCTTCAATGCCGTCGCCATTCATCTCTCCAAGGTCAACCCACTGGTCATCACGCTCGGCACTGGCTTCCTCTACGGTGGCGCGGCACTGGTGCTGTCGGGTCTCGCCGGAGCGACAGGCTACGAGGGTATCAGCAATTTCGACCCGGCCTTCGTCAATCTCGCCAATCTCCAGGTCGTCGGCCTGCCGCTGCCCTTCGCCCTGTTCCTGGCGCTGACCGTCGGCTTCATGGCGCTGCTGCACCGCACCCGCTTCGGCCGTTACGTCTACCTGATCGGCCAGAACCCGCGCGCTGCCGCCTATGCTGGCACGCCGGTGTTCCGCACCCTGGTGGTCGCCTATGCCCTGACCAGCCTGATGGCGGCGCTGTCCGGCCTGATCCTCGCCTCCTATTTCGGCTCGGCCCGTTCCGACTTCGGCACGACGGCACTGATGCCGGCGATCACTGCCGTGGTGCTTGGCGGCACGTCGATCTACGGCGGCTCGGGCACCATTCTCGGCACGGCACTGGCTGCGCTGCTGGTCGGCTATCTGCAGACCGGTCTTCAGCTCGTCGGTGTGTCGAGCCACGTTTCGAGCGCCCTGTCGGGCGGCCTGCTGGTCATCGTGGTTGCCTTGCGCAGCCTCTCGGAAATGGGACGCGTCTGGTTCCAGCACAGGCGTGTTTTGAGAAACGTTGCCGCCGAATGACGGTCTGACGTTTGTGGAGGAAGGGCCCAAAACGCGGGGTTTTCAGCCTCGGGGCCACGCTTGGAAGGAGAGCAACAAATGAAGTTTGGTACCGTTTCCCTCGCGCTTGCCGTGGCCGCTGCTGCGTCCTGTGCTGGCCCGTCGATCGCCGCTGATAGCGCCCGCATCGCCTTCATTCCGAAGTTGGTCGGCGTCGGCTTCTTCACCTCCGGCGGCAAGGGCGCCGTCGAAGCCGGCAAGAAGCTCGGCGTGGAAGTGACCTATGACGGCCCGACCGAGCCGTCGGTGTCCGGCCAGGTGCAGTATATCAACACCTTCGCCAACCAGGGCTTCAACGCCATCGTCGTCTCCGCCGTGTCGCCTGACGGTCTCTGCCCGGCGCTGAAGCGCGCCATGGCCCGCGGCATCAAGGTCCTGACCTGGGATAGCGACGTCAATCCCGAATGCCGCAGCTACTATATCGACCAGGGCACGCCGGCTCAGCTCGGCAAGCTGCTTGTCGACATGGCGTCCGAGCAGCATCCGGCCGAAAAAGCCAAGGTCGCCTTCTTCTATTCCAGCCCGACGGTGACCGACCAGAACCAGTGGGTCGAGCAGGCCAAGGCGATCATCGCCAAGGACAAGCCGGGTTGGGAAGTGGTCACCACCCAGTATGGCTACAACGATGCCCAGAAGTCGCTGCAGACGGGCGAAAGCATCCTGAAGGCCTATAAGGACGTCGACATCATCATCGCTCCCGACGCCAACGCGCTTCCGGCCGCCGCCCAGGCTGCCGAAAACGTCGGCCGCGCCGGCCAGGTGACCATTGTCGGTTTCTCGACGCCGAACGTGATGCGCCCCTACGTCAAGCGCGACACCGTCAAGGCCTTCGGTCTCTGGGACGTCACCAAGCAGGGTGCCATCTCCATCTACGTCGCCGATCACCTCATCAAGAACGGCGCCATGAAGGTCGGCGACAAGCTGGACATTCCTGAAGTCGGCACCGTCGAAGTCAGCCCGAACAGCGTCCAGGGCTACAAGTACGAGGCTGACGGCAACGGCATCATCCTGCTGCCGGAGCGTCAGGTGTTCACCAAGGACAACATCGACAAGTTCGACTTCTGATCGAATTTCCTTCAGCTCTGCGGAACGGCGGTCCCTCCCGTCTGCCGTCCGCTCCTCCCCCGTCGGCTCCCCCCATTTGGCCGATCGGGATTCCGGAGAGCCGGCCGTCCTCCACCGGCGGCCGGCCATCCTTTTACTACCCTGACAATCTGGAGGTTTCGGCCATGCACGTCACGCTCGTTGAGATCAACGTCAAGCCCGACCGCGTCGACGATTTCCTGCGCGTCTTCGGCGCCAACCGCGAGGGTACCATTGCCGAGCCCGGCTGCCGGCGGTTTGACGTGCTGCAGGATCCCAATGAACCGACCCGCTTCACCATCTACGAGGCCTTCGTCGACGAGGCGGCCGTGAAGTTTCACAAGACGACCCCGCATTACCTCAAGGTGAAGGCCGAGCTCGAAGACATCATGACTGGTCCACGCAGCCACAAGGTGTTCGTCGGCATTCTGCCGCGCGCCTGACGAGGCCGCTATGTTCCCCTCAACGGATGATCTTGCGACGCGCGATGCCCTGAAGGCGTTCCTGCGTCGCGCCGCGCCGTCGCTCAGCGTCGGCCTTCTCGCCGCTGATGCCATGGCGTATGGCGCCGCCATTGCCGAACTGGAAGCAGCCGGCAACGCCCTTCTGCATTTCGACGTAATGGACGGCGTCTTCTGCCCCGGCTTCACCGCCGGCCCGCCGCTTGTCGCGGCATCGAAGACCAAGATGCTGAAGGACGTCCATCTGATGGTGGCCGATCCGCTCAGCGTCATTCCGGCCGTGTTGAAGGCCGGCGCCGACATCGTGCACGTTCATCCCGAAGGATTGGTTCATTTCCACCGAGCGCTCGCGCTGCTGGATGTCGATGTGGCGAGCCATCCGGGTCGGCGCGTGTTGCGAGCGGTGGCACTCAATCCGGCGACGCCGGTGGATGTCGTGGTGCCTGTCCTGCACGCGATCGACATGGTGACATTGCTCGCGGTCGATCCCGGCTGGAGCGGCGGCGCACCCGATGCGGCGCTTGGCTGCAAGATCGAGCGGCTGAGGCAGCTTGCCGCGGACGCTGGTGCGGATCCGCTGATAGCCATCGATGGTGGGATCACGGAGGCGACGATCGGCGTCGCCGCCAGCTTCCGACCGGATATGATCGTCAGTGGCAGCGCCGTCTTCAAGGGTGGTGCCAGCATCGCCGACAATCTGAACGGATTGCGCCGAGCCGCCGGCGTTTAGTCCCGGACGGGTATGGCGATCGGCTGATTTCGAGCAAGCCCGCCGCAATTGACGGTGGGCTGATCGCTGCTTGATCTTACAGCGGAATGGGCCGGCTCGCCCAGGCTCGGCTGTCCGAACCGGCCAGCGCCCGTGCCGAACCGATGCCGCTTTTCTCGATACGCGCCAACAGGTCGTGGGTGATGGCGTTGACGGCGTTGCCGCCGCCATAGATGAAGGCGGTGTAGACCTGCACCAGATTGGCGCCGGCGGCGATCTTCATATAGGCGTCCTCGCCGGTCATCACACCGCCGACGCCGATGATCGGCAGAGCGCGACCGACCCGCTCGCGCATCTTGGCGAGCACGATAGTGGAGCGCTCGAACAGCGGCCTGCCCGAAAGGCCGCCGGGCTCCGCCGCCGTCGGGCCGAATACGCCGCTGCGTGACAGAGTCGTATTAGACACAACGAGACCATCGGCACCGCGTGCCCCGATCACAGCCGCGATGTCGTCAAGCGCCGCTTCGTCGAGGTCGGGCGCGATCTTGACCAGCACCGGCGTCCGGCGACCGATGGCGGCCGTCGCTTCGTCGCGCGCCTCGATAACGCGCGCCACCAGATCGGACAGGGCGGCGCTCGCCTGCAGGTCACGCAGGCCGGGCGTATTGGGCGAGGAAATGTTGACGGTAAAGTAGGAGGCAAGACCGGCGAAAGCCTTGATGCCTTTCACGTAATCGTCAGTGCGATCGGTGCTGTCCTTGTTGGCGCCAACGTTGACGCCGATGACACCCGGGCGGCCATTGCGCCGTTCCAGCTGCTTCAGCGCATGGGTATGGCCTTTGCCGTTGAAGCCGCAGCGGTTGATCACCGCACCCGCTTCGGGCAGGCGAAAGATGCGCGGCTTGGGATTGCCCGGCTGCGGTCGCGGTGTCACCGTGCCGACTTCCACATGGGAAAAACCCTGCTTCAGCAGCGCGTCGGCGATTTCGGCGTCCTTGTCGAAGCCGGCGGCGAGTCCGATCGGATGATCGAGCCGCATGTCGAAGAAATCGACGACAAGGCGATCATCCACCACCTTGGGCAGGCCCGGCGCCAGGTTGAAGCGCATGGCGGAAACGGCGAACGTATGGGCAAGTTCCGGATCAAGACGCCGGAGCATGGCGGCGCTGAACGAACCGATCAGTTCGGAAAGGGTCATCGGCCGGTCTCCAGATCGGGGAATTGATGCCCGCCGTCCGGCCCGAGCGGCAGCGGTACGACGAAGTCCACCGCCGAGAATTCCAGCGGCGCGTAGAGATGCGGAAAGAGGTCGCCACCGCGCGAGGCTTCCCACTTCAGCGCTTCGCCCACAGCTGCCGTGTCGACGCCGATCAGCAGAAGGTCGTTTTGATCAGCGAAGTAGAGGCGCGCCGTCTCTTTGACCTGCGCTGCTGATGACAGGTGGATGAAGCCGTCCTCGAAGTCGATCGATGCGCCGGCAAACACGCCCGTCGCCTCGGCGGCTTCCCACAGCGCGCGTGGCGCGATCTTGTAGACGAGACGATCCATGGGCCAACTCCGAAAGGCTGCGGCCTTCCTCTAGAACATCCAATTGCCCGATACCACCCCGCTCCAATCAAATCCTCGCACAGGGCTGCTATCGCTGGTAAGCGGCTTGCTCCTATAGCGAGAATGCAGCATTTTTCAGCGCACGCGCTCCAGCAAGGGAACTCCGCGATGGCTCGACGGCAATGGCGGTACGGCTTTCTGACGCGCAGCGTTGCGCCCTTCATCGTCGGCACGGCTTTGACCGCTGCCGCATTGCTTTGGTTTTGGGGCGACGCGGAGCGCGAGGATTTGACCGTTGCTCGACCGACCATACTCGATTTCGGTCGGCCACCATCGCCGCTGGTACCGAAGAAGCTGCTGACCGCCGACGCCCCGCCCCCACTCCAAACAGCCAATTCCCCAAAGATCGCACAGGCGGCGGAACTTCCGCTCGCCCCACCGCCTGCCAGCTTCGAGGCCCTCTTCTCGCGTGTCACGGTGCTCGATGCCACCCGCTTCCGGACCATCCGCGACCGTGAAACTCTGGTCATCCATCTTGCAGGCATCAATGGCGCCGCCTTCTCAGATGCTTGCGAAGGACCGGTCGGCCGTTGGAACTGTGGCGCCCGAGCGCGTGCCGATCTCGCCCGGCTGATCGGGCCGCGTGCCATCGGCTGCATCAACATCGCGGCGAAAGAGGACGACGGCGAAAGCCGCGCCGACTGCTGGGTCGGCAATCGCAATCTTTCGGTCTTCATGGTGAGCCGGGGATGGGCCGAGCCGATAGACCCCGCCGACCCGTTGCTGGCGCCCTATGCAGCCAAGGCCAAGACGGAGAAGCTTGGCCGCTATGGCGACGGCAGTTTGCAGCCGCCGGACCCCACCTGATACGAAAAGGCCGCCCGGTAGGGCGGCCTTGGTCATCTGTGACGATGGGGATCGGCTTGGGATCAGTTGCCAATCACTTCGCTGTTGTCGGCGTAGGGAATGAAGCGCTGCTGGGCGACCTGAGCGCCGGCGCCGGACAGGACCGTCTTGGCGACGAAGGCTGACTGGCCATCGGCCGCGCCCGGATCGTATTCGACGACGCCCTGCGGCGCGACGCCATGGGTGCCGATCACCACGCTGTCGGCGACGGAGGCGTAACGCTGGGCGTCGGCCTTGGCCGCGGCGGCATTGGCTCCATTCACCTGGGCAGGCGCCGAGACGAAGGTCGGGGCGGCATTGCCGGCACCCGGATCGAAGGAAGCTGCGGCGTTGGCAAGGGCGGGGGCCAGGATGAGGGAGAAGGCGGCGGCGATGAGGAACTTGTTCATGGTGATAACTCCGGTCTTCAATTGGTGTTTTGGGTCTTTGGTTTTTGTCGGGAGGCAGCGAGGACACCTTGTCGGGGGAGGTCTTGTTCGCTGCCGATGACCCGAAGATGTTCTTTGATCGATCACAGCGAAACCGGCCCTCGCTGACGAGTGCGAGGGGGAAAGTTGACCGCTGGATCGCGAAAGCGTGTGCGGGAAGTTGAATGGTTTCCGCACGGTCCGGAAAAAGCCCGGTATGCTCCGGTGAACCGGCGGACGGGCGTTCACGGGCGTATGGACCGCGACCTGCAGGCCGATCACGAAAGGCCTATTGTTCCGGGCAAAATTTTCCGGGCAAGCCTGCAATATTCGGCTCGGCCACCTTGCGAAGACGGCCGCAGGCGGGCGTTGGCCGTCGGCGATCGGTCTTTTCTGGCCGTGTCAGCCGGGTCGCTTGCTTGAGTTGCGCTCGATCAGTTTGCCCGAGAGCATGACGACGCGCGGCGCCATCTCCGGCGTTTCTATACGCTCGAACAGGAGGCGCATCGCCGAATGGCCGATATCGGCCACCGGCTGCTCGATCACCGTGATGCCGGAGCCGATGAGGCCGGTCCAGATCTCGTTGTCGAAGCCGGCGATGGCGATATCGTCAGGCGCCTGAAGGCCCAGCTCCTGCATAGCCTGGGCGACACCCAGCAGGATGAGGCCGTTGGAGGCGATCAGCGCCTCCGGGCGGTCCTTGCGCGACAGGATTTGCCGCGCCGCCACGGTAGCGGCGTCGGCGTTGGGGGCCACGAAGTCGGCGCGCGGCGTCAGGGCACGGTCGTTCATCGCCTCGGTGTAGCCACTGAAGCGATCGCGGGCGGTGGACGAGGTGTTGCCGAACAGCCCCTCGATGGACTTGAAGCCACGGGAATGGAGGTGTTCGACCAGCGTGGCGGAGGCCTGGCGATTATCGAGGATCACCGAGTCGTGCTTGCCGGCCGGGCCGTGGCGGTCGACCAGCACCACCGGGAAATCGAAGTTGAGTCGGTCGAGCTGCGCGGCCGTCTCGCGCGTCGGCGCGTAGATGACGCCGGTCACCCGCTCCTCCTGCATCAGGCGCAGATACATGGTCTCGCGGGTGGGATTCTCATCGGTGTTGCACAGCACGACCCGCATGTTGGCCTTGTAGGCGGCGTCTTCCACAGCGCGACTCAGCGTCGTGAAGAAGGGATTGCGGATATCGGGAACGATCAGGCCGATGGTGTTGGAATGCTGCGAGCGCAGCCGACGCGCCGAGAGGTTGGGGCGGTAACCCGTTAGCCGGATTGCGGTTTCCACCCGCTCGCGCAGCTCTGGCTTGACATGGCGGTTGGCGAGAACACGCGAAACCGTTGCCGGCGAAACGCCCGCGGCGATAGCTACATCCTTGATGCCAACGCTCATAGCTAAAATCGTTCTCCGTTTACGGCGAAACCAATCACGTCTAAAGACGGCCTTCAATACGGGTTTTTTCAGCATTCCTCGGAAAGCTGGCTCATGTTATCTGCGTGAATAGAGCTGAAAAGGTTTTCAGTTTTCTGATGCGCGGAGGAGAGGGAAGTTTCATGTTGAGCAGCACAAAGCCACTTCTCGCACCAGAGCTGACGCGCATCAAGGCGGCGCCGGCCTCCAAGGAAGCCGCCATCCGCGAGGCGTGCGGCCTGCTGGCTGCCGGCGGCTATATCGATCCGGCCTATGCCGACAGCATGCTGCGCCGCGAGACGGTGGCCGAAACCTATCTGGGGCATGGGGTTGCCATTCCTCACGGCATGAACGCCGATCGCGGCCTGATCAAGCACAACGGCCTCGCCATCCTGCAGGTTCCCGGCGGCGTGACCTGGAACGAAGGCCAGACCGTCAAGCTGGTGGTGGCGATTGCCGCCCAGTCGGACGACCATATTTCCGTGCTGCGCCGGCTGACGCGGCTGTTCCAGGACGAGGCGGCGCTCGAGGCGCTATTCGAGGTCGACGACCCGCGGGCTATCATCGCCGCGCTGGACGAAACGGCCGCCGCGGCATTAGCCGCCGATGCCGCGATACCGGCCGATCTCGCGCTGAAGGTCGAGTGGACGGTCGACTATCCCAACGGCCTGCACGCCCGCCCGGCCAGCCGCTGGGTCGATGCGGCCAAGGCCACCGGAGCACGTCTGCAGGTGCGACGTGGCGCGGATGCCGCCGACCCGACGCGGCTGGTTTCCCTGCTGCAATTGGGCCTTCGCGCCGGTGAAACGCTGACGATTTCCGCCGAGGGCGACAACGCCGCCGTCGCTCTGTCTGCCTTCGTGCAGGTGATCGAGCGACTGTCGGCCGAAGAGAAGGCGGATGCCGCCAAGGCGCCGGCCCCCGTCGGCCGCAAGGGCTGGGTGCCGGTCACCAATCTGAAAACGTTTTCTGGCGTTGCCGCGGCGCCGGGCGTGGTCGTTGCCCCAGTACACGTGCTGAAGAGCGCGACCGTCGAGGTCGCCGATACGCCGATGGGTCTTGTCGAGGCCTCTACCGCGCTCGATCAGGCCATTGAAGCGACGATTGGTGAACTCAAGACCGTCGCCACGGAGGCCGCCGCGAAGGTGGGGCCGTCGGAAGCGGCGATCTTCGAGGCGCATGCCGAGTTGCTCAACGATCCGGAAATCCTGACGAAAGCCTCCCTGCTGGTGGTCGGTGGCCATGGCCCCGCCTGGTCTTGGCGTGCCGCCGTCGAAGAGGTGGCGGGGTCGCTCGAAAGCAATGCCAATCCCTTGCTGGCCGCCCGCGCCTCCGACGTGCGCGACGTTGGCCGCCGCGTGCTCTCCAAGCTGGCACCCGAGGTGGCGAGCGGTTCGGGGATCGTGCTGCCGTCCACCCCGTCGATCCTGGTCGCCGCCGACCTCACCCCGTCGGACACCATCGGCCTCGACACCACGCTGATCGCCGGTCTGGCGACCGCGCAGGGCGGGCCGACCTCGCACACCGCCATCCTCGCCCGCACGCTCGGCCTGCCGGCCGTGGTGGCGCTGGGCGCAGGTCTTCTGGAAACCAAGGCGGGAACGACCGCCATTCTCGACGGCGCCGCCGGCCGGCTCTATCTCGACCCGAGCGAAGCGGATCTCACCTCGGCGCGCGCCTTCATCGAGGCCGGTGTGCGGCGCGCTGCCTCGGAAGCGGAAGGGCGGGCGCTTGCCGCCACCACCACCGACGGCCGAACCATCGAGATCGGCGCCAACATCAACAAGCCCGCCGATGTCGCCGGTGCCATCGACCAGGGCGCCGAGGGCGTCGGTCTGATGCGCACCGAATTCCTGTTCCTCGATGGCGGCCACACGCCGAGCGAGGAGGAGCAGTTCTCCACTTATAGCGCCATGGTCGAAAACCTCGGGGGACGGCCGCTGATCGTGCGCACGCTGGATATCGGCGGCGACAAGCAGGCGCCGCATCTGAAGCTGCCGCGCGAGGACAACCCGTTCCTCGGCGTGCGCGGCACCCGTCTGACCCTGCGCCGTCCCGACCTGATGCGGCCGCAGCTCAGCGCCCTCTACCGCGTCGCCAAGACCGGCGCCAACCTCAAGATCATGTTGCCGATGATCACCTCGCTCGACGAGATCCTGGCCGTCCGCAAGGTGGCCGAGGAGATCCGGGCCGAGGTCGGCGCGCCCGCCGTGCCGCTCGGCATCATGGTCGAGGTGCCGTCGACGGCGGTAATGGCCGACGTCTATGCCGAGTATGTCGATTTCTTCTCGATCGGCACCAACGACCTCACACAATACACGCTGGCGATCGACCGGCAGCATCCCGAACTGGCGGCCGAGGCCGACAGTCTGCACCCGGCCGTGCTGCGCCTGATCAAGACCACCGTCGAAGGCGCGGCGGTGCACGGGCGCTGGGTTGGCGTCTGCGGCGGCATTGCCGGCGATCCCTTCGGCGCTTCGGTGCTGGCCGGCCTCGGCGTCGACGAGCTGTCGATGACCGTGCGCGACATCCCCGCCGTCAAGGTGCGTCTGCGCACCGCCTCGATGGCCGATCTCAAGGCGCTGGCCGACAAGGCGGTCGCCGCGCGCACGGCCAGCGAGGTCCGGGCGCTCGATGTCGCCATCGGCCAGGGAGATGCGGCATGAAGCCGATCGTGACCATCACCCTCAACCCGGCGGTCGACCTGACGATCGAGGTCAATGGTCTCGTTCAGAGCGGCGTCAACCGCGCCGAGCGGGCGCAGGTCAACGCTGGGGGCAAGGGCGTCAACGTCGCCGCCTGCGCCGCCGATTGGGGCGGACAGGTGACGGTGACCGGCGTTCTCGGGCGTGGCAACGACGGCGCCTTCGTCGAGCTATTCGCGGTGAAGGGCATCACCGATCGCTTCGTCCGCGTCAGCGGCGACACACGCACCAACATCAAGATCGCCGACACCGCCTCCGGCGAGACCACCGATCTCAACACGCCCGGCCTGACGGTCGACGCCGAGCATCTTGACCGGGTCGCCGCCGCCGCGCTCGAAGCCGCCAAGGCCGGGGCCATCGTGGTGGTCGGCGGATCGCTGCCGGCCAGTCTTGCCGCCGACGCGCTGGTGTCGCTGGTCGCCGGCCTCAATGCCGCCGGTGCCAAGGTGGTGGCCGACACGTCGGGCGCGCCGCTCAAGGCGCTGCTCACCGCCACGGGCAAGTCGCTGCCCTTCGCGGTGAAGCCCAATCGGCACGAGCTCGAGGAACTGGTCGGCCGGCCGCTGCCGGATATCGAGGTGCTGATCGGCGCCGCTCGGGACATCGTCGGTCGCGGCGTGCGGCTGGTCGTCGTCTCCTGCGGCGAGGAAGGCGCGCTGTTCGTCACCGAGGGCGAGACGCTTACCGCCCGCCTGCCGGTGGTCGAGGCCCTCAGCACCGTCGGCGCCGGTGACGCCATGGTGGCCGGTATTGCCACCGCGCTCGCCGAGGACAAGCCGCTCGAAGCGATGGCGCGACAGGCAGTGGCCTTTGCCGCCGCCAAGCTCAAGCGGGTTGGACCCCATCTGCCGGAGCGCGCCGTCGTCGAAGCGCTGGCCGCACGGGCGGAGATCATCCGCCTCTGACGCCCTGATTTTCTGAATATCCCTGAATTCTCGCCGGGGCTGTGGGCAGCGAGAAGGCTCTTCATTGGAGGATGAGAATGGCAAAGTTAGCAGTCGTGATCGGCGTCAAGGAGACGGGGAGCAAGCCCCTGATCGCCGCCGAAGCCCTTAAGAAGGCGGCAGGTGCCGCCGGTACGTCCCTCAGCATCGAGACGCAGACGCCGAATGGCGTGACCACGCCGCTCGACGCGGCGACCATTGCCGCCGCCGACCTGGTGCTGATCGTCGGCGATGTCGCTGATGTCGCCCGCTTTGCCGGCAAAACCGTGCGCAAGCTGATGCTCGACGCCGCTCTGGCCGATCCGGCCGGTGCCGTTGCCGCCTCGGCGGTCAAGCTGATCGTCGGCATCACCTCCTGCCCGACCGGCATCGCCCATACGTTCATGGCGGCCGAAGGCGTGGAGCAGGGCGCCAAGGCGCTCGGCTATGCCGTCAAGGTCGAGACGCAAGGCTCGGTCGGCGCGCAGAACACCCTGACGGCAGAAGAAATCGCCGCCGCCGAACTGGTGATCATCGCTGCCGACACCAACGTCGACATGTCGCGCTTTGCCGGCAAGCGCGTCTATTCCACCGGCACCAAGGGCGCGATCGCCAACGGCAAGGCGCTGGTCGAGAAGGCCATCGTCGACGCGATGGTACAGGGTGCGCCGGCCGCTGGCGGCAAGCGCGACCTCGCCGCCGAAGTGGCCGCCGAGAAGGCCGCCCGCGCGGCACAGCGCTCCGGTCCCTACAAGCATATGATGACCGGTGTCTCCTACATGCTGCCGTTCGTCGTTGCCGGTGGTCTCTTGATCGCGCTCGGCTTTGCGCTGGGCGGCATCTACGTCTACGACGACGCGCATGCCGGCACGCTCGGCCAGGCGCTGTTCACCATCGGCAAGCAGGCCTTCTCGCTGATGGTGCCGTTTCTGGCCGGCTTCATCGCCTATTCGATCGCCGACCGGCCGGGCATTGCGCCGGGTGCCATCGGTGGCGTGATCGCCGGCACCATCGGCGCCGGCTTCTTGGGCGGCATCGTCGCCGGCTTCCTGGCCGGTTACGTGGTGCTCTACCTCAACCGGTACATCAAGCTCGGCCGAAACCTCGATGGCTTGAAGCCGGTGCTGATCCTGCCGCTGCTCGGCACGACCATCGTTGGCCTGCTGATGGTCTACGTGCTCGGCCAGCCGGTCGCGGCGGCGCTGACCTGGCTCACCGATTTCCTCAAGGGCATGCAGGGCGCCAATGCCATCGTGCTCGGCGCGATCATCGGCATGATGATGGCCTTCGACATGGGCGGCCCGGTCAACAAGGCGGCCTATACCTTCGCCACCGGCCTGATCGCCAGCCAGCTCTACGAGCCGATGGCCGCCGCCATGGTGGCCGGCATGACGCCGCCGCTTGGTCTGGCGCTCGCCACCAAGCTGTTCGCCGACCGCTTCTCGGACGACGAGCATGAGGCGGGCAATGCCGCTGCGGTGCTGGGAATCTCCTTCATCACCGAAGGCGCCATTCCCTTCGCCGCCAAGGACCCCATCCGCGTCATCCCATCGCTGATGGCCGGCTCGGCCGTAGCCGGCATGATCTCGATGGCCGTTGGTGCCCAGCTGCGCGTGCCGCATGGCGGCATCTTCGTGTTGCCGATCCCCAACGCGGTCACCAATCTCGGTGGCTACATCATCGCCATGATCGCCGGCACCATCGTCACCGCCTTGCTGCTACGGGCGCTGAAGCCGAAGGCCGACGTCTGATGGTCTCGCATCCCACCTGATACTAAAAGGCCGGCGCATGCGCCGGCCTTCGATCTTTATGGTTCTGACCGTCAGCTCTGGCCGAGCTTGCCCGCGAGCGCTGCGTCGATCATCGCTACGGTCTCTTTCAGGCCATAGAGTTCGACGAAGGAGCCGAAGCGTGGGCCCTTCTCCTGGCCGAGCAACACCTGATAGAGCGTCGCGAACCATTCGAGGCTGACGCCCGGCCCGCCGTCGGGGCTCTTTTTCGACGGGTCCTGGAAGCGCGGAAACGACCGGCCGACCGCCAGCACGGTATCCTGGATCGCCTCGCCGCTCGTGGTGACCGGCAGCGCGTCGAGCGCATCGCGCAGCTTGACGAGCGCCTGACGCTCCTCGTCGTCCGGCATGCGGAAGGTGACGAAGGGCTTCACCCGGTCCCGATAATAGGCCAGCGCATAGCCGCAGAGCTCGTCGAGCTTCGGATGCGTGTCCGGCGTCACGCCCGGCGTATGCCGGCCGATATAGGCCCAGAGCGCGCTCTTGTCGTGGGCGTGGCTGGCCGAGACGAGGTTGAGCAGCATCGAGAAGCTGACCGGCACCGGCGTGACCGGCACATCGCCCGAGTGAATGTGCCACACCGGATTGGCGAGCTGCTGGTCGACGTCCATCGTCGGGTATTTCTCGAGATAGGCGAAATACTCGTCGGCGGCACGCGGGATCACGTCGAAGAACAGCCGCTTGGCCGTCTTCGGCTTCTGGAACATGTAGAGGGCGAGACTGTCCGGCGAGGCATAGGTCAGCCACTCGTCGATGGTGAGGCCGTTGCCCTTGGACTTGGAGATCTTCTCGCCGTTCTCGTCGAGGAACAGTTCGTAGTTGAAACCGTCCGGCGGGGTACCACCCAGCACCTTGCAGATCTTCGACGACGTCTTGACGTTGTCGATGTGATCCTTGCCGCTCATTTCGTAGTCGACGCCGAGCGCCGCCCAGCGCAGTGCCCAGTCCGGCTTCCACTGGCACTTGGCATGACCGCCGGTCACCGGCGTCTCGAAGCGCTCGCCGGTGGCTGGGTCGGTCCAGACGATGGTGCCCTTCTCGACGTTGCGTTCCTCGACCGGCACCTGCATGACGACTTCCGTCTTCGGGTGCACCGGCAGGAAGGGCGAGTAGGTCTTCCGTCGCTCTTCGCGCAGCGTCGGCAGCATGATCTCCATCACCGCATCGTACTTGGCGAGCATGCGCAGCAGCATGTCGTCGAAGGTGCCCTTCTTGTACTCCTCGGTTGCCGACATGAACTCGTAGTCGAAGCCGAAGGTATCAAGGAACTGCCGGAGCTTGGCGTTGTTGTTGTGACCGAAGCTCGAATGTTCGTTGCTGAACGGGTTCGGTACGTTGGTCAGCGCCTTGCCGAGGTTGGCCCGCAAGAGATCCGGGTTCGGCACGTTGTCGGGCACCTTGCGCATGCCGTCCATGTCGTCCGAGAAACAGACAAGACGCGTCGGTACGCTGTCGCCGGTGAGCACGCGGAAGGCGTGGCGCACCATGGTGGTACGCGCCACTTCCCCGAAGGTGCCGATATGCGGCAAACCAGACGGACCGTAGCCGGTCTCGAAGATCACCGGCTTGGCGGTGTCTTTCCGTTTCTCGATCCGCGCCACGATCTTCTTGGCTTCTTCGAACGGCCAGGCCTTGGAGCGGCCGGCCGCGGCGAGAAGCGCGGGATCGGAGAGCAGGGTGGAAGAAACGGTTGCCATCGGTTGCCTCTATTCGAGAAAAACCCGGAGTTTCCGGGCGGGCGGACAGTAGGGACGAGGCCTTGAAAGGTCAAGGACGCGAGGCGGGTCAATGTCGATTCGGTTGGCGCTGGCGGGCAGTGGAACGCTGACCTCACCGAGAGGATGCTTGCGATTTTATGCGCGGCGTCCCAAATAGGGTTCCGTTTGCCTTTTGCCCGAGGATCCCATGCAGAAGCCGTTGTCCGCCCAGGAAGCGTTGATCTGGGTCATGGTCACCACCGCCATCGCCGATCGTAACATGACCGAGCGCGAGCTCAACCAATTCGAGCGGCTGATCAGTTTCTTGCCGGTGTTCCAGGGCTTCGAGGGCTCGGTCGGCGAGATCGCCGACGCCTGTTCGGAAAACCTGAAGTCGGTGAATGGCATCGACCACATCCTCGATCGGGTGGCCATGTCCCTGCCCGAGCGTCTCTATGAAACGGCCTATGCGCTGGCCGTGGAAGTCGCTGCCTCCGACGTCGAGGTCGAACAGGAGGAACTGGTGTTCCTGCAAATGCTGGAAGACCGCTTCTCCCTCAACAAGCTGGCCGTCGCCGCCATCGAGCACTCGGCCCGTGTCCGCTATCGCAAAGTCGGGTAGGTCGGGACTTCGCGGCTGAATCCATCTTGACGGCGAGGCGCTTTGGCGGGATGACCCGGCGCCTATTTCGTCGAGTGCCACCACCTTGCACGCTGCCTCCTCCGGGGACCTCCTCGCCGACCGCCGCTATGAATATGCCCGCGCCTATTTCGAGGCCGGCGATCATGCGGCAGCCACCGATCTTTATCTGCAAGCGCTGGAGCTGGTGCCCGGTTGGCTGCCGGCTCTGGTTGGAGCGGCCGACGCCCTGGCTGCCGCCGGCCGTCGGGCAGAGGCCGAGCCGCTGCTCAGGCAGGCGGCGGCACGCGATACAGACGGCCTGTTCGGCACGTCGCTGAAGCTCGCCGCCCTCGGCCTTGCCGAAGTTCCAGTCGCCCCGCCAGAGGCTTATGTGCGCGGTCTCTTCGATGACTATGCCGACCGCTTCGAGACGGCGCTGGTCAATGATCTCGGCTACCGCGCCCCTTGGCTGATTGCCGATCTCATTGACAGGGTTCGCCCTAGGGTTCGCTTTGCCCGTGGCGCCGACCTCGGCTGCGGCACCGGGTTGATGGCGGAAGTGCTCAAAGGTCGTGTCGAGCATTTCGCCGGCTGTGATCTTTCACCGGAAATGGTCACCCGTGCCGATGTCGGGGAGCGCTATCAGGCGCTGGCCGTTGCCGATGCGGCCAGCTTTCTCTCTATGGCCGAGGGCAACTATCACCTCATCACGGCCGCTGATGTGCTGGTTTACGTCGGTGGGCTCGACGCGCTGTTTCGGGCGGTGGCGGCCCGCCTTGCGCCGGATGGTCTCTTTGCCTTCACGGTTGAGGAAGCTGATGACGGCGACCTCGTGCTGCGCGACAGCCTGCGCTACGCCCACAGCGAAGCCTATATCCGCCGCGGTCTCTCCGAGGTTGGTCTTGTCATTACCGAACTCGCGCGCGACACATTGCGGTTCGATCGCGGCGCGCCGATCCGAGGGCTAATCGCCGTGGCAGAGCGCGCGCCCTGACGGCGCCTGCGCAAATGTTCTTCACTTGTTCGCGGAAATCGGGCTTACTCGGCCGGTGACCGAGACGAATCTTTTGCCCCCCAAGTTCGAGGCCTGGTTCGCGTCGCGTGGCTGGAGCCCGCGTCCCCATCAGCTCGCTCTGCTCGAACACGGTCTTGCCGGCCGTTCCGTACTGCTGATCGCTCCGACGGGCGCCGGCAAGACGCTGGCCGGCTTCCTGCCGTCGCTGGTCGATCTCGCAGCGCGGCCAAAATGGCGGCCGGGCACCCGGCGGCGCGGTGTCCACACGCTTTATATTTCGCCGCTCAAGGCGCTGGCCGTCGATATCGAGCGCAACCTCGAGACGCCGGTCCAAGGCATCGGCCTGGATGTCGCCATCGAGACGCGTACCGGCGACACCTCCGCTTCCAGGCGTCAGCGTCAGAAGTTGATCCCGCCCGACATCCTGCTCACTACACCCGAGCAATTGGCGCTGCTGCTGGCGGCCAAGGACGCCGAGACCTTCTTCGAGGATCTGAAGACGGTGATCCTTGACGAGTTGCACGCCCTGGTCACCAGCAAGCGTGGTGATCTCCTGGCGCTCGGCCTTTCCCGTCTTCGCGCCATCGCGCCGGCCATTCGCACGGTCGGCCTGTCGGCCACCGTCGCCGAACCTGACCAGCTACGCGCCTGGCTGGTACCGCAGGCGCCAGATGAGACGCCAGCTCTCTCCGAGATCGTCACGGTCACCGGTGGGGCGCGGCCGGACATCCGGATTTTCGACGCCGACGAGACAATCCCCTGGGCCGGCCATTCGGCTCGCTACGCCTATCAGGGGCTTCTGGAGGAGATCGACCGGCGCCGCATGACGCTGATCTTCGTCAATACCCGCAGCCAGGCGGAAATGATCTTCTCCGAGCTGTGGCGGCTCAACGAGGACAACCTGCCGATCGCCCTCCATCATGGCTCGCTCGACGTCGGCCAGCGGCGCAAGGTGGAGGCGGCGATGGCCGATGGCCGTCTTCGAGCGGTGGTCGCGACCTCGACGCTCGACCTCGGCATCGACTGGGGCGACATCGACCTTGTCATCCACGTCGGTGCGCCCAAGGGCGCCAGCCGGCTCGCTCAGCGTGTCGGCCGCGCCAACCACCGCATGGACGAGCCATCGACGGCACTCTTGGTGCCGGCCAACCGTTTCGAGGTGCTGGAATGCCAGGCGGCGCTCGACGCTAACTATATCGGCGCCCAGGACACCCCGCCGATCCGCGACGGCGCGCTCGACGTGTTGGCCCAACACGTCCTCGGCCGGGCGGTGGCCGGCCCGTTTCGTGCTGATGAATTCTACGCTGAGGTCGTCTCCACCTATTCCTACCGCCATCTCGATCGGGAGCGGTTCGACCGGGTGATCGATCTGGTCGCCACCGGCGGCTACGCGCTGCGCGCTTATGAGCGCTACGCCAAGATCAAGCTGACCGCCGATGGCACGTGGCGACTCACCCATCCGCGTTTTGCGCAGGCCTATCGGCTCAACGTCGGCACCATTATCGAGAGCCCGATGCTGAAGGTGCGGCTCGGTGGCAAGGCGCGGGGACGCGGACCGGTGATGGGCGGCCGGCTGCTCGGCGAGGTGGAGGAGTATTTCTGCGAGCAGATGAAGGTCGGCGACACCTTTTTGTTTGCCGGCGAAGTTTTGCGTTTCGAGGGCATGCGGGAGACGGAGGTCATCGTCTCGCGAGCTCGGTCGAGCGATCCGCGCATCCCCGTTTACGCGGGCGGCAAGTTCCCGCTCTCCACGTTCCTGGCCGCCGGCGTCCGCCAGATGCTGTCCGATCCGTCCTCTTGGGGGAAACTGCCGGCGCCGGTGCGCGACTGGCTGGTCTTGCAGCGGGATCACTCGCTTCTGCCCCAGCCGGACGAGCTTCTGGTCGAGACCTTTCCCCATCGGGGGCGCTTTTTCCTCGTGCTCTATCCCTTCGAGGGGCGGCTTGCCCACCAGACACTCGGCATGCTGCTCACCCGCCGGCTGGAGCGCTTCGGCCTGAAGCCGCTTGGCTTTATCGCCACCGATTATGTGATCGGCGTCTGGTGTGCCGCCGACGTCGGCAGTGCTTTCACGCTTGGCGAGCCGACCCTGTCCCGTCTCCTGGAACCGGACATGCTGGGTGACGATCTTGAAGCCTGGATGGCCGAGAGCTATCTCCTCAAACGCATGTTCAAGGCCTGCGCGATGATCGCCGGGCTGGTCGAGAAGAATGCGATCGGTGCCCAGAAGACCGGGCGGCAGGTGACGGTCTCCACCGATCTGATTTACGACGTGCTGCGCGAGCACCAGCCCGACCATATTCTGCTCGAAGCTGCCTGGGCAGACGCCTCCTCGGGGCTTCTGGACCTCCGCCGCCTCTCGGATATGCTGTCACGAATCAGCGGCCGCATCGTGCACAAGCGGCTCGACCGCATCTCGCCGCTTGCCGTGCCGATCATGCTGGAGATCGGCGGCGAGCGCGTGGCGGGCGAAGCCGACGAGGATGTGCTGCGGCAGGCGGCAGACGAAATCATTCGGGAGGCCATGGCGTGACGGCGCTGAGGGCGGGACAGGGAGACGACGACGTGCTGACTGCGGGCGGTCTCGTGAATCTTAATGGTGCCGCCGTGCGCTTCGATGCTTCGGGTGTGCTTCACTGGCCGGAGGAGCGGCTGCTGGTGGTCGCCGATCTGCATCTCGAAAAAGGCTCCTCGCACGGCTCGCGCGGCCGTTTCGTGCCGCCCTATGACACGCGGGCCACGCTGCGGGCGCTGACCGAGGCGATCGGCCGCCTTCGGCCGGAGCGGGTCATTGCCCTCGGAGATAGTTTTCATGATGGCGGCGCCGAAGGGCGTCTCGCCCCGGCCGACCTTGAGAGTCTCACGGCGTTGGTCGGCTCGGTCGATTGGACCTGGGTGGCCGGCAATCATGATCCGTTGCCGCCGTCCGGCCTTGGCGGCACGCCGGTTGCCGAAATTGCCTTGGGACCGCTGGTCTTCCGCCACGAACCACGCGTTGGACGATCGGTCGGCGAGGTGGCGGGCCATCTGCATCCGGCAGCCAAGGTGGGGCGGTCTCGCACGGTGCGTCGGCGCGCCTTCGTCTGCGACGGCAGCCGCTGCCTGCTGCCGGCCTTCGGCGCCTACACCGGCGGGCTCAACGTCATGGATGTCGCCTTCAAGGGGCTGTTCGAACGGTCGCGGCTGATTGCCTGGATGCTGTCGGACGGACGGGTCTATCCGGTGCGATCAGCGGAATTCTTGCCGGACTGAGCCTTTTAGTCTCTGCGGAACGCCACGCCGGCTAGCCAGCCGGTGAAACAGGCGACGACCACCGTGGCGAGGCCATAAAGAGCCGGCTGCTGATGGGCGAGATTGGTGATCGCTTGCTCGAACCCGCCCTTCAGGATGGAAAAGTCCTGCGTCGTCTTGGCGAGCAGCACGCCGCCGGAGAACAGATAGACGTTGGCGGTGTACCAGCCGATCGGCACATTGGATGGCAGGGCAATCGGCGCACGGAACAGCTGCGGCGACAGGAACTCGACGCTGCCTTCGTTGAGGCTGAACAGGCCTTCCGTCTGCATCAGGCGGAAGAAGGCGCCGTCGAACTCGGTGCGAACGGGTGGCAGGGCGTCGGGCAAGCCGCGCGTTGGCAGCATGTCGAAGCCGAGGCCTTGCCGAGCACGCACCCGATTGCCGGCAACGTCGGCCATCGGTGCCGTGGTGGCGATGGCAAGGAAAGACGGCACGCGTGGCAGTTCGCTTGACGTGCGGTTGATCCATATGCCGGCCACCCGCTCCTTGCGGCGGGCGACCATGGAACGCAGCGGACCGGTCAGCGTCACGACGATCTCATAGGGAGCGCCGCGGGCGACCGTCTGCTGATCGCGCTCGACGGTGCCGAAGATGACGACGCCGGAACCGGTGAAGTTGGATTCGATGGAGACGCGCTCGGTCGATAGCGCTGTTGTCAGCGTCTCGGCGCTCGAGGGCCAAGGCGCAAGGATGAGGGGCACAACGAGAAGGAGTGACCGAATGATCATCTCATCCCCCTCCCATTCTGCTGATCGAATAGAACTCTTCGGGTGTCGCCACGAGATCGACGGCAAACCTGAGGCCGACCGCCAAGACGAGAAGTCCTAAGAGAAGACGCAGTGTTTCGCCGCGTAGCGACTGGCCGACGCGTGCCCCGAACTGCGCGCCGATCACGCCGCCGACCATCAGGGCGAGACCCAAGATCACGTCCACCGTCTGGTTGGTGGCCGACTGCATGAAGGTGGTGAAGGCCATGGTGCCCAGCGTCTGCAGCAGTGTCGTGCCGATGACGATGGTCGTCGGCACCCTCAGAAGATAGATGAGCGCCGGCACCATGATGAAGCCGCCGCCGATACCGAGCAGTGCGCCAAGAAAGCCGATGGACGCGCCGAGCGCGATGATCGGCAGCGCCGAGATGTAGAGGCGGGAGCGGTGGAAACGAACCCGGAGCGGCAAGCCGGCGATCCAGCTGTGCTGGCCAGGGCGGCGCACCGGCAGCGGCGTGCCGCGTTGCTTGGCGATGATCGCCCTGACGGCCTCCACCGACATCAGCATGCCGATGGTGCCGAGAAAGGCGACGTAGCAGAGGGCAATGACCACATCGAGCTGGCCGATGCCGCGCAGTGCTCCGTAGACCCAGACGCCGATCGCCGAGCCGATGATGCCGGACAGCGTAAGATAGAGACCGAGCTTCAGGTCCACCGTCTTCTTGCGCAGATAGGCCAGGACACCCGAGGCCGAGTTGGCAACGATCTGCGAGGATACCGAGGCGACGGCGACGGCCGGTGAGATGCCGGAGAAGATCAGAAGCGGCGTCAACAGGAACCCGCCGCCCACGCCGAACATGCCGGACAGAAAGCCGACGGCGGCGCCCATCCCGAGCAGCAGGAAGACGTTCATCGGCATTTCGGCGATCGGCAGGTAGAGATCCAAGACCTGTCATCCGTTCAAAGGCGTCCGGTGTCGAGTATTAGCTTGCAACCTCTTGCGAAAGTGCAACGGAACAGCCTTTTGTCATGGCTTTCCGGCAAAAAAGCGCATCGACACGGCAAAAAGAAAGCCCCCGGCGCGGCGGCACCGGGGGCAAGGACTGTCTAGGACCAATCAGAGGACCGACATACCCAGTGCCTCGACCAGCGCCTTGTCGACCTCGCCGGTGGCTGGCAGGCCCTTGGAGGTCTGGAAGGCGGCGATGGCATCGCGTGTCTTGCGGCCCATCTTGCCGTCGGGCTGACCGGCATCGAAGCCAAGGCTGGTGAGAATGGCCTGCGTGCGGGCGATCGTTTTGGTGGTATCGACCGAAGCCGTATGTTCGGGTGCGGCCGCCCAGCTCGGATCGGCCGGCGGCACGTCCTCCGCCTTCGGGTCGAGCGGCTTGGCCACCCAGGTTTCGACGGCGAGACGGGCACGAGCGAGGTCCTCCTTGGACAGCACCTGGGCAATGTCGTCCCGCTTCTTGGCGCTGTCGGTGTCGCCGGCGGTCGCAGCCAGGGCGAACCACTTGTAGGAGGTGGCGAGGTCACGCGGCACACCCAGGCCCCGGGCATAGAGGATGCCGAGGTTGAACTGGCTGTCGCGCACGCCGTGTTCGGCCGCTTCCTGGAACCACTTGGCAGCCATCGCATAATCTGGCGCGCCAAGGCCACCTTCGGCATTGATCACCGCGAGATTGTGCATGGCCTTGGCGTTGCCGAGGGCGGCGGCCTTGGCGTACCAGACGACGGCGGTCTTGGCGTCGCGCGCCGTGCCGGTGCCCTTTTCATAGAGGCTGCCGAGCCGATATTGGGCCGGAGCAAGGCCAGCCTCGGCAGCGCGCCGGTACCAATCGATGGCGGCGGCGAAGTCCTGCGGCACGCCGCGCCCGTCAGCGAAGCGGGAGGCCACTTCGAAGGCAGCCAGCGGATTTCCACCAGCCGCCGCGTCACGTAGCGCCTTGGGGCCGATGGCATCCGGGAGGGCTGGTGCGGCAGCGTTGGCGCTGGGAGCAGCAGTTGCTTCCGCCGTGCTGTCAAGAGAGACCGGTGGCGCCGACGTCACGGCCGGTACCGGCGCGAAGCTGTTGGTTGGCAAGGCGGGCGGCGTCTTCGAGAAGCCATCGCTCGGCATTGCCGATTGTGGAGCGGCCGGAATTTCGGAGCTTGCCGGAGGAGTGGGCGAGGGCGTTGCCTCGCTCATCGGTGCCGGTACCGCAGGCGCTTGGAGGACCGGCGCCTGTACGGCCGGGGCGGTCGGTGCGGTAGCCGTGGGCATTTCAGAAGCTGGCGCGACAGGTGTCGTGGGCTCGGACGAAGAGACGGCGTTCGCCGGCGCCTCGTTGGATGCCGACAGGCGATGAAGCGTATCGTTGGCGATCTTCACAAGGCCAAGCGCGATCAGCACGACGGCCGCGACCATCGCCGCCTTGCGCAAGTTGAAGCTGACTTTGGGCAAAGCGAAGCGGGCTTTGCCGGCCTTGGATGCCTCTTCCTTGCCGGCTTCGCCGGGTATGCCGCTACCGGCTGCCTGAGCAGCCCGTCGGGCGGCGGCAATGAAGTCGGCCTTGGTGGGCGCGCGCGCTGCGTCAGGCGTTGCCGACCGTTCGGCCGCAGGTGTCGACTTGGGCAGGCGCGGCTTGCCGGAGCCGGGTTCAAGCGGTTTGTTGACGTCGAAGCCGGGCGGCAGTGCCGGTTCGTCGGCCTTCGCCTGCTCGGGCTTGCCGAGCGGTGGCTCGACGCGCGGTGTTGGCGCCGATTTGCGGCCGAAAATGCGCGGCAGCTCCTCTTCCTCCTCGGCTTCGACAATGGGAGGCATCTGCCGGACAAGAGCTTGCTCGATCTCCTCCCAGTTATCCTTCTTGAGGTGAGGGGCTTTGGGCTCGCTGGCCTCAGCAGGCGGCTTGTCACCGCTGACTTCGCGGAGAGCCAGGCGTTCCACCGTTTGGCCAATGGCCAGCAGCAGGCCGCGATCCCGTTCGGCATCGGCCCGCAGATCTTCGCCAAGCCGGTTGATGCCGGCTTCGACGCTGGCGAGACGGGCAGGCGCATCGTCGCCGTGGCGCCCTGCGACGGCGGCGACGCGGTCGGCAATGGCTTCGACCGACAGCGAGCTCGACATGGTGGCGTCAAGCCGTTCCAGCGCGTCGGCCAGCGCTGCGATTTCGTTCGGCCGGGTTTCCAGGCGGGTGGCAATATCAGCGATCCGGCTTTCCAGCCGGTCGAAGGCGGCGGTGCCGATCGATGGCGCGTCCAGCCGATCAAGACGCTCGACCAGCGTCCGCACGTCGGCGGCAAGGCCGGCGTCGGGGCGCCCAGCGGCTGCGAGCACGTCTTCGCGAAGGCGCTCGACGGCGTTTTCCAGGGCGGCGACGTCCTTGCCGGTGGCAAAATCGATATCGGCGACCGATCGCGTCAGGACGGCGATGCGATCCTCGATTTCCGAGATGCGGCCACCCGCCGAAGGTTCGGCAAGCTTGGCTTCGATGCGCGACAGGGCTGCGGCAAGATCGGCGGGCAGACCACCGGCCACTGGCCGGAGCTGCGCTTCCAGCGATCGGCCGAGCTCGGCAAACCGCTCATCGAGCGCTCGGATCGCCGCAGCATCGAGCGTCAGGTCGGGGCGCTCAAGGGAGAGGCGCAGGCCATCAATTTCCTCGGCAAGGCGCGGCAATCCATCGGTCGAGCGAGCGATGCGCTCAATGGACGCGGACTGCCGCTCCAGCTCATGGGCGAAACGCGGCAGCTGTTCTGAGCGCTGTGCAACCTGGGACAGGGTGGCGTTCTGCCGCTCGAGACCTTCCTGCCAGCGTGTAAAATCGCCCATGTCGCGCTCGATGGCGCGGATGCTGCCGGCGACGTCGTCAAGCCGACGCTCGATGGCGGCGATGACCTCGCGCTTGTCGAGTTGGGCGACGGCGGCGGCGAGATCGGACAGGCTACGGCCGAAATCGCCGAGCACGCGCTGGTCGCCGAGCCCCTGGTCGAGCCGTTCGGCAAGCCGATCGAGGCGCGTTGTAATGACGCCGACCTGATCGCCCGATGGCAGCGTGGCAATCAGCCGTCGAATTTCGACGAGACGCGGCACGAGATCGCCGACGATGCGCGGATTATCGACCGACGTACGGATGTCATCGAGCCGCGCCACCAGCGTATCGAAGGCGCTCTCCAGCGACCGTCCGGAGCTTGCTTCAACCAGCCGCTCGACTTCCGCCTTGAGATCGGCCACCTCGGTGGCAAGGCCTTCGCCATGCGCCGACGACATCCGTCGCCGGTCGATACCCATTTCCTGACTGAGGGCCCGAACACGCGCGCCGAGTTCGGAGACGTCGGCTTCGCCATTGCGGCGGGGGCGGGCGAGGTCAAGTGCGTCACGCTTGCGGGTGATCTGGTCGATAGCCCGCTGCAGATCGTCCGGTTCGGGCGTGCGCAGTCGGGCCGGCCGCTGTTCTTCGGTCGGCGACAGCGTCCGGATGCGCTCGCCGAGCCGATCGAGAGACGTAAGGATGCGATCGACAGGGTCGACACCCGGCCGGTCTTTCTCCGATCCATAGCTGCCAAAACCGGCTGGCTCCCGGTCGTATTGGCTCGCTCCGCCCATTCCGCCGCCCAAACGAGACGTAGCCCGCGACGCCATGATCGTTCTCCCCGTTTGCGACGCCGTCCTCGCGGCAAAGGCCGCCGAGACGGATCACCGCCAGGATGCATTGATTAGGCAATTTGCAAAAACAGGGTAAACAGCCGGTTAATCGGAGGGCTGGTATTCGTAGCTTTTTAAGCGCTCTGAACAGAACCTTACCGAAGCGCACCGAAAAACAACGATTCTGGACGTCTGCTGCCTATCCCTTGACGTAAAGGGAAGCTTATGCGCAGTTTGCCTGCTGCCGGCCGGCGAGCCGTTCCGGTGGCCTTGCATGGAGGGTATCGCGGGTGATCGAAAGCGACGAGCCGGCCACCGAGGCGCAAATCGGGGCCGTTATTGCCGACAAGCTCGAAGACGATGACGGGCTGCATCCTCGCGGGTCGCTGTTTTCCATCGGCGATCTCGCCCGCGAGTTCGACGTCACGTTGCGCACCCTGCGCTTCTACGAGGACAAGGGGTTGATCAACCCGCGCCGGGAAGGGTTGAACCGCCTCTATTCCCGCCGCGATCGAGCCCGTCTCAAGCTGGTGCTGATGGGAAAGCGGGTCGGCTTCTCGCTGACCGAGATCAAGGGCATGCTCGATCTCTACGATCTTCGCGATGGTCAAGTGACCCAGCTCAAGGTGGCGCTCGACCGTTTCAACGACCGGATCGCCATCCTGGAGAAGCAAAAGAAAGAGATCGAACAGGCGCTGATGGAACTGCGCCGGACGACGGCGGTGGTCAGCGGTCTATTGAAGGAAAAGGAAGAGAAGGAAGCCGGTACCCGCCGGCCGTAGGCAGCGTCTGTCAAAATAAACAACAGCCGTATCGGACCGGATGAGGTACTCTATTGCCGAGAGACCAACCGGGAGATCCACGATGCGCGCGATCCTGGCAGCCCTTGCGTTCGGTACACTCCTCTCTGCTCCGCTGGCCTCGGCCCAAACTCCAACGGCCGAGGAAGGCTACAGTCTTCAGCCGGCCGTTGGCGATTATCTCAAGATTGACCGCCGCACCGGCGACGTCTTCCATTGCGCGGCGCGCGATGGAGCTTGGTCGTGCCAGCTGATCCCCGAGGATCGCAAGGCTTATGAGGACCGTATCGGCGAGCTCGAAGCGGAAAACGACCGGCTTAACAAGCGGGTCGCGGCGCTGGAGGCTCAGAATAAGAATGTACGGTCACCGCTTCTCGATAAGGAGGACGAACGGCGTCTCCAAGAGTTCCTCGACCTCAGTGATCGCATGTTCCGCCACTTCTTCGATCTCGTCGACCGGCTGCGTCAGCGGGAAGAAGGACCGATTTAGTCCTTCTCATTGCCGAAGCTTCGAGAATCCACAGCTTTATCGGTAGAAATACAGCCGACGATGGTGCGGGGCATGGCAGCCTGCCCAAGGCTAGGGCATGATCGCGTTTACCTTAGTACATCGGGCCGAGAAGTGGATCCGCTTCTCGGAAAAATCCGATGCGCAAACAAAAGCTTGGAGCAGCGGTCCGATGTGTCCGGCGTCCGCCGCTCCGGGCACCGCGGGGGAGATCGTCAGATGCTCAAGGAATTCAGGGAATTCGCACTGCGCGGCAACATGGTCGATCTGGCCATCGGTGTGATCATCGGCGGGGCTTTCGGTGCCCTTGTCAATTCGATCGTCGCCGATTTGTTGATGCCGGTTATCGGGCTCATCACCGGCGGTATCGACTTTACCAACCTGTACGTCCAGCTTTCAGGGACGCCGGTGGTGGGCGACTTGGCCGCCGCACGCAAGGCCGGTGCGACCATCGCCTATGGTAACTTCGTGACGCTGGCCATCAACTTCCTGATCATCGCCTTCGTATTGTTTGTGGTGGTGAAGCTGATGAATCGCATGAAGAAGAACGCGGAGCCAGCGGTCGAGGCGCGGCCGGAGGTCCCTGCCGATATCGCGTTGCTTGCCGAGATTCGCGACCTTCTCAAGAAAGGCTGACTGGAAATAAAGCCATGCCAGCCGCACCGGCGGCAGCTTCCTCCATGTCTTGTCTTTTGATTCGTTTTTGTAGGGCTGATATTTCCCGATGGACGGCGATTCTCGCCGGCCAATCGAGCAAGGCATGTTCATGACATCAGACGTTGCCGCGCATTTTCTCGACGATATTCAGCCCGCCGCCCGGAGTGCGCCACCGAGCGGCATCGTCGAGGTACACCTCGAAGGATTGCGGCGGCCGGGTACGGCCAAGCTCTGGGTCGGCGAGGGCAGCCTGCCGACACCCTACAACATCCGCGACGCGGCGATCCGCTCGCTGTTGGCGGGAGAAACCTTCTACACGCATCAGGCTGGCCTGCCAGAGTTGAGGGAGGCCCTCTGTCGCTATCACGACCGGCTCTATGGACCGTTCGGCGGCCGGCCGGCTGATGCCAGCCGCTTCATCGTCACGGCCTCGGGCATGCATGCCATCCAGATGGCGGCGTCGCTGGTCGCCGGCGCGGGTGACGAAGTCATTGTACCGACGCCGGCCTGGCCTAACGCACCGGCTGCTGCCGCGCTGTGTGGCGCCGCGTTGCGTGAAGTGCCGATGCGCTTCGGCCCCGCCGGTTGGGATCTCGACCCGGACGACCTCAAGGCGGCGATCACGCCGCGCACGCGGGCCATCTTCATCAACTCACCCAGCAACCCCACCGGCTGGGTCGCGAGCCGCGATCGCCTGGCGTCCATTCTTGACCTCGCCCGCCGGCACGGCATCTGGATCGTTGCCGACGAGGTCTATGGTCGCTTCTGCTACCTGGATGGCCAGACGGTGGCTCCCTCTTTCCACGGCGTGGCTGAGCCGGAGGATCGGCTGATCTTCGTCAACACCTTCTCGAAGAACTGGGCGATGACCGGCTGGCGTATCGGCTGGATCGAGGTGCCGGCTGCCCTCAACGCCACCGTCCAGAATCTGGTGCAGTACACGAGCTCAGGCACGGCCGTCTTCATGCAGCGGGCGGCGATCGAGGCGCTCGACAACGGCGAAGATTTTCTGGCCTTTCAGATTGCGCGGGTGCGTCATAATCGGGCGACGGTCATGGACGCACTCGCCGCTGCCGGCGGCGTGACCCTGTCGCCGCCCGATGGCGCCTTCTATCTCTTCCTCTCCATCGAAGGCGAGAGCGACACGCGTCAGCTCTGTCTCGACATGGTGCGCGAGGCTGGCGTGGGCATCGCCCCGGGGACTGCTTTCGGCCGGGGTGGCGAGCGATTCATGCGTCTCTGCTTTGCCGGCGATCCGCAGGAAATCACGGTGGCGCTCGGTCGTCTTTCGGGCTGGCTTGCCGCGCGCCGACAGGCTGCCGAAGTCCGTTAGCGATTTTTTGCGGGCATTTAGGTTTGAATTTGATCTGTAACAGTTCCTTTTTCCTAGAAGTCGTGCATGTTACATCCGGACTTGCACTGAAGGGCTGTTCCTGATTTGACAAGCCGGTGGGCGAGGTTGTGGCCCCATCGGGATGAAGGGAAGAGCGAGGCGAAGATGGGAGAACAGGAGGACCGCAGGACCGCGGTTTCGGAGGCTCGGTTCGAGAGCCTTCTCGATACCGCCGCCGATGGCATCATCGTCATCGACGATACCGGTCGTATGCTGGTCTTCAACAAGATCTGCGAACGCCTGTTCGGCTACACCGCCCAAGAGGCGATCGGCCAGAACGTGTCGCTGATCATGCCGCCCGAATTCTCGATGTCTCACGATCGTTTCATGAGCAACTATCATCGGACGGGCGAGAGACGCATCATCGGTATCGGCCGCGAAGTCTCCGGTATGCACCGTGACGGCACCGTTTTCCCGTTGGAACTGTCGGTCGGCGAGGCGAAGACGGCCGATGGCCGGCAATACATCGGTGTGCTGCGTGATCTGCGCTCCCGCCGCGCTGTTGAGCAGCGCGTGTCGCAGCTCCAGGCGCAGGTGGTGCATATGACGCGCCTCTCCGCCATGGACGAGATGGGCGCCGCCATGGCGCACGAACTCAATCAGCCGCTTACCGCGCTGCTGCTTTATCTCCAGGCGGTGGCGCGCCAGGTCAAGGCCTGCCACGCAGATGGCAAACCGCCGAGCGACAAGATGCTCGACGTGCTCGACAAGTCGGTGCAAGAGGCCGAGCGGGCCAGCCACATCGTCCAACGCATGCGCCAGATGGTGGAAAAGCGCGATCCCGAGCGGGCTACTGTCGATTTGCGCGAGGTGGTCAACGAGGCGCTCGACCTCAGCGAATTCGTGGCGCAGGGCGCCACCGTCACCATACGCCGCGTCTTCGGCATGACGCCGATTCATGTCGATGCCGATGCGACTCAGATCCAGCAGATCATCCTCAACCTATTGCGCAACGCCCTCGAGGTGGCCAAGGAGAGCGAGGAGCGCTGGGTGAAGGTATCGATCGGTTCTGACGATCGATCGGCTTTCGTATCGGTGACCGACAGCGGCCCCGGCTTCTCCGAGGACGTCGGCAAGTCCTTGTTCAGGACGTTCAGTACTACCAAGAAATCCGGAATGGGGCTTGGGCTCGCCATCTCCAGGGCGATCGCCCAGAACCATGGCGGCGACCTGATGGCCGATCCCGGCGGAAACGGTCAGGGGGCGACATTCACGCTGATGCTGCCGATGCATCGCCCGGATGACGCGGAAGACGATACGTGGGGGTGAGAGACGGCGCGGTTAGCGCCGGGTGGGGAAGGGCAACAATTCGATAGGATCGCCCTCAGGGGTGGCAACTGGCGCGGCGATGGGTTTCGCCGTATAAATACTTAGAGCAACAAAGTCTGCCATGTCTTTTATGGACCGCCTTGGCGGAAGCTGGAAGACGCGGAACGGACGCGATCCATGGACTTGGCTAGCCGGGCGGGACCCTGGCGGTCTTCAGGGATCCTCAAATCGAGGAAGGGTGACATGGCTGAAGCAGAAGGAAAAATCTTCGTTGTCGACGATGACGCCTCGGTGCGCGACGCACTTTCGGTCATCTTCGAAATGGAAGGTTATAGCGTCAGGGTATTCGCAGACGGCGATCAGTTTCTGACGGCGCTCAAGACGGACAAGCCGTCCTGCGTGCTGCTCGACGTCCACATGCCCGGCAAATCGGGTCTCGACATTCTCCGGTCGATCGATGTCGGCACGTTCCCGTCGCCGGTGTTCATCATCTCCGGTCAGGGCGATATCCCCATGGCCGTCAGCGCGATCAAGGCCGGCGCCACCGACTTCATCGAGAAGCCGTTCGATGCCGATACGGTGGTCACGCGCGTCCGCGAGGCCATTGCCTCCTACGGTCGTCACGCCAGCGGCGCTGCCCCGAGCCTCAGCTTCCCCGGCGCCGAACATCTCACGCCGCGCGAGCGCGATGTTCTTCAGGAAATCACCGGTGGCGCCTCCAATAAGGAGGCCGGACGTCGCCTGGGAATTTCCCCGCGCACCATCGAAGTACACCGCGCACGCATCATGGAAAAGCTCGGTGCACGCAACGCTGCCGACCTCGTCCGCATCGTGCTGACTGCGCATACGGGAGATCACGGATAAACATTGCCGATTGATCGGGGCACACTACTTTTTCCTGCGACTGGTTTGCGTTTTGCGGATTTAGAGTGTGCCTATGTATATTATTGTAGAGGACGATCCTTCGGTCGCCGACGCGCTGGAATCCCTGCTCTCCGGAGCGGGATTACCGGTGCGTGTTTTTGCCAGCGCCGAGGAACTCATTCATTCTGCTGCCCTGACTGCCGACGATACGATGATCGTCGACCTTGGCCTGCCGGGCATGAGTGGCGGCGAGCTTGTCCGGCATCTCGAAAAAGCCGGGGCAAATCCCAAGGTGATTGCCATTTCCGGCAAGTCGTCGCGGACGATCGCCCGCGAGACCGAAGGCCTTTCCGACCTCAAGATCCTGCGCAAACCGCCGTCCGCCGACTGGCTAGAGGCGATCACCGCCTGATCTCATCGGCACTGATGACGGTCTGGTCGCCCGGCTAGCCGGGCTTTTTTGTCTGGTGCGTGCCGGCAAGCGTCCGGATGCCCAGCCGTATAGTCCATGGTGCCGCCCGCTTTATTCCAGGAGCGTCTATCACAAGAACGCTTCGTCGGCGCGGCTGCAATGCAAGATTGCGGCTGGATCTGCCGCGCCCTGCTGGCCTCCCGCTCGGCTATCTTTCCTCAGAAGGTTAAGTAACCAAACGAATTACCTCAGGGCACATATGTCCATATTGTGCCAGTGTCGATAGTGGTGCGGCCGAAGCGGACGGGTTTCGGCCGAGCCGACGGAAAAAGGGACGGTCATGGACGGATGGCCGGTCGATCTTCCGGTGGCCTGCCGACCACGTGTCATCGAACATGTGCCATCGAGGAGGGATCGATGTTCATTGAGAAAAAGACGTCATTCGATGAGGGATACGGCGCTGGCAGTTTTGACAGCGGACGCCACCGCAGCCGCTATGCCGGCACGAGGTTGCGTGCTCCGGTCGACGACAGCGCCTGGACGCACTATCGTGCCTCGCCGCGTGCCCGGCTCGACCGGCATGACGCCCATTCCGTGCTCTTCCACGAGGACGATACGGCGAGCCATCTCTACGAGGTGGTCAGCGGTCAGATCATGCTGTACCGCCTGCTTGGTGACGGCCGCCGCCAGGTTGTTGACATTCTTGGTGAGGGCGACCTCTGCGGCCATTCGCTGACCGGCCTTTACGACTGCACGGCGGAAGCGCTGACGCTGGCCGAAGTGCGGGTGCTCGACCGTCGTGACATCGACCAGTCGACCGATCTGTTGGCCCACGTCAATCGCTGCCTTCTGACGCGCATCGAAGCGCTGCATAGCCACGCCGTTCTGCTGGGTCGCAAGTCGGCGACTGAACGGGTAGCGAGCTTCCTGATGCGCTTCGTGCCGGGCCGTGGCGTCGTCGGCTGCATCGGGCCCGAAAAGCACAGCACGGACACCGAACTGGTGGTGCTGAAGATGACGCGCCAGGAAATCGCCGATTTCCTCGGCCTCACCATCGAGACGGTGAGCCGCGTGCTGTCCGATCTCAAGCGGCGCGGCGTCATCTCCATCGAACGCAACGACCGCATTCGTCTTGTCGACGTCTGTCGTGTCTGCAAGATGACCGGCATCCACTGATCGTCACCGCCGGCTATACCGCCACCGAATGCCGTCCGCCGGTGCCGAGATAGGCATCGAAGGCGGAGGCGACGAGACGGGCCAATTCTGCTCCGTGCCGGACGATGGAGACGTGTCCGCCGTCGGCAACCACCCAGCCGGCGCGAACGAGCGGCGTCAATTTCTCGAGATCGGCGGAGAATACGGCCGGATCGGCATTATGGCGGGTGGCGATGACCGTGAGGTCGGCATCGAAGAAGCACAGGATCTGTTCGATTACGTCGGCTCTCAGCCTGTCTTCCGGCGTCAGCAGGCGTCCCCGCTCGGTAGCGAAGCGGCCGTTGACGATGCGCTCGCGCCAGTTGCCGGTGTCGGTCACGTTCTGCGCATAACCCGCCGGCGTCCGGCCGATCGACGAGGCACCGAAGCCGATCAGCGTGTCGGCGCGGTCGGTGGTGTAGCCCTGGAAATTTCGGCGGAGCGTCCGCTTCGACAAGGCCACGGCCATCGCATCATCATGCCTAGCGAAATGATCGATGCCGATCGGCACGTAGCCCGCCGTCTCGATGGCACCGTGAGCGGTGCGCTCGAGTTCGAGACGCAGGTTGCTGCCCGGCAGCTTGGAGGCGTCGATCAGTTTCTGATTGACGCGGAACCAGGGCACGTGAGCATAGCCGAACAGCGAGATGCGGTCGGGTGCGAGAGCGATCGCGGTTTCGACCGTGCGCCGGACGGACGCAACGCTCTGTTCCGGCAGACCGTAGATGAGATCGAAGCTCAGCGAGGATATGCCGGCGCCCCTCAGTTGTTCGACGGCGGCCGCCACCGTTTCGGCGGGCTGGATGCGGCCGATTGCCGCCTGCACGGCCGGGTCGAAGTCCTGCACGCCGAGGCTGGCGCGGTTGACACCGATGCCGGCGAGGAAGCGCGCGCGCCCCTCGCCGAGATGGCGCGGATCGAGCTCGATGGCATGCTCGGTGTCGGAGCCGATCGCGAAGAGGCGGTGGAAGTCGCCGACAATCGCTTCGAACGCAGCGGTGGAGAGCAGGTTGGGCGTGCCGCCACCCCAATGGATGTGTGACACCGTCCGGCGGCCGATCTGCGCCGCCACCATGGCGATCTCCGACCTCAACACCTCGACATAGGCTTCGATCGGCGCATAGCGCCGGCTCGCCTTGGTGGTGCAGCCGCAATAGTGGCAGATCGCGTGGCAGAACGGGATGTGGACGTAGAGCGAAACCGGACCGTCTTCCGCCGCCACCTGGTCAAGGAAACCGCCATAAGAGTCCGCTCCGACCTCCGCGGAAAAATGCGGCGCGGTTGGGTAGGATGTATAGCGCGGTACGGTGGCGCGAATGAGGGTTTCGAGGGAAGCGGCTTCGTCCAGTTGAGTCATAGATAATCCTAGGCGCCGATAGCCGGTCCAGACATTGATCGGCGTCAAGCGTGGCGGCATCTGGCCGAATCAGTCGGCCGTGCCTTTTTCGCGAACGGTATCTGCCTCCCGATCCGACTTGCATGCAACGGTATCGAGCCGATCCCTGACGCACATTATAATTAGTCCATTTTGATATAGGCAAAACGTCTAGAACTGCGCTAAACCCCGTTCAATCCCGAACCGGCCTTGACCTTTATCAAGGCTGGTATGCGTAGACCCCACTAGGTTATTTCCCGTGCTCTGGACGCGACGGTCCGGGGCGGAGATGCCGGGGGCGTCGGCAAACGGGCGAGGCGAGGCGCCCGTCGGTAACGACAGGCGATCTCCGATAGAAGCGGGGCAACGAACATGACGGCGTTGAGGGCCAAACCTCTGATGTCGCTCGAGGAAATCGGATATTCGGTTTTCCTGGGGCTGCTCTTTCTTTATTGCGTTCTGGCCGCCGGCAAGGCGGTGGATCCGGTTTTTGCCTTTCATGCCACCATCGGCGCCATTGCGTCGGCGGCCGGCATTTTCCTGATTGTCCGGTCGTTCATCGACCGCGACGGGCGGGTTGAGCCGGAGGAGGTCAACGGCAAGCCGAATTACAACCTCGGGCCGATCAAGTTCGCCTCGATTGCCGCCATGTTCTGGGGGCTGGCCGGCTTTTCGGTCGGTATCTGGATCGCTCTTGAGCTGGCCTATCCGGTTCTGAACCTCGGCCTGCCCTGGACCACCTTCGGTCGTCTCCGGCCGCTGCACACCTCGGCGGTGATTTTTGCCTTCGGTGGTAACGTGCTGCTCGCGACGTCCTTCTACGTCGTCCAGCGCACCAGCCGCGCGCGCATGCCGGGCCTTGTCACGCCGTGGTTCGTCATCCTCGGCTACAACGTCTTCATCGTCATTGCCGGCACGGGTTACCTGCTGGGCGTTACGCAGAGCAAGGAATACGCCGAGCCGGAATGGTATGCCGACCTCTGGCTGACCGTCGTCTGGGTCGCCTATCTCTTGGTGTTCCTGGCGACGCTGTGGAAGCGCAAGGAACCCCACATCTACGTGGCGAACTGGTTCTATCTGGCCTTCATCGTCACCATCGCCATGCTGCATCTGGTCAACAACGCGGCAGTGCCGGTCAGCTTCTTCGGCTCCAAGTCCTACGTCGTCTGGTCGGGCGTGCAGGACGCCATGGTGCAGTGGTGGTATGGCCATAATGCGGTGGGCTTCTTCCTCACCGCCGGCTTCCTGGCCATCATGTATTATTTCGTGCCGAAGCGGGCCAATCGGCCGGTCTACTCCTACCGGCTGTCGATCATCCACTTCTGGGCGCTGATCTTCCTCTACATCTGGGCCGGTCCCCACCACCTCCATTATACCGCGCTGCCCGAATGGGCCTCGACGCTCGGCATGGTGTTCTCGGTGATGCTGTGGATGCCGTCCTGGGGCGGCATGATCAACGGCCTGATGACGCTGTCGGGCGCCTGGGACAAGCTGCGCACCGACCCGGTGCTGCGCCTCCTCGTGGTGTCGGTCGCCTTCTACGGCATGTCGACCTTCGAAGGGCCGCTGATGTCGGTGAAGTCGGTCAACTCGCTCAGCCACTACACCGACTGGACCATCGGCCACGTGCATTCCGGTGCGCTCGGCTGGGTGGGCTACGTCTCCTTCGGCGCTCTCTATTGCCTGGTGCCCTGGATCTACGGCAAGCGGGACGTCTACTCGCTGAAGCTGGTCGACTGGCACTTCTGGATCTCGACCCTCGGTATCGTGCTCTACATCACCTCCATGTGGGTGTCGGGCATCATGCAGGGCCTGATGTGGCGCGCCTACACCAACCTCGGTTTCCTGCAGTACTCCTTCGTCGAAACGGTCGAGGCGATGCACCCCTACTACGTCATCCGTGCGTTGGGCGGCATCCTCTTCCTGACCGGCGCGGTGATCATGGCGGTCAACCTCTATCTCACCATTCGCCATGGCGAAGCCGAGAAAACGGCCGCTGATGTGGCCTTGGCTCCGGCCGAGTAAGGAGACGACTGATGAGTCTCATGCAAAAGCATGCGGTGTTCGAGCGGAACTCCATCGTTCTCCTGATCGGCATCCTGATCGTGGTGGCCATCGGCGGTCTGGTCGAGATCGTGCCTCTGTTCTACCTCAAGAGCACCATCGAGACGGTGACGGGGATGCGTCCCTACTCGCCGCTGGAACTGGCCGGCCGCAACATCTTCGTCCGCGAGGGCTGCTATCTCTGCCACAGCCAGATGATCCGCCCGATGCGCGACGAGATCGAGCGTTACGGTCACTTCTCGCTGGCGGCCGAGAGCCAGTACGACCATCCCTTCCAGTGGGGATCGAAGCGGACGGGGCCGGACCTCGCCCGCGTCGGCGGCAAGTACTCCGACGATTGGCACGTTGCCCATCTGACCGACCCGCGTTCGGTGGTCCCTGCCTCCGTGATGCCGCCCTACGCCTTCTTGAAGGATGCGCCGCTCAGGGGCGAACGCATCGCCGAGGACATGAAGACGCTGCGGCTCGAAGGGGTGCCCTATACCGACGAGGACATCACCAATGCCGAGGCCGACCTCAAGGCGCAGGTGAGCCCGGATGGTACGGCCGATGCCCTCGCTGTTCGCTATCCCAAGGCGGTGATACGCGACTTCGACGGCAATCCGAACAAGCTCAGCGAGATGGACGCCCTCATCGCCTATCTCCAGATGCTTGGCACGTTGGTCGATTTCTCGACCTACGATGACAAAGCCAACCTGCGTTGAGGTGAAGCCATGGACTTCAGCTACGAACAGGTTGCCACCTTCGCCCAACAGAGCGGGCTTGTGTATTTCGTCGTGATCTTTTCGGCCATTTGCGTTTACGCGCTTTGGCCGAAGAACAAGACGAAGTTCGACCACGCCGCGCAGATCCCGCTTGAGGAGGATTGAGCCATGGCTCATGAGGAAATCGACAAGGTTACAGGCGTGTCGACCACCGGTCACGAGTGGGATGGGATCAAGGAGCTGAATAACCCGTTGCCGCGCTGGTGGCTGTGGGTGTTCTACGCCTGTATCGCCTTCGCTGTCGGATATGTCTTCGTCTATCCGGCGGTGCCGCTTGTCTCGAGCTATACCACAGGCTTTCTCGGCCACTCGCAACGCGCTTCGGCGCTTGCCGATGCAGAAGCAGGCAAGGCCGCTCGCGCCGAGGTGGGCAAGCAACTGGCCAATGCCAGCCTCGATCAGATCAAGAGTGATCCCAAGATGCTGGAATTCGCCATGGCCCAGGGCCGTGCGGCTTTCGGCGACAACTGCGCGCCCTGCCACGGTTCTGGCGCCACCGGCTCCAAGGGTTATCCCAACCTGCAGGACGACGATTGGTTGTGGGGCGGCAAGCTGACGGATATCGAACATACGATTACCGTGGGTGTTCGTTCGACCAGCCCGGATACTCGCATGAACGACATGCCGCGCTTCGGCACCGACGGCCTGCTGGACGCCAAGCAGATCCGCAACGTCGCCGGCTTCGTGTTGTCGTTGTCGGGTGGCTCCGTCAAGGGCGCCGACGTCGCGGCGGGCAAGCAGATCTTCGCCGAAAACTGCACCGCCTGCCATGGCGAAGACGCCAAAGGCAGTACGGACTTGGGCGCGCCCAACCTCACGGACAAGATTTGGCTGTATGGCGGTGACGAGGCTTCGGTGATCAATACGATTACCGTTGCCCATCGCGGCGTCATGCCGACCTGGGGCGGCAAGCTCGACCCGGTCACCATCAAGTCGCTGGCGATCTACGTCCACGACCTTGGTGGGGGTACCTAAAGCAGCCCCTAGAGCGATTGAGACGACGGCGGGCAGGGCCTGCCGTCGTTCTTTCAAGGCCCGCGTGGCATGGCCGTATTGCTCAATTCGCGGTTCGTTCTTCAGTCTTTTTCTGCTTATGTGCTAATAAGAGGCAAACGCTTCGGCCGCTGGAAAACCGGCGGTCTCCGGGAGACGAAGGCAACATGCGGGTCGACGAAAACGTGACGGCCGGAAGCGATAGCTATTACGCCGCCGCCAAGAAGAACTATCCGTCGTCGGTCAGCGGCCGTCTCAGGACCATAAAATGGTCCGTGCTGATCATCACGCTCGGCATCTACTATTTCCTGCCCTTCATTCGCTGGGATCGTGGCCCGGATGCGCCGGGACAGGCGGTGCTGATCGATATGGCGGGCCGCAAGGCCTATTTCTTCGGCGTGGAGATCTGGCCGCAGGAGGTCTACTACCTCACCGGTCTTCTGGTGCTCGCCTCCATCGCCCTGTTTCTGATGAACGCGGTGGCCGGCCGAGTCTGGTGCGGCTACCTCTGTCCGCAGACGGTTTGGACCGATCTCTATTTCGCCGTCGAGCGCTGGATCGAAGGGGATCGTCGCGATCGCATCCTGATGGATCGGGCGCCGATGAGCGCCGGCAAGTTTCTGCGAAAGGCCGTGAAGCACCTTATCTGGCTGCTGATTGCCGTTGGCACGGGTGGTGCCTGGGTGCTCTATTTCGGCGACGCACCGACCATCATCAAAGACACGTTCACCGGTAACGCCGCGCCGATCGTCTACATCTGGATCGGCATGCTGACCTTTACGACCTACTCGCTCGCCGGCTTCATGCGCGAGCAGGTCTGCCTCTACATGTGCCCTTGGCCACGTATCCAGGCGGCGCTCACTGATGAGTGGGCGCTCAACGTGACCTACCGGACCGACCGCGGCGAGCCGCGTATGTCGGTGAAGACGGGTGCCACAGCGAAGGTGGCGGGCGCCGCGGTTGGCGACTGCATCGACTGCAAGGCCTGCGTTCAGGTCTGCCCCACCGGCGTCGATATTCGTGAAGGCATGCAGCTTGGCTGCATTCAATGCGGCCTCTGCATCGACGCCTGCGATACGGTGATGAAAAAGGTCGGCCGTGAGCCGGGGCTGATCGGCTACGACACCGATATGAACATCGCTCGCCGTAGCGAGGGCAAGCCGCCGATCTATCGCATCGTGCGGCCGCGCACCGTGCTCTACGCGGCGCTGATCGTCATCATCGGTGGCATCATGGCCTACACGCTCGCCAACCGCGCCTTCCAGGGCGTCAGTGTGCTGCATGACCGCAATCCACTCTACGTCAATCTGTCCGACGGCGGCACCCGTAACGGCTATACCGTGCGCCTGATCAACAAGCGGCCCCAAGAGCGGCATTTCGTGCTCACGGTATCCGGCCTTCCGGAAGGCTTCATGGTCGAGGCGCAGGGCGTGGCGGCGGCCGACGGCAAACCGGTCGTTGAAGTGCCGGCCGACACGACGCGCGAGCTGCGGGTTCTGGTCATGGTACCGAACGGCGCTAAACTGTCGGCATCCACGCCGATCAACTTCTACATCGTCGATACAGACAACGGCGAAAAAGCCTCTGCGTCCGACTTCTTCAAGACCGCGGGCGCCAGCTGAGTCCGAGTTCGACGGGATCGCATCGGCATGGTTGCGAACCGCTCGCAAAAGGCAGATGTTGGGGCGAGACCCCGAAGGAGTTCAACGGAATGACCGCCACCATCCAGCAAGCAGTTAGCGGCCGACGGCTGACCGGGCGTGGCGTCCTTCTTTGGCTGGTCGCATTCTTCGGCGTGATTTTCGCCGTCAATGGCGCCTTTATCTACTACGCCATCTCGACTTTTCCCGGTCTTGAAGTGGAATCGAGCTACAAGGCTGGTCAGGAATTCGAGAGCGAAGTGCTGGCCGGCAAGGCGCAAGCCGAACGGGACTGGACGGTGGATGCCGCCGTCCGTCCCGCCGGTAACGATGCCTCTGTCGAGATCCATTTCCGCGATAAGGCCGGGGCCGACCTCCACGGTCTCGACGTACGCGTCCGCCTGATCCATGCCGTCGATCCCGATCATGATCATGCGGCCAGCTTGCCAGAGGTGGCGAGCGGCACCTATCGGGCCGTTCTGCCCAATGTGAAGGACGGCATGTGGAGCCTGACCGTCGAGGCCTACAAGGGCAGCGAGCGGTTGTTCTTGAGCCGCAACCAGCTCCGTCTCGTCCGCTGACGAAGGGAGAGGCCGTGAACATAGCGGTGGATGTCGGCCCTATCGAGAATGGTCCAGCCGGTCAGTCGGTTGATCACGATTGGGATGCCTACACAGTGGCTGACAAGGACGGCGCCCGCCGCATCGAACTGGCCGTCGATGGCATCACCTGCGCCGCCTGTCTCACCGATATCGAACGCGGTCTCCGGCGACTGCCGGGCGTGGTGAGTGCGCGCGTCAACGTCAGCAACCGCCGCACGACCGTTGTCTTCGCCCCCGATAAGGTCACGCCGGACGTCGTGCTGGAGCGCATGGCTGCCATCGGGTACCCGGCGCAACCCTTCGACCCGGCCATGCGGCGCGACAATCGCTCCGCCGAGGCGCGAGAACTCTTGAAATGCATGGGCGTCGCCGGCTTCGGCGCCATGAACGTCATGCTGATGTCGGTATCGGTCTGGTCGGGCAACGTCACCGACATCACGCCGGAAACGCGCGACTTCTTTCATTTCATGAGCGCGCTGATCGCCCTGCCGACCGTGGCCTATGCGGCCCGACCCTTCTTCCGAAGTGCATTTGGTGCGATCCGCCGCCGGTCGCTCAACATGGACGTCCCCATTTCGATCGGCGTCTGTCTTGCCATGGGGCTGTCCATCTACAACACGCTGACCCATGCCCTGGAAGCCTATTTTGACAGCGCGTTGATGCTGCTGTTTTTCCTGCTGCTTGGCCGCTTCCTTGACGAGAATATGCGCCGCCGCACAGCAGTCGAGGCCGAAACGCTGGCGACGTTGCGCGCCGACTCGGCGCTGAAGCGCGGCGAAGATGGAGCCCTGGTCCGTGTGCCTCTCAGCGCCGTCCGCCCTGGCGATATCGTGGTGGTGCGGCCGGGAGAGCGGATTTCCGTCGATGGCGAGCTGCTATCCGGCCGTTCGGATGTCGACCGCAGCTTGGTGACCGGCGAGACGTTGCCGGTGCCGGTCGCTCCCGGCGATATCGTTCACGCCGGTACGCTGAACGGCGCTGGCTTGCTGACCATCGTGGTCACGGCGGCCGTTGAAGGGACGCTGATGGCCGAGATCGAGCGGCTGATCGGCGAGGCTCAATCCGCGAAATCCGGCGCGCTTCGCCTGGCCGATCGTGCTGCCCGCGCTTACGCGCCGGTTGTGCATTCCTCGGCATTTCTCACGGCGACAGGCTGGCTCATCGCTGGCGCCGGTTGGCATACGGCGCTGATCAATGCCATTGCCGTCTTGATCATCACCTGTCCCTGCGCACTGGCGCTCGCCGTGCCGGCGGTGCAGGTGACGGCGGCGGGCCGCTTCTTCCGCAACGGTATCCTGCTCAACGCCGGCGATGCCATCGAGCGTTTCGCCCGCGCCGACACCATTGTCTTCGACAAGACCGGCACGCTGACCAGCCCCGAACCACTGCTCGCCAATCGCGCCGAGGTAGCCGACGACCTTCTCGAACTCGCCGGCCGCCTCGCTCGGTCGAGCCGGCATCCGCTCGCCGAGGCCTTGGCGCGCGCTTCTGGCGCCACCGGCACCATCGATGGCTCCCGCGAAGTGACTGGCGAGGGCGTTATCGTCGATCTGGCCGACCAGACGCTGCGGCTAGGTTCGCTCTCCTTCTGCGGCATTGGCGACGAGGTCGCCGGTCCGGTTAGCGCCGCCTATCCCGACGCCTCGTTGATCGCCTTTTCGGACGGTGAGAGGGTAGCGGTGTTCGCTTTTGCCCAGCGCCTCAAGGCGGATGCCGTCGAGGTTGCCACGGAACTTCGGATGAAGGGTTTTCGCCTGATGATCCTCTCAGGCGATCGCGAGGCGGCCGTGGCCATAGTGGCGGAGCGACTTGGTATTTCCGAGTGGCATGCCGAGGTCGACCCAGCCGGCAAGATCGCTCGGCTCGAAGCGTTGAAAGCGGAAGGGCGACGGGTACTGATGGTCGGCGACGGCCTCAATGATGCGCCTTCGCTCGCGGCCGCCCATGTGTCGCTATCACCGGTTTCCGCTGCCCATTTGGCGCAGGCGGCCTCCGATGCCGTCTTCCTCGGTGAACGCCTGAAGCCGGTGGTGACAGCGCTTGACGTGTCGCGCGCCGCCTATCGCTTGATGAAGCAGAACCTCTGGACGGCGGTGATCTACAACCTGATCGCTGTGCCGATCGCCGTGCTCGGCTACGTCACGCCGCTGATTGCCGCGGCCGCCATGTCAGGCTCATCGCTGATCGTGACGCTGAATGCGCTGCGCTTGCGGCGTGTCGCCACACCACCTGCCGAACGGCCGCCGGCTGCGGTTGCCGCCGCCCGCGAGGGGCTGGCCGAGGAGCGGGCATGAGCGTTCTCGTCTATCTTGTACCGGCCGCGCTGCTGCTTGGCCTTCTGGGCCTCGCCGGCTTCATGTGGTCGCTGAAAACCGGTCAGTACGAGGATCTCGAAGGGGCCGCCTGGCGTATCCTGGAAGACGACGACATCGAGGATGCGCCCGGGGATGGCCCCGATGGCGCGCGCGGCCGCGTTCCCGAAGGCGAAGAACGGCGCAAGGGCTGATCCGCCATATTGCCAACCCTGTTTGCCAAATGAAAACGGGACCGGCGATGCCGCCAGTCCCGCATTGTCTCGTTCGAGTATCGGCTTGCCGTCAGCCGCCAGCCGCGCTGAAGATCTGCTGGCGAACCGCCGTTTCCGCTTCCGGCACGCTCGGCTCGGAGAACGGCAGGCTGAGGGTTTCCCAGACGTCGACCAGAGCATCGCGCAGCTGTTCGATCACCATGTCGTTGTGGAACGGCGTTGGGGTGATCCGCAGGCGTTCGGTGCCGCGCGGCACCGTCGGATAGTTGATCGGCTGGATGTAGATGCCGTGCTTTTCAAGAAGGATGTCGGTGGCCTTCTTGCAGAGGTCGGGATTGCCGACCAGCACCGGCACGATATGCGTCACCGACGGCATGACCGGCAGGCCGGCGGCCCTCAGCACGGCCTTGGTGCGGGCAGCCTGCTGCTGATGCGCTTCCCGCTCGACGCGGCTTTCCTTGAGATGGCGGATCGAGGCGGTGGCGGCGGCGCAGAGGCCTGGCGGCAGCGCCGTCGTGAAGATGAAGCCGGGGGCGTAGGAGCGGACGGCGTCGACCAGCGATTTCTTGCCGGTGATATAGCCGCCCATCACGCCGAAACCCTTGGCGAGCGTGCCCTCGATGACGTCGATGCGGTCCATCACGCCGTCGCGCTCGCAGATACCGGCGCCGCGGTTACCGTACATGCCAACGGCATGCACCTCATCAATATAGGTGAAGGCATTATACTTGTCGGCGAGATCGGCGATCTTCTCGATGGGCGCGATATCGCCATCCATCGAATAGACGCTCTCGAAAACGATCAGCTTGGCGCGGTCGGGACCGGCGGCGATCAGCAGCTCTTCAAGGTGGCCGAGGTCGTTGTGCCGCCAGATCTGCTTGGAAACGCCGGATGAGCGCACGCCGTGGATCATCGACGCGTGGTTGAGCGCATCCGACAGGATCAGGCAGTTGGGCAGCAGCTTGGCGATGGTCGAGATGGCCGCTTCGTTGGAGACGTAGCCGGAGGTGAATACCAGCGCCGCTTCCTTGCCGTGCAGATCGGCGAGCTCATGCTCCAGCTGGACCAGCGGATGGTTGGTGCCGGAAATATTGCGCGTGCCGCCGGCGCCGGCGCCCATCGTTTCGGCGGCGGCCGTCATGGCACCGATCACCTTGGGATGCTGACCCATGCCGAGATAGTCGTTGGAACACCACACGGTGATCTCGCGCGTTCCGCCGCCCTGATGCCAGAGAGCCGTCGGAAACCGCCCGGCCATCCGCTCCAGTTCGGCGAACACGCGATAGCGCTTCTCGTCCTGCAGGGCCTGGACGGCACTCTCGAACACCGCATCATAGTTCATGATTGACTAAATCCCTCCGACACCCGGCAGGCCGTGCGTCTTTCCGTGAACAGATCGCCTTGCTTCCGGCTGACGGTCCGTCGTCTTTTCACCTACGATAACCTACGCACATTGCCGCAAAGCGCCTTTGATTACGATCAAATCATATACAGTCTTGATCAATCGTTTGGCGAACGGGCGGGTAAGCCACTGATGTCCATGCGTGGTTACAGCTTTTGAACGGGTCCAAAAACCCGACGCATCTGTCTGAAACTAAAGCACGGCATCGGCCAAGTCTCAAGCGCTTTCATCCATCGTCCGCCGGCTACCAGCCAAGCGCGTCAACATAGCTCACCAAGTTCGATCTTTGGTCGCAGAGCGGTGCGTACCGCTGCGCTGGCTCCATCGCCTAACTGCTTTTTCACCTTTGGATGTTAGGAGGGAAGCGAAGGAGTATGCCGGTGCAGCTTGATCTGTCATCCCTGACCTTCCTGGTCGTGGAAGATAGCGCGTATATGCGCACGATCTTAAGGACGATGCTGCAAGGCTTCGGTGCGCGCCGCATCGTGGAAGCCGAAGACGGCGCTTCCGGCCTGGAAGCGATGGACCGCGCCAATCCCGACATTCTCATTCTCGATTGGGTGATGCCGATCCTCGATGGCGCCGATATGGTGCGAATGATCCGCGTACCGTCCAATCCTTTCGCCTACATCCCGATCATCATGGTCACCGGCCACACCGAACGCAGCCGGATCATCGAGGCCCGTCGCCTTGGCATCCACGAACTGCTGTGCAAGCCGATCTCCGCCAAGTCGCTGTATCAGCGCATCCAGTCGGTGGTGCTGGCTCCGCGTGACTTCGTCAAGACCCCGACCTACTTCGGTCCGGCACCGCGCGAGATTCGCAACCGTCAGAACATCTGGCAGGCCAAGCCCGGCGAGAAGGCAGCTTCCTGAAGCTAATCTTTGAGTCCGTCTGAAACTCTTTGCCTTGCGCCGAGTTGAACAGGCTATCGACGGCCCATTCCCGCTGCAATCCGCGTAGCCGGCCGTCTTCCGGAGGCCCGACATGGTGTGCAACTTCGCTTTTTCGGCATTTCTGCCGGCCGTCGCCGCCACTGCGGTGTTTGCCCTGAGTTCTACGGCGGGTGCCGTCGAGGTTCCCTCGGTCGCTTCGCAGGGCGCTCCCGTCTGTCTGGTCGGCCTTGGCTCCGACGACGGTTCTCCTGCCTGGTCGCAGCTTGACGTTACCCCGAACCGCAGCGTCGACCTCGACCTTAGCGACGGCGCGGGCTTGACAGTGGCTTGCGGCTCGCTCAGCGCGTCGAAATATCGGCCAGCTACGGCAGTCGCGCCTGTTCGTGCCGCCGACCCATCGGCCAAGGGTGACTTCGGCTCGCTTTGAGCGGTATCAGCCGGTCGGTACCGGGAAAGCCGCGTCAAGCCGCTCGAAGTGCGTGCCTTTGGCGACGAGTGCGCGAATTCCCTCCGCCACACCGTCACCGGCCGGTCGTTCGGGGTGATTGATGTGCGCAATGATGACATCGCCGGGCTTTGCCGCTGCGATCCGTTTGCTCACGGTGGCCGCTGGCAGCGAGGCGCCGACGTCGGCGTTGAGCGAGTAGCCGGCAATGCGATATCCGAGGTTGCCGATGAGTTCGACGGCATCGCGACTATAGCGGGCCGACGCGTCGCGATACCATACCGGCGCCCGGCCGAAGGTCGCAGTCACGGCAGCTGCGCCGCCCAGCACTTCCTGCGACACAGCGGGCAGCGAACCGGCAGTCGGCAGGCCGAAGACGGTCGGCGCGTCGGTAATGGCCGGCACGTGGTTCTCGCCGTGATTTTCGATTTCGAACAGGTCGGCATGGGCCAGAAGCAGGGCTGCAGTCGCCGCATTGCGCTTCAGCCAGCGGTGGGTAACGAACAGGGTTGCCGGTACGCGATCGGCGATCAGTTCGTCGAGAATGCGGTTATCGACAGCACCGGAACAGGCGTCGAAAGTCAGTGCCACCGACCGATCGCCGGCCGGCAGCTTCAGGCGCGGCTCGATATCGCCTGCCAAAGCGGGAGACGTTGCCAAAACAACCAAGGGAACCAGAAACAAAGACCGCATCGCTCAACTCTCGACGGCAACAACGGCGTCTCGATGCGCCGTTGGCATGTCGAAATCAAGGCTGTCGTCGTGTCGTATTTCTCAAGAGACTGATCCGCCGTTGATCAGCTTTGGGTGGCGCTGCCCTTGGCCTGGGCGGACGCATTGGCCGCTATCACCGGATTGCCGGGGGCCAGCGTCAACGCTTCGGCAAACAGCAGTTTCGCCGCGTCGCGATTGCCCCTGAGCCACTGCGACCACCCCATATTGTTGACCACCTCGCCGCGGCGGCCGGCGATGGCGATCACCTGCGCATAGGCTTTGTCGGCGGCTTCAAAGCGGCCGAGCCTGTCGGAGGAGGCGGCGAAGCCGAGCCATGCCTCCGGGTCGAGCGGATCCTTGGCAAGCGCCGCGCGGAAGGTGCGTTCGGCGCCGGCAAAGTCGTTCTGACGAAAGGCCGCTTTGGCTCGGTCACGCAGGGCTGTCTGCTGGGCAGCGAAGTGCGAATACTCCGGTCCACTTTCAATCAGTCCGTCTTCGAAGGCTGTACTGCAAGCTCCAAGCGGCATTGAGAGGAGAAGTGCCAGCGCTGGTAGAAAAAAATGACGATCCATGATGCACACCTTGATGGATCATCGGAACTTATTCGAACCAGCATAAATCCACGTCAAAAATTCTTGTTCAATTTTACTGAGATACTCAGCCAAAGTAATTATCACGAGGTGATCTGAGAATTCACAATTACGAACTGGCTTTTCATGGGCTGGGTCAATTGTCCCCCGGCTCGCTTCTAGAACGTTCGCCGACCAGATTGGACATTTGATCGCCAAGCGAGGACTGAAGTTCGAGGCCGTAATAGCCGCCTGATCAGCTTAATTGCCGCCTGATCAGCTGTTGAATTTGACGACCACCGGCCAGATGGCGATGAACAGGACCACCGGCAGGATGCAGGCGGTCACCGGAACCGACAGCTTGGCCGGCAGGGCGTAGGCCTTTTCCTCGGCGGCGGCGAGGCGTTGATGGCGCATGTCCTCGGAAAAGACGCGCAGCGCGTCGGAAAGGCTCGAACCCAGCTCGCGTGATTGCTGCAGCAACGTTGCGAAGGCCCGCACTTCCGGCACGCCGACGCGATCGGCCAGCGTCTGCAACGCGAGTTCCATTGCTCGCCCGGCCCGAACTTCCAGGCAAAGCACCTGAAGATTGACGCCGAGCGCCGGATACATTGGCGCCAGCTCCTGCGTGACCCGCTCGAGGCCAGCCTCCATGGAGAGGCCGGCATTGGCGCATACCCCCATCAGGTCCATGAAATCGGGAAAGGCGATACGGTTCTGCCGCAGCACGTTCTTGGCGCGTTTGTCGACATACAGACTGGGGCCGAGATAGCCGGCGATGATACAAATCAGCAGGCCAAGCAGTAGCGTCGTCGTTTTGAGTTCGATTCCCGTGCCGATCAAAAGCAGAAGACCGACGAGCGGCAGTCCGACGGCCCCGGCGATGCGGGCGAGGAAGAACAATGCAACGGCGTGGGGCGAAAACAGGCCTGCCCGGATCATCCGCTGTCGGGCCACTTTCATTTTGCCGGCATCGCCGCTGGCGAGGATGCCGTTGGCCTGGCTGACGAATTTTTCCAGCGCCGGCGGCAGACGCGTCCCTTCCGACGCCAGACCCAGAGCCGACAGCGGATCGTCGACCGGATCATCTCCCGCTGCTTCCCGCTTTGGTAAGGGCAGGTCCACCCAGAGGCGGCGCCTAAGCCGCCGACGACGCGTGAACGAGCTGGCTGCCGCTGCTCCGAGGGCTGCCAGCATGACCACGAGCGCCACGAGCGCCACGAGCTCGGGGCGGACGGTGACGATATCGATGAGCAGGCGGGCGATATCGGGCATGGGGACCTCAGAAGCGGAAGCTGATCATCTTTTTCATCATGAGGTTGCCGAGGCCGAGCCAGGTGACGGCACCAACCAGCCCCCAGGTGGTCATTGGCTTGCCCCAGACCGAGCCATAATAGCCCGGCGATATGAAGTTGAGGGCGACGAACAGCAGGACAGGCATGGCGGTCAGGAAGATGGCGGAGATGCGCCCTTCGGCCGAGATGGAGCGGATCTTGCGCCGCATCTTGATACGTTGGCGGATCACGTCCGTGAGGTTCTGCAGAATTTCGCGCAGGTTGCCGCCGGTGGACGATTGGATCGACACGGCGGTGACGAATAGCGGCAGATCTTCCTGGCCGACGCGGGCCTGCATGTTGAACAGCGCGGTGACGAGGTCGGCACCGTAGGTTACCTCGTCGGCCATCATGCCGAATTCCGTGCCGATCGGATCGGGCATCTCGCGTGCCACCATGCCCATGGCCACCGGCACGGGGTGTCCGGCCTTGAGGCTGCGAACGATGAGTTCGATCGCCTCGGGAAACTGAAGCGCGAATTTCATCTGCCGTCGGTTACGCCGCATGCGAAGCGCCAAGACCGGCACGACGAAGCCGCCGACGGGCAGGGCAATTGCGGTCTTGATGAGGTCGTGGCCGGTAAAGTTGAAAACGAGGCCGGCGATGATGGCGCCAGTGGCTGCGAACAGCAGCAGCAACTTGGTGAGTCCGATCGTGATCCCGCACTGGACGATCAGACGGCCGAGCCAGGCAAGGTGGCGAGGCATGCCGCCCGCGGCGGTAAGGCCGCGTTCGCGCCGAAGCATCACCATCACTTCCTGCCGATTGGCATCGGGAGCGGTCACCCGGAGCCGGCGATTGATCTGGCGGCGATCGGCGCCGGCGTTGACGGTCAGCAGATACACTGCTTCGGCCAGAAAGGCCGCGGCAAAGCCGGCGAAGGCGTAGAACAGGTAGATCTCTTTCATGCCGGCCTCATAGGAGCGGCTTGGTGGGATCGAAATAGGCGCTAGGCACGGAAATCCCCTTGGCGACGAGATCATCGAGGAAGCGCGGCCTTATGCCGGTGGCGCGGAACTCGCCCACCACGGTGCCGTCCGCCTCGGTGCGCAGGCGATTGAAGCGGAAGATCTCCTGCATCTGGATGATGTCGCCTTCCATGCCGGTGATTTCGGAAATGGAGGTGACGCGGCGTTTGCCGTCTGAAAGGCGGGTCAGCTGCAGGATCAGCCGGATGGCCGAGGCGATCTGCGAGCGGATGGAGGAGACCGTCATCGGCATGCCGGTCATGCCCAGCATCTGCTCGAGGCGGGCGATGGCATCGCGCGGGGTGTTGGCGTGGATGGTGGCCATCGACCCCTCGTGGCCGGTGTTCATGGCCTGCAGCATGTCAAAGGCTTCTTCGCCGCGGCACTCGCCGAGGATGACGCGGTCGGGCCGCATGCGCAGCGCGTTCTTGACGAGGTCGCGCTGGCGGATTTCGCCGTGACCCTCGGTGTTGGCCGGTCGCGTCTCCATGCGAGCGACATGCGGTTGCTGCAATTGCAATTCCGCCGCGTCCTCGATGGTAATGAGACGCTCATCCGGTGAGATGAAGGCCGAGAGGGCGTTGAGCATGGTCGTCTTGCCGGTGCCCGTACCGCCGGAAATCAGCGTGGTGACACGGGCGTTGACAGCAGCGGCCATCAGCTCGCCCATCGGCTTGGCCAGCGCACCGACGTCAATCAGCCGGTCGAGCGACAGCTTCTTTTTGGCGAACTTGCGGATGGAGACCAGCGGCCCGTCGACGGCGATCGGCCGGATCGCCGCGTTGAAGCGCGAGCCGTCGAGCATGCGGGCGTCGCAGGTCGGATGGCTTTCGTCGATACGGCGGCCGACGGCGGCGACGATCTTGTTGATGATCCTGAGAAGGTGCGCCTCGTCCTTGAAGGGAATGTTGATCGGTTCGAGCTTGCCGAACCGTTCGACGAAACAGTTCTGGTGGCCATTGATCAGGATGTCGTTGACGGTGGGGTCGCGCATGATCGCTTCAAGCGGGCCGAGCCCCATCATCTCGTCATAGACGGCGGTGACGAACTCTCCAAACTCTTGTTCGTTGAGTGCCAGCCGTTCTTCCGTGGCAAAGGCGCTGACGTGCCCATAGAGCTCGCGCATCACCGCGTCGGGTGACAGCTTTTCGAGCTGGGCAAGGTTGAGATCCTCGATCAGTCGCTTGTGCAGCTTGTCCTTGGCAGCGATCAGCTTTTCGTTGATCGGCTTGGGAAGCGGCAACGGCTCCATCTCGCGCAGCGGTGCCACCTGAATCGGTGACACGGCGGGCCGCTCGCTGGCGACCGGAGCTGGTGCGTCGCTCGATTGCAGCGACATGAAGCGGCTACGCATGGCGCTTGGCCTTGTTGAGGCTCGGCGTATCGCCGCGTTTCAGCCGGGCGAGCAGCAATCGGAGCGGCGCCGTCCAGGATGAGGCGGTCAGTTCGGCCGGGTCGGAGATGATGGACCTGAGGTCGGCAATGACCCGGGAATTGGGCGCTACCTCGCCAAGCGGACGGCCTTGATCGAGCGCTTCGCGCACGGCCTTGTAGTCGTTGGCGACCGAGCCGGCGAAGGCGTCGCCGAGCAGCTCCTTGACCTCGGTCAGCGATACGCTTGGGCTGCCCTTGGCATCAACGCGGTTGACGATAACGCCGAAGCGGGCATCCTTGTGCACGCGTTCCTTGACGGCGTGGGCGAGGCGCTGCGCTTGCCTCAACGCCGGCACCGTCATCTCGGTGATGACGAAAACATGGTCGGACCCCTGCAACACGGAATCGGTCCAGGGGAACCAAGTGCGCGGCAAGTCGATCACCACGTTGTCGAAGTGGCTGGCCACCAAGTCGAGCAGGCGGCCGACCAGATCCGGTCGGTAACTGCGCATTTCCCAAGGGCAGGGCGGCGCCGACACGATGGCCAAGCCCGATTTGTGCCGGCTCAACATGACGTCCAGCAGTTTGCGGTCCAGCCGGTCGGGTTGGTTTTCAATTTCGGCAATGTCGAAGTGCGCTTCGAGATCGAAATACTCGGCGCAGGATCCATGCTGGAGGTTGAGATCGACAACGCAGGTCGTCTGATGTCGCTTCGCCGCAGCTTGATGCAGCAACACCGCCGATTGCAGGGCCAGCGTCGTGTTGCCGACGCCGCCGGCGGCCGGCAGGAAGGTGTAGATGCGAGAATCCGGATAGGGATCGGCCTCGTCGCGGCCAAGACGGGTCAGGGTATGGGCGAGATCGGCGGGCACCACTGGCTTGACTAGGAAGTCCTGCAACCTAAGGCGCAGAAAGCCGCGCGCCACCTCCGCGTCGAAAACACCGGTGATGGCGAGAAAGCGCACCGACGGGCCGGCCTGACGGTAGAGCTCGGAAAGGCCGGTCACCGGCCCATCCGGGAAGGCATCGAGATCGGCAACCGCAAGCCCGCAGGTCGGGTCGGCGAGTTCGTCCGAAACCTTGTCAGGCGCTCGCACCTTGAGGTCGCTGACACTGGCGCCAGATGCCCTCAGGGCATCGGCAACCAAAACGGCGAAATCCTTGTCGGCAGTGACGACGACCACGGTACCGAAGTTGATCGAGGGTTCGGCCATTGAGGTCACCGTACCGGCAAGTCGAGAATGTAGCCGCCGGTCGACGCCCCGTTGGCGGCGAGATAGGCGTCGGTGTTGGGTGGCACTTCGGCATTTCCGCGTGCGAACGCGTCGAGATCACTGCCCGGCAAGGCTCGATCGAAGGGTGTAGCGATGGTGTTGCCGGCGCCGAGCGGATCGACGATGTGCGGCGTTACGATGATCACCAGATCGGTTTCCGCGCGCTTGTAGGCCGTGGAGCGGAACAGGTTGCCGAGCACCGGCACCGAGCCGAGCCATGGCACGCGGTTGTTGGACACCGAGCTGGAATTGGTGAGCAGGCCGGCCATGACGAAGCTTTGGCCGTCGCGCAGCTCCAGCGTCGAATCCGAGCGCCGTACCTTGAGGCCGGGAATGGTGATGCCGTTGATGGTGACGGCGGCCGAATAGTCGATCTCGCTGACCTCCGGCTTGATGTTGAGGTGAATGAGGCCGTTGGGCGCCACCGTCGGCGTGAAATCGAGACCGACGCCGAATTTCTTGAATTCGACGGAGATTGAGTTGTTGTCGCCGGCGACCGGCACCGGAAATTCACCACCGGCCAGGAAGCTCGACGTCTGGCCGGACAGTGCCACGAGGTTGGGTTCGGCGAGCGAACGGACGAGGCCGCGCGCTTCCAGCGCCTGCACGACCATATCCACCGATAGGCCACCCGACAGAACCTGACTGACGATCTCGCCGAACGGGGTCGACCCCGAAGCCAGCGTCGAGGAGCCGACACCGACGGCGATGCCGTCGCTTTTTGCCGTCCACCCAAGACCGAGTTCGCGGTTGGCCGAACGGGTCGCCTCAAGGAAACGCACCTTGAGCTGCACCTGCTTGCCGCCGCCGATGTCGACGGTGTTGACCACCTTGTCGCCGCCGAATTCCTTGGCGATGGCACCGGCCTCGTCGATAGTCTTCTGATCGGCTGCCGTTCCCGACAGCAGGATCGAGCCATTGGCCGAGGAAACATCGACCTTGGCATCGGGCAGCTTGCGCTCCAGCGCCGCCTGCAGCCGATCGGTATGCAAGGCGATTTCAAAGTCGGCGGCGCCGACCACATTTCGCTCCTTGTCGAACAACACGATACCTGTGACGCCGCCCTTCGAGCCGAGCACCATGAAGGACTTGTCGGTGAGCGGCCAGGCATCGGCCAGTGCCGGATCGCCGACGACGATTTCCGAGAAGGCGGTCGCGGTCTCGATCATCTGCGGCACACCCTTGGCGATCGAAAACGACTGACCGGATTTTGCCGACGTCATCCGGATGGGCTGCGCGGCATCGACCGACAGGCCTGTGGCCAGCATGAAAGCAACAAGCGCGACGAGGCGGAGGGCCACGCGCATCGGGGAAATCATTGTGGTTCTCCGGCGGCAATCGAAGCGGCGGGGATGGGGGATGCGTCAGCCATCGGACTGGCAGGCGTGGCAGGAGCGGCCGGGGCAACAGGCACCGCAGCAGGTGCAGCAGGCGCCTCGAGCGGCGTCACGCGCCGGCTCGGGCCGCCTTCTTTCACCGGGACGGAATACTGGGTGAGTTCGGTCGCCCGTCGCACCCAAACCGTGGCGTCGGTAACGGGTGGCGGTGTTGGCTCGGCCTTGACGTTTTCGGTCTTGTGGGCGGTGGTCAGATCGGCGACGCCGATCGGCCGGAAGGCGGCGGCGCGTACCTCGCCGGCCTTTCTCAGCACCAGTGACAGGCTGCCGACACTCTGGGCCAGCACGAGTTTCTGGGCGGCTTCCGGCGACGCTTCGACGGTGACGGTATGTGCCACCACCGCCTCAGTGCTCTTTTCATCGGCCATCTGATCGATCGACAGAATGCGCACGTCCTGCAAGATCACCTCGGCCACCTCGGTGGTGGTCAGCACCACATCGACCCGGTCGCCCGGCAGTACCAGGCCGCCGACACCCGCCACGTCGTTGACACGGAGCGTCACGGCGCGGTTGCCGTCGGAGATCAAGCGGGAGAGAGCGGCACGCTCGCCGGGGCCGGTCAGCTTGGAGGCGAACAGCGGTTCGCCCTGCTCCAGCGGATAGAGCACGGTGCGCGCGCCATCCTTGAACAGATCATCGGTGGTGGCGAACGCTCCGGGCGGCAATTCGCTATCTGGCCAGGCAATTTCCCGGACCGACTGGCGGGACAGCGGCGCGCCGAAGCGGAGCGGTTCGGCGGCGACCACCAGTGTCCCCAGAGTTACGGAAGGTCGTGAAGCCTCAAGCTCTCTGAGCCGGGCCGCCGAGGCATTGTCGAGCCAACGGCTGCCAGCCCAAACGGCACCGCCACCACAGGCGATAGCAAGCAGGATCATGACCTTGAAATTGGCGCGCATCGGGACATTTTCTCCGGATGCGAGCAATCTAGCAGCTTTACGATAAAGGCCGGTTCAATCGGTTCGTGGCTTTTCCGCAATCATCTCAATGTTCTGTTAACCTCTTGAGCGCCGGTTCTTGGCCAGTTTGGCTTGCGGCGGACCGATGAGCGGGCTAAGCCGCTTCAAGACGGTCCATCGGACGGTGGAGGGAAGGGTGTCGGCTTCTGGGAACGTTTCAGGCGTGGCCGCAGCGGGGGGCATCCTGACTATCGGCGTTGAAACCGTTGTTGCCAACTGGAAGAGCCTCGCCGCTCGCGTTGCGCCGGCTCGCTCAGCCGCCGTGGTCAAGGCCGACGCTTATGGTCTTGGCGCCGTACCTTTGGTTCGGCCGCTCTACGATGCCGGTTGCCGCGACTTCTTCGTCATAGCGCTGTCGGAAGCCGAGGCGTTTCGGCCGCTACTGCCGTCCGACGCGGCCATCTACGTGCTGAATGGTCTTTTGCCGGGAACAGCGGCGGCTTACGGCGACGGCATCCTGCCCGTGCTGAACTCGCTGGCCCAGTGTCGCGCTTGGGCCGAAGCCAGACGTGGCAGCCGGCCGTCGGTGATCCAGGTCGATACGGGCATGTCGCGCCTCGGCCTCGACGTTGCCGAACAACAGGCGCTCGCCAGTGATCCCGGCCTGCTCTCGGCCACCGGTGCGCGCCTGATCATGAGCCATCTTGCCTGCGCTGACGAGCCGGACAAGCCGGCAAGCGGCGAGCAACTCGCCGCCTTCGGGGCCGCTCGCGAACGATTGCCAGGCCTTCCTGGCTCACTTGCCGCCTCAAGCGGCATTTTCCTCGGGGCTGACTATCATTTCGATCTCTGCCGGCCCGGTGCCTCGCTCTATGGCATCGAGACCAGCCCGCTCGCGACAGGTATCAAGTCGGTGGTCGATCTCAGGGTGCGCGTCGCCCAGCTCAGGGAGATCGAGGCGGGCACCTCGGTCGGCTATGGCTATACCTTCCGCGCCAGCCGAACGACCCGCCTCGCCACGCTGGCAACGGGATATGCCGACGGCTGGTGGCGGCGCTTCTCGAACGGCGCCGGCGCCGCCTATTTCGGCGACACGCGCCTGCCGTCGATCGGCCGCGTCTCCATGGACAGCTTTTCGGTGGATGTAAGTGCCCTGCCAGCGGGCACGCTCGCCGAGGGCGATCTCCTTGAGCTGATCGGTCCCCACCAGAGCGTCGATGACGTGGCGCGCGCAGTCGGCACGATCGGCTACGAAGTGCTGACCGCGCTTGGCCATCGCTATCATCGCATCTACCGTTGACGACTTAGGGACGCGCGATCACAGCGAAGGCCGTGGCGCCACCCCGCCATGATCCGCCGGTCGCGAAGTCAGCAATTTCCACGGCCGAATAGGCGGCGGCTCGCACCTCTTCGATGATGGCGGCTGGGGTGTAGTACTGCATCCAGTTATACACTTGGAACGTACGGTCGGGCGTTGCGATGAGATAGCGGTCGAGGCCGATTGCCTCGCTCGGATAGAGAAAAGTCGCTTTGAAGCCAACATAGTCGCCAGCGGCCCAGAAGCCGCCCATCAGGCGGTTCTCGAAGATCCTCTCCTCGCGCAGGTTCTCGAACATGCCGGTTGAAAAGACATCGAACACAAAAACGCCGTTCGGCTTCAACGCGGCCCGGATCTTGTCGAGGATGAGCCGGCGCTTATTCGGCGCCATCGCGCAGAAGTCGCCATAGATCATGGTGACAACGTCCTGATCCCCGGGGAGATCGTCTCGGAGATAGTCCGCCTGCCGATAGTCTATGGGAAAATTGGCCGCCTTCGCTGCCTTGCTTGCATAAGCCAAGGAGTTGGCTGAAAAATCAAGGCCGGTTACCAGCGCGCCGCGTTTGGCATATCGGCTTGTGTAGAGACCTGGCCCGCAGCCGAGATCGGTGATAGCGGCACCGGCGAGCGGGAAGCGCCGGTCCAGCCAGCCGACGAAAGCGTCGATCGCGCTCGCCCGCCGTGAGGCGAGGTCGCTGGTCTCGTCGAGATGAAAGCGCAGCATCTCATCGGCGATGTGAGGGTCGGTCCAGAGCAGCTCGGTGGTCGAAACTGAAAAGGGAGCAGGGCGGACGAGAAAGTCGGCGAGAGTTTCGTACATGATGGCGGCAGGATAAGCGCCGATTATCCCAGGCGAAAGACGACTCTCGACGGCTAAAGAAAAAGCCGCGTCCCCTTGAGAGGACGCGACTGCCTCGTTCGAGTTATGGCCCGCGATCAGGGCTGCTTGCCGATGTAGGCGAGAATGCCGCCATCGACGTAGAGGATGTGGCCGTTGACGAAGTCCGAGGCCGAGGAGGCAAGGAAAACCGCCGGCCCCTTGAGATCATCGGTGGTGCCCCAGCGGCCGGCCGGCGTCTTCGCCCGGATGAACGAGTCGAACGGATGGCCGGGGACGCGCAGCGGCGCGGTCTGCGGCGTTTCGACATAGCCGGGGCCGATGCCGTTGCACTGGATGTTGAAGGCGCCGTATTCGGAGGCGATGTTGCGGGTCAGCATCTTGAGGCCGCCCTTGGCCGCCGCGTAGGCCGACACCGTCTCGCGGCCGAGCTCCGACATCATCGAACAGATGTTGATGATCTTGCCGCCGCCCTTCTTCATCATGGAGGGGATCACCGCCTTGGCGACGATGAACGGCGCGGTGAGGTCGATGTCGATCACCTGACGGAAGTCCTTGACGTCCATCTCGTGCATCGGGATGCGCTTGATGATGCCGGCGTTGTTGACCAGGATGTCGACGGAGCCGAGATCCTTCTCGATATCGGCCACCAGCTTCTGCACGGCCGGTTCGTCGGTGACGTCGGCGATATAGCCCCGGGCGTCGATGCCGGCTGCCTTGTAGGCAGCGAGCCCCTTGGCCAGGAACTCCTCGTTGATGTCGTTGAAGGCGATGGTCGCACCGGCCTCGGCCAGGGCGCTGGCCAGCGCGAACCCGATGCCATAGGAGGCGCCGGTGACCAGCGCCACCTTGCCTTCGAGCGAGAATGCGTTCGGATAGGTCATTGCAGTCAGTCCTTGCTCGGTCAGCGCAGATTGCTGATGGCGATGTGGTCCATGTCGTCGAAGGTCTGGTTCTCGCCGCCCATTGCCCAGATGAACGTGTAGGCAGCAGTGCCGCAGCCGGCATGGATCGACCAGGACGGCGAGATGACCGCCTGCTCGTTCTGCACCAGGATGTGACGGGTCTGATTGCCTTCGCCCATCATGTGGAAGACGGCCTGTCCCTCGGGAATATTGAAATAGGTGTAGATTTCCATGCGCCGCTCATGGGTATGGGCGGGCATGGTGTTCCAGACGCTGCCGGGCGCCAGCTGGGTAAGGCCCATGGAGAGCTGGCAGGTTTCCAGAACGTCCGGATGGATGAACTGGTTGATGACGCGCTTGTTGGCGGTCGCTTCGTCGCCAAGCGGCTTCTTCTTGGCATCAGTCATCGACAGGAAAGTGGTCTTGCAGGCTTTGTGAGCCGGAGCGGAGACCATGTAGAACTTGGCCGGCGCCTTGGGGTCGTCGCTCTTGAAGACGACGGACTTGGTGCCCTTGGTGATGTAGAGGCAATCCTGGAAGTTGAGGTGGAAGGTTTCGCCATCCGCTTCGATCGAACCGGCGCCGCCGATATTGAAAATGCCGATCTCGCGACGCTCCAGGATGTAGGACGTGCCGAAGTTTTTCATGCAGTCGATGCCCTTGTCGAGCGGCACCGCCTGGCTCACCGGCTTGCAGCCGAATGTCACCATGCGATCGACATGGGAGTAAACGGCGACCACTTGGTCATCGACATAGAGATTTTCGATCAGGAATTCAGCGCGCATCTCCTCGGTGGTGTAGCGCTTGAAATCCTTTTGGTTAGCCGAATAACGAATATCCATTTTATCTCTCCAATACGGTTGGGGCGGAAACTCAGGCCAGAATCTTGACCACGACCTTGCGGACCTTGGCCGGCGCACCCGCGGCACAGCCAGGGCGGTGGATGTCGGTGGGATGGAAGACGGCATAGGCGCCGGTGCCGAGCACGAGATCGGTTTCGTCGGCCACGGCGGAAAAGAACTGCACGTCGCGATCTTCGAAGAAGTTCTCGGCCACCGGGTTGTTGCCGGCGAGCGGCGCGTAGCCGATCACCTCCCGGCCGCTCGCCACATACTGGATGTCGATATATCGGGCGTGCGATTCCGGTCGCTTGTCGGCCTTCGGCGCCGTTTCGTAATCCTGGATCAGCGCAAACAGGCGTTCGCCGTCGATGTCGACGCGCCCTGCCGGCAGAGCGGCAATATCGGTTCCCGCAAGGAACCGGAGGCCGCGCCGAATGTCTTCCGGCAGGTTGGCGGCGTCGCGGTCGAGCGTGGCAATATGGCTGAGATACATCGGCTTCCTCCTGAACGGGGTTGGGGCCGGCGAACCGGCCCCTTGGCGATTACTCCGCCACCTGCAGCTTTTCCGCCGGAGCGGTGGGAGCATCGGACGCGGGCGCTGCGCCCTTGATACGCTTGGCCCACATGCCGGTCAAAATCGGCACCAGGATCGCCGTGATGAGACAGGCGGCTGCGACCAGCGAGGTCGCGGCGGCGGCGGCCGGTTTGAAGGCGGGGACCATCTCGGCGATGATCATCGGGTTGGCGACGGCGGCGCCCGCGGTCGAGGAAGCCGCGAGGCCGGCGGTGCCGTTGCCGCCACCGATCAGCTTATCGGCCAGCATCAGCGGAATGCCGGTGATGATGATGACGATGACGCCGAGCAGCAGGCCGCCGAGACCGGTCTGGGCGATGACGTGCAGGTCGATGCCGTTACCGAGGGCAAAACCGAAGAACGGGATCAGCGTGTGCACGCACTTTCCGAAGAATTCCTTCAGGTCCTTGTCGAGGTTGCCCAGCAGGAAGCCGACCAGGAAGGGCAGCACCGCGCCGACGAACAGGTGCGGCTCGAAGGTGGCGACACCGGCGGCGCCAAGGATGAACATCGACACCAGCGGACCGGATTCTATGGACATCAGCACGAAGGCGCCGGCCTCTTCCTTGGAGCCGTACTGCTGCATCACAGCTGCGTAGAGACCGCCGTTGGTCATGTCCATGGCCGCGCAGATGGCCAGCGCCGAGAAGCCGGCGAACAGGCCCGACTGCACGCCTTCGAGCGGCAGGAACTGAGCGGCGGCGTAGGTCGCAGCCCAGGCGACCAGCGTCTTGACGACGACGAGGTTGCCCGACTTGCGCAGCACGGTGCCGGTGGCCCGGAGGTCGATGGTGGCGCCCATGCAGAAGAACCAGACGGCGAGGATCGGCACGGTGCCGGAGACCAGCCCGTTGGTGAAGGAGCCGAAATACTTGCCGGCTTCTGGGTAGAAGGTCTTGCAGAGCGCGCCCAGGATCAGCGGCGCCAGCATCAGCCCGCCAGGGATTTTGTCGATCGTCTTCTTGATGTTCATGGGTCCAGCCCTCTCCAGCGTGAAATTGGGTTTTATGCGGGCGACGGGTTACCGGCGCCGGGCGATTTCGGGAGCGAAGACGTCGGGGGTGGCGTCCTTCGGAATGATGGCGCCGCGGTGTTGCACGACCGCGCTGGCAACCACGTGGGCGCGATGCGCCGCCTCCGCCGGAGCAAGGCCGAGGCTGCGGCCGAGAAGATAGGCGGCCGAGAAACTGTCGCCGGCGGCCGTGGTGTCGACCACCTTGTCAACCGCGATGGCAGGCACGGTTTCCACCTTGCCGTCATGGATCAGCGTACATGGCTTGGCGCCGTCCTTGATCACCGTCTCGAGGCGCGGCAGTGCCTTGAAATGGGCGGCACCGGCCTGCGGCGTCGGCTCGATGCCGAGCACCGCCAACTCCTCAACCGTCACCATGACGCAGCTCGCAAAAGCGATGACCTCTTCGTAGACGGCGCGCGTCGTCTCGACGTTCTCCCACAACAGCGGCCGGTAATTGCAATCGAAGTCGATGGCGACGCCATCGCGGGCAAGCTCGGCAAGGCGGGCGATCAGCCGGGCGCGGCTTTGCGACTTCAGAACGGCGAGACTGATGCCTGAAAGATAAATGTTGCTATAGCCGGCAAGCGCTTCGAGAAGGGCGTCGGAACCGTCGGTTTCAAACGCTTCGCGAACGGCGGCCTCGCCTCGCCAGTAAAAAAAGCGCCGCTCGCCGGCAGCGTCGGTCTTGATGAAGTAGAGGCCGGGGCGCCGCCCCGGACGGCGCAGCACCAGGCGGTCACTCACGCCCTGGTCCCGCCAGAAGGCCGCCATGGCATCGCTGAACGGATCGTCGCCGATGGCGCTCACATAATCGACGAAGCCGCCAAGCCCTTCGCCGAGCCGCGCCATATAGGCCGCCGTATTGAAAGTGTCGCCACCGAAGGACTGCGTGATGCCACCGTCGGGCCGCTCCTGCAGTTCGACCATGCATTCGCCGATGGCGGCCACGCGAATATCCTTCGTCACGTCATCCTCCGATCTTCTGCCGGTCATTCCGAGCGGGTCTGATGTCCCGGCTCGTCGTGTCCTCATCTCGTTGGCCGAAACATCTGAGTCTTGTCATCTCAAGTCAATACGCAATAATCCAGCCCAAAATACAACAATACAGAATAATACTAAAGTTTATATGTAAGCTTATGGCGTGCTTGATTTGAGTACAAATCCGAAATATCGAAATATTAAACTCAATATGCGAGCCTATGTCAGAATATATACAATCTTATATACAAGATATATAAGGTATATGAATATGGTAAGGTAAAGAGAACGATGCGGTCACATTTTGGACAAATTGGAAAAACTGCGTCACATTGGACAGGTCGTCGTGCGATCGTCAGTTTGCACTTTTCAAGCGCTCGGTTTTGCTGATGCTGCCTCTCAAGGCGGTTTTGACCGGCATACGTAACGGTCCTGACCAAATAGCGGCACGCCGACTCGGTACTAACCCGCTCTGATCTTTTTTATATATCTGATATACACAAGTTTGATGCCGACTTACCCGTCGTTGACGGATAACCAAGGCGGGGCGGCTTCAAGCCGGGCCTTCGAGGCGTCGGCAGCATATCATTTTGATCATTATGTGGGGCAGATGCGATGACGGCTTGGACGATGAGCGACACGGGGCGATCGTCGGCAGGCAGCCTGCCGACGGGCGAAACAGCCGCCCAGCTCGTTCATCGCCGGCTGCGTGACGACATCGTTTCCATGCGTCGCCGGCCGGGCGACGTTATCTTCGAAAAGGAGATCGCGCTTGAGGCGCGCGTCAGTCGAACACCGGTTCGCGAAGCATTGCTTCGCCTCGCCGATGAGAAGCTGATCGAGATCGTTCCCAAATCCGGCACCATGGTGTCGCGCATTCCGGCTGAAATCCTGCCGGAGATCATTGTTGCCCGCGCCGCGCTGGAAGCGGTGACCGTGCGGGCGGCGGCCGAGAGTGCCAAAGGGTCCGAGGTCGCCGGTCTCAGGGCGATCATTGAGCGTCAGCGCGAGACGTTGGCCACCGGCGACATCGACGGCTTTCATGCCGCCGACGAGTTGATGCACCGGGCCATCGCCGATGCCGGCAGATTGCCGGGACTCTGGACGATGATCCTGCAGATCAAGGTTCAGCTCGACCGCTATCGTCGACTGACCCTGCCGCAGCCGCATCGCATGGAGCGGGCCCTTGCCGAGCACGAGGCCATTATCGATGCCATCGCCCGCCATGATACTGCGACGGCGACGGCGGCGATGAACAGGCACCTCGATGGTCTCAGGGTCAGCCTGGCTCCGATCCGTGACCTCAACCCGGATTATTTTTCTGGCGATGTCGGCGCGGTCTACGACCGCTGGGCCGGCGAAACGGCTTGAGGTTGCCTTCCGGGTCAGACACCGGCTGGATAGGTGGTCACTCGGCCGCCTCGCGAAAGGGCATGGCCTGTCGACGTCGCAATTTCGGCGGCACGCCATAGGCCTTCTTGAAAGCGGTCGCAAAGCTCGACGGGGCCGAGTAGCCAGCCATGAAGGCGGCGCAGGCGATGCTGACGCCCCGATTGTCGAGAGCGTCGCGGGCGGCATCGAGGCGGCGGCGGCGCACGAAGTCGAACACCGTCATGCCGTAGAGTTCCTTGAAGCATCGTTGAACGACGCTGACCGACGCACCGACAGCCTGGGCGACGCTATCGATGGTGAGCGGCTCGTTGAGGTGATCGAGCAGGAAGATGCGGATGCGGTCGCCGAGCAGCGCTTGGGCTGAACGGGGAAGCACGTTTTCCTCGCGCCGTAGCGCCAATGTGCTGAGCGTCACGCAGATCAAATCGAAGGCCCGAGCGCGTCGGTAGAGCGGCAGCGCCTCGCGCGGCAGCCAGGCCGGCGGCTCGGTAGCGAGCTTGGCGAGGCGAATACTGTCATCGTCAAGCCGCCAGATGTGGCTGCTGCCGTGACCGGCCAGAAAAGCGGCAAGCGAGTCGCCGTGGCCGCCCCCTTCAAGGTCGAGTGTTGAAGCCCAGTCGCTCGGGGTCTTGATTGTCAGCTTGCCCAGCCGATCTTCTGAGCCAGCGATCTGCGCCAGGCGCGCCGGGCGGGTTAGCGAGAACGCCAGGGCCACCGGACCGCCATCGGCGGAAACATCGAATGGCTGGTCATCGATCTCGAAGCGCTCCCAGCCATGAAGATAGACCATGAGACGGAAGCCCGGCTGAATCTCGCGCGCCGGCCGTGGGCCGGCGACCACCGGCGTGAGCCGACAAGCCAGCGAGATGCCATCGTGTTCCGATGTCGCCACCGACAGTTCCATGACGCACCCAATGCCCCGTATCAGCGACGTCGTGACATCCCCGGCTGTTTGGGAGAAAGAAACCGCCGTTTTCGCTGAAGCCCTTGCCGTCGACAGCTTCCCATCCGCTTGTTTATATACATGATAAAACGAGTCAAGTTTAAGGGAAACCCCTCATGCGATTGATTTGCAGTTGCATGTTGGTAGGCGGGTCGGGTTCAAATGGCTGATAAAATAGAGATTTTCTCAAGGGGTCGGCGGGGCTATCCGCGAGCGAAGCCTGACATTGGCATCGCGATGCGTTTGTAGCCGAGGCAACTATCGACTGCTTTCTGGCTGCGTCCGAACGGCCGCGCTTTGCCTTCTGTGCTTCTCCCGGACTGACCGCTCATGACTCTGCAACGTCTCCTCCATCTCGTCCCGACCCTTGTTTTGCTGTCGGCCTCGCCAACGCTCGCCCAATCGGGTCCTACTCCTGGTGGCGCCTTTTCCCTTGAGCTGAACCGGCTGGATGGGGTCGATGACAGCTGCCGGGTGACACTGGTCGAAAGGAACGGAACGGCGTCCTCCTTTTCAGTCCTCAAGCTCGATCTCGTGGTGTTCGACGAAGAGGGCATCGTGACCAAGCGGGTCGGTGTGGATGCCGGTCCCCTCAAGGTCGGCCGCACGACGGTCAAGACCTTCGACCTCAAGGGGCTTGCCTGCAATAGCGTCGGTCGCGTGCTGATCAACGACATATTGTCCTGCGAGGCGGAGGGGATCGCTCCCGACATCTGCCTTGATGTGGTGGAGCCGCGCTCGCGCGTATCGGCCACTTTCGACAAGTGAGGTGGCGATGAACCCCGAAGCGATCGCCGCCGCCGTTACCCTGCCGCATGATCTGACACCCTTCGGCATGTTCATGGCCGCCGACCTCGTGGTGAAGGCGGTGATGACCGGTCTCATTGCCGCCTCACTGATCACCTGGGTCATCCTGGTCGGCAAGGTACTGGAACTCTCCGCTCTTGGTCGTGCGGCGCGGCGCGGCGTTGCGGTTGTTGCCGCAGAAGCCGGCATCGCCGGTCTGGCGCGTCAGCCTCGTCTGCCTGCGCCGCTTGCTGCCATGCTCGCCGAGATCGGTGAGGAGGTTGCCCAAACGGGCACCGGCAAAGCTCTCGGCGGTCTCGTCGAGCGGGTGCGTTCACGCCTTTCCCGCCTTGAGGCTGCGGCCGGCCGACGAGCGATGGTCGGCACGGGCCTCCTCGCCACCATCGGCTCGACGGCGCCCTTCGTCGGCCTGTTCGGTACCGTCTGGGGTATCATGAACGCCTTCGTCGGCATTTCCGAGAGCCAGACCACCAATCTCGCGGTGGTGGCGCCGGGCATCGCTGAAGCGCTTCTGGCAACTGCGACCGGCCTCGTTGCCGCCATTCCGGCGGTGGTGGTCTACAACCACCTCGCCCGCCGCACGGCAGCATTCCGCGCCGAAATGACCGACCTCTCCGAAGGGCTCATCCGCACGCTGTCGCGCGATCTCGAAACCGGCCGGCTCGACGTCGGCTCCCTCAACCGATGACGAGGCACCCGGCTGGGTGTGCCCCGTCCGGTGTCCCAAGGAGGCCTGCCATGGCTGCCCGACTCGACGATGGTTCCGATCTTGCCGAGAACCACGAAATCAACGTGACGCCGTTCATCGATGTGATGCTGGTGCTGCTCATCATCTTCATGGTGGCGGCGCCGCTGGCCACCGTCGATGTGCCGGTCGATCTTCCCGGTTCGACAGCGGCGGCGACTCCACGACCGGAAAAGCCCCTCTTCGTGACCGTCGGCAGCGATCTTTCGATCAGCGTCGGCGAGGAGAAGGTGGAGTGGAATGCGCTGGCCAGCCGCCTCGACGCGGCGACCGGCGGCGACAAGGGCGAGCGCATCTTTCTGAGAGCCGACAAGACCGTGGCCTACGGCGATCTTGCGGCGGCGATGAACCTGCTGAGGTCGGCCGGCTATCTCAAGGTGGCGCTGGTGGGTATCGAGCAGGCCGCCACGGGCAGCTAATCACTGGCCGGAATAACAGATCGAACCAACCGAATGGATATGAGTTCCCCACCGATAACCGGGCTTCTGTCGTGGCGGTCCGGCCTGATGCGCTGGTCGCTGGCCGGTGCGTTTGGTCTGGCGCTGCATGGGGCAGCGCTCTGGTGGCTGGTTCCCGCCACCAATCCGGCCGCGGCAGTGGCGGCGCCGGAGGCGATGGTGATGATCGATCTGCCACCCGAACCGGAGTTGCCGCCGCTTGAGAGCGTCGAACAGGCGGCTGTCGAGGAAGTGGAGCAGGTTCCGCCTGAGGAAGTGGTCGCACAACCGCCCGAGCCGGAACTCGCGGAAGCACTGCCAAAACCGGAGGAGATGCCACCTGACGAGCCGGTGGAGGAACTCGCCAATATTCTGCCTGAGCCGGTGGAACCGCCGCTTTCAGAGCCGGAGGTGCTGCCACCGTCGGAGGTCGCCGTCCCGCTGCCGCCCATTCCGCCGCCGGAGATGATCGAGACCACTGAGGTGAAGTCCAAACCCGAGCCTAGGAAACCCGACCGCAAGAGGCCTCCGCTAAAGAAACCGACCGAGGCCCAGCCGACACCACCGGCCGATGCGCAAGCCGCCGGTGCTGGCGCGGGACGAGAGGTGGTTGACGCGCTCGCAGCCTACCGCAGCTCCGTCCGGCGGGCGATCGTCGGCAACCGCCGGGCGAGCGATGCCGATGGCGCGATCGGCCGGGCAACGGTGTCGCTGTCGATCGGCCGCGATGGTTCGATCATCGGCCTCTCGGTCGGTGGTGGCCCCGCCGTCGCTGCGGCTGCCGAACGCCTCATTCGTCGCGTCGGCAGCTTCCCGCCTGTTCCGCAGGCTCTCGACGCGCCATTCAGTGTCACCGTCCCCATCGAGTTCAAAGCCGAGTAAGGGCGAACCCGGTGATGTTTATAACGTTAAGGTTGAAATAAGCTTCTGGTTGTTTCCTGTTGTCCCGGGGAATTGGGGTGGAGCATCTTGCCGCCCGAGCACCGGGGGATTCTGAATTATGGCTTTGGTCGACACGCCGTCGATGGCGGCGGAGCGTTTCGAGCGCGCTTCCTTCAACGGCAGCGCTACCGAGTATTTCGGCATCTGGATCGTCAATATCCTGCTGACCATCCTGACGCTTGGCATCTACTCCGCTTGGGCCAAGGTGCGCCGCAAGCGCTACTTTTACGGCAATACCGTTCTTCTCGACCGGGCGTTCGAGTATCACGCCAAGGGCAGCCAAATCTTCATTGGCCGCCTGATCGTCATCGGTGCGCTTGTCGTCATCAACGTGCTCGGCGTCATCCATCCGCTCTTTTCTCTGGTGAGCTGGCTGGCGATCGTGATCGGGCTTCCCTGGCTCATCAGGCGCAGCCTGCGCTTCAATGCCCGGGTGACCAGCTATCGCAATGTCAGGTTCGATTTCGTCGGATCGACTGGCGGCGCCTTCGTGGCCGTGACGCTGGGTGGCATGGTTGCTTTCCTCTCCCTCGGCTTTCTCGCGCCCCTGGCAAGCCGCTGGCTGTGGCGCTACATGCTCAACAATCTCCGCTATGGCGACCGGGCTTTCAGCGTCAATCTGCGCCTCGGTGCACTTTATCGCGCCTGGCTGCTGCCCGCCCTGATGTTCGTTCTGGGAGGTATTATCTTCGTAGCCCTCTTCATGCTTGTGAGTCCGCAGGTTGGCGGTGCCGTGACGGGATTGAACGTCGTTATGTCGTTTTTTCCGTTTCTTCTGCTTCTCGTCTATGGCTTGATTGGTCTCGTTTATCGGACGGGCGTGCGCAACGTCGCTCTATCGGCGGCGCTGCTGGATGGCCGCCATGAGTTGCTGAGCGATATTCCCCGGCTGCAGTACGCCTGGATTATTATCTCCAATGTCTTGGTGACCATTCTAACGTGCGGCCTTATGCGCCCATGGGCCGCGGTCCGCACGGCGCGCTTCACGAACGAGCACACCGGTATCCGCACCCACGGCGATCTGGGCGAAATCTTCTCCGAGATCGAGGCGAGCGGTTCGGCGATCTCCGCCGAGTACATCGATATGGAAGGCTTCGATTTTGGCTTCTGAGGAATCGATCGCTGTCGGCGAGTGGTATCAGCCCAACTCCAGCCGTTCGATTCCGGCCCGACTTCGGGAGGACGGAGACGGGCTGGCAGTTGCCGCCGGGGATTCGATCCTTGCCATGGCGGTTTGGGAGAAAATCGAGGTCAGCCCACGGGTCGGCTCGATCCCGCGCCGGTTGACTTTCCCGGATGGCTCCGTCTTCGAAACACGTGACAATGATGGTATCGACGTCTGGCTTCGCCAGCACAAGGGAGTGCGCACCGGCTTCATCCATGGCCTGGAAGCCTTTCGTCCTCGGCTCGTCGCCTTTGCGGTCGCCGTCATCCTATTCGCCGGTTTGATCTATCGGTTTGCCGTTCCCGCGCTGGTCGAGGTAGCGGTCTTGGTGACGCCGTCCTTTGTGCCGGAAATGATCGGCTCGGGTGTGCTGGCTTCCCTCGACCGGACCGTGCTCAGCCCTTCGCACCTGCCCGAGGAGAAGAAGCAGGCGATCGAAGCTGGCTTTGAAAGGCTTGCCGCCGTATCTGAAGGTGGCAAAGGCGGCTATAAGCTTGAGTTCCGCGACGGGGGACCGATCGGGCCGAATGCCTTCGCTCTGCCGGACGGCAGCCTCATCGTCACCGACGATCTGGTGAAGCTTGCCGACGGCGATCAGGAAATGGTCCTGAGCGTGCTCGGTCATGAGATCGGCCATGTCGAACACCAGCATAGTCTCCGGCAACTCTATCGATCCGCTGGTATAGTTGGTCTGACCCTGCTGATCGCCGGCGATGTCGGTTCCGCGGTGCAGGACATCCTGACGCAGGGCGGTGCCATTCTTGCCCTCAGCTACTCGCGCGACGCCGAAGCGGAGGCCGACCGGCGATCGGTCGAGATCATGCGGGCGGCCGGTTACGACGCTACCGCTCTCGCGCGATTCTTCACGCGCCTCGAAGCGGTGACCGGCGACCATAGCGAGACGAGTATGCTCTCGACCCACCCCGGCACGCCGGCGCGGCGGCAAGACGTCATCGACTATGCTCATGAGCTGGAAAGCCGCACGCCGGCAAAATAGCGTCCCGCCGGCCACGTGATTTGACCTGTATGGCGGGGCAGTGCTGGACGATATCGCTTGAAAGTAAGTTGGAGGCCCCGCCCTGGATTTGAACCGAGGGGTATCAGGATTTGCAGTCCTGCGCGTAGCTCTCCGCCACGGGGCCATATAGGACGGCTTATACCGCCTTCGCGTATATTATTAGTTAAATACCGTAGATATTTAACCTGACTCAATGGTCTCACTTATACAGACAGGCGCCACGGCGAGCATGGGGCGTCTTTGATCGCGTCGAACATGATCATTCGCCATAGATCGGGTTGGTGAACAGCTTGGGGGTTTCGCCGTGCCAGACCTCAAAACGGACGAACCGGCCGTCGAGCTGGCTCTCCAAGGTTTGATGCCCTGACACTGCCGGCTCCTGCTGAACCACGCCGCGTTCGGTGACAACGCGAATTTCGTCGCCCTTCACCAGACCATCGAAGCGAACGGCGATCGAGCTTCCCGCCGGAGAGCCATTGCCGAACATCGGCAGGCCGGCATCGGCAGGTTCGGCGGTGAGATCGTCGGCGGAGAAGGCAACGACGTTATGCCCAGCCCGCACAGCCGCGAGGAGATCGGCCATCGTCCGCGCTTCCGAGAACAGTCGGTTGGATGGACGGCCATGCCGGCGACGGTTTTTCTGATGGAAGTCGCTGCCACCGGTGGCCGGGATGCGTTTCCCGGCCACCAGGAGCTCTTGCCAGAAAGCCAACGCGTCGACGTTGTGCGGTGCCCAGTTGCCGTTCCAGATCTCCAGCGCGTCGAAGGGCACGTCGAAGCCGGCCTGCCATTTGCCGCCGGCCGAACGCTGGAAGGGATGATTGATGACGATGGTGGCGCCGTTGGCTTTCGCCTCGATCATCTTCTCGCCAACCTCGGCCGGCGTACGGCAGCGCCAGTCGGCCACCGGCTGCACCAGACCATGGAAGTTGGTATGCCCCCAGTAGGTGGTCAGCTCCATGGCGGGAAACACCAGGATGGCTGGGTCATCCGGCCGGATGATGTTCTGGGAGATGGTGTTGTGATCGGTGATCGACACGAAGTCGAGCCCGGCTTGACGGGCCCGATAGATGGCGTCGAGCACGGTGACGCCGCCGTCGGAGTGTTCGCTGTGACTGTGCAGTTCGCCAACGAACCAGCGCGCCCGGCGCTCGATCAAGCGCACGCTGACATCGACCCGTGCGCCTTCGGCCACCTTGACGATGCCGAGCACCACGTGCCAGTCGCCGGGGAGCGAACCGGCGTCATAGCCGGGCGTGGCAGAGTCACCCTCAACCGTCACATGTCCGCGCTCCGACCCCGACCAACCCCGCATGCGCCCGTTGCGGGCGAGCCCGAGATCAATCACCGAACCGGACGTGAAGGCATAAGATACTTCGATCCGCTCGATGGTTTCCGGAACCGTGAACGGCAGTTCGACGAAGGATTTGTCGCCGCCGGGAAAGTCGGTGACCGTGAAGTCGAAATGGGTACCGGCAAAGGCCATCGGTCAGGCTCCGAGCTTGAGGGTTTTGATTTCGAAGGGCTGGAAGGCGAGCGTCAGCCGACCGCCAATCACCGGCAATGCCGTTGGGTCACGCTCGAGCAGATCGACGGCGGCAGCCGAGGCGAGGGGCGTCGTCAGGACCATCTCGGCGCGACGGCCGCGCGTCTCGTAGAGGCGGACGACAATGCCGTTGTCGTTCTCGGCCTTCTTCACCGCTGCGATCTCGATCCCATCGCCTTGAATTGTAAACGGCGGTTCGACGTCGGCCGGAGCGCCCGGCTGGTCCATTCGGCCCAACCAGCGTAAAGGCATGTTGAAATCCTCGGAAGCCTCGACGATACGGCCGCCATCGACGGCAAAACCGCGATGCGGCATCAGCGCCAGGCGGAAGCGATGCTCGCCCTGGTCGGCGTCCGGCCACGGATAGACGGGCGACTTGAGCAGGGTAATACGCAGCCGGTTGCCGCGCGCGTCGTAGCCATATTTGCAGTCATTGAGCACGGCGAGACCGGCGTCGCCATCGGACAGGTCGACCCAGCGATGCATCAGCGTTTCGAAGCGCGCCTGATCCCAACTGGTGTTGGCGTGGGTTGGCCGGCGAACGTGGCCGAAGTGCACTTCGGCGCGGCTTTCATCGGCTGCGACATTCACCGGCACGGCGAGCTTCAGCAAGGTCTTATGCTCGTGCCAGTCGATGAACACATCGAGCTCCACGCGGTCGGAGCGGGTGGCCAGCGACACCACCTCGATGATACGCGAGGCTTCGTAGCGCCACTCGAAACGGATGGCCGCACGATAGGGACCGGTCTCCACCACCTCGGCCCGCACGAGGTGGTCTACCTCCCAGGTCTTGTCCTCGAAATGGGCGTCGATATTCCAGGCGTCGAATTCGACCGGTATGTCTTGATGGGCGACGATGCGGTTGGCGACCTCGCCGGCCGGGATGAGTTCCCGGTTCGACCGTTTGTCGAAAAGCGAGGTGATCCGCCCCTTGTCATCGAACCGAACGCGCAGGAGGGCATTTTCGAGCAGGTCGGCTTTAGCAGCGGGCGCATCTGTGACGGTCCCCTCGGAAGGCCGGCCGACGCCAACACTATTGCCGGCGATGGCAGCCACCGGCAAAAGCCATTCGCTCGTCCCATCGGCGCGATGGATCAGCTGCGCTCCTGGGCGCTGCGGTCCCGTGAGAAGACCACCGCGCGGGCGGTGAGAGGCGTTGAGGATCAGAGAGCCACCCGAGAACACTGCGGCAAGACGGGCCTCAAGATCATCAGCCAATGCAGTGAAGGCGGCAAAATCGATGTCCGCATCATCGTAGACACCGCCGACCGATGATCCCGGCAGGATGTCGTGGAACTGGTTGAGCAGCACGATCCGCCAAAGCTGATCGATTTCATCTGCCGGATAGCGGACACCGGCGCGCATGGCGAGGACGGCGAGCAGCTCGATTTCGCGGAGACGGATTTCTGCCCTGCGATTGTCGCGCTTCACCTTGCCGACCGAGGTCAGCGTGCCCCGGTGGCATTCGAAATAGAGTTCCCCCACCCAGGTTGGGAAGCTGCCGGGCTCCCTCACCATCCGCTCGGCGAGGTCATGAAAGTACGGGCCGAGTGCGCTCTGTTTCACTCTGGGTGCGCCGGGAATGCCGCGCTCGAAACGCCTGATGGTCTCGACCATTTCGCGCGTTGGTCCGCCGCCACCGTCACCATGGCCATAGATCATGAACAGCTCGGACTGCCGCGCCTTGCCGGCGTGGCGCTTCCACGTGCCAAGCACGTGGGATGCCCTGAGATTGGCGCAATAGGTGGTTTCAAAGCCGTCGTATTCGTAGGTCTGGGTCGTGACGAAGCTGGCGGGCACCTTGCTACCGTCGATCCCCTGCCAGAAGAAGGTATCGAAGGGCATGCGGTTGGTGTCGTTCCAGCTCAGCTTGTGGGTGACGAAAGTTTCGACACCCGAGAGCTTCATCAGCTGTGGCAGCGAGGCGCCGTAACCGAAGGTGTCGGGCAGCCAAAGGAGGCGCGGACGAATGCCGAAGGTCGCCTCGTGATAGCGCACGCCGCGAACGATCTGGCGGACCAGCGACTCGCCGGAAACGAGGTTGACGTCGGGCTCCAGCCAAAGGGCGCCTTCGATCTCGAATTGCCCGGCTTTTACCTTGTCCTGGATGCGCGCCATCAGCGCCGGATGGTCCTCGGCCAGCCAGTCGAACAGCAGGCACTGATTGTACATGAAGCGATAGTCTGGATACTCGTCGAGCAAAGCCAGCGCCGTCGCCATCGACCGGCTCATCTTGCGGCGCGTCTCGCGCGTTCGCCACAGCCAGGCAACGTCGATGTGGGTATGGCCGGCGGCAACGATGGTCGGCATCGCCGGGTCACCGGCCAGCGCATAGATGCGGTCGGCTTCGCTGGCCGCCGCGGCGAGACTGTCGCAAAAGCGGGCCGGATTGCCCGGCCTGAGGTCGAGCGCGAGCAGGGCTGCCTCGGCATGATTGAGGATCGCCAGCGCTCGTGCGTCGTCGGGCTTCAGCAGGCGTGCCACGTCGACCGGAACCTTCAGATCGAAATAGAGTGCTTCGGCTGCCTGATCGTGGATGGCGAGGCCTAGCTTGAAACCGAGCTGCCGTCGATCCTCGATGGTGCCGGCCTCGATGGTTATGCGATAGTGATCGCCGGGGTGGGCGGAGGGGGACAGCAGGACATAGCGATGGTTGCCGTCGACCGCCTGGACGATCCGGCCGTCGATCCGGACCAGACACTGCGGGTCGCTTCGCCCCATGGTGTCGCCGAAGGCAGCGTCAACGAAGAATACCAAGCGGCGGCCGGCCGCCTCGTCTGGCACGACGACATCGCCAGCGAACCAGAAATAGCTCTCCGGCTCACCCCAGACGAGGTCGGGATGAACGGACTGCCAGTCGACGAAGCAATCGACCTCGTCGATCAGTTCGTCCGGTTGCGCGCGCCGGAACTGCAAGAGAATTTCGCCGGAAAGGCGAACAAAAATATTTTCTGAAAGCTCCCGCAGAAGACGATCAATTTTCGGCAATCGCTTCATTTATTGCTCCGGGATGCGTTTGAAATTATACAAGTACGGAACCGAGAGAGGATCCGCTAAATGAAGGCCGGCATCAAGGAAATCGCCCAGCAGGCGGGCGTTGCCATCAGCACGGTGTCGCATGTTCTGAACGGAACCGCGCCGTTCAGCAAGGACGTGCGCGAAAGGGTGATTCGGGCAGCCCGCCAGCTCGGTTACCTGGAAAAGCGCCGGGTGCGTGCCACCATTTCGGCACTGTCGGATCTGCTGCTTGCCATCCCGGAAGATGCCACGCCACAGATCGACACCAACCTGTTCACGGTGGCCATTCTCAACAGCCTGCGCCAGGAATGCGACCGCCGGTCCATCCGGGTGATCCCCGTCGTCGGCATCGGGCGGACAGTCCAGATTGCCGCCATCCGCGAAACGCTGCGCACCGAGACGCCCCAGGGCCTGGTTCTGTTCACCGATGACCGGCCCGACCTGTTGCAGGCGATCGGCGGCCTCAATGTCGCGGCCGTGCTGGTCAACGGCGAAGACCCCTCGATGTCGGTCGACACCGTGGTGCCCGCCAACCGCTTTGCCGCTCTGGAGGCGACGCGCCATCTGTTGCAGCTCGGTCACCGTCATGTCCTTCACATGACCTGGGACGGCCGACAGACCATCCGCCATCGCCGGGACGGCTTTCTCGACGCTTTCAGGGAGTTGGGCCTGCCGGTCCCCGAGGATGCGATCATTACCGCCGCCAGCTTCGAGCCAGAACATGCCGAAGCCGAGGTTGACCGTCTGCTCGACCGCGATGGCGGCCTCCGCGGCGCAACCGCCATCTTCTGCGCCTCCGACAATCTGGCGCTCGGTGCCCTGCGCGCTTTCGAGCGGCGCGGCGTCAAGGTGCCGGATGATGTTTCGATCATCGGCTTTGACGACATCATGCTGGGCGAACTATCCCGTCCGCCGCTGACCACCGTGCATGTACCGCTGGACCAGTTCGGTCCGATGGCCCTCAATCTCATCGAACAGCACATCCTCGCCAACAATCCGGCCCGGGCGGCCCTGAAGGTGGAAATCGGCTGCCGGCTCATTCAGCGGGCGACGGTACGGCCGCTTTCCGGCTGACGGCGCCCTTACCTTTCAAGATTTCGACCAGCAGCAGCATTACCAGCGCCTGCCCATAGGGCGCGGCGACGTTGCCGATCCTGAGATAGTGTTCGAGATCGTGTCCCATGGCGGTACCGTCCGACACTTCGCGAACGATACCGGCCGCATCGATGCGTTGCAGCACGGCGGCTATGGCGCGATCACAAGCGGTCTGCAGCTCCTCGCCGATCAGTCCGAGGTCGATGCCGCGCAGCATGCCATAGGCAAAGCCGGCTGTTGCCGAGGTCTCGATCGGCGACGCTGGATCGACGAGCAATGTCGTCCACATGCCGTCTGGTCGCTGCAGGGCGGCGAGCGCTTCGACCTGCGCCACGTAGAGACGCTTCAAATAACGGGCGGCCGGCTCGGGCACGTCCTCGATCAGCTCGAACAATTCGGGAATGGCCACGGTGATCCAGGCGTTGCCGCGTCCCCAGAAGGCCCGGGCGAAATTGTGCCGACCGTTGAAAGTCCAACCATGATACCAAAGTCTCGAAACCGGATCGGCCAGATAGCGGGCGTGGACCAGGAATTGATAGATGGCCTCGTCAATCCAGTCCTGGCGGCCGAATTCCTGCCCGGCACGGGCGAGGAACAGGCAGGCCATGAACAGCGTGTCGTCCCAGAGTTCGCCCTCGTTGAGCCGCTCCTTGACCACGTGCTGAAAGCCACCATCTTCGGTCTTGGGCAGGGATGTCACCAGCCAGTCCGCCCAGTCCTCCACTAGGTTGCGGAAGGCTGGCCGATCGACGTGGCCGAGCAACATGACCAGCGGCAGCATCGGCGCGGTCGAGTTGATCTGGCGGGGCGGCAGCCCCCGACCTATCTGCCAGTCGAACCAATCGACGAGCGCGTCGATCCCCGCCTTGTCCCCGTTGAGGATGGCTTGCTTGTAGAAGCCGTAGAGGCCGACGCCCACTTCCCAATCCCATTCGTCGAACTGGATTTTCACCTTGCCGTCGACGGGGGCGAGGCCCTCGCCGATCCCCTTCAGGCGGCAAAGCCCCAACGCGACCATTTGAAGCGTCTCGGCAATTTTCTCACTGGCAGGCATGGTCGGTCTTTCAGGCGGAAAGGAACGGGGAAAGGCTGGAAATCTCGGGCCTAGCGCTGTGGAAGGTCAGCGTCGGTGCTGGCGTGAGATGGCTGAACGGCTTCGGCTTGCCGCCTAGGCTGAGCCCGTCGACATAGGAAAGGGCCAGCCGTGGGCGATCAGGTAAACTCAGGTCGAGCCGGAGAGTTTCGGCATCGAACGCAACGTCGGCCATGGCGATGCGAGCCTTTAGCTCGGCAAAACTCTTGCCGATCGCCACGATCCAGCCATTGCGTCGGCCGTCCGAGCGAACCTCGTGACCGGTCGTCGGACCGCTGTCGATCGGGCGGAGGCCGTTGGCAGCGAACATTGCCGCGGCGCCCTTGCCGGAGCGGACCAGCAGCCAATCGCCCAGGCGCTCGATCTCATCCATGCCTTCGCGACCGAAATAGCCGTGCGTCCAGCCAATGCGGTCGTCGCCGAGGTCGAAGAGGAGCATGGATACGTCGAGCAGTTGGCCGACGCGCGGCAACACGCCGTTGCCAGCCCAGAAGGACGGCCGGTGGCTGCCGGATGGATCTTCTTCGCCAGGGTGGTTGACGAACAACCGCGCCAACGGATGGCCGGACAGCTGGACATCGACAACATGCTGCTGATGTCCGTGGCGTCCAGTGTGATGATCGACCACCGATGACAACTGTGCATCACGCGTCCGGTAGACCACCAGCTTGGCGGTGTGGTCGAGGCCCTGGGTATAGCGGGCTTCCAGCGAATGTTCCTCGCCGGGATCGGCAAACGCCATGGCGCTGGCCGGTGGCCGGTAATCGCTGGCCGCCAGCATCGGCGGCGCGGTAACGCCGTGATTGAGCCAGCCCGTGCCAAAGGCGATGCGGACGATCGACACCAGTTCGGTCAGCGGTCCGCCGAGCAGTTCCTTGTTGTAGGCGCGCCCCTGGGATCCGCCCGGCACGCCGGCCGTGGTATGCAGCGCCACCATCTGGCAGATGCGATCGAGCATACCGACGGCACGCGTCTTGAGTGGCGCGTCCGCCATGTGCTGAAGGCCCAGAAGGCCGATGAAATCGATCGGGTAATAGGCCGAGGAGTTCCACTCGGCGAGACCTTCGCGCTCGATCGAGTCGAACCAGCGCGCCAGCTTCTCGGCGCCTTCCCGTTCCTGGTCGCGCCCGCTGCGGCACGAGTTGGCAAAGATCTCGTCAGGGAAGAGGCGTCCCGCCACGTGTTGCGCCACATGGAAGCAGAGCACGTGGTTCTCGCTCCAGAACCACATGGCATCATTGCCGGGTTCGTCCACCCAATAGCGATAGCCGAGAATGGCGGTCTTCACTGCTTGGCGCAGGTCTTCGGGCAACCGGTCGCGGTAGTCGCGCCAGATCCACAGCAGCGGCACCATCCAGAAGTCGGAACAGTCCTCGCGATGGACAATGAAATCGAGGCTGCGTTCGAGAATGGTCCGCAGCACCGGCAGGTCGACTTCGCCCGAATGCAGCATGGCCAGAGCGCGGCCCACCAGAAGTTCGCCATGTGCGGCGAACCAGCGCGACGCCTCAGCCTTGCGCTCGGCCAGGCCGGAAAGGGGCGGGCGCGGCGTGAGCGAGGAGAGGAACGCGCCCTCGATCACCTTTTCGACCACCGCGCCGCCCACTTCGAACTGGACCACGACGCGATACATGCCGTCGGTGATCGTTCCGGCTGGGCAAACCTCCAGGCGCTGCTCGCCGGCGGCGAGGCGAAGCTGGCGATCCAGCACCACATGCCGTTCGTGCACGTGATTGCCTATGGCGATGCGCACCGGAACATCGCGGTCGGCTGTCTTGTCGAATATCAAGGCAAAGGGGCGATCGATGTTGAGCCCGAACTCCGGCCGCAGGCTGGCGGCAAGGTGCTGAACGGTCTCGATCTCGGGAGCGGCGACGTCGATCGGCAAGCGCGCAATGATCGGCACGTCGTCAAGGCGGATCAGCTCGAAGAACCAGTCGGTATCGCGTTCGGCCAGATCCTCGGTGAACACCACGATCTGGTTGTGGCCGGCTTTGAGCGGCAGCCGAATGTCCACGCTTTCTGAACGATTGCGGCGGAAGGGCTCAAATCGCGCCGCCTCAATCCCATTGACGAACAGGCGGACGCCGCCGTTGGTGGTCAGGTGAAAGGCGGCCTCGGTTGCCTTGGGCGTGTCGAGAATGGTCCCGGCCCAGCGCGAAAGATGGGTCGGACGGTACCAGAACTCCGAGAAGTCGATGCGCGAGCCGGCGCCGGGAAGGCGCAGATGGCTGATTGGCCAGCCGTCGTCGAAGGCAACATCGCGGCCGATCACGGTGGCGCGGAAAGCCTTCCGACAGGGCAGATCGCCGACGCCGACGAACCCATTGACGAAGCGATAGTTCTGCGGGTCGGCGAGCAACCCTGGCTCCCCCAGGAAGGGGCTCTCGCAGATCGGCGACAGCACCCAGAGATCGATGGTCCCGCCCAGGGCGACTGGACGCGCATAGGCATCAGCAGCCGATACGGCATTCTGATAGCAAATATTGAATTTTTTTTCCGACATAGCGTCTCTTCTTTGGCCTGCCCCGAAGAAATGCCGAACGCCCTTGCAGAGATCGATGGAATTGGATCTGGTGTCAAGCCTGCACCAAAGACGGAGCATCACGGACGAGAGTTCTGGTCGAAGTTGAACTTTTTCGACAAACCTGCTGCTTCTAGATGCGCGAGGATGGCGAAGACAACGGAGAGGGTGTAATTGCGGGGTTCTTGTGGAGAAATGGCAACCGAAACAATGTTAAAAAAATAAAATATAATCAATAGTTTATTAGATAATCCCTGGTGGGATATTAACTTGTGCTAAAACGCCAAAGCCTTCTTTCGGTATGCAATCTTTAATAGATTTATATAAGAGACGCCTATCTAAGGTAATGGAAACGTGCGTGGATATCGGTACCAAAGTCGGTGAAAATAAAAATCTTTTTATATTGCTTGATGGCAAGGGCCACCACATACTGCGCTTCATACACGGGACACAAAGGCAGCCGCACAAAATAGAACGGCGCATAGTTCCGGCCGAGGCATGTGATGTAGACTTGAAAAATTTCAAGTCACAAAATGCCGGAGGCGGCCGGATGGGATGGAGAGGTTCAGACTTTCGATTGGTGCCCTCATGGGAGGGTGTCGGTCGCCATGAAAGAGCGCCTGTGGCCGATGGCTGCGGGCGGCGTGAACCGTAGGCGTATCAAGCCAAACGTAACGTGAAGAGGAGAACCCGCATGTCTTTCAGCCTTCCGCTTTTCCGCCACGCCACCGGGGGAGCGCTCGCATCGCTTCTTCTCCTCGGTGTGGCGTCGTCCGCGCTGGCCTTCAATCAGTCGCCGATGCTCGATGATCTCGTTAAGGCGGGTAAGCTGCCGCCGGTCGATCAGCGTCTGCCGGAAAAGCCGCCGGTCATCGACGTGTTCAGCGAGGTCGGGACTTATGGCGGCACGCTGCATCGTGCCTATAAGGGCATCGGCGACCGCTGGGGCACGACCAAGCTGATGGAGGAGCGGGTCGTCAAGTTCATGCAGGATGTCGATGGCAAGACCGTGCTGAAGCCACGCTTCATCGAGTCCTACACCGTCAATGACAACTCCACCGAATTCACCTTCAAGCTGCTGAAGGGGCTCCGCTGGTCGGACGGCGAACCGGTCACCACCGACGACGTACGCTTCTGGTATGAGGACGTCTTCCTCAATACCGAGCTGACGCCCAATATTCCCTCGACGCTGATGGCCGATGGCAAGCCGCTGGTCGTGACCATCAAGGACGCCCAGACCTTCACCGTTACCTTCGCCAAGCCTTACGCGCTGTTCCCCGAGATCGTCGCCAAGGACGGCACCGGCAAGCCGGGTCTCGACCGCACCTCCTTCCTGGTGCCGGCCCACTACATGAAGAAATATCACCCGAAGTACGTGAGCGCCGACGAGCTCGCCAAGATCGCCACCGACAAGGGTGTCAAGACCTGGGTCGACCTCTGGGGTGAAAAGGGTCCGATCCAATCCTGGTGGCTCAACCCGGATTATCCGGTGATCACCGCCTATCGCATGGTGACGCCGCCGCCGGCCGATACCATCGTGATGGAGCGCAACCCCTATTACTGGGCGGTCGACAAGGCCGGTAACCAGCTGCCCTACATCGACAAGATCGAAAGCAAGGTGTTCCAGGACCAGCAGGCGATGAACCTGATGATCGTCCAGGGTCAAATCGACATGCAGTCGCGCTTCGTGCCGTCGACCGACTTCCCGCTCTACAAGCAGAATGAGGCCAAAGGCGGCTATAAGGTCGAGGTGTCCAAGGGCGGCGAGAATGTCGCGGTGATGCCCAATATCGCCAGCGCCGATCCGATCAAGAACAAGCTGTTCAACGATCCGAAATTCCGCGAGGCGCTCAGCATCGCTGTCGATCGAGACGCGATCAACGAAGTGGTCTACTCGGGCCTCGACACGCCGCGTCAAGCCGCGCCCGTCTCTGCCTCACCCTTCTTCGACAAGGAGTTCGCCGAGAAGTGGGTGAAGCACGACAAGAAGAAGGCCAACGCTCTTCTAGATGAAATCGGCCTGACCAAGAAGGATGGCAAGTTCCGCCTGGGTCCGGACGGCAAGCGCCTGTCGTTTACGCTGGAAGCGGTGCAGGACGACCTGCCGGTGCAGACGCTCGAATTGCTGCGCAAGAACTGGGAATCCGTCGGCATCGAAATCCTGATCCGTATCGAGCAGGAAGACATGGCGACGCAGAAGTTCAAGAACGGCGATTTCGACCTGTTCTACACCTATGCCGACCGCATGCTGCAGGTGTCGGCCGACCCGACGCTGGCTCTCGGCCACGAGTCCTATGCCGAGAATTACTACAAGTGGTGGAACACCAAGGGCGCCGATGGCGTCGAGCCGCCGAAGGACCATCCGATCCGCAAGGTCTGGGCGGATTGGGAAGCGGCCGCCAGCGCGCCGACCCTCGATGAGGCGCACAAGCACGTCCAGGACATGATCACCGACCTCAAGGAACAGGTCTACATGATCGGTCTGGTCGGCGAGGGTGCCGCTCCGGTGATCGTCAACGCCAAGCTCGGGAACTTCCCGAAGGGCTTCACCAACGAGGAAGTGCTGCGCAACGAAGGCAACTTCCAGCCTGCCCAGCTCTACTTCAAGAAGTGATAAACATCGGGGGAGGGCGGTGACGCCCTTCCCCATCCTTATTCCTGCCGACGGAGCCTGATGGACGATGCTGGCCTACCTGATGAAACGGCTGTTCTGGTCCATTCCCATGCTGATCGCCGTGTCGATCGTGGCCTTCATCATCATCCAGTTGCCGCCGGGTGACTATGCGACGGCCTACGTCGCGGAGCTGCGCCACCAGGGCGACACCGTCGACCCGCTGATGGAGCAGGAAATCCGCGTGCATTTCGGCCTCGATCAGCCGATCTACGTCCAGTACTGGTGGTGGATCTCCGGCATCGTGCTGCATGGCGATTTCGGTCAGTCGCTCGATTACAACATGCCGGTGTCCAATCTGATCTGGACGCGGCTCGGCCTGACGCTTGCCATATCCATCAGCTCGCTGCTGCTCACCTGGCTGATCGCCATCCCAATCGGCGTCTATTCGGCAACGCGGCAATATTCCGTGCTCGACTACGTCTTCACCGTTTTTGGCTTCATCGGGCGCGGCTTTCCTGAGTTCCTTACGGCTCTTGTGCTGATGTGGCTCGCCTATTCCTGGCTCAACATGGATGTCGGCGGTCTGATGAGCCCGGGCATGGAGCAACAGCCTTGGTCGTTTGCCAAGGCGATCGACGTTGCCAGCCACATCTGGGTGCCGCTGGTCGTGCTGGCGACCGCCGGTACGGCCGGCCTGATCCGCGTCGTGCGTGCCAACATGCTCGACGAGCTCAACAAGCCCTATGTCGAGACGGCCTATGCCCAGGGCCTCAGCGAACGGCGCGTCGTCTGGGGCTATCCGGTGCGCGTCGCGCTCAATCCCTTCATCTCCACCATCGGCTGGGCGCTGCCGTCGCTGATCTCGGGCGACGTCATCACCGCCGTGGTCCTCAATCTGCCGACCACCGGTCCGCTGTTGCTCAGGGCGCTCAAGAACCAGGACATGTATCTCGCCGGCAGCTTCATTCTCATCCTCAGCGTCTTCACCATCATTGGCACGCTGATCTCCGACATATTGCTCGCGCTGTCCGACCCGCGTGTGCGCCGAGGCTGAGGAACCGGCATGACCGATACGACCCTGATCAACCCGACGCCCGTCGACACCAACGACGCCAAGGAGGCGCTCTACCGCGCCACGCCACGCCAGCTGATGTGGTGGCGTTTCCGCAAGCACAAGCTGGCTGTCATCTCGCTCTGCGTGCTCGTCTTCGCCTACCTGACGATCGCATTCGCCGAATTTACCGCGCCCTACGATCCTTACGAAATCACCGAGATGGCGACCATGCAGCCGCCGCAGCCGGTGCATCTGTTCGACGAGGACTGGAATTTCCAGGGGCCGTTCGTTTATGGCCTCAAGCGCACGCGCGACCTCGAAACGGCGGCGGTGATTTACACGGTCGACACTGACGAGATCGTGCCGCTGCGCTTCTTTGTCGAAGGGCCTGAATATCTGTTCTGGGGCCTGATCCCCGGTTCGATCCACCTGTTCGGCGCCGAGGACCCCGATGCGCGCATTTACCTGCTCGGAACCGATACGCTCGGGCGCGACCTGTTGTCCCGCCTGATCCACGGCGGCCGGACGACACTGACCATCGGCATCCTCGGCGTGTTCTTCTCTTTCCTGATCGGCATCACCTTGGGATCCATCTCCGGCTATTACGGCGGCCGGACCGACGGGGCGATCCAGCGCCTGATGGAGTTCATTCGTTCGATCCCCACCATTCCCCTGTGGATGGGTCTGGCGGCGGCGCTGCCGGTGGAATGGGATCCACTGTTCGTCTACTTCCTGATTACCATCCTGCTGTCGCTGATCTCCTGGACGCATCTTGCCCGCACGGTGCGCGGCTCCTTCCTGTCGCTGCGCGGCGAGGATTATGTGCTGGCCGCCCGTTTGCTCGGTGCGTCCGAAAAGCGGATCATCATCAAGCACATGCTGCCGGCCATGACCTCCTACATCATCGCGGCGGTGACGCTGTCGGTGCCGGAGATGATCCTCGGCGAAACCGCCCTGTCGTTCCTCGGCCTCGGCCTCAGGCCGCCGGTGGTCTCATGGGGCGTGCTGCTGCAAGAGGCGCAGAGCCTGCGCGTCATCGTGCAGGCGCCCTGGCTGCTGCTGCCAGGCTTGGCGATCGTCATTATCGTTCTGAGCTTCAATTTCCTCGGTGACGGTCTGCGCGACGCTGCCGACCCGTACGGCCGGTGAGCATGCTGATGACTGAAGACACTCCTCTCGTAGAAATCACCGACCTCGGCGTCGAGTTTCGCTTGCGCGAAGGCGTTGTGCGGGCCGTCGACGGCGTCTCGCTGCATGTCCGCAAGGGCGAAGTGCTCGGCATTGTCGGCGAAAGCGGTTCGGGCAAGTCGATCTCCGTCCGCTCGATCATGCAGCTTCTACCGAAAACGGCGGTGCTGTCGCGGGGCAGCGTTCTGTTCCGTCCGCCCGGCGGCGGCGAGATCGACATCGCCAAGCTCGATCGCAAGGGCAGGGACATCCGCTCTTTGCGTGGCCGTCACATCGGCATGATCTTCCAGGAACCGATGACGGCGCTGTCGCCGGTGCACACCATCGGACATCAGGTGATGACGCCGATCCGTCTCCATCTCGGCCTCGCCAAGAAGGCGGCGCGTGACCGGGCGCGCGAACTCCTGCAGCTCGTGCAGATGCCGCGCCCCGACCAGATGCTCGACGCCTATCCGCACGAACTGTCGGGTGGCATGCGCCAGCGGGCGATGATCGCCATCGCGCTCGCCTGCAACCCAAGCCTGTTGATCGCCGATGAGCCGACGACGGCGCTCGACGTGACGACCGAAGCGCAGATCCTCGACCTCCTGAAGTCGCTGCAAGAGCGGCTTGGCATGGCGATCATCTTCATCACCCACAACTTCGGCGTGGTCGCCGACATCGCCGACCGCATCGCCGTGATGTACATGGGGCGCGTCGTCGAAAGCGGCCCGGTGGATGACATCTTCGAAAGCCCTCAGCATCCCTACACGCGGGCGCTGATGGCCTCCGTCCCTCGTCTTGGCGCCGAGCGTCGGCGGCGACTGACCACCATTCCCGGCATGGTGCCGGACCCCTTCGAACTGCCTAGGGGGTGCTCCTTCCACACCCGCTGTTCCGAGATGGTGGAAGGCGTCTGTGATCGGCTCGACGCGCCGCTCATCGATCTTTCGGGTGGCCGCAATGTCCGCTGCCATCTTCACTCTCAGAACCAGACCGGAGGACCGAATGCCGGTTGAGCCGCTCAATTCCGAGACCCTGTTCGCGGTCACAGGTCTCAGCAAGCATTTCGGCGGCGCTGCCAAGGGCTGGCTCCAGAAGGAAAAGCCGGCGGTCAAGGCCGTCAACGACGTGAGCTTTACCATTGCGAGAGGAGAGACTTTCGGCCTGGTCGGCGAAAGCGGCTCAGGAAAGTCGACCGTCGCCCGGCTGATGCTGCGTGCCTATGACGTCACGGCCGGCTCCATCCGCTTCCGGCGCAGCGACGGCAACACCGTCGAGCTGGCCTCGGCTGGCAAGGCCGAGCTTCAGGCGCTCAGGCGCCAGATGCAGATGATCTTCCAGGATCCCTATTCGTCGCTCAATCCGCGTATGACCCTCCTGGAACTGGTCGGCGAACCGCTATTGATCCACGGGGTTGCCAGCGGATCCGAACTCGAAGACAGGGTCGCCGAACTTCTGAGACTAGTCGGCCTCCGTCCCGAATTCCGTGGTCGCTATCCGCACGCCTTTTCCGGCGGCCAGCGCCAGCGCATCGGCATTGCCCGCGCGCTCGCTCTCAATCCAGCCTTCATTGCCGCTGACGAGGCCGTGTCGGCGCTCGATGTGTCGGTCGCGGCTCAGAACATCAACCTGATGCAGGATCTGCAGGAACAGTTCGGCCTCACCTATCTGTTCATCACCCACGATCTCTCGATGGTGCAGCATATCTCCAACCGCATCGGCGTCATGTATGTCGGTCGGTTGATGGAAGTGTCTGCCACCGAACCGATGTTCGCCGAGCCGCTGCATCCCTATACCGAAGCCCTGCTGTCGGCGGTGCCGCAGCCGGACCCCAAGCGCAACCGCGGCCGCAAGCGCATCATGCTGAAGGGTGAGATTCCCGATGCATCCAACCCGCCCAAGGGCTGCGCCTTCCACCCGCGCTGTCCCTACGCCAAGGATATTTGCAAGGCTGAGGAGCCGGAACTGCGCGAGGCCAAACCCGGCCGTTTCTCCCGCTGTCATTTTGCCGGCGAACTATCCCTGACCGGGGCCTACTAATGGACGTTCTGGAAAAGCTGGCCGTTGATCATCGGCCGGTTCTCAAATGCTGCCGGACGGAGCCCTATCCGCCGAGCCGGCTCGGCTGGTCCGTGGCAACCCAGCCGGTGCGATCTCCTTCCTCGGCGTTCGATCTGATTCCACGCGGTGGGGCGGTGATCGAATATGTCGTCTGGTGCGACTGGGATATCGGTCATCTCTACGACCTCGAACATGTCTGGGTGCACGTCGATGCTGGCGGAAGCGTTGTCGCCGTCGAAGGATCGCAGCATGGCCGGCGCGTCGATCTGACGGACTGTGCCGTCGAGGCTGGTCGGCCCGTTGTCTATCTGGAACCAGGCAAGCATGCCGTCTGGTCGAGCCCGAAGTCTATGGCACCGGAGTTTTCCCGCATCGTCGCTCAATGCGGACCGTTTGCCGGCAATGACGGCGTGCATGTCGACAATCCCTTCGGCGATCGCGGCGAGATTGCAGCTACGCCGTTCGAGCATCGTCTGGCAAGGCTCAAGCTCAAGCGGGACGCCTTTCGTCCGGCCTTCGACTTTTCGCCTGATGAGATCGCGGTGCCGCTGGTGTCCTGGGCGGAACTCGCTGCCTGGATTCCGGGCCATGTTCGCTCTCTGGTCGCCGGTCTCCGTAACAGTGTGCCGCATATAGAGGCTGTTTTCCTCGACTGCGGCGATACGCTGGCCGACGAGGGGACCGAGGTGAAGGATGAGGCGACGGAGATCGTCTCTTCGGCCGATCTCATTCCAGGCGCTGAAAACCTGACGCGGCGGCTCATCGCCCGTGGCTATCGGCTGGCGCTGGTTGCCGACGGGCCGCGCGAGACCTTTCTCAATATCCTCGGTCAGCACGGTCTCTGGAACCACTTTGAGGCGCATGTGATCTCAGGCGACCTCGGCGTCGCCAAGCCGCACCGTCGCATGTTCGAAACGGCACTCGCGGCACTGGGGATCCCCGCTCAGGCGGCTAGCCGCGTCGTCATGGTCGGCAACAATCTCGAACGCGATATCAAGGGTGCCAATGAGACGGGCTTGATCAGTGTCTTCCTGCGCTGGTCGACCCGGCGGACGCATGTGCCGAAGGACGCTTCAGAAAAGCCTCGCTTTGCCATCGACTACATCGAGGACCTGCCGGACCTCCTGGAGCGGATCGAGCTAGCCCTTTAGCGCAACTGGTCATCGCCTCGCTTGCTGCAGCATGATGTGCGGGGCGATGTCTTCGAGTGACAGCACGGTATCGACGCCGCCGCGAGCGATCGCTTCCTTCGGCATGCCGAACACCACGCAGCTCTCCTCGTCCTGTGCGACCGTGTAGGCGCCGGCTTCCTTCATTTCGAGCATGCCGCGGGCGCCGTCGTCGCCCATGCCGGTCATGATGACGCCGATGGCATTGGGGCCGGCTGCACGGGCAGTTGAGCGGAACAGAACGTCGACCGACGGCCGGTGGCGCGATACCAGCGGGCCGTCCTTGACAGTCACATGGTAGCGCGCGCCGTGCCGTTCGAGCAGCAGATGACGGCCGCCGGGTGCAATCAGCACATGGCCGCGCAACACCGGATCGCCGTCCTCAGCCTCCTTGACGCTCACTTGGCACAGCCCATCGAGCCGCTTGGCAAAGGCGGCGGTAAAGTGTTCCGGCATGTGCTGCACGATGACGACGCCGGGGGCATTGGCCGGCAGTGCGACGAGAAATTCGCGTAGGGCTTCGGTACCGCCCGTCGACGCGCCGACGGCGACAATGATTTCGGTGGTCTTGGCCATGGCGCCGGCGTGCCCGGCGGGTGGCAGCATGGCATCGGCCGTGAGCTTGGGTGCAGGGACTTTCATGCTTGGCGCTGCCGTCGTCGTTGTTTTGGGGCGCCGCGGCCCCAGGCGGGCGCGGGCCGCGCTCTTCACCGTGTCGCAGATCAGCATGGCCTGTTCGGCAAGGTGGTCGGCAGCGGCGATCTTCGGTTTCAAAATGACGTCGACCGCCCCGGCTTCCAGGGTCTGCATCAGCGTTTCCGAGCCTTCCTCGATCAAGGACGAGCACATCACCACAGGAATGGGGTGCTGGGCCATCAGCTTCCTGAGGAAGGTAATGCCGTCCATGCGCGGCATCTCGACATCGAGCGTTATGACGTCGGGCACATCGTCCCGGAGGCGCTTGGCCGCCACGAAAGGATCGGAAGCGACACCGATCACCTCGATCTCGGGATCATTGCTGAGGATGGCGGCGAGCGTCTGTCTGACCGAAGCGGAATCGTCGACGATGAGGACGCGGACGCGTTTCTGGCTGGGCAATATGATTTCGCTCCAGAAAGCGGGCGGTGGGTAGCTCGCGGCGGTCCCTGTTCCGCCGGGCCACATTCGACCCACTTGGCCTAGCATGGTGGCGATCGAAGCGGCAAGTCAGCTTTGGACGGGCTAGTGGAGCGAATTTGACATTTGAGTTCCACCCGACATAGAGCGCCAGATCAAATGTCAAATTCAGAAGCTCCACTAGAACCAATAACTTGCTAGTGGTTCTTTTGACTCCGACATTTGCTCCCAAGCTCGTATCAGGCGGAGGCAAATGTCGGAGTCGAACCACTAGACTCTCTGGAAAATCGTATTGGCGACCGTGCGGACCGGCAGGTTAAAGCCGGTGATCGATTCCGAATGGCCGATGAACAGATATCCCCCAGGTGCCAGGCAATCACATAGGCGCCCCAATACCTTCGCCTGCGTCGGCTTGTCGAAGTAGATGAGGACGTTGCGGCAGAAGATGATGTCTACCGGCTCACCGATCGGGTAGGCATCGTCCATGAAGTTGAGGCGCGCGAAGCCCACCTTGGAACGAAGAGCCGACGAAACGCGTAGCAGGTTGCTGCTTGGGTCGCTGGAACGGCGAACGAACCGCTGCATGTAATCGTCGGGAACTGGGGCGAGCATGCCCGAGGGATAAATGCCCTTACGCGCGGCGGCGAGAACGTCCGTGGACAGGTCGGTCGCCAGAATGAAATAGTCGAGTGGTCGGGACTGTCCGGCGAAATCGGCCATAATCATGGCCAAGGTATAGGGCTCGGCACCTACTGAACAGGCCGCACTCCAGAGTCGAAGCGAGGTGCGGCCGTTCCGCACCAGGTTCGGCAGCGCGTATTTCTGCAAATATTCGAAGTGCTTGGGCTCGCGGAAAAAATCCGTCTTGTTGGTCGTCACCGCGTCGATGAGCGCGACTGCCTCCATCTCAAGGCCGCCGTTGTCGAAGAGATAGGCGCAATAGGCATCGAGAGAGGCAAAGCCGGTTGCACGCAGCCGGCGGCGGAGTCGCCCTTCCAGCATGGTCTGCTTGCCGGGCGGCATCTTGATGCCACTGTAGCTGTTGACGAAAGCCGACAACCGGCGAAAATTCTTCGCGCTGAGCTGGTCGACCGAACGGTCGTATTGGTTGGCCTGGACGGACGACAAATTCGGCCCTCATACATGATTGGATAGGGTCGGAGGCCCGGCGTACTTGACGCCGGGCTTTTTCAGGCGGCTTTGGTCTTATCCTTGCCGCCGAGGGCTGCGATGTCCTTGGCGGTCAGCAGCCTTGCGAGGTCGATGACGACGACGAAGCCCTGATCGCGGCGGACGACACCGTCAATATAGTCGGAGTTCCAGTGGATGCCGATGTCGGGCGCCGCCTCCATCTGCTCGCCCCGGAAGGCGACCACTTCGAACACCCGGTCGGCAACCAGGCCCAGTGACAGCTGGCGGTCACCGAGCGTGATGTCGACCACCAGCACCCGGGTGTGCGGCGTCGGCACGGTGCGGCTGAGGCCGAGCTTCAGCCGGAGATCGATCACCGGCACGCCCTGGCCACGCACGTCGCGCAGGCCGATCAGGTAGTCCGGGCCGTTGGGGATGCGGAAGGCGTCCTCATGATCGAGGATCTCCCGCACCACGGCGACGGGGACCGCGAACACCTCGCTGCCGAGGGCAAAGGTGACGTATTGGGTCTCCGAGGGACGAGCCGTCATGGTCAGGCGCTTTCGCGGAAGTCGGCGTCGTCATCGTCAGGGCCACCCATGTCGAGGTCGAGCGCGAAGCCGCGTACCGCCTCCTGCTGGGCCTTGACGGTCTGACGCAGCATCTTGCCGGAGCCGGTGATCTTCGGCGCGACAGTCGGCTGCGGACGACGTGTGGCGGTCTGGCTGGCAGCCGGTTTGGCGGCCTTGCCGGGCGCCTTGCGCTGGGCAGTCTTGGTGTCAATGTTGTCGACGCGGAAGAAGGCGATCGAGGCCTGCAGTTCCTCGGCCTGGGCAGCCAGCTCTTCCGAGGTGGCCGACATCTCTTCGGAGGCGCCGGCGTTCTGCTGCGTCACCTTGTCGAGCTGCTGGATCGCCTGGTTGATCTGGGCGGCGCCGATGTCCTGCTCGCGGCAGGCCGCGGAGATCTCCGACACCAGTTCGGCGGTCTTGCGGATGTCCGGCACCAGGCGGTTGAGCATGTCACCGGCCTGCTGGGCAGAGGCAACCGTGTCGACCGACATCTGCGAGATCTCGGTGGCGGCGGCCTGCGAGCGCTCGGCAAGCTTCCTGACTTCCGAGGCGACGACGGCAAAGCCGCGACCATGCTCGCCGGCACGGGCCGCTTCGACGGCGGCGTTCAGGGCCAGAAGGTCGGTCTGGCGGGCGATCTCCTGGACGATGCCGATCTTCTCGGCGATGGTCTGCATGGCGGCGACGGCCTGAGTGACGGCCTGACCGGAGGTCTCGGCGTCCTTGGCCGACTGACGGGCAATCTTCTCGGTCTGAGCGGCGTTGTCGGCGTTCTGCTTGATGTTGGAGGCCATCTCCTCCATCGACGAGGAGGCTTCCTCGGCCGACGAGGCCTGCTCGGTGGCACCCTGGGCGATCTGCTCGGAGGCCGACGACAGCTGCTGGCTGCCGGCCGACACGTTGTCGGAGGCAACGAGAGCATCCGCGACAACAGACCGAAGACGCTCCACCAT
>NZ_AUHB01000003.1 GCF_000422965.1 Pleomorphomonas oryzae DSM 16300
GACGGTGAGGTCGGCGCCGTCAGCGGGGGCCGAGACCAGCACGCGCTTGGCGCCGGCCGTCAGGTGCATCGACGCCTTGTCCTTGGCGGTGAAGATGCCGGTGCACTCGAGAGCGACGTCGACGCCCAGGTCCTTCCACGGCAGCGTGGTCGGGTCCTTGATGGCGGTGACCTTGATCTTGCCGGTGCCGACGTCGATCCAGTCGGCGCCGGTAGTCACTTCATGCGGGAAGCGGCCGTGTACGCTGTCGAAGCGGATCAGGTGGGCATTGGTCTCGACCGGGCCGAGGTCGTTGATGCCGACAACCTCGATGTCCTTGCGACCGGACTCGACGATCGCGCGCAGAACGTTACGACCGATACGACCAAAGCCGTTGATGGCGACCTTGACTGCCATGTTCATCTCCCAATCAGGTTATTTATCTTTCGAGATGCCGATCGTTCCTTGCGGAGAACTTTGCGGCCTTCCCGATAAGCGCTTCCGAAATCGGATGAAGTCGGTCTACGCCGATGGTTCGCGGATGTCACTTCAGAAGGTTTGAAGGCATCCCAAAGTAAAACGGAGGCGAGTTGCCCCGCCTCCGTTTCTTAAGTGTCACTCTTACTCGGCCGCCTTGCGTCCGCCCTTGGCGGGCTTGGCCGCTTCGACGGGCTGAACCGTCTCAGCCGCTTCGACGCGGTCGGTGGGCTCGACGTAGGCCCGGCCGTAGTAGCTGTCGACCAGGATTTGCTTCAGCTCCGAGATCAGCGGGAAGCGCGGGTTGGCGCCGGTGCACTGGTCATCGAAGGCCTCGACGGCGATCTTGTCGACCTTGGCCAGGAATTCCGCTTCCGGCACACCCGCTGCCTGGATGGAGGCGGGAATGTCGAGCTGCTTCTTCAGACCATCGACCCAGGCGATCAGGTTGTCGACGCGCTGTTGAGTGCGCTCGCCACCGAGATCGAGGTGCTGGGCGATCTCGCCGTAACGGGCCCGAGCCTTCGGACGGTCATACTGCGAGAAGGCCGTCTGCTTGGTCGGGTTGTTGTTGGCGTTGTAGCGGATCACGTTGCTGATCAGCAGCGCGTTCGACAGGCCGTGCGGCAGGTGGAAAGCCGCGCCGAGCTTGTGGGCCATGGAGTGGCAGACACCCAGGAAGGCGTTGGCGAAGGCGATGCCGGCGATGGTGGCGCCGTTATGCACCTTTTCGCGAGCGATCGGATCGTTGGCGCCTTCCTTGTAGGAGGCCGGCAGATACTCTTTCAGCAGCTTCAGGGCCTGCAGGGCCTGTCCGTCGGAGTACTCGTTGGCCAGCACCGAGGCGTAGGCTTCGAGCGCATGGGTGACGGCGTCGATACCACCGAAGGCGGTCAGCGACTTCGGCATGTGCATGACGAAGTTGGCGTCGATGATCGCCATGTTCGGCGTCAGCTCGTAGTCGGCGAGCGGGTACTTCATGCCGGTGGAGTCGTCGGTGACGACGGCGAACGGCGTCACTTCCGAACCAGTGCCGGAGGTGGTCGGGATGGCGACCAGCTCGGCCTTGATGCCCAGCTTGGGGAACTTGTAGATGCGCTTGCGGATATCCATGAAGCGCAGCGCCAGGTCCTCGAAGTGGACTTCCGGATGCTCGTACATCACCCACATGATCTTGGCAGCATCCATGGCAGAGCCACCGCCAAAGGCGACGATCACGTCCGGCTTGAAGGACATCGCGCGCTCGGTGCCCTTGCGGACGGCCGACAGCGTCGGATCGGCCTCGACGTCGTGATAGGTCTCGACGTCCATGCCGTGCTTTTTCAGAAGCTCGATGACGCCGTCGGCATAGCCGTTCAGGAACAGGAAGCGGTCGGTGACCACCAGCGCGCGCTTCTTGCCCTCTAGATCCTTGAACGCTTCGGCAACGGCGCCGCGGCGGAAGTAGATGGACTTGGGGAGCTTGTGCCAGAGCATGTTTTCGGCTCGCTTCGCGACGGTCTTGCGGTTGATGAGGTGCTTCGGACCGACGTTGTCGGAGATCGAGTTGCCACCCCAGCTACCGCAGCCGAGCGTCAGAGACGGCGCCAGATTGAAGTTGTAGAGGTCACCGATGCCGCCGAGGGCCGCCGGCGAGTTGATCAGGATACGGGCCGTCTTCATCCTGTCGCCGAACCGAGAGATGCGCTCCTTGTGGTTGTCCTGGTCGGTATAGAGCACTGAGGTGTGACCGATACCGCCCAGGGCGACCAGCGCTGCGGCGGCGTCGACGGCAGCCTCGAAGTCCGGACGACGATAGAGAGCCAGCGTCGGCGACAGCTTCTCGTGAGCGAAGGGCTCGCTCTCCTCGACGCTTTCGACTTCACCGATCAGGATCTTGGTGTCGGCGGGAACGGCGATGCCTGCAGATGCGGCGATCTTGACGGCTGACTGGCCGACGACGTCCGGAGACAGGTGACCGCCGGGGAACACCACGTTGCGCACCGCGCCCAGCTCGTTGCCGGAGAGGATGTAGCCGCCGTGGCTCTGGAAGCGCTCGCGAACCGCGTCATAGACGCTGTCGACGGCGATCACGGCCTGCTCGGAGGCGCAGATCATGCCGTTGTCGAAGGTCTTGGACATCAGGATCGAGGCAACGGCGCGCTTGATGTCACCGTATTCGTCGATGACGACCGGCGCGTTGCCGGCGCCGACGCCGATGGCGGGCTTGCCGGAGGAGTAGGCCGCCTTCACCATCGCCGGGCCACCGGTGGCCAGGATCAGGTTGACGTCGGGGTGACGCATCAGGGCGTTGCTGAGCTCGACCGACGGGGTATCGATCCAGCCGATGATGTCGGCCGGGGCGCCGGCGGCGACCGCGGCATCAAGCACCAGCTTGGCGGCGGCGCAGGTCGACTTCTTGGCGCGCGGATGGGGGGAGAAGACGATACCGTTGCGGGTCTTGAGCGAGATCAGCGCCTTGAAGATGGCAGTCGAGGTCGGATTGGTGGTCGGCACGATGCCGCAGATCAGGCCGATCGGCTCAGCAATGGTGATGGTGCCGCCGAGCTCGTCTTCCTCGAGCACGCCGCAGGTCGGCTCGTCTTTGTACTTGTTGTAGATGTACTCGGAGGCGAAGTGGTTCTTGATGACCTTGTCTTCCACCACACCCATGCCGGTTTCTTCGGCGGCCTGCATGGCGAGCGGGATACGGGCCGAGGCGGCGGCGAAGGCTGCCTGACGGAAGATCAGATCGACCTGCTCCTGGGAGAACGTCGCATAGATTTGCTGGGCGCGCTTGACGCGGGAAACCAGTGCGTCGAGATCTGCCGGGCTGTTGATTGGCATGTTCTTCTCCTGTCTTCCAAGCATTCGTCCCGAAGGTGTTCTGTTCGTTCCGCCGGCGTTGGCCGCTTTTGGCTTCGTCGGTCGGGCTTTCTGACCCAGAGGGCGAGGCGGTTGGTGGAGGACCTTTCGACGGTCCACTCTGTTGTGTCCTGCTGCATATGGGATCGTTTTCAGTCCAATGGTCAAGCATTGAACCGATTAAGTTTGCAGTGCGTAGTGGTACTACAGACTGACCAAAATTCTTCTAAAGGGCGTTGATAGAAAAGGTGAAATCCACAAGATCCGCTGTATTTTGCCGCTGTCTTCCTGAGGGTTCCTAAACCATTCGCGAATCTTATCAGAAAAACTACTGATTTCAAATTGGTGCCGCTGAGCAAGCTTCGTGTAATCCTTTTCAGTGGTTTCAGAGGCGGGGGAGGACGCTATCGAGAAGCCTTGGTGAGGTCGTGGGACCTTCAAAAAATGGCGATTGGTATCAAGGATGTGGCCCAAAGAGCCGGTGTATCGGTGGCCACTGTTTCTCGCGTGTTCGGCAATGGTCCGGTCAGCCCGGAGCTGCGCGAGCGGGTGGAAAAAGCTATCGCGGCGACCGGCTATCGGCCTAACCTTTCGGCCCGTCGGCTGCGCTCTCAACACTCCCAAACCATCGGCCTGATGGTGGCCGACATTCGCAGCCCGTTCTTCACGGCGTTGAGCCGTGTGGTGGAGGACGAGGCCTATCGTTCGGGCATGCGGGTCATTCTCTGCAACACCGACGAGAGCGCCGAGCGCGAGGCGATGTACCTGCGGCTGATGGAAGAAGAGCGCGTCACCGGCCTTATCTGGGCTCCGACTCGCGGCAGTCTCGAACGACTGGCCGATGACGATCTGCCGTTTCCGGTGGTGCTGGTCGATCGTGGCGGGCCGGTCGGCCGCCACGACAGCGTCGTGCTGGACAATCATCAGGCGACGGTAACTTTGGTTCGCCATCTTCAAACCATAGGCCGCAGCCACATCGTCGGCCTGTTCGGCAATACCTCGTCGACGGCAGTCGACCGCCACCTCGGTTATCTCTCGGCCACCGCGTCGCTTGGCCTGTCGTCGGAGGCCTTTTTCGTGGCTCCCAATGCGGAAGCGGCAGAGCGCGAGATCACCAAGGTGTTTTCCCGGGCGGACCGGCCGGATGGCGTCATCGCATCGAGCAACGCCATGTTGCTGGGTGTGGTCAAGGCAATGCGGCGGCTGGACCTCAGGACGCCTGACGACGTGGCGATTGCCGGCTTCGACAACGAGACGTGGTCGGAACTGGTCGGTCCGGGCCTCACCGTCATCGAGCAGCCGGTCGGCGACATCGGTCGCATGGCCATGACGTTGCTGTTCGATCGCCTGAAGGCACCCAAGGCGCCGGCCCGCAAGGTCATGCTGTCCGGCAGGTTGATCGTCCGTGGCTCCACGGCACCGGTGACCGGCCTCGTCGATGAGCCGGTGGAATAAGATGACATCGGCAGGGGCGTAAGTCGGCCTTTCGCCTACACTCTGGCCAACTCGCTGGCGAATGACGAGTAGCTTGCCGAGGAGAGCGGCAGATAAGTCTTGTTCATGCGGCCGCAGATCGTCTTCAGCTTCTCGACGGCGGTATGACTGACGCAATCGACCGGGAACATCACGACGTCGGCACGAACGAGCACGCCATCCAGCGTCTCGGCGGACTGCTCGGCGCCGCCATCATGATGGATCAGCGAACCGCGGCAGCGTTCGACCAGGTCGCGCATGCGCGACACGGTGCGCGGTCGCCCGCCGATATAGGCGATGCAACGCCCTTCAAGATTGAACGGGCAATCCGCGGCGCAGGCCCCGGCAGGGCAGGGCGAGGCCGCGGCTATTTGGCTGGAAAGATCGGCGATTCTCGCCTCGGCGACGGCGAGCCGGCCGGTCATGGTGTCGATTTCGGTGATGAGCCGATCGTTGCGGCGCAGAGCAAGATCGAGTCGGCGGGCGAGGTCGTCGGCCTTGTTGGCGAGGCGGGTCGCTTCTTCACCATTTTCCAGTTCGGCAACTCGGGAGCGCAGCGTCGCCGCCTCCCGCACAAAAGGTTCAATGCCGGTTACCAACTGCCTCAGCCGCTCGATCTCGCGGTCGCGGGTCGCCAGCGCGTCAAGATGGCCGGCGTTGGTTTGCTCCAGCCGGCGAGCGAGCGCGGCACACTGCTGTTCGGCCTGGGAGCGGGCGCGGGCATCGCCGCGATGCGAAGCGCCACAAAGATGCGACATCATGTGCACCTCGCCGAAAACGCGCACTTCCAATGCGCCGCCGAGATGCACATGGCTCATCACCGCCCAGAAAGCGCCGGCGATCTGGCCCTCGGCCACCTCGCGGTCCCAAAAGGCCGAGAGTTCCTCCTCCGAACTGCAGCGCGACGCCTTGCGCACCGCGCCGGCGTGATTGATATCGAGCAGCTTCTGAACGGCGCTGGAGGCACGATTGCGGGTCGATAGGACGTGCACGAAAGCGCCGTGCAGCTCATAGTCCGTCATCTGCTCGATGCCGTTGAAAAGCCCCAGCCGCTTCGCCGTCTTGCGCAGCTCGGTCAGAGTCAGGCAGGTGCCGAGGGTTACGCAATGACAACTCTTGGCAAGCTCCCAGATTTTCAGGCGCTCCCGGCGAACCGGTCGGAGCGGCCTTTCCGGAGAGAAAGAGGATAGCGACGTGGCCGGCTCGACCGGCCCCGGCAATGAGAACACGGGCTTGCCGAGCATGTCAGTTCCCCTCAGGCAGCAACGCGCAGAGCGCTCGGTCGACGGCTTCGGCCGAGACTTCCAGCTCGAACGGGCAGCCCCGCCCGGCGCACAGGCCGGCATGGGCGCACCGGAAGATGCCGGCGCGAATCTCCACTAGTTCGGCGCACATGCGTGCTTCCACTTCGTGGCGGTCGGGAGGGTTGAGTGCCTCCAGCACGGCGCGCCGCACCACCACTTCACGGTCCACCGGCATTCCGGGCGCGATCCCCATCGGAGCATGCAGGAACCGGTAGAGCCTCGACATGCCGATGAGGCTTGCCGCATAGCCGCCGGGTGTACGCGGGCGAGGCACCAAAGCGCAGCGCTCGGTCAGGCGGCGGCAGGCGAGGGCGTCCGATCGGTCGGAGAATGCTCCTTCACGCTTGGTTTTCTGGCGTTTCTCGTCACCGATAAAACAGATGAGAACCAGAAGGTCCTCAACGTCCTGGGCGAGCCAGCTTTCGGGCGGAAGATGAGGCGCATTCATGGTCGGCTTCCGGTGATGGGTTTACCGGCAGGGAACATAACTTGAGTATATGAGTCAAGTATAAGTGAAAGTGACTAGACCGCTTCGGTTTGTCCTTGCCCTTGAAGGAACGAACCGCCAATCTGCCGCCATCTGCGCATCCGTCCGGAGTTGCGATTGTCCACTCTGTCTTCCGCCGCTTTCGAGGTCCGTCTCCATCATTCAGGGGGGAACGGGGCGCCGCTGCTGCTCGTTCACGGTTTTGGCGCCGATCGCCGCACCTTCACGGCAAACCAGCCGGCACTCTCGGCGGTCGCCGACGTCTGGTCGCTCGATCTGCCGGGGCACGGCGCTTCGCCGTGGCCGGAAGGAGCAACACCGTCGGCCGCCGCCTTTGCCGATGCCATCCTGAGGGCGCTCGACACGGCGGGCGTCGAGCGCGTCGACATGGTCGGCCACTCGCTCGGCGGTGCGGTTTCAGGCGTATTTGCGGCCCGCTATCCCGATCGCGTCCGATCGCTGACGGCACTGGCTGCCTCGGGCCTGGGCCGGCCGGTGCCGCGCGTTTTCGTCGAAACGCTGCCCACGCTGACCGACGTCGAGGCTACCGAGCATTTGCTCCAGCGCCTGTTCGTCAGGAAGAGCCTCGCCAACCGGCGTCTGGCGCTTTACATGCTCGATGAGCTGGAAAAGCCGGGCCGGCGGGCTGCCCTCTCGCACATTGCCTCGGAGATGACGGCGATCTCCGCCGAGGCGGATGCCGCTTTCCGCGCGGTCGCTGAGGCCGGTCTGCCGCGTCTTGTCGTCTGGGGCGAGGGCGATGCCGTCAACCCGCTCGATGAGGAACGTCTTGCCGCTGTCGGTGGCGAGCGCTTCGTTATTCCCGACACCGGCCACCTGCCGCATGTCGAAGCGGCGATTGCCGTCAATCGTCGGCTTCCCGCTTTTCTGGCCGGCCTTCCCGCCTGACCGCGCCCTTGATGAAGACAAGGCTTTTCCGATGTCCCGCACCACCCGCGCCACCCAGTTTCTCGACAAGGCGCGCGTCGCCTATGAGACGGTGACCTACGACTATGATCCCGACGCCGACCGTATCGGCATGCAGGCGGCGGAGGCGATCGGCGCCGAGCCGTTCCGTGTTCTCAAGACGCTGATGGCCGAGGTGGACGGCAAGCCGGTCTGCGTCGTCGTGCCGTCCGACCACGAGGTCAGCATGAAGAAGCTGGCGGCGGCCTTCGGCGGCAAATCGGCCAATATGATGAAACCGGCCGAAGCCGAACGTGTCACTGGCTACCACGTGGGTGGCATTTCGCCCTTCGGCCAGAAAAAGCGCGTCCCCACCGCCTTTGAACAAGCGGCACTTGTCCACGCGACCGTCTACATGAACGGTGGCCAGCGCGGTCTGCAGGTGCAGCTCAAGCCAGCCGACGCAGTGAAGGCACTCGACGCCAAGGCGGCGCCGCTAGTGGCCGATTGATCACTGATACGTGGACAAAACGTGCACAACGGCGGATAACCGCTTGCCATTCTGTTGCACTTGGGCGGGGGTGATTCTACCCATCGTGCCATGGGCAAGGAACTGATTCCCTCCGACGGCATCGAGCCGATCAATCTGCGAGAGGCGCTCGAGGAGCGTTATCTCGCCTACGCACTGTCGACCATCATGCATCGGGCGCTGCCCGATGTGCGTGACGGCCTGAAGCCGGTGCACCGACGCATTCTCTACGCCATGCGTCTTCTGCGCCTCGATCCCGGCAACGCCTTCAAGAAATGCGCCCGTGTGGTCGGCGACGTCATCGGCAAATACCATCCGCATGGCGATGGCGCGGTTTACGAGGCCATGGTGCGTCTCGCCCAGGATTTCTCCCAGCGCTATCCGCTGGTCGACGGGCAGGGCAACTTCGGCAACATCGACGGTGATAGCGCTGCCGCTCAGCGTTACACCGAAGCGCGCATGACCGAGGTCGCCCGCCTGCTGCTCGACGGGCTCGATGAGGATGCGGTCGACTTCCGCGAGACCTACGACCAGGCGGATAAGGAGCCGGTGGTTCTGCCCGGCGCCTTCCCGAACCTCCTCGCCAACGGCTCGGCCGGCATCGCCGTCGGCATGGCGACCAATATTCCGACCCATAATGTTGCCGAGATCTGCGACGCGGCCATCAAGCTGATCGACGCGCCAGACACGCCGGTGGAAGGCCTTGTCGATCGCGACGCGGGTCCGATCCGCGGGCCGGATTTCCCCACCGGCGGCATTATCGTCGAGAGCAGGGAGAGCATTCTCGAATCCTACACCACGGGGCGAGGTGGCTTCCGCGTGCGTGCTCGCTGGCACCGCGAGGATCTCGATCGCGGCACGTGGCAGGTGGTGGTCACCGAAATCCCCTATCAGGTGCAGAAGGCCAAGCTGATCGAGAAGATCGCCGAGCTGATCACTGACCGTAAGGTGCCGTTGATCGAAGACGTGCGCGATGAGTCGACCACTGACGTCCGCGTCGTCATCGTTCCCAAGTCGCGCAACGTCGACGACAAGATGATGATGGAAGCGCTGTTCCGTATGTCGGAACTCGAGAGCCGCTTCCCGATGAACATGAATGTGCTGTCGCGCGGCCAGGTGCCCAACGTGCTCGGCGTGCGGCAGGTGCTGATCGAGTGGCTCGCTCATCGTCGCGAGGTGCTGATCCGCCGGTCGCAGCATCGGCTCGACCAGATCAACGCCCGCCTGGAGCTGCTCGAAGGCTTCATCATCGCCTACCTCAATCTTGATGAGGTGATCCGCATCATCCGCGAGGAGGATGAGCCCAAGGCGGAATTGATTCGTGCGTTCGGCCTCACCGAAACGCAGGCCGACGCCGTGCTGAACATGCGCCTTCGGAACTTGCGCAAGCTCGAGGAAATGGAGATCCGCAAGGAACACGCCGAGCTTTCCAAGGAAAAGGCCGAGATCGAGGACCTGCTCGGATCCGAGAAGAAGCAGTGGAAGACGGTGCGCTGGCAGATCGGTGAGGTGAAGAAGGAATTCGGCCCCGACAGCAAGATCGGCAAGCGCCGCACCACTTTTGGCGACGGGCCCGCTCACGCGGTGGACGATGTGATGGAGGCGCTGATCGAGCGCGAGCCGATCACTGTCGTCGTCTCCGAGAAGGGCTGGATTCGCACGCTGAAGGGCCACATCTCCGACGTTTCGGGGCTGCAGTTCAAGGCCGGCGACAGCCTCAAGCTGTTCTTCAAGGCGGAAACCACCGACAAGCTGATCGTCTTTGCCGACAACGGCAAGGTGTTCACCCTCGGAGCCGATAAGCTGCCTGGCGGGCGCTCGGCCGGCGAACCGATCCGGCTGATGGTCGACATGGAGGATGGCGCCGATGTGGTCGACGTCTTCGTGCATAAGCCCGATCGCAAGCTCCTGGTGGTTTCGTCCGACGGCTACGGTTTTGTCACGCCGGAGGCGGAGCTCATCGCCACCACGCGCAAGGGCAAGCAGCTTCTGAACGTTTCACCCGGTCAGAAGGCGAAGCTGATGGTTCCGGCGGAAGGCGATCATGTCGCCATCATCGGCGAGAACCGCAAGTTCCTGATCTTCCCCCTCGCTCAGGTGGCTGAGATGGGCCGCGGCAAGGGCGTACGTCTTCAAAGGTTCAAGGATGGCGGCGTTTCCGACGTGAGGGTGTTTGCCGCCGATAGTGGGCTCATCTGGACCGATACGTCAGGACGGGTGTTCCAGCGGTCGATGACCGATCTTGCCGATTGGATTGGTGACCGGGCGACCGCAGGACGGCTGCCGCCGTTGGGATTCCCAAAATCGAACAGTTTCGGCCCACGCGGACTCTGACGAGTCGGTCGGGTTATAACGGTTCAATACTACATTTGGTGTGTATGAAATCTCCTCGACACAGCCTTTGCTGCCTTTACGGACCTGCCGAACGAATGTACAACTTCCACGCTGCCGATTTCCTGCATGGGGGATCGGACGCTAGGGATTGACCAGGGGATTCATCGTCGAGCCGCCATCTCATCTTTAACAAGACCTTAGGGATGGCGTTCTAAAGTGAGCAATGCACATCAGTGCAGCGCTCCGTCTTGGAGGGCTCCGGAAGGCTGTTGGCCTGCCGGGGTGGCAGTGATGGTGAGTGCTCGAAAGGCAAGGCGTACGGAATGACTGCAGGGCGAAACGGCACGCGCTCGACGACGAAAACGCTCCTAACAGTGATGTCCACATCGCTGGTTCTGGCGATCGGCGTGGCGGGCTGCGGGACTACCGACCAGGCCCCTCTCAAATCCGCCAAGGCAAAAATCGATCCCCGGTATGGTGTCGCCCCGAGCCCGCGTGTCGTGGGCATGGGAGAGCCGGTGCCGAAGGGTGGTGGCCGCGCCATGGTCGGCAAACCCTACCAGATCGCTGGAAAGACCTACGTACCAAGGATCGATCCCGACTATAAGGTCGTGGGCCTCGCCAGCTGGTACGGCACCGATTTTCACGGCCGTCGCACGGCCAATGGCGAAGTGTTCGACAGCGCGTCGATTTCCGCCGCTCATCCCACCATGCCGCTGCCCTCCTATGCGCGGCTGACCAGCCTTGCCACCGGTCGTTCGGTGATCGTTCGTGTCAACGATCGCGGACCGTTCCATTCCAATCGCGTTCTCGACATGTCGCAACGCGCCGCTGACATGCTTGGCGTCAAAACCGCCGGTGTCGCCAAGATTCGCGTTGAATATGTCGGCCCGGCGTCGACCGAGGGCGACGATACCGCCTTCCTTCTCGCCTCCTATCGCGGCCCGGCTCTCGAACAGCAGCAGGCTGACAAGCCGAACGTCATGCTCGCCGCCGTCGAGTCCCTGCCGGGCGTGAAGTCCGTGATGAACGTCTTCGGCGATTCGAACGCATCGAAGGCCGCCCCGGTGGTAATGCCCGCTCCCACCCCAGCAGTCATGGCCGCGGCCGCGCCGGCCGAGATCGCCGGTACTCCGGCGCCGGCCATCGACGTCGTGCCGCTGCCCCGTCCGGTCGAAACCTTCGACTACGTGACCATCGCATCGGCCGACCCGGCCGACTTCGTGGCCCAGTCGCAAGTCGCCGCTCTCGCTCCCGCAGCTGCCATGCCGGCCGCTGTCACGCCGGCTGCCTTCACTTCGACGGTGCCCATTCCGCAGCCCCGCATGAGCTATTCCGATCCGGGCACCAACACCTATCAGCCGACCGTCATGTTCGGCGATGTCGCTCTGCCGCCGCTGCCGCCCAATGCGTCGGGCTACGCTGCCGATCGCGTATCGCAGGCCTATCAGGCGGTGGATGGCGTTGAAGCCGGCACCGGTCTTTCGGAACTTGTCGACAAGCTCGAAGGTATGGCTGGCTCGAAGCCGGCTGCCGCTCACGAGACCTCTGGGCCGATCGTCCAACTGGGTGTGTTCGGCAATCCGGATAACGTCGCCAAGGTAAGCGCACTGCTGTCAGCTTACGGTACGCCGGTTGTGACCGACATTACCGTCAGCGGACGCAACATGAAGCTGATGCGCCTCACCGCGCTGACGGCGGCGCCTGACCAAGTGATCGCAGCGGCTGAAGCCGCCGGCATCGACGGAGCCCGTCTCCTGCGCTGACCGGCGTTCCGCGCGACGAGGGATATCCGGCGTCGTTGGCGCCGGAAGCGGGAGGTCCGGTTTCGTCGTCATGCGTGGGTTCCTTCTGCCGCTCCTTCTGTTCGCTGCCCTGATGCCCGGTCCGTCGGTCGCTCTTGAGAGCGTCGCGCCGCGTGTTGCCCTGCACGACGAGACCACCGGTTCTCTGCTGATTGCCAAGGACGAAGACAAGCCGTTCGCCCCGGCCAATTTCGCCAAGCTGGTCACCGCTGCCATCGTCTTCGAGGCTCTGCAAACGGGTGAGGTCACCGAGGCCACCCTCTATCCCATCAGCGAACATGCTTGGCGTACCGGTGGCGCGCCGGCCCGCGTCACCACCATGTTCGCGGCCGTGAAGTCCTTTGTGCCGGTGGGAGACCTTCTGCGCGGCCTCGTCGTCGACTATGCCAACGATGCGGCCATTGCGCTGGCCGAAGGGTTAACCGGCTCGGAGGCGGCCTTCACCGATCGCATGAACGCCTATGCTGCTCGCGTCGGCCTGAAGAACAGCCACTTTACCAGTCCGACCGGCTACCCCGATCCCCAAGCCAAGACCACGCTGTCCGATATGCTGGTGTTGGCCGGCCACATCAGGACGACCTATCCCGACCGCTACGCGCTCTATAGCCAGCCGGAATTTCTCTGGAACAAGATCAACCAGACCAACAAGACACGCTTTGTGAAGGAGTTGGCCGGCGTTGACGGCATGATGCTGGCCTTCGACGAAGCCGATGGTTTCGGCGCCTTGTTGTCGGCCGATCGCGGCGACCGTCGCGTGACCGTCGTGGCAAGCGGCTATACCTCGCTCGCCGATCGCGACAAGGATCTCAAGGCGCTAATCGATGGCGCCTTCTCGGAATATGGTCGGTTCGAGATTTATCCGTCGGGCGCAGAGATAGGCCGGGTCAAGGTGTTCGGCGGCAATATGCCGGACGTTCCGGTGATTTCGGCCGGCGGCGCGCCGGTGAATCTGACGCTGCCGACCGGTGACCGTTCGAAGTTTCGCCTCACCGTCGTCTACGACGGTCCGGTGTCGGCACCTATCACGCGCGGCATGCCCATTGCCCGTCTGGAAGTTCGGGTCGACAACCGCCTTTATCAGTCGGTTCCGCTCGCGGCCGCCGCCGATGTCGCCCGCGGTGAGATCCGAGATCGGGCGCTGGATGGCTTCACAGAGATGTTCGCCGGCTGGTGGTACAAGACGATCGGGTCTATATCGATCGAGGATATCGTGAACTTGGGAGCATTGCGTGGCCGGCACCAGGGGTAGGTTCATCACCTTCGAGGGCGGAGAGGGCACCGGCAAGTCGACACAGTCGAAGCGCCTTGCTGCGGCTTTGGAAGAGCGTGGCCTCGACGTGGTCCTGACACGCGAGCCCGGTGGCTCACCGGCGGCGGAGACCATTCGCGGCCTTCTCCTGTCCGGCCGGGCAAAGCCGCTCGGGGTGCTGGGAGAAGCCTATCTGTTCGCCGCGGCCCGTATCGACCACGTTGCCGAGTTGATCGAACCGTCGCTCGCGCGCGGTGCCTTCGTCATTTGCGACCGTTTCGCCGACTCCAGCCGTGTCTACCAGGGCACGGCCGGCGGATTGCCTGCCGATGTCGTCGACGAGCTTGTCGACGCCGCCATCGGTTTCACGATTCCCGATCTGACCATCATCATCGATGTTCCCGTGTCGGTCGGACTCGCGCGAGTCGGTCATCGCTCTGAGGGGGCCGATCGGTTCGAAAGCGATGCCATTGCTGTGCATGAGGAGCGGCGGCGCGGATTTCTAGCGCTTGCCGATCGCTTCCCGGATCGCTGCGCCGTTATCGATGGCAGTCGGGACAAGGACGTGGTGTCTGCCGAAATTCTGGCGCTGGTGGCAGACCGCTTCGGGCTCCTCGGGGAGGGCGCTCGTGGCCATTGAGGACGATCGTGCCACCGAGGCCGATTGGCTTGAGGGGTTGCCACTGCCGCGCGAGCAGACGGAGCTGATCGGCCATTCTGTCGCCGCCGCTGAGCTGCATGAGGGCTACGCTGGCGGTCGCCTGCACCACGCCATTCTCCTGACCGGCCCCAAGGGCATTGGCAAGGCGACGCTGGCCTTCCGCTTCGCTCGCTTCGTCCTGAGCCATCCCGACCCGGCGAAGGCCCCACCACCTGCCGCCGGTTTGCTGCCGGCAAGCGAACGCGTCGCTGCCATGGTGGCAACCGGGGCCCATCCCAATCTGTTGCACCTTCGCCGTCCCTGGGACGAGAAGGCAAAGAAGGTCAAGACGCAGCTGACCGTCGATGAGATCCGCAAGACGGTGACGTTCTTCGGCAACGCCGCTGGCGTCGACGGTTATCGTATCGCCATCGTTGACGCCGCCGACGACATGAACGTCTCGGCCGCCAATGCGCTGCTGAAGATGCTGGAGGAGCCGCCGAAGCGGTCGCTGTTCCTTGTGCTCTCGCATGCCCCGGGGCGCCTGCTGCCGACCATCCGCTCACGCTGCCGTCGCCTGTCCCTCGATCCTCTCGGCCCGGATGATCTCGATGCGGCACTGACGTCGCTTGGGCTTTCGGTCCCCGAGGGTGACAAGCCGGCGCTGGCGGCGCTGGCTGAAGGCTCGGTGCGCCGGGCAATCGAATGCATCGAAAACGACGGCCTTGAGGTCTATCGCCAGTTTCGATCGCTCACCGACGGCTTTCCCCGTCTCGACCGGCCGCGCCTCTATCGCTTTGCTGATGCGGTCGCCGGCCGCAAGGGTGCCGACAGTTTCGACCTTTGCGCCGATCTGGCGCGAGGCTGGCTTTCCGAACACATGCGCCTGACGTTGAGGGGCGGCGTCGATCGCCTCAACGGCTATGCCATGGCCTGGGAGACGGTCAATCGCATCGTCGCGGAGACCGATGGCATCAACCTCGATCGCCGGCAGGCGGTAATTTCGGTGATGCAAAGCCTTGCGGGATGCGTAGCTAAGTAGCTATTCACAAGATGTGCCGCCGGCGTTCCTTTTGGACGCGTCTTGCGACCTTCCGTCCGGCACCATCGAAACCCTGAAGCGAACTCATGAAACCGACGTTCTACATCACAACCGCGATCAGCTACCCCAATGGGGCTCCTCATATCGGCCACGCCTACGAAGCGATGGCGACCGACGTGATGGCGCGGTTCATGCGGCTCGACGGCTATGATGTCCGCTTCCTGACCGGCACCGACGAGCATGGCATCAAGATGCTGCAAACGGCGCGCAAGGAGGGCATCACCGCCCGCGAGCTCGCCGACCGCAACTCGGCCCGCTTCCAGGAGATGGCCACTCTCCTGAACCTCTCCAACGACGACTTCATCCGCACCAGCGAAGAGCGCCACCGTATTGCCTGCCAGGCCATCTGGAAGGCAATGGAGGCCAACGGCGACATCTATCTCAACAAGTATGCCGGTTGGTATTCGGTGCGCGACGAAGCCTATTACGGCGAGGAAGAGATCGTCGTCTCCGACGATGGCATTCGCCTCGGTCCGCAAGGAACGCCTGTCGAATGGGTGGAGGAGGAGAGCTATTTCTTCCGCTTGAGCGCCTATCAGGAAAAGCTCCTGAAGCTTTACGAGGATCAGCCGGACTTTATCGGCCCGGACGAGCGCCGTAACGAGGTGATGAGCTTCGTCAAGGGCGGGCTCAAGGATCTGTCGATCTCGCGCACGACCTTCGACTGGGGCATTCCGGTGCCGGGCAACGACAAGCATGTCATGTATGTCTGGGTCGATGCACTCACCAACTACATTACGGCACTCGGCTATCCGAACACCGACAGCGAGCTGTTCCAGAAATTCTGGCCGGCTCTGCATATCATCGGCAAGGATATCGTCCGCTTCCATACCGTCTACTGGCCGGCCTTCCTGATGAGCGCCGGCGTGCCGCTGCCGAAGCGTATCTTCGCCCACGGCTTTCTGTTCAACCGCGGCGAGAAGATGTCGAAGTCGCTCGGCAACGTCGTCGGGCCGAAGGACATGGTGGACGCCTACGGGCTCGATCCGGTGCGCTACTTCTTCCTGCGCGAGGTCTCCTTCGGCCAGGACGGCAGCTACAGCCATGAGGCTATCGTCGGCCGTATGAACGCCGATCTCGCCAACAATCTCGGCAATCTGGCGCAGCGATCGCTGTCGATGATCGCCAAGAACCTCGGCGGCGTGTTGCCGACGCCAGGTCCGCTGACGGAGGCCGACCAGACCATCCTCAAGAGCGTCTATGGTCTGCTTCCGGTCTGTCGCGAGGCGATCCAGGGACAGCAGATCCATCAGGCTCTCAACGCCATCTGGGCGGTGCTCGGCGAGGCCAACCGCTACTTCGACGCCGAGGCGCCGTGGACGGTTCGCAAGACCGATGAGGCGCGCTTCGCCACCATCATGTGGGTGACGGCGGAATTGCTCAGGAACGTCGCCATCCTGATCCAGCCGGTGATGCCGGCGTCGATGGAGAAGCTGCTCGACCTCTTGGCGGTGCCGGCGGATCGACGCGCCTTCGACAGCCTGGGCGAGGGCGGCGCGCTTGCCGGCGGTGTTGCGCTGCCGGCCCCAGTCGGCATTTTCCCGCGCTATGTGGAAAAGACGACCGATTGACGTAATGAGCGGAAGAAGCCCCGGGCGAACGCCATCGCCTGGGGCATTCCACGGGACTAAACCGCCTTTTGCCAAACAAAGCCCAGTGCTGAGGCACTGGCGCAATGTTTGTGCAGCGCCTGCCGGTGCGTTGGGCTACCGCCCGCTTGACACCGCCCTAAGGGAAATTTCTGATGGCTTCACAGGGCAGCTTGCGCGCCCCGAAAGCAACCAGGTTCTCAAATGGCTCACTATGATGTCGTGATCGTCGGCGGCGCCGTGACGGGGTCGTCGGCTGCTTATCATTTGGCTGCCAATTCCGATTTTTCCGGCAAGGTGCTGGTGCTGGAGAAAGACCCCTCCTATCGCAAATGCGCGTCGGCCTTGTCGGCGGCTTCGATCCGTCAGCAGTTCTCCACGGCGGTGAACATTAAGATCTCCCTGTATGGAATTGAATTCATTCGGCATATAGGCGATCTCCTCGATGTGGATGGTGACCGGCCGGACATTGGCTTCCACGAAGACGGCTACCTGTTTCTGGCCACCGGTGCCGGCCGGGAAACGCTCGAAGAGAACCACAGGCTACAGGTCGAACTCGGTGCCGACATCGCGTTCCTCGAGCCGGACGATCTGGCGGCAACCTTCCCCTGGCTCAGCGTCGATGATCTCTCGGCCGGTTGTTTCGGTCGCAGCGGCGAGGGGTGGTTCGATGGCTACGGCATGATGCAGGGCTTTCGGAAGAAGGCCCGATCGCTCGGCGTCGACTATCGGCCCGCTCGCGCCGCCGCCATCGAGATCGAGCGCGGCAAGGCGACGGGTGTGCGTCTTGAAGATGGCGACGTGATCTCCGCCGGCACGGTGATCAATGCCTCAGGCGCCGACGGTCGCAGGCTTGCTGCCACGGCCGGCATCGATATTCCGATCGAGGTGAAGAAGCGGATGATTTTCACTTTCAAGTCGGAGGACCGGATCGAACGCTGTCCGTTGCTGATCGATCCCAATGGCACCTATGTGCGCGGCGACAGCGACGGCTTCATCTGCGGTTGGGCGCCGTCGGGCGAGGACGATCCTGAGGTTCAGGACGATTTCGATGTCGACTGGAACCTGTTCGAGGATCACATCTGGCCCACCATCGCCACGCGGGTTCCCGCTTTTGAGCGCATCAAGCCAGGTGCCGCTTGGGCAGGCTACTACGACATGTGTGCCCACGACGATAATGTGCTGCTCGGTGCTATGCCGGAACTGCCGAATCTTCTGCTGGCCAATGGCTTCTCCGGGCATGGCTTGCAGCAGGCGCCAGCTGTCGGCCGCGGTCTCTCCGAGCTGGTGATCTATGGTGGCTATCGCAGCCTCGATCTGTCGGAACTGTCACCTGTCCGCGTTCGCGATGGACGGCAAGTCCGGGAAAAGAACATCGTCTGAAGCGAAAGACCGGCGACTTGCGCCGCCGGTCTTCGTTCCGCCCTTCGATCGGTGATTGGGCCGCGCCGGGCGGACTCGATCTTGTCGTCAGCTACCGGCCGTCTCACGTTTGGGCAAACGGTGCCTCCAGCGGGAAAGCCGCTGTCTGGCCGCATGCATCTTGCCGGCGAGCGGCGCCGCGGTGTCGTAGAAGCGCTGGTCGGCCTCGGCCGTATGCGCCGACATAGGGCGGCGGATGCCTTCGCGAGTGATGAAGAAAGTCAGGATATCCAGCATGATCGCCTCCGAACGCTGTGTCGGAGATCGATATAGGCGCTCAAAAAAACGATTCATATTGTCCGATTTCGCAGACCATCTTTCAGATCTGAACGATGGCGGATGCGCGTCCGCCATCGTTGGCGCAGAGTGCGATCAGGCTGTGCCGCCATTGACCGCCGGCTTCACCTTGTTGCCAAGCAATTCAATGGAGTGTAGCGCCGCCTCATGCGGAAGCTCCGCGCCCTGCAGCAAAAGGGTCAGGCGGTCGACGCCGCCCAGCGCCTCGTCGACATGACGGGCTTTTGCGATGATTTCGTTCGGGCCGCCGATCATCAGCGCGCCTGTCGGCCCGCGGAGGGCATCATACTGAGCGCGTGTCGTCGGTCCCCAACCGCGCTCACGGCCGATTTTCGAGAAAGTGCGCTCGTAGCCCGGCCAGTAAATATCGGCCGCCTCTTCGGCAGTGTCGGCAAGAAAGCCGACCGCGTGGACGCCGACGCTGAGCTTTTCCGGCGGATGGCCGGCTTCGGCGCCCGCCCTGCGGTAGAGATCGATCAGCGGCCGGAACCGATGCGGCTCGCCGCCGATGATAGCGACCACCAGCGGCAGCCCCATCAGCCCGGCGCGTACGAACGAGGCCGGCGTCCCGCCGACACCGATCCGGACGGGCAGGGGATTCTGCACCGGCCGTGGATAGACGCCTTGCCCGGTCAGTGCGGCGCGATGTTTCCCTGACCACTTCACATTGACGTTGTCGCGGATGGTCAGCAGCAGATCGAGCTTTTCGGTGAACAATTCATCGTAATGGCTGAGGTCAAAGCCGAACAGCGGATAGGACTCGATGAACGAGCCGCGCCCAACGATGATTTCCGCCCGACCGTTGGAAATGAGATCCAGCGTGGCGAACTGCTGAAACACCCGCACCGGATCGTCCGAGCTGAGCACCGTCACGGCGCTGGCGAGGCGAATGTCTTTGGTGCGCGCCGCTGCTGCCGCCAGGATGACCGCTGGCGAGGAGGCAAGATATTCCTCGCGATGGTGTTCACCGATAGCGAAAACGTCGAGTCCAGCCTTCTCCGCCGCCTCGATCTCTTCGAGTAGCCTCGCCATGCGCTTGGCGTCGCCGGCCTTGCTGGCCGGGGTCCAGGTGGTCGAGACGAAGCTGTCGATACCGAATTCCATGATCGATCCCTGGGGTGAGAGAGGCGAAAGCGCGACCTAAGCGTCGCTGCCGGTTTCGACTAATGTGAATGCCAAAGTCCAACCGCGATAGAGGCGGATTGTTCACCCTGGGTGAAAAATGTGTCGCGCATTACGTGGCTTTGCGTAGCCGCTTGAGCAGATAAGTTCAAGTCATCGCCTTCGCCGGCTGCGCCGGCCTTGATCGGGGAATATTTGAAATGGCCAAGGTTCTTGTACTCTACTATTCCGCCTACGGTCACATCGAAACGATGGCCAACGCCGTTGCCGAGGGCGCCCGGTCGACCGGTGCCACCGTCGACCTGAAGCGCGTGCCGGAACTGGTGCCTGAAGACCTCGCCAAGGCCTCCTATTACAAGGTTGATCAGGCGGCTCCGATCGCCAAGCCGGACGAACTTGCCGACTACGATGCGATCATCATCGGCGCCGGTACGCGCTACGGTACTGTCGCCTCGCAGATGCGCAATTTCCTTGACCAGACCGGTGCGCTCTGGGCGCAGGGCAAGCTGGTCGGCAAGGTCGCCTCGGCCTTCACCTCGTCGGCCACCCAGCACGGCGGCCAGGAGTCGACCATCCTCGGCCTGATCCCCACCTTCCTGCATCATGGCATGGCCTATGTCGGCCTTCCCTATGCCTTCCAGGGACAGATGGGCGTCGAAGCCGTCAAGGGCGGCTCGCCTTACGGCGCCTCGACGATCACCGATGGCGACGGCTCGCGCCAGCCGTCCGAGATCGAGCTGGAGGCTGCTCGCTACCAGGGCGCCCACGTTGCCAAGATCGCGGCCAAGCTGTTCGGCTGATCGCAGCCCTTACAGTCATTGGGCCTCGGAATCCTTCACGGTTCCGGGGCCTATTTTGTTTTGGGACGGGCGCGTTCGTAAAGACCGACCGGAGTTCCTTCTGTGCCGACGATGGTGCTCAGCTCGGCATAGCCCGCTCGTTCGGCCAGCCGGATCGATGGCGCGTTGTCCGGCTCGATGATGCAAGTCGTCAGCGGAAAGCGCGCCACCTTGTCGGCCCAGGCGAGGCAGGCCTCAAGCGCTTCGCTGCCATATCCTTGATGATGGGCCGACCGCACGAAAGCCCAGCCGGCTTCGGGAAGCCCTTTTACCGGCAGGTCGATTGGCCGTTTGAAGTCGGAGAAGCCGATTTCGCCGATGAAGACACCGGTATCCTTCCGCATCACCGCCCAGAAGCCGTAGCCCATGACGATCCAGTGGCCGGCGTAACGCAGATAGCGCATCCAGCTTTCATGCTCGGTGGCCGGTCGGCCGGAGATGAACCGCGTCACCTCCGGATCGGCCCACATGGCCGCCAGAGCAGGAAAGTCGTCCCGCCGGTGCCCTCTCAAGATGAGCCGGTCGGTCTCGATCTCCGGCGCCCGTGTCCTTCGGATCTGTGGCATCGTCCACCCCGCATCGATATAGTGCCGCTTTATCAGATTCGACGGAGAGTGAGCCTCATGCGGTGTCCTTATTGCGGCAATGACGACAGCCAGGTGAAGGACAGCCGGCCCACCGAGGATGGCACCGCCATCCGCCGTCGCCGTGTCTGCATCGCCTGCGGCGGCCGTTTCACCACCTTCGAACGCGTGCAACTGCGCGAGCTGACCGTCATCAAGCGCTCTGGACGGCGGGTGCCGTTCGACCGTGACAAGCTGATGCGTTCGGTACAGATCGCGCTCCGCAAACGCCCGGTCGAGAGCGAGCGGGTCGAGCGGATGGTCAACGGCATCGTTCGCCAGCTCGAAAGCATGGGCGAGAGCGAGATCGAGGCGGGCCTGATCGGCCGCCTGGTCATGGAAGGGCTGAAGACGCTGGACGACGTCGCCTATGTGCGCTTCGCCTCCGTCTATCGCGACTTCCGCGAGGCCAAGGATTTCGAGAGCCTGCTCGGCGAACTCAACGCCGATACCGAGTGAGGCGTCCATGACGGTGGCCCGCGGCCAGCCGACCGAACTCGATCGCCGCTTCATGGCTGCCGCCATTGCCTTGGGCTGGCGTAATGCCGGCGTTGCTCGGCCGCATCCCTCCGTAGGCGCGATATTGGTGCACAAGGGGCCGGAGGGGTTCGAAGTCATCGCCCGTGCCGTGTCGGCGCCTGGCGGCAGGCCGCATGCCGAGGCACTGGTGCTGGCGGCCGCGGGAGGCAGGGCGCGTGGCGCCACGCTCTATGTCACGCTCGAGCCCTGTTTCAACGGTGGCCCGTCACCCTCCTGCGTCACGGCGTTGGTCAATGCCGGCGTGGCTCACGTTGTGGTCGGTATCGAGGATCCCGATCCTCGATACACCGGTCGTAGCCTCGCCATCCTGGAGCGCAACGGCATCCGGGTGACGAGCGGCGTCCATGCCGGCGAGGCGGCCCTCTTGCACGCCGGACATATCGCCCGCTCGCGCCTCGATCGGCCACACGTTCATCTGCGCCTGATGCTCAGCGCCGACGGCTGCGTGGAGCGGACCGGCGAGGGCACGCGGCCCATCGCCACCGCCGCCGCCCGTGCGCATGGCTTCGGCCTGCGCCTCCAGCACGACGCCGTGATGGTCGGCAGCGGAACCATTATCGCCGATGATCCTCGTCTCACAGCCCGGTTGCCGGGCTGCGAGGCGCGCTCGCCGGTCCGTGTGGTCGTCGATGCCGAGGCTCGTACGCCGGTGGACTCCCACGTCGTCGCGTTGGCTCGCAGCTCTCCGACCTGGATTTTCGTGGCGCCCGACGCACCGGAGGACCGGGTGAAAGCGCTGTTCCAGCGCGGCGTATTAGTGCTGACGGCGGAACGCGAGGCCTCCGGCCGCATCGATCTCGCCGACGTCCTGTTCCAGATGGGCGGGCTCGGCATCGCCTCGGTGCTGGCCGAGGGCGGAGCTCGTCTGTCGCGGTCGCTGCTTGAGGCCGGCATGGTGGATGAAGCCACGGTGATCGTCTCCGGAGAATCGGCCGGCGGCGAGGTGCCCGACCTGCCGCTCACTGAGCTTTCCGATGGTGGCGCCTTCCGCATCGTCGCTGGCAGGTCGTTTGGCGACGATCGGCTGCTGCATCTTGCCCGCATCGACGGCCGCACCTCCATCCACGACATTCGCCTGCCCGTAAGGCCCATCCGCAGGCCTATTGCGGAACCTCTGTGATTTTGCCAACCTCTTGCAGTTAATGATTTGTAAGCTCGATTGGGGACCGCGATGACCCTTCCGATGACTGTCCAGGACGTGAACGGCCTGGGTGCCAAGGCTTTCATGGCCACTTTCGGCGACGTTGCCGAACATTCCCCCTGGGTCGCCGAGGCTGCCGAGGAAACGCGCCCCTTCGCCAATCGCGACGCCATTGTCGCCGCCTTCGAACAGACGCTACGCGCGGCCGGCCGTGCGGCCAAGCTTGCGCTGATCCGAGCCCACCCCGACCTTGCCACCAAAGCGAAGTCCATCGCCGACGACTCGCGCCGCGAGCAAGCCGGTGCTGGGCTCGACGCGCTGTCGCCCGCGGAATTCGCCCGCTTCGAAACCCTCAATGCCGCCTATCGCGAGCGCTTCGGCTTTCCTTTCATTTTCGCGGTGCGCGGGGCGACCAAGGCCGACATTCTCGCGTCCTTCGAGGAGCGGCTCGGCAATAGCCCAGAGACGGAGTTCGAGCGCGCACTGGATGAGATCGTCCGCATCTTCCGCTTCCGCATCGAGGATCGGGTCGCATCTTGAGGACGCCTGGGGAACTCGGTACCCGCGCCGAAGCCATGCTCGCCGAGCTCGCCGCGCTGACCGATGGCGACGGTAACCTCACCCGCCTCTATCTCTCCCCGGCTCATCGCGCGGCGGCGGATCATGTCGCGACCTGGATGCGGGCGGCCGGCCTCGATGTCGGTTTCGATGCGCTTGGCACGGTGCGTGGTCGCGCGATGCCGACGGCGCCGGGCAGGGCGGGCAACAAACGCCTGCTGATCGGCTCGCATATCGACACGGTAGTGAACGCCGGTCGACATGACGGCATGCTCGGCGTTGTGGCCGGCATTCTCGCCGTGGAGGAAATCAAGGCGCGTGGCATCCAACTGCCCTTCGGCGTCGATGTGCTGGCCTTCGGCGACGAGGAGGGCGTTCGATTCCCGACGACCCTGGTTTCCAGTTCGGCCGTGGCCGGCTGCCTCGTACCCTCCGACCTCGACGCTCGCGACGCCGATGGCGTTGTTCTGCGCGATGCACTGGTTGCGTTCGGGGGCGATCCGGAGGCTGTCACCTCCGCTGCCTATGCCCGCGAGGAAACGCTTGCCTATCTCGAAGTCCATATCGAACAGGGACCGGTGCTGGAAGCTGCGGGATTGCCGATCGGCATTGTCACCTCCATCGCCGGCCAGTCACGCTTTTCCATCACCGTCATGGGCGAGGCGGGCCATGCCGGCACCGTACCGATGGCCCTCAGGCGCGACGCATTGGCAGCGACCGCCGAGATGATGCTGTCCATCGAGGACGTGGCGCGTGCCGGCAACGCTCACCAGATGGTGGCCACCGTCGGCCGTCTCGCGGCAAAGCCCGGCGCCGTCAACGTCATTCCCGCCGAAGTGGTCTTCACGCTCGACATCCGCGCCGATGCCGATGCGCCGCGCCTGGCGGCCATCGCCGAATTGGAAACGCGCTTTCGGGCGGTCGCGGCTAGGCGCGGTGTCACGGTGACCATGGAAAAATTCTACGAGAGCCCGACGACACCCTGCGCCCCACGTTTGCAGGAGGCCTTCGTCGGTGCCGCGCGTGATCTCAACCTCGGGGAACGGCGGCTTGCCTCCGGCGCCGGCCACGATGGCCATGCCATGCACCACCTCACCGACGTCGGCATGCTGTTCGTGCGCTGCCGTAGCGGCATCAGCCACAACCCGGCCGAGTTTGCGACCATTGACGACATGGGCCTTGCCGTGGAAGCGTTGATCAAGGCCGTCGAGCGGCTGGCGGCGGATGCCGCATCTTCAGGGGACCGGATATGAAAGCCATCATCGAAGCCGCCTTTGCCGCTGAGGTCGACTTCCTGAAAGCCTTGGTGAAAGTGCCAAGTGACAATCCGCCTGGTGATTGCGCCCCCATCGCCGAGACGGCTGCCGGCTGCCTCGAGGCTCTTGGCTTCCGTGTTGAACGGCATCCCGTTCCCGAACCCTTCGTGCGGCAAAACGGCATGCGCTCGGTGACCAACCTGATCGTCCGTCATGTTTTCGGGGCGGGGAAGGGGCCGGTGATCGCCCTCAATGCCCATGGCGACGTGGTGCCGCCGGGGTCCGGCTGGACGATGCAGCCTTACGGAGCCGAAGAAAAGGGCGGTGCGATCTACGGCCGTGGAGCTGCCGTATCGAAGTCCGACTTTGCCACCTATGCCTTTGCGCTGAAGGCGCTGATGGCCTCCGGGCTGCCGCTCGATGGTACGGTGGAACTGCATCTGACCTTTGACGAGGAAGCGGGTGGCTTTGTTGGTCCCGCCTTTTTGATCGAGCAGGGCCTGTCGAAACCCGACTACGCCATTTCCGCCGGCTTCTCCTACGCCATCACAACGGCCCATAACGGCGTGCTGCATATGGAGATCATCATCCGCGGCAAACAGGCGCATGCGGCCATGCCTGAGACCGGCGTCGATGCGCTGGAACACGCCGTTCCCATTCTGAAGGCGCTCTATGAGGAACGCCATCGCCTTGGCGGCACGGTATCGGCTCAGAAGGGTATCGGTTCTCCCAAGCTCACCGTCGGCCTGATTTCCGGTGGCATCAACACCAACGTCGTCCCCGACCGTGTGGCGCTCCGTCTCGACCGTCGCCTGATTCCCGAGGAGGTCGGTACCGAGGTTGAAGAGAAGCTGATCGCGCTGATCGAAGCAGCCACACCCAATGTCGACGGGCTGGAAGTGGAGTGCCGGCGCATCATGCTGGCCGAGCCGCTTCGTGAGCTGCCCGGCGCCGACCGTCTGGTGGCGGCCATTTCGCGCCACGCCAAAGACGTGCTCGGCGTCGCTGTCGAGCCGACCGGCGTGCCGCTTTACACGGACGCCCGCCACTATTCAGCCGCCGGCATTCCAACCGTTCTCTACGGTGCCGGCCCGCGTTCCATCCTGGAGGCCAACGCCCACGCGGCCGACGAGCATGTGCGGCTCCCGGATCTCAAGGCCGCAACCGAGGTGATTGCGCTGACGCTGAGAGATTTCCTGGCCATTTGAAGGTACGCCGTTCAGTTCGGCGTACCTTATTGATATCCAGACACTCGGACAGCTATCTCCCGTCCGGGCTTGCGTCTTTCCAGCAGCGGGCTCAAGCGGCGACGTCGAGACTCTGGCTGGCATCGGTACCGCCCGACTGTACCGCCTCGTAGGCCGAAATGGCGGCCCCAACGGCTGGGTTGCTTTGTGCGGCTTGCGTTGTGTTGTCGCTTTCATTCTTCCGAGCGGCGGCAGAGTTAGGCGATGCTTTTGTCGTCGTCTCGGTGCTGGAGCCGTCTGAATAGGTAATGGTCGTCGTCGTGCTGCCGTCCGGGTTGTAGACGATAGTTTCGCTCTCGACTTCCTTGGACGACGAGGTGTCGCTGCTGGATGACGAGCTGCCCGCGGACGTGCCGCCAGCAGAACTCGTGCTCCCCGTTGACGCACTGTCGGTGGTGGAGGAGGTATCGGTGGAAGCAGTGGTCGTTGCCGATGACATGCTCTCGGCAAAAGTCGAGAACTCAGCCTGGCTGACCGAACCACTGCTGTCGGTGTCGATCGCCGCGTAGAGCTGCTCCAGCGCCGCCGTATCGGAGGAAGAACCGTCGGGAGCACCCGCGGAAAATTCCTCCAGGCTCAGGCTGTCGGAACCATCGGTGTCGAGATCGGAGAAGGAGGGGCCGGCGTTGGCATTCTCCTGAACGGACATCAGCGTTGACTGCATCTCGCTCGAAAGCTGATTGAACGCACTTTCGAATTCCGCCCCCGAGAGGGCACCGTCGCCGTCCGTGTCGGCCTTGGACACAAGATTCGACACGGCGGAGGACAGGGCGTCCGACCCAGTGCTGCTTGCGGCGGCCGTCAATTCTTCAGCTGTTACGCCGCCGCTCTTGTCGGTGTCGACCTTGGCAAAGAGCGACTGCAACTGCGACTGGGAAGACGAGGAGGAGGCTAGGGAGGAAACACTCATGGCTTCGATATACTCCCAGGTTGGGAGGCGCGCAGAATCGCGCGTCAGCCTTTTGACGTGTCCGTCCATAAAGTCAGGCAGAGATTATTGTATCCCGATTTTCTAGGTTTTCTGGGTAGTTACAAGCCAAACTCGGTCCTGACCGCCGGCATTCAGCCCACCGTTCCCCAGAGGTCGTAAGCGTCGGCCCGCTCGATCTTGGCAGTGACGATGTCGCCGACCCGCATCGGGCGCCGACTCTGCAGGTGAACAGAGCCGTCGATTTCCGGTGCGTCCCACTTGGAGCGCCCCTTGGCGATCGTGCCGTTGGCCTCGTCGATGATGACGGGAATACGTTTGCCGACCCGGCGCTGCAGAAGCTTGGCCGAGATACCCTGCTGATGCGCCATGAAGCGATGCCAGCGACGCTCCTGCTCCTCCGGCGGGACTAAGGGCAGGCCGAGATCGTTGGCGGCGGCGCCCTTCACCGGCTCGTACTTGAAACAGCCGACCCGCTCGAGCTTCACGTCGGTGAGCCAATCGAGCAACATCTCGAAATCCTCCTCCGTCTCGCCGGGGAAGCCGACGATGAACGTCGAGCGTATCGCGAGGTCCGGACAGATCTCCCGCCATTTGGCGATGCGCTCGGCTGTCTTCTCCTGGTGCGCCGGCCGTCGCATGGCGCGCAGAACGTTGGGGGAGGCATGCTGGAAGGGGATATCGAGATAGGGCAGCACCTTGCCCTCGGCCATCAACGAGATGACCTCGTCGACGTGCGGGTAGGGGTAGACGTAATGGAGACGGACCCAGATGCCGAATTCCGAGAGAGCCTCGGCGAGATCAAAGAAGCGGGCGCGGATCTCCCGGTCCTTCCAGATACCCGTCTGATATTTGATGTCGACGCCGTAGGCCGAGGTGTCCTGTGAGATGACCAGCAGTTCCTTGACGCCGGCGTTGGCCAGCTTCTCAGCTTCGCGCAGCACATCGACCACCGGCCGGGACACAAGGTCGCCCCGGAGCTTGGGGATGATGCAGAAACTGCAGCGATTATGGCAGCCCTCGGAGATCTTCAGATAGGCATAGTGGCGCGGCGTCAGCTTGACGCCTTGCGGCGGCACGAGATCGACGAAAGGATCATGGGCCGGCGGAATGGCCTCGTGCACCGCGCTCATGACGCTCTCGTAGGCCTGTGGGCCGGTGATGGCCAGCACGCCGGGGAAGGCGTCGCGGATCTGCTCGGGTTCGGCTCCCATGCAGCCGGTGACGATGACCTTGCCGTTCTCCGACATGGCTTTGCCGATGGCATCCAGGCTCTCGGCCTTGGCACTGTCGAGGAAGCCGCAAGTGTTGACGATGACCACGTCGGCACCGTCGTGCCGGCGAGCAATCTCATAACCTTCCGATCTCAGATGCGTGACGATGCGCTCGCTGTCGACCAGCGCCTTCGGGCAGCCGAGGCTGACGAAGGAGATTTTTGGAGCGGCGTCGGAGCTGGCATCGGTGGTCATTTACGGCGAAATCCTGAGCTTTTGAGGCCGAGATGCATGGAGAGCTTTTCGGACGCCGTCAAGATGGTCGGCATCAAATCGCCTGATTGTCGCGGCTTCAATGGTAACGTGGATCTTCACGCGGCGATCACCTTTTGCGGCGTTGTGAAAAGGAAATCGCTAAGACTTCAGTGCTAGTGTATAATCCGGGCAATAACGAGAATACCGAGGCTTCATGCGTTTTCTGACCTCCCGTTCTTCCAAATCCCTCGCGGCCGTCGCTGCGTTGCTCGCAACCCTTTCCCTAGGGGGCTGCGCTGGCGGACCGTCTGATTTTCTGTCCTTGGCGAGTACCCCCAAGGCAGAGAAGCCGATCGTTCGTGATGCCGACCAGCAGGCGGCGCTCGCCGCAGCATTGGCTGCGCAGGCCCATGGCTATCGAATGCCGTCGGAAGATAACTCGACCGTCATGGCCCTGTCGGCAGCCCGCCAGCAGCAGACTGAAGCTGCTCAGGCGCTCATCCAGGAAACGGATGCTGCCTTCAAGCCCGCCCCAGCAACGGCGGCTCCGGCTTGCGATCCCTACTCCGTCGATCCGGCGGCGGCCTGTTCGGCCAAGGCGCCCTGAGGACGGGTTTTCAGTGCATTGAAAGCTGCTGGCCCAAATAAAAGGCCGGCAGGCACTTGAGCCCAGACGCTTCGGCCTTTCCGCATCGCTCTGCCGCTTCGGCGGCATTGCGGAACGGTCCGGCGATCAGTAGCAGCTCGGTGCGACCGCTGCGGTCGCGGATGGTGGCGAGACCATCAAGCCCTTCGAACAGCGCTGGATATTGCCTCACGAGGTCCGACCATGCCTTCTTCAGCGTGGTGAGGTCGCCGTAGGCGCCAAGCTCCATACCAAATTGCGTATAGGCCGCCTCGCTTTGAGAGCTGGTATCGGGTGGCACGAGATCGTCGAAGTTGGGCGTCGATGAGGGTAGAGCCGAAGCCACCTCGGACTTGGGCTTGGCGGGGGTGCCAATGCTCCCCGTCATTTCCGATAAATGACCCTCGATCTTGCCGACCCGTTCCGACAAGGCTTCGATCTGGCCTCGCAGCAGCTCGGTTGCCTGCCGGAGCGCCGCATTTTCGATCCGTACCTTGGCGATCTCGGTGGCGACATCGGAATCGTGAGCTGGAGCCCCCACCATATCGCTGCGGCCGCTAGAGGTTGTTGCAGCGGAGGCAGCCTCCGGCATGGCCGTCCCCCGCAGCAGCGTTGCGCCGCCGCCGGACGCGACCGGTCGCGGCGGTTGGGCAACGACCTCGTGGGCTGGATTGCCATAGACGAGGGCGACCACGGCAAACAGCACCGCCAATCCTGCAATTGCGAGCCAGATCGACAACGCAAAGGAGCCGGAACCGGGCACCCCGCTTCCGCCGCCATATCTGTCGTCACGCTCGCCGTTCACGAGAACACCCCAACGCCGAAAGGCCGCATTTCGGCCAGTCTCTTCCATAAAGGATGAGGAAGCCGATTCACTCAAGGACAATGAGTCGCTGCCGACCTTTGTTGGTGTGCTTACCCACGGGTGTTTCACGGTTTTGTCATCGACGACCTGAAAGGGAAGTCCGATTGAATGGAAAACTTCACTTGTTGCTCATGTGCGGGCAATATGGGGCGGTGGCCGAGTGACGAAACGGAAGGACTGGGGGCGTGACGAGACTTAGGAATTACTTCCTGACCGGTCTTCTGGTAGCCGGCCCGGCCGGCATCACCATTTATATCACCTGGTCGATGGTGTCGTGGATCGACAGTTGGGTGAAGCCCTATCTGCCGGTGGCATATAACCCCGACACCTATCTGCCTTTCCGAGTTCCCGGCTATGGTCTGGTGGTTGCCGTTTTCGTCATTACGCTGATCGGCTTTCTAACGGCCAATATCGTTGGCGCCTCGATCTTTTCCTTCTCGGAAGAGATGGTCGACCGCATGCCCCTGGTGCGCAACCTCTATAAGGGGCTGAAGCAGATTTTCTCGTCGGTGCTGGCCGACAAGGGCAACGCCTTCAAGCAGGCCGCCTTGGTTCGCTTTCCCCACGCCGGCATGTGGACGATCGGGTTCGTCGCTGGCACGGCACGTGGCGAAGTGGCCGAACGGCTGGAAGGCGGAGACGACATGCTCACCGTCTACGTGCCGACCACGCCCAACCCGACCGGTGGCTATCTGGTGTTCATCAGGCGCGAGGATGTGATCATCCTCGACATGACGGTCGAGGACGCTGCCAAGTTCGTCATATCCTTTGGCCTTGTCACAGCCCAATCGGCGGATGCGGCTGAGAGCCTGATCCGCAGCCTGTCGAAGGGCAGCCCCCGTCAGTCGGTAACCACCGACGCGTCGGAGCGTCCGCCCCATTCGGTCCACGAGCCGTCATAGATGGCAACGTCGCGTGCCCCGACCACGTCGAGGGCGAGTGCAATCACCGCAGCCGATACGCCGGAGCCGCAGCTCGCGATCACCGGTTTGTTCGGATCGATGCCGCGAGCGGCGAAAAGCGCCTGCAGATTGGTCGCCGACTTGAGCCGGCCAGCCTCAATTGTCTCACCGAAAGGCAGGTTGACGGCGCCGGGCATATGGCCGGATCGAAGACCGGCGCGCGGTTCGGGCTCACGGCCGTGGAAGCGGCCGGCTGACCGGGCGTCGACGATCTGAGCATTTCCGCCGAGCGTAGCCTTTACCTCTTCAAAATTGCGGACAGCCGCTGGATTGAAATGCGGCGTGAAGACTTGGGGCGCGCGGGTCGGCTCGCCGGCTTCAAGCGGTAATCCCTGGGCGCTCCAGGCGGGCAGGCCGCCGTCGAGCAGGACGACGTCACGCGCCCCCATGATGCGAAAACTCCACCAGACGCGCGCCGCCGAAAACAGACCGATGCTGTCGTAGACGACGATGGTCTGGGTATCGCGGATGCCGAGCGCACCGACCGCGGCGGCGAAAGCCTCGGGCGTCGGCAGCATATGCGGCAGCGGCGACGCCGTATCGGCAATGGCGTCGAGGTCGAAGAACACCGCGCCGGGGATATGACCGGTCAGATACTCGGCACGGCCACTGCGGCCAGCTGCCGGCATATGCCAGGAACCATCGACTGCGATCACATCGGGATCATCGATATGGCGCAAGAGCCAATCGGCAGTGACGAAATGGCTATCGGGGTGCACTGGCATCGGGATCTCCCAGAGATTGGGTCATGCGGCTTCGGCGGGTGGGCCGAAACGCAGACGGACGCGGCGATTGATGCGACCTTTGTTTTCGATCTTGGCGATATGCATTTCGCCAATCTCACCTGTCGATTTGACGTGCGTGCCGCCACAGGGTTGCAGATCGATATCAGCGCCGATGCGGACGAGGCGCACCCGGCCGGCGCCTGTCGGCGGCTTCACCTTCATGGTCTTGACGAGCCCCGGGTTGGCCGCAAGCTCGTCGTCGGTGATCCACTCGGTCGTGACGGCGTGGTCGGCACGGATCAGCGCGTTGAGGGCCTCCGTCGCCGACACCCTCTCGACCGTTTCGCCATCAGGAAGATCGAAATCGAGACGCCCCTCGTCGACGCCGACCTGACCGCCGGTAACCGGATAAGGGAGCACCACCGACAAAAGATGCATGGCCGTGTGCATTCGCATCAGGGCATGGCGACGCTCCCAATCGACATGCTGTATGATCGTCTGGCCGAGCTGCGGCAAGTCCTGTCCGCTCTCCGGAATCAGCACGATCGAAGATCTGTCAGAGCTATAGACGGCGTTCTTAATGTTCGTCTCTAACCCGGTTCCCCACTCTACCGACCCGCTGTCTCCGGGCTGACCGCCGCCTTGCGGATAGAAGATCGATCGGTCGACATAAAGCCCCCCATCCGTGCCGACGGCGGTCACCGTGGCCTCGACGAGTTCCAGATAGGGGTTCTCGAGGTACAGAGCCTCGGTCATCGCATTTCCTCCGTCACGCCGCCTCGAACGGCGGCCTGAATTTCCTCGGAGCATCAAGCCATTTCGGCACCGTCAGGTTTTTGCTTCTCAGAAATGTCGGGTTGTAGAGCTTCGACGCATAACGTGCGCCACCGTCGCAAAGCACGGTGACGATGGTATGTCCCGGGCCAAGTTCGCGGGCGAGAGCCATGGCACCGGCGACGTTGATGCCGGACGAGCCGCCCAGACAGAGCCCTTCGTGCTCCACTAGGTCGAACAGCACCGCAACGGCCTCCTCATCGGAGATGCGATAGGAAAAATCGACCGGCGCATCCTCCAGATTGGCAGTGATCCGGCCTTGGCCGATACCCTCGGTAATTGATGATCCCTCGGCCTTGAGCTCGCCGGTTGTATACCAGGAATGGAGCGCAGCGCCATGGGGATCGGCAAGGCCGATCTTCACATCTGGCTTCCGCGCCTTGAGGCCCATGCCAACGCCGGCCAGCGTACCGCCGGACCCAACTGCGCAGATGAACCCATCGACCTTGCCGTCGGTCTGTTCGAAGATCTCGCGCGCCGTTGTCTCGATGTGCGCCTGCCGGTTGGCGACATTGTCGAATTGGTTGGCCCAGATCGCGCCGCGCGGCTCTGTCTTCGCAAGCTGGTCGGCAAGGCGGCCGGACAGCTTCACGTAGTTGTCGGGGTTTCGGTAGGGAACGGCAGGCACTTCCACCAGCTCGGCCCCCACCATGCGAAGATAGTCTTTCTTCTCTTGCGATTGAGTCTCGGGGATCACGATCACCGTCTTCAGCCCAAGAGCACTGCCCACCAGCGCCAGACCGATTCCCGTGTTTCCAGCGGTACCCTCGACGACCGTGCCACCTGGCTGCAGCCGTCCGTTCGCCATGGCGTCACGGATGATGTAGAGCGCGGCCCGATCCTTCACCGACTGGCCGGGGTTCATGAATTCCGCCTTGCCCAGAATCTCGCAGCCGGTCGCCTCGGAGGCTCGGCGAAGGCGGATCAGCGGCGTATTGCCGATGGTGTCGAGAATGCTGCCGGTCATTGAGGCCTCCAGGGGTGCGGCCGGCCCAAATCGGCCGAAAAAGCTTGGGCACCCACCCAAAAGGTGCAGGCTTTCCAGCGAAAGTGGACGCGGAAAATCGGAGCGAAACGCCGGGTCAATAGAACGGCTTCTGCTCCAGGCGCCAGAACAATCGCTATATGGCTTCTGTGTCGATCGGCTCGTCGGGCAGAATCGCCCAGCCGGTGGACGTCAAATATTCCAGGGGCTTGTAGCGGCGCTTATAGTCCATCTTGCGCGAGCCTTGTACCCAATAGCCAAGATAGAGATAGGGCAGGCCGCGCCGCCGCGTTCGCTCGATATGGTCGAGAATCATGAATGTGCCGAGCCCGTCGCTCTGCATGTCGGGCTCGTAGAAAGAGTAAACCATGGACAGACCGTCGATCAGCACGTCCGTCAAGGCGGCGCCGATCAGCGGGCCGTCGCCCATGCCGTTCAAGAACGTGTTGATACCGCGCCGTCGGTATTCGATCATCATGGTCGTAACGTGGGTTTCTTCCACCATGGCGGCGTAATCGCCAACGGTCATGTCCACCATGCCGCCGTCGGCGTGACGGGTGTCGAGATAGGAGCGAAAGAGCGAATATTGCTCGCCGGTTGCCGCCGGCGGCAGCTCGGCGCCGATCAAATGGCTGTTGCGCGTGTAGTTGCGCCGCTGGCTCTTGTCGGGGCGGAAATCGTCGACGCGCACGCGCACCGAGATGCAGGAGCGGCAATCCTCGCAGGCGGGGCGGTAGGCGATGTTCTGGCTGCGGCGGAAGCCGCCATGGCTCAGGATGGAATTCATCGCAGCGGCGCGTTCGCCCACCATATGCGTAAACACCTTCCGTTCCGTCTTGCCCGGCAGATAGGGACAAGCGGACGGCGCGGTCAGAAAGAATTGAGGCGCGTCGGTCGGGTGTTGCGTCATGGGTTCATGCGTCGGTTTGTTCCACCGATCTTGGCATTTTTCGCTCGCTCTGGCGAGATACCAAGATCAACGGAAGTAGTGCGCCTAAGCATGCCACGTCTGCCACTCGGCGGCTTCTCCGCGCCAAATGCTGCCCCGCGCCAGCGAAAATGCTCGTTTTAGTACCGGTTGACGAAGACGATGCCGAGTACGATGTCGTGCAGCAGACGCTTGTTCTCGGTAAACAGCGACACCAGCAACACCAAGGGCGTCAGGATCGATATCGAGAAATAGAACAAGACCGCGTGGACGGCGGCGACGCCGGGATTGAGGCGGCTGCCATCCATGAAGCGGGCCTCGATACCCTGGGTGCGCATGCCCACCGTTGCCGAGTGGGGGCCGCCGAGCGAGAAGGCGCAATAGACGAGCGCCACCGCCGGCCAGAGGATCGGGTAAAGCAGCCAGCCAAGGCCGAGTGTTACGAGGCCGAGGAAAGCCACCACGATGGCGGCGGCCACGGTGAGCATGGCGATGATGACGGCATCGATCAGGAAGGCGAAGATACGACGCGTGCGGATGCCGCTGACGGCGCGGGGACCGGGCCGGCCTTCGTCATAGATGTAGTCGGCGGCGTCATAGGTCCGGTTGGACATGGAAGTCTCCTCGGGAATGATCAGCCGCATATGGGAATGCGGTCTGCGACTTCAATGTATCCGTGCCCGGACTGTGGCCTATTCCGCTGATTTTCGTTCGACGCCATAGCCCTTTGCCCTAAGCCCCGAGATGATCTCTTCGGCGTGGTGACCGTCGCGTGCCTCGAATGTGATGTCGAGCGAGGCGCCCTTGGCAGGAATCTCCAGCACGGTACGGCGGTGCGACACTTCAAGAATGTTGCCGCCGGCGTCGCCGATCAGCGTGCTAATGGCGCCCAGCGTGCCGGGGCGATCGGGAATGGCGAGACGGATGGCAACGATCTTCTCCTCGCGGGCCAGCTCGCGCATCATGATCGACGCAAGGATGCGTGGATCGATATTGCCACCCGATAGCACGAGGCCGACCTTTCGGCTGCGGAACAGGTCGGGTTCCGCGAACATCGCAGCCAGACCGGCGGCGCCGGCGCCTTCGGCCATGGTTTTCTGAAGCGTGAGATAGGCATTGACCGCCCGTTCGAGGTGGCTCTCGTCGACCAGCACGATGGTATCGACGAGGTCGCGTACCACTGGCAGCGTTCTTTTCCCGGCGACTTTGACGGCGATACCCTCGGCCAGCGTCGCGCCGCCCGTCATGGCATCGATGTTCTTCACGGCTGCCCACATCGACGGATACATGCGCGTCTCGACGCCGATCACGCGGATCTCCGGCTTCAGCGCCTTGGCCGCCGTCGCCATGCCGGCGATCAGGCCGCCACCACCCACCGGCACCACGATGACGTCGAGGTCGGGGCGCTCTTCCAACATTTCCAGCGCCAGCGTGCCCTGGCCGGCGATGACGTCCGCATCGTCATAGGGGTGGATGAAGACAAGATTCTCGTCCGCGCCGATGCGCTCGGCGGCCAAAGCGGCCTCGGTCACCGTCTCGCCTTCGAGGACGACGCGGGCACCGTAGCCGGCCGTTGCAGCCACCTTCACATGCGGGGTTGTCACCGGCATGACGATGGTTGCCGCGATGCCGAGCCGCACCGCATGATAGGCGACGGCCTGTGCGTGATTGCCGGCCGACATGGCGATGACCCCGCGCCGCCGCTCGTCAGCGGTGAGTGTCAGAAGGCGATTGAGCGCGCCCCGTTCCTTGAAGGCCGAAGTCACCTGCAGGTTCTCGTATTTGACGAACACCTCCGCTCCCGTCAGTCGGCCGAAACGCGGCGCCGGCAGGAACGGGGTATGCATCACCTGACCAGAAATCGCTTCCCTCGCGGCCCGAATGCGCTCAAGAGTGATCGGCTTGTCGGCGTCGCCCATTTGTTTTTCCATGCTTTTTCCCGCCTCAGCCGCGGATGGACGAGGGCAGGGTAACGACCTTGTGAAAACATGCGTTTTCTAGTCAGGATTATGGGGTTGTCTCTGGGATACCCCTGAGCGTAATAAACCTTAGAAAGGAACCTTCGACGCCCTTGCGAAGTGAAGGTCTATCCGCTAACCGTGCCACAAGCAATTCGGCGACCCCGCGCGACTCCTCGGCAAATTGTTGCGTTGCGCAAATGGGTTGGCTTCCGAACCAACGAGGTCACAATGGACGAACTCCTTCGGGACTACCTGCCGGTGATCATTTTCCTCGGCGTAGCCCTGGCCATCGGTCTGGCGCTTCTGGTGTCGCCTTTCCTGCTGGCTTTCAAGAATCCCGATCCGGAAAAGTTGTCGGCCTATGAGTGCGGTTTCAACGCCTTCGACGACGCCCGCATGAAATTCGACGTGCGTTTCTATCTGGTGTCGATCCTGTTCGTCATCTTCGACCTGGAGGTCGCCTTCCTGTTCCCCTGGGCCGTGGCCTTCAAGCAGGTTGGGCTGTTCGGCTTCTGGTCGATGATGGTCTTCCTTGGCGTGTTGACCATCGGTTTCGCCTATGAATGGAAGAAGGGGGCGCTGGAATGGGACTGAGCCCGAGAGAGACGTTGGTATCGCCCGCCCCCAAGGGCATTATCGATCCCCGCACCGGCAAGCCGATCGGCTCCGACGACGGTTTCTTCACCGGCATCAACGACGAGCTGGCCGACAAGGGCTGGCTCGTCACGTCGACCGAGGAGCTGATCCACTGGGCGCGTACCGGCTCGCTGATGTGGATGACCTTCGGCCTTGCCTGCTGCGCCGTCGAGATGATGCAGGTGTCGATGCCGCGCTATGACGTCGAGCGGTTCGGCTTCGCCCCGCGTGGTTCGCCGCGTCAGTCCGACGTGATGATCGTTGCCGGTACATTGACCAACAAGATGGCTCCGGCGCTCCGCAAGGTCTACGACCAGATGCCGGAGCCGCGTTACGTCATTTCCATGGGCTCCTGCGCCAACGGCGGCGGCTATTACCACTATTCCTATTCGGTGGTCCGCGGCTGCGATCGCATCGTGCCGGTCGACATTTACGTGCCCGGCTGTCCGCCGACCGCCGAGGCGCTGCTTTACGGCGTGCTGCTGCTTCAGAAGAAGATCCGGCGCACCGGTACGATCGAGCGTTGAGCGACAACAAGGCTGGGTGAAACATGAGCGAAGCCCTGAACCAACTGACTGGCGAACTGGCCCAGGCTGTCGGCAGCGCCCTCGGAACCGATGCGCTTTCGGTGGACGTTGCCTATGGCGAGGTGACGGCGGTCGTTGTGCGTGAGCGTATCGTCGATGTGGTAACGCGGTTGCGCGATGCGCCGGACCTCGGCTTCATCAGCATCATCGACATTTGCGGCGTCGACTACCCCGAGCGTGCCGAGCGGTTTGACGTTGTCTATCACCTGCTTTCGCCGACCCGAAACGCCCGCGTCCGCCTCAAGGTGACCACCGACGAGGAGACGCCGGTACCCTCCATCACGGCGGTATTTCCCGGCGCTCTTTGGTTCGAGCGCGAAGCCTACGACCTCCTTGGCATCTTATTCTCCGATCATCCGGAATTGCGGCGCCTGCTGACTGATTATGGTTTCGACGGCCATCCGCTCCGCAAGGACTTCCCGATGACCGGCTATGTCGAAGTCCGCTACGACGATGCCCAGAAGCGCGTTGTCTACGAGCCGGTCCGGCTCAACCAGGAATTCCGTAATTTCGACTTCCTGTCGCCTTGGGAGGGCACGACCTACGTGCTGCCGGGCGACGAGAAGGTCAAGACGAACTGAGGCGCGCGATCGATGGCTGAAGCCCAGGTCAGAAATTTCAATATCAACTTCGGCCCGCAGCATCCGGCGGCCCACGGCGTGTTGCGCCTGGTGCTGGAACTGGACGGCGAGGTAGTCGAGCGCGTCGATCCGCATATCGGACTGTTGCATCGTGGCACCGAGAAGCTGATCGAGGCTCGCACCTACCTGCAGGCTCTGCCGTATTTCGATCGCCTCGACTATGTCGCTCCGATGAATCAGGAGCACGCCTATTGCCTCGCCATCGAGCGCATGGCCGACATCATCGTGCCGCGCCGGGCGCAGATCATTCGTGTGCTGTATTCCGAAATCGGCCGCATCCTGTCGCACCTTCTCAATGTGACGACACAGGCGATGGACGTTGGCGCGTTGACACCGCCGCTCTGGGGCTTTGAGGAGCGCGAAAAGCTCATGCTCTTTTACGAGCGTGCGTCCGGTTCGCGCATGCACGCCGCCTATTTCCGTCCCGGCGGCGTCCATCAGGACCTGCCGGATCAGCTCGTTGCCGACATCGAGGCGTGGTGTGATCCCTTCCTTCAGACCGTCGCCGACCTCGACGCGCTCCTTTCGGAAAACCGCATCTTCAAGCAGCGCAATGTCGATATCGGCGTAGTCAGCCTGGAAGATGCCTGGAAGTGGGGCTTCTCGGGCGTGATGGTGCGTGGTTCCGGCGCAGCCTGGGATCTTCGCAAGTCCCAGCCCTACGAGATCTACAACGAGCTCGAGTTCGATATTCCGGTCGGCAAGAACGGCGATTGCTACGATCGCTACCACATCCGCATGGAAGAGATGCGGCAGTCAGCCCGCATCATGAAGCAGTGCGTTGCCCTTCTGAAGGTTGAGAAGGGGCCGGTGCTGACCCTGCAGGGCAAGTACGCGCCGCCGCGCCGGAGCGAGATGAAGCGTTCGATGGAAGCGCTCATCCATCACTTCAAGCTCTACACCGAGGGCTTCCGCCTTCCCGAAGGCGAGGTTTATGCGGCCGTCGAAGCGCCGAAGGGCGAGTTCGGCGTCTACATGGTGTCGGATGGCACCAACAAGCCCTATCGCGTCAAGATCCGCGCCCCCGGCTTTGCCCATCTTCAGGCCATGGATTTTCTCTGTCGCGGCCATCTTCTGGCCGACGTATCGGCCGTGCTTGGCTCGATCGATATCGTGTTTGGTGAGGTGGATCGCTGATGTCCGTCCGTCGTCTTCATCCCGAACAGCCGGAAAGCTTCGCCTTCACCGAGGAGAACGCCGCCTATCTGCAGAAGGTGATCGCTCGTTATCCTGAAGGACGTCAGGCGTCGGCGGTCATTCCTGCGTTGATGGTCGCTCAGGATCAGGAGGGCTGGGTCAGTCGGCCGGCGATCGAGGCCGTAGCGAAGCTTCTCGACATGGCTGAAATCCGCGTCCTGGAAGTGGCGACCTTCTACACGCAGTTCCAGCTGTCGCCGGTCGGTCGCAAGGCGCATGTCCAGGTTTGCGGCACCACGCCCTGTCGCCTGCGCGGCGCTGATGAGCTCATCACCATCTGCAAGAACCGGCTTGCCGCCCATCCCTTCGAGCTGTCGGCCGATGGTGACTTCTCCTGGGAAGAGGTCGAGTGTGCCGGCGCCTGCGTCAATGCGCCGATGGTCACCGTGGGCAAGGATACCTACGAGGACCTGACGGCCGAGACGTTCAATGCTCTGCTTGATGGTCTCGCCGGCGGCAACCTGCCGGCGCCCGGCCCGCAGAATGGTCGCTTCTTCTCTGCCCCTGAGCAAGGCGATACGGCGCTGACCGACTCCGCGCTTTATGACGGCTCGGTGATCGGCAAATACCGCGCCTTCGACCGCGAGGAGCTGACACCGCCGCCAGCCTCGCCGGCTGCTGCGGCGCCTGCACCCGCCCCGGCTCCAGCTCCTGCCCCCGCTCCGGCGGCTGATTCCAAGCCGGCTGCGGCACAGCCCATCCCGAAGGTGGTTGAGGCGCAGGGGCAGGCCGACAGCGAGAAGGTACCGGACCAATACAAGCCGGCTCTGCTCGAAGCGGCGCGTGACGGCAAGCCTGATGACCTCAAGCTGATCTGGGGCGTCGGCTCCAAGCTTGAGGAAATGCTGCACAAGCTCGGCGTCTACCATTACGACCAGATCGCCGGCTGGAACGAAATGAACCTCAAATGGGTCGATCAGCATCTCGGCAGCTTCCGTGGCCGCGCTCTCCGCGACAAGTGGATCGAGCAGACCACCAAGCTGGCGAGTGGCTGGCGGCCGTCCGGCAAGGATAACGGCAAGCCCGTTTGAGATCGAACCGAAGACCCTGGGAACCTCAGTCATGCTGCAGGACAAGGACCGCATCTTCACCAATATCTACGGGCGCCATGACTGGGGCCTGCAGGGCGCGCTGAAGCGCGGCCAGTGGGACGGCACCAGGGATATTCTGGCCAAGGGGCGGGATTTCATCATCAAGGAAATCCAGGCGTCCGGCCTGCGCGGGCGTGGTGGCGCCGGTTTCCCGACCGGCCTCAAGTGGTCGTTCATGCCGAAGCAGTCGGATGGCCGGCCGCACTATCTGGTGGTCAACGCCGACGAGTCCGAGCCGGGCACCTGCAAGGATCGCGACATTCTACGCCACGACCCGCATACCCTCGTTGAGGGCTGCCTGATCGCCGGTTTCGCCATGGGCGCTCATGCCGCTTATATCTATGTGCGCGGCGAGTTCATCCGCGAGCGCGAGCGGCTGCAGGCCGCCGTTGACCAGGCCTACGATGCCGGTCTTCTCGGCAAGAACGCCTGCGGCTCGGGCTGGGACATGGACGTCTTCGTTCATCACGGTGCCGGCGCTTATATCTGCGGCGAGGAAACGGCTCTGCTCGAAAGCCTTGAGGGCAAGAAGGGCCAGCCCCGCATGAAGCCGCCGTTCCCGGCCAATGTCGGCCTCTACGGTTGCCCGACGACGGTGAACAACGTCGAGTCCATCGCCGTGACGCCGACCATCATGCGGCGCGGTGCATCCTGGTTCTCGAGCTTCGGCCGCGACAACAACAAGGGCACCAAGCTGTTCATGATCTCCGGCCACGTCAACACGCCGTGTGTCGTCGAGGAAGAGCTTGGCATCACCTTCCGCGAGCTGATCGAAAAGCATGCCGGCGGCGTGCGAGGCGGCTGGGATAATCTCCTGGCGGTGATCCCCGGCGGCGCGTCCTGTCCCATCGTTCGTGCCGACCAGATCATGGACGCGCAAATGGACTTCGACGGCATGCGCGCCATCGGGTCGAGCTTCGGCACCGGCGGCGTGATCGTCATGGACAGGTCCACCGATGTGATCGCCGCCATTTCGCGTATTTCCTACTTCTTCCGCCACGAGAGCTGCGGCCAGTGCACGCCGTGCCGCGAAGGCACCGGCTGGATGTGGCGCGTCATGGAGCGCATGCGGCAGGGCAACGCCGCGCGCGAGGAAATCGACATGCTGTTCCAGGTCAGCAAGCAGATCGAGGGGCACACCATCTGCGCCCTTGGCGATGCCGCGGCGTGGCCGGTGCAGGCGCTGATCCGCAACTTCCGCCCGGTGATCGAGGCGCGGATCGACGATTATGTGTCTCGGCACGGCATGGCTGCCGAGTGAGTGGACGGGTTTGATCGAGTTTGACGGGCGGCCGCCGGCTATGGGCGGCGCGGCTCCAGCGAGGGTTGGGTCGACATGGCAAAACTGATCGTCGACGGGATCGAGATCGATGTGGCTCCGGAGCTGACGCTGCTGCAGGCATGCGAGGCGGCGGGCGCTGAGATCCCGCGCTTCTGCTACCACGAGCGCCTGTCGGTCGCCGGTAACTGTCGCATGTGCCTCGTCGAGGTGAAGGGTGGTCCGCCGAAGCCGACCGCGTCCTGCGGCATGAACGTGCGCGACCTCAGGCCCGGTCCCAACGGCGAGCCGCCGGTGGTGCTGACCAATTCGCCCATGGTCAAGAAAGCCCGCGAGGGCGTGATGGAGTTCCTGCTGATCAACCATCCGCTCGACTGCCCGATCTGCGATCAGGGCGGCGAATGCGACCTGCAGGACCAGGCGATGGCCTACGGCGTCTCCGGTTCGCGCTTCATCGAGAACAAGCGCGCCGTCGAGGACAAGTATCTCGGCCCGCTCGTCAAGACGTCGATGAACCGGTGCATTCATTGCACCCGCTGCGTGCGCTTCACCACGGAAGTGGCCGGTATCGCCGAGATGGGGCTCATCTCGCGCGGTGAAGACGCCGAAATCACCAGCTATCTCGAGAAGGCGCTGTCGTCGGAACTGCAGGGCAACGTTATCGATCTTTGCCCGGTCGGTGCGCTGACCTCCAAGCCCTATGCCTTCCATGCGCGTCCCTGGGAACTCTCCAAGACCGAATCCGTCGACGTGATGGATGCTGTCGGCTCGGCAATTCGGGTCGATGTCCGCGGTCGTGAGGTCATGCGCGTGCTGCCGCGGCTCAACGAGGCGGTCAACGAGGAGTGGATCTCCGACAAGACGCGCTTCATCTGGGATGGCCTCAGGACGCAGCGACTTGATCGCCCCTACGTCAAGGCCGATGGCCGCTTCCATGCGACTTCGTGGGGCGATGCCTTCGCGGCGATTGCCACCCGCGTCAACTCGACATCTGCAGGTCGCATGGGTGCCATTGTCGGCGACCTTGTCTCTGTCGAAGAGATGTTCGCGCTGAAGGAACTGATGACCGCGCTGGGCGTCGCCTCGGTGGACGGCCGTCAGGACGGCACGGCGCTGCATCCGAAGTTCGGCCGCGCCAGCTATGTGTTCAATGCCACCATCGCCGGCATCGAGGAGGCTGACGCCATCCTGATGATCGGCGCCGATCCTCGCCATGAGGCGGCGGTGATGAATGCTCGCATTCGCAAGCGCTGGCGGGCAAGCGGTGGCAAGCTGCCAGTCTATACGATTGGTGCCCAGGTCGACCTGACCTATCCGCAGATCCACCTTGGCAATGACCCGGCCGCTCTTCAGCATCTCGATGCTGCTGCCCTGGACGTGCTGAAGGCAGCCCAGAAGCCGCTCATCATTGTCGGGCAGGGCGCTCTCATCCGTCACGATGGCCTCGCGCTGTTGTCGCTGGCTGCCAAGCTCGCGACCGATGTTGGCGCTATCGTCGACGGCTGGAACGGCTTCTCGGTGCTGCACACTGCGGCCTCGCGCGTCGGCGCGCTTGATCTCGGTCTGGTGCCGGGCGAGGGCGGTCGTGACGTTGCTGGCATGATCGACGCCTCGACCAAGGGCGAGCTCGACGTTCTGTTCCTGCTCGGCGCCGATGAGTTTGGCGCTCAGCACCTCGGACCGAACACCTTCGTGGTCTACATCGGTAGCCATGGCGACACCGGAGCCCACCGCGCCGATGTGATCCTGCCGGGTGCCACCTACGCCGAGAAGTCGGGCACCTATATCAACACCGAAGGACGCGTCCAGCTTGCCAACCGCGCCGCTTTCCCGCCGGGCGAAGCCCGCGAGGACTGGGCCGTGCTGCGTGCCCTGTCGGAAGCGCTCGGTCGCAGGCTGCCGTTCGATAGTCTGTCGCAGCTTCGGGCCAAGCTCTATGCGGCTTATCCCGAGTTTGCCGCGATCGATACGATCCCGGCAGCCGATCCGCAGGCCATCGCGACGCTTGCCGCGCTCGGCGGTATCGTCCGGCCGGAACCTTTCGTTCCGGTGATTGCCGACTTCTACCTCACGAATCCGATCGCCCGTGCCTCCAAGGTGATGGCCGAGTGTTCGGCGCTTGCCCGCTCCGGGCACTCCATCGCAGCGGAATGAGAGACGCCCCATGAGCTTCTGGTCCGATATCGTCTGGCCCGTCGTGGTGATCGCCGCTCAGAGCGTGCTGCTCCTGGTGCTGCTGCTTATCGTCGTCGCCTTCATCCTACTGGCCGATCGCAAGATCTGGGCGGCGGTACAGATCCGCCGTGGTCCCAACGTGGTCGGCCCGTTCGGCCTGTTCCAGTCCTTTGCCGACCTCCTGAAGTTCGTTCTGAAGGAACCGGTCATTCCCTCGGGGTCGGCCAAGGGCCTGTTCCTGCTGGCGCCGCTGGTCACAACCACGCTCGCCTTGCTGGCCTGGGTGGTGGTTCCGGTGGCCGACGGCTGGGTGATTGCCGACATCAATGTCGGCGTGCTGTTCATTCTCGCCATCTCCTCGCTCAGCGTCTATGGCGCCATCATGGGCGGCTGGGCGTCGAATTCGAAATACCCCTTCCTGTCGGCTCTGCGTTGCGCCGCTCAGATGGTGTCCTATGAAGTGTCGATCGGCCTCGTCATCATCACCGTGCTGCTCTGCGCCGGTTCGCTGAACATCTCGGCCATCGTCCGTTCGCAGGAGACCGGCCTTGCCACCATGATCGGCTTGCCGTGGCTGTCCTTCCTGAACTGGTACTGGCTGCCGCTTCTGCCTATGTTCGTGGTCTTCTTCGTGTCAGCGCTGGCGGAAACCAACCGCCCGCCCTTCGACCTCGCCGAGGCTGAGTCCGAGCTGGTTGCCGGTTACATGGTCGAATACGGCTCGACGCCGTACATGATGTTCATGCTCGGCGAATACGTCGCCATCTGCACCATGTGCGCCATGATGGCGCTGCTGTTCATGGGCGGTTGGATGCCGCCGATCAACGTCGCGCCGTTCACCTGGGTTCCGGGCATCGTCTGGTTCCTGCTGAAGGCACTCCTGATGTTCTTCTTCGTCGCCATGGCCAAGGCGATGGTCCCTCGCTACCGCTATGACCAGCTGATGCGCCTCGGCTGGAAGGTGTTCCTGCCGCTATCGCTCATCTACGTCGTGCTGGTGGCCGGCGTGCTGCAGCTGACCGGCTGGGGTGCCTGAGGGAGATTGTGATGGATCTGTCGCTCGCAGGCGTGGTTGGGGCGGCAGTCGGCATCGGTGTCGGTCTCGTCGACTACGGCGTGATCGGATCGGTGATCAGGCGGGCGCTGGAGCGCCGGCCGGGATGGATTGAGCCGCGACGGGCGGACCTTTTGATGAAGGTCCTGTTCGTCGTCAACGCCATCGTCTTCGCCGCCCTCGGTTGGTGGCTGGGCGTGTCGGTGGCGGGAACAGGGCTTCCGGCGCCGGGTTGACGGCGACGAAACGTGATTTCGGCAGGCTTCGCTCAACAGCGAGTGCCGGCCTGGAATGAAGGAATGGGTGCGATGAAACTCAGCCAGGTGGCAAAGTCCTTCCTCCTCAAGGAGTTCGTGTCGGGGTTCTTCCTCGCCATGCGTTACTTCTTTAAGGCGAAGCCGACCATCAACTACCCGTTCGAGAAGGTGGGCATGAGCCCGCGCTTTCGCGGCGAGCATGCGTTGCGTCGCTATCCGAGCGGTGAGGAGCGGTGCATCGCCTGCAAGCTCTGCGAGGCGATCTGTCCGGCGCAGGCTATCACCATCGAGGCCGGCCCGCGTGGCAACGACGGCACACGCCGTACCACGCGCTACGACATCGATATGGTGAAGTGCATCTACTGCGGCTTCTGCCAGGAAGCCTGTCCGGTGGATGCCATCGTCGAGGGGCCGAACTTGGAGTTCGCCACCGAGACGCGTGAGGAACTCTACTTCTCCAAGGAGCGGCTGCTCGAGAACGGCGACCGATGGGAGCGCGAGATCGCTCGCAATATCGCGGCTGATGCGCCTTACCGCTGATCGGTTGCGATGCTCGAACAGAGAGACTGACGGGATTGGACGCGCCGTGAGGCGCATCGGGGACGAAGCGAGATGATACAGGCCTTGTTCTTCTATCTGTTTGCGGCGATCACCATCGCTTCGGCGGTTATGGTGATTTCCTCACGCAACCCCGTGCATTCGGTGCTGTTCCTGATCCTCGCCTTCGTCAACGCGGCCGGCCTGTTCATGCTGGCCGGCGCCGAATTCCTGGCCCTGCTGCTGATCGTCGTCTACGTCGGCGCCGTGGCGGTGCTGTTCCTGTTCGTGGTGATGATGCTCGACGTCGACTTCGTCGAGCTCCGACAGGGCTTCATGCAGTACCTGCCGATCGGCATGCTGGTCGGGCTGATCTTCCTCGCCGAGCTCCTGATGGTGGCCGGTGCCTGGGTGTTCGCCCCCGAGGCGACCGCGACCGCCACGGCCCCGATCCCCGACCCGGCGCAGGTTTCCAACACGCTGGCGCTCGGTCAGCTCCTTTACACGCGCTACGTCTACTTCTTCCAGGTCGCCGGCTTCGTGCTGCTAGTCGCGATGATCGGCGCCATTACGCTGACGCTGCGCCATCGCGCCTATGTCCGGCGCCAGAACGTATCTGTCCAGGTGGCACGCACTCGCGCTACCTCCATCGAAGTCAAGCATGTCGAGCCGGGGAGGGGACTGTGACCGATCACTCGCACCGTTTCTTCTCCGGACAAGGAAGGTTGACCCCATGACGCTCGGTCTTGCGCACTATCTGTCGGTCGCGGCGATCCTGTTCACGCTCGGGGTGCTGGGCATCTTCCTCAATCGGAAGAACGTTATCGTCATCCTGATGAGCGTCGAGTTGATCCTTCTCGCGGTCAATCTCAACCTTGTCGCCTTCTCGCATTTCCTCGGTGATCTCGTCGGGCAGGTGTTCGCCCTGTTCGTGCTGACGGTCGCCGCCGCCGAGGCCGCCATCGGCCTTGCCATTCTGGTCGCATTCTTCCGCAACCGCGGCTCCATCGCGGTGGAAGACATCAACGTGATGAAGGGCTGACGCAAGAGATGTATTCCCTCATCGTCTTCCTTCCACTCATCGGCTTCCTCATTGCCGGCGCCATTGCGCTGTTCGGCGCGGCGGCCACCGTACCGGCGCCGGAGGGTGGCCATGATGCCCATGGCCATCACAGCGACCACGCTGTCCACGCCCAGCACGACGACCACGCCCATGGCGGCCACGACGACCACCATCACGCCGTGGAGCCGGCAGCGCCGGGTTCGCGTATCGCCGAGCTGGTGACCACCGGCCTGCTGTTCGTTTCGGCGGTCTTCTCCTGGGTCGCCTTCATTTCGGTGGGTTTCAGCGAGCACGAGACACAGTCGATCCAGGTGTTGAGCTGGATTCATTCCGGTGCGATGCAGGTCGACTGGGCCTTCCGCGTCGACACGCTGACCGTCGTCATGCTGGTCGTCGTGACCACCGTGTCGTCGCTGGTCCACCTCTATTCGATCGGCTACATGGCCGAGGATCCGGACCGTCCGCGCTTCTTCGCCTATCTTAGCCTGTTTACTTTCGCCATGCTGATGCTGGTGACCGCCGACAACCTCGTTCAGATGTTCTTCGGTTGGGAAGGCGTCGGTCTCGCGTCCTATCTGCTGATCGGCTTCTGGTACAAGAAACCGTCGGCGTCGGCCGCGGCCATCAAGGCGTTCGTCGTCAACCGCGTCGGCGACTTCGGCTTCATGCTGGGTATCTTCGGCATCTTCATGATGTTCGGCACCATCAGCCTGACCGACATCTTCGCCAACGTCGCCACCGTCGAAGGCAAGACCATCCACTTCCTCTGGGGCAACTGGGACGCCATCACGGTGATCTGCCTGTTGCTCTTCATGGGTGCGTGTGGAAAGAGCGCCCAGTTCCTGCTGCACACTTGGCTGCCGGACGCCATGGAAGGCCCGACACCGGTCTCCGCCCTCATCCATGCGGCGACCATGGTGACCGCCGGCGTGTTCATGGTGGCGCGACTATCGCCGTTGTTCGATCTCAGCCCGACAGCGCTCACCGTCGTCACGCTGGTCGGTGCCGTCACGGCCTTCTTCGCGGCCACCGTCGGTCTCGTCCAGAACGACATCAAGCGCGTCATCGCCTATTCGACCTGTTCGCAGCTCGGCTACATGTTCGTGGCGCTCGGCGTCGGTGCCTACGGCGCGGGCATCTTCCATCTGTTCACCCACGCCTTCTTCAAGGCTCTGCTGTTCCTTGGGGCCGGTTCGGTGATCATGGCCAGCCATCACGAGCAGGACATGCGTTCGATGGGCGGCCTCCGGAACAAGATCCCGCTCACCTTCTGGGCGATGACCTTGGGCACGCTGGCCATCACAGGCGTCGGCATTCCCGGAACGGAGATCGGCTTTGCCGGCTTCCTCTCCAAGGACGCCATCATCGAGAGCGCCTTCGCTGGCCACAATCCGGTGTCGGGTTTTGCGGCCGTGCTCCTGGTGATTGCCGCCGGTTTCACCAGCTTCTATTCCTGGCGCTTGGTCTTCCTTACCTTCTTCGGTGCGAGCCGCGCCCCCAAGGATGTCTACGACCACGCCCACGAAAGCCCGCTCGTCGTGCTGATCCCGCTCGGCGTGCTGTCGCTTGGCGCGGTGCTCGCCGGCATGGTCTTCTACGGCCATTACGTCGGCGAGGAGCAGGCGGAGTTCTGGAAGGGCTCGCTGTTCTATGGCCCGGACAATCACATCCTGCATGCCATGCACGACGTGTCGTTCCTGGTGAAGGCGTCACCCTTCCTGGCCATGCTGGTCGGGCTTGCCATCGCCTATTGGTTCTACATTCTGAACCCAGCGCTGCCCAAGCGGCTCGCCGCCGCGCTGCCGGGGCTCTACAAGTTCCTTCTCAACAAGTGGTACTTCGACGAGCTCTACGACCTGATCTTCGTCCGGCCGGCCTTTGCCATCGGCCGCCTGTTCTGGAAGACCGGTGACGGCGCCATCATCGACGGTCTAGGTCCCAATGGGATCGCTGCCCGCGTGCAGGACGTGACCGCCCGCGTCGTGCGGCTGCAGACCGGATATGTCTACCATTATGCCTTTGCCATGGTGATCGGCGTTGCCGCCCTCATCACCTGGGCCATGTTCGCCGGGGGACAATGAGTATGAGCGGAATGCCGCTTCTGACGCTGACCACGTTCCTGCCGCTGGCAGGCGCCCTGTTCATCCTGATGATCCGGGCGCAGGACGGGGCCGCGATCCTCAACATCCGGCGCGTGGCGCTGATCACCACCGTCGCCACCTTCCTGGTGTCGATCGGCATCTGGACCGGCTTTGATCCGAAGAACCCTGGGTTCCAGTTGACCGAGACGGCCGGCTGGTCGGGCAGCTTCTTCGCCTATCGCATGGGCGTCGACGGCATCTCGATCCTGTTCGTGCTGCTCACCACCTTCCTGATGCCCTTCTGCATCCTGGCGAGCTGGGAGTCGGTGCAGGTTCGCGTCAAGGAGTACATGATCGCCTTCCTGGTGCTCGAGACGCTGATGGTCGGCGTGTTCTGCGCCACCGACCTCGTGCTGTTCTATGTGTTCTTCGAGGGCGGCCTGATTCCGATGTTCCTGATCATCGGCATCTGGGGCGGCCAGCGCCGCGTCTACGCATCCTACAAATTCTTCCTCTACACGCTGGCCGGCTCGGTGCTGATGATGCTGGCGATCATGGCGATGTACTGGCAGAGCGGCACCACCGATATCACCGAGCTGGTCAATCATCCGTTCCCGGCGACCATGCAGTGGTGGCTGTGGTTTGCCTTCTTCGCCTCCTTCGCGGTGAAGATGCCGATGTGGCCGGTGCACACCTGGTTGCCGGACGCCCACGTCGAGGCGCCGACGGCCGGCTCCGTGCTGCTGGCCGCCATCCTCTTGAAGATGGGCGGCTACGGATTCCTGCGCTTCTCGCTGCCGATGTTCCCGCTGGCCTCGGCCGATCTCGCCCCCTTCATCTTCACCCTCTCCGTCGTCGCCATCGTCTACACCTCGCTGGTGGCGCTGGTGCAGGAGGATATGAAGAAGCTGATCGCCTATTCGTCGGTCGCCCACATGGGCTTCGTCACAATGGGCATCTTCACGCTGAATACCCAGGGCCTGCAGGGCGCGGTGTTCCAGATGTTCAGCCACGGTCTGGTGTCCGGCGCGCTGTTCCTCTGCGTCGGCGTCGTCTACGACCGCCTGCATACCCGTGAGATCGCGGCCTATGGCGGCCTCGTCAACCGCATGCCGGTCTATGCCACGGTGTTCATGGTCATGACCATGGCCAACGTCGGCCTGCCCGGCACGTCGGGCTTCATCGGCGAGTTTCTGACCTTGTCGGCCGCCTTCCAGGTCAACACCTGGGTGGCTGCCTTCGCAGCGCTCGGCGTCATCCTGTCGGCGGCTTATGCTCTCTGGCTGTTTCGCCGCGTCGTCTGGGGTGCGCTCACCAAGGCCAATCTCAAGGCGATGCTCGATCTCAGTCCGCGCGAGATCGCCATCCTGGCGCCGCTCGTCGTGCTGGTGATCCTGTTCGGCGTCTATCCGCTGCCGATCCTCGACACCACGTCCGCATCGCTCGATTCACTTCTCCGCTCCGTTCATGCGGCGCTCGACGCCGCCGGCCAGACCGCGTCGGCCATGCCGCTGATCCGCTGAGGGCATAGATATGACCGCACTTCCCGACTTCGCCCTTGCCGGACCGGAACTTTTGCTGGCCGCCGGTGCTCTCTTGCTGCTTATGATCGGCGCCTACGGCGGCGAACGGCGGGCCGGCCTGGTATCAGGTCTGTCGGCACTGTTGCTTGTCGTCGCAATCGTGGCCGTCGTCATTGGCCGCGACGGCTCCACCTTCAATGGCGCCTTTGTAGTGGATGGGTTCGGTCGCTTCCTGAAGGTGCTGGTGCTGATCGGCTCGGCGCTGGCAGTGATCATGACGCAGCGTTTTGCGGTGGCGGAGAAGTTCTTCCACTTCGAACTGCCGGTGCTGATTGTCATCGCCACTATCGGCATGCTGCTGATGATCTCGGCCAGCGACCTGATCGCCGTCTACCTCGGCCTGGAGCTCCAGTCGCTGGCGCTCTATGTCGTCGCCGCCTTCCATCGCGACGATGGCCGCTCGACCGAGGCGGGCCTCAAGTATTTCGTGCTGGGGGCTCTCTCCTCGGGCATGCTGCTCTATGGCGCGTCGCTGATCTATGGCTTCACTGGCCACGTTGATTTCGTGGGCATCGCCGCTGCGGCGGCCGCCGGCGGTAAAGCGTCGCTCGGCCTCACCTTCGGCATCGTTTTCGTCGCCGCCGGCATCGCCTTCAAGGTGTCGGCCGTGCCGTTCCATATGTGGACGCCAGACGTCTATGAAGGAGCGCCGACTCCGGTGACTGCGTTCTTCGCTGCTGCCCCGAAAATCGCCGCCATGGCGCTGTTCGTTCGCGTGGTGATGGAAGCGCTGGGGCCGGTCAAGACCGAATGGCAGCAGATCGTCGCCTTCATGTCGCTGGCCTCGATGATCCTCGGCGCCTTCGCTGCCATCGGTCAGCGCAACATCAAGCGTCTGATGGCCTACTCGTCGATCGGTCACATGGGCTACGCGCTGGTCGGCCTCGCTGCCGGTTCTGAGGCGGGCATCTACGGCATCCTTATCTACCTTGCGACCTATCTCGCCATGACCGCCGGCGCCTTTGCGGTGATCCTCTCCATGCGTCGTGATGGTGCGATGACCGAGGACATCGACAGCCTCGCCGGACTGTCGCGCACCAACCCGGTGGTGGCCTACCTCCTGGGCATCATCATGTTCTCGCTGGCCGGTATCCCGCCGTTTGCAGGGTTCTTCGGCAAGTATTTCGTGTTCGCCGCGGCGATCAACGCCGGTCTCTACTGGCTCGCGGTGATCGGCATTCTCAGCTCGGTGGTCGGCGCCTACTACTATCTCCGCATTGTCAAGATCATGTTCCTCGACGAGCCGAAGGGCGCCTTCGAGCCGATGGGCGGCGAGATGAAGGCCGTGCTGGGCATCTCGGGCCTGTTCGTCGCTGCCTTTGCACTGGTGCTGGGGCCGCTTGGCGACGCGGCACTGGCGGCTGCCCGCACGCTGTTCTGAGGCGATCGGTACGATGAACGAAGGTCCGGGACTTGTCTGTCCCGCGGGTTATACGGCGATCCACCTCGACGCGGTCGGTTCGACCAACGCCGAGGCATTCGAACGGGCCAAGCAGGGCGCGGCGTCAGGTCTCTGGATCGTTGCTCGCCGCCAGACCGCCGGACGTGGCCGTCGCGGGCGGGTCTGGGCGTCGGAGCCGGGCAATCTCTACTCTTCGCTGATGCTGCGCGATCCTGTCGAGGAGGTGCGGCTCGGCGAACTACCGCTGGTGGTCGCGCTTGCGGTTCACGACGCCGTCGCGGCGGCACTGCCGCCTTTTGCCAGGGCCGATCTCGCCATCAAGTGGCCGAACGACATTCTCTATTCCGGCGCCAAGCTCTGTGGAATCCTGATCGAAGCGACGGCGACGCCTGAGGGCAGGGTGGCGGTCGTCGGCATCGGCATCAACTGCGCTCATCATCCCGACGTCACGCTCTACAATGCCACCGATCTCGCCAAAGTGGGTTATCCCACCGATCCCCAGGCGATGTTCACCCTCCTGTCCGCGGCCATGGCGCGCCGGCTCGATGAGTGGCGAACGGGCAGTTTCGCCCTTCTGCGCGAGGCTTGGCTCAGCCGCGCGCGCGGAGTTGGCGAGGCCATTACCGTGCGCCTGCCGACGCGCGAGATAACTGGCATCTTCTTGGGCCTCGACGGCGAGGGGCGATTGCTGCTCCGCCACGAGGGAGCTGTTGAGGCGATTTCCGCCGGTGACGTGTTCTTCGGCCATTCCTGACGCCTTTTGCCTGCCCGGCACGTGATCCGGTCTGGGGGCGGCTCTTTCCGAGAGTTTTCTTGACGTGGCCGCCTTTCGCGTCCACCTAGAGCCGACCGATAAAAGAACGATTGCGCGCCGGCAGGGGTCGGCGAATTGGAGATAGTCTGTGACGAAAAAGAAGAGCGGGGCCGACGAGCTCATTTTCCTGCCGCTTGGCGGCGTTGGCGAAATCGGCATGAATCTCGCCCTCTATGGCCTCGGGCCCGAGGCTGACCGCAAATGGCTGATGGTCGACTGTGGCGTATCCTTCGCCGGCCCGGAATTGCCGGGCGTCGATCTGTTGCTGCCGGACATCTCCTTCATCGAAGCCTACAAGGACGATCTTGTCGGCATTCTGATCACCCACGCCCATGAGGACCACTACGGCGCCGTCTACGATCTGTGGCCAAGGCTCGGCGTGCCGGTCTACATGACGCCCTTCGCCGCCGCCCTTCACGCGGCCAAGCGCGAGATGGAACCGAACGCACCGCGCGTGCCGACCAGCGTCGTCGAACAGGGGCAGCGATTCTCGATCGGCCCGTTTGATATCGAGCTGATTGCCATGTCGCATTCGCTGCCCGAGCCGACCTCCGTGCTGATCCGCACGCCCATGGGCAATGTGCTGCACACTGGCGACTGGAAGATCGATCACGATCCGCGCGTGGGCCAGCCGATCGACATGAAGCGCCTGGCCGAGATCAGCGCCGAGGGTGTCGACGCGATGATCTGCGATTCCACCAACGCCGTCCGTGCCGGACGCAGCCCCTCCGAGGGCGAGGTCGCGCACGGTCTCGCCGAGGTGGTGGCGCGGGCAAAGAAGCGGGTGGCCGTTACCATCTTCGCCTCGAACCTCGGCCGTATCCGCTCGATCGCCGAAGCGGCGGCCAAGAACGATCGAGAGGTCGTTGTGGTCGGCCGCGCCATCAAGCGCGTGCTCGATGTTGCGGGCGAACTCGGCATGCTCGAGGGACTGCCGCCGTTCCGCGACGAAGAAGCCTATGGCTACCTGCCGTCGGACAAGGTGATGGCCATCGTAACCGGTAGCCAGGGTGAGGCGCGCGCCGCTCTGGCAAAAATCGCGGCAGGCGATCATCGCAATATCACGCTCAATCGCGGCGACATGGTGATCTTTTCTTCCCGCACCATTCCGGGCAACGAGAAGGCAGTCGGCGCCATCAAGAACAAGCTCGTCGAGCAGGGCGTCGAGATCGTCTCCGACGGCGACGCGCTGGTCCACACGTCCGGTCATCCTCGCCGCGATGAGATGATGGAGCTCTATCGCCTCGTCAAGCCGAAGGTGGCCGTTCCGGTGCACGGCGAGGCCATGCATTTGGCCGCTCACGAAAGGTTGGCGCGCGAGGCTGGTGTGCCCAACGTGACGCTCACCAAAAATGGCGAAATGCTGCGTCTGTTGCCCGGTGACGAGCCCAAGGCAATCGGTCACGTGCCGTTCGGCATTCTGGTCAAGGACGGCAGTCTGGTCCGGGATCCCGAGGGATCCGGTGTCGTTGAACGTCGCAAGATGAGCTTTGCCGGCGTCGTGGTCTGCACATTGCTGATGAATGGGCGTGGCGACATCCTTGGCGAGTATGGGCTCAACTGCTTCGGTCTACCGGAGACAGACAACAAGGGCGCGGATTTCGAGGACGTGCTGGCCGCCGCCGTCGATGGCTGTCTTCTGTCCATCCCCAAAAACCGCCGCAAGGACGAAGACCTGGTTGCCGAAGCGGTACGCCGGTCAATCCGTGCCGCCGCCAACGAACGCTGGGGCAAGAAGCCGATCACCGAGGTGACGGTGCTGAGAGTGGAGTGACGCCAAAGGGCGGACGCTCCGCTATTCACGCCAAGATCGACAGATTGCCGTAAATTCTAAATATCGGTGCAATCTGTTGTTAGGCCAGCTGGCGGTATCCTATGGGTTCAGGAGGAGCCATGGGAATTCGTCGGTTTCTGGTCAGCCGTGACGGCAACGTGGCGATGACGTTCGCCGTTTGTCTTGTGCCGTTATTGGTTGGCGTGGGGGCGGCTGTAGACTACGCGCGACTGGCAGATGCGCGCGAGCTCATGCAGCATTCCCTTGACGCGACGGTGCTGGCTCTCTCCTCAGAAGCGCCCAAGCTGACCGCTACCCAGCTCAACACAAGGGCGGGGGAGGTGTTCAACGTCAACTTCCCATCCGGAAAAGCCAGCAGTTTGAGCGTTTCCGCCACATTCACCCAGACCAACGGTGCAGTCATCGCCGCATCCGCGAGCGGAACGGTCCCCATGACGTTCCTCAACCTCATCGGCGTCTCTTCGCAAACGTTGGCGGTTCAATCAAAGTCAGCTTGGTCGTCGAAACGACTGCGGGTGGCGTTGGCACTCGATAACACGGGGTCCATGGCTTATTCAGGGAAACTGTCCGCGCTCAAGACGGCGACGAACAACTTGCTCGACCAACTGCAGTCGCAATCGACGACGAGCGGTGACATCTACGTCTCGATCATTCCCTTCAACCGGGATGTCAACGTCGGCACGGGCAATAAGGACGCCAGTTGGCTTTACTGGAATGGAACTTGTGTCAACCCCAGTTCCAGCACATGTAATGTGGGCGACAAGCTTTATCCATACGGCACAGACAAATCCAGGTGGAACGGTTGTGTAGGAGATCGCGAGAAGGATCCCAATCTCAACTACGATATTTCCGTTTCGGTACCAGACCCCAACAACTACAAGACAAAGTTCTTTGTCGACCAGTATGGTTCCTGCCTCTCCGCTTTGACGCCGATGACCAACAACTGGAATAGCCTCAAGGCAGCGGTAACGGCCATGACCTCGAAAGGGTCGACCAACCAGACGATCGGCTTGGTCTGGGCCTGGCAGTCGCTGCAACTGACGTCACCGATTGCCGCGCCAGCCAAGGATTCCAACTACGAGTATCAGGATGCGATCATCCTGTTGTCGGACGGGGACAATACGGAAAACCGCTTCGACGGCAATGGTAGCGCAAGTTCGTCGGCGGTCGATGATCGAATGTCGAAGGTTTGCACGGCGGCCAAGGCGGCGGGTGTAACAATCTATACCGTGCTGGTCATTTCAGGAAATGCCTCCGTGCTGAGGAACTGCGCCAGCTCTCCAGACGATTATTTTAACGCATCAAGCGCCAGCGGCATCATCACGGCCTTCGGCGCTATCGGCGACAAACTATCGGCCCTCCGCATCGCCCAGTAAGGCTGCGACCGGCACGAGGTCACGGGATCACCAGACAGAGCGTCGTGGGTACAGCAAACACCCATGTGTCGACCCTCATAGGGGGCTGTCGGCTGACTATTTGCCAGAACCTCGGTCATAAATGAGTGATCACCGACACATCCGTCGCCTGAGGGGCGCTACGGGGTGGAGGGAGGGCGGGAAATGGGATAACAGCTCATCGCACGATTCAGGCAACGAACGCCGCCATTCTTTTTCTTGGCGGTATGCGTAGAGAGGCTCAGGCGCGTTGGATTACCAGAAGGCCAAAACGCAAGCCGGTTTTTGGCTCGAGTACGTGGCGCTACGCTTGGTCGTGGCTTTGCTGCAACTTCTCGGAGTCGATCTGGCATCGGCACTGATGGGCCGACTCTGGCGCTGGTTTGCCCGCTTTAATCCGCGCCATCTTCGGGCCGAGCGGAATCTGGCTTTTGCAATGCCGGACCTGACTGAAGGCGAGCGCAGCTCAATCCTATCTCAAATGTGGGAAAATCTTGGCCGCACCTTTGCTGAAGGTCTTCTGCTACCCGAGGTCGCCCTCCAGCCGGAGCGGGTCGCAATGAGCGACAAGCTGACCGCCGATCTTCAAGCGATAGGGGCAAAAGGGATTGTGTTCTGCTCGTTGCATCAGGGCAATTGGGAGCTGTTGGCAATTGGATGCGCAATGGTAGGTAAGCCGATTGCCGGCGTTTATCGCTCCCTCCGGAATCCGCTCTCCGAGGCCTATTTCCGGTCCAGGCGAGAAAAAGCCTACCCTGCGGGACTGGTCGCGGCAGGCGCAGGCTCGGTCCTACGCCTCCGCTCGATTGCCCGTGGTGGCGCGGCGGTTGCCATGATGGCCGATCTTCCGGACGGTACTGGCATTCAAGCACCCTTTTTGGGCGGCCCTTCCTCTCTGTCCAAGCTGCCGGTCACGCTCGCCCGTCATCTGGATCTGCCGTTGGTCGCGGCGCGTTGCCGGCGTGTGGATGGTGCGCATTTCTGCATCGAAGGGGAAAGGATCGACCTGTCCCACAGCGATGACCCGGACGCCGACGTGGCCGAAGGAACGCGCGCACTCCATGCCACATTCGAGAACTGGATCCGCAGCGAACCGGGTCAATGGATGTGGGCGACGCGCAGATGGTCGGAAGCGGTGCTCGCCGGTGAGGCCCGAAGCTAACGACCGTTCACCTCCCATTCATGTCAAATCTTTGAATTGACAAGCTTTTGCCGCCTTTTTTCTGATTGACGCCCCATTGGCTGGGCAAACTCCGGAACCGAAGGCCGCTGCCACTGTTTTCTATGGGCGGACCTCGCCTAGAGCACGGCGGCCGTTAGGTGCTACCGATCATGACGATTGTTGTCTCGGAGCACAAAGGAAGGCTGGAGGATTTTATGAAGCGACTCAGAAAGCTGTTGCTGGCTTGCGCGATCGTGCCCTTGTCGCAGATCGCGGTACAGGCCGCTGCCAGGGCCGAAGAGGGCGGCTTTGTTGTTGCTCAAGCCGACCCGCCGGCTTGCCAACCGGGCGATGCCAACTGCGTTCCACCCGAGAAAGTGGCGCCGCCGCAGGAGAAGAAAAAGCCAGAGGTTCAGCCCGAGCCGCCTGCTCCTAAGCAGGAGGCAGAGCCACCGCGTCCTGCGCCTCAACCCGAGGTTCGTCCTGAGGCGCCGGCTCCCCGTCCGGAAGCTCAACCTGAGCCATCGGCTCCCAAGCCCGAGGCAAAGCCTGAAACTCCCGCGCCCCAACCCGAGGTCCGCCCCGAGGCGCCGGCTGCGAACCAGGATGCTCAGCCGGAACCGTTCCCACCCAAGAAGAAGGCCAAGCCCGAGCGTCCCGCAGCCGAGCCAGAAGTTCGCCCCGAGGCGCCAGCTGCCCGCCCGGAGGTTCAACCTGAGCCCGCAGCTCCCAAGCAGGGGGCCAAGCCCGAACGCCCAGCGGCTCAGCCCGAGGTCCTCCCCGAGCCCGCGGCCCCGAAATCCGAATCGGAACCCAAGGCGCCGGTCCCCGAACAGAAAGCGCGTCCGGAGCGCCCGGCGCCCAAGCCCGATGCGCAGCCTGATCGCCCCACGCCGCCGGCCGAAACGACTGCTCCCAAGCCAGACTCCAAGCCGGCGGCCCCCGCTCCGGAGCCGACGGCCCAGCCAAAGCCTCCCATTCCTGCACCGGGTGCGCCCGGTAGCGCCACGCCTCAGCCGTCTGCACCGCAGCCGCCTGCACCGAATGCGGCTGCGCCGACTGCCGCTCCAGGCACTCCGCCTCCATCGCCGGCACAACCGGGCGATCAACAGCCTCCAGCTCCGGATGCCGCTGGAAAGCAGGCGCCGCCGCCGTCGCTCATTGAGAAGTTGGGTAATTCCGGGGCTGCGGCAACTGAGGCGATCGACCAGAGCGTCGACCAGAAGGCCCGCAACATTCGCGATGTCCAGCGCGATCGCCGGGTAATCAGCGATGAGAACGGCGTCCGCGTCACTGTGGAACCGGGTGGCCGCATCATCGTGCAAAGCGGCGATGACGCTGTAATCCGTCATGATGACCGCGGACGTTTTGATCGCGGCGGTCGCGATTATCGTGAACGCCAAACGCGCGACGGTGGCCGTGAAGTGACGGTTGCGACCCGCGATGGCGGCGAGGTGCGGACCGTTTACGATGAAAACGGCACGATGATTCAGCGCGAACGTCGAGATCGCGACGGCCGCGTCTACGTGCTGTTTGACAACCGGAGCTTTGGTCCCGGCCCGGTCGACGAGCCAGCATGGCAGCCCGTTGTCCGCCTGCCACCGCCGCCAATGTATGATGTGCCGCGCGACCAGTATCGTGTTGAAATGCGCTCGGCACCGCCGCGCTACGTGGAAGAGGCTCTGACTGCCCCGCCTCTCGTTGAGGTGCAACCGCAGTACACGCTCAATCAGGTGATCTACAGCCCGGATCTGCGCGACCGCGTCAGGTCGGTCGATCTCGACAACATCACCTTCTCGAGCGGAGCGTGGACCGTCGAAGGAAGCCAGATCCCGGGCATCGAGGCAGTCGCGCGTGGCATCGAGGCCGCGCTTCGGCGAAACCCCAACGAGGTGTTCCTCGTCGAGGGCTATACCGACGCGGTTGGTTCGGTCGTGGACAATCTCTCGTTGTCCGACCGCCGTGCCGAAGCCGTGGCCAACGTTCTGACGGACCATTACGGCATCCCGCCGGAAAACCTCGTCACACAGGGCTATGGTGAGAGCTACTTGAAGATACAGACCGAAGGTCCCGAGCGGGAGAACCGCCGGGTCACGGTGCGACGCATCACGCCGCTGCTCGCTACCAAGAATCAGCAACAGTGAGGCGATTGCCCCACTGCGTGTTTCTCCGCTAAAAGAAGGCCCCGTTCCTCTGGGACGGGGCTTTTACTTTAGGTCGCATAGACTCCTCCGTTCGGGTTCGCGTTTTGCTAAATCGCCTCGCTGCTTTTCTGGGCAACAACCCGCGCCGTCTGACAGGCTTCGCTGTCGTTGCGATGGCCGCGATTGGCTGGCTTTGGCTGGCCGCGGCTGCGTGGGATGGCGAGTTGTCCAAAACGCTGATGCCGGCGATGGAAGGCGGGCTAAGTTTTGGGAGTGGCGCGCTCGTCCTGGCCATGTGGGTCGCCATGGTATTTGCCATGATGGTGCCAACGGCGGCGCCGACCTTTCGCGCTTATGCCGACAACGTGGGAATGGGATCCATTGCGCTGATCGCCGGTTACACGACAGTCTGGTTGGTCATCTCTCTACTGGCCAGCGCAGTCCAGGTCTGGCTGGTTCACCTCGGTGCGCTTGCTCCTCATATGGCGCCGGCCGGTGTGGCGCTCTCGGCTTCGATTCTGATCGCCGCGGGCATCTATCAGTTCACCCCGCTCAAATGGGCCTGCCTCGTTCGCTGCCGCAATCCTCGCGTCGCCTATATCGAGGGTGGGGCAGGCCCCGCTTTCCGGATTGGTGTCGAAGAAGGGCTTGCCTGTCTCGGCTGTTGTTGGGCGATGATGGCCGTGATGTTCGCCGCCGGTCTGATGAATCTTGCCGCCATGGCCCTGCTTGGCGTGCTGATGGGGCTCGAAAAGCTCCTGAGTGGCGTCAAAACCACGTATTTCCTCGGGGTTTTGCTCATTCTTGCCGGTGTCATCTTGGCGAGCGGCCTCGTCATCAGGTAGATTGTCGCCAGATGTAACCATCCGCTGGGATCGGTAAGGTTTTGGGCGATGATCTTTTGGGCTCCGTCGGACGACGCGCTTCGTCCGTTCATGATGGCTCGCAGCCCGGCCATCGGTTCGGACGAGAGGAACGGCGCGTGATGACGGAACTGACGCTTGTGGGCAGACATCAGAATGCGTTGATCGCTCTTGCGGTGCATGCCTTCACGGCGAGCGGGATTGTTCTCGCCATGCTCGCAGCCTTCGCCGCCTATAACCTCGATTGGCCGGCCTTCTTCATGTGGTTGGGTCTTGCGCTGGTCGTCGATGGTGTCGACGGGCCGATCGCTCGCAAGGTTTCCGTGGAAAGCCGCCTGCCGACCTTTTCCGGCGCCGCGCTGGACTTTGTGGTCGATTACGTGACTTACGTCTTTCTTCCGGCACTCGCGGTGGCGACGGCCGGCTTCACCTCGATTCCCATTGCACTGGCGCTCGCCGGCGTCATCGTCTTCACGTCGGCGATGTACTACGGCGACACGCGCATGAAGATGAAGAACAACGCCTTCCGCGGCTTTCCCGTGGTCTGGAACGGCGTGGTCTTTCTTTATTTCGTATTCGACCTCAACCAATTCGCGGTCATCGGCATCACCCTCGCGCTGTCGGTCCTGACCTTCGCTCCCATTGCCTTCGTGCATCCAGTGCGCGTCGAGAAGTGGCGGCCGGTGACGCTGGCCGTGACGCTGGCCTGGTTCCTGTTCGCCGGCGCGGCGCTCGCCTGGAGGCTTAATCCGCCCATCGGCGTTGAGATCGGCCTGGCACTTTCCACCGCATATTTGTCTCTCGTCGCGGCAGTACAGCAGCTCATCGAGAAATTCTTCGGTGCAAAGGCTGCCTGACTTCTTGAAATGTTGAGGGCGCTCTCCAGATAAGGTCCTGATCCGACGGCCATATCTGGGGAATGACCGCACTCATGCTTGATCTTCTTTTTAATGCCAACGCCTGGGCCAGTCTTCTCACCTTGACGGTGATGGAGATCGTCCTTGGTATCGATAATCTTGTCTTCATTTCAGTTTTGACCAGTCGCCTGCCGACCGACTCGGCCCGCAAGGCCCGCGCCCTCGGCCTCTCAATGGCGTTGGTCTTCCGTATTCTGCTGTTGATTACCCTATCCTGGCTGATCGGCCTGACTGCGCCCGTGTTCACCCTGTTCGAACATGGCTTCTCCTGGCGCGACCTGATCTTGCTCGCTGGTGGCCTGTTCCTGATTTACAAGGCAACGCACGAAATTCACGCCGGTATCGAGGGCGAGGAGGACGAGGGCGGCAACATCGTTCAGGCCGCCTTCGGCGCCACCGTGGCGCAGATCATCGTGATCGATATTGTCTTCTCGATCGACAGTATCATCACCGCAATCGGCATGGCCGAGCACGTGCCCGTGATGATTCTCGCCGTCATCATCGCGATGATCATCATGTTCGCGGCGTCGGAGCCGATTTCGCACTTCATTCAAAAGCATCCGACGACCAAGATGCTGGCACTTTCCTTCCTGTTGCTGATCGGCGTATCGCTGGTGGCAGACGGTGTCGGCTTCCATGTGCCGCGTGCCTACATCTACTTCGCCATGGCCTTCTCGGCCGGCGTCGAAATGATGAACATTCTGGCGCGCCGCAGACGGCGGAAGCTTAAGGCAGGCTCGAACTGAACGCAGCTGAACTGGTCAAGCTCAGAGGGCGGCGGAGCAATCCGTCGCCCTTTTCACCATTTGCAACAACACCGAGGCAGTCCCGCATTCGTGACCTTTCCACTCGGCGTTTATACGGATTTTGCTTGGGTTCTAGATCGTTTCAGGCTACCCCTCTGTCAGGTGGCGCCTCGTCGGCGTTTTTTCGACGTTCATGGGTCGCCTCGCTTCATCACGGGTATACGGACCGATGAGCACCACCGATCTCGCCAAACGGGTTCACGACCATAACTGGAAGCTCGACCCGATCGTCCGCAGCCTGCTCGATACGGACATTTATAAGTTCCTGATGCAGCAGCTGATCTGGAAACGTTACCGCGACGTCGACGTTACCTTCTCGCTGATCAACCGCACAAGCAGCATCCGCCTTGCCGACGATATCGACGAGGGGGAGCTTCGAGCGCAGCTCGATTACGCCCGCTCGTTGCGGCTCGGCAAGAAGGAATGGATTTGGCTCGCTGGTAACACCTTCTACGGCAAGCGACAGATCTTTGCGCCCGAGTATCTGGAGTTCCTGCGTGATTTCCAGCTGCCGCCCTACAAGCTGAGCAAGGCCGACGGGCAATACCAGCTTGAATTCCATGGCCCTTGGACTCACACGACGATGTGGGAGATTCCGGCGCTCGCCATCATCAACGAACTGCGGTCGCGCTCGGTGATGAAGACCATGCGCCGCTTCGAACTGGATGTGCTCTACGCGCGCGCCAAGGCCAAGCTGTGGAGCAAGGTCGAGCGACTGCGCGCCTTTCCCGACATCAAGATCGCCGATTTCGGCACACGCCGACGCCATTCACACCTCTGGCAGGATTGGTGCGTCAACGCACTGAAGGAAGGGCTAGGCCCAGCCTTCATCGGTACGTCCAACGTGCTGATGGCCATGAAGAGCGATCTCGAAGCGATCGGCACCAATGCCCACGAACTGCCAATGGCCATGGCAGCCCTCGCCAATACCGAGGATGAAATGCGCCAATCCCCCTATCGCGTGCTGCGCGACTGGCAGGAACTCTACGACGGTAACCTGCTCGTCGTTCTGCCGGACGCCTTCGGTACCGCCTCTTTCCTGCGCGAGGCGCCAGACTGGGTGGCGGATTGGAAGGGTTTTCGCCCCGATAGCGCCGATCCGGTCGACGGCGGCGAAGAGATCATCGCCTGGTGGAAGTCGAAGGGCGAGGATCCGCGCGACAAGCTGATCGTTTTTTCCGACGGCCTCGACGTCGAGGAGATCGAGCGGGTCTACACCCACTTCCGAGGCCGTGTGCACATGAGCTTCGGCTGGGGCACCAACCTGACCAACGATTTCCAGGATTGCGCGCCAAAACCCACCGACGACTTCGACGCGATATCGCTGGTCTGCAAGGTAACGCAGGTCAATGGCCGGCCGGCGGTGAAACTCTCCGACAACCCGGAGAAGGCGACGGGCGATCCGGCGGAGATCGCTCGCTACCTGCGCGTCTTCGGCGAGGCAGGGCGCGTCAAAAGGCCAGTGTTCGTATAAGAGATAGACCTGAAACGTCAACGCCGCCCGAGAGGGCGGCGTTTTTGTCTTGCTTGTCTGTCGGGTCGCTTAGGCCTCGAACGGCTTGGTGGCGAGCCACTTTTCCAGCCAGTGGATGTCGTAGGCGCCGTCGATGATGTCGGAATTCTTCAGCATGTTGTTGAACAGCGGGATCGTCGAATCGATACCGTCGACCACGAACTCGTCCAGGCAGCGGCGCAGCCGCATCAGGCATTCGACGCGGTTGCGGCCATGGACGATCAGCTTGCCGATCATGCTGTCGTAATAGGGCGGAATCGTATAGCCCTGATAGACACCGCTATCGACACGGACGCCCAGGCCTCCCGGCGGATGCCAATAGGTGATCTTGCCGGGCGACGGCGCGAAGGTGGCGGCGTTCTCGGCGTTGATGCGGCATTCGATGGCATGGCCATTGAAGTGGACGTCCGACTGACGGAAGCTCAGCGCCTGACCCGAAGCCACCTTGATCTGTTCGTTGACGAGGTCGATGCCGGTGATCATCTCGGTCACCGGATGTTCCACCTGCAGGCGGGTGTTCATCTCGATGAAATAGAACTCGCCGTTCTCATAGAGAAACTCAATGGTGCCGGCGCCCGAATAGTTGAGTTCGGACATGGCGTTGGCGACGATATCGCCGATCCGGGCGCGTTCGTCATCATTGAGGGCCGGCGAACGGGCCTCTTCCATGACCTTCTGATGGCGGCGTTGCAGCGAGCAGTCGCGCTCGCCGAGATGCACGGCGTTGCCTTGGCCATCGCCCAGCACCTGCAGCTCGATGTGACGCGGCTTCAGGAGGTATTTCTCGATATAGACGGCGTCGTCACCAAAGGCGTTCTTGGCCTCGGTCTTGGCGGCCGACATGGCGGAGGGCAGTTCCGCCTCGGTCATGGCAACGCGCATGCCGCGACCGCCACCACCGGCCGAGGCCTTGACCAGCACCGGATAGCCGATCTCGGCGGCGATCCGCAGTGCATCTTCCTCGGTCTCGACTGCTCCGTCCGAGCCCGGCACCACGGGGATGCCGAGGCGCTTTGCGGTCGCCTTGGCTTCGATCTTGTCGCCCATGATCCGGATATGGTCGGCCGACGGGCCGATAAAGGCGATATTGTGGGCCGCAAGAATATCGGCGAAGCGCGCGTTCTCGCTGAGGAATCCGTATCCCGGATGTACCGCCTCGGCGCCGGTGATTTCGCAGGCCGCGACGATGTTGGGAATGTTGAGGTAGCTGTCGCGTACCGGGGCCGGGCCGATGCACACGCTCTCGTCGGCGAGGCGGACATGCATGGCATTGGCGTCCGCCGTCGAATGAACGGCAACTGTGCCGATGCCGAGCTCCTTGCAGGCGCGCAGCACCCGAAGAGCTATTTCGCCGCGGTTGGCGATGAGGATCTTTTCAAACATGGGGCCGGTCACTCGATGATCAGCAGCGGTTCGCCAAACTCGACCGGCTGGCCGTTCTCGACGAGTACCGCGGTGACACGGCCGGCGCGCGGCGCCGGAATGTGGTTGAGGTGCTTCATGGCCTCGATGATCATCACCGTCTGGCCTTCCTTCACCACGTCGCCAACCTCCACAAAGGCCCGCGCACCCGGCTCCGGGGCGGTATAGGCGGTACCGACCATGGGGGAGGGCACGGCGCCGGGGTTGGAGGCGGGATCTGCAGCCTTCGGTGCCTCGGCGGCAGATGCCGCCACCGGAGCAGGCGCGGCCATTGCCGGCATCGCCGACGGCGCGGCCCAGCCGCCACCCTGGGTGATGGTCACCGGCGCCGCCGTCCGAGCCACCCGTATCTTCAGCTTCTCCTGCTCCACCTCGATCTCGGTGAGGTTGGTCTCGTCGAGAATGTTGGCAAGCTGGCGGATCAGTTCGTAGTCAAAGGTCTGGGGCATCGGTTCTCACCGGATTGGGACGGCGGTCACCCTTTCAGGAGACCGGCGAGGGCTTCGAGCGCGAGGGTGTAGCCGAGGGGGCCTAGGCCAACGATCACTCCAGCCGCCACGGGCGACACGAAGGACCGATGCCGAAAACTCTCGCGGGCATGAACGTTAGAGATGTGGACCTCGATCACAGGAACACCGGTTCCCTTGATCGCGTCGTGGAGGGCAATCGACGTGTGGGTATAGGCGCCGGGGTTCATCACCACGCCGGCACCGCGCCGCCCGGCCTCCTGGATCCAGTCGACGAGCACGCCTTCGTGGTTGGACTGGCGAAACTCGACGGTAGAAAACCCCAGCGCGGCAGCTTTGTCGCGGCAATTTGCCTCGATGTCGGCAAGGGTCAGCGATCCGTAGATGCCCGGTTCCCGTGTTCCGAGAAGATTGAGGTTCGGTCCGTTGAGGATGAACGCTTCAATGGGCAATCGGTCGGTTCCCTTTCAAGTCGGGGCGGGGGCAGCCGCAACCCTGGCATGGGCAGCGGCCGGCTTCCTTATAGGCATATGCCGCGCCGAAAAAAAGAGGCAGCGCCAATTCATCCCCGTCTGTGGGACTCACCTCGCTTATGCCTTCCGATCGGCAATCAGCAGGCCGTCTTGCCGCAAGCCCGCATCGCTTCGATCCGGCGATTGAGCTCGGAAAAGCCGACGGCGCCGTAGACCAGCTCATCGCCGATGATATAGGCCGGCGTGCCGTTGATGTTGAGCTTGCGAGCGAGATCATAGGAGTGGGTGATCGCCTCGGCCACTTCCGGCTTGGCGGCCAGCTCTTTCACCTTCGCCTCGTCGAGACCGGCTTTCACCGCCGATGCCAGGGCGCGGTCGCCGTCGGCCTGGCCGCGGCCGCCCAGCAAATCGAAATGAAACGCCTCATAGGCCTTGGGATCGATGATATTGACCGCAGCCGCCACCTTGGCCGCTTCGACAGATCCTTCGCTCAGGATGGGGAACTCCTTGAGGATGATCTTGACGTCCTTCTCCTTGTCGAGAATGGCGCGGGTGTCGCCCAGCGCCTTCTTGCAGTAGCCGCAGTTGTAATCGAAGAACTCGACGAGGGCGATCTTGGCTTTGGGATCGCCGAGAACCGCCTGGTAGGGCGAGGAGAAGATGGCTTCTCGGTTCGTTTGGATGGCGTCGGTCCGTCCCTGCTCCTCGGCGGCTTTGTTGCGCGCGTCGAGCGCCTGCAGTGCCTCAGTAATCACCTCGGGATGGTCCATCAGATACGCTTTGACGACATCGCCGATCGCCGCCTTCTGGCTGCTGGTGAACTCCTCGGCGGAAGCCATGGAGGGGAGGAGAGCCGCGGCGACGAGTGTGGCCGACAGTATTTTTCGGAAACGGGCAAACATGCGACTGCTCCTTGTCCCAGGCGAGGAACCGGTCAATTCGGTGCCTTGTAGGTGATGATGTCGTCGGCGCGCAGCCAGGCCGGTGAGCCTGCCTTCAGGCTTTCCTGCGCACGAATGGCGTATTTCTTGGCCGTTTGGATGTCGCCGGAGGCGAAGCTTCCCTGGGCAGAGGCGAGGTCGGCCAAGGGAATGTTGTTCTTGCGGGCGTAGGCGATGGCAAGCTGCCGGTAACCGTCGGGCTGGTCTGGGTCATCGCCGATCCCCTTGGTCAGAGCCGCGATGGCCTCGTCCGTGAGTTGATTGTCGCCGGTACCCACCAGAGCCTGTCCAAGCAAGACGCGGATAAGGCCGGCGTTCGGAGCCAGCGCGACCGCCTTGCGAAGGGGGGGCAGGGCATCCCTTGGCTTGCCGGTTTCCAGCAGGATCTGCCCTTTGAGTTCCCAGAAATAAGGATTGTTCGGCGAGCGCTTGATCAGCGCATCCATCCGGGTGAGGGCGGATTGGGGGTCGGAGAACCGATAGGCGACGATCGCACGGGCGTAATCGGCCGCGAGACTGGTGTCGGACTGCGGATAAAGCCGCAGCACGCTTTGGCCGTTTCGGGTGAAGGCGGCGAATTTGGCGCGCACCAGGTCGTGTCGCTCTTTGAGCGCGGGATCGTCCGGCTTGTCGAAAAACTTCGATTTGCGGGCCATCTCATCGATCATGGTGATGCGGTCGGCAGCCATGGGATGGGTCTGAACATAGGGGTCGATGTGCGCCGACATGAACATCTGCTGATCGGCGAACCGCTTGAAGGTTTCCAGCATGCCCTTCGCGGACTGGCCAGTCTCGGCGAGATATTTCAGCGCAAGCTGATCGGCGGCCGTTTCATTCTCGCGGGCATACATCAGAAGACCCCGCTGACCGATCTGCATGCCGCCTGTCGCCACAGCGCCGGCCGCAGCTCCGCCGCCGCCGGCTGCCCCGGCTGCCACACCGCCAAGCAAGGCAATCGCCGTCAGGATCTGCATCCTGCGGATTTCGGAGCGGAGCTGCGCCAGGTGGTTGGCCGCGAGATGGCCGATTTCATGGGCCAGAACGCCGATGAGCTGATTGGGTGTCGTGGAATCGATGATAGCGCCTGCGTTGACGAAAATATGCCGGCTGTCGGCCACGAAGGCGTTGAAGGTGTCATCATTGACCAGCTTGACCTGGACGGTGGCTGCGCCGAGACCGGCAGCCTTCAAGAGGGGGCGGGTATAGTCGGCGATTAGCGCTTCCGCCTCGGCGTCACGCAACAACGAAATCCCACGGCTTCGCTCGGCGGCAAAGGACGGCAGCGACGACGAGACGGCGATAGCCGCTGCCGTCATGACGGCGACGGAGGTGCGGAAGAAGTTGGTCATCATGACGCGATTCACCATCGAAAGTCTCGTCAGTGTGTCTGGCGCCTGATAAAGGGCAGAACGCGCGCCCGGCGCAATGGAAAAATCCTGAAGCGCCACTGACGTGGCGGAAGACTGCCGGTTATCTCGGGCAAAATCGTGGAGAGGGATATGCTGGTTTCGCGGCGGAGTGATGTAGCGCCCTTCCTGGCCATGGACGTGCTGTCGGATGCCAACCGCCTCGCCCGCGAGGGTCGGGACATCATTCACATGGAACTTGGCGAACCTGGCGCACCTGTTCCCGCCGCCGTGCGTCAGGCTGCCGAGACGGCACTCTCCCGTGGCCGCGTCGGCTATACGGAAGCCCTTGGTATTCCGGAGTTGCGCGCGCGCATTGCTCGTCTCTATGCCGATCGTTACGGTGTTGATGTGCCATCCGAACGGGTCGCCGTGACGGGAGGATCCTCCGGCGCCTTCAACTTGGCCTTTCTTGCCATGTTCGATGTCGGCGACCGCGTCGGTCTGCCGACACCCGGTTATCCTGCTTATCGAAATATTCTGACCGCGCTCGGCCTGGAGGTGGTGGAGATTCCGACCACCGTCGAAGCGCGTTGGCAGGCAAGTGCCGCTGCCATTGAAAAGGTACACGCAGAACGGCCGCTCGCCGGCGTCATCGTGGCAAGCCCCAATAATCCTTCGGGCACCATGATGACCCGCGATGGTCTCAAATCTCTGGTCGCCGCCTGTCGCGATCTGAAGATCGCTCTCGTCATGGACGAGATCTATCATGGCCTTGTCTATGACGGCGACCAGGTGACGGCGCTAGAGTTTTCCGACGATGTGGTCGTCGTCAACTCCTTCTCCAAATACTTCTGCATGACCGGCTGGCGTGTTGGTTGGATGGTGCTTCCCGAAGAGCTTGTGCGGCCAGTCGAACGCCTCGCTCAAAATCTCTTCATCTCGCCATCGGAACTATCGCAGCGTGCCGCTCTCGGTGCTTTCGAAGCGGAACAGGAATTGGAAGCGGTGAAGGCCGGCTATGCAGCGAGCCGTCGGCTGCTTTTGGAGCGCATGCCCAAGATCGGGCTCGACCGTTTTCTGCCGGTCGACGGCGCCTTCTATTTCTATGCCGACGTCAGCCGCTACACCAACGACAGTCTCGATTTCTGCCGCCGCATGCTGCACGAAGCGGGCGTAGCCGCAACGCCGGGCCTCGATTTCGATACCGGGCGCGGCTCATCCTACGTGCGCTTCTCCTTCGCCGGCCGCACGGATGCCATCGCCGAGGCCTGTGAGCGGCTGGGTGGCTGGTTGAGGTAGATCCCTACGCCTTCACGTAGACCCAGGCCTTAGCGCCGGACTTCAGTGCGACCAGGATCCGCTTGTAGTCGGCGACCTCATACCCATCGGCCGCGATCAATTCGTCCGGCGTGATCTCGAAGACGACGCCAGGCACTTCGTCGTCTGGGTTGTCGCTTGGCGAGACGATTGGGTGGTGCGTCTCCCCAGACTGCCGCAGCACGTCTGGGTCGGTGATCTCGACCATCGCGCGATGCCAGCCGACCATGGCGTCCGGACGACCCTTGAGTTCGCGTCCGAAGTTGGCGAGCTGTACCGACTTCAGCTGCAGGGTTCCGTAAGAAAACAAAAGCACGTCTTCTGCCATGTCGGATTCCTTCTGTTTGTGCTGACATATGACAAGGCCGCCCAGGTTCAACCGGGGCGGCCCACCGTCAGTTCGCTTCAGTCCATTCTCAGAAGAACGAGCGGCGCTGCCACCATCCGGTCTTCTTGGGATGGTTGGAGTCAGGTTCCGGTTCCGGTTCTGGCTCCGGTCGAGGTGCCGGTTCGTTTGCTTCAACCGACTTTTCAACCAGCTCGGCGACACTTTCCAGCGGAGGATGGGCAGGAGCCGCCGCTTCCGAAGACTCTTCCGGCGCTTCTTCGTCCTGATCCGCCAGCGTTTCCACCGGCTCGTCGTTCAGCACGCTCGGGGCAGCGATCGCCGCTTCAGCATCGCCGGCGTCAGCAGCAGGCCCTTCGTCGGTTGCAGCGGCTTCCTCGCCGGTGGCTTCTGCACCTTCCGAAACAGGTTCGCCATCCTGCGCTGCGGCAGCCGATTCGTCCTCAAGCTGATGCCGGCGACGCCCGCCGCGACGGCCACGCCGACGCGACCGACGGCGCTGCTCGCTTTCGGTTTCGCCTTCCAGACGAGCTTCGCCCTCCTCGTCGGACCCCTCGTCATCGCTTTCGACACCTTCGGCGCCTTCAATTGCCGTCTGGTCGTCGCCTTCGGCAGCCGCGTCCTGGCTATCGCCGTTGGCGGCCTCGCCGCCCTCGACCCGCCGCCGCCGACGACGACGACGCTTGCGACGAGCATCCCCGTCGCCGCGATCCTCGCGAGACGACTGCGCCTTCTCGGCCTCGCCCTCTTCGTCTTCTTCTTCCTCGACCTCCTCGTCGATTTCCTCGTCATAGGGCTGCACGCTTTCGGGCGTCAGCGTCGGCGCGGGCAGCGGCGGGGCAGGGTTGAGGATGATTTCGCCGCGCTCGACGGCAAAATGCTGGGAACCCAGATGCTCGTCGGCGGCAATGGTGATGGTCAGGCCGAAGCGCGCCTCAAGATCGGACAGATGCTTGCGCTTCTGGTTGAGGATGTAGAGTGCCACTGCCGAGCGGGTCCGCACGGTGAGGTGATGCGTCACGCCCTTGATCAGCAGATCTTCGAGTGAGCGCAGCACGTGCAACGCCACGCTTTCGGTAGAACGGACGATGCCGGCGCCCAGGCAGTGCGGGCAGAGCTCGGTAGAGCCTTCCAGCACGCCAGTGCGGATGCGCTGGCGGCTCATCTCCATCAGGCCGAAGTGCGAGATGCGGCCCACCTGGATGCGGGCGCGGTCGTTCTTCAGGCAATCCTTGAGCTTGCGTTCCACCGCCTTGTTGTTCTTGGCCTCCTCCATGTCGATGAAGTCGATCACGATGAGGCCGGCGAGATCGCGCAGGCGGAGTTGGCGGGCCACTTCTTCAGCGGCTTCGAGGTTGGTCGCGAGCGCCGTATCCTCGATGTTGTGCTCGCGCGTCGACCTGCCAGAGTTGACGTCGATGGCGACGAGCGCTTCCGTCTGGTTGATGACGAGGTAGCCGCCGGACTTCAGCGTCACCTGCGGCGAGAACATCGCATCGAGCTGTGGCTCGACACCGAAACGTCCGAACACTGGGATAGGATCGCGATAGGGCTGAACATTCTTGGCATGGCTCGGCATGAGCATGCGCATGAAGTCCTTGGCCTCGCGGTAGGAGTCTTCGCCGGCCACCAGGACTTCGTCGATGTCCTTGTTGTAGAGGTCGCGAATCGAGCGTTTGACCAGCGAGCCTTCCTCGTAGACGAGGCTCGGCGCGCTTGAGCGCAGCGTCAGTTCGCGCACGTTTTCCCACAGGCGCAGCAGATACTCGAAGTCGCGCTTGATCTCGGTCTTGGTGCGGGCAGCGCCGGCCGTCCGCAGAATGACACCCATGCCTTCCGGCACGTCGAGCTCGTGAGCGATCTCCTTGAGGCGCTTGCGGTCCTGAACGTTGGTGATCTTGCGGGAAATGCCGCCACCCCTGCCGGAGTTGGGCATCAACACCGAATAACGGCCGGCCAGTGACAGATAGGTGGTCAGGGCGGCGCCCTTGGTGCCGCGCTCTTCCTTGACGACCTGGACCAGCAGCACCTGCCGCCGCTTGATCACTTCCTGGATGCGATACTGGCGCGCCCGGCGACTGCGCCGCTCGGGAACTTCTTCGAGCGCATCTTCAGCGCCGACGTTCTCGACGTGCTCTTCTTCCTCGTCGCCGGACCGCTCTTCGCCATCGTCATTGATGGTCTCGACCGACTGGTCATCGTGGATGTCGATGACGCCGCCGATCTCGGGCACCGGAACTTCGTCATCGCCGGATTCGATGATGGGCGTTGCTTCCATCGAAGCGACTTCATCGGTCGGCCGCGACTCAGCATCCTCGGTCGGCGCTTCGCTGACCGTTTCCGTGGGCCGGGTGGCGGCCTTGGCCGCCTGAGCGCGCGACTGCCGCTCACGATGGATACGAGCCCGCCGCTCGTACTCTTCGCGTTCTTCCGCCTCTTCGGCCTCGATCAGGGCCTGACGATCGGCCTGGGGGATTTGATAGTAGTCGGGATGGATTTCCGAAAAGGCAAGAAAGCCATGGCGGTTACCGCCATACTCGACGAAAGCTGCCTGCAGCGACGGCTCAACGCGCGTCACCTTGGCGAGATAAATATTGCCTCTGAGCTGTTTCCTTGTCGCCGACTCGAAATCGAATTCCTCAACGCGGTGTCCACGCACCACAACCACCCGGGTCTCCTCCGGGTGGGTGGCGTCGATCAGCATTTTGTTGGCCATAAAGACTAACTCCCGGCCGCATGCGATCTCGGCACCGCCGCGATCCCAATGGGAGGCTCCGGAGAGCCCTCCCTAGGATCGCCGCGCGCTGGAAGGATCGGCATGGACCGTCGATAAGGGGGAAGGGAATTGGGAATGGTGCCGGACCGACCGAAGCCGCAAATCGGGAAAAGGCCGATGCATTACGCCATCCTGCCCCTTCGACAATTTGCTGTGGCCCCACGACTTTCACGTCCGGCACGTTCTTTCTTTTCAACACCGCCGTTCCTGAAAAGCCCGCTCGGCAAAGCCAATACGGGGGAACGACGACGAATGCCTGTCGGGCGGCCTCAATGGCCGCGCGCCGAAGCACCGATCTTTTCGGTGGATCTACGGGCGTCCTCATATGCATCCCGCAACACGGCACGTGGCCGGGCGAGACGCAACGAGCGAAGGTCCAGGTTCCGCGCTTCGTCCGGAAAACCACACCGGCGGTCGCGCTGACCTCTCGGACCCCCGACTGCCAGTCACGTCCTCCTGCTTTTCAAGCAGGAGGCGAACCGGCTGGACGCTCTCAAGTACCGAGAGCAAGGATTCGGGCTCCGATCCCTTATTACTTGCGTGAAGTCCCATATGCAAGGCGATCAAATAGGCCGATGATCAATTCCTCGCAATGTGAAGCGTCTTGCGTTCCGATCAGCGGAACACAGAAATGCTTAACCAAATTGGCTTAGTTACTGATAAGTGAATGGCCGCCAATCTGCGGGACTGTCCTCGCTTGCAATGGGGGAGTTGCCATCCTGTTGGACTGTGGCAGTTTGGGCCGATCATAGGATCGTGGGAGCGATCATTGACGACCGTTGTAAACCGCTTCGCAGCCTTTCTCCGCATCGCCCTCCTGGCGACGATGACGCTCGTCTGCCTTGCGGCTGGCGCGCTTGCCGAAGGTCCGCCTGTGGCAACCGATGGCCGCGTCGTCGGCGATGACAGCCGCACCCGCTTCGTGCTCGACCTTTCCGGCGAGGTTGACCTCAGCGCCTTCACGCTCGGCGAGCCCTACCGCGTCGTCATCGATCTGCCTGACATCGACTTCCGCCTGCCGTCGGGCATTGGTTCCACTGGCAGGGGGCTTGTCAGCGATTGGCGCTACGGTCAGTTCGCGGCTGGGCGATCGCGTATCGTGCTGGACGTGACGGGGCCGGTGAAGATCGACAAGGCCTTCGTGCTGCCGGCCGTCGAGAACCAACCGGCCCGTCTGGTGCTCGACCTTCTGAAGACGACGACCGCCGCCTTCGAGGAGGACCTCAGAAAAAGCCAGCTGGCGCGCGACACCGCCAATGAGCCGGTGCAGAAAGCCGACCAGTTGCCGCCACCCGACCGCAGCAAGCGGGAGAAGCCGCTGATCGTGATCGATGCCGGTCACGGCGGCGTCGATTCCGGCACCATTTCGGCGTCCGGGGTTCTTGAAAAGGACATCGTGCTGGCTTTTGCCAAGAAGCTGCAGGAGCGCCTCGAACAGACCGGCAAGGTGGCTGTGCTGCTCACCCGCACCGACGACACTTTCCTGCCGCTCGGGGCCCGCGTGCAATTCGGGCGCGACCACGCCGCCGATCTGTTTTTGTCGATCCACGCCGATTCCGAGCATGAAGGGTCGGTGCGCGGCGCCACCGTCTATACTCTGTCCGACAAGGCTTCCGACCGCGAGGCGGCGGAACTTGCCGCCAAGGAAAACGCCTCTGACCTGATCGCCGGCCTCGATCTGCAAAAAGAGGCCGACGGCGTAACTGACATTCTGGTCGATCTGACGCGGCGGGAGACGCGCAACTTTTCCGCCTCCTTTGCCAACGGACTGGTCGGCGACCTCGCCTCCACCACGCGAATGATCAAGAATCCGCGGCGGTCGGCCGGGTTCCAGGTGTTGCGAGCCCACGACGTGCCATCGGTTCTTGTGGAAATCGGCTATCTTTCCAACGACCAGGACGAGAAGCTGCTCACCTCAGATGAGTGGCGCTCCCGTGTCGCGGACGCCGTCACACAGGCCGTGCTGCGCTTCTTCGGCCAGAAATACGCTTATCTCGGAAAATAGCGGCAGCAGACCGACTGTTGCGGGCCGGCAACGCCACGGCCCCGCCTTCGCCACAAAGAGCGGCGAACGTCCAGCTTAACGGAAATAGTCGCATTCTGCGGCGTTTTGAGATATCGGCAGGCCCAAAGCCGACGCGCGAGCATTCGGATGTGCCCATGGGCGCCACGCCGCCACAGCGGATAGGCACCTCGGCGCGACCGGTGTCGACGGGAACGATGGACGGGAAATGATTTTCGTAAGATTCTTCGGCTGGGTCTTTTCGATCGCGGCGTTGTTGCTCCTGGTGGTGGCCGGCGGCGTCGCCGTCTACATCCACTCTCTCAGCGACGACTTGCCCGATACCAATCAGCTGCGGAACTATCAGCCGCCGGTGGTGACGCGCGTCCACGCGGCCGACGGCGAGCTCGCCTCCGAATATGCCCACGAGCGCCGTCTGTTCCTGCCGATCCAGATGATTCCCGATCGGGTCAAGCAGGCCTTCATTTCCGCCGAGGACAAGGATTTCTATACCCATCCGGGCATTGATCTCATCAGTCTCGCCGGTGCGGCGGTCAAGAACCTCGATACCCTGGTGTCCGGTTCGAAAAAGCGCATGGTCGGCGCCTCGACCATTACGCAGCAGGTTGCCAAGGTCTTCCTGCTCACCAACGAGCGCACCATCGACCGCAAGCTTCGTGAAGCTCTGCTGACGCTGAAGATCGAACAGACCTATACCAAGGATCAGATCCTCGAACTCTATCTCAACGAGATCTATCTCGGTTTCCGGTCTTATGGCGTCGCTGCCGCCTCGCTTGCCTATTTCGACAAGCCGCTGTCCGACCTGAAGCTCGAGGAGGTAGCATTTCTGGCGGCGCTTCCCAAGGGGCCGGAGAACTACAATCCCTATCGTAGCCGTCCGGCGGCTATCGAACGCCGCAATTACGTCATCCAGCAGATGGTGCTGAATGGCTATGCGACGCGCGAGGAGGGCGATGCGGCCATGAAGGCGCCCCTCGTCATCGCCGAGCGCAATCAGTCTGCCAAGGTTTTCGCCTCCGATTATTTCATTGAGGAGGTCCGCCGCACCTTGCTCACCATGTATGGCGAGAAGGGGCTTTATGAGGGTGGCCTATCGGTTCGTACGACGCTAGATCCCAAAATGCAGGTGATTGCCCGTGGTGTCCTTCAGCGGGCGCTGCTGCGCTATGACGAGGCGCACGGCTGGCGCGGCGCCAAGAAGCAGATCGATGTGTCTGGCGATTGGGGTGTGCCGCTTGCCGCCGAATCGGCGCTGTCCGACGTGCCGGAGTGGAACCTCGCCGTCGTGCTTGGCTTTGATGGCGATGCGGCCCGTATCGGCCTGCAGCCTTCTAAGGGCCCGACCGGCAACGTCAATGACGAGCGCATCGAAGGCATCATTCCGCTCGACCAGTTGAAATGGGCAAAGTGGGACAGTGGGCCAAAGCGCGGGGCGCCTGTAAAGGCCGCTTCGGACGTGCTTTCGGTCGGTGACGTCATCTATGTCGAGAAGACGGGCACGACTGCCGGCACGCTCGAGGCCTATCGACTCCGGCAGTTTCCGGCCATTTCCGGCGCCTTGGTCGCCATGGACTCCAACACCGGCCGCGTGCGCGCCATGGTCGGTGGCTTCTCCTTCGCCGAAAGCGAATTCAACCGGGCGACGCAGGCGATGCGTCAGCCGGGTTCGTCCTTCAAACCCTTCGTCTACTCGGCCGCCCTCGACAACGGCTACACGCCGGCGTCGGTGATCATGGATGCGCCGATCGAGATCGATCAGGGCGCTGGGCTCGGTATTTGGCGGCCGCAGAACTATGGCGGCGGCTACATCGGTCCGGCGACGCTCCGGACCGGCATCGAGCAGTCGCGCAACCTGATGACCGTTCGCCTCGCCCAAGACATGGGCATGCCGCTCGTCGCTGAATATGCGCGCCGCTTCGGCATCTACGACAATATGCAGCCGGTGCTCTCCATGTCGCTGGGCGCTGGCGAAACGACGGTCATGCGCCTCGTCAACGCCTACGCCATCATCGCCAATGGCGGGCGCCGCGTGCAGCCGACGCTGATCGATCGTGTTCAGGACCGTTTCGGCCGTACCATCTATAAGCATGACCAGCGCGTTTGCGACGGCTGCAACGCCGATGATTGGAAGGGCCAGGACGAGCCACAGTTGGTCGACGAGCGCGAGCAGGTGCTTGATCCGATGACTGCCTACCAGATCACCTCGATGATGGAAGGCGTGGTCCAGCGCGGCACCGCCACGGTGGTCAAAAGCCTTAATCGTCCGATCGCTGGCAAGACCGGTACCACCAATGACGAAAAGGATGCCTGGTTCGTTGGGTTCACCCCGGAGCTGACCGTCGGCATCTTCCTGGGCTTCGATACGCCGAAGCCGATGGGGCATGGCATGACCGGCGGCTTGATCGCCGCGCCTGTCTTCCGAGACTTTATGGCCCAGGCTCTGGTCGGCCAGCCGCCGCAGGAATTCAAGGTGCCGGAGGGCATGACCCTCATCCCGATCAATCGCAAGACCGGCATGCGCGCCTATGAGGGCGAGACCGCCATCATCGAGGCGTTCAAGCCCGGCACCGGGCCGTCCGACGTCTACTCGGTCATTGGCGGCGACGGTGTGGCCTGGGGTGTGCCGACGCAAGTCAATCCCGAAGCCGACAAGGCGGCGGTGAGTGGCACCGGCGGGCTCTATTGACGAGCGTCGCGGGAAACCTCATCTGCGGGTGCAGCCACTAAATTGGAATAGAGTGCCGACGGGTTTACATCCGCGGCATCCATTCATATGGTCCGCCCGCTCGTGATCGACGACGGGCACCCGCTGTCAGCGACCGCTGCGGTGGACAATTCAACCTCATGACGGGAGCTCACGCCTATGCGAGCCGAAATCGAGGCCATCGTCGACGAGATCAAGCAGGGTATGGCCCTGCTGAGGAGGCATCTTTGACTGGGATGCCTCCCAGCAACGGATGGCCGAGCTGAACGGTTTCGTCGAAGACCCGACCCTCTGGAACGATCCCGAGCGCGCGCAGAAGATCATGCGCGAGCGGACCGATCTCGAGAGCCGAATCAACGGTTATCTCAAGCTCGAGCGCGATCTCAAGGATAGCATCGAGCTGATCGAACTCGGCGAGATGGAAGGCGACGCGACCGTTGTCACCGATGCCGAGAACACCTTGCGCGGCCTCAAGGACGATATCGCCCGCCAGCAGGTGGAATCGATGCTGTCCGGCGAGGCCGATGCCAACGACACCTATATCGAGGTGAACTCCGGCGCCGGCGGTACCGAGAGCCAGGATTGGACCAATATGCTCCTGCGCATGTATACGCGCTGGGCCGAGCAGCATGGTCACAAGGTTGAGTTGCTCGAGGTTCACGACGGCGAAGAAGCCGGCATCAAGAGCGCCACGGTGCTCATCAAGGGGCACAACGCCTATGGCTGGCTGAAGACCGAATCGGGCGTTCATCGGCTGGTTCGCATCTCGCCCTTCGATAGCCAGGCGAGGCGGCATACGTCGTTTTCGTCGGTTTGGGTCTACCCGGTCATCGACGACAAGATCGAGATCGAGATCAACGAGAGCGACTGTCGCATCGATACCTATCGCGCCCAGGGCGCCGGTGGACAGCACATCAACACCACCGATTCGGCGGTGCGCATTACCCACCGTCCCTCAGGCATCGTTGTGTCCTGCCAGGCCGAACGTTCGCAGCACAAGAACCGCGCCACGGCGTGGAACATGCTGCGCGCCCGCCTCTATGAGGCGGAGCTGAAAAAGCGCGAGGAGAAGGCCAACGCCGAGAATGCGGGCAAGACCGACATCGGCTGGGGCCATCAGATCCGCTCCTACGTTCTGCAGCCCTATCAACTCGTCAAGGATCTCCGGACAGGCGTGGAAAGCACGTCGCCATCCGACGTGCTCAACGGGGATCTCGACAGTTTCATGGAGGCGGCGCTGGCCCAGCGCGCTTTCGGCAAACAGCCGGCTGAGATATCGGATATCGACTGAACGGTCTTCGATCGGAAAATGAAAAGGGCGGGGTGCTGATGCTCTCCGCCTTTCTATATTGCAAAATGCTATTGCCGAATGCGTTTCGACGGGACCTTAGGGCAGCAGGCTTGCCAAGCGGTTTCCGGCGTTGATGTAGTTGACCGGGTTAAGGGCGACGCCGTTGATGCGGGTCTCGTAGTGGAGATGGGGCCCGGTGGAGCGACCGGTGGAGCCAACCTCGCCGATAACGGTATCTCTGGTCACCCGGTCACCGACGCTGGCAATGATGCGAGACATGTGGCCGTAGCGCGTTGTGACGCCATTGCCGTGATCGATCTCCACCATGTTGCCGTAACCGCCCGACCAACCGGCGACCGTGACGACGCCCGGCGCCGTCGGCCGGATGTCCGTACCGGTCGGGGAGCGGAAATCGATCCCGGCGTGGAACGCCAGCGAGCCGAGAAACGGGTCGCGACGCGAGCCGAAATTCGAGGTCATGTCGCCACCGGGCATGGGGCGGATCAGCGGCAGGCGGGCCGCCTCGGCCTTGACCAGCTCAATGCGGCCGAAAGCCTGATCGGCCTCCTGCATGGCGGCCGTTAGGGCCTGTGCGCCTCCGATGGGAATATAGGGACCACCCATGGCGTCCTGCGAATCCGTTTGAGCATCCGGCACGTTCACACGGAGACCGGCGTCGGCAATGACTTCGACGGCTGCATCGACGCGGGAGTTGGCGGCATCCGCGATCGCTTCCACGGCCTTGGCCTGCTCGGTGTCAATGGCGGCAAGATGGCTGGCGATGGCCTTGAAATCCGGTTTGCCGTCCGCGGTGCGTATGTCCACTTTGGGGGCGTCGGCCTTGGGTGCGATTGACGTCAGCGCGTCGAACTGGCGGTCGATCAGGTTGGCGCCGCTGGCATCGGCATAGGCGTTGACGGAGCCGGTCACGTCGGTCTGGTCGAGAGCGGCGTGTTTTTCAGCCGGGATCGCTGCATTGCGGCCGTCGATGAGGCCGATGCTGCGCGCCTTGTCGATCAGTTCGCCAACGGCCCGCTGCCGGTCGGCAATACCTTGCTGGACGGACATGATCTTCTCGACCTTTTCGTCCATCGCCACACTGTCCAGAATCTGCCGGCTGGAAATACGGTCGATCTCCGAACGCAGCCGGGCAATGCGATCCTCATAGGCCTGCTGCATATCGGCGTTTCGTTCGCGAACCAGGTCGAACAGATCGTCGCGGAAAACCAGATAGGTGGTTGCCGCGAGAAAACCGAGCGATACCGTCAGGAATAGGGTGAGCCCGCCGAATAGGGCCAGCGGACTGAAGGTGTAGGTGCGGGTATTGTCCCGGCTGATGATGACGATACGTCTCGCCGAATTTTGGCTGCGATATCGATCTGCGGATTGCGGTCTCACCATCAACGCGACGCTCCAAGAGGGCACTGCCGCACACCGACACGCGGCGCCCTGTTGAGAGCGATTAGAAACCGTTAGGGTTAATGAAGGCTTGAAATCCAATGACGCAAGCGGGAGGGACGTTTCCTCAGAGAGCCTTGATCGCGGCCAACACTTCTTCGGCGTGGCCTTCAACCTTCACTTTTGGCCAGACTTTTGCGACCTTTCCGTCGCGCGCAATCAGGAAGGTGGAGCGGATGATGCCAAAATACTTCTTGCCGTAAAGCGACTTCTCTCCCCAGGCCCCGTAGCTTTCCGCAACCTGGTGCTCAGGGTCGGAGCCGAGCGCCACCGTCAGTTTATGCTTGACGCGGAACTTGCCGTGCTTCTCCACCGTGTCGGGAGAAATGCCAATCACCGTCGCCCCGGCCTTTTCGAATTCGTCGGCCAGGCATGAGAAGCCAATTGCCTCACGGGTACAGCCGGACGTGTCGTCCTTGGGATAGAAGTAAACGACCACCGGCCGGCCCTTCAGCGCGGACAGCGTGATCTCACCCTCATCGGTTGGCAGGGTGAAGTCGGGGGCGGGGGATCCAATGGCTGCGGTGGTCATCTGCGGTCTCCGGCTTTTGTCTTTGCCTTTATCCTCTCGCCGGAACGCCGGAACAAGAGGGTGTCATGCCCGCCACGGCCGGATTGCACCGGCCCGGCCTGACTGGCTGCTCAGGAAAGCGGGCGCCATATCCAGAGCCGCCAGATAGGCAACCCCACTCACAAGCGCAATGAGATCCGAGGCGAAATCATTAACGGTCGAAATCGCAGTGGGCCTGTGTTTCTCGACAGCCTTGGAAGCCAGCACAAACTCGCTACCCATACCTAACCCATCCAATACAAAGGGGCTTTCCTCGGCAGGATATTCCCACCAAAAATTGTACTTCTCAAATGATAGGATATAGGCAATTATACCGCTGTTTTAAGAACAAGTATCAATTTTGAACCAATCGCACGGGCATTGCTGCTCGTGCCCCTCCACGCTTTTGACGGAGGATTGAGTTGTGATTGTAGAGTCCAAACAAGGGTTTACGACCCAGTTGGAATTCGAGGGCAGGCCCCCCATTCCAGTGGTTTGTCGCGTCAAGGCTGGTTTCCGAAGCGATGGCAGTCTGTCTGTCGAGGGCGAGGCTGATGTCGACGAGGATTTTACCTGTCTGATCGGCGTGTGCGGACGCATCAGCATCGGCGCCGGGCGGCGCAAGATCGGTGTGCGGATTGCCGCGGCGGATACCGAACGGGGCGTCGTTCGCTTCCTGATCAGAGACCCCATGCTCGATCTTGGTGCGGTCGCCTAGACCGCATCCCGATCCGGATCGGAAGCCACTCCTCCTAAGCAAACGGGGCGCCGAAGCGCCCCGTTCTCATTATTCAGAGACGAGATCGAGTCGATCAGGCGATCTTGGGGTCGAGCTCCCCGGAGGCGTAGCGCTTGGCCATGTCGGCAAGCGGGATCACCTTGATCTTGGAGCCGTGGCCGGCAGCACCGAATTCCTCATAGCGCTGCTTGCAGACCTTCTGCATGGCGGCCATGGCGGGCTTCATGAACGAGCGCGGGTCGAACTCGGCCGGCTTTTCCGCGAAGAACTTGCGGATGGCACCGGTGATCGCCATGCGGCAGTCGGTGTCGATGTTGACCTTGCGAACGCCGTGCTTGATGCCGTTGACGATCTCTTCGACCGGTACGCCGAAGGTCTGCGGCATCTTGCCGCCGTAGGCGTTGATGATGTCGAGAAGGTCCTGCGGAACCGACGACGAGCCGTGCATGACGAGATGCACGTTCGGCATGCGCTCGTGGATCTCCTTGATGCGATAGATGGCGAGCACGTCGCCGTCCGGCTTGCGGGAGAACTTGTAGGCGCCGTGGCTGGTGCCCATGGCGATGGCCAGAGCGTCGACCTTGGTGCGCTTGACGAACTTCACGGCTTCGTCCGGATCAGTCAGCAGCTGTTCCTTGCTGAGCACGCCTTCGGCGCCGTGGCCGTCTTCCTTGTCGCCCTTGCCAGTCTCGAGCGAGCCGAGCACGCCGAGCTCGCCTTCGGTCGAGGCGCCAACGAGGTGGGCCAGCTCAGCCACGCGGCCGGTGACGTTGGCATTGTAGTCGAAGTCGGCGGGGGTCTTGCCGTCGGCCTTGAGCGAGCCGTCCATCATGACCGACGAGAAGCCGTTGGTGATGGCGGAAAGGCAGGTGCCCTCCGAGTTGCCGTGGTCCTGATGCATGCAGACCGGAACGTCGGGATAGAGCTCGATGGCAGCCTTGATCAGGTGGCTGAGCACGATGTCATTGGCGAACGCGCGGGCACCGCGGCTGGCCTGCATGATCACCGGGCTGTCGGTCTCCTTGGCCGCGGCCATGACGGACAGCATCTGCTCCATGTTGTTGATATTGAAGGCCGGCATGCCGTAGCCGTGTTCGGCGGCATGATCGAGCAACTGCCGCAGTGAAACCAGCGCCATAGGGGAACTCCTTCGCGAATTCTTATGTGATCCCGAGCCCTTCCCGCCTATCGCACGCGACCGGCGAAACAGACTGGCTCATATCTACGACTTTAGCACGATTTACCAGAGCCGAGTTCGCTCTAGGCCGTCAGTTGCGCCAAAAAAACGTGAACGCAATTGATAGTTCGTCTGAATCTTCGTGTTTTCCTCCATGGGCAAATTACTGCCCTGAAGGTCAGCTGGCAAGCACGGCCAGATCGACCCGACGGGCCAGCTGGCGCACGTCATCGGGCGAGGGGAGGTGTGGTCCGATTCGGCCGAGCTTGGCCGTCGCAAATGCCACCGCCCGGCGGGCCAGTGCCTCAAGACCGAGATTGTCGGCCAGTGACGAGGCAATGCCGGCGACCATGGCATCACCCGCACCCACCGTCGACAGCGCGTTGACCACCGGCAGCCGGGCCGACAGCGCGGTGGAACCGCGCAGGAAGATGGCGCCCTGTTCGCCACGCGACACGACCACCAATTCGATGCCGAGCGCCTGAATGTCGCGGGCGGCGGCGACGATATCCGCCACTTCCTTCAGCGATCGGCCGGCCCAGGCTTCCAATTCCAACCGGTTGGGTTTGACGGCAAACGGCAGGTCTTCGCGAGGCGCGGCCAGAGAGGCGGCAAGCGGTGCCCCGGAGGTATCGAGCACCACACGGCAACGGAGAAGTCGCAGGTCCGCTGTGAGCCTCGCCCAAACGCTGGCGGGCTGGCCGAGCGGTAAGGAGCCGGCCAGAACCACCAACGCACCCTCGACCACCTCGCTCCGCAATACATCGAGCACCATGTCGTAGGTCTCGTCGTCGAAGGTCAAGCCGGGCAGGTTGATATCCGTCGTGGTGCCGGTCACCACATCGGCGATCTTGATGTTCGTGCGGGTATCGCCGGCTGTGCGGACGAAACGATCCTGGATACCTTTGTCCTTGAAGAAGTCGGTAAAGGTTGCGTCGTTGCCGCGGCCCAGTACGCCGGTCGCCACGACGGGGATGCCCCAGTCGGCGATACAGCCGGCAACGTTGATACCCTTGCCGCCGACATTCGACTGTGCCGCACGGGCGCGGTGGACCTTGCCGGGCGTTAAGTCATCGAGCGTGACGGTAAGGTCGATCGCCGGATTGAGCGTAACGGTGATGATGGGCGAGGTCATTGTCGGCTCCAGAGCGGAAACGTCTCTTATATGGCGTTTATAGCGGTTTCGCAGGATGGTGACGTTTCGGCAAGCCCCTCCGCCAGGAAAGGCCGGTTCAGTGTTCGGTGTGCAGGCACTTGTGATGGTTGGCCAGTACCTCGATCACCCGGCAGTCGCCGACGCAGTTATGTCCACAGCCGCCGACCATGGCTTCCAGCTCTTCCTTGAGTGCCATCAGGCTTTCGATGCGATCATTGACTTCCGCGAGCTTGTCGCGGGCAATGCCGTCGGCTTCCGCGCACGGCATGGCCGGATTATCCTGCAGCGTCAGCAGCGTTCGGATGGCGTCGATTTCGAAGCCGAGGTCGCGAGCGTGGCGAATGAAAGAGAGACGCTTCAGGTCGCGCGCGCCGTAAAGACGTCGGTTTCCCTCGCTCCGCGGCGGCGCCGGCAACAGCCCGATCTGCTCATAATAGCGAATGGTCGGCACCTTCACTTGGCTGCGGCGGGAAATCTCGCCGATCGGCATATCAGTCATTTTACGTACTTGCTCCTCTAGCGACTAGAGGATGCAACCCTGATGCATCAAAATCAAGAAGAGCGCGCTCAAGGATTCGCGATGACTGATGCAGCTTTGAAAACCCGCTTCAAGGTCGATGGCATGGATTGCGCCGCCTGCGCCGCTCGCGTCGAAGGCGCTGTTTCCAGGCTTGACGGCGTCGAGGACGTGTCCGTTTCCGTGATGACCGGTTCGATGGTGGTCCATCACGACGATACAGCCGATCTCCAGGCATTGGAAAGCACGGTAAGCCGTCTCGGCTATGGCGTCAGTGTCGAGCGCTCCGAGCCCCATGGCGGGCAACACAAGGAAGAGAGCCATACCTGCGGTTGCTGCGAGCATGGCGAAGCGGAACACGCAGGGCATGAGCACCATGATCACGCCACGCATGGTGCAGGTGGCCACGCTGAATATGATCATGCTGGCCATGATCACGCTGGACACGACCACACCCAACACGATCACGCAGAGCCGGCGAGCCACAGTCATGCCGGCTATGTCCATGCCGAGAGCGACGGCTCCTGGTGGAAATCGGCGGCAGGCTTGCAGACGATCGGTGTCGGCGTCGGCATTGTTGCCGCCTATGCGCTTGGCCGAGTTTTTCCCGGGGCGGAGCGCTGGCTTTTCCTTGCGGTAATGCTGGTCGGCTTGGCGCCGATCGCCCTGCGTGCTTTCCGGCTGGTGCAGGTCGGAGAGCTGTTCAGCATCGAAAGCCTGATGACCATCGCGGCCGTCGGCGCCGTATTTTTGAACGCCGGCGAGGAAGCGGCGGCTGTGGTGTTCTTCTTCCTGGTTGGCGAATTGCTGGAAGGGCTCGCCGCCCGGAGGGCGCGGTCGTCGATCAAGGCGCTGGCCGGCCTCGTGCCGGAGACCGCCCGACTTGTTGTCGATGGGGCGACGCGTGAGGTTCCCGCTTCCTCGCTCGCCGTTGGCAACGAAGTGCAGGTTCGGCCCGGCGATCGTGTCCCGTGTGATGGCGTGGTCGTTGCTGGCACCAGTTCCATCGACGAGTCCGTGGTCACCGGCGAAAGCGTGCCGGTAACACGCGGCGAGGGCGCTTCCGTCTATGCCGGCACCATCAACGGCGACGGCGTGCTCACCCTACGCGTCACTGCGCCGGCTGCCGACAATACGATTGCCCGCATCATCAGGCTGGTCAGCGAGGCCCAGGAAACGCGGGCGCCGGTTGAGCGCTTCGTCAACCGTTTCGCCAGATATTACACGCCAGCTGTCGTCGCCGTAGCTGCCGCCATCGCGCTGTTGCCACCCCTTTTGGATGGCGATTGGCGCGGCTGGGTCTACAAAGGGCTCGCCATTCTGCTGATCGGTTGTCCCTGTGCGCTGGTCATCTCGACGCCAGCCGCCATTGCCGCCTCGCTGGCGGCGGGTGCCCGCACCGGACTGTTGATCAAGGGCGGGTCCGTCCTCGAGCGCCTGCGCGACGTCACCGCTGTCGCGTTCGACAAGACCGGCACCCTGACCGAAGGCATGCCGAGGGTCACGGATGTCGAAAGCTTTGGTGCGGACCGCGATACAGTGTTGCGGCTTTCCGCCTCGCTCGAAGCCTCATCCAGCCATCCGCTGGCCAAAGCCGTGCTGGCCGCCGCTGGCGGAGCTACCTTGTCGCTGGTCGAAGACGGCAAAGCCGTTCCCGGCAAGGGCGTTACCGGCCGGGTCGACGGACGAATCCTGTTCTTCGGTTCGGCCGATGCGGCCGCCGAGCGTCGGCAGCCGCCGGCCGAAGTGCTCGTTGCCGTAGAGCGCCTCGCCGCCGAAGGCAAGACCATCTGTCTGCTGCTGGGCGACGACGCGGTTCTCGGTCTGATCGCCCTTCGTGACGCGCCGCGTCCGGATGCGGTCGCCGCTGTCGCTGATCTGCGGCGTCGAGGCATTGTCACCGTCATGCTGACCGGTGATAACCCGCGCGCGGCCACCACGGTGGGTCGCGAGCTTGGCATCGATGACGTGCGTGCCGGTCTTCTGCCGGCCGATAAGCAGGCCGCCATCAAAGCTCTGCAGGGCAAAGGTCTCGTCGTCGCCAAGATCGGTGACGGCATCAATGATGCGCCGGCGCTCGCCACCGCCGACATCGGCATCGCCATGGGCGGCGGCACCGATGTGGCGTTGGAGGCCGCCGATGCCGCCTTGCTCTACGGGCGAGTGGGTGATGTTGCCGCGTTGGTCGATCTTTCCCGCCGGACGATGGCCAACATTCGCCAGAACATCACTATCGCCTTGGGGCTGAAAGCTGTCTTCCTGGTGACGACGGTGCTGGGTATTACCGGACTTTGGCCGGCCATTCTCGCCGACACCGGCGCCACGGTGCTGGTGACCGCCAATGCGCTACGCCTGTTGGGCGCCGGCCGATAACCAGCGGTTCGGCTGGTTGGAACGAAGCTTGCTCGGCGGACGGCATGTCTGTCCGCCGGAGGCGTTCATGAACCGCCGCGCGTTCCTGTTCGGGACGATCACCAGCCTTGCCCTGCCGGCGTTGGCCCGTTCCGGCACACTTGGCCTGCCGGAACTGCGCGGCAGCCTCACGGCGCCTGAAGTCCGGCCCGTTGCCCGGCGGTCGGGTGATCGCAGCGCCGAGCTGCAAGCGGCGATCAACAACGCCGCCAGAACAGGCCGACCGCTCTATATCCGCGCCGGCCGCTATGATGTCTCCAATATTCGGCTGCCGGATCGCGCTCGTCTCGTGGGAGTTCCCGGCGAAACGCAACTGATCTATTCCGGTGGCGGTCGATTTCTCTATTCGGAAGACGCGCGTACGCTGTCGCTCGACGGGTTGTTGCTCGACGGCGCCAACCGGGCTTTGTCCGACGATGACGACGGCCTTCTCTCGCTGGCCTTCGTCGAGGATCTCGACGCTTCCCGCCTCGTCGTGCAGGGCAGCGTTGGCCACGGCATCGCGCTGACACGCGCGGCCGGAAGTCTCCGCGACTGCCATGTTTCCGGCGCCGTCGGCGTCGGCATCCTGTCAACCGAGGGCAGAGCGCTTGCCATCGCCGGCAACGCCGTGAGCGACTGCAAAGGCGGGGGCATCCATCTGCGGCGCTGGACCGCTGGCGATGATGGCTCGACATTGCACGACAATCGCATCGACCGCGTGGGCGGCGCCGGCATCCGCCTGTCGTCGGCCAGCAGCGTCCGCATCGCGGACAACGACCTCCATACCGTCGAGGGACCGGCCATCATTGCTGATGCAGGTTCGGTTGGAGCATCTGTCAGCGGCAATACGATTGAGGGAGCCGGGCTGGGCATTGCGCTGCTCGGCAGCGACGGCGATCGCCTGTCTCTCGTCGAAGGCAATACCGTCCGCAACATCATGGGCGACATGCCGGTCGCGGCGGCTGGCGGCCGAGCGGGTGGTGTTGGCATTCACGTCGAGACGCCCGGCTCGGTGACCGGCAATGTCATTGAAACCGTTCCCCATCTCGGGCTGTCGCTTGGCTGGGGTGCGACGCTTGGCAGTGTCGTCGCTTCTGGCAATGTCGTGCGACGGGCTGGAACCGGCATCGGCGTGTCGGTGCTGGCACCTGAGCAGGCAACCGTCATCACCGGCAATCTTCTGGTCGACGTGCCGGGTGGCGCCGTGCGCGGTATGCGCTTTGCCGAGTTTGCGACCGGGGATCTTACAAGGGTCGGAGCCGCCAGCCTCCCAGGCCTCACCGTTGGGGAAAACCGCGTGGCTTGAATGTGGAACGGCTGGGGACGGGTTGTGGAAGACTTGTGAACTCCCGTCGGAAAAACTGTGCCCATCCCCGTGGGAAACCCATGCGCCGAACGGGGGTATCCTGTGGGTAAGTTGTGGGAAAGAGGAGCTCATCGATCCGATTGGTCTGCCAGACGCGGGATCTTCAGGTCCGGCCGTCAACCCTCCTTGCGTCCGATATTGAGCAGAAGCCGCCGATATCCGCGACTTTCCCCTTGCCCGGCGGGCGGATTCAGCTTAGCGGAACCGCTTGATCCTTCTGGCCCCTTACCGGAAAGAGTTCCTCCCCATGGAAAAGCCCGCCCACGACAGCCTGCTGATCATCGATTTTGGCAGCCAGGTAACGCAGCTCATCGCCCGCCGGGTTCGAGAAGCAGGCGTTTACTGCGAAATCCACCCCTATCAGTCGGCGGCGGCTGCCTTCGAAAAGTTGCAGCCCAAGGGCGTGATCTTCTCAGGTGGTCCGGACTCGGTCACCCGTGACGGTAGCCCGCGCGCGCCGCAGACGGTGTTCGACAGTGGCGTACCGATCCTTGCCATCTGCTATGGTCAGCAGACCATGGCCGTGCAGCTCGGTGGCAGCGTCGAAGGTGGGCACGCCGCCGAGTTTGGCCGTGCGGACGTCGAGATCCTGAAAGCGTCGCCGCTGTTCGAGGGGCTGTGGGAAGTCGGCAAGCGCTATCCCGTGTGGATGAGCCATGGCGACCGTGTGACGAGGGCGCCGGAAGGCTTCGAGGTGATCGGCATCTCCGAGAACGCCCCCTTTGCCATCGCCGTCAATGAGACGCGGCGTTATTACACCACCATGTTCCACCCTGAGGTGGTGCACACGCCGGACGGCGCCAAGCTTCTAGCCAATTTCGTGCATCGGATCGTCGGTCTGAAGTCCGATTGGAGCATGTCCGCCTATCGCGCCGAAATGATCGCCAAGATCCGCGAACAGGTCGGTAAGGAGCGCGTGCTGTGCGCGCTGTCCGGTGGTGTCGACAGTTCCGTGGCCGCCGTGCTGATCCACGAGGCCATCGGTGATCAATTGACCTGCGTCTACGTCGACCATGGCCTGATGCGTCAGGGCGAAAGCGAGCAGGTGGTCGGTATGTTCAGGGATCACTATAACATCCCGCTCGTACATGTTGATGCATCGGATCTTTTCATCGGTCAGCTGGAAGGCGAGGCTGACCCTGAAAAAAAGCGCAAGACCATCGGCCGGCTTTTCATTGAAGTGTTCGAGGCCGAGGCGAAGAAGATCGCCGCCGACGGACGGGGCGCGCCGACCTTCCTTGCCCAGGGCACGCTTTATCCGGACGTGATCGAGAGTGTCAGCTTCTCAGGCGGTCCCAGCGTTACCATCAAGAGCCATCACAATGTCGGCGGCCTGCCGGCGCGCATGAACATGAAGCTGGTGGAGCCGCTGCGCGAACTGTTCAAGGACGAAGTCAGGGTCCTCGGCCGCGAACTCGGCCTGCCGGACAGCTTCATCGGCCGCCATCCGTTCCCGGGGCCGGGCCTTGCCATCCGCCTGCCGGGCGGCGTGACGCGCGAGAAGCTCGACATCCTGAGGAAGGCCGACGCCATCTATCTCGACGAGATCCGCAAGGCCGGCCTCTACGACAAGATCTGGCAGGCCTTCTCGGTATTGCTGCCGGTGCAGACAGTGGGCGTGATGGGCGACGGCCGTACCTACGATCGCGTGCTGGCGCTACGCGCCGTCACGTCAGTCGATGGCATGACCGCCGATTTCTTCCCCTTCGATATGAACTTCCTCGGCCGCGCCGCCACCCGCATCATCAACGAGGTGAAGGGTGTCAACCGCGTCGTCTACGACGTCACCAGCAAGCCGCCGGGAACCATCGAGTGGGAGTGAGGCATGAACGAGCAGGAGGACATCTTCAGCTCGGTCGATGAGATCAGCCTAGTGCGGTGGTTGTTGGCTGATATGCATGATGACCTTGCTGGGAAGGTTTCTCGATTCAAGCAGCTAGAGGATTTGTGTTCCGCGTTGGGGCGTGGTGGAACACTTATGCCGGGTGGGGAGGTTGTTTTTAAGGCTTGGAGTGAAGCTCGGGCAAGTTTCGTGCACGGGAACTACATTGCAACCGTGATGCTTTGTCAATCTATAGCAGAGAACATACTCGCTGCGCACTTGGCTACTTTTCTGCATCTAGACGAACCGCCGCCCAACCGTCCTGCTTTCCGAGCTACTCTGGATAGGTGTGTTGCCGATGGAGTCGTCACCGTAGATGATGCGGTCGGCTTGCGGAAACTGATGAGCCTGAGAAATCCATTGTCGCATTATCGCGACTTAAGTGATCCAGCCAACCTCTCAAGGCGTGTACTGGAAACGCAGATCTCCGCCGATGAACACCTTTTTCGAGATGCCAGCTTTTCAATTGGCATGACGGTCAGGTTACTGTCTCTCCCAGCTTTTAGCTTAAGTGGAAGAACGATCCTTGATGAAGATGTTGGCTGACCTGTTATTTCCATCGTCTGTCTAGCTTTTCTTGAGTAGCATTGTGAGGTGTGGAGCGAGCTTCTTTGACGTTGCCCGCCTTCCTCTTGCCATTCTCCTCTCCGATGCATCGCCGTGAGACGAGCCGAGAGAAAATGCACGTCGCCCTGATTGTTACAGACCGACTGACCCTGGGAACTTTCGACCCGATGACGCTGCCGACCTCTATGCCTATCTGCGGGCGCCGATGCCCACCTGACTTACGTCGGTGATGCTTGCCGATCTCGAGGCGCCACAGCCCCGTCGCATGTTGCGCGCACTGCGTCGCATGGCGTAAACACTGCCGCTCTATAAACGCCGCTGGGTGAAATTCAGTGGCAGGTCACCATCGCGGCCACTTCCTCTTCTTACGCTTTCTTCCAGTCAACACGGGCCTCATGATTCGTCTCGATAACATCAGCAAGCAGAATGGCCATCAGATCCTGTTCATCGACGCGTCGATGGGCGTCCTAAAAGGCGAGAAGGTGGGACTGGTCGGGCCGAATGGCGCCGGCAAGACGACGCTGTTCCGGATGATCACCGGTGAGGATCGGCCCGATGACGGCCTGGTGTCGATCGATGCCGGCATGACGATCGGCTATTTCAGCCAGGATGTCGGCGAAATGTCCGGCCAGAGCGCCGTCGCGGCGGTGATGGATGGTGTCGGGCCGGTGAGTGCGCTCGCCGCCGAAATGGCCAAGCTCGAGGCCGCCATGGTCGACCCGGATCAGGCCGACGACATGGATGCCATCATCGAGCGCTACGGCGATGTGCAGGGGCGCTTCGAGGAACTGGATGGCTACGCGCTGGATGCGCGCGCGCGCGAGGTGCTCGCCGGCTTGAGCTTCAGCCAGGAGCGCATGGATGGCGACGTCAGCCTGCTGTCCGGTGGCTGGAAGATGCGCGTGGCACTCGCCCGGATCCTGCTGATGCGGCCAGACGGCATGCTGCTGGACGAGCCCAGCAATCATCTCGATCTCGAGAGCCTTATCTGGCTGGAGGATTTCCTCAAGAGCTATGACGGCGCCTTGCTCATGACCTCGCACGACCGCGCCTTCATGAACCGCATCGTCGGCAAGGTCGTGGAGATCGACGGCGGGTCGCTCACGACCTACTCAGGCAATTTCGATTTCTACGAACAGCAGCGGGCGCTTGGCGAGAAGCAGCGCGAGGCGCAGTTCGAGCGCCAGCAGGCGATGCTCGCCAAGGAGATCAAGTTCATCGAGCGCTTCAAGGCGCGCGCCTCGCACGCCGCACAGGTGCAGAGCCGCGTGAAGAAGCTGGACAAGATCGAACGGGTGGAGCCGCCCCGGCGACGCCAGTCGATCCAGTTCGACTTCCGCACCCCGCCACGCTCCGGTGAGGACGTGGCGAGCTTCAGCAATGTGTATAAGGGCTATGGTGGCAAGCCGATCTATGCGGGGTTTGATTTCAAGCTGCGGCGCAAGGAGCGCTGGTGCGTGTTGGGTGCCAACGGCGCCGGAAAATCCACGCTGCTGAAACTGGTGGCCGGAGCGACCGAGCCGGACGAAGGCACGGTGACCATCGGCAGCAGCGTCAAGATGGGCTATTTTGCGCAGCACTCCATGGACCTGCTGGACGGTGACGAGACGGTTTTCGCCTCGCTGGACGGGTCCTTCCCACAGGCGGGGCAGGGTGCCCTGCGCACTCTCGCCGGTTGCTTCGGCTTTTCCGGCGACGACGTCGAGAAGCCTTGCCGCGTGCTCTCCGGCGGCGAGAAGGCGCGTCTGGTCATGGCCAAGATGCTTTTCGACCCGCCGAACTTTCTGGTGCTCGACGAACCGACCAACCATCTGGACATGGCGACGAAGGAAATGCTGGTTGCGGCACTCTCGGCATTCGAGGGTACCATGCTGTTCGTGTCGCATGATCGCCACTTCTTGGCGGCCCTTTCCAACCGCGTGCTGGAACTGACGCCCGAGGGCATCCACCAGTTCGGCGGCGGCTACACCGAATATGTGGTGAGCACGGGCCAAGAAGCGCCAGGTCTTCACCCAGGCGGCTAGCGGGCTCGCGAAGAGGGGCGATGGCGATAGGGGCGGGATTTCTATCCCAGCCGGCGGGTATCAGCCGTTCCGCTTCGCCATGATGACCGCCAAGGGGTTAGGCCGCGCCTCCCCCACCCGATGCAGGGTGTTCTTATCCTGATGGGCGAACGGCACGTCGCGTCCTTCGACCATGAGTTCGGTGTCCGTGAGGTAGCTCCAAGAGCCATCCGCGTGGAAGCTGATCGTGATGCGGTAGCTGTCGGTGCGGAAGGCCTCATTGAGGAACGCCGTCGAACAGATGCCGTATTCGGTTTCGCCTCGCTTGGCGGATACCACAATCTCGTTCGCGTCCGGCGCCGCCTGGCCCGATGCGAGGGCAACCTGACCGCGTGGAATAGCGACCGTCTGGAGAACCATCCCGGTCGCCGGCTCCCAGAGCCAGTAGCCGACCTGATCGTGGAAGGTGATATCCTCTTCCTCGGTTGTGATGTGAATGTGGTAGCGCAAGCCGTAAAGGAGCTGCGGGCCGTTGGCCTGCGGATCGATGGCCTGAAAATCGATGGTCTCGATGAACACACGCTGTTCCGGCCCATCGGCTTTTGGGTTGATGTCCACCCCCTTGCGCGCGCGCCAGCGGCCCGCCAGCCGCCGCAACGGCCCAAGATTGGCGAGGGTGTCAGGATCGACGTCGCTCTGCTCGGTGAAGATGTCGCGGGCGGCTAGCATCATGACCTACACTCCCTTGGTTGAAACAGCGCCATAAGCACACGCGCTTCGCTCGCCCCAAACAGGCCGGGAGCATCACACTCATACCGAGTGGCGCCAGGATCGACGTGTGCTTGACCACTGGATAAGATGACCCTCATACTAAGGTTATCGGGGCGACCGACACCTCCGTATGTTAGGCAGCCGACCACGGTGCGCGCAAGATCAACTGACAGACTCCCGCGTCTCGCCATCCAGGCGATTGGCTCGGCGGACAGGAGGACCAGATGAGCATCATCGAGACCCGTGCGAGCCAGATGTTCCCGGTGCTGAGCGTGTCGCAAATGGATGCGGCGCGCAGGTTTGCCAGTGGTCCGGCGACGCGCTTCGAGCCAGGCGCAACGATCTATGAAATTGGCAGCCACGGTGCGCCGGCGTGGTTCGTGCTCGAGGGCGCTATCGACATCGTTCGACGCGACGGGCTCAGTGGCGAGGTGCCGATTACCACGCATGGCGCGGGGCAGTTCTCTGGGGAAGTGAACCAACTTTCCGGCCGCTCCTCGATCGCGGCTGGGCGGGCTGGTTCCGATGGCTGCCTTGCACTGCCCTTCGACGCAGCCCATCTCAGGGCGCTCATGATCGGATCCGCCGAACTGGGCGAGATTATCATGCGTGCCCTTATCCTTCGCCGAGTCAGCCTGATCGAAGAAGGGGGTGGGGGCACCATCCTGATTGGCAATCCGAGCAGCCCCGACGTCGTGCGGCTGCAGAACTTCCTCAGCCGAAGCGGCCTGCCGAACCTCGTGCTTGATGCCAATGTCGATGAAGAGGGCCGCGAACTTATTGAACGTACCGGTGTTTCAGCCGAGGATCTGCCACTGGTCGTTTGTCCTGGAGGACCGGTATTGCGCCGCCCCAGCGATGAGGAACTCGCGGCCTGCCTCGGTGTCATACCCGACCTTGATCCTGACAAACTGTTCGACGTTGCGGTGGTTGGCGCTGGGCCTGCGGGCCTCGCAACGGCTGTTTATGCTGCTTCGGAGGGCCTCTCGGTGATCGTCGTCGACGCCCGCGCAATGGGCGGACAGGCTGGGGCTTCGGCCCGGATCGAGAATTATCTAGGCTTTCCCACTGGCATCTCCGGTCAGGCGCTCGCCGGACGAGCGTTCAATCAGGCGCTGAAGTTCGGCGCGGAGATCGCGATCCCCATGGAGGTCGAGCGATTGACGTGCGACGGCCCTCATCCGGTTCTGGTATGCGCCGGCGAACGCAGCGTGACGGCGCGCTCCGTTGTGATCGCATCAGGCGCTCGGTACCGGCGGCCGGATGTGCCGAAGCTGAAAGAGCTGGAGGGGGCGGGCGTTTCCTACTGGGTTTCGGCCATTGAGGCCCGCTTGTGCGCTGGCGAGGAGGTTGCCTTGATCGGCGGCGGCAATTCGGCGGGGCAGGCGGTCGTCTTCCTGGCACCGCAGGTGAAGAAGCTGCATCTGATAGTCCGCCGCGACCTGCGGGAGACGATGTCGCAATATCTGATCGATCGTATCGCCGCCCTTTCGAACGTCGAGATTCATGTCGGAGAGGAACTGGTCGCCCTTGAAGGGGATCGAACGAGCGGCCTTGTGGCCGCGACCTTCAAAGCGGCACGTGGCGGCGCTCATTGTCGCCTGCCACTGCGGCATTTGTTCCTGTTCATTGGCGCTGATCCCAACTCCGACTGGGTGCGAGACTGTGTCGACACCGACGGCCGTGGCTTCGTCATCACGGGCCAGGGATCGCTTCCGCTCGAGACGACCATGCCTGGGGTTTTCGCGATCGGCGACGTTCGGGCCGGTTCCACCAAGCGCGTTGCTGCGGCCGTCGGTGAGGGCGCCGCCGTCGTCTCGCAAATTCACGCCAAGTTCGCCGAACAGGCCATGATCGGCCAGCCCGCGAAGGAGAACGCGTAATGTCCTGCAGTCATACGAGCACCATCCGCCAGGTGACGCCCAGCGCCCGTGGCTGTGAGGAGTGCCTGAAGATCGGCGGCCAGTGGCTGCATCTCCGGATCTGTCGAACCTGCGGCCACGTCGGTTGTTGCGATCAGTCTCCCAACCGCCATGCCCGCGCTCATTTCCGGGCAACGGCTCATCCGATCATTGAGGGCTACGATCCGCCCGAGGGGTGGGGATGGTGCTATGTCGACGACGTCGAAGTGGAGTTGGAGGATCAGACGCCGCAGGACGGGCCGATTCCGCGCTTCTATTGAGTTTGGGCAAGCGGGTCGGCAGTAGCGTCTTCGCGCCGGATTATTCACAGTGCTCGGCAATCACAGCGAGAAACGCTTCCCCGTAGCGATCCAGTTTGGCCTCGCCGACGCCCGGAATCTTCGCCATCTCAGACCGTGAGCCGGGGCGCTCGGCAGCCAGTTCGATCAGCGTCTTGTCATGGAAGATCACATAGGGCGGCACGTTCTGCGCGCGGGCGAGTTCAGTGCGTTTCTCGCGCAACGCCTGGAACAGCGCTTGATCGGCCTCCGGCAGGACAGTGGACGCTTGCCTGCCTGCCTTCTTGCTTCTCGAAACCTGCGGTTTTGCCGGTACGCGCAGCATCAGCACCGGCTTTTCGCGCAGGAACTGCCGGCCCGCTTCCGAGATCGATAGCCCGCCATGGCCGGTCAGGTCGACATCGACAAGGCGAAGCGCGATCAACTGGCGAAGGATGGCACGCCAGGTGCGGCTGTCGTGCTCCTTGCCGATGCCGTAGGTCGAGATGCGGTCATGGCCGGCCCGGCCTATGCGTTCGTCCGATCCGCCCAGCAGTACCTCGACGATATAGGCCTGGCCGAAGCGCTCGCCGGTTCTATGGATGCAGGAGAGGGCCTTCAGCGTCGCGACCGTCCCGTCGAACAGCTCTGGCGGCTCCGCGCAGGTATCGCAGTTGCCGCAGGGTTCGGAATGGTCGCCGAAATAGGAGAGCAGCACTTGGCGGCGGCAACCGGCCGTCTCGGCCAGGCCCAGCAGCGCGTCGAGCTTCTGCCTCTCCATGCGCTTGCGTTGTTCCGGTGCGTCGGAGTCCTCGATAAACCGGCTGCGTAGCGCGATGTCTTCGTGGCCATAGAGCATCAATGTATCTGCCGGCAGACCGTCACGGCCGGCGCGTCCGGTCTCCTGGTAATAGGCCTCGATGCTGCCGGGCAGGTCGAGATGCGCAACGAAGCGCACGTCGGGCTTGTCGATGCCCATGCCGAAGGCGATGGTCGCCACCATGATGACGGCTTCCTCGCGCTGAAAGCGCGTCTGGTTCGTCTCGCGCTCGGCCTTGTCCATGCCGCCGTGGTAGGCCAGGGCCGTATAGCCCTGATCGCAGAGCCAAGCTGCCGTCTCCTCCGTCTTTCGCTTCGACAGGCAGTAGACGATGCCGCTTTCGCCCTCATGCTCCCTCAGGAAGCGCTTCAATTGGGCGCGCGGATTGTCCTTCTCCGCCATGGCGTAGCGGATGTTGGGACGATCGAAGCCGGCAATGAAGGCGTCGCTTTCGGCGATTTGAAGGTGCGACAGGATCTCGGCGCGCGTCGGTGCGTCGGCTGTCGCCGTCAGCGCCATGCGCGGCGTGTCGGGGAATTGCGTGACGAGCGCGTCGAGTTGGCGATAGGACGGACGGAAATCGTGCCCCCATTGCGACAGGCAGTGCGCCTCGTCGATGGCGATCAGCGATAGCCGCGCACGGTGCAACAGGTCCAGGACGTCGGGCCGAAGCAGCGTTTCGGGCGCCACGTAGAGGAGATCCAGCGCGCCGTTCGATATGTCCCGCCACAGACTGTATCGCTCGTCGCCCTGGAGATCGGAATTCAGCGCCGCGGCCTTGACGCCCGCCTGCCGCAACGCGGTTACCTGATCGGCCATCAGCGCGATCAACGGTGAGACGATAAGCCCCATGCCAGGTCGGGCCATCGCCGGTATCTGGTAACAAAGCGATTTGCCGCCGCCTGTCGGCATGAGCACGAAGGCGTTGTTGCCGGCCATCACGTGGTCGACGATTTCCGCCTGACGCCCGCGAAAGGCCTCGTAACCGTAAACCGTTTTCAGAATTTGCAGGGCGTGGGCGGTCACGGCGACTCGGAGAAACGCGAAGGGAATGGGACCTCATAACAGGTTCATCGCCCCGCCGCCCCAGAGGAAACGCGACACGGCCAGTATTCTAGGAGATCATTCGTTCGCGAAAGGCTGTTTGCAACAGGTTGAGAAAGGCTCGTACGGCCGGATTGGTCCGGCGACTCTCCGGCCATAGGGCCGTGATGTTGTGCCGCTCCACGGCAAATTCCGAAAGGACCGGCAGCAGTTCGCCGCGAACTACATAGGGAGCGGCAATAAATGTCGCGCCGATCCCGATGCCACCGCCGGCGGCGAGAGTTGTCATCACCGCCTCGCTGACATCCACGACAATGCCGGACGGCGGTACGATCTCTATTTCCCGGTCGCCCATCCGGAAGGGCCATCGCAGCGGTTGGCCGCTGCTCTGATAGCGGAGGTTGACCGTGTCATGCCCGTCGATCTCGTCCGGATGCTTCGGCGTACCATGCGCCGCCAAATAGGCTGGCGACGCAAAACAACAGAGACGGTGTGGCGCCAGTTTGCGGGACAACAGTCCCGAGTCCGGGAGCTCGCCGATGCGTATGGCAACGTCGATTCCTTCCTCGACGATGTCGACGATCCGGTCGTTCAGTCTAAGGTCTACCGTCACCTTTGGGTAGCGAGCGCGAAATGCCGGCAGGGCCGGTGCTATCACATGGAGCCCGATCGGCAGTGGTGCGGCCACCCGCAAGGTGCCCGACGGCTCGGAACGCGCCGCCGTCGCCACCTGCTCGATGTCTTCCGCCGCGCGCAGCAAGCGCAATGCGCGCTCGTGCAGCTCGCGCCCTTCCGGCGTGAATGTCAGCGACCGCGTCGTACGGGTGAAGAGCGAAACGCCGAGATGCCGTTCGAGCCGCTGAACGCTTTTGCTCACCGCCGATGGCGAGACCGAAAGAGAACGGGCTGCAGCCGTGTAGCTGCCCATCGATCCGGCACGCGCAAACGCCACAAGGTTGGAGAGCCATTCCAGGCCGATTTGTTCCTGCATGGCATTATTAAAGCGAAACAGGCCATCATTTTCAATTCGAATTCCGCTGACTAGTTCTTCATGGAACACAGCCATGGAGATCCAAATGAACGATCTGATGAAAGCGGTTCGCTTGCATGCCTTCGGTGGTCCCGAAGTTCTTATTTATGAAGACGCACCGAAGCCAGAGATCGGAAATGGCGAAGTGCTCGTCCGGGTACGCGCCGTGGGTTTGAACCCGCCCGACTGGTATCTGCGTGAGGGTTACAAGATGCTTCCGCCCGAGTGGCAGCCGCAGGTGTCGTTTCCCGTCATTCTGGGAACCGACATTTCGGGCGTGATCGAGGCGGTGGCCGACGATGTCCTGGACTTCTCCGTCGGTGACGAAGTCTATGCAATGGTTCGCTTTCCGAGCGGTCTTGCCGGAGACAGCAGGGCCTACGCCGAATATGTCAGCGTGCCGGCGACGGAACTGGCGCGCAAGCCGGCTAGTATCGATCACCACCATGCTGCCGGAGCGCCGATGTCATTACTCACGGCTTGGCAGTTCCTTGTGGATCTAGGGCATGACGAGCCCAACCCGCTTCAGCCGCGCCGGCATGAACCGGTACCGCTTGAAGGCAGAACCGTTCTCGTAAACGGGGCGGCCGGCGGCGTGGGGCATTTCGTGGTGCAACTCGCCAAATGGAAAGGCGCGCACGTCATTGCCGTGGCATCCGGCGAGCACGAGGCGCTCTTGCGCGACCTCGGGGTCGATGAGTTCATCGACTATACCAAGACCAATCCCGAGGATGTCGCGCGTGACATAAATCTCGTGGTTGACGCGGTGGGCGGTCCGACCTCCGGCCGTTTCCTGAAGGTTCTGAAGCGTGGTGGCGCCTTGTTCCCGATTTTTCCGCTCGGCTTCGAAGGGACCGATGACGCAAGGCGACTTGGCGTCACGGTCTCGGCAACGCAGGTCCGCTCGAACGGCGCGCAGCTCGAAGAAGTTGGTCGGCTCCTCGAAGATGGCACGGTACGCGTGGTCATCGACAGCCGCTTCCCGTTGGCCGAGGCACGCCAAGCCCATCAGCGCGCGGCCAAGGGCCATGTCCAGGGCAAGATCGTGCTCACGGTCGACTGACGAGGGGGTAGGCCAATGACCGTTCATACGAAGATACCCCACGGCACAACGGCCTGGTTCGAGATGGTCGGGACGGTCATGGCGGAGGCCGCACGGCGCGCTGAGCTTCCGGCTGATCTGACCGTTTCCCTTGTCGAGCGCTATACCGATGGGGTTGTCCTGGCCGATGGATTGGTTCAGGGCATCCGCTTTGACCTTGTCGGAGGCAAGCCATCCTACAGGGTGGGCGCAAGAGCAGATGAGCAGGCGGACGTTACGATCGAGGTGACCGCGGCTGTAGCACGAGAACTCAACGCGCTCCGCAGCACCGATCCGCGCTATAGAAAGGTACTCGATCGCTTTCTCGGCACCGGTGAGATGCGGATGCACGGCGACATCTCGCGCCTGGGCGATTGGCTGGCAATGGTGCACGACCCCATCGTGGATCGGACCGGCTGATCGGATGTCTCGGAGTTGGAACGCTGGCGAAGCTCGCGTTCCCGGCGCGGGCTTCGCCCCTCTCAATCATGCACCACCAATGGGTCGAATCTCCGCGTCGGGATAGGCGGTCGCCTCTCCGACTGAGCGGTAGCGGGCAATGTCGGCGAGCCGCGCATCGTAGATGCGGTCCAGCGCGGCGAAGGCGTCGCTTCCCAGGACCAGCCGGCGGGGTGGAGCCTTGTCCTCGACCACCATCATCATTGCCTCAGCCGCCTTGGCGGGATCGCCGGGTTGCCGACCATCCTGGCCGTATAGAAAATCTTCGATCGGCGCGATCAATGGTCGATAGTCGTCGATCGACTGAGCAGGGCGCATGTTGGCTCCGCCGGCAAATTCCGTCCGGAAATTTCCCGGTTCGACGAGGGTGACCCTGATCCCGAACCCCGCCACTTCGTCGGCGAAGGCTTCGCTCCACGCCTCCAGCGCGAATTTCGAAGCGCAATAGGCGCCAAAACCCCCGATCGAGATAAGTCCGCCTATGCTCGTGAGGTTGAGCACGTGTCCCGACCTGTTGGCGCGCATGTGCGGCAGAAGCAGGCGGGTCAGTTCGGCGGCGGCAAAGAAGTTGATCTCCATCTGGGAGCGCAGTTGATCAGGAGAAAACTCCTCGACGGCGCCGAGCGATCCCCGGCCGGCGATGTTGGCGAGAACATCTATCCTGCCGAAATGCGATAGCGCCTGATCGACCGCTACCGAACGCGCCTGAGGGTCATTGAGGTCTGCCGTCAGGGCCAGGCTGCGGTCTGGTGCGAGCTTCGTCAGCTCGATAAGCGCCTCATGTCGGCGCGCCACGGCAGCGACGCGCTCCCCGCGGGCAAGCACCGCTTTCGCAAGGGCCAGTCCAAAGCCAGAAGACGCACCGGTGATGAGCCACACGCGATTGTGCTTTTCCATTTGTCTCGTCTCCGATTGTGGGCACCAGCCCATGACCGGAACATGGACCTTGCTGAATGAGATTATAATCGAGACGATTTTGGATGGGTTATGCGATATGGTTCAGCAATGGATCGGATCCTTCTCACGCACTTGCCCGTCGTGGTGACTGTTGCCAGAACCCGTAGTTTCGTTCGCGCGGCGGCCGAGCTGAGCCTGAGTGCCTCCGCAGTGAGTCATGCCATTCGAGTGGTCGAAGAACGGCTCGGCGTGCCGCTTTTTGCCCGAACGACGCGCAGCGTGGCTTTGACGGAAGCCGGAGCCACCTTCCTGGAGGGCGCTCGACGAGCGATCGAGGCACTGGAAGGAGCGGCTGAAAGCGTTCGCTCGGCGCAATCGGACGTCTCGGGGCTTCTGCGGATCAATGCGCCACATGTTGCCCTGCACATTGGCTTCACTCCGATCCTGGCCGAGATGACACGACGCCACCCAAAGCTGACGATCGAAATCGTAGCTGACGATGCCCTGTCCAACGTGATCGCCGAGGGCTTCGATATCGGCGTGCGGTTGGGCAATATGATCGACCAGGACCTGGTCGCCGTTCGTCTGACCCCGCCCATGCGGGCGATCATGGTGGCTGCGCCCGCCTATTTGGCGCGTTTCGGCGTGCCGCGCTCCATTGGCGAGCTGGGGCAACACAACTGCATCGGGTTCCGTCTCCTTGGCAGCGGCGCCATCTATCAATGGGACCTGCAGGAAGCCGGCAAGGAGTTGCAGCTTGACGTCTCGGGAACCGTTCGCGTGTCGGATCCTGTCTACGCGCGGGAATTGGCGGTGACCGGCCTGGGGATCGCCTACGTGATGGAGCCTTTGGTTCGCTCTCATCTCATGAGTGGGCAGCTCACAGAAATACTTGCCGAGGCCGCCATCTGGGAGCCGGGGCTGTTTCTATATTTCCCCAAGGCCGCGTCGAGAGCTGCAAAAATACGGGCTTTTCTCGATGTTGTGCGCGAGACGAACGCCGGGTGATCGTGGAAATGTCCAAGCCTGCCAGGGCTTTAGTGGCCTGCCTAGGAAGGCAGGCTTTTCCGGCGACGGGTACTTACAGAAGATCGCTGTGTCATCAACCGCATCAATGACTGCTATCAACCGTCATGCTCTCCAATGATGGCATGACGGCGCACATATTGTCGGCATTCCAACAGAAAGGACTGTCCGATGAAACACATCTTTTTGCGCCGAGCGGCTGCCGGCCTTCTGTTTGTGACGGCGCTGCTAACCGCAATTCCTTCTATCGCCCAAATTCCCGGTCCTCAGCATGTCGTTCTGCAACAGCCGGAAGGCTACAGCATCCGTGTCGGAGATATTCGCGTTACCTCCTTTACGGATGGGACCGTTCCGCAAGATCTCCATGCGCTTCTTCGCGGGACGACGCGGCAGAATATCGACAAGCTCCTTACCCGTAACTTCCAGGCCAATCCCGTCGAAGCCTCGATCAACGCCTTCTTGATAGAGATGCCGGGCCACCTCATTCTGGTCGATACAGGCTCAGGCGAGTTGTTCGGACCGGGCAACGGCGGCAAGCTAATCGACAGTCTGGCCAGCCGGGGGTTTCATCCGGAGCAGATCACCGATGTCTTGATCACCCACGCCCACTCGGATCACGCGGGTGGTCTGGTGAAAGGCGGGCAACGCGTGTTCGTGAACGCGACTGTTTATGTCGGCAAGCCCGACGTCGATTTCTTCTTCGATCGGGCAAACCAGATCCGCACTGGTTACGACAAGAGCTACTTCGACATCGCGCAAACGACGTTGAAGCCCTATCTCGACGCCGGCAAGCTGAAGACTTTCTCCGGAACCGAGGAAATTCTGCCCGGCATTAGCGCCACGGTGCATCCCGGCCATACTCCTGGAGCCGCCTTCTATACGCTGAGTAGCAAAGGCGAGCACATCGTCTTCATCGGCGATACGATTCACGTTGCGGCTGTACAGTTTCCCGCTCCGGATGTGACCATCGCCTATGACGAGGACAGCAAGCTCGCAGCGAAGGTGCGTAAGCAGGCTTTCGCGCAATTTGCCGCGCAAGGCGACCTGATCGCGGTTCCTCACCTCCCTTTCCCCGGCATCGGTCATATCCGTGCCGATGGCAGGGGCGGGTATGACTGGGTGCCGGTGACCTACACAAATCGCGCCGCGGACTAACTGATCACCCAGTATCTGGCAGACGAGGTTACCGGCTGCGCTGTCTTCCGGTGACCTCGTCGTCGACGAAGCGTTATACTGTTTTACTGTGCGTGGTCTCTATCGGATGGCGCGTTGGTCGGATCGTCGAGCAGGGCAAGCATGAACCCAATCGCAGGCATGGATATTGATCTTTTGCTCGCGCTCGACGCGCTGCTGCAGGATCGTAACGTCACTCATGCGGCGGTTCGGTTGGGAGTCGGCCAACCGGCGCTTTCGGCTCGGTTGACCCGCCTACGCGCACTGCTCGACGATCGGCTGTTCGTCCCTGCACCTAATGGCCGCGGCATAATTCCAACACCACGTGCCGAAGCCCTGGCGCCTTTGGTTGCTGGGGCGCTTCGTCATATCGCTGCGATCATGGAGCCCGCGACGTTCGATCCGGAAACCAGCGGCCGAGTGTTTACGCTGGCCTTGCAGGAAAATCCGGCCATCATGCTTGGGCCTGGTCTGGTGCAGCGGGTTCGAGCCGTTGCCCCCAACCTCCGACTGCGACTTGCCTTGCCCGATCGAAGGCAAATTCCCGCCCTGCTTGAAAGCGGGGACATTGATGTCTTCATCGGGGTCGCAGCGGGCACGGATGCCACATGGATCGGACGGACGCTATTCCACGACGATTTTGCCACGGCTCAGCGCAAGGGCCACCCGCGAGGAATCGCGCCTCTCGATTTGGAAACATTTTGTAGCCTCCCACATCTCCTTGTTTCATCTGAAGGAGATCCGTTCTCCGGCTTCATCGATAAGGCCCTCAGGGCGATCAACCGTACTCGCCAGATCGCGATGTCGGTGCAGAGCTATGCGGTGGCACCGACCATCATCGCGGGAAGCGATCTGCTCTGCACCCTGCCGGCGCGGATGCTTCGTCATTTCGATGCGTCGCTGGATCTTTTCGAACCGCCGGTCTCGCTGAAACCGATCGGCGTTGGCGCCTATTGGCATCCACGCCAACAGGAGGATCCGGGGCATCAATGGCTTCGCAAGCAACTCTTTGCCGTTGCCGGCACTGTTGAATAAAGGCGTGGCCGGCCTAGCTACGCGGTAAAAATCATGCCCGCGTTCGCGACAAATATCATGCGCGAAGCCAGCCTGCTTGGCGAACATATCGATCGCACCGCGACCAAATCGCTTGACGCGCAGGGCTATATTGGAACGAGACAAACCGTCTGCGGCGTGACGCCGCCGCAGACGGTTCGATCCAAGGACAGTGACACTAATCCTTGGCGCGATAAGCCTCGGGAATGACGAACACCTCGTCGGCGCGGGCATAACCGCCGTCCTTGATCTCTTCGATCAGCACCATGGTGTGGGGACGCGCCGCTTCGGAGAAATATTCCACCAGCATGGCGGTGGTGCGGTGGACGATTTCTTCCTTTTGCGTGGTGGTGAGAGCGGCTTCGGGCACCTTGAAATTGGCGAAAGGCATATCGGGTCTCCTTGGTGTCGGCACGAGTTCAGCGTGCGGGGTGAAGCAGGTCGGCAAGGCCGATACGCTCGAGCAGTTGCGCCCGCATGCGATCGGCCACCGCATTGACGATTTCGGAGCCGTCACTGGAGGGGTCGACATGCACCCGGAACGGACGTTTGCCGTGCGGCATGTCGACTATCTCGCGGATGGCGCGGGCCACCGACTGCACGTCGGCGTCCGCCGGCTCCAGAGCCGCCAGCCCCTTGAGCGCCTGCTTTTCAACGCCGGCATAGGGGCCGGACCAATAGGCGTTGGCCCGTTCTTCGTCTTCCGGCGGCGTTGCGTGCTCGAAATGCATGGTGCCCTTGGTGAAGGCGCCGGGCACCAGGATTGTCGTCTCGATGCCGAAACGTGCCAGCTCAAGGGCGTAGCTTTGGGCCAGCGCGTCCATTCCCGCCTTGGCGGCGAAATAGGGCGCCAGGAACGGCGGTGTGCCGCCGCGCGTGCTGCTCGATCCGACCCACAGCATCAGCGCTTGGCCGTTTGCGCGCAGGTGGGGCAGGGCCGCGCGATTGACGCGTTGCGTGCCAAGCACGTTCACGTCGTAAACCCGCGCCAGTTGTTCCGGTGTGAAGGCTTCGGTCGGTCCGAAGGTCATGTGGCCGGCGTTGTGTATCACCACGTCGAGCCGCCCCGCGTCGGCGAGGATGCGCGCGATGGCATCATCCGCCGATGGTTGCGAAGTGACGTCGAGGGCAATGGGGATCAGCGCCAATCCCTCGTCGCGGGCGAGCTGTTCCATCTCCGCCGCCGGCTTGCCGTCATGGGCGGCAAGATCGCGCATCGAAGCAAACACCTGGTGGCCGGCGCGCGCCAATTCGCGCGCCGCCATGGCGCCGAAGCCGCTGGAGGCTCCGGTGATCAGTATGGTTTTACGCATGGATTTTCTCCTCAGATCACGCCGCCATTGGCGCGGATCACCTGGCCATTGACCCAACCGGAGTCGGGGCTTGCGAGGAAGGCGACCACGCCGGCAATATCCTCCGGCTGGCCGAGCCGGCCGAACGGATTCATCTTCTCGATGGCGGCCACCTGCGTATCGGTCTTGCCGTCGAGGAAGAGTTCGGTTGCCACCGGCCCAGGCGCCACCGCATTGACGGTGATGCCGCGCGGTCCAAGTTCCTTGGCAAGAACGTGGGTCATCGCTTCGACGGCCGCCTTGGTTGCGGCATAAATTCCATAGCCCGGCTGGTAGAGGCCGACCACACTGGACGAGAAGTTGATGATCCGCCCACCGGAACGCAGCCGCTTGGCGGCTTCGCGCATACCCCGGAACACGCCGCCCAAATTGATGGCGACTTGGCTGTCGAATGTCGCGTCGTCGAACTCTGCGAGCGGAGCGAGCTTCATGATGCCCGCGTTATTGACGAGGATGTCGACGCCGCCGAACGCTTTTTCCGCCGCGTCGAACAGTTTTGGCATTCCGGCGCGGTCGCCAATGTCGGCCTGAACCGCGATAGCTCTGCCGCCGGTTTGCTGGATTTCTTCGACGACGCTTTCGGCCGCTTCCCGGCAGTGGGCGTAGTTGACGATAACCGCGACACCATTGGCCGCCAGCCGCTTGGCGATCGCCGCACCGATACCCTTGGATGCGCCTGTGATGATGGCGCTTTGCTCTGTGTGCTGTGTCATAGTGCACCTCCGAGCTGAAACATAGGCCGCCGCCGCTTCCGGATAATCCGTCGTGAATTGACAAATCTATTCGGAACGAGCGAACAATGGCCATGGACTACCTCGATAGCCTTCGCCTGTTCATTCGTGTCGTGGAACGCGGAAGCTTCACCGCCGCGGCCGCGGATCACAGCATTCCACGCTCGACGGCGACAGAAGCAATCCGACAGCTGGAAGGGCGGCTGGGCGTGCGGCTGCTCGATCGCACCACGCGGCACGTGGCGGCAACGCCCGACGGCGACCAGTATTATCGGCGCTGCCTCGCGATCCTTGCCGATCTCGACGACGCGGAGGCGATGCTTCGCGACAGTGAGCCGCATGGTCTTTTGCGGATCGATGCGCCGGGATTGCTGACGCGTACGTTCATTCTGCCCGCGCTACCATCCTTCATCGAGCGCCATCCCCGCATCGAGGTACAGTTCGGCCAAAGCGACCGGCTTGTCGACCTGGTGCGGGAAGGCGTCGACTGTGCCATCCGGGTTGGCGAACCGGCTGACAGCAGCCTGATGCTGCGGCGCCTCGGCACGATCAAGGAGGTGACGGTGGCAAGCCCCGAGTATCTGAAGCGATATGGCATGCCGACATCGATCGATGATCTCGCTGGCCATCAGATGGTGGGGTTTCTTTCATCACGCACCGGCGAGGTTCTGCCTCTTGAGTTCAATGTCGAGGGCAGACTGCGTGAAATCCGATTGCCGATGCGGGTGAGCGCCAACCATTCGGACACGACGGCCGATCTGGCTCGGCGTGGCTTCGGATTGGTGCAGGCCCCCCGCTATCGCTTTGCCGATGATCTCGCCGGGGGACGCCTGGTCGAAGTGCTTGCCGATTATCCGCCGTCGCCAATGTTGCTCTCGGCCCTTTATCCCGATAGCCGCCAGTCGGCGCCTCGCCTGCGGGTATTTCTGGATTTCGTGGCAGAGGTGTTCCGAAGCGCAAATCTCTAGGGAGGGGCAGGAGCTTTGCCCGGCTCTCGACGCTCTTCTCACCTGGGCGGCCAATCGCCCCGGACCGACTGACTCGGCAACCGAAGAGCCACTGATTGAGTTGCCGGCACGATGATCTATCCGGCGCGATTGACTGGTCCGGATTCCCGCGTACACTTGCATCGTCGAAAAGGACCTGAGCGGCATCGGTAAGCCCGCTCCCTCTTGCAATGAGAGGCTCCGCGTCGCCAAGAGGCGAACCCGCGACAAGCAACGGCGAGTTTCGCCGCGGCTTGGCGCGCGCTGGCAGGTCTATCGGTACGCAACAAGCACGGCGGCTCGCGCTCATCATGGAGTGCATCATGCCAACTATTCGTGCCAATTCTCCGCTGATAACCCAGATCAATGTGTTCACCGTTCCCGACGGTGGGCAGGCGGCGCTGATCGATTACCTGTCCAAAGCTGCCGAAGCCGCTCGTGAGGTGGATGGGTGGATATCGGCCAGCCTGCATCGCAGTCTGGATGGGACCCGCGTCGTCAACTATGCGCAAAGCGCCGATGAAGATGCCGCGCGCCGCGTCATCAAGCGTCTGATGGATCGTGGCCTGATTCAGGGAAACAAGGCTTATGGCGAGGCGCATCCTGGACTTTACGAGGTCGTCTTCACGCTTGAGCGATAGACCTGAAGCGTGAGGGAGCAGAGCTTTTCGCAAAGCGAACGCTCATCCAGCCTCGAGCGCGGGTCGGTGTCTATCCGATCTCGCGCTCGACCGGCTTGCTTGCCATCCGCCTAGAGCATTCGCCGACCAGATTGAAACATCTGGTCGGCGAGCGAATGCTCCAGATTCATTTGCTGGAGCAACCGCTTTTCGATCAGGTTGATCCAACCTGATCGGCGGGTGCTCTAGGCACCCAGAACCTTGCGAAGCGAAGCTTCAATCTGCCCGCCGCAATAGGCATCGCCGTAATCCTCGCGAGCCTTGGCGGCCAACTTGGCGAGCGACGGCAAACTGGCGACACGCCGCGTCAGGGCGGCGACCTTGGGCGCGCTTTCCTCGAAGATCGCACCGATCACCGGGAAACGATCGACCATCGTCGACCAGAGTGTGGCCGTTACAACGTCGGCGATGCCCGCCTGCTCACCACCAAGCAAGAAGCCTGAATCGGCTTTCAGGCTGTGGCGCGTGCCGGTCTCCTCCCAAAGCGACATCCATTTGCCGAGGCGCGGAACGAAAGCTTCCCAGCGCCTTTCGGTCCACATTTCTCGACCACCGTCCAGGGTGATTTCATCCAGCACATCGTTGGCATCATTGACCACTTTCATGGTCATGGCCCGGAGCGCTGCCGTTTTGGGGAATAGATCAAGTGTTTCGCCGAGATAAAGAATAATGGCTGGCATTTCGGCGATGGCGAAGTTGTCCTTTTTGTCAACGAGCAAGGGCGGTCCCATAAAGGGAACCGGCATCCGTTTCACCGGTCCACCCATGAAATTGGAAATTGCGACATCGCCGCCCTCGGTCCACGTTTTCCCTGCATAAGCCAGAACGGCCCGGACAAACTGCCCGCGGAAGGGGACCGACCAGTAGTAGAAATCGTAGTCCGACATCGCAGAGCTCCCCTTGGAGACTTGGGATATGCAGCAGTTACTCTAGTCCCTAAACAACTCGACGGCGACCCAAGGATCGCCGTCGAGCGCAAGGCTTTCGTCTCGGTTATAAAGCGACGCTTATTCGTCGCGCAGTCGGCCGCCAAGCGCGGCGGCAGCGCTGGCGATGAAGGCGCCGATGACCAGCGACAGCGCGGCCATCAGAGCGAAGGCGATGCCGGCTTTGCGGGCCGTGTCTGCTGCCTCCTGGGCCTTCGTTTTGGCCTCGTTGACCTGCGCCAGCACCGTATTGACCCGAGCCGTGGCGTCGGCCTCCGACAAGCCAGTTCGCGCAGCTACCAGTTGTCCGAGATAGGTTCGGTCGGCAGGCGACATCTCGCCGGCGGCTGCGCTGGCAATCAGGATGCGCGAAGCCTGGGCGGCGGCGGCCGCATCACCTTCTGCGCCGGGGGCGGCAAGGCGAGTCGGGTCGGTCGGCCGAAACAGGCTGTCGACGAAGCAAGACATGCCGTTGTTGCCAGTCGTCTCACCGGTGCTGGAAGCGCTGGAAGCAGCTCCCGCCGAGGCCCCCATGGCGGCGCCGGAGGCAACGGTGGACGCCGCCTTGACGCCGGTGCCGACCACTGAGGTCAGACTGGAGGTCGCCATGCAGACGACAATAAGCGTTGCCAGAGCCCAGGCGAGAAGACCATGCGCCGTATCGCGAAAGAAAGTCTCGTCGGTATGGACGCCGACCCACTTGGTGCGTAACCGGCCGGTCATATAGCCGCCGAGGGCGGACGAAAGCCACTGAATGACGATCATCCAGATGGCGGCGGAGACGGCAAACGTGGTGACGCCTGCGCCTTGATTGCCCCACGGAGACACCATCGTCAGCCCGAGTCCCGAACCCAGGAACATCAGCACGACCGTAAGGGCGGCCGCTGAAACGGCGCCGGCAATGATGGCGCTCCAACTGACGGCCGATGACACGGATTCGACGGACGGCGCGTCGTCGAAAGCAGGAAGGGAGGAAGCCATGATGTTCTCCTGTCGCACGAGTGGCAGAATGCCCAGATCCAGAAAGGCCTCCTGCCGCAAGTTCGGTTGCTGCGATCTGGATTACGGCGTGTCACGCGTCGTATCGAGCGAACTCTGCGGCAGCGGAGGACTACGGCATTAAGCGTCCGGGAGCGAAAAAGGTTCCACTTCGCGGCAACTTAGATTCCGTTGCCGGCTTGGCCTGAGAGCACGATGGCGGTTCGCTACAGACCTGAGAGTTTCACACGGAGGAGGGCGCGGCGGTCTCCACCTTCAGCCAGTCGCCAAACGAGCGGACGAGCCGCGAGCGGACCTTGGCTTCAGGATAGACGAACCAATAGGCCTTTCCGGCGTCGATTGGTCTCTCCGTCAGCAACGCAAGCCGGCCGGACGCCAATTCCGCCTCGATCATGAAACGGGGCATCAGTGCCACGCCCAGGCCGGCGACTGCAGCCTCGGCGATCATCGAAAACTGGTCGAAGCGGGAGCCACGATAGGCGCCGGCGGTCGGCAATCCCTCGGCGGCCAACCAGTCGGCCCAGGCGGTGGGGCGGCTCGATTGGTGGAGGAGCGGCGCCTGCGAGATCGCCATAGCGTTCTGAAGGCCGAAACGATCCCGCAGGCTGGGGGCCGCTATGGGATAGACCTCTTCGATGCAGAGAAAGTCGCACATCGCACCCGGCCAGGTTGGTTCGCCGAAATGAATGGCGGCATCGAGCGGTGTATCGGCAAAGGAGAAGGGTTCGTTGCGAACCACAAAATTGACCGTCGCCTGTGGATGATCGGCAAGAAACTTCGGCAGGCGCGGCACCAACCAGCGCGCCGCGAATGTTGGCAAAACCGCAAGGTTCAGCACTTCGGCACCGCTGGCGCTTGCCATGGTGCGCTCGGTTGCGGTGGCAAGACCGGCCAGAATCCGCGCCACCTCCAGCCGGTAGGTTTCGCCGGCGTCGGTGAGAAAGACGCGTTGATTGATCCGCTCGAACAGCGGCAGACCGAGCCGTATTTCCAGTTCCCGCACCTGTCGACTGATGGCGCCCTGCGTCAGATGCAGCTCGGCGGCGGCTCGCGAAAAACTCAGATGGCGCGCGGCACTCTCGAACGCGACGAGTGCGCCGATCGACGGCAGAAGATCGCGGGCCATGGCAACGTCCGGTTATGAGATTTTCTCATGACCTTACCAGAAATCATCGTTTGCAGGGTAGGGGGCTAGGGACAATAACGTAATGGACCTCAGCCCCATTCGCCGCTGTGCCTCCGGCCGGCGTCGCCGACGAGAGTGCCAGATGCCCGCTTCCAGCCTAGTTACCGAAACCGCCGATCTTCTCGCTCGTCTTGGCGTGGTCGAAAGCGCCTATACGGGCGGTAGCCTTGTGGTCACATCGCCGATCACCGGAGAGCGGATCGCGGACGTGCGGGAGACCAACACGGCCGAGTGCGACATCGCCATCGCCGCCGCTGACGCTGCGTTTCGGACCTGGCGTCTCGTGCCGGCACCCAAGCGCGGCGAACTGATCCGCCTGTTCGGGCTCGAACTGAGAGCCGCCAAGGCAGATCTCGGGCGCCTCGTGACCATCGAGGCCGGCAAGATCGTCTCCGAGGGCCTCGGCGAGGTGCAGGAAATGATCGATATCTGCGATTTCGCGGTCGGTCTCTCCCGGCAGCTCTATGGTCTTACCGTCGCCACCGAACGGCCGAGCCATCGCATGATGGAGACCTGGCATCCCCTAGGTGTCGTCGGCGTCATCTCCGCTTTCAACTTTCCCGTCGCTGTCTGGTCCTGGAACGCGGCCATCGCTCTGGTCTGCGGCGACACCGTCGTCTGGAAACCTTCTGAGAAGACGCCGCTCACCGCGCTGGCTACACAGGCCTTGTTCGAGAAGGCTGCGGCCAAGGCGGGAGCACCGACTGGCCTCTCCGCAGTGATCATCGGCGGCAGGACAATCGGCGAAGCATTGGTGGACGATGTCAGGATTGCTGCCGTGTCGGCCACCGGCTCGACCGCCATGGGCCGTTCTGTCGCGCCGCGCCTTGCCGCCCGCTTCGCCCGCGCCATTTTGGAGCTCGGTGGTAACAACGGTGCCATCATTGCCCCTAGCGCCGATCTCGATCTCGTGGTGCGTGGCGTTGCTTTCGCGGCGATGGGAACGGCCGGCCAACGCTGTACCACGCTCCGGCGTCTTTTCGTTCATGACAGCGCTTATGACAGCCTGCTGCCGCGTCTCAGGAAAGCCTATGCCTCGGTGACCATCGGCGATCCGCGAGAGGCCGGAACGTTAGTCGGGCCGCTAATCGACAAGGCCGCCTATGATCGCATGCAAGGGGCGCTTCAGAAGGCGCGGGCCGATGGCGCGACCGTCCATGGCGGCGAACGCGCCCGCGAAGAACTCGGCGGCAATGCCTTCTATGTCCGGCCGGCTTTGGTCGAGATGCCGGCCCAGACCGAGGTGGTCAGGACCGAGACCTTTGCGCCGATCCTCTATGTCATGCGCTACACCGACTTCGACGCAGCGCTCGAAGCGCATAATGCCGTGCCGCAGGGTCTATCCTCGTCGATCTTCACCAACGATTTGCGTGAAGCCGAGACTTTCCTGTCCGCCAAGGGCTCGGATTGCGGCATCGTCAACGTCAACATCGGCCCGTCCGGCGCGGAGATCGGCGGGGCCTTCGGTGGAGAGAAGGAAACCGGCGGCGGTCGTGAGGCCGGTTCGGACGCCTGGAAGGCCTACATGCGCAGGGCGACCAACACCATCAATTATGGACGCGATCTGCCGTTGGCGCAGGGCGTCAGCTTCGACGTGGAGTAAGCCATGACGATCCGCGTAATTGTCGCCGGAGCGACCGGCTGGACCGGTAGCGCTGTGGCCAAGGCGGTGCTCGCCGCCAACGATCTGATGCTGGTCGGCGCCGTTGCTCGCTCGTCGGCTGGTCGCGATCTCGGCGAGGCGCTCGGCAGCGCGGCTGTCGGCGTGACGGTCGTTGCTACGGTCGAGGAAGCGCTGAAAGCCGGTGCCGATGTTCTTGTCGACTACACCAAGCCGGGGGCGGTGAAGGCCAATGCCCTCAAGGCGATTTCCGCCGGTGTTGCCGTGGTGATCGGCACGTCGGGGCTGTCGGCCGACGACTATGCGGAGATCGACAAGGTAGCACGGGAGAAGAGTGTCGGCGTATTCGCCGCCGGTAACTACTCGATCACCGCCACGCTGATGACCAAGTTCGCGCTGATGGCGGCAAAATACGTCGCCGACGTCGAAGTGATCGATTACGCCTCGGCCAGCAAGCCCGATACGCCCTCCGGCACGGCGCGCGAGTTGGCCGAACGTCTTTCCGAAGTGCGCCAGCCGGCCACTTCAAAGCCATTGAACGAGCTCGGCGGCGTCAGGGAGACACGCGGCGGTGCCATTGGCGCCGTGCAGGTGCACTCGCTGCGCATGCCGGGTTATGTCCTGTCCTGCGAGGCGCAGTTCGGCGCACCGGGCGAGCGGCTTCTCCTCCGTCACGATGCCGGCTCCGACGCCGCGCCCTACGTTGCAGGCACGCTGCTTGCCGTGCGGCACGTGCGGGAACAGGCAGGCCTCAGGCGAGGGCTGGACCTGTTGATCGATTGACCGATTTCTCTACGTTCCGGTCGATGACCGGCCTCATTGTTCTGGGAGTTGCCCACCTTGTCCTCGTCCATTCCGTCCCGCACCGGCGGCCAGATCCTGATCGATCAGCTCATTCGGCAAGGGGTCGAGCGGCTCACCTGCGTGCCCGGTGAATCCTATCTTGCTGTTCTCGACGCACTGCACGACAGCTCGATCGATGTACTGGTGTGCCGCAACGAGGCCGGCGCCACCATGATGGCCGACGCCTATGGCAAGCTCACCGGTAAGCCGGGCATCTGCTTCGTGACGCGGGCACCCGGCGCTACCAATGCCGCGCCGGGCCTGCACATTGCCGAGCATGACTCGACGCCGCTGATCCTGTTCGTCGGTCAGGCCGAGCGGGGCATGCTGGAGCGTGGCTGCTTCCAGGAAATGGACTATAAGGCGGTGTTTGGCTCCATCGCCAAATGGGTGGTGGAAATCGACGATCCCGCCCGAATCCCCGAACTGGTCGCCCGCGCCTTCCGCGTCGCCATGCAGGGACGGCCCGGCGTGGTGGTCGTGTCGTTGCCGGAAGATATGTTGACCGAAACGGCGGAGGTGGCCGATGCGCCGCTCGTCGAACCAGCAGAAATCTGGCCGGGACTGGCCGATCTCGCACGGTTGCAGAAGCTCATCTGGGAGGCGAAGCGGCCGCTGGTCATCGTCGGTGGATCGCGCTGGAGCGAGCGGGCTCGGCGCGAGGTGATCCGCTTTGCCGAGCGCTTCGACCTGCCAGTGGCGACAAGCTTCCGCCGCGCCTCGTTGTTTCCGGCCGACCACCCGAATTATGCCGGCGATCTCGGCCTCGGCGCCAATCCGAAGCTCGCGACCCGCGTTCGCGACGCGGACGTACTGCTTGTCATCGGCGGCCGCCTGTCGGAATCGCCGTCGTCGTCCTACACGCTTCTCGACATACCGCAGCCCAAGCAGACGCTGATCCACGTCTATCCCGATCCGGAGGAGATCGGACGCGTCTATCAGCCGACGCTCGGCATTGTTGCCAGTCCGCATGCCTTCGCTTCGGCGCTCTCCACAGTGCATCCGCCGGTCGAGATTCCCTGGTCGAATGAGACGAAGACGGCCCGTGCCGATTTTCTCGCCTGGACCGACAAGCCCACGGTGCTGCCGGGTGATTTTCAATATGGCGATGCTGTGGTCTGGCTGCGCGAACATCTGCCGCCCGAGACGATCATTGCCAATGGCGCCGGCAATTATGCCATCTGGGTGCACCGCTATTGGCGGTATCGCAGCTTTACCGGCCAGCTGGCGCCGACGTCGGGGTCGGTCGGCTATTCGGTGCCGGCCGGCGTCATGGCCAAGCGACAGTTTCCTGAGCGGCCCGTGGTGGTCTTTGCCGGGGACGGCTGTTTCCTGATGAACGGCCAGGAGTTTGCCACCGCGGTCCAGTACGATATTCCGGTCGTGGTGATCGTCATCGACAATGCCATGTACGGCACCATCCGCATGCATCAGGAGCGCGAGTATCCCGGCCGCGTCTCGGCGACATCGCTGAAGAATCCAGACTTCGCAGCCTTGGCCCGCGCCTATGGCGGCCATGGTGAAACCGTGCGGACCACGGCGGAGTTCGCGCCGGCCTTTGAGAGGGCAATGGCATCCGGTAAGCCGGCTATCATCCATTGTTTCCTTGATCCGCAGGCTGTGACCCCGGCGAAGACGCTGGATCAATTCGCCGGCCGCGTCTGACCCCAGCAAAAAAGGCCCGGCCTTGATATTGGCCGGGCCTTCCGTTCGAAACTGGTGCCGATCAGTAGTCGGCGTGGATGTCGTTGTCCTTGGTTTCGCGGACAAACAGCATGCCGATGACCAGCGTGACAGCCGCCACGACGATCGGGTACCAGAGGCCGTAGTAGATGTCGCCGGTGGCTGCCACCATGGCGAAGGCCGTCGTCGGCAGGAAACCGCCGAACCAGCCGTTGCCGATGTGATAGGGAAGCGACATCGACGTATAGCGGATGCGGGTGGGGAACATTTCCACCAGGATCGCGGCGATCGGGCCGTAGACCATGGTGACGTAGAGCACCAGCACGAAGAGCAGCAGCGTCACCATGACCAGGTTGATCCGCGCCGGATCGGCCTTGGCCGGATAACCGGCGGCGGTGATGGCGTCGGTCAGCGACTTGGTGAACACCTGGGCCGGCGTCGAGCCGTCCGCGCTGGCGGCGGGATTGAAAGCCACTGCGGTGGCGCCGATCTTGACGGTCGCCGGCGTTCCTGCCGCTGCCGTCTCGTTTTCATAAGGTACGCCCGCCTTGACAAGAGCAGCTTTTGCCACGTCGCAAGACGTGGTGAACTTGGAAGTACCCACGGGGTTGAACTGGAACGAGCACTCGTTCGGGTCGGCAACGACGATCACCGGGGAGTTGGCGACAGCCTGTTCCAGCGCCGGGTTGGCGTAGTGAGTGATCCCCTTGAAGATCGGGAAATAGGTAAGGCAGGCGAGCAGCAGGCCGACCATGATGATCGGCTTGCGTCCGATCCGGTCCGACAGCGATCCGAAGATCACGAAGAACGGCGTGGCGATCAACAGCGAGGCGGCGATCAGGAGATTGGCGGTCTGTGCCTCTACCTTCAACGTCTGCGTCAGGAAGAACAGCGCGTAGAATTGACCCGTGTACCAGACCACCGCCTGACCGGCGACGAGACCGAACAGGGCGAGCAGGACGACCTTGAGGTTCTTCCACTTGCCAAAGGCTTCGGTGAGCGGCGCCTTGGAGGTCTTGCCGTCTTCCTGCATGCGGCGGAAGGCCGGGCTCTCGTTGAGCTTCAGGCGGATCCAGACCGAGATGGCCAGCAACAGGATCGACACCAGGAAAGGAATGCGCCAGCCCCAGGCGTTGAAATCGTCAGCTGACAACCCGGCGCGACAGCCGAGGATGACCAGAAGCGACAGGAACAGGCCGAGCGTAGCCGTCGTCTGGATCCAGGAGGTGTAGGCGCCCCGACGATGGTCGGGCGCGTGCTCGGCGACGTAGGTCGCCGCACCGCCATACTCGCCACCGAGCGCGAGGCCTTGCAAGAGGCGGAGCAGGATCAAGATGATCGGCGCAATCATACCGATGGTGGCGTAGTTGGGCAGGATGCCGACAATGAAGGTCGATGCACCCATGATCAGGATAGTGACGAGGAAGGTGTATTTACGACCGATCATGTCACCGAGCCGGCCGAATACCAGCGCGCCGAATGGCCTGACAGCAAAGCCGGCAGCAAAGGCAAGCAGGGCGAAGATGAAGGCCGCCGTCGGGTTGACGCCGGAAAAGAACTGGGCGGCTATGACCGCTGACAGGGAACCGTAGAGATAGAAATCGTACCACTCGAAGACGGTGCCGAGCGACGAGGCGAAGATGACGTGTCGCTCTTCCTTCGTCATGACATATGAGGCAGGTGACTTCGTCGGGTCGACGGTGACGGATGTCATCGGTATTCCTCCCAAATCGTGATGCTTCGCCCCGGTCCGTCCAGCCGGTCGATGGCGACCGGCGGCTCCACCCGGACTCGGGGGGGCGAGGCGTAATACTACGTAGGCGGGAGTTGTACGTGAAGGTACCGATAACGGAATCTTTAGTCTACCAACGATGTGACAGGCGGAAATCTGGCAATATCCGTTCAGGAATTAGCCGGGCGTCCTAGTGCAGACGCCTCGAATTTTCCAGAGTTCATGATGTGGCGCCACGCCGTCACCACGTCATCGGGAATATCGACATGTGGCAGGAAGCCCTTGCCGCGCGGCCCGTAGCCGTTTTCGTCGTCCGTCAGGCGTTGGATCTCACCGGTCAGCAACGACAGGAAGCGTTCGGGCGTCCATTTGTGGCTGTTCGGGCTCTGGAGGTAGTCGATCCGGTCGCGGCGGTAGCCGATGCAGGGCACCTGCACCGGCCAATTGATGATCGTAGGACAGGTTGTATCGGCCCAGGCCTGCCGAAACGAAGCATCGGTGCGCCGCTGCATCAGCGGGTCTTGAACGAGCAATATCGCGGCCGGCACCAGTCTCTGCGCATCGAGAAAGCGCCGGCTGAAAAGGCCGTTTTCGCCGCAGTTGGTCGACGCATCTTCCAGCAACAGCCGCGACTGATTGAGCCCGAGAAACATGGCCGCGATGTCGCCGAGCAAGCGAGCTTCCGATGTCTGGCTGGCGAGGGCCTTGCGGTAGACAGGATGGGCATCGACGGCGGCTGCCAGCAGACCAGTCGAATGACCGATGCCGCCCGAGATCAAGAGCGGCACGCCCCTTGTCCTGGCCTTCTTCACCGCGCCTTCCAGGGTCCATAACAGGGCGTTGCCGGCGAGCACCACCAGATCGAAAGCCGGTGCGCTGTGTTTGTCCTGGTTGCCAAGGTCGTCAAGCGCCAGAAAGCGCGCGACGATATTGATCGCCGTGATGTCATCGGCGTCTAGCGGACCATAGGGACCAAAGGAGGACATAAAAGACTTTCGCGTATGCGGCCGCAGGGATGTCACGACCCGTTACAACAACTTGTATGAGGCAAGGTTCTGGCAGACCATCCGTGGCAGCGCTCATTCGGCCGGCGCAGCCGACCCTAATCGATCCAGCCTCCCTTGCAGTCGCCAATCCGATCCCTCTGCTGCGTGTTTCCTGTTGCGGGCCATCTGCCGAGAAGATAGGCAACGGACAGTTCCGCGGGCGGATGGGCCGCCCGCCGCAGACATCGGAGAGTCCCCTCATGGCGATCACCCGCATCGAGCCCGGCAAGCGCATGAGCAACGCCGTCATCCACAACAAGACCGTCTATCTCGCTGGTCAGGTCGGCTCGCCGAAGGGCGACGTCAAGTCGCAGGCCGTCGAAGCTCTGGCCGAGGTCGATCGCCTGCTGGCCGCAGCCGGCACCGACAAGACGCGGGCTCTGCAGGCCATCGTCTGGCTGGCCGACATGGCCGACTTTGCCGCCATGAACGAGGTATGGGAATCCTGGGTGGCGCCGGGCAACACGCCGGCGCGTGCGACGGGCGAAGCCAAGCTGGCCGCGCCGGAGTACAAGGTCGAGTTCATCATAACCGCTGCCCTGCCGGATTGATCCGGCGCCAGCTGCACTGATCATTCAGGGCATCCGCCGCTCTGGATTGACGAGCTTGAGCGGATACCCGGCCAAACGGTCTGGGGCGTTTTTCCGGTCGATGTTTCGATCGGCCCGGGGAGCGCTCCAGAAGCACCGATTGGAGTGGAATCGTCACTCCAGCGTGTTATCAGGAAGATCGCGGTCCGCCGCGCCTGTGTCCGGAGTGTCTGGCCCTTGCTCAACACCGAGATTCCCGGCTTCGTTTGGGCCTATCGTTTTGACGCCGTCACCGGCGTCGGCCATCCCTTGCCGCCGACCACGTTACGCGAGGACTTGATCGTCCACGAGGGCTTTGTCTGGCTGCATCTGGCCCTCAGCGACGCGCGGGTTCCCAAGTTTTTGGAAGGCTTCGCCGATCTTCCGGAGGCGGCACGGGCGACACTCACTGATCGCGACAACCATGTGGTGCTTGCCTCCGACGATGGCGTGCTACACGGCGTATTCACCGATATCGAGCGTGCCTTCGATTATGAGACCAACGATATCGGCTGGTTCCGTTTTGCAGCCTCCGAGCGGCTGATTGTCACGGCGCGGCTACATCCCCTGCGCTGTGTGGAAGCAGCCCGGCTTGCCGTGGACCGCGGCCTCGCCATTCACGAGGCGGTGGGCGTGTTCGCGGCCGTCGTTACCGAATTCGAGAAGGTGGTGGACTCCCTCATCCTCGAGATGGGCGACGAGCTCGACCGCATCGAGGATTATGTTTTCGAGACGGCGCCGCGCGACGAGCGCCGCCGCCTCGGTCCGGTCCGGCGCACCATCGTCCGGCTAAACCGCCAGCTCCGAGCCTCGGTAGCTCTGTTCCGTCGCTATCAACGCTGGGACGAGCCGGACCCGCTGCCCACTGGTACGGTGGAGATGGCCGAGACGCTGGCCGATCTGCTCGGCTCGGCTTCGCAGGAGATGCAGGCCCTCCAGGATCGGGCACGCCTGCTGCACGAAGAAATCGACTCCAAGATTTCTTCCGAAACCAACCGCCACCTCTACATACTCTCGATCATGACAGCCTTCCTGTTGCCACCGACGCTTGTCACCGGCTTTTTCGGCATGAACACCGGCGGGCTGCCTTTCGCCGGCGAGCATTTCGGAACAGTGTTCGCGTTCCTGCTCGGCGGGTTGTCGATATGGGGCGCCTGGTGGTTCCTCAAGAGGGTCGGCATTCTCTAGAGCAATTTCAGCAAAAGTGGGAACCGGTTTTGAGTCCGAAATTGCGGTGAAACAAAAAGTTAGAGCATTTCCGGCGAACCGGAGTTCGCCGGAAATGCTCTAGAAGACGGTCGCCCTTGGCGGGCGACCGTGATCGCTCATTCCGCAGCGCGCGCGAAGCGCACACGCGGAAAGGCAACGCCGTTCTCATCGAAAAGATGCAGCCGCTCCGCCGGCGCCGTTACGGTCAGCGTGGCGCCCTTGGCAATCTCCACGTCGCCGTCGATTTTCACGGTGATGGGCTCCTCAAGGCCGGTATCCAAATAGACCAGGGTTACCTCGCCGAGCTTCTCGACGATCGACACCGTTCCGGTGAAAAGTCCCGGTCCGTCGGTCGGGGTCAGGTCTTCCGGCCGGACGCCGAACGTGGCCTTGGCGTCGAGATAGGTCGCCGCGACCTCGGCATTGATGGTAACCGGGTTGCCGGATTCCGGCTGCACCGTTGCCGGCGCGCCGGTGCTGGCAATGGTTGCCGGCACGATGTTCATGGCCGGCGACCCGATGAAACGGGCGACGAACAGGTTGTCCGGCGTATGGTAGAGTTCCATCGGCGTGCCAACCTGTTCGACCACGCCGTAGTTGAGCACCACGATGCGATCGGCGAGCGTCATCGCTTCCACCTGATCGTGCGTCACGTAGATCATGGTGGTCTCGGCCATGCGCTCATGCAGCTTGGCGATCTCCAGGCGTGTGGCAACGCGCAGCGCCGCATCGAGGTTGGAAAGCGGTTCGTCGAACAGGAAGACCTTCGGGTCGCGGACGATGGCCCGACCGATGGCAACACGCTGCCGCTGGCCGCCGGACAGCTGCTTGGGCAGGCGATCGAGATAGGGCGTGATCTGCAGCATTTCCGCAGCTTCCCGCACCCGTTTCTCCTGTTCCCCCGGTGCGGCCTTCGCGAGCTTCAGGCCGAAAGCCATGTTCTCGTAGACCGTCATATGCGGGTAGAGCGCGTAGCTCTGGAACACCATGGCAATGCCGCGCTTGGAGGGCGGCAGCGTATTGACCACGGTACCGCCGATTTCGAGCGTACCCTCGGTGATATCCTCAAGGCCGGCAATCAGCCGCAGCAGCGTCGATTTGCCGCAGCCGGAAGGGCCGACAAAGACGACGAACTCGCCGGACTTGATGTCGAGGTCGATGCCGTGCAGTACCTGCACGGCGCCATAGGCCTTCTTGACTTGCTTGAGCTTCAGTCCGGCTGACATGCGCAGTTCCTCCCGAATTTCGCGAAGGGTTCTCCCAACCCCATTCTTGGAGCCCGGCCGCCCGCAAGGGGCGGCCGGTCTTTGGTTCAGATCATTTCATCCTGGCGACGAAGGCACTCTCGGCTGGCAGCGTCACCATGCCCTCGACGACACGCGACGCGAAGCCGAGCTCGGCGATCGAGGCAACGGAAAGCCCTGCCGGCACCGGGAAACCGGCGCCCGTGTGCCCGAAGTTGAAGACGCAGAGCACCTTCTCCTCACCCGCCTGTCGCAGGAAGGCGAGAACATTGCCATCCGAGGCGAGGAAGCTCACCGAGCCCTTGGTCAGCGCCCGGCTCGTCTTGCGCCAGGTGATCATCGCCTTGTAGAGCTCGTACTGGCTCTCCGGCTTGCCGACCTGTTGGTCGACTGACTTGGCGAGGTGGGCCTGAGGCACCGGCAGCCAGGGCTTGGCCGTGGAGAAACCGGCATTGGGGGCCTCGGCCTCCCACACCATGGGCGTACGGCAGCCATCGCGCCCCTTGAACTCCGGCCAGAAGCGGATGCCGTAGGGATCGACCAGATCCTCGAAGGCAAGGTCTGCTTCGGTGAGGCCGAGTTCGTCCCCTTCATAGATGCAGACCGAGCCACGCAGGCTGAGGTGGAGCGTTGCCATCAGTTTGTCCCGCTGCGCCGGGTTCTGCGCGAAGGGCAGGAACCGTGTCGCATAGCGGACCACGTCGTGGTTGGACAGCGCCCAGCATGGCCATGCGTCGCCGGCTTGCGCCTCGAAGGTCTTCAACGTCTTTTCCACATAGGCCCGCGTCGGCTCGCCACCCAGAAGATCGAACGTGTAGCTCATGTGCAGCTTGTCACCGCCGGAGGTGTAGGCAATCATCGTTTTGAGCGAACGATCGCCGTCGCCGATCTCGCCCACGGTGGTCGAGCCGGGATACTGGTCGAGCAGCTGGCGCATCCGCTTCAGGAACTCGAGATTCTCCGGCTGGCTCTTGTCATAGATGTGGTCCTGCCGAAGATAGGGATTGACCCGCGGTGCATCGATGGCGTCGACCGGTCGGGTCTGCGGCGGATTGGGACGAAGCTGCTCGTCGTGAAAGTAGAAGTTCACGGTGTCGAGCCGGAATCCATCGACACCGAGGTCGAGCCAGAACTTCAGCACGTCGAGCAATGCGTCCTGCACCGCGGGAGTATGAAAGTTGAGGTCGGGCTGACTGGCCAGGAAGTTGTGCAAGTAGTACTGGCACCGGCGGGTATCCCACTCCCAGGCAGAACCGCCGAACACCGACAGCCAGTTGTTCGGCGGTGTGCCGTCCGGCTGGGCATCGGCCCATACATACCAATCCGCCTTGTCGTTGATCTGATCGCGGCGGCTCTCTGCGAACCAGGAGTGCTGGTCGGACGTGTGGCTCAGCACCTGGTCGATGATCACCTTGATGCCGCGCCGATGCGCCTCGGCAACCATCGTCCGGAAGTCGTCGAGCGTTCCGAAGATGGGATCGATATCGCAATAGTCGGAAACGTCGTAGCCGAAGTCCTTCATGGGCGACTTGAAGAATGGCGACAGCCAGACGGCATCGACGCCGAGATCTTCGAGATATCCGAGACGGGCTGTAATGCCTGCAAGATCACCGATCCCGTCGCTGTTGGAGTCTTGAAACGAGCGCGGGTAGATCTGGTAGATCACTGCGCCGCGCCACCAGTCGGGGTCGGAGGCTCGGCTTGCATTTGCTACGGTTTTTTCAGGCATATCCATCGTCGGTCGATCTCTCTCTCATCGATGCCGGCGGGGAGGGCGTCGGCATTTTCATCTTGTCGCAGCAACGCTGCTGAGGCAAAGCGGGTTTCATCGCTTTGGGAAGATTGCGCGCCTTCCTAGCCTTTGACGCCGCCGGCCGTCAGCCCCTGAACGATCTTGCGCTGGAAAATCAACACGAGAACGACGAGCGGCACGGTAACGATCACCGAAGCCGCCATGATGCGGCCCCAGGGAATCTCGTATTGGCTCGCCCCCGACAGCAGCGCGATCGCCACAGGCACCGTGCGCGTTTCGTTGGAGGAGGTGAAAGTCAGCGCGAACAGGAACTCGTTCCAGGCGGCGATGAAGGCCAGGAGCCCCGTCGTCACCAGCGCCGGCCACATCAGCGGCATGAACACCTTGCTGATGATGACCCACGGCGTGGCGCCGTCGACGATCGCCGCCTCTTCGATCTCCACCGGCAGATCGCGCATGAAGGTGGTGAGCACCCACACCGTGAAGGGCAGCGTGAAGATCGTATAGGAGAAGATCAGGGCGAAGGGTGTGTTGAAGAGGCCGAAAGCCCGCACCAGCTCGAACAGACCGGCCAGCACGGCGATCTGCGGGAACATCGACACGGCAAGAATGGTCATCAACAGAAGGCCGCGGCCACGGAAACTGACGCGGGCCAGTGCAAAGGCGGCAGTAATCGCTAGAAACAGCGCCAGCACCACCACCGAGGTCGCCACCAGGATGGAGTTGCCGAGGTTTCGGACGAACACACCGGTGGTCAGCACGGAGATGTAGTTGTCCAGGCTGAAGTGGACCGGAAGGTAGTTGACCTCGAACAGGGCCGTGCCGGATTTGAAGCTTGTGAGGATCGCGTAGTAGAACGGAAAAACCGAAACAAGGACGATGATCGCCACGAGCAAATAGAAAGCGGCAGTCTTGGTATGGCGCCAGAGCATCACCGATCTCCTCCGTCGAAACGCACCTTGCCGAGCCAGATGTAGAGGATGGTCATCAGCGCAATAAGCAGGAACAACATGGTCGACTGCGCCGATCCATAGGCGAATTTGTCGAAATCGATCAGGTTTTCCCGTGCCAGAACCGAGATCGTCTTGGTCTGGGCGCTGTTGGGGGTCAGCACGTAGATCAGGTCGAAAATGCGCATAGCATCGAGCAAGCGGAAGATGACCGCCACCATCAGGGCCGGTCGTACCAGGGGCAGGGTAACCTTCCAAAAGGTCTTGACCGGATGTACGCCGTCGATGGCTGCGGCTTCATAGATGTCCCGTGGGATCATCTGCAGGCCGGCGAGAATGAGAAGCGCCATGAAAGGCGTCGTCTTCCAGACATCGACGATCAGCACGGCGATCATTGCCGTGTCCGACGAGGCGGTCCAGGCGATCTTGTGATCGATAAGCCCCAGCATCATCAGCATGTCGTTGATGATGCCGAACTGGTCATTCAGCATCCAGCTCCACATGCGGGCCGACACGATGGTTGGAATGGCCCAAGGGATCAGAATGGCCGCGCGTACGATGCCGCGTCCCTTGAAGTCGGCATTGAGCACCAGCGCCACGACCGTGCCGAGAATGGTTTCGAGCGTGACCGAGAGCACAGAGAAGCGCACCGTATTCCAGACGGCGTTCCACCAGACGGGGTCGGCGAGTAGCCCGGACCAGATGACGCGGCCGCTCTTCAGAACCGTCCAGTTAAGGTAGTTCTTGAAACCGATCAGTTCCGCGCCGCTGATATTGGTCAACGATGCGTTGGTGAACGAAAAATAGATCGTTCTGAGCAGCGGCCATCCGGCGACGATGGCAAGCGCGAGCAGCATCGGTACCAGGAACCAGCTGGCGGCCCTGAGGCGCTGCCGCATCAACTCGGACTTGACCCGTTTATGGCCCGGGGCGGTCGGCACGATCTGGATCGTCGATTGTGTGGAGGCCATGGCAATTCCTGCGATGGAGTCGGAAGGCATCGGTCCGCCTCGGCGGCGCCGGTTACGCGCAGTCCGGCAACGAAAAGTCACCGGCAGCCGCCTCGTCGGCTGAGAAGTCTTTTCGGCTGTGATTTCGGCGCAATACGCCAATGAACATGCGCTGCGAAACAAGCCGGTTCCAGGGATCCGGCCGCCCGACGTCTCGGGGAGCGACGTGGGCGGCCGGCGAGCTGGCGTAGCTTACCAGCCGGACCCCTTGAGCTCGGTCAGCTTGCCCTCGAGGATTTCGAGGTTATCCGCGGCCGTGCCGTTGCCCGACAGTGTGTCGTGAACGGCCGACCAGAACAGCGAGGACACCTCGTTGTACTTGACCTTGGTCGGGGCCGACGGACGCGGCACGGCGTTCATGAACACGTCCTTCCACTGGGGAATGATCGGCGCAGCCTTGGCAACATCTGGGTCGTCATAGAGAGACATGATGCTCGGCAAGGTGGTCTGCTCGATGGCGCGGTTCTTCTGGACTTCCTTCGATCCGAGGAACAAGGCGAGCTTGATCGCCTCCTCAGGATGCTTGGAATACTTGGACACCGCAAAGTTCCAGCCGCCGAGAGTGGCAGCCGGCTTGTCGGTCGTCGTTGCGGCCGGCAGCGTCGATACGCCGAATTTGCCCTTCACCGCGCTGTCCGCGCTATCGCCGAGTGCGAAGGCGTAAGGCCAGTTGCGCATGAATACCGCGTTGCCGGTCTGCCAGACGCCACGCGCTTCCTCTTCCTGATAGGCGAGGACGCCCGGGGGCGAGATGGTACCGATCCAGCCCTTGGCCATCTCGAGAGCCTTGGCCGCCTTTTCATTGTTGATGGAGATGTCGCCGTTGGCCTCGACAATTTGGCCGCCGCCGAACGATTTCACCCACTCCAAGGCGTTGCAGGTCAGGCCCTCGTAGGCATTACCCTGAAAAACGAAGCCCCAAAGGTCCTTGGCGCCGGCGGCGCGTTCCTTGTCCTGGATTTCCTTGGCCGTGGCGGCCATCTCGTCCCAGGTCTTGGGAACCGGCTTGCCATATTTTTCAAGCAGGTCTTTGCGATAGAACAGCGCCGGCGCGTCGGTAAAGCCTGGAATGGCTACCAGTTTGCCATTGGCCGTTTGCGACTCGATGATCGACGGGAAATGATCCTTGACCACGTCCTTGGCGGCATCGGTCAGATCCACGAACTGATCGGAAAGCTGCGGGGCCCAGATCACGTCGGTCTGATACACGTCGATGTCGGCGTTACCGGCGGCAAGCCACAGGCGGTACTGGCCGAATTGGTCGGTGGTCGACGGTGGCATCGGCACGATCTTGACCGTATTGCCGGTCTTGGCCTCGAAGTTCTTCAGCTGGCTCTGTAGGAAAGCCAGCCCATTGCCGGAGTCACCGGACACGATCGCAAGCTCGGCAGCCATCGTGGCAGATGCGGTTAAAACCGCGCCGGCAAAAAGACCGGCACGCAGGGCTGAATGAAGCATCAAGTCCTCCCTTGAATGCGGCACTTCTCCCGAATGCCGCAACTGGGTACGAAGCGCCTCGAAATCCCCAAAGCGCTTTGAACGCTGGGATCATCCTTGAAAGCCAAGTTGCTGTCAACTGGTCAATGTAACCGTTTGCAGGGAGGATTTAGCGCCTTTGCGAGCGCATACGGCCTATGCCGATCCTTTGGGCAGGGCGTGTAATGGGGTGTAACAGTATCGCTACAAATGGTAAGGCTCGCGCATCGGCCTCTGCTCACGGCTTCGGGGGAAGAACGAGGCAGCTGCCGATGACGACGGAAAATGACAATGAATCTTAAGGAATTGGCAGCCGAACTGCATCTTTCGCAGACGACTGTCAGTCGCGCGCTCAACGGATATCCGGAAGTCAGCGAAAAAACCCGCGAAATCGTTCTCGCCGCTGCGCAACGTTTCGGATATCGGCCCAGTCCGGCGGCCCGACGGCTCGCGACCGGGCGTGCTCATGCTTTGGGCGTTGTGTTTAATGCCGAGCGAAACGCGCTCATGGATCCACTTTTCGTCGAATATCTTGCCGGCGTGGCCGAGACCAGCGCCAAACAGGGCTTTGACATTCTCATCAGCCCCTCGACGCCGCGTGACGAGATTGTCACCTTCGGACGGCTGGCTCGCGACGGCACGGTCGACGTCGTGATCATATCGGGCCCCAAGCTCACCGATGAGCGTATTGCTCTACTCAATGAGCTGGAGTTCCCCTTTGTCGTGCACGGTCGTCCGTCCGATCCCACCGGCATTTCCTATATCGACATCGACAATTTCGGCGCCTTTCAGCAGGCGACCAGCTTCCTGATCCAACTTGGCCACCGGCGCGTTACTCTGATCAACGGCGAGGAGCATTTCACTTTCGCACAGGATCGCTCGCGAGGTGCCGCCAATGCCTTTGCTGCCGCTGGCCTACCGAACGACATGCTCGATGAGCACTTCATGCCGATGACCGCCGAGAATGCCTATCACTGCGCCCGTCAGGCGCTGGAAAGCGACGCGCGGCCGACAGCTTTTCTATGCGGTTCCGCACTCGTGGCGCTTGGTGTGCTTCGGGCCGCCGCTGAACTCGGCCTTGACGTGCCACGCGATCTGTCGATCGTCGCGCACGACGACGAGATGCCCGCCTTTCCTGCCGATCAGTTTCATCCGCAGTTGACGACCACACGCTCCTCGATCCGAGCTGCCGGCGCCCGGGTTGCCGAAATGGCGCTGGCGCGAGTCGCCGGGCAAAAGCCGGGCGCGGTGGCCGAGGTCTGGCCCGTGCAGTTGATCGTACGCGGGTCGACGGCAGCGGCTCCCGAGCGGACTGGGGGTAAGTCCGACGGGAACAGGTCTTAACGGCCTTAATTAGAATACAAAATCAGTAGATAATAGATATTATTGACCGTAGGTGTGGAATTGCGAAAGCAAAACGTCGCCAACGGAAAGATTTTCTCTTTTCTCCTTTTGCCGGAGTGCGCGCTTTCTTGAGAGCACCGGAGGGGCTTGGTACCGCTTCACCAATATCTCCGGTCAGGGGACCGGCGGAAAGCAAGCCGCGACTGGCGTCGCGCACGAGGTGAGTTCAGGTGTCCCAGGATCGTCTGACCCATTTGAAGCGTCTCGAAGCGGAATCCATCCACATCATCCGCGAAGTCGCCGCCGAGTTCCGCAACCCGGTCATGCTTTATTCGATCGGCAAGGACAGTTCGGTCATGCTGCGCCTAGCGCTCAAGGCCTTCTATCCCGGCAAACTGCCTTTCCCGCTTCTGCACGTCGATACGACCTGGAAGTTCCGCGAGATGATCGCCTTCCGGGATGCGACGATGAAGCAGGAAGGGCTCGACCTTCTGGTTCATACCAATCAGGACGGCATTGCTGCCGGCATAACCCCATTCACACACGGCTCCTCGGTTTACACCAGCATCATGAAAACAGAGGCGTTGAAGCAGGCGCTGACCGCTCATGGCTTCGATGCGGCCTTCGGCGGCGCCCGCCGTGATGAAGAGAAGAGCAGGGCGAAGGAGCGGGTGTTCTCTTTTCGCACTGATACCCACGCTTGGGATCCGAAGAACCAGCGTCCGGAGCTATGGCGCCTCTACAACTCACGTGTCCGGCCGGGCGAGAGCATCCGCGTCTTCCCGCTGTCCAACTGGACCGAGCTCGACATCTGGCAATATATCCTGCTTGAGAAGATCCCGATCGTTCCGCTCTATTTCTCCGCCGAACGCCCCGTAGTGAACCGAGGCGGTCAGTGGATCATGGTCGACGATCATCGCCTGCCGCTCGAGCCGGGCGAGACGCCGGAACTGCGGCGCGTCCGTTTCCGCACGCTCGGCTGCTATCCCCTGACCGCCGCCGTCGAGAGTGACGCTGCAACCCTGCCGGAAATCGTCCGTGAAATGCTGATTGCCCGGACGTCCGAGCGGTCTGGTCGCCTGATCGACCATGACGATGCCGCCTCCATGGAAAAGAAGAAGCGGGAAGGCTACTTCTGATGAATGCCATCGACCCCAACGTTGCCGCCGACGCCTCCGCCTTCACCGATTACCTGGGCCGACATGAGCGAAAAAGCCTCCTGCGATTCCTGACCTGCGGGTCGGTCGATGATGGCAAATCGACGCTGATCGGCCGTCTGCTCTACGATTCCAAGCTGCTGTTCGAAGACCAGCTGTTGAGCCTCGAGAAGGATTCCCGCAAACACGGCACGGTCGGCGACGACATTGACCTGGCTTTGCTCGTCGATGGCTTGGAAGCCGAGCGCGAGCAGGGCATCACCATCGACGTCGCCTATCGCTTCTTCTCGACCGACAAGCGCAAGTTCATCGTCGCCGACACGCCCGGTCACGAGCAATACACGCGCAACATGGCGACCGGCGCCTCGACCTCCGATCTCGCGGTGATCCTGATCGACGCGCGACGCGGCGTGCTGACCCAAACGCGGCGTCATTCCTTCATCGTATCGCTAGTCGGAATCCGCCACGTCGTGCTGGCGGTCAACAAGATCGACCTGGTCGATTTCTCTCAAGCGGTCTTCGAAGACATCGTTGCCGAATATCGAGCCTTTGCCGCGGATCTTGGTTTTGAGACGTTGACGGCCATTCCGCTCAGTGCCCGCTATGGCGACAACGTGCTCGAGCGCAGCGCTCGCATTCCCTGGTATACCGGCCCGACGCTGGTCGAGCATCTGGAAACCGTGGCGGTTGATGACGATGCGTCAGAGCGGGCGTTCCGCTTGCCGGTGCAATGGGTCAATCGGCCCAATCTCGATTTTCGTGGCTTCTCTGGCACCATCGTCTCCGGCACCGTGCGGCGGGGCGATGCCGTGGTGGTGGCAAAATCCGGCAGGACCTCGACGGTAAAATCCATCGTCACCTTTGATGGTGAGCTCGCAGCCGCTTCGGCTGGCGAGGCGGTGACGCTGACGCTGACCGACGAGATCGACATTTCGCGTGGCGACGTTCTGTCGGCTGCCACGGAACGGCCGGAGGTGTCCGATCAGTTTGCCGCTCACCTGATCTGGATGGCCGACGAACCGCTCCTGCCGGGGCGCCCCTATCTCCTCAAGATCGGCGCACGCCAGGTCACCGCCCAGGTGACGGCCATCCGTCATAAGATTGATGTCAATACCGGTGGCGAACTGCCGGCGAAGAGCCTTGCTCTGAACGAAGTCGGCATCACCAATCTGTCTTTGTCCGAACCGGTCGCCTTCGACCCTTACGCCGTCAATCGCGAGACCGGCGCCTTCATCATCATCGATCGGCTGTCCAATCTTACCGTCGGCGCCGGCATGATCGACCATGGCCTGCGTAGAGCTGGCAACATCCATTGGCAGGCTCTGGATGTCGACAAGCGGGCGCGGGCGCTCGCCAAGGGACAGAAGCCGGCCGTTGTGTGGTTCACCGGCCTATCCGGCGCCGGCAAGTCGACCATTGCCAACCTCGTCGAGAAGAAACTGACGGCGCTTGGCCGTCACGCTTACATTCTCGATGGCGATAACGTTCGCCATGGCCTCAACCGTGACCTCGGCTTCTCGGATGCCGACCGGGTCGAGAACATCCGCCGCGTTGCCGAAACGGCGAAACTGTTCGTCGACGCTGGCCTGATCGTGCTGGTGTCCTTCATCTCGCCGTTCCGGGCCGAGCGGCAGCTGGCCCGCGAGTTGGTGGAAGAGGGCGAGTTCGTCGAAGTGTTCGTCGATACACCGCTCGATATCGCTGAAGCGCGCGATCCCAAGGGTCTCTATGCCAAGGCTCGGACGGGAGAAATCGCTCGCTTCACCGGCATTTCCTCACCCTATGAGATGCCCGAGCATCCGGAGTTGCACCTCGACACCACGTTGGCAGCCGCCGACCTGCTCGCCGAGCGTGTCGTCGCCCACCTGCAGGAGGTCGGGATCGTTCCAGGGGGGGAGGTATCGATCTGATCCGGTTTCAGGCGTCAGCTCGATGGAGCTTGCCCATGCGAAGCGCAAAGGCAAGCGGCGGCAGGGCGAGGATAATCGCGGCGGCGAAGGCGACGATCATTGCAGACCGAAGGCCCTCCGCCGTGCGGTCGGCCGCGAATCCGGCCAGGTTGGCGACCAGACCAAAGATCGCCGAACCCGCCGCGTAGCCGGCCGATTGCAGCGTTGGCACCAGGGCCGAAGCCTTGTCGCGTTCGCCCTCAGGGTAGGTTTCCATGACCACTTGGCAGAGGCTGCCCCAAGCGATTCCCATGCCGAGACCGATCACCATCTGACCGAGTATGACCAAGACCAGAAGGTGTTGGGCTACGGCGGTGAGAGCCACCACGAGGCCGGCAACCAAGATTGACCCGCCGATGGCGACAAATGCCAGCCGTCTGCCTCGACCGTCGAAGTTGGCAACCGTGATAGCGCCACAACTCCATGCGACGGCCAGAATGGCGCCTATTCCCCCGGCCACGGCAGGCCCATATCCCCAGAGATGCTGGATAAGGTAGACCAGAAAAACGCCGGTCACCGATTGGGCAAGGGGCAGGAAGAAGATCGTCCAAAGCCCCAGCCCCGGCACGCTGGAAAGACCGAAGGCGCCGCTCGGCAAGATCGACACGCGGGCCGAAAGATCGATGCGCACGGCGGCGGTCAGAAAAAGCGCGGCGCCGGCCACCACGATGGCGGCCTGCCAGGGCTCGCTGAATGTGACGCCAGCGACCGAGATCGCCATCATGGCAAGCGCTACGAGACCGAGCCGGATGCCGGGGAAAATCCCTGCGTCGTGATTGCGCGCCTCTTGCGGCACCGCCATGTGGACGAGAACCAGGAATATGGCAACGATCGGCAGGTTGACGAAGAAGGCCGCGCGCCAGCTCACCATTTCGGTAATGATGCCGGCCAGAACCGGTCCGCCGAAAGCTGCGACGGCCCAGACGATCGCCTCGGCACCGAACAGCTTGGAGACCAGTCGCGCCGGGAAGAGCTGCGGTATCAAGGCGAAAGCGACAGCCGCAACCAGACCTTCACCGGCGCCCTGCACGGTACGGCCGACGAGCACCAGTTCCATGCTCGGCGACAGCGCCGCGGCAAGCGTGCCGACGGCGAATACACCGCTGGCCACGAACAGGCAGCGACGCGCGCCAAAGCGTGCCTTGAGCAGCGGCGCCGAAGCCCCGGCGGTAATGGAGGCCACGATATAGACGGTGAGCGTCCAGGAAATATAGGCCTCGCCGTGCAACTCACCCACCGCCGTGGGCATCGCGGTCGATACCAGGAAGGCATTGAAGGCGAAGATCGCCGTGGCGAGCATCAGCGTCAGCGAGGCTGCCAGATGATGCGGAGCGACAAGCTCGGACCAACGGCCGGATGAAGGGGCATGCATGATAAAATAGCCGAGGCAATATTCGAAAAGGGTGCTCCCTATAGCAGCCTTGGGCGGTCGGCGATACGACAGACAACCGGCGAGCGTTGCCTTTCGCCGTAAATCGACTATCACCTGACGGAGGGGCGCTCGTTCGGCGAGTGCACCATTGAATTGATTTACCAGGAGAAATGCCGATGTCGGGGCTCAACCGCACATCCGACGACCTCTCGCCAAGACGCCGGAAGCTTCTCTATCACGCCTGGCATCGCGGCACGCGGGAGCTGGATCTGCTGCTCGGCCGTTTTGCCGACCACGCGATCGGCGACCTGACGGATAACGAGCTGGAAGAGTTCGAAGCTCTGCTCGAGGTCGATGATCGGGAACTGTTCGGTTGGATTCTCGAGAAGATACCGGTTCCCGAAACTGCACCAAAGGCGGTCTTCTCCAAGGTGATTGCCTTCGCCCGCGAGCATCCGGTCAGCGGCTGAATGGCCGTCAGACCGCCGCGGAGGCCGGCCAGCCGGCATGATCATCGAGCCGGGAAAAGCCGAGCTGCGCCGTAAACGGATCCGGGCGATGAATGATCACGCGGTTTCGCCCTTCGCTCTTGGCCTTGTAGAGCGCGAAGTCGGCTGCGTTATGCAACGTTTCGTAATCCGAACCAACGTCGGCCACGCTGGCGACCCCGCCGCTTACGGTGACGCGCAGTTCACCCTTGATCGTGTCCAGCCGGCAGGAGTGGGTGAGCAGCCGAATGCGCTCTGCAAGGCTGGCGGCCGTGTCGGTGGTGGCATCGGGAAGGAAAACGGCAAACTCTTCGCCACCCACCCGCGCCGTGATGGCATCTTGGGGAGCGACCTCGGTGAGAATGCGAGCGAACTCGCTGAGCGTTCGGTCGCCGGCCAGATGGCCGTGCGTGTCGTTGATGTGCTTGAAGTGATCCAGATCGAATAGCGCCAAGGCTCCCTGGCTGGGCCGGTCTGCCAGACGCGGCAGAATTTCGCTGAGGAAGTATCGTCGATTGGCCAGTCCGGTCAGCTCATCGGTTTCCGCCGCGATACGGAACCGTCGTTCCGAGCGCTGAGCGACCAGAGCCATTTGCAGCAAACCCGAAACAATGACGACGGCCGTCGAACCAATCAGCGTAAGACTGATCAGCACGCCGTTTGGAAGAGTGGCGGCCGTTGGATCGAATGGAAAAAAGAACAGGGAGATCACGCGGGTCGCCAGCATTGCCTGCTGAAAGGCGATGACCACCACCGTCAGATTAAGTGCCGGCAATGGCTCCTTTCGGCATTCCCGGACGAGTTGGACGATCAGAACGAGCAGATAGAAGAACTGTATGGTCGAGACGAGGTAAGTCCTGAAATTGATGTCGGCAAAAAGCCGCCCATCGCAGGCAAAGGCCAGCCAGATTGTCGCACCGAGTGGGACGAAGAAGCGGTCACAGGTGGCGCTCTTGCCGATGAAGCGACGATATCCGAGCCAGATCAATCCTGAGGCCAGGAGCAGCATCGCGTTGCTGGCAATGATGGATAACCCGCCGGGGATGTAACCGCGCAGCCCCAACATGATCATGGAGATCGTCATCAGGCCGTAAGCGATGCTCCAGATGAGAACGCTGATTTCGTTCCTTATGGCGTTCCAGATCAGCAGATGGCTGGCCGAGACGCAGGCGCCAGCTATTGACGCTGCGATGACCAAAGACGGAACGTCCAGGAACGTGCTCACGAAGTGGACCTCTCGGCACGGGCCGGCTACTCACATTCGCCTGCGAAGGCGAAGAAGCCGTAACTAGGGATATCTACCGAAGAAATACTAATTTGCTATGTAAAAATACCACGCCCGTTGAAGAATGGACGAACCGTGCCCCCGGTCTCCAATCCAATGCGGTATCCAGGAGTCCTCGCGACGCCCCCCCAGTTGGGTGATTTGCGCCCCAATCTCATTTGCGCCAGATTGATGCTGAATTGCTAAATTATTGTAATTGCTATATTTTCTCTTTTTGCTTAGGGTTCCCTTTTGCGCTCGGATGCTTTAGAAGATCACCTTCCGTTCATTCCAGATGCCGCCACCATGCCCACACCCTGGTCCAGCCTGCTGTCTGATTTCTCCGCCATCACTGTTGCTGCCGTTCCGGATGGCGCCGAGGCGCTGGCGCTTGCCGAATTGGTGCGGTCGGAAAAGCGGCGCGGGCTTGATGCGGTCTACGTTGCCCGCGACGGCCAGCGGCTGCAACAGCTCCAGAGGGCGCTCGCCTTCTTCGCCCCGGAAATCGGTATACTGGAATTCCCCGGCTGGGACTGCCTTCCCTATGATCGTGTGTCGCCGACGCCGGCCGTTGTCGCACGGCGGATGACGACGCTGTCGGAATTGGCGGCGCATGCCGGTGATACGCGGCCCTTCGTTCTGCTGACCACAGTCAACGCGATGGTGCAGCGCGTGGTGCCGCCGTCCATGGTGGCTGGACAGGCGATGACGCTGGCGCCCGGCAACGTCGCTGACATGGGCAAGCTCACGGCCTGGCTGGAGGACGCGGGGTTCTCCCGCTCGTCGACGGTGCGCGACACAGGCGAATATGCCGTGCGCGGTGGCATTCTCGATCTCTATGCGCCGGGAACCGAAGCGCCGGTTCGCCTTGATTTCTTTGGCGATCAGCTCGAGTCGATCCGCACCTTCGATCCAGAAAGCCAGCGCTCGACTGGGCAGCTCAAACGCCTGGATCTCGTACCGATGAGCGAGGTGCAGATCACCCCGGCGTCCATCAAGCGCTTCCGGCAGGGCTATGTAGCTGCCTTTGGTGCCGCGACATCGGGGGACCCGATGTACGAAGCGGTGAGCGAAGGGCGCCGCTACGCCGGCATCGAGCATTGGCTGCCGCTGTTCCACGAACAGCTCGGCACGCTGTTCGATTATACGGGCGACGCGCCCATCATGGTCGACCCGCTGGTCGACGAGGCGGTGAATGAACGCCTCACCACCATTGTCGACCATTACGAGGCCCGCCTCGACACGCTGAAAACGGGCGGTTCCGGCGCGCCCTACAAACCGATGCCGCCGACGACGCTCTATCTCGCCGAAAGTGAACTGCAGGGCCTTCTTTCTCGCCGGACTGTCGCCCGCCTGACGCCTTTCAACAGACCTGAACAGTCGTCGGTGAAAATCGTCGACTTTGGTGGCAAGACCGGCCGCTCCTTCGCTGCCGAGCGGGCGGCTGGTGACGTCAACATCTTCGACGCGCTGGTGAAATACATCGCCACGCTCGGAGAGGATAAGCGCAAGGTGATCCTTGCCTGTTGGTCGGAAGGCTCGCGCGATCGTTTGGCGCAAGTCATTCGCGACCACGGCGGCCAGGCGACCGAACTGACGCCGCACCTCGACGCCGCCTTGAAGGCCTCGCCCGGCATGCTGCCGCTGGCCATTCTCGGCATCGAGACCGGCTTCGAAGTACCCGGCTTCGTGGTGATCGCCGAGCAGGACGTGCTGGGCGACCGTCTGGTGCGCGGCGCCAAGAGCCGCAAGAAGGCCGAGAACTTCATCAAGGAGGCCACCAGCCTTGCCGAGGGCGACTTGGTCGTCCACGTCGATCACGGCATCGGTCGCTTCGTCGGCCTCAAGACGATTGAGGCGGCTGGTGCACCGCACGACTGTTTGGAGATCGTCTACGCCGGCGGCGACAAGCTGTTCCTGCCGGTCGAGAATATCGAACTTCTGAGCCGTTATGGCTCCGATGACGCCGAAGCGCAGCTCGATAAGCTGGGCGGCGGCGCTTGGCAAGCGCGCAAGGCGCGCCTGAAGAAACGCATCCGCGAGATCGCCGACGAGTTGATCAAGACGGCGGCTGCGCGCCTGCTCAAGACGGCTCCGGTGCTATCGCCGCCGGAAGGCCTCTACGACGATTTTGCCGCCCGCTTTCCCTATGACGAGACCGAGGACCAGCTCAACGCCATCGAGGCGGTGGCCGGCGATCTGTCCTCCGGCCGTCCGATGGACCGTCTCGTCTGCGGCGATGTCGGTTTCGGCAAGACGGAAGTGGCTCTGCGCGCCGCCTTCCTCGCCGCGATGAGCGGCAAGCAAGTGGCGGTCGTCGTGCCGACGACGCTGCTGTCGCGCCAGCATTTCCGTACCTTTCACGACCGGTTCAAGGGCTTGCCGATCAACGTACGGCAGGCGTCGCGTCTCGTGCCCTCGAAAGACCTCGCTGCGACCAGGGCAGGCATCGCCGATGGTACCGTCGATGTCGCGGTGGGAACGCATGCGCTGCTTGCCAAGGGCATCGACTTCAAGGATCTCGGCCTGCTGATCATCGACGAGGAGCAGCATTTCGGCGTCAAGCACAAGGAGCGCCTGAAGGAGCTAAAGTCCGACGTGCATGTGCTGACGCTTTCCGCCACGCCTATCCCGCGCACGCTGCAGCTGGCGCTGACCGGCGTCCGCGAGCTGTCGCTGATCGCGACGCCGCCGGTCGATCGCCTCGCCGTGCGCACCTTCGTCACGCCCTTCGATCCGCTGATCGTTCGCGAGGCCATCCTCAGGGAGAAATATCGCGGAGGGCAGGTATTCTACGTCTGCCCGCGCGTCGCCGACCTCGCCAGCCAGCGGGAGTTCCTGGAAAAGCACGTGCCCGAGGTGAAGGTTGCCGTTGCCCACGGCCAGATGGCCGCAACGCAGCTCGAGGACATCATGAACGCCTTCTATGAAGGCCAATATGATGTGCTGCTCTCAACCACCATCGTCGAATCCGGCCTCGATATACCCACGGCCAACACTCTGATCATTCATCGCGCCGACATGTTCGGCCTCGCCCAGCTCTATCAGCTCAAGGGCCGTGTCGGCCGCTCCAAGACGCGCGCCTATGCCATCTTCACCACGCCGCCGGAAAACCGCGTCAACACCGTGGCTGAGCGCCGGCTCAAGGTCTTGCAGTCGCTCGATACGCTGGGTGCCGGCTTTCAGCTGGCGAGCCACGACCTCGACCTGCGCGGCGCCGGCAACCTTCTTGGCGAGGAACAATCCGGCCACATCCGGGAGGTCGGCTACGAGCTCTACCAGCAGATGCTGGAAGAGGCGGTCGCCCAGCTCAAGGCCGGCATCGTCGACGAGGTCGTCGAGGACCAGTGGTCGCCGCAGATCACGCTCGGCACGCCGGTGATGATCCCCGACCATTACGTGCCCGACCTGCAGCTTCGCCTCGGCCTTTATCGGCGCCTCGCAGAGCTCGAAGATGGTGGTTCGATCGATGCCTTCGGCGCCGAGTTGATCGACCGCTTCGGCCCGCTTCCGGAAGAAGTTGAACACCTCCTCAAGACCATCACCATCAAGAGCCTTTGCCGCAAGGCCAACATCGAGAAGATCGACGCCGGCCCGAAGGGACTTGTGTTGTCCTTCCGCGAAGGCAAGTTCGAAAATCCGGCGGCACTGGTCCAGTACATCGGCGAGCAAGGCTCGCTCGCCAAGATCCGGCCGGATCAGAAGATCGTTCTGACACGCGACTGGCCGGAGGCCGAGCAGCGCCTCAGGGGCACGGCCGCCGTGTTGCTCAAACTCGTCCGTATGGTCGATGATGCGAAGTCCGGCGCTTCGACGGCGCTTAAGCCTGTTGAACCGCAGAAGTTGAAGCTCAAGCCAACGCCACCGCCGCCACCCGTGGCCCCGGTGCCAAAGGGCCGTTATCCTTCCTTATCATCGCTCAAAGGAAAGTTCCGGCGTTAAACATGTTATGAAGGTCGGAAATTCTTGGCTGTCCGCCATGAATCCTACACTTTTCTGACACAATCGAGTATTGTTATAGCTCTTCCTGAGTGAATAGACCCCGCGGCTTGAAGCGTGGAGGTCGTCATGGGCGAATTGATCAGCGTTTCGACGTTATTGCTCGTGGGCGTGCTTGGCGGTGTGACGGCCGGCACGACCTTCGGTTTCATCTGGCTGACGGAGCGACGCAACCCGTCCCTGGGTGTCTGGGCGGCGTCCCTGTGGCTCGGCGCTGCCGCCTGCGCCTTTTACATGCTGCGTCCGGTGGTCCCGGATTGGACGTCGGTGCTGTTTGGCAACGCGGTTCTGGCCTTTGCCTATGGGCTGATCTGGCTCGGCTTCCAGCTTTTCGAGGGCTGCCGACCGGTCGTCTGGAAGGCGGTGCTGGGAGCCGTTGCCTGGCTGCCATTCCTCGCCATTCCCTTGCTGCACGATGAACCAACCCTACATGCCGCTCTGGCGGCATCGGTCATGGCCCTTTATTCGCTGGCGATCGCCTGGAAGCTTATCCTCCGCCGGCGGATCGAGCCATTGCCCGCCCGTTTGCCCACCGCTGTGCTATTTGCCGCTCACGGTACGCTCTATGCGCTCCGGGTGCCGTTGCTGATGCTTCTTCCCGATTTCGGTTTCGAGGCGACCTTCGATCAGTCGCCGCCGTTTATCGCAGGTGTACTCGAAGCATTATTGTTCACGCTGTTCCTGGTCGTTGCCATGTTGACCCTGCTAGCCCAGCGTGAGGCACGCTTGCACCGGAAGGCAGCGGATATCGATGCGTTGACCGGCCTTCCCAATCGGTCGGCCTTCTTTCGCGCCGCCGAAGCGCTATTGCAGGGTGCTGGCGAGCGTGGCGTGCTGATGGTGTTCGACCTCGATCATTTCCACTTCGTCAACGACCGTTTCGGCCGCGAGGAAGGGGACCGAGCCTTGCGTGCCTTCGCTCAAGTGCTGCACCGTGAAGTGCGTCCGCCTGATATCGTGGCGCGTGTGGGCGATGAAGAGTTCGCACTGTTCATGCCGTCGATCCGGCTCGACGTCGGCCTGTCGATTGCCGAGTATCTTTGCCGCCGGACTGAAGAGCTGAAGCTTGTCACTGAGGCAGGCGAGCACGTTCCGCTTACCACCAGCGTTGGCGTGGCCTCTGTGGCGGACGTCGGCGCCAACATCGAGGCTTTGATGGCCGCCGCCGGTGCGGCGCTTGCCGAGGCCAAGCGCATCGGACGCAACCGGTGCCGTGCCTACCGTGCCGCTTCGACGCTGCATGGCCGGCTGATGGACAATTGGCTCAGGACTGGCTGACCGATTTGCATCTCAGACCGATGCGGCGGTTCTTGGCCGGATTGCCATCGTGCCCAGCAGCAACGCAACGTAAGTCACGATCGCCGCGATGGTTAGCCATGCGGGACAATACAGCCTCTCGGTCGCCTCCATGGCGTCGAAAGTGACGCGCAACCCAATCGCTACCTGCAACAGGGCGGCCGGCACATAAAGGATCGGCACGTAGCGGACCGGCGCTCCCGTGACGGCCGGCAGAATGATCGGTGCGTGGGCAAATACCATCGACAGGATGAAACCAACGGCGATCGCGTGGATCGCCGCGTCATGGCCATAAACGGCCTCGCCCGGCGGCAATAGGGACAGGCTCGCAGCGGCGACGATCAACCAGCCGTAGCCGCAGATCAGCAGAAGGGCTGAGAAACGAGCAAAGCCATGGGTGCGGACGGTCCGCAGCGCGATATCTTCCTTGAGCAGCCAGAGCGCGATGCCGGCGAGCGAGAGAGATAGCAGGAACGAACCATTCCAAGGTTGGCCCAGCCCCAACGCCAGCGCGAACAGCGCAACGAGAACGACCAGCAAACCGCGGGCGGCCAGCGTCGGCCTCAAGAGGCGCGACAGTTCGATCCGCTCGGCGACGACCGTCAGGATAAGGAAGCCAAGCCAGACATAGCCCACTTCTGCCAGTGTCTTGCCGGACATCCAGAAGATCGTTCCGAGCGGCCACAGCGCGGCGGCGGCGGTCATCAATCCGGTGAACAGGGTCGGCAGCTTCCATGTGGCGAGAGCCGTCAGCGTCGTGAGGCCGAGACCCGCGATCAGGAAGAGCGGCGCGGTGGCCTCGGCATAGCCGCAAAGCAGAAGAACGGCGCCGGCTGCCGACATCGCAGGCACCAGGAGTGCCACAAGACGGCCATCCGCGACGGCCCTTTCGAGCGAGATCAGCGTGCCGAAGAAGCCGGAGGCCATGATCGCCCCGTGCATGTCGGCGACATCGCCGATTGGAGCAACCACGCCCAAGCGGGCGAGACCGCCCGTGAGACCCGCCACCAGCGACGCCGCAGCCGATACCGCAAGGGCGATGCGGAGAAACGATGTGAGCTTCATGGCAGGGCTCCATGGAATATCTGAAACGACGGCGGGAACCGGGCTTCTGCCCTCAGCGCCCGAAAAGGCCGGCGGCAAATTTCGAGACGGCTGCCTCGAAGCGCGATGGCTGACGCTCGAAACGGGAGCGAACTGCGGGATCGGCGAGCTCAGGCGACCAGACGGTGACCTTGTCGATAGCAACGCTGACCGTCCATCCCGCTCCGGCCGCGCGTTCCACGGCGGCGCGGGCGTTTTCTCCAATCAAGCTGCCGAGCGGGCAGGTTGGGGTGGTCATCATCAGCTCGACGTCGATGGTGCCGTCGCCAATATCGAGGCGGCGGACGAGGCCCAGCGAGACGATGTCGATGCCGAGTTCGGGATCGTCAACGGTGGCGAGAGCGGCAAGGGTCTTCTCTCTCATCGGCTCATCTCCTGGTCAGTCGGATGTGCCAAATCTCCGGCCCCTGTTCGAGATAGTCCCAGCCGAATCCGACCAGGGTCCGCTCCTCGAAATGCTGGCGCAGCGGCACCGGGTCGAAGCTGTTGATGATGTCCAGCGCCTGACCGGGCTCAAGGGCGTCGAAGCTTTCGATGATGGTGGCGCGGCGCAGCTCGCACGGCAGACGGCGCACATCGAGAACACTCACCGGTTCGATCGTATCAAGGGGCATCTGCGAAGTCTCCGTTGTTTGATGATTAGAGATTAGTCTTCCCACCGCAGAGGCTCGTTGTCGTGCCGCAAACTTTGCCCTCAGAAATGCCGACGGCGCTCTGAAGAGCGCCGCCGTTCATCATTGCAATGTTGGCTCGAGTCGAGCTTCTCAGAGAATCGACTTATAGAGCGCCTCGATTTCGGAAATGTTGGTGTCGCGCGGGTTGCCGCCGGTGCAAACGTCGGCGAAAGCCGCCTTGGCCAGTGCCGGAATGTCCTCGGCCTTCACGCCCACTTCCGAGAGCTTGGCGGGAATGCCGACGTCGGTGGACAGCTTCTGCACCGCCGCAACGGCCGCCTTGCGCGCCTCGGCGATCGGCATCGTCTCGGTACCCTTGACGCCAAGAGCTGCGGCGATCGCCCGATACTTCTCACCGGTGAAATCGGCGTTGTAGGCCATCAGCGTCGGCAGCAGCACCGCGTTGGCGACGCCGTGCGGCGTGTTGTAGAAGGCGCCGAGCGGATGGGCCATGCCATGCACAAGGCCGAGGCCGACGTTGGAAAAGCCCATGCCGGCCACATACTGGCCGAGCGCCATGTCCTCGACGCCCTTGGCATCGCCGGCGCAGGAAGCGCGCAGCGCGCGGCCGATGATCTCTATCGCCTTGATGTGCAGCGCGTCGGAAAGCTCCCAGGCGCCCTTGGTGATGTAGCCCTCGATGGCATGCGTCAGCGCGTCCATGCCGGTGGCGGCCTTGAGTGGCTTTGGCATGGTGGCCATCAGCTCACTGTCGATGATGGCGACCAGGGGAATGTCGTGCGGATCGATGCAGACGAACTTGCGGCGCTTTTCCTCGTCGGTAATGACGTAGTTGATCGTCACCTCGGCGGCGGTGCCGGCGGTCGTCGCCAGCGCGATGATCGGCACTGACGGCTTCTTGGTGGGGGCGAAGCCTTCGAGGCTGCGCACGTCGGAGAATTCCGGATTGTTGGTGATGATGCCGATCGCCTTGGCGGTATCCTGTGGCGAACCGCCGCCGATGGCGATGAGATAGTCGGCCTTGGCCTTGGCAAAGGCGGCGACGCCTTCCTTGACGACGCCGATGGTCGGGTTGGGCATTACCTTGTCGAACAGTTCGTAAGGAAGGCCTGCGGCGTCGAGCAGGCTCGTTACCTTGGCGACCGTGCCGGCCTTGACCAGCACAGCGTCTGTGACCACCAGCGCCTTCCTGTAGCCACGGCGCTGCACCTCGCCGACCATCTCGGCCCGGGCGCCGGCGCCGAAATAGGACGTTTCGTTGAGAATCATGCGATGGGACATGCTCGTTCCTCCTGAGGCCGGCTTTCCCGGCCTGCCGATGGCCGCGGCGGGGAGGGCATCGGGGTACCGCCGTCGCGAGATCATCCTCGACACGAAAAGCCGTCCGAGAGCTGAACCGAATTGAAAGCTATTGACTGGCAAAGCCGCTCACAACCTCGCATGAACCCCTAGTTTTTGATTGAAAATGATCTATTTTGATAAGTTTGCCGAGAAGCTGACGGCAAAACTCAGCAAAACTCACCGGGTCTAGGAGGGACCTAGACCAGCCCAGCAATGATATCGGTATCTGGCCGAAGCAGATTTGTCAGTCGAGCGCCTGCTGTCGGGTTTCGGCGTCGATCTGCGACGCCGCCACGGCAGCGAGAATGAGCAGCACGGCGAACAGTGCCACCGCCGCCCCGAAGCTCCGGGCAATGAGAAGCGACAACAGTGACGGTGCCAGGAGGCCGCCAAGCCGCGCCATGGCGCCGGCGGCACCCATGCCGCTTGCCCGTGCCGCCGTCGGATAGAGTTCCGGTGTATAGGCGTAGAGCGCGCCCCAGGTGCCGAGCAGCGCAAAGCTCATCAGCAGAATGGCCGTGGCAACCAACGTTGCATCGCCGGCAACGACGAACAGCACGCAGCCGGCTGCCGATAGCAGCAGAAAGCCGATGAGGGTCGATCTGCGGCCGATCCGCTCGACGCCCCAGGCCGCCAGCGCGTAGCCGGGAAGCTGGGCCAGCGCGACGATGACCAGAAAACCGTAGCCGCGCACGAAGCCGAACCCTTCGCCGGCGAGGCGGGCCGGCATCCAGGTGAATATGCCATAATAGCTGAGCGACACCAGGAACCACACCGCCAGCATGAGCAGCGTCCGCTTTCTCAACGACGGCGACAGCAGACGCACAGCTTGCGGCGCTTCGCCCGCCGCGAGTGGTTCCGACAGGGGCGCCTTGCCGTTGACGGTCAGGATGCGATCGATGACGGCGCGCGCCTCCTCGCCACGTCCCTTGCGGAGGAGATAGAGCGGCGACTCCGGCACCATCAGGCGCAGCCAGAAGCCGATCAGCGCCGGAACGGCCGTGACCAGGAAGATCGCTCGCCAGGCCTCTGACAGGCCGGTTGACGCCGCTGCCCAGGCGGCTAGTGCCACGATGACCGTGCCGACCGCCCAAAAGGCCTCCAGCATGACCAGCCAGCGGCCACGCCGGTCTGACGGCAGGAACTCGGCCATCATCGCGTAATCGACCGGCAGCGTGCCGCCAACGGCGGCGCCGGTGAGGAAGCGGGCGATCAGCAGCAGCGGGAAGTTCGGTGCAAACACCGATGCCAAGCCGAAAATGCCGTCGCAGGCCACGGTGACCAGCAGCACCCGGCGACGACCGATCCGATCGGCAATCCGGCCGAACAATGCCGCACCGATCATCATGCCGAAGAAGAACAACGTGCCGGTTTGCAGTGCCTCCGGTACCGTCAGGCCAAAGCTGGCGGCGATCGACGGAGCGGTGAAGCCGACCGCCAGAACCTGCATGGCGTCTGCCGCCCAGACGAGGCCGAAGATGCCGAGTAGCCGTCGCTGAAATGGACCGGTGCCGGCTTGGTCCAGGGCGTTATCGATGGCAATCGGCATGATGGCACCTCAAATCGAGGGTTGGGCTGCCTTTCCATAGACCAAAGTCGCAGACAGGAAAACCAAACCTTTACCGAACCGACAACTTCCCTTCGTCCCTGCGGCACGATGGCGACTTCGTGATCGTCCCAAGGGTGACTAATACTAAAGTCGTATGGTATGGTACCGCTCAAGATAAATTGACAACTGAGGCAAGAAGGGATCATGAGCGATTTGTCACAGGACGCCGTCAAGTGTCCGTTCATCAGGTGTCGGCATCCCGTGCCGCGCTCGTGGAATGAGGGATGCGCATCGAGCTGCTTCCTCCTCCGCAAGGAACGCCGGCGGATTACCGTTCGCCACACCTACGAGCTCTAAGGAGGGGAAAGCCCCTCCTTTTTTGTTGGCCGGAGAAGCAAAGCGAGAGCTTATTAGCGCTTGGTCCGGCTTGGGAGCTATCTCGGCGTATTGGGCGGCAACGTAGCCGCACTAACCCCTTCATCTCTAACCAAAGGTGTAGCCCCGCGCGGCTGTCAATCGTTGACTGCAAGCGGGTGAGATGTACCTTTGGATTGGGGTATTGGGGGGTAATCATGAGAAAACTTGGTTTGGGTATAGCCGGGCTCTTGCTGTCCGCTGGCACGGCAAGTGCTGATTTCGAACGCTGGTCGGCCGAAATTGAGAACGATCCATTTTCGAACGGAATGCGGGTGACTGTCGGTTACATGTCATCAATGCGATCCGGCATCATCATCATCTGCGACACCAAAGAGCCAGGAATGCTGATCCGGGCGATTCCCGGATTCGCCTATGAATCTTCACTGGCGCTGGTAACGCCAGAAATTCAGATCGCGGTTGATGGGAACATTATGACCGCCGGTGACGGGGAAACTGGCTCGGTCGGCGATAACCTCGCAGTATCGCAGGTAACACTGAACAAAGAGACGGCATTGCAGTTCGTGGATCTGTTCACAGCAGCCAAAAAGCAAGTTGCCATAAAGGACGGCATTTCCGATCGGCCATTTCTGCTTTCAGCTAGAGGATCGACCAAAGCATCCGATGCCCTAAAGCGCTGCCTTGTGGGGCAATGACCCACTATAAAAATGCGAGTCGCGCGAGGAAGTCATTGCCGATGACGTTCAAGAGTTCTCTGACCCCGCGACTAGTATCTTCGCGATACGGCCGTGACCTGGCTGGCTAGGGCAGGGTGCACCCTTCCAGAAATCTGCCAGATCACCGGCCACACGCTTCAGTCCGCTACTCAAACGTTGAAGCACTACCTCTACGCTCATTCTGAAATGGCGAACCACGCAATTGAAAAGCTCATCGCATGGATGGATGCGCAGGCGACTGACTTGTAAAATTCGGATTTATTCAGGGGGTGAGCATGGCTATCGTAGAACTTATTGTTATAATATTACTATTGTTGGTGTTATTTGTGCCGAAAAAGAACATTGAGAAGTATCAGATTCAAATAGCCGGAGCTATTGTTTATGGACTTACCGTTGTGTTTCTCGTTTATCTAGTATTCCTGTCCCTTGCGGTCAATAAGGACCTTTACAAGTTTTTGTATGATTGGCAAGGGCTAGTTGGCGCCGTATCGACGATTGGTGCCGGCATTTGGGCTTATCAAGCTGCCTTGCTTCCCCACCGAGAACGGAAACGGGAGGAAGCGGCGGCTGCGAAGGCTACTTTGGCTATGGTTTTATCTGATACTCTAGAAGAGTTGGATGTCGTTTACAAAAAAATCGATGACGACATAAAGTTTAAGAATTCATTCTCTGTTCTCAATGAATATAACACAAAGTTGTGTTCCGACTTGACCGATAAATATCAGAATTGTGTCAAGCATCTTCCTGTTGAGATTGCGGAAAGAATATCTGATATTCTATCTAGAGTTCAGATTGTAAGGGCGAGAATTAATATATTCTATAAGGACGATAAGGATAAGCAGGGCCAATATTATATAGAAATAATGAAGCAAATCCTTGTAACGTTGATAGATATCAAGATACGCGTGAACAAGCTGTTCAATTATGCAAGAGATGGGAAGAGGTTGCATGAGCTCGCGCCGCGTCGGGAAATAGAGGATGAGTACGAGTCGATTAGAGGACAGATGGTTGGTGGTGACACGCTTGAGGATCTTCGAACCCAGATCGATAGGTTGCCTCAATAAACCGGGAGGGCACGAGCCTTCGGCGCGCTGTGTTCCAGCTCGGTTTTCTCGTTCAGCACATAAAAGGAACAAGAGGTCGCACGTGCGACCAGTCGCAAAGCCTCGCAAACGGTCGCACGTTCTGCTCTCGTTCTCGTTGGTTTCTTGCTAACCAATTGAAAAGACTGGTGAGCGCGGAGGGATTCGAACCCTCGACCCCATGATTAAAAGTCACGTGCTCTACCGACTGAGCTACGCGCTCCCACCTTGATCGCAGCGGCTGTTGCCGCTTTCGCCGAGTATAGCCCGCCAACGGGCCGGCGCGAACGGGCTTTCACATACTCGACCCGAACCGACATGGCAACCGAGGGCAGGGCGATTTTCAAAAGCTCTGCCAACCCCAGCCATGTTTCTGTGTGTCCAACGGGGCACGCAGCCATCGTCATCGGCGGCGAAGCCGGTCCGGCCCAGTCGTTGGTCATTGCGCCCAGGGTTTGAATCGTTTTATCGATGACTCCTGTCGTGGCGGATTCCTAAAGGAGGATCCGCCGCAGTTCCCCCTTCGATCGGTGACAACCGTGTTTACCGCCCTCCGCATCGGCACCCTTTATTTCGGCTCGTCGTTTCTCACGGCCAACTGGCTGACACGCATGCCGGATCTGCTGGCCCATCTCGGCGTCGACAAGGCGACGATGGGGCTCGCCCTGTTTCTGGGGCCGGTGGGGGCGTTGGTCACCGCGCCGCTCGCCGGGCCGTTGATGGATCGCTTCGCCGCCGCCCGCGTCGGCATCTGGGGGCTGGCGCTCGCCGCGTTCATGCTGCTCGGCATCGGTCTTGCCGGCCACTGGATGCTGCTGGCTGCCATTTTGTTCTTCGCCGGCGCCGGCAACACGCTGTTTGAGATCGGCGGCAATGCCGGGGTTCAGCGTCTCGAAGCGACCACTGGCCGCAAATATATGGCCCAATGTCATGGCTACTGGAGCCTCGGTTTTGTCTGCGGGGCGCTGTCTGCCGGCCTGTTCGGCCAGTTCGGTGTGCCGCTTGTCTGGCACCTCGCCGCAATGGCGCTGCTCGGTGTCGTCGCCTGTGCCGGCATCGCGCGGCTGCTGCCGCTTCCCATGTATGAACGGGTCCATCGCCCGGTGGATGCCGCCAAGCCGCCGCTGTTCACCCTGCCGAGCGTCGGTCTGATCGGCCTCTGCATCATGGCGACCGGTGTGACGCTGGCGGAGGGCGCCGTCTACGACTGGGGGACGCTGTTCCTGCGCGAGCAGCTTCAGCCGAATCCCTTCTGGACGTCGGCCGCTTATGGCACGTTCCCGCTCACCATGTTCGTCGGCCGGGTAGCCGGCGACTGGTTCCGGGCGCGCTACCGCGCGTCGAACATTGTCCGCGTCTGCGCCACCACGACGGCCGTCGGGCTGATCGGCTTCATCTTCTCGCCCCACATTGCCATCTCCGGCCTGTCATTGGCGTTGATGGGTGTTGGCGTCTCGCTGGTCATGCCGATCGGCGTGGCGGCGGCCGGTGACAAGCCGGGCGACGCGGCGCGCAACGTCGCGGCCATGTCGATGATCATCACGGCCATCTTCCTGTTGGCGCCGCCTGGCGTCGGCTTCGTCGCCCAGCACTTCGGCCTGACCGCCGCCTTCCTCATGATGGTGCCTTTTGTGGCAATGTCAGGGGTGTTCGCGCGCGAGGCCGATCCGCCCAAGGGTGATCTTGCCGGCCAACAAAAGATGATTGGCGAGCCCGACGCCGTTGGTGGTACGAACGCATCCACCCCATAACCCTAGTGGAGCGAAGGCCATGGTGAAGGCGATTGTCGTCCGTCAAACGGGCGGACCCGAAGTGATGTCCCTTGAGGAGGTCGAGGTCGGAGCGCCCGGTCCTGGCGAAGTGCGCCTGAAGCATACCGCCATCGGCGTCAACTTCATCGACACCTACTATCGCAAGGGGCTTTATCCCGCGCCGGCCGGCCTGCCATTCATCCCCGGCGCCGAAGCTGTCGGCATCGTGGAAAAGGTCGGGGAGGGCGTCGTTCAGTTCCGCCCCGGCGATCGCGTCGCCTATGCCGGATCGGTCGGCGCCTACGCCGAGGCACGCCTTATCTCGGCACAGAAGCTCGTCCGCATTCCTGACGACATCGATGGATTTACCGTGGCGGCAAGCCTCCTCAAGGGCATGACCGTGCAGTATCTGCTGCGCCAGACCTTCAAGGTGACGCGCGATCATACAGTGCTGTTCCACGCCGGCGCCGGTGGTGTGGGCCAGATTGCCGGTCAGTGGCTGAAGTCGCTTGGCGCCACCTCCATCGCCACGGTCGGCTCGGAGGAAAAGGCGGAAATCGCCAGAAGTTGCGGCTATACGCATGTCATTAATTACCGGACGGAGGATTTCGTCGCCCGGGTGGCCGAGATCACCGGCGGGGCCAAGTGCGACGTCGTCTACGATTCGGTTGGCAAGGACACATTCCCGGCTTCGCTCGACTGCCTGAAGCCGCGCGGCCTGTTTGCCTCTTTCGGTAACTCCTCGGGCCCGGTCGCGGAATTCAACCTCGGCATTTTGTCGCAGAAGGGCTCGCTCTACGTCACGCGGCCGACGCTCGGTCACTACACGGCAACGCGCGGGGATCTCGACGCCTGCGCCGAGGATCTGTTCGAGCAGATTCGCAATGATGTCGTGAAGATCAACGTTGGGCAGAAGTTCAAGCTGGCCGATGCCGTCGCCTGCCACAAGGCGATGGAGGCCCGCGAAACCGTGGGCTCGACGCTGCTGACGGTCTAAGGCAAGTCCAGCAAAAGCGGGAACCGGTTTTGCGCCGGGAGTTGCGTCTCAAGAATAGAGCTTTCCCGGTGAAGCTAATTTCACCGGGAAAGCTCTAGGCGTAATTAGACCGCAAACGAGGTGCCGCAACCGCAGCTCGATGTGGCGTTCGGATTATTGATCTTGAAGGCCTGACCCATCAGGTCATCGACGAAGTCAATCTCCGAACCATCCATGAACGGCAGCGACACCGCGTCGATCAACACCGTCGCGCCATCGCGCGTGACGGCGATATCGTCGGCGTTACGGCCATCGACGAGATCGAAGCGATAGGAAAAGCCCGAGCAGCCGCCGCCTTCTACGGAAATGCGCAGGGCCGTCTTGCCCGGCTGCTTTTCCAGAACCTTGGAGATCCGGCGCGCCGCGCCGGCGGTCAGGCTGATATTGGCGGCAAGAGCTTCCATCATGGTCCTTCGGCCTCGGATGACTTGAAACTGTGAACCCTGCTGACATACGTAAGGCAGCGGATGGCAAAGTCAAATGACAGCTGCGCGAGCCCGTCATGCGGATTTGCGAGAACCGGATAGTCTTGGGAGGCAATAGTGGCAGGTCTCGGGTTTGGCACGGAACCGCTGGCGCCTTTCGCCGTCCACCCCGACGAAAGCCTGGGTCGGCGTTATCCCGAACCGGCGAGCCCGACGCGCACGCCGTTCCAGCGCGACCGCGACCGCATCATTCACTCCACCACCTTCCGCCGCCTGAAACACAAGACGCAGGTGTTCGTTTTCCACGAAGGCGACCACTACCGCACCCGTCTGACCCACACCCTGGAAGTCGCGCAGATCGGTCGCGCGCTCGCCCGCGCCTTGCGGCTCAATGAGGATCTCGCCGAAGCGCTGGCGCTTGCCCACGATCTCGGCCACACGCCCTTCGGCCATACCGGTGAGGATGCGCTCGACGCCTGTCTCGCTGGCTTCGGCGGTTTCGATCACAACGCCCAGTCGTTCCGGGCCGTCACCGAACTCGAACATTCCTACGCCGAATTCGATGGGCTCAACCTGTCATGGGAAACGCTGGAAGGCCTCGTCAAACACAACGGTCCACTCACCGATGCAGGCGGCAAGCCGATCGGCCATCATGCCGAGCGCGGATTGCCGGTGGCCCTCCTGGCCTATCCGGATCTCTATTCGCTGAGGCTCGATACGCACGCCAGCGCCGAGGCACAGTGCGCGGCGATTGCCGATGACATCGCCTATGATGCGCATGACATTGACGATGGTCTCCGCGCCGGGCTGTTCTCGCTGGACGATCTTCGGCCGCTGCCGCTGATCGGCGGCTTTCTCGATGCGATCGAAGCCAAGTACCCCGGCCTCGACCGTCATCGCACCATCCACGAAATCACGCGGCGGTTGATTACCGCCATGGTGGAGGACGTCATCGTTGCATCGGTCAACCGGCTCGCGGAGCTCCGCCCCAGGTCATCCGATGACATTCGGCAAGCCGGCCGCACCATTGTGACTTTCTCCGAGGAAATGGCCGCCGTCGACGCTGCGATCAAGGGGTTTCTCTTCCCGCGCATGTACCGGCACCCCGAGGTGATGAGGGTGCGCCGTGATGCCGATCGCGTGGTGAAAGACCTGTTTGGCACCTATGTGGGCCACCCCGACTTCATGCCGGAGGAGTGGCGGAGCAATCTGGATGCAGGAGACGATGTGGCGCTTGCCCGTCGGGTAGGGGATTATATCGCCGGCATGACCGACCGTTTCGCCATCCAGGAACACCGTCGCTGGTTTGACGATACGCCGGAATTACGATAGGCCCCTCGCCAATTGGCCGGAATCCGGCTCCCACGAGGTACCCGATGAATATCTTCCAGGTGTTCGGTGAGCGCATTCGCTCGGCCATCGCTTCCCTGCCGCTTGACCTCCCCGCTGATGCGCTCTCCCGCATCGCCGTCGAGCCGCCGCGCGATGCGAGCCATGGCGATGTTGCCACCAACGCCGCCATGCTCCTGGCAAAGCCGCTGGGCAGGAAGCCGCGCGACCTCGCTGAGGAGATCGCCGTTGCGCTCCGGAAGGATTCCGATGTCGAAGCAGTCGAGGTGGCCGGACCGGGCTTCATCAATCTCCGCATATCCCAGGCCTTCTGGACCGACTTCTTGAAGACGTCGCTGGCTGAGGGGCTCGCCGTGGGCGCGACCAGCCTCGGCAACAATCTCAAGGTCAACGTCGAATATGTCTCGGCCAATCCCACCGGACCGATGCATGTCGGCCACTGCCGCGGCGCCGTCGTGGGCGACGCGCTGGCGCGCCTCCTGGCCAAGGCCGGCTTCGACGTCACCAAGGAATATTACATCAACGACGCCGGCGGGCAGATCGACGTGCTGGCTCGCTCGGCCTTCCTGCGCTACCGCGAGGCGCTGGGCGAAGCGATCGAGATTCCGGAAGGACTCTATCCCGGCGATTACCTGAAGCCGGTGGGCGAGGCGCTCAAGGCTGCTTGGGGTAACAAGCTGCTGACAATGCCGGAAGCCGAATGGCTGCCGATCGTCAAGCCTCTCGCCGTCGACATGATGATGGACATGATCCGCGCCGATCTGGCGCTGCTCGGCGTCAAGCACGACGTGTTCTTCTCGGAAAAAACGCTGCACGATACGCGCGATAACGAGCCTTCCGAGATCGCCGAAATGATCGACGAGTTCCGCAAGCGCGATCTCGTCTATGACGGCCGTCTGGCGCCGCCCAAAGGTCAGGTGCCGGAGGACTGGGAGGACCGCGAACAGGTGCTGTTCCGCTCCTCGAACGCTGGCGACGATGTCGACCGTCCGCTCGTCAAGTCGGATGGCAGCTATACCTACTTTGCCGCCGACGTCGCCTACATGCGCTCGAAATATCAGCGCGGCTTCAAGCAGATGATCTTCATCCTTGGTGCCGATCACGGCGGGTATGTCAAGCGGCTCGAGGCTGTCGGCAACGCCATCTCCGGCGGTACCATCGAGGTTATTGTCCGCCTCTGCCAGATGGTGAAGCTCTATCGGGGTGGCGAGCCCGTGAAGATGAGCAAACGCTCCGGCGACTTCGTGACGCTGGCCGACGTCGTCGAGGAGGTCGGCCCCGACGCCGTTCGCTTCATGATGTTGATGCGCAAGAACGACGCATCGCTCGATTTCGACTTCGTCAAGGTCAAGGAGCAGAGCAAGGACAATCCGGTTTTCTACGTCCAGTATGCCCATGCCCGCTGCCACTCGATCCTTCGGCAAGCGCGCGAAACGGCGCCGGAAGTGGCCGCCGCCGACGAATCGGCGGCGCCTCTGCACTTGCTTGCCGATCCGTCCGAACTAGCGCTTGTCCGGAAATTGGCGGAATTTCCCCGTGTCATCGACGCGGCAGCCGACACCCATGAGCCACATAGGGTCGCTTTTTATCTGTATGAACTCGCAAGCGACTTCCATGGACATTGGAACGCTGGCAAGGAAAATGTAAATTTGCGTTTTGTTAACCCTGATCAACCACTGTTGACCCACGCGCGCTTGGCTTTGGTCAAGGCTGTCCGAAACGTCCTTGCGTCGGGCCTTGAGGTTCTTGGCGTCAATGCGCCCGAAGAAATGAGATAGTCGCCTCGCGAATCGTTCGATTCTGGCGGGGGCGGAGTAAACGGGAAGAGCGACGCCGATGGTTAGGAGCAGCGCAGCCGAACAGTCCTCGATGCGGCCCGCCGTGTCCGACGGCGATCGCCACCTCAGCGACGAGGAGCGTTTCTACGAAGACCTTCTCAGCGGCCCGGAAGCCGGTGGCGTTGAAATGGACCAGTTGGTCGATGCTCTTGCCGCCGAACTGGAGCAGGACATCGCTTCGATGAACCCGGTCGATGTGCGGACCGGCCAAGTCTACAAGCCGGCCAACGCCCGCAAGACCAACCAGGCTTATGATCCCTGGGACGATCAGGCTCTCGATGAGTTCATGGCCGAATTCGAGCGCGACGGCGTCGATCCGGTCGTCGATGAATTCGGCGTCCTTCCGCCGCATACCGGCGATGTCGATTCCGAGCCCGCCTCTGCGCACGGTCGTCGTCGCCTTATGACGGCCGCCGCGGCCGCCGTTTTTCTGGTCGCTGCCGGTTTCGCCGGCTGGGCTTTCTTCGGTGGCTCGACCGGCTTTGGCGAGGCCGTGGTGGTGAAGGCGCCCGACGGCCCCTACAAGGTCAAGCCCGATCCCAACGCCCAGGAAGTCGTCGCGTCCTCGGAAGGTGCCTCCGTCTACGATACGGTCGGTGGCGCGCCGCCCAAGAGCGAGGAGCGATTGGTCGCTCGCAGTGGCGACGTGCCCGAGTTGCCGGCCGTCACACCGCATGTTTCGCGCATAACGCTTCCGGATGGTCAGGAAGTCGAGGCGGAGCTTCCGACCGGTTTCGACCCCAACGAAACGGGGCCTCGCCGCGTTCGCACCGTGTTGGTTCGCCCCGATGGCTCTTTGATCCAGACGCCGGCCGATACGCCGGCTAACGCGACGGCTTCCGCTGCGCCGCCGCCGAGCGATGGTGCCGGGCAGATCATTGCCCGCAGCGAAACGTCGCCCGACGTGGCAGCAACAGACGATACGGAGGGCGGAGCCGGCCTGCCGCCGCTCGCTTCGACGAACCAGACCGTGGCGTCGGACAGCGCGCCCGCCGCCTCTCAGAGCTTGCCGCCCAGCAACTTGACCGATGCCTCCGGCCAGTCGATGCCGATCAATCTCCCTGCAGCGCCGGATGCTTCCGTGGAAACGACGGCGTCCGTGCCGTCCCAGGCGTCGGCGCCGCTGCCGCCTGACAAACCGGCGGCTCCCGCTGCTACGCCATCCTCCGGTCCGCTCGATCTGACGGCTGCCGCCGGCAAAGCGCAGCCTGCAGCTCCGATGCAGGTGGCAAGCCTGCCGGCGCCTACCCAGGCCGCGCCGGCGACGACCACCAGCGGAAACGCTGGCGCGTATGTGCAGTTGTCATCCCAGCGTAGCGAGGACGCGGCACGCAGCGCCTTCACCGCGTTGCAAAAGAAGTTTCCGTCGATCCTCGGGTCGGCTGTCGTCGACATCCAGCAGGCTGACCTCGGCAGCAAGGGCGTCTACTATCGGGCACGCGTCGGCGCGCCGACCAAGGAGGCTGCGGTGGCGCTCTGCGAGCAGCTCCGGTCGGCCGGTGGAACCTGTCTGATTGCTCGCTGATCTAGCGATGGTCTTTGGCCGCGTCTTGGTGCCGCACGGCACCGGCGCGGCCTTTCCTTTGGAGACAGTCCATGTCCCGTGCTTTCGTGACCGGCCTCAAGGGTACAGTGCTTTCCGCTGGTGAGCGCTCGTTTCTCACCGAGGCGGCGCCTTGGGGGCTGATCCTGTTTCGCCGCAACGTCGAGGATTCCGATCAGTTGAGGCGCTTGACGGCAGACTTTCGCGATGCCGTCGGCTGGCAGGCGCCGGTACTGATCGATCAGGAGGGTGGGCGCGTTCAGCGGCTGACGGCGCCGCATTGGCGCAAATATCCATCCGGGCGGCGACTGGCTGGCGCGGCGGTGCTCGCCGGCGATAGCCAACTGATTGAGGATGTCGCCCATTTGATCGGCGATGATCTTGTCGCCGTCGGCATCGACGTCGATTGTGCTCCGTGCCTCGACATCGCCACCCTCGGCATGACGCCAGCCATCGGCGATCGCAGCTATGGCGAGCAGCCTGATCTGGTGGCGGCGGCCGGTCGCGCCTTTGCCAACGGCCTGATCTCGGCCGGCGTGCTGCCGGTGATCAAGCATGTGCCGGGCCACGGTCGCGCCCGCGTCGACAGCCATCACGAGCTGCCGGTGGTCGATGCCGACCTCGAGAGTCTGGCATCTATCGATTTTGCGCCGTTTGCCGCGCTGGCTGATCTGCCGGCGGCGATGACCGCTCATCTCGTCTATACGGCCATCGATCCCGACCGGCCGGCAACGCAGTCACCGGTTGTCATCAACGAGATCGTCCGTGGCCGGATAGGCTTCGACGGTCTGCTGTTCTCCGACGATCTCTCCATGAACGCTCTGAAAGGCACGCTCGCCGAGCGGGCACGGGCAACGCTCGCCGCCGGCTGCGATATCGCTCTCCATTGTTCGGGAGACATGGACGAGATGATCGCCGTTGCCGCCGAAGCCCCCGAACTGGTGGGAAAAGCGGCTAGCCGGGCGGAAAGAGCATTGATGGGACGCGCGGGATCGCCACATGATGATGCTGACGGCGTTCTTGCCCGGCTGGATGCCGCGCTGGCCGCCTTTGATGCTGTCAGCGTCTGACCGGAGCGGTACGGGGTAATGGCCTTCTAATGGCAACGACCGACGAGTGGAGCGAAACCAAGCTTGACATCGACGCGATGGCTGATGAGGCATTCGTGGTCGATCTCGACGGCTTCGAGGGTCCGCTCGACCTTCTGCTGACGCTTGCTCGCAACCAGAAGGTCGATCTGGCCCGTATCTCCATTCTCGCTCTGGCCAATCAATACCTCGCCTTCATCGAACGGTTGGGCGAACGCCGGTTGGAACTGGCCGCCGACTATCTGGTCATGGCCGCCTGGCTTGCCTATCTCAAATCGCGTCTGATGTTGCCGCCGGACGAAACGCCTGGAGACGAACCCTCGGCCGAGGAGCTCGCCGGCATGCTCGCCATGCGGCTGAAGCGGCTGGAAGGTATACGTATTCTGGCCGGACGGCTCATCGATCGATCTCGGCTCGGCCGGGATGTGTTGCCTCGTGGGGCGCCGGAGGAGACGGGCCTGGTACGGCGCTCGCTATGGGAGGCGAGCCTTTTCGATCTGCTGGACGCCTATGGCCGGCAGCGCCAGCGCGACATGGTGCGCGTCCATACCGTCCGCAAGCGGCAGGTCTGGGCTCTGGCCGACGCGCGCGACCTTCTGGAACGCTTGATCGGCACGATTGCCGACTGGGCGCCGATCGATGACTATCTCATTCGCTATATGACTGGCCCTGAATCGCGAGCAACGGTTCGCGCCTCAGCCTTTTCGGCTTCGCTGGAACTGGTGCGTGAAGGGCGAATGGAACTGATGCAATCTGCGCCATTCGCACCGCTCTATGTGCGCAAAGGGCAGGGTAGATCCGATACGCCCGAGGAGGGCGGCTCATGACCCGTTCGGACTTCACCGACGAAACGCCCCATGGCCAGCTTCGACTGTTTGCCGGCAACCGCGATCCGGCGGAATACGAGGCCTGGATGACGGCGATCCGCGGCGCCGAGGCGATCCTGTTCGCGTCGGCCCAGCCGGTCGGCGCCGAGGAGCTCGCCGAGCGCTTGGCGCCTGGCACCGATGTCCCTCAGGTTTTGGCCGACCTTCGCACCATCTATGCCTCGCGCGGCGTCAATCTCGTCGAGGTGGCCGGCAAGTGGATGTTCCGGACGGCACCCGACCTTGCCCACCTCCTGACGCGCGAACAGGTCGAGCCCAAGAAGCTGTCGAGGGCGGCGCTGGAGACGCTGGCGATCATTGCCTACCATCAGCCGGTGACCCGTGCCGAGATCGAAGAAATTCGCGGCGTTTCCACCAATAAGGGAACGCTCGATGTGCTGATGGAAACCGGCTGGATCAGGATGCGCGGTCGCCGCCGCACGCCGGGCCGGCCGCTCACCTACGGCACGACGGAGGCCTTTCTGGTCCACTTCGGCTTGGAGGCGGTGACCGATTTGCCGGGCGTCGATGATCTCAAGGCGGCGGGTTTCCTGGAAGGGGCAGTACCACCCGGTTTCCGTGTGCCGATTCCCAACGCATCCGACACTTTGATGCCCGACGAAGATCCGCTGACAGAGCTTGATTTCCAGGATTACGAACCGCTGCCAAGCGATGAATGAGGCTTTTTCAAGGTTAGCCGGGGCGCATCTTCAGAAAGCCGGAATTCCGCTATAGCTTAGTTACGGTTTCTTGCGACAGGGCGTGCGTTGTGCAAGAGTGCCGCCACTTTTGGGCAGCTATGCCCCTTTGGAGACAAAAATGGGTTCGTTGAGCATCTGGCATTGGCTGATCGTCCTGGTCGTCGTTCTTATTCTGTTTGGCGGTCGGGGCAAGATTCCCGAGCTGATGGGCGATTTTGCCAAGGGCATCAAGAACTTCAAAAAGGGTATGTCCGACGAGGATGAAACGCCGACCAAGCCCGTCGAAAACAAGACTGACGATTCGCCGCGGGTCTGATCGCCCCTCGTATCGTACGTTCATCTTTGAGGCGTCGCGCCTAAAGGCGCGGTGTGCGCCGATGACAGGCGAGTAAGCGATGTTTGAAGTCGGCTGGTCGGAAATCCTGGTGATTGCCATCGTGGCGCTCATTGTCTTCCCCACCAAGGATCTGCCACGTCTGCTCAGGACTGTCGGTCAGCTGGTTGGCAAGGCTCGGCGCATGGCAGGCGACATGCAGGCGCAATTCAATCAGGCGCTTCGCGAGGCGGAGCGGGAGGCTGATCTCGCCGACCTCAAAAACAGCGTTCAGAACGCCAATCCGCTGACAGACCTGAAGAAGACCTTCGATCCCGTCCGCAACCTAGGCGACGATTTGAAGAAATCGGTGACGGCACCGATTCCGCCGAAGGCTGTGGAATCGACCCCGGTCCCGGCGGACGCTTCGCTTCCGGCAGCGGCGGAAACGCCAGTCGATGGGCCGAAGCCGACCGAAGCTCATCATCCGATTGGGGCTGAGAAGTCGGTTGAGGGACAAGCTCCCGAAGCGCCTGCTTCGGGCGGCAAGGACGGGGGTGCCGCATGACCAGCAAAGATGAAGAGGACGAGATCGAGTCGTCCAAGGCCCCTCTCATCGAGCACCTCGCTGAACTGCGGTCGCGCCTCCTGAAATCGGTGGTCGCGATTCTCGTCTGCTTCCTGATTTGCTTCTTCTTCGCCCAGGATATCTTCAATCTCCTGGTGATCCCGTACGAGCGGGCGGCGGGCGCTGCGCAGAACGTGCGGCTGATCTACACCGCGCCGCAGGAGTATTTCTTCACTCAGCTGAAGCTGGCTCTGTTCGGTGCCTTTTTCATCGCCTTTCCGGTGATCGCCAATCAGATCTACATGTTCGTCGCGCCGGGCCTCTATAAACACGAGCGGCAGGCCTTTCTGCCGTTTCTCATTGCCACGCCGATCTTGTTCGTACTCGGCGCGCTGATGGTCTTTTTCTTCGTCATGCCGGCCATCATGCTGTTCTTCCTGTCGATGCAGCAGACCGGCGGCAATGGAAAGGCGGCCATCGAGCTTTTGCCCAAGGTGTCGGAATATCTCAGCCTGATCATGACGCTGATCTTCGCCTTCGGCATCGTGTTCCAGCTTCCTGTGGTGTTGACACTGCTTGCGCGCGTCGGTGTCGTGACTGAGGCGGGGCTGAAATCCTGGCGCCGCTACGCCATCCTGCTGTCCTTCGTGGTAGCTGCCGTGCTGACGCCGCCCGACCCGATGAGCCAAATCCTGCTTGCGGTTCCGACGATGGTTCTCTACGAAGTGTCCATCATTGCCGTCAGGTACATTAACAAGCGCGGCGAGTCCCGGGACGTCTCCACCACCACCGAAGGCTGATGCGAGGGCTCCGGCGGACGTGCCGCGCGGGGAAAGCCAATGCTCGACATCAAGTGGATTCGCGACAATCCGGAAGCCCTGAAGCACGCCTTGATGCGGCGCGGCCAGTCGGCGGACCTCGCCGAAGCCACGGCGTCGGAGGCTATCCGCCTCGATGACGCGCGCCGCGCCAACATCAAGTCGCTGCAGGAGGCGCAGGAGCGCCGCAACGCCGCTTCCAAGGAAATTGGCAAGGCCAAGGCTGGCAAAGACGAGGCGCGCGCCAGCGAGCTGATGGAAGAGGTCGCGCGCATCAAGTCGTTCATTCAGGACGGCGAGGCGAAAGAGCGCGAGCTGGATGCCGCCCTCGACGCGGCCCTGTCGGTCATTCCCAATCCGCCGCTCGACGATGTGCCTGAAGGTCCGGACGAGAGCGCCAACGTCGAGCATCATCGGTTCGGCGAGCCACGCCAGATCAACTGGGCGAAGGAGCACTTCGAGCTGGGCGAAGGGCTCGGGATGATGGATTTCGAGCGGGCCGCCAAGCTGGCCGGTGCTCGCTTCACCGTGGTGAAGAGCCATCTCGCCCGGCTTGAGCGCGCCCTTGGGCAGTTCATGATCAATCTCCACACCATCGAGCACGGCTACACCGAGGTGATTCCGCCGCTGATGGTGCGCGACGAGGTGATGTACGGTACGGGCCAGCTGCCGAAGTTCTCCGAGGACTTGTTCCGGACGACCGACGGACGCTGGCTGATCCCGACGGCCGAAGTGCCGCTCACCAATCTGGTGCGCGAGGAAATCCTTGAAGAGAAGGATCTGCCACTACGCTTCACGGCGTTGACGCCGTGTTTCCGGTCGGAAGCCGGTTCGGCCGGCCGCGACGTACGCGGCATGCTGCGCCAGCATCAGTTCAACAAGGTCGAACTCGTCTCGATCACCGCGCAGGAAAAGTCGATCGACGAGCACGAGCGCATGCTCGCCTGCGCTGAAGAGGTTCTCAAGCGGCTGGGACTCGCCTATCGCGTCGTGACGCTCTGCACCGGCGACATGGGATTCGGTAGTCGCAAGACCTACGACATCGAAGTCTGGCTGCCCGGCCAGAAGAAGTTCCGCGAGATTTCGTCCTGCTCGGTCTGTGGCGATTTCCAAGGGCGCCGCATGAACGCTCGCTACCGCCCGACCGGCGAGCCGAAGGGCACGCGTTTCGTTCATACGCTCAACGGGTCCGGCGTCGCCGTCGGCCGTGCCCTCATCGCCGTCATGGAGACCTGGCAGAACGAGGATGGCACGGTGACGGTGCCCGACGTGTTGCTGCCGCTGATGGGTGGCGTTACCCGCATAGAGAAAGCCTGAGCAGAAAGCGAAAGACCCGGCCATGCGCATCCTGATTTCCAATGATGACGGCATCCATGCGCCGGGTCTGGTGGCACTCGAGAACATAGCCCGGTCGCTGAGTGATGACGTCTGGGTCGTGGCACCGGAGACCGACCAGTCGGGGTTTGCCCATTCGCTCACGCTGCACGACCCGCTCAGGGCGAGGAAACTCGATGAGCGCCGCTTCGCGGTGCGTGGTACGCCGACCGACTGCGTCATTATGGGGGTTCGGCACCTCCTCCCCGGCCGGCCGGACCTCGTGCTGTCCGGCGTCAACGCCGGCACCAACATGGCCGACGACGTTACCTATTCCGGCACCGTCGCTTGCGCCATCGAGGCGACGCTGCTCGGCATTCCCGCCGTTGCATTGAGCCAAGCCTATGAAGATTTCGTCGGCCGCATCCCCTTCGAGACCGCCGAGGCGTTGGGTCCCGAAATTCTCAGCAAGCTGACGGGGCAGGGGATCGCCCACGGCACCTTCATCAACGTCAACTTCCCCAATTGCCCGCCGTCCGAGGTGGTCGGCATCGAGGTGACGCGTCAGGGTAACTTCGCCTACGACCATGGCATCGACGTCGAGAAACGCATCGATGCCCGCCACAAGCCTTATTATTGGCTGACCTTCCGGCGCGGCGAGATGCTGTGTGCGCAAGGAACGGACGCCTTCGCCATATCTCGCAACAAGGTTTCGGTCACCCCGCTCCGTCTCGACCTCACTGACAGCGCCGCCATGGAAAAACTGCGGGCACTGTTTTAAGCGAAACGCTTTTTCAAGGCTGTTCGTCTTACTTTTGACACCTCGATCATAAATGCAGCGTCGCAATTCATGTTTTACGGCATTGCGCGAGAGAATGGTGTCAATGAGGCCTTTCGAGCCGGATAAGGTGGCAATCGCGGAGCTGACGATGAAGCTCCGTGGTATCGGCGTCACCGATAACCGACTGCTGCGTGCCCTTGAACTCGTACCCCGTCGGATGTTCGTGGCGGCTGCTCACCAGGCGAGCGCCTATCTCGATCGTTCCTTGCCGATCGAATGCGGCCAGACCATCAACGCGCCGTCCACAGTTGCCCTGATGGTGTCCGCGCTCGCCGTTCAGCCCGATGACAAAGTGCTCGAGGTGGGCTGCGGTTCTGGCTTCCAGGCTGCGATTCTCGCTCATCTCGCCGCCCAGGTGGTGACGATGGACAGGTTCCGTAGCCTGATCGACATTGCCGAGGACCGTCTTTCTGCCTTGAAGATTACCAATGTCACGACGCTGCTCGGCGATGGGCTCGAAGGCTTTACCCGCTACGCGCCCTACAATCGTATCCTGATCGACGGAGCGATCGAAAAGGTACCCACCGCACTTCTCGATCAACTGGCCGACAAGGGGACGCTGGTCGCCCCGGTGGGGACCGGCCACACCCAAACCCTGGTGCGAATCTCTCGCGATGGTCGGCTATTTCATCGCGCTGAACTCGGCAGCATCCGGCAGTTCCCGTTGCGGGAAGGCGTGGCGCGGCGACTGTGAGTCTCGGCAACGAGGCGTGGCGCATTCACCAAAAGTGTTGAGGAAATCCGCCGTTTTCCCTGCGTTTCATGACCGTATCCGGCGTGACGCCCTGTCGCTTTAAGTCTTTGTCAACGTTACTGCGGCTTAATCATTGCAGTTGAAGTCGAGCAGGCGAGACCTGATGATCATGAGTAACCTAGCGATCTGCCGGACCTCCCGCTTCCTGGCCCAGGTTGCCGCCGTTGCCATCCTGGCCGGCTTTTCGGCCGGGTGCAGCGGCGACGTGAGCCGTTTCGGAAACGTGTTTGCCGAGACGGACAACCAGGGCCAGATCATTGGTCGCGCTGATCCGATGCCGACCGGATCTATAAACTCCCAGGCGACCTACGCGCAGCCCGCCTATGCGCAACCGGCCTACACGCAGCCGACTTACGCTGCCCCGGCCTCCACCGTGTCGTCCAGCGCTCTGCCTCCGGCTCCCGGCGCCGTCGTCAATAATGGCGCCTATGTCCGGCCGACGCAGACCGCGGCCCTGCCGTCGCCAACGGGCGTGGCTCCGGCGGCTCCTCAGCCCTGGACTCCGACGAATGGCACCGCCGTGACTGTGAAACCGGGTGATAGCGTGCAGGTGCTCGCGCGCCGCTACGGTGTCGCCGAATCGACGCTGCTTGCCGCCAACGGTCTGGTCGCTGGCGCTCAGCTGACGCCGGGTCAGAGCATCGTTATTCCGGCCTATTCGCAGCAGGGTGTCGCAGCCGTGCCGCCCTCCGCCCACGCTCCAGCTTTGGCGACCGCATCGGCTACCGCTCCCGGTCCGCAGACCCTCGGCCAGCTACCGCCGACGAAGCCTCCAGTGCCGAGGTCGGTGTCGAGCGAAGTCGCCGCCGCTGCGCCGGCCAAGCCTGCGGCTCCTCAGACCACGTCCGTCGCCATGGCGAACCCAACGTCTGCGACAGCCACCGACGCCAAGGCGGGCCTACTACCTCCGGCCGGCAACAAGCCTGCTCAGCAGGCCACCCAGCAGGTGGCGGCGCTTGCGCCGAACCAGACTCAGCCGAGCGTCAAGGACGCACCGGCGGCATCGGCGGGTGTCGAAAGCGCCGCCGACGGCAGCTTCCGCTGGCCGGTACGCGGTCGTGTGATCTCCGCTTTCGGTGTGAAGCCGGGCGGCGAACGCAACGACGGCATCAATATCGAGGTACCCGAAGGTACGCCGATCAAGGCGGCCGAGGGCGGCCAAGTGATCTACGCCGGCAATGAGCTGAAGGGCTTCGGCAATCTGGTGTTGGTGAAGCACCCGAACGGCTTCGTATCGGCTTATGCTCACGCCAGCGAGGTGTTGGTCCAGCGCGGCGACAGCATCCTGCGCGGCCAGACCATTGCCAAGGTCGGCGCTACCGGCAACGTCAGCCGGCCGCAGCTTCACTTCGAGATCCGCAACGGCAATCGTCCCGTCGATCCGCTGCCTTACCTCAGCGGCTGACGCCCGATTAACTAAGACGGCAAGTGTCTTGAACCGGCGGCTTCGACCGCCGGTTTTTTGCACGCGGCCTAACGCCAACTGCGTGGGATGATCCGCTCGTCGTCGGTCACGCAGGCCAGCGAGGCGGCTGGTGCCTGATTGTCGCGGCTGGCCAGATATGCCTTTTCGGCGCTACCGCCGCAAATCGGCTTGGCAATGACGTCAAATCCCGAGCGGCGCAGGCAGCCGCCGATATAGCGCTCCCGCAATTCGGCATTCACGTCCCGTGTGCGGCTGCTTCCGGGATAGAAGAACCCACCGGTCTCGCGGCAATATCTGCGTCCGCTGACTGGATCTTCCCGGCACTCGGTAAATCCCGGGCTGTATTCCGGTGGCCGGTACTCCGTGACCAGCGCCTGCGGGATTTTTCCCAGCGATTCGACACGGCATTGGTCGGCCACCGCCTGTCGCTCAGCGAAGGTCGATCCGGCTTTGTAGACGACCGGAACCGGTGTCGACACGCAGCCCGCGAGCAGGGCGAGTGCTCCCAACGCCACGACACGCTTCATCATTTTTTCCTCCCGCACCGGACGCCGGCGGTTACTCGCCGAGCCCGAGCCGACCGGCCAGATCTTGAACATATTGCCAGGCGACACGGCCCGACCGTGCGCCGCGCGTCCGCTCCCATTCGAGTGCCTCGGCACGGAGAACCTCGGGATCGATATTGAGTTCCAGCGCGGCGACATAGCCATGAACCATTTCGAGATAATCATCCTGCGAACAATTATGGAAGCCGACCCATAGACCGAAGCGATCCGAGAGCGACACCTTTTCCTCGACGGCTTCCCCTGGATTGATCGCGGTGGCCCGCTCATTCTCCATCATGTCACGCGGCAGCAAATGGCGTCGGTTGGAGGTGGCGTAGAACACCACATTGTCAGGGCGCCCCTCAATGCCACCCTCCAGCACCGCCTTCAGCGACTTATAGGACGTGTCCCCGTGATCGAAGGACAGATCGTCGCAGAACAGGATAAAGCGGTGGCCGCTATCACGCAGCATCTTCATCAAAACGGGCAGGCTCTCGATGTCCTCGCGGTGAATCTCGATCAGCTTGAGCGGCGTGAAGCCGGGATGGCCGACAAGGCGCTTGTTGACCTCCGCCTGCGAAGCCTTCACCAGCGATGACTTGCCCATGCCGCGCGCGCCCCAGAGAAGCACATTATTGGCCGGCAGGCCGCGGGCGAAACGCTCGGTGTTGGCGACGATCATGTCGCGGTTGCGGTCAATACCTTTGAGAAGGTCGATCTCGACACGGTTGACCCGCCGGACGGGTTGCAGCGAAATGGGATCAGCTACGAAAACGAAGGCATCGGCCGCTCCGAAATCCGGCGACTGGGGCAGGGGGGGAGCTAGCCGTTCGAGAAGGCTGGCGATGCGTTCAAGATGGACATTCAGCGTCTCGATGGCGGAATCGTTCATGTCCGTCCCCTTCCTTTTGGGCTGCGTACCGTGCGGTACTCTTGCTATCTTCTAGTCCGCCGGGCGTGCCGATGCAAACCACGCAAGGTCATTTGCGGTACGCTTTGCTGCGATTTCTGCCGGAGACTACCTAGAAGTCCATCACGAGAGCGCCCATACGTAGCTTTGGTTTGCAAAGTCCTGCGGCCTAGGTATATTCCGGCCACTTTCGAGCGGGCGGCATGCCGCCTTCTCTTCAATGCCCCTATGCCTCGTCGGTCCGGCTTTGCGGGCGGCGGCGTGCCGATGGAGTTGACTTGATGTTCGTGACCCCAGCCTATGCCCAGGCAGCCGGTGCTGCTGGCGACGCCAATTTTCTGATCCAGTTCGCGCCCTTCATCCTGATCTTCGTCATCATGTATTTCCTGCTCATTCGGCCGCAGCAGCGCAAGGCCAAGGAGCACCGGGATATGCTGAAGAATCTCCGCCGTGGTGACGTGGTGGTGATGCAGGGCGGCCTGATCGGCAAGATCGTCAAGGTCGTCGATGAGAGCGAGCTGGTACTGGATGTGGGCGACGGCACGGCCAAGGTGCAGGTGCGAGTCGCCGCCGGCCTGGTGCAGCAGCTGCGCACCAAAGGCGAGCCCGTCAAGGAAGGCAACTGACCGAACGGTCGGTACGAGAGGGAAGGCGGGCAGCCCGACTGCCCGCTTTCGGCCAATGAGGTCCGAGGCAGCAAATGCTCTATTTTTCCCGCTGGAAGGTAACCGCGATCCTCTTGACGATTTTCGTCGCGCTCGTGGTTCTGATTCCCAACTACCTGAGCTCGGACCAGATCAAGTCCTATTGGCCGTCCTGGCTTCCCGGGCGGCAGGTGGTCCTTGGCCTCGACCTCCAGGGCGGTGTCTATCTGCTCTACCAAGTCGATGTGAACGACTATAAGCAGAAGCGGCTCAAGTCGCTGGAAGGCGATATCCGTCAGGCAATGCGCGACGAGCCGCGCATCGGCTACACCGGCCTCGGCATTCAGGGCGACGTCGTCCAGATGAAGGTCCGTGATGCCGATAAGTTCGATGAAGCCGCAAAGCGCCTTCGCAATTTGCTGACGCCACTGTCGACCGGTGCGCTTGGCGGCGTTGCCGTTACCGAATTCCAACTGGACCAGGGCTCCGATGGCCTGATGCGCCTCGGGTTCTCTGAGGCCGGTCTCGATAAGCGGCTCGGCACCGTCGTTCAGCAGTCCATCGAAGTCATTCGTCGCCGCGTCGATCAGATGGGCGCTGTCGAGCCGTCGATCCAGCGCCAGGGGTCAGACCGTATCCTGGTCGAAGCGCCGGGTGAGAAGGATCCCGCCCGTCTCAAGAATATCATTGGCCGTACGGCACAGATGACCTTCCACCTCGTCGACCTCAATGTGTCGCCCGAGGAAGCGGCCAAGGGCAACCTGCCGCCCGGCGAGATTCTTCTGAAGCAGAAGGAAGCGGGCGGTATTCCGATGGTGGTCGACGAGACGCCGTTGATGACCGGCGAAGATCTCACGGACGCCCAGACGTCCTTCCAGAGCCAGACCAACGAGCCGGTGGTGTCCTTCCGTCTGTCGACGTCGGGTGCCCGCAAGTTTGCTCAGGTGACCTCCGACAACGTCGGCCGGCTGTTTGCCATCGTCCTCGACGATGAGATCATCTCCGCGCCGCGCATCAACGAGCCGATCACCCAGGGTTCCGGCCAGATCTCCGGCCACTTCACGGTGGAAACGGCCAACGATCTTGCTGTGCTGCTCCGCGCCGGCGCGTTGCCGGCCAAGCTGTCGGTCGCCGAAGAGCGCACTGTCGGTCCGGGCCTTGGCGCCGACTCGATCGCCGCCGGCGAGCGCGCCGCGATGATCGGTACGGTCGCCGTCGTCATCTTCATGCTGGCGGCCTATGGCCTGTTCGGGGTGTTTGCCAACGTTGCTCTGGTGGTGAACCTGATCCTGATCATGGCGATCATCACCATCCTGCAGGCGACGCTGACGCTGCCCGGTATCGCCGGTATCGTGCTCACCATGGGTATGGCGGTGGACAGCAACGTGCTGATCTACGAGCGCATCCGAGAAGAGCAGCGGCTTGGCCGGTCGCCAGTTTCTGCCATTGATGCCGGGTTCCGTCGCGCTTTCGGCACTATCCTCGACGCCAACATCACAACGCTGATCGCTGCCATCGTACTGTTCCAGATGGGCTCCGGTCCGGTGAAGGGCTTCGCGGTGACCCACGTAATCGGCATCGTCACCACCATGTTCACGGCCATCACCTTCACCCGTTTGGTGGTGGCGACCTGGGTCCGCTATCGGCGGCCGTCCGTCGTTCCGCTCTGATCCGGACCCTGAGGCTCCATCATGCGCCTGCTTCGCCTATTTCCCGACGACACCAAGATCCCTTTCATGAAGTGGAGGAAGTGGAGCTTCCTCTTTTCCGGCATTGCGTCGGTGCTCTGCTTCGTGGTCCTCTATACCCACGGCATGAACACCGGCATCGATTTCCAGGGCGGCACGCTCATGGAAATTCAGACCAAGTCTGGCCCTGCCGATCTCGAGGGTATCCGCCATACCCTTGATGGGCTCAAACTTGGCGAGGTGCAGGTACAGTCGTTTGGTGCCGATAATGACGTGCTGATCCGCATCGTCCGCCAGAATGGTGGCGACGAGGCGCAAACGGCCGTGGTTGACAAGGTGCAGGCCGCCTTCGGCGACAGCGTCGACTATCGCCGCACGGAAGTGGTCGGCCCGCGCGTTTCCGGCGAACTGGCTCAGAACGGCATCCTCGGCATCATCTCGGCGCTGGGCCTGATCATGGTCTACGTCTGGTTCCGGTTCGAATGGCAATATTCGCTCGGCGCGGTGATCGCCACGCTGCACGACGTTGTGCTGACCATCGGCTTCTTCGCGGTCAGTCAGGTTGAGTTCAACCTGTCATCGATCGCCGCCATCCTGACTATCGTCGGCTATTCGCTGAATGATACCGTCGTCGTGTACGACCGAATCCGCGAGATGCGGCGTAAGTACAAGCGTCTCAACCTCGTCGTCCTCCTGGATCTCGCCATCAACCAGACGCTGACCCGGACGACCAACACCGCGCTCACCACCCTTATCGCGCTTTCCGCGCTGGTGATCTTCGGTGGGGAAGTGATCCGCTCGTTCACCGCCTCGATGCTGTTCGGCGTGGTGATCGGCACTTACTCGTCGATCTTCATCGCCGCCCCGGTTCTGATCTTCCTTGACCCGCAATTGGCCGGCGACAAATCGGCGAAAAAAGTCGAGGATGACAGCGAAGAGGCCGCCGAACCGGCGTGAGTTCGGACGTGTCTTCAACGCCGGAGCGCCGCCGATGAAGCTGTTCGGACCACGAGGCCGACCTCTGGAACGCCTCGAACAGCACCTGCCCGAGCAGGTGCCGGTAGAAGCCTACGGCAACGGCGGCTTCCGTTTTGGCGGCATGTCTCACCGCGGATCGATTCTGATTCTGCCGTCCGGCGTTCATGGCTGGGCGGCCGTTGCACCGTCCGACATCACCGGCGAGAGCCTCGCTCTGGTTCTGGCCGAGGTCGCCAGCCTCGACATGTTGTTGATCGGCACGGGCAATGACCTCGTCCCAGTCAAGCGGAGTGTCGCCGAAGCTCTGCGCGAACAGGGACTCAAGCACGAAGCGATGTCGACCGGGGCGGCGGTTCGATTGTTCAACGTCATGCTCGGCGAGCGCCGCCGGTTCGCCGCAGCCCTCCTGGCGGTCGACTGATGACGCCCGCGCGCCTCGACGACGCCTACCGCTATTGCGAAGACCTCGTGCACGATCATGATCGTGACCGCTGGTTGGCTGACGGACTTCTGCCTGAGACGAAACGCCGGCATGCCCTAGCTGTCCACGCCTTTTCCTACGAGGCGGCCCGCATCCGCGAGACCATTCACGAGGCGATGCCGGGCGAAATTCGGCTGCAATGGTGGGTCGATGCCATCGAGGGCGAAGCGCGGGGTGACGTTGCCGGCCATCCGGTGGCTGCGGCGTTGATCGATACGATCCGGCGCTTCTCGCTGCGTCGTTCGGGTTTTGTCAATCTCCTGGAAGCGCGCCGCTTCGATCTCTACGACGACGCCATGCCGACGCTCAACGACCTCGAGGGCTACGCCGGAGAAACGGCGTCGGTGCTGTTCCTTGAAATCGCACAGATCCTTTGCGACGGCGCGGATCCCAAAGCGGCCGACGCTGCCGGTCATGCTGGGGTCGCTTACGCTTTGACCGGATTGATGCGGGCGCTGCCGATCCATGCGCGACGCAATCAGGTCTATCTACCCGCCGATCTTCTGAAGGCAGCCGGGATTGATCCGGACGATGTCCGCCAGGGTCATAAGGCGGAAGAACTGGCGGGGGTTCTCGAAGGTCTCAGAAGCCACGTCGCCGGTCATCTCGAAAAGGCGCTCGCTGCCTTGACGGGAACGGACGCACGCGCCAAGCCGGCCTTTCTGCCGCTCGCCTTCATTCCGTCCTATCTCAAAGCGCTGGCCAAGAGGCCGCCCTACGGACCGGTGGCCGAAATCGGTGCCTGGCAAAAGCCGTTGCTTCTGTGGCGCTTTGGACGGCGGCTTTAACCGCGCGCACTGGCCTCGATGAGGCCGACCAAGCCTTTCAGCATGTCGATCGGCTCCGGCGGACATCCGGGGATGACGAGATCGACCGGAATGACGTTCGATACGGCACCGACGACCGCGTAACTCTTGCCGAACACCCCGCAGCCGGCCGCGCAGTCGCCGATCGCCACCACCCATTTGGGCGCAGGCGTTGCCGCATAAGTGCGCTCAAGTCCCTCGCGCATATTGGCCGTCACTGGCCCGGTTACCATCAGCACGTCGGCGTGGCGAGGCGAAGCGACGAAGCGCAGGCCGAAACGCTCCACGTCATAATAACTGTTGTTGAGGGCGTGGATTTCCAACTCGCAGCCATTGCACGAGCCGGCATCGACCTCACGGATCGATAAGCTGCGGCCAAGCCGCGCTTTTGCGGCGACGCCGAGTCGCTCGGCCAGCGCTTCAATTTCGGCATCGGCGATGGTCGGCGCCCCTTCCGTCACCGGCCGGCGAAAAAGCCCTTCAAGCAGCATTCTACGCATGGTCGGTCGTCCGCTTCAAAGGTCGTGTCCGGAATAGGAACAGTTGAAAGACTTGTTGCAGAGCGGGAAGTCGGCGACGATGTTGCCCTCGATCGCTGCTTCCAGGAGCGGCCAATGGAAGACCGAGGGGTCGCGTACGGTGCCCCGTAGCACGTGGCCAGTCTCGTCGGTCCTGAGCCAGACCAGGATGTCGCCCCGAAAGCCCTCGACCATGGCGAGCCCCTCACTGGCGCTATCGCGTGGTTCGTTGGCAAGACCGCCGGCCTGCGGCACCTTCCGCTCGCGGAGTGCCGGCGCCAGTGGGTAGGCAATCGGTCCGGCTGGCAACCGGTCGACGATCTGCTCGATCAGCTCCAGGCTTTCATAGACCTCGTCGATGCGCACCCAGATGCGGGCATCGACGTCGCCGTCCTCCCGCTTGATCATCTTGAAGTCGAGATCGCCGTAGGGAGGATAGCCAGGCGCCTTACGGGCATCGAAGGCGCGCCCAGAGGCGCGGCCGACCGGCCCACCAGCACCGAAACGGCGGGCGAGTTCGGGCAGAAGGCGCCCCGTCGAGACGGTGCGATTCTGCAGCGATGCTGTATTGTCGTAGAGTTCGACCAGCCGCGGAAAGCGCTGCCGAATATGCATTGTCAGCGCCAAGATCGGTGCGGCATCGTGAAGATCGGTGGCGATACCACCCGGCACGATGCAATCCATCATCAACCGGTGGCCGAAGGCGATCTTGGTTGCCCTCAATACCTCTTCGCGCAGCATGCCGCAGTGAGCAAGCATGAGCGCGAAGGCGGCGTCGTTGCAGATGGCGCCGATGTCGCCGAGATGGTTGGCAAGCCGTTCGAGTTCGGCCATCAGTGCACGAAGCCAGACCGCCCGTTGCGGCACGGCGACACCAAGGGCTGCCTCGGCGGCTCGCGCGAAAGCGAGGGAATAGGCCACCGTACTGTCGCCGGAAACACGGGCGACCACCTTCGCCGCGGCCTCCAGCGTCGTGTTGATAAGCAACCCCTCGATGCCTTTGTGGACGTAACCGAGCCGTTCCTCCAACCGCACGACGATCTCGCCATTGGCGGAAAAGCGGAAATGGCCTGGTTCGATGATGCCGGCGTGTACTGGGCCGACGGCAATCTGATGCAGCGGCGGCCCTTCGGCCTTCAGGAAGGGGTAGGTGGCTCCGTCGGCCGATGCCGGGGCACTGGAGCCAAGCGGCGCGCGAACGCCCCAGCGATCATGATCGAGCCAGCGTCGGTCGTCCGGCATGCCCTCCGGAATGAGGCCATAGAGATCGACAATTTTTCGCTCGAGGCGCTGGGCCGGCGGATGCGTAAGGCCGACCGACGGAAAGCGGCCGTCGGACGCCAGGAGCGTCAGTACCATCAGCGAGCCGTCGTCGTCGTCGAGCAAGGCCATATGGACGGCGCCCGGCTCAGCCCAGAGGCCGGATAGCGTGGCGTTGCCGGCGGCAACCGCCAGCGTTGCCTGCCGCCATGTATCGGCGTCGACGGTAATGCGCGGCCAGGGCTTCTGCTCTTCGACGGTCAGGGCGGCGTTGAGAAGGGCGGTGCGGAGCGTGCTCATGATTTCACCCCAACATCCGCGCGACGTTCTGGAACCAGGCGACCAGCGGACCCGGCAGATAGAGACCAGCGATCAGCACCAGAACAAGATGAATGATGAGCGGCAACATCGAGGGGTGCCGGCCGGCGTCGACAACGCTGGGTGATGGTTTGCCGAAAGCAATGCCGGTCAGCCGCCAGATCAGCGCGCCAAAGGCAAGGAGCAGGCCAATGACCAGCGGTATGGCCAGCAGCGGCTGACGGGCAAAGGTCGAACTCACCAGCAGGAACTCGCTGGTAAAGATGCCCATGGGCGGCAGGCCGGCAATGGCGGCGACGCCGACGATGAGGCTCCAGCCGAGTGTCGGATGGCTCTCGGTGAGGCCCCTGATATCGGCGATCTTCTGCGTTCCCTTGACCTGTGCCACCTGTCCGACGGCAAAGAAGATAGCCGACTTGGTCAGCGAATGCATGGTCATGTGCAAGAGGCCGGCAAAGTTGGCAAGCGGCCCGCCCATGCCGAACGCGAAGGCGATGAGCCCCATGTGCTCGATCGACGAGTAGGCGAACAGCCGCTTGATGTCGCGCCTGAGGTACAGCATGAAGGCCGCAAAGATCAGCGATACCAAGCCGAGCGTCACCAGGAGCGGTCCCGGCGCCACTGCAAGGGGATTGGCGGCGAGCAGCATCTTGAAGCGCAACAGTGCATAGAGCGCCACGTTGAGCAGGAGGCCCGACAGCACCGCTGAGATCGGTGTCGGGCCCTCCGCATGGGCGTCAGGCAACCAGGCATGCAATGGCGCGAGACCGACCTTGGTGCCGTAGCCAAGCATCAGGAACACAAAGGCGACGTTAAGTAGCTCTGGGCTGAACTTCGGGGCATTGGCGATCAATGAGGTCCACACCATCGCGTCGTGGCCCTCGCCGATCACCGGCCGGGCGGCCATGTAGATCAGGATGGTGCCGAACAGGGCGAGGGCAATGCCGACCGAGCCGAGAATGAAGTATTTCCAGGCCGCTTCCAACGCCGCCTGTGTGCGGTAAAGGCCGACCATCAGCACGGTGGTCAGCGTGGCAAGCTCCACCGCCACCCACATCAAGCCGACATTGTTGGCCGTCAGACCGAGGTTCATCGAGAAGGAAAGCGCTTGGTACATGCCGTGGTAGAAGCGGATGTAGCCCGGCTTCAGCCGGCCGATCTCGATTTCGTGCCCGATGTAGCTCGCCGAGAAGATCGAGGTGGTGAACCCCACAAAAGTGCCCAGCACGACGAACACGACGTTGAGGTCGTCGACGAACAGGAAACTGACCGTCGGATCCGGCCGCTCGATGAGCAATGTCAGGGCGAACAGGAAGGTGATGCCTGACGCCAGCATGTTGACGCGCGCACCGAGCCGGTATTGCGGGATCAATGTCAGAAGCAGCGCGGCAACGCCGGGTACCACGAGCAGAGCGTCGATCGGCGCAAAGGGGAGCATATTCAGAAACGAGCTCATTCCCGGCCCTCCCGGAAGTCGTCGAGGGCTTGGGTATCGATGGTGTCGAAGCGTTCGCGGATGCGGAACAGGAACACGCCGATGACGATGAAGGCGACCAACACCGAAAAGGCGACGGAAATCTCGACCACCAGCGGCATGCCCCGGGCGCCGGTGGCTGCCAGCACCAACCCATTTTCAAGGCTCATGAAGCCGACGATCTGGCTAATGGCATTCTGACGCGTCACCATCATCAGGAGGCCGAGCAGAATCACCGAGAGGGCGAGCGCCAAGTCTTCGCGGGCGATCGGATCAGCTTCGGCGGCGGCCGGCAGCATCACGACCATGGAAAGCGCCACCAGGCCGATGCCCATCAGCATGGTCGGGCCGATGCCGCCCACCGTCTCGATGTCGCGATGGACACCGAGCCGCAGCACCATATGGTGGAGCGCCACCGGAATGATGATCGCCTTGAGGATCAAAGCGATAGCAGCCGTTACGAAGAGGTGCGGCGCCGACTGGACATAGGCTTGCCAGGCAACGGAGAGCGACAGCACAACCGCGTGCGCCGCAAACACGTTGAGCAGGCCGAGAATGCGATTCTGGTAGAGCATCATGAAGCTCACCAGGACCATGCCTCCGGCGAGAAGATGCGCAGCGTCGAGGGAAAAGCGTTCCATCAGAAGCTCCGCGAAACGAACAGCAGCAGGGTGCCGAGAAAGCCGAGCATCAGCGCGCCGCCGACGAATTCCGGCACACGGAACACCCGCATCTTGGCGATCGCCGTCTCGAAGAGCACCATCAGGAAACCGCCGACGGTGAGCTTGCCGACCCAGGTGACGACACCGACAAGCATGCCGAGGACGCCGTCGTCCTGGCTAGCCATGCCCCAGGGGACGAAAATGCAGGCAATCAGTGAGATGTAGAGCAGGAGTTTCAGCGCCGCTGCGAGTTCGATCACTGCCAGGTGCCGTCCTGAATATTCCAGCACCATTGCCTCATGCACCATGGTGAGTTCGAGATGGGTGGCCGGATTGTCGACGGGCACGCGGGCGTTTTCCGTCAGCGCCACGATGATCAGTCCGATCAGTGCGAGACCGAGCGAGACGCGCAGCGTGCTGTGATGGACCATGAACTCGGCCACCGTCGAAAGCTGCGTCGAACCGGCAACCAGCGCCACCGTAAACACGATCATGATCATCGCCGGCTCGGCCAGTGTGGCGAACAGCATCTCGCGGCTCGAGCCGATGCCGCCGAACGCTGTGCCGATATCCATGCCGGCGAGCGCCAGAAAGAAGCGTGCCGAGCCGAGCAACGCAGTGATGGCGATGAGATCGGCCGCCCAGGAGAAGTGCAGTCCAGCGGCAAATGTCGGTACCAGTGCCGCCGCCACCCAGGTGGTAGCAAAGATCAGGTAGGGTGCGTTGCGGAACAGCCAGGATGCATTGTCGGCCAGCACCGCTTCCTTGCGCACGAGGCGCAGGAGGTCTCGGTAAGGCTGCAAGACCGACGGCCCTTGCCGGCGAAGAAGACGCGCCTTCACCTTGCGTGTGAAGCCGACGAGGCCCGGGGCGAGCGCCAGCACCAGCACCATCTGCACGCCCTGAATGAGAATGGCGAGGATCAGGCCCATGTTGCCACCAGAACCAGGAGAAGAACCAGCGCCGCGAAAACGAGGCTGAGATAGCTGCGGATCGTCAGGAATTGCAGGATATTGAGCCGCTCCGCCGCGTAGAGCACGACGCTTTCGAGCGGTTCGTAGATGAACTCCCAGACCAGATCGCGAAGCGACAGCGTCAAGCGGGCCGGGGCCATGTCGCCGGGCGGCGGCATGGTCTGGCTGACCTTGGCGCGGAAGGCGATCGGGCCGAACACCCGGCGAATTGGCTGAGCGAAACTGTCAGCTGTGTACTGGGTCACCGGTGAAGCATCGGGAAAGCCGCAGTCCCAGGGCGGCGCGCGGCGCACGGCGCGGGAGGCAAAATTATGAATGACGCGGATCGCCGCCCAGCTCGCCATCAGGATGAAGAAGAAGACCAGGAAGCCGGAATAGGAACTGCGGCTCTCGGAAATCGGAATGATCGACAGGTGCGGCAGGATCGGCTGCTTCGGCATGGCACCGCTCACCAGCATCTGCGATACCGGCGACAGGGCATCGAGGAACGGGCCGGGGAAGACGCCGGCAATCAGGCAGATGATGAGAAGAGCGTACATTGCGCGGATCTGCCAACGGCTGACCTCATGCGCCGTCTCGGCGGCCGGCGAGCGTGGCCGGCTCAGGAAGGTGATGCCGAAGGCCCGCACGAAGCAGGCGGCGGCAAGGGCGGCAGCGAGCGCCAGCATGGCGCCCGAAGCCGGTATCAGGAAACGGAGCGCCCACTGCGGCACGTCAGGGCTGAGGAGGATGGCCTGCAGGATCAGCCATTCCGAGACGAAGCCGTTGAGCGGCGGCAACGCCGAGATGGCAAGGCAGCCGCCAAGAAACAGATAGGCCGTCTCCGGCATGCGGTGGACGAGACCGCCCAGTTTTTCGATGTCGCGTTCGCCCGTGCCGGTAAGCACATTGCCGGCTCCGAAGAACAGCAAGCTCTTGAACAGCGAATGGTTGAAGGCGTGGAAGATCGAAGCGGCGACCGCCAGCGCCGCCGCGCCCGTCATGTCATTGGTCTTGAAGGCGAGACCGAGACCAAGGCCAATGAAAATGATGCCGACATTCTCGACTGTCGAGTAGGCGAGAAGACGTTTGAGATCGCGCTGCAGGACGGCATGGAGCACGCCGAGCACTGCCGATCCGGACCCAAGGATCAGAACCAGCACCGCCCACCACCAGGCAGGTTCACCTGCAAGGTCGAACACGACGCGAATGAAGCCGTAGACCGCCACCTTGGTCATGACGCCCGACATGAGCGCCGACACATGGCTGGGCGCTGCCGGATGCGCGAGTGGCAGCCAGACGTGTAGCGGCACGAGGCCGGCCTTGGAACCGGCACCCAGCAGCATCAGCACCAAAACCAGGCCGGCGAGCCAGGGCACGTGATGGGCGGTGCGAATGGCCGAGAAGGCATAATCACCATCCGGACCGGCCAACAGACCGAAGGCGAGCAGCAGCATCAGCGTGCCGAAGGAGGCCATCAACAGATAGACGTAGCCGGCGCGGCGGTTCTCCGCGTCGTGATGATGGGCCATCACCAGAGCCCAGGAACTGAGCGACATGAACTCCCAGGCGACCAGGAAACCAAAGGCATCGGCCGAGAGTACCACCAGATTCATGCCGGCGAGGAAGGCCGGAAAGAAGGGGAGCACGCGGCCGGGCTCCTCCTCGTGGGCGCCATAGCCTATGGCGTAGAACGAGGCGACCACAGCGCCAAAATCGACAATGACCAGGAAGGCGGCGCTGAGCGGGTCGAGCGCGAAATATGCGCCGATCCAGGGCAGGCCGACCGGCAGATGCACGGCGCCTTGAAAAGCGCTGCCACCCAAAAGGGCGAGGAGACCACACATCAGCAGCACGGCGGCGAGGATCAAGCTCGCGCCGTAGACGATCGGTGTCGCCCAGGCGCGACGCTGGGCGGCGAGGATCGTCGCCACCACGGCGACGCCGGCCAAGCCGGCGACACTCAGAAGGGCCGCTGCGATCGGCATTATCACTTTCGTTCCCCGAATGGGTTTCGGACCGCTTCCGGCGGCTCCGTGAGATCAACGTGCGACGACGCTTACGCATCTGCTCGTCGAGGCGGCGATGGGCGCCGGCGAACCCGCTCCGATCGGTGCGGGAACCGCGATCCCGGCGCGACCGGTGTCGGCGTCGGACGAAGCGGCTGTCATGAAAGACTCAAGGATTGGCCGAAGCATACCGGCTCGATGGCTCTGCCGAAATTGTTTGTTGGTATTCAATCAATTCAGTTGAGCCAACGCCGGGATGCTGTTGCAGGGAAGTCGCGGCATCCCTCGCGCGCATAAGTATTTGCTCGCATGACGTTCGGCCGAACGGTGTCTGGGGAACCGTGACAACGCCTCAGCAGATGCGCGGCAACTGCTCGCCGGCCAGCCAATCGACAATACGCCCGCCACCAAAGCCGGTGGTCATTTGCACGAAATGCTGGTCGTCCTCGACCGCCTCGCCAATGATCGCCGCGTCCGTTCCGAGCGGATGCGATCGCATGGCCTCCACCAGCGCCTCCGCCGCCTCGGCGGCCACCACGGCGACGAGCTTGCCCTCGTTGGCGACATTGAGCGGGTCAAGCCCCAGGAGTTCGCAGGCTGCGGCCACCTGTCGCTTGATCGGAATCCGGTCTTCAATGATACGGAAGCCGACAGCCGATTGATGGGCGAGTTCGTTGAGCGTGGCCGCAAGGCCGCCGCGCGTCGGGTCGCGCATCAAGCGTAGATGAGGCCCGGCAGCTGCCACCATCGCCTCGACGAGGCCGTTGAGCGCTGCGCTGTCGGACAAGATCTCCGTTTCGAACGTGAGGTTTTCACGGCTCGACATGATGGCGACGCCGTGGTCGCCCATCGAGCCGGAAACGATCACCTTGTCGCCCGGGCGGGCTTGATCGCCGGACAGCGCAAGGCCCTCCGGCACTACGCCGACGCCAGCCGTCGAGATGAACACACCGTCCGCCTTGCCACGCTCCACTACCTTGGTGTCGCCGGTGACGATCATCACGCCGGCCGCCTTGGCCGCTGCGCCCATGGAATCGGCGATGCGCTTCAGATCGCCGAGCGGAAAACCTTCCTCGATGATGTAGCTGGCGGAGAGATAGAGCGGTTTCGCCCCGGCCATGGCGAGGTCGTTGACGGTGCCGTGGACGGCAAGCGAACCGATGTCGCCACCGGGGAAGAAGATTGGCGACACGACATAGCCGTCGGTGGTCATCACCATGCGGCCGCCGACCGGCGTCGGGAAACTCGCCTGATCGTTACCCTGTTCGAGCAACTCGTTGCCGAAGGCATCCTTGAAGATGGAGGAAATCAATTCGGCCATGGCGCGACCGCCGGCACCATGGCTCATATCGACTCGACCTGCCTTCAGATCGAGTTTGCGGCGAAAGGTCTTGGTCATGCACTTCTCCGAAGGCCGGCGTCGGTCTGGCGCGTGCGGAATCGGCCATAGGTCCAGTGGGCGGCGCAAGCGCCCTCTGATGACACCATGCAGGCGCCGGTCGGCGTCTCCGGCGTGCAGACGGTACCGAACAGACGGCAGTCGGCCGGCTTCTTCTGGCCGCGCAAGATGGCGCCGCATTCGCAGGCAGGATTGTCCTCGGCCGGCTGCGTCTCGACGGCGAAACGCTTTTCTGCGTCATAGAAGGCATAGGCATCGCGGAGCTTTAGCGCGCTCTTTGGTACGGCGCCCAGACCGCGCCACTCGAAGCTGTCGCGCAATTCGAACACCTCGTCGCAGAGGTCGATGGCCACGCGATTGCCCTCGGTTTTCACCGCGCGGATATACTGGTTCTCCACTTCCGCCCGCTGCTCGTTGACCTGCCGTACCAGCATCAGGATGGAATACATCACGTCGAGCGGCTCGAAGCCGGAGATCACCACTGGCTTGTGGTAGTCGCGGGCGAACACCCGATAGGGATCCATGCCGATGATCGCCGAGACATGGGACGGACCAACGAAGCCTTCAATGGCAATCGGCGGTTCGTCCGGTGTCGGCGGCATTTCGAGGATGGCCCGCATGGCGACCGGCGTCAGCACATGATTGCAGTAGATCGAGAAATTCTTGAGTCCTTTGGCTTCGGCGGTCTTCAGCGCCACTGCGGTGGGCGGTGTCGTCGTCTCGAAGCCGATGGCGAAGAACACCACCTGACGATCGGGATTGGTCTCGGCGATGCGGATGGCATCGAGCGACGAGTAGACCATGCGGATATCGGACCCTGCCGCCTTGGCCTTCATCAGGCTGAGGCCGCCGGAGGCCGGCACGCGCATCAGGTCGGCATAGGTACAGAGCGTGACCTCAGAACGCTTCGCTAGGCGAATGGCGTCGTCGATGCGGCCGATCGGCAGCACGCAGACCGGGCAGCCGGGGCCGTGGATCATGCGCACGTTCTTCGGCAGCAGATCCTCGATGCCATAGCGGGAGATCGCGTGGGTATGACCACCACAGAACTCCATGAAGGCGTAGGAGCGGTCGGGGTGCACTTCGGCGGCAATGACTGCCGCGAGGTCGCGCGCCTTGTCGCCGTCGCGATATTCGTCGACGTATTTCATCGGGCCCCTCCGGCGGCGAGCGACATACCGCGCGCCTCATCGAGCAGATCGAGCGTCCGCCGCGCTTCGTCGGGGTCGACCTTGGATAGCGCGTAGCCGACATGAACGATGACATAGTCGCCGACGGCGACATTCTTCACCAGCGCGACGGAAACGGTCATCGATACGCCGTCGAGGCTGATCTTGGCCATGTTGTCGGGTAGGAGCTCGGTAACGAGGGCGGGGACAGCAAGGCACATGGGTCAGATCTCCGAGAAGGCTCGGCGCGCGAGGATGGCCTGTCCAAAGGAAAGGCCGCCGTCGTTGGCCGGCAGGCGCCGGGCGAGGAGGGGGGTAAGGTTGGATTGGGTAAGTGCGGCCGAAAGGCCTTCGGCAAGCACGCGGTTCATCAGGCAGCCGCCACCGAGTGCGATCGACTGAAGGCCTGTGGCGTTGACCCCATGGCGGGCGAGCGCGGCGAATCCTTCGATCAACGTGCCATGGAACAGCGATGCACCGGCTCGTGCATCGGGACGGGCGAGGGCAAAGTGGGCAAGAAGCGGCATGAAGGACAGAATGCCGTCATTGAGCGTGAAGCCGCCAGCAAGTGCGACCGGATCGTCAACCAGAGCCTCCAGCTCCATCGCCGCCTGTCCCTCGTAATCCTGAACGGCACGAACGCCGAGAAGCGCCGCCGCCGCGTCGAACAGTCGGCCAAGCGAGGTGGTGGAAAGCCGGTCGGCGCCCGAGGCGATGCGGTCAGCGATCGGTCCGGCCAGCGGCCGATCAGGGAAGAGGGTTGTTGCAAGACCGGTTTGGCGGACAGCGGCTAGCGCACCGACACCCATGCGCCACGGCTCACGGGCTGCACGATCGCCACCCGGCAACGGTAGCGGCGACAGATGACCGAGGCGACGATGCCGCGCACCCTCAACCACGAGCAGTTCGCCGCCCCAGGCCCCGCCATCATCGCCGAGGCCATGACCGTCGAGAGCCAGCCCCAGCGCCGGGCCGTCATGTCCCGCTTCCGCCGCCACTGCCGCCACATGCGCGGCATGGTGTTGCACGCGAACGATCGGCAGGCCGAACTCCTCGGCCATCTGGCTGGAGCGATAGTCAGGATGGAGGTCTGAGGCGATCAGTTCCGGCTTCACGCCCACGATGTCGATGAGATGGGCAATCGTCTCGCGGTAGAATTTCAGCGTCTCTGCGGTGTCGAGATCGCCGACGTGCTGGGAAACGAAAGCCTCGCGGCCGCGCGTCAGCGTTACCGTGGATTTGAGGTGGGCACCGAGGGCGAGGGTTGCAGGTCCATCCTCGGCGAGGGCGATCGGCTCGGGAACGTAGCCGCGTGCGCGGCGCAAAAAGCTCGGCGCGCCGGCGATCACCTGCGTCACGCTATCGTCGGCACGCACCACGATGGCGCGATCGTGGGTAACGATCAGATCGGCAATGCCGGCCAGGCGGCGGTTCGCGTCCGCGTCGTCTACCACCAGCGGCTCGCCGCCGGGGTTGGCCGACGTCGCGACCAGCACGAAATTGTTGACTGCGTGCGGATCGTGGTGAGCGAAATCATGGCCGGCAAGCGTGGCGAACAACAAATGATGCACGGGTGCGTAGGCAAGCATAACGCCGACGCGAACAAGGCCGGGCGAGACAGAAGGTGCCAGCACACCAGGCTTGGCCGACATCAGGACGATCGGCCGGGCAACCGACGAACAGAGCCTAAGCTCTTCCGGCGATGCTTCGGCGACCGCGGAGATCGAGGCGGCATTCGCCACCATCAGCGCGAAGGGTTTGAATTCGCGAGCCTTCCGCGCCCGGAGCGCCGCGACCGCATCGGCATTGCGGCCATCGCAGACGAGATGGAATCCGCCGATACCCTTCAGCGCCACGATGCGGCCAGCCTGGACTGCTGCGGCAATCTCGGAAACGAGATGGCTTAGCTTCGGTCCACAGATGGGGCAGGCGGCCGGCTCGGCATGGAAACGCCGGTCCCGCACATCGGTGTAGGCCGCCGCGCAATCGGGGCACATTGGAAAGGAGGCCATCGATGTTTGTCGCCGATCATAGGGCAGGCGGCGGGTGATGGTGTAGCGCGGGCCACAATGGGTGCAATTGACGAAGGGATAGGCGAAATAACGGCTCGCCGGGTTGAACAGCTCGCCGAGGCAGGCGTCACATGTGGCAGCATCCGCCACGATGCGTGTCATCGTCTCGCCTTGGAGGCTCTCGCGGATGAGGAAGTCGCTATTGCCGATGACCGGCCGTTCCTCGCGGTGGACCGTGTCGATGCGGGCAAGCGGCGGGGCTTCCGACTGGAGGCGCGTTACGAACTCCTCGACGCGCGCCCCTTCCACTTCGATGGTGACGCCATCGGCGCCATTGCGGACATAGCCCGAAAGACCGCACTCCGTGGCGAGACGATGCACGAACGGCCGCATTCCCACCCCCTGCACGGCGCCGTTCACCTTGAGGAAAAGGCGCACCACGGGGGCGAAGGCGTCGGGGGCGGGCGCGGCGGTCATCGTTCGGTCAGGCTCGAACGGCGGCGGCGCGGGAAAGTGTCGCACGCGCCTCGATCCAGGCATAGAAGGCCGCCATGCCCTCGCCAGTCTCGGCGGAAACCACCAGGGTCTGCAGGTGCGGGTTGACCGTGAGCGCCGCTGCGAGGCATCGGCCAACGTCAAACTTCAGATGCGGCAACAGGTCCGCCTTGTTGAGAAGCAGCAAGTCGGCGACGGCGAACATGTCGGGATATTTGAGCGGCTTGTCTTCACCCTCGGTGACCGAGAGCACCACCACCTTGTGCGCTTCCCCGAGATCGAAGCCGGCCGGACAAACGAGGTTGCCGACATTCTCGATGAACAGAAGGCCGCCGGGTTCCGCCTTGATGTCATCGAGCGCGGCACCCACCATGCCGGCTTCGAGGTGGCAGCCTTTGCCGGTATTGATCTGAACAGCGCGGGCGCCGGTTGCCCGGATGCGCTCGGCGTCGTTGTCGGTCTGCTGGTCGCCCTCGATGACGGCGATCGGAAACTTCGCCTTGAGATCCTCGATGGTGCGAACCAGCAGCGTCGTCTTGCCGGAACCCGGTGACGACATCAGGTTGAGTGCCAAGGTACCGGTGGCGGCAAGACGGGCGCGATTCTGTCGCGCGACATCATTGTTCTTGGCGAGAATATCGCGCTCGATGCGGATTACCCGCTCGCTATCGACGCTCGGCTGATGCACGGCAGCAAGCGGCGCGGCGTGCACGTGATGATGATGCTCATGATCATGGGAATGATCGTGTGGGTGGTCGTGATCATGCGGGTGATCGTGGTCGTGATGATGATCGTGACTATGCTCGTGATCATGGTCATGCGGATGATCATGCGCATGACCATGCAGCTCGGCCGGCGTCTTGCCGTTGATCTTGTAGCCGGTGCCACCCGAGCCGCAGCCGCATTCGTTACACATCACTCCACCTCCAGTTCGCGCAGCCTGAGCTCGTCACCGCTGCTCATCTGCACGTGCCGGCGCCCGCAGTCAGGGCAGGCACCAAAGCGTTCGGTCATAGGCACCGTCTTAGCACAGTCGAGGCACCAGCCACTGCCGGGAACGCGGTCGATGATCAGCCTTGCATTCTCCGCAAGGGTGCCGTGGCTGACGGCCGAAAAGCAGAAGACCAAGGCCTCAGGATCGACATGACCGAGAACGCCCACCTCCAGGATCACCGCTCGAATCCGCGCGGCGCCGTTCTTTCTCGCTTCCTCGACGGCAATCTCGACGACCGCCTCGCAAAGCGACATCTCATGCATCGGTCGCCCCATTCGGAACGACATCCACCGCAACGCAGGGAGAGAATTGCGCCGCCAACCGGGCTATTGCCGCCACAGCGTCACCGGCTGGCCGGAACCCTGCGAGGGCACGCGCAAACGGTCCATCGGGATGGAAGTTCCATTCCGTGGGAGCGACAACGCGGGCGTCTCGGAGCCGTCCATCTCCTTGCACCACGGCAAAATAATATAACCTGCCGCGTGGACTTTCCACTGAGGCGTATCCCGTATGGTTCTGCGTCCGACTTGCAGTAAGCCAGGCGGTAAAATCTGGTCCATTGCTCGCGCCGTTCAGAAGAATACCGAGTGCCTCTTCAGCCTCGACGAGGCGAGCGGCGTCGGTGGCGCCCGGCACCGAGGCTGACCAACCAAGACGGACTGCCGGTCCTGTTTCGGGGTGTCGGCCAGGGAGAAACGGCTGGGCGGCAAACTCGGCCTCGGCCTCCACCGCGGCCACGACGGAGGTGTCGTCCGCGGCGGTCAGAGCGTCCGGCGGAGAGGGATGCTCCGGCAGCGCCGGCAACCAGTCCGGCACAAGGCCGAAGGCCGTTCCAATGGCCCTGATATCGTCGCCGGCGACACCAGTCCGGGCCGCCTTGCGCGCGGCTTCAAGGGCATCGCGTACGATCGGGAAGGCGGCGACCGGCGCAAGACGGACCAGCTCGCGCAGATGCTCGGCGATGCGCTCGGCCGCCAGACGAACGTGCCAGCGGTCCACCTCTTCCCGGCCTATGGTGCGAGCGCCGGCCGCCGCGGCAGCAAAGGTCAGCGCGGCAGCGTGCGACACGCCACAAACGGCGTTGACGAGGCCGACCGCCTCCACCGCCTGTTCGATGGGCCGTCCGGCGAAGCGCGAGGCCAGCGACAGCGGGCGCGCCGAACGGATCGCCGCATCGGCCACCGCCCCGTTGATCAAGGAGAATTCGACGGTGATGCGGCCGGGATCGAAGCCACTCATTGGCCGTTCTCCGGCGTTCCACGTCCGAAGCCAAGGAGACGTCGGCGGTCCAGATTGACGGAGAGGGATTCGATTTCCGACGATTCGACATCTCCCAACAATTCGTCAAGCGCCGCGAAGGCGACGGCCTCAGCCGCCACTTGGTCGTCGAATTCGTCCATTGGCGAGAACAGGGATGCTGTGCCGTAACGGCTGCCGTCATCCATCGACGCCACCACGAAATCGACATCTCCGGCCGGCAGTTCGAGCCGTAGCGTAACACCGTCGGGAGGCAGTTTGATGCCGGTGTCGGCTACGGCGACGATAGTCATGCACCAGGGCGTCACCACGGCAGCGAAACGGAAACGGCCGAAGCGCCGGACCGGTGTCACCATCACGGCCAGCGCCGGATTATGAACCGGAAGACCGGCCATGCGGCTGTCGGCAGCGCGCCAGAAGCCAGCAAGACGGCCGACGAGATTCTCGTCATCGAGGCTGGACAGGAACGCGTCAGCGGTCATCGTCGATCCTCATGAACTTGAGCTTTGGCCCATCGCAGTGAGGGCAACGCCAATCGTCCGGCAGCGTTTGAAAGGGCGTGCCGGGCGCTATTTGCGCCACGTCGTCACCTTCGGCCGGATCATACACCGTCCAGCAAACACTGCACTCCCAACGAGCCGCCACGCTCTCGTTCATTGGAAGTAGGCCTCGCCGATCTCGCGGAGACGAACGGCCGAGTCGCGAAAGTCCTCCACAGCCGCCTGGGCCGCGGCAGGTACATCGCCGATTTCAAGGGTGTCGAGCAGAATGGCATCCATGGCGTTAAGGAACTGCACCGACCAGACATTGTGGATCGCCGTCGCCTGAACCCGGCAACTGCCATAGCCGCGCGAGATGATTTTCACCGGGCCGCTGCCGAGCCGATCGACCAGGATGTCGAGATCCTCCGGCAGCATGGGCAGAAGCGTAAGCGAGATGACATGGTTGGGCTCACCAAACTGATAGCGCTCGGCCCGATTGGCGATCTCGGCCAGCACGGCCGGTGCGTTCATCACGCCGCTGGGCAGGGCGTCGAGATCAAGATGCGGCAATGTCATCGCCGCGGCGCGGCGTATCGCCTGCGGCACGGCCGAAACCTCAGCATAGTCGGCAACGATCCTGTTGTCAGGGCCAAGAAAACGGACACGCCATAGGCCGGCAAAGATACTCTCGGTAATTTCAGCCACCACACCGTCGGGAAGCGCCACCGTGGCAGCCACTTCGCCTTCGCCGAGAATTTCGCTGAGCAGCAGCCTTTCGTCGTCGCTAAGAGGAGCGAGATCGAACAGAAGACCCGGCGCTGTCGCGGTCTGACGCCCCAAGGCGCTGACCATCTCCGGCAAAAGACGCGCGACGGCGGGACAGCGGGCGATCAACGCCTCAGCGTCTGTCGTGGCGAGGAAGGCGAGGGTGCCTGTACCGGTCGTACGGCCCGAAGATGGGAATTCGATCGTCACGCGTCGGCCCTCCGGTTGCTTGTGGTAATCCCGACGCGTTCCGGCGCTGAAAACGGCAGCGCATTGGGGCTCAGCGTCGCTCCGAGACGATCGAGATATTCGCTCCAATCACGGATGCGCGGCAACACATCGAGCACCGTTTCTCTGCGCAGCACGACTAAGGACGGAAAAATCTCGACTTGGCAGCGGGCCTTCAGCGCCGCCTCAGCCGAACGCGCAACCACGCCGGCGCGAAACTGGCTTGGAAAGGCCGCCAGCAGTTCCGGCAGAACCACGGCAACATCGCCGCTGTCGGTCCGCTGGTCGGGATCACCTGTGAAAAACAGCAGTGCGTGCTCCGGCTCGCCGGCGGCCGGTGCCAGGAAGGTGTTGAACGTTTCGGCGTCGATGGTGGGAAGCCCATGACGACTGGCGAGGGCGGCGATCAATGCGGACATGTGTTCCTCGTCGGGTCGAAGGCCGTCAGCCTTACTTCCTCAGGTGCGCCGGCAGCTCCGGCTCGCGGTCGATCAGGTCGGGGAAGAGATGCTCAAAGGCTCGCCCTTCGGCGGCAGCGGCTAGTCCGTCGAGTGCCCGACCGATCGCCTCAGCCTCTGCGGTATCAAGGACGCGCACGGCGCTATCGAGGTGAACCAACAAATGGGTTCCTACCGTTTGTCGACCAACCAGCAGCGTCGATACGCGCCGCTTCTCGCCCTGCCACTCGCAAAGGGCGGAGAAATCGTCGCCGTCGATGACGGTCATTGGCAGACCCAGGCACATAATCTATTTCCTTAGGCCAGACCGGCACGTGGCCGTTCGTAAGCGGCACGATCGATATCGTTGGCAAGCAGACCGCTTTCAGGGGGCAGGGGAGCCGCTCGCCGCATCGGCGCAACGCCCCACGCCGCGAGAATGCCGACGGCTGCCGCAAGCGCCGGCTCGATGCTGGTCGCGACCGGCGCTGTCAGCGGACCTCCCCAATCCTCGAGATCAAGCGGCTGGCAGCCAATGAGGGCGATGTCCTTGGGGTAATGGCCCATCAAGTCAGCCGCAGACAGAACCTCCTGAAACCCGGTCTGATGCAGGCTCATCTTCTTGGCACCGGTGAACTTCGGCACTTCATCGCCGGTCACCACCTTCAGCGTACCGGGCTTAAGACCGTAATCGATGGCGTCGAACACCAGAAGACGCTCTACCTCGGCGACCCGATTGACGAGGTAAAGCCCCTGCGTGCCGCCATCGAGCAGATCGACGCCATCGGCCATGGCATAGAGCCGATGGAAAGCCTCGACGGCACGGACGCCGAAGCCCTCATCGGCCCAGAGAATGTTGCCGATCCCCAATACCAGAGCTGTCATGCCGCTCAGCCCTCGCGCTCGTCGCGGAACTGCCGCTCGCCGGAGATCATTGTGGATATCATGGTCTGGCGGCTCATGATGTCCTCACGCACCGCCGCGTAAATGTGGACGATGGCGAAGATGACGATCACCCACATGCCCAGGTGGTGCAGGGTGTGGACATCCTGTGAATTCGGCCAGATATCGAACACCCAACCGAACGCTTTGGCCTGCCAGCTGTCGCGACCGGCACCCTCGGAATACAAGGCAAAACCGGTGATGATCATGCCGAGATTGAACAGCGTGAACATCGCGAACATCGCCGTATGGGCGAGCGGGTTATGGCCGATGTATTTGTAGGGTTCTTTCTCGAGGAACAGGTACCAGCGCGCTTCGCGGACGACGCCCTTCCACCAAGTCTTCTCCCAGACCGGCAGATAGAAGATCTGGCGCGAGTATTTATTGCCCCAGAAGGCCCAGAGGATGCGGGCAAGGAAGGCGACGGCCAGCACCTGCCCGGCAGCGAAGTGGGAAAAGCGGATGTAGCCGAACAGGAAGCTGTCGGACGCTTCGCCCGACATGGTCGGCGGCGGCGAGCCGATAAAATAGCCGGTCACCGCCAGGATGGTAATGCAGAGAGCGTTGCCCCAGTGCCAGAGGCGCACCGGTGCCTCGTAGACGTAGATGGACGGACCGGAGACGATGACGTCATCGGTGGCGTCCATTACGCCGGTGAGCATCTTCGCGTCATGTGCCATGGCTTTGCCCTCAGCGGACGGTGACGGTGGCCATGTCCTGGCCGTCTTCGCTCATCACGTGAGTGGAACAGGCAAGACACGGATCGAAGGAATGCAGCGTCCGCAGGATTTCGAGCGGCTTCTCCGGATCGGCCATGGGCGTGTCGAGCAGCGCCGCTTCGAAGGCGCCGATGTTGCCCTGGGGATCACGCGGTGAGCCGTTCCAGGTTGTCGGCACGACGGCCTGGTAGTTGTCGATCTTGCCGTCCTTGATCTTGATCCAGTGACCGAGCGCGCCACGCGGTGCCTCGGTGAAGCCGACGCCCTTGGCTTCCTTCGGCCAGGTGTCCGGCGTCCACTTGTCGGTGTTGGCCGTGGAAAGGTCGCCGGCCTTGATGGTGGCGACGAGCTTGTCCTGGAAGTAACGCAATTGATGCGCGGCCCACTGACATTCGAGCGCTCGCGCCGCCGTGCGGCCGAGCGTCGAGAACAGCGCGGTGAGCGGCAGACCGAGATCGGTCAGCAGCTTGTCGACTGGCTCCTTGAACTCGGCCTTGCCCTGGGCGTAGCCGATGACGTAGCGGGCGAGCGGCCCCACCTCGACGGCATGGCCCTTCCAGCGCGGCGACTTGATGAAGGAGTATTTGGCCGCCTCGTCCAGCGCCTCGATGTTGGTCTTGGTGCCACGGGCATTGGGGCCGAGTTCGAAGTGCGGCTCGGTGACGCCGTCCCAGGGATGCAGCCCCTTGGTCTCGTCCGGATATTTGTACCAGGAGTGAGTGACGAACTCCTGTACCTCGTCGGGATTGGTCAGGTCGATCGGGTGGATCTCATCGAGCTTGCCGTTCAGGATGACGCCGCGCGGCAACTTCAGCGAGGCTTCCGAATAGTCGTTAGCATGCTCGGGAATGTCGCCATAGCTCATGACCGAAGTGGACGACAGGCCGCCGCCGTGCAGCCAATCCTTGTAGAAGGAGCCGATCGCCCTGAGATCGGGTATGTAGACCTGCTCGGTGAAGGTGATCGCCTGGTCGATGATCGACGAGACGAGGTTGAGGCGTTCCATATTGATGGCGCCGACGGCGCCGACGCCGTCAACGTTGATCGGCGAGGGGACGCCGCCCACCAGCCAGTTGGGGTGCGGGTTCTTGCCGCCGTAGACGGTGTGGATCTTGACGATCTCCTTCTGGAAATCGAGCGCTTCCAGATAATGGGCGACCGCCATCAGGTTGGCTTCCGGCGGCAGCTTGTAGGCTGCGTGACCCCAGTAGCCATTCTTGAACGGACCGAGCTGTCCGCTTTCGACGAACTTCTTCAGCCGGCCCTGCAGATCACGGAAATAGCCAGGCGAGGAGAGCGGCCAGTCGGAAATCGATTGGGCCAGCGCGCTGGTGGCCTTGGGGTCGGCCGACAGGGCCGAGACGACGTCCACCCAGTCGAGCGCATGCAGGTGGTAGAAGTGAACGAGATGGTCGTGCACCTGCAGCGTCAGCTGCATGATATTGCGGATCGAGTTGGCATTCTCAGGAATATTGATGCCGAGCGCGTTCTCGACGGCGCGCACCGAGGTCAGGGCGTGCGTGCCGGTGCAGACACCGCAAATGCGTTCGGTGAACGCCCAGGCATCACGCGGGTCGCGCCCTTTGAGAATGACTTCGATACCGCGCCACATGGTGCCGGTCGAAACGGCATTGCGGATGACGTTGTCGGCGTCGACATTCACTTCGACGCGCATATGGCCCTCGATGCGGGTGACCGGGTCGACGACGATGCGGCGGCCGGCATTGTCGAGCTTGAAGCCATTGGGGGTTTCGATACCCATGGAGAATTGTCCCGTTGCTGGAATAGCCGGCGGGGCGCAAGCGCACCCGCGCGCCGGTTGTCACTGATGGTCGTTACGGCGGTGATGGTCGTGCTTGCTGGTCAGGCGCTTGACGGCGGTTGCCGCCGTATGCACCGCCACGCCGGCAACAACGACACCCGCGGCGGTCAAGCCGATCTTGTCGGCCGTCGCCTCGATCCCGAACTGACGGATGGTCGTCAGCCGGTCGTAGAACGACCCCTTGTCCCAGAAGCCTTCTTCCGAACAACCAATACAGCCATGGCCTGATTGGATGGGGAAGGAGACGCCGCCGTTCCACCGCACCGTGGAGCAGGCGTTGTAGGTGGTCGGTCCCTTGCAGCCCATCTTGTAGAGGCAATAGCCCTTGCGCGCGCCTTCGTCGTCCCAGCTCTCGGCAAACTGACCGGCATCGAAGTGCGGCCGGCGGTAGCATTTGTCGTGAATGCGCTGCGAATAGAACATCTTCGGCCGCCCCTGACGGTCGAGCTCAGGCATTTTGCCGAAGGTGAGGATGTAGCTGATGACGCCGGTCATCACCTCGGCGATCGGCGGACAGCCCGGCACCTTGATGATCGGCTTGTCGCGGATCACCTTGTCAATCGGCACCGCTTGCGTCGGATTGGGTTTGGCCGCCTGCACGCAGCCCCAGGAGGCGCAGGCCCCCCAGGCGATCACCGCCATGGCGCCATCGGCCATTTCCTTGAGTTTTTCAACGAAGGGTCGCCCGCCGTCGATGCAATACATGCCGTCTTCGTTGAGCGGCGGATTGCCCTCGACGGCCAGGATGTAGCCGCCCTTGTATTTCTCGCGGGTCTCCTGAAGGATCGCGTCGGCTTGATGGCCGGCTGCCGCCATGAGCGTGTCGTCATAGTCGAGCGAAACCATGGACAGGACGACGTCCTTGACTAAGGGATGCGCCGAGCGAATGAAGCTTTCCGAGCAGCAGGTGCACTCGAGCCCGTGCATCCAGATGACCGGAATGCGGGGCTTGGTTTCAAGCGCTTGGGCAATCTGGGTCGCCGCCACCGGGCCAAGCCCGAGGCTCGCCGCCGTCAGATTGCAGAATTTGACAAAGCTTCGCCGCGTGATCCCTTGCCTGCGGATCACGTCATAAAAGGTCTCGGTCGCCGAACCCATGCTGCTCCCCCGAAAAGCGAGCCAACGCTGACGATCGGACGCTCAGGTGCCGGCAAGGCATCGCGTGCCGCGACTCGCGAACATTAGCAAACGCTCATGCAGGTTATGCTGCAGTTAAGAATGGGTCCAGACCACAAATCGTAGTGATGACTACACGTGTCCGGTTTTCCATGTCGGAATAATGGGATAGGCTACCGGCAGAGATGCAGCATACGTGTCTCTTCGTATGAACCGAAGTGTCCGGACCGGCATTAAGAGGGCGAGCCGGGTGCAATCAAGAGGTTGAGCGATGCCTGTTACCGTCTTTGGAATCAAGAACTGCGACACCATGAAGAAGGCTTTCGCCTGGCTCGACGAACACGACATCGCCTACAGTTTTCACGATTATAAGATGTCGGGCATTGCCGGCGACAAGCTGGCAAATTGGGTGTCGCGGGCCGGCGGCTGGGAACACGTGGTCAACAAGGGCGGCTTGACGTTTCGCGGCCTGCCGGAAACGACGAAGGCCAGTCTCAACAACGAGAGCGCCATCGCTTTGATGATGGAAAAGCCGAGCATGATCCGTCGCCCGATTATCGAGGCTGACGGCGGCAAGCTGATCATTGGCTTCTCGGACGAATCCTTCATTGCCAGCTTCGATCCATCCAACCCGGCGCCATAAGCTAGGTGCCGCAGAAGGTCGCCGCCACGCGCTCTTCGAGGCGCGGCGGCTGGGCGAGGTCGGCATCTTCCGGCCGATCCTCGAAGGGACGCGTCACCGCCTGCAGCAAGCGAATATAGGCTGCCCCGTCGCTCCCTTCGATGATGGCGTCGAGCGCCTTCTCGACCTGGTGGTTGCGCGGAATGATCGCCGGATTGATCGCCCGCATCGCCGCTGCGATCTCGCGCGGCGAGCGATTACCCGTAGCTAACCGTTCCCGCCACAGCTTCAGCCAGGGTTCAACGCCGGCATTGCCACCAAATAGCGATAGGAAGGCTTCTGTATCGGCCTTCGGATCGACGAGATCGGCGAGGCGGCGAAAGGTGAGTGTAAAATCGGCCCGTCCCATCTGCATGATAGAGAACAGGCCGGTCACGAGATCCCGATCCCCCGGTCGTTCCTCTGCAATACCGAGCTTCTCAAGAAATTGCCCGAAATAGGCCGTCTCGAATTGGCTGGCAAAACCGCTCAGCCGATCCACGACCAACTGCACCGCCTTGTCGCGATCGTCGGAAAGCAGAGGCAGCAGGCACTCGCCAAGGCGGGCCAGATTCCATTGGGCGATCTGCGGCTGCCGTCCATAGGCGTAGCGACCTTGTCGATCGATGGAGCTGAGCACCATGCCGGGGTCATAGGCGTCCATGAAGGCACATGGGCCATAATCGATGGTCTCGCCGGAGATTGCCATGTTGTCGGTGTTCATCACGCCGTGAATGAAACCGACGGACAGCCAAAGGGCGATGAGCCGTGCCTGCCGCTGGACGACGCGCTCGTACAGCATGGCGTAAGGGGCGTCGGCCCCCGCTATATCGGGATAGAGCCGATCGATCGCATAATCGGCCAAGCGGCGGACGCCATCCTCGTCGGAGCGGTGCGCAAAATATTGGAAGGTCCCGACTCGGATGTGGCTCGACGCGACGCGCGTCAGGACCGCGCCGGGAAGGGGGCGCTCACGCAGAACCGTCTCGCCGGTCGCCACGGCCGCAAGCGATCGTGTCGTCGGAATACCGAACGCTGCCATTGCCTCGCTGATGAGATACTCGCGCAAGACGGGGCCGACCGCCGCCTTGCCGTCGCCGCGCCGTGAAAAGGCGGTGCGGCCCGAGCCCTTTAGTTGAAGGTCGAGGCGCCGTCCGTCAGGGGCGACGATCTCGCCGAGCAATATCGCGCGGCCATCGCCGAGTGCCGGTACGAAATGACCGAACTGGTGACCTGCATAGGCAAGTGCGATCGGGTCGGCGCCGGCAGGTATCTCCGAGCCGGCCAGGGCGGCGACGCCATCGGGTGAAGCAAGGGCTTCGGCGTCGAGGCCGAGGTCCGCAGCCAGCGTTGTGTTCAGTACAAGCAGCCCCGGCGACGGCGCCACTTCAGGGCGCACGCGCTCGTAGAAGCGGTTGGGCAGGCGCGAATAGCTATTGTCGAAGGCGATGGAGAGCGGCACGAACAGCTCCTCGAATCCGACCGTCGATGGCGGTCTCGGCAACGTGGGGCGGCTACCGGACACTTGGCCGGCTCAGATGCCTTCTACGTAGAGTTCTGGATAGAGACCTGCAAGACGTCAACCATTTCGTCAAATGACGGACGGGGTGAGAAGCCTAATCGATAAGATCGAATTAAAACAGTGAGTTATGTAAATAATCTAAGGAAGAAAGTGAAAATGGAGGCTGACAATGAATCTAACTAAGAACATTAGAAGATCGCTATAACGCATTATAAATAACCATGAATTTCTAGTATCCAGATCGTTGGGCTAGGGTACCAATCCTGGCGCTACGGGTTCAAAAAAATCCAGAGATTGCGGCATCTGTTTCATCCTCGGCCTCCGCTGCGCGAGAAAGATCGATTCTATCGGCCGGGCTGAAATTACGGCCAAAGGGATCGATGACCGGGGTGGGGAAGTACTGTGGCGACAAACCGTCGGTACAAATGAGGTGAAGCGCTTACGTCCGGACTTCCCGAAGGGAGGCTCCCTGGTAGACCGCACCACTCCGCGCCCTGTCTTGGACCGCTGATGGCTGTGATGATTCCGCAACAGCGCAGTCAAACTCGCGGAAGGAGAAATCATTAGGCATAAATTGCCCCTATTCAGCCATAAACGAACCTGACTTTGTTGCTGTAAAACAAGCGTGGGAAAGCTTGTCCGTGGCCCGTGCCATGCACCAGATGTTTCCCATGAAGGTTCGCGGAATGGTGCGGTGCTCTGAGCATCGCCGACCGGAAGCGGGCGGGGCGGAACGCCGAGAGTGAACATGTCGGGTGTCTGTGTCAGAACTGTCTGCAAGGTCTCCGTCGCCCTGTCATTGGGGGTGATGTTCGGCTCGCAGGCCTTAGCCTTCGATCCGCAGGCCGCCACAAATCAGGATGCGTGCTGCGATGCCGCTACCATGTCCACGCTGCGCGAGGCTACCCGAGCTTATTATTCGGGTGACAAACGCGAGGCGGTGACCGGGCTGCTGGCTGCCGCGCAAAGCGGTCATCCTGCCGCTCAATGGAAACTCGGCCGCATGTACGCCAAGGGCGATGGCGTGGCAGAGGACGACATGAAGGCTTTCGAGTTCTTCAGTCAGTTGATCTCCGCCCATGGTGAGGACTCACCGTCATCTCCGGATGCGCCATTCATCTCCAGCGCCTTCGTCGAGGTTGGCTCCTATTATCTGACGGGTATCGCCGACTCGGCGATTTCTCCCAACGTCAACCGTGCTCGCGAGATCTTCACTTACGCGGCGTCCTATTTTGGTGATGCGCTGGCCCAGCTAAAGCTCGGCACCATGTATCTTGATGGCGTTGGCGTGGACCAGGATCCCCGACAGGCCGCCCGCTGGTTTCTGCTTGCCGCCCGCAAGGGGCAGATCGATGCTCAGGCCAAGCTCGGCGAGATGCTGGTCAAGGGCGATCAGATCGAACCCAATCCGGTGCACGGCCTGATGTGGCTGACCATTGCCCTCAAGCGGGCTGAACTCACCCATCACGACGATGCCGAAATCCGCGCCGCGCACGAAGAAGCCTTCTCGCTCGCCAGCGAGGACGAGCGTCGCAAGGCCATCGCGCTGGCCGACCAGTGGCTGGTGGACAATGACGCCGCCTTCACGCAGGCCTATGCCACGCAGGAGCGTGCCGTCGAGGCCTCGACCACCCGATAATTGATCTGCGCCGGCCCTTGTTCGATCGGCGTTGTCTGGCAGGCGGGCCGAGCTTTTATCCGCCGTCGCAGCGTTGACCTGCGGTATTGACGTCAGACTCTGATTTCCGCCACCACCGGCACATGGTCGGATGGCTTCTCCCAATCCCGGACTTCGTCCTCGATCTCCACGCCAGCAACCCGGTCGGCAGCCTGCGGGGATGCCAGGATATGGTCGATCCGGATGCCCCAGTTCCTTTGTCGCGCTCCTGCCTGATAATCCCAGAACGTATAGCGGCCCGACCGATCGTCGACGGCCCGCAATGTATCCGTCCAGCCGAGGTTGATGATTGACCGGAAGGCGGCTCGGCTTTGCGGCAGGAACAGCGCGTCGCCGGCCCAGACGGCCGGATCATGACAGTCGCGCGGCTCGGGGATGATATTGTAATCCCCGCAAAGCAGGGTGGCTTCCTCAAGCGCCAAAAAACCGGCGGCGTATCGCCTGAGACGGTCCATCCAGGCGAGCTTGTAGATGTACTTGTCGGTATCCGGCGGATTGCCGTTCGGAAGGTAGATGGAGGCCACGCGCAGACTTCCACTCGGCACCGACACCACGGCTTCGATATAACGTGCCTGAATGTCCGCGTCGTCTCCCGGCAGGCCACGCCGGACTTCATCAAAGGGTAACAAGGATAGGATTGCGACGCCGTTGAACCCTTTTTGGCCGTTCAAAGCGACATTGTAGCCAAGACGCTCGAAGGCTTCCGCCGGAAAGGCTTCATCGACGCACTTGATTTCCTGAAGGCAGACGATGTCGGGGCGGCTTTTCTCCAGCCAAGCCGATGCGGTCTCTATCCGGGCACGAACACCGTTGATGTTCCAAGTGGCGATGCGCATGCAAATCCCTCCGGCCCGCTGTCCAAACGCTGGCGATTCCCGCCTTTCCGCCTGTCGCGAATCCTTCTCACACAGATGGGAACGTTACAAGAACTATTGTATTTTGATCTAGGTTAAGGGCATGCTTGACGATCGAACAAAGATAGAACATATTAGGCCCTAATGCGGAACGAGGAGGCGGGGATGGCTGTCATAAATGCCAAGCTTTCCATTGGGGAAATTGAGTGCGTCATTGGTGTTCGTTACAACGAAAAGGTGCAAGTAAAGAACAAACAGAGATCATTGGCGCGCCCAGGCCGGATTTTACCCGGATTTTCCGCAGAAGAGACGCCTACGGTTCGCGATTTCACGCTCTCATCCCACCAGCGGCTCGCTTCGGCGATTACCTCGGCTGCCATCGTCCGTGACGTTGCCGCCCTCGGAGCCCTGGTGCTGTTCGGTACCATGCTGGTTCTGGTGCTGAGTTCGGCCGACATACTGATCTGAATCTGAAAGGGCGGGGAGGGTTTTCCACAAGAGGTCGGCCCTACCAGGAAAACACTCCGATCGTCCGGCGGGATGGGATAGCTTGTCAGCGTCGATCCGTCGCATAGCGGGTCGGCCTCCAAACCGGAACATGGCGATGATCGGCGACGTCGGCTTCATTCACCTGCGCGTTCACAGCGCCTATTCGCTGCTCGAGGGAGCGCTTCCGCTCGTGAAGGCGCTGAAGCTGGCTCTGGCCGACAACCAGCCGGCACTCGCCATTACCGACACGGGCAATCTTTTCTGCGCTCTAGAGTTTTCCGAGAAAGCCATCGAAAAGGGATTGCAGCCGATCATCGGCTGCCAGATGGCCGTCGACTTTGGGGACGATAGCACCGATCGCCGCCGCCCCGGTGGGTTGCCCCAAGCGTTGCCTTCCATCGTCCTGTTGGCGGCAACGGATGAGGGCTTCGCCAATTTGACGGTGCTGATGTCCCGATCCTTCCTCGAATCGGAACCGGGGGCACCCGCAAATCTGCCCATCGGTCGTTTCGAAGGGCTGACCGGCGGCATCATCGCGCTGACCGGCGGCCCCGGCGGTCCGATCGACAGGGCCATCGCAGCTGGACTGATGCCTCAAGCCGAAAGCCGTCTCTCGCTCCTTGAAGAGCTGTTCGGCGACCGTCTGTATGTTGAATTGCAGCGGCACGGCACGCCTGAGGAGATCATGGTCGAGCCGCATCTCGTAGATCTCGCCTATGCGCGTAACTTACCGCTCGTCGCCACCAACGAATGCTATTTCCCGACCCGCGCCGACTACGAGGCCCACGACGCGCTGATTGCCATTTCCGAAGGGCGCATGGTGGCCGAAGACGACCGCCGCCGCCTCACCGAGGAACATTATTTCAAGTCGCGTGCCGAGATGCAGACGTTGTTTGCGGACGTGCCGGAAGCGCTGGAAAATACCATTGAGATCGCCCGTCGCTGCACCGTCAGGGCGCCAAAGCGCAAGCCATTGTTGCCGCGTTTTGCCGGAGCCGATGTGGATGACGTCGCGGCAGCCGAGGCGGCGGAGGCCGCCGAGCTGGCTCGCCAAGCCTGGGAAGGGCTCGCTCGGCGCATCGAGAGCCATGGGCTCGCACCCGGCCTAACGCTCGAGGACTACCACAAGCGTCTGGAGTTCGAACTCGACATCATCACTCGCATGAAGTTCCCCGGTTACTTCCTGATCGTGGCCGACTTCATCAAATGGGCCAAGGCGCATGGTATCCCGGTCGGCCCGGGACGTGGCTCGGGTGCGGGATCGCTGGTCGCCTTCTCGCTCACCGTCACCGACCTCGACCCCCTCAGGTTCGCCCTGCTGTTCGAGCGCTTCCTCAATCCCGAGCGCGTGTCGATGCCCGACTTCGACATCGACTTCTGTCAGGATCGCCGCGAAGAGGTGATCCGCTACGTGCAAGGGAAATACGGTCGCGGCCAGGTGGCGCAGATCATCACCTTCGGTTCGCTGCAAGCGCGTGCGGTGCTGCGCGACGTCGGTCGCGTCTTGCAGATGTCCTACAGTCAGGTGGACAAGCTCTGTAAACTGGTGCCGCAGAACCCGGCCCACCCGGTAACCCTCGAGCAAGCGTTGGAGGATGAGCCACGGCTCAAGGAGGCGCGCGAAGATCCGGTCGTCGATCGCCTGATCGACATTTCGATCAAGCTGGAAGGCCTTTACCGCCACGCGTCGACACATGCCGCCGGTATCGTCATCGGTGACCGACCGCTCGATCAACTGGTGCCGCTTTATCGCGATCCGCGCTCGGATATGCCGGTCACCCAGTACAACATGAAATGGGTGGAAAGCACCGGCCTTATCAAGTTCGACTTTCTTGGCCTCAAGACGCTGACCGTGCTGAGGCGCGCCGTCGACCTGATCGAGCGCAAGGGCGTGAAGATCGATCTTTCGGCGTTGCCGCTCGATGACCCCAAGACCTATGAGCTGCTTGCGCATGGCGAAACGGTTGGCGTGTTCCAGCTGGAAAGTATGGGCATGCGCAAGGCCATCTCCGACATCAAGCCGGACCGCTTCGAGGATATCATCGCTCTCGTCGCGCTTTATCGTCCCGGCCCGATGGCCAACATCCCCGTCTACGGCGCGCGTAAATTCGGCCTTGAGAAGCCCGACTATCTGCATGACTCCATCGAGCCTGTGCTGAAGGAGACTTACGGCATCATCGTCTATCAGGAACAGGTGATGCAGATCGCCCAGATCCTGTCGGGCTATTCGCTCGGCGAAGCCGACCTGCTGCGTCGCGCCATGGGCAAGAAGATTAAGGCGGAGATGGACAAGCAGCGGGTTCGCTTTGTCGATGGCGCCGTCGAGCGCGGCATCGACAAGGCGCTGGCCGATACGATTTTCGACCTCTTGGCCAAGTTCGCCGACTACGGCTTCAACAAGAGCCACGCCGCCGCCTACGCGCTGGTTGCCTACCAGACGGCCTATCTCAAGGCCAATCATCCCGTTGAGTTCATGGCGGCGTCGATGACGCTCGAACTGACCAATACCGATAAGCTCAACGACTTCCGGCGCGAAGCGATCCGTCTGGGCATCACCGTCGAACCGCCGTCGGTCAACCGGTCCGACGTGGTGTTTGAGGTGGACGGCAAACATATCCTTTACGCACTCGCTGCTGTCAAAGGTGTCGGCCAGGCAGCGGTCGAGCATATCGTCGAGCAGCGCGGCGATAAGCCGTTCCGGTCCGTCTCCGACTTCGCCAGCCGCATCAATCCCAAGGCGATGAACAAGCGCATCTTGGAGGCGTTGACCGCCGCCGGCGCTTTCGACTGCCTGGAACCGAACAGAAACCGGATGTTTCAGGGGCTCGACAACGTGATGGCCGCCGCCGCCCATCGGCTCGAACAACAGCAAAGCGGCCAGAACGAGCTGTTCGGTGGGGGAGGCGAACCGGAGCCGGTGCGCTTGGCGGCTGTTCCGAACTGGCTGCCGGAAGAGAAATTGCAGCGCGAGCATTCGGCGATCGGATTCTATCTATCCGCCCATCCGCTTGATGCCTACGAAGCACTGCTCGGTCGCTTGAGGGTGCAGACCTGGGCTCAGTTCTCCGCTTCGGTGAAGCGCGGCGCCTCGGCCGGGCGGCTTGCCGGCACTATCGTTGCCAAGCAGGAGCGAAAGACACGCACCGGCAACAAGATGGGCATCATCGGCGTCTCCGATCCGACCGGCCAGTACGAGGCGGTGATCTTCTCGGAAGGGCTGGCTCACTTCCGCAGCCTGCTCGATCCAGGACAGTCGGTCATTCTCCTGGTCAACGCCGAAGACAAACCGGAAGGCATCTCGGTGCGCATCGACTCTGTGGAGCCGCTCGATCAGGCAGCCGGTAAATTGCAGAACGCCCTCAGGATTTTCCTGCGTGGCGCCGAGCCGCTCGCAGCCCTCCGGGATGTGCTGAAGCCTGGCGGGGAGGGCGATGTCTCGCTGATCGTGCTCGGTGACCGCGGGCGGGGCGAGGTCGAGGTCAAGTTGCCAGGTGGCTATCGCGTTTCGCCGCAGCTCGCCGGTGCGCTCCGGGCCGTGGACGGTGTGGTGGATGTCGAGCTGGCCTAAGCAGATAGAGCATTGTGCGGAAAAGTGGAAACCGGTTTTTCGCAAAAACAATGCGATACCAAGGAACCAGAGCATGTTGGTGAACCAGAGTTCACCGGACATGCTCTAGACGGCGGCTGGAAAGCTCACCGATTGTCGAGGTCACGCCGTACCGCGGCGAAGACCGCGCGGAACATCTCGGGTGTCAGCACGCCGGTGTTCGTGTTGTAGCGCGAGCAGTGGTAGCTGTCGTAGAGGCGAACGCCGGGCAGGCAGTCGAGCGCATGAACGGCACCGTGGGCAAATTTGTGCCGGGCCAACGGTATCCGCAGCGTCTTCAAAAGCTGATCGTGGGCGATCTTGCCAAGCGCCAGGATGGCCGACAGCCTTGGAAAGCCGACCATGGTCGCAGCAAAGAAGCGCCGGCAGGTGTTGATCTCCTCCGTGGTTGGCTTGTTTTCCGGAGGAACGCAACGAACGGAGTTGCTGATGGCTGCATCGACGAGTTCAAAACCGTCGTTCGGATCGGCGCGATAGGTGCCGCGCGCAAAGCCAAAGTCGGTCATGGTCTCGTAGAGAAGATCGCCAGCGTAATCGCCAGTAAACGGCCTCCCGGTACGGTTTGCGCCCCGGAGGCCGGGGGCAAGCCCGGCGATCAGCAAGCGTGCGTCCGATGTTCCGAAGGTCGGGACCGGCGCATTGAACCAATCGGGATGGGCGGCGCGCTGGACGTTCCGGAAGGCTACGAGGCGAGGGCACAGACCGCAGTCCCGGTCTGGCTCGACCGGCTGTCCCACGTATTCGCCAAGTGTCCCACGGTTTGACATGTGAATCTCCAGCACGCTCATTCGAGATGTCGGCCGATGTATATGGCGTTAGCGGCTGCGGCAAGCACAGCCGTTCCAGCGGATACGACCACCAAATCAAGACAATGCTGAGTGGGAATAAGTTGAGCCGTTGAACAAGCACCACCAGCGTCTACTCGCCGTCGGGAGAGTGTACGATAGGGCTCGAGAGCCAGCTCGTCTGTTCATGCCGGCCAGCGCGGACCGGCGGGCAAGAAGCTGTTTCAGACAGACTTGCAGACCAGCTCACGCCGCATGAGCTGTAAAGCGTGCGTCTAGAGGTACAGACAACCGGCCTCGGTACTTCAGTCCTCGTCTGGAGACCCAGGTCTCTCGGCGGGGCGGGCTGGTCGCTCGTTCGGATCGCGACTGATGCGCGCGGCAATGTTGGCCAGATCGATGAAATGATCGGCCTGACGGCGCAACTCATCGGCCACCATCGCCGGCTGCGTCTGCAGCGTGGAGACGACCGAAACCTTGCGTCCCTTGCGCTGGATGGCCTCAACCAGCGAACGGAAGTCGCCATCGCCTGAAAACAGAACGACGTGGTCAACGTGTTCGGATAGTTCCATGGCATCGACTGCCAGTTCGATATCCATCGACCCTTTGACCTTTCGCCGGCCAGTGGAATCGAAAAATTCCTTGGTCGGCTTGGTCACCACCTTGTAGCCATTGTAATCGAGCCAGTCGATCAATGGGCGAATGGAGGAGTACTCCTGGTCTTCAGCGAGTGCAGTGTAATACAGCGCTCTTAGAAGGTAACCCTTGGCGCTGAATTCCTTTAGCAACCTACGGTAGTCAATATCAAACCCAAGAGCCTTGGCAGTCGCGTAAAGATTTGCACCATCGATGAAGAGGGCTATTTTTTCGCGTTCGTCAAACATCAGTTCTTTGCTTACCTCGCAACCGGCGGTCGTTAACAATGCTTCGTTTGGGTGAGTTTTGGATCACGCTTTCGAAGAAATTTTGATCATACATATCAGCGCGCATCGTTTCTGCCCGCTAACATTTCGCACATTAGTCCGCCTGTTAGCAAGTTTCGCGCGGACAACCAAGTTAAAACGCTTTCATTTGTTGGATTCCCACGGAAAATAGCAGAAAAGGGGGTTAATTCGACCAATGGTGCATGCATAAGCGCAACGATTTTGCAGCAGCAATGAGGCAATCACCGCATCTTGAAGCTCGTGTGAAACGATCGCCTGCCCGAGTGGAATGGATGTTCGCTTGCATCTCCGCTTGCTTTTCGGCTACCCTCCGCATATCTACACCGTGAGTTCGGCAGCTTTGTTTCGCTCTCTGTGAGATGAGGCCGCTGAAAGCGAAAATTGCACTCTCTGAGCGCTTGCCGGACGGGATGCCGTTCGAGCAGGCGAATTCTGTTTCTGAAGCTGGAGTTGGACTATGGCACGCGTCACAGTCGAGGACTGCATCGATAAGGTGGACAACCGCTTCGAACTGGTGCTGCTGGCCAGCCATCGCGCCCGCATGATCTCGTCCGGTTCGCCCCTGACGGTCGATCGCGACAACGACAAGAACCCGGTCATTGCTTTGCGCGAAGTGGCGGAGTCATCGATTTCGCCCCAAGACCTCAAGGAAGATCTGATCCACTCGCTGCAGAAATACGTCGAGGTTGACGAGCCCGAGCAGGAGCCGGTGGCTGGTCTGCTTGGCGGTCCGGGCGATACCGGTGATGACGATGAGATCGTCTTCGACCAGATGTCCGAGGAAGACCTGCTGCGCGGCCTCGAGAGCATGGTTCCGCCCGAGAAGGTCGAAGAGATCTGATCGCCGATCACGGCTGACGCTTTTGGCGGGCGGACCGGTTTCGGTTCGCCCGTTTTTTATTGTCGGCAACGGATTGAAAAGCCTTATCTCGCTTTTCCGCCAATGCCGTCATGAATGAACTACTTTCCAAATTGGTGTTGCTATAGCTTGATTTTAGGCGCCGACGCGAAAGCGGATTCGGAGCGCCTGGCAAAAGAGGAGTGACCGTCCCCGATGATGCGGCAGTACGAACTCGTCGAAAGGGTGCAGCGCTACAACCCCAATTGCGACGAGGGTCTGCTTAACCGCGCCTATGTCTATGCCATGCAGAAGCACGGCACGCAGAAACGCGACTCAGGAGATCCCTACTTCTCGCATCCGCTCGAGGTGGCGGCCATCCTCACCGACCTCAAGGTCGACGACGCTACCATCGTCATTGCGCTTCTGCATGACACCATCGAAGACACCGACGCCACGCGGCAGGAAATTGACCAGCTGTTCGGCGTTGAGATTGGTCAACTGGTCGAAGGGCTCACCAAGCTTCAAAAGCTTGATCTCGTGTCCAAACGCACCGCCCAGGCGGAAAATCTTCGCAAGCTGCTGCTGGCCATCGCCGAGGATTTGCGCGTTCTTCTGGTCAAGCTCGCTGACCGTCTCCACAACATGCGGACGCTGCATTTTGCCCCCGAGAGCAAGCGTGGCCGCATCGCCGAAGAGACGATGGAGATCTATGCGCCGCTCGCCGGGCGTATGGGCATGCAGGACATGCGCGATGAACTTGAAGACATCGCATTCAAGACGCTGCATCCCGACGCCTTCAGCGCCATTCAGGCCCGCCTCGATGAGATGGAGGCCCTTCAGAAGGACCTTATCGCCGACATCGAGAAAGAACTGCGCGAAAACCTGCAGGCACGCGGCATCGTCGCCACCGTCAAGGGACGGCGTAAGCAGCCTTATTCCATTTTTCGCAAGATGATCGACAAGCAGCTCGGCTTCGAGCAGCTCAGCGACATCTATGGATTCCGTGTGCTCGTCGATGACGTCGATACCTGCTACCGCGCTCTCGGCGTCGTTCATCAGCTGTGGCGCACGGTGCCTGGACGGTTCAAGGACTATATCTCGACCCCCAAGCCGAATGGCTACAAGTCGCTGCATACCACCGTGGTCGGGCCTCATCGTCAGCGTGTCGAGTTGCAGTTCCGTACGCATGGCATGCAGCAGGTCAACGAATACGGTATCGCCGCGCATGCCCTCTATAAGGACAAGATCAGCGAAAGCGGCCATCTGCCACAGCTCGCCGACGACACCGCCGCCTATGCCTGGCTACGTCAGACGGTCGAGGCACTGTCGGAGGGTGCCAGCCCCGAGGAATTTCTCGAGAACACCAAGCTCGAACTCTTCCAGGACCAGGTTTTCTGCTTCACGCCGAAAGGCCTGCTGATCGCTTTGCCGCGCGGCGCCACGCCGATCGACTTTGCCTATGCTGTCCATACCAACATCGGCAACACGTGCGTCGGCTGCAAGATCAACGGCCGCATCACGCCGCTGGTTACCGAGCTGAAGAACGGCGACGAAGTGGAGATCATCCGATCCAAGGCTCAGGTGCCACCGCCGACCTGGGAGACGATCGCCGTTACCGGCAAAGCGCGTGCTGCCATACGACGGGCGACACGCGAGGCGACACGCAAGCAGTTTGCCTCCCTTGGCCGCCAGGTTCTCGAGACCGTATTTACGCGCGAAGGCCGCGAGCTCACCGACGCACTGCTTGAGCAAGCCTTGCCGCGTCTGTCGCAGCCGACCGTGCCGGATTTGCTCGCCGCCGTCGGGCGGGCCGAGGTGCCCTCCGCCGACGTGCTCAAAGCCTGCTTCCCCGACTACCGCGAGGAGCGGGCAGCGCGGCAGACGGCGGCTCAGCGATTGGAGGGCGGCTGGTTTTCCTTCGCCGCCCAGGCCGGCATCAAGTTCCACGGCGATTCCGATTCGATCCGCGCCCATGGTTTGCCCATCCGCACCGTTGCTGCCGATTTACCGGTGCGCTTTGCTCCCGATGGCGGGGCCGTACCAGGCGACCGGATCGTCGGCATTGTCGAACCGGATGTTGGCATCACCATTTACCCGATCCAGTCACCGGCGCTCATCGCCTTCGAAGACAAGCCTGATCGCTGGCTCGACGTTCGCTGGGATATCGACAGCGAGGATCCAATCCGGTTCCCCGCTCGTATTTCGATCCAGTCCTTTAACGAGCCCGGCTCGCTCGCCCGCATCGCCAAGGCGATTTCGGACAGCGACGGCAACATCGACAACATAGGGATGGCGCGCCGCACGCCTGATTTCCATGAGATCGTCGTCGATCTCGAAGTATGGGATATCAAACACCTGACGCAAATTCTCAATGAGCTCCGTGTGTTGCCCAACGTCGGCAAGGTCGATCGGGTCAATGGGTAGGCCATGATTATCGGTATCGGTTCCGATCTCATCGATATTCGCCGAGTCGAAAAGACGTTGGAGCGTTTCGGCGACCGCTTCGTGAAACGCGTTTTCACCGACATCGAGCGAGAGCGTTCCGATCGGCGAGCCAACCGCGCCGCCTCCTATGCCAAACGTTTTGCGGCCAAGGAAGCTTGCTCCAAAGCACTTGGGACCGGCATTCGCATGGGCGTCAACTGGCGAGAAATGGGCGTCGTCAATCTTGTGACGGGGCAACCGACCATGCATCTCGAAGGCTCGGCGGCCGCCCGCCTAGCACACTTGACGCCGAAGGGTCTCGTTCCGCGTATCGACGTCACCATTACCGACGACTATCCGCTGGCGCAGGCCTTCGTGATAATCTCGGCTTGGCCGCCGGACTGGCCGGGGGCTGGTGGCTGACCTGCCACAATTCGGCTCGCTTTTCGGCTTTTCGTTGCGTCGCCGGTGCTGCTCCGATAAAAGGCGCCGAGGTCCGGGCTGCCACGGATCGGCCGGTTCGGCCGACAGGGGTTCGGGACCAGACTCCGATTGAAGGGCGGCCACATGTCGGCGACCAAACAGAGCGCGGAATCCAAGGACGGTATCTGGGAGACGGTCAAGGTGATCGTCGAGGCATTACTTCTTGCGCTCGTGGTGCGCACCTTTCTGTTCCAGCCCTTCTCGATCCCTTCGGGTTCGATGATGCACACGCTGCTCATCGGTGATTACCTGTTCGTCTCGAAATACTCCTACGGCTATAGCAAGTATTCCTTCCCCTTCGGCTTGGCTCCCTTCGAGGGGCGCATCTGGGCGAGCGCGCCCAAGGCTGGCGATATCGTCGTCTTCAAGCTGCCGGCCGATCATTCGACGGACTATATCAAACGCGTCATCGGCCTGCCGGGCGACAAGGTCCAGATGAAGGGCGGGGTTCTCTACATCAATGAGCAGCCGGTCAAGCGCGAACATACCGGTGAATTCGTCGAGAAGGGGCCGTTCGGCAACGACATCAAGGCGCAAATCTGGCGCGAAACGCTGCCCAATGGTGTGTCCTACGACACGCTCGACATGGGTACGACGGCCGGCGATGACACGCGCGAGTTCGAAGTGCCGCCGGGGCATTATTTCATGATGGGCGACAACCGTGACAATTCCGCTGACAGCCGCATCGACGGCTCCGGCGTCGGCTATGTGCCGTTCGACCATCTTGTCGGCAAGGCGCAGGTCATCTTCTTCTCCATCGACGAAAGCGCCAAGCCCTGGATGTTCTGGACCTGGCCGTGGACGGTACGCGTCGACCGCATGCTCTCCATGCTGAACTGATCCATGAACAACCATCAGGCACAAATCCTGGAGGCGCTCGAAGGGCGCCTCCAGTATCATTTCAAGGACCGCGCCGGCCTTTTGCGCGCACTCACCCACCGTAGCGCCGTTCCCGGCGATCAGGTGGCGCATGAAAGCTATCAGCGTCATGAGTTCCTCGGTGACCGCGTGTTGGCGCTGGTGGTGGCCGAAATGCTGTTCACCACTTATCCGCGGGAAGAGGAGGGCGATCTTGCCCGACGCCTCAACCAACTGGTCCGGCGGGAAACCTGTGCCGAGGTGGCCCTTGATCTGGACCTCGGCTCGGTGCTGCGGCTCGGTACTGGCGAGCGTCAGTCAGGCGGTCGCCGCAAAGAGGCGATCCTCGGCGACGTGGCAGAAGCCGTGATCGCCGCCATTTATCTCGACGGTGGCTTTGACGCGGCGAAAGACTTTGTCCTGCGCAATTGGAAACCCCGCATGGAGGGCCTGACCGGTCCCTTGCGTGATTCCAAGACGCTGCTCCAGGAATGGGCTCAGGGGCGCGGGCAGGGCCTTCCCGTCTACACCATCGTCGAGCGCTCCGGCCCCGATCACGCGCCGACGTTTCGGGTCGCGGTGACCATCGACGGCGATACCGCCGGCGAAGGGCAAGGCAAGTCGAAGCGCGACGCCGAGCAGGCAGCCGCCGCCGAGGCCTTGGCCAGTCGGGCAGGCTGATTGAAAACCACGACGCTCTGCGATCCAGCCTTCCCATATCCAGCCGTGAAGACTGGCCCACACATCCGCTGTTCAGCCCCAAAGGAATGACATAATCTTGGCCACCCTTCCGCCTCCGGAGAGAGACGCGATGACTGACGAATCCGTCCCATCCGCCGACATGCCCACCCGGGCCGGCTTTGTCGCACTGATCGGCGCTCCCAACGCGGGCAAATCGACGCTGCTCAACCGTCTGGTCGGCGCCAAGGTGTCGATCGTCAGCCACAAGGTGCAGACGACCCGCGCCATCATGCGCGGCATTGCCATGCACGGTTCCTCGCAAGTTGTCTTCGTCGATACGCCAGGCATCTTCGCGCCCAAGCGTCGGCTCGACCGCGCCATGGTCGATACGGCCTGGTCGGGGGCGGCCGATGCCGACGTGGTTTGTCTCCTGATCGATGCCAAGCGCGGCTTGGTTGAGGAGGTGACACAGGTCGTCGAAAAGCTGGGCGAGCTTCGCCATCCCAAGGTGTTGATCCTCAACAAGATCGACACGGTAAAGCGCGAGAGTCTCCTGGCTTTGGCCGCTGACCTCAATGCCCGCGTCGGCTTTGAAGCGACCTTTATGGTGTCGGCTCTCAACGGCTCGGGGACCGACGATCTTCTCAGCCACCTAGCGTCGCGCGTCCCGGAGGGGCCATGGCTCTATCCCGAGGACCAACTGTCCGATTTGCCGATGCGCATGCTGGCTGCCGAGATCACTCGCGAGAAGGTGTTCCTGCGTCTTCATGACGAGTTGCCCTATTCCTCGACGGTCGAGACCGATCAGTGGAAGGATCAGAAGGACGGCTCGGCCCGCATCGAACAGACCATCTTCGTCGAACGCGACAGCCAGAAGAAGATCGTCCTCGGCAAGGGCGGCGAAACCGTCAAAGCCATCTCGATGGCAGCTCGCAAGGAACTGACCGAAATTCTGGAGCGGCCGGTCCACCTCTTTCTCTATGTCAAGGTGCGCGAGAACTGGGCTGACGACCCTGAGCGCTATCGTGAGATGGGGCTGAATTTCCCGAGACACTAAGGAAGGGCAGGGTAGGCCTCCCCAGCCTCTCGCCTTCATACTCCGGCCGCCTGATTGCGACCAGCCTGTCTTCCGCTTGTCTCGGACCAGGTTGAAGACGGCTCTTTTTTGTCCTTACGGACAGGCACATCGGATCGACGGTCGACATTTCAAAAGAACGGCCGCCGACCGGTCGTAGCGCCTGCCATTGACATCGGTGTCACAACCTGGTTTTCTATTACAACTGACAGCGATGTCATGTCGGTCGGGAGGGGAACTTGGTTACGCTCAAGGATGTTGCTCGCGAGGCGGGAGTGTCACCCAAGACTGTGTCCCGCGTCGTCAATGACGATCCCGCCGTCAATGTGAAGACACGGGAAGCCGTGGCTGAAATCGTCAGGCGAATGCATTACGTGCCGGATCACGCAGCCCGTATGATGCGCATGTCCCATTCGTCGGTCGTCGGCCTGATGACCGACGCGGTGGCTACCACGCCTTATTCGGTCGACATCGTGCGCGGGACTCAGGCGGGTTTGAGAGAGCAATCCCGCACCATGTTGATCGCCAATACGGACGGCGACCCGCAGCAGGAGCAAGAATATTGGCGGATGTTCCGCGCCCACAAGGTGGCGGGCGTGGTCTATGCCACGATGTATCATCGCCCCGTTGATCTCGGCGCTCCGGATTTCGAGCGTGGCATTGTACTGGCCAACTGCTATTCGGCCCGCCGCAGCCATTCGTCTGTTGTTCCCGACGACGAAGGGGGCGGCTATACGCAAGCCCGTCACCTGATCGAACTCGGCCATCGGCGCATCGGGATCGTATCTTTGAGCCCGGTATTGCGTGCCACGGTGCTGAGGGGTGCCGGGTATCGCACCGCTTTTGCCGAGGGCGGTCTTCTCTATGATCCGGCGTTGGAAATTCCCGGCTTCATTACCCGGCCGGACGGCGGCGAAGATCTCGTCGCCTACGATGCAGCGCTCGGTTTGTTGCGACGACCCGATCGGCCGACTTCCATTATCTGCGGCAACGATCAGATCGCGGTGCAGATCTATGCCGCGGCAGCCACGCTCGGCCTGTCGGTTCCAGACGATCTCTCGGTGATGGGTTTTGACGACATGACGGTGATTACCCAGACGCTGAAGCCGATGCTGACCTCTGTGGCGCTGCCCTATTTCGAGATCGGTCGCACCGCCGTCGACATTCTGAGCCGCATCAACGGCGAGGCCGAAGGACCGGTCCCGCCGCAGGTTCTGGTGCCTTGCCCGTTGGTGACCCGCCAATCCTGCCGCCAACTGGTTTAGCAGTGGCGCCTGAAGCCGGTTAAGAGGCCGGCCGGTTGGCCTGACGCGCCGCGTCGACGATGCTGCCATGAAAGAGCGTCTGAACTCTGGTGAACGCCGAGCGCACGTCAGCGGTTGCCCGGGCCAGCGCTTCAGGGTCAGGCGGGTTGGCGGCGGCCAGATCGAACATGCGGGTTCGGGCCGCCCGGAGGTCAGCGGCGGCGGCTCTCAGTTCGCCGACGTGGCCGAGGAGTTCTCGACGCACCAAGCGGCCGAACTCCGGCTCGAACCGCCGTGTCGTGAGCTCGGCGAAGTCCGCTTGGCCGGCACGATCGCCGGCAAGTCGGCTTACCGCGTAGACATTTCCCAGCAGTGAAAGACCCAGCAGACCGGTCACCAGCCAGAGAAGATGGCGACGGGCAATCATGGCGTATCCTCCAAGCCCTGCAGATCTCCCGCAATGACGCCGGCGAGATCAAGGTCTTGGGCTATTCCGAAACCGTCGTCATAACCGGATTTGAACCCGACGATAGCAACGAGCAGTATCGCCAAAGCACCGGTCGGAATCATCGGCCGCCAACCGCTCAGCAGTCCGCGTCGGGCAGGGGGCCTCCGCGTCGCCGCCATCACGCGCCCGATCAACGCCGTGTCGAGTGGCGCCGTCGTTTGGGTGCGAACGGTCTCGTCGGAGGTGAGTATCTCCGCCAGCAAGGCTCGGCTTTCCGCATCGACTGCGAGCAGACGCCTTGCGGCTTCGGCCTCGGCAACCGGCCAGCGTTCGAGATCACCGCCTCGGACCAGCAGCTTATTTTCGAACTCAATCCGATCCATGGTTGGCTTTCCTCATGGCGTCCCTGACGTTACGTCGGGCGCGAGCAATCAATTGTTCAGCCGCAGCACGCGAGACGCCGAGAATGGCGGCAATATCCTCGGCTGTGTGATCGCCGACGGTGGCCAGCATCAAAGCCATGCGCTGGCGCGGCGGCAGGGAGGCGATGATGGCCGCGACGTCCCTAAGCGTCTCGGCGCCGACCAACATTCGATCGGCGCCAATTTCGGTCGAAGGCAGATCTTCGGCCTCATCGATAGGACGCCATGGCCATCGAAACCGCTGACGGCGGATGTCGATGCAGCGATTGACGACGACGCGATAAAGCCACGTGGAGAGCGCCGCCTTGTCTGGGTCGAAGCGGTCGGCATGTCGCCAAAGCCGGATCAGGGCATCCTGCACCGCATCGTCGGCATCGCCGGCACCTAGGAATTGCCCGGCGATCGCTCTGAGTTTGGGACCGTGGCGGTCGACGAGCCGACGAAAGGCTCGCTCGTCTCCGGCAGCCACCGCCCGTATCAGTGCGTCGTCGGACTGTTCCAAGCCTGACCCTCCGGGCTAAAGCGCCGTCAGCGAATCGCACGCGCCGCCTCTATTCCGGTCAGGAATTCGGCCTTCGAAACCTTGCCATCGCCGTCTTTGTCCATGCGGGCTGCCAACCCTGCGCCTTGAGTGTTCACGAACTCCTCTCGCATCAATTTGCCATCGCCATCGGTGTCGAGGGCTTCGAATCGGATGGCCATCGCGCCTTCGAGCGTCTCGGCTTTGCGGATCATCCGGTTGCTCGCTTCGGCCTGTTCCGCCGCCGTGACGACCCCGTCACCATCAACGTCGAGCCGTTCGAACCGTTGGGCGCGGGCTTGTTTCAGCTCGGCTGCGTCAAGCTGCCCGTCGCCATTGGCGTCAAGGCGTGTAAAGGCAATATCGGCAAGACGATCGGCGGCAAGCGCCAGGACCGAGAAGGCTACGAGCCCACCGGCGATGAGAATCCTGAATGATGACCGCATGATCGATACTCCGGTTGATCGGTATCGGTCCTGTTACGTCTTGGGGATCCGTTACTGACGCGGAAACTGGTGGAGATCCATTCCGCGAAGAAATTTTCTCAACGGCGTCAGTCGGCACGTCGTGAGGACGTAACAGCGACATCTGCGAGGGCCGATAGACCAATTGCTTGGCGGCGCCTTCGGATGAGTTGAGCAACGGAGACCCAAAACCATGCATCGCGCACTCTTCCCTGTAGCAGCCGGTATCGCCAGCTTTCTATTTGCCTCCGGGGCCGAGGCCCAGACCTCGGTTACCTCCACGACTCTCAATTTGCGGACCGGACCAGCCGTAGCCTATCCGGTCATTGCCACTGTTCCACCTCGACAAGTGGTCGCCGTCTATGGATGCACCGCCGGTCGGGGTTGGTGCGACGTCGGTTGGTCCGGCTATCGAGGGTGGCTGATCGCCACTTACCTGGGGCCGGTCGCCACCTATCCGGTGGTCGTCTACGACCCGGTCGTCTATCATAACGCTTATTACATTGGTCAGCCGTATTACGGCGTGGGGCCGGGACTACCGCCGCGGATGGCGGCTCGCCGGGATGCTCGGATCGATTACCGCGTCCATCGACGCATGGACCGGCGCTGGGATCGCTGGGGAGAGTGATCAAGCCTGAGGAAGTCTGGGCAGGGCTATTCGTCGATCATATTGTTCAAGTATATCGAACAATATGATCACGGAGGCTTAGCTTGTATCGAGACAGTGGGCTTTCTACATTGGGTCGAACATGGCCGTACCAGAAGCGGCCGAGCAGAGGTTGCCTCTCCACAAGGAGATGGACGCCCCGAAGGGATAGCTCAATCATGGCCGGTCTTGGTCGTCACTTTGCCGATCTTCCCACGACGCCGCGCATGCCGGCGCTGTTTGTCGGTCACGGCAGCCCGATGAACGCCATCGAGGATACGCCTTATAGCCGCGGCTGGCGCGAACTCGGCGCCCGGCTGCCGGTTCCCAAAGCGATCCTCGTCGTTTCGGCGCATTGGATGACACGGGGCGTCACGCTGGTGCACGTCAAGGATCATCCCACGACCATTCATGATTTCGGCGGCTTCCCCGACGAACTGTTCGCCCAGCGCTATCCGGCACCGGGGGCGCCCGGCTATGCCGAGGCGACCATTGATCTCGTGAAGAACCATCATATCGAGCCCGACGAACGCTGGGGGCTTGATCATGGTGCCTGGTCGGTGCTGATCCAGATGTTCCCGAAAGCCGACATTCCCGTGTTCCAATTGTCCATCGACCTCAGCCGTTCGCCGGAGGAACACTTCGCGCTGGCCGAAGAATTGAAGGCGTTGCGCGAACGCGGCGTCATGATCATCGGCTCGGGCAATCTGGTCCATAATCTCCGAGCCATTGCTTGGGGCGGTGGACCAGCCTACGACTGGGCTGAAGAATTCGACGCGCGAATGGCCGAGTCGATCGGGAAGGGCGACTATAAATCCGTCATCAATGCCCCCAAACTCGGCCGCATCGCGCAGATGTCGCACCCGACGTTCGAGCATTTCTTCCCGGTTTTGTACCCGTTGGCCGTTGCCGACAAGGCCGACGAGCTCAGCTTTTTCAACGAAGGCATCGACCTCGGTTCGATCTCTATGCGCTCGTTCATGCTGGCTTGACGCCGCCGCCGTTGCCGGCTGAGGATAGGTCGGTGATGGAGGAAAGGGCATGACTGACGCCCCATTGCGCATCGCGCTCGCGCAGGTAATGGCCGACAGCGATTTTGAGGCCGTCATTGGCCGAGCGGCCGATGACGGCGCCGACATCATCGTATTCCCTGAAATGGCCTCCAATGGTTATCGGCGCTTCGATCCAGCCGACCTCGCTGCGCGGGCTGCCTGGATCGATACCGCCGAACCGCTTGATGGTCGCTTCGTCGACCGGTTCCGTTCCGCCGCCCGTCGGCACAGCGTCGCAGTGGTGGCGACGCTGCTGGAGCGCGCCACGCCGAAGCCGTTCAACAGCGCACTTTTGATCGCTGCGTCCGGAGAGGTCATTCTTCACCAGCGCAAACGTCACATCTGCTTCTTCGACGCGCCGGAGGAGGCCTGTGCCGCCGGCGATCGATCAGCCGTGGTTCGTCTGCCGACCAAGGCGGGTGAGGTTTCGGTCGGGATGATGATCTGCATGGATCGCGAGTACTCCGACGTAGCGGACGATCTCGCGCGGCAAGGCGCCGAAGTGGTCCTTGTTCCCAATAGCAGCTGGCTCCACGACGATCCTGAAATCGGCGATGTGCGGCTGTGCGGCATCCGCGCCATGGCCTTTGAAACCGTGATGGCGATCGCGGTCGCCAATTATCCGGCACCCAAGAACGACGGCCATTCTGTCATCGTCGATCCGCTGGGCCGGATCGTCGCCATGGGTGGCGCACCGTCCGATCTCTTCATGGGCGACGTCGATCTCGAAGCCCTGCGTCGGCTTCAGAAGAGCGAGTGGTTTCGCCGGGTATCTCCGCAGCACTGAGCCGTCGGCAGGGTATAAGCTAGACTTCGCGTCGTTCCGGCCCTCAGACGCCCATATCCGCGATTCGCATAATAGATATTATGGAACCTAATTATGCAGGCAAATGTCGGCTGTTGGCTCAATCGACCGCCGATGTGCCCTTGTCTGAAAGGCTCGAAGCAAGGCGAGCCATCAGTACAATGTCACGATACTCATCGCCGAAACGCGCAGCCGCTCGCATGACGCCCTCATGAACAAAGCCGCGCGTTTCATAGAGCGCGATCGCCCGACGATTGTCGGAAAAAGCCGTGAGTTCGATCCGCTGGAAATTCAGTCGCTCGGCAGCGGCAAGCGTCATATCGAGCAAGGCCTTGCCAAGCCCCTTGCCACGGAACTCCTGCGCCAATCCTATGCCCAGCCTGCCGACATGAGCCTCGATTTCGAAAGAATGGCGGCAGACATCACACCAGCCGACCAACTCGCCATCGACGACGGCGGCCAGATGTGGATTGCCGGCGGCGAGACTGTCGCGCAGGAAATTCACCGTTCCGTCCATGGAAGGCGCGTCGATAAAGCGCAGATATCGACGTTCGCGCGCCACAACACCGACCAGCCGGTTGAAATCTGCGGCGTCGTCGATCGACATGGGACGAAACAGGATATCTCCATAGGTCACGACGATCTCACAATAAAAACCAGTTATTTCAATAGATTATTCGGATTCTTTGAGATATGCAAGAAAGAATGGCATTGCGGAGAAACCTATGGCTCATACTACCCGGACCTTCATTGTCGTCTGTACCCTCGCTCTGATTGTACAGGCGGCCGTGCTCTACATCATGGGCCAGCCGCCAATCTGCGCCTGCGGTACGGTACGGCTCTGGGTGGGAGCTGTTCTCAGTCCGGAGAACTCACAGCAACTCACCGACTGGTATACGCCGTCGCATGTCATCCACGGCATGTTGTTCTTCGCGCTCGGCCGCCTGGTTTTTCGCGGACGGTGGTCGCCGGTCCTGGCTGTAGCCCTGGCGCTCGGAATCGAGGTTGCCTGGGAGCTCATCGAGAACTCGCCTCTAGTCATCGAGCGTTACCGTGAACAGGCCTTGGCGCAAGGCTATTCCGGCGACAGCATCCTGAATTCCCTCTGCGACACCCTGGCCATGCTGGCCGGTTTCTTCTTGGCAGCGCGACTTCCTTGGCGTGCCAGTATAGCCTTGGCGCTCGCCGCCGAGCTGTTCACTGGTTTGATGATCCGGGACAATCTGACGCTCAACGTCGTCCAGCTTCTGGTTCCCAACAAAGCCATTTCCGCCTGGCAGGCCGAAGGCGGTCTCTATGGCGCGTCCACGAAATCATGATTGTCACGGGTTCAGAGCGCGCCGGGAAACGTTTCCGAGAGAACCGTAATCGCTTCGTCCCAATGACGGATGCGCGGATAACCGGCGACATCCACGTTGTGAGGCGATGAGAAGACGATACCCTGCCCGGCGAACCGCGTGAAATGCCGAGCATTATCGTCAATCAGGCAATCGGCGGCCAGGATGCTCTTGTCGCCGCAGAAAACGATGTTGAGCGGATCGACGAACGGAAAATGGCGTCGCAGCCAAAGGAACTTCGGACCCAATGAGTTCGGAAACTCCATGGCGGCCGAGGTGACGAAAAGTTCGCAATGGGCTGCAATCGTTGACAGCGCCGCTTGGCTGCCCGCGATGACCGGGAGGTCGGCGAAGAACGCACCGTCATGCATGGCGGTCCGGAGCATCTCGGCAACATCCGATTCAAGAACGTCGAAAATTTGCCGGCCTCGCAGAGCCTCGGTGCTCCAGCGCGCGCCATGGCGGTCGACCAGCCAATTCAGCATGGCGCCATAAGTGTCGGCGATGACTTCGTCCATGTCGACGGCGACGCGAATACGATGCACGGCTCTCACTCCTCAGGACAGCTTCAGAGATGAATCGAATCAAACTATGTCTGGTCGGCTCAGTCATGCAAGTTCGGCTTAAAGTTTTGCCCGCGATGTTCTATTGAGCGGCCAGCAGGCGGCCGTTCCGGCCCAGTCCGTCAAGGAGGCACCGATGGCCCTCGACCGCATTCTCTTCGAAGCCTTCATTCCCGAGCTGCCCAACTATTATAAAGGCAAGGTGCGCGAGAACTACGATCTGCCGGATGGCCGTCGCGTCATCATCGCAACCGATCGCATCAGCGCCTTCGATCGTGTGCTGGCGGCGATTCCCTTCAAAGGACAGGTGCTGACCCAGACGGCACGCTTCTGGTTCGATGCGACGGCGGATATCTGCCCCAACCATGTCATCGCCTATCCGGACCCCAACGTGGTTATCGGCCGGCGGCTCGACATTTTGCCTGTCGAGATCATCGTACGTGGCTATCTTGCCGGTACCACCAGCACGTCCGTGCTGACCAAATACCGGACTGGCGAGCGGAGAATGTACGGGCTGACGCTGCCCGACGGCCTCTACGACAATGAAAAACTCCCCTCCCCGATCCTCACGCCAACCAGCAAGGCTTTCGACGGCGGTCACGATGAGCCGCTAAGTGGCGAGGAGATCCTTGCCAAGAAGCTGCTGACGCCGGAGCAATGGGCCACCGTTTCGGATTACGCGTTGAAGCTCTATGCGCGCGGCGCAGAGATTGCTGCGGAGCACGGTCTCATCCTGGCTGACACCAAATACGAGTTCGGCCTCGATAGTGACGGTGCCATCATACTCGCCGACGAGATCCACACTCCCGACTCGAGCCGCTACTGGATCGCCGCGTCCTATGAGGAGGATTTCGCTGCGGGCCGGCGTCCGAAGAGCTTTGATAAGGATTTTATCCGTGCCTGGGTGGGCGCGCGTTGCGATCCCTATAAGGATCCCATCCCCCAGATTCCCGAAAGCCTGATTGCCGAGACGTCCAAGGTTTATATCGACGCCTTCGAGGCGATTACCGGCAAGACGTTTATTCCGGATCTCGCCGGCGCAACGCCGCTCGAGCGGGTGCGCTCCAATCTCGCGCCTTATTTTGCCGGCTAGCATCAAAGGCGGCAAAGGAAGACGACGAAAGACTGCCCGATTGGCAACTTCCTGTGAACCACTTCCGGTTTATGCTACTGGCAAAGCTGGCATAAACGGTGCTCGCCACCGTTTCGCAACTTGGGGGCTGGGGCAAAATCATGGGGCAGATTGCCAGCGGAGCGACTCCGTTCGATGACAATCCGGGATTGAAGAATGCGCTCGACAAGCTCGAGAGGCTGACATCCCTGTTGCGCAAGCCCGAGCCGACGAATTCCGTCCCGAGCAACCCTGTGCATGCCCTTCAGGCGACCACAGAGGCCGCATTCAATCCTGCGTCCCCTGAGATCGATGTGGTTCCGGCGACCGGCCGTAAACCGCGATCGGCGATGTCGGCCGCACCGACGCTCCTGTCGATGAAGCAGGCCTCGGCGATGACCACACTATCGGTATCGTCCATCAAGCGCATGATGGCCGCTGGCACCTTTCCAAAGCCGGTCCGCCTCGGCGAAAGCCGCATCGCCTTCGTGGACGCGGAAATCCACGCCTGGGTACGTGCCCGCATCGCCGAGCGCGACTGACGTCACGCCTCCCGCACCTCCTGTGACACGGCCTTTGCAGTGTTGCGAACCAAAGCTGCCAACGACTCGTAGCGCTCCGGCGTGATCAGATCTGCCTGTCCAACGGTTGCCACCGCGGCCACGATGCGGTTACGGCCGTCGAATACCGGCGCGGCGATGCAGGATGTGTCGTCAAGGACTTCGCGATCGTCGAGCGCCCAGCCACGCTCGCGGACCAGATCAAGTTCCCGCTGCATGGCATCCGGCGAGGCGATGGAGCGTAGCGTCGCCTTCGTCCAATCCAGATCCGCGAACAATCGCTTCCGATCCATCTCATCGAGAAACGCCAATAGGGCTTTGCCTGTCGCCACTCTGTTCAGTGGCCAACGCCTTCCGTCGTAACCAACGCTATGGGCGCCGCCATCGGGGGTGGCGCTGGCCAGAACCACAGCATTTCGTCCTTCGAAAGTGGCGATTTCGCAGGGAAAGCCGGATCGACTGGACAGGATTTCGAGGTGCCGGAGCGAAAGGCTATCGATGCTCCGCTGGTGCGTACCGAGAATACCGAGCTCGCAAATCTTCGGCCCGAGCATAAAGCCGCCGTCGTTTTGCATCTGCAGGGCGCCAATATCCGTCAGCGCCTTAAGAAGCTGATGCGTCGTGCTCTTCGGAAGATCGAGAGTCTTCTGGATCGTTGAAAACGGCAACCTGCCGCGACGTCCGATCAGATCCAGAATCAATACTGCCTTCCGCAGTGACGGAACGGCGACCGCGCGGCGCGGCGCGGCTGCTTCCTTATTTTCCTCACTGGCCATTGCCCGTCCTCTAGAATTGTCATCGGTGACAATCTTTACGACGCGTGGAAAAGCCAGCCATCCGTGGCGACACGTGGATATGTAGAAAAAGTCGCATTCGTCGCTCTGAATACCTGCCGCAGGCGGGAATTCGCTTGCGCCCGTAAACGACTCCTTGCACAAACCACCCACTTGGCGGACCGCCCTGGTCACGCTCTGTTATCTTCCTTCTTGCGAGGGATTAGCCGGTCCGACGAAGAGCCACCGGCCGTTCCCGGAGCCGCATATGCCAACCCTTCCCGACGCGTCCGATGTGGCGCCTTTGGCGCCGCCCCGAAACTCGGAAAGGGCGTTGCTCGCCATACTGCTGGTCGTCGGTTCGACGGTGTTCTTTGCCGGCGGTGACGTCGGCGCCAAGCTGATGAAGCAAACGGCACCGGCCCAGCTGGCCACCTGGTTCCGTTATTTCGTCTTCTTTCTCGTGGCGGTCCCTTGGGCGCTATCCTCAAGAGGACTCATGGCTTTCCGCCCGGCAAGTTATCGGCTGCAAATCGGGCGGGGCCTTGCCGCCGTGGCTTCGACCAGCTTTTTCATCCTGGGCCTAGCCTATCTCGACGTTCCCTCGAACACGGCGATCCACTTCATCTCTCCGATTATCGTCATGGTGCTTTCGATCTTCGTACTTGGCGAATCAGTTGGCATCCGCCGCTGGCTGGCGGCAGCGGTAGGATTTGCCGGCGTATTGCTGATCGTTCGTCCTGGCACCGACGGTTTCCAGCTCGCAGCGCTGCTGCCACTTGGGTCGGCAACCGCCTGGGCATTGGGCGCCTTGTTTACGCGGCTCATGAAGCATGAGCCGACCGAGGTCACCTTCATGTGGACGGGAATCATCGGCTTGAGTGTGTCGACGCTACTAGTCTTGCCGGTATTTCATGTTCCGACCGGCCGTGAACTTGTTTATGGCATCGGAGGTTCGTTGAGCTTCACCCTGGCCCATATGCTATTCATCTCAGGCCTGAAGCTGGCGCCTTTGTCGATCTTAGCGCCGATCACCTACGTGCAGTTGATATCGGCTGGTATCCTCTCCTATCTGTTCTTCGGAGATTTACCGAGCTATTATACACTGATAGGGTCTGCGCTGATTGCTGGCTCAGGTCTCTACTCGGCTCACCGTGAACGGGTCAGGCAGAGAACACCCGCGATGCCGGCGCCGCCCGTACAATAGCGGCTGGCGCCACGGTCGGCTGAGAGGAACCACAAGCCGCAATCTTCGTTGGTTGTAAGCGGCGCTGGCGGACTTTTGTTCTTCGGTGCTTTCAGAATTTATCGAGCGATAGGAGAACACCCTATGAAGAGATCTTCCATCATTTGGGTCATCATTGCCGTCATCGTCGTGATCGGCGCCATTGTCTACTTCTCGGGCAAGAAGACGGGAACGACGACTCCGCCGCCCGCGACCACCTCGGCGCCTGCCGCTCCGGCTACCCCGGCTCCCGCGACGCCTGCTCCGTCGACCCCGGCGCCTGCGACTCCGGCTCCCGCGACGCCCGCCCCGTCGACCACGGCGCCTGCGACTCCGGCCGCTCCGGCGACGCCGCCCGCCACGAAGCCGTAAGTTCTTCAAGTCGAGCCTCGGTCGGCGCCTAGCCTGCCGAGGTTCTCCTTCGGACAAACAAAATGAAATCGGCGCCTCTCAAGGGCGCCGATTTCGCATTTCATGGGTGCGGTTCAGAGCTTTCTATCGAACACTGCGCTGCGTGGTGTACCGCCGGTTCCTTCCCAGGCTTCGATCATCGCTTGCATGCGCATCGCGAACTCCTGGTTGTCCTGGCTGACGGCGGCATTGCCAGGCGACTCGGAGGATTCATCCGTCGCCTTGCTTTCCTCCGAAACGAACGCCTCGAAGCCGGTGGAGGCTTGATCCAGCGAATTAGCCTTGACGGTATTGGCCTTGGTCAATGCATTGGCCGATACTGCCCCACTGCCCTGCCCCGACGCCTTGTCGGTTGCCGTATCGACGGCATTTCCGTCGGTCTTTTCGGCAACTTTGACAGCCTTCTCGGCCTTGAGATCGGTTGTCGTCGACTGGTTCTGCTCGGTCGGCGTTTTCGGCACCGGCGAGGTCACACCGGTAAGGACCGGTTTTACGCTCCCGATATCCATGATCTATCCTTTCGAACCGGATAGCGGATGATCCGGATCATCGAAGACAGTGTAAGTGCGGGAGCTGAAGGGAGCGTTTTTGTCGTCGTTAAAATTTTAACGACGTGCATTATTTGGCTCTGTTTTGAGGCGACCGCCCCACTCCACAACGAGGCAGCCGCCAATAAATCAGATGAGGTGTTAACAGCCCATCAACAGCCGGCAAGTCGATACATTTATGGCGCGGGATGAATGAACGGCCAAGGCGATGCCTCACTGTCGGGTGGCACCGCGACATGGACGAGCACCGTCTCTTCCGCAGCAAACGCCGTCGGTAATATGGCGGCTAACTCGCCGGGAGAAGTCACCCAATAGGCCTTGATGCGGAAGGCCTCGGCCAGCTTCAGAAAATCGGGGTTGCAGAGTTCCGAGGCAATGAAGCGGCCTTCGAAACGGGTTCTCTGATCGCGGCGAACATTGCCGTAGGCGCCGTTGTCGAATACCACGACGACCACGGCGATGCCCTCCTGCGCTGCGGTCGCCAGTTCCTGCACGCCGAACATGAAGCCGCCATCGCCGCAGACCGCCACCACCTTGCGTTCGGGATGGGCGACCTTGACGCCAAGCGCCGTCGGAAAGCCGTAACCGAGCGTGCCCTGATAGCCCTCGCTAACATAGGTGCGAGGCTGCCGGGCTTCCCAGGCGAAGTAGGAGGTGAAACCAGCCTGACAAAGTTCGGTCAGGAAGAAGCCATCGTCGGGCAACGCTGCCCGGATGGCATGGAGATAATCAACTTCCGGCTGGACCTTGGCGATCTCTGCCCCCACCGCCGCCTTGGCTTCGGCAATCTCCATGTGGACGGCGCCGACATCGCGGTTGGGACCATCGACGGATAATCTCCCAATAGCCTCGATCAATGCACGAACGCCCGCCTTTGCGTCGGCCAGCACCGGCGCGTCAGCTTTGAGGCGCACCATCTCCTCGGGATCGACATCGATGCGAACGAGCTTGCGACCGCCGGGCAGGCGCTCGTGATAAGTCATCATGCCGGCCCAGCGCATGGTCGGCAGTTCCAACCGGGTGCCGATCCCCACCACGACATCCGTTTTCGGGTAAAGCCGGTGAGCGACGGCCGATGACAGGCCGAGCGGCTCGCCTTCTGCAACAATACCTCGCCCACCGCGCAGCGCCGTCACTGGTGCATCAAGCAGAGTAGCGAGTGCCCTCACCTCTTCCGCCGCATGCTGAGCGCCGCTACCGGTCATGATCATCGGCCGACGGGCCGAGACGAGGAGACGTGCTGCGGCTTCCACCGCGGCCGCGTCGGGTTCCGTTGCTGAGGGAATGACGGCGGCGCCAAGCGGCTCGACAACCGCTGTCGCTGCCATGCTGTCCCAAGCCATTTCAAGCGCGACCGGCCCTGGACGGCCAGTCAGCATCTGCCAGAACGCTTCGTTGACCAGAGCAGGTGCGTCTTCCACCCGTTCGATACGGGCCGACCATTTGGTCATGCGACGCAGCAGTCCAAGCTGGTCGGGGATTTCATGCAGGTGGCCGCGTCCCCTGCCCTCAAAGGTCGATGGAACGCCGCCGGTGATCATCAGCACCGGCGCGCAGCAGCCGAGCGCTGTGATCAGGGCGGCACCGGCATTGAGCACGCCCGGTCCCGGCACTACCGAGAACACGCCGGGCCGACCAGTGGAGCGGGCATAGCCGAAGGCCATGTAGCCCGAGGCCTGCTCGTGGCGAGCACCATAGGTGCGGATGCGCTCCGTCGATAATGCTAGCGCGTCGAACAGCGGATAGGTCTGCGCCCCCGGCAGGCCGAATACAGTATCGACACCGTTTGCGATGAGCGCGTCAACGATCGCGCGACCGCCGGAGACGGCGTCACGGACTTGCAGCATGATTTCCTCCCAGAGGACGGTTTCGTCAGTCGACCGGATATCCAACAGCCTTCAAGGCCGTCACGAAGGCCGGAATGTCGCGGACATGCAGACCGGCGACATTGATGCGGCCCGAGCCGGCCATGTAGACGGCGTGATCCTTGCGCAGCGCCAGCACCTGTTCGGGGCTGAGCGCCAGCGTCGAGAACATGCCGGTCTGGGTTTCATGGGCTTTGAGACCCGAGCCGGCGGCAGCCAGCGCCGAGCGTACCCCACGGACACGGGCGCCCATGCGGTCGATCTCCTCCCGCCAGATGCGCGTCAGTTCGGCGTCTTCCAGGATGGTGCGGACGATGGCCGCTCCGTGATCCGGCGGCATTGACCAGGAGACCCGGCTGAAGGCCGCGAGGTTGGACATCACCACCGATGCCGACTTTTCGTCGCGCGCCTTGACGTAGAGCGCGCCGACACGCTCGCGGTAGAGACCGAAATTCTTGTCGCAGGAATAGGCGACCATGACCTCGTCGAGGTTGTTCATCAACAAGCGCGCGCCGTAGGCATCTCCCTCGAGGCCCTTGCCGAGACCGTGATAGGCGAAATCGACGAGCGGCACCACGCCGGTTTCCTGGAGCGCCTTCAACACAGTCTGCCAGTCCGCCGGCTCCAGTTCGCCGCCGGTCGGGTTGTGGCAGCAACCATGCAGCAGCACGATGTCGCCGGCCGATGCGCCCTCGATGGCCGCCACCAGCGAAGCGACATTCACTCTCTGGGTCTTCACGTCGAAATAGGGATGCGGCACCGCCTTGAGACGGGTGGCGGTGAGAATCTGCAGATGGTTTGGCCAGGTCGGCGCGCCGTAGAGAATTTTGGCGTCAGGACGGGCCAGAGCCACCAGATCGGCGGCTAGCCTTACGGCACCGGTGCCACCGGGCGTCTGAATGCCAGCGACCCGTGCGCCAGGGTCTTTGCCGAACACGATCGGCTTCAGGAGATTGGTGTAGACGGGATCGCCTTCCGGCCCGAGATAAGCCTTGGTGGTGCGCGTTTCCAAGAGCACCTTCTCTGCCGACTTGACCGCCGCCATGATCGGCGTGACGCCGCTATCGTCACGATAGACGCCAACACCGAGGTCAAGCTTCTGAGGGCGTGGGTCGGCGCGATAAAGTCCGATGAGGGCAAGCAAAGCATCGGCAGGCTGTTCGGGCAGGGTGTCAAACATTTGAGGCGCTTCCGGCTGGCGGTGAATAAGCTCACCTTAATGGGGTTCTGCGGAAATTTCTCTGCGATTTCCGGAAAGGCAATTGCTCACGGCGAGGATTTTCAGCATGATGTGGCCCGCTTGCGCATGTTTCTTGCGCGGCGATTGCGGAGTTGCGTGCCTTGGAAGAGCTGGATGTCTTCGACCTACGTCTCCTCGCCGCCATCCAGGCGAAGGGAGACATGACCCAGGCGGAGCTGTCTGAAATCGTCCACCTCTCCCCCACTCAGTGTGCTCGGCGTCTGCAACGCCTGCGAACGGACGGCTATGTTCGCGACATCGTCGCCATCCTGGATCCAGAGCGCCTCGGCATCAACATCATCGCCCATACGCTGGTCGGCCTGCGCAACCACGATGACGAAACGGGCAAGGCTTTCCGAGGCTTCATCGAAGCCGCCGACGAGGTGGTGGAATGCTGGTCGCAAACCGGCGATGCCGACTATCTTCTGAAGATCATGGTGAAGGATCTCGGAGAACTGGCCAGCCTTATCGAGCGGCTGATCACAGCCGTAGGCGGGTTTGCCTCGCTCCGCTCCTTCGTGGCGCTGAAGGCCATCAAGCGGACCACGACAGTTCCTATCCGGGCATAGGTCCATTCGAACAAACTCAGACCGAATCCCTGGAAGGAAGCTCTGGCTGACCCCGAAAGAGCATCCCATTGCCCCGCTGGGTTTCGGACTCGACTGCATCTTGCCAGCCGGGAGGCGCACGCCCTACCCCGCGTCCGTTGACGGCAATGTCGCTCAATCGGCCACCCAAACGGAATCTCATCCGTCGCTTTCGTTTTATATTCATTTGATTTCGTATTATTGCTAATCTCGCCTTCACCTGAAAGCCGATCGGGCGGATCGGCTGTGAAACCGGAGGGTTGCGATGGCGGACGTGGACATTCTGGTCATCGGAGGCGGCATCAACGGCTGCGGCATCGCCCGCGACGCGGTCGGGCGGGGTTACTCAGTGCTGCTCGCCGAGATGGGCGATCTCGCCTCCGGAACGTCCTCTGCTTCGACCAAGCTCATCCACGGTGGTCTCCGCTACCTCGAGCATTACGAGTTTCGTCTCGTTCGCGAAGCTCTGACGGAACGGGAAATTCTCTGGGCCATGGCGCCGCACATCATCTGGCCGCTGCGTTTCGTCCTGCCGCACCATGCGGGGCTGAGGCCGGCCTGGTTGCTGCGGCTCGGCCTTTTTCTCTATGACCATATCGGGGGGCGCCGACGCTTACCCGTCACACGGGTGCTTGACCTCCGCGGCGATGCTGCCGGTAGGCCGCTGAAGTCCGGATATCGCAAGGGATTTGAATACTCCGACTGCTGGGTGCAGGATGCCCGTCTCGTGGCGCTCAACGCCGTCGACGCAGCAGCTCGCGGCGCCACCATTCTCACCCGCACGCGCGTGACGAAGACCGTGCGCACTGGCGACCATTGGACCGTAACACTGGCCGATATGGAAACCGGAGCCGTCCGCACGGTTACCGCGCGTCTTGTGGTCAATGCCGCCGGACCGTGGATCGACGACGTACTGCGTTCCGTGGCCGGAACCCCTGAGGCACGCCATGTCCGCCTCGTTCAGGGCTCCCACATTGTCGTTCCCAAGCTTTACGACCACGACCGCGCCTATATTTTTCAGAACGGCGATGGCCGCATCATCTTCGCCATTCCCTACGAGCATGACTTCACACTGATCGGCACCACGGATCGCGATTACTCCGGCGACCCCGCCGAAATCCGGATCTCCAACGAGGAGACGGCCTACCTTGCAGCGGTGGCTTCGGAATATTTCGAGCGCCCGGTTACGGCCGCCGACGTCGTCTGGACCTATTCCGGCGTTCGTCCCCTTTACAACGACGGGGCCTCGAAGGCACAGGAGGCAACGCGTGACTACGTCCTGAAGCTTGCCGGCGACAAGAACGAGCCGCAGATGCTCAACGTATTCGGCGGCAAGATCACCACCTATCGCCGTCTTGCCGAAAGCGCGCTGCAGCTGATCGAAGAGACCATCGGTCGGCGTGGCGCGCCGTGGACCAAGGGCGCAACATTGCCAGGCGGCGATGTACCGGCCGATGACCTCGAAGCTTATCGGGCGCGCATCGTCGCCACCCGTCCTGGCATTGATCCGGCCTTAATAGCGCGATTGGTCCGCACCTACGGCACGCGCACCGAAGCGATCCTGGCCGGTGCCGCCATAACCGCCGACCTCGGACGCGACTTCGGTGCCGGCCTGACCGAGGCAGAAGTTCGCTATCTCCTAAGGGAGGAGTGGGTGAGGAAGGCCGAAGACATCCTGTGGCGGCGCACCAAGCTGGGACTCCGCGTACCAAAGGAAGCAGTCGCGGAAATCGACAGCTTTATCGCTAGCCTTCGCTGAACCGAGAGGTAGCGGAACGACGCTTGCGCCGCCTCCATAGGCCGCTAAAACTCAAATAAAACCAAGGGACGGGAGGAGACCGACCATGGCTGCATTCATACTCGCGATCGATCAGGGCACCACGTCGACGCGGGCCATCGTTTTCGACGAGGAGTATCGCGTCAAGGGCGTGGGCAAACAGGAGTTTCCCCAGCATTTCCCGGATTCCGGCTGGGTCGAGCATGAGCCGGAGGATATCTGGCACACCACGCTGGAGACCATGCAATATGCCCTCGCCCGCGCCGCCGTATCGCCGCAGGATATCGCGGCCATCGGCATAACCAACCAGCGCGAAACGACGCTGATCTGGGACCGCGAAACCGGACACCCCATCCACCGCGCCATTGTCTGGCAGGATCGTCGCACCTCCGACCGTTGCGCCGCGCTCAGGGCCGATGGTGCCGAGGACATGGTGCGCGAGAAGACCGGCCTGCTGCTCGACCCTTATTTCTCAGGAACCAAGATCGCCTGGCTGCTCGAAAACGTCGAAGGCGCCCGGGCCGCCGCCGAAGCCGGCCGCCTTGCTTTCGGCACCATCGACAGCTTTCTGCTCTGGCGCCTTACCGGCGGTCGAGTGCACGCGACCGATGCCACCAACGCCTCCCGTACCCTCCTCTACAATATCGCCGCCGGCGATTGGGACGATGACCTTTTGCGTCTGTTCGGCGTACCGCGTGCCCTATTGCCCGACGTGCGCGACAGCGCGGCTGACTTCGGTGAGACCGATCCGGATCTCTTCGGCGTCGCCATTCCCATTCGCGGCATCGCCGGCGACCAGCATGCGGCAACTGTCGGCCAGTCCTGCTTTTCGCCGGGCATGCTGAAGTCGACCTACGGGACCGGCTGCTTTGCGCTGCTCAACACCGGCTCCGAGATTGTTCGCTCGTCCAATCGGCTGCTGTCGACCATCGCCTACCGCCTCGACGGCAAGGTAACCTATGCTCTGGAGGGGTCGATCTTCATGGCCGGCGCTACCGTGCAGTGGCTGCGCGACGGCCTGCGTTTCTTCGAAAGATCGGACCAAGCCGGCGCGCTGGCCGACCATGCCGATCCCAATCAGAATGTCTATCTCGTTCCGGCCTTCACCGGCCTCGGTGCGCCTTGGTGGGATGCCGAGGCGCGCGGCGCCCTTTACGGGATGACGCGCAATACCGGCCCGGCCGAGATTGCCCGTGCGGCCCTGGAGGCCGTTTGCTATCAGACGCACGACCTTCTTGAAGCTATGCGTCGCGATTGGACCGGTTCGTCGGAAACGGTGCTGCGCGTCGATGGCGGCATGGTGGCAAGCGATTGGACCATGCAGCGTCTTGCGGATCTTCTGAATGCTCCGGTCGATCGACCGTTGGTGCTGGAGACCACGGCGCTCGGTGCCGCCTGGCTTGCTGGCCATAAGGCAGGCGTCTGGCCGGATATGCATGGCTTTTCCACCAGCTGGAAACGTAACCGCCGATTCACGCCGCAGATGGACGAGAATGCGCGGCAACGGAAACTCGCCGGCTGGGCCGACGCCGTCAGAAGAACGTTGACCTCCTGAAGACATGCCGGCCCGCGCCCTCCAGTACAGGAGACGACGCGGGCCGGATAGCAGTCGGCCGTGGTGCTTTGGCCAGCCGTATGCCTAAACCTTGTTCAATCTCCGTATAGTATTTTCGCGGAGATGAAGATGGTATTGAGTGTCAACACGAAGGACGACAACAATCTTTCTTTCGCGAGAAATGAAATTACCGGACTTCAACTTGCCCGAATCGCGAAAAGGCAATCACATCCACGTAGTTTTGATCCATGTCATCGCCACGACTAGCCTAAAGGCTAATCATGGACGCCTCGGATAGCGTGAATGTGGAGGTTTGAATGATCGACAAATCGTCCTCCAAGACTGGCGGCGAAGGCTGTGGCTGTGATCGGGAACCGGAACTCATGCGCCGCATGGCAGCGACGCTCGATTCCGACCAATTCTTACAAGGCATTGAGCGCAAGCTGGCCGCCGATCGCTGCCATGAGTGCACCGAGCTCGAAGCCTGCAAGGTCTGGCTCGACATCACGGCGATCCGTGGCGCCGTACACCCGCCGAAGTTCTGCCGCAACGCTGATCTCTTCGAAGAGATCAGCAACGACGCAGCCTCGTCATCTTTCTAGGCGTCGGAAACCGCTCAGGTAAGATCAGGCGGCGTCAGCCTCGCCGTCGTCATCTCCATCGACCGAAACGGTCAGCGAAGCAAAGCTGTCGGAAACTTCGACCGGTTTGTCGGTTCTGGTACCCAGGCCCGACTTGCTTCGCTCCAGCGACTTCAAGGCAAACTCGCGGAACGCCTTAACCGGAATGGGCGGCGAGTAGATATAGCCTTGGGCCTGGACGACGCCGATCGATTTCAGGTGTTCGACCTGGTCCGGCCGCTCGACGCCTTCGGCGACAATGCCAAGGCCGAGCTGATGGCCAAGCTCGACCAAGGTATCGACGATCGTCTGCGACGAATGGTCGGTGCCGATGTGGTCGATGAACATCTTGTCGATCTTGATGATGTCGACGCCAAGCTTTTGCAGATAGGCAAGACCACCGTGACCGGTGCCGACGTCGTCGAGCGCCACCGAGGCTCCAAGCGCCTGGATGCGGCCGATGATGGCGCGGGAGAGCGCGAGGTCCTTGAGCGGATGTTGCTCGGTGACCTCGAAACAGAGCTGCTCGTAGCGGATTTTCGAGTTGCCGTAGATCCGCTTGATGTCGTCCATGATCTCAAGGTCGTTGAAATGCATGGCCGTGAGATTGATGGCCAGCTTGAGGCCCGGGTTCTTGTCGTAGATGTCGGAAACGTCGGCCACGGTCTGCGTCATGAGCTGGCGGGTTATGTCGCGAATGGCGCCGGTCGCCTCGGCATAGGGCAGAAACTGCCCCGGCGACACCATCGTGCCATCGGGCCGCAGCCAGCGCACCAAGACCTCGCAACCACGGATTTCGCCGGTCATCAGATCGAATACCGGCTGATAGTAGGGAACAAACTCGTGGTTCTCGACGGCGCGCGAGAAGCTGTCTCCCTCCGACTGGCGCCACATGGACCACATGACGATGATGAAAACGCCGAGGCCTGCCAGCGTCGACAGAATGATCGTAATGGTTCGGAGGCCGGCGATCGATTTCTGAGCGGCCGCCTGGTCGACAGCCACCCGTACCTTGACCGGATAACGCTCGGAAGATGCCACCGATACCAGCGCGGCCGACTGATCGCTTTCGGTCCACTTGCCGGCGAACTTGCTCCATTCGGATCCATCATCGAGATAAACCGACGCGACGCTGGAGTCTTCGAAATAGGAGGCGCCGGCGTCGATATCCAACGCGCGCGAAGCAAGACGGGCGACAAGACGCAACCGGTCGTCGACCCGCAGCGTGACAACGGCCTGACGCTTGTCCTTTCCGTCACTCAACACGGACAGCATGACCGACGGATCGCCCTTCTCGGCGACCGGCAGACGGGCGGGCGCGGCGAGCGCACCCATCGGCTCCCCGCAAATCAGCGTACCGGCTTCGTCGGTAAGGCCGATCTGAACGATGAATTCCGAGTTGAAGGCGGCCATCCCGAACGCGGTGCGGTCGACAAGACTGCACGTCACGTGGCCGCTGATTCTGAGGTCGGCCAGCACACGGAGTGCCTCGGCAACGGTCGTCTCTGCACGCGTGAGATAGCGCGCCGCCATGGAATCAGCTTCAGCCTGTCCGGTCGAGATGGCGTGTTGGGAAAGAACGTAATCGGCGGCAGCGATCGGAACGGTCGTGACAACCGCCGACAGGGCAAGGAGCCGAAGCCATTTCAACCACCTGAGTTTCACGTCACATCCATTCCGTCTTCAGTCCGCTGCTCGCTGGCCCACGTCGTGGCTTGTGGGAACAAATACCGTGTTTCCGACCATTCATCTTTGTTTGGGCTGGATGAACAAATGGTTTCCCAAACGCCGCGCCCTCGTCTTTCTTTGGAATCGACGAAATGAATGCGTCATCGATAAAATTGGTCGGAGGCATGGCTTGTGTGTCGACCGTCATTTGGCCACAATGCCCGTCTCGAAAGGCGTGGGTTATCTCTGTTTGCCGATAAAGACTTATTGGGAGTGTGAAATGACGATTTCCAGTCGCTGGTCGCTTACCGTGGCTGTCGTGGCGCTGACCGCAGGCTTCGCCGGGCCGGCCTTTTCGGCGGCGACGCCGGAACAGGTGACGGCGGCTCTGACCAAGCTGTTGGCGACCGACAAGGGCGCGACCTTTACCTTGGGAACGCCGACCCAGTCGAACGAGGGAGTCGTCTATAACAACGTCTCTATCAAGTCGTCTGACGGCGGCGAGACGAAAATTGACGTGCTCACCATTGCCAATCCCACCGTCGACGGCGATACGCTGAGCGCCGACTCGATCGTCGCGGAAAACGTCAACGGCAACAACAAGGGCGACAGCGTCTCCGTTTCTGCCCTGGAGCTGACTGCCCCCGTTTTCACCGGCAAGGAGACAGGCAATCGCGTCGATGCAGTCTCGGCCAAGGGTATTTCGCTGAGCCAGCCCGGAAAAGCTCCGGTTGCCGTCGATAGTGTCGGTCTGGATCTGTCCAACTACGCCGATGATGTGCCGCATGCCATCGACGTTTCGGTGGATGGCATCGATATCGATCCGGCGGCCGTGGATACGAGCGGCCAGTTTGCCTCTCAGTTGAAGGCCATGGGCTACGACAAGCTGACGCTTGGCTTCTATGGTTCCGGTTCGCTTGACGAGACGACCGGCGATCTTCAGGTCTCCGAGATCACCATCGACGGAACCGATCTCGGCACCGTGACGCTGACCGGCACCTTCGGCGGGCTGACAACCGATGTCATCAAGCAGTTGAAGCAGCCCTCTCCGCCGCAGGAAACCTTGGGCAACATCACTCTGAAGCAGGCCTCGGTCTACTACGGGGACGCCTCGTTGGCCGGCCGCATCATCGCCCTGCAGGCCAAGCAGATGGGCCAGGAACCGGCTGCTTTCGTCAGCCAGATCACCGGCGCGCTGCCGCTGCTCTTGTCGGCGATCGGCAATCAGCCGTTCCAGGACAAGCTGGCCCAAGGCGTGACGACCTTCCTGAAGGATCCCAAGAACCTGACGATCAGCGCCAAGCCGGCAACGCCGATTGCGCTGAAGGAGCTTATGTCGGCCTCGCAGACCGCTCCGCAGACGCTTCCGGATCTGCTGAAGGCAGACGTCCTCGCCAATCAGCCGGAAACGGAAGACGGCGAAGGTGACGAAGGTACCGACACGAACTGATCGGCGAGCCGGCCCGCGCGCGGGCCGGCCAATTTCTGGCCGAATGACTAGTGCACTGACGCATTCATTCGGTCCACGCGATGGACAACACGAAGCGAATGAATGCGTCGAAAAGTGCACTAGCAACATACTGATTCTAGTGCAGTTTACGACACCGACACTTGATCAGTCACTTGCCACCAACGTGAATCAAGTGTCGGTGTCACTGCACTAGGTGTCGCGTTGCCCGTAACGTCTGGAATATGAGAAGCCGGTCCGCCGGCCTTTAAACTGTACATCCGGGAGGATCGTCGATGAGGACCAGCGCTTCGCTTGGCGTGGTCGCCGCGTTTGCCGCATTTGCCTGCCCCTCGTTCGCCCACGCCGAAACGCCAAGGGAAACCCTGGTTCGGCAGTGGCTCACTTCGGCGGCGTTCGGGCTGACGGTTGACATTGGCACCAGCAGCTTCGATCCGGCGACACAGACGGTCACACTGTCTGACGTCAGCATCGGCGATCTCGACGAGAACCTGATTGCTGTCCACTTTGACCAGCTATCCGTCGAGGATCCGCGAACCGCACCCGGTGATGCCTTTGCGGCCCACGCCATTCGCGGCACCAACTACAGTCTCGACATTCGTTTCGACGTCGATAAATGGTTTCCGGGCTTGGCGAGTTTGGCAGCCGGCGCCGACAAGGAACTCGGCAAGGTAACGCCACCGTCGATGAAGCAGAAGCCCGTCGCCAAGGCGCAGGAAAGCCACGGGAACAATAAAGCGGAGAGCGCTACTCCGCCCCCCTCCGAAGAGCCGAAGACGGACGCGGAGACTACGAAACCGCCGATTGTCGACTATTCCATTACCGCCGAAACTCTGCTCGTCGAGCGGCTTGTGTTCCCTCCTCTGCCCAAGGGATTGCCAGCCGATCGGCCGCTTTATGAAAAGCTCTTCAGCTATGCAGGCTGGCAGACCAGGCTTAGGGCCGACTGGGCGGAGATGAACAACGTCCAGATCGAAACCAGCGGTATGAACGAGGGTGATTCCATCACCACCTATTCGCTGGCCTACCTATCTGGTCTGCATGACGGGCGTGTTGAACGAGCTGGTATCAACTCGGCGGAGCAAAAGCCGAAGGATGAGACCTCGCCACTCAAGTCGATGACCATCGACAGCACCTATATGATTGGCATGGATTTCGGAGCTGCGCTGGAAACACTCGATCCGTCCAAATATGTGGGCGGGGTTGGCGACGGTAAGCAGCGGACCATCTACTCGCAATATGGCGTCAACAATGTTGTCCTCGTCTTCGATGGCGCGACCGCCAGCATTGGCAACATCGAAGCTGACAACGTGTTCATGCGCCAAACCGGCCAACCGTTGGTGAAGCTCGTAGTTGATGCGCTCGGCGATCCCAAGCGGATCGAAGACGATCCCATTTCGTTTATCGCCAATGTCCTGCCCAACTACACACAGCTCATGGGAGTGGCATTCGTCCAAGCCAACAAACTGGAGATCAAGGCGGGCGACACCTTCGACTTTGCAGTCAATCGCTTCGACGGCAACGGTATCGATGGCAATGGCATCGGTGCCTTCACGCTGCGGGATATCACGGCGAACTCCAAGGATGCCTCGTCGAAATTCAGCCTTTCGCTGCTGACGCTTCAGGACATTCGCTTCGGGTCGCTTGCATCGCTGATGGAGCTCGGCAAGCAGGCCTCAGAGGGCAAGTCGCCCTCCGGCAAGGCTCTGCATGATGCCATCGTCAATGGCGGCACATCCGTCGGATTTGTCGAGCTCAGCGCGTTGTCTATCGAATCCCCGCTCGGTTCGGTTGGGCTCGACTCGCTTGCTCTGACGAGTGGCAATTATCTGGGTACCCTGCCCCAACGCGGGGATTTCACTTTCACCTCGCTGTCCATGCCGGTGGCGCTGCTGTCCGACGAGAATATGGTCTCTGAACTTACGACCATGGGCTACGAGACCCTCGATCTGTCCGGCGGAATGACCCTGACCTACGACGCAGAGAAGGGCGATGTCTGGCTCGAGGACCTCACCCTCAAGGCGGCGGACATGGGGGTGATCTCAGGCGACTTCCACCTCGCCGGCCTGCCGCTGTCGCTGGTTGAGAAACCCGACGAGATCGAAGCCCGCATGAACGATGCGACGCTTGTTTCCGCCTCGCTCACTTACGGCAACGGCGGTATCGTCGAAAAGGCCTTTGAAGCACAGGCAAAGAAGAACGGCCAGGATGGAGAAAAACTCCGGCAGAATACCGCTGGTGCCCTGCCGCTGATGCTGAGCTTCCTCGAGGATCCCAAATTGCAGGCAAAGTTCGAGGAGCCGATCTCTAGCTTCATCAAGGACCCGAAGTCGATCACCCTGACGGTAGCCCCGGAAAAGCCAGTGCCCTTCAGTGAACTTCAAAAGGTCAACACCGATAAGCCAAACGACCTCATCCGGCTGTTGAATGTCGGTGTGACCGCCAACGAGTAGCCGTCCTCGTTCATCAGTTCAAAAAGCCCAAATGAAAAGGCCGGGGAGGCATCCTCCCCGGCCTTGATTTTCTTCGACGAGGCCTGCCGATCAGTTCGGCAGGTTCAGCTTGAGATGCAGTTCGCGCAACTGCTTGGTCGAAGCTTCCGACGGCGCGCCCATCAGCGGATCTTCCGCGCGCTGGTTCATCGGGAACAGCGTGATCTCACGAAGGTTCTGCGCACCGCACAGCAGCATCACCACACGATCGACACCAGCCGCCATGCCGCCATGCGGCGGCGCGCCATACTGGAAGGCGCGGTACATGCCACCGAAGCGCTCCTCGACCTCGGCCTTGGAGGTGCCGACCAGTTCAAAGGCCTTGACCATTGTTTCCGGCGACTGGTTACGGATCGAACCCGAAGCCATCTCGTAGCCGTTGCAGACCATGTCGTACTGGAAAGCCTTGATGGTCAGCGGATCCTGATTGTTGAGCGCATCAAGGCCGCCCTGCGGCATCGAGAAGGGGTTGTGGGCGAAGTCGAGCTTCTTCTCGTCGTCGTTCCACTCGTAGAAGGGGAAATCGACGATCCAGCACAGTTCGAAACGTTCGGTGTCGACGAGGTTCAGATCGAAGCCGACGCGGTTACGCGCTTCGCCAGCGAACTTGTAGAACTTCGAGGGGTCGCCGGCGACGAAGAACACTGCATCACCCTCGGCAAGGCCGAGCTGGACGCGGATCGCTTCGGTGCGCTCCGGCCCGATGTTCTTGGCAAGCGGACCGGCTCCTTCCAGCGCACCATTCTCGGAGCGCCAGAAGATATAGCCGAGGCCGGGCTGGCCCTGCCCTTGCGCCCAGGAGTTCATGCGGTCGCAGAAGGCACGGCTGCCGCCGGTCTTGGCCGGGATCGCCCAGACTTCGGTCTTGGGATCGGCCTCGATCATGCGGGCGAACACCTTGAAGCCCGAACCGGCGAAGTGCTCGGTCACCGCCTGCATTTCGATCGGGTTGCGCAGGTCCGGCTTATCCGAGCCATAGAGACGGATGGCGTCGTCATACTTGATGCGGCGGAATTGCTGGGTGACCGGCTTGCCCTCGGCGAACTCCTCGAACACGCCACGGATCACCGGCTCCATGGTGTTGAAGACGTCGTCCTGCGTGACAAAGCTCATCTCGAGGTCGAGCTGGTAGAACTCGCCCGGCAGGCGATCGGCGCGCGGGTCCTCGTCGCGGAAGCAGGGAGCAATCTGGAAATAGCGGTCGAAACCAGCCACCATCAGCAGCTGCTTGTATTGCTGCGGCGCCTGCGGCAGCGCGTAGAACTTGCCGGCATGGATGCGGCTCGGCACCAGGAAGTCGCGCGCGCCTTCCGGCGACGAGGCCGTCAGGATCGGCGTCGAATATTCGGTGAAACCGGCGTCTTCCATGCGGCGACGCATCGAGCGGATGACCTTCGTGCGCTTGACGATGTTGCCATGCAGCGTTTCGCGACGTAGGTCCAGGAAGCGGTACTTGAGGCGCACGTCCTCGGGATAGTCCGGTTCGCCGAATACCGGCAGCGGCAGATCCTTGGCCTGCGCCAGCACAACGATTTCGTTGGCGAACACTTCGATCTCGCCGGTGGGAAGGTTGGCGTTGACCGTTTCCGGCGTGCGGGCGCGGACAAGGCAGTCGACGCGGATCACCCATTCGGCGCGCAGCGTCTCTGCCAGCTTGAACGAGCCGCTATCGGGATCGACCACCACCTGCGTCATGCCATAGTGGTCGCGGAGATCGATGAACAGCAGGCCGCCATGGTCGCGCACACGATGCACCCACCCGGACAGCCGCACATTCTGCCCAACGTCGCTGGCTCGAAGTTGGCCGCAGGTGTGGGAGCGATAGGCGTGCATGATGATCGTCCTGTCTCGTTAATTCCGTCGGGAACGGCTCCGGATTCCCGCCCCAAGGCGGCCGGATCTGTGGGCGCGACAAGCGCACGGCGGGGCGGATTTGTCAAGAATTCAGACGGTCGTTTACACGCTTCGCCGGCTGGCAAAGCGTTCGTCACATGCGCGGAAATAGGGTCGGCAGGCCTAGACGATTTTTCCATTGCCGGCATTTTGGGAGGTCGAAGCTTCCAACTTTGCCGGCTTCGTCGGAATAGTGTCATTCGATTGTGGGAGAAGCCTTCGCTCAGACGGCAGGCCGTAAGGCGACTCACGGGGCTAATCCCGTTTGCCGGCTGATGGGGACGCTTCCATGAGCAAGCAGAAGACCAAGAACCTCCTGGCGGACGCGGTGCATGCCAACAAGCTCGCTAGCCGGGAGGGCATTCTCGAACGCCTGTTTACGCTCGCCTTCTCCGGCTTGGTCTATCCGCAGATCTGGGAAGATCCGACCGTCGACATGGCCGCATTGGAACTGGGGCCGGGCAAGCGCATCATCACCATCGCCTCTGGTGGCTGCAACGTCATGAACTATCTGACGGCATCACCCGCCGAGATCATCGCCGTCGATCTCAACCCGGCCCACATCGCGTTGCTTAAGCTGAAGCTGACCGCGGCGTGCCATCTGCCGAACCACGAGAGCTTCTTCCGCTTTTTCGGCCATGCCGATGAACGCGAAAATACCGCCCGCTACGACCGCTTTCTGCGCGATCACCTGCCGCAAGATGCCCGCACCTATTGGGAAAAGCGGGGCCTGACCGGTCGGCGGCAGATATCGATCTTCACCCGCAACATCTATCGTTACGGTCTGCTCGGCCGGTTCATCGGCATGATGCACCTGCTCGCCCGCGCCTATGGCAAAAACCCGCGTCTGATGCTCACCGCCAAGGGGCTCGACGAACAACGGCGTCTGTTTGAGGAAAACCTGGCGCCTGTCTTCGATTCCAAACTCATTCGTTGGTTGTGCCGCATGCCGGTGTCGCTCTACGGCCTCGGCATTCCACCGGCCCAGTTCGCCTATCTTTCTGCTGACGCCGATGGCGATCTGGCCGGTCTTCTACGCCAGCGCCTGTCACGGCTCGCCTGCGACTTCCCAATGGAAGACAACTATTTCGCTTGGCAGGCCTTCGGCCGCGGGTACGACCGAGAAGAGCGCCGCGCCGTGCCGCCCTACCTCACCCGCGACGCCTACGAAGCCATCAGTGCCAATGCCGATCGCGTCACTGCCGTTCAGGCTTCGATGACCGATCAGCTCGCCGGGCTGCCGGTCGACAGCCTCGACGGCTACGTATTGCTGGACGCGCAGGACTGGATGACGCCTGCCCAGATGGTCGCCCTTTGGACCGAGATCACCCGAACGGCCCGTCCCGGTGCCCGCGTCATCTTCCGCACCGCCGGCCTCGACAGCCCGCTCGAGACTGTCCTGCCGGCTGACATCCGCTCGCGCTGGTCCTACGATCCTTCGACGGTGCCGGGTTATGTCGCGCGCGACCGCTCGTCGATCTACGGCGGGTTCCACCTCTATGAGAGGGCGGCGGCGTGAGCGCCCCCGCCTCGACACACCCCACATCCGGCAGCCAGAAGGCGGCCATGGACCGCATGTACCGGCTGACCCGGCATATCTACGATGCGACGCGCAAACCCTACCTTCTCGGCCGCGATCGCATGATCGCCGGTCTTGAGGTTCCGCCGGGCGGCACCGTGCTGGAGATGGGCTGCGGTACTGGCCGAAATCTCATTGCGGCCGGCCGCCGCCATCCGGGTGCGCGTCTTTATGGTTTCGACATCTCCGGCGAAATGTTGAAGACGGCTCGCCGCAACGTCGAGCATTCCGGTCTTGAGATTTGTCTCGCCGAGGGCGACGCCTGTGTTTTTGATGCCGAGGCAAACTTTGGTGTTGCCCAGTTCGACCGTGTCTATTTTTCCTATACGCTGTCGATGATCCCCGATTGGGCGACGGCGCTCGCCCACGGTCTCGCCCTGGTGAAGGATGGCGGCCGTCTGTCGGTGGTCGATTTCGGTTTTTGCGAAGAACTAGGGACTCCCGCCCGCACCCTGTTGCACGGTTGGCTGTCCTTGTTCCACGTCACGCCCCGCGCCGACCTCCATGCCGAGATGGCCCGTTTGGCAAAGAAGAGTGGCCGGACGCTCCACTTCGAACGGCCGGCGCGTGGCTACGCTCAGCTCGGCACCATTTGCTGAATTAGCCGGCAGCCCGACACACGGCCTCCATGTTGTGGCCATCGGGATCGATAACATAGGCGGCAAAATAGTTGGTCGCGTAGGGACGAAGCCCCGGCCCGCCATTATCCGTGCCACCGGCTGCCAAGCCGGCCGTATGGAAGGCAGCCACGGCCTCGCGCGTCGACGCGGAAAAGCCGATATGGAGTTGGCCCTTGCGGCTCGCATCCGACAGCCAGAATCCGGCATGACCGTCGCGGCCATAGCCGGCATTTGATGCCGCTCCCGGCGAAATGCGAGTGATCAGTCGGGTGATCCCGAGCGGGGCGAGCAGTTCGTCGTAGAAGGCGACGGATCGTTGAATATCCGTCACCGGACAATCGATATGATCGAACATGAGGGCTCAGGACGGGCCACGGCAGATCTGCCGCGACCGTCCATCCTTTCATTCCGGTTTGTGGCAGACCGCTTCGATGTTGTTGCCATCGGGGTCCAGCACGAAGGCAGCGTAATAGTTGGGATGATAATGCGGCCGGAGTCCGGGCTCGCCGTTGTCACGGCCGCCTGCAGCTATTGCGGCGGCATAGAAGGCGTCAACCGTAGCCCGATCCTTGGCCACGAAGGCCACGTGAAAATGCATGATCTCGCCGGCTGGACGGCCGGTCGACACCCAGAAATCCGGCTTGCCATCGCTGCCATAGCCAGCAAACGCGTCGCCGCCCGTTTCCTCGGCTGAGACGGACATCACCACGGATATGCCGAGCGGCGCGAGCGCCTTGTCGTAGAAGGCCTTTGACTTGTCAAAGTCGACGGCCGGAAAGCCCATGTGATCCAGCATTTTCATCTTCCTGTTGAAAGCGGTAGGCACAATAGCCGGCCGCCCTGCCAGTCCCTGTCAGGAGTGCCTACTGACGTAATTCGTCATCCCTCAAAGCCAGTTAATACGCCCACAGCGTTGTGGCCGATATCTTCCACGGCGTAACCGCCTTCTTGCACGAACAGCGTTGGCCGGCCGAGTCGGGAGATACGGGCGCCGATCTTCGGATAGTCCTCGCGCTTCAGCTTGAACCTGGAAATCGGGTCGCCTTCGAATGTGTCGAGGCCGAGCGACACGACGATGGCATCCGGCCCGAAGGTTTCAATGGCGCGACAGGCCTCGTCGAGCGCGGCGCCCCATGTCTCCCAAGCGGTGCCAAAAGGCATTGGCAGGTTCAGCGTAAAGCCCTTCCCCTCCCCTTCGCCAATCTCGTCGGCTCGACCGGAGAAGAAAGGATAGGCAACGCGCGTGTCGGCATGCAGGTCCACCGTCTGCACATCACTGCGCCGGTAGAAGATTTCCTGCGTGCCATTGCCATGGTGGTAATCGACGTCGAGGATGGTCACGCGGCGGGCCCCGTGATCCAGGAACCGCTGGGCGGCCACGGCTGCATTGTTGATGAAACAATAGCCGCCCATGGTCGACGATCCCGCGTGATGGCCCGGCGGCCGGCAAAGAGCGTAGGCGGCCCTCTCGCCACCATGGATCAGGTCCGCAGCTCCGACTGCCGACCACACCGCCGACTGAATCGCCTCCCACGTGCCCTCGACGAAAGAGCCGCCACCATCAAAGGAGTAATAACCCATCAGGCCGTTGACATGCTCGGGCCGAATGTCGCGCTGGCCGCGCGCCGGCCAGACATAGGGCATGGTCGGCCCGGTTCTACCCTCGGCGAGCCAGAGCTTCCAGAAATCAGCCATGAACTGAAGATAACCGGCATCATGCACCTTGGCTGCGGCTGTCGCCGCGTCGACGGCGCGCGCCTCGATCACTTCCCCAAGGCCGACCGCGGCGATCCGCTTCAGAATGTAATCGACGCGCGCCGGAAGTTCGAAAGCCGGCGTGATGACACCGGCATTGAGTTCCTGATTATCAACATGAAGACGGTGACGGGGAGAGTAGACGGTTTTCATGGCAGAGGCTTTTCGACACGCCGACGGGTCGGCCGTCGGCTCCGCACCGACAGTAGCCGGTCGATAACGGACGGCAAGGCGAAACTAATAACCTGTGTCCCTTAGCCCCCGACGCGACAGTGGCGGGCGAAGACTGGCCGCTGGAAGACGTCGTAGCCGATTAGCAGGAGGTCCGGCGCGTCTTTGCCGATATCGCCGATGGCGTCACCAAGTCGGCGGCCGACCTTCAACACGGGAACGGTGGGCACCGTAACGTCGGGATGCAGGGCCGAGTTGCGGATGCTGTCTGCGGTCGACCAATTACCGAAGCTGGCGCCAGCCCCGGCCAGGAAGCGGCCAACGCTCTGCCTGAGATCGATCACATCGCGCACCAACCCTTTGCCGGACGGATAGACGACGGCAATAGGCTGGTCCCGATCGGCGACCGTCAGCGTCGAACCGGCGTAAAGGCGGAATGAGTTGATCGCCGGATTGTCGGGCAATTCGATCGCCGCCGGCGAAACGGTGCTGACGGTATCGACGGCCGGTGCTTCGATTTCGCCCCATAGGCGGGCGCGGTCAGTCGTTCCCGGCAGGCTGCCTGTTGCCTCGATGAGGCCGAGTGCCGTGGTCGTGCCGTCGACGTCGGCAGGCGAGCCGAGATAGATGGTAAATCCGCCCTTCACTTCGTCAAGCAGGCGATATCGCTCGGTCAGCGCCACTTCGAGCGCCGAGCGGACGGCCGCCCTCTCCGCATCGTCGAGATGCATCCATAGGCGACGCGTCAGTATTTGCGTTGCTTGTGCCTGGTCAAGGCTCCAGGCGTGTTGCTCATCCTCGCCAGCCGGCATGGGTGCCGTCACGGCCTGCATCAGGCTCCGAGCCAGGGCATCGGCGTGTTGTAACGGATGCGCCGGGTCGCGGTCGGCGCCGTCGTCGGTCAGCAGATAATGAAGGATGTGATAGGTCGAGTTGGCGTCGCGTTTGGTCTCAAAGGCGCTCGGCGTGCCCATGCGGGCACCCCACATGCCAGACTCCGGGTCCTGCGTTGCGTCCAGCCAGTCACGGAATGCCGCGTGCCAAGCCGGCGTAAAGCGATAGGTCCCTGTCGTCTCGAACAGATCGACGTAGGCCAGTTCCGAAATGCCGGGACCATAGACGCCCGGTCCGGGAAGGTGCTCCGCCCAGAAGCGGCCGGTGTAAAGATGGGCATCGAGATAGGCGCGAAGAGCTTCAGGCGTTGCAATGGCGTCCAGGAAACGGAGAGGATAGCGGAGCCGCAAAGGCTCCCCTATTTCCTTGGCCAGCCCGTCGAGCGCCTCGACGACATTGAGCGTCGGCGCGACAAAGGTGAACGCGGGATAGTCCGGGCTCATGAAGGCACCGGTGATCGGATCTTGGCGGGATAGAAGAAACTCGTAGCGCGCTTTCGCCGACGTATCGGCGGGCATTTTGACCAGGCCGTCGCCGCTGTCCATTTGTCGCCTTAGCCGATGCAAGGTCGAGTAGGCGTCAAGATAGTCACCATCGGAGAGCTTCTTGACGATGCCGAGCATCCTGAACTCGAACTCGGCCATGTAGTAACCCTCGGCCTTGAGCTCGGCATTGCGATGGAAGAGATAGGGCACCGAGCCGGCTATTTGGTGAGCCTGGTAGCCGAGCGCGGCCACGCCCACGATGCCGGCAACCAAAATGGCTGCTGTAAGCTTCAACTTCGATCTCCGCATCGCTTCCCCCAGTACCTTCTCTTTGCTGGAGCCGACGTGGGCAGGCCGAGCCCTTGCCACAAGTAAGGGTTAACACCATGGCGGCTCGACGCCCGTGGCTATGGACCTGCCAAGCCGTCAGGTGCCCTGCCCCTAGCTGCGGTGCGCGAAATTTCCTCCGCTGTGTCTTGCCTTTCTCGGCGGTTCGGGCGAAATCGCCCGACCATGCTGATCATTTCCGATCTCACCTATCGCATTGCCGGCCGTACCCTCATCGAGGGTGCCTCCGTCACCATTCACGACGGCGCCAAGGTTGGCCTTGTTGGCCGCAACGGCACCGGCAAAACGACGCTGTTCAATCTCATTGCCGGAGAGCTTGCGGCCGAAAGCGGTGCGATCGATCTGAAGCGAGGCGCCCGCATGGGCCGGGTCGCCCAGGAGGCGCCGGGCTCGGAAACGTCACTGATCGACTTCGTCCTAGCTGCCGATACGGAACGCACCGCCTTGATGGTTGAGGCGGAGACGGCCACTGACCCGCATCGTATCGCCGAAATCCAGGTGCGGCTCGCCGATATCGAGGCGCACTCGGCCGAAGCGCGGGCTGCCACGATCCTTTCCGGCCTCGGCTTCGACGCCGGGGATCAGCGTCGCCCCTGTTCCGATTTCTCCGGCGGCTGGCGGATGCGCGTGGCACTCGCTGCCGTGCTCTTCACCGAGCCGGATCTCCTGCTCCTCGACGAACCGACCAACTATCTCGATCTCGAAGGCACGCTCTGGCTCACCAACTACGTGCAGCGCTATCCCTACACGGTCGTGCTCATCAGCCATGATCGCGACCTGCTCGACAGCGCGGTCGATCACATTTGTCACCTGTCCGAGGGCAAGCTGACGCTCTGGAGAGGCGGCTACACCTCGTTTGCTCGCCAGCGGCAGGAGAAAATGCTGTTGCAGGAGAAGGCGCGCGAGAAAATCGAGGCGCGGCGCAAGCACCTGCAGGCCTTTGTTGACCGCTTCCGCTACAAGGCCAGCAAGGCGACGCAGGCCCAGTCACGTATCAAGATGCTGGAGAAGCTCGATATTATCGATGCGGTGGTGGAGGACCACGTCCAGCAGATCAGCATCCCCAATCCGAAGGCCAAGCTGGCACCGCCCATCGTCACCTACGACAAGGTCGATCTCGGCTACGATCCCGAAAAGCCGGTTCTGAAGCGCCTGACGCTCCGCATCGATGACGATGACCGCATCGCCCTCCTCGGCAAGAATGGCAACGGCAAGTCGACTTTCGCCAAGGCGCTGGCTGACCGACTGGAGCCGTTCTCCGGCAATATCGTCAAGGCCGGCAAGCTGGAGATTGCCTTCTTCGCGCAGCATCAGCTCGATGAACTGCACCCGGATGAAACAGCCGTCGCCCATGTTCGTCGTCTGATGCCGGACGCGCCCGATGCCCGCGTGCGCTCGCGCGTTGCCCAGATGGGCCTTGATACCAACAAGATGGATACGCCCGCTCGCGAACTCTCCGGCGGCGAGAAAGCGCGCCTGCTGCTCGGGCTCGCCACCTTTTACGGGCCGAACCTTCTGATCCTCGACGAGCCGACCAACCATCTCGATATCGACAGCCGCGAGAGCCTCATCCAGGCGCTCAATGATTTCGAAGGTGCCGTCATTCTGGTCAGCCACGACCGCCATTTGGTCGAGGCCACCATGGATCGTCTCTGGCTGGTGGACAAAGGGACGATTACACCCTTCGACGGCGATATGGACGACTACAAACGTTTCATCCTGTCCGGTCCAGGCGACGCCGATCGTGCAACCAAGAGCGACGATCAGAGAGTCACCAATGCCGATCGTCGCCGTCTTGCCGCCGAGCGACGCGCTCAGCTTGCGCCGCTCCGGAAGCGTATTCAGGGCATCGAGGCGGAGATGGACAAGGCGAGAAAACTCATCGCCCGCATTGACGGAGCTCTCGCCGATCCGGCCCTGTTCACGAACGATCCCGCCAAGGGTGCCAAGCTCTCCAAGGAACGGGCCGACGCCGTTCGCAACCTGGACACCTTCGAGGAGGAATGGCTGACGCTATCGGCCGAATATGAAGAGGCCGATATGGCTGAGAGCTGATAGCCACCTGGTCGCTTTCGCGTTGTCTTGCGAGCCTATATCGTCGAGCTGCCCTGTCTCTCTGGACATCCGTCATGATGACCGCCTTCACGCCTTTCGATATCGCCGCCTTCGTCTGGTTCCTTGCCATGTGGTTCGGACAGGCCTGGCTCACCGAGAAGAGTCCCTGGGCCGAGCACTCGCTCACCCATTTCATCAATATCGGTCGGCATGGCTGGGTGCGGCAGGCGGCGACGCGCGATCTGCGCATGGTCGACACCGCCATTGTCGCCGGATTGCAGAATGGCACGGCCTTCTTCGCCTCGACGTCGCTCCTGGCTATCGGCGGTGGTTTCACTCTGCTGAACTCGGTCGATCATGCCGTCGGCGTCGTCTCGGCCCTGTCCGACCTCACTGCCACCAACCGCACCGCCTTTGAATTCAAGGTGATGGGTTTGCTCGGCATTTACGCCTATGCCTTCTTCAAGTTCGGCTGGGCCTATCGCATGTTCAACTTCGGTTCGATTCTGCTCGGCGCGCTGCCGCCACCGTCCGAAGCCGAGACCACGGAAATGGACAAGGCCGTGGCGCGGGCAGCATCGATCATCGTCGTGGCCGGCACCAACTTCAATCGGGGCCTTCGGGCCTTCTTCATGTCGATCGGCTATCTCGGTTGTTTCCTGGGACCGTTGCCGCTGATTGCCACCTCTACCTTCATTGCGGTGGTGCTTGCCCGCCGCCAGTTCACCTCCAACGCCGTCAAGGCCATGAGGAGATACGAGTGATCGACGTTGACCCGCACCGCGTTAAGGCCGGACAGATTCGCGACGTTATGCTGCTGATGGCCGCCGAGTCGCCTTCCGGCAAACCGATCGGGCCGGACGCCATCGCGCGCGCCATTGCCGGCAAGGATGAGAAGAGATGGCGGCGTCTGATGAAGCCGATCAAGGACGAGGCGGTGCGCCTCGCCAAAGACGGCAAAGTCATTCTGTTGCGGAAAGGAAAGCCGGCCGATCCTGACCGTAGTATCCGCGGTCTCTATCGGATTCGCCTCAGGGCTGAAGGCGAACCTCTGCCTGTCTACGAAGCTCCCAAGCTCGATGACGACGACCTGCTGGACGACGATTTCGGGCTGGGAGATGACGACGAGGCATAACAGCCTCATCAAGGCTGCGGCAGCAACGCGTCCGTATAGCCGGCGAAACGGTAGGCGATAAGGCCGATCCATTCGCGGGCAGCCACGTCGGTCATGATCAACCCCTCGGCTGCGGTCTGACCACCGAACCAGTCGGTGTTGGCGCCCGTGCGGTAGTCAACCGGCCAGGCGACCACACCATTCCAGCCGGCGGCCCGGAAAGTGCCGATGGCTCGTGGCATGTGGAAGGCGGATGTCACGAGCAGCCATTGTTCCCGCGGCGACGGTTCGACGGCAGAAAAGCTGAAGACGGCATTTTCATGCGTATTGCGAGAGCGGCCCTCAGTGGTGATACGGCCAGCCGGCACGCCAAATTCGATCAGCAAATCGCGAGCGACGTCCGCCTCTGCGATTTCATCATTGGCAAACACATCGTTGGGCCCACCCGACAGCACAATACGCGCCTGGGGATATCGCCGCGCGAGTTCGGCGGCGACGATCAGCCGTTCGGCACCGTCAATCAGCTCAGCGGAATGGCGCTCGGTCGACAGGCTGGTATCAACCACCCCCCCCAACACCAGGATGCCGGCAGGGTTGAGATGATCAGGATCGGCCGGAGCCGAGAAGCGCTGTTCGAGCGGACGCAACAATATGGTCGGAGCGCCAGTCCAGGCACAGATGACAAGAACGCCGAGCGCTATGCCAATCAGCTCGGCACCACGGCGCCGCCAACCAAACAGTCGCAATACCGCACCGAGCAACAGCGCCAGAATGAAGGCATTGGATGGGCGCAGGAATAGGAAACCAAGCTTGGAGAGCACATAGAACACCTTGCCGGCCCTCCTTCTCCCTGGCGTATCGAGTTCAGACTATTGCGGCGTCAGAACTTTGCCAGGCACATTGCCGACGGAACCTTTGTAGGAAATTTCGCACCACCGCGCATCGAGCAGAGCGAGCTGAGACTTTCGGCTGCCGAACTGCCATGACCCAAAGGGAATCTCGTCGCGACACCAGCGCAACACGATGCCCTTGGCATCCGCGGGAAGCGTGCCTTTCTTTGCGGCCTTCTCGCTCATGTCGGCGTAGAGCGGCGTCGGCTTTGCGTCGCGAAGCGCATAGGTCATGTCATAAGGACTGGCCGACTGGGCCAGTGCTGCTCCGGCGGAAAGGCCGAAACCAATCGAAAGGGCAATCACTCTAAAGCCGGTCAATCTCGTCCTCCCGGCCGCCCCGCGGCCATCGCTTTCCGGCATGGACATGATCCGAGGAATGCGGAGCGGTCAATGCGTTGATCGACCTAGTCGATTCGCTGAACTGATTGAAACATGGTTTCGATACCCGTACCACGAACGAACGGCTGGATACGGATTATCCTTATAGGGCAGGACCGCGAACGAAGCATAACGGAGGGGCGGCATATTCGGCCGCCCCCCTAGCCATCAAATGTCCGAAGCGGTTCGTACTACCCGGCCGACCAGACCGTAAGCGATGCCTTCCTCGGCACTCATCCAATAGTCGCGGTCGGTGTCCTTTTCGATACGTTCGACCGGCTGGCCCGTCGCCTCGGCAAAAATCCGGTTGAGGCGATCACGCATCTTGAGGATCTCGCGCGCCTGGATCTCGATGTCGGTGGCCATGCCGCCGGTGCCGCCGGACGGTTGATGCAGAAGGAAGCGAGTATTCGGCGTGCAGAAGCGACGCTCCTTGGGCACCGACACGTAAATCAGTGCGCCGGCACTCGCCACCCAGCCCGTCCCGATGATGTTCACGGGCGCCGGGACAAACCCGATCATGTCGTGGATCATGTCGCCGGACTCAACGTGGCCGCCAGGCGATGACACGATGACGGTGATGGGGTCGGTGGCGCTCGCTTCGGCAAGAGCCAATAGGCGCGCGGTCACATCCTTCGCCATTTCCTGGCTCACCTGGCCGGTGATCAGAACCGTGCGCGACTTGAAGAGATACTTATCGACCTGCGGGGCGGCGGCCGCATCCTTGGCCTTCTCGTCCTTCTCCTCTTCCTCGTCGTCGAGGCGGACGTATTCCTGATCCTTGGAAATCATGTGGACCTTCTCGTAGGTGGCGGCCGCGACAAAAGGTCGGGCCTCGGGAGTCGCAAATCCTGATGAACCCATTCGTATCCCATCAGGGGAGCGGACGGCAACCCGACCGGACGGACAGGGTGAACGGCGCACTCACTGATCGAGATAAGCACGCAGGGCAGCAAGTGACAGATCCCGTGTGGCTGTTTCTCTCAGCATGCAGCCCGCCGTCGCGCCGCCCAGGCCAGTACCGCCTTCCCAGAACGAACCTTCCACATCGCAAGTGGTGTTGCGCACCGTCAGCCAGGCTTTTTGTCCAGCCTTGAGCTTGTCTTTCGGATCACCGTCCAGACCAGCCATCAAGGCTTGGTAATCGTCGTTGAGACGCTCATCCCAGATCGTCGCCTCACGCTGAAGACAGGCGGCCATCATAACCGTGTTTTCGTTATCCGGTTCGGCGAGGCACGGTTTGGATACCGCCCCGATGCAACGAAGCGTGTCCGCCCCATCCTCCCCTGCCTTAGCGATGCAGGTAGAAATAACGCTACGATCGGCGTCGGTCGGCTCAGTGGGATCGTTTTCTTCCGCACGGAGAGGTCCGGCAAAGACGACCGCCGTGATGAAACAGAGAGCAACAAGATCCCGCATTCGCATCTCCCCTAAAGCAAGCGCGTTCCGGCGAACGCGAGGCGCCGCGCTTTGTAGCATCGTTTTTGCGAAATCGGGCTTGGCCTTAGTGAGAGTCTTCAGCCCTCCGGGCGGAGCTGTCCTTGCAGGAAGGCTTGCCATTCCCGAACCGAGCCGTTGAACACGTTGCGGTCAACCCGCCCTCGGATGCCGGCTACCCGCCCGGCATGTGTATGCTGCCAGAAATTCCAGCGCAGGCTTGGATCACGGACGATCGGATGTCCCTTGTAGGACGCTATCCAAACAAAATAGCCCGGGAAAGCTCCCCTAAGGCGGTCATTATAAAAACTGATCGACGTATAGATGATCGGCCGTTTGCCATAGTAGCGCTCGATGGCGTCGAGCCAGGTCCGGACCTCAGGAATGATTGCCTCACGCGAAGGATGACCAGGACAGTTCTTGGAGTTCACCCATTCGATATCGAGCACCGGCGGCAACGCATAAGGATCGTAAGGCACGTGCTGCAGGAACCAATTCACCTGCTCTGTCGCCGGCCGGCAAAAATACCAGAAGTGATAGGCGCCGCGCGGCAGGCCCGCCATGGCGGCGCCATACCAATTAGCGTCGAACTTCGGGTCGTACCAGTCGCCTCCTTCGGTCGCCTTCAGCCAGGCGAAGGCCGTATTGTCGGCGACCACGGAGCGCCAGTTGATGTCGTCCTGATAATAAGAAACGTCGATGCCCTTCACCGGATAGTCGTCGGGGCCGGGCGGGCCGAAATCGAACAGCGCGCAGGCAGAAAGGCCGAAAGCAAGTGACCCGAGGGCAATTGGATTTACCAGACGAGCGGCGAAACGGACCCAGCGGCCGGTGCCGGTGGGTGAATGAACGCCACACCGCCGCTTCGTCCGAAACGTCTTTTTCAGCCAAGCAAAATCCATGACGCGAGCCCGAGGAACGCCAGAAAGCCCACGACGTCGGTCACCATCGTCACGAAAACCCCTGAAGCGACCGCCGGATCGATATCGAACCGTTCGAATGCCAGGGGTATCAGGATGCCAGCCATCGCCGCGGATAACAGGTTGACGATCATCGCCGCGCCGATCACGCCCCCAAGAAGCATGTCCCCGAACCAGAGTGCAGCCGTCGCTCCGACGATCACTGCAAAACTGACCCCGTTGAGTAAACCAACACTTAATTCTCGACCGAAAATCCGCCAAACATTGTTTGCATCGAGATCGCGGGTGGCCAGAGCGCGCACTGTCACGGTCATGGTCTGTGTCGCGGCGTTGCCACCCATCGACGCGACGATTGGCATTAGCACGGCGAGCGCCACCATCTTCGAGATCGAATCGGAGAACATGCCGATCACCGATGACGCCAGGAAGGCGGTCAGCATGTTGACCAGCAGCCAGACCCACCGGGTGCGAAGCGTGTAGAAAACCGAGTCAGAGATCTCCTCGTCACCGACACCGGCCAGAGCGCGGATGTCCTCTTCGGCCTCGGCCTGGATCACGTCCACCACGTCGTCAACGGTGATGACGCCGACCAACCGCTCTGCGTCATCAACCACGGCGGCTGAGACGAGGTTGTAGCGCTCGAACATGCGCGCCACGTCCTCCTGATCATCGGTGGCGAGAACCCGTTGTCGCTCGTCGTTCATGATGTCGGCCATACGCGTCGGACGCGAGGCCCTGAGGAGGCGATTGAGTGCTACGGCCCCCAGGAATCGGAACCCGGGATCGATGACGAAAACTTCGTAGAATTCGTCCGGCAGATCCTTGTGATCCCTCAGATAGTCGATGGTCTGTCCTGCGGTCCAGAAAGGCGGCACGGCGATGAAATCGGTCTGCATCCGCCGACCCGCCGTCTCCTCTGGAAAGTCGAGGCTACGGCGCAGCGCCATCCGGTCGACCGCCGGTAGCTTGGCGAGGATCTCTTCCTGATCCTCATCGTCGAGGCCTTCGAGAATATAGACGGCGTCATCGGAATCGAGGTCGCGAACGCCTTCCGCCACCGCTTCGGGAGGCATTTCTTCGATAAGCTGAACGCGAACCGTCTCGTCGACCTCGGTCAGCGCCGTGAAATCGAAATGCTCGCCAAGCAGCTGAATGAAGGGAGCCCGCTCATCGGCCGACAGCGCTTCGATAATATCGCCGACATCGGCTTCGTGCAGATCGGCGGCGAGCGCTTCGACGGTCGCAGCATCAGCCGTCTCGATCGCCGAGTGGATCGCTTCTAGGAAAAGCGGGTCCAGGTCGCCGTCGTCGGTCCTGAGTGGCGGCAAGCCGCGGCTGAGCGTTTTAGGCGCGTTGGGCTCGTTTTCGGCCATGGCGCGTCTCCCGCGGATCTTGGAGTGACAAACAGGTTGAATCGGCGATGGTTGGCATCGTCGCGCGGGAGTTAAGTCCGACAAACCGGAAGGCGCAAGGAAGAAATTCCAGCCGCTACGATGGGGCAGCCAAAACGATCAAAGCGTTCCCCCAGGCATTCCGTCCAGAAGCGGTGACTCTAGCTTGTCGCCGTCTTGTTTTCCGGCCGTACCGGCCAGGTCGTTTGCAGCATGCTGATCGCCTGCTCGGCGGGCACGGCACGACTGAACAGGAAACCCTGTCCTTGATGGCAGCCGAGCAATTGAAGGGTCTCGGCTTGAGACGCTTCTTCAATTCCCTCGGCGATGGTTTTCATCCCCAATCCTCGCCCAAGGCCGATCATGGCTCGGACAATCATGGCCTGGCGGGCATCGTCCAGGAACGACGACACGAAACTGCGGTCGATCTTGAGCTTGTCAAATCTCAACCGTGACAGCTGGGATAGACTGGAGTAGCCAGTCCCGAAGTCATCAATGGCGATATGAACGCCCGCCTCTCTGAGCTCGTCGAGCAATACGGCCACGAGCTGTACATCGTTGACGAACATTGACTCGGTGATTTCCACTTCGAGCTGGCTTGGCGAAAGCCCTGTCGCAGCCAGCGTATCGAGCATCTGCCGGCCAAAATTTCTATTGCTGAACTGGGCAGGCGATACGTTGAACGACAACCTGATGCCGCGCGGCCATTTCGCGGCATCATGGCAAGCCTGGGTGAACAATATCTGCGAAAGTTCACCGATCATGCCAGTTTCTTCCGCCAACGGAATGAACTCCGTCGGTGAGACAAAGCTACCATCGGAGCGCCGCCAGCGCGCCAAAGCCTCGAAGCCAATAATTCGGCCGGAAGTCAGGTCGATCATCGGTTGGTAATAAGGACGCACGTCTCCTGATTTGAGTGCCGCCCGCAACTGCTTGTCGAGTTCGGCATGCTTGGCCGTTGCCTCATCAATGGCCGTATCGAACCATTTCGGTTCCTTGGATCGTTCTCTTTTCGCGGCAGCGACCGCCGAAAGCGCACAGCGAAGCAGATACTTAATATTGGCAGCGTCGTCCGGATAACGGGCCATTCCGACATAGGCGGAAACCTCGTAATACCGGCTGACGATCTCAATTGGCTCAGCTATTTGCTTGATGGCCCGACGCGCCAGCTTCTCCCAATCTTTGGTCAGAGGGGTTTCCTGAGCCGCGTAAAACTGGTCGCCTCCGAGACGGAACAGGTAACAACCGATAAAAATATCCCGCAGTCGATCGGCAACCACGGCCAATATCTCATCGCCTATTTCGTTGCCATGAACGTCGTTGATACGCTTGAAGCCCTGGATGTCGATCACCATGGCCATGTGAGGCTTTCCAGCCTTGCCATCTTCCTTCAGTCGTTCAACCTGCTGCTTGAGGCCGATGCGATTGGGAAGGCGCGTCAGGGGGTCGTGAGCGGCAATCCACGACACGTCACGTTCGGCGCGTCTGCGGTGATTCACTTCAACCTTCAGATCGTGTAGCCGGCGATAACCGAAGACGAAGCCGAGGATTCCCACGATCAGTAGCGCAATGAACAGCTCGTCAGCCTGTATGAACTCGTGTCTGCCGAGAAAGGCTGCCAATCGCTCATAGAGATCAAGCCATTCGGCGCCGATAAAAAACAGGATACCGACAAAAATGAGGGCCGCCGCGTCTCGGGTTGCTCTTCCCACCCTCAAAGGCCGCATTTGCTCACCTCTCGCCACGCATTATCGATCCGCAACGCGTCGCATGTAAATTAATAGATACAAAAAAACTGAATTCCAACAAGCATACTTTGTGTGCACGTAACGAATTAATTAATGATTTACGTTTTGGCTCGGTGTATTTAGCAAGGGTCGATACCTCTGCTTGATCTGTAACAAGACATCGTCGGTTAGTTTGCGCGCGAATCCACCTGGTATCCGCGACGAGGCCTTGTAAATATTGACAGCTAAAGCCTCCGCAACGGTTAGCCATCAAAGTCTAGCCGGGTAGAGATCCGTCGTGCGCATATCTTGCTACCACCGCCTTCCCCCTCCCACTTGCGAAATCGACGCCAATATCTGGCGGATAGCATCGGCAACGAGTCCCATCGGCTAGATCGTCCGATGGAAGCGTCGAGGTGTCGGAGGTGCTGGCCGGATTGCGAACAGATCAAGGCACGGAGCGTTATCGAGCCAGCGACGAGGCACAAAAAAACCAGGCACTTACGAGCCTGGCTTTTTTGAATGGTGCGGTCGAGAATTGTTGCATGTGAGTGCGAAAACAACGACATGCACAATTGCGAGGGGATAACGGTCGCCTTGTTTTTTTAAGGCGTTTTTCGCGTGCTTCCCTCGCCTTTTCATGCCGCATGGATCAGACGGCCATAAGCCTGACGGTAAGCACGAAGATCCCTAGGGAATGCGCAGCATGTTCCGAAGGGAGGCCGCGATGGCATCGCCGAAATAGGTGATGGCCACCCAGACGGCCGAGGTGATTGTTGCACCGCCGAGGCCGATCAGGGCCGCCATGCCAAGACCCATATTTTTGATCTTGCGCCATTCCTCGATCGTCGGCGCCACATCGTCGTCAAGCCTGGCTTCGATGCCCTTGGCATGTTCCCGCGCCTGGGCGCTCACATTGACGGCAATCGCCACATCCGTGGTTAGGCGCGAGATCAGGGCGGCCTGCTCGTCGAGCCGGCGATGCACGGCGGCCCGGCTCGTAGCCGCCGCTTCCTTTTCGTCGCGCATCTCCTCGGCAAGGTATTGCAGCCCGGCTTCGATGCGACCCAGCGACCGCGATATGTCGTCCTTCGGCAGTGCCTGGCGGGCCGGGCGTCGGCGCGAACGCGAGCGAACGGCGGGCGGCTTTTCGGAATCGGCCATCATGTCCCCCGGCAGGCATGGGCACCGGCGTCAAGCCGTTCCCACTCGGCGGCGAGCGTGTCGACGCGGGCGATCATGCCGGCCGCGTCAAGGCTTTCGAGTTCGGCAAGGATTGCCGCCTTCTGCTTTTCTGCCGTCGGCCGCGGACACGCGCGCGCCAGCCCTTCACGGATCTGAGGCGCCTCACCGGTCAGCGCCGGACGTCCCGTCGCCATGTTGGCGCAGGCGGGCAAGCACGCCAGCAGCGCCGCCGCGATCAGCCTTGTCGACCGCATCTTGTTCCGCCTCCATCTCGTCGATGACCGTGTCGGTGGCGGTCGCGGCGCGCGAGGCGCCGAGATCCATTGCATCTGCCCTCGCTTGCCGATCGGCGATAAGGCCGCGCAGAAAAGTGCCGAGGACAGCCAGGAGCTTTTCGACAACGAGGGCGAAGAAGGCTTTCATTCGTCGTCACTCCAATCCGGCAAGTCGACCGTCTGGCCGGCCAGTGCATGAGTGCAGTCGCCAAGGAACTGAATGCGGCCATCGGTAATGAAGGAATGGCAGACGAGAGGGACTGGCTGGCCAGCCGCGTCCTTAACCCATTCACCGGTCCATCGGCCCTTCTCATCTCTGACTGTTTCGAGGCCAGTGAGAAGGATTGACGGGCTGAAGGTCGGTTTGACCACATCACCATTCCATGTCCAACCATGGCCACTACCCTCCGATCTTACGCGGACGATGTGCGACTCACGGCACCCGGGGCACAGGAATAGGAAATGGCCGCCTTCAACGGGTTCCAGCTTGACGCCGGGCGTCCTCATTTCTCGACCGGCGGCTGAGGCTTGGTGAGGCCCGACATCCCGTCGCGCAGCACGTTGACGCCGAGCTTGAGGGCGCTGACGACGGCGATGGCGATCGATAGCCACTTGGCGTCGATCGATGAACCGGAACAATCGACGATCGACTGCGTGGTGAAATCGCCCGTGCAGCCAGTGAAAAGCAGCACGGCAACGAGGACGGCCAGGATCGCCGTCAGCACGTTGGCGATGTTGTGAAACAGATTTGAGTTCATGATGAGGTCTCCACCCTTCCGAGCATGAAAAAACCCGCTCGAAAGCGGGCGAGGTCGGCGCCGACTTTGGCCGGCGGTCAGCTGCCATCCGCTGCCTTCAGCGCGTTAACGACCGCCGCATAAGCCGTGGCCACCTTGACCAGCGCCGTCGACGTCGACACCGACGATGGATCGGCACAGATGGCGGCGACACCGGCATAGGCCGCCGCTTCCTTGGTCACGATGGATGCCTTGATCTTGCCGGTGGTCGAAACGGCGACGAAGGCTGCATGCGCCGTATCGAGCGCCGCGCAGGCGGTCGGCAGGTTCTTGGCAATCGCATCGTCGATCTTGGTCACGGTCGTCTGGCAGGCCGCGAGCGCCACGACGGCGAGCAGCGCAAAGCCCAGGGAAAGAAAGCGTTTCATGGGTCACCTTTCCGCCCGGCATGCGGGCACTAAAAAACCCGCCAATCGGCGGGCATCGTGGGAAGAACGGTAAAGGCGGTGATGATCGCCGCCAGGTAAAGCAGCCAGAGCGCAACCAGCCCCACCAGCCGCCACGGATGGTCGATCATGCGAGCTGGTAATGCGGCCCGTCGAGGAAGTCTGGGCCGGGGTGGCGGGCCTTGTAGGCCTCCACGGCATCAGCGATGCCGGGCAGCGTATCCGGCAGCTGGGCAAGGTTGCGATCCCAGATCGAGCCCCAGGTGATCGTCACCTTCTTTTCGATCGACGCGAGGCGCATTGCCAGCACGATCGGCCGGATCTTCTCGAACGACCAGACGACGGAGCCGTTGACGACCGGGGCGATGTCGACGGCGTGGCCGAAGCCGTCGGATTGACGGAGGTGCTTCGAGAGCATCGTTTTGCTTTTGCCCTGCGCCTTAAGCACCTTCTGCCGAGCAAGCGACCGCACGCCGTCGAGCACAGTGAAATCCTGCTCGGTTAGCTCAATGGCGCGCTCCACCACCATCACAAGGGAAGGATGCACGCCGACAAGGCGGTCGCGGCTGCGAACGCCCAGCACGAAATTCGACATTGATATCTCCATAAAAAAGCCCGCCGATCAGGGCGGGTTGGCACGTACATTCATTTGAATGGGGTCAGGCGGCAAGCTGATCACATGCCTGATCAGCAGTTACGACCCTAAGCAATCCAGCCTGCTGCTTAGTCGCAAGGTAGGATGCCACCGCAGCGTAGACGGTGTCCTGAGTTTCCAGGCTATTCGCAGGAGACGCCGATATTTCGTGCGTCTGGAGCACCAGACCCGTCCCATTTGAAATGGTCTGATCGATCCACCCTTCGATCGTCGCGGCAGATTGCTGCCCTGTATCCTTTGCGCCAACGCCAAGCAGTGTCCGCCTACCAAGGGACGAGATGGCAATCTTCGGCTCTGTTGCCGCACGGGCAAACCTGTAACCTCGCGCCCTCAGCACGTCATATTGATCGGGGCCGGCGGCGTTGACGGGAAACGCGAAAATGCCCGTCAGGGGCAAGCCGGCCGCCACCATGGCTGCCTCTGCTGTGGCGCAATCAGCGTCAAGCGCCGCAGGGTTTCCTCCTAGCGTATAGGTCTTATGGTTCATCCCCTGGTGACCCACTGACCAGCCTGCATGATAGAGCGTCAGCAACTCAGTGGCTGTCTCACCAGTGATAGTGTTGCCGTCGGCGAAGATGGTCCCGACGAGACCATTTTGTTGCAGGACGGGCAGCTTTTTTAGGATGGCAGTCGGTACATAGTTGTCATTTGCGAGGATGATGAGCGGCGTCGCCTTTCCACCGGTGGCAACAAGATCGACGTTGATGTATCGAGCGTCGTTCGGAGTACTCGCCTGCCAACTGATCTGGAGGCAGATATATTGACATCTGTAGCTAGTCGATGGCGATCCTGTTTCCGCCCAAACGGGGTCGACGGTCTGCGAGATATCGAAGCGGAAACAATCCCACTGCCCATTGTTCGGGTAGAAAAATGGGGTCTTCCGGTACGCTGACGGCAGACCGTTCGGAGGGTCTGAACCCTGTGGCAGATTGCTATACACGAACTGCCCATTGATGAGAGACGACACGATCCCGGTGGAACCGTTTACTGAAATCGCCGACCGGGGAATCTTGATCCAAATTTCAAACGGTCCGTTGATGAGCTGGTTGGGGATAGCAAGATAAAGCTCGGCATAAGACGCCGTCCCCACCGTTTGCGAGACGGACAGCTTAACAGTTGGCCGCCCGACCTCTCGGACGTTGTCGTTATCAAGCGACAAAGTGCCAAACGCCGCTTTCCAGCCGCCCGCAACGTTGAGAGTCGGGGGAATAGGACAGATTGTCTTTGATCTGGAGATCAGCGGATAACGTATATCATCTCTACGGAGGCTAGGGGTGATACCAAACTCTTGCTGGATATCGAGCAGGTCGGCTGTGACCTTTGCATCATATCGCGATCCGACCATTATTATCTCCCGATGACGACGTACTTGTTTCCGATGGTGACTGGTTTGCCGCTGATCACGACGATTCCGTAGGGCCCCCCCGTTTTGGGGGTGTTCGTGTCGATCAACCTGAGGCCAAGTTTCAGCATGGCGCCCCCCTCAGCCGATCAGCTCGATGGTGACTTTGGTCTCTGCCGTCTCAGCTATGAGCTTCAGAGCGGCGACGTTCGCGTTGCCGGTGATGAGATGGCCGGTGTAATACTCATCGAGTGCCGCGCCATGGGTGACATTTCCAGCCGAAAAGGCTGGCGCCGTTCCATCGGTTGAATAGGCGATGCGCCCTGCCGAGCCGACATAAAGCCGACAGGCAGTCACCCAGGAGGGAACGCCGCCGGTGAACCCGGCAGCGGTGAGCAAATCGGCGATTGCGCCGACCGATGTTGCCACCTCCACCACCGGCTGCGCCGCCGCGTGCAGCTCATGGCGTTTCTGCCCCGCCTCGGTCGCCGGGTCGATCAGCGCGCCGTCGCTCTTCGCCTGGCGCATTACCACCTTGACATCGGTCATGATTTACTCCGGCAGGGAAAGGGTGAGTTCGAATACGTCCGAGCCCTCGGCCACCGGCCGCAAGGTCAGCCCAGCCGGCGCCGCGGCACCGGTGAAGGTTGCGGCATAGAATACCGAGGCAGGCCCTTGCAGACCGGGCGTGTTGATCTCGACGGTCTTCACGCCCTCCGAGGCGTCTGACACCTCGACGACGGTGATTTGATCGGTCATTCGATGCAGTCCTTGACGGTTACGGTGCCATAGAGCAGCGTCTGTTCATCGCCGCCGGTGATGATGCGCCGCAATTCGTAGCGGGCACCCTGGCGGGCCGAGGGCGGCGGCAGGCCGTCTGTCTGCGTCGCCGTCAGTCGCACGGAAATCTTCGCCGCCGCCAGGTCGACGGTGAGCGTATCGGCATCGCTGTCGAGCGATATCGTCACCGGCCCGCTCACCAGTTCGAAGGTGATGTTCGACCCGGTCAGATCGACCAGCGCGCCGGCATTGTCCTTCACGATGAAATCGATGGCGTAGCTATCGCCGCGTTGCAGCGTCAGAGGATAATTGGCCGGCAGCATGTCAGAGCCTCACCAGTTCGAAGCCATCGACGATAGTTTGCGTATGTCCGAGACCGAGCTGCCCAAGATCGTTGTAGCCGGTTGCATAGAGCTGCCCTGTCTGGCTTTTCGCCAGCACGCCGTAGACGGCGGTTGCCGCCGCCGACGGACTGATCTCGAAGTCGGCCACCGTTTCCGTCGCCGGCAGTGGCATTCGCGTGAATGTCGATTGAGTGGCCGGCACCGATGAAAGGGCAGACCCCAAAGCGCCATAGGTTCCGCAGCCGGCAGCCCAAAGAACGCCATCGGTATCCAGCGCAAAAATGCCCTCGGCACTTTCCACTCCACCGCCGAGAACCTTGCTGATCTTTCCCTGGCCGGCAAAGCTCGGCTCATGGAATGTCAGTTGGTCCGTGGTGTTACCGACGCCCTGCTGACCGAAATCATTATCGCCGCATAGCTTCAGCTTGGAATCGGCGGTGATGATGGCCGTGGTCGCGAAGACGCCGCCATTGAGGGCATGGATGCTCGCCGCGTTGGTAAAGCCGAGAACCGGCTGCACCCAGGCCAAGCTGCTAGTCGTGCTGCCGGTGCCGAACTGGCCATTGGCCCCATAGCCGATGGCGCGCATGGTCTTGTCGGACGAAATCAGCGCAACCGCATATTGGTACCAGGCACTCGAATAGATACTCATCCCCAGATCGAAGTCCATCACACCAGTCAGCGTGAGGATCGGGGATGCCTTTGCCGTGGTGGTACCATCGGCCGCGATGCCGCTGTCGTTACATCCCCACATGTAAAGGTCGCCGGACGCCGTCAGCGCCATGGCAGCGCCGACTGATGCGCCACATGCCCGGACCTTGGTGATTGTCGTCAGGCTGCCGACCCGCACCGGCGTCGATCGCGGCGTCGAGTTGATCGTCGAGCCATTGCCCAGCTGGCCGCCATCGTTGCGGCCGACGGCCCACACGCCCCGGTCAATGCCGCTCGCCGACCCCATGAAATAGACGGTCTCGGCTGCATCGGTTGCATAACCGATGCGCTGGGGAATGATATCGGCCACGGTGATGCCGTTGGAGACAAACCAGCTCATCCGCACCAGCGATGGCCGGTTCGTCGTATCGCCTTGCCCCAATTGCCCTGAGGCATTGCCGCCGCAGCAGTAGACGACGCCAAGACTATCGAGAAGATAGATCGAATTGGCCGTTCGAACCGCCTTGACGAATGGCAATGACGGCGCCACCTCGCCGGGGGTAAGGCGCAAGGGCATGAAGATCGGCCTTGCCGCCACGTTGTTGCCGTTGATCGGCGTGACGCCGGCCGCATAGGCCCAGCCGTCCGAGGCAATGATCACCGCGCCGGCCTTGCCGCCACCGTTGATGTATCCGGAGCCGAGCTTCAGAACTGTCCGCTGGCTTTGTGTCGTCACCGGCAAATTGATGAGGCGCCGCCCATCGAGGGCCGGCAGATAGCCATCGCTGGCCACCACCACGCCGGCGCCGGCAGCGGTTCCCGTCTTGCGGCCGATGACGACGATGGTGTATCCGCTGCCGCTGGCATTGACGACCAGTGTCGCCCGCATGCCCGGCAGCAACGTGAAGCTGCCAGCCGTCGAACCGTCCTCAAGACCGGCGATCGTCTGTTGCGTGCTGCTGACCGTGGCGCCCTGCAGCGTCGCCGCGGTGCTGCCGAGGTTGATCAGTGTGGTCACCAGCAGCGCATCGGCCAAGGTCGTCGGCGGCAGCGTCACTGTCGGCGCCGACGCGGCATTGATCTTGATCAGCGCGCCGATATCGCCATTCGCCAGGGCGACGGTCGCCGTCACGGCGATTTCCGCATCGTAACGCATCGGCGGGTTGGCGATGTCGTCGAGCAGATCCTGATGCTGGCCGACAATACCCTCTATCTCGGTGCCCCAGGTCCGCACCTCATCCATGGAAGCGCCACGCGGCGCGCCGCCTGAGGTCGTCGGGGCAAATACGTTGGGAGCCGTCTTTGTCAGCGTCAGCGTCATTTTGATCCTCAAGCGGTCAGAGAGGCCCATTCGGACTGCGGCCCGTCGCGGCTCGCCAGCGTGGCGGCATTGACCACGGTGCCCGCTGGCACGGTGAGATCGATCACGCCGCCCGGCAAAACCGCCGTGGTGGAGTTGGTCGAGATGCCGGACTGCAGCTGCCAGATCACCAGCCCCACGCAAGCGATGTCATAGGGCGCCCGCACCCTCACTGTGCGCGTCGCGCCGCTGCCGGACGACGACAGAACCGGCAGCGCCGGAATGAGCGGAACGGCGGCATCGAAACTGCCGGCAGCCGACCAGTTGGAGCTGTCGTCCCCATCATAGACGCGCACCTTGGCAAACGCCTTGTCAGCGCCGGCATAGGCGCCGGCCTGGCGCGCCCAGGTCAGCCGCACCGTAACGCCGTCATCGGCGTCCAGCGTCGTCGCCTTGGCCATCAGCCGCCACTTGGTGCGCGTGCGGTCGAAGAGGGCGCGGGCTACCAGTTCCGGCGTGTAACTTGCCACCGCATAGGTTGCGCGCACTTCCCTCGTGCCGTCGATCAGCGTCACGAGGGCAACCGCGCTCGGCGCCGACGGTGTGGTCAACGCCGCGTCGATGGCGATTTCCGGGATGAGATCGGGCGCCAGTGCCTCATCCGTCGCCGGGTTCCATGCGGTCAAGGCAGGCACTTCGGTGTAGGAGATATCGACCGCGCCCGAGTCGTCATCGACCTTCGGCGCATCGATCTCCGATACAACGATATCTCCATCCGGTGAGGGGTGGCTGACCACCCGGGCGCCCCACACCGCCAGTCCCGCGAAGTTCGTGCGAATGGTTCCGGAGTTGGCCCTGGCCAAGGCGAATTTCCGCCGCGCGATGCGCTGCGCCTGGGCAGCGGACGGGCAGAACTTCAGCTCCACCGTCATTTCCTGCACGCCGGCTGCGGCGATCTCGTCGTCGATCCGCGCCCAGGCAATGCCGGTCATGTCGATTTCGGTGACCTCGAAATTTCGTTCTTCCGAGTAATATTTGACGACGCAGATGTTGGGGCGTTCGACGGACTGCGGCCCAGCCGTGTCCGACACCGACAGCACATGGACGACGTCGATCGACGCTTCTGCCTCGCGTACATCATCGATCAGCCGGAAAGCGATCTTTTCGCCGATCATGATCTGCTCGGCGCCAATGGAATCGAGCAGGCTTTGCAGTGTTTCCGAGCGCTTGGTTTCCTCGCTCCAAACGCCCCAGGCCCGGGCTCGCGGTTCAAATCCGGTCCGCGTGGCGACCATGACGTCGGCCCGATCGGCCTCGGATTTCATGAAATCGACGTCGTAATCGTCGAGCGTCATCCGGCTGTCGAGGGCCATATGCAGGTGGTAGGCCACCAGAATGCCGTTGTCGGTCCATGCCGTCGTGCCGGTGCGAGGATCGTAAATTGCCTCACCACGCACCACCTTTTCGAGATCTGGCGCGCCTCCGGAATAGAGCGACAGGTATTTGGACGAACTGAGGCCTGGGCTCTTGTAGCGGATCAGCGTCTGGGCAATGCCCCGCATCCGATGATCGGCGGTCCATAGTTCTGGAAAGGCCGACATCAGCGCCGGCCAGGCGACCTTGTTGGGGTTTCCGTTGTCCTCGGAAATAAGCGCATAGCTACCGCCGTCATAGCTCCAGGGCACCGAGGCCACGAATCCGTCGTCGTCAACCACCACCTCGCGTCCACCCAGGAAATACTGTTCGACGGCCGTGACGGAAACGAGGTGGCCAATCAGCCGATAGCGATCGTCCCCCACCGTATTGCCGAACACCTTGGCGCCCCCGATGCGCACCCGCCCGACGGCGCGCAGCGCCGCCGACTCTTCACCGGAAAATGTTGCTTTGGCCGATCCCGGATCGATCGAAGAGGACGACGATGACGAGCCGCTTCCATCCTGCCCAGAGGTTGCGAAGGCCGATAGCGCCAGCGACCCCGCCAGCAGAATGGCGCTGCCGATCGCCTGCGCCACGGTCAGGCTTCCGGCGATCACCGCCGTGCCGGCAATGGTGCCGGCGCCGAACAGGGCGTTGATGCCGGCGACGAACAGCGTACCGATGGTGCCGGGGTCGGCTGCGGCCGGTGATACCCCGACGACCAGCAGTCCAAGCGCCAGCACAAAGGCATGCACCAGCCGCGTCATGCGCCAAGCTCCGGAATACGCCAGGCCCGAATGAACGACCGATAGGGAAACAGCGTCACGCCCTTCTCTTCCCGCCAGTAGGCCACGCCATTGGCCAGAAAGATCACGCCCACCTCGCCGAAACGTGCCGTCTTGATGGTTCCGACGTCGCCGATCTCCGGCAGCCCGGTTTCCATCAGCCCGACGTCTGCGGCCAGTCTATCCCAGATGGCCGTCAGCGACCCCGCTGCGGCGATCAAAGCGCCCGCCTCGCCTCGGCTGGCATAGACCGGCAGCGGCACCGCAACGCCGGTCTCCTGCGCCACCCATGCCGCCACCATGGCCGAGCAATCGTCGGTACCCCATGTCACAGGCTTGCCGACGAACTGGCCAACATAGTCACGCAATCGCTCGATCCGCGTCATTGCCAATTCTCCACCACGTCGACGCCGATGAAATCAAGACCCTTGTCGCCGGGATAGCGCCGCCGCTGGTCGGCCTGGTTCCAGCGTCCGCCGGGCGCATAGTTGAGCGACGAGAACACGTTTTCCACGGTGATCTCGACGGTGCGAATGCCGATACCCTCCCAGCGTCTGGCCGGCGCCGTCATCCGCCCGCGCGGGAAAAGCAGCCTCGGCGAGCCGATCACTTGTTGCGTCTCGCCGTCGAACGTCGCGAAATAGACCTTGGCCGACCGTCCCTCGACGGCGACCTTACGCAGCGACTTGAGAAAGTCAGCCGTGACGCCGCCCAGCTGAAAGGTGATGGCCGCCGCCGCGCCGAACCGCGGTTCTTGCACCTGTCCGACGCTCACCATCCGCCCGGGAATCGTCGGATCGGAGACGCCGCTCCATTCCCGCCCGCCAACCGTCACCACCCCGGCGCCGGAATGCAGCCGCAACAGGCCCGACGGCAGATCGAACTCCACCAGCCACGCTCGCGCCACGTGTGGCGCTGCCAGCGCTACTGCCTCAGTCGGCGAAAAACTGAGCGACATGCCGGTGTTCCACTTCAACGAGGGTGATCGCCAGGTTTTCCATGACGGTGACGCCGCGCGGCAGGTTGGCGCCGCTTTCGCCCTCAAGGCGCATCGCCATCACCGGCGTCAACGTCGCGTAATCGGCCGTCGTGATGGCGCGGCGCAGCGGCGGCCAGACGCGGAAACGTCCACCGCTTAGCACCTCGGTAACCACGTGCACGGCAAAGACGCCAACAAAGCCGAACAGATCCCCCGCATCGAGTTTCGGGCCGAAACTTCCTGTGCCCAGCGTCACAATGCTATCGCCGCGCGCTGCCGCCGCCGCGACGGTTTCCCATGGCTTGCCCGGGCGCCAGTTCTGGCCACCGAACGGATCTCCGGCCAGGCGCCAGGGCTGCCCGTTGCTCCATGGTTCGCCGATCAGCTCGCGCTGGACGTCCATTTTGATGCCGAGATCGTCCCAGGAAAGCCCGTCCGGGTCTTTGAAATCGACGCGGACCGCGTTGGCGCCGCCGTGCAGCGCCGTCACCATGCCGCGATAGCGCCTAGCCAGCTGGCCACGCAGCGCCGGCAGGGAAAACTGCCAGCGCCATAGCCCGAAGGGCGACGAAAACGTCTGGACGAACGAAGCGACGCTTTCCGACGAGCCGGAACCGACGGCCCTCGGCCCGGAAAGCGGCTCGCGCGACGTCCAGTCAAGGCCGATCGGCCAGGAAATCAACCGCGCCATCACACCACCGTCCGGCGCATGCTGGCGACCTTCTGCACGCCCAGCACGTTCTTGGCAAAAGCCTTGCGGTCGGCCTGCATGGCACGCTCCAGCCGCGCCACCGCGCTGGCGTCAGCGCCGCGCGCGTCGATCGTCGGCGCATAGGTGATGCTCGGCCCGCCAAAACCGGCATCCCCGGGCCGCCGGATCTTGCCGGATGTATCGGGCACGAAGATCTCGTTGCGACGTTCGTTGATCTGGTAGGGATGGCTGGCATAGACGCTGCCGCCACCGTCGCGGTGTCCGATACCGCCTGGTGTCGACGATGATCCACCCAACAAGCCGCCAAACAGACCATTGAACAAGGTGCCGAACAAGCCGCCGTTCTTCTGGCCGCCCATGTTGAACAGGCCGTCCAAAGCTGAATCCATCGCTTTGTCGATCAGGCGATCGAGCGCGTTGGTAAGCGCCTCTGTCTCCGATTTTCCAGCCCGCAGATCGGAAATGAAGCCGCCGAGCAGATCCTTGCCTGTGTCGTTCATCTCATTGAACAGGTCGGTCATCCGCTGGCTGCTGTCGTAGAGGTCGTCCGACCGTTGCCGTGCCTCGTCATACTTCAGCGACAGCGCATCGATCGCCCCTTGCATCTCCGGCGTGATCTGCGACCCCTTCTTGAACGCGGCCGACAGCAGATCCGTGGCCACCTGGGCACGGTCGGCGTTGCCGTTGTAGCGAATTAGCATGTCACCATAGGCCTGCATGGCCTGCGTGCTTTGCTCGAGGTGTTTCACCTCATCGGCATAGGGGTCACGCGCCGTCGAACGGCTGCCGGATCGGCTCGCCGCTTTGGCTGCCTTCACCTCGGCATCGTGCGCCGTCGTTCCTTTGTTCGCCTGTTGTTGGACGGCCGCATTCCGATAGTTCTCGAAAGCATCATAGGCCTTTCGATCGGCGGCGGCCTTCTGATCGGCCGCCAGCTTGGCAAGGCTCGCGGCATTATCCGCCGAGGCGGACGCGCGCACGTTGGACCAGTCGCCAATTTCAGGCAGATCGCCCTTGGTCGCCGTCAAGGCAGCGGCCAGCGCCTTGGCTGCCTTGGCTCGCGCGTCGAGCTGCGCACCGGCCGCCGCGCCTACCTTGCCGCCAGCCGTAGAGGAACCGCTACCCAAGCCCAACGATATCCCGCCCGACGGGAACATGTTGAGAAATGCCTGTAGGGCGGCGGCTGCCTCGACAATGGCAACCTTCAGCTTGGTTGATACCGTTGCCGTGACGATTTCAAATTGCCGGTTGAGATCCGCGCCGCGTTGGACCAATTCGGAATCGATCACTATACCGAGGTCATCGGCCCGGCGCATCATTTCCTTGATGGCGTCCGGTCCACCTTCCAGCAAACGCACCAATTCCGCGCCGTTTTCCTTGGCCAATGCGAACATGGCGGCGAACCGCTCTTCCTGCGTTGGCATGGCGCTGATAGCGGCTGATAGTTCCATCACGATCTGCGTCATGGATTTGACGCTGCCACTGGCCGTCAGCACATTGATGCCCAGCCGGCTGAAGGCCTGGTTGGCCGGCCCATCCACATCCCTCGCCGCATCGCCGATCTTACGCGTCAGCGAGGTAAAGGCACCTTCCAACTGCTCGTTGGTGACGTCCGTCTCGGCCGCCGCGAACTGCCAGCGTTGCAGCTCTTCAACCGGCAGCTTCAGCTTTTCCGCTTCAGTCTGCAGGTCGTCGAGCGATCCGGTGACCTGGCTGACCAGCTGCGGCAGGGCGGCAATCGATCCGATCGCCAATCCACCAGCCAGCCCACCCACCAAACCGGCTGCAATGGCTTTGCCGGTCGTCATTGCCTGCGACGAGATCTTCGCCGAAAAGGCGTCGAAGCTGCGGCCTGTGCCGTCCAGCGATGTCTTGACACCCTTCAGCGCCTTGTCGGTCTTCTGTTCAAGCCGCACCATGGCCCGTTCATAGGACTTGGTGTTTGCTTCGATCAGAACGGCAAGGCGCTGGAAATCGTCAGCCATCGGGATAGCGCTCCATCAGCTGGGCCAGTTCGTCGCCCAGCAGCGGTTCGGTGTCGTTGGGGTCGGAGTTTTCTTCATTCCAGCGGTCGACGGCGGCAAAAAACTCACGCACCGTCATCGACCAGAACACGGCGGGCGAATGGCCAAGGCTGGTGACCGTGAAACCCAGCCATTCCCGCAGGGGCAGCCCCGTCAGCCGCTTTCCCCTGCGGCCTCCGCGTTTCCCTGGTTCTTGGGAACCTCAAAGGCGATGAGTAGCGCCGCCACGACAGCCGCGGAGGCGTCGAACAGCTCGACCGGCTTCATCGCCGCCGCGGCTTTCCGGGCAACCTCTTTGTCAGTGCCGAAGATTTCGACGGCCTCTCGCACGGCGAATGGCTCATTGTGCGACAGCCGGTTGTTGATATCGTCCAGCCCTCTGGCGCCGATGGCCGTCGACAGCCGCGCCAGGCCATCCATGGTGACGGCAAGCGTCAGCCGGCGCCCGCCGACTGACACTTCCACCTCGCCGCGTTCCGCGTTCACCGCCACGATCAGGTCTCCGCCGTGAACGTGAGGGCAGCGGCGCTTTCGAGCGACATCGAGTAAGTTTCCTCACCGTTGTGCTCACCGGCGAACTCGCACTGCGTCACGGCAAACAGGCCCTCGAAGGTGCCGAGGCCCGGCACCACCAGCTGCCATTTCCGAAACGCGGTGCCGCTGACCACCTCAGCCACGACAGCCTTTGCAGCCGCGTCACTGGCAAATACGCCAGAGCCACTGACCGACATGGAGCGAATGCCCGCATCGGCCAGCAGTTCGCGCCACTGATTGAGGGAGTCGGAGTTGGTAACATCGACGGTTTCCCGATTGACGGTGATCGTCCGGCTTTTGATGCCGCCGACCGTGGTATAGCTCGGTGTCGATGTCGCCGAGGTATCCCGCTTCAGCAGGATTGCCCGTCCAAGCGATGCGGTCATCTTTGTCTCCTGTCAGCTTCGATGGATGATTTTCAGCGTGGTGATGAGGTGGCGTGTCAGGCCGTCCGCTTCCCGCAGCGGACCTCGCGTGGAGTCGATGAAGCAGAGCGCCGAAGACCGCCCGGTGACGGTCAAGGCCTGGCCGTCGAACAGGTCGTGCAGCCGGCTGGAGATGTCGAGCAGCTCCTTGCCCCCGCGATAGCGCGAGAAGCTATGGATATCGATATAGCTAACGGTACCATCGTCGCCGTTGGCGCCATTTTTGGTTCCGGTGTCCGGCATGGCCTGCGCGCCATCGATCCGATTGTAGGGGAAGACCGCATCATCCGGCACGTGGTCGAAGCATCGGCCACCGGCCACGGCCGGCGACGCCCCGGTGATCCGCGCGTAGACGGACTGTTGCAGCGGCCAGGAATAATCAGCCATCGCCCGTGCTTCCCACCTTCTTGATGGCGTCGCGCAACGCCTTGTTGGCCCGCCGCTGATGCCGAGGCCGCACGATGCGATAGGCCGGCCAGAAGAACGGCTGAGGATGCGTGCCGGGGTGTTGCGTACCCGGGTAGAGGCCCTGGTTGATGTGCGGCGCCGTGCCGTATTCGACGAGGTGAGCAATTCGGTTTTGCGTGTCGCCGGCCGTCACCATCACCGCACCCTCCGGCACCGTCATCGACCCGCCTGGCTGCGAATAGGGCGGCGTCGTCTCGCCGGGTCCAGTGGCCGCGATGCTGTCGCGCAGTCCGCCGGTATCGACCGGAACGAAGTTCTTCGCGGTCATCACCATTTCATTGCCGCTATCGATAGCCGCTGCCGTCATCTCTTCAAACACGGCTTCCGGCAACAGGCGCTGCAGCTTGGCGCGCAAACGGTCTTTGCCCCGCACTTTCATGGAAACGGCGACGGCCATGGGTTTCCTGTTCTCTAGCGTTTTTATCTATCGACAGGCGGGCAGCGAGGCGCGACGATGCGGCAACGTGAGGAACACGCCCGCCATGCGCGTCATCTTGTTTTCGGTCGGTCTCGTCGGAATAGCATTCGGCATGCTGGCGTTGGTGTTCGCGCAAAGCGCCATTCACCAGATTCTCGCGGCCGTCAGCATCTTCGGCGGCTTCACTTTGATCGGCCTCGCAGCCGTGATGCATACTGTCGATGCCGCCTGCGATCGGCTGATCGGCGCCATGTGGGCGCCGCCGCCAGCCAAAGAAGACATCGAAGGCTAATGCGTGAAGGCGGCTTTATGATCACGGGCCAGTTTCACGCGAGTGCCATACTTGGCGAGTGCTGCGGCCACAGCTTTCATGATCACTGGATATGATCTCTGGAACATCCTGTCCGGCGTCACAAGATAGAGCAGCATGCAAAAGGCAGCCGCTACTTTCAACGCTGGGCGAACGAACCATCGAACCTCTAGAATGAGGTCGATAGTACCAACTGTCTTTGTCATGATGCCACTCCGCGCTCAACCTTGAAGTCCAGCGCCTCACGCCGCTGGTCGAAGTCGGTCGGGCCACCTTTGATGGCATAGGCGATATCGTCGATCAGCACGCGGTTTGCGCTGGTGATCGCCCGCGTCACCGACGAAGAACGAACCGTCAGCACCCCAGCCTCGGCCGCTTCAAGTCGCCCAGCCCGCACGTCCTCGCGTGGGCTCGCCGGCAGATACCGCCCGCGCACCGCGCCCCCGGTAACCGCCGCCCAGCCCAATTCATACCCGCCGCCGCCATCCGGCACCTGCGTTTCCACCTGAAAAACGCAGCGATTGCGCAGCTTTCCGGCCGGGATCATGTTGCCACCCGCCGATGCGGCATGAGCAGCGCATGAACAGTGGTCGACATCGGAATTTCAGTGGCGATCGTTCCGGTGACCATTGTCTCACGGTTGGCATAAAGATCGCCAATCATAAGCAGGATCGCCGCCTTGATAGCTGGAGGAATGGTTGTAACCGTAGGACCATAACCGTAGGTCGCCGTCACCTTTACCGCGTCGATACGATCGGCGGTTGCGGGCCAGGTGCCATTGGTGTTGAGCATCACCGCATCGCCGAGGGCATCGCGACTTATCGACCAGAGCGACGCATTGAGCGTCTGCAGCACGTCCGATCCATAAGGATAATAGCTGACCATTACCGATGACGCGCCAACGAACGGTAGCGGCAAGCGGCGACAATCTGGAAAACCATCAAAGCTTTGCGACCACGACTGATTGACCAGACACCTGCCAAGTATGCCGGACCATCCATCAAGGTGTCCGACGACGGCGGCGATCATCGAAGTGATCAGCGTATCGTCGTCCTCGAAATCCACGCGCAAATGTTCCTTGGCTTCGAGTAGACTGACCGGCACAGCCGTCGGGCCCGCCTCCAGCTGAGGCCGTTGCGCGTGGATCATGCTGAAAGCTCCCGTCACGAGGAGGCCGTGATACCGAATGCAATGAGTGCGAGGCGGATGGAGTTGATTGCCGCGCGTGCCTCCGCATCGGTCGTCGTGCCGCCGGTCGGCGCAGCAATGGCAGATGCCTGCGTGCCGGACGCCACGACAGCACCCGCACCGTCCAGCTTGTTGATCTCGGCGGCCGATGCCGTCACGCCATCGAGCGTATTCAATTCGGCGGCCGAAGCGGTCACCGCGATGCCATCAATGAGCAGGGCCTGGTCGCCCTGGCGAAAACCCGCTGCCATGATCGTTTACCCCTGAAAAGGCCGCGCCGGATGGTCCGGCGCGCCAGGTTGATGTGATCAGTTGGAAACGGCGGCGAGATCGGAAACGGTTGCCCCCTGCACCGCTGGCTTGCGTCGCGGCGTCAGAATGGCGATCACCTCGCCATAGGCGATGTTGGCCGCCGACGACGTCCGCACCGCCTGCACATAGCGCTTGGACGGCAGGCGATACTCGACGGCAAGCAGCGTGCCGTTGATGTCGTCATTGCTGGCGCACGTCTTGGTCGCCGACGCATCGGTGACGGCGGCCATGCCGGTGTCGCTGTCATCGTCGTTTTCTTCGACCTTCAGAGTGGCCACGCCGGTAGCGACGCTATCGGTGATCGTCGAAACGAACAGCACCGATTCATAATCGGCCATGTCGATACGGCTCGAATTGCCATCGATCGACGCGCCGGCAGCAATGGCCGCGCCGACATAGCGCACTTCGAGATTGTCGCTGATGAGGTGCATTGCACTCTCCTGATGATTGAGGATGGTGAGGCGCCCAACTCAAGCCGGGCGCCGGACGCACGCCGCGCGCCGAAACGCGCAGCAGTCGGGATCAGGCCGCGAACTTAAGATGCTTGATGGCGTCGAAGTCGATCACGCCGCCACCCACTCGCTTGATTGAGTAGAAGACGACATACGGCTTGGCCGTGTAGGGATCGCGCAGCGTGCGAACGCCCAGCCGGTCGACGATCTGATAACCCTGTCGGAAGTCACCGAACGACAAAGAGAAGCTTCCCGTTGCGAGTGCCGGCATGTCTTCCGCGCGAGTCACCGGATAACTCAGGATCTGCTCTGGCTGGCCGGCGGCGAGACCGGGCGCCCACAGGTACTGGCCCTGGCCATCCTTGAACTTGCGAATCTTGGTGATCACGGCGCGGCGGGTCACGAACCGCGCATTTCCGAGATACTGGTCACGCAGCAATCCGACCAGATCGAACAACTTGTCGGCCGGGTTGGCGTCGGCGAAATCGCCATTCTTTCCGGAAACGACGTAGCCGATCTTTCCCCAATCGACGCCGGAACCACTGTCGGCCGCAGTCGCATACGCTGTGAAGCCAGTCGGCTTGCCGGCGCCATTTCCAACGACGAACGCCGACGCCTCCGTGCGCGCAAACTTGTCGGCCAACTTGCCGGCCAACCAACTTTCGATATCGACGCTGGCGTCGTCGAGCAGCTTCTGCGTTGCCTTCGGCTGGGCATACATCTCGAACGCTTCGATCGACCACTTGCCGACTTGCGGCGTACCAGTATCGGCGCGCGTGCCCTTTTCGGCCACCCAGCCAGCGTCGGCTTCGTCGCGATCTTCCATGCCTTCCAGTTTGTCGGACCCGATCGACATCACGTCGGCGATCTGGCGGATCGGCGAGGACTCGAACACCTTGGTCACGATCCGGCCGCCGACGTCCGGCGTCACGAAATAGCCGCCATCCGGATCGCCGCCGACGCTCATGGCCTTGGACTCATCGGCACCGATCACCTTTTCGCCCTTGCGCAGATAGGTGGAGAACCCCTTGCGATAGGCATCACCCTCGGCGGCGTTGAGTGGGGCGAAGCTGACGCCTTTCTTGGCAGCTTCGGCGGCCAGCACGGTGTTGAGCTGCTTCAGCTCGATCGCCGACTTGTCGTCCGATGCGCTGCCCTTGCGGGAAAGGCGCAGCTCCAGGTCCTCGCGTTCCTTGCGCTCGGCCGTCAGCGCTGCTTCGATCTTGCTTTTCGCTTCGACGGCAGCGTCAAGATCCTTTTCGATCTTCGACAGCTTCTCGTCGGTGAGCGCGTCGTGCTTCTTGGCTTCCTCAAGGGTCGCCTTAAAGGCCTCGAAGGCCTTGCCCTGCGTTTCGATCAGGGACTTGATCTCATCCATCTCAGGCATGTCAGTTTGCTCCAAGGATTTTCAGGTTGCGGCGCAGCGCCGCGACGATGTCGGTCCCGTCCTCGTCCCGAGGGTCCAGTCCCTTGAAGCCGCCGGCGGCAATCCGCTTGGCGGCCGCGTGCGAGAAGCCGCCTGCATCCCGCAGGAAGTCCTCGAAGTCTCGAATTGTCTTGATGCCGTGGGCCGATTTGACCGAGCCGGGATCGACGCGGGCGAGACCGTTGGCCGGAAACGTAACAACGGAGGTTTCGATCAGGTCGATCATTTCCAGCTTGCGGCGCGGCTCATCCGGCTTGGTACCGAGCGTGAACTTTTTCGCTCGGTAGCCGATGGAGAGGCCATTCAGCGCGCCCTCTTTCATCGCGCCGCGAATGGTCTTTCCGCGCTCGGTATCGAGATTGATGATGCGGCCGGCAACCTTCAACCCGACATCGTCTTCTTGCATGTCTGTCCAGACGCCGACGGGAATGGCGTCCATGTCGCCCATCATCCAGCCGCCGTGTTGGGAGAGCATGGGCGGCAATGCCTTCTCACGCTTCCAATCCTTGAGGGACTGTTTGAAAGCGCCGGGCACAATCACGTCGCCGTAGCTGTCGACATTGCCAAACACGGCGCCGTAGCCGGTGAATGAACCGGTTTCCACGTCGACGCTGTCCGACGCAAACTTGACTTCCATGCGGTCCATGATTGCCCTCACGTTTGCGGGTCGGCGATGGTGGCGGAACCGGTTACCGGTTTAGTCGTCGGCTGCGGAAGTTTGTTTGCTTCCGGTTCGTCGGACGGGTCCATGTCTTCCGCGTCGCGCACTTCGTTTTGTGTCATCCACCCTTTTGTGCCGCCGGAGCCAAGCGCCTTGGCGTAGAACTCGGACCGATCCTTGGCCACACCGCGAAGCAGTCCATTCGGGAAGAATTTGGCGTAGACGCCCGCGTCAAAATCGGCCTCGCCGATCAGGAATGCATTGATCGATTCCTCGACATAGACATAGATCGGCGACAGCGCATGAACGACATGGGCCTGAAACTGCTGTTCGCTCGACGCATAGGTCTGCGTCTTGTCGGCATGACCAATCATGATCGGCATCACACCGAAGGCGCGGCAGTTTTCCTCGATCTGAAAGCGTCTGGTCTCAAGGTGCTGGGCATCGACCCCAGTCATTTGCTGCTGCTGCCACTTTGCGCCCATATCGAGCACAAGCGGCTTGCCGGCGTCTTTTCCGCCAGTCGCATGTTTTTCAAGAAACTGGGTGATCAGTTCGTACTGTTCTTTACCCATCTTGCCATCGACGCTGTAAACACCGCTGACCTTTGCACCGTTCGCGTGAAACTCGGCGTGCGCCTCTTCAGTCGCAAGCGCCAGGCCAATTGCCTCTCGCGCCAGCTTCACGCTGTCGAGCCCCATCCAGCCATTCCAAGACGGTGCCCGAAGGTGCCAGATTTCAGCCGATGACATGACGGCATATGAACCATCGTCGGCTCTGACTTCGTAAGTGAGTGTGCCTGTGCTTGACCTCCGCACAGTCACGCGGCTAGGCTCGATCGGCTCCAAAGCAACAATGCGGCGAGCATTGCCGACACGGCCGATCCAGACGAACGCGTTGCCGGCAAGCACCATGTGCCACACGATCATACGCTTGAATTCTGAAGGCGTTTGCCAGGAATTTGGCTTGAACCGGAACAGCTTGTAAAGCTGGTGGTCCGTCGCTTCGACGCGCCGCCCCCCGGACTCGCGCATGATTTTCAGCGGGATCTGGGCAACGCCATTACCAAGAACGCGGGCACACGCCAAAACAGTCGTAACCTTGAGGGCATTTTCCCAGTTGACGGCCTGACCCGATTTCGAACGGCGTCCGCCATATAGCTCGCGCCAGATATCTTCCGACGTGGCCTTGCGCTCGCTTTTCCAGAACTGGAGCTTGCCCAACAGGCCCATTCGTCAGCTCTCCCAAAATGACTTCGTTTCGACGGCCGGCGCCGCGAGCGCGATACCGATTGCCATGACGCCAGCCACAATGCCGTCGATGCGCTCGGCTGACTTGTTCTTGGCCGGTTTGATGTTGCCGGCCGGATCGCTTTCGATGGCTACCACCTGGGCATGTCGCCGCAGCATCGGATGGCCGCCATGGTGGAAGCCGTTCGACATCACGAGCCGCTCAAGCTCTTTCGAGGGAGCCGACATCGATGCGTAGCCCTGGCCGAACAGCGCCACGGCAAGTCCTTCGTCAGTCAGTCGCACTGCCGTTTCGATGGCGTTCCACCGGTCAATGGCAATCGACTTTTCATTGTCCGCCGTGGCGCCGCTACCGGCGAAAGCGATCTTGAATTTCTCGCCATCGGCCAGGATTTGTCTGCGCACATACTCATAGTCGACGACGTTGCCCGGCGTGGCGATCAGCGCGCCGTCGCGCACCCACTGTTCGTAGGGCAGTTTGTCGCGCCGTCCGTGTTCCTTGATCAGCATTTCCGGCTTAAAGAAGCGAGGCACCACCACCGGAACATCGAGGCCGTCTTGCACCGGGAACCACCAGACTAGCGATGACAGGTCGATCACCGCCGACAGGTCGAGGCCGCCGAAGCAGCGCTTGCCGATCAGCTTCTCTTCAAGCTCGCGCCATGACGTCGGTCCGATACAGTGATCCCAGCCGAAGCGATTGCCCTCATCGTCAACCGCGTCGATCGGCAGCCAGCGCACCGCCTGCTCGGTCCAGATGTTCAGCCGGTAGCGTTTGAAGTCGTTTTCGAGGCGCGGTAGCTGCCTGGCGCGGCGGGCCGCCGACTCCATGGCGTCCAGTTTGGTGGAAACGCCAAGGTTCGGGTTGGCCTTGCGCCAGGTTGTCTCAAGCGTCCAATCGTCATCCGGATCGGCGGCGTAGATGATCACCAGCGTTTCCGGGTCGTCGATCACGCCGTCGCGGATCTTCACGCACTCGTCCCAGATTTCCTCGCCGTAGCCGCCGCGCTGACCGGCCGTCGAAATCAGAAACTCAAGCGGCTGCCGGCGCGCCGACTCGCTGTCATGAACGAACGTGTACAAGTCGCCGTTCGGCCACTCGTGGATCTCGTCGCCCACGAGCCCCGAAGCGTTGAACCCGTGCTTGCCCGTCGGGCGGCCCGACAGCGGTTTGAACGACGCGTTCAGTGCCGGGCAGTAGATCGACGGCTTGAGGCACGTCAGGTCGTTCGACAGCGTCGGCGACTTGCCGACCATGGTCACCGTTTTGTCGAAAACGATGCGCGCCTGCGGTTCGTCCGTCGCGATCGCATAGACCTGGCCGCCCGGCTCACCGTCGCCGAGCAGCATCAACAACGCGATACCTGCCGCCAGTTCCGTTTTGCCGTTCTTGCGAGCGATCCACACGTAGCAACGGCGATACTGTCGCGTTCCGTCCGGGCGTTTCCAACCGAACAACGGGCGGATGATGTCGTCGGCCTGCCAATCTTCGAGTTCAAAAGGCTGGCCAGACCATTCGCCAGCCGTGAAGCACAGATGCTCTGGGAAAAACCGCACGGCCGCCTCGGCGGCGGCTTCATCGAACCAGTAATCCCCGATCCGCCAGACGCGTTCGCCCGCATCCCAAACCGCATTGATCAAAACACCGCGAGGCCGGCGCCGTGATCGCGCCCACTTGGCCGTTCCAACTTGTGCGTCCATCAGTTCAGTCGGTTTCCGAGCAGTCCGATTGCGGTTGTTGGCCGAGCCGGCGTTGCCTGCGGCGCATCGCTTTTCCTGGCTGGCTTCTTGCCGTCCTTTTGGCCCGTCGGATGGCCGAACAAATCGACATCGCCGGCCCCGGCGCCACCAACGGCACGCGCCGCGAAGATCCGCTGCCGTTCCGCCGGGTTGAGGCCGAAGCGATCCTCGGCCGACATCAGCTCGCGATTGAGGCGCACGCACATCACGAAGGTTGGGTCTGGCCGGCGCACCGTGCCGCTGGCCGTGACGATGGTGTAGATCGCGCCATCGGTTTTCGTCTTGCCGCGCAGCTCAACCCACATGGCGTAGTCGCTGCAGTAGCGCGCAAATGCGCCGACATCGACTTCCGATAGCAACTTCATGGCGACGAGCCGCGGCGCCAGCCGCGCCCAGACCGTTTTGCCCTGCTCGTCGAGCCAGTCCGGCGGTTCGATCGTTCCGGCCGTCCTGTTTTCCGTCACCGGATCGGTGCCGATCGGCCGCCGCGCCGAGTTACCCTTGGCGAGCTTAACCGATGCCGGCTCTGGCTTGGGTCCACGCCGTCCCATCAGTCACCCGCCTCCATGCCAATAAAAAAATTCTCCCAAAACCCGCGCCCAAACACATTTGACTACCCCGCCGGTCCGCAGTTGGAAGGTGCCAGACTTTTTACGCCCCCCCCCTGCCCGCTCGTTTCACTTGTACGCGTATGTGTTCGGTTTAGGCGGACAAGGCGTGAAACACGTGTTTCACAGTAGCGGTCGGCCGAGGCGCTTGGCCAGGGCGTCGATGGCGGCTTTGCCTTCGCGCTCGGCCCGCTGCTTCGGCCCATCATGGCAGGGCTTGCAACACGGCACCCACCAGTCTGTTTCCCAGAAGGTTTCAGGGTAGGTCTGTTGCGGGTAGAGATGATCGACAAGCGTGGCCGGCGTCACTTGGCCTTCGGCCTCGCAGTAGGCGCACAGCGGATGGGACAGCAGGTAGCCCTTGCGTGCCTTGTCCCACCTGGTGGTGTAGCCGCGCTCGCGGGCCGAGCCGCGCCGCTGGTCTGCCTCGCGGTCTCGCTGTGCCTTGGTTCGCGAGCCGGACGGACGGAACAGCGGTGGCATCGTCGGCAAGCGCTACCCCACGAAAAAGGCGCCCACCGTTGCCGGAGAGCGCCGCATAGAAAACCTTTGTGCCGAAGACGGAAGCCCCGTCGGCTGGATTGGGGCCGGGCCTCATCTCCATCGAGATGGCCTACAGGATCACCCCACGCGTCCTGGGAAGCAGGATTTATGCCAACAGCCTTATCATGTCAATCGGGATCTCCATCGGTGTCGCCTTGCCGAGGATGTCCACTTCGATGGTCAAACGCTTGGCATCATCGTTTCGTCCATCTATGGCCTTCACCGTAGCGCTGTAGCCATCGAACGGCCCATAGGTCAGCATCACCTTGCCGCCCACCGTTATCGCTTTCGGCTCAACGGCATGGTCGAACACACCCATGTCCTCGGCGATCTGCAGGGCTTCGATCTCCTTGGCCCTGATGCGGACCGGAGCATGGTCCATACAGACGATCCCGGCCACGCCGTCGCACGTGTGGATAATTTCCCACGACAGCGTCTGCATGCCCACGAACAGGTAGCGAGGATAGGCCGGCCGCTTTGCCCGAATGCGCGTCTTCCCCCTGCCCTTGCGAATCATCTTCCACACCACCTCCTGCGGCGCGTAGACCTGCAAACCCCGTGCCCTCAGCCCATTCGCCGCCCTGCCCTCGCACCGTGGGTTGGTATGGATCACATACCAGTCGAAGGCATACACGTCGGACTGACAGGGGGAGACGTTGCCCGCATCGACGGGAATGAACGCATGTTCCGGAAGTGCTGTCGCCTTCATTGTCCATCTCCCACGCTGTAATCCTTGCCAGTAATTCCCTTGAGAAGTGCCGCCGTATCGGGCGAGAAGCCCCGCTTTTCGGCCAACTCCGGTGGATCGAAGCCCGGCACAAACAGGCCTGCCAGCATCGTCGGCATGGGCAGCACGAGGCCACGCTTGTTGAAGGCCTGCCGCCACAATCGAACCCGCTCGCAGTCGATCGGCTGGAACACCAGCGCGTCCGTTTCGGCAATGGTTGGGGCGGCCACTTGGCGCACCCAATGGGAGCGATTGGCCTTGATGGCGGTCAGCAGCCGCGTCCGCTCTTGCGGATCGTCCTTGCCGAAATACCGGAACAGCAGAGCCGAGCATTCCTTGGAATAAGGCTTGATCTCGACACCAACCGGAGCAGCCGATGCCGCCGCCTTGGGCACGTTCATGAACCGCCGTTCGCGAAGGTAGGTATCCGGAGCGATAAGGTGCTTGCGGCCCTTTTTCTTCAGCCAGAACTCGATAAAGTCGCCAATCTTCTCGAAAGCCTGCTTGCGCTCGCCTTCTCTCAGGCCCTGCCATGCCGCCCAGGCCTTGGGTCGGCTCTCGCCAGCCGAATCCGGCCAAGCCTCGAAGAAGGCCGAGAACGCCTCGTCAGCCTCGCCGGCTATCGTTGGCTGTTCTTCATCAGCATTTGCGCGCGCATCTCTCTCTACTTGGTTCCTTCTTCCGGTTCCTCTTCCCTTTAATAGGGGTGTCACAGTTGGAACCCTCGTGGGTGTCACAGCTGTGGAACCCTCCTGGGTGTCATAGCTGTGACACCCTCCCTGGGGTGTCAAATTGACACCCTCCCCCTCATCTTCCCCCTGTGCGTCGCCGCCTTTCCTGACGATAACATCGAGGTTGAGGCGATAGAAATTCGAGGTCTGCCGGCCATCGTCTGCATAGCAATATTCCTTGGTCAACAGCCCCATTTCGACCAGTCCGGCGATATGACGACGGATAGAGCTTTTGCTCTGGCAAGCCGTATCGGCGATGTATTCTAGCGAAGGAAACCCGCCAGTATCCTGCGCGATGTGGTTCACGCAGTCAGCAATGGCCACCAGGGCGATTTTCATCGTCGGCGGCAGCCATTGCTCAAGGGCCCATGAGACGGTCTTGGTGCTCATCTCGCGGTCTCCTTGGCTTTCTCGGCAACATCTGCCCTGCCGTCGCGCAAGATCGGCTCCAGAAGGGCATGTGAGGTCGCATCGAAAGCGATCCGCAGCTTTCGCACAGCGGCGATGAGATCGGCGTTACTCATGTCGCGGCCGATATCCCCACGCAATCCCAGCGCATCGACGATGCCGGAGCGCAGAAACGTGAGGTCCATGGCGGGCTTGCAGATGTGATCGGTCATTCCGCCGCCCTCCGCAGCAATGGCGCATCGTCATCAAGCCGTTGCCGGATGACATCGACGAATGCGGCGTTTTTCTCGATGAGAATGGCCTGCATGCCGCACTCGCGGGCGACGACGCCCGTCGTTCCACTGCCGGCAAACGGATCGAGCACCACCCCACCAACCGGGCAGGCATAGCGAAGCAACGGTGCCACCAGTACTGACGGTTTCTGCGTCGGATGAAGCGCGCGGCCGTGCTCATTGGGGGCGAAGATCACCGAACGAACCAAGCGCGGCCCGCCATCTTCGGAGCGATAGACCGTCGCTCCGCGTTCGCCTTGCCATTGGGCCGGCTTAGCCTTCTTGCGGATTACCCTCGCGCGAGCGTCCAGCGTCATTTGCGGCGCCTTGTAAATGTCCGCCCAGCGCGATGCGCTCGGATAGAAATGCACGGCCATCTCGTGCACGCGGCGGAATCGGTCGGTGAAAAACCCGGTACCGTTCTGCTTTTCCCAGATCACCTCGTGAGACATCTGCCAGCCGACGAACTCTGGAAGATGGTCGAAGAACATGCGCAGCGAGCCAAACACCCACATGCTGCCGGTGGGTTTCAAGACGCGTAGCAGCCGCTCGGGCCATCCTGCCGGCCAGCGGTCCCACTCCAGCGATGTCTCTCCATAGGGCGGATCGGTGGCGACGCAATCAACGCTCGCGTCTGGCAGGCTTCGAAGGACGTCCAGCATGTCGCCGTGGATGATATTGATCATTCCGCCGCCCCCGCGAAGATTTCGAGCTGCTCGCGTTGATGATGGAGGGCGCTGTGGCATGCCTGGTTGAGCCACAGCACTTCCGTCCTCGGTCGCGCGCCGTCGGCATAGGTTTCGAGTTCAAGGCGGCGCCAGTCGGCCAGGGCGTCGTCATAGAGCGGGTGCGCATAGCCGGACAGCACCACCATGCCCTCCAACCCTTGAAGGGCCTCAAGCAGCGTTACGTGGTCAGCGTCGGCCATCTCATGGGCATACATTCGCCGGCCAAATTCATAGGCGTCACCTTGTGCCCGCGTGGCATGGATATAGGGCGGGTCGACGTAGTGAAGAGTCGATGGTCCATCATGCTGATGCATGACATCCAAGGCAGGCCTGTGCTCGATGATCACCCCGGCCAGACGCGCTATGAGGGCATCCATGGCAGTGGGATAGTTTGCCCAATCCTGCGCTGGCGTAGTGCCGTTCCGGTTGGCATTCGCACGGAATCCCGTCATGTTGCGCCCCTTTTCAGGAGCGGAATGTGCGTTCGAACCAAAACCCATGAACGAACGAACGACGAGCCGACGAGCCGACTCAATCGGATCATCCGCTGGTTCGTAGGCATCGAGGAATTCCTGCCTAGCAAAGGGCGTCAGCCGCAGAAGATCCTTCAGCCGGCGCGCCGATACTTCGTTCCTCAAGACACGGAAAAGCCCAACGACCCTGTCGTCGAGATCATTGTAAATTTCACCATGGGAGCGCGGCTTGCGAATGAGCACGCTCGCAGCGCCGCCGAATGGCTCGACATAGATCCGGTGCGCTGGGAAATGGCTGATGATCCATGGCGCCATGCGCCACTTGCCGCCATGCCAGCGAAGAACGGGACGGGTTGGCGCGTTCATTCCGCCGCCCTCCTGCCCCGACAGGTTGCGATGGTGGCTAGCTGGCGCTCGCCGCAAGCAACCCTCTCAGGATCGCCGCTGGCGACCTGCAGACGCGCGCAATGTTCGGCAGGGCCATACTTGTCGGTGAGAACGGCACCGGCGGCGATTGCCTGCGCCTTGGCGCCCAGCGATACATCGAAATGCACCCAACTCGCCGATCGCGCCTGGCCGATCGACAGGGTCGGATGCCCTTGTATCCACTTGCGCTGCACGCCGACCCGATCGGCCATGGAAAGCAGCTCGTCGAGGCTATCGGCCCACATGTGACACATCACCATGCGGCCGTAGGAATGGCGGACGTCGTCGACATAAACTGTCATTCCGCCGCCTCGCCAATGCTCTGCAGCGCCGCCTCGGCTATGGCCTTCGCCTCGTCCTTCGCCGCCTGAATCTGCTCATGCACGCTCTGTTTCTTGATCCCCAGCACGGCGCCGATGCGGCTGATGCTCATGTTGTGCTGGTCGTGCGCGGCGACGATGACGGCGCGGCGCAGGCGGCGTTCATCGGGCGAGGCGGTGCGGCCGTTGCCGGTGCCGAGCGACGGGCTCACGCCGAGTTCGCGTGCACAGGCCTCAGTCAGAACAGATATGAGTCCCGCATCGTCAAGCGGAGCGTCCTCGGCCGCAGCTCGCGGAATGAGCGCACCATGGCCCTGCGAGACGATCCCAGAGGGGCTATTCGCGGCCCCGGCGACATCATGTTCGCCCGAAACTCCGACGTGCGCTGTTGATCCAGCATATAGACGTTGGTCTTCCTGCGAATTGTCTCGTCGCGCTGCACCGTCGCCACGCACTCGCCGTCCATCGCGCGCGCCACCATCGACGCGAAGATTTCTTGCCGTCGCCGGCTCGTCATGAATGCCGCCTCCGGCATGAAAACCCAGATGCTCACAGGGCGCGGCCACATGCGGCGCACACTCTCCCGCATCGCCCCCTTTGCCGTCGCCGTTGAGACGATCGGCCGCCGCTGAATTCTGCCCTTTCTCATCCTCGCCTCCATCCGCCTCATTCCCCCAACCATCCCAACCCACGCGCTTGCGCCGGGCGTTGAGCTCGATCTTGGGCAGGTTTGGGAAATAGGCCTCGGCAATCTCGTGCACCTTGTCTGGCTTGGCGGAATGCTCGCCCACCGGCGCCAGAAAGAAGCTCGGGAATTGCTGGCCGGGGATCGGCGCCGGCACTTTGCCGCGCGTGCCGAACAGCACCGTTTCATGCTCGCCAAGGAACCAGTATCCAGTCCCCCGCCCGTCGCCCTCGCGCAGTTTTCCCCACACGATCGACGACTTGTAGTCGAAGCCCCAGGCCTTCATCACCTCGAATCCAGCGTCGAGGAATGGCGTCGTCACCCAGAGGAACAGCGCGCAATCGTCTGCGGCGATGTCGCCCACCGGCCGCGCCTTGATGTCGTCGAGATCCGAGCAAGGGTAGTGATTATCCGGCGAGCGATCGCTGCCAGTCTCAGCGCTCCAAGCCAGGTACTTCCATTCCGGATCGGCGATGATCACGCCATAGCGCTTGTCCGGCAGCGCGCATTGCTTGGCGCCCAGCTGCTGCTCGCGCTCGATCCGCCGCTCGGCCTTTTCCTTCTGCCGGATGGCCCGCAGATCCCTGGCGATGCCGGACAGCGCCCGCCGATCGGCGTGCTGCGCCAGCACCTCGCGCTGTTCCTCGGCCGTCAGCCGGGCCAGCTGCGCCGCCACGGACACCTTGAGGTCGCCGCGCTGCACCGCGTCGGTGAGATCGCTGACGCCGCGATCCTTCACCACGCGCGCATCCTTGATCGACGTTTTGGAAACGTGCAGCCGCTTGGCCGCGTCCGATAGCCGGAAATGAGCCGAATTTGGCTCATTATTCGTGTCAGGACGGCCCGGCGCCAGCGTGGCCAGATTGGCCGCCACCATGGCCCGCTGGCTTTCCGTGAGGTGACGCCGATGCAGATTTTTCGACAGCACGAATTCCAGCGCGTCCGCCTCGCTGCCTCGGAACCGGCGGAAGAACGAACCGCTGCCCAGGTCGACCGCGAAGGGAATGTCCTTGGCGATATCCACCTCGGTCAGCACGCTATCCTTGAACACCAGGCCGAGCTTGACGATTTCCATCAGCGCCCGGTAGCGGTTGCGCCCATCGAGGATCTGGCCGTCAAACAGCGTGATCTGGTCGCGCAGGCCATGCTCGGCGATGTCGTCGCGCAGCGCGTCGGCGTCGGCCGCATCGAGCATCGGGAATAGGTCGGCGAAGGGATGAGACTCAAGCATGTCCGACACACTCCATCTCACCATTCAGGTTTGGTGAAACAGCCGAGAAAACGGGAGTGAGGTGAACTTTCGCGCCATGCTGCTGCATGATCTCGCAGATCCGTCCGCCAAATCGGTCTGCAACTTCGGTCGACGATAGCACCCAGTCATTGGTCAGCGCGACCAGCTCCGACATCGCCTTGAGCGCCTGGCACTCGTCGTCGATTTGGTATGGCACGCGCAATCCGGTCGGCAGATGGGTGAGACCCCATCCACCCCCCTCGTCGCGGCATCCCCATGCACCAAGCACCCAACCGGTGACCTTTGGTGTAGCGCGCGTTGTTTTCACGGCGAACTTTCGCCACGTCGCGCCGATCCGTTCCGCCATCTCAGTGGCGTCCAAGTTCTCAAGCATGAACGCCCTCCCCCTCGCCGCGCTCGGCCCGCTTCATGGCTCGGATGACTCTGGCGGCATGTTCCTCGCCGTAGAGCGCCGCCGTCTCGACGAACTCGTAGACGAGCCGGCTTGGCACCCAATCGGGCACCGCGACATCGACGCCGTGCATCCGCTGGGCATTGCCGACGATGGTCTGGCGCCCGCCGGCCCGCATCGCCGCGCGGATTTCTTCCGTGGTGAGCAGCGCCGGCTTGCCGACGGCGCGGTTGGCGGCAATCTTGGCCCGCCGCGCGTCCGCCGCTTTCCGCAGCGTCTCTGGCGCCTTCAGCGTCGCTTCCATCCGCTCGCGGTAGGCGCCATCTTGCCAAAGCGCCTTGTTGCGCTCGCTGGCGGCTTCGTTCTTCCAGCCGCCGGCCTCATGGCCCGCCTTGCGCTTGGCGGCGATGTCTGGGTCCGCCCGCATCTGGCGCATGCGGTCCGATCGGCGCTGCCGCTCGGCGTCGGATAGGTTGAGCTTGGTCACTTCCACGTCCTCCGCTGCTTTTCGCCGCCCGGAGGTGATGCCAGGAAAGCGCGCGGCAGATCGATGATCACCGCCTTCATCTGGCCGATCGGCTCCAGCCGATGTTGGGCAGGCCGAGGAGCCATCTTGACGTCAACAAAGTCCTCGACAGCTGGCAGCATCAGCATGAAACGACCGGTGAACTTGCCGTCCTTGCGGCCCCTCGCTTTCAAAGCGCGGAGATTGAACGGCCCGGCGGAATCGCCAATCACCAGCAGCGCGCCGGCATTTTCGCCATAACCGAGGCGCACTTTCACCCAGCCATTGCTGGACACGCCGCCGATCGAGGCAACCATCGCATTCGAAAGGTTCAACCGGCAGCGCGCCCGACCGCCGTAATATTTCACCATCGTCACGCTGACGGGGTCGCTCTTTTGCGTGCCGCCCAAGGCCGGCGCCAGATCCGTCCATTCATTGGAAATCATTTCTCACCCCCGATCGCCGCTTCCACGTCGCGCAGCACGCCCACCGCGACGGCCACGTCCTTGCGCAACTCGTGCTTTTCCAATGGGTTGAATCCGTCCGGCGCCATTTCCAGCACCCGCTGGTGCAGGGTCGCCACCTTCACCACGGCCGAGCCCGACAGCATCACCGCGTCTGGCACAGACTCGGCGGCATCGAGCGGCGCCAGCCGGAAGCCCAGCTTGCGGGCGGCGGCGGCTAGGATGTTCGGCCGCCCCGCCGCCAGGTCGATCGCCATGGCCACCGTCAGCGGAATGCGCGCGTCGGCGTTGAGGCTCACATAGCGGTCGAGCTGCGACCGGTTGACCATGCCGCCGATGGCATCCACCGTGGCGTCGAGGCTGCCGATGTCATCGATCTGCTTGCGCACCGCGGCGCGGATCGGCCCGTCGTCCATGCTTCACCTCGTCAAGGGACAAAGCCCCGAAAAATCCCGTTGTCCGTGCATTCCCCATCGGCAAGACTCACCACTGAAAGGAATGCCGATGTCTCAATCCTCAAAGCGGCCATGCATCAGCCGGCGATACCGCGCAGTTGCCTCGTCGCTGACGGTCGCCAGCTTGCCGGCGGCGGTCAGCGCCACGATCAGCTGCGCATGCACGCCATCGGCCCGCGCCGAGGCCACCAGCCCGTCGCGCTCCAAGACCTCGAAAGCGACGAACGCCACCGGGCAGGTCGCCTGGCCGGCGTATAGCCGCCCCGAGCGCTGCACCAACGCTTCGCCGCCGTTGGCGCGCAGCCACAGCAGGCCGACCTCGGCGATGATCTCAGGCGATGTGGCGATGGCGTCACGCATGGCCGAACGACCTCTTCTGAAGGTCATAGAGGCGTCGCTCGGATGCCGTGGTAATGGTATGAGTTCGCCCGGCGGCGGTGATGGTCACCGCGTAAACGGGAATGGCGCCCGCCGTCTGCGTCTCAAGCATGACCAATCCGCGCTTGGCGAGATAACTGAAAGCGGCAAGCAAAACCGGGCAAACCTCTTTTCCGGTCGCCACGTAGCCTTGCCCGTTGGTGGATGCACGTCCGCCCACCTTGCGAAGCCACAGCAGCGCCGCGCCCTGGCTGTCGGTAATCGTCGAGGTCTGGCCCATCGCCCTCACCCCGCTGCCAGCATGAGCCCGCTGACGGCGATCACCGTCAGCGACAGCACCAGCGCCGTGGACGCTGGGTATTGGATGGGCCGGCAAAGCGCGCGAATGAGCAGTTCCATGGCAGGCCTCCTCTGGCCGTCAGTCGTGGTCGATCATCAGAACGTAGGGAAAGGCTGCCGTCGCCATGATGGCGGCCATCCAGCCGGCGACGGCAAGATTTGCGACAGCCCAGCCAAATAACCAGGCAACGCCGGACACGCAGGCGAGAATGCCGAGGCGCACCAGCCAACGAACGACAACGTTCATGGCATCACCTCGTCGGTTGAAGGGGTGGCCGCCGATGCGATGTCACCAGCATCGGCGGCCGTGCCGTCCGGGGAGGAGGAGGCGGACGGCGCCGCGCCAGCCTGGGAGGGCGCCGGCGGGGGATAGAGATCAGGTCGTATCTCGTGCGAGGGAACGCGCGTGACTTCTTCGACTTGTCGCACCCGCTCTGCAGGTACGCGCGTCATGAGCCACTGGCTGACGGCCCCTTGGGTGACGCCACAGTGCTTAGCGATTTTGGAGACTAGGCCCCTGTTCTCGCGGCAGGTCAGTTTTAGCTTGCTCATGGCCCGAGATATTAGCCTCACTAATATTCTCGGGCAAGCGGTTTATTAGTTTGCCTGCATGGCTCGTTTTATGAGTGCCGCTTATTATCCCGACGCCGTTAACCAACCGGATGATGCCATGTCAGAGAGCCGTTCTCGCAATGATGAGGGGATAGGCCACTATATAAAGCAGTGGCGGGAGCGTCGCGGCAAAACTCAGGAACAGTTGGCGGCAGCTATTGGCATGTCGCAAGGCTGGATCGCTCAATTGGAATCCGGAACCATCGCATATAGTCAGAAGCGACTAGAGGAGCTGGGCGTAATACTTGATTGTAGTCCGGCTGATTTGATTTCTTTAGATCCGACTGGTCTCAAAGATGACCAAATAGATCTTGTTCGTCAGATTGTTCGCATGTCGAAAGCGCATTCTCCTGAGGTGGTGGAAAAGGCGTTTCAGCTTGCGCGAGCGCTTCTCGAAACGAACGATTAATAATTTCAAACACATGCGACACCGGCACATCTTTAAAATCTCTCACCAACTTTGCCGCCTGCCGCATCAGGCATGCCCGAGCCATCTGCTTCTCCTAATTCGAATTTGTCTAACATATCGTAATGCAACTATTTATTAGCATTAGACATATTATTTAGGGAATTCACCTGACAAAATTTACCAGCACAGCGCGACCAAATCGCGCTGGTTGTGGCGTTTCAGCTTCATGTATTAGTTTGCCGAATATTCCAGTTGACACGGATTATAAGTGACGCTAATAATCCCCTCCAACGATCCGCCAATCTGCCACGGCACGAAGAGGCGGGTAGGATGGAGACAGCCACGATGGCCAGCCAGACTGACAGGTTGCACAGGATCATTGCCGGAAGCCGTTCGGGCTACCAGCGCGCCATGGAACGCATGGTCAAGGCCACCGACCAGGCCTGTCAGGCGTCGATGTCTTCCACCACCTGCGCCAACTGCGAAAGCAAGCGGACGTGCGCTTGCATCAAGGCGACGAGGTAATCGTGCACCATGCTTTGATCGAAGGCATGTGCAGGAAGTTTTTCAGCTTTCTCGGCAAGTGAAGCCCATTGTTCGGCATCGGAAAGTAATTCGTTCAGCAGTTCGCTCAAGATGTTCTCCTCCGTCAAACCTCACCAGCGCGACAGTAGATCTCAAAGCGAACAGCTTCAAGGCAAGGATTTCCCCCGCAAGGGGCACGCGATCCCCACGATGATCGCAGAGGATGGTGTACACACCATCGTTATGGACAGTTCGGGGGATGCCGAGGACGGAAGGCGTATGCCGTGACAGGTCGGAGAGACGGCCAACAGTTTCGCCCGCAAGGGCATCGATGTCGAGCTATGTGCCTGTGCTGCCAAGACGACGACGGCGACGACGGAAGGGTCACAATCCATGTCGATCGAGCAGGCAGACGAGGGAAAAGCTCCGCCAAGGGAGTCGGCACGTCACCCCCAAGGCCCGCACCGAAGGCGGACAAGCCCAAAGCCGGGTGGGGCAAACTTCGGTCCCGGCACCATTCGCCCGAACGGGCAACGAGCCGCGAAGAGGCATTGAGTAGCAAAACCCGGAAACGGTCATGCCACAGATGCGAACAGCGGGGCGCCAAAGGCAAGCATCTGGCCCACGCCGGTTGAGAGACCGGCAACAGTTTCGCCCGCAAGGGCAACGAGGCAAGCCATGGACGATCGAGCCCACTTTTTTGCTGACGGCGACCCGGTGACGGTCAAATCCGGATCGATGGTCTGGACGGTCGCCGAGGCCTACACCGACAACCGCCATGGCCGCTGCCTGGTGCTGACGACGCCCACCCAGGTGACCCCACACGTCGAACTGGCGCGTGACTGCCGCTTTGCCATTCCTCCCGGCGCCGCCCCCTGATCTCGGCGCCCACTTGCCCGGCGGATCGGGTTTTGCGTACCGCCGGGCCTTTTCTTCCCCTCCGAGCCTTCCGACCAGCCGCGACGGACTCGCGGTTGCTCCGGACGCTTGTGTCCCAAGGAGACCGACATGGACCCGAAGAAAGCCTTCCGTTTCGAGCTTGGCGCCGAGGTGATGCTCAACCGCAGCATGGAGCGCGGCAGCGTCATCGGCCGCTCCGAATACGTCAACGCCTGCGACAGCTACCTGGTGCGCTACGTCACGTCCGACGGCCGCCAGGTCGAAAACTGGATCTCCGAAGACGCCCTGATTTCCACCGATTGACCTCCGCGCATCCCGCGCGGTCCCCGGCGGCGCACACCCCAGCCCCCTCTGTCAGCGCCGCCGGGTCCCCTTTCCCATCTGCCTCATCATCTGGAGAAGGCGATGACCACCTATCCCAACCACATGCTGAAGGCCGGCGCGGCGGTCCTCGCCAAAAGCGAAGGCTCGCACGGCATCGCCATGACGCACGCCGACATCGTCACCGCCGTCCTCGACGCCACGCTGGGCCTCAGCCAGGCCGAACTCGACATCATTGCTGAGCGCCGGCGGCAGGTGGAGGTGGAGGGATGGACGGCTGAGCACGATGACCATAATCGAGACGGATCGCTGGAACGAGCAGCTGCTTGCTATGCGTGGGCGGGGTCGCTCTCCGACAAGCACCGAACCCACTACGATGCGAAAAGCGCGTTGAAATCCGCAGAAAGCGACAACCGCATTTGGTTTCGTACCGACATCATCAAATCTCTTTGGCACTGGGCACGAAGCTGGTGGAAACCGACGACGCGACGTCGGGACTTGATCAAGTCCGGCGCGCTGGTCATTGCCGCCGTTGAGCGCATAGACCGCGCCGCCGCCAAGGCCGCGCCCACGCCGGAGCCGACGCCATGACCAATCACCAACACCTTGAACCCGCCGACGTCACCAAGCATCCACTGCCGGCCGAATCTGCTGCCTGGTACGCCGGGTGCGACGAAGAACTGCTGCCGATCGGCCCATGTGATAGCCGCGAGCAGGTCATTCAGGAGGCAATCGCCTCGGAGGTTTTCAAGGAAAACGATGACGGCTCCAGGATCGTCTTGATCGGTAAGTACGCAAATATCAGAGTCAATCTTGCCGATTACTTCGACGCCGAAGAGTTCCTTGAGCGCGCGTCCGAAGCAATGGACAATAATGACGAAGGCGGCGACGAGTACGGCGACCGGCACCCATGCCATGAGATCGACGATGATGCGACGGCCGACCTGCAGAAGGTCGTACGCGAAACCATCTGGAAATGGCAACGCGACCATGGCCTGCACCTGAAATCCTGGGCCTTGCGCCTCGTTGAAGGCGATGAAGCCGTTCCGGTCAATGGCGCATCGACCACTGCCACGCAGGAACCGACGCCATGACGCCGGCCCGCACCCTCACCGTCTGCCCCGGCTTCGCTGCGACCTTCGACCGCCAGTGGGCGGCCGATGCCGCCCGCGTCGAGATGTCGCTGTGCACGCTGATCGCCTTCTGGATCGGCTTCATCTGCACCCTCATCGCCTGCCACTAGAGGCTAGCCATGGACTACGAATTTCCCGATCTCGGCAACCCAGCCAAGCCAGAAGGCAAGAAGTCGCGCCGGGCGAAACAGGCCGAGGCCTTTTCCGCCAGCGAGATGGGCGCCAACGCCGAGGAACTGCGCCGTTTCATCGAGCGCGTCGAACACCTTGAGGAAGAGAAGGCAAGCCTCGCCGACGACATCAAGGATGTGATGGCCGAGGCGCAGGGGCGCGGCTTCGACAAGAAGACCATCCGCGCCGTCATCAAGCTGCGCAAGCAGGACCCCGACGAGCGGCAGGAGGCCGAAGCCATCCTTGAGCTCTACATGCAAGCCCTGGGGATGATTTGATGGCCAAGAAAGTCGAATCCGAGGAGGTGTTGAGCCTCTACCGTCGCGGCCTGCAGAAGCGACGCATCGCATCGATGTGCGGCGTCTCGGTGGAAACGGTCAATCGCCGCCTCTCCGAAGCCGGTATCGAGGAAACGCTGGCGCCGCTGCCATGGACGGCCGCTGAGCGCGCCATCGTCCAGAAGGCGGCGCCCAACCCGGCCACCACGGCCACCAGCCTGATGCCGCTCCTGCCCGGCCGTGGCCGCGCCGGCATCCAGGACAAGCTCACCGCCGCCCGCGCCACCCTCGGCATGCCCAAGCGCGGCCGCCGCGCCGCCAAGGATCAGCCGGCCATGGCCTGCCTCCCCTGCGGCGACCCCCCGCCAGGCGCCTACCGCGACTGGCGCGGCGTAACCCTGAAATTCATCCCTGGCGTGACGGAGGTGAGGATATGAGCGATCGGACATTGCCAGCGCTCGAACTGGCCGAAGGCCGAATAAGCCACAAGACAAAGTCCGAACGACTTCAGGATGCGAATTACTTGATCCTACAGGTATCCATCTTCGGTCGGCGATTCTTTTATAGCGCAACCCACAATCGCGTCGCTAAGTTTGAACTAACCATCGACGGGAAGCTTTGGTTTAGAGACGACGACACGGATAAGCGCATCTACGTGGCCTATCGGGGAAGATGGAAACACTTTTCACACGGCGGAACCCTTCGCGGGCTCGTCGAAGGCTTGGCAAACTACATTCGAACTGGCGAACGCATTGGCGCAGGTCACTTCGGACCGTGGCCGCAATGGGTCTGTGAGGGCGATCTCTGGGGCTACGGAAAAGAGACCATGGAAATGCTGAGAAACGCTTTGCGGCCCCGTGATTGCGTCGCATGGCCACCATTGTCCGCGACATCGAACAGCAGGGAGCAAGCGCGATGCTGATCCATAATCTAGGCGGCATGGCCGCTGCTGCCTGGGTAGCATGGCGCTGGCGCCGCTGGCGCGCCGCCGTGGTGCGCGCCGCGAGACTGGACTTTGCCGAGGTCACCACCAGAGCAGCCGCCGCCCTCGATGCCCGGGAATGGGTCGAGGCCAACGAGGACGCGCTGCGGTGGTGGTTCCGGGACGGCGCCAGCCCCACGGAAGCTTTCATAGCCGTTTCGGAGGAAAGCAACGATGGATGAGATGGGCTATTTCGAAGTCACCGGTGACAGGCCGCGCGAGGTCTGGAACACCTATCGGGCCGACCGTATCGCCTATGGCCACGCCGTGACGGCGCTTCTCCATGAAATCGGCGCAGCGGGCATTTGGATCGGCTTCTCTGGTTTTGTGTTTGGCGCCAGCTTCGATGGTCCGGTTCACCCCGCCTTCTCCGACAAAAGGCGCCAAAACGGTGCTCACATGCTGAAGCGCCGAGGGCGCTCAACGGATGAGAAACAGGCCATAGCCGACTTCACGAAACGAAACGAAGCCTTGGCGGCCATCTTTCCCAACGAGCGAGAAATTGCCCAGGCCGAGGGGTTCCTCAACACCCTTGAATACGAAGACGAAACGTCGCGCGGCTCTCGACATATAGGCGCGGACTTCAGGTGGGCACAGGCCCTTTGGTTCTCCGAGACGAGCGAGATCGTCCTCTACGCGACAGACGCAGCCGCCGCCATCACCGCTGATCGGGCCAAGGGATACATCACCACGCCGGATAGCTGGTCCGCGCCCGACGGCTATACCCAGATCACCGAAGCCGATTACGAGTTCCGCCGGGCCAAGCACCGGCTTGAACTAGAACAAGCCGCCACGAAGGAGTCCGCCCATGGCTGATCGCACCTCTATCGAATGGTCCGATATGACGTGGAACCCGATCGCAGGCTGCACCAGGGTTTCGGAAGGCTGTCGCCACTGTTATGCCGAGCGCTTGGCCGCTCGTGGCCTGCCGGGTTTCGAAGGCCTCGCCCGCTGGGTCGACTGGCCAGACGGTACCCGCGCCCCACGCTGGACCGGCGTTGTCCTGATCCGCGAACACCTGATGGACTTGCCTCTCCGGAAGAAGAGGCCACGCCGGATCTTCGTCAACTCCATGTCGGACCTGTTTCACGACGCCGTGCCCGACGAAGTGATCGACCGCATCTTCGCCGTCATGGCGCTTGCACCTCGGCATACCTTTCAGATCCTCACGAAGCGGCCGGAGCGGATGCGCGACTACCTGTCCACCCGTGCGGGCGATTGGATGCTCCGGTGGCCCGAGGCGATCCCGGCAGGGAAATGGTATGTCTCGCGGCACGAAGGCATGAGCCGCCTTGGTGCGAACGGGCCGGTGGCCGCCGCGCTCTATGATGCCCAGCCGATCACCTATCCGCTTCCCAACGTCTGGATGGGCACCAGCGTCGAAAACCAGCGATCGGCGAACGAGAGGCGCACTCACATCGAGGCCGTCGCCGCTGCCGGATGGAACACCTTTGCCAGCTACGAACCGGCACTCGGTTACGTCGCATGGGAGGGCTGGGAGTTTCTGAAGTGGCTTATCTCCGGCGGAGAGAGCGGTCCGAGGGCGCGGCCAACGCACCCGGCATGGCACCGCGTCGCCCGCGATTTCAGCGCGGCGCATGGGATTCCATACCTGTTCAAGCAATGGGGCGAATGGGGAAAGGCCAAGGGCGCCCACTCTGGTACTCCGGGAAAATATGCCATTGCTTCGGCTGGCCCACATTCCGAGTTCTGGCCCCAGAGCGTCATCGAGGTCGATTTCTATCCGCGACAAATCAACCTTTTTGGCGGGGCAACTGTGCGTGAACGCATCGGCAAGCGCGCCGCCGGCCGGCTGCTCGACGGCGTCGAGCACAACGGCATGCCGGGGGGCTGACCATGTCGCGCGGCCTCGCCAACTTCCGTCAGTCCGACGTTGCCCGCTGCGTTCGCGCCGCCAAGCAGGCCGGCGCCGCGGCGGTCGAGGTGCGGCCGGATGGCCATATTCTCATTATGCTGCAGCCGCCGCCGGGCGGCTTTCCGCTGCCGTCAGGTCAGCCAAGTGGCGAAGTTGCCGAGGATGAGGGTATCGTGCTTTGATGGACGGCATGCCGCGCCCTCACCTTCCATATCTTCAGCGCCAGACCGCCCGTGGAAAGGTCATCTGGTATGTCCGCAAGGGCGATGGCCAGCGCACCCGCATTCGGGGCGAGTACGGCAGCGATCCGTTCATGGCGGCCTATCGCGCCGCCGTCGCCGGGCTGGATGCGCCGGAGCCGGCCAAGCCGTCATCGGCGTCCCTAACCTGGCTGATCGAGCGCTATTCCGATAGCTCGGCCTGGCGTTCGCTGGCGCCGGCGACGCGCCGCCAGCGAGAAAACATCTTCCTGCACGTCAAGCAATCGGCCGGCGACAAGCCCTATAAGGCGATCACCCGCAAGGCGATCGTCGAAGGCCGTGAGCGCCGCAGGGATACGCCGTCCCAGGCGCGCAACTTCCTCGATGCCATGCGCGGCCTTTTCCGCTGGGCACTCGATGCCGAGATCGTCGACAGCGACCCGACCGCCGGCGTGAAGAACCCGCCCAAGCGGATGGGCGAGGGCTTTGCCGCGTGGAGCGAGACCGACGTGGCGAAGTTTCAGAAGAAATGGCCGCTCGGCACGCGCGAACGCGTCTGGCTGGAATCGATCCTCAACACGGGCCTGCGCCGCGGCGACGTGGTGCAGCTCGGCCGGCAGCATCTTCGCCGGGTGCGCGTCGTGCGGGAAAATGGTGACGTCATCGAGCTGCGTGCCTTCGTCCTGAAGACGGAGAAATCCCGCTACCAAACCGAGGTGGTGATCCCGCTGCTGCCAGACCTCGAGTCGGCGATCGACGCCGGCCCATGCGGAGATCTCGCCATCATCTGCGGCGAGCGCGGCAACCCGCTGACCAAGGAAAGCTTCGGCAACATGTTCCGCGAGGCCTGCAACGGGGCCGGCGTGAAGAAGTCAGCCCATGGCCTGCGCAAGCTCATCGCTACCCGGATGGCCAATGCCGGCGCTACGGTCGCCGAACTGGAGGCGGCCCTCGGCTGGCATGGCGGCACCATGGCTAGCCACTACACCAAGACGGCCGACCGCGCCCGGCTGGCCGTCTCGGCCCATGCCAAGCTCAACGGAACGGGGGATGAACATCCTATCCCCTCACATCGTAAGCCGCGTACCCTCACATCAAAAAAACAATAAAAAAACCAGGCACTTACGAGCCTGGTTTTTTGAAATGGTGCGGTCGAGAAGACTCGAACTTCCACGTCTTGCGACACAGCGACCTCAACGCTGCGCGTCTACCAATTCCGCCACGACCGCATCGTGGTAGATGCCACCCCTTCCGGGCCGGCGCCGGGTATCTAGCAAGAGATTCTCCGGGGCACAAGAGGCAGGCAAGAAGAATTTTGCCAGCGTTGAGAAAACGGCTGGAATCCAAGAAAAACCTCAGATCTTCACGACGTCGTCAAGGCGGCGGTAGGAGGCCGGACGATTCAGGACTTCGGTGATCGATACCGTGACGCGATCGCCCTTCAGCACCACTTGCCCCTTCGCGACCGGCAGATTGTTGGCGAGAATGTCGACGTCATCATCGGCCGAATGATCGAGTTCGATCACCGCGCCACGTCCCATCCGCAACAGCTGATGGATCGGCATGGTCTGCCCGCCAAGCACGACAGAGATCTCGACTTTGATCTTCTCCAGAGTGGCCATCAGTCCTATCTTCCGTGTCGCTGGCGACGCGCTTTGACGACACCGGCGCCACCCGGAACACGAAGCGGCAAGCCACGCGTCGTCGTCCGTAGAGTGTTTACGGCATTAGGTTACCGAATGGTTAACGAACGATCCGAAATCAGGACAGAGATGTACGCCATCCCCGGTTCGCCGCCGGTCGAGTGGCGTATCGAGCCGGGACTCACCGCATATGAGCCCGCCGTTGCCTTCATGGAGGAACGCGTCGCTGCGATTGCCGAGGGGCGCCAACCGGAGTTGGTCTGGCTGGTCGAGCACCCTCCCCTTTATACGGCCGGAACCAGCGCCGACGAGAGCGACCTAGTCGAGCCCGACCGCTTTCCGGTCTACCGGACCGGACGCGGCGGACAATATACCTATCATGGCCCAGGTCAGCGGGTCGCTTACGTGATGCTTGACCTCGAACGCCGAGGCAAAGACATCAGAGCCTTTGTTGCAGCGCTCGAGCGTTGGCTCATCGGGGCACTCGCCGCTTTCAATGTTCGCGGTGAGCGTCGCGAAGACCGCGTCGGCGTCTGGGTGCGGCGACCCGACAAAGGAGACGGCGCAGAGGACAAGATTGCCGCTATCGGCATCCGCGTTCGCCGCTGGGTGACTTTTCATGGCATCAGTCTCAACGTTGAACCCGACCTGAGCCATTTCGCCGGTATAGTGCCTTGCGGTATTCGCGGGCACGGGGTTACCAGCCTGGTAGACCTGGGATTGCCGGTCGCCATGGAAGATGCCGATGGCGCCCTCAAGGCAAGCTTCATCGAGGTATTCGGGCCTTGCACCGTGTCGTCAGGCTGACCTGCCGACCATGGGGTTCAATCTGCGGCGGGACATGGACGGAAGCCTTGGCTCCCGAGCGTAAGGCTGCGGCGACGGGAACCAAATCCATCGAAAGTACACGTTTCCGAGATGCAGCATCATATGCGAAATGCATATTAGGTTTTTCCGCTGCCGGAATCCCGGTCATTGAAAATCAATCTTGACGATTGCCGCCGCCCCGGGCCGAATGCGCCAGAAATTTCAAAGCAATTTGCCCATCGCGAGTTCAATTGTCATACTAAAGAAATCGATTCAGGATCTAAGATTTAAAACCGGACGAAGCCGTTCATCAATGAGCCGAAGCTTGGCGCGGCGGACTTTTGGGCAGAAGAGCCACCAAAAATCCGTTTAGTAACCCGGATATAATACCTTAGTATAGGTCTCGAATTCACACGGATCAGCAGAATATTCCATGAAGGAGACTGATTTGTCTCTTTTGCAGAAATGCTCACTGAGTTAACTTGCGTCTAGCCGGTGTGGAGGCCGGCGCCTAGGGAGTGAATTCGGTCTTCCGGCCCGCTCCTGGAACAGATTTGGAGGAGAGTATGCGCACGCTTAATTTGCTCGCCGCGACCGCCTTTGCGACGGCTCTGTCTATTTCATCCGCTTTCGCGCTGACCGTTGGCTTCTCGCAGATCGGCTCGGAGTCGGGCTGGCGCGCTGCCGAGACGAGCGTCACCAAGCTTGAAGCTCAGAAGCGCGGCATCGACCTGAAGTTCGCTGATGCCCAGCAGAAGCAGGAAAACCAGATCAAGGCCGTTCGCTCGTTCATCGCTCAGGGCGTCGATGCCATTTTCATCGCTCCGGTGGTTGCGACCGGCTGGGATGCCGTTCTGAAGGAAGCCAAGGAAGCCAAGATTCCGGTCATCCTGCTCGACCGTACGATTGACGCCCCGAAGGACCTCTACCTCACCGCCGTCACGTCCGACACGGTGTATGAGGGCAAGGTCGCCGGTGAATGGCTCGTCAAGAACGTTGGCGACAAGCCGTGCAACATCGTCGAGCTTCAGGGCACGACGGGTTCCTCGCCGGCCATCAACCGCAAGAAGGGCTTTGACGACGCCATCGCTAGCCATGCCAATCTGAAGATCATCCGCAGCCAGACCGGCGACTTCACCCGCACCAAGGGCAAGGAAGTCATGGAGAGCTTCATCAAGGCTGAAGGCGGCGGCAAGAACATCTGCGCCCTCTATGCCCACAATGACGACATGGCCGTTGGCGCCATCCAGGCGATCAAGGAAGCCGGTCTGAAGCCGGGCAAGGATATCCTCGTCGTGTCGGTTGACGCCGTTCCGGATATCTTCCAGGCGTTCATCGCCGGTGAAGCCAACGCCACCGTCGAACTGACCCCGAACATGGCCGGCCCGGCCTTCGATGCCCTTGATGCCTATCTCAAGGACAAGAAGGAGCCCGCCAAGTGGATCCAGACCGAGTCCAAGCTCTACACGCCGGCTGATGACCCGCAGAAGGTCTACGACGAGAAGAAGGGCCTCGGTTACTGATACCGCTCCGGAACGCCGCCCTGCCCAGAAGGGGCGGCGTTTCCTTCATTGCCGGGCCGCTTTCCGGCTGCCGGCGGGCTTGTCCCTCGGGGTGAGGCCGCCGCATCGGAGGGCGGCCCGTTTCTTTGATCGGCAATAGTTGGACCAGCTATCATGGCGAACGCTCAACCGCTGCTATCCGTGCGCGGAGTCAGCAAGGCCTTTCTCGGAGTGTCGGCACTCGAGAATGTCGATTTCACGCTGCAGGCCGGTGAAGTGCACGCCCTTCTCGGCGAGAACGGCGCAGGCAAATCGACCCTTATCAAGATTATCACTGGCGCATACCGTCGAGACGAGGGCGAAGTCCTGCTTGAAGGAACGCCCATCCATCCGCGTGACGTCGTCGATGCCCAGAAGCTTGGCATCGGCACGGTGTATCAGGAGGTCAACCTCCTGACGAACTTGACGGTAGCCGAGAACCTGTTCCTCGGGCGCCAACCCAAGCGCTTCGGTCTGACTGACGTCCGCGAGATGAACCGCCGGTCGAAAGCGATCCTCGATACTTATGGCCTCGACATCGACGTTACGGCGCCGCTTGCCAATTTCTCGGTTGCCATCCAGCAGGTCGTCGCCATCGCCCGCGCCGTGGACATTTCAGGCAAGGTGCTGGTGCTCGACGAACCGACCGCCAGCCTTGACGCGCACGAGGTGGAGATGCTGTTCGCCGTGGTCCGGCAGCTCCGGGCCCGTGGCATGGGCATCATCTTCATCAGCCATTTCCTCGATCAGGTCTACGAGATCGCCGACAGCATCACCGTGCTGCGCAATGGCCGGCTGATCGATACTGTGCCCGTCGCCGGACTCGACCGCCTGAAGCTGGTTTCCATGATGCTCGGCCGCCAGCTCGAGGCCGATATCAAGCGCACGATCGATCCCAACACGGCGCAGTCCGAACCGCTGGTATCGCTGCGCGGCCTTGGCAAGCGTGGCAACATCGATCCGCTCGATCTCGATATCCGCCAGGGCGAAGTGGTCGGCATCGCTGGTCTGCTGGGCTCCGGCCGCACCGAGACCGCCCAACTCGTGTTCGGCATCGAGCGCGCCGACAGCGGCACCATCAGTGTCGCCGGCACGCCGGTCAACATGTCCTCGCCCCGCAAGGCCATCGCCCAGGGCTTTGCCTTCTGTCCCGAAGATCGCAAGACCGACGGTATCGTCGGCGACCTGTCGGTGCGCGAGAATATCATCTTCGCCCTTCAGGCCCAGCGCGGTTGGATGCGGCCCCTCTCCCGCTCCGAGCAGGAGGCGCTTGCCGATCGCTATATCGCCGCGCTCGACATTCGTACTTCCGATCGCGAAAAGCCGATCAAGTTCCTGTCCGGTGGCAACCAGCAGAAGGTGCTCCTGGCCCGCTGGCTCGCCACCAATCCGCGCTTCCTGATCCTCGATGAGCCGACCCGCGGCATCGACGTCGGCGCTCACGCCGAAATCATCCGTCTGATCATCGATCTGTGCGAGCGCGGCATGGCCCTTTTGGTGATTTCGTCCGAACTCGGTGAGCTTGTCGGATACTCCTCTCGCATCATTGTCTTGAGAGACCGCAAGATGGTCAGCGAGTTGACAGGCGACGAAATTTCCACCGACCACATCATGAAGGCCATCGCGTCGCATGACGCGACTGGGGAGGCAGCGTAATGGCCGTTCCTACCATCGTCCGTGAACGGACACCTCAATTGATCGTTCTTGTGGTGATCCTCGCGCTCAACGCAATCATCTCGCCTGGCTTTTTCTCGATCGAGATTCAGAACGACCGTCTCTATGGCTCGCTGATCGACGTACTCAATCGCGGCGCGCCGGTGACGCTTTTGGCCATCGGCATGACGCTGGTGATCGCCACCAAGGGTATCGACCTGTCGGTCGGCGCTGTGATGGCCATCGTAGGTGCCGTCGCGGCGTCGTTGATCACGTCCGGTTACTCGCTGCCGGCGACGCTGGCCGGTTCGCTGTTCGTGGGCCTTGCCTGCGGTCTCTGGAATGGCGCCCTGGTTGCGCTTCTCGACATCCAGCCGATCATCGCCACGCTGATCCTGATGGTGGCTGGTCGAGGCATAGCTCAGCTGATCACCGAAGGTGTCATTCTGACATTCAACGACAAGCCCGAGCTTATCTTCGTCGGCTCCGGCTCATTCCTGAGCCTGCCCATGCCGGTGATCATCTGGGTGGTCGTTGCCATTCTGGCCATCTTGGTGGTTCGTCGCTCGGCCCTCGGCCTTCTGATCGAGGCGATCGGCGTCAACCGGCGCGCTTCCACCCTGTCCGGCGTCAACTCTCGAGTCATCCTGCTGGCCGTCTATGCGGTATCGGGGCTCTGCGCAGCCGTCGCTGGCGTCATCGCCGCCGCCGATATCAAGGGCGCCGATGCCAACAATGCCGGTCTCTGGCTGGAAATGGACGCCATCCTGGCGGTCGTCATTGGTGGCACATCGTTGCTCGGAGGACGCTTCTCGCTCGTCGGTTCGCTGATGGGCGCCATGATCATCCAGTCGCTCAACACCGGTATTCTTCTTGCGGGCTTCCCGCCAGAGTTCAACCTCATCATCAAGGCGGTGATCATTCTGATCATTCTGATCGTCCAGTCGCCAGCCAGCCAGGCGGCCATGGCCGGCTTCCGGACCAACCGGCATACCGTGGCGGTCAAGACCGAAAACAGGGAGCACGCGGCGCGATGAAAAATTCCAAGTACCTGCCGCTGATGGCCACCTTCGTGGTCTTCGTACTGGCTTACATCATCTGCATTTCGGTGTTCCCGAATATGCTGTCGACCCGGGTCGCCGGCAACTTGCTCACCGACAATGCCTTTCTGGGCATCACCGCTGTCGGCATGACGTTCGTGATCCTGTCGGGCGGTATTGACCTGTCCGTCGGCTCGGTCATCGCCTTCACCGGCGTGTTTCTGTCGGTCATTTTGAGGGACACGTCGATCCACCCCCTGGCCGCCTTTGCCATCGTGCTGGTATTGACGACGGCCTTCGGTGCGGCGATGGGCGGCATCATCTTCTTCCTGGATATGCCGCCCTTCATCGTAACGCTGGCCGGCATGTTTCTCGCCCGTGGCATCTCCTACCTGCTGACGACCGAGTCGGTCCCCATTACCCATCCGTTCTATTCGACGCTGCAGGACATCTACTTCCTGATGCCCGGCGGCGGCCGGCTGACGCTGATCGCCATCATCATGCTGGTGGTGTTCGCCGTCGGTATCGTGCTTGCCCAGCGTACCCGCTTCGGCACCTACGTCTACGCGCTCGGCGGCAACCTCACCTCCGCCCAGCTGATGGGTGTACCGGTGGCCAAGACGACGATCGGCATCTACGCCCTCTCGGGCTTCCTCGCCGGCCTGTCGGGCATCGTCTTCTCGCTCTACACCTCGGCCGGTTACTCGCTGGCGGCCGTTGGCGTCGAGCTCGATGCTATCGCCGCCGTGGTGATCGGCGGTACCTTGCTCACAGGCGGCTATGGCTTTGTCGCCGGCACCTTCCTGGGTATCTGCATCCAGGGTCTGATCCAGACCTACATCGTGTTCGACGGTACACTGTCGAGCTGGTGGACGAAGATCGTCATCGGTCTCCTGCTGTTCGGGTTCATCGCTCTCCAGCGCGGCCTGATGTGGATGTCCGAGCGCAGCGCCCGCAACATGCGCCATGCTTCGGCCGCCCAGCCGAGCAGTGCCTGACGGCGCCGATCCCTTTTGGAAAGCGAAACCGCCGCCGGAGCGATCCGGCGGCGGTTTCTTTTGACCGCTCGAGGATAAAGGCCGATTATCGATCGAGATAATGCACGGTTGGCAGGTCGCGCAGCCGCTGCGCGGCCGTCTCCGGCGTCAGATCGCGTTGCGGCGAACCGAGCATCTCGAAGCCCACCATGAATTTCTTCACCGTCGCCGAGCGAAGGAGCGGCGGATAGAAGTGGGCATGAAACATCCACTCCTCATGCATTTGACCATCGGTCGGCTTCTGGTGGAAGCCCATCGAATAAGGGAATGACGTCTCGAACAGGTTGTCATAGCGGACGGCGATGTTCGACAACGCATCGGCCAACGAAGCGCGCTCGCCGGTCGTGAACTCGTCGAAACCGCCGATACGGCGCTTGGGCAGGACCATGGTCTCGAACGGCCAGATCGCCCAATAGGGCACCAGCACAGCGAAATGGTCGTTCTCATGAATGATGCGCTCGCCCAGCTTTAGCTCTTTCTCGACATAGTCCAGGAGCATCGCCCTGCCCTTATCCTTGAAATAGGCGAGCTGGCGATCGGTCTCCTTGGCGGTCTCGTTCGGCATGTGCCGGCTCGACCAGATCTGTCCGTGCGGATGCGGCTGCGAACAACCCATTACTTCGCCGCGGTTTTCGAAGATCAGCACCGAGCCGATATCCGGCTTCGATCCGAGATCGACGAACTGCTCGACCCAGGCATCGACGATATAGGTGATCTCCTCGACCGACATGCGCGACAGTGTTTGGTCGTGGCGCGGCGAGAAGCACAGCACCCGGCAGATGCCGGACTCGCCTTCGGCAATCATCAGCCCGTCGTCGTCGAGATAATCCGCCGGTGCGTCGGGCGTCAGCGCCGCGAAGTCATTGGTGAAGACGAAGGTGTGCTTGTAGTCCGGGTTGCGCTCGCCGTTCATGCGCAGATTGCCGGTGCAGAGATTGCACTTGGGATCATGCGCGACACCGGCAACCGGCGGCAGCTTTTCCACCTGCCCCTGCCAGGGACGCTTGGCCCGGTGGGGCGACACCAGCACCCAGTCGCCCGTGAGTGGGTTGAACCGGCGGTGGGGATGATCGGCGAATGCGTTCATGATTGTTCCATCCTGGCCGATGGGCCGGTCGGCGACCGGTCGGAACGCCAGAGCGTCCCAGGAAATGGGGCGGAGCGGCAATGCCGGCTTCCGCCCGCCGTTGTCACTCACCCCGCGAGCGGACCAACGCCTTGCTGCGGCGAACAGGCGAAGATAGTGGACTTGAGACCCGTGGACTTTTCATAGGCCGTCTTCACGTTTTCCATGAAGGCATCGGCTGCGCCGGCTTCGACGAGACTGACCGTGCAGCCGCCAAAGCCGCCGCCGGTCATCCGCGAGCCGAACACGCCCGGCTGTTTCTGAGCGATATCGACCAGCACGTCGACCTCCTCGCAGGAGATTTCATAATCGTCGCGCATCGACGTATGCGACTGATTCATCAGTGCGCCGCACCTGACCAGGTCGCCGGCTGCCAACGCGTCGGCCGCCTCGACCACTCGCTCGTTTTCGCTGACGATATGGCGGGCGCGGCGGTAAGTAACGTCCGAAAGCAGCGCCTTATTGGCTTCCAGGCCGGCCGGCGTCACGTCGCGAAGCGCCTTGATGGGGCCGAGCACCGGCGAAAGCAGGCGAACGGCTTCCTCGCAGGAGGCGCGACGCTTGTTATACTCGCCGGATGCCAGCTCGTGATGGACCATCGAATTGGCGACGACGATGCTGGCACGCGGATCGATCGGGACCGGCCGCTTCTCGAGGCTGCGGCAATCGATCATCAGCGCATGGTCGTGCTGGCCATTGCAGGAAATGAACTGGTCCATGATGCCGCAGCGCATGCCGACGAACTCATTTTCGGCCTTTTGGCAGAGCTTGGCCAGTTCCACCTTGTCGATGGGCAATCCGGCGACGGTCAGCAGACTATAGCCGATCGACACTTCAAGCGCCGCCGATGACGACAGGCCCGACCCCACCGGCACCGACGAAGCGACCAGAATGTCCGCGCCCTTGAGTCTCTTGCCGGCACTGGCCAGAGCGACCGCCACGCCGAACACGTAATCGGTCCAGTCGTGCTTCGGCTGGGGAGCAGGATCGTCCAGATCGAACTCACGAGTCTCGCCAATCTTGCCCGAATGGACACGGAGGATTCTGTCCGCGCGCGGCGCTACGGCAGCGCGTGTTTCATATTCAAGCGCTGCCGGCATGATGAAGCCGTCGTTATAGTCGGTGTGTTCGCCGATCAGATTGACGCGTCCCGGCGCCCTGATGAAAAACGGCTCACTGCCGTAAATATCCTTGAATCTCGCTTTGAGCTCATCGACGCTGAACATGTTGGCTTCCCGCCTCCCGAAGGTCATGGCCGGCGCCCCCTCCGAAACGGCTGCCGACATGGATGAATGCGCTGGTGCAATCGCGCCGCTTCGGGCTCACGCAGCGAGGCGACGTCTTCTTATAAACAGCATAAAACAACCCGGCAAGCTCCGGGTGCTTGCGCGCCTTTGCGTATGACAGCGGATTTCCGCAGCCTCGACGGCAGCGGAGCTGGCCTCGCGACCGATCGAATTTACCTTAGGGCAACCCTTGTATCCGTCCGTGCTCGGCTCGGAACGCCTTCGGACTGCATCCGGTATAGCGGCGAAACACCCGGCTGAAATAGAGCGGGTCCTCATAGCCGACTTGAGCGGCAATCTGCTTTACCGGGCTCGGCGTGACCAGGAGAAGATGGCAGGCGAACTGGATCACCTGTTCTTCGCGCCATTTCAGGATCGATCGTCCCAGCGTCTGAGTGAACAGATGAGCAAGGCGCGACGGCGACAGGCAGACCGCCTGCGCGATTTCCGCCACGGAAAGTGGGCGATGCAGATTGTCAGTGACGAACTTGCAAGCCATCAGCAGGCGCTGGTCGAAGTGGCCCGGCGGCGCCGTGGCCCGGTCATTCTTGGCGCAAAGCAGAATGACCCTTTCCAAGAGATTCATGGCGAGTTCCATGGAAAGAAGGTCGGTATTGGCCGACCAACTCGCCACTTCACCGAACAATGTCTCCAGCGTCGCCACCAGCGACTTGTCTTCGACCCGCTGCACGAAGAACGCCCCGTGCACTCCACGCCAAGACAACCAGCCGCTCCAGAAGGCGCGTGGCTGGAAATAAATCCACCGGTGCCACCACTCCGACGCTCCGGGTGCCCGACCGTAATCGTGGATCGCCCCCGGGGGGAACAGCACAAGATCACCCGGCTCAACCGTGAAGCGGTTCTCGCCATCGAAAACCTCGCCGCTGCCTTTGACGGTTAGGTTGACGATCCAGCCGCGCATGCCCTCGGGGCGTTCAATGCGAAAGTCCAGAGGACCACCCCGCTCGATCGGCGTAATGCCCGCGACAAGTCGGGTGTCAAAATGGAAGCCGGGGAACAGCGGCGCCACAAAGGGGTCAGCCGACGTCTGACCCTCAGTCTGCAAGAGAGACAAACGGCGAATGACGCTTTCGACCTGGGCCGGAGCGGAAAGGGGTGTGGCAGTATCGTCCATGTAAAAAGCTGGATTAGCCCTTTGGGAAGCAGATGGCGCGCACTATAATCCTCGCAATCAAAATGAGCAATAACAGCGGCTTGGTTTCCCTCGCCGACAAGGAGGAAGAGGCTGGACATTTCGCATGAGAAGCGAAATTCGTCCGCATCGCGGCTAACGCTTAAGCGAAATCACGTGGCATGTTGTTGGAGCGCCATCGGGTGCGCCGCCACCCCGTGAAGCTGGCTGGGATCCGTAGTCATCAAGTGAGGAGTACGTAAGCGTCGCCCGCAACTCGGCGCTTATACCGAGACCGACGCTCATCGTTGAGCTATCTAGCCTGCTGGCCGTGTCATGACTCGCGGCCTGTGGAAAGACTCATGCTGGAGGCAGCAACCTATGAAACTCAAGGAACTCCGCGAACAGGTCTGCGAGGCCAATCTCGAGCTCGACCGTCGCAAGATCGTCGTTCACACCTGGGGTAACGTCTCGGGTATCGATCGCGAAAAGGGCTACATCGTCATCAAGCCGTCGGGCGTCTCCTATGATAAGCTGACCCCCGACAAGCTGGTGGTTGTCAACCTTGCCGACGGCAAGGTACTCGAGGGCGACCTCAACCCCTCCACCGACACCAAGACTCATCTGGTGCTCTACCGGGCCTTCCCGACCATCGGCGGCGTCACCCACACGCACTCGGCCTACGCCGTCGCCTGGGCGCAGGCCCGCAAGGAAATCCCTTGCTTCGGCACCACGCACGCCGACTATTGCCACGGGCCAGTGCCGATGACGGCGCCGCTTACCGCCGAGGAAGTCGCGTCGGACTACGAAGGCAATACCGGCGAGGCCATTGTCCGGCGTCTGGGCAATGAAAATCCACTTGCCAAGCCGATGGTGCTGGTTGCCGGGCACGGCCCGTTCACCTGGGGCAAGAACGCTCCGGACTCGGTGCTCAACGCCGTCTTCCTCGAAGAGATCGCCCGCATCGCCACCACCACCGTGATGCTCGCGCCCAACGCCGGCCCGGTCGAGGAATATGTCTCGGAATACCACTACCAGCGCAAGCACGGCCCTGGGGCCTGGTACGGCCAGAAGAAGGCCTGATCGTCGCCTCGTATTCATGAAGGCGAATAAGGCAAGGACAACAATTTTCTAGGAGGCAAGGAAATGTCGCTCAAGGACATCACGCGGAAGCCGAAGATCGGTTTCCTCGGCATCATGCAGGAACTCTACGACAACACGCTGCCGGGCATCACCAAGCGGCAGGAAGGCTATGCCCGTGAGGTTTCGGCCCGCCTGACCGGCGTTGCCGACGTGCTGTTCCCCAAGGCGGCTCGTTGCCGTGAAGACATCGAGGAAGTGCTCAAGATCTTCGCCGCCGAGGAAGTCGACGGCATCATGATCGTCAACCTGACCTACGGTCCGGGTCTGCGCCTCGTCAATGCCTTCCGCGATGTGTCGACGCCGCTGTTCCTGGCCAACATTCAGCCGGAACCCCGCGTCACCAAGTCGTGGGACATGGCCGACCTCACCTATAACCAGGGCGTCCACGGCGTTCAGGATACGGCCAACTCGCTGATCCACCTCGGCAAGCAGTTCTCTGTCTGGTCGGGCGACTGGAAGGATGCCGAGTTCGTCAAGGCTTTCGACGTGTTCGCCTCGTCGGCCCATGCCGTCGCCGTCATGAAGAAGACCAAGGTCGCCGTGTTCGGCCGCATGCCGGGCATGGGCGACATCCTGACCGACCCGCACACCTTCATGCGCGTCATCGGCCCGCAGGTCGACCATATCGGCATGGGCCCGGTGGCAGCCGAGATGGACAAGGTCAACACCCAGGAGATCCAGGCCGTCATCGCCTACTGCAAGGCCAACTTCGACATGGATCCGAAGCTGACCCAGCCGCAGCTTGAGGAGGCCGCCAAGATCCAGGTCGCCCTCACCAAGGTGCTCGAGGCCGGTGAATACGACGCCTTCTCGCTCTATTTCAACGAGATCGGCCTCGACGGTCGCTTCAAGCAGACCCACATGATGGCCGCCTCGAACCTAATGGCCGATGGCTACGGCTACGCCGCCGAGGGCGACACCAACTGCGCCTCGCTGATGGTCGCCGCCCGCGCGCTACAGGCCGATCCTCAGTTCACCGAAATGTACGCCATGGACTTCGAGCTCGATGCGGCTCTGCAGAGCCACATGGGCGAAGGCAACTGGAAGATCGCCCGCAAGGACAAGAAGCCGCGCCTGATCGATCGTCCGCTCGGCATCGGTGGTCTCGACAATCCGCCGACCGTCCTGTTCCAGGGCGAACCCGGCCCGGCCACGCTGGTCAGCCTCGTCTCGCTCGGCGCTGACAAGTATCGCCTCGTCGTGTCACAGGGCGAAATCCTCGACACCGAGGAACTGCCCACCGTCGAGATGCCTTACTTCTTCTTCAAGCCGGTCACCGGCGTGAGGGAATGCCTCAATGGCTGGCTGAAGAACGGCGGCACGCACCATCAGGTCCTGCACCTCGGCGATACCCGCGCCAAGTGGAAGGCCTATTGCGAACTCGTCGGCATCCAGTACGTCGAGGTCTGAGACGACCGCTCCTCCCAAGCAAGCGGAACTGGGCCGGCGAAAGCCGGCCCTTTTGTTTGTGTGCACGGTTCGGCCGGTGATCTCCGGAAGCGATGCCGGCCATCGTCAGAAACCATTTGCGCCAAAGAGCCCGAACGGCATTAATCGCTCCTCGAAATCAAAGCCCAAAGGCCAATTATTCGGGGAGAAAAGTCATGCAGTATCGCAAATTCGGCCGCCTGCCGGTCGACGTGTCCGACATTGGCTTCGGCGCCTGGCAGATCGGTGGGGCCTGGGGCGAGGTCACCGAGGCCGACGGCAGGGCTGCCCTCGAAGCGGCGCTCGAGGCGGGCGTCACCTTCATCGACACCGCCGATGTCTACGGCGACGGCCGTTCAGAGAAAATCATTGCCTCGGTGTTGAAGGAGTGGAAGGGCAAGCGCCCTTATGTTGCCACCAAGGCCGGCCGGCGCCTCAACCCGCACGTTGCCGCCGGCTATACGCCGGAGAATATCGAAGCCTTTATCGACCGCAGCCTTGCCAACCTCGACGTCGAAACGCTCGACCTCGTGCAGCTTCATTGCCCGCCGACCGAAGTGCTCTATACCCCTGCCCTGTTCCAGGGACTTGAGGCGATCAAGGCCAAGGGCAAGATCCGCAACTACGGCGTCTCCGTCGAAAAGGTCGAGGAGGCGTTGAAGGCGATCGAATATCCCGGCGTCGTCTCGATCCAGATCATCTACAACATCTTCCGCCAGCGGCCTGACAGGCTGTTCTTCGAGGAAGCCAAGAGGCGCGGAGTCGCCGTCATTGTTCGCGTGCCGCTGGCCTCCGGCCTGCTCTCGGGCAAGATCACTGCGCAGACGAAATTCGCCGCCGACGATCACCGTCTGTTCAACCGTCATGGCGAGGCGTTCGACGTCGGTGAGACGTTCGGCGGCGTGCCCTTCGAGGTGGGCCTTCAGGCCGTCGAGGAGATTCGCCAGCTGGTGCCGGTCGGCCAGAGCATGGCCGCCTTTGCGCTGCGCTGGATCCTGATGGCCGATGCCGTCAGCGTCGTCATTCCGGGCGCCCGCAACGCCGAACAGGCACGCGGCAATGCCGCCGCCTCGGACCTTCCGGCCATCCCGGCCGACGTGATGGCAGCAACGCGCGAAATCTACGCCCGTCTCGTTGCTCCGCACGTCCACCAGCGCTGGTAAACGATCCCAGGCAACTCCATTGCTTTCGGCGGAAATCCTAGCGATTTCCGCCGTTTGCCTTCAGGTCTTGGAGCTGTCGCAATTGTTGCCCGAAACAGACCGGCTTGCGAAAAGCATGTGCGGAACGGATGCCGCCGGGGCTTGACCCAGTGCCGCAGAATCTCTAGACAACTTCGCAACGGAGCTGTGGCCGAGAGGCTGAAGGCACTGGTTTGCTAAACCGGCGTACGGGCTTAAACCCGTACCGAGGGTTCGAATCCCTCCGGCTCCGCCACTTTCTATCTTTGATCTTCCGAGTGCATGGCTTTCAAAGCCCGGATCCTGTCGTCTCGGCGAAGGTGGGGACAGGTAGCGTTGCCTGGAACTCGGTTGGCGTGCAGTTGAGTTCGCGCCGGAACACGGCATACATGTAAGGCAGCGACGTGAAGCCGCCGCGAGCGGCCACCTCGGCCAATGACAGCCGGCGATCGGCCAGCATTTGCTGGGCGCGCTCGAGCCGAAAGGCGAGCATGTCGTCGTGCACGGTCCAGCCGAAGGCTTTGCGGAAATGCATGTCGAGCGTCGCTCGCGATACGCCGACATAGGCCGCCACCTGCGCTACCTTCGCCCCTTGGGCGGCGAACTGGCGAATGTAGTGGCGCGCTCGCATGATGTAGGGGTCGTAAGTTGGCTGGTGGCGAGACGAAGCCAACGCGTTGAGGCCCTTTGGCGGCACGAGAATGCGTGTCTGCTCCAGTCGGTCACCGATCAGTCGACGATGCAGCATCTCCGCTGCGATCCGGCCCATTTCGCGCGTGCCTTGACGGACGGAACTGATCGGTATGCGGGCCAGCATCCTCAGGAGCTGATCGTCATCTATGCCAACCAGCGCCACCTCCTCGGGTACGGCGATTCCGGCCATGATGCAGGCCTGCAGGACTTGTCGTGCCCGAGCGTCGGTCACCGCGATCACGCCAACCGGTTTCGGTAGGCCAGTGAGCCAATCGATGAGCTCACCGAGAATGCTGTCCCAGTCGAGACCATCGTTGAAGTGCCCTTCGAATAGCAGTGGATCGAGGCCGTCCCGGCGGCATATCCGACAGAAAGCTGCCTCCCGTTGCTGCGCCCAACGATTGGTTGGAGCCGGCGGTTGGCTGTAGAAGGCAAAGTGGGGCAGCCCCATCTCGACCAGATGGTCGTAGGCTGCCGAGACAAGGGCGAAATTGTCGGTGGCGACATAGGGAACGTTGTTCGGATAGTCGGCCGTTCGTTCGTAGGATCCGCCGACCGCCACGACCGGCAACCGGCTCTGGCTGAACAGGCGTTCGAACTCAGGATCGTCGAAGTCGGCGATGATGCCGTCGCCCGACCAGTCGCCAATGCTGCTGATCGCCCCACGGAAATCCTCGAACAGCAGGAAATCCCACATTACCCGTGTCGACTGAACATAATCGCTGACGCCGGCGACCACGCTTCGGCCGTAGGCTCCCTTCGCCTTCAGCATCAATGCCACGCGAAACGAATTCACTCCCGCCGCCATCGTGCTTGTGACCCTTCCCGATTAAGCCGCCATTGTGTTCAACGTGGCTCCTGTACGCCCTCCCCGCACTGAGCAAATGGTCTACCTCGTCTGAAAAAATTGCCGGTCTGGACTGGATTATAAAAAAACATAATCCCGATTTGCAAACCGCCTCCATTAACGTCCGCCCTATCCGGTTCGCGCCGAGAGGGAAGCTTCGTAAACGATCGTATTTTCGTTTGGCTGGGGCGCGCGTCGAAAGGGAGGAAGAAAAATGAAAAGGTATGCAGTACTTGCTGTGCTTGCAGTGGGGATGTTCGCTTCGGCTCCTGTCCTCGCTGAGACTGTCAAAGTTCTTTCGATCGAGCCAAATGTGAAAGAGGGGCGTGATTTTTACGCTTCGGCGATCGAAAAATTCGAAAAAGCCAACCCCGACATCAAGATTCAATTCGACTATCTCGACGACACGTCATTCAAATCCAAATTGCCCACGCTGCTGCAGTCCTCGGCCCGACCGGACATCTTCTACACCTGGACCGGCGGCGTCTTTCATGAGCAGGCCGATGCCGGCGTGCTCAAGGACATCTCCGGCGAGGTCGACAAGAAGACGCTCGACACCTTCGCCCCCGGCGGCATCAAGGCGCTCACCTACAATGACAAGCTCTATGGCCTTCCGATGTATGCTGGCGTCGTCGTCCTGTTCTACAACAAGGAGCTGACCCAGAAGGCCGGCGTCGATCCCACGACCATCAAGACGTGGGACGATTTCCTTGCGGCGGTGAAGACCATCAAGGACGCGGGGATTACGCCCATCGTCGTCGGCGGCAAGTCCAAATGGCCGCTTCAACACTACTATGGCTATCTCGCCACCCGCATCGCCGGCGTCGACGGTATCGCGGCCGCCAAGGCCGGTGAGAACGATGGCCTTGCCGGACCGGACTTCGTGAAGGCCGGCGAAGAGTTCAAGAAGCTCGCCGATCTCCAGCCCTTCCAGCCCGGGTTCATGGACACGGACAACTCCAAGGCCGGCGGCCTGTTCGGCGACGGTCGCGGCGCCTTCATTCTGGCCGGCAACTACATGATCGGGGCGCAGAAGCGCAATTCCACGTCCGGTCAGGGCATCAGCGACGACAAGCTTGGGTTCATCCCCTTCCCGGTGATCACAGGCGGCAAGGGAGATCCGGCGGATACATTTGGCGGCATCAACGGTTGGCTGGTGTCCAAGAACGCCACGCCGGCCGCTTCCAAGTTCCTCGCCAGCCTGATGAACCTCGACAATCAGACCGTCAGCGCGGGCATGGATCTCTGGCTGCCGATCGTGAAAGGCGCCGACGCGGGCATCAGGAACGCCAACGTCAAGGCCATTGCCAACCTTCTCGCGGCTGCCCCACACCATCAGCTCTATCTCGACCAGGAGCTCGGCGCCAACGTTGGAGCGGCGATGAATGACGCCTCTGCCGAACTTGCGACTGGCGACATCTCACCGGACGAGGCGGCGCAGATGGTCGAGGAAGCGCACCAGATGCACTGATCCACGCTCACCGGCAAGTGCATCCGGGGGAACCGCCAAGGTTGTTCCTCCGGGTGCGACTGCCTCCGGGTTCGGTCTAGAGCCCGTTCCTGCCGGCGCTCTTCATGTCGCTCGCCGACCGATTACGAAAAGACTTGTCCATGACCTCCACCCATCCCGCGGCGCCTTCTGGCGCACGGCGGCGACCGAGCGGCTTTTCACGCATGCGTTCAGACGGTAGTTTGACTGCGCTGATGCTGTTCCTGCCGCCGGCCGTTCTTCTTTTCAGTCTGTTCGTGATTTGGCCGATCTTCACCGCGGTCGACCTCAGCTTCTACAAATGGAACGGCTACGGCGATGTCACCAACTTCGTCGGCTTCGATAATTACGGCATCCTCCTGAAGAACTCGATCTTTCATCAGTCGCTGTTCAATTCGTTCAAGCTGCTGCTGGCTTCGATTTTTCTGCAGATTCCGCTGGCTCTCGTCTTGGCGCTGCTGCTCTACCGCAAGACGTCGGCCAATACCGCCTTTCGCCTTATCTTCTTTGCCCCCTATATTCTGGCCGAAATCGCCACCGGCCTGATCTGGAGCTTCATCTTCGACGGCGACTACGGCGTCTCGGCAATGGTGGCCGACAAGCTCGGCAGCGAACCCTTCTATATCCTCGCCGACAAGCAATGGGCGTTCTGGACCATCATTACCGTCGTCGTGTGGAAGTATTTCGGCTACCACATGATGATATTCATCGCCGCGCTGCAGGCGGTTCCGACCGACCTGATCGAGGCGGCGGAGATTGATGGCGCCAGTCCGCTCAAGACCATCTGGTACGTCAAGCTGCCGATGATCCTGCACGCCATCAAGCTCAGCGTGCTCTTCGCCATCACCGGCGCATTGCAGGTGTTCGACATCATCATCCCGCTCACCAATGGGGGGCCATCGAACTCCACCCATTCGATCGTCAGCTTCCTCTACACCTTCGGCCTCGCCCGCATGAACGTCGGCTTCGGGGCCGCCGTCGGCGTGGTGCTGTTCATCCTCTGCGTCGGCACGGCCTTCAGCTACAAGCGCCTGGCGATCGACAAGGGAGGCCAGCTATGAAGCGCAGCAGCCTCCTCTCGCAGCTTTTGCGCGCAGCTTTCCTCACCTTCATCGCCGCGCTCGTCATCCTGCCGCTGCTTGCAACCTTCCTCGGTGGATTCAAGACGCTGGGTGAGCTCAGGGCAGCCCCCTTCGGCTTCCCCTCACACTGGAGTTTCGATGTCTTCATCGACATTCTGACCGGTCCGGTGTTCTGGACCTATCTGCGCAACTCGCTGGTGATCTCGCTGTCGGCGGTGGTGCTGACGCTGTTGTGCGCCTCCATGGCGGCCTATGTCTTCGCGCAAATCCGCTTCTTCGGCTCGCGTTACCTGCAGTCCTACATGCTCCTGGGGATGATGTTCCCCTTCGCGACCGCCATCGTGCCGCTGTTCTTTCAGATCAACCGCTTCGGTCTGCTCGACAATCCACTCGGCATCATCCTGCCGCAGACCGCCTTCTCCATGGCTTTCGCGGTCATCCTGCTCAGGAGCTTCTTCCAGCAGTTGCCCAAGGAGCTGTTCGAAGCAGCCTACGTCGATGGCTGCGGCTATGTGGGCTTCTTCTTCCGCTTCACGTTGCCATTGTCGACGCCGATTCTCGCCACCGTCGGCACCTTCGTCTTCGTCCAGAGTTGGAACAACTACCTACTGCCGCTGGTGGTGCTCAACGAGCAATCGCTGTTCACCTGGCCGCTCGGCATCATGCAGTTCCGCGGTGAGTTCATCGTCGAATGGAACCGCATCCTTGCCTTCGTGTCGCTGACCATTCTGCCAGCGCTCGTCTTCTTCACCTTCACTCAGAAATACATCGTGGCCGGCCTTACGCGCGGCTCGGTCAAGGGTTGAGAAATGTCCCGTCCTGTTATCACCAATCCCATCCTCAAAGGTTTCAACCCCGATCCGTCGATCTGCCGCGCCGGCGACGACTACTACATCGCCACCTCAACCTTCGAGTGGTTTCCCGGCGTGCAGATCCACCATTCGCGCGATCTCATACACTGGGATCTGGTCTGTCGGCCGCTGAACCGGCCGAGCCAACTCGACATGCGTGGCGAGATGGACAGCTGCGGCGTCTGGGCACCCTGCCTGACCTACGCCGACGGCCTGTTCTGGCTTGTTTTCAGCGACATGAAGCGTCGCGATGGCTCGGTCAAGGACGTGCACAATTACCTCGTCACGGCGCCCTCGATCGAGGGGCCGTGGTCGGACCCCATCTACCTCAATTCGTCTGGCTTCGATCCGTCGCTCTTCCACGACGATGACGGTCGCAAGTGGATCGTCAATGTGTGGTGGGACTATCGTGGTCGCCCGCCGCGCTTTCCCGGAGACAACAGTTTTGCCGGCATTGCCTGCCAGGAATACGACGTCGCGGAAAGGAAACTGAAGGGACCGATCACCAACATCTTCAAGGGAACCCCGGCAGGGTTGACCGAAGGTCCGCATCTCTATCGCCGGGATGGCTGGTATTACATCATGGTTGCCGAGGGGGGTACCGGATATAACCACGTCGCAACGATGGGGCGATCGCGTACCCTCGAAGGCCCCTATGAGCTCCATCCGGATACCTATGTCGTCACGGCACGCGGCAATCCGACGGCTCCGCTGCAGCGAGCCGGCCACGCCGACCTCGTGGACACACCCGCCGGCGAAACCTATCTCGTCCATCTCACCGGCCGGCCGATCGCCGGATTGCGCCGCTGCCCGCTTGGCCGCGAAACGGCGATCCAGAAGATCGAATGGGGCGCCGACGGCTGGCCACGGATTGCCGGCGGCAAGCTGACGCCAAAGCTGAAGGTCGAGGCGCCCGACGTGCCGGCCCACCCCTTCCCTGCTGCACCGGAAGAGTCCCGCTTCTTGCCGGATGCCGGTCTGCCGAAGGATTTCCAGTGGCTGCGCACCCCCTACGGAGAGCGTCTCTTCTCCCTTGCCGATCGGCCCGGCTTTCTGCGCCTCTTCGGGCGCGAAGCGATTGGTTCGTGGTACGAGCAGGCGCTGGTCGCCCGTCGTCAGACCGCTTTTGCCTATGATGCGGAAACCGAGGTCCATGCCGACCCACAGATCCACATGCAGCTTGCCGGCCTCGTGGCCTACTACAACCGCTTCGCCTACCACTATCTGGCGCTGACCTTCGATCAGCAGGTCGGTACCTGCCTGCAGGTCATCTCCTGCAACGGCACGCAGGGCGGTGGACAGACCACAATCGGGCTCGCCGAACCGGTCCCCGTACCGGCCGGCAAGCCGGTGCGCCTCAAGGTAGAGGTGCGGACGACGACGCTGATCTTCTTCTACGCAACCGGGTCGGACGATTGGAAGCAGGTCGGAGGCATCCTCGATGCCTCGATCCTGTCGGACGAATGCGGGGCCGGCGAGCACGCCAACTTTACCGGGGCGTTCGTCGGCATGTCCGCCAACGACATGAGCGGCCAGGCCATGCCAGCCGACTTCGCCTACTTCCGCTACCGCGATCTCGACGCGTAAGGAACCGACCGTGGCAACGCTCGAATTCAAACATGTGAACAAGACCTTCGGCGCCGTGGAGGTGATTCCGGACGTCTCGCTCTTCATCCCCCACGGTTCGTTCACCGTCTTCGTCGGCCCGTCGGGCTGCGGCAAATCGACCCTGCTGCGGCTCGCTGCCGGTCTTGAAGATATTAGCGATGGAACTCTGGAAATCGATGGCAAGGACGTCACCTTCGCTCGGCCGACCGAGCGCGGTATCGCGATGGTTTTCCAGTCCTACGCGCTCTATCCCCATATGAACGTGGCGCAGAACATCGGCTTCGGTCTCAAGATGGCAGGCAAGCCGAAGGCGGAGATCGCGCGCAAGGTACATGAGGCAGCGGCGACGCTGCAGCTCGACACGTTGCTCGACCGTAAACCGGGCGAACTGTCTGGAGGACAGCGCCAACGGGTTGCCATCGGCCGCGCCATCGTACGCGAGCCCAAGGTATTCCTGTTCGACGAGCCGCTCTCCAACCTCGATGCCGCACTCAGGACGCAGATGAGAGTAGAGCTTGCCGAGCTGCACAAGCGGCTGGGCGCCACCATGGTCTATGTCACCCACGACCAGGTCGAGGCCATGACGCTCGCCGACCAGATCGTCGTGCTGAACAAAGGGCGTATCGAGCAGGTCGGCAGCCCGCTCGAGCTCTACAACCAACCCAAAACGCTGTTTGTTGCCGGTTTCATCGGCTCGCCGAAGATGAATTTCATCACCGGCGATTATGCCACCCACCGCCAGGTATCCACCTTCGGCGTCCGGCCCGAGCATATCGACATTGTCACCTCCGGCGCCCATTGGACCGGTAGGGTACAGTTCAGCGAAAGGCTCGGCAGCGACACCTATCTCTACGTGGACGTGCCAGGGACCGGTCGCCTGACGGTCCGGGCGATCGGGGATGCTGCGTTCGTTGGTGGAGAGACCATCGGTCTTGCCCCGCGGGCAAACACGTCTCATGGCTTCGACGCCGACGGGCGGGCTTGTGCCGTCAGCGAGTAGACCGACCGCCCCAGCCAACACTGGATAGGAAGCTGGAACTTACGATTTGAGCCTCGCGTCCATCCAGTCGCGGAGGACTGCTGCGTGGCTTTGTTCGGGATCCTGAGCGGCCGTCAGCAAGGTGACCGGTCCCTTGCGGCACCAGTCGACACATTGTTCGACCTCAGTCGGATGGGTAGCAAGCTCGGCCTCATAACGCTCGCGGAATTCCGCCCAGCCGCCGGAGCCGGCGTGGAACCATTTGCGCAAAGCGGTGCTGGGCGTCACCTCTTTGGGCCAATCGTCGGGGCGAAGACGCTCCTTTGATATTCCTCTAGGCCAGAGCCTATCCACCAGCAGGCGTGCTCCGATCATCGATTCCAGGGGGTCGTATACCCTTGCCACGACGAGAGGAAACCGAGCCATGAGAGCACCTTCGCACTTTACGAGGCCGATTATGCCAAGCTTGAAAATTCCAGCCGGCATCAACGCGTGAGACCATGACATCAGGCGAGGACCGACACCACGGGCGATCAGGCGGCACGAACGATCTTGAGAAGCCGTCGATCTTTTCAACAGGGTCGAGATTCTTCCGACGGTCGATACCACTCTCCGGTGTCGACAATCAAACCTAACCGCCGAACTCGGCGCGCGACAGTGCAACGAACTCAGCCTCCGGCACTTCTTCCATGAATAAGGTGAGCGCGTCGATAACGACCGGCTGACGCAGGCTGTCGGCGAATAGCTCGGTCAGGTGATCGCCAACCACTGCTCGCAGCTCTTCCGGCACCGGACCGGTCAGTGACATATGGAAGCGGAATCGCTCGAAGACATAGGGATAGCCCCACGTCTTGAGGTTCTCGACCTCAAGAGCGTCGAGGTTGGGCTTGTTGCGACGAGCGAATTCCTCAGATCCCATCGGTGCCCGAAAACGGTCGAACTCAGATACCACGGCATCGGCGAGCACTCCCAGCGCGGCGGGCGCCTCCTCGGGAACCAGCGCGAAGAAGCTGCCGATGCGCGCCACCTTGAGACGCCCAATGTCGAGCGGCGGCTGCCGCCGGGCGAAATCACTGGCGGCGGCCTGCAGATCCCACGAATGGAGGTCCGGCTTGAGGCGCATCGGTGGTTTCAGCGTCGCATGGAAGCCATAGCGGCGCGGATCGGTGACCAGCGGCTCCCAGGCCGGAGGCAAGGTTCGCGCCGGCACCCGGCCGCCAAAAGCGTCGCGACCGAGCCAGCGTACTGCGGTGCGCGTCAGCGGATGATCGACCGACGGAGCGTAGTAAAGCGCGTAGCGAGCATGGTGCTGCATGGTCATCCTCGGGCGTGACGGTCGGCGATCGCTTCGACCAGTTCGGCAAAGCGTCGCCCAGCCTCCGAGAGATCACCGCTGTTGTCGACGGTATAAACAGTTAGTCCGACCGGCAACGATGGTTTCGGGCGGTCGACACGAGCGCGGATCTCAGCCGCCGTTTCGCGCCCGCGCGCCGTGAGCCTGGCAATGAGGCACTCGCGGTCGGCGGTAACCTGGATCACCGCAAGCGTGGGATAGATGGCGGCGAAATCGGCGAGCGCGGTACGACTACCGTTGGCGACAAGGCAGCGGCCGGCACGTATCGCCTCGATCGTCGGTGCGGGAATGCCATAACCGTGACCGTGCGCGCGCCAGGATACGGCGAATCCGCCCGCGGCGGCCGTTGCCTCGAACTCATCGTGGCTTATCGGTTGGTGCGCCTCGCCGCCGGCATCGCCAGCCCGCGTTACCATCCGCCGCACGAAGACGATATCGGACCGCCGGGCAAGACAGGTGGCTGCCAGCTCCATCAGACTGTCCTTGCCGGCCCCAGATGGACCGACGACGACGATCATGCACCCGCTCGGCGCGGTATCGGGTCCGTCCATCACGCCACCCGCCGCCCCTCGCGCCAGACCGCTCGCACCACCGGCACACCTTCCTGACGATGGACGCGGACCAGGTCTGCGCGCAGCTCGGCCGCTATGCGGCCGCGATCGGCAAGCCCGACGCTTCGGGCCGGCGTGGCCGTGACCATGGCAATGGCGCGCGAAAGATCGATCCCGTTGTCGGCGAGAACGAAGGGCGCGTGGATCAGACTGATCGGCACGTAATCAGACGACAGAACGTCGAGCACGCCGGCCTCGGCAAGATCGCCAGCGGCAATATTGCCCGAATGGGATTTGCCACGCACGATGTTGGGCGCGCCCATCAGCACGGAGATGCCTGCGACATGCGAGGCGCGGGCGGCCTCCATGGTGGTCGGAAACTCGGCGATGCGGATACCATGGCTGGCCGATTCAGCGACGTGGTCGATGGTCGCATCGTCGTGGCTGGCCAGCGCGATGCCACGCACCCGGCAATCGGCGGCCACAGCCTCCCGGTTGGGACCGGAATGGCGCGCGGAAGCTTCCTGCCTTTTGGCGACAAAGGCGGCGAAGGCCTCATCGGAGAGGCCGCGTTTTTTCTGATAGTAGAGCGTGTACTGATCGAGGTTTTGGAACTGACGCTGGCCGGGCGAATGATCCATTACCGAGGCGAGATGGACCAGGGGGTCGTTATGGAAGGCTTCGTAGTCGGCGAGCATATCCGGAGCCGACACTTCGCAGCGCAAATGGATGAGATGGTCGGCACGAAAGCGCCCCTGATCGCGCCCCTCGTGGAGCGCATCGGCGAGTGCCCGCATCTCGCCCGGCGCAAAGCCACCGTCCTCGTCGGAGCCCATGCGCAGGCAATCGAACACCGTGGTGATGCCAGCCGTCGCTACCTGGCCGTCGTGTGCCTGGATGGCGGCAATCGTGTCCCAGCGCACACCAGGCCGCGGCGCGTAATGCACTTCCAGATGGTCGGTGTGCAGTTCGACAAGACCTGGAATGAGATAGTCGCCGCCGAAATCGATGCCACTCCGCGCCGGCCCCTCCGTCACCTCGGCGATCCGACCATTGCGGACAATCACGCCACCGGTGACGACGCGATCCTCCAAGACGAGGTTGGCATTGCAAATCTCAAAATCGCAAGCGTCGGTCATATCAGGTCTTCTTCTCATCAGAGCTGCGCCCCGCCGGTCAGCCGGCTGCGCAGTGCATTGGAAATGGTGTCGAAGATGAACACGGTGCCGATGATCAGGATCACCATGTAGAAAATGTTGGGCCAGTTTGTGTGGGTGCGCATCGCCTCCCACAATTTGAGGCCGATACCGCCAGCCCCCATGGCACCGATGATGGTGGCCGAGCGGGTGTTGGATTCCCAGAAGTAGAGCGTCTGACTGACGAAGACCGGCAGCACCTGCGGCAGGACGCCGAAGCGCTGCACGGCGATCGGCGTGGCACCCACCGACGTCAGCCCATCGCGTGGCTTGCCGTCGATGTTCTCCAGCGCTTCCGAGAACAGTTTGCCGAGCGAGCCGGTGTCGGTGAAGAAGATGGCCGCCATGCCGGAGATCGGACCGGGGCCGAAAGCGCGGGTGAAAAACAAGGCCCAGATCAGCATATCGACGGATCGCTGGAAGTCGAAGAAGCGCTTCGCCGTCTGGTTGGCCAGCCAACTGGGCGTGATATTGCGAGCGGCGATGAAACTGAGCGGAAACGCTACGATCGCTGCGAACAGCGTGCCGATGAAGGCCATGACGACGGTTTCAAGCAGCTTGGTCCACACATCGAGATGCTGCCAAGACGGATTGTGCAGGAAATCGTCGATCGCGACAGCGAAGTTGCTGCGGGTGGGATCGAGACGATCGCCAGAGATGAGCAGATGCAGAACCTCGCTCGATGATTTGCCGAAGAAAGCCGAATTGGTATCGAAAATGAAGTTGGCCCAACCGGGAAAGCGCCGATGAATGACCACCGAGCCGCCATCGATCTGCGCCCAGCCGGCAAGACCGAAGGCGACGATGATGCGATCCCCTGCCCGCTTTTGCTCCGCCCAAGCCGGCAACGGCCCGGCCGGCCGTACGTTGTCACCCGTGCCGAGCGGCACGACCAGCATCTCGCCCTTCCTCTCAACGACGATCCGGTCGGGGGTGGCAACGAGGCGGGCATCGGCCGAGAAGCGTACTTCGGCGCGCTTTACCACCTCTTCAACACGGACAGTAGGTTCCGTGGCGGGAGCAACCGGTGCAGTCCCCGGCGCCATGAAACTGCCGCCGGGCATGAAGCCGCCCGTCGTCGCGCCAGCCGGCGTCGGCGCGGCAATGCGACGCTCCATCGTGGTGTGCTCGACGGTCATCCAGTCCGGTTTCGGGTTGGGGCCGATCGGGTCGAAGCGCGGAAAGGTCACGGCCATGGCACCATCTCGGTCGATCGAGATGGTTGGCCGATATTCGTAGGTCACCCATTGAATGAGGTAGGAGCCGGCAATCTGCCAGTTGGTGTTGGCGAGCACTTGGCCGATGCCGAACACCCACCAGCAGAACAGGAGATAAACCGCAGTGGCGGCGGCCAGCGCCGGCATGCGCCATACCGTCCAAAAGCGCGGTTGAACCACATGGGGATGGCGAGCGGCGATGGAGACATATTGGTCGGCAGTGAGGGTCAGCATTGGTGGGCCTCCTCAGGTCGCCGGCAGGAAGGCATCGCGGCCGACCAAGCCTCGACGCAGCCAGGCGGAGAACTGGTCGACAGCGACGATGGTGCCAAACAGCAGGATGACGATGGCGATGGTCTTGGCGCCGTGGTTCTGACTGATCGACAGGCGCAGAAGCTCACCGATGCCACCACCGCCGACGGCGCCGATAATGGTCGAGGCACGCACGTTGATCTCAAGGCGGAGAAGGAAGTAGCTGGCAAAATTGGGAAGCACCTGCGGCAGCATGGCGAAGCGGACACGCTCGATCCAGTTCCCGCCGACGGCTCTAAGGCCCTCGTCGGGCTTCATGTCGGCGTTTTCCACCACCTCGAAGAACAGCTTGCCGAGCGCGCCTATGCTGTGGATCGATACCGCCGCGATGGCTGGTATCGGCCCGACCGTCAAAAAGGACAGGAAGAAGCCGGCGACCACCACGTCGGGAAAGGCGCGCAGGATTTCCATGAACCGACGGGCTGGCCAGCGGACCAGCCGGTTCGACATCATGTTGCTGGCAGCGCAAAATGACAGCACGCTACCGAAGAGGGTTCCGATCACCGTCGACAGCAGCGCGATGTTGAGCGTGATTGCCATCTGGTCGATGTATTCGGGAATGTAGAAGGCCGACGTGAGATAGGTCCGCCCTTCCGGATAGTTGTACTTGAGGCTACCATCGTCATAGGGCGATGGCAGGTCGAACATGGCGCGCCCCACTTCAAGCCAGTCGCGCGGCACCAGGTCGCCGGTGAAATCCAGAAAATGCGGCAACCGGTCGAAAAACTTGCCAGCGTTGGCCTCGTTGGCGAACCACAGCGACAGCGCGACCGTGACGATCAGCCCGCCAATGCCGAGGACGGAGTAAAGTCGCCGCATACGCGCCTGGGCCTGCCAGTGGCGTTCCATGAGTGTGGCGCGGTCGGAAAGTCTCATCGGCATGGCTGATCCGGTTTGGGATAGGGCCGGCCGGAGGATTCCGGCCGGTCCGGAACGAACAGCGATCAGCCGCCGATGGCCGCCTTGCGGGCGGCGACGATGGTCTTATAGAAGTCCGGCGTCACGTCGGTGAAAGCCTTGAAGTCGCCGCCCTCGATGGCCGAGAAGCAGGCCGCGTCGGTCTTCGGCAGATCCTTCATGAAGGCGACGAACTTGGTCTTGATTTCGTTCGGCAGCGCATTGCGAACGACGATCGGACCGTTGGGAATGAGGGGCGACTTCCACAGCTCGACAATGTCATCCATGTTGAGCATGCCCTTCTCGACCATCTTGCGCAGATTGCCGGAGGTGTAGCCGTCCTTGAATTCGCCGACGCCCGAGCCAAAGGTGGTGCCGGCGTCGAAGGTGCCCTTCAACACTTCGAGCACGAGGTTTTCGTGGCCGCCGCCGAAGCCGGTCGAGGCAAAGTAGTCCTTGATCGGCGCGCCGATGGCGTCGGGCAAGGTGACCGTCGGCACCAGATAACCCGAGGTGGAATCCGGATCGGCAAAGCCGAGCTTCTTGCCTTTGAGGTCCTTGAGCGTCTTGATGCCACTGTCCTTGCGGGCGACCATGATCGAGTAGTAGCCGGTCGATCCGTCGGTCTGGACCGTGGTCAGCACCGGCGCGACGACATCCGGATTGGCCAGGGCGATCTTGGCATAGCCGGAGGCGCCGAGTTCGGCCTCGTCGAGCGTGCCGCCGAGCAAGCCCTGAATGACGCCGTCGTAATCGGCGGCCGGGAACAGCGACACCTTTTCGACGCCAAGGACGGCCGGCAGCTTATCCTGCAGACACTTGAAGTTGCGCAGGCGATCCGCCTCGTTCTCGCCGCCCAGAATGCCGATGCGGAAATCCTTGATCTCCTCGGCAGCGGCGGCGCCGGCGAGCGCGACGAGGGCGGTTGCGGCAAACAGAATCTTCTTCAACATCCGTCTCACTCCTGGTTCCGCCGGCCCCGCCGGTCGGAGGTCGTACTGCGCCAATAGCGCGGGCAGACGAGCGCGCAGGATCGCTCCGCGAAACCGGTAGTCGGTCTCACGCGCTCGAAGCTTGGTTCTCGGAACTGGCTGGCCTCAGGGCGTTTCCGACGACCTCTGGTTCGCAGAAAACACTCTAGCTCTTTGTTTCATCGCAATTTCGGACGCGAACAGGTTCCCACTTTTGCTGAAATTGCCCTAGATGGCGGCAGCGGCTTGCATGGTGAGGCCGGCCATCGCCTCCGGCGTCGGCACCCAATGCGGAACGAGCGAGGTTGACGTCATCCGCTCGTCGAAGTCATCCTCGGCGCCATAGATGCGGCGGACCGTTTCCGCCGTCAGGTCGGACGGCGGACCGTCGAACACTACCCTCCCCTCGGCCATACCGATGACGCGCTGGCAATAGGTACGCGCCGTATCGAGGGTATGGAGGTTGGTAATCACGGTGATGCCGTCACGGCGGTTGATATCGGCGAGCGCATCCATCACCACCTTGGCGTTGAGAGGATCCAGCGAGGCGATCGGTTCGTCGGCAAGGATGACGCGCGGCTCCTGCATCAGAGCGCGAGCGATGGCGACGCGCTGCTGCTGACCGCCGCTGAGCGTGCCCGCGGGTTGCAGCGCCGTCTGCTCGATACCAAGCCTCTCCAGCGCCGCGATGGCCATGATGCGCTCGTCGCGGCTGAAAAGGTTCATGATGGAAAGCGCTGTCGAACGGTGATTGAGACGGCCGAGCAGCACGTTGGTCAGCACGTCGAGGCGCGGCACCAGATTGAACTGCTGGAAGATCATGGCACAGTCGCGCCGCCACCGGCGCAACGCTTCGCCCTTCAGCGAAGCGATCTCGATATCGCCGTAGCGGATCGACCCGGACGTCGGATCGGCGAGCCGATTGATCATCCGGAGCAACGTCGACTTGCCGGCGCCGGAACGACCGATGACACCGACCATCTGTCCTTCGGGGATCGAAACGCTGACCTCATCGACGGCGACCTTGGTCCCGAAGTGACGCGATAGATTGCGAATTTCGAACATTTCTCCGGACGCCCTGCCTGGTTATATTTTGTATGGACTTAAGGTTACGCTTGGCGGATGTCACTTTCGTGTACAACCGAATATTAAACCGTCTAATGTTTGTATTTTTCCAAGAAAGACTCGACGTCGAGTTCACGAAAATCTTCGAGCGCAGCCCGAAGTTGTTCATGCTTCCAATCCCACCAGGCAAGCGCCTCCAGCCGACCGGCGATATCTTCTGAAAAGCGCCGTTTGAGGGGGCGTGCCGGTACGCCGGTCACGATGGTGTAGGCAGGCACATCCCGGCTCACCACCGCACCGGCGCCAACGACTGCACCGTTGCCAATGGAAATGCCCGGTAAAACGGTAGCGCCATGACCGATCCAGACATCGTGGCCGATGTGGACGCGGTTGTCGCGCCGCCAGGCGAAGAAGTCCTGCTCGTGCTGGGCGTCATCCCAATAGTCGCCGGCCCGATAGGTGAAGTGGTGGAGGCTCGCCCGCTGCATCGGATGTCGCGTCGCATTGATGCGAACGGCCGCCGCGATATTGGCGAACTTGCCGATCGTGGCGCACCAGACCATGCCGTCGCGTTCGATATAGGAATAGTCGCCAAGTTCCAGTTCGCTGATGCGGCAGCCCTCGGCGATCTCAGTGTAGCGCCCAAGCTGGCTCGCCTCGACACCGGCGGTCGGATGGATGAGCGGTGTTTCCGACAGGCGAGTCATTGGCGAGCCTTTCGCTCCGAGTAGCGAGACACATCAACGATGCGGCTCGCCACGCGGTCGCGTACATCCTCGTCGTGGAAGATGCCGACCAGTGTCGTACCGGCCGCCTTCTTTTCCTCGATCATGTCGACGACGACGGCGCGGTTGGCAGCATCGAGCGAGGCGGTCGGTTCGTCGAGCAGCAGGATGGGATGGTCGGAAATGAAGCCGCGGGCGATGTTGACCCGCTGTTGTTCGCCGCCTGAAAAGGTGGCCGGCGGCAAGCTCCAGAGTTCGCTCGGCAGGTTGAGCCGGGCCAGCGCCGCCTCGGCACGCTCCAGCGCCTCGGCTTTGTCTGTGCCGCGGGCAATCAGTGGATCGGCCACCACCTCCAGAGCCGGGACACGCGGAATGGCTCGCAGGAACTGACTGACGTAACCGAGAGTGAGGCGACGCACGTCGAGAACCTCGCGCGGCAACGCTTTTGCAAGGTCCACCGGCCGGCCGGCATGGGCGACCAGGATCTCGCCGGCGTCGACACCGTAGTTACCGTAAAGCATTTTAAGAATAGAACTTTTGCCAACGCCCGATGGGCCGCCGAGCACCAGGCATTCGCCGGTGCCGACCTCGAAGGAGACATTGGAAAACACCGGCAAGCGGAGGCCGCCGCGCAGATGCATGACGAATGTCTTGGCGATGTCGCGCACGCGAAGCGGCAGCATGGCGGTCTCCGATCAGGCTTGCGGAATGGAGGAAACGAGAAGCTGGGTGTAAGGCTCGCGCGGATCATCGAGGACACGATCGGTCAGTCCTTCCTCGATGACGCGGCCATCCTTCATCACCATCATCCGGTGGCTGAGCAGACGGGCGACGGCGAGATCATGCGTCACGATGATCACCGACAGGCCGAGGTCGCGGACAAGGCTGCGCATCAAATCGAGAAGACGCGCCTGCACAGACACGTCGAGGCCGCCAGTTGGTTCGTCCATGAAGACGAGACGCGGCGCGGTGACGAGATTGCGGGCGATCTGCAAGCGCTGACGCATGCCGCCGGAGAAGGCGCGCGGGCCGTCATCGATACGATCGGCCGCGATTTCGACGCGGGAAAGCCAGTCAAGCGCCGTGTCGCGGATGCGTCCGTAGTGCCGGTCGCCGATGGCCATCAGCCGCTCGCCGACATTGGCGCCGGCCGAAACGCCCATCCTGAGGCCATCGGCTGGGTTCTGATGCACGAACCCCCAGTCGGTGCGCATCAGGAAACGACGCTCGGCTTCCATCATGGTCGTCAGGTCACGCCGGCTGCCGTCCCGCATGGCGTAGACGACCGAGCCGCTGTCGGCGGTCAGCCGCGTCGACAGACAGTTGAGCAGCGTGGTCTTGCCCGAACCGCTCTCGCCAACCACGGCCAGCACTTCGCCCGGCCAGAGGTCGAAGGAAATGTCAGTGCAGCCAAGGCGGGCACCGTAGTGCTTGGCAAGATCGCGCACCTCGAGAATGGGGGCTTCGGTCATGATTGGGCTCCCGTCTCATCGCGGCGGCTCTCGCAGTTATCTGTGTCGGAACAGACGAACATCCGCCCGCCGCGATCGTCGAGCACCACCTCGTCGAGATAGACATTGCGGGCGCCGCAGAGGGCGCAGGGTTCGCTGAAGGTCTGCACCTCGAAGGGATGGTCTTCGAAGTCGAGGCTTTTCACGTCCGTGTAAGGCGGCACGGCGTAGATGCGCTTCTCGCGACCGGCGCCGAACAGCTGCAATGCCGGGCTCATCGTCATCTTCGGATTATCGAACTTCGGGATGGGCGACGGGTCCATCACATAGCGGCCGGCAATTTTCACCGGATAGGCATAGGCCGTAGCGATCCGTCCGTGATGGGCGATGTCTTCGTAAAGCTTGACGTGCATGAGGCCATAGTCCTCGAGGCCGTGCATCACCCGCGTCTCGGTTTCGCGCGGTTCGAGGAAACGCAACGGCTCGGGGATCGGCACCTGATAGACGAGGATCTGACCTTCCTTGAGTGGATGCTCGGGAATGCGATGACGCGTCTGAATGACGGTCGCCTCGGCCGTGTGCGTCGTGGTAGCAACGCCCGCCACTTTCCGGAAGAAGGCGCGGATCGATACGGCGTTCGTCGTGTCGTCGGTGCCTTGGTCGATCACTTTCAGCACATCTTTGGGGCCAATCACGGCGGCGGTAACCTGCACGCCGCCGGTTCCCCATCCATAGGGCATGGGCATTTCGCGAGCGGCGAATGGCACCTGGTAGCCGGGGATGGCAATCGCCTTCAAAATGGCGCGCCGGATCATTCGCTTCGTCTGCTCATCGAGATAGGCGAAGTTGTAGGTGACGGCGTTCATTGTGCAGCCTCCCCGATGGGCTCAACGCTCTCCGCCTCGGGCAAATCACCGCGCTCCTGCCATGCGGCGCGCAGCCGGCGAACGAGGCCGAGCTCAGCCTGGAAGTCGACATAGTGCGGCAGCTTCAGATGCTCGACGAAGCCGGTCGCCTCGACGTTGTCGCAATGGGAGATGACGAATTCCTCGTCCTGGGCCGGCGCGGTTATCTCCTCGCCGTATTCGGCGGCGCGAAGGGCCCGGTCGCACAGCGACATGGCCATCGCCTTGCGTTCGCTCTGGCCGAACACCAGGCCGTAACCGCGCGTGAACTGCGGTGGCCGCTCGGTCGATCCCTTGAACTGGTTGACCATCTGGCACTCGGTCACGCGCACGTCGCCGATTGCCACCGAAAATCCGAGTTCGGGAATTTCGATTTCCACCGTCGCAAGACCGATGCGGATCTCGCCCACGAAGGGATGACTGCGGCCGTAACCGCGCTGGGTGGAATAGGCGAGCGCCAGCAGGAAACCCTCGTCGCCACGGGCAAGCGACTGCAGACGCTCGGCGCGGGATAGCGGAAACTCCTGTGGCGTGCGCGTGATGTCGCCGGGTTCAGCACCGTTGTCGGCTTCCGTCTCGATGAGACTTTCGCCATCGAGAATGTCCGAGACGCGAGCGAGGTCCCCCAGGCCGCCGTCGCGATGAGCCGGATCGGGAATATCGGGATCGCCCAACAGCGTGGGATCCAGCAAGCGATGGGTATAGTCGAAGGTGGGGCCGAGAAGCTGGCCGCCCGGCAGATCCTTGTAAGTGGCGGAAATGCGCCGCTCGATGCGCATGGCGCGGCTATCGAGCGGCAAGCTCGTGCCGAAACGCGGTAGCGTCGTGCGATAGGCGCGCAGGATGAAGATCGCCTCGATCATATCGCCGCGCGCCTGCCGGATGGCGAGCGCCGCGAGGCCCGGATCATAGAGCGAGGCCTCGGCCATCACCCGGTCGACGGCGAGCGACAGCTGCTCGGTGATCTGGGCCTCGGTAATCGCCGGCAGGCCTCGATCACCACGGCGGCGATCGGCAAGGAGACGGTGGGCATTTTCGATGGCTGCCTCGCCACCTTTGACAGCGACATACATGGCTCAGCCTTCCCAATGGACGAAGGTGGTGGAGCGCGGCAGGGCAACGATGTCGCGGCCGGCTGTCAGCACTACATCGACACCGCGCGGAAACAGCGCGCTGTTGGCGGCGCGAAAAGCAACGAAGCTTTTGGGCAAACCGTCGACGGCAAGGTCGCCGGCACCGTCGATGCCGGGGCCGATAAGGCGGAAGCGCTCGCCCTCGCCAAAGCTTTGCACCTCGATGACCAGCGTTGCCGATCGGTCGGGGTAGTCCTGGGTGCCGAGCGACAGATCGTCCGGCACGGCGTCGCCCACCCCGATGAAAGCGAAGGCCGCTTGCTCCGGAGCCGCCGTCAAAGGAGCGCCTGTGTGAAAGGCGAGCCAAGCGCTATGCGCCGGCGAAGCGGCGGCGCACCAGACCGGCGTGTCGGCGTCGCAAAGCGTCAGCGCCAGCGCTGCCTGGGCTGGGCCGGCAAGACCGGGAGCCATTACGTCGGCAGTAACCTGGTGAATGCTGCCCGGCCGCGCCATGGCATCGAGCAGCCGGCGGAAAGATTCCTGCGCCTCGAAGACCGGCTGGCCGAACCCACCGTCCAGGGAGGCCTGCATGAACGAATTGTCGTGGAGCATCAGTCCTCTCCCCGCACCAGTGTGAAGAAATCGACGCGGGTCGACGCTGTCTCGGCCTCTTGCCGTTGCCCCTCGCGGACAAGGCGCGCTTCAACATCAGCACAAAGTCGGTCGACCACCCGGCGGCCTTCCTCTGTACCGGCGAGAGCATCAAAGATGGCGGCGCGACGGGCGCGGTTCTGATCGCTGCCGAGCAACTGACCGAAGCCGATATGACCGGATGCCAGCCGCACCGTGGACCGGCTCACCGTTGCCTCGCCGAGGTTGAAACGGGCACCGTCGCCGCCGATGCGACCGGTCAACATGACGAGCCCGGTTTCCGGACCACGCAAGTCGGTCACCTCCGGCAGAACGGCAAGGGCCGCCCAGGCAGCATCGAACTCGGCAGCGCTGGCGCGGGCAAGAAGCCCCATGCGCTGACGGCGACGTTCCGTCTCGGGATCAAGGGCAGCGGCAGCATCCATCGGCTCGCTCCGGTTCAGCCCACATAGCGCTCTGGCAGGGCGGGCTTGCGTCTTGCAAATTTGTCTATTAATCTAGACAACTACACAATAACGAGAGTCTTAGCCGAACTCCGTGACAGCGAGGTGACATGGCCCAACAGAAACCGGTCGAGCGGCATTCCGGCGTCTCTCTTTGGCGGCAGATCGCCGACCGTATTCGCGTGTCGATTGCCGACGGCGAGTTTCGGGAAACCGGCAGATTACCGCCGGCTTTCGATCTCGCCGAACGCTTCGGGGTCAACCGGCATACGGTGCGAGCCGCCCTCGCCTTTCTGGCGGAAGAGGGGCTGGTGGAAAGCATTCAGGGCCATGGCACGGTCATTGTCGGCGGTCGTCAGCTGACGCTGCCGATCTCGAAGCGCACGCGTTTCTCAGCTGGCCTGGGCGATCAGGCGTCGTCGGTCTCAACGCGCCTGCTGCGCTCAGGCGAGCTGCCCGCCTCTCTGGAAGTGGCGACCCTGCTGCAAATCGCACCCGAACAGCCTGTGACCGAAGTGGAGGAAGTCGGCTACGTCGATGGCCGCCCCGTTTCCTGTTCGCAGCATTTCTTTCCAGTCGAGCGCTTTCCTGACATCGCCCGGCATATCGCCGCCACCGGCTCGATCACTCGCGCCTTCGCCGCCTGCGGCCTGCCCGACTATCTTCGGCACAGCACGGAAGTATCGGCCCGTCACGCCGACGCCCGCGAGCGCGAACTGATGCAGTTATCGCCCGGCGCCATCGTGCTCGAGGCACGCGCCATCAATACCGATCTCGAAGGCCGGCCGGTTCAATGCTCGCGGACCCGCTTCTCGGCCGATCGCATCAGCCTCAAGATGACCGCTTGACAGCAGGCGTTATCAGACTTGAACGGCCGGAATGATGACCGATGGCCGGACGATCTCATCCTGGGCGGCGATCAGTATGATCTCCCGGCTACCCGCCTCAACGGTTCGGTTGAGGAGCCCGAACACCGAGGAAACCGAACGCGACAGCGCTTCCGGCACCGAGTGCGTCGTCAGCCAATGGACGTAGAACAGCGCCGCTATGGCATCGCCTGCCCCGTTGATCGACAGCGGCAGCCGTCGAGATCGGGCACGCCAGAGTGAATGACCATCGGATGCGACGATATCGAGCGCATCATCCGGCGTACCGTCGACAATGAGCGACGTGACGAGAACGACCTTGGGGCCAAGCGCGTGCAGACCGGCAATCGACGCCCTCACCTCTCCCATGGAAGTCGAAGGATGGCCAACCAGAAAGTCGAGTTCGAAATGGTTGGGGGTGACGAGATCGGCGGCCGGCACCGCCTGGTCGCGGAAGAACTCCGGTACGCCAGGTCGCACGAAAATGCCGCGTCCGACATCACCAATCACCGGATCGCACGCATAAGCCGCCTTGGGATTAGCGTCTCGAACCCTCTGCACAGCCTTGAGGATCGAATCCCCAATGGCTGGTGCCCCGACATAGCCGGACAAAACGCCATCGCAACTGCCGAGCACGCCGCGCTCGGAAATCCCCTCCACACAGTCGTCAATCAACGAACTGTCAAACACCTGCCCCTTCCACGACCCGTAGCCGGTGTGGTTGGAGAACTGCACGGTATGGATCGGCCAAACTTCGTGCCCGAGGCGCTGCATGGCAAAGGTGGCCGAGGCATTGCCAACGTGGCCGTAGGCGACATGGGACTGGATGGATAGAATGTTCATGGATGGCATTCGAGAATGAGGGGCGACGATACGGTTCCGGACTGTCGAACAACAGCCGAGATTCCGCAAGCCGGCTGGACCGTTGCAAACTGCGCGGCCTATCTCACTTCAAGCGGCTGCTATGGCGGAGAACCAGGCCTGCCGCGCCGAGACAATTATCGTTGTCGAGAAACTTGCCGGTCCTGAAAACGGGATAGTGGGCCTCGTCGACATCGTCCCGCTTGACGAAGGAATGCTTCTCATAGCTGGAGCGCAACGGGGCGAGCAGCAGTTCGCCAGCACTCGCTAGGACGCCGGAAATAATGAACAGCGGCGGATTGATCATGGCGCCGACCATGCTGAGGCCACGGCCGGCTGCTTCGCCAGCGTCAGCAAGAAGACGACGGAATCCCGTCTCGCCCTGCACGGCCCGCGTCACAATCTCGTCCACCGGTATGGAACGGCCAAGCCAGTCGGCCGCCATTTTTGAGACGAAACCGGCCCCACAATACAGTTCGAGACATCCTCGATTGCCACACCGACAGAGCGGCCCATGTGGATCGATGACGATGTGCCCCATCTCGCCAGCCGACCCGGATGCGCCGACAAGCGCCCTGCCATCGACGACGACGGCCCCACTGACGGCCTGGTTCAGCTTCAACAGAACGAAGTCGCTGCAGCCGCTCGCGGCGCCCCACATCATCTCGGCCAGCGCGGCGCAATTGCTTTCGCTGTCGGCAAAAATGGGCTTTTGCAGCGCCGGCTCAAAGGCTTCCCGAAAATCGGTCCCCTGCCAGCCCGGCAAAGCGGAAGAGCGCATGACGCGTCCGTCGGGCGCCAGCGGCGCAGACACCGCGAAGCCGATACCGATCAGACTGGTATGGGCAAGGCTGTGCTCCTTGTAGAGCGTATCCACGGCGTGCTTGACGACGCGCGCCGCCTTGGTCGGCGAATATTCCCGCTCGACCGGCATCGCCAGATCGGCCACCACGTTATGCGCCACGTCGGCAACGATGACCCTGATTTCATCGACATCCAGCAGAGCGCCAACGCAGGTGCCCGCTTCCGGGTTGAGCGAATGGGCAATGGCCGGCCGCCCCGGGCCTGGGTTACGCGCCTCCATCTCGACCACAAGGTTCGATCGCTTCAGGTCGGCGAGGATGGTGGAAACGGTCGACCGGGCGAGACCGGTATTGCGGGCAATCTGCGACGTGCTCACCGCCCCATGGCCACTTAATGCTCTCACCACCTTTACGACCGGCGAGTCCAGCTCGCGGCCATAAAGCAGGCCTTCAAGCTCGCTAGTGATCATGTTGGCCAATTTCGTCTCCGACGAACTTAATAGATACTACCCGTCGACGTTTTAACGTCCTCTGCGACAAAACGGTAGTGTCGCGCCTTTCCGCCGTCAACGACATAATAGGGGCAATCGGCGCCCGAGAATCTAAACTATCGACAGAAACCGGCCAAATTCAATTATTTATGCCTGTTTTTCGTCGTAAATGCCCGAAGATTGACGGCCTAATTACGTCGAAAATGACATAATGATCCTTGACAGAGGGTAAAGGCAGCCATACTCCATGCTCAGTCGCGCTAGAAACGACTGGGAGGAAAATCATGACATTGACTTCTGCTGCCTCGCGCGCCGCGCTCGTCGGCGGTCTGCTATTGGCCGGGACCTGCCTGTCCGCGGCCGAGGATTTGACTCTTTGGACACTGAACTTCAGCTCTGAGGCGTCGAACGAAGCTTTCACCAAGATCACCTCAGGCTTCGAAGCGGCCAATCCTGGGGTTAAGATAACAGTCGTTACCCGTGGCACCGACGACCACAAGACCGCCATCCGCGTTGCCGCCGGCACCGACAAGGGGCCGGACATCTATTTCATGTGGGCGGGGCTTGGTCTCGGTGGCGAATACGTCAAAGCTGGCCTCAGCCTGCCACTCGACAAATATTACGCGGAATACAAGTGGGACGATGAGCTGGTTCCGGCCGCCGCCTCCTTCTCCCGCATCTATCCGGGCGGCCGTCATGGCGTGCCGTTCACCTTCAAGGGCGAAGCGCTCTATTATAACAAGGCCTTGTTCGAGAAAGCCGGCATTACCGGCACGCCCGCCAACTATGACGAACTGGTCGCAGATGCAGAGAAGCTGAAGGCGGCCGGCATCCCGGCCATCACTTTTGGCGGCACCGTCAATTGGCATGTCATGCGCCTGATGGACGTGATCCTCGAGTCAAAGTGCGGCGCCGACAAGCACGACGCTCTGATGAACATGAAGGTCGATTGGACCAAGGAAGCCTGCGCAACGGACTCCTTCGCCGAGCTCGACAAATGGGCGAAGAACTACATTCTGTCGCCGTTCATGGGCATCGATCAGGCGCAATCGTTCAACCTGTTCGTGGCCGGCCGTGCAGCGATGATGTTGGAAGGCGACTGGCTGGTGCAGCAACTCGCCGAGGCGACGGACCTCAATGGCTACGACCTGTTCCCATTCCCGACGGGAACCAACCGCCTCTACGGTTTCGCCGAATACCATTACATCAGCACCAAGAGCAAAAACCCCGATCTTGCTGCGAAGTTCCTCGACTACTTCAACTCGACGGAAGTTCAGCAAAGCGTGCTCGGCAAATTCAGTACCTCTTCCATCAACAAGCATGTCGTCTATGACAACCTGCGCCCGATGGACAAGAAGTGGCTCGACATCTTCAACACCTACGACAAGGTGTACATGAACGGCGACCAGGCTTTCCCGCTCGACGTCACGACGGAGTATTTCCGCGTCATCAATGAAGTAGCCAGCGGCAATATGATGCCTGCTGACGCCGCCACCGCCATGCAGACGTTCATCCATAATAAGGGCTGACGCTCTCCTCCACAGCCCAACGCGGTCGACCGACTTCCCCGGCCGACCGCATTTTCCTTATCGCGTCAAGGCAAGGAGGCTCCGCCTTCTCCCGCCCGCGACCAAGCCGCTTTTGAAACTACGGGGAGGAAAACCATGACCAAGTTTGCCACCGTAACCAGCGCAGCCATCGCCGCCGGTCTGCTTCTGGTAGCGACGAGCCTGTCGGCGGCCGAGAACATCACGTTTTGGACGCTGAACTTCAGTTCCGAGGCCGCGAACAAAGCCTTCACTGCAGTGGTCTCTGACTTCGAAGCCGCCAACCCCGGCGCCGAGGTGACAGTCGTCACCCGTGGCACCGACGATCACAAGACCGCCATCCGTGTCGCCGCCGGTACCGACAAGGGGCCGGACATCTATTTCATGTGGGCTGGTCTTGGGCTTGGCGGCGAATATGTCAAAGCCGGCCTCAGCCTGCCGCTCGACAAGTATTACGCGGACTACAAATGGGATGACGAGGTGGTGCCCGCCGCCGGCTCATTCTCGCGCATGTATCCGGGCGGTCGTCATGGAGTGCCTTCGTCCCTGTCCGGCGAAGCGCTCTATTATAACAAGAGCCTGTTCGCGAAGGCCGGCATCACCTCGACCCCTGCCAACTACGACGAGCTGGTGGCCGATGCGGAGAAGCTGAAGGCAGCCGGCATCCCGGCGATCGCTTTCGGCGGCACCGTCAACTGGCACGTCATGCGCCTGATGGACGTCATTCTGGAAGCCAAGTGTGGCGCCGAAAAGCATGACGCGCTGACGGCGATGACCGTGAAGTGGACCGATGAGGCTTGCGTCGTGCAGTCCTTTGGCGAACTTCAGAAGTGGGGCAAGAACTATATCCTGTCGCCGTTCATGGGCATCGACGATTCACAGGCATTCAACCTGTTCCTGGCCAATCGCGCGGCCATGATGCTGGAGGGCGACTGGCTGGTGCAGCAGCTCGCCGAAGCCGGCAAGATCGACGATATCGACCTGTTCCCGTTCCCGACACGCACCAATCGTCTCTATGGCTTTGCCAACTACTACTACGTGAGTTCGAAGAGCAAGAACCCCGATCTCGCGGCGAAATTCCTGGACTATCTTCTCTCCACGCCCGTTCAGCAGAAATTGCTCGGGGTCTCCGGCACGACATCCATCAACAAGAACGTCACTTACGGAGAATTGCGCCCGATGACAAAGAAGTGGCTCGACCTCTTCAATACCCACGACAAGGTCTTTCTGAACGGCGACCAGGCCTTCCCGCTCGACATCACCACCGAATATTTCCGGGTGATCAATGAGGTGGTGAGCGGCAACATGGCGCCTGCGGATGCGGCCGCCGCCATGCAGACCTTCATCACCAACAAGGGCTGATCTCCAGTCCCGAAATCCGAAGTGGCCGACCTATCGAAAGGCCGGCCACATTTTCCGTCGCCGCCAAAGGCAAGGAGGCGTTCCATGGCCGAACGCGCCATTCTGTCCAATACCCGTGTCCAGGCCGCATTGCTGCTGGGACCAGCTCTTGTCGTCTACGTCGTCTTCGCGGTCTTTCCGATGCTCGACGTGATCTGGCTGAGCTTCTTCAAGTGGAACGGTCTCGACCCCGTCAAGGCCTACGTCGGCACCGCCAATTATGTCGACGTATTCACCAAGGACCCGGTATTTTGGGTGGCCTTCCGGAACACGGTGATCTGGACGGCGCTGTCCGTTGCCATCCCGCCGATGATCGGCCTGGCACTGGCGCTCGGCCTCAATCAACCGATTTTCGGCCGCAATAGCCTGCGCGCGATCTATTACCTGCCGGTGATCATCGCTTCCATCGCCGTCGCCACCATGTGGCGTTGGATGTATGACCCCTTCTTCGGCCTGTTCGGTCAGATCCTGACCTCGCTTGGCTTGCAGGCTTGGGTGCCGGACTGGCTCGGTAACCGCGACATCGCCCTTTATTCAGCCTTTGGCGCCTATGTCTGGCAATCGGTCGGCTTTTCGATGGTGCTGTTCCTTGCCGGCTTGCAGGGCGTCAACAAGTCGCTCGTCGAAGCGGCGCGGATTGATGGCGCAGGCCGCTGGGCGGTGTTCCGTTACGTCACGCTGCCGGCCCTGCGGACCACTCTGACCATCGTTCTCGTATTGGCGATCATTTCCTCGTTGAAGGCCTTCGACATCGTCTACGGCCTCACCGGAGGCGGCCCCGCCCAGTCCACGCAGATGCTGGCGCTCTGGGCTTTCACCCAATCGATGCAGATCTTCGATTTCGGACGCGGTAGCGCCATCTCCGTCGTGCTGCTCGCCGTGACGCTTGCCGTCGTCATCCCCTACATGCGCTGGAGCCAGAAGCGCGAGGAGACAGCGGAATGACCGCTTCCGTCGAAACCGCCGCCGCGCAGGCCGGCAAACCGCCACGCGACTGGGTGCTGATCAGCCTATGGATCTCGCTGGTCGTCGTTGCTGCTGTCTGGATCGCGCCCTTCGTCTTCATCGTCTTCACATCGCTGAAGTCGACGGCGCAGGTGATGACATCGAGCGCCTTCGCGCCGCCGACCGATCCGCAATTCTCCAACTTCACCGCTGCCTGGGCGCGCGGCCGCTTCAGCACCACCGTCGTCAACTCGGTGATCATCACCGCCGTCAAGGTGCCGCTGGGTCTCTTCCTGTCGGCCATGGCCGCCTATGCGCTGGCCAAGATACCGATGCGTTTTGGCAAGCTGATCCTGGTGCTGATCCTGTTCGGAACCATGATCCCGTTCCAGGTGATGCTGGCACCGATCTTCACGCTGGTGAACGGCTTCGGTCTGATCGACACCTATCCAGGGGTCATTCTGCCCTACCTCGCCTTTGGCATCCCCTATCAGGTGTTCATCCTGTACGGCTTCTTCCGGAACATTCCGCACGAACTCAGCGAGGCGGCGCGCATCGATGGCGCCTCGCATTTCACCACCTTCCGGCGCGTGTTCCTACCGGTATCTTTGCCGGTGCTGGCGGCACTGTTCATTCTCGACTTCGTCGCCACCTGGAACGAGTTCGCCATGGCGCTGGTCCTGTTGCAGGACCGGGAAATGTGGACGCTGCCGCTCGGCCTGTCCGCCTTTCAGGGGCAGTTCTCACGCGATTACGGCCAGCTGAACGCCGCGATCGTCATGACCGTGCTGCCCGCCATCATCGTCTACCTGATCTTCCAGCGCTACTTCGTGTCCGGCCTGACGTCCGGCGCCGTCAAGGGCTGAAGCCTCAACCAGGATAATCACACTATGTCCAAGCAGAGCGTATCCAAGTGGGATCTCTTTGAGGCCAGCTTTACCGGCCCAGAAACCGGCAACCCTTATTTCGACGTCAGCTTCGAGGCGTTCTTCAAGCAAAACAGTCGCGTCGTCCGCGTGCCCGGTTTCTATGATGGCGCCGGTGTCTACAAGGTCCGCTTCATGCCCGACAATGAGGGTGAGTGGACTTACACGACGATTTCCAACGACGGCGGTCTCGATGGACAGACCGGGGCCTTCAGCGTCAAGGCGCCAGCTGCGGGAAGTCACGGCCCGGTCCACGTCGCCAATCAGTTCCACTTCGCCTACGCCGACGGCACGCCCTATCTGCCCTTTGGCACCACAAGCTATGCCTGGACGCACCAGCCGCTGGAATTGCAGGCTGAAACGCTGAAGACGCTGTCGGGCGCTCGCTTCAACAAGATCCGCATGGCCGTGTTCCCGAAGGACTATCCCTTCAACGTCAACGAGCCGCTGTTCGACATTTTCGAGCGGGATGAAGAGGGCGAACTTGATTTCGACCGACCGAACCCCGCCGCTTTCCGGCATCTTGAGACCCAGGTGGCCGCCCTCCGCGATCTGGGCATCGAAGCGGATATCATCATCTTCCACCCCTACGACCGCTGGGGTTACTGCGACATGTCGGCGGCGCAGGACTATCGCTTCGTCGCCTATCTGGCAGCGCGTCTCGCCGCCTACCGGAATGTCTGGTGGTCGCTGGCCAACGAATATGACTTCCTGCTCAATTCCAAGCCGATGGCGCAGTGGGACCGCTATTTCCAGATCATCGAGGAAAACGATCCCTACCGGCATCTCAAGTCGATCCACAACGGCGACGTCAAAGCTAACTACGATCATCGCAAGCCCTGGGTCAGCCACGTCTGCATCCAGAACTGGGACGTCAAACGCACTCAGGAATGGCGCGATGCCTATGGCAAGCCTGTAGTCAACGACGAGCCGGAATACGAGGGCAACATCATGCTCTCGTGGGGCAACATCTCGGCCGAGGAACTCGTGCATCGCTACTGGATCACGCTGCTGCGTGGCGGCTATGCCGGCCACGGCGAGACCTTCATGCACCCGCAGGACATCCTATGGTGGGCCAAGGGCGGCGTGCTGCGTGGCGAGGCGTGGAAGCGGATCGGCTTTCTGCGCGACCTCCTGGAACAGGACGTCAAGAAAGGCCTCACGCCGTTGGCGCCGTCCGACAACTGGCCTTGGAGCCGCGTTTCCGGCGCCGGCGATGGCGACGTGGTCTACATCTATCTCGGCGAACATCAACCGGTGATCTGGGCGCCTGGTCTGCCGACCGAACCGGGTGACTACGACGTAGACGTCATCGACACGTGGAACATGACGGTCAGCCCGGCCAAGCTCGTCGACGCGCCCGCCAACCATCCGACCCGTCATGGCGCGCAGACGCGGTCGCGACGTCCGGATGCCGTGTTCGCGGTCGAACTACCTGGCAAACCGCATCTCGCCATTCGCGTTCGTCGGCGCCGTTGAGGAGGACACAAGGTGGCCAGCGTTACGATCAGCAATGTTCGCAAGAACTACGGCGCCGTCCCCGTCATCCATGGCGTGGATATCGACATCCATCATGGCGAGTTCGTCGTGCTCGTCGGCCCGTCCGGCTGCGGCAAGTCGACGCTTCTGCGCATGATCGCCGGTCTGGAGAATATCTCCGACGGGACCATCGCCATTGACGACAAGGTGGTGAACCATCTGGAGCCCAAGGACAGGGACATCGCCATGGTGTTCCAGAACTACGCGCTCTACCCGCAAATGACCGTCGCCCAGAACATGAGCTTCGCACTGGAACTGGCCAAGGTCGACAAGGCGACGATCCGCCAGAAGGTCGATGCCGCCGCCGCCATTCTGGGCCTGGAACCGCTGCTGGACCGCAAGCCGGCCCAGCTTTCCGGCGGCCAGCGCCAGCGTGTCGCCATGGGTCGAGCCATCGTTCGCAACCCGAAGGTATTCCTGTTCGACGAACCGCTCAGCAACCTCGACGCCAAGTTGCGCGTTGCCATGCGCGCCGAAATCAAGAGCCTGCATCAAAGGCTCGGAACGACCATCGTCTACGTTACCCACGACCAGATCGAGGCCATGACCATGGCCGACAGGATCGTGGTGCTCAACGCCGGCCGCGTCGAACAAATCGGCACGCCGCTTGAGCTCTACGACCGACCGGTCAACCGCTTCGTTGCCGGCTTTATCGGCTCGCCGGCCATGAACTTCGTCGCCGGCACCCTCCAGGCCGGTCAGGCGGGGTTGAAGGTCGCCTCCGGCGCGGTCATCCCCATCGGTCCCTATCCGGCGGAATTCGCGGGGCGTCAGGTGGAGTTCGGCATTCGGCCGGAACATATCCAGGTAGCCGACGGGAATGGTCTTGAGGCCCGGGTCGAGGTCGTCGAACCGACGGGGTCGGAAACGCACGTGGTCATCGATATGGCCGGAGAAAAACTGGTCGCCCTGATCCGCCACCGCATCTCGATTACAGCCGGCGACGCGATGTCTGTCGTCTTTGAAGAAGGACAGGGACACCTTTTCGATGCCGACAGTGGTCAACGGCTGACCCATACCTCGGCAACGGCGGCGATGTAGAACATCGCTCCGCACATATGCATGAGCGCCGGAAACCTTGGTTTCCGGCGCTCAAAACGAAAGGCTTCAGCTCCGGGCCGAAGCAATAGCGTCAGTGAAGCTCGCCGATCAGCGCCTCAGCATTCGGGGCCATGATGGACGTGTCGAGACCAGCCTTTTCCATTTCGTCGATCACGGCGGCCAGCGCGAGGTCGAGGCAATAGGAGGTGAACTCGGCGTTCAGCGTCTTGGACGTCTGACGCGCATAAATGATCAATCGCGCGAGGGCGGCGAACTCTTCCGAATCGGCCACCACGGCCTTGTCGATGGTTCTATCCAGCATCTCAATTCCCTTCCTAGCCTACGAAGCACAAGTAACTGAGAGGGGACATAACCAACTCGGCCGTGACAGCGGCGTTACAAACCCGATACAGGAGACTACCGCTAGGTAGCAAGCGCTCGAAAGTAGGACGTATGCGAGAACTCCCAGTCCGGGCGTTCCCTCGGTCGAGAGCCACTTTCCATGTCCACCACCTTTAGAAGCGCAACCGCATCGAGCATTTTCTGATCAACGTGGCATGTCCACACCATCTCGCCGATCTGCGAGCGTTCTTCGGGGGATAGCGCCGCTGCTTCAATTATCTTCCGCCAGGTTCGCTCCTTGTAGAAGATCGACGCGGCCGTTTCGACAAGTACCTGAAGTTGTTTCTCGGTTATGACGTCCGTTTCGCGCAGACGGTCGAGAGTGGCCCTCACGTTAACCAAGGGCTCGGATAATGGAGCATAGCCAAGTTCTTGCGGCGCGTGCAGAAGCGCCACTTCGGCATCGTCCTCCAGGCGGCCAGCAGCGTAGGCTTGATAAATCGCCCCAATACCGATCATGCCGAATGCGGCGCATTCCGCGGCTCGTAACGCGCCAATACTTGCAGCGCCAAACACCCGTACACCGCTCGACAGGGCGTGAAGGATCTCCTTGTGCCAGACCGCGGCCGTCGCTTCGAAGTAGCCGTCGATCAGGCCGATGACGTCTGCGCCCTGCTCTACCGCCGCGAAAACGTCCCCCTTCGCCGCAGGCGGACGCAATGTTAGGCCGGCTGGGGCTTGCGCCTCGGCTCCATAGAGCGATGGACCGACGAAGATCAGCTTCATCGAAACACCATGAGACGTGAGAGGGCCCTGGCGCCGAACCGTCGCTGCCGCCGGCCTTCGGGATGTTCGAGGCCGGGCACGATCATCTTCATCACCGAAAATCGATCTTCGCCGGGGTTCATTCGAACGGCGACGACCCGATCAATTCCGTGGTCTTGAAGCCTTTGGAGAACTCGCGCCAGCATCGCTTCCACGCTCTCCCCAGGTTCCGTCAAATCTGCGGAAATCATGGCCTGGGGCTGCAGGCGCAGCTTGCGCAAAAGAGGCTCGGAGACCCGGCTCGCATAGACGTCGTTTCCCACATCGTCGCGTGTCCCGGTAATCAGCGTCAAGCGCGACTGCACGGCTTCGGTGATGGCTCTGAGCGCCGCACGGTATGCCAGTGGATGGGTGCCGCTTCCCATCGTCACGTCGATGTAGCGAAGGGACCGAAGCGCCAAGGCATCGGCTGGTGAGAGCAACGCCGAGACGGTTGGTATGCCGAGATCGCTGGTCATGTCGAAAAGCTGCAGCCTGAAGCCGGCTCGCTCAATTCGCCCGACCAGGGAAAGAACGACAGGATCGCCCAGATCCGCGCTTGAGATGCACGTCGCCGCCTGGCGCTCAATGCGCTCGAGCGACCACAGCGTATCGGCGTCACGCTCGATCCGTTCCAGCAATCCGTGGAAAGTCGCCTCCTTGTCGGTATTGCCGGAGGCTAGCCCGTCGGACGACTGCCAGAAATGCGAGGGACGAGTGAAATCGAGGAGAACCGCCTCGTAAGGAACCCAGACGGACCTATCGCTGACGAGGTCATGCCCTTCGACCCATTCCAGCCGCGAGGTGCGATCCAACGGCCGACGGCCAATAGCAATGAGATCGTCGAGAGGATCGCAAAGCTCCCCGCCGCCGGCAATATCCTCCGCCGATGCCGTCCGAACCAAAAGGCTTGGCCGTTCGGCACAGGCGCGCTCTAGCGCCTCCATCACGGCCGACGCTTTGGCATCCATATCAGTTAGGCCCTTACCCTGGAAAACCGCGAGGGTGCGGGCATTCGGGCGTATCGCATTCCATACCGGAATGCCGATAGCATCCAGTCCGGTCACTTTGGCAAGACGCGTGACCCCATACTTAGCGAGCGCCGGTGCGACGCGCGCCAAGGTATCTTCAGGACGGCACATGCGGTCCGAATAGGTGTGTTCGCTTGATACCACTTGTCCGGACCGAACGTGACTTTTTTAACTGCTGAAACGACCGGAATAGGCGCTCAGGTGGCCGTAGGAAGCCTCGCCCTTACCGGCGATCACTTCATCGCCGCTATCGAGCGCCACGGCGAGATCGACACCGGCGACCAGCTTCGCTCCCTTGTCGCGAGCCGTCTTCGAAAAATCGAACGGCTCTTTCGTACCTTCCGGCAGCGGGGACACCGTGCCGTTCTCGAAATCGACGAGCCAATATCCAGGTTCATCGGTCATACCCAGAACTGCCATCTTAGCCATTTTCTCTCTCCTCACTCACGGCTCTTCATTTGAAGCCCGCTTTCCGCATACCGTCTCGCAACATGTCCCGTTTCCACTTTTCACGGATCGGCACTTTCATCAGCCAATCATCGACGGTGAAATCGGGATAGATTGCAAGTGTCCGGCGCATTTCCCTTCTGGCGCTCCGTTGATCGCCAAGCATGGCATAGGCCGCCGCTGCCAGCCTCCCGGCATTGGCCTGATCGGCCATGCGGCCGATGCAAGCGATAGCCTCGCCATATTCCTCGAGGCAATAATTCGCCCCCGCTGCTGTCCACCAGTAAAGGTCGGGGCATAGCGGGTTGAGTTCGATCGCCCGCTTGATCTTGTCGAGGGCGAGGATCGGGTCGGCCGCATGCACAAGCGTATCCGCGTGATCGGCGATCAGATCGGCATGCGATGGAGCCCGGCTTTCCGCTTCGAGGAAGGCCTCCATGCTTTCGAAAAAATGTCCCTGATAAAGCTTTGCAACACCGAGCTGATGATACCCCCCGGCGTCGTCAGCGCCAATCCGGATCGCATCGCGGGCATGGGTTTCCGCCAAACGAAGCAACTCTTCATCACCTCGCGCCGTCAGCAGCCATTCAAGGTGCTCGGTTCGCGCCAGCCCGGCCATTGCCGAGGCGTAGTCCGAGACATCGTGAAGAGCGGCGCGGAAGAATTTTCTGGCCCGTCGGATACCAGGAAGATCGGCCACTGAGAGACTATGCTGACCAAGCAGAAAGTTCTGATAAGCGGTCGGGTTCGAGACTGTGCGGATTTTCGACAGCTCTTTTCTTACTATCGAGCCGGCTGTCTCCAACACGATCCGGGCGATGAGCTCGCTGTAGGTGTCCGGAAAATCATCAGGGTGGCCACGAAACCTTTCGGACCAAAGAACTTCGTCGCTAGCAACATGGACGAGCGTGGCATAGAGAGCTGTTTCATTGTTACGTTCATGAAGCCGCGTTTCCAAAACATAGGAAACATCGAACTGCTTCAAGCGATCGGCCTCATCAATGGCCATTCCGGCAATCCGCCGCGCAGTGTGGGGAGCGACAATCGCCATCGTCTTGATGCGACTGAGACCGATCGTAATGTCTTCGATCAAACCGGAAATGGGTGCCCAGCCATGTGGCTCTTCGGCGCGCTTCGGTGGCAGCAACAAGAGGCGCGGTAACTGAGGGCGAGCGGACAGGGCCGGCTCCGGAGTGCCGGATCCGGCCAACTCGGGCGTGAGTTCCTGACCGACACTAGTCACCCGCCCCTCGTCGTTGAAGAGCAGACGGGCAAAGCGAAGCATGTCTTCGGACGGCCGGGTATTGAGCTCTGACCAGAGCTGCTGCTTGTAACGATCGTAGATGAGGCGCGCTTGCGACAGCCTTCGCTCCTTGGCGTAGACCCGCATCAGGATCTGATGAGCAACGTCGCTATAGGGATCCAGCTCAATGAGCCGGGCGGCCGCGTCCTTGATCGACGCGCTGTTCGGGTGTGAAAGAAGAGCCGCGGCGTCGTCCAAGGCGGAGGCAAACTCGGCCAACCAGAAATCGCGCCTTTCCAGGAGCCAGAGCTGCCCCGTCTCTGACGACGAATCCATGTCGGCTAGAAACTGTCCCGACATGATCCTCAGAAACGCGTCTAAACGCGCAATGGCGTCCTCGGAACGGGCCGGCTGCAGGTCTTCGAAATCGAATCCGATGGTGTCCCGACACAGGGCAATGTCGGTTGACTCGATGTCGAGAAAACTGACCTCGAGCTCGCGCTGACGTTGCCTGATGCGCGACAGCAGCTGCCGCAGATTGCCAAGCGCCTTGGTGCCCCCGTCATCGCCTTCTCCCCACAGGAAAGAGGCTAGCTCGGTTCGCGAAACCCGTCCGGATGGACGAAATCCGAGAAAGGCGATGGCAAGAAGTCCCTTATCCGGAAACGCAGCGGCCTGACCGCCGGGTCCGATCAATCGCGTTTCGCCAAAGGTCTTCAGTCCGAAGGCCACGCCATCCCCCTTGCAAGCCATCCGAGCTCAGTTGGATCGAAGCCCCCGAAGATCTGCGTCGATGGAAAAGTCGGTCATGGACGTCCGGTCGTCATCGGCAAGCATTTTCACCAAATCGATGATGGAGCGCCTGACCTTGGCGCTCTTGATGCGGACAAAAGCCTTGTTGAGAGCCACACCGTCCTGCGTCAGCACAGAGGCATCGGCAGCATCCAAAAACAGATCATCCTCGACATGGGAATGATTGGCGATGTTCTCGAAAAAGAAACCTATCGGCACCTCGAAGACCCTGGCGATCGTCTGGAGACGGGACGCACTGATACGGCTCGTTCCCTTTTCATATTTCTGCACTTGCTGAAAAGTAACGCCCAACTGTTCCGCCAGCTTGCCTTGACTCATACCAACGAGAAATCGGCGCATCCGAACGCGTGAACCAACGTGGACATCGATTGGGTTGGGCGACTTGACGGTCATTGGAGTCTCCAGCTTGGCGATGGTCGACGAGCGTCGTAACGATCAAGGTAGCTTAGGGAGCTGGCCGGGAGAGCCACACTACGAATTAGTGTATTTCATGAAGCGCACAAAATAAAGTAGCGAGAAAGCATTGATCCAAAATGTCGACGTTGGTTTGCATTCTATTGAATTGGCCGGCAAATCGAGCCCCGATATGTAAAACCATCATTTCCATCCGCCCAAGCGGTTGAATTCCTTAATTGCTCCCGCACGCGGGAATAGACTACTATGACCGGTCTGAGCAGACGGGCGCTAGAATCCTGTCGCCAAAGGGATGAGACGGAAGAGGAGGCCTGGTGCCAATGACCGGGGCCGATTGCGTATTGGGTGTGGACCTGGGTACCTCATCGGTGAAAGCCGTTTTGGTGGACCGGGACGGCCACATTGTTGGGCAAGGGCGAGCGGAATACGGTTTCGTCAGTCTGCACAGTCTGTGGGCCGAGCAATCATCCGAGGTGTGGTTGCATGCCTTTACCGAGGCCGTGCGGGAAACCCTGCTACGCTCGGGTGTCACGGCCCAGAATGTCAAGGGAATGGCGGTATCGGCCATTGGCGGCGGTACTGGCATTCCGGTCGACGTCGGCATGCAGCCGATCCGCCCTTGCCTGCTCTGGCTCGACCGCCGCGCCAAGACCGAAAGCGAGCGCGTTCGCCAGATGATCAGCGAGGAGGATCTCTACGCGATCACAGGCAACGGCGCGGACTCCTATTTCGGGTTCACCAAGATCCTCTGGATCAAGAACCATGAGCCGGAGGTGTGGTCGCGCATCAACTATTTCCTGCCGCCCAATGCCGACATCATCTACCGGCTGACCGGCGAAATCGCCGTCGATCATTCGCAGGCCTGCAACATCGGCGGCGTTTATGACCTCGGCAAGCGGGCCTGGTCGGAGGAAATGGCCGATATCCTCGACATTCCTCCTTATTTCTTTCCGGAGCGGCTGGTTGGCTCCCAGGAGATCGTCGGGCGTTTGCATAAGGCAGGCGCCCGTATGCTGGGACTGACGGAGGGATTGCCGGTGTGCGCCGGCGGCGTTGACGCGGCGGTCGCCACGCTTCGGGCCGGTGTGGTGCATGAGGGCCAGCATGCTGCCATGCTGAGTTCGTCAACCTGCTGGGGGTTCATCCACGCCAGCGCCGATCGCTTTCCCGGCCTTGTCTCGATGCCCTATGTGGTCGACAGCGAAACGCTGACCTATTCCTACGGCGGCTCTGCGACCTCCGGCTCGGTTGTTCAGTGGTTCCGCGACAATTTCGCCGATAACGAACGCTTGGTGGAATCTCTGACCAGTGGTGGCAAACGGCGCATCTCTGCGTTCGATCTTCTCGACGAACATGCCTCGACCATCCAGCCGGGCTCCAATGGCCTGATGGTATTGCCCTATTTCATGGGTGAGCGCAGCCCGATCTGGGACGTCGACGCGCGCGGCACGATCACTGGCCTCACGCTCAACCATACCAAGTCCCACCTTTATCGGGCCATTCTGGAAAGTGTCGCCTACGCGCTCAAGAACAACATCGACTATGGCAGTGCCGCCTTCCAGGGGCTGGAAGAGCAGCTCACCGTCGTTGGCGACGTCTCGAAATCCGATCTCTGGGTGGAGATCATCACCAACGTCACCGGTCGGCCGGTGCGGGTGCTGCCCAACAGCGGCAAGGCGGCCTACGGCGCGGCGGTGATCGCCGCCTACGGCATCGGAATGATAGACCGGGAGCAGATGAGCGACTGGCTGAGCGTTCAACCCGCCAAAGTATTGACCCCGGATGCTGCCGCCAGCGCCGTCTACGAGCGCACCTTTGAGAACTTCAAACGGCTCTACGAGCACATGAAGTCCTATTTCCCGACGGCCACCGAGACATGACGACCCGCTTCAAGCGGCGGCGAAACCCTCCAGCGGGAATTCATATTCCTGGGCCTCCTGCGACTTGCGGCGGAATTCACTGGGCGTGACGCCAATCACCTGCCGGAACAATCTGTTATAGTTAGATACGTTATTGAATCCGACCAGATAGCAGATCTCCTGGATGGAGCGTGACGTAGAGAACAGATATTCACAGGACTTGTTGATCCTTGTCTTGATGACGTAACGGCGAAAACCGATACCGGTACATTCGATGAACCATCGCGAGAACATCTTGTAACTCATGCCAACAAGATCGGCGGCCGCCTCCATCGAGACGTCTTCCTCAATGTGCTCGTGGATATAGTCGACCACTTTGTTGAACCGCCGGAGCGACGCGGTGCGCATATCAATGAAATAACGCGACGTTCCGAGCACCGTCTTGCGGCGGCACTGCTTCAGCTGGTCGATAATTCGCATGAACGAGATGAGTCGTTCCAGCGGGTCCTGACTGTCGATGGTGTTCATCAAGCCATAGACTGCGCGCTGCGTCTCACCGCCGTACTCGACGCCGAACACTGCCTCGTCGAAGGCAGGACGCAAAAGGCGCAGCTCCATGAGTACGTTGGCACTGGCTTCGATCCACTCCTTGCGAAATTGGAGAATGAGATCGCGCTCGGGAACCATTGTTCCGCTACGGGCGTCGCTGACGAAGTTATGCGGTGTGTAGGGGCCGATGAGAAACAGGCTGCCGGGTCGGAAGTTCAGCACGTTGTCGCCGATGAACAGCTTGCCGCTAGTCCTGACGATTTGGTGCAGTTCGTACTCCGGATGAAAGTGCCATTTGTCGCTGTCGTTTGGCCATCCGCAGCGCTCGAAGCGGAAGGAATTTCCGAGGCTGTTATCGTTCACCACGAGCGATGGCTTCATCTCCGGCATGGTCAGTCGGTCCTCGTTCATTGGACAGTCGCGACAGAACTACCCGACATGATCGGGAGGCGGCGACATCCCTGTCAAGACAACCAAGCCGCCCCGCAATGGCCACTCAGACCAAAGACTAAGCGGCGGGCCAATTCCATAGGTAACTCAAGGGATGGGTGGAAAAAGTACAAGAGAAATCAGGAAAACCGTCTAGGGGGTGTAGCGCCGGTCGGCTAGAACGAATTCGCCGAAAGGCAATAATTACGGAGGAGACGTTATGAATATCCATGCAAAATCGGCGTTACTCGCCGCTTCGGCGACGCTTGTCCTATCGGCAGGCGCAGCTTTCGCCAAGGACGCTCCCAAGATCGGTGTTTCCTTTCAGGAAATGAACAACCCATACTTCATCGTTATGAACGAGGAAGTCACGGCGTTCGCCAAGCTGATCGGAACGAATACCGAAGTTTACGTCGCTGACGCTCGTCATGACGTTTCCAAGCAGCTCAGCGACATCGAGGACATGGTTTCCAAGGGTGTCAATATCCTGGTCGTGAACCCGACGGACTCCGAGGGTGTGCGCGCCGCCGTTGAAGCCGCCAAGGCCAAGGGCGTGACGGTGGTGTCCGTCGACGCGCAGGCCGCTGGCGTCGACGCTTTCGTCGGTTCCAAGAACTACGACGCCGGCGTGCTCGCTTGCGATGCCCTGGTCAAGGACATTGGTGGCAAGGGTGAGGTTGCCATCCTCGACGGTATCGCCGTCGTTCCGATCCTGGAGCGCGTGCGTGGTTGTAAGGACGCCCTGGCCAAGGCGCCGGACGTCAAGCTGGTCGACACTCAGAACGGCCGCCAGGAGCGCGACATCGCCGTTGACGTCGTCGAGAACATGATCCAGTCGCACCCGAACCTGAAGGGTGTCTTCTCGGTCAACGACGGTGGTGCGATGGGCGCCCTCGCCGCCATCGAAGGCTCGGGCAAGGACATCGTCCTGACCTCGGTCGACGGCGCTCCCGAAGCCACCAAGGCGATCGCTGCCGGCTCGGCCTTCAAGGCCACCGCCGCCCAGTTCCCGCGTGACCAGATGCGCATCGGCCTTGCCATCGCTCTGGCCAAGTACATGGGCGCTCATGTTCCGGCTGTGATCCCGATCGACGTTCAGCTCGTCGACAAGTCCAACGCGGCGACCTTCGCCTGGTAATCGACCGCCGCGGGGAGTTAGGCCGACGCCTCTCCCCGCGGCGAAACTCGCTTTCCGGACAGTCCGATCAGCATTGCCGTTTGAAACGGCGCGCTCCGAGGGTTCCGCCATGCTCGAAATGAAACATATCACCAAGAGGTTCCCCGGCATCGTCGCCCTCAACGATGTCTCCCTCTCGCTGAAACGCGGCGAGGTTCATGCGCTCGTCGGTGAAAACGGCGCCGGCAAGTCGACGCTGATGAAAATCCTCTCCGGCGTCTACCAGGCCGATGAAGGCGAACTGCTGATTGATGGGAAAGAAGTTCACCCGACGCGGACACGCGAGTCGGAGAAGCTCGGTATCAACATCATTTTCCAGGAATTCAGCCTGGTTCCCGATCTCAACGCCTATGAGAACATCTTTCTCGGCCGGGAGATCCGCACCAAGCTTGGCACGCTCGATAGCCGTGCCATGCGCCGCATGGCGCGTGAGGCTCTCGACCGGCTCGACATGCATTTCCCGCTCGACTGTCCCGTCGCAGACTTGACGGTGGCCGAGCAGCAGTCGGTCGAAATCGTCAAGGCAACCATCTTCAAGTGCAATTTTCTGGTGCTCGACGAGCCCACGGCGACGTTGACGCCGCGCGAGGTCAAGAAGCTGTTCGAAGTGATCGAGCGCCTTAAGGCGCTGGGCGTCGGATGCTTCTTCATTTCCCATCATCTCGAAGAGATCTTCGAGATTGCCGACACCGTGTCGGTGCTGCGCGACGGCTGCCACGTCTACACCGGCCAGGTCAACGACTGCACTCAGGACGAGCTGATCTCCAAAATGGTCGGCCGCGAAGTGACGCAGGCCTTCCCGCCGAAGCGCGGCGTGGCCGAGGAAGCTGACGCACCGATTATGGAGGTGCGCAAACTGCGCTTCCCCGGTTCGGATGAGATCTCGTTCGAAGTCCGCCGCGGCGAAATTCTAGGCGTTGCGGGACTGGTCGGCGCCAAGCGGACCGAGAGCTTCCTGGCATTGATCGGCCGCGATCCTTCGATCGAAAAGGAAGTGCTGTTCCAGGGCAAGCCGATCGAGCTGCGCTCACCGCATGAGGCCCTGACCCACGGCATCGGCTATCTGCCCGAGGACCGCAAGCGGACCGGCCTGTTCCTGCCGTTCTCGATCCGCTCCAATATCGTGATCAGCACGGTGGCCAGGTTGACCAACAAGCTCGGCATGGTCTTACCGCGCGAAGAGAAAACACTCAGCGATCGCTTCATCCAGCGCATGCGCATCCGCACCACCTCCGACCTCAAGACGGTGTCGGAACTGTCGGGCGGTAACCAGCAGAAGGTGATCATCGCCCGTTGGCTGGCCAGCAATTGCAAGCTGTTGATTTTCGACGAACCGACCCGTGGCATCGACGTAGGCGCCAAGGCGGAAATCTACGTCATGCTGCAGGAGCTGGCAGCACAAGGCCTTGGCGTCATTGTGATTTCATCCGACCTGCCGGAAGTAATCGGTCTCTGCGACCGTGTTCTGGTCATGCGCTACGGCTCGATCCGCGCCACGCTGACCGGCGCCGACATCAACTCAGAAAAAATAATGCTTTACGCCTCGGGAGGTGAAAATGGGTGAAGCTGCTGCCAGCGGCGCGACGTCGCACGAGGAACCCACCGGACTGGTCGGCCTTGCCAAGGCTACCGTGGCCCGGCCGGAGTTCGTTTCCTTCGTGGCGCTGATCGTCCTGATGGTTCTCACCTCGTTCATGAATGAGAACTTCTTCACGGTCGACAATCTGCTCAACATCACGCGTCAGGTCTCCACCACCGGCATCATCGCCGTCGGCATGACTTTCGTCATCCTGACGGGCGGCATCGACCTTTCCGTCGGCGCCATCGTGGCGCTCGCCTCGACGTTGATGGCCGGCATGATCGCCAACATGGGCTTCCCCTTCTGGCTGGCGTCCCTGGTGGCCATTCTCGGTGGAGCATGTACTGGTGCCGTGTCGGGCTTCTTCATTGCCCGCTTCGCCCTGCCCCCGATCATCGTCACGCTGGCGATGATGGAGATCCCGCGCGGTCTCGGCCTCATCTACACCAATGGCTATCCGCTGCCGATCGATCGGGAATTCGGTTTCATCGGCCGTGAATACGTGTTGGGCCTGCCGATCCCGACGCTGATCATGCTGATCGTCTTCGCGGCGGCCTACTTCGTGCTGAACCGCCTGCCGATCGGTCGCTACGTCTACGCTGTCGGCGGCAACGAAGACGCAGCCATCCTGTCGGGTATCCGCACCGCTCGCATCAAGCTGATGGTCTACGCCGTCTCCGGCTTCACCGCCGCCATCGCCGGCATGATCCAGACGTCGCGTCTCCTGTCCGGACAGCCCAACTCGGCCATCGGCGTGGAACTCGATGCCATCGCAGCGGTCGTGCTGGGCGGCACGGCGATCACCGGTGGACGCGGGCACATCGTCGGCACCTTGATCGGCGCCCTGCTGCTCGGCGTGCTCAACAACAGCCTGAACATGATCGGCCTGTCGCCCTACAGCCAGCGCGTCGTCAAGGGTGTCATTCTGCTGATCGCCGTCCTCATCGGTTATCTCCGCAAGCGGAATTCACGCTGAAATAACATCGAGGCGCCTCGATCCATGCGAGGCGCCTCGGATAAGACCCGGACCACCCAACCAAACACCCGCTAGCCGCCAGACCCTGTGTCCGGCGACCGGACCCTCTTTGTCGGCGCAAGGCCGAACCAGTCCCGCGTTTTTCCAGAGGACCAGAGCCGTGACCTACTTTCTCGGAATCGACATCGGCGGAACCGTCATCAAGAGCGGCCTCTACGACGCCGAAGGGCACGAAAAGGCCGTGGCTTCCGAGGTCGACAACGGCGTCGCCGCCCACGTCGGCTGGTCCGAGCGCGACATGAACGCCATGTGGCGGATCGTCGCCGGCACCATTCGCCGCGTCGTATCCGAAGCGGGCGTTTCGGCCGACGAAATCGCCGGTGTCAGCTTCTCCGCCCACGGCAAGGGACTCTATGCCCTCGATGCCGATGGCGAACCGATCCGCAACGGCATCATCTCCTCCGACAATCGTTCGCTGTCCATCGTCAAGGACTGGAAGGCCAAGGGGCTCGACGCGGCGAGCTATCCGTATGGCTATCAGCAGCTCTGGACCGGCCATCCGGTATCGCTGCTCGCCTGGATGAAGGCCAACGAGCCGGACAACTACAGCCGGACGCGCCATGTGCTGATGGCCCATGACTTCATCCGTTACAAGCTGACCGGCGTCTTTGCCGCCGAGGTCACCAACATCTCCGGCAGCAACCTCTACAACGTCGAGAAAGGCGCCTACGACCCCGCCCTCTTCAAGATGTTCGGCATCGACGAGATGGAGGGCTGCCTGCCGCCGGTCGTCGGGTCTGAGGAATGCGTCGCCGGCCTGAGCGCCAAGGCCGCCGAGGAAACCGGCCTCAAGGTCGGCACGCCGGTATTCGGTGGCTTCTTTGACGTGGTGTCGGCGGCCGTCTGCGCCGGTCTTGCCGATCCGAGCTTCGTCAATGTGGTGATGGGCACCTGGACCATCGTCACCTGGACAACCGATCGCATCCTGAAGCCGACTGGTGACGCCTGGCCCTATATCTGGGGCCGCTACTGCATGCCGGACCGCTACTTCGTCCACGAGGGCAGCCCCACTTCGGCCGGCAATCTCGAATGGTTCGTCCGCACGTTCCTCGGCGGCATGCCCGACTGCTACCGTCAGGCCGACCTGATGATCTCTGCCTTGCCGAAGGCGGGCACCGGCATTCAGTTCCTGCCCTATCTCTTCGCCTCCAACCTCGGCGACGACCTGTCGGCTGGCCTGCATGGCCTCGCCAATGCCCATGGCCTCGGTCAGGTGCTACAGGCGGTTTACGAGGGGATCTGCTTCTCCCAGCACGTCCATCTCGAGCGGATCGTCAAGCTGTCCGGCCGCGACAAGACCTTGCGCCTGACCGGCGGTCCGACCCGCTCCAAGCCCTGGATGCAGATGGTCGCCGACATCTCGGAGATGCCGGTCGAGGTCATGCACGTCGAGCAGTCCGGCTGCCTCGGCGCGGCCATCGCCGCCGCCGTCGGTTCCGGCGTCCACAAGGGCTTCAAGGAGGCCATGGCGGCGATGTGCCCGTCCGGCGCGCTGATCGAGCCGGATGCCAAGAGCTTCTCTGCCTATCGCGAAAAATACGCGGCCTTCCGCCGCCTGGCCGAAACGCTGTCCGCCCTGCCGGCCGGACGCTGAAAGAGCCATCAAGATCTGGAGGACGACGTGACCCGAGAGGCGCTGCCCAACCCGCTGGGCATCTACGAGAAGGCACTGCCGAAAGACCTCGACTGGCCGGCGCGGCTGGCGCTTGCCAAGGCACTGGACTTCGACTTCGTCGAAATGTCGATCGACGAGACCGACGAGCGCATGACGCGCCTCAGTTGGACCAAGGCCGAGCGCGCCTCCTTCTGCGCCAACGTGAGTGAATTCGGCGTTTCCGTGCCGAGTGTCTGCCTGTCGGCCCATCGGCGCTTCCCGTTCGGCAGCCGGGAAGCGTCGACGCGCGTCAAGGCGCGCGACATCATGCGCCGGGCCATCGATCTCTCCGTCGATCTCGGCATCCGCACCATCCAGGTGGCTGGCTACGACGTCTACTACGAGGAAGCCGACGTCGGCACCAAGGAGCGGTTTATCGAGGGGCTGCAATGGTCGGTACGCGAAGCGGCCAAGGCGCAGGTGATGCTGGCGGTCGAGATCATGGACACCGCCTTCATCAACTCGATCACCCGCTGGCGCGAATACGACCAGATCATCCACTCGCCCTACTTCTGCGTCTACCCCGACCTCGGCAATCTCACGGCTTGGGGCAACGACGTCGACGCCGAGCTCAGGGCGGGCATCGATCGCATCGTTGCCATTCACCTGAAAGATACGCGCAAGGTCACCGGCGACTTTCCCGGCCAGTTCCGCGACGTACCGTTCGGTGACGGCTGCGTCGACTTCAAGTCCTGTTTCGCCACGCTCGCCGACCTCGGCTATCGCGGTCCCTTCCTGATGGAGATGTGGACCGAGAAATCCGACGAGCCGGTGGTGGAGATCGCCACGGCTCGGCGCTGGATGATCGAGCAGATGCGTCTCGGCGGCCTGCTGCAGGCGGCATGAAAAAACACCAGAGGAAACGCCCAACAAACAAAGTGAATGTCCGTCGGAGACGGACGAAAGGAGACTGAAATGGCTGTGAGTATTGAAGGTCAGGTTGCCGCCATCACCGGTGGTGCCTCCGGTATCGGCTTGGCTTGCGCCAAGGCCATGGCCGACGCCGGCGCCCGTGTCGCCATCGTCGACCGCGACGACGAAGGTCTCGCCAAGGCCTGCGCCGAGATCGGCCCCAAGGCCTTCCCGGTTCGCATCGACCTGCTCGACCCCAAGAGCGTCGCCACCATGCTGCCGAAGATCCTGGAGAAGGCCGGCAAGCTCGATATCCTGCACGCCAACGCCGGCGCCTATATCGGCGGCGACGCTGCCACCGGCGATCCCGACGCCTGGGACCGCATGCTGAACCTCAACATCAACGCCGCCTTCCGCACCGTGCATGCCGTTCTGCCCTACATGATCGAGCGCAAGCACGGCGATATTCTGATGACCAGCTCGGTGGCCGGCGTGGTGCCGGTGATGGTCGAGCCGATCTACACCGCGTCCAAGCACGCCGTGCAGGCATTCACGCACACCGTCCGCCGTCAGGTTGCCAAGTACGACGTGCGCGTTGGCGCGGTGCAGCCGGGCCCGGTGATCACGGCTCTCCTCAAGGACTGGGTGCCCGAGCGGCTTGCCGCCCTCAAGGCGGCCGGTGGCCTGATCGAGCCCGAAGAAGTCGCCGACGCCGTCATGTTCATGCTGACGCGGCCGCGCAACGTTATCGTTCGCGACCTGGTGATCCTGCCGGCTCAGTTCGATATCTGAGCTCCTCCCTCCGGCAGACTGGCGGCGGCGTACCGACGGGAACGCCGCCGCTTCCTTTTGAAGGCATTCGTTTCTCGCCACAGTCCCGCAATGTGATTATCTTGCCTGCCAAGCCAATGTCTGGAGAGATAGTCATGTCGCAGGTCAGGGTCCGCCCAATGGGGGCTACCGCCAGTCTCGATCGCACCGGTCACGGCGGCGTGGTCGCCCGCTCGGGAGCCAGCCTGACGCTGGCCGGCTCGCCGTCGATGGAAGGCTTCAACCCGCTGGAGTTGCTCGACGCCTCATTGGCCGGCTGCCTGGCGCTCAGTGTCCGCATCGCCGCGCGCAATCTCGGCCTCAACGATCGGCTTGGCTCGGTCTCGGTGGAGGTGATCGGCGCCAAGGCAGCCGAGCCCCCCTCCCGCATCGCTCGCCAGACCTGCCGCTTCGCCATCGAGGGCGATTTCAATGACGCCGAGCGACGGTCGCTGATCGAGGAAGCCCATAAGGTTTGCACGATTGGCAACAGTTATCACGCGGCGATCGACATCATCGACGGCGAGCCGCTCTTGTAATTTTCTACAATGGGTTGAACCTTGTCTATGGATGCCTAGACCAGTAAAATAATCTAGTTATCAGGCGTTCAGCGCAAACCTGTTTCCAGCCCGCCAAGCATTTGAGGCGGCGCCGACATTCTCATTTCCCATGCCTCGGCTAGACTGGCCGCAACAGGTCGCCCAGTCGGCCGTCATCCGAGGAGAGAAACATGACCGCATTGCCCATCCGCGCCAGCCGGGCGCCCCTTTCGGTTCTGAAAGCCACGACGGCTGCGGCGCTGCTCGTGATGGGCCTCGGGCCGGTTCTGGCCGCCGAAGGCGGCACTGACGCCACCATCAATATCGGTTCGCTCTATGAGCCGCAGAATCTCGACAACACGGCGGGTGCTGGCCAGGGTATCAACGAGGCCTTCAATGGCAACGTCTACGAGGCCATGTTTCGCCTCAATGACGACGGCTCGGTTTCGCCAAGTCTCGTCAAGGACTTCAAGGTCTCCGACGATGGCCTCACCTACACCTTCGTGCTGCAGCCGGGCGTCACCTTCCACTCCGGAGATCCGCTGACGTCGGCGGACGTCAAATGGTCGATCGAGCGCGTCACCTCGCCGGACAGCAAGAGCTCGCGCAAGAACTCGCTGAAGCCGATCGCTTCCATCGAGACACCAGATGACGCCACCGTCATCGTCAAGCTGTCGTCGCGGTCGATCTCGCTGCCCTACAATCTCTCCTACGTCTGGGTGATCAACGACAAGGCCAAGGACCTGCAGTCCACCGAGGACGGCACCGGTCCCTACGCCCTCGAGGGCTGGCAGCGTGGCGCGCAGCTTGCCGTCAAGCGCTTCGACAAATACTGGGGTCCGAAGCCCGAGAACGGCGAAGTCGTCTTCAAGTATTTCACCGAGGCAACTGCCCTCAATAACGCGCTGCTGACCGGCGCGGTCGACGTCATCACCTCGGTGCAGAGCCCGGATTCCCTTGCGCAGTTCAAGGACAATCCGGACTTTACCGTTGCCGAGGGCAAGTCGACCACCAAGCTGATCCTGGCCTACAACGACCGTGTCGCTCCCTTCGATAACGTCAAGGTGCGCAAGGCGCTGGCCCGCGCCGTCGACGACAAGAAGCTGCTCGAGGCTGTCTGGGGAGATTATGGCACGCTGATCGGCTCCTTCGTGCCGCCGACCGATCCCTGGTATGTCGATCTCACCAAGACCGACGCCTATGATCCGGAAAGCGCCAAGGCGCTGCTGACCGAAGCCGGCTATCCCAACGGTTTCACCTTCACTATCGACACACCCAATTATGACCCGCATCCGCTCGCCGCGCAGTTCCTGCAAGGCGAGCTGGCCAAGGTCGGCGTCAAGGTGAACATCAACGTCATCACGGCCAACGAGTGGTACACCAAGGTCTACAAAGCGCATGACTTTCAGGCGACCTTGCAGGAGCACGTCAACCACCGCGACATCGTGTTCTACGGCAATCCCGACTTCTATTGGGGCTACAACAATCCCAAGGTCACCGACCTGATCAAGGCTTCCGAAGAGGCGAAGACCGTCGACGAGCAGACCGAGAAGCTGAAGGAAGCCAATATCCAGATCGCCGAGGACGCTGCCAGCAATTGGCTCTACCTCTATCCGCAGATCGTAGTCTCCAAGAAGTCGGTCTCCGGCTACCCGCTCAACGGCCTCAACTCGCAGTTCTTCGCCTACGGCATCAAGAAGGCGGAGTGATTTCTGCCTCGGTCGCCGGCAGAATCCGCTCACGCGGTTTCGCTCGCCTGCTCGACACGCAACGCCGCCCAACCTAAGCTCGGGCGGCGTTTGCCGCTTTTTCAAAGGTGCCGCCATACTCGCCTATGTCGTCCGCCGGACGGCGATCCTCCTCGTTTCGGTGCTGATCGCCGCCGCTGTTCTTTTCCTGCTGTTGCGCCTGTTGCCGGGCGATCCCGCCAACGCGCTCGTGTCGGTAGGCGCTGACGCACAGCAGATCGAGGCTGCCCGCCGGCAGGTTGGCTCCGACTTGCCGATCTCCGCGCAGTTCGTCCGTTATCTCGGCCAGCTCGGCAGCCTGGACCTCGGCACATCTTTCGTATCCGGCGTATCCGTCCTCGAGGAGATCGGCCGTCGCCTGACTGTAACGCTGCCGCTGACCGCCCTCGCCTTCGTCAGTGCTATCCTGCTCGCCCTGCCGCTCGGCATTCTTGCCGCCGTCAAGCGCGACCGTTGGTATGGCGGCCTCATTTCCGTCGTCTCGCAGCTCGGTGTCGCCGTGCCGGTGTTCTGGATCGGCATCCTGCTGGTGACCGCTTTTGCCGTGAAACTGCGCCTGTTTCCGTCGAGTGGCTTCCCGCCCTCCGGCTGGCGTGATCCGCTGGCCGCCCTGCACCAACTGGTGCTGCCCATTCTCACCATCGCCCTAGTCATGTCGGCCTCGCTGATCCGCTACGTCCGCTCGGCAACGCTCGACGTCATCGGCTCCGACTATCTCCGCACCGCCCGGGCACTCGGCGCCGGCTATGGCGAGGCGCTTGTCCGCCACGGCATCCGCAATGGCGCGGTACCGGTGATCTCCATTCTCGGCATCGAACTCGCCTCGACACTGCTCGGTGCCGTGGTGGTGGAGCGCGTCTTCTCGCTGCCCGGTCTCGGATCGATGCTTCTCAGTGGCATCGAGCAGCGCGACTATCCGAGCGTGCAAGGCGTGCTGTTCATCTCGACGTTGATGGTCCTCCTCGTCGGCTTTGCTGCCGACCTCATCCAGCGCCTCGTCGATCCGCGCCTGCGTGGGCCGAGCGGAGGCCGGTCATGACCGACGCAACGCCCGCCCTTTCCCCGCCATCTTCCCCACGCCTGACACCTGCCTTCGTCATTGGCGCAACGCTCGTCGGCCTTCACGTCATCGTCGGCCTCATCACCCTTTTCTGGGCGCCTTACGATCCGACGGCGATGACCGGCGGCCGCCTGGCGCCGCCATCGCTGGCCCACTGGGCCGGCACTGACCGGCTCGGCCGCGACCTGTTCACCGAGATCATGGTTGGCGCCCGGATTGCGCTGGCAGTTGGTATCGGAGCCGTGGCGATCGCCGCGACCATTGGTGTTACCATCGGCCTGTTGGCTGCTTTCGCCTCCCGTACCGTCGACGATGTGCTGGCGGCGACGCTCGACATCCTCATTGCCTTTCCGACACTGCTGCTTGCCATGCTGATCGTCGCGGCAAGCGATGGTGCCAGCCTCGGCACGGCCATTCTGGCCATCGGCATCGCCGCCTCGTCCATTGTCGCCCGCCTCACCCGCATTCTGGCGCGGCGCGTGCTCGCCATGGACTACATCACCGCCGCCCGTGTATCGGGAACCGGCTGGCTCGGTATCGTCCGCATCCACGTGCTGCCCAACATCTGGCCGACACTGATCGTCAACCTCGCGCTGCAATTCGGTCTCGCGGTCATCGCGGAGGCATCGCTGTCCTATCTCGGCCTGGGCGCCCCGCCACCCAACGCCTCCTGGGGGAGGCTTCTTCAGGAAGCACAGGCCACCGTCTACACAGCACCCTTCGGCGCCGTTGCGCCGGGCATTGCTCTGGTATCGCTGGTCATCGGCCTCAACCTCTTCGCCGACGGTCTCCGTGACGTCGCGGACCCGACCCGGCGGAGGCGTTGATGGCCGATCTTCTCAACATCGAAAACCTGACCATCCATCACGCCAGACAGCCGCTGGTCTCCGGCGTGTCCCTCAGCCTCGCGGCTGGCGAACGTGTAGGGCTGATCGGCGAGAGCGGTTCCGGCAAATCGCTGACGGCACTCGCCGCCATCGGTCTCCTGCCAGAGGGAATGACAGCATCCGGCTCCGTTCTGCTCGCCGGCCAGCAAGTGATTGGTGCCGCCGAACGCGATATCGTCGGTTTCAGGGGCACCGCCGTCGCCACCATCTTCCAGGAGCCACTGACCGCGCTCGATCCGCTGATGCGCATCGGGGATCAGATCGCCGAAGTGCTGCGCCGCCGCGCCCGCCGCGATGGACGATCGGTGTCCCGAGCTGACGTAGCCAATGAAGTATTGGCCCTGATGGCCCGCGTTGCCCTGCCCGATCCCACCCGCCTTGCTCGCGCCTATCCGCATGAGATGTCCGGCGGTCAGCGTCAACGGGCGGCCATCGCCATGGCTCTCGCCAGCCGGCCGAGCCTGCTCATCGCCGACGAGCCAACGACGGCGCTGGATGTCACCACGCAAGCGGAAGTGCTGAAGCTTCTCGAAACGCTGGTGCGCGAGGAGAACATGGGGCTGTTGTTCATCAGCCACGACCTGCCGGTGGTTGGTGCTGCCGTCGACCGCGTGCTGGTGCTGCGGGCCGGCGAACTGGTGGAAGAAGGGCAGATTGCTGAGGTGTTCGGCCGGCCGCGCCACCCCTATACCCAAGGGCTCGTCGAGGCGGCCCGCGCCTTCGATCATGCCATCGGAGCGGCACTATGAGCCTCATCGATCTCGCCGCCGTCTCCTTTGCCTACGGCCGCAGCCGCAAAGTGCTCCACGATATCGATCTTCGGATTGAGGCGGGCCGCAATCTCGGCATCGTCGGCGAAAGCGGCTCCGGCAAGACCACCATCCTGCGCCTGTTGCTCGGCCTTGCCCGACCAACATCCGGCAGGATCGCCTTTCGGGGTGAACCGCTCGATCCGCGCGACCGGCTGTTCATGCGCGGGTTCCGCCGATCGGTCCAGGCCGTGTTTCAGGATCCCTATTCCTCGCTCGATCCGCGCCAGAAGGTAGCCGACATCATTGCCGAGCCCCTGCGATCGCTGAACGTCGACACGGACATTGATGCCGCCGTTGCAGAAGCGCTGGCTTCGGTCGATCTTCCTTCCGGCGCGGCGGGCCGCTATCCGCATGAGTTCTCCGGCGGCCAGCGCCAGCGTATCGCCATCGCCCGCGCCATCGTGTCGCAGCCAGAGCTGGTCCTGGCCGACGAGGTGGTCAGTGCGCTCGATCTGACGACGCGCATCCGCATTGTCGATCTTCTGAAATCCTTGTCGGAAAGAACGACGCTGGTGCTCGTCTCGCACGACATCGGGTTCGTGGCCCTCCTCTGCCAGGATCTCGTCATCCTGGAGAAGGGCCGCATCGTCGAGCAGGGATCGGCGCGGAATATCCTCTCGGCGCCAAAACATCCATATACGCAACGTCTGCTCGAAAGCACGCCACGTCTGCCCGACTTTACCTAACTGTTCCCTAAGGCTCGCGCTGTCCCTCGGCGAGACCGAGACGCGTCATCTTGTCGTAGAGGGTGGACTTCGGAATCCGCAGCATCTGCGCCGTAGGGCCGAGACTGCCGCCGCTGCGGCTGAGCGCGTCGACGATCATCGCCCGCTCGAAGGCCACGACTGCCTCGGTGAGCGACAGCGGCTCGACTGCCGCCGCCTCGGCGAAGGGCGGGAAACCCGCCTCGATGCCAAGAACGCAGCGATCGGCGACGTTCCTGAGCTCGCGCACGTTGCCCGGCCAGTCGTAGGCCATCAGCGTGCGAAGGCGGGTGTCATCAAGCGTCGGCGCCGGCCGGCCATGCACGACACTCGCCTGCTCGGCGAAATGGGCGAACAACAACGGAATATCCTCGCGCCTGTCGCGCAACGCAGGCAACATCAGCGATGCCACGGCAAGGCGATAGTAGAGATCAGACCGAAAGCGGCCCTCGGCTGCCATCTTGCCGAGGTCGCCTTTGACGGCCGCAACGATCCGGCAGTCGACGGGAACCGACGTGTTGGAGCCGAGCCGCTCCAGCGTTCGCTCCTGCAAGACGCGCAGCAACTTGATCTGCACGCTGACCGGCGTCGTCTCGACCTCGTCGAGGAACAGCGTGCCGCCGCTCGCATGTTCGATCTTGCCGATGCGGCGCTTGGTGGCGCCGGTGAAGGCACCGGCTTCGTGGCCGAACAATTCGCTTTCGACGAGATGCTCCGGCAGACCGCCGCAGTTAATCGCCACGAAATGACCCTTACGACGGGGACTTTCGTCATGCAGGCAGCGAGCCACCAACTCCTTGCCGGTGCCGGTGTCGCCGCTTATCAACACCGAGGCATTGGTGCCGGCAATGTCGGCGATGACGCGGCGAAGCTTCACGATGGCCGGCGAGCGACCGATGATGCGTCCCTCCAGACGACCGCCATCGGACAACTTGTGGCGGAGGCGAACGATCTCCAGCGTCAGGGCCCGCTTCTCGCGCGCCCGGCGGACCACCTCGACCAGATGCTCCGGTGCAAATGGCTTTTCAATGAAGTCATAGGCGCCCGAACGCATCGCCTGGACGGCCAGCGAAACGTCGCCATGGCCGGTGATCAGAATGACCGGCAGGTCGGCATCGGCCGCCTGCATCTCCCTGAGCAACGAAACGCCATCCCGCCCGGGCAGGCGCACGTCGGAGACGATGACCCCCGGCTTTGCCTCGGCAATCCGTCGCAGCGCCTCTTCCACCGAGCCCACGCCGAGCGTCTGCATGCCCTCGAGCTGAAGCGCCTGCTCGCAGCCGAGCAGCACATCGGGATCGTCCTCGACGATCATCACCCGCAGATCGTCAGTGGTGGCCTTCGTCATGTCGCCTCTCCGGCGTCTGTGGGAACGGTCATCGAGAACACGGCACCACCATCTTCGGCGTTGCTGGCGACGAGCTCGCCGCCGAAATCACGGATGATACCGGCGGAGATCGTCAAGCCCAGTCCGAGACCGACGCCCGGTGCCTTGGTGGTGAAGAACGGCTCGAACATGTGATCCAGCCGCTCCGGCGGCAGGCCCGGTCCGTTGTCCCGAATATCGATACGGGCACAATCCCCCTCGCGCTTGGCAGAGAGGACAATGCGCTGGTCGTTTCTCCCCTCCATGGCGTCGATAGCATTACCAATCAGGTTCAGCAGGACCTGCTCGAAGCGGTTGGGATCGCACCAGAGATCGATATCGCCGCCCCCGATGCTGATCGTCACCGTCACCGGTCCGCGTACAAGACGATGGTCGAGCAGGAACAATACATCGTCAATCACCTTGCGCAGCCCAACACGCTGCGGCTCGCCAGATGATTTGCGGGCGAACGTCTTAAGCTCACCGGTCAGATGCCCCATGCGCTGAACCAGCGGCCGGATACGCTCAAGATTGCTACGAACGGTATCGAGCTCGCCGCGTTCCAAGAACTTCACGGCATTGCCGGACAGAGTGACGAGCGCTGCGAGCGGCTGATTGAGTTCGTGGGCGATACCGGCCGAAAGCTGACCGAGGCTGGCGAGCTTGCCGGCCTGTATGAGTCCCGACTGAGCATCGCGCAAGGTGCGCTCAGCGCGCTCGCGCTCTTCCACTTCGCGCCGTAACCGTTCGTTGGTGGACGATAGCGCCGCCGTTCTGTCGACCACTTCGCTTTCAAGATGATCGTGGGCTCGCTGCAGCGCGGCGCGTGCCGCCAGAATTTCCCGGAGATGTTGGCGCCGCTGGCGGTAAACCGCCAGAAGACCCAGACAGAGCAAGCTCCCAAGGCCAGCAAGCGCCGCCCAAAGGCGCGAGAGATCGTCCATTTCGGAGAGGTCCGTGAACACGGTGAGCGTCCACGGCGTTTCGGGCATAGCCCGGCTTTCGGCGAGAAAAAGTCCCTGCGTTGAAAAACTGCCATCCGCCCCGCCGGCACCCGGCAGGCGGACGATGCGCGTGCTCCCGTCGAGATTGCGTAAGGTGGAAAGCCCGATCGGCGCGAGCGAACGGTCGTTATACTGCTGGGCCTCGGCAATCTCTCGCCGGGCCTTTTCGTCGAGCGCCACCAGCGTTCCGTATTTCCAGGCCGGCACCGAGGACAGCACCACAACGCCGTGCTCGTCGCTCAGGATGGCCGGCGATTCCGCCGAAGCCCAAGAACGTTCGAGCTGATCGAGGCTGACCTTCACCACGCCGATGCCCAGCGTGTCGTGGCCGCGGGCGATCGCCGTCGCCAGGAAATAACCAGGCTGACGATTGGTGGTGCCGATGCCGTAGAAGCGGCTTACCCGGCCGACGCCGGCGTCCTGGTAGTAGGGACGGTAAGAGAGATCGCGGCCGACGAAACTGTCCCACCTGTTCCAGTTGCTGGAGGCGATCACACGACCGGTCTTGTCGAGCAGGAACACGTCGAGCGTGCCGATACGGTCGTTCAGCGCCTCGAGATAACTGTCGGCACGGTAGCGCAGCATTGAATCCGCCGGGCTATTGAGCAGAGCGAGAACGGTACCGTCGAGCCCCATCACATAGGGATAGCTCGCGTATTTGCCGATCTCGCGTTCAAAGCTCGCCGCGTAGAGGTCGAGCCGGTGGCCGGCGCTGGCGCGGGTGGTGGACAGCGACAATTCGAAAGCAACGCGATAGGCGACGAAGGCAACGACAGCCGCTATGGAAAGGGCGCCCGCCAACGGCATGATGGCCGCGAGACGGAACCGGCGGCGTTTCGGCGCGGTGCTCTGGGCTTCCTCGGCCAATACGGCTCCTCCCGCCGGCTCTCACTGACCCATCGATAGCGCAAGGCCGTCCGGCGGGAAAGCCAGACGGCCGACGCATGTTCTAGGGGGTATGTAGATCAGCCGAGCGCCTTTAGCAGGAACACGGCCAGCACCACCATGCCCGCGCCACCGATGCGGGTAGAGATCTGGGCGAAGGGCATCAGGCCCATGTGGTTCGACGCCGAGAGGATGGCAACGTCGCCCGTGCCGCCGAGACCGGAATGGCAGCAGGTGACGATGGCCGCCTCGACCTCATACATGCCAAGCAGTTTGCCGACGAACCAGCCCGACGACACCATGGCCAGCACGGTAGCGGCGCAGATGGCGAAATAGGCGGGCGTGAAGGCGGCGATCAGATCGTTCCAGGGAACGTAGAGAGTGCCGAGACCGACCAGCAGCGGGAAGGTCATGTTGGTGGTCATGAACTTGTACATCTGGTGGGCGCCGGTCTCCATCCGCTCGGGAATGAGCTTCGACACCTTGAGCAGAGCCGCGCTGATGATCATCAGGATCGGGCCGGGAATGCCGGTGAACGGCGACAGGAATGCGCCGAGGATGAACATGGTGCAGGCCATCAAGAGGCCGGCCCCCATCAACGGCAGCTCGATCTTCTTCTCGGCAGCCATTTCCTTCAGGAGCTCGTTGTCGTCGCCGGTACGAACCAGAAGGCCGTTGCCGGAGTATTTGGTCTTCTTCTCGCCGATGCGCTTCAGGACGCCCGAGGAGACGATGGCGACCACATTGCCGATCAGGGCGGCCGGGATCAGCGAGGCGATCAGGGCCGGCTGCGCCGTGCCGAGAATGTCGGAATAGGCGAGCGACAGCGGCAGAATGCCTTCGCCGATGCCGCCGGCGACGATCGGCATGACGATGAAGAAGAAGGTGTGCTTGAACTCATAGCCGAAGGCCATGCCCACGAGACCGCCAGCTAAAACAGCAGCGACTGTCCCGACGGCGAGCGGCACGAACATCTTGAGGAAACCCTGGATCAGCACCTTGCGGTTCATGCCGAGCATCGAACCGGTCACCAGGCAGGCGATATAGAGATAGAGGAAGTTCGACGTCTTCATCACCGCCTTGATGGCCTCGGACGTCGCCGGGTTCATGACCTGATAGCCGAGCATGGCCGAGGGTACGAACAAGCAGAGAATGGCCGAGCCGCCGATGCTCTTCAGATAAGGAATGCGACCGCCGATCTCGCCGAGCAGGAAGCCCAGCACCATGATGGCCGCAAAGCCACCGATCATGTCAGCCGGCAGCTTGCCGACCACCGACGCACCGAAGACGACGGCGGCGATGGCGAGATAGAGCGGGAGCGGCACCGGGCCGACCTTGTAGGAGACGATGCGTGAGTAGAGGCTGCCGCCTGTCTCCGTCGCAATCGCGTCATTCCGAGTGATGTCCGTCATGTTCATTCCTCCTGCCCGGCACGCATCATCCCGCGGCGGGCCTCTCTCCTGGACTGTCCGGCCGTCCGGTATTCCCGGCGCCGAGATGGCTTCGGTCTGACAGTTGGAGGCCATAGGGCCTGACGTCATCGACCGACCATGCCCCGACCCTCCGTCCTCGTTCCCTCCTCGGAAGGCGGCCGTCGCATGCCAATGGAATGGCATCAGGCGTGCCAACTCGGACCGCCGGCTAATCGATTGTTTTATCGATTTAATTTCTCGGCGGATCAGGAGAGCTTTCCGGGTTTCCGGATGCGAGCCCTTATCGACCGTCCGGAAAACCGGACGACTTTAGGCCGTCAAGATAAGTGATGTTACTGATTTCATTGAGGGTTTAGCCTACCCCTCTCACGGAGAGACACCCCTGCCTCGCCCCATGCAGCATGGATGCCATCTCTCGGGATTCTCCCGACGAGAGGGCGCTGCCGATGGGAAAGGGGCTGCTCCCCAGGGAATGGTGTGGATCCCGTTCTGGGGACTTACCTCCTCTTGAAACGATATGTAAGCTGATGCGCAGACCGCCGATCAGGCGGATCGACGCCGTCTGGGAGACAAGGGGACCGCCATGAAGACCATCAAGGGACCGGGCATTTTCCTGGCGCAATTCGTCGGCACCACGCCGCCCTTCGACAACCTCGACGGACTGGCGCGCTGGGCGGCCGACCTCGGTTATGTCGGACTGCAGCTCCCGACCACAGCGGGTCTGTTTGATCTGGAAAAAGCTGCAACGTCGCAGACTTACGCGGACGAATTGAAAGGCCGGCTCAACGAGGCCGGCGTCGAGATCACCGAGCTTTCGACCCATCTTCAGGGGCAGCTCGTCGCGGTGCACCCGGCCTACAATGAACTGTTCGACGGCTTCGCGCCGGAAGCCGTGCGCGGCAATCCAACCGCGCGCACCGAGTGGGCGGTCCGCGAGCTGAAGCTCTCCGCCGAGGCGTCGCGGCGGCTCGGTCTTACGGCCCACGCGACTTTCTCCGGCGCGCTTGCCTGGCCCTATGTTTATCCCTGGCCGCAGCGGCCGACCGGCCTCGTCGAGGAAGCCTTCGCCGAGCTGGCTCGCCGCTGGAAACCGATTCTCAACGCCTTCGAGGACGCGGGTATCGATGCCTGCTTCGAGCTGCATCCCGGTGAGGACCTGCACGACGGCGTCACCTTCGAACGCTTCCTTGAGGCGGTGGGAAACCATCCCCGCGCCAATATCCTCTACGACCCCTCGCACTTCGTGCTGCAGGCGCTCGACTATCTTGCCTTCCTCGACATCTACCACGAGCGCATCCGCGCCTTCCACGTCAAGGATGCCGAGCTCAATCCGTCCGGCCGCTCCGGCGTCTATGGCGGCTATCAGTCCTGGGTCGACCGGCCCGGCCGCTTCCGCTCACTCGGCGACGGTCAGGTGGATTTCTCGGCGATCTTTTCCAAGATGGCGCAATATGACTATCCCGGCTGGGCGGTGCTCGAATGGGAATGTGCATTGAAGCACCCGGAGGATGGCGCTGCCGAGGGCGCGCCGTTCATTGCCAGTCACATCATCCGCGTCACCGAACATGCCTTCGATGACTTCGCCCAGAGCGGTATCGATGCCGCTACCAATCGTCGGCTGCTCGGCATCGGCTGAGAAAGCGATCTGAGCATGACCAGTCAAGACAGCGAAGCCGCGAGCAGCGGTTTTCGAAAAGGTGGCGCTAAAAGGAATGGTAATGGCTGAGATCGAGAAAAACCTCGTCATCTTCGATACCGATCCGGGAATCGACGACGCCATGGCGCTCCTGTTCCTGAAAGCTCAGCCGAGCCTGAAGCTTGCCGCCGTCACCACGGTTTTCGGCAATGCCGAGGTCGACATCACCACCCGCAACGCCCTCTATCTCACGCGCCGCTTCGGCATTGATGCGCCGGTCTATGCCGGCGCCTCCCAACCTCTGACGATTGCCCGTCGACCGGCACCAACCTTCATCCATGGCAACGATGGCCTGGGCGATGCCGATCTGGTTACCGGCTTCTCCGCCGAACCAGCCGAGGGTCACGCCGCCGACCGGATTGTCGACATCGTCAGAGCCAATCCCGGCAAGGTAACCCTTCTCGCCGTTGCGCCATTGACCAATCTCGCCCTTGCCCTGCAGCGCGATCCCAGCATCGCGACATTGGTGAAGGATGTCGTCATCATGGGCGGCGCCTTCGCCTGGGGCGGTAGGCGCGGCAACGCCACGCCGGTCGCCGAGGCCAACGTCCATAACGACCCACATGCGGCCGACAGGGTGTTTACGGCCGCTTGGCCGGTGACGGCCATTGGCCTCGACGTCACCAGCCATTGCGTGGCAAGCCATGAAGACGCTGCCGAACTGGCCGAAAGCGGCGGTGCAGGACGGTTTCTCTGGGACATCTCGCGCGGCTACGAGGCGCTCTACCAGCGGCGCAATCAGGTGGATGGTTGTTGTCTGCACGACGTAGCGGCCGCTGCCTACTTGGTGGCACCGCACCTGTTCAGCCTCCATTCTGGGCCGGTGCGCGTGGTCACCGAAGGCATTGCCATCGGCCAGACCATTCAGAAGCTGGATGGCCACATTTTCGGTCCCAACGCCTGGGATGGCCATCCGTCAAAACTGGTCGCCGCCGATGCCGACTTTGCCGGTATCGTCGACAGCTACAAGACAGCCATCCGCTCGCTAGGCTGAGGTGAGGTCATGTCCGCCGACCCACGTGCCCTCCTCCGCTCCATGTTCGACGCAGCGGTCGCGGCAGCTCAGCCGGATCGTTGCGTCCCCCCCTTTCTGCCGCCCCGCCCAAAGGGCAGGCTGATCGTGCTCGGCGCCGGCAAGGCCTCGGCCGCCATGGCGCGGGCAGTCGAGCGTCATTGGGATGGCCCGATCGAAGGCCTGGCGGTGACGCGTTACGGCTATGCCGTACCGACCGAACGCGTCGAGATCATCGAGGCAGCGCATCCCGTGCCGGACGCGGCCGGGATTCTGGCCGCGAAGCGCATCTGTGATATGGCGGCAAGTGCCGGGCCGGACGACACCGTTCTTTGCCTCATTTCGGGCGGAGGTTCGGCACTGCTTGCCCGGCCTCTGGAGGGCATCAGCCTTGACGACAAGCAAGCGATCAACCGGGCGCTGCTCGCCTCCGGCGCACCGATCTCCGACATCAACTGCGTCCGCCGCCACCTGTCGGCCGTAAAAGGTGGCCGCCTCGCCGCCCTCGCCCACCCGGCCAAGGTCGTAACGCTGCTGATTTCCGATGTACCCGGCGATAATCCTGTCGACATCGCCTCCGGCCCCACGGTCGGCGATCCCACGACGTCGACCGACGCGCTCGCCATCGCCCGCCGCTATCGCATTTCCCTGCCGCCTGCCGCCCAGGCATTGCTTGAAAATGGCGGTGGCGAGACCATCAAGCCGGACGATCCTCGTCTTTCGGGCAACGAAACACATGTCGTCGCTGCGCCTCAGGCTTCGCTGGAAGCGGCCGCTGCCGTGGCGCGTCAGGCTGGACTCCACGTCCATATCCTCGGTGATGCCTTGGAAGGCGAGGCGCGTGATGTCGGCGCCGCGCTCGCCGGCATTACCAGACAGATCGCTTTGCGCAGCCAGCCCTTCAAACCTCCTTGCGTCTTGCTGTCGGGTGGTGAGACCACAGTTACTGTGCGGGGTAAGGGGCGGGGTGGCCGCAACGTCGAGTTCCTGCTGTCCCTCGGTCTGCATTTGAATCGGAGCGAAAACATCTGGGCTCTGGCCGGTGACACCGATGGCGTCGATGGCCTTGAGGACATCGCCGGCGCCGTCCTGACACCCGACAGCCTGGCCCGTGCTTGGGCGCTTGGCCTCAATCCGCAGACTGCTCTCGACAATAATGACGGTCACGGCTTTTTCGGCGCACTGGGTGATGCCGTCGTGACGGGACCGACTCTGACCAACGTCAACGACTTCCGCGCCATTCTGATTGTCTAGCCAGCGCCTCCCCAAGCAAACGACTGAATGTACCCTTAGCGAATATTTCACCTCCACATGCATTGATCGTTCCGATAGGCGTGTTGTCGGACTGGAATCCGGGACGCCGCCGTCAAGAGCCGCCAGAAGGCGCCTCGCCGAAAACGGGGGTGATCGGTGTTTTACGCGATGCAAGTCGCCCTAAAGGGCAGATGGTTGCGATGCGTTCTGCGACCACTCGGGGCAAACAAGTCCGGCGCCGTCAGTGTCATTTTCGCGCTCATGATCCTGCCGCTGATGATAGCCGTCGGAGCGGCGGTCGATTACGCCATCGCGGCGCGCACCAAGGAACTGTTGCAAGCGTCGGCCGACGCCGCCGCGGTCGGTTCGATTTCCATGAGTTCCAGCGCCGTGAAACAGGTCATTCAGAACGGTGCGTCGGGTGAGATCAAGGTGGCCGAGAGTGATGCCCTCAAGATCGCCCAGGCAAACTTCGCTGGCTCTAAATTTTCGGACATCACGTCGTCGCAGATTTCGGTGCAATATGTCGGCAACACATTCAATTCCAGTGTTACGCTGACCTCGGATGTGCCGACCTATTTCGTACGTTTGTTCGGCGTGAACAGTGTTACGGTTTCCGCCACCTCCAGCGCCCAAAACAAGCCGGTTTACTACTATAATTTCTACGTTCTGATCGACAATAGTCCGTCCATGGGCCTTGGCGCCACGGAGGCCGACATCTCCGCCCTTGAGGCCGTGAATGGCGGCTGCGCTCTCGCCTGCCACATCACCGGCGCGACCTACGATACATATGCCCTTGCCAAACAGCATGGTATTACGCTGCGTTACCAGGTGGTATCGCGGGCAGTGCAATCGATGATCACCCAGGCCGAAACCAGCCAATTGGTGTCCGGCCAGTACAAGATGGCCGTCTACTCGCTGGGCGCCGATGCGCAGGTGGCCAAGCTGACCCAGGTTGCCGCTTTGTCATCATCGCTTTCCTCGGTCGCCACGGCTGCCGCCAATGTCGATCTGATGACCATCCCCTATCAGAATTACAACAGCGACACGCAGACCGACCTTCTGACCGCGCTCAACAGCCTCAAGACGATTATGGGCACAAGCGGCAGCGGGCTGTCGGCGACGGACCCGATCAAAGCATTGTTCCTGATCAGCGACGGTGTCGAGGATGCCCAACGGCCGACCAACTGCAACGAAAAGCTGACCGGCAGCCGGTGTCAGGAGCCCATCGACACCACGCCGTGCGCCTCCATCAAAAACAATTCCGTAAAGCTTGCCAGCCTCTACACAACATACCAAAAGATCCCTAGCAACAGCTGGTACAACGACTGGATCGCCCCATTCCAAGCGAAAATTCCAACAAATATGAAGACTTGCGCCTCCGACGGTCTTTATGCGGAGGTCGCGCCATCCGGCGATGTCAGCGCGGTGCTGACCCAGCTGTTCGCTAATGTTGTGAACGAAACGCACATTGTTCACTAAGCCGGAGGCGGTGATGCAAGGCGTGGAGCTTTCGAGGCTGTTCTACCGTGACGTCGTTCGTCCCTGGCTGGACAAGACCTTTCCGCAGTTGGCGCACGATGCAGGCATTTTCGGTTATGGCTCCGAGCTCCTCGGCTTCGACGACGAGATGTCGCGCGATCACAACTGGGGGCCACGTGTCCAAATCGTGGTAACGGGATCCGACTTCGCGGCGCACGCGGCGGCACTTGTCGACGGGTTCGACGTGGTCAAGCCGGCGACCTTCCTCGGCGAGCCCATTGGTTATCGTTCCCGCCCTCACCCGCCGATTGTCGCCGATGATGCACTCGGGCGTGTCAATCACGGCGTTGAAGTGTTCACGACCGCTGGAATTCTGAGAACGAGGCTGGCACTCGCCCCGCAGCAGCCCCTTGATGCGCTGACGTGGCTATCGCTTCCCGAACAACGGCTGATCGAGCTGGCGATGGGCGAGATTTTCCACCATGGGCTCGGAGAACTTGGACGCCTGAAACAAACTTTCAGTCGTTGTCCGCGCGACGTTGTTCTTTACAAGCTCGCCGCCCAATGGCGTCGCATTGCCGACGAGCAAGCCTTTGTCGGTCGGGCGGGTTATGTCGGCGACGATCTTGGCTCCCGCATCGTCGCCTCGCGGCTTGCGCGCGATATCATGCGGATAGGTTTCCTGCTGGAAGGCAGCTACCCACCCTATGCCAAATGGTTCGGTTCTGCCTTCGCTCGGCTCGCCGTCGCCAAATCACTATCGCCGCTGCTGGCCACGGTACTGGCGGCCGACACGTGGGAGCGACGCCAGACCCACCTTGCACAAGCCTGCCTCGCAGCGGCGGAAATGCACGCGCCGGCCGGCTTCCCGCTTTCGGTCACGCCCAGGATAGGCCCCTACTTCAGCCGCCCGTTCCTGACGATCAACGCCGAAGAAATCAGTGCTGCTTTGGCCGCAGACATTGTCGATCCGCTTCTTTGTGGCCTGCCGGTGGTCGGCTCGATCGATCAGCTCACCGACGCCACACCACTCATCGTTGAGCCGAAGCGGGCGCGGCAAGCGATTTCAGCGCTGCTGTCAAATTACGATCAGCACTGACGGGATGGCTTTTCTTGGCGCCAGGAATAACAATTCCAGGTTGCAATGATGACCAGCCTTCGGCGGGAAACCCTTGTGTTCCAATTCGGCACATCTTTTCAAAGTCGGCACCCCCAGTTCGTCGATAACGAGGTGTTCGGCCGCAATATCGTAAATGCGCCCTCAAGACCCTAGGTATTTCTGTCAGTCACAGCACAGCTCATGAATACCGTGTTAACGCCATCTATGCTGGCAGAAGAAGCCCAAATAATATTTGTTTCGATCGAGTTTTACTTCCAATTTTAGCTATCAAAAGACAAGCCTCGCGCAAGGGTGGCGGTGTTTCCTGCAAGCAATGACAGTGCTTCAGGAGATCAGCGATGAGTCTTTATGGCGTCTTGCGCAGCGGTGTTTCGGGAATGAACGCCCAGGGTAGCAAGTTGGCTACCACCTCCGACAACATCGCCAATGCCAATACTCCCGGCTACAAGCGCGCCTCGACCGAATTCTCGTCGATGGTCATTGGTAGCGGTCGTTCAGGCAACTACCAGCCGGCTGGTGTCAACACCCAGACTCGCTATGCAATTGGCGAAGCCGGCTCCTACCTTTCGACCACCAGTAACCTCGACCTGGCGGTGACTGGCTCTGGTTTCTTTGTAGTTCAGAATGCCGGCGGCACGCCCTATCTGACCCGCGCTGGTTCGTTCGTCGAACAGACGGACGGTACGCTGAAAAATACGGGCGGCTTCACGTTGTTGGGCTACGACCTGGCCAACGGCGCGCCGACCCCTTCGGCCAATAGCCTGAACGGCCTTGCCCCAGTGAACGTCAAGGCACTGGGCATGACGGCATCGCCGACGACCAAGGGCTATATCACCGCAACGCTCAATTCCAATGCGGCCGTTACCCCCGCGGCAACCTCGGCCGGCAGTAACGTCGCCGCTTCCGCCTATACCAACAAGACCTCGCTGACGACCTACGACAACCTCGGCAACTCGGTGATGCTCGACGTCTACTTCACCAAGACCGGCTCCAATCAGTGGGAGTATGCCGTGTTCGACCGTGCAGGGGCCACGGGTGGCGGGTTCCCCTATACGGCCACCGGAACACCGGCCGTCGGCCCGGTCCTCAGCACGGGCACCCTCAACTTCGATCCGACCAACGGCAAGCTGACGGCACCGGCCCTTGCTTCCTTCTCCGTGCCGAATAACGGCTCGTCGCAGACCATGACGCTCGATCTGTCGAGCATGACTCAGCTGGGAACCACCGAGTTTTCTCCCAAGGGCGATACCGATGGCAATGCCGCCCAGGCGGTCGACAGCGTCGAGATCAGCGACAAGGGCATTGTGTACGCCATCTTCGGCGACGGTACCCGCAAGGCCACCTTCCAGATCCCGCTCGCCAATGTGCCGAGCCCGGACAATCTGACGCCGGTGGCCGGCAATGCCTATTCCGTTTCAATGGACTCGGGCGATCCCAACCTTGGTTTCGCCGGCTCGTCGAGTTTCGGCATTATCAAGTCCAGCTCACTGGAACAGTCCAACGCCGACATGGCCAATGAGCTGACGGCGATGATCGAAGCGCAGCGCGGCTACACCGCCAATTCCAAGGTCTTCCAAACCGGCTCCGACCTGCTCGACGTTCTCGTCAATCTGAAGCGCTGACTTCCAACCCTAGTGGAATACTCCAATGTCTCTCTCGATGGCCCTCAACGTCGCCAAATCCTCGCTGCAGACCTCCGGTGTGCAGACGGCGACGACGTCGCGCAACATCGCCGGCGGCGCGGAGTCTTCCTACTCCCGCAAGTCGGCAACGGTGATCACCGGCACGGGCGGCACCGTCCAAGTGGTGTCCATTCAACGTGCCACCGACGCCGCCCTTTACAAGACCATGTTGAAGGCCACCGCTGCGTCGGCCAAGCAGGATGCGCTGCTGGACGGTATGACCAAGCTGTCTCAAACGATTGGCGATCCCGAGCTCAACCAGAGCCCGGCCGCCAAGCTGGGAGACCTCAACAACAAGCTGCAGCAATACGCCGCCAACCCGAGCAACACCATCCTCGCCCAGGCGGTGCAGAGTTCGGCTAGCTCCTTGGCGTCCAATCTGAATCAGGCAACGACGATGGTTCAGTCCACCCGCGCGCTCGCCGACGCGGACATGGGTGCCTCGGTACAGCGGATCAACGATCTGCTAGCCAAGATCGATACCCTCAACACGACGATTGTCCACGGCACGGTCACCGGCGCCGACGTCACCGACAGCATGGATAGCCGTGACGGCCTGATCTCTCAGCTCTCTGAGGAAATTGGTATCTCCGTCGTGGCGCGCGACAATAACGACGTCGCCATCTACACCGACGGCGGCGTGGCGCTGTTCGAGACGCATCCGCGCGAAGTCAGCTTTCAAGCGACCAACGTGTTCAACGCGTCGACCGTCGGCAATGCCGTCTACGTCGACGGCGTTGCCGTGGTCGGCGGCTCGTCATCGATGCCCACCACCTCCGGCCGCCTTGCCGGACTCGCCACGCTGCGCGATGAGGCATGCGTTACCTATCAGAGCCAGCTCGACGAAGTCGCTCGCGGCCTGATCGAAGCTTTCGCCGAAAGTGATCCCGCCGGTACCGGGCCGGACGTGCCGGGACTGTTCACCTGGCCGACGGGCACCATACCGCCCTCGGCCACGATCGAGACCGGGCTTGCCGGCGTCATCACCGTCAATTCGGCCATCGACCCCACAGCCGGCGGCAACCTCGATCACATCCGCGATGGCATCACCTACGACTATAACACCGGCAATGAAGCCGGCTTCGCCGAACGACTGAATACGCTCGTGACCAAGCTGGGCGAGGCGCGGGTCTTCGATCCGGATTCCGGTGCGGACCCCACCAATACTCTCGCTGATTACGCCACGTCGTCGGCCAGCTGGCTCGAATTCAACCGGCAGCAGGTCGACACGTCTTCGACCTATCAGTCGACCATGCTGCAGCGCGCTTCAGAGGCGCTGTCCAACACCACCGGCGTCAACCTCGATGACGAGCTGTCCAAGCAGCTCGAGATCGAGCGCACGTATTCGGCGTCCGCCAAACTCATCACGGCGGTCGACCAGATGCTTCAGGACCTGCTCAACGCCGTCTGAGAGAGGAGTGAGACATGAAAACCACCTATATCTCGACCCAGGCGGCATCCACTGCATCCCGCCTATCGATCTTGAAAATGCAGACCGAACTCGCCAAGAACACCAAGGAGCTGAGCTCCGGCCGCTGGGCGGACGTCGGTCTGGAACTCGGGAACAAGACCGGTCGCACCATTTCGCTGCGTCAGGATTATCAGCGCCTCGATGCGATCAAGGACACCAATGGCCTTGTAGCCTCGCGCCTTGATACCAGCCAGGCGGCGCTCGACGGCGTCCTGAAAAACGCCCAGGATTTCTCGGCCTCGCTCATTGCGGTCCGCTCCGGCAACGTCGGCGCCGAAGTAATTTCCGACGATGCCAAGAATAACCTGCAGTCGTTGATCGCCTCGCTCAACTCGTCGATCAACGGCGAATACCTATTCGCCGGCATCAACACCGATGTCCGGCCGGTCACCGATTATTATTCGACGCCGACGTCGGCCACCAAGACGGCCTTCGACACCGAACTCGCCAACTACTGCACAAGTGTTGGTGCGGCCAGCCCCGCCGATCTCTCGGCCAGTGACCTCAGCACATTCATCGATACCAATCTCACCACCATGTTCAACGCCACGAACTGGTCGGATCCCACGACCGGCTGGTCATCGGCGTCCAACCAGAACGTCAAGAGCCGGATCTCGACATCCGAACTGATCGAGACCTCGGCCAATGCCAACGATCCGGCCTTCCGCAAGCTCGCCATGGCCTACACGATGGTGAGCGAGCTCGCCAACAAGGGCCTGTCGGAGAAGACCTACCAGACCCTGATCGACAAGAGCACTCAGATCATGGGCGAAGCCACTGTCGACCTGACCGTGGTCAAGGCTCGTCTCGGCACGGCACAGGAGCGGCTGAGCAACGCCAACGGCCGGATCGACGCGCAGATGGACATCTTGAACCGCAATATCAACGACTTCGAGCAGGTCGATCCGGTCGAGACCCAGACGCGCATTTCTGCGTTGGAGACCCAGCTCGACATGGCCTTTTCGCTGACCAGCCGGGCGCAGAAGCTCAGCTTGCTCAACTATCTCTGATCGCTCCCGGTTCGACGGACGGTCCGTTTCATCTCAACTCGCAGGGTGTTTCATGCATCAGTTTTCCTATGCTGAGATCGTCGAAGATGCCGTCAATCTGGCACGCCAGCACGAGGCGGAGGCCATGGATCATGCCGTCGAGCTTCTCCAGCGGGCCAAGGCCAAGGGCAGCCGCTCGCGGGAAGCGACCGACGCCATCCTCTATCTCCGCCGTCTGTGGAGCTACCTCATCGAAGATCTCGCCAGCCCCGACAACGACCTGCCGGACAAACTGCGCGCCGACCTCATTTCCATCGGCCTCTGGATCATCAAGGAAGCCGAGCAGATCCGCCGCAACGAGTCCGAGAATTTCGACGGGCTGATCGAAATCAACGGCATTATCCGGGCGGGTCTCGTATGAGCAGTCGTTCGATGCACCTCGGTCTCCGCGCCCGTGAGCGCCTCTACATCAACGGCGCGGTCATCCGCGTCGATCGCAAAGTGTCCATCGAGCTGCTCAACGACGTCAGCTTCCTGCTGGAAGCTCACGTGATGCAGCCCGAAGAGACGACAACGCCGCTCCGGCAGCTCTATTTCGCCGTTCAGATGATGATGATCGACGACGCCGACAATCGCAGCGCCCGCTCGATTGCCGCCGGACTGATCCACTCTCTCCACGGAACGTTGATCAACGCCGATATCCGCACCGGCCTTCGGACGGTGGAGGCGCAGCTCGCCGCCGAACGGCCGTTCGATGCCCTCAAAACCATCCGCTCGCTGTTTCCGGTCGAGGCCGGCGTGCTGGGCGGGCTCATCGCCGCCTGACCAAGAGGAAATGCCATGCAGGTCAACACCGCAACCAACCAGAATTCAGGTTCATCATCGACGCCGAAATCGTCCGGCTCCGGCAGTTCTCTCGACTATAATTCGTTTCTGAAGCTGTTCATGGCCGAGATGAAGAACCAGGACCCGACGGCCCCGAGCAGTTCCACGGAATACATCGCTCAGTTCGCGACCTTCTCGCAGGTCGAACAGTCGATGCAGAGCAACACCAAACTCGACAGCATGCTGTCATCGCTTGCCCTGTCCCAGGCCAACGGCGTCATCGGTCGGACGTTGACTTCCGAAGATGGCAGCATTTCCGGCAAGGTCACCGCGGTGCGCATCGTCAATGGCGGCGCGCTCGCCGATTTGGACTCCGGCAAGTCGGTGGTGCTCGGCCCGGGTGTGGTCGTGACCTGATGAACGAGTTCGACGCTCTCGATCTGGTCCGCGACGCGATCTGGACCATCATCATCGGCTCCGGACCGGCCGTCCTCGCCGCCATGACGGTCGGCATCGTCATCGCGCTCCTGCAGGCGTTGACCCAGGTGCAGGAAATCACGCTGACCTTCATTCCGAAGATCGTCGCTATCCTGCTGACCATCGTGGCGACCGGTCCGTTCATCGGCGCCCAGATCTACGCCTTCACGGAAATCGTCTACGGCCGCATCGAGAGCGGCTTCTAGTGGTTCGACCGAGACATTTGCATCCGCCTTATACAAGCCTCGGAGCAAATGTCTCGGTCATAGGAACCACTAGCAATCCATTGGTTCTAGTGGAGCTTTTGAATTTGACATTTGAGCGGGCTCTCTATGTCGGGCGGGACTCAAATGTCAAATTCGCTCCACTAGCTTGGAGGATGGGGCGAAAGCCCCGCTCCAGTTACCGGGATTATTTCTGTCCCGACCGTATTCAGGAGCGCACCGCATGTCGAACCTCAGCCTGTCGCCCCCCGCCGGCGCCAAGAGCGCCACAGGCTCGCGCGACATCGGCTTCGCCATCGGCATCGTCGCCATTCTGGCCGTGCTGTTCCTGCCGATCCCGCCGATCCTGATCGACACCGGTCTTGCCCTGTCGATCGCCCTGTCGGTGCTGATCCTGATGGTCTCGCTGTGGATCCAGCGGCCGCTCGACTTCTCCTCCTTCCCCACCGTCCTGCTGATCGCCACCCTGTTGCGCCTCGCCCTCAACGTGGCGACGACGCGCCAGATCCTGTCGGGTGGTCATGCTGGCGATGGCGCGGCCGGTCACATCATCCAGGGCTTCTCGCGCCTGGTGATGAGCGGCGACTTCGTCATCGGCTTGGTGATCTTCGCAATCCTGATCATCGTCAACTTCGTGGTGATCACCAAGGGCGCCACCCGTATCGCCGAGGTCGGTGCCCGCTTCACCCTCGACGCCATCCCCGGCAAGCAGATGGCCATCGACGCTGACCTGTCGGCCGGCCTGATCACCGACAAGGAGGCGCAGCTGCGGCGGCGCGAGCTCGAAGAGGAAAGCACCTTCTTCGGCTCGATGGATGGCGCCTCCAAATTCGTGCGTGGCGATGCCATCGCCGGCATCATCATCACCGCCGTCAATGTGTTCGGCGGTATCGTCATCGGCACCACTCGCCACGGTCTGTCGCTGTCGGACGCGGCCGACGCCTTCGTCAAGCTCGCGGTCGGCGATGGCCTCGTCACCCAGATCCCGGCGCTGATCGTCTCACTGGCTGCCGGCCTCTTGGTTTCCAAGGGCGGTACCCGTGGTTCGGCCGAGCAGGCGGTGATGGGGCAGCTTGGCGGCTATCCGCGCGCCCTCCTGGTAGCGGCCTGTCTCCTGGCCGGCTTGTCACTGGTGCCCGGCTTGCCGCTATTGCCGTTCCTCATTCCGGCAGCCCTGATGGGCTTCGTCGCCCGGGCGATCCCCAAGCGCCGCGCCGAACGCGCCGCCGCCGAGGCCGCCGAGAAGACCAGGGTCGAGCAAGCGGCCAAGTCCGAAACCAAGGACTCTGTGAAGGAACAGCTTCGCACCAATGAGATCGAACTCTGCCTCGGCAAGCAGATTGCCGCGCGCATGATGAACAATCACGGCGAACTGGCGCACCGCGTCGGCAAGATGCGCCGCAAGTTCGCCCAGCAGTATGGCTTCGTGGTTCCCGACATCAAGCTCGGCGACAGCGTCGCCATGCCGCAGAAGGAATACCGCATCAAGATCCACGGCACGGTCATCGCCGCCCAGGAACTGAGGCTCGGCGAGGTCATGGTGATCACTGGCAATACCACGGGGCCAGACGTTCCTGGCGATGAGACCCGCGAGCCGGCCTTCGGCATGAAGGCGATGTGGGTGTCGCAGGACTATGTGAATGAGGTGACGCGTGAGGGCTATTCGCCGATCGACAGCATGTCGGTGATGCTCACCCACCTCTCGGAAGTGCTCCGCAACAACCTGCCGCAGCTCCTCTCCTATAAAGACATGCGCGTCCTGATCGACCGGCTCGACCCAGAATACAGGCGCTTGGTCGATGATATCTGCCCGTCACAAATCTCCTTCTCCGGCCTGCAGGCGGTGCTCAAGCTCTTGCTTGCCGAGCGCGTGTCGATCCGCAACCTCCACCTCATTCTTGAAGCCGTGGCAGAAATCGCCCCGCATGTCCGCCGCGCCGAGCAGATCGCCGAGCACGTCCGCATGCGTATCGCCCAGCAGATCTGTGGCGACCTCGCCGATGGCGGCACGCTCAAGGTGCTGCGCCTCGGCAACCGCTGGGATCTGACCTTCCATCAGGGACTGAAGCGCGATGGCAAGGGCGACGTCATCGAATTCGATATTGATCCGCGCCTGGTCGAACAGTTCGGCACTGAGGTATCGGAGACCGTCCGTAATCGCCTGTCGCAGGGTCATAGCTTTGCGGTGGTCACGGCTCCCGAAGCTCGCCCCTACGTGCGCCTGATCGTCGAGCGGCTGTTCCCATCACTGCCGGTGCTGAGCCACGTCGAGATCGCCCGCGGTGTCGAAGTGGAAGCGCTCGGAACCATTTCATGACCGGCGTCGGCTCGACCACCATTCTCGCCGTTTGCCTGCTGTTCTGCCGTATCGGCGGTGCCCTCATGCTGATGGTCGGCGTCTCCAGCGCGCGTGTACCGATGCAGGTTCGCCTGTTCCTCGCCTTCGGTTTGACGCTCGCGGTGGCTCCCATGCTCGTGGATGAGGCTGCTGCCGCCATCACCGACGATGCGCCCGTGACATTGCTCCGCCTCATTGCCTCCGAGACGTTCACCGGTCTGTTCATCGGCTTCCTTGGCCGCCTGTTCTTCCTCGCACTGCAGATGCTGTCGCACGCCATGGCGATGGCCGTCGGTTTCTCGATGCCCGACACAGCACTGGAAGATCAGGAGGCCCTGCCCGCCATGACGGCTCTGGTCATGCTGACGGCAACGGTGATGTTCTTCCTGACCGATCAGCACGCCAAGGTCCTGGAAGCGGTCGTGTCCTCTTACAAGGTGCTGCCGGTCGCCGGTGCCTTCGACCCCCAGGGCAGCCTCATCGAGGTGACCGATACGCTCTCGGCAGCCTTCTGGTTGGCGTTGCGTCTCGCCAGTCCCTTCATGATCTACGGCTTGGTGATCAACTTCACCCTCGGCCTCGTCAACAAGATGACGCCGTCCATTCCGGTCTACTTCATCTCGATGCCCTTCGTGCTGTTTGGCGGATTGATGCTGTTCTATTTTACCGCCGTCGAGTTCCAGCAGCTGTTCGTGCTCGGCTTTTCCGATTGGCTGGCCTCCCAATGACCACGCCCGACAAAAAGCGCCTCGACGCCATGCGTCGCATCGCCGACCTCCGCCGTCAGCTCAAACAGGTCGAGGAGTTGCGCCTTGCCCGTGTGATGCGAGAGGAGGCCGACATCGACGAAAAATGCGTTGCCTTGATCGCCACGCTGAACGACGACACGCCCCTGCATGGCTTGTTTGCCGGCCACATGGCGAACCGCCTCAAACGCCTCACAGAGCGCAAGACCCTGCTCGAACCGCTCAAGGCACAACAGATCGCCGCCGTAATGACCGAGGCGCGCCACACGCGCTTTGCGGAAAAGGTGATCGACAAGCTCGAAGCCGGTGCGGCGGTGGCGGAGGAGAAACACCAGCTCGAAGGCCTCATCGAAGGCGCGCTTGCTCGGCACCATCACGCCAGCCTCGCTTAAGCTCGGCCGGCTAATCTGTTTCGCAACGTTTCCGGAGGACGCTGATGGCCATCTCTCCCCCGTCTGATATCATTCTCGACGTCGCCCGAGCCGCCGATCCCGAGCGGCTCAAGGTGGCAACTGCCAAACTCGACCGACTGGCCGACACCGCCGGCACCGCCTTTGCCGAGCTGATGCCCGCCGTTTCCGAGGCTGGCAACGCTCTGACGGCTCTGGCCGACACCGCACCCGTCAACGACCCGGCGCCATCCGCACCCTTCGATCTTCATCGTGCCCGCCTGCGTCTGCAGACCGAAACCGCGACGGCGAACCGCATGGATGCCACAGCCGCAACATCCGGCGATCACCGATCCAAGGCACTGGAAGGCTTCGAGGCGATGGTGCTCAGCACCTTCATCGGCTCGATGCTGCCGGAGGGCGCCGAAGACGTCTACGGTTCCGGCACTGCCGGCGACATCTGGAAGTCCATGCTATCCGACCAGCTTGGCAAGCAGATGGCCAAGGCAGGCGGCATCGGTATCGCCGATCATCTGATGGCTGGCCACATTCCCAACCTGGACGCCGGCACGACCAGTCCGTCCCCCTCCCCGCTGCGCCTTGCAGCGCTTCTCTCAACCGTCCCACGTATCTGACGTCCGACCTTATTTCGGAGTTTTCTGATGGACGAACCGCTCCTCGCAGTCGCCCCCTCAACTGAAGTTGCCGCCCCGACGGCCCTGCCCGTCACCTTCGACCTCTGGAACAATCCGGACGGCAGCACGCCGATCGAGGTCATGGCGCTCCTCAAAGCCCTCGCCCGTCTCGAGCAAGTGGTCGACCAGGAAACCCAATCGCTTCGGGCCGGTGAGACACCGGCCTTCGAAGACCTCAACTACCGCAAGAGCCACGGCCTCCTGGAGCTGACGCGCGCCATGCGCCTCGTCGACCCCACGAGTATCGGCAACGACCTTCGCGACCGGCTCGAAAGCTTCCGGGACCAACTCGAACGCAACCGGCTGCTGCTCAAGACCCATCTCGACGCGACGCGTGAAATCTCGGCAATCCTGACCGCTGCCATTCGCGATGCCGAGTCCGACGGTACCTATGCGCCGCCGCAGCGCCTGTGGACGCTGCCGCAATGAGCCGCATTCTCCTCACCGGCCTTTGGGTCTGCGTCGTCACGCTTCTATCGGCCTATGGCGCCGCCTGGTGGCTTGTGAACGGCAGCCTGGCAAAACCAACCGACGAACCGACCTGGGAAGGCCTGCAATACGTCAAGACCGAACCGATCAACGTGCCGATGATCCGCAATGGCAAGCTGATGGGCTATAGCGTCTTGAACCTGGTGTTCACTGCCGACAGCACCCGCCTCAAGGAAGCGCCGGTGCCGCCGCAACTGTTCGTCACCGACGAGGCCTTCCGGACGATCTACGGTGACGACAGCGTCGATCTCGATCATATCCAGCGCTACGATCTCAAGGCTTTTGCCGACGGCATCCGCCAGAAGGTCAACGTTCGCCTCAAGAGCGACATTGTCCAGGAGGTTCTGGTCGACCAGATCAGCTATTTCTCGCGTGATGCCATGAAGCAGTGAACACCGTCCGCCAGCAGGCGACCATTAAAAAGGCGGCTCTCCTTCGCGGAGGCCGCCTTTTCGCTATGGATATGGCCTGACCCGTCAGCCGGTCGTCGCCGGCGGCTGCATCTTCTCGGCGAGTTCGCGAAAAGCATCCTGGCTGAGCGGATCCGCCGGGTTCTGACGAAGCCCGTCATAGATGCGCGGCACCAGTGACACCGCCTGATCGAGCTCGGGATCCTGTCCGGCCTGATAGCCGCCCATCAGGCGCAGATCGCGTGTGTCCTCAAAGCGGGCGATCAGGCTCCTGAGCCGCAAGACGAGGTCGCGTTCCTCGCGGCTCCAGACGTGCTGAGCGAGGCGGGAAATCGAGGCCAGCACATTGACGGCCGGATAGCGCCCCTGGTCGGCAATCGCCCTGTCGAGCACGATATGGCCGTCGAGCGTGCCGCGGATATTGTCGGCGACGGGATCGTTATGATCGTCACCGTCGACGAGGACGGCGAATATGCCGGTGATCGAGCCACCGCCTTCCTCGCCGGGACCGGCCCGTTCGAGGAGTTCAGGCAGAGTGGTGAAGACGCTCGGCGCATAACCGCGCGCCACCGCTGGCTCGCCGGCGGCCAGCGCCACGTCGCGGGCAGCGTGGGCGTAGCGGGTCACTGAATCGACGATCAGCAGCACTTCCTCGCCGCGGTCGCGGAAATATTCGGCCACGGCCATGGCGGTACGCGGCGCCAGGCGCCGCATCATCGGGCTCTCGTCGCCGGTCGCCACCACCGTCACCGAACGGGCACGGTTGTCGCCAAGGGAGTCGTCGAGGAACTCCCGCACTTCGCGACCGCGTTCGCCGACCAGCGCAATCACCACCGTGTCGAAGGCGCGCGAGCGGGCGATCATCGATAACGTCGTCGACTTGCCGACGCCGGAGCCGGCAAAGATGCCGATACGTTGGCCGGCGCAGATCGGCGTGAACAGATCGAAGGCCCGCACGCCGGTGCGGATCGGCTTCTTGACGCGGGCACGGCGGAGCGCGTTGGGCGGGCGGCCGTCGACCGGTACGGGCGTGGTCCCCGGCATCAATGGCCCCAGCCCATCGACCGGCGCTGCCATGGCGTCAATGACGCGCCCCTTCCATGATGGATGCGGCGCAAGCGCCACCGGTCCGGCATGATAGACGGCCGCGCCGAGACCGACGTCGAGGCGCGGCGCGAAAGGTTTAACGGTGACGCCGTCGCCGTCGATGCGCAGCACCTCGGCGAGCCCTTGCCCGTCGGCGGCAGCAATCTCCACGCGATCGCCCAAACGGACGTGCCGCGACAGGCCACGCAAGCGGAAGGCGTCGGGCGCCACTTCAGACACCCGGCCGCCAATGCGGACATATCCGAGTTCGTGAGCGGCGGTGGCAACGCAGTCGGCGAGGTCTTCCAGACTTGAAGATTTTGTCACGTGACCTGCCCGAGCCTCTTGATGGTATCCTGCATCGTTTGCTCCGACTTGGAGGACGCGGCGGTAACCTGTTCAAAGGCGCGCGTTACCTCGATCAGACGGGTCATCTCCAGGATGGGATTGACGTTGGCGTCCTCGACATAACCCTGCGCGACACCCTGGCCGACGAAATCGACCACCGCTGTAGCGGGTCGATCGGGAATGACACCGGAATTGGTGCCGCGCGTCAGCTTGGCCTCATCGGGAATTGAAAACAGGCCGATGGCACCGACCGCCCGGCCGTTCTGGGAAATCATGCCGTCTCGACTGATAGTGAGGCGTCCAGCATCGGCATCGACGAGGATCGACGCGCCGCCTGGATCCAGAATGGGATTGCCCGCCACCGTTTGCAGAACGCCGTCCGCCGAGACCTGCAAACGGCCATCACGGGTATAGACGTTGCCGGTCGGTGTCTGCACGGCCAGCCAACCTTCGCCATCCACGGCGACATCAAGGTCGTTGCCGGTCTGGCGCAGCCCGCCTTTGTCGCGGGAGATGAAACTCTCGCCAGTCGACGAAAAGGCGACGGGATCGCTATCGGCCCGCGACAGAAAGGTGTCGAATTTCACCTCTTCGGCACGATAGCCGGCCGTGGACAGATTGGCGACGTTGGTGGCTAGCGTGTCCAGACGGTTGGCCAGCGCCACCTGCGCGGACAGCGACACATAGAGAGAACTCTGCACGGTTCAACGGCCTCCAAGCTTCAGCCCTTGCAGGCTCATCAATGTATTGGCGCTCATCACCGCGCTGCTCTTGCCGGTAATCAGGGTGGCGACGGACGTCGTCGCCGTGCTGCTGGGGTTGGCAGATTCCCACATGGCAGTGAAGCGGGTGAGGAACTTCTTGAGTTTGTCCGAATCGGACAGGCTTTTGAGATCGAGTTTGCTTTTGATGTAGTTGGCCTGAACGTCGATATCCGCCTGGCCGCTCTCCGACGACAGACCGAACGTCGTCTGCACCACCTTCAGCAAGGCAGGGTCGGCGAGAATGCTGTAGGCGGAGGTGATGGTCGGCGCCTTGCGCTCGAAATAGAGCGCCAGACGCACGCCCTCATTTTCGTTGCCCGCCTGTCCCTCGATCGTTTGCCGGAGATAGCTCGAAACGGTGCTCGTCGTCTGAGCACTCGTCTGGACGCGCACGTTGCCATCTTTCGAGAAGTTGAAGGCGGTGGCGAAATCCTTCCAGGCCGCTTTGGTCTGTTGGGCGGCGAAGCTCTTGGAGTCGGCAGGATCTGAGGTCAGAATGCGCTTGAGGAAGATCTTCTCGTTGGCCGCGGTGCCTGGCGGATCGACACCGAAAGCTCTGGTGGCATAGGCGACCAGCGTATCGTCGGCGAGAAAGTCGTCGACGGTCTTCACCTTCGACAGCGACTTTTCGTAGGCCAGCGTACCGAGCTTGATGAACGACTTCGAGTCGCCGTCTTCGGTAGCCTTTTCCGCGTATTTCTTCTCGATATCGGTCAGCGCGTCCTTGCTCTGCACCGAAGGCTTCAGAAACGAGAATGCCTTGGCAAAGTCCTGATAGCGCTTGTCGACCAGCTTGTTGGCAAAGCTCGCCGCATTGCTGAGGTCGCTGTCCAGTACCTTGCGCATGAACGCCTTGGCATAGGTCATGTCTTCAAGACCGTAAGCCTTCATCGCGTAGGCATAGAGCCGCTGATCGCCGAGAAATTCGTCGACGCTTGTGACCTTGCCGATGTTCTCTTTGTAATATTCGGATGCCCGCTTGACGTCCGGCTGAGCGGCCGTGCGCTTCAGCGTCGCCGACATGTCGCGCGTGATCATCTGATAGCTGAGCGGCGTCGACAGCATGAGCTTTCTCCTTGTCTTAGCTCGATGATTGCCGCCCGAAGCTTGCTCGTGGCTGGCGGCACGCGCCCCAAGCCTCGCACAAGCCTCACCCCCTAGACCCGACGTCAGGCATTCACGAGAAGGAGCAGGGCCTTGGGTAGTTTGATCGGCTTCATAATCGCGATCGGCTCCTTGCTCGGCGGCTACGCAGCGCTCGGTGGACATCTCACCGTGCTGTGGCAGCCCTGGGAGTTTGTAATCATCGGCGGCACCGCCCTCGGGATCTTCATTGTCGGCAATACGATGCGCACGGTGCGAGACACCGGCCGCAGCATCGTGGAAGCGGTGCTAGGCAACGTGCCCAAACGACAGCACTATCTCGGTGTGCTCGAAGTGCTCTACGCGCTGATGCGGGAACTGCGCTCCAAGGGGCGTAGCGACGTCGAAAAACACATCGAGGATCCCGACAATTCCGAGATCTTTCAGAAGGTTCCCTATGTCGCCAAAGATCCGGAAATGCGCGCCTTCATCTGCGATTACTTCCGCCTGATCATCGTCGGCAATGCCCGACCGCACGAGGTCGAGCAATTGATGGACGAAGAGATTCAGACCATCGCTCATGAGCGACTGATGCCCTACCTCGCCTTGGGGGCGATCGCCGAGGCGCTGCCGGCGCTCGGCATCGTTGCCGCCGTGCTCGGCGTCATCAAGGCGATGGGCGCGATCGACCAGTCGCCGCAAATCCTCGGCGCACTGATCGGCGCGGCGCTGGTCGGCACCTTCGGCGGCATCTTCCTGTCCTACGGCGTGGTCGCGCCCATCTCCGGCAAGATCAGAACAGTGCGCGAACGTCAGCTCGCCCCCTACATTCTGATCAAGCAGACGCTGATTGCTTCCATGAACGGCGCCGTGCCGCAGATCGCCCTCGAATATGGGCGCAAGACCATCCCCGCTCATCAGCGGCCAACCATCGACGACGTCGAGGACGAAGTCATCTCCTCGCCCGTACAGGCCGCCGCCAAGCCCGGTGAAAACGCCCAGCGGAGTGCCGCCTGATGGCCAGCCTGCATACCGCCACCCGCCCCGTTTCCGACAAGCTTCTCGATGCGAGCGGCATTTCCGTCGACCGCATCCCCATGCTGCACGTCGCCTTCGACCGTCTGGCGACGCACTGTGCCGATAGCCTCCGCCAGATGTCGGCCTCGCCGGCCTACTTCTCACTCTCCAATATCGCGCCATCGCGTATCGATGACGTGCTGGACGAATACGAAGCCAACGCCATTGCCGGCGTCTTTCACGTGCCGGCCTGGGACTCGCGCATTCTCGTTGGTTTCGACCGGGACTTCGTTTTCTCGATGGTCGAAGTGCTGTTCGGTGCCGACGGCAGCGAACCGCCGATTGACGTCGAACGTCCGTTTTCCAACATCGAGGTCAATATCGCCCAGGCGATCTTTGAGCGTATGGCCAAGGTGCTGCCGCTCGCTTTCGGCACCCAGCACGATACCGTCTTCAAGTTCGAGCGCATCGAGACGCGCATGGACTTCGCCATCATCGGCCGTCGCAACAGCCAGGCACTGGTCGCCAAGTTCCTGCTGCAGGCGCTCAACCGCGGCGGCGAAATGTTCGTCATTCTGCCGCAGTCGGCCCTCAACCCCGTTCGCGAAACCCTGGCCAATACCATGGCCGGCGAGGCGGCACCGCGCGATCCGCGCTGGGCGCGCCAGATCCAGAGCGAGGTGCAGCGCACCGAGATGCGCGTCGACGCCATCCTGGAAGAGCGACTGATCGATCTTTCGGACGTGTCGAATTTCGAGGTCGGACAGGTCATCGAGCTGCAGGCAACGCCGCGCAGCCGCGTCAAACTGACCTGCCGCGGCGAGCCGCTGTTCTGGTGCCAGCTTGGCCAAAGCAACGGTGTCTACACCATCAAGATCGACGAACACGTCGATGCCGATCAGGAGTTCCTCAATGACATCCTTTCTCGTTGAAAGCATCCTGCTGGTCGCACTGATCGGTACCATCATCGGGCTGCTCGTCTTCCGGCGCGAACTCCGGCAGCTCAAGTCCGACCAGGCGAGCTATTCGACCTCGCTCGACGAGACCGGGGTCGCCCTGATGACGGTCGGCAACGCCATCCGCGAAATCAACATGCAGGGTCTGACGACGCTGCAGAACCTTATCGTCGAAATCGAGAAGGCTCGAAGCGTGCTCGACGATCTGGAGAAGGCGGCCGCCCTCGCCCCCTCCGATCCGCTGAGGAGCGGCGCACGTGCCGCCGGCCGCTGACCGCAGCCCGTCCCGCAAGCAAGTTCCAGTAAAAGGATAGGATCATGGCCCGCAGTACCAAGACCCAGCGCGACATTGATGAGATCATGGCCGAAATGGATGGCTCGTCCGCGCCGACGCCGGCGGGCGACGTTCTGGAAGCGGTCGCCGTCGAAACGACCGCGACCCTCGACGCCGGCGATGAGCCCCCGGAAGAAGTTGGCCCGAGCCTGGAAGATAGCTTCGGCACCGTGCGCAATCTCGAAGCGGTGATGCGCATTCCCGTCACCATTCAGGTGGTTCTCGGTTCGGCGATCATGCCGGTTGCCAACTTGATGAAGCTGCGGCGCGGCTCGGCCATTCCGCTCGACCATCGCGTCGGCGAACCGGTCGACGTCGTGGTCAACGGCCGCACCGTCGCCCGCGGCGAGGTGGTGGTGGTTGAAGACGACACTTCACGCTTCGGCATCTCGCTCACCGAAATCGTCGGCGGCAACGCCTCCAACGCCTGAACAGCGGACGGGAGATCATGGCAGCCTCGGCTACGGCGAAAAAGAAACAGGGCAATCGCGCCCTCCAAGGTCCCGATAAGGCGGCGGTCCTGCTGCTGGCGCTCGGCCAGCCGATGTCAGGCCGGCTGCTCTCCCATTTCGACACCGGCGAGATCAAGCAGGTTACCCGTTCGATTGCCGATCTCGGCGCCGTAACGGCCAAGCAGATCTCCGAGATCGTTGAAGAGTTTGCCACCCGCTTTACAGGCGGCAACCTGCTGGGAACGGTCAGCGACGTGGAGAAGATGCTGACCGGGATCCTACCGCCCGATCAGGTCTCCGACATCATGTCGGACGTTCTCGGCTACGCCAACCGCTCGATTTGGGACCGGATATCCTCGGTCTCCGAGGCGATCTTCGCCAACTATCTCCAGAAAGAGCATCCGCAGACCGCGGCTCTCATCCTGTCCAAGGTGCGCCCGAGCTTCGCCGCGCGTACCATGAGCCATCTGCAGCCGCCACTGCGCCATGAACTGATGCGCCGCATGCTGAACCTCAAGCCGATCGTCGAGGACACCGTGGCGATCGCCGAGCGCACGCTGCACGAGGACTTCATGCTGAACTTCTCGCGCAACATGGGCGCCGATACGCATGCCCGCATGGCCGACATCCTGAACAAGATGGAGCGGCAGGACATGGAGGATGCGCTCGAGGGCATCAAGAAGGTGAAGCCGGAATCGGCGGAGATGTTGAAGGGCTTGCTCTTTACCTTCGACGATATCATCAACCTGGCGCCGCGTGCCCGGCAGGCCATCTTCGACCAGATCCCGACCGAACGGGTGGTGCTCGCCCTCAAGGGAACCGACCTCGATTTCCGCGATGCCATTCTGGCGTCGCTGGCCACGCGTGCCCGCCGCATCGTCGAAAACGAACTTGCCACCAGCGAACCGTCGCCGCAGCGCGACGTGCTCGAAGCGCGTCGGGTCATCGCCGACCTTGCGCTCGATATGGCCGGGCGCGGCGAGATCGAGCTCAATTCCGATCAGGATGACGATACCTACGTGCGCTGAGGTGCGTCATGAGCGACGAGCCGGATCAAGACAGTAAAACCGAGGAAGCCACCCCAAAGAAAACTCAGGACGCTATCGAAAAGGGCAACATCGCAACATCGCGCGAGCTGCCCGTGCTGTTCTCGCTGGGTGCCATGCTGATCGTCATGATCTGGGTGATCGGCAGCGGCTCCGCGCGGTTGGCGGCAACCCTTCGCGGCTTCCTCGACAACCCCGGAGACGTCCGCCTTGAACAGGGACAGGATGCCGTTCTGCTGCTCAACGCCGTCGGTCTCGAAATGGGCCGCTTTCTGGTGCCAGCCATTATTATCTTCATGGTTGCTGGCCTGGCCGGCTCCTTCGTTCAAAATGTGCCGCAGGTGGTGTTCGACCGCATCAAGCCCGAACTCGGTCGCCTGTCGATCGCCAAAGGCTGGAAACGTCTCTTCGGCCTGCAAAGCTTCGTCGAATTCGGCAAGGCGCTGTTCAAATTCGGCGCAACGGCCCTCGTGGTTTCGATCATCCTCAAAACCGAACAGCATCGGATGGTGAACGCCATGTTCTCCGACCCCGGCACCCTCGTCGACTCCACCGTCGGCATCGCCATCCACTTGCTCTCCGCCGTCTGCATCGCCACGGTGTTGCTGGTGGCGGCCGACCTGATCTGGGCTCGCATCCAGTGGCGGCGCAACTTGCGCATGACCAAGCAGGAAGTGAAGGACGAGTTCAAGAATACCGAGGGTGATCCGCTGGTCAAAGCGCGGATGCGCTCGCTGGCCCGCGATCGCATTCGCCACCGCATGATGGCCAACGTGCCACGCGCAACGCTGGTGCTGGCCAATCCCACCCACTATGCGATCGCGCTTCGCTACGTCTATGAGGAGGGCGGCGCGCCGGTCGTTCTCGCCAAGGGACAGGACCTCGTTGCTCTCAAAATTCGAGAGATCGCCGAGCAGAACGGAATCCCGGTGGTCGAGGATAAATTGCTAACCAGAGCCATGTACGGTAAGGTCGAACTCGACCAGATGATCCCGGTCGAGTTCTACCGGGCTGTGGCGGAGATCATTTATCTGCTGCAGGTTCGGTCGTCCGACAGCCACCTGCCTGCCATCGTCAACGGCCACTCATGACGGATACACGAAACGATCATCGCTCCCTCGCTCGGGAAAAGGCAATCGCCGAAGGCGTCAAGGACGTCGCAGCCGAATTGCGCCTGATCGACATCGTCAATCTGGTCGTCTACATCCAACTCGAGAAGCACGGCAATCTCGACGACCTCGTCTCGTCTTCGGTCGAGCTCTACTTCAAACCCGATACGCTCCGTTATGGCTGGCGCGCCGCCGTCGACACCGATTGGTCGGGGCCGACCACGGTGACGCTCGACATGGAATTCCAGAACCAGGGCGTAACGGTATTCTTCAGCCTGATCCTCGGACCGCTCAATGCCGGCGTCGAGGTTCATTATTTCGCGGTTTCCGGCTCATCCGGCGATCCGGAAGAGAACACGCGCCGCCTTGTCGACGCCATGGCCGACGCTCGTCTCATTCCCATCCGCTGATCAGCAAGGCTGAGCTCACGAAGCCAGCCTCGGGCAAGTTTTCATCGGCATGATCCCTCCCGACAACTCGGAGGGATCGCCTTGCAGCCCATCCATCTCTTCTCTCTCGCCTCCCGGCAAGCCGACTGGCTATCCGTCCGTCAGGCGACCGTTGCGCAGAACGTTGCCAACGCCGATACGCCGAAATACGGCGCCGTCGACGTCGAACCGTTCAGCGACGTTCTTTCCCAGACCCGCCTTGAGCTGGCGGCGACCAACCCCGGCCATATGGCGCCGTCCGGCCTCGATGCCGCTGCGGCGGATGTGCGCCGCGAGAAGGGCTGGGAAATCAGCCATTCCGGCAACTCGGTCAGTCTCGAACAGGAGATGATCAAGGCCGGCGACATTCACACCAGCTTCTCCCTCAACCGCAGCATCGTCTCCGCCTTCAGCCGCATGCTGACCTCCGCCGTAAAGGGCTGACCAGATGGACCAGCTGACCGCCGCTCTGAAGATTTCCGGTTCCGGCATGCAGGCCCAGTCGACGCGTATGCGTGTCGTCTCGGAAAACCTTGCCAACGCCCAATCGACCGGCCGCACCCCGGGATCCGATCCTTACCGCCGCAAGACAGTGACCTTTGCCGAGGAAATGGACCGCGCCATGGGAACACCGGAGGTCGTCGTCAAAGATATCGGCGCCGACCGCAGTCCGTTCGAAGTGCGCCACGACCCCGGCAATCCCGCGGCCGACGCCAACGGCAACGTCAAGATGCCGAACGTCAACGTGCTCATCGAGCTCAGCGACCTCCGCCAGGCCAATCGGTCCTATTCGGCCAACGTCGAGGCGATCACTCAGGCCCGCTCGATGCTGACGATGAACATCGATCTCTTGAGGAATTCATGATGCTGAACCCTATTTCCTCGCTCGATTTCAACCTTGACCGGCTGTCGCCGCCGACCGTCACTCCCACCGCGCGCGCCACCGCCGCGCCGGTCGACGCCACCACGTCCGCCGCGGCCGCTCCGGCCAGCTTTACGGACGTACTCGCCCAGGTCTCGGGCTCGGCCGTGTCCGATCTCCGCGCCGGCGAGGCGGCTTCGATCGCCGGTATGGAAGGGAAAATGAGCATGCAGCAGGTCGTCGAAGCGGTGATGACCGCCGAGAAGTCGCTGCAGACCGCCCTCGCCGTTCGCGACAAGGTCGTATCCGCCTATCAGGAAATCGGCCGCATGGCCATCTGAGGAACCAAAGATGAAAGCGCTCGCCATCGCCGCCACCGGCATGACTGCCCAGCAGCTCAATGTCGAAGTCATTGCCAACAATATCGCCAACATCAATACGACCGCCTTCAAGCGGTCACGGGCCGAATTCACCGACCTGCTCTATCAGACCCAGCGCTTGCAGGGCGTGCCCAATCAGGGCGGCCAGGCGGTGATCCCCGAGGGTGTGCGGCAGGGGCTGGGCGTTCGCGCCGCCGCCATCCGCAACCTGCACCTGCAAGGTGGCATGACGCCGACCGGCAATACCTACGACATGGCGATCGATGGCCGCGGCTGGTTCCAGATCGATGGGCCAAACGGCGAAACCCTCTATACGCGCGCCGGCGCTTTCAACAAAAGCGCAGATGGCAAGCTGGTCACGCTCGATGGCTACACCGTGCAGCCGACGATCATGGTTCCCACCGACGCCACCGATCTCACGGTCAACGAATCCGGCGAAATCTTCGCCACCGTTCCGGGACAGGCAAAGCCGCAGTCGCTTGGTCAGCTGTCGCTCGCCAACTTCACCAATGACGTCGGCCTCGAACCGATCGGCGGCAATCTTTATCGAGAAACTCTCGCCTCAGGAACGCCGGTCGCCGGCGTTCCCACCGATCCAGGCTTTGGCAAGATCCGCCAGAAGTATCTCGAGGCCTCCAATGTCGATCCCGTCTCCGAGATTACCGAACTGATCTCCGCCCAGCGCGCCTACGAGATGAACTCCAAGGTTATCTCGGCGGCCGATTCGATGGCCGGCACCATCTCGAACGGGTTGCGCTGACGCCGGAAAGGCCTTTCCATGAAACGCCTGCTACTGCTCGCCGCTTTTGCATTCCTCGTTGCCGGCTTCGTCGCTCTCCGACCGGCCAGCGCCCAGATGGTGTCGACGCTACCGGTGCCCGGCATCACCATCTATCCCGGCGATCCGATCACCGAGGAGATGCTGACCGAGCGCCGCTTCCGCTTGACGAGGGCTTCCCTCGAAGCGGTCGTCGCCGGCCGCGAAATGCTGGTCGGCAAGGTAGCGCGGCGTACACTGCTGCCAGGTCAGCCGATTACCATCAACGCCATCGAAAATCCGCAGCTGGTGCGGCGCGGCGTACCGGTGCGCCTCGTCTTCATGGAAGGTGGGCTCACGATCATCACCTATGCCGAGCCGATGCAGTCCGGCAGCGCTGGCGAGGTGATCCGCGTGCGCAATACCGAATCCGGCACTGTCATCGTCGGCGTTGTCCAGGCCGATGGCAGCATCGTCGTAGGAAAGAGCTGATGCGCATTCTTTTCGCCGGCCTCGCCGTCGGCTTTATCGCTCTCCAGTCGGCCTCCGCCCAGGACGCTCCCCGGATGCCGATCACCCTCGATCCGCAGACCGGCGAGGTGGTCAGCGTCGCCGATACCCCCCTGCCCTTGGCCGGCAAAGACGCTCCGACGGTGCTGGCCGCCGACATGGCGCCCAATCCGTCGTTGCCGCCGCCGCCCGTCATCGCGCCGATCGTGCCGCGAAGCGGACCGGAGCCGAGAGCTCCCAGTACGCCGGATTCACTCGTACACGCCTTGGCGCCTGGTGACGTCCGCATCAAGGACATCGCCGCGGTCGAAGGCGTTCGCGAAAACCAGCTCGTCGGCTACGGTCTCGTCGTCGGTCTGCAAGGTACCGGCGACACATTGCGCAACGCCGCCTTCTCCGAGCAATCCTTGCAGTCGATGCTGGAACGGCTCGGCGTCAACGTCCGCGACAGCGCACTCCGCACCCGCAACGTCGCGGCGGTGATCGTGACTGCCGAACTGCCAGCCTTTTCCGGCGCCGGATCGCGCATCGACGTCAACGTCGCCTCGCTCGGCGACGCCAGTTCGTTGCAAGGCGGCACGCTGGTGATCACGCAGCTCGCCGGCGCCGACGGCGAGGTCTATGCCGTGGCACAGGGGCCGATCGCCGTCACCGGCTATAGCGCCGCCGGCATGGCCGAAAGCGTGCAAAAGGGCACGCCGACTGCCGGCCGTATCCCGAACGGCGCGCTGGTCGAGCACGAACTTCAGACCAGTCTCGACGGTCTTGGCGCATTGACCTTCAAATTGCGCAATCCCGATTTTCGCACGGCCATTCGGATCACCGACGCCATCAATGCCTACAGCCGCCGCCGTTACGGCGCCGCCGTCGCCGAAGAACGCGATTATCGCACCGTCGCTCTCGTCAAGCCTCGCGGCATGTCGGCGGCGCGCTTTATCGCCGAAATCGAAGGACTGCCGGTAAGACCCGATACACCGGCCCGCGTCGTCATTGACGAGCGTTCGGGTACGGTGGTGATGGGTGCCGACGTGCGCATTTCGACAGTGGCCATTACCCACGGCAACCTCAGCATCCGCGTTACCGAGACGCCGGTGGCATCGCAGCCGGAGCCGTTCTCCGATAACGGTGAGACGGTGGTGTTGCCGCGTACCATGGTCGACGCCAGCGAGAGCGGCGGCAAGCTTGCCATCATCGGCGGCACCGATCTGCAAACGCTGGTCCGGGGCCTCAATCAAATCGGTCTCAAGCCGACCGGCGTCATAGCCATCGTCCAGGCGATGAAGACGGCCGGCGCGCTTCAGGCGGATCTGGTTGTGCAGTGATGCCGCCTGCAACGGGGCCAGCCCCGCGCAAGACTGCGGTGCGACCTTCCTGACGTGAAATCAAGGACTGAGGGGATATCGACATGACGTCGATCCGACGGCGCATTCTGTTTCGCCTGTTCGCAGCTGCCATGACGGTTCAGCTCTTCCCTGGCATGGCGCAAGCGACAGAGACAAAGACGGTATCGCCGGTTGAAACCGACGCCACCAGTCATTCCGGTCTCGAAATGCGGGCGCTGACCGAAGAGGCGCGCCAATATTGCGTCAATATCCGCGATGTCGCCGCCGATGCCCGGTTCGCCTGGCAGAAATCGACCCTGGAAGCGCTCGACAAACGCGTTGCCGAGCGGATCGCCGCCCTCGAGGCCAAGAGAGCCGAGTATGAGGCTTGGCTCAAGAAGCGCGAGGATTTTCTGGCCGCTGCCCGCGACGATATCGTCGCCATCTATTCAAAGATGAAGCCGGAAGCCGCGGCTGGCCAGCTGACTGCCCTCGACGACGATATGGCGGCGGCCGTGCTTGCCCGGCTCAACGCGCGCGCCTCCAGCGCCATTCTCAACGAAATGGAACCCGCCCGCGCCTCACAGCTCGCCAGCGCGCTTGCCGGCATGACCGAACTGTCCGCCAAAGGAGACACCCCTTGAAGCGCGCCCTGCTTCTTATTGCCGGTCTGACGCTGGCCGGTTGCAATACCTCCAATGATCTCAATACGGAACCGACGATGTCTCGGGTCGGCGCTGCACTGCCGCTCAACGCGCTGGCGCCCGAACAGGCCATGTTCCGCGATCCCAACTCCACCTACGTTCGCGGTGGAGAGGGGTTGTTCCGGGACTCTCGCGCCCATCAGGTCGGCGACGTTCTCACTGTTCTGATCCAGATGAATGACAAGGCTGCCCTCGACAATTCGTCGGAGCGTTCCCGCGTTTCCAGTGCCGGCTTCGGCGCCGGCTTCGGCTTTTCGGTCGATGGCAGTGGTTCCGACGCCAGCCTCAATGGCAGTGCCAACTCAACCTCGAAATCAAAGGGCGAAGGTGCCGTCGAGCGTTCCGAGGCGATCAAGGTCACCTTGGCAGCCGTCGTCACCAGCGTCCTGCCCAACGGCAACCTGATCATCTCAGGCTCGCAGGAAATGCGCGTCAACTTCGAGATGCGGGTCGTCAACATCCAGGGCATCGTCCGCCAGCGCGACATCTCCGGCAACAACGTCGTTCCCTACGAAAAGATCGCCGAGGCGCGCATTTCCTATGGCGGCCGTGGCCGATTGACCGAGGTGCAGCAGCCAGGTGTGCTGCATCAGATCTACGACCGCGTGGCTCCGTTCTGAGAGGCAGTATGGCCAAGCTCTCGCTCACTGCCGCCCGCGAAGCGGCTCCCGCCGAAGCTGAGACAGAAGTGCGCCGGCTACCGCCGCCCGAGCGCGGCACAGTGTTGAAGCCGGCGCTCTTTCTGACAATTCTGGCCGTAGCGGCTGGTCTGGGCCTCGGCATCCACCTCGTGCGTTATGCACAGGTCGCCGATGCCAGCAAACAGCAGAACGCGACGGCAACGGGGGAGGCCGATTCCCGTACCTCACGCCTGTACCGGCTGAAGCCAATCGTCACAAATCTTTCTGATCCCGCCAACGTCTGGTTACGCCTCGACGCAGCGATCGTCTTTGAAGACGAGATGCCCAACTCGGAGGTCATCGCGGCGAAAATCTCCGAGGATCTCCTGGCTTTTCTCAAGACGCTGAAAGTCGGGCAGCTTGAGGGCGCCACCCAGCTCCAGCATCTCCGCGAGGACCTCAAGGATCGCGTTGCCATCCGTTCGGGCGGCGATGTGAAGGACCTCATCATCGAAAGCCTGGTGGTCCAGTGAAGAAACTTCTGCTCGCCGCCCCTCTGCTGGCCGCTCCTCTGCTCGTCGTCATGAGCGCGCCGGCATTTGCTCAGATTCCCGGACTCGGTACCGGCATACCTGACCTCAGTTCCCTGATCCCGGCCGGCGAAGGATCGGCCTCGGGCCGTATCGTCCAGCTTGTTGCCCTCTTGACCGTGCTGTCGGTGGCGCCGGGCCTGCTGATCATGGTGACGAGCTTCACCCGCATCGTCGTCGCATTATCCTTCCTTCGTTCCGGCATCGGTTTGCAGACGACACCGGCCAACCTCATCCTGATCAGCCTGGCGCTGTTCATGACCTTCTATGTCATGGCACCGACCTTCGACCGGGCCTGGACCGATGGCGTGCTGCCACTGACCAAGAACGAGATTTCCGAAGAAGTCGCCTTTGAGAAGATCTCCGATCCCTTCCGCGATTTCATGGCGCAGCGTGTCCGCGACAAGGACCTGAAGCTGTTCGAAGATCTTGCTGTCGAGCATCTCGGCGTCAAGGCGGACAGTGGTGCGACGCCGCTCAGAGTGCTGATTCCCGCCTTCATGATCTCCGAACTTCGACGCGGCTTCGAGATCGGCTTCCTGATCGCCCTGCCCTTTCTGGTGATCGACATGATCGTGGCGACGCTCACCATGTCCATGGGCATGATGATGCTGCCTCCAACCGTATTGTCGCTGCCCTTCAAGGTGCTGTTCTTCGTGCTGATCGATGGCTGGAACATGCTGATTGGTGGACTGGTTCGGTCATTTTTCTAGCGGCGACAGTTTCTTGCACTCAAGAGCCCGCTCCAGCGCCGGAGCGGGCTTTTTTGCATTTCGGCACGTGGCGTTTCCTCTGAAAAAGCCCAGAAAAGCCATTTCGCCGCGCGTCAGCTTCACGCAAGCCTCATCGAGCAAGGTGAGGCCATGGCAGGTTGGATCGCTCAGCGAACCAAGAGGATCCAAGGGCATGATGCCGCTCCTGTCATCCCGGTGAAAACCCGGAATGTCCCATCTCACTAATCCAAAAGGGACATACGAAAATGGCCAGCCTTCTGACCAACGCCGCGGCAATGACCGCCCTCCAGACCCTCGCGTCCACCAACAAGTCGCTCGACACGACGCAGCACCGCATTTCCACCGGTCTGCGCATCTCGTCAGCTTCCGACGGTGCCGCTTATTGGTCGATTGCCACCACCATGCGTTCCGACAACAAGTCGCTGTCTGCTGTGCAGGACAGCCTTGGCCTCGGCGCCGCTACGGTGGACGTGCAGTACACCGCCCTTGACGCCACCGTCAATCAGCTGACCGAAATCGGCAAGCTGCTCGTCAGCGCCAAGACCCCGGGCGTCAACCGCGGCCAGATCCAGCAGGACATCAAGGCCCGTCTCGGCCAGATGAACTCCATCGCTTCGTCGTCGGTGTTCAACAGCGAGAACTGGCTGTCGGTGGACTCGTCTGCTGCCAACTATAACAAGGACAAGTCGGTCGTCGCCTCCTTCTCGCGTGTCGGCGATGCGATCTCCATCGAGACGATCAAGGTCGACGTCGACCAGATCAAGCTCTACGACGCCAGCACGACCGCTGCCGCCACGGGCACCGCTCCGACCGCCGATGCCGCTGGCATGGCTGCTGGTGCGGTAAAGATCGGCGGAGAGGGTCTGTTCGACTCCACGTGGGGTATTACAACCTCCAACGGTGCGGCGACGCCGGTCTATACGGCCCAGACGCTGAAGATCAAGGACCTCGACATCTCCGCGCTGACCGACTCGGCCGGCGACCAAGAGAAGCTGTCGGCCTATATCTCGATCGTCGACGGCGCTCTCAGCAAGCTGACCGACAGCGCCTCCAACCTGGGCGCCGTCAAGAACCGCATCGACACGCAGAAGGACTTCGTGCAGTCGCTGACCGATGCCATCGGTCGCGGTATCGGCCAGCTCGTCGACGCCGACATGAACGCTGAATCGACCCGCCTCCAGGCGCTGCAGACCCAGCAGCAGCTCGGTATCCAGGCGCTGTCGATCGCCAACTCCAACAGCCAGAACATTCTGTCGCTGTTCCGCGGCTGAGCGAACACCACCCGCTCGAAGTCGCACGGAAGCCACGCCCCTCGGGGCGTGGTTTTTCTTTAGAGGCAATGCTCGCGCAAGTTTGCCGAACGACACTGAGCCCTAGACGACCCAGCCGCCCGCCGGCTTCGCCCCTGACGCAACGGACCGCATCGAGATCGACAGATGACCGCTCGCGAACACGCAGAAACCCTCTGGATCAACCTTCTCGACCTTGGTCCCCGGCGGCTCGCCGCCTTGGCGATGGTCGCCGTCACCATGATGGCGTTGATCGCAGGCTCCGCCTATTACCTGAGCCGCCCTCAATATACGGTGCTTTATACCGGCCTCGAGAACGGCGACGCCTCGCGGATCGGTTCGGCACTCACCGATGCCGGCATTTCTTTCGACGTCAGCTCCGATGGCGCCACGGTCTATGTGACGCCGGCCCAGACCTCACAGGCACGCATGCTGCTTGCCGAGAAGGGCCTGCCGCATAGCGCGGCCGCTGGTTACGAGCTGTTCAACGAGCTCGGTTCGCTCGGCCTCACATCCTTCATGCAGGAAGTGACGCGCGTACGCGCTCTCGAAGGTGAGCTCGCCCGCACCATTCAGACCATGAAGGGCGTCAAGGCGGCGCGCGTCCATATCGTGCTGCCCGATCGCGGTTCCTTCCGGCGCGACCAGCAGCCGCCGTCAGCTTCGGTGATCATCCGCACCGACGTGCCCGACGACGTCCGCATGGCCGAGGCGATCCGCCAACTGGTGGCCGGCGGCGTGCCCGGTCTCGGCGTCGATCACATCACCGTCCTTGACACCGAAGGCAGCGTGCTTGCCTCGGGCGAAGATGCGACATCCCTGCCCGGCAGCAAGACCAACCGGCTGGAACGGACGGTTGCAACCGGCATCGAGGCCAACATCCGTCATGCGCTGACGCCTTATCTCGGCTCGGAGAATTTCCAGATCAGCGTTGCCGCCGAGCTCAACACCGATCGCACGCACACCAACCAAACTCTGTTCGATCCGGAGTCGCGGGTTGAACGTTCGGTGCGCACCGTGCGCGAGAGCGGCAACACCCAGAACTCCAGCCAGGATCCGCCGACCACCGTCGAACAGAACCTGCCCGAGGAAACCGTACAGGCGACCAACCCCGGCGATCGCTCCAGCGAGGAAAATCAGCGCCGCGAAGAGCTGACCAACTACGAGATATCGACCACCACCAAGGAAGTGATCAGCGACGGTTATCAGGTCAAGTCGCTGTCGGTGGCGCTGATCGTCAATCGTGCCCGCATCGCCCAGTCGCTCGGGGAAAAGCCCACCGCCGAGGCGATCGACGCCCGCGTCAAGGAAATGAGCAACCTCGCGGCATCCGCGGCTGGCCTCAACGAGAAACGCGGCGACCATATCCAGGTGACGGCTGTCGATTTCGCCGACAATTACGCCGACATGCAGCCGGTGCCGCCGCTGACCTTCAAGGATGTTCTGCTGCGCCAGGCCGGTACCGTCGTCAATGCGGTCGCCATTCTCGCTGTTGCACTACTGCTCATCTGGTTCGGCCTGAGGCCGGCGATGAACGCTCTTCTGCCGCGTCTCGAGACCAAGACCGAAGAGAAGGAAGCTGCCACAGCGCTGGCCGACGCTTCGAGCGAGGCGGTTGCCGCCCTTGCCGGTGCCAGCCAGACGGCCCTGCCCAGCGGCGAAGGCGCCGGCGGCATGCAGCACCTCATCGAGGACATGAACGCCCGCATGCGCAATTCGCCGCTCAAGGTGCTGGAGCAACTCGTCGAAATGGACGAGGAGCAGGCTGCGAGCATCCTCAGGCAGTGGATGAGTGAAGAGGAAGCTGCCTGATGCTCCGTTCGGCCATCGACGTACTCACCATCTTCGACCTCGACCGGCCAGATCCACCGCCGGTGAAACTTGAAGCCGAACCACCGATCGAACCGCTCGGCTATTCCATTGCCGAAGAGATCGAGCGTCGGGTGGCTGAGGCAGTTGCCGCGGTGAGAGCGGAGGAACGCGCCGACGCCGAATGGCAGCTGACCGAAGCGCTGGCCGAACAGGCGAGATCGCTGCAAGCCGAACACGAAGCCGCTCGCAGAGCCTGGGCCGAAGAGCAGTCCGAACGGATTGCCAGCGCTATCGACGATCGGTTTGCGGTGCTCCGCAAACAGCTCGGCGTCGCCGCGGCCCGTGCCCTCCGACCGTTTCTCGTCGAGCGGCTGGTCGACCGGTCGATCGACGACCTTGCCAGCTGCGTCGACCGCTTGCTGAGCGACAGCGCGGCGCCGCCCCTGCAGATTACCGGTCCGGCCGATCTGCTGGATCGCTTGGCCGAAAAGCTGGGTGGGCACGCTCCCTCCATCGCTTTTCGCCCTGACGGCCGTGCGGACATCATCGTGACGGCGGGTGAGACCCTGATCGAGACCCGCCTCCAGGAATGGGTCGCCCGCCTCCTTCCCATTGAAGAGTGAGCACCATGAGTGCCGAACCCACGGAAATCATCTTCGTCCGCCGATCGCTGCATCGCAGAACCGAGCTCCCCCAACACGGCGTCTGGAAGATCGCCTATGCCGACTTCATGACGGCGATGATGGCCTTCTTTCTGGTGATGTGGCTGATCAACGCCACCGACCAGAAGACGCGCGAGGCGGTCGCGAGCTACTTCAACCCGATCAAGCTTGCCGAAGCGACGGTCGATAAAAAGGGCCTGCGCGATCCGCTCGAAACCGAGAAAGAGGGCAAGCCCGACGGCAAGGACCAGCGGTCGTCCGTGAAAAGTGTCGACGACACTCTTGAGGGATACAGCCAGACGCTCGATAAACCGAACGAACGTAAGCCGCGCTATTCGGAAGCCGCGCTGTTTGAAGATCCTTATGCCGTGTTGGCTGCCTTGGTCGCCGGTTCGGAGCCCAATCAATCGGCCGACAACGTCGGCGCTTTTGAAACGCTCGGCCAGTCCGGCGAACCCGGTCTCAACGGCGGCGACGCCCAGCGCGATCCCTTCGATCCCGTCTATTGGAAAATGTCGCACAAACCGTCGCCGCAGGACGGCGACGAAACCGGCGGCAGTGACATTGTCGCCCAGAACACAGCCGATACGCCGGCTGTCGCACAACCCGTCGCGACCAAACCCGAAACCAGTGCAAAGACCGAGGCGAAAGAGGTCACTCCACCCATTCCCCTTGCCAAGCCGCCCATCGAAAGCTTGGCAAAGAGTCCAGAAACGGCGGCGACACCTGTCACTCCACCTTCGCCACCACCACCTGCTCTTGCAAATGAGGCGAAGGACAGCCAGACCGTCGCCAAGCTTTCAACACCGGAACAGACGCCCCCCGCAGCGGCGAACGGACAGGAAAAGCAGGCGATTGCCGAGGACAAACCAGTCGCCAAGGAGGCCGAAAAATCGGTCGCCGGTGCTTCTCTCGCCAGTGCCGAGCCCATTCAAGCCAGGCAAGGCGCTGATGCGAAGACGCTTGGTAACGATATCCAGGCCGCCGTCGGCAACATCGGTCCGACACCCGGCATCGAAGTGACCGCCGCACCCGAGGGGCTGTTGGTAACGCTGATGGACGAACGGAAATTCGGCATGTTCGCTGTCGGCTCGGCCGAGCCGGAGCCAGAACTCATCCGCACCATCGACGCCATTGGCAAGCTGATCGAGAAGCGACCTGGCAAGATCGTCGTGCGCGGCCACACCGACGCCCGGCCATTCCACAGCAAGGACTATGACAACTGGCGCCTGTCCACCGCCCGCGCCCACATGGCCTACTACATGCTGGTGCGCGGCGGCGTTCCCGAAGCGCGCTTCGAGAAGATCGAGGGCTACGCTGACCACTGGCTGAAAAATGCCGGTGACCCCGAGGCGCCGGAAAATCGTCGCATCGAGATCCTGATCCGGGAGACGCCAACTTGAACCGCTGCGCCCTCCTCCTCATCGCGCTCCTAGCCGCCAGCCCGCTCGCCGCTGCAGACACGCCGCCCGACACCATTCCGCCCTTTGAGATGGTGCGGACGCTGCAAACGCTGCAGGCGCAAATCGCCGACGGCAACGCTGCCGCCGTTGCTGCCCAGCGCGAGCTGCTCGGCGTCATGGAAAGCAAATTCCTCGCGGCGGACCCCACGGTCTGGCAGGATGGGCGCAACGCGCGGGCGGCGGTCACCTACACGCTTTCCGGCGGCAACCCCAGGCTGTTGCGTGGCCTTCTCACCCTAAGCCCACCGATTGCCGTCGATGCCAATCTTGCCGCAGGAGCGCTCGCCTATATCGAAAACCGGGAGGATGAAGCCCGCAAGCGGCTGTTGCCGCTTGATGCCCGCTCCCTGCCGACTTCGCTCGGCGGTCAGGTGGCGCTGGTCCAGGCAGGTCTCGTCGCCCGTGAGGATCTCAACCGGGCTGTAGGCTTGCTTGACGATGCCCGCCTGTTGATGCCGGGCACGCTGGTGGAAGAGGCGGCGTTACGCCGCGAGGTGTTCCTGGTCGCCCAGACCGGCAACCTCGATCGTTTCGAGTTCCTGTCTCGCCAGTATCTCCGTCGTTTCAGCACATCCATCTACGCCGAGGATTTTCGCCAGCGCTTTTCGACGGCCATCGCCAGGCTCGGCATCGCCGATGGCGACGACCGCTTTCCGCGCCTTGAGACGATCCTCAAATCCTCCGATCCCGAGAACCAGCGGGCACTATTCCTGCAGCTCGCTCAGGCCGCCGTCGTTCATGGGAAACTCAGTACCGCACGCTCGGCAGCCGCCGACGCGGTAAAGCTGGCTCCACTCGGCGGTAGCGACGCCATGCGAGCCGGCCTTTACGACGCGGCTGCTTCGATTATCGCCGGTAACGACATTGGCGAGGTGCAGAAGCGCCTTTCGAGCCTCAACCGCCGCCAGCTCAGCCGGCGCGATGCCGACCTGCTGGATGCCGCCGTTGCCGTCGCCACCGCCGTTGGCGAGGCGCCGGCCGTGCCGACACCGCTCGAACCTGTCTCCACTGTGGCTGCGGATGCCAAGCGCGGCGACGATTGGGTGACCGGCACCATGCGGGCCGCCGAAGCGGACCTTTCGACCGTGGATGCCCTCCTCGAAAAGGCGAATAGCCCATGACCAGAATCGAAACACCGTTGGCGGCGCCGGTCACCGACAAACCAGCCGAAAAGACGATCGGCAAGACCGCATCAAAGGATGGTGACAGCCGGCATGCCGCTTTCCGATCTCTGCTGAAACAGCTCGGCAATCCCGAGAAAGTCGCCAGCGGGACCTCCGACAAGGAAACCAAAACGCTTCCCGGCGATCCCGCCAAGCGTGGCCTGCCGTCCATTCGCAACCGTGCCGAGTCCAAGGATGACAAGGGGAAGCCGGCACCCGAGGCCGACGCGGCTGCTCAAGCCGGCGAACCCTCGGTGGGCAGCGAACCGGTACTCGCTTGGCAGACCATTCTCGCAAGTAGTGCGGCGGACCACCAGGAGCAGCCCGCTACAACAATAGACCTCTCGGCACTGGTCTCGGCCCGCGCACCTGATGGCGACGGGCCGGCCGTGCTGCCGGAAAACAAGCCCCACTCAACTGCCGACCACCCTAGCCGGTCAGTGGGCATGGCCCTGCCAACCACCGCCGGCCTCGACCTGACGCGCAGCGATGGCACTACCTCGGCGACGACCGATACGACAGATCCCTTTACCGCGTTGTCTTCCCTTTTGAACCGGTCGACGGAGAGTGCCACCGAGCCGGAGACCGTGGATCTCGCCCCCATCAAGATGACGGTCGTCACGCGCGAAACACATTTCGAGCCGGTAGCGCGCCTGTCCCCGGTACAGCAGATCGCTACCGCCATCGGCGAGGAGCTTGTCACTGTCGCTGAACCGGCCCCAACGGACACCGCGTCACAGGTGGCCGAGCCGTCGCACCATTCCAGCGGGCCTCTCAAGGTGCTGCACATCAAGCTGGAGCCTGAAGACCTCGGCGCCGTCGTCCTCAAGATGCGGCTTGTCGACAAATCGCTTGAGCTTGAAGTGGTAGCGTCTCGCCAGGAGACCGCCGATCTCCTTGCCAAGGACCGAGACACGCTGACGCGAGTGCTACGCGGTTCTGGCTACACGGCAGACGTCATCGCCATTACCACTTCGACGGCACCGGACAATGGGCAGATGACAGGCGACAACCGAGCCGGCGCCCAGCCGTCGTCCGGGCAGCCAGGCGCGCAAGCGGGCGGAAATCGCGGTTCGAACGATTCCGCTGGCAGCGGTGGCCGGCCGTCCACCCGTCCCCAGCCGATAGAAGGAGCGACCCATGAAGAAAGCGGCGCTGGCCGTTCTGGCGGCGATCTCTATCTGTAGCTCAGTCGGCCAAGCGGCGGCCGAGGAGCTGACAATCTGCGAGCGCGAAATGCGAGCGGCGGCCGACGAGTTCGGCATTCCGCTCGGCGTGCTCTACGCCGTGGGCATGACCGAGAGCGGCGGCAAGAAGGGATTGCAGCCGTTGGCAATGAACATCGCCGGCAAGCCCTACGTGGCCCCAAGTCTGGCCGTTGCTCTCGATCGTTTCCAGACCGAGCGGGCGCGCGGTATCAAGCTCATCGATCTCGGCTGCATGCAGATCAACCACCATTATCACGGCGAACGCTTTGCCTCGGTGGCCGAGATGTTCGATCCGCACAAGAACGTCCAGTATGCCGCTCGCTTCCTCAACGAGCTGCATGATCGTCATGACACTTGGACAATGGCCGTCGCCCGTTATCACGCCGGTCCCAACAATAACCCGGCCCAGAAACAATATGTCTGCCTTGTAATCGGAAACATGGTGCGCGCGGGCTTCGGCGAATGGACGCCGAACTCAGCCGCGTTCTGTGGGCGGAAGCTTGGTTGAGAGATAAGTAAGTAAACTTCCCGACAGATTGGGCAGTAGGGCTTGACCGGGAAACCGATCGGCGTATACATGAGCCATATTGTGAATACAAAATGAACTACATTGAAAATAGTACATAATTTTATGGAATTTTTCGATACTTAATCGAGGCGTTTGTCAGACAAATTAGATCGGAAGCGTTTCCATATACATAATCACATAACCAGAAGCATGCCAGATACATGTGGCAACAAGTTGACCGATCTACACTTATCAACATAGCTTGTCCCCGACGTTGATCATTATAAAAAAGATCGATTGACGGAGATGTGAGCTATGTTCGTCGTCATTGATGACCGGAAGATCGTTACTTCCGGATACACGTCAGGATTTGAACGAGAAGGGGTTTCCTCGATCGGTTTCCGATCGCCGGAGTTCCGAGACTGGATGGGGGCCGCACCTGACAGCGACCTGTTAACCATCGAGGGGTTTCTACTGGGCAGTTGTGAAGATCGTCAGTCGGTGCCGAAAATCATCCGTGAGAGATGCGGCGCCCCCCTGATTGCCTTCAGTGACGTTCCCAGCCTCGAGCAGACGTTGAATCTGTTTGCCGTTGGCGTCGATGACGTCGTCCGGCAGCCGGTCCACATCCGCGAGATCATTGCCCGAGCCGGCGCCATCCAGCGTCGGACAGGCAGCCAGACCGACGATTGCAAGATTATCGGGTCGATGCGCGTCTTCTTCGACGGCCGAGACCCGGAGGTAAACGGAGAGCCCTTCGTTCTGCCTCGCCGCGAACGCCGGATTCTGGAGTATCTGGTTCGCAACCAGAACAAGCGCGTCACCAAGGAAAAGATCTTCGGCTTCGTCTACGGCTTCTGCAACGAGGAAGTCGAGGAAAGCGTGATCGAGAGCCACATCAGCAAGCTACGCAAGAAATTGCGGGCGCGCCTCGGCTTCGATCCCATCGATTCCAAGCGCTACGTCGGCTACATGCTGGAAAACAGCTGAGCGGATCGCATCTCTAGCGGCGGGCGACAAGGCACGCCGCTGGAGATCGCGAAACACCAAGCGTTCTCACGAGTGCTCGCGAGGCCACCTGCGACAAGTGGCTCCTATTACTCTGCCTGTACGGCAAGCCTTTCGGCGGCCGCAAGCGCTTCTGCTTCCCGACGCGGCAGAAGGCCTGCCATCCGCTGCTGATATGCGGCGACAATCTCTGCCGGAGCGCTGTCCGGAAGTCCTGCGTTGAAGGGTGGCGCGGGAGCGTATTCCAGTCCGAGTTGGATCATCTGGGCTGCATTAGCGCCGGCGATCTCGGCCAGCACGGTCAGCGCAAAATCGATGCCGGCGGTCACACCTCCGCCGGTAATGACATTTCCATCGCGCACGACGCGTCTCTCATCGATGATGGCGCCAAACTGCGGCAGCAGATGCCGCCACGCCCAATGACAAGCCGATCGACGCCCTGCGAGCAAGCCGGCCGCTCCCAGAATGAGCGAGCCAGTGCAGACCGAGGTGACATAACGCGCACCTAAAGCCAGACGCCGGATCTCTCCGACAAAGGCAGCATCCAGGGCGACCGTGGTGGCATTTCCGCCTCCTGGCACGCAGATCATGTCACAGGCTGCAATGTCGGCCAGGCGATGGGTCCCCGCGAAGGTCAGCCCCTCGCTCATCACATCGCCACCGGCACCGCTCGCAACGATGAGCTCGCTCCCCGGCAAGCGCGCGAAAAATTGATATGGCCCGGTGAAATCGAGTTGGGTCATACCGGAGTAGATGGCAAAGACGATGCGGAATGGTTGCTCGGTCATGGACCGCCCTCCTTTTTGCTTGCTCCATCATGCCCAAGCGAGCAACCTGACCAAATGACATTGATCCCTCGTTTTCAGCCATGACCAAGACCGTCGGCATCTTCCTTTATGCGGATTTCCAGCTTCTGGATGCGACGGGGCCAATCACGGCATTCGAGATTGCCGGCCGGATAAGGCCCGAGAGCTATCGGCTTGCGATCCTGTCGATCCCGGGCGGACCAGTCAGGAGCTCTTCCGGCGTTTCGATCAACAGCATTGCCGTAGCCGACGCAACGTCCATCGATACCCTGCTCGTATCCGGTGGCAATGGCAGTCGAGACGCCATGCAATGCCCGCGCAGCATTGCTTACTTGCAGGCTTGCGCAAGCGAAACCAGGCGGCTGTGTAGCGTCTGCTCAGGTGCTTTCATCCTCGCCGCGGCGGGGCTGCTCGATGGCAAGCGCGTGACAACGCACTGGCGGAGGGCCGAACAGCTCCAGCAGATTTTTCCGGCGTTGCGAGTAGAGGCCGATCGCATTCACATTCGCGATGGAAATGTCTGGACCTCGGCGGGGATCAGCGCCGGTATTGACTTGGCCTTGGCGTTGATCGCCGATGACCTCGGCGAAAAAGTCGCTCGGCAGGTTGCGCGGGAAATGGTGGTCTATTACCGCCGACCCGGCGGCCAGTCACAGTTTTCGGCACTTGCAGACCTCGGCGGTGACGCCACGGTCTTTTCGCCCCTGTTCGAGTGGATGCGCGCCAATCTTTCGGAGCGAATGACCATCGAGCAGCTCGCGGAGCGCATGGCCATGAGTCCTCGCAACTTCTCCCGCGCGTTCCAGAGGGTCGTCGGTATCAGTCCCGCCAAGGCCGTCGAGCGCCTTCGGCTGGAAGCTGCCCGCGAGCGCGTGGAAAGCTCGCGCGAACCCATCGAACAAATCGCGATGGTCACGGGATTCCGCGATCCCGAGCGAATGCGCCGCGCTTTTCTGCGAAACTATGGCCAGCCGCCGCAAGCGCTCAGACGCGCCCTTGCCTGACGCTCAAAGCTCTTGGCACCTATCAAGCTAATGTTTTGTCAAGAAAGAAGAATTTGGCGGACGGAGTGAGATTCGAACTCACGGAGGGCTTGCACCCTCGGCGGTTTTCAAGACCGCTGCCTTAAACCACTCGGCCATCCGTCCTGCGCTTGCTTGCGCGGCGCGCAACATGTCGATTTTTGATCGTCTTGGCAAGGGATTCGGCGTCGGTTCGATACTTACTCGTGCGAGCGAAGGAGCCTTGCCTTTTCGCGGTTCCAATCGCGCTCCTTGGTCGCCTGCCGCTTGTCATGCAGCTTCTTGCCTTCGGCCACGGATATCTCGCACTTGGCCATGCCGCGCTCGTTGAAATAGAGGCGAAGCGGCACGATGGTCATGCCCTGCCGCTGGATCGAGGTGATCAGCCGGTCGATCTGCTTACGATGCAACAGGAGTTTGCGCGGCCGCCTCAGTTCGTGATTGAAGCGGTTGCCCTGAAGATATTCGGGAATGTGCGCGTTGTAGAGATAGACCTCGCTGCCGGCGACACCGACATAGGCCTCACCGAGGTTGATGCGGCCGGCACGCAGGCTCTTCACCTCCGTGCCGACCAGCATGATGCCGGCCTCGAGCTTTTCGCCGAGCGCATAGTGATAGCGCGCCGCCCTGTTATCGGCGACGATCTTCTTGTTCGGATCGGCCTTTTTCTTCTTCTGCGCCATCACCTTGCCATCCGTCAGCTCAAAAGGCCGGCGTGCTCGAGCGCTTTGCGCAGCGCCATTTCCGTCGACGGCGCCACCGGCACCAGCGGCAGGCGCAGCTCGTTCTGCATCTTGCCGATCAGCGACAGGGCGTATTTGGCGCCCTGCGGATTCGGCTCGATGAACAGCGCATGGTGCAGCGGATAGAGCTTATCCTGGATCGACAAGGCTTTTCCGAAATCGCCCGCCAGACAGGCATTCTGGAACTCGGCGCAAAGCCGCGGCGCGATGTTGGCCGTCACCGAAATGCAGCCATGGCCGCCATGGGCCATGAAGGCCAGCGCCGTTCCATCCTCGCCCGAAAGCTGGATGAAGCCGGGCCCCATCGCCTGCCGCTGGGCGGACACCCGCTCGAGCTTGGCCGTCGCATCCTTGACGCCGACGATGTTCCTAAGCTCGTTGAGCCGGGCCATCGTCTCCACCGACATGTCGATCACCGACCGGCCGGGAATGTTGTAGATGAAGATCGGCAGGCCGACGGCGTCGTTGATCGCCTTGAAGTGCCGGTAAAGGCCCTCCTGGTTCGGCTTGTTGTAATAGGGCGTGACCACGAGAAGCGCGTTCGCCCCGGCCTTTTCGGCGAACTGGGCGAGATCGATAGCCTCGGCCGTGTTGTTCGAGCCGGCGCCGGCGATCACCGGCACGCGGCCGGCCGTCACCTTGATGCAGGCCTCGACCACCCGTTTGTGCTCGTCATGGCTGAGCGTCGGGCTTTCGCCCGTGGTTCCTACCGGAACCAGGCCATGGCTGCCTTCCGTGACCTGCCAGTCGACGAAAGCCTCGAAGGCCTTCCAGTCGATGGCGCCGTCGCGGAAAGGCGTGACAAGCGCGGTGATCGATCCCTTGAACATGATCCCTCTTCATGATGGACTGGGCAGGGTACGAAAGTGCACCCCGATCCGCAGCCGGCGGACAATAAGGCGAGGATGGGCGAAGGACAACAGCTCCGCCCGCCATTGTGGAAATTTGCCACAAAGGCGTGTCACAAATTCAGTTCACCCTCCCCTCCGTCGGCGGCGTCAAGGTTTCCTCAACAAAATGGCGACATCTTGAAGTTAATTTTCAATTGATGAGGGTTGCCATGCTGAAGACGCCTTCGCTCGTTGCCGCACTGCTGATCGCCCTGCCGGCCATGTTGTCGGAGTCGTCGCCGATCCTTGCCGCGCCGATCGCCGATATCACAGGTGCTCTGCCGAGCCTGTCGCAAAACAGTATCGAAGGGCTGCGCTCGGCCCTCGACGCGCTCGATTCGAGAAACCTCTCCGGGGCCCTGTCCATCGCCGCCAATCTCTCGGAGCTCGACCGCGACATCGTCATCTGGATGGCCATTCGACGCGGCACCGAAGGGCTGACGCCGGCGACCATTACCGATTTCGCGCGTCGCCGGCCCGATTGGCCGTCGGTGGAGCTGATGCGCCGGCGAGCCGAACAGGCTCTCTCCGACATGAACCTCAGCCCGACTGACGAGATCGCCGCCTATGCCGGCTCGGCGCCCATCACCGATAAAGGTACCAAATCGCTGGCCCGCGCGCTGATCGCCGCCGGCCGCAACTCCGATGCCTCGGCGCTCCTCGGTGCCTGGTGGGCGCGGGAGCCGCTGTCGCCGGCCGAAGACAAGGCGGTCATTGCCGAGTTCGGCAAGGTATTGACCCGCCTTCAGCACAAGGCGCGCTACGACATGCTGATGTATGCCGATCGCGTCACCCAGGCGGCGGCGCTCACGCCCTACTTGCCGGATGGCTATGCCGCGCTCGCCACGGCTCGCGCGGCCGTGCTGCGCGGTGGCTCCGACGCCAGCCGCAAACTCGACGCAGTGCCGAAATTAGCTCGCAAAGACCCGCTCTACGCCTTCACGCTGGCCGAATGGCACCGCCGCGCCGATCGCCCCGAGGAAGCGGCTAAGGCCATTCTATCGGTGGAAGCCAAATCGACCGCGCGGAACGGCGACGCGTGGTGGGTGGAGCGTCGCATCGTCTCGCGCGACCTCGTGGAAAAGAACAGTCTCCGCCTCGCCTATAAGGTGGTGGCCAGTCAAGCGGGCGGCAGCGAGACGACGCTGCAGGAAGCTCACTTCCATGCCGGCTGGTATGCCCTGCGCTTCCTGAAGGATCCGGAGGTGGCGCTGCGCCATTTCGGCGAGCTTGAAAAGGTATCGCAAAAGCCGATTTCCCGCGCCCGCGCCAACTATTGGATTGCTCGCGCCGAGGAGGCGGCTGGCCGGGCCACCAATGCCCGCAACCGTTACAGCCGTGCCGCCGACGATGAGTTCACCTTCTACGGCCAGCTGTCGCGGGTGAAGCTTGGCCTCCCCAGCCTCGGCCTGCCGCCGGCACCGAAGCCCACCGACGCCGATCGCGCCGCTTTCGCACGCGCCGATCTCGCCCGCGTGCTGGTGCAGTTGCTGAGGGCCGACAGGGAGAGCGACGCCAACCTGCTTTATCTCGAACTGGCCAAGACGCTACCCACCGGTGGCCAGGTGGCGTTGCTGGCCGGCTTCGCCGAGAGCCAAGGCGACCACCGGCTCGCCCTGCAGATCGGCAAACTCGCGGCGGACCGCGGGCTCGGCGCCGAACGCCTCGCCTTCCCGCTCGACGCCATTCCCGAAAGCGCTCGCCATCAGAAACTGGTGGAGACGGCGATGGTCTACGGCATCGCCCGCCAGGAAAGCGCCTTCGATCCGCAGGCCCGCTCGGCGGCAGGCGCCCTCGGCCTTCTCCAACTGATCCCGACGACGGCTGCCAACACGGCAAAGGCCATTGGCGTCAAATTCTCCAAGGATCGCCTCACCAGCGACCCCGGCTACAACGCTACGCTCGGTGCCGCGCATCTGCGCGAACTGCTGGATGAATTCGGTGGTTCCTACATCCTGACCTTTGCCGCCTATAATGCTGGCAAGAGCCGCGTCAGGGAATGGGTGCAGCGTTTCGGCGACCCACGCAATCCCAGCGTCGATCCCGTCGATTGGATCGAAAGCATCCCCTACGGCGAGACGCGCAACTATGTGCAGCGGGTTTTGGAGAACATCCAGGTCTACCGCGAACGTCTCGATGGCGCCCATCTTGCCATCGTGGAGGACCTCCGGCGCGGCAATTAAGCCGCGCCAAGGCCTGCGCTGGAGCTTACTCTTCCTCGCCGCCGCCAGAATCGTCACCGCCGGAATCATCGCCACCGGAGCTATCGTCCCCGCCACTGGACTCTTCCTCAACTGCAGAGTCGTCCTGGGCAGGTTCCTCAATGTTCTGATCGCCACCGGCGTCGTCGCTGCTGGAAGCCCCTTCGGCACCGGAGGTGTCCTCATCACTGGTAGCACCGGCGTCACCAGAGGCACCCTCGTCGCTGGAAGCGCCTTCGTTATTCGAGGCGCAGTCGGCCGGTGGATTATCACCGGCGCATGCGTCACCGCTCTCGTCGGATTGGCCTGCGTTCTCATCCGACCCGCCATTATCGTCCGGCGCTGCCTCCTCCTGACGCTGTTCGGCAGGATTAGCTTCGTCCTGGGCGGCACCTTCGTCTGAAGAAGTGGCAAAACAGTCTTGCGGCGGATTGTCCCCGGCACAGGCATCGTCATTGGCAGGCACTTCGCTCGCCCCTTGCCCGCTGTCGTCCTGCTGACTGGAGGCGCTATCGTCCGTCTGCGGCGCTGCATCGGCATCGGCGGGTTGGTCATCTCCGGTATCAGGCGCTGCAGCATCGGGCTCGGGCGCCTGCGTTGCCGCCGACTCTTCGGCGTCGATCTTTGTCTCGACACTGTCGAGCGTCTGCCGTTCTTCTGACGATTGATAGAGGTTCTCCACCTCGGCGCCAACACTGACGCCTGAAGTCTCGACCTCGGTTTGAGCAGCCGTAAATTCCTGCTCAGTCAACCCAAACTCATAGCTCTCGGAAACCTCCACGGTCTCTTCATACGAGGACCATGAATACTCCTCATAGTAGGAAACAGACTCACTGTAGAAATATTCCGTCTCCGAGGAAATACTCTGCCAGGATTCACGGTAGTCGACGGCATAGGCCGGTTCATAGGCAGAGTAATATTCGTAGGCGCCAGCATAATAACCATAGACCTCAGCCATCAGCATGGATGCATACCACAGCTGATCGGCTTGGCGGCTCGCCGCGTCAGCTTCCTTGAGAAGCAGCAGCAGGTGAGCCCGCTGAGCCGCAGCGCGCCGGTCATCCTTCTGGCTCGCACCGCGCCGCATCAACGCATGGCGCATATGGCTGATCTTGCGAGCACTTATCGCAGCCTGCCGATCCGATTTGCGCGGCGCGTTGACAGTAACGACCTTGAGATAGCTCTTCCAAAGGACGTTAAGAGACTTAAGCGAGTCGGCGATTTTGGGGTCTCGAATTCCCGAGAGCTGGTACGCACTATTCAGCTTGGCAAGTGCCGTCGCCACTTTCGGCAGAGCGGTACCCATCTTGCGATTGTCGTGCGCCTTACTGGCCAGTCCGACATCACGGTAGGCATTGGCTACATCGATCAATCCCTTCAGGAACGGCACGGACCGGCCGCGGGCGTCCTTGGACAGGGCCGTATAGCTCTTGGCGATGACTGTAACGGCAACACCTTGCCTGTCCAGCATCTGCGCCGCGGTGAGCTTCACCGGCGCGTTCTGAACAACAGCGGCGGCTTGAGCGGCATATGAAACGATGAATGGTCCACCGGCCACAATGGCGGTAGATAGCACTAGAATCCTCACAAGACGCGCTGACATAATCCCCCCATACCGATGAAAGCCGACTCGATTGTCGGTCTCCTCGACGGGCCGTGGTCCCCACGACCCATCGGTTCCCCGTTGCTGCGACGAAATCTTGCGGACGGAAGGTGGTCAAGGCGCTAGAATCGATTCATCTATATTCGTGACGCGCCAAGTTGCGACTTATGGCGGCCGAATGACCAAAATAGCACACATTGTTAAATGAGTGGCAGTTTATCAAGTTTTACCGAGCGATAGGCCGGCGCGACTCCTGCGGACTGACCATGGCTAATCTGTCATCAGGATGGGCGCGCGTTTTTGCCGCCGGACGGGAGACAGTGAAAAGGAAGAGCCGACTTACCCAGGCATCGGTTTATAATTGCCGCCGCCATGTCCCGCTGACCGCTTGAAGTGGGATTCGCCGGCAAAGTCTCACTCGTGACCTTACGAGGGTATGAAAAGCTGTTCTGGCAAGGGGAACCTAAAGGAAATTATCAAGGAAAATCAGGAGGATTCTGCCATTTTTCCTCGTCGTGAATTCCTGCCCGACAAAAAGTCGAAAAAGGTCGCTTGACTTCGCCAGAGGCATCCCCTAATTCACCGCTCACCAACACGGAACGCGGCGCTGCCGACAAGACAGCGAGCGATACGATACGGCCCAGCGGGGGTGTAGCTCAGTTGGTTAGAGTGCCGGCCTGTCACGCCGGAGGTCGCGGGTTCGAGCCCCGTCACTCCCGCCACTTCTTCCGAAAGCAAAATTGAAACAGCGCTTTGCGCGCTTTGTTTAATCCGCGCTTTAAATCTTTTTTGCTCGTTTTGAACATGAATCTCTTTCGAGCGTTCTGCCTTCGCATCGCAAATTGCGTGGGGTTTCCAATGGCGGAACAGTCGAATCTCGTCCTGTCAGAATCTCAAGCGCCTACCTCGCCGCTCAGAAGGTTGTCCGCGATGGGCAGGCAGCCATATCCGACGAGGAGGCGCGGCTCTGGCGGGAAGAGGCCTTGCCGAAACTCGGCAACGGATTTGCAGCCTGAGCTCTGCTCAGCGAGCGCCATTCAGGATGGCGTGGGTCGGCAGCACCTCTATTCCGCCGGGCGCAATCAAACCACGCCAGACCCAGTTATGGTGTTCGATGACCGCCTTGGCCGAAAGGTGTGGCCGATCGGATAGCGTATGCGCGTCGGCAACCGGCACCACGGCTCTTCCGGAACAGACCGCCCGGCGTACCGTTGCGTCGACGCAGAAGTCGGTTGCCCATCCGGTGATGAACAGCCGATCGCACCCGAAGTCGGCGAGGATGTCTGACAGGGACGTTTCGTGAAAAGAATCGTTCAGCGTCTTGGCGACCACCATGTCGTCGGGCGCTCGCCTGAGTTCCGGCAGAAATCGCCAACCGGGAGTGCCCGGTTCGAACGTATCGCCCGCGCCTCCGGCATGCTGGATAAAGATCACCCGGCCGCCGCGCTTCCGGATTGCAACACCGAGAGCATTGATGCGTCCGACGACACCGAGAAGGTCGTATTTCGCCGCGCCTTCCCTCAAGCCAACCTGCATGTCGACGACCAGCATCACGTCCATATCTGCCCTCCCCGGCGCTCTTTTCTCCCAAGAAGGCCAGCCAAGCATGGCGTGGCAGGCTTGACCATTCGGGCAAATCCCTGTGCGGTGCCCCAATTTCCAGCAATTGACGTTGATGGTCGCCAACCTGCGGATGGTGCAGACAGGCTATCCTTCCTGTCGACCTGAACTTGCGTTCTTGCCATATCGAGGCGAGCCCAAGGCCGTCATGGCCAGGCAGGCAGGAATTGGGGCACGCGGCCCGTTTTCGCTTGCTGTAGGTGCCCCTTTCCTGTATGAGCCGCCCATCGTTCACAGTGGACGATGCCCGGCTGGGGGCTGAACGGAAGGTGGCTGCGTCGCAAGGCAAGGCTTCTGATCCCGAATAGGATCGTCTTCCCGTGTCTCCGCTCTCGATCTCGTATCTGTGGAGCCTTTCGGAGGGTTCGCAGAGGCTTGGCGCCGGGTGGTCAATGGAACCGAGAAAGGCTGTACCGACATGGCGCTCTACGAGCACGTGTTCCTGGTCCGCCAGGACGTCTCCGCCCAGCAGGTGGAAGCGATCGCTGACCAGTACAAGGCCGTCATTGAAAGTAATGGCGGCGCGGTGAAGAAGGTAGAGAACTGGGGCCTGCGCGCCCTTGCCTACCGCGTCAAGAAGAACCGCAAGGCCCACTACGTCCTGTTCAATCTCGATGCGCCGCATGCGGCCGTCGCTGAAATGGAACGTCAGCAGAGCCTCAGCGAAGACATTCTCCGCATCATGACCATTCGCGTCGACGAGCTCGAGGAAGGCCCTTCGGCCATGCTTCAGAAGCGCGACCGCGATGACCGTGATGGCGCGCCCGCCGGCCGTGGCGATCGTGGCGGCTTCCGCGGTGGCGATCGTGGTGGCCCGCGTCGTGATCGCGCGCCCCGTCGTGATGAAGCTGGGGATATGGAATAATCATGGAAATCACCTCTCTCCCCGCCGCCCGTCGTCCGTTCTTCCGTCGTCGGAAGACCTGCCCGTTCTCCGGCGCCAACGCCCCGAAGATCGACTACAAGGACGTGCGTCTGCTGCAGCGCTATATTTCCGAGCGCGGCAAGATCGTTCCCTCCCGCATCACCGCGGTGTCGGCCAAGAAGCAGCGCGAGCTCGCCCAGGCGATCAAGCGTGCCCGCATCCTCGGCCTGCTGCCGTTCATCATCAAGTGATGACGGGCGCCTGACGGCGCATTGAAACAACCGGCGCCGCGATCATGGTCGCGGCGCCGTTCCTGCAAAGTTGGGATGCGGCCTTTCCGGCTCGGCACCCCTAACCGCCCGGCGGCATTGGCCGTCGATCACAGCATCGGTCGCCTCTATCGGTGATCGCGCGGGACAGCGAGAGTAACGTGAACGGACTTCTTCTAGGCATCGCCGCAGGTGCCGCCTCTGCCCTGCTTTTTGCAGCCGTCACGAGTGGCGGTGCTCTTGGCACGCCGCTGTTCTTCGTATCCGCGCTTCCCATCGCCATTGTCACCATCGGCTGGGGCACGCTTGCCGGCATCGCTGCCGTGCTTGCGGGTATCGTTGGCCTGTGGGTCTTTGTGTCCTGGAAGGCGGCGCTGCTGCATGCCCTGGTGATCGCCGGTCCCATGGCCTTCTACGGCTATCTTGTCGGCCTTGGCCGGCCGCTCGATGCCGAGGGAAAGAGCTTCGAGTGGTATCCGCTGGGCCGCGTATTCACGGCCATGGTGCTACTGACCGCCGCCACCATCGTCGCCGTCGGCATGATTATCGGGTTCGATGTTGAGGCGATGGCCAGTGAGGTCGCCGACATGCTGGTCTCGATGGGGCAGACCTCCGGTGAGCTCGGCACGCCGGCGCGCGAAGAGCTGTTGCCGGCCCTGCTCATTTACATGCGCTTGATGCCCTTCGCGCTCGCCATGTTCTGGCTGGCCCTGACGGCCTTCAATCTCTGGCTGGGCGGCCGTGTCGTCCGCCTGTCCGGACGGCTCAAGCGTGGTGAAGACGCCATTGCCGAAACGCTTTCGCTGCCGCTGTGGATGGCCGGCGTGTTCGTGGGCGCGGCCCTGCTTGCCAGCCTCGACGGTCCGCTCGGCCTTATCGCCGGCGTCGTCGCGGGCGCGGCGGGCATGGGCTTTGCCTTGGTTGGATTTGCCGTCCTCCATGTCTTCGTGCGTGGCAATCCGGCCGCGCCGCTGATCCTCGGCGTCACCTACGGCGCCACGTTCGTCCTCTCCCTCCCGCTCATTCCGCTGGCCATTGCCGGCATTCTCGACGGTCCGCTCGGCCTCAGGGCCAAGCGACTTGAAAAACGACCGGGCGCCTGACAGCCCCGATCACCTAACCGGCGGCAACGCCAAAACAGACAGACTGGAGTATAGAAAATGAAGGTCATCCTTCTCGAGCGTATCGGCAAGCACGGCACCCTCGGCGAGACCATCAAGGTCCGCGACGGCTTCGCCCGTAACTTCCTGCTGCCGCAGGGCAAGGCGCTGCGCGCCACCAAGGAGAACCAGGCCAAGTTCGACCGCGAGCGCGCCGCCCTTGAGGTCCGCAACGCCGAGCGCAAGTCGTCGGCCGAGCAGATCAAGGTCGGTCTCGATCAGCGCTCCTTCATCGTCGTCCGTCAGGCTGCCGAGACCGGCCAGCTCTACGGCTCCGTCGCCGCTCGCGATATCGTCGACATCCTGGCCGCCGCCGGCGAGACCATCACCCGCTCGCAGGTGAACATCAACGCGCCGATCAAGAATCTCGGCGTCCACAATGTCGAAATCATCCTGCACGCCGACGTGCACGCCACCATCACCCTCAACATCGCCCGCTCCGAGGAAGAAGCTCAGCGTCAGGCCAAGGGCGAGGACGTCACCGCCAACGCCCGCGAAGACACCTTCGTCCGCGAAGTCAGCTCGGTGCTTGAGGACGAGGGCATGGACCGCGAAGAGCTCTGAGCCGGCTTCGGTTCTGAGACCAACGCAATAGATCGACCCCGGGGGCCAAAACCCCGGGGTTTTTCTTGTCAAAACAATAAGCTGCCGATTCCTCGAAGGCAGAGTCACCTGACGGTCAGAGTCAATAAGCGTTATCGAGAAATTCGACTCCTGTGTGGATTGCGGGAGTCCGAGATAACTGCCGCTCCCTGTCATCGGGTGGCTTGATACTGTCCCGTCTTCATCCGTCATCAGGAACACGTCCGCCCCATGTCCACCATCCGCCGCGTCGAAGATCAGGCTACCGCGCTCACCCGCAGCGCGCCGCATAATGTCGAGGCGGAGCGGCAGTTGCTTGGCGCCATGCTGATGAACAACGAGACGTTCTTTCGCGTCTCCGACTTCCTCGAGCCCCCGCATTTCTTCATCGAGCAGCACAAGGCGATCTACGAGAAGATCGGTCAGCTCATTCGTGGCGGCAAGGTCGCCTCGCCGATCACACTGAAGACCTTCTATCCGGCCGACTACCAGATCGCCGAGATGCCGGTGACGCAGTATCTGCTGCGCCTCGCTTCCGAGGCGACCACCATCATCAACGCCGAAGACTACGGCCGCATCATCCACGACCTCGCCGTCCGCCGCGACCTGATCCGCATCGGCGAGGACATGGTCAACATCGCCTATGACGCGCCGATCGACATGCCACCGCGCGCCCAGATCGAAGATGCCGAGCGGCGGCTGTTCGGCATCGCCGAGAGCGGACGCTACGAAGGAGGCTTCCACACCTTTTCCGATGCGTTGCGCGAAGCGATCGACATGGCGGCGGCCGCCTATCAGCGCGACGGTCATCTCTCGGGCATTGCCACCGGCCTCAACGATCTCGACCGGACCATGGGTGGCTTGCAGCGCTCCGACTTGATCATCCTCGCTGCCCGTCCGGCCATGGGCAAGACGTCGCTCGTCACCAACATCGCCTTCAACGTTGCTAACGCTTATGAAGCGGCCGAACAGCCGGATGGTTCGCTGAAAACGGTGAACGGGGGTATCGTTGGCTTCTTCAGCCTGGAAATGTCGTCCGAGCAGTTGGCGACGCGTATTCTCGCCGAGCAGTCGGAAGTGTCGTCCTCCGATATCCGCCGCGGCAATATCGACGAGAACCAGTTCGCCAAGCTCGCCGCCGTCGCCCAACGCATGCAGACGCTGCCGCTCTACATCGACCACACCGGCGGCATCTCCATCGCCCAGCTTGCGGCGCGTGCCCGCCGCCTGAAGCGCCAGCGTGGGCTCGATGTGGTCATTGTCGACTATCTTCAGCTGCTATCGGGCTCGTCCAAGTCCGCGCAGGGTGGCCGTGTGCAGGAAATCACCGAGATCACCACCGGCCTCAAGGCGTTGGCCAAGGAGCTGGCGGTACCGATCATCGCCCTCTCCCAGCTGTCGCGTCAGGTGGAAAGCCGCGACGACAAGCGGCCGCAGCTGTCCGACCTGCGCGAATCCGGCTCGATCGAGCAGGACGCCGACGTCGTGATGTTCATCTACCGCGACGAATATTACATGCAATCGCGCATGCCCAAGGAAGGCACCGAAGACTTCTTCAAGTGGCAGACCGAGATGGACCGCGTCACCGGCAAGGCCGAGGTGATTATCGGCAAGCAGCGCCATGGCCCAACCGGCACCGTGCAGCTCGCCTTCGACGCCTCGGTCACCCGCTTCTCGGATCTGGCCAAGGAAGACTATCTGCCCGAACGTTTCGAGTAATGCTTCAACCACAAGAAGCCGAAAGGCCCCGGCAGCATGAAGCGCCGGAGCCTTTTCCGTTCGAACCGCGTGCAGCTTACTTCGCGGCCAGGAAATCGCCCACTTCCAGCAGCACGAACTCATCGTCATCGGCCTTGTCGACGGCACGACCGGCCGAGAACGGCAGGTTGTTGTCGTTGCCGACCACGATATGCGTGGCATCGACCACGTCGACATTTTCGATGGTGACGAAAGGCATGGTGTAGACGCCATTCACCGTGCCCTGCTTGGCCTTGCCTTGGGTATCGGCGACGTTCAGGAGGTCAATGTAGCCGACCTTACGCACCGCCTTGCCGACATTGTCGTCGCCGAAAGCGATCTTGTAGATGCGCTTATGCTTGGCCGGCTTGTCGAAACAGGTCGGTTCGGGCTTCGCCGGATCGGCGCAGGCCTTGTCGGCAAGACCGGCGCCGCCGTCGCGTTCGATCACCAGCGCCGTGCTGTCGTCGATCATATTGAAATCGCCGATGTTGGTGCCGGTGCCCGAGAAGGGATAGAGCCACGAACGGCCGGTCCAGGCCTTCTTGGCCACATCGAACTCGACGATGCGGATGGCGGTCGCACCGTCGACCTGCTCGAACTTGCCATCGCCGAGGTAGAGCGGGCCTTCCAACAGCCCGTAGAGCTTGCTGCCGTCCTTCGACTGGGCCAACCCCTCGAAGCCGTTGGAGCGGCGGAGATTGAAGGCCGGCAACGGCTTGCTCGGATCGGCTGGCAGGCTCAGCGTCGGATTGTCCGGCGACAGCACCGGCTTACCACCGACGAGCGTCGGCACGACATCGGTCAGCTTGCCGTCGGCGGTGACGTGAAGGAGATAGGGACCGAGCTCCTCGCCGAGCCAAAAACCGTCGGCAACCGGTTGGATCGACTCGATGTCGAAGTCGGCACCGGTGAGGTAGCGCTTGTCCGCGCCTTCCATGACGATGGGGAACGGCGCCACTTTGTCCGGATCGCTGAGGAAGACCGTATCAAGACGATCCACCTTACCAGCCGGCCAGTCGAACTTGACATGATGCAGCATCAGCATGGCGTCGGTGGAGTTGGCCTTGCTGCCGAAGCCGTTGTCGCTGAGCGTCCAGAAGGTGCCGTCCGTCATCGTCTTGATACCGGAAAAACCCTGTACCGCCTGGCCATCGAATGGCAGGCCAAGGCCGGTCTTGCGGACGCCATCGAGGCCCGGCACCGAACCTAGAACGGTGGCCCGCTTGCGATCCGGCGTGGTGAACTTGCCGGCCTGCTTCAGAAAATCCGGTGCGTCGGCCGGTGCGGCGATGATCGTATTGGCCGGCAGAATGGCCTGTGAAACCAGCGTTGCCTTGAAAGCCGTTTCATCGGCAAACGCCAAGGCAGAGGAAAAGACGAGGGCAACGGACGCCATGAGCAAGGTCTTCATCGGACTCACCTGAAATGAAATGGAGAAAGCCCGATCTTGGTAAGAAGCTCCGGTGTCAGTGAGTTGACACCTCCATGACGCTTCGGTGATCTACGTAAAGGCCAGCGAAAACAAACGCCCCGGCAAAGCAAATTGCCGGGGCGATGATTGCATCGAGTGCGCTGCAATCGCAGCGTTGCCGCGATGAGACGGCTCAGTTTTTCTTGGTCTCTTCCAGGAAGAAGCGGCCGAGCGGATTCTGGTCGAAATTCTCGATGTTGGCGCGGGTCACATTGATATAGGGGCTGTAGTAGAGATCGATCCAGTTGACGTCGTCCTTGGCCATCTTCTGCAGATCGATATACATCTGCTCACGCTTCTTGGGATCCATCTCGACACGCGCCGCCGCGACCAGATCCTTGACAGGCTGGCTCTTGTAACGGGTCATGTAGTTCATGTTGCTGTCGTCGCCGAGCACGAAGGTGGTCTTCTGGTCGGGGTCCAGAATATCGTTGGTCCAGTACATGACGGACAGATCGTAGGATCCATCGATCAGCATGTTCCAGCTCTGGCTGGGATCCACTTTTTGCAGATCGAGCGTGACACCGGCCTTGGCCAGCATCTGCTGCATCAGAACGGCGATCTGTTCGTCGGCCTCATTGCCGGCGTTGACGACGTAGTTCAGCTTCAGGTCCGAAGCGCCCGCCGCGGCCAGCATCGCCTTGGCCTTTTCCGGATCATAGGGACGCTGAAGATTGTCGGCGTAGTGATAGAGGGCACCCTTCGGAATATAGGAATAGGCGACCTCGCCAATGCCGAAGGTCACCGCGTCGACGATCGCCTTTTTGTCGATCGCCATATCCAGCGCCTGACGCACCTCCTTCTTGCCGAGCAGCCCATGCGAGTGGTTGATCAGCAGGTGGTCTTCGCGGGTCGATGGGTCGGAAACAACCTTGAGGTTGGCGTCCTTCTTCAGTTCGGCGACACGCGAGAACGGAACGAACAGCGCGGTATCGAGCTCGCCGGCCTGAACCTTCAGCATGCGGGTATTGTCGTCGGGAATGGAAATCCATTCGACACCGTCGAGGCTGACGTTGGCAGCATCCCAGTAGTTGGGGTTCTTCTCGAGGATCACGCGATCGCCGCGGCGCCATTCCTTCACCGCGAAGGCACCCGAACCGATCGGCGCTTCGCCAAAGGCTTCCTCGCCCTCCGATTCCAGAACCTTCTTGGGCAGCACGGATACGTTGGGCAGTGCCATCGACGACAGGAACGGTGCCGACGGCGTCTTCAGCTTGACCACCAGCGTCTTCGCATCGGCGGCAGTAGCCGTGTCGACCACCTTGAAACTATCGGCCCACAGCGAGCCGGGATTGTCGCGAATGCGCAGCAGCGAGAAGACGGCATCGTCGGCAGTCACCGCGTCGCCATTGGAGAACTTGGCGTCGCGCAGCTTGAAGGTATAGGTCAGGCCGTCGTCGGAGACGGTCCAGCTTTCGGCAAGGCCGGGGATCAGCTTGGTGCCGGACTTGTCGACGCGTACCAGCACGTCGAACACATTGGAGAACACCCAGTTGTCGACGTTCTGAGCGGTCTTGATGGGGTCGAAGGTCGTGCCATCCTCACGGCGGCCGATGGTCAGAACACCGGCCGCCTCGGCAATCGAGGCTCCGAGGATGAGGGTGGCAAGAACGGTCGCCACGCTGAGTTTGGTCCATTTTGCGGTCATGTCGAGTTCCCTTCTGGTTATGATATTTCGTCCGTGACGAGCCCGGACGTTTCTTCGGTCAAAGCGTCTCCTCCCCGCGGAGACACAAGCGGTCTGTCCGGATCGATATCCGGAATGGCGCCGATCAAGGCTTGCGTGTAGGCCTCGCGCGGCGCGTTGAACACATCCTCCGTCCGCCCCTCCTCGACGATCTGGCCGTGGTACATCACCACCACCCGTTCGCAGAGGTTGCGGACGATGGCGAGATCGTGGGCGATGAACAGCAGCGTCAGATTGAGGCGCTGCTTGAGATCGCGGAACAGATCGACGATCTGCGCCTGAATGGTGACATCGAGCGCCGCGACGCATTCATCGGCGACAATCAGCTTCGGATTGACGGCGAGCGCCCGGGCAATGCCGGCGCGCTGGCACTGGCCGCCACTCATGGAGAGTGGCTTGCGATCGGCAAATTCGCGTTCGAGGCCGACGAGATCCAGGAGTTCGCCAATGCGCTGGGGTATCCGCTCCTTCGCCACGCTTTCCTGCACCGCGAGCACCTCGGCCAACATGGCACCGATGGTGAGGCGCGGGTTGAGCGCGTTATACGGGTCCTGGAAGACCATCGCCGTCTCGCGGCGGAGTTTTCTCAGAGCCTTCGTCCGTTCAGTGACGATGTCGGCGCCGTCGAAGGTCACATGGCCATCAGAAATAGGCGTCAGACCGAGCAGCGCGCGAGCCAACGTCGACTTGCCTGAACCGCTTTCGCCGACAATGCCCACCGTCTCGCCGGGCATCACCTGCAGGCTGACCCCTTTCACCGCCGAGAATTCGCGCGGCCCATCGGAGAACAGGCGACGCCCGGTCACCGGAAAGCGGACGTGGAGATCATCGATCTCGACAAGTGGCCGTGTTTTCAGCGTTGTTGGATAAGCAGTGTCGGCAGCCGCCATCTGACGCTCAGGCATCGAGGGGTGTGAGGCGATGAGGTTCTGCGTATAGGGATGTTGCGGCCGTGCGAGCACGTCGCGCTTGTCGCCGATCTCCAGCAACCGCCCCTGCCGCAGCACGGCGATACGATCGCAGGTCTGGGCGACAATACCGAGGTCGTGGGTGATCATGATCACCGACAGGCCGCGGCTCTCCCTGAGCTCCATCAATAGCCTGAGGATCTGCGCCTGGATGGTGACGTCGAGCGCCGTCGTTGGCTCGTCGGCGATCAGGATGCGCGGATCACAGGAGAGCGCCACGCCGATCATCGCCCGCTGCCGCATGCCGCCGGAGAACTCATGCGGATAGCCGTTGTACTGCCGCGCCGGATGCGGAAAGCCCACCTGTGCCAGGATATCCAGCGCCGCCGCCCTCGCCTCCTTGCCGCCGACGCCACGATGAACGCGGATGCCCTCGGCGATCTGATCGCCGATATGCATCAGCGGATCGAGATGACTGGTAGGGTTTTGGAAGATCATGCCGATATCGCGACCACGCACCGCGCGAATGTCAGCTTCCGGTGCCTTGGTGAGATCCCGGCCATCGAGCATCACGGAGCCCGAGGTGATCGCCAGTTTGGGGGACGGCATCAGCCGCACCAGCGAGCGGCAGGTGAGGCTCTTGCCCGAGCCGCTTTCACCCACCAGGCCGAGGATTTCGCCCTTGCCGAGATCGAAGGACACATCGTCGATCAGCGTGCGAGGCCCGTCTTCGCCGGCAAAGACGACGCTGAGGTCGCGGACGGAGAGTAGCGTCTCGTTCATTCGCGCACCCCCAGGAGATCGCCGAGACCGTCTCCGGTCAGCGAGAAGCCGAAGGCCAGCGTCACGATGGAAAGGCCGGGAAACAGCGTGATCCACCAGGCGGTGGTGATGAAGCTCTGCCCTTCCGCCACCATGACACCCCATTCGGCAAGCGGCGGCTGCACGCCAAGGCCGAGGTAGCTGATGGCCGCGCCGGACAGCAGCACCAACACGCAGTCCGACATGGAGAATACCACCGAGCCGGCAATGGCATTGGGAAGCAGATGACGGAACATGATGCGAGGGCCGGAGAATCCAAGGCTGAGCGCTGCCGTCGCGTAGTCGACCGTCTTCAGCACCAGCATCTGCGCCCTGATCAGTCGGGCGTAAGACACCCAGCCGACCAGCGCCATGGCGATATAGAAGCTCTGAAGCCCCGGCCCAAGAATGGCGATGATTGAGAGCATCAGCACCAGGAAGGGAAAGGCCAGGATGATGTCGATGAGGCGCATGAAGACGGTATCGACCTTGCCGCCGAGATAGCCGGCCAGCGTGCCCACCGTCGTGCCGATCAGGAAGGGAAAGACGACGCCGATCACCGCGATCTGCAGATCGATGCGGGTGCCCCACAGAACACGCGAGAAGATGTCGCGGCCGAAATTGTCGGTGCCGAAAGGATGCCCCCAGGACGGCGGCTGAAGCCGCAGATCGCCGTTCTGTAGGATGGGATCGTAAGGAGCAATCAACGGAGCCAGCAGGGCGACCAGTAGGAAGACGACAAGCAGGATCAGCCCGGCCAGCAGCGTCGGCCGCCGCCGAACGGCCTTCCAGGCCGGAGCGAAGGCGGCGGTCATTGCTTCACCCTTGGATCGATGGCGACGGTAACGATATCGGCAAGGAAATTCACCAGTACCGTTGCACAGGCGAACACCATGGCGACGCCCTGCACCACCATGTAGTCGCGCGAAAAGATAGCTCGAACCAACAACTGGCCCATGCCCGGCAAAGCGAAAACGCTTTCAACGACGACGGTGCCGCCGATCAGCCAGCCGATGTTGACGGCGAGCAGGTTGACCGTCGGCACCAGCGAGTTGGGCATCACGTGTCGCCAGAAGACGATGCTCTCCGGCATGCCGCGCGCCCGAGCCGCCGTAGCGAGATCGTCCTTGAGTTCGGCGATCATCGCCGTGCGGAGCGAGCGCATCAGCACGGTCGATAGCGACAGAGCGATGGTCAGAGACGGCAGGATCAGGTGGTAGAGCTTGTCGACGACAGTCTCGCCATAACCTGACACCGGGAACAGATCGAACCGCACCGAGAAGAAGATGATCAGCATCAGCGCCAGCCAGAACGGCGGAAACCCGATACCGAAGGTCGAGATGAAGCGCACGGCGTGGTCGGCCGGCCCACCGTTCGACCGGGCTGCCAGCGAGGCGAGCGGCACGGCGATGATGAGCGACAGCAGTACCGACGTGAGCACCAGCGTCAGCGTCGGTTCGATACGGGTGGTGATCAACCTCAGCACGTCGATCTTGTAGAGAATGGATTTGCCCATCTCGCCATGGCCGAGGTTCTGGAGAAAATAGAAGTATTGCAACCAGATCGGCTGATCGAGGCCATACTGGGCGCGGATGGCGGCGATGGCGGCCGGCGTCGACTTGGTACCGAGCAGCACGCGCGCCGGATCGCCGGGGATCAGGCGGACCAGGACGAAGGTGATCACGCTGATGCCGAACAGCACCGGCAGGAACTGCAGTGGGCGATAGAGAACGAACTTATACCGGTGCATCTTGGCTTCCGGACGTGGCAACGAATGTCATGAGTGGGGCAAGCATCATCGCTGGCTGTGTTTCCCGAGGAAGGCGAGGAGCGCCGGGTAGTAATCCCCCGGGTTCTCGTAGAATGGCATGTGGCTCGAATTGGCGAACACCTTAAGCTCGGCATCGGGCAGATTGAGCTTCATGCGCAGCGCGCAAGCCGGTGTCAGCTCGTCATGCTCGCCGCAGGTGATCAACGTCGGCACGGTAATCTTGTGAAGGTCGGGAACGCGGTTCCAGTCCTTGAGGTTGCCGATGTAGAGGAATTCGTTCGGTCCCTGCATGGTGCCGTAGGGACCCATGTTCCAGTCGGACAGCGAACGATTGACCGGCGCCGGCCACTCTTTCAGACGGCAGACGTGGCGGTAGTTGAGCAGCGTGACCGCCGCCAGATACTCGGGATGATCGATGGTGCCAGCCGCTTCGTGCGCCTGCATCATCGCCACCGTCTCCGATCCAAGCGCGCCGCGCAGGCGTTCGAGCTCGGTGATGAGATGCGGCATGTCGGCGACGGTATCCTCCAGGATCAGCGTCTTGAGCGCCTCCGGATAGGTGAGCGCGTAATCGATGGCGAGCCAGCCGCCCCAGGAGTGACCGAGGAAATGCACCTTGCCGAGGCCGAGCGCCCGCCGCACCGTTTCGGTCTCCTCGACATAGCGACCGATCGTCCAAAGGGCAGGATCGGTGGGGCGATCGGATGCGCCAGTGCCAAGTTGGTCGAAGGCGATCACGCGGTAGCCCCGGTCGATCAGGCAGGAGTGAGCTTCGCGGAGATAATCGCAGGGAAGACCGGGGCCACCGTTGGCCAGGAAAACCACCTCGTCGCCCGCGCCGAACTCATAGGCGATGACGTCATAGCCACCGACTTTCACCACGTGCGTAGCATCCGGGGCGATTTCCCGCCACATGGTCCGATCTCCACAGCTTGATCCAAAGCTCACGATTTGAGCGTGATCAAATTTTGGCTGAATTGGCGCTCAACACCAGCTATTAGAAGTGATAGGGTTCGACGAATGGAGGAGCTTGGGTCACCCACCCGTGGGCGTTTCACTCCGGAGTAGCTATAAATGCTCGTCGACATCGCCGCCATCAGGGAGCGGCTCACCACCGAAACTGGTCTTGACGGCTGCATCGACCAAGCCTTCGACATGGTCAAGGGCTTTGGTTTCGATGCGCTTATCTACGACTACACGCCGGTGCCCTACGACATCGACGGCACTATGAACATCCCCTCGGTTCTCAAGCTCAGGAACGTGCCGGAGGACATGCACGAATACTGGTGCGGCCGCGGCTATTTCCGCTTCGACCCGGTGCAACAGCTCGCCATTCGGACGTCGACGCCCTTTTTCTGGGACTATGACCGCGACGCCAACACCGCGATCCGCAAGTATCTCAGCGACGACAGCCGTCCGGTGGAGAGCTATCTTCGCGACCGCGGCCTGACATCCGGCGTCACCGTGCCCGTGCATTTGCCACGCGGTGACTATGCAACCGTGACCGGCGTCCGTTTCGGTGCCAGCACCGATTTCCGGCGCACCGCCGAAGGGGCCCTCGCCGACTTCGGACTGCTCGCCCACCTCTTTCATGAAACGGCCTATTCGGCCTTTGATGTCCCGGCCCGCATCGGCGCTATGCCGCGTCTCACCGATCGCGAGCGCGAATGCCTGCGCCACTCCGCCGAGGGCCTGTCGGCCAAAGAAATCTCCCGCATCATCGACCGGTCGGTTCCGACGGTGGTAATGCACCTCAACTCGGCCATCCGAAAACTGGGGGCTCGCAATCGCACCCAGGCCGTGGTGCGCGCCATCCACTATCGATTGTTCGACGAACCGCAGACCTATAACTTCTGATAGCTGCTGCTCAGCTTTTCGTCGCGCTATGTTTTTGCTCAACGCATAAGCAGCGCGGAGAATGAAAGTGGCTGACGTCAATGAAGGATTTGCGCCTTTTGGCGCTTACGAAACGTGGTATCGCGTCAGCGGCTCGCTATCGTCTCCACGCCTGCCGCTGATCGTGGCGCACGGTGGTCCAGGTTGCACGCACGATTACGTCGACAGCTTCAAGCGCATCGCTGACCTCGATGGCCGCGCCATTATCCATTACGACCAGCTCGGCTCCGGCAATTCGACGCACCTTCCCGACAAGGGCAAGGATTTCTGGACGGTCCAATTGTTTCTTGACCAGTTGGACGCCCTGCTCTCCCACCTCGGCATCGCCGATCGCTATGCCTATCTCGGCCAGTCCTGGGGCGGCATGCTCGGCGCCGAACATGCCGTGCGCCGACCGGAGGGGCTAAAGGCGCTCGTCGTCGCCAATTCGCCGGCCAACATGCTCACTTGGGTGAGCGAGGCCAATCGTCTGCGCGAGGAACTGCCGCCCGAGGTGCAGGCGACGCTCCTGAAGCATGAGGCGGCCGGCACGATTACTCATCCCGAGTATGTCGCGGCATCCCGCGTCTTCTACAACCGCCACGTCTGTCGTCTCGATCCCTGGCCGAAGGAAGTAAGCCGCACCTTCGAGCTGATGGACCTCGACAACACCGTCTATATCAACATGAACGGCCCCACCGAATTCCACGTCATCGGCACGATGAAGGACTGGACCATCGAGGACCGTTTGCCGCTCATCAACGTGCCGTCCCTGCTGATCTCCGGGAAATACGACGAGGCGACACCTGAGGTGGTACGCCCCTATGTCGAGAAGGTGCCCGGCATCCGCTGGGTGCTGTTCGAGCATTCGAGCCACATGCCGCATGTCGAGGAAGAGGCAAAGTGCCTTGCCACCGTCTCGGATTTCCTGAAGTCTGTCGAAGGCTAGTGCGCTGTTCGATCTGATTCAATCAGATCGAACAGCGCACTAAGCTTTTATTTATCAGGCATCATCTTGTCGGTCCTCGTTTCACTCCGGTCGGATGATGCTGTAGAGGACAGACCATGACCTGGAAGACCGCCCGCCGTTCCTTCTACTACGACGGCGCTCCCGAGCCGGAGGATCCGATACTCGTTGCCGGCAAGGTGGCGTTGCTCGTCATCGACGTGCAGAACGTCTATCTAGATCGCCCGAACCCTTCGACGCTGACGGGCGAAGATCTCGCCCGCTATCATGCCTGGACGCCGTTTCACGAGCGCATGCACGGCACGGTCATCCCGTCGATCGAGAAGCTGCTTGCGACCTTTCGCGGACGCGGCCTCGACGTGCTCTACGCCCGCATCGCCGCCCTGCGTCACGATGGTCGCGATCGATCGCTCAGCCAGAAGAAGCCCGGCTGGAACAACCTCCTGCTGCCGAAGGATGACTTGGCGTCCCAGATCGTGCCGGCCATTGCGCCGGTGGGTGACGAGATCGTCGTCACCAAGACGACCGATAGTGCGCTCACCGGCACCAATCTTCGCCTGGTCCTTGCCAACCTCGGCATCACTCACGTGGTCTGCTGCGGCATCTTCACCGACCAATGCGTCGCCTCGACGGTGCGCAGCCTCGCCGACGAGAGCTTCGACGTCATCGTCGCCGAGGACGCCTGTGCCGCCGGCTCCATGGAGCTGCACGACCGCGAGCTCGAGATCATCAACATGATCTACTGCTCGGTGATGAGCACTGACGGGGTAATCAGTTACCTGCCAGCCGGAGCGTGAGCGGGCCGGGCCATCCGCCGCCCGCTTTCTGCATCGAAGAAATGCAGCCGGTCGGCCGCGACGGTCACCCTGATCTCGTCGGCCAGCGGCAGGTCCGGCGACAGCGCCATGGTGAGGTGCCGCCCCTCGACCGAGCCATGCACCAGCCTCTGGGCACCAAGCTCCTCGATATAGCGAACGGCAAAGGGCACGCCGGCGCCAGAGGCGGCCGGCTGAATGTCTTCCGCCCGCAAACCGACCGTCAGCTTGCCGTCGGCGATCCCCGTGACGCCGCTTGCCACTTCCCGTCCACCGATTGCCACGCAACCGCCGGCCACCTCGGCATCGGCAAGGTTCATGGCCGGCGAGCCGATAAAGCTCGCCACGAAGGTCGAAGCGGGGGTGTGATAAACGTCGAGCGGTCGGCCCACCTGCTCGATGCGACCGCTGTTCAGCACGACGATCCGGTCGGCCAGCGTCATGGCTTCCAACTGGTCGTGGGTCACATACACCGACGTGACGCCGAGCCGCCGCTGCAACTGACGAATCTCGCCACGCATGGAAACACGCAGCTTGGCATCGAGGTTGGAGAGCGGCTCGTCGAACAGGAAGGCGTCGGGCTTGCGGACGATGGCTCGCCCCATGGCAACGCGCTGTCGCTGTCCACCGGAAAGCTGCTTGGGCTTGCGGTCGAGGAAAGGCTGGATCTCCAGCATGCGCGCCGCCTCGGCGACACGCGCATCGATGTCCGCCTTGGGGACGCCCCTGTTCCGGAGGCCGTAGGCGAGATTGTCATAGACGCTCATATGCGGATAGAGCGCGTAGTTCTGGAACACCATGGCGATGTTGCGCGCCGCTGGGTCGACCTCGTTGACCACCCGGCTGCCGATGGCGACCGTTCCCGAACTGATGCTCTCCAAACCGGCGATCATTCTGAGAAGCGTCGACTTGCCACAGCCGGATGGACCGACGAGCACGATGAACTCGCCATCGGCGATCGCCAGACTGACATCGGAAACGGCCCGAACGCCGCCGGCGTAGACCTTGCTCACCGCGACGATTTCGATGGCGGACATACTCACTTCTCCGTTTCGATGAGGCCTTTGACGAATAGCCGCTGCATGGCGACGACGACGATCACCGGCGGCAGCATGGCCAGCACCGCCGTGGTCATGACGACATTCCACTGCGGCAACGCATCGGCGACATCCGACATACGCTTGATGCCCATGACGATGGTGTAGTGCTGGGATGTGGTGGTGACCATCAACGGCCAGAGATACTGGTTCCAGCCGTAGATGAAGAGGATCACGAACAGCGCCGCGATGTTGGTACGGCTCAGCGGCAGCAGAATGTCGCGGAAGAACTTGAGTGGCCCGGCCCCATCGATGCGCGCCGCTTCCATCAGCTCATCCGGCACCGTCAGGAAGAACTGCCGGAACAGGAAAGTGGCCGTCGCCGAAGCGATCAGCGGGATCGTCAGGCCGGCGTAGCTGTCGAGCAGACCGAGATCGGCCACCACCTTGAAGGTCGGCACGATGCGCACCTCGACCGGCAGCATCAGCGTGACGAAGATCATCCAGAAGGCGACCGCCCGGAAAGGAAAGCGGAAGTAGACGATGGCATAGGCCGACAGGATGGAAATAGCGATCTTGCCAAAGGCAATGGAGAGCGCCATCACCAGCGAGTTCCACAGCATGCCGCCAAGCGGCGGCGCCCCCGAGCTGGAGAGGCCGTCGGTCAGCATCGAGCGATAGTTGGCGACCATCTCGTGGCCGGGCAGCAGCGGGATCAGCCCGGACATGAAATCGTTGGGCCCGTGCGTCGAGGCGATCACGGCGACATAGACAGGAAAGGCGACGATCAGCACGCCGACGATCAGGACGACATGGGCAAGCGCGTCGAGCCAGGGGTGGCGATCGATCATGGCCAGTTCCTCAATAGGTTACCTTGCGCTCGACCCATTTGAACTGGATCACCGTCAGCGCCACCACGATAGCCATCAGCACCACCGACTGGGCAGCCGACGAGCCGAGGTTGAGACCGATGAAGCCGTCGACGAACACCTTGTAGACCAGGATATTGGTCGACTGGGCCGGGTTGCCGCCGGTGGTCGCGTGGATCACCGGGAAGGTGTCGAACATCGCGTAGACGAGGTTGATCACGGCCAGGAAGAAGGTGGTGGGTGACAGGAGCGGAAAGACGATGGTGAAGAAGCGCTTCACCGGCCCTGCACCGTCGATGGCGGCCGCTTCGATCATCGATTTCGGAATCGCCTGCAAGCCGGCCATGAAGAACAGGAAATTATAGGACACCTGTTTCCAGCTCGCGGCGATGACCACCAGGATCATGGCGTCGGTCGGCTGAAGAGCGTGGTCCCAGCGATAACCGACCATGGCGAGAAGATAAGGCAGCAGGCCGATGGTGGGGTTGAACAGGAACCACCACATGATGCCGCCGATCGCCGGTGCCACCGCATAGGGCCAGACCAGCAGCGCAGCGTAAACGCGGCTACCGCGCGCGAGGCGATCGAGGCTGGCAGCGAAGATGAGCCCGAGGCCGACGGATAGCAGCGTCACGGCTGGGGCGAAAATCGCCGTCACCTTGAGAGAGTTCAGATAGGTGGGATCGCTGAGAAGATCCGCGTAATTGGTGAGCCCTACCCAGGTGGTGGAAAGACCGAAAGCGTCCTCACGCTGGAAAGACTGCAGAACCGCCTGAGCCGCCGGCCACAGAAAGAACACCACGGTTACTGCGAGCTGCGGCAGGAGGAGCGCGTAGGGCAACAGGCGGTTGCCAAAGACGGTTCGCTTGGTCTGCATGAAAGAACCAGATCGAGGAATGCGGCGGCATCGGCAGCCACCCGGATGAATGCCGGCGCCGGACGGGAGAACCCGCCGGCGCCGGCATTCGTTGAAAGGTGAACAATCAGCCGTTCGCAGCGCGGAAGTCGGCAATCAGCTTGTTGCCGCGCGTCACGACCGAGTCGAGCGCATCCTTGGGGGTCTTCTTGCCGGCGAGCAGGTTCTGGAACTCCTCGTCGATGACGTCGCGGATCTGCACATAGTTACCGAAGCGCAGACCCTTGGAGTTTTCCGTCGGCGGGTTCAAAGTGATCTGCTTGATGGCCACATCGGAACCGGGGTTCTTGGCATAGAAGCCCTGATCCTGACCGAGCTTGTAGGCAGCCTCGGTGATCGGCAGATAGCCCGAGTACTGATGCCAATCGGCCTGCACTTCCGGCGACGACAGGAAGGTGAAGAAGTTGGCGACGCCCTTGTATTCGGCCTCGCTATGCCCCTTCAGCACCCAGAGCGTGGCGCCACCGATGATCGAGTTCTGCGGCGCACCCTGGACGTCGGAATAGTAAGGCAGCATGCCGAAGCCGACCTTGAAGTCCTTGGCATTGCCGATCACGCCAGCGCGCGAGGCCGACGAGTTCATATAGATGGCGCATTCCTGACTATAGAACTTCGGCGGAGCGTCGTTGCCACCGGCCGGACCGCCATACTGGAACAGCCCCTCATCCTGCCACTTCTTCAGATTGGTCCAGTGGCGAACCTGCAGGTCGCCGTTGAAGGTCAGTTCGGCGTCCGGCCCGCCGATGCCGTTCTGAAGAGTGCCGATCGGCTTGTTATGCCAGGCCGAGAAATTCTCGAGCTGCACCCAGGATATCCAGCCGGTCGTGAAGCCGCACTTGGCGGCACCCGACGACATGATCTTCTTGGAATAAGCCTCGACATCTTCCCAGGTCTTGGGCGGCTGCTCGGGATCGAGGCCGGCCTTCTGGAAGACATCCTTGTTGTAGTAGAGGATCGGCGTCGACGAGTTGAATGGCATCGACAGCATGTTGCCGTCGGCGTCGGTGTAATAGCCAACCACGGCCGAAAGGAAAGCCTTTTGGTCGAAGGCGGTACCGGTGTCCTTCATCAGCTGGTAGACCGGATAAACGGCGCCCTTGGCCGCCATCATGGTGCCCGTGCCAACCTCGAACACCTGCACGATGTCGGGCTGCTGCTTGGCGCGGAAGGCGGCGATGGCCGCCGTCATGGTCTCGGGATAGGAGCCCTTGTAGACGGCAGTCACCTTGTAGTCGCTCTGCGAGGCGTTGTACTTGGCGACGATTTCGTCGAGCTTCTTGCCAAGCTCGCCGCCCATGGCATGCCACCAGGTGATTTCGGTGGCAGCAAAGGACGAACCGGACAAAAAGGTCAGGGCAAGCCCGGCGATGAGGGACCGCGTCAACATGGCGTCTTCCTACGTTCGAAGTTGTCGGTGACGGCAAGCAGTAGGAGCGGCATATGACACGGGCATTGCTTCCCCGTGACGGTTCGACGACAGCCTGAAAGGCCCCGTCCGTTCGCGTTCCGAACATACGGCTCATTGCGCCGCAACAGCGAACACGACGCGGGCTCAAGGAAACAAAGGGCGTTTGCAAGGCTCGGATCGCTCACACGACCCCATTTGGCCCGATAAAAACGCCTAATCCTTTCGTCTATATGTATATCACCTTATAGCCTGAACGGCTCGGGGAGGACCTATGTACGTCTCCCGATCCGGCAAAGAAAACCGGCCTGGACGCCGTTTATAAAATTGGTCAGGTCAATATCTATCGGCGCACCTCCAGACAACATTGGGTTGCTGCCCGGCGAAAGATCGCCCGTTCGCCGAGAATCATCATTTTTACGATCGCGATACGCAGCATTTCCACAGAAAGCAAAAGGAACTCAGCACACAACTCTCGCTACACTTCGTCATCGACAAGAATTGACTTTCGATTATATCGTTTCATCATAAGCTAAAATAGAGCACATAGGCAAGTATCTGTGCATTTGTTCAGCCGAAGCAATCAACAACCCAAGTTTGCGCAGCAAATAAACCTAAGCTTAACCCGCAAGATCATGAAATACGCCCCCATATTGAGGGCATGAATCAGCCGGAGGATTGGCTGAGCGGATCGCTGGGGAGAGAGAGATGCGCTGGACTGTTGGCAAACCGAGGCTGAAGGCTTGGCGGCTCGGCATATCCGGGAAGATCGTGTTCGGGTTCGTGGTAGCGCTAGCGTTGATGACCATCATTGCAGGCGTCGCGCTCAGAACCTTCTCTCAATCGAACAGCGTTGTTACCGACCTCGCCGTTCGCAACCTGGAAGTCAGCATAGCCAACGACATCCAGGCAAAATTCCTGGAATATCGCCGCCTCAGCCGTGAGCTCATCTACACCTCGCTTCCCGGCACCGCACAGGCAACCGAAAAGCAGGCCGATGTGCTGCGCGCGGCGATCGCCGACGGTATCGGCAGGATTTCCGACCTCAGCCAGCGTGACACGCTGAACGAGTTGAACCTTGAGTTCGAGTCCTATGCGACCGAGCTGACGCGCATCGGTGTCGAAAAGGCCAAGCTGGCGACCATGCGTACCCAATCCATGGATCCGGCGGTCGCCGCCGTGCAGAAAGGCCTTGAAGACGTCGCGGCCATTGCGCTGGCCACCAGCGATACCGCCACGCGTGATACCGTCAACGAGATCCTGCGGCTGGTGTTGCTGGCACAGAACCAAGTGAACGTCGCCCTCGCCAACCTGGACGACGAGTCCCTTCAGGCGGCGCTCGATACGCTGACCACCGCTGATAGCTGGATCGACTCGACGGCAAAGTCCGGTCCCCAGGAGATGCGCTCGACCTTCGCCGAACTGCGCGACAAGGCCAGCCAATACGAATCCGACTTTACCGTCATTCAGGCATCGAGCCTTCAGAACATCAAGGACGTCGCCGCGCTGAACGACAAGGTCACTGCCATCACCGATACGCTCAATGCCTTCATGAGCGTTGCCAACAAGAGCCAGGCCGCATTACAGGCCAAGTCCGAACAGATGCTGTCCTCGTCCGAGACCATGCTGTGGGGCATCTCGGCCGGCGGTTTGGTCCTTGGCTTCGTACTCGCCGTGTTGCTCGGTCGTGGTATCTCCCGCCCTATCGTCTCGATCACCCGCGCCATGCAGCGCCTTTCGGCCGGTGAGCTGGCCGTTTCCATTCCAGGCCTCGGCCGGGCCGATGAGGTCGGCACGATGGCGGCGACGCTCAATGTGTTCAAGGAAGGGCTCCAGGAAAACGAACGGCTGCGTGTCGAGCAGGATCACGCCAAGGCGGCAACGGAAGAACGCCGACGCGGCGAGATGAGCCAACTGGCTGATGCCTTCGAAATGGCCGTGGGGGGCGTCGTTCAGTCGGTGGTCAGCGCCTCGTCCCAGTTGCAACTTGCCGCGAGATCGATGAGTTCGGCCACAGAAGAAGTGTCGGGCCAGTCGATCACGGTGGCGAGCGCCGCAGAGGAAGCCTCCACCAATGTGGAAACGGTGGCAGCTTCGGCCGAGGAACTCGCCTCCTCCATCGGTGAGATCAAGCGTCAGGCCGACGAGAGCACCCGCGTTGCCTCTCGCGCCGCCAGCGACGCGCAAGCCACCGCCAACCGCGTCCGCGAACTGGCCGACAGCGCCAATCGCATCGGCGAGGTGGTCAATCTGATTGACAACATTGCCAGCCAGACCAATCTTCTGGCCTTGAACGCCACGATCGAGGCAGCCCGTGCCGGTGAGGCCGGCAAGGGCTTCGCCGTGGTCGCCGCCGAAGTGAAGCAGCTCGCCGACCAGACCTCGAAGGCGACATCGCAGATCTCTCGGCAGATCGGCGAGATCCAGTCGTCGACCCAGTCGTCGGCCGAGGCCATCGTCGGCATCACTTCGATCATCGAGCAGCTCAACGCCATCGCATCGTCGATTGCCGCCGCTGTCGATCAGCAGGGCGCCGCGACCAACGAGATTGCCCGCAACGTCTCGCAGGCGTCGTCGGGTACCCACCAGGTATCGCAGAACATCGTCGGCATCACGCAGGCGGCCACCGAGTCCTCAAGTGCCGCGACCCAGGTGCTGGCCTCGGCCGACGATCTCGCCCGGCAGTCCGACACGCTGCGCGACGAGGTGAGCCGCTTCCTGTCATCCGTGCGGACCGCCTGATAGCCATAACTTGACAGCAACTTCACGGCGGCCTCACCGGCCGCCGTTTCTTTTGGCCTCACTCCAGCCGACTGCGGAACAGCCAGCCGGCCGCCGGCAGCGTCACGCCGGCGATCAGCGCCATCGGCACCGTTTCGGCGACGACTTCGGCAAGAGGGATTTCCTTGAGGAACACGCCACGCACGATCACCAGGAAGTAGCGGAGCGGGTTGACGTAGGTCAGCACCTGCAGCCACTCGGGCATGTTGGCGATCGGCGTGGCAAAGCCGGAGAGCAGCATGGCCGGTACCAGGAACAAGAAGGCGCCGAGGATCGCCTGCTGCTGCGTGGCCGCCAGCGCCGAGATGAACAGACCGAAACCGACCAGCGATACCAGGTAGAAGAAAGCGGCACCGTAAAGGGCGAGCAGAGAGCCACGCAGCGGAATACCGAAGATCCAGACCGCCGCCAGGATGAACAGGGTGATGTGCACGAAACCGATCAGGATCGGTGGGATCACCTTGCCGACCAGTATTTCGTGCGTGCGCAGCGGCGACACCATCAACTGATCGAAGGTGCCGAGCTCGCGCTCACGAGCGATGGACAGCGACGTCACCAGAAGCCCCACCAGCATGGCGATCGAGGCGACGAGGCCCGGCACCATGAACCACTTGAACTCGAGGTTGGGGTTGAACCAGTTGCGGGCCAGCGTGCCGACACGGACTGACGCCAGCCGCTGGCCGGCCGGCGTATCGGCCGCGACACCGGCAGCAATGGATGAGATGTAGCCGGCGACAATCTGCGAGGCGTTGGAGCGCCGACCATCGAGAATGACGGCTATGTCGGCCGTCGAGCCGGCCTCGATGTCGCGCGAAAAATCAGGACCGATCTCGACGGCGGCGATCACCCGCTCGCGGTCGATGGCTTCGTGGAGCTCAATGGGATTGTCGGTGTGCTGGACAAGGCGGAACTGGGGTGACGCCTCGATACGGCTTATGAGCTCGGATCCCCAATGGCCTGCGTCGCGGTTGAGCACCATCACCTCGACATTCCGCACCTCCAGCGTCGCCGCATAAGAAAACACCAGCAACTGTAAAACTGGCGGCGCAATCAGGATGATGCGACTCTTCGGGTCACGGAAGAGGGCGAGAAACTCCTTGCGAACAAGGGCGAGAAGGCGCGTCGGTCCCATGTCAGACGATCCTTTTCGCGGTCTTGCGGATGGCCACGGCAAACAGAACGACGCCGAAGCCGACCAGAACGAGGATCGACCGGAGGAACATCGGCCAGATGTCGCCGGCCAGGAACACCGACTGCAGGCTGGGGATCAGGTAGCGAGCCGGCACGATCAGCGAAATATACTGGATCACGATCGGCATCGAGTTGATCTCAAAAATGAAGCCGGACAGCAGGAAGCTCGGCAGGAATCCGGACAGGAGTGCCAGTTGCGAGGCGAGGAACTGGTTCTTGGTCACCGCCGAGATCAGGAACCCCTGCCCCAACGCCGGCATCAGAAAGGCGGCGGACAGGGCATAGAGCGCCAGGATCGAGCCTCGAAACGGCACGTTGAACAGGAACACCGCGAGGACCACGCAGAGGGTCATCGATGCGAGACCGAGCAGGAAATAGGGCACGATCTTACCAGCCAACAACTCCCAGGCGGTAACCGGTGTCGCCATCATCGCCTCCATGGTGCCGCGCTCCCATTCGCGGGCGATCACCATCGAGGTGAGCAGGGTGCCGACCAACGTCATGACGATGCTGATCGAGCCCGGCACCAGGAAGTTACGACTCTTGAGTTCGGGGTTGAACCAGAACCGTTGCTGGACGGAGAGCGGTGTTGCCGTGAGCGCCCGCTCGGCTGCCCGTTGGGCTTCCCAGGTGGAAACCGTGCCGGCTGCGTAATTCTGGACGAAATTCGCCGTGTTAGGGTCGGCACCATCCACGATGACCTGCACGGCCGGATGGCGGGCGGCTGTGAGATCGGCCGTAAAACCGTCGGGGATGACGAGGAAGCCGCCAATCCGGCTCTCGACCAGATCCGCAGTGAACTCGCGGCGGTCATGGCCAATCGTCACGTCGAAATAGCGGGAATTCTGGAAGCTCGCCGCAAGGTCGAGGGTGACGGGCGTCGTCTCTTCCAGCACCAGACCGACGCGCGTCCGCGTGGTGTCGAGCGACACGCCGTAGCCGAACAGGAACAGCAGGATCAGCGGCAGCACCAGCGCGATCAGGATACTGGAGGGATCACGGACGATCTGGAAACTCTCCTTGCGGATCAGCGCGACAAGGCGGCGGGTTCGGCCGCGACGGAGGGAGTTCATGCTGCGACCTCCTGCTCGCTCGCCTCGATCAGCGCGATAAACGCGTCTTCCATGGTGGGGTCGGGCCGATCAGCCGTTGCCACCTTGGCCTTGAGCTCATCAGGAGAGCCGAGGGCGATCGACTTGCCGCGATAGATCAGCGAGATGCGGTCGCAGTATTCCGCCTCGTCCATGAAATGGGTGGTGACCAGCACGGTCACCCCTTTCTCGACAAGGCCGTTGATATGCGTCCAGAACTCCCGGCGGGTGATCGGATCGACGCCCGACGTCGGCTCGTCGAGAAACAGCGCTTCCGGCTCATGCATGACGGCGGCGGCAAGCGCGAGGCGCTGCTTGAGGCCGAGCGGCAAGTCTTTTGCCGACATGGTCGCGCGCTTCTTGAGATCGAAAATGTCGAGCATCAAGGCGATGCGCTCCTGGCGGCGCCTGCCGGCCAGACCATAGACGCCGGCAAAGAAGTCGAGGTTTTGGCTGACCGAGAGATCGCCATAGAGGGAAAACTTCTGCGCCATATAGCCGAGGCGATTACGCGCCTCGGCGGCGTCCCGGCGGAGATCGAAACCGGCCACCCTTCCCTCGCCTTCGGTGGGCTTCAGCAGGCCGCAGAGCATCTTGAAGGTGGTGGACTTGCCGGCGCCGTTGGGGCCGAGCAAGCCGAAGATCTGCCCGCGCGGAATATCGAAAGTGATACGGTCGGCCGCAGTGAAATCGCCAAAGCGCTTGGTGAGGCCGCGCGCCTCGATCACCGGACGGCCATCGCCGGCAGCGCGGGGCGCCTGCGCCTCAGCTAGTTGAGAGCGGCCACCGGGACCGCCGCCCAGCATATCGATGAAGGCATCTTCGAAACGTGGGGTGGCCGGAACCAGACGGTCAGCGTCAGCACCCACAGCCTTTGCGATGCCCTCGCCGTCGCCTTCTGCCGCCAAGACCAACCGGATCGCCTCGCCCTGAATGACCCCGTCGACCACCTTGTCCTCGTCGAGAAGGCGGGCGAGCAACCGGCGGCGGCTGCCTTCGATTCCCGTAAGACGCCGAACCCTTCCTTCGACACGATCGGTAAGGCCGGATGGCACGCCGGAAAAGAGTAGCTTGCCGGCGTTCATCAGAAGGACACGGTCGCAGGCTTCCGCCTCGTCCAGGTAGGCGGTCGACCAGACGACGCCGATACCCTCTTCGGTCAGGTTCTCCACCATCTTCCAGAGTTCGCGCCGCGAGATCGGATCGACGCCGACGCCCGGCTCATCGAGCAGCAGAAGGCGTGGCTTGCGGATCAGCGCGCAGGCAAGCCCAAGCTTCTGCTTCATGCCGCCTGAGAGCTTGCCGGCAAGGCGGCCGGTAAAGCGCTTGAGATCGGTAAAGGTGAGCAATTCGTCGAAGACCGCTGGGCGTTCGCGGCGCGGCAGACCGCGCATGTCGGCATAAAGATCCAGGTTCTCCTGAACCGACAGGTCCTCGTAGAGACCGAAACGCTGCGGCATGTAACCGATCGCCGCCTGAATGGCCGGCGCCTCGGTTCGCGCATCATGCCCCAGCACGCTGATACGGCCGGCGTCGGGCTGCATCAGCCCGGTCAGCAGACGGATCAGCGTCGTCTTGCCAGCGCCGTCAGGACCGACAAGCCCGGTAATCTCGCCACCGCGAATATCGCCCGAAACGTCGTCGAGTGCCGGCGCACCTTCACCGAAGCGCTTTGTCACGCCGGCCAGTTGGACCAGGACGGCCTTGTCTCCGCTCATTTTGTCTCACCGGCGGGCGGCAGGTGAACGGTGACCGGCATGCCCTGCCTCAGATCCTTGCCCGGATGGTCGATGATGATACGCAGACGATAGACGAGGTCCGTACGCAGGTCCGGTGTTTCGACCGACTTCGGCGTGAACTCGGCTACCGGGGAGATAAAGCCCACCTGCCCCTCGTAGCCGGCCCCGGTCATGCCATCGGAGGTGACCTTCACCTTCAGCCCGGGATAGATGCGCCCAAGATCCGTTTCCGCGACATAGGCGCGGACCCACACCGGCTCATTCAGAGCCAGCACCAGGACGTTGGTCGACGAAGCGACAATCGCGCCCGGCTCGCTGACGCGCGACAGGATCACACCGCCAGCAGGCGCTTTCAGCTCCGTATCGGCAAGCGAAGTGCGAGCCGCGTCGAGTTGTGCCTCGGCGGCGCGGAGCTGCGCTTCGGCGGTCGCAATATCCTCGGCCCGACTTCCCTCTTCGATGAGGTCGAGCGCCGCCTTGGCACTGGCGACACGGGCGTTCGTCATGTCCTTGGTGGCCGTCGCCGCATCGAGGCTCGATTGAGCGACCGTTCCTTGATTGCGTAATTGGTCGGCCCGCGACAGTGCCAGTTCGGCATTGGCGAGGCTGGCGACTTGCTCCTGATAGGCGGCGCGCGCTTTCGCGATCTCCGAGGGGCGGGCGCCCGCCTTGAGCTTGTCGAGCGTCGCCCTGAGAGCCGCGACATTCTGCTCGGCGGCACGGACAGCGATTTCATAGGGGCCGGCATCGAGGCGAGCCAGCAGATCACCGGCCTTCACGGCATCGCCTTCCTCCACCGCAACGGCGGCGAGCCGGCCGTTGACCCTGAAGCCAAGAGAGACTTGGCGGATATCGACATTGCCGTAGATCTGCTGTGCCGGCGGAACGGGCAGGAAGTAACCGTAGCGCTGCGGCAGGCCGGTGTACCAGGCGGCGCCCGCACCAGCGGCGAGAAGCAGGATGACGGGGACGATCTTGTTCATGTTGTGCTTTCCCCGAAAGGACGGATACCGGCAACGAGGTCGGCCGCTATGCCGCGGATGGCGGCGACTTCAGAAGGGCCGACCGTCGACCACTCCATCTCGCGCAGGATGGTCGCCCTGCCGACGCGGTAGATGATCAGCGAGCCGACCAGGGACAGCGTCCGCAGGCGCACGCGCTCGGTCATCGGATCAGCCTCGACGAGAATGCCGACGAGATGGCGAACGGCGGCGAGCATTGGTTGCATGAAGCCCGCGTAGACTCGATCGAAGGCCTCGGTCGGCTCAGCCTGTTCGCGCACCATGTAGCGCACCCAGACCGCCGACTCGTCGTCGGCGAAAAGCGTCAGCATGGACTCGCCGACCATGGTCAGAATGGCGCGCGCCTCGACGGCATCGATCGGTGGCCCACCGGATTGCGCCTGAGCGAAACGGTCGAGCACCACCTTTCGCTGCTCGCCGACGCGTATCTGCAGGCGCTCGATCAGGTAATCGGCAACAGCGTTATAGAGGCCGCGCTTGTTACCAAAATAGTAGTTGATCGCCTGAAGGTTGACGCCTGCTCGTTCGGCAAGCTTGCGGGTCGCCACGCCCTCGAAACCGTACAAGCCGAATAGCTCGAGCGCGGCGAGGAGAAGCTTCTCGCGCGTCCCGTCGTTGCGAGCGGCATCATCGGTGGATCGGGTAGAAGGTGCCTTTGTCATGCCCCTCATTCTACACCCGACTTAAATTCAGTCAATCGACTGATTTAATATGACCGATGAGAATGATGCGCTCGGACGGACTCCACTGAGCGGGATTAAAGAGGAACGATGATCGTCAGTCTCGCGACAACGCCACCACTGGATCGAGCTGCGAGGCGTTGCGGGCCGGCAGGAAACCGAAGACGACGCCGATCAGTGTCGAGCAGACACAGGCAGCGACGATTGAGGTCGTTGAGTAGATCAGCGTGAAATCGCTGGAGAACAGTCGCACGAGTTGGCCGATTCCGAAGGCGCCGCCGATGCCAAAGAGACCGCCGATCAGGCAGACCAGCACGGCTTCGATCAGGAACTGCTGGAGAATGTCGCCCTGGCGGGCGCCCACAGCCATGCGGACGCCGATCTCGCTCACCCGCTCCGACACCGATACCAGCATGATGTTCATCACGCCGATACCGCCGACCACCAGCGAAATGACGGCAATCGCGGCGATCAGCAGCGTCAGCATCTGCGTCGTCGAGGTGATCGTCTGGCGGATGTCGTCGGTGTTGAGAATGAAGAAGTCCTGGGTGCCATGGCGCTGGGTCAGAAAGCGGGTCACGTCCTGCTCGGCAAGGCTGGTGTCGACATCGTCGGCGACGCGCACGGTAATCGAACGGAGCGACATGTTTCCCAGAAAGCGGGTCTGCACCGTAGTGAAGGGCAGATAGACGGAAAGGTTCTGGCTGGATCCGAAGCCACCCTGCTGCGGCTGCGTCACCCCGACGATTCGGGCCGGTACGTTGCCGATCAGCAGCACCTGCCCCACCGGCGAGCTCGCGCTGTCCGCAAACAGCGTCTTGCGGGTGTTCTCGTCGATGACCACGTCGGTCGCCCGGTTGCGGACCGACTGCGCGTCAAAAAAGCTGCCCTCGGCGAGCTTGGTGCCGCGCGCCTCGAAATATTGCTCGCCGACGCCGTTGACGAGAGCGCTCGCTTCCTGCGAACCGACGCGCAACGTCTTGCTGGTGGAAACGGTCGGCGTGACGGCCGCCACGTAGCTTTGCCGCGCCAGCGCCTCGGCATCGGAAACAACCAGCGTTGTAATGCGGGCAGATCGCGTGTCACCAAAGCTGCGGCCGGCGAAGATCTCCAGCGTGTTGGTGCCAAGGTTGGAGATGTTGGCGAGCACCTGCTGCTGCGTGCCCTGCCCGATTGCCACCACCGATACCACCGAGGCAATGCCGATGATGATGCCGAGCATGGTGAGGAAGGTTCTGAGGCGATGCGCCGCCATGGCCAGCACCGCCATATGCAACGCCTCCTTGAACCGGCCGACCAACGACCGGAGATAGCCGCCGCGCCGCGCGCCTCCGACAGCCTTTGTCAAAGATGCTGCAGGTAACGCTTCCGAGCTCGGTTCGTTGCGGCGATCGCTGAGGATGACGCCATCGGAAATCTCAATGATCCGGCGGGCACGGCTGGCGACATTCATGTCGTGGGTGACGATGATGATCGTCTTGCCCTCGGCATTCAGCTCCTCGAGGATGCGCAGCACTTCCTCGCCGGAATGCTTGTCGAGCGCGCCGGTCGGCTCGTCGGCCAGGATGACGTTGGCGCCATTCATCAGCGCGCGCGCGATGGAGACACGTTGCTGCTGACCGCCGGAAAGCTGGCCCGGCCGGTGATCTGTACGGTCGCTCATGCCGAGCCGGTCGAGCAAGTTTTCCGCCCGCAGCCGCCGATCGCTCGGCGCCATGCCGGCGTAGATGGCCGGAATCTCCACATTGGCGAGTGCATCGAGTTCGCCGAGCAAATGATAGCGCTGAAAGATAAAACCGAAATGCTCGCGCCGGAGGGCAGCCAGCTCATCCGGCTCCAACATGGACGTCTCTCGCCCGGAGATGCGGTAGCTGCCGGCCGTCGCCCGATCAAGGCAACCGAGAATGTTCATCAGCGTCGACTTGCCGGAGCCGGACGCACCGACGATGGCCACCATTTCGCCGGCCTCGATCACCAGGTCGAGGTCCTTCAATACGGTGATCGTCTCCTCGCCAGACGGAAACTCGCGCCGGAGCTTTTCCAGCCGGATGAGATCGGCCATGGCTCACATCCCCGGCGGCGGTCCGCCGCCGCCTCGGCCAAGACGTACATTCGAAGCCGCCGCCGCCCGTTGCGCAGCGGTCATCTCGCCGGTCACCACCTTGTCGCCCTCATCAAGGCCGGATTTCACCTCGGCGGTGACCTTGTCATTGAGCCCTACCTCCACGCGGCGCTCGGCTGTGTTGCCGTCGGCGTTCATGACCTTGACGCGGTACTTTCCCTCGGCGTCGCGGTTGCCCAGCGCGGCGGCCGGCACGGTCAACACGTTCTCGGCACGCCCCAGCACGATGTTCACCTCGGCGGTCATATAGGTCCGGAGGCGGCCATCGGGGTTCGGGACGTTGAAGTTGCCGTAATAGTAGATCGCCGACGACGAGGAGCTTGAGGATGAGGACGACGAACTTGAGGAGGTGATGGCGGCGTCATTGCGGATCGATTCCGGCGCCGGATCGATGCTCTCCAATGCCGCGTCATAACGATGATCCGGGTCACCGATGATGGTGAAATAGACCTTCTGGCCTGGCGCGACATGGACGACATCGGCCTCCGATATCTCGGCCCGCACCGTCATGATGTCGAGTTGTCCCAGGACGACGATGGTCGGCGCCGACTGGGCGGCGTTGACCGTCTGCCCAGCCTGACTGACCACGGCGAGCACGGTGCCGTCGATCGGGGCAACGATGCGCGTATAGCCGAGATTGGCCTTGGCCGTGGCAACCGCAACCTCCGCCGACTGAATCTCGGCATCGAGGGCTGCTATCTGCGCTTCGGTCGTCTTGACGGTCGCTTCGGCGCTTTCGAGATCGGCGCGAGCCACGGCGTTCTGGTCGACCATGGTCTGCTGCCGCTCGAGCGTCTGGCGGGCCAGCGTCAGCGACGCTTCCTTTTCATCCCGTTGAGCGTGCGTGCTGGCGAGCGAGGCTTCGGCCGTCTTGAGATTGTTCTGCTGCGTTACCGAGTCGATCTCAGCGATAAGGTCGCCGGCCTTGACGCGGTCCCCCAGCTTCACATCGAGCGACGTGATCCGCCCCGATGCCTGGGCGCCAACCGCAACCAGCTTTACCGGTCGAAGCTCACCGGTCGCTAGGACCGTCTCCTCGACACTCCCCCTGGTGACGGTGGCGGTCATCATGGTGACGGTCGGCGCCGCATAGTAGCGGGTCTTGATGAAATAGCCGGCAACCACCAGGAGGACGAGCACCACAAGGAAGATCAGGCCGCGACGGCTTTTGCGTTTGCGCGGTACGGCGGCGGTCATGCGCGGCGTCCCATGAAATAGGCCAGCGAGGCGAGCATGCCACCGGCGAGGATGATACCCACCATCGGATAGACGGTTCCATTGTGCAGCAATCCGACCGCCGCGCTGGCGCAACTCGCCACGGCGAACTGCATCACGCCGAGCACCGACGATGCCGTACCGCGATGGGTGGCGATCTGGCTCATGGCAATCGCCATCGAGTTGGCACCGATCAGCGGGCCTGTGGAAAGGCAAAGCATCAGAAGCGCAACGAGAAGGGGCAACGGCGCGTCGGCTGCCATGGCCACCAGAACCACGCCCATCGTGACGTTGAAGACAAGGGCGCCCACCATGACCTGCCGCGTTGAAAACCAGCGCAGGAGCAGCCGGTTGACCTGCGAAGCGACGATCATGCCGCAGGCGTTGAGGCCGAACAGCCAGCCGTAGTGCTGCTGACTGACGCCGTGAAGGCGCATGTAGACGAAGGAGGAGCCGGTAATGAAGGCAAAGATACAGGCAGCGGCAAAGGCGCCAGATAGCGCCGGCGCCATGAAGGCGCGATTGCCGAGAACCGCGCCGAAGGCACGAACGATACCAATGACACCGACCGCGTGCCGTCGTTCAGGAGGCAAGGTTTCCGGCAACGCGCGCGAGGCCACGAGACAGCCGATGCCGAACAGAGTGAGGACGACGAAGATCGCCTGCCACGGGGCTACGGCCAGAATATAACCGCCGAGAAGCGGTGCCACGATGGGCGCCAGACCCTGTATCAGCATCATCTGCGACAGGAAGCGGGCGCTGCCGCGTTCATCGAACAGATCGGCGACAACTGCCCGGCTCACCACCATGCCGGCACAGCCGCCGAGCGCTTGGCAGAGACGCAGCACGATGAACCCCTCGACCGTCGGCACGACGGTGATGGCGGCGGAGGCCAGCGTGAAAATCGTCAAGCCGGCGACCAACGGCGGCTTTCGGCCAAAGCGATCGACCAACGGGCCGTAGATGAGCTGTCCCACCGACAGGCCGAAAAAGAACACCGACAGCGAAAGCTGCACCCGCCCCTCGTCGGTAGCAAAGCTCTCGGCGAGGCTTGAGAAGCTCGCCAGATACATGTCGGTCGACAGTGGAGCGAAGGCCGAGAGGGACCCGAGAATAAGGGTCAATCCCAGAGAACCAATGGCGACGGTCTGAGAAGGGGACATCGTTTCGTGAAGTTGCCGGGGATACGCCGGCTCGCGGCTCAAGGCCGATGGAAGATCAGTTGGCGTCCGCTTTCCGCAGATGTGGGCCTGTGTTAGTATCGATAACTTCCGGCTTTGAAGCATCCACCACGCCATCCCAGCCGCCGCCCAGCGCCTTGTTGAGGGCGATATAGTTGGTGGCGATGGCAACCGTGCTGGTGAGCAGCGAATCCTCGGCCGTGTAGAGCGAACGCTCGGCATCGAGGACATCGAGGAAGCTCGATGAACCCGACTGGTAGAGCGACTGCGCCAGCTCCGACGCCTTGCGATAGGACTGCGTGGCGGCCGCGAGGCGACCGTTCTTGATGCGCTCCTGCCGGAATGCGACGATGGCGTTCTCGACGTCTTCCAGCGCCGTCAGCACCGACGCCTTGTAGGCGACGAAATACTGGTCGCGGGTCGCCTCGGCCGCCTCCTGCGCGGCGGCGAGCTTGCCAGCATTGAAGATCGGCACCGTTAGCGAGGGGCCGAAGCTCCAGGAAATGGTCGAGGACTTGCCGAGGTCGCCAACCGTGGTCGCTGTGGTCGCAATAGCACCGGACAGGCTGACCGACGGATAGCGGGCGGCAGTGGCAACGCCGATCTTGGCCGTCGCCTGCGCATATTGGCGTTCCGCCTGGCGGACGTCCGGCCGGTTGGTGAGCAGATCGGCCGGCAGGCCAGTCGGCACCGACTGACGCGGTCGCGGAATCGCCCCGCCCCTCTGCATCCGGGCATCAAGCTCGGCCGGCGCACGGCCGGTCAGCACCGCCAAGCGGTGGACAGCCTCGGCATAGGAGGTTTGCAGGTCCGGCAGCTTGGCCTCGGTGCTCGCCGCCTGCCCTTCGGCGTTGGAAACGTCGACCGCCGAAGCGGACCCTGCCTCGAACTTCTTGCGGGTCAATCCCGCCGTCTCGCGCTGCGAGGCGGCGCTCTGTCGCGCCAGCGCCATGCGCGCCTGATAGCCGCGCGCCGCCACATAGTTGGACGCAACGTCGCCAATCAGCGTCAGCAGCACGGAGTTGAGATCTTCCTCGGCCGCCTGGCTACCGTAGCGCGCAGCCTCCGACGAGCGGGCGTTGCCGCCAAACAGATCGAGCTCCCAGGATGAATCGAAGCCGCCCTTGAACTGATTGTCCACCGCTCCTTTGCCCTGCGTCGATTTCTGACGCGAGGCCGAAGATGAACCATCAACCGACGGGAACAAAACCGCCGCGGTCTCGCGCTCGGAAGCGCGCGCCGTGCGGATCCGCGCCTTTGCGGCGGCAACGTCCAGATTGCCGGCCACAGCCTCTTCGACCAGCGCATTCAGCTCTCTGTCGCCAAGCCGTTCCCACCAATGCGCCAATTCCACCGGTCGCACCGGTGTTTCCTTGCCCGACGAGCCCCAGCTCGCAGGCAGAGCCAGACGTGGCATCATATAGTCGGGACCGACGGCGCAACCCGACAGAAGCAGGGCGAGAAGCGGGAGCGAGATCCCGGCAACGCGACGGAGGGAGGGAGAGCGGCTGACCATCGTATCCGTGCGCAACGCCATGGCTTTACTGGTTGTCCTTTTTGAGACTGCTCGGATTTGGACCGCTTCCGCACCGGGCGGCAAGTCAAAAGAGTTTGAAAAGTGTAACCGGTGCCGACAACCAACCGGATTGTTGAAGGCGGTCGTTTCTAGAAACGGTCAGAAACATAGATCGACAATATGTCGGGAAAAGCACGACGTTGACGTGTATCCGCACGCCATCCAGTCCTTATCCACCAGATGGAACCGAGTTTGCCCGATGCCCACCCTTCCTTCAAGCCTTTCCACGACCCGCCTGAACCTGCGTCGCTACACCCCGGCGGATGCGGCCTGGTACGCAACCATGGCGCTCCGCAATCGTTCGCATCTTGCTCGCCATGAGGGCGACAATGCGGCCATGAAGATCAACAGCGAAGCCGACGCCATCGCCGTCATTCAAGAGTTCGGCAAGGAATCGGACGCCGGCAACGCAGCCTTCCTAGGCGCCTTTCGTCGGGAGGATGGGATTTTTGTCGGCCAGGTCTATATCGGCGTCAGCAATGCCAACCTGCCCGGATATCTTGTCGGCTATTTCTGCGACGAGGCGCACCTGAGACAGGGCTACACCTTCGAAGCGACAACGGCGGCGGTCGCCGCCCTGTTCCGGGAATGTGACGCGCAGCGCGTCGGCCTTTGGTGCGACGACAGCAACATCGCGAGCCAACGCATCGCCGAACGCCTCGGCATGCGTCGGGAGGGGCATGTGCGCTCTGACAAGCGCCATGCCGACGGGTCAGTCACCGGATCGCTCTGCTACGGCCTCCTGCGCGAGGAGTTCCTGGCGCAGGAAGCCCGCTAGTTTGAACTCAGCCGGACTGGCCCACAGCTGGCACGAAGTCGGAAAGATCCTCTCGCTCGAAGTAGACCGTGCGCCCTTCTTCGGCCGACTTGTAGAGTGCCATCAGCATTTCGATAACGGCTACGCCGTCGGCGAAGGTTTCGTCCGGCGTTTGCCCCTTGCGGAAACGCTCGACCATGTGGCGATTTTCGTCCGTGTATCCATAGACGCCCGCCTCATCTTCCAGCACCGGCATCAGACCCTGTTCGGCATTCTGCTTCTCGACGAGGTCTTCACCCTCACGGCCACTGACCCGGCGCGACATGAAGACCTTGAGGCCGGTGTTGAGCGAGGAAAATTCCAGCGCATATTCCGGCCCCAACAATTCGAGCTGAATGCGCAGCCCAGCGCCGACATAGGCCCAGGACGTGGTCGCCTCGATAATCACCTCCTGCCCGAGGTCGTCCTCCAGCGTGATCATGCCGCGCGCAAAGTCCTCACTGGCCCGCCGGCTGTAGTCGACCGTCGGCCCCATGCGCTCCTTGAGTTCGGCGGCATAGTTCGGCCGTGTCCATTTCAGGCAGGCGACAGCGCCGGTCGCCGACTTCAGCTTCAGCGACGATCGCGGCGCGTCCGGCCGCGTCAACATGAAGCGCGCCACTTCGACGGAATGGCACATCATGTCGAGCAGGACGCCACCGCCCTGCTGGTCACCTTTCCAAAACCAAGGTTCGTGCGGACCGGCGTGTTCCTCGGCCGCTCGGGCGAGATAGGGGCGCCCGGCGGATGGCACCGCCCGGCGCCAGATGATGTCCTTGCCGCGCATGACCGCCGTCGAAAACACCTGGTTTTCCAGATAGCCATGGATGAGCTTGGCATCCTCGACGAGCCGCAGCATCTCCTTCGCCTCGCGCAGCGTCCGGGCCAGCGGCTTTTCACAGGCGATGGCGTAGATGCTTGAACGCCCGGCTTTCTTGAGATCGTGCAACGCCCGCATCACGTCGAGACGGGTATAGTTGGGAGACAACACCCAGATGGCGTCGACGTCGGGAGCCGTCAGCAGCGCGTCCAGCGTCGGATGAGCGGTGCAGGTGCCGAGATCGAGATCGCGCACAGCCTCGGCGAATGCCCGGCGCTTGCCTTCGGTCGGTGAATAGACGCCCGTCACCTCGACGTTGCGGACGCCGACCAGCGACTTCAGATGGAAATGGGCAATGAAGCCACTGCCTACGAAGCCGATACGAAGGGTCTGGCGCAGAAAGTCGGTCGTCATCTCCTGATCCTCCCAAGTCTCTTGTTGTTATCCGGTGGCCTTCTGGCTGCCTCTGAGAGGCGCGGTCGACGAACGAACCACCAGTTCGGTTGGCATGACCACGGTGGCGTCGGGGGCGAGGCGACCCTCCAGCCGCTCGATCATCATCCGCATGACCTCGACACCGATCTCGCGTTGGGGCTGGCGAACGGTGGTGAGCGGCGGATTGCAGGCGACAGCGAAAATGGTGTCGTCGAAGCCGACCACCGATACGCCGCCGGGCACCGAGGCGCCGCGCGCCCTGAGCCGGTTGATGGCGCCGACAGCCATTTCGTCGTTGGACGCGAAGATGGCCGAAAAGGCTACCTCCCGCCGATAGAGTTCGTCGACCGCCGCCTCGCCAGAGGCAAGGCTATAGTCACCGCGCACCTCCAACCGTTCGTCCGGAGCAAAACCCGCTTCGGTGAGCGCCTTGCACCAGCCAGCGACACGGGCAACGCTCATCACTTCCGGCACCGGACCACTGATATGGGCAATCGTCGTATGACCAAGCTCGAGAAGATAGCGTGTCGCCGTGGCGGCGGCGCCTTCGTTGTCGATCAGCACGGTCGGCAGCTTGCGTGTCGGCAGGTATTCGAGCGCCACCACCATGGGCGGCAGGCCGGCATCCTCGAGTTCCACCGGCATGGAGCCGGTCATCAGGATGAGCCCGTCGGCATGCCGCTCGCGCACCATGTCGATATAGTGATGGACGCGCGCCGGATCGGAGCGAGCGTCCCCCATCAGCACCTTGTAACCAGCCGATGAGGCCACATCCTCCACGCCCTTGAAGACGTCGAGATAAAACGGATTGGAAATGTCGCGCACCAGCAGGATCACCGTGTCGGTGGCCTGGCGTCGGAAGTGGCGCGCCTGGGCATTCGGCACAAAGCCGAGCGCGGCGACGCAGCGGAGGACCGCTTCACGCGTCTCCGGCCGCACGAGGTCGGGGTTCTTGAGCGTGCGCGACACGGTGGCGACCGACACGCCGGCCATGGCAGCGACGTCGCGGATATTTGCGGAACCTGCCATGGCGATCAAACCCTCAGTCGAGCTTGCCGCCCGTAGAGCAGCATCAGGAGGAGCAGCGTCACGCCGAAGATCACCTGTCGCCCCCAGAATTCCAGGTTGAGCGTGGTGAGCACGCTCTGCAGCAGGATCAGCGCGATGGCGCCGAGCGCCGTGCCGGTATAGGAGCCGGCGCCGCCGGACAGCGAGGTGCCGCCGATCACCACGGCGATCACCGACGGCAGCACATATTGGTCGCCGACGCTGATGAACGAATTGCCGGTGTAGCCGATGACGCAGACGCCGGTGAACCCACCGAACAGGCCGGCGAGGCCATAGAGCAGCACACGGATGCGGCGGGCCGGCAAGCCGGTCAGCACGGCGGCATTCTCATTGGAGCCGACGGCGTAGATCGACCAGCCGAAGCGCGTCCGCTTCAGCACCAGCGCCATCAGCACAATGATCGCCGCCCAGACGAACAGAATGCCGGGAACGCCGAGGAAAGCCGAGCGGCTGACGAAGGCCATCAGGGCCGGCGCCGCATTGCCGGACGGCACGCCGCGCGACAACACCACGAGGCCGCCCTGGATGACGCCCATCATGCCGAGCGTCATGACGAGTGGCGGAATGCGCAGGTAGGTGACACCAAGGCCGTTGACGAGGCCGATCAGAAAGCCCGCAAAGCAGGCCGCTGCGAAGGCCAGAGGTATCGCCGCGTCGGATCCGTTCATCACGTTGCCGGCGATGACGGCGCCGAGCGAGATGACGGCGCCAATCGACAGGTCGATGCCTTCACGCCCGCCGAGAATGACGAGGTTCTGGCCGGCAGCAGCAATGCCGAGAATGGCCGACACCGTCAGAAGCCGGACAATCTGGTCGCCGCGCGCAAAGCCCGGCGACACCAGCTCGCCGATGACAAGTAGAGCCAGGATGGCGGCGGAGGAAATCACCAGCGGGTTCTTCGCAAGCTCCAGGAAGCGGTTCATGGCTTTCTCCTCCTCAACGCCGGGTGACGAGGACGCCGCCGGCCAACGCGGCGAGAATGATCAGGCCCTGAACCAGCGTCTGGTACTCGAATGGCAGGCCGGCGAAGAAGATCACCGAGCCGATCATGCCGACCACCCAGGCACCGAGTACGGAGCCAAGCGCACCGCCGACACCGCCGGCCAGTGCCGTGCCGCCCAGCACCACTGCCGAAATGGCCGACATGGCGAGGCTCTGGCCCATCAGCGGATCGCCGCTTGCCGTCTCGCCAGTCAGGCAGAGGCTGGCAAAGGCGCCGAACAGACCGGACAATGCGAAGGCAGAGACGCGCAGCCTGCCGAGGTTCAAACCGGTCTGGAAGGCGGCGGCTCTCTGGCCACCAACCGCCTTGAGGCGGGTCATGAACGGGCGAGCGGCCAGGAAAGTGGCAATCAGGAAGGCAACGAAATAAATGACGTAGACCGTGGGAATGCCGACGATCGTGCCGGCATAGGTCCGCCAGTAAGGTTCCGGCACCGGCAGGCCCGCCTGCGGCAGCACCCAAAGTGCAAGGCCCGAGAAGACGATCGACGTCGCAAAGGTCGTGACGATTGGCTGAAAGCGCAGGCCAGCGATGATCAGACCGTTGATAAGACCGCAGCCAATGCCGACGCCCATGCCGACGAGAAGACCGAGCACAACTGCCGTGCCGTCGCCTCCGAGGCCGGCGATCACCGTGACGGTAACGACGTTGACCAGCGCCACGATGGCGCCCACCGACAGGTCGATGTCGCCGCCAAGGATGACATAGGTTTGGCCGATCGCCACCAGCACCAGCGGCAGGAAGGTGGTGAGGTTGGACTGGATGACCGACGGTTCCAGGAAATTGTGCTGAAGTATGACGTTGGCAACCAAAAGAACCGCGAGCGCCGCCGCCGTCACGACCCAGGTTCGGCCACCGAGTTTGCCAAGCCCGATCATGCCGCATCTCCGTAGGACGCTTGCGTCAATTCGAAAGGCGTCAGCCGATCACCTGAGAGGTCGGCGGTGACGGCGCCGCCGTTCAACACCAGCACACGATCGCACAGAGAAAGGAGCTCACTATCCTCGGATGAGTAGATGATCACGGTCGCCCCTTCGTCGGCGAGCTTACGCGCCAGCAGATAGAAATCGCCCTTGGTGCCGAGGTCGATGCCCTTGGTAGGATCGTCGAGCAACAGAAGGCCCGGCGCCGGCGACAGCCAGCGAGAGATGAACACTTTCTGCTGATTGCCACCGGACAATGAACCGATCGGCGCATCAAGGCCGGCATACCGCGTGTTGAGGCCAGCCAGCACCTCCGCGAAGCGTTCACGGAACAGCGCGCCGGGAATGACGTGCCGTCGCTCGCGTACCAGACTGGCGATGGCGGTATTCTCGAAGATCGAGCGGCCCGGCAACGCGCTGTCACGGGCTCGATCACCGGACACGTAGGCGATGCGATGGGCCATGACATCGGCGGGGCGCCGGGCGGTGACATCGACACCATCGAGACTGACGTGACCGGCTAGGAACGGTTCGGCACCAAACAGACCTGACAGCAGCGCCTTCTGCCCCTGCCCTTGCAGTCCGCCAAGCCCCAGAATTTCGCCGCGGCGCGCCGTAAACGACACCGGTCCGAGACGCGCCGCCTTGACCCCCTCGACCACCAGGCGGGTGGTGTCTTCGAGCGGCTTGTGATCGCGAACCGAAGCGGCGATGGCGCCCGTCTCACCGACCATGGCGTAGACGACGGCATAACGATCAGTCTCGCTGGCGGCAAACTCAGCCACCGTCTGGCCGTTGCGCATCACGGTGATGCGGTCGGCAATGGCGAACACCTCGTCCATACGGTGCGAAATGAAGATCGACGAGACGCCGTCGGCCCGAAGCTCACGCAGGATATCGAAGAATACCTCCACCTGCCGGCGGTCGAGCGTCGCCGTCGCTTCGTCGAAGATGATGATCTTCGGCTTGCGGGCGAGCACTTTCAGAATTTCGGCAAGCTGGCGCTGGTCCGGTGAGAGATCTGACACCCGGGCGTCCGGCACAAATCCTTTGCCCGCCACCGGGGCGACACGAGCTATCAGCGCCTCGGTTTCACGCACTATGGCGGTACGATCGGTAAAGCCGAGCGCAGTGTGCGGCTCGCGACCGAGGAAGATGTTTTCGCCGACCGACAGCTGCGGCACCAGCGACAACTCTTGATAAAACAGCGCCACGCCTTGCTCTTCGGCGAGGTGCGGAGAGCCGAGCGCCGCTGGCTCGCCGTCGATCAATACCTCGCCGGCATCGCGGCCGACCGTGCCGGCGATGATCTTGCAGAGCGTCGATTTGCCGCAGCCATTGGCGCCGAGCAGCGCATGGATTTCGCCACGCTCTACCGTCAGGCGGGCTTTTTCAAGCGCGTGCACGGCACCGAAACTCTTGGATATATCGCTGGCGCGAAGGACTGGTTGCATCAGGCGAACCCGGGTTGCGATCGGCAATGCACATCCGTCGCATGCGTTTTCCGCAGGCGCCGAAGGAGCTCAAAAAAGAACGGGCCGGTCCCGGGAGGAAAATAGGGCCGGCCCGTTCAGAAGCTTACTTGAAGAATTTGGCCGCGTCGTCGATCGACACGACGTCAGTCACCGACCAGTAGCCGGGCTTGCCCTCGGCTTCCTTCAGCTTTTCGTCGAGGTTGTCATTGGAGACGAACGGAATCGGAATGTAGATGGCATTGCCATAGACACCACCGAAGATGCCGTCCTTGAACTCCTTGCCCTGCAGCTTCAAGACCGCGACGTTGAGAGCGGAGGCCATCACGCCCGGCGGGTTGACGGAAGCGCCCGACGTCAGGCCTTCCTTCTTCCACATGTCCATGAAGTCCTTACGGATTTCGCCGGTGGCTACGATCGACTTCTGCTTGTTGGCGGCCATGATAGCGCGCCACGTTCCGGCGGCCATGCCGTCCTGCACCCAGATGCCGTTGATGTCAGGATAGGTGGCGAGCAGTGTCTGCGCGGTCTGCTGGCCCTGCGCCTGATCCCAGTTGGCGTTGGCTTCGTTGAGGATCTTGATGCCGGGGAACTTCTTGAAGACTTCCATATAGCCTTCGACGCGCATCTGGTTGGCCGGATGGCCGGCGACGCCGTTGATGGTGACGACGTTGCCCTTGCCGCCCAGAGCATTGGCCAGCCATTCGGCCGACTTCATCGCCCAGCCCTTCTGGTCGATGCCGACATAGATGGCATCCTTGGACGACACCTCGGCGTCGGTGGCGACGACCAGAATGCCCTTGGCCTTGGCCTGGGCGAAGATCGGGTCGAAGGCCGTCGGGCTGTTCGGGTTGATGATGATGGCGTTGACGCCTTGATTGATGAAGTTGCGAACGTTGCCGATCTGGCCCTGCACATCGACATTGGCCGACTGCACGACGACGTTGACGGTGACGCCCTTGTCGGCCCACGCCTTGGCGGCGGCCTGCGCCTCCTCGATCATCTGGGTGCGCCACTCGCTGCCAACCCAGCCATTCGAGAGACCGATCGTATAGGTTTCGGCGGCAGACGCCGCGCTGACTGCAGCCACGGCGATGCCGGCCGCCAAAAGAACTGATTTCATTGTCGCCTCCCTGACGCGCCGCGAACCGGGTCTTCGGCCGTCGGCCGTGTCGCTTTGTGTCGTTCCTCCAGGATCCCGGTCCGTGGCAGCGCCTCAGACGCGACATCCCCGGGCGTTAAGCCCGAAGCGCATGATGTAACCGGTTACATTGCTCGTCAATAGGCCCTTTCGCCTATCATCTGGCGTTAAGTCGGCAACCTCAGGAGGTGATCGTTGATGCGCGCCGCTCAGCCGAGCGCAGCGTCGAGATCGGCAATGATATCGTCCGCATTCTCGATGCCCACCGACAGACGGAAGGTGCCCTCGCCGGTCCAGTCGCGATAGGCGGCAGCATCCTCGCCCTCGAGGCGGAAAGACGAGGCCATCAAATCGTCCGTCGGGATGTAGAACAACAGGCTACGCGTCTTGCCGAGCGACACGGCATAGGCAACCGTCTTCAGCCGGTCGGCAAACCGCCGCGCCAGCGCCGGTCCGTCGTCGGCCACGAAGGATACCATGCCCGAGAAGTTTCGCATCTGCCGGACAGCGAGTGCGTGTTGGGGATGGCTCTTGGCGCCGGGCCAATAGACACGCTTCACACGCGGATGGTTCTCGAGAAAAGCAGTGACGGCGCGGGCGTTTTCCTCATGCGCCTTCATGCGGATCGGCAGAGTCTCCAGACCGCGTAGCGTCAGCCAGGCGGCGAAAGGATTGAGCGCCGCTCCGAGGTGGATCAAGGACGTCTTCCTGAGGTCGGCGAGGGCGCCTGCCTTACCGATCACCGCTCCACCCAGGGCATCGCCATGACCGCAGGCGTATTTGGTCAGCGAATGGACGACGAAGTCGGCCCCGAGTTCGAGTGGCTTTGTCGCGACGGGTGTCGCCATGGTCGAATCGACCGAGAGCTCCACTCCCGCGGTACGAGCGATCCCGGCGATGGCCGAAATATCGGTCAGGCGGAGAATCGGGTTGGCCGGCGTTTCGATGTGGATCAGCTTGGTTTCAGGCCGGATCGCCGCCGCCACTTTCGTGAGGTCGGATGTGTCGACCGCGGTCGCGCTGATGCCGAGCCGCGCCAGACTGTCATGGGCGAATTCGGCGACGCCGGCGTAGCAGACATTGGACAGAACGAGATGATCGCCCGCCTTCAGCCGATTGAGGAACAGACCGGTTATGGCCGACATACCGCTCGCAAACGTCAATGCCGCCTCCCCGCCGTCAAGCGCGGCGAGCCGTGCCTCCAGCGCCTGGGCGGTCGGGTTGCTCCAGCGCGTATAGAAATGCGGCGACTTGTCCCCCAGTTCGTTGGCGGAAAAGCCGGAGTCGTTGGGATGGGCATAGAAGCTCGAGGCCGGCACCAGCGGGCTCAGGACGGGCTCGCCCGAACGGGCAGCCGGCAAGCCGGCATGGATGGATTGGGTCTCGATCTTCATGATGGTTTTCTCTCCGATGCGGACGCCACCGTCACAAGTGCAGCAAGGCACCCTTACCCGCAGATTAGCGCCGCCTCCGCGCCTATCTAAGGAATCCGATTTCCCCACATCGTCGGCTCGCGCATTTCCATCCTATTTTCTCGTCGCCGATCTCCAGAAACCAAACGGAGGCCTTGTCGACAAACAAATTGGGGTATATACCCGCGTCATGGATTCACAGTGCTACTGCGATCTTCTGCGAACAGCGGCGCGCAAGACGACCGCCATTTACGACCGTCATCTTGCTGAGGTCGGGCTGACGCTCGCCCAATACAAACTGCTGAAGAAAATCAATTGCGTTGGAAAGCTGTCGATTTCCGAGCTTGCAGTTGCCTGCGACCTCGACCGATCGACGATGGGGCGAAACGTGCAGGTTCTGGAGCGACATGCCCTCGTTGAGGAAACCAGCTGTGGCGACGGGCGACGCTGCATGGTGAAATTGACCGAGCTTGGCCGGCAGCGGTTCGCCGCTGCTCTGCCGCTCTGGCAGGCGGCTCAGAGCGAAATTGAAGCGACACTCAATCCGGACCAGATCACGGCGATCACGGCTCTTTCCAGCGCCCTTTAGGCCTTCTGGTTTCTTCTTCATTCATTCAGCGAAAGCCCGCCGATGACGACTTCCGCCCTTCCCGCCTTCTTTGCCCGTCGCAACATCCATTATGGCTGGGCGGTGGCCGCCGTCACCTTCCTGACCATGCTGGCGACCGCCGGTGCACTAGGGGCGCCGGGCGTGATGCTGCGACCGCTGGAGGCCGAATTCGGTTGGCGTAACTCCGATATCTCCACCGCTTTCGCCGTCCGCCTGGTGCTGTTTGGTCTGATGGGCCCGTTCTCGGCGGCCTTGATGAATCGCTTCGGCGTACGCCGGGTCGTCGTCACGGCCCTATTGCTGATCATTGCCGGCTTCGGCTTGTCGGCCACCATGACCCAACTCTGGCAGCTCATGCTGTTCTGGGGCGTGGTCATCGGCTTCGGCACCGGCATGACGGCGCAGGTCCTTGGCGCCACGGTGGCAACACGTTGGTTTGTCAGCCGGCGAGGTGTCGTCGTCGGCATGCTCACCGCCTCCAACGCCACCGGGCAGCTGATTTTTCTGCCGGTCATCGCCGCCGCCACCGAGGCATGGGGCTGGCGCGCCGCCCTCGGTCTGGTGGTTGCCCTGCTGGCCACGGCGCTCGTCGGTGTGCTGTTTCTAATGCGCGATCGGCCCGCCGACGTCGGTCTCGCGCCATTCGGTGGCGTGCACCAGCCGGCGCCGGCCCACACGGCCGGTCTGCTGACGCTGGTGTCGGCACCGATCCAAGGCCTGCGTGACGCCGCGCGCTCCTACGTCTTCTGGGTCCTGTTCGTCACCTTCTTCGTCTGCGGCTTGTCCACCAACGGCCTTATTCAGACCCATTGGGTGTCGATCTGTGGCGATTACGGCATCAGGCCGGTCAACGCAGCGGGTTTCCTGGCCTTCGTCGGCCTGTTCGACTTTGCCGGCACGCTGCTCTCCGGCTGGTTGTCCGACCGCTATGACAATCGCTGGCTGCTGTTCTGGTATTACGGCCTGCGTGGCCTGTCGCTGCTCTATTTGCCGCTGACCGGCTTCGACCCGCTTTTGCTCGCCGGCTTCGCCGTTTTCTACGGCCTCGATTGGGTGGCAACCGTACCGCCGACCGTCAAGATCACCGCCGAGCGTTTCGGCGCCGAGAAGGCCGGCCTTATCTTCGGCTGGGTATTCGCCGCCCATCAGCTCGGTGCCGCGACCGCCGCCTACGGTGCTGGCTGGAGCCGCACGGATCTTGAGAGCTATGTGCCGGCATTGGTGGTGGCCGGCGGCTTCTGTCTCGTGGCGGCGGCGCTCTGCCTGACGATCGAGCGCAAGCGTGAGCCGGTCTCGCCCCTGCCGCAGGCAGCCTGAGCGAAATCAGAGGATGAAAGTCACCACGATCATCAGGACGAGGATCAGTCCACCAACAATGGCGGCAATCATCCGGCCAGCTGGCGGTCGGTTGCCGGCCGCATGACCGGCCGCGCGGGCAGCTTCGGCTTTCCTGCGGGCCTCACGCGCCTTCTTGTCGAGCTTGACGACCTCACCCATGCTGTCCTCCCTGCCTCGAGCCTATCGCTCAGCCGGTAACGCCGTCGAGCGCTTCCGTGACGCGGATCGCGCCGACCGTCTCGCCAACCCAGCTCTTTACCGGTGGACCAGCGAGGTCCTGCATCTCGGCATAACCCGGATCATCGGGGGTGAGTTTCAAAAGGTCGATTAGAATTCTGGCCATTGCCGCTTCGGAGGCCCGGCCGGCGCCGTCGTCGATCTTCAAGGCAATGCCGAGACCGAGCTCCTTGATCGCTCCAATGAAGACGCCTTCGGCGCCGGTCTTGACCAGAACACGATCGCCAAGCGCCGTCATGGCCCGCGTACAGAAACGCCCCGTGCCGGCGATCATGAAGGGTTCGGCGGCAGCCGCCAGCCTCAACCGTTCGGCAGCGCGGGCGCGGGAGGCCGTCAGACCAACCCCGGTCACGAAACGGGCAAAGCCGTGAGCAAGCGCCCGTGGCGCCACGGCAAAGGTTGGGATGGAGCAGCCATCGATACCGCAAATATCGGTCGCATGCGGCGTGCCGGTCATCGAGGCACCGGCGGCGATGACTTCCCGCATCACCGGATGCTCCGCCTTTTCATACCCGCGCGGATCGGTGCCGGTGACGACGCAGGTGCAGAGGAAGCCGGTGTGCTTGCCCGAGCAGTTGTTGTGAATGCGACCGGGCTTTTCGCCACGGCGGTGCAACTCGCCCTGATCGTCATGCCGGCCCGGCCAGTGGGGACCGCAGGCAAGGCACCCCTCGTCGAGGCCAGCGGCGGCAAGCATGGCGCGGGCGGTTTCCACATGCCGTGGCTCGGCATTGTGGGACGCCATGGAAAGCGCCAGCTCGGCGTCGCCAAAGCCGAAGCGATCGGCGGCGCCGCTTTCCACGAATGGCAGCGCCTGGAACGGCTTGACCGCAGAACGGGGAAAGCTTGGACGCTCAATATCGCCGACACCGAACACCAGGCGGCCGTCGCCATCGACGATGGCCACCGAGCCCCGGTGAAAGCTTTCGACGATGGGTCCACGCGTCACTTCGACCAGAACCGGATTTTCCATCGGATTTATCGTCCCTGTTTGTCGATCCAGGCGGCGAGACGGGCAATGGCCTCGTCCAGCACCTCGTCGCGCTTGGAAAAGCAGAAGCGGATGAAGCGCTTCGGTGGGGCGGACATGTAGAAGGCCGAGACCGGCACCGCCGCGACGCCTGCCTCGCGCGTCATCCTGAAGCAAGCCTCGGCGTCATCGTCGATACCGAGCGGTCCGGTATCGGTGACAATGAAGTAGGTGCCGGCTGACGGCAACACCGAGAAGCCGAGTTTCGAAAGCCCGTCCGACAGACGATCCCGCTTGGTCTGCAATTGAGCAATGCCCCCATCGAAATAGTCGTCGTCAAATGAAAGTCCATGCGCCACTGCCGTCTGCAAGGCCGGCGGCGTTGTAAAGGTGACGAACTGATGCGCTTTGGCGATCGGCTCCATCAGGGCCGGCGACGCGGTGACATAGCCGACCTTCCAGCCAGTCAGCGAGAAGGTCTTGCCGGCCGAGCCGATACGGACGACGCGATCGCGCATGCCGGGAAGCTGCATCGGCGAGACGTGCCGGCCGCCATCGAACACCAGATGCTCATAGACCTCGTCGGAAATCACCACCGCGTCGTGCTTCAGGCAGAGGCCGGCGATCAGTTCCAGCTCCTGCCGCGAAAACACCTTGCCCGCGGGATTCATCGGCGTGTTGATCAGGATCGCCTTGGTACGCTCGGAGAAGGCAGCGGCCAGCGCGTCAGGATCGAGCTCCCAGGTCGGAGGAGCGATGCGGACCGGCTTTGGGATTCCGCCAGCCTGTAGGACGATTGGCAGGTAGCTGTCGTAGAGTGGCTCGATCAGCACCACCTCGTCACCTGGACGGACAAGGCCGAGAATGGCGTCGGCGAGCGCCTCGGTCGCACCGGATGTCACCATCACCTCGCTGGCCCAGTCGATATCGAGGCCGTAGAAGCGCTTGTTAATGGCGGCGACCGCCTGCCGCAGGGCCGGCAGGCCCATCATCGGCGGATATTGGTTGGGGCCTGAAAGAAAAGCCTCTGCCGCGGCGCGCCGCACCTCCTCCGGGCCGTCGACATCGGGAAAACCCTGGCCGAGGTTGATGGCGCCGGTGTCGCGGGCAAGGCCCGACATCACCTCAAAGATGGTCGTGGGAAGGCCGGTGAAAACAGGATTGGTGGGCTTCATCGCAAATCAATCGCAGGAAAACTCGCCGACCCTAGTGGACCGTTGCGTAGGCCACAAGCCGTTTGCCGCTTGAACACGCTCGCCGGGCGCATGGCTCACTGGCGCCGATTGAGGTCTTTGCCTATGGCGCATCGGAGTTCATCCGGCTAAGCTGATGCCATCTCACGGGGTGCCTCATCAGAGGCTGAGAGGAGTTTCTCCAACCCGACGAACCTGATCCGGGTCATGCCGGCGGAGGGATAGAGCCATGCAGACAGTGACCTGAAGCGTTCCGCCGCCCGCCCATTTCCACGACGGCTGAACGATCATGATTCTCGACGAACGCACCTACACAATCGAGCCGGCGCACGTCGGCACCTATCTCGACCTCTATGTATCCGAGGGCATGGCAATCCAGACCGGCCATCTCGGCATTCTGGTCGGCTGGTTCACGCAGGATATCGGCACCGTCAATGACGTTGTCCACATCTGGCAATATGACGACCTCGCCGACCGCGACCGCCGACGCGCCGCCATGGAGGCCGATCCCGCATGGCAGACGTTTCGCGCCAAAGCCTCACCCTTCGTGCAGGCCATGCGAAGCCGCATCCTGAAGCCGGCTTGGTTCTCGCCCCTTGGCGGCACGGGACTGCGACCATGACCCGGATTGCCGCGCAGTTGTCATCGACGATCGATCGACTGCTGACCGGCCTGCTGGCGGCAATCCTGGCCGCGCTGCTTGTTCTGGTGTCCGGCGCCACGCTGCTGCGCTATCTCTTTTCAACCGGCTTCGTCGCCACCGAGGACCTCGGCATCCTCCTGCATACAGCGATGGTGTTCCTCGGGCTGCCGCTCTGCGCCAGCGGCCCGCTCGCCATGCGCATCGACGTCGTAACCCGCCACCTCGGTCCAAGGGGACGCGCCGCCGCCGATATCCTGTCTGACGCCGTCACGCTGGCGGCTGTGCTGGTCCTGATGCTCGGCGCCGGCAAGGTGGCCACGCTGATCGGCGGCACCTCGCCCACCCTCGGCATATCGGAAAGCTGGCGCTTCTGGCCGGTGGCGATCGGCGGCGGGCTGGCGACGGCACAACTGGTTCTCCAATCCATGTCCAGCGATCGGCGCTGGTACTCCACGCTCATGATCGTTGCAGGCGGCAGCGCTCTCGCCACGCTACCGCACCTGCCATTGCTATTGCCGGTCGGTTTACCGAGCCTCGTCGCCTGCGTCGTCATTTGCGCTGCGCTGGCGGCCGGCGCACCTTTCGTTCATGCGCTGATCGTCGGACTTGCCGTTGCCGTCCCCTTTGGCGCCCGCCTGCCGGAAGCTGCCATCGTGCAGCAGACGGTCTCCGGCATGGGCAAGTTTCTGCTCCTTGCCATTCCCTTCTTCCTGCTGGCCGGTATGCTGATGAACGCCGGCGGTTTGGCCCATCGCCTCGTCAGCTTCGCCTCGGCGCTGGTCGGTCATCGGCGGGGCGGTATGGCCCAGGCGACGCTGGTCACCAACCTGATGTTTTCCGGCGTCTCCGGCTCATCGATCGCCGACGCCGCCTTCGGCGCCAAGGTGTTGGCGCCAGCCCTCGTCGCCGACGGCGTCAGGCCGGAAAAGGCAGCCGCCATCGTTGCTGCCACGGCAGTGCTGCCCAACATCATCCCGCCGTCGATTGCTTTCCTGCTGCTCGCCTCGGCGACCAATCTGTCGGTGGGAGCCTTGTTTGAGGGCGGGCTCTATGCCGGCCTGATCCTGGCGGCGTCCATGGCGGTGTTGTTGCATGTTTCCGCTGGCGCGCCGGCGCGCCCAGCTGCCGATCGGCGCGAGCGCCTGTCCACTTTCGTCTCGGCGGTGCCGGTGTTCGGCTTGGCGCTGGTAGTCTTCTTCGGCATTCGTCTTGGCGTCGCGACACCCACGGAGGCAGCGGCAGTCGCTTCGGTCTACGCACTCATCGCCGCACTGGCCGTTCCGGGCGGCCGCAACGCAAGCCTCGCCGCCTTTCTCCAGGCTGGGCGTGAGACGGCGGCAATCGGTCTTCTTGTCGCCTCGTCGGCACCGCTGGTCTTCCTGTTGGCCGTCGACGGGCTGCCGCAGGCACTGGCCGGCTGGGTAACGGTGCTGGGCAACAATCCCCTGGCAGTCATGCTCATCGCCAACCTGATCCTGCTGGGCGTCGGCGGCCCACTCGACGTTGGCCCCGGAATCCTGCTCTTCGCGCCGCTGCTCATGCCGTCAGTTATCGCAGCCGGCATCGATCCCGTGGCCTTCGGCGTCATCCTCACCGTCAACCTGATGATCGGCGGTCTGACGCCGCCGGTTGGCGTGCTGGTGTTCGTCGCCGCCGGCATCACCGGCCTTTCCGCCAGTGCCGTCTTCCGTGCCGTACTGCCGCTCACCCTCGTTCTCATTGCCGCCACCTCATTGATGGCGCTCGCCGCCGCCCTATGGGCGCTCCTGTGATCTCGAACTACGGAGGAAATCCCGTGCCCATCCTTACCCGTCGCGCCTTTACCGCCGGCCTCACCGCCCTCGCCCTTCCCTCGATCATCCGACCGGCCCACGCCGGGTCGCGACCGCTGACCGTCGCCTCGTTGCTCGGCGATGATAAGCCTGAGACAAAGATTTGGCTGAAGGTGCGCGACCTCGTGGAAGCAAAGCTGCCCGGCCGCTTCGATTTCCGCGTCGTCGGCAACGCCGCGCTGGGCGGCGAAAAGGAGGTGGCCGAGGGTATCCGCCTCGATTCCATCCAGGCCAGCCTTTCCACCTTATCGGCCCTGTCGGCCTGGGTGCCGGAGACGCAGCTGTTCGACCTGCCCTTCGTCTTCCGCGATCGCGATCACGTTCGCCGCGCCACCGCCAGCCCGATCGGCAACGAGTTCAAGGCGAAGCTGACCGACCAAGGCTTCGTCACCCTCGGCTTCATCAACTACGGGGCCCGTCACCTGCTCGCCAAGGAGGCGGTGACCACGCCCCAAGGCGTGGCCGGAAAGCGCATTCGCGTCATCCAGAGCCCGCTTCACGTCGAGCTCTGGAAGGCTTACGGCGCTCTGCCGACGCCCATCCCGATCACCGAGACCTATAATGCGCTGAAGACCGGCGTGGTCGACATGATGGACCTCACCAAGTCCGCCTATGCCGGCTTCCGTCTCTATGAAGTGGTGCCCTATCTCATCGAGACCGCCCATATCTGGGCGACCGGCGCGGTCTATCTGTCGGCCAGCTTCTGGAATGGTCTCAATGATGAGGAAAAGGCCGTGTTCTCCGCCGCAATCGCCGAGGCATCGATCTATTTCGACACGCTGATGGAAGCAGATGAAACAACATCCATGGAAGCGGCAAAAGCAGCCGGTGGCCAGACGATCACACCGGAAAACCGCGACACCTGGGTGAAAGGTGCCGAGGGCGTCTGGGCGGCCTTGGCGCCGAAGGTGGGCGGCATGGAAAAAATCCAGGCGTTGGCCGCGCTCTGAAATCCCATGAAAAAGCCGGCTCGCCTCGCGGCGGCCGGCTTCCGATCTCGATAAAGCCCAGCGTCAAACCAGACGGCTCTGCTCCACGGCCGCCTCGATGAAGCTGGCGAACAGCGGATGCGGCTCGAACGGCCGGCTCTTCAGCTCGGGGTGATACTGCACGCCGATGAACCAGGGGTGACCAGGAATCTCCACCGTTTCCGGCAGGACGCCGTCCGGCGACATGCCGGCGAACGACAGGCCACAGGCTTCCAGACGATCGCGGTAGTCGATGTTCACCTCGTAGCGGTGACGATGGCGCTCGTGGATGATCTCCGAACCATAGATCTCGGCGATCTTGGACCCCTTGGCGAGATGCGCCTCATAGGAGCCGAGGCGCAGCGTGCCGCCCATGTCGCCACCAGCCCTGCGCTTCTCCAGCGCATTGCCCTTCAGCCACTCGGTCATCAGACCGACAACCGGTTCCTCGGTCGGGCCAAACTCCGACGACGAGGCGCCCGTCACGCCAGCCAACGCCCGAGCCGCCTCGATCACCGCCATTTGCATGCCAAAGCAGATGCCGAAATAGGGTACGTTATGCTGCCGTGCAAAACGAGCCGCGAGGATCTTGCCCTCCGAACCGCGCTCGCCGAATCCGCCCGGCACCAGGATGCCGTGAACGTGGTCGAGATAGGGGGTAGCGTCCTCCTTCTCGAACACTTCGCTCTCGATCCATTCGATCTTGACGCGCACGTTGTTGGCGATGCCGCCATGCACCAGAGCTTCGATCAGCGACTTGTAGGCGTCCTTCAGCACCGTGTACTTGCCGACGACGGCGATGTTGACCTCGCCCTCGGGGTTCTTGATGCGATTGACGATGCCCAGCCAGCGGTCCAGCTTGGGGGCCGGCGCCGCTTCGATGCCGAAGGCGGCCAGCACTTCATCGTCGAAGCCTTCCTTGTGGTAGGCGAGCGGCACCTCGTAGATGTTGCCGACATCAAGGCCGGGGATGACCGCCGACTGACGAACGTTGCAGAACAGCGACAGCTTCTTGCGCTCACCCTCGGGGATGGGCCGGTCGCAGCGGACAAGTAGAATGTCCGGCTGGATACCGATGGAACGCAGCTCCTTCACCGAATGCTGCGTCGGTTTGGTCTTCAGCTCGCCCGCCGAGGGAATGTAGGGCATCAGCGTCAGATGGATGTAGACGCAATGCCGGCGTGGCAGCTCATTACCGAGCTGGCGGATCGCCTCCAGGAACGGCATCGCCTCGATGTCACCCACCGTGCCGCCGATCTCGCACAGCACGAAGTCATAGTCCTCGTTGCCGTCGAGAATGAACGCCTTGATGGCGTCGGTGACGTGCGGGATGACCTGCACCGTACCGCCGAGATAGTCGCCATGCCGTTCGCGGGCGATGATCTCCTGGTAGATGCGGCCGGTGGTGATGTTGTCCTGCTTGTTGGCCGGGCGCCCCGTGAAGCGCTCGTAATGGCCAAGATCGAGGTCAGTCTCCGCGCCGTCGTCGGTCACGAAAACTTCGCCATGCTGATACGGAGACATCGTCCCCGGATCGACGTTCAGATAGGGGTCGAGCTTACGGAGACGAACCTTGTAGCCACGCGCCTGCAGGAGAGACGCAAGAGCTGCTGCCGCAAGCCCCTTGCCCAAGGACGAAACCACGCCGCCAGTAATGAAGATGTACCGCGCCATGGGCCTTCAACCTATCTTTTCGCGGACCCGTTGGGGAGTGGTCCGACCGGTTTATCCAAAACAAAACGAAAAAGCCCTCCCGGAAAGTGTTAACCCTCCGGTCGACTCGTCGCTTCAAGCTATTGTTCGGTCTCATGAAAACGGCCGCGGAAGTCCGCGACCGTCTGTATCCGATTTCTACCGGACGGGGTTCGTCCTTAAGGCGTCGGCGCCGGATTAGCTGGCGTTGCCGGGGTCGTGGCCGGAGCCGCCGGGGTTGCCGGTGCCGAATCAGTGGTCGGCGCGGCCGGCGTTTGCGTCGCCGGCGCGGCTGGCGCAGGCGTCGCAGGAGCCGGAGTTGCCGGCGCAGCCGGGATCTCGACGGCGGGCGCAACCGGCGCATTGCCCGGCTGGGCAGCCGGCTTGCTCATCTTGTTGAGCTGATCGAGAACGCCACCCTTGCCGGAACCGATCGGCTGATCGGCAGTCGGGGAAGCTGGCGCCGTCTGCACTTTATCCAGGATGGAATTATGCGAGCCGGTCAGGCGCGGCAGAACCGACAGACCGATCGACGTCAGAAAGAACAGCGTCGCCAGAATTGCCGTGGCACGGGTCAGCACGTTGGCGGTGCCGCGGCTGGTCATGAAGCCACCGCCGCCACCGATACCAAGCGCGCCGCCTTCGGAACGCTGCAGAAGCACGACGCCCACCAGGGCTGCGACCACCATCAGGTGGATGACGAGAAGAACGGTTTGCATGTAACCCCAAAACTTTCAAAGGGCATCCCAGCCCGGGACGCGCCAAAGGGCACACTGACCGCCTATGCGGTCCGAGTCCGCGGCGTTGTACACGAAGGGCGGAGGCCTTTCCACCTTTCTATGGCGTTTATTTTGGGAAGCGAACGCCTTATCACAAGCCCTCCCCTCAAGAGAGGAGCCAGCGATCATGATCCTCGTAACTCCGCGCCTTGTGCTCGCTCCCTGGACAGAGCAGGACCTCGCCCCATTTGCCGCGCTTAACGCCGATCCGGATGTGATGCGCTACTTCCCCAAAACGATGACTGCCGAGGAAAGCGACGCCCTCGTTGGCCGACTGCAGGGCATGTGGACCGAACATGGCTACGGCTTCTCGGCGGTGCACCGGCGGGAGGATGATGCCTTCATCGGCATGGTCGGCATCCAGAAGGTCCTGAACCCCGGCTTTCCCTTTGCGCCAACCGTCGAAGTGGGTTGGCGGCTCGCCAAGCCATTCTGGCGGCAAGGATATGCCGCCGAAGCGGCGCGGGCCGCCCTCGCCCACGGCTTTGATGTTCTTGACCTCCCGGAGATCGTCGCATTCACGGCCGTGCCCAACCTGCCCTCGCAGGCTGTGATGAACAGCCTCGGCATGACGCGCAACCCAGCCGACGATTTCAAGCATCCGCTCCTTCCCGAAGACCACCCGCTCAGTCTGCACGTGCTCTACCGATTGAAACGGGAAAACTTCCAGCGCTGACTTCAGTCGAGAAGAAGCAGCGCCGCCGCGTCGAAGTCGGCCCGTCGAAAATCGCGGCGCAGCTGCGCCTCGCTGTCGACACCCCAGAGCTCGGCGTTCCAATCTTCGTCGACGTGAGCGGCGAGCCAGACGTCGTCGGCCGACAGGCGTTTTTCCAAGAGGGACAACGCCAAGAATACCGAGCCGGTCAGCGTGGTGATCTGTTCGATGGCGGCAAGGCGGATGGCATCGTCAGGCAAAGCGGCACGGATTGCCGAGAGGAGTTGCGGTGGCTGAGCCACTGCTATAACGCCAATGGTGGCCACCGGGCGCACCCCGAACCGTTCCCTCACCCAGTCAAGCACCGGTTCCCAGGCAAGGCGCTGGCGCTCATCGAGGCGCGGTGGCTCGCCGGCGCGATAGCAGGTGAGATCCGAGCCGGCGTAGGCGGCAACGGCGTCCTTCACTGCCTCGATCTCGCGCGACACGCCGTCAATCGCCGAGTTGACCAGCCGGGTCAGCGGCATGGTCATCGGATCAACGAACCCGCCCTGCGCCGCCCATTCGGCTTCGAGGCCGCAGGCGGCCCGCAACGAGGCGATGGCGAGCAAGTTCCGCCCCGGCGTTCGTACCGGCTTGCCATCCAGCAATACCCGATAGAGTCCGTCGATCGGCTCGACCGACACTGCCTTGTAGAAGCGTTTCGGCAGCACGCGCTGCACGTTGGCCCGTGCCCGCTCGGTTGCCTGCACTGGATCGAAGGAGGCGGCGAGTTCTTCGAAGAGATCGGCCATCGTCTACTCCTTCGCGCCGAGGAGTCCCAACGCCAGCGCCGGCATCTCGGCGAAGCTATCCGCCAGCACCTGAGCACCGGCCTGGGTCAGCTCAGCTGGGCTGTTGTAGCCCCAGGTAACACCAAGAGCGAAGGCACCAGCCGCGCGGGCCATCTGCATGTCAAAGCCGGTATCACCAACCACGACCGTTTGAGACACGTCACCGCCAAGCGCCGCGACCGCATCAACCACCATGAAGGGATGTGGTTTCGACGGGCCGTCGTCGGCGGTGCGCAGAACAGAAAACAAGCGGGTCAGCCCATGCGTCTCCAAGATGGCGTCGAGACCGCGCCGCGACTTGCCGGTGACAACGCCCAGCAACAGATCGTCGCACGCCGCCAACGCCTTCAGGGCATCAAGCGCACCGGGATAGAGCGGCGCCGTCTCAGCAAGACGGAATTTCATGGCTTGATAGGTGTCGCGATAGGCGTCCGCGACAAGTCCGACCGCCACCGCGTCTAAACTCGAATTCAGGCGGCCGATTGCTTCCGGCAGTGACAGGCCAATGATGGAAAGAACGCCTGCCGGGTCGGGCGGCGCGTGGCCGACCTTGGCGAAGGCTTCGGTCATGGTGGCCACGATCATGTGCTGGCTGTCGACCAGCGTGCCGTCACAATCGAACAGAACGAGCTTCGACGCCATCGGCAAACCTCCCGCGCCGCTCAAGCCAGCGCGCCGCCGCCGACCGTTTTCAGCCAGGCCTCGCCGCAGGCCTTCGCCAGCTCGCGGACGCGTAGGATATAGCTCTGCCGCTCCTGCACCGAGATGACGCCGCGCGCATCGAGCAAGTTGAAGCGATGGCTGGCCTTGATGCACTGGTCATAGGCCGGCAGCACGCACTTGTGGATGCCGTCGGTTCCGGCCGCGGCGCCCTTTTCCAACAGTGCCTTGCACTCCGCTTCGGCATCCTTGAAATGCTGCATCAGCATATCGGTGTCGGCATATTCGAAGTTATGGCGGGAGTATTCTTCCTCGGCCTGATGGAAGACGTCACCGTAGGTGACCTTGTCCTCGCCCTCTCGGCCGTTGAAGTTGAGCTCATAGCCGTTGTCGACGCCCTGCAGATACATGGCGAGGCGTTCGAGGCCATAGGTGAGCTCGCCTGACACGGGCGAGCATTCGATGCCGGCCACCTGCTGGAAATAAGTGAACTGGCTGACTTCCATGCCGTCGCACCAGCATTCCCAGCCGAGGCCCCAGGCGCCGAGCGTCGGGCTCTCCCAGTCGTCCTCGACAAAGCGCACGTCGTGCAGCTTCAAGTCGATACCGATCGCCTGAAGGCTTTCGAGATAGAGCTCCTGGAGGTTATCCGGCGACGGCTTCAGGATGACCTGAAACTGGTAGTAATGCTGGAAGCGATTGGGGTTCTCGCCATAGCGCCCGTCCTTGGGCCGGCGCGACGGCTGTACATAGGCGGCCTTCCAGGGCTTGGGCCCCAGTGAGCGCAAAGTCGTTGCCGGGTGGAAGGTGCCGGCCCCCACTTCCATGTCGTAGGGCTGCAGGATGACGCAACCCTTCTCCGCCCAGAAGCGCTGCAAGGTCAGGAGCAGTCCTTGGAAGGAGCGGCGGGGATCATTGACGTCGACGGACTGGGGCATCGGAAACTACCTGGAAGCGGCCTTAACCCCGGCGGGAGCCGGGCGGGATCGGGCGCGAAATTAGGTGCGCCCCCTCTCCCCGTCAACCGCAAAAAGCCACGTGCCGAGCCGCCCGGAAAAGCACGGAGCATCGTCCAACAAGGGGAAGCGTCATCTGCCTTGGATGCCGCGACGGGACAGGACGATGACCTCCAGACGATTTCGCCTCACCATGACCTTCGCCGCGCTGATCATGGCAGCCCCCGCCTTCGCAGGCCAACAACGCCATCAGTTCCTTGAGCCGATACAGCCTGATCATCGGCTTCAAGACAGAACGACCGGTTCGACGCCCACCGGCAAACCCTGCGATTGCCGCACGGTGCATGAGAGGAATGCTGCCGGCCAGCTGACGTGGAAGGTCATATGCTCGGCTAAGAGACCAGAGCACGGTGCTCGGAAAATCGGCGCCGACGACTGTCGCGCCATGCGAAACACGTCGTCGCCGTAACGCACAACGAAAAAGGCCGAAGCAATCTGCTTCGGCCTACGGCTCGACAATGGCGGACGTCCGCCAGAAATCACTTGGGACCGACTCAACGACGATCGCGATAGACGCCTGTTACCGGATCACGCTCCATGCGGATCTCGACGCGTACCGGCTGAGCGTTGGCGGTGCGGAGAATCTCGGCCACACGCGTCATCTCGCGCTTCACCACCTGCGCGACGACATAGACGCCGGCGCCGATGAGAGCATATCCAACTAGATGAGACATGAGCCTATCTCCTTTGCTGACAAAACCATGAGACCACCGTCTTGGTATTCTGGCAAGCGCAATTTCCTGTGAAAGGTTCACAAACCGTAGCGCGAAAACAGGCTGCGCCGCTCGATCGCCGCGAGAGCCTTGTCGAAATCGACGAGGGTCGCCGCCTCATCCGCCGCACTGCCGAACAGGCGACGGCGCAGGAAGCCACCCCGACCGGGCTCGAATAGGCGGATATCAACCTTATCGCCGAAGCGGGCCACGAGATCGTCGTGGGCCACGCCGATCCGATCTGCGAGACCAAGAGTAACCGAACGGTCACCCGCCCAAAAAAGCCCGGAAAACAGCTCTTCGTCGTCCGCCAGCCTCGCGCCACGCCGCTCTTTCACCAATTCAATGAAGAAGGCGTGGATGTCGCGTTGCAGCGTTTTGATATGCTCGATGTCGTCGCCGTTCTCCGGCTGGAAGGGATCAAGCGTCACCTTGCGCCTGCCGGCCGTGTAGACGCGCCGATCGATGCCGAGGCGGGAAATCGCCTTGTCGAACCCGAAACTTGCCGACACCACCCCGATCGACCCCAGGATGGACGAGCGGTCGGCGACGATTTCGTCGGCAGCACAAGCCAGCATGTAGCCGCCCGAAGCCGCGATATCCTCGACATAGGCGATCACCGGCAACTTCTTTTCCGCGGCCAGCTGGCGGATGCGGCGAAAGATCAGGTGGGACTGGACGGGTGACCCGCCGGGAGAATTAATGGCGAGCGCCACCGCCTTCGCCCCGCTCACCGAGAAAGCCTTCTTGAGCGTGCCTTCGATCGACGAAAGCGACAGTGAGCCTCGCCCCAACGCGGCCGGCATGCCGATGGCCCCGGAAAGGCGGACGAGCGGCACGACAGGCGCGTCGCCGCGAAGCCGTCGCGGCAGCCAGGACTTATAGTTGGCCAAGGGCATGTTCCTTTACGGGAAATGGCGTCACGTCGCATGTAGGAACACACCCGCCGAGTTTCAAATGGCACTCCACGGCGCGGCCTCTTGCAGAAAAGATGAAAGCATCCTTCAGAAGATACGATTTGTTCCGATCAGGCATGACACTTATATTGAGGACATAAAAAGAGAGACAGAGAAAGAACGGAGAACAACGATGGACGCCATGATGTTCGCCATGCTGGGTGCCAGCAAGAAGCGCCACAGCCAGAGCACTGCCGAACGCGAGATCGCCGAGGCGATTGCCCACTACGAAGAGACCACCGGTAGCCGGGCCAAGGCCCCGAAGCGCGGTTTCCTGAAGGGTTTTGGCCTCTGATAGGCCAAAACGTGATTGCCGGTGCGACGTGAGCGCTCGATCCCAAGGGGATGTCGGGCGCTTTGTCGTATTTAGCCGATCGCTTCCTCACCCCCACGGTCACCATTTCATCACTATTTTCCTCGATGAGTGCTCCACTTAGCCGCCGCCATCGCGTCGCGGTTCGTTTCGAGCCCAATATGACGATTGAGAAAATAGTATCTTCGTCGGTGCGCCACGGCGGCAGCGAGTTGCAGCGCATCGACTATCTGGACGGCTGGCGCGGGCTGGCAATCCTTTTGGTTCTGCAAGGGCATTTCCTGATCATCCAGGGCTGGCACAGCGGGCGCATGGGCGTCGATGTGTTCTTCTGCCTGTCCGGCCTGTTGATGAGCCGCATTCTGTTTCAGCGCCGTGTGCCGCTCACTACCTTCTACAAGCGCCGCATATCGCGCATCATTCCCGCCTTCTTCCTCTATCTGCTCATCGTCTTCGCCATCGCCGCGCTGATCGGCAAAGCGGCGCCAGCGCGCGAGGTGGTGCCGACGGTGCTGTTCCTTCGCTCCTACCTGCCGGCCGACTTTCACATGTTCGCCAGCCCCTACCCGATCGGCCACCTGTGGTCGCTGAACGTGGAGGAGCATTCCTATATCTTCCTGTCGCTCCTGACCCTTCTGCCGTTCCTACGTGGCCGGGAAGGCGGAGCGCTGATCGGCTTCGGCCTCCTGACGATCATCATCCACCTCTGCTACTTTTCCTTCCCGTCCATAGCGCCGCCCATCGAATACTGGGTGCGCAGCGAGGTGGCGGCAACCAATCTGTTGCTTTCAGCCGGTTACTCACTCCTTAGGGATCGAACCGCGCCCTACGTCCGTCCTTGGATGCCGGTGGCCGCCTTTGCCGCGGGATCGGCGCTCTACATCGGCTCGGTATTCCCATGGATGTTGACCATGACGGTCGCGCCGTTCTTCCTGGCCTTTACCGTCAATCACTTGGCCGAGGCGCCGCAGTGGGTGAGATCGGTGCTATCCTGGACGCCGCTTCGGCTGCTCGGCATCGGCTCGTTCTCGATCTATCTGTGGCAACAGCCATTTTACCAATACAAGACATACTTGTTCGGCAGTCTGCCAGGGCATGAACTGATGGCGCTCATATTGTCGGTCGCGGTCGGCTTCCTGTCTTTCTACGCCTATGAGAATCGCGTCCGGAGCTGGCTGAACCGCGTGTGGTGAGGACCATTCAAGGGAGGAAGAGCAAGTGAAGATCCACAAGGACAGCAAGCTGCTGTTCATCGGTGACTCGATCACCGATTGGAGCCGCGCCAGACCGATCGGCGAAGCGCTGTTCGACTCCCTCGGTACCGGTTACGTCGGCCTCGTCAACGCCTTCCTCAACGTCACGCATGCCAACCAACGCATTCGCGTGGTCAACATGGGCGTCAGCGCCAATACCGTGCGCGACCTCGAAGCCCGCTGGGCGACCGACGTCGAAGATCTGAAGCCCGACTGGCTGTCGATCATGATCGGCGTCAACGACGTCTGGCGGCAGTTCGATGCCCGCCTGCAGACCGAGAACCATGTGCGGATCGACGAATACGAGGCGACGCTGGAGCGGCTCATTGTCCGCACCCTGCCTCGCCTCAAGGGCCTCGTGCTGATGGCGCCCTACTTCGTCGAGTTCAATCGCGCCGATCCCATGCGCAAGATGATCGACGCCTATGGCGCGGTGATGAAAAAACTCGCCGAAAAGCACGGCGCCGTCTTCGCCGACACCCAGGCCGCTTTCGATGAGGTGATGGCCGAAATCCACCCCATGGGCATCGCCACCGACCGCGTCCACCCGACGCTGACCGGGCACATGATCATCGCGCGAGCTTTCCTGAAGGCGGTGGGCTATCCGGTTTAGGCACCACAACAGACGACATCGCAACGACGAGGTTTTGAGGAGGCTGCCGCATGTACCGCGCACTGATATTTGCGGTAAATCTACTGGCAGTGTCAGGTGCGCATGGCGCTGACGCCTATACCGTCAATTTTCCATCTCTGTTCGACATTCCCATCTACACAGCCACCTGCGATGGGCTGGATTTGCCATGCTCGGCAAATATGGCCTCGTACATTTATAATCTTGAGCCGTTCAAACCGCCCTTGAGTCTCCTCCGGGCTTCAGCAGCACCCGCAGGCGAGGGCAACAAATTCGGCTTTGTCGAGGTAGCTGACATCGATCATGGCAAGGAAGATTACGACAAACTACAAGGCATGATCGGCCAAACGAGTTCCTTAATTGAGCGCCTCTGGGTCAAAGGGTTGCAGATCTCGGAAAGAGAAGAAGTCGGGAAGCAGTTCCGGCTCGTCAGAGCCGTCCTTCCATCGAAGAAGGCGAAGGATGCTATCGCTCTTTGCGCTTTTTCAGACCTGGATATAAAAGCGAGCGTTCCTAACCGCTGCGTTCTACTCTCGTTCCGCATCGATAACCGCAATTTCTTGCTGGCCTCGGTCGGGCTTTCGGACGGGCCGGACGAACTGAGCGATCAGTCGGACTATGGGCCGAGTTTCTTTTTAAAATGGTTCCAGCCAGAGGACCCCAAAGCGAAAATTCTCAAGTCGCGCCATGAACTCGAACGAAAGTCCGCCGGCTCCGTAAACAATATCATAGACAATCTCCGCTTCAGGAATAACCTTAATATTCGCAAAAAGAATAACAATTTTAGTAATGAAGCAACTAACGGCAGCAAAATAGAATATTCATTATTTAGGGAATGGATATTACCGCTAAATCAAAAGGCATACTTCAACCAAATGATAGAATTACACTTCCACGTTAAAGCCGGTAACGAATGGGAGGCTTACTATACAGACGGAGCAATTGGAAGCGGCATCGAGTTGCAGGGCGACACCCGCGATTGGGGTGTTACCTTGGATTGGGAAGTACGAACAGTGTTAAATAAATCCGCGGCCGACTTAGAAAATTCCGATCTAGATTTACTTCGCGAACCTAAGGCAACCGGCGCTGACATCGTGCGCCAGGTTCGTGCAAGATTTCTCGATGCCATGCGAGAAATTTGCTTGCCGGCGAAGAATACCAGTACCGATCACGATGAATCCCCTCTTAGGGGTTACTTGACTGTTGAGTGTGGAAGCGATTGACGACGACAAGGATAGTTTTCCGCCCCCGCCGCATCTCGCTCGGCGGTCGCTTGTACACCTCATGGAACACCGCATTGAACCGTCTGAGGCTCCCGAATCCCGATTGAAGCGCGACGTCGGTCATCGGCATATCCGTTTCGGTGATGAGCCGCTTGGCGCGTTGCACGCGGGCCGTTTTCGCCACTTCGATCGGGCTGGCGCCGAGATGGCGGCGGAAGAGGCGTGTCAGGTGTCGACTGCCTACCCCGACGAGCGCCGCCAACGTCTCCACACTGCCATCCCCATCGAGCGCACCCTCGTCTTTGATGAGCCGCGCCGCCTTTTCGACAATGGCGAGCGTGCCCTTCCATGCCGGACAAAATGGCGCCGTCTCGGGCCGGCAGCGCAGGCAGGGCCGGTAGCCGGCAAGTTCGGCCGCCGTTGCACTCGGCAGGAATTCGACGTTGTGCGGCAGCGGTTGCTTCACCGGGCAGACGCAGCGGCAATAGATGCCCGTCGTCCGCACGCAGACGAAGAAGGCGCCGTCATAGGCGGGGTCGCGGGCCGCCCAGGCCGTTTCCCAGAGGGTGATGTCGAGGCTCATGACAGGAATTGTACACGCAATCTGTCAGGTTCAACGAACCGAGTCCGATTCCGGCGAGCGATCCATGTCTCACCGAGCGATTATTCGCTGAGCCAGCCAGGAGGTTTCTTTGACCAAAGCACCGCAAATGGGCCTCCTCGAGTGGGGCCTGCTCCTTTTCCTCTCCGTCCTGTGGGGCGGATCATTCTTCTTCTCGAAAGTGGCGCTGGCCGAGTTGCCGCCGTTCACCGTTGTGCTCGGCCGCGTGGCCATCGCCGCTCTCGCTCTCTACGCTTATCTCCGGGCGATTGGCCGAGCGATTCCAGGCAGCGGCGAAGCATGGCGCGCCTTCCTCGGCATGGGTCTTCTCAACAACCTCATTCCCTTCAGCCTGATCTTCTGGGGCCAGACGGCGCTTGCCTCCGGTCTTGCCTCCATTCTCAACGCCACGACGCCGATCTTTTCCATTCTGGTTGCTCATTGGCTGACGGCCGATGAGAAGATGACGCCACAGAAGATAACCGGCGTGCTGCTGGGCGTTCTTGGTGTCGTCGTTTTGATGAGCGGCAGCGCCTTTGCCGGCAACGGTCCGCCGCTGTGGGCGCTGTTCGCCTGTCTCGGCGCTGCCTTGTCCTATGGGTTCGCCGGCACATTTGGCCGACGTTTCCGTCGCTTGGGCATTGCGCCCGCCGTTGTCGCGTTCGGCCAGACCACAGTGTCCACTGTGGTGATGTTGCCCATCGTCGCAATCGTTGACGCGCCTTGGCATCTTGCCGCGCCACACCTCGTCACGGTCGGAGCGCTTCTCGCACTCGCACTGATCTCGACCGCTTTTGCCTACATCATCTACTTCCATCTCCTCTCGGTCGGTGGCGCCACCAACTCGTCGCTGGTGACGCTGTTGATCCCCGTCTCGGCCATCCTGCTCGGCAGCCTCGTGCTCGGAGAGCGCCTGTCTTCAAGTCATTTCCTGGGGATGGCCTTGATCGCGCTCGGTCTCCTGTCGATCGATGGCCGTATCTTCGCCATGCTCCGGCGAGCCCCAGCAGCAATGTGAGGCGCACATGTTTGACGTCCTCTATACCTATCTCGAAACCCCCATCGGCCCGCTGCTTCTGGCGGGCGACGGCACGCGGCTGTCAAAAGTAGGCTTTCCTACCGGCAAGGGCCGGGTGGCCCCGCATGATGACTGGCGGCGCGCCGATGACCGGTTTGTTGAGGCTCGCACCCAACTCTCAGCCTATTTCGCCGGGGAGCTGCGGACCTTCGATCTCGAGCTGATGCCGGTTGGCTCGCCCTTTCAGCTCGCTGTCTGGCGGGCTCTCAAAGCCATTCCCTATGGGGCAACCATGTCTTACGGGGAGCTTGCCAACCGCATCGGCCACCCTTCGGCGAGCCGCGCCGTCGGCGCCGCCAACGGCGCCAATCCCATCCCGATCATCGTGCCCTGCCACCGGGTAATCGGTGCATCGGGCGCCCTCACCGGCTTTGGCGGCGGCATCGACACCAAGCGCTGGCTGCTGGCGCATGAAAAGGGCGCCGCACCAGGCGATCTTCAGGGCAGCCTATTTTAGGTCGACATTGCACACCCTGGCCCGCTCCTTGCTTTTCTTGCCCCGCGTAGGCAAGTTTAACGCCGATGTTCACAAGATTGCCGCAGACTTTCTCGACGATCGGAGTGAGGGCGGTTCGCCGAGGCTTTGGGGTTCACATGACGGCATTCGAGTTCACTGCGGCACCCACCCGACGTAGATTTTCCGGCTCCGTCATTTTTGCCATCGTCGCGATCGTCACAGCGGCGACCCTGGCTCGGTTCAACGCCGATAGCTTCTACTACGGCGATCTCCTCGCCTTCTTCCAACCTACGCTGTTCGTTGTCTCCATTATCGTCCTGCTCGTAGCCCTCGTTGCCCGACACCGTGTTCTGGCGGCCTTTGCGCTGGTCCTCGTTCTGGTCAACGGTCTGCCACTTTTCATGCCGATCGAGCGCGCCGCCGCCTCGGCGGGAGGACGCGAACTGCGCGTCGCCACCAGCAACGTACTGGGCGGCCGCAACGACTATGAAGATCTCATCGCCTGGAGCACCAAATCCGGCATCGACGTGCTCGGCCAACAGGAAGTCAGCGGCTACGTGCTGCGGTATTTCGATGCGCTACGCGCGCATTTTCCTTCAGCTCCTCCGGCCGATTTGCTCGGTCATTATCCGGAGGTCATGGCCTGGTCCGGCTGGCGAATCGTCAAGGCCGAACACGTCCAGAATGTACCCTACGTCGTGCCCGACGACGGCTGGGGCGGGAATCCTCTCAGGCTGGAACTTGTTCCGCCAGGCACGCCCGACACTGCGTCAGGCTCCACCTTGAAGCCGGCTGTGGTCGTCTACGTGCTGCACCCCACGACGCCGCGGAGTTTCGACCAGTGGGAAACCCGCAATCTGTACCTGAGCACTGTGGCACGGTCGGTCGCTGCCGAGCCACCGGGCACCCCCGTTGTCGTCCTGGGCGATTTCAACACGCCCACCTGGTCGCCGTTCTTTCAGTCGTTCCTGAAGAAATCTGGATTGGTCGATGCCGCCGGCACAGGCTGGCCGGGCACCACCCGGTTCTCACGACGCTGGTTCTCCAAATATTTCTACTTCGGCTCACCGGTCGACCATATCCTGGTGTCACGCAATATCGAGGTGAAGCACTTCGAGGTCGGCCCCGATATCGGCTCGGACCACTTCCCGGTGCTGGCCGACCTGCGTCTGCCCTAGGCTCACCACCATGCAACCGGCAGCGCAGAGCCCCGAAGCACGGCCTCGACGTCCGGACGGAAACCGCCATCCGGCGCATGCAACACCATGCCGGGCAATATCCGCAGCGGTGCCCGCCCTTGCGGCCGGCCGCGCAGGATCAATCGGTGCGCCGGTTCATTGGCATGCGCGTGGATCGGCAGCAGCGCGAGTGAACCGAAGCGACTGCCGATCGCCGACAGGAGGCGCGACAACTCGTCGGCACGAAAGATCACCGTCAGCGTGCCGGATGGCTTCAGAATGGCAGCGGCGGCCCGAACCCAACCATCAATCGCATCCACGCTCAAGACGTGCGCCTTGGCCCGCAAGGGTGCCGGGGACGATCGGCCGCGATCGGCAAGGTGAAATGGCGGATTCATGATGACGTGATCGGCCATGTCGTCGGCAAGCCCCGCTGCCCGACGCTCGGCGGCCGGCGCCAGAACATCGGCAGCGACGACATGGACCCGCCCATCCACCGTGGCGTTCAGCGCGGCGTTGCCCTCGGCAAGACGCGCCAGCTCCGGATCGATCTCCACCAAGGTGACGGTCGTATCAGACAGCCGATGAGCCGCTGCGAGGCCGGCAACGCCGACGCCGGCGCCGAGATCGACGACGTGGCCCGTCGTTCCCTCCGGCAAGGCTGCAGCGAGCAACACCGCGTCGAGGCCGGCCCGATGCGAGCCGGCGCGCGGCTGATCAATGATGAGCTGATTGCCGAGAAAGCCGTCACGGCTGACGGCGTGTGAAACGGTCACCTCTCCGGCCCCGTCTTCGCCTTGGGGCGGAGCTCCGCGCCAAGACCAGCGTCGGAAATGAGCCGCCGGGCGCGGATCGCCTCATCGGCGTCGACCAGGATACGACGGGGAAAGGCGCCAACCATACCCTCCAGCGCGCTCATCGCCTGATCGGCGACGATGTAGCCGATATCGGCATCCTTCAGCAGCGCCTCGACGAAGGAGATGGTCACCAAATCGTTGGTTCGGATCAATTCTTCCATGAAACCTCCGGAATTCCTGATGGCTATCCCCGATGAGATTCGACATTATCCACTTGGCGGCCTAATGGTCACCCACTTAATCTTTCTCGCGCGCGGGCACCGACTCGTGTCGAGAAGCGTTGTAGATACAACCGGCGGCAAGCCGGACGGAAGGTTCGGGAGTGGAAGGTTTGAGCTCGGTCGCACCTCAGCACAGCAACGCTCCGGCAGCACCGCGCGAGAAATCGATCGCGCCCCTGATGCAGCTTGTCGACGCCGACATGCAGCGGGTCAACCAGATGATCCTCGACATGGCCGCCGCCAATGCCGAGATGATCCCGGAAATCGCCCGCCATCTGATCGATTCCGGCGGTAAGCGCCTGCGGCCGATGCTGACGCTCGCGGCGGCGCTCGCCTGCGGCTATCGGGGCGATGGCCACGTCAAACTCGCCGCCACGGTCGAATTCATGCATACGGCAACGCTGCTGCACGACGATGTGGTGGACGAGAGCGAACTTAGGCGGGGCAAGCCGTCGGCGCGCATGGTCTGGGGCAATCAGGCAAGCGTGCTGGTCGGCGACTATCTGCTCGGCCAAGCCTTCCGCACCATGGTCGAGGTCGGCTCGCTTGACGCGCTGGCCGTGCTATCGCGTGCCGCGGCGGTGATCGCCGAGGGCGAGGTGCTGCAACTCGTCGCTGCCAAACACCTGACCACCAGCGAAGACCAGTATCTTCAGGTGATCAACGCCAAGACGGCAGCGCTGTTCTCGGCGGCAACCGAGGTCGGCCCGATCATTGCCGGCAGCTCCGCCGAAGTGCGCGCTGGGCTCGCCGACTATGGCACACAGCTCGGCCTCGCCTTCCAGTTGGTCGACGACGCGCTCGACTATGGCGGCTCCTCAATGACACTCGGCAAGAAGGTCGGCGACGATTTCCGCGAAGGCAAGGTAACACTGCCAATCCTGATCGCCGCCGCCCGTGGTGGCGATACCGACCGCGACTTCTGGCAACGGACCATTGAACGCGGCGAAATCGAAGACGCCGATCTCGACCGGGCCATCGAGCTGCTCGGAAAGCACCAAGCCATTGCTGCCACCGTCGAGCGTGCCCGCATCTACGGCGACAAGGCGATTGCCGCGCTCGATGTGCTCGACGAAGGTCCCTACCGGGCAGCGCTGGAAGATGTGGTGCACTTCTGCGTCAGCCGCGTCAGTTGACTTTTCACAAGTCGGATAAGGAAGCCCGGACAAACATTTGACCGGGCTTTTCTTTTTCAATGTCAGCCCTTAGTGGAAACGCCGGCTTCGGCGAAGGTTGCCATGCCCGAGTGGACGTCGGCTGCTGCGCGAATGATCGACCCGGCAATGGCGGCGCCAGTTCCCTCGCCGAGGCGGAAGCCCAGATCGACAATCGGTTTCTTGCCAAGCCGGGCGATGACGTCGCGATGGGCGCCTTCCACCGAGGCATGGGCAATCTGCACATGATCGATGGAATGTGGATCGACGGCGTGCAATACCGCCGCGGCGGCGGTGACGACGTAGCCGTCGACGACCACCGGAACGTTCTGGTGACGAGCCGCAATGATCGCACCGGCCATGGCGGCGATCTCACGACCGCCCACCTGGCGCAGAACCTCGAGACCGTCGCGCTCGCCATTGCCAAGACGCGCCACCGCAGCGGCCACAGCGTCGCGCTTGCGCGTCAGGCCGGCATCATCCACGCCGGTGCCGCGGCCAATCCAGTCCGAAGCAACGCCACCATAAAGGGCGTGATAGATGGCGGCAGCCACCGTGGTGTTGCCGATGCCCATTTCGCCGAGCATCAACAGGTCGGTGCCGCCGGCCACCGATTCCATACCGAAGGCCATGGTGGCGGCACAGCCGGCCTCGTCGAAGGCATCCTGCTCGGTAATGTCGGGCGTCGGCATTTCGAGCGCCAGCTCGAACACCTTGAGCCCATAGTTGTAGCTCTTGCAGAGCTGGTTGATTGCGGCGCCGCCGGCCGTGAAGTTGGCCACCATCTGGAAATTCACCTCGACCGGGAAGGCCGAGACGCCCTTGGCGGCCACGCCATGGCTGGCCGCGAAGATCGACACCATCGGATGGCGTACTGCCGGCCGCTCCACCCGCTGCCAGGCCGCCAGCCATTCGGCGAGATCCTCAAGCCGGCCGAGCGAGCCGAGCGGTTTAGTCAGTTGGGCGTTACGGGCTTGAACGGCAGCGACAGAAGCTTCGTCCGGCCCCGGCATCGAACGGATCAGTTCGCGGAAATCGTCGAACGGCAGGCCGGACATCGAGGGAATCATATTTTCGTCTCTCTGATTGAACTGGAAACGGCAAGTCTGGATTTAGTACCAAGACCGTCGAAATGCCACCTAATGACACAACATTTAGCGGGTTCACGCTATACATGACTCGCTCCACGGCCTACAAACGAAGAATGCTCCGCGATGAACTCCTCCACCGTCTTGCCGATCTCGGCGCCTCGCTCCGCTTCTTCTCGCGCCTGCCCGTGCCGCAGCTTGGGCAGTTGGACGACACCGGCGCCTTGCCTGAATTGCCACGCGCGGGGGCGGTGATCCCACTCGCCGGCTTCCTGATCGCCCTGCCCGCAGCACTTGTCGGTCTGGCCGTCGGCGTGGCGGGACTTCCCGATCTTCTCGTCGGTCTGCTCATTGTCACCGCGCTGGTGGTGCCGACAGGCGCCTTGCACGAGGACGGGCTCGCCGATAGTACCGACGGTCTTGTCGGTGGCGCCACAGCCGAAAAGCGGCTCCTCATCATGAAGGACAGTCGCATCGGCACCTTCGGGGGCTTGGCGCTCATTCTCTCAACGCTGATCCGCGCCAGCGCCTATGGCGCGCTATTTGCAAATCCAGCGGCGGGAGTTTTCGCAGTGCTGGGTGGCGGCGCCTTGAGCCGCCTCGCCATGACCGCCCTCTGGGCCGCGCTGCCCAACGCCCGACCGGAAGGGCTCGCGGCGCGTCTCGGCCAGCCCGACCAACGTGCCCTGGCGCTCGGCGCCGGACTGACGGTCTTGCTGTTGTCGCCACTGCCAGCTCTTGTTGGTGCGCCAGCTACGCTTCTCGGCATCGCCTTTGCCGGTCTCGCCGCTCTTGCTTTTGGCGCTTTTGCCCGCGAAAAGATTGGAGGACAAACCGGCGACATTCTCGGCGCGACCCAGGTGCTGACCGAGATGGCGTTTCTCGTCGGCCTTTTGATCGGCAGGTGAAAGCGATGGTGGAGACGCCCTGCGTCAAGATTTGCCGAATGCTCGAAGGCGGCGCCCTCTGCCGTGGTTGCGGCCGCACACTCGAGGAGATCGCCCACTGGACCACCATGAGCCCTGAAGAACGCCGAGCGATCATGGGCGGCCTTGCGGAGCGGCTCAAGCGGGCCGACATGCTGGATAAACAGTCCCGTTCGGAGGCCTGAGGCCGATGCGGCAACCCGTGCTCTATATTGCCGTGGCGATCCTCGTTGTTGCAACGGGCGCCCTTCTGATCTTCGGCCGGTCGAGCAGTATTGCCGGCCTCGCCCCAGCCCAGTTCGCCAACGTCGCCTATCTCTCGATCTTCGCCCTGCTGATCGGCGCTTCGCTGGCCTTCGGCCGCCACCGCGTCAACGCACGACTTTGGCACATCGCCGTTTGGCTCGCCGTCTTCCTGATACTTGCCGCCGGCTATCGCTGGTTCCATCAGGAGCCGACGGTAGTGGTACCGAGTGACAATGCCCACTCGACGGCAATCTGATCAGTCCGTCACCCTCTTGGCAAAACGCGCTGCCAGCACACTGACGATCACCAGCTGCAGGAAATGGAAGACCATGATCGGCGCCACGATCAGGCCTATGGCAGCGCTCTGGCCAAACATCACCGGCGCCAGGGGCACGCCGGTGGCCAGCGACTTCTTGGAGCCGCAGAACTGGCAGGCGATGCGATCGCGGATGTTGAAGCCCATCAAAGCGCAGACGCCGTTCATGATCAGATAGACCACCAGGAACAGCGCCACCGAAGCGACGGCGATCTCCAGCACCACCGTGAGATCGTTGGCGCTCCAGACGCCGGCCGCCACGGAATCGCAGAAAGAATTGTAGACGATGGCAAGGATGGTGGAACGGTCGGCAAGCTTCACCCAGAAGGCATTGCGATGCGCCCAGCCGCCCAGCCAGCGGCGGGCGATCTGGCCGAGGACGATCGGCACCAGCACCAGCATCACGACCTTGAAGATCACCGGCAACAGCGGCATGTCGATGCCGTTGCGCCTCATGTACCAGCTCATCAAAAGCGGCGTCACGAACACGCCGAGCAAGCTGGACAGCGAAGCGTTGAACACGGCGGCCGGCACGTTGCCGCGGGCAATGTTGGTCATCGCCACCGACGAGGATACGGTGGAAGGCAGCGCCGCCACGTAGAAGAAGCCCAGCCAGAGATCGTCGGAGAACAAGCCAGGCATCAGCATCCGAGCGGCCAACAGCAAGACGGGGAACAGCACGAAGGTGGCGAACTGCACGCAAATGTGCAGGCGCCAGTGCAATACACCCGCCTTCATTCGCTCGGGCGATAGCGTCAGCCCATAAAGGAAGAACACCACCGAGACGCCATAGGTGGTGACATATTCGAAGTGCAGCGGTCCGCCGCTCTTGCCAGGCACCGGCCAGATGAGCGCCAGCGCCACCATCAGAACGAGGCCAATAAGGAAGTAATCGAGCTTGGGGAGACGGAACGACACGACAGGCGAACTTTCAGTATCAGGCGGCCTTGCGGCGTTGAAGCGCGTCGAGCGCCGCGTCGATAACCTCAAGGCCGGCGCCTTCCTTGACGCCCCCTTCGGTCAGGATGCGGCGCCAGGCGCGGGCGCCGGGGACCTTGTGGTAGAGGCCGAGCATATGGCGGGTGAAGGCGGACAATCGACCGCCAGCGGCCAAATAAGCAGCGATATACGGCCGCATCCGCTCCACCACCGCATATGGGTCGGCATCTTCTGTGGCCACGCCATAGACGAGCCGATCGACCGAGCCGAGCAGCGCCGGCTCCTGATAGGCCGCACGTCCCAGCATCACGCCGTCAAGTGTCTTCAGAAGATCAAGAGCCGCATCGAGGTCGTTGATGCCCCCGTTGATGCCGATGAACACATTGGGATAGCGCGCCTTGAGGCGGCGGACGCGGTCATAATCGAGCGGCGGGATATCGCGATTTTCCTTGGGGCTGAGGCCCTTCAGCCACGCCTTGCGGGCGTGCACCCAGAGGGCGGAAACGCCGGCAGCGATCACCGCATCGGCAAGCTTGTCGAGCGCCTCCTCAGGATCCTGCTCGTCAACGCCGATCCGGCACTTGACGGTGACTGGCACGCTGACGGCCGCCCGCATCGCCGCCACACACTCGGCGACTAGCGCCGGCTCCAGCATCAGGCAGGCGCCGAACCGGCCCGACTGCACGCGGTCGGACGGACAGCCGACGTTGAGGTTGATCTCGTCATAGCCCCAGTCCTCGCCCACCTTGGCCGCAAACGCCAGCTCGGCCGGATCGGCCCCGCCGAGCTGCAGCGCGACAGGATGCTCCTCGTGGGAAAAGCCTAGCAGCTTATCACGATCGCCAAAGCGGATCGCCGCCGTCGTCACCATTTCCGTATAGAGCAGCGCACGCGCGCTCAGCTGCCGATGGAACAGCCGACAATTGCGATCCGTCCAATCGAGCATCGGTGCGACGGCAAAAATCGGCCCCTTGATGTTGCTCGACTTTTCTGAATTCTCTCGATTATTTCGTTGCGACCGTTGCAAATCTCACATCTTTCGTTGCGTATTTAGCGATATTCGCGGGCATTCGTTCGGGCTATTTTGGACACTGTTCTAAATGTTCGAACACAAAGGGCCGTGTACCAAATGGGGAGCATCGTAGAGCGGAAGCGGAAGGACGGAAGCACCTCCTATCTGGCGAAGGTGTCCGTCATGAAAGACAAGGTGATAGTCCATAGCGAGGCGAAGACATTTGACCGCCGG
>NZ_AUHB01000004.1 GCF_000422965.1 Pleomorphomonas oryzae DSM 16300
TTCCCCACTGCTGCCTCCCGTAGGAGTCTGGGCCGTGTCTCAGTCCCAGTGTGGCTGATCATCCTCTCAGACCAGCTACTGATCGTCGCCTTGGTGAGCCGTTACCTCACCAACTAGCTAATCAGACGCGGGCCAATCCTTTGGCGATAAATCTTTCCCCCGAAGGGCACATCCGGTATTAGCTGAAATTTCTCTCAGTTATTCCGAACCAAAGGGTATGTTCCCACGCGTTACTCACCCGTCTGCCACTCCCGTATTGCTACGAGCGTTCGACTTGCATGTGTTAAGCCTGCCGCCAGCGTTCGTTCTGAGCCAGGATCAAACTCTCATGTTCAAGAGTTCTTTCCCGAATTCACAAGTTAAACTTGACGAGGTCCATTCCAACTCCATCCTTTCGGACAAAGCCAAAACGGTCCTTATTCAAGAAACGTAAATCCGGTTCTTTAGCTCTTCTTGGCACGACCCAATCCCGAAGGATCGATCCCGTGCCGACGAGCCCTAAGCGCCGGCCACGTTTCTCTTTCTTCCTATTCACTTGTCAAAGAACAGAGAGGAACTAAGCCCCTCAAACCCCGCCGCCCGAAACCCCAACTTACCGCCAGGATCCGGCAACAGAAATCCGCCGGTGCCACGTCGCTGCAGCGCCGCCGTCGATGAACGTGCTTATAGGGGGCACGACAAAGCCTGTCAACACGGTCTTGTGACACGCGTTTTTAAGCAGCGATAGTCGACTTTCGGCTGAATTCCGGGACATTTTGGAGATGGATCGACCAAAGCCGGGTAAGTTGCCGACAATTTCATCGAACTTTTCTCTGCCTTATTTTTCGCCAGCCGGCAAACTTCCCTCAGAACCGGGCTTTCCGCCTGCCAACGCCCAACTCCCGCCCCATTTTTCACCGACGGAGTTAAATGGCAGACGCTTTTCTCAGGAGAAGCATCGCCACCGGCGGAGCCGACATTGACAAGCCGCGACACCGGGCGGCAAAGTCACCGCCACCTTAAGGAAAGCGCCAGGCTCAACGTGTTCGCGAGACAGGCCTAAGCGCTCCAACAAGATCAACGGGCGGAAGCAAGACACCATCCATGAATGCCGCGCGTCCCCTGCACCGGAACGATAGCGTTGAGCTCGGCGATCTGCCGCCGCTCCTGACGTCCGGTGCCCGAGGTCTTCCCGACCGCCGCGGCGTGTCGATCCGCTGGCTGACCGGCACGGTGCTCGCCACCTTCGCCTCGACCTTTCTGATGGGCGGCGCACTCTATGCCGCTTTCGATGGCCGCGAGACCATTGCCGAACCTTCCGGCACAGTCACCCGCTCCGCCGTGGTCGTGCCGACGCCCGATGATGAGATGATCGCCAAGAGCGATTTCCCGGTCCAGGAAGCCAACGTCGAACCGGCCCGACAGATCCTCAAGGTGTCGACCATTGCCAAGGACGGCGAACACGACATCATCAGACTGAAGCCCTTCGCCAAGGTGTCGACGCCTCTCGTCTCGGACATGGCCGAGATCACCGACCCCATTCCGCCTTACAATCCGCTGCGCATTTTCGCCGACGCCAACGCCGGTACCTCGGAAGGCGGCGAAGCGACGCTTTATGGCGCCGCTGTCGAAGGCGACATGATGCTGAAGGTCACCGACTTCCCGGTGAACGACCCGAACCTTGAGGCGTCCATTCCGCTCGATATCGCCCAGACCGAGCGGATCGTGCGCGAAGCGGCGAGCTTCCTCAACGGCACCAACGTCAAGACCGCCTCGCTGTCGCCGATCGATCAGTCGCGCTTCGACTTCGGCTTTGCCGAACCCTCCTCGCTCGATCAGTTCGGCGTTCGCATCATCCCCGAGAACGTCTCCTTCGTGCCGACCACCACAGCCGAACCGGCGGCGGCGGCCGGTGGCGGCAATGCCTACGAGGATCGCCGCGTCGCCGTCGAAACCGATGAGCCGCTCGAACAGCTCCTGACCGACAACGAGGCGACCGACGACGAAGCTGGCGACATCGTGCTGGCCTTCCACAAGGCGGACCGGTTGCGTCTCCTGAAAGTCGGCGACGAAGTGCGCATCCGTCTCGCCCCCGATCCGGACGACGAGACGGCGCGTTACCGGCCCATCCTCGTCTCGGTCTATCGCGATGGCGGCCATCTCGGTTCGGTAGGCCTCGGCGATGACGGCAGCTATATCGGCGTCGATGAACCGCCAGCCACCGAACAGGCCAGTAGCGGCGCTGATGGCGACGAGAACAGCCCGCGGCCACGCCTTTACGAAAGCCTCTACGAGACGTCGCTCAAGAATGGCGTGCCGCCGGCCCTCATCGACGAGTTGGTTCGCGTCTTTTCCTTCGACCTCGACTTCAACACCCGCATCCAGCCGGGTGACAGCTTCCAGATGGTCTACACCCTCGGCGACAACGGCGAGGAAACCGATAACGGCGAGATCGTCTTTACCTCGATCACCCTCGGCGGCAAAGAACGCCGCTTCTATCGCTACCGCGCGCCCGATGACGGCACGGTCGACTACTATGACGACAGCGGCAAGAGCGCCAAGAAGTTCCTGATGCGCAAGCCGATGTCGGGCGGCACCTTCCGTTCGGGCTTCGGGGCCCGCAACCATCCGCTGCTCGGCGTTACCCGCATGCACACCGGCGTCGACTGGGCGGCCCCGCGCGGCACGCCGATCATGGCGGCCGGTGACGGCATCGTCACCTATGCCCGCTGGAAGAACGGCTACGGCAACTACATCGAAGTCCAGCACACCAACGGCTACGCCAGCGCCTATGCCCACCAGACGGGCTTCGCCAAGGGCATCAAGGAAGGCGTCCGCGTCCGCCAGGGCCAGGTGATCGGCTATGTCGGCACCACCGGTCTGTCCACGGGGCCGCATCTCCATTACGAGGTGCACGTCAACGGCACGCCGGTCGATCCGCTCCGCATCAAGCTGCCGCAGGGCCGCACGCTCGACGGCGACGTGCTTGCCGCCTTCCAGTCCGAGCGCACTCGTGTCGACACGCTCTTGGCAGGCGACAGCCAGACGGCCCGCGCCTCGACGGTCTCGGCAAACGGCGGTTAAGCGGCCAGCGTCCGCGCCCGCAGATCCGAGTCTGCCCCCTTGAACGTTCATAGCCGCCGCCCCATGTCAGCCGAGACCCGTTAGGTCCGGGCCCCTCTGGCAGAAGCCGCCGGCGCATCTGCGATGTCGGACCTTTGTCGACGCATTTCGCCGGCAGAGTTTTGACCGTGGACCTTACCCTCCTCGCCACGCCGTGGCTTGGCACGCCACTCTATCTCTGGCTGGCCTTCCTCGCCCTCGTCGCCCTGCTGCTCGCCTTCGACCTCGGCGTTCTCCATCGCAAGTCGGAGGAGATTTCCATCCGGCAAAGCCTGGTCATGTCCGGCGGCTACATCGCCATCGGCCTGACGTTCGGCGGCTTCGTCTGGTGGCACATCGGTGCCGACGCGGGCCTTGCCTATCTCACCGGCTTTGTCATCGAGAAGACGCTGGCGCTCGACAACATCTTCGTCATCGCGCTGATCTTCTCCTTCTTCGCCATTCCCCGGCACTACCAGCATCGGGCACTGTTCTGGGGTATCCTCGGCGTCATCGTGCTGCGCGGCATCATGATCGGCGCCGGCGCCACCCTGGTCGCCGAGTTCCATTGGATCCTCTACCTGTTCGCCGCCTTCCTGGTGCTCACCGGCATCAAGATGCTGCTGACCGAAGACAAGGAGCACGACCTCGCCAAGAACCCGCTGGTCGGCTTTCTGCGCCGCCGCCTCAACGTCACCGACCAGCTTGAGGGCGACCATTTCTTCGTCCGGAAGCCCCTCGCCGGCAGCGGTCGCCTCGCATGGCACGCGACGCCGCTGTTCCTCGCTCTGGTGCTGATCGAGGCGGCCGACATCATCTTCGCCGTCGACTCCGTGCCGGCCATCTTTGCCATCACCACCGACGCCTTCGTCATCTACACCTCGAACATCTTCGCCATCCTCGGCCTGCGCGCTCTCTATTTCGCGCTCGCCGCGATGATCCATCGCTTCCGCTATCTGAAACCGGCGCTGGCCCTGGTGCTGGTGTTCATCGGCAGCAAGGTGTTCATTGCCGAGCTCATGGGCCTTGAAAAATTCCCGGCGGTCATTTCGCTCGGCGTCACCTTCGCACTGATCGCCGGCGGCGTCGTGGTCAGCCTTCTGAAAACGCGGCAGGAAGCGAAAGGCCCGGAACTCGCCTCGAAATAGTTGAAAGACATCATCAAATCGGAGTGAGCCGGCTGGCGATTGTCAGCCGGAGCGCTATAGAAGGCCGACCCAAACGGAACGGCCTCATGATCATCGGGCCCTTTATCAACGGCGCCGCCATCATCCTCGGCGCTCTCGGCGGCGCGCTCATCGCCCATCGCATGCCGGAACGCCTCAGGACCGGCATGCCGCTCGCCTTCGGCGTTTCCTCGATGGCCATGGGCGTGGTGCTCATCGGCCGCGTCGCTCACATGCCGGTCATGGTGATCGCCACGGTGCTCGGCGCGCTGATCGGCGAACTCGTCCGCATCGAGAACGGCCTCGCCCTGATCGGAGGCCTTGCCAAGCGCCTGGTCGAGAAGGTGGCCAAGACGCCGCACGGTATTTCCCACGAAGCCTTCATCGAGAGCTTCGTTGCCATTCTCGTCCTGTTCTGCGCGTCCGGTGCCGGTATCTTCGGCGCGCTCAACGAGGGGATGACGCACGATCCGAGCGTGCTGATCGCCAAGGCCTTCCTCGACCTGCCAACCGCCGCCATTTTCGCGACGACGCTCGGCCTGTCGGTCGCCACCATCGCCATCCCGCAGATGGCCATTCAGCTCGCCTTGGCCTTCGGCGCCACCTTGTTGATGCCGCTGACGACGCCGGAAATGGTTGCCGACTTCTCGGCCACCGGCGGCGTGATGATGCTGGCCACCGGCCTTCGTATCTGCGGCATCAAGATGTTCCCGATCGGCAACATGCTGCCGGGCCTGCTGCTCGCCATGCCGGTATCGGTGCTATGGTCGATGGCCTTCTAAATAGAAAGCCGGCCGAGTTGCCCCGGCCGGCCTGATATTTTCAGGCTGACGTCGCTTAGGCCGCCCAAGCCTTTTTACGCCGCAACGTCGCGGACCTCCGAGAACAGCAACCGGTCGCTGCCGCCGGTCACCGCTACCGTGTCGCCGTCGCGGACATGGCCGGCCAGGATGCGCTCGGCCAGCGGATCCTGCAGCTGGCGCTGGATGACCCGCTTCAGCGGCCGCGCGCCATAGACCGGATCGTAGCCCTTGTCGGCGAGCCAAGTCCGGGCGCTGTCGTCGAGGGTAAGCGTCACCTTGCGATCCTCCAGGAGCGTCTCGAGGCGCTTGAGCTGGATATCGACGATGGCACCCATCTCGGTCCGCTTCAGGCGATGGAACAGCACGATCTCATCGAGCCGGTTGAGGAACTCCGGCCGGAAGGCCGAGCGCACCACAGCCATCACCTGTTCGCGCACCGCATCGACGTCCTCGCCTTCCTTCTGGTTGGCGAGATATTCCGAGCCAAGGTTGGACGTCAGGATGATCAGCGTGTTCTTGAAGTCCACCGTGCGGCCCTGACCGTCGGTCAGCCGCCCGTCGTCGAGCACCTGCAGCAGCACGTTGAAGACGTCCGGATGCGCCTTCTCGACCTCGTCGAACAGCACCACCTGATAAGGCCGGCGCCGCACCGCCTCGGTGAGCGCGCCGCCCTCGTCATAGCCGACATAGCCCGGAGGCGCGCCGATCAGTCTACTGACCGAATGCTTCTCCATGTATTCGGACATGTCGATCCGGACCATGGCATGCTCGTCGTCGAACAGATAGGCGGCGAGCGCCTTGGTCAGTTCGGTCTTGCCGACGCCGGTGGGGCCGAGGAACATGAACGAGCCGATCGGCCGGTTGGGATCCTGCAGGCCGGCGCGCGCCCGGCGGACAGCCGTCGAGACGGCATGCACCGCCTCGGCCTGGCCGACGACGCGCTTGGCCAGCTCGTCTTCCATCCGCAAGAGCTTCTCGCGCTCGCCTTCCAGCATCTTGTCGACCGGAACGCCGGTCCAGCGCGAGACGACCTGCGCCACGTGGTCGGGCGTCACCGCCTCTTCCAGCATGCCATCGCCCTGCCCTGCCGCGGCCTCGATCGCTTTCAATTCGGCTTCGATACCCGGGATGACGCCATAGGTCAGCTCACCGGCCCGCTGATACTCACCCTTGCGCTGGGCAATGGCCAGATCGTTGCGGGCTTCGTCGAGCCGGCGCTTCAGCTCCGCCGCGTGGCCGAGCTTGTCCTTCTCCGACTTCCAGCGGGCTGTCAGCGCTGCCGACTCCTGCTCGAGGTCGGCCAGCTCGCGCTCGAGGCGCTCCAGCCGATCGCGCGAGGCGGCGTCGGTTTCCTTCTTCAGCGCTTCCTGCTCGATCCTCAGCTGGATCACCCGCCGGTCGATCTCGTCGAGTTCCTCCGGCTTGGAATCCACCTGCATCCTGAGGCGCGATCCCGCTTCGTCGACAAGGTCGATGGCCTTGTCGGGCAGGAAGCGGTCGGTGATGTAGCGGTTGCTGAGTGTCGCCGCCGCGACCAACGCCGCGTCGGTGATGCGCACCTTGTGATGCTGCTCGTATTTTTCCTTGATGCCGCGCAGGATCGAGACGGTATCGGCCACCGTCGGCTCGTCGACGAACACCGGCTGGAAGCGCCGGGCCAGCGCCGCATCCTTCTCGACATACTTGCGGTACTCGTCGAGCGTGGTGGCGCCGACGCAGTGCAGTTCGCCGCGCGACAGGGCGGGCTTCAGAAGGTTGGAGGCGTCCATCGCGCCGTCCGCCTTGCCGGCACCGACCAGCGTATGCATCTCGTCGATGAACAGGATGACGCCGCCGTTCGCCGCCGTCACTTCCGACAGCACCGCCTTGAGGCGTTCCTCGAATTCACCGCGATATTTCGCGCCAGCGATCAGCGCGCCCATGTCAAGGGCGAGCAGTTCCTTGTCCTTGAGGCTTTCCGGCACGTCGCCATTGACGATGCGCAACGCCAGACCCTCGGCGATGGCCGTCTTGCCGACGCCCGGCTCACCGATCAGCACCGGGTTGTTCTTAGTGCGGCGACTGAGCACCTGGATGGTGCGGCGGATTTCCTCGTCGCGGCCGATCACCGGATCGAGCTTGCCGTCACGCGCCGCCTTGGTCAGGTCGCGGGCATATTTCTTCAGCGCGTCATAACCGCTCTCGGCCGATGCGCTGTCGGCAGTGCGGCCCTTGCGGATCTCGTTGACCGCCGCGTTGAGGGCGTTGGCGGTGACGCCTGCGTCTTTCAGGATCTTGGCCGTTCCGGCTTCGGTTTCGATCGCCAGCGCGATCAACAACCGCTCGACGGTGACGAAGCTGTCGCCCGCCTTGTCGGCCAGCGCCTCGGCGGTGGAGAACACCTTGGCCGTCGGGGCCGTGAGGTAAAGCTGGCCATTGCCGCCCGAAACGCGCGGCATGGCGTCGAGCGCCCGATCGACGGCCGACAGCGCCCGGCCGGCGTCGCCACCAGCGGCATTGATCAGACCGGAGGCCATGCCCTCGGGATCATCGAGCAGCACCTTCAAAAGATGCTCCGGCGCGAACTGCTGATGGCCACGACCCAGCGCCATGGTCTGCGCCGACTGGACGAAACCACGCGCCCGCTCGGTGTATTTGTCGAAATTCATCTGGACATCCTTTCCTGGAGCCCGCCTCCTCCGTCCGAAGCCCGGTGGAAGCGTCTGGATATCGTGAGCTTAGGTCATCACCCTTGCCCCTTGCCGACCAATATGGGGAACGAGGCGAGCGCCGAAAAGGGGCTCGGATAAAGACAAAGCCCGCCGCGACGGAAACCGCCGGACGGGCTTAATAAACGCCGCGAAATGCGGGATCAGGCGCTGGCCAGCGCTCCGTGCAGAAGGTCGTCGATACCGAGCGCGCCGCGTAGCATCGAACGGTCCTTGGCAATGTCGGCCACCGTATAGCGGTCGAGCACGGCGAAGAAGGCGCCGAGCGCCTCGCGCAGCACGCGGTTGTATTCGCAGGAGAGGATCAGCGGGCAGTCCTTATGCCCCTCCTCGGAGAAGCATTCCGCCATCTGGAAGCTCTCCTCGGTGGCGGCAATGACGTCGCCGAGCTTGATCTCCTCGGCCGGTCGGCCGAGCTTCAGGCCGCCGTGGCGACCCCGAATGGTCTCGATGAACTTGTGATCCACCAGCACCTTCAAAATCTTGAACAGGTGCGTCTCCGACATGTCGAAGGTGGCGGCGATGTCAGCGACGCGGCTCGGGCGGTCGGGATTCACCGCGCAATAGAGCAGCACCCTGATCGAGTAATTGGTGGCTTGGGTAAGGCGCATGACACCATCTGATTAAAGAGCTGACACTAAAAGTCAAGATTAATTGTTCAGGTGCAGCATGCGCCTTTGCGTCGCCGGACATAATTCGTGCAATTGCTGATCAGCTTTTCCTGGCAGCCTTTTGGGCAAAAATATCGACGAATTGTCTAGTCGATACCCGTCATCCGGCCGGAAGGTCTCTGCCTCCCGGCCGATTGGCCGGCCCTCAGGCGAACTGGCCGTGGCAGTGCTTGAATTTCTTGCCGGAACCGCAGGGGCAAGGCTCGTTGCGGCCGACATGACCCCAGGTGGTGGGATCGTTGGGATCGCGGTCGACTGCAGCGGCGACAAAGGCCGATGCCGGAGCTGCCGCCTCCTGATCGAGGCCCGTCGCCGGATCGACGTGATGGGCCGACAGCGCCTCCTCGTTGAAGGTGGGCGTTTCGGGCGGAGCCTCCCGAATCTCGACGCGCGACAGGTTCGCCGTCACCTGGCGGCGCAGATCGTTGAGCAGCGCCTCGAACAGCGAGAAAGCCTCGGTCTTGTATTCGTTGAGCGGATCGCGCTGGGCATAGCCGCGGAAGCCGATCACCGAACGCAGATGGTCGAGGTGGGCAAGATGCTCGCGCCAGAGGTTGTCCAGCGTCTGCAGCAGGATGGCCTTCTCGACCCGGCGCATCAGCTCGACGCCGACGCGCTCCTCGCGGGCAGCAAAATCAGCATCGGCAGCCGCGACGAGGCGTTCCTCGATCTCCTGGTCGGCGATGCCCTCTTCCTTGGCCCAGTCGGGAATGGGAACGTTGATGTTGAGGGTTTCCACCACGGCGTCGTGCAGACCCTTGACGTCCCACTGCTCTGCGTAGGCGTTCTCGGGAATATGCTTGGCCACCAGGGCGGAGATCACCTCGCGCCGCATGTCGGCGACGGTGTCGGCGACGCTCTCCTCGGTCATCAGCTCGATACGCTGCTCGAAGATCACCTTGCGCTGATCGTTCATGACGTTGTCGAACTTGAGGAGGTTCTTGCGGATGTCGAAGTTGCGCGCTTCGACCTTCTGCTGCGCCTTTTCCAGAGCCTTGTTGATCCACGGGTGAATGATGGCCTCGCCATCCTTCAAGCCGAGCTTCTGCAGCATGCCGTCCATACGGTCGGAGCCGAAGATGCGCATCAGGTCGTCCTGAAGCGACAGGTAGAAGCGTGACTGGCCGGGGTCGCCCTGGCGGCCGGAGCGGCCACGCAACTGGTTGTCGATGCGGCGGCTCTCATGGCGCTCGGTGCCCAGCACGAACAGACCGCCAGCGGCCAGCGCCTTTTCCTTGAGCCGGGCGACATCCTCACGAATCTTCGCCTCGCGGGCATCGCGCTCCGGTCCCGGCGGCACGTCGGCAAGCTTGCGGGCGATCAGCATGTCGGCGTTGCCGCCGAGTTGGATGTCGGTACCGCGACCAGCCATGTTGGTGGCGATCGTCACGGCGCCCGGCAGGCCCGCCTGCGAGATGATGTAGGCTTCCTGCTCGTGGTAGCGGGCGTTGAGCACCTGGAACACCGGCTTGTCGCCGTCCATCAGCACGTCCGGATCGCTCTGCTGGAAGCCACGCTTCTGAAGGAGATCGGCCAGCTGCTCGGACTTCTCGATGGAGGTGGTGCCAACCAGAATCGGCTGGCCCTTTTCCTTGCAGGCGCGGATGGTCTCGATGATCGCCGCGTATTTTTCCTCGACGGTCCGGTAGACCTCGTCATGGTCGTCGATACGGGAGATCGGCCGGTGTGTCGGGATCTCGACGACTTCGAGATCGTAGATGTCGGCGAATTCGTCCGCTTCCGTCGAAGCCGTGCCGGTCATGCCGGCGAGCTTGTCGTACATGCGGAAATAGTTCTGGAAGGTGATCGAGGCGAGCGTCTGGTTCTCCGGCTGGATGCGCACATGCTCCTTGGCCTCCAGCGCCTGGTGCAGGCCGTCCGAATAGCGGCGGCCCGGCATCATGCGGCCGGTGAACTCGTCGATGATGACCACTTCGTTGTCTTTGACGATGTAGTCGCGATCGCGCTGGAACAGCTTGTGCGCCCGAAGCGCCTGGTTGAGGTGGTGGACGACGGAGACGTTCTCGACGTCGTAGAGCGAGTTGCCCTTGAGAAGACCCGCTGCCCTGAGCCGCTCTTCCATCCGCTCGGTACCGATCTCCGAGAAGATCGCCGTGCGCTGCTTTTCATCGACCTCGAAATCCTCGTCGGCGATGCCGGGGATGAACGTGTCCATGGTGTTGTAGAACTCGGAGCGATCCTCCAGCGGACCGGAGATGATCAGCGGCGTGCGCGCCTCATCGACCAGGATCGAGTCCACCTCGTCGACGATGGCGTAGTAGTGACCACGCTGGACCATCTGCGCCTTCTCGTACTTCATGTTATCGCGCAGATAATCGAAGCCGAGTTCGTTGTTGGTGGCGTAGGTGATGTCGCAGGCATAGGCGGCACGACGTTCGTCGTCCGACAGGCCGTGGACGATGATGCCGACGGTAAGGCCGAGGAATTTATAGACGCGCCCCATCCATTCCGCATCGCGGCTGGCGAGGTAGTCGTTGACGGTGACGACGTGAACGCCCTTGCCCGGCAGCGCGTTGAGATAGACGGCGAGCGTTGCCACCAGCGTCTTGCCTTCGCCGGTCTTCATCTCGGCGATGTCGCCATCGTTGAGGACCATGCCGCCGATCAGCTGCACGTCGAAGTGGCGCTGACCAAGGGCACGCTTGGCCGCCTCGCGGACGACGGCGAAGGCAGGCTCGAGAAGCGTATCGAGCTCGGCACCGGCGGCGAGTTTCTCGCGGAACTCGATGGTCTTGCCGGCCAGCGCCTCATCGGAAAGCGCCTCCATCTCTTTCTCGAGCGCGCCGATCGCCTGCACGGCGGGGCGGTAGGAGCGGATACGACGATCATTCGCCGAACCGAAAATCTTGCGTGCTAATCCGCCGAGGCCGACCATGGCAGCCCATCCCTTCGATCAGAATTCCGTGTGCAGGTGCGGGAAAGGGAAACAGCAACGCCCAGCGTTTGGTTCTGGGGCCAACCGTTCGCCCGACCTGCCGAGCCACGCTCCATCTATGGCGGGGTCGGAGATATGTCAACGCTGGCCCCATCCGGATGGCCGGAATCGGCGCTTCTGGCTATGGCGCGGTTCGTCGGCTTCACCCCTCCGACTGACGCCCGCACCGGCTGTCAGCGAGAGGCGTTTTTTGTCCCGTTCCATCACGGAGAATTTGCCGCAGCGCCCCGAGCGCGCTATAGGGCTGCCATCACGGTGCCGGCCCGATCTCCCGGGTGCCGGACCGAAGACAGGATCGTCCCGATGAACTTTGCTCCCGCAACCGGCGCTCGCGGTCGCCTTGGTCTTCTCGCCGCCGCCCTCATCGCGCTGCCGCTTTCCATGCTGCCGGCCTCGGCGGCCGACGACGTGGTGGCCCGCGTCAACGGCAAGGATATCACTGCCGCCGAAGTGCAGATGGCCACCGATGTGTTCGGCGAGCAGCTTGCCCAGGTCCCTGAGGCGCAGCGCCGCTCGATGATCGTCAGCGCGCTGGTCGACATGCACGTCATGGCCGACGCGGCGCTGGCCGCCGGCACCGCCGACAGCCCGAAATACAAGGCGCGCATGGCCTTCCTTGAGGCGCAGGCGCTGCGCAACACCTATGTGGAAGACCAGGTGCAGGGCAAAATCTCCGACGACGAGATCAAGGCGCGCTACGAAAAGGATATCGCCGGTTACGTCGCTCCTGAAGAAGTGCACGCCCGTCACATCCTCGTGAAGACCGAAGACGAAGCCAATGCGGTCCTCAAGCAGCTCGCCGACGGCGGCGATTTCCAGGCCATCGCCAAGGAGAAGTCGCTGGACCCCGGCTCCAAGGACAACGGTGGCGACCTCGGCTTCTTCGCCAAGGGTCAGATGGTGCCAGAATTCGAGGCAGAAGCCTTTGCGCTGAAGCCGGGCGAAACGTCGACCAAGGCGATCAAGACCCAGTTCGGCTACCACATCATCAAGGTCGAGGAGCGCCGCACCCAGCCGGTCCCAGCCCTCGACCAGGTGCGCGAGCAGGTGATCCAGATGGTCCAGCGCGACAAGTATCAGGACACGCTCGCCAAGATGCGCGGCGAAGCCAAGATCGAGATTCTCGATTCGACCGCCGCTCCGGCTGCGGCGCCAGCTGCCCCGGCGACGCCGGCTCCCGCCAAGTAACAGACGCCGATCCGCCCCGGCCGCCGTCGGCCGGGGCTTCCATCTCCTCGCGAAGAGCCGAAGATGTCCGGAACCCAGTCCCCGCTCGCCCCGAAATCCTATCCTGAGCTGCCGGCCCTCGAAGGGGTTCGCTTTGCGACCGCCGCCGCCGGCATCAAGTACAAGGGCCGAACCGACGTGTTGCTGGTCGCCCTCGATGAGGGGACCGAGGTAGCCGGCGTCTTCACCACCTCCAAGTGCCCGTCGGCCCCGGTCGACTGGTGCCGCGCCAACCTTGCTGCCGGCAAGGCGCGGGCGCTGATGGTCAATTCGGGCAACGCCAACGCCTTCACCGGCAAGAAGGGCCGCGAGACGGTGGAAGCCTCCGCCGCCTATGCCGCCTCCGCCCTCGGCGTGCCGGCCGGCCAGGTGTTTCTCGCCTCGACGGGCGTCATCGGCGAGCCGCTGGAGCCCAGGAAATTCGAGGCGGTGCTCGGCGAGCTTTCTGCCCGTCTGGCGCCGGCGCCGTGGATCGATGCCGCCCGCGCCATCATGACCACCGACACCTTCCCGAAGGTGGTCACCGCCACCGTCGATCTCGGCGGCGTTCAGGTGACGATCAATGGCATGGCCAAGGGCGCCGGCATGATCGCGCCGGATATGGCCACCATGCTGTCCTTCATCTTCACTGACGCGCCGCTGGCCGCCCCCGTGCTGCAAGACCTGATCGCCAAGGGTGCCAAGCAGTCGTTCAATTCCATCACCGTGGACAGCGACACGTCGACCTCCGACACGCTGCTGCTGTTTGCCACCGGCAAGGCGGCCAGCCGCGGCGCGCCGCGCATCACCGACCCGGCCGATCCCCGCCTCGCCGCCTTCCGGACAGCGCTTGAAGGGCTTTTGCTCGATCTCGCCAAGATGGTGGTGCGCGACGGCGAAGGCGCCCGCAAGTTCATCGAGGTCAACGTCACCGGCGCCACCGACAATGCATCGGCCAAGCGCATTGCCTTCTCCATCGCCAACTCGCCGCTGGTCAAGACCGCCGTGGCCGGCGAGGATGCAAACTGGGGCCGCGTCGTCATGGCCGTCGGCAAGGCCGGCGAGCCGGCCGATCGCGACCGCCTCGACGTCTACTTCGGTGGCATTCGCGTCGCCGTCGATGGCGAGCGCGACCCGGACTATTCCGAGGAGGCCGCCTCGGCCGCCATGCGCAAGGACGAGATCGTCATCCGCGCCGATATCGGCCTCGGCGAGGGACATGCGACAGTGTGGACTTGCGATCTCACCAAAGAATATGTCGCCATCAACGGCGATTACCGCAGCTGATCCTTATTGGCCGGGAGAGCCGTCGATGAAGATGGTGCTGGTGGTCGCCTGCGCGCTGATCGACGCCGACGGGCGTATTCTTCTGGCGCAGAGACCGGAGGGCAAAGCGCTCGCCGGTCTGTGGGAGTTCCCCGGCGGCAAGCTCGAAACAGGTGAACGGCCGGAGGACGCGCTGATTCGTGAGCTCGCCGAGGAACTGGGCATCACCGTGAAGCATGCCTGCCTCGCCCCGCTCACCTTCGCCAGCCACGCTTACGACGACTTCCATCTTCTGATGCCGCTCTACGTCTGCCGTCGCTGGGAAGGCGAGGCCGGCGGCCGTGAGGGACAGGCGCTCGCCTGGGTGCGACCGCAAAAGCTGCGCGACTATCCGATGCCGCCGGCCGATGCCCCGCTGATCCCCCACCTTGTTGATCTTCTGTCACCGCTTTCGAGCAGTTCTTTGTAACTGCATATACGAAATCATCATGATTTCGTGGCATGAATGGAGGCTGGGCATGTGGTCGGCGGCGATGGCCGCGACAGCGCTTTCAGACGGGAAGAGGCAACAGCATGGCGGAGAAGCGTCCGGAACAGCGCCGGCTTGATGCCTTCCTGCGCGACACCGAGGGCGCCACCGCCATTGAATACGGTATCCTCCTCATGATGGTCGGCCTTGCGCTAATCGGTATGGTATCGCTGACAGACGTTGCCAACCGCATCGACAACACCTTCAACTACGTTTCCGATACATTGTCGGGCTGACCGATCAGCCGTCATTCCCCGGTGGATTGACCTTCAGCGCATCGGCGAGGCGCATTTGCGCGCTGCCCGGCTTGAGGGGCTTCTGCTGGCTTTCATGCGGCGCCCAGCCCGACAGCGACACCAGCGTCAGGCTCGCCCGGACACGCCCATCCGGATCACCGAACATCTCCTGATAGACCGCAGCCACCTCGGCAAACAGCGCCGGTCCGGTCAGACCTCGCCGACGATCGATCAGCACGCTGGTCGCCCCCATGGCCTTGAGATCGTCCATCAGCGCCAGCGCGCTTGAGTAGCGCAGCGTCAACCGGTCCTGATCGGCCACCGGCAGCGCAAAGCCCGCCCGCTGCAACAGGCCACCGAGATCCCGCACCTCGCCCATGGGGGCAACCCGCGGCGACACACCGCCGGCGCGCCGACTCTCCGCCGTGAGGAAGGCTTGCCGAAGCTCGGTCAGTGTGTCGCCACCGGCCAGCACGCCGAGAAACAGGCCATCCGACCGCAAGACGCGCCGCGCCTCGATCAGCGCACCCGGCAGGTCGTTGGCAAACTGTAGGGACAATGACGACACGACCAGATCGAAGGCTCCGTTGGCGAAGGGCAACGCCTCGTCATCGATCACCAGAGCGCCGCCGCCATCGAGGCCCGGCACCAACAAGTCGGCACGCACCACCTCGTCGACCCGGCCGGCAGCGATCCGCGCCGCCAGGAGGCCGGTGGGATCACCGAGAACCAGGGCACGCGAAAACCGGCGTTCGACGGCAGCCAGTCGATCGGCAAGATCGTCAGCGGCAAGGGCCAGTAGGAAATCGGCACCCGACCGCCGTTCGGCGAGCGCCCGGGCCCGGCGGCGAGCGAGAAGAGAGCGATCGAAAATCAAGGGCGTCATCGGCAGGCGTCCGCTGAGGCATCCGCATGAACAAGACGGATGCGGAAGGGTGAAACATCCGCCTTGGATAGGCGGCGACGAACGGGTCGTCAAACCCGCCTTCACACGCTCACAACCTCTGGGCGCGGCGATGGATCCATGCTTAACTTGCCCCCTACCCGCCGAACCCATCATGACCGCTGATTCCGACCTCTGGCTTCCGCTTGCCGCCACCCCTCCACGCCGGTGGAGGGTGAGCTTCGGCTCTGTCGCCGCGGCCGGGCGCCTGTTCCGCCGGGCCTACGGCGAGATGACCGACCTCGTGCTGCCGCCGGCCTGTCCGGTGTGCCGCGCCCGGCTCGGCAGTGCAGGTGGCTTGTGCGCCGACTGTTGGCAGGGCGTGCGCTTCCTCGAACGGCCCTGGTGCGAGCGGCTCGGCACGCCGCTGCCCATCGATCTCGGACCCGGCATCCTTTCGGCCGCTGCGGTGGCCGACCCGCCAGCCTTTGCCCGCGCCCGCTCGGCAGTCTCCTACGAGGGGCCGGTGCCCGACCTCGTCCATGCCTTCAAATATGCCGACCGCACCGATCTCGCTCCGATGCTCGGTGCTTGGATGGCCCGCGCCGCTCATGAACTCGTTGCCGATGCCGACATGCTGGTGCCGGTGCCGCTGCACTGGGGCCGCCTCGCTCACCGCCGTTTCAATCAGGCGGCCCTCTTGGCCCAGCAAGTCGGCCGTCTGACCGGCGTGCCGGTTGCGACGCGCCTCCTCCTGCGTACCCGCCGCACGCCGCAGCAGGTCGGGCTCGGTCGCGACGAGCGGGCGCGCAACATGCGTGGCGCCTTTGTTGTGCCTGCCAGCAAGACGGCCGCTCTCGCCGGCCGCCGGCCCATTCTCATCGACGACGTCTTGACCACCGGCGCCACGCTGGAGGCCGCCACGCGCGCTCTGCTCGACGCTGGCGCTGCGGCGGTTGACGTTCTAACCTTGGCGCGGGTTGTGGCGCCAAGCTGAAGCGGGCTATAGAATCGTCTTCGCAACGCTCACCGAGGAGGTCCGCCATGGTTCCGGTCACCATCTACACCCGCGAGGGCTGCGGCTACTGCGTGCGGGCCAAGGCGCTGCTGACCAGGAAGGGCGCCGCTTTCAACGAGATCCACGCCGGTGCTGATCCTGCTCTCAAGGCGGAAATGGTCCAGCGTTCCGGCCGTACCACCTTCCCGCAGATCTTCCTCGGCGATACCCACGTCGGTGGCTGCGACGACCTCTATGCACTCGATGACGAAGGGCGGCTCGACGCCCTTCTTGCCGGCTGAGGAGACACCATGACGCGTCCGCTCTGCGTTGCCGCCGTCCAACTCCGGTCGAGCCGCGATCCCCAGAAGAACCTGCCCGAGGTGGAGGCGCTGATCCGCGACGCCGCCAGCGCCGGCGCCACCTACATCCAGACGCCGGAGATGACCAACATCATCGAACGCGACCGAGCCGACATGCTGGGCCAGTTGGCAGTCGAAGCCAAGGATGCCTTCGTTGCGCGCGGCGCCCAGCTCGCCAAGGAGCTCGGCATCACCCTGCACTTCGGCTCGCTGGCCATTCGCCGCGACGACGGCAAGATCGCCAACCGCGCCTATGTCTTCGGCCCCGCCGGCGACTTGCTGGCCCGCTACGACAAGATCCACATGTTCGACGTGGACCTGCCGCTCGGCGAGACCTGGCGGGAGAGCGCTGCCTACACGCCCGGCGAAAGCGCCATTGTCGTGGAAGCCGCCGGAACCAAGATCGGCCTCGCCATCTGCTACGACCTGCGCTTTCCGCAGTTGTTCCGGGCCTACGGCCATGCCGACGTCGAAATCATGGGCGCACCGGCGGCCTTCACCCGCCAGACCGGCGAGGCGCACTGGCACGTGCTGCAACGCGCCCGCGCCATCGAGAATGGCTGTTTCATGGTATCGGCCGCCCAGGGGGGTACCCACGAGGACGGCCGCGAGACCTACGGCCATTCGCTGATCATCAGTCCCTGGGGCAAAGTGATCGCCGAGGCCAACCACGCCGACCCCGGCATCGTGGTTGCCGACATCGACCTCGATGAAGTGGAACTGACCCGCGCCCGCATTCCCTCGTTGGAGAACGAGCGCCGGTTTACGCTTTGATTGCCGGCTTAGCCTAAAAAATAGCGCCGGGCTTGCGATAGCCGCGCCGGCGCGCCATGTTGAAAGTCATGATCCGCTATTCGCTCGTCTGTTCCAACGCCCATGAATTCGAGGGATGGTTCCGCTCCTCGGAGGATTTCGACGCCCAATCGTCGGCCGGCCTGTGCGCCTGCCCCGAATGCGGCTCGACATCGGTTACCAAGGCGCTGATGAGGCCGAACGTCACGACATCGGAAAGCAAAGCCGTCGTGCCGGCTGCGTCGCAGGATAAGCAGCTCGTCACCGTTCCGCCGGAAGCGCGAGAGTTTCTAGAAAAGCTCAAGGAAATCAAGGCCGCGTTGCTCGACGGCTCCGAGAATGTCGGGAAGCGCTTTGCCGAGGAGGCGCGACGCATCCACTTCGGCGAGGCACCGATGCGTGCCGTGCATGGCGAAGCCACCGCCGATGACGCCCGCGCCCTCGTCGAGGAAGGCATCGATATCCTGCCGTTGCCTGTCCTGCCCGGCGAGCGGAACTGATCGTCACGCCGCAGATACCGTTTCGAAATTCGCTCCGACGAGTCGGCTGGGATGGCTTTCGAGAACCGGAGCGGAGCGGACTTGAAGGTCCGTGAGCACCGGAAGCGCAGAAAGTCGTGCCAGACGGCCGCCGGAGTAGGATTTCAAGACGGTATCTTGGGGCGAGCCGCCAGTACCATGTAATTAACGTCAGTGTCGTCGCTTTCCTTCCAGGCAAAGCGCAGGGGATCGAACACGACGCCGCGTCGGTCGAGCAGCGTCAGACCGGCGTCTTGCAGCGGCGCCTCCAGCTCCTCGGGTTTGACGAATTTCTTCCAGTCGTGCGTGCCGACCGGCAGCCAGCGCAGGACATATTCGGCGCCGACCACGGCGAGACCAAGCGCCTTCAGCGTGCGGTTGAGCGTCGCCGCGACGACCAGGCCACCCGGCTTCACAAGGTCGGCCACCGTACTGAGGAACGACGGCACGTCGGCAACATGCTCCACCACCTCAAGGGCCAGCACCACATCGAAACGATCCCCGGTAGCAAGCACCTCTTCGGCCGTTGTCGCCCGATAATCGATCGTCACACCGGTTTCGGCGGCATGCAGCCGCGCCACTTCGATATTGACCGGCGACGGATCGATGCCGGTGACGGTGGCCCCCAGCCGGGCCATCGGCTCGGATACGAGGCCGCCACCACAGCCGATATCCAGGAAGGACAGGCCGGTAAAGGCATCGGCGGCGCGTTCGTCGCGGCCGAAATGCCTGGACACCTCACGCTTGAGGTAATTGAGCCGGACCGGGCTGAACCGGTGCAACGGCTTGAACTTGCCGTTCGGGTCCCACCACTCCCTGGCCATCGCCGAGAAGCGGTCGACTTCGGCCTGATCGACACTGTCACGCTTCGTCTCGGTCATGGGGTTCTCCGCACCGCTGTTGCCGCCGGGATGGGCAAGCGTCGACTTTTCGAGCCGACCGACTGCCAAGTCAACCCTTGGCGTTTATTCGTCAGCCAGTCGATCGAATTCTGGTCATAAGCGGAAAGGCGGCCTTTCCGGCGCCATCCTGAAGCGCTTCACTAGTGAAAAATAAGCCGGAGGATCGTGATGCCACTTCACCCCGAGATTGCTGCCGATCTGGCGGCCGCCGCCGCGCGCGGCGAACCGCCCCTGAAAGACCTTTCCGCCGAGGCCGGCCGCGCCCGTGCAGAAGCTGAACCGCGCGTCGCCGGCGCGCCGGTGAAGGCGGTGGAGAAAGTTGCCATTCCCGTGCAAAGCGGCAGCATCGGGGCGCGCGTCTACCGGCCGTTCGGCGACGGCGATGCCCTGCCCGGCATTGTCTACATTCACGGCGGCGGCTGGGTGCTGTGCTCGCTCGATACTCACGACAACATCTGCCGCAACCTTGCCGCCAGCGTCGGCGCCGTCGTCGTCTCCGTCGATTATCGCATGGCGCCCGAGCATCGCTTCCCGGTGGCGAGCGACGACTGCCTCGCAGCCGTCCGTTGGGTGGCCGCACACACAGCCCAGCTCGGCATCGATCCGGCCAAGCTGATCGTCGGCGGCGACAGCGCCGGTGGCAACCTCACTGCCGTCACGGCCCTGCGCATCCGTGATGAAGGCGGACCGACGCTGGCCGGCCAGATGCTGATCTATCCGGTGACTGACGACATCGCCGCCGGTCATCCTTCCTATGCCGAGTTCGCCGACGGCTTCGGCCTGACGGCCGACGACATGGTCTGGTTCTGGGATCATTACGTGCCCGATCCGGCTCTCCGCACCCATCCTCATGCCTCGCCACTCAGAGCGGAAAGCCTGGCCGGTCTGCCGCCCACCTTGCTGCTGACGGCCGGCTGCGATGTGTTGCGCGATGAGGGCGAGGCCTACGCCGGCCGCCTTGCCGCCGCCGGTGTGACGCTGGATTTCCGCCGTTACGAAGGCCTGCACCACGGCTGCGCCGGCGACTACGGCCGCCTCCGCGCCGTAGCCCCCTTCTTCGAACATCTCGTCACCTGGGCCCGCGCCATCTTCCGTCTCTGAACATATACTGCCAGGCAAACGCACCCGTAGCCGCGTCAGCGGCTTCCGGCGCCAAGCGGCGCCCGTGCGGAGCACGAAAGCCAAGGGCTGGAAGCCGCCGGCGATTGAGGAAATAAAACCACTTCCGGCGCCAAGGGGCGCCGCGCGGAGCGTGTCTTCGAGACACGAAGCGTCTTGAAGACGTAAGCGGAGCGGAAGCCAAGGGCCGGAGGCCCGCCGGCGCTTGAGGCGGAAGAAAAAAAGCCAAGCAATCACTGGCAGGCATCGCCTGCCAGTGATTGCGAGCTGGCGCACCTTCCTGTATTGAGGGCGCGGCCCTGCGGGTGCCGTTCGGCGGCCCGCCTTTTCACCTCTCGCAACGGGGTTCCCGCCCCTTAGGAAACGACGTCGGAAAATGGCTCGATTGGTGATGAAATTCGGCGGCACTTCCGTCGCCGATCTCGATAGGATCCGCAATGTTGCGGCCCATGTGAAGCGCGAGGTCGATGCCGGCCATCAGGTTGCCGTCGTCGTGTCGGCCATGGCTGGTAAGACCAACGAGTTGGTCGCGCTCTGCCGTGGTGCTTCCTCCCTGCATGACGCGCGCGAATACGACGCCGTCGTCGCCTCCGGCGAACAGGTCACCAGCGGTCTTCTCGCCATCACGCTGCAGGCGATGGGCATCGATGCCCGCTCCTGGCAGGGCTGGCAGTTGCCGATCGTCACCGATAGCGCCCATGGCGCCGCCCGCATCCAGTCGATCGACGGCACGCGCGTCATCGAACAGATGGAGGCCGGCCGTGTCGCCGTCATCGCCGGATTCCAGGGCATCGGCCCGGATGGGCGCGTCTCCACGCTCGGCCGTGGCGGTTCCGACACCTCGGCGGTTGCCGTGGCGGCAGCGGTGAAGGCCGATCGCTGCGACATCTACACCGACGTTGACGGCGTCTACACCACCGACCCGCGCGTCGTGCCCAAGGCCCGCCGTCTCGACAAGGTCTCCTTTGAGGAGATGCTGGAGATGGCATCCCTTGGCTCAAAGGTACTGCAGGTGCGCTCCGTCGAGCTCGCCATGGTCCACAGGGTCCGCACCTTCGTGCGGTCATCCTTCGAGGACCCCAACAACCCCAAGACCATGCCGAACGGCGACCCGTTCGGAACGCTCATTTGCGATGAGGACGAGATCGTGGAACAGGAAGTCGTCACCGGTATCGCCTACTCCAAGGACGAGGCGCAGATCTCCATCCGCCGCGTGCCGGACCAGCCGGGCGTCGCCGCCGCGGTGTTCGGACCGCTGGCCGAGGCCAACGTCAACGTCGACATGATCGTTCAGAACATCTCCGCCGACGGCGCCGAGACGGACATCACCTTCACGTTGCCGGCCACCGACTACGAGCGCGCCACCGCCGTGCTCAACGATAAGAAGGTGGAGATCGGCTACAAGACCTTCGAGGGCACCACCGGCATGTGCAAGGTGTCGGTGATCGGCGTCGGCATGCGCAGCCATGCCGGCGTCGCCGCGCAGGCCTTCAAGGCCCTGTCGGCCAAGGGCATCAACATCCGGGCGATCACCACGTCCGAGATCAAGATTTCCGTGCTGATCGACGAGGCTTACACCGAACTCGCCGTGCGCACCCTGCATTCGGCCTACGGCCTCGACAAGGCCTGACATGCGCATCGGCGCCGGAGAGGTCCCCAAAGGATCCCCTGGGCCGGTTCGCCAAGCTCGGCTCGCTCACGCCGATTTGTGAGAGGCTCCATGAAAAGGGCCTCGCCGCCTGCACGGCGAGGCCTTATCAACGGGTGGAGCCAGTTGTTTTCCGTCAGGTCCCGGAAGGGATGCTGCCATATTGATGGCTTCAAGCCAGCCGCAAAAAGCGCTAGGGCTGGCGTCATGGAGTGAATGAGCCCGTCGGCCGGCCTGGCGCCGTTCCGGCCTGCGGGAGAGAGCAGGAAGCCGACGATGCGGGGAGGCCTTTCCGGACCGCGCGTTCTGCTCCGCCGCCTCCGCGAGGTGATGGCGGAGCCGATCAGCGCCCAGGAGCGACTGGACAAGATCGTCGTTACCATCGCGGCCAATATGGTGGCGGAGGTTTGCTCGCTCTACGTCCTGCGCGCCGACGGTGTGCTTGAACTGTTCGCCACCGAGGGTCTCAATCGCGAATCCGTTCACAAGGCATCGCTTCGCATCGGCCAGGGCCTCGTCGGTCTGATCGCCGCCGAGGCGGCGGTTCTGAACCTTGCCGACGCCCAGGAACACCCGGCCTTCTCCTACATCCCCGGTACCGACGAAGAGGCCTATCACTCCTTCCTCGGCGTACCGATTCTTCGCTCCGGCCGCACGCTCGGGGTTCTGGTGGTGCAGAACCGCGTCCGCAAGACCTACTCCGAGGAGGAGGAGGAGGCGCTCCAGACCACCGGCATGATCATTGCCGAGATCATTGCTTCCGGCGAAGTGCTCGGCCTTGCCGCCGCCCAGCAGACGGTGCTCGATCTCAACCGCCCGATGCACGTGCCCGGCGTGGTGCTGTCCGACGGCGTCGGTCTCGGTCACGTCGTGCTGCACGAGCCGCGCGTCGTCGTCACCAACTTCATCGCCGAGGATCCCGAGCAGGAGGTGAAGCGGCTGACCGCCGCCATCGCCAACCTGCGCCTTTCCATCGACGACATGATCGACAGCGGCGAGGTCGCCCACCACGGCGAGCATCGCGACGTGCTGGAAGCCTACCGCATGTTCGCCTACGACCGCGGTTGGACGCGGCGCATGGAAGAGGCAATCGTCCGTTCCGGCCTGTCGGCCGAGGCGGCGGTGGAGCGTGTGCAATCCGACACCCGCGCCCGCATGCAGCGGCAGACTGACCCCTATCTGCTCGAGCGTCTGCACGATTTCGATGACCTGACCTATCGCCTGCTGCGCGAGCTGATGGGCAAGGACAAGAACACCGAGCTGCCGGAGAACGCCATCGTCGTTGCCCGCTCGATGGGCGCCGCCGAACTCCTCGACTACGACCGCTCCAAGCTGCGCGGCCTGGTGCTCGAGGAAGGGACGACAACCAGCCACGTGGCGATCGTCGCCCGTGCCCTGTCCATCCCGGCGGTCGGCCAGCTCGCCAACGTCGTATCGCTGGCCGAGAACGGCGACAGCATCATCATCGATGGCGAGAGCGGCTACGTGCACTTGAGGCCGCCGGCCGATGTCGAGCAGGCTTACGTCACCAAGGTGCGCTTCCGCGCTCGCCGGCAGGAGCGTTATCGTCAGTTGCGCTTCAAGGCGCCGGTGACGCTCGACGGCGTGCGCATTGCCCTCAATACCAACGCCGGCCTGTTGTTCGACCTGCCGCATTTCGATGAATCGGGCGCCGACGGCATCGGCCTGTTCCGTACCGAACTGCAGTTCATGATCGCGCCCAACTTCCCCAAGTTGGGTCAGCAGGCGGAGCTCTATTCCAAGATTCTCGACGGCGCCACCGGCCGGCCGGTCACCTTCCGCACGCTGGATATCGGCGGCGACAAGGTGCTGCCTTACCTCACCCGCTCGGTGCAGGAAGAGAACCCGGCCATGGGCTGGCGTGCCATTCGCATCGGGCTCGACCGCACCGTCATCCTGAGGACGCAGGTGCGCGCCTTGCTGAAGGCGGCCGGTGGCCGCGAGCTGCGCGTCATGTTCCCGATGATCTCGACGGTGGACGAGTTCAACAGAGCCAAGGAACTGGTCAAGGGCGAACAGCGCTTCCTCGAAAAGCACGGCCACGCGCTGCCGTCGTCTCTCAAGCTCGGCGCCATGATCGAGGTTCCGGCGCTGCTCTTCGAGCTCGACGAGCTCTTGTCGGTGGTCGACTTTGTGTCGGTCGGCACCAACGACCTGTTCCAGTTCATGCTGGCTGTCGACCGCGGCAACGCCAAGGTGGCGCAACGCTTCGATCCGCTCGCCCCATCCTTCCTGCGCGCGCTGCGCACCATCGCCCGCAAGTCGGCTGAATATGGCAAGCCGGCGACGCTGTGCGGCGAACTCGGCGGCACGCCGCTTACCGCCATGGCCCTGATGGCCATCGGCTTCCGCTCGATGTCCATGGCGGCCACCTCGGTCGGCCCGGTCAAGGACATGATCCGTTCGGTCAACCTCGGCGAACTCGAGGCGCTGCTGGCACCCGCCCTCAATCGCCCCGACGGTCCGCCAATCCGCAAGCTCTTGCAGGATTTCGCCGAAGCGCGCGATATCCCGCTCAACTGATCCGGTTCCCAACCAACGCATGACCCCTTTTGACGCTCGCCTCGAGGCTCTCCTCGACCGTTTCGCCATTCTCGAGGCACGGCTCGCCGGCAATCCGGACGCTGAAACCTTCGTTCGCCTGTCGCGCGACTATGCCGAGCTCGAACCGCTGGTCGCCCGCATCCGTGCCTTGCGGGAGGCCGATCGCGAGCTGGGCGACATCGAGGCCATGCTCGCCGATACGGGTACCGACCCGGACATGCGAGCGCTCGCCGAGGCCGAGCGGCCGGAGCTGCTCGAAAAGGTCGAGGCACTGCGGCAGGACGTCCGGCTGGCGCTACTGCCACGCGACCGTGCCGACGACAAGAGCGCCATTCTGGAGGTGCGTGCCGGTACCGGCGGCGACGAAGCGGCGCTGTTTGCCGGCGATCTCTTCCGCATGTACCAGCGCTACGCCGAAACGCGCGGCTGGCGCGTCGAGGTGATGAGCGTGTCGGAAGCCGAACTGGGCGGCTACAAGGAAATCATCGCCTCGATCGACGGCGCCGGCGTCTATGCCCGACTGAAGTTCGAGTCCGGCGTTCACCGCGTGCAGCGCGTACCGGTGACCGAGAGTTCCGGCCGCATCCACACCTCGGCGGCCACCGTGGCCGTGCTGCCGGAAGCCGAGGAGGTGGATATCGCCATCAACGAGAGCGACCTGCGCGTCGATACCTTCCGCTCGTCGGGCGCCGGCGGCCAGCACGTCAACACCACCGACAGTGCCATCCGCATCACCCATATTCCCACCGGCATCGCCGTCGCCTGCCAGGAGGAGCGGTCGCAGCACAAGAACCGCGCCAAGGCGATGAAGCTGTTGCGCTCCCGTCTCTACGAGATGGAGCGCGAAAAGGCCGACAGCGCCCGCGCCGCCGACCGGCGCGGCCAGGTCGGTTCCGGTGACCGCTCCGAACGCATCCGCACCTACAATTTCCCCCAGGGGCGCCTCACCGATCACCGTATCAACCTGACGCTCTACAAGCTGCCACAGGTGATGGAAGGCGATCTCGACGATGTCGTCGACGCGCTGATCACCGACCATCAGGCAAAGCTGCTCGCCGAAGCCGAAGCATGAGCGGCGGCTCCACTCTCAGCGACCTTCTCGCCGATGCCCGCCGACGCCTCGCGGCCGCCGGCATCGACACGGCAGCCATCGATGCCCGTCTGCTTGTCGAGGCGGCCACCGGCGCCAGCCGGCTCGATCTTCTCGCCGCCACGGACCGCCCGGTTGCCGCCGATGCCGCTGCCCGCCTCGACGATTGGATCGGTCGCCGCGCTGCCGGCGAACCGGTCGGTCGCATCCTCGGCACCGCCTCGTTCTACGGCCTCGATTTTGCGCTCGGTCCGGACACGCTGGAACCGCGTCCCGATACCGAGGTGCTGGTGGAGGTGGCGCTCGGAGCCGTCCGCTCCGGCCGCATTCCCGGCGTTTTGTCCGATGGGGAAGGCCTTCGCCTGCTTGACCTCGGCACAGGGACCGGCGCCATTGCCGTGGCGCTGCTCTCAAAGCTCGCGCAAGCCCGCGGACTGGCCACCGATCTGTCATCAGGTGCCCTGGAGGTCGCGAAAGGCAACGCCGTCCGCCATGGCGTCAGTGACCGGCTCGATTTCGCCGAAGGAGACTTCTTCGCCGCCGTCAGCGGCGGTTTCCATCTGATCGTCTCCAACCCGCCCTATATCGCCAGCAGCGTCATTGCCGGACTCGACCGCGAGGTGCGCCTCCACGACCCGTTGCTCGCCCTTGATGGCGGCTCCGATGGGCTCGACGCCTACAGGACCATCCTGGGCGGCATCGGTGAGCACCTCCTGGCCGGCGGCCTGCTCGCCGTCGAGATCGGCTGGGATCAAGGCGAAGCAGTCGCTCGCCTGTTCGCAGCGGCCGGATTGTCGGACATCGAAGTCCACCGCGACCTCGGCGACCGGGATCGGGTGATCTCGGGCTTCCTTCGGACGAAAATCGACTGAATTCCCTCACTTTATTAGCCTTGAACACAAAATTCAGCTTGGAAAGTTGTGACGAAGCAGCTAGGGTCCCTGCGTAGAGAATCGGCTGTATTTGACGTCACCGTCGAAAAGCCGTATTCGGGAGGCATGACCTTCTTGCCCTGGCGGGGTGAGCAATCGGAGTTCGCTCACGGCGGATGATTGCCGACAGAGCCAAGGCGTGGGTCAGGATCCCGCTCAGACCCGTTCTCGATACGATCAAACGTAGAGGATGCTGAGGCGACACCGTCGTGGGCTATGGCCCGAACGGACGGTCGTTCTTGATGGATGATAATGTTTGCACCAGGCGCCGCGACTTCACCGGCCTCCTCATCGGGAGAGCTGCAAGTCAACGAGACCCGCGGCCTCGCGCCCCGTGCTGTTTTGACCCGCGAAGGCAAGAGATAGCGGACATATGAGGCAGAACCAGCAGAACAAGCAACGGATGCGCGGCCGGCCCAACCGCAAGGCTCCCAATCCGCTCACCCGATCGTTCGACTCCAACGGTCCGGACATCAAGATCCGAGGCACCGCCCTTCACATCGCCGAGAAATACACGCAGCTTGCTCGCGATGCGTCATCGGCGGGCGACCGGGTGATGGCGGAGAATTACCTCCAGCACGCCGAGCACTATTACCGCATCATCGCCGCCGCTCAGGCCGCCCAGGCCGCCGCAGCAGCAGGCCGCGAGGATGAGACTGACGACGACGATTTCGAGCCGATCGGCTCCGACCGTTTCGAGCCGCGCCAGATCGAGATCCGCCAGCCCGGCCAGTTCGACAACACCAATCGCCAGCCCAACGAGCAGCGCGAGCCGCGCGACATGGGCAACGGCAGCTACCAGAACCGCGACAACAGCGGCCAGCAGCGCGATTATAACCGCAACGGCGACAACAACGGCCAGCAGCGCGATTATAACCGCAACGGCGACAACAATCGCAACGGTGACAACAACAACCGCAACGGTGAAAACGCCGGCGGCGAACGTCAGCAGCAGGACCGCAACGAATATCGTCGCGACCGCCGCCCGCGCTTCGATCGCTTCGGCCGAGACAACAACAACCGTGGCGACCGCCAGGGCCAAGGGCAGAACAACCAGGACAATCGCGGTGGCGAGCGTCAGCCGCAGCCGGCCGTGGCGCCGACACTGGCCGATGCGCCGCAGCCGGACGTCAGCTTCCCTGACGTGCCGCAGCCCGTCGCCCGCACTGAGCGTCCGGTTGAGCGTGAACAGCGTCCGGTCGAGCGCGAGCGTCAGGCTCCAGTCGCCGCCGAGGCCGGCCTGCCGGCTTTCCTGCTGGAGCGCCAGCCGCGCGTTTCCGAAACCGCTCCGGCGCCTGTGACCGAACGGCCGGCTCCGGTCGCCGAGCGCCCGGCTGCCGAGCCGGTTCGCCAGCCGTCACCCGAACCGGTGGCTGCTGCTCCGGCCGAGATAGGCTCCGAGGAGGAGGCGCCGCGCAAGCGCGTTCCGCGCCGCCGGGCCACCACCATCGGCACGCCGATAGCCTCGACGACCCGCCCGCGTACCCGTCGGGCCAAGGCCGCGACGACCGACAATGAGGGCGGCGAAGGCTGAGGCTTTCGCAAGCGGAAATCGAACAAGAAGGGCCGTGTCATCGCCGACGCGGCCCTTTTCATTTTCTGGCGTTATGAACCAGACATGAAAAAGGGCGGCGCCGTGGCGTCGCCCTTTGTCCGTCATTGTTTGCGAGAGCTCTCTCAGGCGGCAGCGTCCTTGGACCGCAGGCGCTTGCGCTCGATCGGATCGAGCAGAATCTTGCGCAGGCGGATCGACTTCGGCGTCACCTCGACCAGTTCGTCGTCCTGGATCCAGGCCAGCGCCTTCTCAAGCGTCATGCGGATCGGCGGCGTCAGGCGCACCGCCTCATCCTTGCTGACCGAACGAACGTTAGTCAGCTTCTTGCCCTTGAGAACGTTGACCTCGAGGTCGTTCTCGCGGGTGTGCTCGCCGACGATCATGCCCTGATAGACCTTCCAACCCGGCTCGATCATCATCGGGCCGCGATCCTCGAGGTTCCACAGCGCGAACGCCACGGCCTCGCCAATGTCGTTGGAGATCAGCACGCCGTTGCGCCGGCCGGGCAGATCGCCCTTGTGCGGCTGGTAGGCGTGGAACAGCCGGTTCATCACCGCCGTGCCGCGCGTGTCGGTCAGAAGCTCCGACTGATAACCGATCAGACCACGGGTCGGCGCGAAGAACACCAGGCGCAGGCGGTTGCCGCCGGACGGGCGCATCTCCACCATGTCGGCCTTGCGCTCGCTCATCTTCTGGACGACTACCGACGAGTATTCCTCGTCGACGTCGATCACCACCTCTTCGACCGGCTCCAGTGTCTCGCCGGTGGTCTCGTCCTTACGGAACACGACGCGCGGCCGCGACACGGCGAGCTCGAAGCCCTCGCGACGCATGGTCTCGATCAGCACGGCAAGCTGCAGCTCGCCACGACCGGAGACGAAGAAGGAATCCTTCTCCGAGCTTTCCTCGATCTTCAGGGCGACGTTGCCCTCCGCTTCGCGCAGAAGACGGTCGCGGATCATGCGGCTCGTCACCTTGTCGCCCTCGGTGCCGGCCAGCGGCGAGTTGTTGACGAGGAAGGTCATGGTGACGGTCGGCGGGTCGATCGGCTGGGCGTGCAGCGGTTCGGTCACGTCGAGGGCACAGAAAGTCTCGGCCACCGTGCCCTTGCTGAGGCCGGCGATCGCCACGATGTCGCCGGCTTCGCCGACGTCGATCGCCGTACGCTCAAGGCCACGGAAGGCCAAGAGCTTGGACACGCGGCCCTGATCGACAACATTGCCGTCCTGATCGAGTACCTTGATGGTCTGGTTGGTCTTCACCGAACCCGAGGTGATGCGGCCGGTCACGACGCGGCCGAGGAAGGGATTGGCTTCAAGCAGCGTGCCGATCATGCGGAAGGAGGCGTCCTTCTCGACATGCGGCGGCTCGACATGGCGCAGCACCAGATCGAACAGCGGGGCCATGCCATCGCCCTCGCCGCCTTCCGGCGTGGTCGAGAACCAGCCATTGCGACCCGAGCCATAGAGGATCGGGAAATCGAGCTGCTCGTCGGTGGCATCGAGATTGGCAAACAGGTCGAACACCTCATCCACCACTTCATGGATGCGGGCGTCGTGACGGTCGACCTTGTTGATGGCGACGATCGGCTTCAGGCCGACCTTCAGCGCCTTGCCGACCACGAACTTGGTCTGCGGCATCGGCCCCTCGGCGGCGTCGACCAGCACGATGGCGCCGTCCACCATATTGAGAATGCGCTCCACCTCGCCGCCGAAGTCGGCGTGGCCTGGGGTGTCGACGATGTTGATCCGTACATCTTTCCAGACCACCGAAGTCGCCTTGGCAAGAATGGTGATGCCGCGCTCCTTCTCGAGGTCGTTGGAATCCATCACGCGCTCGGCCACCTTCTGGTTCTCGCGATAGGTGCCGGACTGCTTCAGAAGCTCATCGACCAGGGTGGTCTTGCCATGGTCGACGTGCGCGATGATGGCGATGTTGCGCATTTGCATGGGCGTACTCAGTTTGGAAAAGACAGACGGCCCGAAGCGAACCTCCGGACCGTCATTCTGGCGCGCACTATACAAATGAATGTGACGGTAGCAAGAAAAACCTGATTATTACGCCGATCATCAGCCATGCAAAGCGTTGCGACACTTAACAGCGGCCGCTTGTCTCTGCTAAAAGCCCCGCCTTCGGCCTTCATTTCCGAGACGTTCCATGCAGCATGCTCCGATGACCGAGCGCCATGTCGCGGCGATTGGTTCGCTCCTGATCGCTCTCGGTCCGGTGTCGCTCGCCCTCTACACGCCGGCCATGCCGGAACTAGTGACGGATTTTGCCACCACCTATCCGGCGGTGAAGGCAACGCTGGCCGCCTACTTCGCCGGCTTCGCGCTGGCGCAGCTGATTTGCGGGCCGTTATCAGATGCTTACGGCCGGCGCCCCACCGCGCTCGCTTTCCTCACGCTCTTTGCGATCGGCTCGCTTGGCGCCATGCTGGCGCCCTCCATCCACGCGCTGACGGTCGCTCGCCTGGTGCAAGGTATCGGTGCCGCCGTCGGCATTTCGGTCGCCCGCGCCATCGTCCGCGACAATTTCACCGGCGAGCAGTCGGCACGGGTGATGAACACCATCGGCATTTTCCTGGCCATCGGCCCGGCGATGGCGCCGACGCTCGGCAGCCTGGCCATGCTGGCTTTCGACTGGCGGGCGATCTTCGTGCTGATGGTGGCCTATGGCGGCGCGCTGCTCATCACGGTCTACCGGTTCCTGCCGGAAACCAACCTCGCACCCGACCCCGCCCGCGCCAGTCCGGCCGGCCTCGTTCGCGCCTATGCCGCCCTCGGCAGCGACGGCCGCTTTCTGTTCCCGGCGTTGATGCTCGGCCTGGTGCTCGGCGGATTTTACTCGCTGAGCTCGATGCTGCCCTTCCTGCTGATCGACATCGCCGGCCTCAGCCCGCAGGCTTTCGGCTTCGGCATGCTGGCCCAGACCGGCGCCTATATCCTCGGCGGCGTCCTCACCAAGGCGCTCCTCAAGCACGTGCCGGCCCGCCACCTGGTCCTGCCGGGCCTCCTGCTTGCGATGACCGGCGCATTGACCATGGCGGCATCGATCGCACTATTTCCGCCGTCCTATTTGACCGTGATGGCCCCGGTTGCCATCTTCGCCTTCGCCCTGGCCATGGTGACGCCCGATCTCACCACGCGCGCCATGGCCGCCTTTCCCGAAAAGGCCGGGGCAGCGGCTGCCCTCCTGGGCTTTGCGCAGATGGGCAGCGGCTTTATCGATTCCGGCGCGGTGGCATTCATCGGTTCACCGCCGCTCGCCTTCGCCACGGTGATCCCGCTCGTCACCCTGGTTGCCTTGGTGCTTGGCTTCGTCGAGCGAGAGGACGACTGAACCGAAGTCCGCTAAGTCTTGCGATAGCCGAGCAGGCCCGGCGCCGAGTGCCAGAAGGTCTGCGCGGCAAAGCCCATGAATAGGAGGCCCGAGCCCCTGACGATGGCGAGCTCGTGCGCCCGGTAGAAGCGGCGGACCGCACCGGCGCCGATGATGGAGATCATCACCACGTCGGCGGCAAGGAAACCGACGAACGACGCGGCAAGCAGGGCCGGCAGGTTGGAGAAGGACAACGTATCGGCAACACCGCCGACCAGCGCCGTGAAGGTGGCGAGCGCCACCGGATAGCCCTTGGGGTTGGTGAGGCCGAAGATCAGCCCGCGCCGGAACGGCCGCTCCACCGCCATCACCGCCCGCCCCTCGCCACTCGGTCGGGCACGGAAAGCACGCCAGCCGATGAAGGCGAGATAGGCGCCGCAAATGCAGCCGAGCAGGTCGAACACCATCGGCCCCACCACATGCGCGCCAACCAGAGCCACAAGCGCCAGGCTCGTCCACAGCGTGTCGCCGGCAAGATGGCCGACGATGAAGCGCGCGCCGGCGCCCCGCCCCTGACCGGCACCGATGCCGAGCAAGGCGATAAAGGCAGGACCGGGGATGACGACATAAAGAAAGGCGGCGACAAAGGCCGACAGCAGAAGCGAAAGCGGCATGAAAAGCGGGCCTTCTGGCGAGAGATGACGAAGCTTCCCGCAAATCGCCAAGCCGCGCAATCGCTACCCTGCCGATAAGCTGGGCATCTCGAGCGATGGCTTGGGTCGGGAGGAACACTCGGCAACGTTGTCGTTGGTAATTCGGAGCCGGTTCGCCTTGTTTTTGCCTAGGCGCTTTACGCGCAATTAATCGACAAAGGCGATGCTACCCAGGATGGAGATCGGTCGGGAGGAGATGGCGCGCAAGCTTTGCTTTGAGCGCCGGGCCGGTCCAGTGGGGAGTTCTATCCTATGCCGAAGTTGCCGAAGTTCAGGCTCAGGGGATTCGCGATCGGCTCGCGGTTCCGCATCGCTACCAAGGTGCTCGCCTTCGGGCTGTTCTCGCTCTTGGCCCTCGCCGTCGTCGGCGGGCTTTACATGATGCAGGACATCAACGCCAACACCTATCGTCAACGCGCCGCCAGCGCCCGCATCAACGCCGATCTCGCCGGCACGCTGCAGACCACCGCGCTGCAGCTCCGCCGCGCCGAGATCGAGTTCCTGTTCACCGGCAACGAGCGCTATTCCGGTCTGCACGGCGACCTGACGCGCATGACCGTTTCGAACATTCAGCAGCTTGAAACGCGCATCAAGGCGACCGACCCGTCAAAGGCGGAAAATGTTGCCCAGATCAAGGCCGGCCTCGAGGAGTATGGCACGTCCTTCAAGGCCATCCTGGATATCAAGAAGCAACTCGGCCTTTATCCGCAGCAAGGCGTCAACGGTGCGCTCCTGAAGTCGAGCCAGGCGGTGAACGACATCCTGGCCGCCAACCCGACGCCTGAACTGGCGGCGCTGTTCGCCACCATGCGGACCTTCGAGAAAGACTTCCAGCTGAAGAGCGACACGCAGGCCTTCACCGCTTTCGGCAAGGCCTCCATGGATTTCACCCGCGCGCTCGCCCGCAGCACGCTCAGCGCCGACGTCAAGGCGGCGCTTGGCAAGGCGATGGAAACCTACACCGGCAACGTCGGCCAGTGGGTGGCCTTGCAGCAGAAATTCCTCAGCATCTACGAGCAGCTTTCCAACGGCTACAAGACGCTGGAGCCGCAGCTCGACAACCTGGTTTCGACGATCCGCAGCATCGATACCTCGGCCTCGACCTCGGAAATCCGCGCCCGCCGCGACGCCCGTGACCAGCTGATGATCGTCTTCGGCGCCATCATGGCGATGACGCTGGTGTTTGGCCTGCTCCTGGCCCGTGGCATCGTCAAGCCGATCGGCCGCATCACCGCCGCCATGAAGGCGGTTGCCGCCGGCGACCGCGACGTCGTCATCCCCTATGCCGGCGACCGCAACGAAGTGGGCGACATGGCGCGGACGCTTGACGTGTTCGCCAAGGGACTGTCGGAAACCGAACGGCTCCGTGCCGAGCAGGGCGAACGCGACCGTCTCGTCGCCGAGCAGCAGCTCCAGGAACGGCAGGCGCTTGCCGATGCCTTCCAGTCAACCATGGGCGCGCTGGCCGACCGCTTCGTCCGTTCGTCGGCCGAAGTGGCCGAAGCTGCCCGCGAACTGTCCGAGACCGCCGACGCCACATCCGGCCGGGCGCAGTCGGTGACCGGCGCCGCCGAGACCGCCGCCTCCAACGTGCAGACGGTGGCCGCTGGCGCCGAAGAGCTCACCGCCTCCATTCGCGAGATCAACGTCCAGGTGTCCAAGTCGGCCGGCATCGCCGAGGAGGCCGCCGCCGAGGCATCGCGGACCGAAACTAAGGTGCGCGCGCTGACCGATGCTGCCGTCCGCATCGGCGATGTCGTCAACCTCATCCGTGCCATCGCCGAGCAGACCAACCTTCTGGCGCTCAACGCCACCATCGAAGCGGCACGCGCCGGTGACGCCGGCAAGGGCTTCGCCGTCGTCGCCAGCGAGGTGAAGCAGCTCGCTGCCCAGACCGCCAAGGCCACCGACGAGATCGGCTCCAAGATCGGCGAGATCCAGGAAGCGACCAACGAGACGGTCACCGCCATTGGCCGCATCACCTCGACCATCTCGATGATCCGCGAAGTGACGGCCTCCATCGCCGGCGCGGTCGAGGAACAGGGTGCCGCCACCGGCGAAATCGCCGAGAACACGCAGCGGGCGGCCGAAGGCACCCAGACGGTAACCGGCTCCATCGCCGGCGTCGGCGAAGCCGCCGAACTGACCGGTCGTGCCTCGACCCATCTGATGTCGCTGTCGACCGAGCTCGAACATCAATCCGCCGACCTCCAGAGCGAAGTGGGCAAGTTCGTCGAGAGCCTGCGCGCGGCGTAGAATAGATTTGCTTGTTATCACTTATCGCCGCTGGCCAGTTCGGCGGCGATAATTTGTAAAAATGAATATTAAAATCACACGTACAGATCACAGAATATCTGCCAACCCAGTTTCTTCCAAAAGCCGGCCCCGTCCGCCTTACCTTTTCAACCACACCGCTTGAAGGATCATTCGGCCAGCGCGATAATCAGTGCAAACCGCCCCGGCGTCTGGAGCGCTGTAACATGCTGACCGCTTTGGTGACTGTTTTTTGCACGTTTATCTTTTCCGGAGTCCTTGCTTCTCGCTTCACCCACATATGGCAGCGACAAAGTTGGCTGCAGCAGCAGCGAATAGTCGACAGAGAAAATGAAATTAAGATTTTGAGAGAACTAATTGAACGCTTTTCAACCCTGGCCGGAAGGCGTCAACATAAAATGTTGAGACTTGTTCTAGCGATTAAGGCACTGGACAAGCCTCTAATTGAGAAACGATCTATTGAATACGACGAAATATCAGAAGAATGGAATTCAAATATAGTTTCCCTATACTCGAACATAACTATGTATATAGATTTCTATCACACTAAAGAATTAGAATCAATACAGAATAGATTCGCAAAAATTGGAAATAAGATATCCGTCATCAAACGATCAACACCAGGAATAGCAAGAAATAGAGAAATCAATGACATTATTTCTGCCCTTAACGAAATTCAGGGATCTCTCGGTAACTTGCAAAAAAGATTAATACGCGTAGTTTTCGACAAAAAGAAAGAAATATATGCCGAGATTGAAATAAATGAAGATAACCTAGATCGCATCCCAACGTGGAAGCTTTTCAAATCGCTGTTTGAGAGACGGATAAAGAGACAGGAGATAGTTTGATCTTCTGGTAATATTAGCAAGCCATCTCTGATCGGGAACAAGAGGACGCGGATAAACGAGCATTGATGCAACTACAGCAGCACCCACAATATTGACCCCATACTTTGAAACACCCAAAGCTGCAATAGATGCTTTGTCCGTTCCGTAAATTCCGGACCCAAAAAAGGCAATTGATAAATAACTTCTTAATATTTGTATTTTCGAATATCTGTATTGTATTATTCTAGCCAACAACATTTCATACAGCTTCCTACGAATAGACCTTTCATAAAATCCAGTCGCAGTTCTTACAAACTGCATATCTATGGTGCTAGCGCCGCCATGAATATTGAATTTCAGTGTGCCAAATAAAACCCTACCAACTGACCACCAATCAACACCGTTATGACGGAAGAATCTCCTATCCTCCGATATTAGGACCATAATCTCTATCATGTCTAGGTGATCTGGATAATCAGACCAGCGCGTGACACATCGGTCTATCTTAAGAAGATCGAGGTGGATACGAACTAGAAGTCTTCTAGGGAACGGAGCGCGAAAAGGATTGGTTCTAAGAGGCATTTTAGAGAGGCTAGTCTCACATTGCGTATAGAATAACAAATAATATCAGAAATAAGCTACAGGCGAAACTCGCAGCGTTCCATATTAACGTATTTACAGACAGGGACCGATGCACAAAAGTGCTCGGCCCCTGTGTAGCTTTTTAAGACATGTAGCTCAGCCGCGATCGCGCTTGGCGAGCGTGCGCAGGCGCAGGGCGTTGAGCTTGATGAAGCCGGCGGCGTCCTTCTGGTCGTAGGCGCCCTGATCGTCCTCGAAGGTGACCAGCGTCGACGAGTAAAGCGTCTTCGGCGAAGAGCGGCCGGTGACGATGACGTTGCCCTTGTAGAGCTTCAGCGTCACTTCGCCCTCGACGTTCTCCTGGCTCTTGTCGATCAGCGCCTGCAGCATGTAGCGCTCGGGCGCGAACCAGAAGCCGTAGTAGATGAGCTCCGCGTAGCGCGGCATCAGCTCGTCTTTCAGATGGGCGGCGCCACGGTCGAGCGTGATACTTTCGATCGCCCGGTGGGCTGTGAGCAGGATGGTGCCGCCAGGGGTCTCGTAGACGCCGCGTGACTTCATGCCGACGAAGCGGTTCTCGACGAGGTCGAGACGGCCGATGCCGTTGTCATGGCCATAGGCATTGAGCGCCGTCAGCAGCTCGGCCGGGCTCATGCGCTTGCCGTTGATGGAAACGGCGTCGCCCTTCTCGAAACCGATGGTGATGATGGTCGCCTTGTCGGGCGCCTCTTCCGGCGAAATGGTGCGCATGTGCACGTATTCGGGCGCCGGCTGTGACGGATCCTCCAGCACCTTGCCCTCGGAGGAGGAGTGCAGGAGGTTGGCGTCGACCGAGAAGGGTGCATCGCCCTTCTTGTCCTTGGCGATCGGGATCTGGTGCTTTTCGGCAAAGTCCAGGAGGTCGGTGCGGCTCTTGAAAGACCAGTCGCGCCAGGGGGCGATGATCTTGATGTCCGGGTTGAGCGCGTAGGCGGACAATTCGAAGCGCACCTGGTCGTTGCCCTTGCCGGTGGCACCGTGGGCGATGGCATCGGCACCGGTCTTCTTGGCGATGTCGATCAGGTGCTTGGAGATCAAGGGACGGGCGATCGAGGTGCCGAGCAGGTAGACGCCTTCGTAGACGGCGTTGGCGCGGAACATCGGGAAGACGAAGTCGCGGACGAACTCCTCGCGCACGTCCTCGATGAAGATTTCCTTGATGCCCAGCATCTCGGCCTTCTTGCGGGCCGGCTCGAGATCGCCGTCGCCCTGACCGAGGTCGGCCGTGAAGGTCACGACCTCCGCGTCGAGTTCGGTCTGCAGCCACTTGAGGATGATCGACGTGTCGAGACCACCGGAATAGGCCAGCACGACTTTCTTGACTTCGCCCTTTTTCATGGAAACTCCGTAGGGGTGAACGCCGCTCATTCGGCGGGAGGCTCGCCGGCGGCTCGAAAAGATCGCCGGCAATTTAACCGACTATGCCGGCCGTGCAAGGCTGGAGATTCGCCATTTGCCGACCACGATCGCAGCTGATAAACCGACCGCCCAGCCAGCCGAGCCGAGCATGACCGACACCCATCCGATTTCCGACCGTGACTGGATGCGGTTGACCCTTCTGGTCATCACCGCCTTCCTCGTTCTCCGCCTCGCCGCCCTCCTGTTGAGCGGCTTCGAACTGACCTATGACGAGGCGCAATATTGGGCTTGGTCGCGACACCTTGCCTTCGGCTATTTCACCAAGCCGGGACTGATCGCCTGGCTGATCCGCGGTACGACGGAAATCTGCGGCAACGGCGTTGCCTGCGTCCGGGCACCGGCGCCCATCCTGCACGCGGCGGCCGCCTGGTTCGTCTTCCTCGCCGCCCGTCGTCTCTATGATGCGCGCGTCGGCTTCTGGAGCGCGCTTGCCTATGTCGCCATGCCGGCCGTCAGCCTATCGTCGCTGATTCTCAACACCGATGGCCCCTTGCTGTTCTTCTGGTGCGTCGGCCTGCACGCAACGGTGCTGTTCCTCGAGAAGCCCTCACTCTCCCGCGCCTTTTATCTTGCCGGCACCGTCGCCGTTGGCCTCAACGCCAAATATGCGATGATCTACCTGCCAGCCTCCCTGCTCGTCTATTTTTTGGCTGCCGCCGACAAGCGTCCGCTTCTGCGCAACGGCGCCACCTGGGTGGCGCTGCTGGGCGGCCTCGCCGGCTTCCTGCCCAACCTGATCTGGAACGCCCAGAACGGCTTCGTCACCTTCCATCACACCGGCGACAACGCCGGTTGGGAGAAGGTCGGCTTCAAGGTCGGCAAGATCTTCGAATATCTCATGGGGCAGGCCGTCATCCCCGGACCGATCCTGTTCGTCATCGTCATCCTCGCCGCGATCCTCGGCTGGCGATCGACCAAACCGGCGGCCGACCGCCTCCTGATGTGGCTGAGCCTGCCCATCCTGATCGTCATCGGCATCAACGCCGCCTTCGCGAAACTGCACGGCAACTGGGCGGCAACGGCTTTCCCGGCGCTGATCATCTTTGCCAGCGCCTTGCTCTGCAACGGTCGCTGGCGCCCCCTCCTGAAGCTGTCGGCGGCGATCAACGTGGTGGTGGCCGTGGCGCTGGCCGTCGGCGCCAGCCTTGTTGGCCACGTGACGCTACCGGAGAGGCCGAGGCAGCTCCAGCGCCTGCTGCACTGGGCCGATTACGGTCAAAAGCTCACCGAGGCCGCCCGGGCGGCCGGCGTTCGTACCGTGGTCACCGTCGGACGCCCGATGACGTCGGAGACGCTGTACGAACTGCGCGACAGCGGCCTTGATGTCCGGCCCTATGTCGCGCCCGGCGCCGCCCCGGCCGACCAGTTCGAGATGACCATTCCCTATCAGCCCGCCGTCAACGGCCCGGCGCTCCTGGTCACCGAGATCGACCCTGTAACCCTCGGCATCGCACCGGAGCGAATCGAGCCGCTCGGCGTCCTCGACACCCGCATCTACAAGGGGGAAGGCGGCCGCATGCCGATCTATCGGATCGACCGTTGACAGGGGGCGCCGGGATTCCCATTTCGACGCCATGCGCAAAACCTACCATCCCGATCCCGAGATCATCGGTCCGGCCGAAGGCCATGAGGCCCGCGTCCGTTCCCGCTTCTGGAAGACGGTCAGGAAGGCGATCGCCTCGATCCCATTCATCGACGAGGTGGTGGCCGCCTACTACTGTGCACTCGATCCTGAGACCCCGGCATCGGTGCGGGCGACGCTGCTTGCCGCCCTCACCTATTTCGTCGTTCCGTTCGACATCGTGCCGGATTTCATTGTCGGCCTCGGTTTCTCAGATGACATTACCGTGCTCGTCACGGCGATCAGCTTGGTTCGCCGCCATATCGGCGAACGGCACCGCGTCGCCGCCCGCATCGCCTTGGACCGGCTCGCCACCGAAAAGACCGGATAACTTACGGGCGGGGAACGACTTTAAGTCGACCGGCCGCATTGTCGCCCGATTTCGAGCCAAGCCTCGCGCCGCAACAATGTGAGGCGCCATGGCAAGCATCGCCCGACAGTTTGAGACGCCGGAGCAATACTTTGGTAACCATGACGCCTTAACGTTTCCCTTAGGCTTCATGCGGACCGCTTCGGTGGGCGCATTCGTGTCCAACGACAAGACCCAAGGTGATTAGATGACGAACGCACGCACCCTCGGCTTGGCCGTCGCACTGCTGCTCGGCGTGACGACCATCGCCGATGCCCAGCAGACCAAGGCGCCCACGCAGCAGCAAAACAAGACGCCCATGCAGCAGCAGGCCAAGGCCCCCACGCCGCTCCAGACGTTCGAGAAATGGGCCACCTACACCTACAACAACGCCGGTGCCAAGGTATGCTACGCGGCGACGCAGCCGAGCGATATGCAGCCGGCCGGCGTCAACCGCGACCCGGTGTTCATGTTTATAACCAACCGCCCGAAGGAAGGCGTCAAGCACGAGATTTCGGTGATCACCGGCTATCCTTACAAGGAAGGCTCCAAGACCACCGTCAAGATCGGGGATGCCACTTTCAGCATGTACACCAAGGACCAGGGCGCCTGGGTCGAGAATCCCGCCGAGGAGAACCGCTTCATCAACACCATGAAGAGCGGCTCGACCATGGTGATCACCGGCACGTCGCGGCGCGGTACCGTGACCACCGATACCTATTCGCTCAAGGGCATCAGCGCCGCCCTGAAGCGCATCGACGGTGAATGCCAGTAAGCTTCGCGCCGGAATAGAGATCAACCCAACCCCATCTTGGGTTTTCTCAGGTTTTCTGCTATGGCTTCCGATAACCGGGAACGGTCGGGACGGTGACGTCCGCGGCCGTTCTTGCTTTTGAGGCGAACCTTTTTCGCCATTGAACTCCATCAGGATCAACCGAACGCCCATGTCGACCCTCATCGACCACAGCCCTGTTGCCGCCACGCCCGCTGCCTCGCCGGAAAAACCGTCGCTCGTCGGCATGACGCGCATCGAGATGGCCAAGGCGCTTCTCGCCATCGGCGTCGAGGAGCGGCAGCTTCGCATGCGCGTCACCCAGCTCTGGCACTGGATTTACGTGCGTGGCGTACGCGAGTTCTCGGCGATGACCAACGTCGCCAAGGAATTGCGTGCCCGTCTGGACGCGGCCTATGTCGTCGGTCGCCCCGAGATCGTCGCCGAGCAGGTATCGGCCGATGGTACACGCAAATGGCTGATGCGCTTTCCCTCGCGCGGCGCCGGCAAGCCGGTGGAGATCGAGACCGTCTACATTCCCGAGGAAGGACGCGGCACGCTCTGCGTTTCCTCGCAGGTCGGCTGCACGCTCAACTGCGCCTTCTGCCACACCGGCACGCAGATGCTGGTGCGCAACCTCACCGCCGAGGAGATCGTGGCACAGGTGCTGGTCGCCCGCGATCGGCTCGGCGACTACCCGGACGTGGCGCACAATGCCGAGGCGGCCATTCCGAGCGAAGGGCGCCTCGTTTCCAACGTCGTCATGATGGGCATGGGCGAGCCGCTCTACAATTTCGACGCCGTCAAGCAGGCGCTGGCGATCATCATGGACGGCGATGGCCTGTCGCTATCCAAGCGCCGCGTCACGCTGTCCACCTCCGGCGTGGTGCCGAACATCGCCCGCACCGGCGACGAGATCGGCTGCATGCTGGCGATTTCCCTGCATGCCGTGCGTGACGATCTGCGCAACGTACTGGTGCCGATCAACAAGAAATATCCGCTCAAGGAGCTGATGGACGCCTGCCGCGCTTATCCGGGCCTGTCGAATGCGCGTCGGATTACCTTCGAATACGTGATGCTGAAGGGCGTCAACGACAGCCTCGCGGACGCCCGCGACCTCGTGAAGCTGTTGAAGGGCATTCCGGCCAAGATCAACCTCATTCCGTTCAATCCCTGGCCGGGCACCGCTTACGAGTGCTCCGACTGGGAGACCATCGAGGCCTTCGCCCAATTCGTCAACGACGCCGGTTATGCCTCGCCGATCCGCACGCCGCGTGGCCGCGACATCGCCGCCGCCTGCGGCCAGTTGAAGAGCGAGAGCGAGCGTTTGAGGAAGACCGAGCGGCTCGCCCTCGAGATGGGACTCACGGAAGCAGATCTCGCCATGCGCGCCATGGTGGCCGGCCACGGAGAAGACTGATGCGGGCGGTCGGCCGCATCTTTGCCGCGCTGATCGGCTTCATTCTGGCGATCAGCGCCGCCGCTCTGTTCATGCTCGCCGCCTCGGTGGGACTGACGCCCACAGACCCGGCCGACAGCGTATGGTTCTGGGGCAGCTTCGGCGTCAGCGCCGCCATGACCGCCAGTTACCTCGGTGCCATGGCGCTCGCCCCCTGGGCGGTGGTCATACTGATCACCGAGGTGTTCCGTCTGCGCTCGGCACTCGTCTATCTCGCGGTCGGCGGTCTGCTGGGCGTTCTGCCGTCCCTGGGCCTCACCCCGATGATGCGCCCGCTTGACGGCGATCCGCGCAACATCGCCATCCTGGTCGCCGCCGGCATCGTCGGCGGTTTCGTCTATTGGCTGGTGGCCGGCCGTATGGCCGGCGTCGACGGCGTCTTCCTGACAGGCACCGGACGCCCTAGAGACGAGCGGTGACGAGCTTGACGGCAAAAGCGCCCATCACACCGGCGAAGACATAGTCGATACCGCGCATCACCCCCGGCCGCGCCTTGAGGAAAGCGGCAACGCCGCTCGCCCCGAGGATCAGCGGCAGCATCGAGATCGTCGACACCAGCAAGAACCACAGGCCGAAAAACAGCAGCTTGCCGCGCGCTGCCGGATCACCCGGCTCGACGAATTGCGGCAGGAACGTCAGGAAGAACAAGACCACCTTGGGATTCAGGACGTTGACCGCGAGCCCCTTCAGATAGAGGCGGACGACTGGCGCAGGCGACAGAGCGCCGCCTTCCGGCGCGAAATGCCCGCCATGCCGGATGGCGCCGACGGCCACATAAAGCAGGTAGAACGCCCCGATCACCTTGAGCACGTCAAAGGCGGCCGGCGAAGCTGCAAGCAGCGCTGCGAGGCCGAAGGTCACCAGAAGCGTATGCACGAGAATGCCGGTGCTGGTGCCAAGGAACGCGGCGATCCCCGCCCGCCGACCACGGGTGATCGCCGTGCCGACGAACATCGCCATGTCAGGTCCGGGTGTATAGTTCAGCGCCAGCACAGCCAGCGTATAGGCGGTCAGCACGCCGCCGGTCGGCAGGAAATTCATATCTGGGCTCTCCGTCCGACGAGACTACGTTCGCTGCCGTCTTGACCGCAAGCCGCTCCGCGGCCTAAACGGCCGCATGCGCTCGATCCTGTTCGTTTGTCTCGGAAACATCTGCCGTTCGCCGACCGCCGAAGGCCTGATGCTCAACCACCTCGCCGCCGCAGGCCTGTCCCATTCGGTCCGCGTCGACAGCGCCGGCACCGGCGGCTGGCATACCGGCGATCCGCCCGACCCTCGCGCCATCGCCGCCGCGCGCAAGCGGGGTGTCGATCTGGCGCCGCTACGCGCCCGCCAGGTGCGCAAGGCCGATTTCTCGGATTTCGAACTGATCGTCGGCATGGACAGGCAGAATGTTGCCGACCTTCGCCGTCTGGCGCCCAAGGGCTCGACGACGCGCATCGGTCTTTTCCTCGAAGAGGCGCTCGGCCTGTCGAGCGAGGTACCGGACCCCTATTACGAGGATGAGCGAGCCTTCGACGCGGTGTTCGATCTCTGCGACCGCGCCGTCCGTGCCTTTATCGAAAAGATCGAGCGCTGATCGGATCAGGCGGCCAGCGGATAGGCCTCCTCGACGAGATAGGGGCCGCCGCCCACCGAGGCGCGTGAGGAATAGAGAACGAAGCGATCGACGGGGAAGTGTGGCCCGATGAAGTCGCCGTGCTCGGACAGCCAACGAGCGACGTCGGTTGACGTCGTGCCCTTGAAGCGGGCGAGCGTCACATGCGGAATGTAGCGCCGCCCCTCGGCCGGCAAGCCGAGGCGCTGGATGATGCGCTCGTGCTCGGCCTGCAGCTCGATCAATTGCTCGGTCGGCTCCACCTTGACGGCAAGGGAATGCGGCACGCGCCCCGAAGCAAAGCAGTGCAGTCCCCTGAGGCTGAGCTCGAACGGCGGCTTGTAGACACGATCCAGAGCGGCAGCCACCTCGTCGGCGGTGCGGTGGTCGATGTCGCCGATGAAACGCAGCGTCACGTGATAATTGGCCGGATCGATCCAGCGGGCACCGGGCAGTCCACCCTTCAGAAGCGATAGATGGAAGCCGGCTGCGGCGGGGATTTCGAGGGCGGTAAACAGCCTGGCCATGGCAACCTCGTCGGCGTTGCGGTCCGTGTGGCGGCGTTCCCGAGAGGGAATCGGCAGACCGGACGGACGATGCGTTGTTAGGGTCGACCGAAGGCTAACCTCGATGCAAGCCCTTTTGTTCGCTTGGCCGCGCCCTTGGCGCGATTATATACAAGCGAAACCATTTCGCTCGGGCCGGAGCCATGCAGTTCGACGACCCTGCCAACGACAACGAAGACCCCGACGTCATCTATGCGCGCAAGATCGCACGCGGGCTGGCGGTCCTACTAGCCATTGGCCTTTGCGCCTATCTGCTGATTACCTACATCCTGCCCGTCTGACACCGACCACACTCCATTGACGCATGACAGCGGCGGCCGATGATGGTAAAGCCTCTCGCACTCCGCCCGGCGCCCGCCGCGGCGGACTTTCCAACAGATGCCGGCGGCTGCCGGCCAATTCCGGGCAACGAGCATGACGCGGGCCAAGATCTACATCGACGGCGAAGCAGGCACCACCGGCCTTCAGATCCGTGACCGCCTCGCCGCCCGCGACGACATCGATCTGCTGACCATCGATCCGGAAAAGCGCAAGGACATGGACGAGCGTCGCCGGCTGCTCAATGCGGCGGACGTTGCCATCCTCTGCCTGCCCGACGATGCCGCCAAGGAGTCGGTGAGCCTCATCGACAACGAGCATACGGCGGTGATCGACGCCTCCACCGCTCATCGCGTCGCTCCCGGCTGGGCCTATGGTTTCGCCGAAATGGCCAAGGGCCAGGCCGAAGCGATCGCCAAGTCGAAACGCGTCGCCAACCCCGGCTGCTGGCCGCAGGGCCTGATCGCCGGCATCCGCCCGCTGGTCGACGCCGGCCTGCTGCCCGCCGAAGCGGCACTCAGCTACAACGGTGTTTCCGGCTATTCGGGCGGCGGCCGCAAGATGGTCGAGGACTACCAGTCGGCCGCCGACCCGGCGCCGCTGATGCCCTATGGCCTCACCTTCAAGCACAAGCACCTGCCGGAGATGGCGGCCTACACCGGCCTCACCCACGCGCCGCAGTTCCAGCCGTCGGTTGGCAATTTCGCGCAGGGCATGCTGACCTTCGTGCCGCTTCGCCTGTGGGCGGTGGCGCCCGGCCTCAAGGCACGGAGCATTCATGAGCTGCTGGCCGATCGCTATGCGGGCGAAACTTTCGTCAAGGTCATGCCTTTTGAGGCAACCGAGCGGCTTGCCAGCCTCGATCCGCGGGCGCTCAATGGCACCAACGAGCTGCGCCTTTATGTCTTCGCCGACGCCACCGGCGAGGAGGCATTGATCGTTTCGCTTTACGACAACCTCGGCAAGGGCGCCTCCGGCGCTGCCGTACAGAACCTCAACCTGATGCTGGGACGGCCGGCCACCACCGGCCTCGTCTCCGCCTGACCGCTCGCTTCGGGAAAGGATAGATCATGCAGAAATTCGACGTGCTCACTGGTGTCGCCGCGCCGCTGCCGATCCTCAATATCGACACCGACATGATCATTCCCAAGCAGTATCTCAAGACCATCAAGCGCACCGGTCTCGGCAAGGGCCTGTTCTCGGAGATGCGGTATCGGGAAGACGGCTCGGAGAACCCCGACTTCGTTCTCAACAAGTCCGCCTACCGCAAGGCGGAAATCCTGGTGGCCGGCGACAACTTCGGCTGTGGTTCATCGCGCGAGCATGCCCCCTGGGCACTGCTCGACTACGGTATCCGCTGCGTCATCTCCACCAGCTTTGCCGACATCTTCTACAACAACTGCTTCAAGAACGGCATTCTGCCCATCGTCGTCTCGCCGGATGATCTCAAGAAGCTGATGGACGATGCCGAGCGCGGTGCCAACGCCACGCTGACCGTCGACCTCGTCAACCAGGTGGTCAAGGGACCCGATGGCGGTCAGGTCTCCTTCGAGATCGATCCGTTCAAGAAGCATTGCTTGCTGAATGGCCTCGACGATATTGGCCTCACCCTAGAGAAGGCGCCGGCAATCGCCGCCTTCGAAACGAAGAACGCCGCTGCCCACCCCTGGGCCTGACAGAGCTCCCAAAGCGCCCTCTTCGGAGGGCGTTTTCATGTGAGGCTTTTCATGCGCCAGCTCGTTTCCACCGGCTCGCCGTTCGAAAAGGCCGCCGGTTATTCGCGTGCGGTCGCCGACGGTCCCTGGTGCTTCGTCTCAGGCACAACCGGTTATGACTATGCGACCATGACCATGCCCGACGATGTGTCCGCCCAGGCCGAAAACGCCATGGCGACCATCGCCCGAGCGCTGGGCGAGGCGGGCTTTTCCATGTCCGACGTGGTGCGCGTCCGCTATATCGTGACCGATGCCGCCTATGCCGATCCGGTGTTTTCCGTGGTCGGACGCTGGCTCGCGGACATCCGCCCGGCGGCGACGATGATCATCGCCGGCCTCATCCGTCCGGAAATGAAGATCGAGATCGAAGCCACCGCCTTCCGGAATTCTGCGTAATTCTGCGAGATCAACGGGCGGAACCGATCGTTGACCGATTGGTTCGGTCAAGCACTCGTGAGTGGAACGTCATGCGCCACTGTCGTATTCCTTGGGCTCACAAAGAACAACAGCGATGAGGTTGGTCTTGGATACGATACCCTGGCGGGAAACCTTCGGCGGATTCGCTCTCGGCATGGCATCCTGCTGCGTTGCCTTGGCGGTGGGAAGCGGCAGCGCCGCGGCGGCCGACGTCGTCGAACTGTTTACCAGCCAGGGTTGCTCGGCCTGTCCGCCGGCCGACAAGGTCCTAGGCCAGCTCGCCAAGGATCCCGACACCATCGCCCTCACCTTCGCCGTCGATTATTGGGATTATCTCGGCTGGCGCGATACCTATGCCAAGCCGGAATTCACCCGCCGCCAACGGGAATATGCCAAGGCACGCGCCGACCACGCCGTCTTCACGCCCCAGGCCGTGCTCAACGGCCGAAGCGCGGTGATCGGTAGCCGCCAGGATGAGATCCGCGCCTCCTTCGACGTCATGCGGGACAATGGCGAGACGCCCAATCTCGCCGTCACAGCTCGCATCGAGGGTGACCGCGTCATCGTCACCCTGCCGGCCCGCGATCACGCCGGTGAGGCGTCGGTCTGGATCGCCGGCTACCTACCTCCGAAAACCGTCAATATCGGCTCCGGCGAGAATCGGGATACGTCCGTCACCTACGTCAATATCGTCGACCGCATGCAGGTGGTCGGCATGTGGTCCGGCGAAGCGGCGACGCTGGAACTACCACTCGCCGACGTGGCTCCTGAGGGCACCAGCGGCCTCGCCGTCATCGTCCAGGCCAAGAAAGAGGGCCTGCCCGGCCCGATCCTCGGCGCCACTCGCCTGGCACTTCAAAGCAACAGCTGACTGTTGCAAGACTCGGCAGACTTTCCTTAGAACGCGCGGAAGGTCAGCGTCGTCAGGGTGCGCACGATGCCGGGAATCGACGAGATCTTCTCGTTGATGAACTTGCCGATATCGTCATGGGCCGACGAGTCGACGTAAATCTTCATCAGCAAATCATACTCGCCCGACGTCGAATAGAGCTCGGATGCGATTTCGAGGGCGTAGATGGCGTCTGCCACCGCATAGGTCCGGCCGGGGGCGCACTGCAACTGGATGAAAACGGGCTTCATGACCTTCCTCCTTGTCGGGATCGCCACACGGCGCCGAGCATCGCTGCAGTCTTCAAACACCACCCATGAACGGACGGCAAGCCCTACTTGGAACGGTCGGGAGGCACGCTTTTCCCCAGACAGCATCGTCGCTGTGGGCGAAGGATGGTTAAGCTAGTCCTAATTCCGCCATCCATGTATGCTTAGGGAAGACGTATTCAGGTCGAGTCCTCGACGCATTCCTTTGCCGGTCAATCCAAGCCGGAATGCGCCGGCGAACCGGCTCCTAAGCGGCAGGATGAGTCATGACGGGCGGCGAGGCAGGCGACAACAAGACCGGCGATGGCAAGGTCCGGCGTCTTTCGGACGCTACGCGTCGCATGCGCATTGCCGAGAGCGAGCGGGCCGATGCCTATGCCGACCTGCACGAGGGCGATCGGGCCCGCCTGATGTTGCTGGCCGAGGAGCTTCAGGGCGTCTTCGCCGAAATCCCCGCCGACGACGCCTATTTCATTTGCCAGGTGGCCGGCTCGACGCCGCCGCGCCTGTGGATCGATCCTACCACGCACGTGGTGATGGCGCGCGACCGCCGCTCCTATCGCTTTCTGAAGGACACCCGCCTCGGCCGTCTCACACTGCACGAAAGTGCCGACCTCGATGCCACGGCCGACGCCGTGACCGACTACATTGCCGAACGGGTCGTCGAGCGCGAACGCTCGCTTGAAAGCGACGCGCTGGTGGAAAAGCTACGCACCGTGGCGCTGGACCGCCGGGAAGATAGCGGTGAGCCGGCGGCGAACGGCACGACGACCGATCGCGGTTCGGCCCTCATCTGGGCGCTGATCATTTTTCTGGCTGGATTTGCCGTCGGGGCGCTTGGGCTCGTCGCCTATGCCTGGTTCATGGTCCCGGGCTGACGATCTCCTCGGACCGCGTCTCCGCGAAGGCGCCGCCCGGCGTTACCTGCATCAGGCGATGCCAAATTTGAAACCCCGCATCGATCTTCTCGATATCGAACAGATTGAAACCGGCAGCCGGATGTTCGCCATCCGGCCGTTGGGTTGCGGCGGATACGCCGATCACCGGCACATTGCCCTTTGGACCGGCAAGCGACAGCCGGGTCGGCTGATGGGTGTGGCCGTGCAGAATGAGCTCCGCCCCATAACGGGCTATGACCTTGCGGAAGCGCGAGGCACCGGAAAGCCGCTTGTGCCAGGCCGTCGCGCCCTTGACTGGCGGATGATGGATCAGCACCACCCGGCAGAGGCCGGCCCGCCCGAGTTTGTCGAGCGCTATCGCCAATCGCTCTTCCTGTTCTTCCGAGAAGGTCCCTGTCGCCATGAATGGCCCGGAGGCGACGGCCGACGATGCGCCGACAATGGCGATATCGCCCCGCCGCCGTACGTAGGGCCAGCCGGTCGGTTCGCCGGTGTCGGCCGTCATATAGGTGGCCCAGGCTTTCCGCGCCCGCCGAGCGGCGCCGGGCACGTAGGCGTCATGGTTGCCCGGGATGGCGCTGACCACGTCGCCCGATCCCAAGAGGCCGAGAAAGGCGGAGGCTGTTGCGTATTCTCCGGCCAGCGCGATGTTGACGAGATCTCCGGTCACCACGACATGGTCGGGCCGCTCGGCCGCAATCGCCGCGATGAGTGCCGCCTCGACATCATCGCCGAAAGCGCGCGACCGATTGCGCCGCCAGTTGACGTAACCGAGGATACGCTTGGAGGCGAGGTCGCGGATGCGCGCCGCCGGCAGCGGGCCGAGATGCAGATCGGAAATATGGATCAGGCGAAACATGATCCTTGGGTAGCCCAAGCCCGCCCGCCGGTAAAGCCGCATGCCATCAAAGCAAGGGGCGGATCACCGCCTGGCGATCCGCCCCGAATGGTATGCTCATGAAGTTGGTTCACGCCTCGAACCGTTGCGCGTCCGAACCGGACTAACGCCCCCAGAAGGTCAGCACGGCGGCGACGATATGGGGATTATTCGCGTCGACGGCCGACACCCAACTATAACGCTGAGCACGGTTGAAGCGACGGCGGAAGAGGGAAAACATGATAGCCTTCTTCTGAGGTTGTTGAGAGAAGTCACGAGCGACTTCTCTTTCACATGCAAGCTATAGCAAATGCACATTGTTTTCGCCATGAGGCTAAACACTGAGCTTTCCTTTGAGGTAAAAGTGGTTAACCCAAAGTTTGACCTAGACGAAAGGCTAAGGCTACCTTTCAGGTCAATTCCAACTTTACTTTCGGTATCGCGATGAGGATTTCATGACCCGGCTTAGCCTCATCGACGCCATGCAACCCCTTGTCGGACAAGCCCGATCCCTGGCCGTCCGCTTGTGGGGCGGCACCACGCTGGGCGTGCGCGCCATGACCTTTGACGAAGGGCGCGTGCTTCTCGTCCGTCACACCTATGTGTCCGGCTGGCACCTGCCCGGCGGTGGCGTTCATGCCGGCGAAACGGCCGAGGCGGCCTCTCGCCGCGAGCTCTTCGAAGAGACCGGTTACGAGGCCGTGGAACCTGCTCGCTTCCTTGGGCTCTATTTCAATCCCGCCATGGCCGGCCGCGATCATGTTGCGCTCTATCATGTGCCGGCCTGCGTGGTGCGCCGCGCCTTCCGGCCCAACCGAGAGATCGCCGAGATCGGTCTCTTTGCAGCGGATGACCTTCCGGAAGGCACGACGGGCGCGACACGCCGTCGCCTCGCCGAGCTGTTCGATGGACTTCCCCCGACCGAACAGTGGTAACAGAACGCCCGGCCGGAGGCTGTCCGGCCGGGCGTTCCAAGTCATCTCGCGGATCGACTATCAGGCGGCAACCACCGCCGCCGTCTCGAGGGCTACCGCCGCCGACTGGATGATGGCAGCGAAGCGAACGGCGGTCTGCACCGCCGAGGCCGACAGCCCCCCCTCGCGCACCACCTTCTCGTGGCTGTCCATGCACATGCCGCAGCCATTGATGGCCGAAACGGCAAGGCACCACAGCTCGAAGTCCACCTTGTCGACGCCCGGCTTGCCGATCAGCTGCATGCGCAGCCGCGCCGGCATGGTCCGGTATTCCGGGTTGGAGGTCAGGTGCAGGAAGCGGTAGTAGACATTGTTCATGCCCATCAGCACGCCAGCCCCACGGGCAGCGTCCAGCGCTTCGGCGGAGAGGTGGCTCGCCGCCTCCCCTTCAAGCGCCGCCGCCACGTCGGCGTTGCGCGTCGCGTGACCACAGGCGACGAACAGCCCGTACTTCTGCTGCGGCGTCAGGCTGTCGTCCTCGGCCATGGCCGAGAGGTTCAGCTTGACGTCACGGGCGTAGGCCGGAAATCTGTCCTGCAGGCTTGCGATCGACATCAGGCCGCCTTCAGCGTGTCACCGCCGACCTCACGGTTGCACGGGCAGAGCTCGTCGGTCTGCAGGGCGTCCAGGACGCGGAGCGTGTCCTTGGGGTTGCGGCCGACGTTGAGGTTGGTGCCGTAGATGTGCTGGATCGTGTTGTCGGGATCGACGATCGCCGTCACGCGATAGGCAACGCCAGCCGGCGAGCGCACGCCAAGGCCATCGACCAGCGAACCGGTGGTATCGGCAAACGACCAGATTGGCAGCTTGTCGAGATCCTTGTGGTCGCGGCGCCAGGCCAGCTTGACGAACTCGTTGTCGGTGGAGCCGCCGAGCACGACGGCGTCGCGGTCCTCGAAGTCCTTGGCGAGACGAGCGAACTCGGCAATCTCGGTCGGGCAGACGAAGGTGAAGTCCTTCGGGTAGAAGAAGATCACTTTCCACTTGCCGGGGAAGGACGCCTCGGTGATTTCTTCGAACGCGGAGACGCCCCCCTCGACGTGGTTATTGAAGCCGGGCTTGACGCCGGTGACGGTGAAGGAGGGGAGCTTATCGCCAATACCGAGCATGTTGAGTATCCTCGTTACGAGTGGTTTTGAATGGGACGGCCGCAATATCCGCAGATCCGACTCGAAATGCAAGCCTTTCTTAGAGGCATTTTAAAGTGATCCGCTTGTGATTGAAAACTAAGGGCTTTTCCTCATATTTGCCGTCTAGTGGCCACAAACTCATAACACCCTGATTTTCGGCCGGCTTTCTCGTCGCCCGACCCCGCTTCGCGGCACGGTTGCAGGGCCGCCAGGAATCGCCCGCCCCGTGATCTCGCTTCGGCGATAAGCGCCCAACACATTGAGACATATGCCATTCTTTCACGAGAACGCTTGCCCGTCACAAACTGCCCCTTGTTTCGGCAGGAGGCGTTGACACCGCCGGTTTCGGCCGCCGCTTTCCTTCCTCCGAGCCCTCCCCTATAAATCGTACAAAATAGTAGGGAGGGCGCATATGTCCACGCAGAAGCCGGTCCGTATCGGCGTCGTTTCCACCGCCAGAATTGCCCGTGAAAAGGTGATCCCAGGCTTCCGCACCACGCCTTGGCTGGAGGTGGCGGCCATCGCGTCACGCAACATCGATACGGCGAAGGCAGCGGCGGCGGCTCTCGGCATCCCCACCGCCTACGGCTCCTACGAGGCGCTATTCGCCGACCCGACCATCGAGGCGGTCTACATTCCGACGCCCAACGACAGCCATGTCGACCTGGCGCTCGCCGCCGCCCGCGCCGGCAAGCACGTGCTCTGCGAGAAGCCAGCAGCGATGAATGCGCGGGATGCCGAGCGCCTCGCTGCCCTGCCCAAGGGCATCGTCTATCTCGAAGCCTTCATGGTTCGCCACCATCCGCAGTGGCTGAAGGCACGCGATCTTGTCCGCGCCGGCACCATCGGCAAGATCGCGGCCGCCCAGGCTTTCTTCTCCTATTTCCTCGACGATCCCGCCAATATCCGCAACAAGCCGGAAAACGGCGGCGGCGGGCTCTGGGACATCGGCGTCTATCCCATCGTCACCGCTCGCTTCGTGTTCGACGCCGATCCGAAGCGGGTGATCGGCCTGATCGACCTCGATCCGAAATTCGGCACCGACGTGCTGACCTCGGCCATTCTGGACTTCGGCGAGGGCCGGCACCTGACGTTCACGGTGGGTACCCAGACGGTGCCGCACCAGCGCGTCAACATCGTCGGCTCCACCGGCCGCATCGAGGTGCTGATTCCCTTCAATGCTCCACCGATGGCAGAGACGATCATTCGGCTCGATCGCGGCGAGGTCTTGGGCGACGCCGAAATTGAGGAGATCCGCCTGCCAGCCTGCGATCAGTATGGCCTGGAGGGCGAGGCGTTCGCCAAGGCGATCCGCGGCGTCGAGCCGCTACCCTACGACCAGCACGACGCGATCAAGATGATGAAGATCCTCGACGCCATCGTCGCTTCAGGCAAGACTGGCCGCTGGGTGGATCTCTAGCCTAAGAAAGGCGGTGGCAAGCGGCCGCCGCCTTTTCCTCATCTGTCGTCCTTCCAGAGGAAGGCGGCGCCCCGCACACCCGAGCTGTCGCCATGCTTGGCCTTGCGGATCGGCGTCGCCACGCTGTCGGAGAAGACCAAGCGGCTGCCGTCGCCCTGCCAGAGGTTGGTGCGGGTTGAGAGCAGACGTGGCACGTCGTCATAGAGCTCGTCGACATTGCTCATGCCGCCGCCCAGCACGAACACGTCGGGATCGACCAGGTCGATGATCAGGGCCAGCGACCGGGCGAGGCGATCAACGTAGCGGCCGTAGACCTCGTTTGCTGTGGCGTCGCTGGCCCGCTTCATCTCGATCACCTCCGACGCCTTACGATCGGTGCCGGTCGTGGTCTTGTAGTCGAGCTCGAAGCCGGTACCCGAACAGAACATCTCCAGGCAACCGCTGCGGCCGCACCAGCATTTCGGACCGGGATACTCGCCTTCCTTCGGCCAGGGCAGCGAATAGTGGCCGATCTCACCGGCGAGGCCCTGGAAGCCGGCGTGGCTCTTGCCCTTGATGGCGATGCCGCCGCCATGGCCGGTACCCAGGATGATGCCGACCACCACATCGAGGCCGGCGCCGGCGCCATCGATCGCCTCGGAGACGGCGAGGCAGTTGCCGTCGTTGGCAAGCCGCACCGGCCGCTGCAGCGCGGCTTCGAGATCGCGGCCGAGCGGCTGACCGTTCAGCCAGAAGGCGTTGGAGTTGCGGATGAGGCCGGTGAGCGGGTTGGGACTGCCGGGCAGGCCGATGCCGACGCTGCCCTTCTGGCCAGTTGCCTTTTCAACATGCCCCACCAGATCGACCACCGCCCGGATCGAGGCCTCATAATCCTCGCGCGGCGTTGCGATGCGGTGGCGGCAAAGCTCGACGCCCCCCGCATCGAGCCCCACCACCTCCATCTTCGTCCCGCCCCAGTCGATCCCGATGTACATTCCGACCTCTTTCTGAAACCGCCTCGCCGATCCACGCTACCTTCAGCTACCGTCGAGCTTTTCGGTGCGGCGGAGATCCGGAAAGATCACCGACCACAGGCCGGCGACAGCGAGCGTGCCGACACCGCCGAACACCACGGCCGGCACGGTGCCGATCAGCGCCGCCATGCTGCCGGCACGGAACTCGCCCAGTTCGTTGGAGGCCCCGACGAACACCATGTTGACGGCCGAGACACGGCCGCGCAGTTCGTCGGGCGTGGCCAGCTGGATCAGCGTCTCGCGCACATAGACCGAGATCATGTCGCCGGCGCCCATCAGGCCGAGACAGAGGATGGACAGCCAAGGCGTAACCGAGACGCCGAACACCACGGTCGCCAAGCCGAACACCGCGACACCCAGGAACATCTTGACGCCGGCCATCGCACGGATCGGAAAGCGCGCCAGGAAAGCGGCCACCAGAATGGCGCCGACGCCCGGTGCCGCGCGCATCATGCCGAGGCCGGCCGGGCCGAGCACCAGGATGTCGGAGGCATAGACCGGCATCAGCGCCACCGCGCCGCCGAGCAGCACGGCGAACAGGTCCAAAGAAATGGCGCCGAGCACGATGCGGTTGGAAAATACATAGCGGAAGCCGGCCGACACCGCCTGCCAGGCCGGCTCTTTGGCCTGCTGGGCCACGGTGATCGGCGGCAGCGCCAGCATTAGGCCGACGGCGGCGGCGAGCAGCACCACGGCTGTGCCGAAGGCGGCGAGTTCGGAAATGCCGTAAAGGAGGCCGCCCGCCACCGGCCCGCCGATCGCCGCCACCTGCCAGGACGAGGACACCCAGCCAATGGCATTGGCGAGAGCTGCCTTCGGCACAAGGTTCGGCACCACCGACTGCATGGCCGGCCCCATGAAGGCACGGGCGACGCCCAGCACAAGAAGAATAATGTAGATCGGCGCGACGGTTGGCGACGCTGTCCAGGACAGCGTGAACAGCCAGATGGCCGCCGCCGTCTCGACGCCGAAGCAGGCGACGATAATGAGGCGCCGCGAGATGCGGTCGGCCACCGTGCCGGTCACCAGCACCAGCAAAAAGGCCGGCAGGAACTGCATCAGTCCGACATAGCCGAGCGCCATGGGGTCATGGGTGAGGTCATAGACCTTCCAGCCGACGGCAACCACCACGATCTGAATGGCGAACGTGGCGAACAGGCGGGCCAGCCAATAGAGGAGGTAGGGCCGGTGGGCGAAGGCGTTCGTCGAGGGCGGATGGCTCATAGGGTCACTCGGGCGCGGCAGACGGTGACTTATGATCAGGAATGGGGTGCGGAACAAGCCTTTCCGGCAGCTCTACAGTACGGCTATCCGCACCGCCGCGGTCCATTACACCTCTTCACGCCGTGCCCGCCGAACCGCAAGCCGATGACGGCCTTCGAAGAAAGCGAGCAGCCCTAGAGCGAAAAACAGCGGCATCACGAAATAGATGAGGCGAAACAGGATCAGCGCAGCGGCAACGTCCGGACGATGGGCGATGCCGAGCCCGGTGACCACCGTCGCCTCGAACACGCCGACACCACCGGGTGTGTTGGCGGCCATGCCCGCCAGAAACGCCAAGGAATAAGTCACGAGATAGCGGGCAATATCCGGCACCGCGTCCGGCGGCAGCAGGACATAGAGCGTGCCGCAGGCCGCAAGAAGATCGATCGCCCCGGCCAATATCATCAGGAAAGCGGGCTTCGCCCTGGGCATGCGCACGACCATGCCGCTGACCCTGATCGCCCGGCGCTTCTTCGCTAGCCACACGATGAACCCGGTGAGCGCCACCAGAACGACTATGCCGATCAGTCGATCGATAAAGTGGTGGGCGAAGACGGGAGATTGCCGCGTCGGTTCCAGCGTCAGCGCAAGCCCGAGCACGAACATGATACCCGACCACATGGTCAGCCAGCTCATGACGATCAGCCTGGCGACCACCGAGAAACTGACGCCGACCATCGAATAGATGCGATAGCGGGCGCCTCCCCCCGACAACAGCGGGAAGCCAAGAGTGTTGGCGAACACGTTGGCAATGAGACCGCCGAATACCGCCCGCGTCAGGCTGATCGAGCTGGTGAAGTTGAGCGCATGCAGCGCGAGCAGATCGTAGGTGGCGAGCGCGGCGAGGCCGCAAAGGGTAAAAACGAAGGCCAGTGCGAAGCGATGCGCAGGCAACGCCAGTGCGGCGTTGCGGATGTCGGCAAACGACATCTTGGTCGCCATGTCCCACAACACCCAGACCGCGCCGGCAATCAAGACTACGGCGATGATCGGGCCGGCCCACTTCAGCACGCGCGTTATACGCCCCGGCGGCGCTTCCGCGCTGGTGTCGTCGTCGGTGGGATCGCTCAAGTCCTGTCGTCTCCATCCGGGAAGGCGGGTCCGAGGGCGCGGCCCCGGTCTTGCCTTTCATTTAGAACGCCGGTCGCCAAACGCAAATGTCTTTTCCACAAGAACGTAACCGCGGCCTTGCCGATTTGCAGCTGTGGCCTGCCTATCAGGGGAATGAGAATTTGATGCTACGCTCGTCGAACACCCGCTTGACCAGTTCGTTGTAGAGCCGTCCGGTCGCCCATTGCTCGCCTGGCAGCGTCTTGATGCGCACCTTCAGCGCAACGCCGGCGGCGGAGAAGGAAACCACGCCCTGCATTTCGAGCGGCTCCAAAATGACGGCGCCGCGCGGTCCGTCCATCAGCCGGTCGAAGGCTTCCTTCATGGCCGCTTTCGCCTCCTCGAGATCGGTCGGGTAGGCGACGCTGACCGTCGAGGCGGCGAAGGCGAAGCCGCGCATGGCGTTGGAGACGCTGGTCACCGACGAGAAGGGGATGATGTGGTAGACACCGTCGGCATCGCGAATGCCGACCGAACGGATGGTCAGCCGATCAACGACGCCGGTGAGGCCGGCCACCGTGACGACGTCTCCTTCGTTCATGGCATTCTCGAACTGGATGAACGCACCGGTGATGATGTCCTGCACCAGCTTCTGCGAACCGAAACCGACGGCCAAGCCGACCACACCGGCACCTGCGACCAGCGGGGCGATGTCGACGCCCAGTTGAGACAGCGTCAGCATGGCGGCAATGATGATCAGGACGATCGAGAAGGCATTGCGGAACAATGACAGCAGCGTTCGCGTGCGGGCATTGGTAATGCGGCCGAGCGACGGGTTGAGGCGGTATTCCACCCAGCTCGACGCGGCGAGCCATATGCCGCCGGCTGCGAGCACGATGATCGCCGCCGATAGAATGCGCCCAACTGCATCGGAGCCACCATCGGACTCGAACCAGGAGAGGAGGTTGATCACGCCCCAGCTCTGCAGCACGACCGCCACGACCACGGCCACCAACACCACGTGCACCGCGCGGAAGAGCATTGGCACCAGCATGTTGAGCCGGGCCTCCAGCAGCGGCAGCGTCTTCTTGACGTCGGCCGGCAAGCGAATGCCACCGGAAATGGCGTGGGAGATCAGGCTGGCGACGATCCCCCCGACAGCAATGGCGAAGATCGTCTCGACCGTTGCCCAAGCCATATAATCGACGGCGTCGAATGGCCGGCTTACCCAAAGCACGAAAGCCACGGCGAGATAGATGATGACGACTACATGCCAACCGTGGGCAAGAAGCGCCAATATGGTCCGCAGGACCGAGCTCTTGATCGGTTCGAGCAATCGGTAAAGGCCGTTCCTCACCTCGTCGCGCTTCATCGTCACCAATACCATGGCACCAACCAGGGTGATCAGCACCACGGCGAGACGGAAACCGATGCCTACCGAGAAGCCGATAGCCTGATTGACCAGGGGATGGGCGACCAGAACGCCGTAACCGAGAAAGCCGATGAGACGGCTGAGCCAGAGAAACCAGTAACGGGCCGTTGCCCGATCGAGGTTGAATAGCTTGAGAGCCGGTCGACGATACTGGAAAACGGCGGCGAGACAGCTCTTCAGGAATTCGATCACCACGAAAGCATCGATGAACAGGCTCTGCATCAGGTCGATGCGACCGCCGCCGGCAACGGCGATGGCGTAGGCGGAGGTGATGAACCATGCAAGACCGATCACCGCCCAATCGATCAGAAGCGCAAGACCGATCCAGAGAACGCGGCGTGGCAGTGGTTTGCCCTCGGCGACTCGTTCGACCGCGCCAAGCGGGAAACGCGCCAGAAAGCGCGCGATTGTCAGCGTCGCAAAGGCGAAGACCACAAGAATGATCAGGGACAGGCCCTGTTCGCGGACCCCATCCCAGTTGATGGCAGCACTGCCATCGACGAGGCGCGTCAGATTGCCAAGGCCACGGCCGATCTTCAGCACCACATCAACCACTTGTCGCGACAGATCCTGCGTCACCGAACCGATCTCGCGAGCCAGCGGCACGGCCGGCTTGTTGTCGGCAGCGTCCGTGGCTGCGGCCGCGTCGGCCGGGGTTGCGGCTGCGTCGGACGTGGCGGGCTGGGCCAGTTTTTCCAGCTCGCCGATCAGCTTTGCCCGTGCATTGTCATCCTTCAGGATGTCAGCGAACGCCTTCGCCGCTTCCGGCGAGGTGACCGGCGGCGGCTCCGGCGCAGTCGGCTTGGTCGGCAAGACCAACTTCGGCATGGGAATAGCGGCGGGCGCCGCCGGCGCGGCAGCCGGCGGCGCGGTTTGAGCCACTGCGATAGCTGGCAAAGCAAGCGCAAAAAGCAGAGCGAGAAGGCGTAGGACAGACATGGTTCGCATCATTGACGACCGCAATAGCCTTCTGTCTTGCCCAAAAGACGGCAGGGCGCAAGCTAACCAAGCTGACACGAGCAACGTGTCAGCCTTCCAATTCCTCGCGTAGCATTTCGAGCCGCAGCCACTCTTCCTCGGCGAGGGCCAGAGCCGCTTCGGTGGCGGTGAGTTTTTCCGTGGTGGAGGCAAACAGCTTGGGGTCGCGCGCATAAAGGCCGTGATCGTCCAGCACGGCATGAAGACGCTTAGCCTCCTCGGCCAACTGATCCATCCGGCCGGGCAACGTCTCCAGGGCATGCTTGTCCTTGAAGCTGAGCTTGGAGCGCCCCTTCGGTGCCGACACGGCGGCAGGTGTCGCTTTCTTCGGCGCGGCGGCGGACTTTTCCGCCTTCCTCGCCTCGACACCCTTGCCACGTTGGGCCAGCATGTCGGTATAACCGCCGGCATATTCGAGCCAGCGACCATCGCCTTCGCTCATCACGACCGAGGCGACGACGCGATCGAGAAAGTCGCGGTCGTGGCTGATGACGATGATCGTCCCCTTGTAGTCGGCGAGCAGCTCTTCCAGGAGATCGAGCGTTTCGAGGTCGAGATCGTTGGTCGGCTCGTCCAGCACCAGCATGTTGGATGGCTTGGCGAGCGCCCGCGCCAGCATCACCCGGCCGCGCTCACCGCCCGATAGGGCAGAAAGCGGCGTCCGCGCCTGCTCGGGCGAGAACAGGAAGTCCTTCATATAGCCGATGACGTGGCGTTTTTCCTCACCGATCACCACCCAATCGCCCTTGCCCTCGGTAAGAGCGTCGGCGAGCGTCGTCTCGGGATCAAGGCTGTCGCGCTTTTGCTCCAGCGTCTGCATGTCGAGGGACAGACCGAGCTTGACGGTGCCGCTGTCCGGCTGGAGATCGCCGGTGAGAAGCCTCAGCAGCGTGGTCTTGCCGGCACCATTAGGTCCGACGATGCCGATGCGATCGCCGCGCGCCACCCGGATCGAGAAATCCTGCACGATCGGTCGATCACCAAATGACTTCGAGACGGATTTCGCCTCGATAACCAGCTTCGACGACGCATCGGCTTCAGCCGCTGTCATCTTCACCGAGCCCTGCGGACCGCGGTACTCGCGCTTGGACTTGCGGAGATCGGCGAGCAGGTCGACGCGACGGACGTTGCGCTTACGGCGGGCGGTGACGCCGTAGCGCATCCAGTGCTCTTCGGCCTCGATCTTGCGGTCGAGCTTGATGAGGTCTCGCTCTTCCTCTTCCAGCACCTGATCGCGCCAGGCTTCGAAATGGGAAAAGCCACGATCAAGCGTGCGTGTGACGCCGCGATCGAGCCAGACGGTGGTGCGCGACAGGTTTTCCAGGAACCGGCGGTCATGCGAGATCAGCACCAGCGCCGACTTCATCGACTTGAGTTCGCTTTCCAGCCACTCGATGGCCGGCAAGTCGAGATGGTTGGTCGGTTCGTCAAGCAACAGAATGTCCGGCTCGGGCGCCAGCACGTGGGCAAGCGCCGCGCGCCGAATCTCACCGCCCGATAGCGATGCCGTCGGCTCGGCGCCGGTCATGCCAAGTTCATTGATAAGATAGAGCGCCCGGTAATGGTCGTCGCCCGGCGCCAATCCCGACTCGACGTATTCGAGCGTCGTCTTGAAGGCGGTGAGGTCCGGCTCCTGCCTGAGATAGCGCACCGTCTTGCCCGGCTGGAAGAAGCGCTCGCCATCGTCGGCCTCGACGAGACCGGCGGCGATCTTGAGCAGCGTTGATTTGCCGGAGCCGTTACGGCCGACCAGCGTAATGCGATCGCCTTCACCGACCGTCAGGTCGGCGCCGATGAGCAACGGCGTGGCACCAAAGGTGAGATGAATGTTCTTGAGGAATAGGACCGGAGGAGAAGCCATAACCTAAATCGTCTCCATCAGCCGCGTAGCGTAAAGGCTTCGTCGGCAAGGCGCTCGACGATCTCTCGGATCGCCTTGCGCGACGGACCGGCCGCCGCCACCTGCCGCGATACGTTGGGTAGCGTGCGCTTGGCCGCTGCCCGGCCAAAGCGCGAGCGGAGATCGGTCATGGTGGCGCCCTGCGCACCAATGCCGGGGGCAAGGATCAGCGAGGTCGGCAGCCGTTCGAGCACTTGATCGGCATCGTCGAGCGTGGCGCCAACCACCGCACCACAGGGGCCGTTGCCCATCTTGCCGAGCAAGCCCTGATTGAAGACCGTGAGATCGTCGGCCAGCGCGTCGGCGACCGTGCGGTCGTCCCCCTGCCGGGCGGTCTGCAGTAGGATGCCGTCAGGGTTCGAGGAACGCACCACCACAAAGAGGCCCGCCCCGTACTCGGCGGCGCGCTTGACCACCGGCTTCAGCGATCCTGAGCCCATATAGGCGCCGAGCGTGATGGCATCGACCGGCGTTCCCGCGTCGTCGCCAATCCAGGCGCCGGCATAGGCCTCGATGGTGTGGCCGATATCCATCCGCTTGATGTCGGCGATCACCAGCGCATCGGTCGAACGGGCATGACCGATCACCTCTGCCGCCGATTTGAGGCCTTGCCAGCCGAAGCGCTCGAAGAAGGCGATCTGCGGCTTGAACACACCTACGAGGTCGCCCACCGCTTCGACCATCTCCAAGCCGAACACCCGCACGCCTTCGGCGTTGTAGGGCAGGTCCCACGCCTTCAGCACTTCAGGCGCAGGATCGATGCCGACGGTGAGCGGCGAACGACGATCGGCGATCGCCTCGAAACGGTCGGCGAAGGGAATGACGGCCATGGCAGATCTCCGGAAAATCACTTGGCAGGCGATATAGCGCATCGCACGGAAAAGTGGGAACCGGTTTTCCGCGAAAGCGACGCAACACATCGAGAACCGAGAGCGCACAGCGCCCTCGCCGGCATGCCACTGGAGAAAGCCGTTCGAGCAGGGTCCCTAGATGGGTGCCTTGCGCACGTACCAGCTCTTCGGCCGCGTCAGGCCATGGAAGCCGAGCGGCGACAGGGCCGCGCCGCGACCCGTATCCTTGACGCCGGTCCAGGTCAGCGCCGGGTCGAGATAATCGCAGCGATTGACGAAGACCGTCCCGGTCTCTAGCTCGCGGCCGATCGCCTCGGCGGCGTCGAGATCCTCCGTCCACAGCGAACAGGTGAGCCCGTATTTGGAATCGTTCATCAAGGCCAACGCCTCGGCATCGTCGTGCACCTTCATGATGCCGACTGCCGGACCGAAGGTTTCCTCGGTCATGAATGCCATCTGGTGATTGACCGATGTCAGCACTTGCGGCGCGATATAGGGCGTCCCCTCCTTGTCGGCAGGGAACGACTTCGGGTCGATGTGGGCGACGGCACCACCGCGAAGCGCCGCTGCGATCTGTTCGCGCACTGTCGCCGCGCCGCGGGCGCGCGCCATCGGCCCCAGCGTCACTGAGGGGTCGGTGGGATTTCCCAGCACATATTTCTTCGTCACGTCGACGAGACCGGCGACGAAATCGTCATAGACCTTCTCGTGCACGTAGACCCGCTCGATGCCACAGCAGCACTGTCCCGCATTGAAGAAGGCGCCGTCGGCGACATTCTCGATGGCAAACTCGAGCTTGGCATCGGGACGGACATAGGCTGGATCCTTGCCGCCGAGCTCGAGGTTGATGGCGATAAAGGTGCCGACCGCCGCCCGCTCCATCGCAGCACCGCCAGCCACCGAGCCAGTGAAGGCAACCATGTCGGCCTTGCCCGCGGCGATCGCCGCTGCCGTCTGGTCGTGGCTGAGCACGATATGCTGGAATACGCCCTCCGGCAGGCCAGCGGCATCGAAGGCATCCTGGAAGCGCTCGGCCACCAGCAACGTCTGGTCGGAATGCTTCAGTACCACCGTGTTGCCGGCCATCAGCGCCGGCATCACCGAGTTGACGGTGGTGAGATAGGGATAGTTCCAGGGCGCCACCACGAAGACGACGCCGAGCGGCTCGCGGCTGATGGTACGGTGGGCGCCGTGATCGCCGAATTCGAGACCGCTATCAAGTGGCGCGAGACTTTCAGCCGCGATCTTGGCCATGTGACGGGTGCGCTGCTCGACGCCGTTGAGCTCGAAGGGCGTGTAGCGGATCGGCCGGCCCATCTGCCAGGTCAGTTCCTCGGCAATGCGCGGCCGCATGGCCAGCATGGCCTCAAGCGCCTTGAGGCAATAGCCGATGCGGGTGTCGAGCGGCAGCTTCGCCCAGGCCTTCTGAGCGTCGCGAGCGAGACGGAATACGCGGTTCATCTCCGCTTCCGTGGCAATCGATCGCTCGGCGTAAACCGAGCCGTCCACGGGAGAGACGAGCGTCATGACGTCGGACATGATGGGTGGCTCCATTCGGCTCGGGACGACATTGGCAAAAACCCTAACGCCATCTCTGCATGCCGATGCCGGCCAATCAAGAGCCCAGACGACTATGCAAAACGGGGCACCCGGTGAAGGCGCCCCGCGACTTTTGATTGTTATAACGGAAACTCACTCGGCCAGAGCAGGTTGCTCCGCACCAGGGTCGGTACCACCGCCAGCGTGAGCAATGGCAAATTCCTCTTCCGGCGACAGGATCAACTTGTGGCGACCGATCAGGGCGAAATAGGCGATCGCCGCCGCGAACCACACCGCCACCCAGAGTACCCCCTTGGAGAAGTTGGGATCCTGTACTTGGTAGTAGAGCGTGACGATGGCGATAATGATCGTCAGCACAGCGCCGGGAATGCCCAGCGGGCTCTTGTACGGGCGTTCGATGTCCGGCTGGTTGATCCTGAGCAGGATGAACGAGATCGCCTGCATGATGTAGGAGAACATGGCGCCGAACACCGCCATGTTAAGCAGCACCGAACCGATCGCCGCGCCGCCCTCAGTGGCGCCAAGTGCGAACCAGATCACCATCATCACCAATAGACCGACGACGGAGCCGGTGACCATGGCAACATGCGGCGTCTTGTACTTGGAATGAGTGAGCGACAGCGCGGTTGGGAAGTAGCCGGCGCGCGACAGGGAATAGACTTGCCGACCCTGAGCATAGAGGATGGTGTGGAAAGAGGCGATCAGGCCGGTCAACGCCACAATGCCCAGCAGGACCACACCGCTATCACCATAGACGGCACGGAAACCATCGAGCAGCGGCTCAAGCGACGACCCCAGATGGAAGGCGCCAACACCGGCAACCGATGGGTTGAGCAGCACGATCATGAACGCCGAAAGAATCAGCGTCGAAATGCCCATGATCAGGCCCCTGGGCATATCACGCTTGGGATCCACCGATTCTTCGGCCGCCAGCGGCAGCTGCTCGATGGCAAGGAACAGCCACACAGCGAATGGCAGCGTGGCGAGAACGCCAGAGAAGCCGAACGGAAACCATGCGCCGCCACCCTCCGGCAGCTCGATCGCCGTGCCATCGGGTCCGACACCGATATTGAGAGCCCATCGCGAGAAATTCATGTGCGGGATGGCGCTCACCCAGAAAAACACCAGAACGGCCAGCGATAGGACCGTCACCACCAGCGTCACCTTGAACGACAGTTCGAGGCCGAACACGTTGAGGCCGAGGAAGATCACATAGAAAGCAATCCAGACGAGCGGCGAATAGGCAGCATCAAGACCGAGAATGGAATTTACATAGGCGGTGATGAAGGTGACGATCACCGCCGGGGTGATGACATATTCGACGTTTTCACAAAGACCGGTGATGAAGCCGCCCCATGGGCCCATCGCCGTGCGGGCGAAGGAATAGGCGGCGCCGGTATGCGGCAACGCTGGGCTCATCTCGGCAATCGACAGCGACAGGCCGAGATACATGACGGCAATGATCGCGCCGGCGGCCAGCATGCCGCCCCAGCCGCCGGTGGCGAAACCAAAGTTCCAGCCGGAAAAATGGCCAGAAATCACGGCGCCGACGCCCAGCGCCCACAGCGACCAGATGCCGGCATAGCGCGACAGATGTCGCTGCTCGAAATAGCTGGCGTCAGCCTTCTTGTAGCTGACACTTCCTTCTGAGGTGGACATTGCGTTCCCCTTTTCGTCGTTTGAGCTTCACGCGCTGAACGCGATATTCACCGCCACCCTTTCCCGCCGAAGCGGTCCCTGCGAACGGGCGAGCACGCAAGCTGGGAACGTCTCTGCAAGGATCATGCTACTTTCGGCCAATAGTCTGCTCACCCCGGCTTGCGCAAGAGGCGTCTCGCCGTTAGCCGATAACGCGACGACCGATTGAAGGAGTGAGCATGGCACCGATCATCTTCGTTCTGGGCGGCGCCCGTTCCGGCAAGAGCCGCTTCGCCGAGGAGCGGACGCGGGCCTTCGCGGCGGAAGAAAACATCTACGTTGCCACCGCAGAATGCCGCGACGCGGAGATGGAAGGCCGCATCGCACTTCACCGCTCAAGGCGGGGCACCGAATGGCGAACCATCGAAGCGCCATACCATTTGGCCGAAACGCTTGCCGCTGAAGCTCGAGACGACAGAGCGGTTCTCGTCGACTGCCTGACGCTCTGGCTTACCAATCATCTTCTCGCCGAGGCAGACCTTGAGGCCCAGAGCGACGACCTCGTCTCGGTTCTCGCGACGATGAGAGGACCCATCGTGCTCGTTTCGAACGAGGTCGGATTGTCCATCGTCCCTGACAATGCTCTCGCCCGACGATTCCGCGACGAAGCAGGGCGGCTTAATCAGAAGATCGCGGCCATCGCCAGCGAGGCTTGGTTCGTCGCGGCCGGCCTGCCGCTTCGGCTGAAATGACCTTTCAGAGGGCAGTTTCGAAAGCGAGGCATTTTCTGTCAGACCAAAGAACTCGGTTCGATCGACAGCACTTGTGATATAAGTTTAATCAAAATTAACTATTTGGTGGATGCGAGACGCCCTGCGAGTCGCGGTTTAGTGTGCAGTTCCGATACAAACATGCCAGATTTCCGATGGCATGGCACTTGCAGGTTGGGGTTGGAGCGCTGACGGGCGAAGCCAAGCGTTGCATTATGTGCATGGGTTTACCGCTTTTTCCGGTTGCCTCTCGGCTTGCGGGGCTAGGGGAAATCCACTAGGTTGGTAAATGTTTTGTTATCTCGGAGTGATCGTTGCGGCGTTTTTCGCCGGACTGTTTCCGAACTGGTTTTTAAATTTCGATTTTTAGTTTCGGGGGATGTAATGCGTCTGACGGATCTGACTTATGATTTTTCGAAGGGCGGCGCCGAAAGTTCGTCCGGACTGCCCGATTTTGCACTTGCCGAAGGAAACTCTTCCGCCCGGTATGGCGCGCATGCGACGACGGCGACATTTTCGTCGGCCCAGTCGACGGCGGTCGCCGCGCATTTTGGCGGGACTTTTCTCGATGACGACCGGTCGGAAGCCGACATCAACTGGCGGCCTGCCCATCTCGCGCTGAAAAGGCTTGTCGATATTTTCGGTGCGGCCTTTGGCCTTCTCCTGCTGTCACCTCTGCTGATTGCCGTGGCGGCGATCATCAAGCTCACGAGCGTGGGGCCGGTATTTTTCCGCCAGGAGCGGACAGGGCTCGACAACAAGCCCTTCCAGATCCTCAAGTTCCGTTCGATGTACACTGACCGGTGCGACATCTCCGGCGTGGCGCAGACGGTTGCCGACGATCCGCGCATCACGCCGATCGGCCGCATCATCCGCAAAACCAACATCGACGAGCTGCCGCAGCTTATCAATGTGCTGCTGGGTGATATGTCGCTGGTTGGCCCTCGCCCGCACGTGCCGGGCATGAAAGCGGCCGGCGTCCTTTATGAGGAACTTGTCGTCGGATACGAGCGTCGCCACGCCATGCGCCCCGGAATCACCGGACTGGCCCAGGCGAGTGGCCTACGCGGACCGACCATCGAAGTCGAGCCATCGGTCATGCGGGTCGTTCGCGACATCGAATATATCCGCAACTTCTCGATTTGGCTGGATATACGCATCCTGTTCCGCACCGTGATCAACGAAATCGTGCGCGGCAATGGCTTCTGAGCGGCGGTTTGTTCGCTGAAACAAAAACGCCCTCCCTACGCGAGGAGGGCGCTTACCTTAGTCTTGGAAAGACCTACTTAAAGGCGAACCCAGACACGCGGATTATCGGGTGACTGCATCGTAAGGAATCGATAGCCGGTGCTGTTCCAAGGCTTGACGATCTGATTGAGGTTATCCAGCACAAAGTCGCCGCGGTCGGTGCGAACCATCAGTACAGCATGCGATTCGCCGCGTCCGGTAATCACCGTGGTCATGAGCAGCGCTGAAGTCGGAAAGCCCTTGCGCAACAGTGCCGCCCGCTTGGTGAGAGCGTAATCCTCGCAATCGCCAGACGAACCGCCGATTTGCCAGACATCCGCGGTGCCACTTTCGGGCTGGGGCCGCATCGCACCATTGACCTCGCGATTAACGCGATCGAGAAGACCCAGGGTTTCCACCGTCAGTCTGACCTCACCGGCGACTGCCCCGACGTTTCTGGCACGCTGGACCTTGCAGGCGGACGGCATGACGGAGCACATCACGTAAAAGCCGGTCGGGCCGACTGTGAGCCCCTTTGCATTAACTCGACCGGCCGTAGGCAGATCCAAGCTCTGCTTGGGGATATTGAGAAAACCAGCCGACGCCACTTGAGGAAGAACTGCGGCGGCAGCCAAGACAATCATAAGGCGGACCAACTTGTTCATGGCGGCAAACTCCCGTCGAACTTTATGTGGACCGACTACACCAGATTTCCTTTGAGATTTGGTTAGGCGAGTTGGGCAATTAACTCGTAATGACCAGCGCCTTAATTGAGTCAAATGCAGTTCAAATTCTATCTATTTGCCTACACTTCCGATTAACCATAGTATGAAAGGGAAAAAGGGCAGAGAGTAGCAGCATAATCGAAGTCAGCGCTACGACTCGGCGTCTTCCAAGCCACGGGCGGGTGCTCTTGAACAGCATGCAATTTCCCGCAGCGCCCCTCGGAATCCGTTGCAAATTGAGCATATGCTTGAAAATTCGTTACGATCGGGAAACTACCTCTTGCGTACCGACAACTACTTAATGTAATTTATCTCAAAATGTGGCGACAGGTGGGGCCGGAGCCTCCGGTTTGATACAAACTCGATAGGAGACAATAAATATGAACAGATCTTTCCTCTATGTCCCTTTAAGCGCTGCTTTGGCGCTCACAGCTGTGACGGGCTCTTTTGCCGCCGTTGATACCGGCGCCGCGAATTCCTTGATCAGTTCTTTATCATCTCTGCCCGCCTCGGCTGGTCGTGATGCCCTGATCTCTCAGATTCAGGCACTCTCGCCCTCTTGCAATAGCCCGATTCCGCGGTCCTGCGTGACGGCTCTGCAAAACGTCGTGACCACAGCCCAGAACCTCGGGCTTTCCGGCAGTTTGGCGAACCAGGTCGCTGCCTTGGCCCGCGACACGGCGGCAACGACGCCCGGCGTGACGAGCGAGCCTGAGTACCTTGCACTTGCCCCGGAGGTCGATAGGCTCTCCGGGACGACACCGACGGGTGCCACCGGTGGTGGCGGTGGTGCCGCAGGCGGTGGCGGTGGTGCTGCCGGTGGCGGTGGCCCAGGCGGCGGCAATGGTGGCGGCAACTTTGGCCCGCAGGCTGATCGTGCTGCGAGCGCTGGCGTTGCCGGCTGATCCCTAGCGTAGAACAAAAAGGCCGTGGTCCAACTCGGGCCACGGCCTTTATTGTGAGTTGTTGTGCCCCGCGGCTTTTGTGGGGCGTTTTCGGTTATATATGTCCCGCGCATGGCGAGTTCGTCGCAGTGCACCCATCTTGGGCATAGTTAACCAAGCATTTCTTTTTTCGAGATTCCTTCGTCTGGCAGCACGTTTCGGGCGTCTTGTCCGCTTGGTTGGCGGCGTGATTTCGGTCATAGTGATAGCGTCGAAGTAGGTTCAAGGAAGTTTTCTTCAAATGGATTCATCCGAGTTCGATGTTCGCAACGCAATTGGTCTCGTTCGCCGCCAAATTTGGCTGATTATTTCAACGGTCCTCATTATCGTCGGTTTGGCAGCCGTTTATGTATTCCTGCAAACACCGACCTACACAGCGTCGACACTAATTCTTGTCGATCCCCGTCAAAAGAATGCGCTGGATCCTGAAAGCCAGATGTCGCTTTTGCCAACCGACAATGCGCGGGTTGAAAGCGAAGTCGAGATTTTGAAGTCTCCCTCGACCCAGCTCCAGGCGATTTCCCGCCTCGGGCTGGTCAAGGATCCGGAATTCGGTGTCAAGCTCAGCACCGTCGATCGGCTGATGGTCTTTCTCAAGATCAAGACGATGGAAAACCTGCTGGCTGATACCGACGCTCAGCTGCGCTCCGTGCTATCCCGCTTTTCCGACAACGTCTCCATCGCGCGCCGCGGCCTGACCTATGTAATCAGCGTCTCGGCGACGTCGTCCGATCCGGCGAAGGCGGCTTTGATCGCCAACACGCTTTCCAGCACCTATATCGACGCTCAAGTCGATGCCAAGATTTCCAATGCCTTGAGCGTGCGCGACGCCCTCAACCGCCGTTTGGCTCAGGCGTCGACGACGATCAACGAGTCCGAAAATCGGATCGACGCCTTCGTCAACGAGAACATCGAAAAGGTGGGCAACGAGAGCACCCGTGCCGACATCGCGGCCATGCGTACCAACCTCGAAGCCCTAAAAGCCCAAAGCATATCCGCTCAATCGCTTCAGGCGAGCGTCTCCACGCTGGCCGCCAACAAGGACTGGGACGGCATCGCCGCACAGCTGAAGTCCGATACTGTCAGTCAGATCAAGGCGGAACGTGACAAGGTTTTGGCCGACATCGGCAATGCCGCCGCAGGATCGAACCGCGAGACCAACCTGCGCGCCAGCCTCGCACAAATCGACCAGCGCCTCACCGATCAGGTTAATACTGAACTCGGCACATTGTCGGACCGTGTGAAAGCAGCCCAGCAGGAGCAGGACAAGTTACGGTCCTCCATCCGGGATACCGTGCTCTCCAGCAACCTCTCCAATGACGTCATGGTCAAGATCTACGAGCTCCAGCAGGAGTCGACGGTCGCCAAGACGCTCTATCAGGATTTGTTGCAGCGCCTGCGCGGCGTCGAAACCCAGGCCGATTTGCAGCTCGCCGACAGCCGCATCGTGTCGTCGGCGCTACCGCCGGATGGGCCAAGTGCCCCGAAAACCAAGTTGATCCTAACGCTTGCCATTGTCGCTGGTCTTGGTCTCGGCCTCGGCCTCGCGTTCCTGAATGAAAATTTCATCGGTGGCTTCACCTCGGATCAGCAGTTCGAAGCGGTGCTCGGTGTACCTGTCATTTCGTCGATCCCGCTGCTGTCGCGCGCCGGGCGCTCAGTCACCGAGCGATCTCAGGTGGCCAGCGAACTCCTCGATCATCCGCTGACGGCCTATAGCGAGTCTATCCGGCGCATCCGGCTCGGCCTCGAGAATATTCTGAGGCGCAAACTGCAGGACAAGAGCCGGGAGGGCGGTCTTATCATAATGGTCGGCTCGGCCATCCCCGGCGAAGGCAAAACGACAACCGCCATCGCCATCGCCCGCGCCTTCGCCATGTCCGGCAAGCGCGTTCTCTTGGTCGACTGCGATCTTCGTCGCCCCTCGATCGCCCCGTCCTTGGGATTGACCCCCGAAAGCGGCCTTGCCGACTATCTGACCCTGTCGCTCGATTCCCAGTCGATCCGCCAGTTCGTCACCAAGGACAAGGTGCCCGGGCTCGACATGATCGTCGGCAAGAATACCCATAGGACGTCGACCGACAGCCTCATCGAAACGGCCCAGTTCAATCTTCTGATGGAACTTGCCAAAGAGCGTTTCGAAATCATCGTGCTCGACACGCCGCCGATCCTGCCGGTCGTCGATGCACAATATCTCGCCACGCGCGCTGATATCGTGACTCTGGTCGTCCATTGGGCTTCCACGTCCCAGCGTGATGTCCGCTCGGCGATCAATGATCTCAAGACCACCGCTGGCGAGGACCTGCCGATCGCTGCCGTACTCTCCAAGGCCGAACTCGGCGTCGGTTCCTATCGGAACAAGTACAACAGCTATTACTACTACGCTCCGGAGAGCTGACCCACCCTCCAGGTGGGGAGCCTGCCTTCTTAAGCTCCGAGATGACAAAGCGGGCGCCATGAAAGCGCCCGTTTTTCATTTTCCTTTCCGGGAGGAAACTGGGCTACCCTCACCTTCGTTGACCGGCGGGGCCGCCGAGACTAGACCTTGGCGCCACACGTCTGACGGAGTCCGCCCATGAAGCTTCTGCTGTCGCTGATTGCCGCATGGTCCATAGCCTTCCCGGCGCATGCCGGCGAGCCATCAGGGAACAGCGGGCGCAGAGTTGCCGTCAGGATCGCCACAGCCCGCTTGGCGCCCTATGGCGAGACGCTGGCATTGACCGGTGAGATCCGGGCACGTGCATCATCCCAATTGTCCTTTCGCGTTTCCGGTCGTATTGCCGAGCGCTTCCGCGACGTCGGCGATCATGTGAAGAAAGGCGATCTTCTCGCCCGCCTCGATCCCAGCCAGCAGCAGGCCGACGTCGCCAATGCCGAAGCGGCGTTGGCCGCCGCCGAAGCCGGTGCCCGCCAGGCGGCATCAGCCTTCGATCGACAAAAGGCTCTGCTCGATAAGGGCTTTACCACCCAGTCGGCCTTCGATGCTGCGACGAAGGCAGTCAGAACGACTGGCGGCACTGTCGATTCGGCCAAAGCCGCCCTCGACATCGCCCGGGCCAATCTCGCCTATACCGAACTGCGGGCCGACGCCGACGGCGTCGTCACCGCCCGCACCGCCGATGCTGGCGAAGTCGTCGCCGCGGCCCGGCCAATCTTCGTCATCGCCGCCGACGGTCCACGCGACGCCGTGTTCGACGTTTACGAACAACTCTTCCTGTCGATCACCACCCGGCCAGACGTCACGGTTGGTCTGGTCAAGGATCCGTCCGTCACCGCGCCGGGCAAGGTCCGCGAAATATCGCCGACCGTTGAGACGAGAACCGGTACCGTTCGCGTCAAGGTTGATATCGGCAACCCGCCCGCCGCCATGAGCCTTGGTGCGCCGGTCACTGGTCACATCGCCGGTCGAAAGAGTCCGGCAGTGGTGCTACCGGCCGGCGCCTTGAACGAAAACGACGGCACCGCCGCCGTGTGGGTGGTCGGCACCGACGGGATAAGCGCCGAACTGCGCCCGGTCGGGGTCGCCGCCTATACCACCAACAGCATTGTGGTTGAGTCCGGCCTAGCCGATGGTGACCGCGTCGTCATCAATGGTGGCAAGCTGCTCCGTCCAGGTGCCAGCGTGGAAATCGTTGGGGAGGACGCGCCATGATCGGTCGTCTAGCTGGTATGGCTCTGATCGGCCTGGCACTTTCCGCCTGCCAGGAAAAGACCGAAACGCCGCCACCGGTACGGCCGGTCCTATCGGCGCGCGTCGCAGTCGACGATGTCGCACAGCAATCCTTTGTTGGCACCGTCGAGGCGCGCGACAAGGCCGATCTCAGCTTCCAAGTGCTGGGTCGGCTGATGACGCGCAACGTGGACGTCGGCGACCTGGTTCGTGCAGGCGACCTTGTCGCCACCATCGACGCGACCACGCTCGACCTGACTACCCGTTCGGCTCAGGCGGCGCTCGGCAACCGCCGCGCCGAGCGGGAAAATGCTGCCTCTACCGTCGCTCGCGTCGGGGCGCTCCGGGCAAGCGGCACAGCGGCCGAGGCCAGCCTTGACGACGCACGAGCTGCTTTTGACGCCGCCGACGCCGCCGTTCGTCAGGCGGAGGCCGATCTTGCCAAGGCGCAAGACGCCCTTGGATACGCCCAGCTCCGAGCCGGATTTGGCGGCGTCGTCACCGCCACCGGCGCCGAACCCGGACAGATGGTGGCCGCCGGTCAGAGCGTCGTCACCCTCGCCAAGCCCGATCCTCGCGACGCGGTCATTGATATGCCCGATTGGATGGCCGGTACGCTGACGCCGAATGCGCCTTTCGTCATCGCGCCGCAGATTGCCCTCAACCAGCTCATTTCCGGCCGGCTCCGGGAAATCGCGCCGGAGGCCGACCCGATCACCCGCACCCGCCGGATCAAGATCGCCCTTTCCGAACCGACCAGCCTGTTCCGTCTCGGTTCCACTGTCGAGGTGCGGGCCGAGAGGCAGGCGGCGTCAACCATTACCCTGCCGAAGACGGCGGTACTTTCACGCGAAAACGCCAGCTTCGTCTGGGTGGTCTCCGTGGATGAGACGAGCACCACGGCGCGGCGCGAGGGCAGCGTGACCCTCCGGCCGGTCACCATAGCACCAGCGGATGAGGGTCGCCTTCGGATCCAATCAGGCCTTACAGCCGGCGAGCGCGTCGTTATCGCCGGCGTTCACTGCCTGACTGACGGGCAAAGGGTTTTGGTACCGGTTAGCGGCCTCAAAGACGCCGGGGGAGATGCATCGTGAAGAGGTTCAATCTCTCGGACTGGTCGCTCGGTCACAAGTCACTCGTCTGGTACTTCATGATCGCCTTCACGTTGTTCGGCGTGTTCTCCTATATCAACCTCGGCCGCGAGGAAGATCCCTCTTTCACCGTCAAAACCATGGTGATCCAGGCCTATTGGCCCGGTGCCTCGGTCACCGAGATGACCCGACAGGTGACCGACCGCATCGAGAAGAAGCTGCAGGAGCTCTCGAACCTCGACTTTACGCGCAACCTGACACGGCCGGGCGTCACCACGGTGTTCGTCAATCTTCGCAACGACACCAAGGCGGCCGATGTCGACGGCACCTGGGTGCGCGTGCGTAATCTGATTTCCGACATTCGGGGCGAACTGCCGGACGGTGTGGTCGGTCCCTTCTTCAACGACGATTTCGGCGACGTCTACGGCAACATCTACGCGTTGACCGCCGATGGTTTCACGCCGCGCCAGCTGCGCGACTATGCCGAGGATATCCGCACCCGTATTCTCTCGGTCGAAAACGTCGGCAAGGTGGAAATTATCGGCGCGGAAGATGAGGTGGTTTATCTCGAGTTCTCGCCGCGCCAGCTCGCCGCTTACGGTCTCGACGAGAAAGCAGTGCTGACCAGCCTCGCCGAGCAGAATGCTGTCAATCCATCCGGCACCATAGAGACCGGCTCCGAACGGGTATCGGTGCGCGTCACAGGCGAATTCCGCTCGGAAAAGAGCCTCGAAGCCGTCAATCTCCGCGTCAACGGCCGCTTCTTCCGCCTGTCCGACGTGGCCAAGATCACCCGCGGCTACGCAGACCCGCCGAGCGAGCTGTTCCGCTACAACGGCCAGCCGGCCGTTGCCATTGCCATCGGCATGAAGTCCGGCGCCAATCTCCTGAAATTCGGCGATGCGCTTCGGGCCGAGATGGCCAAGATCGAAGCGGAGCTGCCGGTCGGCATCACCGCCTATCAAGTTGCCGATCAACCTCAGCTGGTTGAAAAAGCGGTCTCCGGCTTCACGCGGGCGCTATTCGAGGCCATCGCCATCGTCCTGCTGGTCAGCTTCGTCAGCCTTGGCCTCCGAGCCGGCTTGGTGGTGGCGCTGTCCATTCCGCTGGTGCTCGCCATCACGTTCATGGTGATGGAAACATCGGCCATCTCGCTGCAACGCGTGTCGCTCGGCGCGCTGATCATCGCCCTCGGCCTCCTTGTCGACGACGCGATGATTGCCGTCGAGATGATGATCGCCCGTCTCGAAAAAGGCGACTCGCTGAGGACAGCGGCGACAGCCGTCTACACGTCCACCGCCTTTCCGATGCTGACGGGTACGCTGGTGACAGTGGCCGGGTTCATTCCTGTCGGTCTCAACTCGTCGATGGCCGGTGAGTTCACCTTCACCATGTTCGTCGTCATCGCCGTGTCGCTCTTGGTATCCTGGATCGTTGCCGTGCTGTTCACGCCGTTGATCGGCGTCACCGTACTGCCGGCGAAACTGAAACATCAGAAAACGCAAAAGACCCGCTTCGCGCGCGGTTTCGAACGGCTGCTGATTGTTGGCCTGCGCAACCGGTTCATCGTCATCGGCCTGACGCTCCTCGCCTTTGGCACCGCGCTCTACGGTCTCACCCACGTCCAGCAGCAGTTCTTCCCCGATAGCGATCGTTCCGAACTGATCGTCGACTTTACGCTGCCGCAGAATAGCTCCATCGAAGAAACCGGCCGGGTGATCGCCCGCTTCGAAAAGGATATGCTAAGCGGCAAGGACGGTGTCGATCACTGGTCGTCCTATGTCGGCCGCGGCGCCGTGCGCTTCCTGCTCACCTTCGACCAGGAGCCAGCGGCGCCCTATTTCGGCCAGCTCGTCGTCGTCGCCCGCGACGAGGAGACGCGCGACCGTCTCAGGGGGGAGTTCTCCGAGTATCTCCGCCGCACGTTCCCCGGTGTCGACAGCTTCGTCCACCTCCTGGAAATCGGCCCGCCGGTCGGTCGTCCGGTCGCCTACCGTCTATCCGGACCGGATATCCAAGATGTCCGCGACGCTGCCCGGCAACTCGCTGCCGTCATCGCCACCAACACGCACGTCGAGAACGTGGTCGCCGATTGGGGTGAGCCAGGACGCGTCGTCAAGGTCGATGTCATGCAGGACAAGGCACGCCTTCTCGGTGTCTCCTCTCAGGATATCTCCAATGCGCTTTATGGGATCATCGGCGGCGCCACCGTCACCAAGATCCGTGACGACATCTATCAGATCGATGTCATCGGCCGTGCCGTCTCGGAAGAGCGCAACTCCATAGAAACACTGAAGAATCTGCAACTCTCGACCCAGACCGGATCGAGCGTACCGCTCGCTGCCGTCGCCAACCTGCGTTACGTGCTGGAGCAGCCGGTGGTGTGGAGCCGCAACCGCCTACCGACCGTCACCGTCAGGGCGGCGCGTGCCGACATGACGCAGGCAGACACCATCGTCAAGCAGCTGAAGCCGGCCATCGATGCCTTCGCGTCCACGCTGCCGGCCGGCTATCGGGTGGAAACCGCCGGCTCGGCCGAAGAGTCCCAAAAGGCCAAGGCGCCGATCATCGCCGTGGTGCCATTGATGATCTTCATCATGCTCACCGTGCTGATGATCCAACTGCAGAGCTTCAGCCGCCTCATACTGGTGGTGGCGGTGGCGCCGCTGGCGTTGATCGGCGTGGTGGCGGCGCTGCTGCCGACCGGAGCGCCGCTCGGCTTCGTCGCCATCCTCGGCGTGCTGGCATTGATCGGCATCCTGATCCGCAACTCGGTGATCCTGGTGGACCAGATCGAACGGCTGAGGGCAGAAGGCATGCCGGCCTGGAACGCCGTGATCGAAGCGACCGGCCACCGTTTCCGGCCGATCGTGCTGACGGCGCTGGCGGCCAGCCTCGGTCTCATCCCGATCGCCAGCGAGGTTTTCTGGCAGCCGATGGCCTTCGCCATGATTGGCGGCATCATCGTCGGCACCGCCCTGACGCTGATCTTCCTGCCGGCGCTCTACGTCACCTGGTTCCGCATCCACGAGGAGAAGGCCGCGCCGCCGGCTGAGCCTGCCTGAAATCAACCCGACAGCATCGGGCGGAAGGCGTCGCGGATCATATCGAGCGCGGTGATCCGGCGGATTTCCGCATCGACGAAAGCGTCATCCCTCAGGCGGGCGGGTCGATCGATGGAAAGGCGGGCGACGATCCGTCCCGGTCGCCCAGCCAGAACCACCGCCCGGTCGGCGAGCCGCACCGCTTCGGACAGGTCGTGCGTCACCAGCGCGACCGTCACGCCGCGCTCCTGCGCATCGAGGCGGACAAGCTGCTGCATCTCCCGTGACAGACCGACATCGAGCGCTGAGAACGCCTCGTCGAGCAGCAAGAAATCGGGTTCGACGGCAAGCGCTCGCGCCAGCGCCACCCGTTTCTTCATGCCGCCGGACAACTGATGCGGATAGAGGCCAGCATCGTCATGGCCGAGACCGACCTTGATCAGCATCGACCGCACCCGGCTGAGGCGCTCGGCACGCGACAGCCGCTGGCCGGCCAGACCGAAAGCGACATTACCGCGCGCCGTTCGCCACGGCAGGAGGAGCGGGTCCTGAAAGACAAAGGCCGGCCGCTCGAACGGCCGTTCGATGCGGCCGGCGTCGGGCGTCAGAAGACCGCCGAGAATATGCAGCAGCGTCGTCTTGCCGGAACCCGATGGCCCGAGGATGGCCAGAATACCACCCCGCGGTATCCCGAGGTCGACGCCGTCGAGCACTTTGATGCCGGCAAAGCCATGCATCACGCCGCTGGCGATGAGCGCACCATCGCCGCTCATGCCGCCTCCCCCGGAAGACCGCGCCGCCAGGTCTCGAAATAGCGGCGCACCGGTTCGATGATGAGACGATCGACGATGAGCAGCAACGCCACCACCGCGACCACCCAGGCCATGGTCTTGGCGGTGTCGACCTCGGCGCGAGCCGCCGCGAGACCATCGCCTATGCCGCCTGCCCCGGTGAGAAGCTCAGCCATCACCGCCACCTTCCAGCTCATGGCGAGCGCCGTGCCGAGTGCCGGCAAAAGATGAGAGAGGACATGCGGCAGATAGACATCGACGATCCGGGCACCAAGCGGCACGCGGAAGGCGCGCGCCATGGTCCGCAACCCGCCATCGACGGTGCGAGTGCCCTGCGCCGCCGCGACAAACACCAGGGGACCCACGGCAACCGCCACCGAGAAGGTGGCGGCAAGGCCCGAGCCACCGAACCACAACAGCGACAACACCACCCAGGCGATGGCCGGCACGCCGATCAAAATGGTGGCAAGCGGCTGCAGCATGGCTTTTGCCGGCCTCGAACGCCCGGCGAGCCCACCCAATAGCGAACCGGCCAGCGTCGCGACGATAAAACCGCTCAGCGCATCGCGCGCCGTCGTCAGAACCGCCGGTCCGAGTTCGCCGCCAGCGCCCAGGCGTCCCAGGGCGAGGAGTGTCGCCCAGGGCGACGGCAGCACGAAATCGCCATAGGCGCGGTGTCCGATTTCCCAGAGTCCCACGATGATGACAAGCCCGAGCATCGCCCAGCGGCGTTCGCCACCGCCGGCGAGCCGGCGCCAGGAGATCCTCGGCATGGTCTCAGCTTCCCCAATAGAAGATGGATTCCGGCAGGCGCCCGGCGACGATATCCGGCGACAGCGACATCAGAGCCTGAAAATAGGCTTCAAGGTCGGCTTTGGCATTCAGCGCCGATGTCACCTTCAGGCGGAAACGCGGCAGCGAAGCCTCAATGATCGGCACTGGCAGCTTCAAAGGATCGGCGATCAGTGCTGCCGCCGCTTTCGGGTTGTCGCCCACCCAGCCAGCAGCCTCCACCGTGGCGGCATGTAGCGCCGCGACGATATCGGGATGAGCATCAAGGAAAGCCTCCGTCACCGCGAGGCCGGCCTGCGGAATGCCGGCGGGCCGGCCGCTGTGCGCCGCGTAAAGCTCGGTAACGTCGAGAGAACGCGTCACCGCAATACCCGCCTGCTTGGCTTTGATCTCAGCAGCGCTTGCTGCCGGCTCCGGCAGCACCGCGGCGTCCGCCTTCCCCGCTAGAAGCAGTGGCACCGCTTCGGCCGACGTACCGACATAGGAGAGCGTCACATCTCGATCCGGATCGAGCCCGGCCGTCTTGAGCACGAAGCGAGTGAGAAGGTCGGGTGCGTCATTCTTGGCACCAACCAGCAGCGTCTTGCCCCGGAGGTCTTCGATCCTTTCAAGACGCACGCCCTCGCCGGCGAAGATATAGAGCAGCCCCCACGTCAGAACATTAACGAGGCGAACGCCGGCGCCACGATTGAACAGATTGGCCGCGGCATAGCTCGGCGCTGCAAACAGCGAAATATCGCCCGAGACCACGCCCGCCCGCATCTGGTCGGCGGTACGCCAGACATCGAAGCGCGCGTCACCCACCAGCGACGACAGCGCGCCGGACGCCACGGCCCGCGCCAACACCACCGATGGCGACGCCGGCATGCCCCACACCGTCAGATGGTCGAGCGCGGCGGCACGAGCTGGCAGCGCCATGAGGCCCACGACGGCGGTCAGGCATTCGAGAAAGTGGCGGCGGCTCATGCCGATGGGCATGGAGAAAGCTGTCATGACAGAACCTGGAGTCGAGCGGCAGAGCCGCATTCTGAGAGGGGGCTGCTCGACACTAGACCAATTCTCGGTCCGGGGAAATTGCCGCGCTTAAGGACAGACACAGGAGGAACAACGGATTGAAAACCAAGTTATTCCGAAGAGATACGGATAGGGTTTTACCTTCATACGCGATAACCCGTAGCGTCAAAGCTGAGAACGGGAAGCATCTAAATCGAAAAAGAGAAAAAGCAACTACATAAGCTGCTTCGTTTGACTTTCCTCATTGCTGTTCACATGCCAGATGCGTATGGGATGCTCGATACGGACACATTTCCCCGAGGGTCGCTCGCCTGTGACAGACTTGCCGGGGAACGCCCAACCAAATGGGGGTGGCAGCATGGCACAGGTTGTTTATGGCGTGTGGGACGGCGTCGTCCACGATTACCGCCAGGGGAAGACCGTGGAGGGCGCGACGCCTCCCGACCTCAAGGATTTCGAATTCTTCGACGAGAACAATCCGATCCGCGCCTTCGTTGCCGATCGTGGCTTCTTCGTCTTCGATGAGAAGGTCAACCTCATCGACACCTTCTGGCAGTACCTCAGCAAGGCCGCTGCGGAATCCTGCGGCAAATGCACCCCCTGCCGCATGGGCACCGTGCTGGTGCGCGATTCGCTCGGTGCCATGCGCCGCGGCCAGGAGGGCGACCTCAGCCTCGACGAGATCGCAACCATGGCCGAACAGATGCGCGCCACGTCGCTCTGCGGTCTCGGCCAGTCCTGCGGTACCGCCCTGGGCAAGGCCATCGCCGCTTTCCGCGACGAGTTCGAGGCCGAGCTTGCCAAGAAGGAGCCGGCCCGGCAGCAGCACGCCATGAGCTACATGACGGCGCCCTGCATCGAGGCCTGCCCGTCCAAGGTCAATGTGCCCCGCTACATCGACTACATCCGCGATGGCAAGCCCGAGCACTCGCTGGGCGTCATCCTGCAGAAGTATCCGATGGCCGCCACCTGCAGCCGCGTCTGCGTTCGCTTCTGCGAAGCGGCCTGCCGCCGCAAGATGGTCGACGAAGCGGTCGGCATCAAGATCCTTAAGCGCTACGTAGCCGAATACCAGACCGGCGCACACCCGCTGGTGTTCTCCAAGGAGATGATCGCCAACATCCTGCCGGAAGATCAGCGCGTCGCCGTCGTCGGCGCCGGCCCGGCCGGTGTATCCTGCGCCTATCACCTGCTGATGCGCGGCTACCATGTCGACATCTACGAAGCTCAGGGCGAGATGGGCGGCATGGCCGCCATCGGCATTCCGTCCTACCGCCTGCCGAAGGATGTTCTCCTCAACGAGATGAACGCCATCACCAAGCTCGGTGGCCGCTTCTTCTTCAACCAGCGTCTCGGCAGGGACTTCTCGGTCGATGACCTGACGAAGCGCGGCTACAAGTCGGTGTTCCTTGCCCTCGGTTGCCAGGAAGGCACCAAGATGGGCTGCGAGAACGAAGACACCAGCCTCGTGGGTTACGAGTCCGGCATCGGCTTCCTGCTCAAGGTCCACGACCACGTCGCCGGCATCAAGACCCACAATATCGATGGCGAAGTTGTGGTGGTCGGCGGCGGCAACGTCGCCATGGACTGCGTCCGCTCGGCCATCCGCATGGGTGCCAAGAAGGTCCACCTTGTCTACCGCCGCACCGAGGCCGACATGCCGGCCGACCACGAGGAAGTCGTGGCCGCCCATGCCGAGGGCATCGAGTTCCATGTGCTGACCAATCCGCTGTCCATCATCTCGGAGAACGGCAGGGTCACCGGCGTCAAGCTGACCAAGATGGAACAGACCGAAATGGACGCCAAGGGTCGCCGCAACGTGCGGCCGATCCCCGGTAGCGAATACGTCATGCCCTGCTCGGTGGTGATCGCCGCCATTGGCCAGCAGGTTGACACCGGCTCGGTCAAGCCGGAAGACGGCGTCGAGATGAGCAAGTGGAACTGGGTCGTCGCCAACAAGGAAACGCTGGCTACCTCGCGGCCGGGCGTGTTCGCCGGTGGTGACTGCTACCTCGGCCCGTCGACGCTGATCGCCGCCATGGCCGACGGCCTCAAGGCCGCCCGCAACATCGACGACTATCTGCGGCGGGGTTCGACCCGCTTCTTCCCGCGCTCGCGCATGCGCAAGATCCTGGAGAACAACAAGCTGTTCTCCAACGATTGCATCGAGGTGCCGGTCAGGAACGAATACCGCGTCCACCATCCGGAACTGTCGCCGGAAGTGCGCAAGACCATGTTCGGGGAAGTCGAGCAGATCATCAGCTCGGAGGACGCCTACAAGGAGTCCATGCGCTGCATGCGCTGCTACCGCATCTATTCCGTGATCACCGAACACTCCATCCCCGAAGGAGCGGCGTGAGACCATGTGCAACGTCGAAACCCTGATCCCCGTCGGCGCCGAGGCCACAATCGGCTTCAAGATCAACGGCAAGGCCATCACGGCCTATCCGAACGAGACGATCCTTTCGGCCGCCCGTCGGCATGACTTCTACATTCCGACCCTGTGCGAGCTGGCCGACATCGACCACACGCCCGGCACCTGCCGCGTCTGCCTCGTCGAGATCCAGATGCCCGGCCAGACCGGCACCCACATGGTGACGGCCTGCAACACGCCGGTGAAGGAAGGCCTCGCCATCGAGACGCGCACCAAGAAGGTGCGCGACATGCAGAAGCTGCAGGTCGAACTGTTGATGGCTGACCATCTGCAGGATTGCGCAACCTGCACCCGGCACGGCTCCTGCGAACTGCAGGATGTCGCGCAGTTTGTCGGCCTGAAGGAAAATCGCTTCTTCGACCCGATCCGGGTTGCAAGCCGCGAGGTCGACCGCTCGTCGCCAGCCATGGTCCGCGACATGACCAAGTGCATCCGCTGCCAGCGCTGCGTCACTGTTTGCCGCAACTACCAGGAAGTCGATGCGCTGGTCGTCACCGGCACCGGCCTCGACACGGCCATCGGCCTGCGTCATGGCAAGAACCAGAAGGACTCCACCTGCGTCACCTGTGGCCAGTGCGTCCTCGTCTGCCCGACCGGCGCGCTCGCCGAAAAGGACGAGACCGATCGCGTCCTCGACTACATCTACGACCCGGAAATCACCACCGTTCTCCAGTTCGCGCCGGCCATCCGCGTCGGCTTCGGCGAGGAATTCGGCATGCCGCCGGGGACCAACGTCGAGGGCCAGATCATCGCGGCCGCCCGTAAGCTTGGCGTCGACATCGTGCTCGACACCAACTTCGGCGCCGACGTGGTGATCATGGAGGAAGGCACCGAGCTGCTGCACCGCCTCGCCGAGCGCAAGCGGCCGACCATCACCTCCTGCTGCCCGGCCTGGGTCAACTTCGCCGAGATTCACTATCCGGAGCTGTTGCCTCTGCTCTCCTCCACCCGCTCGCCGCAGGCGGTCGTCGGCGCCATCGCCAAGACCTATCTGCCGGCCAAGATGGGGCTGGACCCGAAGAAGATCCGCGTCATCTCGATCATGCCCTGCACGGCCAAGAAGGACGAGATCGTCCGGCCGCAGCTTGGAGAGGATGGGGCGCCGGATGTCGACGTCGTGCTGACGACGCGCGAGTTCGCGCGCCTTCTGAAGCGCGAAGGTCTCGATCTCAACACCATCGAGCCGTCGACCTTCGATAACCCCTACATGAGCGAGTATACCGGCGCCGGCGTCATCTTCGGCACCACCGGTGGCGTCATGGAAGCGGCGCTGCGCACCGTCTACAAAGTCGTCAACGGCAAGGAACTCGACAAGATCGAGCTGACCCAGCTGCGCGGCTTCGAGGGCGTTCGCTCGGCCACCGTCGACCTCGGCGGCAACATCGGTGAAGTGAAGATTGCCATGGCCCATGGCCTCGGCGAAACGCGCGCCCTGATGGAAGCGATTAAGGCGGGTGAAGCCGACTTCGACTTCATCGAGATCATGGCCTGCCCCGGCGGCTGCGTCGACGGCGGCGGCACGCTCCGCTCCAAGAAGCAGTACCTCCCCAACGCCCTCAAGCGGCGCGAGACGATGTTCGGCATCGACCGCAAGGCCAAGGTACGCCAGTCGCACAACAACGAGCAGGTCAAGGCCCTCTACCGCGACTTCCTGGGTTCGCCGAACTCCGAGAAGGCGCACCACCTCCTGCACACGTTCTACAACGACCGCAAGGCCGAGCTGGAACTGACGGTCAAGGAGATCTGGGGCGAGATCAAGATGAGCACCATGATCTACTGAGATCAGGCGCACGGACAGATTTGAAGGCGGGCGGCGGGGCAACCTGCCGCCCGGTTTTCATTTGCAGAAAGTCAGTGGAAGCGAGAGAACACCAGCGCAGCATTGACGCCACCGAAGCCGAAGGCGTTGGACAGCACGTGATCGATGGCGACTGGACGAGCTGCACCGCTGACCAGATCAAATCCCTCCGCCTCGGGCATCGGATGCTTGATATTGAGACCCGCAGGCAACGTCTCATGACGGAGCGCCAGCACCGAGAAGATCGCCTCGATGGCGCCGGCCGCGCCCAGCATGTGGCCGGTGGCCGACTTGGTGGAGCTCACGGGCACACCGCCGCCACCCGGCCCGAAGACCGACGTCAGAGCGGCAAGCTCGGCTGCGTCGCCGACCGGCGTCGAGGTGGCGTGGGCGTTGACGTAGCCGATGGCGCCCGGCTCCAACCCGGCCATGCCGAGCGCCAGCCGCATGGCGCGCGCCGCTTCCCGGCCGTCCGGCCAACCTGCGGTAACGTGATGGGCGTCGGTGGTCGTGCCGTAGCCCGACACGATGGCGAGCGGCGTCGCCCCGCGCGCCTCGGCATGCGACAGCCTCTCGATCACCAGGGCCGCTGCGCCCTCGGACAAGACGAAGCCGTCATGATCGACGTCGAACGGCCGTGATGCCCGTGTCGGTTCATCGTTGAAGTTGAACGACAGGGCCTTGGCCGCCGTGAAGCCACCGATGGCCACGGGATCGACGCAGCCTTCAGTACCGCCGCACAGCGCAATGTCCGCCTCGCCATTGCGGATCATGCGCATGGCATCGCCGATCGCTTGGGCCGAAGCGGCGCAGGCGGTGACCGGCGCGCCCGACGGCCCGCGAAAGCCGAAGCGGATGGATACCTGACCGGTGGCGAGATTAGGCAGGAAGGACGGCACCACGAAAGGCGACAGTCGCCGGACACCTTCGGTCCGCACCGTCTCGCTGGCCGCCGTGATCGCCGGCACGCCACCGACACCGGTAGCCATCACCGTCGCCGTGCGCATCTGCTGAGCGTCGGTATCCGGCTGCCAGCCGGCTTGGGCAAGCGCCTCCGACGCCGCCGCCATGGCGTAATGGATGAAGAGGTCGCTGCGCCGAAGGTCTCGCGCATCCATGACCGCTTCGGGATCAAAGCCGCCGGCCTCATCCCGGCCGGGAACGAGACCGGCGATGCGGCACTTCCAGCCCTCGGTGTCGACGCGGTCATTTCGGCGAATACCGCTTTCACCCGCGATCAGCCGCTTCCAGGTGGTTTCAACGCCGGTGCCAAGCGGGGTCACCGCTCCCATGCCCGTCACAACGATCGGCTCTTGCATGTTTGCCTCCATGTGTAGCAGCACCGTGCATATACACTATGGAGACGACAGGCAACCCAACGCCATCTTCAGCGGGAGAACCGCCGACTGATCTTGAGATAGGTTTGGGTCTCCTCCGGCGAACTGCCGTTCGCCAGGTCAGCTTGGGCGGCCTGCCATTCGACGATCAGACGATCGAGCAGAGTGTTGCCCTCCTTGGTCAGTTCGCTGATCCGTATGTTGCCGCCAGCGCCATCGGTTCGCCTCACTAGTCCCTTTTCCTCCAGCCGGTCGAGGTTGCGGATCAGGCTGGTGCGATCAAGATGGATGCGGGACGACAACGCCCCCACGGTGGCGCCGGGATTGTAGCGGATGGCGGCTAGCAGCGAGAATTGCTGCACCGTAACCCCAAACGGCTTCAACTGCGCATCGTAGCGGCGAACCAGAGCGCGCGCCGCCGCAACGGTGTTCAGCACAAGGCAATTTGCAAGATCATCGGGCAGAGCCATGCGTCATGCTTTGCACGCGCCACACCGCGAAAGTCAAGCGCGCGGCCCGACGAGAAAAGCCCTCGGCCGCGGACGACCGAGGGCTCGTTTGGCTAGCTTTCAGCAGTGTCAGCCGGCGTTGAGCTGCAGCACCCGGTTGACCGCCGAGACCACCGCGGCAAGCGATGACGAGACGATGTTGGTATTGATGCCGACGCCATGCAGCTTGCCGCCGGGATGCTTCAGCTCGACATAGGCAATGGCTGAGGCGTCGGAGCCTTGCTGCAGGGAGTGTTCGGAATAATCGGCCACCGAGATGGGAATGCCGATGTAGACCGACAGCGCGTGTACGAAGCCATCGATCGGGCCATTGCCGTGGCCTTCGATGGTACGCGAAACGCCGCCATCGATGATCTCGGCCACGCAGATCCGCCGACCCTTCACTTCCGTGTCCGGGAAGGTGTGATGATCGACGAACTTGAGCCGACCGTCCGGCTGGTCGACGTAGAGCTGCATGAAGCGCTCGTAGATGCGCTGCGAACTAAGCTCGCGTCCCTCGCGATCGGTGATCGCCTGGATGTCCTCGCGGAACTCGACCTGTAAAGCGCGCGGCAGGTTGATGCCGTGGTCGTTCTGCATGAGATAGGCGATGCCGCCCTTGCCCGACTGCGAGTTGATGCGGATGATCGCCTCGTAGGAGCGGCCGACATCCTGCGGGTCGATCGGCAGGTAGGGCACTTCCCAGACGCCAGTGTTCGATGCCTTCATGGCCTTGAGGCCCTTGTTGATGGCGTCCTGATGCGAGCCGGAGAAGGCCGTATAGACCAGTTCGCCGACATAAGGATGCCGCTCGGGCACCTTCATCTGGTTGGAATACTCGAACACGTCGCGGATGCGCTCGATATTCGAGCAGTCGAGCCCGGGATCGACGCCCTGCGTGAACATGTTGAGCGCCATGGTGACGACATCGACGTTGCCGGTGCGCTCGCCATTGCCAAACAGCGTGCCCTCGACGCGATCGGCACCCGCCATCAATGCCAGCTCGGCAGCAGCAACGCCGGTGCCGCGATCGTTATGCGGATGCAGCGAGATCAGCACCGAGTCGCGACGGTCGATGTTGCGGCTCATCCACTCGATCTGGTCGGCGTAGACGTTGGGCGTCGCCATCTCGACGGTGGACGGCAGGTTGAGGATCAGCTTGTTCTCGGGCGTCGGGTTGATCACCTCGATCACCGCGTTGGAGATTTCCAGCGCCACGTCCAGCTCGGTGCCGGTGAAGCTTTCCGGCGAATACTCGAAGCGGAAGCCGCCACCCGCCTTGGCCGCCATGTCGGCGATCAGCTTGGCACCGTCGACGGCGATCTGCTTGATGCCGGCGACGTCCTTGCCGAACACCACACGGCGCTGCAGGTTGCTGGTGGAATTGTAGAAATGGACGATCGGCCGCTTGGCGCCCTGCAAGGCCTCAAAGGTACGGATGATCAGTTCCGGCCGGCACTGCACCAGAACCTGCAACGACACGTCGTCCGGCGTGCCACCTTCTTCCACGCACCAGCGGGCGAAATCGAAGTCGGTCTGCGAAGCAGATGGAAAACCGATCTCGATTTCCTTGAAGCCCATTTCCAACAGCAGATGGAACATGTGGGCCTTGCGGTCCTGTCCCATGGGATCGACCAGCGCCTGATTGCCGTCGCGCAGATCGACCGAACACCAGATCGGCGCCTTGTCGATCACCTTGGTCGGCCAGGTGCGGTCCTGGAGATTGATTGGCGTGAACGGACGATATTTAGCGGAGGCCTGCGGCATGCCTACTCTGTCGCGGCCCACTCCGTTTTGAACGGTCTCGGTCATGATGCTGTCACTCGTCTCTAGCTGTCGCCTTGGGCCGGCCGCGTCGCTCTGGCGACGTCGATTGAGGGCGTAAGGCGCAATGGGTCATGCAATGGGGTGAGAACGAGAGAGCTCATGGCCAGCGGCGGGCTATCGGCCGCCGGGCGCTCCCTCACTGGACCCGGCAACCGCTGATAAGGCCGAGACGAAGAAGCGAGCCGAGCATCCGTGCGCGATCCCCGGGGGCAGTGCCCTCGGCGGAGATATGGCGCGAGATGTCAGGCGTCGTGGTCATAGAAAGGGCTATACCCGTAGAAATGCGACCTGACAAGGGCTCATAGCCCCTTCCAACGCGTCAGCGCAGGGCCAGGATCGACGCCGAGCCAGGAAAGGACGCGCGCCGCCATCTCGCGGACCATGTCATCGATGGTCTCCGGCTTGCTGTAAAAAGGCGGCACCGGCGGCGCCACCATGGCGCCCATGCGGGTGAGCATCAGCATGGAATTGAGGTGCGCCTCGGTGAGCGGCGCCTCGCGCGGCAACACCACCAGCCGCCGCCGTTCCTTCAGCATCACGTCGCCGGCCCGCGTCAGAAGGTTATCGCCGAAGCCATGGGCGAGCGCCGACAGGGTCCGCATCGAGCAGGGAACAACGGCCATGGCGTCCACCCCGAACGACCCCGAGGCGATGGACGCGCCCAGATCGCCAATGTCGTGAACGAAGGTGGCGAGCCGCCGCAGCTCCTGAAGACCGTCCGGACCAAGCTCGTGTGCAATTGTCCGCTCGCCTCCGGCCGTGATGACGAGGTGGGTTTCGACATCCGTCGTACCGAGCTGGCGCAGCACCTCTCGGCCGAGCGCCGCGCCCGAGGCGCCGCTGATACCGACGACGATCTTCATGGCGCCGCTCCGAACAATTCGGCCCAGCGGCCATCGACCGACTTTTTCACCGCCTCGTCCATGGTCATCACCCGCCCCCATTCGCGGCTGGTCTCGGCGCCGATCTTGTTGGTGGCGTCGATGCCGATCTTGCCACCGAGTCCCTCGAGCGGCGAGGCAAAATCGAGATGATCCATGGGCGTGCGGTTGAGCACCAGGGTATCGCGGGCCGGGTCGGCGCGTGTCGCCACCGCCCACATCACGTCGGACCAGGAGCGGACGTCGATGTCGTCATCAACGACGATCACCATCTTGGTCATGGTGAACTGCGGCAAGAGCGACCAGAAGCCCATCATCACCCGCCGCGCCTGCCCGGCGAACCGCTTGTCGATGGCGATGACGGCGACGCGGTAGGAGCAGGTCTCCGGCGGCAGCCAGAGATCGCGGATCTCCGGGATGGCTTCCATCAGCAACGGTTTGAAAACATCAGCCAGCGCATCGCCCATCACTGCCGGCTCATCCGGCGCCCGGCCGGTGAAGGTGGTGAGATAGGGCGCGCCCTCCCGCGCCCGGATGGCGGTGAGGCGGAATACCACGTGCCGCTCCGGCGGGTTGTAATAGCCGGTATGGTCGCCAAACGGCCCCTCCATCGCCGTATCGCCGGCGGTGATCGTTCCTTCGAGAATGATCTCGGCCGAGGCTGGCACATGCAGCGGAATGGTGCGGCAGGGCGTCACGGAGAGGCGTGCGCCGGCGATCAGACCGGCCAGCGACAGTTCCGTCACGCCTTCCGGCGCCGGCATGACGGTAGCAAGGATGGTGGCCGGATCAGCGCCGATCACCACCGCCACAGGCATGGTTTCGCCGGCTTTCAGCCATTGCCGGTGATGCTGGGCGCCGCCACGCATCGGCAGCCAGCGCATGATGGCGCTCGTCTTGTCGAGCACCTGCATGCGGTAGGCACCGAGATTATAGCTATTGAGGTCGTCGGTACCCGGCGCGCGGGTGACCACCAGCGGCCAGGTGATCAAGGGACCGGCGTCGCCTGGCCAGCAGGTCTGGATCGGCAGTGCCGAGAGATCGACGGGCAGGTCACGCCAACGGCCGCGATCGCCGACGATCTTCGGCCGAGCGTTGAGGGCCGCCCGCGCTACCGGCCAGAGGCTGGCCGCCTCGCCAAGCGAGCGCGGCGGCTTCGGCGAACGCAGGAAGGCCATCATCCGGCCGAGCTCTGCGAAGCCGGCTTCGTCGGTGCCGAGACCGGCGGCGACGCGCGCCCGCGTGCCGAACAGGTTGGCAATCACCGGCATCGCCGACGGCCTGCCGCCGACGGTGGGGGCCGAAAAGCGTAACACCGGGCCACCTGCCTCGATCACTCGCCGATGAATCTCCGTAATCTCGAGGCGCATGTCGACGGGCGCCGCGACGTCCCGAACGTCGCCCTGCGTCTCCAGGAAATTCAGAAAGCTAGTGAGATCGGGAAAGCGCGGCAGGCTGCGGCTGAACATTCTATTTCCCGACCTCTCGTTCGTTGGTCCCCAAGACCTCGGTCTTTTCCCCACTGGCGCCGGGCACCTGCGACACATAACACCGTTTCACCAATCGAATAGATTGCCACGGGAAAAAGCCGCCCGTCTTTGAGCTATGACAAAAACAGGAGCGGCCGACTGTCCTAAGCTTCCCGTCTTCGAAGTGGATATTGTGATGGCCGAACATTTCCGGGGCGAACTGCCCAGATTTCTCCGCATCCTGGCGGCTCCGGCGGGATTCCTGCCGCTCGGACCAGCCCTGACGATGGCCGTCCGCCGATTCGCCCGGCGTAAGCCGGCGGTCTTCGACCGCCTCGGCGAGTACGGCAAATGCTCGTTCCTGATCGAACCCTCCGATCTCGACGTCAGCTTTCTGATGGTACCGGACGGAGTGCGCGCGGAAGTGAAATGCCTGCGGCGTCGGGCCAGCCAAACCGCCGATGTCACAGTGCGGGGACCACTGCTCGTGCTACTCGGCCTGCTCGACGGCACCTTCGACGGCGATGCCTTGTTCTTCAACCGCGCCATTTCCGTCTCCGGCCGCACCGATGCTCTGGTGGCACTCCGCAACTCCATTGAGGATGCGGAGCTGACGCCGGCCGACTTCGTCGGCGCCACCGGCAGCCTCGGCAAACTCGTCGACCGCTCGGTGATTGGCGGCCTTGGTCTTGCCCGCCGCTTCACCGGCTCGCCGATCCCTGGAGAACCTTCATGAGTTTGGAACTGGTCTGCCCGGCCGGTACGCCGTCGGCCCTGCGTGCCGCCGTCGAAGCGGGCGCTCACTCGGTCTATTGCGGCTTTCGCGACGAGACGAACGCGCGCAACTTCCCGGGTCTCAACTTCTCGCCCGACGAACTCGTCGAAGGCGTCCGCTTTGCCCATGCGCATGGCACCAAGGTGCTGGTGGCGATCAACACCTTCGCCAAGGCCGGCGCCATGGACGCCTGGAAGGCAGCGCTCGCCAATGCCGAAAAGGCCGGCGCCGACGCGGTAATTCTCGCCGACCTCGCCGTGCTCGATCATGCCGCGACGCATCACCCGAACCTGCGCCTGCACCTCTCCGTCCAGGCCGCCGCCGCGACACCCGAGGCGATCGCCTTCTATGCCGACACCTTCGGCGTCAAACGCATCGTCATGCCGCGCGTCCTCTCCGTCGAGGAAATCGCCAAGCTCAACGCAGCGATCAACGTGGAAACCGAGGCCTTCGTGTTCGGTGGCCTCTGCCCAATGACCGAGGGTCGCTGCTCGCTGTCGTCCTACGCCACAGGCAAGTCGCCCAACCTCACCGGCGTCTGTTCGCCGCCCGAGCACGTCGCTTACACCGAAGACAAGAACGGCACGGCGACCCGCCTCAACGGCTTCACCATCGACCGCTTCGGCGCTGGCGAGCAGGCCGGCTACCCGACGCTCTGCAAGGGCCGCTTCGTGGCGGGTGGCAAGACGTTCTATCTGTTCGAAGATCCCGTCAGCCTCAATGCGGCCAGCCTGATCGCCGCGCTGGCCAAGGCCGGCGTGACCGCGCTGAAGATCGAGGGCCGCCAGCGTGGCAAGGGCTACGTCGCCGAGGTCGTGCGCACCTTCCGCGCCGCAGTCGAGGCGATCGATGCCGGCGGCACCGAAGTCGAGGTTGGGCGCCTGCTCTCCGGCCTCGTCGAAGGCGGCCGCCAGACCTCGGGCGCCTACAAGAAGACGTGGCGCTGATGCTAGACACCAAGAAGTCGACGAACATGACCAAGACCGGCCTCACCCTCGGCCCCGTTCTCTTCAACTGGTCGCCCGACCGCCTGCGCGATTTCTACGCCCGCATCGCCGATGAGGCGGACGTCGATCGCGTGCATCTCGGCGAGGTGGTGTGCGGCAAGCGCCAGCCCTTCACCGACGGTGTGTGGCCGGAGTTGATCGAGCGCCTTCAGGCGGCGGGCAAGCAAGTCGTGCTGTCGACGCTCGCCCTGCCCTACAATCCGCGCGAACGCAACGCGGTCATCGATTTCTGCAAGGCCGGCGAACTGGCCGAGATCAACGATCTCACCGCTCTGCCGACCGTTGCCGGCAAGCCATTCCTGGTCGGTCCTTTCGTCAACGTCTACAACGAAGGCGCCGCCCGTTTCCTGGCTGGGCGTGGCGCCACCGGCATCTGTCTGCCGGTGGAATTGCCAATTGCCTCGGTCGCCGTCATTGCCGCCGCCCTGCCCGAAGTGGAGTTCGAACTCTTCGCCTTCGGCCGCCTGCCGTTGGCCTTGTCCGGCCGCTGCTACCATGCCCGCTTGCATGGCCTGCACAAGGACGGGTGCCAATTCGTCTGCGACCGCGATCCAGACGGTTTGCCGGTCGACACGCTGGACGGCCAGCGTTTCCTGGCCATCAACGGCATCCAGACCTTGTCGAGCGGCGTCGAGGCTTTCTGCCCGACACCGGAAGATCTCGCCAAGCTTGGCGTCCGGCGGCTGCGGCTCTCGCCGCATACCGTCGACATGGTGGCGGTGAGCCGCCTTTACCGGGCATTGCTCGATGGTCGCGCCAGCCGGACTGAGACGCTGGCAGCGCTGAAGGCGCTGGATCTTCCCGGCGAACTCGTCGACGGTTTCACACGCGGCCAGCCGGGGAGCGCCCGCGTGGAGATGGCATGACGAAGCTCGACCCGTTCCGCGTCGCCTTTGTGCTGGCGGCGCTGACGGCGCTCAGGGCAATCGGCCCTGGGATCGGCGACATCGCCACCCATCCGAACGAACTGATCTTCGGCTTCTTCAGCATCCAGCTGTTCGGCTTTCTGACCGTCGCGCTGCCGCGCTGGATCGGCAAGCCGATCACGCCGGCGCCTATGCTGTGGATGGTGCTCGCCGCCCACGCCGTCGCCTTTCTCTGGGGCTGCTTCGATCTCGAAATGGGCGGCGCCTTGCGTGCCCTGGCGACGCTGTCCGGCGTCGTGCTGCTGCTCTCCACCACCCCGCCCGGCAAGACGGCCAAGACCCTGCCGATTCTCGGTCTCGCGGCGCTGCACGCGCTGATCGGCATCGCCGCCTATCTCTATGCTTGGCCGGAGACCACCATGGCCGGTCTCGCCGTCATCGTGTTGATCTGCATCGAGGTATCGAACCGCATCGGCATCGCCGTGCTGTCGGTGGCGCGCGAACGCGCCGGCTACCCCAAGCTCACTCCTGTCCCGGCTGTCATCGCGCTGCCGCAGCGCGCCTTCACCATTTTGGCGCTCGCCCTCTGGGGCATCGGCTGGAACGCCGGCTGGCCGGCGCTCGCCGCCTTCCTGTTCGGCATGGCCTGGCTCGCTCATATCGAGCCCTGGCGCATCAAGCCCTACGCCGGTTGCGTCATCCTGGCGGTCGGCCTCGTCTGGAAGCGGTTGGCCTTCCTCCTGCTGGCCCTGAGGGATCTCGGCGTCGCCGACATCTCGCCTTTCGCGATCATCCACGCCTTCGCGGTTGGCGGTCTGGCAACGCTCGCCATCGGCATCGCCACCTCCATCGTCCGCAAGAAGGACAAGCGGGCGCTGATGCCATCACTGCTCGCCGACGTCATTTACCTGGCCATTGCCGGTGCGGCGATTGCCCGCGTTGGCGCTGCCTTGGATTTCGAGCTCTATGACACGCTGATCCCGGCGGCGCGCTGGAGCTGGGCCATCGCCTTCCTGGGATACATCCTGTTCACGCTGCGCGGCGCCATCTGGCCGCCAGCCGCGACCAAAGTATAAGTAAAACGAACTTATAAAGACGTTGGAACACTTACCATGCAAATATGGCAACCCAGACCATAAAAAACCAACGCCTTGAAGGATATAGCCAAACTTGAAAAGTTGACCCTGTTTGGACTATTCTCCTTAACAAGAAACACGCAAACTCCGATATACAATACGGGCCGGAAGCGGCTCTTTCGAGCCGCCCCCCCTGGAAAACCGATGCAGACCGACAATCCGCTGAGCGCCATCGTCGAACGTCTTCTGAAGGATGGCCACGGCCGTCTGTTCAGTCAGCGGTCGATGCGCGTTGGCCAGATCGTCTACGGTGGCGACGAAGCCGCCGATGGCGACCTGTTGATCGTCCGCTCCGGCCGGCTGCGCTGCTTCACCTCCTTCGAGGGCAAGGAGCTGACGCTCTACATGCTTGAGGCCGGCGATGCGGTTTACCTGCATGGCGGCGCCATGCTGGACGTGCGCACCGCCGCCGATATCGTGCTGGCCTCGCCCTCCGCCTTCCGTCAGCTGGCACTGGCCGAGCCGGAACTGGCGCTTGCCGTGCTGCCGGCCGTCGACCGCCTGGCCCAGAAGTCGGTCCGCATGATCGAGGACATCGCCTTCCACGGCGTCAAGCATCGCCTGATCCGCGTGCTCTGCGACACCGCCGACCGGATCGGCCGCCCGGCCGAGGAAGGCATCGTCATCGACCACCTGCCCAATGCCGAAGATTTTGCCATGCAGATCGGCGCGACGCGGCAGTCGGTCTCCACTGTCATCGCCGAGCTCGTGCGCTCGGGCATCCTCTACCGCTTCGGCGGCGGCTCGATGGTGATCTCCGATCTCGGCCGCTTGCGCCGCGAGCTCGCCGACGTCCGCTGACGCCCCTTTCAGGAGTTTCCCACCATGTGCAGCGAGTGCGGCTGCGGCACCAAGGCCGCCACCACCACTATCCCCGTCGTTGAAAACCTCCTGTCCGAGAACGACCGGATCGCCTCCCACGTCCGCGAGCATCTCAACGCCCACGGCGTGCTGTCGATCAACCTGATGTCGTCGCCCGGCTCGGGCAAAACGCAGCTTCTCGAGGCGACCATCGCCGCGCTGCCGAAGGACATCCGCGTCGCGGTGATCGAGGGTGACCTCGAGACCGAGAACGACGCCGACCGCATTCGCCGCCACGGCGTGCCGGCCGTGCAGATCACCACCGGCGTCACCTGTCACCTTGATGCGGTGATGATCCACGACGCCTTGCACGTGCTCGATCTCGACGACATCGACGTGCTGTTCGTCGAAAACGTCGGCAACTTGGTCTGCCCCGCCGATTTCGACGTCGGCCAGCATCGTGACGTGGTGCTCTTGTCGGTGACCGAGGGCGACGACAAGCCCGACAAATATCCGGTGATCTTCCGCAAGGCCGACCTGGTGCTGCTGACCAAGACCGACCTGCTGCCGGCCATCGAGGAATTCTCGACCGACCGCGCCCGCGCCGCCATCGGCCGTGTCCATGGCCCCGGCCCGGTGCTGGAAGTGTCTGCCAAGAAAGGCGCCGGCCTCGACGCCTGGACGCAGTGGATCGTCGACCGCCTTGGTGAGCGGCGGCAGGCCGTGGGCCGCTCCTGATCGGCTATTAGCTCTTCGCCGCTTCGAAGCTTTCGATATAGAGTTCGCGCCCGGTCAGCACATCGGCGTCCGAACCACCGCAGCCTGAACAGACGAAGTGGTATTTCTCCACTTCGAAGACCGTTCCGCAGGTCCGGCATTTTGCCGTGACGCCAACGTCGTCGATGTCGAGCCGCGCGCCCTCGGCCAGCGTGCCCTCGGCGAAGATCTCGAAGGCCAGCCGGATCTGTCGACTGTCGATGCCGCGCAGGCGGCCGATCTTCAGCTTCACCGCGACGACCCGGTCGACGCCGTTCTGCTTGGCATGCTCGGTCAGGATGCGCATCAGGCCTTCGACCACCGCCGTTTCGTGCATCACCAATTCCTCTCTGATCTCACCTATTCATCTAGCTCAATCGCCGCCACGGGGGAAATACTTGTCCGCGAAATGACGGATTTTTTCGCCTTTTGCTGCAAGTCACTCGCAAATAAAGGGAATCCCGTGGATTCTGCATGGCGGGAATGCACAAAGCTGTATCGGACATATTACTTAGAAAAACACCGCAAATGCCCACCTAAATCCATTTGGAAGCCATCAAGAGCAGTATGGCAAATAACAGTGCCCACAAGCCAGAATCCTGATTTTACTGAATATTTCTTTTTCCCAATAACATGAGTGTAGATATCAGTTTTACTTCGATCCGCAAAGCATTGGCGTCGTGCAAATGCGTATATGTCGGCTAGCCGACATACCCTAGTGGATGCTGCGATTAACGTCATCCATGACAGCCAAGATGCATGCCTGCGGAAGGATCTCCACTCATGCTATCCCTCACTCAGATCGACCCGACGGCGCTGGCCTGGATGGGCGCGATCTTCTTGTTCTTCGGCGAAGTCGCCGCCCTGATGAGTCTGCCGAGTCTCACGCGTGTCGTCATTTGGTCGACGATCGCCGAGATCGGCTACATCCTGATCGGTATCGGCCTCGGTGGTGAAGCCGGCCTGACCGGCGCCTACATGCACTTTGGCTATCAGATCGTCATGCGCGGCCTCGTCGTCGCCGCCGGCTGGTACATCATTCGCCGTACCGGTTCCTCGCGCCTCGACGATCTCGCCGGCTCCGGCCATCGGATGCCCGTTGCGTCGACGTTATTCGGCTTCGGCATGTTCTCGGTGATGGGCCTGTCGCCCTTCAAGGGATCCTTCTCCAAGTTCCTGGTGCTCTACGCCGCCATCGAGCAGGGTCACTGGGCCATCGCGCTGGTCGGCACCGCCGCATCGATCGTCGCCGCCTATTATTATCTGGTGGTGATCCAGCGTGTCTGCTTCGAGCATCCGGCGCGCCGCATCGAGCTTAGCGCCGCCCCGGCCCTCGCTCTGCCGATCGCCTGGATACTCGCCGCCGTCACCGCTCTGATCTCGGTCTTCCCGCTGCCCTTCCAGCACGCAGCTGAAGCCATGGCCGGTGCCGTGGCGGGCGTTCCCGAGTTCGAGTCGCCCTGGGCGCTGCTCGTCCTCGTGCCCTATATCGGCGCCTTTGCCGTCTACGGCCTTGGCCACGTCTCGACCCGCGCCCGCGACATCGGTGCCGTGATCCTCGCCATCGCGACGCTGGCCCTTGTGGTGCTCGACACCAGCCTCGATCCGGCTTCCCGCGTTTTCGCGCTGGTGTTCGCCGGCATCACCGCCGTGATGATCGTCTACTCGGTCGGCTACATGGCCCGCGCCGAGTGGACCAACCGCTATTACTTCTTCGCCTTCCTGATGATCGGCTCGCTGCTCGGCCTCACCACCGCGCACGAGATGGGCAACTTCTACGTCTACTGGGAGCTGATGACCTGGACCTCCTACTTCCTGGTCATTCACGAGCAGAACCAGAAGTCGCTGCGCGCCGGCCTCATCTATTTCATGATGTGCGCCTCCGGCGCCTATCTGATGCACTTCGGCATCCTGCTGACGCACGCCGAGATCGGCTCCTTCGAGTTCGCCGCCCTGGCCGAAAAGGTCGGCACGATCTCGCCGGTTGCCGGCCTTGTCATCGCGCTCTGCTTCTTCGCCGGTTTCGCGGTGAAGGCGGGCGTGTGGCCGGTGCACAGCTGGCTGCCGATCGCCCATCCCGCCGCGCCGTCGTCGATCTCCGGTCCGCTGTCGGGTATCCTGACCAAGGCCGGCGTGTTCGGCCTCGTCAAGGTGCTGTTCATCGTCATCGGTGTGCCGGCGCTGTCGACCTTCACCGGCTGGGGCCTCAGCCTCGAGGTGGTGCTGATCGGCCTTGGCCTGATCACCCTGCTCTACGGTGAAATCCGCGCCCTGTTCGAGACCGAAATCAAGCGGATGCTTGCTTTCTCGACGCTCGCGCAGATCGGCGAGATCGTCGCGGTACTCGGCATCGGCACGGCGCTCGCCACCGACGCCAGCCTCTTGCACGTCACCAACCACGCCGTGATGAAGACCCTGCTGTTCTTCGCAGCCGGCGCCTTCATCATGCAGACCGGCCGGCGCAACATCGCCGACCTCGCCGGTGTCGGCCGCGTCATGCCGTTCACCGCCGGCTGCTACGCGCTGGCCACCGTGTCGATCATGGGCCTGCCGCCCTTCTCGGGCTTCGTCTCGAAGTTCCTGATGGTCTACGCGGCGGCTGAAGCCGGCCATTATGAGGTGGCTATCGGCCTCTTGGTCGGTGGCATCATCGCCGTGGTCTACTATCTCCGCGTCGTCGGCATGCTGTTCTTCCGTCCCTGGAAGGGTGAGGCCGGCGTCAAGGAAGCCCCGCTTCCGATGCTGATCGCCGTCGGCGTTCTCGCCGCCGCCATCATCTTCGGCGGTCTCGTGCCGTCCTTCCAGCTCAACCTCGTCGGCGCCGTCGGTGCTGAGGTGGCGGCTCGCAGCGGTCTTGCCGCGGCGGTGCTGCCGACCCTGGTGATGAGCTGGACGCTGCCTGCCATCATCGCCTTCCTGGGCGCCGTGGCCGTGTGGCTGGTTGGCCGCAAGTCGGTCCAGCAGGCCGGCTGGCTTGCCGTGGCGGTGCTCGTGGCGGCCTTCGTGGCGGTGATCTTCACCGCTCCGGCTTACGACACGCTGTCCTTCTGGTTTGCAGTGCTGATCGCCGGTGTCGGCGCACTCAACATGCTGCACTCCACCGCCTACCTCGCCCACAACCACGCCCAGCCGCGCTTCTTTGCCGCCTTCGGCATCATGATCGCTGGCCTCCTGGGCATGACGGCAGCCAAGGACATCTTCACGTTCTTCGGTTTCTGGGAGTTGATGTCGAGCTGGGCGCTCTGGGCGGCCATCATCCACGAGGAGAACGACGAGGCGCGGAGGGAAGGCTTCAAGTACTTCTTCTTCAACACCGTCGGCGCCTCCTTCATGTTCCTGGGCATCGCGGCGCTTGCCTCTCATGCCGGCACCTTCGATCTGGTCGGCATCGGCCAGAAGGCGCTCGACATGCCGCTCGGCACGCTGGCCATCGGCATCATCCCGGTGTTCATCGGCCTGGTCATGAAGGCTGCCATGCTGCCCGTCCGCATTGACGTGCAGATGCATCCGGCCCTCGCCCCGACCCCGGTGTCCGGCTACATCTCGGCCGTGCTGTTGAAGTCGGGTCCGTGGGGCGTTCTCAAGCTGTTCAGCCTGTTCGGCGGCAGCGCGGTGTTCCTGCGCCTTGGCGGCGAGATCGGTGGCGTTCCGGCGCTGATCGACATCATCGCCATCATCGCCGGCATCACCGTCGTCTACGCCGGTGCCATGGCAGTGGTTCAGAACGGCATCAAGCTCCTGCTGATCTACTCCACCGTCAGCCAGCTCGGCTACGTGCTGATGGCGCTCTGCCTCGGCACCTCGCTGGGTGTCGCCGGTGGCCTGTTCCACTTCGTCAACCACATGTTCCTCAAGGACACGCTGTTCCTCGTGGCCGGCGCCGTCATGGTCAAGAGCCATGCCAGCCAGCTCGATGAACTCGGTGGCCTCGGCCGGAAGATGCCGATCACCTTCGGCTTCTTCCTGTTCGCCGGCCTGTCGCTGGCCGGTGTGCCGCCGCTCAACGGCTTCTCCTCGAAGTGGATGATCTTCTCCGCTGCCTTCGAGAGTGGCCACTGGGCGCTTGCCACCGGTGCCATGGTGTCGTCGCTGTTCACCCTGGCCGCCGTGCTGAAGTTCGCCCACGCCGCCTTCATGGGTGCTCCGACGCAGAAGGCCCTGGCGGCCGAGGAAGCGCCGCTGTCCATGCTGCTGCCGATGGGCGTGCTGGTGGGCGCGAGCGTTCTGCTCGGCTTCTTCCCGGGCCTCGCCCTGGTGCCGATCGCCAAGATGCAGGCCGAACTCGGCCTCACCCCGATCGACGCCTCGATCTTCGGCCCGCTGCCGGGTGCCGGTGGCTGGAGCCCGCTCGCCCTCAGCCTTCTGGTGCTGATCGTCGCTGCGGTCTTCATCCCCTGGATGCGCCTTGCTCATCGCGGCATCCAGAAGAGCGGCCTGCACTTCGCTGGTGCCACGCCCAACGACTTCCTTCCGGAAGCCGGCGGCCGTGTCGGCACCGCCAACCTGTTCGAGTCCCCGACCGCTGCCATCCGCGGCCTCCTGGCGCCCAAATCCGCCAAGGCCAAACAGCAGCACTGACGGGAGAGGAGAGACCCAAAATGTCCAACCAGTTCGCTATCTTGCTGGCGGTGCTCCTCTTCCCAGGTGGAGTGTTCGCCCTCGTGTTCGGCCTTGCCATGAAGGGTGTCGATCGCAGAGTCGCCGCCCGCCTGCAGAGCCGTGTCGGACCGCCGCTGCTGCAGCCGTTCTTTGACATTGTCAAGCTCAGCTTCAAGCGGACCATGGTGCCGGCCGCCGCCAATCAGACGGTGTTCCTCTACACCCCGCTGGTCGGCGTCGTTTCGATGCTGATCGCCGCCGCCCTGGTGCCGATCACCTCGGTCTATGCGCCGGATGCCGCCATCGGCAATCTTCTGGTGCTGCTCTACCTGCTGATGATCCCCGGCATCGTGCTGATGATCGCCGGCTCGGCTTCCGGTTCGCCCTACGGCGCCATCGGCTTCTCCCGCGAGATGGCCCTGATGATCGCCTACGAAGGCCCGCTGGTGCTGATCGCCGCCGCCGTCGCCATTCGTACCGGCGTCGGCATGGGTGGCTGGGCCACCTTTTCGCTGAACGACATCATCGCCTATCAGCAGGCCCACGGCTCCTTCCTGTTCGACCCGGTGATGTGGCCGGCGGTCGCCGCCTTCTGCTTCTTCTATCCGGCCAACCTCGGCATCGTTCCCTTCGACATTCCGGAGGCCGAAACCGAAGTGCTGGAAGGCCCGCTGCTTGAGTACTCCGGCCCGGTGCTGGCGCTGTTCAAGATCATGTCGGCCCTGAAGAAGGTCGTTGTGCTCGGTCTTGGCATCGCCCTGTTCTTCCCGGCGGCGCCCTCTCTGATGATCGGCGGCCTCCTGGTGTGGCTGATTAAGATGGCGGTGCTGATGCTGGTCGGCATCACCGCGGTCCGCCTGTCCATGGGTCGCATGCGCATCGACCAGGCCTTCGTGTTCTTTCTGAAGTGGCCGCTGCTGCTCGCCGTCGCGAGCCTCGCAGTCGTCGTTGTGGTTTGAGGAGGGCTAGATGGGCCTGATACCCAATTTCAAGAACATCGCCACGCGCTCGCCCTGGATCTACCGGATCAACGCCGGCTCCTGCAACGGCTGCGACGTGGAGATGGCAACCACCGCGCTGATCCCTCGCTATGACATCGAGCGCCTCGGCTGTCAGTACTGCGGCAGCCCCAAGCACGCCGACATCGTGCTGATCTCCGGTCCGCTCACCGTCCGTGTCAAGGATGCCGTGCTGCGCATGTACGAAGAGATCCCCGATCCGAAGGTGACGGTGGCGGTCGGTGTCTGTCCGATCTCCGGCGGCATCTTCCGCGAGAGCTATGCCGTACTGGCGCCGATCGACCAGTACATTCCGATCGACGTCAACGTGCCCGGCTGTCCGCCCCGGCCGCAGGCGATCATCGCCGGCGTCGCCAAGGCCATCGCAATCTGGCGCGAGCGTCTCTGAGGAAAGGTCCCAAGATGAACTTCCTGACGATTTTCGCCCGCAACCTGAAGCAGGGCCCTCAGACCGAGGCCTTCCCCCTGGGACCGGCCTTCACGCCCGATCGTTTGCGCGGCCGCATCGAGTTCAAGGCGGAGAGCTGCGAAGGCTGCCGCATTTGCGAACGCGTCTGCCCGGCCAACGCCATCCGCTTTGCCAAGACGCCTGACGGCATGACCTTCGATTGCTGGCACAACACCTGTGTGTTCTGCGGCAACTGCGAATTCTATTGCCCGACGGATGCCATCCACCAGACCAACGACTGGGACCTCTCCCACGTCAACGCCGACAAGTTTGACATGGTGGAGCACGGTTTGATTCCCAATCAGACCTGCGTCGACTGTGGCGCCACGGCGCTCAATACGGCACCGATGGTCAAGAACGCCAAGCCGCCGCTCAGCACCGAGGAAGTGGCCGAGGTGCGCGCGCGCTGCCCGAAGTGCCGCGCCAAATATCTCAAGAACCGGAAGGTCCCAGCATGAGCCGCCTACCGCAAGACCTGGAAGCCCGCCTCACCGCCGCGGCCCCGGCCGGCGTTGAGTTCTCGGCCGAAACCGACCATTACGGCGTCACCGTCGCCTGGTTGGGTCTCGCCAGCGCCGCCGATCTGTCGCCGGTCGCCGCCCTTCTCAAGGACATGGGCGCGCGCCTCTCCATGATCACCTGCGCCCAGCCTTCCGTCCCCGAAGAGGAGGAGGAAGACGAGGACGAGGAGAACGAGGACGGCGAAGCGAAGGCCGAAGCCGCTCCCAAGGAGACGCCCAAGACGTTCGGCGGCACGCCGTTCGACGGCACCTCCTACGAGATCGACTATCACTTCGACATCGCCGGCGACGCGCTGACCGTCATCGCCTACGTGCCGCAGGGCGGCAGCATCGCCTCGCTGACGCCGCTGTTCCGCAATGCCGACTGGCATGAGCGCGAGATGATGGAACTCTACGCCGTCAAGGTGACCGATCATCCCGATCCGCGCCGCCTGTTCCTCGACGCCTCAGTCGACGGCGCCGTTCTCGAGCGGCTGATTCCGTTCTCCACGCTGGTCAACGCCGCCAGCACCAAGGGCCTGTGGGAACGCCTCGTCGCCGGAAAGAAGGGTGCAGCATGAGCACGCACAACGTACCCGAGACCTTCAGCATTCCCGTCGGCCCGCTGCATGTGGCCCTCGAGGAGCCGATGTACTTCAAGATCGATGTGCAGGGCGAGACCGTCAGTCACATCGACATCAACGCCGGTCACGCCCACCGCGGCATCGAGTACCTCACCACCAAGCGGACGATGTACCAGAACGTGGTGCTGACCGAGCGCATCTGCTCGCTCTGCTCCAACAGCCATCCGCAGACCTTTGCCATGGCGGCCGAGAAGATCGCCGGCATCGAGGTGCCCGAGCGCGGCATCTACCTGCGCACCGTCGCAGACGAGATGAAGCGCGTCACCTCGCACCTGTTCAACGTGGCGCTCCTGGTGCACCTCGTCGGCTACGAGACCTACTTCATGCACATGATGCAGGTCCGCGAGATCGGCCAGGACATGCTGGAGTCGATCTTCGGCAACCGCCAGGACATCGGCGCCATGTGCATCGGTGGCGTCCGCTACGACCTCGACGACAAGTCGATCGCCTATATCAAGGGCGCGCTCGACAAGATCGAGGCCGAGACGAAGGACATCATCAAGACCTTCAAGACCAACGGCTCGATCCTGCGCCGCACCAAGGGCGTGGGCGTGCTCACCCATGCCGACGCGATCACCTGCGGCGTCGTCGGCCCGGTGGCCCGCGCCTCCGGCGTCGACTACGACGTGCGCCGCGAAGCGCCGTATGCTGCCTACGATCGGCTGCCGCTCGTGGTGCACTCGCTGACCGATGGCGACGTCTGGTCGCGCGCCATGGTCCGCCTCGAGGAGATCCTGACCTCGATCAATCTGCTGCGTGTCTGCCTGCGCGATCTGCCCGGGGGTCCGGTCAACATCAACGACCGCCCGGACATCCCGCCCGGACAGGCGGTGACCCGCAGCGAAGCGCCGCGTGGCGAGGTGATCTACTACCTCCGCACCAACGACACGCCGCAGCCCGAACGCGTCAAGTGGCGCGTGCCGACGTTCATGAACTGGGACAGCCTGCGCTTCATGCTGCAGGACGCCAAGATCGCGGACATCGCCATGATCGTCAACAGCATCGATCCGTGCCTTTCCTGCACGGAGCGCTAAAAACTGTCATCCGGAAAGCTGCAGACTTTTCGAGTGACGCAAAAACAGGAAAACTGGAGCCGTGGGCAAGGGTTGCTTGCTCCGGCGATGTGAGTTCGGGACCGCACATAATACGGACATCCGCGGCCCCGTTGGACAACCAAGAGGAGTGACACCCATGGCCTTTATGATTGAAACCTCCACCTGCACGGCTTGCGGCGCTTGCGAAGACGAATGCCCCAACAAGGCGATCAGCCACAAGGGCAAGGTCTACTCGATCAACGCCAAGAAGTGCACCGAGTGCGAAGGCCACTTCGACACGCAGCAGTGCGCCGAAGTCTGCCCGTCGGGCTCGTGCATGCCGGCTGCCGCCTGAGCATGCTTTTCGGAGGGCGCCGCGACCGGCGCCTTCCCTCGATATCGAAGGGAGCGGATGCCACTGGCGCCGCTCCCTTTTTCTTTGGCGTCAGTGCCCGGGATCGATGGCCTCGAGGAAAGCCGTCATCTCATCCTCACCGATCTCCGGCTCGCTGCCGACCATGACGGCGACGGCAAAGGCGATCGCCGAGGAAACCTCGGTGTGCGTCGTCGCACCGGCCCGGAGGTTCATCACCAGCGTCGGGCAAAGGAACAACGCGAGACGGATCACCTCCTGCCAGTCGGCCGGCAACAGGCCGCGCGCCTTGAGGCTGGACAGCAGCGGCTTCCAGACCAGTTCGGCCTTGGCAGCCAAGAGCGCATGCCGCACCGGCGTCAGCGCCCAGTTGGTGTCGATGGCGAGAATGCCCTCTCCGAGTTTGACTGCGGCCGAAAACCGCTGTGTCGCCTCCGCCGGATCGTAGAGCCAGAGCGGATGGGCAAACACATTGTGGAAGGTGGCCTTCACCTCGGCGATCAGCGACGGCACATGCTCGCCGGCAAACGCCGGGTCGTAGAAGCTAAGCGCTGACCCGTGTGGTCCCTGGCCATACCAGACGTTGGCATTGTGGGCGTCGCCATGGGCCACCACACCACCGGCATCGGCCAGAAAATCCGGCCTCAGCCGCGCCCCGGCGGCGGTGAACAGCTCGCCGATCGTCCGCCGATAGGCGCGTCCGTTGATCACCAAGCGACGGCTGGCAAAGTCATTCCAGCCGAGTCCGACACCCGGCAGCCGCACGGGCCTGCCAAGATAGAAGCCGGCAAACCGGCCACCAGGAAAACGCCGGCCAGGCATATCGACGAGACGATCGTAAAACAGGCGATGGATCGGCTCAGCCGAAGCCTGCGCCGTCGTCACCTTGTGCAGGCTGTCGAGATAGACGCGGGCGATCGAAGCGTCGAGGCCGCGCTCTGCTGTGATGGCGTCCGTCTCGCCAGCGACATCGCGACGCCCATCCAGAGCGGCAATATCCAGCGCCCGCAGCACGTCGGAAAAGCGAGGATCGGAGCGGCGGCGGTAGACCAGTACCTGCTCGCCCGGCAGATTGGAAACGAACACCGGCATGTCCACCGGCAGGCCGGCGCGAGCGAGGATGTCGGCGCGATAATACTCGCCGGTCATCGCCTCCTCGCCGTCCTCCTGGTGGAACTTGAAGAAATAGTCGGCCCCGCCGGCTGAGAAGAAGCCGTTCAGCGAATTGAGACTGTACTGGTCGCGGTTGATGGCGACACCTTCGGCCGAAAGACCGAACAGGTCAGCAAATAGCCCCGTCAACGCCGTTGTTGCGGCGCCCTCATCATCGGAGGCAAGGCGCCGGATCTCGGCGGTGCGGCTCGGCCCGGTCATGGCGACCCCAACAGGGTGACTGGTCGAATAATCGTCTTGAGGCCAGTCGAGCGGCCGGCCAGCAGCCGCTCATAGGCAGCCGGCACACCATCGAGATCGATCGTCTCGTCGACCAGTGCCAGCAGGCGCTTCTCAAGCGCCGGCATCAGCGCCACCGCCTCCGGCAATTCGTTGATGAAAGCGTGGCAGCCAACCAACGCAATTTCCCGCTCGACGAGCCGCACCGGATCGACGGCAAGGCTGCCATGGCCGATGCCGACCAGGGCCAGCATTCCGCTCGGCGACACGATGTCCAGAAGGGTTCCGATGACACCGGGATGCCCGGTGGCGTCGAGTACCGCCAAGAGTGGTTGATCGACAAGCGCGTCACCGACGGCTTCCGCCGTGAGATCGACGATACGAGCACCCGTCACCTCGGCGACGCGGGCCGCCCGGTCGGCGTTCCGGTCGGCAACCAGAACCGGCCCGTCGTGTCTCTCGGAAAGCAGCAGGGCCGCAAGTCCACCGATCGGACCGCAGCCGGCGATCAGCACCGGCGATCCCTTGGGAACGGCCAATCGCTTGACCGCGTGCAGCGCCACGGCCAACGGCTCGGCCATGGCGAGCACTGCCGCGTCGACTTCAGCCGGCGCCTTGACGATCAGCGAGGCCGGCAACACGACCTCTTCGGCAAAACCGCCGTCACAAACTTCGCCGACAAAGCCCAGCTTCTCGCAGACATTCGATCGGCCACCGCGGCAGGCGGCACAGACGCCGCAGGTGACGCGGGAATCCGCCACCACCGCGTCGCCCACCGCAAAACCGGCAACGCCCTCGCCCAGCGCTGCAATGACGCCGGCGAACTCGTGGCCAGCCACCGACGGCGACCGGCTGATCCAGGCGCCGGTGCGGAAGTTATGGAGGTCGGAACCGCAGATGCCGGCCGCCGAGACCATGATCCGCACCTCGCCAGCCCCAAGCGCCGGCGGCGGCGCAATGTCCTCGACGCGGAGATCGCCAGCGGCGTAGAGGCGGACGGCCTTCATCGCTCAGCCCTTGAGATAGGTGTCGCGCACCGCCGACACCGCCTGCTCGTGCGAGGAGAAGCCCTCGTAGCGGGCGAGCACGCGGGCGGTACGGGCGAGCTCTGGATAGGCCGACGCCGTGACGTAGCCGACCGACGACCGCTTGACGAAATCGTAGACCGACAGCGGACCCCAGGTGCGCGCCCAGCGGCTGGTCGGCAGTACGGCATTGGGGCCGAGGCCGAAGTTGGCGATGGACACCGGCGTATAGGGTCCCATCAGGATCTCCGCCGCCTCCGTGATCTTGCCGAGATGGGCATAAGGGTCGGTTGACAGGATCTCCAGATGCTCCGGCGCATAGTCGTTGACGAAGGCATAGCTCTCCTCGACCGACGAGGTCAGGATGATGCCGCCGAAGGCGCCGCCCAGCACCTTCTTGGAGAACTCGACGCGCTGCGCCGTCATGCGCGCCCAATGGTCCGGCAGCGCCGCCAACGCCTCCTCGGCAACGCGGCGCGAATGCGTGACGATATAGGCCGAGCTATCCGGCCCATGTTCCGCCTCGATCAGCACGTCGAGGGCGGCGAGACCGCCATGCACCGTATCGTCGGCGAAGATGATCGCTTCCGACGGGCCGGCCGGCAAACCGGCATCGATGACACCGGACAACAGGCGCTTGGCCGCCACCACCCACGGACTGCCGGGGCCGACGATCTTCAGCGCCGGCTTCACCGTCTCGGTGCCGAAGGCAACGGCGGCAACCGCCTGCGCGCCACCGACCTTGTAGACCGTCTCGACGCCGGCAAGACGGGCAGCGACCAGCGTCGCCGCGTCAACCGAACCATCGGGCGTCGGTGGCGTGACGATGGCAAGCTCCGGCACGCCGGCCACGACGGCCGGCACCGCTGTCATCATGGTCACCGACGGGAAGGCGCCCTTGCCTCTGGGGATGTAGAGCGCCACCGACTTGATCGGCGTCACCCGATCTCCAGCGAAGGCACCGGGCCGGATCTCCTTCAGCCACATGGCCTCCGGCTTCTGCTCCTCATGGAAGCGGCGGATGTTCTCGATGCCGTAGCGGATCGCCTCCACCACCTCCGGTTCGACCGCCTTGAAGGCGGCGTCGAACTCGGCCTCGGTGGCCTTGAGAGCGCCGGGCTTCACCTCCGACTTGTCGAGATCACGGGCGAAGCGATAGAGCGCCACGTCGCCTTCGCTCTTCACCGCCTCGATGATTGGACCGACCTTGTCGAGGAAGAAGGTGAGATCGGTTTCCGAGCGCTTGAGCAGGGCGGCGCGGGCCGCCGCGTCGAGCTTGGCGTAGTCGTGGAAGGAAACGTCGGTCATGGTGCAGTCCTCGAACGGCGGGGCGTTTCACGCCCTCATTTCGATTTCAGAAAAATATCCAGCCCGACCAGCCAGTCGAGCAGCGCGATGGCGATGGCGGCGACGGCAATGAACACCACGGAAATGGCGGCGAGGTCGGGCGTGATGATCGAGCGAATGGAATTGTAGATCTGCACCGGCAGCGTGACGATGCGCGCGTCGACCAGGAGCAGCGACACCAGGAACTCGTTGAGCGCCAGGATGAACATAAGCAGCGCGCCGGTGATGATGCCGGGCGTCACGGCCGGAATGGTCACGGCCAAGAAGGTGGAGAGCGGCGGCGCGCCACAGTTGGCAGCCGCGAGCTCAAGATCCGGATCAAGGCTGGCAGCGCTCGCCGTCACCGCCCAGATCATGAACGGCAGATTGATCACCGCGCAGGCGACGCCCACTGGCCAGAGCTGGCCGAGCAGGCCCCATTTGCCGAAGATCAGCATCAGGCCAATGCCGGAGCCAATCAACGGAATGGTGAAGGGCAGCAGCAGGTAGACCTGCACGCCGGCGGCAAAGCGCACCCGATATTTGGCGAGCGCAATACCGGCCAAGGTTCCCGTGGGTATGGAGATCGCCGTGCAGATGGTGGCGACGATCACCGAGCGCAGGAAGGCGTCACGAAGATCGGTGGCACCGGCAATCGCCGCGTACCACTTGAGCGACAGGCCCTCGGGCGGGAAGGTGATCATGTTGCCGGCCGTGAACGAGGCGCCCAGCACCACCAGCGTCGGCGCCGACAGCATGACCAGCGCAACGACGACGAAGGTCCAGAGGGTCACGGCCTTGGAGCGATCGCCCTTCATTTCGACCTCCCAATGGCTAGCGTACCGGCCCCGAATAGCGCGAACACCACGCCGACCATGATCGAGCCGACGGCCACCAGGAGCAACGCCAGCGTCGCCCCCATGCCCTGATCGGAGGTGCGGAAGAATTGGTCGTAGATGGCGTTGGCGATAAAGTCCTGCGAGCCACCGCCGAGGATGGCGGGAATGGCAAAGTCGGTGAGCGATAGCGTCATGACAACGAGGCCAGCGCCGATGAAGCCGGGCTTGGCGAGCGGCAGCACTACGTGGATGAACGTCCTGACCCAGTTGGCGCCGAGCGAACCGGCAGCCGATTCCATCTCTTCGGGAATAGCGGTGAGCGCCGGCGCCAGCATCAGCACGGCAAACGGCAGCATGTATTGAACAAGGCCGAACAACACCGCCGGATAGTTATAGAGGAGACGGATTGGTGACACGCCGACGAGACCAAGCGCCTCGTTGACCATGCCTTGCGAGCCCAGAATGATCAGCCAGCCATAGGCGCGTACCACCTGGCCGATGAAGAACGGCAGGAACAGCGCGATCAGCAGGAACTTGCGCAACACCGTCGAGCGCGTCCGCACCATGACGTAGGAATAGGGGAAGGCGAAGATCAGCGTAACAGCGGTGACGATCAGCGATCCGATCAGGCTGCGGCTCGCCACCGTGAAGAACAGTTTCTCGGTGAAGGCGCGATGATAGTTGGTCAGCGAATAATCGTCGGACGGCAGGAAGGTCGCCGTATCCAGCGTGCGAAACGAGCCGTCGGCCATGTCCCACAGGCCAAGAACCAGCAGCCCTACCAGCACGACGGCCGGCAACAGCATCAGCCACGGCACGGCCGCCGAGAAGCTACGCGGCCAGACGGCGGCGGCGATCGCTTCCAGGGCGTCCATCAGGCGCCAAGACAGGGGGTAGGAGGTGCGGCTCGGGCGCATTCTTCGGTCGGATCACTTCTTGAAAGCGGCCCGCCGCTCCAACGCGGCGGACCTTGTGTGCATGGAGGGCGGCCATCAGCCCTGCATGATTTCCTTGAACTTGCCGAACCACTCGCTCTCGTGCTCGACCTGCACCTTGGACGAGACGCGCAGCAGCTTCTTGTAGTCCTCGTCCTTGGTCGGATAGGACGCGTCCCCGACGAGATCGGCCGGCGGCTTCAGGCCTGGCACCACGCCCGGCAGACCGAGGCCGTCGAGCCACACCTGCTGCGCGTCGAGTGTCAGCGCGAAGTTGACATATTGCTTGGCCCAGTAGAGCTCGTTCTCCGGCAGATATTTCGGTACCCAGAGACCGTCGGTCTCGTAGGTCGCGCCCTCGTCCGGCACCGTCCAGGCGATGGCGATGCCGTTCTTCTTCGCTTCGCGGGCGTTGGAGGAAATGGTGCAGGCGACGTCGATCTCGCCCTTCTGGAACCATGTCGTGAAATCGGGGTCCTCGCCCATCAGCGGTTCGTTGGCCTTGAGCTTGGTGAAGAAATCCCAGGCCGGCTGCATGTTGGCCGGAATATCCTCGAGCTTGCCGCCGCCGGCAACCTCGGCCGGGAAATGCAGGCCGATACCGTCGTTATAGACGGCAACGCGGCCCTTGAACTTCGGATCGAGCAGCACATTCCACGACTTCGGCGCTCCCTCCGGGAAAGCCTCGGGGCGATAGGCCAGCACGTAGACGTAACCGTAGGTGTTGACGATCGGATAGCCGTCGACGCCGACCGGCTTGGCCGCATCGCTCACCGTCTTGAGGTTGGGCAGGTCGGAGAGATCCTCGGTCACGCCACGCAGGGCCGACTTGGTGGCGTTGGTCGTGGTGTCCCAGTTGACGTGGATCGGCGGCACGCGCTTCTGCGCGGCGGCAGCCCACAGCTTCGGCTGGATCTCGTTGTCCTCGGTGAGGTCATGACGGACGGCGATGCCGGTCAGCTTGGTGAAGGGATCGGAGACCCCCGCCTTCAGGCTGTCGACCCAGGAGCCGCCCCAGGCGCGAACGATGATTTCCTTGGGCTTCTCAGGCTCGGCGGCAAAGGCGCGGCCGAACGGCATGCCCACGAGACCGGCGGCACCGGCAAGGCCGACGCCCTGCAGGAAACGGCGACGGCCGAGAAGGAAGGAAGGCTTGATCGATCCAGTCATTGTCGTTCTCCTCTGGCTCTGTTTCTTGGCACTGGTCCGCTCAATCCCCGAAGACCAGTACATCCTTCACGTTCCAACCCAGCGCGACACTCGATCCGATATCGTGCTGGTTGTGGGTTACGGGATCATGATCGAACACGCGGAGCGGCGTCTCGCCCAGATCCTTGACGGACACCTCGTAGACGACTCGCTCGCCTTCGAAGATGGCGTCGGTCACCGTTCCATCGAAGATGGTGTCGACGTCGCCAAGCGCCTCGCGGCCGCTGCCGATCCGGATCTGCTCGGCCCTCAGCGCGCCCCGCGCCGCCGCTCCCGCCGCCGGACGGAAGCCGTTGCCGACCCGGCCGGCAAAGCCGGGGCGATCGAAAACGATCTTTTCGCCATCGATGCTCGCCACAGCGCCCTCGATGAAGTTGGTGACGCCGATGAAATTGGCGACGAAGGCGTTCTTCGGCTGGCGATAGGTCGCCTCTGGCCGCGCCTTCTGCTGGATGCGGCCGTGGTCCATGACGATAATCTCGTCGGACACCACCAGGGCCTCGCGCTGGTCGTGCGTCACGTTGATGGTGGTGACGTCGAGTTCGCGCTGGATGCGGCGGAACTCGAGCTGCATCTCCTCGCGCAGCTTACGATCGAGGGCGGCAAGCGGCTCATCGAGCAGCAACAGGTCCGGTTCGAACACCAGGGCGCGGGCAATGGCAACACGCTGCTGCTGGCCGCCGGACAGTTCATGGATTCGACGGTCGCCCAGCTTGCCGAGCTTGACGAGGTCGAGATAGCGCTGCACCCGATCGGGAATGCTGCGCGCATCGAAGCGGCGCATCTTCAGAGGAAAGGCAACGTTCTCGGCCGCCGTCATGTGCGGAAACAAGGCGAGCTTCTGAAACACCATGCCGATCGACCGCTTGTGCGGCGGTACGCTGCCGACGGCAAGGCCATTGATGAACACCTCGCCCGAAGTCGGCCGACCGAAACCGGCAATCATCCGGAGCAGCGTCGTCTTGCCCGAGCCCGACGGCCCGAGGATAGTAAGGAAGCGCCCCTTTTCCAGGTCGAACGTGGCGTCGCGCACCGCGTGCACGCCATCGAACACCATGTTGACGCCACGGACCGACACCGCAAACGGTGCATCGGCTGCCATCGTTTCCGTCATCCCCTTACTCTCTGATCCTCAAAGCTCCGCGCGCTTCCCTCCCCAGGAAACGCCGCAGTACCATATACATCTCTAGACAGGTCGTCATCCGCTTTTCGCGTTGTTTTTATGCACGCCTCAAATTGAGGCAAGATAGCCGCCATCCACTGGGATGCACTGGCCTGTTATGTAGGCAGAGGCATCCGAAGCCAGGAAAATGACCGCGCCAGCCAGGTCACCGAGTGCCCCGAAACGACCGAGCGGTATTTTGGCCAGCATCGAAGCCTGCCAGGCGTCATCGCGGTAAAAGACGTCAGTCATCGCCGTACGAAAGTAGCCCGGCGCTACGGCGTTGACCCGGATCCCAAGGCTTGCCCATTCGGTGGCGAGCGCCGTGGTCATGCCGAGAATGCCGGATTTCGACGCGCCATAGGGCACGGCAGTGGGAACGCCGACATAGCTCGTCAGAGAGGCAAGGTTGATGATCGAGCCGCCTCGCCCGGCGGCCTGCATCTGCCGCGCCACCGCCTGCGCCACGAAGAAGGCGCCCTTGAGGTTCGTGTCCACCACCCGGTCCCACACCGCCTCTTCGATGTCGAGCGAAGGGGTTACTTCCTCATAGCCGGCGTTGTTGACCAGGATGTCGAGCCCACCCAAAGCAACCACTGCCTGCTGAACGGTCGAGCGACTGGTCGCGACGTCGCGCACGTCCTGGGCCAGCGGCACCGCGCGTCGTCCCAGCGCCTCGACGGCAGCAACCGTTTCTTCGAGCGATGCGGCATCGCGGGCAGTGACGGCAACGTCCGCCCCCGCGCCAGCCAGCGCGGCCGCCAGGGCCTGACCAATGCCTCGGCTCGCCCCAGTCACCAGCGCCTTGCGACCTTCGAGAGTGAAGAGAGCGAGCGGCGACATGGGAAAACTCCAGGCAGAATGGAACGCGCCAACCCTCTTCCCCAGAGCAGTCGGCGGCCGGCAATGCATCATTTCCAGACAGCGATGTCCAGTGACGTAATGCCGATTTTCGATGGGTCATTCGGATTTTGTTGAGCTGTCTTGCGCAAGTCGCTCATCGTCCGCAAGCTGTCTTGCCTGCGAATAGCTTGCATCGCAGTCGAGGTTGTCTATACATATGAACCCAACATCCAAGTCAGGTATCGCGATGGCTTCCCGCCTGTTCCGCAACGCTCGCCTCGTCACGATGGCCGACCCCACCTGCATCATGCCGGTGGAGCGCGCGGCAATCCTCGCCATGGACGGCCGCATCGCCTATGTCGGGCCGGAAGCGGACATGCCGGCGAACGCCTCCAGCGTCGAGATCATCGATCTTGAAGGGCGACTGGTGACGCCGGGTCTCATCGACTGTCACACCCATCTGGTGCACGGCGGTGACCGTGCCCACGAGTTCGAGCTGCGCCTTGCCGGCGCCAGCTATGAGGAAATCGCCCGCGCCGGCGGCGGCATCGTATCCACGGTTGCCGCCACCCGCGCAGCCGGTGAAGATGGTCTCATGGCCAGCGCCCTCCCCCGGCTCGATCACCTGATCGCCGAGGGCGTCACCACCGTCGAGGTGAAGTCCGGCTATGGCCTGGACCTCGACAGCGAGCGCAACCAGCTACGAGCCGCTCGCCGTCTTTCCAGCGAGCGAAAGGTCACGGTGAGCACCAGTTTCCTCGGTGCCCACGCCTTGCCCTCGGAATTCAAGAGCAGCCGCGCCGGCTATCTGGCGCTTGTCCGCGACAAGATGCTGCCAGCCATCGCCGCCGAAGGGCTTGCCGACTGCGTCGATGCCTTCTGCGAGGCGATCGCCTTCGCGCCCGACGAGGTGGACGACCTGTTCACCGCCGCCCGGCGTCTCGGTCTCAAGGTGCGGCTCCATGCCGACCAACTGTCCAACCTCGGCGGCGCGGCGCTTGCCGCGCGCCATGGTGCGCTCTCAGCCGATCATCTCGAACACACCGACGAGGCCGGCGCTGCAGCCATGGCTGCCGCCGGCACCGTCGCCGTGTTGCTGCCTGGTGCCTTCTACTTCATCCGCGAAACCAAGCTGCCGCCGGTCGATCTGTTTCGCAAGCATGGCACCCGCATCGCCATCGCCACCGACTGCAATCCCGGCACGTCGCCGCTGACCTCACCGCTGCTCGTCATGAACATGGCAGCGACCCTGTTCCGCATGACGGTGGCCGAATGCCTGGCCGGCATGACCATCCACGCCGCCGCCGCCCTCGGTCTCGCCGAGGAGACGGGATCGATCGTGACAGGCAAATGGTGCGACCTCGCGGTCTGGGACGTCGAACGACCCGCCGAACTGGTCTACCGCATGGGCTTCAATCCGCTCGCCGCCCGCTATTGGAGAGGTGAATGAAAGACACTCCGATCCTTCACCGCCTCGTCCCCGGCGAGGTGCCGTTGTCGGTCTGGCGCGCCATTTATTTCGGCGATGGCGCGACCATTGACCCGTCCGCGCGTGGCCCGGTCGACAAGGCCGCCGCCACCATCGAAGCGATCATCGGCAAGGGCGATCCGGTCTACGGCGTCAACACAGGCTTCGGCAAGCTCGCCTCGGTCCGCATCGACACCGCCGATCTCGAAACGCTCCAGCGCAATATTGTCCTGTCGCATGCCGCAGGCGTCGGCGAGCCGCTGGCAATCGCCGTCGTCCGGCTGATCATGGCGCTGAAACTGGCAAGTCTCGCCCAAGGCGCCTCGGGCGTGCGCTGGGAAACGCTCGAGCAGCTTGGCGCCTGTCTCGAACGCGGCCTGATCCCGGTCATACCGGGCCAAGGCTCGGTCGGCGCCTCCGGCGACCTGGCGCCGCTTGCCCACATGACCGCAGCATTGATGGGCGTCGGCCAAATGTTCGTCGAAGGGCGCCCGGTCGATGCAGCCGCGGCGCTAGAAGCCAATGGCCTTGCGCCGCTCGTTCTCGGCCCCAAGGAAGGGCTGGCCCTTCTCAACGGAACGCAGGTATCGACGGCGCTGGCGTTGGCCGGCCTGTTCGAGACCGAGCGCGTGTTCCAGGCGGCTCTGGTCACCGGCGCACTGTCGGTCGACGCGGCCAAGGGCTCGGACGGCCCGTTCGATCCGCGCATTCATACCCTGCGTCGACACAAGGGCCAGATCGACGTCGCCGCCAGCCTGCGCGGGCTGCTGTCGGGCTCAATCATTCGGGCGTCGCATCTCGACGACCACGGCCGCGTCCAGGATCCCTACTGCCTGCGCTGCCAGCCGCAGGTGATGGGCGCCTGCCTCGACCTGCTACGTCAGGCGGCAGCGACGCTGAATGACGAGGCCAACGGCGTTTCCGACAATCCGCTGGTGTTCACCGACACCGGCGAGGTGATCTCCGGCGGCAACTTCCACGCCGAACCGGTCGCCTTCGCTGCCGACATCATTGCGCTGGCCATCTGCGAGATCGGCTCGATCGCCGAGCGACGCGTTGCCATGCTGGTCGACCCAGCGCTCTCCGGCCTGCCGGCCTTCCTGACACCGAAGCCCGGCCTCAACTCCGGCTTCATGATCCCGCAGGTGACTGCGGCGGCCCTGGTCTCGGAAAACAAGCAGATGGCCCACCCGGCCTCGGTCGATTCCATCCCGACGTCGGCCAACCAGGAAGATCACGTCTCCATGGCCACCCATGGCGCCCGCCGCCTTGCCGCCATGGCAAGGAACGCCGCCAACGTCATTGGCATCGAATATCTCGCCGCTGCGCAGGGCATTGGCTTCCACGCGCCACTGAAGACGTCGACGCCTCTGACCGCCGCCATCGAGTTGTTGCGCGCTGACGTGCCGCCACTCACCGACGACCGACATTTTGCCCCGGACATCGAGGCAGCCACCCGCCTCGTCACCTCCGGCCGGCTTGCAGCCGCTCTCGGAAGCGATCTTCTGCCGACCCTGGTGCAAGAATGAGCGACGCTCCGGATCTGGTTATCCGGCGCGGTCAAGCGCCGCTCGTCCTTTCCCTGCCGCATGTCGGCACGGCGATCCCCGAGGACATCGAAACGCGGCTCGTATCGCCTTGGCTGGCCCGCAAGGACGCCGACTGGTGGATCGACAAGCTCTATGATTTCGCCGCGGAGCTGGACGCCACCATTGTCCGCGCCCACTGGTCGCGCACGGTAATCGACCTCAATCGCGACCCGACCGGCGTCTCGCTCTATCCTGGCCAAGCCACGACGGGCCTTTGCCCAGTCGAAACCTTCGACGGCGAACCGCTCTATCGGCCAGACGAGGAACCCGACGCCCAGGAGATCGAGGCGCGCAAGGTTGCCTTCTATCAGCCCTATCATGCAGCCTTGTCCAAGGAAATTAGCCGGATACGCAACAAGCATGAGCGCGTCGTTGTCTACGACTGCCACTCCATCCGTTCCGCCATTCCCAGGTTGTTTGCCGGCAAACTACCGGTATTCAATCTGGGCACGAACAGCGGCGCGTCCGCCGATCCGGAGCTTGTGCAGCACGTTGCCGACATCCTCGCCACCTCGGGCCGCAGCCACGTGGTCGACGGACGCTTCAAGGGCGGCTACATCACCCGCCACTACGGCCAGCCGGAAAAGGGCGTTCACGCCCTGCAGATGGAGATCGCCTGTCGAGGCTATATTCCGGAAGCCTTGGGCCCGGTCAGTGAAGCCGGTTGGCCGATCGCCTATAACACTGCATTCGCGGCACCGACGCGGGTGACGCTGCTCTCCGTGCTGACCGCCTGCCTGGTCTTCGCCAACGGCTAAGCGTCACTCGACGACCCGGAGGGATCGCTTTCCGGACGGGCCGGACAGCGGAATGACATCCACCGCCACGGTCAGGCTGTGGGCACCGAATGCGACGATGACGCCATCGAGTGGCGACACGTCGGAATAGTCGCGGCCGATCGCCAGCACGAGATGATCCTCGCCCGCCACGATGCCATTGGTGGGGTCGAGCCCCACCCAACCGGCCTCGCCACCGCACCACACCTCCGCCCACGCGTGGGTGGCATCGGCGCCTTCGAGCCGCGCCTGGCCGGGTGGCGGCTCGGTGCGGAGATAGCCCGAAACATAGCGTGCCGGCAGCGCCAGGCCGCGAAGCCCGGCGATCATCACATGGGCGAAATCCTGGCAAACGCCCTTCCTGGTAACGAAGGCCTCGGACGGACTGGTGTCGGCATCGGTGGCGCCAAGCACGTAGGCAAAGTCGCCCTTGATCCGCTTCATGAGTTCGATCGCCCCTTCCAGCATCGGCCGCCGCGCAGGAAAGGACAGGCCCGCGTAGCGGGTAATGGCTGCGTCAAGCGGCACCGACGGCGAAGCGAAAAGACCGTGCACGGGGGAATCGGCGCCAGGGTCGCTGCTCGCCGCCGCCAGTGCCCGCACCTCCGCCGAGGACGGCGTCAGCGCCGCGAGATAGGGCTCGGCCGGCGCCACCTCCACCTCGGCATCGAGACGCACCGTCAGCTCATCATGCGGCCGATCGAGGGCGAAATGACAGATGCGATTGCCGAAGAAATCGATGGTTTCCCGCCGCTCGGCCGGCGTAGGTGCAATGGCAAGTGTCGCCTGCCGCACCGTCTGCCCCTTGCGATCCACCGGCAGGAGGCGGGCAACATGGCTGGAATAGGGAACGGCCGCCGCGTAGACGTAACGCGTTTCCTGCCTGAGCTCGTAGATCATTCCAGCTCCTCCGGCCGCGCCTCGCTGGGGCGCTGGGTGAAGAAGCGATCGGTGACGAGGCTGGACAGACGCAGGAGACGACCGGTGATCTTGTCGATATCGCGCACATCGATCTTCTCGGCAGCGGTGTTGGCGATGCGCGCATCGAGCTTGCGGGCAAGGCGCAACAGCTCTACCGGCCGGCCGTCGAGGCGGGTAGCCGGCAGCGCTTCGAGATGCTCGACGATACGCGCCATCTGGAAGGCGACAGAACGCGGATTGGCATCATCGAGCATCAGGAGGTCGATCACCGGCAAAGGGGCCGGTCGCATGACGTAGCGCCAGCGATAGGTGATCTGGCTGTCACCGGCCTCAAGCGCCAGATCGAGCGCTTCGGTCGATGGCGCATTGAGGGCGAAGCGGCGGACGATCGCCGCCGTGGCCAGGGCCCGTTCGATACGCCGGCCGATATCGAGGAAGCGCCATCCCATGGCGCGGTTCATGTTTTCGGCCGCGAGGCCGGCAAAGGCGGCGATGCGACGCAGACCGTGATTGACCTCGTCGAGCATCTGGGCCGGCGTGAGGCGCTGCCGGTCGATGGTTTCGAACAGCACGGCAATTTCCGTCACCGCCCGAAAGGCGTCCGGCGCCAGCCGATCGCGGATAGCCGAGCCGGCGGCTCGTGCCGCGCCGGTCAGCGCCGGCAGGCCGGACGGTGAGGCCGGATCGCTGAGCGCGGCGGCAACGAGATCGATCGGCGTTCCCTTGCGGTCGAGATCGATGGCGCCGATGAAGCGCAGATGCTCGGTGAGCATCTGGATGATCGGCTGATCGGCATCGCCGCCGGCCTCGACCAAGCGGTTGATCAGCGCCCTCAGGAGACGCAGCGTGCCTTCCGCCCGTTCGAGATAACGGGCCAGCCAGTAGAGATTGTCGGCCGAGCGCGACGGCAGCGTACCGGTGGAGCGGCGGATGGCGACCCGATCCGGCTGCGGTAACAGCGAGGTCTCTTTGACTGGCGTGTCGGACAGCACCCAGACGTCGGCCGTCTCCGCGCCCTGCTGCATCGACACGAGGCGGGCATCGCTCGATCCGGAGATGCGGCAGAACCCGCCGGGCATCACCACCCAATCCTGATCGCCGACAGCTGCCACGAAAAGGCGCAGGACAAAAGGTTTGGGCACGAGGCGGCCACCATCCCACACCGGCATGGTGGAGAGCCCGACGTTCTCCTGGCCGACCACGTCGAGACCGCGCGTCTCGATCAGCGTCCGTGTCGCCTGCCGCTCGCTCTTGCTCATCGTCGCGCCGAGCTTGCTCCAGAAGGGCAAGCCCGACAGGGAGCCGGAAAAGGCCGGCGCGATGGCCATACGGTCGAAGCGATCGAGCACCGTCCGCCGCTCCGCCTCCTGGCCGCACCACCAGGTGGCCAGGTTGGCTAGCAACAGCGGCTCGCCGAGCAGACGTCGGCACAATGCTGGCATGAAGCCCATCAGCGCTCGCGATTCGGCAATGCCGGAGCCCAGCGCATTGGTGACGTCGACGCGGCCGGACCTGATGGCCTGCACGAGGCCCGGCACGCCGAGCGCCGAGGCGGTACGGAGTTCCAAGGGATCGGCGAAATCGCCGTCAAGGCGCCGCCACAGCGCGTCGATACGCTTGAGGCCTGAGACGGTGCGCACATAGACGGCATCGTCACGCACCGTCAGGTCGCCGCCTTCCACCAACAGGAACCCGAGATAGCGGGCGAGATAGGCGTGCTCGAAATAGGTCTCGTTGAGCCGCCCAGGGGTGAGCAGGCCGACCCGCGCTTCCGCACCGGCATTGAGAGCGGCAAGGTCGTCGCGGAAAGCCTGGAAGAACGGCGCGAGACGCTCGACGTTGAGGCCGCGTGCCACCTCCGGCAGCGCCCGCGTCACCGCGAGGCGATTTTCCAGCGCGTAGCCGGCACCCGACGGTGCCTGCGCGCGATCGCTGAGCACCCACCATTGGCCATCCGGGCCGCGTCCCAGATCGACGGCGAAGAAACGCAGGAAGCGGCCGCCCTTTGGTTTGACGCCGACCAGCGGCCTCAGAAAATCCGGACTGCCGGCGATGGCGGCGGCCGGCAGCACACCATCGCGAGCGAGCCGACCCGCACCGTAGACATCGGCGAGCAGCGCCTCGGCAAGATGAGCGCGCTGGATGGCGCCCGCCGACAGCTCTTCCCATTCGGATGCCGAGATGAGAAGCGGTACCGGGGTCAGCGGCCAGGGGCGCTCGGCACCGTCCGGATCATCATAGACGCGGAAGAAAACGCCGGAATTCTTGAGCTGCTGCTCGGCCCCGGCAAAGGCCTCGCGCACGCCCTCCTCGCCGAGTTCGGCAAGACGCTGAAGAAAGGCTGGCCAGGGGCCGCGCAAGCTGCCGTCCGGCGCCATCATCTCGTCATAGGCGCCGGCAAGCGGCTTGTAGCCCCGCGTCAGCAGGCCCAATCCGGCATTCTGTCCGGCGGGAATCGGATCGGGCTGAAGCTTGCTCATCAGGTTTCCGGCGTGGGCGGCGGGCAGGACGCCCCCACCGCGAGTTAAACAGACCGGCACTATATCGCCAAGTCGCCTGTCGTAGGCAGCTTTCAGACGCCGGCCGGCCGGCGCAGATCGAGCGTCGTCGGGAACTCGCCGGATGCCTCCTCGGCCGGCAGACGCACCGTTCCCAGCGAATGGCCGAAATCCTGGAAGCGGGCGAGCCGCCGTGCCTCCGCCTCGTAGGCGTTGATGGGGAAAGTGTCGTAGTTGCGGCCGCCGGGATGGGCGACGAAATAGGTGGCGCCGCCCAACGAGCGCTTCGACCAGCGGTCGAGGATCTCGAAGGTCAGCGGTGCGTTGACCGGCAGCACCGGATGAATACCGCTCGCCGGCTGCCAGGCCTTGAAGCGCACGCCGCCGACATAGCTGCCGTTGCGATCCGTCGCCGCGAGCGGCACGCGTCGGCCATTGCACACCAGCACATGGCGGGCCGGATCGAAGCCGGAAACGCGCGCCTGCAGCCGCTCCACCGAGCTATCGACGAAGCGCACCGTGCCGCCGGCCGCTCCCTGCTCGCCGGTGACATGCCACGGTTCGAGCGCGCCCCTCAGTTCCAGCGCAACGCCCTGCCGGGTGACGGTGCCGAAATAGGGGAAGCGGAACTCGCGCTGCGCGTCGTACCAGACCGCCTCCATCGGATAGCCGGCGCGGTTGAGATCGGCGATCACCTCCAGGAAGTCCTGCCAGACGAAGTGCTCCAGCATGAAGCGATCGAACAGCGCCGTGCCATGCCGCGTGAAGCTGCCCTGCTGCGGCTCCTTCCAGAACCAGGCGATCAGTGCCCGCAGCAGAAGCTGCTGGGCGAGCGACATGCGCGCGTCCGGCGGCATCTCGAAGGAGCGGAACTCGACAAGACCCAGCCGTCCCGTCGGCCCATCCGGCGAGAACAGCTTGTCGATGCAGATCTCCGAGCGGTGGGTATTGCCGGTGACGTCGGTCAGAAGGTTGCGGAACAGCCGATCGACCAGCCAGGGCAACGGTGCCGGCCCTTCGCCGGGCACCGGCACCTGGGCCAGCGCGATCTCCAGCTCGTAGAGGCTGTCATGCCGCGCCTCGTCGATGCGCGGCGCCTGGCTGGTTGGCCCGATGAACAGACCCGAGAACAGGTAACTGAGCGAGGGGTGTCGCTGCCAATAAAGAACCAGGCTCTTGAGAAGATCGGGCCGGCGCAGGAAGGGGCTATCGGCCGGCGTTGCGCCGCCCACTACCACATGATTGCCGCCACCGGTACCGGTGTGGCGGCCGTCGATCATGAACTTGTCGGTACCGAGGCGGGAAAGCCGCGCCTCCTCGTAGACGGCCGAGGTAATGGCGACGCAGTCCCGCCAGCCGGCGGCCGGATGAATATTGACCTCGATGACGCCGGGGTCCGGCGCCACGCGAATGACGTTGAGGCGCGGGTCGGCCGGCGGCGGATAGCCTTCGATGTGAACCGGCAGGCCGAGATCCTCGGCCGTCGCTTCGACAGCGGCAAGCAGCTCGAGATAATCGTCGGCACCGGCGACCGGCGGCATGAAGACGCAGAGACGGCCATCCCTCGGCTCGACGCTCATCGCCGTGCGCACCGCGCCAACGCCGGTCATCCACTGGGTGACACGCGGATCATCGGGCGCTGCCTCGCGCGAATGCTCGTAGGCAGTGGCGAGCTCGTCGGGGTCCGGCAGGTCGGGCAGGTCGCCCATCAGGTCGCGGTCGACATGGAATGGATAGGCGGCCGGCGGCACCCATGGCAGCGCGGCCAGCGGCAAGCGAAAGCCGGCCGGCGAGTCACCTGGAACCAGGTAGAGCTTGCCGCGCCGGAAATTCCAGACCTCAGAAACCCAGCTCCTGCCGGCACTCGCCTGCCAGCGCTGCACGGGCAGCACATAGGCGCTGGGGGTGCCCAGACCGCGCTCGAACACCCGGGCAATGCGAGCGCGCGCCTCCGGGTCGTCCAGCTTGCTGTCTTCCGTGGTGACGTTGTCCGGCAGGCCGCCTTCCTTCAGGATCCAATAGGCCGGGTCCTCGTAGGCCGGAACGGCGCACTTGCCGGGCACGCCGAGCCGGCGGGCGACACCCCGGGCCAGCGAGCAGGCCGCCTCGGCATCAGCCGTCGTCGGCTGGCTTTCGGGCGCAACGAGATCGAGGTTGCGCCAGATCGGCTTGCCGTCCTTGCGCCAGTAGAGCGAGAAGGTCCAGCGCGGCAGGCTCTCGCCGGGATACCACTTGCCCTGTCCGTAATGCAGAAAACCGCCCGGCGCGAAACGAGCGGCAAGGCGGCGGATCAAGTCGTCGGCAAGGCCGCGCTTGGTGGGGCCCACGGCAGCCGTGTTCCACTCCTCCGACTGGTAGTCGTCGATGGAGACGAACGTCGGCTCGCCGCCCATGGTCAGGCGCACGTCGCCGTCCCTAAGATCGGCATCCACCGCTTGCCCCACACCGTCGAGCCGCGCCCAAGCCTCGTCCGAGAACGGCCAGGTGACGCGCGGCCGTTCGTCGATGCGGGCGATCTTCATGTCGAAGAAGAATTCGGTCTTGGTGTCGGGTGCCCCACTGTAGGAGCCGACAATCGGAGCCGCCGAGCGGTAATGCGGCGTAGCGGCCAGCGGAATATGGCTCTCGCCAGTCAGCAGACCCGAGGTGGGATCAAGGCCGATCCAGCCGGCGCCGGGGATATAGACCTCCGCCCAGGCGTGCAGATCGGTGAAGTCGACCTCAGTACCGGAGGGGCCGTCGAGCGCCTTGACGTCCGGCCGGAGCTGAATGAGGTAGCCGGAGACGAAACGGGCAGCAAGGCCAAGCCGGCGCAACAGCTGCACCAGCAGCCAACCGCTGTCACGGCAGGAGCCGGCGCGCCGCGACAACGTCTCCTCGGGGTTCTGCACGCCCGGCTCGAGACGGATCTCATAGGCGATGTGCCGCTGCAGCGCCTGATTCACCGCGACGACGAAATTGGTGGTCTGGGCCCGCTCGCGTGGAATCGCCGCCAGATAGGCTTCGAACAGCGCGCCCTCCCCCTCGCATTCGAGGAAAGGCGCCAGATCCTTGGCAAGCTCCGGCGCGTAAGTGAACGGCCAGTGCTCGGCATACTCCTCGATGAAGAAGTCGAAGGGATTGTAGACCGCCATCTCGGCGAGCAGGTCGACGCTGACCGAGAATTCGGTCGCCGGTTCGGGAAAGATGAAGCGAGCCAGCCAGTTGCCGTGCGGATCCTGCTGCCAGTTGACGAAATGATTCTCCGGCGTGACCTTCAACGTGTAGGCCGGCACGGCGATCCGGCTATGCGGCGCCGGCCTCAGCCGCACCACTTGCGGAGAGAGAACAACCGGCTTGTCATAGACGTAGCGGGTGACGTGCGTCAGCTTGGTCAGGACGGCCATCATCTCTCCCTGCGGTCGCATCGAGCGCGACCGCATTTAAGGGCGAAACGTCCATCCGGGAAAGCCCTGAGCTTGGGCGTCACCTGCTCGCTTTATAGGCAGACCTTCAGGACTTGCGCGACAGCGGGTCGATGATGATGTCGTAGAGGCGGGAGGCCGACAACGTGGCGATCTCCTCATAGAGCGCATTGTCGGTGGGAAGCCCGGTAGCGGCGGCATCGACCGGCGGTGGCACCACCCAGCGCAAGCGGTCCCAGCCACGGCTCTGCCCCTCGATCTTCAGCACCTCGACGAATTTGCGGCCGATCCCACGGTTACGATAATTGGGCAGGACGTAGATGTCCTCGAGATGACCGACACGATGGCCGGACATGGTGTCGGGCAGGTCGAAGAACACCGCAAAGCCGACCAGTTCCTCATCGACAAAGGCACCGAGCACTTCCGTTGCCGGATCGACGGCAAGGAGCTCGGAGTAATACTCGTCCGGACGGCGCGGCGCTCCGCGCTTCATTGCCTGGGCATAGGCGGCGATGATGGGCGCCAGCTTGTGGGCGTCCGCCTGGGTGACGGCGGCAATCGTCAGCGGCATGATCAAAAGTCCCCCGGATAAGCGACACTTACGCGTGACACCCGCATTACTTGCCCCATGCAGGCGGCTTGGGCAAGGCTGAGACGACGAGGGGGCGCTTTTTTTAGCGGACACCGGCACCGGTCCGCTCACACCGGCGTGACGGCGGCCGGGCTGGTCATTGCCGCTTGCCGCCGCTATCGTCGCAGCGAAATCGGGAACGCCGGGGGACAAGCCGCGATGAGCGACATCTTCGACCATTTCAACCGTCAGGCCGAGGCCTGCCGCACCATGGGCTCCCCGTTCACGGCTCGCCTCGCCGACCTGGCGCCACGTTTCCTCGACCGGACGACTTTGACCGGCCGACGCATCCTCGCCTGGAATGGCCACGCCGGCGAAGACGCGGTGCCGCTGCGCCTGTTCGGCGGCTTGCACCGACTGGTGCTGACTCGCCGGGATGCCGCCCTTGCTGCCGTCTATCCACCAGCCGAAGCCTCAGATGAGTCACTGAGTACCGCCGTGAGCACCGCCATTGCCCGGCACGACCATGAGCTTCATGATATTCTGATGAGCCCGCCGCAGACCAACGAGGTCGGCCGGTCGGCCATGCTGCTGCCCGGCTTCCTGTGGCTTGCCCGGCGCTTCGGTCCGAAACTCGACATTCTGGAGATCGGTGCCAGCGCCGGCCTGAACCTGCACTGGGACGACTACGCCTATCGCTATGGCGAGGCTCGCTGGGGCAAGAAAAAGGCGCCCATCGAGCTTGCTCCGGACTGCGACGCGCCGCCGCCACTCGATGGCACCATCGAGGTGGTGCGCCGCCGAGCCTGCGACCTTTCCGCACTCGATCCATCGGACGCCGAGCACCGAACGCGCCTGCTCTCCTACGTCTGGGCCGACCAGACCGAGCGCAAAGCACGCCTCGTCGCCGCGCTCAACCACGCCGCCGCCCGCCCCGAGCGGGTGGAAGCGCTCGACGCGGCGGATTTTCTTGCCCGTGAGCTGACCACGCCGCCGGAGAGCGGGACGTTGCGTGTCGTGGTGCATTCGATCTTCTGGCAGTATCTCGCCGATCCGATCCGCCTTCGCATCCAGACCGCCATGCTCAGAGCTGCCGAGATCGAACCACTTGCCTGGTTGCGGCTGGAGGCGGACGGCAAGACGCCCGGCGCCGGCCTCATCGTCACCCTGTTCCCGTCCGGCGAGCACCACGTTCTGGCACGTGGCGACTTTCACGGACGCTGGCTGCGCTGGCTCGGCGAAGTGTAGCTACAGCTCCGAGCAACTCACCGGAGCCCACCGCACCAAGACATCGTCGATAGCTTGGCAGGTCTGCCGGGACCGCGCTTACGCCGCACGCCCCCGGCGAGATCAAGGGTCTTCGACCCCAGCGAAAACAGCTGCTTCTGCTGAGACCTAAGAGCCTGGTCGGTCAAACACGCTTTTCAATGAACGGCACGATCTCATCGTTGATTTCCGGGCCGAAGAACTTGAAAAGGACGAGGGGCGTGTCGCCGGTGTTTTTGACTTCGACGCCTTTGAGCGCTCGGTCGTGACTCACCAGGAACTCATCGCGCGAATCCTCCAGCGTGACCTTCTGCCCTTCCACCGGGAAGCCGCCGACCGTACCGTGCCCCTTCCAGACGAAGATGCCATGCACACCGAGTGCCGGGCTCAGATAGCTGGCGCCTGGAGCGAGCGTCACTCGCGTACCGTTGAAGCGCGTCGAGTTGTACCAGACCCATTCCTCGCTGACGCCGTCTGGTACCGGGGCACTGATCGGCTGCGGATGGAGACGATGGTTCTCGTAGAAATAAGGATCGGCGCAGGCAGCCCAGTCGACATCGTCGAGGGCCGCCTCTTCCTGCTTGGCCTTCACCTCGGCATCGGGGATATGGCGGTAGAGCATCGACTTGTCGATCTTGGTGCCTTCGATCTCGGCCTGCATCACCGACATGATGTCCGACGATTCCTGCAGTTCAAGCGTCAGTGCCGTGCCCGGCGCATGCAAGATCCCCGGCGCCAGATGGAAGCCCTCGCCGACAACGTTGAGATACGCCCGAGCGTGCTTCAGCACGTCCTCGCCCTGCCAATTGACGAGATAGGGCAACAGCAATTCCTTCTGCAGACCTTCACGAACGATATAGGGGTGGACGCCGAAGAAGGTCTCGGGATGGGCACCGAGATCGGCGTCAAGATAGTGGTAGGCCTCTTCCTTGGAGTTCATGCCCACCTTGGCCGCATCGGCCTTCTTCTGATGGATGTGATAGAAAAGCCGCTTCTTGTAGTCATAGATCTTCAGCAGACGATCCAGTCCATGGTGGCGCTTGGCATACTCGGGACCGAGCAAGGCTTCCCGACAGGTCTCAAGCGCGTCGATGAGCAGGATTGGCTCGCCAGCCGACATCTTGATGTAGGACTGCCCCTCGTGCGGCACATTGATGGTGTTGTCGGCTTTCGTTTCCGAGACGATCCAGCGCTCGCAAATAAACCCGCGAGGCCCGACATCATACTCGGCCTCGGTCAAACCCAGCCGCTTGCCCGGCGGAAGAAAGTCGCGAGCCACCCAGCAGGGCTTCATCGGCAAAAGCCCATGGTTGGCATTGAGCTCTCTAGTGACGCGGTCACGAATACCGTTCTTGTCCATTTTCTTCTCCTTGCCTTTCCTCACCGAAATTCGGACCGGCAACCACCGGCATCCGGAAGATGCGTGTCCCAACAGGGGCAAACTCAACAGCTTGCGAACGGCACGTTTCCAGGCAAGGAACGCAAAGCGAGCCTTGACAGGAGGTCGCCCACCTCTATGTTAACGAAAACATCTATCTGAATACATCCTGTGTTCCTCGAGGATTACTTGACAACACTCAAAGAAATCGCCAAACGAGCGAACGTATCTGTGATGACAGTGTCTCGGGTTGTAAAGAATTCGGGCTACGTCAACGCCGAGACGCGAAAGCTCATCGAGGCGGTGATCAAGGAACTGGACTACAGACCAAACGAGATTGCTCGCAGCCTGCATCGCTCCAGCACCAAGAACATTCTTCTGATTGTTCCCGACATCGAAAATCCGTTCTTTGCGGAAATGATCAAGGGAACGACCACCGTTCTGCGGCAACATGGCTATCAGTCGATCTTTGCCGACTCCGACGGTGAAATCGGCAACGAGAAGGAGATCGCTGAGCGCGCCCTGTCGCGCATCGTCGACGGCGTCATCCTCTACTGTCCACGCGCCGAATCGGCCTATTTCGACTTCCTGAGCGCCCGCGTGCCCCTGCTGGTGGTCGACCGCCGCATCACGTCGCACGCCGTTGACCACATCTACATCGACAACAAACCCAGCGCCGAGGCCGCCGTCGACTACCTGATCGCCAATGGTCACCGCGACATCGGCCTGATCGGCGGGCCGCAGAACGTGCTGGCCAACCTCCGGCGCAAGAGCGGCTACCTCGCCTCGCTCAAGGCGCACGGCATTCCCGTGAACGATCAGTTCATGTTCTTCTGCGGCTTCGAATTCGAGGATGGCGTTTCCGCTTTCGAATATTTCTCGCAGATGGAGCACCGGCCCACTGCCTATTTTGCCACCAATGATCTGATGGCCCTTGGTTTCATCCAGCAAGCCCAAGAAAAGGGGTTGGCTATCCCGAGCGATATCTCGGTGGTGGGCTTCGACAACATCGCCATGTCGCGCCTCATCAGCCCCGCCCTCACCACCGTCGACAATCCCCGCCACGACATGGGGGCGCTTGCCGCCTTCCGCATGCTGAAAAAGCTCGACCCGACGGTCGAGGTGCCGCAGTTCAGCCTGACCAACCGCATGGTCATTCGTGGCTCGGTGCGCAACATCACCTGAGGCAACGGGCAGCAAGACAGCGCTCGGGGCCATAATCAGGCGTCCTTAACCGGAGCGAGTTCGAAGCCAACGTCAATGTTGACGGTTTTGATCGCGCCCGGCGCCAGCATCTCGGCGCCCTCCTCGGCAAGGATGGCGTCACGGCCGGCGACGAAGCAATTGCCGGGCTCGATGCCCAGCACATAGTCGCGCTCGCCCATCATTTTCCACTCGACGAGACAACCGAGCTCCGCGGTAGGCAGGCGCATGGTCATGCTGAGGCGCCTGTCGCCGATGACGTTGCCAAGACGGATTTCCGTCGTCTCGGCCTGCTTGGCGAGGCGATGGTAGAAGACTCGCTCAGCGATGCCCGCAACAGGAGCCGTCATGTGTCGCCAGCCGGGAATATCGGCAATCTGGCTCGGATCGCGAACGCTGGTTGAAAGCGGCGACGGCACGACGTCAAGCTCAGCGGTCTCCGACAGAAACGGATAGCCGAAATTGAAATGGTAGAGCAGGAAGAGCGGCGCGGCCGAAGCCCCCATGTTGGTGATCTCGTCGCTGATGCGAAAGCCGTTCTCACCGACGACGAAGCGATAGGTGCGCCGAAGCTCAAGGGCGGTCCCCATGACGATGGCGTCGCGCACCACGCCGTAAACATCGATGACGAATCGGTCGTCAATCCACCGGCGCTGCACCGCCACCTCGCGCGCCGGCAGGTGCGACAGCCGGCCATGCAAACCGACCTCGATGCCATCGACCGTGGTGGCGGCTCCGACGTTGGTAAGCCCGCACGACGTCATCAGGCCGCCGCCAAAAGATTGAAGCCAGCCCGAGCCGGTCGGGTTGTAATAGCAAGGCGCCATCGGACCGACCGCCGAAAACCAATTGATCGGAATGCCGCCGATACTTGCTTCGCCAAGCCCCATGCCACGATCGGTCAGCACCTGGCAGGCCAGGCCCGCCCCTGTCCGTACGCTGACGGTCTGCATGCCGCGGGCCGGACCCTCCCCAAATGTGAAAAGCTCAGCACCACCGATCTGGTCCATGCAGCCGACACGCCGGAGTAGTTCGGCGCGGGAGATCCTTGCGAAGTGGGAAGAAGACATTGGTATCGCCTTGTCGTTGCGGCGGATCGGCGACGATGCGTCGATCCGCCCGTTTGGGCGTCGCCATTCGGCAGACGAAATTCCTCCCTCGCGCCGCAGAGACTGCTTCGCGTTGTTTTGACCATTGTCTGGCTCGAAGGAGAGCTGGCTCTTTTACTCGATGTACCTTGCGGTCTATTCCATCCGCCTCACTTGGCGGGCAAGGTGTCCGGGGTGATCAGCTTGACGGGAACGTAGGTTTCGCTCTCGGGCTTCTTGCCGTCGTTCAGGAAAGCGGCGGCCGTCTCGACGCCGAGCTTGCCCATCTCGTAGGGTTGCTGGGCGACGGTGGCGGCCATCCGGCCTTCCTTGATGGAAGCCAGCGCATCCCCCGTACCATCGAAGCCGACTACGAGCACTTGCTTGCTCTTGCCGGCAGCGGAAATCGCCTCGACCGCTCCGAGGGCCATTTCATCGTTCTCGGCAAACACCGCAGCGAGGTTGGGGTGGGCCTGCAGGATGTTCTGCATGACGTCCATGCCCTTGGCACGCTGGGACTCGGCTGTCTGCGAGGCGACGATCTTGATGCCCTTCTCCTTCATGACTTCCTTGAAGCCCTGGCCGCGCAGCGCGGGGATGACATAGCCCGGCTGGCAACTGATGTGGGCGACCTCGGCATCGGCGGGGATCTTGCTCGCCACGAACTCGCCGGCGATCCGTCCGCCCTTGAGATTGTCGGAGACAATCAGGCTCTCAATGCTGCCACTGGCGACGCCGATGTCGAGCACGAAAACCGGGATCTTCGCCTTGTTTGCCGCCGCGACCGCGTTGGCGCCCGAGTTGGCATCCCATGGCGACAACAGGATGGCGTCGACCTTCTTCTGGATCATGTCATCGATGTTGGACAGTTCGCGGGCTGCATCCGTACGGGCATCCATCACCACTACGTCGATGCCCTGGGCCTTGGCCTGATCCTTGACGCCATTGGCAACAGCAACCCAGTACTGGTTACCGAGGTCCTGAACGGCATAACCGAATACCTTGGCGTTTCCAGCCAGCGCCGTTCCGGCGGTCAAGGTCAGCGGCAATGCCATGCTCATGACGGCCAGAAATGTACGTCGCGTCGTTGTCATATCGTTTCCTCCTTCGCCTGTTTTTGGAGCGCGGCATCGAAATCGTACGCCGCACTCTTTTTGCTTAGCGATGACCGGAGAAAAGCACTTCGCTACTTCTGTGAATGCTGATCGATCATCACGGCAAAAACGATCACCGTTCCCAGCACGATGCTCTGGAAATACGGATCTATATTCATGAGGTTGAGGCCATTGCTGATGACGCCCATGATCAGGGCCCCGATCACCGTGCCAATGATCGAGCCACGACCACCGCTCAGACTCGTGCCACCTATCACCACGGCCGCGATCGCATTGAGCTCATAGCCTATGCCCGATCCGGGATGGCCGGAGTTGATGCGACCGACGTAAAGCAGCGCTCCTATGCCGGTGAGCAACCCGGCCAGCGAATAGACGATCAGCTTGTATTTCAGGGTGTCGATGCCGGTGAGCCGCGTGGCTTCCTCATTGCTGCCGATGGCGTAGACGATCTTGCCAAAGGGTGTCCTCACCAGCACGAAATAAAGAATTACGTAGATGACGATGGGGATGATCACCATCATCGGGATGCCGGCAACCTCTCCCGCCCCGGCAAAGCGGAACGCGTCAGGAAAGCCGCTGATCGGGATACCGCCGGAATAAACGAAGGCGATGCCGCGGGCGATCGACATGGTACCAAGCGTACAAACGAACGGGGGAATGCGCCCGTAGGTGACGAGAAGGCCAGCCAGCAGACCGAACAGCACCGCGGTACCAAGGCAAACGATGATGCCAAGCGTTGCGCTATCTGTCGCGCGCACCGCACTAGCCGAGAGGACGCCAGCCAGCGCCAGAACACCGCCGACCGACAGGTCGATGCCGCCGGTCAGGATGATGAACATGGCGCCGGCGGCGATCACTGCGATCACAGCGACCTGAACGATGATGTTCATCAGGTTCTGGATCTGAAGAAACGCTGGCGAGCTGACGGCGAACACCACCATGATCAGGATGAGGGCGATGAGCGACCCCATGCCTCTCAGCTTGTTGAGCGGCAGAAGGTTGACGGAAGGAGCGGACCCGACGCCGCTGTTCACGGGCTGGTTGCCGGTGGCGAATTTCATTGCTGTTGGCCTCGTGGCAAAGGTGATTCCGTGCCGGCCTTGCCGGTGGCGGCCAGCATGATTTGGTCAGCGGAAAACGCCGAGCGCATGAACTCGCCGGTCATACGGCCCTTGTTGAGAACGATGATCCGGTCGGAAATGCCCATCAATTCGGGAAGCTCGGATGAGACGATGATCACCGCCACTCCACTCTTGGCGAGGTCGCTTATCTTGCGGTAGATTTCGGCCTTGGCGCCAACATCGATGCCTCGCGTCGGCTCATCGAAGATGAGTACCTTCGGTTGGCGGCAGAACCACTTGCCGAGCACCACCTTTTGCTGGTTGCCACCCGAGAGATTCTTGACCAGTTGCTTGCGAGAAGGCGTCTTGACGTTCATCGCCTGGATCATGCCCTCGCTAAGCTTCGCTCCGGCCTTGAAGTCGACGGCGAAATGGCGGGTCAAATCCCAGATGCTTCCGAGGCTTATATTGTCCTCGATCGAAAACTCCGTGATCAGGCCCTCGCGGCGTCGATCCTCCGGAACGAAGGCGATTCCCGCTTCGACCGCTTGCTTGGGGCTTCGAATGTCGATCGGCTGGCCTTCGAGAGAGATGTCGCCCGACCGCCTGGGACAAGCTCCGAATACCGACTTGACGAGTTCCGTGCGACCAGCGCCGACCAGCCCACCGATGCCGAGAACCTCACCTTTGCGGACGCAAAAGGAAACATCGTGAACGAGATCGTCGACGCTGATGTGATCGGCCGCAAGAACGACATCGCCGATCGCAGCGACCTCCTTCGGGAACATCTCCGTGACTTCCCGGCCGACCATGTGATGAACGAGCGCATGCTCGTCGAGCTCATCGGTCCGCCAACGCCCGACCAGGCGGCCATCACGCAATACGGTCACCGCATCGGTCACCGAGAAGATTTCATCCATGTGATGGCTGATGAAAATGATCGACACGCCGAGCGACTTGAGCCGCCGCATGTTGCGAAATAGGTCCTCGGATTCGGCCTTGGAGAGCGAAGAGGTTGGTTCGTCGAGAATGAGGATTTTGATGTCGTAGGCGAGTACGCGCGCGATGGCGACCATCTGCTGATCGGCGACGGAGAGATCGCCGACCCGTGCCGAGGGGGCGATATCGCTGTTCATCTCCGCAAGAGCCTGGCTGGCGCCGTCGGCTATTTTGCGACGATCGATCAAGCCTCCACGCCCTGGAAAGCGGTTCATGTAGATGTTTTCGGCGACCGTCAGATCGGTGATGAGATTCAGGTTCTGATAGACTGTACCGATGCCGAGATTGATCGCCTGCTGTGACGAGCCGATCTCGACGGCGACGTCATTGATGAGGATCTCGCCCCGGTCCATCCTTGCCGCACCCGAAAGGATGCGCATCAGCGTCGACTTTCCAGCGCCGTTCTCGCCGACGATGGCGTGGATCTCGCCCTCCGCCACGGTCAGGTCGACATTGTCGAGCGCCACCACCCCGGGGAATCGCTTGGACACCCCGCGCATCTTGAGCGCATCCGCCATTTGGCTAGAACCTCGGTCGCGTTTCTATATTGATCCTCTACATGTGTTATCGATAACATATGGCCAGATTGGCTGTAAAGCGGGGTATTCCGTCCGAAAGGATTAGGTGGTTGGACGTACCTAGATGGAAGTTCGTCGGATCAGGCCAGCGATGCTCATCGAGGCAGCGCAGCCACTGGAAAGCGCGTCGCCCGATGAGAAAAGGCCGGGGCGATGAACCCCGGCCTTTGACTTTACGGAACCAGGCTCAGATCACTTGAAGTCGCGGATATCAACAAAGTGGCCTGCGATCGCTGCCGCCGTCGCCATGGCCGGCGACACCAGATGCGTGCGGCCCATATAGCCCTGCCGGCCCTCGAAGTTGCGGTTCGAGGTGGAGGCGCAACGCTCGCCCGGCGACAGCTTGTCCGGGTTCATGGCCAGACACATCGAGCAGCCCGGCTCGCGCCACTCGAAGCCCGCCTCGATGAAGATCTTGTCGAGGCCTTCGGCTTCCGCCTGTTCCTTGACGAGGCCGGAGCCCGGCACGATCATCGCCAGCTTGATCGACGACGCCACCTTGCGCCCCTTGGCCACAGCCGCGGCAGCCCGAAGATCCTCGATGCGGCCGTTGGTGCAGGAGCCGACGAACACCTTGTCGAGAGTGATGTCAGTCATCTTCTGGCCGGGCTTGAGGCCCATGTAGTCCAGTGCCCGCCACTTGGAGGTGCGCTTCGTCTCGTCGGCGATGGTGTCGGGATCGGGTACCACGCCGGTGATCGCCACGACGTCCTCGGGGCTGGTGCCCCAGGTGACGATCGGCGGCAGGCTGGCGGCGTCGAGCGTCACCACCTTGTCGAAATGGGCGCCTTCATCGGTGTAAAGCGTCTGCCAGTAGGCCTTGGCACGCTCCAGCGCCTCGCCCGTTGGCGCCTTCGGCCGGCCGGTGATATAGGCGTAGGTCTTCTCATCCGGCGCGATCAGGCCAGCGCGGGCGCCGCCCTCGATCGACATGTTGCAGACGGTCATGCGGCCTTCCATGGAAAGGTCGCGGATCGCCTCGCCGGCATATTCGATGACGTGACCGGTGCCGCCGGCCGTGCCGATCTCGCCGATGATCGCCAGCACGATATCCTTAGCGGTGACGCCAGCCGGCGCCTTGCCGTCGACGCGCACCAGCATGTTCTTCGCCTTACGCTGGATCAGCGTCTGCGTGGCGAGCACATGCTCCACCTCGGAGGTACCGATGCCGTGCGCCAGGGCGCCGAAAGCGCCATGCGTCGAGGTATGGCTGTCGCCGCAGACGATGGTCATGCCCGGCAGTGTGAAGCCCTGCTCGGGACCGACCACGTGGACGACGCCCTGCCGGCGATCGAGCTCGTTGTAATACTCGACGCCGAATTCGGCGGCATTGATGGCGAGCTGCCCGACCTGCTCGCGGCTCTCGGGATCTTCGATGCCCTTGCTGCGATCGGTGGTCGGCACGTTGTGATCGACGACGGCCAGCGTCTTCTGCGGCTGGTGCACCTTGCGGCCAGCGGTCCTCAGGCCCTCGAAGGCCTGCGGGCTGGTCACCTCGTGCACGAGGTGGCGGTCGATATAGAGCAGCGAGGTGCCATCGGCCTGCGTCTCGACCACGTGGTCGTCGAAGATCTTGTCATAGAGGGTACGGGGCTTGGCGGTCATGATGATCGGACTTTCGATTCCGTGAGGCGGGCGAACCACGCCCCTGACATGCATAGGAAATCACGGGGTGGCCGAGCGCGTCGGCCATCGTCTCAGGGCCGGAGTCGGCTGTCGCCGGTCTGCCGCGCCAGAAACCGCCACGGCAGGCGCGCGTGATCGTGGGCCGGGAAGTAATCGGCCGACGTGGGCAGGCGCGTGATCTGCGGTTTCGCGTACATGATTGCTCTATACTGAAAAACCGTGCCGCCGACAATCATCGATCTGCTCACGCACCAGCGTATCACCTCATCCGGCCATATAAGAAAGCGCCCAGCCTCGGGGGAAGGCTGGGCGCGGCGCTAGGGATCAGCGCGGGCCGGGAGGGGAACCCGGCCGACGGTCACCGCCGCTGGCGAGACGGGGGGCAGTGCCTATTGGGCGGTGCCGTCATGACTAGGATTTGGTACCGCCCGGCCCAAAAACAAGAGTCGGGCAGTTAACAACCCCGTGAGTGACGGCGTGATCGCCGAAAGTCGAATATCCGATCAGCCGACCAGCGCCTTGAACTCGGCGAGGATGGCAGCGCCCATCGCGCGCGTGTCGATGGTCGCCTCGCCTTTCTGGGCGATATCCTTGGTCCGAAGCCCCTTGCCGAGCACACGGGCGATCGCGTCGTCGAGCTTGCCGGCGAGATCGATCAGGCCGAAGGAATAGCGTAGCGCCATGCCGAAGGAGGCGATCATGGCGATCGGGTTGGCCGCGCCCGTGCCGGCGATGTCCGGCGCCGAACCGTGGACGGGCTCGTAGAGCGCCTTGCGCTTGCCGGTGGCCGCATCGGGCGCACCAAGCGAGGCCGACGGCAGCATGCCCAGCGAGCCGGTCAGCATGGCGCCGATATCGGAGAGCACGTCGCCGAACAGGTTGTCGGTCAGGATGACGTCGAACTGCTTGGGCCAGCGGACGAGCTGCATGGCGCAGTTGTCGGCGAGGATGTGATCGAGCTTGACGTCGGCATATTCTTCCTTGCCGATCTTCGTCACCACCTGGTTCCACAGCACGCCCGACTTCATGACGTTGCGCTTTTCGGCCGAGGAGACGCGGCCATTGCGTGCCTTGGCGAGGTCGAAGGCGACGCGGGCGATACGCTCGATTTCGTGCGTGGTGTAGACCTGCGTGTCGACGGCGCGCTTCTCGCCGTTCTCCAGCGTGACGATTTCCTTCGGTTCGCCGAAATAGACGCCGCCGGTCAGCTCACGAACGATCAGGATGTCGAGGCCTTCCACCACCTCGCGCTTCAGCGACGAGGCGTCGGCCAGCGCCGGATAGCAGATGGCCGGACGAAGGTTGGCGAACAAGCCCAGGTCCTTGCGAAGACGCAGAAGACCGGCTTCCGGACGGCAGTTGTAGGGAACGCTGTCCCACTTGGGACCACCGACGGCACCGAACAGCACCGCGTCGGCGGCCAGCGCCTTGGCCATATCGGCTTCCGAGATGGCGGCGCCATGAGCGTCGTAGGCACAGCCGCCAACCAGACCGCGGTCGAGCGAGAAATCGGTGAGACCCTTGCCATTCAGGAAGGCGATGATCGTCTCGACCTCGGCCATGATTTCCGGGCCGATGCCATCACCGGGCAGCAGGAACAGCGAATTCTTTGCCATCATCGCATCCTCAAGAACGTGAAAACAGGGCGCACGGCTTCCTCCGGCCGGCTTCGGCCGCTAGCCGTAATCGCCTTGTCGTCCAGGTTCAAGAGGCAAGCGTACCGGAGAGGACGGCAAACTCGCCGCTGTCGCGATCAAGCACATGCAGCTCGCCCTCGGCAACGTCGAACCAGGCCCCATGCAGCGCCAGCGCGCCGCTTTCGACGCGGGCCTTGACGAAGGGATAATCGAGAAGGTTGCCGAGCGACACCTTGACCGCCTCGTGCTCGAGGGCGGTGTAGCGCAGGCCGGGGGCGATCGAATGATCGCAGCGCACCCGCTCCGCCGTCTCGTCCAGCACCGACATCCACCGGCCGATGAAGTCGGTCGGTGTCAATGGGTCGGGGTTGCCGAGTGCCGCTGCGATGCCACCGCAGCGTCCGTGGCCCATCACCACGATGTGGCGCACGGCAAGCGCCACCACGCCGAACTCCAGGGCCGCCGAAGTACCATGCGTCTCACCGTCCGGCGTGTAGGGCGGCACCAGATTGGCGACGTTGCGGACGACGAAGATCTCGCCCGGCCCGGCATCGAAGATCACTTCCGGCGACACGCGGCTGTCCGAACAACCGATGATCATGATCTGTGGCTTTTGTCCCTCGGCGGCCAATCGCTTGTAGCGCTCGTTCTCGCTGGGGTAGCGACCTTCCCGAAAGGCCTCGTAACCGGTCGTCAGACGCCCCGGAAAGGAGGCGGGCAGCTTCGAGCGAGAAGAGGTTTTCAGTTCGGTCATCGAATAAAGTCCGGCTGGAGGAAATGGGGGCGGACAAGGTTCCCGCGCGGCGGTTATACGAAGGTCTACTTATAGGCGTCAATCAGTGTGGCTTCACAAGGTCTCGATTCTCGAGGGGCGCGCGACGGGTTTTCGCGGGGTCGCAAGGCGGCGGATGTCCACCATGGCCATCGGATGGACCAGCGCCTCCTGCTCGTCCACCAATTCCAGTTCGCGTGCACCTGCCTTCACCGATCGGGCGATCACCTCAAAGGTGGAAGCCGACGCAGCCGCGAGCGCCACCTCGTCGGAGGCGCCGCCGATCAATCGCGACAGGAATAGCGCCGCGAACAAGTCGCCGGTGCCGTTGGGGGCGCCTTCGATCATCTGGTTCTCGGCAACGATGGTCTCGTTGGCGGTGACCAGCGCCGCGGCGATCTTGCCGGCCATCAGCGCCGGTGCCGACGTGACGACAACGCGCTTCGGCCCCAGCACCCGCGCCGCCGCCGTGATCTCGGTCAGCGTTTCAACAGGCTGACCGGTCAGCCAGCCGAGCTCAAAGCGGTTGGGGGTGGCGACATCAGCGATGGAAACGAGGCGATCGCGTTGGGCAATGGCAACCGGCTCGGGTACATAAAGGCTGCCTGTACCGCTGACGCCCATGTCGCCGATCACCGGATCGGCCAGATGCAGCGCCGCCGGATTGGCCGCCCTGACGGCGGCAACCAGCGCGGCGGCGGCATCCGCCTGCCCGGCCGAGCCGAGGTAGCCGGTAATGATGCCGCCAACCTCCGGCAGCCAGGGCGAACGGGCAAGATCGGCGCAGAGTGCCGCGAAATCCGCTTCCGGCACTGCCATACGGTGGGCGCGACCGTGGCCGGGATGCCAGGGCAGGATGACCGTCGGCAGCGTCCAGACGCGATGGCCGAGCCGTTCCAGCGCGAAGGCGGCACGGGCACCCACCGATCCGCGGGCAACGAAAGAGGAGAGAACGATGATGGCTGGACGGCTCATGGGCGGCGGCTTTTCCAAATGGATGGCGGCTTGGCGAGGCGACGGCCCTCCGTTTAGCCTATGATCAACCGCCGTACACCCCGAATCAGCCGATGCCGACCGAAAAACCCGCTTCTTCACTTCATGATCTGTTCGGAGCGGCCGCTCCCCGCTTGGCGGGCGGTGGCGAGGTGGTACAGGTGCTGACCCCGGTCGGTCTCGACCTCTCCTATTCCTATCGCGTACCGCACGGAATGGCGGTGGGGCCGGGCTCCATCGTCCAGGTGCCGCTCGGTCCGCGCAAGGTGGTGGGTGTCGTCACCGCCGAGCCGGCCGAGCTCTCGGCCTCGTCCAACCGGCTCCGCCCCATCGAGGCCGCCTTCGACGCGCCACCGCTCACGCCGGAGATGCTCACCTTCGTCGATTGGGTCGCCCGCTACACGTTGACGCCGCGCGGCATGGTGATGCGTATGGTGCTGCGTGCGCCGGATGCGCTGGAGCCGGAGCCGCCGTTGCGCGGCCTCATCGCGACGAATGCGCCGCCCGAGCGTCTCACCGATGCACGCCGCCGAGTATTAGCACTCCTCGCCGAAAATGAGGGACAGGCTTGGACGCGCGCCGGTCTCGCGGCCGCGGCCGGCGTATCCGCCTCGGTCGTCGAGGGATTGGTGACCGCCGGTGCGCTCGCCGAAGTCGAACTGGCACCCGGCCGGCCATTCCGGGCGCCCGACCCCGATTTCAATCCCGTCAATCTCACGCCAGACCAGACGTCCGCCGTTGCCAAGCTACGCGCAGCGCAGAATGACGGCGTGACGCTGATCGACGGCGTCACCGGCTCGGGCAAGACCGAGGTCTATCTCGAGGCCGTTGCCGACGCGCTCCGGGCCGGACGACAGGCGCTGATCCTGGTGCCGGAGATCGCCCTCACCCGCGCCTTCCTGGAGCGCTTCTCGGAACGCTTCGGCGCCCTACCGGCCGAATGGCATTCCGACGTCGGGCCGAAGATGCGCGCCCGCACCTGGCGGGCCGTCGCACTCGGCGAAGCGCGCGTGGTGGTCGGCGCCCGCTCCGCCCTGTTCCTGCCCTTCTCCGATCTTGGCCTGATTGTCGTCGACGAGGAACATGACGGCGCCTACAAGCAGGAGGAATGGGCGAGCTACCATGCCCGCGACATGGCGGTGGTGCGTGGCCGCATCGAAAACATCCCGGTCATTCTCGCCTCGGCCACGCCCTCGCTGGAAAGCCGCGTCAATGCCGAACGCGGCCGCTACCGGCACATCGTGCTGCCAGCGCGTGCCACCGGCTGCGACCTGCCCAGCCTCTACGCCATCGACATGCGCAAGGCTGGTCCGCCGCGCGGCCGCTTCCTGGCGCCTGGCCTCGTCGCCGCCATCCGCGAGGTCACCGAGCGTGGCGAACAGGCCATGCTATTCCTCAACCGGCGCGGCTACGCGCCGCTGACCCTTTGCCGCTCCTGCGGCCACCGGTTCCAATGCCCGCAATGCTCGGCTTGGCTGGTGGAGCACCGCTTCCGGGGGCGGCTCGTCTGCCATCATTGCGGCCACTCGGTGGCTCGGCCCGAGGCCTGTCCGTCCTGCGGCACGCTCGACAGCCTGGTCGCTTGCGGTCCCGGCGTCGAGCGCATTGCCGAGGAGATGCAGACCTTGCTGCCCGACAAGCGCACCGTGGTGTTGTCGTCGGATATCGGCGGTGGCGTTCAGCGCCTGAGGGCCGAATTCGAGGCGGTGGCCAAGGGCGAGTGCGACATCGTCGTCGGCACCCAGATGGTGGCGAAGGGTCACAATTTTCCCAAGCTGACCATGGTTGGTGTGGTCGACGCCGACCTCAGCCTGTCGCAGGGCGATCCGCGCGCCGCCGAGCGTACCTTCCAACTGCTGGCTCAGGTCACCGGCCGCGCCGGCCGCGTGATCGGCAAGGGCCTCGGTCTTCTCCAGACCTACGCACCGGAAAGCCCGGTGATCGAGGCGTTGGTGTCAGGCGATGCCGAACGCTTCTATCGCACCGAACTGGCCGAGCGTGAACGGTCGGCCATGCCACCCTTCGGCCGCCTCGCAGCGATTTTGGTATCCGGCCCCAGCCGCGAACTTGCCGAGGATCATGCCCGCCACCTCGCCCGCATGGCACCGCGCGACCCGGCTGTCGAAGTGCTGGGCCCGGCTGAGGCGGCGCTCGCGGTGGTGCGCGGCCGCCACCGCTTCCGGCTGATTGCCCATTCCGGCCGCGACACCGATCTCTCCGCCTACATGCGCGCCTGGATCACCGCCGCCGACCGGCCGACGCGAGGCGTCGAAGCCTATGTCGACGTCGATCCGCAGAATTTCCTCTAGAGGTTGGACACCCTCCATCGTGCAACGCTGAGATCTGCCGCGTTTCACGAGAGGTGAATGACATCTAAAACGATAAACTATTCGACTTTCGGATGAGCAGTTTTTAAGGACATGTCCCAAGCGGCCATTTACCTAAGGATATCCGCGCAAAAGACGGAATTCTTGAATCCAGTGAGTGCGTTGCGTGAGGGAAACTCCTGTGGTAGACGGTGCCAAGTTCGCTGCGGGGCCGTGCGCCGTGCCGCCGTCGTATTCTATTATGCGAATATCTTCAAAGCGTTCAGCCGGGTGAACCTTTGACGGTTCGCACCGATGAGGGGTTCTTACGTGAGCGAAGCGGAAACGATGGTCTTCGGGGTCGCCGAACGTTATGCCACGGCCCTGTTCGAGTTGGCGAGCGAGACCGGTGAACTCGATACCGTCGAGGCGGACATCGCCCATTTCGAGACCCTCCGCCAGGAAAGCGCCGACCTCCGCCGCCTGATGAAGTCGCAGGTGTTCAGCAACGAGGACCAGCTCCGCGCCATCAGCGCCGTCGTCGAAGCCGCGGGTATTGGCGTGACCTTGAGCAACTTCATCAAGCTCGTCGCCACCAACAACCGGCTGTCGGTCATGTCCCACATGTTCCGCGGTTTTCGGCAGATGCTCGCCGATCGGCGTGGCGAAGTGACGGCCGGCATTGTTTCGGCCATTCCCCTTTCCGACGGTCAGCTTGCCGACATCAAGGGCGCGCTGGCCGACATATCCGGCAAGTCGGTTCATGTTGAACTCGGCGTCGACCCGTCGTTGATCGGCGGCCTCGTCGTCAAGCTCGGTTCCCGCATGATCGACACGTCGCTCAAAACGAAACTCGACGCACTCAAGATTGCATTGAAAGAGGTCGGCTGATGGATATCCGCGCCGCGGAAATTTCCGCAATCCTCAAGGAGCAGATCAAGAACTTCGGCCGTAATGCCGAAGTATCCGAGGTCGGCCAGGTTCTCTCCGTCGGTGACGGCATCGCCCGTGTCTACGGTCTCGACAACGTCCAGGCGGGCGAACTGGTCGAGTTCCCCGGCGGCATCCGCGGCATGGCGCTCAACCTGGAGAGCGACAACGTCGGCGTCGTCATCTTCGGCTCCGACCGCGACATCAAGGAAGGCGACACCGTCAAGCGCACCGGCTCCATCGTCGACGTGCCGGTCGGCCGTGGCCTGCTCGGCCGCGTCGTTGACGCCCTCGGCAATCCGATCGACGGCAAGGGTCCGATCGAATACGAGACGCGCGCCCGTGTCGACGTCAAGGCGCCCGGCATCATCCCGCGCAAGTCGGTGCACGAGCCGATGTCGACCGGCCTCAAGGCCATCGATGCGATGATCCCGATCGGCCGCGGTCAGCGCGAGCTGGTCATCGGCGACCGCCAGACCGGCAAGACCGCCATCATCCTCGATACCTTCCTCAATCAGAAGCCTCTGCATGAAGGCGGTGACGAGAAGCAGAAGCTCTACTGCGTTTACGTCGCCATCGGCCAGAAGCGCTCCACCGTCGCCCAGTTCGTCAAGAAGCTTGAGGACGCCGGCGCGCTCCAATATTCGATCGTCGTCGCCGCCACCGCCTCCGATCCGGCGCCGATGCAGTACATCGCTCCCTTCGCCGGCTGTGCCATGGGCGAGTATTTCCGCGACAACGGCATGCACGCGCTGATCGCTTACGACGACCTGACCAAACAGGCCGTCGCCTACCGCCAGATGTCGCTGCTGCTGCGCCGCCCGCCGGGACGCGAAGCCTTCCCCGGCGACGTGTTCTACCTGCACTCCCGCCTGCTCGAGCGCGCCGCCAAGCTCAACGAAGAGAACGGCTCCGGCTCGCTCACCGCTTTGCCGGTCATCGAGACGCAGGCCAACGACGTGTCGGCCTACATTCCGACCAACGTCATTTCCATCACCGACGGCCAGATCTTCCTGGAGACCTCGCTGTTCTACCAGGGCATCCGCCCGGCGGTGAACGTCGGCCTCTCGGTGTCGCGCGTCGGCTCGTCGGCCCAGATCAAGGCGATGAAGCAGGTCGCCGGCACCATCAAGGGCGAACTCGCCCAGTACCGCGAGATGGCCGCCTTCGCCCAGTTCGGCTCCGACCTCGACGCCTCGACCCAGCGCCTGCTGAACCGTGGTGCCCGCCTCACCGAACTCCTGAAGCAGCCGCAGTTCTCGCCGCTGAAGACGCAGGAAGAAGTAGCCGTGATCTTCGCCGGCGTTTCCGGCTTCCTCGATCCGCTGCCGCTCGGCAAGGTGCGCCACTTCGAGGAAGGGCTGCTGCGCTTCCTGCGCGAGAAGCACACCGACATCCTGGATCGCATCTGGGCCGAAAAGCAGCTCTCCGACGAGTTGCGCGGCAAGCTCCACGAAGCGATCTCGACTTTCGCCAAAACCTTTGTCTGAACGACATCGCCGGAATGAACCGAGGAGGGCGGCGACCGCCCTTCTCTCCCGCGCCCCGATGCCCGACAGGCAGGAGCCGATATGGCTAGCTTGAAAGAACTCAAGAACCGCATCGCTTCGGTGAAGGCGACGCAGAAAATCACCAAGGCGATGCAGATGGTCGCCGCGGCGAAGCTGCGCCGCGCGCAGGAGGCGGCGGTCGCGGCCCGTCCCTACGCCCACCGTCTTGGCGCGGTGGTTGCCAATCTTGCTGCGGCCATGGCCGGCCGCGACGACGCGCCGCGCCTTCTCGCCGGCACCGGTCGCAATGACGTGCACCTCCTCGTCGTCTGCACGGCCGAGCGCGGCCTGTGCGGCGGCTTCAATTCATCGATCGTTCGGCTGGCGCGCGAACACGCCGCTTCGCTGCTTGCGGCAGGCAAGACGGTGAAGATCATTACCGTTGGCAAGAAGGGCGCCGACGCCCTGAAGCGTGACCATAGCGACCGCATCATTGACCGCGTCGAACTGCGCGAAGTGAAGACCGTCACCTTCGCCATCGCCAACAAGCTCCAAAAGCGTCTTCTCGAGCTTTATGAAGCCGGCGAATTCGACGTCTGCACGCTGTTCTATTCCGAATTCAAGTCGGTGATCAATCAGATCCCCACAGCCAAGCAGCTTCTGCCGGTCAAGGCCGACGCCTCGGCCGCCACGTCGGAATCCTCCTACGAATTCGAGCCGGACGAGGCGGAAATCCTCGAGACCATGCTGCCGCGCTACATCGCCGTGGAGCTTTTCACAGCCCTGCTCGAGAATGCCGCCGGTGAGATGGGCGCCAAGATGACCGCCATGGACAATGCCACGCGCAACGCCGGCGACATGATCGACCGCCTGTCGATCACCTACAACCGTACGCGCCAGGCCAAGATCACCACCGAGCTCGTTGAAATCATTTCGGGCGCCGAGGCGCTCTGACCGCAACTTCGATCAAGGACCACAGCGATGGCTGACACACATATCGGACGCATCACCCAGGTCATTGGCGCCGTCATCGACGTCAAGTTCGACGGGCACCTGCCGGCGATTCTGAACGCGCTCGAGACGAAGAACGGCGACCACAGGCTGGTTCTCGAGGTTGCCCAGCACCTCGGCGAGAACACCGTCCGCACCATCGCCATGGATACCACGGAAGGCCTGGTGCGCGGCCACGAGGTGATCGACACCGGCAAGCCGATCTCGGTGCCGGTCGGCGACGCCTGCCTCGGCCGCATCATGAACGTCATCGGCGAGTCGGTCGACGAAGTCGGCCCGATCATCGGCGAGGAACGTCGTTCCATTCACCAGGAAGCCCCCGATTACACCGAGCAGTCGACGGAAGCCGAGATCCTGGTTACCGGCATCAAGGTGGTCGACCTCCTTGCTCCCTACGCCCGCGGCGGCAAGATCGGCCTGTTCGGCGGCGCCGGCGTCGGCAAGACCGTGCTGATCCAGGAGTTGATCAACAACGTTGCCAAGGCGCACGGTGGTTACTCGGTGTTTGCCGGCGTCGGCGAGCGCACCCGCGAGGGCAACGACCTCTACCATGAGATGATCGAGTCCGGCGTCAACAAGGACCCGCATGAGAATGGCGGTTCGACCGAGGGATCCAAGTGCGCCCTGGTCTACGGCCAGATGAACGAGCCGCCGGGCGCCCGTGCTCGCGTCGCCCTGGCCGGCCTCACCGTCGCCGAGCATTTCCGCGACAAGGGTCAGGACGTTCTGTTCTTCATCGACAATATCTTCCGCTTCACCCAGGCCGGCTCGGAAGTGTCGGCGCTGCTCGGCCGCATCCCGTCGGCGGTGGGTTACCAGCCGACGCTCGCCACCGACATGGGCGCCATGCAGGAGCGCATCACCACCACCAACAAGGGTTCGATCACCTCGGTGCAGGCCATCTACGTGCCGGCCGACGACCTGACCGACCCGGCCCCTGCCACCTCGTTCGCCCATCTCGACGCGACGACGGTGCTCAACCGTGCCATCTCCGAAAAGGGCATCTACCCGGCCGTCGATCCGCTCGACAGCTCGTCGCGCATGCTCGACCCGCAGGTGATCGGCGAGGAGCACTACAACGTCGCCCGCCAGGTGCAGCAGATCCTGCAGAAGTACAAGGGTCTTCAGGATATTATCGCCATCCTCGGCATGGACGAGCTCAGCGAAGAGGACAAGCTGACGGTGGCCCGCGCCCGCAAGATCGAGCGCTTCCTGAGCCAGCCCTTCCACGTCGCCGAGGTGTTCACCGGCGCGCCCGGCAAGCTGGTGGCGCTCGAGGACACCATCAAGGGCTTCAAGGGCCTCTGCGAAGGTCTCTACGACCATCTGCCGGAAGCCGCCTTCTACATGGTGGGCACCATCGAGGACGCCGTCGAGAAGGCCCAGCGCCTCGCCACTCAGGCAGCCTGATGACCGAACGGGTCGGGCGGTCACACCGCCCGCCCTTCCGGTGCTCGTCGCACCGGGCCCGAGAATTTGACCGGCCTGAACGGGCCGCCAGAGCAACTCGACCGAGGGTGAGCATCTCTCGTCGGAATTGCCGACAAACACCGTGGGGAGCGCCGGATGGCAACCTTCAAGTTCGAACTCGTCAGCCCCGAGCGCCTGATTCTGTCGATTGACGCCGATCAGGTGGATCTGCCCGGCAGCGAGGGCGACTTCGGCGTGCTCGCCGGCCACGCGCCCTTCCTCACCACGCTGAAGACCGGCATCATCGCCGTCAAGGCCGGCGGCGTATCGAGTCGGATCTACGTGCGCGGCGGCTTTGCCGACGTCAACGCGGCCGGTCTCAGCGTGCTCGCCGAAAAGGCGGTGCCCGAGAGCGAGTTCGATCCCACCGTTGCGGCTGCCGAGCTCGTTGTTGCCGAGACCGTTCTTGCCGAAGCGAAGACCGAAGAAGCCAGGGACGACGCCATCGCCGCCCTCGATCAGGTGAAGACCGCCGTTGCGGCGCTCGCCTGACCGCAACGTTTTGGGGAACCGTCCCAATAACGCGGCCAACCGTTACTCGGTGATGATCTGATCGAACTGATCGGTGGTTGCGAAGAACGCCGGCTTGATTTTCTCAAGCTTGCTCGAATCGATCACCACATAGCTCAGCCCAGCGCGGGCCAGCACCGCCTGCTTGATCGGCACTTCGTGGAAGTTGGAACAGGTGGCGCCGTGCTGCGAATGCAGCCCGCCGGCCGATAGAAACGCCTTGCTGATCCCCAGCCGCTCCAGTGTCCGTAAGGCCTCGTCGCCGGAAAACGTCTGCGACGAGGCGTGAAATAGACCGCCCAGCAGGATCAGGTTGGTATTCGGCCGCTTCATGACGCGCTCGGCGACGTTCATGGCATAGGTAATGACGGTCAGCTTGCCGGACACCGGCAGGTACTCGGTCATTCGCGGCGTCGTGGTTCCGCAATCGATGAAAATCGTGTCGTCCGGCTCGACAAGCCGCGCCGCTTTGCGGCAGGCGAGATCCTTCGCCTCCGCATGGGTGTCGGCCTCCGCGTCGAGGCGATAGGTGGTGCGCTCGCCACCAACCGGTAGGATGTAGCCGCCGAGATAACTGAAAAGGTGCGGCACCGAGGCGAGATCCCGCCGCACGGTCATTTCAGACACGCCGAGGTGCCCGGCGGCATCGCTGAGATGCAGCACGCCGGCCTCCTTCAAGCGATCCTCGAGGCGTTCTATGCGTTCGGCCTTTTTCACGGAAACACCTCCGCCGTTCCAGGTTTCAATCCACCTTTCCCCTTGACTCGTCAAGGCCAGTATGAAACCTTCCAAACAAATCTTGTTAGAATCATAACAAGAATGCCGGATGGAGACCCGGAAGTGGAAGATTCGAAACATAATTCTGTCAGGAACTCGCAGACTCTCGCCGGCATGATCGATCACACGATCCTGAAGCCGGAGGCGACCAGAGCAGAAGTCGCCCGGCTCTGCGACGAGGCGATCGCTTACGGCTTCGCATCGGTCTGCGTTAATGCCGTGCATGCCGGTTTTGTTGCCGAGCGTCTCAAAGGCAGCAAGGTCAAGACCTGCGTTGTCGTCGGTTTCCCGCTTGGCGCCTCGGGCGCTGCCGCCAAGGCCGACGAGGCCTCGCGCGCCATCGCAGCCGGTGCCGACGAGATCGACATGGTGATCGACATTGGTGCCCTGCGCGAGGGCGACCTCGATCGCTTCCGCGCCGACATCGCCGCCGTGCGGCGGGCGACGGCCGGCAAGCTGTTGAAGGTGATCATCGAGACCTGCCTGCTCGACGACGCTCAAAAGGAAACGGCCTGCCGCGTCAGCAAAGAGCTCGGCGCCGATTTTGTGAAGACATCCACCGGCTTCTCGAGCGGTGGCGCGACTGTTGAGGACATCGCGCTGATGCGTCGAGTGGTCGGTTCGGAAATGGGAGTTAAGGCTTCCGGTGGTGTTCGCACCGCCGAGAATGCGTGGGCCATGGTGGAAGCCGGCGCCACGCGCATAGGTGCCAGCGCCAGTATCGCCATCGTCGGCGGCGCGGGCAAAGGAGGACCCGCAGGATACTGACGGGATTGAAAGAACCGTTCTCTTGGGAGGAGACGTACAATGAAGAAGACACTGATTTCGCTGGCTGCCGGTCTGTCCATGCTGGCGCTGCCTGCCTTGGCGGCCGGCGTCGTCGACGTGAGCCAGGCCCGCAAGGACATCTCCGCCGACGCCACCGGCAAGCACTTCTCGATCGCTACTGTCGTCAAGGTTGATGGCATCGCCTGGTTCGATCGCATGCGCGACGGCGTCAAGCAGTTCGGTGCCGATACCGGCCACGACGTCTGGCAGGTTGGTCCGAGCCAGGCCGATGCCGCCGCTCAGGTGCAGCTGATCGAAAACCTGATCGCCCAGGGCGTCGACGCCATCTGCGTCGTCCCCTTCTCGGTGGAAGCCGTCGAGCCGGTGCTGCAGAAGGCCCGCGACCGCGGCATCGTGGTCATCGCTCACGAAGCCTCCAACCTGAAGAATGCCGACTATGTGCTCGAAGCCTTCGACAACAAGGCTTACGGCGCCAAGCTGATGGAAGTGCTCGGCAAGTCCATGGGCGGCAAGGGCAAGTACCTCGCCACCGTCGGCAGCCTGACGTCGCAGTCGCAGAACGAGTGGATCGACGGCGCCATCGCCTACCAGAAGGAACATTTCCCGGACATGGCGCTCGCCACCGAGCGTCTCGAGACCTATGACGACGCCAACACCGACTACAATCGTCTGTCAGAAGCCCTGACGACCTATCCGGACGTCACCGGCATCGTCGGCGGACCGATGCCGACCTCGGCCGGCGCCGGTCGTCTGATCGCCGAGCGCGGTCTCAAGGACAAGGTGTTCTTCTCCGGCACGGGCTTGCCGTCGGTGGCAGGCAAGTATCTGCAGGAAGGCGACATCCAGTACATCCAGTTCTGGGATCCGGCCGTCGCCGCCTATGCCATGAATACGCTCGCCGTCATGGCGCTCACTGAGAAGAAGGCCGAGATCAAGGCCGGTCTCAACCTGGGCCTCAAGGGCTACGAGAGCCTGACGACGCCGGCCGGCGCTTCGCCCAACCTGCTGTATGGCCAGGGCTGGGTCGGTGTCACCAAGGACAACATGGCCGACTACAACTTCTGACGGAAGACTGGGGAACGGCGGCATGCCCGCCGTTCCTTTCTGCTGAGCGGTCGTTACGGATCGGGACGAAAGCGGGCCTTACCCGCCGGCTCTGACGTGTCCTACCGCGAACCGCCTGTCCCAAAGGCCTCCCCGTCCGGAAATCGAAGCGCACACCATGGCCGAACCCCTGATCGAACTCCGCGCTGTCACAAAGCGCTTTCCTGGCATGAAGGCGCTCGACAGCGTCGATTTCCAGATTTTCCCCGCCGAGATCGTCTGCCTTGCCGGTGAAAACGGCTCCGGCAAATCGACCCTCATCAAGATTGTCTCCGGCGTCTACGACTTCGACGAAGGCGAACTGCTCGTCGCCGGAAAGCCGGTTGCCGACTTCGGTCCGCGCGCGGCGATTGCCGCCGGTATCCAGGTGATCTATCAGGATTTTTCGCTGTTCCCCAGCCTGACGGTGGCCGAGAACCTCGCCCTTAACCGGCTGCTCAGCGAAGGCAACACCTTCATCGATCCCAAGCGCCGTCGTCAACTCGGCGCCGAAGCGCTGGCCCGACTGGACGTCGCCATCGATCTCGACGCCACGGTCGGCACGCTGTCCACCGCCGATCGCCAGATTGTTGCCATCGCCCGCGCGCTGATGAGCGAAACGCGTCTGCTCATCATGGACGAACCGACCACCGCACTGACCGGCCGCGAGGTCGATCGCCTGTTCTCCATCGTCCGTGAGATCCAGGCCAAGGGCATCGCGGTGCTGTTCGTCAGCCACAAGATGCGTGAAATGCTGGAGATTTCCGAGCGCATCACCGTTTTCCGCAACGGACGCAAGGTCGAGGAAGGCCCCACCGACGAATTCAACGAGGCGCGCATCACCCGCGCCATGACCGGCCACGACATCGGCCACGAGCGGCATGTCTGGGCCGGCGACGACACCACGGTACCCCGACTGTCGGTGCGGAATCTCTCCGTCGGCGAAGCGGTGCGCAACGTCAATCTCGACCTCCACAAGGGTGAGATCGTTGGCCTGAGCGGCCTGCTCGGTTCCGGGCGCACCGAGCTTGCCATGGCATTGTTCGGCATGGAACCACACAGCGGCGAGATCCGTCTCGATGGGGCACCACTCCGCTTATCGAGCGTGCAGGACGCCGTCGGCGCCGGCATTGCTTACGTGCCGGAGGATCGCCTCTCCGAGGGGCTGTTCATGCAGCAGCCGATCGCCCGCAACGTCATTGCCAGCGCCATCAACAGGGTGACGCGCGGGCTGTTCCTCGATCGCGACCAGCTCAACGTGCTGGCCGAGCAGACCGTCTCCGACATGCGCATCGCCACGCCGGACATCGAGAAGCACGCCGGGCAGCTCTCCGGCGGCAATCAACAGCGCGTTGTCATCGGTCGCTGGCTGCTGACCAATCCAAAGGTGCTGATTCTCAACGGCCCGACCGTCGGCGTCGACGTCGGCTCCAAGGCGGAGATCCACCGGCGCATCCGTGAGCTTGCCATCAGTACCGGTCTCGCCGTGCTGATGATTTCCGATGACGCGCCCGAACTCATCCAGAACTGCAATCGCATCCTGCTGATGCACCGGGGCGAGATCGTCGACTGCATGGACGCCCAGAGCGTCGAAGAGGACGATATCCACGGCCGCCTGAAGGGTCTGCGCTGATGACTGCTGTTTCCAAACTGCTGCGCCGATCCGAAGCGGCGGTGCTCGCCATCCTGATCGTGGTGATGATCGTGATCGGGGTGATCAACCCGGCCTTCTGGCAGGCCGACAACCTGTTCAATCTCCTGAGAGCCAACGTGGTCATCGGCATCATGGCGCTCAGCGTGCTGACCGTCATGATCTCCGGCGGCATCGACGTGTCCTTCCCCGCCTTCGCCGTCGCCGCCATGTATCTGACGGTGATCGCCATGAATGCGGCGGGCTATCAGGGCGTGGTTCTGCCCTTCATCGGCGCGACGTTGATCGGTCTTGTCTGCGGCCTCGCTAACGCCTTCTTCATCCATACCTTCCGCATGATTCCGCTGATCGTCACGCTCGGTTCGGCGTCGGTGGTGCGCGGTCTGTTGCTCGGCCTGGTCGGCACGTCGATCATCAACATCGACCGCATGCCGCCGTCGCTGATCGCCTTCGGCAGCAGCACCGTCGATATCGGCGGCAGCAAGCTGTCGCTGATGCTGTTCATCTACATCGGCATCGCGCTGCTGATGTGGCTGTTCCTGACGCGCACCATGGCCGGCCGCGCCGTGTTCGCCTATGGCGACGACGCTGAATCGGCCAAACGGGTCGGCTTCAACACGCGCCGCACCGTCTATCTCGTCTACGGTCTCGCCGGTGCACTGGCCGGGTTTGCCGGCCTTTTGCACTCCTCGATGATCTGGCTCGCCAACCCGCGCGACTTCGTCGGCTATGAGCTCGACGTCATCGCCGCCGTGGTGCTGGGCGGTGCCTCGATCTTCGGCGGCCGCGGCTCAGTGTTTGGCACTATCCTTGGCGTCTTCATGCTGACGCTGATCAAGAACAGCCTGATCATCATGCACATCGACAACACCTGGCAGGGCGTCGTCGTCGGTTGTGTCATCGTCATTGCCACGGCCCTCACCGCCTGGCGTGACCGCAAGGCGCTCGTGTGAAAGCCAGATCCATGAACAAGTTCACCGACTTCCGTCGCTTCATCAATCGCGACAACAACATCGTCCAGCTGCTGATCATCACCGCGGTGATCTTCCTGGCCATGTCGGCGTTGGAGCCGCACAAGTTCCTGCGCTACTACAACTTCGAATCGATCAGCTTCATCTTTCCCGAGCTCGGCATCGTGGCGATCGCCATGATGCTTGCCATGCTGACCGGCGGCATCGACCTGTCGGTGATTGGCATCGCCAACCTCGCCGGCATCCTGGCCGGCGTGTACTTCACCCGCCTCTATCCGGCTGCTCCCGACGCCGGGATGACGGCCGAACTGCTGCGGGTCGTTGCCGGCGTGATACTGGCACTGGGCGTCGGGTTGATCGCCGGCACGCTCAATGGCCTGTTGATCGCCAAGGTCAAGATCACCCCGATCCTCGCCACGCTGGGCACCGGCCAGATCTTTACCGGCTTCTGCATGGTGCTGACCGGCGGTCCGGCCATCGTCGGCTTCCCCGCCTGGTGGGGTTTCATCGGTAACGGCAAGATCTTTGGCATCGCCGTACCGCTGATCCTGTTCCTGGCGGTGGCCGTGGCGATTGCCATCATGCTGACGCGGACGCCCTTCGGTCTCAACCTGTTCCTGATCGGCACCAATCCGCGCGCCGCCATATTCGCCGGCCTCAGAACCGACCGCATGGTGCTCTATTCCTACATGCTGAGCGGCACGCTGGCCGCTCTGGCCGGCATCGTGCTGTCCGGGCGCACCAATGCCGCCAAGTCGGACTACGGCACCTCCTACCTTCTGCAAGCCGTGCTGATCTCCGTGCTGGGGGGCACCAACCCGGCCGGTGGCAAGGGCACGGTGCTGGGCGTCTCCATCGCCGTCATCGCGCTGATGCTGCTCGCCTCCGGCTTCCAGATGATGCGCTTCTCCAACCACCTCATCGACTTCATCTGGGGCGGCTTCCTGCTACTGGTCATGGTAATCAACGTTTTGAGGAACCGTGGCAAATGACCATCTTCCATCTCTCGCGCGCTGCCTTCGACGAGGTCGAGCGTCCATCCGTCGAGCATGGCACGCTCAAGGCCAGCCTGTTCCGCTATCCCACCGGCATTGAGGCGATCCGCCTTCAAAACGCCCGTGGTGCGCTGATCGTCCTCCCCTATCTCGGACAGATGATCTGGCAGGCGGTCTTCGACGGCGTCGACCTCACCATGAAGAGCATCTTCAAGGCGCCGCGCCGCGTGCCGACCATCGGCGAGACCTACGGCTGCTTCGCCTTCCACTCGGGCCTGTTGCGCAATGGCGTTCCCGGCCCCACCGACAACCATCCCTCGCACGGCGAAATGCCCTGCGCCGCCATGGACTGGGCCGGGATCGAAGCGGGACATGACGGGCACGGGGATTATCTCCGCATCGTCGGTAGCTATGAATATGCCATGGGCTTCGGCTCCCACTATCTGGCACGGCCCTCAGTGACGCTCCATTCCGGGTCGGCGCGCTTCGACATGGCGATGGAAGTGACGAACCTATCGGCCGGCGATCCGATGGATCTCATGTACATGTGCCACGTCAACTACGCCTTCAGCGAAGGCGCGGAAATACTGCAGCAGGCCCCCTTTACGCCAGATCGCACCGTCACCCGCACGGCAGTGCCAGCTCACGTTCGGCCCAATCCCGCCTATCTTTCCCGCATCGCAGCCCTGGCCGCCGATCCGGCCGGCAGCCGCGTGGTGCGGCGGGCCAACGGCTACGACCCCGAACAAGTGTTCTACCTGCGTGGCCTTGGTACCGATGCGGCCGGCGACACCCGCCTGATGATGCGGCGGCCAGAGGGCGACGCCTTCTTTGCCCGCTACAACACCACCGACTTTCCGAAGACGGTGCGTTGGATCCTGGCCGGCCACGACCAGCAGGTGGCCGCCTTCGCGCTGCCGTCGACCTGCGAGCCGGAAGGCTACACGGCGGAAAAGCAGAAGGGCAACGTCCGCAGCCTCGCGGCTGGCGAGACGGCCCGCTTCACCGTCGAGCTCGGCCACCTCGACGCCGAGGAATGCCGTCAGGAAGCGGCACGCATGGCCGGCTAAGCGCCCACCCACCACAATCTCAGCCGCGCCCCGGGTGGGTAGCGGACAACCGGAGGAACAGATGTCGAAGATCGCTGTTGTCGGCTCCAACATGATGGACCTGATCACCTACGTGAACCGCATGCCGTTGCGCGGCGAGACCATCGAGGCGCCGACCTTCGAGATGGGGCATGGCGGCAAGGGCGCCAACCAGGCGATCGCCGCTGCTCGGCTCGGGTCCAAGGTGATAATGGTGACTCGGGTGGGCGACGACACCTTTGCCGATGCCACCATCGCCAACTTCCAGCGCAACGGCGTCGACGCCACCCACGTGCTGCGGACACCCGGTCGCTCGTCGGGTGTCGCCCCGATCTTCGTCGAACCGTCGGGCGAGAACTCCATCCTGATCGTCAAAGGCGCCAATGCCGACCTGACGCCGGCCGACGTCGACGCCGCCGCTCCCGCTCTCAAGGGCTGCAAGCTGATCCTGATGCAGATGGAAGTGCCGGTCGAGACCGTCTATCACACGGTGCGGAGAGCGAAGGAGCTCGGCGTGCCGACGCTGCTCAACCCGGCACCGGCTGCCGCTGACCTCGACGTGGCGCAACTCGCCGATCTTGCCTTCCTGACACCCAACGAGACCGAGCTCGCCACACTGACCGGCTTGCCCGTCGGCAACGAGGACGAGGCGGAAACGGCCGCCCGCTCCCTTATCGCCCGCGGCATCGGCACGGTGGTCGTTACCATGGGCGGGCACGGCGCCCTGCTGGTCGATGCCAGCGGCACGCGTCGAATCGCCCCGGTCAAGGTGGAGCCCGTGGACACCACCGGTGCCGGCGACGCCTTCATCGGGTCCTTCGCCCACTTCTACACGGAAGGGCTGCCGGTGTTCCAAGCGCTGACGGAGGCGGCAAAATACGCCGCTGATTCGATCACCCGGCGCGGCACCCAACGATCCTATGCGACACTCGCCGAGTTCCGCGCTCGCTTTCCCTGAGGAGCTTTCGCCCCGGCCTTCCAACGCTTTCCCGCCTCTCGGTGGGGAGGCGATACGTCATGCGCGGGCCGTTGCCACGTAAAGCGTTAATGCGAGCCAACGCATTGCCGAGCATCCGGCCAGCGTTTTTGGAACTGCTTGCGTGATACTTCGTTATTCCCTCGCCAGCCGGGGCAAGCTTGCATGGCGGACGCGCGATGCAGTCAACGTCGGCAAGGCCATTCGTTTCAACGGATTGCTTGAGGTGACAGGATGAATGACGCGAGCATTGGCTGGATTGCAGCCATCATTATCGGCGGCTTGGCAGGCTGGATCGCCTCGGGACTGATGAAGACCGATACCGGTCTGTTCCTCAATGTCGTGCTCGGCATTATCGGCGCGGCGATTGCAAGCTTCCTGTTCGGGATTCTCGGCATCTCGTTTGGTGGCTGGATCGGCTATCTCATCGCCGGCGTCATAGGCGCCTGCATCCTGATCGGTATCGTCAGGGCGGTCAAAAGATAGCGCATCAGTTGGAAAGTGGCGTCCCGGAAGGGATTCGAACCCCTGACCTACGGTTTAGGAAACCGTTGCTCTATCCTGCTGAGCTACCGGGACGCGGCGCGGCCGGACCAAGGGTCCGGCCGCTTCGGCTCATCTAGCAAATCGACGACGGCTTTGACAGCCCTTTTCGAAATCTAGCATGTCCTTAAGGGAAGGCAGCCTTGTCAGCTAGCGGATAGGCGACAGGCATAGCATCCGCTAAAATCAGCGCATCAGAGACCTGTCGATGCTTCCTGCCGCCCGCTTTGTCACCCTGTCTTCGCTTGTCGTCGCCCTGCTGGCCGCCCAGCCGAGCCGGGCGATGGACGCTTGCGTCGGCGATCCCGCGGCACCCACCCATCGCCTGGAAGAAGCGCTGCCGTTGCCCACCGGAACGGTCCGGCCTGTCGTCGAGCTGACCGGCCTTCAACCTGCCCAACCCGCTGCAACCATCCTGATCGAGGGCGTGATCCTGCCGGCCCGGGCGGGCGAGACAGCTCGCACCGCTTACTCGGATGTCATGGCCGACCTTCACGACACGCTCGTCGTGTTCACGCCCTCCGCTGACACCCCAGATCGTCACAGCCGCCTGCATGGCACCATCCGCTTCTCAGACGGCGACAGCCTCGGCGAACGGCTCCTTGCCGCCGGAGCCGGTCTTGCGGATGTGGCGTTTACGCCTTGCGCGACGCGTTTTCTCGCCGCCGAAGCCGGGGCGCGCGCTGAAAAGCGTGGCATTTGGCGGCAAAGCCGGATATGGACGGATCTCAATGCGGCGGCTACCAACCTGCCCGATTACGTGCTCGGTCGCGGCAAGGTCGCTTCGATTGGCCGATCGGGTCGCACCACTTATATCAATTTCGGCGGCAACTTCCGGACGGATGCCACGGTGCGCCTTCGTGAAGCCATGACATCAGCGCTCGTTGCCGCCGGGCAGTCGCCGGACAGCTTGTCCGGCCGGGTGGTCGAGGTGCGCGGCTGGGCGAACCGGCGCGACGGTCTCGATATGGAGCTGGAATCGCCGCTGGCCTTGCGACTGCCAGGCGGGACGTCGGATTTGACAACGGACTAGGAAGCAGCATGGCCGGTCGGATGGGTGGGACAAGCAATTTCTGCTGGCTGGCGTCAAGGGCCGCCGCCCTGGCGCTTGCACTGTCGCTCGCTGGCTGTCTGGGGCTCTCGGGTGATGATGGCGGCGTTACAGCCGACCAACTCGCCCAGACGGCAGTCCCGCAAGGCAAGGTCGACCCCAACGAGGTGGCGATTGCCGAGCGCGAGCATCCCAAGATCGTCGCCGCATTCGGCGGTACCTATGAGGATCGCGAGGCGGAGCTGGCGATCGCCAGCGTCGTTGGTCGGCTGGTGGCCGCCAGTCCCGAACCCTGGCGCAGCTACCGCGTCACCATCCTGAATTCGCCCGCCGTCAACGCCTTTGCCCTGCCCGGGGGCTACGTCTACGTGACGCGCGGCCTTCTGGCGCTCGCCAGTGATACCGCAGAAGTCGCCGCCGTGATCTCCCACGAGATGGCCCATGTCACCGCGCGCCACGCCTTCCTGCGCGCCCAGAAGGCCGAGGCGGCCGCCGTCGCCAGCCAGGCGGTGCAGGACGTGGTGCAGGACCCAGCGGTGCAGCGCGTGGCGCTGGCCTCGACACAGGTCTCACTGGCCCGCTTCTCGCAGATCCAGGAACTCGAGGCCGATCGGATCGGCATCGCAACGCTGGCCAAGGCCGGCTTCGATCCCTTCGCCTCGCCACGCTTCCTCACATCGATGTCGCGCCTGGCCGCCTGGAAGAACGGCCTGCCGGAAGACGATACCGGCTCGATCGACTTCCTGTCGTCGCATCCTTCGACGCCCGAGCGCCTCGCGCAGGCGCAAGAGGTCGCCAAGGCCACCGGCGTCACCGACGGCGAGATCGACCGCGATGGTTATCTCTCCCGTATCGATGGCATTATGTATGGCGACGATCCGAACGAAGGTTATGTGCGCGGACGTCAGTTCCTGCATGCCAAGCTGGGCTTTGGCTTTGAAGTCCCAGACGGCTTCATGATCGACAACACGTCGAAGGCGGTGCTGGCCACCAATGCCGACGGGGTCGCCATGCGCTTCGACGGCGCCAATGTCCCGGCGGGCAGCGACCTCGTCGCCTACCTGACGTCGGGCTGGGTCAATGGGCTCGATCAGCAGTCGGTACGCACCGTGTCGATCGCCGGCCTGCCGGCCGCTGTGGCGTCGGCGTCGGCGCGCGGCTTTACCTACCGCATCGCCGTGATCCGCTTCAACGACCAGGCCTTCCGCTTCCTGTTTGCAACCCGCGGCGACGCCGCCGCGCTCGATCGAACCTTCAGCTCCACGGTGGCCTCGTTCCGCTCGCTGTCCGAGGCGGAGAAGGCGTCGCTCGCGCCATTGCGCATCCGCGTCGTCACCGTCGGAGCCGGCGAAACCGCCGAAGCCCTGACCCGGCGCATGGTGCCGATGGACCGCGGCATCATTCTGTTCCGCGCACTCAACGGCCTGGCGGCCAACGAGGAGCCGCGTCCCGGTACCCGCGTCAAAATAATCGTCGACCGCTGACTCTCCAAGATTGTTCATCTTTAGAGAACAGTGCGGCGGCAACTGGCTATCCTGACAAAGGACGCGCCGAGCCCCATCTTCGGGTCACCAAACGGGCGATGACGCTTCGCCCCGAACAGGGAGACCCGCGATGATCACCATCCGCAAGGCCGCAGAGCGCGGCCACACCGACGCTGGCTGGCTCGACAGCCACCACAGCTTTTCCTTCGGCCATTATTTCGATCCCGAGGCCATGGGGTTCGGCCCGCTGCGCGTCATCAATGACGACCGCGTCGCCGGCGGCGGCGGCTTTCCCCCACATCCTCATGCCGATATGGAAATCATCTCCTATGTGCTCGAAGGCGGCTTGCAGCATCGCGACAGCCTTGGCACCGGTTCGGTGATCCGTCCCGGCGACGTGCAGCGCATGAGTGCCGGCACCGGCATTCGTCACAGCGAGTTCAATGCTTCGGCCACCGACGCGGTGCATTTCCTGCAGATCTGGATCTTGCCGGAGGCCGACGGCTTCGCCCCGTCTTATGAGCAGAAGAGCTTCGGTGAGGAACTCACGAACCGGCTGCGGCTGGTTGCCGCCCGCGACGGTCGTAACGGCGCGCTGACGCTGCATCGCGACGTCGATCTCTATGCCGGCCGCCTCAAAGCCGGGACGGAGGTCGAACACACCTTCGCAGCAGGCCGGCTCGGCTGGCTGCAGGTGGCGCGCGGCAGCGTCACGGTCAATGGCGAGGAGCTCGGCGAAGGAGACGGAGCCGCCCTTGAGCGGCAGACGGACCTGTCGATCGTCGCCAAGGACGACGCCGAGATCCTGCTGTTCGACATGGGCCGCTAAAGCCTACGGTAGAAAATGGAGGCCGCCCCTTCGGGCGGCGGCCTTCACTCGGTGAAGCTGGAATTGAAATCGTCGATCGCTGACGAATTGCCGTCGTAACGCGCACCGTCATAGGCCAGACGCAGTGGGAAAGACTTTTTCCCGGCCGGCTTTCGCTTTTCACCGTTGACGCAGGTGGCTGTGTATTCAATGCCTATACCAATGTCGGCCAAGCCATGATGGCTTTGTTTCCGCGTCTCGAAGGAAGTGATCGACTCTCGATGTTCAAGGGTCTGGCAATGCTCCGTTGCCTGGGTCAGGGAGTAGAGGTAGGGGCCCTCATAGAGGTCGACGAGCTCGCCACCAATCACCCCGGCCAGCTGCAACGAGTCAAATCCTTCTTCAGAGTTGAAATGGCTGCTGTCCGTCACCACCACCGGGCTGGCAGGGGCAGCAAGCAGCAGCCGGTAGCCACCGGTCAGTCCACCCGGATCGGTGGCCACCAGCAAGCGCCCCAGCGGCTTGTAATCTGGTCTTATTTGAGCCACCGCCACAACGCCGCTACTCACCGCAGCAGCATAGGCCAGCTCCCCCGACTCGATCACAGCGATCTCGGCCAGAGTGCCATTGGAGATACTGATAGCCCTATCGGCCGGTTCGCCAGCATCGGGGTCGCTCGCGGCCTCGATCGCCTCGGCGCCAGCAAATCGGTTGCCTTGGCCGTCCGGACCAAGACCGGGATAAATATCACGCAGAACGTCGAGTGCCGTAACGGTTGACCCTTGTATCAGCGGCTCGCCGATACAAACCTCCTCCGCTCGCTTTTTCGCGCAATCCCCCGCCTCTACGAATTTGAATGCTGTCCCGTTGTCTCCGGCGTGCGCTGCCGCCGTAAGAACCGGCACTGTTAAAGCAGCCGTCGTCAGCCACGCCCAAGATAGCTTGGTTATCCTCTTCCCCATGATGATCTATCGACGCCTCCCCAGCGCCGTCCCCTTAAGAAAAAGACCCGGCAGGTTTCCCCGCCGGGCCTTGAAAAATGTAACGGACCGAAGCGCCGGCGACGCTTTATCAGGCGGCTTCCGCCTCGTCCTCGCTCTCGTCGGCGACGTCCTCAGCGGTGTCGCCGCGCGCAGCGATGCGCTTCGGGCTCTTGTTGAGGCTGTCCTCGATGCGCCGAATGGCCTCGGTCTCGGTGATACGGGATACCGCCGAAATCTCACGCGCCATGCGATCGAGCGCCGCCTCGTAGAGCTGACGCTCCGAATAGGACTGCTCGGGCTGGCTCGACGCACGATGCAGGTCGCGCACCACCTCGGAAATGGCCACCAGATCGCCGGAGTTGATCTTGGCTTCGTATTCCTGGGCGCGGCGGCTCCACATGGTGCGCTTGACGCGCGCGCGGCCCTTGATGATCTCAAGCGCCTTATCGACGGTGTCGTCCTCGGCGAGCTTGCGCATACCGACCTGTTCGGCCTTGGCCATGGGCACGCGCAGCGTCATCTTGTCCTTCTCGAAGACGATGACGTACAGCTCAAGCTTCATGCCAGCGATCTCTTGCTCCTCGACGGCAACGATTTGGCCGACCCCATGGGCCGGATAGACGATGTGCTCGTTGGTCTTGAACCCATTACGGACAGCGGGTTTCTTCGCAGTGGCCATTCAGTCCATCCACTCCTCGGTGCCGGCGACGACAAAATCACCCTCTTCTGCCAAGAGGCAGCAAGTAAACTAGGGTCGGTTATGATCTGCGAACCTCTACGTCCGCTCCGCCGGCACGCTTTCGCGTTGTTTTCAGTCGATCTGGGGTTTCGCTTCCAATCGCAGCGTACTTGCTGCACACATGCCAAGACCGGCATAAAGGCTCACGCCCTAATGCAGGTCATAAAAAAGACCCCGTGCAGGGCCCCGCTAGCGACCGGAAGAATTCATCGACTGTCAACGTTTGATATAGCACAAAAACCACAAAAAACAAAGCAATAAGACGCGATACGCCGCAAAAATGCGCCGTCACATGGCTGCATTGCCTATTCCGCAGGTTCAGTGACGCGTTTTCCTCAGCCGCCTTTTCCGGGTTTCGGCGAGAACAGGGCAGCAAGCTTGCCTTCAACGCCGTCATTATCGGCCGCGTTGGGCAGCGGATCGCGGCGGGCTGCGAGATTGGGCCAGACCACTGAGTATTCAGCGTTGAGTTTCAACCAGTTATCAAGGCCCGGCTCGGTATCCGGCTTGATCGCCTCGGCCGGGCATTCCGGCTCACAAACACCGCAATCGATACACTCGTCGGGATTGATGACGAGCATGTTCTCGCCTTCGTAGAAACAGTCGACCGGACAGACTTCCACGCAGTCGGTGTATTTGCAGGCAATGCAGTTGTCGGTGACGACATAGGTCATGAGCGAATACCCTGATATCCACAGGCGGAACGCCGGATGGCGTAGCGGAGTTCCTTCGGTCGTTCAAGGGTGAACATCGGGAAAATCAGTCCGGCTCACTCAGCTTATCGAAACGGCGGCGATCGCGTTTTGTCGGCCGCCCCTCACCCGCCTCGATCGACGGGCCAGGAGCTTCCGCAGCCGGCGGCGTCAGATCCTCGTAGAGCTCGGAAGCGACCGAATAGGATCCCCGGCGCTCGGCGAAATCGAGCACCTTCAGCACCCTGACATGGCCGTGGAGGCCGATGGTCAGCACGTCGCCGGCCTTCACGGGTTGGGCGGGGTCATCGATCTTGCGGCCATTGAGACGCACGTGACCAGACGCGGCAAGCGCCTGGCCGAGCGTCCGCGTCTTGACCACGCGCGCATAGACCAGCCACTTGTCGATCCGCTGCCGGTCGGAACCCTGCTCGGACACCCGCTCTCCTACTTCTTCTTCTGCTGCTCGAGCGACGCCTTGAGGGCGGCCAGCGCAGCAAACGGCGAATTGGGATCGGCGACCTTTTCCTTGCGCGGCGCCCGCTCAGCGGGACGCTCACCGTTGCCGTTCCGCTCATTGGGGCGGCCGTCACGGCGATCGCCAAAGCGACGGTCTTCACGCCGGTCACCGCCCTGCGGACGACGATCCTGGCGACGATCGTCCTGCGAGCGCGGAGCACGCCCGTCAGCGGCGGCTGCCTCCCCGGGCTCAGTCGGACGCGCCGCCCCCCGATGCGGGCCACCGCGACGCTCGTTCCTCTGGTCGCCTCTATGTTCGCCCCGATGATCACCGTGCCGCGGACGGTCACCGCGACCGGGCCGCCAGACATCGACTTCCCGTTCTTCAAGGACCTCGGCCGGCGTCTCGGCAGCCTCTTCGGCAACCGCGGCGCTCTCGGGAGCAGCAGCTTCCGACGCCTCAGCTGTTTCGGGGCTTGGCGCTTCGGCAGCAACAGCTTCTGCCACCGGGGCTTCGGCTCCGGAGACCTCGAGAGCGGGCGTTGCCACCGCAGCTTCGGCCGAAGCTTCTTCGGAGGCAGCAGGCACCGCCTCGGAGGCCGCGCCTTCGACAGCCGTCTCCGTCTTCTGCGGCTTGACCGGCACCTTGATCGTCCGCTTCTCAGAGCGATAGCCGAGACCGCGCAGGATCGACGCAAAGTCTTCGCCTGAACAGCCGAGCAGCGAGGTCATCGCCACCGTCACCAGGAAACCGCCACCCTGCGGCAAAGCGCCCTCCGGTGGGGTCGCGCCGTCCACCGACTTGAAGGCGATCAGCGGCCGGATGATGTCGGCAAGGCGCTCCAGAATGTCGAGTCGCACCGCCCGCTCGCCGGCAACGCGGAAACCGACCAGGCGATAAAGCGTCTTGTCAAAGGTCGGATCGACCTTGATGGACGTACGGCCGGACGCGGAGAGCTGCGGCAGCTCGGCAAGCCCCGGCATATCTAGCGAACCGTGCTTCAATGCCCAGAGCTGAGCCACCAGCGCCGCCGGCGCCGGCTTCAGGAGCGCGGGGACGTAAATGTGGTAGGCGCCGAAGCGGACGCCGTATTTGCGCATGACGGCACGCTGCGTCTGGTCGAGTGCCTTGACGTCGTCGGCAATGTCGTGCCGCTCGACGGTACCGAGCGTCTCGACCATGCGGAAGGCGACGCCGCGCGCAATGCCTTCGAGATCGGCAGCCGTGCGCAGGTCGAACAGCGGTTTCAAAAGCGTCTGGATATGGGCACCGACCCATAGGTCGAGCCGATCCTGCGCCTTCTCGCGGGCGGCGCCAGCCAGTTGCTCGTCGGCGAGCAGCATCACCCGGGGGCTCAGCGTATCGTCGCCAGCCACCAGGCGCCCAACCGGCTGGCCGAGCCAGCGCAGGCTGCCGTCGGTGGACAGCACGATTTCCTCATTGGGCGCTTTGGAGATTTTCTCGGCGCGCTTGTCGAACTCGCCGGACAGCGCCTGCTGGGCGGCAGCCTTCAGCGTCTTGGCTTCAGAGCCATCGCCGCCAACACTCGGATCAGGCACGAAGCGGAAGCCGTGCAGCTCTCCGACCGCCTGCCCTTCGACGAGCACGCCGCCGGTACCGGTGATTTCAGCTTCGAGCATGGTGTTCTCTCTCAATCTCTTCAACAATACCGACGTCCGGCGATCCACGAAACGTTGGGTCAACCGGTCATGCAGCGCATCCGATAGCCGATCCTCGATGGCGCGCGTCTTCTCCCGCCAATGGCTGGGCGCAAACAGCCAGTCCGGCCGATTGGCGACAAAGGTCCAGGTCCTGATATCCGCCAGACGCCGCGACAGCGTATCGATATCGCCATCCGTCCTGTCAGACAACCCGACCTGCCGTGCAAACCAATCGTCTGGAATCACGCCTTTTGCAATGAGGAATCGATAGAGTGCGACGATGAGATCACCGTGCTGGGCCGGCGATATCTTACGGAAGTCGGGAACTTGGCACACATCCCAGAGAAGTGCCACCCGCTCGCGACCCCGCACCGCCGCCGCCACGTCTTCTGCCCTCATGGCAAAGTCGAGCGCCCGTTGGTCATCGGACGGCAGCGCCCGCGTCAAACCTTCGACCCCTGGCAGCTTTTCAAGGGAGGTTCGGAGCGCATCGACCGATGAGAAATCGAGATTGTCGTTGCGCCACTGAAAGACTCGCACCGGCTCGAAATCATGGCCTTCGATAGCGGTGACGATGTCGTCGTCGAACGGCATCACCCGCCCGGTGACACCGAAGGTGCCATCATTGAGATAGCGGCCAGCCCGGCCGGCGATCTGGGCAAGCTCGGCAGCTGTCAGGCCACGATATTGATAGCCGTCGAACTTGCGTGCCTGGGCGAAGGCGACATGATCGACATCGAGATTGAGCCCCATGCCGATGGCGTCGGTCGCCACCAGAAAGTCGACGTCGCCGTTCTGAAAAAGAGCCACCTGCGCGTTGCGAGTCCGCGGAGACAGCGCGCCCATCACCACCGCCGCGCCACCGCGCTGCCGACGGATCAGCTCGGCAACCGCATAGACCTCGTCGGACGAGAAGGCGACAATGGCCGAACGCGGCGGCAGACGGGTGATCTTCTTGGCGCCGGTATAGGCGAGGTGGCTGAGACGCGGCCGCGACGTAACGGTGATACCCGGCAAAAGCCGCTCGATCAGCGGGCGCGCCGTCGCCGAGCCGAGCAGCATGGTTTCCTGTCGACCACGGACGTTGAGCAGGCGGTCGGTGAAGACATGGCCGCGCTCGATATCGCCGGCAAGCTGCACCTCGTCGATGGCCACGAAGGCGACATCGAGATCGCGCGGCATCGCTTCCACCGTCGCCACCCAATAGCGGGCATCGCGCGGGATGATCTTCTCTTCGCCGGTGACCAGCGCCACCGCGCCCGCGCCGACGCGAGCGACGATCCGACCATAGACCTCGCGCGCCAACAGGCGCAGCGGCAGCCCAATGGCACCGGAGCCGTGACTCAGCATCTTTTCAATGGCGAGATGGGTCTTGCCGGTATTGGTCGGCCCCAGCACCGCCGTCACCGCCCGACCACGGGCAAGCGAAGACAGGGGAGCCGCTCGGACAATATTCATGGGGTCCCGTTCGGTTGCGCGATGAGGCCGTGACCTTCCTATACGAAAAAGCCCGGCCGAGAGGCCAGAGAAAACCGGCAGAAGGATGGCAGTGGACGGTCAATAGGAATCAAACGAGAACGGATGCGGGGCGAATCGCAATTCTCAAGAGATTCTGTATTCGTTCCCTACAAGATATGGAGGCGAGCAGAGTCTTTACTGCGCTATCTTGAATCGAGAGACTCCAGGTGGCGAGTCGTTCGATTCGCGACCAGAATCGATGTCAAGGCCGTTTCGCCATCAAGACTCCGAACCTAGTTTATAGTTAACCAATTATACTACGACGCCAAAGTAGAGAAACGACGGCGTTAACACTTTCGACAGAGCAAGAACGAAGGCGGGGCGAATCGCCGACAGAGCGATGTTCCTGTTTCACCCTACCCACATATGTTGTCTGGCGCTGCCGCCAATACAAGATCTCGGTGAGGCGCTGTTCTTATCCGTTGCATCGGTCACCAAAGCGTTAACCTTTATGTCTCGTCTTGGTACATTTGACAGGCCGGCGTGGTCGCGCCGAGCAACAAAAAAGCGCCCCGGAGGGCGCTTTCCTTTTCAATACAGCAGCCTGGCCCATTCAGTTGGCCGCCTGTTCCACCTTGCCGAGCTTGGCGTTCTCGCCGAATTGCGTCGCGACCACCAGGAGCAGGCCGCGCATGGTCTGCACCGAGATCTTGCTCGGCACCATCACCCGCCCCTCGGCCATCGGCACGAACCAGACGTCGAGATTGCGGTTGTCGCGCATGTATTCGGTCGACTTGGTACCCTCGCGATGGCCCGCCACCGGCACCCAGCGCGCCGAGCAGTGAACAGCGTCCCCCTTGTAGCCGGGAATGTCGACCGGATCCGTGCTGGTATAGCTGAGATTGATGTCATAGCGGGTCCAGCCGTCGAACACCGGCAGCGTACGGTCGCAGACATCCTTGTCGTCGCGCGCAATCGGCAGGATCGCCGCCGACAGCGGATCGACCACGCGACGCTTGGCCGCCGCCGTCACCGGCACGCGATCATCGTATTCGACAAGTTCGGGAATGGCCTTGAGGCTGCGGACATTGCCGCCACCGAGCGCCATTGAGACCTGCGTCACCGTGTCACCACGGCTCATCAGTTCGTACGTAGACGGCACCAAAGCACGGCCGACATATCCCTTGGCATCGATATAGCTCTCTTCAGAACTGACGATACGCGCCAGACCAGCGGTCGAAATATGCAGCTTGGCGGCATAGGCGCCGCGGTCCACCTTGATCGACAGCGCCCCCTTGGCGATGCCAATGCCCATGAAGGAAGCGGCATAAAGAGCTTGCACCTCGCCCTCGCGAGCCGCCGCCATGCCGGACGGCGGCACCGCAGACAGCGCGGCGACGAACACCGCCGCAGCTATGGCGCCTTTCATATGACGCGGGAGAGTTTCGACACGAGCCACCACGGAACCTCCGTTTGCGGACGGCGAACCGTCCTCATCCTCGGCCGCCATTGGCGACCGGATCAACGTCTGGAAGATCATCCCGACGGGCGACGCCACCGCCGGCGGACGATCGCCGAGCTGCCGGCCGACCCCCGTCTTTCGAATGATCGACTGTCATGGTAACCGGATGGTTAACGCGATGAAAGCCTCGATGTTCCAAGCCAGAGAAATCTGACCGGAGTCCAACTGACGCCTCCAGGCGGCCCAACGGCATTTTTGCCGGCTTCCGCTCGCTTCCGGGGTTGACGGGGCCAATGCCGACCGACTATAGGAACGCGACTTGAACGGCGCCGTCGGCAGATGCAAGCGGCGCCTTGGCTTATTTCATCGCGAGGAGCGGTCGCAAGGCTTCGATCCCGCGCCAACAGAAAAAGAGGGTATCCCGATGGCCCGGCGCTGCGAACTTACCGGCAAGGCCGTTCTGACGGGTAATAACGTCAGCCACGCCAACAACAGGACCAAGCGGCGTTTCCTGCCGAATCTCCTGGCTGTGACGCTCCTGTCCGACACGCTCGGTCAGTCGGTGCGCCTGCGCATCTCCGCCAACGCCCTGCGTTCGGTCGAGCATCGCGGCGGTCTTGATGCCTATCTCGCCAAGGCGAGCGACGACGAGCTGTCGACGCGCGCCCGGCTGATCAAGAAGCAGATCGCCAAGAAGGCCGCCGAGGCCGCTGCTGCCTGAGTCTTCTCAGGCAAGCCTGCCCGTGAATTCAGCCGCGATGCCGGAAACGGTATCGCGGCTTTATTTATGTGTGCCTCAAATGGTACACATCGCGTGAAATTCCGGCCTGACGGCTGGGTTTCATTTCATAGCTCCAAAAGCCTGGTCTGTTCTGCCGGAGAACTTCTGGAATGTTCGATAGACGCCTCATCCCTTCGGTGATGGCGATGGTTGCGACCGTCGTCTCATCCAATATCCTCGTTCAATATCCCTTCACCTACTTTGGGCTCGGCGACGTCCTCACTTGGGGCGCCTTCAGCTATCCCTTCGCCTTCCTGGTGACCGACCTCACCAATCGCTGGTTCGGGCCGGTGAAAACCCGCCGCGTCGTCTACGTCGGCTTTGCCATCGCCGTGCTTCTGTCGATCTGGCTGTCCGAGCCGCGCATCGCGCTGGCCTCCGGTACCGCCTTCCTCTGTGCCCAGCTTCTCGACGTCACAGTCTTCAATCGGCTGCGTTCCGGCTCCTGGTGGCGGGCGCCGCTCGTCTCCTCGTCAATCGGCTCGGCTCTCGACACGGCCATCTTCTTCTCGATCGCCTTTGCCGGCTCCGGCCTGCCCTGGACCACCTGGGCCCTCGGCGACTTCTCGGTGAAGATGCTGGTGGCGATTTCCTCGCTCCTGCCCTACGCCAGCCTGATGAACTGGGTGAAGCCTTACCAGCCGGTCCGGAGCTGATTTCAGCCCCGACGATCGCCGGAAAGCCAGTCGCCCCAATCAAGCTTGCCGGCCGCCTTGAAGGCCGCCTTGTCTCGACTGGCAATCCGTGCCTCGCCAAGTGTTCCATCAGTGCGGCAAAGGCTGAAGGCGATCTCATGCTTGGAAAGACGCGGCGGTCGCAAAATGCGGCCGCCATTTTCGTTTTCCGCTCCCGCCAAGCCACCAGATTCCAGCACCAGGTAGGCATAGCGTTCGTCTTCGAACGGCACCGTTCCGCCCTTGAGCCGCATATGGGCGCGGCTCCGCTCGACACGCACCGACGTATGGCACCAATCGTCCGGCGGCAGCGGGCATGGCCCGGCATGTGGACACGGTGCCAAGATGCAGGCGCCGGCGGAAAGTGCGGCCTGCCGCACCGCCATCAGCCGGCTATGATCGCGCGGCGTCCCCGGCTCGACGATGACGATCCGACCGGCCCGTCCCAGGAGATCGGCAACAAGCCGCTCGGCGGCCGCAAGATCAAGTTCCGTCAGCGCATAGGCAATGACCGCCAGATCGAATGACCCGTTCGGCAAGCCGGATGGCTGGGTGATGTCGCCGGCACGGATATTGGCCTGTTGCAGCACGAACGATCCGGCGCGCGCCAGATCGGCGGCAAGCGCTCGGAAATCGGGACTGGCTTCCACCATGGTGATGGAAGTGACCGATGACCACAGCGTTGCGGCGGCCCAACTCGCCGTGCCCGGCCCGGCGCCCAGATCGAGAACCGTTTCCGGTGCGAAATCCGGCCGGGCCGCCGCCAGGCGGTCGAGAGCAGCGGTAACGGCCGCGTAGGTAGCCGGCATGCGACTTGCCGCATAGGCGGCGACACCGGCCGCATCGGGAACAGCCTGGCGGGAGGTTAGGTTGGCGCGATAGCCGGCCGACAAGCGGGCAGCGGCCGCTCCAAGCTGCTCCGGGCGGGCGCGTTCAGTCACCGCAGCGGCGAGCGCCGCCGGAAGGCGCCGGTCGCTCATGGCCGTCCCAGGCGGAACTCAAGATAGAGCGTCCGCTGAATGAAGGCATGATTGTCGTCCGAGATCAAAGAGATCCGGGTTTCGCCGCCTGACGTTTTCCAGACCGAGAGCCCTTCCATATTGTCGATCTCTTCCGACATGCTCGCCTCCAAGAGCGTGTCGCCGTCAATCACCGCACCAGGCCGGATATCGGCGAGATCGAACGAACGGATGCGGCAGCGAATGCCCGTCAGAAACGAAAAGCTGCGTTCGAGAACATAGAGACGTCCGTCCGGACCGACCTTGGCGTCGGTGAGGTCATAGTCACCCAAGCGATGAACGCGGAAAGCAAACGGCGCCTTGCCGCCAATCACCCAGCCCGGCTGGTTGCTGGTCGCGGCACCCCGTTCGGCTTCTTCCCCGAGAATGATGAAACGGCCGCCTAGACCGTTGCCGGCCGGCAACGCCGCCACCGATTCAAGGCCACGATTCGCCTGAAGACGGCTGACCTCCTTCGGCAGATCGATGGCCTTCAGCGGGCCGACGAAGCCGTCAGCCTCGAGCGGCCCGATGGACACCGTCGGCCGCTGCTCGAAGGACACGACGCCAAACGAACGGCCGCCATCCCCGGCAAACACGTCGATCGACTCGGTGTCGGAGAGCAGCTTGTTGAGAGATAGCGGCCCCTTTGGGGTCTGCAGCCGACGGATCGTAGCGGACGACAGGCCAACCGGCCGGCTGCGAGCATCGCGATCGATGTTCGCCTGAACCATGAACCCATCGTCGCTGAGCGATAGGAAGCCTCGCCCGGCGTCGGAAATCACCAGTCCGGAGAGACCGCCCACCTCGCGCCGATCAGCCCGGACCTCGAAGCCGCCGACATAATCAAGCCGACCGAAGCGAACCTTTGCCGGCTCGGAAATCGAAAAGCTGGGAAGGGACCGCACCGTAATGCGGCTGGCGATATCGGCAGCCGAAGAGGCCGTCGATATCGCAACAAAAGCGGCTAGACCTGAGAAAAACGCCCACCCGGCCCTCATATGAGGCCCAGCGTCGAGACGCGCCGCGGCCTTGGCCTGGCGCCGGCCCGGATCGCCTTCTGCGTCGGCTGCTCTTCGAACAGCTCCGCCAGCTGATCTGTCATGGCGCCGGCCAGTTCCTCGACGTCGACGATGGTGACGGCGCGCTTGTAGAAGCGCGTCACGTCATGGCCGATACCGATGGCGATCAGTTCCACCGGCGAACGCTCCTCGATTTCCTCGATCACGTAACGCAGGTGCCGTTCGAGATAGTTGCCGGGATTGACCGACAGCGTGGAATCGTCGACCGGTGCGCCATCGGAGATCATCATTAGGATGCGGCGGTTCTCCGGCCGGGCGAGCAGGCGCTGATGCGCCCAGTCGAGCGCTTCGCCGTCGATGTTCTCCTTGAGAAGGCCCTCGCGCATCATCAGGCCGAGGTTGCGGCGCACACGCCGCCAGGGAGCATCGGCTGGCTTGTAGACGATATGGCGTAGGTCGTTAAGCCGGCCGGGACCGGCAGGTTTGCCGGCGGCGAGCCAGGCCTCACGCGCCTGCCCGCCCTTCCAGGCCTTGGTGGTGAAGCCGAGAATCTCGACCTTGACGCCGCACCGCTCCAGCGTGCGGGCGAGAATGTCGGCGCAGGCGGCGGCCACGGTGATCGGCCGGCCACGCATCGAGCCGGAATTGTCGATGAGCAACGTCACCACAGTGTCGCGGAAGTCGGTGTCGCGTTCCATCTTGAAGGCAAGCGGCGCCAGCGGGTCGGTGACGACACGGGTGATGCGCGCCGTATCGAGAATGCCTTCCTCGATGTCGAAATCCCAGGAGCGGTTCTGCTGGGCCATCAGGCGGCGCTGCAGACGGTTGGCAAGCCGCGCCACCACGCCGGCGAAATTGACCAGCTGCTTGTCGAGCAGCGCGCGCAGCCTTTCGAGCTCGGTGCCGTCGCACACGTCTTCCGGCCGCGTCACCTCGTCGAACTTCTGGGTGAACACCTTGTAGTCGCTGACCGGCTGCTGGTTGGTGAACGGCAGCTCGGGCCGCTTGGCCTCGCCGGGATCGCGCGAATCGTCGTCCTCGTCGAAGTCGCCTGGATCGTCCGACATCTCCGACTCGGCGTCGCCCTCGGAAGTTTCCTCATCCTCGCCGGCCACCTCGCGCTCACGGGCCGCCGTCTGGTCGGCGTCGGCATCGTCGGCCGGTTCGGCCGAAGCCTCGCTGTCCTCCGCCTCCTGCTGCTCGCCTTCCTGGTTGTCGTCCTGATCGGGATCGCTGCCGAGTTCGTCGCCCATCTCGAGGTTGACGAGCAGATTGCGCGTCGCGCGGGCGAAGGCCTGCTGGCTGGAAATGGCGTCGGAAAGACCCTCGAGGTCGGCGCCTGCCCGCTCCTCAATGAACTCGCGCCAGGCTTCCATGAGCGCCTGGGCGCTCTTGGGCGGCGGCGCGCCGGTCAGCTTCTCGCGCACCATCAGCGCTACCGCCTCGGAGAGCGGCGCGTCCTCGCGGTTCTCGATGTGCTGGAGATTGGCGCGGAGATAGCGCTCTTCAAGCATGGCCGCGAGATTGCCGGCGACGCCCGGCATGGCGCGGGCGCCCAGCGCCTCGCAACGGGCCTGCTCCATCGCCTCGAACACCGCCTTGGCGCGCGGCCCTTCGGGCACGAAGGTGCGATGCACCGTCTCGTTATGACAGGCCAGGCGCAACGCCAGCGCGTCGCCGGCGCCGCGCGTCACCGCAACGTCGAACGCCGTCGGCCGGCGCGGCGGATCAGGCACGCGCGCCTTATGGCCGGCCAGCGACGGCCGGTCGGCGGCGAACACCACCTCCAGCTCGCCATCGCCGGAAATGGCCCGCATCGCCGTGGTCACCGCTTTCTTCAGCGGTTCGACGGCCGGCTGGCCGCCCTTCTGCGTTTCGGGATGCGCCATCTCGCAAATCTTCCGTTGGGTCAGCTCAGGAGGATGTTGGCCGCACTCTCCGGCAGTTCCTTGCCGAAGCAGCGCTGGTAGAACTCGGCCACCTGCACCCGCTCGGTCTCATCGCACTTGTTGAGGAAGGTGAGACGGAAGGCAAAGCCCACATCGCCGAAGATCGCAGCGTTCTCGGCCCAGGTCAGCACGGTACGCGGGCTCATCACCGTCGAAATATCGCCGTTGATGAAGGCCGATCGCGTCATGTCGGCAACCCGCACCATCTTGGAGATGGCATCGCGGCCTTCCGGTCCGGTGAACGTCTTGGCCTTGGCGGCGATGATGTTCACCTCGTGGTCGTGCGGCAGATAATTGAGCGTGGTGACGATCGACCAGCGGTCCATCTGGCCCTGGTTGATCTGCTGCGTGCCGTGATAAAGGCCGGAGGTGTCGCCGAGGCCGATGGTATTGGCCGTTGCGAACAGGCGAAACGCCGGGTGGGGGCGAATGACGCGGTTCTGGTCGAGCAGCGTCAGCTTGCCGGCCACTTCCAGCACGCGCTGGATGACGAACATCACGTCCGGCCGGCCGGCGTCATACTCGTCGAACACCAGCGCCACGTTGTTCTGCAGGGCCCAGGGCAGGATGCCGTCGCGGAATTCGGTGATCTGCTTGCCGTCTTTCAGAACGATGGCGTCCTTACCGACGAGATCGATACGACTGATGTGACTGTCGAGGTTGACGCGCACCAGCGGCCAGTTGAGGCGGGCGGCGACCTGCTCGATATGCGTCGACTTGCCGGTGCCGTGATAGCCGGACACCATCACGCGGCGATTGTGGGCAAAACCAGCGAGGATCGCCAGCGTCGTGGCGCGGTCGAACAGATAGTCCGGATCGAAATCGGGAACGTGTTGATCGGCCTTGGAATAGGCGGGCACTTCGATGTCCGTGTCGATACCGAACACCTCGCGGACCGAGACCCGGATATCGGGCAGCGGCGCGTCATACGTCTGAGCCATGAGACCTCCTGGAGCGACCAAGCGGAGGGAGGAAGTCGCTCCGTCGAATCGGGAAAATAGGGCCGGATCAACAGAATCCGGCGGTCTTTAAGTAATTATAGGCTTGAATGATCTCTCGCAACCGTTCCTCTGACGACCGATCGCCGCCGTTGGCATCCGGATGGTGGCGTTTGACCATGATCTTATACTGCGCCTTGATCTCGTCCTTGGAGACGCCAACCTCGAGATGCAACGTTTCGAAGGCGCGCTGCGTCATCGGCGACACATGCCGGCGCGGCTCCTCCGGCTCAGCGCGCATACCGCCGGCCCGCGAGCCGTGGAAGACACCGAAGGGATCGTTATAGGTCGGCTCGGCCGGCCGTCGTCGTTGGCCGGCGTTGGGATCGGTCTGCCCCCAGCGGTTGACCGATACCGTCCAGGTCGGACGATGCCCCGTAAGGGCGTCCTTCTGGAAGGCCATGACGGCGTCGTCACCCATGCCGGAAAAGTAGTTGTAGGATTTATTGTAGAGCTGCACGTGCTCCAGGCAGAAGTGATGGTACTGCCCTTCGCGGCCGCGGCCCTTGGGCGCGCGGTAAGCGCCGGCGCTCTCGCAGCCGCCCCACTCGCAAGGTGGAAACTGGTCGCGGGCAACGCTTTCCTTGTCCGGCTTGATTCGGAGTTTGTCGAAGAGCTTGGAATGGGAATTCATGGTCCGCCGATTATGGGCACAGGAATGCGCGTCGGCAAGGCGTTGACAATCGGCATTCATGGTCGCCAGATACCAGATTGCTTCGCCCGCGCCGCCCCACGAGGATACCCCATGGTTTCGACGACCCCGCCCGCTTCCACCCGCAAGAGCCGCATTGAGGCGGCGCTCCTCGCCGAACTGTCGCCAACCGACCTCATCGTGGTCGATGACAGCGAGCGCCACCGCGGTCATGGCGGCTGGCGCGAGGGCGGCGAGACCCATTATGCCGTTGAAGTGGTATCGGCAGCCTTCGAGGGCAAGAGCCGGCTGGCCCGCCAGCGCCTCGTCATGGACGCCTTGAAGGCGGAATTCGCCAGCGGTTTGCATGCCCTCTCGGTTACCACCCGCGCACCGGGCGAATGATTCCGGGCCGTTAGGAAAAGGGTTCGACCGCGGCCGGCATCCCATGCAACTTCGGCAGATCTGAATTGCGCGATGGTTTCGGGAAACCGCGCCGGCAAAGCGTCGTCACTGGGACCGGAAGGCGTCGTCGACCGGTGCCACCTTCAGCGCCGTGATGCGGTTCCTCTGTCGCCGCAGTACGCGGAAGCGGAAGCCGTGGAAGGTGAAGGATTGGCCGGGATCGGGGATCATGCGCGCCTCGTGAATGACCAGACCGGCGATGGTGGTCGCCTCGTCGTCGGGCAGGCGCCAGTCCATCATGCGGTTGAGATCGCGGATCGGTACCGCCCCGTCCACCGAGGCCGAGCCGTCTGGATAGGGGCGGACGCCCTGCACCACCACATCCTGCTCGTCAGTGATATCGCCGACGATCTCCTCGAGAATGTCTTCGAGGGTGACGAGACCTTGCACGTCACCATACTCGTCGACCACCAGCGCAAGATGGATCTTGCGCTTCAAAAAGGCCTTGAGCTGGTCGGCGGCCAGCGTCGTATCCGGCACGAACCAGGGGGGCGTCATCAACGTCTCGACACAGACCTTGCCGGTATCGCCGTCGGCTCGATCGATGGCGCGCATCAGTTCCTTGGAATGCAGCACGCCGACGATGTTGTCCGGCTCGTCACGCCACAGCGGATGGCGGGTGAAGGGGCTGGAAATCAGCGCTTTCAGGAGATCGCCGACCGGCATGTCGATGTCGAACGTCCGCATCTTGGTGCGATGCACCATGATATCTGAGAGCGGCAGCTCGCTGAGATCGAGCACACCGCCGACCATGTCGCGATCGTCCTTGACCACTTCGCCCTCGCGATGCAGCAGGTCGACCGCCTCGCGAATTTCCTCATGCGCCGTCCAGGCCGCCTCGCGTGGCGTCTTGCTGACCAGTCTCAGCGGCGCAATCACGCCTCTCTCGATGCCGCCGATCAGCGGTTCGAGCAAGCGGGACGATACCTCGATGGCCGGCAGGAGGATGAGAGCCGAGCGCTCCGGCCTCAGCGACACCATGACGCGCGGCACGGCATCGAGCAGAATGGCGAGGAAAATGCCGCCGACCGCCCAGCCGGCAAGGCGCAGGGGATCGGTCTCGAAGGATAGCACGGCCCGTGTCGCGAAGATGGTGAGCACCACTGTCGACACCTGCCGTGCCAGGCGGATGGCCGATACGGCCCGCGCCCGTTCGGCGGTCAGCTCGACGAGCCGCGCGATGCGGCGGTCGCCGAGCCGCTCCATGTGATGCAGCTTGGTGCGGTTGGACGCGAGCAGCGCCGAACCGGCCGCCGACAGGATAACCGTGATGACAACGAACAGAGCGACCGGCACACCGGCGAAGACGAGATCGGCGATCTCTCCGCCCTGTCCGCTCATCAGGCCTGCCCCTCGCTGAGCTTGTCGGTCAGGAAGGCACGCACCGCCTCGGCCGGCACATCCTTGGCGATGAAAGCCTCGCCGATACCGCGACTGAGGATGAAGGTCAGCGCACCGTTCTGCACCTTCTTGTCCTGGCCGATCAGTTCCATGAAGGCACTGACGGACGGCGGACCGCCGGGAATCTCGGACAACCGCGTCGGCAGACCGACCTCGGCCAGATGGGCCCGAACCCGGCTGGCGTCGTCCGGCGACATCTGGTTGAGGCGCGCCGAAAAATCGTGAGCCAGCACCATGCCGAGCGACACCGCCTCGCCGTGCACCACGGCGCCACTATAGCCGGCAGCGGTCTCGATGGCGTGGCCAAAGGTGTGGCCGAGATTGAGCAGCGCCCGATCACCCATCTCGCGCTCGTCGCGCGCCACGATGGCCGCCTTGGAGCGGCAGGAAACAGCGATCGCCTCGGCCCGCGCCGGCCCGCCGGCGAACACGTCGCGCCAGTTCCGCTCCAGCGAGGCGAAGAAATCGACATTGTCGATCAGGCCGTATTTGACCACCTCGGCATAGCCGGCCCGGAACTCGCGCTCGGGCAGCGTATCGAGCACCTTGGTGTCGGCCAGTACCAGATCCGGCTGATGGAACACGCCGACGAGGTTCTTGCCGTGGCGGCTGTTGATACCGGTCTTGCCGCCGACTGACGAATCGACCTGCGACAGCAGCGTCGTCGGCACCTGCACGAAACGCATGCCGCGCCGCACGACGCCCGCCACGAAGCCGGCGAGATCGCCGACCACACCGCCGCCCAGTGCCACCACAGCATCGCCCCGTTCGTAGCGGCCGCCGACCACCTGATCGACCACCTGCTCGAACACGTCGAAGCACTTGGAAGCCTCGCCGGCCGGGATAACCACGGCGCTGGCCGTAACGCCGGCGCGCCTCAGCGATTTCTCGAAGGCAACGAGATGCCGGCCGGATACGTTGGAATCGGTGATGATGCAGGCGCGCGCTTTCGGCAGCATCGCACGGAACCAACGGCCGGCATCAGAGACAAGCCCTTCGCCGATCAGGATCTCGTAGGACCGCTCGCCGAGTGATACCGGTACCCGGACGATGCCGTCCGCTTCCTCTTCAACTGTCATTTTAGCCCCCGCCCGTTCCCCGGCTGTTTGCGCCATCACGGCGCGCTTTTGTCCCGTCCCGCTTCCTCGACAAGCCAAGCGTCCAGCGCCGACACCACCGCGTCGACCATCGCCTCATGCGGCACGTCGATCGACTGGACGGTGAGGTCCGCCTCGGCATAGACTGGATAGCGCGCCTCGACGAGCTTTCTCAGCGTACCCTCGGGATCGGCCGTCTGCAAAAGTGGCCGCGTCGGCCGCCGCCGGACCCGCTCGTAAAGCAGTTCCCAATCGGCCTTGAGCCAGATCGACACGCCGGCGCTGCGGATCGCCGCCCGCGTCTCGGCATTCATGAAGGCGCCACCGCCGGTGGCAATGATCTGCCGCGGCTCGCGCAGCAGTCGGGCAATCACCCGCCGCTCGCCCTGGCGAAAATAGTCCTCGCCATGTTCGGCGAAAATCTCGGTGACGCTCTTCTTGGCTGCGTCTTCGATCGCCGTATCGGCGTCGATGAAGGTCAGGCCGAGACGGCCGGCAAGGCGTTTACCGACCGACGTCTTGCCCGCTCCCATCATACCCACCAGCACCACCGAACGGCCGCCGAGCAGTTCGACGATGCGCGCATGGGCGCCACCGCGCCGGTGGGCGGCGTCGTGGTCGCGGCTGCGGCTGGTCTTGACGTCGGTCATGAGAAGTCTCATGGGTTGGGGCAAAGCTTCTGTCAAGCTGTTAGCGCTGCCGAGCGACCTTGCCGGACCGGACACGGAGCGGAACCATGCCCACCATTACCCGCTTCCTCGGCTTTCTTCTCGTTCTGGCCATTGCCGGCACGGCGGCCATTCTGGCGCTGGCCTACCTGGTGAAGCCGGAGCCGCGCACCTATACCGTGCCGATCGATCCCTCGGTTCTATCCGGCGCCAAACTGCTATCGCCACCACCCGCCCCGGTCACCACGACGCCTGCCACGCCGGACCCGGCAGCTCCTGCCACGTCGCCGGGCAAGACACCATGAGCGTCAGCGACACCACGTTGATCGAGACCTATCTCGAAGCGGCCAGCATTGAGGACGCCGCGTCCGACAACACACTGATCGCCTACCGAGCCGACCTCGATCTCTACACGGGTTTCCTCGCCGGCCGTGGCCGCAGCCTGCTCGACGCGACCACCGATGACGTCGAGGCGTTCATCGCCGGGCTCGCCACCGAGGGCTACGCCGCCGCCACCCAGGCGCGCCGGCTTTCCGCCATTCGCCAGTTGCACAAGTTTCTCTACACCGAGGGCCGGCGCGCCGACGACCCGACCGCCCAGGTGGATCGCCCGCGCACCCGTCGCCCTCTGCCGAAAGTGCTCTCCGTCGACGACGTGGGGCGACTGATGGACGCCGTCGCGCTGGCTGCCGCCGAACCGTTGGACGACCAGGCCGAGGCGCTGCGCCGCGCTCGCTTCTCCGCCATGCTAGAAACGCTTTACGCATCCGGACTGCGCGTCTCGGAACTCGTCTCGCTACCGGCCGGAGCCATCCGCGAGAATACGGCCGCCATCACCGTGCGCGGCAAGGGGTCCAAGGACCGGCTGGTGCCGATCGGCACGACGGCGCGCACCGCTGTCCTCGCTTATCGCCAGCTTCTCAAGGCAAGTGGCCGTCACGCCGGCAGCCCCTTCCTGTTCCCAGCCAATTCCAAGACCGGCCACGTCACCCGCCAGAGCTTCGCCCGCGAACTGAAGGACGCCGCCGCCCGGCTGGGCATATCGCCGGACAAGGTATCGCCGCACGTGCTGCGCCATGCCTTCGCCAGCCATCTACTGCAGAACGGCGCCGATCTCCGGGTGGTTCAGGAGCTGCTCGGCCATGCCGATATCGGGACGACGGAGATCTACACTCACGTGCTGGAGCATCGGCTCGCGGCGCTCGTTGCCGATCATCATCCACTGTCCGAACAGTAATCGACTTGGTAATGGCACGAAGATGACCACAGATTTGCCGGCTTTCGCGGCAATTGGCGTTGACAAGGCGGTGGTTCGGAAGCCAAGTGTGCGCGGCTGCCGCACCCACGGTTGTCCCCGCGGGGCAAGACGGCAGCCGGGGTACTAGAAGAGAGCCGGATGAGAAGCTATCTCGACTTTGAGAAACCCATCGCCGACCTTGAAGGCAAGGTCCAGGAACTGAAAGCCCTGGCCGATAGCGGCAATGCCCTTTCAATCGACGATGACATCGCCAAGCTCGAGACGAGCGCTGCCCAGGCGCTTGCCGACATCTACACTCGTCTGACTCCCTGGCAGAAGGCGCAAGTGGCTCGTCACCCGGACCGGCCGCATGCCGTCCATTACATCGACAAGCTGATCACCGACTGGACACCGCTGGACGGCGACCGCAATTTCGGCGAGGACGCGGCCATTCTCGCCGGCCTCGGTAGCTTCCGTGGCCGGCCCGTGGCGGTGATCGGCCAGGAGAAGGGCCACGACACCCAGACGCGCATTCGCCACAACTTCGGCATGGCGCGTCCGGAAGGCTATCGCAAGGCCATTCGCATCATGGAGCTGGCCGACCGCTTCAACCTTCCGGTCATCTCGCTGGTCGACACGGCCGGCGCCTATCCCGGCATCGGCGCCGAGGAGCGCGGCCAGGCCGAGGCTATCGCCCGCTCGACTCAGGCCTGCCTCAGGGTCGGCGTGCCCATCGTGTCGGTGGTGATCGGCGAGGGGGGGTCCGGCGGCGCCATCGCCATTGCCACCGCCAACCGCGTCTTCATGCTGGAGCATTCCATCTATTCGGTGATCTCGCCCGAAGGCGCCGCCTCGATCCTGTGGAAGGACTCGGCCAAGGCACAGGACGCAGCGATGAACATGCGCATTACGGCCCAGGATCTCGCCCGCTACGGCATCATCGACGGCATCATCGAAGAGCCGGTCGGCGGCGCCCATCGCTCGCCCGATGTGCTGGTCGAGGCGGTGGGCGGCGTCATCGAGGCGGCATTCGCCACTTTCGACGGCAAGAGCCGCGACGAAATTCGCGCCGACCGTCGCCGCAAGTTCCTGGCGATCGGTCGCGATCTCAAAGTCTGACGCTGAGGATCGAATTTACGATTTCTCATCGTCTTGCCATGAATTTCTCATGTTTCCAGTGGAAATGAGGGCGTCTTGACGGCCTTGGGCAACCCATGAGGCCTACCGCTCGATCCAAAAGGCGGTAACCTTTCGGTAACCATCACCGTCGAGGATTGCTTCATGATATGTTGTCCGGCGCCCGGGGGGCGACCGGTCAGCCCCCGATAGCGCAGGCAACGCTACGGCGTCTATGAGTGAAACGGAGAGCATGACCTCGTTCTGCCCGACCCAGCCCTCCTCTGGCATTTCCATTGCCGGTCGCCTTACCCGACTCGTCGGCGCTCTTGCTGTCGCCGCGCTTCTTGCAGCCTGCCAGGCCGACGAGATCGGCTACGGCTACGGTCCCAAGGATCAGCGGCCGGTGTCGCCGAAGACGATCGAGCTGATGAAGAAGCTCGACATGAAGCTCTCCTCGCCTGTGCTGATGCGCATCTTCAAGGAAGAGAACAAGTTCGAAGTCTGGAAGATGAACGCGAGCGGCCGCTACGCGCTGCTCAAGAGCTATGACATCTGCCGTTGGTCGGGCGCTCTCGGCCCCAAGGTCAAGGAGGGCGACAGGCAGGCGCCGGAAGGCTTCTACCCGATCACGCCCGGCCTGATGAATCCGAAGTCGGATTGGTACCTCGCCTTCAACACCGGCTTCCCCAACGCCTACGACCGTGCCAACGGCCGCAGCGGTACGGCGCTGATGGTGCACGGTTCCTGCTCGTCGCGCGGCTGCTATGCCATGACCGACCCGCAGATCCAGGAAATCTATGCCCTGGCCCGCGAGGCTTTCCGCGGCGGCCAGAAGGCCTTCCAGCTGCAGGCCTTCCCGTTCCATCTCGACGGCAAGAACATGGCCAAGCATTGGGACGACCCCAATATGCCCTTCTGGAAGATGCTGAAGGAAGGCTACGACACCTTCGAGCTGACGCATCTCGAGCCGAAGGTGGACGTCTGCGGCCGCAAATACGTGTTCAATGCCAACCCGGCCCAGCCGTTCGACACCGTCGCGGCCTGCCCTGCCGACCTCGGGCAGCCGAAAGAACTCGTCGCCTCGCTCCAGACGAGAGCCAAGGCCGACTATGCCGAGGCCGAGGTGCTGTTCGCCAAGCTCGAAAACGACAGGAAGGCGGAAGAGGACAAGCGGGTCCAGTTGGCGCTGGCCGCCGAAAAGCGCAAAGCCGACGAGGAAAGGGCCAAGGCCGATGCCGAAGCAGCGCGCATCGAAGCCGAACGCAATCCCAATGCCATCGCCCGTCTGTTTGGAGCCGAGCCCAATCCGGATGCCGGCATCACGGTGGGACCGGTGATCGTGCCGCCGACCGGTGCGCCGGTTCCGATCTTCGATCCCCGCGGGCCGCAGATCCATGCCGTCGCGATGGCTGAACCCGTCGAGCAGGAACGCACCGGCACAATCTCTCGGCTCTTCTCCTTCGTGACAGGCGGCGACAAGAGCGAACCGGCACCGGCGGCCGTCCCGTCGATCGCGGCAGCATCGCCCAGTGTCGCCCCGCCGCCACCGAGCGCGCCTGTGGCCCCAACGTCGCCGGCTGCGCCACCGACACGGATCGCAGCGCCCATTCCACTCCTGCCCGGCCAGTCGTTGCCGTCAACTGCGAGCCGGCCCGGCACAACGGCTCCGCCAGCCGCACCGCAGGCCATCTGCGCCATGCCGGGTGCCGTGGTTCCCGCCGGAACGCCGCCTTGCCCGGCAGTCGCTGCCGCGCCCGAGACCACGCAAAAGGACAAGAGCATTATCGACCGCATCGGCAGCTGGTTTTAGGACTCGTTAGCAGACGCGGACGACCGGCGCGGTTTTTGACTTCCGCTCCTGGAAGGACCGAGTTAAGCTCCTTCCATGAGCACCCTTTCGATCGACGTTCAGCGCGCCGCCGTCGAGGATGCCGCAGAAATCGCGGCGGTCCACGATGCTGCCTGGCGTTACGCCTATCGGGGTATTCTCGATGGCGTCGAACTGGAGCGGATGATCGAACGGCGCGGCCCTCGCTGGTGGGCCAAAGCCATCGCCCGCAACGTCGCCATGCTGGTCATCAAGGTGGAAGGGCGCGTCGCCGGTTACGCGACGCTTGGCCCCAGCCGCATGCGCGCCCTGCCCTTTCGGGGCGAGATCTACGAACTCTACCTTCATCCCGACATGCACGGTGTCGGTCTTGGCCGGAGATTGTTCGAGGAAGCGCGGGCAGCGCTGGCCGACATGCATCTCGATGGGCTTGTGGTGCGCGTGCTGGCGGCCAATGTCGTCGGTATCGGCTTCTACGAACGGCTCGGCGGCCAGGAGGTTGTCGGCTCAAGCGAGAAGATCGCCGGCCGGCTCGTGCCGGTCACCGTCTACGCTTGGCCGCCGGTCGGGCGCGGCTGAAATTCGGGCAGCGTGGCGCCCCGTCGCTGCTTGTGTCGCCTTGCTTTCGCCTCACCGTTACGGATAAACACGTGCTCGCGACTTTGTTTCTTTTCAAGGATTAATCATGCGCATCGACGCCGTTCCCATCGGCAGAAACCCGCCCGAAGATATCAACGTCATCATCGAGGTGCCGCTCGGCGGCGAGCCCATCAAGTACGAGATGGATAAGGCAGCCGGCGCCATGTATGTCGACCGCTTCCTCTACACGGCGATGCACTATCCGGGAAATTACGGCTTCGTTCCGCACACGCTGTCCGATGACGGCGATCCGATCGACGTCATGGTCGTCAACACCCGTGCCATCGTGCCGGGCGCCATCATGAACTGCCGGCCGATCGGCGTGCTCAAGATGCAGGACGAAAGCGGCCATGACGAGAAGATCATTGCCGTTCCCTCCGACAAGCTGACCAGCCGCTACTCCAAGATCAGGACGATCCAGGACCTGCCGGAGATCACCGTTCATCAGATCGAGCACTTCTTCGAGCACTACAAGGACCTGGAGCCCGGCAAATGGGTGAAGGTGACCGGCTGGGGTGGCGTCGACGAAGCGGGAGAGCTGATTCTGGCGGCCATCGCCGCCGGCAAACCCGCCAACCCTTGAGGTAAAAATGACGGCGGCCGATTGGCCGCCGTTCTTCATTCCGGATGAAAGACCAACGCTACGCCATTGATGCAGTAGCGCAGGCCGGTCGGCGGCGGACCGTCGTCGAACACATGACCGAGATGCGAGCCGCAGTTGGCGCAATGCACCTCGGTACGCACCATGAAGTGGCTGCGGTCGACCGTGGTCTCTACGGCCCCCGGCTCCGGCTCGTTGAAGCTAGGCCAACCGGTGCCGCTTTCGAATTTATCATGCGAGGCAAACAGCGGGGCGTCGCAGCCGGCGCAATGGAAGACGCCGCGTCGCTTTTCGTAAAGCAGCGCGCAGCTGCCGGGCGCTTCGGTGCCGTGGCCGCGCATGATGCGATACTGCTCGTCGGTGAGCAGGCGCCGCCACTCTTCGTCGGTTCTGGTGAAGGGGAAGGTTTCGACGGTCATGGCGGGCTCCGGCAAGAGGTCTCGGCGATCAATCGCCCTCTACGTGGGAACCCTTAACATAGATCGCAAGTCAGCGCCGGTCGACGCCCTCGTCGCGCTCTTCAACGACAGGCGGCTCATCAGCGGCCGGACCGGTAATTTCCGCCGGCTTATCCTCCGGATCGACCCATTTGATCAGGAACACCCAGGCGGCATAAACGAATATGCCGGCGGTGAGCACCATCCACATCGGGTCCTTGGTCACGAAATTCTCGTAGCACGCCCAAGCTCCGGTCACCGCCACCAGCAAGATGCGACGCCAAAGGGGACGATAGAAAGGGTGATTTAGATCGGAAACGCGCTTCATCAATCCTCCAGCCACCGGCCAAAACCGGCGGCGCCCTCCATCGCAGCGCTGAACCCCGGTATTTCCGCGAAACTAAAGGAAGGCGGAAGGCGAGGCAACCTTGGGGTCTCGCCCGATCTGTCACGGCGGCCCCAAACGCCTCACGGAGTTTTGAGGCCTTCCTGAACGGCCCGCCTCGGGATTGCCGGATTCTGACCGGCATTTCCTGGGTGTCCTACGGGCATTTACGTAGCCCAACAGCCTTCAGCCGAGCGACGGAGATCTGCCTTGACCCATGAGCATTCAACGCTGTTTGACCACCCGGAGGGCTACGGCTCGGTCAGTCGTGCCCTTCATTGGTTGATGGCCCTGCTGTTTGCCTGGCAATTTCTCTCGGCCATGCTGCATGCCATCGATCGCGAAATGCCGGTAACCCGCTTCTTCTGGTCCTGGCACATGTCGGTCGGCTTCCTGTTGCTGATAGCGGTCATTTTGCGCGGCGTCTGGGCGCTCATCAATCTCGGCAACCGGCCTGCCCATGCTACCGGCTTTCTCGGCACCGCTGCCCGTCTGGGACACGTTGCACTTTACGTTCTGATGGCGGCTGTGCCGCTGCTGGCTACACTCAGGGCCTACGGCAGCGGCCGCGGTCTGTCGGCCTTCGGTATCCAGATATTTGCCGGCAGTGGCGACCGAATCCCGGCGTTGGTGGAGCCGGCCAACATTGCGCATGGCTTCCTCGGCTGGGCCTTGCTCGTCCTCGTGGCGGGTCACGTCACCATGGCACTGACCCATGCCTTTCTCTGGCGTGAGGACACCCTGACGCGCATGCTGCGCGGCCGTCCGGCTCCGGCCGCTCGGGCTGACTGAAGACAGTCAACCGCTTATCCGGTCGCCGGTTGCCTTGTCGAACAGGTGGAACGCACCGGAGGCCGGTTGCAACGCGACGGTATCGCCCGGCGTAGGCCGAAGGTGCTTGTCCATGATGCGAACGATCAGCTCGCCGGCTGTGGTTTCCACGTGGACATAGTATTCGGCCCCAAGCGCCTCGACCAGCCGGATGCGTCCGGCAAGCCCAGGAGCGCCGGTTTCGGCGATGCGGATATCCTCAGGGCGGACGCCGAGCAACAGCACGCCATCGTGTCCTGACGGACGCGGACCGAGGTCCAGGCTGCCGAAAGCCGGGTCCTGCTCTCCATCAAGCTCGACCAGGTTCATCTTCGGTGAGCCAAGGAAGCGGGCGACGAATAGATTGGCCGGCCGGTCGTAGAGTTCTTCCGGCCGTCCGACCTGCATCAGGTTGCGAGGGTGGCCGTCCTTCAGCGGCGCGAACACCGCGATGCGGTCGCCCATGGTCATCGCCTCGGTCTGGTCGTGCGTCACATAGATCATGGTGGCGCTGATACGCTCGCGAAGACGCATGATCTCGCCGCGCATGGAGACGCGAAGATCGGCGTCGAGGTTGGAGAGCGGCTCATCGAACAGGAAGACTTGGGGATGGCGGACGATCGCCCGCCCCAGGGCAACGCGCTGGCGCTGGCCACCGGACAACTGGGCAGGACGTCGATCGAGATAGGAGCCGAGGTCGAGGATATCGGCCGCCTCCCTCACCCGCTCGGCAATCTCGGCAGCGGACCGCCCGGCCATTTTCAGCGGGAAGCCGATATTGCCGGCCACAGTCATGTGCGGATAGAGCGCGTAGCTCTGGAACACCATGGCGACGTTGCGATCCGACGGCGCGAGCCCTGCCATGGAACGCCCTCCGATCTGAATATCGCCCGATGTCACCTCCTCAAGGCCAGCGATCATCCGGAGCGCCGTTGATTTGCCGCAGCCGGACGGCCCGACGAAGACAATGAACTCGCCATCATCGACCTTGAGGTCGAGGCCGGCAATCACCCCAACCTTGCCGAAGGACTTGGTGACGGACTTGAATTCGATCTCGGCCATGGTCGTTTTCCCGGAATTCGAAGCGGTGAAGCGTGGGATCAGCCCTTGACGGCGCCGGCGGTCATCGACCGGCCGATCTGGCGGTACATCAACAGGCCGAGGATGAGGGGCGGCAGCGTCGCCAGGATCATCACGGCGGCGGCGACACCCCAGCGCACGCCACCACCGGACGCGGCGAAGAAGAAGGAGGCGCCGACCGACACCGGCGTTGCGTTGTTGGTGGTCAGCATCAGCCCGAACAGGAACTCGTTCCAGGAGTAGATGAAGGCCAGCACCGAGGAGGCTGCGACGACATTGAGCGACATCGGCGCCACCACATAGACGAGCAGCCGCAACGTTCCGGCGCCATCGACACGTCCCGCTTCCTCGATCTCCAGCGGCAGATCGGCAATCGACGAGGCGAATAGCACCAGCACCAGCGGCACGTTGACGAGACAGAGAATGAGGGCGAGGCCGAACCGGGTGTCGAGCAGGCCGACCTGCTGGAACATCAGGTAGATCGGGATGGCGAAGATGATCAGCGGCACTGCCCGAAGATTGACGGCGAGCGGCAACAACCAACTGCGCCCCACCCCGAAGCGGGCCATGGCATAGGCGGCAGGAAAAGCCAGGAAAATGGCGAGCGCCGAGCCGATCAGCGAGGCGACGAGGCTGTTCATCAGGAAATGCAGGATGTCGAAACGATCGGCCATGGCGAAGACGGCCGCATAGTTGTCGAGCGTCGGCGCTTCGATCACCAGCGAAGCGTTGGTCATGATCTCCGCCTCGCTCTTCAGCGAGGTCACCAGCGTGGCAATCACCGGGAAGTTCAGGACAATGACGGCCACGGCGAACACCAGCCAGCGCAGGGTGTTGACGAGGGACTTCCTCATAGCGGCGCCTTTCTGGCGGTCAGCCCGTTGATCACCCACAGCACCATGAAGGAAGCGACGAGCAGCAGCATCGAGGCGGCGACAGCGAGGCCGATATCGCCGACCTTGAAGAAGGCCTGATAGATGTAAATGCTCATCGAGGTGGTCGAGCCACCGGCGCCCGGTCCGACCAGAGTGTAAAGGTTGTCGAACACCCGGAAGCTATCGATAAAGCGCAGAAAGAAAGTGATGCCGATGGCCGGCAGCATCAGCGGCAGGTCGATGTTGAGAAACAGCCGCCGGCCACGCGCGCCATCAAGCGATGCCGCCTCGCGAATATCCGGCGACACCGCCGCGTAGGACGAATGCAGGATCAGCAGGGCGAACGGGGTCCATTGCAGCGTCTCGACGGTGACCAGCGTGGTGAACGCCCAGTCGCGGCCGAGGAAGGCCGGAAAATCGCCGTACCACTCGAGAAGATAATAAGGCACCGCGCCGACGAATTCGTGCAGGATCAGCCGATACATCAGGCCGACCAGCGCCGGTGCCACCATCATCGGCAGCATCAACAGGGCGATCAGCCAGGGGCGCTTGGCAAACAGCGGGGCCAGAAACACCGCGAGGCCGAGACCGGCCACCACCTGGATGACAGCGACGATCAACCCGAAGCGCAACGAGAACCAGGCGGCCGCCCAGAACTCGGGATCGGCAATCGCCTTGGCGTAGTTGGAAAAGCCAGTCAGCTCGGGCGCCCGGATGTTCTCAAAGCCGACGTGCGAGATCGAGTAGATGATGTCGAGAACGAGCGGGAACCCCAGGAGGGCGATCAGGAAGGCCGTGAGCGGGGCGATCAGAAGGCGCCCCTCGAAACGGGAAGTCCGCGGCATACGGGTCTCGTCCTCGGATGATCGACAACATTGAAAAGGCACCCGCGCGCCGGCCGGGGGGATCGGCGCGCGGGATGGCGGCACGGCGTTGCTGGCTCAACTAATCTACCGCAATCCGCCACGGGTGGACCAGCGACGGTCAGGCCGTCGCTGTCCCGATGATCAAGGCTTCAAGAGATCGGCCATGCCGGTCTTGGCCGCGGCAAGCGCCTCGTCGAGCGACTTGCCGCCAGACCAGTAGGCCGTGAATTCCTTGGCCTGCAGCTCATAGACCTGCAACGCCTTGGCGGCCGTACCGCCATGCATGACGAAGCCATAGGAACCCGCATACTGACCCAGCTTGACAAGGTCGGGCCGCTCGGTGCTGACCTTGGCCACCACCGCATCGCTGAGGGCCGGCGAGCCGCCTGCCTTGGCGTAGATCACCATGGCGTCGGGCGTGCCCAGCCAGTTCAGGAACTTGACGGCGCCTTCCTTGTTCTTGGAGGCCTTGTTGATGCCGAGACCAAGGCCGTGAATGTGGGTGAAACGTCCCTCCGGCCCAGCGGGCGGCGCCACGGTGCCGATCTTGCCGGCAACAGCCGGTGTCTTGTCCTTGTTGTCGAGGTCGCCGAAGGCGGCGTTCCACTGCAGCATGGTGGCTGCCTGGCCGGCACCAAAGGCGGCGTTGGCCTCGGCAAACTCGTAGGTCGTGGAATCCTTGGGCGAAGTGCCCTCGTCATAGAGCTTCTTGTAGATATCGAGCGCCGTGCGATAGGCGGGGCTGTCGACGGTGATCTCACCCTTGTCATTCATCCAGTCGCCGCCTTGGGCGCGGGCCGTCGACTGCCAGACCATCATGTTGAACAGCAGATTCTTCATCTGAAGGACCGTGCCGTAGCGGGTCGGGCTGTCGGAGTTGATCGACTTGGTGAAGAACAGCGCCATCGCCATCCAGTCTTCCCAGGTCCAGGCGTCGGGATCCTTGGGCTCCAGCTTCTTGCCGAGATATTTCTCGGAGATTTCGCCGTACTTGGCCTTCCAGTCGGCGTCGGCGAGCAGCTTTTCGACGAGGTCCTTACGGTAGTACATGAAGTGCAGCGACAGGTCGGTCGGGATACCATACTGCTTGCCGTCATACTGCATGGTCGCCAGCACCTTCTCGGGGAAGGTCGCCTTGGAGGCGTCCGGCAGGGTGATCGGATCCATGAACGGCGCATAGCGGCCGAGCGCGTAGGTAGCGAGCAGGTTGACGTCGAAATCCGTCGAGCCGGCAGCCAGATCGGCGGCCAGCTTGTCGAAGAAGCCATCCCGATTGAAGAAAATCAGCTTCACCTTGTCGGCATCGGTGGCCGTGGCGTTGTAAGCATCGGCCGCCTTGCGCAGGCCGGCTTCCTCCGGCCCGCCCGGCCATCCGAGCACGGTCACCTCGGCCATGGCGCCGGTTACCCCAAGCGCCGCGAACAGAGCAGCGCTGGTCAGAAGAGTGTTCAGTCGCGTCATTTGTGTCCCCTTGGATTTTATAATGTGCGACGGGCGAGATCGGCGGCGCCGATCACGCCAGCGGATTTTCCGAGAGCCGCGGCGCGGATCTCGGGCTTCAGGTGTGGCGACAGATGCGCCAGTCGGGCTTCAAGGCGTTCGCGATAGCCATCGGCCAGGCCGACGCCACCGCCCAAGACCATGACGGCCGGATCGAACAGCAGTTGCAGGTTCTGGAAGAGCCGGGCGACCACATCGACCGAGCGGTCGAGCACGGCGCACGCCCAGGCCTCGCCATGGGCAGCGGCGGCAAAGACGGCCGGTGCATCGACAGGATGGCCAAGGGCCGCGGCGGCGTCGGCCAGAAAGCGGCCACTCGCCAGCGTCTCGATCGGAACGCCGGTGGATTCCTGAACAAGGCCGACCGAGCCGGCGACACCCCCACGACCGGTGAGCAACTTGCCGTCGATGACGGCGCCGCCACCGATACCCGTGGAAACGGTGATGAACAGAAGATCGCGGCCGGCGCCGGCACCGAAACGATATTCGCCCCACGCGGCGGCCTGCGCGTCGTTATGCAACGTCACGGGCTGACCGAGCCGGCTCGCCAGTGCGTCAGCCAGTGGATAACCTGTGGATACCGGCAGGGTGCCCGGATTGAGCGCCGACCAGCGACCGCCATTCACCACACCGGTAACGGCGCCGCCGATAGCGCCATAGCGACCCTTCCACGGAGCGGCCAGCTCGGCGATGGCGTCGCACCACGCGTCGGGATCAAGGTGACGATCGGTCGTCCGTTCGCTCACCTCGATGACGCGCTCGCCAGCGACGAGCGCCACCAGCGTCTTGGTACCACCCAGATCGAAAGCGAGCGTCGGCTGGGACGAGGCGGCGCGCGCCGCCGCGATGGCATCGGCGAACCAATGGGTAATGTGTTCAGGACGGGTGATGGCCGAACCGACCACGACACCGTGGGCGCCGAGCCGGATCGCCTCTGCCGCCTGTTCCGGTACGCGGATGCGGCCCTCGGCGATCACCGGCCGTCCGAGCCGGACGGCGGCAGCAAGCAAAGCAAAGTCAGGATCGGACGGCTCCGGCCCGCCGGTATAGCCGGACATGGTGGTGCCAACGACATCGACACCGAGCGCCACCGCTGCCTTCGCTTCGTCAATATTCGAGATATCGGCCATGGCGAGCTTGCCATGGGCATGCACCGCCTTGCAGAGCTCGGCAACGGCGATGGGTCGAACCCGGTCGGTCGCGTCGAAGGCGATGATGTCGGCCCCCGCCTCGGCGAGCGCCGCAATGTCTTCGAGAAAGGGCGTAATCCGGATGGGCGACGAATCGAGATCGCGCTTGATCAGGCCGATGATCGGCGCGTCGGTCGCCGCCCTTACCGCCTTGAGATTGGCAATGCCTTCGATGCGAAGGCCGCGACCACCGGAGGCCAGCGCGGCCAGCGCGAAACCAACCACCTGATCGGGATGATCGAGTGGCCCTTCCGGCACCGGCTGGCAGGAGACAACGAGCGATGAAGCGAAGCGCTTGAGACAGTCGGACACGGTTTCCTCGCTGCTGTTCACTGAGATAGTGGTAGCAGCGTAGAGACCAGTCAGCAACCAGTTTGGACTAAAGGCCTATAATTTGCTCAACTGGTATCTAAGTGATCACATCGCCTCCTGCGCGCGCAGCTCGACCAGGAAGTCGTAGCGCTCGCCGCAGTAGTAGGTGCGCGTGAATTCCACGGGCGTACCGTCGGCGGTGAAGCAGCGGCGTTCGGCGACCAGCAGCGGTGCGCCGATCTCAAGGTGAAGCAGGCGGCCATCCTCGGCGCCGGCCACCGCCGCCCGCAGGCGCTGCAACGCCCTGACCGGCCGGCGATGCCGCTCGGCGAGCACGTCGTAGAGCGAGCCGGTGACCACTTCGGGATCGTCCAGCACGTCGGCTGGCACGACAGCGTGTTCGATGGCCATCGGCATGCCGTCACCGGTCCTGAGGCGCTTCAGGCGGCAGACGCGGGCGCCCATCGACAGATGCAGCGCCATGATCTCGGCCGGGGAAGCAGGCCCTACCTCGCGGCTGATCCAGATCATGCCCGGTTCGATGCCGCGCGAGCGCATATCCTCGGAAAACGAGGTGAGCGCCGACAGCGGCTTTTCGACTCGCTCGGCAACGGCGGTGCGCGCACCATGGCGGCGAATCAGCACGCCGTCGCCGACCAGCGCTTCGATCGCCTTGCGCACCGAGGTACGCGAAACGTCGATCTCATCGGCAAAATCCCTCTCACCCGGCAGGACATCGCCGGTGCCGAGCACGCCCTCGGTGATTGCCTGCCTGAGCGCCGCCGCGAGGTCACGATAGATGACGCCGCTCGAATGCCGACCGAGGGCACTGCGGAGAAACAGGATGAGAGGAGATTGGCTCGGCTGAAGGTCTGACATGATCGACGGGTCATCGCGATGAGGTCCGCCCGATGTAGCAGCTTGCAGCCGAAAGAGAAACACGGCGCCTCATCAGCGGCCCATCCCCGCCCAACAATAGCCACGGGCACCGATCACGGTCTCGAAATGTGCAGAAAATGAAAAGTGGTGCCCCAGGCCGGACTCGAACCAGCACGTTCTCGCGAACAACAGATTTTGAGTCTGCCGCGTCTACCATTTCGCCACTGGGGCAGCGGAGGCGGACTATACCGGTCGGCGGTCCGTCGTCAACGGTCGATCGGTGAAAGAGCGGTTTCTGAAGAGGTTTTTGCGCCGCTGGCCGGGCTTAAGACGACAGAAAGGTCCGGTGTTTATTATTGTCTCATCATTTTGCCAGGAAACCGACCATGCCCATGCGCCCCTCCCCTGCCTCTCCGTCCGCTGGCTCAGGCGGCGCCCAGGCGATCATAGGTGGCCGCCGGCTTGTTGGTCATCTGCTGGGGCGGCATAAATCTGCCGCGGTCACCGCCAGCGACAGTGACGATGCGTCGGCTAACGAAGTTCGCCCGGTGGCCTTGGTTGTCGATGACAGCCCGATCGCCCGCATGCTGATGGCGAGCATTCTCGAATCCTTCGAGATGGACGTCTTTGAGGCCGGTGGCAGCGCCGAAGCCCTGACTGTTGCGGCCACCTGTCAACCGGATGTGGTGATCGTCGACTGGACGCTCCGCGCCGAGACGGCAACCGACGTGCTCGACGCGCTGGAACCCCGTTTCGCCGGCGGGTTGCCGCCCGTCGTCATGGTCAGCGCCTCCGCTCGCATGCCGACTGATTTGCGCGCCACGGCAACCTTGCGCAAGCCCTTCACGCCGCGCGAGCTTTATGCAGCCCTGACGACGGCCTTCTGCGGCAAGGGCGATGTTGCCGAAGCGTAAGCCGGACGGGCAGCTTCACGCACACAGCGAGCCAAATGCAGCAATGTGGCGCTGAACGTCACCCAACCGTTCGATCTGCGGGAAATGCCCCGCTTGGGCGATGATCTTGAATCTGCTGCCGCAAATGGCTGCCGCGTAACGCCGGCCGTACTCCACATCGACAATGCCGTCGCTCTCACCCCATAGGATCAGGGTGGGCAGGCTCAGGTCCGCCAATCGGGACCGTAATGTGGGATCATGCATGAAGGGCTCGCCGGCGTAGGTGTAAAGGGTGCGCTGATTGTCCGCCATCGCTGCCAGACCCGCCGGGTCTTTTGGCGCAATGGCAAATCGCTCCGGATCATGAAACGCCAGCGCCGCCCGCCTTTCGGAGGAGACAGCCATCGGATCGACAATCGGGTTGCCTGAAACGTCGGCATCGATTCCCACCGCATTGATCAACACGATACGACCTACTCGCGGCGACCTCAGCAGCCCCATCTCCGCAGCAATCCATCCTCCGACCGAGTTGCCCACAATCGTCACATCCCCCAGGTTCATCTCTTCGAGCAAAGCCACGTAGCACTCAGCCAGTTGCTGGACGGACGATAGCCAGTCGGGTCGATCTTCTCCCTCGAAACCCGGATGCGTCGGCAGGATCGCCTTGCCAGTCGCGGCCAAGGCGTCGAACAACGCCTGCATCGATCGGGGACCGGCGCCACCATGCAGGAGAAGATAGGACCTTCCCTCGCCAGCCTCAGCGACACGAAGCGATAGCCGCCCTGATGGCAGGTTCAACAGGCGAATAGATGAATTTGCCATGGGAGATCCCTTCGGCTGGTTGACATATAAACAAGTTTATATAAACATATTTATATGTCAACCACACCCGAAATCCTTGGCCTTCTCATCAAGCGCGTTCAAGACCGTCATCATCGACAGCTTGACGAAGCGCTGGCACCACTTGGCGTCAGTCTGGTTCAGTGGAACGCCCTACGCGAAATCGAACGCAATCCTGATGCGTCCCAACATCAGTTGGCGCTGCTGAGCTTCAATTCCGACCAGGCCTTCGGAGCGCTCACCAGCCGCCTCATCCAGCGGGGGCTGATCGTCCGACAAAATGGACCAGGCCGGGCAGTGACGCACCAGCTGACGCCAGCAGGGAAATCCCTCTATCTTCAGGGAAGAGATATACACGCCAAGGTCATCGCCAAATCCTTCGCGCCGCTCGATGCTGCGGAACGTGACATGCTTGATGGGCTTCTAGGGCGTCTTCTGGAATCCGAAGCGTGATTTCGGGGCTGAAGGACCGACGCAAACAGCTACGACGACGACCTGTCGGCAATGAAGGCAGATTTTGAGACAGCCGGGCGGCTTCACGCCGCTCGGCCATATTGTTGGGTTCTTATCGGATGGTCAACGTCGTGAACGGAGCCACGCCGGTGGTCGCGCCCATCAGGCTGCCGCCGGCGGTCACCACCGGCGGATGGGCGAGGATCAAACACCAGAACACCTTGTATTTAGAGTTCGGATTGTAGGCCGTGGCGATGCCCATGAGATTCATCTCCGGGTCCTTCATGCCGCGGTCGTGCGGCGGCGACTGCCGCCAGCCGGAGAAGGCCTCAGCCAGGGTGTGATAGCCGGCCGCGACGTTCTCACCGGCGTTGGAGAACTGATAGCCGTAGCTCTTGAGACGGGTACCGAGCAGCGAGTGGCCGTCGACATCGTGCCCCATCTTGTCGGCCGCCGCCATCTTCTTCGCGTAGTCCTGGGCAATGCGGCTGAGCTGCGGGTCGAGCGCCAGTGGCGCGATCCCCGACTGGGCACGATACTGGTTGAGCATGGACAGCGCCTTGGTCTCATCGACACGCGCCGTCGGTGAGGCGAGATCCTCGTAGAAAGTCGGCTTGGCAGGCGGTGGCGGCGCACTCTGACAGGCGGCGAGGAACAGCACCGCGCAAAGCGGTAGAAGAGCGAAAGCGCGTCCGAACACGGGAAATCTCCATGATGGCTCGATCGGCAGTGCCGACCGGCGGGTGGATTTGCCACCAAGAACACGAACGGATGGTTAAATTTCGGCAAATTCCAGCGGGTATCCCCAGGAACGATTGGCCCTCGCCTTCGCCGTTGTCGGCATGCTAGGCTGAAATTCCTCCGCAATTGTCCGTAGAGAGGTCAGCCCTTGTCCGCCCTTGAAAAGATCGCCGCCATCGCCGGAGAGGCTGTGCTATGGCGTCGCGATCTGCATCGCCGTCCCGAATTGCTCTATGCCCTCGACGAAACCTCCGCCTTCGTAGCCCAAAAGCTCAACGCCTTCGGCTTGGATGAGGTGGTGACCGGGGTTGGTGGCAGCGGTGTTGTCGGCGTGCTCAGAGGCCGGCCGGGCAACCGTGCCGTAGGGCTACGCGCCGATATGGACGCCTTGCCGATCGAGGAAATCACCGGTGCAGCCTGGGCATCCGAGAAGCCTGGCGCCATGCACGCCTGCGGTCATGATGGTCACACCGCGACGCTGCTCGCCGCCGCCCGTCGCCTCGCCGCCGACAGGGACTTCGCCGGCACCGTCGTCTTCGTCTTCCAGCCAGCCGAGGAAGGTGGTGCCGGAGCCAAGGCGATGATCGAAGACGGTTTATTCGACCGCTTTCCGGTCGACGAAATCTACGGCATCCACAACCTGCCGGGCCTGCCAGTGGGACGCTTCGCCGTCCGGCACGGCGCCATCATGGCCTCAACCGACCGCTTCTATATCGACATTCTCGGCCGGGGCGGCCACGCCGCACGCCCGCAGGAAACGATCGATCCCATTCTTGTCGGCTCTCAGGTGGTCACCGCTCTCCAGTCGATCGTGGCGCGCAACACCGACCCGCTTGCCTCCGGCGTCGTGTCGGTCACGACCTTCCATGCGGGCAATACCGACAATGTCATTCCACAGACCGCCCGTCTGTCAGGCACCGTCCGCGCGCTCGACGGCAGGGTTCGCGGCGAACTCGAGGCTTCGGTCAGTCGCATTGCCACCACGGTGGCCACAGCCTTCGGCGCCGAAGCACGCGTCCTCTATGAGCGCGGCTATCCAGTCACCGTCAACCATGCCGCCGCCGCGGAGCGGGTCGGCGACGTCGTGGAAAGTCTGCTCGGCCAAAGTGCCATCGACCGCACGGCCGCGCCATTGATGGCTGCCGAGGACTTTTCCTACTATCTCGAGCGCGTACCCGGCGCCTATTTCTTCATGGGCAACGGCCCATCGGCCGGTCTCCACCACCCCGCCTATGATTTCGCCGATGACGCCATCGCGCCGGGCGCGGCCGTTTGGACTGCGCTAGCCAAGGCAAGCCTTTCCGCTGCGAGCCAAGCTTAAGGCTTTGGGAACCCTCCCCTCCTAACCTGCCCGAGCGGTCCATATGGCCGCGCGGGGGATGCAATGCTCCGTCTTCTTGGATTGGTGTTGGCTGCGACGGTCATCATCGGCTTTTTCGCGCCGGAACTGCAGAAAATTGCCGATATGCCGGCAACCAGCAAGGCACCGGCTGCGACACCGAAACCGGCAGCCTTGCTAGGCAGGGCGGAAATCGCCGCCGACAGTCGCGGTCATTTCGTTTTCACCGGCCGTGTCAACGGCAGGCCGCTTGCTATGCTGGCCGATACCGGCGCCACATTGGTGGCCTTGCGCGCTTCCGACGCGAAGGCGGTCGGCCTGATCGTCCTGCCGGGCGACTACACGGCCAAGGTGTCGACCGCCGGCGGCGTCGCCGAGGCCGCCCGTGTGCGTCTGCAGGAAATTGAAGTTGGTGGTATCAGGGTGACCGACGTCGACGCCTTGGTGCTTTCCGACGGCCAGCTCGCCACCAACCTGCTCGGCATGAGTTTTCTCAGCCGACTCAACACCTTCACCGTTGAAAACGGACGCCTTGTCCTGAGCCAGTAAGTGGCTTTTTCCTGCAGGCTTATTCCGCCGTCTTCGACTTCATGCCGGTGTGCACACGCTCGGCAGCGCCGCGCAGAACAATGCGCACGGCAACAGCGCCATTCTCGTCCTTCTCCACCTCGGACAGCTGACCGCTGACCCGCGCAACCGTGGCCTTGAGGGCGGCGAGCGCCAGATTGGTATCGGCAACACAGGCGCCCTTGGTTCCACCGGCGGCGGCACGCGCCTGCACTTGCAGGCCGGCTGTTTCGAAGTCGATGCCGCGAATATCGATCTTCATGTCGACCGGCAAGCTTCCCACCTGCGTATAGGCAACGAAAGCGGCGAAGCGCACCACAGCTCGCAGATCATCTGCGCCGCCCGCCAGCTCCGGATCTTCTCCATCAATGTCGGAGGCCTGCACCGCTCCCGCCTCGGCCGCTGTGTCGAGCCATTCGCGCACGAAGGATGTGATCTGCAGATGATCCTGACGCTTCTTGCCGCCGCCACCCATCAGCGCAAGACAGGCCTCCAGCATTTGCTTGTATTCGAAAGTCCTCGTCGTCGCTCTGGCAACGTCTTCCATGCCGGCCTTGAGCGCCGCCTCCGCGGCCACGCGCGCGCCGTAGACCGCGCTGATATCGACGCCGACCAGAACGTTGACCGGTGCCCGGGTTTCGGCCCCAAGCACCAGCGATGCGATCAAAGCCTGCTTTGGTCCGTTTGGCGTCGGAAACTCCACCGGGCGAATACCGCTCTTGTTGGCCTCGACAAACGACTTGAGGTTATGACGCGCTCCGCTTGTCACGTCCCGCAACATCAGCGGCGAGACCTCGTTGGTCCTTAGAATATCGCGCCCAAACAGGCGTGCACAGGAGGGGTTGGCGAAGAACGGATGACCGTCGCCGTTGATCTGCAGCACCGCGAAGGGGGACGATTCAATGATGGTATCGGCCACCATGACGCGGGTGCGCCAGACATCGGCCAGCATCGACCGCAGGCATTCGAAGGCAAACGTCAGTCGGCCGACCTCACCGCCCCATGCCCTGAGTGGATGGCTACGGTCCGCCGAGGCGGGGTCTTGCAGCAGGGCTTCGACCACGGTCCGGAGGCGCCGCAACGGCCACCAAACCATCAACATCATGACCATTTCGGTAATCGCGGCGGCCGCCGCCCCACCGCCCAGCGCTATGGTCACGGCCCGATCATCGCGGATGGTCTCGAGGCTGGTGATCTCTCCCACGTCGACGCGCAGGAAAATGTGAAAAGGCGTCAGCGAGACTTCCGGCGGATAGTAGAAGTCGGCCTTACTGGCACCGGCCGGCCGAAACACCGTACGCCCCGTGCGCATGACCGAGTTGAAGCTGGCTTCAATGTGCTCGCCGAAGACTTGCTGCTCGTGTCCCGAGCCGTCGTAAAGAACACCGCCTCTTACGGCACCAATCACCACCAGTCGCTCTGCCACGCGGGTGATTTCGTCGGCCTTGTTCTGAAAGCGGGGATCGATCGCCGCCGACAGAATCTTGCCCACATCGGCATATCGCCGCTCAAGATAGCGTTCGTCGTCGCGGTCTCGAACCAAGCTGGTAATCGAGAGGAGCGCAATGAGCACAGCGCCGAAGGCGAGTACCGACGGCCTCAGGATCGTGGAGATGTGGAACACCGGGGATGCCACGGAACGCTGTCTCTCGGAAAGGGCGCTAAGCCGTAAGTCAGCTACCTTAGCAGTCCCGTATTGCCGGCCCGTTAACCGATCTCTTCTTGGCTCCGATCAGATCAAGCCCGTTTAATCGGCTAATTGGTAAAAGCGATGGTCGTTCCCTGCCGAGGCTTCAGATAGAAGACGTGGCTAAGATTATAGGTCGAGCTGCCGGTGATGCTTTGCATGACACTGGCAAACGGCGAAGTATAGGAATAAGTGACCCGGCCGACCACCACCTCGTCGCCCACCGTGGCAATGGTGCTGGGAACTGTAAGCCCAGTGGGAGGGGCCGCACCGGTTGTTGCGGCAGTATCGTTGCGCGCCTTTGACCAAGCCACCGTCTGCCCTGAAGAAGTGACGTTGACAACGACGATAACCACCTTGGCAATGGAGGAGTCGTCTGGCTCCATGATGGCGGCCGTCGCATCAAAGATGCTGGTCATCAAGGTCGAACTGACTGAACTCTGCTGGGCGACAAGATCCGAAATGGTGCTGGCCGCCCGGCTGACCTTGCGGTCGAGAATAAGCGCCTTCGTCACTTCTCCGCAGCCAGCGTAGATGATCAGCATCAACGGCAGGATGAGAGCAAATTCCACGGCCGACACGCCGCTTCGCTCGCCGACAAAACGCCGAGCGAGCCGGCCAAGCCCTGCCTCCAACAGCGAAAGCCGCTTTACCATGGGAAGGGCTCCGTCTGGAAGGCGACGACGGCGCCAAGCAACTGATCGCCGCTTGCCAATCTCGTCGTGTTGCGAGCCAGAAGATCGAACAAGACTGGCCAAGCATAGAAGCTGCGGACCACGATGATCTCGCTCTTGTTGCCATTTGTATACTTAGTTGAGGTGATATTTCCGTCCTTATCGAGCGGACTGGTTGGTACATAGGCGCCAAAAGTCGAATAAGACTGAACGTCGACGTATAGCCGCGAGTTGCAATCAACGAGACCGACCATGCCGTCACAGATTTTCGCCCTGAATTGAGCCTGAGTCAGTGATTGCGCCTTAGCCTCGCCCGTTCGGATCAGGCGGGATGCCGAAACGGTGGCCGTATCCAGTACTTGGCCGACAAAGAACATCAGGGCCATCTCAAGAATGGCAAACAGCAACAGGAAGAACGGAATCGAGACGATCGCGAACTCCATGGCCACGGCACCACGGCGATCGCCAAGAAGCCGGACATGCGGCGATGCGTCACCGGTCGTCATGACCGAGTGGAAACGGTGGAGGGGCCAGGTCAGGCGCAATGAGCTTCTCCCCGCGGCGAGTTGGCTCGCAAAGGCGGAGTTTGCCTCGAACACCTTACCAAGCGGTGTAGCTGACCATATCTATTGGCTGTTCGGAGCAGCCGGGGTCGAAGCGCTTGCGCTCCCGCCACTACCGTTGCCTGTAGCTCCGCCGGTCGAGGTCGTGGCCGGAGTACCAGCGCCGGCCCCGTTATGTTGAGAGACTTGGCTGAGAATATTTCCGAAATGCTCCGAATCATCGCCTGGCACAGCCGCTGGCTGACATTCTGGCAGACAGCTTAACGACTGCCGCTTGGCGCCCTTATAGACCGTGACGAAATTTTCCGACGCCGCGAGCACGGCGAGCTGCACGTCGGTGATGGTCTCGCCTTGCCCATCAAGCACGATGAGGTTGGTCTGGCCATAGGCCCGCCCTGTGACGATCAGTGTCTGTGAATCTTGCAGCGTTGCATCGGCAATCGCTGGGTTGCCAATCACGATAGTGCTGGCCGGCGCCGCCAGCCGGTAGATCTTGGCCTGATCGAGTTCGACCTTTACTAGATCGCCGGCTCGGCCGGGACCAGCCATCAGGGCTATGACCATCGGTCCGGCGAGAACCGCTGCCAGTAGAGCCGAACGAACGAGCCTCGTGGACATGGAACGCTCCGGTAACCATCTGTTCACCGCATCATCCCGAAAGTTGGTAAACAAAGCGCCAACGTGCCTGCGCTTTTCAGCGCTCCAGCTTGGCGAAAGGCTTGGCGTGCCAAACTGGCAGCCAATTTAGAGGTACCAGCAAGGCTCGTGTTTGAGCGGAAAGAAGCGTTTTTCTGTCTTTTTCAGCTTCCGTAGCCGGTTGATAGCTAGGTAAAGGAAGAGTTTTTTGCCTGGACGTTCAGTTAACTTTAACCATCTAGCGATTTCTGCCAATAGGGTCGTGTTTCATCGATCGCCTTAACTCGGTGGAAACAGCTCACAGCTTAGTTTGATCGCGGTTCAGACGGGTCAGGCGAAATTAGACCTTCGAACCTGTGCTGTCAGATAAGTGAGCTTAGGAGTACCTCAAATGAAGGCTCTCGTTTCGCGTTTCCTCAAGGACGAGTCCGGCGCTACCGCTATCGAATACGGCCTGATCGCCTCGCTGATCGCCGTTGCTATCATCACCGCCGCCGGTACGCTCGGCAACAGCATCTCCAACACCTTCAGTTCGGTTGCCGGCAAGATGAAGAACGCCACCTGAGATTCGGGCGGAAGGTTTGCGAGGCTGCTTCGGACCGGATGTCCAAGAGGCGGCCGGATCTGCGGCTCTAGCACAGATTTCTTGAGTCAATCGCATAAGGGGAGGTCAGAACGGCCTCCCCTTATGCTTTTGTACGATCATCGTCCATCGTTCAGACGCCGTTTACCCCGCTCCGCTAGCGTCGGGCGCCGTCCCGCATTCCGGCAGATGTCCCGGAGAAAGCCGTTTTGCTCATTCTCGCAGCCCTCATTACAGCCGTCTTCCCCGTCGTAGTCACGGTTTCTGCCTGCTACGACCTGCTGACGATGCAAATTCCCAATCGCTTCCCGGTGTCGCTTGCCATCGCGTTTCTGGCGCTGGCACTTCTGTCCGGCCTGCCGCTTCCTACGATCGGTATTCATTTTCTTGCGGGATTGGCTGTCCTTATTGGCACCTTTGTTCTTTTCGCCTTTGGCTTCCTCGGCGGCGGCGACGCCAAGCTTGCCTCGGCCATCGCGCTCTGGCTCGGAGCCGAGCAGGCTCTGCCCTTTCTGGTGTTGACCGCCCTGTTCGGTGGTGCCCTGTCGCTCGCCGTGCTGGCGTTCCGTGCGATACCGCTGCCCGGATTCCTGCTTGGATGGCCACCGGCACTACGTCTGCACGAAAAAGGCGCGGGCGTTCCCTATGGCGTCGCGCTCGCCGCCGCCGCGCTCGTCGTCTTTCCCGACACGCCGGGATTTCTGGCCTTGGCAAAGATATGACGCGGCAAAGATCGCCAGTTCCTGGCGTTTCCTGAACGGGCGATACAAACCGAGACGATTTCAAACAAGTTATTAACCATAAATTCAGCGTTACCCCGTGTACTCGGACGTTGAGTGAAACGCTCGTCGTCCTAGGTCACGAGGCAACATCATGCGCCCGATCCAACTGGTTATTTTGCTCGTCGCCGTCGGCGCTGCCGCCGGTGCGGGGCTCATAGCGACCCGGATCGGCACCCGCGCACCGGACGCACCTCAGAATATTGCCGCCCAGCCGGCGGCGCCTCCGATGGACCTCGAAGACGTGCTCGTCGCCGCCAAGGATATCGGTATCGGCAAGACCGTCGACGCCGACAACCTCGTCTGGAAACCCTGGCCGAAGGATGGGCTCAACGACGGCTACATTCAGCGATCGGGCGAACCGGACGCTGTCACCGATTTGAAGGGCATGCTGACGCGCGGCCCGATTCTGGCCGGCGAGCCGATCCGCAAGGCCAAGCTGGTGCGGTCCGATCGCGGCTTCCTCTCCGCCGTTCTGCCTGAAGGCATGCGCGCTGTGGCGGTCCGCGTCAACGCTGCCTCGACGGCGGGCGGGTTCATCTTGCCGGAAGATCGTGTCGATATTCTTCTGGTGCGCCAGAAGGAAGCCAATGACGCGGTGGCCGAGACCATTCTGACCGACATCAGGGTGCTGGCCATCGATCAGTCGGTGCAGCAGACCGGCGATGACAAGCAGCCATCGATGGTGGCGCAGAACACGGCAACGCTGGAGCTTACGCCCGACCAGACCGAGCTTGTCACCCAAGCTCAGCAGATCGGATCCATTTCATTGGCGTTACGCCCTCTCGTCGACAACGATCAGCCCGCCGCTCGCCAGCGCAAACCTACCGGCGTCGCCGTCGTGAAATTCGGCGTCGTGTCCCGCGTCACGGCTCAGCAAGCGCCATGAACCAAGCGCCCCGACCGATTGCAACTTCAGGAAACCCGGTCATGAACCGCTGCCTAGCGCTGATTCTTCCCCTCGCGGGCCTCATTGCCACCGGCCTTGCCTTCCTGCCCGAGCCGGCCCGCGCCGCCGATCCCGCCGGCCTCAGTTCGGTTGCCGAGATCGAGGGGCGGGTTATCAATCTCGGTCTCAACAAATCGATGGTCATCGACCTGCCCGACGATATCCGCGACGTTCTGGTGTCCAACCCGGCGATCGCCGACGCGGTGGTCCGCAACAATCGCAAGATTTACCTGATCGGCATGAGTGTCGGCGAAGCCAACGTCTTCCTGTTCGGTGATGGCAATCGACAGATCGCTCATTTCGAACTGGTGGTCGGGCGCGACACCGTCGGTCTGGAAAAGACCCTGGCCGAGGTTATCCCCGACTCGCATATCAAGGCTCAGTCGCTCGGCGATTCGCTGGTGCTCTCGGGCACCGTCACGTCGGCGGAGGCGGTTGCCACGGCAACCAATATCGCCGGCAAATTCGTTGGCTCACCCGACAAGATCGTCAATTCGATCACCATCTCCGGCTCGGATCAGGTCAACCTCCGCGTCGTCATCGCCGAGGTGGAAAAGAATACGGTCAGGAAGCTCGGCATCGACATGGCCGGCGCAGTGGGGGCCGTTGCCGCCGCCAGCTCTCCGGCCAATCTCACATCCAATCTGGCCGGGTTGTCGTCCAATTCCACAAAGCTGTTCGGTATTGGCGACACGAGCACCAGCTCGGCGCTGAACATCTCGACCGACCACTTTACTGCGATGATCAATGCCCTGAAGACGCAGGGCGTGGTCCGCACACTGGCGGAACCCAACGTCACAGCCATTTCCGGCCAACCGGCCAAGGTGGTGGTCGGCGGCGAAATCCCCTACACGCTGGCCAGCAACAACGGCAATACCATCAACTTCAAGGAATATGGCGTCATCTTGAAGTTCACGCCGGTGGTGCTGAGTTCGGGCCGCATCAGCCTCAACATCAATACCGAGGTGAGCGATATCGACACCTCCTACGGTACAAGCACACCGGCCATCAAGAAACGCGGGGCCGAAACCACCGTCGAGGTACCATCCGGCGGCGCCATCGCCATCGGTGGCCTCCTGCGCGACAACATCTCCAAGAGCATCAACGGCACACCCGGCTTGTCCGACCTGCCGATCCTCGGCGCGCTGTTCAAGAGCGAGGCCTATCAGCGCCAGCAGACCGAACTGGTGGTGTTTGTGACGCCTTATCTCGTCAGGCCTGTTGCGGCGTCGGCCATTACCCGCCCCGACCAAAATCTCAACTTCCAGGCGGATGCCCAAAGCTATTTCCTGAATCAAATCAATCGCATCTATCGCGTCAACGGTGCCGCTTCCGGTTCCTATCAGGGCCGCTACGGCTTCTCCTATGATTAAGCCGGCGCATTGGAGGAGTGCCATGCAGGCAATGAATCCGCTTATCAGCTCCGAGAGAGCGCCGCGTCGGTTCTTGAGGCCGACTATCGTCGCACTGGCGCTGACGCTCGCCGCTTGCAATCAGCAGGGCCAAGTACTGACGGACGGCCTGCCGTCCGACGGCTACCGTAGCGCCTATCCGATCGCCGTTACCGAGGCGCCGCAGACCCTGGACATCCCCGTCGGCACCGGCACCGGAGGCCTTTCGCCCGACCTCAGAGCAGTGGTGGCTGATTTTGGAGCAGACGCGGCGCGCAACGCCACCGGACCGGTGGTGGTGATGACACCCTCGGGGTCGATCAATCAGGCAGCGGCCGACTATCTCGCGCGTCAGATTCGAACCGTGCTGAAGCAATCGGGCGTCGCTGCGACCTATCTCAGAAGCCAGACCTACGCGGTTGCCGATCCGCGCGTTCCCGCACCGATCAGGCTTGGATTTGCGCGCATCAAGGCGGTAAGCCCACCCTGTGGCCGTTGGACATCGGACGCCTTGCCCGACAACCAGAAGGGCACCGACGGCGCCGAGTTCGGCTGCTCCACCCAAGCCAATCTCGCTGCCATGGTGGAAAATCCGAACGATCTCCTGATCCCGCGTGCCGAAACGCCCGTGCGCGGCTGGCAACGCTGGGAAATGTTGCAGAAGGCGGCCAAGGGATCGAGCCCATCAGCCACCTATCCGACTTCGACCTTCTAGGAACCGACGGCTATGAACACCGACGACCCGTTCGTCCCCACCGCCTCTGGCCGCCCCGCCGATGCCGACGGGCTCAAGCCCGTGCCGCGCATCTCCATCCAAGCATTCTGCGAAACGTCTGAAGTCGCCGAGGCACTGGAGCAGGCGGCGGCCGATCGCCGCATGGCCAAAGCGCACGTCAAGGTGCACCAGGGTGGCGTGGCGGCCGCCCTGGATTTTTACGCCGCAGCTCCAACGCCGAACCTTCTATTCGTCGAAACGCGTGAACGGCGCGAGCAGGTATTGGAGCAGGTTGACCAACTAGCCTCTGTCTGCGACGCCGGCACCAAGGTCGTACTGATCGGCCATCACAACGATGTCGCCCTCTATCGCGATCTGATGCGCCGCGGCGTGTCGGAATACATGGTTGCCCCCTTCGGTCTCTATGACGTCATTCGCGAGATTGGCGAGATCTATCTTTCGCCCGACGTAAAGCCGGTGGGCCGGACCATCGCCTTCATTGGCGCTCGTGGCGGTGCCGGCTCGTCGACGGTCGCTCACAATGTCGCCTTTGCACTGTCGCGCGGTTTTGACGGCGGCGTCGTACTGGCCGATCTCGATCTGCCGTTCGGCACGGCCAGTCTCGACTTTAATCAGGAGCCGCCGCAGACGCTGGCGGATGCTCTGGCCGCGGGCGACCGAGTCGACGATGTGTTTCTCGACCGGCTGCTATCCAAATGCGCCGACAACCTGAGCCTGCTCGCCGCTCCGTCTACGCTCGACCGCCCCTTTGACCACGACGAGATGGCCTTCGATCCGATCCTTGAGGCGGCCCGCATCAGCGCACCTGCCATTATTCTCGATGTGCCCCATCTCTGGACGGCCTGGGTTCGCCGCCTCCTCGGTGCCGCCGATGAGGTGGTGATCACCACCATGCCCGACCTCGCCTCCCTCAGGAACGCCAAGAACCTCATCGACCAGCTGAAAATGGCCCGCCCCAATGACGGAGCGCCACGGCTGGTCATCAATCAGGTCGGCCTGCCGAAGCGGCCGGAGATCAAGCCCGTCGATTTCCAGAAGGCGCTGCAGCTTGAGCCGTCAGCCATCATTCCCTTCGATGCTGCTCTGTTCGGCACAGCCACCAACAATGGCCAAATGATTGCCGAGATCAACGCCCGATCGCCGGTCGCTCAGATCTTCGACACGCTTGCCGCCCGACTTACCGGCCGAAGCGTGACCCGCACTGGCCGCAAGTCGGCTCTCACGCCCCTGCTCGCCCGTCTGCCGCGCCTCAAAGCCCACTGACGATCAGGACAAGGAGACGTTCAATGTCTTTTGGCAAGCGTGGCTCATCGGGTTCGGCAGTGGAGAAACCGGCGACCGCGACCGCAGCGCGGACGGTCGAAACGGCACCCATTGCCGCGCCGGTGGCAACGCCGGCGCCTGGCCCCACTGCCCGTCCTGCGCCCGCACCAGAAATGCAGGAGCGGCGCAAGTCCGATAGCTATTACGACACCAAGTCATCAATCTTCTCGGCGCTGATCGAAACGATCGACCTCAGCCAGCTCGCCAAGCTCGATATCGAGACGGCGCGCGAAGAGATTCGCGACATCGTCAGCGACATCATCTCGCTGAAGGCCGTGGTGATGTCGATATCCGAGCAGGAAGAACTGCTCGACGACATCTGCAACGACGTGCTGGGCTATGGCCCGCTCGAACCGCTGCTGGCCCGGGATGACATCGCCGACATCATGGTCAACGGTGCCGACGCCACTTTCATCGAAGTGGGCGGCAAGATGATCAAGACCGGGGTGCGGTTCCGCGACAACGTGCAGCTGATGAACATCTGCCAGCGCATCGTCAGCCAGATCGGTCGTCGTGTCGATGAAGCCTCGCCGATCTGCGACGCCCGCCTGCCGGACGGTAGCCGCGTCAACGTCATCGCGCCGCCGCTCGCCATCGACGGGCCGACGCTGACCATTCGTAAGTTCAAGAAAGACAAGCTGACTCTGCCGCAACTGGTCAAGTTCGGCTCGATCACACCCGAAGGCGCCGCCATCCTCGAGATCATCGGCCGCTGCCGTTGCAACGTGCTGATTTCAGGCGGTACCGGTTCGGGCAAGACGACGTTGCTCAACTGCCTTACCGCCTACATCGAGCCGACGGAGCGCATCATCACCTGCGAAGACGCCGCCGAACTTCAGCTCCAGCAGCCGCACGTCGTCCGTCTGGAAACGCGCCCGCCCAACCTCGAAGGCGAGGGCCAGGTGACCATGCGCGATCTCGTGAAGAACTGCCTGCGTATGCGGCCGGAACGGATCATCGTCGGCGAAGTGCGTGGTCCTGAAGCCTTTGATCTTCTTCAAGCGATGAACACCGGCCACGACGGCTCGATGGGTACGTTGCATGCCAACACGCCTCGCGAGGCGATTTCCCGCATCGAGTCGATGATTTCCATGGGCGGCTACACGCTGCCGGCCAAGACGGTGCGCGAGATGATCGTCACGTCGATCGATGTGATCATCCAGGCGGCACGCCTTAGAGATGGTTCGCGCCGCATCACCCACATTACCGAGGTGGTCGGCCTGGAAGGCGATGTGGTGATCACCCAGGATCTCTTCGTCTACGACATCGTCGGCGAAGAGAGCGATGGCAAGCTGATCGGTCGTCACAGGTCGACCGGCATCGGCCGTCCGAAGTTCTGGGATCGCGCCCGTTACTATGGTGAAGAACGGCGCCTCGCCGCCGCCCTCGACGCATCTGAAGCACCGGCGCCAACCGGCGCTTACACCTAACAATCGCGAGCGATAGGAGAGGAGCATGCAGATTGACATCCGCGTCCTCGCGATGATGGGCCTCGTCGGCTTCTCGATCGCTGCCCTGCTCTACGGCTTTTTCTACGGGCGCATCGAGCGGCAAGCTTCGGTCGAGCGTCGGCGAACCCTGGTGGTCGCGCCTTCAGTCGATGTCGAGCAGGCGACCAAAGCGGCGACGCCGACAGCCCGGCGCCGCAACGTCAAGGAGACGTTGAAGGATCTGGAGGTCAAGCAGAAGCACAAGGCGTCGAAATCCACCAACCCGCCCATGCAACTTCGCCTTCAACAAGCCGGCCTCACCGTACCGATCGCCCGCTTCTACATCTATAGCGCTCTCACAGGACTTATCCTCGCGGCCGTTTGTTTTGCCATGAGCCTGCCGATTTATCTCATATTTGGAGCGGGTTTCGTCGGCGCCTTCGGTCTGCCGCGCTTCTTTGTCAACTTCGTCCGCAAGCGCCGCCACGCTGCCTTCATCGAGGAGCTCGCCAACGCGGTCGAGGTCATCGTTCGCGGCGTCAAGGCCGGCCTGCCGCTCAACGACTGTCTCAGGATGATTGCCAGCGAAGCCAAGGAGCCGGTCAAGAGCGAGTTCCGAGCCGTCATCGAGACGATGCAGCTCGGCGTGCCGATCGACGAGGCTGTCGCTCGCATGTACGAGCGTGTGCCGCTGCCGGAGACCAACTTCTTCGGCATCGTGCTCTCCATCCAGTCGAAAGCCGGCGGCAACCTCTCCGAAGCGCTCGGCAACCTCGCCAAAGTGCTGCGAGAGCGCAAGAAAATGCGGGCCAAGATCCAGGCCATGAGCATGGAAGCCAAGTCGTCGGCGTCCATCATCGGTTCGCTGCCGATCATCGTCACCGGCCTCGTCTACATGACCAGCCCCAGCTACATCATGGTGCTGTTCGTTACACCGATCGGCCAGATCGTTCTCGGCATTTCGCTTCTCTGGATGCTGACCGGCATCTTCGTGATGAAGCGCATGATTTCCTTCGACTTCTGAGGGCCACAATGGGCGCGATCATCGATACCCTACGCGATCCGGTGACCCTGATGGCCATCTTGGTATCGCTTGCCATCTTCGCTACGGTTCTCAGTCTGGCCATGCCGCTTCTGTCGAGCGATCGCTTGCCGGCGCGCATGCGCGCCGTCGCCGACGAGCGCGAGAAGATACGTCAACGCGAACGCGCCCGGCTTGCCGAGGAGGGGCGCGGCTCGCTGCGCGGCAAAGAATCCAAGGCCTACATGCGCCGCCTCGTCGACAGACTGTCGCTCAGAAAGGCGTTGCTCGACGACAAGGGCGAGGAAAAACTGAAGCAGGCCGGCTTCCGCAGCGAAGCGGCCACCACAACCTTTCTGTTCGCGCGTTTCGTGCTGCCCTTCGCCTTTCTGGCCATCGCCATCTTCTATGTCTTCATCGTGCTCAAGATCGAGCGCCCCCTCCCGTTCAAGCTTGGCATCTGCTTGGTGACCGCCTATGCCGGCTTCTACCTGCCGATCATCATCGTTTCCAACGCACTGCAAAAGCGCCAGCAATCGATCAAGCGCGCCTTCCCCGATTCCCTCGATCTGCTGCTCATTTGCGTTGAAAGCGGCATGTCGATCGAGCTTGCCTTCCGCAGGGTCTCCGAGGAGATCGGCAGCCAATCACTGGCACTCGCCGAAGAGCTGAGCTTGACCACAGCCGAGCTGTCCTTCCTGTCCGACCGCCGCCAGGCTTATGAAAATCTGGCCAACCGCACCGGCCTCGACGGCGTCAAGGCGGTGTGTCTGGCACTCATTCAATCCGAACGTTACGGCACGCCGCTCGGCCAGACGTTGCGCGTTCTCAGCCAGGAAAACCGCGACATGCGCATGAACGAGGCAGAGAAGAAGGCGGCGGCGCTGCCGCCCAAGCTGACCGTGCCGATGATTCTGTTTTTCCTGCCGGTGCTGTTCGCCGTCATCATGGCGCCGGCCATCATCAAGCTCACCACAATGCATTGAGTGTCATCACTCGTAAGAAAAAGCCCCGGCCGTCGAGCGGCCGAGGCTTTAGCATTCCGAATTGGATAGAGGCGCCTACTTGGTGCCGTACATGCGGTCGCCGGCGTCACCGAGACCGGGCACGATATAGCCCTTCTCGTTGAGGTGGCTGTCGATCGCCGCCGTGAACACCGGCACGTCCGGGTGCGCCTCGGTGAAATGCTTGATGCCTTCAGGCGCCGCGAGCAGGCAGACGAAGCGGATATCGCGAGCGCCACGCTCCTTGAGCTTGTCGACGGCAGCAATCGATGAATTGCCGGTCGCCAGCATCGGATCGACCACGATTGTGAGACGGTCGGAGAGATCGGCCGGCGCCTTAAAGTAATATTCGACCGGCTGCAGCGTCTCATGGTCGCGGTAGATACCGATGTGCGACACGCGGGCCGCAGGCACCAGATCGAGCATGCCTTCGAGGAGACCGTTGCCGGCGCGCAGCACCGAGGCGAACACCAGCTTCTTGCCCTCGAGAGTCGGCGCCGTCATGGTCTGCAGCGGCGTTTCGATCTCCACCTCGGTCAGCGCCAGATCACGCGTCACCTCGTAGCAGAGCAGCGTCGAGATCTCACGCAACAGCCGCCGGAAGCTCGCTGTGGAGGTTTCCTGCTTGCGCATGATGGTCAGCTTGTGCTGCACCAGCGGATGATCGATGACCTTGACGCTCATGGGTTCCTCGCGGGCTTTGAGTTTCGGCGACCATAGAGACTCAAAGCCGCCTCCGAAACCGGCATTTTCCCCGATCTCCACCAGATTTCCGCTCACAACAGGGCGAAAAGCTTCGCTTTGGTGACCTCGTCGCAGAAGGCGTCCTCAATCGCCGTCCGCGTCACCTCGACCAACTCGGCATCGCTCAGGCCAAAGGTGTCACGCGCCACGCGATATTCGTGCCCGACCGACGTCCAGAAGAACGGCGGATCGTCCGTATTGAGTGAGTGGCGAACGCCGGCTGCCCGGAGCGCCAAGAGTGGATGGTCGGCATAATCCTGATAGACCCCGAGGGTGACATTGGACACCGGGCAGATTTCAAGGTGGATGCCCTCCTCAGCGATGCGACGGACGAGATCAGCATTCTCGATGGCACGCACGCCATGGCCAATACGTTTCACCGGAAGCGCATCAAGAGTCGCCGCAACGCCTTCCCAAGAGCACCATTCCCCGGCATGGCAGGTGAGCGGCAGGCCGGCCTCGGCAGCGATCTCGAAGGCAGCGGAGAATTCATGCGGCGCATGCAGGCGCTCCTCGCCAGCCATACCGAAGCCGACAACTTCCGGAACGAGATTATTGACCGCAGCCCGCGCGGCCTCGACACCCCGCTCGGGACCATAGTGCCGCTCGACAAGCGGGATGATGCGACCAATGATGCCCGTGGCCGCCTCGGCACGTCGCAATCCTTCGGCGATGCCGTCGAGATAGGCGCGGTAGCCGAGACCGGAACGTTCGCCGAAATCCGGCGACACGAAGAACTCGGTATAGATCGAGCCGGCAGCGGCAGCCTGCCGCTGATAGACCTCGGCAATCTCCGCGAAATCCTCAGGCGTGCGGAATACCGACGCGGCAAGGTCATAGGCAACGAGGAAGGCCGAGAAGTCCGTCCAGAGATAGCGTCCCTCCTCGTCGAAAAGACGTGACACATCGACACCATAACGGGCGGCGTTGCGACGAACGAGGTCCGGCGCGGCGCCGGCCTCCAGATGAACGTGCAGTTCGGCCTTCGGCACCGAAGGCACGGCGGTCGGTTCGGTCATGGGGCTGTCTTTCAGAGCAGTGAGCGGCCGTGCAGGCCCGGTGCAAGGCCGAGCCAGGCGGCAACGGTCTCGGCCATGTCGGCAAAGGTGTCGGGTCGTCCGGCGGGACCGGATGGAACATGCGGACCGGCAAACAGCGCCGGCACGCGTTCCCGTGTGTGATCGCTGCCACGCCAGGTGGGATCGCAGCCGTGATCGGCGGTGATCAGCAGCATATCGCCCTCGGCCATCGCCGCCTCCACCTCCGGCAGCCGCCGATCGAAGGCCTCCAGACAGGCGGCGTAACCGGCAACATCGCGCCGATGACCATATTCGGTATCGAAATCGACGAGGTTGACGAACACGAGATCACCGGCGCCGGCTTCGCCGAGCGCGGCAATGCCGAGATCAAGGTTGCCGTCGTTGGACTTGCCCTTGCGAGTGATGGTGATGTTCTGGTGGGCGAAAATGTCGCCGATCTTGCCGATGCCGTAGACCTTGCTGCCCACCGCTTCGACGCGGGTGAGCAGCGTCGGCTCGGGCGGCGGCACGGCATAGTCGCGCCGGTTGGCGGTGCGCTTGAAGGTATCTTTGGTCTCGCCGACGAAGGGGCGGGCAATCACCCGGCCGACCTTGTAGGAATCGACCAGCTTGCGGGCGATCTCGCAATCGGCCAGCAGCTTGGCGAGGCCGAAATGCGTCTCGTGCGCAGCGATCTGCATGACGGAATCGGCCGAGGTATAGACGATCGGCTTGCCGGTGCGGATGTGTTCCTCACCGAAGCGGGCAATGACCTCGGTACCGGAGGCATGACAATTGCCGAGGATGCCGGGCACGTGGGTCTCGCGCGCATAGGCTTCGATCAGTTCAGGCGGGAAGCTCGGCGGCTCCGGCGGGAAATAGCCCCACTCGAAAGGCACCGGCACGCCGGCGATCTCCCAATGGCCGGACGGCGTATCCTTGCCGCTCGACACTTCGGCGGGAGCGGCATAGCGCCCCTCGGCCGTCATGCGGGTAAAACCGGCCGGCTTCCGGCCCGTAGCAAGTTCGGCGGCCAGCCCAAGGCCGAGGCGCTCGAGATTGGGAAGCGCAAGCGGTCCCGACCGCAAACCGTCCCGATCACCTCGTCCGGCCGCACACTCGGCAGCGATGTGGCCGAGCGTGTCGGAGCCCTCGTCGCCGAAGCGAGCAGCATCCGGCGCGCCGCCGATGCCGAAGCTGTCGAGCACGATGATGATGGCTCGTTTCATGGATCCTCCTCGGCGCCTGAGCCGCGCCTCAATCTTATTCTTGTTCCCTGGGGCAGCGCCGTCCGCGACCACCCCAGGAAAGACCTCAACCGCCGACCCGCTCGATCACCGACGGGCCGCGTTCCGGCCGATCGCCGAACCGGTAGGCAGCAATCAGCGCGGCCGCAGCGGCGTCGGCAGCCGATTCATTTGCCGCATGCACGAAGCCGAGCGGATGATCCGAGCCGACGTCCTCGCCAAGACCGGCCAGCGCCGAGAAGCCAACCGACGGATCGATGGGATCCTGTGGCCGGGTACGGCCACCGCCGAGCCCGACGACGGCAACACCGATCGCCCGTGCATCAATGGCGGCGATGGTGCCGGCCTGAGGTGCATAAACCGGCTTCACCACCGGCGCCTTGGCAAGATAGCTGTCGGCCTTGGTCACGAAATCGATCGGACCACCGAGCGCGCTGACCATACTGCCGAACACTTCCGCTGCCCGGCCGGAGGTGAAAGCCTCCTCGACCGCGACACGTGCCTCGGCGGCATCGGGACGAAGGCCGCCGATCACCAGCATTTCCGCCGACAGCGCCACCGTCACGTCCCACATGCGCGGGTCGATGCGCTTGCCAGTCAAGAAATCGACAGCGAGCTGCACTTCCAGCGCGTTGCCGGCCGCTGTTCCGAGCGGCTCGTTCATGTCGGTGATCAGGCCGATGGTGGGCAAGCCGGCGCCATTCGCTACATGGACAAGGCTTTCGGCCAGAGCGCGCGAGTCCTCAAGGGTTGCCATGAAGGCACCCGTGCCGGTCTTGACGTCGAGGACGAGACCGTGGAGGCCGGCAGCGAGCTTCTTAGAGAGGATCGAGGCGGTGATGAGGTCGATGCTCTCCACCGTACCGGTCACGTCGCGGATGGAATAAACGCGCTTGTCCGCCGGAGCCAGATCGGCGGTCTGGCCGATGACGGCACAGCCCACTTCGCGCACCACCTTGCGGAACAGTTCGTTATCCGGCTGCGTCTTGTAGCCCGGCACCGTGTCGAGCTTATCGAGCGTGCCACCGGTATGTCCAAGGCCACGGCCCGAGATCATCGGCACGTAGCCGCCACAGGCAGCGACGGCCGGCGCCAGCATCAACGACACGGTGTCGCCGATGCCGCCGGTCGAATGCTTGTCGAGGGCCGGTCCCGGCAGGTCGGACCAGTCGAGAACGGTGCCCGAGTCGCGCATCGCCAGCGTCAGCGCCACGCGCTCGTCGATGGTCATGCCACGGAAGAAAGTGGCCATGGCGAAAGCCGCCACCTGTCCCTCGGTGACCGAGCCAGCGGTCAGGCCCTCGACCATGAAGGTGATCTCTTCGCAGCTGAGCACGGCGCCGTCACGCTTCTTGCGGATGATCTCCTGCGGCAGGAAGCTCATGCGGATGCTCCATAGGCAGCGATAACGCGCGGCAGGATGCGCCGGAGCTTCTCGGCTCCCTTGGGCGCGGCTTCCTTCACCTCTTCATGGCTGAGCTCCTGATCGGTGAGCCCGGCGGCCGGATTGGTGACGGTGGAGACGGCGGCTACCTCGAGCCCCATGTAGCGGGCGAGGATCACTTCCGGCACCGTCGACATGCCGACAGCGTCGCCACCCAGGATCTTGGCAGCGCGGATCTCGGCCGGCGTCTCGAAGGACGGCCCGGTGAACCAGACATAGACGCCCGAATGCAGCTTGATGCCCTCGGCGGCAGCCGCTTCACGGAACAGAGACTGCAGACGCAGATCGTAGGCCTGCGACATGCCGACGAAGCGCTCATCGCCGAGTTCGCCGACCAGCGGATTGGAGCCGGTGAAGTTGATGTGGTCGGTGAGCAGCATTAACTCGCCCGGGCCGACCTCGAGATGCAGCCCGCCAGCCGCGTTGGTCAGGATCACCGCCTTGCAGCCGATCAGCTTCAGTACCTCGATCGGCGTCTTCATGATCGCCGCCTCGCCATGCTCATAGTAATGAGCGCGGCCGGATAGCACCGCGACGGGCTGACCGGCGATGCGGCCAATGACCAGTTCGCCCTTGTGGCTGGAGACGGTGGACACCGGAAAGCCCGGCAGGTCGGCAAAGGAGAAGCGGACGGCGCCCTCGACACTATCGGCGAACGAACCGAGCCCGGAGCCGAGCACCATGCCGACGATCGGCTTCAGATCCGTCTTGGCAGCAATCATCGCCGCCGCGCGGGCAGCGTTGGACATCTCGGACATGTTCGTTCACTCCTCCAGAACGAATCCGGCCGGCAACAGCTCGGCCATCGTGAAATGCTGGCTGGCACCGTCGGGATCGGCGGCCCAAATCTCGGTCGCCGGCGACGCTGCGAACTCCGACAAGCGCTGGCGGCAACCGCCGCAAGGCGTGCAGAAACGGCCGCCCGGCACGCGCTCGCCGTCGATGCGGCTCGCCACCACCACGGCGCGGACGATGCGCTTGGCGCCGCCCATCACCATCTGGCCGATCGCCGTCGTCTCGGCGCACCAGCCCTCGGGGAAAGCGGCATTCTCGACGTTGCAGCCGGAATAGATGTTGCCGTCGTCGGCGAGCAGCGCCGCGCCGACGGCATAGTTGGAATAGGGCGCATGCGCCCTTGCACGAGCGGCACTCGCCGCCGCGAACAGCTTGTCGAAATCGGCCATCTCAGCGCTCCTTGACGTAGGGTACGCCGCCAGCTTTCGGCGGCCGAGCCACACCGATGAAGCCGGCGAGCAGCACGCAGGTCAGCACATACGGCAGCGCTTGGAAGATCTGCACCGGCACCTCGCCGATGCCCGGGACATTCTTGCCCTGCATGAAGTTGGCGAAGGCGTCGAGGAAGCCGAACAGCAGACAGGCCAGCATCACCGGCACTGGACGCCACTTGGCGAAGATCAGCGCGGCGAGAGCGATGAAGCCCTTGCCGGCCGACATATCCTTCACGAAGCCCGCCGACTGGGCGATGGCGAGATAGGTGCCCGAGCAACCACAGAGAATGCCGGCACAGATGGTCGCCCGGTAGCGCAGCCAGGTGACCGAAATGCCGGCTGTGTCGACGGCACCGGGATTCTCGCCGACCGCGCGCAGGCGCAGGCCGAAGCGGGTGCGATAGAGTATCCACCAGGAGGCCGGTACGGCGAGGAAGGCAATGTAGGTCAGGATGTTGTGGCCTGAAATCACATTGGCATAGAAGCGGCCGATAAAGCCGGTGTCTCGCAGTTGGTTGGCATAGGGAAAGACAATTTCGGTGAAGCGCGCCGAGGGCGACAGCGGCGGTGTGCGGCCGCCTTGGCTGAACCAGGCCTGCCCCAGCACGGCGGTCAGGCCGGACGCCAGGAAGTTGATGGCAACGCCCGACACGATCTGGTTGCCGCGATTGGTGATCGAAGCAAAGCCATGGATCAGCGAGATCAGAACCGACACGGCGATACCGGCCAGAAGACCGATCCAGGGCGAGCCGGTCATGAAGGCGGCGACCGCCGCGGCAAAGGCCGAGAACAGCATCTTGCCTTCGAGGCCGATGTCGAACACACCGGCCCGCTCGGTAAACAGGCCGGCGAGTGCGGTGAAGATCAGCGGGATCGACAGGCGGATGGTCGAGCCGAGGATCGAGATGATGTCGAGATTTTCCATGACTCTCCCCCTCAGGCCTTGCCGAACCGCTGCCACAGCCGGACGATGGCCGGGCGGAACAGGTATTCGAGGGCGCCGGCGAACAGAACCACCAGACCCTGGATGACGACGATCATGTCGCGGGTGATCTTCGGCATGTCGAAGGATAGGGCGTCACCGCCCTGATAGAGCACGCCGAAGAGGATGGCGGCGAGCACGATACCGATCGGGTGGCTGCGCCCCATCAGCGACACGGCGATACCGACGAAGCCGGCGCCGCCGACGAATTCCACCTGCAGGCGGGCCGAAGCGCCCAGCACCGGGTTGAGCGCCATCATGCCGGCGAGCCCCCCGGAGATCAGCATGGTGATGATCACCGTCTTCACATAGGGAATGCCGGCGTAGACGGCAGCGGTCGGGCTGGCGCCGAGCGTGCGGATCTCGTAGCCGAACTTGGTCCGCCAGATCAGCACCCAGACGGCGGCGCACATGACCAGCGCGATGAGGAACGACACGTTGAACGGCGCAGCACCAATCTTGCCGCCGAACATGGCGATCAGCCAATCGAGCTTCGGAAGCTGCCCACCCTCCAGGAAGACGCGGGTTTCCGGCGCCATCTTGCCCGGCACGATCAGCACGTGGACGAGCAGATAGACCATCATCGCCGCGCCGATGAAGTTGAACATGATGGTGGTGATGACGATGTGGCTGCCGCGCTTGGCTTGCAGCCAGGCCGGGATCAGCGCCCAGGCGGCGCCGAAGATCGCGGCGCCGATCACCGCGAAGGGCATCGTCACATACCAGGGCACGTAATGGTCGAGGGCGAGCGAGGCGAGCGCCGCGCCGAGGCCACCGACATAGGCCTGACCTTCCGAGCCGATGTTGAACAGGCCGGCATGATACGCGACGGCCACCGACAGACCGGTGAAGATGAAGTTGGTGGCGTAATAGAGCGTGAAGCCGATACCCTCGCCATTGCCGAGCGCCCCTTGCAAGAGGAGCTTCACGGCTTCGAGCGGGCTCTCGCCGATGAACCAGACGACAAGCCCGGAGATCAGGAAGGCAACCACGAGGTTGAGGAACGGCATCAGGCCGTAAGTGATCCAGTTGGGAAGCGGTACGGACGCGGTGCTCATCTCGGCCTCACGCGGCAATGCCGGCCATCATCAGGCCGAGGGTCTGTTCACCGGTATCCGGCGTTTTTTCGCCGACCACATGGCCGGCAAACATGACGAGGATGCGGTCGGACAGCGAGCGGATCTCGTCGAGTTCCACCGACACCAGCAGCACCGCCTTGCCGGCGTCGCGCATGGCAATCAGCCGGCGATGGATGAACTCGATGGCGCCGATGTCGACACCGCGCGTCGGCTGCCCCACCACCAGAAGCGACGGATCGCGCTCGATCTCGCGGGCAACGACGATTTTCTGCTGGTTGCCACCGGAGAAATTGGCGGTCTTCAGCCGGCAGTTGGGTGGCCGGATGTCGTATTTCTCGATCTTGGCCTTGGCGTCGTCGCGGCAGGCGTCGAGATTGAGGAAGGGGCCTTTGCCGTAACGATCGTCACGATGATAACCGAGGACGGAATTCTCATTCTCCTCGAAGCCCAGCACGAGACCCATGTGGTGCCGGTCTTCGGGGATGTGGCCGATACCGAGCGCCCGGAGGCGGGCAGCATCGAAACCGGTCACCGGCTTGCCGTGCATGAGGATCTCGCCGGAGACCGGCTTGCGGATGCCGGTGATCGCTTCCAGAAGCTCCGATTGGCCGTTGCCGGCGACACCGGCGATACCCACCACTTCACCGGCACGAACGTCGAAGGACACGTTGTCGACCATGGTGACCCCACGGCTGTCCTTGACGGTGAGGTTCCTGACCGACAGCACCACGTCGCTGGGCGCGGCCGGTCCCTTCTCGACCCGCAACAACACGCGACGGCCGACCATCAGCTCGGCGAGTTCTTCCACCGTGGTTTCCGAGGTCTTGCGGGTCGCCACCATTTCGCCGCGCCGCATCACCGACACCGTATCGGTAATCGCCATGATCTCGCGCAGCTTGTGAGTGATCAGGATGATGGTCTTGCCCTGGTCGCGCAGCACGCCGAGGATGCGGAACAAATGATCGGCTTCCGCCGGCGTCAGCACACCGGTGGGCTCGTCGAGGATCAGGATCTCGGCACCGCGATAGAGAGCCTTCAGGATCTCGACACGCTGCTGCAGACCGACCGGCAGTTCCTCGATGATGGCATCGGGATCGACTTCCAGCCCGTAATCCGCCTCAAGACGCTTCAGCGCCGACCGTGCGTCGGAAACGCCCCGGCCGAGCAGCGCTCCGCGCTCGACGCCGAGGATCACGTTTTCCAAGACGGAAAAATTCTCGACCAGCATGAAGTGCTGGTGAACCATGCCGATGCCGGCGGAAATCGCCGCCTGGCTGTCATGGATGACGGTGTCCTTGCCATTGATGCGGATCGACCCACCATCAGCCTGGTAGAAGCCGTAGAGGATCGACATCAGCGTCGACTTGCCGGCGCCATTTTCACCAATGATGCCGTGGATCGAACCCTTGGCAACGGTGAGGTTGATGTTCTTGTTGGCGTGGACGGCGCCAAACTTCTTGTCGATGCCGATCAGTTCGATGGCGGGCGCTGCGGTCGGGGATGAGCTCACGGCTTGACGGCTCCGGATACGAAAAAGGCGCAAGGCACGCCCGAAAACCGGCCATGCCTTGCGCCCTCACGATGGTGAAATCACTTCGGGCAGGAGTTGTCCGACATGTAATCGTGCACCTTGACAGCGCCGGAGACGATATCGGCCTTGGCCTTCTCAACGGCCGCCAGGATCTCAGGCGTGATCAGCGGCTTGTTGTTGTCGTCATAAGCCCAGGCAACGCCGTCTTCCTTGATACCCAGCGCCTGGACGCCAGCCGTGAACTTGTCGGCCTTGGTGTCGGAGAAAGCGCCGTAGACGGCGAGATCAACGCGCTTGACCATCGAGGTCAGCACCGAGCCCGGATGCAGGTAGTTCTGGTTGCTGTCGACGCCGATCGAGAACTTGCCCTGGTCGGCAGCCGTCTGAAGCACGCCAATGCCCGAAGCACCGGCCGCCGCGTAGATGACGTCCGCGCCCTGATCGATCTGGCCCTTGGCAAGCTCGCCGCCGCGCACCGGATCGCTCCAGGCGGCGCCGGTGGTGCCGATGAAGTTCTGCAGCACCTCGTTGCCGGCCTTGGCCGCACGGGCGCCCTGATCGTAGCCGCACTCGAACTTACGGATCAGCGGAATATCCATGCCGCCGACGAAGCCGACCTTGCCGGTCTTCGAGAACAGGCCGGCGACGGTGCCGACGAGGTAGGAGCCTTCTTCTTCCTTATAGACTACCGAGCGGACGTTCGGCTTGTCGACAACGGCGTCGACGATGACGAACTTGGTGTCGGGGAATTCGGTTGCCACCTTCTCGATAGCGGAGGTCCAGGCGAAGGAGACGGCCACCACCGGGTTGAAGCCCTTGGAGGCGAAGTTGCGGATCGCCTGCTCACCCTGGGTGTCGCCGGTCGGCTCGAAATCGCGGTATTCGATGCCGGTCTCGGCCTTGAACTTCTCCGCGCCGCCGTAGGCTGCTTCGTTGAAGGACTTGTCGAACTTGCCGCCGGTACCGTAGACGAGCGCCGGCTTGATGTCCGCCGCCATGGCCGTGCTGGTGAGCATGGCTGCGACAAAGGTAGCGCCGATCAGTTTGTTGATCATCGTGTTCCTCACCCCTTTTGGAAGGAGCCCCCGTTCGGGCTGGTCGGCGGAGGAAACCCCATTTTGCCCCTCCCCCGAGTGGCGCATACCTAAGCATGCTTTCTACGCGTTTGCATCGTCTTTCTTCTGTTTTTGACCAAATGGACAATATTGATGCACAACGCTTTCGGCGAAGGCAGACGCTGCCAGATTCGGCGTCAACAACCGCGGAATCGTGCGGCTCCGGCGTTCCATTCGAGTGCCCGATGCCGACATTGTCGATCCAACGCTGCCTGAAACTTACGTATTTGCCCATAGAATAGCCGGGGTAGTAAGGCCTGTGACACTGAAATTTCCAGAGGGCGAGGAGCAAAACCAATACCGTTTCAGGGGGAAAGGCGCTAAGAGCGTGCCCAGCGAGTTCCTGCTGCATCCGAAGGACACGATGACTGCGCCTACCGCATCCGCCATCGCCCCGGCCATTGCGCTCGTCGCCCACGACGCCAAGAAGGACGAGATGGTCGCTTTCGCCCGCGTCCACGAACGCTGGCTGTCGAGCTTCCGCCTGTTCGCGACCGGCACCACCGGCGGCCGGATTCAGGAGGCCTGCCCTTCTCTCACGATCACCCGCCTGAAGAGCGGCCCGCTCGGCGGTGATCAGCAGATCGGCGCGATGATCGCCGAAGGCAGGCTCGGCGGCCTCATCTTTTTCATCGATCCGCTGTCCCCCATGCCGCACGACGTCGACGTCAAGGCTCTCACCCGCCTGTCGGTCGTCTACGACATCCCGATGGCCCTCAACCGCGCAACGGCGGAGCTGTTGATCCGCGCCGACGGTTTCGCCCTCCCCATCCCTGTTTTCTCTGACTGAGCGAAGATCACGATGTCCCAGAGCGCCCCCAGCGTCGTCACCTTTCCGGTCCTGTTCGCCGACATCGGCGGCACCAACGCCCGCTTCGCCCTCCTGACCGATGCCGATGCCGACATCCGCCATTTCGACACCGTCGAAACGCGGCTGTTTCCGACCATTGAGGACGCCATCCAGGGCGCGGTGATCGGCTCCGGCGCGCCCGTGCCGAAATCGCTGGTCTTCGCCCTGGCCGGACCGATCGGCGAGGAAAGCACCCAGCTCACCAATTGCCCATGGGTCGTTACCCCGAAGCGCCTCATCGAACGCTTCCGGCTCGATCACGTCATTCTGTTCAACGACTTCGAAGCGCTCGGTCTTTGTTTACCCGGCCTCAAGCCGAAGGATCTGGTCACCGTCGGCGGTACCCTGCCGCCCGAACGCGGCACCAAGGTGGTGATCGGCCCCGGTACCGGCCTCGGCGCCGCCGGCCTGGTCGATGCTGCGGGCCTGTGGGTGCCGGTACCCGGCGAAGGCGGCCATATCGACCTCGCACCGGTAACGGCCCGCGACTATGACATCTGGCCGCATATCGAGCGCGCCGGCGGCCGTGTCACCGGCGAGACCATCATCTGCGGCTCCGGCCTTCTGCGCCTCTATCGGGCGGTTGCCGCCGCCAGCAAGGCCTTCCCGGCCTGCGAGACGCCGGCCGCCGTCACCGGCGCCGCCGAAACGGGCGATCCGCTGGCCGTCGAAACCGTCGCGCTGTTCGCCGAGCATCTCGGCCGCATCGCCGGCAATCTCGCCCTGACCTTCCTCGCCCATGGCGGCGTCTATCTGGCCGGCGGCATCGCGCCGCGCATCGTCAAGGTGCTGCAGCAGGGCAGCTTCCGCGCCGCCTTCGAAGACAAGTATCCGCACCAGGGACTGATGGCCACCTTGCCAACGGCGATCATCGTCCACGACCGCCCGGCGCTCGCCGGCCTCGTCGATTTTGCCCGCCGCCCCGGCACCTTCGGCCTGCGCCTCGACGGCCGGCACTGGGTTGGCTGAGCAACGACAAAGTGAATGGGAGGCGCGCGGCCGGCCACAGGCATCTGCTATAAGTTGGCAGAGGTAAGACATGACCGACCCCGCCGAAAGCTCCGTCCGCTCCTTCGATATCCGTGGCATGACCTGCGCCGCCTGTTCGGCCCGCCTTGAGCGTGTGCTGAAGAAGACGCCGGGCATCCTCGATGCTCGCGTCAATCTCGCCCTTGAGCGCGCCGACGTCGCGGTCGCCCCGGAGGTAACGCCCGAGACGGTTGCCTCGGCAGTCGACCGGGCCGGCTTCTCGGCAACGTTGAGATCTGATGATCCCGTTGTCGCCCATGCCGAGCGGGAAGCGCGCGAAGCGGAAGCCGCCGCAGCCCGCCGCCGTACCGCCTGGCTGCTGGCGGTCTGCGCTCTGCTGACGCTGCCCTTTGTTGTCGCCATGGTGGCCATGATGGCCGGCCTCGGCCACATTCTGCCGGCCTATGCCCAGCTCATCCTGGCGACGGCCGTGCAGATCCTGGCCGGACGTCGTTTCTATCGCGGTGCCTGGAATGCCCTGCGGGGTGGTGGCGCCAACATGGACGTGCTGGTATCGCTCGGCACCACGGCCGCCTGGGGCTTCTCGGTCTATATGATGGCAAGCGTCCACCATATGGTGGAGGATCATCTCTATTTCGAAGCTTCCGCCGTCGTGCTGACGCTGGTCCTCCTCGGCAAGTTCCTGGAAGAGCGCGCCAAGGCCTCCACCACTCGAGCAGTGCGTTCGCTGATGGCGCTGCGTCCTGAGACGGCGACCAAGCTCGCCGACGACGGCAGCCAGACCGTCGTGCCGATCACCACCATCCTGCCCGGCGATCGCGTTCTGATCCGCCCCGGCGAGCGCGTGCCGGTCGATGGCCGCATCCTGACCGGCGAAAGCCATTTCGACGAGGCGGTGATTACCGGCGAGAGCCTGCCGGTGCGGCGGGCGTCGAGCGACCCGGTGGTCACCGGCGCCGTCAATGGCGAGGGAGCGGTCACCGTCGAAGTCGGCGCCGTCGGCGAGGACTCGACGCTCGGCCGTATCACCCGCCTGGTCGAGAACGCCCAATCCGGCAAGGCGCCGGTACAACGGCTCGTCGACCGCATCGCCGCCGTCTTCGTGCCGACAGTGGTCGGCGTGGCGACCGTTGCCTTTGCGCTCTGGCTGATCTTTGGCGGCGATCTCGAACAGGCGTTGGCCGCCGCCGTCGCGGTTCTGGTGATCGCCTGTCCCTGCGCCCTCGGCCTCGCCACACCGACCGCTCTGGTCGCCGGCACCGGTGCCGCCGCCCGCGCCGGTATCCTCATCAAGGACATCGAGGTATTGGAGCGCGCCGCCCACATCGACACCGTGGTGTTCGACAAGACCGGGACCCTCACCGTTGGGCACCCCGAGCTCCAGGAACTCGTCGTCGCCGACGGTGTCGAACCGGCCCGGCTGCTGGCGCTGTCAGCCGGCGCCCAGACGGGCTCGGAGCATCCGCTCGCCCGCGCCACGCTGGCCCGCGCCGCTGCAGACGGTGCCGCTCCCCTCGCCGCTGAGGAGGTAAAGGCCGTGCCCGGCAAGGGGCTCACCGCCCGTGTCGCCGGCGCCGATGTTCTAATCGGCACCGCCACCCTGATGGATGACCATGGCATCGACCATGCCGATATCGACCGCGCCGGCCTCGGCCGCCTCCGGCCGGAAATGACGCTCGCCTATGTCGCCGAGAACGGGCGGGCCATCGGCCTGTTCGGCTATGCCGACGCCCTGCGGCCGGAAGCGCCAGCCGGCGTGACCGAGCTGCGCCAGCGCGGCATCCGGACGCTGCTGCTCACTGGCGACCGGCCGCCCGCCGCCCGCGCCATTGCCGGCGCCGCCGGTCTTGACGACTGGCGAGCCGGGGTGCTGCCGGAGGGCAAAGCCAGCGAGGTGGAGAGCCTGCGCGCCGCCGGCAATCGCCTCGCCATGGTCGGCGATGGCGTCAACGACGCCCCGGCGCTGGCCGCCGCCGATGTTGGTATTGCCATGGGGTCAGGCGCCGATGTGGCCATGGAAACGGCCGGCATCACGCTGATGCGCCCCGATCCGCGCCTTGTCGCCGCCGCCTTCGACATTGCCGCCGCCACCTCCCGGAAAATCCGCCAGAACCTGTTCTGGGCGTTTATCTACAATATCATCGGCATTCCGCTCGCCGCCTTCGGCCTGCTGACGCCGGCCCTGGCCGGCGCCGCCATGGCCATGAGTTCGGTATCGGTGGTGACCAATGCCGGCCTGCTCACCCGTTGGGTTCCGAAGCTCCTGCCGATAGGGTCGGCAAAAGGCTGAACCACTCCCGTCAGGGAATGCAACGTCCGTCCCGCCCCGGTCGACAGGAGCCGGTTCGCGCACTCGTCGGCGCTACGCTGGCGGGCGTTCGTCCGAGTGCCCCAAGATCGAGCGGACCGCCTGCGAGGCCAGGCGAGCGAGCAGTCCCCTCTCCTCGCTGCGGTAGGGAGGCAAGGCTGGCCGGACGAACCGGCGGCAGAGGCGGAACGATCGCGGCTGGCGCAACGGCGGTAACAAGAGCTGCGGGCGCTACGGAGGCTTCGGGCGCTACGGATTCTTCCACCGGTTTTGGCGGTTCGGCAAGCTTGTCGATCATCGAGGTCATCGCGTCCGGCCCGACGGCTTCGAGCTTCGGCGCGGCATCGCCACCGATCAAGCGGGCGAAGCCGCCGGTCATGGCGGCGAGGTGCGCATAGCCGGCGGTGGGATCACCGATGAGGCCGGGAAGATCGGGATAAAGACGCGGCGCGGCCAGCGGGCCGACGACCGCCACCGGCGCTTCGAAATCCGGATAATCCTTCATCGTTGGCTTGAGGCGCAGGTCGAGCGCACCGCCCGCAAGGCCGAGTGTACCCGCCCCAGTGAGCTGGAGATTGCCGGCCGCGAAGGCGAGATTGTCGCCTGTCACCAAGCCCCTCACCAACTTCACATGGCCGGACAGTTTATCAAAACCGAAGCGTCCCCGATCCGACCCGAAACCGGTCTGCACCGAGTGGGCAAGCCTGCCGATCAGCGCCACCGGGTCAAGGCCGTCGAGAGTCCCATGGACGATGGAGAAATCGGCGCTCCCGGTTGCCGACTTGAAGAGATCATCGCGCTTCTTTCCCTCGGCACTGACATCGGCCGCAAGATTGATCTCACCGTCGGCAACGCTACCAATCAACGGCGCGAGGCTGGCAAGGCGTGCCCCCTCGAGCTTGCCCTTGAGCACGTAGGCCGGCCGATCCCCCGCCTTGACGGTCAGTGCCGCGGAACCGCTGCCGCCACCGAGCGACAGATGAGGAAGTCCGATCTCGGCGCCTTTGTCGCCAAGGTGAAGATCGACGGGGCCGCCAGCTGCCGCTACCGGACCGGCAGCGATCCGCGTCGCCTCGATGCGCAGGTCGGCATCGGTCGCTGTCCACAGCGGCCGGCTTGTTCCAGACAGCGCCTCGCCAAACGCACCGGCCAAGGCGGCGATATCGACGGTATCGCCACTGAGCCGGCCGGTCAGCCGGCTGCGATCGCCGGCCGTCGACAGGTCGAGCAGGCCGGCAAAGGCGCCATCGCCGAGTATCAACCGCGCGTCGGACAGCGTCATGCGTCCGGCGCCGGCTTCCAGCTGGCCATCCAGCGAGGCTTCCGCCGGCAGGCCGGCAACGCCAGCCAACATCGGCAATTGGCGACTGGCCAGCGTCAGGCTGCCGTTCGCCGAGAATGCCATGGGATCGATGTCGCCATCGAAGCCGGCGGACAGGATCGGCCCGTTAAGCCGAGCCTCGACCGGTGCCGCGCCCCCTTCGATCAACCGGCGCGGCGGCACCGCCGCTTCCAGGGCAATGACGCCCGATGGAGCGGTTGCCTGGCCGGTGAGCTGCGCCGGCTTGTCGAGACCGACCACAGAAAGATCGGCCGAAATCCCGGTCAGGGCCGGCAACACGATCCCGCTGGCAAGCGGAAGGCTGCCCAAGCGTCCGTCACGAAGCTGGCCGGCGCCATCGACGGCGATCGTTGCCGCCAGCTCATCGGTCGATCGGCCGTGCGCCGACAGGCGGAGATCAGCGGCAAGACGGCCGCTCAGCGGTGATGCGGCAAGACCTGCCAGGGATAAGACCTCCCCAACTTCGATGTCCTTTACGGCAAAGGAAGCACCAAGGCGTCGGCCGTCCCCGTCGGGGACAAGGTCGAGCCGGCTCGACAAGGTGCCTTTGCCCGCCATCGCATCGAACAGCGCGCCGAAGCGCCCCTCGCGGTCGACGGCCGTCAGACGAACGCCGTGGATCTGGCCGCCGGGAAGCGTAAGCTCGGCGAGCTTCAGATCGATTCCGGCGTCAAAGGGTGCATGGCCGCCAACGGGATCGAAGCCAAGGCGAGCGGCAAGCGCGGCGAGCGTCGCCAGCGATTGGGCCGGCAATCGTGCGAAATCGGCATGGAGATCGGCGGAAGCGCGCGGTGCACCGAGATCGAGCGCCGCGGACAGTCGGCCGCTGCTGCCCAAAACGGTTGCCGACGCATTGACCATTTCAGCCCGGCCGGACGACAGCGTAATGGCGCCGTTAAGCTCGACTGCCCCGGGCGCAACCGCAAAGGGGCCGCCGAGAGCGGCGGTATCCGGCACCGACAAATCGAGGCGCCCAGCAAAAGCGCCCCCTGCAACGCCGCCATCGAGACCGGCACTCAGCGCCGGAATGGTCAGTTGCGCCCGCATGGCGCCAGTCGTTCCCGCCTCTATCGTCAACGACAGCGGCGTGTCGTGCAGCATCGTTTTGAAAATCAGCCGGTCGCCGCTGTCGGTACGGGTCGCCGACACCGCAACCCCGTCGAGGCTGGCTTCCGCACCACCGGCGGAAATGACCAGTCGCCCATCGGTGGCCAGGAAATGCCGATCGGTTGCTCGGCTTGCCAGCTCGGTCAGCGCGCCGATAACTTTCGCCGGGTCGAGATCGCCACCCTTAACGGCGAGGCTGAGGGTCGGCCGCTCGACCGTCACGCTGGCGAGTTCGGCCGAACCGGACAGGAAAGGCAGCGGGTTGAGAGCAAGGAAAAGTCGGGCGGCATGCACATTGCCGAGACCATCCGGAAGGTCGATCGCAACGTCGCTGGCCACCACGGAGGGCGTCGGCAACAGCGTCAGATCGGCAGCCCCGTATTTGACGGCCGTACCGGTCTCCGCTTCGAAGGCAGCGATGGATGGCGCCACGAACTTATCGAGCGGAAATAGCGGCGCCATCGCCAGGCGTAACGCCAGGACGATCAACACCAGCCCCGACAAGGCGGTGACGACGCGAATCATTCCCCCCGACCCTCATGCCTCCAAGGCAAGCACCGGATTCCCCTCCGAACCGGTACAAGTTTATACAATACCAGCCCTTTCGGACTTTGGCATCCTTCTCCGACTATCCGATGGGAGAAGCCTTATTCCGCGCCGCAGAAAGGAATGACTGCAGGGCAAAAGACTTGGCTGCGGCGCACCATTACCCCTATGTTGGATAGACAGCGTTGAAGAACGACGACGTAGCAAGAGGCTCCGATGTCCAAGACGAGGCAGAGCACGGTTATTCGGAAATACGCCAACCGGCGGCTCTACGACACTGGCACCTCCAGCTACGTGACCCTGCAGGATCTCGCCGCCATGGTGCGCGCCAACACCGACTTTGTGGTGATCGACGCCCGCAGCGATCAGGACATTACCCATGAGGTGCTGACGCAGATCATTCTTGAGGAAGAAACGCGCGGGCCGCATCTCCTGCCGGTCAACTTCCTGCGGCAGCTCATCCGCTTCTACGGCGATGAATTGCAGGCCATGGTGCCCGCCTTCCTCGAATATTCCATCGGCCAGTTTGCCCGCGAGCAGGGCAAGATGCGCGGCATCGCCGGCGAGGCTCTGGGCGCCTCCACCCTCAGCGAAAAGCTCGGCGAGCAGGTTCGGCTCAACGCCGAATCCTTCGAGCGCGCGGTGCGCGCCGCCCTGCCCGGCGAAGCTCCAGAGGAAGAGGCACCCCCGGCAGAAGGCCGAGCGGCCGATATCGACGCACTGCGCGACGAACTCGAAGCCATGCGGCGGCGGCTCGACCGGCTGGCGGCGCCCGAAATCAAATAGGTTCGATCAAGCTGGAGCCACGGCGAGTGGGCCGTGCAGCCAGCCGTCGTCATCGAGACCGTCGAGCACCGTGGCGCCCGGGCCGGCCCTGAGGCGCGGTTCGCCGATCAGCCGTCCCTGGAAAGCGGAAATGCCGAGCTCGGCCAGCAGCACGGCCGAAGCTTCGTCCTGGACGAATTCGGCAACGGTGCGAATGCCGAAATGGCTGGCCAGCGTGGTGAGCGCCCTGACGAACACCACGGCATCGGCGTCGCGGCCGATATCGCGGATGAAGGCGCCGTCGATCTTCAGCCAATCCGGCTTGATGTCGCGTAGCATCCTGAGCGAAGTATGGCCCGAGCCGAAGTCGTCGATGGCAATGCGGCAGCCGATGTCGCGCACCGTGGAGACCATATGCCGGAGGTCGTCGAGACGTGACAGTGCCGCCGTCTCGGTGATCTCGATGGTCAGTCGCTTCAGCGCATCGCCATCGCGGCGCGCCCCGGCCACCAGCATGCTGAGCCAGGCCGGATCGGCCAGTGTTTCCGGCGACACGTTGACTGAGAGCTTGAGCGACGGCGACGCCTGGAGATCGGCCATCACCAGCGTCAGCGCCCGCATGTCGAGCCGCCGGATCAAGCCGAGCTTTTCCGCCGCTTCCACATAGGGGCCACCGGAGACGATCTCTCCCGATGGCAGCGCCAGCCGGCTGAGAGCCTCGTAATAGATCACCGCCCGATCACCGGCACGGGCGATCGGCTGATAGGCCAGCACGAAGCGGTCCTCGGCAAGGCCACGCTGGATGGTCTCGGCGATCTCGACGTTGCGGCGTCGGAGGGCATCGCGGGCCGCCGACGGCTCATAAAGGGTGAGGCGGCGATCGATGTCGCGCCGGGCGTCGCCGAGCGCTTCCTCGGCGCGGTTGGCCGCCATGGCGCCGGACAGCGCATGCTGGGGCAGCATGACGGCTCCGATGGCGATATCGGCGCGTACGGCGGCACCGTCGCAGTCGATCGCCTCGCCGCGCACCGCGTCGCGGAAGCGTTCGGTGGCGATGATCAGTGCATGCTCGTCGCAGTCATTGAGAATGGCGCCGAACTTGTGCCCCGAGAACGAGCCGAATATGTCGCCCTGCCGCATGCGGCGAAGAATGCGTTCACCGGCGGCATCGATCACTCGATCACCGGCCTCGTAACCGAAATTGGCGTTGATCCGTCCGATGTCCAGCACGGCAATGATCAGGAATACCGCCGTGCCGCCCCCTGCCTCGAGCATCTTCAGCCGGTCATCGAGGCTTTGAAGCAGTTCGTCGCGATCGAGACGACGATCCGGTCCGTAAAGGCGGGCCGGGGCGACCATCTCCACATGGCGCGGCAGCACCCGCACCGTGCCACGCGCGCCAAGCGCCGGCTGGCCATCCGGGCCGAACCAGCTGCCGCTCTCTTCGATGCGCACACCCTGCGGCTTGCCGCCGCGCGGCATCAGATCGTAGACGATCCGGTAGTCGGGCCCGATGCGCTCGGCAGACAGCATGGGTGGCGGCGTTGCGGCAAGCCGCAGCGTTGCCGCTTGCGGCCCAATCAGACGCTGAAGCGCCCGGCCAGAAAGCGGCACTTCATAGCTTGGAAGATCGAGAACTTCGCCGGCGTTCGGCGACCAGCGAAGGCGGTCTTCGGCATAGTCGTGCTCGTAGGCAGCGACGCCCGCCGCAGCCATGGCTGCGCCGACGGCGCCACCGGCCAGCCCGTGCCCTTCGGAAGAAACGAGATCGTCATCCATCAGCCGCCGTCCTCGTCGTTTTGGAACACCTAGCGCAACACTCCCGCGACGGGAACCGGGATTTTGATCCTTCCCCACCATCCAGGCTGCGAAATGCCTGGGACACCGATCTATTTTCAATCCATCGTCTTGCGCATTAACCTTTTCTTAACCATTCTTGAAGGGTGGCGCGCCGGTTGCTCAGTAGTCTGCACGTCGGTTCACTTTGTGCCGAAACGGCACAGCCCCTTGAAAGGCCTGCGACAATGATCGGATCGGTCGGCTCCATCGGCGAAAGCGTCGGCAGCCAGCGTCTCGAAAAGACGCCTCGCCGCGCAGATGGTCGTTATGTCGAGGCGACCGAAGGCGCATCCGCCAGCGGCGAGCAGCAATTCGCCCTTGTCGATCTTCGCGCCGAACAACGGACTGAAACTTTCCGTCGCGCGACGACGATGCCGCCGAGCGATCCTGCCTCAGCGCCTTTCATCGCCCAGCTCGCCGCCCTCAATCTCGGCGACGCGGCCACCGGCGAGCGGCGCGTTCGCCGCGACCCCTCGCAGATCGTCACCCGGGCCGACGCGCTCTATCGCGATGGCTACCGCCGCGTGACCGATCTCGAGCCCGGCTTCTTCGGCACCGCCGAATACTGATCGCCTTCACTCTGGACAAAAACAAAAAGGCCGGCGCAAAGCACCGGCTCTTTTCAGGTCTATATGCCGGCCGCCGAAGACGGCCGAGCAAATCTCTTATCAGGCTTCCTTGGGCGCCAGGATCTGGCGGCCGCGGTACATGCCGGTCTTGAGATCGACGTGGTGAGGACGACGCAGCTCGCCCGAGGTCTTGTCTTCGACGTAGGTCGGCTGCTTCAGCGCATCGTGCGACCGACGCATGCCCCGCTTGGACGGCGAGGTCTTTCGCTTGGGAACTGCCATTGTCTTCTACTCCATCGCCCGCTCGGAAGGGGGAACCGCAATGGTCCATCATTCGGGCGCGCGGGCGCTCGTTCCTAAAGATGCGGCCTTATACAGACTGACGGCCCACTTTGCCAGTGCCTGCCCGGAAAAAAGTGCGCCCCTCCGTCGCAATCCCGATGGCAGCCGACCGATGGAGAAAGCCGCCCATCAAGGGGCAAGACATTCGATATAGGCGCCGGACTGGCTGACGCGGCGCTCGATGATGCGCGACAGCGTCTTCTGGGCCCGGCTTGGTTTCAGTGGGTTGCGGATGGCCGGGTTAGGCAAGGCCGCGGCAATCAGCGCCGCCTCATGCCGGTTCAGCTTCGAAGCTGACTTCTTGTAATAATACTGCGCCGCCGCCTCAACGCCGTAGACGTTGGGACCGAGCTCGGCGATGTTGAGATAGATTTCCAGCGTCCGTCGCTTCGACCAGACGACGTCGGCGTAGAGAGCCAGCGGAATTTCCAGCCCCTTGCGGATGTAGGAGCGCGACGGCCACAGGAAGACGTTCTTCACCGTCTGCATGGTGATGGTGCTGGCGCCACGGTTGGGGCCACCATCCCGGCTCAGGACTGAACGGAGCTGTGCCCAGTCGACACCATCATGGAAGCAGAACTGACCGTCCTCGCTCATGACGACGGCCTGCTTCATGCCGGGCGCAATATCGTCGAGATCGATCCATTGACGGCTGTAGCCCTGAAAGGTCAGGAGATCCCAGACCATCAACGTCGAAACTGGCCGGACGAACAGATAGATCGGCGTCAGCACAAATGGCAGGACAACCGCCACCGCTGCGGCGAGGGAAAGCCGTTTGAGCCAGATCCGCCAGCCAGCCCGCCTCACAGCCGCCGCCTCCTCGTCGCACGCCACCGGCTCGCCTTCGGCTACCGCCTCGCTCAGATCGCTCATGCCCCACCCGCCCTGTCCGTTTTCTCATAAACCAACGGCGTCAGCCGGGCAAACAAGGGAAAAGACGGCAATGGGAGACGACGATCGTCAACTCCAGCTGTCCGACTTCCAGGACTAACCGGTGAAAAGCCGCTCAAAGCGGCAAATGCCCGCTATTTGCACAAACATGCTATAAATTTGACATGGCGCAAATTGAGGCAACATGAGACCTTTGACTTGTGAGCGCTGCTTCGTCGGTCTTCCGTCTGGATCTTCCTCCTGATCCACGTGGCTCTCCAGCTTTCCTCCCAGAACTCAGGCCGGTAACCCCGGCCTGTTTTTTTGCGCCTTGCCCCCCGGAAGCCGTGCGCTGCGGTCGTCAAGAGAAAGGCCGAGGATTACTCCTCGGCCTTCCCTTCGCCCCCCACCATTATGTTCTGTCAGTCATCGCCCATGGCAACCAGCGTCGCGTTGCCGCCGGCCGCCGCCGTGTTGATCGACACCACCTGTTCCAGCGCGAAGCGGGTAAGGTAGTTGGGACCGCCCGCCTTGGGACCGGTGCCGGACAGCCCCGAGCCACCGAAGGGCTGCGAGCCGACCACCGCGCCGATCATGTTGCGGTTGACATAGACGTTGCCGACCGGCAGCCGATCGACGATGCGCTTCACCGTCGCCTCGATGCGGGAGTGAATGCCGAGCGTCAGGCCATAGCCGCTCGCTGCGATACCCTCGATCACCTTGTCGAGGTCCTTCGCCTTGTAGCGGACGATGTGCAGGACCGGTCCGAACACTTCCCGATCAAGCGCCGCCGCATTGGGGAGTTCGATGACGGTCGGCCCGAAATAGGTACCGTCGGCTAGCGCGCCCTCCGGCGTTTCACCATTGAACAGCACCCCTCCCTTACCCTGCCAGGCTGCCACGTGAACGGCGAGCTTTTCCGTCTGTTCGCGATCGATGATCGGACCGACATCGGTTTCCGGCCGTCGCGGATCGCCGACCTTGAGTTCAGCCGCCGCGCCGGTGACGAGGCCGATCATGTGGTCGGCAACGTCCTCCTGCACGAACAGCAGGCGAAGCGCCGAGCAGCGCTGGCCGGCCGAGCGGAAGGCCGAGGTGATGACGTCGTCGGTCACCTGCTCGCCAAGCGCCGTGGCATCGACGATCATGGCATTGAGGCCGCCGGTCTCGGCGATCAGCGGCACGATCGGCCCGCGCTTGGCGGCGAGCGCCCGGTTGATGGCAAAGGCGGTGTCCGTGGAGCCGGTAAAGGCGACGCCGGCAATACGCGGATCGGCGGTAAGTGCCGCGCCGGTCGTGCCGTCGCCAACCAGAAGCGCCAGCGCCGACACCGGCACGCCGGCCTCGTGCAGCAGCTTCACTGCCATGGCGCCGATGAGCGGCGTCTGCTCGGCAGGTTTGGCCACCACGGCATTGCCGGCGGCGAGCGCCGCTGCGGTTTGGCCCACGAAGATGGCCAGCGGGAAGTTCCAGGGCGCGATGGTGGCGAACACGCCGCGGCCGCGATAGCCGAGCCGATTTTCCTCGCCGGTCGGGCCGGGCATGGTGACGGGTGCCCCGAACAGACGCCGGGCCTCGGCAGCGTAATAGCGGCAGAAATCGACCGCCTCGCGGACCTCGGCAATACCGTCAGCCAGTGTCTTGCCCGCTTCGAGTGCCAGCACGGCTAGAAATGCCGGGAGGCGATCCTCAAGCAAATCGGCTGCCCGCTCGAGCACACCCGCCCGGATCTCGGCCGGCGTCTCGGACCATGCGCGGAAGCCGTCAGCCACCGAGGCGATTGCTTTCCTGGTGACGTCGGCATCGGCGTCGATAGCCCGGCCGATCTCCGTCTTGCCATCGATCGGCGACAAGAGACCGCGCGACGCGCCCGCCGCATCGTCGCCATTGATGATCGAGGCGGCTGTGCCGAAATGGCTGCCCACCATGGCGATGGCTTTCAGCAACGGTTCCAACGCCTGTTCGTCGGCGAGCTCCAGCCCACGCGAGTTGCGGCGCGCACCGAACAGGTCGGCAGGCAGCGGGATGCGGGCATGACGGGCGCGGTCGCCGCCAGCCAGAACGTCGGCGGGACGCTTGAGCAAGGTCGAGATCTCCACTTTGGCATCGCCGACGGCGGCGACGAAGGATGAGTTGGCGCCATTTTCCAGAAGGCGGCGAACGAGATAGGCGAGAAGATCCTTGTGGCCGCCGACCGGCGCATAGATGCGGCAGGGCTGGCCGTCCTTCTCCGTCACTTCGCGGTAGAGCGTGTCGCCCATGCCATGCAGCCGCTGGAACTCAAAATGCCGGTTGGTTCCGGCAATTTCCGACACTTCCGCCACCGTCAGCGCGTTGTGCGTGGCGAACTGGGGATAGAGGCGAGGTCGGGCGTTGAGCAGCTTCTCGGCACAGACGAGATAGGAAAGATCGGTCGACGCCTTGCGGGTGAACAGCGGATAGTCGGCAAGGCCGCGCTCCTGGCCCCGCTTCATCTCGGTGTCCCAATAGGCTCCCTTGACGAGGCGGACCATGAAGCGGCGGTTCAGGCTTTCGGCGAGATCGATCATGTAGTCGATCACCGCCGGCGCCCGCTTCTGATAGGCCTGCACGGCAAGGCCGAAGCCATCCCAGCCGGCGAGCGACGGATCGCTGGCGACGGCGGCGATCACGTCGAGCGACAGCTTCAGGCGGTCAGCCTCCTCGGCATCGACCGTCAGGTTGAGGTCGTAAGCCTTCGCCGCCCGCGACAGCTCCAAGAGCTTCGGCACCAGTTCGGCCATCACCCGCTCGGCATTCAGCGCCTCGTAGCGCGGATGCAGCGCCGACAGCTTGACCGAAATACCCGGCCGGGCCGGCAATGGTTCTGAGCCTGCCGATTTACCGATCGCCTCGATCGCCATGGCGTAATCGGCAAAATAGCGTGCCGCATCGGCAGCGGTGCGGGCGCCCTCGCCCAGCATATCGTAGGAGTGGCGGTAGCCCTTGCCGCCAAGACTGCGGGCGCGCGCAAGTGCCGCCTCGATCGAGGTACCCAGCACGAACTGATGGCCCATGATCTTCATAGCCTGCCGCGTGGCGGCGCGCACCGGCGGCATGCCCAGGCGCTTGACGAGGCCGGTGAAAACGTTCTCCGGCGTTTCGCCCGGCTGCAGCACGCGCGTGGTGACGCCCAGCGCCCAGCCGGACGCCGCGACCAGCCAGGGGTCCTCGCCCTTGCCATGGAAGCCGAAGGCGGCCGAAGCGAGCTTGTCCTCGATCAGCTTGTCGGCCGTGGCGCCATCGGGCACGCGGAGCAACGCCTCGGCCATCACCATGATGGCCAGGCCTTCGCGCGTCGTCAGCGAATAGGCTTTCAGGAAATCCTCGACGCCGCCGATCGCCGATTTGCCGTCGCGAATGGCGGTGATGAGGCGGCTGGCGTGCGCGTCGACACGCGCCCGCGCTTCTGGATCCTCAGGTCGGGTCGCCAGGAGACGGCGAACCACAACGGCCTCGTCTTCCGCATAGGGCGGCGAAAAGCGCGGAGCCCGGAGGGGCTCGGAAAGAACTGCGGACATCTGATCTCCGGAAGGTTGCTACCTTGATACGGCGGCTTCTGTTTATAATCCGCAGGATAGCAGCAGCCTTTCGGTGACAGTCTCCTTATTGAGGTATAGAATCGGGGCTATTCGCGGAATGAACCGTTCGCTTCCGTGAATCATCCGGATTTGCCTGTCTTGAGGGGGCTTGCAATGGCGGCAGCAGGGAGCGACCGTTCTCATCACGGCAAGGATATTCCGGGCCTCGATCGCATCGACCGCCGGATCCTTGCCGCGTTGCAGGAAGACGGCCGGATCACCAATCTGGAACTCGCCGAGAAGATCGGCATGTCTGCGACAGCCACTGCCGAACGCGTTAAACGACTATCGCGCGACGGTTTCATCATTGGTTATACGGCGCGCCTCGACCCGTTGCATCTCCAGCGTGGCCTTCTGGTCTTCGTCGAGATCAAGCTCGATCGCATGAACCCCGAGGTATTCACCACCTTTGCCACGGCGGTGAAAAAGGCGCCGGAGGTTCTTGAATGTCACCTGATTGCCGGTGGCTTCGACTATCTCGTCAAGGCGCGCGTCCGGGACATGGAAGCCTATCGCGAATTCCTGTCCGAGGTGCTGATGACGCTGCCGGGTGTGCGCGAAACTCACACCTATCCGGTCATGGAGGAGGTGAAAAACACCACCATGCTACCGGTGTGACGCACTTTCGGCAGCTTGACCAACCTGTCGGGCCGGCGCTACCACAGCGACCGTCTATTGCCCGACCGGAGCCCCGATGACCGCCGCCTTCGAGACCGCCCTCGCCGACTTTGCCTCCGTACTTGAGGCAGGTCTTGCGGCACGCCTGGACACGGCGCCCCAATCCGGCGAAATCGCCCGACCGGCACGGCTTGTTGAAGCCATGCGGCATGCCGTGCTCGCCGGTGGCAAGCGCCTCAGGCCATTTCTGCTGGTCGAAGTGGCGCGCCTTCTCAATCCTGGCCTGACCGTCGCAGCGCTGATGCCGGCGGCATCGGCCATCGAATGTCTGCACTGCTATTCGCTTGTTCATGACGACCTGCCGGCCATGGACGACGACGCGCTCCGGCGCGGTCGCCCCACCGTCCACGTCGCCTATGACGAGGCAACCGCCATTCTGGCCGGTGATGCCCTGCTGACGCTCGCCTTCGATCTGCTCGCCGATCCTGCCTGCCACGCCGATCCGGCGGTGCGGGCGGCGCTGGTGCTCGATCTCGCCCGCGCCGGCGGCCTCGGTGGCATGGTCGGCGGCCAGATGCTCGACCTTGCGGCGGAAGGCCGGTTCGGCGACGGCGCAGCCCCCAACGAGGCCGATATCCGCATATTGCAGGCCATGAAAACCGGCGCGCTGATCCGCGCCGCCACGGTGATGGGCGCCCGGCTCGGCGGCGCCACAGCGGAAGAGATCGGGCGTTTCAGCCGCTTCGGCGACATCCTGGGCCTTGCCTTCCAGCTCGCCGACGATCTGCTCGACGTCACCGCCACCGAGAGCGAGATGGGCAAGGCCGTGGCCAAAGACGCCGCCCATGGCAAGGGAACGCTGGTGGCGCGGCTTGGCATCAGTGCCGTGCGTTCGGAACTCGACCGGCTCGTTGCGGAAGCAACGGACCTGCTCGCGCCCTGGGGCGCTCGCTCCGAGACGCTCGCCGCCGCCGCGCACTTCGTCGCCGAGAGGCGACGCTGATCCCAGAGCTTATTCCGCCGCCGGCTTACGGTTGGCGCCGTCGCCGAAGCGCTGCTCGATATAGTCGAGCACCAGCGTCTGGAAATCGCGCGCGATGGTCGGGCCGCGCAGCGTCGCCGCCTTCTCTCCGTCGATGAACACCGGCGCCGCCGGATTCTCACCGGTACCGGGCAAGGAGATGCCGATATCGGCATGCTTGGATTCGCCAGGGCCGTTGACGATGCAGCCCATCACCGCCACCTGCAGCGCCTCGACGCCAGGATAGCGCTGCCGCCATTCCGGCATGGCATCGCGGATCTGGTCCTGGATGGTCTTGGCCAGTTCCTGGAACACCGTCGACGTCGTGCGGCCACAGCCGGGGCAGGCGGCGACGATCGGCACGAAGCTGCGGAAGCCCATCACCTGCAACAGCTCCTGCGCCACCATCACCTCGCGCGTGCGGTCCCCACCCGGTTCCGGCGTCAGCGACACACGGATGGTATCGCCGATGCCATGCTGCAGCAGGTAGCCCATCGACGCCGACGAGGCGACGATGCCCTTGGTGCCCATGCCGGCCTCGGTGAGACCGAGATGAAGGGCATAATCGCCGCGCGACGCCAGCTCGCCATAGACGGCGATCAGGTCCTGCACCTGGCTGACCTTGGCCGACAGCACGATGCGATCGCGGGCAAGACCGATTTCTTCGGCGCGGGCCGCCGACAGCAGTGCCGACTGCACCATGGCCTCGCGCATCACTTCCTGCGCGGTCATCGGCGAGCCCTTCGCCTTGTTCTCGTCCATCAGGCGCGTTGCCAGCTCCTGGTCGAGCGAACCCCAGTTGACGCCGATCCGCACCGCCTTGCCGTGGCGGGCAGCGATTTCCACGATATCGCTGAAATGCCGGTCACGCTTGGCGCGGACACCGACATTGCCGGGGTTGATGCGGTACTTGGCGAGCGCCTCTGCGCAGGCCGGGAAATCGGCAAGCAGCCGGTGGCCGATGAAATGAAAGTCGCCGATCAACGGCACGTCGACGCCGACCCGATCGAGCCGCTCGCGGATGCGCGGCACGGCAGCGGCGCTCTCGTCGCGATCGACGGTGATGCGTACCAGTTCCGAGCCGGCCCGAGCGAGCGCCATCACCTGCGCCACCGTGGCATCGACGTCGGCGGTATCGGTGTTGGTCATCGACTGGACGACGACGGGTGCGTCGCCGCCGATCGTCACCTTGCCGACGACGACGGGAACCGAGCGGCGGCGCGGCGCCGGACCGAAGGAGCTGGGCATGCGTCGGAAATCCTCAACTGTGGCTGTGCGAATGGACGTGGTGATGGTGGCCGGCCGATCGGCAGGCGGCGCAAAGGCCGCGCACCTCGAGCACCGAGGCCGACGGCGAAAAGCCTTCAGCTGCCGCGATGCCGGCCAGCAAGCCGCCGAGTTCGGCCGGCTCGGCCTCGGTTGCCGAGCCGCAGTTCTCGCAGAGCAGGAACACCAAGGGCGCCTCTGGACCCGAGGCGGCATGGCCATGCTCGTCGATGCAGGCAAGGAAAGCGTTGCGGCTCTCGATGCGGTGGGCGAACCGATGGGCGACCAGGAAATCCAAGGCACGGTAAACCGAGATCGGGCTCGGACGGCGTGTCTTCCCGGCAATGCGGTCCATGATCTCATAGGCCGACACCGGCGCATGGCTTTCCAGCATCGCCTCAAGCACCTGCCGCCGCTGTTCGGTGAGGCGCAGCCCCTCATCGCGGCAGCGCTCCTCGGCGCGGGCCACGGCACGGCTGCGGCAGACCTGATGATCGTGGTCGGAATCGTCGAGCAAGGTTCTCTCCAAGCGTCCGCACAGTATATAGTCGGCCGAACCGTCCGGAGAAAGACTGATTGTCGCGCCGGCCAGTTCATCTTTCCGAGTTCGAGGCCCGTCATGCGTTTTCCAGCCGTCGACCGCAGCATCCTGATTACCGGCGCCTCCTCCGGCATCGGCTTTGCCGCCACCACCATCATGGCCGGCCGCGGCTGGCGAGTGTTTGCGACGGTACGCCGGGAAGAAGATCGCCAACGCCTGGCAGCGATTGCGGGCGTGACGCCGCTCCTGATGGATTATGCCGACCCCGCCTCGATCGCCGCCACCGCCGACGCGGTACTGGATGCGACCGGCGGCCGGCTCGGCGCCCTCTACAACAACGGCGCCTATGGCCAGCCCGGAGCGCTGGAGGATCTCTCCACCGAGGTGCTTCGGCACGTCTTCGAGGTCAACGTTCTCGGCTGGCACGATCTCACGCGCCGGCTGATCCCGGCCATGCGGCAGGCCGGCGCCGGACGCATCGTCATGTGCTCGTCGATCCTCGGTTTCCTGTCGATGCCCTATCGAGGCGCCTACAACGCTTCCAAGCATGCCATCGAAGGCCTCGCCGACAGCTGGCGGCTGGAACTGATTGACGCCGGCATCCACGTCGCCACCATCCAGCCAGGGCCGATCGCCACCAACTTCTCGTCGACCGCCATGAAGAAGTTTCATGACAATATCGACGTGGAAGGTTCCGCCAACGCCGCGGGCTACCGTCAGCGGCTCGCCGACATGCAGCGGCCGCCAGAAGCGTCCTTCTTCCGCAAGCCACCGGAAGCGGTGGTGGACTGTCTCGTTCACGCCTGCGAATCAGACCGGCCGCGTCCCTACTACCGGGTAACCTGGCTCACCAAGGGTGCAGCCGTCGTCAAACACCTCCTGCCGGCCTCGTTGTTCGTTGCCTTGCTGCATCGCGCCGCCAGGGCCGGTAATTGACGAGACGGGACCGAGATTTGGAGGGCGGCGGACCCTACCGACCTCATTTTTGGCGCTGCCCGCGAAACGGGCGGAAAACATTGGCCGCCGTCTTCACATCAGCGACATCATCGGCGTAGAGTATCCCTTGCGTGGGGTGGGATCGGACGCCTGCCTCGGTGAAGGAGAGCGTGAGGTGACGATCGCCGTCTCGCCGGACGCACACCCGGCGCTGGTGTTGAACGCGGACTATCGCCCGCTGAGCTATTTCCCCTTGTCGCTCTGGTCCTGGCAGGATGCGATCAAGGCGGTCTTCCTCGACCGGGTGAATATCGTTTCCGAATACGACGTGCTGGTGCGCAGCCCCAGCTTCGAATTTCATTTGCCGTCGGTCGTCTCGCTCAAGACCTTCGTCAAGCCGTCGCGCCAGCCGGCTTTCACCCGTTTCAACGTGTTCCTGCGCGATCGCTTCGAATGCCAGTATTGCGGCAGCCACGAGGACTTGACCTTCGACCACCTGATCCCGCGCTCCAAAGGCGGCCAGACCACCTGGGAGAACGTCGTCGCCGCCTGTTCGGCCTGCAATCTCAGGAAGGCCGACAAGACGGTATCCGAGGTCGGCATGACGCTGGCCGGTCCGCCGTTCGCGCCCACCGTGCACGACCTGCACAACAATGGCCGGCTGTTCCCGCCCAACCATCTGCACAAAAGCTGGCTGGACTTTCTCTACTGGGATGTCGAACTCGATCCCTGATCTTGAAAATCGGGTCAGGCCAGAAGCTGTTCGACCGCCTGCCGCTCGCGGGAAATCCGCCGCAGAATTTCCGAGCGCACGGTCGGCGCGCCGAAATAATAGCCCTGCAATTCGTGACAGCCGGCCCGCTTCAGCGCTTCCGCTTCCTCGGCCATTTCGATGCCCTCAGCCGTCACTTCGGCACCAAGCGTCTCGGCCAGCGCCACCGCCGCCTGCACGAGGCTCTGCGAGGCTGGGTCTCGGATGACGTCGATCACCACGGAGCGGTCGATCTTTACCTTGTCGAAGGCAAACCGGCGCAGATAGGCAACCGACGAGAAGCCGGTGCCGAAATCATCGAGAGCCACCGACACGCCGAGCGCATGCAGCGCCTCGACACTGCGGCGCGCCCGCTCCGGCTCGGACGCCAGGAAGCTTTCGGTAATGTCGATCTCCAGCCGGCTCGGCGACATGCCCGCCGCCTTGAGAATTCCTCTGAGACTGTCGGGAAAGCCGGGATCGCGAAACTGGGCGGCAAAAACATTGACCACCATCTTGAGGTCGCCGAATGACTTGGCATCACGGGCGACACGGCGCAGCACGTAGGTGCCGATCAGATCGCTCATCCCGGCTTCCTCGGCAACGGCGAGGAAGATCGCCGGACTGACCGGGCCGGCTGGGCGAATCCAGCGGATCAGCGCCTCGACCGCGGAGATACTGCCGGTCTTTGCCGAGATGACCGGCTGGTAATGCACCTGAAGTCCATCATTCGCCACCGCCTCGCGCAGCTCCGCCGCCAGCGTCGCCCGTGCCTGACGATCGGCATCCATGGCGGCATCGTAGAGATCGACACGGTTCTTGCCGCCAGCTTTGGCAGCATACATGGCGACATCCGCCCGACGCACAAGTTCGCCCGGCGTCAGCCGGCCATCGAAATCAGCCGCCACCCCCACCGAACAGCCGACCTTCACCGTTCTCCCCTCGAAGTCGAAGGCCTCGTCGAGGAAATCAACAAAATTCCCGCCCAGCGAGCATGCCCGCTCGACTGCCAGGTTGCCCTCGACCACCACGGCAAACTCATCGCCACCGAGCCGAGCCAGCACGCCTTCGCTGCCAACCAGCGCACGGAAGCCGGCCGCCGCTGCCCGGATCAGCCGGTCGCCGACATCATGACCATAGGTGTCGTTCACCTCCTTGAAGCCATCGAGATCGGCGAACAGCACGGCAATCGAATGGCGGGGGGCGGCATAGGCGGTGGTAAGGCACTGATGGAAAGAGGCCCGATTGGGAAGGCCGGACAGCGGGTCATGGCTCGCCGCATGGCGGGCCGTCGTCTCGTCGTGGCGCAGGCCGCTCATCATCTTCCAGATGGTCACGACGAGAACGCCCATCACCACGAAGAGCAGCAAGAGCACTGCCAGCACCGGCAGGCGAGCGCGTTCCATTGCCTCGGTGCCCGACACACGCGGTTCCCAGCCAATGGAACCGAGGAAAGCGCCCGAAACGGACATCAGCGGGACCGCATCTTCCCCAACCGGGGCCGGACCGAATGTCAGGTGCCGCACGCCGAGCGCCTCGGCCATCGCGGCAAACTCCGTTCCGGTCATCGGTCGTCCGACCAGAAGATAGCGGGGAGAACCGGCCCTCGCACCGCTGGCATGCGGCTCGATTTTGCGCACACCCGCCGCCAACGGCCCGAGACGCGACTGCACAAAGCCGGAGGCAGGCTGATCCGGCTTCAAACGTGTGGCGGCAATGAGAGCGGCAATATCGGGCTGGCTGACGCCGATCCCATCCAGCCCCACCGCTCTGCCCTCATGAAAGGTTCGGATCGGCGCGCCGTTAGCATCAGCGATCAACAACGTGTCGAAAAAGCGCCCGCTTTCGGCGGGAAGGCGTAGGTCGCCGCCCACCGTGGCCGCGTTGTTTTCATCCAGCGCGGCGCCATTCCAGGCGGCGAACTCGGCAGCGGCAAACCCCATGCGGGTAAGCGCCTCGTCTCTCAGCACGTCGACCACGCGCGCAATGCCACGCCGATCGATGTCGTTGACCTCGGCCGCCATGCGCGCCATGGCCAGATAGACCACCGCTGCCGCGGCAAGCGCCGTCAGCGCGGTCGGGACGACCACACCAAAGACGAATTCCATCCAGCGGCGGTTGGCGAAAAACAAGGCAATGATCCATTAGTTCAATCTTGCACAGCTTAGAGCGATACCGTTAAAGGCTGGCAAACTCGTCTGACATCTTCAGGAAAAATACAGATCGGGCATCTGGTCTTCCCTGGGGAGCGAACGGCGGAACATCTGGAACAGGCGAACTCATGTCGAACCGTGCTCGCGCCACCCTGGTCGGCCTTACCGCGATTTTGATGTGGTCGATGCTCGGCGTGTTCACCGGCGGTTCGGGCGCCGTGCCGCCCTTCCTGCTCAATGCCTTGTGCTTTGGCTTGTCCGGCTCAGTTGCCACGCTCTGGCTGATCGCCAAGGGGCGAGCCAATGTCCTGAGACAGCCGTTCAGGGTTTGGGCCATCGGAGCACTCGGTCTGTTCGGCTATCATGCGCTTTACTTCACGGCCCTGCGCACCGCACCGCTGGTCGAGGCCGGCCTCATCAACTATCTCTGGCCGTTGCTGATCGTGCTGTTCTCCGGCTTCCTGCCGGGTGAGCGGCTGCGCGTTCATCATCTCGCTGGCGTCGTGCTGGGCTTTGCCGGCGCGGCGCTTCTGGTCACGGCCGGCCGCTCCCTGACGCTCGATGGCGGATATGCCCTTGGCTATCTCGCCGCCTTCTTCGCCGCTGTTGTCTGGGCGGGGTATTCGGTCATCTCGCGCCGCTTTGCCGGGGTGCCCTCGGAGGCCGTCGCCGGCTTCTGCCTGGCCACCGCCCTCCTCAGCCTCGTCTGCCATGTCGCCTTTGAACAGACGGTGCTACCCGCCAATCCCTTCGAGTGGCTGATGATACTGCTCCTCGGCACCTTCCCGGTCGGTCTTGCCTTCTTCGTCTGGGACTACGGTGTCAAGCACGGCGACATCCAGCTCATCGGCACCGCCGCCTATGCCACGCCTGTGTTGTCGACCCTGCTGCTGACGCTCACCGGCTACGGCACGCTCGGCTGGACGACGGCGCTCGCCTGCGCTCTTGTCACCCTCGGCGCCATCGTCGCCGCCTGGGATGCGCTCCCCTTCCGTCGCGGAGCAAAGGCCCGCCGGGCTGTTACCTGAATGTATCCTTGCGCCGGCGCAATTCGGCAAACACCTCGACCGCCGGCCGTCCCGACAGGCCCAATCGTTCAGCGAGCCGAGGATCGCCAGCTCTGAGGAACGGATTGGTGAGAAGCTCCCGCTTGAGCGTCACCGGCACGGTTGGCCGAGCGGCGGCGCGCAAGGCTTCCACCTCGGCAACCCGCTCGGTCAGCACCGCGTTGTCTGGATCGACAGTCAGTGCAAAGCGGCCGTTGGAGGCGGTGTATTCGTGCCCTGGATAGACGGCCGTCTCCGGCGGCAGCGCAGCAAGCCGCAGCAGCGAATCCCACATATCCGCCGCGCTGCCCTCGAACAGGCGGCCGCAGCCGAGCGAGAACAGCGTATCGCCGGAAAACAGCGCCCGCGCCGCCGGCGCATGATAGACGATGTGACCGCGTGTATGTCCGGGCGTTGCGATGACGCGAAAGCCGAACGGCCCGACGGAAAAAGTCTCGCCGTCAGCCACTGCCTGGTCGAGCGGTGGCAGGCGATGGGCATCGGCGGCGGCGCCGATGAGCTTGGCTCCCGTGCGCTCAACGAGCTTGGCGGCGCCTTCGATATGGTCGCCATGGTGATGTGTGAGCAGAAGGGCATCGAGCCGCCCACCCAACTCCTCGACGGCGGCGAGGATCGGCGCCGCTTCCGGCGCATCGAAGACCACCGCCGCGCCGGTTTCCTCGTCATGGAGCAAATAGGCGTAGTTGTCGCTGAGACAGGCGATGACGTCGATCTTGGGGACCATCGGAGCCTCCTTTACCGCCCTTACGAAAAAAGCAGCGGTCGCCATTGCGATAGAGCGACAGTCGATCAATATGGCGGAAAGGGCAAGGGCGCCCTGGAGCTCAGCATGTTTCTCGACGTGGTCGACCTCAGAGACTTCTATTCGAGCGATCTTGGCCGCGTCATCCGGCCGATCCTCACCGACCATTTCAGGAAGATCTGGCCGAGCGTTACCGGTGACCGGCTGGCCGGTCTCGGCTTCGCAACGCCCTATCTCGCGCCTTTCCGAGACGAGGCTGATCGGACGCTGGCGCTGATGCCGGCGGCGCAGGGTGCGGTCAACTGGCCGGCCGGCGGCCCGTCCGCCTCGGCACTGGTCTGCGACGACATGCTGCCGCTACCGGACGCCTCCATCGACCGGCTGCTGATTGTCCACGCGCTTGAAATGGCCAACGATCCGGCCGAGCTTCTGAAGGAGGCCTGGCGGGTGTTGTCACCGGGCGGCCGGGTGCTGGCCGTGGTGCCCAACCGGCGCGGCCTCTGGGCGCGCGTCGACACCTCGCCCTTCGGCTATGGCCGGCCGTTTTCCCGCGGCCAGATCACCAAGCTCTTGCGTGAGACGTCCTTTTCGCCCACTGCCTGGGATGAAGCGCTCTACGTGATGCCGGTACCGCGCCGCCATTTCATGCATGCCAGCGCCCGCTGGGAGGCAATCGGCGCACGCCTCTGGCCGGCTTTTGCCGGCGTCATCCTGGTGGAAGCGGCCAAGCATCTTCATCAGGGCGTACCGGTGATCCGCCGCGTCCGCTCGCCGGCGATCCGCCCGGTGCTGCTGCCCTCGCCGGCCGGCCTGCCGAGCCCGCACCGCACGGGTCCCAACACCTGAAGGCCTTACCGGCCGCCACGCGACAGCAGGAACACCGCCTGCGCACCCAGGACATTCCAGACGATCCACGGCAGGCTGAATGGCAGCCGTTTGCCGGAGGCGTCGAGGACGATTGCCTGATCGACATGCGCGCCGACGTCCTTTGCCAACTCGACGAAGTCGCGAATGGTGCAGAAGTGGATGTTGGGCGTGTCGTACCAGGAGTATGGCAGACGCTTGCTCACCGGCATGCGGCCGAGGAACATCAGGCGGAAGCGTACGTCGAGATGGCCGAAGTTCGGCAATGACACCACGACGCGGCGGCCGATGCGCAGCATCTCGTCGAGCACCTGACGGGCGTTGCGCGTCGCCTGGATGGTATGGCTCAGCACCACGTAGTCAAAGGACTGATCCGGATACTGCACGAGATCGCTGTCGGCATCGCCCTGGATCACCGAAAGGCCACGCCCGACAGCGGCGTTGACACCTTCCTGGCTGATTTCGATACCGCGCGCGTCGACGCCGCGCGTCCGTTCCAGGAGTTCCAGCAGCGCGCCGTCGCCACAGCCGATGTCGAGGACGCGCGAGCCGGGCTCGATCAGGTTGGCGATCAGCTTGAGGTCGATGCGGACGTCGGAGGAAAGGTCGGCGAGGTCGGTCATCGAATATCCTCCGCCGCCGGCCCGGCAATGCCGCGCGCCCGCGCCGCGCCAGTCAGGAAGCCACGCACGATGCGGAACTGTTCCGGAATATCCAGAAGGAAACTGTCGTGACCACGGTCACTGTCGATTTCCACGAAGCTGACCGGCGCGCCCGCCGCGTTGAGCGCATGCACCACCGCCCGGCTCTCCGAGGTCGGATACAGCCAGTCGGACGTGAACGACAGCACGCAGAAGCGCGTCTTGGTTCCCTTGAATACGTTGGCCAGCACGCCGCCATGGTCGGCGGCGAGGTCGAAATAGTCGGTGGCACGGGTGACGTAGAGATAGGAATTGGCGTCGAAGCGATCAACGAAAGTCATGCCCTGATGTCGGAGATAGCTCTCGATCTGGAAATCCGCATCGAAACCGAACGCCACCGCGTCGCGATCCTGCAGGTTGCGGCCGAATTTCTGATGCAGCGACTGGTCGGACATATAGGTGATGTGGGCCGCCATCCGTGCCACGGCGAGGCCCTTCTTCGGGTTGCGCCCCGCCTCGAGATAACGACCGCCGCACCAATCGGGATCGGCCATCACCGCCTGCCGCCCTACTTCATGAAACGCGATGTTCTGTGAGGAATGGCGATAGCTGGTGGCGATCGCCACCGTCGAAAAGACGCGCTCGGGATAGCTCGCCGCCCATTGCAGCGCCTGCATGCCGCCCATCGAACCGCCGACCACGGCGAACAGCTGGTCGATGCCGAGTGCCGTCACCAGCATGGCCTGCGCCCGAACCATGTCGGCGATGGTGACCACCGGCAGATCGAGCCCATAGGGCTTTCCGGTTTCCGGATTGGTGCTGGCCGGCCCGGTGGTGCCGAGGCAGCCACCCAGCACGTTGGAACAGATGACGAAGAAACGATCGGTGTCGATCGGTTTGCCGGGGCCGACCATCAGCGTCCACCAGCCCGGCTTGCCGGTGACCGGATTGGTGCTGGCGACATGCTGGTCGCCGGTCAGTGCGTGGCAGATCAGAATGGCGTTGGAGCGCTCGGCGTTGAGTTCGCCATAGGTCTGGTAGGCGATCTGCCAGGGACCGATCGCCGGACCGGCGTCCAGGGTGAGCGGCGCATCCGTGCCGAAGCGCATGACGAGGCTCGAAGGATTGTCGGCCTCGCTGCGGCGCAGGCTGGCCTGCGCATCGGTTTCGGTAAGGGTCGCGTCCAACATCGTCTCTTGAACATCCGGCAGCTTCCGGGCAGCAGGCGCCATGCCGGTTGCCATGAAGGTGGTTAGCTATCGGAACGGGGCGGCCAAATGTCAAGAAAATCGGCGGCTCGGCCGCTGGGACGCGACGGAAGAGCCGTTCAAGGCGCACCCTGCCGGATGGCCCGGACCAGATCGCGGGCCGAGACTTTGGCGGCCTGCTGGTCGTCGGGGCCGAGCGGCCCGCAATCCCGCTCGAAATTGGTGCGATCCTCGGCAGGAAGCGGCCTGTCACCGATCGCCGCGACGACGATCCGCAGGGCGCAGGCTCTCACCGGATCGAGCCTGAAGGCACCATAGCAACCGTCAGCGAGACAAAAAGCAAAATTCCGCAGAGACGGCAGGTCGCCTGCCAGCGCCTTCGGCCACTGCGGCGCCAGCGCCTTCTGCTGACCGGCGCACGCAGCGTCGCGTGAGACACTGCAATCGGCGAGCAGGTCGGTATAGGCCGGCACTCCATCGGCAGCATGGACCGAAAAAGTGCCGACGGAGACGAGGAGGACAAGGGCGGAAACCAGCACACGCATGAAGACGCTCCGAAGCCTCGGACCGGTCTCGCAAACGGCCAACCGGCAGGCGATTATTCGCCCAGCGCGGCAAGCCGCACAAGACCGCCCTTCTGCCCGCCTTCCGGGAGCGCCGATCAAAAGACCCCGAGGAAATCAGGCCGGCGCAATACTCTCCTCAACGTCCACCCCCATACCTCTGAGGTTGCCGAGAAAAACCTCGGGATTCACAAAAACAGCTTGTGGCAAAAGACATGGACGGCGCACGCCATGGGTCATTTCCAGGACGCAAGCGGCCGCTGCGATGGCGGTCAACTCATAAGGATCACCGTGGCTGATCCGAAGCCGCGCGGTAGCGGGCAAACCATCGCGGCTTCCCCGACCATCGCAGACCAGCACTGTCCATTCCTCGTGTCGTGTCCAACGTTTCAACGCGGCCAGGAACGCGGTGGCTGCAAGATGACGTAACGGCGGCAACATCGCCGCCAGCAGGGTAGCCGGCAGCACGATATGGTCAATGATCGGTCCGAAGCCGGCGATGTAGAAACCAGTGGTACGCAAGTGCGGGAAGCGGTCCGGCAGCAACCGGAGTTCCTCGATTCCCATGGCGATGGTTTGCTGCCGCCCCTGGGGCGCGCCAAAATCAAAGTCGCGATAGTTGCGCCAGGACCGAACCCATTGTCCGTCGCGAAAAGCGCTTGGATTCATATCCCTTAGCTCGTCTACGAAATCATCGGCCGCACCGGAGCCAAAGCTTAGGCGCGACCAATCGACGTTGAAGCAGGCATAGACCGGTGCGTGAGTGAGATCGACGGATGCCGAAAGCTTGCGAACCATCACCGCTGGCAGGCCAGGGTGGAATCCGCCATCACTGACGAATTGCAGGCCGCGCCGCAGGATGTCTGGTTCAAGGGTTCTGAGCGCCCGCCACTTCATGGACGAAGACAGATGGATGTCGAAATAATCGATTCCTATCTGCAGCGCCACATCCGCCACCGTTGGAGCATTGCGTGTCGCCGAGGTGGCGGAGACAACAAGATCGGTACCCGACAATGCTTTCAAGAGACCTTCGCGATCCGAGCTGTCGACGCTAATGCCAATCAGCGTGGCGCCGGTCTCTGCCGCGATTCGAGCTGCCGCGTCGTCCACCGAGGCCTTGCTCCGGCCCATCAGGCGAAGATCATAGCTGCCATTTCGTGCAAGCAGACGAGCAAGGCGACGGCCGGTATTGCCGGCTCCGCCCAGGATGGCAACAGTCGCTTTTGCCACGGAATCCTCCCCCCGGCACTTTGCTCGGGCCAGACTGAGCTTGTTCAGACGCGTGAACGAGACGTGTTACTGCGTAGAGGCACCCATCGGGCCAAGCCCGACCATGCGCCGGATATCGGCCGCGGCGGCCCCTGCCGCCCGCAACGCCGCCAAGCCTTCCGATCCCCGGGATTTCGACAGCTTGCGCCCTTCGACATCAACGATCAGCCGGTGATGGTGATAGCGCGGCGCCGGCAATCCAAGCAGCGTCTGCAGCAAGCGATGCACGGCAGTGGCAAAATAAAGATCGCGGCCGCGCACCACATCGGTCACGCCCTGCAGTGCGTCATCGACAACGACGGCGAGATGATAGGCGGCCGGAGAGAACTTGCCGGCCAGCACGACATCCCCCCAAGCAGCGGGATCGGCGACAACTGTCTCGGCCCGCCCATCAAGACGGTCACCGAATTCCTGCCAGGACAGTGGGCCGGTGAGACGGATCGCCTTCATCATGTCGAGCCGCAACGCATGGGGTTGGCCAGCCCGGGCAAAGGCTTCGGCTTCCTCCGGTGGCCGGTCGCGGTCGACAGAGGGATAGAGCGGCGCTCCGTCGGGATCGCGCGGCCACGGCCGGCCGCTCCGGGCTTCCTCGGCGACGATGGTGGCGGCGATCTCCGTCCGGCTCAGGAAGGAACGGTAGACGAGCCCCAGGGCTGTTAGACGCTGAAGGGCGGCGGCATAGTCGCCCGCGTGCTCGGATTGCCGGCGGACTGGCTTTTCATAAGTGACCCCAAGCCAGTTGAGGTCGTCGAGAATGGCGCGCTCGTATTCCGGCCGTGCGCGGGTACCGTCGACATCTTCGATGCGAACCAGCATGCGCCCACCCGTTGCGGCGGCCATATCGGCATTGAGCAGTGCCGACAGCGCGTGGCCCAGATGCAAAGGACCGTTTGGCGACGGCGCGAAACGAAAGACGGGAACGGTCATGTCTCAACAGAGTTGGCAACCTGTCCGGCTCTGCTGCCGGCTTCTGGCAGACTGGACAGTATACGTTCGCAGTGTTGAAGTCTCGCTCCCAAGGAGGACCCCGCGATGCGCCTCATCCTGACCGATGCCGACATGATCGAGGGCCTCGATTACCTGCAGCGTGTCGACCCCCGCCTTGTGCCGGTCATGGCGATGGCTGGCTCCGTCGGCATCCGCTATCGCCCGCCCGGCTTTGAGGGCATCGCCCGCATCGTCATGGGGCAGCAACTGTCCGTCGCCAGCGCCGACGCCATCTGGGGCCGGTTCGAAACGCTCCTTGGCGAAGCCACGGCCGAGAATTATCTGCGTCAGACCGAGGAAGCATTGCGCGCCGCCGGTCTGTCGGGCGGCAAGATCAAGACGCTCAACGCCCTGGCGGAGGCCGCCGCCGGCGGCCTTGATCTCGAAGGTCTCGCCGCCGAGCCGGCGGAGACAGCGACCGAAAAGCTGACGGCGATCCATGGCATCGGCCGCTGGACGGCGGAAATCTTCCTGCTGTTCTGTGCCCGCCATGCTGACGTACTGCCGGCCGGCGACCTTGCCCTGCAAGCGGCGGCAGCCGAAGCACTGTCGCTGGAAAAGCGCCCCAGCGAAAAGGAATTGCGGGCGATATCAGAGCTTTGGTCGCCCTGGCGTGGCGTTGCGGCCAAATTGCTTTGGGCCTATTACAAGGAGATGCGACAGGGCAGGAACGTCCTCCCGGTCTGAACCGATCCCGGAAGGAGTTCTCCATGGCTGACATCGACGGTCCACGCCTCGACCCTGAAAGCGGCAAGGCCGACGCCCTGGTGGTTCTACTCCACGGCTATGGCGCCAACGGCGAGGACCTTTACGACATCGCCGAAAGCTGGGCGCCCTTCCTGCCGAATGTCGCCTTCGCTTCGCCGCATGCGCCGGAAGCCTGCCCCATGGCACCAGGCGGTCGCCAGTGGTTTCCGTTGACCATGCGCAACGACACCGAGCGCTGGGCGGGTGTCGTTGCCACCGGGCCGGCCCTCGATCGCTTTCTGGACGCCGAGCTGGAGCGCTGGGGCGTTTCAGCCGATCGCCTCGTGCTGGTCGGCTTCAGCCAGGGCACCATGATGGCGCTGCATGTCGGTTTGAGGCGCAAGGTGGCGCCGGCGCTGATCGTTGGTTACTCGGGCTATCTGGCGGGAGCCGAGCATCTTGCTGAGATCTCCGCGAAACCGAAGGTACTGCTCGTCCACGGGACAGCCGATCAGGTACTGCCGGTCGAAAGCAGCCGAGTCGCGGCCGCTGCCCTCACCGCCGCCGGACTGCCGGTGTCGCTGCACCTCTCACCCGGCCTTGGTCACGGCATCGACCGCATGGGGCTTGTCCTTGGGCTCAGGACGATTGCCGAAGCGCTCGGCGTCGATCTTCCCGGTGAGGCTCACTGACCGCGCGCTTGACGATCGCCACCCAATGACGGATTGAGCGCCCCTGCCATCTACGCGAATATGCGGAGGGTGGCTTGCCAGGAGGTAGCATGGTTCGGCTCAATCGCATCTATACCCGCACCGGTGACGACGGTTCGAGCGGTCTTTCCACCGGCGAGCGCCGGCCGAAAGACGACCCGCGGTTCGAAGCGATCGGCGGTGTCGACGAAACCAATGCGGCGATTGGCATGGCTCGCCTGCATATCACCGAATATCCCGACCTCGACCTGATGCTGGGCGCCATCCAGAACGATCTGTTCGATCTCGGAGCCGATCTGGCGACACCGGCCACCGTCGAGCCGCCGGCCTTCGAGCCGTTGCGTATCCTGGCCGTCCAGGTCGAGCGACTGGAAAAGGAAATCGACTACCTGAACCGTGGTCTTGCGCCGCTCACGACCTTCGTCTTGCCCGGCGGCAGCGCCGCCGCCGCCCACCTGCATATGGCACGCACCATTTGCCGGCGGGCCGAGCGGGCCACGGTGACGCTGGCCCGAACGGCGGGCGAACAGGTGAACCCGGAGGCGGTGCACTACCTCAATCGTCTGTCCGACTTCCTGTTCGTGGCAAGCCGGTGGGCGAATGACCTCGGTGGTCGTGATGTGCTGTGGGTGCCTGGCCAGAACCGGGAGTGAGCACGAACGAATGCGAGCCAAGGGATCAATGTCCCTTGGCGCCGAGCGTCGGCGAACCGGCTGCATGAGCTAGGCGGCTCGGCCTTCAGGCGATTTTCTCAAAAGGGGAACGGCTTACCAGCGCTTGGTCCACGGCGGCGCGAATCTCGGCGAGCGTGAACGGCTTGGAAATGACGTCGCTGACCAGAGTGTCGAGGCCGAAAGCACGCTCGCGCTGATCGGCAAAGCCGGTCATCAGCAGAATGGGAAGAGCGGGAAAATCACGCGCCGCCGCCAAAGCCAACGCGATGCCATCCATCACCGGCATCATGATGTCCGATAACAGCAGATCGAAACTACCTTGTCGCTCAAGGAGAATTTCCAGCGCGATGCCGCCGTCTTCCGCCTCGATGATCTCATGACCGTCGAGTTCCAGGGCTCTCTTCACGAAGGTCCGGACCGACTCGTCGTCCTCAGTCAGCAGAATGCGCGCCATGGCTACCCCCGGGCACTCCGTTGGATTCGAAGCAAATTCGATATGATTGTTACACAACTAAGCCGCTGGTGCCAGATCAATGCACCTAACCGGTGACGACACCGACGAAAGGCAACTGGCGGTAGGCGTGCGCGGCGTCCATGCCATAGCCGACCACGAACACATCGGCGCAGGAGAAGCCGACGATATCGGCCTCGATCTCCGCCTTGCGCTTGCCCGGCTTGTCGAGCAACACCGCCACCTTGACCTCCTTGGCCCCACGGTCCTCGGTAAGGCGGCGCGCGAAGGCCAGCGTCCGGCCCGACTCCAGGATATCGTCGATGATCAGCACTGAGCGGCCGGCAACATCGGTATCGATGTCGCGGATGATCTTGACGATGCCGGACGACGTGGTGCCCGTGCCGTAGCTCGACAGCATCATGAACTCCACCTGCGGCTCAAGGCCCTCGCGGTGCAGCGCACGCAGAAGATCGGCGGCGAACATGAAGCTGCCCTTGAGGATGGCGATCACCATCAGATCTTCGGGCCGATTGGCGGCGATCTGCTTGGCCATCTCGTCGATGCGCGCGGCGATCACTTGTTCCGAAAACAATACGTCGATGGTTCTGCCCGTCATCCCGGTCTCCTGAGGTCGCGACGGTCGATGAGCCCCGATCCACTGGACCGGCAAAAGGCGCGCATCCGGAACCGTCGCAAAGCCCCGGCGCTTTCGGGCGGAGCTATATTACGGCTGACGCTGGTCTGTAAACCGGACTTCCACGGTCACCGACGCTTCTGGTGGCGCGAGCAGCCGCGTCTTGAAATGAACCCTGCCCATCTGATCGATGTTGAGCTGCGGCAAGGTGTAGTTCCAGGCGTAGACATCCCGGCCGGTCGACGATTTCAGCGTCACGCGGACGGCCGGCAAGCTTTTGGATTCGCTATCGAGATTGAGGATGTCGCCATCCACCACCAGCACCGGCGTCGATCCATCCATCTCCTGATGGGCGGTGACATTCTGAAAATCGAGGCCGCGCAGGTTTACCTTGAGGCCAATCAGTTCGTAGATGCCGGCAAAATCGGGGAAGATGGCGACGATCTTTTCGCGCCCGGTCACCGCGACCACGCAGAACAGCACCAGAAAGCCAATCAGCAAAACCGAGGCTACCGGCGTCGACAAGTGCCGGTCGAGCATGACGATGGTGGACGAACCCCGCCGGGCCGCCTTGCCGCGTTTCTTGCGTCGGCCGCTGTCAAAGCCGGCCGGCGGCGCATCGATGGTGGGGGAGATATCGGCTGCGACCGGAGATGGTACCTCTTCGGTAGCGGCCTCAATCTTCCCTGTCTCTTCCTTAGCCGGGCCTGTTGCGAACAGGTCGTCGATGGCCGACTGATCGTTGCCACTCGCCGTGGGCTCGGATGCCGTGTCATCCGGAACATCGTCGTCGTTCGGACCGGACGCAAACAGATCGTCGATAGCCGACTGGTCGTTTGGACCATCCTCAGCCACAGAGGATGCCTCGGCATCGAAATCGCTCTTCGGGCCATCGCCGGCAATGGCATCGCGCCATTCGTCTTCAGTAGGCTCGGGCCCGTCGGAAATCGCTCTTGCAACAGGGGGCGTCGCCATTGGCGCGTCGGGATAATCGTTCGGCGTGGCATGCCAAACGGTACCGCAGCGGGCGCAACGCACCTTGCGACCGGTGACGCCGAGCGTGCCGTCGGCAACCTGATACCCCGTCTCACAGGCGGGGCAGACAATTCTCATCTTCGGCCCCCGATTGGCCGCCAGCCGGGCCTCGGCGAAAGAGGTGGGCGACGCATCTCCCGCACCGCCATAGCGGCTTTTCCAAGGGATGGCGGCAACATGCTTAATGAAACGTTAAGGACAAGGACTGCAACATCAATTATGAGGTCCGAGACAACGACAAGAAGCCGCAAAGCAGGTTTATCGTGGCGAACGTCGCCCCGATGGACGTCAAGCGGAGCGAAAGCCAAGGGCCGGAGGCCTGCCGGCGACTGAGGCGGAAAAGACAGATGATCAGGTTTGAAAATGTCGGCCTCCGCTACGGAACGGGGCGGGAGGTACTGAGCGATCTTACATTTTCGATCGCCCCTCACTCCTTCCAATTCCTGACCGGCCCCTCCGGCGCCGGCAAGACAACGCTCATCCGGCTGCTGTTTCTCAATCTCAAACCGACGCGTGGCCTGATTTCCATCTTCGGCAAGGACACAGCCCTGCTGAGGCGCGCCGACATGCCGGCATTGCGCCGCCGCATCGGCGTCGTCTTCCAGGACTTCCGCCTGCTCGACCATCTCACCACCTACGAGAATGTGGCGCTGCCCTACCGTGTGCTTGGCAAGGACGAGGCAAGCTATCGCGCCGACGTCGCCGACCTCCTCGACTGGGTCGGGCTCGGCGACCGCAAGCACGTTTATCCGCCGGTTCTGTCAGGCGGCGAGAAGCAGCGCGCGGCCATTGCTCGCGCCCTGATCACCAAGCCGGAGTTCCTGCTGGCCGACGAGCCGACGGGCAATGTCGATCCACCGCTCGCCCGTCGACTGTTGCGCCTTTTCCTGGAACTCAATCGCCTCGGTACAGCCGTGCTCATCGCCACCCATGACATCGGCCTGATGGACCAGCTCGACGCGCGACGCATGGTCATTGAAGGCGGTCACCTCGAGATCTACGAATGAAGACGGCGGTCACCAAGCACATCAGGGCCGTCACTGCCCGAAAAGCCAGGCCGAGAGCCAACGCGGCCAACGCCTCGCCGATCGTACCGCCGCAGGCCATCGCCGGCCGCACGCTGGTGCTGGTCATCGCCATCATGACCTTTCTGGCCGGCTTCACCATCGCCGTCGTCTCGGTGATCGACCGGGCCGCCGACGCCTGGGCATCCGACATCGGCCGGGAAGTGACCATCGAGGTCAGGCCGCTTGATGGCGTCGCCATCAATGGCGAAGTCGACAAGGCGGTGGCGTTGGCCCAGGAGTTCCCCGGCGTCGGCGGCGCCCGCGGCCTCAGCGATGCCGAGACGCAGCGGCTCCTGGAGCCTTGGCTGGGACCGGGGACCGATCTTTCCGCCCTGCCGGTGCCTCGCCTCGTCATCGTTTCGATCGACAATGCTTCCGCTTTCGACGTCAAGGCGCTCGCCGACGCGGTCGGTAAGGAGGTGAGAGGCGGCAGCGTCGACGATCACGCGCTGTGGGTCGACAGACTGTCGGCCATGGCGTCTTCCATGGTATTCGCCGGCATCGGCCTGATGACGCTGATGCTCGTCGCGCTGGTTCTCTCCGTCGTGTTCGCCACGCGCGCCGCCATGGCGGGAAATCGCGACGTCATCGAGGTGCTGCATTTCTGCGGCGCCGAAGACCGTTTCATCGCCGGCCAGTTCCAGCGCCGCTTCCTGCTGTTCGGCGTCGAAGGCGGTGCGATCGGCGGCGCTCTGGCGCTTCTGGCCATGGCCATCGCTGCCTGGGCGATCGGCGGTTCGGCCGGCCGACCCGGCGCCGACCAGCTTGAAGCCTTGTTCGGCCGCTTCGAGCTGCCGGGAACCGCCTACGGCCTGGTGCTGGCGCTCGTCGTGGCGGTTGCGCTGTTGACGGCGCTGACCTCGCGCCTTGCCGTACGAAGGTCGCTATCGGCCCTCGATTAACGAGCCGAAGGGAGGATCGTCCGGATTTGTCAATTGTCGGCCGATTTCCTAGAATGACGCCATGATGGAATCGTCCGCTCCTACGAGAGAGACAGCCGGCGGCCCCCAGCAAGCCCTCGGCGAGCGCACCCGCGCCCGTCGATCCATAGGCGTCATCATTGCCGCCGCCGTACTGATCGGCAGCGGCTTCTTCTTTGGCGGCTTCTTCCATTTCGTCGACACCATCGTCAATTATCAGACGCCATCGCCGTTGGCCGCCGACGGCATCGTCGTGCTCACCGGCGGTGCCGAGCGCATCACCGGCGCCATCGAGCTGATGACCGCCGGCAAAGCACGCCGCCTTCTGATCTCCGGCGTTCACCCTGAAACCTCGGCATCTCGGTTAGGTCGGATGGTCGAGGCGGAACCGGACATGATGGCCTGCTGCGTCGATCTCGACCGGCGCGCCGCCAACACCATCGGCAACGCTCTCGAAACGGCCAAGTGGGCCCGGCGCAACGGCTTCCTGTCGCTGATCGTCGTCACGTCCGCCTACCACATGCCGCGCTCCATGCTGGAGCTGTCGCATGCCATGCCGGACATTCGCCTCATCCCCTATCCGGTGATGCGGCCAGGCCTGACACTCGGCCATTGGTCGGAGGACCGAGGCATGATCCTGCTTCTCCTGCAGGAATACCTGAAGTATACGGCAACACGCCTCCGTCTGTCGCTCGGCGGCGTCGACGGTCTCGCCGAAGTCATCGGTGGGACTTTCGGCTGACCCGCCAGCCTTGAAAAGTTGCGAGACTTTTCGGCCTATCGAACCGTAAAACGAGAGCCCGCTCATCCCGGAAGACGATCCATGCTGATCCGTTCCTATCTCTACAGCTTCGCCTTCTTCTCGGTGACCGCCGTTATGGCCGTTCTCGGCGCCCCCTTCGCGCTCGGCGGCCACCGGGGCGTGATGATCGTCGTCAAATCCTGGACGTGGACGCTGATCCGCCTGCACAGCCTGATCACCGGCACGCGCCATGAATATCGTCACCTCGAGCGCATCCCGCCGGGCGGGTTCATTCTGGCATCCAAGCATCAGTCGACCTTTGAAACACTGGCTTTGGTGCCGTTGCTCGCCGATCCTGCCTTCATCCTGAAACGGGAACTGACGTGGATTCCGGTGTTCGGCTGGTGGTTGAAGCTCGCCGGCAACATCGCCATCAATCGCGGCAGCCCCACCGCCGCCCTCAGAAAGGTGATCGAGGGCACGCGCGCCGCCGTCGCCGCCGGCCGCCAGGTGATCATCTTTCCGGAGGGCACGCGCGCCGAAGCCGGCGCGAAGCCTGATTACAAGCAAGGCATCGCCCAGATCTACAAATCGCTCGACGTGCCCGTGGTGCCGGTGGCCCACAATGCCGGCACAGTCTGGCCGCGCAAGGCGCGCTTCCATCGGCGCGGCACCATCGTCGTAGAATTCCTGGAGCCGATCCCGGCCGGCCTCAAACCGCGCGAGATGTTTCAGAAGCTCGAAAGCGGCATCGAGGCGGCCTGTGATCGGTTGCTGATCGAGGCGGCGGCCCGCGGCGACGACCTGCCGGCCACAGCGCGCGCCCGTGTCGCCGAACTCACGGCATCCGTAGCATCCGCCCGAGCGGACGCCTGACCGCCGCGCGGATCCAGTTCAGTCCGGCAGGATCGGGCCCGGTTCCGTGAGCGCCGCGACCACTCGTTCAAGCGCTTGGTCGCGGATGCCCATATCCTGCAATCGCTTCAGCGTCGCCATGACGTAGTCGACGTTCGGCCCCATCGCGCCGGCGCTCCGGCGGATGATGTCGAGCATCTCCTCGAACTCGAGACCGCCGGCATATTGTTCATGGGTCTGATTGGCGACGTAGACCAGAGCGCCAATCGTCTCGCCGCTCTGCAGCCGTGCCGGCCGGACGACCTCGTGGTAGACCATGGAGATCTGCTCGCGCGCCCTGAGATAGGCGATCACCGCCTCGCGATCCGCTTCGGCCACCTCGAAGGCGACGCCATGACAGGAGCCGCCGCGATCGAGGCCGAACACCAGGCCGGGATTGTCCGGCGTGCCGCGATAATGCGTCGAACGGACACACAGCGCACGTCGGACGCCATGCATCCGTGCCTGTTCCGCCCTCAGATATGGGAAGCCGGGGTTCCACATCAGCGAGCCGTAGCCGAACACCCAGATGCTCGCGTCCATCCTTCAGCTCCGTTCCGACCTATCCAAATGCGTAACATCCCATCAGGCGAATGCAACGTCCGGCGAAGACGATTCCATCTTTCGCCATATTACTCTAGTGGAAGGAAGGTGAACGGTGCGTCCACGGGGACGCGTGTCTCGCGGGGAAGCGTCATGAATCGGACGATACGGTGGGGCCTCTGGACGATCGTCGTGATTGCCATTCTATGGACCGGCGTATGGTTCGGTGCCCGCTGGTGGCTGGGCAATACCGTTCACAAGTCGATCGCCGACCTTTCGGCGACAAACGGCACCACCGTCGAGTGTCCCAACGAGGCGATCGGTGGCTGGCCTTTTCAGCTGACCATCACTTGCGGCGATGGCCTCGCTGTCGCTCTTCCCGACGGCGGGAAATTGACGAGCGCAAAGGCGCATGGCGAGGGATCGGTTTTTAATCCCCGGCAACTCGATTTCCGCTTCGCTGCGCCCATCACCTACACCACGCCCGACGGTCGACGGTTTGACCTCGTCGCCAACGAACTCGCCGCCAGCATCGGTTTTTCCAACAACCGGGCCAACCGGCTCGCCTTGAAGACCAGCGATCTCGCGGCGACCGGACCGCTCGCCGGCGGCACCGAAGGCAAGTTGACCATCGGGCGCGGCGACCTCCTGCTGTCGCGCGTCGCTGAACGGCCCGATGATGCCGACATCGCCGCCACCATTGATGGCCTCGGTGTCGCCGTCGGCAATACGACGCTGACACCCGTTCCCGTTCGCTTGACGCTGGCCGCCACCCTTGCCGAGGCCGACATGGCGACGGCTGGCCCCGCGGCGCTCGCCGGCTGGAAGGCGGCGGGCGGCAAGCTCGCCTTGCATCGGCTCGCCGCTGAACTCGGCGGCGCCACGCTGACGCTCACCGGCGAAGGCACGGTATCGGAAACCGGTCTGGTGGAAGCCGAGGGGAAAGTAACGGGCCGCGATCTCAACGCGCTGGCGATTGCCGCAGCGGCCGGCGGCCGCAGCCTGACACCAGAAGTCGCCGGCCTCGTCATGGGCTTCGTTTTCATGGGCACGGCTGCCGATGACGGCGGCCGCTCCATCGGCCTCAAGGTCGCGGACGGCGTCGTCTCGGCCAATGGGCGGGAGATTGCCCGGATCGCGCCGCTATTCTGATGGGGGCTTCGGTGGCGCCTTGTGGGACCGGCCAAAATCGGCCCCCGGCTCGTCCTGACCGAGCGTCAGAATGCCACGGCGGATGGCGCGCGTCCGGCTGAACAGATCATAGAGCCGGTCGCCCTCACCCCAGCGGATCTGCCGCTGCAACGCAAACAGATCTTCCTGGAAGCGCCCCAGCACCTCCAGCACGGCGTCCTTGTTGTGCAGGAACACGTCGCGCCACATGGTGGGATCGGATGCGGCGATACGGGTGAAGTCGCGGAAACCACCAGCAGAGAATTTCATCACCTCGGATTCGGTGACTTTCTCAAGATCGGCGGCGGTGCCGACGATGTTGTAGGCAATCAAGTGCGGCAGATGGCTGGTGATGGCCAGGACCAGATCATGCCGCTCGGCGCTCATGCACTCGACGTTGGCGCCCATGCCGGCCCAGAAGGCGACGAGCCGGTCGAGCGCCTTGGGATCGGTGCCTTCGTCCGGGCAGACGATCGACCACCTGTTGACGAACAGCTCGGCAAAGCCGGCGTCGGGACCGGAATACTCGGTGCCGGCCACCGGGTGAGCCGGGATGAAGTGAACGTTGTCCGGCAGATGCGGCTTCATCTGGCGGACGACGGAGCCCTTCACCGAACCGACGTCGGAGACGATAGCGCCGGGCTTGAGGCGCGGCGCAATGGCCTCAGCCACCGCCTCGGCAGCACCCACCGGCACACAAGCGATCACCAGATCGGCGTCCGCTACCGCATCGCCGGCAGCGGCGTGATAACTGTCACCGAGCGAAAGTTCCTCGGCCCGCTTCAGGATGACCGGCGACAGATCGGAAATGGCGATCTTGTCGACGAGGCCATTGAGGCGGGCCGCCCGGGCGATAGACGAGCCGATCAAGCCGATACCGATGATGGCGAGGCGGGGAAAAAGTGTGTCGGTCATGCCGCCCCCTTCATGAAAACCGTCAGTACCTCGACGAGCCGGCGGCAGGCCTCTTCCGAACCCACGGTCATGCGGAGCGCATTGGGCAGGCCATAGCCGCCCACCTTGCGTACCACCACGCCCTCGGCGAGCAGGGCCTTGTCGGCGGCGTCGGCCGTCTTGCCCGTCTCCGGGAAATGCACCAGCAGGAAGTTGGCAACCGACGGCGTCACCGTCAGGCCGAGCTTGCCGAGTTCGGCCGTCAGCCAGGCGCTCCAACGCAAATTGTGCTCGACCGCCGCCTCGACGAAGGCGCGGTCGCGCATGGCGGCGGCACCGGCGGAGATGGCCGCCGCATTGAGGTTGAACGGCCCACGCACCCGCTCCAGCACATCGACGACGGCCTTGGGGCCGTAAAGCCAGCCGATGCGCAGCGCGGCGAGGCCATGGATCTTCGAGAAGGTGCGCGTCATTACCACGTTGTCGGCCGAGGCGACCAGCTCGACGCCGCTCTCGTAATCGTTGCGGCGGACGTATTCGGCATAGGCGGCATCGAGCACCAACAGAACGTTGCCGGGCAGACCGGCGTGCAGCCGCCGCACCTCGGCCATCGGGATGTAGGTGCCGGTGGGATTGTTGGGGTTGGCAAGGAACACCATGCGCGTCCGCGGCGTCACCGCAGCAAGGATCGCGTCGACGTCGGTGGTATAGGCGGTCTCCTTGGCGACAACCGGCGTCGCGCCGGCAGCCAGGATGGAGATGCGATAGACGAGGAAACCGTGCTCGGAATAGATCGCCTCATCATCCGGCGACAGATAGCACTCGGCCAAGAGGTGCAGGAGTTCGTCCGAACCGTTGCCGCAGATGACGCGGTCGATGTTGAGGCCGTGGGTTTCGGCAATGGCCTGCCGCAGTTCGGTCGACGATCCATCCGGATAGAGTTCGAGTTTGCCTGCCACCTGCCCATAGGCTTCCAGCGCCTTGGGGCTCGGCCCCAGCGGCGTCTCGTTGGAAGAGAGTTTGTAGAGCTTTTTGCCCGGCGCCGCCTTCGATCCACCGGGAACGTAGAGGTCGATATCGAGAATGCCACTACGAGGGACGGGGACGAGAGAAGTATCGGACATGGGACAACGCCTCGAAAATACCGGCGCCCGTCATACGGCACACATCGCGGACGCGCAAAGGAAAAGCTGAATCAAGCCAGACTGGGTTTCGGCGAATTCTCAACCCAACAGCCAAGCCCAGAAAGTCGTCGTCACCACACCGACAGCCGTGGTGATGGTGATCGATGACGAAGCAAGGCCGTGACCAACGCCGAAGCGGTTGGCGATCAGCCAGGCATTGATGCCGGTCGGCACCGACGAGGTCAGCACCAGCGCCGCCGTCCAGGTCGCGTCGAGGCCGAGCAGGCGGCTCGCCGCGTAAACGGAGGCCGGCAGAAGGAACAGCTTGAACAGCGAGGTGACGAGCGCCGGCCTGATGCCATCGGAGATGCCGTATTTCATCAGCGCCATGCCGAGCGAGATCAGCGCCGCCGAACCGGCGATATCGCCGATATCGTTCACCACCGTGCCAACGACGCCGGTGAGCGGCAGGCCGGTCGTGCGCCACAGCGAGCCGAGCACCAGACCGACCACCAGCGGATTGCGCACGAGATTGCAGCCAACCTGCTGGAGCACGGCAGTAATCGATTGGGCCGAACGACCGCCAGTCTGCCGTTCGGCCTGCTCCATCAATACGGTACCGGCGATCATCATCACCGGCAGATGGGCGCAGAGCAGAATGGACAGCGCCACGACGCCATCATCGCCGACGATGCGCTGGACGAGCGGCAAGCCTATGAATAGGTTGTTGGCAAAGGCGGAGCTGACGCCTGCCAGTACGCCGATGCGTGCGTCACGTCCGAACAGGCGGGTTATCGCCAAATGGCCAGCCGTCCAGGTGACGGCGACCCCCGAAAAATAGGCCACCCAGATCGTCCAGGGCGAACTTCCCTGGACATGCGCCACCGCCACGGTCTTGAACAGCAGCGTCGGCATGGCAATGGTGAAGACGAAATCGGAAAGCCCGTCACCGACCTCCGCCTTCATCACCCTGAAGCGGACGAGGAGATAGCCGATCAGGATCAGCAGAAAGATCGGCAGAACGTCGAGAGCAATGGCGATCACGGGCGGCAACCAACGCTGGCCGAGGAAATGCCGACGGCTGCAAGGCGCGGCGGAGATCGGCGGGGAATAGACTTTCTGCCTACTCTGCCAGTCGCACCGCCCGCAAGGCCGAAGCAATGCGGATCGGTTCGCTCGCTTGCCTCCGGAGACCTCCGGTGACAAAATCCCGCGCATGTTCGAGAGGATCGCCATGCTGAGATGCCTTGCCACTGCCGCCGTGCTGGTGGGCTTCACCCTGCCTGCCGCCGCCTTCGAACTCTCCTTCGCCTGGGGCGATACCCCGCCCTGCGACAGCGGCCGACCCGCTGTGGTGGCGAGTCCGGAATTTCAATTGGCCAACGTGCCCCCCGGTACGCGTGTGATCGCCTTCGAGATGACCGATCTCAACGCGCCAGACTTCCGTCATGGGGGCGGTACGGTGCCTTATGCCGGCAATGACACCATTCCCGCCGGAGCTTTCCGTTACCTCGGGCCGTGCCCACCGGCCGGACCGCATCGCTACATGTGGACGGCGACCGCCAGGGACCGTGGCACCACCTTCGGCCGTACGCTGGGCGAAGCAACGGCCACACGCTCTTTTCCCCACTGACCGAGGCGAGACATGACTGTGCAATCCATGGAAGCGCGGATCGATGCGCTTGAGGAAAAGATCGCCTATCAGGATCAGGTGATCGACGATCTCAATACCGCCGTCACCGACCAATGGAAGGAGATCGAGACCATGAGACGCCTGGTGGCGAACCTTCTCGACGAGGTCAAGGAAATGGAACTGGCGGCGCGGGCAACACCGGGCCGCGAACCACCGCCGCCTCACTACTGAATCAAATCAGCGGCTTAAAGACAGTCCACGCAATAAAAAAGTCTTCCGGTGGGTGTCACCGGAAGACTCCATTACAAATGAGACCGCTGTCAGGCGGCGCGCATCTCGTGCATCAGCCGGTCGACCTCGGCCTGAAGCGCCTTGCTATCACCCAGCATTCGACGGGCCTGCGCCGCCACTTCCTGCGACTTGGAGTCGGAGGCCTCGGCATTCTCCATCAACTGGGTCATGTCGCTCGCAAGACTACCCACGGCGGTAAGCGTTGACGAAATGGCCCGGGTGATCTCGGATACGGCGGCGTTCTGCTGATCCAGCGTCGCGGCGATCGACGAGGCGACCTCGTTGACGCGCTCGATCGACTGCTCGACCGTGCTGGTCGCCGTCACGGCCTCGCCGGTGGCCGACTGGATCACGCCGATGCGGCGGGAAATCTCGTCGGTCGCCTTGGAGGTCTGGGCAGCCAGCTGCTTCACCTCGGACGCCACGACCGCAAAACCCTTGCCGGCCTCGCCAGCCCGCGCCGCCTCGATGGTGGCATTGAGAGCGAGAAGGTTGGTCTGGTCGGCGATTTCCTGAATCAGCGCCACCACCTTGCCGATCTCGCTCGACGCTTCGTCGAGGCCACGGATCACTTCGGTGGCCCGGGCCGTCTCACGCACGGCTCCGCTAGAGATGGCTGCAGCCTTGTCGACCTGAGCGACGATCTCGGAGATTGAAGCCGAGAGCTCTTCGGCAGCGCTCGACACGGCCTGCACATTGTCCTTTGCCTGCCGGCCTGCTTCGGCCGAAGCTTCGGCCTGACGACGGGTGTGATCCGACACGGCGAGCAAATCCGAGGCGACGCGTTCGAAGCCGGTTGCCGTGCTTTCGATGCCCGACGAAGTCTCGCGGAACGATTTGTCGAAGCCATCGGCAAGACCGGTCAGCGCATCACGCCGTGCCCTTTCCATGGCCGCGGCGCGCGCTGCCTCGGCATCGGCTTCAGCGGCGATGCGTTCGCGCTGCAGATCGCGGAAGCGGGCAACGGCGCGGCCAATCAGCCCGATTTCATCCTTGCGCGCCGCACCGGAGATCTCGGCGTCGAGATCGCCGCCCTGCAGCCGATCCATCGAACGGGTCAGACGGGAGAGCGGACCGGCAATGCCGCGCGCCACCACGAACGACAGGGTACCGATCATGATGAGCGAGGTGAGGGTGATGAGGCCAATCCGGCGGGTGCTGGCGGAAAGCGACGCCTCGATGTCGGCGACGTGGAAGCCGGTGCCGAGCATCCAGTTCCAGCCCTCGATACCGGAGGCGTAGGCGAGCTTCACCGACGGCTCCTTGTCGCCGGGCTTCACCCACATGTATTCGTAATTGCCGCCGCCGGACTTGGCGATCGCCAGCAGGTCGCGCACGATCATCTTGCCATTGGGGTCCTTCATGTCGATGAGGCTCTTGCCCTCGAGTTCAGGCTTACCCGGAAGGAGAATGTTCTGGCCGTTTTGGTCGTAGATGAAGAAATAATTCTTGTCGGGACCGAAACGCACCGGCCTCAGCACCGCCTTGGCGGCCTCCTGAGCATCAGCGATGCTCATCTCACCTTTGGCGGCGCGGTCGCGAAAACCCTCGATCATCGACCGAGCCGTCTCGACCTGGTCCTGGAGCTCGAATTTCTTCTGCCCCAGTAGCTCCGAACGGAGATCGGCGTAGCCAAGGTAACCGATCGTCGCGAGCCCGGCGATCGCCAACAGAACGATGGCGGCGATCTTGGCGGATACGGAGTGAATGCTGAACATCATGCGCGCCTCGGCGGTATTCTCCCACAGACTGGGACAATGATCGTTTAGGCGGCGGCCGTTAACTTTGACTTACAGAACATGTTCAGGGCGCGAAATTATTGCCAAAAAGAACTAAACCCAACTCGCTGGGTAAAGTTAGCCGACGAGGCCGCCCTCTTCTTCGATGAAGCGGACGACATCCGCAACATTGTGACCACGACGAACATCCGTGAATACGAAGGGCCGTCCCTTGCGCATCAGTCTGGCGTCTCGATCCATGACCTCGAGCGAGGCACCGACATAGGGAGCCAGATCGATCTTGTTGATCACCAGGAGATCGGAACGGGTGATGCCTGGCCCGCCCTTGCGCGGGATCTTGTCGCCGGCCGAGACGTCGATGACGTAGATCGTCAGGTCGGCCAACTCCGGTGAGAAGGTCGCGGCCAAGTTGTCACCACCCGACTCGATGAGAATGAGATCAAGGTCTGGGAATTTTTCGTTCATGTCGGCAACGGCGGCCAGGTTGATCGACGCGTCCTCGCGGATCGCCGTGTGGGGGCAACCGCCGGTCTCGACGCCGGCGATCCGCTCAGGCGGCAACGCGCCGGACCGCGTCAGGAATTCGGCATCCTCGCGGGTATAGATATCGTTGGTGATGGCGGCGATCTGATAGCGGTCGCGCAGGGCCTTGCAGAGCGCATCCATCAGCGCGGTCTTGCCGGACCCCACCGGACCACCGACACCGATACGCAGGGGACCGTTGGCTGTCTTGGTCATGAGCGGAACAACCTCGTGTACTGGGTTTCGTGGGCCATGGAAGCAATGTCGGCCCGTAGGCAGGCCCCGCCGATATCATCGAGCGAGGCGATCAATGCATCGGCCGCGACGGCGGAAATGACGGGAGCAAGATCGCGGATCACCCGCTGCCCGTCGGTCTGACCCAGCGGCACGGCGCGCACCGCTGCCGAGACGAGATTGGCGGCAAAGGCCGTGAGATAGGCCTCGACCGTCTCGATAAGCGGCAGACGGTGATCGGCGGCAGCGACGGCGAGCGCGACCGGATAGGCGATCGGATGAGGCAAAAGGCGCTGTGCGAGTTCGACGAGCATCGGCGCCCCCCAGGTATCGGCGATGGCCGTTACAAAAGCACGTCCCTGTGCACCGCTTTCAAGGCGCCGCTCCCTAGAGGGCTGGAGCGCATAGGCAAGCTCGGCGATATCGAAAAGATCTTGCGCCCGATCTTCGGAGGCGGCGCGAAAGGCGGCAGCCAGCAGGATGGCGTCGCTACGGCCGGCGCCATGGCGAAGAATGTCGGACAGCCAGGCAGTGAGCGCCGCCGGGGACGTGACCGTGCCGTCCTCTACGGCCCATTCGAGACCATGGCTGTAGGTGAAGGCGCCAACCGGGAAGGCTGGCGACAACCAAGTCATCAAGCGAGACAGCACCGCCCCGACCGGGAGTTCATTCATGCTTATGGCCATGCCCGTGGGCATGATCGTGCTCGTGTGAATGATCATGGCCGCAGCCGCAATCATCGCCGTGGGCGTGTTCGTGGTGATGGTGAGCGTCGGCCTCGCCATGGTCGTGGTGATGACGTTCCGGTCCGTGCTCGTGGGTATGCTCATGCTCCCCATGATCGTGATCATGATCGTGCCCATGGACCTCGCCATGACCATAGGCGCCGCCCTCCGGGTCGAAAGCGGCCAGCACAGGCGTTACCGTGGCGCCGAGCCCCTTCAGCATGTCCTCGATGACGTGATCGTAGCGGATGCGCAGCCGGTCCCCGAGGAACTGGGCCGGCAGATGCCGGTTGCCGAGATGCCAGGCGACACGGACGAGGTCGGCCGGGCTGGCGGCGGTGATCTCAAGCAGACGCTCGGGCACCGCCTGCACGAGGATCAACCGGCCATCCTCGAGCTCAAGAGCATCGCCGTCCTTCATCACGGCGGCCTCCTTGAGATCGAGCAGGAACACGGTCTTGCCGATGCACCGCATGACGAGGCGGCGGCGGTGGCGATCGTCGCGCTCAAGGGTCAGCGTATCGGCCGGGGCACCGGACCAGGTGCCGGCGGGAAGGATGCGAGTGGCGGTGATCATGGCATATGGGTCCTGGCGGACGAGGGAAGTGACGGACGGATGAGCTTAGCCAAAAGCGCTGCCGAGGCAAGCGCCGCCGCCATCAGAGCGAGACCGAGCAACGCAGCGGCGGCAACACCGGCTTGGTGGATGAAAGCAACGAAGATCACCGGTGCCACGGCATTGCCGATATTCTGAGGCAGCGCCAGACGGCCAGATTGCCGGGCAAATTCATCGGGCGGGAAGAAGGCCAGCGGCAGCACCGCGCGTGCCATCGCCGAAAGACCGGCGCCGAAGGCATAGATGGTCACAAAGGCCGGTAACAGCCACACGCCGTCGACACCGGCAAGAAGCAGCGCAAAGGAACTCCCCATGAGCAATGCCGCCGCAACCGTGGTGGCGAGCGGACCGGCGCGCCCATCTAGAACCAGATCGGCCGCGCGGGCTGCGATGCTGACCACCGGCCTGATGGTCCCGAGCCACAGGGCGTATTCCACCGAAGCTCCCGCTCCGCGCAGCAGTTCGAGATAGGCGGCGGCCAGACCGAAGGTGGTGAAAGAAAAAGCGACCGAGATGACACCGATGTGGAGAAAGGCGCGCACCTTGCCGTCGGGGCCGAGAAGAATGGCTGGCCGCTGGTTCGCCTCCAACTCAACCGAAGGCGCACCGATTGGCGGCAAGGCAAAGAGGTGCAGCGGCAGGCAAACGAAGAGATGCAGACCGGCCATGGCGAGGAGGGTGATGCGCCACCCGACCACGCCGTCGATGGCGTCGAGGATCGGCCAGAAGATGGTCGAGGAAACACCGGTGAAGATCATCAGCACGCCGATGGTCCGCCGCCCCGCCGCCCCTTCGCGCTCGACGGCCGCCGCATAGGCCGGTACCGACAGCGCCAATGAACCGGCGGCCCCGATCATCGTCCAGGCGATGAAATAACCGATCGGTCCCTCGGCGGCGGCGAGCAGCGCCAGGCCAGTGGTCGACGTCGCCGAACCCAGGACCAGCACGCGCGCCGCGCCCATCCGCCGCACCGCCTCGCCCACCATCGGACCCGTGAGGCCGATCACCAGCATCATCAGAGTCAGACCAAAGAAGGTCATGTCGATGCTGAGGCCGACGTCGGGCGCCATCTTCCTCGCCATCACGCCCGGCATGTCGAAGGTGGTACCCCAGCCGATCACCTGCGTGACAGCAAGCACCCCGACAAGGCGAAGGCGAACCAGAGAAATGGCAAAGGCGGACATGAGGACGGTTTCCGGATCGCGGTATTACCGCGTGCCGTTCTAGCGCGAAAAGGTGCCGACGACGCGACGCCTTTCCTCCTCAGAACAGGAAATATCGCTGCGCCATCGGCAAAACATCGGCAGGCTCGCAGGTGAGCAACTCGCCGTCGGCCCGCACCTCGTAGGTTTCGGGATCGACTTCGATATTGGGCGTTGCCGAGTTGTGGATCAGCGATGCCTTGGAGATGCCGCCGCGGGTATTTTCGACCGGCAGCACCAGCCGGTCGAGGCCGAGCCGCTCCTTGATGCCATTCTCATAGGCATAACGCGACACGAAGGTCACCGACGAGCGGGTCATCGCCTTGCCGAAGGCGCCGAACATCGGCCGGTAGTGCACCGGTTGCGGTGTCGGGATCGAGGCATTGGGGTCGCCCATGGCGGCGGCGGCGATGGTGCCCATTTTCAGCACCAGATCCGGCTTCACGCCGAAGAAGGCCGGCGTCCACAAGACGAGATCGGCGAGCTTGCCCACTTCTACCGAGCCGACGTGCTTGGAGAGGCCCTGGGCGATGGCCGGGTTGATGGTCACCTTGGCGATGTAGCGCTTGACGCGGAAATTGTCGGCATCGGTGCCGACGTCCTCCGGCAGGGCGCCGCGTTGCACCTTCATCTTGTGCGCGGTCTGGAAGGTGCGGATGATCACCTCGCCGATGCGGCCCATGGCCTGGCTGTCCGAGGAAATGATCGAGAAGGCGCCCATGTCGTGCAGGATGTCTTCGGCCGCGATGGTCTCCTTGCGGATGCGGCTCTCGGCGAAGGCGACATCCTCGGGGATCGAACCATCGAGGTGATGGCAGACCATCAGCATGTCCAGATGCTCGTCGAGCGTATTGCGCGTATAGGGCCTCGTTGGGTTGGTCGACGACGGCAGCACGTTGGGAAGGCCCGCCACCTTGATGATGTCGGGCGCATGGCCGCCACCGGCGCCTTCGGTGTGGTAGGCGTGGATGGTGCGGCCCTTGAAGGCGGCGATGGTATCCTCGACGAAGCCGCTCTCGTTGAGCGTGTCGGTGTGGATCATCACCTGAACGTCGTAATCGTCGGCGACCGACAGGCAATTGTCGATGGCGGCCGGCGTGGTGCCCCAGTCTTCGTGCAGCTTCAGGCCGCAGGCACCCGCCTTGACCTGCTCGATGAGCGCCGCCGGCAGCGAGGCGTTGCCCTTGCCCGAGAAGGCAAGGTTCATCGGCAGTCCTTCGGCCGCCTCGATCATCCGCGCGAGGTGCCAGGGCCCCGGCGTGCAGGTGGTGGCCGCCGTGCCGGTGGCCGGACCGGTACCGCCACCCAGCATGGTGGTGATGCCGGCGTAGAGCGCCTCGTCCACCTGCTGCGGGCAGATGAAATGGATATGGGTGTCGAGCGCGCCGGCGGTCAGGATCTTGCCCTCGCCGGCGATCGCCTCAGTGCCCGGACCGACGATGATGGTGACACCGGGCTGGACATCCGGATTGCCGGCCTTGCCGATGCCGGAGATGCGGCCGTCGGTGATGCCGACGTCGGCCTTGTAGATGCCCGAGTGATCGATGATCAGCGCGTTGGTGATGACGGTGTCGACCGCCCCTTCGGCCCGGCTTGCCTGGCTCTGGCCCATGCCGTCGCGGATCACCTTGCCGCCGCCGAACTTCACCTCCTCGCCGTAGATGGTGAAATCCTTCTCCACCTTGACGAACAGCTCGGTATCGGCGAGGCGCACCTTGTCGCCAACCGTCGGACCGAACATGTCGGCATAGGCGGCGCGGGACATGCGGTAGGGCATTGTCAGTCTCCTGAAGAGAACAGCTTGAAACTGGGGTGTCTGGCCCCGTCACGACCGAACGAGGCACGATTGGATGTCTAGAGCTTGCCCATTACCGCCTGCCGGAAGCCGTAGACTTCGCGCTTTCCGGCATAGGGCACCAGCGTCACCGACCGGCTCTGGCCGGGCTCGAAGCGCACGGCGGTGCCGGCGGGAATATCGAGCCGGTAGCCGCGCGCCTTGTCGCGATCGAAGACGAGGGCCGGATTGGTTTCGGCAAAATGGTAGTGGCTGCCGACCTGTACGGGACGGTCGCCGGAATTGGCCACTTCCAGCACCAGCGTCTGGCGACCGGCGTTGAGTTCGATATCGCCGGCTTCTGCGATGACTTCACCTGGGATCATGATCGTTCCTTTCAGGCGGCGCGGGGCGAACAGCGCTCGCCCTTGAAGACGCGGACGGTGGAGGCCGGATTGGCGGCGAGCTTCTCGGCAGGGCGTACCGGCCGGCGGACCAGTTCGCCGCCGCAGTTGGGGCAGACACCGTTCAGAACACCCGTCGCGCAATCGGGGCACCACGTGCACTCGAAGGAGCAGATATAGGCTTCCGCCGCCGGCGGCAGGTCGCGGTTGCAGCACTCGCAATTGGGACGAAGTTCCAGCGTCATGGCCTCACCTGATCGGTTCGTGGACGGTGACAAGCTTAGTACCGTCGGGAAAGGTCGCTTCCACCTGCACGTCGTGGATCATCTCGGCGATGCCCTCCATCACCTGCTCGCGGCGCAGCACCGTGGCGCCGCCGGCCATCAGCTCGGCCACCGTCCGGCCATCGCGGGCGCCTTCGACGACGTAGTCGGTGATGAGAGCCACTGCCTCCGGATAGTTGAGCTTGACGCCTCGTTCGAGACGGTTGCGGGCCACCATGGCAGCGAGGCTGACGAGCAGCTTGTCCTTTTCGCGCGGCGTCAGATTCATAATTCTTCCTCGTCTCAGATCGACCAGGCGCGCGGCAGCGGCCAGCCGGTGAGGGTTTCGATCAGGGGTTCGACAATGGCGCGCAGGCGGCGGCCGTCAAGGGCAAGACAGCGTATGGACATCAGTCCATCGAAGGCGGAGGCACCAGCTTCGATGCCATCTCCGACCAGCGTGGTGATCAGCTCCCGTATGCGGTCAAGCTGGGACGCCACTTCCGGTGCGGCCACCAGAACGCTGGCGAAAGCGCGAGCGCCACGCCCGGTGGCGCCGCCCGACAGAATGGCACGACTGTCGCCGCAAAGGCGCAAGGCGTCGGCATAGACGAGCCGGCCGTCGCGCCGAACGCACCAATGGTCGGTCAGATCGACGGCAGTAACTTCCTCGCCCATGGCGGTGCGGCCGAGCACGATGCTTTCAATGGCGATGAGGCGAGCGTCGCCCAGGAGATCGACGTCGAAGCGGCGTCGGAGACCTGCACCATCGAAAACGATGGTCTCCTGCGGCAGCCAGCGAGCACTCGCTCCGGCCTCCACGACCAGCCGATTGTCGAGTCGGCCGACACCACCGGAGCGGCGGTAGATACGCTCGGCCGCCTGGGTGGTGACGGTGGCCGTGGTTCCCGCGCCGAAATGCGCCTCGAAGGTGAGATGATCGCCGCCGGTGACACCGCCGGCACTGTTAAGAAACACGGCGGCCGGCCCCGAGCCATCATAGACCTTCGGCAGCCGCACCTTGGCGGAACCGTCCTGAAAAAGGTCGGCAAGCCGCGTTTCCTCACGTCCACCGATCTGCCGCAGAGCAAAGGCGACACGCGCCACGCCCTCGGCCCTCTCGAGCCGGGGTATTTCCTTCTGAAGCGACACGGCGGTCGAAACGTCGGCCAAGCTTGCCCCCAAGGCCGCTCCAACGGCACGGCTGCTGGGCAATGTGGCAAAAGGCACGCCAACGGGCGAGCCCAAAACTTGGGCAAATGACGCCGCTAAATCAGCCAGTCCGGCAGGCGATCGAGACCGATCAGATCGTCGTAGGACGGACGCGGACGCACCACCGCCCAGCAATCGCCATCCACCAGCACCTCCGGCACCAGAAGACGGGAATTATAGGTACCAGCCTGGACCGCGCCATAGGCACCGGCCGAGAAGACCGCCAGCAGCTCGTTCGGATGGGCCACCGGCAGATTGCGGTCGCGCGCCAGGTAGTCGCCGCTCTCGCAGACCGGGCCGACCACATCGACCTTCTCCTGCTCGGCGCCGGCCGGCCGCTCGTCGACCGGCTTGATCTCATGGTAGGCGTCGTAAAGGGTCGGCCGCACCAAGTCATTCATCGCCGCGTCGACGATGACGAAGGTCTTCGCCTTGCCACGCTTCACATACTGAACCTCGGTGACCAGGATACCTGCGTTGCCGACGATGAAGCGGCCCGGCTCGATCAGCACCTCGCAACCGAGCGACCGGGTATGTCGGCGCACCACTTCGACGTAAGCCGCCGGATGGGGCGGCGGCGTATTGTCGGTCTTGTAGGGAATGCCGAGGCCACCGCCGAGATCGACGTGATGGATGGTATGACCGGCGGCACGCAAGGCTGCCACCAGTTCGCCGAGCCGGCCGAAGGCGGCATCGAAGGGGTCGAGATCGGTGATCTGCGAACCGATGTGCATGTCGATGCCAGCAACTTGAAGACCCGGCAAAGCGGCGGCACGGGCATAGACGTGCACCGCTTCTTTCCAGGGAATGCCGAACTTGTCCTCGGCCTTGCCGGTGGAAATCTTGGCGTGCGTTTTGGCATCGACGTCGGGATTGATGCGCAGCGACACCGGCGCGATACGGCCGAGGCGGGTCGCCACGGCGGAGAGGCGCTCCAGCTCCGGCTCGCTCTCGACGTTGAAGCACTTGATGCCCTCGGCAAGCGCATACTCGATTTCGCGCACTGACTTGGCAACGCCGGAGAACACGATCTTGTCGGCCGGGATGCCGGCGGCGCGGGCTCGGCGGAGTTCGCCTTCGGATACCACATCTGCACCGGCGCCGAGACGGGCCAGGGTGCCGATCACCGCCTGATTGGAATTGGCCTTCAGCGCGTAGCAGACCAGCGACCGCTCATCGCCGAGCGCCTCGCGGAAAACCCGGAAATGACGTGCGATGGTGGCTGAGGAATAGATATAGACGGGCGTTCCGACCGCCGCGGCAATAGCGGGCACTGCGACGTCCTCGGCGTGGAGCACGCCGCCGCGATAGCTGAAATGATGCAACCGGACCCCCTCAGATGAGACCGTCGAGGATGAAAGGCTTGCTGGGCTTTACCGGCTCCGCGACAGGTTTCACCGCACCCGGATCGTTGGTCGCGGGGGTCGCCGTCTCCGCAGTTGATTTGGGCGTTTCGAGCGCGCCCTTCCGGCCGCAGCCGGTCACTGCGAGGCCGACCATCACCATTATCATCCCGAGACGCAGCACCATCATGTCCTCGATCCGTTTGCTTCGAAGAGGTTATCCTCAGCCGAGGAGCGCCGTCCAGCGTTTCACCTCCGCCCGCACGTTGTCGGGCGCGGTGCCGCCGTGCGACGTGCGGCTGCGGACGGAATTCTCGACGGTGAGCACATCGTAGACCGCTTCGCTGATGCCGTCATGCACCGTTTTCATGTCGGAAAGCGGGATGTCCGACAGTTCTATGCCGCGTTCGGCGGCAATCGCCACCAGACGGCCGGTCACGTGATGGGCGTCGCGGAACGGCAGGCCGAGCACACGCACCAGCCAGTCGGCAAGATCGGTGGCGGTGGAAAAGCCCGAGCCGGCCGCCGCCGCCATGCGCGCTACGTTGGGCACGAGATCGTCGACCATGCCGGTCATGGCCGCGAGCACCAGGGAGAGGCTTTCGAAACAGTCGAAAGCCTGTTCCTTGTCTTCCTGCATGTCCTTTTGATAGGCGAGCGGCAGGCCCTTCATGATGATCAACAGCGCGTTCATGTCGCCGATGATGCGGCCGGACTTGGCGCGGACCAGTTCAGCAGCGTCGGGGTTGCGCTTCTGCGGCATGATCGACGAGCCCGTCGAGAAGGCATCCGACAGACGCACGAAGCCGAACTGTGCCGACGACCAGATAACGATCTCCTCGGCAAGACGCGACAGATGCACCGCGATGATCGATGCCGCCGCCATCGCCTCCAGCGCGAAGTCACGATCGGAGACGCTGTCGAGCGAATTGGCGGTGGGGCGGTCGAAACCCAGGCTGGCCGCCGTCATGTGACGATCGATCGGGAACGACGTACCAGCCAGCGCCGCGGCGCCGAGCGGACATTCGTTGAGCCGTCGCCGCGCGTCCTGCACGCGGCCGCGATCGCGCGCGAGCATCTCGACATAGGCCATCAGATGATGACCGAAGGTGACCGGCTGCGCCGATTGAAGATGGGTGAATCCCGGCATCACCGTATCGGCGTGTTCGCCGGCCCGCTTCACAAGCGCCCGCATCAGATCGGCAAGCTGACCGTCGACATGGTCGAGCGTATCGCGCACCCAGAGGCGGAAGTCGGTCGCCACCTGATCGTTGCGCGAGCGAGCGGTGTGCAAGCGCCCGGCCGCCGCACCGATCAGCTCCTTGAGGCGCGATTCCACATTCATGTGGATGTCTTCGAGGGCTCGCGAGAAGGTGAAATGGCCGCCGTCGATTTCCGCCTTGATCGCGTCAAGACCTTCGGCGATCTTGCCGGCGTCGTCCGCGGAGATGATGTCGCGGGCGGCGAGCATTTCGGCATGCGCCTTGGAGCCGGCGATATCCTGGGCGTAGAGCTTCCGATCGAAATCGATGGAGGCGTTGATCTCCTCCATGATCGCGGACGGACCAGTCGAAAACCGGCCGCCCCACATGCGGTTGCTCATTGGGTACACTCCAGGAACGAGGATCGGTCGATGCCGTTCAAGCCTTCCCGCCGCGTCTTCGCCGCGATTGCGATCGTTGCGGTGGCCGCCAGCTTCGCTGCGGTATACGTGACGGAGAGGGGCGCTGTCGAGAGCGGTGGTCGCTGTGCGGCGGCAACGGCAAAAGCAGCGGCGTTGAAGCCATTCGCCAGCGGCGGTCTTGCCGCCCTGCTGCCTGCCGACGCGCCGGCCGACTTTTCCGATCTTGTCCTTCGAACTCCGGATGGCGGCGAGCGCCGGCTGACCGAGTTCGCCGGGCAGACGCTTGTCCTCAATATGTGGGCGACCTGGTGTGTGCCCTGCCGCAGCGAGATGCCGCACCTCCAAGCGCTGCAGGAAAAGCGCGGGCGCGCCGACTTCCAGGTGGTGGCGCTCAACGTCGATGTCGGCGGTCCCGACAAACCGGCCCGCTTCCTGAAGGAGATCGGTGCCACGTCGCTCGTCGATCTGCGCGACCCGGAGATGCGGGCCTTCAACCAGCTGAAGTCGAAGGGATTGGTGCTTGGCCTGCCCACCACTTTCGTGGTCGACCGCACCGGCTGCGCCCTCGCCTCGCTGGCTGGGCCTGCCGAATGGGATTCGCCCGCCGCGCTGGCCATGATCGAGGCCGCGACGAAAAAGGACTGAGTCGAAGCGAAAAGCTCTCAGGCGTGGCTGCGGCCGGCAAAGCCGAAGCGCGGCAGCAAGCGCTCAAACCACTCGCCGATGCGCTGGAGCTGGTCAACGTCGCTCCCTTCGAGGCGGCTGACGGTGGCCTTGCGACGCTCGGTTGTGCTCATCGCCTGGAAGCGAGCCACGGCTCGCTGATGGGAGGCCTCGACGATACGGACGACCACAGCGTGGTCTCCATCCATCCAGGAAAACAGGAACGACTCCGGCTTGGTAAGGGTGGTCAGCACGTTTTCAATCCCGCCTTGGTCGGGGAGTTCGTAGCGCCCCCCACAGCGCCCGACCACTCCGGTTCCAAGGATCAAACCAATATGGTTAACGGAGCATTAACAGCGAAGCGGTGCAAGTTCTCCGTCATTCATGCACACCGAAAACAACAATGAAAAAAAGCAGTTAGACCAAGCATATAGTTAATTTTAACAGGAAGACCGCTTTAACAAAATTGTGGATAAATTGTTAATTCCCTGCGCGACAGCTTGAAAAGCGGAACTCCCAGCTTTCGGGGCGCATTGGTTTTTGCGTGAAACTACGCATACCGCGCGCCGCAATCAGGCGCGCTGCGACGGTGGCGTAAAGCCTGACAGCGCCAAGGGATTGTCGGTCATGGCGCGACGATCGGGCGTGTCGGGAGCGAGGACACCGGCGAAGGCGTCGAACAGGCGTTTCACCTCGTCTTCCTGGAGATCGTGGGTAATGAAGACGAGCCGCGTCCGCCGGTCGGCGTCCGGCCAAGCGGGAAGGCGAACCGGCGGGTGAAACAATTCCTGCACCGCGTGAACGACCAGCGGCCGCTCCGGATCCTCGGCCAGCCTCACCACACCCTTGAGGCGCAGAAGCTTCGGCCCATGGGCAGCCCGCAGCAGTTCAAGAAACATCTCAAGCGCGCCGGCCGGTAGCGCTTCATCGGAAACCAGCGAGAAGGCGTTGACGCCGTCATGCCGGCTTTCCTCGTCGTGATGGTGATGATGGCCATCATGATCGTGGTGGTGGCTGGGATGGTCGCAGCTTCCGCCGTCGCAATCATGATCGTGATGGTGTTCGCCCGCCTGGGCAAACGCCTCGGCATTGAGCCAGCGCCGGACATCGGCCGTCTTGGTGGCGGGGTCAAACAGGCCGCAGCCGATAAGATCGGCCGGCGCGGCCGTGGCGGCATCGACAACCAGTGCGCCCGGATTGAGCGCCGCGAGCCGGCGACGCAACGCGGGAAGCCGGGCCGCACCCTCGGGAAGGTCGGCCTTGGTGATCACCAGCCGGTCGGCGACCGCCACCTGCTTGACCGCCTCCTCGTGCTCATTGAGCGTCCGGTCCCCGTTGACCGCGTCGACGACGGTGATCACTCCGTCGATCGAATAGCGTAGCGACAGGTAGGGATGGGCGGTGAGCGTGGCGAGTACCGGCACCGGATCGGCAAGGCCGGTCGTCTCGATGACGATGCGGCTCAGCGTATCGATGCGGCCGTTGTCGAGCCCACGCAGGAAATTCTCCAGCGTCGTCACCAGCTCGCCGCGCACCGTGCAGCAGAGGCAGCCCGACGATAGCTCAACGATGCCGTCGTCAGCCGCCTCGACCAGAAGATGGTCGATGCCGATCTCGCCGAACTCGTTGATGATGAAGCCGGTTCCGGCCAGTGCCGGGTCGCGCACCAGCCGGTTGAGCAATGTGGTCTTTCCCGCTCCCAAAAAGCCGGTAACGACGGTGACGGGAATGGCGGGCTTTGGCCCACGCGCGCGGTCGGCTTCCGGCAAGACACGAATCCTTTTTACTTGGCTTTAGCGGTGGGCTTGGGATGCGGCCGTGGCGCCGCCGTAGCGGTTGCCTTTGCGGCAGGTGTCTTTACGTCCTGCGCTTCCACGACGGGCGGCTCCACGGGGTCAGGCATGTCGCTGGCGCCACCGAGGCTGATCGGAACGGGGTCCATCACCTTGAAGCGGGGCACCAGATAGCTCGCCGGCTGATCGTCACCATCGCCGAGATCTTCCCCGACCGGTACCTTGGCGCCTTTCTTGCGCTTGGGACAGGCAAGATCGCGCACGTCGGCAACGGTGCCAGCCACCGGTCCGCGCGGCGCCAGCCGGTCGAGCGTCACCGACGCTGCGGTGGCAGGCGTCCGGAATGATGCTTCGAGCAGGCTGGCCGCCAGTTCGTCGCGCTCCCGCGCCGTCTTGCCGCCCAGGACGATGGTCAGGATCTGCCGACCATTGCGCGTCGCCGTCGCCACCACATTGAAGCCGGATGAACAGATGAAGCCGGTTTTCATGCCATCGGCGCCGGGGTAGCGCTCAAGCAGGTTGTTGTGATTCTGAATGATCTTGCCGCCGAGCGACAGGGCCGTGGTCCGATAGAGATCCCGGTAGCCAGGAAAATCCTTGAGGAGGGCGCGGGCGAGCAGTGCATAGTCGCGAGCGGTCGTCCACTGGTTGGGAACCGGCAGGCCATTGGCGTTGGAAAAGCGGGTGTTGATCATGCCGAGCGACCGCGTCGCGCCGTTCATGCGGGCCACGAAGCCCTCAAGACTGCCGCCGACCCGTTCGGCCAGCGCAAGGGCGACATCATTGGCCGACTTCACCATGATGATACGGAGTGCCGTATCGATGGTCAGCACCGTTCCCGGTTTGAAGCCCATCTTCGAAGGTTGCTCGCGCGTCGCTTCCGGTGTCATCAACACGCCCGAATCGCCCCGGATCTCACCTGCCTTGATGGCGGAAAGCGTCACGTAGACGGTCATCAGCTTGGTAAGCGAAGCAGGATACCACGGGTCGAAGCTCTGATTCTCGGCCAGCACCGCGCCGGTGGCGAGATCGACGGCAAGGTAAGGAGCAGCAACGGCACCGCCAGCCAGATTCAGAAACAGCGGCAGCGCAGCGGCGAGGCGGAAAAGGCGGCGGGCACGGCCACACGGGCCGGAAATCGTCGGCAAGGCTTTCTTCCCGGAAAACATCGTCCACAGACGGGTGTGATCTTAGCCGAAGGTCGTGTTCTCCGCAAAGGCGCGAGACGACCGGCTTTCCCCGAATGTCTTCTGAAGGCGGCCAGAATGCGGCGACGCTCTTATCTTCGACCCATTTCCCCCCTAAAGTGATCGGAACGACACAGGCACCGTTATCGCCGAGGGAAAGGCTCAATGACAGAGGGACCACACCGGCCTGAAGATCGGGGAGATGATTTGCCGATCGTCACCGCGCGCGCTGTGATGCTGTCCGGTCTGTCGCTCGCCTGGGAGCGTCTGTGGCCGCGTCTTGCATTGGTGCTCTCGACAGCTGGCGCCTTTCTGTCGCTCGCCTGGCTCGGCATTTTCGAGCGCCTATCGGCTGTCCTTCGGCTCACGGCCACCGGCCTGTTCGCGGCTGGCTTCCTGGCGGCGATCATCTATCTCCTCAGAACGCCCTGGCCCAACCGGCGGCAGGCGGCCGAGCGGCTCGAACTCGGTGTACCGCACCGCCCCCTCAGCGCCTTTCTCGATCGCCCGGCCACCGCCGGCGACACCCTTGGCGACGCACTCTGGCGGGCGCACCGCCGCCGCCTCGCGGTGAGTCTGGCCACGCTGAAGCCGGCCCTGCCGTCCCCACGGCTCGACCGCGCCGACCCACATGCCCTGCGCGCGGCGGTGTTCCTGCTGGTCATCGTCGGCTTCTTCGCCACTTCCGACCATATCGGGCCGGTTACCGCCGTGTTCCGGCTTCCAACCGTCGCGCCGTCCGACATTCGGGTCGATGTCTGGGCAAATCCGCCGCCTTACACCGGTCTTACGCCACGCGCCTTGGTGACAACAGCCAATGGCGCGGTGCTTCCAGCGACCAGCCAAGCGGCGGTCACGTTGCCGGCCGGAACGACGCTTGCCATACGGCTCGCCGGCGTCGATTCACCGGCGGTCGCTTTCGCCGCCGACGGAAAACCGCCGGTCGCTCTGGACGGCCGGGCACCGGCGCAGGGCCAGACAGCCTACGAACACCGTCTCACCGCCTCCGGCCAGTTGACGCTGTCCGGCAGCGGTTTGTCGACGATCGAACTGCCGATCACCGTCCGGGTCGATGCGCCACCGATCATTCGCCTGGTCGAGCAGCCCGCTGCAACGGCGCGTGGTGCCCTCCGCCTCGCCTATGCAATGAGCGACGACTACCGGGTAGCCGCCGCGCGCGCCACCCTGTCGCCTGAGAGTCCCGATGGCGCGCGGCCCCTCGTTGCTCTGCCCGACTTGGCGTTGACCTTGCCGCGCCGGGGCGAGGAGCGCGCCACGACCACCTCCGACCTTACCACTCACCCGCTGGCCGGCGGCCGGGTCCGCCTCGTTCTCGAAGCTCGCGATGATGCCGGCCATGTCACCGAGACGCCGCCGCTGCTGATCGACCTGCCGGCCCGCCCTTTCCATAATCCGCTTGCCGCCGCCATCGTCGAGCAACGCAGATTGCTGGCCTCCGATGCCAGCAAGGCGAAGACGGTCGCCGCCACCTTTGAGACCTTGGGCGATCTTGGCGCCGCCTTCATCGACAAGCCGGGAGAGATCATTGGCCTGCGTGTCGCCCGCAACACCATTCTTGCAGCCCGCGACGATGCCGAACTCAAACCGGTGCTCGACTATCTCTGGCAGATGGCGCTGGCCATCGAAGCCGGTGATCTCGCACCTGCGGCGGAGCGGCTCGCCGCCGCCCGCGATGCCCTGAAGAAGGCGCTGGCCGACGGCGCCTCGCCCGAGGAGATCGCCCGTCTAAGCGAGGAGCTGAAAGCCGCCCTTGATGAATACCTGAAGGGAATGGCCGCCGCTGCGGCCAGCGATCCCTCCCGCCTCGGCGATCTCGGCCAAAAGGGCGGCGAGCGGATTACCGGCGACGACCTCAAAAAGCTCGTCGATCGCATGCGTGAGCTTGGCCAGCTCGGCGAACGCGACGCTGCCAATGAGCTGCTGTCGCAGCTCGACGATATCCTGTCCGGTCTGCAGTTCGCCCAGCCGCAGGCCGGCAGCGCGAGTAACCCGACGCTCGACGCGCTGGCCGATATCATTCGCCGGCAGCAGGAGTTGCAGAACCGGACCCACAAATTATCGCCCGACGGCTATACCGGCGAGGAGTTCGGCGATCAGAGCGGCGATCAGCAGGCACTGAACGACCTCCAGCGTCAGCAGTCCGAGCTGTCGCGTCGCCTTGAGGAGCTGATGTCCGGCCTTTCCAAACAGGGCGGCGGAGAAGAGGGAAAAGACGGTCTCGAAGGCGCTGGCCGTGCCATGCAGGAGGCCGGGCGCAACCTCGGCGCTGGCGACACCGAATCGGCAGTCGGCAACCAGGGGACCGCCCTTGAAGCCCTGAGGCGTGGCGCCCGTGAGATGATGCGCGGCCAGGGACAGGGCACCGCCGGCGTGCGCGAGGGTGGGACCGATCCGCTTGGCCGGCCGACTGGCCGGCGCGGCCCCGACTTTGGCGGCGATACCAAGGTGCCTGGCGAAATCGAAGTCCAGCGCGCGCGCCGGCTTCTCGAGGAGCTGCGCCGCCGCTATGCCGATCCCGGCCGGCCGGCGCTTGAACTCGACTATCTCCGCCGGCTGATCGCCCCCTTCTGACCAATCTCCCGGGGGCGCACACGCGGAACGCCCCCGAAGCCGCGCAAGCGGCTTCCGGCGCCAAGCGGCGCCCGCGCGGAGCGCGAAAGCCAAGGGCTGGAAGCCCACCGGCGACTGAGGCAGGAAAACCACTTCCGGCGCCAAGCGGCGCCCGCGCGGAGCGCGAAAGCCAAGGGCTGGAAGCCCGCCGGCGACTGAGGAAAGAAAACCACTTCCGGCGCCAAGCGGCGCCGGTGCGGAGCGCGAAAGCCAAAGCGGCGGAGCCACCGCCGGCGACTGAGGCGGCCCAAAAAAGCCAGCTTGGCCTGCCGTTGACGACGGCGCACGCGGTCGCTACGGTCACGCCTCGCGCTCGAAATTGGCCCGTTACGGGCCGTTTCGACCGTCGTCCCATTGGTCCGGAGAGATGGTCCCGATGAAGATTCTCGTGCCCGTGAAACGGGTGGTCGACTACAACGTCAACATCCGAGTCAAGGCCGACGGTTCCGGCGTCGATCTGGCCAACGTCAAGATGTCGATGAACCCATTCGACGAGATCGCCGTCGAGGAAGCTCTGCGGCTGCGCGAGGCGGGTGTCGCCACCGAAGTGGTCGCCGTGTCGATCGGCCCTAAGGAATCGCAGGAGACGGTACGCACCGCGCTCGCCATGGGCGCCGACCGCGGCATCGTTCTTGAGGCGGACGGCATTATCGAGCCGCTCGCCGTCGCCAAGCTTCTGAAGGCGATCGTCGCCGAGGAAGCGCCCGGCCTGGTCATTCTCGGCAAGCAGGCCATCGATGACGACAGCAACCAGACCGGCCAGATGCTGGCTGCTCTGCTCGGCTGGCCGCAGGGTACATTCGCCTCCAAACTCGTTCTCGGCGATGGTGGCATCGAAGTGACGCGTGAAGTCGACGGCGGTCTCCAGACGGTACGCCTCGCGCTTCCAGCGATCATCACCGCCGATCTCCGCCTCAACGAGCCGCGCTACGCCTCGCTGCCGAACATCATGAAAGCCAAGAAGAAGCCGATCGATCTGAGGTCGGCTAGCCAATATGGCGTCGATCTCACCCCCCGTCTGACGGTGCTGAAGACCGCGGAGCCACCGGTTCGGCCGGCTGGCCGTCGCCTCGCCTCGGTCGCCGAACTGGTCGACCGCCTGAAGACCGAAGCCGGCGTGCTCTGAGAAAGGCTTGGGAATATGACCACTCTTCTCCTCGCTGCCCACGACGGGGCCTCGATCAAGGACGCCACCCTGAAGGCGCTGACCGCGGCGCTGGCCTTCGGCGACGATATCCATGTACTGGTGGCCGGTGATGGCGTCGCCGGCGCGGCCACCGAGGCGGCCAAGCTCAAGGGCGTCGGCCGCGTGTTGACCGCCGAAACGCCGGCGCTCGGCCATGGCCTCGCCGAACCGCTCGCAGCCCTTATCGTCGCGCTCGCTCCGGCCTATTCGGCCGTGCTGGCACCCTCGACATCGACCTTCAAGAATGCCCTACCACGCGCCGCCGCCCTGCTCGACGTGATGCAGATCTCCGATATCACCGCCGTGCTGGCGCCCGATACCTTCGAGCGGCCGACCTACGCCGGCAATGCGCTCCTCACCGTGCGCTCCGCCGACCCGATCCGCCTCATCACCGTCCGCACCGCTTCCTTCCGGGCAACGCCCGCCGAGGATCGCGCGCCGGCCCCGATCGAAACGGTGGCCGTTCCTGCCGACCCCGGCCTTTCGACCTTCGTGGGCGATGCCTTCTCGACCGCCGACCGGCCCGAGCTGACCTCGGCGCGGGTGGTGGTGTCGGGCGGCCGGGCACTTGGCTCGGAAGAGCAGTTCAAGGCGGTTCTGCTGCCGCTGGCCGACCGGCTCGGTGCGGCTGTCGGCGCCAGCCGCGCCGCGGTGGACGCCGGCTACGCCCCCAACGACTGGCAGGTTGGCCAGACCGGCAAGGCCGTGTCGCCGGATCTTTACGTCGCCGTCGGCATTTCCGGTGCCATCCAGCACCTTGCCGGCATGAAGGACGCCAAAGTGATCGTCGCCATCAACAAGGACGCCGAGGCGCCGATCTTCCAGGTGGCCGACTACGGCCTGGTTGGCGACCTGTTCGAACTCGTGCCGGAGCTGACGAAAGCCCTCGGTTGAGCTAGAATGTTCTGATACTTGTCACAAGGGGGCGCCGGGGGTCGGCGCCGCCCCGAGAGGCTCGAGGACTTCAATGGTTGAAATCAGGTCGATCGGCGTCATGGGCGCGGGTCAGATGGGCTCCGGCATCGCGCATGTCTGTGCTCTCGCAGGTCTCGACGTCGGGCTCTACGACATCGCGCGCGATCGGCTGGAGGCTTGCCTCAATGTCGTTTCCGCCAACCTCGGCCGTCAGGTCGCCTCCAAGAAGATCACCGAGGAGCAACGCCGGGAGGCGCTGTCCCGCATCAAGCTCTTTAACGATCTTGAGGGTTTTTCCGACACCGATCTCGTCATCGAAGCAGTGACCGAGAACGAGACTATCAAGCGCAAGGCGCTGTCCCAGCTCTGTCCTGAGCTGAAGCCGGACGCGATGATCGGCACCAACACGTCGTCGGTGTCCATCACTCGCCTCGCCGCGTCGACCGACCGGCCCGAGCGCTTCATCGGCATCCATTTCATGAACCCGGTGCCGGTGATGCAGCTCGTCGAGCTGGTGCGCGGCATCGCCACCGAGGACGAGACCTTCGAGGCAGCACGCGCTTTCGTGGCCAAGCTCGGCAAAACGGTCGCCGTATCCGAGGATTTCCCGGCCTTCATGGTCAACCGCATCCTGCTGCCGATGATCAACGAGGCGATCTACGTGCTCTATGAGGGCGTCGGCACGGTGGATTCCATCGACACCGCCATGCGGCTCGGCGCCAATCATCCGATGGGCCCGTTGCAGCTCGCTGATTTCATTGGCCTCGACACCTGCCTCTCCATCATGCAGGTGCTGCACGACGGCCTCGCCGACAGCAAGTACCGCCCCTGTCCGCTTCTGGTGAAATATGTCGAAGCCGGCTGGCTGGGCCGCAAGACTCAGCGCGGCTTCTACGACTATCGCGGTGCGACGCCGGTGCCGACGCGCTGACGCGAACCCGACACCGGGAAACCGATCAGGCTTGGAAAGCACAAACCCTTGTCCTTCCTTTCGAAGGACAAGGGTTTTCTTTTAAACGCTTCCGGTCACGCTCTGCGAATGACGATTTCGTCCGGCCGATAGCTAGAGTGCAGATCGTGCACCACAAGGCCGTCGACCGGATCGACATCGCCCGACCGCGACGTCCAGATGATTGTGACCGGCTCATCCGGCGTCACCAGGACCGCGTTGTCGGAGAAGACGCCGTAAGGCTCCGCTTCCAGCGACACATAGAAGGCAGGCACTTTGGCGGTGATGGTGAAGCTCCACTCGCCTGCCCCGAGCTTTGTCGCCTCGACTACGAGGCCCGGGTCGCGCAGACGCAGAGCCTTGTGGGGCGAAACGGCATGATGATCGAAATGCTCGCCGGCCGGGTCGCTCCAGGTGAAGGCGAGCACCTCGTCAGGACTGCCATTGGCCGGAATGGAGACCAGCGGAATCGCTCGATCGATCGGCACGGTCTTCATAAACTCCCCGGCCGGGCGACGGGACCCGTCGACCGCCAGCCAGAAGGCTTTGCCCGCCACCACCACTTCGGACGGCGTGTCGTTGATCCCGATGAGATCCACGGTAGAAGTATCCGCCGAAGGGATTGCCACCACGTTGACCGGGGCGAAGAAGTGCTTGGCCATCGAGTGCAGCAGTTTCCAGCGACCGCCATATTCGATCGATGACCAGGAAGCCACCGGATAGGTATCGTTGAGCTGCCAATAGAGCGCGCCCATGCATTCCGGCTTGATCGACCGCCAGAAGTCGATGGCCGTCTTCATGGCAAGGCCCTGTTGAACCTGGCTGAGATAGACGACGTTCTCGAAGTTCTTCGGGAAACGGAAGTAGCGCGAGATGGTCTCGACGATGCGCGCATTGCCGCCGGCGTTCTTCTGATGCAGCTCCATGGACGGCGAGGCGATGTCGAGATCCTCCTCGTCGATATAACGGCGAAGCGTCGACAGCGACACGAAGGACTGGAAGCCGAATTCCGAGGCGAAGCGCGGCCGCACCCCGCGATAGGCCGCGAACGACTTGCCGGCGTGCCAGACGTCCCACATGTGCTGGTCGCCCGAGCCCTCGGCCTTCCAGGCGTCGCCAAAGTCCATCGGCCCCTTCGATGGCGACGACGGCCAGAACAATCGATCGGGATCGGCGCGGTGGGCGGCGAGTTCGATGGTTCGGCTCAGGCGGTCGTAGGCGACGAGATAGCGGTCGCGGTTGGCCCGGGCGATTTCGAACCAGGTCAGGGCGCCGATCACCTCGTTGTCTCCGCAGTACAAGGCGATCGAGGCATGATGGGACAGGCGCCGCACCTGATGCTCGATCTCCTTGTCAACCTCGGCAAGAAAGGCATTGTCGGCCGGATAAAGGGCGCAGGCGAACATCATGTCCTGCCAGATCAGAATGCCCAGCTCGTCGCAGAGATCGTAGAACCAGTCGGGTTCGTACTGGCCGCCGCCCCAGATGCGCAGCATATTCATGCCGACAGCGACCGCGTCTTCCAGAAGCGGCCGTACCGTCTCGGGCGTGATGCGCGACGGCAGAGCGTCGCCAGGAATCCAGTTGGCACCGCGGCAGAACAGATCGAGACCGTTGATACGCACCGTGAGCGGCACGCCGATGGCATCGCGCTTGGTCACCATCTCGAGACGGCGGAGGCCGATGCTCTGATGATGGGTGGTGCCGCCGAAAGTGACGGTCAGGTCGTAGAGTGGCTGGGCGCCCGAGCCGACCGGCCACCACAGGCGAGGATTCTCGACATGCAGCGTGGTCACGGCCACGGTGGTACCGATCGAGAATACCACCTGGAGACTGACCTTCTCGTCGCCCAGCTCCACCGTCAGCAGCTCTTCACCGGCCGCCTTCGCCTGGATTCTGACTTCGACGTCGATATCGACGGCACCGGTCACCGCGTCATGGCGCTGGCGATGCTGGATATAGGCCACGGTCGGCAGATCGGCACGCTCGAGACGAATGGCGCCATAGAGGCCGAAGGGCATCATGGCGATATTCCAGTCCCAGCCGGCGTGGCACTGTACCTTGCGAAGAAGATTGATGTGCGGGCTCGACTGCATCTGCGCGCTATAGGGCTGTTCATAGGGCTGCTTGGCAGCCGCCTCGATCGCCGCGTTGATATTGGACCGGAAGAGGATTTCGATGTCGTTGTCGCCCTCGCGAAGCGCGTCACCAACCTCCACCCGGTGCGGACGGAACATGTTGGCGGCGGTAAGCACCAGCTGGCCGTTGAGCCGTATCTCGGCGACGGTATCGAGGCCGTCGGCATAGATCGCCCACGGGTAGGCGAGCGCATCGGCGTCCATGGTGAAGGTGCGGCGGGCGACCCAGTCGCGCTCGGCCGGCCAGCGCACCACCAGTTCGTTCTCTCCGACGTAAGGGTCGGGAAGTACGCCGGCATCGATCAGCGCCGACAACGCGTCACCAGGTAACACAAACGGCACGGAAATCGATTCATCCGCGGCGTGAAGCGTCCAATTTCCTGCAAGGTCTTTCGCAGACGCGCGATTGACGAGATCGGCCATGGGATATCCCGATGATGCTGGAAGCCGCTGCTCCTCCGGACGAACGTCCCTTCCCCTCGCGGAGCGACACACGCTGAGGAATCGCAATACCATAGCCCGCCCCACCCGGTCGGGCAAACGAAACGATTGCGGGACCAGAAAGATACGCGATCAGGTAGATGAAGGTTCCGCTCCGGGCTTCACCGCCGTGTCGGTACGTGCATTTCGGCGGTTGCGAGCTCTTGCAGGTGTGTAATGTCGGTCTCGCCTTCGAGGCGGCGCAACATCAGCCGCGTCAATCGGCGGCCGGCCTCTTGCAGCGGGAAATAGAAGCTGACCGGCGTCGGCTCGACATATTCGATCAGCCGGGTGGTGGTCGACGCGCAGAAGCCGAAATCCGCCGGATCGAGGCCGATGTCGCGAAGACCCGTCATCATGCCGAGCGAGGTGATGTCGTTGACGCAGATGAAGGCATCGGGCGGGCTTTCCTGCAGCATCAGGTCCTTGACCGAGGCGCGCGTTCGCCGCGCCGTCAGGTCGAGATCGAGGATGAGGCGCGGGTCGATGTCGATGCCCGCCTCGGTCAGCGCCTTGCGATAGCCGCGCAACCGGTATTGCGAGAACATGAATTCGGCCGGCGGATTGATCAGGCAGATGCGGCGGTATCCGCTTGCCAGAAGATGCTGCGACGCCCGGTAAGTGGCATCCTCGTCGTCGATGTCGAACCAGGCATGCGGCGTGAAAAGTTCGGTGCGCCCGAAGGTGACGAACGGAAAGTCACGCTCCAGCAGGAAGCGGACGCGCGGGTCCATCGGCAAGGTATGATCGAAAATCAGCCCATCGGCACGCCGACCGTCGATGATCGTTTTCAGCGCGTCGATCGGATCGGCACCAGGGGCGAGCGGCACGGCAGTGACGGCGTAACCGGCCGCCTGAGCCACCTCATGCACGCCTTGCAGCAGGCCGACCGAGCCGGTGTCGGCGATATCGTCCGGAGGCACTGCCGACATCAGCACGCAGATCGAATAGGAAAGCCCGGTCCTCAGCGTCAGCCCGCCGACGTCGCGGACATAACCCAGTTCCGCCGCCGCCTTCTGAACGCGCTCGATGGTTTCCTTGCGCACCTCCGGCCCGTTGCGGAGAGCTCGACTGACGGTCGTGATCGACAGATCGAGGTGGCGGGCCAGACTTTTCAGATTGAGCCGAGCACGATCATCGCCCACGTTGGGTCAACTCCGGAGACTGTCAATTGTCTTCGATCAATATCGATTTTGATGAGCCTGTCGACAGTTTTGTTGTCCAGTAACGCCGCTCATCGGCTTTGCTACACTCAGAAAACCACAGCGGGTAGGCAGACTTACGTGGTAATGCCTACCAACACGCGCCTGTCGCCTCAAATGGGCCGCGCTTCCACCGACTGCAATCGCCCGTTGGCCGGCGCCGCATTGACATAGACGGCATAGAGCGAAGAGGTAGCTGTGATGTAGAGCCGATTACGCTTGGGACCACCGAAGCAAAGGTTGGATACCGCCTCGGGAATAATGATGAGGCCGAGCAGTGTGCCATCGGCCGCGTAGACCCGGACGCCGTCGCCGCTGGACGTCCAGAGGTTGCCCATCAGATCGAGGCGGAAGCCATCGAAAAATCCCACTTCGGAAACCGCGAATATCCGATCGTCGCCGACCGTTCGTCCATCCGCAGCGACGGTAAAGGCATGGATCGCCGGCGTATCGACGAGCGATGTGTCCGACACGTAGAGGATGCGCTCATCCGGTGAAAAGGCGAGACCGTTGGGACGATCGAGGCCGGTCACCACCGCCGTCGTCTCGCCGGTCCGAGGATCGTGGCGATAGACATTGCAGGTACCGATCTCGCTTTTTGCCGCGTGGCCCTCATAGTCGCTGTCGATGCCGTAGCTCGGGTCGGAGAACCAGATGCTGCCGTCCGCCTTCACCACCACGTCGTTGGGGGAATTGAGGCGCTTGCCGTCGAAGCGATCGACAATCGTTTCCCAGCGGCCATCGAAGCTGAGGCGGGATACGCAACGGTTGCTGTGCTCGCAGGCGACGATGCGGCCGAAGGCGTCGAGCGTATGACCGTTGTGATAACCGCAGGGGCGCTCGAACACCGATATGGCGCCGCTTGTCTCATCGTAGCGCAGCAGACGGTCCTCGGGAATGTCCGACCAGACGACAGCTTTGGCGGCGGGCACACAGACCGGCCCCTCGGTCCAGCGGCCGCCGGTCCACAGCCGTTCAACGACGGCGCTGCCGATGACCAGCGATCCGAATCGATCGTCGAATGTGTCATAGCTGCCCATTCTTTCCCCCCACGCGTCGTCGCCTCGACGGCCTCCGCCATTTCCCGCCTTGCGGAACGGCACTATCTTCATACGAATGAAGAGCGTCAAGGAATGCGCCATCGCGTCCGGCGGCTATATCCTCTCGTCCAAATGGAGTCCGTTTATGTCCGCCACCCGGTCGTCCCGCCCGAAAGTTCTGATGGTGTCGTCCATGCCCGAATGGGACCTTGCGCCGATGCGCGAGGCCTACGACCTCATAGACCTGCCGGCTGACGGCCCGAGCGGCCTTGCCTCGGCTGCCGACATCGCGGCCCTCGTCACCTCCGGAGGCAAGGGGGCCGATGCGGCACTGATCGAGGCGTTGCCGGCGCTGGCGCTGATCACCGTCTATGGCGTCGGCTACGACAAGGTCGACCTCGACGCGGCGTCGCGGTGCAACGTCGCCGTGACCAACACGCCCGACGTGCTGACCAACGACGTTGCCGACATGGCATTGGCCCTGACGCTGGCGCTCTCCCGTCGCATCGTCGACGGCGACACCCTCGTGCGGTCGGGTGCCTGGTCGGAAAAGAGCATGCCGCTGACCGGCAGCATCTCCGGGCGCAAGATCGGCATCGTCGGGCTCGGCCGCATCGGCGAAGCGATCGCCAACCGCTTCGTCGGCTTCGACACGGAAATCGGCTATTGGAACCGCTCTCCGAAGCCACTCTCCTCCTGGCGGGCCTTTCCGACCCCGGCGACCCTTGCCGCCTGGGCCGACATTCTAGTGGTCGCGGTGGCCGGCGGCAACGATACCGTTGGTCTCGTCAATGCCGAAACCATTGTGGCTCTCGGCCGAGACGGTCTTCTGATCAACATCTCCCGCGGCACCACCATCGATGAGGCGGCGTTGATTGCCGCCCTTGAGAGCGGAACCATCGCGGGCGCCGGTCTCGACGTGTTTCTGAATGAGCCGGCCATTGATCGGCGTTTCCTCAGCCTCGGCAACGTGGTGCTGTCACCGCATCAAGGCAGCGCAACCGTTGCGACGCGGCGAGCCATGGGTGAACTGGTACGCGCCAACCTCGCTGCGCATTTCGCCGGAGAGACGTTGCCCACCACGGTTCTTCACCGCCATAGATGAAACCGGCGGCAGTCGCTTCTCCTAACCTGAACATCTACTTACTGTCATTTTTAACTAGGAAAGAAACTGGAGCCGGCTACTCTGTTGTTTGGAAAACTTTAATAGCGCGCCTTTATCCTCTCGCGATACGCAAGGCTGTGTGCGAACCCGACGCCGTTGTCATGGCTCGGCCAGCGCGAGCTAAAAAATGGAAGTTTCCGAGCACTCGGGGGTAGAAGCGATGGCGCGTCTGTTTAATAATCTGTCCATCGGCTCCAAAGTATTCGTAGCCTTCGCGCTGGTCATTGCGTTGCTCATTACCTGTGCCGGTCTATCGCTTTTCTCGATCAGCTCCTTCGAGCGCTCCTTCGGTCAGCATCGGAGCCGCGTCAGCGAGGTAGAGCTGACGCGCGACATCGACTATGCGTTCCTGGATCTCACCGCCAAGGTTGATGCCTATTTGGTCGCCGGCAACGAAACGGCCCTCTCGGCAGCCAAGGCCGCCGCCGAGACCACGCGCACCTCGATCACCAACGCTGCCAGCCAGATCGAGCAGGGTGTCCGCAAGGACAACATGGCCGCCATTGCCTCGTTGTTCGACAATTACAGCGCGGTATTGACCAAGCTCGTCGACCTCAAGACCAGCCAGCAGAAAATCGTTCACGACAGCGTCGAGCCGCTCGGCGAAAAACTGAAGAACGACATGCTGTTCTTCTCGTCCAAGGTCGACAAACTGGACAAGCCTGAGATCATCCCCATCGCCACCAAGGCAACCGAGCAGTACAACGCCGGTCGTCTCGCGGTCTACAAGCTGCTGAACAACGGCACGGCCGACGACCTCAAGGCGGCGGACGCCGGCTTCAACGGCCTTGTCCAGCGCCTCAATCTGGTGATCAAGGCGGTCGGCGAAGGACAGGAAGCCGCTCAGCTCGGCAAAGTGCTGAAGTCCGCCACCACCTATCAGGATGCCTATCACCAGGCCAATCAGATCTCCGCCGATCTCCGCACCCTGACGTCCAAGGACCTGCTCAACGCCTCGACGGCGATTGCCGACAAGGTGGCGGGCGTCCGCTCCGCCGCCTCGGTCGAGTCGACGGCGATCGGCGTTGCCACCACCGGTCTTCTCGACACCATTCGTCGCATGCTGCTGATCGTAGCCGGCGTGTCGGTCGTCGGTGCCGTGGTGCTGGCCTTCGTGATCGGCCGTTCGATTTCCCGCCCGGTTGTGGCGATCTCGCACGCCATGGGACAAGTGTCCGATGGGGACCTCAAGACGGTGGTCCCCGGTCTCGGCCGCAAGGACGAGGTCGGCGTCATGGCCGAAGCTCTCGAAGTGTTCAAGACCAGCCTCGCCCAGGCGGCCGACGCACGTGCCGCACGCGAGGCCGATGCGGCGGCACAGGCCGAGCTGCGGCGCGCCGAAGTGCACCAGCTTGCCGATATGTTCGAACAGACCGTCGGCGGGATCGCCTCGTCGCTCGCCGCCGCGGCCGGCCAGCTCAACGGCTCGGCTCAGACCCTCTCCCAATCGTCGACCGACGTGACGCAGAAGGCATCGACCGTGGCCGCCGCTTCTGAAGCGGCCTCGGCCGGCGTAGGCACCGTCGCAGCCGCCGCCGAGGAACTGGCGTCGTCGATCACCGAGATCGGACGGCAGGTCAACGAATCGACCGAAGTGGCTTCGAAAGCCGTAAATGATGCCTCCGAGACGGCAGCCAAGGTGCGGGAGCTGTCGGAAGCCGCACGGAAGATTGGCGCGGTGGTCGATCTGATCAACACCATTGCCGGCCAAACCAACCTTCTCGCGCTCAACGCCACCATCGAGGCGGCGCGCGCCGGCGAGGCGGGCAAGGGTTTTGCCGTCGTCGCCGCCGAGGTGAAGCAGCTCGCCGACCAGACCGCCAAGGCGACCAGCGAAATCGGCGCTCAGGTGGCAGCCATCCAGGCTTCGACGGCCGACTCCAGCGACGCCATCATGCGCATTACCGAGACCATCGGCCACATTTCCAAGGTGTCCAACACGGTGGCCGGCTCGGTTCGCGACCAGGGCATGGCCACGCAGGAAATCGCCGATTCGGTTCAGAAGGCGGCCGCAGGAACCAGTACGGTGGCGAGCAACATCGTCGAGGTCGGCGAGGCAGCCAGCGAATCGGCCTCGGCCGCCCAGGAGGTGCTGCATGCCTCCGACGCGCTGTCGGCCCAGGCCGAGCGTCTGCAGAACGAGCTCCAGCGCTTCCTGGCCACCATCCGGGCAGCCTGACCAAGCAATTCCAGCAAAAGTGGGAACCGGTTTTGCGCCCGGAATTGCGTGAACAATACAATAGAGCATGTTGGTGAACCTGAGTTCAGCAACATGCTCTTAGTCCAGTCCATTTCTGAGCGCAGCGGCGGTGGCGATCGGCGAGATCGCCGCCGCCGTCAGCGTTAGGGCGACGGTGAGAAGGAAGGGCATCCGAAAGGCGGCGGGATCGTAGGCGACGGCGGTAGCCGCCGCCACGCCGAAGATCAGCACCGGTACGGCAAACGGCAGCACCAGGATCGGCAACAGCAGGCCGCCACGCCTGAGCGACACGGTGAGACCGGCGCCGATTGCCCCGAGCAGCGTCAGTGCCGGCGTGCCGACGAGAAGGGTCGCCACGGTGGCCAGTGTCACATCGGCAGGCATGGCCAAGAGCAGTGACAGGAAAGGCGCCGCAATGACCAGCGGCAAGCCCGTTGCCGTCCAGTGAGCCGCCACCTTGACGACCACCAGAAGTTCCAGCGACCGGCCGGAAGCGACCATCAGGTCGAGGGCGCCATCGTCGCGGTCGGCTTCGAACAGTCGATCGAGGCCAAGCAGGGTGGCCAGCAGCGCCCCGATCCACAGGATCGCCGGGCCGAGGCGTGACAGCAGGTTGAGGTCAGGGCCGATGGCGAAGGGAAAGATCGTCACCACGATCAGATAGAACAGCACGCCCATCATGGCGCCGCCGCCGATGCGGACGGCAAGGCGCAGTTCGCGGATATAGAGGGCGGTCAGCGGAGACATCAGACGGTCTCCCCGGCGACCAGGCGAAGCGAGCGGGCGCCGGCCAGATCAATGGCAAGATGGGTCGCCGCGATGACGGCGCCACCGACCTTGAGGTGATCAGCCATGAGAGCGACGAGGCTCGCCTCCGACGCGGCGTCCAGGGCGGCGGTCGGTTCATCGAGCAACCAGAGCGGCCGCCGCACGGCGATAAAGCGGGCTATGGCAAGGCGTCGCCGTTGTCCCGCCGAGAGATACGCCGCCGGCAGACCGGCAAGATCGAGAAGTCCGACGCGATCGAGGGCCACATCCACCGATGCACCGCCGTCGGCTCCGAGAAAATCTCGCCAAAACCCAAGGTTCTCGCCGACTGTCAGTGCCGGTTTCACGGCATCGCGGTGGCCGAGATAATGGATGTGACGGCCGACCTCGTCAGAATCCTCCACGCCGTCCGCCAGAAATCGCACCCACCCTTTCGCCGGCCGGCTGAGACCGGCGAGCGCTCTCAACAGCGTCGATTTACCAACACCGTTGGGACCGGTGACCAACACCGCTTCACCGTCAGCGATTGCAAAATCGATTCCCTCGATCACCCGACGACCGCCGCGGTCGACACAGAGCGCCTCCACGAGGAGGCGGAAGGGCTGAAAAGGCAGGCTCACGGGTATCTCCGGCTTGGGCGGCGTCTTTTCCCAATAGAGCATCGCGACTGGAGGCGTAAGCCGCTTTCGTTTTCCAGGCCGGACGAACGGACGCCGACCATGGAATGAAGCGCCATGTGGTAGAATTTCGTACACAAGGTCTGGTGAGGCGCCACCTTATTCTCTATAAGGCGCAAGGAAGTCTCCGGTCACCATATGACCATTACGTAAACGTCAAACAGCTCGCCGGCGGCGAGGACCCTGCCGAACGGATGCCGGCGCACCGCCGTCCGTCCTTGGCAAGGCGCCCCCGGCACGGAAAGGGGCCTGTGCATGCCGTCGCTCGACAGCTTCAAGTCTAGAAGAGAACTTCAGGTCGGTTCGAAGACCTATGTCTACTACGACCTGAAGGCGGCGGAGGAGAACGGCCTAGCCGGGATCTCGCGCCTGCCGGTGTCGCTGAAAGTCATCCTCGAAAATCTGCTGCGCTTCGAGGATGGCCGCTCGGTGACCGAAGAGGACATCCGGGCCATGGCTGCCTGGCTCGACAACAAGGGCATGGTCGACAAGGAAATCGCCTACCGGCCCGCCCGCGTTCTGATGCAGGACTTCACCGGCGTGCCGGCCGTCGTCGACCTCGCCGCCATGCGCGATGCCATGGTCGCCCTGGGCGGCGATCCCGGCAAGATCAATCCGCTGGTTCCCGTCGACCTCGTCATCGACCATTCGGTGGTCGTCGATTATTACGGCACCACCTCGTCGCTGGCCCAGAATGTCGCCCGCGAATACGAACAGAACATGGAGCGTTATAACTTCCTGAAATGGGGCCAGAACGCCTTCCACAATTTCCGCGTCGTGCCGCCGGGAACTGGCATCTGCCACCAGGTCAACCTCGAATATCTGGCCCAGACCGTATGGACCAACGAAGAGGACAAGGTCACCTACGCCTATCCCGACACCTGTGTCGGCACAGACAGCCACACCACCATGGTCAATGGCCTGTCGGTTCTCGGCTGGGGCGTCGGCGGCATCGAGGCTGAGGCCGCCATGCTGGGCCAGCCGGTTTCCATGCTGATTCCCCAGGTGGTCGGCTTCAAGCTGACCGGCAAGGTGACCGAGGGCGTGACCGCCACCGACGTGGTGCTGACGGTCACCCAGATGCTGCGCAAGAAGGGCGTTGTCGGCAAGTTCGTCGAGTATTTCGGCCCAGGCCTCGACAGCCTGACGCTGGCCGACCGTGCGACCATGGCCAACATGGGTCCGGAATACGGCGCCACCTGCGGCTTCTTCCCCGTGGATGCCGAGACCATCCGCTATCTGAAGTTCTCCGGCCGCGCCGATGATCGCGTTGCCCTGGTCGACGCCTATGCCCGCGCCCAGGGACTCTATCGCACCGCCGAAACGCCCGATCCGGTGTTCACGGACATTTTGGAACTCGATCTCTCCACGGTCGTGCCATCGCTGGCCGGTCCCAAGCGGCCGGAGGGCCGGGTATCGCTCAGCGATGCCAAGGCCGGCTTCACCGCCGCCATGGAAACCGAATACAAGAAGCTCACCGACATCGGCACACGCTATGTCGTAGAGGGCGGCAACTTCGACCTGGGCCACGGCGACGTGGTGATCGCCGCCATCACCTCCTGCACCAACACCTCCAACCCGAGCGTGCTGGTCGGCGCCGGTCTGCTCGCCCGCAAGGCGCGGCAGAAAGGCCTCACCGTCAAGCCTTGGGTGAAGACGTCGCTGGCGCCCGGCTCGCAGGTCGTTGCCGAATACCTCAGCAAATCAGGTCTCCAGAAAGACCTCGACGCGCTCGGCTTCAACTTGGTCGGCTTCGGCTGTACCACCTGCATCGGCAACTCCGGTCCGCTGCCGGAGGCGATCTCCAAGTCCATCAACGACAACGGCATCGTCGCGGCTGCCGTTCTCTCGGGTAACCGCAACTTCGAGGGCCGCGTTAGCCCCGACGTGCAGGCCAACTACCTTGCCTCGCCGCCGCTAGTCGTTGCCTATGCGCTGGCCGGCAGTGTGCAGAAGGACCTTTCGACCGAGTCGCTCGGCACCGGCTCCAATGGCGAGCCGGTCTATCTTCGCGACATCTGGCCGTCGAGCCAGGAGGTGAACGAGACCATCTCCGAGTTCATCACCGCCGGCATGTTCAAAGAGAAGTACGCCGACGTGTTCAAGGGCGATGAGCGCTGGCGCGCCGTCGAGGCGGGGATCGGCCAGACCTACGGCTGGAAGCCCGGCTCGACCTATGTGCAGAATCCGCCCTACTTTGCCGGCATGACCATGACGCCGCCGCCGGTTACCGACATCGTCGGTGCCCACATCCTTGGCCTGTTCGGCGACAAGATCACCACCGATCACATCTCGCCGGCTGGCTCGATCAAGGTGGCGAGCCCGGCTGGCCAGTATCTCACCGGCCATCAGGTGCGACCGGCCGATTTCAACCAGTACGGCACGCGCCGTGGCAACCACGAAGTGATGATGCGCGGCACCTTTGCCAACATCCGCATCAAGAACAACATGGTGAAGGACGACGCCGGCAACGTGGTCGAGGGTGGCTGGACCATCCATCATCCCTCGGGCGACCGCATGTACATTTACGACGCCGCGATGCGCTATCGTGAGGAAGGTGTGCCGCTGGTCATCTTCGCCGGCGTGGAATACGGCAACGGTTCGTCGCGTGACTGGGCCGCCAAGGGCACCAACCTTCTTGGCGTCAAGGCAGTGATCGCCGAAAGCTTCGAGCGCATCCACCGCTCCAATCTGGTCGGTATGGGCATCGTTCCGCTCACCTTCGAGGAAGGAACCAACTGGCAGAGCCTCGGTCTGACCGGCGAGGAGACAGTGACCATCGAGGGCATCGCCGACGTCAAGCCGCGCCAGACGCTGACGGCCAAAATCACTCGGACCGACGGCGCGGAGATCAACGTGCCGCTCCTCTGCCGCATCGATACGCTCGACGAGCTCGACTACTACCGGAACGGCGGCATCCTGCACTACGTGCTGAGACAGCTCGCCGCCTGAGAAACGGCCGGCCGGCTCCATATGCCGGCCGGGACCAGCTGAAGGCTCATGGCATCAATAGGAAAGGCCCACCTTTGCAGGCGGGCCTTTTTTCACGACTGGGCTTGGTTGTCAGGCCCGCTTCACGCCCTGCAGGAAACGGTCGACCGTCGAGCGCAGGCCACCGGCCTCACCGGACAACGCCTTGGCCGAGGTCAGGACTGCTTCGGCCGCCTTGCGCGTCTCCACCGAGGCATGGGCAACACCATTGGTGTTGCTCGACACCTTTTGGCTTGCCACCGAAGCCTGCTGGATATTGGTGGCGATGGCGGACGTGGCGCGCGATTGCTGTTCCACCGCCGCAGCGATGGCGCCGGCGATCTCGTTGATCTCGCCGATGCGCGTGGCGATGCCGCCGATGGCGCCCACGGCCTGGTTGGTTGCCGCCTGCACGGCGCCGATCTGCGAACCGATCTCGTCGGTGGCGCGGGTCGTCTGATTGGCGAGCGCCTTCACTTCCTGGGCGACCACCGCAAAACCCCGCCCCGCCTCGCCGGCCCGCGCCGCCTCGATGGTGGCGTTGAGGGCGAGAAGGTTGGTCTGGCTGGCAATGCCATTGATCAGGCTGATCACCTCGCCGATCTTGGCGGAGCTCTCCACCAATCCCTTGATGATCTCGTTGGTGTGGCGCGCTTCTTCGTTGGCGGCGCTGGAAATGCTGCTCGACTGATGAACCTGCCGGCCGATTTCAGCGATCGACGCCGATAGCTCCCCCGCCGATTCCGAAACCACACTGACGGCCGCCGAGACTTGCTCCGAGGCAGCGGCGAGTTCGGTGAGCTGGCGGTTGGTCTGGTCGGCCGAACCCGACATCGCCTGCGACGACGATTCGAGCTGGTCGGCAACTTGCCCCACCGTGCCGAGCGCCGACGAGACGTTGCGATCGAAGTCGACGGTGAGCCGCTGCAGCATCGACGCCTTGGCGTTCCGCGCCTCCTCCTCGCGCCGCGCCTCACGCTCCCGCAGGGCACCGGAGAGATCGGCGAGATTGGTGAGAACGACTGGCTGGCCATCCACCTTGGACAGAATGAGTGTCACCAGAACCGGGAAGTCGGTGCCGTCGGCGCGGCGATGCATCCACTCGAAGCGCTTGTAGCCGGCGGTCATCGCCTCGCGGATCAGCGCCTCGGATTTGGCGCCTGACGGCTGGCCATCGGGCTGCGTTGGCGGCGACAAGGCCGCCGGCGTGCTGGCAGTCAGCGCCGCCTTCGAGGACAGGCCGAACATTTTGACCGCGGCGGCGTTACACTCGATGAACTTGCCATCGGCGATGACCATGACAGCATCAGGTGTGCTGTCGAAAAAGTTGATCTTGATCCTCTCGGAGGAAGTCCTGCGTCCGAACAGCGACATGCTCGCCTCGCCTCAAATCCATATGTCCCACAAACGGGAATCATAGAGTGGTCTACAACCCAGCAGGTAAAGGATTGCTTGTTTTACCTCATGCATGGCACGTGATCTGCCTAGGTAGTAGTGCGGAGAAGTCTCGGATATGCCTTGGAAAACAGGGCGACACGCTCACTGCGTGATGGGCTGGCCATCCCATGCACCCGTCCCGATTCGTCTTGACCCGCCCTGCCCTTTCGGCCATAAAGCCGGACATTCGAGAGAGGAATGGTCCATGTCGTTCGCGAATGGTTCCCGTCAGGCGGTTTTCGCGCTGGGCAATGTCCCGGCCGGGCTTGCCATGACGAAAACGGCGACGACGAAAACGACCACGACGTGATCGACGCTTCCTCGCCCCGCACCGTCGTCCTCGGGGTTGGAGGAGGCGGATGGTGGCCTCCTCGAACGTCTCCCTGACAGACTGAAGAGCGACCGGCCGCCAAGCAAGGCGGGGGACGACTTTTACGGCGCAAGCCACACTTTCAGAAGGTCAGTCCAACATGGGTTACAAGGTCGCTGTGGTCGGTGCCACCGGAAACGTGGGCCGCGAAATGCTTTCGATCCTCGCCGAGCGAGGCTTTCCTGCCGACGAGGTGATTGCCGTCGCGTCGCGCCGGAGCCAGGGTACCGAAGTGTCGTTCGGCGACAAGACGCTGAAGGTGCAGGCGCTCGAGCACGTCGACTTCTCCGACGTCGACATCTGCGTCATGTCGGCCGGCGGATCGATCTCCAAGGAATGGTCGCCGAAGATCGGCGCTCAGAAGTGCGTCGTCATCGATAATTCCTCGGCTTGGCGCTACGACGAAGACGTGCCGCTGGTCGTTCCGGAAGTGAATGCCGATGCCGTCGCCGGTTTCACCAAGAAATACATCATCGCCAATCCCAACTGCTCCACCGCCCAGCTGGTCGTGGCGCTGAAGCCGCTGCATGACAAGGCCCACATCAAGCGCGTGGTCGTGTCGACCTACCAGTCGGTGTCGGGCGCCGGCAAGGACGCGATGGACGAGCTGTTCACCCAGACTCGCGCCATCTTCGTCTCCGATCCTGTCGAAGCGAAGAAGTTTCCCAAGCGCATCGCCTTCAACCTCATTCCGCATATCGACGTCTTCATGGAAGACGGCTTTACCAAGGAAGAGTGGAAGATGATGGCGGAGACCAAGAAGATCCTCGATCCGAAGATCAAGCTGACCGCCACCTGCGTGCGCGTGCCGGTGTTCGTCTCCCATTCGGAAGTGGTCAACATCGAGTTCGACCAGCCGATCAGCGCCGACGAAGCCCGCTCGATCCTGCGCGAAGCTCCCGGCTGTCTCGTCATCGACAAGCATGAGCCCGGCGGCTACATCACCCCCTACGAGGCAGCCGGTGAAGACGCCACCTACATCTCCCGCATTCGCGAGGACATCACGGTGGAGAACGGCCTGACCATGTGGGTGGTGTCCGACAATCTCCGCAAGGGCGCCGCGCTCAACGCCGTGCAGATCGCCGAGGTGCTGATCAATCGCGGCCTCTTGAAGCCCAAGAAGGCCGCCTGAGCGCTATAGCAGCATGATTTATGAGCCGTCGCGATACCCTCGCGGCGGCTTTTGTTTTAGCTTCGCGAGAGATCGCCGGGCGCCGAATGCTCGCCGTCGCCCAGCGCCCGCTGCATCAGCACCTGATCGAGCCAACGATCGAACTTGTAGCCGAGCGCCGGGGCGACCCCGACAAGCGTGAAGCCGAGAGCGGCGTGCAGTTTGCGCGAACCGACATTGCTGCTATCGCCAATCACCGCAATCATTTGCCGGAAGCCACGCCGGGCGCAGTCATCGATGAGTGCCTGCAAAAGGCGTTTGCCGATGCCTTGCCCCTGGCGGGTTGGATCGACGTAAATCGAGTTCTCGACGGTGTAGCGGTAGGCGAGGCGCGGCCGGTAGGCGCTCGCGTAGGCATAGCCGGCGAGAACCCCGCCCATTTCGGCGATGAGATAGGGATAACCGCCGCCGGTGATGGCCTCGAAGCGCTTCAGCATCTCAGCGTCACTGGGTGGTTCGAGCTCCCATGAAGCGGTGCCGGTGCGGACGGCCTCTTGATAGATGGCAGCGATCGCAGAAATGTCGGCTGCGCGGGCGGGACGAATAGTCAGCATGGTCGAGTCCGGAACGATCGGCGCCATGGTGCGCCGGACCCTAGATCGCACGCTCAGGCCTCTGTCTCAAACGAAAACGGCGCCGGGAAGACCCGGCGCCGCATCTTTAGTCAGGACCTCTTCAGTTCTCGTCAGCGGCGGTCGCCCATCAGGCGAAGCAGCATGAGGAACAGGTTGATGAAGTCCATGTAGAGATTGAGGGCGCCCATGATCGCCTTGCGGCCCATGGTCGTGCTGTCGTCACCCTCGTAATACATCTCCTTGATGGTCTGCGTGTCGTAGGCCGTCAGACCGGCGAAGATGCCGACACCGATGATCGAGATGGCGAACTGCATCGCCGACGACTGCATGAACAGATTGACCAGCGAGGCGATGATCAGGCCGAACAGACCCATGATCAGGAACGAACCCATGGCGCTGAGACTGCGCTTGGTCGTGTAACCATAGAGGCTGAGGCCGGCGAAGGCGGCGGCCGAGATGAAGAACACCTGTGTGATCGACTGCTGGGTGTAGACCAGGAAGATCGACGACAGCGACAGACCCATCAGGGCCGCAAAAGCCCAGAACAGGCCCTGCGCCACCGGCATGCTGAGGCGCTGGATACCGAAGGAGAACACCATCACCAGACCGATGGGGGCCAGCATGACCAGCCACTGCAGCGGGCTGGTATAGAGGGCCGCGCCAAAGGAGGTCAGGGTGATCGGATCCCAGGTCGCCACAGCGGCATTGGCGGCCAGAGCCGCCACGCCACCGGTCACGGCGAGACCGATTGCCATGTAGTTATAGACCGACAGCATATAGCTACGGAGACCCTGATCGATCTCCGCGGAATAGGCCCGGGAACCGTAGCCCGAGGGGATGTTGCGTTCAGGGAATGCCATTGGCGTCTTGATCCTTCTCTAGAAACTCAAGGCTATGGGGAGGACGAGCCTCCCCTGCCCGAGAAGACAATATGGGCGCACACCGGGGAAAGCTCAAGGGCGGCACCCGAGCAGCCGCCGAACATGACGAAGATTTAAAGATTCCGCAGAATGGGCGCCGCCTTGGCCGACAGCGCCCGGAAGGTGCCGAGCAGGCCGAGCCCGATGGTCAAAACGAGCGCCACGGCCACCGCGCTCATTGCCACCCAAGGATTGAAGTCGACCGGCACGTCCATGATGCCGGTCAGTACACCCCAGGCGGCCGCCGCGCCGGCTATCAGCGCGAAAATGGCGGTGAGAAGACCGAGCGCCGCATATTCCAGCGCGAAAGCCAGGAGAACGCGGGCGCGCGTCGCTCCGAATGTCTTGAGAAGGACGGCGTCATAGACGTGCTGACGATGGCCGGACGCCAGAGCGCCGGCCAGCACCAGCACCGAGGCGGCAAGCGCGATCGACGCGGCGGCACGGATCGCCAGCGTCAGCGAGGACACCAGATCATTGACGGTGGCGAGCATATCCTTGACACGCACCATGGTCGCCGTCGGGAAGGCGGCGACCACCGCTTTGATCAGCCGCCCCTCGGTTTGCCGATCGCCACCACCTGGCAAGGCCGCCGTCGACAGCACTGAATAGGGAGCTCCGGCAAAGGTATTCGGCGAGAATACCATCACGAAGTTGATGCTGAGCGATTGCCATTCGACCTTGCGCGTGCTGGCAACCTTGGCGGTAATCTCGCGACCGAGCACGCTGACGGTGACCGTGTCGCCGATCGAAAGACCGAACTCGCGTGCCAGCTGATCTTCAAAGGACACCAGCGGCTCGCCCTTGTAATCCCTAGGCCACCAGGCACCGGAGGCGAGCACCGAATTAGCCGGCGGCTCGGCCGACAGCGTTATGCCCCGGTCACCCGAAAGCGCCCAACGCGCACTCTCGGGCGCGTCGATCCTGTCGACCGGAACGCCCTTCAGCGCAGTGATGCGGCCGCGCAGCATCGGCACCGTCTCAAGCGTTGTGCCCGGCACCGTCGCCTCTACCAGGCGGGAAAAGGCATCGAGCTCGTTTGAACGGATATCCAGAACGAAGAAGGTCGGCGCCTTTGCCGGCAAGGTGGAGGTGAGCTGTCGCCTGAGGCCGGTGTCGATCAGCGCCAGCGCCACCATCAACGTCAGCCCCAGGCCAAGCGAGAGAACGACCGACAGCGTCAGGCCGCCGCGCCGATGAATATTCCGTAAGGCCAGACGGAACTCGGCAGAGCCAACTGCCGGAATGCGACCGGCCAACCGGCGGATCAATCCGGCGACACCCGTCAGCACGACGAAGATGCCTGCCATCGACAGCGCGAAGATACCCGCCACGAAGCGATCGGATGCGGCGGCTATGGCGAGTGCGGCGAGAAGCAGGATGGCAACCGCCGTCGTCACCACATAGGCACGGCGTGGCAGACGTCGCTCAGGCGCCACCTTCTCGCGGAAAAGCGCGCTAACCGGCACGTCGTGGGCTCGACCGAGCGACCAGATGGCGAAGGCGAAAGCGGTAAGGAAGCCATAGGCGGCGGCCAGCAGCAGTTCGCCCGGATAGACGCCGATCTTGATCGGCAGATCGAGCGCGGATGCAATCAGCCCCCCGGCGAAGAACGGCGGCACAAGGCCGAGAGCGAGGCCGAGCACCACGCCGATGCCGGCGATGACGCCGATCTCGATCAAATAGACGGTAACCACGAAGCGGCCCGGCGCGCCCACCGCCTTCAGCGTGGCGATCGTGTCGCGCTTCCGGTCGATGAACGCCTTGACCGCATTGGTGACACCAACACCACCGACGATCAGCGCGGTGAGACCGACCAGCGTCAGGAATTCCGAAAAGCGGTCGACATTGCGTTCCAGGCCCGGTGCCGCGTCGAGCCGGGTGGACACGCGCCGACCACTGTCGGATTGGGCGGCCTTGACTTCAGCGGCGATGGCGGCCACGGCGGTATCGGTCGTTCCATCGGGCAAGGCGATGCGCACCGTGGTTTCAACCAGGCTCCCCGGCTGAACGATGTCGGTTGCCGCGAGTGCTGCCCGGCTCATCATGACGCGCGGGCCGTAGGCGACACCGGTGCCGACCTGATCGGACTCCTTTTCAATCAGCCCTCGCACTTCGGCAGTCGCCCGACCGATGGCGATCCGATCGCCCACCTTCACGTCGAGACGGTCGGCAAGGATCGGTTCGACAACCACGCCAATCGCCCCATCCGCCGCCGGCCTAAGGGCGTCGGCAAGCCGACCGCCACCGTCGAGACGCAGCTCGCCGGCGAGCGGATAGGCGTCATCCACCGCCTTGATCCGGACGAGCGCCTGAGCCTCGCCGTCGGTGCGCCGCGCCATGGAATTGACCAGCGTCACCGTTGAAAGCCGACCGCGCGTGCCAAGAGCGGCCAGCACATCTTGGGGCGGCACCTCGCCACCGAAGCGCACCGCGATATCGCCACCGAGGATTTCCCGGCCCTGCAGGGCAATGCCCTCGGTGATCGCCCGGCTGGTCGAGCCAACGGCGGCAATCGCTGCGACACCCAACGCAATGGCGGCGATGAAGATGCGGAAGCCGGAAAGACCGCCTCGCGCCTCGCGGACGGCGAGACGGAAGGCCACCGGCCAGCCCGGCGCGCCGCCACTCATAGAACCGCCTCAGAGCGAATGTCTTCGACGATTTCGCCGGACCGCATGACAATGCGGCGATCGCAGGCATCGGCCAATGCCCGGTCGTGGGTCACCAGGATCAGCGTCGCCCCGCGCCGCGCCCTGGCTTCGAACATCAGGCGAATGATGTCGCGGCCGGTGTCGGCATCAAGGTTGCCGGTGGGTTCGTCGGCGATCAGGATCGACGGCTCCGGAGCAAGCGCCCGGGCAATGGCGACGCGCTGCTGCTCGCCGCCGGACAATTCAGCCGGATGATGATCGAGCCGGTGGGCGAGACCGACCGCTTCGAGCTCGGTGCGCGCCCGTTCGAAAGCGTCGCGCCGGCCGCTGAGCTCCAGCGGCACCGCGACGTTTTCCAACGCCGTCATGGTCGGCATCAGATGGAACGACTGGAAGACGATGCCGACGGAGCGACCGCGAAAGCGGGCCAGCGCATCCTCGTTCATGCGATCGAGCCGCTCGCCGCCGACCGTGACGACGCCGCCGTCGACCCGTTCGAGACCAGCGAGCACCATCAGAAGCGTCGACTTGCCCGAGCCCGACGGCCCGACGATGCCGACGCTGGTGCCGGCCTCGATGGAGAACGAGAGGTTTTTCAGGATATGGACACGAGCGGCGCCGTTGCCGAGACTGAGGTCGACGTCGGCCAGTGCGATGGCGGGATCGGGCAAGGACGGAACTTCCGGAGTTGGGGCGGGTTCAGGCACAGGTGACTTCGGCAGGGCTTGCCGAAGAAAGCCCGAGCCTGTCATATGGGCCGCCCGGAAACCATTGCAAGCAGGGTCAAAAGGCCGTGAGACATCGGATATTTGCGTTCGTTCTCGCCCTCTTCGCCTGCACTGTCAGCGCGGAGTCCAAACCCATGCGCATCGTCGCGCTCGGCGACAGTCTAACCGCCGGTTATGGCGTGCTTAGCCAAGAGGCCTTTCCCGATCGTCTGGAAGCCGCGCTCAAAAAACGTGGCTATGACGTCGACATCGTGAACGCTGGCGTCTCCGGCGACACGGTGGCCGACGGCCTTGCCCGTCTCGACTGGGCGTTGGCCGACGGCGCCGATGGCGTCATCGTCGAGCTTGGCGCCAACGACATGCTGCGCGGCCATGACCCGGCCTTGGTGCGCGAAAGCCTCGAGGAGCTCATGTCGCGTCTCGGTGAGACCGGCGCGCCCGTACTTCTGACAGGCATGCGAGCGGCACCCAACCTCGGCACCGATTATGCCGCCCGTTTCGATCCGATCTTCCCGGACTTGGCCAAGAAACATGGCGCCTTGCTCTATCCTTTCTTCCTCGACGGCGTCGCCGGCGATACCAGCCTCAACCAGGCCGACGGCATGCATCCCAACGCCGCCGGAGTGGAAATCATCGTCGACCACATCCTGCCCTCCGTCGAGGCACTGATCGAGCGGATCAAGAGCAAGGCCTGATATTCACAATCCTTCGGGCACATCGCGAGCGGGGGAAGACACGTGAGCAGCCTCGACCATTTTCGCCTGATGGCGTCCTACAATGCGTGGATGAACGCCAAGGTCTACGACGCCGCCGAGCGACTGACGGCCGACGAACTCGCGCGAGATCGCGGTGCATTCTTCGGTTCGATCCTCGGCACGCTCAATCATCTCGCGGCTGCCGACCTCATCTGGTTCGGCCGCCTTGCTGTCCATCCCCCGTTTGTCGGCCGCATCGATCTCACCGGGCTGCCGCAGCCGGCCAGTATTCGCTTCATCGTCTCCAACGATCTTTCCGAGTTGCGACCGATCCGCGAGCACATCGACCGATTGATCGTCGGTTTCGCCGACGGCCTGACCGAGGCCGACCTCGGCGGCATTTTCAGCTATCGCCGCACCGACGGCACACCGAACCGCAAGCTGCTGTCGTCGGTCCTGTCGCATATCTTCAATCATCAGACCCATCATCGCGGCCAGGTGACAACGCTGCTCAGCCAAGCCGGCATCGACGTGGGCGTCACCGACCTCCTGGCGCTCATTCCCAACATCGACTGATCTCAAAGAAAGCCCTTTTCATGCAGAAACGCCGCCTCGGCCGCTCGGATCTTTTCGTCACGCCCCTCTGCCTGGGCACTATGACCTATGGCCAGCAGACCGCCAGGGAAGGAGCCTTTGCCATCCTTGATCGTGCCGTCGGCTTCGGCATCGATTTCCTCGATACCGCAGAGATGTATCCGGTGCCGCCGAAGCGTGAGACACAAGGCGCGACCGAGACGATCGTCGGCGATTGGCTGGCTACCAACGGTCGTCGCCACGACGTCGTGTTGGCGACGAAAGTCTGCGGCCGCAGCGCCAACGATTGGTTCCGTGACGATGGCGCGCCGACCCGCCTCATCCGAGCGCAGATCTTCGAGGCCGTGGAGAAATCGCTCCGCCGGCTGAGAACCGACTACATCGATCTCTATCAGATCCATTGGCCAGACCGCGTGGTCTCCGACTGGGGGACGATGCCCTCGCGCTTCAAGCCCTTCGTCCCGGCCAATGACGAGACGGCCATCGAAGAGACGGCCGCCGCCTTCGCCGAACTCATCGCCGCTGGCAAGATCCGCCACTTCGGCCTTTCCAACGAGAGCCCCTATGGGCTGATGCGTTTCTTGGGCGCTGCCGAACACGGCGTCGGGCCGCGCCCCGTCTCGGTGCAGAACGCCTATAGCCTCGTCAATCGCACCTGGGAGGGAGGCCTTGCCGAGATCGCCCTTCGGGAGGAGATCGGCCTTCTGCCCTACTCTCCGCTGGCCCAGGGCTACCTTACCGGCAAGTATCGCAACGGCGCGCTACCGGCATCGAGCCGCAAGGCCCTGTACAATCGTCTGCAGCGCTATGAAAAGCCACATGCCGACGCGGCGATCGGCGCCTATGTCGACCTCGCCCATCGCTTCGGCGCCAATCCGGTCACCTTCGCCATCGCCTTTGCCATGAACCAGCCAACGGTGACCTCGGTGATCATCGGGCCGAGTGCCGAGGACCAGTTGACCAACAATCTCGCTGCCGCGGAGTTTGCGTGGACGGCGGACATGCAGGCGGCCGTCGACGACCTGCATCAGCGCTTCGGCAATCCCTGCCCCTGACTCATTCAGCGACAGAGAGCCAGGACTTGTCGATGACGCGCAGCACGCGGGCCAGCTCGCCGCCGCGCTTCAGGATCATGCCAGTCTGGGCGATCACCGAATAGGCGCCCTGCCGGCGGGCCAGTTTGGGATTTTTCTCGACACGATAGAGCGGCACTTCCGACGTGCGGCGGAAGATCGAGAAGACGGCGCGATCGGGAAGATGATCGATGGCATAGTCGCGCCATTCACCGGCGGCCACCATGCGGCCGTAGATCTTCAATATCTCGGACAGCTCGTGACGGTCGAACGCGACATAAGGCGTTTCGCGCGTTACCGGGCGGGCACCCGCCGGCGCTGGCGTTTGCGGAGCCCCGCGCGCCAGCGCGATCAGATTTGCCGGTTCGGTTGCTCCCTCGTTGATCTCGCCGCTCAAGCGCACCTCCGACGGTGATCGTCACGTCACCGTCATGATTGCGCCTGTCACCACCGAATGCAACGAAGAAACGCACCGGTGGCGGCGGTCATTCGGCAAGTTCGGCGATAAGTCCGGCTGCCACCGTCAGCTTGGCCACCGTCGGCGCACCGGCGAGCAGATCGCCGATGAGCTGTCTCAGGCGGCCGATGCGTGCTTCGCGGGCCGTTGTCCAGAGGTCGGCACCGCCCTCGGCAATCGCCGCGGCGACGATACGCCGGCGAGCGGCGGCGAAGGTGCGGCGAGCGATTTCCGCCGCCTGCCCCTCATAGAGATCGGTCGGCCGAACCACCGCCGACAGACGGGCGACGAGATCGGCGGCAATCGCCTCATCGATCGCCGTCATCACCGGTAACACCTCGTCGACGGCGCGGCCCACCTCTTCGCCGATGACGATGAGATCGAGGCTGCCGAGTTCGGCCGGCAGGCTGGCAAGACGGGTTGCCAGCGGCTCGGGCACACCGGCAGCAACCAGCTCCGGATCGGCCGCGCCAGCCGGTGCACTCTCGCGGAAGCGGCGTACACCGCTGGCAAGCCGTTCGATGGCGGCAGCGAGTTCGCCCTCAGGCGTCCCGTTCTGCGCCACCCACAATGCGGCGTCGGTGAGAAAATCGGCAACGCGGCGGCGGAGTTCCACCCAGACGGCGCCGGCAACCTTCCCCTCGAGAGCATCGATTTCAGCCGTTACCGCATCGGTACCAAAGGCTGCCGCGGCAACGACAAGCGCCCGCACAGCTGCCTCGGCATCGACCCCAGCCTCATCGTTGAGCCGGCTGACGAAGGTGGGTCCAGCGGCGTCCACGGCGGCACCGGCGACACGGGTCGCCAGGATATCGCGGGCGAGGCGATGAGCGGCGATGTCTTCGGCAAAACGCGTCCGCATGGCTTGCGGGAAGGCATGGGTCAGCCAATCGCCGAGGGCAGGATCATCGATCAACCGGCCGGCCAGCAGATCATCGGCCAGCATCAGCTTGGCATGCGCCATCAGGATGGCAGTCTCCGGCCGCGACAATGTCTCGCCGGTGGCGGCAAGACGGCCCGCCGTCACTTCGTCGGGAAGGCCTTCACGGTGTGGATCGAGCAGCCCTCGCTCGGCGAGCAGAGCCGAGAGGCGCATCAGGCGCGGCAGCTCGCCGGACCCACGCGCCCGCGTCACGGAAAGCGCAACCACTTGCCGGCGGCACAGCCGCAATACGCCGACGGCAATGTCGTCGGTCATGCTGGCCAGCAGCTCATCACGCTCGGCAAGCGTCAGCCGACCGGCGGCCATCGCCCGCCCGAGCGCGATCTTGATGTTGACCTCGGCATCCGAGGTGGCGACGCCACCGACGTTGTCGATGGCATCGGAATTGACGCGGCCACCGCGCCGGGCGAAATCGACGCGCGCTCGCGGCGTCATCCCGAGATTGGCGCCTTCGCCGACAACGCGTGCCCTGAGCTCGCGGGCCGGGATGCGAACGCCGTCGTTGGCGCGGTCGCCAGCCTCGACGTTGCTCTCGCCATCGCCCCGGACGAAAGTGCCGATGCCGCCGAAGAACAGAAGGTCGGCCGGCGCCCTGAGGATCGCAGCGACCAGCTCATCCGGACTGAGGCTTGCAGCCTCGATGCCAAGCGCCGCCCGAGCCTCGGCTGACAGTGTGACCGACTTTTGCGTCCGTGAGAAAACGCCGCCGCCGGTCGACAGACTCGCCGGGTCGTAGTCGGCCCAACTCGAACGCGGCAGGGCGAACAGCCGCCGTCGCTCGGCAAGCGCTGCTTCGACGTCGGGCATGGGATCGATGAAGATGTGGCGATGGTCGAAAGCGGCAACCAGCCTCAGCGACGGTGACAGCAGCATGAAATTGCCGAACACGTCGCCCGACATGTCACCGACGCCAACCGCAGTGAAGGAATCGGCTTCGGCATCAAGGTCCAGTTCGCGGAAATGCCGCTTCACCGCCTCGAAGGCGCCGCGCGCGGTGATTCCCATCTTCTTGTGGTCGTAACCGGCCGAGCCGCCGGAGGCGAAAGCGTCGGCAAGCCAGAAGCCCCGCGACAGAGCGATGCGGTTGGCAATGTCGGAGAAACTGGCTGTCCCCTTGTCGGCGGCGACCACCAGATAGGGATCGTCACCATCATATCGGACCATACCGACCGGCGGCACCACGGCATCGCCGATGATATTGTCGGTGAGGTCGATCAGTGTTCCAACATAGCGCTCATAGGCAGCAACACCGGCGGCCGCCCGCTCGGCACCGGTGGCAATGCGGCGGGCAACGAAACCACCCTTGGCGCCCACCGGCACGATCACCGCGTTCTTCACCTGCTGCGCCTTGACGAGGCCGAGAATCTCGGTGCGGAAGTCCTCCGGCCGATCCGACCAGCGCAGACCACCGCGCGCCACCTTGCCGAAGCGGAGATGGACGCCCTCGACATCGGGAGCATGCAGCCAGATTTCTGCAAAGGGATGCGGCGCCGGCAAACTGTCGATGCGCGCGCCATCGAATTTGAAAGCCATCACCGGATGCGGATCGCCGTCGATACCGATCTGGAAGAAGGTCGTGCGCGTCGCCGCCTCGATCAGGTTGGCCAGCCGCCGCAGAATGCGATCGTCGTCCAGGATCGGCACGTCCCTGAACGCCGCCTCGAGGTCACGACGCAGCGATGCGAGACGGGCCGGCCGATCGCCTGAGAAGGCCGGGTCGAAACGCGTGGTGAACAGTGCGATCAGGAGGCCGGCGACACCGGCGTTGCGCACCAGTGCCTCGGCAACATAGGCGTGGCCATGGGCGAGGCCGATCTGCCCGAGATAGCGGGACAGCGCGCGCAGCATGGCGATTTCGCGCCAGCCGAGGCCGGCGACCAGGGTCAGCGCGTTGAGCCGGTCGCTGTCGGCCTTACCAAGCCAGACCGCCATGAACAGCGCCTTCAGCCGATTGCCATCGCGGGCAAGGTCGACATCGCCGCCGTCGGCGCGGCGGAGCGCCATGTCGTGCAGCACGATGATCTCGCCCGGACGATCGATCTCAAAGGTCTTCTCCTCGAGAACCATGAAGCCCATGGCTTCCAGAACGGGTACCCGAGTTGACAGCGGCACCGGTCCACCACGATTCATCAGGCGCATGGAGACGCGCGGCGATGCCAGGCTGCCGCCGATCAAGTCCACCGCCGTCCAGCGCTCGCCAACGAACAGTTCGAGAAGCGTCACATCGGCCACCGCCGCCTCGGCATCATAGCTTGCCCGATAGGCCTCGGGGAACGCCCGCCCGTAGAGCTCGATCAGCTTGCGGCCGCGTGCCGGGCCGAACTTCGCCCTGCAGGCATCGGCGAAACCATCCCCCCAATTGCGGGTAATGCGGGCAACGGCTGCTTCCAGCTCGGTCTGAGCCACGGCGGGGGTCGGTCCCTCGTCGCGACCGATGATGTAGTGGACGCGGGCGAGCGGCCCTTCGGGGAAGGCGGGATAAACGGACGAGACGCGGCCGGCAAACGCTTCGGCCAGATAGTTGCCGATGGCAATCCGGGTATCCGTGGTGTAGCGGTCGCGCGGCACATAGACCAGAAGAGAGACGAAGCGATCGAACTTGTCGCGACGAGCCAACACACGAATGCGAGGCCGCTCGCCGAGCTCCAGAATGGCCAGCGAAAACTCCAGGAGCGTATCGAGGTCGGTCTGGAACAGCTCGTCGCGCGGGTAGCTTTCAAGGATGTTGCGCAGCGCCCGTCCGGAGTGACTTTCCGGATCGAAGCCGGCGCGGGCCATGGTCGTCCCCACCTTGCGGCGGAGATAGGGGATAGAATGGGTGGATCGGGTGTAAGCCGATGAGGTGAACAGGCCGAGCAGCCGGATCTCGCCGATCAGCCGACCATCGGCGGCATAGCGCTTGATGCCGACGTAATCGAGATAGGCGTGGCGATGGACGCGTGCCTTGACGTTCGCCTTGGCGACCATCAGCGGTTCGGTCTGCCGCAGAAACTCGGTGATCTCCGGCGTCACCTGCACCATTTCGCGACCACGGCGCAGCACGCGCACCGCGGGATCACGCAGCAGGCCGTAGCCGGCGCCGGCACTCAGAAGCGCTGGCAGTTCGCCGCCTTTTCCTTCGTCACCGACCACATATTCGCGGAGGCCCAGGAAGGTGAAATTGTCGGCGTTGAGCCAGTTCAGAAACTCGACAGCCTCGGCTATCGCCTCAGGCGGCAGCGGCGGGGGCGTGTGCCGATAGACGTTGATGACCGATTTGACCAGCGCCTGCATACGCGGCCAATCGTCAACGGCGGCCCGCACCTCCGTCAGCAGGCCATCGAGCCGGGTTTCCAACTGGGCGGCGGCAATGGCGTCCGGCAGTCGGGCGATGTGGATCTGAATGAAGCTCTCGCGGTTGGCGTCCAGGTCCTCGCCGATCGACAGCAGCCGGCCGCTCATGCCGCGCACCACCGAGAGAATCGGATGCACCATCAGGCGGACTTCAATACCGGCGTCGGTCAGCTCCTGCATCACGGAGTCGACCAGGAACGGCATGTTGTCGTTGAGAATGTCGACGACCGTCACTTCCTTGCGGTGACTGGCCTCGTCGTCCCAAACCGGAGTGTAGATGCGGATGGAGTGAATCCCCGGCACCCTGAGCGACAGGCTGGACATCGCTCCCTCGGCGAAGGCGATCAGCTCGCTCGCCGTGTAGGCGACGACATCCTCCGCCGCGCCTTTGCCGTAGAGCATCTTCAGGAGGCCGGCCAGTTCCGGCCTGCTGTCGCGGACGAGGAGATCGGCCGCCTCGTCAAGGCGCGCCTCTTTCAGCACTTCCATCACGCGCTTCATCGACAACTCCTGCCGCCCCGGACAGGCCAGCGCCAGCTGCTGCGCCACTCCGGCCGACCAGAACGAGACGCAACCGGAAGGGCGGCGGTAAAGCCGCCGCCCGAATTCTTGAGATATTCAGTCAAGCCTATGCGCGCGAGAATTCCAATTCGCGCTGTTGCGGACATGACGTGACCGATTCCATAGGAACCGACCTCATTCTCCCTCGTCGTCGAACTGGTCGATGTCGACGAGGAACATGATATTGGCGCCCTCCTCGTCGAATTCATCAGCCTCCTCGCCCTCGATGTCCTCCTCTTCGAAGTCTTCGATTTCACCGAAGGCGTCGATCTCATCCTCGGTGGCCGGACGAACGACAAAGGCGGAAACGCCGTCCCAAACCGGGGTGCCGGCGCTCGTGAAGCCGCGGACGTCGTCGAGAAAGTCCTCGCTCTCGAAGATTTCGCGCGCTTCCGCCTCGTCGGCGTCGGTGGTGGCAATCGCGATGCCGGCGATTTCGAGCGTGTACATGGCTGTCTCCCTGTTGTCCGAGCGAAAGGACCGGACCGATACTTGAGGGTTGGCGTGTTGACGGCCGCCGGCCGGGTTGGCCCGGCGGCGAAACCGCAGCCTACGGCTTCCCTCATGGCCAGAGGGATGTCAATGGTTCGTCCGACGAAGAAGTCTTTGCAAGCCGCCGCCGCCGCTCGCCGAGAGCGGCGTTGAGAGCGGCCCCATAGAGCAGAATGAGCGCCATCAGATAGAGAAAGACAATGGCCGTCATCACGCCGGCCAGGCCGGCGTAAGTCGAAGCATAATTGGCGAAATCGGCGATATAGAGCGAGAAGCCATAGGCACCGGCAATCCAGGCCGCGAGCGTCAGGATGACACCCGGCAGAATTTCGATGATGCTACGGTGCCCGGCTGGCAGCCAGAGATGGGAGGCCAACAGACCTCCGCCGGCGATCAGCAGCGTCAGGCCGAAGCGCAGGAGCGTCAGTGTCCAGGCGAAGTCATCGATGGCCGGCACGAGATGCACGAGCGCTTTCCACGCCACCGGCGCAAGAACCACCAGGAAGCCTATGGTCAGGAAGGTCAGCGTGCCCAGCAGCACGAAGCCGATGCTCTCGAGCCTGAGCCAGACGAAATTGCGATTCTCGACCATGCCGTAGGCGCGGTTGAGGCCGACCCGCATCGCCTCGACCCCCGACGAAGCGAACCAGAGCGCCAAAGCCACACCAAAGGTCAACACATCACCACGCGGTACCAGCAGCACATTCTTCACCTCGTTCGCGATGGGAGCGGCGATGCGGGCCGGCACGCTTTCGAAAAGCAATGCCACCACGGTGGCCGAAAGTGCGCTGAGATCGAAGAAGGCGGCGATCGCGGTCAGAAAAATCAGAAAGGGGAAAATGGCCATCAGGGAGGACAAGGCCACATGCGAGGCGATCGCCCAGCCATCGGCGGCGTTGAAGGTCAGAGCGGCCCGCCAGAACGGGCCGATGAAGCGACTAAGTGCCCGCACAGCGTCTCTCCCTAATTCCTTGAAGAAGGTGGGCGAAACGGGGCGAAATGCAAGGGCTTACCATAGCCTGCCGTCTTGCTCCCGTCGTGCTTTGGGTGCATTCCATCCTGCGGATAATCCGGAGTTCGCAATGACCGTCACCCGCCAGGACATCGATTTTCTCGTCGCCACCGCCAAGGCAGCGGCGGAGACTGAGATCATGCCGCACTTCTCGAACCTGACCGCCGCCGACATCAAGACCAAGGCTCACGCCTCGGACTTCGTGACCATCGCCGACGTCGCTGCCGAGGAACTGATCGAGAAACGTATCCGCGCCGCCTGGGGCAACGATTTCCTGTTCGTCGGCGAAGAGGTCATGGAACGTGAGCCGACACTGATCGATCGGCTGATGGAAGCCCCGCGCGCCGTCGTCGTCGATCCGATCGACGGCACCTTCAACTACGCCAACGGCGTTCCCGCCTTCGCGGTGATCATCTCGGTCATCGAGCGCGGGGAAGTCAAAGGCGGCATCATCTATGATCCGGTGCGCGGCGACGCCGCCTGCGCGATCGCCGGTGGAGGTGCCTTCCTCGCCGGCAATGGCCGGCCGGACCGGCCGCTCCGGGTGGCGCCGGCCGCGCCGCTTTCTGGCATGCAGGGCTGCGCCGGCTGGTACTATGCCACTCCCGAAGAGCGAGCCCGCCTGCTGGCCGGGTTTGGGCGCGTCTGGGGCACCATGAACTATCGCTGTGGCGGCCAGGAAATGCGGCTGCTCGTCGATGGCCGCATTCACTTCTGTTACTATCACAAGCTGTCGCCGTGGGATCAGTCAGCCGGCTGGCTGATCCACCGCGAAGCTGGTGGCTACTCGGCGCTGCTCGACGGGTCACCCTATCGGCCAGATCTCAGGAGCGGTGGCCTGTTGATGGCGCCGGATCAGGCCAGCTGGAACGAGCTTGCCACCGCGCTGCGTGGCTAATGGATCAAACACCACGACAATGAAAAGGCCGGCTTTCGCCGGCCAATTCGTTAGAGCTCCAGGCTTGGGGCTGAGGCCTCACTCCTTGAGGACGATCAGAAGATCCTTGGCGTCAATCTGAGAGCCCGCCGTGACCAGCACCTCGGCGACGGTGCCGTCGCGCTCGGCGTGGATCGACGTTTCCATCTTCATCGCCTCGATGGAGAGCAGCACGTCGCCGGACTTCACCACCTGGCCCGGCTTCACCGCCAGCGTCGACACGACACCCGGCATCGGCGCTGCCACATGGTTCGGGTCACCGGCATCGGCCTTGCGTCGCTGGGTCTGGGCAGCGGCAGCGCTCGACCGGTCGGGCACGCGCACCATGCGCGGCTGGCCATTGAGTTCGAAGAACACCCGGACCATGCCCTCATTGTCCGGCTCGCCGATCGCCTGGCAAATCAACACCAGCGACTTGCCGCGTTCGAGCTCGATGTTCAGCTCGTCACCGGCCTGCATGCCGTAGAAATAGACCGGGGTCGGCAGCACCGACGTCGGTCCGTAAGTTTCCTGCGACTTGGCAAAATCCAGGAACACCTTGGGATACATCAGGTAGCTGGCAAGATCCTGCTCGGTCGGCGTCCAGGGCAGCTTCTCCGCCAATTCGGCACGCGTCACCTCGAGATCGACCGGCGGGATCAGCGACCCCGGCGGTACGGTGATCGGCTCCGCACCCTTCAGGATCTTGGCCTGAAGATCCCTGGGCCAGCCCCCCGGCGGCTGTCCGAGGTCGCCGTGGAACATCTCCACCACCGAGTCAGGGAAGGTGACGTCCTTATCCGGATCGAGCACGTCGGCCGAGGTCAGCGCCGAGGAGACCATCAGCAACGCCATGTCGCCCACGACCTTGGACGACGGCGTTACCTTGACGATGTCGCCGAACATGCGGTTGACGTCTGCATAGGTCTTGGCCACGTCGTGCCAGCGGGTCTCCAGGCCCAGCGAGCGGGCCTGTTCCTTGAGGTTGGTGAACTGGCCACCGGGCATCTCGTGGAGATAGACCTCCGAAGCCGGTCCCTTCAGGTCATTCTCGAATGCGCCATAGTGGTTGCGCACCGCCTCCCAATAGAAGGAGATGCGGCGGATGGCCTGCTGATCGAGGCCGGTCGGCCGCGGCCCGCCTTCCAGTGCCGCCACGATCGAGCCGAGGCAAGGCTGCGAAGTGTTGCCGGAAAAGGCGTCCATGGCGGCATCGACGATATCGACGCCCTCCTCCACCGCTGCCAGCACCGACGCGGCGGAAATGCCGGAGGTATCGTGGGTGTGGAAATGGATCGGCAGGTCGGTCGCCTCGCGCATCGCCTTGAACAGCACGCGGGCGGCCGCCGGCTTCAACAGGCCGGCCATGTCCTTGATGGCGATGATATGAGCGCCGGCATGCTCCAGCTCGCGCGTCATGCCGACGTAATACTTCAGGTCGTACTTGGCGCGGTCGGGATCGAGGATGTCGCCGGTGTAGCAGATCGCCGCCTCGAGCACCTTGCCCTGGTCGAGCACGGCATCCATCGAGACGCGCATGTTGTCGATCCAGTTGAGGCAATCGAACACGCGGAACACATCGACGCCACTAGCGGCAGCCTGCTGCACGAAATGCCGCACGACGTTGTCGGCGTAATTCTTGTAGCCAACGCCATTTGAGCCACGCAGCAGCATCTGCATGAGGATGTTGGGCGCCTTGTCACGGATCTTGGCAAGGCGCTCCCACGGATCCTCCGTCAGGAAACGCATGGCGACGTCGAATGTTGCGCCACCCCAGCATTCCAGGCTGAACAGTCCCGGCAGACCACGCGCGTAGGCCTCCGCGATGTTGGCCATGTCGTGCGTACGCATGCGCGTCGCCAGAAGCGACTGGTGACCGTCGCGCATGGTGGTGTCGGTGATCAGGACATTGTTCTGCTCGCGAATCCACTTCGCTAGTGCCTCGGGCCCGCGCGAGGTGAGCAAATCGCGGGTCCCCGGAGTGATGCCACCGGAGAAGGTCGGCACCACCGGCTTGGGGCCCTCGCCAGGCTTCGGACGCTTACGGGTTTCAGGATGACCGTTGACGGTGACATCGGCGATATAGGTCAGGAGCTTGGTGGCGCGGTCGCGGCGCTTGACCAGTTGGAACAGCTCCGGCGTTTCGTCGATGAAACGGGTGGTGTAGCGGTTCTGCTGGAACTTCGGATGAGAGATGATGCTCTCAAGGAAGGTCAGGTTGGTGGCGACACCGCGGATGCGGAACTCGCGCAGCGCACGCATCATGCGGTTGATCGCCTCGATCGGTGTTGGCGCCCAGGCTGTCACCTTCTCCAATAGCGGATCGTAGAAGCGGGTGATCACCGCGCCGGCATAGGCGGTACCGCCATCGAGACGGATGCCGAAGCCGGTGGCACCGCGATAGGCGGTGATGCGGCCGTAGTCGGGAATGAAATTCTGCTCGGGATCCTCGGTCGTGACGCGGCACTGCAACGCATGACCATGCAGGCGAATCTCTTCCTGCACCGGCACACCCGACTCGGGCGAGCCGATCCTGGCGCCCTCGAGAATACGGATCTGAGCGCGCACCACGTCGATACCGGTCACCTCCTCGGTGACGGTATGCTCGACCTGAATGCGCGGGTTGACCTCGATGAAATAGAAAGCGCCACTGTCGGAGTCCATCAGGAACTCGACGGTGCCGGCGCAGTAATAATTGGCCGCCTTGGCAATCGTCACGCCAAAGCCTGTGATTTCCGCGCGCTGGGCGTCGGTGAGGTAGGGGGCCGGCGCCCGCTCGACCACCTTCTGGTGGCGTCGCTGCACCGAGCAGTCGCGTTCGAACAGGTGGACGATGTTGCCGTGGATATCGCCGAGGATCTGCACCTCGACGTGACGGGCCCGCTCGACCAGCTTTTCGAGATAAACCTCGTCCTTGCCGAAGGCCGCCATGGCCTCGCGCTTGGCGGTGACCACTTCGCGCAGCAAGGTCGCCTCGTCACGAATGACGCGCATGCCGCGGCCACCGCCGCCCCAGGAGGCCTTCAGCATCACCGGATAACCGATGCGCTTGGCTTCCGCCTTGACCACTTCCATGTCGTCGGGCAGCGGATCGGTGGCCGGCATCACCGGCACGCCCGCCTCGATGGCAAGATTGCGGGCCGCCACCTTGTTGCCGAGCTGGCGCATGGTCTCGGGTGACGGGCCGATGAAGGTAATGCCGGCGTCGCGGCAAGCCTCGGCGAACTCCGGGCTTTCCGACAGGAGGCCATAGCCGGGATGAATGGCGTCGGCCTTGGATTCCTTGGCGACACGCAGAAACTCAGAAATGCTGAGATAAGCCTCGATCGGTCCGAGGCCAGCCCCGATCTGATAGGCCTCATCGGCCTTGAAGCGATGCAGCGCCAGCCGGTCCTCCTCGGCATAGACGGCGACCGTCTTGAGGCCGAGCTCGTTGGCAGCGCGGAAAACGCGAATGGCGATTTCGGATCGGTTGGCGACAAGCACCTTGGTGATCGGCACGGCAAGCTCCATAGGGGAAACTACGTTGGGGGTTTCCCTAGCAGGCTTGGGAGCTAATGTCATATCCCCACGGCACTTTTTGCCATCGTCCTTTGGGGGCAAGGCCAAACGCACCGTAAGGCGCCGAAGCGATCAAACCGATTTAGATTTGGTAGATTTCACCGCGACTTACGGCACGTCTCGCGGGGACGGTCCAGTCGAAAGCGGAATAGGTCATGCAAAACGCGCATGCCGGCTGCATCCAGCACGCATGGCGATGGCGGCGGCCGCCATCGCTTTGCTCAGGCGGACCGAGCCGTCTTCTCCGCCACGCTGTGGCGCCTCAGCGGCTTTTGCGCCAGCGCGTCGAGAATGCGCGGCGTGGCAATCAGCGTTGCCCGCTCTTTGGAGTCGAGGAAGGAGACACCCTCTTCAATGGTCTCCGCCTCACCGATCTTGGCCAGCGCCAGTGCCGACACCGGGTCGACGCGTCCGGGCGGACGCGGCGCCATGCGATCGATCAACGCGAGATGCTGCATCAAAAGATCAGGGTCGGCGACGATTTCGACAAGGTTGGGCGCGGTGGCAACCGCCTCGACATAGGCAGGCCGAGCCTCATCCATGCGTCCTTGAATATTGGGACGATGGTGCTCCTCCGGAATTCTCAGCAGACCAAGCCATTTCACGAAGCGACCGACGGCGTTGGAACCGGTAAGGCCGGAAATCGGCACGGCGAACACCATGCCGGCAATGGCCGGCGACAACCAGGCGAACAGCTCCCAGCTGTCGGCGATCGCTGCCCAGGCCAACGCCAGGCCGGCCAGCACGTGCCAGCGATGGCGAACGATAAGATCGCCGATCGGCAAGCCGCCGTCGTCGCGCCGCTGCGGCTTCCAGCCGGCATCGCGATGTAGCACGATCTCGGTGACCGCGCCCGTCTGGATCAGCATCATGATCGGCGCGACCAGGGCCGATACCACCATTTCGAAAAGGAAGGACAGTAGGAGGCCGACGAAGCCGCCCGATGCCTTGCGGTCGCGCGAGTTCAGGAAGAAGGCGAGGAGGCCGAGCACCTTGGGCAGGAACAGCACGCCCATGGTAAGGGCGAACAGGCTGAGCGCTCGCTCGGCGTCGATCCGCGGCCAGGACGGGAACAGCTGGAACTCGTCCTTGAAATATTCCGGCCGGATGTAATGGGCCTGCAGCGTCAGCGCGAGACCGGAGAGGATCAAGAGCAGCCACAAGGGCGAAGCGAGATAACTCATGATGCCGGTGAGGATATGCGAGCGCGACACCCAGTGCAGGCCCCGCCCGCCGATCACCTTCAAATGCTGCAGGTTACCCTGACACCAGCGGCGGTCGCGGATGGCGAGGTCGACCAGTGACGGCGGGCTTTCCTCGTAGGAGCCGGAGAGATCGTCGGCGATGATGACGTTCCAGCCGGCACGGCGGATCAGCGCCGCCTCGACAAAGTCATGGCTCATGATGTGGCCGCCGAACGGCGGCTTGCCGCCGAGCTCCGGCAGGCCGGCCGAATTCAGAAAGGCCTCGGTGCGGATGATGGCATTATGGCCCCAGAAGTTGCCTTCCTTCTGGACCCACCAGGAGAGTCCCGTGCCGACCACCGGTCCGTAAACACGGCCGGCAAACTGCTGCAGCCGGGCCATGATCGTGGTGCCGTTGACGAGCATGGGAATCGTCTGAATGAGGCCGGCGTCGGGGTCGGCTTCCATCCGGCGCGCCAACTCGACGATGGTCCGCCCTTCCATCAGGCTGTCGGCATCGAGCACCAGAAGATGGTCGTAGGCACTCGCCCAGCGCTTGCAGAAGTCACCAACGTTGCCGGCCTTCTTGGCCGTGTTGTTACGCCTGCGGCGGTAATAGATCCGGGTAAAGCCGCCGATGCGCTCGCGAGCGGCCAGCAGCGCCGCTTCTTCCTGCAACACCACGTCAGGATCGGTGGTATCGGCCAGCACGAACCAGTCGAAGGCGTGGCTCTGACCGAGCGACTCGACATCGCGGGCCATCGCCTCGATGGCGGCGAAGATGCGCGACGGGTCTTCGTTGTAAGTCGGCATCAGCATCGCCGTGCGCTTGCGCAGCGGCTCGTCCGACCATGGCGCCGGCCGGGCGAACCGGCGGCTGACCAACTTCAGAAACCCGAACACCGAGGCCACCGACGACAGGGCGATCCAGGCGAAGGTGATGGTGAACAGGCCCAGCACGATACGCTCGATGGGCGTAAGATCGCCAAGTGCCAGCACCGCGTACATCTCGCTGACGGCATAGCCGAGCAACGCAGCCGTACCGCCGATCACCGCGAAGCGCTTCAGAAACGACGAGCGACTGTGAGAATTCACCAGATGCCGCCGGCTCTTGCGGCTGAACCGCTTGAGATCCTGCGGCGGCATGTCGGCCGGATGCTCCGGCGGCATTCCGGTAGCGTATCGCCCACTGACGGCGACGTCGCGAATTATGCTGTCCATCGGAAGGCCCAGGTCTCGGCTGCCGGCCCCGTTTCGAAGGTCAGCGCCGCCGTCAGCTCAATCAGAGTTTCGTTCTGCGGATCGAGTTCGAACGAGAGGCGCAGTCCCTTGGTTTCGGAATTGGGGACGACGACGACGTTTTTCACCGTGCCCTTGGACGCTTGAACCGATGCCTTGGCATTGCCGAGCTTGGCGGGATCGACGCCTTGGAAGAAGCCGTAGTCTATGACGAAGAGGCGCACCGGCGTCGGTCCGCCGACACCCGCCCGCCCTGACCGCGTCGCGGTGACATAGGCAGAGCCGGCCGCCAATGCCGGGTCATTGCCCCAGAACAGACGGTAGGCGAAGAAATACTCAGTGCCGCCCGGAATCTTGTCCTGCGGCGCCCAGTAGACGACGATGTTGTCGTGAATTTCGGAATTGGTGGGAATTTCCACCAACGTCACCGCACCAGCGCCCCAATCGCCTACCGGCTCGATCCAAAGCGATGGCCGCCGCTGATAGGATGCTTCGAGATCTTGGTAGGAATCGAAACTGCGATCGCGCTGAACAAGGCCGAAGCCGCGCGGGCTACGATCCTGGAAGGCGGAAATCTGCAACTCTTTAGGATTGGCCAGCGGCCGCCACCAGCGGTCACCTCGGCCGGTAACCATCAGCATGCCGTCCGAATCGTGCACTTCCGGCCGGAAGTCGTCGATCTCCGTGCGACCGTTGGCCGAGAAGTAGAACATCGACGTGCCAGGCGCGAGACCGACCTTCTCGAGATCGGCACGCGGGAACAGCTGCGCCTCGACGTCGATGGTGGTCGGCAGTCCGGGTCGGATGGTAAAGCGGTAAGCACCCGACACCGAGGGACTGTCGAGCAGCGCGTTGACGACGCAGGTATCCGAACCGGCGGCCGGCGTCTCGACCCAGAAAGCTCGGAACAGCGGAAATTCTTCGCCTTCGGGATCGGCGGTCTTGAGAGCGAGACCACGCGCCGACAAGCCATAGGTCTGGTCTTTGCCAAGCGAACGGAAGTAGCTCGCCCCCTGGAACACCAGCACCTCGTCAAACACATCGGGCTTGTTGAGCGGCGAATGCAGACGGAATCCGGAGAAGCCGATGTCTTCAGCCGGAATCGGCTGCGGCACCAACGGCCCATAACTGAACAGATTGGGATCGTAAGGAACGTGCGTCGCCTGACCATTCGCGACGAGCGCCATCTCCACCGGCTCCTTGAAATAGGAACCGCGGTGGAAGAGCTGCATCTGGTAGGGCAAACCTTTGTCTGCCCAGATCGCTGCCTCGGGACGGAATCGAATATCGCGATATTGATCGTAGGTCAGATTTTCGAGGATCGGCGGCAAGCTGGTGTCCGGCGCCTCGTAGGCCTTCTTGGCCAGAGCACGCGCGATCTCGGCCACCGTCGAACGGGTGAACGGCCCGGTGACGGCGAACTGGTGCTGCTGCGTCGCCGCCCGCGCCGCGACTGGCACGCCAGTCGCAACCACGACAGCGCCGATCGCCGTCAATGCTTGCGTCAAAAAGTCACGGCGATCGATCATGGGATTCCCGTCAGAAAGGTCCACAGCGGCTCCACTCGTCATTCACTTGGGCGCGGGAACAGTGCGCGAGACATAAAGTTCCCACGCCACCACCACGATGCGGTGCCGGCTCACCCGGCCTCCCCAAAATGCCCTCTTACCCCGTTGGATTCCAACATGTCACGTGGATACCAGACCGACACGATGGTGCAAAGAACCATACGCGGCCAGCCGACGAAATTATACAGCGTCACCCGCATGCCCGCCATGACTGGAAGCGGTTTCAATGAGCTCAACCTCCGCTTCGCCGCATAAGCGACGCACGCTTTCGCGGGGACAACGATCGGTAACGAAGACATCAACCTGCGCAACCGAACCAATCCTCACCGGCGCCGTGCGCTCGAACTTGGTCTCATCAGCCACCAGGATGACACGACGCGCATTGGCGATGATGGCCTGCGCCACCTTCACTTCGCGAAAATCATAGTCATAAAGCGCGCCGTCCTCGTCGATGGCCGACGTGCCGACGATGGCGAAATCCACCTTGAACTGGCGAATGAAATCCACCGCCGCCTCACCAATGATGCCGCCGTCGGCATGGCGAACCTGTCCGCCAGCGATCACCACATCGATGCCCGCATAGGCGCGCATCAGGTTGGCAACATTGATATTGTTGGTGATGACCATCAGTCCTGAATGCTGTAGCAGCGCCTGCGCCACCGCCTCGGTGGTCGTTCCGATATTGATGAACAGCGATGCGTCATTGGGAATGAGCGAGGCGGCCGCCTCGCCGATGGCCCGCTTTTCCGAAGCAGCGATCTGACGCCGCGCCTCATAGCCGACGTTCTTCACTGTGGAGGCGAGCACGGCTCCACCATGAACGCGGGCCAGCAGGCGACGATCGCAGAGTTCGTTGAGATCCTTGCGGATGGTTTGCGGCGACACCTCGAAGCGCGCCGCGAGATCGTCGACCAAAACGCGGCCGACCTCGCGAGCGAGATCCAAAATGGCGTGTTGGCGATCGATCAGCATAGCTCTCCAAGGAAAAGCAGTTAGCGGGCTCAGTCTAGCTATGAATGGGGAAATCTCGCGGCGGTAAAGTGGCAAAGGAGGCAGAAGGGCTGCCGAGCTTCTGATATCGCTTGATCACCCGCTCCCTTTTGAGGCGCGACAGCCGCACGATCCAGAACACGCCGTCGAGCTGATCGATCTCATGTTGCAGTACGGCGGCATGAAAGCCCTCGGCTTCCTCGACGCAACTGATACCCTGAAGATCCGAGTAGCCGACACGCACCGCGCGCGGCCGCTCGATTTCGGCGCTGACGCCAGGCATGGAGACCGATCCCTCCTCGTTGATCATGGTCTCCGCCGAAGCCCACGCGATGACCGGATTGACGTAGACTCGCACCGCTTCCGCCTCCGATGGCCGTACGGCAATAACCCGCCGGAGAACGCCGATATGCGAGGCAGCAAGGCCGATCGCCGGTGCCGCGACGACAGCGGCAACGAGATCGTTGGCCAGCGTGACCAGCCCGTCGTCGAACGCCGTGACCGGTTCGGCAACAACCCGAAGCCGGAAATCTGGGTATGTCAGCAGGCTCGGCAACGTCATGGATGGGAATCTCTGAACAGCATCAACAAAGTCTTACCATTGCTCAGCCGGGGAACTTCATAAGTATTACCATTTAATGGGATCGGAAAATTCATAATTCCTAACGGCCATTCACCGCGAAAAAGCCGAAGAAGCGCCATTTCCGCCAAGCTACTGTAAATGCGGCGCCAGCATGGCTAACAACCAGTAAAGAGGGATGCGCCGCGGGTTAACAAAAACCTGACGGAAAGGCAAAAATTGCCGTTTATCTCGGAACGAGGCCTTCAACCGGCACTGATACAAACCAGGCAATCGCGTTCCGGAGTTCCTGCAAGATGAAACGCCTTCTCGTCGCCGCGGCAGCCGCTTCCCTCCTCGTTGCCGCTTCTTCCACCGGGGCCTTCGCCTTCAACATGAACGTTCCGAAGTCGGTGGTCATGGCAGCCATATCGGCGCCGACCGTCAGCTCCACCGAGCGGACCTTCGTTTTCCCGCCGCTCACCTTCCTGTCGGTGGCCGGCGATTACGCCGCCCGTGTCCGCACCGAGGTGATCGACGTATTCGCTCCCGGCATCTTCAGCGGCATCGGTGCTGCTTATCATCGCGCCCTCGGCGCGCCGGCTACCTCCGCCGTACCGAACGTCGTCGCCATCTGATCGTCTGGACCGGCCGCAGGAACGCGAGCGGCCGCAACGGGCGATGACGACAGATGCTAGACCTTCCGACAAGTGGCCCCAGCGGTTCGTTCCGCTGGGGTTGCTTGCTTTGGAACACCGCTGGTCGAGCTTTCGCCTCGCATTTCATGACGAGAGGCGGGAACCCCAGCCCAGGCATCTCCTTTTCGATCAGAGTGTTCCCTCTCGCTGGGAAATGCTCTAGGGTCCGCCTCATTCCATCGTCCGCATTCGAGGCGAACCATGCATTATGTCGTCAATTGCATCGACAAGGTGGGGCTTCTCCCCGTCCGGCAGGCCAACCGCGCTGCCCATCTCGACTACGTTAAAGCCAACGCCGACACGATCCTGGTTGGCGGCCCCTATCTCGACGAAGCCGGCAACATGATCGGCTCGCTGCTGATCACCGAGGCTGTCGACCTCAAGACGCTGCAGACCGTGCTGGCCGAGGACCCTTATGCCCGCGCCGGCCTGTTCGAAAGTGTTGACATCAAGCCATGGAAATGGGTGATCGGCGCGCCCGGCTGACGCCGCCGCCACGCCGCAACAGGGAGCGCCCATGGCCCACTGGCTGTTCAAGTCCGAACCTTTCAAGTTCTCTTTTGCCGACCTCAAGGCACGGGGCGCGGCCGGTACCGAATGGGATGGCGTGCGCAATTATCTCGCCCGCAACAACATGCGAGCGATGCAGGTAGGCGATCAGGGCTTTTTCTATCACTCCAACGAGGGCCTCGCCGTTGTCGGCATCTGCGAGGTGGCCGCCCTCTCCCACCCCGACAGCACCACCAATGATCCGCGTTGGGACTGTGTCGACGTGCGAGCGATCCGCGACCTCAAGCGTCCGGTCACGCTGGCCGAGATCAAGGCCGAGCCCTCGCTGTCCAAGATGAGCCTGGTCACCTCGATGCGCCTTTCGGTGCAGCCGGTGACCGACGAGGAGTGGTATATCGTCCTCGCCATGGCCGAGCGGTGACCGACCTTTCCCGCGAGCGCGCATTCATTTTGCGCGAAACCCGTTCCAAGGCGCCGCCGCTGGTGCCGGAGATCCGCTTGCGGCTCGCCGACGAGGCGATGGACCTTTGGCAGGCGACCGAGACCGACCTCGGCCGCGCCGGTCTGCCCCCACCGTTCTGGGCCTTTGCCTGGGCCGGCGGTCAGGCCCTCGCCCGTTACGTGCTCGACCATCCCGATATCGTTCGCGGTGCCCGCGTGCTCGATTTCGCCGCCGGCTCTGGTGTGGTCGGCATCGCCGCCAAGCTCGCCGGCGCCCGTGAGGTGGTCGCCGCCGACATCGACACCTACGCCCGCGCTGCCATCCTGATCAACGCCGCCGACAACGGCATAGTGTTGAGCGCACCGGACACCGACTTTCTCGACTGTGGCGCCGCCGGCTTCGATCTCGTGCTGGCCGGCGACGTTTTCTACGAGCGGCCGATGGCCGTGCGTGTCGAGCCCTTCCTGCGCGCTGCCCAATCGGCCGGTGCCGCCGTGTTGTTTGGCGATCCCGGTCGTACCTATTTGCCCGCCGCCGGCATCGAGCCGCTGGCAAGCTACGAGGTAGCCGTGCCCCGCGCCATCGAGGATCGCGACGTCAAAACGACCCGCGTCTGGCGCTTCATCTGAGCAAGCCTCGGCATCGTCGCCGCGCCAATTAGCCGGGCGGCTAATGGATTTACGTGTTTTGCCGGACCATAGTGCAGCCGATTGGCGTGGGGACGAGGGGGAGCCCTGCGCGATGGAGGTGTCACATATGTCCGGTGGTGAGGTTTTCGAGGTGCCTGCGGCGCTTGCCGCGTCGGCCTTTATCGACAACGACAAGTACCTGGAGCTCTATAAGCGCTCCATCGAAGATCCCGACGGCTTCTGGGGGGCGATGGCCGGCCGGCTTGACTGGATCAAGCCCTTCACGCGGGTGAAGAACACCTCCTACGATCCGCATCATGTATCGATCCGCTGGTATGAGGACGGCATTCTCAACGCCGCTTATAACTGCGTTGATCGCCATGCCGACCGCACGCCGGATAAGGTGGCCATCCTCTGGGAAGGTGACGATCCGGCCGACCAGCGCGCCATAACCTATCGCGAGCTTCAGGAAGAGGTCTGCCGGTTTGCCAATGTGTTGAAGACGGCTGGCGTCAGGCGTGGCGACCGCATCACCATCTATCTGCCGATGATTCCCGAGGCCGCCTTCGCCATGCTGGCCTGTGCTCGCATCGGCGCCGTCCATTCCGCAGTATTCGCCGGTTTCTCGCCCGACAGCATTGCCGGCCGCATCCGCGATGCCGGCTGCTCGGTGGTCATCACCGCCGACGAAGGCATACGCGGCGGCCGCCGCGTTCCGCTCAAGGCTAACGTCGACGCGGCGCTCGAAAAATGCCCAGGGGTATCCAAGGTCTTGGTGGTGCGCCGGACCGGCAAGCCAGTCGCCATGCAGGAGGGACGCGACGTCTACTATGACGAGGCGGCCAAGGACATGGCCACCGACTGTCCCGTCTCACCGATGAGCGCCGAAGACCCGCTGTTCATCCTCTACACGTCCGGATCGACCGGCAGTCCCAAGGGCGTGCTGCACACCACCGGCGGCTACCTCGTCTATGCTTCGCTGACCCACCAGTGGGTATTCGACTGTCACGAAGACGATGTCTACTGGTGCACCGCCGACGTCGGCTGGGTGACCGGCCATTCCTATGTGCTCTACGGTCCGCTCGCCAACGGCGCGACGACGCTGATGTTCGAGGGCGTGCCGAGCCATCCCAATCCGTCGCGCTTCTGGGAAGTGATCGACCGCCACAAGGTGACGATCTTCTACACGGCGCCGACGGCCATTCGCTCGCTGATGGCCCATGGCGAAGAAGCGGTGAAGCGCACATCGAGAGCATCGCTCCGCATCCTCGGCACGGTCGGCGAGCCGATTAACCCGGAGGCCTGGCTCTGGTACCACCGCGTGGTCGGCGACGGCCGCTGCCCGATCGTCGACACTTGGTGGCAGACCGAGACCGGCGGCATCCTGATCACGCCGCTGCCTGGCGCCACCCGCCTGAAGCCGGGATCGGCGACGCGGCCGTTCTTCGGTGTCGAGCCGGCCATCGTCGACGCGCTCGGCAACGTCCTGGAAGGGCCAGCTGAAGGCAACCTGGTGATATTGACAAGCTGGCCCGGCCAGATGCGTACGGTCTATGGCGACCACGACCGCTTCGTGCAGACCTATTTCTCCACGTATCTGGGCATGTATTTCACCGGCGACGGCGCCCGACGCGATGAGGACGGCTATTATTGGATCACCGGCCGCGTCGATGACGTCATCAATGTCGCCGGCCACCGCATGGGGACGGCGGAAGTGGAAAGCGCGCTGGTCGCCCATCCGAAAGTGGCCGAGGCCGCCGTCGTCGGCTACCCGCACGACATCAAGGGACAGGGCATCTACGCCTATGTCACACTGATGGAAGGCGAAACACCGACCGACACGCTGGCCAGCGAGCTGACGCAGTGGGTGAGGAAGGAGATCGGACCGATCGCCTCGCCCGACAAGATCCAGTTCGCCGTGGGGTTGCCCAAGACGCGCTCGGGCAAGATCATGCGCCGCATCCTGCGCAAGATTGCTGAGGATGACTTCGGCTCGCTCGGCGACACCTCGACGCTGGCCGATCCCTCGGTGGTGACCGATCTGATCGATCATCGCCAGAACCGGCACGCCTGATAACAAAGGGGGCGGCCCATGCCGCCCCGCTGTTTTTCGCGAAGTGTGTAAAATTCCGCCGGATACGTCAGCCACCACCGATCAGGATGCCGGCGGCAAGTACCAACGCACCGCCAATCACCACCTGAATCACCGCCCGGAAGAACGGCGTTTCCATATAGCGGTTCTGGATGCCGGCGATCGCCCAAAGCTCAATGAAGACGATACAGAGCGCAATCGCCGTCGCCAGATGGAAATTGGGGACCAGATAGGGCAGCGCATGACCAAGGCCACCGAGCGCTGTCATGATACCGGAGGCAAGGCCGCGCTTGATCGGCGAGCCGCGGCCGGAGATGACGCCGTCGTCGTGGGCGGCTTCGGTGAAGCCCATGGAAATGCCTGCTCCCACCGAGGCGGCCAACGCCACCTGGAAGGTGGTCCAGGAGTTCTGCGTGGCAAAGGCGGTCGCGAAGATCGGCGCCAAGGTGGACACCGAGCCATCCATCAGCCCGGCGAGACCCGGCTGCACGTAGGTGAGGATGAACTGGCGACGGGCGACCATCGCCTCCTCTTGCTCCGCCGATGGCCCGACATTCTCCTCGCGGGCAGCCTCGGCGCCTTCCATATGGTGGCGTTCCTGCTCGGCGAGATCTCCGAGCAGGCGGCGGGCACCGGCATCCGAGACCCGCTTGGCCGCCTCCAGATAGAATTTATAGGCCTGCGCCTCCATGCGCGCCGCTTCTTCGCGAATACGCTCGACCCCCAGATTTTCGACCAACCACACCGGCTGGCGGGCATAGTAACCGGCCACATGTTCGCGCCGGATCAATGGGATCACCGGCCCGAACAGCCGCTGGTGCTCGGCGATCAGGAAGCGGCGATGGCCGTCTTCGTCCTTGACCATGTCATCGAACATCGCCGCCGTCGCGGGAAAGTCCTTGCGCAGCTTTTCAGCATAACTCGCATAGATGCGGGCGTCGTCCTCTTCGCTGGAGATGGCCAGCGCCAGGATCTCCTGCTCGTTGAGGTCGGAAAACCGACGGCGGTTGCCAAGTGAATTGAACATCGTTTCCTCATCAATGGGCGAAGGCGAAGCGGACACTGCAACCTTCGCCCGGAGCGGAGCGAATGGAAAGTGCAGCCCCATGCAGTTCGGCAATCCGCTCGACGATGGTAAGGCCAAGGCCGAGCGACCCCGATGCCTTCACGCGACCGAATTCGCCCTGCACTTCGCAAGGAACAAAACCTGAGCCGTTGTCGGAGACAGTGAGACTGCCATCCTCACTGACCACTACGAGAATATCGACGCCGCGGCCAGCGTGCTTCAGGCTGTTCTCTATCAGATTTCGCACCACATTCTGTATCAGCGAAGGTACCAACTCCACCTTCACCGCCCCTCCACCTTCGAAGGCAATGGTCGAGCCCCGATCGATGACGAGAGGCGCCATGTCGGCAACCATACCGGCGGCGAGATCGGCAAGGTCGGTTTCAACAAAAGCGGCGTCATCCACGACATCGAGACGAGCCAGCGCCGTCAGCTGTTCTAGAATATGCGACAGGCGCTCGATATCGGCCTGGGCCCGGCGAGCACGGGGATCGTTGATCCTGTCGAGCTCAAGGCGCAAGACCGCCAGCGGCGTTCGTATCTCATGGGCGACGGCCGCCGAAAATACCTTTTGAGCCTTCACCATCTCGGCGGTGCGCGCAAACAGCCGGTTGATCGCTTCGACAAAACCGGCGATTTCCTTAGGCATCGCGTCGTCGATCGCCAGGGGCACCGGAGAGCGAGGGTCGATGGCATCGGCCGCTCGGGCCGCCGCCGACACAGGCCGGAGCGCCGTGCTGATCGAGAATATGCTGGCGCCGATTGTCAGGGCCAGCATCAGTCCCATCGGCACCAACATGTGATCGATCATTTCGCCGGTCAGGATGGCGGCGAGGAAATCGTCCGGGTCGTGAAGGACCGCCACATCGACAAGCACCCGCTCGCCATCGATGAGGAAGGCACGGCCACCAGCAACGCTGAGCGGCTTGCCCGGTTCGATCATTCGATGCCAGTCATCCGGCGCCTCTTCCGATGGGGGGAGGAAATGCTCTTCGCACTCTTCGCCACAGTTGGAGTAGACGGCCCGCCCCTCCTCGGTGCGGATACGCACGAAGGTGGCAGGCGGCAGATGGTTGGCAAGATTGCCATCGTCATGGATCAGACCGGCGTCATCGGCCTCGTCGACAACACCACTATAACGGCTGAGAACCGGCGCTTTCGGGTCGATCGTCAAGACCCCGGCCACGCGATGGATGGATGCGGCGATCGCCTCGGTCTCCCGTTCGATCAGGATATAGCCGAGTTCCTGGTCGTCGAACCAATAGCGAGAGAAGATCTGGGCCACTTGCAGCAGCATGGCCAGGAAAGCGAAAATCAGAATGCGTCGGGCAACCAATCCGGCAAGCCGCTTGCGCCGGCGTCCGCTCATGGCGCCGCCTCGCCGGCATCCTCGGCAAGGCATTCCCGCATCAGATAACCAAGGCCGCGCACCGTGGCGATCTCAACGCCGCTGGCAAGGCCTTCGAGCCGCTTGCGCAGACGCGAAACGGCAAGGTCGAGCGCATTGGTGGTGAGCTCGCTATCATAGTCGGACAATGTCGTCTCCAACCGGCGGCGCGGCACCAGACGGCCGACATCGCGCATCAGCGCCTCGCAGAGCGCCCTTTCGCGCGGCGGCAAGGCAATCGCTTCGCCATTGGCGCTCAGAAGGGCGGTTGCCGGATCATAGGTGAGCTGGCCGGCGACCAGCACCGGCTGCAACGCCGTCGGCGATCGTCGCAGCATGGCCCGGCATCGCGCCAGGAACTCGCGGTGGTGAAAGGGTTTGACCAGATAATCGTCGGCACCGGCGTCGAGGCCGGCAATGCGTTCCTCGACGGTGCCACGGGCGGTGATGATCAGCACCGGCGTTACGTCGGCGGCGCGACGGATCGCTCGCAACAGATCCAGCCCATCGCCATCCGGCAGGCCGAGATCGAGGAGGATCAGATCGAAGTCGGTCGCGGCAATTGCCGCTTCCGCCTCAGTCAATGTACCAACCGCATCGAGGCGCCAGCCAGCCTCGCGCACTGCTTCTCCAAGCAGGGCTGCGAGGCGGGCACTGTCCTCGACCAGAAGAAGACGCATCAGGCGCGCTTTCTACCCGTCACCATCGACCAGACCAAATTCTCCCGGTGGCGCAGGCTTTCTAGGATGGCGGCAGCCGCATGGACCAGCGCCAGCACCATGATGGCGTTGGCAAAGCCCCCATGCAACTCCTCAAGCCACTCTTCTCCCCAGAAGGCGTCGAGCGTGGTCATCCAGCCGGTAATTCCAGTGGCCAGCAACAAGACCATGAGGGCCAGCATCATCACCGCAGCGGCCGGATTATGGCCGATGTGGCGCGGCTCCTCGCGCCGGACGAGCGCCTTGAGGTAGGGAACGAGGCGTGACGGCGTCGGAAAGAAATCCGAGAAGCGGGCATAGCGCGTGCCGACAAAGCCCCAAATGAGCCTGATCACCACGGCTCCGATCACCACATAGCCGACGTAGCGATGATAAAGCCGACCCGGCTTGAGAACGAACAGATTCAGGCAGACGGCTATCACCACCGTCCAGTGGAAGAGGCGGACGACCGGATCCCAGACCCGGACCGTCCGCGGCGGCGTGCTGCCGCCAGCGGACGCATCAGTCATGGTGTCAGTTCTGGCCCGTCTCGTCGCCGGCCTTCTCGCCGGTGGACGGGTTGAACAGCACTTCGGCCTTCTTGCCATTCTTGTCGAAGGCGTAGACCTCGTAGCAGGTTCCTTCCACCTTCACCTTTTTGATCTTGGTGTAGCCGGCGGCCTCAGCCTTGGCCTTGACGGCATCGATGCTCAGCCAGGTATCCTTGGCAGCATCGGTGCACTTGGCGTTTTCGTCATCGGCAAAGGCGGCGACAGGGGTCAGCACGACGGCGAATGCGACGGCAATCAGGGAGGTCTTCATAAACGGTTCCTCGAAAAACGGGCCGGCGCGTTGATCGCGCCGGCCCGCCAACCTTGGATCGAGAAACCTGTCGACTTCCTGTCGGAGGAGCGGATTGCCGCTGCCCCCCAAGGCGTTCCGCGGAAAGTTTGGCTTCGGCCCTCCGCAAAACACAGCTTAATAACAAGGGACTAGATCGATCCCTTATTCTTCGAGAAGCGTTTCATTCTAGTGCCGGAAGTGGCGCATGCCGGTGAACACCATGGCAATGCCAGCCTTGTCAGCGGCCGCGATCACCTCGGCGTCGTGGATGGAGCCACCCGGCTGGATGGCCGCGGTGGCGCCGGCGGCAATCGCCGATTCAAGACCATCAGCGAAGGGGAAGAAAGCATCGGATGCGACCACCGATCCCTTGGCCAGCGACTCCGGTAACCCGGCCGTTTCCGCCGCTTCGCCAGCCCGAATGGCCGCGATGCGGGACGAATCGACGCGGTTCATCTGGCCGGCACCAATGCCGGCGGTGGCGCCATCCTTCACGTAGACGATGGCATTGGACTTCACGTGCTTGCAGACCTTGAAGGCGAGCAGCAGATCGGCAAGCTCGGCATCGGTCGGCACACGTTTGGTCACCACCTTGAGGTCGGCGGCCGTGACGACGCCGTTGTCGCGCGACTGGACGAGCAGACCACCGGCCACCGTCTTGGCGGTGATGCCCGGCGCCTTCGGGTCGGGCAGACCGCCGGTGACCAGAAGACGCAGGTTCTTCTTGGCGCCCACGATGGCGATCGCCTCATCGGTGGCCGACGGCGCGATGATCACTTCGGTGAAGATTTCGACGATCTTCTTGGCCGTGTCGGCATCGAGCGTGCCGTTCAGCGCCACGATGCCGCCGTAGGCCGATACCGGATCGCAGCGGTGCGCCTTGGTATAGGCCTCGAGCAGCGTCGCGCCGGTGGCGACGCCGCAGGGGTTGGCGTGCTTGATGATGGCGACGGCCGGCACCGCCCGGTCGAACTCGGCCACCAGCTCGAAAGCGGCGTCGGTGTCGTTGATGTTGTTATAGGAGAGCACCTTGCCCTGAAGCTGCGTCGCCGTCGACACGCCCGGCCGGATCTCCGTCGAACGGTAGAACCGCGCCCACTGGTGCGGGTTCTCGCCGTAGCGCATGTCCTCGGCCAGCTTGCCGCCTATGGCGACGAAATCGCCGGTCTTGCCGCCGAGCACGCTGGCAAACCAGCCAGAGATCGCCGCGTCATAGGCACCGGTACGGGCATAGGCCTTGGCGGCAAGGCGGCGGCGCGTGTCGAAGGTAACGCCCCCCTGATCCATTTCAGCAATGACGCTGTCATAATCGGCCGGTTCCACCAGAACCGTAACATAGGCATGGTTCTTCGAGGCGGCGCGGATCATCGCCGGACCGCCGATATCGATATTTTCGATGGTCTCGTCATAGCCGGCGCCGCGAGCGATCGTCTCCTCGAAGGGGTAGAGATTGACCACCAGGATATCGATGGGGAGGATGCCGTGGTCGGCCATCGCCTTGGCATGACCGGCGTCGTCGCGAACGGCGAGAAGGCCGCCGTGCACCTTGGGATGCAGCGTCTTGACGCGGCCGTCCATGATCTCCGGGAAACCGGTGAAATCGGCCACTTCGGTGACGGGAATGCCGGCCTCGCTCAAAAGCTTCTTCGACCCGCCGGTGGTCAGCAGTTCGACGCCGCGGTCCGCGAGGGCGCGAGCGAACTCGATGAGGCCCGTCTTGTCGGAAACGGAAAGCAGCGCGCGCTTGGGAGCGACGCGATCGGGATGGCCAGCCATGGGGATTTCTCCGGAAGTGGGGATGGCCGCGCGATAGCACGAAAGGCCGCCGCGCGGAACCCGCGCCCAATCGATTTGGGACGGCTATCGCCGCTTTCTTCGCGAAAATCGTTATCAGGTGCCGGCGAACAGGTCCGGACCGGACCGAGGGTCACGGCCGCGCGGACGACCGCGTTGTCCTTCGGCGGTGCGGGTGAGCGCCCAGGCGACTTCCGGCGTCACGCGCGCCCGTCCCGGCAGCACGATCTGCAGGCTCTTGCGCCGGCCGAGCGTGTCGGACAGGAACACGCTGTCCTCGAGTTCCGGCGCGATCAGGCCGCATGTAAAAGTCCAGGCCTCGCCATCGGGCGCGACGAGCAGCACGTCGCCGCCGGCAGTGCGGTTCGCCCGGATCAGCGGATGCAGGTGGAAGCGGATGGCAAAGCGATCGTGGCGCGGCTTGCGGCCGGTAAAGGTCAGCCTGTCGGAGCCGACGATTTCGCCGCCGTCGATGCGCAACACGAGCCGCCGCTCGTGGATGGCGCCGAACCGGCCAACATAGCCGTCGTGGCTTGCCGCCAAGGCGATGACATCGTCGCGGTCCTCACGAGCCACCGGCACGTTGCGCGGGCCGTCGATCATGACCGGTCCAAGCCGGCGCACAAGGCGCGGCGTGTCGAGGAACACGCCCGACGAGATGTCCTCCAGAGACAGCGTCGAATGAGCCGGTGTCGAGCGGGCCGCCGAATGCCAGCGCGGATCGTCGGCGGCGCCGCAGTTGACGATGAAACGATTGGAGCCACTCGACATCTCGAACGACAGGCAGCCTGCGTGGGCCTTCTGACTGACGCCAACGGGCGGAATGCCGCCGGCATCCATCAGGATCACCGTACCGTTGGCCTCCAGCCTCTGGTAGCCGGAATGGCTGGCGTTTTCGACCGGACGGCCATGGGTGTCGTCATAAGCGTTGAGCGTCGCAAGCTGACCGGCGTGGCTGACGCTCATGCCGTTGAAATGCGGCAGACTGCCGTCCGAATGGCGGAAGAAGCGCAGCATCGGCATCATCCGGTCGATGGCGACGAGCAGCGCCTGCGGCGGATTGACGCCACGGTTGGAATAGGCCTGGCGCAGCGGCAGCAGGTCGGTCAGGAGATCGGCGATGACCGAGGGATCGCGGCTGATATGTCCACCGTCGGGCAGAATCTGTCGGCGGAGTTCCTGCTCCAACCGCAAGCCGGCCTGACGGGCAAGCCGACCCTGATTATCGGCGGAGAGCGCGAATACTCCGACGGCCACGGCGGCGAGCAGCCGCGGATAACCATCGACGGCATCGCTCTGGCGACCGCGCAACCGGCGCACCTGCCTGACCAATGACCGCAGGAAACGGCGATAGAAAGCACGATCGGCATCCCTCAGGATGAGGGGCGACTGGGTGATCCAGGCGATCACCCGCCGGGCCATGTTCTCGGTTTCATAGGCTTCAGGCGGCGCGTGTGCTTCCTGGGCGATCCAGTCGGCGACCAGAGCCCGCGCATTCTGGCGGACGAGCGCGTTCTCCGCCGCTCTCAGATGTCGCAGCCAGGAGAAGCCATGCAGCGCCCGCGTCCATTCCTGAGATGGCGAGGGCATGTCAAACGGTGAGCGACCACCGGTCTCCACCATCTTGCCGGCAAAGGCGAAGAGACCGGCGTAGATGTCGGCGGCAACAGTCGGATCGGTGGTGCGGATATCCTGGGGCGCGATGACCAGCCGTTCAGGCGTCGAGCCCGGCCACCGCCAGCGCGAGAAGGGGCCGCGTTCCAGCGCCGTCACAAAGCGGCGCAGGGCCAGTTCGCTGGCGAACAGCACCAGCCGGGCCGTGCCGGCGACTTGTGCGCGCATCGTCAGGCCCCCTTTCGGTGCTGGAGCAAGAATCACTCGCCCTCCGGAGGGACCGGAGGCGCTCATCACGGCATGAGACGCCTGGCTTGGTTACCAAGTGGTATGCGGAACCGATCAAATTTTTCGATGACGGGGCCGGCTGCCCTCCGTCACTGACGTCGGAGACGAGCGGCGAAGAAGCCGTCCAGACCGGAAAGCCGGGGATCTTCCAGCTTGAGGTGCGACGGCAGGGTGCGGACAAAGCCGTCGGGCGTGACAATCTCTTCCATGCCGAACACCTCGTCCGCCGTTACCGGCACCACGTCGAGCGGCGCTTCGATCAACCGGAGGCGACGAATCTGATCGGGACCTTCCTCGGGTTCCAGCGAGCAGGTGGAAAAGACCAGAAGACCACCCGGTCTGAGCATGCGGATCGCCTGATCGATCAAACGGCGCTGCAGAGCGGCAAGCGTGGCGACATCGGCGAGCTTCTTGCCCACGGCGCCATCGGGATGGCGGCGGAGCGTGCCGGTGGCCGTGCAGGGCGCGTCGAGCAGCACCATATCGAAGGTGCCGCCGAGCCATTCGGTGGCGTCGGCCTTGACCAGGTTGGCCTTGAGACCAAGCCGGTAGAGGTTGCGCTCAAGACGCTGCAGGCGATGATAGGATACATCGACGGCGGTCACGTCGGCGCCAAGCGCGGCGAGCTGCGCGGTCTTGCCGCCGGGCGCCGCGCAAAGATCAACGACCTTCTTGCCTTTGACATCGCCCAAGAGGTGGACCGGCAAGGTGGCGGCAGCATCCTGCACCCACCAGCCGCCCTCTTCGTAACCTTCGATCTTCTCCACGGCGCCAATGACGGGAAGGCGCACCGAGCCGTTAGGAAGCTTGACGCCACCGAGCCGGGCGGCCCATCCGTCGGGATCAGACTTTACGGAAAGGTCGAGCGTCGGCTCGAACGCGTTCATGGCGGCGATATCGCGCGCGGTATCCGCACCGTAGTTGGCGGTCCAGCGCTCCATCAGCCAAACGGGCGTGTTGAGGGTGATCGCATCCTGCTCGGCCAGGATGGTCGCCTTGTTCTCGGAGACCCGGCGCAACACCGCGTTGACCACCCCCTTGAACGGCTGCGCCGCCTTGTCGGCACCGGCGAGCTCGACGCCGAGCGCCACGGCGGCGTGGTCGGCAACATCCATGAATAGGATCTGGGCAGCCGAAACGGCAATCACCGCCTTGAGCGAACCGGCGTCATCCGGCAGCGGTCGCGTCAGAAAACGGGCGACGGCGTCATCGATCTGACCGTGACGGCGCAAGGCATAGCCGACGATGGCACGGGCAAGACCCCGATCGCGCGGATCGAGGCGCTGATAGCGCTCGGCTGCGGCGCCCTTGTCGAGCAGCGCGTCGAGAAGGCGGCCCTTCTGGACACCGTCGACCAGATCCACGGCGACGGCGCGCGCCTCCATGCCCTGCGGCCGTGGCGGACGGCGACCGGCCTGAGGTGGACGCCCGCCTTGGAAGGCGCCCTTCGGGCCATCATGGGGGCGTGCCGGCCTGAATGTATTGCCGGCTTTCCCGCCGCCCTTGCGGCCACTGTTGTCTGCGGTCATCCCCACGGTCCACGGTTCGAAGGCCGTCCGGCAGACCCGCCTCCGTTACCCCACGGGCCACTCCGGGAACCGCTCGGCCTGGCCCAGGGGCCATCCGCAACAGGTTCGGGGCTGCGCCGCCCGAAGCCGCCGTCATCCGCCATCGCCATCAAGGCGCGGATGCGGTTGCCGGTGTCCGGGTGGGTCGAAAACAGGTTGTCCATCCTGGCGCCAGACAGCGGATTGATGATGAACAGATGCGCCGTAGCAGGATTTTGCTCCGCTGTCATGTTCGGCACGCGTTTGGCGGCGCCGGCGATCTTGTCGAGAGCCGAGGCAAGCGCCAGCGGATTGCCGGAAATCTCGGCACCGCGCCGGTCGGCAGCGTATTCGCGCGTTCTGGAAATGGCCATCTGCACCAGCATGGCGGCGAGCGGCGCCACGATCGCCGCGAGAAGGATGCCGATGCCGCCGAGCGGACTGCGGTTCTCGCTGCTACGGCCCATCGAGCCGAAGAACAGGCCAAAATTGGCCAGCATGGAAATAGCGCCGGCAATCGTTGCCGTCACCGTCATGGTCAGCGTATCGCGGTTCTGAACATGGGACAGCTCATGCGCCATGACGCCGGCGATCTCGTCACGGTCGAGCATCTGCAGCAGGCCGGTGGTGGCCGCGACGGCGGCATGCTCAGGATCGCGGCCGGTGGCAAAGGCGTTGGGCTGTGGATTGTCGACGATATAGACCGCCGGCATGGGCAGACCGGCGTTGGCGGCCAAGCGCGCGACGATGTCATAGTATTCCGGCGCGCTCACCCGGTCGACGCGACGGGCGCGGTGCATCGCCAGCACCATCTTGTCGGCATTCCAGTAGGAAAACAGGTTCATGCCGGCGGCGACCACCAGCGCGATCAGCATGCCGCCTTGACCGCCAATCAGATAACCGGCGGTCATGAAGATCGCCGTCATCGCGGCGAGCAGGAGGGAGGTCTTGAAGAAATTCATCTGTGCTTCCGGTCTCCGGCTGTTATTCTGAACCGGATTTCAGATGAAGAAGATGGTACGCCGCCTGCCTGCCATCAAGGATAGGTTCATGACCGACACCCCGGAAAAACCCCGCTCAGCGCCTGAAAAAGTGCTGTCATCCGCTGCCCGTCGCGCATTGGCCGAAGCCGAGGAGCGCCGCCGCGCAGCGGCCGAGATCCGCCCGAAGGAAATTGGCGGTCGAGGCGGCCTCGAGCCAGCCCGCTATGGCGACTGGGAAGTGAAAGGCATCGCTGCCGACTTCTGAGCCCGCCGATCGAGGCTATCACGAAGCTCTGATCATCTTCACAGTTTGGCCCCATTCCCGCCTTGGCGGCGCCAAGGGAGGCCAGCAGGATGCCTTCGTCCCCCGGCAATGACGCTGCGGACGGGTTCCGGCTCAATCCAGCCCCCCAGCCCCCCGGAATTCGTTTTTGCAGGCGTTGCGCCTTTATGGCGCGGCCGGGGGCGCTTTCCCCTCCGACGGCCGACACTCAGCAACCCAATCGTCGATTGCACGGCTCGTTCCAAGGTGTTAGGCCGGACCAGCCGCATTTGACGATCAGGTGTTCCATGTCCGCTCCCGCCGCCATTCGTGCTCCCGGCCTCGCTTTTCTGGCCGGTCTTTGTGCCATTATTGCTGCCTGGGGCTTCCAAATCATCGGCGGCTATCTGCCCTGCAAACTCTGCCTTGAAGAGCGCCTCTTCTATTACGCCGGCCTGCCGATCCTTCTGATCGGCCTCCTCCTGTCAAAGCGTATGCCGCGCTTTGCCCGCCTCCTCTACTTCGTTGGCGGCGCTATTTTCCTCTGCGGTTCGGTGCTGGCGGGTTATCATACCGGCGCCGAATGGAAGCTTTGGGAAGGTCCGTCCGATTGCGGCGGTGCACCGACCGTGGTCAACAGCGCTGCCGACCTGATGGCAGCAGTAAAAGGCACCCGCCTCGTCTCCTGCTCGGAAGCGCCGGTCAGCCTGTTTGGCCTGTCGTTTGCCGGCTGGGACACGCTGTCGATGCTGTTTGTCGGCATCATGAGCTGGCGCGGCATTTTCGCTCGTCGCGATGCGTTGATCTGACGAGCGATAAATCGGGTGGTCGGTCATGGGACCAACCAGTAGGCGTTGATCGGTAAATACACTAGGATCATGCCTACCGGTGTTTGCTGGTCGTATCCGCTTGGGGGAAGACATGAAGGCTGTGCGCATCGTCGTCTGGCTGCTTGTGGCGGTGTTGTTCGGTGCCACCGGCTGGCTGGTGTTCGGCGGCCGGCTGCCTTTCATGGAAAAGGCCAGCATCGCTGCGAGCGACATCGGCGGCCCGTTCAGCCTCGTCGACATGAATGGCCGCGCTGTAACAGAGAAGACCTTCGCCGGGCGGCCGCATGTCATCTTCTTCGGCTACACCCATTGCCCGGATGTCTGCCCCACCACGCTCGGTGAATACGCGGCCTTGAAGCAGCAGCTTGGCCCGGACGCCGCCAAGGTCGACCTGCTGTTCGTGACCGTCGATCCCGAGCGCGACACACCGGCCGTGCTGAAGGACTACCTATCATCCTTCGGCGATATCGTGCTCGGCCTTTCCGGCAGCCGCGAGCAGATCGATGCCGCCATCAAGGCTTTCCGCATCTACGCTCGCAAGGTACCCGGCACCGACGGGGACTATGGCATGGACCATACCGCATCGAGCTTCATGTTCGGCGCTGATGGCCGTTTCCACGGGACCATCGCCTACATGGAAGACCAGGACAAAGCACTTGAAAAGCTCAAGACGCTGATCGCCGGGAGCTGAGCCGATGACCGACCAACGCGATACTCGCAAGGGTGCCGGCAAGGGGACGCGTCTCTCCGATTACCTGGCTTCGCTCGCCTTGCCTTTGGCCGTCATCGCCTTCGGCGTGGCACTGTCGGCCGGATCGGACAATGTCCGCGCCTTCGTCGATCTCTGCCGCTCCGCCCTTCCCTGACATGACCGAACCTTTGCGTCTCGACCTCAAGGGGCTCAACTGTCCGCTGCCCGTCTTGAAGACGGGCAAGGCGCTGCACGCACTCGCGCCGGGCGGTGTTCTGATCGTCGAGGCCACCGATCCGATGGCGGCGATCGATATCCCTCATTTCTGCCGGCAAAAAGGACATCGGCTGGTCGGCGAGGAAAAGGACGGCTCCGTCCTGCGATTCACCATCGCCAAGAGCTGAGAGGCGCTTCTCCAGCCCGGCGAGACTTGACAGCGTCTCCCGTCCGGTCCAACCATAGTTATGTTATAACATAACGTAGAGAGTCCGATGAACCGTCTCTGCCTCGCCTCCCTTCTTGCCATGCTCGCGGCTGGGCCGGCCATGGCCGCCGACCGATTGCCAGTGATCGCCTCCTTTTCCATCCTGGGCGACATGGTGAGCCGCGTCGGCGGCGACCGCATCACCGTCACCACTCTGGTCGGCGCCGATGGCGATGCCCACGTTTACGAACCGACGCCCGACGACGTGAGAGCGGTTGCCGGTGCCAAGCTCTTGGTCATCAACGGCCTCGGCTTTGAGGGCTGGATGGACCGTCTCGCCGAAGCCTCCGGCTACAAGGGACCGGTGATCGTGGCTTCTACCGGTGTCGCTCCTCGAAAGATGGCCGAAGAAGCCGGCCACGATCACACCGAGGCGGGCGGTTCCGCGGACCATCAGGGCATCGATCCGCACGCCTGGCAGGACGTCGCCAATGCCGTCATTTACGCGAAGAACATCGCTGCCGGCCTCGACGCGGCCGACTCCGCGGGCAAATCAGTCTACGACGCCAACGCCGCCGCCTATATTGCCGAGCTGGAAGCGCTCGACGCCGAGGCGCGCACCGCGGTGAGAGCGCTGCCGGCCGACCGGCGCAAGATCATTACCAGCCACGATGCTTTCGGCTATTTCGGCACCGCCTACGGCCTGACGCTCCTGGCGCCTGAGGGCGTCAGCACCGAATCCGAGGCATCGGCCGCCGACGTCGCCCGCATCATCCGCCAGATCCGAGACGATGCCATTCCGGCGATCTTCGTCGAAAACATCAAGGATCGCCGGATGATCGATCAGATCGCCGCCGAGACCCACGCCGTGGTGGGTGGCGAACTCTATACCGACGCGCTCTCCGCAGCGGATGGCCCGGCGCCGACTTACGTCGACATGATCAGGCACAATATCGGCACCCTGACCGAGGCGCTGACGCAGGGGCATTGATCCAGGGACGCGAATTGCAATTCAACAAGTAATTTCATGCTGACGGCAGGGAATCTCGGCTCAAATAGCTGATTTCCTGAAAATGCCCCTGGAACGCTGGACTGGGGACGAACTATACCGGCAGAGCGATGGCGATGGTGATGGCGCGGGGAATCTTGTGCCGCTCAATCGTCCTCCTCTGAACCAACGATCCGGGATTCGCCCATGCCGTCCACCCTCAGCCTTTCCGCCGGTCCGCTTTCGCTCGTTCTCGGCCTTCCCGACCGCGGCATGCCGGAAATCCTTGCTTTCGGTCGTGGCGCGGCGGCCCCGGCCTTCTGGCCGGACGTACCACGCTCGAGCCGTATCAACGGTATGGACGTCGACGTCCCGTCAGCCGTGTTACTACCGGTGACCGGTCTTGGCGCCTTCGGCTGGCCGGCCATTTCCGGCCACCGCGATGGCCGCGATTTCCTTCTCGATTTCTCCGGTTGGGCCGTCCGTCGTGACGGCAAGATCACGGTGCTCACGGCAAGCGACGCCGTTGCCGGCATCGACATCGAGATTTCGATCCTGACAAGCGAAGCCGGTGTGTTCGGCCTCTCGACCCGCCTGAGTTCCGTGAAGGACGGGGTCTACACCCTTGATCGTTGCATGGCCGGCAGCTTCCTACTGCCGGCGGGTGACGCCACTGCCACCCGCTTCACCGGTATGTGGGGACGGGAATTCCAGATTCGCCGCCATCCCTTCGCCCCCGGAATCACCTTGCAGGAAAGCCGGCGTGGCCGCACCAGTCATGATCGCCAACCCTACCTCGGCGTCGCCGTCGGCGCGGCCCGCTTCGCCTTCCACCTCGGCTGGAGTGGCAACCATCTCGTCGCCGTCGACACGCTCGACGACGGCCGCCGCCTCGTCCATCTCGGTGCGCTGTTCGAACCGGGGGAAATCCGCCTGTCCCGCAGCGACAGCTATCAGAGTCCCGTCGTCTATGCCGCCGAGGACGCGGCGGCGCTGCAAGCCTTCGTGCGTTCGGAAGTTCTCTCCTGGCCTGACGGAAAAATGCCCCCACGTCCGGTGACGCTGAACACATGGGAAGGCAATTACTTCGACCACCGCCTCGACTCCCTCAAGGCGCAGGCCGATGCCGCCGCCGCCCTGGGCATCGAGCGCTTCGTTCTCGACGACGGCTGGTTCGGCCGCCGCGACGATGACACCACCTCGCTCGGTGACTGGATCGTCGATCGTCGCAAGTATCCGGACGGCCTGAAGCCGCTGGTCGACCACGTCACTTCGCTCGGCATGCAATTCGGCATCTGGTTCGAGCCGGAAATGGTCAATGAGGAGTCCGATCTCTATCGCGCCCATCCAGATTGGGCTCTCAAGGTGGAGGGACGCCCGTTCCTGCGATCGCGCCATCAACAGGTGCTCGACCTGACGCGATCCGAAGTTGCCGACTATCTGTTCGACAAGATAGCGGCCGTGCTGTCCACGCTCGCCATCTCCTACATCAAGTGGGACATGAATCGCGATCTGACGCATGTCGGTGGCGCCGACGGCCGGGCGGTAACCACCGCTCAAACCCGCGCCACACATGCGCTGATGGCCCGCGTCCGCGCGGCCTTCCCGCATGTCGAAATCGAGAGCTGTGCGTCGGGCGGCGGCCGCACCGACTACGGCGCGCTTGCCAACACCCAGCGTGTCTGGACATCGGACTGCACCGACGCGCTCGACAGGCTGGAGATCCAGCGCGGCGCCAGCCTGTTCCTGCCGCCGGAAATCATGGGCGCCCACGTCTCGGCCAACCCCAGCCACCAGAGCGGCCGGACGCTGTCTCTGACCTTCCGGGCGCTGGTGGCGATGGCCTACCACCTCGGCGTCGAACTTAACCCGCTCGACATGACCGCAGCAGAGCGTACGGAGCTCGCCGGCTACATCGCCCTTCACAAGCGCCTGAGGCCGCTGCTGTATGCACCGGGCGCCAACTTCAATCTGGACCCGCGTGACGGCCGCTATGTCTGGGGGGCGATGACCTCCGACCACGCCGCCGTCTTCGTGGCGCAGGGGCCGACGATGATCGCCGAGCAGCCGGAGCCGCTGGTCCTGCGTTTGCCGGGCGCACCGGAGCAAATGTGGCGCATCGCTGCCGCCCACGGTGACTGCCCCACCGGCTTCATCCGGATGAGCGATGGCCAGATGAAACTCTTGTCCGGCGAGCTGACCTTCAGCGCCGCGTCACTGGCAAGCGCCGGCCTGCCGTTGCCGATGCAAAGACCGGAGACCGCCCTTCTGCTGGAACTGCGGCCCGCCCCGTAATCAACCATTCCAAACGAAAGGCGGGGCTCTGTGATCTCCTGAAGTTGTCCCGACGGCGGGCGGTGCTAAAAAAGAAGCAGCCGACGCATCGACGTTCGGGAGGAGAGGACATGCTCAAGGACTTGAAATCCGCTGCGCGCAGCCGTTGGGTTGAGCGTGCGCCCCACCGTTTGTGGCTGCTCGGCCGCGCCGACGCCCTGTTTTCCTTTTTCGAAGCCGGTTGCCGCAATCCCCTAGGCGGCTATTTCGAACTCGACGAAGCCGGGAAGCCGATGGCGCCGGGTGCCGACGGCGGCCTGCAGCCATCGCGCAATCTGCACATCACCACCCGCATGGTGCACGCCTTCGGCATCGCCTCGCTGATGGGCCGGCCGGGTGCCGATGCCGTCATCGATCAGGGCATGGATTTCCTCTGGAACGATCACCGCGACGCGGCGAATGGCGGCTATCACTGGGGTGTCGGCTACGGCACGCTGACCGATCCCACCAAGCAGGCCTATGGCCACGCTCACGTGCTCCTCGCCGGCGCGACGGCGAAGGCGGCCGGTCATCCCGATGCCGACCGACTGATCGCCGACGTCACCGAGATCCTGGTCTCCCGCTTCTGGGAGCACGATCCTGGTGCCGTCGCCGAAGAGTTCACCGCCGACTGGCAGCCGATCGGCGACTATCGCGGCCAGAATTCCAACATGCATCTCACCGAGTCGCTGATGGCGGCTTTCGAGGTGACTCACGACACGGAATACCTCAGAAAAGCCGAGAGCATCGCCGAGTTGATCATCGACCGCTTCGCTTCGCGCAACAGCTGGCGGCTACCCGAGCATTTCGATGGCAAGTGGAACGTGACGCTCGACTATGTCGGCAACCCGATGTTCAAGCCCTACGGCTCGACGCCCGGCCACTGGCTGGAATGGGCACGCCTGCTGCTTCAATTGTGGGAACTCGGCGGTCGCAAGCTCGGCTGGCTGCCGGAGGCGGCGCAGAACCTGTTTCGCCTCGCCGTCAGCGAAGGCTGGGACAGCGAGCGTGGCGGCTTCTATTACACCGTCGGTTGGGACGGCAAACCCTCGGTGCCCGACCGCTTCTGGTGGCCCTGCTGCGAAGGCATCGGCGCGGCTCATTTCCTGGCGTCGATCACCGGTGATCCGTTCTACGAGGCGTGGTATCGCCGCATTTGGGACTTCACCACGGACCACCTGATCGACCGGACGACCGGCGCCTTCATCCCGCAGCTCGACGCCGAAAACCGGCCGGCGACCAATCCCTTCTACGGCCGACCCGATATCTATCACTCGGTGCAAGCTTGCCTGATCCCTTTGCTGCCGACCTCCGGCAGTCTGGTTCATGGGCTGATGGCCGAGGGCATTCGGCTCTGAAGGACGGCAATCCGTCGTCTATCGAACGCCGTCGGCCTTGGCCGGCGGCGTTGCCACTTCAACCCCTCGCCTTGCCGATTGACGAGGTGGCAACGGCGAGCACGATGATCGAGCCGATCAGCACCTCGCGCACATAACTGTCGATGCTCATCTGGGTGAGGCCGTTGCCGAGTACGCCGAGGATCAGCACGCCAATGAGCGTGGCGAGAACATGTGGCTCGCCCTCCTCGCTCATGGTCATGCCGAGGAAGACGGCGGCGATGGCATCAAGCATCAGACCCGAGCCTTGCGTCGGGTTGGCCGACGCCACCCGGCTCGCATACATCAGGCCAGCCGCCGCCGCGCCGAGACCGCTGAGGCCGAAGGCGAGGAAGCGCAACCGCCTGACGCGGATGCCGGCAAGGCGCGCCGCTTCCTTGTTACCGCCGATGGCGTAGAGCCGGCGGCCAAAGGTCGTTTGCTCCAGCACGAACCAAACAACCAGTAGCACCAGCGCAGCGACGATCGTCAGGCTCGGCACGCTTACCGTATCCGAGAACGGAATGCCCGACCGGGCAAAGCCCGAGAAGGCCACGGGAATATCGCGCCCGAAGATGGTCTTGCCGCCGGAAACCAGGAAGGCGAGCCCGCTGTAGACCGTCAGCGTGCCGAGCGTCGCCACGAAGGGCAGGATACCGACATAGGCGACCAGCAAGCCATTGAGGAGCCCACCGGCCAGACCGATGACCAGCGCCAGCGCCACACCGGCTCCCACGCCATAGCCGTCGTGGAAGGCGAGCGCCGCCACAATGCCGGCCAGCGAGGCCATCGAGCCTACGGACAGATCGAAATCGCCCATCACCATGACGATGGTCATCGTGAAGGCGACCACCGCCAGCATCGATACCTGCTGGCTGATGTTCAGCCAGTTCTTCGCCGTCATGAACGTGTCGGGGATTTCGATCCAGAAGAAGACGACCACAAGGACGAAGCCGATCAGCGTGCCATAGGTCTTGAGCGCGGAAGCCACAGGAATTTCCTTCAGGCAGAGGGCACGGTCGGCGTGCCGAAGCACAGGGCGGCGAGCGCGGCCTGGTCGAGGCCCTCGGTGGAAACGGTGGTCGTCACCTTGCCGTCCCGGAAGACGATGACGCGGTCGGCCATATAGACGAGTTCCGGCAGATCGGAGGAGGCCAGCACCACCGCTTTGCCCTCGGCCGTCAGCTGGCGCAGCAGGGCATGAATGTCATAGCGGGCACCGACGTCGACACCGCGTGTCGGCTCGTCGAGCAGCAGCACCTCCGGCTTGCCGGCAATGACCCGGGCGAACACCACCTTCTGCTGATTGCCGCCGGAGAGCTCTCGCACCTTCTGCTTCGGCCCTTTCGATTTCAGCTTTACCTGCCGGCCCAGCTCCACCGCCTGTTCGGCCTCGGCCGCGCGATCGAGAACCAGGCCGAAGCGAACGAGATCGTCGAGATGCGGCAGCGACACGTTGCCGGCAATCGATGCCGACGATACCAGCCCCTCCTGGCGCCGCTCGCGCGGCAGAAAGGCAAGACCCTTGGCCCAGGCAGATACCGGCTCGTCGATCTTCACCGGCCGTCCGGCAAGGCTGATGGCACCGTCATGACCGCCATCGGCCCCAACAATCGCCCGGATGACCTCGCTCTGGCCGGCCCCCTCAAGACCGGCCAGGCCGAGGATCTCGCCCTTGCGAATCTCGAAGGAGACATCCTGTAGATAAGCTGTGGACAAGTGCGCAACGCTGAGTGCCACCTCGTCCGACACCGGGCTGAGGCGGGGCGGATATCCCTCGGCAAATCGGCGGCCGATCATCAGCTCGATCACCTCAAGCTTCTGAAGGCCGGCAATGTCGCGCGTCACCACCGTCAAACCGTCGCGCAGCACGGTGAGACGATCGGCCAGCTCCATCACCTCATCGAGGCGGTGCGAAACGTAGATGATGCCGGCACCTGCGGCGCGAAGCCGACGGATCACCGCGAACAAGCGTTGCGATTCCTCAGCCGACAGTGCCGCCGTCGGCTCGTCCATCACGTAAAGGCGGGCCGGTACGCCACCCTCGACGCTGGCATCCTGAAACGCGGTGGCGATCTTGACCAGCATCTGGTCGCCGACAGACAGGCGAGCCATTTTGCGGGCCGGGTGGATATGATCGACACCGAGACCGGCCAGCACGGCCGCCGCCGCGCGGTTGAGACCGTCCCAGTCGATCATTACCCCCCAGCGGCGCGGGTAGTCGCGGCCGAGAAAGATGTTCTCGGCCACCGACAGGTGTGGCACCACCGAGAGTTCCTGATGGATGAAGCGCAGCCCAAGGCGGAGGGCATCGGCCGGAGATGTGATGGTAACGGGCGCGTCGTCGATCTCGATCACGCCGGCGTCCGGCTTGACCACGCCGGCCAGAACCTTGATCAGCGTCGACTTGCCGGCGCCATTCTCACCCATCAGGGCATGGACCTCCCCGGCCCGCACCTCCAGCGATGCGCCACCGAGCGCCCGGGCGCCGGCGAAGCTCTTGTCGAGATCGCGGATCGAAAGCAGCGTCATGAGAAAAATCCGGGTCGGGAGGGGCGGCCATGCCGCCCGTCCGTCATGAGAGAGCCGTCAATCCTTGACGTTGTCGGCAGTGATCAGCTTGGTCGGCACGTAGATGACCGACGATTTCGGCGGCTTGCCAGCCAGTGTCTGCGCCACCGCCTCGGCAGCGGCCTTGCCGATGCCATGGAAGTCCTGAGCCATTGATGCTTCGAAGTTGCCGCCGGCGGCGATCGCCTCGCGCGCCTGCGGGTTGGCGTCGATGCCGGTGATGACGATACCTTCGTTCTGACGGCCGGCCGCTTCGATGGCCTGCAACGCGCCGAGCGCCGGCTGGTCCCAGGCGGCCCAGACGGCCGAGATCGAACCCTTGTCGGGATGGGCGGCGAGGATCGCCTCCATCTTGGCGCGGCTGTCGGCGATACCGCCATCCGAAACATCAGGTGTCACCCGGTCGAGCACCTTGATGTCGGGGTTGTTGCCGAATACCGCGTTGGCAATCACGCCGCGCACCTGCACCGGTGGGAAGGCGTCGAACACGAACATCACGACGTTGCCCTTGCCGCCGATCCGGTTGGCGACATAGGCGGCGGTATCGGCCGCCATGGCATAGCCGTTGGAGGTAACATTGGTAACGAGATAGGGGCTGGCGCCGGCATCCATGCCGACCACCGGGATACCGGCGTCCTTCACCGCGGCAAGCCCCGCTTCGACCTGCGCCGGGTCGACGTTGATCACCACCGCATCGACTTTCTGCGTCGCGGCATCCTCGAGGCGAGAGATGACGGCGGCCACGTCGCCCTTGGTGTCGATGACATTGACATCCCAAGCCTTGTCCTTGGCGGCTGCCTGGAAGGCTTCGACGTAGAACTGGGTGCCCGGCTGGGCGAGATAAGGCGTGATCACGGCGATCTTGCCAGCGGCCGCGGCGGTGCCGGCGGCGAACACGGCGGAAAGAAACAGCGCGGCGGCCGGAAGCCGCTTGCGGAGCGTAGCAGTCATAGGTGCGTTCCCCATTTTTCTCTTAGGCCGGTCGCAGGAGGCACTCGTCCCCTTATCCCCGCCAGCCAACGAACAGTTAGCAGCCGGCGGGACGCCATTCAACACGAAGACGGCCACTCATTGTTCGTTTGGAGACATCTCGGCCAAGCCAAGCACCTCTTCTAGCAAACGTTTTTGCGCGAAAGAGACAAACTGCGGTGGACAGACACGGACCGGCGTGATGATCTCGCCAACGCCTCTCAGCCTTGCGGATCTCTCCATGAAGACGCCTCTTCTCGTCGGCATCGACATCGGCACCACTTCGGTCAAAGCCACCCTGTTCGACGAAGGCGGCGCGGCGCTCCGGACCTTTTCCGATCCCTATCCCACGGCGCGGCCGCAAGCCGGCTTTGCAGAACAGAACCCGGATGATTGGACGAGCCGTGTCGCGACAGCGCTCGCCCAACTCTCCGACGGCCTGCAGCAGGGCGCGGTTACCGCCGTCGGACTGACCAGCCAAGTCAACACCCATGTTTTCATCGGGGAAGACGGCGAGCCCCTGCTACGGGCGATCACCTGGCAGGATGGCCGCGCCGGCACCGAAGCGGCCGAGCTCGACGCCAAGGTTTCCACCCAGGAGCGCATCGCATGGTGGGGCGCGCCGCTGCCCATCGACGCCAGCCATCCGCTCGCCCGTGCCCTCTGGCTGAAGCGGCACCAGCCCGATCTCTGGGCGCAGACGCGCTGGCTGATGGCGCCCAAGGACTATTGCATTTTGAAGCTCACCGGCGAAGTGACGGCAGACCCGATGACCGCCTTCGGTCTCATCGACCAATCGCTCGCCTACGTGCCTCATCTCCTTGACCTCGTACCTGGTGTCGCCGAACGCCTGCCGCCGCTCCGGGGCTTCACGCAATCGGCCGGTCGCATCCGGTCAGGGCTGCCACTCGCCGGGACGCCGATGGTCACCGGCGCCATGGACGCCTGGGCCGGCCTCATCGGCACTGGCGCTCTGCGTGACGGTGACTGCATGTATCTCTCCGGCACGTCGGAGATCGTCGGCCTGGTATCGAGCACACGCCATCCCGCCGCCGGCGTCGTCGCCTTTCCGACCTGCGAGGGCATTACCATGCACGCCGGTCCGACACAGGCGGGCGGCGCTTCGCTCGCTTGGCTGTCGAACCTCACAGGACGCGCGCCCTCCGAGCTGTCCGCTCTCGTTGCTCAAAGCGATCCCCACCGCCCGACGCCTTTGTTCCTGCCGCATCTTCAAGGCGAGCGCGCGCCGATCTGGGACATTGCCGCCCGTGGCGCCTTTGTCGGTCTCGACGGATCGATGGGGCCAGCCGACCTGACACGCGCCGTTTTCGAGGGGGTGGCGTCGTCGGTACGCTGGCTGCTGGAAGCGCTGGAGGCTTCGGCCGGCCGGCCAGCGACGAGCTTTTCAATGGCCGGTGGCGGCGCCGCCTCCGATCCCTGGTGCCAGATCCGCGCCGACATGCTGGGCCGGCCGATCCGCCGGCTCAAGACACTGGATGCCGGCGTGCTCGGCGCGGCGATCCTCGCCGGCGTCGGCGCAGGGTGTTTTTCATCCATCCCCGAGGCGGCGGACCAGCTGATTGTCACCGACCGTCTCTTCGAGCCCGATCCGTCGCGTCGTGAGCGAGTGGATTTTCTCTATGACGAATACCGCGCACTCTACGCCGCGCTGAAGCCGTTCAACGCAGCACGCGCCGCCTTTTCCGTCTGGTAGCCAAAGAAAATCCCGGCAGGGTGATCTGCCGGGGAAGTTTCAGGTCCGCCAACCCCATGTGTCTGCCAGCCGCAGTGTCTCCTGCCAGCCGACCACCGCGCCGGAGGTGGTGACCGAGCGCAGCGAGCAAGCCGCCGTAGCATGGGCGAGGGCCAGCGACTTCTCGAGCGGCCAACCCTCGTGAACGCCATAGATCATGCCGGCGGCGAACGCATCGCCGGCCCCGTTGGCACCCACCACAAGATCGGACGGAATGGCGCAGGAGGTCTTCCTGGCCACCACGCCTTCGCGGGTGACCGCGATGGCGAGTTTCGGCCAGTGCACTACCACCAGCTCCATGGCGCCGCCTTCCAGCACCTTGCGGGCCGCCGCCTCGCAAAGACTGGCGTCGGTCACCCCGTGACAGACGGTCGGAAGACCCGCGAGCGCGCCGATCTCCGTATCATTGACCACCACATAATCGAGATGGCCGAGGCAGGGCATCACCGTGTCCGAGAGAACGCGCGCCTCGAGACTGGCCAGTTCGATATTGGTCTTGAGGCCGAGCGCCCGTGCCTTCTTCAGCACCGTTACCCAACCGTTGTCGCCATTTGCCCAGATGCCGTCGAGCTGCTTGTGGAAGCCCGGCAGACCCAGGTGCAGGATACGCCCCGTCGTTGCCTGGAGATCGAAGTGATCCGGCGTGAGCGCAGCCGCCACCGCCTTGGAGAAAATGTGGGTGCGGCGGTGCGTTGTCGCCGAGGCATAGGCATCGGTGAACTGCGTCGGCAGCGAGCCATCGACATGCATTTGCCGATGGTCGATACCCGCCTCCTCGGCAATGCTCCTCAAAAAGCGCCCGCCCTCGTCATCGCCGACGATGGCAATGGTCTCGACCGGCATGGCCGGATCGAGATGGCGGATGTCGACCGCAAGGTTGCAGCCCGAGCCACCGCCGGCCAACTCCTGGGAGAGGATTTCGGCAATGCCGTCCTCCTCCGGCCAGAAGCTGATCACGCGGTTGTTGTCGACGCACCAGGTTCCCCCGGTGACGATGCCGCGGCGTGCCGGCATGATCAGGCGAGCCCGGCCTTGAGCGGCTTCTCGGTCACTTCGAGATCGGCGGAGAGCTCGCGACTCGGCTTGATGCCGGCCTTGGCCAACTCGCCGTGATAGGACTTCACCGCCTCGGCCGGTGACAGATCGCCGCTCGCCACCGCGCGCATGTGCTTGACCATGCTGAGCGGATCCTCGGCGAGATTGATCTTGCGGCCGAACAGGGCAACGCGAGCGCCGTATTTCTCGGACTGGAAGATCAGCTCGTAGCAGTCGCGCGTCGTCCCCGCGCCACCGCCGAGCACGCCGACGATGACGGTCGGATCGTAGGACGCCAGCTCTTCCATCGCCTTCGGACCGTTATAGGCGATCTTCAGGAATTCCGGACGATCGGCCTTGGTCACGCCGGCGAGGCAGCGGGCGATGCAGTCATTGATGTAGTGCGGTACGAGCTCGGCATCGATGCCGGTGTCGACGTTGGGATTGAACACTTCGAGGAAATATTTGAAGCCGTTCAGCGACGCCTCGTATCGGAACTCGGCAAACGCCTCGAGCGAGGCATAGTCGTGATCGAGATCGTTGTTGAAGGTCATCGAATAAAGGCCGAGGTCGGTGCCGACCAGCGGCGCGCCGGGCGCCGGGTCAACGGTGCCGGTGGTCACTCGCGAAATCGACGCGCTGCGGAACGGCCGCGACGGCTTCTTCGGATAGACGCCGCCGCGCACGAACCAGATGTCCGTAGTGTCGTTGGCGCGGATGGCCGGCTTCACCTTGGAGTTCTTGTAGACGCCCTGCTCGTTCAGCAGCTCGAAGCTGGAGGCCGACGTCAGCATGATGTCGACGACGTCCTGCTCGACGATAGCCTGAACGTTTTTCAGGAACTCCGGGCGTGTCTGGTAGCGGCCCAGCGTTCCGTCCTTGGCTCTGAGCGGGCCGGCGCCGGGAATTGACGGTCCCATGTCGGGGTCCTTGGCATCGGCGATGATGAAATCGGCGCGCGTGTAGGCGCCCGCCCGAATGCGAGCAAGCTTTTCGTCAAGACGGAACATCAGATCACTCCAATCAGCCGGTGCCGGACCCTCCCGGCCGCACGGCCCCACGTTTCCTCCGGCCATCCCACCCAATGGCTAGGAGGCGGTCCATTTTCTTGTTTTTGGGATGCGGTACGATCCGCGAGACCGTCGCAAACCCATTTGGTATGTTGTGACGATTCAAAGCGAGTGACAAGTCCGTTCTGCTTGAAAGAGCAGAGCTTTCCTGAAGATGCGACCAAAGACGGAAGGCGTGATAGGCGCGGCCACCGGCGACCGCTTCCGCCCACTGCCCGATCTCGATATAGCTTGCTCGGAGAGCCACGCGCAGGCTCCGTCGAAGCGAGAGAAAACAATGAGCGATCCCATTGTCATCATTGGCGCCGGCCAGGCAGCCGCGGCCTTCGCGGGCAAGCTCCGCGCGCTCGGTTCGGACCGCCCGGTGACGATCGTTGGCGACGAACCGGTGCTGCCCTACCAGCGGCCACCGCTGTCCAAGAAATACCTCGTCGGCGAGGCAACCTTCGACCGTCTGCTCCTGAAGCCTGCCGCCTGGTACGAGGCCAACGCGGTGACGGTATTGACCGGCCACCGGGCCGTTGCGATCGACCGGGCGAGGCGGATTGTCAGCCTCGATACCGGTGAAGAGCTACCCTACGCCACCCTGGTTCTGGCCACCGGCGCAACCCCGCGCCGTTTGCCGGCGGTCATCGGCGGGGATCTCCAGGGCGTCTTCACCCTGCGCGACAAGGCTGACGCTGACGCCTTGATGGCCGATTTCCAGCCCGGTCGCCGCCTTGTGGTGATCGGCGGCGGCTACGTCGGCCTTGAGACGGCGGCCGTGGCAAAAACCCGCGGTCTCGAAGTCACCGTGGTGGAACTGGCCGATCGCATTCTGAAGCGCGTCGCCGCCGCCGGAACGGCCGATCTCGTCCGCGACCTCCACCGGAGCCATGGCGTCGACATCCTCGAAGGCACCGCCATCGTTCGCCTTGTCGGCACCGACGGCCGCCTCACCGGTGTCGAACTCATGGACGGCCGCACGCTCGCGGCCGATCTCGCCGTCGTGGGTATCGGTGTCACGCCGAACGCCAGCCTCGCCGAAGCGGCGGGCCTTGCCGTCGACGACGGCATTATCGTCGATCAGTTTGCCCGTACCTCCGACCCAGACATTCTCGCCCTCGGCGATTGCGCGCGCTTTCCTTACGAAGAGCGCCTGATCCGCCTCGAATCGGTGCAGAACGCCTTCGACCAAGGTGAAGCCGCCGCCGCTGCCTTAATTGGCGAAGGTGGCGCTTACGTAACGCAGCCGTGGTTCTGGTCCGATCAATATGACGCCAAGCTGCAGATTGCCGGCCTGCACCACGGTTACGACGACACGCTGGCCAACGATGGCCCGCGTCCCGGCAGCCATGCGGTCTGGTATTTCGCCGGCGGGGTGATGATTGCCGTCGATGCCCTCAATTTCCCAGCCGCTTTCGTGACCGCCAAGAAGCTTCTGGAAGCCAGAAAGCGCGTATCCCGCCTCGACATAGAGACGAAGCCGCTCAAGGAATTGATAGCTTAATCAAGGGAATGACGGCTCGGGCCGCCCTCGACGCAAGAACATTACGAGGGCGGACCCGGTGTCCATTCGGACCGGCCGGCTACGCGCGACCTGATGCCGACGCAGAGGAGTTTCGTCGATCATGGTTGCGATAAGGTTTCCGGCCGTAATTTTGACAGCTTCAACATAAGGCGTCAAATGCAGCCAAAAACCACTACATGTTGATTTGGTGGGCAGTGCGCCCCCGTCGCCGTTGCAAAATGCAACGATCAGACGACTTCAGATGACATTTTCCCGCTTAAGCGGACGCGCCATCAGGCGATCGACGGCATCGTCGACGGAAAGATGGCCAGCCAACACCTCGGCGACCGCCGTCATGATCGGGACTTCGACCCAGAACTCCGCTGCCTTCTGAACAGCAATACCGACGGTGGCCGCCCCTTCGGCCAGCTTGCCGAAGCTTGCTGGCGGTTCACCGCGACCGATGCCCAGACCGAAAGAATAGTTGCGTGATTGGACGGAAGAGCAGGTCAGCATCAGGTCGCCAAAACCCGAGAGGCCCATCAGCGTCTCTGCTTCGGCGCCAAAGGCGGCGGCGAGCCGCCGCATCTCGACAAAACCACGCGTAATGACGGCCGCCTGCGCCGAAGCGCCGAGCGCCCGACCGGCGACGATACCGGCAGCGATGGCCAGGACATTCTTCAACGCGCCGCCCAGTTCGACGCCCATGACATCGGTGGCGGCATAGGGCCGAAAGGTGGGACCGGCGAGCCGCCGAGCGATGGCGTCAGCGAGTGTCGCATCCTGAGCGGCAATAGTCACCGCCGTTGGCAAGCCACGCGCCACATCGTCGGCAAAGCCTGGCCCCGACAGCACGGCAATCCGTCGCCCCGGCAGCGCCGCGCCGATTGCTATGGACGGCGGGACGCCGGTCGACTGTTCGATTCCTTTGGCACAGGAAACGATCACCGTCTCGGGTCCGATAACGCCGGAGAGCGCGGTGGCCGCCGACCGGCAGGCCTGGGCAGGAACGGCAAGGAGCAAGAGATCGACGTCCGCAAGCGCCTTGGGGTCGGCATGCGCCGTCACCATTGGCGGGAAGACGGCGCTCTGAAGATGCGGGCTTCGCCGCGTAGCATTCAGACTATCCGAGTCCTCGGCACTGCGGCCACAGAGAATCACCTCGGCGCCAGCTCGCGCCGCCGTCAGAGCCAGCGCTGAACCCCAGGCGCCAGCGCCATAGATGCCGATGGTGTTGCTCATACCTTGGCCCCCAACCGACCATGCCCGACAAGCGGCACCGCGACGTCATCGAGCGGCCAGCGGGGACGCGCCGCCACGTCGAAACCGTCGGTATGTCCCAACGCCAATCGCTCGGCGCCGGCCCAGGCAATCATGACGCCGTTATCGGTGCAGAGGTTGCCGGGCGGCACGACGAGGTGGCCATGCAAACCGTTCATCACCGTGTCGAGCCGACTGCGAATGGCCTTGTTGGCGGCGACGCCACCAGCCACCACCAGGACCGGCGGACGGCCGTTGGTGAGCGTACTGGCAAAACGCCTCACGGCAAGGCCGACGCGATCGGCCACCACATCTGAAACTGCCGCCTGGAACGACGCACAAATGTCGGCAACGTCCTGCCGCGACAGTGGCGCCAACGCCTCAGCTTCGTGGCGCACCGCCGTCTTGAGACCGGAAAAGGAGAAATTCGGCTCATCGCGGCCGATCAGCGGCCGGGGTAGCATGATGCGGCCCGGATTGCCTTCCGCTGCCATTTTCTCAACGGCCGGGCCACCGGGATAGCCGAGCTGCAACAGCTTGGCCGTCTTGTCGAAGGCTTCGCCGAGCGCGTCGTCGATGGTGGTGCCGATGCGTTTGTATTGGCCGACACCATCGACCCTCAGGATCTGGCTATGACCACCGGAGACCAGAAGCAGCAGATAGGGGAATTCGACGCCGTGGGTGAGGCGAGCGGTGAGCGCATGCCCTTCGAGATGATTGACGGCGACGAGCGGCTTCCTCGTCGCATAGGCCAGCGCTTTGGCCGTCGTCAGGCCGATCAGCACGCCGCCGATCAGGCCGGGGCCAGCCGTCGCGGCCACCGCGTCGATATCGGCGAGCGAGAGCCCGGCTTCGCTGAGTGCCGCCGCTACCAGACCATCCATCACCTCGACGTGGGCGCGGGCGGCAATCTCCGGTACCACGCCGCCGAAAGCCGCATGTTCCTCGATCTGCGAGAAGACGACGTTGGAGAGAATTTCGCCCGATCCATCGGCGCGCCGCCGCACGACGGCGGCGGCAGTCTCGTCGCAGGAGCTTTCGAGGCCGAGAACGACGAGATCCCTGAGGTCGCCCATCCTGGTCAATCCATCTCTGCCGGGGTCGGCCTATCCGGAAAGGCGAGACCCAAGAACACGTTGCCTCGCGACGCTCCATGGTCCAAGTGTTGCCATGGCGAGGCGAGACGTTAGGGACGATTCGCCGCCGTTTCGATCGTCGGCCGGCCGACGCCTTCGTTTCACGGCTCTATCACACGGGGAGCGAACCGGTGCAACCAAAACCCATCCGTCTCGGCACGCGCGGCAGCCCGCTCGCCCTTGCCCAGGCCCACGAGGTGCGCGACCGCCTGATCGCCGCCTGGGGCGCCAGCGCGCCGGAGGTCGAGATCGTGCCGATCACCACCGCCGGCGACCGCATCCAGGATCGGCCACTCGCCGAGGTGGGCGGCAAGGGCCTGTTCACCGAGGAAATCGAGGCCGGTCTGTTGAGCGGCGCACTCGACCTCGCAGTCCATTCCTCCAAGGACATGCCGACGGTGCTGCCGGAAGGCCTGGTACTTGATCATTTTCTGGAGCGCGAGGACGCCCGCGACGCCTTCGTGTCTCTGAAATATCGCTCGCTCGCCGAACTGCCTGAGAGAGCCGTGGTCGGCACCGCCTCGCTGAGACGGGCGGCGATCGTCCGCCGCCTCCGGCCTGATGTCGTCGTCGTGCCCTATCGCGGCAATGTCCAGACGCGGCTGCGCAAGCTGGGCGAAGGCGTTGCCGACGCAACGCTGCTGGCCGTCGCCGGCCTGAAGCGTCTGGGCATGATTGAGGTCGCGACTGAAATTCTCGACCTCGAATCCTTCCCCCCGGCGGTCGGGCAAGGCGCGATCGGCATCGAAACCCGGATCGACGACCCTCGGATCGCCGATCTCCTGGCCCCCATCCATCATGCGCCCACCGCCATCGCGCTGGCTTGCGAGCGGGCCTACCTCGCCCGCCTTGACGGCTCCTGCCGTACGCCGATCGCCGGCTATGCCGTGGCGACGGACGGTGGGGTGGATCTGCACGGCCTGATTCTGACGCCGGACGGCCGCGTGGCCCATGAGGGGCGGGAAAGCGGCCGCGATCCCGAGGGCGTCGGCGATCGTCTCGGCGCTCGCCTTGCCGCGTTGGCCGGGCCTGGCTTCTTTACCGGGAGCTAGGCGATGGTTCTCCTCGTCCTCCGTCCGGAACCGCAGGCGAGCGACATGGTGGCGGCGCTCGCCGCCCGCGGCATTCCGGCGCTTGCCGAACCGATGCTGACCATCGAGCCGGCGGACAATCCGGCCGGCCTTGTGCGGGCCGCCGACCCCAACGCCGAGGCGCTCATCCTCACCTCGCGTCAGACGGTGGCAATCCTCAAAAGCGCCGGCGAACTTCAAGCTCTCACCGGCCTGCCGGTAATCGCCGTCGGCGGCGGCACCGCCCACGATGCCCGCGCCGCCGGCTTCGTCGACGTCCGTTCGGCCGACGGCAATGCCGACGATCTCGTCGAACTCGTTGCCCGAGCCGGCTTCCAGCGCCTCGTTCACGCCGGTGGCCGCGACAAGGCTGGTGACATCGTCGGCCGGTTGGCCGGGCTCGGCGTCACAGTCACCGAAGCCGAGCTCTACCGCGCCGAACCACGGCAGGACCTCGCTCCGGACGTTGCCGCCGCCTTCGCCGAGGAACGTATCGATGGACTGATCGTTGCCTCGAGGCGCTCCGCGCAAGCTTTCGTTGATCTGATAGACGCAAGGGGCTGGGCACCCCGTCTCGCACGCCTCGGCGCCGCGGCTCTTTCGGAGGCGGCCGCAGCGCCGCTTACCGGCCGCGTTGCCGAACTGATCGTGGCGCCGGAACCGACTGGTCCGGCACTGGTTGAAGCCAGCGTTGCGCTCGCTGCCCGGCTGCGCGAAACTGCTGGCGGCGAGCATGAAGCGGAGGGACTTGAGACCATGGTATCCGAAGACCACCGCAAGGACGCCGCCAGCCGGCGAAATCGCCCGAAAGCTCCCGTCATCGATCTGGAGGCAACCGAGGTGACAAAGGCTGCCCAGCCGCCCAAACCGCCTCAGGAACCGCCACGCGAACCGCCTGTTCCCGAGCCGCCGGCTCCCAAGCCACCGGGGCCGGAAAAACCGGTGACCGAGCCGCCGGGACCGGATGTGCCGCCGATCCGGCCGCCGGAAGAACAGCCGCCGTTCGGCGACCCGCCGGGGCCGGACGTACCACCGAACACGCCGCCGGACGAACAACCGCCGTTTGGCGATCCACCGCTGGACAATCCGACACTGGGGCCGGGAAAGGCTGAAACCGCCAAGGCGGAAGCCGCAACGGCGCCACGCACCGACCGTCCCAGCCAGATAAAAGCCTTCCTGCCCCTTCTTGGGGCAGGTGTCGCTGGCGGCTGTATTGCCGCCGTTCTCATCCTGGCCCTGATGCCACGCTCCAGCGAACGTCCCGAAGCTGGCAACATCGATCCGGCGACGTTGGAAGCACGCCTCGGCGATGTCGCCGACCGCTTGGCTGCGGGGCAGACCGCAACCGAGACGCTCGCTGGCCGGATTGCCTCGTTGGAAGGCAAGGAAGCACCTGTCGTTGATCTCGCGCCGCTTGGCGCCCGCATCGACGACCTTGCCGCCCGCCTGGACGCCGCTGAGAAAGCCGCCGCCGCCAAGCCGGCCGTTGATCCCGCCACGGTCACCGCGCTTGAAGGACGGGTCAATGAGCTGGCCTCGGCGCTCGATGCCCTGAAGACGGAGAGCGCCACCACGGCGGCCCGCCTCTCGCCCATCGAAGAGCGCCTTGCCAACGCGCCCAAGGGTGGCGAGATCGCCGCCCTGTCGCTCGCCCTCACCTCGCTGTCCGGCAAGATCGACGCCGGCCTGCCGTTTGCGACGGACCTGGCCGTGATCGCCGCCGCCGCCCCCGATCTGCCTGGTCTTGGCGACCTCAAGGCCTATGCCGACAGGGGGGCGCCCACCCGCGACAAGCTGTTGGCCACGCTGCCGGTCGACGCCATGCTGGCCCGGCGGCCGGTGGAACCCGGCAAAGGCTGGGTGGACGGCTTCTTCGATAGTGCCAAGTCCCTGGTCAACTATCGCGAGACCGGTCCGGCCACCACGGACCCGGCATCGAGTGCCGTCGAGGCGATTCGCGAGGCGTTGAAACGCGGCGATGCCGCTGCGGCCAAGGCCGCCGCCGACACCCTGCCGGCTTGGGCGCGGCCACCGGCCGAGAACTGGCTGGCCGACCTCGATGCCCGTGCGCGTGTCGATGCCGGCGTGAAGGCCATTTCCGCTCGTATCGTTGACCGCCTGTCGGTGCCCGCTACCAACTGACCCCGCCGCCCGCTTCGGAAAGGCTCCGAGATGATCCGCATTCTCCTGTCGGTCGCCGCGCTATTCCTCGCCGTCCTCGCCTTCGATTGGCTGGGTGGCGTGCCGATCGCCGTCTCGGTCAGTTGGCCGGGTGGCGCGGCGGCGCCGCCATTGCGCGTCGTCGTCGTCGCGCTCTTGGTCCTTGCCCTTGTTCTTCTCGTCGTCTGGAAACTGATATCCGGCGTTTGGCGCGCTCCCCGTGGCCTGCGCAGCTATTTTGCCGGTCGTCGCCGCGATCGCGGCTACCGCGCCCTATCGCGCGGCATGATTGCCGTCGGTTCGGGCGACTATCGCCTCGCCCAGCGGGAAGCTGCCGAGGCCAACCGTTTTCTGGAAGGTGAGCCGCTGGTGCTGTTGCTGGCCGCCCAGGCGGCCCAGCTCGAGGGCCGGAGCGACACCGCCCGGCAGGCCTTCACGCGCATGCTGAAAGCACCGGAGACGCGCCTTCTGGGCCTGCGTGGCCTTTATATCGAGGCGACACGCGCCGGCGAGGCCGCCGCTGCCCGCCAGTTCGCCCTCGAGGCGCAGAAGGAAAATCCCGCCCTGCCCTGGGCCGGCGCCGCCATGATGGACTACCTCTCCGCCGACCGGAACTGGGGCGAGGCTCTGTCCGTCCTCGACCAGAACGTTGCGGGACGGTTGGTCGGCAAGGATGAAGCGAACCGTCTCCGGGCGGTGCTGCTCACGGCCCGCGCTCTCGAAATCGAGGATGGCGAACCGGACAAAGCCCGCGCCTTCGCGCTAGAAGCGCACAAGATAGCGCCGGATTTCGTACCGGCCGCCACCGTCGCCGCCCGTACGCTGGCCCGCCAGCTCGACACGCGCCGCGCTGCGAAGGTGCTGGAAGCCACCTGGAAGCTCTCCCCGCATCCCGACCTCGCCGCCGCTTACCTGCATCTGCGCTCCGGCGACTCGGCGCGCGATCGCCTGAAGCGGGCCCACATGCTGGAGAACCTGAAGCCGGTCCATCCCGAAGGCGCCGTCACGGTCGCTCGCGCCGCTCTCGACGCGCGCGAGTTCGCGCTGGCTCGAGAGGCGCTCGCCAAGGCACTGCGGCAGGCGCCGACCGAGCGCGTCTGCCTGATGATGGCCGAACTCGAAGAGAGCGAGACCGGCGACATCGGCCGTGTCCGCGAATGGCTGGGCCGCGCGGTGCGGGCGCCGCGCGATGCGGCCTGGACGGCCGACGGCCTGGTGCTCGACGCCTGGCAGCCGCTGTCCCCGCTCTCCGGTCGGCTCGATGCCGTGGAATGGCGCGTGCCCGCCGAGCGCGAGACGGGTGAAGCGATCGATGGCGACGACCTTGCCGTCATCGCGGCCAAGCCGAACCCACCTGCCCCGCCGGAGGCCCTCCCCGTCGCAGAACCGGAAGACTTGCCAGCCGCTCGGGCTGCGATCATCGAGCCGGAAGCGACGCCACCCAAGCCGACCATAGAGACCAAGGACGAGCCGGTCCTGACGCCGCCGAAAGCCGAACCACCCGCCGCGCCCATCAGACCGGCCGCCAAGACTGAGACGCCGGCAGCAAGCGGTCCCAGCATCGATCCGCTGGCCGTGTTGCCTCCGCCGCCCGACGATCCAGGGCCGGCCAACGGCAAGGGGCTTGCCCACAGCCTGGCGCCGCAATCGCCCTTCTCCTGAGACGATCGGCGCCGGCTTCATTTTCTTCGGAAGCGGTGCTTGAAATTAGCCAGCGATGCCGGTATCAACGCCCCGTCCCGTGGGGGTCTCCTCCGCGCAGGCGCCGCACTAGCTCAGTTGGTAGAGCACGTCATTCGTAATGATGGGGTCGGCGGTTCGAATCCGTCGTGCGGCACCACTTTTTCCCTTGTCTATTTCGTATCTATCAACACGCTGACGCGTGTCTGGTAACCAGTGGCGATGCCAGCGCCGCCGCCCGTCCCGGCGGCGCCAGATCGCGTTATTCGATGATCTTGTAATGCTCGCCGGCACAGGCGCAGACCGGGCAAGCGTCGGGCGCATCGCCGATCACGGTGTGGCCGCAGTTCGGGCAGATGCGGATGACGACGTTGCCGAGGTCACCACCGGCTTTTACAGCCTCCAGTGCATCGCCGAACAGACCGTAGTGGATCTTCTCGACTTCCATCGCCTCGCTCATCGAACGGATGGCGCGCTTGTGTCCCTCAGCCTTTGCCGTCGCCACCATCGCCGGATACATCGAGGTGAACTCATGGCTCTCGCCTGCCATGGCGTCGGCGAGGTTGTCGGCCGTGCCCTTGATGGCACCGAGCGCCCGAAGATGGGCATGAGCGTGGATGGTCTCGGCGGCGGCAACGGCGCGGAACAGCTTGGCGACGCCGAGCTTGCCCTCGCGAACGGCGGCGTCGGCATAGGCGAGATATTTGCGATTGGCCTGGCTTTCGCCGGCAAAGGCTTCCTTGAGGTTGTCCGTGGTGGTGGGCATGGTGCTTGCCTTTTTATGGTTGAGCGAAAGAGGGGATGTCGCGGTCCCCTGACCCAACAAGACTAGTCCGGCGGTCAGCCTCCGAGTATCGGGACAACCCCGTGAAATGCCCTACCAACTTGAGATTTTTTCTAAGAAGAAAAGGGAGCCAGGTTCACCGGCTCCCTCTTTTGTCAGGCCTCTGACGGAACGGCGTCGACCGACTTTGCCTGGTCACGCCGTCGCCGCGTCCGCCAATCGCCCAGGAACAGCAGGATCGGCGCGGCGATGAATACCGACGACGAGGCGGCAATGACGATGCCGAAGATCATCGGCACGGCAAAGCTTTCCACCGCGCTGCCGCCCCAGATCGCCATCGGCAACAGCGACAGGAAAGCCGTGACCGAGGTGTAGAGGCTGCGCGCCAGCGTCTCGTTGATCGACTTGTCGATCAGCTCGCGCAGCGGCATCTGCTTGTAGAGCCGCATGTTCTCGCGCATGCGGTCGTAGACCACCACCTTGTCGTTGACCGAGTAGCCGACCAGGGTGAGCAGCGCGGCAATGGCCGTCAGGTTGAAGTCGAGCCCGGTCAAGGCGAAGAAGCCGACGGTCTTGGTCACGTCGAGCACGAGCGTGGCAATGGCCCCCACCGCGAAGGGCCATTCGAAGCGGACCCAAATGTAGACCAGCATGGCGAGACTGGCGAACAGCACCGCGAGCACGCCGGCCGTGGCAAGTTCGCCCGACACCTTGGGGCCTACCACTTCGGTACCGATCACCTTGGCCGAAGCGTCGATCTTCGTCACCTCCTGCCTGAGCTGCTCGACGGCCACCGACTGTGCCTCTTTGCCACCCGCCTGCCGCTCGACGCGGACGAGCAGATGGCTGTCGTCGCCGAAGGCCTGCAGCGCCACCTCGCCGAGGCCCAGGCTGTCCAGCCCCGAGCGGAAGGCCGCGAGGTCGGCAGGGCCCTTCGTTTCCACCTGCAGCTGGATGCCGCCGCGGAAGTCGACGCCGTAGTTGAGACCGGGGTAGATGAACAAGCCGATCGAGGCGAGCGACAGGAAGGCCGAGAAGCCAATCCCGAAGAAGCGCGCCCGCATGAAGGGAATGGCCGTGCCATCCGGGATCAGCTTGACCGGGAACAGCGGCCGGATGTTCATCGTCTTGAGCTTCTTGCGACGGACGATCGCCAGCATCAGCACCCGCACCACGGAGACGGCGGTGAACATGGATATGGCGAGCCCAATACCCATGGTCACGGCAAAGCCCCGCACCGGACCGGAGCCGAACCAGAACAGCAGTACCGAAGCGATCAACGCCGTGACGTTGCCGTCGACGATGGTCGAGTAGGCGCGCTTGAAGCCGGCGTCCAGTGCGGCGATGGCGCTGAGGCCCTTGCGTGATTCCTCTCGGATACGCTCGTTGATCAGCACGTTGGCGTCGACCGCGAGGCCGATGCCCAGCACGATGCCGGCGATGCCCGGTAGCGTTAGCGTCGCCCCGAGCAACGTCAGGCCGGCAAATGTCAGGATGACGTTGAGGGCAAGGGCCAAGTTGGCGAGCAGCCCCCAGGCACCGTAGAGCACCAGCATGAAGCCGAACACCAAGGCAAAGCCGACAAGGCCGGTGGTGACACCCATCTTGATGGCATCGGCACCGAGATCGGCGCCGACCGTACGCTCCTCGATCACCGTCAGTTTGGCCGGCAGCGCCCCGGCCCGCAGCATGGCCGCGAGATCGGTGGCGCTCTCCACCGAGAAGCTACCGGAAATCTGGCCGGAGCCGGCGGTGATCGGTTCGCGGATGACCGGTGCGCTCAGCACCTTGTCATCGAGTACGATGGCGAAGGGGCGACCGACGTTGGCTCGCGTGATATCCGCAAAGCGGGATGCACCGGCCGAATCGAAGCGGAAGGAAACGATCGGCTCGTTGGTGGTCTGGTCGAAGCCGACGCGCGCGTCAGTGAGACGATCACCGGAGAGCTCGACACGGTCCTCAACCGGATAGGTCCGGCCTTGGTCGTCGCGAAGCATGGTGACGCCCGGCGGTACCAGATCAGTCGTCGCCGCGTTGGACAGCAGATGGAAACTCATCTTGGCTGTCGAGCCAAGCAGTTCCCGGATGCGGGCAGGATCCTGAACGCCAGGAAGCTGCACCAGGATGCGGTCGCTGCCCACCCGTTGGATGGTCGGCTCCGCAACGCCCACCTGGTCGATGCGCTGCCGAATGATTTCAAGGCTCTGCTCGACGGCCGCTGCCGTGCGATCGGTGAGGCCGGCCTCGGTGAGCGCCAGCGTCACCGTGCCGCTTCCTTGGCGGATGTCGAGATCGCTGGCCGTCATGCCGAGACCAGGGTTCCCGACCGATGAAGCCAGCTTGCCGAGATCTCCGGCGGCGCGCGCCGTCAGCGTGGGATCGTCGAGGCTGACAACGACGGCATTTCCGGCGCGACGGATCGACGTGGTGCCGATCTTTGCCTCGCGCAGCACGCGGCGGGCATCCTGGGTGAGCGTCTGCAGCCGCTCCTTGACGAGGTCGGCCGCATCCACCTCCAGAACGAGATGCGAGCCACCTCTGAGATCGAGGCCGAGCGACACCCGGTCGCGGGGCAGCCAGGAGGGGAAATTGTCAAGGATGGATTGGGGCACCACGTTCGGTAGCGTGACGATGATGCCGAGGGCGATGATGGCCGAATAGAGCGCCACCAGCCAGCGGGAAGTCTTCATTGGATTGTCCATGCCGGGCGACATCGCCACGCCTCTTTGGAGGCGAGCGGTCGCAAATCCTGATTTCGGGTTCAGAGGATCAGGCGGCGATGGGCGGTGCGCGCGGCCGATGAGCCGCGCAATGATGGTGGCCGAGAAGGGTCTCGGCACCGGAGAGCAGGCAAAGGAAGCCGGACGGACGCGCTGCAATGACAGCACCGAAGACCGGTACCGCCGGCGATTGTGGTGGTGGCGCCGAGGTCCGGTCGCCATGGTCGGCAGCGACCACCGGCTTCAGGCCATCGCGGACGAGAGCCGAGTGCCTGACGGCGACATGGTCGGCCGCGCCAAGGCTCGTCGACACCGACGACGCAAGGCCGGCGCCGAGTCCGAGATGCAGGACAAAAATGAAGAGAAGCGCCGACAGCCACGCGACAGCCGCCTTCGGCGCCGTAAACGGACGCTTCAAAAAGGGGACTGACGCGGTTCCGAAGGTCACGCGGCGGGTTTTCCTTCTTCAGTCTCGCTTGGCGCCGGCACTTCCGGCGTCGTCGCAACAACAGCATCCGATGACGCGGCCGGTGGACCGTCCAGCATCTTCAACATGCCCAAGGCGATCTCGCGTTCACCCATGATGACCTTGCTGGCACCATGACGCAACAGGTGCCCCACTTCTTCGTCGGAATGGGCGCGGGCGACGATGAGAAGGCCCGGATTGATCCGGCGGGCCTGCTCGACGGTCTGCCCGGCCTCGAAGCCGTCGGGAATGGCGAGCAGCAGCGCTTCCGCCCGATCGAGGCCGGCAAGAGCCAGTACCCGGCCATCGGCAGCGTTGCCGACGATGGTCTCGATGCCCTTGGCGCGTGACCGTCGCACCTGTTCCTCGGCATCCTCGATGATCAGGAGCTTGGCACCACGGGTAACGAACTCCTCGGCAACGACGCTGCCGACCCGGCCGTAGCCGATCACCACGAGATGACCCGTGAGGGCCGTGGGCTCGACCATCTCCTCATCTGTGTCAGTGCTATCGGCAGCAGCCGGCGATCTCTCCACTTCGGCGGCTGCGACCGGTGTCTCGGCCTTGGGCGCCGGCTCCAGCCGCGCTTCGAGAACGGGGCGCAGCCGGTCGGCCAGATTGAACATCAGCGGATTGAGGATGATGGAGATCAAGGCGCCTGCCAGGATCAGGTCGCGCCCCTCCGCCGGCAGGATGCCAAGGCCAACGCCCATTTCGGCCAGGATGAAGGAAAATTCGCCGATCTGGGCCAAGCTGGCGGAAATGGTCAGCGCCGTCTTCACCGGCCGGCGGAAGACCAGCACGATGACGAACGCCGCCACCGTCTTGCCGATAAGGATGATGGCCAGCGTGGCAAGCAGGACGAGCGGCTGATTGATCAGGATGTTCGGATCGAACAGCATGCCGACCGAAACGAAGAACAGCACGGAGAAGGCGTCGCGCAGTGGCAGGCTTTCCTGGGCGGCCCGGTGGCTGAGTTCACTCTCCGACAGCACCATGCCGGCAAAGAAGGCGCCGAGAGCCAGCGAGGCGCCAAACAGTTCTGCCGCGCCAAAGGCAACACCCAGCGCAATGGCCAGCACGCCGAGCCGGAACAGCTCGCGCGAACCGGTATGGGCGATGCGATGCAGAATGGCCGGGATCAGCCGCCGGCCGACCACCAGCATCAGCGCAACGAAGATCGCGACCTTGATGAGCGTTGCCGCCACGATGCCGCCGACCCCGAGATCGATGCCGATCAGGCGGCTGGCCACGGCCGCGAGAGGATCGGAATAGGCGCTGGCGCCGCCATTGGCCACGCTGGCGGCCGCCGGAATCAGCACCAGCACCAGGACCATGGCGAGATCTTCGACGATCAGCCAGCCGACGGCGATCTTGCCGCGTTCGCTGTCGACGAGGCGCCGCTCCTGCAGCGCCTTCAGGAGCACCACCGTGGAGGCGACGGACAGCGCGATGCCGAACACCACGCTGCCGCCGGTCGACCAGCCCATGCTGTGGCCGAGCCCCCAGCCGAGCAACGTGGCGATGGCAATCTGGCCGATGGCGCCCGGTACGGCGATGAAGCGAACCGACAGGAGATCTTTCAGGGCAAAATGCAGGCCGACGCCGAACATCAGCAGGATGACGCCCAGCTCGGCGAGCTGCGGCGCCAGTTGCTGATCGGCGACGAAGCCCGGCGTGTGCGGCCCGACCAGCATGCCGGCGACGAGATAGCCGACAAGCGGCGGCAGACGGAAACGATTGGCAATCGTGCCGAAGATGAAAGCCAGAACCAAGCCACCGACAATCGTCGAAATGAGGGACATGTCGTGTGGCATGCAAGGCCTCCGTCAGGGCTGGATTTTCAGGGAATGACTCACCTCTCGGGTAGGCCGGGTCGATAGACCCTAGACCAATATGGAGAACTTGCGAGCTCGATCAAGGGCGAGAGACGCCGCGAATCCGCGTCTCGATATCGCCTCGGCGCATTATCGAACGCCATCGGCCTCCCGCCACAGGAACGCAGCCCCCCGGACGCCCGAGCTGTCGCCATGCTTGGCTTTGCGAATGGGCGTCTCGACGCTATCGGAGAAAACCAATTTGTCCTGCCCGGCAAAAAGGTTGGTTCTTTCCCTGAGAAGCCTCGGCAGATCGTCGTAGAGTTCGTCGATGTTACTCATTCCACCGCCCAGCACGAACACATCGGGATCGATGATATCGATGATCAGAGCGAGCGACCTCGCGAGGCGATCGACATAGCGGCGGTAGGTTGCTTCAGCCCCAGGATCGCCGGCCCGCTTCAGGTCGATGATCTCCGCGGCCTTGCGCTCAACGCCCGCCGCCATGCGGTAGTCCAACTCGAAGCCGGTGCCGGAGCAGAACATTTCCAGGCAGCCCTGCCGCCCGCACCAGCAGCGAGGACCCGGATAGTCGCCCTCCTTCGGCCAGGGCAGCGAGTAATGGCCGATCTCGCCAGCCAAGCCCTGATGCCCGTTGTGGCTCTTGCCGTCTATGGCGATACCCGAGCCGTGTCCGGTGCCGAGGATGATGCCGTGCACGATGTGGGCGCCGGCGCCGGCGCCATCGATGGCTTCCGAGACAGCGAGACAATTGCCGTCGTTGGCGATCCGTACCGGCTGGCCAAGCGCTTCCTCCAAGTCGCGGCCAAGCGGCTGACCATTCAGCCACCAGGCGTTGGAGTTGCGAATGAGGCCGGTCAGAGGATTGGGACTACCCGGCAAGCCGATCCCCACGCTGCCGTCGCGTCCGGTTGCCTGCCGGGCATAGGCGACCAGACCGCAGACCGCCCGAACGGAACCCCGATAGTCTTCGCGCGGCGTAGCGATCCTATGACGGCAGAGCTCCCGTCCGTCCCCCGCGAGGCCGATCACCTCCATCTTGGTGCCGCCCCAGTCGATCCCGATGTACATCGCGCCACTCGGAATTGGTGCCGCCTGTCGCGGCAAGGTCTGAGAGTGTCCGGCCGAGCAGCCGGACACTATGCGTTTCTTAGCGCGTGATTCTCGACACAGCCTGCAACTGGTAGATCAGCACGGCGCCGAGGATCAGCAGGGCACGCGCCACGTACTGCCAGTATTCGTCGATGTTGAGCAGCGTCATGCCGTTCAGAATGATCTCAAGGAACAGCACGCCGACGAAGGTGCCCCAGATGCGGCCCTTGCCGCCCATCAGGCTGACGCCACCGATAACGCAGGCAGAAATCACCGTGAATTCCCAGGACACACCCACAGTCGGATTGCCGGCCTGGATCTGGCTCGACACCATGATGCCGGCGATGACGGCGAGCACCGATGTCATGGCCATGACCGCCATGCGCACCTTGGCGACGTTGATGCCGGAAAGGCGGGCCGCCTCGGCATTGCCGCCGATGGCATAGACGGACTTGCCGAACACCGTGTATTTCGAAATGAACCAGGTCAGTGCGAAAACGATCAGAAACACCACGGCCTGGAACGGAATGCCGCCAATGAAGCCGGCGCCGAAGAAGAAGAACCAGTCCGGATAGGGCGTGATCGGAAACGAACCGGTCAGCAGATAGGCGCCGCCGCGGAATGCCGCCATCCAGGCCAGCGTGGTGATGAAGGTCGGCACCGCCAGCCGGTGGCGGATCCAGCCGGTGAACATGCCGGCACATATGGCCACTACTAGGCAGGCGACCGTTCCCAAGGCAATCGCCATTTCGAGCGAATACCCCGCGTCTCCAAGCGTTTCGGTGATCAGCGCCAGCAGGCAGCCGAAGAACGCCACGCCCGAACCGACGGAAAGATCGATTTCGCCAAGAATGATGACGAAAGTCATGCCGAACGCGATGACGCCAGTGGTCGCCGCACTGCGCAGGATGTTCATGAAGTTATCCCACGAGGCGAATCCCGGTGCCGAGAACCCCAGCAGAACGACGATCACAAGCAGGATGAGCTCGAGGACAAAATCGGAGACGCGGATATTGGAGCGGCGCGTTGCCAGGGTGGACATAACGGAAACCCTTATAAGCGAGCGATTGGTGGCTATCAGGCGAGCTGTCGGGCGCCTTCGCCCATGCACATGGCGTAGAGGTCTTCGATTCCCGTCGTCTCAGGCGACGTGACCTCGCCGATGAGGCGGCCGGCCTCCATGATCAGGATGCGGTGACAGACCTCGAGCAGCTCTTCGAGCTCGGAGGAAACGAAGACGACGCTGAGTCCCTTGCGCGACAGATCCCACATGATCTGGAAGATCTGCTGCTTGGCGACGATGTCGATGCCACGCGTCGGCTCGTCGAAGAACACCACCTTGGGATCGGTGTTGAGCCAGTTGCCGACAACCACCTTCTGCTGGTTGCCGCCCGACAACGACTGAACCTCGTAGGACGGATCCGACACCTTGATATGCAGCTGCTTCACCCATTTCTCGGCGACGGGTGCCTGCAAGAAGTGGCTGATCAGCCCGCGGTGAGAAATTTCCTTGAGGCTCGCGAGGCTGAGATTGTCCTCGACCGACATGATCTGGACGAGGCCCTCCTCCTTGCGGTTCTCCATCGTCATGGCAAGGCCGAGCTTCTTCATCAACGGGATGGTCGGCTTGCGAACTTCGGTGCCGTTGATGGTCACCGATCCGCCGTCGATCCGATCGGCCCCGAAAATGCCGCGCAACAGTTCGCTGCGGCCCGCACCGAGCATGCCGGCGATGCCGACGATTTCGCCGGCGCGAACGTCGAAGCTGATATCTTCGAACTTGTCGCGCCGCGTCAGACCGGAGACCTTGAGGCTGACCTTGTCGCCCACTTTGAGGTCGTCGGGGCGCGATTGCAGCACCGTTTCGCCGAACATCATATCGACGATTACCTTGGGGGTGGCGACATCGATCGGCACCGAACCGACGTGCCGGCTGTCGCGCAGAACAGTGACATAGTCGGCAATGCCGCGGATTTCGTTGAGCTTGTGGGTGATGAAGATAACCACGACGCCCTGCGCCTTGAGCGTCCGCACCACTTCCATCAGGCTGTTGATCTCATGACGGGCCAGAGCCGAAGTCGGCTCGTCGAGCAGTAGGACGCGCGGATTGAGCGACATCGCCTTGGCAATCTCGATGACCTGGCGCTGACCGACCGACAGGTCCGACACCTTGCGCGTCACCGGGATATCGATCCTGAGCTCTTTCAGGATTTTCGCGGCAGCGGTGTTGGTCTCTTTCCAGTCGATCTTGATATTGCCAGGGCCGCCGGTGGCAAAGCGGCCAAGCATGATGTTTTCGGCGACCGTGAAATCCAGGATCAGGCTGAGCTCCTGATAGACCACGGCGATGCCGGCGGCATTCGCGTCGGCCGGCCCGTCGAAGGTTATCGTCTGGCCATCGATGAGGATCTCGCCGGACGTCGGCGTGACGGCCCCCGACAGGCATTTGACGAAGGTGCTCTTGCCCGATCCGTTCTTGCCCAGGAGAGCGTAAACCTTGCCCCCTTCGAAGCTGGCCGAGAAATCGTCGAGGGCGACAACGCCGGGGTAAGCCTTCGTCAGATTTCTGATTTCGAGCTTTGCCGATCCCATTCGTGCGATCCTTGCATTCCTGTTGGACGGCGGTCCTCCGCGAAACCAATCGTCAGCGGCAAGCGCACCGCAGAGCGCAGCCGGTCGACAATAAGACGCCTGGGAGCCGTAATTTGCGCGGAAGGACCAGCGCCAACAAACAGTGCGCTAGACCGGCCGCGATCTCTATGAGAACTCCGCCTGGAGCCTTGAAGGAGCCAGGACTTTGCAAGAGCGCCGGTCGTCACCGGCCGGCGCGTCCCTGCTCAAGGAGGCACGGAGCTCGCGAACGGCGAGCCCCGTGCCTCGTGCTGGTCTTACTTGACGGTCTTGGCATACTCGGCGATGGCCGCCGGGTCGGTCCGGGTCAGCGTCAGGCCGGGAACGATGATCTTCTTCTCGACCGGCTCGTTCTTGAGCGCCTTGACGGCGTTTTCCATGGCGAGAGCGCCAATCTTGACCGGGTCCTGAGCCGTGGAAGCCTGCAGGATATCGTCCTTGGACTTCAGGAAGCCAACCATCTGCTTGTCGAGGTCGATGCCGAACACCGGGATCTTCTTGCCGGAATTCTTGACGGCCAGAACCGCACCGATCGTGCCGCCGTTGTTGCAAGCGAAGAACATATCGAGGTCGGGATTGGCGGTGATGATGTCGGCCGCCTTCTTGATGGCTTCCTCAGCCACCGGCGAAGACGCCTCGGCAACCAGCTTCACGCCGGGGATGTCCTTGATCTCGCCCCAGAAGCCGTCCTGGCGCGCATTGCTCTCCGGCGGCAGCTGAGCCTTGTAGTTGATGATGCCGACCTTGATTTCCTTCTTGCCGGCATAATGCGTCTTGATGTACTCGGCCGCCGCCTTGCCCGAACCGGCGCCCAGCAGGCTGTTGTCGGACTGCACGGTCGAAACCGGGAAGTCAGCCGCCAACGTGTTGTTGAAGGACACGATCTTGATGCCCTTGTCGGCCGCGGCCTTCACAGCCGGAATGGAAGCGGCGGCCGGATCGAGATAGGTGATGACGATCGCGTCGACGCCACGGGCGGTATAGGTGTTGACGACCTGAACTTCCTTGGAAATCTGGTTCGATGTGTTGGCCGTCAGCAGATTGACGCCTTCCTTGTCGGCGACCTGCTTCATGCCGAGCAGCGTCGACTTCATGAACTGGTCTTCCTGGAAAACGATGCCGGCAATGGTGAACTTCTTGTCGGCGGCATGCGCGAGCGAGGCGCCCAGGCACAGGGCTGCAACGCAGACGGTTACAAACTTCTTCATGTCGATCCTCCCGAACGATGAATGCGGCGCGAACAACCGTCGCAAACGCGACGGTCCTCCAATGCGACCGATGACGGGCACCTCCCATGCACCGCATAATTTCAACTACGCCACGCCACAGTTTTCGTCAAGAAAAAATTTCAAACTAGCTTGTTTTATCGAATACTATCCAAATTACACAAACGTATAACGCCTAGATTCGCACCTAGACTGCAACGTGATCAATAATTTTTTATTGTATATTACGAGCCAATACGCGCTACGGAAGCCCTACTGACCAGGGTTGCAGGGAGGACAATTGAATTTGGCCTTCGATCCCCTTCAACTTTCGATAATAACAACGTCACCGCCTGACGCCCGAGCTCGTAGGTCGGTCGCTGAACGACCGACAGCGGCGGCCGAAAAACCGCCAACCAAGGCGCATCGTCGAAGCCGATCAAGGAAAGATCCTGACCAATGGTGAGATCGATCTCTTCAGCGGCCGCCAAAGCGCCCAGCAGCATTTCTTCATTGCCCGCCAGAACGGCGGTCGGACGTGGAGACTGTGCCAGCAGGTGGCGCGCGGCTGCCAGTGCCGTCGGCGCAACGGAACCGGCATAGCGAACCCAAGCCGAATTCACGGTGAGATTGGCGTCGGCAAATCCGGCCATGGCGCCACGCGCGCGTTCGCGCACCGCAGAAACGGTATCGTGCGGCTCGCTTTCCTGATGGCCATGATGGGCAGCCGTTCCAAGCAGGAGCCCAATGCGGCGATGCCCATGTTGGACGAAAAGATTGATGGCGGCGCGCGACGCCTCAAAATCGGCCGTGATCACCGAATCAAGCGGCAGGTCATCGATGAACCGGTCGAACAGCACCACCGGTGCGCCATGGCCACGCCCACCGGCCAGATGATCCACCTCGATACGAGAGGCTGGCACAACCAGCAGACCGTCGACGCGCTTCTCGCGCAACACGCGGATGGCTTCCCGTTCGCGCCGCACATCGCCATCGGTATTCAACACGAGGCTCTGATAGCCCGCGCTCGCCGAAGCGTCGATGATGCCCCGGATGGAGTTCAGCGTGAAGGAGTTGGAGATATCGGCGACGACAACGCCGATGGTCAGCGTCTTGCCGGAGCGCATCGACCGCGCCAGATCGTTGACGCGATAATCGAGCGCCGTTGCAGCCTCGGCCACTTTGCGCTGCGTTTCCTGCGTGACGACGCCATAGCCACCCAGGGCGCGGGCAGCGGTTGCCCGCGACACGTTGGCAAGCCGGGCGACGTCAATGAGTCGCGCAGCCTTCCTCGTCTTGCCGTCTCTGGCGTTGCCGGGCTCGCCCATCGCCTCTCCCGATCGACCGTGCTGTCCTGACAGTCGATATTGTCGCTTTGGGATCGATCTCATTTCAATGAGATCGATCTCTTTTTCCAATACCAAGTTCGCTGCGGTTCGTCGCTAGGCAATAGGTCGCAGATCATGACCACCCACCAGGGTCGTCACCAAGTCAGGGCATGACAGAGCTCCATCGGCGTCATTACCGATAGGAACCAATCCACCTTACAATCCGCAAAGAGGCGATTGAATTGGTGGAGCTGAGGGGAATCGAACCCCTGACCTCTGCAGTGCGATTGCAGCGCTCTCCCATCTGAGCTACAGCCCCATCCGGCACGGCTTTTCAGCCGATAACCCGGCGTCGGGTGAGCCGCTTTTAGGGGGAGGCACCGGGGCTGTCAAGCCTTTCGCGGCTCTTCGCGGCGAAAGCAAAGTGAAGGGGGCCGCCGCCAACAGCGAGCGGTGATCACCCTCCGAGCTTGGATCGCCGAAGCCCGCTACGTCATCCGGACCCTGGCGGACCCATGGTTTTTACCAAACCAAGCAATCGGCAGGTGGTCGGTCTATAAAGCAGCCTTGCGGCCCCCTTCCGCCATGGCTACATCTCGGAAAACCCGTGAAACGAAAGACCCATTCATGCAGGCCGTTCTCTACGTTCTCCTCCAGGTTCTCGATCTTTACATGTACATCCTGATCGCCTCGGCGATCATGTCCTGGCTCGTCGCTTTCAATGTCGTGAACTTGCGTAACCCGGTGGTGTCGGCCATCGCCTCGTTTCTCTACACGATGACCGAGCCGGTGCTGCGTCCGATCCGCCGCTTCATGCCCAATACCGGCGGGCTCGATCTGTCCTTCCTGGTGCTCTGGTTTGGCATCATTCTGCTAGAGCAGATCATCATCCGCTACGTTTATCCTTACGTTTTCTAAGGGAATGGCCGACGCTCCCATCCGGCGCGATGGTGCCGATCTTCTCATCGATGTTCGTCTGACGCCGCGCGGCGGCAGCGACTGCATCGACGGCACAAAGGCGCTGTCGGATGGACGCACCGTAATAGCGGCGCGAGTAAAGGCAGTGCCGGAGGACGGCAAGGCCAATGCAGCGGTGGCATCGCTTATCGCCGCCGCTGCCGGCCTGCCCAAGTCGGCGGGACTGGTGGTATCCGGCTCAACGGCGCGCCTCAAGGTCATTCGCCTGGCCCACGCCGATACCGATGCGGAGGCACGTCTCAAGGCGGCCTGCGGTCTTGCTAGCTGACGCTAGAATGCCGACTGTCACTCGTCGGGGTCGAGCGCCCGTGCCTCGTCGGGCAGCATGATCGGCACGCCGTCGCGCACCGGATAGGCCAGGCGGGCCGGCCGCGACACCAGCTCACGCCGCTCGGGATACCATTCCAGCGTTGCCTTGGTGAGGGGGCAGACAAGGATCTCAAGAAGCTTGGGATCGACCTCGCCGGTCCGCCGGCCATCGTTATCCTGCATGACAATGCCCTCAGTTGATGGTCGTCGGCGTATCGTTGGCGGCACGCGCCAACGTAATTTCGGTGATGGCCACCAAGGTTTCCGCTCGCGTCTTGAGGTCGGGCGCTTCGAGCAACGCCTGCTTCTCGGCCGCCCCATAGGGGCTCATCATGGATAGCGTATTGATCAGCGCTTCCGTCGACGCCTTCTCGACGGCGTCCCAGTCGGCCTCCATCTCATTGGCATCGAGATAGGCTTCGAACACTGCCAGGAAGGCGGCACGGTCCACTTCCTCCTCGCCGGTTCGCGGCTCGAAATCGGCAGGGAAGTCGCAGGCAATCTGACCGATACGATAGGGAAGATCAGCCGAAGTCTCGCCCGTCAGCCGGAAGCGGCAGACGCCGGTCAGTGTCACCTGGTAACGACCATCGCCGGTTTCGGCGATCGCCGTGATGCGGCCAACGGTTCCCACCTCGCAGAGCGGCGCTGATCCCTCCTCAACGCCCTCCTCGATGTCGAACCGCGGCTGAATGATGCCGATCAGCCGATCACCGGCAAGCGCCGCGTCAACCATGGCAAGATAGCGCGGCTCGAACACGATGAGCGGCAACAGTCCGCGCGGCAACAGAAGCACGCCCTTCAGTGGGAAGAGCGGCAGTTCGCCGGGGAGATCGGCGGGACCAACATAGCTTGCGTTGCCGACTTGCATTGAGTGCCTTTCGCGAGATCAGGAGAACAATACGGAGGACAGCTTGCGCCGCCCGTAGAGCGTCATCGGATCGGTCATGCCCCAGGCTTCAAAGAACTTGACCAGTTGCTTGCGGGCCGCTTCGTCATTCCAGCCGCGCTCGCGCCGGACGATCTCGACGAGGTGATCGACAGCCGCCTGGCGGTCGCCTTTGGCGGCCAGCGCTTCCGCCAGCTCGAACCGGGCCTGATGGTTCGCAGGATCGGCAGCAACGGCGGCAGAGAGCGCATCGGTATCGCCGACACTGGCCGCCCGTTCGGCCAGTTCGAGCTCGGCGCGGGCACCGACAATGGCCGCGTCGCCCGCCTTCAGATCCGGCACGCGGGCCAACACGGTCCGCGCATCCTCAAGCTGGCCGGCCGCCGTCAGGGCCCGGACAAGGCCGGCCGTGGCGATCAGCGACTCCGGGTCCATATCCAGTACCGCGAGGAAAGCATCGGCGGCAGCCTGCGGATCATTGGCGGCCAGCGCCTCCTGGCCGGCGGCAATAAGCTTTTCCTGATCGGTCGGCCCCATGGGACCAGCGACGCGCTCAATGAACTGCCGCACCTGACTTTCCGGCTGCGCGCCCATGAATCCGTCAACCGCTCGCCCCTTGACGAAGGCAATGACGGCGGGAATCGACTGAATACCGAGCTGCCCGGCCACTTCAGGATGGTCGTCGATGTTCATCTTGACGAGCCGCACCTTGCCCTTGGCGTCACGGACCACCTTTTCGAGAATCGGCGTCAGTTGCTTGCAGGGGCCGCACCACTCTGCCCAGAAGTCCACCAGTACGGCCTTGTCTTTGGAGGCATCGAGCACGTCGCGCGCGAAATCACGAGTGGTCGTCTCGATCACATCACTCGCTGCCGCAGGGGCCGGCGCGGTGCCGGGCGCGGCGAAGCCATTGCCAAAGGTGAAGGTCGGGCTGCTCATCTTCTCACTCGACTGCTGGGCGCCACTCTCCCACAAGGAGACGGCAATGGGGGTCATTCGTCCGCCCTATATAGGGCGACAGATGCAAATTTAACAGCCGCCCCCCCTCAGGCGAAAAGCGGCAGATCGACGATGAGTGGCTCATGACCGGCAGCCCGCAGGAAAGACACCAGTCCCTCGGCCGAGACTGCCGTGGTGGCGGTGTTCTCAAGCGGATGGACGTGGACCGGATCGAGCTCAAGCAACGCCCTCTCCAGCACCACGGTGACAGCACCGGCGGTGTCGTTAAGAACGCCGAACGGCGTTACCGAACCAGGCAGGATACCCAGATGTTCCATGAGCTGATCCGCGGTGCAGAAAGATACCCGCCCCGTCGCTCCGATGGCCGTCTGTGCGTGCTTGAGATCGAGCGCAGCATCCTTCCTGAGCGTAATCAGGAAAAGTCGGCTCTTCTTGTCCTTGACGAACAGGTTCTTGGCAAAGCCGCCGGTCATGCCGCCCCAGATGGCCATTGCCGCTTCGACGGTCGGCAGCGGCGGATGCTCGATCGTCTTGTGAGCAATACCGAGACGATCCAAGAAGGCGAAGAGATCGACACGCGTCGCGGCCATGGCAAACCTCACGGGCAGGCGGGCCTCAGCCCTGGAATAGGCCGATAATTCAGGGAACCGCCTGATCGCGCAAGCCAAAAGCGCTGAAAAATCCGCGTCTTGGCGAGGGCGGTTCATCCTTTTCCCGGCAAAAAGGCGGGCTGGACGAAAAAAGTCGAAAAAGCCTGTTGCATTCGCCGCCGACTTGGGCGATATACCGCCTCGCTCCGGCGACGGAGCGCGCTGAAAAGCGGAGCGCGGGTGTAGCTCAGGGGTAGAGCATAACCTTGCCAAGGTTAGGGTCGTGGGTTCGAATCCCATCGCCCGCTCCATTTTCAGACGAGAAGTCAAGGACTTGCAAAGTGGCCGCCTTCGGGCGGCCTTTTTGTTTTCGGTGCCTCGGCAAGGCCGATTAATTGAGCCACCAGATCGATGCGTTGAGCAGCGTGGCGAAGGCGACCCAGCCGAGATAGGGAACGAGGGCGCCGCCGGCGATACGGTCGACCGCGAGGAAGGCGTGAATCGTCGCGGCGATTACCGTTACCAGCAGCAGAATCACCACAAGGCCCGCCGTCGGCGAGTGGAGGCCAAAGAAGGCAACGGACCAAGCGGCATTGAGCGTGATCTGCACCAGGAAAAACAGGATGGCGCGGCGGCGCGGAACGCCTTCCGGGCTACGCAGCACGCGGTAGAAGGCCCAAGCCATCAGGATATAGAGAAGCGTCCAGACGGGGCCGAAAACCCCGTTGGGCGGATTGAATGGCGGCTTGGCGAGGCCCTCGTACCACGGCGCTATGTTCGGCAGCGTGGCGACGTTGCCGATCACTGCCGCAGCGGCAACCGGCGCGATCGCCGCGAGAGCGGCCGGGATCTTTCCCATGGGGCGCAATGAAAGCGTTTCAGGGGTCAATCGGCCACCCTCCATTCGAATAAATCACGGCCGGAAACAGCCAGCCTTTGATTAGTTTAGCGCGTCCGCACGCACCCAGACACTGACGCTGCCACCATTTACGGGGAAGCTCGCGCGCCCCTTTTCGTCTGTAGTGATCTCGTCGTCCCGATGCCCCAGGAAATCGCGGAAGGCGACGCCTGCCGCCTCTTGCCCGAGATCCACCGCCTTGGCCGTCTCGCCGGCATTGGTCATGACGACGACGCAGCCGGGCGCTTCGGAAGTGCCTTGCCGAATGAAGCCGATGCAGTTGGGTTCGTCGAAAAGATCGATCTGCGGGCCGTTAGCGAACCGCTGGCGCGCCTTGATCAACCGCGGCAGACATTCAATGGCCGGCATTTCGATATGGTGATCCTGCCCGTCGCCGCCTTTGTCGGTATAGTCCGCCCCATAGAGATCGGGATGGAACACGCAAGGCACGCCTTGCTCCCTCAGCAGAATGAGAGCGTAGGCAAGCGGCTTGAACCACGGCTCAACAGGCGCCTCCAGCGATTGCAGAGGCTGCGTATCGTGGTTGGCCACCAGTGTCACCGCATGCTCGGGCATGGCCCCGACCAGCGTGCCATCGAACAGGGTGCGCAGGTCATAATCCGCGCCCCCCTTCGACGCGTCGTGAAAGTGATAGTGCAGGGCGACGTCGAACAGCATCAGCTGCCGGTCGACCAGATCGAGGTAGTTGCGGAGCGCCTCGAGATCGGGGTGCCAGTATTCGGCGACCACGAACAGATCTTTGCCGGCGCTTTCGCGCATGTGCCCGATCCAGTCGCGGAAGAACCAGGCCGGAATATGCTTGACCGCATCAAGGCGGAAGCCGGCGCACGGCAGCTCGCCCATCAGCCAACGGCCCCAGTGCTTGAGCTCCTCGTAGACCGCCTTGTTGCGAAATTCGATGTCCGAACCCATCAGGTAGTCGAAGTTGCCGAACTCCGCGTCAACTTCCACGCTCCAGCCTTCGTCATAGTCGTTCACCAGCTTGAAGACGCCGGTCTCGTCCGGATCCTCGATATGGTCGACGCCGGTGAAACACTTGGCGTCCCAGATGAACTCCGAGTAGCGCCCTCCCCGCCCGGGAAAAGTGAAGCGGGTATGCACCGTAGCCTCGAAGGTATCGGGATCGATTTCCTCGCGATTGTCCGGGGTGACGCGATGCACGTGTACGCGCTCGGTCTCGTCGGCGCCCATTTTGTGGTTGAACACGACATCATAGATGACGCCGATGCCCTTGGCCTCCAAAGCCTGCGTGGCTCGCTCCAATGCGGCCCGGTCGCCATATTTTGTGGCAACGCTGCCCTTCTGATCGAACTCACCGAGATCGAATAGATCGTAGACATCGTAACCGACCGAAGAGCCGCCGGCGGCGCCTTTATAGATAGGCGGCAGCCAGACATCGGTGATGCCCATTTCCGCCAGGGAGGCGGCCTTTTCTTCGATGTCGGGCCAGAGACGCCCGTCGCCGGGATAGTACCAGTGGAAAGCCTGCAGCAACGTTCTCTGGGCCATTTGGATCCTCGGTGAAAGGGAGATCACCCGCCGCGCGGGCTGCAACAAAAGACGCCGCCGGTCCGCGAGGACCAGCAGCGTCATTGGGCATCAGAGCGTTGCCGCTCAGAGCTTGTCGATGGTGTTTTTCACCGCTTCCTTACCCTTGCCGACGGCCTTCTGGGCGTCGCCCTTGGCTTCCTGCATGTCGCCTTTGGCCTTCAGGTCAGGATCGTCGAGCGCCTTGCCGGCGGCCCGCTTGGCCTTGCCGACGGCCTCGTTGGTGTAGCCCTTGATCTTGTCGGTGGTCGAGCTCATGGCAATCTCCCTTCACGTCTCATGAAAATTCCCGTTCGGGGAACCGTAAAAGAAACGCAGGACAGACGAGGCCGGTTCCGCTGAATCGCGTGACAGCTCGCTTCACCTTAAGGTGATCTGCCAGATCGCAACCGCCGCCATCTCGAGAAATCGCATGCCCAGTCAGCACCTTATGAACACGTCGCCTGCGGAGCGCAGCGCTGCAAACCGCCGTTATAATGGGCTCTAGGTCCGCACGTACGGCCGTCGACCTCATGCGACGCTAAACCCGAGATCCATCTTCTCAGCGGCCCTGCTTTGGGCCGGCGCGCGATTTGGAGCGGCGTGGCATACGCTTCGCTTTCATGACCGGGCTTGTTGCGCCAGACCTTACGCTCCAGATCGAAACGTCCCTCACAGCCACTATACTGTGGGTGTCTTGGCCTCGCTCGAACGGCGCCAGCCAGGAGGAACCGAAGTGACAGGCAGCATCGTCGGCAATCGGATTGAGCTACGGCCCTGCGTCGCGGCCCATATCCCAGGCTTCATCGAAGGGCTGAATGACTGGAACGTCGCCCAATGGCTACCGACGGTGCCGTTTCCCTACACGGAAGCGGACGCCTGCGCCTTCATTGCCAGCGCCGCTCAGGCAGTTCCTCCCAACGCCTTCGCCGTCGTGCATCGGCTCGAAGGCGAGTTCCTAGGCGTTGTGGGATTGGTGAGGTCGGGCGATGTCGCTGAGCTCGGCTATTGGCTGCTTCCGAGATTTCATGGCCGGGGCTTGATGACCGAGGCCGTCGCATCCCGTGCTCCAGCACCACGCCGGATCGCTCGCAGCGGTCTTCGCGACCGTCGATCGGGGCAATGCCGCCTCTATCAAGCTTCTCGAAAGGAGCGGGCTTCATTTGACCGGCGAGCATGTGCGAGAGACGCCCAATCGGCAGGGAAATATTGTTGTCCTTCGCTATCAGAAAGATCTGACTTAGCGGCAGCCCCTTTCCAAATACAACAAAGCCCTCGCCGATTTCTCGGTGAGGGCTTTTGTGTTGTCTGTCGTGTTTGTCTTGCGTGTGAAGAGGTTTTGACCGTGTGGTTTGATTTGTCTCTTTTGTCTTGCTCTTTGCAGGCCTGGCAGCGACCTACTCTCCCGCGTCTTAAGACGGAGTACCATTGGCGCTGGG
>NZ_AUHB01000005.1 GCF_000422965.1 Pleomorphomonas oryzae DSM 16300
AAACTCGGCCCGCTCGTCAGAGAGGTTGTTGGCCGCCTGGATCACCAGGATCTTGAACATCATCACCGGATCGAACGGAGGCCGACCGCCTTGCGGGCCGTTGGTGTAATCAAGGGCCGTCAACAGATCGGCTCGGAATATCTCGAAGTCGACGGTCTTGCCAAATGCCTCCAACTGGTCACCGAGGTCGCTCAGCCGCTTCAGCCGGTCATCGAAGTCAAAAAAGCCAGGCAGTCCAGACATCGCCAGAGCCCTCCGCCACAAGGCAAAGGGAATCATAAAACCACTGATTTGGCGAGGTTTTTAGAAGCGTCCAATTTCATACCACCTGCGAGGCTCTCAGTGACGCACCCAATGCCGACCTCACGCGCCGGCTGACGGAGGCGGGCGTTCATCTGTTCAACGCACCCAAGCTTGGTGAAAGCGCGGCATGACCTGAAACCAGAAGAATGAAGGGGGCACCCTTGGGCGCCCATCTGTCTGGCTCGTCAGAGTGCGAAACCGCCATCGATGGTCAGGCTGGCGCCGGTGATGAAACTGGCTTCGCCGCGCGTCAGGTAGGAGACCATGCCGGCGATCTCATCCGGCTCGGCCATGCGCTTCAGCGGCACCATGCCCATCACCATGTCCATCCCCTCGTTGCCAAGGGAGCCGATCATGTCGGTCCGGGTCGGCCCGGGCTGGACATTGTTGATGGTGATGCCGCGCGGCGCCAGATCGAGGGCGAGGCCCTTGACCATGCCGGCCACCGCCGCCTTGGTCGTCTGGTAGACGCTGGCACCCGGGAAGCCGCTGCGCACGGCGATGTTGCTGCCGATGGTAATAATGCGCCCGCCGTCCTTCAGATGCGGCAGGGCCGCCTGGATGGCGAGGAACACGCCACGCACGTTGACGTCGAGCTGTAGGTCGAGATCTTCCAGCGGAACGGTATCGACCATGCCCATGCGGGCGACGCCGGCGTTGACGACAACGACATCCAGCCGGCCGAAGCGATCGATGGTGGTGCCAACGGCGGCCTTGATATCGTTCTGGCTGGCACTATCGGCCTTGATGGCCAACGCCTCGCCGCCGGCATTGCGCACCTTGGCGGCCAAATCATCGGCGGCATCCGGGCGCGAGACGTAGGTGAAGGGAACGGTGTAGCCGTCTTCAGCCAGCCGTGACACGATGGCGGCACCGATGCCGCGCGAACCGCCGAATACCAGGGCTACTTTCCTGTTGTCGTCACTCATCGTCTTCTCCATTTTTGACTGATTAGTCCATAATTGATCAGGCTTCGGGCAGGTCCCCGATTTCAATTCTATTATGCTCTGAGGCGTTCCACTGCGAAGGCGGCGAGGGCGTGAAGTTCCTGGGCTCCCGCGCCGCCTCTCGCCGCGAGCTGGAAGCCGGTCATCGTGATCTCGATAAAGGCAGCCGCCTGCTCGGCGTCGACGTTGGGATCGACTTCACCCAGCCTTTGTCCCTCCCGAATGCGTTCCACCACCTTGGCGTGGAAGACCGCGATCATCTTCTCTCGCATCTCCACCAACTCGGGATCGGTGATACCGAATTCGCCGATCGATCCAGCACCCATGCAGCCCTTGCAGCGCAAGGCGTCATCGTCCGGGATGAGGCCGACCAACAGGTCCAGCAGGCCTTTCAGCGGCGAAGCCGGTGTGGTTAGGCGCCCGAGGTGGCAACTCGTGGCGTTTCGCTGATAGGTTTCCAGGGCTTCCAGATAGAGTTGACGCTTGTCGCCGAAAGCGTTGTAGAAACTCTGTCGGCCAATATTCATCGCCTGGACCAGGTCCTCCGTCGACGTAGCCGCGAAGCCCTTGGACCAGAACACATCGATCGCAGCCGTTAGCGCTGCATCCCTATCGAACTCCCGTGGTCTTGCCATGACGGAGATGTAGCGCGTTATGGACTGATCGGTCAAGAATGAGGCGATCACGTTCACGTGGGAGGAAACTGGCGGCTTTGGGAAGGGAACTGGCGCACCCGACAGGATTCGAACCTGTGACCTCTGCCTTCGGAGGGCAGCACTCTATCCAGCTGAGCTACGGGTGCGTGATCGTCGCGAACACGCGAAACACGGTTCGTATAACCGACTTCGCGGACAAGGCAAAGGAAAAAGCAATGCCTTTCGTGCGGCGAACCAATGGCAAGGATAATACGTGTGGCGCCCCCCCGCGCGAGCGCAGGCAGCCACCCCGCATTGCCTGATCAACACATGGCTATGGTCGGCATGTAGATGGAAAGCTGCATACGAAAACGGCGCCGGAAGGACCGGCGCCGTTGATTGGGCAGCGTCTGAAGGGACTATTACTTGCCGACGGGAACTTCGACGAAGGTGCTGTCGGCCGGATCCCACATGCGCACGATCGTGGCATTGGTCTTCACAGCCTCATGGGTGCCGATCACCGGCGCAGCGCCGACCTTGGTCGTTACGAACGCGCTGTCGGCCGGATCCCACATGGTGGAGGTCTCAGTATAACGCGCCGTGTCATTGTTGGCGGTTGCCGGGGCCTTCACCGAACCGACGGCAAAGGTGCTATCGGCCGGATCCCAGTAGGTCTGTTCGGCAGCGGAGGCCAGGCTCGGAAGGGCGATGGCGGTAACAGCAACGACGGCAAGAGCAAAGGTGTTCATTTCCATACTCCGTGTAATTCGATAGCGTCGTTAGGCCGTTGGAAGTTCATATCCAGCCCCGGACATTCGTCTCGCTTCGATAATCACAGACGTATGCCGATGCTCTTCACGGAAAAAGGGGACTTCAAATCAATATGACACGATGGATTCCGTGAACTGTTTTCACGAGTTCGTGTGAAGCTGTGATCGTCGGCGCAATTCATCGCGACTGGTCCCGCACGACTATTTGATATGGTCTCGGGGGGCTTGTTTTTTTGGCTGGAGCGCCCGATCGAGGCGGCTACCGGCTACAGGACGGCCGGAAGTTGACGGATCTACCGAAGTGCGGCTGGGGAGACAGATACACGATTTCGATGGGCGAAACGCAACGCGGTTCGAATCGCCAAGTTGGCGCGAGCAGCAGAATTAGGGAGAGGTAATGGTACAGCTGGCTGGGCTTGAACCAGCGACCTTCGGAGCCACAATCCGACGCTCTAGCCAACTGAGCTACAGCTGCACATGACGGCGCGGAACCTAGTTGGATCGTTCTGGCATTGCAAGCCCCGCCGGCCACTTTTTTGCGGCCGGTGGGAAATGATCGGTAACCCAAAGGTCAGGCGGCGATGACTGCTCCAAGGAAAGCGTCGATCGTCGAGCGGAGCTGGCGCGCTTCGCCGGCAACCTCACGTGAATCCTGATCGAGTTTGTGGGCCGCCACCTCTGTTTCGCGGGCCGTTGCCAGCACGGCGCTTACATTGGTTGCCACCCGCTGCGAGCCGGCAGCGGCCGCGTTGACCGAGCGGCTGATGTTGTCGGTTGCCGCACCTTGCTCCTCAACTGCGGAGGCAATCGTTCCAGTATAGCGGTCGACCTCCTGCATGGTGGAACTTATCGCCTGGATCGCCTCCACGGCATCCGCTGTCGCATCCTGAATGTTATCGACCTGAGCGGCTATTTCCTCGGTCGCTTTGGCGGTCTGACCGGCGAGATTCTTCACCTCCGCCGCAACGACGGCAAAACCCTTGCCCGCCTCACCGGCTCGCGCCGCTTCGATGGTTGCATTGAGCGCCAAGAGGTTGGTCTGTTCGGCGATCGCCCTGATCAGCGTGACCACCTCGCCAATCTTGGTGGCGCCAGCGGCGAGACGGTTGATCTTAGTGTCGGCGTCGCGCGTGCCGCGCGCGGCATCGGCAACGACGGTACCGGTACGGTGGATCTGGGCGGATATCTCTCCGATCGACGCGGAGAGTTCCTCGGTTGCCGAGGCGACGGTCTGTACATTGTCGGTGGCGTCACATGAGGCGTTCGAGGCGGCGCCGGCGTCCTCCACGGTGCGGAGCGCGCCGGTTGTCAACGAACTGGCAGTCGCCAAGAGATCATCGACCGTCTTGTTCACAGCGCCGAGCGCCATCTGCGTGGAGGCGCGGAATTCGCCGATCAACGCTTCGACGCGCTCCTGCCGTGCGACCCGTTCGGCGACTTCGGCGCCCTTGTCCCGTTCGAGCGCGATGCGGGTGGCCGCACTGTTCTTGAGAATGACGACGGCACGGGCGATGCTGCCCACTTCGTTGCCATAGTTGGCATAGGGAATGTCCTCGGCGAGATCGTCGCGCGAAATTCGCTCCATCAGCACCGAGAGAAGCGTCACGGGACGGATAAGGCGTGCGACCAGCAAAGACGCACCAGTCGAGATGACGGCGGCCATCAACAGACCGAGCAGCGAGATCTTCAGGACCAGCCCGTCTTTGGTTGCCGCGACGGTCGCCTCGGGAATGCCGGCGAACAGAATGCCGATGACCTGGCCGGAGGGATCTTTGATCGGGATGTAGAGAGTAAGATAAGGCGCACCGAGAATCGCCGCCTCACCGGCGAAGCTACGGCCCTGCTTGATCGCCGCGTAGGCGGGCGATGTCTTGCCAAGGTCGGTCCCTACTGCGCGGCTGCCATCGGCTTTCTTGATCGACGTCGTCACCCGCGTGAAGTCGTCCTTGGCTTTGTCATAGGCGAAGATCGTAGCCGCGGCGCCTGCCGTGCGGGTGAGGTTGTCGATGAGATCGTGCGTGGGGAATGAGGGAAGGGCCGGCACCTCGATATGATCGACGGCATCCCCCGACCAAGCGATGGTCGCACCGGCAATGTCCTTCTGCATCAGAAGGGCGCCTGTCCTGATGGCGATCGTCTGTTTTTCCAATGCCTGCCGCGCGGCGTCATTCGAGAGTGTGGCGTAAACGACAGACAGCAAAAGGCAGACGGTCAGTGTAATGGATATCGCGACGGCTGCACCAATGGTCTTCCACAACTTGACTCGATTGAGGAACATTTTCCGCTTCTTCTGTAGTAAAAACCGTAACTTACCTGCAATGCGCCAATAATGATGAACCAAGACTTAAACTTGCGCTTATGCGCAGACTCCTTCGCATAAATGCTGAGTCTCAACCCGCCCGTGCGAGGGCCGGCGAGGTAGGGCGACGGGCATGAACATGCGGGATACGGACAATGCCCGGGCGCTGTTAAGGAATTGTTCAGCTTAAAATTCTTTTTCTCTTCCGGAAAATTCGACTCGCAAGGGAAAGAAAAGCTTTATGCCCATATCTATTACAGGCCAAGGTGAGCGGCTCGTTGAGCCGGCTCTGATTGTCATGCCATTTTGAGCGAGGTGGGTTCGGCATGCGGAGGTAGGGCGCGTTTGGGGGGGAAGGTGTCATGCAGTCACGGGTCGCCTCGCACCACACTTCGATCGGCACTCCCGCCAAGAAAAAGGGAGGCAAGATCACGTCTGCCGGCCGCCGCAAAAATGGCGGCCATCAAGACGCTCGCTCCATCATCATTGCCGGCATCGTGGCGTTGGTGCTCGCGTCGATTGTCCTGGCAATCTGGTTTTATGTGAAGCCCTTGGAGGTAGCCTCGCCGGGTCCCGGACCGCGTCTGCCGCCTACCGCTGCCGATCTCGAAATGAAGAAGACCCATTCTTACTGGAAGGTCGGCAGCAACACCTATCGGCATTACATCACCAATGCCAGCACCGGCGAGATCGTCGATGCCGGCACGATCACAATCAAGGAAATGCTAGACCAGGGTATCGAAGTTCCCGGCTATAGCCTGCCAAGCAAGGCCACAAGCTCATCGAGTGGCTCTTCCGAGCTGGCAGCCCGCTTTCAGGCGATCCAGGACCACCTCAAATAGCTGCCGCCTCCGCGCGCACCAGCATGCCATAGAGATCCCGCGGCTCGTCGGGATCGGCGAGCAGATCGAGTTCCTGGTAGAAGGGCGTTCCGGCGAGCTTGTCGCGCACGTAGCGGAGTGCTGAAAAGTCTTCGATGGCAAAGCCGACGGAATCGAACAGCGTCACCTCGACGGGTGAGACACGGCCTGGCGCAGCACCGCTGAGAACCTCCCAAAGTTCGGTGACAGGATGATCGGCGGCAAGCTGTTGAATCTCACCTTCGATCCTTGTCTGCGGCGCATATTCCACGAAGATCGACGACCGTTTCAGGATGTCGTGGTGAAGCTCCGTCTTGCCCGGGCAGTCGCCACCCACTGCATTGATGTGCACGCCGGAGCCGACCATGTTGTCGGTCAGGATGGTGGCATACTGCTTGTCGGCCGTCACTGTGGTGATGATGTCGGCGCCTTCGACCGCTTCCTGGCCGGAGCGGCAGGCGGTGATCGAAAAGCCGAGCGGCGCGAGGTTGCACCGGCACTTTTCCGTCGCAGCCGGATCGATGTCATAGAGACGCAAATTGCGGATACCCAGAATGGCGGCGAAGGCCAAGGCTTGAAATTCGGATTGGGCGCCGTTGCCGATGATTGCCATGGTATCCGCGCCCTTCGGCGCAAGGCGCCGCGCCGCCATCGCCGAGGTGGCGCCGGTTCTGAGAGCGGTCAGCAGCGTCATCTCGGTGAGCAGCATCGGATAACCCGAGCCGACATCGGCCAATACACCGAAGGCGGTCACCGTCTGCTTGCCCTCCCGCATGTTCTTGGGGTGGCCGTTGACATACTTGAAGCCGTAGAGGGCACCGTCGGAGGTCGGCATCAGTTCGATGACGCCGTCCGCCGAATGGGAGGCGACACGGGGCGTCTTGTCGAAGGTCGGCCAGCGGCGAAAGTCCTCCTCGATATAGCCGGCGAGCTCGGTGAGGAAGGTCTCGACGCCGATGCTGAGCACCAGGCGCATCATGTTGTCGACCGACACGAACGGGACGATGGCGAGCGGGGAAATGGCTTTCATGCTGCAAAGCTCCGGGTCGGCCGGTCCATCACGGTGCGGCCCATCAGGCTGGCGAGAAGGTCGACCATCAGCGTGGCGGTGCGACCGCGCTCGTCGAGAAAGGGATTGAGTTCGACGAGATCGATCGAGGAGACGAGGCCGCTGTCATGCAGCATCTCCATGATGAGATGCGCCTCACGGAAGGTCGCTCCGCCCGGCACTGTGGTGCCGACACCCGGAGCGATCGATGGGTCCAGAAAGTCGACGTCGAGGCTGACGTGCAGGCGGCCATTCGCCGACGCGACGCGCTCGAGGAAGCGCCAGACCAGGGTGGCGACGCCATGTTCGTCGAGGGCGCGCATGTCGTGTACCGTTATGCCCGAGCCGGCTATGGCGCGACGTTCCGCAGGGTCGACCGAGCGGATGCCGACCATGGCGACATTATCCAGCGGAACCGGATGGGAGAGCGGCGGATAGCAGCCGTGAAAGCCGTCCGCACCGGTGAAATAGGCGACCGGCGTCCCGTGAAGATTGCCGCTCTGTGTCGTGTCGAGCGTGTGAAAATCCGTGTGCGCATCGAGCCATAGCACGAAGAGGGGGCGCCCCTCCTCTGCCGCGCGGCGGGCCATGCCGGGCACCGTGCCGGCGGCCAGTGCATGGTCGCCGCCGAGGAACACCGGCAGGGCGCCGTCGCTTGCCCGATGGGCGGCGTCGGTCACCGTGTCGATCCAGGCGACAATCTCGGGGAGACGCCGAAGATGGGGGTAGGGAGGAGTGACGGTCGGCAGCGGCCCGCGGCCAACATTGCCGAGATCCTCGACCTCGTGACCGAGTTCGGTGATCGCCTCGACGATGCCCGCGGTGCGATAGGCGCTCGGTCCCATCTCGCAGCCCATGCGGCCGGCGCCATCTTCCACCGGAATCCCCAGAAGCCTCACCTTCATGCCCGTTTGCCCTCGCTCGGTTGGACTGCCGGCATAAGGCCATCGTCGGCCGGCGAAGTGAACAGACGGGATTGGCAAATGAAACGGATGGGCTTATCAAAACGGCAGTTATATTGCCCAAAACGGTGATTTATGGACCGGCTCGATCAGCAATTGGTGACCCTACTGCGTCACGACGGCCGCCGTTCGGTATCCGATCTCGCTCTCGAATTGGGCGTGTCGCGCGCCACGGTGCGTGCCCGCATGGAACGTCTCCAACGCGACGGCGACATCCTCGGCTACACAGTGATCCTTCGTAACGACGCCATCGAGGCGCCGGTCAGGGCGGTGATGATGATCGAGATCGAGGGGCATGTTCTCGACAAGGTGATCCGCCAGCTCGAGGGCTTTCCCGAGGTGGCGGCGATCCATACCACCAACGGTCGCTGGGACCTCGTTGTCGAACTCGGGGCGGCAACACTCACCGATTTCGACACCGTGCTGCGACGTATCCGTCTGCTGCCTGGTATTACCGGGTCTGACACTAGCCTGCTGCTGACAACCCCTCGCACGACGCGTGCCCGGTTGAGTGGCGGCTGACGTCCTCAAGGCAAGAACGGCGACCAAGCCGTTGCCGATTACTCCTTGCGACGGCGGTGATTGCCGAAAACGAGGCCGGTTTCCAGGGCCTGTTTACCGAACTTCTGGCGAACTTCGTCCATGGCCCGCTCGGCGGCAGCCTTGCGTGTCGCCTTCTGATCGACGAGGTCGGCTGGATCGGCAAAGCGGCTTTCACAGAGGTCGGCGACCGAGACGCCGAGAAGCCGGTACTTCTGGCCGTGCGCTTCTTCCGCGAGGAGGGCGTCAGCGGCCGCGAAGATGCGGTCGGCGAGCTGGGTGGGGTCGGTGAGGCGCCGGGCTCGCGTCCTCAGCTTGAAATCGGCGGTCTTCAGCTTCAGCGTCACCGTCGATCCCGCGATATCCTCATGCTTGAGGCCGAAAGAAACGCGCTCCGCCTGTTCGCGCAGGATGGGCCGGAGATCGCCGATGTCGGCCAGATCCTCGAAGAAGGTCACCTCGGAACCGACGCTCTTGCGCTTGGAGTTGGGGACGACATGCCGGCTGTCTTCGCCGCGAGACAGTTTGGCGATCCTGAGGCCGAGTGCCCCATAACGTCTGGCCAGCTCGGTCGAGTCCGCCATTTGCAGATCTCCCACCGTCCGGTAGCCATCGGCGGCGAGGCGCTCGGAGAAGGCGCGGCCGACGCCCCAGAGCGTCGTCACCGGCCTTGGAGCCAAAAAGGCTGCCGCTTCCGATTGGCCGATCACCGAAAAGCCTCTGGGCTTGTCGAGGTCGGAGGCGATCTTGGCGAGAAATTTATTGGCGGCGAGCCCCACGGAGACGGTGATGCCGACCTCCCGCTCCACCTCTTTCGCAAACCGGGCGAGCACCAGTGCCGGGCTGGCACGGTGCAGCTTCTCGGTCCCCGACAGGTCGAGGAAGGCTTCGTCGATGGAAAGCGGCTCGACCAGCGGCGTCAGCTCCAGCATCCGCCGTCGGATCTCTCGGCCGACGCGGGCATATTTCTCCATATTGGGACGGATCACCACGGCGTCGGGGCAAAGCTGCAGAGCCTTGAACATCGGCATGGCCGAGCGCACGCCGCTGATACGGGCGATGTAGCAGGCCGTTGATACGACGCCGCGCTTGCCGCCGCCGATGATCAGCGGCTTGGTGGCGAGCGACGGATCGTCTCGCTTTTCCACCGAGGCATAGAAGGCATCGCAATCGACGTGGGCGATGACCAGGCGGTGAAGATCGGGATGGCGCAGAAGGCGCGGGCCACCACAACTGAGGCAGCGCCGACCCTCGGCCGGCGCCGGGCTGAGGCAATCCCTGCAGAAGCCGCTCGCCACCTCGGACATGCCCGCGCCCCACCAGTTCGCATTTGAGTGACCGATCAGAACTCGCTTTCGCCGGCCAGCGTGTGACGTGCGGCCGCTATCATGGTCGGTCTGACCTGCGCTGCCTCGACAAAGGCCAACAGCAACGATTCATCGGCAAGGAAGAATTCCAGAACGCCGGCGAGAAAGCCGGACTCACGCGCCGCCGCCCGAAGATCAGCCGGACCTATGCCGGAAAGTGACAGGAAGCGGCCGAGCGCATCGGGATTGCCGGCGAGGTAGGCGAGGGCGGAAATGGCCAGCTCTTCCGCCGCATCGACGCTAAGCCTTTTACCAATTGGCATGTTTTGACCACCGTTTGGGATTGCTAAAGGAATCCGTACTATATTTGTTATACTGGAATCAGTGCGGCAACCTATCCCCACCGGATGGCGTTCCTGCGTACGAGCCGCGTGCACAGGAATGAGAACCCGCCGAGCTCCCGGCGACACCGGCGCGCGAGGCGGAAAGAGAGTCGAATGGCCAAGACAGTTCTCATCGTCGAGGACAACGAGCTCAACATGAAGCTCTTCCATGATCTCTTGGAAGCGCATGGTTATCGCACGATTCAAACACGTAACGGCATTGAGGCCTTGGAACTGGTGCGTACCCACCGGCCGGATCTCGTTCTGATGGATATCCAGCTGCCGGAAGTGTCGGGACTCGAAGTCACCAAATGGCTGAAAGAGGATGACGAGCTGCGCTCGATCCCGGTGGTCGCGGTCACCGCCTTTGCCATGAAGGGTGACGAGGAGCGCATTCGCCAGGGCGGCTGCGAGGCCTATATTTCCAAGCCGATTTCGGTTTCAAAATTCATCGAGACGGTGCGGACCTATATCGGCGACCAGTAAGCGTCGTCCGGAACGGAAGAGTGTGATGACAGCGCGTATTCTTGTTGTCGACGACATCCCGGTCAACGTGCGCCTCATGGAGGCTCGCCTCACTGCCGAATACTTCGATGTCCACACTGCCACGTCCGGCCCCGAGGCGTTGGCGATGCTCGACAATGCCAGCTACGACATCGTCCTGCTCGATGTCATGATGCCGGGTATGGACGGCTTCGAGGTTTGTCGTCGCATCCGCGCCAATCCAAAGACCACGCAACTGCCGGTGATCATGGTCACCGCCCTCGACCAGCCGGCCGACCGCGTCCACGGTCTCGAAGCCGGCGCCGATGATTTTCTCACCAAGCCGGTGTCCGACACCCAGCTGATTACCCGCGTCAAAAGCCTCGTGCGCCTGAAGCAACTCACCGATGAGCTCGACCTCAGGGCCAATCAGGGCTCGGTCGCCTTCGATCGGGCGATGACCTACGCCGACCTTACCGCCCGCGCCCCAGGCCGCGTGTTGCTGGTCGAAGATCGTCGTTCGGCCTATGTGCGGATCGCCCAGGTGCTCGCCAGCGAAATGACGGTCGACATCGAGACCAACCCGCAGGAGGCCCTGTTCCGCGCCGCTGAGGGCGACTACGATCTGGCGATGATTTCCATGAGCCTCGACGACTATGACGCGTTGCGCCTCTGCTCGCAGTTGCGATCGCTCGACCGGACGCGCCTGTTGCCCATCTTGCTGATTTCCGATCCCGACGAGGGTACCCGATTGGCGCGTGGCCTCGAGCTCGGCATCAACGACTATCTGATCCGTCCGGTAGACCCTCAGGAGCTCACCGCCCGCTGCCGTACCCAGATCCGCCGCAAGCGCTATACCGACCGGCTGCGTGCCAGCGTGCTGCAAACGATGGAACTGGCCATCACTGACGCGCTGACCGGCCTCTATAATCGCCGTTACCTCGATTCCCATCTCGCCGCTCTCGTCGAGCGGGCCACAGAGAAGAAGGGCGATCTGTCGCTGCTGATCGTCGATATCGACTTTTTCAAGAGGGTCAACGACACCCACGGCCACGATGCCGGTGACGAAATCCTTCGGGAGTTCGCAACCCGCATCCGCCGTAATCTGCGCGCTCTCGATCTGCCCTGCCGCTTCGGCGGCGAGGAATTCGTGATTGTCATGCCGGAAACCGATTACGGCATCGCCTCCGTCGTTGCCGAACGGCTGCGCACCAAGATCGCCCGCGATCCCTTCGCCATTCACGGCGGGGCAGAGTTCGTCGACGTGACGATTTCCGTTGGCGCCGCCTATATCCTGCATGACGGCGATACGCCGGAGACGCTCTTGAAGCGCGCCGACAATGCCCTCTACCGCGCCAAGGCGGAAGGCCGGAACCGCGTCGTTCTCGCTGCCGCCTGAACGCAGTTCGTCGTCCATTACATCAATCTTTGCGTCACGCCATTTGCCGACCATCAGGACTTCCTGGCGGGCGGATCGTGGCGATCAAAGCGACGGTCGATCTATGCCGGTGGTCTATGCTGGCAAGATGTCGCTTATGCGGGTTAATTTAACTCTAGATATTAAGGTTACCCGTTCATGATTAACTCACTGAGTAGTCCGGACTTGTAGGTATGACGTTGTAAACAACTCGTTAAAAAGGTAGAAAAACAGTGTTGATAGTTTATGAGATTTTGGAAAGAAATACAGTTGCTTTCCAAACTACAACCCGGTGAAGCCAGGTCCGCCGCATCTCCTGGTCTTGTCGGGTCGGTCGGTCGATGCCGGCGAGAGTGGCCTCCTCGTTGACCCGGTATCGACCGACCACTCTTGCCTTTTCGGCGTAGACGGCAATTATCTTGCATCTCCTGCCTATTATGAGCGCCTTGGAGATGCCGTGACAGATTTCCATTTCTCGACGCCGTCGAGCCTGCCGCGCGCCCGCGCTTTTGCGATCCCCTTCGATGGCGAGCCTGGCGCTTTCAACGCCATTACCGACGTTCCAGGTGTCAGCGTCGGCTATGCGACGCTGATTTCCGGCAGCGGACCGCTTCATGTCGGCCACGGTCCGGTGCGGACCGGCGTGACGGCTATTCTGCCGCGACCGCCGGCCGATATCGCGCGCCCCTGTTACGCCGGTTTCTTTTCCGGCAATGGCAACGGCGAGCTCACCGGCATTCACCTCATCGAAGAAGTCGGTGCCTTCAGCCTGCCGATCACCATCACCAACACCCATTCCCTCGGCGTTGCTCGCGATGCGACACTGAAATGGGTAGCGGCGCACCGGCCCGAGGCGTTGGCTTCCGCCTGGGGATTGCCGGTCGTCGGCGAGACCTACGATGGTTTCTTGAACGATATCAACGGTCATCACCTGACCGATGCGCATGTCTTTGCTGCCCTGGATGGAGCTGTTGCCGGCCCGATCGAGGAGGGCTCGGTGGGTGGCGGCACCGGCATGTCCACATTCGAGTTCAAAGCAGGCTCCGGCACCGCGTCGCGCCGCGTCCACTGGGCTGGCAAGACCTTCACCCTCGGGGTGTTCGTACAGAGCAACTTCGGCAAACGGCGCAATTTCATGATCCGTGGTCACCGCGTCGGGGCGGAGCTCGCCGAGCCCCGCATCCAAGAAGGTACGCCACGCGCCGAGAAGAGCTCTATCATTGCTGTCATCGCCACCGACGCGCCGCTTCTGCCGCACCAGTTGAAGCGTCTCGCACGGCGCGTGCCGCTCGGCATCGCCTGGACCGGCGGCCTCGGCTACAACTCATCCGGCGATATCTTCCTTGCCTTCTCCACCGCCAATGGCGAAGCAGCGGCGGGTCGATCCGGAAATCTTCTGTCACTGGCTGCGATTCCCGACGTCGATATCGATCCCTTTTTCGACGCCACCGTTCAGGCGGTGGAGGAAGCCATTCTCAACGCCCTGATAGCCAATGCCGACATGACCGGCCGGGACGGCAATTTCGTGCCGGCCCTGCCACACGACTGGCTGCGGATGACCTTCGGTTATGCAAGATAAGCCCCCAAGGAAGGCGCCGCGCCCTGGCTCTCTCTATATGCCGAGAGAACCGTTTTGGGCTGGAAAAGCCTTGCGCGGCGAAGGGTTGCCGCTTTAGCTGGTCCAGCCAAAACGAAGGAAGAGTGAAAGATGTCGTCGATCGATCGGGCCGCCCTTGCCGCCGCCGTAGCCTCGCTGCCGGAGCGTTTCAAGGGACCGGGCGGCACCGTTGGCGTGATGAAGGACGGCGAGGTTATCGTCCGGGAGGCCTGGGGGTACGCCGATCCCGATACAGGCCTTGCAATGACGCCGTCCCGCCTGCTGCCGATCTGTTCGATCAGCAAACAGATGACCTGCGGCGTACTTCTCGACCTTGTCGGTGACCCGTCGGAGTTCGACGATCGGCTCGCGGAGTTCCTGCCGAATCTGGAAGGACGGCGGCCGACCGTCCGCGAACTCTGCGACAATCGCTCGGGCCTGCGCGACTATTGGGCGCTCACCGTGCTCCACGGCGCCCACCACGAGGGCACCTTTCGCCGCGAGGATGCGCGGCCATTGTTTGCCCGCATGAAGACCACCCATTTCGAGCCGGGCAGCCAGTATTCCTATTCCAATGGCAATTTCCGCATCCTTTCCGATCTCCTCGAGGAGCGATCCGGCCATTCACTCTCCGAACTCTACCGGCGCCACATCTTCGGTCCGGCCGGCATGCGGGACGCGCGGCTCGCCTCCGATACGGTGGCGCCGCTGAACGGCACGATTGGCCACGAAGGCAACGCCGCCATCGGCTGGTTCCCGGCGACGAATCGCATCTTCTGGTCGGGGGACGCCGGTGTTGTGGCCACGCTTGACGACATGCTCGCCTGGGAGTGCTTCATCGACCGTACGCGCAACGATGCGAATGGTCTTTACGGTCGATTGGCGGTGCCGTCCGCCTTCTCGGATGGCCGTCCGGCTCGCTACGGCATGGGTCTCGCGCATGACCGAATCGATGATGTCGCCATCACCGGCCACGGTGGTGCATTGCGAGGTTTCCGGATTCGCCGCCTACACGCGGCAGCCGAGCGGCTGTCGGTTGTGGTCATGTTCAACCACGAAGCTGATGCGCACGCTGCCGCCCTGTTTGTCATGCGGGCCGCCCTCGGCCGCCCGTCGATGCCGCGCAATGGCATCCCCGCCGATCAAAACTGGGCTGGCGGCTATCTCGAGGAGTCGTCAGGCCTTTCGCTCGACATAACCGCGCACGGCAACGCGATTCTCGCCAGCCTCGGCGGCGGTACCGAGGTGCTGTCCTTCGGTGAGGATGGCATCGCTCGTTCTGTAGGGATGATACTTTCCCGGGAAGGCGATGACCTTCGGATCGAGCGTCCGGGTGACAACCTTCGTGGCCTGGCCAAGCGTCTTGACGGCGCCGACGCGAAGGACATCGCCGGTCGATACTGGTCGGCGGAAACGGAATCCACCCTGGAGATCGAAGCGGTGGGAGCGACCTTTGCCGGGCGTTTCGACGGCTTTCTCGGTCGTGGTCCAATGCACGCGCTCAGACCCTTTGGCGGTGATGTCTGGAAGCTTTCGACACCGCGCGGCATGGATGCACCGGCTCCGGGTGACTGGACTGTCCAGGTTCGCCGAATGTCGGATGGGACTATCGAAGGCGTCACCATCGGCTGCTGGCTTGCCCGAAACGTTGTCTTTTCGCGAATTGGCTGAGCGTTTAGCGTATTGAAACAATTCAAGTTTCGCAGATCGATGCGCTTGCGCGCATTGCGATAACTCCTCGCTTGAGTCAACGGGCACTCGCTCATTCTTTTGGCTGAATTGACCGCCCGATCCATCGGACCTAAGTTCTTCATCGTGAATTAATTAATCGAGGGAAGCACGGGAGACTTGCCTCGGCTGAGCGACGACGGTTGGGAGGCCGTCGTCGCTACCTTCAACAGCCGACAAGATGATCGCTTCGTCTCTGCTCCGGGGGAGTCATAATGTCGGGCCGCAAGACGCGGACCGGGCAGGGTTCAAACTCTGCTCAGGTTCGTCTCTATAATGAGCGGATTGTGCTTCAGGCGCTGCGTCGCTTCGGCGAGGCGTCGAAGACTGATCTCGCCCGGGCGGCCGGCCTCACCAACAATGCCATTGGCGCCATTACGGCGTTTCTCGCCGCCGCCGGTCTCGTGGTCGAACTCGGCAAGAAGCGCGAGGGGCAGCGCGGCCAGCCGGCTACCATGCTGGCGCTGGCGCCGGAGGGGGCCTATTCCATCGGTGTCCGCATCGACCGTGTCGGCTGCGAGACGGTGTGTGTCGACTTTGGCGGTCACATCCTGGCCAGCCGGTCGCATGATACTCTGTTGCCGCCGCCGAAAGACATGCTGGCCGCTGTCGCCGCCGACATCAAGTCGATCGAGAGGGAGATCGGACCGGAGCGCTGGGAACGGCTTGCCGGTATCGGTCTCGCCCAGCCCTATCACCTCGGCAGTTGGTTGAGGGAGCTCGAACTGCCGGCCAACTCCTTCCGCCTGTGGGACGATTTCGATTTCGGCGCCGCTCTTGAAACAGAAACCGGCATCCCGGTCTTCGTCGAGAATGACGGCAATGCCGCTGCCATCGCCGAGCTGTTTTACGGTCATGGTCGGGCGCTGTCCGATTTCGTCTATCTGTTCATTGGCGGCGCTGTTGGCGGTGGCATCGTGCTGGACGGCGACTGTCTGCGTGGCGGCCGCGGCAACGCCGGTGATTTTGCCATGATGCCGGTGCCGGCTTCGACGCTGCCGTCGGTGCCCAAGCCGGAGCGCTCCTTCGATGTGCTGCTGACCCGCACATCGTTGGCCGGTCTCAAGCGGCACCTGCGCTGGCATGGTCACGTCGTCGATACGTTGGCCGAGATCGGCGATCTGTTCCGCCGCGAGCCTCGTCCGGTTGCCTTCGATGAGTGGATCGACGACGCCGTCGCCGCTTTCGTGCCGGCCATCCTCGCCACCACGGCGACGCTCGACGTCGACCACGTCATTCTGGAAGGCGATCTCGACTGCGGCCTCATCGAGACCATTGTCGAGCGCCTTGCCGTCGCACTCGCAGCCGCCACGCCCGAAAGCGTGCCCGTTCCCAAGGTTCTCGACGGCTCGTTCCGGGCTCGGGCGGGCGCGCTTGGTGCGGCCACGCTGCCGCTCTTCTTCAACTTCTCGCCGCGCTCGTCGATCCTGACCGGCACGGCGCCCATGTTCAGGGAGTTTAGAGACTATGCCGTCCGCGCCTGAGACGACACCTATCCTCGAGATGCGCGGCATCTCCAAGACTTTCCCCGGCGTGAAGGCGCTCGCCCACGTCGAGCTCACCGTCTACCCCGGTGAAGTGCACGCCCTGATGGGCGAAAACGGCGCCGGCAAGTCGACGCTGATGAAGATCCTGTCGGGTGCCTATCGGGCCGACCCCGGCGGAGAGCTGCGCATCAACGGCGAGGTGATCCACATCGACGGTCCGCTGAGTGCCAAGACGAAGGGCATCGCCGTCATCTATCAGGAACTCAGCTTGTCGCCCAACCTGACGGTGGCCGAAAACATCTACCTCGGCCGTGAGCTGTCGTCGGGTGGGCAGGTCGATCGGGCCCGCATGCGTGCCGAATGCCAGGGCGTGCTCGATCGGCTCGGCGCCACCTTCGGGCCGGCGACCGTCGTTTCAACGCTGTCGATCGCCGAACGGCAGATGGTGGAGATCGCGCGCGCCATCCATGCCAATGCCCGCATCCTGGTCATGGACGAGCCGACCACCGCCCTGTCGTCGCGCGAGACCGACAAGCTGTTCGCCCTCATCCGGACGCTGCGCGCCGACGGCCTTGCCATCATCTATATCTCGCACCGCATGGCCGAGGTCTATGAACTGGCGGACCGCTGCTCCGTGCTGCGCGACGGCAGCTACGTCGGCACTCTGATGCGTGACGAACTGTCGGCCGAGAAGCTGGTCAAGATGATGGTCGGCCGCGATCTTTCGAAGTTCTACAAGAAAGATCACGACGCTCATGGCAGCCGTGGGGAGGTAATCCTCTCGGTCCGCGACATGAGCGACGGCCACCGCGTGCGCGGCTGCTCCTTCGATTTACACCGTGGCGAGGTTCTCTGCCTCGCCGGCCTTGTCGGTTCGGGGCGCACCGAGCTGGCTCGCCTGATCTATGGGGCCGACGGCCGCAAGAGTGGCACGGTGACGCTCGGCGACAAGCCGCTCGACATCAGCAGGCCGATCCAGGCGGTTGATGCCGGCATCGTCTATCTCACCGAGGACCGCAAGGGGCAGGGCCTCTTCCTCGATATGACGGTGCAGGAAAACATCAACCTGCAGGTGATCGGCCGCGATGCCGGCAAAGGTGGCCTGCTCGATCTCAAGAAGGCAAGGACGCGCGCCGTCGATGCCATCCGGGCGCTGTCGATCCGCGTCACCGGACCGGCCATCAATGTGGGGTCGTTGTCGGGCGGCAACCAGCAGAAGGTTCTTCTGTCGCGCCTCCTGGAGACACGGCCGCGCGTGTTGATTCTCGATGAGCCGACGCGCGGCGTCGACATCGGGGCGAAGTCGGAAATTTACCGCATCATCGACGACCTGGTGAAGACCGGCGTCGGCGTGCTCGTCATATCCTCGGAGATGCCGGAAGTCGTCGGTATCGCCGACCGCGTGCTGGTGATGCGGGAAGGTCATATCGTCGGCGAGGTCGGCGGCACCACCGGCACCGCGATTACCCAGGAAAACATCATCGCTTTGGCTGCCGGCCTGGCTCATCCCAGCGCCCCGGCTGCCTGACGTCACACAGTACAAGAAGCAAGGGAACCGCCATGTCCCAGGATACCTCGTCGGCAGCTGAGCTCGCCCAGGAAAAGGCCGCTGCCAATCGCCAAGTCCTCATCCAGCAGATCATCCGCACCGTCGGCATGCTGCCGATCCTGATTCTGCTCGGCATCGGCTTCCAGCTGATGTCCGGCCGCTTCTTCTCGCCACAGAACCTCTCCATCGTCACCCAGCAGGCTTCGATCAACACCGTGCTCGCCTGCGGCATGACGGCGGTCATCCTCACCGGCGGCATCGACCTTTCGGTCGGATCCATCCTCGCCGCCTCGGCCATGGTGGCGGTCATCGGTTCGCTGTGGCCCGAAATCGGCATGATCGGCATTCCGCTGGCTCTGTTCGCCGGTCTCATATTCGGTCTGATCAACGGTTCGCTGGTTGCCTTCGTCGGCTTGCCACCGTTCATCTCGACACTCGGCTCACTGACCGCGGTACGCGGCGTCGCCCGTCTGTTCGGCGCCGATACGACCGTGTTCAACTCTCACATGCCCTTCGCCTTCATTGGCAACGGTTATTTCTTCGGCATTCCCTGGCTGGTGATCATCGCCTTCCTGTCGGTCATCGTCACCTGGGTCATCCTGCGACGAACCGTGCTGGGCGTGCATATCTACGCCACCGGCGGCAATGAGAGCGCGGCTCGCCTCTCCGGTATCAAGGTGTGGGCTGTGTTCCTGTTCGTCTACGGCTTCTCGGGCCTGATGGCCGGCCTTGGCGGCGTGATGAGTGCGGCCCGCCTGTTCGCCGCCAACGGCACCCAGCTCGGCCAGTCCTATGAGCTCGACGCCATCGCCGCCGTCATCCTGGGTGGCACGTCGTTCACCGGCGGTGTCGGCTCCATCTGGGGTACGCTGATCGGCGCGCTGATCATCGCCGTGCTGTCCAACGGCCTGGTGCTCATCGGTGTCAGCGACATCTGGCAGTACATCATCAAGGGCCTGGTCATCATCATCGCCGTGGCGCTCGACCGTGTCCGTTCACAGGGCGGCGCCAGGACCTGAGCATCCACCCGAAAAGTTGGAGACTTTTCGGACCAAGCGGATGCGCAACAAAGGTTGGGGCAAAAGCCCCAACCCCGAAATTCGGCGGCGGGCCGTCCCCGCCTCCGCATCTGGGGTGGCGTATCAGCCGGGCTGTTCCGGCGTCCACGACACCCCTGCGATCTACCGGCAGGACCGCCACAAGGCCGGCCGGACAATAGCAGGCGCGTCAGGCAGCAGGAGCTCCGCCAGACGCAGCCGGCACCCCAAGGAGGAGTAAGGTTATGAAGTCTCGCAGCATTCTGCTTGCCGCCGCCGCTGCCGTCGCCTTCACCGGCGCCGCTGCCGCCAAGGACCTCAACAAGATCGGCATTTCCCTCGGCTCGATGGGCAATCCGTTCTTCGTGGCTCTGGCCAGCGGCGCGACCGACAAGGCCAAGGAAGTCAATCCCAACGTCGAAGTCACCGCTCTCGGCTATGACTACGACTTGAACAAGCAGTTCACCCAGATCGACAACTTCATCGCCGCTGGCGTCGACCTGATCCTCCTGAACCCGGCCGACCCGAAGGCTGTGGCTCCGGCCATCGCCCGCGCCCAGGCAGCCGGTATCCCGGTCGTGGCCGTTGATACCGCCGCCGAAGGCGCCGATGCCACCGTCACGACCAACAACGTTCAGGCCGGCGAGATCGCCTGCCAGTTCATCGTCGACAAGCTTGGCGGCAAGGGCGATGTCGTCATCATCAACGGTCCGCAGGTATCGGCCGTTATCGACCGCGTCGTCGGCTGCAAGAAGGTGTTTGGCGCTAATGCCGGTATCAAGGTGCTGTCCGACGATCAGGACGCCAAGGGCTCGCGCGATGGCGGCCTGAACGTCATGCAGTCGATGCTGACGCGCTTCGAGAAGATCGACGCCGTGTTCGCCATCAATGACCCGACGGGTATCGGCGCCAGCCTCGCCTCCAAGCAGGCCAACCGCACGAGCCTGTTCATCACCTCCGTCGACGGCGCGCCGGATATCGAGGCCGAACTCAAGGACACTTCGTCGCTGGTTCTCGCCTCGTCGAGCCAGGATCCCTATGCCATGGCCCAGCTTGCCACGCAGATCGGCATCGACCTGCTCAACGGCAAGAAGCCCGAGCAGCAGGTGACGTTGCTGCCGTCCAAGCTGGTGACGCGCGACAACATCGCTGACTACAAGGGCTGGACTGCCAAGCGCTGAGTCGCATTCCAACTCGTTGGATCTAAACTGCATCCCCGGGAGGCGCCGCTTCCCGGGGATGTTCTTTTCCGGGCGATGGGTTTTATCTGCCAACGAGCTGGGCAGGGGTGCCCGCTTTTTGATGTTGCAATTCCAACATTAATGTTGTTGCATTCCCAAACATAGACAAAGACGGATCCGGTTAGCATGCTCTACGACGAAGCCTTCCTTGCCCGCCTCGAAGACGGCCTGCGTTCAGCGCTACCAACCTGGAATATCGACGAAACGGCTCGGCTTTCACTGCTGACCATCTCGGAAAATGCAACCTTTTTGGTGGACGATAACAAAAGCGACCGTCGGCTGATCCTACGTGTCCATCGTCCGACCTACCACAGTGATGAAGAGATTGTCTCGGAACTGGAATGGATCGAGGCCCTGCGGACGGCGGGCGTCATTGTCACGCCCGCTCCGATTCACGCTGGGGATGGCCGGCTGCTCGCCAGTTTTTTCGATGGCGAGACCCATCGCAAAGCGGTGGCCTTTGAGTTCATGAGCGGTCGGGCACCCGACGAGGCCGGCGACCTCACTCGCTGGTATGGTCATCTAGGCGAGATTTCAGCGCGCCTCCATGCCCATAGCAGGGCGTGGTCGCCCCCCAAAGGCTTCGTCCGCAAGACCTGGACCTTCGATACCATCATCGGTCCGAACGCCTACTGGGGCGACTGGCGCGAGGCACTCGGTCTCGATGCCGCCGGCAGAGCCGTGCTTGAGACAGTGGCTGCGCGACTTCACCGCGAGACGGTGAGCTTCGGCACGACCCACGATCGCTTCGGCCTGATCCATGCCGACATGCGCGCTGCCAACTTGCTGGTCGATGGCAACAGGCTTGGCGTCATCGACTTCGACGACTGCGGCTTCTCCTGGTTCGCCTATGATTTTGCCGCCTCGATTTCCTTCATGGAGACCGAACCTTTCATTCCCGAGTTGATGGCGGCGTGGCTCGACGGTTACGCCCGTGTCGCCCCGCTTGATCCTGAGCAAGCGGCGGCGCTGCCCATGCTGGTCATGTTGAGACGGATGCAGCTCACCGCCTGGATCGCCTCGCACTCCGAAACGCCGACCGCCCAGTTGATGGGGACCGCCTATACCGCTGGCACTGTCGATCTCGCTGAACGCTATCTTGCTGCCGATTTCCTGAAGGGTGTCGCATGAGCCCGACCAAACAGATCCTCGCCCTCAACCGCTTTGAGGCGTCTGATGGCGCGGCGCTGTCACAGGAGTTGGCGGCACGCGTTGCCAAGAGGCAGGCAACGTTCGGCGCCTCGTCGGTTCTCTTCTACAAAGAGCCGATCGAGATGGTGCGGGCTGAGGGCGTCTTCATGTATGACGTCCACGGCAAGCGCTATCTCGACGTTTACAACAACGTGCCGTCGGTCGGCCATTCACATCCGGCCGTTGCCGAGGCGGTGGCCAAGCAGATTGCCGTCCTCAACATCCACACGCGCTATTTGACCAAGCCGGTCGAGGCTTACGCCGAGAAGCTGCTGTCGAAGTTTCCGGCGCCGCTCTCCAACCTCACTATGACTTGCACCGGCTCGGAGAGCAACGACCTCGCCATGCGCATCGCCGAGGCGGCGACCGGCAAGCGCGGCTTCGTCGTGACCCGCACCGCCTATCACGGCAACACCCATCACGTGACGGCTATTTCGCCGTCGTCGATGAAATCGAAGCCTGTGCCCGACTTCGTTCGCGTCATCCCCGAGCCGGATCCGGTACTGGCGCCCAATGGCGATGTTGCAGCCTTCTTTGCTGGCAATCTTCAGGCGGCGATCGACGATCTCGAAGAAAAGGGGATCGGCTTCGCCGCCGTCATCGTCGACACCATCTTTTCCTCGGACGGCATCTTTGCCGATCCGCCGGGCTTCCTTCAGGCGGCCGTCGAGGTGGCGCACAAGGCGGGTGGTCTGTTCATTGCCGATGAGGTGCAGCCGGGGTTCGGTCGTACGGGTGGTGGGCTCTGGGGCTTCTCGCGGCACGGCATTCTTCCCGACATCGTCACCATGGGCAAGCCGATGGGCAACGGCTTCCCGATGGCCGGCGTTGTCACTCGGCCCGAGCTGCTGTCCCAGTTCTGTGAAGAGACTGGCTACTTCAACACCTTTGGCGGCAATCCGGTCGCCGCCGCTGCCGGGTCGGCCGTGCTCGACGTCATCGAGCGGGAAGGTTTGATCGACAGCGCCCGCAACGTCGGCGCCTATTTCAAGTCCGGCCTGACGTCGGTGATGGGCAATCGCCGCGACATCGGCGCGATGCGCGGTGCCGGCCTGTTCATCGGTCTCGACTTCGTTGACGCCCATGGCCGGCCCGACCAGGGTCTTGCCACCTTCGTCATCAACGCTATGAAGGAACACGGCGTTCTGATTGGTGCCGCCGGATTGTGGGGCAGCACGCTGAAGATCCGGCCACCCCTCTGCTTCTCAAACGAAAACGCCGACTTCTTTGTCGAGACGCTGAAGGCGATTTTAGCCGGCCGGTGAGCTCAGCCGCCTTTCGCCTCCGAGAGCCACAAGAAAAAGGGACTGCACCTCGGCACCGTCCCGTATTCAAATGTGGCGACGAGCCTTGGGCCGATTTCAGCCGTCCATCGCCTCAAGGGCGCCCAAGCTCTCCGGCAGGATCTGACCGCCGTCGACGGTGATGGTCTGGCCGGTGATGTAAGCCGCTTCCTCCGACGCGAAGAACAGCGCTGCGTTGGCGATATCCGCCACCGTGCCGAGCCGCTTCATCGGGATCGACGCTTCCATCTTGGCGATGTAATCCGGCCCCATTCCTTCCAATCCCTCCGTGAAGATGTTGCCCGGCAGCACGGCGTTGACGGTGATGCCCTTTGGCGCCAGCTCGATCGCCGCCGTGCGCATGAAGCCGAGCTGACCAGCCTTGCTGGCACCATAGTGCGACCAGCCGGGATAGCCTGTGACCGGTCCGGTGATGGACGACGTCAATATGATGCGGCCGCTTCCCGCCGCCGTCATGGCGGGCAACACTGCCGACACGCTGAGGAAGGTGGAGCGAAGATTGGTGGAGATCACGTGATCGAAGTCGGCCGGCGTCATCTCCGACAGCTTCGCCGCCGGGAAGATGCCGGCGTTGGCACAGAGGACGTTGATGGCGCCATAGCGATCGATGGCCGCCTTGGCCATCGCCACGCATCCCTCGGGTGTCGAGACGTCGGCGGTAAAGCCACTGGCATTCGGGCCGATCGACTTCGCGATCGCCGAAGCGTCGGACTCGCTGCGCGATACCACCAGCACATTGAGGCCGGCCTCGCCAAAACGAAGGGCGATTCCCTTTCCGATACCCCGGCTGCCGCCGGTGACAATCACCGTCCTTCCTTGTAGCGACTTCAACATTCTGTTCCACCTTCTGTTGTTGTTTGATCAAAATTCCGGCACATCGATTACGCCTGCGGCAGTCACCGATCAAAAAAGGTGCGATAGGCCGCATAAGCGTGAAATTTCCCTGAAAACAAGGAAATTTACGCGCGTCGATAACATGCGCGCAACCTTCGAGCTCCTCGTTGGTCGCACGGCTGCCCTTCGATGTCCGTCAGCATGCCCAATGAAATTAATGTTGTAAACAACACATTTTTGCGACAGACTTCCAACATAACAAAAAGGAACAGACCAACCGTCAGCAGGAAAGGGTTTTCCGATGGGTCCGATGTCCAGGCGCAACATGTTGCAGGTGATGGGAGCAGCGGCCTTCGCCGGTCCGCTACTTTCGGCGAGTCGTGCCTTCGCAGCCCGCGAGGGCGAGCTCAACATCCTCTGCTGGGAGGGCTACAACTCGGCCCAGGTGCTCGACCCGTTCCGGTCGGCCAAGAGCGCCACGGTGAAGGCCGAAAGCCTCACCAACGATCCGACGATGATCAACCGCCTTAGGGCTGGCGAGACTAACGTCTGGGATCTGATCAACGTCAACAATCCCTGGGCGCGCAAGGTGATGGCGCCGGCCGGCCTGATCAAGCCGCTGCCGCGCGAAACCTTCGAGCCCTATTTCGACAAGATGCTGCCGGAGTTCAAGGCGCCCTACCGTTGGGCGATGAGCGACGACGGCAAGGATCTGCTCGGCATGGCCCAGCGCTTCGGGCCTTACTCCTTCGTCGTCAACACCGACAAGATCAGTCGCGCCACGGCCGAGGAGCAGGGCTGGAACCTGTTCAACGATCCGTCGCTGGCCGGCAAGTACGGCATCCTCGAATCCGACGACTGGAACGTCTTCGATACCTTCCTGACCGCCGGTATCAACCCGTTCGTGGCCCACACCGACGCCGACTTCAAGCTGTTCGAGGAAACCGCCGTCCGCATCTTCAAGGGCGCCAAGATGATCGGCGATATCGCTACCATGAACCAGGCGCTGATCTCCGGCGAGATCGACCTGCATTTCACCGGTGGCACCTATTCGGTGTCGCCCGCCCGTGCCGACGGTTACCCGAACCTGCGCGCCGTCACGCCGCTCAAGGGGCCGATCAACGGCAAGGGCGGCGTGTCCTGGATCGAGATCACCTCGACGGTCAACAACCCGCAGCTTTCCCCGCTCGCCACCCAGTTCCTCCAATACGTCCAGGATCCCAAGGTGGCGCACACCGTGGCTTTCGCCGAGGGAACCTTCAACCCGGTGGCGCAGATGGGCAACAAGGCCTGCTTCGATCTATTCACCAAGGACGAGCTCGACGCCATCCAGTGGGACAGCCTTGAGGAAGAGATGGCCCGCTCGGCCGAATACGACATCGTGCCCGACTACGACAAGGCGTTGGAAATCATGCTCGGCGCCAAGCGCCAGCGCGGCTGATCGCCCACACGAACGCTGCCGTCCGCCACAGGTGGCGGGCGGCCTCCCTCTGGTTTGCTTTCAGGATCGCTCGCCCATGTCGTCTGTTGCCGCCTCTCCCGTGTCCGATTCACCCGCCTCCTTGAAAACGCCGCGGCCGGTGCTGCAGCTCGTTGATGTTCGCAAGGTGTTCGATGGCTTCGCGGCGGTCGACGGCATCAGTCTCGACATCGAAGAGGGGGAGTTCGTCACCATCGTCGGTCCGTCCGGCTCGGGCAAGACGACGCTGCTCCGCATGCTGGCCGGCCTCGAAAGCCCCAGCGATGGCTACATCACACTGCGCGGCGAGCTGATCAACGACGTGCCGTCCAATCGACGGCCGACCTGCCTTGTCTTCCAGTCTTTGGCGCTGTTCCCGCATATGACGGTGGGCGACAACATCGAGTTCCCACTGCGCGTTCGCAAGATGGCACCCGAGGAGCGGCGCAAGCGGGCGCTCGAGCTAATGGCCAAGGTGCGCTTGCCGGAAGACTACTATTCCAAGAACGTCATGCTCTGCTCGGGCGGCGAAAAGCAGCGCGTGGCGCTGGCCCGCGCCTTCGCCTACGATCCCGACGTTCTGTTCTTCGACGAACCGCTATCCGCCTTGGACTATAAACTTAAGAAGCTTCTGGAAAAGGAGCTTAAGGATCTGCACCGCGAAAGCGGCAAGACCTTCGTTTACATCACCCATTCGCTCGAAGAGGCGATGGTGATGTCCGACCGCATCGGCGTCATGCGGGCTGGCAAGGTGGTGCAGATCGGCACGCCCGAGCAGATCTATTCGACGCCGGCCGACCGCTTCGTCGCCGAGTTCTTCGGCGAGGTGAACATCGTGCCGATCCGCCGTGCCGAAGGCGGTTGGGTGCGCAAAGATGGCAAGCCGGTGGCGGTGGCGCCAGGCGTTTCCGTTGATGGCGACGAAGCCAGCGTCGTCATTCGGCCCGAATACATGCGCTTCGTTACCGACGGCGCCGGTGCCGAAAACACGCTATCCGGCAGCATTTTCAATGAATACTCGCTGGGCTCGCGTCTGCAATATCAAGTGAGGAGTCGCACCGGCCGCACCTTCCTGGTCGAAGTGCCGCGCGCCGCTGCCTGGAAGGGCGATGGCGAGGTGACGATCGGCTGGGACGCGGTGAACGCCATCGTGGTGGGAGGCTGAGATGGCCGACACCTCCCTTTCCGCCCCCGGGCCGAAGCTGTCGCCCGGCTTGCGGGCCTCGCTGCCGGTGCTGTTCCTGCTGATCGCTGGCTTCCTTGCCCCACTTCTCACCGTGGCCGCCTACGCCTTTGCAACGCCCAAGAGCTTCGACGTCTTCCGGTCCTTCACGCTTGAGAACCTCTCGGCGATCTTCGATCCAAACAATACCGTCTGGACGTCTTTCGTCTGGTCATTGGCGCTGGCCTTCGCCTGCGTCGCCATCCTGCTCGTCATCTGCTACCCGATCGCTTTTGGCCTCAACAAGGTATTCGGCAAGTGGTCCGGCTTCGTGTCGGTGCTGTTCGTCTTCCCGCTGTTCGTCTCCGAAAACGTCCGCCTCTATGGCTGGGTGCTGTTCTTCATCAAGAACGGCGTGCTCGACGGCGCGCTGAAATGGTTCGGCTTTTCCGGCGGGCCGGAGCTGCTTTATACGCCCGGTATCACGCTGTTCGGCATGATCTACGTCTACCTGCCGTTCATGCTGTTTCCGATGACGCTGGGCATCGCCATGATTCCCAGGGACCTTGTCGACGCTGCCAGCGATCTGGGGGCAGGGCGATTGATGATCTGGCGAGAGATCGAGCTGCCGCTCGCCATGCCCGGCATCCTGATTGGCGCGCTGCTGACCTTCGTGCTGGCGGCCGGCGCCGTGGCCGAAGCGAAGATCCTTGGCGGCCAGTCGGTGATCACCATCACTCAGGATATCGAGGTGGCCTTCACCTACGCCCAGAACTGGCCGATGGGATCGGCGCTCGCCCTCATCCTCGTTCTGATCGTCTCCGGTCTGGCGCTCTCCGCCATGGCTCGGCTCGACCTCGACAAGATCCTCGGAAAGCGCTGAGCCATGCAGACTGTCGGACGTACCCGCACTCACTTTCTCATCCGTGCCTGGACCGCCTTTGTCGTCTTGGCGATCTACCTGCCGATCGCCTGTGGCGCACTGGCCGGCCTTTCCAAGGGGCGCTACTTCGCCTTTCCGGTGAAAATCTTGTCCGGCGAATGGTGGGGTAAGACCTGGGATTCCCTCGAAATTCAGGTCCTCGTTCAGAACTCGGTGCTGATCGCCTTGATCGTTACCGTGCTCAGCGTCCTCTTTGCTTTCTTTGGTGCGCTGGCCTTCGCCCGCTATCCCTGGAAAGGTCGGCGTGCCTTCCAGCGCCTCTTGCTGTTGCCCATCTTCTTCCCACAGCCGGTGCTCGGCCTGGCGCTGCTCCTGTGGTTCAACGCACTCGGCATCAGCCCCACCTGGAAGACGGCGGTGGTCGCCCATCTCGTCTGGATCGTACCGGTGGTGACACTGGTCATCGCCATCCAAGTGTTCAGCTTCGACCCCGTTCTGGAAGAAGCGGCGAGCGACCTTGGCGCCTCGCGTCTCTTCACGCTCCGTACGGTAACGCTGCCCATCCTCTGGCCGGGCATCTGGTCGGGCGCGTTGTTCGCCTTTCTGCTCTCGTGGGGCAACTTCCCGCTGTCGCTCTATACCGCCGGCGCCGACTCGACGATCCCGAAATGGCTGTACTCCAAGATGGTAGCCGGCTACACGCCGATGGTGCCGGCGCTCGGCACTATGAGCACGCTGACGGCGGCGGCGCTTCTGCTCGGTGGTGGACTCATCCGGTTCCTGATCCGGCGACGCGCCGAGTTGCGGGCGAGGGAAGGGTAAAGCAGGGAAGGCCCAGAGGCAGCGCGCCTGCCAGCGACTGCAGCAGCCAATAAGACGCCTTGACCGCCATCACCTCGACCTGAAAACCTCTCAACTCAAGGGGATGACCGAATCGGCGCCAAGCCGACCGGCCAAACGGAACCATGGCGCGCAGCATGAAGCGAACCAAATCATCGCGGCAGACACAGATCCTAGCCGAGCTGGATTCGAGTCCGTCGCTGCGCGTCGCTGAACTTGCCCGTCGGCTTGATGTCTCCACCGAGACCATTCGCCGCGACCTCGATGAGCTGACGACCCAGGGCCTGCTCAATCGCACCTATGGCGGCGCCGTCCGGCCGCTGTCCAGCGAGCCGTCGGTCACCGAGCGGCATCGCCTCTACGTCGAGGAGCGCCAGCACATCGCTCGCGCCGCGCTGAAGGTGATCGGCGAGGGGCACGTGCTGATGATCGGATCGGGCGCTACCACCGTCCACATCGCCCGCCGCATCGCCGTGGAGATGAAGAACATCACCGTCATCACCCATTCCTTTGGCGTGGCGACGGTGCTGGCCTTCAACCCAACCATCAAGGTGCTGATGCTGCCCGGCGACTATCACGCCAGCGAAGGCGCCACTGTCGGCGTGCACGCCGTGTCGTTTCTCAGCAACTTCTACGCCGATTATGCCATCACCGGTGCTTCGGGCCTTGCGCCGGACGGTCCATCGGAAGCGCTGCTCGAATGTGGGGCTGTTTATACAGCCATGGTGGCGCGGGCGGCCAAATGCGTGGTGGTGGCTGATCATTCCAAGTTCGACGCCATCTTCCCGTCGCGCTATGCGCCGTGGCGGGATGTCGATGCGCTTGTCACCGACGCAGCGCCGCCGGAGAAGCTGGCGACGGCTCTCCGCCAGTCGGGCGTCGAACTGGTGACGGCGAGCTGAGTTCAGCGTGAGGCGATGGAAAGCGTGGTGCGGGCGAGGGTGAAGAAGGCCCGGGCAAAGACCATGCCGATAAGGGCGCCTAAGGTTGAGGCGAGCCAATTGTCGAGGCCGGGGCTGCGGCCAGGAATGAGTATTTGCAAGCCCTCAAACGCCAACGAAGCCACCGACAGCAGCAGTACCACGCGCCATCCGCGTAGACCGGGCAGCGATGAGGCAAAGAAGGCCGCCCCAGCATAAGCGAGCAGATGCTCGACGTTGCCCGAGGCAAAAACGTGCGGACGATCGGTGCCGGGCAGAACGGACAGCACCGCGATGGCGGCGAGACAGATAATGCCTGCCACTTGGAAAAGGCGCCGTCCGATACGTTCCGAATCCATCCGATTCCTCCTGCGATGGCTTCGCAGATGCAATTTGCTCGCCAGTTCCTTTGCCGGAAAAGGCGGCAGCACCATGACGTAATGCAAGAATGCGGAGGAATGAATGACGCAAGGAGTCATGAAACTCGCGAGCGTTCGATTTTACGCGTTTGGTGCCAGGTCGCGCAAAAATCCTGCGGCCGCGCGCAAAAAGGGTGAAATTGGAATAGGCCAAATGCAAGAAGCGTGAACTGACGCTTGCTGGCTAGCCGCCGAAGTCTTCTCGACGCCTAACTCAGGGATGCGGCAGCCCAAGGGGCCGTCATAACCTGTCTGAAGGCGGCAGTTGGCGCTGATCAATTCTATGTGCGCCGAGGCTTTGTTCCCGTTGGGCAGGATGGCACTGTTAAGAATAGTGTGATCATCCAGGATACTCGCATGGTCCTTTCCGACTCGGCTCCGAACCTGAAAATTGGATAGTAGGTACCGTCGTGTGTCGGAAGTATCGTGGCCACTGATGTGATGTAAAGACCAGTCACTATTGAGGGTCACGAATGCACTCTTCCCAAAAATGGGACACCGTTCGCTTTCATGAGGCGCTTGTCGAACTCTGCGAGATCAAGAGCGGCAACCATGTCCTTGATCTCGGTTGTGGGATTGGTAGATCGCTGGCAGCAATGCTCGATGCCGTCGGGGGAGAAGGCAAGGTTGTAGCGCTCGATAGGATGGCCCGGTCGCTTGCAGATGTCGCTAGCAGGTTCGATCGTGAGATCAACGACGCGCGATTGGAAGTCGTGCAGGCGGACGTCTTGGCTACACCATTCCGCGATGGGCAGTTCGATGTCGTGTTGTGCCAGAATGTCGTTGAGTGCGTGAACGAACGTGAAGCCTTGGTCGCTGAGGCCAAACGCATCCTGAGACCCGGCGGAAGATTGCTACTTGGTCATCACGACTTTGACGGCATCATCCTGGCGAGTGAGGACCGGGATCTGACACGACGCTTAGTTCATGGTTTTGCCGATCACAAGCAGGCTTGGCAGGACGCGGCGGAAGGCCGGATGGGGCGTCTGTTGCCTGGGTTGGTTGCCAACGCAGGCTTTGCTTCGGTGGAACTCGAGGCTAAGTTGTTTGTCGATTTCGACCTTTCTCCAGGCAGTTACGCAGGAGATTATGTTCGCTGGTTGGCCGATCTAGCCCCAGAACTCGGCATCAGCGATGAAGATGTTGCCCATTGGGCTGGCCGATTGGCGGCTGATGTCGCAGAAGGCCGTTTCTTTTTTGCGCTACCGTGGATTGGAGCCGTCTGCCGGAAATCGTGATTTCGATCCGATTTTCTGCGCGGTCAGTTCCGCATTTATTGCGTCCAGTTTCGCGACTTATTGTGCGGATGAGGAATGGCGACTCCAGCAGGGCTCGAACCTGCGACCTGCCGCTTAGAAGGCGGCTGCTCTATCCAGCTGAGCTATGGAGCCATGGGATAGGCCAGACAACCGAGGGGACGGGTCAGTGCGTCCAGGTTTCGGCCTTGGAGTATTTGAAATTGTCGGAATAGGAGAGCTTCTTCGGCGTCCGTTCCTTGGGCTCCATCACCTGATAGGCGAGGCCCTCGCGCACGGCATAGGCGATCGCCTCTTCGCGGGTGTCGAAGGAGAGGCGTACCTGCTGCTTCATGTCGCGCGACGAGGTGTAGCCCATCAGGGGTTCGATGGTCTTGGGCTTTTCGGGCTCGAATTCCAGCAGCCAGCGTTCCGTGCGGCCGCGTCCCGACTGCATGGCGGTCTTGGCAGGCTTGTAGATTCGCGCCGTCATTTTGGCCCTTCTCCTCTGTCGCCGTGAAGGCCCGCCGCCCGCGGGTCCGCGATCGAGGGCCGCCGTTTGGTCGGGGCAGCAAGATTCGAACTTGCGACCCCCTGCTCCCAAAGCAGGTGCGCTACCAGACTGCGCTATGCCCCGCGACCAAAACGTGAAGGTTACCTAGCGTTTTGAACGCGGCTACGCAATAGGCTGGATGCGTGCCGCATCGTCATTCGCATCTGGAATAAGCGCCTCCGTCAGCTTGTCCTCCAGCGTATGGAACGCAGCTTCACGCAGAAGAGCCGGCGCGCGCGGCCGACCGAAGGGTACCGTTATCGCTTCGAGGACACGGCCGGGGCGCGGGCTCATGATCAACACACGGTCGGCGAGGAATAGCGCCTCATCGACGGCATGGGTGACGAGGAGCGTGGTCGTCTTGGTGGCGCTCCAGATGCGTTGCAGCTCGAGGTTCATCTGCCGCCGCGTCACCGCATCGAGGGCGCCGAACGGCTCGTCGAGCAGCAGCACCTCCGGCTCAAGCACCAGTGCTCGGGCGATGGCGACCCGCTGGCGCATGCCGCCAGATAGTTCGTTCGGTCGCGCCTGCTCAAAACCGGTGAGGCCGACGAGGTCGATGAGCGCGGCCACCCGGGCCATGTCTTTCTGAACGCCGGCAAGGCGGAAGGGCACGGCGATGTTTTCGCGGATATCGAGCCAGGGTAGGAGCGCCGCATCTTGAAAGGCGAAGCCCAGTTTGTGGGCGCGGCTGAGCGCTTCGGGCGCGCCGCCATGGACGGTCACCGCACCCTCACTTGGCCGGTCGAGGCCGGCGACCAGCCGCAGAATGGTACTCTTGCCGCAGCCCGACGGGCCGATCAGCGCGACGAATTCGCCGGCCGCCACATCGACGTCGACTTCGGCAAGCGCTCTCACCGCACCGCCGGACTCGGCGGCGAACAGCTTACCGACACCGGTCAGTCGGATCGCAGGAGGAACGGTCATCGAAAACTCCTGCGCCTCAAACCTCGGCGTGCAACGGCTCGGTGGAGGCCGGACCGATCGAGAAGTCGGAGAATACGACCTCAAGGCCAGCCCGCGACGGCGAACAGGTCATGGGACCGACGCGATAACTTGGCGCGGCGGCAAAGGCGGCCACTCGCAACATCGACCAATTGGCGCCGTCACGAGAGGCGTGGATTAGCACTGAACCATCCTTGACCGTCATGCGCAGGCGATAATCGCCGAGTTCGCGAAACGGCTGACAGACCGACCAGTCGGAGCGGCCGTTGGTCACCACTACGGATAGGAAGCGATCGCCATCCGTCAGTTCGACGCCGCATTTCAGCCAATGCCGATCGTCGAGGTGAAGCATCATGCCGGCCTGATCGAAGTTGGCCGTATAGTTGGCACGGACGCGCAGCATGGCGGTGAAGCCGTCGTCGGCCGGCAGCAGATAGGCGTGTCCGTTGTCGTGAACGAAGCCGTAATAGGTTTCACGCCAGAAATCGGTTTCGTTCTCGGTCGTCACCGTTAGCTGGTCGCCATCGATGCTCCAGCGGGATGGCTCGTTCAGCCAGGCACCGCCGCCAAATCCAGTCTTCAGCATGTCCATCCCCGGTCACTCGCCTTGCAATTCTGGTGCTTCGCGGCCCCGATCGACAACCGGTGTATCGAGATCCTGCTCGACGTCCCGGAGGAGCTGCATCAACACGTCAAGACGCTCCCGCCCGATCCGGTCCGTCATGGCGGCATAGATCGTCTCGACCCAGACGCCGGCAGCATCGATGGTTTTATGGCCTTCCGGCGTCAACGAGATCATCCAGGCGCGGAGGTCGGCCGGATCGGGACGACGGCGGATCAGCTGTCGTCCCTCGAGGTCGCGCAGAATGCGCGATAGCGACGGCGGCAGCAGAAAGGTTGCCATGGCAAGGCCGGTAGCATCGATTTCCGGCACCGAGTCGAGAGCTCTCAACACGCGCCATTGCTGCTCGGTGAGGTCGACGGACCGCAGGGCCGGCCGGAACTGGCGCATCACTGCTTCCCGGGTCCTCAGAAGGGCGATTGGCAACGAACGGGAAACGTCTCTCAGCCGGCCCCGATCGCGGGCGCCGCCCTGCCGTCCGGCCGCGGCGCCGGATAAGGCTTCCTGGTCCCTGTCGCTCATTTGAAAATCCTCGCCGACTCGTTTTGAGCCTACCCGCTTTTGCCGTCACAGGAAATGTTGGCTTGCTAATAGTCCTAATATGAACGATGGACGCCGCCCGAAACGAGGGTCTTCTCGCTTTTATTACCCCGCTATTCCAGTTTAACCGAATTAGGATTGATCTCGCGCAAATCGTCTTGGAGCGAGATCAGGCAGTGTCATGTGCAGAAAGCTCCGGCGGACGGGCCGGGTGAAAGGCTGCAACAATGACCAAGACCGAACGGATCACCTGGCTCGACGAAACGCGCATCGAGGCTGAGATCGCCGCCACCGCCGCCGGCGCGGACAAGCTCCGCGTGCGCGAGATTCTCGAAAAGGCATCGACGCTCGGCGGCCTTTCGGAGGACGATGTTGCCGTCCTCTGCGCCGTCACCGATCCCGACCTTGTGGCCGAGCTGTTCCACACCGCCGAAAAGATCAAGACCGAGATCTACGGCCCGCGCATCGTGCTGTTCGCGCCGCTCTACTTCTCCAATATCTGTCTCAACGAGTGCGTCTATTGCGCCTTCCGACGGTCCAACAAGGAACTCGACCGCAAGATCCTCACCATGGAGGAAATCGAGGCGGAAACGGCTGCGCTGATTGACCAGGGCCACAAGCGCCTGCTGCTGATCGGCGGCGAGGCCTTTCCGAAGACCGGCTTCCAATATCTCGTCGACGCCATCGAGCGCATCTATTCGGTGAAGCGTGGCCGCGGCGAGATCCGCCGCATCAACGTCAACGTCGCGCCGCTGGAGACGGATGAGTTCCGCCGCCTGAAGGAAACCGGCATCGGCACCTACCAGCTGTTCCAGGAGACCTACAATCGCAAGGTCTACGAAGCGATGCATCCATCGGGCGCCAAGGCCGACTTCGACTGGCGCGTGTCGGTAATGGACCGGGCCATGGCCGCCGGCATTGACGACGTCGGTATCGGTCCGCTGTTCGGATTGCACGACTGGCGCTTCGAGGTGCTGGCCACCATGCAGCACATCGCCCATCTCGAAGATGCCTTCGGCGTCGGCCCGCACACCATCTCGGTGCCGCGTATGGAGCCGGCTGTTGGCTCGGATGTGTCGATGGCGCCGCCGCATATAGTCTCCGACTTCGACTTCAAGAAGATCATCGCCATCCTGCGCCTCGCCGTGCCCTATACCGGCATTATCCTGTCGACTCGCGAGAATCCGGAGATGCGTCGCGATGCCTTCCGGCTTGGTGTGTCGCAGATCTCCGGCGGCAGCCGCACCAATCCCGGCGGCTATGCGACGCCGGTTGAGGAGCAGGCCGCCCAGTTCACCCGTGGTGATCATCGTTCGCTCGACGAAGTGGTGCGCGATATCGCCGCCAGCGGCTGCGTGCCGTCCTTCTGCACCGCCTGCTATCGCATGGGCCGCACCGGCGCCGACTTCATGGACCTTGCCAAGCCCGGCCTCATCCGTGAAATGTGCGGACCGAATGCCCTGTCGTCCTTCATGGAATACATGCTCGACTACGGCTCCGAGGATACCTGCGCCGCCGGCGAAAAAACGGTGGCCGCCGAGGTGGCGACCATGGAGCCGAAGATCGCTCGCTATTCTGAGACGATGATGCGCAAGGTGCGTGAGGGCAAGCGCGACGTCTACCGCTAAGGAGACGCCGCCTGGAGGCAGGCGATGGCGACGCGGCGCGAGGCCGATCTGATCGGCGAGCGTGATATCCCGGAGGATGCCCTTTCAGGCATCCATACGGCGCGAGCACGCGAGAATTTCCCGCTCTCCGGCCGGCCGGCGCACCCCGAACTGATCAAAGCCTACGCGGCCGTGAAGATCGCCGCCGCGAAGACCAACCACCGCCTCGGTTTCCTTACTGACGATGTGGCGGAGGCGATCGTGCGCGCCGCGCGCGAGATCGAGGATGGCACGCTCCTGTCGGAGATCGTCGTCGACGCCTTGCAAGGCGGCGCCGGCACCTCGCTCAACATGAACGTCAACGAGGTGATCGCCAACCGCGCCGAGGAACTGCTTGGCGGCCGGCGCGGACAACACGCTCGAGTTCATCCCAACGATCACGTCAACCTCAACCAGTCGACCAATGATACCTTCCCGACGGCGCTGAAGATCGCCGCCATCCGTCTGCTGCATCGCCTTGAGAAGGCGATTGCCGACCTTCAGGTGGCCTTCCAGGAGAAGGAGCGGACCTGGTCGGGTGTCGTCAAGATCGCTCGTACCGAGCTGCAGGACGCCTGCCCGATCGCCTATGGCGCGGTGTTCTCGGCTTGGGCCGAGGCACTGTCACGCGATCGTTGGCGTGTGTTCAAGTGCGAGGAACGGCTGCGCGTCGTCAATCTCGGCGGTACTGCTATCGGCACCGCCATCGCTGCGCCGCGCGACTATGTGTTCATGGTCAACGAGGTGCTACGCGAGGTGACCGGCCTCGGCCTTGCCCGCGCCGAGAACCTCGTCGACGCCACGCAGAATGCCGATGCCTTCGTCGAAGTATCGGGCATCCTGAAAGCCAACGCCGTCAACCTGTTCAAGATCTCCTCCGATCTCCGCCTGCTGTCGTCGGGCCCGCAGGCTGGCTTCGGCGAAATCCTGCTGCCGGCGGTTCAGGCCGGCTCGTCGATCATGCCTGGCAAGGTCAACCCGGTGATCCCGGAAGCGGTCGGGCAGGCGGCGATGCGGGTAATGGGCAACGACCAGATGGTGACGCTAGCCGCCCAGAACGGCCAGCTCGAACTCAACGCTTTCCTGCCGCTTCTGGCTGATGCGTTGCTCGACAGCGTCGGTCTGTTGGAAGCTGCCTCGACTATCTTCCGGACACGCTGCGTCGAGGGCCTCTCGGTCGACGAAGCCGCCTGTCGCAAGCAGGTTTCCGAAAGCCGTGCCGTCGTCACCGCCCTACTGCCGCGCCTCGGTTACGAGACGGCTACCGAAGTGGCGATCGCGGCGCGTGATAGCGGCCGTTCGGTGATCGAGATCGTTCTCGAACGCAAGCTGATCGAGCCCGTCGACCTTGAACATCTGCTCTCCGCCAACGCCATGACCGCCCTCGGTACGAAATAGACAAGGACCAGACCATGCTCGCCACGCCCAAGGGTCTTCGCCTCCATATCGGCGTCTACGGTCGGCGCAATGTCGGCAAGTCGTCGCTGGTCAACCTGCTGATCGGTCAGAACGTATCGATCGTCTCGAATGTGGCGGGCACCACCACCGATCCGGTCGAAAAAGCAATGGAGTTGCTGCCGATCGGCCCAGTGTTGTTCGTCGACACCGCTGGCATCGATGATGTCGGCGACCTCGGTGGGATGCGGGTGGAGAAAACACTCAAAGCGCTCGATCACACCGATCTCGGGATCATTGTCACCGACGGCCCGGTCGGTGATGACGAGATCAAGCTGATGGATGCGCTTGCCGAACGCGAGACGCCATATTGCGTCGTCTTCACCAAGGCTGACCTGGGCACTCCGCCTGCCGAGGCGCTGGCGCTGGTAAAGGCGCGCGACGTTCCCTTCGCTTTGATCTCAACGGCTTCAAAGGCAGACGCCGCCCGCGTCCGCGAGGTCATCCTGGAGGCGGCACCGGAAAGTTCCTTCGAGGTACCGCATCTGCTCGCCGACTTGGTGCCGGCCGGTGGCCATGTCGTGCTGGTCGTTCCGATCGATCTGTCGGCACCCAAGGGACGGCTGATCCTGCCACAGGTCATGGCGATCCGCGACATTCTGGATGCCGACGCCAGTTGCACGGTGGTGAAGGAGCGTGAGCTCGCCGCGACGCTGAAGTCGCTCGGCAAGAAACCAGACCTCGTGGTCTGCGACAGCCAGATCGTGCTGAAGGCAGCGGCCGACACCCCTGACGACGTGCCGCTCACCACCTTCTCGATCCTGATGGCCCGCTTCAAAGGAGATCTCGTTCGCCTTGCCGAAGGCGCGGCCCGGATCGATCAGCTGAAACCGGGTGACAAAGTGCTGATTGCCGAAGCTTGCACGCACCACTCGATGGCCGACGACATCGGTCGGGTAAAAATTCCTCGCTGGTTCCGCCAGTATGCCGGCGGCGACATCGAGTTCGAGACGATGGCCGGACGCGCTTTCCCCGAAGACCTGAGCCCTTATGCGCTCGTCGTCCAGTGCGGCGCCTGTACCGTCAATCGCAAACAGGCCTTGCTCAGGATTCGCCAAGCGGAACGCCAAGGCGTGCCCATCACCAATTATGGCGTTGCCATCAGCCGCGTGCAGGGCGTCCTCCACCGGTCGCTCGGTCCATTTCCTTCAGCGCGCATTGCTTTCGAGAGGGCCAACGCTGCTCACTGAAAGAGCGAGGCCGAAGCCCGGCTTTTCTGGGCCTCGAGCCCCCAATTAATGACCTGCAACAGGTGCCGCTTTGTCAGCCGACGCTGACCCGCTCCATGCGCGGTCGATCTATTGCTCGTCGGCGTAAACGAACGTCGCGTGGACCATTACGGCGATACGCAATGCTTGTTCGCCGACAAATGGGTGCCCTTGGGGCAGCGATGGTGTCGTTTGGACGGTGCGGACTTCCGATTGTCGTCGACTATGGTGCCGACGGCGGCACCGGCGACTCCGCCCACGACGGCCCCCACCGGGCCACCTACGACAGCACCTGTGACGGCGCCGCCTGCGGCGCCGACCGCGGTGCCGTTTTGGGCAAAAGCCGCCGGAGTGAATGCAAGGCTGCCGACGAGCAGCGACGCTGCGAGGATCTTTTTCATCTTAGGCTTTCCTTTGGTTGACAGTCTGACAACGGGTAGCCAATGGAAAAGTTCCCAATCGGGTTTGACGGCGGTTGGTCCGTGGCGCGGGCCGTTGGCGTGTATCGCTTTTAAGCGACCCAACACCGCTCAATGAAAAAGCGGGGCCGAAGCCCCGCTTTTCGGTCGTTCCTCTATTGTCAGTTGACGACCTGTAGCACCGTGCGGCTCTGCGGGTCGACGATGACGCGCTCGTTGTTGACGACCGTATAATAGTAATTCTCGTAGCCCGGAACCGGGTGAAGCACCACGGTCGGCGGCAACGGCTGCCCAACCACGATCGGGTCCTGGTAGACCACCGACGGCACCTGCTGCTGAACGACAACGGTACGGACTTCCGGCGGCGGCGGAGCGAGGATAGTGCCGACCGCAGCGCCGGCAACACCGCCGACCACGGCTCCCACCGGACCACCGACGACAGCGCCGGTAGCGGCACCACCGGCTGCGCCGGCGACGGTGCCTTCCTGCGCCCAGGCGGTCGAAGTGGCGAGAAGACCGCCGGCGAGAAGCGAGGCTGCAAGGATCTTGTTCATCTCAGACTCCTGTCAGTTGATGCCCCGACAACAGCTGACCGGCAGAAAAAGTTCCAAATTGAGATTTCCAGCAGGCGCCTTGCGAACATCGGTCTTGGGCAGGCAAGAGGCGTGTTTCGGATCGACGCCCCTTTGGGACTTCAAGACGAGAAGCATTGCTGCCTGCTCGCAACGAGCCAGGTGACGCAATGATAAACTGCTGAGGAAAAAGAAATTCTGCCCCTATGCCGACGCATGATTTCGGACATGGCGATCGCCTGCCACGCCCTCAAAGCAAGCTTGGGTTGGACTACCGTCGATTGATATCTCGGCAGGCAGCGGATTATCTCGCCTTGATCGAATGCCCTGGCCCTTGGCCGATCACCCGGCCGATCGACCAGATACGGGCGGCAGCGCAGCCCGAACACTGATGGTCGTCTTCATCGACGCAGGGCTTGTCCGGATAGAGCATGTAGTTCTTGCGGAAGCGACCGGGCGTGGCATTGGGCATGAAAACGTTGGCGCCGCGCTGCAGCACGAGGTCGCGGCCGGCATGCGGGAAAATGGCATCGAAAGCGGTGGTCGCCGGGATGTGCGCCTTGGGGTTGACGATGCGGAGCGCCGATACCGCCGCAAAGAACATGTCATGGTCGTCCGCGTAGGCGTTTGATTGACCAGCCAACGGCGTGTCGGGATGGGCAATGAACGGCCCGATGCCGATCATGTCGAGGTCGAGATCGCGGCAGAGCAGGACATTGTCGGCGAGGATGTCCAACGTTTCGCCGGGCACGCCGATCATGAAGCCCGATCCCACCTGTACACCAAGGCTACGCAGATCCTTGAGACAGCGAATGCGCTCTTCAAGTTCGCAATCGGGATGCAGGAAGGAGAAGAGCTCGGGATTCGACGTTTCGAATCGCAGGAGATAACGGTCCATGCCGGCCGCCCGCCAGCGGGCATAGGTGTCGCGCGGCCGATTGCCGGCGCTCATCGTCACTGCGAGCCGTGTTTCTGTCTTGATGCGGCGGATGAGGCGCTCGATGCGCTCGTCTTCCTTCTCGGCGGCCACTTCGCCCGACTGCAGCACGATGGTGGTCTGCTGCCAGCCTTCCATCCGGCGGGCCACTTCGAGAATTTCATCCTCATCGATACGGTAACGGCGGACATCCTTGTTGGATTTGCGAATACCGCAATAGAGGCAGTCGTTGGCGCAGATATTGGAGAACTCGACGATGCCGCGCAGGAACACCTCGTCGCCCATGTTGTCCTTGCGCACCGCATCGGCACGGGCGAACAGCGTCTCACGCGGCAGGTCGAACAATGCCTTGACCGCGGCACGGTCGAAAGCGCCGCCGGCGGGGACTTCTTCCTGAAGGGCTGCAATGGTGCTCATGGGTCGTCCGAAAACTTATATGTGTTGGGAAAGATATAGCCTGAACAAGCCTCTGAAGACAGGCGGCGACCATCCCTCCGAATACTTAGACGAAACGTTTTGGATGACTCTTGGTCAGATTCGATTCTAATTTTTACTGACGTGCGGTCCGGCGTGGAGGAGCTTGCCGGACTTCATGGTTCATCGGTGACCTGCGAACGCAACAGGGAGGCGGCCGTGATTGTCACGATGGTCAAGGAGGCAGGAAGGGCGCTGACGTGTCCCTCTGCCGGTTTCTGCCTGCGGATCGCTGTTGCCGCGGCATTCCTGACGGTATTGTTTGGCCTTCAGGCCATCGCCGTCGGCGTTTGATACGCGCAACAGCTCTTCGTGGAAACTCCGGCCGGGCAGCGATGCCCGGCCGGTCCGTTTTCCCTCCTCGCGGACAGTATCCGGTCAGGCGGCGTTGGACATCGCCTTGAGGTCGGTCTCCACCTCGCCAACCGGCTTCAGGCCGAAGGTATCGACCAGCACCTTCAGGACGGCCGGCGTCAGGAAAGCCGGCAGGCGCGGTCCGATGCGGATGTTCTTGACGTTGAGGTGCAGCAGGGCGAGCAGCACGCAGACCGCCTTCTGCTCGAACCACGACAGCACGATGGAGAGCGGCAGGTCGTTGACCGAGCAGCCGAAGGCATCGGCCAGCGCCAGTGCCACCTTGACGGCGGAGAAGCTGTCGTTGCACTGGCCCATGTCGAGAAGACGCGGCAAGCCGGCAACCGTGCCGTAGTCGTGGCCGAGCAGGCGATACTTGCCGCAGCCGAGCGTCAGGATCACCCAGTCCTTGGGAATGGTCGTGCCGAGGTCGGTATAGTAGGAGCGCTCGCCTTCCGAACCGTCGCAACCGCCGATGACGGCGAAGTGCTTGATCTCGCCGGACTTGACGGCGCCGATGATCTTGTCGGCGGCGCCCAGCACGGCGTCATGGCCGAAGCCAACCAGATGCTCGCCGTTCCTGACCGAGTCGGTGAAGCCGGGGGCGGCCAACGCGGCTTCGATGACCGGCGTGAAATCGCGATCTTCGATATGGGCGATGCCGGGCCAAGCGACGAGGTTGCGGGTGAACAGACGGCCCTCATAATCCTCGAACGGCTGCATCAGGCAGTTGGTGGTCATCAGGATGGCGCCGGGGAAATTGGGGAATTCCCGCTGCTGCAGCATCCAGGCGCCGCCGAAATGGCCGACGAGGTGCTTGAATTTCTTGAGCTCGGGATAGCCATGGGCCGGCAGCATCTCGCCGTGGGTGTAGATGTTGATGCCCTTTCCCTCGGTCTGCTCCAGGAGCGCCTTGAGGTCGACCATGTCGTGACCGGAGACGAGGATCGCCTTGCCGGGAACGTGGCCCATCAACACCGGCGTCGGGGTCGGCTTGCCATAGGTGTCGCAGTGGGCGGCATCGAGCAGCGCCAGGACGTTGACGGTGACTTCGCCGCATTTGAGGTTGAGAGCGAGCAGCTCATCGACGGTGGCGACGCCAGCATCAAGCTTGGCCAGCGCTTCAACCGTGAAGGCATCGACCACCGGGTCGGCGCGGTTCATCTGGCGGGCGTGATGAGCGTAGGCAGCCATGCCCTTGAGGCCGTAGAGCAGCAGTTCCTGCAGGCCGGTGATATCGTCGCCAAGGCTCGCCTTGCGGGAGTCGATCATCGAGGCACGCGACCAGGAAACCAGCGCGGTTTCCGAAGCTTCAGTGGCTACGCCGGCGGTGGGACCGGCGGCAGCGACCACTTCGCGGATCTTGCCGAGGATCGAGGCGGTGTCGAAGTTGACGTTGGTGACGGTGACGAACAGCGCGTCTTCGAGCATCGGCGCAAGGCTCGCCGGCCGCTCGGCGGCAGGCACGTTGGCGTAACGGGTCGCCAGGCGCTTGGCCGCATGGACGAGCACGTCCTGCAGGTCGGAGGCCTCTGGCGACTTGCCGCAGATGCCACGCGTCACGCAACCGGTGCCGCGCGAGGTCTGTTCACACTGGTAGCAAAACATCTGTCCGTCTCCATCCTCGGGGGCTTCTAGCCCTTCTTGCCGGCCAGGCCGGCGGAATGGAGGAGAACCTAGGCGCCACGCGCACCAACGACGTTGTGCAGCAACAAATAGGCCAGCGATTTCACTGTAGCACCCGCCGATCAGGTTGAAACAACCTGATCGAAAAGCGGCTGCTCCAGCAAATGGCTCTGGAGCATTCGCTAGCCGACCAAATCTTTCAATTTGGTTGGCGAATGCTCTAGGGTTTGACGTATCCTGCCCGTGTCATCTCCCGAAGGGTCAGGTCATTGGCCGAGGCGAGCGCCTCCGCCACGCTCATTTGCCCGACGACCGCGGCGGCGAAGATCTGGCCAACGGCATTGCCAATGCGCTGAAATTCAGGGATCGCCACGAACTGGCTGCCGGTATAGGGCGCCGGCTTGACGGTCGGCTGGTTGGGATTGGCAGTGTCGATGGCAGTCAGCGTATAGCCGGAAAACGGCGCTGCCGACCGGTAGCCGGGATTGTTGTAGAGCGATATCCGTGTGCCCGGTGGGGCAAAAGGCCAACCCTCGTGGGCGGCGACCAGTTCGGCATAGTCCCGGTTGGTTGCCCAGGCGATGAAGCGTTGGGCCAAACCGGCCTTGGACGTGCCGGCGGGAATGGCGAGATTCCAGGTCCACAGCCAATTGCCGTGGTTACCGAGAGTCCCGAAGGTGGGGAACGGCGCGTAACCGACGCGTCCGACGACGTCCGAAGTCTTGGGGTTGCTCAGCGTCGAGGCGGCGACGGTGGAATCGATCCACATGGCGCATTTGCCGGCGCGGAAAAGATCGAGATTCTCGGCATAGCCGTCGAACGCAGCCCCTGGCGGGCCAGCCGTCTGCAACAGGTCGACATAGAAGCTGAGCGTTCGCTGCCATTCCGGCGTGTCGAATTCCGGATGCCAGGTGAAGTCGAACCAGCGGGCGCCGAAAGAATTGCCGGCGGCGGTCAGCAGGGCCATGTTCTCACCCCAGCCCGCTTTGCCACGCAGGCAGATGCCGTAGCGGTCCGCTGCCTTGTCGGTGAGCTTGAGCGCCGCTTCGCGCACGAAGGTCCAGGTCGGCGAGGGCGGCATCTCCAGCCCGGCCGCCTGAAACAGGTCGGTGCGGTACATCAGCATGGCGCTTTCACCGTAAAAGGGTGAGGCGTAGAGCTTGCCGTTGTAGGAAATCGCCTTTCGGATGGCCGGGAGGAGGTCGTTTTCGTCGTATTGATCGCCGAGATCGTCGAGCGGCTGCAGCCAGCCCTGCCGCGCCCAGATCGGCACTTCGTAGTTGCCGATGGTGATGATGTCGAACTGCCCGCCGTGGGTTTCGATGTCGGTGGCGATCTTCTGGCGCAGAACGCTTTCTTCCAAAATCACCCAATTGAGGTGAATGCCGGGGTTATGCGCGACAAAATCGTCGGTGAGCTCCTGCATGCGGAGCATGTCGGCATTGTCGACGGCGGCAATCGTCAGCATTTCGGCCGATGTTGCAGCACCAGCCGCCCCAACCAACATGACCGCTCCGAGAAATGCTCTGAAGCGCATCGTCCCGTCCTCCGCCAAGCCGAATCCGCCCATCCCATAATAGGGATGTTAGTGCAGCAAGGGATTCGAATGTATTAGCGAAGGGGTACCTACGCGACCGATCGTGAAAGAAACCCGGTCAGGGGGTGAGGGGAAGGGCTGCTGCGCCGCTCATGTCTTCCTTGAGCTCTACGCCGGTGAGGCCGAGCCGCAGAGCTTCGCGGATCAGCCAGGCGATCTTGTCGGCAGCCGTCTCATGCGGCAGTCCGTCGGCGTGGATGTTGGAGATGCAGTTGCGCTCGCTGTCGCGCCGGCCGACCTTCGGACCGAAAGTCAGATAGGCACCGAGGCTGTCGGGAACCGAAAGTCCCGGCCGCTCGCCGATCAACACCACCACCATGCGGGCGCCGAGGGCTTCGCCAACCTCGTCGCCGAAAGCGACGCGTGCCTGTTCGCCCAGCACCACCGGGGCGATCTTCAGATCACCGAGCCGGCGCAGGCAGGCGGAGAGCACGATCTCGGCATGCGCCTCCACGGCTGCGGCCGACAGGCCATCGGCGATGACGAAGGCGACGTCCCAGTCGCCCTTTTGGACAGTCGCGAGTCCCGCCGGATCGACCCGCCGGCCAAGATCGGGACGGGCGAGATAGATTGAACGGTCGGCCGCGCGTGACCTGAGGCGAGTTACCGGCAGCGTCTCGCCAAGTCGCGCCGCCATGGCGGCAAAGTCGACGTGACCATGCACGGCATCGCGGGCGCGAGCATGCGCGAGCTGAAAGTCGAGCACGGCACGAATGGGCAATGAGTCACCGGCCCGCCCCAGGCCGATGCGGGCGCGGGTGACGCTGCGGAAGCGGGCAAACGGGTCGAGGTCGATGGGGTTGCTCATGCCGAGGCCCTGATATCGGGACGATAGTCGATAAGGTTGCGCGCAACGGAGCTGGCCTGCGGTGCCAGACGCCCTTCGCCATCGAGCAGCCCCATGCGGTAAAGCCAGGCTTCGAATTCCGGAGCCGGCGGCCGACCGAAGGAATGCCGCAAACTGACGATGTCATGGTAGCTGAGCGACTGGTAGTTCAGCATGACGTCGTCGGCGCCGGGCACGGCGATCAGGAAATTGACGCCGGCCGAGGCGAGCAGGAACATCAGGTTGTCCATGTCGTCCTGATCGGCTTCGGCGTGATTGGTATAGCAGACGTCGACGCCCATCGGCACGCCAAGCAGCTTGCCGCAGAAATGATCCTCGAGCCCGGCGCGGATGATCTGCTTGGCGTCGTAGAGGTATTCCGGCCCGATGAAGCCGACCACGGTATTGACGATCAGCGGCTTCAGGTGGCGGGCGACGGCATAGGCACGCGCCTCGATGGTCTGCTCATCGACGCCGTGGTGGGCGTCGGCGGAAAGTGCCGAGCCCTGACCGGTTTCGAGATACATGACATTGTCGCCGACGGTGCCCCGCTTCAGGCTGAGCGCCGCCTCGCGCCCCTCGCGGAGGACCTGGAGATCGACGCCAAAGCCACGGTTGGCCGCTTCCGTGCCGGCGATCGACTGGAATACCAAATCGAGCGGCGCACCGGCCTCCACCGCCTTGATCGACGTCGTCACATGGGTCAGCACGCAGGACTGCATGGGGATATCGAAGCGCTGGCGCAGGCGGTCGAACAATTCCATCAACTGCATGCAGGCTTCGAGGTTGTCGCCGGCCGGGTTGATGCCGATCACAGCATCGCCGACACCGTAGGTCAGTCCGTCCAGCGTCGAGCCGGCAACACCCTCCGGATCGTCGGTCGGATGGTTGGGCTGCAGGCGGCTGGAAAGGCGTCCCTTGAGGCCGATCGTGGTTCGGAAGCCGGTCACCACGCTGGTTTTGGCGGCAGCGACGATCAGGTCGTGGTTGCGCATGATCTTGGAGACGGCGGCGACCATCTCCGGCGTCAGGCCGGGTGCCAGCTTGGAAAGCTCGGCGGTGGTGCATTCGTAGGAGAGCAGCCAGTCGCGAAATTGACCGACCGTCATATGGGCGACCGGCGAAAAGGCTTGGGCATCGTGGCTGTCGAGGATCAGCCGGGTGACCTCATCCGCCTCGTAGGGGATCAGAGGCTCCTCAAGGAACGTGCGGAGCGGGACGTCGGCCAAGAGATAGCGGGCGGCGATCCGACGCTCATTGGTGTCGGCTCCGATGCCGGCCAGCCGATCGCCGGATTTTTCCGGCGAGGCGGCGGCCATCAGGGCCTTGAGATCATCGAAAACATGGCGCTGGCGGCCGAGGAGGATGGCATAGCTGGGCATGCCGGACAGTCTACCATCGCCCATGAATTGGCCAAGGCGTTTTGTTGGGCAGGTGCCGCCTCGGCCGCAATCACCTATGGACTGTTACCGACGCGTCGCCGGTCGTTTGATGAACAATCGGTAAGGTCTGTTTTTGAACACGATTTTGCCAAGAATCCGATATCCCTGCTTGCCCGCCTGTGGTAGCTGCGGCCGTCAGAGGGTCCGGCGCCGCAAGGCACCCCGGATGGACTTTACGAACGCTGGAGGAAAAGGCATGCAACTCGTTCAGGCCACCGGCCTGGTGAAGACGTTTTCGAAGCTGCGCGCCGTGGACGGCGTCAGCCTCGAGGTGAGCCGTGGCGAGGTCGTAGGCTTTCTCGGTCCCAACGGCGCCGGCAAGTCGACGACGATGAAGATGCTGACCGGTTTTCTGGAGCCGGATGCCGGCACCGCCTCGATCGCCGGTCATGACGTCTTCGCAGATCCCATCGCCGCCCGCCGCCATCTTGGCTATCTTCCGGAAGGCGCCCCTGCTTATGGCGACATGACGGTTGCCGATTTCCTTGCCTTTGTCGGCCGCATGCGCGGCCTCATCAATAGCACGCTCAATGAGCGCCTCGCCGAGATGGTGGAGCGGGTCAATCTCGCAGCCGTCTGGAACCGACCGATCGATGCGCTCTCCAAGGGCTTCAAGCGCCGCGTCGGCATCGCTCAGGCATTGATCCACGATCCGGAAGTGCTGATCCTCGACGAGCCGACCGATGGCCTCGACCCCAACCAGAAGCACGACATGCGTGAGCTGATTGCGGCCATCGCGCCGGGCAAGGCGATCGTCATCTCGACGCATATTCTCGAGGAAGTCGAGGCGATCTGCAGCCGCGTCGTCATTATCGCCGAAGGCAAGGTGGTCGCCGATGCGACGCCGTCCGCTCTTCTCGACGCCGCCGCCGTCGATGGCCAGCGACCGACGCTCGAAGTCGTGTTCCGCTCCATCACCGGCAGCAAGGCCGCCTGACGCCGCTTCCCTTCCGGAGACGATCCGAGATGAAAACCTCTTTCCGCACCATTGCTCTGGTGTTCGGCCGCGAGTTCCGCGCCTATTTCGCGACGCCGCTCGCCGCCGTGTTTCTTCTGGTGTTTCTCGCCCTGTCGGCGGGCCTTGCCTTTTTCGCCGGCGGCTTCTTCGAGCGCGGGCAGGCCGACCTCGGCCCGTTCTTTGCCTGGCACCCCTGGCTGTTTCTCATCCTGATGCCGGCGATCGGCATGCGCCTTTGGGCCGATGAGCGGCGCTCCGGCGTCATCGAGCTTTTGATGACGCTGCCGGTGCGTGCCCATGAAGTGGTGATCGGCAAGTTCCTGGCCGGCTGGGCGTTCACAGCAGTGGCGCTGGTGCTCACCATGAGCTTCTGGCTGGTAACGCTCTACCTCGGCTCTCCGGACAATGGCATCGTCATCGCGAGCTATATCGGCTCCTTCCTGATGGCCGGTGCTTTCCTGGCCATTTCCGCCTGCATCTCGGCGATGACCAAGAACCAGGTGATCGCCTTCATCCTGGCGGCCATCGTGTCGTTCCTGCTGGTGATGTCCGGCACCAACTTGGTGCTGGCCGCCCTGCGCGGCTGGGCGCCGGCCTTGATCGTCGATCTGGTGCAGTCGCTCTCCTTCATCACCAACTTCGACCGGCTGACGCGCGGTGTCCTCGAGGCGCCCGCCGTCATCCTTTTCGTATCGACAATCGTGCTCGCGCTCTGGATCAACGTCCAGGTCGTCGATGCCAAGAAAGCCGCCTGAGGGTCCACGATGTCGAAACTCAACCGGATTCCAAAGTCCCGTCTCGTCGCCGTCGGCGCCGTTCTGGCGATCGTCCTCTATCTCGCCATCAATTCGCTGTCGGCGACGCTGTTCCGCTCGAGCCGCATCGATCTCACCGATGGCGGCCTCTATTCGCTGTCCCACGGCACGGTGACAATGCTCGACAAGCTCGCCGAGCCGATCCACATGCGCCTGTTCATGTCGGCGAGCCTGCATGAGGCTGCCCCGGCACTGTCGGCTTACGCCTCGCGCGTCCGTGCCATGCTCGATACCTATGAGAGCCTGTCGCACGGCAAGATCACCCTCGAAGTGATCGATCCGCAGCCCTATTCGGAAGAAGAGGACCGGGCCGTCGGCCTCGGCATCAACCGGATCAGCCTCGACGGCACCTCCGACCCCATCTATTTCGGCCTCGCCGCCACCAACTCGACCAATGGCTCAGCCAATATTCCGGTGTTCACGCCCGATCGTGAAGCCTTCCTGGAGTATGACCTGACGCGCCTCGTCGCCGAACTTGGCCAGACCAAGAAGCCGGTGGTCGCGTTGCTCGATGGCCTCGGCATAGCCGGCAATCCGATGACCGGACAGGAGCCTGCCCAGATCCTGTCGATGCTGAAGGAAACCTACAGCGTCGAGACGGTCGCTGGCGATATCGACAAGCTGCCCGACAACACGCGCGTCGTGCTGGTGGTGCAGCCGCAGAAGCTGTCCGATCGCACCCTCTATACGCTCGACCAGTGGGTGCTGTCGGGTGGCGCAACGCTGGTGTTCGCCGATCCCTTCGCGGAGACGCAGGCCGGGCCGCAGCCGGGCGTGCCAGCGGAAAACAACGCCACCGATTTCCAGAAGATGTTCGACGCCTGGGGTGTCGGCTTCGACGCCAAGAAGGCGATCGGCGATCCCGACTGGGCCATCCGCACCGTTCGCAACATCGGCGGTCGTCAGGCTGAGGTTGCCAACTATCCCTGGTTTGCCATTCATGACGATGGCTTCGATCGGGGCGATGCGGTGACCTCCAAGCTTCAAGCCGTGGTCATGACCACCGCCGGCTCCTTCACGGCCACCGGCAAGGATGTGACGCTGAAGCCGTTGATGTATGCCTCCGCCAACGCCGGCCTTCTGCCGGCCGGTGAGGCTGCCGATCCCTATGGCGATCCGCGTGCCCTTCTCTCCAAGATCGAGAAGGCCGGCGGTCGTCCCGTGGTTGCCGCGCGCCTTGAGGGCAAACTTCATACGGCCTTCGCGGATGGCAAGCCGAAGGATTCGGCCGCCGGCGGTACGTCGGTCAAGGAAAGCGCCTCGGCGCCCAACGTCATCCTGGTCGGCGACGCCGACATGCTGTCCGACCGCAACTGGCTGCAGAAGCAGACCGTGCTCGGCCGGCAGGTGGCGCAGGCTTTTGCCAACAACGGCGACTTCCTGCTCAACGCTGTGGAACAGATGGCCGGCGGCGTGGCGCTCGCCGATCTCCGGAGCCGTACTGTCTCCTGGCGGCCGTTCACCCGCATCGACGCGCTGGAGCGTGCCGCCGAGGAGAGGTTCCTCGCCAAGCAGCAGGAGCTGACGCAGCGCATCGCTGACACCGAGAAGAAGCTGAAGGATGCGTCTTCCACGGGTGAAGCCAAGGATGGCGAGCTGGTCTCCACCGATCAGGCCAAGGCGACAGAGAGCTTCAAATCTGATCTCTTGGCCGCCCGTGCCGAACTGCGCGAGGTTCAGTACAACCTCCGCGCCGACGTCGCGAGCCTCAAGAACTGGATCATGATCCTGATCATCGGCGTCGTGCCGGCGGCGGTGGCGCTGATCGCCCTCGTCTTCGCCCTGCGTCGGCCCCGGCGGCCAGTGCCGGTCCGCAAAGCCTGATTCCAGCGAGGAGTTACAAACAATGACGCCGAAATCGCTCATCGGCCTTGCCGTCATCACCGCCGCCGCCGTTGCGGCGGCCGTGGTGGTCGCTGGAGGAAACTCTGCCGGCAGCGCGGTCGCCGACCGGGGGCGGGCGCTGCTGCCCGACCTCGTCAAAACATCCGCCTCGGTCGATCGTCTTGCAATCACCATCGGCAAGGACACCACCACGCTGACGCGTGACGGTGATCGCTTCGTCGATACGTCGGGCTACCCGGCGCGGATCGACGAAGTGCGCAAGTTGGTGTCGTCGCTGGCGACGCTGACCATCGACGAGGACAAGACCGACAAGCCCGATCGTTATGAGGACATCGGCCTTGCCGATCCCCAGGCGGAGAAGGGTGGGGCCACCAAGGTGGCGCTCCTCGACAAGGCGGGCAAACCGGTCGCCGCCATTTATGCCGGCACCAAGGACTACACGGTGGGCGGCAGTCGCGGTGGCCAGTATGTTCGCCTCGACGGCAACCCGCAGTCCTATCTGGTGCGCGGCTCACTCGATATGCCGACCGCTCGCGCCGACTGGTTCGATGCTCGCCTCACCGACATCAAGCCGGCGACCTTGTCCAAGGTGACCTTGACCGACGCCTCGGGCGCTACCGTCGATTTCACGCGAACGGGCGACAAGCTGCTTCCCGCCGCGCTGCCGGACGGCAAGGCACCTGATGAGGGCAAGGCCAACCGGGTGACCGCCTTCCTACAGGCCTTCGACTTCAGTGACGTCCGTAAGGAAACGCCGGCTACTATCGGCAACACGATGCGTCTGCGCTACGAGACCACCGATGGTCTCGCGGTAACCGCCACGGCAGTGCCGGCGACGAACGAAGCCGGCAAAGGCTGGATCCGGATCAAGGCCGAAGCAATCGATCCCAAGGCTACCGACGCCGCCAAGGCGATCAACGACAAGGCGGCGGGCTACGAGTTCAAGGTCAACACCATCCACACGGAGATGTTCGGCTGGACGGTGACAAGCCTTGCCAAGGAAGGCTGACGGCCCGTTGCCCTGGAAGGTTCGGCGGCCGGCGGGGAAACTCGCCGGCCGTCGTCTTTTTGAGACTGTTTATCCGTCGATTTCCAACGTCGCCAGCAAGCCGTGAGGCGGGTTGTCGGCCAGTATGATGGAGCCGCCGTGCGCTTCGGCAACATCGCGCGCAATGGTAAGACCGAGCCCAAAGCCGGAGTTTGGCAGTGAACTGCGGGCGCTGTCGCCGCGAACAAAAGGTTCGAGCAGATGTTCACGGTCGGCGGGCGGAATCCCGGGGCCATTGTCGGCAACGGAAATGGCCAGTCGGCGATCCGACAGCTTGTTCAGAGACACCACAACCTTGTCGCCATAGCGCACAGCGTTTTCGACGAGATTGCTCACCGCCCTCAGGATGTCCCGATGGCGCACACGGGCGGCAAGCCGGCTGGGCCCTTCATAGGTAACCGCGTGCCCGAGATCGGCGAACTGATCGGCGATGGTCTGCAACAGGCTCGGCAAGTCCGTCTTGTCGAAGGGCTCGGGACTGTCGGTGCCGGAGAGATGGACCAGCGCCACCTGGGCGAGCGCCGCCATATGATCGAGGTCGGCCAGCATCGGTTCGCGGATCGTCTCGTCTTCGATGAACTCGGCGCGCAACCGCAGACGGGTGATCGGCGTGCGTAGATCATGGCTCACCGCAGCCAGCATGGCCGTCTTCTCAGCCATCAACTTGCCGATGCGGGCGCGCATGCGATTGAAGGCGGAAATCGTCGACCGCAGCTCGCGCGGCCCACTTTCGGGAACCAAGACCTCGGACCGCATGTCACGCAAGCGCTCGACGGCAGCCTCGAAACGCCGAAGCGGCCTTATGATGACCAGCATGGCCCAAATGACCAGCACCACTGTCGTGAGCAACAAAAAGCCAAGCACGATGGTACTTGGTCCGAAGAAGCGCGGTCCATGCGTGTTGGCCAAATTGAGCCAATAACAACTGCCGTCCGACAGGACCAGAAAGAGCGGCCCGACCAGTTCGTCACCTGGTGCCGGCTGGCCGTCGAATACCTTGCGGGCGGAGGCAGCATTTCCAAGTCGGGAGGCAAGCGGCCCGAACCTGATTTCCTCGGCGTTCGCGGGCACAGGGCCGCTGCAGGCGGCAATCGATGGAAACGTCCCTTTCAAGAGCTCAACGAGCCGTGGCCTCTCGGCCGGGCTGGCGGCGGCCAGCATGTGGGCCGTGGCACCGATTTCTCCAGTTATCTCGCCCGGCGAGGCGGCGAAAATAGTGCGTGGATTGGATAGAAAGAAGTAAGCGGTCAGAAGCCCATGCATGGAGGCAATCGACAGCACCAGTAAGACGATGACTTGGCCTGCGACAGAGCCGAAGACCAGGCGCAGTATCCTGCCGATCATGAGGCCGCCACTTCCGGGGTAAACAGATAGCCTTCCGAACGAATGGTGCGAATAAACTCCGATTTCTCGTCGTCGGGAGAGAGTTTGCGCCGGAGGCGGCTCACCAGAATGTCGATCGATCGCTCGAACGGCGCGGCGAGCCGGCCCTGGGTCAGTTCCAGAAGTTGGTCGCGGCTCAGCGTGATGCCTGCACGCTCGGCAAAGGCGACCAGCAAATCGAACTCCGCGCCGGTCAGCGTCGCCTTGGCGCCGGATGGCGTCGTCAGGCTGCGCTCGCGTGTATCGATCACCCAGCCGGCAAAACTCAGGCGGCGCGCTTCTGAACGCGTTGCCTTGGCAGCCGGCAAGCTGCTCCGCCGCAGGATGGCACGGATACGTGCCAGCAGTTCGCGCGCGCTGAAAGGCTTGGCGACATAGTCGTCGGCACCGATCTCCAGGCCGACCACGCGGTCGATCTCCTCGCCGCGCGCCGACAGGATGATGATCGGAATGGTGGACGTATTGCGCAGGCGCCGGCAAATGCTGAGCCCGTCTTCGCCCGGCAGCATGATGTCGAGTAGCACGATGTCGACGCGTGATGTCGTCAGTATACGATCCATCTCGCGGCCATCGCGTGCCACAGATACGCGGCAGTCGTTTGCCTTCAGGTAGCGCGAGACCAGCGTATTGATGTCATTGTCGTCTTCGACCAGCAGGATGTGGTTCTGCATGAAGAAAAGCCATTCCTATTCAACGGCCGAGCTTTAGCATTCAGGCGGCTGGGTCCGACAGTTATTTTGTATCCATATGTTTCTTCTTGTGACCACCGAAACGCATGGTTACCGCACCCGCGTATTGGTTACCACTCGTTAACGAGCGAAGCGCCTGGCTACTCGAATGTAATGCGTAAGACTCTAGCCCGAGGGTAAAAATGACCTCGATTTCTTCGACCACTGCTTATCAATCGCCGCTCGCCCGGCTGCAGTCGACGCTCCAGTCCGACATCAGCACCGGCAGCATCAAGTCGAGCGACCAATCGGCTCTTGCCACCGCACTTGAAAATATAGATGGGACGCTGTCGAGCAACCGCTCGAGTGCCACATCGAGCAGCAAGCCGCCGTCACGTGACGAGATGAAGGGAAAGATCGCCGATCTTATCCAGCAGCAGGTCAGCGCTGGCACGCTGACTTCCGATCAGGCCACTGAACTGGCTCAGGTTTTCGACGACACCTTCTCCAAGGGCAAGGGCACTCAAAGTGCCGGCGGGCCGCAGGGTGCTGGCGGGCCGCCTCCCGGTCCGCCGCCCGAGGAAGGTCAGTCGACGGAAGCCACGGACGACAGTTCGTCGTCCAGCACGTCGATTACCGACATCCTGAAGCAGCTCCAGGATGCTCTGACCGAAAGTAGCCAGACCTCCTACAGCGCCAACGGCACCTCAAGTTCGTCGAGCAGCACCAGCTATCTCTTCGATCTGGTCGCCTGAAAAAATAATTGATCGCAGACCGAACGGCGGAGCTTTGCTCCGCCGTTTGCGTTGATATGGACAAGTCATGCCATGGCATGGCGGCCGCGCGAAAAAAGCGCTCTTCGCTACGAAAGCACTAGTGCTATCCAAGTACTTGTGCGCAATCTTGAACACGGCGTACCAACTGGCCGGCGAGGGCCGTTGGAACGCCAGGTGCCGTGCTTGTTTTGTCCCCGGAGAATCGCCTGATGAACCGCCCCGCCGCTGGATGGATCGACCGCCTCCCAACCGACCACCTGATTACTGAGTTCTCGATTTGGTCGTCCGACCTCCTGCGCATCGCCGACGAAGTGGCTCGCATCGAGCCCTATGCCAATGTCATTCACATCGACGCGTCGGACGGCGTATTTGCCGACACGCTGTTGATGTTTCCGGAAATCGTCGCTCGCATCCGCTCCATCACCGACAAGCCGATTCATGTCCATCTGATGGTGGGCGAGCCGGCGCTGATCAATCAGATCAACCAGTTTGCGGCCGCTGGCGCCGACGCGATTTCCATTCACGCCGAGAACACGCTGCTCACCGATAGTGGCATCGCCCGCATCAACGAGCTCGGTCTCGTTGCTGGCATCGTGCTCAAGGTCGACACGCCGGTTGCCAAGCTGATCCGCCATTTGCCGCGCGTCCAACTGGTCACCTTGTTTGGGGCCGGGATCGGCGAGCGTGAGGGCATCAGCCAGTCCGCTACCCAGCGTATCCAGGAGGCGCAGAAGTATATCGGTGGCATTCCCAGCGATCATCGGATCATCCTGGTTGCTGACGGCGCTATCCGCGAAGACACAGTACCAGTGCTGCGCAAGGCCGGCGCCCAGGCCATCGTCGCCGGCAAGCTGGTGTTCGATGCCCCCGATCTCGGCAAGCGCATGGAATGGCTGAAGAGCCTCTGAGACAGAAACAAAGGCCGCAGCGCCGTGGTTTCAGAAACGCTTTTTGAGATTATGGAAACAACAAAGGCGCCGGAGCCATGCTCCCGGCGCCTTTTCACTGTCCGCGCGGCGGGCCGATCAGCGTGTCGCAACAAGCCACTCCGGCTTGAACCAGCGGTCAGCAGGGCCATCATAAGAAAGGCGGTTGATATCCCAGTGGCGGATGAACCCGGCATAGGCCTCCCACACGGCCGGCCCGCCAGCGACGTAGACGACACGGTCGGAAAACCGAGCCAGCACGTCTTCCGGGCGGTCACCGGAGCGGACGGGGCATAGCGTGCGATCGAATTGCATGAAGCCGGGCAGGGTGGAAATAGTGTGCGGCCCGGCCAGCATCACATGGCCGCGTGTCACCTCGTAAAAGCGCTCGACATCGGCAACGAACTCGCGTCCCGGGTTGCCTTCCCAGGGCAGCGTGCCGTTGAGTCCGATCTGGCCGCGCTGCCCGATCGCGCAGATAGCCCGTACATCCGCCATGATTCCATCCGCCTGTTGTTGCGATTGCCACCGAACATAGCAATGCCTAAGCGGAAAACCCAATAGAGCATTTTCGAGCAAAATAGACACCGGTGCGTGTGAAGATGCGCTTGATCCAGGAAGACAACGCGCCCGCCTGTTTCGAATAGAAGTGGCTGCCTCGCGTCCTCAGGCGTCCGCTTTTCCTGCGGCAAGACCGGCCGCGGTAAACGACCAATGCGTCTGGATGATCCGCCATCCCTCGGCATCACGCCTGTAAACTTCCGTGCAATTCCAGGCGACGCGGTCGCCCTCGCTTCCATTCCACGACACGAAGCGGAACGTCAGCACGGCCGCGTCGCCCACTATCTGGACCATAGGTTCAATCATGTCGTGACGTGGTGCGAAGATCTTGCCGCGCAGCTCGGCATAGAGCGCTGTCAGCGCCGCCTTGCCGTCGAGCCGCGCTTCGCGGAACGGATCGAAATAGGTGACGTCGTCGGCCGACAGATCGAGAAAGGCGTCGGGATCGCCGGCGCACCAGCGGTCGAGCGCGTCCTTTTCGAGCGCGATGATGTCGTCGGCAATGGTCATGGCAATCTCCCCCCAGCTTCGGCGGGAGATTAGGTCGGCTCTGTGTCGGCGTCTGTCAGTATCAGCCGGTGGGCATCGCCATCAGCGCTTCGGCGGTCTCGACGTCTGTGGCGACCGCGTTGACGAGGCCGCCTGCCACGGCGGCACGGATCGCCTCGGCTTTCTGCGGCGACAGGGCGGCGGCGATGGACAGCGGCACGCGGGAAAGCCGTTCGAGTGAGATGGAAAGGGTTCGGTCGTCGAATTCCGTGCCGACGGGTCGTCCATCCCTGCCGAAGAAGCGGCCGCAGATGGTGCCGACGGCGCCGTGGGCACGGATCTCTTCGAGCTTGCCGGGGGCGATGAACCCTTCGCGGAACACCATGGCGGTGGCGGAAATGGCGCCGACGCCGACCACGGCGATGGCGAGGTGGTCCATCATTGAAAATACGCCGCGCACGGTGCCTGTCTCGCGCAGGAGGCGCGCCGCGCCAGCGTCGTCAACGATGGCCGGTACCGGCAGTTGCCAGGCCTGGGCGCCAAGCCCGGCGGCAAATCGGCGGCAGACCTCCGAGGAGTGGGTATAATGTTCCGGCGCGCCGACGCCACCGACCAGAGCGACCACGTTGAGATCGCGAGCCGCCGCCCGGCGCGCAGCCGCAGCAATGGCCGCCGCCGTGGCGCCGTCGGAAACGCCCAGCACGTCGCCGCTTTTCAGCGTGTCTTCGATGACGCGGGCCACAGCCTTGCCCAGCGTGTCGGCGTGGGTACCGGCGCGGTTCTCGACGACCACGGCGAGACGAAGGCCAAGGTAGGCCTTCAGTCGCTGCTCGGCAGCGCCGTCGCGGAAGGCCTTGGGCGTTACCTGGAATTCGATATAGCCGAGATCCAGGGCCGATTTCAGCGCCCGGCTGACCGTAGCCTCCGAAATTTCAAGGAGGCGGGCGATCTCAGTTTGCGGCAGGCGCTGCTCGTAGCGGAGGCGAGCGATCTCAACGATCATGTCTTCGCTGCGGCGGGGCCGGGGCATGCTGCGCGCCTTGGTGGTGAGGAAATTATCATCTCCGGCGTCCGGCACGCCGTCCGTCATCGGCGTGCCGGTCCGGGGAGAGGGCTGGCTGGCACTGACTTGATGGTGCCGGCCAGCCGCCGGTCGTCAGGCGACGAAGCGCTTGGCGACGATCTTGCGCAGCTCGCCGAGATCCTTGGCGAACAGGCGGATGCCCTCGGCTAGCTTCTCGGTGGCCATCGCGTTCTGGTTCATGGCCCAGCGGAAGGCCTTCTCGTCGAGCTTCACCACGTCCGGCTTCGGGCCGGGCTTGTGCGGCGACAGAGCACGCTGCAGGGTGCCATTGTCTGCAGCCAGAGCGTCGAGCAGCGCCGGGGAGATGGTCAGGCGGTCGCAGCCGGCGAGAGCCTCGACTTCGCCCTGCGAGCGGAAGGAGGCGCCCATCACCACGGTCGGGATGCCGTGGGCCTTGTAGTAGTCATAGATGCCGTGCACCGAGATGACGCCCGGATCTTCTTGCGGCGTGAAGGTGCGGTTCTCTGCCTTGACATGCCAATCGAGAATGCGGCCGACGAAGGGCGAAATCAGGAAGGCCTTCGCATCGGCGCAGGCGATGGCCTGGGCGATGTCGAAGATCAGCGTCATGTTGGTGTCGATGCCTTCCTTCTGAAGGACTTCCGAGGCGCGGATACCTTCCCACGTGCCAGCAACCTTGATCAGGATCCGCTCGCGCTCGACGCCGTTGGCCTTGTAGGCGGCGATGATGGCGCGCGCCTTCTCGATGGTGGCGGCGGTGTCGAAGGAGAGATCTGCATCGACCTCGGTGGAGACGCGGCCTTCCACCAGTTTGGTGAGTTCGGTACCGACGGCAACGGCGAGACGATCGCCGATCGCCTTGACGGCAGCCTCCTGAGAGCCGGCCTGCTTCTTACCCCAGGCGACGGCATCGGCCAGGATGGGCTCGTAGGCCGGCAGGCCAATAGCCTTCAGCACCAGCGTCGGGTTGGTCGTGCAGTCGACCGGTCTGAATTTCTTGATGGCGTCGATGTCACCGGTATCGGCGACCACCACGGTCATCTCGCGCAATTGGTCTAGCTTGGAAGCCATGTCCTCAACTCCATATCTGGCCAATACCGCTCTGGGTTTCGGCCAATCTCCGTCCCTCAAAATTATGGTCTCTCGCGTATCAAAATGCAAGAAAGCGATAAAAAGAAATTAATTGCATTTTAAGCCGGCAAATGAAGCGGGCGGGCCCCCTTTGGAACCCGCCCGCTTCCCTCTCCCCCCGAAAACTTGTCAGGCGGCCATCACCCGATTGATGAAGCGCTCGACGACCTCGCGCAGGCGCGTCGCCTGATCGTTCATGTCGTTGGACACCGCCAGCACCTGGCTGGCCGACTGCGAGGTTTCGCCGACCACACGGGTCAGAGCCTGCGTCTCGTCAGCGACCGACTTGGTCCCGCCGGCTGCCTTTTGAGCATTGAGCGAAATCTCCGCCGTAGCATTGCCCTGCTCGCCGACGGCCGTGGCGATCACATTGGTGGTGCGGTCAACCTCGCCCATGATGTCGGAGATGGCGCGGATGGCCGCCACGGCTTCTCCGGTCGAGGCCTGGATCTGCGCGATCTGCGAAGCGATCTCCTCGGTCGCCTTGGCGGTCTGCCCGGCGAGGTTCTTCACCTCAGAGGCAACCACCGCGAAGCCCTTGCCGGCTTCACCAGCGCGTGCAGCCTCGATGGTCGCATTGAGCGCCAGAAGGTTGGTCTGCTCGGCAATCGCCTTGATCAGGGTGATGACATTGCCGATGCGTGTTGCCGCGTCGGCAAGCCCCGAAATCGTGGCGTCGGTCTTCTTGGCTTCGCCGGTGGCGCGCTGGGCGACCACGGTCGCAGTCTCGGTTTGGCGAGAGATTTCCCCGATCGACGCCGACAGTTCCTCGGCGGCGGCAGCCACCGTCTGGACACCGTCAGACGCCAGTTCGGAGGCCGAGGCCGCCGTACCGGCGCGCTCGCGTGCTTCTTCGGCGATGGCAGCCAGCGCCTTGGCGGTCGCCTCCATCTGGTCGGCGTTGCCGCCGACGAGGCTGACGAGCTGCTCGATTTCCAGGCGGAAATCGTTGATCACGCCCTCGATGGTTTCCTGACGAAGTTCCCGCGCCTGCTGCTCGGCTTCGGTCTGCTCGGCGAGGCGGCGGCGTTCGATGGCGTTGTCGCGGAAGACGCGCACGGCCCCGAACATGCCGCCAATCTCATCTTTGCGGCCAGCGAGATCGAGCGCCATGTCGGTGTCGCCCGTCGCCAGTCGCCGCATGGCAGCGGTGAGGATGGTGATTGGTCGGGTGATCAGTCGCGAAAGCGCGATACCGATGATGAGCGCGAACACCAGCGCCGCCCCCAATGTACCGGACATGGTGAAGGTGCTCGACGCGCGGTTGCGGCTGGCTGCCGCGGCACGATCGTCCACCACCGTCTTGATGGCGGAAATGGCGGCGGCCGACTGACTGCGCGAATCCTCACGAGCGCCAACGAAAGCCTTCGACGCATCGACCAGCTTGGTGAAGGCGTCCTTGAAGCGGTCGATATCCTTGGACGGGTCGACGCCCCCGGCAGCGACGATCTTCTGCCCCGTTTCCTTGGCCGCGTCGGCGGATTTCAGCATCATCTTGGTGCTGACCGCTTCCGGATCGTAACGATAGGTCGTGGTCTGCAAGGCCAGTTCGTCGATCTCACCACCGAACAGGGTGGCAAGGTCGGACAGCTCGCGCGCCTTGGCGGCATCATCGAGTAGGGATTGCATGTTGTAGCTGGCAAGATCCCGCTGCTGGCCGGCCAAACGGATGATTTCATCCGTGCCCTTACTCAGCTTGCCAAGACCATCAAGTGCGAAAACCCGCTTCTGCTCGACGGCGAACGGATTGGACCCACTCCGCATCTCGTCGAGCAACGGAACAAGTGCCTTAGCAGCCTCCTCGATGGCGCTCGCCTGCGCCTTGATTTCATCATCGGCGCCGACAGCCCTGATCTGGTTGACGATTGTCCTCACCGACATCACAGCCTTCAGGGCGGCGTCGATGTTGGTGGTATCGCTGCTCGCGGCAAATTTAGCCAACAGTTCGTTGGCCTGAAGGGCCGAAATCTCGATTTTGTAGGCGGTGACTGCGAGATCGGCGGCCGAGTTGGTGGCAAGGGCGGATTCACTAGCCTTGGTCTGGAACTGCTTGGCTTTGGCTGCCGCGTCGGATTCGATCTGGCCGGCACGGCTCTGCATGTTGGACAGCAGTTCCATCGTAGCCGCGGCTGTGGCGGCCACTGCGTCCGAAGAGGAGGACAGAACGCCGATCGACGCGCGGAACTGATCAACCGCCGTATAAGCTGGGGCAAGGCCAGGGTCGGATTTGCCGCCCAGCTCGTCGAGGCTGGCATTGACCTGATCCAGGAGGTGCCCGGCCTCCGAAGCAGCGCCGTTATCGCGATTCTGGATGAATGTCGTGACTGCGTTGCCAGCATCGTTGACGGTTGCCAGCACCGAAGCTGACTTCGACGTCATATCGACCGCGAGGCCCAGCCGGTTGAGGCCGAAAAATCCGGCTCCTCCGACAACGGCGGCCAATACCGCAAGGGAAATGAGTCCACCGCCGATTTTCACCGAAATCGAACGGTTCGACAGGAAAGCCGTGAGCGACATCTTCTCCCCCCGGATTGGCGCCCGCCACAAAGACGGCGCGCTGGCTCTACGCGTATCCGCAAATCTTGCAGCGTTCCGGTAAAGAAAAAGTGGATGAAACCCGGCCAAAACGAGGAAAATTCATCGGCTTCGCAATCGCTTGCGAAAGATAAATATTCAAAGTGCGTGGTATCTGAGGACCGTTTTCCTGCAACTGCCGGAAATGGCGCGAAAATCGAAGGTCTTGGAGTAGGCGTCGCGCTGGAGATGCTGGCTCTGCCAGAATATAGGACAGAAGTGTCTTGCAAATAGACTTTAGGCTAGTTGGTAATTGATCAGAGGTCGAAGTTAACCTTGATGATGTCGGGGCTATCCGGGTCGGGTGTCAGTGAGAAACCAAGCCGTTGGCACATCCTGAGCATCTGGCGGTTTTCCACGAGGACTTCGCCGTGGATACGCGCGTAATGCTCACGGCGAGCGTAACGGATGATCTGGAGCATCAGCGCTCGGCCTAGGCCCAGCCCCTTGAGGTCGGAGCGCACCGACACGGCATATTCGCCGTCGCCGCCGCCGGGGTCGCCGTGCAGCCGTACGCCGCCCAGCATGTCGCCGTTGTCAGGATCGAGGGCGACGAAGGCCATGGCGCGGGCGTAGTCGATCTGGGTCAGACGGGCGACGAAGGCGTGGCCGAGGTCATGGACGCGTTGGAAGAAGCGCAGCCGCATATCCTCGGCGGTCATCTTTGAGAAGAAGTCGAGATAGCGACCTTCATCCTCTGGTCGCACCGGCCGCACGAATACCGAGCGGCCACCGGGCAGCGTGATGGTGTCTTCCCACTCGGTCGGATAGGGACGGATCGAGAGGCGGGGATGATGCACCGCAGCGCCCGACGCCGGGGAGTCGGAAACCAGCGTCACCCGCGCGTCGACCACCGTCAGCCGATCTGCCTCGGCAATCAGCGGGTTGAGGTCGATGTCCCCGATCGCCGGATGTTCAGCGACGAGCTGGGCGAGCCGTTGCAGAATGCCGGCAAGGTGATCGACATCGACGGGTCGGCGATCGCGATAGCCCTGAAGCTGGCGGGCAACGCGCGTCCGGGCGATCAGGTCACGGGCGAGGTTGGCGTCGAGTGGCGGCAGCGCCAGCGCCCGGTCGTTGATGACCTCCACGGCGGTGCCGCCACGACCGAACACCATGACTGGTCCGAAAACCGGGTCATCGGTCACGCCGGCGATCAATTCCACCGCCTTCGGCGCCACGATCATCGGGTGAAGCGTCACACCATCAATGCGCGCGCCGGGCCGGGCGGCCCTGGCGCGGGCGATCACCGCCTCGGTCGCCACCACCACCGCGTCGGGGCTGGACAACTCCAATTCCACCCCGCCGACGTCGGACTTGTGAACGATGTCGGGGGAAGCGATCTTCACGACCAGCGAGCGGTATTCGCCGAGAAGACGAGTTGCCAACTGCCGGGCTTCCGTAGCATCGGCCGCGGCGAGGGCGGGCACGATCGGAATGTCATAGGCGGCCAGAAGGTCCACCACTTCGCTTGCCTTGAGCCAAAGGCGACCATCGGCCAGGGCCGCGGCGATCACCGCCGACGCTCGACCCCGGTCAGGCGAAAAGCCGGCAAGAACGTCGGCTGGCGTCGCCGTCAGAGCTGTCTGGGCTTCGGCATGGCGGACGAGTTGCATCAATCCCTCGACGGCACCGTGCGGCGTTTCCAGGGCCGGGATGCGCGCTCGCGCGAAGGCAGAACTCCAGCCGTCATCCTCGCCGAGCCAGGCGGCGATCAGCGGCTTGCCGTCGTAGCGGCCTCGGCGATAGTCGGCGACGGCCTCGACCACCGCGTCGGCGGCGAGCTTGGAAGGACCAAGCGGCGTCGGGCAATTGATGACCACCACCGCATCGACGCCGCCATCGGCGAGCACCGCCCGCGTCGCCGCGCCATAACGGTCGGCGGCGGCATTGCCGACGAGGTCGACCGGGTTACCGCGCGACCAGCCAGGCGGCAGCTGCCGATCGAGCGTGGCGATGGTGTCGTCGCCAAGGGTCGCAAGCTCGCCGCCGAGGTCGACGACACGGTCAGCGGCCAGCACGCCGGCGCCGCCGCCGTTGGTGATGATGGCGATGCGTTTGCCTTGGATGCGCGGGACCATACTGAGCGTTTCGGCAGCCGAGAACATCTCATCGAGGTCGGCCACCCTAAGCAGGCCGGCCCGGCGGAAGGCACAATCGTAGACGGCATCGATACCCGCCAGCGCACCGGTATGCGATCGGGCTGCACGGGCGCCAGCGGCGTGCCGGCCGGCCTTGATCACCACCACCGGCTTGGAGCGGGCGGCGGCGCGGGCCGCCGACAGGAAGGTGCGGGCGTCGCGAATACTTTCAAGATAGAGGAGGATCGCCCGGGTGCGGTGGTCGAGGGCGAAATGATCGAGCATCTCGTCGAAGTCGACGTCGACGGCATCCCCGAGCACGGCGATGCCGGAAAAGCCGACGCCATGCCGGGCCGCCCAATCGAGCGCGGCATGGGTGAGCGTACCCGACTGTGAAACAAAGGCCAGATCGCCCGGCACTGCCGCTCGCTGTGCGAAGCTGGCGTTTAGGCCGATGGATGGAATCTGCAGGCCGGCGCTGTTGGGACCGAGCACCCGGATACCGTGCCGCCTCGCCACAGCGGTCATCGCTTCGAGAAGACTGCCCGGCCCGTGGCCAAGACCGGTGGTGATCACCACCGCGTGGCGGATGCCGGCCGCGCCGATCCCCTCCATCACCTCGATGATCGCTTCCGGAGGTACGGCGACAACGGCCAGATCAGACGGCGCTTTCAGGTCGGCGACCGACGGATAGACGGGGCTGCCGTCGATCTCGGTGAAGAACGGATTGACGAAGGATACCCGGTCGCGACCAAAAGCCATAAGGTTGCGCGCCAGCACCGAGCCGACCGAATTGGGTCGGGGCGTCGCACCGATCAGCACGACGCGCTTCGGCCGGAAAAAGGGGTCGAGACTCTGAAGGCTCATGTCGGGCCAGGACTCGGCGATGCGGGAAGCGGAACGCGGCCGGTTGGCCGCGTTCCATAGTCTGGGTCAGTGAGTCATCAGCGTTGGAATAGTCATCTTTTCCAGCATGTCGCGGGTGACGCCGCCAAGCACAAACTGCCGGAATCGATTGTGACCGTAGCCGCCCATGACCAGCATGGTGGCGCCACTTTCGGCCGCGTGGTTGTTCAGCACCGTCGATACTTCGGAAGCCGAGCGCGGCAGCGTCGTCACCGTCACCGTGTGATCATGCCGGGCAAGATAGGCAGCAACGTCGGCTCCGGGCTCGCCGGACCACTTCTTGGAGCCGGCCACCATCACGATCTCGATCGAAGTAGCGATTCTCAGTGCCGGCAGGGCGGCGTGAACCGCACGGGCCGCAGTTGACGAGCCGTCCCAGGCGATCATCACTTTCTCGGAGGTGATCGGCTTGTTCCATCCCGAGGGAACGATCAGCACCGGCACCCCGGATTCGAACAGCAGCGTCTCGATGATGGCGGCGCGCATCGGCTCGCCGTGCTCGGGATCATCCTGACCGACGACGATCAGGTCGGACAGCTGCGCCTGCCGCACGATGGCCGGCGTGCCGCCGGAATAGACCGTGGCGGTGCGGGCCTCGGCGTCCACCCCCAATTTGGCCGCTTCAGCGGTGAAGGCCGCAGCGGCATCCTTGGCCGAATTTTCAGCGTTGGTGATCGCCTCGACGAGATATTCCGCCGGCACCGGCGAGGCGAGGAAGCCGGGCGCTATCGGTTCCAGCGCCAGCGCGAGACCGGTAACGTGAGCCTTTCGTCGTGATGCAAGTTCCAGCGCCGCCGTGGAGGCGTTCATCTTGTCGTTGTAAATGTCGATGATGGTGAAGATGTCCCTGACGGTCATGGCGGCGCCTCCTCAGCGACTTCAAACAGGACCCTGGCGGCCCGACACCGGCGGCAAGGTCTTGTACAAGACCAGAAAACCGTCGATGCCTTCATCCTTAGATAGGTCTTGGCGCCAATCAATTCACCTCATGGCGATCTCGACCTTTCGCCTACGTCGAAACGCGGTCAATACCGGTTCGGTATAGCCGTTCGGCTGACGGTCACCGGTCATGATCAGCTCGACGGCGGCCTGGAACGCCAACGAACCTGCAAAATCATTGCCGATCGGCCGATAGGCCGGATCGCCGGCATTCTGCCTGTCGACAACGGCCGCCATCCGTTCAAGTGTTTGCATCACTTGTTCGCGACTGACGATGCCATGCTTCAGCCAGTTGGCGATATGTTGGCTGGAAATGCGCAGCGTTGCCCGGTCTTCCATCAGACCGACGTCATGAATGTCGGGCACCTTGGAACAGCCGACACCTTGGTCGATCCAGCGGACGACGTAACCGAGAAGGCCCTGCGCGTTGTTGTCGAGCTCCTCGGCGATCTCGGCGGGGCTCCATGGACGATCCGGGGCGATCGGCAGCGTCAGCAACGCATTGAGCGACGCGCGTTCGCGGCTGGCGAGCTCAGCTTGCCGGGCGGCCACATCAACTTCCAGATAGTGCAGGGCGTGCAGCGTCGCCGCCGTCGGCGACGGCACCCAGGCGGTAGAGGCTCCGGCGCGCGGATGGCCGATCTTTTCCGTGAGCATCGCCGCCATGCGGTCGGGTGCCGCCCACATGCCCTTGCCGATCTGAGCGCGGCCGGAAAAGCCGAGGGCGAGGCCGGCATCGACATTGCCCGCCTCATAGGCGGCGATCCAGGCGGACGACTTCATGTCGCCTTTCCGCACCATGGGGCCGGCCAGCATCGAGGTGTGGATCTCGTCGCCGGTGCGGTCCAGGAAGCCCGTGTTGATGAAGAACACGCGCGATGTCGCCGCGGCGATCGCGGCGCGCAGATTGACCGAGGTGCGCCGCTCCTCGTCCATGATGCCCATCTTGAGCGTCAGTGGCTTGAGACCCAGCGCCGTTTCGACCGCCGCGAACAGCCGGTCGGCAAAGGCAACCTCTTCCGGGCCGTGCATCTTCGGCTTGACGATATAGACGGCGCCGGTGCGGCTGTTGGCGTGCCGGCCGTTCGGACCGACGTCGTGGAGCGCAATCGCCGAGGTGACCAGTGCGTCGAGAAGACACTCGGCCGTCTCGTTGCCGTCGGCATCGAGCACCGCGTCCGTGGTGAGCAGCGAGCCGACGTTACGCACCAGCATCAAGCTGAGGCCCTTGAGCGAACCGTCCGAGTCGTCGGGACGGATGAAATTGCGGTCGGCCGAGAGCCGTCGTGTCGCGGTAACGCCCCCCTTGTCGAAGCTTGCTTCGAGATCGCCACGCATCAGGCCGAGCCAGTTGCGATAGACGGCCACCTTGTCCTCGGCGTCGACGGCCGCGACCGAGTCCTCACAGTCCATGATGGTCGTGAGCGCGCTTTCGATCAGGATGTCGTTGATGCCCGCCGGATCACTGGAGCCAATCGGTTCGCCTCGATCGATATGGATGTCGACATGCACACCGTTTCGCTTCAGGAGAATGGCTGCCGGTTCCTCGGGATCGCCGCGATAGCCGACAAAAACCTCGGGATTGGTGAGTTCCTCCTCATTGCCATCGGCAAAGCGAACCTTCAGCTGACCGGCAATGACGACATAGGCCACCACATCCGAATGGCCTCGGGATTCGAGCGGAAAGGCGCCGTCGAGCACGGCTTTGGCGCGCGCCACCACCGCTTTCGCCCGCTCCGCGTCAAAGCCGCCTTGCGGCGGTGGCGTACCGAGCGCGTCGGTACCGTAGAGGGCATCGTAGAGACTGCCCCAGCGAGCGTTGGCGGCGTTGAGCGCATAGCGGGCGTTCATTACCGGAACGACGAGCTGGGGCCCGGCGATCTCGGCAATCTCCGGGTCGACGCCCGTCGTCTCGATGGAAAACGGCGCCGGTTCGGGAACGATGTAGCCAATCTCCATCAGAAAGGCGTGGTAGGCATTTGGCTCGACAATGCCGGGATGAGCGGTGTGCCAGGCGTCGATCTGCTGCTGCAAGGCGTCACGCTGGTCGAGAAGGCGTTTGTTCTCCGGACCGAAGCGACCGAGGATATCAGCGAGCGCTGCCCAGAAACGGCCGGGCTCCAGACCTGTGCCGGGCAGCGCATCCCGTTCAATGAAGTCGGCGAGTTCCGTAGCAACCTTGAAACCGTTCAGCGTGCGATAAGCAGTCATCTTGATATGTCTCGGTTGGGAGGCGGCTTGGCCGGATGGGCGATAGGTCCCACGAAAACCGTTGCGACGTTGCCTGTCCAGTCCTGTCTGCCTTTAAGGCTCCGTATTTTTTCGATACGGCATGCATAAATTCGAAACCAATTCGAAAGAACCCGCAGAATAACGTCGCCGCTATCGCCCTAAACGAACGATTGTCCCGGAGCTCGAGTACTCGTGCAGCCTGCCGCCGTCATTCTGGCTTTCGTCGTGGTCGGGACGGTCTTGACCACGTGGCATACGCTGCGAGTGGGCAGTTTCCCAGGTCGCACCGATTATCTGATGCTGATGGCATCCGGCTGCTGGTGGGCAGTCAGTGCCTTCTTCGACGTCAGCGCCACCGATCCGGCGTCCAAGATCTTCTACTCGGAACTGGCTTGGTACGGCATCATCACGACGCCGATCTCGTGGATGCTGTTCATGGCCGCTTACATTCGTGGCTCCGATCTGCCCAGTGCCTCGCTCTACACCGGTCTGTCCATTGCCGCCGGGCTTGTGGTGCTGACGATCGCCATGACCAACGATCTGCATCATCTGATCTACGTCGCCGTCACGCCTGACCCGTCGCCAGCCTATCCCCATCAGTTGCGTTACGATCATGGGCCGGTCTTCTTCGCAGCGATGATCGCCATCTACTTTTTCATGTTGATGACGGCCATCCGGACGCTATGGGCAGCCATTCATGCCCCGGAGGTGCATCGCGCCCAGTTCATCGGTCTTCTGGTTTCGGCCATGGTGCCCTGGACGGCCAACGCCGCCTATAATTTCGCTGGCATTCGTATCTTTGGATTCGATCCGACACCGCTTGCCTATGTCGTGGTGCCGATGATCTACAGCGTTCTGGTCAGCCGTAACCAGTTCCTGTCGCTGGCGCCCGTCGCCATCAGCGCGGTGGTGGCCGCCCATCCCGACGGTATTCTGGTCGTTTCAGGACATGGCCTGATCACCGAGGCCAACGGTGCGATGCGCGCGATCTTCGGTGATCGCCAGCTCGTCGGAAAGCCCTTCTCTGACCTCGGCACCATGTTCGGACCCGCCGATCGCGCGAGTCTGTTCGATGGCAGTGAGTTGGTTCATCGCTGGCGGCGTGGCGAGCGCACATATGAGGTGCGAACGGTTGTTGTCGAAGCTGCGCGTTACTCGCAGAGCGTTGCCTACGTGCTGCGCGACATCACCGACTATCTGCGGGCTCAGGAAAACCTTCAGATCTCCACCCGGTTGATGGAGGATCGTCTCGAGGCCAACCTGCGCCTGCAGGAGCAACTACACGAGATGGCGCACCGTGACAGCCTGACCGGTCTCAACAATCGGCGCATTCTGGAGAATATCTCCGATCGGCTGATCGACACAGCCGATGCCGTGGGACGATCGCTGGTCGCCGTCTCGCTCGATCTCGACCATTTCAAGCGGCTCAACGACACCTATGGGCACAAGGCCGGTGATGACGCCCTGGTGGCGATGGCGGGCGTTCTCACCCGCTCGCTCCGCCCCGGTGAAGTGGCCGTGCGCATGGGCGGCGAGGAGTTTCTGGTGTTGATGCCCAACGCAGACATCGAGGAGGCGCGCGCCCGCGCCGAGGCATGGCGGGCGGTCATCCGTTCCCAGCCGGTGGTCACCAGCCTGGGGCCAGCCGAAATTACCTTTTCGGCCGGCATTTCGGCCTATCCGGATACAGCTGCGTCGTTCGAGCAAATGTTGCAGCAGGCCGACAAGGCCGTCTATGCCGCCAAACGGGCCGGCCGCAATCGAGTCGTGGTCGCCCGCCAGCCGGGCGAACTGGGCGATGGGCGGACGCGCTTGGCCCAATCCTGATCGGTCAGAAGAGATTGCCCTGATCTTCGGGCTCGGGCTTTGCTTTTGATCGGCGTGCTACTGGTTTCGCTTCGTTCACCGGTGTCGGATCGTCGCCGAGCCGGCCACGAACCCGGCCATCGGCGAACTCGATCTCGATCGCCGCGCCCTCTGTGAGCCCGCCGGCGCGAAACACCGGCTTTCCCTCGCCGTCGCGCACCAGCGCATAGCCGCGCCTCAGCGTTGCCATGTGGTTGACCGCATCGAACACCGAAGTCACCTGATCGAGGCGCCCCCGTCGCCGCGCGATCAATTCGGCCACCGCACGGCCGCTGCGTGCCGACAATACCGACAGTCGCTCGGCGAGCTGAGCCTGCGTCCTGAGAAGGCTGGCCGGTGTCAGGCGAGCGGTGATGCGTTCGAACTGCCGGGCGTGCAGCGTCGTATTGGCTGTCAGGGCCTTCGGCAAGGCATTGGCTGCGGCGTCGAAACGCTGGCGCGGCAGGGCAAGGATATCGGAAGCACGCGGCAAGGCACGCGCGGCGGCCATGAGCCGGGTCCGCCGGAGATCGACGGCTCGAAGGCTGGCGCCGGTAAGTCGGCGGCCGAGATCGTCGACGCGGTCCATCAGTTCGCGCCGCACCGGCACCACCATTTCGGCGGCACCGGTCGGCGTGGGCGCACGAACATCGGCGACGAGGTCGATCAGTGTCCAGTCGGTCTCATGGCCGACGGCCGAAACCAAGGGGATGTCGCTGGCAGCAGCGGCGCGCACGACCGCCTCGTCGTTGAACCCCCAGAGGTCTTCGAGGCTGCCGCCACCACGCGCCACGATCAGGACATCGGGGCGCGGAATGCGGCCGCCCTCCGGCAACGCGTTGAAGCCGGCAATACCGGCCGCCACCTCGTTACCGCAGCCGTCGCCCTGCACCTTGACCGGCCAGACCAGCACATGCACGGGAAAGCGATCGGCAAGGCGATGCAGGATATCGCGGATGACGGCGCCGGTGGGCGAAGTGACGACACCGACGACGCGCGGCAGATAGGGAAGCAGCTGCTTCCGGCTGGGATCGAACAGTCCCTCGGCACCGAGCTTGCGCTTGCGCTCTTCGAGGAGCGCCATCAGCGCGCCGGCGCCTGCTGGTTCCAGCGCGTCGATGACGATCTGATACTTGGAGGAGTTGGGGTAGGTGGTGAGCTTGCCGGTGGCAATCACCTCCATGCCTTCTTCAGGCTTGAAACGCAGCTTGCCCATCACGCCGCGCCAGACCACGGCCTCGATGCGCGCGCCCTCGTCCTTCAGGGCAAAATAGGCGTGCCCAGAGGAATGCGGCCCCCGATAGCCGGAAATTTCACCGCGCACGCGCACGAAGCCGAACTGATCCTCGACGCTACGCTTCAGCGCGAAGGAAATCTCGGAAACCGTGAATTCGGCAGCGTTGGTAGGGGCGTCGGTCACCGAGGATTGTCCGGCAGGGTTGAGCGAGCCGCGTGGACGACTCGGAAATCATCAGGCGATCATGGCGGCCGCAAGCCGGGGCGTCAAACCTCCGCCGGCCGCCGGCAGGCGATCAGAGGCAGCCGAGGTCGCCCATCGGCTGCATGTCGAGAGCGCAGAAGATACCGTCGAGATTGCCACCGAATTTCTCCAGCAGCACCTCGGCTTCCGTCTTGCCGCGATCGAGGATGATATCGAGCGGCCGGAGATATTGCGTCTCGTCCTGGCCGCAGCGGTTGAGTTGGGCACGACGGGCGAGACCGGCCCGCGACAGCGCGACCACCTCGCGACCAATATCCTGCACCGTTCGCCCGGCAATCTTCGCCTTGAGCGCCAGCGTCGGCACGTCGTCGCGCAAGCGCTGCCGTTCCTCGGCCGTCCAGCTCTTGATGAGATCCCAGGCGGCGTCGAGCGAGGTCTGGTCGTAAAGAAGCCCCACCCAGAAGGCCGGCAACGCCAGAATGTGGTCGGTAGAGCCGGAGTCGGCGCCCCGCATCTCCAGATAACGCTTCATCCGTACTTCCGGGAACAGCGTACCCAGGTGGTTGTCCCAATCGCCGACGGTCGGTTCGACGCCGGGCAGCCGGTTGCGGAAGGCGCCGGCCATGAACTGGCGGAAGGTGATGTCGGTGGCGCGATGGTAAGTGTCGCCGCGCTTGATGAAATACATCGGAACGTCGAGCGCCCACTCGACATAGCGTTCAAAGCCGAAGCCCTCCTCGAACACGAAGGGAACCATGCCGGCCCGCGCGTTATCGGTATCGCGCCAGATTTCCGAGCGCTCCGAAAGACGGCCGGTGGCTTTTCCGTTGAGATAGGGCGAATTGGCAAACAGCGCTGTGGCGATCGGTTGCAGGGCAATCGACACCTGCATCTTCCGGCGCATGTCGGCTTCGGAGGCAAAGTCGAGGTTCACCTGCACGGTGGCGGTGCGGAACATCATGTCGAGGCCGCGTGTGCCCACCGTCGGCATATAGTCGGACATGATGGCGTAGCGGGATTTCGGCATCACCGGCGTCTCGGGCAGCGTCCAAATTGGACTGGCGCCAAGGGCGAGGAAGCCGATCCTGAGCGGCGTTGCGATTTCCAGCACCTGCATCATATGCGCCTGCAACTCGGTCGCGGTCTGATGCAGATTGATGAGGGGCGCGCCGCTGAGTTCGAACTGGCCGCCCGGCTCAAGGCTGATGGCCCCGCCATGCGTTGGGTCGAGCAGGCCGATCGGCCGGCCCTGATCCTCGATGGGCTCCCAGCCGAGCAGCCCTTCCATGCCTTCCAGCAACTGACGAATGCCACCGGGGCCTTCGTAGGGCACGGGCGTATGATCGAATTTGCGGAAGCCGACTTTCTCGTGCTCGGTGCCGATCCGCCAACGCTCTTTAGGTTTGCAGCCCCCGGCGATCCGCTCGACAAGATCGGCAACGGAAGTGATCGGCGTTGTATCGGACGTGTCGCGCGCCATGAAGAGGCTCCCTCGGATTGGGCGGCAACCTAGCTGCCCGGCAAGGTTTGTTCAATTGCCGCCGAGCGGTCGGCGGGAAACGTTTTGCTCCCTGCGCCGTCGAGATTTTGTCAGGAAGCGGAACTACCAGTCGCCGAGCGTCGCCTGAATGACGGCAAGCGCGGCCACCGCTGCCGTGTCGGCCCTCAGAATGCGCGGGCCGAGAGGAATCGTCGTGACAAAGGGCAGGGCTCGCAACATGCGCCGTTCGTCTTCCGAAAAGCCGCCCTCCGGCCCGATCAAAACTGCGAGAGGGCCGCGGGGTAGGGCCGACAGCACGGCGAGCGGGTTGGTGGTTTCCTCGCCCTCATCGCAGAAAATCAGGCGCCGGTTCGGCTCGTCGCGCGCGAAGCGTTCAAGCACTCGGTCGAGCTTCTCTTCATCCTCGACGCTGGGGACGTGCAGCACGCCGCACTGCTCGGCCGCTTCGACCACGTTGGCGCGCATCCGTTCGATATTCACCCGGCTCGCCTGGGTATGCTGCGTCAGTACCGGACGCATTCGCCCGACACCCATCTCCACCGCCTTCTGGACCATGTAGTCGAGCCGAGCATGTTTCAGCGGCGCGAAGAGATAGAGGAGATCGGGCGCGGACGGTTGAGGACGGCTCAGGCTGAGGTGGGTGAGTTCGGCCGATCTTCGGCCGGCAAGACCGAGCCGGCCTCGCCACTCGCCATTTTGGCCATCGAACACCAGGACGTCGTCGCCTTCCCTGAGGCGCAGCACGTTGAGGAGGTAATTGCTCTGGTCGCGGTCGAAGGACACTGGGGCGCCGTCGAGCGGCGTCGCGGCGAAGACGCGCGGCGTGCGGAAATCGGAATGGGCCATGAAGATGCCAATAGCACGCCCGGCCGGGGCAAAAAAAGAGGCGGCGCCTTGCGACGCCGCCAGGTGATCCGGCAGGGGGCCGGGATGGGAAGGGTCCGGAAGGGAGGCGGGTCCGGACCCTGAAACGGACGCGCTGGGGTGGCGGTGCGCCCGTCGGATGCGAAGGTCAGGCCGCTTCCAGTTCCTTCTGCCGCTTCTTGAGCGGCATGGAGTAATGAACCACTGGCGGCGGCTGAATGGCCGTCTCGAAGGTCAGCATCGCCGCGAGGAAGGTGTCGCGCGCCTGACGGTCAGCAAAACCAACCACCTTGCCCTTATAGTAGGTCAGGGCGTCGGGGCTGACGGGACGGCGGGTGAGTGGGCAGAGATCGTTGACGCAGTCTTCCAGTCTGGGTGCGATCATTCTTCCCTCCCCCTGACCAAGGGCGTGAAATCCACGCTCTTCACGCGATGCAGCACAACACTGTTCATATTCACCGAGTTGCCGTGAGCGACGGCGGCGAGCCTGAGCGACGGGTCTGCGTAAAGCGGACCGTCGAGGGCTTCGCGTACGTCAAATCGGCTGAGGCCGATGTCGGCCAGCTCGTGATCGGTGAAGTCGCAGAGTTGTTTGGCCATCCATCGATTGACCATAATCTTCGCGACGAACCCCGTGCGCTCGGCAGCGGCGCGCACCAGCGAGGTGAACGTCGTAACGAAAGCGGCGGCGAAGGTGGTGGACGCGAGGGTCGTGGACATGATCGGCTCCATCAAGGGGCTTGGATGGTTTGGCGCATTGCGCGTTGGGTCAGGGGTTGAGGGGCAGGGGTGGAGGCGGCAACGGGGCTCCGCCTGGAAGCCCCGTTGAAGTTTTGTTTACCAGTTCATAAGCCCGGTGAATGTTTCAGGCCGGACCGATGTGGATCTCTTATGAAATACGTACGTGTTATTCACGAAGCGCGGCAGCAGCTTCCAGCGCCTTTTCATGCTCGGCGCGGCGGGCTTCGGCGCGGCGGGCGGCCAGCACGTAGCTCGGCTTCCGATCGATCGGCACGAGCAGCGCGCCTTCGACATCGGCATGCGAAATGCCCATGTCCTTCAGCGCACGCGCGTCGAACTCGAGCAGCTGCATCGTTTGCCGGCGGTCAATTTCCGCGGCAATCAGCGCGCCCAGGCGGCTGAACAGAGCGCCTACAAGACGCATCGCCTCGTGAACGGGGCGAGAATGAGAGACACGGCGCGAGGACGCATGATCGAGGATCAGGGTCATTGTCTTGGCTCCAGCGAGCTTGCTCCACCCAAGGGGCAGAACATGGCAGCATCGCGTATCTGAGGTAGGAACGCCGCTGCGGTGTTTCGATAGTGGATTTATCTCATAGGGCTATCAATCAGTCCAACGCATGTTTTTGATGCTTTCCATGACGGAATTTGATATCAACATCTTGACTATAGGTGATCATACGGCGTGATGGGACGCCACCCGAAAACCGAACGAACCGCCTGTGGGCTCTACAAATCGGCCACTCATCAGGATTGTTGAAGATGAACGTTCTTGACCTTGATCAACTGAGGACTTTTGTCGCCATCGCCGAGGTGGGGTCATTCACGGCCGCGGCGGACGTCGTTCACAAGACGCAGTCGGCCGTCTCCATGCAGATGCGCCGCCTTGAAGATCGAGTCGGCAAGCCGATCTTCTCGCGCGATGGCCGCCAGAGCCGGCTCACCGAGGACGGCCGCCGTCTTCTTGAATATGCGCGCCGTCTCATTCGCCTCAATGACGAGACGCTGGCCGCCTTCGAGGATCCCGGCCTGACCGGCTCGGTTCGCCTCGGCATCCCCGACGATTATGCTGATCGGTTGCTGCCACCGGTGCTGGCCGGCTTTTCGCGCATCAATCCGCTGATCGAGATCACCGTCGAATGTCAGCGCTCGGTCACTGTTTCCGATATGATCCGCGACGGCCGGCTCGACCTCGGCATCATCAATCACGGCTATTATGGTTCGCTTCGCGGCGAGGTGATCCGGCGCGAACCGCTGTTCTGGGTCGGCTCGCGCGATCACAGCGTTCATGAGCTCGATCCGGTGCCGCTGGCGCTTGGACCCGATGATTGCTGCTGGCGTGCCAACGTCGTGCGCGCCCTGGACCGGGAGGGGCGGCGTTTCCGCGTCGCCTATATTTCCAGTGCAGCACTGGCGCTGTCGGGTGCCGTGCTGGCCGGTCTTGCCGTGTCGGTGCTGCCGGAAAGCGCTCTCAAGGCCAACATGCGCATTCTCGGCCTGCGCGAGGGATTCCCGGAGCTTGAGCCGGCCGAGATCGGTCTCTTGCGTGCCGAGCACGCCAAAAGCCCGATCCACGACGCGCTCGCCAAGCACATCGTGACCTCGCTCGGCAACCTCGGTGCCGCCGATCAGGCGATGAGCCTGGCGGCGGAGTAAACCGGGAAACGACGGTCTATCGCGCCACCACCGCAGCCGCCGCACCGGCCATCATGGTGCCGGCGGTGCGGTTGAGGCGTTGCATCGCCTTGGGGCTACGGAAGAACTCGCGCGCTCCAGCGGCCGCCGCTGCGTAGACCAGACCAACGATGGTCAGCGTGACGATGGAAACGGCGATCAGCTCCAGATAGCCGGTGAGCGTGATCGTCTCGATCGGCATCAGCGACGGCAGCAGCGCCATGTAGAAAACGATGGTCTTCGGGTTGCCCAGCGTCAGCGTGAAACCGCCCAGCACCGTCCGCCAGGCGCTTTCGGAACGCACCCTGGCCGCCACGTCGGCCGGATCGGCGCGCGAGGTCCAGAGCTTGTAGGCCAGATAGAGTAGGTAGGCGGCGCCGACATAGCGGATCACCAGGAAGGCGAGGTTGAACTCCTGGGCCAGCGAGGCAAGGCCGAAGATGGCCAGCGTCAAGTAGAAAAGATCGCCGAACACGATGCCGATGATGAAGGTCATGCCCGCCCGGAAACCGCCGCCGAGGGCTCGGGCCACCACGGCCGTCATGCCGGGGCCGGGCGAGGCCGCTGCCAAGGCGAGGGCGCCGGTATAGAAGACAAGCGTCAGGATCGGCATCGGTTTACCCCACCACCAGAATGTGAAGGCTGCGCGGGCCGTGAGCCCCGAGCAGCAGCGTCTCCTCGATGTCAGCCGACCGCGACGGACCGGTCACGAGGTTGACCGTGCGCGGCATCGTGCCGGCACCGAAGCGCCGGCGCAAGCCGGCCCATACCGTCTCATAGTCGCCCGTGACCGTCGAGGTATCGACCACCACGATGTGGTGATCGGGCAGGAAGTTGAGCGTCGTCGGATTGTCGGCACCGGAGGTCAGCACCACGGTCCCCGTTTCGGCAACGCCGGCATCGGCATGGCTGAGCCCGGCGAGATCCTGCCCGGCGCTCGGCCCGACCGTTACCGCGAGCTGCGCTTCCCGTTCCCACGGCAAATTGGCAAGGCGTGCGTCGGCACCACGCCGGATCGCCTGTGGCAGATTGCGGTCCCGAAGATATTCGGACACTGCGGCGGGGATGTCGTCGCGACTGCCGAGGCGAGCGACGGTGGCGAACACCTCCCCCGCCTTGCGGATGAACAGCTCGACCCTTTCGGCATCCGGCAGTTGGCCGCGCGCCGGCACGACATTGACAGGCGTTTCGGCGAGACGATGGCGAACGGCGGCGAGCCGGGGGGCATCTTTCTCCGATGTTCCGAGCGACCGGCGGATGCGGCCAAGAATGGCATCACGGCTCGACATCATTTTCTCCCTCGCTTGGCCCATTCGGTGCGGAACGTGCCGCCTTCCGGCGCCGGCAGATCGCGCCAGCGCGTCCAGCCGCTCGCGAGAGGAAGTTGCTTGAGTGCGCCGTCCTTGCCGGCAAGGCGCGCGAGGCTCCAGGCGGCCATCCTGGTCACCGCACCGTAGAGGCGCGGGCGCGCGGCGAGGAAACGCCAGGCGGCGAGGCCGAAGCGAGCCTTCTTCGGCGTCAGGTGACGCTCGAATTCCTTTTCCCGCCAGTGCCGCAACATCTTCGGCAGGGGAATGCGCATCGGGCAGACGCTTTCGCAACGGCCGCAGAGCGTCGACGCATTGGCCAGATGAGCGGCCTTTTCGAGCCCCTGCAGCGACGGCGTCAGCACGGACCCCATCGGTCCCGGATAGACCGAACCGTAGGCGTGGCCGCCGACCGAGCGGTAGACCGGGCAATGGTTGATGCAAGCGCCGCAGCGAATGCAGCGCAGCATGTCCTCGAACTCGGTGCCGAGCATGGCCGAGCGGCCGTTGTCGAGCAACACCACATGAAAGGCTTCGGGACCGTCGGGATCGCCAGCACGGCGGGGACCGGTGGAAAGCGTGGTGTAGACGCTCATTTCCTGCCCGGTGGCCGAGCGGGCAAGAAGTCGCATGATGGTGGCGACATCCTCGAGCGTCGGCACTACCTTTTCGATCGAGGCGAGGACGATGTGGGTCTTCGGCAGGATCTGGGTGAGGTCGCCGTTGCCTTCGTTGGTGACGATCACCGTAGATCCCGTTTCGGCGACCAGGAAGTTAGCACCGGTGATTCCGACATCGGCCGTCAGGAAGCGCTCGCGCAGCACGCCGCGCGCTTCGGCGAGCAGCGACGTTGGCTCCTCGAGATTGCGCAAGGGATCCAGCTTGGTATGCACGCGCCGGAAGTCGGCAGCCACCTGCTCCTTGTTGACGTGCACGGCGGGAGCAATGATGTGGCTCGGCGTCTCGCCTCGGAGCTGGATGATATATTCGCCGAGATCAGTCTCGACCGGGGTAATGCCATTCGCTTCGAGGAAGGCGTTGAGGCCGACCTCCTCGGTGATCATCGACTTCCCCTTGGTTACCCGGCGCGCACCGGCCGCCTGGCAAATGTCGAGAACGATGCGGCTGGCTTCCGCGGCGTCGGCCGCCCAGTGAACGAAGCCTCCCGCCTCCACCACCTTCTTCTCGAAGGCTTCGAGGTAAAGGTCGAGATGAGCAAGCGTGTGCGCCTTGATATCGCGTCCGGCGTCGCGCAGCGCCTCGAACTCCGGCAGCGCGTCGACGGCCCGGCGGCGGCCGCTGACCAGCGTCTCCTCGATATGGGCGATCGCCTTCAGGAGCGGCGGATTGGCCAGCGCCGCATGGGCATTCTTCGGAAAGGACGCGGAACTGAGACCGCCACTCATTTTGTCTTCTCCCCGATGGCCGGTCCGGTGGCCATGCCGGCCAGCACTTCGGCGACATGACGCACCTCGACCCTGCTCCCCTCGCGCTTCAGCTTGCCCGCCATATTGAGGAGACAACCGAGATCGCCCGACAGCAGCAGGTCGACGCCGGTGGACTTGATGTCCGCCGTCTTGCGGTCGACGATAGCATTGGAAATCTCGTCATACTTGACGCAGAAGGTGCCGCCGAAGCCGCAGCAGGCCTCCGGATCGCGCATCTCTTTGATTGCGAGACCGTCAACGGCCGACAGCAGCCGGCGCGGTTGCGCCTTGACGCCCAGCTCCCGAAGGCCGGAGCAGGAATCATGGTAGGTCGCCGTTCCCTCCCAACTGACCGGCAGCGGAGCCACACCGAGGACGTCGACCAGGAACGAGGTGAGCTCGTGCGTCTTGGCTGCGAGCCGCTCGGCGCGAAGCCGCCAGCCAGGTTCGCCGGAGAACAGATCCGGATAGTGCACCTTGATCATGCCGGCACAGGAGCCGGAAGGTACAACCACGTGGTCGAAGGTTTCGAAGAGAGCGATGACCTGCTCGGCCAGCGCCCGCGCGCCGGCCCGGTCGCCGGAGTTATAGGCTGGCTGACCACAGCAGGTCTGGGCGGCCGGCACGGACACCTCGCAGCCGGCGTCTTCGAGAAGCTTTACGGCTGAAAAGCCGACGGTCGGGCGGAAGAAGTCGACAAGGCAGGTCACGAAGAGTCCGACCTGCGGTTTCGGCGTCGTCATGGTGGCCCCGTTCTATTTATTTCGCGGCCAAGGTGATACGCGCAACGATCGATCTTCGCAATCGGCGAAGGCCGTGACGCTCGGGTCTTTTCAGCACTGCTGCATGGAAATCGCCGTCGACTTTTAAAAGTCTGCTTTCGCCCGTAAAAACGGCATCTTTCCAGTGTTCTATAGAAGTGACAGTGGTTCACTTCCATGTAAGGGACCATGGACGGACTGTAGGGTCATGCGCTAATCTTGGAAAAAGACTGGCGCGTTGCCGCCGGAGCTGTCAGGTCGGCTCATCAACGGTCGCGGTGGCCAAAGAAAGGGTACGAGCATGAATGGGTTGGTGGCAGGTTCGGGTATCGTTGCCATCGTCCTTCTGACGATGTGGACGTTGCCGGCCAGGGCGGCTCAACCCAGCTTCGATTGCGACGGCGCCAAGTCGGAAGTCGAGAAAATGATCTGCGGCGACGATGCACTCGCCGATCTCGATCTGCGCCTTGCCAGGGATTTTGCCAGGGCGCTTGCCCGCGCCAGCGCCGATCAGGTCCCGGAGCTCAAGTCGTCTCAACGCGCATGGCGGACGCAAATGCTGAAATGCGCCCAAACAGGCGATCCGCGTGGCTGCGTCCTGGACGCCTATACCAAGCGAATAGCCCAGTTCTGAAACCCGCCTCAGAGCTTTCCCGAGACGGGCTTCGGAGATCGTTTAGCGTACCACCACGCGGGTGCCGACCTTGACGCGCTCGTAAAGGTCCATCACGTCGGCATTGGCCATGCGGATACAGCCCGAGGACGCATTGGTGCCGATGCTCTTCGGCTCGAAGGTGCCATGGATGCGGAACAGCGTGTCCTTGGTGCCGTCGTAGAGGTAGAGGGCACGGGCGCCGAGCGGATTGCCGATCTGCCCTTCCATCATGTCGGGGATGTGATGGCCGCGCGCGTCCTCGCGGGCGATCATCTCCTTGGGCGGGAACCAGCGCGGCCATTTCTGGCGGCTGCCGATCTCCACCATGCCTTTCCAGGCAAAGCCTTCGCGGCCGACGCCGACGCCATAGCGGAGGGCCTTGCCGCCGTCCTCGACGAGATAGAGATGCTTTTCCGATGTGTCGATGATCACGGTGCCCGGCGGCTGGTCGGTCGGAAAATCGACCTCGGCGCGCCGGAAGGGTTCGGGCGGCAGCTGATCGCCGGCGAGGGTGAGGTCGCGGGCGTCATCAGCGGTGTCGTCGGGCAAATAAGACAGCGGTTTGACGGGGATGGGCGCCTCGACGACCGGAGGCTTGGGCGGCTCCACCGGCTTCGATGAAACACAGGCGGAAAGGGCAAGACCAGCGGCGAACGCCAGCATGAGCGGACGCGCCGGAACGACGGATAGTGTCATCATGGAGAAACCTGAGGAAGTGACTCCACCGGTCGGCGGAGCAAAGCGAATCACGACAATTACGTGAAACTAGAAGGCGGCAGTCTCCGCTGTCGAGACCGCCGCAGCCGAAAAGGGTACGTATCGCCCGGCCCCAAGCAAAAAAGGGCAAGGTGAGGCGGCTACAACACGATGACGCGCGTCCCAACTTTGACCCGCTGGTAGAGATCGGTCACATCTTCATTGCGCATCCGGATGCAACCGGACGAAACGGCGTGCCCAATGGTCCAGGGCTCAGCGGTGCCGTGGATGCGATAGAGCGTTGAGCCGAGATACATGGCGCGGGCTCCGAGCGGGTTTTTAGGACCGCCTGGCATCATCACCGGCAGGCCGGGCTGGCGCTGGCGCATCTCCACCGGCGGATGCCAGTCGGGCCATTCGGCCTTGCGCGTGATGCGGTGCTCCCCCGCCCAGGTGAATCCGGGACGTCCGACGCCGACGCCATAGCGGCGCGCCATCCCGTCATCCTCGACGAGGTACAAAAAGCGATTGACGGTATCGATGACGATCGAACCGGGAGCCGCCGGACCGTTGTAGGCGACTTCCTGCGGCAGAAACTCGGGCGCGAGCGGCAGCGTCCGTGGGTCAATCTTGCGTGCCACGTTCGCTGTGGCATCTGGTGGCGTAGACCAGACACGCGGGCTGCGCGCCTGGGGCGCCGCGTAGATCGGCACATTGCCTGGCTGGAGCTGCATCACCCAGGGATCGGTGAGATTTGGCGACAGCACGATCGGCGGCGGCGCAAGATAGCGGCCCGCTTGGGCGGTGGCCGAGCCCGTCGAAACAATGACGGTGGCAACTCCGGCGAAGAACAAGGCAGCAGCTCTCATCGGTGAGAACCTCGGTTGATGGTGGCGGCGCGGCCGGCGGATCGGCCGCCCGCATACAGCCGATGAGGCTAGGGATGGGCGCTCTAGGAATGGTGAACGAGATGCAACCTATATCCATTCAATTCGAGCGATTTATCGTCATGGTTAAGGAAACGTATCGAGGGGGCTCCCAACTATATGAAACTCTACGGGAAATTTCGCCCAAGCTTGCGCCAGGCATACGCGTTGTTAACCGCCTCGCCCTAGAGTTAAGACATTCAGCGGCGGCGTCTATTCTTGGCGACCCTATCCGACCGCGGATGCGAGGAGTGGAATATGGCGTTGGCTCGCAAGGCTTATCGTATCGAAGCTATGCTTGGCGTCGGCGCGGTGTCTGAGCCGGCAAGCGGCATAGGTGCCGACGTGATCCTTCGCGAGCTCAACGAGATCAAGAAGCTGGTCAAACCGCAGCAGGAGATCAGCAAGGACATCATCGCCGACTATCAGAAGCAGTTCACCGAGGCCTACAAGCTTAAGAGCGAAATGGACACCATTCAGGAAGCGATTTCTCGCACCAAGCAGGAAATCGCCAGCCTTCATGTGTCGGGCTTCAAAGGCGAGGATATGAGCCGCGTCACCGACGAGCTGGACGCCGTGGTGGAAGGGACTGAACAGGCGACCGAAAGCATCCTGTCGGCGGTAGAGAAAATCGACGAGGACGCCAATAACCTCGTCGCCCACCTCAAGGGTGAGCAGGAGCAAATGGCGGCCGACATCCAGGAGCGTGTGCTCGCCATCTACGAGGCCTGCAATTTCCAGGATCTCACCGGACAGCGCATAACCAAGGTGGTCAACGTGCTTCGCTTCATTGAAGATCGCGTCAACCGCATGATGGAGATCTGGGGCGGCATGGAAGCCTTCAACTCGATCGAAGCGGACGATTCCTTGCGCCGTGTTGGCGACGCCGCGCTGCTCAACGGACCGGCGCTGCCGACCGCCGATTGCGCCAGCCAGGACGACATCGACGCGCTGTTCGCTTAACCGCAATCCAGGTCATGATTGCCAGGCGGTCGGAACCCGACCGCCTTTTTGCTACTGCCAGTTCATGACGGCAGGCGCCGCTAGGGTCGCCCGGCTATCTTGATGGGGGGCGAAGGCATGGACGGCATCACCACGGGCGAAGACGGCATCAAACGCTGCTTCTGGGCGGGCGGCGATCCGCTTTATCGCCGCTACCACGACGAGGAATGGGGCAGGCCGGTCGCAAACGACACGCGTCTTTTCGAAAAACTCTGTCTCGAAGGGTTCCAGTCGGGCTTGGCGTGGATCACCATACTCAGGAAGCGCGAGAACTTTCGCGCCGCTTTCGCCGGCTTCGACATTCCCACCGTTGCGTCCTTCACCGACACCGACGTTGAGCGGCTGGTGGGTGATGCCGGCATCGTTCGACATCGCGGCAAGATCGTCTCGACCGTCAACAATGCTCGCTGTGCCCTGGAATTGCAGGCGGAGGCCGGGTCGCTGGCGGCCTTTGTCTGGCGCTTCGAACCCGATCCGGCAAACCGGCCGGCGATTTTCACCATGAAGGACATTCAGCCGAAGACGGCCGAATCGACGGCACTCTCCAAGGAGCTCAGGAAACGCGGCTGGAGCTTTGTCGGCCCGACCACCGTCTATGCCTTCATGCAGGCGATGGGCCTCGTCAACGATCACCTTGAGGGATGCGACATTCGCGAGGCCGTCGAAAGGGATCGGGCCGCCTTCATCCGACCGAGATAAGCGATCGCGTGGGAGGCGGGGCCTCCCGCGCCCATCGGTTATCGGCTGATTTTCGCTTCGAGCGTCTCGTAGAGGGCGTTCTTCGCTTCGAAGACATACTCCACCGACGAAACCACGGCCGTCGTCGCGCCACGAGCGATCAGCGCCTCGGCTTCCGCTTGCGCGCGTGCCTTCGGCGCCAGAAGGCTGAGCCCTTCATCGTGCAGCGATAGCAGTGTCAGGTCGGTGCGCGCTCTGAGCTCCTCGGGCAGCACCGACGATGGCTGCATGACGGCGTCGATACGCCGCACCGACCGCGCCCGATCATCGGCGGCGATGCGGGTGAGCATGCCCCGACAGGCCGTGCGGGCAGCGTCCGTCCAGGAGGCGGCAAGCGAGGCGGCGAGCGCTGCCTCCGACCGCATGATGACGCCGTCATCAACGATCTTGAGGCCGTTTTCGACCAGCGTCTGGCCCGTCGAGGTGATGTCGACGATCAGTTCGGCGGTCCCGGCAGCCGGTGCTCCCTCGGTGGCACCAGGGCTCTCGACAATTAGGTAGTCGTGCACCCCGTGGGCAGTCAGGAAGCGCCGGGTCAGGGCGACGTATTTCGTGGCGACGCGCATCGGCCGGTAGTGCTTCAGGCGGAAACGGGCGGCGACGTCGGCAAGGTCGGCCATCGTCTGCACGTCGAGCCAGGCCTGCGGCACGGCCACCACGACATCGGCACGGCCAAAGCCGAGCCGCGTCACGATATGCGCCGGGTAGGGGGCTTCCTCGGCAACCACTCGCGCGCCGTCGTCGCCGCCCAGCGTCTCGTGCAACAGGTCGATGCCGGTCACCGCGAGGTGCACGTTGCCGGCGCCAATCTCGCGGGCAATCTCGGAGGCCGAGCGGAATTGCACCTCGACGTTCTTCAGCCCGTCGATGGTGCCGAAATAGTCGCGCGCGCCGCGCGCCTGTCGGATCGGGAGCCCCGATCGTTCGAAGAAGGCGAGCGTCTGTTCCTGCAGCCGGCCTTTGGACGGCACGGCAACGATTAGGGGTTCGGTCATGACGCCCTCCGGAAGCGCTCGGGCCAGACGGCGAAGCCGACCGCCTTGACGGTCTCTGCAGCCTTGAAGTGGCGGACTAGGCCGTCATAGCGGCCGCCGCCGCTGACCTGTCCCACCTCGACGCGCGTTGCATCGTGAATATCGAACACGAAGCCGTCGTAATAGCCGAGGCGGCGGCCGAAGCCGGCGGCATAGTGCAGCGTCGTGAGATCGACGCCGAGCGCGGCGATCGCCGCGACGCGCGCCTTGAAGCGATCGACGGCAGCGCGGAACGGTGGGCGATCGCCGATGCGGCTCGACAGCGCCTCGAGACGGAGAACGCCATCGGCGATGGAAAGATCGCCACCCTTCTCGTCCTGCATCGACATGAACTCAGCGATCGCTGCAATGGTTTCCGCCGGTACGCCATCGGAGGCGGCGAGCATCGCCTGCTCCAGCACCCGCTCGGCGATTTCGCCGGTGGTGCGGCCGCCGACCGTCTTCACACCAGCAATCGACAGGATATCGGCGAACAGCTGGCCGACCTTCTCGGCCGGGAAGGCCGAGAGCGCTTCAATGATCTCAGCATGGGCGGCAAAGCTGGGGAAGCCGAAACGCCGCTGCTCGAGGCGCGCCAGTGTGTCGGCGATCTTTTCCGGCTCACCGAATAGGGTGGTAAGGCGGGCACGCCAGGCCGGTGGAATGTCGAGGGCGGCCAGCAGCGCTGAGAACAATGCCACATCGCCAATGATGATGCGCTGACGGGATGCGCCGCAGGCGGCGGTAATCGCCACGGCATGGGCAAGCGCGGCAGCGTCCGTTGCCACCGGATCGTGGTCGCCGAGAATTTCGCCGCCCACCTGCCACACCTCGTCGGCCTCACCGGGCCTGCCGTTCCGGAATACCCGGCCGGAGTAGCAGAAGCGGCCACCGACAGGCTCAGCAGCCAGCATGGTGCGCACCACAGGAATGGTAAACTCGGGGCGCAGGCACCAGTCATGACCGGCGTTCGACGAGGTCACGAAAATGCGGCGTCGAAATTCCTCGCCGGAGATGCGGACGAAGTCCTCCATCGGCAGCAGAACCGGCACATCGACAGCAGTGAACCCAGCCACCTTGAAACTGTCGAGGGCAATCTGGATGGCGTCGGTCATGCCGCGCCTCCCGCTGCCTCGACGATCGCCCTGACTTCGGCCACGAGGTCAGCACGGGCGACCTCCTTCTGGGCGGGACGCGAGGCGCGCCACTCGGCGTTGTCGGTGATGCCGGCCGACAGCTCCTTGCCGAGCGCCAGATCCTTGATCTGCACGATACCGGCGTCACGTTCGTTGGAGCCTTCGATGATGACGCAGGGCGCATTGCGCCGGTCGGCGTATTTCATCTGCGCCTTCATGCCGGAGGCGCCGAGATACATTTCGGCGGCAATGCCGGCGGCACGCAGCTCGGCCACCATCTTCTGATAGCCGGCGAGCGCGTCCGGTCCCTTGTCCATGACCAGGACGCAGACGGGGCCGCTGACCTTATCGACACCCATCTTGCCGAGCGTCCGGAGCGCCGCCATCAGACGGGAGACGCCGATCGAGAAACCGGTGGCCGGCACCGGTTCCTTCAGGAAGCGGCCGACGAGACCGTCGTAGCGGCCGCCACCACCCACCGATCCGAAGCGAACGGGACGGCCGTCGTCACCGGTTACTTCGAAGGTGAGCTCCGCTTCGAACACCGGGCCAGTGTAATATTCGAGGCCGCGCACCACCGACGGGTCGATCTTCACCCGGTCGGCATATCCAGCCGCGTCAACCAGGTTGGCGATCAGCTTCAGTTCCTCGACGCCCTCGCTGCCGCGAGTACTGCCGGTGACCAGTTTGCCGAGATTGGCAACGGTATCGGCCGCGTTGTCGGCGCCGCTCGCCACGAAAGCGAGCACGACGTCTGCCGCCTCAGAGGGAAGGCCAGCGCCCTTGGTGAAGTCGCCGGACTTCTCCTCGGGATTCTCCCAGCGGCCAGCACCCAAGAGGTCGCGCACGCCCGATGAGCCGATCTTGTCGAGCTTGTCGATGGCCCGCAGCACGGTGAGACGCGTCCCGGCTTTGTCATCGCCGGCGAGACCGATGACTTCCATCACCCCGTCCAGCACCTTGCGATTGTTGACGCGAACGACGAACTGGCTCTTGCTGAGACCAAGCGCCTCCATGGTGTCGGCCATCATCATGCAGATCTCGGCATCGGCGGCCACCGACGGCGCGCCGACCGTGTCGGCGTCGAACTGCATGAACTGGCGGAAGCGGCCGGGGCCGGGCTTCTCGTTACGGAACACCCAGCCGTTGCGGTAGCTGCGATAGGGTTTCGGCAGCTTCTCATGGTTCTCGGCGTAGAAGCGAGCGAGCGGCGCCGTCAGGTCGTAGCGGAGCGACAGCCACTGTTCATCGTCGTCCTGGAAAGAGAAAACGCCTTCGTTCGGGCGGTCCTGATCGGGCAGGAACTTGCCGAGCGCGTCGGTATACTCGATCAGCGGCGTTTCCACCGGCTCGAAACCGTAGAGTTCGTAGGTATGTCGGATGGTCTCGATCATGGCCTCAGTCGCCTTGAGTTCGGCGGGGGTACGATCGACGAGACCGCGCGGCAGGCGCGCCTTGAGATAATCCGACATCAGTCTTGTGCCCTGGAATAGCGGCCGTAACAGGCCAAAACGCGCGAAAACCCGCGAGCGAGGCGCGCGGGTTTTCAAGTAATCGATAAGCGCCGAAAGGGCAAGGCGAAGCGGTCTGTCCGGACCTTTCGTCGCCCCCTCGGTTGTATTGTCTGATCAGGCCTTGCCGAGCTTGGCGTCGGCCGACAGCGCACCGGCACCGGCGCCGAGCAGCGCGAGGAAACCACCGGCAATGGTGATGTTCTTCATGAAGCCCAGCCAGTTCATCATGTCCATCATTTCCTGGCCGGCGGTGCCACTGATCGCCTTGTAATGGAACAGATAGCCGGAGATGACGCAGAAGCCGGCCAGCAGGAAGGCGGCGATGCGAGTCTGAAAACCGACCAGGATGGCGAGGCCACCAACGAACTCGGTCAGGATGACCAGCGGCAGCAGGATGGACGGCACGCCCATGGCCTCCATGTAGCCCGCAGTGCCGGCATAACCGACAATCTTGCCCCAGCCGGAGGTGATGAAGAGGATAGAGAGAAGAATGCGTCCGGCGAGCAAAGCCGGGGCCTTGATGCTGTCCATATCGGAGACTCCACAAACGAGAGGTGGGCGGCATCGCCTGACGCCGTTGCTGTCCGTATAGCTACGCAGCCTTCATCGGCATAGACATGAAAAAAGCGACGCATTGTTCCCGCCAAGGAAACAATGCGTCGCTTCTTGCCGTTTGGTGTTCAGAAAGTCGGCCCGATCAACCGACGGCGATTGGCGTCGCCCGGCCGAGGATGGCTGGTCCGCCGTCCTGCTTACGAAGTTCGATGAGGTCGTCGTGAAGGGCGCGGAGCGACGAGCGATGACCGATCGAGATGATGGCTGCCTGCGGCAAGCGGTCTCGCAGCAACTGGTAGAGAGCCGCTTCCGAGGTCTCATCGAGCGAGGCCGTTGCCTCATCGAGCAACAGGAAGTCCGGTTTTGCCAGAATCGCTCGGGCAATGGCCACCCGTTGCTGTTCGCCACCGGAGAGGCGGCTGGCGAGATTGGTGCCTTCCGAAAGATCATCGAGCCGATCGATGAACGCGCCCAACCCGACGGCGGACAGGACGTCGCGGACGTCCGCATCACCATATGTCTCGACTGGATTCGGGTAGGCCAGCGCCTCGCGGAGCGTGCCGAGCGGCAAATAGGCGGTCTGCGGCAACACCATCACCCGGGCGTTGCTGGGAATGCCGAACTCGCCACTGCCGAACGGCCAGATTCCGGCCAACGCGCGGAACACCGAGGTCTTGCCGATTCCGGATGGGCCGGAAATGAGAACGGCATCGCCTTTTTCGAAGCTGGCGCCATCGAGGCGAACCAACGGCCGTCCATCGGGCAGCGCGACGACAGTTCCATCGGCGACAATGGCGTCCCCTCCGACCGGCTTGAGGGCAACGCCCGGCTGGGCTGCGTCTACTTCGGCGGCCGACATGGCCTGTTGGAAGCTGGTAAGGCGGTCCAGAACAGCCTTCCAGTTGGCAATCGCCCCGTAAAGCGTGACGAAGATCGAGAAGTTACCCTGGACCTGCCCAAAGGCTTGTGACGTCTGCATAAGAACGCCGAGCTGCATGGTGGAGCCAGCAATAAAATAGGCCGGCGCCAGCATCAGGAAGGGGAAGACGACCGAGAACTGATCGTAGAAACTGGTGAACGTCCGCAGATTCCGGTTGGCATCCATCAGGCGGTACCAGTTGGCAACAATCCGTTGGAAGGCGTTTCCGAACACCTTTTTCTCGGCAGGCTCTCCCTTGAGAAGCGCGATCTCCTCGGAGTTCTCGCGCAGCCGCATCATGGAATAGCGGAAGTCGGCTTCGAAATGCTGCTGCTGGAAGTTCAGCTTGATCAGCGGCCGACCGATGAGATGGGTGAGATAGGTTCCGAAGATCGAATAGAGAACGGCAGCCCAAACGAGGTAGCCGGGAATGGTCGAAAAGTTGAAGCCGCCGATCGAATAGGGAAAAGCTGAAGATATGGCCCACAACACCCTGCTGAAGGCATAGAGCGTCAGAACGGTGTTGAAGACCTGAACGAAGATACTGAGCGTGGTGGTTATGAAATCGCTGATGTCTTCGGCGATACGCTGGTCGGGGTTGTCGGTCTTCCCGTAGCTCGTCTTGAGACGGTAATGGTTTGAGTTGGCCAGCCAACGGTTGATGAAGCGCTGGGTCATCCAGTCGCGCCAGCGGATACGCAGCCAACTGGTTAGATAGATCTCGATCACGCCTGAAGCGATCAGCAAGAACGCGATAATCGTAAAGAAGCCAAGCTCGTACCAAAAGACAGGTCCGTTGCGGTCCTGCATCGCCGTATAGAAGCGGTTGTTCCAGGCGTTGTACTGGACGTTGAGATAGACCTGGGCGACGTTGATGGCCAGAATGATGCCGAGAAGGCTGAGGGCGATCCAGCGCTCCTGCAGGTGGATCTTGAACCATCGGAAGGCCAGCTCGCCTTGCTGCTTTTCCTTGAAATAAGGAACGGCGAGGCGCCAGGCCAGTGCGAGCGTCGCTAAGAGTGCTTTCATCAGGTGTCCCCGGAACGGCGAATTGTTCGATGAACTGACGCAGAATCCCGCCACGGTTACAATGAAATTCATTGTCCTCGGCAAGGACCCCGCCAATTTTCTTGACGTGACAGCACGTCCCGATCGCGGCGACATTGCGGCGGAGCGGATGAAGCTTTTGTAAGGCGAGGGTCTTGGCAGACAAAAAGAAAGGGCGCCGCTTTCGCGACGCCCCATGTTGAGCTTCAGATCTTTTAGATCAGAAGTCCATGCCGCCAGCTCAAGTCGGCTGTTGCCGACTTGAACCACCTTTAGTGATGGGCGGCTTTTATGGACGTTCAGATCTTTTAGATCAGAAGTCCATGCCGCCCATGCCGCCGCCCGGCATGGCCGGAGCAGCTTCCTTGCGCGGAAGCTCGGCGACCATGGCTTCGGTGGTGACCAGCAGGCCAGCAACCGAGGCAGCGTCCTGCAGAGCCGTACGCACGACCTTGGTCGGATCGATAATGCCGGCCTGGATCATGTCGACATAGGTCTCGTTCTGGGCGTCGAAACCGAAGGTATCGCCCTTCTCGAGCACCTTGGAGACGACGACCGAACCTTCGACGCCGGCGTTGACGGCGATCTGACGGATCGGCGCCTCAAGGGCGGCGAGAACGATCTTGATGCCGCGCTCGATGTCGAGGTTGTCGGACGAGAGCTTGGCAACGGCGGCCTTGGCGCGCAGGAGAGCCGTACCACCGCCCGGGACGATGCCGGCTTCAACGGCAGCGCGGGTGGCGTTCAGCGCGTCGTCGACGCGGTCCTTCTTTTCCTTGACTTCGACTTCGGTCGAGCCACCGACGCGGATGACGGCAACGCCACCGGCGAGCTTGGCCAGACGCTCCTGCAGCTTCTCGCGGTCGTAGTCCGAGGTGGTCTCCTCGATCTGCGCCTTGATCTGGGCAACGCGGGCCTCGATGTCGGCCTTGGCGCCAGCGCCGTCGACGATCGTGGTGTTTTCCTTGGAGATCGACACGCGCTTGGCATGGCCGAGCATGGCGAGCGTGACGTTCTCGAGCTTGATGCCGAGATCTTCCGAGATCACCTGGCCACCGGTCAGGATGGCGATGTCCTCGAGCATGGCCTTGCGGCGATCACCGAAGCCCGGCGCCTTGACGGCGGCGATCTTCAGGCCACCGCGCAGCTTGTTGACGACGAGCGTGGCAAGGGCTTCGCCCTCGACGTCCTCGGCAACGATCAGCAGCGGACGCGACGACTGGACGACAGCCTCGAGCACCGGCAGCAGGGCCTGCAGGTTGGAGAGCTTCTTCTCGTGGATGAGAATGTACGGATCGTCGAGATCGGCGACCATCTTCTCGGCGTTGGTTACGAAGTAGGGGCTGAGGTAGCCACGGTCGAACTGCATGCCTTCGACGACTTCGAGCTCGGTCTCGGCGGTCTTGGCTTCCTCGACGGTGATGACACCCTCGTTGCCGACCTTCTGCATGGCATCGGCGATCATCTGGCCGATTTCGATCTCGCCGTTGGCGGAAATCGTGCCGACCTGGGCGACTTCGGCCGAGGTGGAGATCTTCTTCGAACGAGCGTTGAGGTCCTTGACGGCCTCGCTGACGGCGAGGTCGATACCGCGCTTGAGGTCCATCGGGTTCATGCCGGCGGCAACCGCCTTGGCGCCCTCACGGATGATGGCCTGGGCCAGAACGGTGGCGGTGGTGGTGCCGTCGCCAGCCTTGTCGTTGGTCTTCGAAGCGACTTCGCGGACCATCTGAGCGCCCATGTTCTCGAACTTGTCGGCAAGCTCGATTTCCTTGGCGACCGTCACGCCGTCCTTGGTGATGCGCGGGGCACCGAACGACTTGTCGATCACGACGTTACGGCCCTTGGGACCCAGCGTGACCTTGACGGCATCGGCGAGGATGTCCACGCCGCGCAGCATCTTCTCGCGGGCGTCGGAACCGAATTTGACTTCCTTGGCAGCCATGGGATTCTTCCTTGAAATGAGAGGTTAACGGAGGACGAAACGGACTGAACGGATCAGCCGATGATGCCCATCACGTCGGATTCCTTCATGATCAGGAGGTCCTGACCGTCGATCTTCACTTCGGTGCCGGACCACTTGCCGAACAGCACCTTGTCGCCAGCCTTGACGTCGAGAGCGATGAGTTCGCCCTTCTCATTGCGGGCACCGGGGCCAACGGCCACGACTTCGCCCTGCTGGGGCTTTTCCTTGGCGGTGTCCGGGATGATGATGCCACCAGCGGTGCGCTCTTCAGACTCCAGCCGGCGAACGACAACACGGTCGTGCAGGGGACGGAACTTCATGTTCGGCTCCTTATTTGAACTGCCTGTGGCGAGCGCGCTTTTGCCTCGCAGGCCACAGCAAAAAATATCTGCTGTTAGCACTCACCTGTGATGAGTGCTAAGCGCGCCGGAGATAGGCGCATGGCGCGCGGCTGTCAAGGGTGGGTCCGGTGTTTTACGAACAGGCGTCGTCCACCTTGGGCACGGCGGGCGTAGACGTGGGCTGTACGACCAAGACACAGGCGCCAATGATAATGGCGGCGCCGATCAGGGTATAGATGCTCGGCACTTCGGAAAAAAAGATCAGGCCGAATGTGACGGCCCAGATCAGAGCGGTGAACTCGAAGGGGCCGAGCAGCGTCGCCGGCGCATGCTTGTAGGCCCAGGTGATGGCGTAGTTACCGCCGGTGCCAAGGGCGCCAATCGCCAGGAACATCAGCAAGGTTTTGGCCGGCAACGGTTCGAACCAATACAGCGCAAAAGGCAGGGAAACCGCTGCGCAAATGAGGTTCTGAACCAGGATCATCTGCGGCACGCTGTCATGCGCGGTATCGCGGCGTGCCATGATCATGGAGAGGGCATAGGCGATAGCTGATGCGAGTGCCATGGCAAAGCCGAGAGGGCTGCCAACCTCCGAGCTCAGCTTCTCCGACAGCATGATCACGACGCCCAGAAAACCGAAGGCGGCAGCGAACAGAGACCGACGCGTCATCGGATCACCGATCATGGCCGCGGAGATCAACACCATGAAAAAGGGCGAAGTGAACGTGAGGGCCACGGTCTGCGCGAGGGGCAGCAACTTGAGTGCGCCGAAGAACAGGATAGCGCAGCAGAGGCCCGCCAATGCCCGGCCGACCGCGCGCCTGAAAGTGGCCCGGCTGGGCTGAATCTGGCCTTGCGCGGCTGCCGATCCTGCAGAGAATATAAGGCCGGCCGCATAGCGCAAGAAGACGACCATGGCCAGGGGAGTGCCGTAGGTGGTCGCCTTGACCAACGCGTCCAACCCGGAGAACAGGAGGACGGCAAGGAGGGCGGCGCCTGCCGCCCGCAGGCGCATCGACGGCTGCATGACATCTCCGAAAGGGCAGCGAAAGCGCAGCCAGAGCGCGGCTTCTACGCTTTGGGCGTATTCCCGGCAAGGTCAGCAGGCATGCCTAAGTGGCCTCTAGGTCAAAACGTGGCAGCATCCAACCCGAAAAGCAGCGCTTAGCGATCCAGTTCAAGTCGATAGGCAAATTCCCAGCCGTCGGTAGCATCGGCAAGGAAGCGGACAACCGGCTGACGAACGAAGCCGAGCTTTTCGTAGAACCGATGACCGGACAGAAAACGGGTATCGGTCCAGAGCTTCAACGTCCGTCCGCCGCGTCGAAGAACTTCCTCGATGGCAGTCGCATAAAGCCGCTGCGCCAAACCGGAGCCGCGCCGGTCGCGATCGAGATAGACCTTGTTGAGCTCGAAGACGCCGTCTCTATCGGGCGACGATATGGCAAAGGAGGCGACGATGATGCCCTTGTCTTCGGCCACCAACAGCCGCCCGCCTCGCTTTTCATAGTGACTGGCGGGCGCCGCCAGTTCGGGGAACTCGGCCATGACGAACGGGCAGCCGTCATATTCCCCGAAGACGGCGGCGATCAATCGGGCAATACCCAGGCCGTCGGCGTCGACGGCGGGCCGAATAAGAGGCTGTTCGGTCATCGGCAGATCAGCCGGCCGGCTTGTCGGCAATCGTGAACGGCAGCTCGAACTCGCCCTTCTTCTCAGAATTGCGGTCGCTGAGTTTGGTCACCAGCACATAATCGCCGGGTTTCAGGCCCTTGAAATTATACACGATATAGACCTGGAACTCCTTGTTGCGGCGGCGTGACACCATGTCGAGAGAGGCAAATCCTTCCTGTGCATGCAGGATCTGGCCGCGCGGCGTGCGGAGTTCGAAGTCGGCCGAGAAGTCGATCTTGAACAGATCGCCTTCCTTGCCAAAACCGTAGCCGAAGGGTTCGGCATAGACGAGCATTTGCTCGTCTGGCTGAAAGACGGCATTGGGGCGGGTGTCGTAGATGCCGAAGCCGGCCGGCTTGCCGGTGACGAAGGTCGCCTCCGAGAAGCCGAGCGGTGCGGCGTCCCAGGCAGTATTGAAGGCCGCTTCCAGCGACGCCAGCGCTTCCACCGCCTTGCCCTCGGCCAGCAATGCCTCGGCTGTCTTGGCCTCGTCGAGGATCGGCCCCGCCAGTACGGTGGATGCCGCCATCACACAGGCGGAAAAAGCAGCAAGAAAACGCAACCCGTGCATGACCGCTTGTCCTTCCCCCAGAGCACCGGCCGATCGGACGGATCGAAACGCGGCCGCTCAAGCGAATAATCTGACCCCTTCCACAAACGCAACAGCATCTGCCGGGAGCTCGCCGACAAGGTCAACCGAGACCGGCGGCCAACGCGATTGTGGTCCGATACTATCTTACTGATCTATTTGCCGGTTTCCAAGGTCAGGCCAAACTTTCCGCAGAACTACTCAGGCACTGCGGGCAGCCATCGCATCTTCGATGTCGCGGCGCTTGCGATAAATGGTCGACGGGCTGATCTCAAGAGCCGCCGCGGCCTTGGCGATATTGCCGTCGAAAGCAGTGATCGCCTCCTCGATGACCCGCGCCTCTTCCATCCAAAGTGGCCTGACCTCGGCTGGCAGTTTCTTCCTCGGCGCGGCGGCTATGGCTGCCGGCGCGACGATCACCGGTACGACCATATCGGCTGTCACGAGGTCGCCGGGATAGAGCGTCATCAAGGTTTCGAGCGCCGATCTAAGCTCGGCGACGTTGCCGGGCCAGGCGCGGCCGATAAGGCACTGCACGGCAGCGGCTGTGAAGCGCGTATAACGGGAGCCGCTATCGCGATTGATCTGCCGCACCATGGCATCGACAAGGAGCGGGATGTCCTCCGTCCGGTCCCGGAGCGGCGGTACGGCCAGCGTCAGCACGTTGAGGCGGAAGTAGAGATCCTGCCGGAGGCCTGCCGGACCGCTGAGATCATCGAGCGGTCGCCGCGATGAGGCGATGATGCGGACTGACAGACGGTGGCCTCCATCGAAGCCGGCGATCTCTCCTGTATCGAGAAAGCGCATCAGCGCCAGCTGGGCTGGGTCCGGAAGATGCCCAACCTCGTCGAGAAACAGCGTCCCGCCGTCGGCGGAGGCCAGGGCGCCGTCGGCTTCCGAGAGATCGGCCACCAACCGATCGACCGGCGTCCGTGAACAGTCGATGGTGACGAACGGTCCGTTGCGGCGCCGAGAGCGGATATGGACGGAGCGAGCCACCAGAGATTTGCCGCTGCCGGCCTCGCCGGAAATGAACACCGGCCCGAGCGACGGTGCAACGCGCAGGATCTGCTCGGAAAGGGCACGGGTTGCCGGTGATGAACCAATGAGGCCATCGGCTTCATCGACAGCGTTGGCAATGCTTTCGACGAACTGGCGCTCGACGCGGCGCGCAAAAGCGTTGCCATCGAGCGGCTTCTCGATGAAATCGGCAGCACCCGCCCGGACGCAAGCGACTGCCGCCTGGACGTTGGTGGGATCGCCCATGGCATACACGGTGGTGGGCGTCAGCTGTTCGGTGAACGCTCGAAAGGCCTGGGGACCGCCGATGGTCTCCAAATCGATGGCGATGATGTCGAATGTCTGCTTGCCGGCCATCACGCGTGCAGCGTCACGCTCGGCAGTCTCGAGAATCAACATCGGCCGAGCGATGCGCGCCTCAAGCGCCTTGCGCACGACTCGCCGAGACGAGACGTCTGCATCGACGATTAGAAGACGAACCGTCGATGTGCTGCGCGGGCTAACCGACATCGGAAAGCGTTCCCTGCCAACCAGTTGCAAATTGCACTGCGTACGGCGGAACTCTGCCCCGATCATGGTAAATAAAGGGTTGATAACCGTTAACAGGACGTCACAGACGTCTTTCAAGGCAGCTTTTCGCGAAGGAAACCAGCTCGCAACGAGCGCTCCCAACCTCATCTCAGAGACCGGAATCGGAAGCGCTATCGGGAATCGACGTCAGGCCGCCACTTCGTAGCCGGCGGCTTCGATGGCCTCACCAAGCGATTTGGCGTCGGCTTTGGTCTCGACGCTCACCTTGCCGGAGGCCAGGTCGATCTTGACGCTGGCGTCGGCATCGACGCGTTTGATCGCCTTCTCGACCGAACTGGCGCAGCCACCGCACATCATGCCTTTGACGTTGAGTTCGAGCATGCTTCGTCTCCGGTTTTTTCTTGTCGGCGACTGTCCGCCAACGAGACGCGTCGAACATGGGACGGCGCTCGGCAGCGGTCAAGGCGGCGATAAGCATCGCGTGGAGCACCGAAAGCACTCTCGGTTGGCGAAATCCCCTGAAAACCCTTGGAAAACCATTGTCCGTCTTCGCTTCCGCTCACGAAAACGGCAACAATGCTGAGTGATTCGTTGCGTGGGTTTCGTGTTGGAGTGGGCAGGCGAATGAACCGGTCGTCATCGACGATGATCCTGATCGCCATGGGCGTGATCGCCGCCTCGGCCGCGGTGGTGCTGTATTTCCAGCTCGGCCTGTCGGCGGGCTCGGCACTGGTGGTCGGTATTGGCCTGATGCTGATCATGGTCAGCCTGCAGCAGCCGATGGAGCGGCGCCGGGAGCGCGCCTGGATCGAGAGCCGGCTGGCCGAGCTTGCCGCCGTCGCCGGCGACGGCGAAGCCGAGATCGAGAAGATTGCCGCCCGCCTCAATCGCTTGGAGCAGGCGCTGCCGGGCCGGGTGCGCGAGCAGACCGGCGAACTCGCTGCCGAGGTCGAGGTTGTCGGAGAACTGCTCCGGCAGGTGACGGAGACGCTGGCCGAGTTGGAATCCACCGTCGATGGCCGCCTCGATGGCGTCAATGCGCGCTTTAGTGCCCTCGAACGGCATATCCGGGAAGCTGAGGACACCGGACGGCGGTCTCGCCGGGTGCGAGTCGACGATTATCTCGAGGAGGGTCGTGGACGATCGGGAGAGGGGCGGGGTGACGTCTCCGCCAGCATGAAAAACTCCTTGTTCGTTCCCGACACCGATCCGGCCCTGGAGCGCGAGGTAGAGCGTCTCATCCGCGAGGAGCAGATCGAGTTGCATCTGCAGCCCGTGGTGACGCTGCCGCAGCGGCTCGTTCGCTCCTATGAGGTGCTGACCCGACTCAAGGGAGCTTCAGGCCTGATTCCGGCTGCCGAGTTCATTCCTGTCGCCGAGAAGAGCCGGCTGATTGCCAAGCTCGATACCTACCAAGTGATCCGGTCGTTCCAGATCCTGAAGCGTCTCACGCAGCGCAACAGTGATGTCGGCCTCTTTATCAACCTGTCGGCGGAAAGCCTCGCCTCGTCCGCCTTCTTCCGCGAGTTCCAGGGCTTTCTCGGTCAGAACAGAGCCATGGCCGATCTGGTACAGTTCGAATTCCGCCAGGATGCGCTCGCTGAGATGGGTCCGCTCGAGGTCGAGAGCCTTCGGGCAGTCGCCGACCTTGGCTTCCACTTCTCGATCGACAACGTCACCGATCTGCGTGCCGATTTCCGTCGCTGGTCCGATCTTGGCTTCCGCTCGATCAAGGTGGCGGCTGACCGGTTGCTCGGCCGGGCCCCGCTGGTCACCGGCGACATCCATGTCGAGGATATGGCCGGGCATCTGCAGAGGCAGGGACTGACGCTGATCGTCGATCGCGTCGAGCAGGAAGCCCAGGTGATTGATCTCCTGGACTACGGTCTCACCTTCGGGCAGGGCAACCTGTTCTCCAGCCCGCGTCAGGTGCGGCCGGAAGTGCTCGGCGCCGCTCAGGCTTCGGCCAGCGCGCCGGCGCGTCCGACACAGGCGGGGGGCGAGCGCGCGGGAGCGGCGCGTCGCTGATCGGCGAAGAGACCGAAGAAGTTCATGTGAAACGAAAAAAGCCGCGGGACCCGCGGCTTTTTTATATTGGTGTTACGGCTAGGAGCGCGGAGCGCCCCGGTGCCTCACCAGAACTTCCACCACTTCTTCGTCTGCTGCTCCGGCGGAGCACCATCGTCGGTCGTCACCGGCACGCCGGGAGCTGGCTCGAGATAGCTCACCGGCGGCTCGACCAGCGCCCTGCGCACCGGCTTGCCATTGGCATCATAGAGTCGGGTGGACTTGTCGCGCGGTATGTTGCCGAGCTGACTTGGGAGAAGACGCCGCCTGTCGGAATCGCTCGTCGTAACGCTGGCATCCGAAGCTTCGGCGGTCCTTGCATCGGGAACGCGAATAGCCGTCATCTCAGAGGCTGGCAGCAGATCCTTGTCGTCGCGACCGGCTTCGCGGGCCGCCGCGTCGGTCAAAACCTTGCGCGCCTTGATGTCGTTGTCTTCCGGCCAAGTGCCGCTCGACTCAAGACGCTTGGGATCTTCCGGAGCCACGAGAGCCAGCTTGTTCGGTGGCACCACCAGCGGGGCTCGCGGAGTATAGTTGATGGCTGTCTTGCGCGACGGAACGGCGCCGAGGCCTTCCATGACGGCGCGGCCCATCGACACGTTGGGAACTTCCGTCTCGGGATCGTCGTCGGCCACCGAGGTGCCCAGCGCCGAGCAGGCAGAGAGACTCAAAGCGGCTATGGCAAGAAGAGCGCAACGCTTGCCGGTCAGCAGATGGGTCATTGATATCGTCACTCTCGCTCTCGTGCCGGGCCTCGCCAAAGTAAGACCCTGTTCCGGTCAGCGCCTAGCCGACTTTTGAGGCATCACTATGACCTCAAGCGCAGAGACTCATACAGGAGTGCGCCCACCCCTGCAACGATGGCGCAGTCGGCTAGATTGAAAACGTACCAGGAAAAAGAACCGTAGTGCAGGTAGAGGAAGTCGATGACCCCACCGAACACGACGCGGTCGACGAGGTTGCCCAGAGCACCACCGATGATCAGCGCCAGCGCCAGACAGGCCACCAGCCGGTCTCGCGACCGCCACAGCCAGACGGCAAGCAGAACGGTTGCCAACGCGGTGAGCCCGATTAGCAGCCATCGTCCCAGGGCCTCATTCTGCTGGAACAGGCCATAGGAAATACCCATGTTCCAGGTCAGAACGAGATCGAACACCGGCAGCAGCGAGATGCGATCGCCGTCCGGCAGGCTGGTATGGTTCAGCACCCAGTATTTGCTCGCCTGGTCAACGACCAGCGTCAACAAGACGATGGCGAGCGCGGCAAGCCGCGTCCGCCGTGTCGTGAGATTGCTTGACGCCGCCGTCATGCGCCAGCCGCCAGCTCGCGCAGCGCCTGGGCGTCACGAAGCGTCACGTCCGGATACTCAGGATCGCTGCCGACTTCCGGCAGGATCTTCCACGAACGGGCGCATTTGCGTCCCTCGGCAAGCTTGGGAACCACCGCAACCGGTGTGCCGTCGTCAAGGCGGAACGCAGCTTCAGGCGCCGGTGCGTCGGTAACCGCGATCTGCGAGGTGATGCAGATCTCGGCAAAGTCGAGCCCGTCGAGCGCCGCCAGCAGATCCTTGTCCTCGACATGCACCATCGGCGCCGCTTCGAGAGACGAGCCGATGCGCTTTTCCCGCCGCTCGATTTCAAGTGCGCCGGTGACGGCACGCCGTACCCGCTTTACCTTCTCCCACTTCTCGTCGAGCGCCGCGTTGGTCCATTCTTCCGGAACCGCCGGGAAAAGCTCGAGGTGAACGGAAGACGCATCGCCTGGGTGCCGTTCTAGCCAAGCTTCCTCGGCGGTGAACGGGATCAGCGGCGCCAGCCACTTGATGAGATGGTCATAGAGCACCGCCACAACATGAAGTGCCGCACGACGCTTCAGGCTCGACTTCGGATCACAGTAGAGCGCGTCCTTGCGAACGTCGAAGTAGAAGGCGGAGAGTTCGATGTTCATGAAGTTGAGCACCGACGAGAAGACGGCCTTGAAGTCGTATTCCCGATAGCCTTCCTCCACCTGGGCGCCGACTTCGGCGAGCTTGTGCAGCATCACCCGCTCGAGTTCCGGCAGATCGGCATAGGCCACCGCGTCACCATCGTAATGGGCGAGCGTGCCGAGCATCCAGCGCAGGGTGTTGCGGATCTTGCGATAGGCATCGGAGTTGGCATCGAGGATCTTCTTGCCGATGCGCTGGTCTTCCCAATAGTCAGTCGAGGCGACCCAGAGGCGCAGGATGTCGGCACCCGACTGCCGGATGACGTCCTGTGGCTGCACCTGGTTGCCAAGCGACTTCGACATCTTGCGGCCGTCCTCGGCCATGGTGAAGCCGTGCGTCACCACCGTCTTGTAGGGGGCAACACCGTTGACACCGCAAGACTCTAGCAGGGATGAATGGAACCAGCCGCGATGCTGGTCCGAGCCCTCGAGGTAGACGTCGGCCGGCCACTTGAGGTCGGGGCGGCCTTTCAGCACGAATTCATGCGTCGATCCGGAATCGAACCAGACGTCGAGGATGTCGCGCACCTGTTCCCAGGCGGACGTATCCTTGACGAAGCCGGCCAGGAAACGTTCCTTGGCGCCATCGGCGAACCAGGCATCGGCACCTTCGGCAAGGAAGGCCTCGCGGATGCGGCTGGCATAGGCGTCGTTATGCGCGAAATCCGGGCCGGGGATGAGCTGGCCGGTCTCAGTGTTGCGGAAGACGGCGATTGGCACGCCCCAGGCCCGCTGACGGGACAGCACCCAGTCGGGCCGGTTTTCGATCATCGACCGCAAGCGCGTCTGGCCGGCGGGCGGATAGAAGGTGGTGGCGTCGATGGCGTTGAGCGCACGAGCACGCAGCGTATCGCCCTCCGGTCCCTTGCCGATGGGGCGATCCATGTAGACGAACCACTGCGGCGTGTTGCGGAAGATCACCGGCTTCTTGGAACGCCAGCTGTGGGGATAGGTATGCTTGAGGCGGCCGCGCGCCGCCATCATGCCCGCAGCGGCCAGCGCATCGATCACCGCCTGATTGGCATCGCCCTTTTCACCCTTGTCGGTGATGACACGGCGCCCAACGAGACCGGGTGCCTCATCTGTCAGGAACCCGTTGTCGTCGACCGTGAAGGGGATCGCCGTCGAGATGCCGCGCTCCGCCAGTTGCCGACCATAGTCCATCCACACCTCGAAGTCTTCGCGGCCATGGCCGGGAGCGGTGTGGACGAAACCGGTGCCAGTGTCGTCCGTGACGTGATCGCCGGCGAGGAGGGGGACATCGAAGGTGTAGCCGCCGTCCAGACCGCGCAGCGGATGGGCGCAGGTGAGGCCAGCGAGCACGCTCGCCGGAACGGCCGCCACCTTGCGATGGCCAGTTACCTTGGCCTGCTTGAACACCGCCTCTGCCAAGGCGTCGGCAAGAATGTACTTTTCACCGGTCTTGGCCCAATTGCCTTCGGGTGCCTCCGTCACTTCATAAAGGCCATAGGCGATCTTCGGCGAGTAGCTGACGGCGCGATTGCCGGGGATCGTCCAGGGCGTCGTCGTCCAGATCACCACGAATGCGCCAGCGAATTCGGCTGCGCCAGCGGTCACCGGGAACTTCACCCAGATGGTGTCCGACTGGTAGTCCTGATATTCGACTTCGGCCTCGGCGAGCGCCGTCCGCTCGACGACCGACCACATCACCGGCTTGGAGCCGCGATAGAGCTGGCCGGACGTGGCAAACTTCAGGAGCTCGGTGGCGATCACCGCCTCCGAGGTGAAGGCCATGGTGGTGTAGGGGCGCTTGAAATCCCCCTCGACACCCAGCCGGCGGAATTCCTCGGCCTGGATCTTGATCCAGCCCTCGGCATACTGGCGGCATTCGGCGCGGAAGTCGTTGATCGGCACCTCGTCCTTATTCTTGCCCTTGGCGCGATACTCTTCTTCGACTTTCCACTCGATCGGCAGGCCATGGCAGTCCCAGCCGGGGACGTAGTTGGAATCGTAGCCCATCATCTGCCTGGAGCGGGTGATGATGTCCTTCAGGATCTTGTTGAGCGCATGTCCGATGTGCAGGTGGCCGTTGGCATAGGGAGGGCCGTCATGCAGCACGAACTTCTCGCGTCCCTTGGCGGTCTCGCGCAGCTTTTCGTAAAGCTTCATCTCGTCCCAGCGGGCGATCAGCTTCGGCTCCTTCTCCGGCAGGCCGGCGCGCATCGGAAAGTCGGTGGCGGGGAGATTGAGCGTGGGCGAATAGTCGCGGGTCGGCGTCGCTTCGGACGTCGGGGCGGGCGTGTCGGTCATGGAATGTCTCGTCGGTGTAACAACAATAAGGATGGCCGGCGCGGTATTGCCGGCGATCGGCCAGGGCTTGGCTCCCGGTCCCTCGATCCCACCACCTTAGCGGCGGTTCATCGGGGCCGGGCCGATAATTCGCTCTCTGATCCGGCACGTCGCGGCGCCGAAAGTTCGGATGCACATGGCCTGTTCCGACCGAAAATACTGAATGACGGCGCGACCCATGTTGTCACGGCGCACCGGGGTTGAAGCCGACCGGACGGCCGGCTCTGGCCCATTGATTTCATCGAGAAGCTCTAGCGACAAAGCGCGGCGAAATAAAGGGTTCGCCGCCAGATTTCTCTGGCGGCGAACCGGTCTCGAGCCAATTGCTGCGCATCCCTTGTCAGGCGGCGGCGACGTTGGAAATGAAGTGGCGCACCCTCAAGGAGAGGTTGGCCGCCTGCTGTGACAGATCACCTGACGAGGCGAGCACTTGCGTCGCAGCGCCGGAGGTTTCCTCCGCCGCCATCAGAACGTCGCCAATGCTGACCGAGGTGCGTCCGGTCTCGGTGGCAACGTTATGGATTCGATCCGAGATCTCACGGGTCGTCGCGGCCTGCTCTTCGATCGCCGAGGCGATGGAGGCGCCGATCGCGTTGACCTTGTCGATGATATCCGACACCCGGCGGATAGCCTCCACCGTGTTGCCCGTCGCCGCCTGGATACGCGTGACCTGATCGCTGATCTGGGAGGTCGCTTCGGACGTCTGGCCGGCCAGATTCTTCACCTCGGCGGCGACGATGGCAAACCCTCGGCCGGCTTCACCGGCTCGCGCCGCCTCGATCGTTGCATTGAGGGCGAGGAGATTGGTCTGGGATGCAATGCTGTCGATGAGCTGAATGACTTCGCCAATCTTTTCCGCGGTGACCGCGAGGTCGCCGACCGTTGAAGCCGCTTCGCGTGCTTCGCCGACAGCCTGTGTCGAGATCTGGTGCGACTGGTTGATACCACGGCCGATTTCGCCGATCGAGGCGGATAGCTCCTCCGATGCCGCCGCCACAGCCTGCACTTGTTCGGCAATCACTTCGGTTGCCTTGGCGACGCCGGTCGATCTGATCGATGTATTGGCAGCCGTATCTGTGAGCGTGCCGGCCGCTGCCTGCAGTTCCTGCGCCGCCGATGATACGGTGGTGATGATTTCGCCAACGCTGGAATCGAAAGCTGCCATGAGCGCGCGCATTTCCTCGGCTCTCTCGTGGCGTCGGCGGATTTCCGCTTCGGCTGCCTCGCGACGCAACTGCTCCGCCTCGGCGAGCTTGCCGCTGAAATCTGCCAGGGCGCGGGCCATCGAGCCAATCTCGTTGCGGGCTGCCGTATCGGTCGACTGGGCTGAATAGTCGCCTGACGATAGGCGTCCCATCCATCCCTCGATACGTGCGAGCGACTTTGACACGTAACGCCAGACAACCAGCGCAAAACCAGTGGCCGTGAGCATAGCGATGACGATGGTGAGATAAGTGAGCCGGTCAGAGGTGCGCCGGGTGGCCTCCGCACTGGCTTCGAGGCTGTTGCCGAGGTCGGCGGCCACTTTGGTAACGGTGGTGACCAGCGGTTCAAGGGCAGCGTAGGCGTCGGAAACCGTCTGCTGGTCAGCTTGCAGGTCTCGCGCGGCTGTCGACCAGGCTTTGAACGATGTGCCGTAGCCATTGGCAAGGTCGGTCAGCTTGGCTTTCAAGGCGCCATCGATCGGTGCAGCGGTAATTGCCGCCAGAAATTCGGCCATCATCTTGGCATGTTTGTCGAGGGAGGCATCGTCCCGCCGCAACATGAAGTCCTTCTCATGGCGGCGAAGCATCAGCACGCGGATCGTCTGGTCCTTGTCCTGCAGCGCGTTGAAGGCGCTCTCAAGATCATGCACCTTTTTGCGAAGATCACCCTCGAGCCCTTCATCCGGCGTCAGCCCCATGGCGATGCGCGTCGTCGCTAGCTTGGAGAATGCGGTTTGATAGGCAGCGAGCGGATGACCGATCTCATCGATGGCGGTCATGATCTCGTTGTCGTCGAGAGGACTTGCTTTGTTGCGCAGGGCGGCGAGCGCGGTCTGTGCCTCGGCCACCTGAGCGAGATTTCGATCGGCATAAGTTTTGTCCGACCGCAGGAGAAAGTCCTTTTCCGCGCGCCGAACCTGCAGCATCAGCTGTTGAAAGCTTGCTGCGTCGGAACCAACCTCCCGCCCGAGACGGGCAGAGGATGTCGCGGTGTCGACCTGCCGCCCCATGTATAGCAGGTTCGTAGCGATCACCGTAAAGCCGATGCCGGCGATGATCACACTAAGTAGAATCTGATGTCCGATGCGAATTTTACCAAGCATGTTCGTGACTCGCGCCTTGAAGTCTGAACAGGTTGGCGTCGATTGATTAATAATGACCTTTGATGTCGCAAATAGAAATTGACTATTGTCAAAACAACTGACCGGACAATTGCGTCAGCAGCGCTCAAACCCGCCAAAGCGCCCGATCGAGTGCCGTGAACCCGTCGAAGGCGGCGAGCAGTGCACGCCCTTCGTCGGCGTCTCTATTCATCTGTTCGATCAGGGGGGCAACGCCATCGAACTTCAGTTCGGGGCGGAGATAGGCGATCGGCATAACGGTGATCGTCTTGCCGTAGAGGTCTCCGGTAAAGTCGAAAACGAAGGTCTCGAACACCGGCGCGCCGTTGTCGAAGGTCGGCCGGCGGCCCCAGCTTGCCACGCCGGCGTGACGAATGCCGTCGATCTCGGCAAAAACCGCATAGACACCTTCGGAAAGCCGAACCTGTGACGGCAGGCGAATATTGGCCGTCGGAAAACCGATGGTGCGCCCCCGCTTGTCGCCATCGACGACGGTTCCCTCGAAGAACCAGTGCCAGCCGAGCAGGCCAGCGGCCTCGGCCAACACGCCTTCGGCAAGCCGATCGCGCACTTCGCTCGAGGAAACAGTGTAGCCGTCCTCGGTCTCAAAGGGAGCGATGACCTCCACCGAAAAACCGTGCTTCTCGCCGAGCTCGCGAAGCTTTTGCGGCGTGCCGTGCCGGCCCTGGCCGAAATGAAAGTTCCAGCCAACCACAACATGGCGGATGCTGAGCTCGTCCACCAGCACACGCTCGACGAACTCTTCCGGGCTTTGGGCCGCAAAGGAAGATGAGAATGGTATGGAGACCAGACCATCGAGACCCATGGCCTCGACCAGTCGCGCTTTCACGGGCGCCGGCGTCAGGCGGAACACCGGATGCTCCGGCCGGAAAACGTCGCGCGGATGTGGTTCGAAGGTGACGGCGACGGCGGGAATGCCGCGCTGACGGCCCACGGTGAGGGCCGCCTCCAGAACTGCCTGATGGCCGCGATGCACGCCGTCGAAATTGCCGATGGCGACGGCGCCTCCCCGAAGGGACGGCGAAACGGACTGACGATCGACGAACTGGAACGGAGGCATGGGCTCTGAAATCTGCTGTCGCTGGAAACGCCATCGTGCCGCATGTCAAGCGGCTCGGCAGCGCGGCGTGACCGTGCCTTCTGCCCCAGGCAAGGTCAAGCGGCTAATTGCCGGGACAGGAGCGCCTTCGCGACGCCCAAGAAGATACACAATAGCTAAGGGAATCTCCGACATGGTTGGCGAAACGTAAATCGGCCGACGGGAAATTTACGATAAACCCAGGAAAAAACCGCCGAACAGCGCCACAAAAACGATTCAGAGGAAAAACGAATTGTAAATCAAGCGTCTCTCTCGACAGCAACAGCTGAAAAAGCCACGGGGATGAGAATTAACCGACTTTTCAGGTCCCCGTTGTATGGTTTCCTTCAAGCACGGGCCCCGGCAGGGACGTTCACCCGCTCGTGCATTGAGCTCGTCATCGAGGCGCGGGTGGCGCCGCGGCAGTGTGGAGTAAACGATGGCACTTGACACATCGATTCCGGTTCTCGTGGTCGACGACTATAAGACCATGATCCGAATCATCAGGAACCTCCTGAAGCAGCTCGGTTTCGAGGACGTGGATGAGGCGGCTGACGGGACCGAAGCCCTCGGCAAGATGAAAGAGCGCCGCTATGGCCTCGTCATCTCCGACTGGAACATGGAGCCGATGACCGGCTACGAGTTGCTGAAGCAGGTTCGTTCGGATTCGTCGCTGTCGAAGACGCCATTCATCATGGTGACGGCCGAATCCAAGACCGAGAATGTGATCGCCGCCAAGAAGGCCGGCGTCAACAACTACATCGTCAAGCCCTTCAACGCGCCGACGCTGAAGAGCAAGATCGAAGCCGTATTCGGCGACTGATGCTGGAACGGACCGGGACAACGCGGAGCGGTGATGTGCCGCTTACCGCGGACCCGGAGAGGCACAACGTTGCCGTTGCATTTATCACAAGATCGAGATGTCCGTATCGCCGCCCCTTCTGGGCGACCCTCGGCGCGCACCTCAGAAAGAGGCCCTTCGATGTCTGACATGTCTTCAGAGCACGTGGCCAAGATCATCGACTTCCTGCGCAATGGTCGCAAGTCGGAGGATGTGTCGCTTGAGGACGTCATGCGGCTTGCCGAACTGATGGCCGAGAGCTTCCAGTCCTTCTTCAAGACGATGGACCTCGACATTTATTCCGAACTCGGCGAGATGGCCCGCGAAATCGCCAACATGAAGGAAGAGCTGGCGCTTCTCCGTCTCAGCGATATGCGCGACGAACACATCCCCACCGCCGGTCGGGAGCTCGACGCCATCGTCGAGGCGACCGAGGAGGCGACCAACACCATCATGTCGGCGGCCGAGGAGATCATGGGAGCCGACGCGGCCGACATCGAGGCCTATCAGGGCCTGGTGAGCGAGAAGGTGATCGACATCTTCCAGGCCTGCTCGTTCCAGGACATTACGGGGCAGCGTATTTCCAAGGTCGTTTCCACCCTGAACGCCCTCGACAAGCGCATCACCACCCTGGTGGAAAAGCTGAAAATCCTGCGGATTTCCGACGTTGCAGGTGAAGAGACGGCGGCCGAGAAGCGCGCCCGCGAGCTGATGCTGAATGGGCCTCAGTTCAGTGGCGAGGGCGTCAGCCAGGACGACGTCGACGCCTTCTTCTGAGGACACTTGCATCAGGTTCGAATGAAAGAGGCCCGATCGGGCCTCTTTTCGTAGGTATCATCACCAGACAAGGCGCGGAATGGCGGCGCGGATGCCGAGACCCTCAGCATCGAGCCGTGCGGCCAGTCTTTTCGGGTCGGGGTTCATCAGTTCGCCGAAATCGGCGCCATGGATGCCGGCCGTCACCATCAGCACGTCGATGCCCTGTCCATGGGCGCCCTTGATGTCCGTCGGCAAGCCGTCGCCAATGGCGAGCACGCGGCTTTTCGCCACCGGGCGGTCGAGTGCTCGCTCAATGGCGGCAAGCGCCGCGTCGTAGACCGGCTTGTAGGGCTTGCCGATGATGGTGATGTCGCCTTCAAGCTCGACGTAGAGTTGGGCGAGTGCGCCGGCACAGTAGACGAGCCGATCGCCGCGTTCGACAATGACGTCGGGATTGGCGCAATAGGCCTTGAGGCCGCGCTCGATAAAGCGTCGGAACATCGGCCGGTAGGATTCGGGGCTTTCCTTCTCGTCGTCGAACAGACCGGTCAGCACCACGTATTCTGCTGCTTCCTCGCCGACGAGTTCGACGTCGAGCCCGTCGAACAGACCGACATTGTGCGCCGGTCCAAGATGGAACAGTCGTCGGCGTGACTCATTCGCAAATACTTCGCGGGCGACCGAGCCGGAGGTGACGATCTCGTCATAGCTGGCCGGACCGATGGCATATTGCCGGCTAAGGAGATCCTCGACGGCTTTCGTCGGGCGCGGTGCGTTGGTGAGCAGCACCGCCGCCTTGCCGAGCGCACGGAAGCGGGACAGGGCTTCGGCCGCGGCCGGATAGGGCGATATGCCGTTGTGAAGAACGCCCCAGACGTCGCAGATGACGCCGTCATAGGCCTCGGCGAGGGCCGAAAGCCCCGCGATCATGTCGAACTCTTGCATGCCATCCCGATAAGGGCGCTACATGACAAGGTCAAGGCAGTGGCAGGGGCGAAAGGGGCCTGGCACCATGCGGCTGGAGCATCTCGGCGACCGAATCTGTATCTTGGGTCCTTCCAACAGCGGCAAATCAACATTGGCCGTGGCGATCGGCCGTAAGCGCGGTCTACCGGTGGTCCATCTCGATCAGCTCTTTCATCTCCCAGATACCGATTGGGTGCCTCGTCCGAGGCAAGAGTTCGTTGCTCTCCATGATGAAGCAATCCAGGGAGAGAGCTGGGTGATGGAGGGAAACTATTCCGTCTGCATGCCCCAACGCTTTGAGCGGGCGACTGGCGTCATCTTGCTGGAGGTTTCGACAGCGCTGAGTCTCTGGCGCTATATCAGGCGCTGCTTGTTTCAGTCCGAGCGAAAAGGTGGACTGGCCGGCGGACGCGACAGCGTCAAGTGGGAGATGCTCCACCATATCGTCGTTGTGACCCCTGGGAACCGTCGGCGTTATGCCGGAATGTTCGAGGGCTTGGACTTGCCCAGGGTTCAACTGGCCTCGGCTGACGCCATCCGGCGTTGTTACGCGGACTGGAACTTAAGCCTCTGACGTCCGGCCTCGGGTAAGTCGCCCACTTAGGAGATCGCTGACGAAAGCCGGCACGCAGTCGCCCGCCTTGCCCTCGATCTCAAGATCGAACAGACCGTGTCCCTTGCGGGAGGCTTCGAGGTTCAATTCCACGGTAACGGCGCCGGCCTGCCGCGCCTCGCGCACGAAATCGGCCGCCGGATAGACGGTGCCCGACGTGCCGATGGAGAGGAAGAGGTCGGCCTCGCCGAGCGCTCGATAAATTTCGGGCATGTGATAGGGCATTTCGCCGAACCAGACGATATCGGGCCGAAGCCCGCCACTGCGGCCGCAAAGCGGACAGGCCGAACTCGTCGACATGTCATCCACCCAAGGGCCGCGTCTCCCACAGGCTTCGCACAGGAAGCCGTCGAGCGTGCCATGCATATGGAACAGTGCTTGGGAACCGGCCTTCTCATGCAGGCCGTCGATGTTCTGGGTGACCAGAAGGAATCGCCCCGGCCAGGCCTTCTCAAGCTCGGCGAGCGCGACATGCGCGGGGTTGGGGAGGGCGAGCGCGGCCTCGCGACGTTGCGTATTATAGAAGTCGTGCACCAACGGCGGATTTCGCCGGAAGCCCTCCGGCGTCGCCACGTCCTCGATGTCGTAGCGCGCCCAGATGCCACCGGCGTCGCGGAAGGTGTCGAGGCCCGATTCCTGGGAAATGCCGGCGCCGGTCAGCACGACGATCGACGTCGCCGCCGAAATTTCGACGTTCTTCATGGGGTCTCCTCATAACACGCTGCCGACTATAGACCCGTGGATGGGCGGCGGTGTTGACGAATTTGTGGCTGGCGACGACCTCGCGCCGCTTGGCGGCTTCGGTTATGGTCACCCTTCCAGCCCATCAGACGCGAGCGAATCCCGGCCCCATGTCCGTTATCATCCAGCTCTCGCCCGTCACCATCAACCGCATCGCCGCCGGCGAGGTGGTGGAGCGGCCGGCGAGCGTGGTCAAGGAACTGGTGGAAAACGCCATCGATGCCGGCGCCGATCGCATCGAGGTGGTGACGTCGGGCGGTGGCAAGACGTTGATCCGCGTGACCGACAACGGCGTCGGCATGCTGGCGGCGGACCTGTCTCTGGCTGTGGAGCGGCACTGTACCTCCAAGCTGATCGAGGACGACCTTCTCGACATCCGCACCCTTGGTTTCCGTGGCGAGGCGCTGCCGTCGATCGGCTCGGTGGCCGACCTCAGGATCGAGACGCGGCATGCGTCGGAGGATAATGGCTGGGCGATCACGGTCTCCGGTGGCAGCCGCTCGGACATTGAGCCGGTGGGGTTGAGCCGGGGCACGCGCATCGAGGTCAGAAATCTTTTCTTCTCAACGCCGGCCCGCCTCAAGTTCCTGAAGAGCGAACGCGCCGAGGCCGGCGCCATCACCGATGTCGTCAAGCGTCTGGCACTCGCCCACCCTGAGATCCGCTTCTCTCTGTCAGGCTCCGATCGTTCGCCCCTCGACTATCCGGCGCTGGCGGCAGGCGATTTCAGGGGGCGGGCGCTGCAAGTGATGGGCGCCGATTTTGCGGAGAACTCGATCGAGATCGACGCCTTGCGCGAAGGCGTGCGCCTCACCGGTCTTGCCGGTCTCGGCACGCTGCAGAAGGCCAATGCCCAGAGCCAGTATCTGTTCGTCAATGGCCGGCCAGTGCGCGACAAATTGCTCATCGGCGCCATCCGCGCCGGCTACGCCGACGTCATGGCCCGCGATCGATTTCCGGCGGCCGTGCTGTTCGTCGACCTCGACCCGCACGAGGTTGACGTCAACGTGCATCCGACCAAGGCCGACGTTCGCTTTCGCGATCCCGGCTTGGTGCGCGGCTTGTTGGTCGGCGCGCTCCGACGGGCGCATGCCGACGCCGGCCATCGCGCCGCTTCTACCCATGGCGCGGCGACGCTCGACGTACTCACGGCCGCCGTTCGCCCGATGCCGACCAGCGCATCTTCAGCCTGGCGGTCGGATTATCAGAGCCGGCCGGTCGCCTTCGACTGGCGGACCGCTCCGGATCGGCCGCTGCCGGGCGAGGTCCCCCTGTCGCGCGCCTTCGCGGAAGACGCGGTTTCCTTCGATGCCGGTTCGCCGCAGACCAGTTTCTCGGTTGTCGATGACGCTGTCTCCGCTGATGCCCGCCCTGGTCTTGCCGAGGCGCCGGTGGAGAGCGTGTCACGGCCGCTGGGCGCGCCGCGTGCGCAAATCCACGAGACCTATATCGTCGCCCAGACCGCAACCGGCCTCGTCATCGTCGACCAGCACGCGGCGCACGAGCGCCTCGTCTACGAGCGGCTGAAGCAGGAGATCGCCAAGGGCGTCGAGACGCAGATGCTGCTGATCCCCGAAATCGTCGACATGCCCGAGGAGGATGTCGATCGCCTCATCGAGCGTGCCGAAGAGCTTGCCGAGCTCGGCCTCGTTGTCGAAAGCTTCGGACCGGGCGCCATCGCCATCCGAGAAATCCCGGCGCTGCTTGGCCGCACCGATACGGCAGCGCTCTTGCGCGACATTGCCGACGACCTCGCCGAATGGGACCAGGCGACACGCCTCAGGGAGAAGCTCGACGCCATTGCCGCCACCATGGCCTGCCACGGCTCGGTCCGTGCCGGCCGCCGTCTCAGAGTGGAAGAGATGGATGCGCTGCTGCGCGAGATGGAAGCGACACCCAACTCGGGTCAGTGCAACCATGGCCGCCCAACCTTTGTCGAGCTGAAGCTCAGCGACATCGAACGGCTGTTTGGCCGCCGCTGATCATGAGAGCATTTTCCAGCGAAGTGGGTACCGGTTCGCTGGAAGAAAATGCGTCAACTCAGGAAGAGAGCGTTTCCGTAGAAGATGGAAACGCTCTAGCGGATGATGGCGTAGATCGCCGTGTCCCAGCGGGCAGCGCCGACTTTGACGGACGAGCGGCGTACGCCCTCGCGAACGAAGCCGAGGGATTCGTAGAGCGCGATGGCTGGCGTGTTGAACGTATAGACGTTGAGCTCCAACCGCGGAAAGTCGCCGATCGCATCGAGCCGGGCGAACACCTCAGCCAGAAATGGCCGTGCCACTCCCTGTCCGCGATAATTTGGAGCCACGGCAAAGCGCGCGAGACGAGCCACGCCGTCCGTCCAATCAAGGACCACCTGAGCGTGAGCCACCGTCGCATTGCCGACGAGGCCGACAAAGGCTAGCCGAAGGGGCGGCGTCGTCAGCGTCTCCGAGAGCATCGTGGCAATCTGGCCGGCGTCGAGAGGAAAGCGGAGGCCGCTGCCGCCCCATTGGGCAAGTGCTTCCGGCGTTGAAAACCAGGAGGGTAGCGGTGCGAGAAGCTCAGGGGTGGCCGGAACGACGCGGAGCGGTGGGGCCATCGGGCCTATTCACCCTCGCCGAAGCGGTCGTTGACCAGCGCCGCGATCGCCTCGATGGCCGCCTCGGCCTCAGCCCCTGCGGCGCGCACCTCGATCGACGAGCCGATGCCGGCGGCCAGCATCATCAGGCCCATGATGGACGTGCCCGATACACTTTGGCCATCCTTCAGCACGAAGACTTCCGCCTCGAACCGATCGACGCACTGAACGAATTTCGCCGAAGCGCGGGCGTGCAGGCCCTTCTTGTTGAGAATCTGCAGTTCACGAACGATGGCACCGTCGTCTGTGTCGTCTGTCATGATCCGGCAAGTACCTGGCTGGCGACAGAGATGTATTTCCGACCGGCGTCGCGAGCCTCGGTGACGGTCTCAGCGAGCGGCCGTTCCTTGCGCACCGTTGCGAGCTTGACCAGCATCGGCAGGTTGACGCCGGCGATCACCTCGACATCGCCGATGTCCATGACGGAAATGGCGAGATTTGACGGAGTGCCGCCGAACATATCGGTGAGCAGGATGACGCCCTTGCCGGAATTGACCCGACCGACCGAGGCGATGATGTCGCTCCGCCGCTGCTCCATGTCGTCTTCAGGACCGATGCAGATCGTCTCGAAATCGGCCTGAGGACCGACCACATGCTCGAGTGCCGACCGGAATTCGTCTGCCAGGCGACCATGTGTCACCAGAACCAACCCGATCATGCTGGGGTCCGATCCCTGTAGATTGCGAAGATCATGCGGCACGCCATGTTGGTTTCGCTCCAAGCTGGAACGGGCCACATCTTCACCAGAGCGGGATTTCTTGCAAGAGGAAATCGGATTGTGAGCCGGTGCGGCGCCTGTTCCGAGACCGGGATGAGACAGTCAACTTAACAAAAGATGCTTGATACGGGCCCGAAAAGCCGGACCTTGAGGGACTTTAGGGGAAAAGCGTAAGGTTTGTCGGAATTGCGGCTTCGATCGTTAAAACTTGTTCATTTCCACGAGCGCGGCATGGAGCAGCGGTAGCGAAACGGAGGTTTGCCGAGCCGGAATCGCCTGTCTGGGCAGTCTCAACCCGTCGATGTCCGCCTCCTCCTCCGCCGCTTCGGGCAGGCGCATCATTGTTCCGGCATCGATGAGATCGGCAACAAGCCGGATCACTGCGGATGGCACGTACTCCACCGATTCGATGCCGCGACCGCGCCGTTCGGCAAGGCCGGCGATGGTCTCAGGACAGTGAGCAATGAGCCGGCCGTTCAAGACGGTGAGCGCCACGCGATCATCGGCAACGAAGGCGGCGTAGAGACCGCTCCGCCGGGCAGCATCGACAAGCGCGAAGGCGAGCGATGTCTTCCCGGCGCCCGATGCGCCTCGGATCAGCAGGCCGGTTTCGCCGACAACGACGGCAGTGGCATGGACGGTTGGCTGGGTCATGCAGCGAGATCCGCTGGCAGACACACGACAAAGCGGGCACCGGTGACGCGGTCGGGGTCAGCGGGGTCATCCTTGCGATTGATGGCCGTGATGGTTCCGCGATGGGCCTCGACGATCTGCTTGGAAATCGACAGACCCAGGCCGGAATTATTGCCGAAGCCTTCGCCTTCCGGGCGATCGGTATAGAAGCGTTCGAACACCCGCTCGAGCTTTTCAGCACGGATGCCTGGCCCGTGGTCGTCGACAATGACCTCGATCTTGTGATCGTCGCGGCAGACGGTGACCTCGACCTGCCCTCCCTCCCGCGAGAAGGAGCGGGCATTATCGATCAGATTGTTGAACACCTGTCCGAGCCGGCTGTCATGGCCGAGTACCATCAGTGGCTTGTCGCCTTCGCCACGGTCGATTCTGAGGTCGATGCCGATCTCCTGATGGCGGCCCGTCTCACGGGCCAGCGAGACGACGCCTTCGACGAGCCGGCCGACATCGAGCGGCGCTACGTCCTCGCGCGCAAGCTCGGCGTCGAGGCGCGAAGCGTCGGAAATGTCGGTGATCAGCCGGTCGAGGCGACGGACGTCGTGCTGGATGATTTCCAGGAGGCGTGCCCGGCTGTTGTCGCTCTTGGCGAGCGGTAGCGTCTCCACTGCCGAGCGTAGCGAGGTCAGCGGATTTTTGAGTTCATGGGCAACGTCGGCGGCGAAGCTCTCGGTGGCGTCCATCCGGCTATAGAGCGCGTTGGTCATGTCGCGGAAGGCGCGGGCGAGATCGCCGATCTCGTCCTCGCGGTCGAAGGAGGGGATCTCCTCGCGCTGCTTGATGCCCCGCCGGATGCGGTCGGCCGCGGCGGCAAGGCGGCGAAGTGGCCGGGCAATGGTGCCGGCCAGCAGGAAGGACAGCGTTGTGGTGACGGCCGCCGCCACCAGGAAGACGCGGAAGATGCCCCAGCGCTCGGCGGTGACGATGGCGTCGATGTCGCCGCCCTCGGTGGAGAGCAGCAGCGAGCCGACGACGACGTTGAAGCGCTGCACCGGCACAGCCACCGACACGATCATCTCGCCGGCTTCGGTGACGCGCACCACAGTGCCGGGCGAGCCGTTGAGCGCTTGCTCCACCTCCGGATACCCGCGCCCGTTGGCTCCGCCAAGCTCCCGGTAGACGGGGAGATCGAACCGCCTCAGGCGGTAGGTAACGGCGTTGATGGCCTGTTCGATCAGTGACGGCGGTTCCGGTTTGGCCGGCGGCAGGTTGAATCGCAGCACCTGTCCTCGGGAATAGAGAAAGCGCGAATCGAGGATCAGGATGCCGTCACGGTCATAGATCCGCGCCCGTGTCTTGGTCGGTGTGATCAGTCGCCGCAACAGCGGCGCCACCTTCTCCGGGTTGATCGGAAAATCGAGACTCTCCGTATCGGTCGGGAGGGTTACTTCGCCACCGGCCTGCATTTGTAGCAAACGCTCGGGATCGATGGTGATGGTATTGGAAACCGCCGAGGCCGAGGCGGCAATGGCGCCGGCCATGATCTCGCCCTGTGTCAGCAGGCTCTCGACGCGGGCATCGATCAGGCCGGCCCGGAACTGGTTGAGATAGAGGATACCTGATACCAGCGCTGCCAGCGCCGCGAGGTTGAGAACCAGGATGCGGCGGCTGAGCGAGGTGCCGATCGAGGTTGCCGCAAAGCGCTTGACGCGACGAAGGATAACCGGAAACAGCCGGCGCATCATCTGGATACGCCCGCCATCTGCCCGATCGGCTTCCTGGCTTCCCCTCATCGACATCGCTTCCCGCTAATGGTTCGCTTCCGACATGTGTATGCCGCCGATACCATCCTCGGAGCAAATGTCGGAATCAAAAGAACCACTAACCACTGCTTCCGTGGAGCTTGTGAATTCGACAGATGGTTCGCAACCTGACGCGTCGGGACCAGAATGCCAAATTCTCTTCAAAGCTCCGCTCACGCCTCCTTGAAGCGGTAGCCGACGCCATAAAGGGTCTCGATCATTTCGAAATCGTCGTCGATGGCCTTGAACTTCTTGCGCAGCCGCTTGATGTGGCTGTCGATCGTGCGGTCGTCGACGTAGACCTGATCGTCATAGGCGGCATCCATCAGCGCGTTACGGCTCTTGACCACGCCGGGCCGCTGGGCCAGCGCGAACAGGATCAGGAACTCGGTGACGGTCAGCACCACGTTCTGGCCCCTCCAGGTGCAGGTATGCCGCTCCTGGTCCATGACGAGGTTGCCGCGCTCGATATTGCGATTGGCGTCACTCGGCTTGGGAGCGGCGGTGGTGTCGCGCGGAGCGACGCGGCGCAGCACCGCCTTGACGCGCTCGACCAGGAGGCGCTGCGAGAACGGTTTGTGAATGAAGTCGTCGGCGCCCATCTTGAGGCCGAACAGCTCGTCGATCTCGTCATCCTTTGAGGTCAGGAAGATAACGGGCATGTCGGTCTTCTGCCGGAGGCGGCGGAGCAGCTCCATGCCGTCCATGCGCGGCATCTTGATGTCGAGGATGGCGAGGTCGGGCTGCACCTTGGAGAGGCCGTCGAGGGCAGAGGCGCCGTCGGTATAGGTCTCAACGCGATAGCCCTCCGACTCGAGGGCAATCGAGACGGACGTTAGGATGTTTCTGTCATCGTCCACGAGCGCGATGGTCGGCATGCCCCAGGTCCCCGTCAGTTCCGAGCCTCAGCTCTTCATGTCATATTCGGTCGGTATCGACAGCCGGACCTTTGTAGCAGAGTTGAGCAGAATCTGGGCAACAATGTAGAAAGATCAAGAATTCACTCGCTTTTTCACCCGCTTTCGGTGTCGTGAGAGAGATTCTGGGTCTGGGCTGAGGGAGATCCGGCTGGCTCTCCATAAAGTTCGCTTCGGTTCGGTTCCGACCTAACAGATGTTGTTAGCGAGCTAAAGGGAGAGTTCGGATGGATGACACCCGCTTCGATGCCGAGGGCATGACGCGCCAGATCATGCGATCGGCAGCCACCGCTGCCCTCGGTACGCTCACGCATGAAGGCGGGCCGTTCGTCACCTTCGTGACGGTGGCAACCGACATCGACGGCGCTCCGCTCGTCCTGCTTTCTGGTCTCGCCGCGCACACCCGGCATCTCGCACGCGACGGCCGCGCTTCGCTTCTGATGCAGGCTCCGGCCGGCGCGGGGGACGATCCGTTGACGGGTGCCCGCGCCACCATCAACGGCCGCTTTCAGCGCATCGCCCGCGAAGAGGCCGACCATGCGCGCCTCTTCAAGCGCTTCCTGATCCGCCATCCGGAAGCGGAGGGCTATGCCGGCTTCGGCGATTTCTCCGTCTATCGTATGAGCGTCGACGGCGTTCATCTCGTCGCCGGCTTCGGCCGGATCGCACGTTTGGCCGCGGCCGATGTTGTGGTGCCATCGGCCACGGCCGAGGCCTTCGCCGCGGTCGAGACCGCGCTTTTGAGCGATCTCGCCAGTGTCAGGCCCGCACTAGTGGCCGTCGACCCCGATGGGATCGACATTACAGAGGAGGGCGGCGTGAAACGGCTGTCCTTCAAGCGCCGCGCCGGCGACCCCAGCGAGGTGAAATCTCTTCTGGCGGAGATCGGCTGACCAACGGTCAGGTTCGGCGCGCGAAGATCACCTGCGTTTCGCCGTAGGTCCGCTGGTCGAGACGTTCGAGGCCCTCTGGAAGTGCTACGTCAGCCTTGGCCGATTCCTCGATGACGATTAGGGTCTTGTCCGCGAGCCATCCACCCGCAAGCAGCGACGCGAGCGCCTTCTCCGCCAAGCCCTTGCCATAGGGCGGATCGAGAAAGGCGAGCGTGTAGGGCTCTGCCGGACCGATCGACCCCATGGTGGTGGCGTCGCGGCGAAAGATGCGCGTTGTTCCCATCAGGCCCAGCGTTTCCTGGTTGCGGCGGATGAGACCACGGGCTTCCGCAGCTTCCTCGACGAACAGGCAGGTCTTGGCGCCCCGGCTCATTGCCTCGAAGCCAAGAGCCCCGGTACCGGCGAACACATCCATGACGCGGGCATTCTCGAACACGCCTTCATAGGCGTGCTCGAGAATGTTGAAGACGCTTTCACGCAGCCGGTCGGACGTGGGGCGGATGGCAAGGCTGCCGGCTGCCGGCGTCGCCAGCGCCGTGCCCCGATGCTTACCGGCGACGATCCGCATCGCGTCCTCTCGGCTTGCCCGACCCGCTCCGGCCGCCACCATCCTTCGGTCCCCGTCCGCCTTTGCCGCCCTTGCCACTGGGGGCGCCCATCGGGCTGCCATCCTGAATGCGACTGCCCTTCGGTGTAATGCCCCGCTGCGGTCTGTCGCCGCGCACACGCGCCGGCTCATCGCCATGGGCGCGCGGCTTTCGATCGATGTCGAAGCTTTTGCCCGACTTGTAGGCGCGCGGTGCCTCTTCGGTCTCGGCACGGCGGCTGAGGCGGCCGGCCCGGGGTTCATCGCCAGTGTCGGATTTGAGTGTCAACGTCGCGCGCTGCGGCTTCTCTGCCTTGGCGATGCGAACCGGTGGCTTTGCTGCCCCGGCTTTGCCGCCACTCCGCCCGGCCGGCTGGCGGGTTTTCGAGGCGTCGAGATCGGCCTCGTGGCGCTTGCGGTTCGCCGCCGCTGAGGTGGCATGCGGCCGCAAGGGCGCTTTTTCCTTGGCAGCAGGAAGCTTGTCCGCCGTCCGGGGCACAGCTTGGCCGGCCTTGGCGATCACCGACTGGATCGGCAGCCGATCCTCCTCGCGAGCTTCGAAATCGGCGCCCGCCTCGCCGGCCAGGCGATCGCCGAGCTGGGAGCGCAGCACGCGGCGCGGTATTTCTTCAACGGCGCCATCGGCCAGATCGCCGAGCTGGAACGGACCGAAGGAGACGCGGATCAGCCGGTTCACGTCGAGACCGAGGTGGGCGAGAATGGTCTTCACCTCACGGTTCTTGCCCTCGCGCAGGCCGATGGTCAGCCAGACGTTGTCGCCCTGGCGGCGGTCGAGCGTCGCCTCGACCGAACCGTAGAGAATGCCGTCGATGGCGATGCCGTCCTTCAGCGCATCGAGCCGCGCCTGATCGATGTCACCATGGGCGCGGACCCGGTAGCGACGGAGCCAGCCGGTGGCTGGCAGTTCCAGAATGCGGGCAAGGCCACCGTCGTTGGTGAGCAGCAGCAGTCCCTCGGTGTTGATGTCGAGCCGGCCGATGGTCATGACGCGCGGCAGATCCTCCGGCAGGATGGAGAATACCGTCGGTCGTCCTTCAGGGTCATAGGTGGTGGTGACGGTGCCGCGCGGCTTATGGAACAGCCAGAGGCGGGTTCGGTCGCGCTCGGGCAGCGGCTGGCCGTCCACCTCGACCTTGTCGTCGGCTTTGACGGTGATCGCCGGCGTGTCCAGAACGCGGCCGTTGAGCTTGACGCGGCCATCGGCGATCCAGGTTTCGGCTTCGCGGCGCGAGCACAGACCGGCGCGAGCGATCACCTTGGCGATGCGGTCGGCCCCGTCGTCGGCCTTGGCCGGAGATTTCTTCGCCTTGGGGGCGGGGGAGGGAGTCTTGATCATGTCGACGCTCTTAGCAGGAAAAGCAGGCGACGTGCAGCCGGTCTGTGAAACGAGCGGCTCCGGTTCGAATTCGGGCTATGTTCGGGCGACGGAAGCCGGGTTATATGCCAATCCAGTCTATCGAGGATCAGCATGTCCGGCTTTATGGATAAGGCTCTGGCGGAAGCGCGCTCGGCTGCTGCGCGCGGCGAAGTACCGGTCGGCGCGGTGATCGTCCGCGATGGCGCCGTGCTGGCCGCCGCCGGCAACCGCACCCTGGAGCTTCGCGATCCCACCGCTCACGCCGAGATGTTGGCAATCCGTGCCGCTGCCGCGAAGATCGGCTCCGAACGGCTCATCGGTTGCGACCTTTATGTCAGTCTCGAACCCTGCGCCATGTGCGCCGGCGCGATTTCCTTCGCCCGCCTGCGGCGCCTCTATTACGGGGCGGCTGACGAAAAGGGGGGCGCGGTGGACCACAACGTTCGGTTCTTTGCCTCGTCTGGCTGTCATCACGTCCCTGAGGTCTATTCCGGCATCGGCGAGAGCGAGGCCGGCCAGCTTCTCAAAGGCTTCTTCGCCGATCGGCGATAATCAGGCGGCAGCGTCGAGACGACGCCCGACGGCGGCCTTCACCTCCTCGCGTACGCTTGCGGTGGCGGCCAAGATGTCGCGCGCCTTGGTGAAGTCGAGCACGCCGATGCCGTTGATCGGCGGCCGGATCAGTATGCCGGGATGTCGCGACTTCAGCTTTTCGGTGATCAAGGCCTGCATCAGAATCTGGCTGGCCCCAAACAAAGCTTCGCGAGCGCCGGGCATGCGGCTCTTTTCGGGCCGCACAGGGGTGCCCACCACATCGACGGCGACAATCAAGTCGATATCGTGGGGCAACCTGTCGAAGGGCAGTGGGTTGACCACACCGCCGTCGATCAACGTCAGGCCGCCGATTTCCACCGGCCGGAACAAGGCGGGCAGGGCAATCGAGGCGGCGACGGCCCGCCGCAGCGAGCCGGCGCTGATCTCGACTTCGGAGGTGCCGTAGAAATCGGCGGCAACCGCCGAAAAGCGAATGGGAAGGGCTTCGAAATCGTCGGGAAGACGGTCGGGCAGAAATTCACCGACCACGGCTTCCGGGTCGAACAGCGGCAAGCCGCTGACAATCTCCGCGAGACTGCGGGGGCGAAGCTTCCAGATCTTACCCCATACGTCGGCCGGCCGGCCAAGCGCGACGAGAATCTCGTCTTCGATCTCTGCGCCCGACAGTCCAGCCGCTGCCGCCGCGCCGATCAAGGCACCGATGGAACAGCCGGCGATGGCCGAAGGTTTGAGGCCGAGATCATCGAGAGCCGAGAGGACATGCACGTGGGCAAGGCCGCGCGCGCCACCGCCGCCGAGAGCCAACCCGAGGTGAGGAGAGCTTGATTGCGGTGGAGGAGCAGCGGTCATGGTGATGAGCTCGGTTGGTTCTATGGGAGCGGGCATGCCGGATCGATATGGCGTCTTCACGACGCTTTCGCGAGGCCGGTCGGCAAAAACGATCTTTTCCGGCTATGACCGAGCTTGCGGCGGTGCCGCGCCATCGCTAGAGCATTTTCAGGAACGCAGGCGAACCTTGGACCGTCGCCCTGTGAGGACAGGAAAAATCCCGTGAGATATGTCAGTACCCGTGGCAATGCGCCCGTCCTCGGCTTTTCCGACGTCGTTCTTGCCGGCCTCGCCCGCGACGGCGGCCTCTACGTGCCCGAGACGTGGCCGACGCTCGATGCGGCGACCATCGCATCCTTTGCCGGTCGGTCCTACGCCGACGTCGCCTTCGAGGTGATCTCGCGTTTTGTCGATGGCGACATTGCTGATGCTGATCTGCGCAAGATGATCGACGCCGCTTATACCGGCACCTTCCGTCATCCTGCGGTGACGCCGCTCGTCCAGATCGCTCCGGATCATTTCCTGCTCGAACTGTTCCATGGCCCGACGCTGGCCTTCAAGGACGTGGCGATGCAGTTGCTGGCCCGCCTGATGGATCATGTGCTTGGCCAGCGCGGCGCCAGGGCCACCATCGTCGGCGCCACCTCCGGCGACACCGGCGGCGCGGCGATCGAAGCCTTCCGCGGCCGCGACAACACCGACATCTTCATCCTGTTCCCCAATGGCCGTGTCTCGGATGTGCAGCGCCGGCAAATGACGACCGTCGCCGACGGCAACGTCCACTGCATCGCTCTGGAAGGGACCTTCGATGATGCCCAGAGCCTTGTGAAGGGCATGTTCAACCACTTTGCCTTCCGTGACGAACTCAGCCTCTCCGGCGTTAACTCGATCAACTGGGGGCGTATCGCCGCACAGGTGGTCTACTACTTCGTTGCCGCCGTGGCGCTGGGTGCCCCAGCCCGCAAGGTGTCCTTCACCGTGCCGACCGGCAATTTCGGCGACATTTTCGCCGGTTACGTTGCCAAGAAGATGGGGCTGCCCATCGAGAAGCTGGTGATCGCCACCAACGTCAATGACATCCTCGCCCGTACCTTGGAGACCGGCCGCTATGAGGCAACCGGCGTGGTGCCGTCGACCTCGCCGTCGATGGATATCGAGGTGTCCTCCAATTTCGAACGCCTCGTCTTCGAGTCCTGCGGCCGCGACGCAAGGACCGTGACGCGTCTGATGCAGACGCTGTCGCAGTCGGGCGCCTTCACGCTACCGGAAGCCGCTTACGCCGCCATCCGCCAGGAATTCGGCGCCGGTCGAGCCTCGGTCGAGGCGACGGCGGCGCTGATCCGGAGTCTCAGGAGCGAGGCCGGATATCTGATCGATACGCATGGTGGCAATGGTGTGGTGGTCGCCGAGGCTTTCACCGGCGGGATCGTGCCGATGGTGACGCTCGCCACGGCCCATCCGGCCAAATTCCCCGATGCGGTAGAAGCGGCTAGCGGCGAGCGACCGGCTTTGCCGGCCTTCCTCGGCGATCTGATGGATCGGCCCGAACGGATGACAGTGCTTGCCAATGATCTCGAGGTTGTAGAGGCTTTCGTGCGACAGCGCGCGCGGGTTTTGGTTTGATGAGAAAGCCCTTTTGGGAGGGGTGCGCCGGCAAAAGTGAAGGTGCAAGCGAAACTTTGTGTTGAGTGGCGCGTCGTTCCATGCAGAGTTCGCTAGAAAAGCTGACCTTCTAGGGAGGAATTGGTCGGATGGCCGTCGAAGTAACGAAGTTGGACAACGGCATTACCGTCGTCACCCATTCCATGCCGCATCTGGCATCGGCGGCGCTTGGCGTCTGGGTGGCGGCCGGATCGCGGTCGGAGGCGGTAGACGAGAACGGTATCTCCCACCTTCTCGAGCACATGGCTTTCAAGGGCACCAAGAAGCGCTCGGCCAAGGATATTGCCGAAGAAATCGAAAACGTCGGCGGTGAGGTGAATGCCGCCACGTCGATCGAAAGCACCAGCTATTATGCTCGCGTGCTGGCTGGCGATGTGCCGCTCGCTCTCGATATTCTCTCCGACATCCTGCAGAATTCGCAGTTCGACCCCGACGAGCTCGATCGCGAGAAGCACGTCATCGGCCAGGAGATCGGCGCGGCTCTCGACGCGCCAGAAGATTTCGTCTTCGACATGTTCCAGCAGGCCGCCTTCCCCGGCCAGTCGATCGGTCGGCCGATCCTCGGCTCGATCGAGACGGTGAAAAGCTTCTCCCACGATGCGCTTCGCGGCTATCTCAACCGCCATTACACGGGCGGTCGCACCGTGATCGCCGCGGCCGGCAAGCTCGGCCACCGCGATCTCGTTCGTCTGGCGCGCAAGAAGTTCCAGCATTTCGGCGAGGCGGAATCGATTGTCCCGGAGCGGGCTGTCTACGTTGGCGGCGAGGCGCGCGAGGAACGCGACCTGATGGAGGCGCAGGTGGTGCTCGGCTTCCCCGGCATCGCCTATGGCGACGATGATTACATCACCGCCCAGATCGCGTCCTCGATCCTGGGCGGTGGCATGTCATCGCGTCTCTTCCAGGAGATCCGTGAGAAGCGCGGCCTCTGCTATTCCATCTACGCCTTCCACTGGGGCTTTGAGGACGCCGGTATCTTCGGTATTTCGGCGGCAACCGGCGAACGCGATGCCGGTGCGGTGGTCGAGGAGACCATGAACGAAATCGCCCGTGCCTCGACAGCGGTCACCGAGGTGGAAGTGAAGCGCGCCCAGTCGCAGCTTCGCGCGGGCCTTCTGATGGCGCTGGAAAGCCCGGTGGCACGGGCCGGCCAGATCGCGCGTCACATCATGTTCCACGGCCGGACGCTGCCGCTCGACGAACTGGTTACCCGCATCAACGCCGTGACGCCGCAAAAGGTCTGCGAATTCCTCGAGAAGATCAGCGTTGCGCCGAACCCGACGCTCGCGGCCATTGGTCCGATCGCCAAGGTTCCATCGGTGGCTTCGATCGCCGGCAACGCCGTTTCGACCAAGGCAAGCGCGGCATGACGTTTTTCGGCGTCGTAGCCTCCGGGACCTTTCCGGTGCTGGCGGACGACGTCGTCTGTCTGCGCGTGCCGGCGGTGTCGGACTATGCCGCCTGGGTCAGCGAGCGATCCCAGAGCCGCGCCTTTCTGAAACCCTGGGAGCCGACATGGTCGACCGACGACCTGACGCGATCCGCTTTCAAGCGCCGCGTCCGACGCGTTCAGCGCGAGGCGGCCGAGCAGAGCGGCTTTGCCTTTCTTATCTTCCACGTCCAAGATGACGCGCTGCTTGGTGGCGTCACGTTGTCCAATATCCGGCGTGGCGTCGCCCAAAGCTGCAGCCTCGGCTATTGGATGAGCGTGCGTCATGCCGGCCGTGGCTACATGCGCCGGGCGGTGGATCTGGTTCTTGAGTTCGCCTTCGGCGAATTGAGGCTTCATCGGGTCGAGGCAGCATGCATTCCCGGCAACGATCGTTCGCTCGGTCTTCTCGAAAAAGCCGGATTCGTCCGCGAAGGCTACGCGCGGCGCTATCTCCTGATCGATGGCCGCTGGCAGGATCATGTATTGCTGTCGCGGATGGTTGATGACGATGGCGCCGTCTGAAAGGCCACCGAACGGGCGGTTTGCATGACCGTCGTCCTCGGCTATATCTCTGACGACGCGCTTTCGGAGGAAGCCGCGCGAAGGAGTTCCGGCAGGCTGCTGCCGTAACCGTCGCGCACCCTGACAAAGCCGCCGCGTATCCGGCGCGGCTCACGAAAACTGAACTGTTCGCCAGTCGAGCTGGAGAGTGTCCTTGGCCTTCGTCCGCGCCACTGTCGCCTTATTGCTGCTGGTGTTCGCCGCCGGCCTCGCCCCCCACCTTGCCTATGCGGCCGAGCCCATCCTGGTCGAGCCCGACGTCAAGGCGCTCGACCTGACTCATGCCGTCGAATATCGGCGTGATGCCGGCAACTCGATCCAGGTGTCGACAGCGCCCGGCCCCGATGGTGTCGTTCGTCGCATCGAGGTGCGTGCCAAGGGCATCGATTCCAATCCGTCCTGGGTGGTGTTCTCGCTGTCCAACCAGTCGGACTTGCAGCTCGATCGGCTGATCGTCGCGCCGCACTTTCATCTGGTTGGCTCGCGCGTCATGTGGCCCGATCTTGGCGCCTCGCGCATCGCCGCGATCACCCCGAGTTCCGGCTTTGCCCCGGAGCGGCAGACAAGTCAGGACTCCGACGTTTTCCTGGTGACGCTCGATCCTGGCACGGTGGTCACTTTCGTCGTCGAGCTTCGAACGCGCGATCTGCCGCAGATCGGCCTGTGGGAGCCCAACGCCTACAAGGACAGCGTCAACGCTTACACGCTCTATCGCGGGATCGTGCTTGGCATTTCCGGCCTTCTGGCGCTGTTCTTGACCATCCTGTTCGTCGTCAAGGGATCGATGATGTTCCCGGCGACGGCGGCGCTCGCCTGGGCGGTGCTTGCCTACCTCTGCATCGATTTCGGTTTCTGGAACAAGGTGTTCGCCGTCGGCTCCGGGACGGATCAACTCTATCGCGCAGGCTCGGAGGTGATGATCGCCGTCACCATGGTGATCTTCCTCTACGCCTATCTCAATCTCAACCGCTGGCACGTGCGCTACAGCCACGTGATGCTGATCACGCTCTTGGCGCTGACCGGGCTGTTCGCGCTCGCCCTTTACGATCCCTCGATCACCGCCGGCATCGCCCGCATGGTGCTGGCCGCTCTTGGCGGCATCGGCTTCGTGCTGATCGTGGCGCTGGCGCTGCGTGGCTATGACCGGGCGATCATGCTGGTGCCGACCTGGCTGGTGTTCCTGGCCTGGCTGGCCGGTACGGGCCTTGCCGTCTCCGGCCGTTTGGTCAGCGATCTTGCCCAACCGGCGCTGGCCGGCGGCCTGGTCCTGGTCGTCCTGCTACTCGGCTTCACCGTGATGCAGCACGCCTTTGCTGGCGGCGCCATCACGCAGGGACAAGTCGACGACAGCGAACGCAAGGCGCTGGCGCTCACCGGCTCCGGCGATATGATCTGGGACTGGGACGTGCTTGCCGACCAGATCGTCACCTCTGCCGAGGCCGAGGAGAGCCTGGGCCTCAAGCGTGGCCGTCTCGAAGGCCCGGCGCGCGACTGGCTCGACTATCTCCATCCGCAGGACCGGGAGCGCTTCAAAGCAACGCTCGATGCCGTCGTCGAGACGCGCAAGGGGCGGCTCAGCCAGACCTTCCGCATGCGCGCCCAGGATGGCCATTACCAGTGGTTCCGCCTGCGTGCCCGTCCGATCCTCGGATCCGACGGTGAGGTCATCCGCTGTGTCGGCACGCTGCTCGATATTACCGACATGAAGCTGGCGCAGGAGCGGCTGCTGACCGACGCCATTCACGACAACCTCACCTCGTTGCCGAACCGCGAGCTCTACTTTGACCGTCTCGCGTCCGATCTCGCCCGCGCCAAGGTGGACAACCAGCGCCGGCCGGCCGTCTTCCTCGTCGACCTCGATCGCTTTCGTCAGGTCAACGAGACGCTCGGCCTATCGGTCGGCGACACCATCCTCCTGACGCTCGCCCGCCGGCTCGGCCGGCTGGTCAAGCCGCTCGACACGCTGTCACGCCTTGAAGGCGACCGCTTCGGCATCGTGCTGGTTTCCGAGCAGGCGTCGGACCGGCTGGCCGCCTTTGCCGACACCGTCAAGCGGGCGGTGCGGGCACCGATCGTCGTCGGCGAGAAGGAGGTGTTCCTCACCGCTTCCATCGGCATCGCCGTGCCCGATACCGACGACAAGGAAGCGCGCACCCTGATCCAGGACGCTGAGATCGCGCTCGCCTTCGCCAAGAAGCTGGGCGGCGACCGCATCGAGACCTTCCGGCCGGCGCTCCGCATTATGTCGGCCGATCTCACGGCGCTAGAACACGACCTGCGCGGCGCCATCGAAAAGGGCGAGCTGACTGTGCTCTACCAGCCGGTCATCCGGGCCGGTGATCGGTCGGTGGCCGGTTTCGAGGCGCTCTTGCGCTGGAACCATCCGCGCAAGGGATCGATCCCACCAGCCGAATTTATGCCGATCGCCGTTCGCTCCGGCCTTGTGTCACAGCTCGGCCTGTTCCTGCTCGACCGGGCCGCCCGGCAGCTCGCTGATTGGCGCGACCATCTGCCGTTCGGCGACACGCTGACCATGTCGGTCAACATGTCCAACCGGCAGGTGCTCCGGCACGAGCTCCTCAACGAGGTCAAGGCCATCCTGTCGCGCACCGGTTTGCCACGTGATGTGCTGCATCTCGAGTTTTCCGAGGGTCTCCTGATGGAGAGCCCGGAATTTTCGCTGCAGATGCTGATGAAGCTGAAGGAACTCGGCGCGGGCTTTGCCGTCGATGAATTCGGCATGGGCTTTTCCTCGCTGAGCTATCTGCAGCGGCTGCCGCCCGGCACGCTGAAGGTCGACCAGAACATTTTGAGGAGTTCCGGCCGCCATCGGCAAGCCCTGCTGAAGACGATCGCTTCGCTGGCCCACGATCTGGAACTGGAGCTGGTGGTGGAAGGTGTCGACCGCGCCGTCGACCTCGAAGAGGTGGGTAATCTCGGTGCCGACTATCTCGAAGGCTATCTGTTCGGATCACCGATGAGCGCCGACGAGGTGCGTAAGCTGATGGAAAAGGCGAAGAAGGCGGTGGCCAAGGTGGCCCCGGTTGCCGTTCCCGACGCGCCGCTGCGCGTGCCGGAGCGGGTGCCTGGCGCTTCGGTCGCGCCGATTGGGGCGGGCGGGGCCGCGGGCGGACCGCCGGCCGCCTGACCCTACCTTTTCGCGCCGCCGCAAGTATGGGAATAAGGATCGACCGGCGATTCGTCGGTCTCCGGGGCCTGGGACGTTGACGAGAGGATCATAGCCGTCATGAGGACCGTTCTTTCCGCCTGCCTTTGCGTTTTGCTCGCCTTGGGCTCGCTGCCGGCGACGCTCTCCATGGCGGCGGCGCAGGAGTTCGTCGATGGCAAGGTCGAGTCTGTGCATGGCGACTGGCAGATTCGCTGCGACCAGCCTGTCGGCGCGCGCGACAAGCAATGCGCCATGGTGCAGAACGTTACTGCCGAGGATCGCGACAACATCGGCCTTTCAGTACTGATCGTGAAGACGGTCGACAAGAAGGCGAAGATCATGCGGGTCCTCGCCCCGCTCGGTGTCTATCTGATGGCCGGTCTTGGCCTTCGGATTGATGACAAGGATATCGGCCGCGTCGGCTTCGTTCGCTGCCGGGCACGTGGCTGCTATGCCGAAGTGGTGCTGCAGGATGATCTGGTCGGCCAGCTCGAGAAGAGCGGCAAAGCGCTGTTCATCATCTACGATTCGCCGGAAGACGGCATTGGCATTCCGATCTCGCTGAAGGGGTTCAAGGAAGGCTTCGACGCGCTGCCGTGAGTACGCACTTGTACGGCTGCGCCGGAAACACGACATGTTGCGCGTCCGGAGGCTAGAGCATCCGGGCGTTTGCTTTTATGGAGGAGCCAATCCTCCTCTGGATGGGACGCCGCCGCCGATGACCGAACGCCATGACCTCCTCGCTCTTGCCGGACTGGATCCCGATTCGACGCAACGCATCGTCGCCGATGCGCTCGCCGGTGCCGACGATGGCGAGCTCTATCTGGAACGCTCTGAGGGCGAGGCTCTTACCTTCGACAACGGCCGCCTCAAGACTGCCACCTATGACGTCAACCAGGGCTTTGGCCTTCGGGCGGTCGCCGGCGAGGCCGTGGGCTATGCACACGCCGATGATCTATCCGAAAAGGCATTGCGTCGCGCCGCCGACGCGGTGAAGGCTGTGTCGATGGGGTATTCGGGTACCCTGGCCGAGCCGCCGCGTCCGACCAACCGCAAGCTCTACGGCGACGTCAATCCGCTGCTGTCGCCGGCCTTTTCCGACAAGGTGACGCTGCTGTCGGAGATCGATGCCTGGGCGCGCGCTCGCGATCCGCGCGTCCGGCAGGTGACGGCGTCGATCACCACCAGCCACAAGATCGTTGAGATCATCCGCGCCGACGGCGTTCACCTGAGGGACGTGCGCCCTCTGGTGCGCGTCAACGTCTCTCTCATTGCCGGCAACGGCGACCGCCAGGAAAGCGGCTCCTATGGCGAAGGTGGCCGGCTGGGGCTTGATGGGTTCATCACGCCGGAACGCTGGCAGTATGCCGTCGACGAGGCGCTTCGCCAGGCTTTGGTCAATCTTGAGGCCAAGCCGGCTCCGGCCGGTACGTTCGACGTCGTGCTCGGACCCGGCTGGACCGGTGTGCTGCTGCACGAGGCGGTAGGGCATGGCCTCGAAGGCGACTTCAATCGCAAGAAGACCTCCGCTTTCGCCGGTTTGATGGGCGAGCAGGTGGCGGCCAAGGGCGTCACCATTGTCGACGACGGCACGCTGCCGGACGCGCGCGGTTCGCTCACCATCGACGATGAGGGCACGCCGAGCCGCAAGACGGTGTTGATCGAGGATGGCCGTCTCGTCGGCTACATGCAGGATCGCCAGAACGCTCGCCTGATGGGCGCCGAGTCGACCGGTAACGGTCGCCGCCAGTCCTACGCCCATGTTCCTATGCCGCGTATGACCAACACCTACATGCTCTCGGGCGACAAGAGCCGCGAGGAGATCATCGCTTCGGTGAAGGACGGCATCTATGCCGTCTCCTTCTCCGGCGGGCAGGTGGATATCACCTCCGGCAAGTTTGTGTTCGATTGCACCGAGGCCTACCGCGTGCGGGACGGCAAGGTTGGCGAGCCGATCAAGGGTGCCATGCTGATTGGCAACGGCCCCGAAGCGATGAAGCGCGTTTCGATGATCGGCAACGACCTTGAGATCGATCGCGGCATCGGCATGTGCGGCAAGGCCGGCCAGAGCGTGCCCGTCGGTGTCGGTCAGCCGTCGCTCCGAATCGATGCGGTCACTATTGGTGGGACGGCGACCTGATCCATGCCGACTGCCATTCGCCTCGCCTTGTTCGATATGGACGATGTCGTCTACGCCTATACCCGCGCCGACCGCATCGCCTATCTTGCCAGTGTCACCGGCCTTGAGCCGGCCTTCATCAACGACCGTATTTGGAGCGAGGGACTGGAGGCGGCCGCCGACGGCGGCGCCTTTCCAACGCCGGAGCTCTACATCAAGTCTTGGCGCGACCGTCTCGGTTATCCGCTCGCCGTCAAAGATTGGGTCGAGGCGCGCCGGCTCGGCATGCGTCTCATTCCCGGCACTCTCGCCCTAATCGAGCGGCTGGTCGCTGCGGGAACGACGGTCGGCGTGCTGACCAATAATGGGCCGCTTGTCTACGAATACCGGGATACGCTGGCGCCGGAACTTGCCCGTCTCGTCGGCGACCGGTTCCTTGTGTCCTCTTCCTTCGCCACGATGAAGCCCGATCCTCGGGTGTTCCTCCGGGCACTCGATCGGCTGGGTTTCTCCCCAGAGGAGAGCTTTTTTACCGATGACATGTCGGAAAACGTGGAGGGCGCTCGTACTGCCGGCCTCCGTGGTGCCATCTTCACGACGCCAGCGGCGCTTGAGCAAGAGCTCGCCGCGCAAGGTCTGCTCGGCGATGCATCCGTAGAAGTAACGAGGGGTAAGATCCTCTCAAGCCATTGAAATTTGCGTCTCCGCATCCTACCTCACCGGCAGCCGGGAATGCGCTCGGCGGTCCTCGGCGTCTCGCCGAACGGGTTGGGACGGACGCCGTGTTTTCACTGGATTTTCTGTCGGTTGAGCTCGCCGCTCTGGCACAGGTCGTCTTCATCGACGTCGTGCTGGCGGGCGACAATGCCATCGTTGTCGGCATGGCGGCGGCCGGCGTCGATCCGACCATCCGGCGCAAGGTTATATTCTGGGGTATTGGCGGCGCCGTCGCGCTACGCATCCTGTTTGCCGTCGTCACCACGCATCTGCTTGCCGTCGTTGGCCTGACGCTGGCCGGCGGCGTATTGTTGCTCTGGGTCTGCTGGAAGATGTTCCGCGAGATCCGGTCGAGCCGCCACGAGGAGGAGCGCGGCGTCGAGGCTGCCGAGCAGGCGCTCGATACCGCTGCCTGCGACGTAACGCCGGCGCCGGCTGGCAAAACCTTCCGGCAAGCGCTGACCCAGATCATACTCGCCGACGTCTCGATGTCGCTCGACAATGTGCTGGCGGTGGCCGGCGTGGCGCGCGATCATGTCGGTGTCCTGGTGATTGGTCTCCTGCTGTCGGTTGGATTGATGGGCGCCGCCGCCACCTTGATCGCCCGCCTGCTGCATCGCTTCCGTTGGATTGCCTGGATCGGCCTGCTCATCATTCTCTATGTTTCTATGGATATGATCCATCGTGGCTCGCTCGAGGTCTGCACCGGAATCACCGGCGAACAAAGCTGCCAGATTCAGGATCTCCGGGATGCTACGGACGACATGCTGAACTAAGGCTATCCCGCCTCAGTGTTCGCATTTTCCTGACTGAACGAGAGGTTTCCCGATGACGTCCGTCGCCCGCGCGCCCGCCGACGCCGCCTATGTGGAAGGGCCGGTGTTTCGTCACGTGGTGGCGTTGACCGCCCTCGGTTCTTTGGGGCTGATGGCCATTTTCAGCGTCGACCTCGTCAATCTTCTCTATATTTCGCTCTTGGGCGACGAGGTGCTGACGGCGGCCATGGGCTACGCCGGCGCTGTGCTGTTCGTTATTGTATCGGTCGGCATCGGCTTTTCCATCGGTGTCACCGCCCATACCGCCCGGCGCATCGGGGCGGGTGACCGCGCCGCCGCTCGGCGGGTCGCCACCTCCGGCCTGATCATTTCCTTTACCGCGACCACCGCCGTGACGCTGGCGCTCGCCGCCGTGCTTGATCCCTGCCTGGCGCTGCTCGGCGCCGCGGGGCGCGAGTTCGAGGTCACCCGTCATTTCCTCTGGATCACCATGCTGGGCATGCCGCTGCTTGCGCTCAGCATGGCCATGGGCGGCGTGCTGATGGCCTTTGGCGCGCCGCGCATGACGCTGTGGATCAACCTGGCCGGTGCCGGCGCCACCGCCATCCTGGATCCGATCTTCATCTTCGGGCTTGATCTCGGTGTGACAGGCGCTGCCATCGTCACAGTGCTGATCCGCTTCGTCGCCCTGGCCGTCGGCTGGTATGGCTTGGTGCCGCGCCTCAATGCGTTGGCCTGGCCGACGGTGGAGGGTGTCCGGCGCGATGCCGGACCGCTCTTTACCATCGCCTTCCCGGCCATTCTCACCAACCTTGCCACGCCGGTCAGCAACATGCTGGTCACGGCCTATGTTGCCCGCTTTGGTACCGAGGCGGTGGCGGGCTGGTCGATCATCGGCCGCATCTATCCGCTGTGCTTCGCCGGCATCTTCGCGTTGACCGGCTCGGTCGGCGCCATCTTCGGCCAGAACGTCGGCGCCCGACGCTTCGATCGCGTTCGCAAGACGCTCGGCGACAGCGCCCTGTTCACCGCTGTCTACGTCGTCGTGATCTGGTTGCTGCTGTTCCTCGGTACCGATGCCATCAACTGGGCCTTTCATGCCACCGGCCGAACGGCGGAAATGATCGCCTTCTATTGCCTGTGGGCGGCCCCGACTTTCATTTTTACCGGCGCTCTTTTCGTGGCCAACGCCGCCTTTAACAACCTCGGCTTCGCATCCTACTCGACCATGTTCAATTGGGGGCGGGCGACACTCGGCACGCTGCCTTTCTGTTGGCTCGGCATCTGGTACGGCAGCGCCGACGCGGTGATCCTGTGGTGGAGTATCGGCGCCGCTCTGTTCGGCCTGCCGGCCCTCTGGCTGGCCCGCCGGTCGATCGACCGTCTGGCGGCCACGGCATGATCCTCTTGCGCGGCGGCCGGGTGGAGGTTATTCACCTTCCATGTTGAACAGCACCGACACCCCCTTCGGCGGCGGCGAGGCACAAATCCACTACCTCGACGGCGACTACCAGATCCTCCGCAACGGCAACTACGTCCGTTGCGCGATCACCGGCCGTCCGATCCTGCTGCAAGACCTGAAATATTGGTCGGCCGAGCATCAGGAGCCCTATATCGATGCCGAGGCGGCGCTGACCGCCTACCGTCGGCATACCGGTGCCCGCTGAGCAGGCCGCCGTCTTGCTTCGAGTCTACTTTAGCTGAAATGTCGGGCCATCCAGCGCCTGCGAATGTCGAGAAGCAGCGAGCCCACCGCATGCTCTTCCGAAAAGCGCGTGTGGACGCCGAAGATTGCCACGCGACTGCGTGACCAATTGCTTCCGACAATGCCACGCGGCAACCGCACGGCGTCCTTTTCAGTCGTCACCGGAACGGCATCGAGCGCATCCGCCTCGTCGAGCAGGCGGGTGAGATCGGAGAAGCGATAGGGGTAGTGGTCCGAGAAAGCCCGCCGGGCGGCGAGGCGGTAACCTTCATCCTCCAGCGAGCGGAAGAATTTCTCCGGTCGGCCGATGCCGGCAAAGGCATAAAGCCGGCGGTGGGGCGGGGCCGGCGGCGCATTGGCAATCAGCGCCGCGCGGAATATCGGCTTGCCAGCACGAGCCGCTGTGCGGATGACGCGCTGCCCGTTCTTGCTGTCACCATAAATGATGATGGCGTCGGCCAATAGCATCTGGCGGCGGAGCGGCGCCCGGAGTGGACCGGCCGGCAGCGGCAGACCGTTGCCGACGCCGACCGCGCCATCGACGACCACGAAGCTGAAGGTCTTCTTCACCGACGGATTCTGAAAGCCATCGTCCATGATGCAGAGGTCGGTGCCGGTCGCCCTGAGAAGCGCAAAGCCATCGGCACGCCGCTGCGCCACCACGGTTGGAGCGATACGGGCGAGCAGCAGTGCTTCGTCACCGACGTCGCGCGCCGTATGACGCTCGACATTGACGAGCACCGGTCCCTTGAGACGGCCGCCATGGCCGCGGGTCAGGAAACAAGGGTCGAGGCCGACCGATCGGGCTGAATGAGCAAGCGCGATGGCAGTCGGCGTCTTGCCGGCTCCGCCCGCGACGAAATTGCCGACACAGACCAGCGGCAGGGGCGGCTCGGTGCCGCCCGGTCGGTGCATGCGTCGTGCCGTGAGAGCGCCGTAGACCAGGCCGAGGGGAGCCAGCAACAGGGCAGTAAGACCCTTGCGTTTCCACCAGAAGGCCGGTGTCAGCATGGCGTACCACCCGGAGATCGGCCGATCAGCGGGGTGATTGCCTTGATGGTGCGCGCCACGGCACCGGCCGAGCCCGACACCACCCGCTCGCCGGCCGCCGCCTGAGCGCTGCTGAGAGCGGGATCGCCGATGAGGGTCATCGTCGCCTCGGCAAGGTCATCGGCCGACTGAACGACCTTGAGGCCGCCAGCATCGATAAAGGCGTGGTAGATGTCGAGCCAGTTGGCGAAATGCGGGCCGCTGATCACCGCCGCGCCGAGCCGGGCTGGTTCGATCAGGTTGTGGCCACCAATGCCATCGATGAAAGTCCCCCCCATCAGCACGACATCGGCGAGCTGGAAAAAGGCTCCGAGTTCACCAAGCGTATCGGCCACATAGACGTCGGTCGTCGGGTCGGGCAGTTCGCCGGCGCCGCGTCGGCGTGTGGCGAGGCCAGTCGCTTCTGCAAGCAGCGCTATGTCGCCACCGCGTACCGGGTGGCGCGGCACGATGACCAGCAGCGTCTCCGGTCGGGCTTCCTTGAGCTTGAGAAAGGCCGTCAGCACCACTTCATCCTCGCCAGGATGGGTGGAGGCGGCGAGCACCATCGGCCGCCCATGTATGCCTTGCTTCAGGGCGTCGAGATCGCCAAGGCCGACGTCCGGCAGACCGGCATCGAACTTGATGTTGCCGAAAGTGGCCACTTCAGGCGCGCCGAGGTTGGAAAAGCGTGCGCCGTCGTCATCGGTCTGGGCAAGCACCAGCGACATGCGACGAAACACCGCTCTGGCCGCCGGTGCGGCCCTTTGCCACCCTCGGAAGGAGCGTGGCGACAATCGGGCATTGGCAACGACCAGCGGTATGCCGTGATCGGCGAGGCGGCCAATCGCCACCGGCCAGATTTCGCTTTCGACGAAGATGGCGAGATCCGGATGCCAGTGGGCGAGGAAACGATCCACCGGTCCGGCGAGATCAAGCGGCGCGAACTGGTGGGTTAGTCCCGGTCTCAGGCGATGGCCCACAAGGGCGGCGGAGGTCGTCGTAACCGTGGTGACCAGAACACCCTGGCCCTCAGCGATCAACTGATCGATCACTGGCATAGCCGCCATCGCTTCGCCAACGCTGACCGCATGCACCCAGACGAGCGATCCCGCGGGCCGGGGCGCCGAGGAATAGCCGAGCCGTTCCGCCGACCGGGCAGGATCTTCCTTGCCCCGACGCCGACGCGCGCCAACAATGACGCCGCCGACCGGGCTGGCGAGCCGGGTCAGAGCGATCCACGTCGAAAGCAGCGCATCTCCGAGATTAGCCATCGGCGACAAGGTCTTGGTTGGTAGGCCCAGGTTTGAACTTTTCAGCGATTCCCGTGCGTTGGTAGGCGTCTTGGGTGATCCGATCAAGCTCCTCGGTGAGGCTGCGCCTCAGTCTTTCGATGGTCTCGTCGTCGGCGTCGGCCGGAACGCGGATCGGTGTGCCGTGCCGGACCGTCGCCGGCGAGAAGGGCAGGTCGACCACCATGCGATCCCAGTTGTTGAAGCGCAGGCCGTATCGCGACACGTAAGCGATGGGAATGATGGGCCGGCCGGACAGCCTTGCCAGTTGGATAACGCCCTTGCCGGATACCTGCGCCACCTTGGGAACGTCGGCCGTCATCAGCACCGAATTGCCGGCGGCGAGCTCCCTGAGTGCTTGGCGAAAGCCGGAGGCTCCGCCCTTTTTGAGCTGGGTGCGGGCATGCTGGGCGCCGGAAGCACGAATGGTGCGAACGCCAACCGTACCCGCCGCGTCGGCGATCACATTGGCAGCCGCGTTGCGGGCGACCATCGGTACGATCGGCAGATCGGCCGGTATCGCGTACCTCGCCATCATGGCGAGGCCATGCCAGAAGGTGAAAATGGCAGGGGCTTCAGCCAGCGCCACGTCCAAGGCATCCGGCGGCACGATCGCCAGCCGAGCGGTGCGGCTCACCGTCAGGACATAGCGGGCGAGAAGATGTGACAGGGCGCGGCTCACCGCTGCGTTGTCGAGGATTTTCCGATCAAGTCGCAAACGGCATCTCCGGAAGCGAGAAGCGGAACATCCGTTGTGACATGACCTGTCGTTCCGTCCGGTTGAACATCAGGTCGACGGATCCATCAGGCGATGCAGGTGAACGATGAAATAGCGCATCTGTGCCTGGTCGACGGTGGCCTGCGCCTTCTGCTTCCAGGCCGCGTAGGCAGCGGCGTAGTTTGGGAAGGCGCCAACGATATCAATGGCGTTGATATCGGCAAACTCCGTCGAATCGAGCGCCTTCATCTCGCCGCCGATCACCAGATGAAGCAGTTGCTTCGACGTGACTTCGGTCGTCATAGGAACTTCGCCCTCCGCAACGAGCGCCCCCCGCGGGCGGCTCATCCTCTTTTCGTCAAGCCGCGCCGATTTTGCAAGGGTGGCGACTTAGTAAGGACCAATAGCCGCCGCTGCCGCTCGCGTCAGGGTCGGCAGGCCGGCGATCAGACTGTCATGGTCGGCATCCGGTCGGTTGTAGACGATCGGGGCGCCATTGATGGTCTCCAGCATTCCGCCCGCTTCGGCGACGATCAGATCGGCGGCTGCGAGATCCCAGTCATGAGCACCGCTGCGCGCGAAAGCCAGATCGAGCGTGCCGTCGGCGACCATCGCGATCCGGAGCGCCAGCGAGGCCACATAACCACGGCTTCTCAGCGTTGGCACAGGCCGAGACAGGCGTGAAATCAGCGCTGACGGACCGGCAACGCGCACGCCGTCAAGGCTTGAGCGAGACTGCAACCGAAGATGGTTGCCATCGAGAAAGGCGCCGCGCCGATGCCCGGCGGTATAAAGATGGCTTACCGACGGCTGCAAAAGCACTGCCGCCACCGGCCGGCCGCCTTCGACGACGGCGAGCGAGATGGTCCACTGGTCGGAGCCGGCGATAAAGCCGCGCGTGCCATCAATGGGATCGACCACGAAAATGCGCTCGCAGCCAAGCCGGGCCGGATCGTCCTCGGTCTCCTCCGACAGCCAGCCATAATCGGGACGGGCGGCCAGAAGGCGTTCCTTCAGAAAGCGGTCGATGGCAAGGTCGGCCTCGCTGACCGGCGAGTCGTTTTCCTTCTTCCAGACGCGTGGGTCGCGACGAAAGAAGGAAAGGCCGATACTCGCGGCAGCAAGCGCTGCCTCGGAAAGAAGGGCGGTGTCGTCGTCGATGCGTGCGCTGTCAGCGGCCGGCAATCGTCAGCCCCCCGATAGCCACCGTCGGCGCGGTGAAAGCCGAGCGGAACTCGATGTCGTCGGCCGGCACCAGCTCGCGGAACATGTCGAGAAGATTGCCGGCCACCGTGATCTCGGCCACGGGGTAGGCCAGCTCTCCATTCTCGATCCAGAAGCCGGCGGCGCCGCGCGAATAGTCGCCGGTGATCAGGTTGGCGCCGTGGCCGATGAAGTCGGTGACATAGAGACCAGTGCCGACCGCTGCGATCAGATCGGCGGGCGATTGCTCACCCGGATGCAGCAGAACGTTGGTGGATGAAGGGCTCGGCGCTCCAGTGCCGCGGCTGGCTCGGCCGTTGGTCTCAAGGCCGAGTTCACGCGCTGTCGCGCTATCGAGCAGCCACGTCTGGAGCACGCCGTCCTTGATGAGATCCAACGCCGCGGCGCCGACGCCCTCACCATCGAATGGGCGCGAGCCGGGGCCGCGCCGACGGAGCGGATCGTCAGTGATGCGGATTGTCGAACCGAACAGCTGTTTGCCGAGCATGTCTTTCAGGAACGACGAGCGTCGGGCGATCGATGCGCCGGAAATGGCGCCGATCAGTGCACCGATCAGGCTGGTGGCAACGCGTGGGTCATAGACCACCGTCGCTGTCTGTGTCGCTACTTTGCGCGGATTGAGGCGGCGCACGGCCCGGTTTCCCGCCCGAGCGCCTACGGTCTCGGCACTCTCGAGGTCTGCGAGGTGCGTCTTCGAGGAAGAGTCCCAGTCGCGTTCCATACCGGTGCCGCTACCGGCGATGGCGGCCACCGAATGACCGTGGCCAGAGGATTCATAGGCGCCGGAAAAGCCGCTGGAGGTCACCAGCGCCATGCCGCCGCGCGCCCAATAGGCACTGGCGCCGGTGGTATTGGTGACGCCATCCACCGCCATCGCCGCCGCTTCGACCGCCCGGCCTCGCTCAGCGATGTCGCCGGCAGAAACAGGAGTCTCGTCCAGGAGATCGATATCAGGCCAGGCGGTGGCAAGCCGCGAACGATCGGCGAGGCCGGCAAAGCGATCCGGCGGCGCGGCGCGCGCCATGGCAACGGCGCGGGCCGCCAACGCTTCCACGTCCGAGCCAAGGGTGGCTGAGATGGTGGCGTTGCGATCGCCGACGAAGACCCTGAGGCCGAAATCGTCGTTCTCGGCATGTTCGATCTTTTCGACCTTGCCTTTGAGAACGCTCGCCACCTGATTGACGGAGCGCACGGCTACGGCATCGGCCGCGTCGGCGCCGGCGGCGCGGGCTGCCTCGACGAGGCGAGCAGCTTGTCCGGTCAATTGGTCGAGGTCAACGAGATCGCTCATGCGGGTATCCGATCGGTTGCGGAAGGTCTGTGTTTAGGGCTGGGGGTGTCAGCCGACAAGTGTTGGCGCCGCCTTCCTCCTATAGAAATGCGGCAACTCCTTGCCGGCCTTCACCTTAAGGGCTTTTTGCCTGCCCTGGGAGGATGTCGGCTAACCGATTGATACGCAAGCTGTTTCCGGTCGTTTGCGATCAAACATAGGCTTTGCCTTGTCGGGCGCGGCTGTCAACGAAGATTTACCGAGGGTTGACGGCGTGCCGCGATTTGGCGCTTCAGATTCCGCTAACCCTCTCAAAAATCGAGAAAAAGTTTACCCAATCCCTTAAGCCGCCGGGGATGACGTTCGCCCTATGCTCGCCATGGTTTCGGGACCGGGCGCAAAAAAAGACGCTCGGCCCGACAGGGATTGTCAAAAGATATTGAGCGAGGCGAAGAGCATGATGGGAGCCACTCCCCTGGGCCTGAAAACGGCGCTTAGGCTCGATCCGGGACATCTGCCGGCCAAGTGGTGCGTTAACGTGGGGCAGGCCGGTCGACCCGTCCAGGAGGCCGCCATCTATATGGACGACGATGGTGTCGTCGTCCGCCGCCAATTGTCCGGGTTGCCGCTGACGCTGAGCCTGCCGTTCGCCGCCTTCGAGGGTGTGTCGGTCAGGATCGAGCCGAATGCCGCCGACGATCTCGTCGCCCATGTCGAATTGCGCCATCGCGATCCGGCCATGTCCATTCCGCTCACCGTCACGCGCGATATGGAAGCTGCTGCTGCCGACTGGCAGGGGTGGTCCAACCGGCTCGGCCTGCCGATGCTGCTGGTCACCGCTTCCGGCACCGAACGCGTCGGTCCCCAGGCGTCCGTTCCGGTGAGCGAACCGGCACCGCGTCGTCGCCATGCCACCATGGCCGACCGCCGGCCACGGTTTCTCGTTCGCCGCAAGGTGGGTGCTGCCGGCGAAATGCCTGTGCTGCGCGATTGGCGTGAGATCATCAGTTACGAGTGAGCGGCCCGGCACATATCGGCCGCATCGTCATTGATCGGTGTAGTGATGATTCAGAATGCAGCCGGAATCCAACGCTCTCTTAAGGTGATGGGACTGAAAACCCTTGCTCCGGTTGTAGAGATGGATCCTGGCTGGCGGAAGATAGAGCAATGCCATGTGCATGAAGGCTGAATCCACGCCGACATGCAGCTCGGCCTTCGACATGGCGTAAGCGATGTGGCGAAGGGAGTTCTTGAGAAGCGGATCGAGAGCCTTTCCGCCGACGACGACCACCTCGTAGCCCTCCCGCCTGTAGCACTCCGTCACCTCCTCTTGCTGTTCGGGGGGGAGGGTGCGGCCGAACTGCATGGAATCCCACTGGAGCGTGACGAAACGAGATGGAAGGTTAAGCTCGTGCGACAAGTCTTCTGCGGGTATCGGCGGGATGGCGTGAAGATAGTGCGAGATTTCAAGAGCTTGCGGCACCTCGAATTTGCCCGGATGATCCTGGTACCAGAAGATCTCAGCGGGAAACCCGCAGATTTCGAGATAGGAAATCCAGGATCGCTCTGTCCGTGGCTCGAAATCGTGGAACATCAGCTCGACGTGGCCTTTCGGAAACAGACTTAGCACCTCGTTCCAGGACTCGCGTTTGTTGCCGATCGAGGCACCACCCGTGTGCTTCTTCCTGTTCAGGTGCAGCACCACCGGTACGTCATGCGCCTTCGAGAAAGCCCAGCCCAGAGTTATGCAGTGAATTCGGTCGCCCAACCCCGGCGCAACAAACGGTGCACGCTTGCGGTTGGTGCTACGGGCCCGGATCGCGATATGCTTCCGGCCTGCTGCGTCGACGAGGATGCCGGCTTCATTCCGGACGGACTGCGGGGCATATCCGCCGAAATAGTGTAGAATCCTCTTAAGCCACAACATGTTGACGTCGTCCTCGTACGCTTCCGGAAGCGGGTCCAACCTATGGACTAGCATCCGATTAAGCGTTACTCAACGACCGCGTGCGAAAGCAAACCTGGAGATTGACGTGACGAGACAAATCCCTGCTGTGCCGACGTCATGGGGCGAAGTCATCGACAAGATAACGATCCTGGAGATCAAGAAGAAGAATATCGTCCAGGAAGAGGCCCTTCTGAACGTCGAGAAGGAACTCCGAATGCTTTCGAGCTTTGTCGCCGACACCATCGCCGGCGATCAGGCCTTGTCGGACATGAAACGCGAACTGCTTGATATCAACTCGCGCCTTTGGGTCATCGAGGACCGCATCCGGGAAAAAGAATCCGTCCGCACTTTCGATGACGAATTCATCGAGTTGGCGCGGAGTGTTTACCGCACAAATGATTTGCGGGCGGCTGTAAAGCGGCGCATCAACCTGCACCTCAACTCTGAAATCCTCGAAGAGAAGAGCTACAAGCCCTACTGAAGGTTGGGCTACATCCCCTTGAGCAGACCGTCGATGACGAGGCCGGCCGTCAGGATCAGGCCGGCGTCGCGGTTGGATTTGAACAGCCGCAGACACAGGTCGCCGTCGTCGGCGTCGAACTTTTCGACCTGCCAGGCAAGGTGGCGGGCAAAGCCGGCCAGGCCGACAAAGGCAACGATCTTGGCGTCGGCGAGATAGAAGGCCGTCCCAAGCAGCAGCACGGCTGCGCCATAGCAGACGGTGAGCAGCTTCGGTGTCGACCGCTCGAAATAACGGGCCGTCGAGCCGAGGTCGATTAGCGCATCGTCTTCGCGGTCTTGATGGGCATAGATGGTGTCGTAGGCGAACGTCCAGAGGATGGCCGCGACATAGATGAGCAGTGCCGGCGCATCGAGCCGGCCGAACACCACGCTCCATCCCATCAGCCCGCCCCAGGAGAACGACAAGCCGAGGACGAGTTGCGGGAAGTGGGTGATCCGCTTCATGAACGGATAGATGACCACCGGGATCAGCGAACAGAGTCCGAGAACGATCGAGAAGTGGTCGAATTGAAGGAGCACCGCCAGACCGATCAGGGCCTGCAGCACCAAAAAGGCCGCGGCCGCGGTGAGACTGACGCGCCCCGACGGGATCGGCCTGGTCCGGGTCCGCGCCACGGCGGCGTCGATATCCCGGTCGACCATGTCGTTATAGGTGCAGCCGGCACCGCGCATGGCAACGGCGCCCACGAAAAACAGCAGCGCATACCAGGGCGAAGGAAAGGTTTGGCCGGCAGCACCGCTCGCCAGCGCCAGTGACCACCAGCAGGGCAGAAGCAGCAGCCACCAGCCGATCGGACGGTCCCACCGGGCCAGTTGCGCGTAAGGCCTGAGGGCCGCCGGCAGCCAGCGGTCGACCCAGTTGCCGCGCTTGGCGTCGGGAATGACGATCTCGTCGGAATCATGCGTGCTCATGACGAAAGCTTAGCCTTACCGCAGCCGTGATGCGACAGCTTACTCACGCAAATTGGCCGCTATCGGCAGCTCCGGCCTTTCGCTCGACGGCTCGCCATGGTAAGGCGCGCGGCGTCGGCTCGGCGACGTTGGAGGCCCCTGATGCACGTGCTCCTTATTGGTTCTGGCGGGCGTGAACACGCCATCGCCGCTGCCTTGCGCCGCTCCGCCAAACTGACACGTCTCACCTGTGCTCCCGGCAACGCCGGTATCGCCGCCATCGCCGAACTGGTCGCCATTGATCCGGCCGACCATGCGGCTGTGATCGCCTTCTGCAAGGCTGAAAACGTCGGCTTCGTGGTGATCGGACCGGAGGCACCGCTGGTCGCCGGCCTTGTTGACGATCTTTCCGCTGCCGGCATCAAGGCCTTCGGCCCGAAGAAGGAGCCGGCCCGGCTCGAGGGTTCCAAGGCCTTCACCAAGGAACTCTGCACCGAGGCCGGCATTCCAACCGCTGCCTATGGTCGCTTCTCCGACGCTGTGGCGGCGCGAGCCTATGTGCTCAGCCATGGCGCGCCAATCGTCGTCAAGGCGGATGGTCTCGCCGCCGGCAAGGGTGTTGTCGTGGCGTCCACCGTCGAGGAGGCACTCGCCGCCGTCGACGCCTGTTTCTCTGGCGCCTTCGGGGCTGCCGGCGCCGAGGTGGTGATCGAGGATTGCCTTGTCGGCGAGGAAGCGAGCTTCTTTGCCATCACCGATGGCATCGACGTTTTGCCGCTTGCTGCCGCTCAGGATCACAAGCGGGTGGGCGATGGCGACACTGGCCCCAACACCGGTGGTATGGGCGCCTATTCGCCGACGCCGGTGGTGGATGAGGCGATGGAAATGCGCATCATGGAGGAGATCGTCGTGCCGACGGTGCGCTGCCTCTCCAAGCGGGGCACGCCCTTCGTCGGCGTGCTGTTCGCCGGTCTGATGATCGAGGAGGATGGCCCCAAGCTGATTGAATACAACGTTCGTTTTGGCGATCCCGAGACAGAAGTGCTGCTGCCGCGCCTCAAATCTGACCTCCTCGAACTGATGCTGGCGTCGGCTGAAGGGCGGCTGTCAGGCAACATCGCCAATTTCGACGAGCGCACGGCGTTGACGGTGGTGATGGCGGCGAAGGGCTACCCTGGCAACTATTCAAAGGGCAGCCGCATCGAGGGACTCGAAAACGCCGCAGCGCTGCCGGACGTTTCGGTGTTCCACGCCGGCACCGCTGAAAGGGATGGTGCAATCGTCTCGAATGGTGGCCGCGTGCTGGCCATTACAGCGCTTGGCGACAGCGTTTCCGAGGCGCTGGCCAAGGCCTATGCGGCGGTCGACAAAGTTCGCTGGTCGGACGGCTTCTGCCGTCGGGACATCGGTTGGCGCGCCGTAGCACGGGAAAAGTCGACTAACTGATCACGCCCGCCCGCTTGTTGGCGACAGCGCCGCGAGATCGACACCCAGCGTGGCCAGGGCACGGCGATAGCGATCGCCGTCGGCGGCGGAAAAGATGATATCCGGGTCGGAGTCGGTGGTGAGCCAGCCGTTGGCCAGGATCTCGCTTTCGAGCTGGCCCGGCGCCCAGCCGGCATAGCCGAGGGTCAGCAACGAGTGTTCCGGCCCACGCCCTTCGGCGATGGCCTTCAGGATTTCCACCGTAGCCGTCAGTGACAGATCTTCGGAGATCGGCAGGGTCGACGCGTCGAGATGGAAATCGGATGTGTGCAGAACGAAGCCACGGCCGGTGTCGACCGGGCCGCCTTGATGCACGCGCATGGTTCTTGCCTCAGACGGCAAACGAATGCGCTTTTCGTCGGGAATGATCTCGAGCTGGACCAGAAGATCGGGAAAAGACAAGTGATCGAGCGGCTTGTTGATGACAAGCCCCATGGCCCCTTCTGCCGAATGGGCACACATATAGATGACCGAACGCTCGAAATCGCCTTCATCGAGCGCAGGCATGGCAATCAGGAACTTACCGTCGAGATAGGTTGCCGTTCCGGCCATCGCATATCCGGGGTTCGTGTGGCTCCGATTGACCAATATGAACCGCCATGGCGATTATTCAAGGTATGAAAGCCACCCAGGAGAGACTGTAATGGCTGTCTCCCCTGGTGGCATCCGCCCATTATAGGCTGGTCAGGCGGCCCGTAGGGTCACCAGAAACTCATCCATTGCCTTGCGAAGTTCACCGGCCTGAGCTGCAAGATCATCGGCGGCCGAGAGAACGGTGGTGGACACGGTGCTGGTGTGTTCCGACGCTTTCCGAATGCCCTCGACATTTTCCGACACGGCGGCCGTGCCGCGCGCCGCCTCGCTGACATTATGGGCAATCTCGCTGGCTGCCCCCGCCTGCTGCTCGACGGCGGTGGCAATGGCACCGGAGATCTCATTCAGACGATGGATGATCTCGGCGATTGCCCCGATCGAGGCGGCCGATGTGCCGGTGGACGTCTGAATGCCACCGATCTGCCGGCCGATCTGCGAGGTCGCCTTCGACGTCTGATCGGCGAGCTGTTTCACCTCGGCGGCAACGACGGCAAATCCTTTGCCTGCTTCACCGGCACGCGCTGCCTCGATGGTGGCATTGAGCGCCAAGAGGTTGGTCTGGCCGGCAATGCTGTCGATCAGCTCGACGATGGTACCGATCTGGTCCGCCGCAGTTTGCAGGCTGCCGATGTTCTCGCGCGTAGCGGCCGCCGTTTCCCGGGCTTCCGTCGCCACCGAGCCGGCAGCGGCGACGCGGGTGCCGATCTCGGCGATCGATGACGACAGCTCTTCGGTGGCGCCGGCGACCGTCTGAACGTTGGCTGTCGCCTGATTGGCAGCGGCAGCGGCCGAGGCGGCCTGCATCGCTGTTTCCTCGGCGTTGCCGGTCAGGGTTTCCGCCGAATTTTGTAACAGGTCGATCGCCGCGACGACCCTCTCCAGAACGCCGCCGACAGTGGTTTCGAACGCTGCCGCCGTCTCGTTCCGTAGCCTTTGGCGCTCGGCGGCTTCGCCGGCATTGCGCTCGGCAGCCTCGCGGGCCAGTTCACCGACGCGAATGGCATTGGTCTTGAACACCTCGACGGCGGCGGCCATGGCGCCGATCTCGTCCCGGCGGCCGAGGCCGGGAATTTCCACCGATGTGTCGTTGGCGGCGAGACGCCCCATGGCTTCGGTCATCAGCGCCATCGGCCGACCGAGACGGACGCGCGTGATGAGGGCAGCCCCCACCGACAGCAACAGGGTGACGGCAAGCAGGGCAACGTTGATGGCAAGCTGCCGCGTGGCCGCGGTCGAGTAGTGGTCGGCCTGCATCCTCAAGGCATCGATTGCCGCTCCGGCGACGCTGCCCACCGCAGCCGTCGCCTTGGCGCTCGCCTGCCGCCAGTCGTCAAATTTGACGCTCGGCGGCTGCCAGGAGGTCATTCTCTTGATCTGCTCGTCCTGCAGCTTGCGGAAGTCGCCAGCAAAGAAGGCCGCATCGCCCGCCGTGAAACTCTGTCGGATGGCCTCGGGAACCGTGGACGAGGCGACCATGCTCCGCACCAGTTCCCACAGGGATTGCGCTTGTTTCAGCGCGGCATTGACCGGAGCGGCCTCGCCGTCCCGGAATGGCCGCTTCTCTGTGACGGCCGGCATCATGCCGGTTACGGTGGTCCCAGCATAGCTGCGAGCGTTCCAGGCAAGCGCACGGATGTTGACCAGCGAGGCGAGTTCGGGTGCCATAGCCCCGATGCTGCCCTCGATGGCGCCAGTTGCACTGTCCAAGGCTGAGAGAATGTCGCCGCCCTCGGTGAGATAAGCTTTCCCGAGTGCCTTGTCGCGGTCCGCGAGTGGCTTGGCGAGTTGGGCGTCGGCGGCGGTGCGCAGTTTCTCCAGCGCGTCCCGGCGCGACTTGAGGTCATCGAGCACCGGTTTGAGGCCGGCGTCGCCGATGGTCTCCAGGCCAGCAATTGTCGCATCCAGACCGGCAGACGTCGCGGTCCGACGCTCGATAACGCCCTTGATGGCATCGGCGCTCTGTTCGGGTGGTAGACCCAATATCGCCGGCGTGTCGCCACGCTCAACTCGGAAGTTCGACACGGCCTCGAACAGGCTGTGCTCGATGCCGGTGAGCTTGCGGAGTGTTTCGGCGGTCGTCCATGCTCGGTAGGCCGTCCAGGCGCCGTTGCCGGTGAAAGCCAGAAGGGCGAGGCTCAATGTCGAAATGACCAAGATTATCGACTTCTGGATTGACAGACGCATACCATCCTCGCGGGCTCATACGAAAGGTGTAGCCATCAAGCCCATCAGCCCTTAAGAAACAGAAAACACTGACGATTGTGACAGGGATATTTGCCACTTTAGCGGAAGTTCAGGCCACGATAACGTGACCGGCAATCGAACCGTCGAGCGCTTTTTCGTGGGGGAATGTGACGCCCGATGCTATCTAGTTGCGAACGTTTCCTCGAACCGAGACGACTGCATTGAAGATATTCGGCTTGCTACGATTTGCTTTTCTCCTGCCGTTGTTCGGCGGTCTGCCGGCTCACGCCTCGGCCTTCGAGGTGCCATCAGCGGATGCCCGCCTCATTGTTGCCGGCGGGATCGAAAACGGCGCCTACCGGGTAGCTCTGGAACTTGATCTGCCGGACGGTTGGCACACTTACTGGCGCAATCCCGGCGACGCCGGCATTCCGCCGATTTTCGATGTCGCTCGCAGCGAGAACCTTCAGGATTTCAATGTCGAGTATCCCGCGCCGGTCCGCTACACCGATGGTGCGGGTACGTCCATGATCTACAAGGGGCGCCTTCTCTTGCCGATCCGGGCCGTCCCGGCTCGTCCCGGCGAGCCAGTGACCCTCGCCGTTCGTGTACTCTATGGCCTTTGCGCTGAGGTTTGCGTGCCGGCCGAAGCCGAGGTTACGGCCCGTCTCGATCCTGATAGCGCGGTTGATCAGGCCGCAAAAGACGACATTGCCGTCTTCGAGGCGCGCGTGCCGGTGCGGGCCGACGATGCCCGCCTGACCATTGATCACCTCGGCTTCGATGCCAAGACAGCCAAGGGCAGCGCTGACGTTTCGGTTGCCGACGATGGTCGCCTCGTCGATCTGTTCGTCACTGCTCCGGCCAAGTGGTATGCGGCGCCCCCCGCGCCCGTTCGCGCCGATGGCGGCCGGCGCCGCTTCGCTGTCGCGTTGGAAGGACCGTCAGGAGCGACCGGGACGAATGGCGTCGAGTTGAACTTTACCCTGGTCGAGAAGGACCGCGCCTACGAGATTATCCGCCGCCTCGACGCTGTGGCTGAATAGGTATATCCACTAGGCACTCAGCGCTGAAAAAGGGAAAAGGTCATGATCAAGGTCGGAGACAAACTACCCGTGTTCACGTTCCTGACGCCGACCGCCGATGGCGGCAGGAAAGAGATCACGACCGATGAAGTGTTCGCCGGCAAGAAGGTGGTGTTGGTCGCGGTGCCCGGTGCTTTCACCCCGACCTGCTCGAAAAGCCATGTCCCCGGGTTCATTCAGAAGTTCGATGAGATCAGAGCCAAGGGTGTCGACACCATCGCGGTAACGGCCGTCAATGACGCCTATGTGCTCGGCGCCTGGCGCGAGGCGCTCGGCGCCGGCGAGAAGATCCTCTTTCTCGGCGATGGTTCTGCGGCCTTTGCCAAGCAAGTCGGCCTCAGCCAGGATTTTGGGGCCAGCATGGGCGTGCGCTCCCAGCGTTACGCGGCGATCGTCGACGATGGCGTGGTGAAGGAATTGCAGGTCGAAGAGAAGGCCAGCGAGACCACCTGCTCGGCCGCCCCCAGCATTGTCGAAAAGCTCTGAAGCTTAGCTTATGACCTCGATGGTCCGGCCGGCGCGCACCACCGCGTCGGTCGTCTGCATGCGGTCGCCATCGATCTGCATGTAAATGCCTTCGCCGGAAAAACGCACTTCATTGACCGCTCGATCTTGAACAGCCGCGAGTCGATCGAGGCGACCAAGCCCCAAGGCAAGGGCGGCGCGGAGCAACGTGGCGGGCCGATCATCGGCGAGCGTTACGAGGCGGAGCCCCGGCTTGGTCGCGTGGGTATTGTGCGTGATGGTCAGTGGACCGCCATAAAAACGCGCCGTCGTTACAACGGCGATCCGGCAACGGATGGTTTCGCCATCGGCGGTAACGATGACATCTCGCCCCGTCCTCGCAAGCGCCAGCGTCAGGCCGCGCCAGCCGTAGGCGAGCTTGCCCCAGCGTCGTTTGAAGGGGGCCTCCACGGCATGGACGATGTCGGCATCGAAGCCGGCCGACACCATCAGCGAGAAGGGGCGTTCTCCCACCGTACCGAGATACAACGGTGCCGTACGACCGGCGGCGATGCGCTCGGCCAACTTCTCAGGGGAAAAGGGTAAGCCGAGTTCGTGGGCCAGTACGTTGGCCGTGCCAAACGGTAGGATGGAAAGGGCGGGGCCCTCGTCGCCGCGCCGGACGATGCCGGTAATCGCCTCGTTGATCGAGCCGTCGCCGCCGCCGACGACCAGTGTGCGGACCGCTGGCGAAAGATCGGCGGCGATGTCGGCGAGCTCACCGGAATAACGAGTCAGCCAGATGTCGGACTTGAGGCCGAGCCGGTCGAGCCGCTCGGCCAATCGCATCAGGTGACGGTAGTTGAAACTGCCGGCGACGGGATTGGCAACGACCAGGATCGGCGCGGCTTCATGCGGCATCAGCGCCTCCGTCGGGCGGACGGTAGCCCGGCTTGAACGGCGCCATGCCGAGGCGAGCCAGTTCGTCGGCCCGTTCGTTCATGTCGTGGCCGGCGTGGCCTTTCACCCAATGCCACTCGACGCTGTGACGTTCGCGCGCCGCCTCGAGTCTCTGCCACAGGTCGGCGTTCTTCACCGGCTTCTTGTCGGCGGTCTTCCAGCCGTTCTTCTTCCAGCCGAAGATCCAGCCGGTGATGCCGCCCTTCACGTATTGGCTGTCGGTGTAGAGATCGACGGCGCAGGGCCGCGTCAGCGCTTCGAGTGCCGCGCAGGCGGCGGTCAGCTCCATGCGATTGTTGGTGGTGAGTTGCTCGCCACCGCAGAGTTCCTTGCTCTTGTCTCCATAGACGAGGATCGCCCCCCAGCCGCCGGGGCCGGGATTTCCCGAGCAGGCGCCGTCGGTATAGACGGCAACACGCTTTGCCTCGCTCATGCGCTCGTTCCGGCAAGCTCGAGACCATAGGCGCTGGCCGATGCCGCCATTCGGTGGAAGCGCAGCTTCCGATAATACTCCAGCGGATCTTTCTTGCGGACGAGCGCGCCGGGCGGCGTCTTCAGCCAGTCATAGAGGCGGGTGAGCAGGAAGCGCAGCGCCGATCCACGGCAAAGCACCGGCAAGGCTTCGATCTCGGCGTCGGTCAGCGATCGGCCGGCAGTATAGCCCGCCAGCATCGCCCGCCCTTTGGTGATGTTGAAGGCACCATCGGGCTCGAAACACCAGGCATTGAGGCAGACGGCAAGGTCGTAGGTCAGGAAGTCATTGCAGGCGAAATAGAAATCGATGAGGCCGGACAGCTGCCCCTTCAGGAAAAACACATTGTCGGGGAAGAGGTCAGCGTGGATGACGCCCTCCGGCAACCCTTTCGGCCAGTTGGATTGGATGAAGGCGAGTTCGGTCTCAATTTCGCCGCCGAGCCCGGCGAGCACCTCGTCGGCGCGATCGGCGCTGCCAGCATAAAGTGGCGGCCAGCCATCCGGCCCGAGGCCGTTGCGGCGGCGAATGGAAAATCCCTCGCCAGCCTTATGCAGACGAGCCAGGGCCTCGCCCACCTGGCCACAGTGGCTCACCTCCGGTCGCTTCACCCACATGCCATCGAGAAAGGTGACGATGGTGGCCGGCCGGCCGGCCAGGCGGCCAAGCGCCTCGCCGTCGCGGTCGCGCACCGGCTGCGGGCAGTTGATGCCGCGGGCAGCCAAGTGATCCATCAGGCCAAGAAAGAACGGCAGATCGGCCTCGTTCACGCGCTTCTCATAGAGCGTCAGAATGAAGCGTCCCGTATCAGTGCCAAGCAGGAAGTTGGAATTCTCGACGCCTTCGGCGATTCCCTTGCAGGAAACCAATGTGCCGATATCGTAGCGGGTCAGGAAATCGGAAAGTTCCTCGTCGGAAACATCCGTATAGACGGCCATTCTAGAGCTCCGGGCCGCCCTGGTCGGCCATATCGCGCAAGGGACGCGGAAGGGTGAAGGCAATGGTTTCCTCGGCCGTCCGCACCGTTTCGACCGATACGTCGTAACGGGCGGCAAAAGCGTCGATGATCTCTTCGACCAGCACTTCCGGCGCCGAGGCCCCGGCGGTGATGCCCAGCGTTTCGATGCCGTCGAGGGTGTCCCAGTCGAGATCGGAGGCCCGCTGGATCAGAAACGCGCGTGCGCAGCCCTCGCGGGCGGCCACTTCGCGGAGGCGCTGTGAGTTGGACGAGTTGGGTGCACCGACCACCAGCATGGCGTCGACTTTCGGGGCCACTTCGCGAACGGCCGCCTGCCGGTTGGTGGTGGCGTAGCAGATGTCGCTCTTGTGCGGCGGCACGATGTCCGGGAAGCGGACGGCCAGTGCCTCGACGATGGTCCGCGTATCATCAACCGACAGCGTCGTCTGCGACGTGTAGGAGAGCACCGTGCCGGCCGGGAAGCTGAGTTTGCCGACATCGTCGACAGTCTCGATCAGCGTCACCGCTCCTTCAGGTAGTTGCCCCATGGTGCCGATGACTTCCGGATGCCCGGCGTGGCCGATCAGGATAACGTGCCGACCCTTTTTGTAATGGATCTCCGCCTCGCGGTGCACCTTGGTAACCAGCGGACATGTCGCATCGAGCTGGAAGAGGTTGCGAGCCTGAGCGGCGGCCGGCACCGAACGCGGCACGCCATGGGCCGAAAAGATGACCGGCTGCTCGGTGTCGGGAATCTCATCGAGTTCCTCGACGAACACGGCGCCCTTGGCTCTGAGCTCCTCGACCACGTATTTGTTGTGGACGATTTCGTGCCGCACATAGACCGGCGCGCCATAGCGGGCGAGCGCCAGATCGACGATCTGGATCGCCCGATCGACGCCGGCGCAGAAGCCACGCGGCGCACAGAGCAGAATCTTGAGCTTCGGCAGCGTCAACCGTGGTCCCTCTTGCTGGAGAAGCGGAATAGAAGTGTTTGCCCGGGGGCTGTCAAGGGAAAGGCCGGGATCTCGAAGGTGATTGCATGAAATGGCATCCTCATTTATTGGCGCCTACCGGCGGCACTCGAATCTCTGTTTCAGATGGGAATCGCCTCGGGATGCGTCCAGCAAAGCGGATATGTAGACCGCGGTATCCATGGGAACATTCCGGCATGGAACGAGTCGCCAAGGCTGAGGCTGCATGCTATGGAAGCGGCGAAGCGGAGGTAACGCTCTCATGAATTCTGTCGGTTTCAGCGGTAAGATTTTGTCGGCGTTGGCGCTTGTCGTGACGCTTTCGGCCTGTTCTTCGGGCAGTGGCTTCTCGCCCCGTTCGTGGGTCTCGGGGGGTACCGATCCCAAGGCGGAACAGGAGACGCTGGAGAAGTTCGCGCCGGTCGCCGTCTGCCCGGACGTGCAGGTGCGCGACGGTACGCAAATGCTGGCTGTGTTCGATAAGGGCAAGGAAGGCGATTTCAGCGCCGTCCGCTTCCAGGGCACCATCCGCAAGTTCGCCCGCGAGTGTCATACCGATGCCTCCGGTACCACGACCATCAAGGTGGGTGTGGCCGGCCGTCTTCTCGCCGGTCCCAATGGGGCGGTTGGCGCTGCCACGCTGCCGGTACGTGTGGTGATGGTGCGCAACGGCGACGAGGTGCTCTACTCCAAGCTCTATCCGCAAAACATCACGATTGCGCCGGGCGCGGCTGCCGCCGACTGGGATTTCGTGGCGCCTGACCTGGTGGTTACCGGCGACAAGAGCCAGGGCAATTTCGTGATTTATGTCGGCTTCGACGAGAGCAAGGACAAAAAGAAGAAATAGGCTGCGGCCGGATGCCGGCCGAAGTCGCTTGAAATTCCGCCGCCGGCAGGTCATGCTGGCGGCTGTTCGGGATAGTCGTGCCCGGACGCGGAGCTGCAAGGCTTCGAGACGCTGCGCGGGAGAGACCGACGGTGGTTACCGTCGGCGCCGAAGGAGCAACCGCCCCGGAAACTCTCAGGCAAACGGACCGCACGCAGCGGACGACGCTCTGGAAAGCAGGCGAGGTTCAAACCTCGACTCACCGAAGGAGTAACCCGGACAAGGCGTCTGGGGAAATCTCTCAGGTTACGTGACAGAGGGGGCGCGGACATGACGAAGCCCGTCGTCCGCCCACCTCTATCCGGAGCCGACGCATGACGACACCCGTCCATGCCGACCACGACCCGCATTCCGCCGCGCCACTCAAGACGCCGCTCTACGACGCCCACGTGGCGCTGGGCGCGCGCATGGTGCCGTTCGCCGGTTACCTGATGCCGGTGCAATACGAGGGCATTCTTGCCGAACACGCCCATTGCCGCGCGGCAGCCGGCTTGTTCGACGTTTCCCACATGGGGCAGGCAACGCTCCGCGGCCCCGATCACCGGACCGTCGCCCGCGCCCTCGAGGCGCTGGTGCCGGCTGATATCCTGGGCCTGGAGCCGGGTCGGCAGCGCTATTCCCAGTTGCTCAACGAGCACGGCGGCATTCTGGACGACCTGATGGTGCATCGTGCTCCGGGCGCCGAAGATATGCTCGGTCTCGTCGTCAACGCCGCCTGCAAGGTGGCCGACTATGCCCATATCGCCGCCCGGCTACCCGAGGGCGTGCTGCTCGAAATTCACGAGGAGCGGGCGCTGCTCGCCTTGCAGGGACCGGAGGCGGTCAACGTGCTGGTCTCGCTCGGCGCCGATGTCGCCGGTTGGGATTTCATGGACGTCGGCCCGGCGACCATCGCCGGCATTCCTGTCTTCCTGTCCCGCTCCGGCTATACCGGCGAGGACGGTTTCGAGATTTCGGTTCACGCCGATACGGTGGTGGGCCTTTGGGAAGTCCTGCTGCGAGATCCCCGTGTTCGGCCGATCGGCCTTGGCGCTCGCGACTCGCTGCGCCTTGAAGGCGGGCTCTGCCTTTATGGGCATGACATCGACGAGACGACGACGCCGGTCGAGGCCGGTCTCCTCTGGTCGATCCAGAAACGCCGCCGCGAAGAAGGCGGCTTCCCCGGCGCCGATATCGTTCTGTCGCAGATCGCCGAGGGTGTTGTCCGCAAACGTGTCGGCATTCGGCCGGATGGGCGCGCACCTGCTCGCGATGGTGCTGAGATCGTCGATGAGAATGGCGTTGCCATTGGTGTCGTCACCTCCGGCGGCTTCGGTCCAACCGTTGGCGGCCCGGTAGCCATGGGCTACGTCGCCGCGGTTCATGCCCGGCCGGGCACGCGAGTGGGGCTGGTCGTGCGCGGCAAGGCGCTGCCGGCCGAGATTGTTTCTCTTCCCTTCGTTCCGGCCCGCTTTCATCGCGCGCCCAAATAACACCTCCAGAGACAGCGGAACAAAGCCATGACCAAATATTACACCGAAGAGCACGAGTGGATCGCCGTGACCGGTAACGTCGCCACCCTCGGCATCACCGATTATGCCCAGGCCCAGCTCGGCGACGTGGTGTTCGTCGAGGTGCCGACCGTCGGTCGCAAGGTAAAGAAGGGCGAGGAGACGGCCGTCGTCGAGAGCGTCAAGGCCGCAAGCGAAGTCTATTCGCCGGTGACCGGCACGGTCATCGAGACCAACGCCCCCCTCGCCGATAGCCCGATCACCGTCAATGAAGATCCCGAGGGCGCCGGCTGGTTCTGCCGGATCGAGATGTCGGACCTCGCCGAACTCGAAGTACTCATGGACGAGGCCGCCTACAAGACCTTTGTCGAAGGGCTGTAACCGGCCCGGGGCATTTCTCCCGGTGCACCGTCTCAGCCTGCAAACGCCTGCCTCCACGATGCGCGATGGTTCGCAAAGGCGAGCTGTCGGTATCGGAGCCGGCTATCACAGGATAGATGGCGCCCGTTGCCTCCCGGAAACTACAGCACCGCTTGATTAGGCTACTGGAGCTCGTTCCATGCGCTATCTTCCTCTTTCCGATACCGATCGGGCCGACATGCTCTCGGCGATCGGCGCTGCATCGATTGACGATCTCTTCGCCGATCTGCCAGCTGAAAAGCGGCTTGCCACGTTGCCGAAACTGCCGCCGCACGCCAGCGAGCAAGCGGTGGCCCGCCGTCTTGGTGCGATGGCGGCGAAGAATACGTCGGCTGGCTCGGTGCCGTTCTTCATCGGCGCCGGCGCCTATCGGCATCACGTTCCCGCCACCGTCGATCACCTGATCCAGCGCTCGGAATTCCTGACGAGCTACACGCCGTATCAGCCTGAGATAGCCCAGGGCACGCTGCAGGTTCTGTTCGAGTTCCAGACGCAAGTTGCCCGTCTGACCGGCATGGAGGTGGCCAACGCCTCGATGTACGATGGTTCGACGGGGCTGGCCGAGGCCGTGCTGATGGCCCATCGCATTACCCGGCGTGACCGGGCTGTTCTGTCGGGCGGCATTCATCCGCACTATCGCGGTGTTGTCGAAACGGTGACGCGGTTCCCCGGCCATACGGTGGAAAGCCTGCCACCGGATCTCTCGGGCACCGAGGATATCCTCGCTGCCATCGACGAGACGACCTCCTGCGTCGTCGTCCAGTCGCCATCCTTCTACGGCCATCTCTACGATCTGAAGCCGATCGCCGAAAAGGCCCATGCCGTCGGCGCACTGCTGATCGCCGTCTTCACCGAGGTAGTATCGCTCGGCCTGATCGAGCCGCCGGGCGCGCAAGGCGCCGATATCGTGGTCGGCGAGGGCCAATCTCTTGGCAACCCGCTCAGCTTCGGCGGCCCCTACGTCGGGCTCTTCGCGACCCGTCAGAAATACGTGCGCCAGATGCCTGGCCGCCTCTGCGGCGAGACGGTGGACGCCGATGGCAAGCGCGCTTTCGTTCTGACGCTGTCGACCCGCGAGCAGCATATCCGCCGCGAAAAGGCGACGTCCAACATCTGCACCAACGCCGGTCTTTGTTCGCTGGCCTTCTCGATCCACCTGACGCTGCTGGGCGGCGTAGGCCTGACCAAACTCGCCCGTGTCAATCACGCCAATGCGGTTCGGCTTGCCGACGCGCTGGCCGCGCTGCCCGGCGTCCAACTGCTCAACCGCGCCTTCTTCAACGAGTTTGCCGTGCGCCTGCCGAAAAGCGCCGCTGCCGTCGTGGAAGCGCTGGCCGCTCGGAACATTTTGGCTGGTGTGCCGGCGAGCCGGCTCGAGCCGAACCGGCCCGAGCTCGAGAACGTACTGGTTATCGCGGCCACCGAGGTCAACACCGACGAAGATAGAGCGGCGCTGACGGCCGCTTTGCGGGAGGCGCTGGCATGACCGACAGACGACAGAAAGAGACCGGCGAGCCTTGGAACGCGGAGGTTTTTCCCGTCGCCCAGCGCCGTTTCTTCAGCGACAGCCCGGTCAAGACACCGAGCCGCTACCGCAGCTTCCTGCTTTCGACGCTGTTCACGTTCGGAGGTGACCAATGACCATGCATAACGTAGGCCGCCCCACCGCGCCTGCCACCACCGACGCCACCGCTGTCGCCTCCACGTTCACCGGTAACCGGGGGCTTGCCATCGAGGAGCCTCTGCTGTTCGAGGTGGGCCGTCTCGACGTAACCGGCGTCGATTTCGATGATGTCGGTGCGTTCGAACCACGCCTCGGTGGTCTCGGCCGCACGGCGCCCGTCGATCTTCCGGGCCTCACCGAGCCGGAAACGATGCGCCATTATGTGCGCCTCAGCCGCCAGAACTATGCCATCGACCTTGGCCTCTACCCGCTCGGCTCCTGTACGATGAAGCACAACCCACGCCTCAACGAGGCGATGGCGCGGCTGCCGGGCTTTGGCGATGTGCATCCGCTACAGCCGCTGTCGACGGTGTCTGGCGCCGTCGAACTGGTTGCCGAGCTCGGCCGTTGGCTGCTGGAACTCACCGGTATGGCCTCGGTCGCCATGAGTCCCAAGGCCGGCGCTCACGGCGAGATGTGCGGCATGGCGACGATCAAGGCGGCGATTGCCGATCGCGGCGAGGCACGAGACGTCGTTCTGGTGCCGGAGTCGGCGCATGGCACCAATCCGGCGACGGCCGCCCAGCTCGGTTTCCGCGTTGTCGGCGTTCCTGCACGCGCCGACGGTACGGTTGACCCGGAGGAAGTGAAGAAACGCCTGGGCCTCGAGGTGGCGGCGATCATGCTGACCAACCCCAACACCTGCGGCTTGTTCGAGCGCGACATCGTGGAGATTGCCGAAGCGGTGCATGCCGCTGGCGCTTATTTCTACGCTGACGGCGCCAACTTCAATGCCATCGTCGGCAAGGTCCGGCCGGGTGATCTTGGCGTCGACGCCATGCATATCAACCTGCACAAGACCTTCTCGACGCCGCACGGCGGCGGCGGCCCCGGCGCCGGTCCTGTGGTTCTGTCCGATCGTCTCGCGCCTTATGCGCCTGTCCCCTTCGTGCGGTTCGACAAGGATGGCTCGGCCGAATTCGTCGAGACGCGCAAAGCTGCCGGCGAGCGGGGCTTGAAGCCCTTCGGCCGCATCACCGCTTTCCATGGTCAGATGGGCATGTTCGTGCGTGCGCTTGCCTATATGCTGAGCCACGGTGCCGACGGTCTCAGGCAAGCGTCCGAGGATGCGGTGCTTGCCGCCAATTACGTCAAGGCTTGCCTCAAGGATGTCATGACGGTGGCCTTCCCGGAGCGGCCGGCCATGCATGAGGTGTTGTTCGACGACCACTTCCTTGAGGGTACCGGCGTTACGACGCTCGATTTCGCCAAGGCGATGATCGACGAGGGCTACCACCCGATGACCATGTATTTTCCGTTGGTCGTCCACGGTGCCTTGCTGATCGAGCCGACCGAGTCGGAATCGAAAGCGAGCCTTGATCAATTCATCGGCACACTGCGACATCTTGCCGAGAAGGCGAAGGCTGGCGATGCCGCTGCCTTCAAGGCGGCGCCGTATCTCGCACCGCGTCGGCGCGTCGACGAAACATTGGCTGCCCGCCAGCCGAAGCTGTCTTATCAGAGCTGACCGAAAGAGAGCGGCGGCCTTGGGCCGCCGTTCCGCCTGAAAACCACGCCAGATCCAATGTGACGGCTTGCCAGACGGGCCGTTTCGAAGCACCCTTCCGGTACCCCCTTCTCCGGGAGCATGCCCATGGCGATCGGCCCGCTGCCGCCGGTGATCAGCGAAATCCAGGCGAACTCCGGTCAGCCGGGCAAAACGCTCGCCCAACAAACCGCGGCGAGCTCGCTTCTCGATCTTCAGGCGACAGTGGCGGAGCCAGCCGCCGCTATCGTCCCAGAGACCACATTGATCGATAAAGCGGTGGCCGAGGCGCTGGGCCGGCAGGGCGGGCTCGCGTCACTTTACGCCACGCTGGTCGAACTCGCCCAAGCTTCTGATTTACCCGATGCGGTGAAGACGGCCGTCGATACGGTGCTGGCATTTCGTCTCGGTGACGGCGAAGTGACGCCAGAACGCGTCGCTCAGGCGATCCGGGCGTCCGGCCTGTTCCACGAAGCCGTGGCCGCCGGAAAAATGGCGGCCGTGTTGCCGCCGGCCGTAAGGCAGGCGCTCGGCGGCGCGCCGGCGCAAAAGCCGCCACAGGTCGCGGCACCTCCCACAGTCTCGTCTTCTGTGCCGACGGCCGCTGCGAGACTAGCTTTGGCAATTCCCGCGTCTGCGCCACCGGTTGCCGGCAGGCCATCATTGGCCACCCCGCCTAACGCCAGCCAAGGCGGCTCACCAGCATCCGTTCAGATAAGCCCGTCGGTCCCGGGCGTGCCCAGCGTCGCGGTGCCGTCCGTCACGCCGGGCGCCACGCCGCCGTCGGCTGCCGCGGTCCCAGCAACCAACCTCGTCGCACCGAACCCAAACGTTGTCACGCCCTCGGAAAGTGCCGCCATTGCTCCGGTGCCATCAGTGGTACCGGGTGAAACGCCGTCGGTAGCGTCTCCGGTAACGGCTGTTGTGGCGGCGCCGTTGCCGGCTACCTCGGTCATTGCCCACGACAGTCCGATACCACCGCCAACGCAAGCGCATACGACGGGCGATGCTGGGGCTGCGTCGGTACCGCAAACGATCAGCCCGGCCGCATCTCCTTCACCGTCTTCCACCTCACCGTTACCGCCGACCACGTCCATCACCGGTCAACCAGTCAGTTCGCCAACATCGCAGTCTGGCAGCGCCGGCCAGTCATCAGCGCCGCCCTTGGCTTCCACTTCCGGTCCTCCAGAACCTGGCGCTCCGGTTCCGTCATCACCAGCGACACCGTCGACCCCATCCGCCAACGCGAACGCATCCGCCAACGCGACCGCATCCTCCCGCGCCTTCGCGCCATGGACGCCGGGGCGACCGCTGGCACCGGCAGCGGCTGCGCCAGCTTCGGATTTGCCGCCAACTGCGACCACCTCTGGTGCCCAACCTGCCTTGCCGCTCGCTGCGACTGTTCCTGTCGGCAGCGAAGCGGCGTCTCACCGTCTTCCAGGTGATAGGCCTCTCTTCGTTCCCTCCACGGTGGATAGCTTGCCGACAGCGTTGCCTGAGCCGGGAATGCCGTCGCGGACGCCGGCCAGTCCGGTGGCGTCCCCTCCGGTGGCGGACGCCCAGACGCAGTCGGGTGGTGTCGCCTACCCATCGGCTTCGGCTTCTTCGCCGCAGCCCGGATCGGTAACTGCGGTTGAGCCGGGAGAGGCCCAATCACAGCAGGTGCCATCGCAGATCCGTACTGCTCCGGCCCCGAGCGCCGACACCCTTGCGCCACCCCTGCGGCAATCCGCCTCTCTGATGGCCGCAGCGCCGTCGACTGCCGCGCCGTTGGCCGTTGGCGTCGATCTCAAAGGCGCTCTCGACGGGCTCCGCCGCGAACTGGTCGCCTGGCTTGGACGAAACGCCGACGTGATGGCCAGCCTTGATGGCTCCGGCGACGACGCGGCAACATCGCGTGCCGACCGGCCGCCACCGCCACGCAAGGGAGGTCCGGTGCGTGGCCAGCCAGCCCTGCCGCTTTTCAACGGCGATGAGGCCGAGTCGGCCTCGACGGAAACACTGGCCGGTCGCGCGCTCGGTGAGGCGGAACGTTCCTTGTCGCGCGTTTTCCTGCATCAGGCTGCCACCGCAGAGAGCCGGGATATGAAGACCCTGCAGCCGACGCAGGCCTTGATGCTGGAGATTCCCATCGCCGGGCCGAACGGCACGTCGATCGCTCAACTTCGCATCGAGCGCGATGACCACGCACCGACCGAACCTGGCGCCCCGCCGCGCCGGGTGTTCCAGGTCGACATCGCCTTCGACATTGCCCCGCTCGGGCCTGTCGCCGTGCGAGTGGGGCTGATGGATGGGCGGCGCGTCGCCGTCGGTGTCTGGTGCGAAAGTGACGATGGCTTGGTCCGCATGGAGGCGGAACGGGAAAATATCGTGCTGGGTCTCGAACAGGAGGGCATGGTCGTGGCTGGCGTCGATTTGCACCGTGGGCATCCGCCCGAAGGGCGGGACGAGACGGCCGCCGTGCCCAGTCATCGTCTGGATCTTCAGCTATGAGCGACAAGGACATCCGCAAGGCGGTGGCGCTGCAATATGCCGCTCCGAGTGCGCCGAAAGTGGTTGCCACCGGCAAGGGCGCGGTCGCCGAAGCGATCATCGATAAGGCGCGGGAAGCGGGCGTGCCGGTGGAGGAGAACCCGGCCCTCGCTGACGCGCTGTCGACACTGAAGCTCGATGAGACAATCCCGGTCGACCTTTACAAAGCGGTGGCATCGGTGATCGCGGCCGTACTGCGGGCGGCGAAAAAGGCCTGACTGCTCCCAAAGAGGACAAGGCTCCGCGCACGACAAGAGTGTGTGGCGACGGCGATTGCGCTGTCACTTGCAAGTGCTTAGGGTTCTCCCTTCACGACGGACGAGGATTGGGTCCCCGATGCTGAAATATGTTCTTGTCGCCGGTTTTCTTGCCATTGCCGGATCGGCCAACGCCGCCGATGCTACCACGCCGGTGCGTGCCATCATGGATGTCGCGACCGCCCTCTGGTCCGGCACCGACGGCGATCCGGGTGACTATTTTGACGACGCCCATATCGGCTACTTCAGCAAGAACATACGCACCCTCTATGCCGAAGCGCTCAAACATCCCGCCTTCGATACCGACGACGGGGAGGGCAACCCCTTCGACTATGATCCGATCGTCCTCGGCCAGGATGGCTGTCCGCTGGAGGGCCTGACGCTTCAACCCGAAAAGGCGGGCGGAGCGGCAACCGACGTCGTTGCTCGCTTCAAGCGGTTCACCTGCATGGAGGGCAATTCAGACGAGGAGCGCAACGCTGTCTCCGAACTGCATTTCCGGGTGATTTCTGAAAATGGAAAGCCGGTGATCGCCGACGTCGTCACCGGCGAGGGAGACGACCGTCATTCGCTCGCTGAAGCGTTGAAGGAAATCGTCGGCCAATAATCGCCGTCGGCAGACCTACACGCCTCTTCCATCCCAAGAACCGAGGGCCTCGACAACAGCGAGAACATCGGCATGCCGACGGACCACCGTCTCGGCGCCCGCCTCCATCAAGGCTTCGGCGTGTCCAGGCCAGGAATGGGCGCCACCGGTAAAGCCGATCGCCCGCATGCCGGCACGGACGGCGGCGGTCACGCCGGCGAACGAATCTTCGATGACGATCGTATCGGAGGGATCAACGCCGAGTTCACGGGCGGCATGAAGGAAAACGTTGGGATCGGGCTTGCCTTTGCGGGTCCCAACCTCGCCGGCCGAGAAGACGTAGGGCTTGAATCGGTCATAGAGGCCGGCGCTGGTGAGTGCCCGCTTGAGATAAGCCGACTCGGCGTTGGAGCCGACGCAACGCGGACCATCGAGCGCATCGAGCAGCTCGACGATGCCCGGGACCGCCTTGACGTGTACGATGCGCCGATCAAATTCCGCCTGGATACGCTCCTTGATACGGCCGCTCACCGGCAATCCGGTCTCCTCGGAGAGGATCGCCTCCATCTCGCCGCTCGCGAGCCCCGCGAAGCGGGATGTCACTTCATCGGCGGTAATGGCGAAGCCCTCATCGTTGAGCACTTCCGCGGTGACCGCTGAGGAAATGATCTCGGAATCGATAAGCACGCCGTCGCAGTCGAAAATAGTGAGCATGAGATAGTCCGGATTGGGAGGGGCCAAACGGGCCGGAGCCTGAGCGGAAGCGGCGAGAGTCCTATTGGAAAGCCGTTTCCATGAACGAGCGCAGCTTGCGCGAATGCAGCCGCTCGGGAGCCATTTCGCGTAGCTTCTCCATGGCACGGATGCCGATGGTGAGATGCTGGCTGACTTGCCGCCGGTAGAAGGCGCTCGCCATACCCGGCAGCTTCAGCTCGCCATGCAGCGGCTTGTCGGAGACGCAGAGCAGCGTGCCGTAGGGCACGCGGAACCGAAAACCATTGGCAGCGATCGTCGCCGATTCCATGTCGAGGCCGATGGCACGCGATTGCGAGAAGCGCTGCACCGGCTCGCGCTGGTCGCGCAGTTCCCAGTTCCGGTTGTCGATGGTGGCAACGGTACCAGTGCGCATGATGCGCTTGAGCTCAAGATCCTTGAGCCCGGTGACCTCGGCGACCGAGCCTTCGAGCGCCACCTGGATTTCGGCGAGCGGTGGGATGGGGATCCACAGCGGCAGATCGGCGTCGAGCACATGGTCGTCGCGCACATAGCCGTGGGCCAGCACGTAGTCGCCGAGCGCTTGGCTGTTCCTGAGGCCGGCGCAATGGCCGAGCATCACCCAGGCATGCGGACGGAGAACGGCAACGTGGTCGGTGATCGTCTTGGCGTTCGATGGACCGACGCCGATGTTGACCAGCGTAATGCCGGAATGGTCATCGCGTACCAGATGATAGGCCGGCATCTGCGGCAGGCGCAGTAGTTCCTCGCCCTCGGTCGGAGCAGCCTCACCGAGCGGCGTCACCTGATTGCCGGGTTCGACGAAAGCGGTGTAGTCACTTTGGCCGGATGCCATCATCTCGCGGGCGCGGGCGGCGAACTCATCGACGTAGAACTGGTAGTTGGTGAACAGCACGAAGTTCTGGAAGAACCGCGGCGACGTCGCCGTGTAGTGCTGCAGGCGGTGCAAGGAATAATCGACGCGCGGCGCCGTGAAGGGGGCAAGCGGCAGCGGGTCGCCGATCTTGGGGTCGAGCGTACCGTTGACGATGGCGTCGTCGGTCACGGCGAGGTCCGGCACATCGAACATATCGCGCAACGGGCGCGGCAGCGTGTCCATCAACGCGCCCTCGACATAGGCTCCCTCATAGAAGGCAAAATGCAGCGGGATGGGCAGCGAACTTTCGCCGATTTCGACCGGCGCGTCGTAGTTGCGGATAATCACCGTCAGCTGGTCGACGAGATAGGCGCGGAACAGTTCGGGCCGCGACACGGTCGTTTCATAGACACCGGGACCGCTGAACTGACCATAGGACAGGCGCGAGTCGGCACGGCCATGCGTATCGGTCGAGACACGAATCAGCGGGTAATAAGCGCGGATACGCCCTTCTGGAACAGCACCCTGCACCACCGCCTCGAAGGACGAGCGCAGGAAGGCCGTGTTGCGGGCATAGATCTCGATCAGACGGTCGACGGCAGCTTCGGCGTCGCGGAAGCTCGTCATGGGAAGGCGGGGGGGACTATCGATGAAGACGGGAGCCGGGCGCTCGGATGCGATCATGTCGGTCTCTTGCGGTACGTGCCCGTCAGGTTGCACACCCTCGGGCTGGTACCGCAAGGTCAATACCACAAGATGACGGCGAAGCCAGTCCCGTTGTTGAGGTCAGGCAGGCAATTGCCTGAAGCCACGTGAAGCGGAGCCGCCGCCAGCCCCGAAGGGCAGAAAACAAGGCGCACGAGGCGGGCTTGCTCACTTGAGGTCGGGCAGCCGGCCATTCCGGATCATCGGAATGTGCGGTCCGGCTCTTTCGTCGAGACGACCGAGGAGGCGAACGTCGTCGTGAACCTCGACGGCACGGGCGTAGGGGGTAAAGCCCATATGCATGTAGAAGGGCAGGGCCTGTGGACTGTCGAAATGGCAGGTGTGCAGCCAAAGACGCTTCACACCCGGCCGCGCAAAGGCGATGCCGATCGCCTCGCTCATCAGCCAGCCGCCGATGCCGCTACCGACTGCGTCGGGCACCAGACCGAAGAAAGAGATCTCTGTCTCATGCGGTTGCGAAAGATCCATTTCGACGATGCCCATGTGCCGGCCGTTCTTCATGGGGCACCATGAGCGCATGTGCGATGCCGCGAGCTTGGCCTCGAGCTTCTCGCGCGGCATCAACAGGCGCGAACTCCATAACCATTCCCAGCCGATCTCTCGATAGAGGTCCAGGAAAGCATCGGTATCCCAGCGGTGGATTGGTTCCAGCGCATAACCGGCCGGAGCCGGCCGGAGCGGCTTTTCGGGGCACTCCGTCATTTCCAGGAAGGTGACGAGGCTGGCGAGCTTGCCGGGCTGGAGGGCGTGATAGCCATCAGGGAGAAAGGTCGTTTCGGTCATGACCTCCGCTTTTAGCGGAAGCTGAGAAGCGCCGAAAGGGAGGACGGAAACCAAGGGCGTGTCGAATTGTCGGCGCGCTTTTACGCTGCCTGCCGCGTGATGGCGCTGTAAGCGGCATTGATGGTGGCCATCCGCTCGGTGGCGACACGAATGAAGTCGGCCGGCAGACCGCGCGCCTGCAAGCGATCAGGGTGATGTTCGGCAACAAGTCGTCGCCAGGCCTTCTTCACGGCATCACCGTCGGCGCCCGGCGGCAGGCCAAGCACGGCATAAGGACAACGGGCATCTTCGCCGACGTGACGGGCGAAAACACGATGGAAGGCCGCCTGCGGTAGGCGGAAGATGGCGGCTACCGTCTGAAGGAAGGCAAGTTCATCGTCATGCAGGCTGCCATCGGCGGTGGCGATGACGAACAGCCCGTCGAGAATGTCCTCCAGCGTCTCCATGTCGGACTCATAGAGCGCATGGATCCGCTCGGCATAATACTCGTAGCCTGCGGTGTCCTGCTTGGCGAGGTTGAACAGACGAGCGACGTGACGCTTCTCTTCCGGCGGAACCTGGAAAAGCCGCTCGACGACCGCTACCTCGTCAGCGGTGACGACGCCGTCCGCTTTGGCCATCTTGGCGGAAAGCGCAATCATGGCAGAGGTGAAGGCGACCCCGCGGCGCGCCTCTGGCGACAGCGTTTCGCGCAGGACGTCGACGACGCACTGGAAGACACAGGTAACCGCATCGGGAATGCGGGCGATGACGGCGGAGAATTGCTGCCAGAAGGTCATGATGAGGGAACCATACGGCATAACCGCTACTCTGGCGAGGCCAGAGGCGGCCTATCACGCCCTTCACACTAGGATTTGACCGGTTCGGTCAATGAAACCTCTCCTGTCGCCGATCGCTGATCATGGGGCCGGGACGAACTCGATACGCCCGTCGTCGAGTCGGAAATAGCCGTCCTGCGACACTGGTAGTGTCAGCATTTCATCATGTCCGAGACCGGCATAGATGCCGCGCACCAAGCGGCTGATGATGCCGTGCGTTATGATGACGGCCGGCGCCTCTGCTTTCGCATACCAGGCGCTGACGCGTGCGAGCACGACATCCAGTGTTTCACCGCCCGGGGCCTGGAATTGCCAATCGATCGGTCGGATCGATTGGTCGCTGCCGAAGCGGGCGAAGATGTCCTCGCGCGTCAGCCCCTCCCAGTCGCCGAAATGAACCTCCATCAGGCTCCGCTCTTCCGTGATGCTCATCGGCAGCGATCGGCCGATCAGGTCCGCTGTGGCCCGGGTGCGGCCGAGTGGGCTGACATAGGCGCGGATCGGCTGGTTGCGAGTGCCGATCTCGGCGGCGAGCGCCCGGCCAATGCGCATCGCCTGATCGCGGCCGACTTCAGTGAGAGGCGAATCGAATTGCCCCTGGAACCTGGCTTCGGTGTTCCAGAGCGTTTGTCCGTGTCGTACGAGATAGAGCATTCAAAAAGATCCGCTGCGATCCGTCAGGTAACCCTGAAACGGTTGATGAGGTGGATGGCGATACCGGCGATCAATCCCCAGAAGGCACCGGGGATGCCGAAGAAGCCAACGCCGGAGGCGGTAACCAGGAACGTGACGACGGCTGCTTCGCGGGTTTCGGGGGCGGACAAGGCCGTCGATGTGGAGGCTCCGAAAGCTCCCAGCAGGGCGAGGCCGGCCACCGCTTCGATCAGGACGGGTGGCGCGGCGGCAATGAATGCAGTGGCAGCGCCGGAGATCAGACCGACGATGACATAGGCGATGCCGCAGACGACGGCGGCCCAATAACGTTTGTCCTTGTTGGCATCGGCGTCGGGGCCGGCGCAGAGGGCGGCGGTGATGGCCGCGAGATTGACGGCGTGACCGCCGAAGGGCGCTGCGAGAAGGGTAAAGGCGCCGGTGTTCCTCAGGATTGGACCGAACTCCGGCCGATAGTCGTTGGCATTCAGAACGGCCATGCCGGGGATGTTCTGCGCCGCCATGGTCACGACATAGAGCGGCAGCGCCGTACCGATCAGCGCCGCGAAGCTGAAATGAGGAACAATAAGGAGGGGTGCCGGGAAAAGGCCTTCGGTCACCGCATCCGGAATTGGGGTCGTCACAGCTATGATGATCGCGGCAACAATGACGGCGGCCGGCACGGCCAATACCTTGCGCCAAAGACCGACGATCAGCCAGGTCAGCACCACCGCGAGGCCGGCAAGCGGCGAGACGGCGACTGCCTTTACCGGTGCCAGACAGAGCGTCAACAATACGCCAGCCAGCATGGCCGATGCGATGGGCGTCGGAATGGCGGCGACTGCTCGGCCGAGTGGCCTAACGACGCCGGACATCATCAGCAAAGCGCCGGTTATAAGGAAGGCGCCAACGGCATAGGCGTAACCGCCTGCCACGACTCCCGAGGAGGCAAGCAGTGCGGCGCCCGGTGTCGACCAGGCGACCGAGATGGGCATTCGGTATTTGAGACTGAGGATGATGCCGGAAAAACCCATGGCAATGGTGACAGCCATCAGTCCGGAAGCCACCTCCGCCGGTGAGCCGCCTGCGGCCGATAGGCCGCGCACGACAACTGTGAAGGCGCCGCCGAAGCCAACGAAGGCGGCAATGAGTCCGGCAGCGATGGCCTGCGGCGAAGGATGGGAGGGCATCTGTTGATTCCGGAGAGGTGTTTAGAAAGAGCAGCGCCATCCAATCGGAAAGCCGTGCTGTCATCAAGGTCCGGCGTGCCGACAGGGCTTTCGACCAGTCGCGACAGTATAAGGACGGGGCGCGGAAGGAGAGACCGTTTGAAATTTCACTTTCGACAGAGGTCGGCTCGTCCCGATTCTGCCCGGAGAGATTCGCCGTCCTCAGCCTGTATGTTCATGGCAGCAGCGGTGGAAAGCTCCTCTGCTTCCTAGCCGTTTGGTTATGAGTAGGTTCCCTGAGGCCTGTGGAAAAAGCCCGGAAGCTAATGGGTTGGAAACCGACAATTTCCTTTTGAAGCAGAAGCTTAACCTCTCGTTAATCCTTGCGCTCCGGGGGGGAGGGAGGTGAGTGACAAAACTGCAACATGGATTTTCGATTAGCCGCCGTGAGCGGATTGCCCGCGTCTTTACCGTTGAAGACCGGCTCAGGATCGGCCATCACTATCACCGTGAGATTTCGGGAGACGGAACTCACCGCCAAGTGAAGTCGATCTGCCTGGGGTGGTTAGGCGGCGGAACAAGGCGGCAAAGAACCGGAACCGGTTCCACGCCAGCGATGATAACGGTCAGGCCGTTTGTTGTCAGGCAGGGAAGGGTTCTTTCTCTAGATGACTTTTGGAGGTCAGGAAATGAACATGAAGACGCTGCTCGGCACTGCCGCCGGCCTGATGGTCGCCACCGGTGCTTACGCTGCCGACCTGCCGGGCGACGCCGCCCCGGCCGCTGTTGACTACGTGAAGGTTTGCGACGCCTACGGCGCCGGCTTCTTCTACATCCCCGGCACCGAGACCTGCCTGCGCGTCAAGGGCCGCGTCCGTGCCAGCGTCGCCTACAACAACTACGGCGGCTCCGCGAACACGAACGTCGACAACGTCGCGCTCCGCGCTGACGCCTACGTCGGCTTCGATGCCCGTACGGCTTCCGACCTCGGCATGGTCCGGTCGTACTTCGAAATCGAGACCAACTCGACCAACGGTATCAACCTCAGCCAGGCCTTCATTCAGGTTGGTTACGTGACGGTTGGTCGTCAGGATGACGTTGCCGATGGCGACGGCCTCTATGGTATCAACGACTCGACCTGGGGTCCCGGCGACTACACCGCCGTTGGTGCCAGCGCGCTTGTCGACAACCTCGGCGGTGGCTTCTTCATCGGCGCTGGTTTCTACAGCAACAGCGACAGCATCAGCCGTCCGACCGTTTGGCAGACGGGTCAGGAAGCCGGCTACCAGGCTTCGGGCATCGTCGGCATCACCGGCCAGTCTTGGGGCAGCTTCGACGTGTCGGGTGTCTACCGGACCTTCGACAAGGGCGACAACGACATTTATGGCGTCAAGGCCACGGCCAACCTGAAGCTCATCGACAAGCTGTCGCTGCGCGCCTGGGCTGCCTACACGAAGGGTGGCGATGCTGGTAACCTGTTGAACCAGGCTGGCTTTGGCATTAAGAACGCTGTCGATCTGGCTCTGGCCGCTTCGTATCAGGTCACCGATCCGCTGGCCGTCTACGCTGGCGTTCGCTATACGATGGTCGATGCCTCCGCCGGCAGCAAGGCTGACGACTTCCTCTACGGCAACCTCGGCGTCGACTATAAGCTCGCCGAAGGCCTCAACCTGCAGGGCGAAGTCGACTACGGCCGTCAGAACGACTGGAGCGACTTCACCGCCGTCACCCGCCTCGTTCGCGTGTGGTAATATCAATCCTTCGGGGGTTGAGGGAAAGGCCCGGCTCGTCCGGGCCTTTTCTTTTATGGGTTGCCCATCTCTCGACGACTTTTTTGTCTTATTCGTCATTTGTTTGACGACTGTGTTCCCTGGGTAATTGCTTTTCGCAAATGCCCTTTCGTATTCTCGTTCCTGCGAACGGACGGGTGGGCGTCTGGACTTCCGGAGGCGGGGGAATGGTTCGCTGGCAGATTTCAGCGATACTTGGAATGGCTGCGGCGGTTGCCGTCACGGCTGCGGCGCTTATTACCAAAACGACCGACATCGCTATCGATCTCGGAACGCGCTCCGGACAAGTATTGGCTGGTGAAGCTACCAGCTGGGCATCCGTCGATATTCGCGGCCGCGACGTCTATCTCCGAGGCGATGCGCCCTCGGAGGACGATCGTCAGTTGGCAATCGAGCGTCTGAGTCGGCTCTACGGCGTACGGACAGTCGATGCGTCTGCGGCTGGATTGCTAACCGAGATTCGCCCCTATGTGACCACGCTTGAACGCAACGGGAATACGGTTGCGCTGATAGGCGCTGTACCCTCGCTGCCAGATAGGGCGCGCATTCTTGGCGCCCTGGCGGCTGCCGTACCGGGGCTTGGCGTCGTCGATCATAGCCTGTTGGCGCGAGGAAAGGCCGATGATCGCTATTTCGATGTCATGCGCGCCTTGTATGGCGTGCCGGCACTGCTTGCCCACGGCAAGGTAACGCTGACCGACAAGGCGGTGACGATCGAAGGTGAGGCGGTCAGCAACGTTGCCTACGACCGGCTGAAAACCTTCGCTCCATCGCTCCCGGAGGGCTATGGTCTGACGTCTGTAAAGGTATCGCGACCGCTGGCTTCGCCTTTTGTCTGGTCGATCGACCGCGATGACAATGGCGTCACGGTTTCCGGTTTTGTGCCTGACCCGGCGACGCGCAACACGCTGCTCGACGCCGTTCGGCAGACGATCGGGCCGCGTAACGTATTCGACAATCTCGATTATGCATCAGGTGCACCGAACGGCTTCGCGGAGACCGCCGCAGCGGCTGCGGATTACCTTGATCTTCTGGCGTCGGCGCATATCGCATTCAGCGATCACACGCTTGTCATATCTGGTCGGGCCGCCAGTCCCGAGGCTTATCGAACGCTCAACGCCTATCTTGAAACCTGGAATCCGCCGGGGTTCGTTCTCCAGAAGTCCGTTGAGCTGCCAATCGTCGAACCGTTTACGCTGACCATTTCCAAGAGTCATGGCCGGGTGACGGTCACCGGCTTCGTGCCGACCGACGATGCAGATAGCAACATTTCCGATGCAGCGCAGGCGATTGCCGGCGATAACGAACCAGTGGTCGAGACTACGCTGGCTGATGGCGCCCCTGCCGGTTTCGATGCGGCAGCCCAATTCGCTATCGGCCTTCTTGCCAAACTCGACGAGGGGACGGCCCTCCTATCTGGCACACATCTGACATTGTCCGGTGCGGCGGCAACATCAGGCGATTTTCTTGAGCTTCAGGCTGCGATTGCCAATCCGCCGGCCGGCTATGATGTCGGCAACGGCGTCACGCCACCGGTCGTGGCACCGTACGTCTGGTCCATGGCCAAGGACGCCGAGCAGCTAACGATCACAGGTTCCACTCCGTCAGAAGCTATTCGTGCGGCGATTCGCGCCATTGTCGAGGGTTCATCAGACGACCTCGGCCTCGTCGATAGGTCTGGTCTCGGTGCAGGACTCGATCCTTCCATCGACCTCGTCGCGGTGGCGCGCAAGGCGGCGGCGATCTTGGACGAACTCGACACTGGAGAGGTGCGTTTGACCGGCAATGCCCTGTCGGTGACGGGCAAGGCCTCCACGGCAGAGGCAAGCACGGCGATCAGCGGTGAAATCGATGCCTTACCGGCCGGTGTTGCCAAGGGAAAGGTGGAAGTTTCGGCGCCGACCGCCTTCCACTTCTTCGTAGAGCGTGGGTTCGATACGGTAACCCTCGACGGCGATCTGGTGGACGACGCCATGCGCAAGACGCTGAGGGCCGCGGCCGATCGCGCTTTCGGCAAGGCGGACATTCTCGACTCATCGGAAGTCGCGAAGGGTGTGCCGGCTGGCGCGGGTGACGCTACCTTGTTCGCGATCCGTGCGGCATCGCTCCTCGCCAAGGGTAATGTCAGCGTCGAGGGAACCACTGTCAGAGTGACGGGTAGCGCCTTCACGGCCGCCGGAGCGGCACACCTGCCCTCCGAGCTTTCCGCAGCGGTGCCTCCGGGCTTCACACTTGAGGTCGCCGTCAATGCCATGCCGGCCGAGACGCCCCTAGAGGCGGTGGCCTGTGGCAAAGAGATGGACGCCGTACTCAATCGGACCCCGGTTCGCTTCGATGACGGTGTAGCGACGATCGCTGCCGATAGCCGCGGCGTCATTGACCGACTCGGTGCGTTGGCGCTTCGCTGCCCATCCGCTCGCCTTGTGCTAACCGCAACGGTTAGTGGTGCCGACGCCGCCCGCGCTCAGATCCTTGGCGAATCTCGCGCTCGAAACGTGGCGGGCTCCTTTGCGGAAATTGGAATTGATCCTGGCCGGCTGACGGCAAAGGGCGACGCCGGCGCTGCAGACGGGTTTTCCATTACTCTTGCAGCGCCATGACCAGGAGGTTTTGATGCTCTATATCGCCATCACGCTCTGGCCATACCTGTTGATCGCCTTTGCAGCCGGGCTGGTTATCGGCTGGTTTGGGTCTGACCGTATCGAGGTCTGACCTCGTTCGGTTGATCATGTCCTTCCAGCGGGGTTCACCATGGCCATTTTGATCATTGAGACCTTCATTCTGACGGCGATAGCCGTTGGCGCTGGTATCCTCATCGGTGTCTTGGTCAAGCAATGGTTTGGCCGCCGCACGGTCGGCAGCGAACGCCTGACCGAGGTCATGGCCGCGGCAGAAGCGGCGGAGGCCGATGCCGCTGGCGGCGAAGCCGAGGAGACACAGGCATCACCGTCAGCACTGACAGAACCGATGGCGACCATCCCCACCGAAATTGAAGTGCCGGTCGCGGATACGACCGCCGCACAGGCTCTGACGGGGCCTGCCGCCGAGGTGTCGGCCGGCCTTGACCGCATCGCTGCCGCTGATCGGGTTGGCGAGCGGCCACCAGCGCTGCCTGGGCCACGGTCGGGTAGTGCGGACGATCTCAGGCGCATCCGGGGCATCGGCCCGCAGAACGCGACTCGGCTCAACGCGCTTGGTATCTACCATCTCGATCAGATTGCCGCCTGGACGCCGGCCGAGGCGCGTTGGGTTGGCGCTTATCTGGCCTTTCCCGGCCGGATCGAGCGAGAGGATTGGATGGGGCAGGCAAAAGCACTGGCGCTCAGCGACAAGAGCGAGGCTTCCGCCTCCTGATCCGTGGCTATCGAGAAAATTCGCGGCGGACGGAGTACTGGTTAGGCAGAGATCTGCATCTGCAGGATCGTCTTATTCGGTATCGGGAATCATCGGTGCCTGAGATGTCGTCTTCGGCTTGCAAAGCAGGAACACCAGCGGCAGAGCCGCGATCGATACCCACATCATCAGTTTGAAATCATCGACATAGGCAATCATCGTCGCCTGCAGCGTGGTGATCTGATCGAGTATCCCAACGAGCTGACCGGAACTGGCTTTCATTCCGACGGCGTGGGCTGCCGCATCGATGCCGGGCGAGAAGACCGTCATCCGTTCGGCGAGCTCGGCGTGGTTGACCTGGATGTTTCGGGTCAACACCACCGAGACCATGGATATGCCGATCGATGAGCCGATATTGCGCACCAGGCTGTAAAGCGCAGCGCTCTCGGTTCTGAGTTGGGGCGGAAGGGTCGCAAAACCCACCGTGGACATCGGCACGAAAACGAGGCCGAGCCCGAAGCCCATCAATACGCCGGTGTAGATGACGGGCCAGGAATCCATGTCGGGCGCAAAGCCGGTCATGCCCCAGAGCCCCAAGGCGGTCAGTCCCAGCCCGACGATGATGATCAGGCGTGGATCGACGATACGCAGGAGCCGGCCAACCAGCAGCATGGCGATCATGGTGCCGATGCCGCGCGGCGCCAGTACAAGGCCCGTGGTAACCGTCGGAAAGCCCATGATACGCTGCAGGAGCGGTGGCAGCAGCGCCGTAGTCGCCAGAAGAACGACGGAAATTGCGAAGGTAAAGATGCTGGCGGCGACATAGTTCTGGTCGCGGAAGATCTGCGGCGGAATGAACGGATGTTCGGACGTTGCCGAATGGACGATGAAGCACCAGAGCGCTGCCGCGGCGAGCGCCGCCTCTATGATGATCTCCGGCGAGGAAAACCAGTCGAGCTGTTCACCACGGTCGAGCATCAGTTGGAGAGCGCCGACGAACAGCCCGAGAAAGGCGAAGCCGACGAAGTCGAATGACCGGTGGCGACGGGGCGAGGACGGCATGGTGAAGGCGATGCCGAGGAAGGCGAGCAAGCCGACCGGTACGTTGATGTAGAATACCCAGCGCCAGTCGAAGCTGTCGGTGAGCCAGCCGCCGAGCGTCGGCCCGAGAACCGGAGCCACCATGATACCGGCGCCCCATAGCGCCATGGCCTGCCCGTGCCGTTCGCGCGGGTTGATATCGAGTAGCACGGCCTGAGACAGCGGGGCGAGCGAAGCGCCGAAGATGCCCTGCAGCACACGGAATGCCACCATCTCGGTGAGGCTTCCCGCCATGCCGCATAGACAGGAGGCAAGCGTAAAGCCGGCGACCGAGATGAGAAACAGCCGGTTGCGGCCAAGGGCGTCGGCGATCCAGCCGGTAAGCGGCATGACGATGGCCGAGGCGACGATATAGGAGGTTAGCACCCAGTTGATGGTGTCCTGTGCCGCGCCAAGGCTGCCCTGCATGGACGGCAAGGCAACGTTGGCGATTGTCGTATCGAGCACCTGCATGATGACCGCCAGCATGGTGGCGATCGATAGGAAGCCACGGTGCGGCACATTGACGAGGTCGGCAGCCGATGTCATCTGACGGCGATCTGTTGGGAGTTGGGTACAATCCCAAGTGTGTCGAGGGCGGTTTTTAGGAAGGTCGGCAACGGCCGAACAAAGCCGGTGTCAACCTCGACACCGACGCTGAGCCCGGCCTTCATCGGCAGTGAAGTCGGCTCGTCGAGAACGATGCGGACGGGCACGCGCTGAACCACCTTCACCCAGTTGCCCGTCGCATTCTGAGCCGGCAGAAGCGAAAAAATGGCACCTGTGCCACCGCCGAAGCTCTCAACGTGGCCCTTGATCGTCACGTCGGGATAGGCGTCCAAAGTGAGTTCCGCCGGTTGGCCGGGGCGCATATGTCCGAGATCGGTCTCCTTGAAATTAGCTTCCACCCAAGTGCTGGTGGTGTCGATGATCGCCATGACCGGGCTGCCACTCGCGATATACTGACCAACCTGAAGATTGGTGACTTGGCTAACGGTGCCCGTGGTCGGCGCACGCACGACGACGCGCTCGAGATCGAGCCGGGCACTGTCTTGCGCGGCAAGGGCGCCGAGCACGGATGGATGTTTGTCGGTCTCAATGCTGGCGTCACCGCCAAGGGCCACCAGTGTGTCAGCCACCCCTTGTTCGGCCTCGGCGAGCGCCTGCCGCGCAAGGTCGAGATCATGGCGAGCGGTGTCGTATTGTGCTTCGGTGGCATTGCCCGTCTGCCTTAGCTTGTTCTGCCGGCCGAATTGCACTTCCTGGAAGGCCAGCGTATTGCGGGCCGTGTCGGCCTTGAGCTGAGCATCCTTGAGGCGGGTGCGGAGCTCTTCCACTTGCAGGCGAGCAAGCGCCACGGCGCCGTCGGCTTTCTCAAGGGCGATCCGATAAGAGGCGTCGTCGATGCGGAACAGAACATCTCCAGGCTTCACCGTCTGGTTCTGACCGACGCGAACCTCGGCGATGCGTCCTTCCACCTCTGGGGCGACCAGCACCTTGTTCTGCTGCACATACGCATTCTCGGTGGAAGCCCAGCGGCCACCGATCACCCAGTACCATCCGCCCGCAATAACAAGCGCCAGCGGCAACGCCGCCATCAACAGATAGCGAAGGGGGCCGCGTCGGCGCGGTTTGCGGGAGGCAGTCGGAGCTGGTTTGGGAGGCGGTGTCGGTTGGGTATCGGGCATTCTGGTCAGTCTTTCTGGTCCGGCGTGGTCCGGACGGCTTCGGTATCTTCAGTCGGCATAGGAAACGGCGCTGGCGGTTCCTCGCCGGTCACGACGAGCAGGTTGGCGTGAATACGCCCGAGCAACCGCGAAAGGATCGCCTCTTCATCAGGCGTAATGCCATCGAGGGCTTCGTCGAACAGCGCTTGCGCCGCGCTCTTCATCCGTTCGAGGCCTGGTCTCGCCGTCTCGGTCATATGGATGAGGCGGGCACGACGATCGTTGGGGTCCGGTCGCCGCTCCACGAGGCCGAGTGCCTCGAGGCGATCGACCATACGGCAGATGGTGATCGGCTCGACGCCGACGAGATCCGCGAGTGTTGCCTGATTGATGCCCTGCCGTTTGGCGACACGGGCAAGCACCTGCCATTGAGCGCGCGACATGCCGGTCGCTTCGGCAAACCGGTCAAAGCGCTTTTTCACGAGACGATCGATCTCGTGGATCAGGCTGCCGACGGTAGGAGTCCAAGTCGTCATTCCTACCATATATCGTAAGCATGCTTATAATAACAGTACGTATATTGAATTAGGTAATTAAGTGGGTACGGGAAGGCGGTGTCTCGTAGACCGTCGAAGTGCCGGTAAAAGCGGCTTTTCGGAGATGCGGGCCGGCGTTGGCTCTTGCCATGGCCTGCCGTTTCCCCTATATCCCCGCGCATTCCACACGCGGGAGCCGCGGGTGCGCTTTGGCGTTCCCTCCGGTCGGTCCTGGCAAGGTTGCCTTGGCTGATTCCTCCCGCGGAGGCTAAACCGGAAAAAGGTACATTCCATGGCTCTTCCCGAGTTCACCATGCGCCAGCTGCTCGAAGCTGGTGTTCACTTCGGCCACCAGACCCACCGCTGGAACCCGAAGATGAAGTCCTACATCTTCGGCTCGCGCGCCAACGTCCACATTCTCGACCTTGCGCAGACCGTTCCCCTGATGCACCAGGCGCTGAAGGCGGTGTCTGACACCGTTGCTCGCGGCGGCCGCGTGCTGCTGGTCGGCACCAAGCGTCAGGCCCAGGAAGAGATCGCCGAGGCGGCTCACCGTTCGGCCCAGTATTACGTCAACAGCCGTTGGCTCGGCGGCATGCTGACCAACTGGAAGACCATCTCCGGTTCGATCCAGCGCCTGCGCAAGCTCGACGAGACGCTCAACTCTGAGCAGTCGGCCCGTCTCACCAAGAAGGAACGCTTGGTGATGACCCGCGAGCGCGACAAGCTGGAGCGCGCGCTCGGCGGTATCAAGGACATGGGCGGCACGCCCGACCTGATCGTCGTCATCGACACCAACAAGGAAAAGAATGCCATCGACGAGGCGCGTCGCCTGGGCATTCCGGTCGCCGCCATTCTCGATTCCAACAGCGATCCGGATGGCATCACCTTCCCGGTTCCGGGCAACGACGACGCCGGCCGTGCCATCACCCTCTACTGCGACCTGATCTCGCGCGCCGCCATCGATGGTCTGTCGCGCGCCATGGGTGCCATGGGTGAAGACATTGGCGCCGCCGAGCAGCCGATGGACGAGCCGGCGCTGACCGATGTGGCAGCCGCCACCGAGGCCAACGCCTGATCCACGCTTCGGCGGGATCTTGCTTACGCTTTTCGGGCGGGTCCTCTGAGGGTCCGCCCGACCTGTTAGGAAGCTCGCTGGTTGGCGGGCGTTTGAACCGAGAACGTCTGCCGGTACCGGGCGGCAAAAGACCGCCCTGTCATCCGTTCATCGGCCCGTCAGGACGGGTCGCTATCAATCCGGTTGCTGGCGTTCGAGTTTCACGAAAGAAGACGAGGGTCACATGAACATTTCCGCCACACAGGTGAAGGATCTCCGCGAGAAGACCGGCGCCGGCATGATGGACTGCAAGCACGCCCTGGCCGAGAACGGTGGCGATATCGAAGCCGCGATCGACTGGCTGCGTGCCAAGGGCCTCTCCAAGGCTGCCAAGAAGGCCGGCCGCGTCGCTGCCGAAGGTCTGGTCGGCGTTGCCACCGGTGACAAGACCGCTGCTGTCGTTGAAGTGAACTCCGAGACCGACTTCGTTGCCCGCAACGAAGCCTTCCAGGGCCTGGTGCGCACCGTGGCCGCCGTTGCCGTGGGCAAGGGCGGCGACGCTGGCGCTATCGCCGCCGCGACCTATCCGGGCAAGGCCCATTCGGTCGAGGCCGAGGTCAAGGAACTGATCGCCACCATCGGCGAGAACATGGGCTTCCGTCGCGCTGCCGCCCTCAAGGTGTCGGCCGGTGCCGTCGCGACCTACATTCACTCCGCCATTGCCGACGGTCTCGGCAAGATCGGTGTGCTGGTCGCTCTCGAGTCGACCGGCAATGTCGACGAGCTCATCAAGCTCGGCCGCCAGATTGCCATGCACGTCGCCGCTACGTCGCCGCTGGCTCTGTCTGCCGAGGAAATTTCGGCTGATGTCGTCGAGCGCGAGCGGGCCATTTTCATCGAGCAGGCCAAGGAGTCGGGTAAGCCGGCCGCCGTCATCGAGAAGATGGTCGAGGGTCGCATCCGCAAGTTCTACGAGGAGTCGACGCTTCTGAAGCAGGCCTTCGTGATCAATCCCGACCTCACCGTCGAGGCTGCCGTCAAGGCCGCCGAGGCGACCGTCGGCGCGCCGATCAAGGTCACCGGCTTCGTGCGTTTCGCTCTCGGCGAAGGCATCGACAAGGGCGAGAGCGATTTCGCTGCCGAAGTGGCTGCCGCCGCCGGTCAGGGCTGAGCCTGCTTTACGACTGATTCCGATGAGGGCGCCGACTGGTTCGGCGCCCTTGTCATGTCTGCCCCGTCCGCATGGCCGTCGCCGTGATTATGCTGCTCGTGGGGGTTTCCATCGGCGTCGATGCGGGTTAGTTGGATCGAATTAGGATCCTTGCCTTTCCCGGAATCGCTTTTCTCGAAAATTTGGAGTTTTGCCCATGACCGAGCTCAAGTATCGCCGCGTCCTGCTCAAGCTGTCGGGCGAGGCCCTGATGGGCGATCGCGGTTTCGGCATTGATCCCAAGGTGGTCGACCGCTTGGCAGGGGAGATCGTCGAGGCGCATCGGTTGGGCATCCAGGTTGGCGTGGTGGTCGGCGGCGGCAACATCTTCCGCGGCGTTTCGGTGGCAGCCGATGGGGGAGATCGGACAACCGGCGACTATCTCGGCATGCTCGGCACGGTGATGAACGCGCTTGCCATGCGCACCGCCATCGAGCGCCTGGGAGCGCCGGCCGTCGTGCTGTCGGCCATCGCCATTCCGGCCCTGTGCGAAACCTTCACCCAGCGCGAAGCGCTACGTCACTTCGCTGCCAACAAGGTGATCGTTTTCGCCGCCGGCACCGGCAATCCGTTTTTCACCACCGACTCGGGCGCCGCGTTACGCGCCGCCGAGATGGATTGCGATGCCTTGCTCAAGGGCACGCAGGTTGACGGCGTCTACACTGCCGATCCCAAGAAGGATCCCACCGCGCGTCGCTATGAACGCCTGACGCATCAGGAGGTTCTGTCGCGGAACCTGCAAGTCATGGATGCGGCGGCAATTGCTCTTGCCCGCGACAACAAGATTCCGGTAGTGGTGTTCTCAGTTCATGAGCATGGCGCATTCGTCAATGTTCTGAAGGGCAAGGGTGTCTGCACCGTCATCGACGGGTAACAAACAGCGAGCGCCGGCCGCCCAACGTCCGTCGGTGGCGAAGGGCCGGCACGGCGCCGGTTAGTTCTGGAAGGTTGGCAAGATGGCCGAAGAAGACTACGACATCAACGACCTGAAGCGCCGCATGCAGGGCGCGCTCAGCGTGTTCAAGAACGACCTTGCTGGTCTGCGCACCGGCCGCGCCAGTGCGAGCCTTCTCGATCCCATCGTCGTGGCCGCCTACGGCAGTACCATGCCGCTCAATCAGGTGGCGACCGTGTCCGTTCCGGAGTCGCGAATGCTCTCCGTCCAGGTTTGGGACAAGGGCATGGTCCATGCCGTCGACAAGGCGATTCGTGAATCGAACCTTGGTCTCAATCCGATCATCGAAGGCACGCTTCTGCGTCTGCCGATCCCCGAGCTCAACACCGAGCGCCGCAAGGAACTGGTGAAGATCGCGCACAAATATGTGGAAGCGACCAAGGTGGCCATCCGCCACGTGCGCCGCGATGGTCTCGATGAGCTGAAGGATCTGGAGAAGGAGGGCCTGATCTCCGAAGATTCGCTTCGCGTTTATTCGGACCGCGTGCAAAAGATCACCGACGAGGCGATCTCCGAGGCGGACCGGATGCTGGCCGCCAAGGAACAGGAGATCATGCAGGTCTGATCCTAAAGGACAGGCAGGCGGATCATTGGGCTTTGGGGGGCAGGTCGGACATGATGCGGCTCGGAACGGCGCCGGCGGAAAAAGCTCGGAAAGCGGGCTTGCCGCGCCATGTTGCCATCATCATGGACGGCAACGGCCGTTGGGCGCGTTCGCGTGGACTGCCCCGCGCCGAGGGGCACAGGCGTGGCGTGCAGTCGATCCGCGATGTCGTCGCGCACGCCACCGATATCGGCATCGAATGGCTGACCGTATTCGGCTTTTCCTCCGAGAACTGGTCGCGACCGGCCGACGAAGTCAGCGAGTTGATGGGGCTTCTGAAGCTCTTCATCCGCCGCGATCTCAATGAACTGAGGCGCGGCAACGTTCGGGTGCGCGTGATCGGCGGCCGCGAAAACCTCTCCGGAGACATTGCGGCGCTGTTGATCGAGGCCGAGGAGAAGACCGTCGGCAACACCGGCCTCAATCTGGTGATCGCCTTCAACTACGGCAGTCGCGACGAGATCGCGCGAGCGACGCGGACCATCGCTGCCGAGGTGGCCGCCGGTCGGCTTGGGGCGGACGAGGTGACGGCCGATCTCATTGCCACCAAGCTCGACACCGCCGGCATGCCCGATCCCGATCTGATCATTCGCACCAGCGGCGAGCAGCGCCTGTCCAACTTTCTGCTGTGGCAGGCCGCTTACGCCGAATTCGTCTTTGTGCCGGACTACTGGCCGGATTTCGACGGCGCCGCCTTTGATCGGGCGATCGATGAATATCTTGGCCGCGAGCGACGCTTCGGCGGATTGCCGCAAAAGGGCAAAGCGATATGAACGCGCCGACTCCCGCGCCCGGTAAGGCCGGCTCCGAACTCGCTTTGCGGGTGCTGTCGGCCGTCGTGCTGGCGGGCGTGACGGTGGGGGCGCTCTGGGCGGGCGGCTGGATCTTCGCGGCGCTTGCCGCGGTTGCCGCCGTGTTGATCCTCCGCGAATGGATGGCCATGAGCGGGCCGTTCACTTTCCGCGCCGCACCCTGGGCATTGATGGCTTTTCTCGCCGTCACAGTGATGATGGCGCGCGAGGAGCCGCTGCAATCTCTAGGGTTTTCTGCCCTGGTCGCCGGAGCGCTGATGCTGGCGCGGGTTACCGAGCCGCGTGTCGCCTGGCTATCGCTTGGCGTGCTCTACGCCGGTGTGCCGGCAATCGCCGCCGTTGCGCTACGGGGCCCTGATAGGCTGACTTTCGCCTCGACCGGTGCGGTGGCAGTGATCTTTGTCCTCGCTGTCGTCTGGGCAACCGACACGGCAGCTTATTTTTCTGGTCGGTTGATCGGTGGGCCGAAGCTGGCACCGCGCTTTTCTCCGAAAAAGACTTGGTCCGGTGCCATCGGCGGCGCTTTGGCCGGCGTCATTGCAGGTTGCGTCGTGGCGGCACTGGCCGGCGTCGGGATTGGTATCGCGCTGGCCCTTGTCGCCCTGCTGCTCTCGGTGGTGGGACAGGTGGGTGATCTCGCCGAGTCGGCCATGAAGCGGCACTTTGGCGTTAAGGATTCGGGCGTTCTCATTCCTGGCCACGGCGGCATCATGGACCGTGTCGATGGCCTTGTGGCGGCGTTGGCCGTTGCGATCGCAATCGGCCTCGGACGCAACTGGCTGGCGGGCGTCGGCATTGCCGACGGTCTCCTCATCTGGTGATGGTAATGACAGCGAATAGGAAAGCAGGCCCCGACGCGGGCGCGTCGGTGGAGCAGGCCCCGAGACGGCTTTCCGTACTCGGCGCTACCGGGTCGATCGGTCTCAACACGCTCGATCTGGTCTCTGCGGAACCGAGTCGCTTTAAAATTGAAGCCCTTACTGCTGGCCGCAATGCCCGAGAGCTCGCAGACCTCGCCATCCGCTTCTCTGCACGCATCGCAGTCGTCGCCGATCCCGCAGCCTATGCCGAGCTTCGCGACCGCCTCGCGGGAACCGGCATCGAGGCCGCCGCCGGCGCTGAGGCAGTGGTCGCCGCCGCGGCCTGCCCGACCGATATCGTCGTGTCGGCGATCGTCGGCTTCGCCGGTCTCGCGCCTAGCCTTGCCGCCCTCGGCGCTACGAAGATTTTGGCGCTTGCCAACAAGGAAACGCTGGTTTCCGCGGGGCCACTCTTCCTGGCTGAGGCGAAGCGCGCCGGCACGCGCATTCTGCCGGTCGACAGCGAACACAACGCCATCTTTCAGGTCTTCGAAACCGGCAATGCCGATACTGTTGCGGAAGTGATCATCACGGCCTCTGGTGGGCCGTTCCTGAGGACACCGAAATCGGAGCTGGCCGCCGTCACCCGCGAGATGGCATTGCGTCATCCGAAATGGAGCATGGGGCCGAAGATCACCATCGATTCGGCAACGTTGATGAACAAGGGGCTGGAGCTGATTGAGGCCTACCGGCTTTATCCCGTCTCGGTCGATCAGCTTTCGGTGCTGGTGCATCCCCAGTCGGTGGTGCATGGCCTCGTCCGCTACAAAGACGGTTCGCTGCTTGCTGAACTCGGCGTACCCGATATGCGAACGCCCATCGGCTATTGTCTCGCCTGGCCCGAGCGTCGTCCGACCACGGTAAAGCCGCTCGATCTTTCGGCGGTTGGGACGATGACTTTCGAACCTCCCGATCGCGATCGTTTTCCCTGTCTGCCGCTGGCAGAGGCGGCCATGCGGCGAGGGGAGGGCGCCCCCTGCGTGCTCAACGCCGCCAACGAGGTGGCCGTCGAGGCTTTTCTGGCTGGTCGAATCGGCTTTCTCGATATTGCTCGTGTCGTTGAGGCGACCCTCGGCAAGATTGACGGGGAGGGCGGCCTTTCGGAGCCGACGTCGTTGGTGACCGCCACCGAACTCGACGGCTGGGCTCGCAAGATTGCCACGGTGTGCCTATAGTGGCTGGGGGCGAAGCCCTTTTGAGGCTCATGGCGTCGTCTGGCGCCAGGTGGCAGAGCGCGGAAGTCAACGGCCGAGGGGCACCGGCGACTGAGGCAGGCAGAATCACGAGAGGATGAGGCCTTGGAGTTTCTCGCGGCAACGGGCGGTACGCTGATCGGCACGGTCATTCCCTTCCTGATCGTGTTGACCGTCGTCGTCTTCGTTCACGAACTCGGACATTTCTGGGTGGCTCGCCGCGCCGGCGTCGCCGTCAGCGTCTTCTCGATTGGCTTTGGGCCGGAACTCCTCGGTCGGACCGACCGCAAGGGGACGCGCTGGAAGCTGTCGGCCGTTCCGCTTGGCGGGTATGTGCGCTTCATCGATGACGCCAACGCGGCCAGTCAGCCGGGCGAGAAGTCGTCCGATCCCGGCGCGTTTCAGTCAAAGAGCCTCCCGGCTCGCGCCGCCGTTGTCGCGGCCGGACCGGTCGCCAATTTTCTTTTCGCAATCGCCGTACTGGCAGTTCTTTTCTATGCGTTCGGCAAACCGATGATTGCGCCGGTCGCCGGTGCCGTCGAACCCGGCAGCCCGGCGGCCGAGGCTGGCTTTCAGGCCGGCGACCGTATTGTGGCCATCGACGGTGCCCCGGTCGAGAGTTTCGCCGACATCCAGCGCGTGGTCATGCTGCAGAATGGTGTCGAGCTGGCGATCGATATCGATCGCTCGGGCAATCGCCTGACATTGCATGCGACGCCGCGCTCGCGTGAGATTGTCGATGGCTTCGGAGAAAAGCAGACGGTCCCGGTTCTTGGTCTGAGGCAGACCAATCCCACCGTCGAACTGCGCAGCTTCGGGCCGGTTGGCGCCGTACGCGAGGCGGTGCACGAGACCTGGTCGATCGTCGACAGTACGCTGTCTTCTGTGGCCGGCATGTTCTCCGGCCGCACATCGGCATCGCAGATCAGCGGGCCGATCGGCATCGCCCGGGTCAGCGGTCAGGTGGCTGCCATGGGGCTGATACCGCTTATTAACCTTGCCGCCATTCTCTCAATTTCTATCGGTCTCATTAACCTCTTTCCAATCCCCATGCTGGACGGTGGACATCTGGCATTCTACGCGATCGAGGCGTTGCGTGGACGACCGCTGCCCGAACGAGCCCAGGAAATCGGCTTTGGCATCGGATTCGCTATTGTCTTGGGGCTAATGGCCTTTGGCGTGTTGAACGATATCGCCAAAATCGCATCGGGTTAGGGGTACGAGTGACCTTCGGGTCACGCAGGACAGGGAAAACGGCACCACCCATGGCAAGGTCGCTTGCGCATCGTGGCAAAGACTGTAAAAACCTCTTGATCGGAATCTGTAACAAGGGTTCCCAATCGGCTTGGGCCGTAGAAAATCGGGTACGTGATTAAATGCGCTCATTCAAGGAATGGACGAAAGTCGTCGCCGCCTCCGCTGCTTTGCTCGTCGCGGCACCTTTGTGGGGCGGTTTTGTCCCGGAGTTGGGCGCAATTTCTGCTCAGGCAGCGTCTGCCGACCGTGTAACGGTGGTTGGCAACACACGTGTGGAACCCGAAACGATCGCGGCCTACATCAAGGGCACGCCGGGGAAGTTGAGCGCCGCTGAAATCGACGAATCGATCAAGGCACTTTTTGCAACCGGCATGTTTTCGGATGTGAAGGTCAGCCAGTCTGGCGGCCGCGTGATCGTCAAGGTGGTGGAGAACCCGGTCATCGCTCGCGTCGCCTTCGAGGGCAACGACGTACAGTCCGACGAAATTCTGAAGGGCGTCACCGAGCTTCAGCCCCGATCGGTGCTGACGCAGGGCAAGGTCGAGTCCGACACGCAGCGTATCCTCGAGCTCTATCGCCGCAGTGGTCGCTATGATGCTACGGTCGAGCCCAAGCAGGTCGATCTCGGCAAAGGGCGCGTCGATCTCATTTTCCAGATCAATGAGGGTCCGCGCACCGAGGTCAGCAAGATCACCTTCGTTGGCAACAAGACTTACTCAAACTATCGTTTGTCCAATGTCATCTCCACCAAGGAGTCCGGCCTGTTCGGCTGGTTCAAGACGTCGGACAACTACAGCCCTGAAAAGCTGAACGCCGACCAGGAAGCACTGCGCCGCTTCTATTATAACCACGGTTATGCCGACTTCCGCATCGTTTCCGCGACGGCCGATTTCGACCGCCAGCAGAACTCCTTCTTCCTGACCTTTACGGTCGATGAGGGCGAGCGGTACAAGTACGGCGACATCAAGGTCGAGACGACGCTCTCCGACGTCAATCCTGAAGATCTCAAGGCGCTGACGCTGACGCATACCGGCGACACCTATTCGGCTGCCGAGGTCGACAAGTCGCTTGAGGCGATCACCACGGCCGTCGCTGCCAAGGGCTACGCTTTCGTGCAGGTTCGTCCGCGCGGTGACCGCGACTATGCCAACCACACCATCGCCGTCACCTACTTCGTGGACGAAGGCGCCCGCGCTTACATCGAGCGCATCAATATCATCGGCAACGACCGTACCCGTGACTATGTCATTCGTCGCGAGTTCGATATTGGCGAAGGCGATGCTTACAATCAGGTACTGATCGAGAAGGCCGAGCGGAAGCTGAAAAACCTCGGGTACTTCAAGACCGTTCGCATCTGGTCGGAGCAGGGTTCCGCTGCCGACAAGGTCATCGTCAACGTTCAGGTCGACGACAAGCCCACAGGTGAAGTCAGCATCGGTGCCGGCTATTCCACGGCGAATGGTATCCTGGCCGAGCTGTCGATCACCGAAAAGAACTTCCTTGGTCGTGGCCAGTATGTGCGCGCCTCGGTTTCCAAGGGCATCACGACCGATGGCAAGTCCGGCGACTCGTCCTATGAGCTGTCGTTCACCGAGCCTTACCTGTTCGACCGTCGTCTCGAAGGTGGTTTCGATGTCTACCGTCGTAACTACAGCGACACCGACGATGGCGTGCATCCGTATGATGAGACGAATACCGGTGGTAAGATTCGCTTCGGTATTCCGCTCAACGACGACACCACCTTGGGCGTGTTCTACGAGGGCTATCAGCAGAAGATCTCCAACGTCCATTCGCAGTACAGCAGCTTCATCACCAATGAAGATCGCTTTATCTCGATCGTTGGAACCAGCCTGACCTACAACACGATCGACGACTACGCTTTCCCGCGGAACGGCGTCTATGCGCAGATCAAGCAGGAGTTCGCCGGTGTTGGTGGCGATGCAACCTTCTTCCGTACGACGGGTCGTGCCGAGTACTACAAGGAGCTGGTTGAGGACTGGGATCTGATCGGCCACGTTGGTGCCAAGGCCGGTGCGATGTTCGGTCTGAGTGACGATGTCGCCTACATCGACCAGTTCCAGGTCGGCGGATCGATCATTCGCGGCTTCGAGACCAATGGTATCGGTCCGCGCGATCCGGCTACCGGCTACTCTCTGGGTGGCAAGTATTACGTCGCGGCTACCGCCGAAACGCTCTTCCCGATCCCGATGCTGCCGCAGGAATACGGCGTCTGGGGTGCGGTGTTTGCCGATGCTGGTACGCTCTGGTCTTCCGAGAACCCGACCACAGGCACCGACAACGGTATTGCTCTGCGGGCCTCCGTCGGCGCCGGTATCGTCTGGCAGTCCCCGTTCGGCTTGCTCCGCGCAGACTTCGCCTATCCGGTCATGAAAGAGGACACGGACAAGACGCAGGTCTTCAAGTTCTCCGGCGGCACCAAGTTCTGACGCACCGGCTTTCTTGGAGCTCTCAACCGCCGCGCCCAAAGCGCGGCGGTTTCGTTTTGCAGGAACGGTCCTGAGAGGTCGAGACTGGTCAGCATTCCGGCTGCCGATACCCAACATCCGCGGCGAGCGGATGAATTCAGCTTTTCAGTGCACCATGATGCTGAACAGCAGGCCTCATGGCGACTTGCTGCGTATGGGTCGGTTGACACCGGCCCAGCGCAATGGCTAATGCCTTCCGTTCCGGGAAGATCGCAGCCGGCCATGGCGGAAAGCCGGTTGGCCGCCGAGCTTGCGATGCTTCAACCGAAACGGATAAGGAAGGCGCGCGTCCGCCACGGCTTTCAGCCGGGAAGGGCGAGTGAGTGTTGTCATGACCGATCCAGTATTCTTCGCCCCCTCCGGTCGGCTGACCCTTGCAGAGGTGGCCCATATCGCTGGCGGCGAGGTGGTGCGCGGCGACGCTGACGTCGCTATCGGCCGCGTTGCGCCGCTCGATCAGGCCGGGCCAGGCGACCTGTCCTTCCTGGATAATCCTCACTACATCGCCGTCTTCAAACAGACGCGGGCATCGATCGTTCTCTGCTCCGCCGCTCATGTTGCTGATGCGCCGGAGGGCGCGGCGGTCATCGTCGCCCAGCAGCCCTATCGCGCGATGGCTCTGGTTATGCAGGCGCTGTTTCCAGATGCCTTCCGCCTGAAAGGACCGTTCGGTGAGGCCGGGATATCGGCCGGTGCGAGCATTCATCCCACCGTTCGCCTCGAAGATGGCGTAACCGTCGAACCGGGCGCTGTTATCGGTGCCGGCGCGGAGATCGGCGCCGGCACGGTGGTTTCGGCCAATGCTGTGATTGGACGGGGCGTACGCGTCGGGCGCGATGGATACATCGGTGCCAGCGTGACACTGCAGTATGCACTTGTCGGCAATCGAGTGATCATCCATCCCGGTTCCAGTATCGGGCAGGATGGCTTTGGCTTTGCGATGGGCGCGCGGGGCCACCTCAAGGTGCCGCAAATCGGGCGGGTGGTTATCCAGGACGATGTGGAGATCGGAGCTAACGTGACCATTGACCGCGGTTCCAACCGCGACACGGTCATTGGCGAAGGTACCAAGATCGACAATGAAGTGCAGATTGGCCACAACGTGGAGGTCGGTCGGCATTGCGTTTTGGTGGCCAAGGTCGGTATTTCCGGCTCGACCAAGCTCGGCGATTATGTCGTGGTGGGCGGCTATAGCGGGCTCGCCGGCCATCTGACGGTCGGCCAGGGCGCTCAGCTTGCCGGCGGTTCGATGCTGAAGGACGACATGCCCGCCGGTGCGCGCTGGGTCGGCACGCCGGCCAGGCCGATCCGCGAATGGACGAAGGAACAGATGGCCCTCAAACGGGCAGTTAAGCAGGCGACGGGAAGGGACGAAACGTGAGCGAAACCGATACCGCAACGGCACCGGCTGAAACCGGGACGCCAGCCAAGGGCACTCTGGGTGTCATGGACATTCAGGCGCTCCTGAAGGCGCTGCCACACCGCTATCCCTTCATGATGATTGACCGGATCATTGAGATCGACGGCGACAACTCGGCCATCGGCATCAAGAACGTCACCATCAATGAGCCGCAGTTTCAGGGGCATTTCCCCAACGCGCCGGTGATGCCCGGTGTGCTGATGATCGAGGGCATGGCCCAGACGGCCGGTGCCATCTGCGTCAACGCCACGGATGGGGCCGCACCGAAGCTGGTCTACTTCATGACCATCGATAAGGTGAAGTTCAGAAAGCCGGTCGGCCCCGGCGACGTGGTCGAGTATCACGTGCGCAAGCTCAAGAAGCGCGCCAATATGTGGTGGTACGAGGCAACGGCCATCGTCGCCGGCTTCAAGGTTGCGGAAGCCGAGCTCAGCGCCATGTTGGTGAATGCCTGAAGACTGGCCGCTGCGTAATACGCTGAAACATAAATTGCGGCCCTTCGCCGGCAACGGAAGCTATAGGAAAACGAGCGGCTAAAGCCGTATCGCCGCCGAGGAATCATCCGCATGCGCACCATTCATCCCACCGCCGTTGTCGACCCGGCCGCCGAGATCGGCGACGGCGTCAGCATTGGTCCCTTCAGTGTCGTCGGTCCCAACGTCCGACTCGGCGATGGTGTGGTGCTGCACGCGCACACGGTGGTGGACGGGCGTACGACGCTTGGCGCCGGTGTCACCGTGTTTCCTCACGCTACCGTTGGCATGGTGCCGCAGGATCTCAAATATCGTGGCGAGCCGAGCCGGCTTGAAGTCGGCGACAAAACCGTCATCCGCGAGTGCGTGACGCTGCATCTCGGCACCGAGGGCGGCGGCATGCTGACGCGCGTTGGCGCGGGCTGCCTTTTGATGGCCAATGCCCATGTCGCTCACGACTGCGTGGTCGGCAACAACGTCATCCTGGTCAACTGTGCCACGCTGGGCGGCCACGTTCATATCGGCGACAACACCATCCTCGGCGGGCTCAGCGCGGTGCACCAGTGGGTTCGCGTCGGTGAGGGCGTGATGGTTGGCGGCATGACGGGCGTCGAAAACGACATCATTCCCTTCGGCATGGTCACCGGTAATCGCGCCCGCCTCGGCGGTCTCAATCTGGTCGGTCTGAGGCGCGCCAATTATCCGCGCGACGATATCCACGCCTTGCGTAACGCCTACAAGCTGTTGTTCGACGGCGACGATCCGCTGTCGGCGCGTCTCGACCGCGTCGTGGAAGTTTACGGCGGCAGCCTTCTGGTTGACCGCATGATCGAGTTCATCCGGGCAGGCGGCGATCGCGCCATCTGCACGCCACGCAGCCGGGACGGCGACGCCGAATGACCCTGGCAAGCACCGCTCCCGAAAGATCGACCCTAGGGATCATCGCCGGCGGCGGCGGTGTTCCCGTCATCGTGGCCAGGGCAGCCGAGGCGGCGGGTCGGCCGGTGGTGGTATTGGGTCTGGTCGGCGAGGCCGATTTGGACATCGAATCCTTTCATCATCACTGGCTGCGCTGGGGCGAGATTGGCCGGTTGTTCGATCTTCTGGCGCGTGAGCGCGTCGGCGAGGTGGTGATCTGCGGGGCCGTCAACCGGCCGGACTTCTCGGCCATCCGCGTTGACCTCGGTGCCGTGCTGAGCTTGCCGAAGATCCTGTCGCTGATGGTGGGCGGCGACGATACCGTGCTGAAGAATGTCGTCCGGTTCCTTGAAGACCGCGGCTATACGGTGATCGGCGCCCATCAGGTGGCGCCGGAACTGGTTGGCGGCAACGGCAATCTCGGGCGTTTCAAGCCCACGGACGATGCCGAGACCGATATTGCCAAGGGCGTCGAGGCGTCGTTGACGCTCGGCCGGCTCGACATCGGCCAAGCTGTGGTGTCGATCTCGGGCCGTGTAGTGGCCGTCGAGGGCATCGAAGGAACCGATGAACTTCTGCAGCGCGTCGCCGATCTCAGAAAGCGCGGCCGCCTCAAGGCGGCGCACCGCTCCGGCGTGCTGGTGAAGGCAGCCAAACCCCAGCAGGATCTGCGCGTCGATCTGCCGACCATTGGTCCGCGCACCGTTGAAATGGCAGTGGCGGCCGGTCTTGCCGGCATTGCCGTGGAATCGGGGCGGGTGATGATTGTCGATCGGCCGGCGACCATCGCCGCCGCCGACGCCGCCCGATTATTTCTGCAGGTGCGGACCTTTCCGGACGGTGCGTCATGACCGAGTATCCGCCGCTCCGCGTCGCTATCGTGGTCGGTGAGGAATCCGGCGATCAGCTTGGCGCGAGGCTGATGGCGGCACTCAAGAACCTGTCGGCACACCCGGTCGAGTTTTTCGGCGTTGGCGGCGATCGCATGGCCGCCGAGGGGATGCCGAGCTTTTTTCCGCTTCACGACATTGCCGTCATGGGCTTCGGTCCAGTGGTGAAGCGTCTACCGCTCATTCAGGTGCGTACGGCCGAAGCCGCCGGTGCCGTCATCGCCGGCCATCCGGATGTGCTGGTGATCATCGATAGCCCGGACTTCACGCATCGCGTGGCACGCGATGTCCGCGCCGCCCTACCGAAACTGCCGGTCATCGACTACGTCTGCCCTTCCGTATGGGCTTGGCGGCCCAACAGAGCCCGCAGGATGGCCGCCTACATCGATCATGTACTCGCGCTCCTGCCGTTCGAGCCGGCCGTCCTCGCTCGCCTGAAGGGCCCTGAAGCAACCTACGTCGGCCATCCTCTGATCGACCGTCCGGAGTTGCTGACCCCGGCGACGGGCGAGCGGCTGCCGCTTGAGGGAAGCGAGCCGCCGCGTCTGCTGGTGCTGCCGGGAAGCCGTTCGGGTGAAATCGACCGCATGCTGGCGCTCTATGGCCGGGTACTTGATGCGCTGTCGGCACGCGGACTGGTCTTTCAGCCGGTGCTTCCGGCCGTCGAACGGCTCAGGGCGCGCATCGAAAGAGAAACGGCGGGCTGGGCGTTACGGCCGAAGATCGTCACCGGTGAGGTGGAGAAGTGGGCGGCGTTCCGGTCGGCGCACGCCGCGCTCGCCACATCCGGCACTGTGACGCTGGAACTGGCGCTCGCCGGTGTCCCCAGCGTGATCGCCTACGCACGCGATCCGCTGTTTCGCCTCATTTCGGAAGTTGCCCGCCGCATTCCAGGGTTGGTGAACCTCACCATGTTCGGTCTCGCCAATATCATCCTCGATGAAAAGGCGAGCCCTGAATTTCTCGACCCGGATCTTGCGCCAGAGCGGCTTGCCGATGCCTTGGCACCACTGCTCGCCGACACACCCGCCCGTGCCGCCCAGCTTGCCGCCTTCTCGCGCCTCAAAGATGTGATGGCGCTTCCCAACGGTCGCCCAGCCGCCGAAACCGCTGCCAGCGTGGTGCTGCGGCTCGCCAGCCACTGATTTCTCGCCTCATATGAAAAAGACCTCCGACGTTGCCGCCGGAGGTCTGCTTGTCATTTCGAGAAAGACTCAGCCGCGCTTGTCGAGCTCGACGTAGTCACGCTGCGGCGCGCCGATGTAGAGCTGGCGCGGACGGCCGATCTTCTGGCTCGGATCCTCGACCATTTCCTTCCACTGGGCGATCCAGCCGACCGTACGGGCGACGGCGAACAGCACGGTGAACATTGACGTCGGGAAGCCCATCGCCTTCAGCGTGATGCCGGAATAGAAGTCGATGTTCGGGTAGAGCTTCTTTTCGATGAAGTAATCGTCGCTGAGGGCGATCCGCTCGAGTTCGACGGCGACGTCGAGCAGCGGGTCGTCCTTGATGCCGAGCGTCTCAAGCACCTCATGGCAGGTCTGCTGCATGATCTTGGCGCGCGGGTCATAGTTCTTGTAGACGCGATGACCGAAGCCCATGAGGCGGAACGGGTCATTCTTGTCCTTGGCGCGGGCGATGTACTCGGGAATACGATCAACCGTACCGATTTCCGCCAGCATGTTGAGCGCCGCCTCGTTGGCGCCGCCATGCGCCGGACCCCACAGACAGGCAATGCCGGCGGCGATACAGGCGAAGGGATTGGCACCCGACGAACCGGCGAGACGGACCGTCGACGTCGAGGCGTTCTGCTCGTGATCGGCGTGCAAAGTGAAGATGCGGTCCATCGCCTGGGCGAGGATCGGATTGACCTTGTAGTCTTCTGCCGGCACGGCGAAGCACATATGCAGGAAGTTCGCCGCGTAGTCGAGGTCGTTCTTCGGGAAGATGAACGGCTGGCCGATCGAATACTTGTAGGCCATGGCGGCGATCGTCGGCATCTTGGCGATCATCCGGTGCGAGGCGATCATCCGCTGATGCGGGTCCGAGATGTCGATCGAGTCGTGATAGAAGGCCGACAACGCGCCAACCGTGCCGACCATCACCGCCATCGGGTGGGCGTCGCGACGATAACCCTGGAAGAAGCGGGTCATCTGCTCGTGGATCATGGTGTGACGGGTGATGTGCCTGTCGAACTGCTGCTTCTGCGCCGGGGTCGGCAGCTCGCCGTAGAGCAGCAGATAGCAGGTTTCCAGATAATCGCCTTCAAGCGTCAGCTGCTCGATCGGATAACCGCGATAGAGCAGCACGCCCTTGTCGCCGTCGATATAGGTGATCTTGGATTCGCAGGCACCGGTCGACGTGAAGCCCGGATCGTAGGTGAAGTGGCCGGTCTTGCCATAGAAGGTGGAGATGTCCATCACGCTCGGGCCGATGCTTGCGTCCTTGAGCGGGAACTCATAGGTCTTGTCATCGATGGTGACGGTTGCGTTCTTCGTGGTCATTCGGTCGGATCTCCAACAGGTGATCAGGTGGACCAGGCCAATGAGGGGCAGGGTGAAGCGATTACGTTTACGTAAACTGCCGACCAACCTCCCAGTCGCATGTCGATCTTCACGTAGCGGAAAATCCCTACTCCGGCAAGCCGTCGAATTGGTGGTCAGCCTTGCCATTTCGGCGGAGGCTCGGAACCGGATCCCGGGGCGCGAGTTATTGTTCCGGTGTGCTTTTTGCCGCTGGAGTTCAGCGTTTTGAACCAATCGAACGAGCGGCGTTTCCATCCCACCCCTTGCCCCTCGCAAGGAAGTGAAAACCCCGCCGCGGTCTGACCGGGCGGGGTTGGTATTTTCTGAGAGATTTGAAGGTCGATCAGCCGGCCAGCGCGTCGCGGATGCGGCCGAGCGCTTCGTCGCGGCCGAGCACTGCAAGCACGTCGAAGATCGGCGGCGATGTCGTGCGGCCGGTAGCCGCAGCCCTAAGCGGCTGCGCTACTTTGCCGAGCTTGAGACCCGTCTCGGCGGCATAGGCTCGCACCACCTCCTCGGTGCCGGACGCCGACCAGTCGTTCAGTCCATCGAGACGCGGCAGGAGGTCGGCGAGCGCTGCCTTGCCGGCAGCGTCGAGCAGGGTGGCGGCCTTCTCATCGGGGACCAGCGGCCTGCTGACGAACAGGTAGCCGGCGTTGTCGATCAGTTCGAGAAGCGTCTTGGCCCGTTCCTTGAGGCCGGGCATGGCGGCGGCGAGCTGTGCCTTCTTGGGTGTGTCGAGTTTCGCTTTGAGTGCTGCTCCATCAGGAATGTGATCGAGCAGAGCGACGACGTGATCCACCAGCTCTTCATCCGGCGTCTGACGAATATAGTGGCCGTTGAGATTCTCCAGCTTGCCGAAGTCGAAGCGCGACGGCGAGCGGCCGATGCCCTCAAGGTCGAACAGCGAGATCATCTCGTCGGTGGAGAGGATCTCGGCGTCGCCATGCGCCCAGCCGAGGCGAACGAGATAGTTGCGCAGTGCCACCGGCAAATAGCCCATGGCGCGGTAGGCCTCAACGCCGAGGGCACCATGGCGCTTGGAGAGCTTGGCGCCATCCGGACCGTGGATCAGTGGAATATGCGCCACCTTCGGCATGTCCCAGCCGAGAGCGTCGTAGATGATCTTCTGGCGTGCCGTATTGGTCAGGTGATCGTCGCCGCGGATGATCTGGGTGACGCCCATGTCGTGGTCGTCAACCACCACGGCATGCATGTATGTGGGTGTGCCGTCGGAGCGCAGGATGATGAAATCATCGAGATCCTTGTTGGGGAAGGTGACGGTTCCCTGAACCGCATCCTCGATCACCGTCTCGCCATCCAGCGGCGCCTTGATGCGCACCGAGGGCCTGACGCCAGCCGGCGCCTCGGACGGGTCGCGGTCGCGCCAGCGGCCGTCATAGCGCGGCGGCAGGCCATTCGCCTTGGCACTCTCGCGCATCTCATTGAGCTCGTCAGGCGTGCAATAGCAGTAGTAGGCCTTGCCGGCGGCGACCAGCTCACGCGCCACGTCGGCGTGACGGTCGGCGCGCTGGAATTGCGAGATCGGCTCGCCCTCCCAGGTGAGGCCCAGCCAGGTCAGTCCGTCGATGATCGCGTCGACCGCGGCCTGCGTCGACCGCTCGCGATCGGTATCCTCGATGCGAAGCAACATGGTGCCACCATGCCGCTTGGCATAGAGCCAGTTGAAGAGGGCTGTCCGCGCACCTCCGATGTGCAGAAAACCGGTGGGAGACGGCGCAAAACGCGTGACGACGGGCGTGGACATCGACGATAGTTCCGAAAAATGTCAGGGGTGGCCCGGAAAGGATGGCGGATCGCCGTCGGCCGGACCATTGCGTGGACGGCGTCTTACAGGAAAGCCGTGCGTTTCGCAAAATAAGATCGCGGCATGAGCAGCGTAAGCAACCGAAATAGGCAATGACTGTGACGGTCCGGACGGAGACGAGTATCGAGCGTCCTGCGCAGAACCGGAAAGCCGTCGGTGCGACATGGCGGCGTATGCTTTCCGCTTTTCGAAAATCCTTTGTCCGCGACCTTGAAGAAGGCCGTGGCTTTCTCTGGTGGCCGGTGGCCGTCGCGATTGGCGCGGCCTTTTATTTCGCTCCGGCGAGCGAGCCTTCGCTCGCTGATCTGGTGCTCGCCGGCCTTGGTCTCCTCGCGGCGCTGGTGCTGATCATCCGCCACCCCCTCGCGGCGCCGTTCTCGGCGATCCTCATTGGTCTCGCCTGCGCCGGTTTTCTGCACGCGGCATTGGTGACCCGCCTCGCCAGCCATCCGGTGTTTCCGTTCGAACGTACGATAACGGTACGCGGTCATATCGTGGCGGTGGAGGATCGAGGAAAGGGAACCGCCCGCCTGCTTGTTCGACCGGCCGAGATGGATCCCCGGCCTCGAAGCGGCCTGCCGCCATTCGTCCGCGTGACCACGCGCGGTGAAGTGCCGGCCCCAGGCGAAGCCGTCACCATGCTCGCGCGCCTCGCCCCGCCCATGCCGCCACCGCTCCCAGGCGGCTATGACTTTGCCCGCGTTGCCTGGTTTAGCGGAGTCGGCGCCAGCGGCTTCACCTACGGCCCGGTCAAGCCTTGGCTCGGGGCGCCGCCGCCCGATACCAAGCTTGCGCTCTTGAGCAGCATCGAGACCGTGCGAATGACGGCGGCCGGCCGCATTCGCGCCGCGCTTGCCGGCGACACAGGCGCCATTGCGGCGGCACTGATTGTCGGTGATCGCGCCGGCATATCCGACGCAACCAACGAGGTGATGCGCATCGCCGGTGTTTCGCATGTGCTGTCGATTTCCGGCATGCATATGAGCCTGGTCGCCGCTTTTCTGTTCGGCGGCATTCGCCTCATTCTGGCGTTGATACCGCCGCTGGCGCTGACGCTGCCGATCAAGAAGATCGCCGCCATGCTGTCGATGCTCGGCACCGGCGCCTATTTCGTGGTCTCCGGCATGGACGTGCCGGCGGAGCGTTCGATGATCACCGTGGCCGTCTCGCTTTTCGCCGTGCTGATCGATCGCCGCGCCCTGTCGCTGCGAGTGATCGCTGTGGCCGCCCTTGTCACCCTGGCGCTTTCGCCGGAGGCAGTGATGGAGCCGGGCGCTCAGATGTCATTTGCTGCCGTCGTTGCCCTCATGGCCGGGCTGGAAGCGTGGCGTGCCCGCCGGGGCGAAGCGGTGGACGGCGATGACGTGAACTGGCTGGCGCGTTTGGTTCGCCGGTTCGCTCTCTGGATCGTGGCGGCGCTGGCGGCGACCGTGGTGGCCGGCCTCGCCACATTGCCGATGGCGCTTTACCACTTCGGCCGTCTGGCTCCGCTCGGCATGATCGCCAACCTGGTCACCGAGCCCCTCGTCTCATTCCTCATCATGCCGATGGCCTTGATCGCCGCGCTTTTGATGCCGCTCGGCCTTGAGGGCGTGCCGCTCGCCGTGATGGGCGCCGGCATTGATGCGATGATCGCCGTGGCTCGCGTTGTCGCCAACTGGACGCCGGGCGGCGGCCTTTATGGCCGCCCGATGGGCTGGACCATGCTCGCCGTGGTCGCTGGTGGCCTCTGGATATGTCTCTGGCGCGGCCGCAAGCGTTGGCTCGGACTTGCCCCCGTGCTCGTTGGTCTCGCCTTCGTGGGGGCCGGTTCGCCTCCAGGATTGATTGTCGCTGGCGACGGATCGCTGGCTCTCGTGCGCCAGCAAGATGGAGCATGGCACAAGGTCGGCGCAAAAGGCGGCTTCATGCTGAACGTCTGGACGGCAGCGGTCGGGATAGATCCGGCCGATGTTACGTCGCTTGACCGCGAGGCTGCCTGCGACGCCGAGGCCTGTCTCTTGAAAGCGGCGCAAGGCCGTCCGTCGGTTTCGGTTGTCAGTCAGCCGCTCGCCTTCGGTGACGATTGCTCGACCACTGCGATCGTGGTGTCTGGGTTGGAGGCGCCGCCCTGGTGCCAGCCGGCCGGCGCGCTTGTCGATCAGCGCGTGCTCGCTTCGACAGGCACGATCACCTACGACATCCAGATGAGTGGTGACGGCGGCGTGCACCTTAAGGAATCCGGCCGCGTGCTCGGCAATCCTCGCCGGCCGTGGCTTGCCCCGATGCGTTGATGTTACGCGTCTTCCTCGGAAACACTAAGCATCGCTTCCGTACAGACCCGGTTGCGGCCAGCCCGCTTGGCGAGGTAGAGGGCGGTGTCGGCGCGCTCGATCAGCGAGACGGCGGTATCGCCCGGATGGTAGGTTGCGACACCCACGGAGACGGTAACGAAGCCGAGCGTCTCGCCAGTGGAGCGCTTCTTGAGCTCCTTCTCCTTGACGCTCACGCGGATGCGGTCGGCCAATGCCTCGGCGCGCGTCAGGTTCGCCTTTGGCAGGATGATGGCGAACTCCTCGCCACCGTAGCGGCAGGCAAGGTGATGCCCCTTGATCGCCTGTTTGACCGAAAGTGCCACCAGGCGCAGGACCTGATCGCCGGTCTGATGGCCGAAGCTGTCGTTGAACGATTTGAAATTGTCGATGTCGGTGATGAGCAGCGAGAGAATGCCGTCCGTTTCGGCAGCGTTGGCCACGGCTCGCTCCAGCGACTGGTCGAAGTGCTTGCGGTTGGCCAGCGTCGTCAGCTCGTCGGTCAGGGTTTCGAAACGCAGGGATTCCAGGCTTTCCTTAAGCTCGGAAATTTGCCTCTGACTGTCCGCGAGCTGCCCTTCGAGCTCGCGATTGACCTTCTCGGTTTCATGTGTGGCGACCATGAGTTCCCCGACGATGCCGCGCAGGCGTGAAAGATCCGGCCCGGCATCCAGCTCCGTCGAAGCGCCGGACAGCCTGCCGGCATAGCTGGCATTGGCGGTAATCGTCTTGTTCACCGCGGCCATGACGCCTTCGATCTCGCCAGAGATGCGACCGCCCACGTCCTCGATGCGATCGGAAAGGCGCGATGGCGAGATGAACTGATTGTAGATGGCGTGGAGCTCGGCGGTGTCGATATGGCCCTTGCTGCGCAGAATGTCATTCACGGCGCGATTGAGGGCGTGATTGAACCCAGCACAGTAATTGTACCAGAGCTCATAGTTCCGGGGATAGGCCGCGTTCTCGTTGCGCCGCAATTGCGCCACCGCCGCTTCGCCATAGCCGATTGTCCGCAGAAACTCTTCCCGGTGCGTCATCGTCGCCGCCCATGCCCTCACATATCCTGTACGTTGATAAACGGCAGGCATGAATTGAGCGTTAAGCAAAGGTGCACGCTATCTGTAAAACTTGAGCTTTCCGCCCCGACCAGACGCGCAGCGGCCGATTTTTCCTATCAGTCGATGCGATTTGCCATGCCGCACCAAATGAAAACGGCGGCCGAAAGGCCGCCGTTCGAAGAGCATCTGCAATAGCTGTCAGTTAGCTGTCTTGGCGATACGCACCGGCCGCAGCAGGAAAGCCGGCACATGGTCGCCGAGCCCGACAACAGTCGGGCCATCATCGACATCCCGACGGGGCGCGGAGCGCGGACGCTCACCGGCGCGGACCGGCTGCCGATCTGGAACTCGCTCAGGCCGCGACTCGCGTTCTTGCCTCGGCTCACGTTCCGCCCTCGGCTCACGTTCCGGTCTGGCTTCCCGCTCCGGCCTTGCCTCACGTTCGGGGCGAGGGGCGCGACTACGGCTCGGGCGCGGTGCTTCCTCGGTGGCGGCGGCAGCCTCGACCGTCTCAGTGGTCTGGCGCGTGCGGCGCGATCGCGACGGTGCGCGAGCCTCTTCGCCGTCCGCCTTGGCGCGGGAGCGGCGGGGCTCCTTGCCCTCGGCGGTCTTGCGGCCGCGTGACCGCTTGCGCGCTTCCGGATCGAAAACGATCGGGTCGCCGATCCATTCGATGTCGGTGGTGATCAGCTTTTCGATGGCCGAAAGGTGCTTCTCGTCGTCCTGGGTGACGATCATGACGGCCGTGCCCTTCCGGCCGGCTCGGCCGGTGCGACCGATGCGATGGACATAGTCCTCGGCATGGATCGGCACGTCGTAATTGAAGACGTGGCTCACGTCGGGAATGTCGAGGCCACGAGCGGCGACATCCGAGGCGACCAGAAGCGTCAGCGTGCCCTTCTTGAAGGCGTCGAGCGTCGCCATGCGGGCGCGCTGGTCCATGTCGCCGTGCAGGGCGCCGACGTTGAAGCCGTGTCGGACAAGGCTGCGGAATACCACCGCCACGTCGCGCTTGCGGTTGCAGAAAACGATGGCGTTCTTCAGATCCTCGGCGGCGGCAATCTGGGCGCGCAACGTCTCGCGCTTCTCGAAGTCCTCGGTTCCGGAGACGACGAGGCGTTGCGCCACCGTCGTAGCGGCACTCGCCGGCTTCGAAACCTCAACCTGGACCGGGTTGTTGAGGAAATTCTCGGTCAACGCCTGGATCTCCGGCGGCATGGTAGCCGAGAAAAACAGCGTCTGGTGGTTCTTGGTGACCAGCTTGCAGATGCGCTCGATATCCGGGATGAAGCCCATGTCGAGCATGCGGTCGGCCTCGTCGATGACCAGGATCTCGACGCCGGTCAGGAGCAGGCGGCCACGTTCGAAGTGGTCGAGCAGCCGGCCGGGCGTGGCGATCAGCACGTCGGCGCCGCGGTCGAGCTTGCGATTCTGGTCGTCGAAGGAGACGCCACCAATCAACAGCGCGATGTTGAGGTTGTTGTTGATCGAATACTTGACGAAGTTCTCCTCGACCTGCGCCGCGAGTTCGCGCGTCGGCTCGAGGATCAGCGTACGGGGCATACGGGCACGAGCGCGACCGCTCTCGAGGAGCGTCAGCATCGGCAGCACGAAGGCGGCGGTCTTGCCGGTACCCGTCTGGGCGATGCCGATGACGTCACGGCCGGCGACAGCGTGCGGAATGGCTTCCGCCTGGATCGGCGTCGGAATCGTATAGCCAGCCGCTTCAACGGCCGCCATGACACTGGCGCTCAGTCCGAGATCAGAAAAATTCATGTGGTGTGCGGTCTCTTGGATTGGGGATTCGAGCCCTGAGACAAGCGAATCCACGCTCTTCCGGGTCGACTTTGTCCGATCCGGATATCGTCGGAGACCATATGTGGAATCTTCGGTATGTCAATCAATTCCTGCCGAATTGAGCGTTTATTGTTACTTCAAGCGACTGGGAAGCGGTTCTGGAGGCTTTCAACCCACGTTTCGGCCCGTTCGGATTTGAGATGAACATGGCCATCACATCAACGCCCGCCAATTGATCAGCCGATCTTCTTGGTGGGGGCGGAGTTCTACGTGTCTCTCCTAGGCGGCATCAGCATCGCAACGAAGGCCTCACTGACCAACCATCAGAGCCGGCAATATCTCCGCCGAAGACGCTTGAGGATGCACCACCTTGACGACCGGCGGAGGCGGCACCCGAGTGTTGGTGCACAGATCCTAGATATCCAGGTCTTCCGCGAATTCCGCATTTTCCTGGATGAACTGGAAGCGGCCTTCCGGCTTGTTGCCCATCAACCGTTCCACCGAGTCCGCCGTTCTCTCCGCTTCGTCTTCCACCATGACGACCCGCAGCAGCGTGCGCGTCTTCTTGTCCATGGTGGTTTCCTTGAGCTGCGACGGCATCATCTCACCGAGGCCCTTGAAGCGCCCGATCTCCGGCTTCTTGTTCTTGAAGACGGTCCGAAGCAGCTCCTCGCGGTGGGCGTCGTCGCGGGCATAGATGGTCTTGCCACCATGCGTCAGTCGGTAGAGCGGAGGCACCGCGAGGTAGAGGTGGCCGCCACGGATGAGCTGCGGCATCTCGCGATAGAAGAAGGTGATCAGCAGCGAAGCGATGTGGGCGCCGTCGACGTCGGCGTCGGTCATCACGATCACCTTGTCGTAGCGCAGATCATCCTCGCGATAGTGCGAGCGGGTGCCGCAGCCGAGCGCCTGCAACAGGTCTGACAGCAGTTGGTTGGCCGTCACCTTGTCGCGACCGGCACTGGCCACGTTGAGGATCTTGCCTCTGAGCGGCATCACTGCCTGGCTGGCGCGGTCGCGCGCCTGCTTGGCCGAGCCGCCGGCCGAGTCGCCCTCGACGATGAACAGCTCAGACCCTTGCGCGGCGTTCTGCGTGCAGTCGGCAAGCTTGCCCGGCAGGCGCAGCTTGCGCACCGCGCTCTTGCGGAGCACGTCCTTTTCTTGGCGGCGGCGCAAGCGCTCGTCGGCGCGCTCGACGATCCAGTCGAGCAGGCGTCCCGACTGTTGCGGCGAGGCGGTCAGCCAGTGGTCGAAGGCATCCTTGATCGCCGTCTCGACGATGCGCGTCGCTTCGGCGGTGGAGAGCTTGTCCTTGGTCTGACCGACGAATTCCGGCTCCCGCACGAACACCGACAGCATGGCGCCAGCCGACGTCATCACGTCCTCGGGCATCACTTGCGCCATGCGCTTGTTGCCGGCCATTTCGCCATAGGCTTTGAGTGAGCGGGTGAGAGCAAGGCGAAGACCCTGCTCATGCGTGCCGCCATCCGGCGTCGGAATGGTGTTGCAGTAGGAATTGACGAAGCCGTCGCCGGCAAACCACGAGACGGCCCATTCGACAGTGCCATGGCCACCACCGCCGACGCGGCCGGCGAAGAGATCGTCTGCAACCCTCTTTTCGCCTTCCAGCGCTTCGGCCAGGAAGTCCTTGAGGCCGCCCGGGAAGCGGAATATCGCCTCGGCCGGCGTTTTCGACCCCTCGACCAGCGATGGATCGCAGGACCAGCGGATCTCGATGCCGCCAAACAGATAGGCTTTCGAACGGGCCATCTTGAAGATGCGCGCCGGCTCGAAGCGGGCGTCTTCTCCGAAGATCTGCGGGTCCGGCTTGAAGCGCGTCTTGGTGCCGCGCCGGTTCATGGTTTCGCCCAACTTCTGCAGGCCGCCCTGGGGAACGCCACGCGAGAAGCTTTGCTTGTAAAGCTGGCGACCGCGCGCCACCTCGACGTCGAGCCACTCGGATAGGGCGTTGACGACCGAAACGCCGACGCCGTGCAGGCCGCCGGACGTCTCGTAGACCTTGCTGTCGAACTTGCCGCCGGCGTGCAGCGTGCAGAGGATCACCTCCAACGCAGACTTGCCCGGAAACTTGGGATGCGGATCAACCGGAATGCCGCGGCCGTTGTCATTGACCGTCAGGAAGCCGTCGGCATCGAGCCGCACTTCGATCCATGACGCATGACCGGCTACCGCCTCGTCCATCGAGTTGTCGATCACCTCGGCGAACAGGTGATGCATCGCCTTGTCATCGGTGCCGCCGATATACATGCCCGGTCGCCGGCGCACCGGTTCGAGCCCCTCCAGAACCTCGATGGCCGATGCGTCATAGACCGCTTCCGTCGGCGCGGGGGGCTCAATGCGGGCGCGCGCCGCTTTGGGCGCACGAACAGGCGCCGCCGCCGGAGGAGCCGTGTTGACCGGCGGGGGGAGTGTTCCGAACAGGTCGTCCTTTTCCATGCGTTCCGTCTTCGTCCATTGGCCGGTGATGCCGGCCATTCCGCCGCCCGCCGGCAAGCGCTGATTCGCGCGCCTCGGAGTTTGCCACGCCGGCAGCGGAAGCGCCAATCTCGTTCTACATGTGTTCCGGCTCGTACACCGGCGATCCGGGTGCCGTCAACGCCGTTGAGGCGTTCTTAACCGTGGCGGCCGCAAGCTCCGGAACGTTCATTGGTGGTTTGTCATGCGTCGAAACCAGTATCAAGATGCCGTGCTCCGAGAACTCGGAGCCGTCCACACCCATGCCTTCGTTGCCGGCCATCGCCTTGGCGGCATGCGGCGCCATCTCCAGGAAGTAGCGGCCGAGCCGCCGCTCACCGGTGGCATCTTTGCCCTGCCGGCCGTGCTGGTCCTGCTGGCACTGACGGCGCTGGTTTTCCTGCTCGCCTGATTTTGCCGCTGGCAATCCCCGGCGCGAAGCGCTAGGGAGACCGCCCCCAATTTATTCGGAGAGCGGTCATGGCGGCGGCAGGCCTCGATTTCGGCACGTCCAACACCACGCTCGGCGTCGTTACCGGCGGCCGGGCCGACATGGTGCGTCTCGAGGACGACGAGGAGACGCTGCCGAGCGCCACCTTCTACCACCAGGATGGTTCGATCTCGGTCGGACGTGCCGCCATTGCCGCCTATGTCGGCGGTGAGCATGGCCGTCTGATGCGGGCGCTGAAATCCGTCCTCGGTTCGGCGTTGATGGACGAGACGACGCTGGTCGGCCGAAGCCGCGTCAAGTTCCGCGACGTTCTGAAGCGATATCTGTCCGAGGTGAAGAAACGTGGCGAGGCGGCGGCCGGTGCGCCGCTCACCCACCTTGTTCATGGCCGGCCGGTGCATTTCGTCGACGGCAATGCCGAGGCCGATCGTCTGGCCGAGGCGACGCTGTATGCTATCGCCCACGATCTCGGCTTTAAGGAAGTTTCCTTCCAATACGAACCGATCGCCGCCAGCCTCGACTACGAGCAGCAGCTGTCGCATGAAGAGCTGGCGCTGATCGCCGACATCGGCGGCGGTACCTCCGACTTTTCGATTGTCCGCCTCGGGCCGGAACGGGCCAAGAAGGCCGAGCGCGCGTCCGACGTGCTGGCCAACGACGGCGTTCGCATCGGCGGCACCGACTTCGACCGCCACCTGAACCTCGGCACAGTCATGCCGCTGCTCGGCTTTCGCTCCAAGCTTGCGCGCGGCGAACTCGATGTCCCTTCCGTCTATTACCACGACCTTTCCACATGGTCGGCGATCAACCGCCTCTATGAGCCACGCATTCATCGCGAACTCATCGACCTCGAAAAGCGCGCTGCCGAGCCGCACCTCATCCACCGCTTGATGCGCGTCGTCGACGACGAGCGCGGCCATACCCTCGCCATCGAGGTGGAGGCGGCAAAGATCGCCGTCGCCGAGAACGGCGCGGTCACCGTGCCCTTCGACTGGCTGGAAAAAGGTCTGTTCACCCACATCGACCACGCCAGCCTGGTCGGTTACACCGGCGATCTTGCCAGCCGGATTGGCGCCCGTGTCGATGCCTGCCTCGCGGCCGCCGGCGTCACGGCCAGTGACATCGACGCCGTGTTTCTGACCGGCGGTTCCACTCGGCTGGAACATGTGCGCGCCGCCATCCTGGCGGCGGTGCCGGAGGCCCGCGTCGTCACGGGCAACGTGTTCGGTTCGGTCGGTACCGGGCTCGCTGTCGAGGCGGCGCGCCGCTACGGCTGATGCCGAAAGTCGCGCTTGCCGGTACGACTGGCCGGGTGCCAGATGCCCCAACCTGGTGGGGAGTGATTCATGAAAGTCCGTTATTTAACAGTGCTCGCCGTCGTCTTGGCGACGCCGGCATTGGCCGGCGATTGCGAAGCGTGGAAAGCCGGGCTTGAGGAGGACGAGGGCGGTGCGATGATGACCGCCTCGATCTGCGCCACCGATCGACCGGATGACATTTTGCAGATCACCTGCGGCGGCGAGGGCAAGCTGGGGCTGCGCTTCTTGCCCGCGACGGGCGACGATTTCCCGCCCAAGGGCGACATGAACTATCGCGCCTCATTTGTCTTTGCGAGCGGACCGCTTAGCGCCGAAGTCACCCTGCGCTATGAGGCCATGGACGGAGCCTTGGCCGCGACGCCCCGTCGCGACAGCGATCTAGTCCGCATTCTGAAGTCCTCAGATGCTCTGACCATAACCGACAAGACCGGCGTATTGCCGACCGCGACCTTCGAGCTCAAGGGATCGTCAAAAGCGATCGGCAAGGTCGAGCGGGCTTGCTACAGCTGATCATGGTGCTGGGCATGAGTGCAATTTGGTGCCGAGCTCTCCGCTAACCATCTTCTAACAGTGCGGGCTCTTCGGCCTTTCTGCGCTCTGTGATTGCAGGTATCTTTGCCGTCATCCCAGTTGGACTGCTAGGCAAGGGACGGCGATGCACTCGGGGGATAAATTTACGATCGGTCGGGTGTTTTCTCTCCTGCCGAAGGTGCTCGGACAGGAGTCCATATCCCTATGGCAGTACCTCGGTTCGCTCGCCGCGATCCTGGGATTTTTGCGGATCGCGCTGGAGCAAGGAACCAGGGTGCCCAGCCCAGGCTCCGGGCACCTGACGGCATTGGCTTTTTCGGTCATCTCGGGCGCGGCATCCGGCTTGGTTCATTGCGCCGCCATTCAAGCCGCCGACATGCGCTTGAACGGCACACCCGTGCAGGCCAGCGCGGCGCTACATGCCAGCTTCAGCCGGTTCTGGCCCTACGTCGGCTTGTCGGTTTTGCTAAGCCTGGTTCTATTCGTTGGCTTCCTGGCGCTTGTCATTCCGGGCATCTTTGTGCTGGTCGTCTTTTCGTTGGCGTTGCCAGCGCTGGTCATCCGGCGAACCGGCGTCTTCGATAGCCTCCGCGCAAGCTGGACAATGACGAAGGGGCACAGGCTGGAGATCCTGGGCTTCTGGCTTGTCTTTGGGCTCGCTTCCGGCCTGCTCTTCACCGCGGTCTTTCTGCTGGCAATAGTTGTTCTTTATCTGACCGGCCTCGCTGGCGGTTTCGGACAGACACTGCTGGCTCTCATTATCGATGCGTTCTTGTCGAGTCTTGTTCTGGTGGTAGGTGGCGCGGTTTCCGCCACAATGTTCCGCCTCATCGAGGTAGACGCCGCCGCCGCGCCCGCCTGATCACTTAGCCGCTCCTGGCGAAGACGGCTGCCTCCTTCACCTTCTCCTCGCTGGGGTGGACGCCGGTGTAGAGCACGAACTGCTCCAATGCCTGCAGCACGGCGACATCTGCGCCGGAGATCCGCTTGCGGCCGGCCTTTTCCGCCGCCCGCATCAGCGGGGTTTCGATGGGCAACGCCACCACGTCGAACACCGTCTCCGCCGCTTCGATTGCCTCTGGCGGAAAAGCGAGGGTTTCGGCCTCGGTGCCGCCAGCCATGCCGATAGGCGTGGCGTTGATGATCAGCGGCGCCGTCAGTCCTTCCGCCGTCCCGGCCCAATCAAAGCCATAGATCTCGGCGAGCGCTTGCCCGGTCGCGGCATTGCGGGCAATGACGATGCCGGAGCGGTGGCCGCGGTTGCGCAAGGCGGCCGCCACCGCCTTGGCCATGCCGCCGGAGCCGGCCAGCAGGAAGGGGGTCGAAGGCGCGATCTCAGCGTGATCGAGCAGGTCGAGCACGGCGCTATAGTCGGTGTTGTAGCCGGTTAGCCAGCCCTCGTCGTTGACGATGGTATTGACGCTGTCGATGGCCGCTGCCGATCCCTCGATATGGTCGAGAAGCGGGATAACAGCCTCCTTGAACGGCATGGAGATGGCGCAGCCGCGGATGCCGAGCGCCCGAATGCCACCGATCGCCGCCGGCAGATCCTTGGTGGTGAAGGCCTTGTAGATGTAATCGAGGCCGGTGAGCTCGTAGAGCCGGTTGTGAAAGCGCGAGCCGAACTTTCCGGGGCGGCCGGCCAGGGACATGCAGAGTTTTGTCGACGGACCGATGGCTGGCTTATCGGGCATGTTCCGGCCTCCTTATGTAAAACCAAGCGATGATAGGCGCTCGGCGACCTGCCGGAAAGCGGTCGGCGGCCGGCTATCCCCCGCGCCGCAATGAAAAAGCCGCCCGGCCTTGCGGCGGGGCGGCTCATTCGAACCGGACGCCTTCAAGGCGCCCGGCCAATCCAAGGACGTGCCTCAGACCGAGTAGTACATATCGAACTCGATCGGATGCGGGGTCATCTCGTAGCGCATGTTCTCTTCCATCTTCAGATCGATCCAGCTGTCGATGAAATCGTCATCCATGACGCCACCGGCCTTCAGGAAGTCGCGGTCGGCGTCGAGCGAGGCCAGGGCTTCGCGCAGCGAGCCGCAGACGGTCGGGATCGACTTGAGCTCTTCCGGCGGCAGGTCGTAGAGGTTCTTGTCCATGGCATCGCCCGGATGGATCTTGTTCTTGATACCATCGAGGCCGGCCATGAGCAGCGCGACGAAGCAGAGGTAGGGGTTGGCGGCCGGATCCGGGAAACGGGTCTCGACGCGCTTGGCCTTGGGGTTTGTCGTGTAGGGGATGCGGCAGGAAGCCGAACGGTTACGAGCCGAGTAGGCGAGCAGAACCGGCGCCTCGTAGCCCGGAACCAGACGCTTGTAGCTGTTGGTGGACGGGTTGGAGAAGGCGTTGATCGCCTTGGCGTGCTTCAGGATACCGCCGATGTAGTAGAGGCAGGTCTCGCTGAGGTCGTTGTACTGGTTGCCGGCGAACACCGGCTTGCCGTCCTTCCAGATCGACTGGTGGACGTGCATGCCCGAGCCGTTGTCGCCGAACACCGGCTTCGGCATGAAGGTGGCCGTCTTGCCGTAGGCATGGGCAACCTGATGGATCGCATACTTGTAGATCTGCAGGTGGTCGGCCATGCGAGTCAGCGTCGAGAACTTCATGCCAAGCTCATGCTGGGCGGAAGCGACCTCGTGGTGGTGCTTCTCAACGACGACGCCCATCTCGGCCATGGCCGACAGCATCTCGGAGCGCATGTCCTGCAGGCTGTCGATCGGCGGAACCGGGAAATAGCCGCCCTTGGTGCGGACGCGATGGCCGAGGTTGCCCGACTCGTATTCCGTGTCGCCGTTGGTCGGCAGCTCGACCATGTCGAGCTTGAAGCCCGTGTTGTAAGGCGTTGCCGAGAAGCGGACGTCGTCGAACACGAAGAACTCGGCTTCCGGACCGAAGAAGACGGTGTCGCCGATGCCGAGCGAGGCAACGTAGGCCTCAGCCTTCTTGGCGATCGAGCGCGGGTCGCGGCTGTAGGACTGGCCGGAGACCGGGTCGACGATATCGCAAACGATGACCAGCGTGGTCTGGGCGAAGAACGGATCGATGAAGGCCGTTTCCGGATCGAGGATCAGCGTCATGTCGGATTCGTTGATCGCCTTCCAGCCGGCGATCGACGAACCATCGAAGGCGGTGCCGTTCTCGAGCATATCCTCGTCGACGAGGCCGATGTCGAACGTCACGTGCTGCCACTTGCCGCGCGGGTCGGTAAAGCGCAGGTCAACGTACTTGACGTCGTTGTCCTTAATCATTTTCAGAACGTCAGCACCAGTGGTCATTTGCCCTTCCTTTCGGGTTTTCTGGTCTTGTCGGAGGGCTGAGTGGCTGGAAAATGGCCGATCTCAACTCTCCAATTCCTGGATTGTCCTTGCCACGCCCACCTTCCGATGGGCTTGGCATCAGATTGCGTCATTGCCGGACTCGCCGGTACGGATGCGAATGGCATCCTCCACCGGCGATACGAAGATCTTGCCGTCGCCGATACGACCGGTCTGGGCTGCGTTGCGGATCGCGTCGACAGCCTTGGCGACCATGTCGTCGGTCATGACAACCTCGATCTTCACCTTCGGCAGAAAGTCGACGACATATTCGGCGCCCCGATAAAGCTCGGTATGGCCCTTCTGCCGACCGAAGCCCTTGGCCTCGGTCACGGTGATGCCCTGAAGCCCCACTTCCTGCAGCGCTTCCTTCACCTCGTCCAGCTTGAAGGGCTTAATGATAGCCTCTATTTTTTTCATCGACCCCTTGTCTCCGTTGCTCCTGGCGCCCGCGCGAGGCGATTTTCCACCCTGCGCCGACCGAGACGCACGCTCTCAAGCATTCGACGTGCCAGTTGGAGGACGTACCGGATCCTGGCGAAAAATGAGGCGGCCGCCAGACCAGAAGCGGGATGATATCGGGAAATGCCCAATCAGGCGGCCTAAATCTTGTGCAAATGGGCGCCGATTGGGCAGGGCGTCCGGCTGTTAGGTAAATCTTCAGTGGTTTTCGGGGCACTGGTCGGGCAAGCTCGACCAAAGGCCGCTACGATATTTGTTGCTTTGCCTACAAGGATGTAGGCCGATTGAAGTCCATCCGTGAGCAACGGCCGGGCCTGAAAGATGGTGAGGGAGACGCCGATGAATGGCGAACTGCTGCTGACCCCAGCCGAAATGGCGCGCGCCGATGCAATGACCATCGCAAGTGGTGTTTCCGGCGAGCGACTGATGGAGAGCGCCGGTTACGCCGTCGCTGATGTTATCTGTGCTCGCTTCAGCCAGGGGGCACGCGCCACGGTGCTCTGCGGCATGGGCAACAATGGCGGCGACGGCTTCGTCATCGCTCGGGTTCTGAAGCAGCGTGGCTTCATCGTGCGCGTGGCGCTTGCCTTGCCCGAGGGAATGACGACGCGTGACCTCAAAGGCGATGCCGCCAATGCCGAGAGGGCTTGGCGCGGTGAGACCGTGGCGGCGACGCCCGCTCTTTTTGATGGCGCGATGCTTATCGTCGACGCGCTCTATGGTGCCGGCCTCAGTCGCGACGTGTCCGGCCGGGACGCCGAGCTGATCGCCGCCGTCAGTGCTGCCCGAGCCGGCGGGGCACGCGTCTATGCCGTCGATCTGCCAAGCGGCATCGATGGGCGGACCGGCGAGGTGCGGGGTGCGGCCATCATGGCCGATGAGACCGTCACCTTCTTCCGCCGCAAGCCGGGGCATCTGCTCCTGCCCGGTCGCACGCATTGCGGCCAGTTGCGCCTCGCCCAGATCGGCATCGGTGCCACCGTGCTGGTGGAGATTGCTCCGAGGGCCGCCGCCAACGGACCGGCGCTTTGGGCCGAATACTGGCCGCATGCTGCTGTCGACAGCCATAAATACAGCCGCGGTGCGACACTGGTCGCGTCGGGGCCGGTCATGTCCTGTGGTGCTGCCCGTCTCGCTGCCGAGGCGGCGCTCCGAGCCGGGGCTGGCATCGTCACCGTCGCGACGCCTCCGGACGCTGTCGCCGCCGTTGCTGCGTGGCGCGCCGCTTTCGTCGTCAAGCCGGCCGCCGACATGGCGGCACTCGCCGATCTTCTCGCCGAGCCGCGTCTGCGGTCCGCGGTGCTGGGGCCGGGGCTCGGCCTCGGTGAGGAGGTCTGGCCGGCTATCCGCGCCGCATTGGACGGCGAGATGGCTCTGGTGCTGGATGCCGACGCCATCACCCAGGCTTCGCGCCGCCCGGACGAGGCCTTCGCTGCCATCAAGGCGCGCAAGGCTGGTGTGGTGCTCACGCCGCACGAGGGCGAGTTCAAACGTCTTTTCCCGGAGGTTGGCGGCTCGAAACTCGACCGCGCCCGTGCGGCGGCCGCACAATCCGGCGCCGTCGTGTTGCTCAAGGGCCCCGATACGGTGATCGCCCATCCTGACGGTCGCGCCACGATCAACGAGAATGGTACGGCGGCACTCGCCACCGCCGGTTCGGGCGACGTGCTGGCCGGCATCATCGGCGGCCTGCTGGCTGCCGGCTGTCCTGCCTTCGAAGCAGCGGCGCTTGCCGCCTGGATGCACGGTGAGGCCGGACGGATCGCCGGTCCCGGCTCGCTTGCCGACGAGATCGCGTCGGCGCTGCGGGATGTGCTCGCCAAAGGCTGTCCGGAAGCGAACGTGCCATTCGAGGATCGGCAAGAAGACGATACCGTCGTTGCCACGGACTGAAGCAGCGACGCAGCGCCGACGTTGAAGCCGAAGCGGCAACGGAAAGCGGTTGCCGGAGCCCTCTTCATGAACCGCAGTACCAAAGCGCGCTTTCGGAAGAAACGCGGAATTCCGGGGTTTTTTGATCGTCGATTTGAGATTTTTGGACAGGAGCGTCTATTTAGTCGAAAAAATGCCTGAGAGGGGTTTCCCTTTCGCCGACGAGCCGCTATATACCGCCCGTCGCCGCAAACACGGCGCTTGACGCGGGGTGGAGCAGCCCGGTAGCTCGTCAGGCTCATAACCTGAAGGCCGCAGGTTCAAATCCTGCCCCCGCAACCAAAATGAACCCGTTAAGTCAGTGACTTGACGGGTTTTTTGTTGTTCAAAATCTGGGAGCGAAAACGCTTGTGGAAGCGCAAGGGAGTAAAGCACAGCGCGCAATTGGCGGCTCGTACTGTGAAAAATTGGCGAACTGGTCTTGCTCAGAGGCAACGCCTTTTGCGCGCTATTTTAGGCCAGCCAAGCAGAAGTCCCCTACATGGACGATGTGACGGCACGGCATTCCTAATGGATCCGCGAGGCCGTCGGCACGGATACCCCTCCCATTTGCGCAATGTCCTGATCGAGTGCGCGTTCGACGGCTTGGTCGATGAGCGCTGGACGGATGACATCCCCGCCGAATGGATACGCAATCTGTCCACCAACTCGCCCGACACCCCGATCTCGCGGCTCGAAGCGATGCGCGAGCGGATGAAGGCGGTCCTGCCGGACGCCGATGTTACCAACTATCACGCAATAATCCCCAGCCTCTAGTAGAGTTTGGCCCATAGTGCATCCATCCAAGTCGAGGAAAGTGATTCGCCATCAAAGCCTGGGATCAAACAGCCTAAAGGACTGACGTTCGATCGAAATACTTTACGATCGATGCACCTATACCTTGCTTTCGGCTATGGCTCTGACAGAAGAATCCACAACTTGGTAGCGTTCGACGCATGAGGATTGCAGCGAAGACTGAGAGCGGATGCGATTCACGCGACCTCCACACAACCTGTACAAAACCGCGATACTCGAAAGGTATGTCGAGCGAAAGCCGATGCTGGCAGCAAGCCGGCCGAAACAAGGATTGCTCCATGACTGAAATGTTTCGAAGACGCCACGGTATCAAATATCCGACGTCGATCCGCATCCTGCACTGGCTACGGGCAGTTCTGATCCTGGGGTTGATCGCGTGCGGCTGGTATATGACCGGGCGCGCCGAGGACGACGCGACTGCCGGCATCTTGTATCCTAATCACAAGCAATTCGGGATATTGGTCTGGCTACTCGCGCTGTTGCATCTGGCTGTGCGCCAGCGTTACCATGCTGTGCTGCCGCATGCGCCAGAGGCCCTAAGGCCTTGGGAAAAGTCTCTTTCTTACGCAACCCATCGGCTGATCATCGCTTTGACGCTTCTCACGCCATTGCTGGGCTACGCCATGTCGAGCAGCCTCACTCAAGGCGACGGTGTGCCATTTTTCTTCCTCTCGCATGTGCCGGAGATCTTGCCGAAGAACGATACGGCATTCGCAGTGTTTCAGACGCTGCATAAATACTGTGCTTATCTCTTGCTGGCCTGTGTCGTTTTGCATGTAGCAGGTGCCATGAAGCATCGGCTGCAGGACAAGGGCGGCGAGACCGACGTTCTCCCGCGCATGCTTTAGAATGCGCGGCGATGCCCTCTACAATGCTTCAGGTATGCGCCGCGTGCACAGAGACCGATCTGTCCCGCTTCCGTAAGGATCTCCAGGAAGCCTTCGCAATCGCTGCTATCGAGGAGAAGACGTCGTTCAGATGCTGGAGCGGTCTGCCGAATCGTTGGCTATCCGAAGGCAATCCGGGTCAATAACGTCCTATGGGACAACCGGAAAGTTGCTGAGATCTTTGGGCCCACTGCTCCTTTCCGTTCGTCTCATAGGACGTTGTCTGAGACGATCATCTTCGGCTTGCCGCGCTCGGCGATCAGCCGATCGAACTCGCGAACCACAGGGACACCCGACAATGAGGTGTCTGCCAACAGCGCTAAGCATTCGCGTGTGCAGTCATCGACAACCGTGAGGATGCGGAAGGGCCGTCCATCGGTGCGCTGGTCCGAGACAAAATCGAGGGTCCAGCGTTCGTTGGGGGCGAGCGGTAAAGCATTGACGCCCGTGTGCCGATCGCCCGCTTCCGGCCAACACGCCGCCGCACCGTCAGCTTCTCCTCCCGATAAAGACGGAGCAGCTTCTTGTGTTTGTCGCCTCATGAGCGCGACAGCTGCTCGGCGGACAGAATGATAATTTGACCGGCGCGTTCAATTGAAGTCTCACCTTTTCGATCCCTGTTTCACTCCGGTCGGTAGATGCTCCATCGTCGCTGCCAACCCACGCTTGGATCCTGGGACGTTCCGAAGGAAGAGGCTCCTTTCGTGATGGTGCGGGAATCGGTGATCGGCGTATTCAGGGGTGGTTCACCGCCAGTCGCGGCCCCATGTCGGCATCGATGATCTCGGGCTTTGAAGCATTGATCACCCCGTCCCAGCCCCCGCCGAGCGCTTTGTTGAGGGCGATATAGTTCGTCGCCAGCGTGATGCGGCTTGCGACCAGAGCATCCTCGGCGCTGTAGAGAGATCGTTCCGCGTCCAGCACCCGGAGGAAGTCGATGGAGCCGCCTTGATAGAGCGAGCGCGACAGAGTCGTCGCCTGTCGGTATGCTTCGGCCGATGCCACCAACCGTTGGTAACGGATGCGTTCCTGGGCGGTGGCGACAAGCGCGTTCTCCACCTCTTCGAGCGCCCGAAGCACGGCTGCCTGATATCCCACAAAATTCTGATCACGCTGCGCCTGCGCGACCTCGACCGCGGCCTTCAACTGTCCGCCATTGAAGAGTGGCACGCTCAGGGTCGGGCCGAAGGACCAACCTATGGAGGAACTCTTGGCCAGATCGCCAACCTTGAGCCCGGTTGTTGCGATGTTGCCGGTGAGGCTCACCGTCGGATAGCGTGCCGCCTCGGCCTGACCGATCCTGGCGGACGATTGCGCCAGCAGCCGCTCGGCCTGCCGCACGTCCGGCCGCGATGAAAGGATGTCGGCAGGAATGCCGGCCGGCATGGGCAGTTTCGGTCTCGGGATCGGGCCACCGCGCTTCATGCGCGCGGTCAAGTCGCCCGGCGCGCGTCCGGTCAGCACGCTCAATCGATGCACGGCGGCGGCATAGGCGACTTCAAGACTCGGAATGGCCGCTTCGGTCGAACTAGTTTGCCCGGCTGAGTTGGCGACGTCGACGGCCGAGGCCGCGCCCGCCTCGAAGCGGGTGAGGGTCAGTTGTCCGGTTTCGCGCTGGGCGGCGGCCGTGCGTTGCGCCAATGCGATACGCGCTTGGTAGCCGCGTGCCTGGACGTAGTTGGAGGCGACATCGCCCACGAGCGTGAGCAGTGCCAGCCGAAGCTGCTCGTCGGTTGCCTCCACGCCGTAGCGCGCAGCCTCCGTGCCGCGCTGGTTCTTGCCGAACAGGTCAATCTCCCAACTAGCGTCGAGGCCCGCCTGAAACTGGTCGATCGTCTGGCTGCTGGACGCGTCGCTTCCGCCGGACGCTTTCGAAGTGCTCTTCTGGCGCGTGGCGGAGTCGGTGTTTCTGATTGTCGGGAACAACGTTCCTACCGTTTGACGATAGGTAGCGCGAGCCTCCTTGACGCGGGCTTTCGCGGTCGCGACATCAAGATTGCCTTGAACCGCCTCTTCGATCAGCGAGTTCAGCAGCGGGTCGTTGAAACGGGCCCACCAGCGCGATAGCTGCGGCTTCGCCGATGTCGACGCCTGATCGGCTGCGCCGAACTTTGCCGGAAGTACGAGCGAGGGGGTCATGTAATCCGGACCCACCGCGCAGGCACCAAGCGCCAAGGCCAGCGATAGGGCTCCTATCAACCGTTCGCTTCCCGCTCGGCTCCTGTTTCGGCCGCTTAACATGCCGACTGGCTGCCTTGCGTCACTCATTGCGCAGTCCTTCTGGCAATTTTGGTTAGTGCTCATGTGTCGGCACCGTGTTTTTCTGGGGAGGGATGGCTGAGGCAGGCTCGCGTCGGCTGACCAGCCGCATCACCAAGACGTAGAAGACAGGTACGAAAAACACCGCGAGAACGGTCGCCGAAACCATGCCGCCGAACACGCCGGTGCCGATGGCATGCTGCGTTTCGGAGCTTGCGCCATGCGCAAGCATCAGCGGAACGACGCCGAGCGCGAAGGCGAACGATGTCATCAGGATGGGCCTTAGCCGTAGTCGTGCGGCCTCGATGACGGCGGCATGGATGCTCCGGCCGTCACTGTGAAGGTTCTTGGCGAACTCGACGATAAGGATTGCATTCTTAGCGGACAGACCAATGATGGTGATCAGACCGACCTTGAAGAAGACGTCATTTTCCAGTCCCCGAAGAAGAACCGCCGCAACAGCGCCAAAGATGCCGAGTGGCACGATCAGCATGACGGAGAGCGGAATCGACCAGCTCTCATAGAGCGCGGCCAGAACCAGGAAAACCACCAGCATCGACAGGCCGAGCAGTAACGGGGCCTGCGAGGCGGACTGTCTTTCCTGCAGCGACTGGCCCGTCCATTCAACCATGAAGCCGGATGGGAGCTGTGAGGCTAGCCGTTCCATCTCCGCCATGGCATCGCCGCTGGACACGCCGGGAGCGCCACTTCCGGAAATGCGCGCTGCCGGATAGCCGTTGTACCGCACAAGCTGCAGAGGGCTCGCCTCCCAGATTGGCGTCACAACTTCCGCCAGCGAAACCATGCCACCGGCGTTATTGCGGACGTAGAGCTTCAGCACGTCGTCGACTTGCATGCGGTTCGGCGCATCGGCCTGGACGATCACTTGCTGCAGGCGTCCTGCATTGGGAAAATCATTGACATAGGTCGACCCGATCGCCGCCGTCAGCGTGTCGCTGATTGCGGAGTAGGGCACGCCGAGCGCCTCGGCTTTCTGCCGGTCGATCTTCAGTGTGACGCCGGCGCCACTCGGCAAGCCCTCCGGGTAGACGCCGGTGACGAGCTTGCTTTGCGCGGCTAGCCGGAGAAGCTGATCCTGGGCGGCTTGCAAGGCAGCCTCTCCACGACCGGCACGGTCTTCCAGACGCAGCGAGAAGCCGGACGTGGTGCCGAGTTCCTCGATCGCCGCCGGCTTGAGGCTCATGACAGTGCCTTCGGGCACGGCGGCCATCGCCTCGGTCACCGAGGCGATTTCCTCGTCCACCGTGGTTGTCCGCTGGCTCCAGTCCTTCAGGGTGGTAAATGACATCGCGGCGTTTGGCCCCGAGCCGGAGAAGCCGAAGCCGAGAATGGAGGTGCTGTTCTCTACATCGGGCCTCGACATGACATGCTTGTCGAACATGGCGACGATCGCGCGCGTGCGCTCGGCCGTGGCGTTTGCCGGCAGGGAAAAGGAGGTCAGGAAATTGCCTTGATCTTCCTGCGGAACGAAGGCCGACGGCAATCGCGCATAGCCATAGGCCAACGCGGCGACGATGACGGCATAAAGCGCCATCATCCGGCCGCCGCGCCGTACCAGGGTGGCCACCCAACCGGCGTAACCGTTCGTGACCCGGTCGAAGCCCCGGTTGAACCAGCCAAAGAAGCCCTTCTTGACATGTTGTCCCGGGTCGACTGGCTTCAACAGCGTTGCGCAAAGCGCCGGCGTCAATGTCAATGCCAGGAAGGCCGAAAACAGGATGGATACGGCCATCGATAGCGTGAACTGCCGATAGATCGCGCCGACAGAGCCGCCGGCGAGACCCATCGGAACGAACACCGCTACCAGCACCAGGGTGATGCCGATCACGGCGCCGGTGATCTCGCTCATCGCCTTTCGGGTAGCTTCCTTGGGCGGCAGGCCTTGGCTTGCCATGATGCGCTCGACGTTTTCGACCACGACGATGGCGTCGTCGACGATGATGCCGATCGCCAACACCATGCCGAACATGGTCAGCGCGTTGATCGAGAAGCCGGCAGCCCACATGACGGCGAAGGTGCCGAGCAGGGCGATCGGCGCGACGATCGCCGGGATCAGGGTATAGCGGATCTTCTGCAGGAAGAGCAGCATCACCAGGAAGACCAGTACCATGGCCTCGGCAAGCGTCTGGACCACCTTCTGGATGGAGACTTTGACAAAGGGCGCGGTATCGAAGGGTATGGCATACTCCATTCCCTCAGGCATTGACCGGGAAAGCTCCGCAAGACGGGCGCGCACCGCCGCGGCGGTGCGTACGGCGTTTGCTCCCGGCGTCATTTGGATCGCAGCGCCCGTAGCCGGCTGGCCATTGCTGAGGATCGAGAAACTTAGGGTCTGCGCGCCGAGTTCGATGCGCGCCACGTCGCCGAGAAGAAGTTTCGAGCCGTCGGGTTCGGAGCGCAGCACGATCGCAGCGAATTCCTCAGGCGTCGTCAACTGGCTATAGACCGAGAGCGGGATGCTGACCTTCTGCCCCGGTACGGTCGGCTCGTCGCCGACGCGTCCCGGTGCGATCTGGGCATTCTGACTCGAAATGGCCTGGGTAATCTGCGCCAGCGAGAGCGAATAGGACACGAGCTTGGCCGGGTCGACCCAGATCCGCATTGCCTTATCCGAGCCGAACGCCTGGACACGACCGACGCCCTCGATGCGTTTTAGCTCCTCGGTTATATTGCGGGCCAGATAGTCGCCGAGCGCGAGCGGATCGTATCTGCCGTCTTTTGAATTGAGCGTCACCATCATGAGAAAGCCGGAAGAGGCTGCCTCGACTGTCACGCCGGATCGCCTGACCGTTTCGGGAAGTCGCGGCTCGGCCCCCTTGAGACGATTCTGAACGTCCACCTGCGCCATTTCGGGGTCGGTGCCGGGCTTGAAGGTCGCAGTGATGCTGGCGCTGCCGGATGTGTCGGCGGTCGACTCGAAGTAGAGCAGGTTCTTGACGCTCGACAGCTCTCGCTCGATCACACTGACGACGCTGTCGTTCATCGTCTGCGGCGTCGCGCCGGTATAGGTGGCGTAGATCGAGATGGAAGGTGGCGCGATTGTCGGAAAGCGCGAAATTGGCAACTGCGGGATCGAGATGACACCGAGCAGCACGATGAAGATGGCGATGACCCAGGCGAAAACTGGCCGGTTAATGAAAAACTGAGGCATGGCCTTCTCTCTTAATTCTGCGCCGGAACTACAGCATTCGGGGCTGCGCCCTTTGCCTCGAAGCGAGCGGTCTGGAGGACAGCGTCCTCCTGAACCCGATCCTGGCCTTGCACGACAACCGTCTCGCCCGGCTTGAGACCGGAATTGACAATGGTGCGGCCATCGATGGTCTCACCGAGCTCGACGGGCCGCCGCACACCCTTCTTTTGATCGTCAACGATCACCAACTGCGGACCCCCGGAGGAATTGCGCACGATCGCCTCTTGTGGGACCAGCAACGCGTCGTGTCGGACGCCGCGCGGCAAGCGAGCGCGGACATACATGCCGGGTAAAAGAGCGCGGTTGGAGTTACGGACTTCCACCCTGACGGTGACATTGCCCGTGCCCGGATCGACGCTAATGTCGGAAAACAGCGCACGGCCGGTCATCGGGTAGGGCTTGCCGCTCGCCGCGAACAACGCGACCGGGACCTTTGACGCATCGTCGAGTTGACCCGACTGCTCGGCTTCCCTGATCACATCCATCTGCGAGGCCGGCTGCTTGACGTCAACGTAGACTTGGTCGATCTGCTGGATACGGGCGAGCGTATCTGCCCCGGAGGCGGACACCAGCGCGCCCTCGCTCACAAGCGCCTGACCAATCCGACCGGCGATCGGGGCGCGGATCGTGGCAAATTCGAGATCCAAGCGCCGCCGTTGCAACGTGGCCCGAGCTTCGGCGACATTGGCCTTCGCCTGGGCGAGATCTGCTACCGCCTCGTCATAGGCATCGCGGCTGATGGCCTTGCTCTCGACGAGCTGCTTTGCCCGATCGAACTTCGTCTGTGAGCGGACGAGACCGGCTTCGGCTCTTTGCAGCGCGGCGGTGGCGCTATCGACATCCGCCTTGAACGGTTCGGGGTTGATCTGAAAGAGTTCCTGGCCGGCCTCAACCTCGGAGCCCTGCTCGAACAGCCGTTTCTGAATAATGCCGCCGACCTGTGCCCGAATCTCGGCTGTCCGGAAAGCCGCGACCCGTCCCGGAAGCTCGTCGACGATTGTCACTGTTTCCGGCTTTACCGAAATCACCGTCACCAGCGCCGGAGGAGTCGTCTCTTTCGCGTCGGTGCTACCGGCCTTGTTCTCGGTGCATCCGGCGAGGGCCAGGGCAGCCAATGTACAGGTGACGATCGAGATAAAAGAAGAGATGCGAGCCATCTTCCGGGTCCTGGGCTATCGGCGCGGCATAGGCGCGCTTGTTCTGCGTCCTTTGCTTTGTCTTCGTCTGGAGGCCATTGAGGTTATGTGGAGATTTGTTGGATGCCGACTCTGCTGCCCAATCTTGTCGGTTCGGGATGTCATCCAACGCCGGGAAGAACGCGCGAAAGACGGTCGGCGTACGGCGGGCAAGCTTCGTGGAGGGTGGTTCCGGCGACCGCTTCAGGACCACGTCACGAAGGCGCGATCGACAAGCGCCCCCGTATGAGAAAGCGCCGACTGCTCCATTGGGGCGTTGCCTACCCGGCCAAACCAGATGGGCGTCTGTAGTTTGACAAGAGTGGCCTTTGGACTCTCGTTTCACTGGCCGGTGATGCGCAATGGCGGCCGGTCACCGGGCGCAATGCTCGATTGGCGTGTCCGAGGAATGCACCAGGCACGTCGTCAGAGTGCCCTGCACAGGCCGCGGATTCATCAACACGAGCAGGATCAACGGGCCCAAGAGGAAGCCGACGGCGGCGACGAGACCGAACAAAAGCCTGAATGCCATACGCGTTCGGTTCGCCAGATCGCGTAGAAAGGCATAGCGTGAAAACGCCACGGGTCGTTGAGCAAATCGTTTGTCCATGCCGCCGATCCAAAAAACGCATCCAGTCGAGCCGTAGATCCGAGCACCGCTCGGTCCCATTGAATCGGATCGGCGCTCAAAGCTTCTGTTGGCAGCACCGTCATTTCCGAAGCGGGTCGCGACGAGGCAAACCGCCGAGACGAAACGGTGCAAGCGTTACCTGCCATCCTTGCGGCGCAAATTCGGATCGTTCCCATCACTCTGATCCGAAGTGCCGACCCCGGCATTCTCAGGGTTGCCGGCCCAGCCATCGGGTACAATTTCTTCTTGCGTGGGCGGCGCTTGCTCGACCGACGGCTCACCGAGCTCTTCCGGCGGCGCAACTTTCTCGGGATCAGGCTCCGGCTCGTCAAGCCCATGTGGTTCAGGCAGGGGAGCTACGGGCTCAGCTTCGCCGGCCCGATCTGACACATCCGGCTCGTGGTCCTCAATGCGAATTTCCGTGTCGCCATCGGTCGTGCCTGGCTGCACAGTTTCGGGTATCGGAGCTCCCTTTTCGACAGGATCGCTGTTTGACGGGATGTCGACCGAAGACGATGAGACTTCCGATATCTGCTCGGCCGCAATGGCCGGATTGTCGAACTCGACAACCGGAGCATTGCTGGAAATGTCGGCGGCGCGTGGAGGTAGGTCAGTGAAGTCGGCGGCGGATGTTTCCGCCCGCTCGACCAGCACGTTGATTTCCTGAGTGACGTAGACATCGACCTGCTGGTTGATGCTGTTGTCGACCGTAACGTCGATCGCCTCGGGAACGGCGAAGGAGTTTACGAAGAAATCTTCGGATGCTGCATCGTAGTAACCTTCGTAATACCCATCCCAGTAGCCTTCGTAAAATGCGGATGATCGTATATCCTCGGCCCAGTAGTCATGGAATTGTGGGGAATAGACTTCTGAGACGGCGGCGTATCCCACCATGGTGCCGCTAATGAAAGACAAGGAGAGCAAGGTGCTCTGATAGGTCTCGAAAGTGATCGGTCTGCTGTTGATCCGCTCGACTTCGACATAGACATATTCCACTTCGCGGCGGGCCAGGGGCTCGGCTGTGAACTGCGTACGACGGTGCGCGATTTCGGCCTCCAGACGAGCCACGCGTTGCTTCAGCTCTTGCAACTGCGCCTGCGTCACGGACTTCGATTTGCCGGTAGAAGGCGCCAGGGCATAATGGGCTGAGAAGGCAGCCCAGTTGGCCGAAAGCGCGCGCATGCCCTCCGCGACCGTGGGGTCGAACACCGAGACCATGCGATAGGTGCCCTGCAATCGGCCCACGGCCTGCGACATCTTGCGCATCGAAACTGAGACACGTCGACCATTGCGCTCCGTCAGGGCGCTCTTGAGCTGATTGAGCTCGCGGGCGGCATCCCGCGCACCTTCCAGCATCAAGGCATCGGCCGGGGATCGACGAGACTGCGGCTTCTGCCCATATGCGACGACAATGGTCGCGAGCGACCTGTGCATGCCGCTCAACAATTGTTTGGCATCGGCCTTTCGCGTCGTCGCCTGGGCGACCTCCGGCAGCAGAACGACACTTGGCAAGCTGATGCCGGTGAGCAACAGCGCGGCCAGTGCTGCCGGCCTCAGGACTTCGAGGAGCGGGACTTTCGGTCGCATCGGAAATTATCCTTTTATGGGCGCCGTCGAATCCTTTCCTTTTCTCCCCAAGAATTCGCGCAGGATAGGTGGTGAATCTGTGAAGGCTCCGCCCCTGACCGGACGTGTCGGCCGGTCGAACGGTCCCGCTAGCGCCGGCCAAAACCGTCGGATGCGGCGCGGGCATCGCAGCCATCGCTTCATCAGTGAGGGGCCATTTGCACTGACGCTCCACGTGGCAAAACATGATGGACGGACCATCTCAGCTGCCATAGCCGGCCAGCGTTTCCACCAGACCTGCACATATCCTCCGCCCTCCCTGGGAGGAAATGGCGTCTATTGGCCATCATCAAGCACAGCGGACAATTGTTTCAGCCCCACTGGGCTGACGAGCAAGGTTGATCGGTTTGCTGCTGAGCACTCTTCCGAGCAGACAACCGCGATTGGTGAACTCAACGATGAATCCGTCGAACCGTATTAGTCGAATTTTGGCGCTGGGAGGTGCGATCGCATTGGCACTGGTCGCCATTGCGGCGGCAAGAGGTGTTCTGGAGGACAAGCCACAGGCAGAGATGTTTACTGAGCCGGTCATGCTTGGGTCGGTTGAAGAAACTGTTCTCGCCAACGGCGTGCTCGAGCCTTCCCGGATCATCAGTGTCGGTGCGCAGGTATCGGGCCAGCTGAAAGCGCTCCATGTTGAACTCGGTCAGACCGTCAGAGCGGGCGACCTGATTGCCGAGATCGATTCCACGGTGCAGGGGAATGCTCTTCGCATTGCCGAAGCTGCCCTTGCAAACATCAAGGCACAGCACAAGGCGCGAAGCATTCAGCTGCGTCAGGCGGAAAAAGCCTTCAATAGACAGAGTGCCATGGCCCGGCAGCGGGCGACCTCAGTCGCGGAGCTTGAGACCGCTGAGGCAGCTTTCAGGACGCTCCAAGCAGAGGTCGAGTCGCTGGAGGCGCAGATCGCGCAGGCTGCGGTGGAGGTCGAGAACGCTAAAGCCAATCTCGGCTACACCAAAGTTACCGCGCCGATGGATGGCGTGGTGGTCGCGGTCGTGACCAAGGCCGGGCAGACACTCAACTCCAACCAGGCTGTCCCCACTATCGTCGTGCTGGCGCAGCTCGACGTGATGTGTATGAAAGTTCAAATATCGGAAGCCGATATTGCCCGCGTGAAGCCCGGCCAAACTGTGCGATTTACGGTCATGGGTAATACACAGGCTCCGACTGTCAGCAAACTGGAGCAGATCGAGCCGGCTCCGGCAACGATCGCTACGGAATCCGCGACTGCCACAACCCCGGGGCAGGCGGCACCGGCAGTCTACTTCAACGCACTGTTCACCACTCCCAACGTCGATGGCCGGCTGCGCCCCATGATGACGGCCGTCGTGACAATCGTAGCAGGGCACGCCGAGGAAGTTCCGCTCGCCCCTTGGTCTGCCTTGACCGAACGGGACTCGAGCGGTCGCTACCGTGTACGCGTCCGCACCCCTTCCGGCGAACTCTCCGAGCGCCTGGTCACGATAGGAGTGACCGACCGGATCAAGGCTCAAGTCATTCGCGGTTTGAAGGTCGGCGAGGACGTCGTCATTCCTGCCGACGGCCAAGCATCGGACTCCAGCGCCATGGAGATGATGTGACCGCACTCCTGGAAATCTCAAACGTGTCGCGGCGGTTTAAGGCTGGCGAAGAAACCATAACGGCCCTTGCAGGGATCGATCTGCAGATTGACAGCGGCGAGTTTGTTGCGATCGTTGGCGCGAGCGGCTCAGGCAAGTCGACGCTGATGAATATTCTCGGCTGCCTCGATCAGCCGACGGCCGGCGACTATCGTGTCGGCGGGCGCAGCGTCGCGGGGCTGAACGCAGACGAACTGGCTGCCCTGCGAAGGGAGCATTTCGGGTTCATCTTCCAGCGCTACCATCTGCTGGGAACGCTCAACGCGGCCGACAATGTGGCGATGCCCGCCGTGTATGCCGGCCTTGATGCCGCCTCCCGGCGTGAGCGGGCCAGGGTGCTTTTGAAAAGGCTCGGCCTCGGCGAGCGCATTGATCACCGCCCCAACCAGCTTTCCGGCGGCCAGCAGCAGCGTGTGTCCATCGCCCGGGCGTTGATGAACGGCGGTCGTATCATACTCGCCGATGAGCCGACCGGAGCGCTCGACAGCAAGAGCGGCGAAACCGTCCTTGAAATCCTCAAGGAGCTTCACGCCGACGGTCATACCGTCATCATCGTCACTCACGACATGGAGGTGGCGAGGCACGCTGACCGCATCATCGAAATCCGCGACGGGCTTGTACTGTCCGATCGGCGTAGCGGCGAACCGGCGATCGGTGGCATCAAATCTACCTTCGCGAGCAATAGATCCGTTGGCGTCTTTGGCGGATTTCAACGGCGTTTTGCGGAAGCTTTTCCGATGGCGTTTCGTTCAATGGCAGCGCATCGGGTCCGCACTTTCCTGACCATGCTGGGCATTATCATCGGCATTGCCGCGGTCGTCGCCGTCGTCGGTCTGGGGGAAGGCACGCGCCAAAGAGTGCTCGCCCAAATTAGCGAACTCGGCGCCAGCACGCTCTCCATTTTTCCCGGGCGCGACTGGGGCGACGAACGCGCCGCCAGCATTACCTCGTTGCGTATTTCGGACGCCGAGGCTCTGTTGGCGCAAAGGTATGTCGATAGCGTCACACCGCTGGTATTCACCAGCGCGCGCATACGGTACGGCCGGGTCACCACATCCGCCAACGTTAATGGTGTCGGGGCGGATTATTTCCGAGTCAACGGCCTCAACGTTGTTCAAGGAGCGGTCTTTTCTGCCGAAAGCGTAGCCGAGCGTCGCCAGGAAGCGGTGATCGACGATAGGACGGCGGCGACGCTCTTTCCGGGCGGCGAGACTCCGCTCGGAAAGATCATCATGATCGACCGGGTTCCGGCGGTCGTCGTCGGCACCGTGGCGCGCCGTTCAGCCTTGTCTGGCGACAAGAGCCTTCAGATATTTCTTCCCTATGCGAGTGTCACTGGCAGGTTGCTTGGTCCAGCCGCCAGTCTTGCCGGGCTGACGATCCGCATCGCTGACAAGGTTGATACTGCCTTCGCCGAGCGCGCCGTCGTCGGGCTGATGACCCGCCGTCACGGTACAAAGGACTTTTTTGCCTTCAACAGTGATCAGATGCGTCGAACAATGGAAAAGACCTCGCAAACCATGACGCTGCTCATTTCTTCGGTCGCAGTCATTTCGCTGATTGTTGGCGGCATCGGCGTTATGAACATTATGCTGGTCTCCGTCACCGAGCGGACGCGCGAGATCGGCTTGCGCATGGCAGTCGGCGCGCGCCGCGTCGACATCATGCTTCAGTTCCTGATCGAGGCCGTCACGATATGCATCGCCGGCTCGGTTCTCGGTGTCGGACTGGCGCTCGGCATTGCCGCCGTCTTCGGCGGACCGGGCAGCGAGTTCCAGATGATCATTTCGCTCAAAGCCATCCTCGCCGCTTGCTTGGTCGCCCTTCTGATCGGCCTCATCTTCGGCTTCCTACCGGCGCGCAATGCTTCGCGCCTCGATCCGGTCGATGCGCTTTCTCGAGAGTGACCATTGCGGACGACGTGACTGGCCGGCGATCATTTCAACGCATCATGCCCGCTCGGACAACGTGAATTAGGCTATCCCGCCCGAGCGTTGGGGGCGTTCTCCACGAAAGCTCCACGAAACCTGTGCGGTATGCCTGCGCTTAGCTGCCATTGGCTTCGACGGAAGCTGTTGAAAGAAATCTGCCGTGGCCCGCATCCGTCCTCTTCTCTGTCGCCCTGCTTTGCCTGTTAGTCGCAGCGCCCGCCCTGGGGCACCGAACGGCGGGCAGACAACTCGTGTCGCCGCCCGGCCGCAGGCGCCTATGTGTTTGCAAGGCATGGTTTCGGCCCGCCGTTCCCGCGGTGTTTACTCTGGTGCTCTATATCGTAGTCAGCGGCGTGACCGGTCGCACAATGGCAATCCATGCACGGCAGTCGTCCCAATTCTGAAAGCCAAGTCATGAACAACGAGCTGATCCTGATCATAGAAGACGAACCCGAAATCGTCGAAATCATAGAGACCTATCTTGCCCGTGAAGGATTTCGGGTGATCAGCGCTGGGGATGGCCCGACCGGACTCTCGCATCATCAGCGCCTGCGCCCAGATCTTGTGGTGCTTGATATCAAGCTGCCGGGGCAGGACGGTTACGAAGTGCTGGCCGCCATTCGTCGGCGCGGCGACACCCCAGTCATGATGGTCACCGCACTGGCCGAGGATCTTGATAAGCTGCAAGCCCTGCGCATCGGTGCCGACGATTACGTGGTCAAGCCCTTCAATCCGCTGGAGGTGGTGGCTCGCGCCAAGGCGATTCTTCGCCGCACGACGGGGCATAGTCCGGAACAGGTGCTGCGAGTTGGGCCGCTTGCCGTTGACCCGCAGGCCTACCGCGCAACAGTCGATGCCGGCTCCGGTCCGATGTCGCTGGATCTGACGCCGACCGAATTTCGCATCCTTGCCCATGTGGCTGCCTCGCCTGGCCGAGCCTTCCAACGCACGGAACTTGTCGATGCCTGCCTGCGCGAAGGGGAAGCGTTGGACCGAACCGTGGACAGCCACATCAGCAATCTTCGCCGCAAGTTGGCTGGAGCGGGCGCGGACGGCATGCTGGCTGGGGTGCGCGGTGTGGGTTATCGCCTGGATGTTCCCCATGGCCGGTAATCTCAACTCCCGGATTACCCGCACCATGGTGGTGCTGACGCTGACGGCCTTCACGGTCGTCTACTTCGGGCTGATGGCCTATTTCCTTTTCATCTACGATTGGCTCTATCCTGATGCGAATTATGACGAAACCTGGCGACTTGGCGACACCGTCATGGTCGGGCTTCTGCTGGCCTTTGGTCTGACGACAGCCTCGATCATCGGCTGGAGGTTGGCGCGCCGCATTGTCGCGCCGCTGAAATCGGTCGCCAGCGCAGCGCGTTTGGTGGCAACCGGTGACTTCTCGGCGAGAGCCACGCTGCCGCCGTCCAGCTTCGGGGAGGCTGCCGATCTCGTCGTCGACTTCAACAAGATGGCCGAACGTCTGCAACGCGCCGAGGCGGAACTTGCCTATTCCAACTCCGCCATTGCCCACGAGTTGCGCACGCCCTTGACCATCCTGCGCGGCCGCTTGCAAGGGTTGCTCGACGGGGTGTTCGATCCGAACCCGGAGCTGTACGCGCGACTGATCGCTCATGTCGATGATCTCTCGGCGATCGTCGAGGAATTGCGCACTCTGGCCCTGAGCAATGCCGGACAGCTTGATCTGGTTTGCGCCAACGTGGATCTGGCCGCCGAGGCCGCCGTTGCACTGGACGCTTTCGAAACTGAACTCGCGGGTGCCGGCATTCAGCTCACGCGCTCGCTTCACCCCGCCGCCACCCATGCCGACCGAGCGCGACTACGACAGGCATTCATCGCCCTTCTGGAAAACTGCCGCCGCTATGCGCCGAAAAGTGTCGTTCATGTCGAGACGGGGGTCGCAGGCGACATGGCTTTCTTCCGCTGTATAGATTCCGGGCCAGGCATGCCGGAGGAAAGCGTTGCTCGCGCCTTTGACCGCTTCTGGCGCGCCGATGAATCGCGTGGGCGGAGCCTCGGTGGCTCGGGTCTCGGACTTCCTATCGTGCGGGCCATCGCGCGCGCCCACGGCGGCGAAGCCCTGATCTTGACGCGGAATGCCCCTGGGCTGGCGGTGGAGATCCGGTTGCCGCGTAGCACAGGACCTGCTCCGAACTGAGGAATTCAATGTCTACCTTTGATGAAGCTTCCGAGAGCTACGAGGATCTCGCAGCGCGGCACGTGTCGCTCCGCCGAGTGCTGTCATTGTTCGCGCCTTATCGCTGGCGGATCGCAGGCGTCGTGATGCTCATGGTGCTGGCAGCAGCGATCGGGCTGATCGGGCCTTTCCTGTTACGGGCCATCATCGATGTGGCGTTGCCTCTGCACGATCTCGCGCTGCTGATCTGGCTGGTCGCTGGGATGGTCGCCGTGGCGATGATCGCTGCGGCCGTCGAGGCCTGGCAGGTCGTACTGACCTCACACATTGGGCAAACGGTGCTGCACGATCTGCGCGTTCGGCTGTACTCTCATCTACAGAGCCTATCCTTGCGCTTTTTCACCGGCACTCGTACGGGCGAAGTACAGTCACGTATCGCCGGGGACATTGCGGGTTTGCAATCTCTGGTGACGGAAACGGCCAGCGAACTCGGCCGCTCATTGAGCGCTACAGTGATGACGGCTGTTGCCATCGTGATTCTCGATTGGCGTCTTGCGATCTTCGTCCTGTTGATCGTGCCGGGCACGGTTCTGATTAGCAGCCGCGTTGCCCGAGCGCGCGAAGCGTTGACCTTTCAGCAGCAGGCTCGCGCGGCTGACATGTCCGTCGCTGTCCAGGAGACACTATCGGCTTCGGGTATCATCCTTGCTCGCACCATGGGCCGCGGCCCGCATTTGGCACAACACTTTGCTCGAATCTCCGGCGACCTCGCAAAACTTGAGGTCAAGGCGCACACTGCGGGTGAATGGCAGTGGTCCCTGATCGGTTTTGCTCTCGCGGTGCTGCCCGCGTTGACACTGCTGATGGGCGGCTGGTTGATGCAAACCGACAATCCGGCCACCATCGGCACTCTGGTCGCTATGATCGCACTGCAGGAGCAGTTGCTCTGGCCGTTTGAGCAGCTACTGGAAATCGGACGCGACATGCGCAAGACGCGCGCGCTGTTCGCCAGAATCTTTGAGTATCTCGATAAGCCCGCCGAAATCACAGAACGTATCGAGCCGGTCGTAATTCCTCGAGAGGCGATGCGCGGCACGGTGCAGATGGAGAAGGTTCGCTTTTCCTACGCCGATGGAGATCGTCCAGCCATCGATGACGTCACCTTGACCATTCCGGCTGGAAGCCATGTCGCAATTGTAGGCCCGACGGGGTCTGGCAAGACGACGCTCGGCTATCTGCTGGCGCGACTTTACGACGTGGACCGTGGATCCATACGCTTTGATGGCGTCGATCTGCGGGATCTGAGCTTTGATACTTTGTCCAGAATGTTGGGAGTAGTGACGCAGGACCCCTATCTCCTACATGCCTCCATCGCCGAGAATCTGCGCTTTGCCCGGCCGGAGGCGACCGATGCCGAGTTGGTCGCAGCCACAAAGGTCGCCCAGATCCACGATCACATAGCGGGGCTGCCTGACGGCTATGACACGCTCGTTGGCGAGCGGGGCTATCGTTTTTCAGGCGGAGAGAAGCAGCGTCTTGCCTTGGCCCGCACCATCTTGCGCGATCCGCCGATCTTGTTGCTGGATGAGGCGACGAGTGCCTTGGATACACGAACGGAACGCGCCATGTCTCTTGCCCTTGACGATAGCTCTAGGGCTCGGACGACCATTACCATCGCGCATCGTCTATCGACGATCCGTCACGCTGATCTGATTGTCGTGATGCAGAGCGGGAAAATCGTTGAGAGGGGGACGCATGAAGAACTGCAGTCCCACAACGGGGTTTATGCAGCTCTCTTGCGCGGAGGCTGAATATGCTCCCAATATAGAACCAAGCCCGCATTTTGAGTTTTTTCGTGAGACTTGCGGACGAGTGGTCTTTTTACTTCATGTAATTCAGCAGTGAGAGGCCGTTCAGGATCCTGCTGGTTTCGTAACTCGCCTTCACGGTGGCGCGCTGTCCGGTGGCCAGCTGTTGCCGCATGTCTTCCAGCATCGCGTGCATGCTGGCGAGCTGCGCCATGGTGTGGAAGGATCTCCTTGATGGACATGGCCTGACCTTTCGCTCTGGGTACGGCATCAGCCGCCTCGGTGGTTAGCGGAAGGCGTGCAGAAGCGTGTCGATCATCGCCTGCGCCGAGGAGAGCACGCGGGCGTTCGCCGAGTAGGCGGTCTGTAGTTGCAACAGTGTGGCAAGTTCGCTGTCGAGGTCGACCGCCCGGCTGTCGTCGTAGCGATTCTTCAGATTATTCGAGACGATGGACTGGCCCTCTGCGGCCCGCTTGGCATCTTCCGTTTGCGTGCCGCGGGCGTTGGTGACCTGCGACAAGAGGTTCTTGAACGAGCCGCTGAACGGTGCCTCGGGCGAGCCGATACCCATCGCCGAGGAATAGGACTGCAAGCGATCGTCGAGAGCGTCGAGCAGCCCCTGCGGCCGCGCTCCGTCGCCGCTCTGCGTCGCTGTGCCGTAGCGCACCATCAAGCTGGGATTGGCGACCACCTTTGGGCTGACGATGAGGCGTCCGGCGAGACCGTTCAACGTCTCCTGGCCGTTGGTCAACCCCGTGTAGGGCTTGCCGGTAGCGCCGTCGACGAACAGCGAAAAGGCCGGATTGCCATCGCTATCGCTCGAAGAACTGATCTCGCCGCTGAGTTGGCTGAGCCTAAAGGCAGAGTTCGTGGAGGCCGATATCTCCAGCTTGTGACTGGCGGCGGCGTATGTGCCCGAGAAGACGGTGCTGCCTCCAGCAAGCCCGTTCAGCTTGTCGGCGATCTGGGCGGCAAAATCTTTGCTACCCGAGAGATCGAGACCCGCGACAGTGTCGTCGGGGGCGGCGGTGAAGCTGCTGTCCGGTGCCTTGCCCTTGGTGGAATCGTAGGCGATGAAGACAATGCTCTGGGTCTTGGGCGGATTGACCGAGCTGTCGACATAATCGACTGTCAGCTTGTTACCTTCGGTGAGGCCGGAAAGGCCCAGCGAGAAGCCTGCGGTCTTGGCCGTGGCGTCGGAAATCGCCGTGCCATCGGCCGACCGCGTCGATGTGGTCTTCGACAGGGTCGCTGCGATGGTGTCGAGCTGCGTCTGGGCCTCAACGAGCGCCTTGTCGCGCAGCTCCTTCCAGGCGGCAATCTTGCCAGAACGGATCGCCCCGGTCTTGAACAGATCGGTGTCGGCGCCGGCACCGGAGACCATTTTCAGCGTTCCGAGTGAACGCTGGCTATCGTCGCTGGAATAGCTGTGGGAGGCGTCCACCTGGCCCTGCTGATCGAAACTGAAGGTAACAGGCGTATCGTCGTAGAGCTGGGTACCGTCTGAGAGCGACAACGTCACCCCACCGTTGGCCTTGGTCCCGACCTTGAGGTCGACATAGCTCGACAGTTCATCGATGGCTGCGTCGAGCTTGTCCTTCAGCGCTGCCGTGCTACCACTGCTGGCGCTGACAGACACAATCTGGCGGTCGATGCCAGCAACGGTCGACAGGAGGGTGTTCATATGGTTCGCGGCATCGGACAGCTTGATTTCCGTCTCCTGCCGAAGTGATTGGATATTACTGGATAATTGGCCGAGCCGGTTCGCCAATGATTGCGCCGCCGATACGGCAGTGCCCTGGGCTGGTTTGTCATGGGGGGTCGTGGCAAGCTTTTGCAGGGCGCTGGTAAAACCAGAGAAGAGTGCGTTGAGCGAACTGGAGCTGTTCGGTGCCCCCCAATAGTGATCCAGCGCCGAAAGAATGCTGCTGCGGATATCGGCGTAGGCGGAACCGGAGTTGGCGACCCGCCACTGCTTTTGCACCAAAAGGTCAATATCGCGCTCGGCGACGCCCGAGCGGACACCATAGACCGCACCATTGTTGGCGACCAGGGCCGACGAGGCGGCCGATTGCCGACTATAGCCCGCTGTCTTTTCGTTCGCGATGTTCGCGCTGGTAACGCCGAGCTGCTGCTGCGTCGACCGGATCGCGCTAAGAGCTGCGGAAATGGATCCATTGATCGTCATGACCGACCTCGTGGGGAATGCAGCTGGACGCGCTTTGGCCAACGGTTTGGGCTAGATGGCGACGCGAGCGATAAGGGTCTCGCCGCGCCGAGCACGGCGAGAGGGAGTTCAGCGGATGATCTGCAGGATGCTCTGCATCATCTCGTTGGACGTGCTGATCACCTTGGAGTTGGCAGCGAAGGCCTGCTGGGTAACGATCAGCTTGGTGAATTCGTCGGATATGTCGACGTTGGAGGCCTCAAGCGCCGAACTCGCCAACGAGCCGTGGATGTCGATGGGGCCGCCGCTCTGTACCGTCTCGCTATAAGCGCCGCCGTTCTCCGCCTTCAGGTAGTTGGCGCCATTGAAGGCAACGATAGGAATTTGCCATTTCTTGACGGTCTGGCCGTTTGAGTAGGTATAGTTGACCACGCCGCTGTTGCCGTCGATTTCGACCCCCTGGAACTCGCCGGTAGAGTAACCATCCTGAGTGAGCTGGTTGACATTGGCTTGGCCGTTCTTGTCGGCAAAACAGGTGGCCGCCAGGTTCATGGTCAAGCCGCTGAAGCTTTTCCCCTCGATGGTGATCGGTCCAAGCGCCACAGAGGAGGTATTGTCGAGCTGCTTGCCATTCTTGTCGAAGAAAAAGCTGCCGCCAGCCATTACGCCGCCTGTCTGGCTGGTCGGCGATTTGATCTGCTCCCAGGCGGTATCCGTCGCCGCGATGGGCTTATCGACAGATCGATAGAACATGGCCCATTCGCCGCGGCCGCTGGTCGGATCATCCTTGAGCTTAACCCAACGCGTTTGCAGCACGCTCGGCGTGCCCTGGGCATCGTAGAGAGTGACCGAACCGCCTGGGATGGAATTATCCATGAAGTCGTTGCTGTCGGCCTTTGTCACCTTGCCAGCCAACACCCCGGCTGGCGGACTGGCCCAGGCGTCACCCTTTGAGGTCGTCGAGGCTTTGGTCGGCAGGTTGAGTTTGTAGGTAATGTTCTGGGCTGCCTTGGCGCTCTGCGACGTCTTGTCGATGGTGATGGGGGCTTTCTCGCCGACTGGCTGCCCGGTCGATGGGTCGACGTTCTGTCCCATCAGCGAGTAGCCTGAGCCGTTGCGAAGATAGGTCAAGGCGTTACGGGAGTTGTAGAATTGTTCAAAATCGCCGGCCCGCGTATAGCGTGGGGCCAAGCTGCTATCCGTCGGATCGGCGGAGACGCTGAAAAAACCTGGACCGCTGATGGCGAGATGTGTGCCGACCTTCGAAGGCCGAACGTCGCCGTCTAGCGAGATCGTCGATCGCGAAGACGCTGTCACGCCGCCGGAAGTGACTCGGGCGACGTTGGAATTGTTGGAGCGGACGAGCTCGGCGAAGAAGGTTTCTCGACGCTTAAAGCCTGTCGTCGCCGAATTGGCAATATTGCCTGAGATGTTTTCAAGCGCGAAGGATTGCGCCCCCAGCCCACCGACGGCTGAGTTCAGTGCAGATAAGATGCCCATGTTTTACGTCCTATTTCAGCTCGGAGCTGCTCGGCCCAGACGAGGGTCGTACATGGGGTATTGGGCAATGGACGTGCCAGTCAGCTGAGCGCCTCCTTTCCGGAATACTTCCAGCGCAAAGCATTGGTTCGACAGTATTTTTCGGCTTGCCATTCCCAAATTACCAACTCGGCATAAAATGCAGCCCATTGGGCCATACACGGAATAATTTGCCGTGATGAACCGGTTTATCAGGCAATTAATGCCTAGATTAACCGGTTCACCAAGGTGGGAAATAACTGCCGCACGGGAGGGGCGGGACTCATTGGGCAAGCGCACGCAACCAGACAAGACGCGAGCAACGCGCCCTCTCGTCTCGATTGTCATTGGAACGGGACGCGACGCGCCCTGTAATGAATGATCATCGTCTTTCAATCAGCGTGTGATCGCTCTCTGCAGAGGGACGAATGGCCAGGAAATGACAAGAAGGAACTTGATGGCAAATGTGCAAGTACCGTGAATAGACTCAGGGGGCAGCGTAGTTTGCGCCATATCGAGAAGTCTACTTTCTATGATCTGAAGATCAGAGAGGCTCTGCCATCTGTTGCCGCTGTGCTGAGGCCTTTATATGGGCATCAGGCCGCCAAATTCGGGCGTTATCCGGATCGTCTTGCGACTGAGGTGCATAGGCGGCAAATATCGGTTTAATCACAGATATCATCGCGGCTTTTTTGCCTAAACGCATTTGCCTTGTACCGCTTGGGTGCCAATGCTAGCCTCATTCTCGAAATCTTCCTGCGCTTAACCTTAGCCGGTTTTCAGTTGCCCTATCGATACGAGCCTAAAAATACGACGATTCGCGATGTCGCCGCCCGCGCAGGTGTGAGCGCCGCGTCCGTATCGAATGTTATCAACGGACGCGGACGTATTTCAGATGAAAAGCGCAAACTCATTCTTGCGATTATCGAGGAGATGCAATTCAAGCCTGATTTGACTGCTAAGACACTCAGCGGCATGCGTTCAATGTCAGTCGGTTTATTGACGGACGACCGAGATGGTCGCTTCAGCTTTCCTATTATGGCTGGCCTCACAGAGGCACTCGCCGATAGGGGAGTCCTCGTTTTCATGTCGGTGATCGATGGCGATGGGAAAGCGGCAAAAGCCAGCGTCGAGGCATTTCTCAACCGCCGCGTCGATGGACTCGTCATCGCTGGTAGTCGTACGGATCTGGTTCAATCGCTCGACCTTTCAGGCATCGGAATCCCAGTGGCCTATGCCGTCGCCGGAGCCCCCCCTAACAGTTGCCAAATATGTCCCGACAACAGACATGGAGCTCGACTGGCAGTGGATTGGCTAAAGAGCCAGGGGCGCCAGCGCATCTTGCACGTGACCGGCCCGGAACATCATTTGGAAACGAAAACGCGGTTGGCTGGTTACTGCGACATAGTCGGGTCAGTCGCTCCCCCTTTGTTTGGCGACTGGTCGGAGGCGTGGGGGAGGGCGGCGATGCTTGAACTGCGGAAGTCTGGCCGTTCATTCGATGCTGTGTTCTGTGGCAATGATCAGATCGCGCGCGGCGTCCTCGAAGGGCTACACGATGCGGGAGTTGCTGTCCCCAACGACGTCGCGGTGGTCGGCTTTGAGAATTGGGAGGTCCTTGCCGAGTCAGCGAGGCCGCCACTGACAAGCGTCGATCTCGGCCTTAAAGCCATAGGTAGACGTGTGGGCGCAGTGGTGCTCGAGCCTGCGCTCCAAGCAAATGTTGAAGGTCCCGAGCTCTTGCCCTGCTCTTTGGTCGTTCGACAGTCTTGCGGAGGAGCAGATGAATCGCAAAGTACGGCTGGAGACCGAAGTGATTAAGGGCCACCGCGGTCCGAGGCCTGGCGCATTTCGGTAGGCCTTCAGCGGCGCCGTCCACTCATCTTGCCCATCAACTGACAAATGATGCAGCTACAGCGCGGGCGATAGCTTCATCGACCGCCTCGTCCGTACCGGCCACGCCGACCCAGCCGACCACGCCCCCTACCTTGTCGCGCAGCCCGATACCGCCATGGTATCGAGGTCGACCGAGCACCACCTGCGGCATTGAGGCTGCTCTCGCCTGCGATTGCAGGGCCGGGCCGGCGTCATCCGTGTTGCCAAGATGGAACGCGGCGCTTACCGCCCTTATGTAAGCAACTTCCACCGACCCGCTGACCCCGCCGGCCATTTGCGTGGACGCGACGGGACAGGTGGTTGCATCAAGCACCACAATCGAGATTGCGAATCCGCTCTTGGCCGCCTCGTTCAGGGCAACGGCAATGAGGGATTGGGCGATATCGAAATCCACAGGCAACCTTTCTCTGGGAATGCGAACTCTCAATTTGAGTTGCACGCAGCTAATCATCACCTTCGCGAGGTTTCGGTTGATGAATAGTCATTACTTGTCGTCGAGCGCGATGCGGTCATCAGACACCAAATGCCACAGAGAATAACTAGGCTGCCCACAAGGTTCTTCAGTTCCAGGCGCTCGCCAAAGACGATCCACGCTACCAACATGACGAAGACATAACTTGTCGCTGAGAGCGGGAATGCCAGGCTAAGATCGAGTTCCGACAGTACGGTCATCCAGACTATAAAGCAGACAATCTCCGCAACCACGGCGGCGGTGAACCAGGGCGAGGCAAGCAGGCTGCCAAACCAGCCTGAGCTCGCGGCAGATGATGCGGCGTCAGCACCCAGCTTGAGAAACAGCTGCTGTAGCGTGTTCAAAACGGGAATTGTCAGCCAGGTCATCCAAAGCCATCTGGACATTCAGTCGGCCTCCACGCGGTTTGCTACGGGCGCCTCAATGGCAAAATAGGGCGCGGCGAAGCGAAGGGCTCGTTGTATCAACGGAGTGGAATGCCGGAAGAACATGCTGTTGGCGCCGAGCCGGCTGCCGAGGCGGACCTTGTTCTCATAGTAAGCCTGACCACTCTGATAATGCTGCAGACCTTCACTTAGGCAGTATTCGACGTTGTCGATCCAGCTCAAGTAATATAGATTGAACGGGCGGCCTTTTTCGGCGTCCATGCAAAAGAATTTATCGATGAGCGCTCGTTCGTTGCGGATCAGGAAATTGGTCGCGAGCAGTTCATCATCAACAAGATACATCGTGACGAACGACTGCCCCGGCATTCCCGCGAGAATTCCTTCAAAATAGGCAAGCGTCAGATCCTCGAACTGCCAGTCGCTTCGTTCACGCGTCTGCCGATAGAGCTCCAAGGCTCGCTCTCTATAAGGGCCGAGGTCGGATCGCCTCTCGATGCGTATTCCGTTCCTCGCTTTGATCTTTCTGCGAATGTCCTTGCGAGTTGCCGCCGACAAACCTGACAGGTAACCGTCGAGATCCGGGAAATCGATATCGAGGACTGCCGTCGGCAAACCGGCCATTTCCGCATAGCCTCGTGCGGTGATCGCTTCTGTAAGATTGCTGGGCAATGACTGGGGAATGTCCTTGAGGGCAAGAAGCGTATAGCCGGCGGTTCGGGCATGCGCTTCGAAGGCGGCCATGAGACGATCAAACAGCTCTGCGCGATATATTGTCGCAATGTCTGGATGAAAGCCGGGATGTCCTGTTTCCGTGCATGGTGAGCCAAGACAAGCAAGCGGAAGCATCAGAAAATTGGACCAGAGACCACGAATACGCATCACTGCATCGCGGAACGGTCGATTGTCCAATGTGGTCTCAAGACCGTAGCGGGTCAGAAAAGCCGGCATGGCGGCGACAACTTGGCCGCCTGCCTTTCCCACGACATAACGGAACTCGAAGCCGGGGATGCCCGCGCGCTCGACAGCGCGCAGATAATCATAGCCCTCGGCCTCGCCGGGGAAGCAGTCATTCCATTGCTGACGATCGATATCGCTGAGATCGTCATAGACGTCGAACACAGCCTCGTCCATGCGGATAACGGGGCGCAACAGCGCATCAGGCGGCATGGCAGGTCTCGAAGAAGTTGGCGGTTTGATCGGCGACATCGCGATACTGACGATCGACGTGGATCATGTGATAGCTGTCATCGATGAGGTGGAGTTCGCTGGGGCCGCCGATGTGTTCATGGATGTATTGGGCATGATCGGGACTGGCGAGATCATCCTCACGGGAATGCACGATCAGCGTCGGCGTCTGGATCAATGGAAGGCGTCTGCGCATTTCTCGGCCGAGACGGTACATCTCCGCGAGGCTGCTGGCCGGGAAGCGCTCGAGAATCCCCTCTGCTGCGGCTCCGGCGACCAGCCGCCGGGCACGCTCGTCCTTGATCCCGAGCGAGGGAGGCTCGCCGAAATCAAGCAATCCAACGAACGGCACCTTCGAAACCCAAGCGGCCTGACGAGAAATAAACGCCTTGAACCTGGGAATGGCCCAGCCGTCGTAATTGAAACACGGTGAGTAAAGTCCAACGGCGCGAACGGCATTGGGCTGTTTATCGGCGGCTAGCAAGGCCAACTGCCCGCCGACGCAAATGCCGGCCGTGTAGAGCCCGTCGACTTCCGGCGCGAAATCGGCGATGGCCTCGCTGACGCTGTCCAGCCAGTCGCGCCAGTTCGTTCGGCGCAGCGTTGCCGCATCCTTGCCGTGCCCGGCCAGGAGCGGCGCATAGACGCTGTAGCCGCGACGCTGCAACTGGCGGGCAACGAGCCGCATTTCCGACGGCGCTCCCGTGAGCCCATGGACGAGAACAACGCCGTTCCCATTATCGCCGGGCATGAAATAGGAAAGGGAGTCGCCAGCTTTTGTGTTCATGATTGCGATTGAGACCTCTAAATCCCACCAGACCCGACGGTCGCAACCCCGACGATCACCATGGCGACGCCTAGCGCATGGCGCCGATTGATGCGTTCTCCGAAGAGAGCCGCGCCTGCCAGCGCGATGGTCGCGTAGCTCGCCGACATCAGCGGAAAAGCGATCGATAAGGGGGCGGTACCGAGCACCCAACTCCAGGCGACAAGCTCAACGAACCAGAAGATGACGCCGAACGCTGTGATTGGGTTGAGAAATACCTTGAAGCCGAACGGATACTTCCGCGCGGCAAGCTTGAAACAGACCTCCCGGCCAGTCTCGGTTAGAATGCAGAAGCCGATGACACCGACTTGCGCAGCCGTCAGTCCGCCAATCATGGCATCATCGCTCCGAAGACATTGAGAAGCGCGTAATTGGCGGCACCGTTTATGGTGATGGTCTCCACGTCGGGGCGTGCGTTGCGCGGTTGATCGAGAAAACATTCACCGCGCTTCAGCAGCTTGGTCCAGGCATTGCCGCCGTAGCGCGGTCGCGAGTAATCGCCTGTCACGTCCGCCCCGATGATGCGATGGCTCCGGCCTATTTCGCTCACGAGACACAGGACTTCAGCGAGTTTCATCTGCCCCTGGTCCCAATTGGTGACCGCGTCGAGGGGACACAGAACGTCCTTGTCGAGGCTAATATAAACGGCCTCGGTGTCGATGCGCCTCATCAGAAGATCAAGGAAGCGATCAAAACCAAGGTCTCCGATGGTGTGCCAGTGCAGGTAGCCGGATCTCTGGTCAAACCCGTAACCTCCCTCCAGGTGACGCTTCACGCGGCTTGGAGCGTGGTTGAAGGGGTAGAGTTCGAGTCGTCTACGCTCCAGAAGATCGAGATTGGCGCCCTTTCGCTCTGGCGACACCAGGTCGTCGCTGCAAACACCGACGGTAATCACCCGGGCTACTGACGGATGATCGGCCACGCGGTTTACCCACGATCCGCAGTGCAAGCCGTCCGAAAAATGCACCCAGTCGGGGTGATTATCGATATGGACGATCGTGACGGCCTCTTCAGCCTCATCAAGCGCCAAGTCGATCAGTAGGCTGGAGACATGGTGAAAGTCTCCCGACCCTGTGAAGCAGAGCTTCGGCTCCTTCTTCGCCCCGGCAAGGTTGAGACGCAGCGAGCGGTGGAGATCATCCACCACCGTCTCGCGCGCCCAGAGGCGGAACTCCCGCCCCCGGTCGCGCGCATCGATCTCCCGGCAACCAGCCATCAGGCAAGTTCGGACAAACTCGGCCTGCGTCTCCAGCGCCTCGTCGAGGTGAAGAAGGTAAAGCTGCATCGCCTCACCTCCGCTCGGCGCGATCCAGCAGTTGGTCGAGCAAGTCGAGCGACAGGTCGATTTCGCTGTCCGATATCAAGAGGTTCGGAGCCAGGGTGATGACGTTCTTGTGGTAGCCGCCGACATCGAGAACGAGGCCGTAGCTGCGGCCGTCGACCATCATGTCGCCCTTCATGCCCTCGTCGACCATCCAGTCGAGCGTCGCCTTGTCAGGCGTAAAGCCATCCGGTCCACAGATCTCCATACGCAACGCCAGACCAAGGCCGTCGACATCGCCGACGATCGCGTGGCGGCTCTTCAGCACCTCGAGACCATCCAGGAAGCGTTTGCCACGCACCGTGACCGCGGCACCGAAATCTTCCTCGCCGATCATGCGGAAGGTTTCGAGCGCGACGGCCGTCCCCATCGGATTGGAGGCGAAGGTCGAATGCGTCGATCCCGGCGGGAACACGGTCGGGTTGATCATCTCCTCGCGCGCCCAGATGCCAGACAGCGGATTGAGGCCGTTGGTAATCGCCTTGCCGAACACCAGAACGTCGGGCGAAACCCCGAAATGCTCGATCGACCAGAGCTTGCCGGTGCGGTAGACGCCCATCTGGATTTCGTCGACCACCATCAGGATGCCGTGCTCGTCGAGCACGGTCTTGAGTTCGCTGAAGAAGTTCAGCGGCGGGATTACATAGCCGCCCGTGCCCTGGATTGGTTCGACATAGAAGGCGGCATACTCGGACTGATTGGTCTTGGGATCCCAAACGCCGTTGTATTCGCTTTCGAAAAGACGGGCGAACTTCTGGACGCAAAGGTGACCGTATTCTTCCTTCGACATGCCGCGCGGGCCGCGGAAATGATAGGGGAACTCGATGAATTGCGCCCTGTCGCCGAAGTGGCCGTAGCGGCGGCGATAGCGATAGCTGGAGGTGATCGCCGACGCGCCCAGCGTGCGGCCATGGTAGCCGCCCTCGAAGGCAAACATCAGGCTCTTGCCGCGGCAGTGGTTGCGCACGAGCTTCAGTGAATCTTCGATCGCCTGCGAACCACCGACGTTGAAGTGAACGCGTCCCTTATGACCGAACTTGCGCTCCGCATCCTGGGCGATGAGAGCGGCCAGCTCGACCTTTTCCCGATGAAGATATTGCGAGGCGACCTGCGGCAACCTGTCGAGCTGCCGATGGGCGGCGGCATTGAGACGCTCGTTCCGGTAACCGAAATTGACCGCTGAGTACCACATCTGCAAATCGAGATAAGGCACCTCATCCCGGTCGAACAGGAAAGATCCTTCGCAGGATTCGAAGAACTTCGGATATTCAGTGTAATGGACCGTATCGCCATAGGAGCAATAAAGATTTTCGAGGGCTCGCAGGTCGTCCTCGCTTGGCGCGAAGTTGGTTTCGTTTGGCTCGAATGTTTTCAGCATGGACTTCTCCAGTCAAAGCTGTTGGGAAAGAGAGAACTGGCGTGACGATGGCTGCGATAAACTGACGTAAGAACGCATCGCGTCGAGCACATCGAAAAAATCGCTGTAGACAACGTGTGGGATAGCTTTCCGCCGGCAGTACGCGGCAAGCTTGTGCTTGGCGAAAACCATGTTGGCGCTGTGGGCCACACAGAAATCCGAACGTCCGTCGCCGACGTAGAGATGTGGGCCGCTTCCCTCGAGAACGGCACATTTGCAAACGCCAGCGGCGACACGGCAGTCTGGCCGGGCGTAGGGAAAATCGAGGTCAAAGCCGGCTTCCGTCTCAACGAGACGATTGGCTATGATCCTGATGCCGGAGATACTGTGGAGAGCGAGGATCCGCTGTATAAAATAGTCGACCCCATCACTCACGATTACCAACTGAATCTCATGGCGGTCGCAGAACTGTTTGAAATCCTTGAACCCTGGGTCAATTTCCACCTGTTCAAGAAACGCGTCTATCTCCTCGCGACCAGCCTGGATGAGGCGGATCTGCGCCTGCATGCATTCCGCGGAATTGATCAGACCCGCTTCCCAGCGCGCCTCGATGTCCCGCCACTCAGGAAGGGCAAAGCGCTCAAGCACAAGGTCGGTTACATCATCAGTAACAACGGTACCGTCAAAGTCGCAGAAAAAAGTCATTGTCGAGTGACCGGAATATAGCATCAAAATACGATGGAATGCTGAAATAAGACAGCATCCAATAAAGCTAAATTCTCCGGAATCATTAAATAACCTCGACATTGATAGGATTTAAACTAGATAGACTGTGTTGAACTATCCTGTTTGTTCATGCAGGTTAAAAGCTGATTGTGAAGGCACCGTCGAGATATGATGCATATTCCGCGAGGCAGATCAGATAAGCTGTGACCGGCTCGACATTATGAAACGAGTGCGCACGGTCGCTCCCGGAGACGCTCTGCAGCCGCCTCAAGCGAGTCGTGCGGAACGCTTGCGGTGCAGTCGAAGCCACTGCATTAGCCCAGACAGCGTCGCGCTCTTGCGAAATGAACATAGGACCGAGGCACCAAGCCGTGGCGCCCTGCTGCATCGCACCGAGATGCTGCGGGGTGATACGTCGTTCATAGTGTCGACGTCCTCCTCACAACTGAGGTCATGTTTTCCAATAGTGGGCGCGAATTCGCTGCCAGCCGGAAGCTTGAGGACAGCCTTGGCCCATGCCGCATATATCGCTTGGAATTGCGCCACCATCGGGTGACTAGTGCCTTGTACGGAAAAGAAAAAGTCGGCTTTCCGTGAAAAAAACAATGCGACAACAAGGGACTGGAGCATGTTGGCGAACCAGAGTTCGCCGGACATTCTCCAGGTCCCCATGCATCTGGGCGACATCGCGAAGGACCCACTCTTCGTTCGCACAATCTCCATCGATTCTCGACAGCAGCTATGTAGGGTCCCAGCGAGTAATATTATGCGTGAGGCCGATGATTATTAGGAACAAAAATCTCTGGTTCCTACCAGTTTTGCTCATGCTATCGGCATGTCAAGCCGATGGATCCGCATCACATGTGACCGCGCCGCGTCTACCCGTTGAGTACAGCGCGCAATCTATTACTTCCAATGTCCAGGCAAAAGCTATTGTACGTTGGCCTGATGCCTTTAACGACGCCAAAATTTCGGCCCTTGTAGATAGGGCGATGTCAAGTAACCTATCGATCGATCAGGCAAAGTCCAGGCTGATGGCGGCGAGGGCGCTGAACGCATCCGCGCTGGCGAGCTTCTTCCCGCAAGCAACTATGACGAGCCTGGCGGCCGCTGGTTCAGGAACAACACCAAAAGACGATTTCAGCCGTCGACCCGTGCAACTGAATTTAGAGACCGGGTGGGAAATTCCTCTCTTCGGCCAATCTCGAGATACGGCGGTTTCTGCTGACATGGAAACAGCTATGCTGGAAACCGACGTCAAAGCCGCGAAGCTGGCTGTTGCCGCCGAGATTGCGGCCGGTTACCTTCATTTACGTGCCCTTCAGCAAATGCAGCTGAACAATAACGCGATAATTGGACTGCTTGAGAAAAGCGCCAATATCGCTGGGAACAAGCGCGCGTCGGGATTGTCGACAGTTGATAGCGTCGACTCCGTAAATGCAATTTTGCAAGAGGCTCGTTCCCGCCAGCCGCTATTAAGGACGTCTATTCAAGACACACTACAACAAATCGCAACCCTCACAGGAAATGCATTGCCCGATGCCTCTCTTCTTTCCGGGCATGGACAACCGATTATTTCTGCGATCGCCGTCCGGGAACACCCAACAGATCTCTTGCGAATGAGGCCGGACGTGCGGCGAGCCCAATTGTTGGCCTTTAGGGCGGGTGCAGAAGTCGGCCTTGCTCAAGCCGACCTCTACCCCAAACTTCACCTCTCGGGCATGGTTGGTATCGGTTCGCCGGTGGAAGGATCATTGTTCGGATTGATGGGCGGGCCATCGCTTCAACTTCCCATCTTTGATTACGGGAGGCGAAAGGGTGTTGTTGCGGCGCGGCGCGCTCTGTTTGACGAGGCGATCTCAGCATACAGACAAGCTGTTCTCACAGCCTATGAAGAGGCTTCAAGTGCGCTACGGTCATTTGAAGATGCAAAAGACCGTACGGCTCAGACCAGGAAGCAAATGGAGGTTGCCAACCGGGCTGAAGCCCGCAACAAGCTTCTTGCGCACGAAGGCCTGATCGAAACCCAAGCGTATTTGGAAAGCCGGATTGCGACTCTTGATCGCCAACGCCTACTGATTGAATGTATCGAAAGCGAAGGGCGGGCCGCCATTGCTTTATATAAAGCAATAGGCGTCAGTCCAGAGTTAGGCTCCGCTGGTGCGGATACTGTATCTGCACTTCAGATTAAGAAATAGCTATGTCAGTATCCATTGCGCGAAAATCGTTGCTTTACGATTGGCGAAGGTTCCTGCCGGCTGTATTCGCCGTTGCGTTCTCCGGCGTCTTGATAATATGCCAAGGCGCACTTTTGCTTGGAATCGTCGGGGTAAACTCACTCTATGTCACTGCGTCTCGGGCCGACTTCTGGACTGGGTTTCGGGGCACCCAAAGCGTAGAGCTTGGCCGCACGATCATGGCCGACGCGGTCTCCAACTTGTACTCGGATAAGGGAATTGCCAATGTCGAGGCCTTTCTTCTTGGCTCGGGCGACTGGCGCAGAACAGGCAGCGGCGGTGTCAGCGTCACTATTGTTGGTATCGATGTCAACGCTGGCGCCCTTGCTCTAGCCCGTGTCGTTCCGTCGACGCTCAGAAATGCCCTCAAGGAACCGGATACTGTCGTTGTTGACGAAGGCGACAGCGATAAACTGGACATTAAGTCCGGTGAAACAGCTGAGATCAGTGGCAGAAAGGTTCGCGTTATCGGACTCATTCGCGGGTTACGTGGCTTGGGGGGAGTCAATATTGTAACATCTTTGGATACAGCAATAGCGCTCGATCGTACTTTGCCATCGTCGGGTGGCGCTACCTATTATCTGAGCAGAGCGGCACCCGCCGAGGCAGAAACAACCATTCTCGAACGCCTCAATAAGTACTCTATTTCTCCTAGTATAGAGACGTGGAAGGCGGATGACTTAGCGGCAATCTCCACAAACTATATGCTAATGGAGTCTGGGGCCGGAATAGCCTTTGTGTTCGCAACACTTATTGCCCTTTTCATAGGGGCGCTTATTACCAGCCAAACATTGTTATCGGCCGTCGCCGGTAATGTGCCGCAATATGCAACACTGCGCGCCCTCGGCGTGTCTTTCGGCGACATCCGCGTCATTGTGATAGAGCAAGCTGCGTGGGTTGGTATATTTGGATTTATTCTTAGTTTTTCTGTAAGTTTGATCATATCGACATTTGCCGAAATCTTTAGCATACCGTATGATCTACGTCTTACGACGATATTGGGGGCGTCCGTAGCTCTTTTACTCGTGGCTATATTCGCTTGTGTGATTGCGATCCAAAGACTGCGTGAAACCGACCCGGCAACGCTTTTGAGATAACAGAATGACCTTGGCAATCTGCGCTCAAGACATCAGCAAGAACTATAATATTCAGAACGTTCATACGCGAGCGCTGGATACAATCTCTTTGGAGATATCGGCCGGTGAATTCACGCTTTTGACGGGGCCGTCCGGCTGCGGAAAGAGCACCCTATTAGCCGTGTTGAGCGGCATGACCAAGCCAGATCGCGGCACAGTACAATCGGGAGACTTTGTTCTAACCGCCGCATCCGACCAGGAGAGAGATGCCTTTAGGCTTCACAAATGCGGATTCATCTTTCAAGGGTTCAATCTTTTTCCAGGACTTACCGCGGTCGAGCAAGTTCAGATTCCACTGGATTACTTGAAGATTCCAGAAGAGCGCGCGAGGCAGCGGGCCGAGCGCGCGCTGGATAGCGTTGGCCTTTCCCATCGTAAACATCTCCGCCCGGCCGAAATGTCCGGTGGAGAGAAGCAACGAGTGGCAATCGCCAGGGCACTTGTTAAGAAGCCGGCGATTCTTTTTGCCGATGAACCGACCAGTGCCCTCGACAGGGAAAATGGTGAAAGGGTCGTGGCAATTCTAAGAGCGATTGCCCACCGCATCGGCTCTGCCGTTCTATGTGTCTCTCACGATTTGCGGCTTTTCTCGCAAGCGGATCGTATTCTGGAGATGGAAGATGGCAAGCTTCGCCGAGATCTCCGGCGCCCCCGAACATAACTCTAGATCCAACAAGGATGCGGCCATGCACATCGGAAAATATTATCGTTATCGGCGTCCATTGGTTGTTTTTGGGGGTGTAGGTACGATCTTGGCGACCGTACTTGGAGTAATGCTTAGCTCCCCTAACGCGAAAGAAACCGCTGACGGAACGGACGGTTCTCCGCAGATTGTCGCCGCTGCCCGCGGGGTCGTGGAAGTGGAGGGCGGAATGGTTAGGATTTCGCCACAGCGCGACGGAGTTATCGTCGCTGTAAAGGCAAGGGAGGGCATGAGGGTTAAAGCAGGCGACGTTTTGGCCCAGCTCGATGATGAGCGGGAGCAGCTCGCGGAGCGCATTGCAAAGGCGGAAGTATCCCAAGCGGAAAGCCAATTCCGCCTGCTTCAACTCAAAGAAAAAAATCTATCGAAGCACCTTGAAAGGCTCCGGCGCGCCGCGGCTGGGCAAGCCGTTTCGGATCAAGCGCTCGATGAGGCTCGCGAAGCGCATGATTCCTCGCTCGTCGAACTCGATTCGGCATCGTCCACCCTGGAAATGGTGCGCGCGCGTTATAGCCTTGCTCAATATGAGTCCCAGCTTCGGTTGGTTCGGGCACCGGCCGATGCCGTGATAATCCATCAGAATATCAGAGTTGGCGAGGCAGTTTCCGTCCAAGCGATGACCGAGTTATTTACGCTCATGCCAGCCCTGCCGAAGGTTGTTCATGCAGAGATTCCTGAGGAATTTCTTTCGAGTGTGAGACAAGACATGATTGTCGACGTTATTCCCGAAAACCAGTCGAGCCAGCCTTTCAAGGGGCGTGTCGCTCGATTGTCTTCGGTTGTCACCAAGGCCGAGCAAACCAGCGCGGAGCGCAGTGACGTAAGGACTGTCAGCGCTATTGTGACAGTAGACGGGGATCTTCCCCTTCTGGTTGGCCAAAGGGTTGTCATCAAGGCAGTGCAGTAGAGCGATTTCCTTCAGGCGACGGCTCTCGCCGCAGAGGTTCGTCTTGTATGGCATCGGGCACGCCCCGGCGGGCGTGCGCGTGGAAGCGTTGCTGCGGCTTCGGCAGATATCTGTTTTTCGCCCCGGCACCTACCAGCGCAACCACTTCGGGGCCATGCTGGTCGGCTAGGCCGTTCTGGTCGCCCGTATCTACACGGCCTTGCCGGCCGACGTATTCTACATAGTTAACCAGCGCTTAGTCTTTTCAGAATGGCGGCGGCGATCGGTGCGTAACGATTGTCGAAATGGTGTCCTCCTGGACGCTCCACCAATTCGACACCGGACATACCGATTTTATGACAGAGATTTTCCTCATCTTCGCGGCCATACACACACTGGACAATCGAGGCAGGTATCTTTCTGAGTTCTGATAGCGTTGTCGACTCAGCTTTACCGGCTGATTGAGTGATGATGTCTGCGACCTGAATCTCGAACTGGCGCGCGCCTGAATAGCCGAGCATCGACAGTAGCGAAACGCTCGGTTTCGACTTGGTTGGTAAGGCGTCGTAAATCGCGGGCAGCACGTCGGCGCCGAATGAATAGCCGATAAGCGCCACTTTTGAGACGTGCCATTTCTTCTTGTAGGCGGTGATAATGGCGTTGACATCAAAAGCCGCGTCGTGGGGTTGGACCTCGTTCCAGAAATAGCGCAACGAATCCACGCCAATAACAGGCACGCCAGCCTCTTTGAGCGCAGCGCCAATCTGAGCGTCAATGTCGCGCCAACCTCCATCACCGGAAAAGAATATTGCCATAGTTTCGTACTTGGCTTCGGCCGCAAGAATTGTCAGGGGGAGTTTGGCAAGTGCATCCCCTTCCCTTGAGAGGCCGTCGGTAGCGCGGGCAATTGCCGAACGCAGTGTGCCGGCCGCTGACAGTTGGGTGGCGTGTTGCCCAATCTCAAAGCCAGCAGTGCGGAGCTCATCGACATGAGTCAGTCCATCAGGATCGGCTGTGCTGCTGGTATAGACATCGATGGGATCGGGAAGCGCGCCTGGTTGGAGGCCATAAATCAGCCCCTTGCCGTCGTCGCTTTTTACATATGGAGCCCTTGAACAGAGCTTCTTGTCTATTGGAAGCACCCGCAAAGGGTCTACGACGACCGTGCGCAGAACGGTGGCATATGGGGTCTGTGCTGCCAGCCCCAGAGCAAAAGTACCGCCCAGGCCTGCACCAGCAATCACCGGCGAATGATAACGGGGCGAGGCAAGGGTCCGCTGAATATCGTGACTCATCTTTTCGATGTCGGAGACGAAGTAAACGCAATCCTCCTGCGTTCTTACGCCTTTTCTTAGTGTCTCGGGCGTATCGATTCCGACAACGATATTACCTTCGGTTGCGAGCCGTCGCGCTGTAATGGAATCCCATATAGAATAACCATCAGCACCCGACAAATAGAACACAATACCTTCAGCCACCCCACGCGGTGTAATTACCTCCACAGGCGCAAGCTTTTCGGGGTTGCCGGGGTTGAGACGAGGAAACCAGACGAAATAGACAATGACGGGTATGGCTATGCCAAGTATTGCGACAACGCCAGCCACAAAGCTTAAGGCGCGCTTCATTTGGCAACCACTCCTCGTAAGCCACCTCCAATCACGAATGTCACATCCGCCAAGGCGAGCAGGGAGTTGAGCCCACCGGCCACGGCCATGTAGCGTTGCTCCCAAGTCGGGTCGAATTTGCTTTTGAAAGCTCTTAGCCCGTGAAAGTTGTAATAGGTATCGCCGTACTCGAAGGCTGCGCGGCCGAGTTTGTGCCAAAGTGGCGCCGCGCGGCTTTCTGAGAGGCCGGAAAGCGGGGCCATTCCGAGGTTGAAGCGAGCGTACCCTTCGCTCTTGAAATGTAGCAGCAGGCGCGTGAGCAGCAATTCCATGGTGCCATTTGGCGCCGCTGGCTCAAAGCGCATCAGGTCGATCGACACCTCGTGTTTATTGCAAGCCAGCAAGATATTGGCAAAGGCGTAGATGCGTTCGCCCTTTTTCAGCACCGCCACTGGTTGCTGCACCATGTACGCGTCGTCGAAAGCGCCAATTGAGAACGTCTTTTCCTTAGCCTTGCGGGCCATAAGCCAGGCATCTGAGACGGAGCGAAGTTCGTTAAGGATCGCAGGGATTCCATCGGCAGGGATGATCTCGAAGACGACACCTTCGCGCTCCGCTTTGTTGATGGCATTCCGCAAATTGCCACGCCGAGAGCCTTTGATATCAAAAGTAGAAAGGTCGACAACGGCCTCCTCACCCAGCTTGAAGGCAGACAAACCAAGGTCGGCATAGTGGGAAAGGTTCTTGGCTGCGACTTGATAGAAGACCGCCCGCCCCCCATGTTCGCGGGCGAGCTCAACGAATCTCCGGACCAACTCGGTACGGGCGGCTACCCCTCCCACTGGATCGAACAAGCTGATCCAGGAACGACCGCGCTTAACGTACATCAGAAAGCCTTTGCCATCCGATGAGAACATTATGCTCTTGTCGGCCATACGTATCAGATTGACTTCAGGATTATGATGGGTGGCAGAGATGGCGAGGGCTTGAGCGATCTCATCCACTGTAGCCGGTTCAGCGTAGCCTTTTGGTGGCCGCATCAAATAGTAGGCGGCGAAGACGCCTAATACCAATAGAATGCCAAAAGCAACGCGGAGCGAGCGTTGTGTGCTGGTTAGGAATTCAAATTGCCACCAAAGAGCGTGGCTGTCGGGAGCCGCGCTATAGGCGAACAGTAGCGCGCCAACCAACAGCCCCGTGATAGCGGCAATAGATAGCCACCAGCTTAGCGTTAGCGGGGCATCCCGCAGTGACGATGGCCGGTCGAACAAACGCCTGCTGATAATCAGGCAGGCAATGAAAGCGATCAGCGCGATTGGTACCGCTGCCTCACCGCTCTCCATTCCCTTGGCAATACCAAGCGGAACCGACAGCAGTGCCAGGATAAATGCGAGCAGCCAAGCGCCACTGAGACGACGAAGGAGGCCGCTGGCGACCACCACCATCAGCAGCCCGATGAGGGAGCCGATGAAAGGTGCGCCTTCCTCCAGCACCGTGAAGGTCGAGAGAGGGCGAGAGTAGGCGTTGAATTGCGGAGGCACGCCGAAGAAGTTGAACATAGCGCCGAGCACCAAGGCCTGTGCGCCCAAGATCAGCGGGACGACGCCTCCGATTGCACCCGCTAGCGCAGAGTTTGCGGCAGTTGCTCTGTGTATCTCGATATAGACGAGCAGCAGTGCCGCAATCAGCAGAGGGATGACGTAATAGATGACGCGGTAAAGGATCAATGCCGAAATGACGCCTTCAAGGGGTATAACGTTATTGAGCCCCGAGATTATAATTGCCTCAAACACACCGACCCCACCGGGCAGATGGCTAAGCACGCCGAAGCCGAGGGCGACTGCGTAGACAGCAAGAACAGTGGGATAGCTCACGTCGGCCGTCGGCAGCAGAATATACAGGACGCCGGCCGCGAAGGAGACATCGGCTGCAGTGGCAAGAAGCTGCACTGCTATCTCGTTAGTTCTAGGAAGGAGAACCGAGCGCCCAAAGATTTTGACCGGTTTGCGCTGGCTCACTGCGAAAGCAAGAGACAACAGAACAATCAGCCCAGTTGCACCTGCGAGCGCCCTAAGCGCCAAGGGTGGAAAACCAACTAGTGTGGCCACTTCGGGCCCAGCTATCATCAACCCGACACCGCCAACACAGACAAGGCCGATGCCAAACGAAATCGTGACATAGGCCACTACACTAGCGATCGCTTCGGGGGCAATCCCGAGCGGTGCATAGAAGCGGTAGCGAATGGAACCACCGGTCAGAGGGCCAAAACCGGCTATGTTGCCAACTGCATAAGCACAGAAACTCGCCGGGGCCACGACGCGTAACCGCATTTTGATACCGGTAAAGCGCAGCGCCAAAATATCGTAAACCGATAATGCGCCGAAGCTTCCGGCGGTCAGGAGCAATGCAAGTATCAGTTGTTTCCAACCCGTGGCCCGGACCGCGCTGGCGAGCTGATGAGGGGAGATATCAGTCAGCAGTCGGCCTACCGCTGTCATGGATAGCGCGGCCACGGCGAAAGCGACGGCAGCAACTATCGCCGTACGATTGCGAGTGAAAAAGGAAATGGCGGATGTGGCTTCTGACGTCTGCATAAGACCTTCTTACGCGACTGCGATTGGAGTAATGGACGGCGCTAAGTATTGATACAACTCAGCGCAATGCTCATTTCACTCTCGGTAAAACCTTACGAGACTTATGCGGCTCAAAGAATTGCTGCCCAATTGAAGTGTACTCATCATGCAAAGTCCGGCGGAAACAGTTAGCGACCGCCCGAACTTGCCAGTGATTTCGACACGACTCGTCGACAGTTGATGGAGAGTTCATGAAGATCGACAATCGGAGCCGGACTAAACCCGCTTAAGAACGGACAACAAAGGATGACCGTGGAGGCCCTGGCATAGTCCTCAGTGCGCGCTCATATCTGGGATTGGTCATCGCTGATGGCTGCCGCTGTCGGCATTGGATCGCCGTTGGCAAGCTGTGTGAGGGGGCGCTGGGCGCGGGTCTTGCTAATCCGCACGGTCTCCAGTCACATCGTCGGATTCGATGGAGCAGCAGCCATTACTGGCCGCCTCTCGTGACTTGATGGAATTATTAGCCGACACAGAATCCTCGAGCCTTGAGGCCGAAGGCGACAAATTCCTCGATGGGCTTAGGGCGGTGTGATCTGAATGGGAGAGTCGGGTGCTTCGAAAGGTCAGAGTACCCATGCAAGGCGTACGTTTACCTTGCTCCGGTCACCTTTCGGCGGCTCCAGCATCGCTTGGAGCGAGTCTGCGAAGATAGATCGCGTTACAAACAGCAGTTCTTGCAGCCACTACCCTGCCGATGTGGGCGTGGCCAATAAAGCAGAACCGAGAATCCGTCTGGAAAGTTTGGCATCGATTGATGCTGATAGCGAATGTCGGTATCGGTGGCTGGGAGCCCCTGCAACTAAAAATAGACAATCAACTCAATGAGTTGTCTGGTTTTTCTGTTCAAAATCTGGAAGCGCAAGGGGGCAAAGCGCCGCGCGCAATTGGCGGTTCGTACTGTGAAAAATAGAGCGTGAGTTTTCTCGCCACTCGGGAGTGGTCCCAACGTATCGTCCGCCTCTCCGTCAAACTTGTTGCCGCAGCCAGATGGGTGCGGCCTTTGCCTACTAATCCATGAGCTCGGAGCCAGAGAGGTGCCTAGAAGGCGGGGGGGCTCAGTCCGGACTTGCCGAACTGAATTCCTGCTTGAAGGTCTTGAGCTCGCTTGCGTTGAGGTCGGAGATCGCCCAGAAGGTCAGGCCGTCTTGTGTCCACCCGATGAGATTGTAGCCGTTGCGTTCGTCGGTAGCCGAGACCGGCGCCATCGACGGCCAGATGAAAAGATTGATAATGTGGGCGTTGTGCTGAAATGCCAATGCCGCGACAACGCGGCCACCGATATAATCGACCCGGCCACCCTTGAGTGGATAACCCTGTGGTTTCAGATCGATGACAGGCGGCGAAAAGTCGATACGACCGTTGAACCATGGCTTGACCGTGTGCCTGTCGGATGTCGCGATATCCATCAGATGACCAGCAAGCAGCGAGCGGACATGGCCCGACACGAGTTCGGCTTCAATGTCGGGGCTGCCGTAGAATGTGCCAGTACGAGGCATCACAACGAGAATAAAGCTGAGCGCTAACACCGCAAAGGCAGATGGCAGACTCCAGGGCTCGATTGGGCGCAACCATCTCCGTATGCGTTGAAGAATTGACCAGGGCAATTGTGTCGTCTGAGCGGTCGCTTCGACGGCGATACTGGCGAGGATACGGTCGCGAAGTGCGTCGGGGGCCCTGAACATCAAATCGGCCTCCTTCAATGTCTGCCGCGTTTGGCGGATAAGGGCGAGCTCGCGAGCACAAGGAGCATGATCTGCGACATGGCGTTCGACCCGCAGAGCGTGTTCGGCGTCAAGCTCGCCGTCGGCCAACCCATGCAACAAGGGAACCCACTCGGGACAGGGAGAGGTGTCGATCGGTTCGGTCATCGCGCTCCCTTCCCGGTTTCGAGACGTCGCCAGATCTTGGAAAAAACGTCACGCGCCCGAGCCAGCCGCGACATCACGGTGCCGATCGGCAATTGCGTGATATCTGCGATCTCACGATACGACAGATCCTCCATTTCTCGCAGGACCAGGACTTCGCGCAACCGATCGGGGATCAACTCGATGACCGCCCGAATACGCCGATCCTCGCCGTCTCGTTCCAGCATGGCTTCTGCACTTTCGATTTCGGCGGCGATGGTCTCGATCGCATCGGGCCGCAAATCTTCGTCATCGCTTGCGATGGGCAGAGGGGCGATATAACGGCGCTCCATTCTTTGGCTGGCCTGCCAGTCCCGCGTTGTATTGCGCACGATTGTTAGGATCCAGGCACGTGGATCGCCACCACGGAAACCTGAGAAATGGCGGAAAGCCTTGAGATAAGCCTCCTGAACAATATCATCGGATGCAATTGCGTCGCGTGTCAGGTAGCGGGCGAGGGAATAGGCGGCATCGAGATGCGGCAGGATCAGCCGCTGGAAATCTGCGGCAGCCGCAGCATCGGGCACGGGAGATCTGACCCCCGCGGCGGTATTGGCGTTGCCGGATGGTGTTGCGAAGACCAAACTGAGGAGAAAGGCGCGCAACATTTGAACCCAGTCGGGCCTGGGGCCGATCGGCACAATCGGGAGTACGGGATGCGCACTCATGCAGCCTGATCCGGACGCCTGACACTTACCTCGTGACGACGATGTTACCCACCATATGCGGGTGCAACGAACAGAAATAGCTGAACTCACCCGTGTCCTTGAAGGTGAAGGAGAAGCTATCGTTGGTGTCAAGCGCCTTCGACCGCATCTTGGCAGCGATGCTGACGACCGTGTGAGGAATGTCGTCGACATTTTGCCACGTGACAGTCGTACCGACTTTGACCGTCAACTGTGCCGGATTGAAGGTGAAGTTGTCGATCTTGACCTTGGTGTTGGTGCCAGATGGCGCTGCGGCCGGCGCATCATCGGCTAATACGGGAAAGCCAGCCATAATGGCAGCAATCAGTGCCAAGCCGAAGATTTGCGAACGGCGCGAGAAAATCGTGTTGGAAGTCAGCAAGATAAACCTCATGCGATTGACTGATTATCGAAGGGTGCGGTGGGGGGATTCTATGTATTGGCATCTGGCGACCGGGCTGGCCGGGTTCCATGGATGGACAATCTCGGCCGACTTGGACACGCCACCTTCCGAATGAGAAAAGTCAGCCAGCGAGCGGCCGGTCGATGATGGCGAGGGGCTCGCTGCTGCGAACGAAGTCGATTGTCGCGATGCCCAGGTACTTCCGGAGGTCGCCCGCAGGTACGGTCTGCGGACCGGGCGATGGGGCGGTGCCCGGTGCAGGTTGCGGGAACGCAGTGGAGCGCGCTGTGTGGAACGCAACGCGTCCCTCGACCTTTTGCATGACTTGATGGATATGGCCGTTCAGTACTGTGACGGAACCGAACCGTTTCAGATAAGAGAGTGCTTCTGCACCGTCCACAGTTCCCCAGCCCCATTCGGGATAGACGGTCCAGAGTGGGATATGGGCGAAGACAACAATCGGCGTCGACGCCGAGAGGTCTGCAACATCCTTTTTCACCCATTCGAGCTGTTCCGTCCCGAGGTTCCCTAGGCCGCCGGCTTGCAGGTTCACGACGTTGACGAGGCCGATGTAGTGGATGCCCTGACTGTCGAAGCTGAACCAGCCTGCTCCCTTGGACTGGGGAGCAAAACGCTTGAGGTAAGATTGTCCCTGTCCCTCATCGAGCAGATCGTGTTCACCGGGAACGTAGAAGACGGGGATGCCGGCTTCCTTGATTATTTCGGCTGCATCGTCAAACTCATTGTCTTTTGACAGGTGGCTGATGTCGCCTGTGTGAATCATGAATGACGGTTTCATCGGCAGCGCTTTGATCTTGGCAATCGCCTCACGTAGCGTCGCGCGCGCATCCGGATTGGCGGCCTTGTCAAAGCCTATATGGCTGTCGCTGATCTGCAGGAAGGTGAATGGCGTGTTAGGTGTGGCAGCAAGGGCTTTCGTCATTGTCACTGCAGACGGCAAACCGCCGGCTAGAGTCCACAACATGCCGGTACCGGCCCAGGTCATGCACTCAAGGAAGCCGCGTCGGTCAACGCCGTCGGCATCGAGTTGTGGCGGGACTGACTTGTCGAAATCGCTCATGGAGATAGCTCCAGTCTCTGAGGAGAAGGCGATAATTCGCGCTTCACGCAGTTCCAGACCGGAGAACCTGATGATTTATTCCAGAAAAATTTGGACGCAGAAAGTCTATGGCCTGTGCCGCCCATCCCGTTGACTCGAATCCCGATTTTAAATTTTCGGCTCCGGAGCCGCCACAGCCATCTGCGCTGTGGTGCGAAAAAGCCCGGCTTGTCCCTCAGTGCCTCGCAAATCCTTCACCGCGTGCAAGAGATCGATGCGCCGCAAGTTGAGAGCAAAGCACGCCCCCGCAACCAACCCGAAAATAAAACCCCAGTGACTCAATGAGTTACCGAGGTTTTGTTTTGTGCTGTTATCTGCGGATAGTCGAGTAGTTGGTTGCCCTCTCGCCAGGTTGGTTGAGGCAACGAAGTGGCGCACGGAAGAGTCAAGGCAATGACCCTCAATGCACTCGACTTATGCAGGCAGCCCGAGAAATGACTGCAATTCATGCGTGACAAAACTCGTCTTTGCCCGGACCATTGACGGGTCAGAAGCCGGCCTCCTCCCACCGGTGCCTGATATGAGGAGCCACGGCATGATCCTGGCAGTACGCGAGAAGCCGCGCCTTGCACCGGTCGAGACAGCCTCCCGTCCCCGGCGCGACAACCGGCAAAGCGCTGAAATGGCACTGTTCGGAATCTACGAGATTTCGAAGATCCTGAATGCACCCGTCCGCCTCGAGAGCATGTTGGCGAGCGTCGTCAACATCATGACGTCGTTCCTCGCCATGCGGCGCGGTATGATCGTTGTGATTGACGAGGCTGGCGAGCCAGAGATCGTCGCCACCGCCGGTTGGGCGGGCGAGGTGAAGGGCAGGCCCATCGACAGCCTGCCGCAGGTTGTCATCGACCGCATTGTGGCCACCCAAACGTCGCTGGTGGTGCAGGACACCGCTGCCGATCCGCTGTTCGCCGGTACGCCGGCCGCTCACGACCCAAGTCGCGTCTCCTTCGTCGGCGTTCCGATCAAGGATGACCTCAAGGTGATCGGCACGCTTAGCATCGACCGCGTCTGGGACGGTTCGGCCGACATTCGCATCGACGAAGACCTGCGCTTTCTAGCCATGGTTGCCAATCTGGTGGGGCAGGCGGTGCGGCTGCACCGCGTCGTCGCCGCCGACCGCCGCCGGCTCATCGACGAGCGATCGCGCCTCGAAAAGGCGCTCGATGAGAAGCCCAGGCCGACCCGCGTGCGCGCCGGCTTCGGCGGCATCGTCGGCGACAGCCCGTCGGTACGACGCGTCATGGAGACCATTTCCATCGTCGCACCGTCCAATTCCACCGTGCTGCTGCGCGGCGAGAGCGGCACTGGCAAGGAGCTGTTTGCCCGCGCCATCCACGAATTGTCCGGCCGCAAGGCCAAGCCATTCATCAAGCTCAACTGCGCCGCCGTCTCCGAAAGCGTGCTGGAATCCGAGCTGTTCGGCCACGAAAAGGGGGCGTTCACCGGCGCCATCGCATTGAAGCCCGGCCGGTTCGAGCTGGCCAACGGCGGCACGCTGCTGCTCGACGAGATCGGCGAGATCTCGCCGGCCTTCCAGTCCAAGCTGCTGCGCGTGCTTCAGGAAGGTGAGTTCGAGCGGGTCGGTGGCACGCGCACGCTGAGGGTCGACATTCGGCTGATCTGCGCAACGAACCGGGACCTCGAGGCAGCCGTGGCGAAGGGCGATTTCCGGGCCGACCTCTATTATCGCATCAACGTCGTGCCGGTGTTCCTGCCGCCGCTGCGCGAGCGGCCCGGCGATATCCTGTTACTTGCCCGCGCCTTCCTCGACCGCTTCAATCGCGAGAACGCGCGCAAGCTGTCGATCACCGACAAGGCGCTCGACCTGCTCGGCAAGTGCTATTTCCCCGGCAACGTGCGCGAACTCGAAAATTGCGTTCGCCGTACCGCTACCCTGAGCCGGAGCGACACCATTCGCCGCGAGGATTTTGCCTGTGCGCATGGCGAATGCCTGTCGGCGACGTTATGGACCGGCGCCCACCATGTCACCGCCGACGAGCAACTGACGGCCTTGAAGCGTGGCGAAACACTGGTGCCTGGCCTGCGGCCTCCGCTTCCCATAACGGCACCGCAGCAGCCCGAGGCCGGCCAAAGCGAGTCTGCAGTTGACGGTCCGATCTGCGAACACGCTGGTCCCGACTGTCCCGCCCTTGGCCATCGCGCCGGCGAACGGGAACGGCTGATCGACGCCATGGAGAAGTCCGGCTGGGTACAGGCCAAGGCTGCTCGCATCCTGGGGCTGACCCCCCGCCAGATCGGCTATGCCCTCAAGAAATATCGCGTCGAGCTGAAGCGCTTCTGACCCTCTGCTATTTCCGCCTGACATATTGCGGCGCCGGTCTCCGGCGCTGCTTGCGTTTCGGCGCCCTGCCTATGCGAGGCCTTGTAGCAAGTCCGACAAGGCTGTGTCGTCTTCCTGGTCGCGTTGGCGGGATGATCAGATAGTGCATTGAAAAATAAAGATTATATTTCTGGCATGTGGCTTGCGATGTCGGTGATGACCTCATCGTGTCCGGAGCTAGCCATGTCCTCGCAGATCGTCTCCCTCGACAACCTGATGGCCGCACCGAGCCCCATTCGCGGCGGCTGCGCGTCGTCGTCCTGTGGTTCATCAGCCCGTCCGGAGGACGTCGAACCTACCATTTGGGAGAAGATCAAGGATCATCCCTGCTATTCGGAAGAGGCGCATCACTATTTTGCCCGCATGCATGTCGCCGTGGCGCCGGCCTGCAACATTCAATGCAACTACTGCAATCGCAAATACGACTGCTCCAACGAGAGCCGGCCGGGTGTTGTCTCCGAGCGGCTGACGCCGGAGGAAGCCGTGAAGAAGGTGACGGCGGTGGCCGCCGCCGTGCCGGAGCTGTCGGTGCTGGGTATCGCCGGCCCCGGTGACGCGCTTGCCAACTGGAAGAACACCCGCGCCACCTTCGAGGCGGTTCGCAACACCATTCCCGACATCAAATTCTGTCTCTCCACCAACGGCCTTGCCTTGCCCGACCATGTTGAGGAGATCGCAGGCATGGCCATCGATCATGTGACGATCACCATCAACGCCGTCGATCCGGAGATTGGCGCCAAGATCTATCCGTGGATCTTCTTCGACCACAAACGCCGCACAGGCCTGGAAGCGGCCACCATCCTCCTCGACCGGCAGATGCGCGGTCTCGAAATGCTGGTCGCGCGCGGCATCCTCGTCAAAATCAACTCGGTGATGATCCCCGGCATCAACGACGCCCATCTGCTGGAGGTCAACCGCGCAGTGCGGCAGCGCGGCGCCTTTCTGCACAACATCATGCCGCTGATTTCCGATCCAGCCCATGGCACCCATTTCGGCCTCACCGGTCAGCGCGGACCGACGCCGGCCGAGCTAAAAACCCTGCAGGACCAGCTCGATGGCGGCGCCAAGGTGATGCGTCATTGCCGTCAGTGTCGTGCCGACGCCATCGGCTTGCTTGGCGAGGATCGCGGCCAGGACTTCACCCTCGAAAAGCTGCCGGCGACCGTGGCCTACGATCCCGCTCCCCGCCAAGCCTATCGCGCCTTCGTCGCCGCCGAGCGTGGCGACCGGGGCGCCGCCCGCGACGACGCCCTCAGGAGCGTCGGCGCGGTGGCCGACGACGTCCGCCTCCTCGTCGCCGTCGCCACCAAGGGCGGCGCCCGCGTCAACGAGCACTTCGGCCACGCCCGCGAATTCCAGGTCTACGAGGCGGGGCCGCAGGGCATCGTTCTGGTCGGCCACCGCAAGGTCGATGCCTACTGTATGGGCGGCTTCGGCGAGGACGCGACGCTCGGCCCGACCATCGCCGCCCTCACCGGCATCGACACCGTACTGTGTGCCAAGATCGGGGACTGCCCGCGCGATGCGCTCGCTGAGGCCGGCCTCATAGTCACCGATGCCCATGCCTACGATTATATCGAGACCGCTGTCGGCAAAATCTACGCCGAGCGTTTCGGTCGTACTGCCGCCGTTGCCTGAGCCAAAAGGAGAAACCCAACATGGCCATGTCCATCAACGCCGACGATTGCACCGCTTGCGGCGCCTGCGAAAGCGAGTGTCCCTCGAAGGCCATCCGCTTCAAGGGGGCGGTTTATGTGATCGACCCGAAGAAGTGCACCGAGTGCCAGGGGGCGGCCGATGCGCCTCAATGCGACGAAGTCTGTCCTTCCGGTGCAATAGCCAAGGCAGCCTGACATGGCCTTCGCCGATCGAGAACAGGATGTCGAGATTGATGGACCGCCGCGCTTTCTGCCCGGCGACAAGGTCGTCGCACGCCTCAACGTGAAGAACGATGGCACTTACCCCGGGCGCGATATCGGCGAGCGCCTCGTTCACAAGGGCGATGTTGGCTATGTGCGCGACATCGGAACCTTCCTGCAGCAGTTCTACATCTACGCGGTCGAATGGGTCGATCGCGGCATCCTGGTCGGCATGCGGGCGCGGGAACTCACCACGCTCGCTGCCCCCGAGACGACGGAGCGCGCCCCGCGATGAAAGTGATGATCCGCCAGTCGGCGAAGGGCTTGTCGGCCTACGTTGCCAAGAAGGACCTCGAAGAGCCGATCGTCTCTCAGGAGCTGGATAGCCTCTGGGGCGGCGCCGTGACGCTGAAGAACGGCTGGGTGCTGGACCTGCCGGACATGCCCACCGAAACCCGCTTGCCGGTGACCGTCAACGCCCGCCGGCGCGGGGAGGATGACTGACATGAGTGCGCTTCTCGCCGGTGGTTCACTCGAAACGATCTCCGGCGAAGCCGCGCATGCCGCGCTCGCCGGCCTCCGTGCCGATCTTCTCGCCGATCGCCTTATCCCCTATGTCGGGCCGGGCCTCCTGACGCTCGATGGAACTCCGCCGGTGCCGACGTCGCCGGAAGAGGTTGCCGCCGCGCTGCAAAAGCGCGTGCCGGTGCCCGGCCGCATCCGCGGCAACATGTGGGCCGTGGCCCAGTATATCGAAAGCCGCCGCCATCGCCGCACCTTGAAGACGTTGATGGTAGACATCTTCGCGGCAGAGCCTCGCCCCTCCGGCTTTCATCGCTTCCTGGCCGGACTGCCGCTCGGCCTGATCGTTGATAGCTGGTACGACGGCACGCTCGCCGCTGCTTTGGCCGAGGCTGGACGAACAGACGTCGTTGATGTCCAGGGACAGTCGCGCGCCGCCATCGGCGAAGATCGCTGGTATCGCGCCTTCGACCTCATCGGGCATTCCGCCGAGCCGGACGCTGCGCACACTCTGCTTTACACACCGCACGGCGGCATCCGGCCGGAAGGCAATGTGCTGGTTTCCGACAGCGACTATGTCGAGGTCCTGACCGAGATCGACATACAGACGCCGATTCCGGAGGAAGTCCGGACGCGACGGGCTACGCGTGGCTTCCTGTTCCTGGGCTGTCGCTTCCACGACCAGATGCTCCGCACCTACGCCCGACAGATCATCAAGCGATCGACCGGCCCGCATGCCTGCGTGGCAGAGGCCGACCGCCTGAGTTTGAATGAGAGGCGCTTCCTCGCCGCTGAGGGCATTGCGCTAATCGACCTGTCGCTCGGGGAGGCAACGCGGCTCCTCATCGGCTGATCCCTTGGGCGGACATCGTGTTCGACTCCCCTCCGTCCGCCCCATCTGGCCGCCCTTCGGGGCGGCCTTTTTCGTGGCGCCGCTCCCAATCTTCCGACATTGACTGTCGACTTTTGTCGGACCCGCGACAGGCCCTGTTACCGCGCCCTGTTGTGCGGATTTCCATATAAAACATTGATATATATAGTTTTATTTTTATGCCTGCCAGTTGGCACGCCCTTTGAAAATAGAACCTCGTGAGGCAGCCCGTCGCTGCCGACCGAATTGGCATCCCCTCCCGGTGCTTTTTGCAAGACAAGGAACCATGACCATGGCTGCACTCCGCCAGATCGCCTTCTACGGCAAGGGTGGCATCGGCAAGTCCACCACCTCCCAGAACACGCTCGCCGCTCTCGTCGAGATGGGTCAGAAGATCCTGATCGTCGGCTGCGATCCCAAGGCCGACTCGACCCGCCTGATCCTCAACGCCAAGGCCCAGGACACCGTCCTGCACCTCGCCGCCGAAAAGGGCTCGGTCGAGGATCTCGAGCTCGAGGACGTGCTGAAGCTCGGCTACAAGGGCATCAAGTGCGTCGAGTCCGGCGGCCCGGAGCCGGGCGTCGGTTGCGCCGGCCGTGGCGTCATCACCTCGATCAACTTCCTCGAGGAAAATGGTGCCTACGAAGACGTCGACTACGTCTCCTACGACGTGCTTGGCGACGTGGTGTGCGGTGGCTTCGCCATGCCGATCCGCGAAAACAAGGCGCAGGAAATCTACATCGTCATGTCCGGCGAGATGATGGCCCTTTATGCCGCCAACAACATCTCCAAGGGCATCCTGAAATACGCCAACACCGGCGGCGTTCGCCTCGGCGGCCTGATCTGCAACGAGCGCCAGACCGACCGCGAGCTCGACCTCGCCGAGGCGCTGGCCAAGCGCATCAACACCAAGCTGATCCACTTCGTGCCGCGCGACAACATCGTCCAGCACGCCGAACTGCGCAAGCAGACGGTCATTCAGTACGCTCCAGACAGCAAGCAGGCCGACGAATACCGCCAGCTCGCCACCAAGATCCATGAGAACGGCGGCAAGGGTACCATCCCCACGCCGATCACCATGGAAGAGCTCGAGGACATGCTGCTGGCCTTCGGCATCATGAAGACCGACGAGCAGATGATCGCCGAGCTTGCCGCCAAGGAAGCAGCCCGCCAGGCCGCCGTTCCCGCCTGATCCCCGAGGAGGACGCGTGGGCATCGGGCCTTGACCCCGGTGGCCACGCTTTTTCCGGTTCCCTTCCGCGAGGACAAGTCCATGAGCGAGAGTTACGAAAACGACGGCCAGGCCCACGAGCAGTACATCACCGAGGTCCTCGCCCAATATCCCGAAAAGTTCGCCAAGCGGCGCAAGAAGCATCTCGCCGTTGCCAAGGCGGTCGAGGCGGCACCTGAGGCGCCAGTTGGCGAGGAAGGCCCGCTGCTCACCGAGTGCGACGTCAAGTCCAACATCAAGTCGATCCCCGGTGTCATGACCATCCGTGGCTGCGCCTATGCCGGCTCGAAGGGCGTGGTGTGGGGACCGGTCAAGGACATGGTCCACATCAGTCATGGTCCGGTCGGCTGTGGCCAGTATTCCTGGTCGCAGCGTCGCAACTACTATGTCGGCACCACCGGTGTCGACGCCTTCGGCACCATGCAGATCACCTCCGATTTCCAGGAAAAAGACATCGTCTTCGGTGGTGACAAGAAGCTCGACAAGGTCATCGACGAGATCGAGCAGATGTTCCCGCTCAATGGCGGCATCTCCGTGCAGTCCGAGTGCCCGATCGGCCTGATCGGTGACGACATCGAAGCCGTCTCCCGCCGCAAGGGCAAGGAAATCGGCAAGACTATCGTTCCCGTCCGTTGCGAGGGCTTCCGCGGCGTTTCGCAGTCGCTCGGTCACCACATCGCCAACGACGCCATTCGCGACTGGGTGCTCGACAAGAGCGCCGAGGCCGATTGGGAAGCCGGCCCTTACGACGTCAACATCGTCGGTGACTACAACATCGGCGGCGATGCCTGGGCTTCGCGACGCCTGCTCGAGGAGATGGGGCTGCGCATCTGTGGCAACTGGTCGGGTGACGCCACGCTCGCCGAGATGGAGCGTGCGCCCAAGGCCAAGCTCAACCTCATCCACTGCTACCGTTCGATGAACTACATCTGCCGGCATATGGAAGAGAAGTACGGTATCCCCTGGATGGAGTACAACTTTTTCGGCCCGTCGCAGATCGCCGCCAGCCTGCGCAAGATCGCCAAGCATTTCGGCCCGGAGATCGAGGCCAAGGCCGAGGAGGTCATCGCCAAGTACAAGCCGCTGGTCGATGGCATTCTCGAAAAATACGGTCCGCGCCTCAAGGGCAAGAAGGTCATGCTTTACGTCGGCGGTCTTCGTCCGCGCCACGTTATGACCGCCTATGAAGATCTCGGCATGGAGATCGCCGGCACCGGCTATGAGTTCGCCCACAACGACGATTACCAGCGCACCGGTCACTATGCCAAGCCGGGCACGCTGATCTATGACGACGTCACCGGCTACGAGTTGGAGAAGTTCGTCGAGAAGATCCGGCCGGATCTCGTCGGCTCGGGCATCAAGGAAAAGTACCCGGTGCAGAAGATGGGCATTCCCTTCCGCCAGATGCACTCCTGGGACTATTCGGGCCCGTACCACGGCTACGATGGCTTTGCCATCTTCGCCCGCGACATGGACCTCGCCATCAACAATCCGGTCTGGGATCTGTTCGACGCGCCCTGGACCGATGGTGGCGAACTTCTCGCCGCCGCCGAATAAGCTGACGCCCCCTCCCGAGAAGGGAGGGGGCTCCCCCAAAGCCGATCGTTTTCACCGCGCGTTCCGCGTGACCGATACTCCTATGCCCGTCTGGCCGCCGTATGGCGCGGCGCGGGCGATGAGGTCAGACAATGCCCCAGTCAGCTGAGAAGATCCTCGACCATGGTCCCCTGTTCCGCGAGCCGGAATACCAGGAGATGTTCGCCCGCAAGAAGGCTTGTGACGGTGCCGCCAGCTTCGATGCTACGGCGCTTCAGGGCGAATACACCAAGGGTTGGGAATACCGGGAAAAGAACTTCGCCCGTGAGGCCCTGGTTATCAACCCCGCCAAGGCCTGCCAGCCGCTCGGCGCCGTGTTCGCCGCCGCCGGCTTCGAGAAGACCATGAGCTTCGTCCATGGCTCGCAGGGCTGCGCCGCCTATTTTCGCTCGCATCTCTCGCGCCACTTCAAGGAGCCCTGCACGGCGGTTTCCTCGTCGATGACCGAGGACGCGGCGGTTTTCGGCGGCCTCAACAACATGATCGATGGCCTCGCCAACTGCTATTCGCTTTATCAGCCGAAGATGATCGCCGTTTCGACCACCTGCATGGCCGAGGTGATCGGCGACGACCTGCACGGCTTCATCGGCAACGCCAAGGCCAAGGGCTCGGTACCCGAAGATTTCGATGTGCCCTTTGCCCACACGCCATCCTTCGTCGGCAGCCATATCGATGGCTACGACAATTCCATCAGGGGCATCCTCGAGCATTTCTGGAAGGACAGCCCGACAGTTGCCGGCTCGTCCGAGACCATCAACATCGTCCCGGGCTTTGACGGCTTCTGCGTCGGCAACAATCGCGAGCTTGCCCGCATCCTCGGCCTGATGGGTGTCAGCTACACCTTCATCGGCGATGCCGCCGACCAGTTCGACACCCCGTCGGATGGCGAATATCGCATGTATGACGGTGGCACCACCATCGATGAGCTGAAGGCTGCCAAGGGCGCCAAGGCCACCGTCGCGCTCCAGCATTGGAACAGCCGCAAGACGCTGGACTATGCCGCGAGCGTCGGTCAGGAGACGGCGAGCTTCCACTATCCGCTCGGCATCCGGGCCACCGATGAGCTTCTCATGAAGGTCTCGGCACTCAGCGGCAAGGCGATCCCCGAGGCGCTCCGCCTCGAACGCGGTCGCCTTGTGGACGCCATGGCCGACAGCCAAGCCTATCTGCACGGCAAGCGCTACGCCATCTTCGGCGATCCCGATTTTGTCCAGGCGATGGCTCGCTTTATCCTGGAGACCGGCGGCGAACCCGTCCACTGCCTCTCCACCAACGGCGGCAAGGAATGGGCCGAGGACATGCAGAAGCTGTTCGACGGTTCGCCCTTCGGCAAGGACTGCAAGGCACACGAGCACAAGGACCTCTGGCACCTGCGCTCACTGCTGTTCACCGAGCCGGTCGACTTCGTGGTCGGCAACAGCCATGGCAAATATCTGGAACGCGACACCAAGACGCCGCTGATCCGCCTGACCTTCCCGATCTTCGACCGTCACCATCACCACCGCTTCCCGGTGATCGGCTATCAGGGCGGGCTTCGGGTACTGACTACCCTTCTCGACAAGATGTTCGACAAGCTCGACGCCGAGACCAACATCTCCGGCGAGACCGACATCTCCTTCGATCTGACGCGCTGACGTCCGTTTCGACGGAAAACGCGAAGGCCGGCCCCGGTAGCGGAGCCGGCCATTTTGTTGGGCTCAACGTGGCTCGTCGCAAACCCGACAATGGCGTGTCGGGCCGCCGTCCATCGCCTTTCATGGGTTTCGTCGAAATCGGCGACAAAACGGCAAAATGAAGCAGTTTCAATTGGATGCTCGTGCGCCGCCCACTGGCATGCCGCTTGCGAACTTCCAAGTGACGACAAACATCAGAGAGGCGCCGATGTCCCTCAAGGCCAGGATTGCCACCGTCTTCGACGAGCCGGCTTGCCCGACCAATCGGGAAAAGTCAGAGACGGTGCGCAAGAAGGGGTGCTCGAAGCCACTGACGCCCGGCGCGGCCGCTGGCGGCTGTGCCTTCGACGGCGCCAAGATCGTGCTGCAGCCGGTGACCGACGTCGCCCATCTCATCCACGGGCCGCTCGCCTGCGAGGGCAACTCCTGGGACAACCGCCATGCCGCCTCGTCCGGCTCGGACCTTTGGCGGCGGTCGTTCACCACCGATCTCAGCGAACTCGACATCGTCATGGGCAACGGCGAGAAGAAGCTGTTCAAGGCGATCCGGACGATCGTCGAGCGGCACGATCCGCCGGCCGTCTTCGTTTATTCCACCTGCGTCACCGCACTGATCGGCGATGATATCACTGCCGTCTGCAAGCGCGCCGGTGAGCGCTTCGGTCGGCCGGTCATTCCCGTCGAGGCGCCAGGCTTCGTCGGTTCGAAGAACCTCGGCAATCGTCTGGCCGGCCAGACGCTTCTCGACCACATCATCGGTACCGTCGAGCCGGACGATGTCACGCCCTATGACGTCAATATTCTCGGCGAGTACAATCTCGTCGGCGAGTTCTGGTTCGTGAAGCCGCTGCTCGAAGAACTCGGCATCCGCCTGCGCGCCGTTATCCCCGGCGACGCCCGCTATCGCGACATTGCCACCGCCCACCGGGCCAAGGCCAACATGATGGTCTGCTCGTCGGCGCTGATCAATCTCGCGCGCGGCATGCAGGAACGCTGGGGCATTCCCTACTTCGAGGGCTCCTTCTACGGCATTTCCGACACGTCGGCGGCCATTCGCGGCATCTGCGGCCTGCTGGTGGAAACGGGCGCGCCGGCCGAACTTCTCGATCGGGCCGAGGCGCTGATCGCTCGCGAGGAGGCGATCGCCTGGCAGCGCATCGCGCCGCTGAAGCCCCGGCTCGCCGGCAAGCGCGTGCTGCTCAACACCGGTGGCGTCAAGAGCTGGTCGGTGGTCAACGCCCTTCAGGAAGCCGGCATGGAGGTCATCCGCACGTCGATCAAGAAGTCGACCGAGGAGGACAAGGCGCGTGCGCTCGCGGCGCTGAAGGACGAAAAGCATCTGTTCGATCGCCTGGCGCCACGCGAAATCTATCGGATGCTCGCCGATGGCGAGGCCGACATCATGCTGTCGGGCGGCCGCACGCAGTTCATTGCGCTAAAGGCAAAGACGCCCTGGCTCGACGTCAACCAGGAGCGCCATCACCCCTACGCCGGTTACGAGGGCATCGTCGAACTGCTCAAGCGGATCGATCTCGCGGTCAACAGTCCTGTTTTCCCAGCCCTGCGCGCACCGACGCCATGGGACGAGGAGGGGCGGCTCCTTGAGGGCGCTGATAGGCCCGCCGAGGTCACCCCCACGTTCCGCAAATTCGCAAACGGCGTCCTCGAAGACGCCGACGATTGCTGAGGAGACGGTGATGCCCGCAAGTGAAGCCCGTGTCCTCTCCACCAATCCGCTGAAGTCGTCGCAACCGCTCGGCGCCGCCTATGCCTTCCTCGGCATCGAGGGCGCCATGCCGCTTCTCCACGGCAGCCAGGGCTGCACGGCCTTCGCGCTCGTGCTGTTCGTGCGCCACTTCAAGGAAACCATCCCCATCCAGACGACCGCCATGAATGAGGTGTCGACGGTGTTGGGTGGCGCCGACCACCTGGAAGAAGCCATCGTCAACATCCGGACGCGCGCCAACCCCAAGCTGATCGGCGTCTGCACCACGGCGTTGGTCGAGACGCGTGGCGAGGACTTTGCCGCCGACCTCGCCGCCATCCGCAGCCGCCGTGCCGAAGAACTCGGCGACTGCCACGTCGTTCTCGCCGGAACCCCCGATTTCAAAGGCTCGATTGAGGAAGGTTGGAGCGCCGCCGTCACGGCGACGATCGAGACACTGACCCGGCCGACGACGCGGCGCGACCCCGAACGCCTCGTCATCCTTGCGCCCAGCCACTTCACGGTCGGCGACATCGAAACTCTGCGCCAGACTGTGGAGGCTTTCGGCCTGACGCCGGTGATCCTGCCGGATATCTCCGGTTCGCTCGACGGCACGGTGCCCGATCGCTGGATCCCCTCCACCTATGGCGGAACCCCGGTCGCCGATATCGAATCCTTGGGCGCCGCCTGCCATTGCATTGCCATCGGCGAGCACATGCGCCACCCGGCCGAAGCGCTACGCCGGAAAACCGGCCTTGCCTATACGCTGCTGCCGACGCTGACCGGCCTTGCCGCCACTGACCGCTTTATATCTCTGCTGGCCCGGCTTTCAGGTCGACCTGTCCCTGCTTCGATCCACCGTCGCCGCTCGCAGCTTCAGGATGCCATGCTGGACGGCCATTTCCACTTCGGCGGTCGCAAGATCGCTGTCGCCGCCGAGCCGGACCTCCTCTACCAGATGGCGAGCTTCTTCGCCGAGATGGGCGCCGAGATACCCGTCGCCATCGCATCGACCCCGGACAATCCCATTCTGGGAGCCGTGCCGGCCGAGGTGATGGTCGGCGACCTTGGCGATCTTGAAGATCGCGCCAGCGGCGTCGATCTGCTGGTCAGCCATGCCCATGGCCGACAAGCGTCGGAAAGGCTGGGCATACCTCTGTTCCGGGTCGGCTTCCCGATCTTCGATCGGTTGGGTGCTCAGCATCGCCGCAGCGCGCTCTACGAAGGCACGCGCGACCTGATCTTCGAGGTGGCAAACACGCTGATTGCCGCCGACCACCACCACGTCACCCCTGAAAGCCTCAATCCGCTCCGAAATCGGGAGACACTCCATGACAGCCGTCCGTCGCCTGAGCCTCGTCGACACTGACGCGGCAACCGATGCCGCACCACCGCCCGGCGCGGTGCGCGTGGCCATCGCGTCCACCGATCTCAAGGGCTTGAACGCCCATTTCGGATCGGCGCCCAAATTCGCCATTTACGACGTGACGCCGTCGGGCTGGAGCTTCGTTGAAGCCGTCGAGTTCGAGGGAAACACCGATGGCGACGGTACGCACCGTACCGACGGCGACGACCGCATCACGCCGAAGGTGGAGGCGCTCGCCGGCTGTCATCTGCTGTTCTGCCTGGCCATAGGTGGCCCGGCCGCCGCCAAGGCGGTGGCGAGCCACATCCATCCGATCAAGGCGCAGGCCGCAGCCATCGATGACGTGCTGGAAAAGGTGCGCGCCATGCTGACCGGCAGCCCGCCTCCCTGGCTCCGCAAGGTATTGCAGGCGGCCGGTGTCGGTGCCCCCAGACCCGATTTCGAGGATGACTGAGCATGAGTGAGATAGCCGCCCCACCAGCCGCTCTCGACCATCCCTTCGTGAAGACGCTGGCCCGCCTCGTTCGCGCCGCCGATAGTCACGGTGTGTGGGAACGGAAATCCGACGCCGAGGTGCTGGCCGAGTTTGTCGTCAGCCGCGAGGAACGACGGTCACGGCCGATCATCGACGATCCCGATCCCGATATCATCGACCGCGTCGAGGCCTTCTATGGTGCCGTTGGCCTCGCCGTCGAACAGGCAACCGGCCGGCTTGCCTCGCCAATCCTGAAACTCAACCACGAAGGTTTCGGCCGCGTGCTGCTGACCGCCGGCCGCCTGGTGGTGATCTCCAAGACGCTGCGCGACGTTCATCGTTTTGGCTTCGATGACTTTGCGGCGCTGGCCGCCGCCGGCGGCAAGATGGTCGATGAGGCCACCGCCATGATCGGCCGCTTCCCCGAGGTCGCCGACCTCTGACACCACCTGTCCCGAACCATCCGAGCTGGAGATATTGATGGCCGACTACACCACCCGCGACGGCAGCCCCTGGACGCCACTGTTCCTCGTCTCGATCAATGGCGACGCATGCATCGGTTGCGCCCGCTGTTTCAAGGTTTGCGATCGCGACGTCATGCACCTCTACGGCGTCGACGAGGAGGGCGAAATCCTTGGCAAGGTGGTCGAGGACGATGACGACGATTTCGACGGCGAGCTCAACCGTAAGATCATGGTCGCCGACAACGACGGCGCCTGCATCGGCTGCAACGCCTGCGCCCGCGTCTGTCCGAAGAACTGCCAGAGCCACGTCGCGCCCGATAAGCTCGCGGCTTGAGGCGCTCTCCTTTCCATCATCCGAAGATCGGCAGGAGCGGCACCACGTTGCCTCTTTCTGCTGCCGTGCGGGCCAAGATCTTCTGCCGCCGGTCATCGGTCTCCTGCCACCAGGCGCGCACCACGCGCAGGCGGCAGGCGAGCAGCGTGCCGATCCCGCCGGTAAATCGTAACCAGGCATCCACGTCCTCCCGCCGGACCGCCGTCAGGACGGGAAGGCCGAAGGCGGCGAGCGTACCGAAGGCATCCGCATGGCCACTGCCGGCGATTTCATTCGTTCCGAAGCGGGGGATAACAGCGAGATCAGCGCGGGCCTCGATGGCGGAGAGAATGCGCCATGTCGCCATGGCGAGAGCGATCGGATCGATAGCGGCTCGCGCATGCTGCCAGCGGTCCCCCGACGCGAGATCGACCATCGTGACCTCTCTGCTCGGCGACTCCTCGTCGTCGGGCAGATGAACGACACCACCGACCCGCCGTCCAGCTGTCTGGAGTTCGTCCGCGAAGAAGGCGATGAGATGATCCACCGACGCTCCCTCCTCGAAAACGATCGCCGCGAGCTCGGAAGCGTTGATCCAGGCGGGATCAAAGGCCGGAAAGCGGTCGAGCAGGCGGCGGGTCATGGAGGTCTCCCTGTCGGAGGCGGGATTGCGACGAAGGCTGCATCGCAAAGGTCGGGCCAACTGCCTTGAACGTTATGATCGTAGCTATATAACGAAGAATAGTTCTCACGAAACCAAGGAGACGATCATGCGACTTTCGGCACGCAACATACTGAAAGGCAAAGTAGTGGCCCTCACCAGGGGCGCCACAACCACTCACGTCAAGGTCGAGATCGTCGAAGGCATGGTGGTTACCGCCTCGATCACCAATGAGGCGGCCGACGATCTGGGCCTGATGGTCGGCCTGGAGGCTGCCGCCATCATCAAGGCGTCCGACGTGATGATCGGCATCGAACTGTGATCTCGCGCGCCGACCTAGAACGCCTGCTGGCAGAGGATGTGCCCGCCGGTGATCTCACCACCGACGCCCTCGGCATTGGCGATCGTCCCGGTCGCATGGTCTTTGCGGCGCGCCACGACATGGTGCTCGCTGGCGTCGAGGTGGCGGCAAAGATGATGGATGGCCTTACCGTCGTCCTTCACGCCCGCGATGGCGATCAGCTGTCCGCCGGGGCTCCGATCCTGGAGGCGCGCGGGCCGGCAGCCGATCTGCACCGCGCCTGGAAAGCGGCGCAAACGCTCCTTGAAATCCTCTCCGGTATCGCCACGGCCACCCGCGCCGTGGTCGACGCGGCGGCACCAGTTCCGGTCGCCACCACGCGCAAGACGGTACCGGGCGCGCGTGCCCTGTCGCAACTCGCCGTTCGGGCCGGTGGCGGCATCCTGCACCGACACGGGCTGTCGGAGACCATCCTGATCTTCGACGAGCATCGGTTGTTTCTGGCTGGCGAGAGCCTTGGCGAGATTGCCAAGCGTCTCCGGCGGACCCAGCCCGAGAAGGCGCTCGCCGTCGAGGTGAGCACGATCGACGAGGCGGCCGAGGCGGCTGTCGCAGGCTTCGACGTGGTGCAGCTCGAGAAATTCACGCCTGAAGCGGTCGCCGAGCTTGTCGCCCGTCTGCCGGAAAGAGGGCGCCGTGCGCGCCTCGCCGCGGCTGGTGGCATCAATCCCAATAACGCTGCCGCTTATGTCTCGGCCGGTGCCGATCTTCTCGTGACCTCCTGGCCCTATACCGCTCGTCCGCGCGACGTCGCCGTCACCTTTGCTGCCGACTGATCACGGCACGGCCTTTGCGCTGTCCCTCTTCGACCACCTTGGGAATCCGACAGGCGAGCCTTTGCCTTGTCGGGTTTCCGACAGAGTTGAAGGAGGTGACACATGCCGGAGTCGACCTTTGCCCACCACTATGTCGCGCTCCGCGCCGCTGCCCGATGGGTCCATGGCGAGGCGGAGGCTTTCGATGGTCATGTGCTGGCGGCCATTCTCGCGGCGGCGCTGACCGAGGCGGAAGCGCCCGGCGTCTGCGTTGCCGATGGGCTCGGTCTTTCACCCGCCGAGATCAGCCGCCTCTTGGAATGTCATTTCCCGGGCTATGCGGTTTCCCGCCTCGACGGTCTCGCGCCAGGCGTCCCTTCGGAAGAGGAAACACTCCTCGCCGATCTGCTGTTGGCCCATCGCTCTGGTCCCGAGCCCGTCTCCAGCTGGCTTGCCTCTCTGATTGCGCGCCGGGCCATGCGGCCCGACCATCTCTGGCAGGATCTCGGCCTTAACGATCGCGGTGAGCTCAACCGTTTGCTCGCCCGTCATTTCCGAACGCTACACGCCGGCAACACCGGCAACATGCGCTGGAAGAAATACTTCTACCGCGTGCTTTGCGAGGCGGAAGGTTTCTCGCTTTGCGCGGCGCCGTCCTGCTCCGTGTGTTCCGACTTCATCGATTGTTTCGGTGCCGAGGATGGCCTCAGCCGCCTTGCTGGTTTGCGTCGGCGCATCGAGGAGGCCGCCTGAGCCGCCCCGGAAGACATGTCGGTTTTCCGACAAGGCGGGCTACAACTCGTGAAATTTCAAATGGTTAGGCGGTGGCATGCCTCATGCAAAGTGTCTGTCGACCCTTCGTTCTCCTGAAGCAAGAAGGACAGAACCATGATCGAACTGACCGAAAGCGCCGCCAATGCCGTTCGAGCCGCACTCGCCGGCGCCGGCGAACACGCCGAAGGCTTGCGCATTGTCGTCGAAGCCGGCGGCTGTGCTGGCCTCCAATATCGCATGGGCCTTGAGAAGGACGAACGACCCGGCGACCTCGTGTTGGAGCAATCCGGCATCCGGCTCTACCTCGACGCGCTCACCCAGCGGCATGTGCCCGGCCTGGTGGTCGACTTTGTCAATGGCATCGAGCGATCGGGCTTCGTCTTCGACAATCCCAACGCTGCCTCTCGCTGCTCCTGCGGCAAGTCCTTCTGTTGAGAGGTGCCGATGCAGAGCCTCGTTTATCTCGACGCCAACGCCACGACGCCGATCGATCCTCGCGTCGCCGAAGCGATGCTGGTGGCGTCGATGGACCTTCCCGGCAATCCGTCTTCCGGTCATTCGGCCGGCCGAGCGGCAAGGCGCGCTCTGGAAGCCGCTCGCGGCGACGTCGCGGCGCTGATCGGGGCCAGCCGGCCTGACGAGATCCTCTTCACATCCGGCGGCAGCGAAAGCAACCTCACCGCCATCCGTGCTTCGTTGGCTGCCCGGCCCGGCCGGCACACGGTGGTGACCTCCACCATCGAGCACGCGTCGATCCATGCCACACTCAATCAACTGGCGACGATCGATGGCGTTGCCGTTCGCCGCGTGCCCGTCGATGGCTGCGGTCGGCTTGATCTTGAGGCCTACCAGGCGGCCCTTGGCTCCGACGTCGCCCTCGTTACGTTGATGAGTGCGAATAATGAGACTGGCACGCTATTCCCAATTCCCGACCTCGTCCCGGCCGCTCATGCCGTCGGCGCGCTCTTTCATACCGACGCGGTACAAGCGGCCGGCCGGACGGACATCGGCGTGACCGCCAGTGGCGTCGACATGGCCTCGCTGTCCGCCCACAAACTGCATGGTCCCAAGGGTGTCGGTGCACTCTACTTGCGGCACGGCACGCCGTTTTCAAGTCTTGTTACCGGCGGTGGACAAGAGCGTGGCCGCCGGGCCGGCACCGAGAATGTACCGGGCATCGTCGGCTTCGGCGTCGCTGCCAGCCTAGTGCGGACTGAGGCTGATAGGACCTGTCTCGCTGCACTGCGCGATCGCCTCGAAGCAACGATTGCCGCGGTCTTACCGGATGTCGTCGTCCTCGGCGACCGTCATCACCGCTTGGCCAACACGGCTTGCCTAGCCTTTCCCGGCGCCGACGCCGAGATGATGCTCGATCGCCTGGATCGTGCGGGCGTTGCCGCCTCGGCTGGCTCGGCCTGTGCCGCCGGCGGTCGGCAGCCGAGCCGCGTTCTGGTTGCCATGGGGCAGGGCGGTTTTGCCCGCTCGACGATCCGCTTTTCGCTCTCCCGATTCAATAGCGACGCCGACATCGACCGTCTGCTGACGGTGTTGCCCTCCATCGCGCGGGAGGCACGCGTCCCTCTTGCGGAGGCTGCGGCGTGACCGACAGTCGCATCAACGATACGACGTTGCGCGATGGCGAACAGGCGCCGGGCGTCGCTTTCACCATTGCCGAGAAACTCTCCATCGCCGAGGCCCTTGCCGATGCCGGCGTTGCCGAGATCGAGGTCGGTACGCCGGCCATGGGCGATGACGAGATTGCCGGCATCGCGGCCGTGGTCGCTCTGGCGCTGCCGACGCGCATTGCCGTCTGGTGCCGCATGTGCGACGCCGATCTCGCTGCCGCCGTTCGCACCGGCGCGCCGGCCATCAACCTGTCGATCCCCGCCTCCGACCTGCAACTCGCCGCCAAGCTCGGCATCAACCGGCAGCAGGCCGTCGCTCGCATCCGCCGTTACGTGCCCATGGCCCTTGACCTCGGTTTTACGGTCTCGGTAGGTGCCGAGGATGCCTCGCGGGCCGATCCCGACCATCTCGCGGCCATGGCCGAGGCGGTGGAGGCCGCTGGCGGCACCCGCCTCAGGATTGCCGACACCGTCGGCGTGCTCGATCCGATGTCGACCACGGCGCTTGTGGCTTCGTTGCGTGCCCGTACTACGCTCGCCCTCGAATTCCACGGCCACAACGATCTCGGTCTCGCCACCGCCAACACGCTCGCCGCCCTGCGCGCCGGCTGTACCGATGCTTCGGTGACCGTGCTCGGTCTCGGCGAGCGGGCCGGCAATGCCGCGCTCGAGGAAGTCGCTGTGGCACTGCTGCGTCTTGACGGACGGAGCGCGGGCGTTCGCCTGCCAGCATTGCAGCCATTGGCCAACCTCGTCGCCACCGCCGCCGGCCGCAGCATACCGCCCGCCAAGGCGATCGTGGGCAGTGACGTTTTTACCCATGAAAGCGGCCTGCACGTCGCTGGTCTGATCAAAAAGGCCGAGACCTATCAGGGCCTCGACCCGGCATTGCTTGGCCGCAGCCATGCGATCGTGGTTGGCAAGCACTCCGGCGGCCGGGCGCTGGCTCATGTCCTCGCCCGTCGCGGCATCGCTCTCGATCCAAACCTTGCGGCGCCGCTGGTCGCGGCGGTGCGGCGGGCCGCCGTCGAACGCAAGCGGGCGCTCACCCCCGGCGAACTCGAACGCCTGCACGCCGCCCTTGTCGCTGCCGTTTTTTGAAGGAGGAACCCATGTCCTGCCCGATCGACCGCCCCATTCCCGATGTCACCAACATTCTCACCCGCCTTAAGCAACTCTCGTCGGCCGAGGAGTTTTTCGAGGCTCTTGGCGTCCGTTTCGAGCCTGAACGCCTCGCCATCTGCCGCCTGCATGTCCTCAGGCGCATGGGAGAGTTACTCGTTGGTGACGATCTCGAGGGGCTGCCCGACGCCGTCGCCGCTGCCCGTGCCCGCTCGATGCTCGAACGCGCCTATCGACAGCTGGCGGGCGCCTCGCCGCTGGAGACACGTCTTTTCAAAGTGCTGAAGGATCGCGACCCCAACCGGCCGGCCGCGTCGCCGAGCCGGCCGTTCGTAGCGCTTGACGATATACTCCGGCCGATCGACGGCGTCTGAGTTCCTGGGGATGGGTCGCGAAGAAATCGATACCGCGCCAGCTGACGACCTGATCGGCCATTCGACCAACCTCGTCGGATTGCCGACGCGGATCCTGGCTGGTGTCGCGTTCAACGCGCGACCATTGCCTACCCATATTTCCGGCGTCCGCGAAATGAACGGCGGCTTGTTCGAGATGCTTGAACTCGCCGGTGATTTGGGCGAGGCGGGCGAAGCCTTCACCAACTACATGATGGCGATGTTCGGCATCGATCAGGAGCAGCGCGAGCCGGGCGAAAGGAGCGGGCGTCGGCGCTTCCGCTCGTCCTATCTGCGCCTCATCAAGGGCTGGGGTTATGACAGCAACAGTCCGGAAGGCGCTGTGCTGAAAGGGTGGGTTGAGAGCCGTTTCGGCATTTTCCCGACCTTTCACAAGGAGCGGTTGGTCAGGCTGGCCCCTGATGCCTGGGCGACCTATGTCACCGAGAAGATGTCCAGCCGCTTCCACAACAACTCGATCATGGCGCAGCTCGATCTGCTTTATGAATTCTGCCAGTGGACCCTTCGCCGCTTTGCCTTCCCCGAAGAAAGTCACGTCACGCTTTTTCGTGGCGTCAATGATTTCCATGAGCACCCGATCAAAGCGAAACTTGATCGGCGAAGACTGGTGATGCGCCTCAATAGCCTCTCGTCTTTCACCGCGGAACGGCAGATCGCCGACTGTTTTGGCGACGTCGTTCTGATGGCGCAGGTACCGCGCGAAAAGATCCTGTTTTTCAATACGATTTTGGCCTCTCACCCATTGAAGGGGGAGGGCGAGTTCCTAGTGATCGGCGGTGACTACGAGCTTTGTGTGATGCCATGACGATTTGTCATTTCGCCTTACGACGATCGAGGAAGTCGGCATGACAGGGCTGCCGGTGGAAGACCGGGCCCTTGCCGCCTTTTTGGGGTTGGCCATTGGTGACGCGCTCGGTGCGACCGTCGAGTTCATGACCCGGCGCGAGATTGCCGCCGAACACGGCGTGCTCCGGGACATCGTCGGTGGTGGTTGGCTCCATCTCAAAGCCGGTGCGGTGACCGACGATACGGCGATGGCAATCGCGCTCGGCAACTCGCTCGTCCGCAGGAATGGTCTCGATTTGACCGACCTCTGCGAGGAGTTTGCCACCTGGCTTCGATCGGGTCCGCTCGATGTTGGCAATACCTGCCGACGCGGCATCCGCCGCTACATCCAGCGCGGTCTTGTCACGGGACAGGTCAATGAGGGAGACGCCGGCAACGGCGCTGCGATGCGCTTTCTGCCGGTAGCCATCGCCAACCATCGTAACGCGGAGCGGGCACGACACTGGGCGGTGGAGCAGGCACACACCACCCACAATCATCCTCTGTCCGACGCCGCCTGCGAAACGCTGGCTGCCATGGTCGTTGCGTTGCTTGCTGGCGATGGGAAGGCGGTCGCAATGGAGCTGGCCGAGCAATTGGTTGGGCGCTATCCGACCTTCCGTTTTGTTCCCTATTCGGGCATGTCATCGGCTTATGTGGTCGACACCCTGCAGACGGCATTCGATGGCTATTTCTCGACGGCTTCCTTCGAGGACTGCCTGATCCGCGTGGTCAATCAGGGGGGCGACGCCGACACCGCCGGCGCCATTGCCGGTGCGCTCGCCGGCGCGACCTATGGCCTCAACGCGATACCCAAGCGCTGGCTGAAGGCTCTGGACCGAGAGACGGTCGCGACAATCCGCGCGCTGGTGCCAAGGCTGCTGGTGATCTCGGACCATTGATGCCCATGCGTCACAGCATGGCCCTCAGCGTCTCAAGCCGGTCGGCCTCGGTTGCCGGCTTGTCGGTCCGGATGCGCGAGATGCGGGGAAAGCGCATCGCGATGCCGGAGCGGTGGCGCTGCGACACGTTCAGTCCCTCGAAGGCCACCTCGACCACCAGTTTCGGCGCGAGTTGGCGCACCGGGCCAAAGCGCTGGACGGTGTTCTTGCACACGAAGCGGTCGAGTTCGCGGAGTTCCTCGTCGGTGAAGCCGAAATAGGCCTTGCCGACCGGGATCAGCTCTTCGCCTTCCCATAGCCCAAACGTGAAATCGCTGTAGAAACCGGAGCGTTTCCCGTGCCCGGACTGCGCATAGAGCAGCACCGCGTCGATCACCATGGGGTCGCGTTTCCACTTGAACCAAGGGCCGCGTGGACGACCGGCGATATATGGCGTGTCGAGACGCTTGATCATCACGCCCTCAATCACTGGGGAATGCGGCGCGGCACGTATCTCCGTGAGTTCCTCCCAGGTCTTGAAGGGGAGAAGCGGCGACAGCTCTATTCGAGGACTGTCGAACTGTGCGGCTTCGAGGCGGGAGCGCCGGATGGAAAGTGGCAGGGCGCGCAGATCCTCGCCATTCCAGGTCAGGATATCGTAGAGCATGAGCGCTGCCGGATGGCTTTGCAGCATGGCGCGGCTGACTGCTTTGCGGCCGAGCCGCTTTTGGAGATCGGCGAAGGGGGCGGTCTCGGCGCCGCGGCGGACCAGTAATTCCCCATCCACGGCACCCTCGAACGTCATCGTCTCGATGATGTCGGGAAAAGCGGCGCTGATCTCCTCACCCGCGCGGGTATAAAGCTTGCGCACCCCGCCTTCGGCAACGGCCTGGACGCGGATACCGTCCCATTTCCATTCGGCAATATGCTCGGTGGGGTCAAGCGATGTGAGTTCTTCCGGTGTAATCGGCGTCGCGAGCATCACCGGTCGAAACGGCGCGGTTGCCGCGGCGGGGGAAGGACCGCCCGCCAGCCAGGTGAAGAGCGGCAGGAAAGGAGCGGTTTGGCCGTGCCAGATTTCCTCGATTTCTTCGCTGCCGCGCGGTGTGCCCATCGCCAGCGCCGCGCGGGCGAGCCGCACCGAGACGCCGATCCGCAGATTACCGGTTGCGAGTTTCAGGAGCGCCAGTCGCTCGGGTGGCGTCAGCCGATCCAGGAGCTCGGCGATCACGCCGGGCAGCGCCAGCTTGCCCGTCTCGCGCAGCAATGTGACCGCTTGCGAGAGGGAAACCTCGGTGCTGACCTGCGTTTCGGTTGGCCATATCAGCGCGATGGTCTCGGCCAGGTCGCCAACGAAATCATAGGACAGACGGAAAAGCTGCTCGTCCACCCGCTCGGAAGCCAACCGCTTCAGGAGCGAGGGCGAGACTTGCCGCAGATCCAGCATGCCGGTCAGCGCCGCCAGAGCGTAGCCACGATCGGGATCGGGCGTGGTCTGGAAGTAATGCGAGAGTATGGTGAGCTTCGCATTGCGGGCAGGCGTGAAGGCCAGACGCTCGAGGAGGCGGGCAAAAGCTTTCATTCCGCCTCGTCCTCATAGCCGATCAGCCGTAGCGGACGGGAGGGGATGCCCTCCAGCTCGCACCACCGCATCAGGCCTTCCTCGGCGCCATGGGTAATCCAGACCTCCTGCGGAGCCAGTTCGCGGATGGTAGCGGTCAGTTGTGGCCAGTCGACGTGGTCGCTGATCACCAGCGGCAGTTCGATGCCACGCCGACGGGCTTGGGCGCGAACGGTCATCCAGCCGGATGCGTAGGCCAGGACGGGATCTCGGAAGCGCTGCACCCAGGGCGAGGCAAAGGCCGAGGGCGGGGCCAGCATGAGCTGCGCCTCGCCGGGATCGCTCGCCGAAACCAGGGAGCCGAGGTCGATTCCCCGTTCAACATGATAGTCGCAGAGGCGTTTCAGCGCGCCGTGGATGGCAATCGGACCATGATGGCCTGCTGCTCGCGCCAGCGCGATCACGCGCTGCGCCTTGCCGAGCGCGTAGGCCCCGATCAGATGCGGGCGGCCTGGAAACTCCTCCATGCTGGCAATCACCCGTCCGGCCTCCGTCATGGGGTTGGGATGACGGAAGATCGGCAGCCCGAAGGTAGCCTCGGTAATGAAGATATCGCAGGCAACCGGCTCCCAGGGTTGGCAGACCGGGTTTGGGGTACGGCAGTAATCGCCGGAGATCAGGATGCGTGGACCACGATCGGGGGCGATCAGGATCTGGCTCGATCCGAGCACATGGCCCGCCGGGTGAAAGCTGACCGTCACACCGCCGATGCGGACCGGACCCTCGGCGATCTGCCGGCTGGAAGCAAACTCCTCGCCATATCGGATCGCCATGATATCGAGCGTCTCACGGGTGGCCATCACAGCAGCATGGCCGGGACGGGCATGATCGGAATGGCCGTGGGTGATCAGCGCGCGCGAAACCGGGCGGAGCGGGTCGACGTAAAAATCCCCCGGCGCGCAGTAAAGCCCCGCTTCGGTGGGATAGATGACGTCCTCCGCCCTGAGCGTCATGCCAGACTCCTCCGCACAGCTTCCTCATCCAACGTCGGCGCTTGGTCCCAAAAGTAGTGTCGATGCGATCAAGACTCGCTACCGAGCGCTAGGGGCTGACGACCCTGAAGAGCCGCTGGCACATCGTTCACGAAGCCAAATATCAGTGACTGGCTTGCAAACGTGGCAGCAGTCCAAAAGGTTCCTCGCGTTGGGTGTTGCTGGCTTATTCGTCACCATCGCGAGCAGTCGGCAAGAGCTCCCAAGGCATGCCGTCGCCGATCCGTTCCGCGAGGTGCTCGACGAACCGGCGAAGCTTCAAAGACGTATGGCGCTTCGTCGGGTAGACGGCGTGGATCGCCAGATCCAACGTCTTGTGATCGGGGATAAGACGGCAAAGCGTTCCGGCCACGATCGACGGTCCGAATACGAAGGAAGGGCCGTAGGCGATGCCTGCTCCAGCCAGCGCCGCCGCCAGCAACATCTGCATATTATTGCTGGCGAGCCGGACAGGCCCGTCGATGACGTGATCCTGCCCGTGTGGATCGGTCAGCGTCCAGTCTCCGGGCGAAACGGCGTCGGTGAACACCAGCCGGGGTGCCTGACGCAGATCGTCGATCGTTCTCGGCATTCCATGCCGCTCCAAAAATGACGGCGCAGCGCAGAACACCATGCGGCAGGACGCCAGGCGCTTGGCGACAAGGTCGGAATCCTGCAGCTTGCCGATGCGGATCGCCACATCCACACCTTCCGCCAACAGGTCTATATAGCGGTCACTCAGCAGGGTCTCGATGGAGACGCCTGGGTATGTCTCGAGGAAGCTCGCCACCACCGGGCCCAGGTGCATTGCACTGAAGGTGACAGGAGCCGAAATCCGCAGAAGTCCACGCACACTCTCCTGCGCCTCCTGTGCCTCGTTGTCAGCGTCTTGGACGGCTTCAAGTATCTGTTTGCAGCGCGTGTAGTAGGTTCGTCCGACGTCGGTCAGCACCAGCATGCGCGTGCTGCGCTGAAGCAGCCGGGCTTGCAACTGTGCCTCAAGCGCCGAGACGTGCTTGCCTGCCATGGACGGCGACAGGCCGAAGCGCCGCGCGGCGCTGACAAGGCTGCCTTCCTCCACCGCCGCCACGAAAACCGCCATACCGGTCAACCGATCCATTTGAGCTCCTTTCGATAACAATATTATCAGATCGTGATAAAAATTGCCTGATTATATCTCCGTTCGATCGAGGCTATCTCGGTGGGTGTCGGCACATGCCGGCCCGAAACGAGAGGCATGGAAATGAAGATCGCATCGAACGGAATAACGCTGCACGTCGAAGAGCGGGGCCAGGGAGATCTGGCGCTTGTCTTCCTGCACTACTGGGGTGGCTCGTCTCGCACCTGGAAGCACGTCACGGCCGAGCTCGCGACCAGCTTCCATACCGTTGCCATCGATCAAAGAGGGTGGGGCCAGTCCGACGCTCCGGCTTCGGGATATGCTTTGGCGGATCTCGCAGCGGATGCCGAAGGGGTCATCGAAGCGCTGAGTCTGCATCGCTACGTCCTGATCGGTCATTCGATGGGCGGCAAGGTCGCCCAACTGATGGCGTCCCGCCGTCCCGCCGGATTGATGGGGCTCGTGCTGGTCGCTCCCTCTCCGCCTACGCCAATGGCTCTTCCTGTTGAAGCGCGTGAGGAGATGGTCGGCGCCTATGAGAGCCGAGCGGCAATCGAGGCGACCATCGACAATGTGCTGACGGCAAAGCCGCTTTCCGGAGAGGACCACGAAGCGGTGGTCCGGGACAGCCTGAACGGTGCACCTGCCGCGAAGCAGGCTTGGCCGCGCAGCACAAGCCAGGAGAATATCGCGGCCGAGGTCGGCAACATCGACGTGCCCACCATGGTGATCACGGGCGAACTGGACCGGGTCGATCCGGCGGACGTGCTCAGGGCGGAACTGCTGTCCCGCGTCCCACACGCTGCCATGCATGTGCTGCCGGGCACCGGGCATCTATCGATGCTGGAATCGCCCGGCGAGCTGACTGAGCTCATCCGAAGCTTCTCTGCATCGGTTGTCGGCGAAAAATAGGGAGAGAAGGGGACCTCACAGTCGTCCAGAAGCCCGGCAAAAGCCGGGCTTCTTGTTGTCAGACACGGTGCAGTCCTTGCACAACGATCTTGCCGAAACTTGCCATTTCAACGGGGCGCCTTTCCCGGTTTGGCTCCACTTGCGAGCCACACCCCGAAGATGGCGACGGCGACACCCAGTACCTGCGACCAGTGAGGCACTCGCCCGAACACGGCGGCGATCACCAACGCCGAGACCGGCACCAGGTTGAACAACACCGAGGTTGCGGCCGGGCCACGTTGGGCGATGCCGATCTGCCAGAAGACGAAGGCCAGCACTGAGCCGATCAGCGCCATATGCAAGCTCGCCAACCAGAACACCGGTGACGCGTCCGCCATGAGCCCGATCGGGCTTTCAGCCAAGAAAGCGATCACCACCAGCGCCAAGGCGCCAAACACCATGGTCCACACTGTGGTTTCCAGCGGTGCCGCGTCCTTCACCCACCGGCGGCATCCGATGGAATAGAGCGCCCAAGCGAGGCTTCCGGCGGCAATCAGCAGGTCGCCCGTAGCAAAATGCGCGCCTGAAAACGCGCCGACCGTCAGCGCCACGCCGACCAGGCTGACACCCATGCCGACCAATGCCATGCCTGCCGGCCGGCGCCAGTTGATCAGGGCATCGAGCAGGTTCGTCGTCAGCGGGCTGGTACCCATGATCAGCGCGGCCGTCACAGGACTGGAGGTTTTCATTCCCAAGAATAGCGCCGCGTTGAAACCGGTCACACCGATCAGCCCCAAGATTGCAAAGGCTGTCAGGTTGCGCCTGAGGACGCTGAGGTCGAGCCCTCGTATCGTCCAAAGCCATAGCAACGCCGAGATGGCGGCCAGCGCGAAGCGGAATGCGGCGGCGGTCCATGGTGATACCTCCGCCAAGACGAGCCGCGTTGCCTCGAAATTCGTACCCCAGAACACAGCGGCGAGCGCGCTGAGAAGAAGCGCTCTCATGTCCAGGTTTCGGCTATTGGCTATGGATATGTCGGACATCGGAAACCTCGTTTCTGCGGTTTCCCAACGATGTCCTTTCCAAGTCAGGCCGAATATGGAAAAATCAGGAAATCAGTTTTTCAATTTCGGAAAATCATGCAGCCGAACTGGGACGATCTGCGCATTTTTCTCGCCCTCGCCCGTGAGGGCAGCCTGACCGGCGCCGCCCACCGATTACGGGCGGGCGTGGCCACCGTCTCCCGTCGCATTGAAAGGTTCGAGGCGGCGCTCGGCGTGCCGCTCTTCCTGCGCCACCAGAGCGGCTATAGCCTCACCGATCAGGGCATGGCGCTCATGCCACGGGCCGAAGCAGCCGAGGAGGCGTTGGCTGGATTACGACGGGAGGCCGGCGAGCAGGATGAGATTCGCGGCCATGTTCGCATTGCCAGCATAGAGAGCCTGATCACGCCTTTGCTGGTACCGGCACTGACGCCGCTGATGATGGCGCATCCAAGCCTCGACATTGAAATCCTGTTCAGCACGCAGGCGGTAAACCTGCATCGCCGCGATGCCGATCTGGCGTTGCGCATGGTGCGGCCCGATCATGGTCATCTTCGCGTGCGCCAACTGGTGATGATGGGGTTCGGTCTCTACGGCCCGCCGGACGGCACTCGACCCGCACGACATATCTCGTGGCCCGAACAGGTTGGTCTGGGCACGGTTCTCGCGTGGTCGCGCACTTTCGCCACGCCGGGCACGCCACGATTTGCCGTCAACACCCTCGACTCGCAGGTCGAGGCGGTACGGCAAGGACTGGGCGTTTCGGTGCTGCCGCATTTCCTTGGCCGCCTGGCCGGCTTGTCCCTGATCGCCGAGCGGCTGCCCGATGGCAGCCTGATGGAACGTCCCGTCTTCATGGTCACCCATGCCGACCTTGCCGGCTCTAGCCGGGTCTCCGCGGTAGCCGAGGCCATCGCGGATAGCGTCACTGCCAGACGGGCCGAGTTCGGCCCGGGCTGAGCGACGCGAGAGTCGAGGACCCTCGAGCGGCCTGAGGGCAGCGAGCCTATCTTTGACTCCGCGCCTTGTTTGTCATCTGCCAATCGCCGCGTCGTAGGTCCTGGTCGCCGCCGCCGCCGCTGCCGCCACGTCGCTCGGCGTACGCCCAGGCTTGTAGAGGCCGGTGCCCAGACCGAAAATGCGGATGCCTGCCGCGACATAGTCGGCGAAAGTCTCATTGGAGACGCCACCGACGGCCGCCACCGGCACGCCCTTGGGCAGGATGGCCCGGATGGCCGTGATACCCGAGGAGCCGAGCACCGAGGCGGGGAAGAACTTGAGGGCCGATGCGCCGTGGCGAATGGCGAGCAGGGCTTCGGTTGGCGTCAAGACGCCGGGCAACGTGACCATGCCCCGGCTTGTTGCCATGGCGAGAACCTCGGGATCGACGTTGGGGCTGACCATCAACCGTCCACCGGCGTCGGCAACGGCGGCGCAGTCCGCGGCGCTCAGCACCGTGCCCGCCCCGATGAGAACGCGATCTCCATGACGCCGGGCGAGCCGCTCGATGGAAACAAGCGGATCGGGCGAGTTGAGCGGCACCTCGATGGCTTCGAAGCCCGCCTCGACCAGCACGTCGCCAATGGCCTCGACCTCGTTCGGATGAATGCCACGCAGGATGGCGACCAGCGGATAATGGAGTTCCGGCCAATTGACGGGGGATGCCATGTTCAAGCTCGCTTGTTCCAAAGGGTGAGGGCAACGCGGGAGAGGCCGCGCCGTGAGGCGAGTTCGGCATCAGCGGTGGTCGTCGTGAAGCCGGCGTGGGTGAGTGCCGTCTCGTAAAGCCGCGCCAGCGGACCGGCCGCGATAAGGCGAACCGGATGTTGCCGGCCATGGCGACGCGCGGCATCGCCAATCTCCGAGCCGATCAGCAAGCCCGATAGTTTGGCCGTGCCGTCATGCCGATCGGCGAACCCGAGCAACATGGCCGAGCGGATACGGAACAATGAGGAGGTGAGGGCGGCATCGCCCGACAAGGCGGCGGCGAGGCCTGCCGCGAAGGCCGGGCTGTCCGGCGTGGCGTTCACCTCTTTGTCGAGCGCCAGCGATACCACGCTGTGCTCGGCGACGAGGGCGAACAACTCTCCCGTCATATAGGTCGTGAAATCGACAATGGCTCCGTCCTCGATGCGGACCCATTTGCTGTGGGTGCCGGGAATGCAGACGAGGCCGGTAAACCCCGGCTCGATCGACCCCAGAATTTGGGTTTCCTCGCCCCGCATGACATCCGGTTCATCAGAAGACGCCTGCGCGACGCCAGGCAGAATGCGGACGTCGCCGTCGATATCGACCTGGACGGCCCCGGCGCCCAAGGCATCGAGCCGGGTGGGTGTATGGAGATAGGGCGCCTCTCGCCAGCCTTGGCGGGCGCCGGCCATACCGCAGATCAGAGCCGGCAGTCCGTCGCCGCCGAGCGCAGTGACATGACGCCGAAACACCGTCTCGAAACCGGCGGCGGCGCAGTGACGCATGCCTTCGTCGCTGCGGCGCTCGGCGAGCGGGGTGCCGTCGGCGGCCATCAGCCAGGCGCGAAAGCTGCTGGTGCCCCAGTCGATCGCCACGAAGGCGCCTCGTGCGTCACGGCCTTGTTGCTGTTCCACTTCTCCTCCCTCCGTCGGCTTCCTATTCGACGCCACTAAAGTTGCCGGTGTCGGTCGGCGTGGAAACAAAGGCTCATTGATCGGTGTTTGTCGGTTCGGATTGATGATAGGCGCAAACGCCACCGATATAGGTCGCGGCCAGCGACAGATCGCTTCGCAACAACAGGAAGTCGGCATCCATGCCGGCGGTCAGCTGGCCCTTGGAGGCGCAGCCAACCGCTCCCGCCGGATAGAGCGAAGCCATGTTGATCGCTTCACCAAGCGGCAGACCGAGCTGCTGATGCACGAAGAGAACGCAGGACAGCATGTCGATATCGGCACCCGCCAGCGTTCCGTCGGCGAGTGTCAACCGGCCGCCCTCGCGATAGACTTGGCGACCGTTGAGCTCGAAACTCGTCTGGTCCGTGCCGATGGTCGACATGGCGTCGGTCACCAGGAAGATGCGGCCGGGGCCTTGCTTGGCCCGCAGTGCCACCTGCATCACCGTGGGAGCGACATGAAAGCCGTCGGCGATCAGGCCGCAGGAGATCTGGCCGCTTGCCAGTGCCGCCCCCACCAGCCCGGCCTCGCGGTTAGCCATCTGGCTCATGGCATTGAAGAGATGCGTTGCCATTGAAGCGCCGGCAGCAATGTAGGCCGCCGCGGTCGCTGCCTTGGTGTCGGTGTGACCGAGGCTGACCACGTAGCCGGCTTCGACCAGCCGGGCGACCTGTTCCGCACTGACGCTCTCCGGCGCGATGGTGACGATCGCTTCTCCGAAAAGGCCGGCCGCGCCGATCAGTCGGGCAAGATCGGTGGCGGCCATGGGGCGGATCAGCGAAGGATCGTGGGTGCCCTTGCGTGCGACCGACAGATGCGGGCCTTCGAGATGCAGCCCGAGAAAGCCCGGCACTTTCTGTCGATGCGCCTCGATGCCGGCCGCGATCGCGGCCGCGCCGACCTCAGGCGTGTCGGTAATCAGCGTTGCCATGAGAGCGGTGGTGCCGAAGCGGGCGTGGGCGCCGCAGATGGTTCGGATACCGGCGACGCTCGGATCGTTGTTGAACAGCACGCCGCCGCCGCCGTTGACCTGCAGGTCGATGAACCCAGGCGAGACGATCATGCCCTTGGCATCCACCTCCGCAGTGCCGGCCGGCAATTGATCGGCCGGGACGATGGCCGCGATCCGAACGCCCTCGACGATCAGCGCTTGTCCGTCAACGAAAGTGGAACCATCGAAAATACGGCCGCGCGTGACGGCGAAGGGTGCAGGCATTTGAGGAAGGCTTCTTTCTGGCGGCTTATCACTGAAACGGGGAGGTTCACTCACTGCCCAACGGTCAGCTCGGCAATGAGGTCATAGACGTCGTTGCGATAGAGCGCGGTCGACATTTCCATGACCCGGCCGGTATCGAAATAGGCGATGCGCTGCACGGACAGCGCCGGCGATCCCGGCGGCACACCAAGCAATTGGGTCTCCGCGTCCTTGAGGAGGACAGCCGAAATGCGCTGATTGGCCCGCACCGGCCGCACGCCGCGCTCCGCCAGCGCCAGATAGAGGGAATCGTCGATGACATCGGGATTGGGAAGAATGTCGTCGGGCAGGCTGGTGCGTTCGAGGGCGATGGGCATGTCGTTGGCCGTGCGTATGCGAATCAGCCGGGCAACGCGCGCATCGCTGGCCAGACCGAGCGTCATCGTTTCCTCCGGCGTTGGAAATACCAGGCCACGGCTGATCCAGCGCGATCCGGCCTGCATGCCGCGTCGGCGCATGTCGTCGGTAAATGACGTCAGGCGCGACAAGGGCTGCTGAAGGCGTTCGATCGGCTTGACCACAAAGGTGCCGGAGCCGCGCCGGCGCACCAGCACCCCGTCGGCGACCAGCGTGTCGATCGCCTTGCGAACGGTGACGCGGCTGATCGCTCCGGCGTCGGCGATATCGCGTTCAGGCGGCAAGGCATCGCCGTGCTTCAAGCGACCAACGGTGATGGCGTTCTCGATGACGGTCTTGAGCTTGAGATAAAGCGGGCCAACGCTGGCCGATTGCAGCTCTTCGAGGGGCAGGCTGCCATTCATATTGGCGATCCCGACCCATTTGGCGCCATTCCGGATCGAATGCTTGCCCAGGAGAGGTACGAAGGTCTGCCCATCATCGATCCATCTCTCCTGGTCGCGGATAATACCAGCACGATACCAAGATCGAAAATAGTTTTCACCAAAAAACGAACTGGGCGCCTCAACTTTCAAAAGGGCGATGAATTTCAATCTATTAGCCTTGATGCAATCGGGCTGGCATGGGTCATGGACTCGCGGCCTTTTTTGGTATTATTCTAGGGACAAATACGGTGGAGATGGAGTCCGCCCGCCAAAAGCGGCAACCAAACTCTGCCTACGGAACAGTAGACACAGCGGTTTATCGAAGGCCCGGACAAAAGCAGGCTTGCGTGGCATGTCGCCGCGCGAGGAAAGATGCTTGTTGCCTTCGAAGTAGAATTCATTTTCACAATCAGGTCGGTATGCCGGGTTTTGTGTTGACCATGGGAAGGTTTTCCCGCAGTCTGCGAAAAAAAATTAGATAAGGGGATCTCTAGTCATGAGGGTCGGCATTATCGGTCTGGGTTTCCGACTGGGCTATCTCGGAGAGACATTCAGGGACATCGATCCCAATTTTGAAATCGTTGGCTACTTCGACCCGGAACCGGCCGGTTTGCCACAGCTCGAACGCGCCGGCATTTCGCCGGGCCAGAAATTCGACACCCCTGAAGCCGTCGTCGCCGCGAAAGATCTCGATCTCCTGATGATCGGTTCGCCGAACCATCTGCATCTCGAGCATATTCGTATCGGTCTCGAAGCCGGCCTGAAGGTTTTCTCGGAAAAGCCGATCGTCGCGTCAGTCGAAGAAAGTTACGAGCTCGCCCGTCTTCTGGCCAAACATGGCCATGATCGCCTGCTGGTCGGCTTGGTGCTGCGCTATTCGCCGCTTTACCGCGACCTGCGCGCCGCGCAGGCGTCGGGACTTCTCGGGGACATCGCTTCCATTGAGGCGTCCGAGCACATCCCGCCCTATCACGGCGCCTTCTTCATGCGCGATTGGCGCCGCTACGGCCACTACAGCGGCGGGTTCATGCTCGAGAAATGCTGCCACGATCTCGATCTCTACAACGGGGTGATGGGAGTCCGGCCGCGCTTCGTGTCCAGCTTCGGCGGTCGTCGCAGCTTCACCCCGGCCAATGCGCCTCAGGCGCGCGGCGTCAACGACCTCGAAGTGTATCATCGCAAGCCGAGCGGTTGGATGGGCACCGATCGGGTGTTCGACAGCGACGCCGACATCATCGATTTTCAGACGGCCATCGTCGAATACGACAACGGTGCCTCGCTGACCTTCCACACCAATCTCAACGTGCCCGACGACTACCGGCATTTTTGCGTCGTCGGAGCCAAGGGCATGGCCGAGGGCGATTTCGTTCGCGGGTTCCTCAGGGTCCATCGTGCCATAGACAGCGAAAAGCTCATCTCGAACTCCTATCAGGCCCCCTCCGCCAAATCGCAGCATTACGGCGCCGACGAGCAGATGGCCGCCGATGTCATTGCCCATGTCGTCAAAGGAGCCCCCCTTCCGGTGTCGGCTCTCGATGCCATCGAGGCCGGCATACTGGCGCTCGCCATGGACGAGGCCCGCATGGCGCACAAGGTGGTCGATCTCGCGCCGATCTGGGCGACCTATGACGCCTGCCTGCATGGCAGCGCCAAGCGATCGATGAACGGCTGAGGGAGGCGATAGCATGAATGCCAGTCGCAGCGCCGCCATCTTCGCCTGGATGCTCTTGGCGCCGGCGCTGATCTACGTCATCGCCATCGTCGCCTATCCGCTGGTCGATACCATCATTCTGTCGTTCACCGATACCGCCCTCAAGAAGACGGTGAATTGGGTCGGCTGGGACAACTACGTCAGGATTTTCAAGTCCGGCTTCGACGTCATCATTCTCCGCACCGTCGTGTGGACCTTCTTTTCGGTCTCCATCAAGATGATCATCGGGGTCCTTGGCGCGACGCTGCTGAACGCCGCGGTGCCGGGCCGCGCGATCTTCCGCGTACTGACCATGCCGCCGTGGATCGTGCCGATGGCCATCGGCATCTTCATGTGGGGCTGGATGTACAACGGCCAGTTCGGCATGATTTCCGGCCTGCTGCAGCGCTTCGGGCTGGTCGACGGGCCGGTCGCTTTCCTCGCTTATGGTTCGACCGCCTTCTGGGCCACCATCTTTACCGACGTCTGGATCGGCGTGCCGCTGGTCACGCTCTACATGCTGGCGGCCATTCAATCCATTCCCAAGGATCTTTACGAGGCCGCCTGGGTCGATGGCGCCAGCCGTCTCTATCGCCTGCGCCGTATCACCCTGCCGCTGATTGCCCCGTCGCTGATCACCATTTCGATGATCTCGCTGATTTCGACCTTCAACTCCTTCGACATCATCTGGATCCTGACGCGCGGCGGCCCGTCGGGCGAAACGACCACCATGATCATCGACACCTACAAGACCGCCTTCGGGTCCTACAAATACGGCGAGGGCTCGGCACGGGTCGTTCTGGTGGCGATGTGCCTGTCGGTCTTCTGTTTCTTCTACTTCCGCATCGTCAACAAGCTTGCGGCCACGCAGGAGCGCTGAGCCATGATCGACAAGTACACCTGGTACGAGAAGGTCGGCATTTATCTCGGCATCTTCGTCTTTCTCAGCTTCGTGCTGTCGCCGTTCGTGGAAGGTTTTCTCGTTTCGCTGAAGCCGATGCATCAGCTGTTTTCATCTCCCTACAGCTTCTGGCCGAAGGAAGGATCGTTCGACGCCTATTTCCGCATCTGGGAAACGGTGCCGTTTCTGTGGCTCTACATCCTGAACGGCATCTTCATTGCCGTTGTGGCCACCTTCCTCGGGCTTTGCATGATCATTCCGGCCGCCTATGCGCTGGCCCGCATCGAGTTCCGCGGACGTGGCGCCACGCTGAGCGGCTTCCTTATGGTCAACATGTTTTCGGGCGCCGTGCTCCTCATCCCACTTTACCGTCTGATGCGGGAAACGGGGCTGCTCAACACCTACTTCGCCATGATCGTCCCCGGCACCGCCTTCATTTTGGGGACCGGCATCTGGCTGCTCAGGGCCTATATGCTGCGCATCCCGAAGGAGCTTGAGGAAGCCGCCTTCGCCGACGGTGCCAGCCGCTTCTACACCTTCCGTCGCGTGGTTCTGCCCTTGGCCATGCCGGGCATTCTGATCGCCGGCATCAACTGCTTTCTGACGGTCTATGCCCAGCAGTTTATCTATGCGCTGACGTTCAACTCGAAGTCGGAATACATGCCGCTGTCGGTTGGCCTGTTCGCTTTCTTCGGTCGCCAGGAAGTGACCTGGAACGAACTGATGGCGGCCAGCATCGTCGGCATCACGCCGGTGATGATCGTCTTCTTCTTCCTTCAGAAATACCTTGTGGCAGGCCTCACCGCCGGCGCCGTGAAATCGTGAGAATTCCGTTCGGGGTGTAAGTCCGAATGAGATGCCGGCACCGCAGCGGGGCCGGGTGTGGGGTAAGGGACTCGGACCGCAGGATCATCGGCCGGCGCCCTTTGATGACTGAAAACTCGACAAAATGAAAACCAGAGGAGAACAGTCAATGTCTAGGATGACGAAAGTAACGCTCGGTGCCGCCGCCATGCTGATGGCCGGTACGGCTCTGGCCATGGCCGCCGATCAAACCATCAGCTGGATCTATTGCGGTGACACCATCGACCCGATCCATCAGAAATATATCAAGGAATGGGAAGGCAAGAATCCGGGCTGGTCGGTTAAGCCCGAGCTGGTTGGCTGGGACCAGTGCCAGGACAAGGCGACCACACTTGCCGTCGCTGGCAACCCCGTTGCCATGGCCTATGTCGGCTCGCGCACGCTGAAGCAGTTCGCCGAGAACGACCTCATCGTGCCCGTGCCGATGACCGACGACGAGAAGAAGACCTATTATCCCAACATCGTCGATACCGTGACCTTCCAGGATACCCAGTGGGGCATTCCCATCGCCTTCTCGACCAAGGCTCTCTACTGGAACAAGGATCTGTTCAAGGCCGCCGGCCTCGATCCCGAGACGCCGCCCAAGACCTGGGCCGAAGAAATCGCCGATGCCAAGCAGATCAAGGAAAAGACCGGCATCGCCGGCTATGGCCTGCCGGCCAAGACCTTCGACAACACCATGCATCAGTTCATGCATTGGGTTTACACCAACAATGGCAAGGTGACCGACGGCGACAAGATCACCCTCGACAGCCCGGAGGTGCTCGCCGCGCTGAAGGCCTACAAGGACATCACGCCCTATTCGGTGGAAGGCGCGACGGCCTATGAGCAGAATGAGATCCGCGCCATCTTCCTCGACGGCAAGGTTGGCATGATTCAGGCCGGCTCGGGTGCGGCCAACCTGCTCAAGAAGACCAAGATCAACTGGGGCGTCGCCCCGCTGCCGCTCGGCCCGTCGGCCAAGGGGCCCGGCACGCTGCTCATCACCGACAGTCTGGCCATCTTCAAGGGGACCGGCGTCGAGGGCAAGGCGACGGAATTTGCCAAGTTCATCACCTCACCAGGGCCGCAGGGCGAATATGAGCTGCAGGGCGGTGCCGGCCTTACCCCGCTGCGTCCGTCGCCCAAGGTTGACGAGTTCGTCAAGGCAGATCCGACCTGGAAGCCGTTCATCGATGGCATCGCCTATGGTGGTCCGGAGCCGCTGTTCAAGGACTACAAAGGCTTCCAGAACGTGATGATCGAAATGGTTCAGTCGGTCGTGACCGGCGCGGCCGAGCCGGAAGCCGCTCTCAAGAAAGCAGCTGCCGATCTCGAGCAGTACAAGTAATCCTGCCAACGTCCCGCGAGCCGGTCCGGCTCGCGGGATCTCCAATCGACGGAATGGAAGCCGGTCAGCGATGGTCGAGCTTCGCGGAGAACCAGAGCCGTGGGGCAGCTACAACTCAAAGAGGTCAACAAGTCCTTCGATGGCTACGAGGTGCTGAAAAGCATTAGCCTCGGGGTCGATGAAGGTGAATTCATCGTGTTCGTCGGGCCGTCCGGCTGCGGCAAGTCGACGCTCCTGCGGATGATTGCCGGGCTCGATTCGACCAGCAGCGGCGATATCGTCATCGATGACATCAGGGTCAACGACAAGCCGCCTGTTGACCGTGGCATTGCCATGGTGTTCCAGTCCTATGCGCTTTACCCGCACATGACGGTGTTCGAGAACATCGCCTTTCCATTGCGGGTGGAAAGACTTCCCGAAGAAAAGATTCGCGAGAAGGTCGAGGGGGTCGCCAAGATTCTGCAGCTCGACAAGCGGCTGCAGCAGAAGCCCGGTATGCTCTCAGGCGGCCAACGCCAACGCGTCGCCATCGGCCGGGCCATCGTGCGCGAACCCAAGATCTTCCTGTTCGACGAGCCGCTGTCCAATCTCGACGCGGCGCTGCGCGCCGAGATGCGCCTCGAGCTCAGCAAGCTGCATGCCCAGCTCAAGGCGACGATGATCTACGTCACCCACGACCAGATCGAGGCCATGACCATGGCCGATCGCATCGTGGTGCTGAATGCCGGCGATATTGCCCAAGTCGGCGCGCCACTGGAACTCTATCACAAGCCGCGCAACCTGTTCGTCGCCGGCTTCATCGGCAATCCCAAGATGAACTTCCTGCCGGTGGTCTGTACCGGTACCAGCGATGAAGGCGTCACCGTCGAGTTCGCGGGGCAGTCGATGCTGGTCCCTGTGGCGCCGCGACAGTACCTCGTCGGCAAGGCGATGACCCTAGGCATCCGGCCGGAGCACCTGCAGCTGGGCGGGGGAAACATCAATGTTTCAGTTATACCGGCGGTCATCGAGCATCTGGGCATCAACACCATCGCCTATGCCAACCTGCCAACCGGAGAGCCCTTCTGCGCCCTGCTGCCTGGTTCGGCTCCGGTGCAGGCCGGAAACGAACTGAAGGTTGGCATCAAGGCGGAGGACTGCCACCTGTTCGACGCCGATGGTTGGGCTCTCGATCGCCGGGTCAATCTCGCCGAACTCGGCATGCCCACGCTGAATCCTGAGGCATAATCAGAGCCGTGCATTCGGTTGCTTCGGCGGTGGCCACCCGAACTTATGGCTCCGCGACAGACTTTATCGCGGAGCCGTTTCGTTGATATTGGCTTTCATTTCGCGCCGGCGGCTGCCTACCAGACGAGACCGCGAGCGGCCACCGGCTCGACGCGCGTCACGACGCCGTTGCGATGGAAGACCATGCGGTCGAACAGGTTGGACACCACGCAGGTGTGGTTCGGCACGATGCGGACGCGCTCGCCGATCTCCGGGCGTCGGCCCGATACCTTGGACAGATCGACGGTGCCGTGCTCTTCGGAGAGGCCGGTGATGACGGCGTCCGGGTATTCGACGATCAACCCGAAATCGGCAAAGCCCAGGAGATCGGAAGTCAACGCTTTGGAGCCGGCATCCAGGATGGCGCGGTCCGGCGTCGGCCGCGATACGACGGTTGCCAGGATGTGCATGGCGCAGTCGTTGAGCGTGCAGTGGCCGGCTCGCACCATGGAACGGTCGTTATAGACGTAGGTGCCGGCGCGGTGTTCGGTGGCCGAGGTCACTAGATGGGCAGAGAACAGGCTGGGCGTGCCGCCATTGCTGACGATGGGGCAGTCGATACCCTCGGTCTTCAATCCGGTCAGCGTCTCCGCGAAGAAGGCTTCCGTCGCGGTTTCGCTTCCGGCCTTCGGATAGGTCATCAACCCACCGAATGCCAAGGCGTTGCTGCCGGCGATGCGCCGGGCGAGAGTCAGCGCCTCGGCGGGTGTTTGCACACCGCACCGGCCGGCACCGGTGTCGCATTCCACCAGAACGGTGAGCGGCTTGCGGCCGGCGAAATAGCCGGAAAGCCCATCGACGGTGACGATGCTGTCGGCCACCACCTTCAGTCCGGAGATCCGATCGTTGAGGTCGGCAAGGCGGGCCAGCTTGTCCGCACCGAGGATGTTGAACGTGATCAGGATGTCGTCGAAGCCCGCGTCGGCGAACACTTCCGCTTCGGTGATCTTCTGGCAGTTGATGCCGCGAGCGCCAGCCTGCCGCTGTGCCTCGGCTACTGCCGGGATCTTGTGCGTCTTGATGTGCGGCCGGAAATTCAGATGGTGGGCATCCATGTAGGACTGGACGCGCGCGATGTTGGCGGCGAGGCGATCCTCGTCGATAACCGGCTGGGGCGTCGGAACGGCGGAAATCGGATCACCAGCGCGGGGAGTAACGACGGTCATTGCGAGGCTGCCTCGTTGGTTCGAACGGTACCATGCGGGTCGGCGATCATCGGCCAGATGTCGCGGCGCGCCCGGCGGTAAGGCGTTGTGGCGGGATCATTAGGATAGGGTCGTCCGGCCGAGCAATAAAGGATTTCCGACGCGATCTTGGAGAAGGCGGCATAGAAATGGTTGGTGGACTTGATCAGCAGAATGTCCTTGGACAGCGGATCGATGCCGACAGCTGTAAACAATGACGGATCGTAGCTTTGTACCCGCACGGTACCCAGGACGACGTCGATACCCTTGAAGTGGATGTGGACGGCGGCGCCGAATGGCGCCACGCTGTCGCCGAAGCGCATTTCGGCATTCGGCACGACACGAACGACCTTCACCAGGGCGTCGATCGGATCGCCTGTGAAGGGGGCCGATTTGGCGCCGAAGCGCAGCGGAATCTCCGCCCCTTCGCCGGCCGCCATGCAGATCTGCACGGCGATGGGGTCCCAGATCAGGCCGACGGCAACATTGCTGGCGCTCCTTGCCAATAGCTCCTCAAGGATCACCGTGGCATCGCCGGCCGTGCCGCCGCCCGGATTGTCCCAGACATCGGCTATGATCACCGGGTGCGTCTTGGCGGCGAGGGCGCGGCTGACTGCCTCTTTCTCGTCGATCTGCGGCACCATGTAGGTTCCACGCTTTTCGAACAGCTCCATACCGAGGTCGCGCGCCAGCTTCTGTCCTTTGGCTGGATTGCCATTGGTAACGGCGATGGTCTTGGTGCCCATTTCCGGCACGTCGCCGGCCATGAAACCATGGATGACCGACAGCGACAGCACGTCGTCATCAGTTGCTTCGATTTGTTTCAGGCGGTCGACGAAGCTGCGCATCGGCTCGCGCGACGTCGGGAAGACATCGATCATGCGGCAGTCAAAGACGCTCATGACCGGCCTGATGCGGCCTTCCAGAGTCGCGACGGCAATCGCCCAGAGATCTTCCGCCCGATCGACGAAATCGGTGTGGGGAAACTCCTTGAAGGCGACGAAGAAGTCGACGGCGGCAACCCGCTTGGCCGTTAGGTGGCTGTGCGGATCGATCTCGGAACAGACCAATATGTCCGGACCGACAATCGTTCGGACGCGTTCCAGCAAATCGCCTTCGGGATCGAGATAGCCATCGGCAACCATGGCCCCGTGCAGGCCAAGCACCACGGCATCGACCGGCAAGGCCGCCTTGAGCTGATCGAGGATCTCATCTCTCAATTCCTCGAACGTCGCTCGGTTGATCAGCCCGGCCGGGTCAGCCCAAGTGGCAGTTCCCTCGATCAGTGTCCAGCCCTTCGCCGCGCAGACCTTGCGCCCCACGGTGATCGGCGCGGTGCACAGCGTCGGTGTCGATGGGTGCTGGCCGGGCGGAGCATAGAGCGACTCTTCAAAAGCGCGGCGATCAATGCAGATCGGAGAGAAGGTGTTGGTTTCCGTTGCGAGAGCGGCAGTGAAGATACGCAAGGTCGTGCCTCGGTTTGGTAGCAGGTGTCGGGCTGAAGAAGTCAAAGCCCGGCGTCGCGCCGGAGGATGCCGGCAGCGACGCGAAGAGACCGCTTATCTCAGGCGATGCCCATCGGGTTGGGCAGATATCCGGTGAAGCCGGCGATCTTCCAGCGTCCCTGATGCAGACGGCAATAGTACAGGGTTTGCCACGCCATGACGTCGAAGCCGCCGTCGGCCTTGCGGATGCCGCCGTCGAATTTTTTCCGCACCAGGGCGGTTTCGCCAACGATGTCGATGTCCTCGAGCCGTGTGGTACGGAAAATGGCGGCGCGCGGGTCCTCGCCATAAGCTACGCTCAGCCCCTCGCGCGCCTGGCGCAACCATTCGTCGCGGTAGACGGCGAGCGTCGGAAAGGCCAGCGTCCACTTGTCGGGATTGGCGTCCTTGTTGCCGGAAATTCCGAGAAAGCCGTCCTCAATGAAATCGTCGGCCACCATCGACCAATCGGCACTGAGGTAGGCGTCGATATCGCGCGTAACAAGCATGTCCCACATGGTGCGACGCGCGGTGTCGGTCTCCGGGAAGGGGTTACGGAAGGGATCGCGCATGATGACTCCGGTTCTAAATTCTTTTCATTATACTGAAAAAGCTCTGGCAGAAATCCGGTTTTTATGGTCCATTGTCAACGTATAAAGAAAACATTTTGCAGGCGTGCCTTTCATGACCATCACGAGATATGGAGCTGTCCAGTCAGGAGCTGGCGGCCAGAAACTGCCGTTTGCGCGCGCCGTTGAAGCTGACGGATGGCTCTATGTTTCGGGGCAGGTTGCCATGGAACATGGCGAAGTGATTGTTGGCGGCATCGTCGAACAGACGCACAAGGCGATCGGTAATCTGATAGCCATCCTGCATGAGGCCGGTTACGGGGTGGAAGATGTCGTCCGCGTCGGCGTGTGGCTCGACGATCCGCGCGACTTCTGGAGCTTCAACAAAATTTACGTCAGCTATTTCGGCGATAACCCGCCGGCGCGAGCTTGCGTGCAGTCGTCCATGATGGTCGATTGCAAGGTCGAGATCGACTGCGTCGCCTACAGGGCGCGCTGAGCCGGGGAGGGGTGGTCGGGCTGATGGATATTTTTACGACGATCCAGGAGATGCGGCCGCAGTTCTCGACGTCCGAACAGCGGATTGCCGATATTCTGCTGACCCAGCTCGAATTCGCCGTCGGCGCCTCGATTATCGATCTGGCCGGACGGGCCGAGGTCTCACCTCCCACTGTCACCCGCTTCTGTCGCCGGCTCGGGTGCCAGAGCTTTGCCGATTTTCGTGTCCGTCTCGCTAAGACCGCCTATGTCGGCGTCCGCTACCTCAATCCGGAGGCCAAGAGCACCGAACCCGCTGATGTGGCCGAGGATGTGATCACCAAGGCGCAGAACGCGCTCTACACGGCGCACCGGTCGCTACAGCCGGACATACTCGATCGGATCGCCGATCGGATCGCCCGCGCCGAAATGGTCTACGCCTTCGGCTCGGGCGGCAGTTCGTCGATGGTCGCGTCTGAGTTGCAAAACCGTCTGTTTCGTCTCGGCACCCGGGTGGTCGCCTGCAGCGACCACGACATGCAGCTGATGCTGACGGCCGCGGCGCGCACCAATGACGTCCTGATCGGCTCCTCCTTTTCCGGGCGCAACGCCTCGCTGGTTCGCTGCTTCAACCTGGCGCGCGAGGCCGGCATCAGCGCCATCGCGCTAACCCGTCCCGACAGTCCGGTGGCGGAGGCGGCCGAGATGACGGTCGCCATCGACCTGCCGGAGGCCGACAATATTTTCCGCCCGACATCCACCCGTTTCGCCTACCTTGCGGTCGTCGACATCATCGCCAGCCTGGTTGCCTATCGCAACCGCAAGCTTTCGACGGTGACGCTGCGTCAGATCAAGCAGCAGCTGATCGAGCATCGCGACGGCACCGATAACAGCCAGATCATGGGAGACTGAACATGTCGCGTTTCGAGGGCGCGCGCCCATGAGCGGTTCGATCGCCGTTGTGACCGGTGCCGCCGGCGATATCGGTCGGGCCATTGCCCGTCGTCTGGCCGACTCCCATACTCTCGTCGCGCTGGTCGACATCGACGCCGACGCTCTCGGCAAGGCGACCGAGGGGCTTGGCAGCGCCAGTCAGTTCCTGCCCGTCGTTGCCGACGTGACCGATTGGGCGGACCTCACCGTCGTGGTAAAACAGATCGGCGCGCTCGGATCGGTGACGACGCTGGTCAACAACGCCGGCGCCGCACGCGCGGTATCGCTGCACGACACGACGCCGGAAATCTGGCGCCAGGATGCGGCCCTCAACCTTGAAGCCTCCTTCCTGATGTTCAGAGCCTTCGAGGACCAGCTCAAGGCCAGCCAAGGTTCGTTGGTCAACATCGCTTCGGTCAACGGCATGGCTGTGTTCGGCCATCCCGCTTACAGCGCCGCCAAGGCCGGCCTCATCCATCTGACGCGGCTGATCGCCGTCGAGTATGGCAAGTTCGGCATCCGTGCCAACGCCGTTGCGCCCGGCACGGTCCGCACCCAAGCCTGGGAAGCCCGGGCGGCCGCCAATCCGCAAGTGTTTGAAGAGGTCAAGCGCTGGTACGCGCTGCGCCGCATCGCCTCGGCCGAAGACGTGGCCAATGCCGTGTTTTTTCTCTCCAGCGATCAGGCGGCCGCCATCACCGGTGTCTGCCTTCCCGTCGACTGCGGCCTGACCGCCGGTCAGGCGGAGCTCGCCCATACCTTTTCACAGTCCGAACATTATTGACCGCGTGTCCTAGGAAAAGGGATGGCGCTCCGGTGCCGTCCTGTCGCCAGCCGAGGCATCGGCGATCAGCATCCTTGTCGCAAAAACGCAGCGGCAAAGCCGCGCATGGGGAACGATCATGACCAAAGCCAGCTTCCGTCTTGAAAACACGTGGCGCCCGCTCGCGAACGATCCGGCCGGTGCGCTGGACTTCACGCTGATCAACCTCTCCGACGCCCCCATCCGAGATTTCAAGCTCGCCTACACGACGCTGACACGCGTCAAGGAGCCGGGCGTTTTCGACAACGCGGTTCTTCTCAAGCGCAACGCCAATTTCCACCAGTTCGCGCCGCCCGCCGGTTTCGTGCTGGAGCCCGGCGCCGCCTGGCGCTTCTCGGTGGCCAGCCTGTGGCGTCGCGCGCGCCATCGGACCGACGGCGCCAAGTCGGCCTATGTGACGCTGGCTGACGGTTCGCATCATGATGCGGCGGTCATCGATTGTCAGATCGAAGGCCTGCCCAGCGAGCTGGCACCCGCACTGCTGCCGGCCGGCGAAGCCAAGCAGCCGTTCGCGCTGCTGCCCTGGCCGGTGAAGGTGGACCTCAGCGCTGGCGATCTCATCCCCGTCGCGCTCTATCCAGTGTCTGGTACCGGGCTTGAGGACCTCAGGGCGGTCGACGATGTGCTGTCGCTCCATTATCGCCTGTTCGCCGATGCGCCGGCGCCTTTCGTTTTCGCAACGGTCGAAGGCGGCCGGCCGATCCGCTTTGCAAGGCGGGAAGAGCTTGCGCCCGAAGCCTTCGAGATCGCCTTTTCGCGAGAAGAGATCGTGCTTTCCAGCGCCGGCAAGGCAGGGCGCCAGTATGCTCTGACGGCGCTCGCCCACCTGTTGCACGGCGCCAAGTCGGATCCCAAGATGTTCCGCTTTCCGGCGTCCGGCCAGATCGCGGACTCTCCCCGCTATGCTTGGCGCGGCTGTCACCTCGACGTATCGCGTCAGTTCTTCCCGACGGCCGATGTAGAGCGGCTGATCGACATTCTCGCCTGGTTCCGGCTGAACACCTTCCACTGGCATCTGTCCGACGATGAGGCGTGGCGGCTGGAGATCAAGGCCTTCCCGGAGCTGACGACGGTCGGCGCCCTGCGCGGGCCGGACGAGCCGTTGCTGCCCCAGCTTGGTAATGGCGCCAAGCCGGTCGGCGGCTTCTACACGCAAGAGGAGGCGAGGGCGGTCGTCGCTCACGCGGCTTCCCTCTGTGTCGAAGTGGTGCCGGAAATCGACATTCCCGGTCACAGCACCGCCATGCTGGCGGCGCTGCCCGACCTCGCCGATGGCCAGGAAGCGCCCGAGAGCTACCGCTCTGTCCAGGGCTACCCCAACAACGCGCTAAATCCGGCGATCGAGGCGACCTACGATGTTCTCGGCAAGGTGTTCGACGAGATGGTGACCATCTTCACCGCGCCTGTCATCCATGTCGGTGGCGACGAGGTGGCCGATAATACCTGGATGGCGTCGCCTTTGGCGCGGAGCCTGATGGACAAGCACGGCCTCGATGGCACCTTCGGGCTGCAGAGCTTCTTCATGAAGCGCATCCAGGAAATGCTCAAGGCGCGCGGCCGCCGGCTGGCCGGTTGGGACGAGGTATCGCACGGCGGTGGCGTCACCCCGGAGGGTACGTTGCTGATGGCCTGGCGGGCGCCAGAGGTTGGCATCCAACTGGCCAAAGAAGGCTACGACGTGGTGATGACGCCGGGTCAGGCCTATTATCTCGACATGGTGCAGGATGAAGCCTGGCAGGAGCCGGGTGCCAGTTGGGCCGGCACGGTGCCACCCAAGCACACCTATACCTTCGAGGCCGCCGGCGAGTTTCCCGAGGAACTGAAGCCGCGGCTCAAGGGCGTGCAAGCCTGCATCTGGGCCGAGAACTTCATCAGCCGCGACTACTTCAACCATCTGGTCTTCCCGCGTCTGCCGGCGATCGCCGAAGCGGCCTGGACACCTCGCGACAACAAAGACTGGCTGCGCTTTGCTGCCATCGTTCGCCTGAGTCCCCGGCTGTGAGGGTGGGCCTATGACATTCCGTATTGCCGTCGGTGGCATTCACATCGAATGCAGCACCTACTCGCCGGCCTTGACCCGCAGCGAGGATTTCCGCGTGCTGCGCGGCGGTGAGCTGCTGTCAGCCGACGCCTTCAGCTTCCTCAAGGCGGAGGACGTTCTGCATTTTCCGCTTCTGCACGCGCGTGCCGTGCCCGGCGGTCCGGTGGCCCGCGAAACCTATCAGGCGCTGAAGGCCGAGTTTCTCGACGGGCTGAAGGCTGCCCGCCCGCTCGACGGGCTCTATCTCGCCATGCACGGCGCCATGTATGTCGAGGGACTGGACGATGCCGAGGGCGATTGGATTTCCGCCGCCCGCGAGGTTGTCGGATCCGACTGCCCGATCGCCACCAGCTACGATCTACATGGCAATGTTTCGCAGGTGATCGTCGACCAGATCGACATGTTCGCCGGCTATCGCACGGCACCGCATATCGACGTGCGCGAAACCATGGTTCGCGCCTGGTCGATGTTGCTCAAGACGCTGAGAACCGGCGAAAAGCCCGGCGTCGCCTGGGCGCCCGTACCCGTGCTGTTGCCGGGTGAGCGGACCTCCACCGAAGACGAGCCGGCCAAAAGCCTTTATGCGGCTTTGCCTGATTTCGACCGACGGCCCGGGGTCTGGGATGCCAACCTGATGGTCGGCTACGTCTGGGCCGACGAGCCGCGTGCCACCGCCTGCGTCGTGGTGACCGGGGTCGACCGTGAAGCCGCCCGGCAAGCGGCTGAGGCAATTGCCGATGCTTATTGGAGGGCACGCGAGGCGTTCCGGTTCGGGCCTATCACCGGTCCGTTGCAAGGCATGCTCGATCTGGCGGAGCAGGCCACCACCTCCCCGGTGATCTTGGCCGACTCCGGTGACAACCCGACGGGCGGCGGCGTCGGAGACCGTGCCGATGTGCTGAACGACCTGCTGGCGCGCGATTTCGAGGGAGCTATCCTCGCCGGCATCACCGATCGGCCGGCGACAGAGGCCTGCTTTGCGGCCGGGGTCGGTGCCGAACTACAGCTTTCCGTCGGAGGAACCCTCGATCCGGCCTCACCGCGTGCGGCGATCAAGGCACGCGTGATCAGGCTTGACGAAGGCGACGTTCCGGCCGAGCGGCAGGCCGTCGTTGCCGTCGGCGGCATCACGTTGGTGCTGGCGGCGCGCCGGCGTCCCTATCACAACATCGCCGATTTCTCGCGCCTCGGGCTCGATCCGCATGCGGCACGGCTTGTCGTCGTCAAATCGGGATACCTGTCGCCGGAATTGCAACCGATCGCCAATCCAAACCTGATGGCACTCACCGATGGGGTGATCAACCAGGATATCGAGGCGCTCGTATCGGAGCGGCGGGTGCAACCCATCTACCCCTTTGTGAAGGGCTTCGACTACCGGGCCAGAGCCGCCGTCTCGGCGCGCTGGCGGTGAGGTCGGCGCAAACTGTCGTTCCCGCCGGCCGTCCGGTCCCATTCTGACGCAGAGGCTTCGATGCGGTCGGCCTTTTCAATCGTCTATGGCAATCCCCGCCTACGGGTCAGTGCCCTGGGCATCTTCTTCTTCGGGTTCACCGGGGCAGCGACATCGCCCTATTATTCGCTGATCGGCATTCACGAGCTGGGCCTCAGCAATGCGGCTTTCGCGGCCATTGTCTTCTGCGCCGCCGTCGTCAACGTGACGGCCAGCGTCACGGCCGGCATCCTGGCGGATCGATTGGGTCGTTTCCGCCCACCCATGCTCGCCATCTGCCTGTCGGGCATGGCCGGCTACCTGCTGGTCTATCTCTTCCCGACTGTCGCCGTCTTCACACTCGCGTCTCTCGTCCTGATCCCGGTGTTCGGCGCTCTCAACTCCCTCATCTTCGCCTATGTCCGCGTCAGTTCGGAGGCCCTCGCACCACGCGACATGGTGGCCGTGAACTCGGCGATCCGCGCCGTTATCTCGGCGTCGTGGGTGCTGGTGCCCGGCCTCGTCGGCTACGCCTTGGCGGGGAGTTCGAGCATGCTTCCGGCCTTTCTGCTGGCCGGGCTGGCCTGCGGAGTCTGCTTCCTGCTGTTCGCCAAATTGGTCGGCAGGGAGACGAGTGATCGTGGTGCTCGGCAGGAACAATCCTATGCTTTCCTCGCCTCGCTGAAGCGTCTCGGCTTCAGCGAAGTCTGGCCTCACCTTATTGCCATCGCCTTGATCACCAGCATGTTGCACGTCAACGCGGCCGTTTTGCCCTTGATCGTCACCGGGCAGGCCGGTGGTCGCCCGGCCGACGTCGGCACGGTGGTCGGCATCGTGGCTTTGCTCGAGATGGTATTCATTGTCGTCTGGTCCTGGATCGAAGTGCGCACCTCGTCTGTCAGGGCGATAGCGGCATCGGCGGTCGTCTACAGCTTCTATCTGCTCTTGCTGGGCCTCGTCCGCGACACGACCAGCGTCTACCTGCTGACGCTGGTTTCCGGCCTTGGAGCTGCCGGTATCATCTCCATTCCCATCACCTATCTGCAAAATCTGATTGCCCGCCGCGCCGGCCTCGGAAGCTCGTTGATCGCCGTCAATATCTTCCTGAGCGGCGGTCTCAGCGCCATCATGTTCTCGCTTGGAACCTCGGTCAGTGGCTATGCTGGCACATCGATGCTTGGCGCCGCCGCCGGCTTGCTCGGTGTTCTGGTGCTAGTCCTGCTGCCCCGTGGCCAGACCGACACGCACTAGCCGCTCACTTGAACTGCGGTTTTACCGAGTGAGATTGTCCTCAACGCCGAAGGCTCGCCGTGTCATTTCGGCGGTGGAGCGCAGGAATGACCGATGACCAGTTTCGGTTCGGCGATGTAGCGACGTCGCTGACCGTCCGAGGTCGCTTCTCCGCGCACGTGCTCCATCATCCACAGTGAGGCGACGCGGGCGAGTTCCTCGACCGGCTGGTCCACCGTGGTGATCCGCGGCATGACGATGCTGCTCCAGGGCACCACGTCGATGCCGGCGATGGATACGTCGTCCGGGCAGCGAAAGCCGAGGTCGTTCACGGCCTGCAGCGCGCCGATGGCCATATAGTTGTTGGCCGCCAAGATGGCTGTCGGGCGCTCGGCTGCCGACATCAGACGGATGACGTTCTCATAGGCGAGCTCGGCGCTGTAGTCGGCAACGATCTCGAGCTCCGGCTCAATCGGCAGGCCGGCCTCTGCCATGGCGGCGCGAAAGCCTTCCAGGCGGCGTGTTGCGACCCACATGGTCTGCTGTCCACCGATATAGGCGATGCGACGATGACCGAGACGGATCAGGTACTCGGTCAGCATCTCCGTGCCGCGATGGTGGTCGGAGGTGACGAAGTCGAGTTCGGTGCCATCGACATCCTGGTCGACCAGCACGACGGGAACGTCGATTTCGTTGAGATAGGCGGCGTATTCGGGATCGTTGCGCAGCGGCGTCATGATGATGCCCGCCACTCGATGGCGCTTCAGCAAATTCAGCGTACGGATCTCGCGGTCGGGATGGGAATCCAGATTGGCGACGATCAGCATGTGGTCGTTATCGGAAATCTGCCGATCGATCGTGCCGAAAAGCCGGCCGAAGAACGGGTTGCCGGCGTCGCCAAGCACCATGCCGACCAGCTTGGACTGACCGCGTTTCAGGTTCTGCGCCATGAGGTTGGGTGAATAGCGGACGGCCGCCACCGCCGCCTCGATGCGCGCGCGTGTTTCCTCACTCACCGGTCCCGTACCATTGAGGGCAAGCGAGACCGTGGAAATGGAAACGCCTGCATGACGGGCTACGTCCCTGATCGTCGCCAACTCGCTCGGCCTTTCCTATCGAACCGTTTCTACTAAACCGCCGTCCAGCACCTATCCGAACGTGACTGAGAGACGGATATATAATGGATCCATCCACCCGGATCGCCAAAACCGCCCCATATACTGCTGTTCGATGATAGTTCGATGCTTGTCAAGCCGGGATAGCGATTATACGATGCAATCGAAACGGTTCGATACTAAAGAGCCCGATGGGCGTCCGCGATAAGACGGAAACTATGTGTCGTTTCATTCTAGAGGGTTAGGGAGATTTCCATGCAATTCCACTTGAATGGAGAGGTGCGCCTAGTCGCCAGCGCACTCCTAGGTGCCGCAGTTCTCGTTTCCCCCGTCCACGCCGAAGACATCGTCCTCAAGATGTGGACTCTCGACAACAGCGGCTACAAGGAATTCATCGCCGAGGCTGCTGAAGCCTTCAAGGCAACACATCCCAACGTCACCATCGAGCATCAGATATTTCCAGGCGATCCCTACAAGACGGCCCTGAAGGTGGCGCTTGTCGGTTCCGATGGTCCTGACGTGTTTTTCAACTGGTCCGGTGACCGCGCCAAGCAACTCGTGAAGGATAAGCTGGCGCTGGACATCACTGACTTCGGCAATGCTCCTGGCGGTTTCGCCAAGGTGCTTCCGGAGGGGTGGCTCGACGCCTTCCGCTATGATGGCCGCCTTTACGGCGTCGCCGCCGATGCCGTCTCGAAATACGTCTTCTATGACAAAGCCTATTTCGCCGAGCACAAGTTCGAGATCCCGAAGACGCTCGGCGAGTTGGGCAACCTGTGCAAGGCGATCCGCAAGATCGATCCCAACACCGTGCCGATGCCCCTCGGCAACAAGACCCGTTGGAAGGCCATCCACTGGATGACGATGCTCAACGAGCGTGCCATGGGTGTCGCCGGTACGGCGGCGGATTACGATCTGTCGCGGCCGGCCGACCAGCTCTACACCGATCCGGGCTATGCCAAGGCCTTCCAGGCTTTGGTCGATCTTCAGGACGCCGGTTGCTTTGAGGATGCTCCGAACGCCACCGAATATGCCATTGCCGACTCGATGTTCGCCACCAAGGCGTCACCCATGGAGTATTGCGGCACTTGGTGCACCTCCGGGCTCGATGCGGCGGGCTTCACCGACTATGGCTTCTTCCGTCTCCCGCTGATGGATGGTGGTAAGGGCAGCTTCGATGCCAACTTCCTGGTACCGGAAGGCTATCAGGTTTCCGCCAAATCCGCCCATCCGAAGGAAGCTGTGGAGTGGCTGAGCTTCCTGGTATCCGACGAGCAGGGCCTGAAGTTTGCGGAAAAGGTGCAGTTCCTGCCCTCCAACGCCAAGCTCGTCGACAAGGCGCAGGGTGTTCCGGCCAGCTTCAAGGACATCGCGCGCGATGTCGGCACTCTGAAGCAGGGCGTCAACGTTCTGGATGCGCTTCTCGAGTCCACCGTTGCCGACGCCTACATGAACGCCACGGTCGAGGTGCTGAATCGGACGCTGACGCCCGATCAGGCCGTGGGCAAGATCCGCGAGGCCGCGCTGGCCGCTCAAGCGAAGAAGTGACGATCCCAGGCAGGCCGTGGCGTTAAGCGCCACGGCCGACCGTTCCGCTCGACGATGTCGGCGGAACAACGCGGCCTGTGGCCTCACAAGCCCATCCATTCTTGTTGAGCCCGTCCCGCATGGCGGTGGCGGCTGCCAGGAAGCAACATGGCTCCCTCATTGACTTCCACCCTAGGCGACACAGGCAAACGACCGGTGCTGAACGCCGGCAATATCTCTGCCTCAGCCATGATGGCTCCGGCCCTCATTCTCGTGGGTGTTTTCATCCTGATCCCAGCGGCCGTCGCCGTGATCGGCTCGTTTTTCGACTTCGGGATGACGTCTGCCACCTGGACCTTCGTCGGCGGCGCCAATTACCGGCGGGCGGTCACCGACCCACTGTTCTGGCTGGCGATTTCCAACAACATCTTCATCGTCATTGGCTCCGTCGTTTCTCAAGTCGGTGGCGGTGCCATTCTGGCTGCCATCCTGGACCGGGGAATACGGCGGGGCAGTGTCGTCTATCGCACCATCATCTTCATGCCGGTGGTGATCTCGTCGATCGCCGTCGCCTTCGTCTGGATGCTGATCCTCGACCCCAACGTCGGGCCGCTCAATGCCATCGTCAAGACGCTCGGCCTGTCGCCGCCAAGGCTTGGCTGGCTCGGCGATCCCGCGATCTCTCTCTGGATGCTGCTGCTCATCGCCGCCTGGCAGAACGTCGGCTTTCAGATGATGCTGATCCTCGCTGGTCTGCAGGCCATTCCGAAAGAGCATTACGAGGCCGCCTCTCTCGACGGCGCCCGCGGGCTCAAGGCCTTCTGGTACATCACGCTGCCCGGCATCCGCAACGTGCTGGTGCTGGCCACGCTGATCACCGTGATCGGCGGCTTCAAGGTGTTCGATCTGGTCTTCGTCACCACCGGCGGCGGACCTGCCAACGCCACTCAGGTGCTGGGCACCTACACCTATACTCAGGCCTTTTCCTTCGGAAACATGGGTTATGCCAATGCCATGGCCGTCGTCCTGCTTGTCACCGCCGCGCTGCTCGGCTGGTTGCAAGTCCGTTTGTCGCGTCGGGCGTAGAGCAATTTCAGCAAAAGTGGGGACCGGTTTTGCACCAGAAAATTGCGTTGGACCAAATAGATAGAGCACGCTCGGCGAACTCCGGTTCGTCGAGTGTGCTCTAGGGAGCTGTGGTCATGACCCTTCGAGCCCGTAGCGTCGCCATCGGCCTGCATGCCTTCGTCTCGCTGTGGACGCTGTTCGTGCTGGTCCCTGTCTTCGTGATGGTCATCTCGGCGTTCAAGAGCCAGGCCGAGCTGTTCACGCGACCGCTTGCCCTGCCGAGGCAATTCAGCTTCGCGGCCTTCGAACGCGCCTGGGGTATTGGCATCAGCGGTTTTCTGGTCAACTCGCTGCTGGTCACGGCGCTGTCGGTCCTGTTCATCGTCATCGCTTCCAGCCTGGCGGCATACGTCCTGGCCCGATCAGACAAGCCGGTGATGCGATGGGTGTATGTCGCCATCGTTGCCGGTTTCGCGGTCCCTCTGCAAAGCGTGATGGTTCCGCTTTATCAGCTGGTCTCCAGCGCCGGCCTGCTCAATTCTCGGCTCGCCATTGCCTTGCCTTACGCGGCCTATGGCATCCCGTTCACGACGATGCTGTTCTACACCTTCTTTCTTGAGTTCCCCCGCGAACTCGAGGAAGCGGCCCGGCTCGACGGCTGCGGCCGTATCGAGGTGTTCTTCCGCATCGTTCTGCCGTTGTCGGGGCCGGTCATTGCCAGCGCCGCCATCTTCCAGGCCGTCTTCAACTGGAACGAATTCATCCTGGCCTTGCTCATGCTCACCAAGACCGACGTGCGGACGCTGCCCGTCGGCATCTATGGACTGACAGGGCAATACAGTGCCGACTGGCCTGCGTTGATGGCCGGCCTCGCCATCGCCACCGTTCCCCTCATCGTCATCTTCCTGCTGGCCCAGCGCCATTTCGTGCGCAGCCTCGCCGGTCTCGGCAAATAGGTTCAGCCATGTCCCATCTCGAAGTTCGCGACGTCGTCAAGCGCTACGGTCAGCTCACCGTCCTGTCGGGCGTGTCGTTCGCTGCTGAAAAGGGCGAGTTCGTCGTCATGGTCGGCCCGTCGGGTTGCGGAAAGTCGACGCTTCTCCGCTCGATCGCCGGTCTCGAAGAAATCGCCGAGGGATCGGTGAGCATCGCCGGTCGCAACATCACCCAGGCCGAACCGTCCGATCGCGGTGTGGCCATGGTCTTCCAGAACTATGCGCTCTATCCGCACATGACCGTGGCGCAGAACATGGGCTTCGCCCTCAAGGTCGCGCGCCGGCCCAAGAGCGAGATCAACGCTGCCGTCACCAGGGCCGCCGAGATCCTCCGCATTACCGAGCACTTGGCCAAGTATCCGAAGGCCTTGTCGGGTGGTCAGAAGCAACGGGTGGCGATTGGCCGCGCCATAACCCGCGCTCCGGAGGTGTTCCTGTTCGACGAACCGCTCAGCAATCTCGACGCGGCGCTCCGCTCGCAGATGCGGATTGAGCTCAGCCGTCTGCATCGCGAACTTGGCGCTACCATGCTCTACGTCACGCACGATCAGACCGAGGCCATGACCATGGCCGACCGCATCATCGTGATGAACGGCGGCAATATCGAGCAGATCGGGTCTCCTCTCGAGCTCTACAACAGGCCGGCAACCCGCTTCGTGGCCGGCTTCATCGGCTCGCCGCGCATGAACTTTATCAGCGCCTACGTCATCGAAACGGTTGGTCGGTCGGTCAGCTTCTCGTTCGGCTTGGAATTGCCGCCGCTGAAGCTGGAGTTTGCGCCCGGCGAAACACTACCCGCCGTTGGCGACGCCGTCATTCTGGGCATTCGGCCGGAGGCGCTCGGCGACAGCGGCGAGGTCCATCTGGCTGATGCCGAGGTCACCGTCGTCGAGGCATTGGGGCGCGAGACCCTCGTCTACTCCGACGCGCATGCTCTGCGGACGACCGACTCCGAGTCCCTCGATGGCTACTTCGCCCAACTTGTTCCCAGTCAGTCGGACAAAAAGCTCGGCCAGCACGTCAGCCTCTGGGCCGATCGTTCCGCCTTCGTCGTGTTTGCCGCCGACGGCACCACTTTGCACGACGCCTCTCCCGCCCATGCCCATTACAAGTGACCTGTCCATCATGCGCTTTCGCCAAGTCCATCTCGATTTTCACACTTCGGGCCTGATCGAGGGCGTCGGTTCGCGCTTTGACCCGAGTGAGTTTGCCCGCGCCTTCAAAGCCGCTCACGTCGATTCCGTGACGCTGTTTTCGAAATGCCATCATGGGCTCTCCTATCATCCGACCAGGGTCGGCCGGATGCACCCCGGCCTTGGCTTCGATCTCCTACGGGCGCAGGTCGATGCGCTGCACGGAGAGGGCATCGCCACGCCGATCTATCTTTCGGCAGCCTGGGATGAGCACGCCGCTTTCACGCACGCGGACTGGCGAATCGTCACACCGGATGGGCGCTTGTCGCAGTCCCGCAACGATCCCACCGGCTGGGCTTATCTCGATTTCGCCTCGCCCTATCTCGACTATCTCTGTGCCCAGATCGATGAGGTTCTGGAGCTTTATCCCGACGGTGACGGGATCTTCATCGACATCTGCAGCCAACTGCCGTCGATCTCCACGTTCGCCAAAGCCAAGATGGACCAACGTGGTCTCGACTGGACGTCGATGGACGATCGCACGCGGTTTGGCGCCGAGGCGCTGGATCAGTTCTATCAGCGGGTGACCGACACCGTGCATTCCCGCGCACCCGGCAAGCCGTTGTTCTTCAACTCGGGCCATATCCGGCGCGGCAATCGCGACCATATCCGCAAATACTACAGCCACCTCGAACTGGAGTCGCTGCCGACGGCCGGCTGGGGGTACGACCACTTTCCGATCAGCGCGCGCTATGTCGACCCGCTCGGCATCCCCTTCCTGGGCATGACCGGCAAGTTCCATTTCACCTGGGGCGAAATCGGCGGATACAAGCGCCCGGAAGCGCTGGTCTACGAGTGCGGCGCCATGCTGGCACAGGGCGCCTGTTGTTCGATCGGTGATCACCTGCATCCGACCGGTTTTGTCGACCGCTCGACCATGGCCATCATCGGGGCCGCCTACGATTGGGTGGAGAAGCGCGAGGCCTGGGCGGTTGGCAGCGTCAACCGCGCCGAGATCGGCCTCATCTCCCTCGAAGCGGCAACGCTCGACACGTCAAGCATCGAGGCGCCGGCCCAGAAGCAGGCAAGCGACGATGGGGCGACGCGCATCCTTCTCGAAGCGGGTCTGACGTTCGACGTTCTCGACCTCGAAAGCGATTTCTCCCCTTATCGCCTGATCATCCTGCCGGACGCCGTCCCGGTCGGTGCTGACCTCAAGCGCAAGCTCGATACCTATCTCGCAAAGGGTGGCCGCCTCCTGCTGACCGGACGGAGCGGCATCGACGCCGCTAGCGGCTTCGTCCTTGATGTCGGCGCCACCTGGGAGAGCACGTCGCCCATGGCGGGCGGCGATTATCTGCTGCCGACCGCCGACTGGCGTCCCGACGGTATCGACGAGCCAAACTTCATGTATTGCCCATCAGAGCGCATCAAGGTGAGCGACGGACAATCCCTCGGCAGTGTCTATGAGCCCTATTTCGATCGCACGCCGAAGCACTTCTCCGGCCATATCAATATCCCGCGCCGGCCGGACGCCAGCAGTTACGATGGGGGCAGCCGAAAGGGCAGCATCACCTATCTCGCCCACCCGATTTTCAGCGTCTATACGCAAGTGGGTGCCGTGCGCATGCTGGAGATGGCCGAACGCGTCATCGTCAGTATGCTCGGAGGCCACCGGCTGGTGACGACGAGCCTGCCGAGAGCTGGCCGGGTGACGGTCCGCCGGCAGCCGACGCTCAATCGGGATATCGTCTATCTTCTCCACGCGACGCCGGCCCTGCGTGGCTATCTCTGGAACAGCAACATCCAGCCCATCCAGGATCTCGTGACCTTGCACGATATCGACGTGTCCCTTGAGGTCGACGGTCCGGTCGAGGCCGTGCGCCTCGTTCCCGATCAGACCTCGCTGCCATTCACGCAGGCGGATGGGCGTGTGTCTTTCTCCGTTCCGGAAGTAACCGGTGTCGCCATGGTCGAGGTGGCCTATCGATCGTGACCATCTTTCGAAGATGTCAGAGCACCGGAGCACCGAGAGGCTCGGCGGCTTAGTTTGCCTGGGCGTCTCGGAAGTAGGGCGTCTACTCAGAGTGAACAAAATAGTCGGATTTTCTTGAGCACTCTTGGATCAGCTTGGCGTTGGCGACGTCGTTTCCATCGATCTTTCTGACGGCTTCCTGCTCATCGATGTCGAGATCTGCCCAGCGTTTCAGGAGACGTTGGCGAAGAACCGTTGGGTCGGCGACGAGCATCACGGAAAGATCGAACGTCAGACTGGACCAAGGTGCCCGATCGAGCAGGAGATAATTGCCCTCGACGATCACGATGCGAACGGTCCGTGGGATAAGGCGGGCTCCGGCACGGGAGATCTCCAGCGCTCGGTCGAAGATCGGCACGGCGATTTCCGGCTCGACATTCTGTCGGATGCGCTCCAGCAAATGCGCAAGGCCCGACACATCGAACGTCTCGGGTGCCCCTTTCCTGGCCCTCAGGCCGCGCTCGTTCAGGACGATGTCATCGAAGTGAAAGCCGTCCATCGGCAAAACGGCGGCAACTCCATTTATCCGCTCGTTGAGCGTGGCAGCCAACGTTTCGGCCAGGGTGGACTTGCCTGAGCCGGGGGCGCCGGCGAGTGCCACGATGATCCGGCGGTTTCCGCTACGGTCGAGCAGGATCTGAGCCAGCTCTGCCGGAGAAGTGAATGTCATTTCTATTCCGCTCAAATTTCGAAGCAAAGCCAGCGGATCATGTTGGCCATGAACCGATCATAACCACTCCAGGCCATGAAATCCTGCGACAGCCAATGCGGACCGATGTCGGTCGTCCAGGCAAGCGCTCGCCCGTGTCCATAACTCCCGGCGACCAGCAGCGGAAGGCTTCCATTCCGGCGCTTGCAGCTCAGCACGACGTCGCCCTGGTTACGTGGAATGACCCGGTTCATGCCTAGCACGAAGGGGAAGGGCTGGGGCAGGCCGGCAATGATTGAATGGTCCGCCTGGCGCACGTCAGGGTCCAGCCCCTCCGGTGCCTCCACCGCATCCGGTCCATTGACGCATTGAACCGGTAGGCACCATTCGACGCCGGTGCCGCCATACATGGCGCGACCGTCGACGCCTTGGTAGCTGCAATAGCCACCGGCCATCATCAGCCCGCCGCCGTGTTCGACCCACTCGCGGAGAAGATCGAGACGGTTGACGGACCGCCGGCCCGCCCTGGATTCCGGTGTGAGCAAAAGGGACAGCGAGCCAATGTCCGACAGCACGACCGCCGAGTAAGCTGCGAGTTGGTCCATCGACCGGGGAAACTCTGCCTCACAGCGCTCGCCGCCCAGCTGAACGACCTCGATCCCCTCGGCCCGCAGGCCTTCAATGTAGCGAAGGGCGCCGTTGGAATAGGTAGCCGACAGGCCAGGGTCGTAACCCTTGGAGGTCAGCGACGTCGTGTGAAATGTCTCCCCGGCGAGAAGAACAGGCTTCATGGGGCTTATCCCTCTGGTGAAGCGGGTAGCGCTAGAGCACCCGCCGATCAGGTTGAATCAACCTGATTGAAAAGCGGCTGCTCCAGCAAATGACCTGGAGCCTTCGCTGGACGACCGAATGTTTCAATTTGGTCGGCGAAGGCTCTAGGGACGCGCTACCCGTTCGGCTGGAGTTCTAGAACTTGAATTCTTCGACGTTCTGCGGGGTTACGATCTGTGCCGGCCCCAGCAGCACTTCGCCCTTCTCGCCTACCTTGTAGGTGCCAAGGCGACCGGCTTCGAAGCTTTCACCGGCTTTGCCCGTGACCTTGCACTGGGCGACAGCCTGCGCCGCATAGTAGGTGAGATAGCCAAGATCCTTGACGTTCCACCAGATATCCTGAACCGAGCCATTCTGGATGTATTTCTTGATCAGCGTGGCGGGCGCGAGACCCGTCAGCTTGATCTTGCCGAGCAGCCCGGCCTGATCCATGGCGCGGGCCGCAGCCGGCAGACCGATGCCGGCCGGAATGATGATGCCCTTGAGGTTCGGGAAGGCCTGCGCCAGCGCAAGCGCCTGCTGCTGGTTGACCTGCTCGCTTTCCTGCCCATAGGCAACCTGCACCAGCTTCAACTTCGAATATTTGGCATCCGACGCCATCTTCTTCTTCATGAAGTCGATCCAGGCGTTCTGGTTGGTCGCCGTCGGCGTCGACGACAGGATGGCAAATTCGCCTTCGTAGTTGATGAGCTGCCCCAGCGACTCCAGCATCATCTCGGCCAGGCTGTCGCCGGCCGCCTGATTGAGGAAGACGGTGCGTGCGTTGGCGGCGACGTCGGAATCGTAGGAAACCACCTTCACGCCTTGCTTGACCGCACGCTTCAAGGCGGGGGCCACGGCGTTGGAGTCATTGGCGGAAATGGCGATCACGCCGACCTTCTGGGAGACGAGATTGTTGATGAATTCGATCTGGGCCTCGGCCGTCGCCTGCGACGGCGCCTGCTTGACCGCTGTTCCGCCGATCTCCTTGGCCGCTTCCTCGGCTCCGGTCTGAGCGACCTGGAAATAGGGGTCGGTATCGAGCTTGGGCAGGAAACCGACCGTGACCGGCTTGGTTGCGCAGTCCTCGGCGCTTGCCGTTGCCACGAGCGCCAGCATGCTGCTGGCGGCGAACAGCGTCTTGACTAGGATTGACTTCATTTTTTCCTCCGATTTCCGGTGTAAAGAACCGAACGAGCCCCGGAATTACTCGCTGGCGTTCGCCCTGAAATGTCTTGTCCTGATGGTCGAAAAGATCCGCTCGGACGCGTTGCTGACCAGGATGGAGCCGATGAGCAGCAGTCCGACGATCGTGCCCTGCGCGTCGCCGCCGATCTGCAGCAGGCCGAGCACATTGCGGATGGTTGCCACCAGCAGCAGCGCCCACAGGACGCCGGTCAGGGTTCCCTTGCCGCCGAAGACGCTGACCCCGCCCAGCAAGGCAATGGTGATGACGTCGAGCTCTATGCCCAGGGCGTTGTTCGCTCGGGCGTTGGCGAGCCGCGCCGTATAGACGATGCCGGCCGCCGCACAGATCACGCCGGAGGTAATGAACAGGCCGACGACAGTCCGTCCCAGCCGAATACCGGAATAGCGCGCTGCGTCGGGACTGCCGCCGATGGCATAGATGCGTCTGCCGATCGGCATCCTTTGCAGCGCCACCGCAAACATCGGCGCGAGGATCAGGAAGGGCAGGATGGTCAACGGGACAATGGAGGTCCCGACGGTGTCGATGCCGAAATCGGTGAAACTGTCGGGAAAGGTATTGATCGATCCCGACCCCAGGAAAATGTAGGCGATGCCTCTGTAAACGGCCATCGTCCCAAGCGTGACGACCAGCGAGGGCAGTCCAAGGCTTGCTACCAGATAGCCGTTGAACGCGCCGCAGGCGCCGCCTGCAAGCAAGGTCACGACCATGGCGAGCCAGAGCGGGCTACCAGACTGGACGAACAGGCCGAATATCACGCTGGTGAGGGCCAGGATGCTGCCGACGGACAGGTCGATCTCTCGGCAAATGATCAGCAGGACCATCGGCATGACGATGAGGGCTCGTTCCGAAAAGCCGGCGATCGCCTGCGAAATGTTGAAGGCCGAGGCAAAATTCGGAACAAACGCGACGGCGCCGGCAATGACAGCCACCGTGAGGGCGCCGAGGAAGTTGTCCCACGTGGCGAGGCGGCTGGCCCACCCGGTGGACCGCTTCGTATTGGCGTTCATTTGCGTCCCCCTTTGGTCCGTCCGTAGGTGCGGTGCGCGACCAGCGCATCGATCCCGATCGCTGCCAGGATGACGAGGCCGTACACACCTTGCAGCCAGAGCGGATCGACGCGCACCAGCGTCAGCCCGTTGTTGATGATGAGGAGCATTAGGGATCCGGCGGCGACTCCAAGGACAGTGCCTGCGCCGCCCCTGACGGCTATGCCGCCGACAACCACCGAGGCGATGACGGTGAGCTCGAAGCCATAGGCCACGCGGGCATCAACGGTTGCGTAGCGGGATGCCCAGAGCGCTCCGTCAAACCCGGCGAGCAGACCGGCGATGGAGAAGGCCAACAGGATTCGCTTGTTGGCCGGAATGCCGATCAGCCTTGCGCCATCCGGATTCGAGCCAATGGCGAACAGCTCGCGTCCGATGGACGTCATCCTGAGGAAATAGGCGACCGCGCAGAGCGTGAGGGCGGCGATGATGGTAACCGCTGGCAGGCCGAAGATGCTGACAGCCGTCATGTCGAGCCAAGCTTGCGGCACCTGATCGGCGCTGACTTGCGTACCGCCGGCCCAGATGCTGTTGACGCCGCGGAAGATCGACATGGTGCCGAGGGTCACGACGATGGCCGGGACGCGTCCATAGGTAACGACCGCTCCGTTGACGAAGCCTGCCACGAGACCGACGAGACAGGCGAGGCCAACGCCGCCGACAACTCCGATTTCCGGGTGCACGTGCAGGGTGGAAGCCGCGCCATAGGCTGCGAGGCCGATGACCGCCGCTACCGACAGATCGATGCTTCTGGTGATCATCACCAGCATTTGGGCGACGGCGACGATGGCAAGCAGACCGACGTCCATGGCAAGAGCCGAAAGGTTGGCGGCGCTCAGCATCCGGACGTTCAGGATCGAGACCGGGATGATCACCGCGGCGATGGCGGCAAAGAGCCCGACTTCGCGGCGCGCCAGAAGATCATGCCAGAGTTTGGATGCCGTGCGCCGGTCGGCATCCGCGTCGAACGGTGCCAACGGACTGGAGGCGTGGCTTTCTTGTTGTCCGTCGGAAGCCGTCGCCGCGCTGATGACGGTCTCCTGCGAAACTTCGCCGCGCCTCAATTCGGCGGCAACGTTGCCTTCCCTGAGCACGATCATCCGATCGGACATGCCCAGTAGCTCTGGTAGTTCCGAGGAGATCAGGATGATGGCCATGCCCTTGCTGGCAAGATCCGCCATCATCGCGTGGACGTCGGCTTTGGTCTGAACGTCGATGCCCTGGGTTGGCTCGTCCAAGATGAGAACCCTGGGTTTGGTGGCGAGCCATTTGGAAAGAACGACCTTTTGCTGGTTGCCGCCTGAAAGCGAGCTGACCGGCTGATCGAACGAGCTGTAGCGAAGGCGGAGGCGATCGAGAAACGGCTTGGCTGCGGCGATTTCCTTGCTGCGCGTCACGAGGCCCGCCGAAGTCGTCTCGTCCAGGACCGTCAGCGAGGCGTTGACCAGAATGGAAAAGTCCATCACCAGACTTTGGCCGATCCGGTCTTCCGAAACATAGGCGATGCCGCAGTCCATCGCGTCTCTTGGCGAGGTGAACGATACCTCCTTACCGTCGATCAAGATCCTGCCGGCGGTTGGCTGATCAATGCCGAACAGCACGCGCGCAATCTCGGTGCGGCCGCTCCCGACCAGCCCACCAAAGCCGAGTATTTCACCCGCTCGCAGTTCGAACGAGGCGTTCCGGAAGGCGCCGTCACGACAAAGCCCGTCCGCCTTCAAGACCACTGGTCCCGGCTCGCCGCCATGGTGGGGAAACAAGCCATCAAGCGGGCGGCCGACCATCAATTGAACGGCGCGTTCGCGGGATAGATCGGATGCTGCATGGGTACCGACGTGACGGCCGTCGCGCAGCACGGCGATCCGATCCGCCACCCGATAGATCTCGTCCATCCGATGGCCGACGAACATCATGGCGACGCCTTCTGCCCTGAGCTTGTCGACGACCGAAAACAGTCGCTCGACCTCGCGGAGTGACAAAGCCGCCGTTGGCTCGTCCATGATCAGCACACGCGCATTGAGCGACAGGGCGCGGGCGATTTCGACCAACTGCTGTTCGGATGTCCTGAGGCCCTTGAGAGGCGCGGTGACATCGACATCGAGGCCGACCAGCTCCAGCCAGCGGCTGGCCTGTTTGCGCATGGCGGCATGGTCCAGGTGCCACTCGGTGCTCGATCGGCCGATGAACAGGTTCTCGGCAATCGGAAGATCCGGAAACAGGCCGGGGTGCTGATGCATCACCGCAATGCCGGCGCTCAGCGCTTCGAGGGGCGAACCGAGGGAAACTTCCCGACCATCGATCTCGACGTGCCCCGTATCGGGGCGATAGACACCGGCCAGAAGCTTGACGCAGGTGCTTTTCCCCGCGCCGTTCTCTCCGAGGAGGGCGAGCACTTCGCCGGCGCGCAGATCGATGGAAACGTCCGAGACGGCAACGGTGCCACCGAAGGTCTTGGTGACGCCGACGAGCGAGGCCAACACCGTAACAGGGTCAAGGCGCGTTTCGGCACCCAATGTGGAATGGGTATGATCAGCCATGGACGCGCCCCTCATGGAGACGCGCGCGAGGCACGACAGCACGGTTCATCAACGGGTCCTCTCCCACGACCGGCTCTCCTCTTTTCCGGTCGATTTATTAAAGCAAATTACTAATTCATTTTCTGAGGCTGTCAAGCGCCTCGATAGAGCCCGTGAGTACGAATGGCGTCTTCTCATGTTTTCAAACAGTTGCCTTCTATCGCCTGTCGCGCTAGGAAGAGGGCAACTCGGCGTGTATTGAGAACACGCTTCATTTGAGCCGCGGATGGCGGGCCTAATGGCACAGACAGGAAGCAACTCGGTTCTTTTGCGCGCCTACAACGAACGCGTCGTTTTGGACGCCGTGCGGAGGCATGGGCAGGCGTCAAAAGCGGAAATAGCCAGATTCGCGCATCTCACGCCGCCTGCGGTGGCGGGCATCGTCGAGGCCCTCGTTGCCGGCGGCTACCTCACGGAAGTCGGCAAGCGATTTGGCGGAAAAGGGCAACCATCGGCCATGTATGCTCTCGCGGGAAGCGGGGCCTATACCATCGGCTTTCACATCGGCCGCCGCGCCATGGATGCGATCCTGACCGATTTTGCCGGCCAGACCTGCGCATTCGAAACCTTTGAATATCCCTATCCCGAGCCGGACGTGATCAAGCGGCTGGGGCGAACGTCGATCTCGCATTTCAGGTCGCAATTGGGGCCGGTCAACGAAGGTCGCCTAGTCGGCATTGGAATTTCCGCCCCTTACTTCATTGGCGGCTGGGACGAGGAACTGGGATTTCCGGGCGACGTTCAGCTGGCCTGGCGCTCTTTCGATCTGAAGAGCCACTTTGCCGAAACGCAAAGACTTCCCGTCATGATCGAGAACGACGCTTCGGCCGCCGCTGCAGCGGAGTTGGTCTACGGGCTTGGCAAGAAATACACGGATTTCCTGCATATCTCGATCAGCACATTTGTGGGCGGTGGCTTGGTCCTCGACGGAACACTACAGACAGGCCCCAATGGAAATACGGCCGCCCTTGGTCCTTTTCCAGTTACGCCATCGAAATTGAGCTCTGTTCGCCCGCCGAAGGGGAAGTTCGACGTGCTTCTGCATCGGGCGTCGATCTACACTTTGATCAGTCACCTCAAGTCGAACGGGATTGACATCAACCGGGCGCGCGAACTCAGCAACATGCCGGCGGAGGTGGGGCTGCTTGTTTCCGAGTGGCAAGATGATTGTGCCGACGCGCTGGCGCAGGCGATCATCGGCTGCATCTCCGTGGTCGATGTTCAAGCCGTCATTATCGACGGCATACTGCCGTCGCCCATACTCTTGGAAACGGTCGCCCGTATCAGGCAGTGTTTCTCCGAAATGATCCCACCCGGATTGATCGCGCCGTCCATCCTGAGCGGAGAACTCGGAGCGCGTGGCTCTGCCTTGGGCGCCAGCATCCTGCCCATGTTTGCCCTGTTCGGCCCCGACAAGGGCGTCTTGGTGAAGACGAGCAGCGAGAAAAAGCCGCTGCTGATCGGCTTGTAAGCGACGCTGTGCTCTTGTCTTTGGCAACTCCGCCGTCTTCTGGCCTTCGATGACTTTATCGATGGGAAACGGTTGGTAGTTCTGAATATCAGTCTGATAGCCGGTGTAGTGGTGGAGGGGCTTGATCAGAGCGAGGCTGAGTATTCATGCCTTGAATACGCGAGAGTTACTCCAGATTTGTATGATTGGCGCGCATCGCTTGGGGAGTGATCTTAAGAAGCTCGCGCAGCTTGAGAATGAGACATTCGAATAGAATGTACTGAGCCCCTTCATACAACGACCCCATTGGCAGTACCGAGGTTGCCGGTCCAGAGTCGTTGGCCATCGTCTGCGCCGGAATGGTCAGCACGACGTTGGCAGCCTGGGGGCAGGTTCCGCTGGGTTGTGCCGTCACGCAGAGCGTTTGCGCCCCGGCCTCCGAGGCCGTCTTCATCAGGGCTGCGACGGTTGAGAAGTATCCCGGACCGGCGGAAACGATCAGCAGATCTCCACGGCCAAGCGGCGGGGTGCTCATATCACCAACCACTGAGACTGAAAGTCCCAAGTGATAGAGCCGCATGGCGAGCCCCTTGATTTGCAGGCCCTCCCGACCGACGCCGTAAAGAGCGATCCGCTTGGCGGCTGCGATGGCTGTAACCGCCCGATCGACTTCGCTTTCATCAAGATGGGTGAACACGGCGGCAAGATCATCAAGCGCTCTTTGATAAATCGACATCGTGTTGTCCCTTCTCTTCTTTGGCTTTTCTCTGGTCGGAACGGCTTGGCTCGCCATCCCGCGTAGGTCCGGCGGTTCAGGCGGATTTGAGCAGGGCCATGGACGCCTTCATGTCGGCAAGGACGGTCGCGTCCGGCTCCTCGAAGGCGTAGACGACCTCAAGGAAGAACGTCTGGTCCTTGAGCTTGTAACGGTTCCAGAAAGCCGACAGATCGGTCGGACTGACCAGTCCGTCATGCGTGAAATTCCAATGCCGGTCGTAAAGGCCATCTGTCTGCTGGATATGATAGGCGGCAATGTAGTTGCCGCAGACGGCCATCCAATGCTCCATTGTGGCGTCATCGCCAAATAGGGGCCTGAACATGGCGTGCCCCCAATCGACGTTGAGACGAACCGGTACGTCGGTTGCTCCCTCGAGGTCGTGCATCAGGCGTAGCGCATCGGCCGCCGTCGACGGAAACTCGGTCGAAAGCGGTACAGGTTCGACCATCAGCATCTTGAGGCCGCGCGTCTTGGCGTGGCGGGAGAGCCCCACATAGATCTCGAGAGCGTTCTTGTAGATCTCCTCGCGCCTTGCCGGATTGACGGCATCGTCGGCACTGAACGAGCCGAACGGCATGCCGGCGACCGGCACTTCCATGGCCGCGGTCATGTCGATTGCGCGAGAAAGATGCTGACGGCCGAGGTCGCGGAGTTCGGGTGTTGGCGCGAGGATGTGATTGTAGTTGTAGCTGGCAAGGCCGCCAAAGCTGCTCTCGACGGTGACGCCGGCATCCTTGAAGGCCCGCGCATAAGCACGGGCAAGACCGTCGCGCTGGGCTTCCGGCCACCAAGGATCGACGAGATCCCAGGTGAACTGGACATGGCGGGTGTCGAGATCGTTTGCCACCAGGGCGGCCAGACGGTTGGGTTCCAGCCAGCGCTTGACGGCGAAGGAAAGGTTGAGTCCGAGTTTCATCAGGATGCTCCCTTGCTCTCCGGTTAGTCTTCGCGGCGAATGTAGCGGCGGGAAATGGCGTCGAACGAGATGGCCAGCACGACGATGACGCCGCTCACGACGCCCTGCCAGTAAGGCGACACGCCGAACAGCACGATGATGTTCTCGATAATGGCGATGATGGCCGCGCCGAGGATGGCGCCGACCGGCGTACCGACGCCGCCCGTGGTGGCGACGCCGCCGATGACTGATGCAGCGATGGGCGGTAGCACCCAAGTGTCGCCGATCGAAGGTTGAGCGGTACCGAGGCGCGAGACCATCAGGAGACCGGCGAGAGCCGCCAACGTACCGGCTGCGGTGAACACCAGAATACGCACTCGGTTGACCTTGATGCCGAGCATGGTGGCAGCGGCTGTGTTGTCGCCGATGGCGTAGAGATAGCGACCAAATGGCGTCTTCAGGGTCACGAAGGCGGCAATTGCCAGCACCACGATCATGACGACGAACGGTACCGGGACACCAAGCACGTCACCGCGCCCAAGGAATTGGATTTCCTTTGGAATATTGGTAATCGCCACGCCCTTGGTCAGCACCAGGTTGATACCGCCGTAGATGCCAGCTGTGCCGATGGTCAGCACCAGTGAGTGCAGGCCGAGCTGGGTCACCATGATGCCGTTGAAACAGCCGAGGGCCGCACCAGCGACGAGGCCCAGGAAGATGGCGACCCAGGGATTGACGCCGAAATTCATCATCAGCATGCCTGCGATGACGCCGCAAAGACCGCCGATCACACCGAGTGACAAGTCGAGTTCGCCCAGGATCAGCAGCATTGACTGGCCGATGGTCACCAGACCGACGAAGGCCAGCGATCTGGCGACCACCGACATGTTGTACGACGTGAGAAAATAGGGCGACAGCAGCGCCGACAGTACGAAAATGATCAGCAGGGCAACGAATACGCCAGCAAGCGGGTTCGCCAGGAGGAAGGAAAGGTTCTTACGCTGCATTGGAATGACTCCCAGAGCCGAAGATGGCGCCGATAAGCGTTTCGTTGCTGGTGGTGGCGTTGTCGAAAGCGCCGGTCTGACGGCCTGCGTACATTGTGACGATCCGGCTTGCGCATTTGCGCAATTCGTCCATCTCCGAGGAGATCAGGATGATCCCGACTCCGGATTCCGCGAGGCGTTTCATGATCTTGTAGATTTCCGCCTTGGTGCGGACGTCGATGCCCTTGGTCGGTTCATCAAAGATCAAAACCGATGGAGCGGTGGCCATGGCTCGGCCAATGATGGCCTTTTGCTGATTGCCGCCGGACAGGAACGAAATCTTCTTGTTCATGCTGGCAGTCTTGATGTCGTAGGCGGCGATGATCTGTTCGACCAGCGTCCGCTCCTTCCGCGACGAGATGCCAAATCGAGCCAAGGTCTGCTTGAGGATCGAGATACCGATGTTCTCTCGCACGGAAAGCTGAGGCAGTATTCCATGCAGCTTGCGCTCTTCCGACAGGTAGAGCAGGCCATGGTTGACTGAATAGTTCGTGTCGCCAAGCTTGTGAGGTTGGTTCTGCAAAAGGACCGTGCCCGACTTGGCTTTGCGATAGCCGAAGATTGTCTGCATGACTTCCGAGCGACCTGCCCCAAGCAGGCCAGCGAACCCCAGGATCTCGCCGCGCCGAAGCTCAAAGCTGACGTCGTGGAAACGAAGACCGGTGAGATTTCTGGCTTCCAGGATCGGTGGTCCCGACTGCGGCTCGGCTGGTGGAGTGGGGCGGAAGTGCTCCTCGAACGACAGCTCGGAGCCGCTCATGGCGCGAATGAGGTCGCGTTCGGTGATGTCGTCGATCTTGCCATCCGCCACTTTTTCACCGTTGCGCAGTACGGTGAAGTCGTCGCCGATCTCCAGCACCTCGCCCATCTTGTGCGAGATGAAGACAATGGCGTGGCCGGTGTCGCGAAACGACTTGATGACGTTGAACACTCGCTCGACCTCCGTCGTCGTCAGCGACGACGTCGGCTCGTCAAGGATCAGCACCTTCATATGCTTGTTGGTCGATGCGCGGGCGATCTGCAGCAGTTGCTGGTCGGGTACCGAGATGCTGCGCACCAAAGCCGACGGCTTGGCGGTGATGGCAAAGCGATCGAGATAGACTTGCGCCTCGCGTTCGAGGGTCCGCTCGTTGATCAGACGGCCGGTGAAGTCGGCACGGTCATAGGGAATGAACAGGTTCTCAGCCACCGACAGGTGCGGAAACAAGCTAAGTTCTTGCGGCACATAGGCGATGAAGCGGAATTTCGTCGGATCTTCTGCGACGTCTTTGCCGTCAATGATGATGTGGCCCCGACTGGGCGTCGGATCCGACCCGGTGATCAGCTTGACTAGGGTCGATTTGCCGGCACCGTTTTCGCCGGCCAGAATGTGGACGCGACCAAGCTCCAACTTGAGACTGACGTTGTCGAGCGCGCGGACGCCGGGAAAATCGCGTCCTAATCCTTCAACTTCGAGAAATGCCATGGTTCGTGTCCTGATGGCCGATGCAGCCGGCCTCCACTGGATTGCGGAGGCCGACCGTCATGGGATCATTGCCCGCTGCGTTCGCCAGTAAGGTGCCAGCGGGCTGAAACAGTGTGCTGTTCAGCCCGCTGGCGGCGGGTCCCGCTCAAGGCGGATCGTCAGTCGATATTGTCTTTGGTCAGCACGGCGATGCCGGTATCGATGGTCTTGGGGGTGTCAACGCCCAGGGCCTTCTGCCACATGGTCATCACGGCCCAGTAGCCTTGCATCTGCGGCTTGGTCGACGAAGAACTGTCGGCAACGCCGTCGCGGATGGCCTGGAGCATCTCGGGCAGGTTATCGAGACCAACCAGCGTGACCTTGCCGACCTTACTGGCTTCGGTGATGGCCTGCGCGATGCCGATCGGTCCGGCCGCGTCGCAGGCAACCCAGCCCTTGAGGTTCGGGTTGGCCTGCATGATGGCCGCCGCCTGCTTCTGGGCCGTCTCGATGTTGTCGTTGTCGATGCCAGTGGCGACGAGCTTGATCTTGGGATACTTCTCGAACACCTTCTTGTGACAGTCGGCGCGGATGGCGTGGTTCGGTGCGCTCGGCACGCCCATCATGATGGCGACTTCGCCTTCTTCATTGAGCAGCTTGACCAGCCGCTCCGACGCGATCTGAGCCTGTTCGCAGAAGTCATTGCCGATCGCGGTCAGCGCCATGCCCTCGGGGGGCACGGAATCGAACACCGATACCTGGATGCCCTGTTCCACGGCTTCCTCGAGTGGAGCGCGGTTGCCCGACGGGTCGAGAAGGTCGATGGCGATGCCATCCGGGTGGGTCGCAATCGTCGACTCGAGAATCTGGTTCTGCTGGACGACGTCGGCCTGCTGCGGCGCACTGTATTCGATGGCCACCTTGGCGCCTGTCTGAGCCTCGATCACCGCTGCGGCGTGCTTGGCGCCATCGTTCACCAGGTCAAACCAGGGATGGACGACTTTCGGAACGATGACGAAGCGGAAACTGTCCTTCTTGGTCAGGCCCGGCAGATCCTTCGCCATGGCCACGCCAGTGAAAAGAAGGGCGGAAGCGGTCAGCAGAGCTACGGTAAGCTTTCTCATGGGTACTCCTCCTTGGTCTTCACGTCTGCTTGGGTGTCGGATGTTGGCGAAGGGAAAATTGAGCTAGACAGCCAAGCGTATTGGATGACTGCCCACCCGATGTTTCATCCTCTCCGTGCAATACCCGATCGAAGCCGATGCATTATTTGTTTTTAAGTTGCACCGGCCTCAATTCTCTGAAGTAAGAATATTTATAGATCAAAATATAATTCGTACTGAGTGTCCATGATGAAGATTTGATATAGTAATATTATATATATGAGGTCGTCATCTGTCGTGTATTTCTAATTGTAGTACGGGGCGCGGTAGAAAAGTCTTCAATGGAAAGCCGGGTGCCAATTACTATCCTGTCGTCAGTCGACCTGCGGCCTTGACTGCGGAAGGTAGGTAGCCCCCACAAAAGATGCGAGGCACAAAGGTGCCCTTTCCCTCCCGGGACACCAGCCTAAATCCTCCCTCTCACGTGGCTGGGTACCATTGATTGTGTTATCTTTACCAAAAATATTGATAGCTATTATCACGTCCCTGTCAAGGGTGGACGTTGGCTGCCCTATGGAATTTCATTGGGGAATGAATTTCGGATTATTTAAAAATATTTAAATATATCAATAGTATAAAGAAAGTATGGTGGCGTTTTCTAGGGTGCCTGCGGCGCCAAATTGCGACGTTCGTATTGTACGACTATATATGCCATGTGACGTGATCGCGGGGAATATGAGACAAATCCCGCGTGACGCCGGCTGTGAATGATGCAAAAAGTGTTCTTTTTGTAACCACACGCAGTCTGCCTCGAACTTCGCGGCCGGGATTGGCGGCATTCTGGCTCGAGTTCGTAGCGATAGACATGGGCTGCCATGTCACCTTTCACAGGCAGCGAAACACACCGGCTCGGCGGCGTCTGTTACGTGAAAATTGAGGAGGGCGCTCGGTACGAGCTGGCGCCCCGAATAAGGTGACGATCGCTTGGTTCACGCGGCGCCGCGTTATGGGTGCGAAAACGCGCGGCTTTGCGGGATGCGATTAGGAAATTGCTCGAGGCGCGACCGAGATGTCAGGTAGGTAATCGGATGGCCAGACCTGCGTCGCCCAGGGCCGTTTTGCCCGGCCATCCGATATCCTAGATGTCGTAAACCTGCGGAGCGGTGATCGAGGATACGAAGCGCTTAGTGCGCTCCTGCCCTGGATCGGTAAAGATCTGTCGTGCCGGACCGGTTTCCACGACGAGCCCGCCCTCCAGAAAGACGACATTCCTGGCGATGCGCGACGCGAGGCGCAGATCATGCGTGGCGATCACCATGGTCGTCCCCTCGTCGGCCAGCCGGCTCAACACGTCCACCACTTCCAGCGCTAATTCCGGATCGAGGGCAGAGGTCGGCTCGTCGCAGAGCAACACCCGCGGCGACATGGCCAGTGCTCTGGCGATGGCGACGCGCTGCTGTTGTCCACCCGACAACGTCGATGGCCAGGCGTCGGCCTTTTGCGACAGGCCGACCTTTTCAAGCAATTCGCCGGCCCGCTGCCGCGCCTTGTCTCTCGGCCATTTCAGGACCGTCAGCGGACCTTCCATGATGTTCTCGATGGCGGTGCGGTGCGGAAACAGCTGGAAGTTCTGGAACACCATGCCGGTTTGGCGGCGGATGGACTGGATGGCCGTCCAGCCCGGTCGATGGCTGGGCCGGAAGGTCAGGCTTTCGCCTCCGAGGACAAGGGTGCCGGAAGTCGGGATTTCAAGAAGGTTGATGCAGCGCAGAAGCGTGCTCTTGCCACCGCCCGACGGTCCGACCAGCGCCGTTACTGTGCCCTCGGCGATGGTGACGTTGATGTCGGAGAGAACGGTGGTGTCGCCGAAGCGCTTGACGATATTTCTGAGTTCGATCACGGGTTCGCCTCCAGGCTGCCGCCATAACGGCCGAAGCGATGCTCAAGCCGCTGTTGCAGATGGGACAGCACCGAGCTCAGCGCGAGGTAGATGAGGGCCGCCTCGATGTAGAGGATCAGCGGCTCGTAGGTGGTGGCGACGATGCGCTGGGCCGCTTGGAACAGTTCGGGCACGGTGATGGCGGCGGCGAGCGAGGTGTCCTTCACCAGCGAAATAAAGGCATTGGAGAGGGGCGGCACGGCGATCTTGGTGGCCTGCGGCAGAATGGTGCGGATCAGGCACTGCCGCCAGCTCATGCCGATGGAATAGGCGGCTTCCCATTGCCCCTTGGGAACGGCCGAGATCACCGCACGGATGGTCTCGGAACCATAGGCGCCGACGTTGAGCGTGAAGCCGATCAGTGCTGCCGGAAAGGCGTCGAGATAGATGCCGAGGCTGGGCAGGCCATAGAAGATCACGAACAGCTGGACGAGCAGCGGCGTGCCACGAAACACCCAGACGAAGAACCGGGCCAAGAGGGCGAGCGGCAGCGGGCCGAACAGGCGCACCAGCGCCGTGATCAGGCCGAGCGCCAGGCCGAAGGCGAACGACAGAAGCGTGAGGGGAATGGTAAAGACGAGCCCGGCCCAGAGTAGGGAGGGCAACGACTCCGCCATGAGATGAAGCCAGGGGGGCACCTTGGACTCCTCGTATTTGGAACAGCATACACAGCAGAGCCGGGGCGGCAGGCTGCCACCCCGGTCAATTCAGAGCGCTTGTCGGGAAAAACGCAACGCCGATATTTGCTTCCGACCGCAGGGTCGGATTATTTCGACACGTCCTGTCCGAAATACTTGTCGGCGATCTTCTGGTAAGTGCCGTCGGCCCTGATGTCGTCGAGCGCCTTGTCGATGGCGGCGACCAAGTCCGCCTGGCCCTTGCGAACGATGATGCCGGAAGCGTCGGCATCTTCCTTCTGGGCGACGATCTTCACCGGCGCGTCGGGCTTGTGCTTCTTGAAATCGAGGAAGGACAGGCTGTCGTTGATGGTCGCATCGGCACGCTTGGTCAGCACTAGCTGGATCGACTCGTCGAAGCCGGTGGTGCCCACCAATTCGGCGCCGGCTGCGGTGGCCAGTGCACCGAAGTTGCTGGTCAGCGACTGCGCCGACTTCTTGCCCTTGAGATCGGCGAAGCCCTTGATGCTGTCGTCATCGGAACGGATGATCAGGACGGCCTTGGAGACGATGTAGGGCTTGGAGAAATCATATTTCTCTTTGCGCTTGTCGGTGATGCCGACCTGGTTGATGACGGTGTCGTAGCGGTTGGCATCGAGGCCGGCGATCAGGCCATCCCATTTGCCCTCAATGAACTCCGGCTTGACGCCGAGCTTGCCGGCAATTGCCTCGCCAATCTCGACGTCAAAGCCGACCAGCTTGCCGCTCTCGTCGTGATAGGTGAAAGGCGCGTAGGTGCCTTCGGTGCCGATGCGCAGAACGCCGGCCGACTTGACGGCGGACAGATCATCGGCGGCCAGGGCGGCGCCGGCAAACGCGAGGGTAGCGGCGGCGACAGTCGCCCAGAGTCGAACAGTTTTCATGGTCTTCAGGCCCCGGATATGGAGTAAAATTATTCCGATTGCCTATCCTCGCATCAATCCCGCCGGTGGTATGGGCAGGAAATAGGCGAAGTTTCACAGCGATGTAGAATTTTTTTCCAAACCACGCCGACAAGAGACAATGTCCATCGTCGTCCGAGATGCCGCTGCCTCACGTTAAGCGATCTGCCTGGGCGAAGTCGATATGGCCCGGGACGCCAGCGCAACTCCGGCTGCGAGGGCGTCGTCGATACCCCGTTCGTCAGCCATGGCCTGCAGGAAGCCGGCGTTGAAGATGTCGCCGGCTCCGATGGTGTCGATCACTGTGACCTTGGGCGACGTCGCGTGATGGTACTCGCCGTTCTGCCAGCCATCTGCGCCATCGGGCCCGCGCTTGATGACGACAATGCCGCCGGCCGGCATCGCTGCCGAAAGCGCACGCGCTGCGGCGAGGATGTCAGACTCTCCGGATAGCGACACCGCCTCGACTTCGTTGAACAGCAAGCAATCACACTGCCGCAGCCACTCGTGCGTTGTCGCCTTGACGTCGTCCGTCCAGCCCTCGGGCGGCCAGCCCGGATCGAGCGCGACACAGGCCCCGAGCTGTTTCAGCTGAGACAACAATTGGGACTGGGTGGCGGCGATGCGTGGGCACAGGAAGGCGCCGGCGAGCAGCACCCAGTCGCCCGGCCGCACCTCAACCGACAGCCTGGCCGCCACATCGACGGGCTCCCAGACGGCAAGATGGCCGGCGGACGTCAGGAAGGTCCGCTCGCCGCTCGGATCGACGACGCCGACGGAGATGGTGGTCGGCGCTGCCAACGGCGCGCCCGGCAATGAGCCTGGCCCCAACTGCTGCGCCAACCATGTGCCGAACACGTCATCGCCGCGGGCGGCGATCAGGTTCCACCGGGCGCCGATCGCTTTCAATGCCAGCGCCGTGTTGCCGGCCGAACCACCGAGACGGAGTTCGGAATGTGGCAACACCACCTCGGTACCGATCGCCGGCCAGGCAGGCAGCGTGCCCATGATCAGGTCGACGTTGAGGTTGCCGACGACGTGGATCGTCGGCATGGCGCCTTCTCCTGTCATACCGTCACCTTGTTGGAGCGCACCGGCACACCGATGTTTTCGGCGGTGAGCAGTGCCGTTGCCACCACCATCTCCTGCAGTGCGTAGAGCGCGGCGACGCAGGCGGCGAGGCCTTCGGCCCGGCCGAGTGCGATCGTTGTCGTTCCGGCAATCGCCGGTTCGCCACTGGCGTCGAGGACGATCGTCGACGTGCCGGCTTCGACCGCCGTCTTGGCCAACGGCGGAATCTTATCCTTGTCGGGACCAGCGCCGCGCAGCAGCACGACGGCCGCCCCCGGCCGCAGGAACTCGGTCGGGCCATGCCGGAACTGTCCGCCTTCGAGGGCGATCGCCGGCCGGCGAGCCAGTTCCATGGTGGCGAGCGCGCCACCTTCAGCGATGCCTTGCAGGGCATGTTGGGCGACGAACACCGTGATGTCGCTTGCCGCCAGCGTCCGGGCGAGGTCGGCCGGCAAAATGGCGGCCGGCTTGGCGATCTCGGCCTTGACCGCCGTTGCTGGAAGACCGAGCGCATCGAGCAGAGCGGCATGCAGGACGACGGTAAGGAGTGTGCTGCGGGTGGCGGCGTAGGCGACCTCCGGACCGCCGACGGCGATGAGCGACGGGATCGCCTTGGCGAGCGGGCTGTTCCCGTCGAGGGTCATGCCGAACCGTTGCTCTTCACTGGCCGGCCGGCCGACGAGCTCGATGATCTCGCCGGAGCCACCCGACTGCGACACAAGAAGCGCGGTGCGCGGTGCCGACGGCAGCGGCGCCAGCAGCGCTTCCGAGGCGACCAGGGTGCGGGCGTCGATACCGAGGCCGCGATACAGCACCTCGGCCGCACGATTGACGTTATGCGAGCCGCCCATGCCATAGAGCACCAACCGGCCGGTGGCGCGGATGCTCTTGGCGATCTCCTGGGCGAGTGGACGGACGGCGGCCAGCGTGGCGACGGCGTCGTCGCGTTGGCGGGCCATCTCGCGCTTTAGCAGCACGAGGCCGGGCTTGTCGGAAGCGGTCATTGTCGAATGTCCTTCAGTCATGCGTGACACGGAGGTTGGCCGTCGAGACGAAGGCCACTTTCCGCGTCGAAAACGTGGGCGCGGCCGGGCGCGATGCCGAGCCGGACGGAGCTGCCGGGCGGGGCGGTGAGACGGCCGCGGAACAGCGAGGTGAATTTCTGGCTGCCCCAGCGGGCCAGCATCTGGGTTTCCGAGCCGGTCGGCTCGAGCACGTCGACCGTGGCGTCGACGCCATCATCGGTGAGGATGAAATCATCGGGGCGGACGCCGCAGACCACGTCGCGCCCCTCGAGATCGCCTCTCGTGGCGAACGGCAGCTTGAGGCCATCGCTGGAAACGAATTGTCCGTCGCGATAATTGCCGCGGAAGAAGGCCATGCCGTTCGAACCGAGGAAGCCGGCGACGAACAGGTTGACTGGATGGTCGTAGAGATCGAGCGGCGAGCCGATCTGTTCGACCTTGCCGTCGCGCAACACGACGATGCGGTCGGCCATGGTCATGGCTTCGATCTGGTCGTGCGTCACGTAGATCATGGTGGTGGCGAGCCGGTGATGCAGCGCCTTGATCTCGCCGCGCATCTGCACCCGCAGCTTGGCATCGAGGTTGCTGAGCGGTTCGTCGAACAGGAATACCTTGGGATTGCGGACGATGGCGCGGCCCATGGCGACGCGCTGACGCTGACCGCCGGAGAGCTGCTTGGGATAGCGGCTGAGCAGCGGCTCGATCTCAAGGATGGCGGCCGCCTCATGAACGTGTCGTTCGACCTCCGCCTTGGCGACGCCGCGCTGAACCAGCGAGAAGGCCATGTTGGCGGCCACCGTCATATGCGGGTAGAGCGCGTAGTTCTGGAACACCATGGCGATGTCCCGATCCTTGGGCTCGACATCATTGACGCGGCGGTCACCGATGGCGAGCGTGCCGCTGTTGATGGTCTCGAGACCGGCGATGATGCGGAGCAGCGTCGACTTGCCGCATCCCGACGGCCCGACCAGAATGACGAACTCGCCGTCGGCGATTTCGACGGAAACGTCCTTGATGACCGGATGGCTTCCAAAGGACTTGTTGACTGACGCGATGCTGACGGAAGCCATCGTTATTTCCTTTTCATATCCCGACAGAGGGCCGGCGGCTGAACAGTTCGCCGGGCCGCCTCATCCCTTGAGGCCGGTGTAGGCCAAGCCTTCGATGAACTGTTTCTGGGCAATCACGAACACCACCAACACCGGAATGGCGGTGAGCGAGGCCGCTGCCAGCTGGATGTTCCACATCGGCCCGCCATAGGCGTCGACGAACTGCGTCAGCGCCTGCGGCAAGGTGAACTTGTCGGGCGAGGACAGGAAGACGATCGGCTCGAGGTAGAGGTTCCAGCTGTAGAGGAAGGTGAAGATGCCGACGGCGGCGAGCGCCGGCTTGGCCAGGGGCAGGGCGATGCGGTGATAGATCGCGAAGCGGCCGAGCCCGTCGATACGGGCGGCGTCTTCGAGTTCGTGCGGCAGGCCGGAGAAGAACTGACGCATGATGAAGGTTTGCAGTGCGCTCGGTGCGCCAAGCATCGGCACCAGGATCAGCGGCCAGTGAGTGTTGACGGCGCCGACGTCCAGGAACATCTGAAACAGCGGCACGATCGTCACCTCCGAGGGAATCAAGAGGCCCGTCAGGACCAGCATGAACAGGAGGTTGGCGCCGGGGAAGCGGATGCGCGCAAAGGCGTAACCGGCCAGCGACGAGAAGGCGAGCGTGCCGGTTGTTACCGCCACGGCGATATAGAGGCTGTTGAAATACTGCCGGGCGAATGGCTGCAGTTCGAAGACGCGCCCATAGGCGTCGGTGACGAACTGGCGCGGCAGCAGCGTTGGCGGGAAGGCGAAGATTTCCGATACCGGCTTGAACGACGAGGTGATCATCCACCAGGTCGGGAACAGGAACGGGATGCACAGCACGGCCATCAGCGCGTAGAGGGCGAGTGCGAGACGGGAGCGGGACTTAATCATTGTCGTAGACCCAGGCCTTGCGCAGCGACCATTGCAGGTAAGTGAGCGCGCCGACGATCAGCAGCAGCAGCATGGCGAGGCTGGCGCCGTAGCCGAAGAAGTGGAACTGGAAGGCTTGCTGATAGAGATAGTAGACGAGCACTGTCGTCGAAGTTCCCGGTCCGCCTTCGGTCAGGACGGCGATCTGGGCGAATACCTGCAGAGAACCGGCGACGGTGATGATCGAGGTGAGCAGCACAGTCGGGCTGATCAGCGGCACGGTGATGCGGAAGAACTGGGTCCAGCGGCTGGCGCCGTCGACACGGGCCGCCTCGTAGAGCTCCTGTGGCACGTTCTGCAGCGCCGCCAGGAACAGCACCATGTTGAGGCCGACGTTTTTGACCACCTGGACGACGATCACCGAGACCATGGCGGTGTTCGGTCCACGCAGCCAGTTGGGCCCGTCGATCGACAGCATCCTCAGCACCGCGTTGATGCCGCCGTCCTGCTGTAACAGGAAGCGCCAGACGATTGCCCAGGCGACCAGCGAGACCACCACCGGCGAGAAGAAGATGGTGCGGAACACCACGGTGCCAGCGAGCTTCTGGTTGAGAAGCACGGCGAGCAGCAGGGCCAGTGATAGGTTGAACAGGACGAGGCCGACCGAAAAGCAGGCCGACGCCCAGAGTACGCCGGGCAGGGCCGGGTCGGTCGCGAGCTTCTCGTAGTTGCCGAGGCCGACGAACGAAAAGGTGCCGGCGAGCACGTTCCATTCATTGAGACTGTACCAGGCCATCAGCGCCAGCGGCACCAGCACGAAGACGACGAGGCCCGTGATCTGCGGCAGGATGAACAGATAGCCGATGAAATGGTCGCGCCGGGCCGGTGTCCACCAGGAGCGGCGGACATCTGGTGAGATCGACGGCAGAGGATGGTCCTGGGCCAATTGCGCTTCCTCAAGACACCGGCGACATCGCCACTGCGGTGGCATCGGTCCGGCGTCGTCCAGCGGGACTAGGGAGAGAGACCCGGGCGGGGCTTGATGGCACCACCCGGGATCGTCGATCAGTGGGCGAGCAGCGGCCCGATCTTGGCGCAAGCGCCGGAAAGCACCGCCGGCAGGTCGGCGTCGGGAGTCCAGGCGGCGTCCAGCGAAGCGCGGATCTGCTGGGCGATCTGGGCATTGTTGGTGTGGCTCGGCGAAACCTTACCCGTGGTGATCCCTTTGACCACGACCTCTTCAAGCTGGCTCTTGGAGAGCAACGGGTTGGTCTTGCCGAGCGTCTCGGCGTTGAGCTGGCTGAGCCGCGGCGGCGGGAAGAACTGGGCCAGCTTCAACGAATTCTCCGGGCTGGACAGGAAGGCGAGGAAGGCGGCGGCATCCTGGGGATGCTTGCCGTTCTTGAAAACGCCGATGCCGGCCTGGCCGATCACCGAATAGCTACCCTTGGGACCGGCGGGCAGTGGCACCAGATCCCACTTGAAGGCGCCGTCTTTCAGCAGAGACGCCCGGCTGATCTGAGTGATCGAGAAGGCGGTATCGCCGGCGAAGAAGTCGCCCGACGTGCCGGGGCCGGGGATGGCGCCATCCTTGAAGATCGCCTTGTGCAGGAAGGCCATCGCATCGGCCATATCGGAGCTGTCGAGCGTGCAGGTCTTGCCGTCGGCGCTCCAGGGGCGTGCGGCCCAACCGTCCCAGACGGTGGTCAGCAGCGTCCAGTCCTTATAGTCGAAGTCGCGGATTTCGACGCCGTTCTTGCCGGACTTGGCGTGGACGGCGGCGGCCTCGGTTGCGACGGTTTGCCAGTTCCAGCTACCGGCGGCGATCAGGTCGGCCGGTGACTTCTGACCGGCAGCGGCGATGATGTCGAGGTTGGCGAATATGGCGTATGGCGAGGTCGAGAACGGATAGGCGAATAGCTTGCCGTCCTGCCGCCACAGCGCCGTCGCGCTCGGCGACAGATCGGCGAAGTCGTAGCCGGCGGTCGAAGACAACGTGTCGTCAAGGGCGAGGAGGGCGCCGGAGCCAACGAAGTCGGGCGCGGCCGACTCGAGAATCCAGGCGAGATCCGGTGCGTTGCCGCCGGCGATCTGGGTTGTCAGCGTCGTCGTGTAGTTGTCGTACGGGATGGTGTCGAAGGTGATCGTGCCGATCTCGGGATGCTTGGCCTTGTAGGCGTCGGCGATGCCGTTGAGCAACGCCAGATGCTTGGCATTGCCAGTCCAGACGGCCATTCGTAGCGAGAGTCCATCCGCCGCCTGCGCCGGGGTCATAAAGGCCGTTGGTGCGAGTGCCAAGAGTGCGGTCAAACAGAGTGTTGTTGTTATAGTTCTCTTCATTTTGCCCCTCGTAGTTCTGAAGGCTTCAGTAGCCCACGACATCAGGCCAGCGCAGTTCCATGCCTTGGCTGGTCAGAAGAGTTTGAAATTCGGAAAGCAGACCGGCGTCGTCCCGCACCGCATGCGGTGTCGTTGCCTTGCCGAGACAGAAGGCGGCGAGCATGCCCACCGCTTCGCCGATGTTCCATTCGATCGGGTGCAGGCGATAGCAGCCGTTGGTGATGTGGGTGGTACCGATGTTCTTGCAGGCCGGCAGCAGGTTTTGCATCCGCTGCGGCAGCAGCGCGCCAAGCGGAATTTCGAACGGACAGGATGCTACGTCGATGAAGTTGTCGCCGCCGGTCGACGGATGCAGGTCGATCCGGTACATGCCGACGCCGACGGAGTCGCCGTAGTGCACGGCGCCGCGCTCGCCGCGGACGGCGTAGGAAAGATCCTGCTCGACGATGGTGTATTCGGCACGAATGCGGCGCGATTCCCGGATGTAGGGAGCCTGGGCGAGGCCATCGATGGTGCCGGTCACGTCGCTGCGCAGCCTGAGCCCGGGATAGCCGACGCCGCCGTCGGGGCGTGGCGCCTCGGTCTGCATCCAGTAGAGCACCGAACGCGACAGATCGGCAGCGTTGGCAAGATGCTGCCTGGCCTCTTCCTCAGGCACGCCGAAGATCGGCCCCTCGCAATAGTCGAGCAACGGCCAGTTCACCAGCGTAATGTCACTGTCGTAGGTGCCGGGAACGAAGTTGCGCCGCGCCGCGATGCGGCGGTAGATCCACAGATCATCGTCGCCCGGGGTGAGCCGCTGATCGGAGATCACCGCCATCGGATCGTCGTCGGGATTGGGCGTAAAGGCGCTAGTGACGGTTTCGAGCGTCCGCGCGTGCGGCGATTGCCAGCTCAGCTGGTTGGCGCCCCAGAAGGACGGCCTGAGAGCCCGCCATTTTTCATAGTTGTTCGGCTTGTCGATGGTGTAGTCACCACCGTCGATGTGGTCCATGGCAAAGCAATAGGACACCGCCTGCATGTTGAGCGGCTGCGCCTTGCTTGGCGCCGTCGGCTCGCCGGTTTCGCTCTGTGCTTCAAAGCCCGTCACGAATTCGGTGCCCGAAAGGGGTAGAAGGTCGCCAGTTTCGGTGGCATCGACCACATAGCGGCCTGTCAGGGTGATCTGCTGGCCGCTGTCGCGGTGGGCGACCGTGACGGCTCGAACCCGATCGCCGTCGACGTCGACCGCCACCGGCTTGAACGGCTGAAGGACGGTGAGGCGTCCGGAGCTGCGATAGGGCGCCAGCATTGCTTCCATGACAGCCAACGATACGCGCGGTTCAGGGCAGAGGCGGCTTACCGAACCGGCCCCGGGGTTGAACTCGCGCCAGGCGCGCGCCGTCGGTGTCAGGGGATAGTTGCGCCGGTAATAGTCGCGAATCCCGTCTCTGAGTGCACGATAGCTGGCGGTGATGCCGAACTGCTCCACCCAGGATGCTTCGTCGGGGGGCACGCCCTGGCTGGTCAGCTGGCCGCCGATCCAGTCATATTCTTCGGTCATCGCCACCGTCAGTCCGGAGCGGCTTGCAGCCAGGGCACAGGCAACGCCGCCAAGACCGCCACCGATGATGACAAGATCAACCTTCAGTTCTTTCACAGCACACCTATTGTTCGCGTTTTCTAAGAGTTTGGCCGTCGACCGTGTTCGGTCGCAGCAGGATCTGCCGCTCAACAGAACGATTCTCGATGATGGCGCTCAGGGTCCGGACGGCTTGACGCCCCATTTCCTCGCGGGGCAGTTCGAAACCGGAAAGCTGCAGCGAGGGCAGGGACAACGACGCCGCGCTGCCCATGGCGACGACAGAAAGCCGGGAGGAGAGCCGCCGGGTATCAACCTCGCGGGCAAGCGCCAGTGCGCCGTCTGCGACTTCGCAGAAAAGCACTGTGGCGCCTGAAGCGAGTGCTCGCTCGATGATCTCCGACGGGGCGACCATTGGCGCGGTGCGGTCGCCGGTGAGGCCGAGAGTGGCTACGGCTTCACTGAAACCCTGCCAACGGTCCATCAATGACTCGGCGCCGGAGCCATCCCCGACGTAAAGAAGGTGGCTGTGCCCTAGATCATGGGCACGCCGTACCAGATCGCGCGTGACGGTGAGGTAGTCGGCGCCGACATAGGGGATTTGTTCGCTGTCGTCGTCCCGGCGACCGATCGTTACGAAGGGGTAACCGTCAGCCGCCAGCCGGGCGAGTTCGTCCCGATCCTGTTCGCGGCCGATGACGATGCAACCGTCGGCGAGGCGGAGTCGGCTTTCTTTGCGGAACAGTTTGCGTCGGCCATCTTCCACCGGGGTGCTGGTGAAAAGCAGAAGATCATAGCCGAGACGCTCGGCTTCCCCCTCGATGCCGAGTAGGAACGGCGTGTAGAAGTCGGCCTGGGCGTTGGGAAATACCGGTTCGTAAGTGAAGACGCCGAGAAGCTGATTGCCCTTCTTGTGCATCTGACGCGCCAGGGGGTCGGCGACATAGCCTGTTCCCTGAATGACCGCCATCACCCGCTCACGGGTCTCGGACGAAAGACGTGCCTGCTCGGCGCCACCGTTCAGGATGAGCGAGACCGCCGCTTGGCTGACGCCGGCCAGCTTGGCGATATCCCGTTGCGTCAGTCTGCCCTTGGTACGTGCCATCTGCTAATCAACCAGCTAATACGTATTAGCAAGAATATTGCTCGCTGCTGGATGACTTGTCAAGAAGGCTTTCTTTGTGTGTTGGTCGGAGCGACAAATGGGAGCGCCGCCGGTGTTGGCGCTTGCCAATAGGCCCGCCTGCCGCCGATAACGCGTCTACTTGATTGTTGAAGCCTCTTGCTGGAGGCGCCGCATGATCACCCCGCCGGCTTTGACGATGGGGGACTATGGCGATCGGTCCATGCATCGTTGCTAAGGAGACATGGCCTTTCTCATTGGCGCGTCAGTGGCGAAGAGGTTGGTCCCTAGAGCGCCCTTGCTCCTGGCTTGCGGTCTGTCGCTCTCCTGCGCAAGGCAGCAGAAATTAATCCACGATAGGGATCAAATTCGCCGGCGGCTGACGATGATGTAGCCACCCACGCAGTTCTTGGAAGGCGAGGGCAGAGTTCCCCCTCCCCAAGAAGCAGGAAAACGCGCCGAATTCCGACATCCCTGAGATTGCCTGATGCGATGCGAATGCCCCATGCCCAGGAGAAACAATGCTGTGCCGTAAGCGAGGTCCCGAAAATGGCTATGGTAGGCTTCCGGTGAAATGCCTACGAAAAGCGGTGGCTGAATCAAGCCTTTCCTAGCAGGCAACGCTTGACAACTTCGATATAGTCCGTGCTAAGAATTTAAGTATGCGCCGGGCATGGCAGACCATAAGCTCATAAAAGCCGGGCGTGAGGAGTGGGAACGGGCTTTTCGTAAGGCCAGTCATCAAAGGACGGCTGTCCACGACGTCCGTCTGAAGTGGAGGTTCACATGCTGAGACGCGACTTTCTGAAGTATTCCGCCGCAGGCGCCGGTCTGCTGCTGGCTGGTCCTCGTGTCGCCTTCGCGGCGCCGGGCGTCCTCGACATTTTCTTCAATAGCGACACCAACGTCATCGATTTCTGGACGCAGGTGGTAAAGCCCGGCTTCGAGGCCGCCAATTCTGGCGTGACGCTGAACCTCGTTCCCGGTGGTGGTGGCTCCGGCATCAACACGCTGGCCGATCGCGCCTATGCCGCGTTCCAGGCCAAGAAGGACCCGCAGATCGATATGCTCGAGGCGGCGATGCCCTTCTATCCGGCAGGCGCGCTTGAGGCCGGGTTGTGGGTCGACTTCGCCAAGGCGGGCCTCGCCAATTACGACAAGGTCAATCCGGTTGTCGTTCAGTCGCCGGCGCTGCTGCCCTATCGCGGCTCGCAGGTCGTGCTGATGTATAATTCCACGTTGGTCAAGGAGGTCCCGACCACCTTCGCCGACCTCGTCAAGTGGATCAAGGCCAATCCTGGTCAGTTTGCCTATTCGCGTCCGGATCTCGGCGACAGCGGTGCCTGTTTTATTGAACGCGCTCTCCAGGAAGTGACCGGCCAGAAGCCTGAACTGTTCCTGCCGGACAACTACACGGACGCCTATGCCAAGCCGATGTTCGAAAAACTCTGGCCGCTGTTGAAGGACATTCAGCCGGCCTTGTTCAATGGCGGCGAATATACGTCCGGCAACACCGCGTCGATCCAACTGCTAGCCAGCGGTGCGGTGGCGATGACGGTCGCCTGGTCGGACATGGCGCTGCAGGCGATGAGCCAGGGCGTGGTCCCCGATACGACGGCGGTTGCCCAGTTGCAGGATCTGGCATTTACCGGCGGTTTCTCCGGCATCATCGTGCCGTCCGTCGCCGGCAACAAGGATATGGCGCTGAAACTTGCCGACTACCTGATCTCGCCGGAGGTTCAGAACCACGTCGTCACCGACCTCGGTGGCTTCCCGGGCATCAAGTGGGAGTTCCTTTCCAAGGAGCTGCAGGATAAGTTCGCCAAGGTGGCGCCGAAGTCGATCCCGATCTTCCCGAGCACCTGGGAGCCGAGCCTGTTCGAGGCCTGGTATCGCAACGTCGCTTCTGGCGTCAAACGCTGAGACCGATCGATGAGCGCGACCGCGATGTCGTTGCGCAACGGCTGGAGGGGATTGGCGTTCATCGCCATCCCCGTGACCGCCATTGCGATCTTTCTGTTCTATCCGGCCGCGCTCTCAATCATCGGAACGCTGGTGCGCCCCAAGGACGGCGGCGGTTACACCTTCAGCCTGCAAAGCTACGTCTTCTTCTTCACCGACAGCTACAGCCTGACCAACCTCGGTCGCACGCTGTGGACCACGGTGGTGACGCTGATCCTGCTCGTCGCCGTGAACCTGCCCATCGCCCTCTATATGCGCTTTACCAAGGGCACGCTGGCGACGGTGATCCAGGCTCTGGCGCTGTTTCCGATGTTCGTGCCGGGCATCATCATCTGCTATGCGCTCATCCGCTATATGGGCCCCAATGGTTGGCTGCAGAGCCTCCTCAACCTTGTGGGCTTTCATCATTACGCATCACCGCATCTGACGCCCTGGGGGCCGGTGATCGGCCTCATCTGGGACGGCATGCCGCTCACCTTGCTGATCCTGATCTCGGGCCTCTCGAACATTTCCGATGCGTCGATCGAGGCGGCGCGTGACGTCGGCGCCGGCCGGCTGCGCATCCTCGTCAGTATCATCACGCCGGAGATCACCCACTCCTTGCTGATCGTCTCGGCATTGAATTTTCTCGGCATTTTCGGCCAGGCGTTGATGCCCTTCATGCTCGGTCCGACCAACCCCGAGATGATGGGCCCCTTCATGCTGCGCACCTTCGCCAGCGTTCGCGATCCGCTGCAGGCGTCGACCCAGGCGACCATCACCTTCCTGATCTGCTCGCTGGCCGGTGTCGCCTATGTGCGGTCGCTGGCTCGCCGCCCGCAGGAGGACCGGAAATGATCTTCCTGTCTACCCGGCGCTTCGACTTCTTCGGCTACGGCATCCTGCTGTTCCTGATTTTCTTCATCGTATTGCCGGTGCTCACCGTCTTCCTGTGGGCCTTCGCCGAGCAGTGGTTCTACCCGGCGGTGTTGCCGACCAAATGGGGGTTCCGTTTCTGGTCGCTGGTGCTGGCGCGGCCGGACGTCTGGTCCGCTCTCATCACTTCAGTCGAACTGTCGCTCACGGTGACGGCGCTGTCGGCGGTGATTTGTCTGCCGGCCGCCTATGCCTTTGCTCGCATGGAATTTCCTGGCAAATCCATGTTCATGATGTCCTTCCTGATGGCCAATGCCTTCCCGCGCTTTGCCCTCATCATCTCGATCGCCGTGCTGTTCCTGTCGCTTGATCTCGTCGGCACCTTCACCGGCGTGGTGATCATCCAGTTGCTCAATACGCTGCTGTTGATGATCTGGCTGCCGACCGCCGCTTTCAGGGCCGTTAGCCGGGAAATGGAGGAAGCCGCCCGCGACGTCGGAGCGTCGGCCTGGCAGGTATTCCGCTACGTGACGCTGCCGCAGGCTTTTCCGACCATTGCCGCGGCGCTGCTGATGACCTTCGTCTGGACCTTCTACGAGACCGAGGGCGCCTGGCTGGTCGGCGCGCCGCGCATCCGCACCATGCCGCTCCTGATGATGCAGATGATCAACAACCAACTGGTCGTCCAGTATGGCGCGGTGCTGTCGGTCATGCTGTGGGTGCCGTCGCTGGCTGCCATTCTGATGGCGCGGCGCATCATCGGCGGCGATGCTTTTGCCAAGGGGCTCGGCGGCTGACTGGTGGGCCGCGACCGGATCAAACGATAGGGTATCGATGTCAACGCTCGAGCTTGAAAACGTCAGCAAGCAGTTTGGCGCCGTGTCGGCGCTGGAGCCGCTTGCCCTCCGCATCGCCGATGGCGAGCTGGTCTGCCTGCTCGGTCCCTCCGGTTCCGGCAAGTCGACGCTGCTCAGGATTATCGGCGGCTTCGAAATGCCCAGCGGTGGCAAGGTGCTGATCGATGGCGCCGACGTTGCTCGCACGCCGCCGGAAAAGCGCCCCACCGCCATGGTGTTCCAGAGCCATGCGTTGTGGAGCCATATGACGGTGGAAGGGAACGTCGGTTTCGGCCTCAAGCTGCGCGGCATGAAGAAGCCGGACATCACCGCCAAGGTCGGCGCGGCGCTCAACATGGTCGGCCTCGGCGATTACGGCACGCGTCACCCCGCGCAACTGTCCGGCGGCCAGCGGCAGCGCGTGGCCATCGCCCGCTGTCTGGTGCTGGAACCGAAGATCCTTCTGATGGACGAGCCGTTCGCCAGTCTCGATCAGCATTTGCGCGACCGCCTGCGCGAGGAGGTCCGCCAAATCCAGAAAAAGCTCGGCATCACCACGGTCTTCGTGACGCATGGCCAGGATGAAGCACTGTCGATCGCTGACCGCATCGTGGTGATGAGCATGGGCCGGATCGAGCAGGTGGGAACTCCAGCCGAGATCTATACCCACCCGGAGACGCCCTTCGTTGCCGGCTTCATCGGCGACATGAACATGATGAAAGCGACCGTACAGAACGGCGCCGCGTCGACCGGTGGCATCCGGTTCGAGGCCCCCATAGCCGATGGCGAGGCCCTCATCGCAGTTCGGCCGGAGGACGTGACGCTGATACCGTCTCAGGACGGGGAGGGCGCGCGCGTCCGCCGCATCGTCAATTACGGCGCAGTGCTGAAGATCGAGGCGGAGGCCGCTGACGGCGCCGTTTGGAAGGTGCAGACACTCAAGGACGTCCCCGTGACCGAAGGCGCTTACTATCGTCCGGCCGTGTCGCGCCACATCATATTCCGCGACGATCGCGCCGTACACCGGGTCGATCCGTCCTGACGGTTGGGACCTATTGGCTGTCGCTGGAGCCGTCTTCGGACAGCAACTGCCGGAAGTAGAGGTGGCGGAAATTGTGGCTGATGTTGACGAAGATCGGCAGCATGGCCGCTCCGGTCACCGCCGCATCCTCGATCAGCTTGGCCGGCAACAGGCGCGGTAATGACCTGTCGTGTCGCGCCGCTGGAGTGGGGCGTAACGGATAGGCCCGGTCGACGAGACGCTCGACAAGGGTGCGCGGCAATGGCCCGCCGACGGCAATGAAGCCAGGGTCGTACATCACCTCGATGATGGCGGTGACGTCGCGCAGCACGTTGGCCGCATGGGCAAGCCAGTCCATCAGGCGGTGGTCACGCATGGCCAGCATCTGACCGACGAGCTGGTCGTTGAGGCTCGCCTCATCGACGCCGCAGGCGGCCGCCAGCCCTTCGAGCGACAACGGGCTTGGGCTTTGCTCGCCACCGTCGGCCGCACCATTCGACCACACGGGGTTGGCCGGAATGCCGGGTACCGGCAAAAGACCAATTTCGCCGGCATTGCCACCAGCACCCTTGAACGGGTAGCCGTCGATGATGATGCCCGCGCCGGAACCGTGACCAACGTAGTAGTAGACGAAATTGGCCTCGCCGGCGTCCGGCCGGTGGATACGCTCGCCGATGGCAGCCGCTGTGGCGTCGTTCTCGACCAGAACCGGAATACCGGTCAGCTGCTGCAACTCTTCGGCAAACGAAGCGTCCCGCCAGGCGTCCCAGTGCTGGATGGAAAAATCGAAGTCATACACATCGGAGCCGAAGGTCGGCAGAACGAGGCCGATCCCCCAGACCTTGTCGACGGGCCAATGGTTATCTTCGAGCAGACCAAGGATGGCTGCCGATAGCGCGCGGACTGCCGAAGCCGGGCTCTTGGTGTCGAGCCTGAGCGATAGGCGGCCGCGCTCCTGACGCTTGAGGTCGAAGGCAAGGATCGAGCAGTGGTTCTGATCGAGATGAACGCCGACCGACCAACCGGCTTCGGCATTGGCCTCCAGATAGATCTGTGGTTGGCCGCGCAAGCCGGACGAGCGCCCGGCTTCCACAATCAGCTCCTGCTCAAGAAGCTCGCGGGTGATCGACGAAATCGTCTGGGGCTTCAGGCCGACGATACCGGAAATCTCGACGCGGCTGATCGGGCCGCGCTGGAAGATGGTCTCGAACACCAGGCGACGATTATGGATGCGGGCATCCTCGATGCGGCTGCCCGCTATCAGGTCGTCTCCGTCTCGGCTCGCGCCGCCGTCCAGGCGATCCAGAATAGTCACGGCCCGTCCTTCGTCATGCGGTGATCGGCTCCGACGCCGTCGCCCTACAATCCAAGGCGGCGAAGGGCCTCGCGATTGCGTTTGGCGATCGGGAACGGCTTGTCGGGCGGACATGGATACATGTCCTGTTCATAGACCGCATAGCCATCAAAATGGCGCGACGCAAGGAAATCCCGGACTTCGGCGAAGTCGATGAGACCCTTGTCGAGTTCGCACATCACCCCCGACTGGAAGCCGGTGATGAAGTCGATGTTGTCGCGCCGGATACGCTCCAGAATGACCGGATCGACATTCTTGAAATGATAGTAAGGAATGCGGTCGGCATAGCGCTTCATGAAGGCGATGGCGTCGGCGCCGGTATAGGCATGATGGCCAAAATCGAAGCAGAGGCCGACGGTCTCGGCTGGCGTTTCTTCGAGCAAGCGGATGATTTCGCCTTCGGTCTCGACGCCCGATCCGACATGCGGATGAAACACCAGGGACAGGCCGTGCTCGCCGCTGACATAGGCGGCGGCTTCCTTGACGTTGGCGACCAGCGATTTCCAGTCGGACGAGGACAGCTCGCGGCTTTGGCCCTCGGGCGGAATGCCGGAGTCGTCCATCACCACCACCCACTCGGCGCCAACCGCTTTCAGGAGATTGCAGGTGTCGTGGAGGCGAGGCTTCAAGGTGTCCATGGCATCGCGCGGCGCCAGGAGATGGACGAGCGCGGAGCCGCAAACGTCGAGCCCCCGCTGGCCGAGTTCATCCGTCAAGCGGGCGGGGTCGGTTGGCAGATAGCCCCAGGGGCCGGTTTCGGTGGACGTGAATCCGGCATCGCGTACTTCGTCGAGGTAGCGGGTCCACGTGGTCTGACGTGGATCGTTCGCGTACCAGACGCCCCAGGCGTCCGGAGCCGTAGCCAGTTTCATGATTCACTCCGCGATGATATTAAATCCGTATCGACACCTTATTCTAGCTTTGGGCTTTGCGAAAGCGGGAAAGCCGCGCTCGTCGGATTTTTATACATTTTTGCCGACCGAGCAGCTTATTTCGGGGCGCTCCGCATTGTGAGCGGACAGGCGGTTTCCACTGCCATGGACCAGCGAAAGCCGGAGTGACCTCTTGATAAATCTATTTGACGTATTTATTCTCGCCGCCATGTTGGACACCTAGGACCGCTCGGGCGGGGAACGGAACAAAAATGCTCAAGCTTGGCCTCATCGGACTCGGCGAAGTTGCCCAGCTCATTCACCTGCCCATCCTGCAAAGACTCGGCGGGCTTTATCAGCTTGCCGGCGCTTTCGATCCATCGCCATCGGTCGCCGCGGCGATCACCAAACGCTGGAACATCGCGAAGACCTTCGACAGCGCCGAGGCGCTGATTGCCTCACCGGACATCGATGCTGTGCTGGTGCTGAGCCCCGATGCTTATCACGGCCGCCATGCTCGGGCAGCTCTTGCGGCTGGCAAGCACGTTCTGATCGAGAAACCTTGCTGTCTCGCGCCGGACGACCTCGCCGAGCTGGCCAAGGTGGCCGCTGCCCACACCGATCGCGTCGCCATGGTCGGTTACATGCGCCGTTTCGCGCCGGCATTCGTCGAAGCAAAGAAGCGGTTGCCGCCGCAAAGCGACATTACCTATGTTCGTGTGCGCGATGTGATCTGCGAGGGACCCTGGTATTTCCGCCAGACCGACGGCGTCGTCGTGCCACAGGGAGACATTCCTGAGGCGCTGCTGACCGAGGGGCGCGAGCTGCGCACTTCCATGCTCGACGCCGTGCTTGGAGCCGACGCTCCGACCGACATCAAGACCGCCTACACGGTGATGACCGGCCTGTCGTCGCACTCTCTGTCGGCTATGCGGGACCTCCTAGGCAGTCCCAAGCGCGTGATCGCGGCTGAAATCAAGCAAGGCGGCACCCAGATCACCGCCTTGTTCGATTACGGCAACTTCACTGCCATCTACGAGTGCATGATTGGCGACGTTGTCCGCTTCGAGGCCAGCTTCGAAATCAACACGCGCTGGAACCGAATCGCCTTCGAATACCCGACGCCCTATATCCGCAATCTGCCGATGACGCTGGAGCTGCAGCACTCGACCGACGATGACAACACCGTCACGCGCCTGGGTCCCTTCCACCGCGATCCATTTGAAGCCGAGCTGCGCGCCTTCCATTCCACCATCACCGAAGGCAGCTGGAACCGCACGCCGCCTGCGGAATCGATGGCGGATCTCCAGCTCTTCGCCGACATCATCAAGGCAGCTCGCCGGTAAGTCCGTCGTTTGCGAAAGCGAACCCGCGACAATCTCTCAGGGCACGAGCCGACGGTTGGTGTCCTTGAGCAGCTCGATAAACGCCCGGAGAGACGAGGGCGTATGTCGGTTGGCCGGGTAATAGAGCATCAGACCGGGCAGCGGCGGCGACCAGTCCGGCAGGACAATCGTTAGTTTTCCAGAATCCAGCGCCGGCCGTGCGATGGGTTCGGGAACATAGGCGATGCCGAGCCCGTCCGTGGCCGCCTGGACCATCAGGTCGCTGTCGTCCAGCGTCAGCGCGCCCGGCACATCGATGGTCATTTCCACACCGGATCGTACGAACTCCCAGCGATAGCGCTTGCCGCTCGGCAAACGCTGACGGATGCAAGCGTGCCGGTGCAGGTCGTCGGGCGTCGTCGGCGGCGTGTGTTCGCTCAAATAGTCGGGCGAGGCGACGGCAACGAACCGGACGGAGCCACCGACTGGAACAGCGATCATGTCTTGCGGAACCGCTTCGGCCAGCCTGACGCCGGCGTCGAACCCCTCCCGCACGATGTCGATGAGGCGGCCCTCGGAAACCAGATCGAGTTCCACCTGCGGATACTGCCGCAGGAACGGCGGAACGACGTGCGACAGCAGGAAGCACGCGGCACTCTTGTTGGCATTGATGCGCAACCTGCCGCTTGGCTCACCGGCGTCCGCCGCAAGCCCGTCGAGGGCCATGTCGAGATCCCAGAGAACGGGGTTGATGCGTTCCAGCAAGCGGGCGCCGACATCGGTGGGCGAGACGCTGCGTGTGGTACGGTGGAGCAGTCGAACACCCAGGTTTCTCTCCAGGCCAATCAAGGTATGGCTGAGCGTCGAGCGCGAGAGCCCCAATTCGTCGGCAGCCTTGCGAAAGCTGCGGTAGCGGACAATTGCCGCGAAGGCCTCGAGATCGCTCAGCGTCGGCTTGGTCATTGGTGTATTTTCCGCACATGGTTATCCAAGATTGGGTGACTAATACCACCAATCGCATGGGCCTATCTTGGTGTTCTCACCATGAAAGGAACATCAGATGAGCAAGACATGGTTCATCACCGGCGCATCGTCCGGTCTCGGCCTGGAGATGACAAGGCAGCTTCTGGCTCGTGGCGATAAGGTCGTGGGAACGGCCCGCCGTCTCGATGCGCTTGACAGCCTCAAGCAACAGCACGCCGACAAACTCACCGTCATGGCGCTCGAACTGACGGATATCCCAGGCATCCGCGCGATCGTTGACGAAGCGTTCCGGCGCATGGGCCGGATCGATGTTGTCGTTCAGAATGCCGGTTATGGTCTTGTCGGGGCAGGCGAGGAAGTGTCCGACGTCGAGATCGACAGGCAGATCGCGACAAATCTCGTCGGTTCCATCCAGGTCATCCGCGCCGTCCTGCCGCATCTGCGCCGGCAAGGCGGCGGGCGGATCCTGCAGGTCACCTCGGAAGGAGGGCAGGTCGCCTATCCCAATTTCAGCATCTATCACGCCAGTAAGTGGGGCGTCGAAGGCTTCATCGAATCCGTTGCCCAGGAGACAGCGCCGTTCGGCATCGACTTCATCATTGCCGAGCCAGGCGCGACCGAAACCGGCTTTGGCGCCAATCTTGTTCACGCAGCGCCGATGGCTGAGTACGAAAACACACCGGCCGGCGAGATTCGGCGGGCCATTACCGGTGGAAGCTTCGTGCTTAAGGGGGACGCGAAGCGAACGGCCAGCGCCATGATCGCAGCGGCCGACCAGACGGCGCCGCCCTTCCGGCTTGCGCTGGGTAGCACGGCGTATAGCTCGATCTCACACGCCCTGTCCCGGCGGCTGGCCGTGCTGGAAGCCCAGCGCACTATCGCCTTCTCCGCCGATCGGGATCGGTGAAGTTAGTGGTTGCCGGCGGCAGTGCGCCACCAGCAACCACCGGTTCGGCGCACTTTATTTGTTCTGTTCATAGCGCACGAACGCAAACGCAGAGGAGTCCGGCGCCCAGGACGGCACATTGATGGTGCCCTGGCCGCCATAGAGGGGCAGCAGCACCTCCGGCTTGCCTCCCTCGGCCGGAATCAGCCGAAGCTCGACATGTTGATCTCGCGGATGGCTCTTCACGCCGGGAAGATAGGCGAGATAGGCGACATAGCGGCCATCAGGCGAGGGATGTGGGAACCAGTTGACCCGTTCGTCATCGGTCATCTTCTGAAGATCGCTGCCGTCGGAACGGATGCGCCACAGGTCGACGGCGCCATTCTTCTCGCCATTGAACCAGATCCACGCTCCGTCAGGCGAATAGTCCGGGCCGTCGCAGTGGTCAAAGTCCGAGGTTACCGCAGTCTCGGCGCCGCCACCGACCGGGATCGTATAGACCTGGAAGGTACCGGTCCGGTTGGCGACATAGGCCAATGTGCGGCCGTCCGGCGACCAGCCATGCCAATAGGAGGGCGTCTTGTCGGTGACGGCGGTCGGCTGTCCACCGGTGATCGGCAGCGTGTAAATGCCGCTTGATCCCCGCTCCGTGGAGTCGGAGATGACCAAGAGCTTGCCATCGGGCGAGATGCCATGATCGTTGTTGCAATCACGGGCAAAGCCGGTGTCGATCTCGACCATGGCCGGCCGGGCGAGATCGACCCGATAGAGCCGGCCATCGCCATTGATCACCAGCGCCTTGCCGTCCTTCGTCCAGTTGGGCGCCTCGATCAGCCGTTCGGTCTTGAGAACGGTCTCCACCGTTCGGCTTTCAAGGTGGAAAATTGCCACTTCGCTCGCCATGATCTGTTTCCTCCGAAGTCTCGCTGCCTCAAAGACCGAGCGAGCGCATGTAGTTGATCGACCGTTCGGCAAACCGCTTCCAGTCGGCGGGATTGTCGTGCTCGGCCACGATGTGCTCGGCGGCGGTCAGGCGCATCAGCGGCACCAGCGCCGGCCAATCGATGATGCCGTCGCCGGTCGCTGTCCAACCGTCATCGTTCCTAGTTCCGAGCGGGGCGGTGTCCTTCATCTGGATGAAGGCGATGCGATCGGCATAGCGGGCGAGCTCGGCCGCCGGATTGGCACCGGCGCGGGTCACCCAGCCGCAATCGATCTCGAACAGCACCTCGTCGCTGCCCCCGAGGATATGTTCGATCGGTCGTGAGCCGTCCGGTAGGCTCACATATTCGAAGTTGTGGTTGTGCCAGACCACCTTGAGCCCGTGCGGGCGTGCCCGCTCGGCGCCGGTCGCCAGGGTTTCGCCAAGCCTTTTCCAGAAGTCGGATGTGTTGACCCGCTCCTCCTCGGGCACGAACGGCGGGATGAGGAAGCGCGCGCCGAGTGTCAGGGCGATATCGAAGAAGCGGTTGGGTTCGTCGATGAGGCCCGACAGCGGCATGTGAAAGCCGTGGCAGGCGAGGCCGGCGGCATCGAGGGCACGCCGAAAGCTTTTGGCGTCGGCCTCATAAGCGGGCAGCCACGGTTCAATCGCGTCATATCCGAGCGCCTTCAGAGTGGGAAACTGCGCCTCGAGCGGCGGAAAGTTCCGCGACGAGTAGAGCTGATAGGAAATCTGGTAGCGCACGACGATTCCTCCGGGCGCGGTCGGTTCTCTGCGTTTGAGAGCTTACGGCTGCGCTTCCTTGTCGTTGTCGAACTCGAGAAGCTCGACCAGCACGCCGAGATCCTCGACCGTGTCGTAATAGGCGTAACGGCCGTGGCTGCCGTCGAACTCACCGCGCTGCAGAAGCTTGTGGCCATGGCCTTCGAGGAAAGCGTGCCGCTTGGTGAGGTTTCTCGTCTTGAAGGCGATGTGGTGACAGCCGGGTCCCTTCTCCTCCAGAAGATCACGCCAGGCGCTCTTTTCCGGACCGGGCTGAAGGAACTCGACGTCGATATTGCCGAACGGGAACATGATGATGCGGCAGCCAACGGCGGCTGGCATGCCCATGTAGACGGCCTGCGCCTCCTCGGGATCGGCCGCCTTGCCTTCCGGCGGGACCGGCTTGCCGGTCAACTCGGAGAACCATTTTGCCGACGCCTCGACGTCGTGAGTGACGAAGCAGATCTGGAAGACGCGGTCTTCGTCGAGAAGTCTCTTGTCCATGTTGCCATTCTCATGCTGACCATATCCGGTCCGGCGGTCTCGGGCCGGATATGGATTTTGAATCAATTCGTTGTGGCTACTTGACGATCGTCGCGTAGTTGCTCTTCATGCTGGCGATCGCCTCGTCGACCGTCATCGACGGGGTACTCCAGAAGTTGAAGGCGACCTCCCAGATCGACGCCTGCCAATCCGGATCGACCATCGAGTGCGGGTTCTGTACCTGACGCGCCGGATCCTTCAGGACGTCGAGCACGCCCTGCGAGCAGATATCGAGCTTGTCGGTCGGCACGTCGGCTCGCACCGGGGTCGCGCCCTTGGCGGCGGCGAAATCGGCGTTCACGACCGGATCGACGACGACGGAGGCAAAGTCCAGCTCCGCCTTGTCCTTGGCTGCCGGTTGACCACCTAGCAGGCCCCAGCTGTCGACCGACACCACGACCGCCTTGGCGCCGGGAATCTGGGCGCAGCCGAAGTCCTTGCCGGCCTCCTTGCCGGCGGCGCGCCACTCACCCTTCATCCAGTCACCATGGATCTGCATCAGCGCCTGGCCGGAAATGACGGTGTTGGTAGTCATGTTCCAGTCGCGGTTGACCGATCCGGGGTCGGCGGCTTGCTGAAACTTACGCAGCCAGGTGAACACATCCTTCAGCACCGGCGCGTCAAGGGCCTCGGCTTTGGGCTTGGGTCCGTAGATCTCGGTGAAGTAATCGACGCCACCCAGCGTCGCGACGAGGGTATGGGTGAGATAGCCGATCTGCCACTGCTGCGCACCGACGGCGAGCGGGATGAAGCCGGCCGCTTTCACCTTGTCGAAATCGGCAAACATGGCGTCGAGCGAAGCCCATTTCTCGGGATCGACACCGGCCTTTGCGGCCACCTCCTTGTTATAATAGACCATGCCATCAATCTGGATGCCGAGCGGGATCTTGCGAACTTCGCCGTCAATGGTGATCACCTTTTTCACCACAGCCGGGAAATGATCCATCGCGCCAAGGTCCTTGAACAGGCCCGTCAGCGGGCGGCCAAGCCCCATCTTCTCAAGATCCATGTAGACCGCCGGATTGTTCTCCGAGAAAACATTGGGCGGATTGCCGCCGGTCACCAGATTCAGCAGCGTCACGTTGGAGCCGGTGTCGTGGGGAATGGTGATGTCGATCCATTTGATCCCCTTTTTCTCAGCGGCGGCCTTCAGCACGTTGAGCGCCTTGACCTCGGCCGGAGACGACCAGTCCTGGTAGATGACGAGGTCCTCAGCGAAGGCCGCACCAGACAACAGCGTGGCGGCGAGGGCGAGACCCAGGCGATAGCTATGCGGTTTCATCTCTTTCTCCTCCCTAGCAAACCTAGATGCGGCGCCCACTCCCGGCGTCGAACAGGTTGAGACGATCCTTTGGAAAGGTCACGGCGATCTTGTCGCCGGATTTGAGGCGAGAGGTCTCGGTCGGTGTGGCGCGCACGACGACCCGTCGATCGCCAAAGGCGAGGGACAGCATCGCATCCGAGCCGGTTCGTTCGATGTGGCGAATTTCGAGATCGAGACGGCAGGCCGGATCGACGTTTGCGACAAGCGAGAAGTGTTCGGGACGCAGGCCGACCACGAGCTCGGCGCCAGCGGGTGGCGTCGTGTCGAAGACATAGCCGGACATGTCGAGAAGGCTGCCGTCGGCAAGGCGCGCTCGACCGCCGGTCTCGACGGTGGCCGGCAGCAGGTTCATCGAAGGCGACCCAATGAAGCCCGCGACGAACAGATTGGCTGGCCGCTCGTAAACATCGTCGGGAGTACCGAACTGCTCGATTTTGCCACCGTTCATGATGGCGATCCGCGTCGCCATGGTCATTGCCTCAATCTGGTCGTGGGTGACGTAGACGACGGTGGGATTGAGCTCCTCGTGCAGTTTCTTGATCTCCAGACGCATTTCCGTACGGAGCTTGGCGTCTAGGTTGCTGAGTGGCTCGTCGAACAGCAGAACATCGGCGTGTTTGACCAGAGCGCGGCCGATGGCGACACGCTGGCGCTGACCGCCGGAGAGCTGGGCTGGCCGCCGATCCATCAAGGGCCCGATCTGCAGCATGTCGGCGGCCCAGGCGATCCGCTTGTCGATCTCCTCCTTGGGTAGCTTGCTGGCCGACAGGCCGAACCGGAGATTGCCGCGCACCGTCTTGGTCGGATAGAGCGCGTAGGACTGGAACACCATGGCAAGACGCCGGTCCTTGGGATCGAGGTCGGTGACGTCGCGCTCGCCGATCATGATGCGGCCTGAGGTGACGTCGGAAAGACCGGCGAGCAGGTTCAGAAGTGTTGTCTTGCCGCAGCCGGACGGGCCGAGTAGCACCAGAAAGTCGCCATCATCGACTGCGAGATTGAGGCCGTCGAGAACGGTGATGGCGCCGAACCTCTTGACGATATGTTCGAAGGAAACGCGGGGCATGGCTCTCCTCCTCAGCCTTTCACGGCGCCGGCCGCGATGCCCTGCACGAAGAATTTGCCGAGCACGAAGTAGATGACGAGCGGTGGGACCGCGGTCTGGAGCGCCGCGGCCATGTTGACGTTGTAGGAAACGGTGCCGGTGGTGACGGTGACCATGTTGGCAAGGTTGACCGTCATAGGCTGCGCCCCGAGGCCGCCGAAGGTGACGCCAATCAGATAGTCGTTCCAGATCGAGGTGATCTGCATAATCAGCACGACGATCAGGATGTTGCCGGACATCGGCAGGACGATCTCGAGGAAGATTCGCCAGAACGACCCGTTGTCCATGATCGCCGCCTTGATGATCTCCGGCGGTATGTCCTTGTAATAGTTCCGGAAGATGAGTGTCAGTACCGGCATGGCCAGCACGGTGTGAATGAAGGCGACCGCCCAGACCGAGCCATAGATGCCGAGTTTCACCGTGATGACGATCAGCGGATACATGATGATCTGGAACGGTACGAAGGCGCAGAGGAAGAGTAGAAACAGGAAGCCGCCGGCCCAGCGGACATTCCAGAGCGCCAGCGCGTAGCCGGTGACCGCCGAGATGGCGATCGAGGCGATCAGCGACGGAAACAGGATCTCCAGCGAGTTGACGAAGCCACGCTTCAATCCCTCGCAGGTGATGCCCGAACAGGCCTCATCCCAGGCATAGCGCCAGGCCTCGAAGGTCCAGACCTCGGGCAGCGAAAAGATGGCGCCGCCGCGGATCTGATCCATGGTCTTGAACGAGGTGGTCACCAGCACGTAAAGCGGGATCGAGAAGAACAGGGCTGCCATCGTGAGGAACACCAGAACCGCGATGCTGCGCCCTTTGATGCGCTTCTTCGGACGCGGGAACATGACCGCGCCCTCGGCCGAAGTGGAAGAGGTGAAGTCGGTCATCCGGCCACCCCCTTGCGCATGCGCTGTTGCCACACCGTCAGAAGAACCAGCGGCAGGAAGATCACGAGGGTAATGGCCAGCATCAGGGTCGCCGCTGCCGAGGCGAAGGCAAGATTGCCCTTTGCCGACATGGCGTTGATGGTGAAATAGGCCGGCAGCCAGGTGGATTGGCCGGGACCGCCATTGGTCATGGCGACAATGATGTCGTAGGCCTTGATCACCCCGAGCGACAGTAGGATGGCGCAGGTGAGGAAGGTGAACTTCATCATGGGAATGATGATTTCGAGATAGACGCGCCACAGTGGAACGCCGTCCAGCCTCGCGGCGCTCCAGATCTCGACATTGATCGCCTTGAGGCCGGCGAGCATCAGCGCCATGTAGAAGCCCGAGCTTTGCCAGACCGAGGCGAGGATGATGGCATACATGGCCGTCCGCCCGTCGGCGAGCCAGTTGAACGACACCCAGGTCATGCCCAGCGAATGAAAAAAGCTCTCGAGGCCGAGCGCGGGGTTGAAGATCCAGCGCCAGGCGACGCCGGTGACGATCAGCGAAATGGCCAGCGGATAGAGAAAGACAGTGCGGAAGAAGTCCTCGCCGCGCCGTTCGCGTTCGATCATCGCCGCGAGAATGAAGCCGAAGACGATGGCGAGTGCCGATCCGATGGCCAGTACGATCAGGTTGGAGAGCGAGATGCGCCAGCCGATGTCGGCGAAAAGCCGAGCATACTGCCGGAAGGGATTCGTCCAGTCGATTGTGTAGTCCGGCAACCGACGGCTCGACGTCAGCGACAACAGGATCGTCCAGCCGATCGAACCAATGAAGGCGATGGCGGTGATCGCAACGGCTGGCGTCAGGGCGAGCTGCGGCGTCAGCCGGCTCCAGCGGATGCCCATGGTTCCTCCCGAAGGCTTATTGTTGGCCGCGTCCTCTTGCGTCAGCCTTATATTAGCGCTAATACAAACCACATGAATCGTATTTCGTCAAGGTAGTTTCACTGACGGCCGGGAAAGGCCGCACGCCAAGGGGAGGGGAAGTGATGGCGGGCGAAGCGGAAAAGCGCATCCCCAGAATGGGTTATGGAACATGGGCGCGCCTTGACTCCGAGGGGGTCGAAGCCATGCTGGCCGCTTTGGAGGTCGGGTACCGGCATCTCGATACGGCCCAGAGTTATGGGACAGAGCCGATGGTCGGCGAGGCCTTGCGACGGTGCGGATTGCCGCGACAGGACGTATTCGTTACGACCAAGATCGACACGGCGAATTTCGGGCCGGGTAAATTGCTCCCCTCGCTCCGGCATAGCCTGGATCAGCTTGGCGTCGACACCGTCGACCTCACCTTGATCCACTGGCCGTCGCCCAATGGTGAGCTGGCGCTTCCTGTCTACCTCGATCAGCTCGTCGAGGCGCAAGACGCTGGTCTGACACGGTTGATTGGCGTTTCCAATTTTACCACCGCGCTACTCGATGAGGCGGAAAGACGCCTCGGTCCCGGTCGGATAGCAACCAACCAGATTGAGCTCAACCCGCTGTTCAAGAATAAGAAAGTCGCTGTGCAATGCCAGCGTCGGGACATTCTGGTCACCTGCTATCTGCCGATCGCTCACGGTCGGCTTGCTGGCAATCCGGTGCTTCAATCGATCGGCGCGCGATATGGCGCCACTGTCGAGCAGGTGGCTATCGCCTGGGAGCTGGCAAAGGGCTACGCGGCCATTCCCACCTCGTCGCGACGCGAGCGGATCGCCTCCAATTTCGCGGCGACGAAGCTGAGCCTTTCGCCTGACGATATCGCTGCCATCGATGCACTGGCCGACGGGCCGCGCTCCATTGCGCCCTCCTGGGGGCCAGAGTGGGATGCTTGAATGGCTTTCTGCCAGCATGAGCCATTTACGACCTTTGTATTAGCGCTACTACAATCAGGAGGAAGTCTTGGCAGGTATCAACGGTCTCGGACATCTGGCGCTCAAGGTTCAGAACCTCGATGCGTCGCTCACCTTCTATCGCGACAAGCTCGGGCTGAAGGAAATGACCCGTCTCCTCAATGACAAGGGCGAGGCGTGGATCGTCTATATCCGGATCACCGACACGTCGTTTCTTGAGCTATTTCCCTCAGGTCATCCGGGGCGGGCGGCCGACGAGGCAGCGGTGGGCGTCAATCACATCTGCTTCTCGGTCGAGGATATCGTGGCGACGGCAGCCCGCTTTGCCGCGGCCGGCGTATCGCTCACCTCGCCTATCAAGACCGGGCTTGACGGGAACCGTGGGGCGTGGATTGAAGATCCCGATGGCAACCGGATAGAACTGATGGAAATGGCGCCGAACTGCCTGCAATACAGGGCGATTTCCGCTCTGCCGGCCGATCGCTGAGAGGGAGGGCTTGATGGGAAAGCCGCTGGCGCGACTGAAAGATGTGGCGGAGAAGACGGGCTTTTCCATCAATACCGTATCGCTGGCTCTGCGCGACAGCCCGCGCATTCCGTCCGAAACCAAGGTGATCATCCGCGAGGCGGCGTCCGAGCTCAATTACCTGCCCAATTACGTCGCGAAATCGCTGGTCAATCAGGAGACCAAGTCGATCGGCCTGATCCTGACCGATCTCGAGAATCCGATCCTGACACACGTCGCCCAGGCGATTGAGAGCCATCTTGCCAAGGCGGGCTACACGACGCTGTTTGCCACCTCGAATAACAATCTCGAAGTCGAGACGCGGATGATCGAGACCTTTCGCTCCCGGCGAGCGGACGGCATGCTGATCTTCCCGACCAACCACAATCGCTTGGACCACATCCGAGCGCTGCGGCAGCGCAACTATCCGATCGTTCTGCTGGTCGGTTCCAGCGACTCCGGCATCGACGCGGTGTCGATGAACGAGCAGATGGGCGCCTACAAGGCGGTGAGCCATCTGATTGGCAATGGCCACAAGGCGATCGCTCTGATCGATCCGGCGCCGGCACTCGGCAACATTGAAAAGCGAGAGGGCTATTTGCAGGCGCATGCCGATGCCGGACTTGCCGCCCGGCCCGAGCTGGTCATCGACCCGAAAGGGCACTCGGCCGAAGCCGGTTACTGGGCGATGGCCAGCCTGATGTCCCGTGACGACAAGCCGACAGCGGTCTTCGCCTCCAACGACTCGCTGGCGCTCGGTGTGCTGCGCTTCTGCGCCCAGGCTGGCCTTCGCGTGCCCACTGATATCGCCATCGTCGGCTTCGACAATATCGAGTTTGCCGAATACGCGGTGACGCCGCTGACCACCGTCGACTACAACGCTTCGCGCGTGTCGCAGCTCGCCGTCGAACGGGTGATCGAACTGATCCGCCACCGCGACGAGCTGCCGCCGCCGCGCAACACCCAGGTGACGCCGGATCTCGTGGTGCGTGAGAGCTCTCTCGGCCTGAGGGACCGAGGCTGAGCGCTCCCGGTCCCGTATGGCCTGCCTTCAGAGGCAGGCTTTGAAATAGTCTTCGAGGACGAGGTCGACCATGGCGAGCGACAGGCCATGGACGGTGGGGGTGACGCGGCCGCGCCGGACGCCCTCGTAGACACCGCGAAGATACTGGCTGATCAGCGTCTCGGGTATCGGGGTGGTGCCGAACAGGGCGAGCAATTCCTCGGCCGCCTTGGCGATCTCCGGCTCCGGCCAGTAGTAGCGGATGCGGTCGGAATAGCTGAAGTGCCGTTGCAGCCGCTGCTCGTCGGGCGTGCCGAAGTAATACTTCGCCCAGTTGTCGGGATGGGCGAGCATCACCCGCTCGAAGGTGGCTTTGAGCGTCTCCTTGCGGCGACCGGCGTAGAGCACCTCGGCGATGTGGTCGAGGCCATAGAGCGCCTCGCGTAGTGCAAAGGTCAGGGCCGGGCCGACCTTCAGGATGGAGAAGCCGTTGTCGACCAGCGCCTTCAAGGCTTCCGGGGTCTGGTAGTCGGTGGAGTGCGCCTCGAACACGAAGCCCTTGAGATCGGACAGCACGGCGGAGAGGGAAGCGGCCTTGTCGGCATCGAAGGCGACGACGTTGTGATTGCCGAACTCGACGCCCGGCTGCACCACGGCACCGACCGCCCGCTCGAAGGCGGCGGCGATACCGGCCTTGGCGAACGCCTCGCGGTGGACGGCGATGGTGTCGCGTGCCGCCTGAGGCTTGGTGACTTCCAGTTCCTCGATCTCTTCCATGGCGCCACCGGGGATCGGCACCTCGGTGCCGACGATGTAGACCGGCTTGACGGTGGAGCTCTTAGTTGCCGCCTCGGCGACGGCGGCGAGCGAAGCGGCCCGCTCGGCAGTCAGCGCGTCAGTGAGCGCCACCGGTTCGCCGGCGCAGCCCATCGAGGTATCCAGGTGCAGCTTGGTGAAGCCGGCTCTGGCGAAGGCGTCGATCATCACCTTGGCCTTGGCCATGGCCTCGCTAGCGGGGAGCTTCTTCCACGGGTTGGGGCCGAGGTGGTCGCCACCGAGGATGACCTTCTCGAACGGGAAACCGACGCGCTTGGCGATCGCCTCGACGAAGTCGCGGAAGTCGCGCGGCGTCATGCCGGTATAGCCACCATCCTGGTTGACCTGGTTACAGGTGGCCTCGATCAGCACCGGCAGGCCGAGGCGGGCAGCGTGCAACATCGCCGCTTCGATCACCACCGGATGGGCCGAACAGATCGACGGAATGCCGCGCAGGCCGGAGGTGCGGAAGCGCCAGATGGAAATGTCGCTCAGCGGGTTCAAAGCCATGTCGTCAGCTCCTTTGTTCGGCGATCAGCGCGTCAAGTTCGGCGCGTGTCGATGCGCCTTCCATCGGACCAGATCGGGTAACGGCCTTGGCGCCTGCGGCGTTGGCGTAACGGAGCGCCGTCTCGGGGTCGGCACCGCCAAGCCAGAAGGTCACGAAGGTAGCGCCGAAACAGTCACCTGCGCCGGTGGGATCGACTTCCGTCACCCGAAAGCCCGGCAGGCTGATCTCGCCGCTGGCATCGAAATAGCTGGCGCCGGCCGCGCCACGCTTCAGGACGATGGCCTTGACGCCGCCCTTCAGAAGGTTGGCGATGGCTTCCTTCTCGCTGTCGGCCGGTGAGAACAGGAACAGTTCCTCGCCGCTCGGCAGGAACAGGTCTGTCTCGCCCAGCACGACGGCAAGCGCCTCGCGCATGCCGGGGCTGTTCAGGATCTCGGCACGGAGGTTAGGGTCAAACGATACCGTGCCGCCGTTGGCCTTGATTTTCCGCGTTGCCGTCAGGACTGCCTCGACGACGCTCGTCGCATAGAGCGAGGACCCCATGACGTGCATGTGTGTGCAGGTCTCGACGAGTGAGGCCGCAGGCCCCTTGAGCTCGATGGTACCGCAGGCGCTGTGACGGATGTTGAAGACGAAGTTGCGACCACCATCCTCGCGGTAGCGAACGAAGGCGCTGCCGGTGGTGCCGAGCGGATCGACTTCGATACCGGAGACGTCGACGCCGTCGCGCTTCAACCGCTCGAGGTTGACGTAACCGAAATCATCGTCTCCAACCCGCGAGATGATCGCCGCCGCCTGCCCGAGCTTGCCGACCTGATCGATGAAGATTGCCGGCGCACCGGAAGGGAAGGGGCCGATCAGCTTGACCGGCTCGCGAAAGCCATTGCCGCGTTCGGTGGCGACGATCTCCACCAGCACCTCGCCGATGGTGAGAACCTTACTCTGACGCATTATTGCTTGGCCCGCTTGGAACGAACGTCGAGCCAGACGGCCAGCAGAATGACCAAGCCCTTGACGATCAACTGGTAGAAGTAGGGAACGGACAGCATGTTCATGCCGTTGTTCATGATGCCGATGATCAGCGCGCCGATGATGGTGCCGATCATGGTGCCGACGCCGCCGGAAAGGCTGGTGCCGCCGAGAACCGCCGCCGCAATGGCGTCGAGCTCGTAGCTGGTGCCAGCATTGGTCTGCGCCGAATAAAGGCGGGACGACAGCAGGATGCCGGAGATCGCGGCCATGATGCCGGAGATCATGAAGATGGTGATCTTCACCCGGTCGACCTTGATGCCCGAGTAGACTGCCGCCTCGCGATTGCCGCCGGTGAGATAGGCCCGACGTCCGAAGGTGGTCTTCGACAAGAGCACGTGGTTGAAGATGAACAGCACCACGACGATCCAGATGATGATTGGCAGGCCGACGAAGCTCTCGGCGCCAATGGCGATCCAGGTCGGGTCCTCGATCATGGCCGGTGCGCCGTTGGTCGGCAGGCTGACCAGGCCACGGAAGATGCCCATGGTCGCCACCGTCACGATGAACGACGGCAGGCCGAGCTTGGCGGTGAGCACGCCGTTGGCCAGACCCATCGCCGCACCGGCGAGCAGCGTCAGGACAAGCGTCGGCATGAAACCGAAGCCGGCGAGGAAGGCCTGCGCGGCGGCCATGCCGGCAACGGCGATGATCGAGCCGATGGACAGGTCGATCTCGCCGAGCAGGATCACCCAGGTCATGCCGAAGGCGGCAATGGCGATCACCGCGATCTGCTGCAGCACGTTCATCAGGTTGGCGACCGTCATGAAGCGCGGGTTCATCACCGAGAAGATGACGCAGAGGACGATCAGGGAGACCAGGATGCCGCCATACTGCCGGAGCAGCTTGGCGTAAGGCTTCTGGGTGGTTGCGTGTTTCTCATCGCTCATGACGTGATACCTGTCGCGTGGGCCATGACCGTTTCGGGGGTGGCGCCGCCGGGCAGCGTGGCGCTGAGCCGGCCCTCGTGCATGACAACGAGGCGATCGCTCATCCCGAGGACTTCCGGCAGCTCGGAGGAGACCAGCAGGATTGCCGTGCCCTCGGCCGCCAGCTGGCGGATGATCTTGTAGATTTCGAATTTGGCCCCGACATCGACGCCGCGCGTCGGTTCGTCGAGAATCAGGATGCGCGGCTGGGTCAGCAGCCATTTGGCGAGCACCGTCTTTTGCTGATTGCCGCCGGAAAGCGAGCCGACCGGTGTCTCGACTGATGCCGTCTTGATGGTCAGCCGGCCGACTTCATCCGTCGCCGACTTGCGCTCCTCGCGTTTGCGCATGAAGCCGAGTGCCGCGGCGAAGCGGCCAAGCGCCGCCATCGAGATATTCCACTCGACACTATGGGCGAGGACGAGGCCCTCTTCCTTACGGTTCTCGGTGACGAAGGCGATCCGCCGGGCGATGGCATCGACCGGCGAGGTAATGATCGCCGGCTCGCCGTCGACCCGGACAGTGCCAGAGGCGGCCTTCATACCGAACAGCGCATTCATCATCTCCGATCGGCCGGAGCCGATCAGTCCAAAGAAGCCGAGAATCTCGCCTTTCCTGACTTCGAAGGAGACGTTCTCGAACTCGCCATCACGGCTGAATCCTTCGACCGAAAGGATCGGCGCCTCGCTCTCAGGCGGGGCAGGGGAGAGACGCGGCGGGTAGATTTCGTTCATTTGCCGGCCGACCATCATGGCGATCAGTTCGTCGATGGTGACCTCTTCGCGTTGGCGCGTCGCAATATACTCACCATCGCGGATGACAGTGATGTCGTCGGAAAGCCGCATGATCTCTTCCATGCGGTGCGAGATGTAGATGATGGCAACGCCCTTGGCCTTGAGCCGGTCGATGATGGAGAACAGAATGTCCGTCTCGGCCTCGGTCAGGGACGAGGTCGGCTCATCGAGAATGACGAGGCGGGGATCGGCGATCGACAGGCCCTTGGCGATCTCGACGAGCTGGCGTTGAGCCATGGAGAGATTGCCGACCTTCTCGGTGACATCGATCGGCAGGCCGAGGTCGCGGACGATCTCGGCGGCGCGGCGCTCAAGCGCCTGATCGTTGATGAAGCCGTAGACGGACGGCTCGCGCGTCGCCAGAATATTCTCGGCCACCGTCATGTTGTTGCAGAGGCTGAGTTCCTGGAAGACGATGGTGAGGCCGCGGGCGGCTGCTTCCTGTGGATTTTCCGGCTTGTAGGGCGCGCCGCAGAATTCCACTTCGCCCGTCGTGGCGTGGTAGACACCGGCCAGGATCTTCATCAGCGTCGACTTGCCGGCGCCGTTCTCGCCGAGCAGCGTGTGAACGCGGCCGGCGCGCACCGCAAGGTGCATGTTCTTCAGCGCGGCGACCGGGCCGAACAGCTTGGATATGTTGTTGATCTTGAGAATGACGTCGCTGGTCGCGGCCGACATGCCCGCCTCCTTTCCGACGCGAATGCCCTCGGCCGCGACAACGCCAGACCGGTCAAGGGGAGGAAGACACGGGATCTATGGCCCAACAGGGGCAATGGAATCTGCTGGGCCGCTTGTCTTCATCCGCCCGAAAAGTATTCGTCTTTCCGGGCGGGTGCGTAAAGTGGCCCCGCGTGCTCTAGGCCGTATTACTTGCGGACGTAGACGCCCGGCTCGATCGGCTGCTCTGCCGGCACGTCCTTGCCGGCGATGACGTCGATGGCCGTGTCAACGGCCCGCTTGCCCATCTCGCCGGGGAACTGCTGGATGACGCCGACCATCACCGGGTTGGTGTCGACAGCCTTGCGGGCCTCTTCCATGCCGTCGAAGCCGATCACTTTGACCTGGCTCTCGAGGCCGGCCGACTTCACCGCCACGGCGGCGGCCAGCGCGGCGTCATCACCGAAGCCGAAGATGCCCTGGATGTCAGGATTGGCCTGCAGCATGTTCTGCGCGGCAGCCAGCGCCTCGGCGCGGGTGATGCCGGTCTGCTGAGCGACGATCTCAACGCCCTTGTGCTCACCGATGGCCTTCTTGAAACCGTCGATGCGGTTCACCACCGACTGCACGGTCGGGTAGTCGATGATGGCGACCTTGCCCTTGTCACCGAGTTCCTTGGCCATCAGCTCGCCGGCCTTGACGCCACCGGCATAGTTGTCGGTGCCGATATAGGACGTGACCTTCACGCCGTTGGCGGGCACGTCGACGGTGATCACCTTGATGCCGGCCTTCTGGGCCTTCTCGATCACCGCCTTCACGCCCTTGCTGTCGACCGGCGACAGCACGATGACGTCGACGCCCTTGACGATGAAGTCCTCGACGTCAGCGAGCTGCTTGTTGAGATCCTGGTTGGCGATCGCCACTTCGAGCTTGACGTTCTTGGCGGTAGCCTCGGCCTTCATGGCGTCGGCAAGCTCGATGTAGAAGGGATGCTGCTGGGTGAGCAGCGAAGCGCCGATGCCATCGGCCAGCGCCGACGAGGCGAGAAAAGCGAAGGCGGAGCCGGCGAGAGCCAGGCGAGCGAGCGAACGAATAGTCATTGTGTTCCTCCCACATGGCCGCTGCCCCGATCCATCCTCATGGTCGGAAGACTGTCGGCCGTTGTTGAACTGTCGGGCGAAAACCAGCCTCGCGCCAAGCGAGACTTCGCCCGTTCCGGCCCAAACGGGCCTGACGGCAAACGTGCCGCGACAGAGGTGCCCTCCGTCTCAGCGAGGTCAACTCACCACGGAATGTTGTCGCATGTCAACATAGAAATTTTACGCGCGTAATAATTTCGAGCGCCATATGAAATGTCGGGTCGGCGGCGTCCTGAATGCTCGCTTCGAGAGACGTGGGCGTTTGCTGCGCCCTATGAGCCAGTCGGTCGCAAACGTGCAAACGGCCGGAGTCATGTGACGCCGGCCGTCGATGGTTGCCTTGAGGCGGTGCTCAGTTCATCCGATGCGGTTCGTCGTCTCGCGGTCGAACAGGTGCAGCCGGGTGCTGTCGAGGGCGATGTGCAATGGCTGGCCAACCACCGCAACGCCGCGTTCAAGGGTATAGATCTTGAGATCCTGGCCAAGCAGGCGAACGTGCACGATGGTGCCGAAACCGGTCGGCTCCACCAAGTCGACCCGTGCCGTGTAGCTGCCGGCTTCGGAACCGGCGACGATGCGCACGTGTTCGGGGCGGATGCCAATGGTCACTGCCTGTCCTTCGGTGAGATGAATACCTTCGGGGATGGCAACCTTGCTGCCGTCGGTGGTCTCGATGACGCCGGCCCGGCAGTGCCCCTCCACGAAGTTCATGGCCGGTGAGCCGATAAAGCCGGCAACGAACAGGTTGGCCGGTCGATCGTAGAGATCGAGCGGATTGCCGACTTGCTGAATGATGCCGCCATGCATGGCGACGATACGGTCGGCTAACGTCATCGCCTCGATCTGATCGTGGGTGACGTAAACCGACGTGGCGCCGATCGATTTGTGCAGTCGCTTGATTTCGGCGCGCATTTGCTCGCGCAGCCGGGCGTCGAGATTGCTGAGCGGTTCGTCGAACAGGAATGCCTTGGGATGGCGGACGATGGCCCGACCCATGGCAACGCGTTGGCGCTGACCGCCGGACAGTGCCTTGGGGCGGCGCGCCAGCAGCGGATCGAGCCCCAGCTTGCCGGCGGCGGCGCCGACCGCCTCGGCGATCTTCTCCCGGGCCGTCTTCCTGAGCTTCAGGCTGTAGCTCATGTTGTCGGCCACCGTCATATGCGGATAGAGCGCATAGGACTGGAAGACCATGGCGATATCGCGATCCTTGGGCGCGACTTCGTTGATACGGCGATCGTCGATGCGGATCTCGCCGGCGGTGATGTCTTCGAGCCCGGCGATCATCCGAAGCAGTGTCGACTTGCCGCAGCCGGATGGGCCGACCAAGACGACGAACTCGCCGTCCCCTATGGAAAGATCGATGTCATGCAGCACCGGCACGGCGCCGAATGTCTTGGTGATCGCCTCGATGGTGATGGAAGCCATGGAAATGCTCCTCAGCCCTTCACCGCGCCGGCCGTCAGGCCCTGCACGAGATAGCGCTGGATCAGAAGGAAGAACAGGCAGGCGGGGATCAGCGCCAGAACGCCGGCGGCCATCATCTGCCCAAAGTCGACCGAGAACTTGGAGACGAAGGACAACAAGCCAACCGGGAAGGTGGTCGCCTTTTCGCCGGAGATCAGCATCAGCGCGAACAGAAGTTCGCTCCAGGCCGCCGTGAACACGAAGCCGAGCGTCGCGGCGATGCCGGGTAGCGTCAGCGGCAGAATGATCTGCCGGAAGGCCGTGAACCGCGTGGCGCCGTCGATCATCGCCGCGTCCTCGAGATCCTTCGGAATGCCGTCGAAGAAGGACTGCATCAGGAAGGTGGCGAACGGCACGTTGAAGGCGACGTAGACGATGACGAGACCAGTGAGGCTATTGGTGAGCCCGAGCGGCGACAGCATCTTGAACATCGGCGCGATCAGCATGACCAGCGGGAACATCTGGGTCAGCAGGAGCAGGGCGACGATCCAGTATTTGCCGCGAAAGACGAAGCGCGACATGGCGTAACCTGCCAGCGAGGAAACGATAGTGACGATCACCGCCGTCGACGCCGAAACGATCGTCGAATTGAGAAAGAAAGTCGGGAAGCTCGAGTGAGTCAGGACGAATTCATAGTGCTCAAGGCTTGCCCGCGACGGCCACAGCCGGATGCCCTCGGTGTAGAGCAGGCTGGTTGGCGTCACCGACACCTTGAGCAGCCAGAACAAGGGAAACAGGGCAAAGGCCACATAGGCGAGGACGGCCAGCCGGTGCAGCACGGTGAGAACAAGGCGCTTTCTGGTCATGTCAGTGCCTCGACAGCATGGTTTGGCGCAAGACGACGATCAGCATCGAATAGGCGAGCAGCAGCACCAGGAGCACCAGCGCGATCGCTGAGGCGTAGCCGAAGTCGAGCCGGCGGAAGGCCTGGGTGAAGATGTAGCTCGCCACGATCTGGGTTCGATCGGCTGGCCCGCCATTGGTCATGACGATGATCAGGTCGGCGAAATTGGCGATCCACACGGTGCGCAACAGGATGGAGATGGCCATGGTCGGCGCCAGGAACGGCACGGTGATCGACCGGAAACGCTCGATCGGGCCGGCGCCGTCGATCTCGGCCGCTTCGTAAAGATCCTTGGGGATCGCCTGCAGCGCCGCCAGCATGGTGATGGCGAAGAAGGGAATACCCCACCAGACGTTGGCGACGATCGGGCCCCACATGGCGGTTTTCGGATCGGAGAGGATGTTGCTGGGCTCCGACATGATCCCCAGCGCATAGAGCCAGTGGGGAATGGGGCCGACGACGGGATTGAACATCCACGCCCAGTCGAGGCCCGACAGAAAGCTCGGGACTGCCCAGGGGAGGAAACACAAGGCCTGCGCCAGCGCCCGTCCCTTGAATGGCTGGTTGAGCAGCAGGGCCAGGATCAGACCGAACAGAAACTGCAGGATGACCGAGCTGAAGGTCCACCAGAGCGTATTGATGAGCGCGCCGCGAAAGGCGCTGTCGCTGGCAAGCTCACGGAAATGCTTGAGGCCGACGAAGCCGCCGCTGAACGGATTGAGCAGCTTGATATCGCGAAACGCATAGGAAACGCCGAGCGCCAGCGGCACCAGCATGATGGCGACGATCAGGATCAGCACGGGCGCGGAATAGAGCCATGGCTCCAGACGCGCGGCGAGCCTTTGCATCGGTGTCCGGCGGTCGCCATTCGGGGGCGCTGCCGCAGAGAAGGAGGTCATCGGGAAGAAACTCGCATGGGGTCATGGACCGGCGCTCGGTCTTTACCGAGGCACGGGAACTCGATCGCCGTCGGGACCGAGGTTCCGGCGGATCGCATGAATTCCGGCGGCGCAGGTGCCGCCGGAGTTCCAAGCTGGAAGCGACGCCTTCCGGTCGGCCATCGCGCCCGACCGGAAGGCAGGTGCGCGCGTTACTTGGCGGCGAGGAACTTCTGCTGCGCGGCCGTCATATAGTCGGCCCACTGCTTGGTGAGATCCTCCGGCGAGATTTCGCCGAGCAGCGCCTTCTGGCTGGTGTTGATCACCAGCGAGTCCTTGAAGAAGGCAAACTCCTCGAGATGTGTCGGCATCACCGTCGGGGTGACATTGGGATCGCCGAGCTCTTCAAACCAGCCCTTGAACTGTTCGCTGGCGTAGAAGGGATCCTTCTCGGCCGCCGTATGGATCGGCAGCGCGCCGATGCGCTTGTTCCAGGCGATATTGCCTTCCGGCGCTTCGAGCGTGGCGATCAGGTTCCAGGCGAGGTCCTTGTGCTCGCTGTTGGCGAACATCGACCAGCCGCCGTAGCCGATGGTCGGGAAGGCCTTGCCAGCCGGCCCCTTGGGGAACGGAGCGACGCCATAGTCCTCCGGTTTCATGCGCTCGGCGATCGAGATCAGGGCGTCCGGATCCTGATCGAGGAAGGCGCAGGTGCCCGAGTAGAAGCCGCCGACCACCTCGTTGAAGCCCCAGTTGACGCTGTCCTTCGGAGCGAGGCCGGACTTGTAGAGATCGATGAGATAGCTGATGCCTTTCACCCAACCTGGATCGGCAAATGTCGAGGTGCCGTCTTTCTTGAAGAAGCTGTTGTCGCCGGCCATGGTGGCGCCGAACATCACCCAGCCGTTGAGGCCGCCAGGACCACCGCGCAGGCAGTAGCCGGACTTGCCGGGCAGCTTCGACACCTTCTCGGCCGCGGCCTTGAACTCGTCGAGCGTCTTCGGCGGCTCGGCGACGCCGGCCTCGGAGAGCAGCTTCTTGTTGTAGAACATCGCCCGGAGATAGAAGCCATAGGGCAGCATATAGGCGGTGTTCTTCACCGACCGCCCCATTTCCAGCGCGCGCGACGTCAGGCCCTGGGTGTACTGCCACTTGGCAAGGTAGGGCTCGAGGCTTTCGAGCGCGCCGTTGTTGGCATAGAGCGCTAGCCAGGTATCGGGCATTTCGACGACGTCGGGCGTCTCGCCAGCCGAAACCATGGTGGCGAATTTCTCGAAGGCCTGGTTCCACGGCAGGGAGATGATCTCCACCTTGGTGCCGGGGTTGGCGTCCTCGAAGGTCTTGACGATACCCTTCAGCGTCTCGGTGCGCTCGGAACTGGTGATCACCTCGACGAGCTTCAGCGTCGTGTCGGCGAGGGCCGTGCCGGCCATGAGCAGCGTCGATAGCGACGCGATAGCCAAAATCCTGTTCATGATAGTTCCCCTTTCCTTGGTTGCCACTTGAGGGCGGGGTGCTGGAGGCCCCGCCGTGCGGTCTTTCTGTTGTTCGGCCGGTGAACCCGGTCGATCGGGCATCGGTGCCCCTGATTTTTATTTGCACCGAGGCCTTTGCCGGCCCCTCCAAGCCGGAGAATTGTCGAGGGCGCTGGCTCCTACATGCGTGCCGCGTCGATGGCGGCGCCGAGGTCGGTCCAGAGCGCTTCTGCGCCTTCAAGGCCGACATGCAGACGCACCACGCGCGGGCTGATGCCGAAGTCGACGGCCGAGTTCGGGCCGGCGGCCTGGTTGTGAACGACGGTCGCTGGAACGACGAGACTTTCGTGCCCGCCCCAACTGACGCCGAGCTTGAATAGCTTCAGTTGGTCGGCGAACTTCGGAATATCGACGCCCTCGCTGAAGGTGAACGAGAACAGCCCAGATGTTCCGGAGAGGCCCGGCGGCAGCGCGTTGCCGAGGCCGGGGTGCAGAACATTCTCGACAAGAGGATGAGCGGCGAGCTTGCGGGCAACGTAAAGTGCCGCCGCTTCGTGCGCCTTCATGCGGGCCGGCAGTGTCCTGAGGCCGCGGATCAGCAGCCAGGCATCGAACGGCGACAGCTTACCGCCGAGATAGGGATAGGTCGTCGAACGGATCTTGCCGAGCAGCGCCTTCGATCCGGTCACAACACCGGCCACGACATCCGAATGTCCGCCGATATATTTGGATGCCGAATGGAGAACCAGATCGACGCCGAGCAATAGCGGTTGCTGGAAAACCGGCGATGCCCAGCTGTTGTCGATCGCTGTGACGACACCGTGTTTGCGGGCCATGGCGGCAAGCGAGGCGACGTCGAGCGCATCCATCGACCAGCTGGTCGGGCTTTCGAGGTAGAACAGCGCGGCGCCGGGCAGTTCCCTCGCCACGGCCGCCTCGTCGCGACCGTCAACATAAACGGTGTTGACGCCGTATTGCTTCAAGAGGATTTCGAACAGCCGATAGGCGTCGGGATAGACGTGGCGGACGCAGAGGAGCTTGTCGCCGGGTCGGACGAAGGTCATCACCGTCGAGGAAATCGCGGCCATGCCGGAGGCAAAGCCGATGGCGTCCTCGCCGCCTTCGAGTCGCGCGATCATCTCCTCGAAGTGGCGAACGGTCGGATTAAGTCCTCGGCTGTAAGTCGGCCGGGTTATCTTACCCATGTAGGTCTGGTTCATCTCGTCATAGGACGAGAAAGTGAACAGCGACGTCTGGACGATCGGCGGCACAACGGCGTCGTAGGCGTTCACCTCGTCATGGGCGACGATCAGGCTGGCACGCCTGATCGGGTCGGCTTCCTCACTCATCTGGACATGTCCTTGATGTCTTCCTCGACAATTTCGAGGATCGCGTAAGTCTTCTCGCGTGCCAGAGCGACGTTGCGGGCGACGATCGCCTCGAACAGCTCGCGATGGAACGGGAAGGACCGCCGGGCGAAATCCGGCCGGTCGAATGGTTGGTCGAAGAAACTCTCGAAGGTCTCGCGCATCTGCTCAAGCAGACGCGGAAACAGCGGGTTGTGGGTGGCGTCGTAAAGGGACAGGTGAAAGGCGAGGTCTTCCCGGCCAGCAGTCCCTTTGTCGAGATGAACGCGCTCCATCTCAACCAGCGTCGCCTCCATCAGAGGGATGTCCTCGAGCGTATGCTTGAGGGCCGCCACCGCCGATGCTTCCACCTCGATGCCGCGCCGCACTTCCAGCGTTTGCAACAACGCGTCCCTGAGGTGGGAGGTATCCAGAGACAGCGGCATGTGGACTGTGCCGGGCGTGATCGTTCGGATGAGAAAGGTACCGGAGCCGACACGCGGCTCGGCGACGCCGAGCGCCTGAAGTTGGCGGATCACTTCGCGCACGGTCGATCGCCCGACGCCGAGCGCCAGCGATAGCTCACGTTCAGTCGGCAACTTGTCGCCGGGTTTCATACCGGCGCGCTCGATATGGTCGGAGAGCGCGTTCATGACGCTGCGGACGCGGTCGACGCGCGGAATTCGTTCCAGAGAGGAAAGGTCGCCGGCCATCGATCCGCCATTCACATGATCGGGCCGACGCCCGAAAAATTGGTCTGACATCTGACATTAAGGGGGTGGTAATGATGGCTGTCAAGTAGTCCTGCATGTTTCCTGGGCGTGATCCGAAATTGCGCGGGTTGGGCCTTCTCCCTGCGGTGGCAATCCCTTGCATTGACGAATGCCGCGAGTTGAGTCTCAATTCGAACGATCTAGCCTGCGGGGCGCGGTCCGGCGATTGCTGGCCGCCAGTGGGCTTGAGCGGCGCGGACGGCCCGTCGCGTCTGGAGTTGCTCCGCGGAAACTTCCAGGGGAGCGAGATGGTGGCCGGCCAGGAAAGTGCTTTTGATGAAGATGGACGATACGGTCCTCGTTGATACCCCCAGCATTCAGTCTGAGGACATTCGCAACGGCATGCCGGTCGGTCTCGGCACGCGTCTCAAGCTCGCGCGCCAAACGCGCGGCATGACGCTGAAGGCGCTGGCCCAAGCTGCCAGTTGTTCGGAAAGCCTGCTGTCGAAAATCGAGAATGGCAAGGCATCGCCGTCGCTGCCCATGCTGCACCGGATCATCAAGGTGCTCGACAAGAATATCGGCTGGTTCTTCGAGGAGTCGCACGGCGAGGAAGGGATGATCTTCCGGGCCGGTACGCGACCGGTGCTAACGCTCGACCCGTTGCGCCGTGGCAAGGGCATTGCCCTTGAACGGATCATTCCTTATTCGCCCGGCCATCTCTTGCAGTGCAACATCCACCACGTCGAAGTCGGTGGAGAGAGCGCAGGCCCCATCCAGCATGTCGGCGAAGAAGTCGGCTACGTCATTGCTGGAGAAATTGAGCTGATCGTTGATGAGCGGAGATTTCATCTGATGGAGGGCGACGCTTTCGCCTTCAATTCCGACCTGCCGCATCACTATCGCAATGCCGGTGACCGCCGGGCCAGCATCTTCTGGGTCAATACGCCGGCTACCTTCTAGATGTGAAGCCTCAAGAGGTTGTCGCTGGTTAGGTTGAGGCGACTGATAGGGGTTTTGGCGTCAAGGCTACCGTGTGGTCTGTGCCAATTGTACATGTGGGTCCACTCTGGCAAGTGGGCTTTGCGGTGATCTGAGGTTGGATAGGCGCGTGCGTATGCCCATTCACGCAGAGCGGTCTGGATGAACCGCTCAGCCTTACCGTTGGTCTTCGGCGTATAGGGCTTCGTTCGGATGTGTTTCAGGCCGAGATCCTTGCAAGCCTTTGCGAAGTCTTTGGATTTGTAGCAGGATCCGTTGTCGGTCATCACGCGGGTTATGGTGATGCCGAAGCCATTGTAATAGG
>NZ_AUHB01000006.1 GCF_000422965.1 Pleomorphomonas oryzae DSM 16300
GATCCGCAACGCCCGCATGCTCGCTGAGGGCAGGCCAGACGTGGTCATAGCCTTCCCCGGCCGCTTCGGAACTTGGGACATGGTCGACAAGGCAACGCGGGCCGGTGTCCGTACCATCATCATTGACCGCGCCCAATGGCCTAACGAAAGGAGGTGATCGCCACGCCGCTTGATGACGAGTTTCCCGTCCATCGACCCGGCTACAAGCAATTTGGCCCCCGTTTCGGCGGGGCCTTTGTCTTTAGAACAACGCAAAGACGATCTCGGCTAACCCCATTGCCGGCCAATGTATTTCCAGTCAGTTCGTCCAATCGAGCATGGGGGCCACGGCGAAAACGGGGGCGGCGTAGTGGCTCATAGGTTCCTTTCAGAAGCTTTCCGCTCCCATAAGCCAAAAGTCGCAAAAAGACGAGGGACAGCGGAGTTCAAAACGGCGAGAGATACGGCAAATCGTTTTGATTGGCTTCGGAAAGCAAGCGCTTTGCCGCACCAGCCCAACGAAGGCCAGCGTAACAGTTTGATCTCGACTGCGGACTCGGTAAATCGCGCCACATCAAGGCGTGCTCGAAATCCTGGCGTAAAGTTGGGTGTTTGAATAAGGAAAGTACAACAGCGCCAACATAGTTGGCGCTGTCTTCGTTTCTTGATGCCGAAAATCAGAACGGCAAAGCCGGAAGGCTCTGTGTGCCTTCGATCTGAACAGCCTGCAAAGCCGCTGGATCGAAGCCGAGCGCCTTGAGGATGGTCGGGGCAATCTGCGTGGTTTGCACCAGCGCCGTGTTGCGGGCTGCCTTCACATGCGGGTTGCTGAGAATGACGGCGACGTTGCGGTCATCCATGTTGGCGCCGCCGTGCTCCGCTATCTTCTTGCCGGACGTATAAACGACGCCCGGATTGACGGTTACCATGAAGTCCGGGGTACGGCTGTCGGTGGCCGGATCATTGTAGGAATTGGCCATTTGGTTCGGCGTCCAGATCTTGGCGATGCCGAGCGCTTTCGCGTTGTCGACTAGATACTTCAGGGCGCCATCCAGGTTGGCGACCCGCGTCTTCGGGTCGAGCCAGATCAGAGATGCGTCGTCGGCGATATGGAAGGCGTAGCCCGGCAACTTTGCATAGGGCTTGTCGTCGAGCGGCTGGAAGCTTGCAGGATCGATCGGGCTTTGACCGTGCTTGGCTGTGACAATGATCAATGTGCTGTCGAGAAGATTGGCGGTCTTCAAGGCTGCGGACAGCTCGCCGAGGGCCCCGTCAACGTAGTCGAGCTGCTTGGCTAAACCGGTGTTGGGGGTGCCGGTGGCGTCGACATAGCCGCCGACCAAACCATCTTCATCGGTTGGCCCAGACTTCGGCAGCTTCTGGCCAACGCTCACCGCCTGGAAGTTCATGCCAAACAGGGTCGGCACGGGAGCCGAGGCGGAACCGGCGCCGTTCTTGCCATTGATTTCGTTGATCAGCGCCTTGACACGGGCCTCGTCGAAATCGCGCTCGGCCTTGTAGCTGGCCGTCGTCGCCTTCTTGGTACCCTCGATCAGTGAGTCCTGCTCCAGGGCGTACAGCTCGTCGAGACCGGTGCCGGACGGCCCGTTCAGTATCTCGTAGGCCGGATGCTTGTCGGACCACATGGTGCGACCGCCGTGCGCCTTGACGATTTCGAAGATATTGTTCACCCGCGGAAAAGTGTGCGGATAAACCGCCACGCACTTGCCGTCGACCAGGGCGACGGGCAGCTTCTTCGGATCGATCTGTGTCTGCCATTGGCCGGCAACGCCGCCGGCGGCGAGTTTGTCGGAGTCCACGTCGATATTTTCGGCCAGCGTCACTTCGGCGCCGGGCGCTCCGGAGCAGTCCGAGCCCGGTGCAAAATAGGTGCGATCGTAGCTGTCATCGTAAAAGACGCCCGTCGCGCGGGGCGTGCCACCGGTGACCAGGGCCAGCGTTCCGGGGAAGCTGTCGGACGGCGTCGGCGTCAGGGCATTCGTATAGTTGACCCCGGTGTCGACGAGCTGAGCGAAAGTACTCTTTGGGTGTGTCGCGGCGTAATTCTCGAGGTCGATGGCGTGCAGCCCGTCAACGCTGATCAACATCACATGGGCATACGGACCCGCTGCAATCGCTGTGGTCGCAATCGACCCGACAGCAACAGCCGACACAATGCCTAACGCGAGCGTTCTGTGAATATTTTTCAAGGAGATCTCCACGGGAATGACGTCGAAGCGACGTGCCGGAGAGACACTCAGATGGTCCCTCAAACTCTGTCACCTAGCACCGCAACGTGACACGGCGACGACGAGAAAGAACGCCATGATCCCGGCTAGGGCTGCCGGAGTAGGCGTCAGGGTGCCCAGACCATCTTGTACCCACCGTTGACCTTGAGGCACGGCCAGCCGGCTCGCTCAGCGACATCTGCGATAGCCGCTCCCGATCCCTTCCCCGTAAAGCCCCGACGACTTGGGGTAGAGATCTTTCAGCGTCCCTTATAGCGATTGTTTCAAGACGTTCCGGACGGCGGCGCCGGGTTAGCGGCGGCGCGGATTTTGGCTGAGACATATCCCAGCGACAGGCCGTCGCAGATGAGATGAGCTCCCAGCATCAAGCCAATTGTCCACAGGCTAGCGGTCGAAATAACGGCGTAGAGCAACACAGCCAGCACTACAGAAAGGATCCCGCTGACGAGAATCCAGGCCCAGTTGGACAAAGGCCGTATCACCATTGCGAAACTTAGGTTGGCGATCCCTTCAGTCGTTAGGAAGACGACCACGAGCAGAGAGAGGAGCAGTTGCCCCTCACCCGCGTGGCGCAGTAGCAACACGCCGAGAAGCAGGCCGATAACCGCCGAAATCAGGCGAATGCCATGATGCGGCGCGTGGCGGGCGAGGAGGAGCCCAACCCCGCGCAGCACCGAGTTGAAGATCATCAGCCAACCGATCGCAACCGTGGCCGAGGAAGAAGCGACAACTGGAAACAGGGCTGCGGCGATCCCGGTGAAGACAAGCAGAGCGGCCTGGGCGAGATTGAGCAGACTCTGCCTCGCGAACGTATCGCGGGCCGCCTGGCGATAGACCTGTGCAGCGGCATCGAGAGAAATCGACATGTCCGTCCTCCTGTCGGTTGAGCGAGTGCCGCCGTAGTGCCACCTCACAGCGACTTGGCCGCTTTCTCTCGCCCAACCACGCCCAAAATCCGAGCTTTTGCCCTGCTTTCAGGCCCGCAATATGCGCTTTAGTCCCGCGGTATAGGCGGCTGCCTGGGGACCGTCACACCCCTCGGCGCCAATCAATAGGCCGTCCATCCCCCGTCGGTGGCATAGATCCCACCGGTAAAGTTGGAGGCTTCGTCGGATAGCAGGAAAAGCATCATACTGACCTGCTCGGCTACAGTTGCCGGCCTATGTTTCTTGTCGGTATAGGCGAGGATACTGTCGATCTTCAGGCGGCCCATGGCCGGGCCTTTGGTCGCTTGGGCGGAAAGAGCAACCAACTCGCCGGCGCGAGCGACCATCGGAGTGTCGGTTGCAGCCATATTGACCGAGTTCACCCGAATTCCATACGGCGCATAATCGATTGCTGCGTTGCGCGTCAGCCCCGTGACGGCGTGTTTGCTGGCGACATAAGCGGGATTGCCAGCCAGCCCCGTCATTCCCGCGATCGAGCCTACATTCACGATTGCGCCGCCACGGCCTTGATCGACCAATTGCCTCAGTTGCGAGCGCATGCAGTAGAACATGCCCGTCACATTGGTCTTGAACACGTTGTTCCAGTAGGCGTCGCTCGCTTCGTGGATCCTTGCGAAAATCAGTTCCCGTTGCTTCTCGAAATTGATCGGGTCGCCGGAATAGACGCCGTCCATGACACCTGCATTGTTGAGCGCGCCGTCGAGTTTGCCGAAGCTCGAAACGGCCGCCTCGACCGCCTTGTCCGCCACGGCCGGGTCGCCCACGTCGCCAAACACAAAGACCGACTTCCCGCCACCTCCGACAATGGCCTCATGGGTCTCTTCCCCGAGATCCTTGATCCAATCGACGCCGACGACGTTGGCACCTTCGCGTGCAAGCCGGATCGCCGCCGCGCGCCCCATGCCGCGTGCCGATCCTGTTACTATGAAGGTCCTGTCAGCAAAACGGCTGGAGATGAAAAAGGTGCTGTCCACAGCCTTGATGTCGACCACTGCGTTGCCGTCCGGTCGTCCGGATGCCTGTTGAGCGCTGGCCGTCGAATTGGTCGCCGCCGTCACCGCTGCCGCGCCAGCCGCTATCGTAATTCCCTTCAGCAGATCACGTCTGTCCATATCGATTCCTCCCTAAGCGAGTTTTGATGTCAGAACGCGACGCGCAAGAAAGCCATGGCGCTCCACCACGGGTCGAGGTCGCCCGACGCCGCCTGCTTTACGGCCTCTCCGGGGAATGTCGCAGCAACATGAGCCTGCACCATCATTTTCGGGGAAATGAACCATTTGGCCGTTAGATTGGCTTCGTAGCCGAGTTGCTCCGAGCCAAGGAACGAGAGCGCCGGATTACCGCCGAGGTTGGTGGAGCTGTCGGCAGAGAAGATCCAGAATTGCGGGACCAATTCCACTTGCGGGCTCGGCCGCAGGCGCAACTGGATCCTATGGGTCACCAGATTGCTGTCCTGGAACACCTTGAAATGATTGATGCCTTGGACCCACTGCTCGCCATTGCCACCCGACAGCAACGGATCCCATCGCTCGAAGCGCGCGGTTGTCGGATCGTCTCCCGAGAACTCCGCAAACCGGTAGCTGATTTGCGGTGTCCAGGGGAGGTCCTGGAACTGATAGCCAACTTCGCCAGCCAGGGCGGTGGCAAACATGTCGAAATGATTGTTGCGTTGTAGAGCAAGTTCAGCGTTGGCAAATATTTGGCCACCAGGCTGCTTCCAACCCATCCTCGCGTCATAGACCTGAAGGCCGTCGCGGCTGAGCGTGGCGGAAGCCGGGTCTGGTGGCGTGAGCGAGTAATAGGCGTAGTCAGAGTCCAGCACGTTGATGAAAGAACCACCCAGGCTGAAGCCCGCGCCGAGATCGGTTTCCATGTTGATCCCTGCCATGCGGGTCTTCGAATCCACGACTGGAAGTTCGTCGGGGTCAAGATAGAAGAGTTCGGCCAGGGTCTTGTTGTAGCGAAATTGACCAAGCACGAGCATGTCAGCCGCCCAACGCGGGTTTGACTGCAAGGCTGCCCGTTCGTCGCCGTTGGAGGCGCTGTTGCCGATGATCATGCTGTCGCCGATGGCATAGCGCTTACGCCCCGCCGACACGTTCCATACCAGGCGATCACCGGTCTTCGATGTCTCGCCGCCGACCAGACCGAGATAGGCATCCTCGATCGCAAGGTGGTAGCGGCTTTCGTCGGTGAAGAGTTCGGCGCCCGCCGAACCGCTCAAAATGGCGCTAAGCCCACCGTAGGCATAGGTGTTCTCGTGGAGCGGGGTCAATCCATAGACGCCCGAATGGATGAATCCCTCCGCCCACCCACTCGCACCTTTCCCGGCCATATCGCCTGAAGCGAGTGGATTGCCGGACAGGAAGAGGTCCGGTCGACCATACCAAGCGTTGTCATTGCCGTAGAGCATCGTCAGCATTTCAAGCTTTCCGACGACGATGGTACCATTCCGATCGAAAAGCACCGGAAGGTCAGCTTTGTCTCCGGTCTGAAGAAAGCCACGCTCCTCACGCGACACCTTATCGCTTAGCTGCGCCTTCACGGTCACGACGACGCCACCAGCATCACCCGGCGTTACCTCAAGGTCCGCACGGGCGATTGCTACTTGACGAGCGCTCCGGGCTATAGCGAGTTGCACTTCGGTGCGATTGAACAGCATGCCGGGGAAAACGTTGATGCTACGACGGATCTGGTCGGACACCCGCTTGTTCACCTCGGGATCGGCAGAGGGATTGCTCAGCGATATTTCGATCCGTTCGATAACTTGATTTTCGTCCGCCAGTATTGATTGCGCGAGGGCAATTGCTGGCGATCCGCCAATGGTACACAGCAGGCCGATTAGCCATGCCAGATGAGCGATGTATCTGCTTGATTCTACATCTATTTCATGACGCGATTGGCGTACGAGCACCCTCGAGAACCCGCGTGGCTTAAGCATCGCTTTCCCTCGCCATATGCGTGTACCGATGCTCAGCGAGGAGTATCTGCCTGTCAATAAGAGATTAAGCTAGATCTCTCCGTACCGCAGGCAAAGCTTGGACTCATCTCGGTCCACGAACGTTCGGTCACGTCTTCCCTACCCTCTTCTCCAACCACCACGACGTGTAAGCCGCATCCCTTGCGAAGCTTCTCCCGCCTTTGAACGCTTTCGATTGATTGTATTGCCACAAGCGAAAGTCGCAAAAAACCGAAGGATAGACGGGTTCAAAAGGGCGAAAGAAGCAGCAATCGTTTCGTTTGGGAGCCGGCACCCGCTATAAACACGCAAATCCTTGGAGGCCCGACATGCCCGTCACCGACGTCGTCATCTTTCATAATCCCGACTGCGGCACATCGCGCAATGTCGTCCGCATCGTCGAGGCGGCCGGCTACATGCCGACGGTGGTCGAGTATCTCAAGACGGGCTGGACCAAGCCGCAGCTTCTCGCCTTGTTCACGGCTGCCGGGATCGGGCCGCGTGATGCGTTGCGCGTCAAGAAGTCGCCGGCAGCCGAGCTCGGTCTGACCGATCCCTCGGTGGCCGATGAAGATATCGTCGAGGCGATGATTGCTCACCCGATCCTCGTCGAGCGGCCGATCGTCGTGACGGCCAAAGGCACCGCCCTCTGCCGGCCGAGCGAACAGGTGCTCGATCTACTCGACCGTTTGCCGCCCGGCCCCTTCGCCAAGGAGGATGGTGAACTGGTGATCGACGCCGACGGCAAGCGGGTCAGCTGAAGCGGCTTCCAAACCTGCCGCATGCTGCTTCCGGCCGACGAGCCATGTCCCAGAGCGCAGGGCGGACATATCAGCCCGCCCTAGCCTGTCTTAGCCTTCGAAGGACGCCCTGCCTCCGTGCGCTGCCGACCACTCGGCAGGGGCATGCAGGAACTTTTCCACTTCGGCCAGCATCGCCGCCGGGAAACGGTTCGACGCCTTGGCCTCGGCCAGCACATCCCACCAGGTGGCAAGCGCATGCAGCGTGATGCCGTCGGCTGCCAGCACCTCGGTTGACGAGGGGAAGATGCCGTAGTGGAACACGACGAAGGCGTGGCTCACCTTGAGGCCGGCGTCGCGCATCGCCTTGGTGAAGATCAGCTTGGAGCGGCCGTCGGAGGCAAGATCCTCGACCAGGATGGCGCGGGCGCCCTCTTTGACGTCGCCTTCGATCTGGGCGTTGCGGCCGAAGCCTTTCGGCTTCTTGCGCACGTAGAGCATCGGCAGCTCTAGACGATCGGACAGCCAAGCGGCGAAGGGAATGCCAGCCGTCTCGCCACCGGCCACAGCATCGAGCGACTCGGCGCCTATCTCCGAGAGGATGATTTCCTCGGCGAAGCCCATGAGCCGTTTGCGCAGACGCGGGAAGGAGATGAGCTTGCGGCAGTCGGTGTAAACCGGGCTCGCCCAGCCGGAGGTGAAGATATACGGCTTTTCCGGATTGAACTGGATGGCGTCGACCTCCAGCAGAAGGCGGGCGGTCTCGCGAGCGATGAACGACTTGTCCATGGACGGTCCTCTGGCTGATTTGCCCGGCCATAGCACAGCTTGTCCGCCCTGTCCTGCCTTTCACCGCGCCGATTATGCGAAACGGCGGCCCTTCCCCCAGGAAGAACCGCCGTCAGCTGCCCGATGTGCCGGGCCTGAGTTTTCCGTTCCTTGCCGCGAGGCCCGTTCCGGGGCCAATCGCGTCGATCAATGCAGCGAAATCCACTCGCGGGCTTCGCGCTGCGCCGCGGCTATCTCGGACGAAGACATCTCGTCAGCGAGTTCACGGCGATAGCGGGCGGCACTTTCGGACCCACGGAAGGCGGCGATGTTGAACCACTTATGGGCTTCGATAAGGTTCTGCTCGACGTCGCGACCCACGGCATACATCACGCCGAGTTCGTAGAGGACATCGCTGGTGGCACTGGCGCCGCCGGCCATTTGATCGATCGAGTTCAGTTCAAGACGAGCCATGATCACATTCCCTGTTTACGTATTATCCGAGGTCTTTTGCCTCGTCTCTTCGTTTTCGGAAGATGTGATCATGCTGCGCCAATTGATTAAAAAGCAGATTAAATTGTAGACTTAACAACCGCCGAACAATATCTGAACGGAACGTTATTTTCAGAAGCCGTCAACCATCGAATCCGCCGTTTTGAGCGAAATCGACAAAACCAGCCGCGACGGGACGCCGGCGTTGCTAAACTTTGTGGAAACCACATTGAAGAGTGGCTAGACCGACAGATTGAAACAGAGCCCTGCCGCCTTGCCGCGAACCCACATAACCATGCCGTTCAGCGACATCTTCTGCTCGGGAATATTGACGACCACGGTCTGGCCGATTGAAAGCTGACCATCGGTATTACTGATTTTGCAACCGCCGACGCTCAAGTCTTCGACAATGCATTCGCACGTGTATTTGTTGTGCTGAACCGTGGCGAGCAAAAAACACTTTGCCCTTTTATGCCGACGTCCATCGCCAACCCTAACATTAGGGTTGCGGAGATTCTTCAGAACGTCCTGCATATGCAGCGAGGTTTGTGAAGCCACCATGCCTGCACTCCGTCACGACTGCCAGGTAGGAAGACTACAATACCACGACGCGTTATTTATTCATAATGGCGCCTAAAATACATAAAAATAGACAGAATATTTCTTAGCAGCATGAATGCGTGAGGAATTCACACTTTCATGGGAAAGCCCCGCCGTCTCCAGAATGGCGGGGCGATATAAGACTTTAGTCGTAAAAGCTAGTCCCGCGAGATCATAAACCGCGTTGCGAGTGGCCGAAGCCGTCGTCAGCGGGCACGCTGATTGAACAATACCTTCTGCGCTTCCTTGTCGTCGGCAAGGTTGCTCGGCGGTGTCGGCGCGGTGATGGCCAGCGCCTTGGCCACAGCAGGCCGGCTCGACACGCGGTCGATCCAGGCCATCACGTTGGGGAATTCGGCCGCCTTGATATCTTGCCGCTCCCAGCCGCGCGCCCAACCGACGCAGGCAATGTCAACGATCGAATAGTCGCCGCAGATGTAGTCCTTGCCGGCCAGTTGCTTCTCAAGCACGCCATAGAGGCGATGTGTCTCATCGCGATAGCGCTTAATGGCGTAGGGGAGCTTCTCGGGCGCATAAATCGCGAAATGATGGTTCTGGCCCAACATCGGACCGAAGCCGGCCATCTGCCACATCAGCCATTGCTCCACCTCGACGCGGCCGCGTTCGTCCTGCGGATAAAGCTTGCCGAACTTGCGGCCGAGGTAGAGCAGGATGGCGCCCGACTCGAACACCGAGATCGGTTTGCCGTCCGGCCCCTCGGGATCGATGATGGCGGGCATCTTGTTATTGGGAGAAAACGCCAGAAAGTCGGGCTGGAACTGGTCGCCCTTGCCAATATTGATGAAATGCAAGTTGTAGGGAACGCCAAGTTCCTCAAGCATGATGGTGATCTTGTGACCGTTGGGCGTCGGCCAGTAGTAGAGGTCGATTGGTTTGGTCTGGGTCGTAGTCATCGGCTTCTCCTCACCCTATTTCCGAGATCGGCTTGAGGAGGGCTAGCATATGGGGCCGACGTCACAACGAAAAGGGGCCGGCGATGAACTCGCCGTGTTCAGCGAGCCGCCTCATGCCGATGGAACAGGCTTCTCTCCCTCAACAACCACCCCAATCTCCGGACCGTTGCGACGGATGATGCGGACATCATAGCGCCGGTGATCCGCCTCATCCTCAAGTTCAAGTTCGAGCGGCAGCGGCCGTTGCTCGGCAAGAAAGAGCTTTGCCCCGCTCGTCGAACGATCTCGGATGATGCAGTCTGCGAGAAGACGGCCGTCGCGGCTGCGCAGAATACCGGTTCTGAGCCGCGTTCTGTGGCGATCTTCCCGGCGGCGTTCGTCGGCATCCGGTAGGGTGGGATCAGTCATAGCTAGGCCTTGTCGGACATGTCCGGCAAAGTCTGCTCTCTTTGGCTTGTCCGGGCCTTGCCCGCCAGTCCTCTAGAACGGGCTGTCGCTCGGCAGCGCCGGTGCTTCCTTCAGCAACACCAGCTCAATGCGGCGATTGCCCGACAGGAAGGGATCGTCAGGAAACATCGGGTCCTTGTCGGCGACGCCGATTACCTGAGCGAGGCTACCCGGACCAAGACCGAAGCTGCCGAGGATTTCCGCGGTGGTCAGCGCCCGCTGGGCTGAAAGCGCCCAGGCGGCACCTCCGGGAACGGCCATATCGCCAGTCGATTCGGTGTGTCCGATGATTTGCAGCCGACCAGGCATCTGTTGGATGACCGGTGCGATGCGCGACAAGAGCACCTTCATGCGGTCGGTCGGCTCACTCGACTGCGAGCCAAACATCGGACGACCGTCCTGATCGATGATCGAAATGTGCAGGCCGTCGTTGGCGACGTTGAGAATGATCTGTTTGGACAGCTCTGCGTAGTCAGGCAGATCTTGCAGCGCTTGCCGCAGGGATTCGGACGCGGTGAGATACTCGCGCGGCTTGCTTTCGGCGGCTTTCTCAAACCGATTGGTATTTACCTCCGCCCCCTGCTTTTCATATTGGTCGTTGAAGTCGCTGGCGAATTCCACCGCTTCCGAGAGCGACATCGGCTGGACATTGCGTAGATATTTGCGTTCCGGCAGGCCATTTTGCTCGATCATGCCGGCCGGCCTCTGCACCGACTGATAGCCGAAAGCGTCGCGCATCGAGCCGGCGGCTTCCTTCAGCTTTGCTTCGTCCTGATTGGAAAAGGACACGATCATCACGAAGAGCGCCATCAAGAGGCTCATCAGATCGGCAAAGGTGATCACCCATGGCGCACCGCCATGCCCGCCACCGCCACCGCCGCCCTTCTTCCTGGCACTCATCCCGCAGCCCTTCCGTTTCTGCCCTCAATCAGGCCGTCAGGCCGCTTCCCTGTCGGCCTCGGCTTTGGCGCGATGCTTGAGCGGCAGGTAGGAGAGAAGCTCCTCGTGCACTTGCTTGGGGCTCTTGTTTTCGCGGATCATCAAGACCGCGTCGATGATCATCGACTGGATTTCGGCCTCGTGATTGGCGCGGTTGGATAGCTTGTCGGAAATGGGTGCGGCCATGACATTGGCAATGATCGCGCCGTAAAGCGTGGTCAGAAGTGCGATCGACATGGCCGGGCCGATCTGCTTGGGATCGGACATGTGGGCAAACAGCGACACCAGGCCGATGATGGTGCCTACCATGCCCATGCCGGGCGCCGCCTCGGCAATCTTGGCCCATGCGGTGTGTCCCATGTGCAGACGCTCGTGCTGCAGGTCGCGTTCGCGCTCCAGCACATGCTGGATGGTTTCGCCCGAATAGCCGTCGGCAATCATCTGAATCGCCTTCTGGAGGAAAGGCTCGTCGATCTCCAGCTTTTCGAGACCAAGCGGCCCCTGCTTGCGCGCCACCTCTGCGATTTCAGTCAATTGGTCGAGCAGATGGAAGGTATCATGCGTCTTGTACATGACCGCTTCCTTGAAGCCGCCGAACACGGCCACAGGAAACGTCTTCAGCGTATAGCGGCCAAGCAGGGCGACCAGGGCACCGACGATCACGACGTTGGTCGCCAGAAGGTTCATGAACATCATGATGTTCGAACCTTCAAGGATGACGGCCAAATAGAGCACAGCGAAGCCGCCGAAAACGCCGAGAAGGGTTGCAATGTCCATCGGTCGCTCAGACCGGGGGGAATGAGACACACAAAGCGGCCTGCGCCGCCGAAACCCCGGCCTCACAACCTTATGGATAATGGGGATAAGGTAGGCTTAACGAACAGGGTTAATCAAACCTTCCACCACATAGCAAAAGGGCGACCCAAGGGTCGCCCTCACGCAAATTGCCTTTGAAGAACGGCAGCTTGTGCCGCCCTCCTCTGCGGATCATTCGATGCCGAGCTTCTGCTTGACAAGGTCGTTGACCGCCTGCGGGTTGGCCTTGCCGCCGGTCGCCTTCATCACCTGCCCCACGAACCAGCCGCTGAGAGTCGGCTTCGCTTTGGCCTGCTCGGCCTTCTCGGGATTGGCGGCGATCACTTCATCGACAGCCTTCTCGATGGCGCCGGTATCGGTGACCTGCTTGAGGCCGCGTTCCTCGACCAGCTTCTTCGGATCACCACCCTCAGTGTAGACAATCTCGAACAGATCCTTGGCGATCTTGCCGGAGATCGTACCATCGCCGATCAAGTCGACAATGGCGCCGAGCTGGGCGGGAGAAACCGGCGACGCCTCGATGCCCTTGCCATCCTTGTTAAGGCGGCCAAACAGCTCGTTGATCATGAAGTTGGCGACAGCCTTGCCGTCGCGGCTCTTGGCGACCTGCTCGTAATAATCGGCCGAAGCACGCTCCAGCGTCAGCACCATCGCATCATAGGCGGTGATGCCATAGGCAGTCACGAAGCGGGCCTTCTTCTCATCCGGCAGCTCGGGAAGATGGGCCTTGAGGCTCTCGACCCAAGCCGGATCGAGCTCGAGCGGCAGAAGGTCGGGATCGGGGAAATAGCGATAGTCGTGCGCCTCTTCCTTGGAGCGCATCGAACGCGTCTCGCCCTTGCCCGGATCATAGAGACGGGTCTCCTGGTCGATCTCGCCCCCATCCTCGATGATGCCGATCTGCCGGCGCGCCTCGTATTCCACCGCCTGGGCGGCGAAGCGCATCGAGTTGACGTTCTTGATCTCACAACGCGTACCGAGCGGTTCACCCGGCTTGCGCACCGACACGTTAATATCGGCGCGCATGGAGCCTTCCTCCATGTTGCCGTCGCAGGTACCGAGATAGCGCAGGATGGTGCGGAGCTTGGCGAGATAGGCCTTAACCTCTTCAGACGACCGGAGGTCAGGCTTGGAGACGATCTCCATCAGCGCCACGCCGGAGCGGTTGAGGTCGACGAAGGACATGGTCGGATGCTGGTCGTGGATCGACTTGCCGGCATCCTGTTCGAGGTGCAGCCGTTCGATACCGATCTCGACGACGCCTTCCGGCATATCGAGCAGCACTTTACCCTCACCAACGATCGGCTGCTTGTACTGGCTGATCTGATAGCCCTGCGGCAGATCCGGATAGAAGTAGTTCTTGCGATCGAACACCGAGTAGAGGTTGATCGCCGCCTTGAGGCCGAGGCCCGTGCGGATGGCCTGCGCCACGCATTCTTCGTTGATCACCGGCAGCATGCCCGGCATCGCCGCGTCGACCAGCGAAACATGCATGTTCGGTTCGGCGCCGAAGACGGCCGAGGCACCGGAAAACAGCTTGGCATTGGAGGTGACCTGCGCATGCACCTCGAGGCCAATGATGACTTCCCAGTCGCCGGTGGCGCCCTTGATGAGCTTCTTGGGGTCGGGGGTGCGGACTGCCATGTTCATGGAGGGTCTCTCGGATCGGTCAGACGACATCTGTCTGGCGGGATAGCCCGTTTTGCTTCGGAGGTAAACCGGGAAGGCGCGTCATTCCAACACGCCACCGGTCAGAGATCGACCCGAAAACGGCAAAGGGCGCCGCAATCACGCAGCGCCCTCCGTCAGTTCCGATAGAGAAGCCAATCAATCGAGCGACAGACGATACACCAGCACCATGGTATCGACGTCGGCGTCGGCCTTGTAGTCCGCCCCGACCTGATGGCCCTTGGTGGTCAGGAAGTCGTTGTCGTTGGCGATCAGCACCAGCACGTCCTTAGGGTGTTCCGGATCGAGGGCCGGCACGACGCCCATCGATTCCCACTTTTCCGAGAGGTCGGTGGCGTCATGCGGCGCACCGTTGTGAAGACCTGCCTTGCCGAGCTCGGCGTTGTCGTTCATGTCGATGACGGTGGCGAGCTTTGCCGGCGTGACGGAGGCATCAAGCTGCCCCTTCGGCGCCACCGGCTTCAGCCCGTCGAAATCGGTGCCGGCAATGTTGGTCGCGCTGGTAAAGTCGAGGAGATCGACGCGACGGTAAAGCGAGGTGTCACCCTTGACGCCCCAACCGTTGTTGCTGTCGCGCGAGAGCAGCAGCAACCTTCCATCCGGCAGAACTGCGAGCTCGGACTGGGCGGCTACCAGCGTCTTGCCTTCCTTATCCTTGAAGGTCGGCAGCGGCACCACATATTCGGCCTTGAGCTTCAGCGCATCCGGATCGGTCGCGTCATAGACCAGGGCGCGGGTATTGAAGCGGGTGCTCTTCTTATCGCCGCCGTCCTGACGCAAAGCGCTCTGCAGCACCACCGTCAGTTCGTGCGTGGACGGGTTGAGAGCCATGCCTTCAAAACCCTGATTGTTCTGACGGCCGGTCTCAGGATCCTCCGGATCGGGCTTCGGCGCGCCTAGGCCTGGATTGTTGGAGGAGAAGTTGAGCACGCCCTTCCTCATCGGCAGGAAGGCCTGCGGCGGCAGCGTCGCCGAAACGAGCTTGCCTTCAGCGGTGAAGTGATAGATCGCCGGGCCATATTCATCGGAGATCATCAGCGAACCATCCGACAAGCGCACGATCGCCTCGGGGTCCAGGCTGACGGCGCCCGTCGAGGCGCCCGGCAGTTCGGGGCCGTTATCCTTGTTGATGGCAACCGAGTCGAGGCCGGTCATCGGCTTGCCGGCCTTGTCGGTGAGCAGGAAGGTCTTCCGAAGCTTCAGTTCGGCGGTGGCAGCCTTGCCGGCTTCCGGCGCAGCGAAGGCAATCGACAGCGCGTTGACACGCGTGTGGTAGTCCGTCGTGCCCTCCACGTTGTAGCCACGATCGGGCAGCAGCAGGAATGAGCCCTCGTATCCCTTGTCGGTCTTCTTCCAATCGAGGACCGACATGCCCGAACCCGAACCGAAGGTTTCACCGAAGCTGTCCTGAAGATCGGCAGGCAGGCGACCGACGGCGACGAGCCCCTTATTGACGGGCAGATCGGCTGCAACGCAGGCCATGGCGCTGGTGAGAAGCGCGGCGGCAAGAATAGAAAGAGACGAGAGACTCTTCATGACAACCTCTTGGGCATAACCATCAAGGTTGATCGATAAGTCGGTTATTTGACGCTGATGTGAAGGAGGCGCCGGTCATCTGCCGGCGCCCACAGGTTTACCACCATTTCGCCGGGCTGAACGTGCCGACGGCCTTCTCAACCGCCGAACCCAAAGTGAACAGCGTCTCCTCGTCAAACGGACGGCCGATCAGTTGCAGACCGAGCGGCAAACCTTCGGCGGAGAGGCCGGCTGGAACGGCAAGGCCCGGCAGACCGGCCATGTTGACCGTCACCGTGAACACGTCGTTGAGATACATCTCGACCGGGTCGGCATCCGCCTTCTCGCCGATACCGAAGGCGGCCGACGGCGTCGCCGGCGTCAGAATGGCATCGACGCCCTGGGCATACACCGTCTCGAAGTCACGCTTGATCAGCGTGCGGACCTTCTGGGCGCGCAGGTAGTAGGCGTCGTAATAGCCGGCCGACAGCACGTAGGTGCCGATCAGAATGCGGCGCTTCACCTCCGCACCGAAACCGGCCGCCCGGGTGTTCTCGTACATGTCGAGGATATCGGAGCCCGGCACGCGCAGGCCATAGCGCACGCCGTCGTAACGGGCGAGGTTCGACGACGCCTCGGCCGGCGCAACGATGTAATAGGCCGGCAGGGCGTATTTGGTGTGCGGCAGCGAGATATCGACGATCTCGGCACCGGCGTCACGCAGGATATCGATACCCTTCTGCCAGAGCGCATCGATCTCGGCAGGCATGCCGTCAAGCCGATATTCCTTGGGAATACCGATCCTGAGGCCCTTCACCGACTTGCCGACAGCCGCCTCATAATCGGGAACCGGAATATCGACCGAGGTGGTGTCCTTGAGATCGACCGAGGCCATCGACTTCAGGAGGATCGCCGCGTCGCGCACGTCGCGAGCGATCGGGCCGGCCTGATCGAGCGACGAGGCGAAGGCGACGAGCCCCCAGCGCGAGCAACGGCCATAGGTCGGCTTGATGCCGGCGGTACCGGTGAAAGCGGCCGGCTGGCGGATCGAGCCGCCGGTGTCGGTCGCGGTCGCACCAAGACACAGGCGGGCGGCAACCGCCGCCGCCGAGCCGCCCGATGAGCCACCCGGGACCAGATTGACATCGGAACCGTTACGCCGCCACGGATTAACCACCGAGCCGTAATGGCTGGTCTCGTTGGACGAGCCCATGGCGAACTCATCCATGTTGAGCTTGCCGAGCATGACGGCGCCATCGGCCCAGAGATTGGCCGACACAGTGCTTTCGTAAGGCGGCTCGAAGCCATCGAGGATATGACTGCAAGCCTGGGTATGAACGCCCTTGGTCGCGTAGAGATCCTTGATGCCGAGCGGCAAACCCTCGAGCGCACCGGCTTTGCCGGCGGCGATACGCGCGTCGGACGCTCTGGCCATTTCCCGAGCCTTCTCAGGCGTCTCGGTAACATAGGCGTTGAGCACGCGCGCCTTTTCCATGGCGTCGATATAAGCGTCGGTCAGCTCGACAGCGGTGAATGTCTTGGCCTTCAGCGCGTCGCGCGCCTCGGCAAGGGTGAGTGCGGTGAGATCGGTCACGGCGGAAATCCCGAAAAGTCGTGAGAAGCTGGTATTGGGCGGGAGTTACTCGACCACCTTGGGCACCAGGAAGAAATGATCCTCGGAGACGGGCGCGTTGGCGGTGACGGCCTCAGCATCCTCGCCGTCGGTGACGACATCCTGCCGGCGGCGCATCTTCAACGACACCACCGACGTCATGGGCTCGACGCCGGCGACATCGACCTCGTTCAGTTGCTCGACGAATCCGAGGATGGAATTGAGCTCATTGGTCATGCGCGCCGCCTCGTCATCGGTGACCTTGATCCTGGCGAGACGCGCAACGCGGCGCACGGTAGCCGTATCCACGGACATGTAGATTCCCTCGAACAGACTGGAATGTCCCGCGTATAGCACCGGTCGCGGCGCGGAGCCACCCGCTTCCTCATATAGCCGATGTTAGGTTCGGCGATTTGGCAACGGCCCTTCAGTGAGTCGCGACAAATGGCCTCCACAACCTCCCGGAGAGACAATCGAACCAAGTCAAGACGGCCGGCACCATCCAGCACCTAGCAACCGAGTGCGATGACGATCGCACGTCCCTCCCCGCTTAACATATTGATCTATACGAATATTTTAATCTGCCGAGATGGTGGCTGCTTTTTTGTTCGAAATGCTCTTTGCAAAGTTCTGCATTCTGAAGCGCGATTGGCGGGAATCCGTTGTTTTTTCATTGATGAATTCAACAGAAACGGTTTATGAGTTGCCCGCTTTTCAGGGCGGCCTTGTCCCTTTTCAGGTATACCAAGCGTATCATGCACATCGTGCTCGTCGACGGCAGTCGAACCGGACTGATGATCCTGCAGAGGATGCTTGAACCTCGTGGTGACGACGTCGCTTATTTTACGGACGGGCGCGAGGCGCTTCACTACATTCAGACGACGCCGCAAGCAGAAGTACTGATTACCAGCTTCGAGATTGGTGGGGTGTCGGGAACCGAATTGTGCTGGGAGGCTCGCCTCCTCGCCGATGCCGGTCGGCCGCTCTATGTCATCGGCATGTCCGCTTCCAACGATGCGCAGCATTCGATTGGCGTGCTCGATGCAGGCGCCGACGATTTCATGTCCAAGCCACCGCGTCAGGATGAGCTCAACGCCCGCCTGCGGGTGGCTGAGCGAACGCTGATCATGCAGCGTCGGCTCATTGAAATGGCGACCGTCGATCCACTGTCCGGACTGTTTAACCGCGGTGCCTTCCGCCAAAGGTTCGACGCGGAAATCGCCGCAGCCGAGCTCGCCGGTACCTTCTCGCTCATTTTGTTCGACATCGACCACTTCAAGCATATCAACGACATTTACGGTCATGATGTCGGCGACGAGGTGATCCGCTCGGTTGGAACGTTGCGTGTGCCGCCGGATGTGCATTTCTCCCGCATTGGAGGCGAGGAGTTCGCCGTCATCCTGCCCAGCATTCCCATCGACGGTGGTGTCTCGGTCGCCGAGTACCTGCGCGAGCAGATCAACGCGCTAGCTATCGAGCGTGGCGAGGACACTATCCGCCTGACCGCCAGCTTCGGTGTCGCCGAATTTCGACCGGGAGACACGGTCAACGACCTTTATCGGCGGGCCGACTCCGCGCTCTACCAAGCCAAGAACACTGGCCGTGATCGAGTGTCGGCCACTTCACCGGAAATCGTCTCCTGAATTTCGCGGCCTAGCTTGGGCCTGGGCACCCAACATGATAGTGGGTGCCCTTTCCCGTGCGCAAAAAGGCAGAACCGATGACCGAGACCGACCCCGTCGCCTTTGTAGCCGCCCTGCCGCCGGGCCGGCGCCTGTTCGGCCTTGACCTCGGTACCAAGACGATCGGCCTTGCCATTTCGGATGAACGGTTTCTCATTGCAACGCCACTCCTGACCCTTTCTCGAGTCAAGTTCGGCAAGGACGCAGCCGCGCTGATCGAACTCGCCGACAAGCATCAGGTCGGGGCTTACGTGCTGGGTTTGCCGATCAATATGGACGGCAGCGAGGGGCCGCGCGCCCAGTCGACACGCGCCTTTGCCCGTAATCTCGCCCCCCTCGACGGACGGCCGATTTTCTTCTGGGACGAAAGGCTGTCCACGGCGGCGGTTACCCGCACGCTTCTTGAGGCGGACGCCTCGCGCCGGCGACGCGACGAGGTGGTCGACAAGCTCGCGGCGAGCTTCATCCTGCAAGGATTCCTCGACCGTCTGCACCTTGTCGCCCGTGCCGACGATCCTCGCCGGCTCTGAGGTCACTCAGATCCGGAGGCGCTTTTTGTCGACTTCCTGATCAGCATCAGGTTACGGATATAAATGAGCAGACCAAGCCCCTGCCCGGCGATGAAAACCGGATCCTGTCGGGCGATGGAATAGACCAGCAGCAGGAAGCCGCCGCCGAGCGAGAATATCCAGAAGGCGACCGGGATTACCGACGCCTTGGCTTTCTCGGAAGCGAGCCATTGCACAACGAAGCGCATGGTGAACAATGCCTGCGCGACGAAGCCGAGGATCACCCAGAAATCGAGCTGCTTGACGAACACGTCATGAAGCCAGCCCGCGAACTGCACGAAGAGATTAGCCATTGTCGTTTCCGATTTCCGAGGCCACGGGAAGACGCTTGATGCGACGCTTCAACCACCAGACGCCGAAGAGATCGAGAATACCCTGCAGTCCGCGATCGAATATGCCGTAATTTGAAGAACCATGCATGCGCGAGCGATCGACGACGTCGAGATGGGTGACGCCGTAGCCCTCGCGCAGCACCAGCGCCGGCAGATAGCGGTGCCAGCCGTGAAAGAACGGCAGCAACAGGAAGATGTCGCGCCGCACCGCTTTGAGGCCGCAGCCGGTGTCGCGTGTCGCATCCTTCAGGATGACGTTACGCAGCCAGTTGGCAAAGCGTGAGGCATACCGCTTGGCAAGGCCATCGGTCCGCTTGAGACGCTGGCCGGCGGCGATGCCCACCGACGGGCCGGCCGCGATGAGCGCATCGACCAGTTTCGGGATATAGGCAGGATCGTTTTGACCGTCGCCATCGATGGTGGCAACGATCTCGCCCCGCGCAGCAAGCACGCCGGAGCGAACGGCCGCCGACTGGCCACAGGCCTCGACATGGCGGATGTGGCGGATCGGCTTGCCTTCCGCCTTCCATGCGGCAATGGCGGCCCCGGTACCGTCGGTCGAGCCATCGTCGACAACGATCACCTCAAAGGTGCGGCCAGCCATGGCGTCAAGAATCTCCGGTACGATGACCGCGAGATTGTCCGCCTCGTTGCGGGCGGGAATGACAACCGAGACAACGCCCGTCTCGGAAGGTTTCGGTACGATCATACTGGTCACTCCGGCCGGATATGCGCCCACAATGGCGTCCGGCTGCCCTAGCCCTGAGAAATGCAAATCCGGGACAATGCTTCGCCCGCTTATGGCAAGTTGAAGCCGCGTCAACAAGGCCCTGCCCTCGTCGGAGAGTGTGTCGATCCGATGGCGGAGCGGCTGCGGCAAGCCGCTTTCCGACAACTTGAACAACAGTCCCCGTCGCGCGAACCAAAAGGCGACAAACAAAGTGCCCCAAGTGCCGAATGAAAGGCCTGCCATCACGTCGGAAACCCGATGGGCATTGACCATCACCCGCGACGCGCCGATGGCGATGGCGAGCGGCCAGACCACCACGGCCAGCGGCCGCCACAGAAGCGTCAGCGCCAGCGCGAAGGCTGCCGCCGTGGTTGAATGTCCGGATGGGAAGGCCGCGTATTTCGGACGAAAGGCGAACAGATGGATCACGCGCTCGCCTTCCACCGAGGGCCGGGAAAAGCCAAGCGAGTATTTGACGACCAGAACGGCAATGCCGGTGGCGGCGATCGCGGCAAAGAAGAAGAGAACCATGCCGTAAATGGTCTCGAAATCTCCTGGCGAGCCGAATCTCGGCCGCCTCAGATAGCGCAGAATGAAGAGTACGATGCCGGACGGGATCAGCATCCAGTCCGACTCGCCAAGTCGCGTCAGCAACGGCCAGATGGGCGCCGGCGATCCGTTGGCCGCCACCCAGGCACGCACCTCTTCATCGAACCGGCTTGAAACGATGATGGCGAGAACCGTCACGAGCCCCGCCAGCCAGAGGGTCGTTCTGACGACATCCGGGTCCCGCCAGCTTGCCGGCCGCTTGTTGATCAGCATGGCCGGCTCCTTACGGCTTGGCAAACAGCAGCATGGTGCGGAGCTTCATGCCGTTGAGATTGCGACCGGAAACGGTTGTGACGGGCTCTGGTTTGTTATCTCCCTCGCCGAGTGCGGCGATGAACTCATCCTTGGACTCTGCCGCGACAATGGCGACGGCGCACTCATTTGTCCGGAAGGCCTCGGCGGCGGCCGGCGCGGTGGTGCGGAGTGTGTTTGTCCCAAGACGGAAGACCGAGCTAGGCTCGCCATAGCCGACCACCGAAACTGCCGGTGCATCGCAACGACGGACGGAAGCCACGGCCTCGGCAAGGTCATCGCTGAGCCAGAGCTGCTTGGCAGCAGGTAGAAGGATCGCATAGCCGAGCAGCATCAAGCCGCCAGCGGCGGCCACCGTCGCCGCCAGTCCGGGCAATAGCCGCCCTGAGACGAGCAGGCGGCTCGCCGCAAGACCAAGGCAGGCAATAACGACAGCACCGATCAAGCCCTGCCAGCTCGCATAGCCCTGGTAGACAAGAAACGCGATATTCAGCCCGAAGCCAACCAGAACCGCACCAACTGCGACGAAAGCGACAGAAACTCGCCAGCCACGCCGCGCCGGACCAAGCGCACCATTGTCCAGCACCAGCGCCACCAGCACCGCCAGCGCCGGCATAAATGGCAACACGTAGTTGGGCAGCTTGGTGGCGACCGCTTCAAAGACCAGCCAGCCCGGTACGACCCAGGCGATCAGGAAGAAGACCGCCGGCTCGCGTCGTGCCTTCCACGCCTGCACGACGGCGAGCGGCACCAGCGCCGATAGCGGCCAGAAGGTGCCGAGCGCGACCAGGAGATGCACACCGGGCGGCGCGCCATGCGACTCCTGGCCAGACGCCACCTTGCCAAGCATATCGTGGCCGACTGCCTGGCTGAAAAAGGCGCCGCGCGAAATCCAGCCGATCGCGATGAGCCACGGCAGCACCAGAAGCAGCATCCAGAGAACGCCCTTGAGCGGCGACAGAGACCGCCAAAGCGAAGCCGACCGCTCCTTTGCCGACACCGCAACCAGCGAAAGGCCGGCAATGAGCGGCGTGATCGGTCCTTTGATCAGAATGCCGATACCCATCGCCGTCCAAAACAGTGCATTGCGCGGTAGCGATCTTGTCCTTGCCGGATCGACATAGGCGCGCGCCAAAGCGAACTCGGCGGCGAGCACCGTGGCACACAGCATGGCGTCGGTCTTGGCGATATGCGCCTCGAAGCCGAGCAGCATCGTCGAGGTGGCAAGAAGACCGGCGAATAGTCCGGCGCGCGTGCTACCAAGCGTGGCACCGATGCCGTAGGTAAACAGCACCATCAGCACTGCACCCATAAGCGACGGCAGGCGGTAGACCCAAAGCGGCGCATCCTTGCCATAACCGGAGAGCTCGGCGGCGGCTGCCTGTATCCAGTAGATGCCGGCCGGTTTCTTGTAGCGTGGCTCGTCCTGAAAGCGGATATCGATCCAGTTGCCGGTTTCCAGCATCTGATGTGAGGCTTGCACGTAAAGCGCCTCGTCACGATCGGTCAGCGGAAGCGATGAAATACCCGGCGCCAAAAGCGCAATGGCCACCAGAGCGAGGATCAGCAGATTGACAATATGCGGCCATAGGCTGCCTTGCGCTTTACCAGATGCTGACGGCGCGACCGCCGCTCCACCCTCTTCAGCCTGCTTGTCGTTCTGCTCGTCCATTCGCCAAAATCCGCGCCGAAAAGTCTCACTTCGGAGATACGCGCGCCTCTTATCATGGAAAGAGCCGTCTGGGCATTACACTTGCGCAATTGTCCGGCATTCCGCGATTGGGACGAACCGACCGGCTAAAAATTCAGACATCCCCATGAATCGGTTCCCAAAGTCGCCTCGATGTGGAAGCATGCCGTCCTAGAATCCCCAATCGTCAGAGGCTCGAATGCATCAGATCGCGGTCGCCAACCTTGTTTTGGCCCTTGGCGCGACTCTGATCCTCCTCGGCATCCTGTCGAGCCTTCTGGCCTCGCGCTTCGGCACGCCTTTGCTGCTCGTCTTCCTGGTGGTCGGCATGCTGGCCGGCGTCGACGGCCCCGGCGGCATTGAGTTCAGCAACTATCGACTCACCTATCTGATCGGCTCCTGCGCGCTCGCCATCATTCTGTTCGATGGCGGCTTGAGAATGCGGCTTGCCGAGACCCGCGATGCCTTGGCGCCGTCGCTTGTGTTGGCGACGGCTGGTGTTGCCGTGACCGCCGTGCTGATCGGCGCTTTCGGCTACCTTGCCCTCGGCTACGATGTCATCGAGGGGTTGCTGCTCGGCTCGATCGTCGCTTCGACCGACGCGGCTGCGGTGTTTTTCTTGCTGAAAACCGGCGGATTGCAGCTCAGGCCGCGCATCGGCTCGACGCTCGAGATCGAGTCCGGCTCCAATGACCCGGTAGCGGTCTTCCTCACCATGGTACTCACGGAGTTGGCGGTCGCTCATTCGGCGCCGGGCTTCGGTACGCTGACCGCACTTGCTCGGCAGGCGCTGCTCGGTGGCGCCATGGGGGTCGCGGGCGGCGCACTGGCGACGGTGGCCCTTAACCGGTTGACGCTGCCCGGCGGACTGCATCCGTTGTTCGTCATTGCCCTGACCGTCAGCGTGTTCGGCATCACCTCCTATTTCGATGGGTCAGGCTTTCTCGCGGTGTACGTGGCCGGTCTGGTGGTGGGCAACAGCACCGTTCGCGCCTATCCGGCCATCAGCAAGTTCCTGGAAAGCGCCACCTGGCTCTGCCAGATCGTCATGTTCCTGATGCTCGGCCTGCTGGTGACCCCCAGCAAGCTGATTCAATACGCACCAGAGGGGCTGGCGATCGCGCTCTTCCTGATGATCATCGGCCGACCCGCAGCTGTGTGGATCTGTCTGAAGCCATTCGGCTTTACGCCACCGGAGATCAACTTCGTGTCGTGGGTCGGCCTGCGCGGAGCCGTCTCGATCTTTCTCGCCACCGTGCCGACCCTGGCCGGCGCGCGCCACGCGCCCATGTATTTCAATGTCGCCTTCTTCGTGGTGTTGATATCGCTGCTCATTCAGGGGTGGAGCATCGCGCCGGCGGCACGCTTCTTCGGCATGGCGCTGAAGCGCGCGGCCGCCAGTGCGCGCCGGGTGGAGATCGACTTGCCGGGCCAGATCGACAACGAGATGGTGGGTTATCCGGTGCGGCACGACAGCTATGCCGCGCTGCGCCCGGCCTCCCTGCCCGCCTGGTTGAAGCCGGTCATCGTGGTACGCGACGGTGCCATCAAAAATGCCGCCGAAGCCGGACAGATCAAGGCCGGCGATTACGCCTACTTCATCTCCCCGCAAGACCGCGTCAACCGCCTTGACCGGCTATTCGCCCCCCTATCGGCGGAAACCGTCGCCGCCGCCAAGCGAACGGCATTCGGCGAGTTCGCAGTAGCGCCGGACGCCTCGCTGTCCGATCTGGCAACCTTCTACGAGATGCAGGTGCCCGCGAGCCTTGCCGGCCTTACTGTCGCTGAAGCCTTCTCGGCCCGTTACGGCACCCGCCTGCGCGCCGGCAACCGGCTGACGCTCACCACCTATGCGGAACTGATGGCGCGCTTGGTTGAGGACGGACGGCTCGTCAAAGCAAGCCTCAGGCTGGAAGACGTCGTCGATCTCTCCATGCGGTCGCCGTCGCTACCGCCGCCAAGGCTGATGCGCCGCCTTTACGACCGACTGCGTCAACGCCTGTCAAAAGAGGGAAAACCGGCAGAACCTGTAAAATAGGTCACCAAAGGCGGGGCAGCAGGTCACTGCCCCAGGACGGCATCGATTGCCGGATGACGAACCCTGTCGCCGACTGCGAGGCCGATGCGCTTGGCTTCCGGTGTCGGCAGTTCAAGAACGAACCGTACCGGCGCTTGCGAGGGTATACGGGTATCGGACTGCGGCTTGGCACCGTGGGCGATCGATACCACCCTGCCCTTTTCGGAAATGAAAACGATGTCGAGCGGTACGAACGTGTTGTGCATCCAGAAGGCGACGTCGCGCGTGACGCCCATATCGAACAGCATGCCGGTTCCCGATGCGATCTCGCGGCGGAACATTAGGCCGCGCTCTCGGCTTTCGTTGGTATCGGCAATTTCCACTTGGTAGGGATAGACACCGGTTGACGTTTCAACACTTAGGCTGGAGCGCGGACCGACGGGATTGTCACCTTCACCGGCGCGAGACCCATTTCCGAAAAAGTAGAGAATGGCGATTGCGGCAACAAGACCCGCAGCGAGCGCTCGTATGACAAGGCGCCACGACGTTACTTCCGACATTTTTGCCTTCGATCCCTGACTGTTCGGTGTTTTCACACAACACAACACGCCACGTCGGACATTGCCGACGCCGCGCGCCGCCCCATTAGGGCATCAATGTGACGAAGGTATGCCCCCGGGCTGAACCGGACGGATTTCCGCGACCATTTTTCCCTTCGGCCCGTCACCGTAGCGCACCAGAACGTGCTGCCCTGGGCGGAGTTCGGTGATGCCGAAGCGACGCAATGTCTCCATATGGACGAAAATATCCTCGGTGCCGTCGCCGCGTGTCAGGAAGCCGAAGCCGCGAACCCGGTTGAACCACTTCACTTCGACCTGCTCGAGACCGCTTGAAGGGGTAACCTGAACATGGGTGCGGGATGGCGGCAGTTGGGATGGGTGAACGGCCGTCGATTCATCCATCGACAGCACCCGCATCGCTTGCAGCCCCTTCTGCCGGCGCACAGCCTCGCAGACGACACGCGAGCCCTCATACGCCGTCTGAAACCCATCGCGCCGCAGGCAAGTGACGTGGAGGAGCACATCGGGCAGGCCCGGTTCGTCGGGCACGACGAAGCCAAATCCTTTCGCGACGTCGAACCACTTTATGACACCCGCGACTTCAATGACTTCTACGCCGACGTCATCATCGACGTTGGTGTCTTCCGACACAAACTGAGCCTTGGCCATGAGCCAGTCTCCACGATCCTACTTACAACAAGCGCAGATCACTCCGCGCCCCGACTATTCGTGATTCTTCTGCTAAAATACCACCTGAAGGCTACCCTTCCGCAAGCCCCTCGTTAACCGCTGTTAACGGTTTTGAGCGGGTTTCTCACGGTCGGGCACCGCTCTCGCCGGTATTATCGCCGCGCCGCGATAGATGACGGCCAGTCGTGCTCCATTCTCAACGCCTCAGAGCCTTGCATCCATCGGTATACCAAGGATAACTACCCGCCGAATGGAAACAGAAACCGGCCGTTTGGCGGCTGGAGCGGAGGAAAAGGACATGCGCTATCTTCACACCATGGTGCGGATCACCGACGTCGACGCCTCGCTCGCCTTCTTCCGCGACTTGCTCGGCATGACCGAGATCCGCCGGACCGAAAATGAGGCCGGCCGGTTCACGCTGATCTTCCTGGCTTCGTCCGATGATGTCGATGCCGGTCGCGCGCACAGTGCCCCGCTCGTCGAGCTGACTTATAACTGGGACCCGGAAGTCTACGGCGAAGGCCGCAACTTCGGCCATCTCGCCTATGAGGTGGACGACATCTACGCCACCTGCGAGCGGCTGATAAAGGCCGGCGTCACCATCAACCGGCCACCACGCGACGGCCGTATGGCCTTCGTCCGTTCGCCGGACAATATCTCCATCGAGCTCCTGCAAAAGGGTAATGCGCTGGCGCCGGCCGAACCCTGGGCCTCCATGCCGAACACCGGCAAGTGGTAAGGCGTCGGTGCGTCGCGTGATCGGGAAAGACGGGCAGCCATGACGCTACGGCCGGGCCTGCTCGTATTGATAAGCCTCGCAGCGGCTGGCTGCGGGGCCGTGTTCGACCGTTCGGAATTCAAACCGCTCACCCCGACCGAGATCGCCGAGATCAAGGCGAAAAGTGACGCCGAAAAGAGCGCAACGGAAAGCAGCGACAAACCGGCCGCCCCGTCACCCGCGCCGCAGGAAGGCGCGGCCAAACCACCTGCCGAGGAAACGCCGGCGCCTCCGGTGGCCGCCGCCGTGGCTCCGGAGGAGAAGCCAAAGGCGACCAGCCTGTTTGCCTCGCTGTTCGGCAGTCACCCGTCCGACAGTGCGCCAGCGCCGGCCACGCCCGCTCAACCCGACCCAGCCAAAACGCCCGAGAAGGCCTCCGGCGACACCTCGGCGTCAACCAACACCGAGGTTGCCAAGGTCGACCCGGCGGCAAACGCGAAACCCGGTGCCGCCGCACAGGAACAACCGGACGATACCGGCGAAGTATCTGAAGCGGAACTGGCCGGTGAGGCTGAGGCCGATCCGAGCAAAGTTGCCGTGCCGAAGCCGCCGGTCGATGATGGCCTGGAGCATGACTTCGTCAACGTCTACACCGCTCGCCCCGACCGGCCGCAGGAATTGTTTGAAGGCTTGCCCGGTGTCGCCTGGCAGGGCAATCTGGTCCTGGCCTCGCGCGGCCCAGATGGCGATCCGCGCGGCCTGTTTGACGGTGAAGTCCAGCCTTACGCCCACTACGTCCCTGGCTTGCCGCGTGAGGTGGTCCAAGCGGCCAACGGGCTGCTTCTCGCCAACTCGTCCATCAACGTCTCCTGCGTCAAGCCACGTCTGCTCGGGATGGTCCGCGATGCCGAACGGCATTTCAGCCGCAAGGTGGTGATTACCTCCGGCTACCGCTCGCCTGCCCACAATCGGCTTGTTCAAGGCGCCCTGCATTCGCAGCATCTCTACTGCAACGCCGTCGACCTCTATATGCCGGGAATCGCGCGCGACGAGCTTGCCCGCTATTTCTATGATCATCCCTCGCGCGGCGGCCTCGGCCTTTACTGCCACACCAAGTCGATCCATGTGGATACCGGTCGGCGGCGCGAGTGGCGCTGGTCATGTCGCGGGCGCGGATAAGGCTTGTCGATCAAGTGTCTAGACGAAGCTGTAAAAAAGCCGCGGCAAATGCCGATAGGCTCTTGCTCAACCGACCGAAGCTCTCTATAAGCCCCCCTCGTTGGGCGGCCTTCGTCTATCGGTTAGGACACTAGCCTTTCACGCTGGAGAGACGGGTTCGATTCCCGTAGGCCGTACCACCCAACATTTCCCGACATTTCACTGGACCGTATTTAGCTCGCGCGGATTTGAAAAACGGCTGGCTGGATCGTTGCCCGCAACGACGCGTCCCGCTCGTAGCAGCATGTTGTCGGGAAGCCTCGTTCTAGCTTCATCTTGAACCGCTTGAGCGACGACCTTCATTGTGGATGAAAATCTTGGTCGCCCCTTCCGTATCTCCTCATCAAGATCCGGTCAGCGCGGCCGCTTGCCGCCGCGCTGAACTTCCTGGACGCGTTCAGACGCCGCAAGAAACGCCGTGCGCAACGTTGGAAGCGCCCGACGCGGGTCGAGCTTTCCACACATGAATATGTCAATGGCCGCATAGGCGGCTTCCGGCCAAGTATGGATGCTGATGTGAGACTCGGCAAGCAAGGCGACGCCAGTGACCCCCGATCCTTCGCCAAACGAATGCAATCGCACGTCGAGAAGAGTCGCTCCGCACGAGCGTGCAGCCCGGCGCAATGCATCTTCGATAATACTCAGATCATCCAGATGGCGCGCATCGTAGAAGTCCACAAGCAAATGCAACCCGACAGCCGAGGTATTGTCTGAATCAGCCATCGCGGGGCTGGCGCTAAAGTTCGCTGTCATAGTTTACACTCAACTGAGTTAGGACATGCTCCGCGGCGCGAACACCGTGGGTATAAGCTTCCTCGAAGAGAGAAATGCCACCGAGATCGGAATGCGCGAAAGCCAGACGACCGAGTGGCTCGCGCGCGCGCTGTCGAGCCTCTCCCCAAATGAATCCGGGTACCGGCCTGATCATCGCGTGCCCCCAAACGCAAACGTCGATGGATCGAATATGCCCTGACAGTTCAGGGTGAATGTTGAGAAGGTCGTCAGCAAAAATGCGCTGCCACTCATCGAGGCTGCGGCCGAGAGCGTCCTGGCGAGCCTCCGATGGCGTCTTGTGGCTAAGCGGCCAGTAAGCGGTCAGCACCGTGGAAAGCGGCTTCATTCCGAGTTCTTGGCTGGTGGCGACAACATAGCCCAGCGTGGGACTGTCAAAAGCCACGTTGTCCCAGCTGAGTGGCGCACCTTTTCCTTCAGGCATGGCGTCAAGAGTAATGTTGGCAACCGCCCAGGGCGCGTAGGAAAAACTGCTCGGATCCATGCGTTCAATTGCATTAGGCAGTAGCCGGGCGGATATGAAGCGCGGTGTGGCCAGAATCGCGGCTTCAGCCCGGATCATTCTTGCGACACTCTCGTTGGCGTCCCAGACATCCACGATAACGCCGCCATCCGCAACCGCTACGCGCATGGCCAAGCATCGGGTGCGCAGGCGTGGACCTAAGGGTTCAGCCATGCGTGCTACAAGCCAACCATTTCCCTGAGGCCATGTCACGACGTCGTCGCTTTCGGCATTGGCTGCCTGCCCGTTGCGAGACGCGAAATAGTGAATACCCGCCCAGGCAGACGTTTCACTGAAGACCGTGCCGTAGTCGTCGCGACAGGCGTAATTGACGTACCATCGCAAAAGATCGGAGGTGAAGCCCTCCCTACCCATCCATTGCTCCATGCTGAGCATATCAAGCGCGCGCCAATGCGGATCTGTGGAGCTTTCATCGACTGGAATGGCAAATAGACGACGCCCATCGGAACCGCACTGCGTCTTGAGCTCGTTCATCAACGAGAAAAAGCGGCGATACTGTGCTTCGTCTTCCGGTGTTGTTCCTATTGCGGGGACCAACCCTTCCTGCCAGCGACCAAAGCGGAACAGCCGTTCTTTCGGCTCGAAACCCAGCATGTACTCGTCATAAATCGGCAATCCTCGCGCATCTTTGCCGGTGATTATGCCCAAATCTTCGAACAACCGTCGAACCGCTCGCGCTTCTTCGGTCAGGAGCGGTACATAGTGAGCCCCCCACGGATAGGCTGACGTTTCGTTGACGCCACTGCGCGCGTTGCCCCCCGGCTCCTCCTCGAGATCGAGGACGAGGATATCTTCAATCCCGGCCCTCATTAATCGCCGCGCGGCCCCCAGACCGGCAATGCCCCCCCCCACGACGACGACCCGAGCGCGCAGCTCGTCGGACGCGCGAGACAAGTTGGACTGCCGCAGCAGATGACCGAGCTGGTGAGAGGCCCCGATCATTTTGCCAGGGTAAGTTGGCGGCTCGGCAGCGTTCAATCGCGACCGGAGGCTACCAAGCGAGAAAAGCCCCGTTGCGCTAGCTGCCAAGCCGCCTTTGATGAATTGCCCGCGAGTGATTTTCATGGTCGCCGAGACCGCCTTGATTCAATAGATCAGATACTTCGACCATTCCTCATCGAAGTAATGAATCAAAGCCTGATCATCGAGCCGCTGGATCTTGGTCTCCACCCAGGCCATATCCGGCGCAAAGTGGAACATATCATCTGCTGTTTCGACGTTCAGATACTTCAACCCACTCGGATAGGACTTGGGGCTGGCGTAAGGTTTATTGGTCGCGATTGTGAACCCCCATTCGCCAAAGGATGGAACGAAGGCATGATAGGCTGCGGTCTCGAACCCGGCTGCCTTCAGGGTGTTGGTCACGCACCAGAATGATTTACGTGCCACAAGGGGGGATGTGCTCTGGACGACCACGATGGAGTCCTCATCGGTCACCGACCTAAGCAGCTTGTAAAACGTCACCGTGTACAGCTTTCCGATGGAAAAATTCGACGGATCTGGCACATCGATCAAGATGATATCGTAAATCCCACCACCCGCGTTATCTCGCTGTTCCTTCAACCAAGTGAAGGCGTCCTTGTTGATAATCGTCAATTTCTTCGACAACAGCGATTGACCATTAAGTGCGGTCAGCAAGGCGTTGGTTGAAAACAACCGGGTCATTTCCGGATCAAGATCGACCATGGTCACCTTGGCGACCGAGGGATATTTGAGCACCTCGCGCAAAGCGAGGCCATCGCCCCCGCCAATGATCAGGACATTCCTGGGAGACGGATGAGCAGACAAAGCTGGATGAACCAATGCTTCATGGTAGCGGTACTCATCGACAGACGAGAACTGAAGATTGGCGTTGAGAAATAGGCGCACATCTCCGGACTGCTCGGTAATAACGATGCGCTGATATGGCGTGGATTCGGAGAGGATGACCTTGCCTGGATAGGTGCTCGCTTCGGCAAACGACATGATCCGTTCGGAATAGACGAAACCTGCCGACAATAGAGCCAGCACGATCGCGGCCGTGCCGAGATGCCAACGATACCCAGGGATACGCTCCCGCATCATCAACAGCATCCAGAAAGCGACCAGAACATTGCCCATGCCGAAGGAAAAGCTGGTGCGCACAAGTCCTAGATAGGGAATGAGCACCAGGGGAAACAACACGGAGGCAAATAAAGCCCCAACATAATCAAGGGAAAAAACCTTGGAGACGAGATCTTTGAATTCAAAGCGGCTTTCGAGGATGCGCAGCAGCAGCGGAATCTCAAGTCCAACCAGAACACCGATAACCGTGACCACAAAATACAACAGAAAGTGGAACGAATAGATGTGTTCGAAAAGTACGAATAGCAGCGCCGCCGACGAGCCCCCGATCAGCCCAATCAGGATCTCCACCTCCACGAACACGCCGAGCAGGTTTTTGTTCACATAGCGCGACAGCCATGATCCGATGCCCATAGCAAACAGATAACAGCCGATGATGGTCGAGAACTGGGTAACGGAATCGCCAAGCAAGTAGCTGGCCAGTGTTCCAGCAATCAGCTCATAGATCAAGCCGCACGTGGCAATGACAAAAACAGAGACGAGAAGAAGTGGCGCCACGGCAAGCTAAACCTGTATTTCCCAGATCTGGACAAATTAACGGGCCGACAAGCCAGTCGAGGTACCGAGATAGGGTCAGTGAATGGCGGAAGCGATGATGATGGCAATGCCGAGGGCCGAGCCAGCAAGGAAGACACCAAACGCCAAGTTCTGCTTCTCCACTAATTCTCTCCAAACAGATACCTTGGGCGTAAGCACGTCAAGCAAGAGAAAGCTGGCGAAGAATACGCCCACGCCGATCGCCGAATAGACCAGCGCGGCAATGATATATTTTATCTGAAGAACATCACCCATGTCCATTTTAGCCCCCGTTTGTACGATCTCACGAACTTGGCGCTGCCAATCCTGCACGAATACAAAGATTCCGTTTCCGCTCTATTTGTGGAACTGCCCCGCAGTCGAACGGGACGCCGGAGAGTAATTCCCGCTAAAAAAGCTTTCGATCATGAAACCTTTCTGGTCGGCAACAGCCAGGAGACTCAGAACAGCCGCCACAAAGCCCAGATAGAACCTAGGTATCATCGGAATCCCCTCTTGAACCATCGGGTTTGAAGTCACTTTTGCTCCAGCGCTGTCTCTCGAAATAACCCTTTCGCCATGACTGGACGATCGGAGGAATCAGCAGGAGCGCCAGCGCCATCAACAGATTGCTGGGGTATGCAATTCCCTCGATCACCTCCAATTTGACGGTTGTCGATCCAAAGCGAGTAAACGCCCCGGAATCGGCATCAACCAGCAGCCTGTAGGACCCTTGTGGAATCATAGAAAAGTACGTCGTCTCGGTTTGTTGGCCTTCCGACCAATAGCCGTCCGAATCCTGCCCATGGTAGTATTCGATCGGCATAACTGACGTATGCTCGGTATTGGTGTTTTCTTCCACCAGCGTCAGGCTGAGCTCCACCCAATCGTTATCGACGGGCGCATAACCCTTGATCTCAACCGCACCGCTCTGCTGCAGTTCGAAGGGCTGGGTCGCGTAGGTGCGATCCTTGTCAACTGCATTGAAAAGAACAGTGTCCGCGTAGGCTCGTCGTTCGTGCATGCCGGAGGCAAGAGAGAACTGGATTAGGAAGGCGGCGACTATGGCACCAAGGGTCCATAGCCAGAGTCTCAACACCCGACCTTCGAAGGGAGATGGCTGATTGGCGCCGACGCCTGATGACATAGGGAGATAAGCCTGCGGGCTGAAGGCTTTGATCACGTCAGCGCGTGGAACATAGCGGCCGAGCGAGAAATTAATCTCGCTATCGTTTTCCTCGATACTTAGAATATACGGCGGCGAAATATACTCGGTTGTCTGCCAGTATTCGCCCACCCTCGCTCGCCAGTAAAACTCTCCCTGCACATGACGTACAATTGCGGCGCCTTGCAGAAATATTTTGTAATCATTGCCATCGAGCCTGACGCGAGGCCTAACCTTCGGATCGGTCAGATCCCGCTTCAATACGCGCGATAATGTCCAGTGGCCAGCTTCATGCGAGAGAAACCGGTAGCCATGATAGGGATTGAACAGCAAATATTCATCCCAAGGATAGGTACCGGTAGCGTCGGTTTTCAACATATAACCGACAATCTCCCAGACAATCCCGTCCAGTTTGCCCCGCGCGCCCAGTGGCAGGAGTGTGGGACGTTCTGCCGACTGGGCTTTTTCAATGATCTCGAAATTCTTATTGGTTATGTCGATGATCGTTGAGCAACTCGAGCAGACGGCGGTCAATGCACGACCGCCGGTGCGGACCAGAACTGTGCCGCCGCAGGCTGGACAGGCGAATGTTCTCGGTTTGGCCGCGACCTGGACGCGCGATGGCAGATCATCCGAGGTGGATTGCGACAAGACGATTTCGGACACGCTCACGACCACCCCTCGAATTGCCTGAAGTTAACCGCGTTGAGCTCCTCCCATTCGACATAGCGGCCAATGAAAGCGTAGGGGTGGCGGTCGTGGATTTCGATGCAGCCGTAAGTACCGTCTCTGCCTATCAGATCGGCAGAGAGAATATAGGTCAGCATGTCGGAGACGCGTGGTAATTCGCCCTCGGTACCGATGCACGCCACGCGCTTGACGTCTACGACGGTCAACTGACAATTGGACAGTGACACGATCTGCCCGACATTCAGTGTCAAGTCCAACCGACCCGCCAGCTTCACGTCAGAAGTTGGCGCCACGTACTGCATGGGCACTTCGGTGGCGATGTTGATTGCATAAAAACCCTGAGCCTCGGCCAGCCAACCGTCACTGCCATCGTCGAACAGCAAATACCATTCGTTCCACTCGCCGCCTTGCCAGCCCATCTTGGCACGACCACAGATCATGAAACCGGCTCCATCAATTCGGCCGGTCGTACCGATCTGAAAGGGACTCAAGTCCTCAACGAGTTGGGCTACCTTGCCGATAGCCTCCACCTCAACGTCCCTGCGAACGATAGTGCTTAGGCAATAGCTACACGTCGCAAAAACCGACTGTGCTGACCGAAATAGGACAGGGGCACCGCATGAAGGACAGGCGAACTGGCGCATGGTTACTTCAGCTTTGCCAGCAGTTCCGCCTTTTTGGCGTTGAACTCTTCCTGGGTGAGAATGCCTTTCTGGAAAAGGTCACCAAGCCTTTCGATCAGACTGATGACATCATCGGTAGTAGCGCCATCCACCTGCGGAGCTAGCCTTGCAGCTCCACTCAGCCCCTGGGCCATTGCTTGACCAAGGGCGAGGCCCGCACCAATTCCTGCACCGGCGGCGGCCGTTCCGTCGCCCGCGGACGCGAACTGCGAGACGGAGTCAGCCACCTGAAATTGGGTGTATTTGCCGAGATCACCGACCATCCGCATGGACGTGGCGCGGTCAAGATGCTTTTCCAGTTCTTCGGGTAGGGTGAGGCTGAGAACGGCAAAATTCGTAAGCTGAAGGCCATAATTGGCAAACGCTGGAGCAATTGCCTCCGCCATCTTGCGGGCCAACTGCTCCTGATGTTTCGCCATGTCCACAAAGGCGGTATCACCATTGCCGATTCCCGAAGCGAGCGCTGTGATGACGGACGCCCTGAGCTGACCTTCAATCTCGGAGGCTAAACGCTGCTCGGCCGTTCCGCACAGCTTCTGCCAAAACACCTCAACGTCGGAAATGCGGTAAGCGTAGTTGCCGAATGCGCGAATACGCAACGGTCCAAACTCGCTGTCACGTATGGTCAGGGGCTGGGCCGTCCCCCATTTCTGGTCGATCTGTTCCCGCAAGTTGAAATAATAGACGTCGGACTTGAATGGAGACTCGAATCCCTTGTCCCAGTTTTGCAGATAAGTCAGCACCGGAAGGGTTTGAGTGGTCAGCGTGTAGGTGCCCGGACCGAAGCGGTCGGCGAAAGTACCCTCGTTGAAGAAAATCGCTTGCTGAGATTCGCGCACCACAAGCTGCGCGCCGTTCTGAATCTCCATGCCTTCCATCGGGTAGCGATAGGCCAGAATGTTCGGGTCGGTCTCCGTCCACTGAATGACGTCAATGAATTGCTTGGTAAAAAAGCTCACGGCATCCTCCCCAAAGACAGCCGCCCGACCTGTAGGCACGCTCCGACGTGCCCGGAACATAACGTGACCGCATGCACAAACACAACTCTAGAGTTGCGTTAAGCCCCTCCAGGCAATTACGGACCCACCAAGCTCGCAAAGCGACGTGAGTTATACCTCGAATTTGGCCGGACCAGCGATATGCCCAGTTGGAGCGCGCCCTTCAAATCGACCTCTTTTGCGCATGGGCCGGCAGATCGAGCTACGGAGAAAGAGGAGACGGGCAAGAACTACTGGCTGCCGAGAATGAATCGGATACGCCTCGCTCGATGTACGAGGCATAGCCAATATGACCACAGTCGCTCTTCAGTCCTTGGCCTAACTAGGCCCGTTCGTCGGCAAGTTCGCCGCGTTCATTGGCAGTACCGAGCTGCAGCGCGACCAGCCGCTCGATATCGGCGCTGAGGGCGTCGATTTTGGCGTGCAGGCCAGCAATTTCGGTCTCGGAGCGCAGGTTGGTTTCGTAATCGAGACGGGCTTCGAAGCGATCCTTGGCCGCCTGCCGGTTCTGGCTCATCATGATGATCGGCGCCTGCAGCGCAGCCAGCATCGACAGCATCAGATTGAGGAAGATGAACGGAAAGGGATCGAAGGCACGCGCCGCCAGCACGACGGTGTTGAGAAGAGCCCAGGCGCCCAGGAAGACCCCGAAGCCGATGATGAACGACCAGGAACCACCAATGGTGGCGACGCGGTCGGCCAGGCGCTCACCAAAAGTGAGGCGCTCGGCGAAAAGCTCATTGGGGTCGCGTGACGCCGTCACCCGACGGAATTGCTCGGCGAAAAAGCGGATGGTGGTGTTCATGGCTCACCTTTCTGACGACCGGCCGCCTAAGGCCAGTCGCGGGTGAGCCGATCAGGGATCAGTCCAGCGCAACGGCCTTGGGCGGCACGGTCAATCGACTGTGATCGTTGCTAGGCATGACCCCTCGGGGGTTCGGTGACAAAGGACGCCGTCGGCGTCAAAAATTGGAATGATCCCAGATCGGGGCAAAATCAAGTCATGTTTTTAGGATGGCCCCATGCCCCTCTCACATGCCTGATTGCAGCGCCGCGTGCGCCATGCCATAGCAGCCGCGCCCTCCTCTTCTGGAACACTGCCGTGACCGACATTGCCGACGACCTCATCACCGTTCGAGATCTCTTGCGCTACGCCATGAGCCGGTACGGCGCCGCCGAGATCGGCATTGGCCACGGCACCAGCGAGGCGATCGACGACGCCGTTTTCCTGATCCTCGAGTCGCTGCATCTGCCGATCGATGACATCAACCCGTGGCTGGACGCCCGTCTGACTCGGGCCGAACGCCAACTGATCATCGAACGGCTCAATCGGCGGATCGACGAACGGGTCCCTACCCCCTATCTGGTGGGCAAGGCCTATATTCAGGGTGTGCCTTTCGCCATCGACCCGCGCGTCATCGTACCGCGCTCCTTCATTGGCGAGCTGCTGTTCTCGGAAGCCTTTTCCGGCGAAAGCGAAGCCTCGTTGATCCGTGATCCGGAGGAAATCCTGTCGGTCGCCGACATTTGCACCGGCTCCGGCTGCCTCGCCATCCTCGCCGCCATGGTCTTTCAGAACGCCGCGGTCGACGCCGTCGATCTTTCCGAAGACGCGCTCGATGTGGCGGCGGTCAACGTCGATCGCCTCGGTGACGGCCGCGTCGGCCTCTTCCACGGCGACCTGTTCGCGCCGCTCGAAGACCGGCGGTACGATCTCATCATTACCAATCCGCCTTACGTCGATGACGAGGCCATGGCCGAACTGCCGGATGAATACGGCCACGAGCCGGCAATGGCGCTCGCCGGCGGCCTCGATGGTCTCGATATTGTCAGACGCATCATCGAAGCGGCTCCGGACCACCTCAATCCCGGCGGAGGTCTCCTGTGCGAGGTCGGCAGCGACCGGGAAATTCTTGAGATGACCTATCCCGACCTGCCCTTTGTCTGGCTCGATACGGCCGAGTCCGAGGGCGAGGTCTTCTGGTTGTCGGCCGAGGATCTCGGTGTAATTGATGCTTCCTAGAGCCGCGTATTACGCATAGCTCACGCTATTTGATGGGCGAGATATGCAATATCGCGCTAGGTAATGACGGTTTTCTTGCGTTTTTTCCCAAGTGTGGTGCCGGAGATCTAGACAGCGGCAAAGGCGGCGGCCAGTGTCCGCTCCAAGAGGCCGCGGCCATGCGCTGCGTAGTCTTGGCGACGATTATCTGGTGACGGTACTTGGCGTTACGGAGCGGCCGAAGAATTCGGTCACGGCCTCGTAACCATCATCGGCGATAATTGATCGAAACCGCAGGGATCACCGATGAACGACACTTCCAGGATCGATGAGGCCGCCGGCTCCGCCGGTCAGGCGCGTATACTCACGGCAGCCGATTTCAGGGACGCCGTCCGCGCCAAGCTTGCATATGCCGTCGGCAAGGACCCGTCCCGGGCAACGGCCAAGGACTGGAGCATGGCGCTATCGCTTGCCGTGCGCGACCAAGTCGTCGAGCGTTGGTTCGAATCCACCAGGGCTTCGCACGCTGGCCAGAAGAAGCACGTTTATTATCTCTCCATGGAATTCCTGATCGGGCGTCTGCTTAACGACGCGGTTTGCAACCTCGGCATCGAAGCCCAGGTCCGCACTGCCTGCGCCGAGCTCGGCATCGACTATCAGGCCCAGCTCGAACAGGAGAGTGATGCCGCTCTCGGCAATGGCGGCCTTGGACGCCTCGCCGCCTGCTTCCTCGATTCCATGTCGACACTGGGCATCCCCGCCCACGGCTACGGCATCCGTTACGACCACGGCCTGTTCCGCCAGCGCTTTCACGACGGTTGGCAGGTGGAAGAGCCGGAGGACTGGTTGGTCTCCGGCCGCGCCTGGGAATTCGAGCGGGCCGAGATGGCCTATCTCGTCAAATTTGGCGGCCAGATTTCTTTTGATGGCCATGGTGCCACCTACTGGCGTGCCGATGAGACGGTGAAGGCCGTCGCCTACGACACGCCGATCGCCGGCTGGAGAGGCCGCCACGTCAACACCTTGCGCCTTTGGGCCTCGCGCCCGGTCGAGGTGCTCGATCTCGGCCGCTTCAACCACGGCGACTACATGTCGGCTGCAGAGAAGACGATCCGCGCCGAGACCATCTCGCGCGTGCTCTACCCTGACGACACGACCGCCGAGGGCAAGGAACTGCGCCTCAAGCAGGAATATTTCTTCACCTCCGCGTCGCTGCAGGACATTCTTCGTCGTTACCTCGAAGACAACGATGACATCCGCAAGTTGCCCGATCAGGTGGCGATCCAGATGAATGATACGCATCCGGCGATCGCGGTCGCCGAACTGATGCGTATTCTCGCCGACGACTATCGACTGACCTTCCCGGAAGCCTTCGAGATCACGCGTCAGTGCTTGAGCTATACCAACCACACGCTGATGCCCGAGGCGCTGGAGCGTTGGAACACCAACCTGTTCCGCAAGGTGCTGCCGCGCCATATGCAGATCATCGAGTGGATCGACTATCATCACCTCGCCGAGGTGCAGGGACGCAATCTGCCTGTTTCACTCGATGCCATTCGCATTATCGAGTGGGGCAGCGAGATCAAGATGGGCAACCTTGCCTTCGTCGGCTCGCACCGCGTCAACGGCGTGTCGGCACTGCATACCGAGCTGATGAAGCAGACGGTGTTCAAGGACTACCACGTCCTCTATCCCGACCGCATCGTCAATGAAACCAACGGCATCACGCCGCGTCGCTGGCTTTACGAGTGCAATCCGGGCCTGCGTGCCCTGTTGCTCGAATCGATCGGCGACGGCTGGGTCGACAATCTCGACAGGATCGAGGAAGCCGCCAAGTTCGCGACCGATGCCAGCTTCCGCGACAAGTTCGCCGCCGCCAAACAGGCCAACAAGGTGCGTCTGGCCGCTGAAATCGAGCGGCGCATCGGCCTGCGCGTCGATCCCACCGCGCTGTTCGATGTGCAGATCAAGCGCATGCACGAGTACAAGCGCCAGCTCCTGAATATTCTGGAGACGATCGCCCTTTATCAGGCCATCCGTCGCGGCCCCGGCGCCGAGTGGACGCCACGCGTCAAGATCTTCGGCGGCAAGGCGGCCCCCGGCTATCAGATTGCCAAGCGCATCATCAAGCTGGCCAACGACGTTGCTCGTGTCGTCAACAACGACCCGATCATTGGTGACCGGCTGAAGGTGGCCGTACTGCCAAACTACAATGTGTCGCTGGCCGAGGTGATCATCCCGGCTGCCGATCTGTCGGAGCAAATCTCGACGGCTGGCATGGAAGCCTCCGGCACCGGCAACATGAAGCTGGCCCTCAACGGCGCGCTGACCATTGGCACGCTCGACGGTGCCAATGTCGAGATCGCCGAGCGAGTCGGTCCGGATAATATCTATATCTTCGGCCTCACCGCCGACGACGTGGCTGGCCTGCGCCAGCGCGGTTACAACCCCAATGCGACGATCGACAGCGACCCGACGTTGAAGGGCGCCATCGACGCCATGGTCAACGGCACCTTCTCGCCCGACGATCATGGACGCTTCAATGAGGTGGCCGACCGGCTGTGGCACACCGACTGGTTCCTGGTGACGGCCGACTTCCAGTCCTACTTCCAGACCCAGCGCACCATCGACGTGGATTATCGCGACAAGGCGCGTTGGACGGAGCGATCGATCCTCAACACCACCAAGGTGGGTTGGTTCTCCTCCGACCGTACCATCCGCGGCTATTCCAAGGATGTCTGGGGCGTCGAGCCCAGCTTCTGAGGTTTCCAACCTCGAATGACAAAACGGGCGGCGGGCGTTTAGCCCAGCCGCCCGTTCCGTTTTCCGCCCCGAGCGACGGAATCAATGATCGCAGCTGTGACGCGCCAAAGCGGCGAGCGCGGCAGCGCCCTCGCGAGCCAGCTCAGGATCGAAGGCAGCGCGGGTGATACGCACCCGGAACGCCTCGTCCGTGCGCGGCAGCGCCTCCCAGCGGTAACGGCCCGGCACGATATCTTCGAAATGTCCGCGCAAGCCAACCGGCTCGTGGTCGTTGATCACGACGAGCGACTCGCCCTCGGCCAGCCGATCGAAGCCACCGAAAATGATGGCACGACGATTGACGCACGGCAGGCCGCGTACGTCGAGTTGAAGGTCCTGGGTGGCTGTGTCGGTCATGCTGTTCTCCGCTTCGTCAGTGCCGAGATCATAGGGGCTGAGGCATCCCCGAACTTTGCTCCTGCGCAAACCGGAGAAAATTTCTCTCCTATCCGCGGGCGATGTTCCGTCCAAGGTAGGTTGACCTCTCCCGGCGAGCCTCCTACCACTTGGTATCTCCACGGATGCGAGACTGAACGGTGCGGCCGTCGGCTTCGCCTCCCGTCCGAAGCGCAATCCTCTCCGGACGATCCTTCCTTCTGACCGAGCGATGGTGCGATGCAGCCTGTATTTGACGGACATAACGACGTCCTGATGCGTCTCTGGGAAACCGCAGGCCGGGGCGGCGATCCGATTGCCGAGTTTCGCGATGGCATCGCCACCGGCCATATCGATGCCCCGCGCGCTCGTGCCGGCGGCCTCGTCGGCGGCCTTTGCGCGATTTTCGTGCCCTCGAAACAAGGACCGCGTCCGACATTCGAAAAAGGCACTTACGCGTCGCCGCTTGCCGAGCCGCTCGAACAGCCGATAGCGCTCGCCGCCGCGACGACCATGGCCGGCATCGCTCGCCGGCTCGACCGCGAGGGCGTCTGGCGACTCTGCACCTCGACGGCGGCGATTCGCCAAGCTGTTGACGACGGCATATTCGCCGCCGTGCTGCATATGGAGGGCTGCGAGCCGATCGATCCTGACCTCTATGCCCTCGAGCTTTTCTATGCTGCCGGTCTCAGATCGCTTGGACCGGTATGGAGCCGCACCAACGTCTTTGGCCACGGCGTGCCCTTCGCCTATCCAAGCTCACCCGACACTGGCCCCGGCCTTACCGAGGCCGGCGTCCGCCTGGTAAAGGCCTGCAATCGGCTCGGCGTCATGGTCGATCTGTCGCACATCACCGAACAGGGCTTCTGGGATGTTGCCAAGGTCTCAGACATGCCGCTGGTCGCCACCCATTCCAATGTCCATGCCATTACGCCGGTGACGCGCAACCTTACTGACCGCCAGCTTGATGCCATTCGCGAAACGGGCGGCATGGTCGGCCTCAATTACGCGACGTCCTTTCTCCGGTCGGACGGTCAGGAAAATGCCACAACGCCGCTGATGGACATGGTGCGCCACATCGACCATCTGGTCGAGCATCTCGGCATCGACGGTGTCGGCTTGGGATCGGACTATGATGGGGCGACCATTCCGGCGGAGATCGGCGATGCCGCCGGTCAGCAAGCGCTGGTGGGAGCGCTACGCCAAGCCGGATATGGCGAGACGGATCTCATCAAGCTTTGCCGTGACAATTGGCTGCGGGTCCTGGCTCACACCTGGCGGGAGTAGCATGGAGGGCAAATCGGTCCGGAGGCTACGGATGGTTTGCCCTGCCCCAACCTGGCCCGCTTACCCTAGACAGCAAAAAGGCCGCCCAGTTGGGCGGCCTTTCCTGTGATCGTCAGTCTGTGACGATCGATGGCTTCGGTCTGATTACCAACCGATCACGGCGCTGTTGTCAGCGTAGGGCACGTAGTGCGGCTGGGCGACCGGGGCCGAGGCGCCGGCCAGCACCAGCTTGGTCGAGAAGGCCGACTGGCCATCGGCAGCACCCGGATCATACTCGGTGACGGCCTGGGCCGAAGCGCCATGGGTACCGATCACCGCGTCACCGGCGACGCTGGCATAGCGCTGAGCATCGGCAGCAGCGGCGGCGGCATTGGCCGGGTTCACCTGGGCAGGCAGGGCAACGAAGGGCGAGGAGCCGCTATCGACCGACGGGTCGAAATAAACCTGGCCGGCATTGGCGACGGCGGGAACGAGAGCGAGGGCGAAAGCGGCGGCGGTGAGGAACTTGTTCATGATCGAAACTCCGGTCTTCATGTCTGTTGTGGGGCAGCGGGGAGGTTTGTTCGCTGCCGATGACCGGTATTTGGACCTTGCTCGATCACGGCGAAACGGGCCGTTGCTGACGAGTGCGAGTGGGAAAGTTGAACGCCTAGTCGCGGGTTCGTGTTGAGGAAGTTGATTCGTTCGGACGGTCTTCAGAAAAATCCCGGTATGGCGCGGGAAACCGCATTTCAGTTGCTCACGGACGGTGGGCTGGTAACCAGTCGCTTGTTCACGAAACGAATTCGACTTTCGTCGTAATTTCTCCGATGAAATCGGAAGGACGCGTCACCAGACCGTCGGCCAACGGCCGCCGCCACTCGGACATGCACGCCAAATGAAAACCCCGCCAAAACGGCGGGGCTCTCGATAGCTGTTTGTGATCGCAAATCAGCCAGCACCATAGGTGCCAGCCATCATGATCAGCCGCGCTGATTGCCGGACGACACGATATCCATGTAGACGGCAGCGACCAGAATGATGCCCTTGACGATCTGCTGCCAGAAGGTGTCGATGCCCATCATGGACATGCCGTTGTCGAGGCTGGCCATGATGACGGCACCGACCAGCGCACCCGATACCGAGCCGACGCCGCCACGCATCGACGTACCTCCGATGAAGCAGGAGGCGATGGCGTCAAGCTCGTTGCCGAAACCCGCCGACGGCGTGCCAGCCGCGAGACGGCCGGTGGTGGTGAGGCCGGCGAAGGCGCACATCAGGCCCATCAGCGCGAACACCATCATCTTCACGTAGGCGACATTGACGCCGGAAAGCCGCGTCGCCTCCATGTTGGAGCCGACAGCGTAGATGTGGCGACCGAACGTGGTCTTGTTGCCGACGACGGTGAACACAGCAAGGATGACCAAGAGGACGAGCACAGGCACCGGAACGCCCTGATAGTCGTTGAGCGTCAGCACGAAGCCAAGGATGATGACACCGGCAAACAGCAGGCGTCCAACTTCTGCCGGCACTGTCGGTACGGTAAGGCTGTGCTTCTGACGATTGGCGCGGGTGCGGAATGCAAGGAACACCAGCACCAGGAACAGCAGCACACCACAGACATTACCGGCCAATTCGGGAAGGTAGCCCTGGCCGATGAACTTGAGATCCGGATGCACCGGAGCGATGGTGATACCGCCGGTCAGGCCGAGCACCATGCCGCGAAACACCAGCTGGCCGCCCAACGTAACGATGAATGACGGAATGCCGAGATAGGCAGTGAGCCAGCCGACCATCAGGCCGAAGAGCAGACCGAGGACGATCACCGCCGGGATGGTCATCCACAGAGGAAGCGTATAGGTCACATCCATCACGGCGGCAACACCGCCGAGGAGACCGAGCAGCGAACCGACCGACAGGTCGATCTCACCGGCGACGATCACGAATACCATCGCCGATGCCAACATGCCGGTGATCGCCATTTGGCGAAGCAGGTTGGAGAAGTTGCGCGGCGTCAGAAACTGAGAACCGCCCAAGTCGGAATCATAGGTGAGGTAGCCGAAGAAGGCCCAGATGATCGCGATGACGATCAGAAGGGCGACGATCTTGTACTCGGACAGGAACTTCCTGACGTCTTTCTTAGTAAGTGTCATGGTCTTGCACCGGTATTCTTATGAAGGGAGAGCCTTAGGCGGCTTCCGTGATCGGTTGTCCAATGGCGGCAGCGAGAACCTTTTCCTGCGTAAGGCCTTCATTGATGAAGTTGCCTCGCAGCTTGCCCTCGCCCATGACCAGAACACGGTCGCTGATGCCGAGCACCTCGGGCATTTCCGAGGAAATCATCAACACCGCAACGCCCTGTTTGGCGAGCTCGAAGATCAGCTTGTAGATCTCGTATTTGGCGCCGACGTCAATGCCGCGCGTCGGCTCGTCGAGGATCAGTACCTTCGGCTCAGGCAGCAGCATTTTGGCGACGACCGCCTTCTGCTGGTTGCCACCCGACAGCGAGGCGATCGGCAGAAGCGGCTCGGCCGTCTTGACCTTCATGCGGATGATCTGGTTCTGAATCTCGGCCAGTTCGACTTCGGACTGAATGAAACCGCCGCTTGTGTAGCGCTTCAGAACCGACATGGTGATGTTGTAGCCGACACCCATCAACGGAATGATGCCGTGTCGCTTGCGATCCTCCGGTACCATGCAGATGCCGAGCTTGACGGCGTCGCGCGGCTCGTGAACCTTGATTTCCTTGCCTTCGAGGAACACCTCGCCCTCATGGTCGCCGTTCCAGCAGCCGAACAGCTTGCAGGCAAGTTCCGTCCGCCCGGCGCCAACGAGCCCGGCAACGCCAAGGATCTCGCCCTTTCGGATTTCGAACGAGACGTTGTCCACCACCTTGCGCTCGCGGTTGGTGACGTCCCAGCAGGAGATGTTTTTCGCCTCGAAGATCACATCACCAATCGTATGTGCTTCGCGCGGAAACAGGTTCTTCATCTCGCGACCGACCATCATGGTGATGATCTTGTTGGTATCGAGCTCAGCCATCGGCAGCGTACCGATGTGGGTACCGTCGCGGATGACTGTGACGGTATCGGCAATCTCGGCTACTTCATCGAGCTTGTGCGAGATGTAGACGCAGGCCATACCGTTGGCCTTGAATTCCTTGATCAGGTCAAGCAGCGTCCTGGTTTCGGAGGTCGTCAGCGCGGATGTCGGTTCGTCCAGGATCAACAGCTTGGCGTTCTTGTTGAGCGCCTTGGCGATTTCCACCAGCTGCTGCTTGCCGCCCGAATAATTGTAGACGGGCAAGGCAACGTTGATATCGCTCATCTTGAGACGAGCCATCAACTTCTCGGCGTTGGCATTCATCAGATCGTAGTCGATGAACCCCGCTTTGGTCTTCGGTTCTGAACCGAGGAAGATATTCTCGGCGACCGTCAGATGCGGCACCATCATCAGTTCCTGATGGATGATGACGATACCCGCCTCTTCAGTCTCGCGGATGTTGCGCGCCTTGAGTTCCTTGCCTTCCCAGGAGATCTGGCCTGTCCAGCTCCCGTAAGGATAGACCGCCGAGAGAACCTTCATCAGCGTCGATTTGCCGGCGCCGTTTTCGCCGCAAAGCCCCACGCATTCGCCCTGGCGAACCTGGAGATGGATTCCATCGATCGCCTTGACGCCATTAAAGTCCTTGGTGATGTCGCGCATCTCCAAGAGATAGTCTGACATGGACTGTACTCCCTTCGATGACGCGAACAGCCTCGGGCCAGCCTCGCGCGCCATCCTTCTCCGATCGGATCAAGGCCGATGAAGGCCACTGCTTCCCAAACCGGCATTTCGCCAATACAGCCCGGCGCCGCCCCCGCGGCTTGCCGAACCGGCACGGCCCCTCATGAGAGCCGTGACATTCCTTCCGCTGTCGTCTTCATGAAAATCAAGCCTGTCGGCCTAGGCCGGCAGATCTCGCCCGCCACGCCCAGGCGCCGCCCCCAAGCGCGCTTCCGGTCATTTACCGAAAACAGCGAACAGGGCTCGTCGCCATTTGGCGAATTCGTCCGATGGACCTTCCCGATCCCATCGACAAACAGCATGCCGGGGCGGGTTGTGCCCGCCCCGGTTTTCCTGCCAGAGGATTACTTACCCTCGACCTGGGCCTTGGTGTAGAAGCCGTCTTCGACGACCTTCATCACGTTTTCCTTGGTCAGCGGGATCGGCGTCAGGAGGACGGAGTCGACCTGCTTCTTGCCGTTGTCGAGCTTAGCGCTGAACTCAACCTTCTCGCCCTTGACGAGATTGACCGAAAGCTTGGCAGCTTCCGAGGCAATCAGCTTCAGCGGCTTGTAGACGGTGACCGTCTGGGTGCCGTCGATCACGCGCTTGATGGCAGCGAGGTCGGCGTCCTGACCGGAGATGGCAACCTTGCCAGCGAGACCCTGGGCAGCGAGAGCCTGGATGGCACCGCCGGCCGTGCCGTCGTTCGACGCGACGACAGCGTCGATCTTGTTATTGGCGGCGGTCAGGGCGTTCTCCATGATCGACAGCGCTTCGGTCGGGCTCCACTCCTTGACCCACTGCGAACCGATCACCTTCACCTTGCCGGCGTCGATGGCGGCCTTGAGGGCCTTTTCCTGACCAGCGCGGAGCAGCTTGGCGTTGTTGTCAGTCGGCGCGCCGCCGAGCATGTAGTAGTTGCCTTCCGGCACGGCCTTGAGAACGGCCTCGGCCTGCAGGAAACCAACGCGCTCGTTGTCGAAGGAGATGTAGGCATCTTCGTCGGCGTTGAGGATCAGACGGTCATACGACACGATCTTGATGCCGGCCTTGTGGGCTTCGTCGATGACTTCGCCGAACACCTGCGAGTTCATCGGAACGATGGCGATGGCGTCGACCTTCTTGGCGATCAGGGTCTCAACCTGGTTGACCTGCTTCTGCTCGTTGGCATCAGCGGAGGTCACCACCACTTCGGCACCCAGGTCCTTGGCGGCAGCGATGAAATAGTCGCGGTCGCGAGCCCAGCGCTCAACGCGCAGATCGTCGATCGAGAAGCCGACAACCGGCTTGTCCTTAGACGCGTGGGCGGCCATCGGCAGCGCAACGGCGGCAGCCAGGATCGTGCTCGAAAGAATGGTAGAAAGTTTCATTATCGCTCCTCCTAAAGGCCCCTACGGGCCCGGCCGCCTCCCCGGCGGCCTCCTTGCACCCGAACCACGACCGGATGGTTGATCCTCCGGTCACTTCCCCCGGCAACGCCCGTCATAGGCATCGTCGTTGGCTCGGGATATACCTCACGCGAGTGATAGATGCCTCAAAGCGATGATGGACGCAACTCATTTTGATTGCGTAGATGCGTTGTGACCATCATCCATTTGACGAAGAAATTTCCTATCTCCGTCATAAGGTTCCTCGCAACACGGACAGACCCGCGCCTTTTCTCGCTTAGGCGCAGCCAAACCCTAGCGCGCCTCTCCTTTCGGATAGCCGCCATATTTGATGTGATTTCGTCAAGGCATTCCCTCCAGGCCCTGACGGTCGTTTTCCGGCAACCTCCGTACCGCCGGTAAAATTCGACCCTCAAATTATACTCATCGCCCCATTTTGGCAAGAGACTTTGCTGCCCATATCGACGAATGGTCATCCCGATGCGCCCCGATGCGCCATGACAAAACACCCCGCCGTGGTGGGCAACCACAGCGGGGTGTCAATGAAACGGCAGGGAAGATGGATCAGGGCGTCGGCGCGTCAGCCGAGAGCAAACCTTCCGCCCTGAGACGATCCCAAAGGGTTGAGGGCACCGCCGTCCGGTACCAGTCGAAGTTCTGCTTGACCGCGCCTAGCCTGCTCATACCGACGACGACCGCCTTCACCACTGGATGAGCCAGAGGGAAATGCACGGCAGCCGCGGGCATTGCGACGCCGACCTCGGCGCAGACCGCGGCGATTCGCCGCGCCTTATCGATGATTTCCTGAGGGGCAGCGCCATAGTCATAGTTGCCGCCGACCTCCGGCGGCTTCACCAGAATGCCGGAATTAAAGATACCGACGGCCACCACGTCGACACCTTTCTTTTCGGCAAGCGGCAGGAAATCGGCGAGGCCCGGTTGTTCGAGCAGCGTGTAGCGTCCAGCCAGCATCACCACGTCGAGGTCCAGCTTGGAGACAAGATCGGCCGCGACATCGGCCTCGTTGACGCCGATGCCGATCGCCTTGAGGTCACCACTGCGCCTGAGTTCGTCGAGGGCCCGGTAGCCGCTGTCGAGCGTTTCGCGATAATGCTGGTCGAAGCCGGCTTTCAGATTTCGCCGATCGAGATCGTGGATATAGACGATATCGATCGTCTGAGCCCCGAGCCGGTTATAGGACTGCTCCAGCGACCGCATGAACCCATCGTAGGTGTAGTCGAGCACCGGGCGCAACGGCAGCGGCCGCACCCAGCCGCCGCGATCAGGCGTCTCGTCGCGATGATAGGGCACGAAATAACGCCCCACCTTCGTCGACAGAAGATACTCCCCGCGCGGCTTGTTACGCAGGAAGCGACCGAGCCTCAACTCGCTGAGACCGTAGCCGTAAAGCGGTGAGGTATCATAGTACCGGAAGCCTTCCGCCCAGGCTTCAGCCAGAATGGCATCGGCCACGTCGTCCGGCACATCCCAAGAAAGCGTACCGAGGCCGGATGCCCCGAAACCGAAGCGATAAGCCGAATTTTCTTTGAACGGATTGGTCATTGTCCCCATTGGCTCCCTGGGCGTGGACGACAGCCGCGGCGAGCGTTCGCCGCGGCTCCATCTCGATCTTCTTAGCTGTAGAGCGGCCCGAAGTTCTGACAGGCGCGGAAGTCGGCGCCTTCGGGATCCATGCCGAACATCGCCCAGGCGCTGGGGCGGAAAATCGCCTCGTCCTCGACGTTGTGCATGGCGACAGGAATGCGCAGCATGGCCGCCAGCGCGATCAGATCGGCACCGATGTGGCCATAGGAAATGGCGCCATGGTTAGCACCCCAGGCGGCCATCACCTTGTAGACCGACTTGAACGGCCCTTCGCCATTCAGGCGCGGCGCAAACCAGGTAGTGGGCCAGGTCGGGCTGGTCCGCTGATCGAGAATGCTGTGCACCCGCTCCGGCAGCGCCACCGTCTCGCCTTCGGCGATCTGCAGCACCGGACCGACACCTGCGACGAGGCTGAGCCGCGTCATGGTCACCGGCATGCCGCCGCGGGTGGCAAAATCGGTCGACCAGCCGCCGCCCCGGAAGTAGCCATGGTCGGCCTGGCAGAAGCGCGTTGCCTCGAGCGTGCGCCGCTGGTCGGCCTCGGTCACCTCCCAGAACGGCTTGATACCCGGCCTGTTGTCGATCGTCATCTCGCCGGCGCCGTCAAGACAGGTGGCGCCTGAGTTGATGAGGTGGATGAGACCACCCGCCGCCGCGCCCTCCACCACATGGCCGGAGACCCGCTTGATCGCATCCGGGCTCCAATAGGTGCGCACGTCGGAGAAGATCTGCGCCCGTGCCGTCAGGAGGTTGCCGAACAGCATGCCGACGCCATTGAGACAGTCGTTCTCGGTGGCGAGAATCAACGGCTGACGCGGTCCGCTCCAGTCGAACGACGTGTTGAGCATGGTCTCCATGAAGTCGCCGTTCGGCATGAAGTCGGTCCACTGCCGCTGGCCCTGGAAGCCGGCGGCGATGGCATGATGGCCACAGGACTCCTCGACATAGCCGAGCTCGGCAAGCCGCGGATTGCCCACCATCAAGTCGTGGGCGATCAGGCACATCTTGACGGATGTCTCCCATTCCGCGCGCTTGCGCGCCTTATCCGACGCCTTGTCGCCGTTGGGGTCGGAGCCCTCCTTGCAATGTTCCAGCGTCCAGGCGAGCGCCTTCTCATATTCGACCGGGTCGTAAATATTGAGCTGCAGCCGGCGCTGGAACTCGCTCATGTCGATATATTCGGTGCGCATGCCGAGGTAGCGCTGGAAGAAGTCGGCATCGACGATCGAGCCGGCAATACCCATCGACACGCCGCCCATCGAGAGATAGCTGCGGCCGCGCATGGTCGCCACCGCGATACCGGCACGCACGAAGCGCAAGATCTTGTCGCGCACGTCGTCGGGGATTGTCCGGTCCGAGCTGTCCCGCACTTCCGAGCCGTAGATTCCGAAGGCCGGCAGTCCCTTCTGGTTATGGGCAGCCAGCACGGCGGCGAGATAGACGGCGCCGGGGCGCTCGGTGCCATTGAAGCCCCAGACAGCCTTGGGCATCAACGGGTCCATATCCATGGTCTCGGAGCCGTAGCACCAGCAGGGTGTCACCGTCAGCGACACGCCAACGTTTTGCCGCGCGAACTTCTCGGCGCAGGCCGCCGCTTCCGCAACACCGCCGATGGTGGTGTCGGCGATCACGCATTCCACCGGGTCGCCGGTCGGATGGCGCAGCGTGGCGGTGACCAGCTCGGCCACCGCTTTCGCCATGCCCATCGTCTGGTCCTCGAGGCTCTCACGCACGCCGTTGCGCCGGCCATCAATGGTCGGACGGATGCCGAGCTTCGGCAGGTTGTTGAATGCGCCGTTCATATCTCTCTCCCTTCCTCCGCCGAAACCTCTCCTCAGGTTCCGGGCCATCCTCTCCGGCCCAGCGTCAGAGACGTCTCGGTCCGCCGTACGGCGGTGGTTCCACCTTGTTCTTCACTGTCGGGTCGACAGCCTCGCCGGCCTGCTTTCCGTAACTTTTGAAACGTTCGAGAACGACATCCATCTCGAGTTTGCCGAGAATGACGCCGCCGCCCAGCATGCGCGTGCCGATATAGATTCGGGCTAGATTCTCGACCTCCTCGAGAACGCCAAAGGCCTTCGCCGGCGTTTTGCCCAGCGCGATGACGCCATGGTTGCCCAGAAGGCAGGCCATCCGATTCTCAAGCGCCTCGAGCGCCTCCAGCGAGAGTTCGGCCGTTCCGAACGGCGCATAGCCGGAACATTTCACAACATCGCCGCCCGAGACGCCAATCATGTAATGAATAGGCGGAATGTCGAGCCGGCAGCAGGCGAGGATGGAGCAGTTGATGGCGTGGCTGTGCAGCACCGTGTCGACGTCTGGCCTCGCCTTCAGGATATCGTAGTGGAAGCGCCACTCCGACGACGGCACGTAATCGCCGTAGTAGCGACCCTCCCAGTCCATCTCGACGATCTGTTCCGGCTGCATCCGGTCGTAGGCAATGCCCGAAGGGGTGATCAACAGCCCGCCATCGACGCGGACACTGAGATTGCCCGCCGATCCAGTGTTCAACCCCGAGGCATTCATTCTGAGACAGGTCGCGATCATCTCCTCGCGGAGACCGAGGTGGGATGTCATTTGCTTTTTGCCTCCTGAGGCGCGGACGGATCGGCCGCCCCTTCCGCCGGAGCCTCTTCCCGGATTTCCCGATCGAGCGTTGCGATCAGCACCTCTACGCCGGCGTCTTCCAGCATGCGTCGATCGCCGTCGGAGATACCCTCGTCGGTCACGAACACGTCGACCTCGGCGAGCGGAAAAACCACGAGACTGCGCGCCTCGCCAAATTTGCTGCTGTCCGCCAACACGACAAGCCGCGCCGCTTGACGGCGCAGCGCCCTCGCCGCCCGAAGCGGCAGAGGGTCGTCCTCCATGATGCCGGCCGGGCCGGCGGCGTGACAGCCGATGAAAAAGGTACTGGCAGCAACATGGAAGGCCGGCGGATCGTCGAAGGGACTGAGCACGATGCCCTGTTGGGCCAATACTTCACCGCCGGTCAGAAAGACGCGATTGTCGGTCTTGAAGGCAAGATGGTTGGCCACAGGCAGCGAGTCCGTCAGCACTGTCAGGCCGACGGCCGGCAGCATTTCCGCAAAACGCGCCACGGTGGAGCCGCCGTAAAGGATCAGCGTATCCGGCGATGAAACAAGGGCGGCCGCCCGTCGGGCAATAGCCTCTTTGGCCGCTGCAGCGCGCTGTGCCTGCTCGCCGAAGAAATAGGATGCAAGCGGCCGACTGGCGGCCATGAGCGGCGCCACGCCACCGCGAACCTTGCGGATGCGCCCGGCTTCGCAAAGCTGATCGACGTCGCGACGCAACGTGGCGCCCGACGCATCAACCATGGTGAGAAGCTCCTCGTAGGAGACGGCGTCGCGTCCCTCGACGGCTTTCAGGATCAGGTTGAAACGCTCTTCCTTCAGCATGCCGAGACCATATGTCGGCGCCTTTGAGGCGTCAATCCGATCCATCGCAGTTTTGGTCAAAACATTTCATCTAGAAGCAATATTTATCAAACGCAGAGATTCATGCCGAAACCGACGACAAGGAGCCCAACAAAAGGGCACCGAGTGGCGCTTTTCGTCGCAAATGCGCTTTAAGACGATCAATTCGTGCACACTCGGCATTCCCCGTGCTTGATTCACTCACCGGGATTACCTAAGACCGTCCAAAACCCCGGCCTAAATCCGGCCGAATAGCCCGTGACGGAGGAAGTTTGATGCGTGCCTTGTTGTTTGCTCTCGCCGCCAGTGTCGCGGCGGCCCTGCCGGTCCACGCCGAGAACGTGACGGTCGATGTCACCGCCATCGTCGAGCATCCGGCCCTCGATGCCGTACGCGACGGTGTGAAGGACGCGCTGGCCGCGGCCGGGTATAAAGAGGGCGAGAACCTCACCTTCGTCTACAAGTCGGCTCAGGGCAACGCCGCTACGGCCGCCCAGATCGCCCGCCAGTTCGCTGGCGAAGGCCCGACCGTGATCGTGCCGATCTCCACCCCGTCGGCTCAGACCGTCGCGGCCGCCACGCGCGATATCCCGATCGTCTTCTCGGCAGTGTCCGACCCGGTGGGCGCGCAGCTCGTGAAGAGCATGGACAAGCCCGGCGGTAACATCACCGGTCTCTCCGACATGTCGCCGGTAGCGGAGCACGTAGCGCTCATCAAGGAAATCCTGCCGAACATCAAAAAGCTGGGCTTCCTTTATAATTCGGGTGAGGCCAACTCGGTGTCGCTGCTGGCCGCCCTCAAGGCCGAAGCCCAGAAGGCCGGTATCGAAGTGGTCGAATCCGCAGCCACCAAAACCGCTGAGGTGCAGGGCGCAACCCGCGCATTGGTCGGCAAGGTCGACGCAGTCTACGTCCCAACCGACAACACCATCATCTCCGCACTGGAATCGGCCGTCGGCGTTGCCGTGGAATCGAAGCTGCCGTTGTTCACTGCCGATACCGACAGCGTGGCGCGTGGTGCCGTCGCCGCGCTTGGCTTCAACTACTATGACGTCGGCAAGCAGACCGGTGCTATTGTCGTCCGCGTCCTGAAGGGCGAGACGGTCGGCGATATCCCTGCCACCGTCGCCAAGGGGACTGACCTCGTCGTCAACAAGTCGGCCGCTGCCAAGATGGGCGTAACTCTGCCCGAGGCTTTGGTCGCCCGTGCCACCAAGGTGATCGAGTAATCAAGGCGTCTCGCCCCGTCGTTCCATGAGGACGACGGGGCGCGTCTCCGATGAATAGGCCGTCCAACCGGCCAGGATATCCCGCTTCATCCTTGGCTTAGCGCTGCCTGCCACCTCGGGATATTCAGTATAAGGATCGTTGCGCGTGAGCCAAATCGCCCTCTGGGGGGCCGTCGAACTCGGCCTCGTCTATGCCTTCGTCGCGCTCGGCGTCTATCTCGCCTTCCGCGTTCTCGACTTTCCCGACCTCACCGTCGACGGTACCTTCCCGCTCGGCGCCGCCGTCACCGCCGTGCTGATCATGGCTGGTGTCAACCCCTGGCTCGCCGCCGTGGTCGCCATGGTGGCCGGCGCGCTGGCCGGTCTCGTCACGGCAACGCTCAACGTCCGCTTCAAGATCCTGAACCTGCTCGCATCGATCCTGACCATGATCGCCCTGTTCTCGGTCAATCTCAGGGTCATGGGCCGGCCGAACGTGGCGCTGCTCTCCGTCGATACCATGCTGACCCCCTTCTACGGGCATGGTTTCCGGGACTTCATGGTGCGGCCGATGTTCCTTCTGGTGCTCGCCATCATCGCGCTCTTGGTCGTCTGGCGTTATCTCGAGAGCGACGCCGGCCTCGCCATGCGCGCCACCGGTGCCAACGCCCGCATGGCCCGCGCCCAAGGCATCAACACCGACCGTCAGATCTATCTGGGCATAGCCCTGTCCAACGCGCTGGTGGCGCTCGGCGGCGGTCTGTTCGCCCAAACCAACGGATTTGCTGACGTCACCTCCGGCGTCGGCACCATCGTCGTCGGCCTCGCGGCGGTGATCATCGGCGAAACGCTGTTCGGCACCCGCCGCATCCTGATCGCACTGATCGGCTGCGTCGTCGGCTCCATCCTGTACCGCATCGCCATTCAGCTGGCGCTATCGAGCGACTCGCTCGGCCTGCAGGCGTCGGACCTCAACCTCGTCACCGCCGTGCTCGTCACCTTCGCGCTGGTACTGCCGCGCCTCAAGCGGGGAGTGCTCTCGTCATGATCGCCCTCGACAACATTCACGTCGTGTTCGGCCGCGGCACGCCGCTTGAGAAGAAAGCGCTGTCCGGCGTCTCGCTCACCATCAAGGAAGGTGCCTTCACCACCGTCATCGGCTCCAACGGTGCCGGCAAATCGACCCTGCTCGGCGTGCTGGCAGGCGATGTCATCCCCACCGATGGCCGTGTGCGCATCGGCGATGCCGACGTCACGAAGCTGCCGACCGCCGCCCGTGCGGGACGCGTGGCGCGCGTTTTCCAGGATCCCCTGGCTGGTTCCTGCGGCGCACTCTCCATCGAGGAAAATCTGGCCCTCGCCCACAAGCGCGGCCAGCGGCGCGGTCTCAAGCTGGCGCTTGGCCACAGCCGTCGCAAACTCTTCCGCGAGCGGATCGCCGAGCTCGATCTCGGTCTGGAAAACCGGATGACCGACCGCATGGCCATGCTGTCGGGCGGCCAGCGACAGGCCGTATCACTGGTCATGGCGATGATGGCCGGCTGCGACGTGCTGTTGCTCGACGAGCATACTGCCGCTCTCGATCCCGGCATGGCCGAGTTCGTCATGAAACTCACCGAGAAGATTGTCGGCGCCAAGAAGCTGACGACGCTGATGGTGACGCATTCCATGCGTCAGGCGCTCGACTATGGCGACCGCACCATCATGCTGCATGGCGGCGAGATCGTCCTCGACGTCGAAGGCAGCAACCGCCGCAACCTGGATGTCGAAGACCTGATCGACATGTTCCGCCGCGTTCGCGGACAGACACTCGATGACGACGAACTGCTGATCGCCGAATGACTTGAGGGCAGCCTAGAGCATCGGAACGAAAAGTGGAATCCGGTTTTCGGAAAATCCGATGCGACAACAAAGAACTAGGTCGTCTTGCGTCTGTAAGGGCGCACGGCGATCTAGCCGCCCTCCTCTACCCGATTACCCGCCCGATCGCCTCCCACAACGCCGGCGCCCGATAGTCCGGGACCGCGATGTCGGCGCCATTGGCCTTCGCGCTCGCCTCGCCGAGTGTCGTCGTCAGGCCCACCGTGAAGATCTTCGCCGCGTGTGCCGCCCGTATTCCCGGCGGCGCATCTTCGAAAGCGATCGCCCGGTCGGCCGAGACGCCGAGGCGTTCCAGACCCGTGAGGTAAGGCAGCGGATCCGGCTTGCCACGCTCAAGCTCGGTGCCGATGACGATGGTATGGAAATACTCGGCGACACCAAGCTGGGCCAGCATGTCGCTGACGTTGGGGCGCGGCGCATTGGAGACCACAGCCAGCCCCACCTTGTGCTCTACCGCCCAGTTGAGCACGTCGATCAGTCCCTCGATCGGCTTCAGCCGGCCGACGATCAGCCGCCGGAACAGCGCTTCCTTCTCGTCGGCGAGGCGCGGATGCTCCTCGACAGCGACATGCGAGAAAAGATTCTTGAAAATCAGCGAATTGGCTTGGCCGGACACGTATTTCAGAAAGGTCGGCTCGTCGATATCAACCCCATAGGCCTTGCCGAACTCCACGAAGGCCTCGTGATGGAAGGGATCGCTGTCGGTCAACGTTCCATCCATGTCGAACAGCAGGGCACGTGAAAACATCGACGAAAGACTCCGGGCGCATCGCTTTTTGAAGCGGTTTTGCATACACCGCACACCCCGACGGGTCCAGCCGCGCAGCGCGCTTTTGGCGGGCCGGATTGCCTGACTTTTAATCTTCCTCTACGAATGGGTGGGCTGTATTGATCTCGCCAAAAGCACAATAAAGCGGATCTCAATGGAACTTCGCCAACTTCAGCATTTCGTGGCCGTCGCCGAGGAAATGCACTTCACCCGCGCCGCCCGTCGCGTCAACATCGTGCAGTCGGCCCTCTCCACATCGATCCGGGCGCTTGAGGAAGAACTGGCCACCAAGCTGTTCATGCGCAACACCCGCCAGGTGCAGCTCACCACGGCCGGGCGCGTCTTTCTCGATAAGGCGCGTCTCGCCCTTGAAGCAGTGCGCGAGGCACGCGACGCCGTCGCCGCCGTGCAGGGCCTGACGCGGGGGCGCCTCGCCATCGGCACGGTGCAGAGCCTGCCGGCCTTCGTCGACCTGCCGGCCCTGCTCGCCTCGTTTCACGAACTCTATCCCGGCATCGAGGTTCGCCTCTGCCAGGGCAACGCCGACCACCTTGTGGACAAGATCCGTTCCGGCAAGATCGACCTTGCCATCGTGCCGCTGATCGAAGCGCCGCGCGGTATCGCCACCAAGATGATAGCCTGTGAATATCTTGTGGCTATCTCTGCGAAGAACCACCCGCTGGCCGGTCGCACCGACGTCCCGCTATCGGCCTTCCGCGACGAACCCTTTGTCGACTTCGAGCAGGCTTGGGGCACGCGTCAGCTCGTCGACACCGGGTTCCGCCACGCCGGTATCGAGCGCCGCGTCGCCTTCGAGGTCAACGACCTCGGCACGTTGATCGAGCTGGTATCGCGCGGCCTGGGCGTGGCGCTGGTACCTGAAGCAATCGCCGAGGCGGAAGCGGAAACGCTCGGCGTCGTCCGCCTCGCCGAGCCGCAGATGTGCTGGGAACTCGCCGTGGCCACGCTGTCCGGCAGTGGCGACGAGATCATTCTCGACGGCGCACCAAAGGCCTTCATGGACCTGTTGATCGCCGCCCGCAGCGTCGAGACGGAGGAAGAGAAAGCCGCCTGAGGCTATCTCTTCCAACGCCGCCCCTTAGCTCACGTATTTCCGCCAGTCGTGCTGCTCCTTGAAACCCAGCACGCTTCGAATCTTTTCGTTGGAGATCGGCGCCTCGAAGCCGATCAGTGGGCGGCTGTGCGGAGTGTTCGGACACACCTTTTTCAGGAAAGTCTCGGTCGGCTCGCGCGCGGTGATGGTGTCATTGACGGCGTTGAACACCTGGAAGCCGAGCCCGTCCTTGCCAACGGCGAGGTGGACGATCTCGCCGAGATCCCTGGCGTCGATATAGCTCCAGGCGTTGCGCTTGCGCGTCAGCGGATCTTGCATGAAACCGGGGAAATTGGCGTATTCGTGGGGTTCGATGACGTTGCCGATCCGGAGCGCGTAGATGTCGGCACCATAGCGCATGGCAAAGGCACGAGCCGTCTTCTCGTTCACCACCTTGGACAGGCCATAGCTGTCCATCGGATCGGTGTCATAATCCTCGGTCAGCGGGAACTGGTGAAAGTCCTTGTCGCCTTCCGCAAAACAGACGCCATAGGTGGTTTCGCTCGATGCGACGATCACCTTGCGGATACCCAGCTTCATCGCCGCTTCAATGACGTTGTAGGTCGACATCACATTGGTTTGGAAAGTGTGGTTGTCGGGCGTCAGCAAAATGCGCGGGATGGCCGCAAAATGCACTACGGCATCCGGCAGCACCGGCCGCGAGCCGCTTGCCAGGCTGTCGAAATCGAAATGCATGGAAAGCGCGCTGTAGACCTGCCCGCTATTTGTGAGGTCACAGGCCAGTGTCGTCACGCCGGGACAATCGAGCGGCTTGAGATCGAGGTTGAAAACGTCATGTCCCTTGCCCTTGAGATAAGGAACAACATGACGGCCGGCCTTGCCCGAGCCGCCGGTGAAGACGATCTTGCTACCCATTTTTCTCTCCGCAAACTGTCCGCCGCCGACCGATGCCACGGCGCGTCAGGTCATCAATTGTCCGCCGTTCGCCTCGAGTACCTGGCCGATCATGTAGCCCGACAGGGCCGCCGAGGCGAGGAACAGGTAGGGACCGACCATGTCCTCGGGCTTGGCGAGGCGTTGCAGTGGAATGGTGGCGCGCATGGCGTCGAGATAGGCCTGGTCGGAATAGCGCTCGTGGAACGGCGTCTCGACGATGCCCGGCGCCACCGCGTTGACGCGGACGCCGAAGGGCGCGAACTCCTTGGCCATGCCGCGCGTGGCATTTTCGATGAAGGCTTTCGCCGAACCATAGGGACCGGCCCCCAGGCTGGCGCCGGTACGGGCGGCGATGGACGTGGTGTTGATGACGAAACCCTGCTGTGCCTTGAGGAAGGGCAACGCGGCGTGCGAGGCCACCAATACAGAGCGAACGTTGAGACCGACAATTTCCTCGAACACCGCCTCGTCGAACGCGGCGTAGGGCATACGCGCCACCATGCCCCCGGCGTTGTTGATGAGACCGTCGAGCCGGCCGAAGGCCATGGCCGTCTCCTCGACGACCCGAGTGATCTCGGCCGATTTGGTGACGTTGCCGTGTACCGCCGTTGCCTTGCCGCCAGCGGCGCGGATGTCGGCGCAGAGCGCTTCGGCCGCGGCGGCGGAAGAGTTGTAGTGAACGCCCACCGACGCCCCCTGCTCGGCAAAGGCGCGCGCCAAGGCCGCACCGATGCCGGAAGAAGCCCCGGTGATGAGCACGGCCTTACCGGTGAGATCGGGAATGCAGAGCGGCTTCGTCATCAGAGCCTCCTTGATCGAGAGAGTGCCGAATGGATCGCGTCGGCGGAGCCGGACAAGCAAAGCCCGTCCAGTCGCCGCTGTCCATGAGCAAGCCGGCTATGCCCGCCCGACCTAACCCTCAGAGCGCCTTGACCATGAAGGTCTGATAAGGGGCTTCGAGCGCGGCGATCTCGTCTGCGGTGAGTTCCAGATCGACGGCGGCAATGGCGTCGTCGAGATGGCCCATCTTGCTGACGCCAACGATCGGCGACGTCACGCCGTTGATCTGCAACACCCAGGCGAGCGCCACTTCGGCCATAGGCACGCCACGCGCCTTCGCGATCTTCTCAACGGCAGCGACCACTTCAGGCGCGTTGCCCTCGGTACGCTCATACATGCCCTTGTTATGGCGATCGGTGGTGTTGCGCTTGGTTTCGGTGCCCCAGGGGCGAGTGAGCTTGCCACCACCAAGCGGGCTCCACGGAATGACGGCAACGCCCTGATCGCGGCAGAGCGGCAGCATCTCCCGCTCTTCCTCGCGATAGACCAGACTTACCTGGTTCTGCATCGACGAGAACTTCGTCCAGCCGTTGAGTTCGGCGGCATGCTGCATCTTGGCGAACTGCCAAGCGAACATCGAGGACGCGCCGATGTAGAGCGCCTTGCCGGCCTTCACCACGTCGTGCAGCGCTTCCATCGTTTCTTCAACGGGCGTGAACGGGTCGAAGCGGTGGATCTGGTACAGATCAACGTAATCGGTACCAAGGCGTTTCAGGCTGTTATCGATCTCGCCGAGGATAGCCTTGCGTGACAGGCCTCGTCCATTTGGCCCCTGCCGCATCGGGAAGAATACCTTGGTGGCCAGCACATACTCCTCGCGCGGCGCCAGTTCTTTGAGCGCCACGCCGGTGATCTCCTCGCTGGAGCCGGCCGCGTAGACATTAGCGGTATCGTAGAAATTGATGCCCGCTTCCCAGGCCTTGCGGAACAGCGGCCGTGCGTCCTCAAGACCAAGCACCCAGGGGCGCTCTTCCATAACCCTGCCGAAGGACATGCAGCCGAAACAGATGCGGCTGACTTCAAGTCCGGACTTCCCGAATCGGGCGTATTGCATGGCGAGTTCCTCCCTTGCGAAGGCCGGCGACCTGATCGGCGACTTTCGGTGTGTCTCTTCTCGAACCGGCAGTCAATCGCCGCCACTTTGATCCGTCAAATGGATTGTCGAGATAAGATTGATCTGACTCATGGAAACAAAGTGCCTTCCAATGCGCTTTGGATGTCACGTTCTCGGCTTTTCGTTCCCGGGCCGAGCTGGGCGACTCCAATTCGCCTCGTGACGATGAATCGTTTTTGTTAGGTTTTGTTCCACGCGCACGAAGAGGCATTCAAGGGAGAAAGTCATGCCGCAAAAAGAAGAGACTGTTCGCCGCCGCTGGTGGAAGGAGGCCGTCGTCTACCAGATCTATCCGCGCTCCTTCCAGGACTCCAATGGTGACGGCATCGGCGACCTACCCGGCATCATCTCGCGCCTCGACTATCTCAAGGGGCTTGGCGTCGACGTCGTCTGGCTGAGCCCGCATTACGATTCGCCCAACGCCGACAACGGTTACGATATCCGCGACTATCGAAAGGTGATGGCCGAGTTCGGCACCATGGCCGATTTTGACGCCTTACTCGCCGGCCTCAAGGCGCGCGGCATGCGCCTGATCGTCGACCTCGTCGTCAACCATTCGTCGGACGAACACGTTTGGTTCGTCGAGAGCCGCAAGTCGAAGGACAATCCCTACCGCGACTACTACATCTGGCGTCCCGGTCGCGGCGATGGCCCACCCAACGACTGGCGGTCCTATTTCTCAGGCTCGGCTTGGACGCTCGATCCGACAACCGACGAATATTACTTGCATCTCTTTGCCGACAAGCAGCCCGACCTCAACTGGGAGAACGACAAGGTACGCGCCGAGGTCTACGACCTCATGCGCTTCTGGCTCGACAAGGGCGTCGATGGATTCCGCATGGATGTCATCCCGATGATCTCCAAGGAACAGACCTTCCCCGACTACCCGCCGGAGCATCGAGAGCGCACTGAATATTACCACGCCGTCGGCCCGCGCCTGCACGAGTTCCTACAGGAGATGAACCGCGAGGTTCTCTCGAAATACGACGTGATGACCGTGGGCGAGGCCTTTGGCGTCACGCCCGAGCAGACGCCCGATCTCGTCGACGAACGGCGCGGCGAACTGAACATGATCTTCAACTTCGATGCTGTCCGCCTTTGCCACGAGGGGCATCGCTACAGGCCCTGGACACTCCCGGAACTGAAGGCTGTCTACAATCGTCTTGAGGAAAGCACCGGTTCCCATTGCTGGAACACCGTTTTCCTCTCCAACCACGACAACGCCCGCCTCGTCAGCAGCTTCGGCGACGACGCCGAACCTTGGCGCGTCCCCTCAGCCAAGCTTCTGGCCACCATGCTGATGACGCTGCACGGCACGCCCTTCATCTACCAGGGCGATGAGCTCGCCATGACCAACTACCCCTTCACCTCCGTCGAGCAGTATGACGACATCGCCGTCCGCAACGCTTGGAAGGCCGAGGTGCTGAGCGGGAAGGTGACGGCCGCCGATTTCCTTGAGGGTATGGCGCGCACCAGCCGCGATCATGCTCGCACGCCGATGCAGTGGAGTTCAGCGTCGAACGGCGGCTTCACAAGCGCCGCCAAAGCCTGGCTCGCCGTCAACCCCAACTATCCCCAGATCAATGCCGAGGCGGCGCTCGCCGATCCCGGTTCGGTCTACCATCACTATGCGAGGCTGGCCGACCTGCGCCGGGCGCACCCTGCCCTCGTCTATGGCGACTTCGTCGATCTCGCTCCGGCTCACCCACGGCTCTTCGCCTACACGCGCAGGCTCGGCGACGAGACCTTGCTTATCCTGCTCAACTTCTCGCGCGAAACGATCGAGGTCGAACTGCCACCCAACCTCAGGGTTGGCGAGCTGCTGCTTGGCAACCTGTCCACACCATCGGAAACCTCACGTCTTGCCGGTTGGGAGGCGCGCGTCCATCGCTGCCACCGAGACTGAGTCGACGACTGTTTACGGCCCGGTGACGACCGGGCCGTTCTTCTCCGTCCATTCGGTCATGCTGCCGGGGTAGATGCCGACATCGGCGCGGCCGGCCGCTTCAGCGATCGCCAGCGCTTCGCCAGCCCGGCGGCCGGACCGACACATCAGCACCACCGGGATTTCCGAGGGCGGCGGCAGCTGTTCGGCTTTGAATGCGGAAAGCGGCAGGTTGGTGGCGCCCGGCACATGGCCAGCCGCGTATTCATCGGCCTCGCGAACATCGACGAGATGGATGCGGTTGGAATTCAGCCCTGCCCGCACCTGATCGAAGCTGAAGGCGTCGCCCGCCAGAGCAGGTCCGACAAGGGCCGTTGCGAGACTGCCGAGAAACGCCAGAGCCGCAAACCGCATCTTTCACCCCACTATCCTGCCCTTCGCAAACTTGGGCGTAGGAATCGTCGCAAAACTAGTCGGCGAAATAACGGCACCGGCCCCTCCGTGAAGAAGAAGCCGGCGCTGTCTGGGTAGATCGTCATTTAGCAGCAGCGGAACACGCCGCCGTTGGAACCACCGCCGTAGCGGCGCTCCTGGCTGTTGCGGAAGAACTCTTCCTTGGTCATCACCGGCTGGTCCGGATGGTTGGTGGTCCGATGAGCGACGTAGGTGTCGTAATCGGGAACGCCCACCATCAGGCGTGCCGTCTGGACGAACTTCTGACCCAGCTCACGCGGATCAGGTAGCCTGAGGCCGCACACCTGACATGTCATCGCCCACCTCGCTCGCGGTTGGTTTCTGCTCGCGCAGCGCCCGCAGCATCGCCTGCACACCGAACACCAGCATGCCGACGACAATGATCATGAACACGGCGGTCAGCGCCGCATCGACCCACTGGTTGAAGACGACACGCTGCATGTCCTCGATAGTCTTGGCCGGCGCCAGGACGGTGCCGTCGGCGATTGCCTTGGAGAAGCGGTTGGCCTGGGCGATGAACCCCACTGCCGGGCGACCGTCAAACAGCTTCTGCCAGCCGGCTGTCAGCGTGCAGACGGACAGCCAGGCGAGCGGAACCAGCGCCACCCAAGCATAAGCCTGCCGCTTCATCTTGAACAGCATCACCGTGGCAAAGGCCAGCGCTATGGCTGCCAGCATCTGGTTGGCGATACCGAACAGGGGCCACAGCGTATTGATGCCGCCGAGTGGATCGACCACGCCTTGGTAGAGGAAGTACCCCCAGGCCGCGACGGCGATCGCCGTTGCCACGAGGTTGGCCGGCCAGCTGTGGGTCTGGCGGAAGGCCGGGACAGCCGTGCCGAGCAGATCCTGGATCATGAAGCGGGCGACACGCGTACCGGCATCAACCGTCGTCAGGATGAACAGCGCCTCGAACAGGATGGCAAAGTGATACCAGAAAGGCATCAGCGCCACGCCGCCGACCGCGCCTGACAGGATGTGCGCCATACCGACAGCCAGTGTCGGGGCACCGCCAGCGCGCGACAGGATGGTCGCCTCGCCGACGTTCCTAGCCATCTCCGTCAGCATGTCCGGCGTGACGGTGAACAGCGGGTCCCAGGCCGAGATCACCTGCGCCGCCTGGTCGGCGGTGGTGCCGATGACGCCCGGCGCCGTGTTCATGGCGAAATAGACGCCCGGCTCGATCACCGAGGCGGCAATCAGCGCCATGATACCGACGAAGCTTTCCATCAGCATCGCGCCATAGCCGATGAAGCGGAACTGGCTCTCGTTCTCGATCATCTTGGGCGTGGTGCCCGAAGCGATCAGTGAGTGGAAGCCCGAGATGGCGCCGCAGGCGATGGTGATGAACAGGAACGGGAACAGGTTACCGGAGAACACCGGTCCCGTACCGTCGATGAACTTGGTCACCGCCGGCATCTTCATCTCCGGCATCACGAAGACGATGCCGACGGCCAGCGCCAGGATGGTGCCGATCTTCAGGAAGGTCGAAAGATAATCGCGTGGAGCAAGCAGCAACCACACCGGCAGAACCGAGGCAACGAAGCCATAGCCGATCAGGATGAGGGCCAGAGCCTCACCCTTGTAGGTGAACAGCGGTGCCAGCGTTTCGCTCTCGGCCACCGTGCGACCGAAGATGATGGCGAGCAGCAGCAACACCACGCCGATGGCGCTCATTTCGCCGATGCGGCCGGGCCGGAAGAAGCGGCTGTAGAGGCCCATCAGGACGGCGATCGGAATGGTGGCAAACACCGTGAAGGTGCCCCACGGACTGCCGGCCAGCGCCTTGACGACGATCAGGGCGAGCACCGCCAGCAGGATGATCATGATCATCAGGATGCCGATCGAGGCGACGATTCCAGGCACCGGACCGAGCTCAGTCTTGATCATGTCGCCGAGCGACCGCCCGTCGCGGCGGGTCGAAGCGAACAGGATCAGCAGGTCCTGAACCGCACCGGCGAAGATCACGCCGGCGATCAGCCACATGGTGCCAGGCAGATAGCCCATCTGCGCGGCAAGCACCGGCCCGACCAACGGACCTGCGCCAGCGATGGCCGCGAAGTGATGACCGAACAGCACGTATTTGTCGGTCGGAACATAATCGAGGCCGTCGTTACGCCGCACGGCCGGCGTCCGCCGCGCGGGATCCGCACCGACAACCCAGCTGACGATATAAAGCGCATAGAAGCGATACGCGACGAGATAGGTGGCAACGGCCGCAACCACCAGCCATAGTGCGTTGATCGTCTCGCCACGGCTGAGAGCCACAACGCCGAGGGCGATGGCGCCGACGGCAGCGATCAGTATCCAGACGAGCCACTCGCCCGGCGAACGGGGCATCTTGGCGACTGTTGACATCTTGTCCTCCCGACGGAAGCATGACCGGGGACGTGGTACGACAGGCAAACAAAACCACCGTCCCGGCACGATATGCCGGGCGCCAAAAGGCTCGATTTTGCTCCGGGTCCCATCAGGTTCGCCGCCTTTTCGCTTGTCCCTCCTCCTCCCCAGGAGTCCGGATCGAACGAACAAGGCAGCGCCTCATCCCAAGGCAGCCTTCCGCTTCACTGTAACGATGCGAACAGAACTGGATTATTGTATCCCACCCGCCGCGACAAGGTAAGGAAACGGTTAACGCGAGGGGTTTCCCTTAGCAAATAGGATAAGGAACCCGCTCTTTTCCGACATTTTTGGCAAGGCCCGACAGCGGCGGATCGCCTCAGTGAATCGCGGTGGTAGCCTTGACGATCGACCGAAAGCGGTCGCGAACGCCGGACGGAACGGTGGCTGCCGGAGCAACTTCCTTCACCGCGAACGACCGGCGCACAATGCGTCTCGCCTCCTCCAGGGAGCCGATCACGCCGAGCCCCATCATCTGGAGAGCGGCATTGCCGAGTGCGGAGGTCTCAACCGGTCCGGCGCTGACCGGGATGCCGCAGGCATCGGCTGTCAACTGGTTGAGCAGTCCGTTCTGAGATCCACCGCCGATGATGCGGACATGGGTGAGTGGCCGGCCCGTCAGCGCTTCCAGTTCGTCCTTCACCCGTGCGTAATCGAGGGCAAGGCTGTCGAACACCGTCCGGGCAACTGCTCCGAGACCGTCGGGCACCGACTCACCATGCTCGGCGGCCAATGTCCGGATGGTGTCGGTCATGGAGGAGGGATTGAGAAAGCGCGGGTCGTCTGGGTTGATGAGGCTCGTCCAGGCGGGCGCCGCCGCAGCGGCGGCCACGAGATCGCTGAACGCCGGTTCGCCAAATTCCTTGCGCACCCGTTGGATCAGCCAGAGCCCCATCAGGTTCTTCAAAACGCGGTAGCGGCCGCAGACCCCACCCTCGTTGCCGATGTTGAACCCGCGCGCCAAATCGCCCACGTAGGGAACGGCGCTTTCGAGCCCCATCAGCGACCAGGTTCCCGACGACAGGAAGGCTTCATCGGGTCCACCGAGAGGCGCCGCTGCCACGGCTGACGCGGTATCGTGGCCACCCGGTGCGATCACCAGAACCGGCCGTCGTCCATCGCGACCGGTCATCGGTCCGAGCACCGTGCCCGGTTCCACCGGTTTTCTCATCAGCCCCGGCCGAACGCCGGCCAACGCCAGAAGATCCGGATCCCAATCGCGCGTCTCGAGCGACAGGAGCTGTGACGTCGTGGAAATGGAATACTCGTTGGCGATCACACCGGACAGGCGGAAATGCAGATAATCAGGCGTGAACAGCAGATGCCGCGCGGCCGACAGCCAGTCGGGATGCTGCTTTGCCGTGGCGCGCAACTGATAGAGCGTATTGTAAGGCTGGAAATGAATGCCGGTACGCCGGTAGATTTCGGCAGCCGGCATGATGGACGTCACTTCGTCGATCAATCCGGCTGTTCGATCGTCGCGGTAGGCCACCGAAAGACCGACCTGACGCAATGTCTCGTCGAGCAAAACATAATCGACGCCCCATGTGTCGCAGCCGACGCTATCGATCGGCGCCATAGCCTCGGCCTTGTCGATGCCGACGCGGATTTCCCGAACGATCGCCTCGCTATCCCAGCAGTCATGTCCGGTCGGCACGTCCACGCCGAGCGGGGTTTCGAAGCGGTGCGCTTCGGCAAGTTCGATGCGATCGCCGCCGAAGGTTGCCAGCATGACGCGACCGCTACCGGCACCGACATCGACCGCGGCAACATGCGTCCGCCCGCTCTCGCCCAACATAACCGCACTCCTCACCCGTTGCGGCCAACCTAGTTTCGTGACGGCCCAGCCGTCAACGAAAGCTATCGTCTTTAAGCAGAAAGTATCATTTTGTTGCAGAACGGATCATCGGTCGCACGGAAGCGTCATTCGGAGAAGCGGCTTCACACGAACAGAAAGCCAAATTGCTCCTGAACTCTGGGTAATGCCTTGAGAATTCCGTCGAGATGAACCTTGAGCGCCACTTCCGCCCTGTCCGCGTCGTGGTTGTCGATGGCATCGACAATTCGGCGGTGTTCGTCGACCACCTTCGGCAAGGTTTCCGGGAGCGGCAGGGTCAGATGGCACACCCGATCCATGTGAGCCTTGATGGTCTCGAGCGTAGCCCAAGCCGCCGGCACGCCAGCTCCCTCCGCAAGAGCCGCATGAAAGGCTTCGTCCTCCCGCTGGAACGCGTAGTGAGATTGGCTGGCGGCAAGATCGACCTGCCGAGCCAGAATGCCCTCCATTCGTTCGCGTACCTCCGGAAGGAATGAAATGCAGGCGCGGCGCACCACCGCCACCTCGACGGACTCACGAACGAAGCGGGCTTGCCGCATCAGATCGAGCGAGATCTTGACCACGAAGGTGCCACGCCGCGGCTGAATCCCCACCAGACCGGCCTTGCCCAGATTGATCAGTGCTTCGCGCACCGGCTGCCGCGACACGCCGTAGCGATCCGCAAGTTCCTTCTCCGACAGCGAGGCTCCCGGCTGAATCTCGAGGGTTATGATTGCCTTGCGCAACTCGCGCTCGACGCGCCGCGCCGCCGAGTCCTCGGAACTGTCCGGGAGAACGACCGTCATTTGCTGACACCCGCCAATGCGGCGGCAAGCAAAAGGTCTGCATGCCGCTTTTCTCACTCGACAGCTGCCATACCACATCAGTATGGTAGTGGAAATGCCATCCTTCGTCAGGCCCCGGGTGGGGGATGCCCAGGTCTTACGGAAAGCTGGTGTGCCGGCAGCCAGGGGGAGTGGCAGGCATGCAATTGCACGAAGACGACGCCGAACACATTGCCTTGCGTTTCGTCGAGGCACGCCGGGCCGCCATGGTGCTTGATGCCTTTCCGCGCATCCTGCCCGAGACGCTGGCCGACGCCTACCGTGTGCAGGAGCGAGCCATTACCCTCGGCGGTCGCGCCATCGCCGGCTGGAAGGTCGCCGGCATTCGCCCCGATCTGCGTGAACGTCTCGGCGCCAATCGTCTCGCCGGGCCAATCATGGCTGGCAGCATCCATCGGTTGCCAAATGGTGGCACCGCGCGAGCAGCCGTATTTGCCGGTGGTTTTGCAGCGCTGGAAGCCGAGTTTGTCGCCGTCTTCGCTCGCGATCTTTTGCCCGTCGAAAGTACGTTTACGGCCGAGATGATCGGTGCGGCGCTGTCCGGCCTGCACGCCGGCTCGGAAATAGCCTCAAGTCCACTAGCAACCTTGAACGACCTCGGGCCCACCGCCGTTATCTCCGACCATGGCAATAATGCCGGAGCCGTCGTTGGACCGGAAATTCCTGGCTGGAGCACGGCTGTTCCGGCGGCGCTCACATCACGCATGCTGATCAACGGTAACGTTGCCGGCGAAGGCACGGCCGCCAATGTCATGGGCGGCCCCATCGGCGCCCTGCAGTTCCTGGCCGAGCATTTATTGACCCGCGGGCGGTATCTGCGGGCCGGCGACGTGGTGCTGACCGGCATGACCACCGGAATCCATCGGGTGTCGCCCGGCGACCGGGGACGCATCGAATTTTCCGCCGTTGCCGCCTGCGACATCGAGGTTGTCGCCGCGAGTCCGGCCGGTCACTGACCGGCCGCCAACATTTGGGAACTGAACCTGCCGTCTGGTTGAGGAGCCAAGGCAGGCAAGTGCGAGGGGCTGGGCCCGCCAGCTGAAACCGCGGGCAAAGTGGCTATCTAGCCGCCAAGGGAGGAAGGCATGAAGCGAGAGTTCAGCTATGTACTCGGCGTGGTCGGAGCCTTCGGGCTCGTGGGCAACGCCCTGGCCGCCGACACGGTTACATTCCGGGCCGCCGACATTCACCCAGACGGCTACCCCACCGTCGAGGCGGTGATCTACATGGGCAAGCTGGTGGAGGAGAGGACCGGCGGGCGCATCAAGGTCCAGGAATTCAACAACGGCGTGCTCGGCTCCGAGAAGGACACCATCGAGCAGACGCAGTTCGGCGTCATCGATTTCAACCGTGTCTCGACCGCCCAATTTAACAATGTCGTGCCCGAGACCTCAGTGCTCGGCCTGCCCTTCGTCTTCAAGTCGGTCGATCACATGCACCATGTCGTCGACGGCCCGATCGGCGAGGAGATTCTAAAGGCGTTCGAAGCCAAGGGCTTGATCGCTCTTTGCTATTACGACTCCGGCGCCCGCTCGATCTACACCAAGAAACCCATCAACTCGATCGCCGATCTCAAGGGCTTGAAACTGCGCGTGCAGCAGTCCGACATGTGGGTCGCCACCGCTCAGGCCATGGGCACCAACCCGACGCCGATGCCGTTCGGCGAGGTCTACTCGGGCCTGCAGACCGGCGTCATCGACGGCGCCGAGAATAACTGGCCTTCCTATGAATCCACGCGCCACTTCGAAGTCGCCAAGTATTACACCCTGACCGAGCATTCGCTGCAGCCGGAAGTACTGGTCATGGCCAAGACGAGCTTCGACAAGCTGACGCCCGAAGATCAGGCTGTCATCCGTCAGGCTGCCAAGGACAGCGTTCCCAAGATGCGCGAGCTGTGGGCAGCTCGCGAGAAGAGTTCGAAGGCCAAGGTACGGGAAGGCGGCGCGATCGTCGCCCAGATCGACAAGGCGCCATTCATCGAGGCGATGAAGCCCGTCTACGACAAGTTCATCACCGATCCGAAGCTCAAGGATCTGGTCGCCCGCATCCAGGCGACCGAATAACCGGTACCCTGGGCCGGAGTGTCCGGCTCGACACCCCAGTCGCCGCCCGGTCATCGCCGGGCGGTGCCCGGCTCGTCAAGATCTCGGTGGTGCCATGAAAACTCGACATACTTTCCTTTCCCGCTTGGTCGACAGGCTGGCCGGACTGGCTCTGGCGGCGGCCGGTACCGCCCTGGTGCTCATGACGGCGGTCGTCGGCGCCCAAGTGTTCAGTCGCTACGTTCTCAATTTCTCGCTGACATTTGCCGAGCCCATGGCCATCCAGTTGATGGGCTGGTTCATCTTCCTGGGTGCCGCCGTCGGTGTTCGTGAGAACTTCCACCTCGGTCTCGATCTGCTGCGCTACGTGGCGCCTCCGTCGGTCAATCGTCTGCTCGACACCATCTCGCTGACGCTGATCGCCATCTTTGGCCTGTTCATTTCCTGGTACGGGTTCGAGTTGGCGGTCCGGACATGGGACACGCTGATCCCCGGCCTTGGCATCACCGGCGCCACCGACTTCCTGCCACTGACCTGTTCGGGGCTGCTGTTCACGCTGTTCGCCATCGAGCGGATCGTCAACATGCACTCCGGGCCCGGCGCGCCCGCGGCCGACGTCATCGAAGCCTCGCTGCCGAAGGATACTGCCTGATGGAACTCTGGATCCTGTTCGGCTCCTTCGTGGGCCTGCTGGTGCTTGGCACACCGATCGCCTTCTGCCTGGCGATCTCGTCGCTATTCACCATTCTTTACATGGGCATGCCGCCTGTCATCGTCGTGCAGCGTCTCAACTCCGGCATCAGCGCCTTCGCGCTCCTGGCCATCCCCTTCTTCATCTATGCCGGCGACGTCATGGTGCGCGGCGGTATCGCGGAGAAGCTGGTGCGGCTGGCCGCCTCGATGGTCGGCCACATGCGCGGCGGTCTCGGGCAGGTCAACATCGTCGCCTCGACCATGTTCGGCGGTGTTTCCGGCTCGGCGGTCGCCGACGCATCGGCGGTCGGCGGCCTGATGATCCCGCAGATGAGAAAGCGCGGCTATGACGTCGACTATGCGGTGAACATCACCTCGGTCGGCGCCATCATCGCGCTGCTGATCCCGCCGTCGCACAACATGATCATCTATTCGATCTCGGCCGGCGGCACCATTTCCATTGCCGACCTGTTCACCGCCGGCGTTATTCCCGGCCTGATGCTGGCCGCTTCGCTGATGGTCGCTGCCTACTGGGTGGCTCGACGCCGCGGCTATCCGGCGGAAGTTTTCCCCGGCTGGCGCAACATCGGCCCCATCGTCTTGAACGCAATTCCCGGCATCCTGCTGATCGCCATCATCTTCGGCGGCGTCCGTTCGGGCATCTTCACGGCGACGGAAAGCTCCTGCATCGCGCTGATCTACGCGCTGCTCGTCACCCTGCTGGTCTACCGCTCGATGAGCTGGGAGGATTTCCGCGAGGCAACGCTGGGCGCCGTTCGCACAACCGCCATGGTGTTGATGGTGATCGGTTCGGCCGCCTCGTTTGCCTGGCTGCTGGCGCTCATGCAGGTGCCGACGGCCATGGTCGCGGCGATGCACGCCGTGTCCGACAACCCGATCGTCATCTTCCTGCTGCTCAACCTGATCCTGCTGGTGCTCGGCTGCTTCATGGACATGGCGCCGCTGATCATCATCACCACCCCGATCTTCCTGCCGGTGGTCACCGCCTTCGGCATGGATCCGGTTCAGTTCGGCGCCATCCTGATCCTCAACCTCGGCATCGGCCTGTGCACGCCGCCGGTGGGGTCGGTACTGTTCGTCACCTGCGCCATCGCCAAGATCCCGATCCTGCAGGCCGTCCGCACCATCTGGCCGTTCTATTTTGCCGCCTTCGTGGTGCTGATGATCGTCACTTATGTGCCCGCCGCGTCCCTGTGGCTGCCACACCTGTTCCGCTGAGCAGAGGCACAATTGAAAAAGGGCGGTCCGTCAATTCGGGCCGCCCTTTTTCAATTCCAGCGAAGGAAGATCTCAGATTACCCAGGTGAAGGCTGAATAGTCGCGCTCAGTCAGCATCTGGTCCATGTTGCGGGCCGGATTGTCGGGTGCATCGCCGAGGATGATGCGGGCCGGCGTACCAACTGCCGTCGAATGGGCGGGCACCGTCGTCGTCACCAACGAGCCGGCTGCTATCTTGGAATAGGCGCCGATTTCGACCGGCCCAAAGATTTGCGCACCGGCGCCGATCATCACACCGGTGCGGATGGTCGGATGGCGCTTGCCGGTATGGGTGCCGGTGCCGCCGAGCGTCACATCCTGCAGAATGGATACCTCATCCTCGATCTCGGCAGTCTCGCCGATCACAACGCCAGTGGCATGGTCGATGAATATGCCCTGCCCGATCGTGGCGCCTGGATGAATGTCTGTCTGGAACACCGACGAAGAGCGACTTTGCAAGACGAGTGCCATGTCACGCCGGCCGGCCCTCCAAAGGTGATGGGCGACACGATGCGTCTGGATGGACGAGAAGCCCTTGAAGAACAGGAAAGGCTCGATCAGCCGGCCCGATGCCGGGTCGCGCTCGACTACGGCCTTGAGATCGGCATGCACGGCATCGAGAATGGTTGGCTCGGCATCGATCACCTTCAGGACTATTCGGGCGATCATTTCGGAGGACAGTTCATCCCCAGCCAAGCGCTGGCCGATGCGACTGGCGAGCGCCGTCGCCAGATCGGGCTGCTCGAGAATGGTCGACGCGAGAAGCGAGGTGAGCGCCGGCTCGCGGATCATGGCGGCTTCCGCTTCGCTCCTGAGGCGATGCCAATAAAGATCGATGGCCGCCGAGCGACCCTTTGCAACTTCGCCTACCCGCAGTCTCGGCGCCCTGTCCATGACCGTCACCCACACACAGATAACTTGATCGGCTGGCGGAATTTTATACGAAAGGCGCAGCATCGCCAAAGCACAGGCTTGTGAGCTGACGGGAGGCGGTGGAAGTTCGTTCCATAATTTCCGAATTTATTGGAAATCCATCCCAAGTTAGGCGACTTCAGGAGACGATGATGCCTTGGTCGCGCCAAGCGGCTGGAAGTGCCGCCGTTGCCGGCGGAACGTCTCGATCAGGAAACGGCGGCAGGCGGCAATGGCCGCGATCGATGTCGCGCCGGGGTGGCCGACGAGCCAATAGGTGCGAGAAAACGTCACCTCGGGAAGAACGCGAACGAGCCCCGCCGCGTCGAGCGCCATGAAGTCATGCAGCACGCCGATACCGGCTCCGGCGCAAATCGCTTCGAATTGGCTCGTCGCACCGGCGCAGCGGTATAGCCGTTTGGAATAGGCCTGCAGCGTCGCAGAATAATCGAGCGCCGACGAGTAGGTGTAGTCGTCGATGCCGGCGACGAGGCGGTGGCCAGCAAGGTCGTCCAGGCCGGCCGGCTGCCCGTGGTTGGCGACGTAACCCTCCGCCGCGTAGACGCCGAGCGTATAGTCGACCAGCCGGGTGGCAACGAGGCGTCCAGTTGTCGGGCGCGACAGCTCGATGACCAGATCGGCTTCCCGTCGCGACACCGAGAATTTAACCGGCAGCGGCACCAGTTCCACGGTGATGCCCGGATGCTGTTCTGCGAACAACCCCAGTTCGCGCGCGAGAAAACTGTTGCCGAGACCATCGGGCGCGCCAACGCGAACGGTGCCGGAGATCTCCGTGTCCTTCGAAGAAACCGCCGCCAGGGCGGCGCGCGTCTCGATCTCGATGCGTTCAGCCAATGGAATCAAGCGCTCACCGGCTTCCGTCAGGACGCAGCCGGATGGCCGTCGCTCGAACAACGCCGCGCCGAGTTCGGCTTCCAATGCATCAAGACGGCGCGCAACCGTCGTGTGGTTGACGCCCAGCCGACGGGCGGCAGCCGAAAGCTGGCCACCGCGGGCCACGGCCAGAAATACGCGGAAGTGATCCCAGTCCATGTCTTCACATTAATGCACAATGGTTTCCCGTGCCAGCATATTGCCGCGCAACAAGCGTTGGTGTTTCATCATCTCAAGCGCGTATCGAGCGCCGCAGCAACCAGAGGGAAATAAGTGAAATGACGACAACCATCCGACACTTCATCGACGGGCAACGCGTATCTCCCAGCTCGGATCGCACGGCTCCGGTTTTCAATCCGGCGACAGGTGCTGAAACGGCACGGGTGGCGCTGGCCAGCGAGGCGGAAGTCCGCAAGGCTGTTGAAGCCGCCAAGGCGGCTCAGCCGCGCTGGGGAGCAACCACGCCATTGCGCCGTGCCCGCGTTCTCAACCGTTTCCTCGGCATTCTTGAACAGCGGGCCGGCGAACTCGCCGCCGTGATCACCGCCGAACATGGCAAGGTGCTGAGCGACGCGCGTGGTGAAATCCAGCGCGGCATCGAGGTGGTGGAATTTGCCATCGCTGCGCCGGAGCTGCTGAAGGGGGACTTTTCCGAGAATGTCGGCACGGGTGTCGACAGCCACTCGCTACGCCAGCCGCTCGGTGTCGTCGCCGGCATCACGCCGTTCAATTTTCCCGCCATGGTGCCGATGTGGATGTTCCCTGTGGCGCTCGCCTGCGGCAATGCCTTCATCCTGAAGCCGTCGGAGCGTTGCCCCAGCGCGTCGCTACTGATCGCCGATTGGCTGACCGAGGCGGGGCTGCCCAAGGGCGTTTTCCAGGTGGTGCAGGGCGACAAGGTCGCCGTCGACGCTCTGCTTCACGATCGCGACGTCGCCGCCATCAGCTTTGTCGGCTCGACGCCGGTCGCCCGCTACATCTACGAGACGGCGACGAAGAACGGCAAGCGCTGCCAGGCACTGGGTGGTGCCAAGAACCACATGGTCATCATGCCCGACGCCGACCTCGACTTGGCGGCCGATGCCCTGATGGGTGCCGCCTATGGCTCGGCCGGCGAGCGCTGCATGGCCATCTCCATCGCCCTGCCGATCGGCAAGGCCACCGCTGACGCCCTGGTGCAAAAGCTGACGGAGCGGGCGCAGAAGCTCGTCATCGGTGCAGGCACCGACAAGGCGTCGGAAATGGGCCCGCTGGTGTCGAAGCCGCATCTCGAAAAGGTGCGCGGCTATGTTGACGCCGGTGTCGACGAAGGGGCGACGCTGGTGCTCGACGGCCGCGGCTTCGTCAGCCCCGGCGGCGAGAGTGGCTACTTCATGGGCGCCACGCTTTTCGACAACGTGACCACCGAGATGAAGATCTATCGCGAAGAGATCTTCGGGCCGGTGCTTGGCATCGTCCGGGTCGATGATTTCGATACCGCCATCCGCCTCGTCAACGAGCATGAGTTCGGCAACGGCGCCGCCATCTTCACCCGCGACGGTCATAGCGCGCGCGAGTTCACCACCCGCATCCTGGCCGGCATGGTAGGCGTCAATGTGCCGATCCCGGTGCCGATGGCCTTCCATTCCTTCGGCGGCTGGAAGGCGTCGCTGTTCGGTGACCACCACATGCATGGCTCGGAGGGCGTGCGCTTCTACACCCGCCTCAAGACGGTGACGAGTCGCTGGCCAACCGGCATCCGCGCCGGCGCTGACTTCATCATGCCGACCATGGAATGATCATACCAAGGGGCATTGAAAATGCCCCTTGGTATTCCGCTTGCTGATTTCTCATACCCTTGATGCACATGAGAAATCGGCAATGGCCTCAACGAGCGGATGCGTCAGCATCTTCGCGAGTTGGTATCAGAATGGACTGAGCGGGGCGGCCGCGAGCCGCCCTTCCCTGCCCGGCAGTCGGGCGAGAAAGTTGGCGAACAGCCGATAGCCGCCTTCAGTCAGCACGCTTTCGGGATGAAACTGCACACCGAACGTCGGATGCGCCACATGCTCGATGGCCATGATGTCGCCGCCCTCGGTGCGTGCCGTGACACGGAGCAGCCCACCTTTCGGTACCTCAACGGCTAGCGAATGATAGCGGCCAACCTGTAGCGGATTTGGCAGCCCAGCAAACAGGCCGCCTACATCATGAACAATCCTGGACGATCGCCCATGCATCGGTTCCCGCGCCTGAACGATACGCGCACCCAAAGCGGCACCGATGCATTGGTGGCCGAGGCAGATGCCGAGGATCGGCAGGCGGCCTGACAGCGTGCGCACCGCTTCGGTGGAAACACCCGCCTCACCGGGCCCGCAAGGGCCGGGGCTGATGACCATGGCTTCGGCCCCAAGTGTTGCAAGGCCTGACACCTCGATTGCGTCGTTGCGCAACACCTTCACCTCCTCGCCAAGTTCCAGGAGATAGCGGGCGACGTTGCCGACGAAGCTGTCGTAGTTGTCCAGCACGACGATCATGCCGGCCTCCCGAACGCGTCGAGCAATCGCTGCGCCTTCAGCTCGGCCTCGTTGAATTCAGCCGCCGGGTCGGACAACAGTGTAATGCCGCCTCCGGCGCCGAGCGTTGCCCTGTTACCGTTAAGTGTTGCCGTGCGAATGGCGATGTTGAAATCGGCCGAGCCGTCAAACCCGAGATAGCCGATCGCCCCGCAGTAGATGTCGCGCGGCACCTTCTCCAGTTCGGCAATGATCTCCATGGCCCGGATCTTTGGCGCGCCGGTGATCGAGCCACCGGGGAAGACGGCGCCAAGCGCGTCCATCGCCGTCCTGCCATCAGCGAGTTCACCCGTCACGGTCGATACAAGATGATGCAGGGAAGCATAGGTTTCGACCGCGCAGAGGCTGGGCACCTTCACCGTATGCGGTTTGCAGACCGCCGAAAGATCGGAGCGCAGAAGATCGACGATCATCACGTTCTCCGCCCGGTCCTTCTCCGAAGCGGCGAGCGCCGCCGCGCGAGCGGCGTCCTCGGCCGGATCGGCGGCACGCGGCGCCGTGCCCTTGATCGGTCGCGCTTCGACATGCCGGCCACGCACCTCGATCAGCCGCTCCGGCGAGGAGGAGGCGATCTGCATGTCTCCATGATCGAGAAAGGCAGCAAAGGGAGCCGGGTTGGCAGCCCGCAACGCCCGATAAAAGCCCCACGCATCAAAGCCGGCTGGCAGATCAACTTCGATCCGACGGGTAATGTTGGCCTGGAAGATGTCGCCGGCGAGAATGTAGTCTCGGGTCCGTGCCACGGCCGCCTCGTAATCGGCACGATCGAGATTGGCCCCGAACGCAGGAGCAGTGAGGCCGGCAAACGGCACCTCGGGGGGCACCGGTCCTTCGATCAGCGCGATGAACCGCTCGGCCCGTTGCTGTGCCCTCCTCTCCCGCTTGTCCGGCTCGGATTCCGGCCAGCCGGTGGAGATGAGGTGAGCCCTGTTATCGAAGAGATCGCAGGCGACGACCACGTCGTAGAAATGCATCTCCAGTTCGGCAATGCCATCCGTCGGCGCCGGCGTTAACGGCAGGCGTTCGAGCAGGCGACCGAACTCGTAGGCGACATGGCCGATGGCGCCGCCCTGAAACGGCGGCAATCCAGCGACTGGCTGCTGTCGATAAAGCGCCAGACGGCGCGCAAGCTCGACCAGCGCCTGACGGCCCGGCGATCGGGGATCAGTAGGTTGCGGCACAATTTCTTCGCCATTCCAGAACATCCGTCCGCCGATAACGCGGAATGTCCCGAAAGGGTCGGCGGCGAGGAAGGCGTGGCGACTGAAAGCCGAGCCGGCGAGCGCGCTATCGAGAAAGGCAAAACCCTTCAGCGGGCGAAACCGCGCCGCTACGGCCATCGGATCGGAACAGTCGAAAGCGGTGACGATCATCTAGCATCCGTGCCCCAAGATAAAGCGTCGGTACGGTATAACGCTTATTACAAGCATCTGAAACCATTTATGATTTGCATTCTCAACATTTCCTCATAACGCTCGACAGTCTAGACTTTGGACGTATAACAGCCGCCATGCCAGCTCGTCGCTTCCTCGCTTCCACCGCCGTCTTTGCTTCCGTCGCCATGATCTGGTGGCTGGCCGGTCGAGCCGGATGGACCAACGCCTATCTGTTGCCCGCCCCCTCGGCCGTGATCGCTGCGCTGTCCGATCTCGCCGCTTCAGGCGCTCTTCTGAAACACACGCTGATCAGCCTTCAGCGTGTGCTTCTCGGGTTTGCACTGTCGGTGGCGCTCGCGCTGCCACTGGCCGTGTTACTATCGGCGAGCCGGCTGGCTCGTAGTGTCCTCGACCCGCTCCTCGAGTTCATCCGCCAGATCCCGCCGCTCGCCCTCATCCCGCTGTTGATCCTCTGGCTCGGCATCGGTGAGGCACAGAAGCTTGGCATCATCGTCCTCGCCTCCTTTTTCCCAGTGTTCCTCGGCTTTCGCGGCGGCATCGCTGGTGTCGACCCCAAGCTGATCGAGGTTGGCCATGTTGCTGGCCTCACCCGTCGCGAAATCCTGACGCGCATCATCCTGCCGTCGGCACTGCCGGAACTTGTCGTCGGGCTGCGCATCAGCCTCGGTTACAGCTGGCGGGCGCTGGTCGGCGCCGAACTGATCGCCTCGTCGGCCGGCCTCGGATACATGATCATCGACGCCGAAAACCTCGCCCGTACCGACATCGTGCTGGCCGGCATTCTCGTCATCGGTGCCATCGGCCTTCTTTCGGACGTCGTGCTCCGCTTCACCATCGGCCGCGCCTTCCCCTGGCTTTCCGCCGACCTGGAGGCTGCCCATGCTTGAACTGATCGACGCAAGCCGCCACTACGACGTCGCCGGCCGTGCCGTCCGCGCCCTAGACGGCGTCAGAGAGCTCTTCCCTGCCGGCTCGATCACCGCCGTCGTCGGCCGCTCCGGCTGCGGCAAGACCACCCTCCTCCGCCTCCTCGCCGGCCTCACCGAGCCCAGTTCGGGCGAGGTCCGGCGCGCGCCATCCCACAGCGTCGGCGTCGTCTTTCAGGAAGCGCGGCTGATGCCCTGGCTTGACGTTGCCGCCAACGTCGCCTTTCCGCTGAAGGGCCGGCTCAGCGACGCCGACATGGCCGCCCATGTCGATGAGGCGCTGGCACTGGTCAGCCTTACGGAGGTACGGCGCGCCCTGCCCGTCCAGCTTTCCGGCGGCATGGCGCAGCGCGTTGCCATCGCCCGTGCCCTGGCACAGCAACCCGACATCCTGCTTCTCGACGAGCCTTTCTCCGCCCTCGATGCCTTCACCCGCCGCAGCCTGCAACGCGTCCTGATCGACATCTGGCGCGCCCGTCGCCCCACCGTGGTCCTCGTCACCCACGACGTCGAAGAGGCCGTGTTGCTTGGCGAAAGCGTGGTCGAGATGGAAGCCGGCCACGTCGTCGGTCGCGTCACCATCGACCTGCCGTTTCCCCGCGAGGCGACCGATCCGGCGGTGGTCGACCATCGCCGCAGCATTCTTGCCCGCCTCGTCGGCGGCACCGATCCAGTCACTCAAGCAATCCATTCCGGGAGGAAATAATGAAGTCGTTCATCCGCCTCGCCCTCGCGACCGCCTGCGTCGCCAGTACTTTGTCGCCCGCGTTCGCTGCCGATCCCCAAACACTGCGCGTCACCTATGTCACGGCACCGTTCAACGTGCCGTCGATCGTCGAGAAGCACGAGGGCATTCTGGACACCGACTTCGGTGCCAAGGGCATCAAGATCGAACGTCCCGAAATCACCTCCGGTGCCAAGCAGACCGAGGCCATCGCAGCCGGTGCCATCGACGTCGCCTCGGTGTTGGGAGGCGCCTCAGCCATCCTCGCCAAGGCCAACGGTGTCGATATCAGGATCATCGCCGTCTATTCGCGCTCGCCCAAGGCTTTCGCTCTGATGACCCGTGCCGATGGTCCGGCGACGCTCGCCGATCTCAAGGGCAAGAAGATTGCCGGGCCCAAGGGAACGACGCTGCACCAGCTCCTCGCTGCTGCGCTTGCCTCCACCGGTCTGACCATCAACGATGTCGATTACATCAACATGGATCTGCCGACGGCCCGTGCCGCTTTACTCTCCGGTGAGATCGACGTCGCAACGTTGGCCGGAAACAATGCCATCGCCGTCGAGAAGGCTGGCGGCAAGACGCTGGCCACCGGCGAGGGACTGATCCATCCGACCACGGTGATCGCCGCATCCGGCAAGTTCATCGACGCCCATCCCGACCTCGTCGAGGCCTATCTCGCTGCCCATCGCAAGTCGCTCGACTTCCTCGCCACCAAGCCCGACGATGCCCTGAAGATCGCAGCCGAGGAGCAAAAGATCTCGGTCGAAGACGCCAAGGCGCAACTGCCGCTCTACGACTTCACGCCGACGCTGACCGATGCCGACGTCACCAATCTTCAAGCCGACCAGACCTTCATGGTTGATAACGGTATGCTGCCGAAGGATCGGACGATCGACATCCGCAAGGACCTCGTTTCGCCGATCGCCTTCTCGGCGAAGTAACACAACGAAACGCGCCGAACACGATCGCGTGCACGGCGCGCTTCGTAAACAATCCTATCTTGCAGGACGGGATCGTCCTGCCTATGCTTTCAAGTGCCGCCTTTCATGGCGGTGAACGTTCTCGGGGCGGGGTGAAATTCCCCACCGGCGGTAATCGCGCGAAAGCGCGTCAGCCCGCGAGCGCCCGTTCCCTTTGGGAGTGGGGTCAGCAGATCCGGTGTAATTCCGGGGCCGACGGTACAGTCCGGATGGTAGAGAACGGCTGACGCCACACGTGTGTCCTCCTGTGCGGAGGCGCGCGTGCTTACGCGTTTGCTTGCGCCCCCAGTGCGTTCGATCGATGGATCGAGGACCGCATGGGCGCTTTGAACGACCTGACCAGTTCTTCCCTACCCGACGGCGTCATTGCCGATGCTTTTGCACGCGCCATTGCCGTTGCGACCGATTATGCCGGCGCCACGTCTCCCAATCCGCCTGTTGGCTGCGTACTGCTCGATGCGGCCGGCAACAGTCTCGCCGTCGAAGCGCATCGCAAGGCCGGCGATCTCCACGCCGAGGCGCGCGCCATCGCCGCCTGCCGGGCGGCCGGGACCATCGACCGCATTCACACCGTGGTCGTCACACTGGAGCCCTGCAACCACCACGGCCGCACGCCGCCCTGTGCCGAAGCGATCCTGTCAACACCGGCCCGCGAAGTGTGGATCGCCGAGACTGATCCCAATCCGCGTGTGGAGGGCGGTGGTGCTGTGCGTCTCGCAGCGGCCGGTCTCTCTGTCCGTTTCCTCTCGGAACTTGACCATCCGGATAGAGCACGCCTCGCCTCCGAGGCCGAGCGCGTCATTGCACCCTTCGCAAAATGGGTAACCACCGGCCTCCCCTTCGTCACCATCAAGCAGGCTCTCGACGAGACGGGATCGATGATCCCGCCGGCTGGCCAGCGCACCTTTACGTCGGAGACCTCCCTGACGCTTGCCCACCGCATGCGTCGGCGCGCCGATGCCATCCTCACCGGTAACGGCACCATCCTGGCCGACAATCCGGAGTTCACCGTCCGCCGCATCCCGGACCACCCGGGCAAGAGCCGCATCCTCGCCATTCTCGACCGTACAGGGCGAGTGCCGGCGGACTACCTCACCGCGGCAGCCCAACGGGGCTTGCGACCGATGCTGTTTGCCGACATCGACGATGCGCTCACCCGTCTCGGCAGCGAAGGCGTCCATGAGGTGCTGGTCGAGGCCGGTCCGACGCTGACCGCCGCCATCCTCTCCACCGACATCTGGGACGAGCACGTTGCCATCAAGAAGGCCGGCGACGGCGGTCCCGACCACATCACCATTTCCCGAAACCACATCAAGAAAGGCTGAAATTCCCATGTTTTCCGGCATCATTGCCCGAACCGTCGCTGTCCGGACGGCCGAAGCCACCGGTGGCTCGCTGATCGCCATCATTCCCACCAGCTGGTCCGATCTCGAACTCGGCGAGAGCATTGCCGTCAACGGCGTCTGCCTCACCGTGACAGAGATGGATGAGGCCGGCACGGCGCGCTTCTTCCTGTCGCCGGAAACGCTGGCCCGCTCCAACCTCGGCCGCCTCGCTACCGGTTCGGTCGTCAACCTCGAGCGCTCGGTAGCGCTCGCCGATCGTCTGTCCGGCCACATGGTGCAGGGCCACGTCGACGGCAAGGCAACGCTCGTCGCGGTGACGCCCGACAGCGATGCCCGTCGCCTCGAGTTTGATCTACCCACCGCGCTTGCCCGTTACTGCGTCGAGAAGGGATCGATCTCGCTCAACGGCATCAGCCTCACCATCAACACCATCGAACCAGGTCCGGATGGCGCCCGCATCGGCATTACCATCATCCCGCACACCTGGGACAACACCAACCTGTCGGCGCTGACCCTCGGCGACGAGATCAACGTCGAGGTCGACGTCATCGCCAAATATGTGGAGGCCCTATGCAAGCCCTATCTCGCGCACTGAACCGTCTGAAGAGCGGTGGCATGGTCCTGCTCGTCGATGACGAGGACCGGGAGAACGAGGGCGACCTCGTAGTCGCCGCCGAGTTTGCCACCCCCGAGGCCATTGCCTTCATGGCCAAGAAGGCCTGCGGCCTGATCTGCCTGGCGCTCACCGGTGAACAGATCGACCGGCTCGGCCTCAATCCCATGGTGGCGATGAACCGTGCCCGCCGCTCCACCGCCTTCACCGTCTCCATCGAGGCACGCGAAGGCATTACCACCGGCATATCGGCCTTTGACCGGGCGCATACCATCCGCGTCGCCGCCGATCCGGCCGTGGCGCCTGGCGCCATCGTCTCTCCGGGCCACGTCTTCCCGCTTCGGGCGGCCGAGGGCGGTGTACTTGCTCGTAACGGCCATACCGAGGGCGCGATCGATCTCGTCCGCCTGGCTGGACTGTCGCCCGCCGCCGTCATCTGCGAGGTGATGGGCGAAAGCGGCCACATGGCCCAACGGCCTGAACTCGACCAGTTCGCTAGGGAGCACGACATCCCCGTGCTCACCATCGCCGAGCTGGTGGAATACCGCTGGGCAACCGAGCCTCTGGTCGAGGAAGTGGCGAGCGCCGACCTTCCGACGGCTTATGCCGATGGGGTGCTGCGGGTCCATGCCTTCCGCAGCCTTGTCGACGGCGTTGAACACCTTGCCATCGTGCGTCGTCCCCTGGGCAAGACACCGCTCGTCCGCGTTCACTCCGAATGCCTGACTGGCGATGCGCTCGGTTCGCTCCGCTGCGACTGCGGTCCGCAACTGCACGAGGCGCAGCGACTGATTTCCGAGGACCCGGAGGGTGGCGTGGTGGTCTACCTGCGCGGCCAGGAAGGACGCGGCATCGGCCTTGCCAACAAGATCCGCGCCTACGCGCTACAGGACGGCGGCCTCGACACGCTCGACGCCAACACGGCCCTCGGGCTGCCGGCCGATGCCCGCCATTATGGGATCGCAGCGCAGATCCTGAAATCGCTCGGCATCGATCGACTGCGCCTGCTCTCCAACAACCCGGCCAAGGCCGACGCGCTCACCGGTTATGGCATCGATGTTGTCGGGCAAGTGCCGCTCATCATCCCGCCCAATCCGTTCAACCGCCGCTACCTCGCCACCAAGGGCCAGCGCTTCGGCCACAGCCTCTGCCAGCATGACTCCTGAGGAACCAATGACAGCTTCCCCCACCCCACCACGCCTTGCCGTCGTCGTCAGTCAGTTCAATCCGGAGGTGACCGGCGGCCTGCTCGCCGGCACGCGCCACGAACTTAAAGAACGCGGTGTGCCGCTGCACGATGCCGATGTCTTCTCGGCGCCCGGCGCTTTCGAGATCCCGCTTCTGGCGCAGACCCTGGCCCAAAGCGGCCGCTACGCCGGCGTCATCTGTCTCGGCTGCGTTATCAAGGGCGATACGGCGCATTTCGAGTTCATCAGCCTCGGTGCCGCCACCGGACTGATGCAGGCGACGCTCGCCACCGGCGTGCCGATCACCTTCGGCATCCTGACCACCTATACCGACGAGCAAGCCTTGGTCCGCAGCCGCGATGACGCTGCCAACAAGGGCCGCGAAGCAGCCGCCGCCTGCGTCGAAGCGCTGGCGACGCTGGAGAAGATCAAGGCGGCCTGATGTCCATAATGAAGACGGCGGCCCTTCCGGACCGCCGCCTTCATCGTTTCGTTCAGCAGGCTTTCAATCGAGACCGAGCTTACCGCGCAAGGTCGAAAGATCCTCGGCCAGCGTATTGACGGATGCCGCCAGCACCTTGCGATCATCTTCGGTGAGCTTGTCATATGTGACGTAGCCATCGCCGTCCTTGTATTTGGAAAGCGTCTTGTCGACGGTGTCGAAGTTGGCATCCACCGTCTTCAGGAAATCGGCTTCCTTGGCGGCAATCAGTGGCCGTACCAGCTCGACGATCTTGCGCGCCCCGTCGAAGTTGCCACGGAAATCCCAGAGGTCGGTGTGGCTGTAGCGGTCTTCCTCGCCGGAAATCTTGGTGGCCGCCACTTCTTCCATCAACACGGCCGCGCCACCCACCACCTTCTCGGGCGGGAAGGTCAGCGAGGCGATGCGGCCTTCGAGCGCCTTGACGTCGACCAGCAGCTTGTCGGCCACCGGTGCCAGGCCATCGGTCGAGTTCTTCTCCCACAGGCCATATTCGATGCGATGGAAGCCCGGGAATTCAGGATCCGCCTCGGCCTTCTCGTAATCGTCGGCGCGCGAGTCGATGGAAACGTCGAGGTCGGAGAACAGTTCAGCGATCGGCTCGATCGCCTCATAGGAGACACGCGTCGGTGCAAACAGTGCCTTGGCCTTGTCGACCTCACCGGCCTTTACCGCAGCGGTGAAGGCTGTCGTATCCTCGACGAGCTTGGCCACCTTCTCGGTCACGTAGATCTTGTACTCGGCGATCGGCTCGACAAGATCGAGGCTGGCTTGCTGGGCAAAGGCGCCGGACGAGACAATGAGCGCCAGCGCCGAGGCACCGACGAGGCCGGAAATACGCATGTTTCGGTCTCCCTTCGTAAAAATGGATTTGCGATCAGACGCCGCGCGCAGCAGCGATCAGCGAACTGCCGAGATAGTCAGCAGCGTCGCGAATTCCGGGAAGCGTATAGAAGAAGCCGCCGCCGACGGGTTTGATGTATTCCTCGAGCGGCTCGCCGTTGAGCTTACGCTGGACGGTGATGAAGCCCCGCTCAAGGTTCGCCTGATAGCAGATGAACAGCAGTCCTTGATCGAGCTGACCGGAACGGGTGACGCCGTTGGAGTAATTGAACGGCCGGCGAAGAATGGTATGCGCCTTGGACGCCTCATCACGGGCGTTGGCGAGGCGGATGTGGGCATCGAGGGGCGTTGCCTTGCCCTCGGGATCGGCGGTGAAATTGGGCAGGTCGAACTCATGGCCATCCCGACGATCGAGTGGCGCTCCACTCATCTTGGTACGGCCGATGATGCGCTCCTGCTCGCCGAATGGCGTGCGATCCCAGCGCTCGACGAAATTGCGGATGATGCGGACCACCTGATAGCTGCCACCCATCGCCCAGGCGGGCTCACCATCCTCCGGTCCGACCCAGACCACGCGATCCATCTCGGTGGAGTCCGAAGAGTTCGGATTGGCGGTACCGTCGCGGAAGCCGAGAAAATTGCGGGCGCTCTCGACCCGACCGCCCGGCCCGGGCGTGATCACCGGCACGTTGCCCTCCTGCTTCCATTTCAGGATCATCTGGCGGCTCGACGCCTTGATGATGTCCCGGAGCGCGTGGATCGTCGTGTCCTGCGTATTGGCGCAGATCTGAACCGTCAGGTCGCCATGGCAGAGTTCGGCATCGAGCGCATCATTGGGGAAACGAGTCATCCGCGTGAGGTGTTTTGGCTTCAGGGGGGCGAGCCACGGCCGTCCATCGAACAGCGATGCGCCAACGGAAACGGTGATCGTCAGGTTGTCGGGCCGCACCGTCGGTCCCAGCAGACCGGAGTCGGGCGGCGGCAGTTTGGCATCGAGCACAGGCACCGGACCGCCAACGGTGAGAAAGGCGATACGCGCCGTCAGCGTGCGGAACAGCGTCTCGAGCTCACCTGTGTCCTTGGCCAATACGTCGAAGCTCGCCACCATGCCATTGGCCGGGCGCGCGTTGACAATGCCGGCCTGATGGACGCCGAGATAGGAAACGTGGTCGAGCTGGCTTGCTGCGTTGGCAACCGGCGCATCGGCGACCGAGTGATGTACGGTTTCGGCATGTGCGACGCCAGCCAGCGAGCCGCCAAGCGCTGTGGCGCCGAGGCCCTTCAACAATCGACGACGATCGAGGGCATGGGAGGAGCGGCGAAGGTCCTTCGGATCGAGCATGATGGTTACTCCAGGCCCAGGGCCGGATTAATCCGGTCGATGGCGTCTGCAAGTGTTGCAAAGCTGGTGGCCAGCGCCTTGCGCGCCTCTGGCGATACGGCGGCGTACGCAGGGGGAACGGCAGTCGCTCCCGCAAGCTTGCCGATATCGCCTCTCGTCGCCACAAACGCATCGGTCACGGCTTTGGCCATATCAGGAGAAGCTTCGGCAACGAGCGGCAACAGCAACGACACCGGCTTCTCAAGTCCATCGACGGCAGCGGCAAACTCAGTGAGATCGTCTCCCGCATAGAGGCTGTCGCCGGAGATCACCGGTCCCTCGGCAAGCCGACGTGCTTCGCGCGCCGCGTTGCCGGCGAGATCGGCCGGCTCGAACTTCATGACCTTGAGGCGGTCGCGCAGAACGGTCGTATCGGAAGCCAGTTTGTCGACAACGGGCTTGAGATCGGCTGTTGCGTTCTGCCGCCACAAGCCGAACTCCACGCGGTGGAAGCCCGTGAAGGCGGGGTCTTGCTCGCGCCCCGCAAGATAGGCAGCCACCGGATCGATGGCATTCTCGAGATCGGCAATGCGGCCACTCACCGCTTCGACGTGCCGGTAGGCGGTCCGGCCGGCAGCATAGGCGGTACGCGCCGCGGCAAGATCGCCTGCGTCCACTGCCGTCGCAAGCGCAGTTGTTGCCTGGACCATCTGGCCCGACTGCAGGGCGAGGTAGACCTTGTATTCCGACAGCGGGCCAATGAAGGCCTTGAGCGGCGGTTTCGCCTTCTCCGCGTCCGAGTGAGCGGAGGCCGTCACCGTCAGTTTGCCGCGCGGATTAGACAATAGGCCGCAGGTGATGTCGTAGACGCCGGGCTTGAGGCGCGCCGTGAGCTGCGACCGGAAACCGGGGGCGATATTCTCGCGCTCCTCGATCACCATGACACCGTCGAGAATTTCCCACTCGATCGGCCGGTTCGAGGCATTCTCGATGTCGAAGACGCTGCGGCCAGCCGGCACCGTCAGGTCCATCGGCTCGCATGTCTTTTCCCCGACGCGAACGGCTATGGAGCCAGCTTCAACCGGCTTGGCTGCTTTCTGCGACGCGAGATAGAAGGCGCCGCCACCGGCAAGTACCAGCACGGCCGCCCCGGCGAGGGCAATAGTCGTCAATCGCGACGACGGGACGCCGGCGCGTTGCGGATCGGGCGAAGACATTGTTACCTCTTTTCGGTCCCGCTGATCGCCGGCCTCATAAAGGTCGGCCGCACGGGTTTCAAAAACAGCGTCAGTGTGACGACGAGGAAGGCGACATAAAGCCCCGCCTCGCCGACGGTCGGCGCTTCCTGATAGTTGAACACGCCGGACAGAACCGTGCCGAGGACGCTCGACACCGGCAGCGTGTCGGACAGATCGTAGACGCGCGCCTGGAGGAGGTTCCAGAGACCTGCCTCATGCAGGCTGCGCAGACTGGCAGCGGCGAGCCCCGCCGCGACAACAAGAATGAAGATGCCCGTCCAACGGAAGAAGCGCCTGAGATCGAGGCGGATGCCGCCGCAATAAAGCGCATACCCCAGAGCGACCGCGACCAGCAAACCAAGGAGAGCACCGACCGGCGCCGCAGCGCCCGGGCTCTGCTGGAATACCGCAAGCAGGAAGAACACGGATTCGAGCCCCTCGCGGCCCACGGCGAAGAAGGTCATGCCGATCAGAGCCCAGGTAGCGCCCTTCGGCGCCCGCATGGCCGCGTCGATGGCTCCGTGCAGCTCGCCCTTGATCGAGCGGGCGGCCCGACGCATCCAGAACACCATGCTGACCAGAACGATCACCGCGACAAAGCCGATGATCGCTTCGAACAGCTCTTGCGCCTTCTGGGGAAATTCGGCAGCCATCAGTTGGAGCACCGCGCCGGCAAATAGCGACAACGCCACGGCAAGCAACACGCCCACCCAGATGACCGGCAGAAAGGCGCTTCGACCCGTCTGCTTGAGATAGCTTGCAATGATCCCGGTCACCAGCGCGGCTTCGATACCTTCACGCAGCATGATGAGAAATGGCGCCAGCACTCCGGTCTCCTGCCGATCAATAAGCTGACTATTGCTTTCAACATTTAAGCCCGACCTGTCAATAGCGACGCCGATGTTTTTGCGAGTCACTCGCAAATATACTCGTCACCACGGCCATAGACCCAATATGATTCACAACATGAAGTAGCTTGAATCGATCTGTGAGGAGCCTTGAATCACTGCGCGAGCTAGCAATCGCCCCATAGCGGATTCACTACATTAACAAAGACAATATAATTGTATATTTCAATATATTAATGCATAGATCTCATGTAGCGCTTCAATTTCCAGAGTGACCTTATCCGACCTCGCAGAGTCAACGGTTCAGGCTGGTGATGCTGTTCGGATAAGATCAGCCGCCGAGGCCATGTCATCCGCCAACGGGCGATCATCAGCATAGGGCGCAACGACACTACGCAGCTGCCGATAAAGACATTCCGTACCAGCCGCCCGGCCCTCATGCCGGAACTCGTGCGCTTGGCCCGCAGCCAACAACTCAATGCCGAGGATAGCCTCGGCATTTTCGATCACTGAAAGTGCCTTCAGCGACGCCGGCGTTGCATGGCTGAGGTGGTCCTCCTGCAGCGCCGATGTGATCCCACCGTCAAGACCGGCGGGGAGCGACAGGCGGCGGTTCTCATTGACCAGCGATACCGCCGCATACTGGGCGATCATGAAGCCGGAGCTGACGCCGCTGTCCGCTGCGAGAAAGGCCGGCAGCCCACTGACCAGCGGATTGACCAGCCTGTCGAGGCGGCGCTCGGCCATGGCAGCCACCTCGGCGACGGCGATGGCCAGTTGGTCGAGCGCGTGGCCCATGGCGGCACCGACCGCGTGGGCTTCCGAATGAACGCCCGGCTCGTCCGGTGTGCCGACGATGGCGGGATTATCCGACACAGACGCGAGCTCGCGTGACACAACATCGGCAACGGCTGTGAAGACATCGCGCGCCGCCCCATGCACATGCGGCACGGCGCGCATCGACAGCGCGTCCTGCGTCTTTCGCCCCGCACCGGCTGCAATGATGCCGCTGCCGGCAAGTCGATCTCGCAACGTCGCGCCGACGACCTGCAGGGAGGACGGAGCCCTAAGCGACAAGGCAACCGGATCGAAGGCCGCCGGATTGCCCATCAGCGCCTCGATGGTCAGCGCGGCGATGGCGTCGGCCCAATCAAGCACCCGCTCGGCCCGCTTCAGTGCCAGTGACGCCAACCCGGTCGCGCAGGGAATGCCGTTGACCAGCGACAGCCCCTCCTTGGCCACCAGTTCCAGCGGAGCGAGACCGGCAGCCGCCAGCGCTTCCGCGCCGGTGACCGTTTTGCCGCCAACCAGCGCCCGACCGGCGCCGATCAGCACCAGGGCGATATGCGCCATATGGCTGAGGTAGCCAACCGACCCCTTGGCCGGCACCAACGGCGTTACGCCAGCGTTGAGCAACCTCACCAACGCCTCGACCACCTCCAACCTGACGCCGGAATAGCCAAGCGCGTAGTTGCTGACGGCCGTTGCCATGATCGCCCGCGTCTCGACGATGCCAAGCGGCGCGCCGATCCCGGTGGCGTGGCTCATCAGGATGTTATGCGACAGCTGTCGTTGCAACGGCCGGTCCACCACCACGTCGCACAGCGCACCGACACCGGTATTGACACCATAGGCGCGAATGCCCTTGTCGACGATCGCTTCGACAACGGCGCGGGCGTTGGTAATGCGCCGCTTGGCTGCGCCAGAAAGCTCAAGACGCGCCCCGTCGGCAACGGCGGCGACATCGCGCCAGCCGAGATGGGTATCCACGACGATCTCAGTCATGACGCCCTCAGGCCTGGAAGTTACCGATGAACTGGCGGAAGCGCTCGGAGTCGGAGTTGGTGAAGATGTCCTCCGGCGCGCCATCGGCCTCGACGACGCCTTCGTGCAGGAACATCACCCTGTCAGACACATTGCGGGCGAAAGCCATTTCATGGGTGACCACCAGCATGGTCCGCCCTTCCTCGGCAAGCGCCCGCATCACCTTCAGCACTTCTCCGACCAATTCCGGATCGAGCGCCGAAGTTGGCTCGTCAAATAGCAGCGCCTTCGGCTGCATGGCCAGCGCCCGGGCGATAGCCGCACGCTGCTGCTGGCCGCCGGAGAGGTGGGCGGGATAATAGTTGCGTCGCTCGGCAAGGCCGACCTTTTCGAGCAGTGCCTCCGCTTCGGCGATGCACTCGGCCTTCGGACGCTTCAGGACGTGCACCGGCCCCTCGATCAGGTTCTGCAACACCGTCATGTGGGACCAGAGATTGAAGCTCTGGAATACCATGGCGAGCTCGGAGCGGATGCGGTCGACCTGCTTGCGATCGGCCGGCATCAGCGATCCGGCCCGATTGCGCTTCATGGCGATCGTTTCACCGGCAACGGTGATCTCGCCCTCGTCCGGCGTCTCCAGAAGATTGATGCAGCGCAGGAAGGTGCTCTTGCCGGAGCCGGAGGCACCGAGGATGGAGATCACGTCACCATCGTTGGCATCGAGCGAGATGCCGCGCAGAACTTCGTGCTGGCCGAAGGACTTGTGGATGTTGCGGACCGAAATTGCCGGTACCGGGGCGTCAGCCATGAACCTCTCCCTGGCGTCCGCCATTGCTTGCCGTAACCGGCCGCTCCCGGAGGTGCGGCGACAGTCGGTATTCGACGAGCGACATCAGACGGACAATGATGAAATTGATGAGAAGATAGATGAGCGTCGCGACCAGGAACACCTCCATGGTGCGATAGGTCTGCGAAATCAGCCGCTGCGCCGTGCCGGTCACCTCCCAGACGGTGACGAGGCTGGCAAGTGCCGTCGATTTCACCATCAAGATGATCTCGGTCGAATAGGCCGGCAGCGCCTGCCGAATGGCGATCGGCGCAATGATCCGCCGGAACAGCAGCAAGCCCGACATGCCGGCCGCCCTGCCCGCCTCGATCTCGCGAGCCGGAACAGCCTGCAAACCGCCGCGCATGATCTCCGCCTGATAGCCGGCGGTACAGAAGGCGAGCGCCAGCACGGCACACGAGAAGGGGTCGCGCAGCACAGGCCAGAACAGGCTATGGCGGACGGCCGGGAACTGACCGAGGCCGTAGTAGATGAGAAACATCTGGATCAACAGCGGCGAACCGCGGAACACGAAGATGTAGGCGCGGCCGAAGGCCGACAGCAGCAGACCGCCGGATACCCGGCAATAGGTGATGCCGAGCGCGAACAGCGCGCCGAGGCTGACCGAAGCGGCAAACAGGCCCAGCGTCATCGGCACGGCGCTGCCCAGCTTGACAAAGGTCGACCAAAGGAAGGCGACATCGAAACCCATGGTGCCCTCCCTCCTAGCGCCGGCCGAGACTGTTGCGGAAGCTTCGCGCCACCCGTCGCTCGGCGAAATTGAAGATGCGATCAGACAATGTCGTCAGCACGAGATACAGCGCCCCGCCAACCACGAAGAACAGGAAATACTGCTTCGTGGACCCGGCGGCGATCTGCGATGTCCGCATCAACTCGGCAAGCCCGGTCACCGATATCAAGGTCGAGTCCTTGAGACTGAGCTGCCAGACGTTGCCGAGGCCCGGCAGCGAAAAACGCAAGATCTGCGGCGCAAGGATACGGCGAAAGCGCAGCAGCGTTCCCATGCCGATCGAACGGGCGGCATCGATCTCGCCGCGGGCGACGGCCTGATAAGCACCGCGATAGACCTCTGCCTGGTAGGCCCCGGAGATCAGACCAACGGCAACGGCACCTGCAAGAAAGGATGGCAAGCCGAGGAAGCCCTCGTAGTTGAGCAGCTTGCCGACCGCAGTGACGGCCTGCGAACCGCCGAAGTAAACGAGGTAGATGACCAGAAGCTCGGGCGCACCACGGAATATGGTCGTGTAAGCATCGCCAAGCCAGCGCGCCGGTCGCGAAGCCGACAGTTTGGCCGCCGCGATGACAGCCCCAAGCACCGCGCCGACAGCAAGAGACGCGGCCGTGACGGCCAGCGTCATGCACGTCGCCCACAGGAGTATACCGCCCCGGCCTTGCTCACCGAAGCCGATCAGGTCAATCCAGGACATCAAGGCTCTCCGTCGGCGCTCCCGGACCGTTTAGCGGATCGTCTCCGCCATCACCAGTCCGGGAGCTTCCTGTCACGCGTCAGGGAGTGACATCGACCTTGAGCCACTTCTCCGAGAGCTTCTTCACGGTGCCGTCGGCGACGGCGGCCTTGATCGCCTCATCGAACAGCGCCTTCAGCTCCGGATCGGACTTGCGGATGCCGAGGCCTTCGCCCTCGCCCCAGACCTGACCGGTAATCTCCGGGCCGGTAAAGGCGAGATTGGCATTGTCGGCACTGGCAAACGCGCCGAGAAAATAGGTGGCATCATCAAAGCCAGCGTCGATACGGCCGGCCGACAGATCGAGATCGCGCTCGGCCGAGGTCTTGTATTCCTTGATCTCGGCGACATCCTTGAAGTTGTCGTAGATGAAGCCGGCGTAGACGGTCGACGCCTGAATGCCGATGGTCTTGCCGGTCAGCGCCTTCTTGAGCGGCGCGATGGCATCGGCGCCATCCTTGGTCGTGGCCAGCTTGATCACCGAACCGGTGCCGGCGAGCTTGGCAAGCTCGCCATCCTTCGGTGCAGCGAACACGGCCGGCGTTGCCGCGTAGGGAACCGTGAAGTCGATCACTTCCTTGCGCTCCGGCGTGATCGACAGTGCGTCCATGATCACGTCGAACTTGCCAGCGTTGAGGGCGGTGATCATTCCGTCCCAGTCCTGAGAGATCAGCGTGCATTTCAGCTTGGCATGGGCACAAAGGTACTCGGTGAGATCCGGTTCGAAGCCGACGATCTTGCCGCTGGCATCCGTAAGGTTCCATGGTGCGTAAGCGCCTTCCAGCGCGATGGTCACTTCCTTCCATTCCTTGGCCGACGCCGGCACCGCCAGCGCGGCGAACAAGGCGGACGCTGCAACGAGACTCCGAATATTCATGATGTTCTCCTCTGGTTTTTCGAAGCGCTCCGGCTTCTTCTTAACTTCTTCCCGCCGTGGCAAGCGGCCTCATAAAAAAACATATCATGCCTTGAGGCGCTGAAGGGTCGCCGCAAAAGCCCGATCGATCTCTTCGTCTTTGGCGTGACGACCATCCTCGATCAGCCAGCGCCCCCCGACCATCACGTCACGAACTGCCGATCCGATGCCGCCGAATATCCAGCGATCGAGAATCGCGTCCCCCTCAAGGGAGGCGAGATAGGGCGAGCGGCCGTCCAGCACCACGATATCCGCCGGCGCGCCCACGGAAAATCCCGATCCGCTCAGGCCCGCAGCCCGAGCGCCGCCGGCGAGAGCACGGTCGAACAGCGTGCGACCGACCGAAGCCCCCGGTCGGCCGGCCATTCGGTTGCGTCGACGATCGCGTAGCCGCTGACCATACTCAAGCAGTCGCAATTCGTCGGCTACCGAGTTGGCGACGTGGCTGTCGGTTCCAATGCCAAAGCGCCCCTCGGCTGCAAGAAAATCGGAAGCCGGGAAAATGCCATCTCCGAGATCAGCCTCAGTCGTCGGGCACAGGCCGGCAACCGCGCCTGAGTGTGCGATCATCGCAACTTCCGCCTCGGTGACGTGGGTGGCATGGATAAGACACCAGCGTTCATCGATATCTGCAATGTCATAAAGCCGCTCGACCGGCCGCCGGCCCGAATGAGCGATCGAGGCGGCCACCTCGCGCTCCTGCTCTGCCACGTGAATGTGGATCGGCGCATGCTCCGGCACCGCCCGCATGACAGCGGCGATTTCGTCGCCGGTCACAGCCCTCAGAGAGTGAAAGGCCTGGCCAAGCCGTGCCCCCGCTGAACGGCAAGGCGCGACAAGGCCGTGCAGCAGTATCAGGAAGCCATCGACATCGTGGATGAACCGACGCTGACCGGACGTTGGCGCCACCCCTCCGAAGTCCGAGTGGGCATAAAAGACCGGCAGCAACGTCAGACCGATGCCGGACATCTCCGCCGCTCGCAGGATGGCCAGCGACATCTCGGCCGGCTCTTCATAGGAACGACCATCCGTGCCGTGATGCAGATAATGAAACTCGGCGACACGTCCGAAACCGCCCTTCAGCAGCTCGACCTGCAGCTTGGCGGCAATCGCCACGACGTCATCGGGGGTCAGCAGCGACACCAGCCGATACATCTCCTCACGCCAGGTCCAAAAACTATCTTCGCCCTGCCCAGCCACTTCCGTCAGGCCCGCCATGGCGCGCTGGAAGGCGTGGGAATGGAGGTTGGCAATCGCCGGCACGGCGGGGCCGCCGAGACGCTTGGCGCCAGTCGCCGGCGCCCCCTGCTCAATCGCGGCGATTCGGCCATCGGCGCCAATGGCGAACACGACATCGTCGGCCCAACCATCCGCCAGCAAGGCTCTTTCGGCGAAAAGCAATTGATGGTTATCTGTTACCATCTTGTTCGCGAAACCTCACGCTTGTACATACAAGCACTGTAGAGGAAATTTCTTAGCTCGCAAGCCGAATTCATTCGTCTCTGACCAATTTTGGGGAGTGCCTAGAAAATGAGCGACGTCACCGAGCGTCCCAGCGGGACTCCCCCGCATTACGCGATGGTCAAGCAGATGATCCTTGCTCGCATCGGCAGTGGCGAGTGGCCGGCGCGTCACCGCATTCCCTCCGAAAACGAGCTCGTCGCGACGCTCGGTCTCAGCCGCATGACCATCAACAGGGCATTGCGCGAACTGGCGGCAGATGGCGTCCTGCTGCGTATCCAGGGGCTGGGCACCTTTGTCGCCGAAGGCAAAAGCCAGACGTCGGTCTTCAAGGTGCGCAACATCGCCGACGAGATCCGCGAGCGTGGTCATGCGCATGCGGCGCAAACGGTGATGAAGGACGAGCTGAAGGCAACGCCGGAACTTGCCGACGAACTGGGCATCGAACTCGGCGCCGCGGTCTTCCATTCGCTGGTGATCCATCTCGAAAACGACATCCCCGTTCAGTTGGAAGACCGCTACGTCAATCCGGCCCTGGCGCCAGACTATCTCAGCCAGGATTTTTCGACCCGCACGCCCAACAGCTACCTGAGCGCCGTTGCGCCGTGGACGACCGTTGAACACACCGTCGAAGCCGTTCTGCCGGCCTCCTGGGAAGCCAAGTTGCTCGCCATTGCCCGTAGCGATCCCTGCCTGCTGATCCGGCGCCGCACCTTCTCTGGCGAACGCGTCGTCACCTCCGTCCGCCTCCTGATGCCCGGCGGACGTAGCCGCATCGAGAGCCGCGAGGGCGCAAGCTTCTGATTTATTTGCGGAGTCACGCAGCCATTCGTCGAAATCTCCAGCAAGAAGCTAGTTCATAAACCAAACCGAGCTGCTTCAATTGCCGACACAACCGCTTCGCGCGCACGCCGCAGATGAGAGCTGCAACATTTATTTCTCATTTGTTGCACGAAAATTAAACCAGTGATTGCGATCATTGCCTAGATCAGCAACCTGCGTTGAGCGGGTTCTTTAAAAAGCGTGGTGGTGAGCTGGTATTGTGACAGATCAACGAATTGCCGCGTTGGACGGTTTGAGGGGCGCGGCTATCACTTACGTGATGCTCGGTCACTTTGGCCCCAACTGGCTTCATTCCGCCGGAACGTTTGGAGTCATAGTATTTTTCGCGCTTTCGGGCAGGCTAATGGCCGACGTCCTGTTCATCGGCAATATGGGCTGGCGAGAGTTTGCCGTCCGACGCCTAGCGAGACTATATCCTGCCCTGATTTTTTTCTCTTTTTTCCTATTGGTATTGTCATTGATCCTAGGGCGCGCCGACCTGCTGGCCGACTGGTGGAGTTATCCCGTCTTCGCCGTGAATCTGGTTGTTGTCTTGACGGGACGTTTTCCACCCTTTGATCACCTGTGGTCGGTCAGCCTGGAAGTCCAAACCTACGTTATGTTGGTGCTATTTGCCGTAGGGCTATCCGGACGGAGGCGTCTTGTCGCTTTGGTCGCCGGCGCAACCTTTTGCTTCATCAATGGCTTAGTGAGGACCTACGTCATTCACCAGAATCCGTTCGCGATCTACTGGCGGCCAGACGTCGGGGCCGCGGTCGTCTTCGCTGCGGCCTTTCTGCGTCTGCTATTGAAAGATGTTCACGTACCAGCCTGGACGATACCAACTGCTTTTAGCGCCGCCAATCTCCTAATGCTCCTCACGACGGAACCTTGGGTCAGCATGACGCTGAATGGCGTACTATTGGCCTTTGTCGGCGCCACCGTGGAGCGCTCAACCTCCCCCACTGTCCGCCTCTTGAAGTTCGGACCTCTGGTATTCCTCGGCACGATCTCCTATTCACTCTATATATGGCAACAGTTGTTTATGTACGCTCACAAGGGTGGCCTTCCGCTCCTTGCGGCACTGACTCTATCGCTTCTGATTGCAACATTTAGCTACTATCGCATCGAGCGTCCCGGAAAGAACGCCATGCTTATCCTGTGGCAACGTAGAAGAGTTGGCGCCCCGTAACTGGACCAAGAAACGTCCTTTTTCGTTGACTCCCCGTTCGTCCAGTGCTTTCTGTCTTGTATAGACAAGGTAGAGGATCATCATGCCGAGCAACACGCGATATCGTGACGTTGAAATCCGTGCGCCCCGGGGCACGACGCTTCGGGCCAAGAGCTGGCAGACGGAAGCGCCGCTCCGCATGCTGATGAACAACCTCGATCCTGACGTCGCCGAGAACCCCAAGGAACTGGTTGTCTATGGTGGTATCGGTCGCGCCGCTCGCGATTGGGAATGCTTCGACACGATCGTCCGGACTCTCGAACGCCTCGAAGACGACGAGACCCTGCTCGTCCAGTCGGGCAAGCCGGTGGGCGTATTCCGCACGCACAAGGATGCCCCGCGTGTGCTGATCGCCAATTCCAACCTGGTGCCCCATTGGGCAAACTGGGAGCACTTCAACAAGCTCGATGCCGAGGGGCTGATGATGTACGGCCAGATGACGGCCGGCTCGTGGATCTACATCGGCGCTCAGGGCATCGTGCAAGGCACCTACGAAACCTTCGTGGAAGCCGGCCGCCAGCATTATGACGGCAATCTCAAGGGGCGATGGGTCTTGACGGCCGGCCTCGGCGGCATGGGGGGCGCCCAGCCGCTTGCCGCCGCCATGGCCGGCGCCTCCTCGCTCAACATCGAGTGCCAGCAGTCGCGCATCGATTTTCGTCTGCGCACCCGCTATGTCGACAAGCAGGCCAAGGACCTCGATGACGCGCTGCGGCTGATCGCCGAGCATACTGGTAATGGCGAGGCCGTCTCCATCGCGCTTCTCGGCAATGCCTCCGACATATTGCCGGAACTGGTGCGGCGCGGCGTCCGGCCGGATCTGGTCACCGACCAGACTTCTGCTCACGATCCCCTCAATGGCTACCTGCCGTCCGGCTGGACCTGGGATGAATATCGCGAACGCGCTAAGACGGAGCCGGAGGTGGTAATCGCCGCCGCCACGGCATCCATGCGGCAGCATGTCCGCGCCATGCTCGACTTCAAAAAGCTGGGCATTCCGGTGTTCGACTACGGCAACAATATCCGCCAGCGCGCCTTCGACGCCGGCGAGCAGAACGCTTTCGCCTTCCCCGGCTTCGTTCCAGCCTACATTCGCCCGCTGTTCTGCCGCGGCATCGGCCCGTTCCGCTGGGCGGCGCTGTCGGGCGATCCAGCCGACATCGCAGCGACCGACGCCAAGGTGAAGGAATTGCTGCCGGACAACCCCCATCTCCATAACTGGCTGGACATGGCCGCCGAGCGCATCGCCTTCCAGGGTCTGCCGGCGCGCATTTGCTGGGTGGGTCTCGGCGCCCGCGCCCGTCTCGGCCTTGCCTTCAACGAATTGGTTCGGCAGGGCATCGTCAAGGCGCCCATCGTCATCGGTCGCGACCACCTCGACAGCGGTTCGGTCGCCTCACCCAATCGGGAGACCGAGGCAATGCGCGACGGTTCGGACGCCGTCTCCGACTGGCCGCTGCTCAACGCACTGCTCAACACCGCCTCCGGAGCCACCTGGGTGTCGCTTCACCACGGTGGCGGCGTCGGCATGGGCTTCTCCCAGCACGCCGGCATGGTCATCGTCTGTGACGGCAGCGAGGACGCCGATCGCCGTATTGCCCGTGTTCTTCACAATGATCCGGCGACCGGTGTCATGCGCCACGCCGATGCCGGCTACGATATCGCGATCGAATGTGCCCGGGAAAAGGAACTCGACCTGCCGATGCTGGGAAAATGAGCGTCCGGCTTCTGACGGCGGCTGATTTCAGACGCTTGGCCTGGGCAAACGGTCGCGGCACAACGCTGGAACTTGTCCGGCGTGACGATGCGGCCGGCGCCCTGCTCTGGCGCCTGTCGGTCGCAGATGTTGTCGAGCCCGGTCCGTTTTCGCCTTTGCCGGGGATCGATCGGATAATCGCCCTGATCGAGGGCGAAGGCTTCGACCTCGATTTTGGTAGCGCCCACCTCGCAGTGTCCCTGCGGCCGTTCGAACCACTCTCCTTCTCGGGCGACTGGTCGACCAAGGCCACCACCGTGTACGGACCGTCTCGTGATTTCAACGTCATGACGGCGCGCGGGAAAATCGCAGCCGAGGTCGAACTGGCGAAAGAAAATCTTCCCTCCGCAGACCTTACTTATGTCTTTGCGGCGCGTGGTGGCGTTACCGTCAAAACCGGCGATGTTCGAGTCCGCGCCGAAACCGGTGAGCTGATCGAGTGTCGACAGGAGAATGCGGTAGGCATCGAGACCGACGAGCCGAAAACCGTTATCGCCGTCCGTCTCCGCCGGATCGACATGTCCGTGCCGATGCCATGATCGTCGTCGTGCGTATTGGCACGAAGGCGTTACCGGCGGCATGAAAGCTGGAATTAATCATACACGAGTGCTAGGGGAAGCTCGCTTTCTACGGCGTTGCGGCGCCGGGCAGTTTGATAACAGCATGGGCGCCAGCCATGAGCGACAAGACCAAGATCGTCATCACCTCCGACCACACCGGCATCGACCTCAGGAAGGCTGTCATCGCCCATCTCGAGGCGCGCGGCTATCCTGTCGAGGATGTTGGTCCGACGTCTCCTGAAAGCACCGACTACCCCAAGTGGGGCGAGAAGGCCGCACGGGTTGTGCTGGCCGGCAACGCAGATCTCGGCATTGCCATCTGCGGCACCGGCTTCGGTATCTCGCTGGCCGCCAACAAGCTCCGGGGCATTCGCTGCGTCGTCTGCTCCGAGCCTTACACCGCCAAGCTGTCGCGCCAGCACAATAACGCCAACATGCTGGCCTTCGGCGCCCGCGTCGTCGGACAGGACCTGGCGCTGATGATCGTCGACGAGTTCCTCAATGCTGAGTTCGAAGGCGGCCGACATGCCCGCCGTGTCAACATGATTTCCGAGCTTGAAGCCGGCCATTCGGTCTGCTGAAAGGGCGTGGCCGCCACTCTCCCATTAGGCGGCCGGCCGGGAGGAGATAAGGGCGTTCGGATCCTGTATCCGGACGCCCTTCTTGTATCGAGCCCGTTCAGGCGATCCGCCGCTCGGGTCGCCGGACGAAGACGCCGCGCGCAAGCCTGTATCCAAGAAGCATAACCACCAAGGCAAAATGAAGGGCTTGCGTCGGGTCGAGAACCTTGGTCGCCAGGAGATAGTGAATGGCTGCCAGCGATATGGCCACATAAACCAATCGATGCAGCATTCGCCAATTCTTCCCCAGCCGCCGGATCGACCATCGATTGGACGTGATCGCCAGTGGCACGAGCAGCACCAAGGCGGCAAAGCCGAGCGTGATGAACGGGCGGCGCGCGATATCTGGAATGATCGTGCTCCAGATGAGACCGCGATCAAGCGTCAGGTAGACGGTGAAATGCATCACCGCGTACCAAAAGGCGAGGAGACCGAGTGCACGGCGATAGCGTAGAAGATTGATGCGGACCAGCTGACGGAGCGGAGTAATGGCAAGTGTCAGAATGAGAAAGCGCAGTGCCCAAAGGCCAAGCGTCTGCTCGAAGCTGCGCACCGGATCGGCGCCGAGACCACCCGTCGCACCCAGCCAGAAATACACCGCCGCCGGAACGAGGCCGACGACGTAGGTACCCCAGCCAATCAAACCGTCTACCAGAGCCGAGCGGGTCGACGCCATCAGTAATTGGCCCTCAAGTCCATACCGGCGTAAAGGCTCGCCACCTCATCGGCGTAGCCATTGAACATCAGCGTCGGTCGCCGCCCCGAGCCGAAGAAACCACTCTCGCCGATGCGCCGTTCGGTTGCCTGGCTCCATCGCGGATGGTCGACCTCGGGATTGACGTTGGCATAGAAGCCATACTCATTGGCTTGCAGAGAATTCCACGAGTTGGGCGGCTGCTTTTCCACGAGCGAGATACGGACGATCGACTTGATGCCCTTGAAGCCGTATTTCCAGGGCACGACAAGGCGAAGAGGGGCGCCGTTCTGGTTGGGCAGCGTCTGGCCATAAAGACCGACGGCGAGAATGGCGAGCGGATGCATCGCCTCATCGAGACGCAGGCCCTCCACATAGGGCCAGGGCATCGGCTGGAAATAGCCCGATTGGCCCGGCATTTCCTTGGGACGGACCACCGTTTCGAAAGCGACATACTTGGCCGACCCAAGCGGCTCCACCTTATCGAGCAGCGCTTTCAGCGGGAAACCGTCCCAAGGGATTACCATCGACCACGCCTCGACGCAGCGCATGCGATAGATGCGCTCTTCGATCGGCAGCTCTGCGATGAGCTTATCGACATCGAAAGTCTGAGGCTTGCCGACCAAGCCGTCGACGGTGATCGTCCATGGCCGCGGCTTGAAGTCCCCGGAATGGCGCGATGGGTCGGGCTTGTCAGTGCCAAACTCATAGAAGTTGTTGTAGGTGGTGATGTCCTCCCGCGATGTAACGGGCTCGTCCACTTTGTAGCGGCTTGGGACAGTCTTGAGCGGTACCGTCGCCGGCGCCTCGGCACGGGCTTCACCGACGCCAAGCGCCAGCCCTGCCCCAGCCATGATCCCCATGAACTCGCGGCGGCGGAGGTAGACCGAACGCGGTGTAATTTCCGACGCAGGAATGACGGGCGGACGATAAACGGTCATGGACGACCCTCCCAGCGACGCGTTTGCGCTGCAATTGGGAGGCATTGTCGAATGAGACGGCTGGAATGAAAAGCCACTATTTCGTGTAGCAATAAAGGAAGGCCGACACTGATCGCCAGCGCCGGCCTTTTCTATCACAATATCCGCGTCATTCGGCGGCGGCGGCAACCGGCGCCGACGCGGCAGCGAGCGCCTGATCAAGATCGGCGATGATATCGTCTGGATGTTCGATACCAATCGAGAGGCGAACGTAGCCCGGCGTGACGCCAGTCTTCAGCTGCTCTTCGGCCGTGAGTTGCGAGTGCGTTGTCGAGGCCGGGTGGATCGCCAGCGACCGTGCATCGCCGATGTTGGCGACGTGATAAAGCAGCTTGAGCGCGTCGATGAACTTCTTGCCGGCTTCGACGCCGCCCTTCAGTTCGAAGCCCAGCAGCGCACCGTAGCCACCTTCGAGATAGGTATCCGCCCGGCGGCGGGACTCGCCCGACTGCAGCTTGGGATAAATGACGCGCGTCACGTTCGGATGTTTCGTCAGATAGTCGGCCACCTTCTCAGCGTTGGCCACGTGCTGGCGGATGCGGAGCGGCAGCGTCTCAAGCCCTTGGATTAATTGGAAGGCATTGAAAGGCGACAGCGCCGCACCAATGTCGCGCAGCAGCTTGACGCGCGCCCGAATGGCGAAGGCGATCGGACCGAGCGGCTTGACCGCCTGCGACCAGACGGCGCCGTGGTAGGCCGGGTCGGGCGTGTTGAACAGCGGCTGGCGTTCGGGGAAGGCTTCCCAGTCGAAGTTGCCGCCATCGATGATCAAGCCACCGATCGAGGTGCCGTGGCCGCCGATGTACTTGGTGGCCGAATAGACCACCACTGCCGCGCCATGCTTGAACGGCTTGGACAGAAGCGGCGCCGCCGTATTGTCAATGATTAGCGGAATACCGAGCGGCCGACCGATGTCGGCGACTTCCTTCACAGGGAAAACGTTGAGTTTCGGGTTGGGCAGGAGCTCGGCGTAATAGGCACGGGTGCGGTCGTCGGTTGCCTTGCGGAAATTCTCGGGATCGGTTGGATCAACAAAGCGAACCTCGATGCCGAACTGGCTCAGCGTATCGGCGAGCAGCGCCCAGGTCCCACCGTAAAGATCAGTCGAGGAGACGATGTTGTCGCCGGCGGAGGCAAGGTTGAGGATGGCAAACGTGGTGGCAGCCTGCCCTGAAGCGACGGCTACGGCCGCGGAGCCGCCCTCGATTTCGGCAATACGCGTCTCCAAAGCATCCTGTGTCGGATTGCCGAGACGGGTGTAGATGTAGCCGAGCTCCTGAAGCCCAAACAGACGCGCCGCATGGCCGGCGTCCTGAAATTGATAGGACGTCGTCTGATGGATTGGCACGGCAACGGAACCCGTGCTCGGATCGGCGCGGAAACTGCCGCCGTGCAGCGCCAGCGTCTCGGGATGTAGCGATCTGCTCATGAAATGTCTCCCAGCTCGATTCCGGCGCTCGCCTCGGGCGCCCTTGGACAGCTCAGAGAACGATTTTTCCGCCTCCTGCCCTGCTGCCGAAACACATTTCACCATGCGAGGAGCAGAGATGACAGTTCTGGAATTTCTTTGCGTCGCCAAGAAGGGCAATTTCTATCTCAGGACAGGCCGATTGCGGGAGTGTCTTTCCAAAGCCACTGGGGATCGGGCGTGTTGCAAACGAAGGCTGAAACACGGCGCTCGGCCCTCCCCTATGGATTGCATGCGCCGGTCCTGGAGGTGGCCCGACGACAACCGCCGGCGGCCGATAGGAGTAGTTTGGTCAGGCTTAAGTTTTGTTGGTTTATCTTGAAAAATATTGCTGTAGAAATTGGACGTAGAAAATCTTTCAAGCGTTAATATATGCGCCACGCGAAATGCTTTCTAAAATTTACATCACATCATCCACTTACCAGCTTGCATAAGCGTAAAAAATGTTGGATCTATTATACTAGACCGACTTGAAGTTCTTGCTTACGAATTATGGCTGCAACACCATCGTCGCAGGTTCACCCCCAACGGACAGTAAATCGTCTTGGTTGACGTTGTTTCGCTCGACGAAAAGCAGCAGCCTCGGCACACTCGCTCAATGACCTCGTGATTTGGGAGATGCTGGATTCGGGCCCCACCTGCCAGCACCTGTTTACTGCCGAAGTCGAGAGGCTCGCCTGGTAAATCTATTGTTCCTGATGGAGCGCTCAATCTTGACACCTGAGTGGGAGACCAATGCCCCCCGTGGCTCCGATGCCGAACTCAACTCATTGGGTGGAACCGACCAGACAAATAAGTTGCTAGCCCGTCAGCTTGCCGAGGCGACGCGTCCCGACGGCGGGATCGATTTGAAAGCGCTGCTGAAAGCAGTCGCATCGACCTACGAAAGGTTGGAGACTGCCCTCCAGGCAGCGCCCGACGCAACCGGTGCGATGCGCGCTGGCTTGGCCACCGGAAGCCCCCATCTGAGCGCTGCGCTCAATGCAGCGTCAGAAGGTATCGTCGTGTTTGACGAGGACGACAAGGTCGTTCTCTGGAACCATCGTTACCTGGAGCTCTATCCTGAACTTGAGGATTTTCTGGCTGAAGGCTGTAGCTTTGACGCGTTATTGCGCCGGGGGCTCGAACGAGGCGCCTATATCGACGCCCTTGGCCGGGAGGAGGAGTGGCTTAAAGCTCGCCTCGAACGGCACGCTCTATCCAATAGCACCGAAGAACAGCATCGTGCCGATGGACGCTGGATCCGGGTCGAGGAGAACCGGATAGCAGGCGGCTGGGTTGGAATTCGCGTCGATATCAGCGAGTTCAAGCGCCGAGAGGCTGCCTCCAGGCTGCTGTTCGAGGACAGCCCAGTTCCCATGTACCTTTTTGACTTTGAGACCCTTCGGTTTCTCGCTGTCAATCGGGCCGCTGTTGCCCGTTACGGCTATACGCTTCATCAGTTCATGAACATGAGTGTCCTGGACATGCGTCCGGAGCGCTATCGGGCAGAGGCGCTGGACTCCATTCGGAACTGGGTCGATACGCAAAGCGGCAACCGACTGTTCAAGCACCTTAAGGCCGACGGCACGGAGATCGACGTCGAGGTGTTCACCCGGCAACAGATCCACAACGGCCGGCAGGCCGTTCTAGTGACGGCCATCGACGTTACCGAAAGCAAACGCGCCGCCGATGAACTGGAAGCGACGCGGGAATTCCTCGACACCATCGTCGAGAACGTACCGGCGGCGATATTCGCAAAGGATCCGATCAGCCGGAAATACATCCTGCTGAACCAGGCAGGTGAGCTGCTCTTCGGTTGTTCGCGCGCCACGTTCGTCGGCAAGAATGCCCGAGAGATGTTTGGCGAGCGTGTGGCTGCCGCCGCCGAGATAGACGAGGACGAACTTCTGTCGGGCGTCGTGCCGCAGCTGACCAACTCGGAAACGATTTCGACCCCTAACGGCATCCGGCTTGTTACGGTGACCCGCATGGTGGTCCGCAATGCCGACGGCACGCCACGTTTCATCGTCGGCGTAACCATGGACGTTACAGAAAAGAGGCGCGCCGAAGAACAGATCGCCTATCTGTCGCAGCATGATGCTTTGACCGGCCTTCCCAACCGGGAAGCGATGATGGTCCGCCTTGCCGACGGTATCTTTGCCGCCGCCGCGACTCAGGCCCGCTTCGGCCTTCTCAGCATCGACATCGACCGGTTCAAGACGCTCAACGATCTCTATGGTCACGCGGTTGCTGACCGGGTGCTGAAGGAAGCGGCAAGACGCCTCGTCGATATTGCCGGCGAAGGCTTGGTCTTCCGGCCGAGCGGCGACGAGTTTGTTGCCATTTCCAACGATCCCGACCAGCCCAACGCCTCGAGGCGGCTGGCAGCGCTGGCTCAGAGCGTTTTCTCAGACGACATCGTCATCGACGGTAAAGCCATTCGGGTCGGGATCAGCATTGGTGTCGCCACCTATCCGGTCGACGGCGAAACCGGGTCCTTGTTGCTCGCCAATGCGGGCGCGGCGCTCTACCACGTCAAATCCGAAGCGCGTGGTTACGTCCGGGTCTACGAGTCAAAGACCGACCATCTCATCCGAGACCGCTGGGCATTGCAGGCCGACCTCGGCCATGCGTTACGCAACGGGGAATTCTCGCTGCACTACCAGCCTCAGGCCGAAATAAATGGCCGTATCTTTGGTTTTGAGGCCCTGATGCGTTGGACACACCCCACACGCGGCCCCATCGCGCCGGACGACTTCATCCCTCTGGCAGAAGAATCCAACCTCATTCTGGACATGTCGGCCTGGGTTTTGGCCGAGGCTTGTCGCACCGCCGCCAGCTGGACACATCCGCTCACCGTTGCCGTCAATCTGTCACCCATCCAGTTTCAGCAGGGTGAGCTGCCGCGGCTCATCCAGCAGACGCTCATCGATACTGGCCTTCCGCCATCTCGTCTTGAGCTGGAGATCACTGAAGGTATTCTGCTGGGCGATTTCGCGCATATCGTCAGCATGCTGAGGCGGATCAAGGCGATGGGCGTTCGCATTGCCATGGATGACTTCGGCACCGGCTATTCGTCGTTGTCCTATTTGCAGGCCTTCCCCTTCGACAAAATCAAGATCGACAAGAGCTTCGTGCAGGCGATCGGCCGAACCGAACAGGCAACGACCATCATCCGCGCCGTCATCGGCCTCTGCCGGGGCCTGGGTATTCCGGTCATCGCAGAAGGCGTCGAGACCGAGGAGCAGCGAAGCTTCCTCGCACAGGAGCATTGTCCGGAAATCCAAGGCTACATCATCGGCCGTCCGGCGCCGATCCAGGTCTACAATCGGATCGTCGATAGTCTGGACTCGGTTCGCACGAGCTGAACGTTCGGGATCGCGCCGTCTTCTGAAGCTGGCGGCCCCAAGCTGTGGGGACCCTCTCTCTCCCGTTGTGTCACGCATCGCGGGCGCATAGTTTGCGCCCAGGGCCGTGCCGTCCATCAATAAGGACCGCTGGTAGAGCCGGGAGAGACGCAATGGAGAACTTCACCTTCCTCAACCCGACGAAGATCATCTTCGGCCGGGATACCGAAACGTCGGTTGGAACGGAGACCGCACGCTTCAGCCGCAAGATCCTGCTCCACTACGGTGGCGGTTCCATCAAGGCATCCGGCCTTTATGACCGGGTCTGCGCCTCGCTCAAGGCGGCTGGCGTTGAGTGGGTCGAGCTCAGCGGTGTCAAACCCAATCCACGCCTTTCTCTCGTTCACGAAGGCGTCCGCCTGTGCAAAGAGCACAGCCTCGGCTTCATTCTGGCGGTCGGCGGTGGCAGCGCCATCGATTCAGCCAAGGCCATCGCCATGGGGGCCGTCATCGAGGGCGATGTCTGGGACTTCTACATCGGCCGGGGCACTCCTACGGACGCGCTGCCCATCGGTACCGTGCTCACCATCCCCGCAGCCGGATCGGAATCGAGCGACGGTACGGTGATCACCAACGAAGAGGGCTGGCTGAAGCGAGCAGTCGGCGGCCCGTTCCTCTACCCGCGCTTTTCGATTTTGAACCCCGCCCTCTGCTCCACCTTGCCACCCTTCCAGGTGGCCTGTGGCGCGGCCGACATCATGGCGCACCTGATGGAGCGTTACTTTACCAACGTGACGCACGTCGCCTTCACCGATCGATTGATCGAGGCGACCATGAAAACCGTCGCCGCGCAGGCGCCCAAGGTGCTGGCCAACCAGGACGATTACGACGCGTGGTCGGAGCTGATGTGGGCCGGCACCATCGCCCACAACAATCTCCTCAACACCGGCCGGATCGGCGATTGGGCCTCCCACGACATCGAGCATGAAGTGTCGGGCATCTATGACGTCGCCCACGGCGCCGGCCTCGCCGTCGTCTTCCCGGCTTGGATGAAATATGTGCTTCACCACGACGTCGACCGCTTCGTGCAGTGGGCGGTACGCGTCTGGAATGTCGAACTCGATGTGTTTGACAAGGAAGCGACGGCCCGCGAGGGCATCGCCCGACTTGAGGCCTTCTTCCACAAGATCGGCCTCGGCACGACGCTCGCCTCGCTCGGCATCCATGACGATCGCATCGACGAGATGGCACGCAAAGGCACGAACAACGACGACCGTACGCTTGGCAACTTCGTCAAGCTCGACAGCCGCGCCGTCGCCGACATCCTGCGTCTCGCGCGGTGACATTCAGGCGGCGGGAGTTGTCACCTCTCCCGTCGCCGCACCGACCAGGCAACAAACCAGGGCGGACAGCGGCCATCGACGATCCGCCCCTGCTGCCAAATCAACTTGCCACGCAGCGGCGCCGGCAGCGGTGCAGGACGCGGGGCAAGGTTGAGCGTCAGCATCAGATCCTTGGCTTCCCCCTCCCACGTGATGCGGATCACGCCGTCATCAACGCTCCAGGTGCCGCTCTTCCGGATGCCGGAGCAAAGCGGCGCGACGGCCTGCCGGCGGACGCGCAGGATGGCGCGATACCAGTCGAGCATGCTGGCATGGTGCGGCAGGTGACGTTCATCCCAATCGAGCCGGGCGGCGGCAAAGGTGGCAAGATCGAACGGGTCCAGTAGATTGTCCGGGTCAACCGCGAAGGTAGCGATCCGCCCGTCCCGCACGGCTGAAACGAAGGCTGGTCCAAGGTCGGTAAAAAACGGAAAGGGTGACCTTGCCGCCCATTCCTCACCTTGAAAAAGCATGGGAATTTGTGGCGCCAGCAAATAGACGGCCGCCGCCGCCCGACAGGCTGCCGGCGAGGCGAGCATGCCGATGCGCTCACCACGCGCTCGGTTGCCAATCTGGTCGTGGTTTTGCAGGAAAGAAACTAAGGCGGTTGGCGGCAGCATCGCTACCGCCCCGCCCTCGCCGGCGTCGGCTTGGAAACCTTCGGCCAGCGCCCGCGCCAGGACTTCCGGCCGTCCGGCACACTCGGCATAATCCTTGTCACTCTCGCCGGTGATGGCGGCGTGCAGAGTATGGTGGAGATCGTCGTTCCATTGGCCGTCAAATCCACCGGCCGTCGATACCCGATCGGCTTCCAGCCGGGCGCTCTCAAGGACGAGATGGATTGTCCGGCCATTGCTTGCGGCTCGTGCCGCCTCGGCAATCGCCGCGAGAACGTGATCCGGTTCCAAGTCGCGAATTTCATGGGCGGCGTCAATGCGCAGGCCATCGAGATGATATTCGCCGATCCACATGCGGACGTTGGCGATCACGAGGTCGCGCATCGAGGTAACGTCGCGACGGCCGTAGTCGACGGCTTCGCCCCAAGGCGTCGTATAAAGATCGGTGTGGGCCGGGGCCAGGAGCGGCAGGTAGTTCCCTTCCGGACCGAAGTGGTTGTAGACGACATCCAGAAGTACGGCGATGCCCAGCGCGTGCGCGCCGTCGATGAAGGCTCGAAAGTCGTCCGGCCGGCCATATCGACTGTCCGGCGCAAATAACAGCACACCGTCGTAACCCCAACTCCAGCGGCCGGGAAAATCACCGACCGGCATCACCTCGACCACCGTGATGCCAAGCGATTTCAGATAGGGAAGCCGCGCAGCCGCGGCGGAGAATGTACCCTCGGGGGTGAATGTTCCGATATGTAGCTCGTAGATCACCGCTTGGTGCCAGGGCAGCCCACGCCAGGCGGCATCGGTCCAGCGGAAAGCGCCTGATGCAATGACCTCGCTCGGCCCATGCACGTCCTCCGGCTGGAAGCGGCTGGCCGGGTCGGGCACAGCACTCCCATCCGACAACAGAAAACGATAGCGGATACCCGCCGGAGCGGCTGTCGTCAGCGAAAACCAGCCCCCCGGCTCGCTCGTCATTGGAAGCGGCTCACGGCCGTCGATAGCTAGAAGGATGGTCGATTGCTCGGGCGCCCATAGGCGGAATCTGACGAGACCATCGTGCCAGACAGCACCGAATTCCGCCGGCACATGCTCCCCTTGGGGAGCAACCGGCCGAGCGGCGGGCGTCGACATGTCCATCCTGGCGTCTCCCGTTGACGGCCGTCGAGGCGACCGGTCGGCGGCGACCATTTTGGCCGGGGAGCGTGCCGCAAGCAACCAGCAAATGCCTGTTCCTTATTCACACTTCGGGCTTCGTCAAACGCTGCCGGGCACGCAGGCGCTCGCGATGCAACGAATAAAGTCCGCTCGCCACGATCAGCGAAGCACCGACCGTCGTCGCCAGTCCGGGTACGATACCCCAGATCAGGAAGGAGACGACGGTAGCCGAAATCATCTGGACGTAGCTGAAGGGCGCGAGGAGCGACGCCGGTGCCATGCGATAGGCAAATACGCAACAGATCTGCCCAACTGCGAAGAAAACACCTCCGGCCAAACCAAAGACGGCCTCGTGCCATGACGTCTGACCGATTTCCCGCCAGACCAGAAATGTCGATACGGTGAGACCAACGAGCGAGGTCCACACCATCATGGTCTCGGCCGTGTCGCGCACGGCCTTGCGGGTCAGGATCGTTGAAAACGCCCCAACGAAAGCAGCAAGCAGCGTGAAGATCGAGGCATAGTGGAAGCTCGACGTACCCGGCTGGACAATGATCAGCACACCGCTGAACCCGACCAGAGCGGCAAGCCAGCGACGAGCGCCAACAACCTCGCCAAGAAAGACGATCGACAAAGCCATGACGAACACCGGCGCCACGAAGGCGATCGCCGTCGCATCGGGAATGTCCTGATGTTGCAGCCCGAGCAAAAACAGAATGGTTCCGCAGATCGCCGTCAGCCCTCGCAAGATGTTCAGCCAGGGATGTAGAGGGCGGAACACCGCCCTGCCCTCACGACGCAGGGCAAATGGCACGGCCACAAGCACATAGGTGAGGTTGCGCCACCAAGCGATCTTCTCGGCACTTGCCTCGTGCTGGATGAACTTGGCTCCGACGTCGCAAGCCGCAAATAGGAAAGTCGATGCAAAGATCAGGGCAATAGCGAGTAGAACCCGCTCGTCGACGCGCGGCAGCGCGACGTCACCCGCCGGAGACATGGTCTGGGAAGTCACCTTGATCTGCCCGAAAAGAGAGCCAGCAGGTTGGCGAGGCCGGCTCAGGTTGGCTTGGTCGCCGACCTTTGAATGAAACGATTTTGGGGCAAAGGCAAGGCAGCGGAGAAAAGTATGACAAAAAATCTCTGGTTGCGGCAAAACGGCATGAATGGCCGGTAAACCTATCAGGACAAATAGCTCGCCAGCGACAGTTTAGCGATCTTGCCGATAGCGGCGTAGGCTGCTTCCAACTGCGCTTGGTAGTTAGACATGTTGGCCGCCACCGTTGTGATGTCGACCTCACTGAGGTTGGAGATCATATCAGCGGCATCGCTCTGGTAATCTTCCTGGGAACTGACGGCGGAATTAAGATCCGAAGCGTCAAGCGACAGCTTGGTCTGAACGCCTGCTATATCACTGATCGAGCTTGTTAAAAGGTCAATGGCATTGGTCACCGAAGCGCTATCTGTCGAGCCGTTGGCGACCGTTGAGATGGCCCAGAGCGCTTGCCGGAAACTGTCATCGTTGGCTGTCACGCCATAGGATATGACGCGGCTGGATGAAACTCGCACCGAAGTCGATTGGTCGTCGCCTTGATAATAATCAAGTTGGTCCTGCGATGTTGCGGTCGATCCTTCAATGCTGTCAATGTCGACGGGCTTGGCGTCGACTGCACTCCCGCCAAAGAGATAGCGGCCGTCAAGTTGGGTGTTCAATAGCGAGACGACGCTTTCCAGCGTGGACTTGGCGCTCTCCTGCAACGTATTGGAGCTTGCTGTGGACGAGGCAAGCGTTGCCTTCAAATCGCTGAGGTCGTCCAGGATCGATCCGACGGCATTGTACATCGTCTCGACGCGATTGCTCGCTGTATTGGCCGCCTCCTCGTAAGCCTTGGAGCGCGTCACCGACGCCTGCAACGACACAACGGCTCCGGCCTTGGAGCCGAGCCCACCGTAATCGTCGGACACTTGACCAGACGCCTGCTGCGTCGTGGCTTCCGCCTCCTTGACCTGAATCCTCATCGCTGCCTGGAGCAAGCTCTGCGACGATGCAAAGGTGGCGACGCGCATGGCCATGCTTCATACCCCCACTCGATACGATCAGCTCACGGCCGAAAGCAACGACTCAAACATTTGCTTGGCGATCTGAATCACCTGCGCCGCAGCGGAATACAGCGTCTGATAATCTTCGAGCTTGGATGTCTCCTCATCGACATTGACGCCCGATTGCGAAGTGATGGTATCCGAGAGCGACGACTGCAACGTCTCGGCAGTCGTTTCGGCGTCCTCAGCCGTCGATGCGCGGCTCGCGAAAGCGGACACCACCCGAGAGGCATAATCGGTGAGTGTCCCACTCATCGAGCCGATATCGCCGACCGCGCTATAGCTATAGGAGGTCGTCAACGCCGAGTTCAAAGCATCGGCGACTGTCGTGGATCCGCCGGTCAGAACGGTCTTTCCAGTCGTGGTCACGTCGGTTGACAGCATACCGACGGCGAGGGTTCCGCTATCCTTGAGGAGACCTGACGAAACCTGGATATCGGACGCGGAACTGCCGGTAAAAATGGAATTCAGTCCAAAGAAGCTAGAGAAGCTCTGACCGTTGATCGAGCTGTCCTGAGCGCCAATCGCCACGCCGGAACCGTCGGTGTCGGAACTGATGGTCAACTTGCCGCTCGAATCGATCGAAGCGCTGATCCCGTCAGTTGCATCAAGCGCGGATACAAGATCGTTGACCGTACTGTAGCCGGAGAGATCCAGATCCTCGTACGAGGTCAGTTTGCCATCCGAGTCGACGAGAGCGATACGAACAGTCCCCGACGTCGAAAGGCTGGAAACGCCGGAAACATCCGTCGTTCCGGTGAGGCTGTCGGGTGCCGGCACCGACGATCCATCGGCAACAGCCGAATTGACGGTAGAGATCAGCTTGCTTGCCAGCGTGTCCAGTTCCGACTGCGCGGCAGGCAAAGTCTCGTCGCGCAGGGTCAGGAGGCCGCCGATTTCGCCGTTGGTGATCGAATTTGTAATATCCTTGTTACCGTTGACCAAAATCGACCCGTTGGCGTCGACTGAAAGCTCATGAACGGTGTTGGAAACAAGTGAGGTGCCGCCGGTGGTTCTGACGTAGAGAGCGCCGGACGACGTCGTCGTCGTGGAAATATCCAGCAGGCTGGAAATCGCCTCGACCGCCGAGTTGCGCTTATCCTCTAGATCGGCCGTCGACTCCCCTTTTTGTTTGGCCACGGTGATCTGGTCGTTGTAGTCGGCAATCTTCTGCAGGTTCGCATTGACGGTATCGACGTCGTCGGAAATCTGCTGGTTCGCATTGCTCTCGAGCGTCGATATCGACGTCGAAATATCTCTGAGCTGGCTCGCAAGCGTATCGGCAGCGGATATCAGACTGCTCTGCGTCGAGTTATCGTCTGGCGAAGAAGCCAGTTGGGTTACCGCCGTCTCTAGGGACGACATCTGCGTGGTAATTGACGTACCGCCGTCATCACTGCCGGTGGTCGACCCCATGAGCGACTGAAGCTGATCGGTGTAGGACGTCGTGATTGAGGCTGCCCCAAGGTCTGCATTGGCCGAAATCAACGACGCGAAAACATACTTGTCCACACCGCCGGTAATCGAAGAGATAGCCGTGCCTGACCCCTTCGAGCCGGACACCGTCGATACCTGATTGGCCGTTTTGACGGTATAGCCGTCGACGTCTGCGTTCGCGATATTGGACGAGGTGACGTTGATGCCGACTTGCGCCGCCCTCAACGCCGACAACGCGATGGAACTGGCGACCGACACAGACATGAGCCGCCTCCTTGTGAAGCGCTACCGAAACGAGCCTCAAGCGAGGCGGTCGGGGAGAAGGGATGCGTGGGATGTTGAGCCACCCGACGTGCGGGAGCCTGTCCGCCCATAAACCGGAGCGGTCGACGCCCCCTCTTCGCGAACGGCGGCAACCACCGCAGCAATGCGCCGCCGGGACGCCCCAATGGCACCGGCGAGCCGCGAGAGGTTCTCCTGGGCCAAGCGCTGAACAAACCCGACCCGTTGGTCGAGATAAGCGCGTTCAGCGTCGGTAACCGGCCCCGCCGCACCGATCGCTTTGAGCGAAATCTCGATACTGGAGGCTAGATTACTCTTTCTGCCGGTCGTGGCGGCGAGCGAGGCGGGCATCCCGCTGGCGAGCAACGCATTCTCATTATCCATGACGGCAATCAACTCTTCGATGAGCGCGTCGAGCTCGACGATCTTCGGATTATCCGATGGCAGGCGCTCAATGATTGCTTCGGCGCGCATGATTTTCATTCCTGTTCTTGTCAAAGGGGAGGATTTCGGCGGATTCAGCCGACGCGCCCAACTTGCCAACCACGAGATAGGCTCTACTGGCCGCGTAGCCGGTATTGGCGCTCGCAAGTGCCGCCGCCGTCGCGGCGCGATAACGCTCGAAATCCGCGATCACCTCGGATACTTCGCCCTTCAACAGGCCGATGATACGGGGATCGCTTCCTTCTTCTCGTTGTTCTATGTCGCGACGGATGCGTTCGAGGCGCCTGGTCAGAAGCTCGATAGCTTCCTGAATCTCGTCCCTTTCGGTTCTCTTCTTCATTTCAGCGCACCGCTTGCAGAAGAGTCTCGAACATAGCTTTGGCCGTAGAGATGACCTGCGAGGCCGACGAATACGCCTGCTGAGCGGCAATCATGCTCGAGAATTCGGTGTTGGTATCGGTCGTCGACTCCTCGAGTTCGGAAGACTTGATCGAACCGACACCGTCGGAATCGGCAAAGTGATAGGTGGCGCCGGATGACGTGCTGGAGGTCGAATACACCGAGTTGCCCTTTTCGGTCAGACCGTTGGCATTAGAGAAAGTAGCGAGAGGTATTTTGTAGATGGCGATCGACTTGTCGTTACTATAGTCACCGTAGACCGTACCATCTTCGTCAATTGTAATGCCCGTGAGCGTTCCGTAGGCACAGCCATTACCATCGCTTGAGATGTCGACCGCAGTAGAGTTGGTACCACTCGCAGTCGTACCCTGTCTCAAACCGTCGGAACTCCCAGCCGTGCCAAGATTGAGGGTGGCCGTTATATCGTCGGCACCATCGGTAAGACCTGAAATCTTGAGCGTGGTCGTCGTCGGGGATTGCAGCGTACCATCCGAGTTGAATGTGATGGTCTCGGAGCCGGTTATCGTCCCGGTAACAGCTGTTCCGCTGCTGTTCTCCAGATTGCTAAACGACATCGTCCATGTATTGGCCGGTGTAGTGCTTTTGGCCCATGTCACATCAACCGTATAGGCAGTCCCAAGACTGTCATAGAGCGAGATCTGGCTCGTATAATTGGTTGTCGCATCGGCAGGCAGAATGCCCTTGAGATCCACGCTTGAGGTCGCGACGGCATAGCCGGTCAGTTTATCGGTATCGACCGGCTCCAGATTGCTGTCGGTGGTACCCCCGACGACGTTACCGTCGGAGTCGGTGGGCCAGCCCAGCAAAGAATAACCGTCATTGGTAAGGTAGCCTGTATCGTCGTCTACAGTAAATTGGCCGTTTCTGGTATAATCTATTTCAGTACCATCGCCGCTTGTCACGGCAAAAAAGCCATCTCCGTCGATAGCAATGTTTGTGCTGACCGAGGATGAAACGAGTGTTCCCCTATCGAGAATGTTCTGCGACTTGGTCGCCTTCACACCACCGCTAGAGCTGGTCGTCGAACTGGATGTGAGCAACGAAGCAAAGCTTGTCGTGCTCGCCTTATAGCCAGTGGTCGAGACATTGGCGAGGTTATTGGAGATGATCGATAATGCCGACGACTGGGCCTGCATGGCCGACACGGCAGAATTCATCGCACCCGTCAGAGACATGGCAGCACCCTTCAGGCAGACGTGGTGGACAGGGAGGAGGTGATCGTGTCGACCGACTCCTGAAGCGACAGCAGCGTCGAGTTCATGTCGCTAAGCTGCGAGTAGCTCGCGTAGGACATCATCTGGTTCATGAAATCGGTGGTATCGGTCGGGTCGAGCGGGTTCTGGTTCTGGATTTCCTCGACAAGCAGTTGGAGAAACTGCGACGTATCAATTGTCGATGAAGAAGAAGAGGAAGAAGACGATGTACTTGTCGTCGCAGTACTTGACGAAGACGACACGGAAGTCGTTGTGGTCATGATAAACCTCACGCGCCCCCAGCCCTTGTCTCCAAGAGCTGGACTGAATGAACTTTGACTGCCGTCTTTTTGGCTTCGATATTGAAACGGGCGGGCGAGGGAAATCAGGCGCAAAAACTTAACAAAAACGTCGGATTCTATTTGTTAACGCCTGTTAATATTTGGAAATACAATAAGATCCGCGCCCGAAATGGAGATAGTCATCGCAGCGAAGGAGCTGGGAGAGTGCCGCCTATCCGACGCTTTCCTCTTCCTGGCGACCATCAACGACAAAAGCCGCCGAAACGGCAGCTTTTGCATTTTGCGAGAGCAGGGAGCAAAAATGGTTTATGAAGAGGAGGCGCTATCGTCGTCCGGAGTGAGCGCAAGGATGCGCGCAGCCAAATCGCGAGGAGCGCGGATCGGGCGAGCCGAGGCAAATGCAGCCCTGAGAGTCACCGCGTTACCAAGAATACGTCGAGCCGGTTCCGAGACCGCGAGCAACAGCTCCGCTTCGACACGAAGCGCTTCCGGCCAACGCGTCAAGTCCTCGCCTTGGCGATCGACGAGATCCTGAAACTGCGCTTCGTCCATTCTGGGCAATCCGCTCTACCGACTATGTATCTTAAGGTATCCCCCGACACGCAAATACAAGCAACAGATAAAAAAGCTAACATTATGGCATGTAGGGTTGAACTCGATAGAACGCCCCGAAGGCGGGAAGCCTTCGGGGCGGGATAGCAGGACAGAAAGGAGAGGCGATTTAGAGCAGTTCCAGCAAAAGTGGGAACCGGTTTTGCGTCCGGAACTGCGCCTTAACAAGGAGATAGAGCTTTTGGGTGAACCTGAGTTCACCGGAAAAGCTCTAGCCGACTGTTGGCTGTTGATGCACCAAACGCCGGACTTTGCGGACAGGTGGCGTAGCCCGGGCCCGCCCGGATGCGGTGGTTACCGACTGCTCGGACATAAGGCCCAGAAACATGCTGCTATCAAAGCCAACGGCGGACGACGTTACGAGGGGGGCCGGGGGCTGCGCGTCGACGACAGGCGCGGCCTGGGTGTCTTTCGAGGAGTCCTGGTAAACGTCCATTCCGGCGATTTTTGCCCAGGCGTTACGGAGGCCAATCAGGCTATCGTAGAGCTTGCGATACCGCCTCACCACGTCCGGCTTGCCGAAGCTCAGGTGAAGCGAAATGGTGTAGCTCCTATAAACTCGGTGCAGTTGCTCGGCCACTGCCCCACCCTTGTCGTAATCAAGCGCCTGATCGAGCCCGCGCAAAATGGTGGCTGCTCGCATCACCTTCGTGAAGCATTCTTCCACCTGTTTTTGTTCGCGAGCCCTGATCGCCTGAAGGATAGCCAGCAATATGGCGTCATAGAGCTTCACAACGGCCACGGTCGGGTGCACGGACGCGGCGGCCTGACGATAGGCGGCAGCCGCGTGGCCCATGGGGGAGTTCATAGGCGGGTCCCTCCTCTACTTTTAGGAACTGCTGCTGTTCTGGGAATCGAGCAAAGCCGTTAGATAATCGAGCGTCGACTGAGCCGAGCTGATCTTAGCCTGAATATTGGCATAGCGTGTCTTTAGGTTCTGCTTGTAAGTGTCTGCTCGATCCGTGATCGTATCGATCTGATCCTGGTAGTCATCGTCCTTGTCTTGAAGGCTCGTAACCACCGTCGTGATCGAACCGTCACTTTCGTCGATGGCCGCCTCAGTAATGTTATACAGCTGCTCAGCCATACCAGACGCTTGCGTAACGGTGATCGACTGGCTAGTAGTGCCGTTGTAGACGAAGGTATAGCCTTCGTAGGCAGTTCCCTCGACACCCTTGAGGCCGTGGCCGGTACTCGTGACCGTAAACAGCCCACTTTGGCCATTGACGGTGGCCCCGGTAAGGTTGCCACTATCATCCACGGTGATGTCCAGCGTGAAAGTCGACGGTGCATTCGTACCACGATAGAGGATACCGAGCTCACTCGAAGAGCTTTCGTAAGTATATGAGAATAACTTCTGGATGGTACTGGGATCGCTGTTCAGGACATCGTTCAGCGTATCTTCGTCCAATACCAGCTCGTTATTTTCATCGAGGCTGAGCCCAATCGTCGACATGGACACATCGTCGAGAGAGAAAGTCAGTGCTGAAGCAACCTGCTGATTGATGCTCCGAATGGTGCTATCGCCGAACAAAATCGAGTCGCTGGAAGCGCCACCGCTCGACGAGGTTTCTTGCTGGGATAAAGCCCATTCTCGATAGGCATTATAAGCGTCAACAAAGTCACTTACTGCGCTTTTGATGTCGGAAAGATTCTGATCTACCTCGACGGTAACGGACTCCCCATCGCCAGTCGTCCCGGTAAGGTAGAAAGTCAAACCGTCGATTACGTCGTCTATTTCGTTAGATGAGCGAGTAACGCTAACACCATCAACGGTAAATTTCGCTTTCTGGGAAGCTTGCAACTCATCGGCAAAGGCGCCGTTATCGTTGATAATGCCCATACTCTTGAGAATGCCGTCGGTATCGCTCACCGAGATGGTCTGGCCGGTATCCACAGTCGTCAGAATAAGCTCGTATGACGAATCCGACACTTTCAGCACGGTCGCCTTGACGCCGCTGGTGGAGCTCTGGTCATTGATGGAGCTCGCAATATCCGACAATGACATGTCCGATGTCACATCGATTGAAACGCTGCTCCCCCCCTCGGTTCCAATTGTAAAGCTTCCCGATAACGACAGTTCCGACGATGAAGAATCGTAAGTGCTGCTCGCCACCTTTTGCTCTGCGGCAAGCTGACTAATCGTGACGGTATGGGTACCAGTATCGGTACCGGACGCGGCCGAAACGGTAAGAACCTCGCTCGCAGTAACTCCGCCCGACCCGGTCAAATAAGCTTTGCGTTCATCAAAAACATCAACGTCGCTCGAGGAGGAATCGGTACCCGATCTGAGCTTATTCGACGCGGTCTGCAAGGTTGTGAGCAAATCCGATGCATCGTTGTAGGCAGAGATTTTGGACTCGTTGGTAGAGATCTTGGTCTCGTAGCTATCCGCGGTTTTGAGCTTGGCCTGGTAGAGCTCTTCGATAAGCCCGTCCCAATCAATGTTTGTGACGTCGGACGATGCATAGTCCGACGCAGAGGTGGAACTCGACGTCGTCGAGGAGCTGCTGGTTGAGGACGTACTTGAAGTGGTTGTCATATCCCTACCCTCAACTCTGCCGGCGGAGGCACGCCGGCGGGGCTCTCCCCGCCGGCGCCGTTCGGAATTACTGCATCAACTTCAGGAGGTTCTGCGTCAGACTATTTGCCGACGATGCCGCCGCCACGGCGGCCTGCACCATCACCTGAGACGAGGCGAGCTTCGCCTCTTCAGATGCGACGTCGACATCGGAGATGGACGACTTGGCGGATTCAAGGTTTTCAACCTGCGTGGAGATCGAGTCCGAGCTGAACTGGAACTGGCTTTCCTGGGCGCCAATGCTGGCACGCGCATTGGAAACCTTGTCGATCGCGGTATCGAGTTTCGTCAGCGCGGTGTTGGCGTCGGTTTGGCTCGTGACGTCGAGGCTGCCGACGCCAAGGGTCGTTGAATCGAGGGCAGACAGCGTAATCTTGATGGTGTCGGAGCTCGACGAACCGACCATCACGCTGACGCCGCCCGAGAACATGTTGTTGCTGGTCAAGAGGCTCTGCGAGTTGAAGCGAGTGCCGGAAGCGATCGTATCGATCTGGCTGGTCAGAGCCTGGAATTCCTCATCGATATAGCTGCGTTCGGTATCGGTCACAGTACCGGAGGCCGACTCGGTGGCCAGCACCTTCATGCGCTGGAGGATGTCGGAAATATTGGATGCACCACCGTCGGCCGTCTGTAGCACGGCAATGGCGTTCGTGGAGTTGGTGGACGCCTGGTTGAGCGTAGCCACGTCCGACGACAGGCGGGTCGAGATGGCAAGGCCGGCGGCGTCGTCCGACGCCTGGCTGATGCGGGAGCCCGATGCCAGCTTGGAAAGCGACGAGGACTGCGAGTCAGCATTCTTGTTGAGGTAGCGGACAGCGGAGTTGGCGGCGGTGTTGGTTGCGATGACGGGCATTCTGGAACACTCCCAATCGATGAACAACGTCACCCGTCTACCGGGAAGACGTCAGCTCGAGGCGTCATCGCCCCTCGCTTCACCCCTTCAACGGATGAGCAACAGCCAACCGGGCGAATTTCGTTCGCCGCACCACGTTTTTTTGGTTAATCCTGGGTAAACGACTGACGGATATCGTCTTCTGCCTGCGCCAAATGCCGGCGCAAATGCTGCCGCCCGCGCTTGAGCAGCGACTCCACGGCCATTACCGTGGTCTCCATGACTTCGGCAATTTCGGCGTTCGACATGGCTTCGTGGTAGCTGAGGATCACCGCGATCCGCTGCTGGTCGGGCAGCTTGGCCATCGCTGCTTCCAGCAGGCTATTCATCGAGGCACGGTGCATCTGCGTCGGAGCGTCTTCACGACCATCCGCCACCTCAGGCGCCACATCGAGATCATCCATGATCGGTTTGCGACGAAGATCGATGCAGCGATTGGTGATGACACGATAAAGCCAGGTCGAGAACTTTGCCCGCCCGATCTCCATACGCTTGCGATGGGTCCAGAGCTTCAGGAAGCTGTCCTGAACGACATCGTCGGCATCGTCAGCGTTCTTCAAAATACGAAGCGCCAAGGCAAAGCCCCTGTCGGCATGCCGTTCGACGAGCCGAGCGAAGGCCTCCCGATCATCGTTGGCAATCCGCTCGAGAAGCTTGTCGTCCTCGTCTCTCGCATGCCCGATCGCCACACCCCCGTCCGCAGACGAAACGAGGGAGGCAGATGCATCGACACGGAACGAGCTCGCAGCAGCAACCATCATCACACACCTCAATGCGTCGTCGTCAACCGACCAGAACGCCCCTTACGACACTGAAACGAAGCAACTCGACAAACCAGGCGCAGAAAATCGACCGCCAATAAGAATAATATAAGTATAGGCAAATAATTCCTGGGACAGGTGGAAAGTTTTACCTGTCGGCAAAATCTGCCTAACGTGTATTGCCCACCCCAGCCAAGCCAATACCCCGGAATTCCGCCCTTTTTCCATAATTTCAGCCCCACAACGGTCCCTGGGCAAAATTGATCCCAGTGTTCACGGTCTAGGAGCTGCAAATGGCATGCTATTTTTCTGTTTTCACAGCAGAAACAAAACCGTAGATGGCAGTTGCAAATCGCCGAAACAGGCGGAAAAAAATGCCGTCGGCCGTTACGAAAAAAGTGCCGGTTTCCCTGGGCGCGCCCTTCTCAGCATCGCCCGGCGATACGCACGTCGACGGCGAAATGTATCCGGCAGAAACATACAGGGGAGGATTACTGGAGCCGGCCTCTGACAACGCCAGGAATTCTCGGCCAACACATCAAAGCCGCGCCTGAATGCAGCGCCTCGGCCGTTTTACTTTTGAGACTGGCAGGGAGCCGACATGTTCATCGAAACCGACCGAATGGCCCATGTGACGGCCGATCACACACCGCTCGAAATTGTCAGCTTCGACGTATTCGATACCATGCTGCTACGCCGATGCACGACACCTTCAGGGGCATTCGAGATGGCGTGCCGGTTTGCCGGCTGTGACGCAAACCGGCCCGGCTTGGTCGAAAGCTTCACGCAGCATCGCAGCCTTGCCGAAGCCAAGGCGAGAAAGGCTGCTCTCTTGGCCACGGGTAGCGGCGAAGTGACCATTGAAGATATCTACGCTCGCTTTCCTCGCTACCTGTTCGGACTAGACCGGCTTTCACCGGAGGATTTGGCGGAAGCTGAATTCCAAGCCGAGCTCGCCCTCTGTGTCGCCAACCCCGACATTCTCCCCTTTTATCGCTCGGCGCGGGGAGCCGGACTGCATGTCGGCTTCATATCGGACACTTACTGGAATGGTGAACGACTGGCTCGGTTGCTGACGGCGGCAGTGTCGGACCTCGCCTGGGACTTTCTATACGCCTCCTGCGACCACGGCTCTTCCAAAAGCGAAAGCCTGTTCCGCAAAGTGCTCGCGCGCGAGAATCCGCGCGGCCGGCGCATGCTTCATGTCGGAGACAATCCCGGTGCCGACATCGAGGCCCCCACGCGACTTGGGATCGAAACTCATCATTGCCGTCAGGCATCCACCTATTTTGCCGGCCTGTTGCAGCGAGAAGGATCGATCTTCCCCCTTATTTCCCCCGCCGTCGCCTATGGTCAGCGGCTCGATGATGGGCTCAGATCCCTGCGCCGCTGCGTCGCCAACCGCCTGCCGGCGGAAGCTGATGCCTTTGCGCTGGGGGCCACCGTCATAGGGCCAATGATGGCTGCCTTCGATCGCTTCGTTTCCGAGGAGGTTGCCAAGCTGTCCAATGATGGCCGGCAGGTGGCAGTTGCCTTTCTCGCCCGCGATGGCTTTTTATCTCATCGCATCTGGATGGCCCACGACCATCAGCCCGTAGGCTATACCGAAATCAACAGACGCGCCGCCGCGTTGGCCGCCGCGGACGCCCCAGCAGGCTTCACGTCGCTTTTCGCCGGTATTCAACAGATCGACCACGCGGCAACGATCGAGATCTTGGGTACCGACAGTCCGGGTCTTCGCGCGTTCTTTGCCCGTCAACCGGGCGGTTTCACCGATGGCGAAGCGCTTTGCCTGAAGCTACCGACGTTGCTCGGCAAGGAGGCGGTCGGAAAGCTGGCGCGTTCAATGCGAGCCGGCCTTCTCGAGCACATGCGGCTGACCATTCCCGGCTTCGAGACTGCAACCGACCTGGTACTGGTCGATCTGGGTTATCGCGGTTCCGTGCAGAAGGGATTGCGGCAGGCCATGAAGGCGGCGGGGCTTCAGACACGGCTGCACGGACTTTATCTCCTGACCAAGGATGACAGCCTCGAAGCCGACGATGGTGACACAGCCCGCGGGTTTATCGACGATCTCACCGTATCGCCACAGACCAAGCTGGCCATGCTCACCAACATCGCCGTGCTCGAACAGCTCTGCTCGGCCCCAGTCGGCAGCGTACGCAGCTATCGAAACGGCGAACCAGTTCGTGAGCCGGACGTCCGGAACGCCGAGCAGCTCGAACTCAGCCGACAAGTGCAAGCCGGCGCCATCCACTTCGCCGAGCAGCTTGATGCTTTTACCGCGGGAGGTCTCTATCCCTTCGCCAACAGGGAAACGAGGGCAGCATGGGCCGCCACCCTTCTGGTCCGCCTGTTACTGATGCCGACCGACGACGAGCTATTGCTGCTGGGCAGCGCCCGTCATGACATCAACCTCGGCACCAAGGCCACGGTGCCCCTCGCAGACCAGACCAAGGCGACCGACTGGATGACCGCATGGACTTTTTCGGAAGCCGTCAGCATGCCGGCGCCGCCCATGTGGCCGGCCGGCAGCTTCAGCGCGGTCTCTCCCATTGACGGATTTTCCTACATCCTGAGCGGATGCGGACTGTTGCCCCGCGAAATCCACGATGACATCCCCTGCGGTCAGATTGACGTGACGCTGGTGGACAAAACCGTCGCAAGACTCGCCAAGATCAGGTGCCGGAGGACGGGCAACAACGATCTACGCCTTCATATTCCGCTATCTCGCCAGCAGGGCATTGAGGCGGTGGCCATTCCTCTGGGACAGATCGCTTCGCGCGGGTTATTGCGTGGGATCACGCTCCAGCAGCACGACAAACTCCTGCATCACCATAACGCGGCGGAGGTCGAGCGTGTTGCCGCGGAGCGTCTGCACGCCGTCGGCATCAGGTTTGAGGACGACCTGTTCGTCGCAGAACCCGATGGCAAGCTCATCATCATGCCGCCGCCGCTCGATGCGGCATACGCAATCATTTCCGTACTGATCACCCCCCTTGCCGTCGGGCGGCCAATGTCGCTCGCCGAAGACAACCCCGATCATGCACCCGTCGCGCTGCCATCACTCGGCACTCGCAGATAAAGGGATCCTTCTGTGCCCAAGTCGAAGCTCATCCTGACGGGCGACATCTTCAGGCCATTCCCCGTCAACAACCGATGGGAAAGTGCGACCTGGAAGAATGTCCGTTGGCTCAATGGAATTGTAGGGACTGCAGCAAGCCTGGGAGGGTGGGAAGTCTCAACGGTCTCCTGGGACCCGGCCTTGACGCGAGATCATCAGGACGTTGACGTCAGAGCCATTTATGACGCGATGAAACTCCCCTTGACCATCGAGGGATGGTGTCGGCTGATCAGCCAGCCGGCTCTGCCGGCGACGATCGAAAGCTACCTGTTGTCGCTGCTGAATGCCGATCTGGTGGTTGGCTATGAGATGCCCGAGCATCTGCTCCGGTTGCTTGCCGAGGCTGGCATTCCTGTCATCGATGTGGTTCTCCATCCCTTGCGGTTCATGGAGGACATTCTGTTCGCGCTTCGAACGAACCGACCAGAGATCCACGCCCGCCTGTTGCGCCACGAGATCCCGAGAGGTGAGATGGTGCAACAGGCCGGCTTCATCAAAGCCAAGGCCGCCTGGATGAGGCCGCCTCTTTCCCTGTCGCCGGGCACATCGTTGGTGCTTGGGCAGGTCGACACTGACAGGGCCGCCGTCGATACGGCCACCGGCACGCTGAGAAGCCTTGCCGATCATGCCGAGCTGCTTCTTGACCTCATCGTCCGGTCCTCAAGCACGCTGTTCCGCCCCCATCCCTATCAACTCTCCCACTCCAAATCGCTGTCCTTCATCAAGCAGCTGCAGTCGGTCCGCTTGACGGACGCCAACTATTATCTGCTTCTCGCCCAAAACGAGTTGGAGACGGTTTGCGCCCTCAATTCCAGTGGGCTTGTGGAGGCCGAGCTGTTTGGCAAGGAAGCCATCTGGCTCGCCCCGCCGTGCTATCGCTTCGGTACCGATAGTCCCGATGGGAACGAATATGGCGGTGCCGTGCCGCAGGATGGAGCGTGGTGCAGCCCGGCATTCTGGGAGGCTATCCGCCTCGATGCCGAACTATCCGCAGACTGCCGGATTCCCCTTGTTCCCAACCGATTGCGGCGGTCGCTGAATGCCGACTGGGGCTTTTCTGCAATTGATAAGGTCGTGGCATGAGAAACTGGCAGCCTGTTCTCGACTGTTTGGAAAGAAGTGATTTCGTGGCGGCCATCGAGCTGCTCGACGCAGGTCTTTCCGAACAGCCGCTCAACGTCGACGGTCGGCTTCTGCGGGCTATCGCTTACGCGTCGTCGGGATCGCCGAAACGCGCCGTACATGACCTATGGAAAGCGCTGGCCATCAATCCGGCCTCGCCGGGAACGCGTCTGGCGCTTGCCGACATGTTCGTGAGCGGACAGCAACCGCCGCCTGTCATCAGGAACTTCAGCCTGGCAAGCGGCGAGCGGCAAACAGCCTCGGATGTCGCCAAAATCAGAGAGGATCACCGCAGCCGATATGAATTTGCAGCTCGGTGGATCAGCAGCAATATCGCCGCCGCCTGCAACTCCACGGGCATCGATCTGTTTTGCGGAAACGGCTACGGCTCGCGCATGCTCTCGGAAATTGCCGGGTGCCGAATGGTTGGCATCGATGGTTCAGACGAGGCCGTGGCCTTGGCAGAACAAGCCTTCGCCGGGGCGCGTACGGTCTTCCGGCAAGCCTACTTTCCTTTCGATATCGCTCCAGGCAGCGTGGACTTCGCCGTCTGCTTTGAGTCCATTGAGCATGTCGAGGACTACGAGCGTTTCATCCGGACGATCGACCAAGCGACAAACGGCCCCTTGATTGTTTCCTTCCCGCTGGAGGACACACTGAACTTCAGCGCGAACGCCGATCTTTTCCGGTATCACGTCCGGCATTTTACACTTGGTCAGATTGAAGACCTGCTCAGACCGCTGAACCGCCGCATCGTCTCAACGAGAGGTCAGATCGTCTACCGCTTGAAAAATCGCCGCATAGACGGACTTCTTCCGGAATCGGCGATGGAGCTGACCGCCCTGCGCGAAGACAGTCAATTCGTCGTGGTCGTGGCTGAAAAGGGCTAGCGGCGTCGGTTCGTTATGCTGGGATCCGAAACGACTGCAGGATGGAAGCAAGTCCCGGTTCGTCCACCACCACGGCGGCGTCTTTGCAGCTCATCCATTGCCGCTGCCGTTGGGTTCGTTCCGGCCAATCGGAGAGATTTTCCTTGACCTCAAGGCTGTAGACATCGACGTCGACCAGCGTGAAACAATCTTCAAGGCGCTTCCAATAGCGATAGCGACCGATCGGAGTCTTTGACGGCGTGCCGAGCACGCCCGCCTCTTCCATCGCCTCGATGGCGGCAGCCTTGCGGTCGCTCTTGCCCTTCATGCGCCATCCCTTGGGGATCAGTGGCCGATGGGTCTCGCGCGAGGAAACGAGCAGCACCGACACCTCGCCGTTCGCGCTCCGCCGAAACGGCAGCGCGGCGACCTGATGCTGGACCTTCCCGTTTGCAGTAGCTTTACCCATAATGATCCGATGGCGAATGCTCGAGATGCGACTCAGTGCAGCATAACTAGAATATTCGCGAAAAGTTTCTAGTCCGTAGAGAAACGATAGCAGCCCCGGCGCCCGGTCTACGCTTTTCGTCTTAAGCCAGCATCATCTTCCGCTGGAAACGCCGTCATCGACACGCCGTAATTGCTGATACACTACGTTTTTCGTCCTCAATCGATTACGAAGGGATTTCCAACCATGCCATTTACGACAATAGACGACCGCACCGCCCTCATTGTCATTGATCTTCAGAAAGGCATTGCCGCCTTGCCACCACAGGAAGTGGCGCGACCGGCAATAGCCAATGCCGTCAAACTCATCGAGAGCTTCCGGGCCAATAGGCGGCCGGTCGTGCTGGTCAATGTGCTTGGTGGCGCACCGGGCCGTACCGATAAGAAGCCAGCTGGCGGTGAACGTCCGGCCGACTGGGCCGAGCTGCTTCCCGAGCTTGGTCACGCGCCCGATGATGTCCGTATCAGCAAGAAAACCTGGGGCGCCTTTACCGGCACCGATCTCGACAAGCGCCTGCACGATCTTGGTGTCACCGGAGTGGTTGTCTGCGGCATTTCCACCAGCCGAGGCGTTGAATCGACAGCCCGTTTCGCCCACGAGCTCGGCTACAATGTCGCCCTACCCGTCGACGCCATGGCCGATTCCAACCTGGAGGCGCATCGGCGCAGCATCGAGCTAATCTTTCCGTGGATCGCCGAGACCGGCACCACCGACGAGCTGATCGCCCTCCTCAAGTAAGGTCAGGCAAAAAAACGCTTCGCCAGCGCGTGGAAGAAGATGGGACCACGTTCGAGGAGCGCATCGTTGAAGTCGTAGCGGCTGCTATGCAGCCCCGCACTGTCCCCGTTACCGAGGAAGAGATAGGCCCCTTTCACCTTTTCCAGCATGAAGGCGAAATCCTCACTGCCCATCATCGGCCGGTCGAGCGGCTCGAAGGCGTCTTCGCCGAAGGCGTCACGCACCGCCGCCGCCGCCAGATCCACCGAGGCCGCATCGTTCATGGTAACCGGATAGCCGACTTGCCAGTCGATGCGCGCTTCGGCGCCGAAGCTTGTCGCTTGCGCCTGGGCGATCTCTTCGAACCGTCGGCACAATCGGGTGCGAACAGCCGGATCGGTGGCGCGCAGACTGACCTCCAGCACCGCCTCGTCGGGAATGACGTTGCAGGCCGAACCAGCATGGAAGGCGCCGATGGTGATCACGCCGGCTTCCTGCGGCGGCACGTTGCGCGACACGGCCGTCTGCAAGGCCATGACGACGCTCGATGCCGCCACCACCGGATCGACCGTATCCTCAGGCCGGGCGCCATGGCCGCCCGCACCGCGCACCGTCAGCGTCGCTGCGTCGATGGCCGCCATCATCGCTCCGGGCTTGGCCGAAAAACGACCAGAGGTCAGGCCCGGATAGTTGTGCAGCGCAAAAACGGCATCGCAAGGAAAGCGTTCGAACAGCCCCTCCTCGATCATCCGGGCGGCACCGCCGGCAGTCTCCTCGGCTGGCTGAAAGATGAAATGCACCTTGCCGCGAAAGTCATCGTCCTGGAGGAGACGAAAGGCGGCACCGATCAGCATGGTCGTGTGGCCGTCATGGCCGCAGGCGTGCATCATGCCCGGCGTGCGACTGGCGTAAACCGCACCGGTCTCCTCGGTGACCGGCAAGCCGTCCATGTCCGCCCGAAGGCCGAGGGCTCTTCCGTCACCGCCCCGGTCGAGCGTCGCCACAAGGCCGGTGGCAGCGATGTCGCGCGTCACCTCAAGGCCCCAGCCGGACAACAGATCGGCAACGAAGGCCGACGTCTGCCGCTCCTCATAGCCGGTCTCCGGCATCTGATGCAGACGACGACGAATGGCGACCAGCTCCGGCAGGAAGGACCGAAAGGCGATCTCACTCATGATCTATCCCTGCTGCGGCCGCGCCGGCTGGCGATAGAGCGTCAGGCGACGCTCGACCTCGGTCATGACGCGCGTCAGCACCACGACCACGGCAAAATAGAGAAGACCGGCAGCGATCAGCGGCTCGAAGATCAACAGCGACTGGCGCTGCAGCATGCGCGCTGTGCCCATCATTTCCATGATGGTGATCATGGAAGCCAGCGAAGTCGACTTCAGGAGAATGATGACGTCGGAGGTCAGCACCGGCAGGCAGAGCCTCAGTGCCTGCGGCAGCGTGATGCGCCTCAGAATGGTGAAAGGCCGCATGCCCACTGCCATTGCCGCCTCGGTCTGGCCCTTGGGCACCGCAAGGATGGCACCACGGATCACCTCGGCATTGTAGGCGGCTTGATTGAGCGACAGCGCGAAGACGGCATACCAGAGACCGTCTCGCAGATAAGGCCACAGGAAGGAATGGCGGATGAACGTGCCGGGCAGGACTTGCCCGAGCCCGTAATAGATCAGGTAGAGCTGAACCAGGAGCGGCGTGCCGCGGAAGGCGAAGGTGAAGGCCTTGGCCGGCCAAGCCGAGATCCGCGTGCCGTAGACCATGGCGACGGCCGTGGCCGTACCCATCAACAGGCCGAAGACAACACCCGTCACCGTCAGGAACAGGGTCAGCGGCATGGCCGCCACAAGCGACGGCAGGAAAGTTAAGACGTGAGTGAGCGCTTCCATCAGCGGAAGCCCCGCGAGAAGCGCCGTTCGATGCGGGAGATCGCCCAGACGGACACCGCCGTGATCATCAGAAACAGAACGGCAGTGAGGCCATAGAAGAAAATATATTGCCGCGTGCCGGCCGCCGCCCGGTAACCGACGTAGAGCAGATCGTTGAACGCACCGAGCACCGAGATGATGGCGCTCTCCTTGGTCATTTCCAGCCAGAGGTTGCCCATGCCGGGAATGGCATGACGGATCATCTGCGGCGCGACGATGCGGGCGAGAATGAGCCATCGATGCATGCCGAGCGCCAATCCCGCCTCGATCTGGCCAAGCGGCACGGCAAGATAGGCCGCGCGCAGAACCTCGGCCAAGAAGGCGCCGGAAACAAAGGCAAGAGCCACCACGGCCGCCCAGAACGGACTGACCTGGAAGTTATCGCCGGCAAGGCCAAGGCCCTTGACCAGCCGCTCGATGCCCGAGGCGATGGAGAAATAGAGCAGCAGGATAACGAGAAGCTCGGGCAGCGCCCGCACCACCGTGGTGTAGACGCCGGCAATGAACCGAACGGCGCGCCAGGACGATTGCTTGCCGGCGGCACAGATCGCGCCGAAGACCAGAGCGATCAGATAGGCCGACACCGACACCTTGAGTGTGGTGACGATGCCCCAGAAGAGGTCGTCGCTCCAGCCCGTATCGCCCCAAGCGAGCAATGAGAGAGTGCCATCCATCGCGCTATCCGAAAAAGCAAACCGCCGCCGGCTCCATCGGGGATCGGCGGCGGTTGGAAGTCACGGCTTACTTGCCGTCGATCCAATGGGCGATGCTCTTGTCGAGTGTGCCATCGGCCTTGATCGAGGCGAGCGCATCGTCGACCTTCTTCAGGGTCGCTGCATCGCCTTTCTTGACCACATAGCCAACGCCCTCGCCCAGCGCTTTGTTGGTGGGCGCAGCGGCCTTGATGTCGAAGTCTGCACCCTGCGGGGTCGCGAGGAAGGTGTGGAGATAGAGATCCGGCGACAGCACGAAGTCGATACGGCCGGCAGCGAGGTCCGCCATCGAGTTGTCCGCGGTGTCGTAAGCCTTCACCTCGACGTTCGGATAGTACTTGGTCATGTACTGGTGCTGGACGGTCGACGCCTGCACGCCAACAACCTTGCCATCAAAGGCTTTGGGGTCGAGGATCTTGGCGCCGTCGGGTGCGTCGACCGTTCCGATCGTCACCTGCTCCGACTTCGGACCGACCAGCGACGTTCCCTCGGTATAGTAGGAGGCGCTGAAGTCCACCGTCTGACGACGCTCGTCGGTGATCGAGAAGGCGCCGACCGCCACGTCGAGCTTGTTTTCCTTCAGTGCCGGCAGCAAGCCGTCGAAGGCCATGGCCGAGATCTCGCACTTCACCTTCATGCGCTCGCAGAGCGCATGGGTGATGTCGGCCTCGATACCTTCCCACTGGCCGGCGGCATTGACCTGGCCGTAGGGCAGATAGGGCTCCGGCGTCATGCCGATCCGGATCACATCTTCCGCCAGTGCCGGCAAGGCAACCGACGAGGCGATGGCAACCGCCAACGCCGCTTTCACAACGATATTCGACATTTGGGACGTTCCCCTTTTCCTTGACATCAAGTGCTGGAGCATCGGACCGAAAAGTGGAACCCCGGTTTTCGGAGAACCCGATGCACAAACAAAGAACTCAGCCGCGACGCCAGCGCAGCGACATGCAGGAGAGGCCTGCGTCGATCTTGCCGATCTCCGTCGTCTTGAGCGGCACGACGGTGTAGCCATTGGTCCGCAGAAGCTCGGCCGTGCGCGGATAATCGGAACCGACGAAAACCACATCATTGACGCGCAGCGCGTTGGCGGCCGCCTCTTCGCCAGCCGGCACCAGCAGCGTCTTGAAGCCCTTGAACACGCCCGACCGCTCAAGACGCTCGGTGGTCAGCACGGTTTCCTCGTCAAGAAGCGAGCAGTCGGTCTTGAAGTGCAGGACATCTTTAGGCGTCTCGACGATCTCGCCCTTGCGGCCGAGTTTGGCGAGGCACTCGATCAGCGCTTCGGCACCCTCGCGGTTGGTGCGGGCGGACAGGCCAATCATCACGCTCTTTTGCGTCGTCAGCACGTCGCCGCCGTCAGCAAAGCCGCGCGGCAGGTCGAGCACGGTCTTGAACAGACGCTTCAGCACCGGCGCAATCTCGGCCGTCTCACCGGCGCGGGTCGCCGCACCCGGACGCAGCAGGATGGCGCCTTCCGGGAACACCAGCGCCGGGTCCTCGACGAAAATGGAATCGGGAAAAGCTTCGAGCGGCGGCAGCACCGTCACTTCTACCCCGGCTTGGCTTACCGCGTGGATATAGGCGGCATGCTCGGCGAGAACGCCCGCGTGGGTGGGATTGCCACGATCATCGGCGCGAAGACCGTTGACCACCGAGGACGACGGCGTGCGGACAATAAAGGAATCGAAGCGATAGACGGGAAGAGAGCTGGCCATTCGGACACCTTGATGGAAAGCGCTGTCATAGACGAACCGTCCGTCAAGGTGCAACAACCGGAAGGGGCATTGTCCTTCGTGAGAAGACGGATGCAGGCCGGAAAACACTTCCGGCCCGCCGGGATCGGTCGGCAAGGGCGGAGCCCCTGCCCTGGGTCACTTCAGCGAGTAGAGGTTGATCTTGAAGTACTTGTCGTTGATCGTCTTGTAGGTTCCATCGGCCACCACCTCGTCGATCGCCTTGTTGATGGCTTCCTTGAGCGCACCGTCCTCCTTGCGGACGGCGATGCCGACGCCCTCGCCCACGAAGGCGGGATCGGTAATCGGCTCACCGGCCAGCTTGCAGCAGGCACCAGCTTCTTTCCCCACCCAGTCGAACATCGGCAGGAAGTCACCAACCTGCAGATCGAGGCGGCCGGCAGCGAGGTCGAGGTTGGCCTCGTCCTGCGTCGGGTAGGTCTTCAGCGTGGCGCTGGGGTAGGTCTTCTCGATGTACTCGGCCTGCGTCGTGCCGGCCTGCGCGCCGATGATCTTGCCGGAAAGCGCCGCATCGGAGAACTCGGTGAGGCCGCTGTCTTTCGGCACCACGTGGGTCATCGCCGCCTTGTAGTAGGGCTTGGTGAAGTCGACGACCTTCTTGCGCTCCTCGGTGATGAACATCGAAGCGATGATCATGTCGTATTTCTTGGCGAGCAGCGCCGGGATGATGCCGTCCCAATCCTGGGCCACCACCTCGCACTTTGCCTTCATCTTGGCGCAGAGGGCCAAGCCGATCTCGACATCGAAGCCTTTGATGGAACCGTCGGTATCCACATAGTTGAAGGGCGGATAGGCGCCCTCAGTGCCGATCTTCAACGTCTCCTCGGCGTGAAGGGTGACGATCGAAGCAGCAAAGAACGCAGCGGCGGCGAAGCCGCGGATAATGCGGTTGGTCATGGTGCTTGTTCCCCTGGAAGCGCGATAGGCTGTTTTTTATTTGCCCGTGACGTTGAAAGATTAACGGCAAACAGCAGGAGATGACAATTCTCTGTCAGGAAATTTGTTGGATTGGCGCCCCATCATTCTCCCTGGCGCTTCAGGATCGCCGAAAAGCTCGGGTCGAAAGCGCGACGGATGGGATCGGCAGCAGCGCCGATCGCCACCGCCCAGGGGTCGGTCATGCCAAGCCGGAGGCGGGGAATGGTGCGGCTGGCCGTCGGAGACAGCGAAGGGCGTAGCGGCTCGATAGCCGCGATCAGCCTGGGCATCAGCGAGCCCGGTACGCCGCTCGACAAGATCACCGTCTGCGGGTCGAACAGCGTCTCCGCAGTGTGAACCGCGAGCCTCAGGTCATGAGCCGCACGCGCGATCCATTCGCCGACGCGCCGATCACCACCCAGAACGAGCGCGTCGAGCTTGTCGAATTGTCCTGGGTCGGCCGGGTCGATACCGAGCACACCATAGAGCGAGGCGATGGACGCGCGGTGTTCCAGCGGGGTCAGCCTGTCAGGCCCGCCGAACAGGACCATGCCGATTTCGCCGGCGTTCCCATGGGCGCCGCTGTAGAGCTCGCCTCCCAGAATAAGCCCGGCGCCAATGCCGTAACCGATATAGATGCAGACGGCGTGATCGAGGCCGTGGGCGGCCCCCAACATGCGCTCGGCGGTGGCACAGGCGGCAGCATCGTTCTGCAGGCTGACGGCAAGGCCGGTGCCGGCGGCGAGCCGATCCAGCAGTGGAAAACTTTGCCAAGCCTGCATCAGCCACAGACTGTCATCGGCGATCTCGACTCCGAAGGGGCCGGGCATGGCGACACCGATGCCGGCAATGCGTGCCTCGGCATCCGGACGTCCGGCCGCGAATTCCGTCCTCACGCCGGCGAGAAGATCGAGCACGACCTCGGCGCCTTCCTCAGGCGACCGCGGCGGCACCTTGGCGGTGGCACGCGCCAGGATGTTGCCGACGAGATCGACGACGATGACGCGGCTGACGTGACGGTCGATTTGCAGACCGATGGAATAGGCGCCCTCCGCCACGAGCCGATAGGGCGTGGATGGCTGCCCCCTGCCCTTGCGGACCAGTTCCTCGGAGGCGACGAGGCCCTCGTTCTCCAGCGTTTCGACGAGGTTGGAAACGGCCTGCTTGGTGAGGCCGGTGGCGCGGGCGAGATCGGCGCGCGACAACGCCCCGTTTACCCGGAGCGCGTCGATGATAACGCGCCGGTTGTGGGCACCGGTGCCCTCCTGATTGGCGCCACTCTTGGCGCGGATCGACCGCTGTTCGTTCATGCCCAAATCCATCTTGACAGCAGTTGATATTTCGCCCACGAATAAGTCAAGCGATTTGACTTAATAAGGAACCACAGAGTTCCGGGGAACGCTAGTCCGCCCCAAAGGTGTGACGACGCTCCATCCAGCGGCCCTTCTCGGGCCATCAAATGACCGATCGTGGCGGTAGATTGCCGCCGCGATCCCTTCCGCGTAGTCACCGACCAAAGGGAGCCCACAATGAACAGGTTTTTCGGCAGGACACTTCTCTCAGCGACGCTGCTGACGGCACCGCTTTCCGTTCCGGCTTTCGCCGAAACGCAGATCAACGCGCTGTTCATGGCCCAGGCCGCCTATAGCGAGGCCGATGTTCGCGCCATGACCGAGGCCTTCACCAAGGCCAATCCCGACATCAAGGTCAATCTCGAATTCGTTCCCTACGAAGGCCTGCACGACAAGACCGTGCTCGCCCAGGGCGCCGGCAATGCCTATGACGTCGTGCTGTTCGACGTGATCTGGCCGGCCGAATTCGCGGCCAACAATGTGCTGGTCGACGTCTCCTCGAAAATCACCGACGAGATGAAGAAGGGCGTGCTGCCCGGTGCCTGGACGACCGTCAAATACAACGATAAGTTCTACGGCATGCCGTGGATCCTCGACACCAAGTATCTCTATTATAACAAGGAAATCCTCTCCAAGGCCGGCATTGCCAACCCTCCCAAGACGTGGGACGAACTGGCCGCCGATGCCAAGATCATCAAGGATAAGGGTATCCTCGCCACACCGATCGCCTGGAGCTGGGCACAGGCGGAAGCCGCCATCTGCGACTACACCACGCTGGTGAGCGCCTTCGGCGGCGACTTCCTGAAGGACGGCAAGCCGGCCTTCCAACAGGGCGGCGGTCTCGATGCGCTGAAGTACATGGTCAACACCTATAAGTCCGGCGTCACCAACCCGAACTCCAAGGAATTCCTGGAAGAGGACGTCCGCAAGGTGTTCGAGAACGGCGATGCCGCCTTCGCCCTCAACTGGACCTACATGTACAACATGGCCAACGACCCGAAGGACTCCAAGGTCGCGGGCAAGGTCGGGGTCGTACCGGCGCCGGGTGTTGCCGGCAAGAGCGAGGCCTCGGCGGTCAACGGTTCGATGGGTCTGGGCGTCACCACGGCCAGCAAGCATCAGGACGAGGCGTGGAAGTACATCGTGTACATGACCTCGCAGCAGACTCAGAACGCCTATGCCAAGCTGAGCCTGCCGATCTGGGCGTCGTCCTATGCGGATCCGGCCGTCACCAAGGGCCAGGAAGAGCTGATTGCCGCCGCCAAGGTCGGTCTTGCCGCCATGTATCCGCGGCCGACCACGCCGAAGTATCAGGAGATCTCGGTTGCCTTGCAGCAGGCGATCCAGGAAGCCCTGCTTGGTCAGTCGAGCCCCGAAGACGCGCTGAAGACCGCCGCCGACAACAGCGGCCTCTGAGCATCTGATCATACCGGGCGCCCCTGGCGCCCGGTTCCCCGATTGTGATTTTTCGACGAGGACACCGGATGTCCGGCACCTGGATCACCACCCGGGCGTGGCTACTTATGCTGCCGCTCCTCATCGTCATGGTGGCCGTCATCGGCTGGCCGTTGGCCGACACCGTGCAGCTTTCCTTCACCGACGCCAAGCTGGTGGGCACGTCCGGCAGCTATGTCGGCTTCGATAACTACGTCCGCCTCGTTTCCGGCAACGCATTTGGTCGCACCCTCTTCACGACCACCTTCTTTGCCGTGGTGGTGGTGACGACGGAAATGGTGTTCGGCGTGCTCGCCGCCCTGTTGCTGAACCAGCAATTTTATGGCCGCACGCTGCTTCGCGCCCTGCTGATCCTTCCCTGGGCGTTGCCGACCGTCGTCAACGCCACCCTGTGGCGGCTGATCTACAATCCCGAATACGGTGCCCTCAACGCGGCACTGACCCAGCTCGGCATCCTCGACAGCTATCGCTCCTGGCTTGGCGAGCCCGGCACTGCCCTGACGGCACTGATCGTCGCCGACTGCTGGAAGAACTTTCCCCTTGTTGCCATGATCGCGCTGGCGGCGCTGCAGGCCGTGCCGCGCGATGTCATCGCCGCTTCCTATGTCGATGGCGCCAGCGCCTTTTCCCGCTTTCGCTTCGTCACGCTGCCCTATCTTGCGGGCCCGCTGATGGTAGCGTTGGTGCTGCGCACCATCGAAGCCTTCAAAGTATTCGACATCGTCTGGGTGATGACGCGCGGCGGGCCTGCCAACTCGACGCGCACCATGTCGATCCTCGTCTATCAGGAAGCCTTTTCCTTTCAACGGGCAGGCTCGGGCGCCTCGCTGGCCCTGATCGTTACGCTGATCATCACCGTGCTGGCCATTGCCTATGGCACCGCTGTGAAGAAAGTTGCCGGGAGCGCCACCTGATGGAACGCCAGAGCCCCCTCTTCCGCTTGTTTCTGCACGTGGCGGCGTTGCTGTTGGCGGCGGTTATCCTGACGCCGCTCGTCTGGCTGTTCGTGATGAGCATTTCGCCGGCCGCCGATCTCGCCGCCAAGCCGCTCAAGTGGTGGCCCGCCGCCATGGATTTCTCGCGCTACGCCACCCTCCTATCCACCACCGAGAACAGCGCCGGCGCCGCCTTCATGGCCAGCCTTAGGAATTCCCTGATAGTGGCCGGCATGGCCACCCTGGCCGCCATAGCGCTTGCCGTTCCGGCCGGTTGGGCCGTTTCGCGCACTCCCTCGGTCGGCTGGTCGCTCTCGGTGGTGATCGCCACCTACATGCTGCCGCCGGTAGCGCTCGCCGTGCCGCTTTACATGGCGCTTTCCAATTTCGGCCTGCTCAACAGCGTGTTCGGCCTGGCACTCGTCTATCTCACCATTCTCGCCCCCTTCACCACCTGGCTGATGAAGTCGGGCTTCGACGGTATTCCGCGTGAAATCGAGCAGGCCGCGGTCATCGATGGCGCGAGCCTGTGGCAGACGCTCCGCATCATTACCTTGCCGCTCGCCATGCCGGTGGTGGCCACTTCAGCGCTGTTCGCTTTCCTGCTGGGTTGGGACGAGTTCTTCTATGCCCTGCTGTTCACCTCCGACCAGCGGGCCAAGACGCTCACCGTCGCCATCGCCGACCTCGCCGGCGGGCGCGTCTCCGACTACGGCCTGATCGCCACGGCCGGCGTGCTCGCCGCGCTGCCGCCAGTGGTCGTCGGCCTCGTCATGCAGCGGGCGCTGATTTCCGGCCTTACCTCCGGCGGCGTCAAAGGCTGAACCTTAAGGACAACATCATGACTGCCTCCCGTCCCGAAAGCCTTCTCGCCATCGACCGCGAAATGGCACGCCAGCACGCCGACGCCCTCGCCTCCTTCGAGACCAACCGCGAGGTGGCCGCCCGCGCCGCCGCCTCGCTCAAGAAGACCGGTCGCCTGTTGATGCTCGGCATGGGCGGCTCGCACGCCGTCGCCCGCGCCGTGGAGCCCTACTATCGCGCTCTCGGCATCGATGCCGTGTCGTTGCCGGTATCCGAGCAGCTCGCCGCGCCGCTGCCGCTGGCGGGGCGCACGATCTTCGTCACCTCGCAGTCCGGCGAAAGCGTCGAGGTGGTTCGCTGGTTCAAGGAAACCGGCGGTACCGCCGACACCTTCGCCCTGACGCTCGAGGGCGGCTCCTTCCTCGGCAAGGCCGCCCCGGCCCTGGTCGCCGCCGGTGGTTCGGAACTGGCCTTCGCCGCGACACGCAGCCTGACCCTGACGTTCGCGCTCCATCTTGCCATTCTCGCTGCGCTCGGCGCCGACGCCCAACCGGCACTCGCCGTGTTGAAGGCGCCAGAGGCGCCCGACCTGTCGGCCGCGCTGGCCGCCTTGAAGAAGGTGCGCAACATCGTCACCTCCGGCCGCAGCCTGCAGGGCGTTGCCGAAGCCATTGCCCTTGGGTTCACCGAACTGTCGCGGCGGCCCTGCTTCTCGCATGAGGGAGGCCAGCTCCGGCACGGACCGATGGAGATGCTGTCGCCGGAAATTGGCGCGGTGCTGTTCCGGGCCAAGGACCCGACGTCGCCGCTCATCGCCGGCATGGCTGGCGAAATCCTGGCCGCAGGCGCTCCGGTGGTGATTTTCGATGCTTCCGGTGAGCCGCCAGTCGCCGGCGCGGTGACTGTTGCCGTCAAGCCTGCCAGCGGAATAGCCGCCGTCTTCGCCCTGCTGCCGGCTGCGCAGACGCTGATGGTCGCCTTCGCTGCCGAGCGTGTCGAGAATGCTGGTACGCCCGTCCGCTCGAACAAGATTACCCGGAGCGAATAAGTGAAGCCGATCGCTGTCATTGGAAACGTCAACGTCGATCTGATCCTCGGTCCCGCCGCGCCCTGGCCGCAGCCAGGCACCGAGATCATCGTCGATCATGACGAACTCAGGGTCGGTGGCTGCGCCGGCAACTCGGCGCTGGTCCTGAAAGCGCTCGGCATACCTTTCGCGCTGGCGGCCAGCATCGGCAACGATCGATTCGGCACATGGCTGGCGAGCGAGTTTGGCGAACAGTCGAAGCATTGGCGCGTTCACGAAGAGAACACCACCATCTCCGTCGGCATCACCCATCCCGATGGTGAGCGTACCTTCTTCACCACGCTGGGCCACCTGCCGCATTATGGGGCCGCCGACGTGCTCGCGGTTCTCGATGGCGAAGCTCATCGCGGTGGCCTGGCTCTGTTCGCCGGTCCGTTCCTGATGCCCAAGCTGTCGCAGGAATATGGCCAGCTCTACGACTGGGCCGACAAGTTCGGCATCCGCGTTGCCCTCGACACCGGCTGGCCTCCGGCCGGCTGGACGCCAGAAATCATAGCGGCAGCCAAGGGCTGGCTCGCCCGTTCGGCCATCGCCCTCTTCAACGAGGTCGAGACGACCTCGATCACCGGCCAGGACGACGTGCGTGACGCCGCTCGTGCCATGCTGGACCTGATGCCGGAGAACGCCGTCGCCGTCGTCAAGCGCGGCCCTCACGGTGCCTTGGCAGCCTCCAGTGCCGGCATTGTTGAAGTGCCTGCGCCGAAGGTGAAAGTGATCGACACCATCGGAGCCGGCGACGTGTTCAATGCCGGCTTCCTGGCGGCATTGGCCGCTGGCAAGTCGCTCGAAGAAAGCCTCAAAGCGGGTGCCGCGACCGCCTCGCTTGCTGTCTCCACCTATCCGCGCCGTTACGCCCCGCCGGAGTCCCGTTCATGAGCGCCCTTGTCGTCGATAACATCCGCAAGTCCTTCGGTGAGGTTGAGACACTGAAAGGCATCGATATCTCCCTGGAAAGCGGCGAGTTCCTCGTGCTGCTCGGGGCCTCTGGCTGCGGCAAGTCGACCCTGCTGAATATCATTGCCGGGCTCGCCGAGCCGACGGGCGGCGACATCCGCCTCAACGACCGTTCGCTGATCGGCGTGCATCCCAAGGACCGCGACATCGCCATGGTGTTTCAGTCCTACGCACTCTATCCCAACCTCTCGGTACGCCGGAACATCGGCTTCGGCCTGGAAATGCGGAAGGTTCCGGTTGCCGAACGTGAGAAGGCGGTCGCTGAGGCGGCGCGCCTTCTGCAGATCGAGCCACTGCTCGACCGCCGGCCGAGCCAGCTTTCCGGTGGCCAGCGCCAGCGCGTCGCCATCGGCCGTGCGCTGGTCCGCAATCCCAAGCTCTTCCTGTTCGACGAGCCGCTTTCGAACCTCGATGCCAAGCTCCGCATGGAGATGCGCACCGAACTCAAGCGCCTGCATCAGATGATGAAGACCACCGTCGTCTACGTCACCCACGACCAGATCGAGGCGATGACGCTGGCGACCCGCATCGCCGTGATGCGTAACGGCCAGATCGAACAGCTCGGTACGCCTGAGGAGATCTATAACCGGCCGGCCACGCTCTACGTCGCCACCTTCGTCGGCGCACCGCCGATGAATATTCTTGACGTGGTTGCCACAAATAACGGCCTGCTGGTTGCCGGCAGCGACACGGTGATCCCCGTTCCCCCCTCGCTCCTGGCCGGCCTGCCGACCGGCGGCAGCCTCAAACTTGGTATCCGGCCAGAGTCTTTCCGGGCCGAGGCCGGCGGCCTACCGCTGACGCTTCGCTGCGACGTGACCGAGCTCACCGGTCCCGAGCTGATCCTCTCAGGCAGCGTTGGCAGCCAGCGTCTCGTTGCTACCCTGCCGCCGCGGACCCGCGCGCCCGTCGGCAGCGATGTAACGCTGTCGCTCGACGTCGAAGCGCTGCATATTTTCGACGGAGAGACTGGCAAGCGGATCAACTGACATCTCGATCCGACATATATATGGACAACCCAAATCGAAACGTCCGTCACCATGGCCAACATGCCCGTCAGCACCGCTCTGTCCAGTGGTGCCACGAACATCATTGAAGGTGAGTGGCCGGACCGGCGCCTTACCTTAGTGTCGCGTGCCGAATTGTGGAGTTACACGGCAACTGCTCCACGCGCCCAGGCGCTGATCTATGCCGGCGGCGGCTACACCTCCCTGTTCATCGACAAGGAGGGTGTCGAGGTGGCGCTCTGGCTGAACAGTCTCGGCATCGATGCCCATGTACTGGTTCACCGCCTGCCTGGCCAGCCGGATGGCAAGGGCGGCGTTCAGCCCAAGGACATCGCGCTGGTGGATAGCCTCGCTGCGCTCCGCCATCTGCCTACGACCCTGCCACTGTTCCACGTCGGTCTCTCTTCAGGCGGACATATGGCCGGCGTCATGGCCTGCCAGACGACCGGCACCGATGTGCGCGGCGCCATCATTGCCTATGCCCCTCTCAACGCCAACCATCGGCGGCACAAGTATCCCGAAGGCAAGCCGGACTATCCGCCGGTCGAAAAGCAGGACTTCTACGACGACTGGCCGATCGGCCTTTCGGGTCACCCGCACGCCATCCCGAAAATGCCAGTGTTTCTTGCCTATGCCCTGGCCGACGCATCGGTACCGATCCAGCACGCGCTAAGCTTCATCGAGACGGCGGCCGCGCAGAAACTTGACGTCGACGCGCACATCTTCGGTCTGGCACCTCACGGCTTCGCCTTGCGGTCAACCACCGGCAGCGAAGCGAGCTGGCCGACGCTCGCCGCCGATTGGATCGAGCGACACCTTTAAAGCCGGAGTGCTTTAACGGGGACTGAGCCGGAGAAGACGCCCGGGATTAGCATCCTCAATCACCCAGACCGCACCATCGGGGGCCACCGCCACATCGCGGATGCGCCCTTCCATGGCAAAGCGTTCATCTTCATGGGCGGTATCGCCCTTGATGGTCACCCTCGACAGCGATTGCGTCTTGAGCCCACCGATCAAAGCCGAGCCCTTCCAGGCAGGGAAAAGATCACCCTCGTAGAAGGCAAGACCAGCCGGCGCGATCACCGGATTCCAATAAAGCGCCGGTTCGCGGAACTCCGGTCGGGTCGGCGGCTTGGGGATCGGCGTTCCGTTGTAGTTGTCGCCGTAGGACACCTCCGGCCAGCCGTAGTTGACGCCTGGCTCGATCAGATTGAGTTCGTCGCCGCCCTTCGGCCCCATCTCATCCAGCCAGAGACGACCATCGGGGGCAAAGGCCAAACCATAGGGATTGCGATGGCCGGTGGTCCACGTCTCGGCGCGGACACCGCCCGCCTTTGCGTCCGGATTGCCCGGCGCCGGTTTGCCGTCGAGCGTCAGGTGCAATACCTTGCCGAGCGCCAGATCGGGGTTCTGCGCCGTTTCCGGGCGCATACGATCGCCGGAGGTTAGGAATAGCGATTTGCCGTCGGGCGCAAAGGCGATGATGCCGCCTGGCTGACCACCCTTGCCCTTCGGCATCTGCCGCCAGATGACCTCCATGCCGTCGAGCCGCGCAGAACCCTTCTGTTCCTTCAGCTCCGCACGGGCGAGCGCCAGCGAACTTCCACCATCGCCCGGCTCGACATAGGTGAAATAGATGCGGTGGCTCTGGGCAAAATCCGGGGCGAGTGCCACGTCGAGCAAACCGTTCTGTCCGGCATGCTCAACCTTCGGCACGCCCGCAACCTCGACCGGGTCGCCGCCTCGGTGATCGACCAGGAACATCTTGCCCGGCTTGGTGGTGACGATCAGTCGGTCGGCGTCGATCATGGCGATTGCCCACGGCAGATCGAAGCGCGCCACTGTTTGGGTCTGGAACGGTACCTTGGTCGTCACTTTATTGGGGCCGGCGTTATCCGGCGCGGCACTCGCCGGTATGGCCGTCAGGCTGACGATGGTCGCTGTAGCGAGCAGAATCCCTCGAAGAGCGGCAGGCATGTCGGCGTCTCCCTGGCTGTGCCGGCGGAGCCGACATCTCAGGGAGATTTGGGAAGCCGCACCCCATTCTCAAGAGGCGCACGGTCACAACCAGCCGAGCGCCTTCCACCACAGGAAGTCGATCGGCACCAGCGCCACGAGCGTGATCAGCGCAAGCGGCACCGTCACCTTGACGAGATGGTCGAGCTTTTCGCCGGACAGCTGCATCGCCACAACGAGCGGGCCGACCTGATAGGGAAACAGCACCGTCGAGAAACCGACCACCTGTGTCATCAGCACCGTCATGGCGCTGTAGCCGGTGAGGGTCGCGAGATCACCGGTCATTGGCGTCAACACCGCCGGTGCGCTCGGCACCGTCGTGAACATGCCGGTGACGAAGGACAGGAAGGTCAGCGAGAAAAAGTTGGCTGCGTCATGCCCTGGTGCCAGCGGCAACATGGAGGTCAGAAAGGCACCGAGCTTGCTGCCAAGACCGGAGGCATTGACCACGGCGCCAAGCGCCAGTGCTCCAGCGACGAACAACAAGAGGCCGAAATCAATCGACTGCCGGAAAGCCGGCGGGCTTACCACACCGACACGCGGCGCCAGCAACAGCACCGCAGCGGCAAGGCCGACCCAGGCGGAGTTGATGCCATGCAAGCTGTCGGTCATCCAGAACAGCAAGGTAACGAGCAGGATGACGATCACCTTGCCCTGCCCCGCCTTGCCGTTCTGAGCGGCTGTCGCGGTCGTGCCGAGCGGCTCACCGACCTTGGCCGGAAAGAGCGCAAGCACCACGCCCACGGTGACGATCGATTTCACGATTCCCAGCACGGGGTAGTGAAGCAGAAGATAGGCTGTGTAAGAGAAATGGATACCGAGGATGGTTTCTGCCGAACCCGCAAGAACCATGTTCGGAATATTCGCCGGCAAGATCGCGAAGCTTGGCATGTTGCAACCAATGGCGAGAATAGCGGCAATGCCGATGCGTCCGTTGGAGCCTTTGGCGAAACCACAGCGATCGGCGATCGCCATGCCGATCGGCACCATCACCACGGCACGCCCCACCGATGACGGCATCAGGAAGCCGAGGATCATCGAGGCGAGCATCAGCCCGCCGATCAGACGCGGATAGCTTTGCGTCAGGAGCGGCGCGATGACGGCGGCAAGGCGACCGTCAAGGCCGGTGGCGTTGATGGCCGCTCCGATCACGAAGCCGGATATGATCAGCCATACCGCCGCCGAGGCAAAACCCGAGAACACCAGCGGCGCTGGCTGCAAGCCGGCAATCAACACCGACACGAAGAGCAGAAGGCTGGCGAAATAGCCCGGCACCAGCGCCGTCGCCCAAAGCCCGAGCGTGACAAGGACGATGGCGAGCGTCACGCCACCCGATGGACCAAGGGCCGCCGGCGAGACGATGGCAACGGCCGCCGCGATCAGGAGTACCGCAGCCAAAATGAAATGGCGGAGCGTCAATTGGCTGAGCGTGACCATGATCGAGTCCCTGGAACCGTGAAACATGAATTCGAGCCGGCACACTACCGGAAAGCCGGTGGTGGCGTTAGATTGCCATCATGCCAAAAAATGTCGCCGACACGCCATTCTTCGAACCATCGCCGGTGTCCTACATCATCGATCCGGACCGACCGCTGCTGATCCGCAGCCAAACGCTGGTCGCCAACCGCATCGTACGGCCGCACACCCATCCTCGTGGCCAGTATGCCTGGGCAAGAAAAGGCGTGCTGCGCATCATCAGCGACCACAGCGTCTGGATCGTCCCTCCGACGCATGCCGTATGGATTCCCGGCGGTACTCGCCATCAGGTGGCGAGCGAGACACGGGCCGAGGTGCGGCACGTCTTCGTCGATCCGTCACGTACCGTGCGAGCCGGAGCTCCGCGCCTCGACCGTTGCGCCGTCCTCGCCGTGACGGCCTTGATGCGCGAGCTCACGCTTCGGCTGGAAGCGATCCTCGCCGAGGAACCCGACGAAACGCGCCGCCTGCGCTTCTGCGACGTGATGATCGACGAGCTCGACCGGCTCGAAGAAGCGCCGCTGCACCTACCCGGCGGCCGCGACCCGCGACTCGTCCGTCTCACCCGCCACCTTGGCGAACATCCCGATGACCGCCGGCCGCTCGCCGAGCTTGCCAGTTTTGTCGGGGCCAGCATACGGACGCTGGAGCGCTTATTCGCCGAGGAAACCGGCCTCACCTACCGCCGCTGGCGGGCCCGGCTGCGCCTCCTCGCCGCCATCGAGCGGCTGGAACGGGGCGACAGCACCACCGCGGTGGCCATGTCGCTCGGCTACTCGTCACCGAGCGCTTTCACGGCGAGTTTCCGCGAGGAATTCGGCGAGCCGCCGCGCACCTTCCTGCGCGGCTGAGCAAGGTAGCAGCCGCAGCTCGCGGCAAGATCAGTATCTTTGTGCGCGATAGCGCTGGACGTCCCGCGACCCACGCTGGTACATCCCGTGACCGGACAACCTGATGCCCAGCCGGCAAAACCTTCCCGTGGCAAGGATGCAACCATGGATCTCCTGGTGAAGCTCTACGATGTCGTCGCCGATCTCGGCCTCGAGCGAAAGCTTGCCGAAAACGGCATCGTCATCCGTCGGGCACTGGCGCCTGAACTCGACACTATCCGTGCCTGGATCGCGCCCCGCTTCAGTGCCGGCTGGGTGAGCGAGGCGCAGGTCGCCTTTTCACGCGATCCCAACGCCTGTCTGATCGCCGTCCAGGACGGCAAGCTCCTGGGCTTTGCCTGCTATGACGCGATCGCCCTCGGCTTCTTCGGCCCCACCGGCGTTGACGAAGCAGCGCGTGGCCTCGGCATTGGCCGAGCCTTGCTGTTGAAGACGCTTCTTGCCATGCGCGAACGTGGCTACGGCTACGCTGCCATTGGCTGGGCTGGGCCTGTCGACTTCTACGCCCGGGCCGTCGGCGCCATTCCTATCCCTGGCTCGGATGGCAGCGTTTACGCTGGAATGCTCAAGCCGCTGGCGAATGAACGGGCCGGTTGAGGCAGCTTCAGTGGCCAAGCCGTACCCCGGCATCACCTGTTTTCCGTTCGATCAGCATCGACAGCACGAACACGGCTGAGCCGACAAGCCCGAGCAGCACGCCAACCCAGCCGGTGGATGCCCAGCCAAAGCCAGCAGCGATCGCCACGCCGCCCAGCCAAGCGCCAAGCGCATTGGCGATGTTGAAAGCAGAATGATTGAGGGCGGCGGCCAGCGTCTGTGCCTCCTTGCCGACATCCATCAAGCGCGTTTGCAGGGCCGGCACCACCGCAAAACCGGTGCCGATGAGGAAGATGGCAGCGACCGCCGTCACCGGATGTTTCACGGCCACGGTAAAGAGCGCCAGCACCAGGATGTTCCAGGCGAGCAAGCCGGCGATTGTCGGCAGCAGAGCCCGGTCGGCCAGCTTAGGACCGACGATATTGCCCGCGATCATGCCAGCGCCGAAGACGCAGAGAACGAAGGGAACTCCGCTTTCCGGAATACCCGACACCTCGATCAAAGTCGGCGTAATATAGCTGAACACGGCAAACATGCCGCCGAAGCCGGTGGCTCCAATAGCCAGCGTCAGCCAGACCTGCGGCTGGCGCAAGGCGCCCAGTTCCCTGAGTGGGCTGGCACCGGGTTTCGGCTGGTCGCGGGGAACGCAGAGCATAACGAGCGCCACGGTCAACAAGCCCAGCGCGCCGACCACGCCGAAGGCGGTCCGCCAGCCGAGCGCTTGCCCCGCCCACGTGGCGACCGGCGTCCCGACCAGCGTTGCCACGGTCAGACCCAACATGACCCGACCGATGGCGCGCGCGCGCCCGTCCGGCGGCGCCATGCCGGCGGCGACCAACGCCGCGACACCGAAGTACGCGCCGTGCGGTAGAGCGGTGATGAACCGCAGGATCACCAGACCGGCAAAGCTCGGCGCCAACGCACTGGCAAGATTTCCCGCCGCAAAAAGCCCCATCAGAACCAGCAATAGCCAGCGCCGCGACAACCGCGCGCCGACAACGGCGATCAACGGCGCACCGACCACGACGCCGAGAGCGTAGGCGCTGATGATCCGGCCTGCCTCTGGCATGGTGACCTGCCATGAATTGGCTACGTCGGGCAGAAAGCCCATGGCGGCGAATTCGCCTGTACCGATCGCAAAGCTGCCGATGGCCAGCGCAAACTCGGCAATGGTGGCAGCACTGAAAGGAAAGGACTTTACGGCGTCGGTCATGGCGCTCCGATCATATCCACGCAATAGCGTGTCTTTGAAAATCGGTCGCAGCCTAGATTTGATTCCGCCCTCGAAAAACATATGGTTTCGGAAGGACCTTTCGGAATGAACGGAAGATATATGCGAACCGATCAGGAAGCGGCGATCATCTCGGCCATCGTGCGGCACGGCAGCCTGTCGGCCGCCGCCCGGCAGCTTGGCCTGTCGGTCTCGGTGGTGGCCGATCGCCTGGCTGGGCTCGAGCGGCGGCTCGGTGTCCGACTGATCGCGCGCACGACCCGCCGCCAATCACTGACCGAAGCCGGCAAGCTCTACCTTAGCGAAATGGAGCCGATACTCGCAGCCATTGAGGCCGTGGAAACGCGTGTCCGCGACCTATCATCCGTGCCACAAGGCACGCTGCGAATTTCCGCGCCGCTGCCGATCGGCCGCCGCTGGATCGCGCCGTTCGTGGCCGAGTTCGCCGCGCGTTACCCGGATGTTCGCCTGCAGCTTCTGCTGGAGGACCGCTATGTCGATATCGTCGGCGAAGGATTTGACCTCGCCATCCGTGGCGGTCCCGCCGTGGAATCGGAATTCTCCGGCCGCTTTCTGGTCTCCACCCGGCGGGTGGTGGTCGCAAGCCCGGCCTACCTCGCCCAGCACGGAACGCCAATGCGTCCCGAGGATCTCTCTGCGCACGCCTGTCTGGTATTCAATGGCGGCGGGCACTTCCATGCCGACTGGCGGTTCGGCCGTGGTGAGGCTGCAAGGATAGTACGGGTGTCGGCACGGCTGGCCACCTCCAGTTCAGAACTGCCGGTGGTCTGGGCAGCGGCCGGCATGGGCCTGACGCAGAAGTCTCTTTGGGAGGTTCAAGATCACCTTGAGGACGGCCGCCTCGTCACCGTGCTCGACGCCTTCGAGCCGGACCCGGCATCCTTCTATGCCATCCATCCCGTCAGCCGATCCCAATCCCGCCTGCTGTCGCTGTTCGTCGGTGAGCTATCCGACTATCTGAGGCAGCGTTTCCCGGCATAACGGCGCCACGTCCTTCGCCATCAGCCCTTGCGCAGGGCCCGATACTGCGTTGGCGAACTGTCGTGCACCCGCCGAAAGCAGCGCGAGAAATACAGGGGATCGTCGAAACCGAGATCGGCGGCGATCGCCTTCACCGACTGGTCGGTGGTGTCGAGCAGGAAACAGGCACGCTGGATCTTCAGGCGAATGAAGAAGTCGAGCACCGTAAAGCCGGTGCGCTTCTTGAACACGGCCGCCAGATGCGACGATGAGAGATTGGCCTCGCGTGCCAAGTCATCGACCTTCAGCGATCGACTGAGGTTGCCCTGCATGACGTCGATCACCCGGCGGATGCGCTGGTCGAGGTTGTCGTCGCGGTTGGGCGAGCGATGGCGGAGCACCACCAGATGTGTAACGAGCTGCCCAAGTGCCATCGACGCCGATAGGAGGTTGTCCGGCGTGTAGCCGCGGCCGAGGATGGACAGCATCTTTTCGAACAGCGTCGGGATGGCTGGGTCGCGTCCAGGGTGCAGCAGCGGCTCCTCCGGATCGAGCTCGAGCAATTCGGGCAACAGGGCAACCTTGGCACCATCAAGGTGCACCCAGTAGATCGTCCATGGATCATCGGAATCCGCGCCATAGGCATGCGGCGCGCCGGCCGGCGCCACCAAGGCTTGGCCAGGGCGGATCCGTAGGGCCACATCGCCTAGCCGCGCCCAGCCACTGCCGTCGGTACAATAGATCAGCACGGACTGCGAAATGCCGTCAGGCCGCTCAACGAAGTGCCATTGGGCGTGTGGGTAATGGCCAACGTCGCTCGGCAAGAGTTCGATCAGCGGCTGCCCTTCCAGCCAGCCGGACACCACCGGACGCGGCAGCACGACCGATCGCTGCCCCGGAAAGCCTTCCTTGATCCGCTGTTCGCCATCCCCAGTCATACGCTCAGGCTATCAGAGGATCCTCCATGATGTCCATCGTTCCCGCTATTCACGGCAAGGAGGCCGGCGCCTAGCGTTTCGACAACGACAAATCCCCCGCTTTCGGGATGGGAAGGAACGCGCCATGAAACAAGTCGAACTCCCCGTAGCGCCCACAGCGCTTACCGGGCCGGTCAAGGCGTGGTCCGCACCGCTTGTCATTCCCACCTACGAGCCAGCCCCGGCCGACCGCAATCCGATGTTCCTCGAAAAGCGTGTCTTCCAGGGGTCGAGCGGTCGCGTCTACCCGCTCCCATTCTTTGACCGTATCGGATCCGAGCTGCGTGAGAAAAGCTGGACCGCGCTGCATATCGAGAATGAGTATCTGCGCGTCACCGTGCTGCCGGAGCTCGGTGGCCGCATCTACGCCGTCGTCGACAAGATCAACGGCTACGACCTCGTCTACCGCAACCGCGTCATCAAGCCGGCTCTGGTCGGCCTCGCTGGCCCGTGGCTGTCCGGCGGCATCGAGTTCAACTGGCCGCAACATCATCGTCCCAGCACCTACATGCCGGCTTCTTGGGAAATCGTCGAGGAAGCCGACGGCTCGCGTGTCATATGGCTCAGCGAACATGAGCCGATGAACCGCATGAAGGGCATGCATGGCGTACGCCTCAGCCCTGGCAAAGCCTGCCTGGAACTCGCCGTGCGTCTGCACAATCGCACGGAGCTGACGCAGAGTTTCCTGTGGTGGGCGAACGTCGCTACCGAGGTGCATGAGGACTACCAGAGCTTCTTTCCGGAGGACGTTCATTTCATCGCCGACCACGCCAAGCGCGCCACGTCCGCCTTTCCTGGTTGTGAGGGGCGCTATTACGGTGTCGATTACGCCGGTCGCGCCAAGCATGGCGTCCCCCCGGAGGAAACACCGGCGCAGTTCGTACCGAAGCGCGGCTACGCGCCCAATGATCTCCGCTGGTATGCCAATATCCCTGTCCCCACCAGCTACATGTGCCTCGGATCGCGCGACGATTTCTTCGGCGGCTATGATCACGCCGTCGATGCGGGAATCGTCCATGTCGCCAACCACCACATTTCCCCCGGCAAGAAGCAGTGGACTTGGGGCAACCACGATTTCGGCTACGCCTGGGACAGGAACCTGACCGAGCCGGACGAGAATGGCGTCTCCTGGCCGTATATCGAAATCATGGCCGGCGTCTATACCGACAACCAGCCGGACTTCTCCTTCCTGGCCCCTGGCGAGACCAAGACCTTCTCGCAGTACTGGTACCCGATCCGTGAGATCGGCGCCGCCGCCGCAGCGACCCTCAAGGCCGCCATCGGACTGAAGCTCGATGGAACCAAGCTGGCGGTCGGTGTTCAGTCGACCGAGACCATGGCGGATGCCCGGATCACCATCTCAGCGGCCAATGGCGTTTTGGCCAGCAGGGTGACGAATCTCGATCCGATCAAGCCGCTTCTTCTCACCGTCGACCTCCCCGAGGGCACGGATCGCGACGACGTGCGTGTTGTCATCGAGAAGGATGGTGCCTTGCTGGTCGAGCGTCGCCCCGTCGACCGGAGCGAGGTGACCATCCCGCCACCGGCCACCGAGCCGCCGCCACCTGAGGAGATCGAGAGCGCCGACGAGCTCTGGATGACCGGCGTTCATCTCGACCAATACCGCCATGCGACGCGGCCGGCCGACATCTACTGGCGCGAGGCGCTCCGCCGCGATCCGGGAGATAGCCGGTGCAACACGGCCCTCGGCATCTGGCACCTTCGGCGCGGCGAGTTCACCGCCGCCGAAGCCTGTTTCCGCAAGGCGATCGAGCGGCTGACGCGCCGCAACCCCAACCCGCCGACCGGCGAGGCGCATTATCACCTCGGCCTCGCGCTTCGCTACATGGACAAGCCTGAAGCGGCCTATGACGCGCTCTATAAGGCAACCTGGAACGCCGCCTGGCGCGGCCCGGCGCATCTGGCGCTAGCCGAGATCGACGGCACGCGCGGCGCCCTTGGCGACGCTCTTGCCCATGTCGAGGAAGCCCTTCGCCACGACGTCGAAAACTCTGTGGCGCGCAATGTCAGAGCAGCCTTGCTCCTCAAGCTCGACCGAGCGGCGGACGCCGACGCGCTCCTCACCGAGACCTTGGCTCGTGACCCGCTCGACGCCCGTGCGCGCGCCTTGAAGGGCCTGACGATCAACGGTGACGATCAGCTCTACCTCGACATAGCCATCGAGGCGGCACGTGGAGGCTTCATAGCCGATGCCTTGAGGCTGCTCGAAGACCGCATCGCCGCTGTCGGCAGTGCCGCATCACCGCTTCTGCACTATCACGCGGCCGATTTTTGTCGTCGTCTCGGCAAATCCTCGCAACCTCACCTCGCCGCTGCCGCCAAGGCGTCGTCCAATTACTGCTTCCCGGCGCGGCTCGAAGACATCGCCGTGCTGCAGGCGGCGACGGCCGCCAACCCGGCCGACAACCGCGCGCCCTACTACCTCGGCAACCTTCTTTACGACCGCCGTCGTCACGCCGACGCGATCGCCCTCTGGGAGAAATCCGTGGCGATCGACCCTTCATGGTCGATCCCCTGGCGCAACCTTGGCATCGGCTATTTCAACATCGAAGGCTCCGAAGAAAAGGCCATTGCCGCCTATGACAAGGCGCTTGCCGCCGCTCCACACGATGCCCGCCTCGTCTACGAGCGCGATCAGCTCTGGAAGCGCATCGGTCGCTCGCCAGCCGAGCGTCTGGCCGAACTGGAGAGCCGGCTCGATCTCGTCGCAAGCCGCGACGACCTCAGCGTCGAGCTGTCGGCTCTCTACAACCAGCTCGGCCACCCCGAAAAATCGGCCCCCTTGATCGCCGGCCGTCTGTTCCAGCCCTGGGAAGGGGGCGAAGGCCTCGCGCTCGATCAGTGGGTGCGTGGGCACCTCGGCCTCGGCCGCAAGGCGCTCGCCGCCGGCAATGCCGGGCTGGCGGTGACCGAATTCGAGGCGGCACTCAACCCGCCGCACTCGCTAGGCGAGGCGCGCCATCTCCTCGCCAACCAGAGCGATGTGCATTACTGGCTCGGCAAGGCACTTGCCGCCGCCGGCCGCACCGAGGAGGCACACCGCTGGCTGACGCTCGCTGCCGAGTTCGCCGGCGACTTCCTCGGGATGGAAGTGCGCGCCTACTCGGAGAAGACCTTCTTCTCGGCCCTGTCGCTTCTCGCACTTGGCCGCAAAGCGGAGGCCGAGAAGCTGCTTGGCGAACTCCGTACCTATGCCGAAGAGACGATGGCGAGCCCGGCGAAGATCGATTATTTCGCCACCTCACTGCCGACCATGCTGCTGTTTGACGACGACCTTCAGCTCCGTCGGCGCGTCTCCGCTCATGTCATGCTCGCCGAAGCGGCCATTGGCCTCGGCGACACATCAACCGGCCGCGAGCACCTTCAGGAAGTTCTGAAGCTGGACCCCAACCACGCGCTCGCTGCCGACCTCCTCAGCGATCTTCCCAATGGCTGAGGAGGACTGACATGGACGTGCTGCGCCTCAGAACGGATGTTGCCGAGCTGAAACTCTCGACACGAGGCGCAGCCGTCCTTGGCTGGGAGATCGACATGAGCGTCGGTCGCCGGCCTCTCTTGCGTCCGGCGCGTCATGGCGGTGACGGCGCTCCCGATGAGACCTCGGCTTTTCCGTTGGTGCCCTTCGGCAACCGCGTCGGCGGCAATGCCTTCAACTTTGAAGGCCGTGTCTATCAACTGACACCCAACGCTGGTGATCGATACCGCCTGCATGGTGACGGCTGGCTGTCCGATTGGAGCATTGAAGCGGGAACCGAAAGCAGCGCGACCCTCGTCCTGCGTCACAAAGCCGAAGCGGTCGCTCCGTGGGATTATGTCGCCCGACAGACGATCGCGCTCCACGGACGCAGCTTGGCGCTGACCCTGTCGGTCGAGAACACGGGCGCGATTGCCCTGCCCTTCGGTCTCGGCTGGCACCCTTATTTCCCGATGACCCCGCGCACGCGGTTGACGGCGCCCGCCTCTTCCATCTGGCTTGAAGGGGCCAATTATCTTCCCACCGAGGAAGTGCCTGTCACCGCCGACCTCGATTTCCGAAAGGTCGCGCCACTACCCGACGGGTGGGTCAACAACGGCTTCGAGGGCTGGAACGGTTGCGCCCGCATCGATTGGCCGGAGCGTGGCCTGACGCTAACCATCGACGCCGATCCGATCTTTTCCCGCTACGTCGTCTATCGGCCTGATACCGCCCGCGATACAACCTACGCCGACGATTGGTTCTGCTTCGAGCCGATGACACACACGGTCGACGGCTTCAGGATGGCGGGCATGGGTGGCTTGGTGCCCCTTGCTCCCGGCGAGTGCCTCACGGGCCGTATCCAGCTTGAAGCCGTGGTCCGTTAGCCGTCGGGCTGGTCAGCTGCGCTGTGTTATCCTGCCTTGGACGAACGGTAGAAAATCGGCATGCAGGCGACGAGCATACATTCCTTCTGGGTCTCGACCGGCGGAGATGAGGGCGCACGTGGCGACGCTTCGCTGCTGTTCCCCTATTGGAGCTTCACCAAGGCCATCATCGCAATCTGCGCGCTGAAACTCTATGAGCGCGGCAAGGTCGAACTCGACGCCCATCTCGATGGCGAGCGCTACACGCTTCGACAGCTCCTGAACCATACGGCCGGTTTGCCGGACTATTCCGCCCTTGCGAGCTACTCCAAGGCTGTCGCGGCCGATGAAGAGCCTTGGTCACCCGGTAAATTGCTCAGCGAGGCATTGGCGCAGGGCGAGTTGTTCGCTCCCGGGGAAGGCTGGTCCTACTCCAATGTCGGCTACCTGCTGGCGCGAGAATGGATCGAGACCGCCTCGGGACAGGGCCTTGCCGAGCTAGTTCAGGACATCGTCTGCCGTCCCCTCGGGCTGAAGAGCGTTGAGCTTGCAGTAACTCGCGAGCAATTCCAACACGTTCACTGGCGCGGCGCCCGGAGCTATCATCCCGGATGGGTTTATCACGGCTGTTTGGTAGGAACTGCCGAGGATGCTGCTCGGATTCTGCACGGCCTCCTCAGCGGCAAACTGCTGGATGCCAAATCGTTGGAGGACATGCTGCAACGCATTCCTCTCGGCGGAGCCTTGGAAGGACGCCCGTGGACGGATTGCGGCTACGGCCTTGGCCTCATGATTGGCAGCATGGGTGCTTCCGGACGAGCCATCGGCCACTCGGGAGGTGGCCCGTTCAGCACCAATGCCGTCTATCATTTTCCGGACCGCGCGCAGCCGATTACCGTGGCCAGTTTTAGCGACGACACAGCCGAGGGCCAGGCAGAGTTCGGAGCCGCCACACTTGCCCTAGCGTGATCAGGGCCTCTCGGGCGGCATAAACATCAAAGCGTCCACCGAGAATCTCTCTGCCTAATCTGGAAAAATCTCGAGCGATGCATTAGCTTCACTTGAAAATAGCGTGTGCTGCGTGCGCTACGGGGAGCCCGAAATCGACGGAGACTTCGATCAACCTTCCAACTATGGGAGCGGGAATCCATGTCTTTGCCGATCAACCCAGGGCGCATCCAGTCGACGCTTCGCCGTTTCCTCGATAACGAGGCGTCAGGCGGCCTGGTTTTGATGGCTGTCGCCGCGCTGGCCATATTGACGGCCAACTCGCCCTTGGCAGAAGCCTACTTCCACGGCCTTCATGTCTACATTGGCCCCCTCAGCGTCCAACACTGGGTCAATGACGCCCTGATGGCCCTGTTCTTTCTGCTTGTCGGTTTGGAGATCAAGCGGGAGATGCTGGACGGCCAGCTTTCGAGCTGGAGCCGGCGCATTCTGCCCGGCGCTGCCGCGGCGGGCGGAATGTTGTTTCCCGCCCTGATCTACGTCGGGCTGAACCTGAACCATCCGGAAGCACTGAGAGGTTGGGCGATACCGACGGCAACCGACATTGCCTTCGCTCTCGGCGTGATCTCGCTGTTCGGCTCCCGCGTTCCGAGCTCGCTCAAGATCTTTCTCGCGGCGCTAGCCATCATCGACGACCTTGGCGCCGTCATCGTCATCGCGCTGTTTTACACCGGCGGGCTCAACTTGATGGCGCTCGGTGGTGCCGCTGTCGTTCTTGCTGCGCTTTACGGGCTGAACCGCGCCAAGATAACGGCGCTATGGCCATATCTGGCGTTGGGGCTGGTGCTCTGGGTGCTGGTGTTTGCTTCCGGCATCCATGCCACACTGGCTGGCGTCATGCTTGCCCTGACGATTCCGCTGAAACCAACGCCCGGTGCGCCGGAAGCGCAGCATGCGGAGTCGCCGCTTCATCGGCTTGAGAACGCCCTCCACAAGCCGGTCGCCTTCGTGATCGTTCCGATATTCGGTTTCGCTAACGCGGGCGTTTCGCTTGCCGGCGTTTCAATGGACCTGTTTACCGAGCCGCTAACCATGGGCATCGCGACGGGTCTGATGCTGGGGAAACTGGTCGGCGTCGTCGGAACCGTCGCCCTCATGGTCAAGCTTGGCCTGGCCCACCTTCCGGCAAAGGCCAGTTGGGGCCAGATGATCGGAACGGCATTGTTGTGTGGCATCGGCTTTACAATGTCGCTGTTCATCGGATTGCTCGCTTTCAACGATCCAGCCGTCCAAGATCACGTCAAGATCGGCATCCTCATCGGCTCACTCATATCTGGCGTGCTCGGGGCGCTCTTCCTGGCTATCTTCGGGCGGCGCGGCGCAAAGCTCGCAACCTGAGCATCATTTCGACTTCGGACGGTAGACGATTTACCCTCAAACGGGGGACCATTGTCGATCTGGCCCACTACCTACAATTTCGGAACAATTAATCCAAACCGTAGATATTCATACACGTATAGCAATCCGCGTGACGCCCGGATTTCCCATATTTCAATACTACGATTGGCTCATATGAAGCAATATATGGATCGTTGACACAAATTTTTGGAATACATAGTCTATATGCTGAAGTTGTAAAAAACGATTCACAGAGGGTATCCTCCATGTGGTTCGAGCGCAAATCGACTGACTTCCTGAAGCAGGTTTTGCGATTACAACGCAATTGAGACGAGCCAAACAAAGTAATTTTTCCTACTGACACCTAGATCTTCAGTTGAAAGCGCAGCGGCGCGTCATGAGCGTAGTATTCGACATTGGTATAGCGAAAGGCGGCAGGTATCGGGGCGCGCTTCCTGCGCCTAGACCCTGGTGGCAGTCAGCCGTCATTGGTCCAGATAGCGCCAAAGGAGACAGGCCATGATGCCTCCCCTGCTCGAGATGCGAGGCATCGCCAAAAGCTTCAACCGGAATCCCGTGCTGGACAATGTGAACCTGACGGTCGGCCGCGGCGAAGTGCATGCTCTGATGGGCGAGAACGGTGCCGGCAAATCGACGCTGATGAAGATCCTCATGGGCATGCTCCCGGCAGATGCCGGTGAGATCCGGCTCGAAGGGCAACTATTCAGTCCGCACAATCCGCGCGATGCGATGAACCATGGCCTTGCCATGATTCATCAGGAGCTGAACCCGGTACTCGATATGGAAGTGGCCGAGAATGTCTTCCTCGGCCGCGAGATCCGCCGTTTCGGACGTGGCCCTTTTGGTGTGGTCAACCTCGGCGCCATGCGCCAGGGCTGCCAGGAGCTGTTCGACCGTTTCGCCATACCCTTGAGTCCATCGGCCCGCATGCGCGATCTGTCGGTAGCCCAGATGCAGTTGGTCGAGATCGTCAAGGCCATCTCGCTGTCGTCGAAGGTCGTCATCATGGACGAGCCGACCTCGGCCATCACCGAACGCGAAGTGGCGATCCTTTTCCGGCAGATCGATGCCCTGCGCGCCCACGGCGTGTCGATCATCTATATCTCCCATAAACTCGATGAGATCTTCCAGATCGCCGACCGCATCTCCGTAATGCGCGACGGCGTGCTTGTGGCCTCCGACGCCACCTCGGCCTTCGATCGCAAGACCGTCATTCGCCACATGGTCGGTCGCGAGATCACCAATTACATCCCGAAGGAAACGGTGCCGATCGGCGACGTGGTGCTCGAGGTGCGTCATCTTTCCTGGGGCCAGCGCGTGCGCGATGTCTCGTTTTCGGTTCGCGCCGGTGAGATCCTCGGCATTGCCGGACTGGTTGGCGCAGGACGTAGCGAAACGGTGGAGACGCTCTTCGGCATCCGGCCCGCGACCTCCGGTGAGATCCTCATCCGCGGCCGACCCCAGCCCATTCACAGTCCAGGCGCCGCCATCGCGCACGGGCTGGCATTGGTCACCGAAGACCGCAAGATGACCGGGCTCAACCTGCTCGGCACGGTCGAGGAAAACATCTCACTCGCCGCGATCGGTCGGCTTGCCCGTTACGGCGTGATCCGGAAGGGGCAGGAACACGCGCTAGCCGAGGACAACATCGCCCGGCTACGCATCAAAACCTGGTCGCGCGACGCTCTGGTCTCGTCTCTTTCCGGTGGCAACCAGCAGAAGGTGGTGCTGGCCAAATGGCTGGTCACGCAACCCGACGTCATCATTCTCGATGAGCCGACGCGCGGCATCGACGTCGGTGCCAAGCGCGACATCTATCTGCTGATCGGTGAACTGGCTAGCCAGGGCAAGGCGGTGATCGTCATTTCATCGGAGCTCATCGAGATCATGGGATTGGCCGATCGCATCCTGGTCATGGCCGAAGGACAGATAACCGGCGAGCTCGGCCGCGACACCTTTACCCAGGAACGGATCATGGAATTTGCTACGCCCACCAACGAGGTTCGTCATGTCTGAGCGGCGCCGGGGAACATACGGTCGCGGTCAGTTTTTCCAGGATTTCGGACTGATCCTGATCTTTCTTGCCGTCGTGGGCGTATTGGTGGTGCTGTCGCCGGATGCCTTCGCGCGCCCTGCCAATCTGATCGGCATCATCAAGCAGGCCTCGATCAACGGCGTGCTGGCCATGGGCATGACGTTTGTCATCATCTCCGGCGGCATCGATTTGTCCGTCGGCTCCATCGTTGCTTTCACAGGCGTCGTTGCCGCCAGCTTCGCTCATCCCGACGAGTACCCCCTCGCTCTGGCGATTGTCGCGCCGATGCTACTGGGCGCCTTGATCGGCGCCGTCAACGGCGCCTCGGTCGCCTATGGCGGCATCCCGTCGTTCATCGTCACGCTGGCATCGATGATCGTTTTCCGCGGCGCCGCGCTGATTACCTCCGATGGTTCGCCGGTGTTCGGCGTTTCCGACGCCTTCGAGGAGATCGCCGGCGGTTTCGTGGCCGGTTACCTGCCCTACCTGCCGATCTATTTCATCGTCGTGGCCGGCCTCAGCGCTTTCGTGCTGAAGGCAACCGTATTCGGTCGCCGGGTCTATGCCATCGGCGGCAATGCAACGGCCGCCGCCGTGTCGGGCATCAATGTCAAGGCAACGCTGACCGGCGTCTACATGATCTCCGGCGCCTTGGCCGGTCTTGCCGGCCTGCTCCTCGCCTCGCGTACCGTTTCGGGCAGCCCCACCGCCGGCGAGGGCTATGAGCTCAACGCCATCGCTGCCGTGATCATCGGTGGCGTCAGCATGACCGGTGGTGTCGGCCGTTGGTACGGTCCGGTCATCGGTGCGCTGCTGATTGCCGTGATCGGCAACGGGCTCGATATCCTCAACGTGTCATCCTACTACCAGCTCGTCATTCAGGGCTTGATCATCTACTTCGCCGTGCTTGCCGACATCAAAGGCAAAGCCGGGCGTTGAGAAGGCGTGTCCCGGGGAGGAACGTCGGGACAGCGCATGGACCGAACGAAGGTCACAAGGAGGAAACAATGAAGAAAACGCTTGTCTGCCTAGCCGCCATGACGCTCGGTGCCACCCTGTCCTGGGCGCCGTCCGTATTGTCAGCCGAACTCAAGGCCAAGCCGGAGCAGAAATATGCCCTGCTGATGAGCCATATGGACAACGAGTTCACCATCCAGCTGTCCGGCGCCGTCAAGGACAAGGCCAAGGAGCTCGACGCCAAGCTGACGGTATTCGATGCGCGCAACGAAATCGCCAAGCAGATCAGCCAGGTTGAGACGGCCGTCACCCAGGGTTACACCGGCATCCTGATCGAGCCGGTCGCCGTGGACGGGCTTGGGCCGGCTCTCGGCGCCGCCAAGAAGGCCGGCATCGGCGTCATCAACCTCAATCAGAAGGTCTCCGACACCTCGGTGATCGACTCCTATGTCGGCGCCAACCCCGTCGAGGGCGGCCAGATCGAGATGGAGTTCATCGCCAAGGCGATCGGCGGCAAGGGCAATGTCGCCTTCCTGCTTGGGCCGCTCGGCTCGGATGCGCAGATCGGTCGCACGCAGGGCTATGAGAACGTCCTGAAGAACTATCCGGACATCAAGGTCGTCTACAAGCAGACCGCCAACTGGCGCACCGACCAAGCTCTCAAGCTGACGGAAAACTGGCTGCAGACCGGGACCGAACTCGCCGCCGTCGTCTCCAACAATGACGATATGGCGCTTGGTGCCGTCAAGGCCGCCAAGGACGCCCAACTGATCGGCAAGATCAAGATTGCCGGCCTCGATGCCGCTCCGAACGCTCTCGCCGCCGTCAAGAACGGGACCATGGACGCCACGGTGTCTCAGAACACCATCGAGCAGGGTCTCATGGGCATGGAAGCTCTGGTCAAGCTCGCCAACGGCGAGAAGATTGAGCCGGTGATCACCGTGCCGCACGCCCTGATCACCAAGGAAAACGTCGCCAAGTTCATGAAGTAGCATCGACTCCAAATCGGACTAACGCGGCGGCCGTGGTGTCAACGATCGACACCACGGCCGTTCTTCATGCGTCACCTCGCCTGATCTAGGGACGCAAGCGTTTGGGTGTTCGACTGAGAAGGGTCACTTCACGAATACTGGTTGCCCCGAGCAGACGCATGAGCAGGCGTGCGAGACCGACGCCCATTCCTCCATGTGGAGGGCAGCCGAAGCGGAAGAAATCGAGGTAATCGGAGAGTGCGTCCAGCTGATACCCTCGTTCAGTCGCCTGCGCCAACAGCCGCTCGTATCGATGCTCTCTCTGAGCTCCTGTCGTCACTTCCAGGCCGCGCCACAAGAGATCGAATCCCTTGGTAAGGTGAGGCTGGTCTTCCCGGCGCATATGATAAAAAGCGCGGCTGCTGGCAGGATAATCTGTGATGAACAGGAATTCGTGCCCCGTCTCGCTCGCCATGTGTCCGGCGAGGAGCCGCTCGCCGTCGCTGTCGAGATCGTCGTCCTTGGGAAAAACATGACCGAGCTTTCGCAAACGCTCACGTGCTTCGTCGAAGGTGACCTTGGGGAAAGGCAGGATCGGCGGCAGGACCTCGACGCCAAAGAGCCGTTGAATGTCTTCGCCATGGGCCTCAACGACGGCCGAGATGGCGTGAGCAAGCCATCTCTCCTCGATCGCCATGAGTTCGTAATGATCCTCGATCCAGCCGACCTCCATATCGAGGGAGGTGAACTCCGTCTCGTGCCGCGCCGTAAAGGACGGTTCGGCGCGGAAGGCAGGGCCGACTTCAAACACCCTGTCCAATCCCCCGGCGATGGCCATCTGTTTGTAGAATTGGGGAGACTGGGCGAGAAAGGCGGTGGCTCCGAAGTACTTCACGGCAAAGACTTCGGCACCGGATTCGCTGAAGGTCCCCATCAGCTTGGGCGAATGGATTTCGCAGAACCCATGATCCCGCCAGAACGAACGCATCGCTTGCTCTAGCGTGGTTTGGACTGCGAATACGAGTTGTTGCGCCGGATAGCGTAGGCTGACCTGCCGATGATCGATCCACTTCTCAAGCCCGGATTCCTCGGTGATCGGCAAAGGAGACTGGGCGAGACCACAAATCTCCACGCCGTCGAGGCTGATTTCCAGACCGCCGAGCTTGACGCTCGGGGCGGCGACCACCACCCCGATCACTCGCACCGCGCTTTCGAGCGTGAGGATGTCGAGGCTCCGGCCCAGACTGCCATCATCCTTGCTCTGAACGAGCTGGACCGTGCCGCTCGGGTCGCGAAGGATGAGAAAGCGCATTCGCTTCTGGTCGCGAATGGACTCCATGAAGCCGCAAAGCTTCACCCGCCGCCCGATAAGGGAGGGCAACTCGGAAACAAAGGCTCGCGGCAATTCTGCTTGAAATGACATGACTCTCTCCTGAAACGGAAACCGGATCGGAGAAGCCAAGACACCAAGCCCGTCCGAAACCGGCGGGGCTGTGGTGATCCATGAGCTAGCTCTGTTAAGCGCGCACAGCATCCACGACCCCGGAGGGGCCGTTATTGTTGACCATATGTGCGGGCAGCGAGCTCATGGCCGCATCTAGTCTCAAAAAGCTCGAAAAGTAAACCCTGGCTGCAGATGCGTTTACTTGTCCTGGTACCCCTGAGATCGGCCGGCGTCGCGGAGAACAAATCCCGACACTCAAAATATCGACGTCCAAAAGGTGAACCGTCTGGGCGTCGATTGCTCGTAAACAGGCATTGAATGACCGATGTGGCTTACTTCCGGCCGAGGCCGGTGCTGCGGACATTGTCGAGCAACACGGCGAGCAGCAGGATCAGGCCGCGCACCAGATACTGGTAGAAGGCCTGGATGTTGAGGAGATTCATGGCGTTCTCGGCGATGCCGAGGATCAGCACGCCGACGATGACACCAACCATCGCCGCCCGTCCGCCAGCCAAGGATACGCCGCCGAGCACGCAGGCCGAGATGGCCGAGAGTTCAAGGCCCGTCGCCGCATTGGGCTGACCGGAGGTGATGCGAGACGCCAGGAGAATGCCGGCCACCGCACAGACGAGACCCTGGATGGTGAAGATCCAGATGCGCATACCGTCGACGTTGACGCCGGCGAGACGCGACGCCTCGGGATTGCCGCCGATGGCCAGCGTGTTGCGGCCAAACACCGAACGGTTCAGCACGAAGCCGAAAACGCAGAACAGGATGACCATGATCCAGATCGGTGTCGGAATACCGAGGAAGCGCGACAGCGCCAGCTGGTAGAAGCCGGGATCGTTGATGCCCACCGCACGGCCGTCCGACGAAATCAGAGCCAGGCCGCGCACGATCTGCATGGTGGCAAGCGTGGTGATCAGCGCGTTGATCTTCAGCTTGGCGATGATCACGCCATTGACGAAGCCGACGAAGGTTCCGCAGGCGAGCGCGGCGATCAGACCGACGATGATCGAACCCGAGGCGTTGGACGCCATCACCGCGACCATGCCGGTGAAGGCGACGATGGAGCCGACCGACAGGTCGAAATCGCGTGACGCCAGGCAGAACATCATCGTGCAGGCGACAATGCCAATGGTCACCACCGACTGGAACAGGCCGAGCATGTTGCGCTCGGTAATGAAGCTCGGCACGAAGATCGAAACGGCCGCGAAGGCGATGACGAAAATGACGAGGAGACCCTGCTCGCCGAGCAGGAGACGTTTCAGGAAGGCCATCACGATGCTTTCTTATTCGGCTCGCCAGCCGTCCGGTCCGGCAGGGCCGAGGCGAGAATGGCGTGTTCATTGAATTCGGCGCGGTTGTAGCGGGCGGCGATCCGCCCCTCGCACATGACGACGACGCGGTCGGAAATACCCATGACCTCCGGCAGTTCGCTGGAGACGACCACAATGGCCAGCCCCTTCTCGGCCAGGCTGTAAAGCAGCTCGTAGATCTCCGCCTTGGCGCCGACGTCGATGCCACGCGTCGGCTCGTCGACGATCAGCACCTTGACGTCGGTCTCGGCCAGCCAGCGGGCGAGCAGCACTTTCTGCTGGTTGCCGCCGGAGAGATTGACGATCTCCTGCTTGGCCGACGGCGTGCGGATTCTGAGCTGCTTGATGAACTCGGCGGCGGTATCCGCCTCACGCTTCGGGCTCAAAACGCCGAAAGGCGAAAAATGGCGGCGCGCGGAGACAACAATGTTCTCGCCCACGGAGAGGCCCTGGATGATGCCGTCGAACTTGCGGTCTTCGGAACAGAGCACCAGGCCTTCCCGGATGGAACGGCGCGGGCTCGAGCCCGAACTGTCGGCGCCGTCGATCATAACCTTTCCCGAATGGCGCGCATCGGCACCGTAGACGAGGCGCATCAGCTCGGATCGGCCCGAGCCGACCAGTCCGAAGAAGCCGACGATCTCGCCGGCCCGCGCTTCGAATTCGATCGGCCGCGGCAGCTTCGACCCTGTTATGCCCTCGACCTTCAGCCGGACCTCGCCGACCGAGCGGCCACGCCAACCCCAGATGTCGGAAATCTCGCGGCCGACCATCTCGGCGACCAGGCTGTCGCGCGTCACCTCGGCCATCGACGGATGGTGCGCGGCGAGCTTGCCATCGCGCAGCACGGTGCAGCCGTCGCAAAGGCGGAAGATCTCATCGAGGCGGTGCGAAATGTAGATGATGACTTTGCCGGCGGCACGCAGCTCGCCGATGATGCGGAACAGAACCTCGCTTTCCTGCGAGGACAACGACGAGGTCGGCTCGTCCAGGGCGATCACGCGGGCGTCCAGCATGATCGCCTTGGCGATCTCGATCATCTGCCGCTCGCCGAGCGACAGCTTCGCCACCTTGGTGTCGGCATCGACGGTCAGGCCGATATCCCTGAGGCGGCGGTTCACCTCTTCCTTCAACGACCGGAAATCGATGATACCGGCGCGGTTGGGAAAGCGGCCGAGGCGGAGGTTTTCCGCCACGGTGAGTTCCGGAACCAGCTGCAGCTCCTGATGAACCACCACCACACCGGCGGCAAAGGCATCGCGGGTCGAAGAGAAATTCTGGGCGCCGCCGTCGATGGCGATCTCGCCGCTATCGGCAGCGGTGTCGCCGGAAAGAATACGGATCAGCGTCGATTTGCCGGCGCCATTTTCGCCGATCAGTCCATGAACGGAGCCTTTCGCCACTCCGAATGAGACGTCCGACAGCGCCTTGACACCCGGATAGGTCTTGGAAATGTGGGAGAAGCTCAGAAAATCGGCCATGTCCTCGCGCCTTGCTGGGGAGCCGGCAACCAAGGTCGCCAGCTCCATGTCATACTAGCAGCCAAGCGGTCTCATTCGATGCCGAGGCTCTTGCGAACCTGAACATAGGTGTCGCGCAGCGCCAGCTCGCCTGACGTCAGCGTCAGGGCCGGCGGCTCTTTGCCGTTGGCGACCCAGTCGTACATGTTGAGCGCAGTCTCGTAGCCATGGCGCTTCGGGGAGATGATCACAGTGCCGAAGAAGCCGGTGGCAGCGGGTTTCTTGAACTCATTGATCGCCGAGTCCGCACCGCCGATGCCGACGCCGATGAAGTTCTCCGGCGCAATGCCGACGGTCTCGGAGGCGCGGACGGCGCCAAGCACCGCCTCGTCGTTGAGGCCGAAGGCCACCCAGTGCTTCACGTCGGCATGCTTGTTGAGCACGACGGTGGCGGCGTTGAGGGCGGCCTCGGTGTCGGTCTTGGCCTGCGGCGCGTCGAAGATGTTAGCTTCAGGGAAGCCGGCCGCCTTCAGCGAGGTGATGGCGCCCTGGACGCGATCGACAGCAGTCGGAAGCTGGTCATAGGAAACGCGGATGGCGCCAACGCTCGCCATGTCCCAGCCGCGCTTCTTGATCTCGTCGGCAATGGCTGTGCCCACCGCCTCGCCGATTTTCAGCGCCGAGATGCCCATGTGCGGCACGCTCTCGATCGGGGTGCCGTCGGCATTGACGAGGCGATCGTCGACGGTCATCAGCTTGAGGCCGTTGGCTTCCGCCTTGGCGACGATGCCGGGGCCGAGCTTGACGTCCGGTGTGCAGACGATGAAGCCCTGTGCACCCTGGGCGCCGAGGTTATCGATGGCCGACTGAACCTTTTCGCCGTCCTCGGCGCCGATCTTCACCAGCGTAAAGCCCTTTTCCTTGGCGGCGATGTCGGCGAACTTCCACTCGTCCTGGAACCAGGGTTCCTCCGGCTGCTTGACGACGAAGCCGATCTTGATATCGGCCGCATGGGCCGCCGCTGTCAGCGCACCGACGGCAATGCCGACGGCAGCGAAGCTTTTCAGAATACGAAGCATGGCGTTTCCTCCATTTTCTCTTCAACGATCGCTCGCCAACACGGCGCGCCTTTCGCTATCCGGGCGACCCCTCCGGCGGAACGGCCGACATCCGCCATGGACGATTCCGTGCCCCTGCCTTCGCAGGATAGCTGGGCTTCTCCATGCCGGCAGGGCGTGTGGCGATGATGCGCCTTTGGGAACGAAGATGGACTGGGCAAAGATCCAGGCCGGATGCGCCCGACGATCCCGGACGAACCAGCCCAAAGCCTCCTCCAGATACCGCCCTACTCCCGCCCTGTCGTCTTTTCAGCTGCTACGCATCCCTCCAGCGGCCATCCCACCGCCGGCCGGACCGGTCGCGCCACACCGCTCGCCCTGCAGGCAGGGACGATCGTGTGCAACGAAAAACAGCCTAGGTGGCGGATGTCCTCGCGGGAATGGCTGCATCCATGAATTCCATGGACGAAACTCTTAAGGCGACCGACGTTTCTACCTTTGGCGGATAGGCCTCGCAAACGAGCAGACGGCGGCGTCGGATAGAGGGAAGCAGCGACGGCCACAGCGCCAACCTAAGCATTTGTCCGGAAGGTTCTCGCGCTCACCAACGTTGACCCGACGAAAGCGACTGCCTAGCCTTTACCAAGCAAGCATTTGCAGCTGGAGAACCCATCTTGACCGAGCAGACAACCGTCACCGTTGGCGTCATCGCCAAGGAAATCGGCGTATCCGACACCAAGGTGAAGAAAGCCATCGAGGCACTGAAGATTGAGCCGGTCGGCAAGCGCGGCATATGCAAGCTCTACGCGACCGAAGTCCTCGAAGCTGTCAAAAAGGTCCTCGCCTGAGCTCGGCGGCGGGCAAGACGAGACTAGTCTTTGCTGGCCGACTTTGCGGTCACCAGGCACCATATCCCAGCGAGAATGAAGAGGCTGCCGACAAGCTCTCGTCTGTCCAGGCGCTCGCCAAAGGCGAGCCACGCCATCAACATGATGAAGACATAGCTCGCCGCCGAAAGCGGGAACGCCAGGCTAAGATCCAGTTCCGCCAGAACTGTCATCCATATGACGAAGCAGACGATCTCTGCGGCGACCGCGGCAGCAAACCAGGGCGAAACAAGAAGATTGCCCAGCCAATCGGAACCCGCAACGGATGATCCGGCATCAGATGCGCCAAGCTTGAGGAACAACTGCTGCAGTGTGTTCAAAGCGGGAATGGCGAGCCAGGTCATCCAAAGCCATCTGCGCATTCAGCCTGCCTCCGAGCGCTCTTCGCCGGGCGTGGCAATGGCGAGATAAGGCGCCGCAAAACGTAACGCTCGCTGGGTCAACGCATTGGTATGTCTGAAGAACATGCTGTTGGCGCCGAGCCGACTGCCGAGACGGACCTTGTTCTCATAGTAGGCTTGACCGCTCTGATAGCGCGACAGTCCCTCCTTGAGGCAGTATTCGACGTTATCGATCCAGCTCAGATAATAGAGGTTGAACAACCGCCCTTTCTCGGCATCCATGCAGAAGAACTTGTCGATCAGTGTCCGCTCGTTCCGGATCAGAAAATTGGTAGCCAGCAGCTCGTCGCCGACGAAATACATCGTCACGAACGATTGCCCCGGCATTCTCGCCAGCATTCCTTCAAAGTAGGCGAGCGTAAGATCCTCGAACTGCCAGTCGCTACGCTCGCGTGTCTGGCGATAGAGTTCCATCGCTCGATCTCGATAGGGACCGAGATCGGATCGGCGTTCGATCCGAACGTTCTGCCGCGCCTTGAGCTTCCGGCGCAAATCCTTGCGCGTTGCCGCGGACAGACGAGCAAAATAGCCGTCGAGATCGGGGAAATCGATGTCGAGCACAGCGGTCGGCAGGCCAGCCAGTTCCGCGTAGCCTCGCCCGGCAATGACATCCATCAGCCTGTCGGGAAGCGGCTTCGGAATATCCTTGAGCGCCAGGAGCACACAGCCAGCAGTGCGAGCATGGGATTCGAACGTCTCGACCAGCCCCTGAAACAGATCGGCCCGGCACACAGCCGGGATATCGGGATCAAAGCCGGGATATCCGATCTCGGTACAGGGCGAGCCGAGGCAGGCAAGTGGAAGCATGAGGAAGTTGGACCATACACCACGCAAGCGCATCACCACGTCACGAAGGTGACGGCTGTCCAGCGTCGTCTCAAGCCCGTAACGGGTCAGGAAGGCCGGCATGGCGGCAACGATCTTCCCCCCTGCCCGCCCAATAACGTAGCGAAACTCAAAGCCGGGAATACCTGCGCGTTCGACGGCGAGCAGATAGTCATACCCCTCAACCTCGCCCGGAAAGCAGGCGTTCCACTGTTGCCGATCGATGCTGCCAAGATCAGAGCAGACGTCGAACTCGGCTTCTTCCGCCCAGGTAACAGGGCGCAATAGCGCATCAGGCGGCATGGCAGGTCTCGAAGAAGTTGGCAGTTTGGTCGGCAACGTCGCGATACTGACGGTCGACGTGGATCATGTGATAGCTGTCGTCGATAAGATGCAGCTCACTCGGACCACCGAGATGCGCATGGATGTACCGCGCATGATCGGTGCTGGCGAGATCATCCTCACGCGAATGGACGATCAGCGTCGGCGTGCGAATGAACGGGAGGCGTCGCCGCATCTCCTGGCCGAGACGGTGCATTTCCGCGAGACTACTGGCCGGGAAACGCTCAAGAATCCCTTCCCCAGCGGCTCCGGCGACCAGCCGCCTAGCACGTTCGTCCTTGATCCCGAGCGAGGGAGGCTCGCCAAACTCGAGCAATCCAACAAATGGTACCCTGGAGACCCAGGACGCCTGACGAGAAATAAAGGCGTTGAGCCTGGGAATGGCCCAGCCGTCGTAATTGAAACACGGCGAGTAGAGGCCAACGGCGCGAACGGAATTGGGCTGTTCGCCAGAGGCCATCAGAGCCAACTGGCCGCCAACACATATACCGGCGGCGTAGAGCCCGTCGACTTCCGGCACAAAATCGGCGATGGCCTCACCAAGACTATCGAGCCAGTCGCGCCAGTTCGTTCGACGCAGCGTTGCCGCATCCTTGCCGTGCCCGGCCAGAAGCGGCGCATAGACGCTGTAGCCGCGACGCTGGAGTTGGCGGGCGACGAGCCGCATTTCCGACGGGGCGCCCGTGAGCCCATGCACGAGAACAACGCCGTTGCCGCTGCTGCCCGGCATGAAATAGGAAAGGGAATCTCCAGCTTTTGTCTTCATGGCTCACATCCGGATTTTCTAAATACCCGCCGAACCGACGGTGGCGACACCAAGGATCACCATGGCGACGCCAAGTGCGTGGCGACGGTTGATGCGCTCCCCAAAGAGAGCCGCACCTGCCAGCGCGATGGCCGCGTAACTTACTGACATCAAAGGAAAAGCGATCGAGAGGGGTGCCTGACCGAGCACCCAGCACCAGGCGACAAGTTCAACGAACCAGAAGATGACGCCCAACGCTGTGATTGGGTTGAGAAATACCTTGAAACCAAATGCGTATTTCCGGGCGGCGAGCTTGAAACAGACCTCGCGGCCAGTCTCGGTCAGAATGCAGAAGCCGATGACACCGATTTGCGCAGTCGTCAGTCCGCCAATCATGGCATCATCGCTCCGAAGACATCGAGAAGCGCGTAATTGGCGGCGCTGTTGATGTTGATGATTTCCGCGTCGGGCTGCGCATTGCGCGGCTGATCGATGAGCCCCTCGCCAAGCTTCATCAGCCGGGTCCAGGCACCACCGCCGTAGCGAGGCCGCGAGTAATCGCCAGTGACATCAGCACCGATGATGCGGTGGGAGTTGCCAATCTCGTTCAAGAGACGAAGAACCTCGGCAAGCTTCATTTGCCCTTGGTCCCAATTGGTGACGGCATCGCAAGAGCACAGAACATCCTTGTCGAGGCTGACGTAGACTGCCTCGGTCTCGATGCGTTCCATCAAGAGTTCAAGAAACCGCTCGAAGCCGAGATCACCGATGGTTCGCCAATGCAGGTAACCCGACCTTTGTTCGAAGCTGGTGCCGCCTCCGAGCCGCATTTTCACCCGGCTCGGCGAGTGGTGAAAGGGATAGAGTTCCAGACGCCCGCTCGCCAAAAGCCCAAGGTTGGCGCCCTTTCGCTCTGGTGATGCCAGGTCGTCGCTGCAGACCCCGACGGTGATCACCCGATCGACCGAGGGATGATCGGCGACACGGTTTATCCACGATCCGCAGTGCAAGCCGCCCGAAAAATGCACCCAGTCGGGGTGATTATCGATATGGATGACGGTGACTGGCTCGGGTGCCTCATCGAGTGCCAAATCGATCAGCAGACTGGAAACGTGGTGAAAGTCTCCCGAGCCGAGGAAACAAAGCCTCGGCTCGCCATTTGCCTTTCCGAGGCCGACGCGAAGGGAGCGGTGGAGATCATCCACCACCGCCTGCCGTGCCCAGAGGCGGAACTTCCGCCCCGGATCGCGCACATCAATCTCCCTGCAGCCGGCCATCAGGCAGGTTCGGACGAACTCAGACTGCGCCTCCAGCGCTTCATCGAGGTGAAGAAGGTAGAGCTGCATCGGCTCACCTCCGCTCGGCGCGATCCAGCAGCTGGTCGAGTAAGTCGAGCGACAGGTCGATTTCGCTGTCCGATATCAAGAGGTTCGGAGCCAGCGTAATGACGTTTTTATGGTAGCCACCCACATCGAGGACGAGGCCATAACTCCGACCGTCGACCATCATGTCGCCCTTCATGCCCTCGTCGACCATCCAGTCGAGCGTCGCCTTGTCAGGCGTAAAGCCATCCGGTCCACAGATCTCCATACGCAACGCCAGACCTAACCCGTCGACATCGCCGACGATCGCGTGGCGGCTCTTCAGCACTTCGAGACCATCCAGGAAGCGCTTACCGCGAGCGGTAACGGCGGCACCGAAATCTTCCTCACCGATCATGCGGAAGGTCTCGAGCGCCACCGCCGTCCCCATCGGATTGGAGGCGAAGGTGGAATGCGTCGATCCAGGCGGGAACACAGTCGGGTTGATCATCTCCTCGCGCGCCCAGATGCCCGATAGCGGATTGAGGCCGTTGGTAATCGCCTTGCCGAACACCAGAACGTCGGGCGAAACCCCGAAATGCTCGATCGACCACAGCTTGCCGGTGCGGTAGACGCCCATCTGGATTTCGTCGACCACCATGAGGATGCCGTGATCGTCGAGCACCTTCTTGAGTTCGCTGAAGAAGTTCAGCGGCGGGATCACGTAACCGCCCGTGCCCTGGATCGGTTCGACATAGAAGGCTGCATACTCGGACTGGTTGGTCTTGGGATCCCAGACGCCATTGTATTCGCTTTCGAACAGGCGAGCGAACTTCTGGACGCAGAGGTGACCGTATTCTTCCTTGGACATGCCGCGAGGGCCGCGGAAATGATAGGGGAACTCGATGAACTGCGCCCTGTCGCCGAAGTGGCCGTAGCGGCGGCGATAGCGATAGCTTGAGGTGATCGCCGAAGCGCCCAGCGTACGCCCGTGGTAGCCGCCCTCGAAGGCGAACATCAGGCTCTTGCCGCGGCAGTGGTTGCGCACGAGCTTCAGTGAATCTTCGATCGCCTGCGAACCACCGACGTTGAAGTGAACGCGTCCCTTATGACCGAACTTGCGCTCCGCATCCTGGGCGATGAGAGCGGCCAGCTCGACCTTTTCCCGATGAAGATATTGCGAGGCGACCTGCGGCAACCTGTCGAGCTGCCGATGGGCGGCGGCATTGAGACGCTCGTTCCGGTAACCGAAATTGACCGCTGAGTACCACATCTGCAAATCGAGATAAGGCACCTCATCCCGGTCGAACAGGAAAGATCCTTCGCAGGATTCGAAGAATTTCGGATATTCGGTGTAGTGGACCGTGTCGCCATAGGAGCAATAAAGGTTTTCGAGGGCTCGCAGGTCGTCTTCGTTTGGAGCGGCTTCGGATTCGTTCGTCTGGAGTGAGTTCAGCACGGTTTTTCCAATCAAAGCTGTTGGGAAAGACAAGACGGGTGGAACGATGGATGCGACGAACCGGTCATGGAGACGGTTACGTCGAGCACATCGAAGAAGTCGCCATAAACGACATGCGGAATTGCTTCCCGCCGACAGTACGCGGCGAGCTTATCCTTGGCGAACACCATGGCTGCGCTGCGGGCCGCACAGAAATCCGAGCGCCCATCCCCGATGTAGATGTGCGAACCGTTCCCTTTGAGAGCCGCGCATTTGCATACGCCGGCAGCAGAGCGACAGTCCGAACGAGCATGCGGGAAACCGAGATCGAACCCAGCCTTCGTCACGATGAGACGGTTGGCGACGATCCTGATGCCGGAAATGCCACTGCAGGCGAGCACGCGGCGGATAAAGTGATCGACACCATCACTGACGATCACGATTTCGATGTCGTTGCGGTCGCAGAACCTTTTGAAATCGGCAAAGCCCGGATCGATTTCAACCTGCTCAAGAAGCTCGTCGATTTCGCCTTGTCCGGCGTGGATCAGGCGGATCTGCGCCTGCATGCATTCTGCTGAATTGATCAGGCCCGCTTCCCAGCGCGCCTCGATATCCCGCCACTCCGGCAGGGCAAAGCGATCGAGAACCAGATCGGTAACGTCGTCGGTCGCAATGGTGCCGTCAAAGTCACAGTAGGCTAGCATATCGTGGTCCCAGACTTATCTGGGACCCCGTCTACGCCCCCTCGATGAGGCCTGCCTGAGGGGAAGATGAAGCCAAACTGAACGCCGCCGCCGCTATGCGGCAACCGCCGGCATGGTCAGTTCCACTTGGAGACCATGTCCCCAAGCCGGCGTGGAGAGGCTAATCTGAATGCCGAGACGCTTGGCGATTTCGGCAACGATGGCCAACCCAAGTCCGGCACCACCTTGGTCTGTGGCCGATGCCTGGTGGAATTTGAGGAACACTGTTTCCCGTTGATCTTCAGGAATGCCCGGGCCGTGATCTTCGATCGTCAGCCGCCAGGCGGCATCGACCGGCGCGATCTCCATGCGGATCTTTCCCCGATCAGGAGAATACTTGACGGCATTGTCGACGAGGTTGTCGATCAGCAGGCGCAAAAGAAGCCGGTCGGCTTTCACATAGGCGACCTGATTGCCGATAAGCTCCGCATCGAAGCCACGGTCGCCGAGAATAACTCCGACGTCAGCCAGCGACGCGGCAGCGACCTCGTAGAGATTGATCGTCTCCAGACGCAGCGGCTGATGACTGACCCGGGCCAGATGCAGGAGCTGGGCAATCAGGTGCATTGCACGCTCGTTGCTAGCCACCAGATCCGCCATCAGTTGCCGCCGCTCATCCTCGTCGGTCGCCTTGTCCAGCATCTGCAACAAGAGCTTGATGCCGGCCTGAGGCGTCCGTAGCTGATGGGCGGCGAGATCAGCGAACCGGCGCTCCAGCGTCAGCGATGTATCCAGCTTCTGCATGAATTGATTGAGAGAGCGAACGAGCGGCATCAGATCGCTCGGCAAATCATTTGTGGCCAGCATCGACAGGTCGTCAGGGGTTCGCGACCGAATCTGCCTTACCAACGCGCGAATATGACTGAGACCATTGTAGATCACGAGCCAAGTAAGGAAGGCGATCGCCGGTACCAGAACCAACAACGGCAAAGCGATGTCGAGAAGGATCTTGCCGACCAGACCTCGCCGCAGCGCTACTTTCTCAGCCACTTCGATAACAAGGTCCGTCTTGGCAACCGCCAGCGAATAAACCCGCCACTTTTCGTTTGCGGAAGTGTAGTCGGCAAATCCGCTTCTGAACTGCGGCACGCTGGCAGGGAAGGCATTGCTGCTGACCATTGCCAGCGCGTGTCCTTTCCAGGACCGGAAAGCGTGCGCGTCAGCGTAATCGTCCGCGTCCTCATTGAGCGCCAACTGGTTGCCCATGGAAAAATCGATGTCCGGAACCTCCACCGGCGCCGTGAAGTCATTGCGTTGCAGATGGCCTTTCAGCAAGATCCAGAGAGTGTTGGCGTCGTTGATCAGCTCAGCGTCGTAGATGTTCTCGATCTCCCGCGTGGCACTGCGATAGGCGAGCGCGCCGACGATGAGGATGGTAGCCATCAATGTTGGGAGGATGCGCCAGAGCAGGCGCTGGCTGAGCGTCATGACATCACCGTTCGACCATATAGCCCACGCCACGGATCGACTTGATAAAGGTCGAGCCGAGCTTGCGTCTGAGGTTGTAGACGGCAACCTCGATCGTGTTGCTTTCGGTCGTCGATTCCGCGTCGTAGAGCGCGTATTCGATATCGGTCTTGGTGACATAACGGCCCGCGCGCTCCATCAGGAGCCGCAGGAGATGAAACTCCTTGGCCGGCAAATGCAGCGGCTCTCCGGCGCGGCGGGCAACCAGTGCCGCCGGATCAAGTTCAACTTCGCCGGAGACCAATAGTGTCGCCGCGCGTCCCTCACGCCGTCGCGTCAGAGCGCGAATGCGCGCCAGGAGTTCCTCGAGATCGAACGGCTTGACCAGGTAATCGTCCCCGCCACCGTCAAGTCCTTCGACGCGGTGTCTGACGCTGTCGAGCGCCGTCAGGAACAGGACCGGCGTATGATTGGCCTTGCTGCGGAGCGCACGCACGATGTCGAAGCCGCTCATCTTCGGAAGGTTCACATCCAGGACGGCCACCGCGTAGTCATTATCCTCGCATGCCGATAGGCCGGACTCTCCGTCGCTGAACCAATCGACGCCATAGGCATGCTTCTCAAGCGCCCGTTTGAGTGACGGCCCCAGGATATGGTCGTCTTCCACCAGAAGAATGCGCAGTTGGTCACCTCTTTCCCGCAAGGTGCACGGAGCGGACCTGCAATCGCCGGTTCTCGGCAGTCCGGACCGCTCGACATATCGAAGGCTTTCGAGACCAGACTATTCGGCCAGGGCTTGGTCGTCCAGCGCGGTTACTGCCGGGTAGATCTATTGGCGCCATTCAATACATGCTCCAAAACCGCATCCGGCAATCCCCCATTGCGGAACACACACGGAACATGTTAACTCTGTTCGTGATTTGTACCGAATCGCGCAATGGCGCAACCGGCGCGCCGGCCGACCAGCGGGGACCAAACAATGCTCACGCGCAAACAGCTCGAACTCCTGATGTTCATTCATGAGCGTCTCAAGGAATCGGGTGTGCCGCCGTCCTTTGACGAGATGAAGGACGCGCTGGATCTCAAGTCCAAGTCCGGCATTCATCGTCTCATCACCGCTCTCGAAGAGCGGGGTTTCATTCGCCGCCTGCCCAACCGGGCACGGGCTCTCGAAGTGATCAAACTGCCGGAAACCATGCAGCCCGGTATTGGCCGAGCCCGCAAGGGCTTTGCACCCGCGGTGATCGAAGGCGATGGCGGACGCAAGGCACCAGCCGCTGCCGCTGCGCCTTCCCTCGACAGTCGTGACACAGTCCCGGTGCCGGTCATGGGACGCATCGCTGCTGGCGTGCCGATTGCCGCCATCCAGAACCAGTCGCACATCCTGCATGTGCCGATCGACCTCGTAGCGGGCGGCGAGCATTATGCCCTTGAGGTGCGCGGAGACTCGATGATCGAGGCCGGCATTCTCGACGGCGACACCGTCGTCATCAAGAAGTCCGACACCGCCGATTCAGGCGATATCATCGTAGCGCTGGTGGACGATGAGGAAGCGACGCTGAAGCGCCTCCGGCGCAAGGGCGCCTCGGTTGCTCTCGAGGCTGCCAACCCGGCCTATGAGACGCGTATCTTCGGCCCCGACCGCGTGCGGATCCAGGGCCGGCTCGTGGCGTTGATGCGCCGCTACTAATTTATCTATCAGTCACATGCACTTGGTGAGGGGGCGCTTTCGGCGCCCCTTTTTCGTTCTCGTCGGCTTAAGTGGCAGCCCTGGCTTATTTCGCCAATCGGCTCTCTTGCGATGGATGAAGCAGTGATGTGTCGCCATAGGAGTAGAAACGGTAACCGCTGGCGATCGCATGAGCGTAGGCGGCGCGCATGGTATCGAGGCCAGAGAAGGCCGACACCAGCATGAACAGCGTCGACTTCGGCAGGTGGAAGTTGGTCATCAGCAGATCGACGGCGCGGAAGCGATAGCCGGGCGTAATGAAGATGTCGGTCGCGCCAGCAAATGGCCGAATGCGCCCGTCCTCACTGGCGGCACTTTCCAGAAGGCGCAGCGATGTCGTGCCGACCGCGACCACCCTGCCCCCACGCGCCCGGATGGCGTTGAGCGCCTCGGCGGTCTCCGTCGAAACGTGGCCGATCTCGGAGTGCATCCTATGGTCTTCGGTGTTGTCCACCTTCATCGGTAGGAAAGTGCCAGCGCCGACATGCAGCGTCACGAAGTGTCTGCTGATACCGCGTGCCTCGAGACGATCGAAGAGCTCCGGCGTGAAGTGGAGTCCGGCGGTTGGTGCGGCAACGGCGCCGCTCTCACGCGCATAGACGGTCTGATAGTCAGCCCGATCATGCTCATCCTCGGCCCGCCGAGCGGCGATGTACGGCGGCAGCGGAATATGGCCAACGGCCATCAACGCCACATCGAGATCTGGGCCAGCGCGATCGAAAGCCAACGTGATTTCGCCGTCTTCGCCTTTCGCCGCAACTACGGCGCCAAGCGGTACAGCGACAGGATCAGCGCCGGAAAATACCACATGATCGCCGGCGCGCAGCTTGCGGGCGCCTTTGACAAAGGCCCGCCAACGATCTGGCGCCTCGCGCATATGCAGCGTAGCCGAGAAGCGGACCGGCTCGGCACCCTGGCGGTCGCGCCGCCCTTCGAGCTGAGCGGGGATCACCTTGGTGTCGTTGAATACCAGCGCATCGCCCGGCGACAGGAGATCGGCGAGATCGCGCGCCTGCCTGTCTTCAAGGGGTTCGCCCGGCCTTACCACCAACAGACGCGAGGCATCGCGCGGAACAGCGGGGCGAAGAGCAATCCGCTCGGGTGGCAGATCGAAATCGAAGAGTGAAACTTGCATGCCCCTGCATAGGCACGACCGACCGCGAAAGGCAACGGCCGTCGCCCGTATCGCTTTCGGATGTCTTGCCGCCGCCAATGAAGCCTGAAGTCGACCAGCAAGGTCTACTCGATCCTGCGATCATTGAAAGGCCAGTTGGACCGATGGCTTCTACGTAGTCTTTCGAGGGTTTTGGCAACTTGTTCGCCCGATTGAGCCCAAAATGCAGATCAGCCCAACCCGACATGCAGAACTTGAAGGAAAACCGCCTAAAAACCTCGCCCTCTCGGAAACTGCGACTAGCGTCGACAGAGCTCATCGGATAAACCGCGAGCCGAAAAGTCCAAGAAACAAGGACCGACCATGCTCGAGTGGTTCCGCAAGCTCCTCCCGCACGAAGAGCAATTCTTCGATCTGTTCGCCCAGCATTCCGAGACCGTCGTCACGGCAGCCCACTCTCTGAACGCCCTTTTGTCGGGTGATGATCGCGACACCCGCATCGCCGAGATTGTCGCACTGGAAGACAAGGCCGACGGTATCACCCGGGAAGTCTTGCTGGCCGTCCGGCGGAGCTTCATCACGCCCTTCGACCGTAACGACATCAAGGATCTCATCCAGTCGATGGACGATACGATCGACACCATGCATCGCGTGGTGAAGACCATCCTGCTGTTTGAACAGCGCGTCTTCGATCCCGGCATGCGCGACATGGGGCTCGACATTGTCCAGGCCGCCAAGCTGGTGGCCGAGGCGATCCCGCTGCTCAAGAATGTCGGCGCCAACGCCCCTCGTTTGACGGCGCTCTCCGAAGAAGTGACGCGCGTTGAAGGCCATTCGGACTTCTTGCATGATAATGGCCTGAAGGATCTCTACCGCCGGCATGGAACCGGCAACGCGATGAGCTACATCATCGGCAGCAAGATCTACGGCGAACTTGAAAAAGTGCTCGACCGCTTTGAGGACGTCGCCAAGGAAATCAGCGGCATCGTGATCGAGAACGTCTGATGGAGCCGCTCGCCCTTCCGTTGCTCATCAGCCTGGTCGGCATCGCGCTGCTGTTCGACTTCCTGAACGGCCTGCACGACGCCGCCAACTCGATTGCGACCATCGTATCGACGCGCGTGCTCAGGCCGCAGTATGCGGTGTTCTGGGCGGCCTTCTTCAACTTCATCGCCTTCCTGTTTTTCGGTCTCAACGTAGCGACGACGCTCGGCAAGGGCATCATCGATCCGTCCATCGTGACGCCGCACGTGGTGTTTGCTGCCCTGATGGGCGCTATCGTGTGGAATGTCGTCACCTGGCTGGCCGGCATTCCCTCGTCATCCTCACATGCCCTCGTTGGCGGCCTCGTGGGAGCGGGTCTCGCCAAGACCGGTTTCAGTTCCGTCGTCTGGTCGGGCTTGATCAAGACGGCGAGCGCCATTTTCCTGTCGCCGGCCCTCGGCTTCTTCCTGGCGCTGATGCTGGTGCTGGCGGTGTCCTGGACCTTCGTGAAGCGGACGCCCTTTGCCGTGGATAAGACGTTCCGGCATTTGCAGTTCGTTTCCGCCTCGCTCTATTCGCTCGGTCATGGCGGCAACGATGCGCAGAAAACCATGGGCATCATCGCCGTGCTGCTCTATTCGCAAGGCTATCTCGGCAGCGAGTTCTACGTGCCCTTCTGGGTGGTGATCGCCTGCCAGACCGCCATGGCATTCGGCACGCTGCTGGGCGGCTGGCGCATCGTCCACACTATGGGTTCCAAGATTACCCGTCTCAACCCGATGCAGGGCTTCTGTGCCGAAACCGGCGGCGCGATCACCCTCTTCATCGCCACACACTTCGGCATCCCCGTATCCACCACGCACACGATCACCGGCGCCATCGTCGGCGTCGGCGCGGCGCGGCGAGTCTCGGCGGTGCGCTGGGGGATAGCCGGCAATATCGTCATCGCCTGGATCATCACCATGCCGGCCGGCGCCGCCATCGCTGCCTGTTCCTACTGGCTGGTCGATCTGTTCGTCTGACGGCGTCAATCGCGCATGAAAAAGCCCGCGTCGGCCTGGCCGCGCGGGCTTTTTCAATACCGCTCGATGGATCAGGCCGCGTCGGCAGCCACAATCACCGAAACAATCTTGTCGGGATCGCGCACCGGCTCGCCGCGCTTGATCTTGTCGACGTTTTCCATGCCCTCGATGACCTTGCCCCACACCGTGTACTGCTTGTCCAGGAAGCGGGCGTCATCGAAGCAGATGAAGAACTGCGAGTTGGCCGAGTTGGGGTTCATGGCGCGGGCCATGGACACCGTACCGCGCACGTGCGGCTCAGCGTTGAATTCCTGCTTGAGATCCGGATACTGCGAGCCGCCGGTGCCGGTACCCTGCGGGCAGCCGGTCTGGGCCATGAAGCCATCAATCACCCGGTGGAAGACGATGCCGTCGTAGAACTTCTCGCGCACCAGCTTCTTGATGTGGGCGACGTGATTGGGCGCCAGGTCGGGCCGCATCTCGATGACGACGGTGCCCTTGGTGGTTTCCATGACGAGGGTGTTCTCGGGATCCTTGATATCGGCCACGCGGGCCTCCTTTCGGGTCTAGGTGCAGGCCGTGCTCTTAACACGGTCGGCCGGGAAGTTCGATTGGTCAGTTCGGATTGGAAGCAAGGCGCGCCTTGACAATCTTGTCCGGGCTGGCCGGCGGCTCGCCGCGGTTGATCTTGTCGACCACGTCCATGCCTTCGGTCACCTGCCCCCAAACGGTGTACTGGCCATCGAGGAAGCTGCCATCGGCGAACATGATGAAGAACTGCGAGTTGGCGCTATCGGGATCTTGAGCGCGCGCCATGCCGACGGTGCCGCGTCCGAAATGCGTCTTGGAAAACTCCGCCGGAATGTCTGGCAGATCGGAACCGCCCATGCCGGTACCGGTGGGATCACCCGTCTGGGCCATGAACCCTTCGATCACCCGGTGGAAGATGATGCCATCGTAGAAATGCTTGCCGACCAGTGTCTTGATCTGCGCGACGTGCTTTGGCGCGAGGTCAGGCCTGAGTTCGATGGTGACCTTGCCCTTGCTGGTCTCGAGAATCAGCGTGTTATCGGGCGAAGCGGCATTAGCGCCTGTCGCCAGCAAGAGGCTGGACACGGCGAGCGCCGCGAGAAAAGTCCTGCGGATCACATCGATCTCCCTGTTGTGTCGTGTTGGCCGTTCAGCTGGCCTGATAGCGGGCGCGGAGTTTCTCTGCGACCTGCGGCGGAACAAAGGCAGCAACGTCTCCACCCAATCGGGCGATTTGTTTGACGAGGCTCGATGCCACATGGCGGACACCGGAAGAGGCGCCGAAGTAGACGGTGTCGATCTCCGGCGCCATGGCCGCGTTCATACCGGCCATGCCCACCTCGACATCGAGATCGGAGCTGTTGCGGATACCGCGCACGATGACGCGCGCGTCATGCCGGCGTGCGATGTCGATGACAAGGCAGGTGAAGGTGACCACCTCGATTTCGCCCTTGGTGCGGGCGGCGATCGGAGCTACCAGATCGCGCAACATGGCCTCGCGTTCGGCAGCGTCGAATTCGCTTTTCTTCTCGTGGTGGACGCCGATGGCAACCACCAGCCTGTCGAACAGGCGGGAAGCGCGCTCGATAATATCGAGATGACCGTAGGTGACCGGATCGAACGAACCGGCGTAAAGGGCTGTCGTCATGGCCACCTGAATAACCGTTTCGCCGGCCGTTAACAACTACGCCACGTCGGAACAGGTGGTCGCGGCGCGCCGCTCCCAGCCCCTAGGCATTTGGTTGCGTTTACCAATCATTAAGCATTAACCCCGATGCGTCCAATCGTCAGGATCACATTAACTGCTGCGTAACGATCACGCCCGAAACTCAGTCCTCACAGCAAGTCTCGCACAGGAAGGCGGACTGACATGACGAAGCATCGAGTACTGCGCTTAAGGAAGATGGCCCTCGTCATAGCTGGGCTTTCTGCCGCCGTCCTATCTATCGGCGCGACGGAGCCCATCTACCCGGAAGTCAGCCGAGGCGACCAGATCTCCGATATCGGCCACTGCGCCATCGAAACGGTCGACGGCCTCAAGGTATGTGCCAGGGAGGCGCGAGCCAGCGGCGGCGTCACGGTGACCACTGTGGCGGCCGGACTTACCATCGTCGAGTGACGAGCCCCTAAAGGGAAGATCAGGCAACGGGACCGTTCCCTGATGCCTCCAGCAAAATGCGGCAAGGGCGCAAGATGGTTGGCCACCATCTTGCGCCCAATCTTTTAGGTACAGCCGAAATGGCGCCAGAATTACTCCTCGGCACCGTTCTCCTCAGCACTGTTCTCTTCGGCGCCAGTCGCCTCTTCGCCGATGTCGGAGATGTGCTCGACCGACACCACCTTCTCGCCTTCGGCCGTGTTGAAGATGCGAACGCCCTTCGAGGCGCGTGAGACGATGCGGATCTGGCTGACCGGTACGCGGATCAGCTGGCCGCCGTCGGACACCAGCATGATCTGATCGGTCGGCTCTACCGGGAAGGCAGCGATCAGCTTGCCGATCTCATCGAGCTTGCTCTGATCGGTCGCCTTGATACCCTTGCCACCACGGCCGGAGATGCGGAACTCGTAGGACGACGAGCGCTTGCCATAGCCCTGCTCGTTGACGGTCAGCAGGAACTGCTGAGCCAGCATCATCTCGGCGTAGCGGTCGGAAGAAAGCGAATCGATGCCGTTGCTCTCTTCCTCTGCATCGTCGGCCGACACCTCTTCCAGTTCCGTCTCCTCCTCGCCCGCCAACCTCTGCTCGGCGGCCCACTGCTTCTGGAAGGCGGTGCGCTCGGCCGGGCTGGCATCGAAGTGGCGAAGGATGGTCATGGAGATCAGTTCGTCGCCCTCGGCGAGCGATATGCCGCGCACGCCGGTGGAGTCGCGCCCCTTGAAGACGCGCACATCGCCGACGGAGAATCGGATGCACTGGCCGAGCGCCGACACCAGCAGGAAGTCGTCATCCTCGGTACAGGTCTCAACGCCGACGATGCCATCCGCCTCGTCGTCGAACTTCATGGCGATCTTGCCATTGCGATTGACCTGCGTGAAGTCGCTCAGCTTATTGCGGCGAACGGTGCCGAGACGGGTGGCAAACACCACGTCGAGGTCAGCCCAGCTCCGCTCATCCTCCGGCAGAGCCAGGATGGAGGTGATACGCTCGCCGTCCTGCAGTGGCAGGATGTTCTTGATGAACTTGCCGCGTGACTGCGGTGTGCCGAGCGGCAGACGCCAGACCTTCAACTTGTAGGCAATGCCGCGCGATGAGAAGAACAGCACCGGCGCATGCGTCGAGGCAATGAACAAGCGGGTGACGAAGTCTTCTTCCTTCGTCGCCATGCCGGAACGTCCCTTGCCGCCACGGTTCTGCGCCCGATATTGCGACAGTGGCACGCGCTTGATGTAGCCCTCGTGCGATACCGTGACCACCATCTCCTCGCGGGCGATGAGGTCTTCATCTTCCATGTCGCCGTCGGACTCGACGATCTCGGTACGACGCGGCGTGGCGTAGGCCGTCTTGATTTCGATCAGCTCGTTGCGGATGATTTCCATCACCCGCTCGCGTGAGGCGAGGATCTCGAGATAGCCCTTGATCTCGTCGGCGAGCTGGTTCAGCTCTTCGGAAATCTCGTCCCGGCCGAGCGCGGTGAGACGCTGCAGACGCAGGTCGAGAATGGCGCGCGCCTGCTCTTCCGATAGGTTGTAGGTGCCGTCCTCATTCACCTCGTGACGCGGGTCGTCGATGAGGCGGATCAATGCTTCGACATCGGCAGCTGGCCAGCGGCGGGTCATCAGCTGTTCGCGGGCGACGCTCGGATCGGGTGCGTTGCGAATGACCGCAATCACCTCGTCGATGTTGGCGACGGCGATGGCAAGACCGACCAACACATGCGCCCGGTCGCGAGCCTTGCCGAGCAGGAAGCGGGTACGCCTTGTCACCACCACCTCGCGGAAGGCGACGAAAGCGCTCAGCACGTCCTTGAGGTTCATCAGCTGCGGGCGGCCACCGTTCAGCGCCACCATGTTGACGCCGAACGACGTCTGCAGCTGCGAGAAGCGGTAGAGCTGGTTGAGCACCACGTCGGCAACGGCGTCGCGCTTTAGCTCGATGACCACGCGGATGCCGTCACGCGAGCTTTCATCGCGAAGATCGGCAATGCCCTCGACGCGCTTCTCACGCACCAGTTCGGCGATCTTCTCGACCATCACCGACTTGTTCACCTGATAGGGAATTTCGGTGACGATCAGTGCTTCACGATCCTTGCGGATCTGCTCGATGGCGACGCGGCTGCGCATGATGACCGAGCCACGGCCCGTCATGAAGGCCGAACGAATGCCGGAGCGACCGAGGATCATGGCGCCGGTCGGGAAGTCCGGACCGGGAATGACCTCCATCAACTCTTCGATGTCGATGTCCGGGTTGTCCATCAGGCGGATGGTGGCATCCACCACCTCGCCGAGATTGTGCGAAGGAATATTGGTCGCCATACCCACGGCAATGCCGCCGGAACCGTTGACCAGAAGGTTCGGGAAGCGGGCCGGCAACACCGACGGTTCCCGCTCGGACCCGTCGTAGTTGGGATTGAAGTCGACGGTATCCTTGTCGAGGTCGTCGGTCAGCGCCTGCGCCACCCTTTCGAGGCGCACCTCGGTGTAACGCATGGCTGCGGCACTATCGCCATCGACAGAGCCGAAGTTGCCCTGCCCGTCGACCAGCGGCAGTCGCATCGAGAACGGCTGCGCCATGCGAACCAGCGCGTCGTAGATCGAGCTGTCGCCATGCGGGTGGTATTTACCGATGACGTCGCCGACCACGCGCGCTGACTTGCGATACGGCTTGTTCCAATCGTAGCCGTTTTCGCTCATCGAATAGAGGATGCGGCGATGCACCGGCTTCAAGCCGTCGCGCACGTCCGGCAGTGCGCGGGACACGATCACGCTCATGGCGTAATCGAGATAGCTGCGCTTCATTTCCTCGATGAGCGACACCGGCTTGATGTCGGTCGGCTCGGCGCCGTCTGGTGTCTTCGTCTCTTCAGCCAAGGGCTTAAACTTCCTGAACTACTCCTCCGCTCGGCCGAATGACCTGACAGCGGCAGGGATTGTCTTTAGGTCTCATCGTCCGATCGGAGAACGCATGATCCTATGCGAACGGGTCTTCCAGATATGCTTCGTTCTAGCCGATTCTGGCGGTAGAAGCCATGGAGCGCCGCCCCCGTCAACAGGCATCGTCTCGGACAAATTTACCTTTTCACATCAACAGATTATTCGGGCTTTTTGTTGGCACCACCCGACAGTCTGGAAAGCTTTCCAAAACTTCACCTAAAAACGAAGCGCCCGCCCTTCCGCGCGGGATGGGCGGGCGCGTCCATTTCCGGCCTCGTCAGCGAATCTCGGTCACAAACTTCTCTCTGGGACGACGCACCTTCTTGAGGTTCACCAGCCAATCCTTGTTCGCCTCGCGATAGCCGAGCGGCAGGATGGTGACCGACCTGAGGCCACGGGTCCGGAGACCGAGCAGCTCGTCGAGCGCCTCGGCATCGAAGCCTTCCATTGGCGTTGCATCCACTTCCAGCATCGCTGCCTCGGCGATGGCGAGACCAAAGCCGATATAGGCCTGGCGGGCGGCGTGTTCGAAGTTGGTACGAGCATCGCGTGGCACATAGGCGGATAACAGACGCTGCCGGTAGGCGTTCCAGTTGATGAGCCGCTCACCCTCGAGGCTTCGTTCCGCCACGACAAAGTCGAAGGCTTCGTTGATACGGTCGGCGGTGTAGGTATCCCACGCGGCGAAGACCAGAAGATGCGAGGCGTCGACCACTTGCGCCTGACCGCTGGCGATCGGCAGGATCTTCGCTTTCACGTCGGGGTTCGTGATGACGAACAGCTCGTAGGGCTGCAAACCGCTCGACGTCGGGGCAAGGCGAGCCGCCTCGACGATCTGGTCGACCTTGTCCTGCGGCACCACGCGGGCCGGATCGAACTTTTTGGTGGCGTAGCGCCAATGAAGCTTTTCGAGGAGCATGAAGGGAATCCTTGGGTTAGCAAAGAACTCCCGAGACTAGGCCGACACCGATGAATGCCGTGGGGCCACCCGGAAGAAGCCCGACACTCACTCGGTATCGACAAACATTCATTGACTTCGCCCCGGGTCACCGAGAAGTGACCATCCGCGCCTACCCCTTTTTGTCGTAAGGGTTATCGCCGCCGGAACGCATTTGCACGCGGATCGGCGTGCCCGGCATTTCGAAGGTTTCCCGAAGGCCGTTCGAGAGATAGCGCATGTAGCTCTCCGGCATCGCCTCAGGGCGCGATCCGAAGATGATGAACATCGGCGGACGCGTCTTGGCCTGGGTGATGTAGCGGATCTTCAGGCGGCGACCGGCGACGGCCGGCGGCGGATGATGCTCGATGAGGCTGGTCAGCCAGCGGTTGAGCCGGCCAGTGGAGATGCGGGTGTTCCAGACGTCATAGGCCCGCACGACGGCCTGCATCAGCTTGTCGATACCCTGGCCGTTAATGCCGGACAGCGTCACCAGTTCGACGCCGCGCACCTGCGGCAACAGCCGCTCGCATTCCTCCCGCAACTCTCGGAGCTTATTGGCCCGATCCTCGACAAGATCCCACTTGTTGAGGCCGATCACCAACGCCCTGCCCTCGCGAACGATCAGGTCGACGATGTGCAGATCCTGCTTCTCGAAGGGAATGGTGGCATCAAGCAGGACGACGACCACTTCGGCGAACTTGATGGCCCGTAGCGCATCGGCAACCGACAGCTTTTCCAGCTTCTCCTGCACCCGTGCCTTGCGACGAAGACCGGCGGTGTCGAACAGCTTTACCTCGCGGTCCTTCCAAACCCAGTCGACCGAGATGGAATCGCGGGTAATGCCCGCCTCTGGCCCGGTGAGCAGTCGATCTTCGCCGATCATCCGGTTGATCAGCGTCGACTTGCCGGCGTTGGGCCGACCGGTAACGGTGATGCGCAGTGGCCGCTGTATCTGCGGCTCAACAAAATTGCCTTCCTCGTCGACATCGAGGTTGACCACCGCTTCCTCGCCGTCGGGTTCGGCAAAGCCGAGGCGCCCCTCAAGTGCATCGCGCACGGCATCGTAGAGATCGGCCATGCCCTGGCCGTGCTCGGCCGAGATGGCGATCGCCTCTCCAAGGCCCAGTTCATAAGCCTCCATCAGGCCCGCCTCGATGCCGCGCCCCTCGGCCTTGTTCGCGACCAGGATCACTTCCCGGTCCATGCGACGGATCATGTCGGAGAAATGCTTGTCGAGCGGCGTGATCCCTGCCCGGGCGTCGTAAATGAACAGAATGGCGTCGGCTTCGCGGATCGCCGTTTCCGTCTGGGCGCGCATGCGGCCTTCGAGCGAGTCCGGATCAGCGTCTTCGAGACCGGCGGTATCGATCACCTGGAAGGTAAGGTCGCCAAGCCGACCATTGCCGGCACGGCGGTCGCGCGTCACGCCGGGCGTATCGTCAACCAGCGCCAGCTTCTTACCGACGAGACGGTTGAACAGCGTAGACTTGCCGACATTCGGGCGGCCGACGAGAGCAACGGTCGGTTGCGCGGACATATTCGAGACTTTCTTCAATAGACATTGCGGCGCCGGATCAGCCGATCCGCCGCCGCTCGTCCGTGTTCATAAAGCGCCGCGTTCAGTTCACGGCGATGAGCGTACCGTCTCCGGCGAGTATCATCATCTTGCCAGAGCTCAGGATGGGCGCAATAGCGCCGCTAAAACCAATTTCAGTCGTAGTGCCGAGCGCACCCGTGACCGCATCCACCGAGGCGATACGACCGTCGTTGGAGGTCGCCCAGAGCTTGCCCGCCGCCATGACAGGCCCAGCCCACGAACCCTTGCGGTTCGACGACGGCTTGGCCGGCAACGTCTGCGCCCAGATCACCTTACCGGTCTTGAGGTCGAATGCGATCATCCGATTCTCAAGATCGATCAGGAACAGGCTGCCGCCCGAGACAATGGGCGTCTCGGCACTGCCGATTGGCTGCTGCCAGCGGACATCGCCGGTTTTGAGATCGATGGCAACCAGCGAACCGCCGATACCGGTGGCGTAGACCGCGTCACCATGGATCACCGGGCTCGCCGAAGCATCACGCAGGCCGGTGATCGCCGAGATTGAGCTACTGCCGGTAATCGAGGCCTGCCATTTCGCCGCGCCAGTGGCAAGATCGAACGCCTGAATCTGGCCCGTCGAACCGGCAACCACGACGGTATCGGCCGAGATCGCCGCGCTGCCAGCGCCGACCAATGCCGCGCCCGATACCTCGGTCGAGGCACGCCAACCGGCTGCACCGGTCGCGGCGTCAAAGGCCTGGACGACGCCCGATTGGGCCGTGACCACCACCTTGCCGCCACCGACGGCAGGCGCCGAGCGAGCCGGCGCATCGAGTTTGACGCGCCAGACAATCGAACTAGAGGCGGCATCGATGGCGAGCAGCTCGCCGTAACCGGTTGCCGCGTAGACCCGGCCGCCCGACACGGCCAGTCCACCGCCGCCCACCGCGTCGCCCGCACTGGCCGGATAGGCGTTGACGTGCCAGGTTGCACCACTGTTGGCCACTTTGAAGCCCGAAACAACGCCAGCGGCATCGTAGACATAAACGATACCATCGGCCGCCACCGGGCGCGCCGAAATACCCCGCCCCTTGCTGGTGGAAAGGCCCATCATGCCATTGCCAAAGCCGGACTGCCCACCCTTCATCGACCAATAATGCACGCCCTGCAGGGCACCGGCGACATTGCCGGGATCATTGGTCGCCGTGCCGCCGGGCTGCGACCATGCGGCAAGCGCGGTGGCTGCACCAATGGTTGCTCGCCCGTTGGTGATCCCTCGCGTCGGGTCCGAGACGGCCAGAATCGAGGTGCGGTTCCCCTCGGCGACCGTATGGTTTTTCTTGAACGGATTGAGCGAAGAGATGGAATCCATCGCCGAATCCGAGCCGCAGCCACCAATCGTCGCGGCGACGGCCAGTGCGAGGACGGCCGAGGAAAGGCGCAGGAGAACTGTCATCCGGCTGCTCCATTAACGTCACCGGCCTCGGAAATCGCGAGGTCGCGCAGAATCCGGGCACGAGCCCGCACGTCCGCCGGCGTTGCCGGGTCGTCCGTCAGCTTGCGGGCCTCTTCACTGACGCCCTTCCAGTCCTCGGCACGCACGGAAGCCAGCGCGATGATCTCGCGCGCGGCGTGCCGCCAAGGCGAAATGTCGTTGTTATAGCCGGAGACTCGCGCCTTGATTTGCTCGACGTTTTCCCGGTCGACGGCAATCAGCGCGGCACGGATGGCGGCAAGATCGCGGAAGGCCTGATCGACGCCGGATGCCTTGGAAAGATCTTCGAAAGCGGCCAGCGCATTGTCGGTCTCGCCCATCGCCGCATGCTCGGACGCGGCACGGAAACGGGCAAGGACCTGATATTGCGCCGGCGCGCTGCCGGCATAGAGCGCGAGCGACTCGGCAAGCTCTTTATGATCGCCGGCCTTGGCCGAGGCGAGCACCTGCGAATAAGCATCACCCGCCGCATTGGCGCGGCTGGTCGCCCAGTAGTCGTAACCGCGCCAGGCCGCGGTGACGGCAACAATGACACCGGCCGCCACATAGAGCACCCAGCCATAGCGCTTCCATAGGCCCGTCAGCCTATCACGGCGCAGGTCTTCTCCGACTTCGTCGAAAATATCAGACATCTTCTATCCAACTATCGGTCCGCAATCCCAGAGATCGCAGCCCATGGCCCGGCTTGCGCCGACGTAAGTCCGCGCATTTCATTGACGCCGTTTACAGCCTTTTTTGCCACGACGCCACTTCTTCATACACGACAGGTTCCAGTCCGTCACAGCAGCGGCATGCCAATCAACCAGTCGTGCAGAACGAACAGGAAAGCCGCCCAAATTGCCAGCCCGACCGCCACGGCAATCCAGTCATTCCTCGGCTCGGGCGACGCCGTCGAAGCGGCGGTCATCGGTCGTGCGATCAAGGAGAAACGCGCAACAAGTGTCCACACGAAGAAGACGGCGCTGAGCAGCACGCCCGCCAGCGTCCCGATCGCCAGCGCATGGGCAACCGACCAAAGCGTCACCGACATCAACATGGGATGGCGAACGAAGCGGCCAATCCGCGTCGGCACAGGAAAGAAAGACGCAATGAGGAGCGGCAGGGCCACCAGCATCAAGGTGAAGGCAAAATCGCGCGCCCAGAATGGCGGCTCGAACAGCACCACCGGATCCTGCCTGGCAAGGCCATAGCCGTAGATGATGAGGATGAGGCCAGCGAGCGAGACCAGCGAGTAGACGCCGCGCCAAGGGTTGTAGCCCATGCGATCGATCGCCGCACTCCGCACGGTTGGCGCCAGGATGTAAATCGAATGCATGCCGATGAAGAGAACGAGACCGACGAGGAAGATGGACATCTCCGCCCCTTGAGTAGCAGAAGAAGACCGACCCGAGGATCGGCCAAAGCGGCGGCGCCAGCTACCGCCCGGCCTCCGCCCATTTCCTAGAAATTAGCTAAAAAGCGCCAAATCCGGCAAACATCGCGATGACCATAATCAATTAACGCTTGCGTGCAATAGTAGTCCGCATCTTTACGGGGGATGTCATGTATCGCGTCTTCGCCCTGTTGGGATTGTCCTTCTGTTTGGCGACTGCCTCGCAGGCACATGCTACCACGGTCGGCGATCCGAGCTTCGACAATACCACCATGCGCCCGTCGCTGTTGCCAAGTGGGCATAGCGGCGAATTGGCTATGACACTGCCACCGGCCGCCGATATTGCCGAGGCGCTTGGCACCGGTCCGGCGACACGACAGGCTCTCGGCCCCCAGGTCATGGTGCGCGTCGATATTTCTTCGCAGACCATGACCATATTGGTCCATGGCAAAGTCGCCTATGTCTGGAAGGTATCGACGGCGAGACGCGGCTACGCGACGCCGACCGGCTTCTGGACGCCGTATCGCATGCACGTCATGTGGCGCTCGCGGAAATACGATAACGCGCCGATGCCGCACTCTATCTTCTTCTACGAAGGCTTTGCCATTCATGCGACGCCCTATGTGAAGCGCCTGGGCACACCGGCCTCGCATGGCTGCGTTCGTCTGCACCCAGACAACGCCAAGACCCTGTTCGCGCTTGTTCGCCAATACGGGCCATCGACTGTTCGCGTGTCCATAGAAAAGTAGGCTGGCGACAACAGTTCTTCGGTTGCCGCTCACACACCGCGACATGCGGCTTTCGACTCGCGCATCGGCTTTGCGCTATCGCCTTATCGATCGCTGAGTGCATGGCGCCACGATGCCCCCCTGTCGGGCAAGACGCTGCCTCGCGCCGTCTAGCTCCGGCGCCCCTCCTCGCTCCCATCAACCGCTACAACAGCTCCGCATCAGCCGCAGCAGTTTTGTCCATGACAACGCTGACATAATCGGACAATCATCCATATGGAAGCCCACTTGCCGGGAAAACGATTCAACCAGCCTCACCGAACCAAGCACAAAGCCCCAAACCTAACCAAAAGACTTAAGTGCATTCACATAGATATTTTTGAGCGCCTCCAAACTCACCACGACCATTCATAACCATCTCCCGTATTCAAAATTTCTTTCGCCGGGTTTTAGCGCAGGTATTTGCTGCACTGCAGCATTAGGTAGTTTTTGAGTAGATCACCTCAGAATTGACCTCATCCGCTTCGAAAAACGGCAAATTGGCGACCTGACCCCCGTCTAAAGTCGCATTTCAGCCGCATTTCGCCCTCCGCAGAATTAACTTTTTAACGATCAAATGCTGCCGCGCGAAAACTGCATTCCTGACATGCAGCCCCCCCTCTAGCCCCGCATGGCTCGTTCCCCTAATTATCGGGGTGTCGAGAGCGAAGCGCAGCAGACGAGACTGAAGAGCGCAGCGCCTCACAACCCGAATGGATGAATGAAATGCTGGACACCGTTGTCAACAAGCTCCGCAGCTACCGCAAGTACCAGGAGACCTATCGTGAGCTCTCCCGCCTGAGCACTCGCGAGCTTGCCGACCTGGGCATCTCCCGCGGAGAGATCTCGAACGTCGCTCGCAAGGCCACGCTCTGAACCCACGAAATTAGGCTCGCCTGCCGAACTATCCTCCTCCCAGTTCCGCGGCGACCCTGATAGACACCCTGCCGGTTCCTCCTCCCTCCGGCCGGTGTCTTGGAAAGATGGTCCTCCTCCCCCATCTTTCTGTTAGGCGACGATGGTCCTTTCCTCCTCCCAGGACCATTTCGCCGGATTTGTGAGTACCGACCTGCCCGTCCTCCTCCCTGGGCATTGTCGGTTTGATCGCAGCAATCCTCCTCCCTTGCTGCGGTCGTCCTACGATGCACCTCCTCCCGCATCGTAGGTTAGCTGTAGCGGCATACCTCCTCCCATGCCGTCTACAGAAAATTGCAGCGCCCACCGGATCTCCTCCCCCGGTGGGCGTTTGCATTTTGGAGGTGCTCCCCATTTGAAGCCCATCGCTCCGGACAGCCGTCAGGAAAACCGCTGCACGCGCTCGACGGACGTGCTATCCCCCCGCCATGACCCAACAGACCCCCGCCCCCGTTCATATCGTCGGCGCCGGCCTTGCCGGCTCGGAAGCCGCCTGGCAGCTCGTCTCTCGCGGAATTCCGGTCGTTCTTCATGAAATGCGCCCGCGTCGTGGCACGGAAGCGCACAAGACTGGCGGCTTCGCCGAGCTGGTGTGCTCCAATTCTTTCCGCTCCGACGATCACGAGAACAATGCTGTCGGCTTGCTGCACGAAGAGATGCGTCGCGCCGGTTCGTTGATCATGGCTTCGGCCGACACCAACAAGGTTCCCGCAGGGGGCGCGTTGGCCGTCGATCGCGAGGCTTTCTCGGAAAAGGTCACGGCCACACTGCGCGCCCATCCGCTGGTCACCGTAATCGAAGGTGAGGTCGACGGCCTGCCGCCCGAAGATTGGGGCGATGCGATCGTCGCCACCGGCCCGCTAACCTCGCCGTCACTTGCCGATGCCATTCGCGCCACCACGGGCGCCGCCTCGCTCGCATTCTTCGACGCCATCGCACCGATCGTCCATTTCGACAGCATCGATATGGAAAAGGCGTGGTTCCAGTCGCGCTACGACAAGCCCGGCCCCGGCGGTACCGGCGCCGACTACATCAACTGTCCGCTGGATCGCGACCAATATGAAGCCTTTATCGACGCGCTGCTTGCCGGCGACAAGACGGAGTTCAAGGATTTCGAGAAGACGCCCTATTTCGATGGTTGCCTGCCGATCGAGGTGATGGCCGAACGAGGCCGCGAGACATTGCGTCATGGACCGATGAAACCGGTCGGCTTGACCAACCCTCGCGACCCCACCGTGAAGTCCTATGCCATCGTCCAGCTCCGCCAGGACAACGCCCTTGGCACGCTCTACAACATGGTCGGCTTCCAGACGAAGCTGAAATACGGTGCCCAGGCAGAGATCTTTCGAATGATTCCGGGCCTGGAAAAGGCGGAATTCGCCCGGCTCGGCGGTCTTCACCGCAATACCTATCTCGATAGCCCGCGCCTGCTCGATCCAGTTCTGCGTCTTAAGGCGGCGCCGCGCCTTAGATTCGCGGGACAGGTGACCGGTTGCGAAGGCTATGTCGAGTCGGCCTCGGTCGGCCTTCTGGCGGGCCGCTTCGCCGCCGCCGAGCGACTTGGCGCTGTTGCCACCCCGCCACCGCCAACAACCGCGCTTGGCGCCCTGCTCGGACATATCACTGGCGGGCATATTTCAGCCGAAACCGAGGGAGCGCCCCGTTCCTTCCAGCCGATGAACGTCAACTTCGGGCTGTTCCCACCCATCGAGGTGCCGCGCGAACCCGGGCAGCGGTTACGGGGCAATGAGAAGACTATCGCGAAACGTCAGGCGATCTGCCGCCGCGCTCTCGTCGAGCTCGCCGACTGGCTCGGTTGACGCCCGGAAATTTGCGTAACGACGGAGCGTTATCAACCGGAAGAAGTATTTGCTGCAGCAGTAATAATTACAAAAGGAAAATCTGGCTTATACAGAAGCAGCGACTCTTCTGGAAAGCACATGATGGCTCCTGGCCGGCTGCTTCAGATTTTGCGGCGCACTATCGGGTGGGTTGTGCGGCCCGCCAGCTTGCCTGCGCTGATCGCGCTGATCGCCGTCGGTTTGCTCGGCCTGCTGGCGGATTATCAGAACCGACAGATATTCGAACAGCATGCCCGGGCAACCGTCGCCGATCGCCTGTCCGTCATCCGCGCGCGTCTTGAAGGCAACATCAGTCGCGACATCCAGATCGGCCGTGGCGTCGTGGCGGCCTTCGCCACCCGCCCGACCCTAGGCGAGACGGAGTTCGCCAATCTCATCGAGCATCTTCTGGCAACCGGCTCCGATCTTCGCCTGATCGCCGCCGCGCCGGACATGGTCGTCCGCATGGTCTACCCGCTCGTTGGCAATGAGAAGGTGGTGGGGCTCGACTATGCCAGCACGCCATCTCAGCGAGATGCCGTCTTGCGCGCACGAGCAACCGGCCGGCTGGTGATGGCAGGCCCACTGCAACTGGTTCAAGGCGGCATTGGCATCGTCGGACGCTTTCCCGTCCAGATCAATCGACACGACGAGCCCCCCATTTTCTGGGGAATTGTCTCGGCGGTGATCGACGTCGACCGCCTCTATGCCAACAGCGGCATTACAGCCGCCGATTTCGATCTCGATTTGATGATACGCGGGCGTGACGGCAAAGGCTCAGATGGCGAGATTTTCTTCGGGTCGGAGAACGTGCTGACGCACAGCCCGCTGGTCACCATGGTCAGCATTCCCGGCGGCACCTGGGAACTGGCCGCGACCCCCAAAGGCGGCTGGCCGGCACCGCCCAATATCATCGTGTTCAGGTTGATGATCATTTTCATCGGTGCGCTGGTCGTTGTGCCGATCTTCGTCACCAGTCACCTCTACGCCGAGCGGCGGCGCAATCTGGACGAACTCAGCGAGGCCAAGAGACTGGCAGAGGCCCGCAACAGTCAGCTGGAGGAAGCCAACCGTCGCGTTCGGCACACCTCGTTACACGACGAACTCACAGGTCTGCCGAATCGCCGCTATCTGATGAATCAGCTCGACCGCTTGGAATCCAACGCACCGGCAGGCACCGCCCGGATCGCGATCCTGCATATCGATCTCGATCGTTTCAAACAGGTCAACGATGCCTATGGGCACGCGGCGGGCGACTATTTACTCCAGCACGCTGCCAACCTGATGCGCACCGTGTTTAGGCCCGATGACATCGTAGCTCGTATCGGCGGCGACGAGTTCGTGGCCATCTGTATCAGCGAAGAACCGGAAGCGCTCGCCCGTGCATTGGCCGGTGACCTGATTGCCGGCTTCCGCCACCCGATCGACTTGGGTGAAATCCGCTGCCGCAGCGGCTTGTCCATCGGCATCGCCTGCTCCGGCCTCCGCGACAGCCAACCGTCCAAGCTGCTGATCGACGCCGACATCGCACTCTACCGGGCCAAGAAACTCGGACGCAATCGCTTCGAATTTTTCACCAGGGCTTTGGAGGCCGAGGTCGTCACTGCCAAACGCTTGGCGGACCAAATACTGACCGGCATCGAGGAAGGGCAGTTCACAGCCCATTACCAGCAGCAGTTCGATGCGCAGACACGCGAGGTCGTTGGCCTCGAAGCGTTGGTCCGCTGGAACCATCCAACCGAAGGGCTTGTCGCGCCTCCCCGCTTCCTCAAAGTGGCTGAGGACATCAACGCCCTGCCCGTTCTCGATCATCTTGTCTTGGAGACCGCGCTCAATCATCGTCTGCGCTGGGCCGCCGCCGGCCTGCTGGTCCCGAAAATTGCGGTCAATGTTTCGATGGGCAGGCTGCGCGACGAGCGCCTTGTCGATACGCTCCGGACGATGGCGATCCAACCGGGAACGCTGTCATTCGAGCTGACCGAGGCGATCTATCTCGACGACACCGACGAGACGGTTGCCGACAATATTCGCTCTCTCAAGGAACTGGGCATAGAAATCGAGATCGATGACTTCGGCACCGGCTATGCGTCGATCGTCAGCCTGATGCGGCTACAACCGAACCGTCTCAAGATCGCTCGCCAACTCACCGCAGCCGTTTCCTCCTCCTTTGCCCAGCGCCAGCTCATCCGCGCCATCGTCGAGATCGCACGAACGAAAGGCATCGGAGTCGTGGCCGAGGGTGTCGAAACCATGGAACAAGCCGACATTTTGGCGGATCTTGGCTGTCAGATACTGCAAGGCTACGCCCTTGGACGACCGGTGGATGCTGACGCGCTGGCGCATATGATGCTGCACGAAAGTGCGAGCGGTGCGGACCTTCAGGCCGATCGGCTTGTTTCCGAGGGCAATCAGAGCTAAGGAAACGCTTGGTCGGCAGTTCACCAAGGCGTCGCTGTCCCCCTGGGGAAGCTAAACCTGCCAATTTCCAAGCAAACTCGACGGACACTCGTCCCGTGCCCCGCCGCAAGCCAGCGACCAGCGACAATCAGCAATGATCGGCACGTTCGAGGATAGATCATGTCCAGAGACATCTTACCCTTCATCGCACCCGACATGTCGGCGCTTGCCAAAACACTCGGCCGCGAACTTGGGCTTATCGACGGCAAGCCCGGGCATGTGCAGCTTCTGAATATGCTGGCGCGTGGCGTTGGCTACCGGAATTTTCAGCATTTCCGAGCCGCTTGTCTGGCCGAAGAGCGTCTTGCCGAGCCGCCCTGCGCGCAGGAGCCTGTCGATTACGCGCTTGTCGAGAGGGTATCCGGCCACTTCGACGGCGAGGGACGGCTTATCCGCTGGCCATCGCGCTACGGTCACCAATGCCTCGCGCTCTGGGTAATCTGGACGCGCCTTCAGGCGGGGAACGTCTACAGCGAATTCGACGTCAGCGTGGTCATCCGCAACAACCATCTCTTTGGCGACCACGCCCTGATCCGGCGCGCCATGATCGACGTCGGCCTGCTTGTTCGAACGCTCGACGGACGTGAGTATCGGCGGGTCGAGCGCAAGCCGCCCGGCGAAGCCTTGGCGCTGATCCGTCGCGTGGAGGCCCGCGCCGCCGCATGAAGCGGATCGACGCCATCGGAGGGCATGTCCGTCAGACTTTGCGCGCCGCGTAAAGCCGCTCGATGACGAGATCGAAATAGCCGTCGGCATCGATCTCGGTCAGAACCAGGGCGTTCCTGGGTCGGCTGGTCACCGAATGCCAGTCGACCACCGTCATGCCGCGTGTCAGCTCGTCACAGGAGATTTCGACATTGACGAGACGTCCTCTGAACAGCTCGGGCTTCAACAGGTAGGCCGTGACGGTCGGGTCGTGCAGCGGCCCGCCGTCCATGCCCCAAGCCTTTTCGTCGAAGCGCTTGTTCCACTCCAGAAGATGGTAGAAGGCCTCCATATGCGGCCCGCCCATGGCGCGCAGCTTGTCGAGACGGGGCTTCTTGGTCAGCGCCGTATGGGTGCAGTCGAGCGGGATCATGACGATCGGTGCACCGCATTCAAACACCTTCTTCGCCGCTTCCGGATCGACATAGATGTTATACTCGGCGGCGGGCGTGACGTTGCCCCCCTCGGAACGGGCGCCCCCCATCAGCACGATGCCTTCCAGGCGCTCCGCAAGGCGAGGCTCCCTCGCCATGGCCAGAGCGATGTTGGTGAGCGGTGCGAGACAGCAGAGCGTCACCGTCTTCTCTGGCCGCGACATGACGAGTTCGACGATCTTGTCGGGTGCAAACCCTTCCGCAGCTGTCGCCACCGGATCTGGCAGATCATAGCCTTCGAAACCGGTCGCGCCGTGCACGTATTCCGCGGTCTCCAGCACACGCACGATCGGCCCGGCGGCACCGGCATACACCGGAACGTCGGCGGTCCGCTCCACCAACTCCAACGCCTTCAGCGCGTTGCGGGTGGTGTGGTAAAGTGGCACGTTTCCACCGACCGTCGTGATCGCCAAAAGCTCGAGTTCGTTTGGCGAACCGAGCGCCATCAGGAAGGCGACAGCATCGTCTGGCGACGGATCGGTATCGATGATGATGGACTTGACCATGAACGGCTCCGGAAAGGCCTGTCGGCCCCGAAGCCTTATCCATTCAATTACCTAGAGGCAACGACCAATCGTCCGGACATAGCTGCTCAATCCGAAACGAACAGCTTGCCGTTGGCGAGCCCCAGCAACGTCGCCAACACCACGACCAGCACCAGGAGTGTGGCAAGTGAAAGCTGCGCCCACAGCAGCCAGTCGGCATAGGGAAAGGGATAGGCCCGTACCAGCGTGAATAGCGCCACGGTAAAGGCGGCTGCCGGGAAGGTGTAGCTCCACCAGGAAAGCGCCAGCGGCGCTTTCAAGAAGCGCGGCAAGATAGTGAGGAACACCAGGGCGAGAAAAGCTGCATAGCCGAACAGGGCCAACGCCGGCCAATCGACCTTGCCCTGAAGCGCCACCAGCGACAGGAAAGCGACCGATGGCGGCGCCAGAAACAGCACCAGCGTCGGCTTCAGCTTATCGGGAAAAGCCGGACCGGCCGCGATCCGCTGGAACAACAGCGGCTGCACGGTCAACCAGAAAATCATACCGATGCCGAACAGCAGCCACGAGGGCATGACGAGGCCCAGCCGGACGCCGAATACCGGCGCCAGCAGCATGCCGACCAGCGGAATCAGCGTCGGCGGCATCAGCGACATCGGGTCGTTGCGTGGCGTCAGCATAAGGCCGCGCACCGTGAGTAGCGCCACCAGAAGATGTAGCGTCACCGCAATCGTCCAGGCCCAGAAGGCGGCGACGGGTTGCGTTGGAATCAGCATGGCCGAGATCATCATCAGGCCGATGGTGAAGGCTCCGGCAAAGGCGGCACGGGCCGGATGACCAAGGTCGGCAAATAGCGCGCGTGGATGACGAATCTCCCTCCAGATCAGAAGGAGCGTCAGCAGGCCCCAGACCAGCGCCGCTACCGACAGCAGCGCCTCGCCCGGGAAGGACGGCATACCGAAATATGCCGTCGCCTCGCGCCAGGCCAGACCGAGACCGCCAATCCCCATCGGTGCCGAGAACAGCGGGAACGGCAGGTGGGCGGTGCGGCTCGGCCGCGCTGACGCAATCTTCGGCTCCGCTTCGTCGCGGTCGGTTGTGCTGGCGGTCGCCATGTCGGCCTCCTCGCGCGGGCGAAACTCCGCGACATGCCATCATTTTCTCACAGGGAGGCTAAGGCTCCGTAAAGCCTAAATAACGCAAGTTGGTCCTTAAGCCGCCTTGCCAAGCCAGTCGAAGCCACCAGTATGAAGGGAGCGCCGGCAAGCCGTCGGCCATCGTTATCCGAGGTGTTCTGATGCCCAGCCAACCCGTCATCACATTTCATGGTGCCGCGGAGACCGTCACCGGTTCCTGTCACATGGTCGAGTCTGGCGGACATCGGATCCTGATCGACTGCGGCATGTTCCAAGGTTCCAAGACCGAGAAGGAGCTCAACTATCGCGCCTTTCCCTTTGATCCGCATGCTATCGACGCCTTGATTCTGACGCACGCTCACATCGACCATTCCGGTCTCATTCCGAAACTCGTCAAGGATGGGTTCAAAGGCCCAATCTTCGCTTCAGCGCCGACGATCGATCTCTGCAAGGTGATGCTGCCCGATTCCGCCCACATCCAGGAGATGGAAGTGGAACAGCTCAATCGTCGCAACAAACGGCGTGGTCGACAGGAAGTGACGCCGATTTATACGCTGCTTGATGCCATGGAGGCTGTGCGGCAGATGCGGCCGGCGCAGCTCGGCGAATGGCGGGATGCGGCACTGGGTTTTCGCTTTCGATTCTGGAATGCCGGCCACCTGCTCGGTTCGGCATCGGTCGAGCTTGAAGCGACCGGCGGCGACCGGCCGGTGCGGATCCTATTTTCGGGCGATCTCGGACCGGACAACAAGCTCTTGCAGTCGGAACCAGAAGCTCCGGCTGGCTGGGATCATGTGGTGATGGAATCCACCTACGGCGATATCGACCGTCAGGAAGTGACCGAGGCTCGCCGTCGGGCGGAGCTGCGCGACGAGGTGCGGGCGGCAATCAACCCGGACGGTGTGCTGCTCATCCCTTCCTTCGCCGTCGAGCGCACGCAGGAGCTGCTTGCCGACCTCGTCCATCTGTTCGAGACAGGCCAAGTGCCGCCCTGCCCCATCATTATCGACTCTCCGCTAGCCAATCGGGCGAGCCAGATCTTTCGCTCCTACGCGCGCACGCTCGATAACGGCGACCTGCTGCTACGCGCCTTCGCCTCGCCGCACGTCCGCTTCACCGAAAGCGTCGAACAATCGATGGCACTCGACCAGATGCACGGGTTCCATATTGTCATCTCGGCGTCCGGCATGTGTGAGGCCGGTCGTATCCGCCATCGTCTGCGCAACTGGCTGTGGCGCTCCGAGGCGACGGTGCTGCTGGTTGGCTATCAGGCGGTTGGCACGCTCGGACGTTTGCTCGCCGACGGCGCACCGGTGGTTCGCATGAAAGGCGAGCAGATCGACGTCCGCGCCCGTATCCGCAAGCTGGATCTTTATAGCGGTCACGCGGATGGCCCGGAACTGGCCGCCTGGCTCAGGAAACGGCTGCCGGTGTCTGGCACCGTCTTCATGGTACATGGCGAGGAGAAAGCCATTGGAGGCCTGAGGGTGCGGCTTTCCGAGAATCTGCCTCAAGAACACCTTGTCGACCCGCGGCTCGATACCTCCTACCGGCTCGGCCACGCGACCGCCGTTGAAATTGTCGATACCACCAGAAAGCCGCGCATCGACCCATTGCAGGCTGGCCGCACTGATTGGCATAACGACTTCCAGGGGCTCCTTCTTGATATCCAGTCGGAAATCGGTAAGGCAGCGGATGAGAAAGCGCGCTCCAGGGTGATCCGACGGCTCAGGAATGCGCTTGCCGCCGAATAGGCGACAGTTTCGCTCGTCATCCCCAAGGGCTAGAACGAAGGGCCGGCTTAAGGCCGCCGGCAAAAGGAACGGTCCGCTATGCCGATCAATGCCTCGATCACTCTCAAGAGCGACGGCCCGTCGTCAGTGAATAGCGACCGTGTTCGTCTCTTGGAAGCGGTCGCCCGCGAGGGAAGCATTTCGGCGGGAGCCAAGGAGGTCGGCATCACCTACAAAGCGGCCTGGGACTGGATTGATGCCCTTTCCAACCTGTTCGGCCAGCCGATGCTCGAAACGCGCACCGGCGGCAAGGCCGGCGGTGGCGCCACGCTGACTCCAGCCGGCACCAAGGTGATCGAAGCTTATCGGCGTATGGAAGCGGAAATGGCCCGCGTCGTCCGCCTGATCGAGCCCGACCTCGCCGGCAGCGGCATTTCTCCCCTCAACCTCTTCTCGGGTTATTTCATGCGAACCTCGGCGCGCAATGCTCTTCGCGGCACCATCGTCTCCATCGATGCCGATACCCTGAACGCCGACATCGGTGTCGCCGTATCGAACGAGACCACCATCCGCGCCACCGTCACCGCCGGCAGCCTCAAGGATCTTGGCCTGGTTGTCGGGCGTGAGGCCATTGTACTCATCAAGGCGCCGTTCGTGATGATCGCTCCCGGCATTGAGCGGCCGGCCATCTCCGTCGCCAACTGCATTGCCGGCCGCATCGCCCGCATCGAGCGTGGTGCGGTCAATGCCGAAGTGGTGCTCGATGTCGGCGGCGGCAAGTCGCTGATCGCCTCGATCACCGCCCGCTCGGTCGATACTTTGTCGCTCCAGGAAGGTGCTCCCGCCTTCGCACTGTTCGACGCCAGTCATGTGATCGTCGCCATCGACTGACCGTCCGATTGCATTCAGCCGGCGACTCCTGACACATTTTGCCGGCGACAGATGCGATCATCACAGTCTCTGCAATCAATGTTCTCACGCCGTCTGGCGAATGGCCGATATTGGCTGTAAACGTCGGTTGAATCGATTCTGAGGTTGGTGCTCCAATGACTCAAGTCCGCCTGATCATGCTGATCTTTTTCTTGGAGCCACTCGTCTTCGGAAACTGGCTCTCCCGCATCCCCGAGGTACAGGCCGGCCTCGGCCTCCGTCCGGCGGAACTGGCGCTTGCCCTTTTGGGGATGCCGATATCCAACCTCATGATCCTGCCATTTGCCGGCCGGATTTGCGACGCTGTCGGCGCCCGCAGCCTTTTGATCTATACCTTTGCCGGCATGCTACTGATCCTCACCCTGCCGGGCCTCGCTTTCAACGTTCCCTCGCTGTTCCTGATCCTCGCCTCCTGCGGGGCGCTGCTAGCGCTCGCCGAACTGGCCATGAATGTCGAGGCTGCCCGCATCGAGGCGGAAGCCAGCCGGCTGATCATGAGCACTTGCCACGGTTTCTGGAGCGTCGGCATCGGCGTCGGCAGCTTCGTCGGTGCCACACTCGCCACCTTCGGGCTGACAGTCACTGAGGCTCTGGTGCTGTCGGTGTTGGTAGTGCTGCCGGTTGCGGTCTGGGCGGGCTTGCGGTTGCCAGCGATGGAGCCGGTCAAGGCGGCGGATCATACGCCCTCGCCCTCCTTCTTTGCCATTCCACCGAAGGCCCTGCTCCTGGTCTGCCTGTTCAGCATCGGCTTTGCGGTGACCGAGGGATCGATGGGCGACTGGTCGGGCATCTTTCTACGCGACGAGACGGGAACGCCGACCGCCATGCTCGGCTACGGCTATGCCTCCTTCGCCGCGCTGCTATCGGCCGGCCGGTTCATGGGCGACGCCTTGCGCAAGCGCTTGGGCATGGTGGTGCTGGCGCGTCTATGCGTGTCGATTGCCCTAGGCGGTGCGCTGCTGCTAACCGTCGCCGGCAATTTCTGGATGGGCGCGGTGGCCTTCGGCATGATCGGCCTCGGCATTTCCGTGGCCTTTCCGTTGGCGGTGACCGCCGCCATGGCAACGCCCGGCACGCCGGCTGGTAACGTCGCCATCCTCTCGGCGATCTATGTGCTCGGCTTCCTGGCCGGCCCGCTGGTGATCGGCGGCCTTGCCGAATTCTTCGGCATCCGAGTCGGTCTGATGTTCCTCATTCCGGTGCTGTTCGTCAGTCTCACGCTCACCGGCTCACTGCGCCCCGGCGAGCGCAAGACTGCGGCGGCGGCCGAGCCGGCCGGCGCCTAACTGGTCTCGTCAGGCTGCCCGATTGAGGATGGCGACAAAGAAGCCATCCGTACCGGTCAGGGCCGGCGTCAAGCGAAGCATCGATCCTTCTCGCCCCTCAAGGCCAAGGCGCGTGAGGTCTGGCGCCGGCACACCGGTCACCGTCGCAAAAGCACCTGATGCATCGCCAAGCGAGAAGTCCGGCGTGCGGGCAAGAAACGCAGCGATCTGCTCCTCGTTCTCCTCCGGCAGTACGGAACAGGTAATGTAGACGATACGGCCGCCGGCCTTTACCAGCCGCACCGCATTGTCGAGCACTGCGGCCTGTTCCTTGAGGCGGATTTCCAGCGCGCCGGGAGCCAGGCGCCATTTGGCATCCGGCCGCCGGCGCCAGGTGCCCGAACCGGTACATGGCGCATCGACCAGTACGAGATCGCTCTTGCCGGCGAGGTCACCCAATACGTCCTGGTCGCGACGCGGCTCTCGGATCTGGATGTTGCGGCTGCCGGAGCGATCGATACGGTCGAGGATGTCACCAAACCGGCGCTTGTCGCTGTCATAGGCATAGATCTGACCGTGGTTGCCGAGCGCCGCCGACAGCGCCAGCGTCTTGCCGCCGGCCCCGGCGCAGAGATCGACCGCCTGCCGGCCACCAGCCGAAGCCGCGATCAGAGCGGCCAACTGGCTGCCCTCATCCTGCACCTCGAACCAGCCCCTCTTATAGGCGAGATCGGACGAGACATGACCCGGACGAAGATCGCCGTCGACCGCCGGGATGCGAATACCAACCGGAGACCAGCGGCATGGCTCGGCCTTCAGGTGGGTAAGGCCTTCCAGCACCTGCTCGCGATTGCTCTTCAGGGTATTGACACGCAGATCGACGTCGGCGCGCCCGGCAAGCGCCTCGCCTTCCTCAACCACCCGATCGCCGAAGGCGCGGGCGAGCGAGGCAGCCAGCCACTCGGGATAATCGCCCTTCACCCAGTCGGGTGCGTCGGTCGGGACAGTTCCTGCCGAAAGCGCCGCACGCTCGTCGTCGGTGAGCGCTGAAGGAGCGAACTTGTCTTCGGTAAATAGCGCGTCGAGCGAGGTCACGCTCCGTCCCCACAGGCGCACGGCGGCGGCCAGCGCCAGTGCACGCGGGCTGTCGGAACCCATGATGGCAGCGAGCGACGCCTTACGGCGCAACACGTCGAATACCAGATTGCCGATGGCGCTACGGTCTTTCGACCCGGCAAAGCGGTGGGTGAGCCCCCAATCCTTCAGCGCGTCCTGCACCGGACGTCGCGTGCGCTCGACATCTCCCAGCACCTCGATCGCCGCTGCGATCCTGCCACCGTCTCTCATAACGATATCCTTCGGTTACCCGTCCAGTCTTGATGCCGACATATGAATGAGGCGGCCGCCGGGAGCAAGCCCGACGGCCGACGGATAGATGTAGCAAATGTATCTTGCGACCCAGACGCCTCAGGCGGCGCCGGGATAGTTCGGGCTCTCGCGCGTGATGGTCACGTCGTGGGCGTGGCTCTCGCGCATGCCGGCCGAGGAGATGCGCACGAACCGGCCCTTCTCCTGCAGATCGGGAATGGTCTTCGCCCCCACATAGCCCATGGCAGCGCGGATGCCCCCCACCAGCTGATGAACGACCGAGCCGAGCGGTCCCTTATACGGCACCTGCCCCTCGATGCCCTCCGGCACCAGCTTCAGCTGATCGCGCACTTCCGCCTGGAAATAGCGATCGGCCGAGCCGCGCGACATGGCACCCACCGAGCCCATGCCGCGATAGCTCTTGTAGCTGCGGCCCTGGTAGAGATAGACCTCGCCCGGGCTCTCATCGGTGCCGGCCAGAAGCGAGCCGATCATGCAGGCCGTGGCGCCGGCGGCCAGCGCCTTGGCGCAGTCGCCGGAGAAACGGATGCCGCCATCGGCAATCACCGGCACGCCAGCATCACGAGCGGCCGAGACGCCTTCCATGATGGCGGTGAGCTGTGGCACGCCGACGCCGGCGACGATACGCGTGGTGCAGATCGAGCCAGGACCGATACCCACCTTGATCGCGTCGGCACCGGCGTCGATCAGTGCCTTGGTACCGTCAGCGGTCGCCACATTGCCGGCGATCACCTGCACGTGGTTGGAGAGCTTCTTCACCTTGGTGACGGCCTGCAGCACATATTCGGAATGGCCGTGGGCTGTATCGACCACCAGGACGTCGACGCCGGCATCGATCAGCGCCTGCGAGCGCTCGTGCCCCTTGTCGCCGACGGTGGTGGCAGCGGCGACGCGCAGACGGCCCTGTTCGTCCTTGGCAGCATTGGGATTGAGGCGCGCCTTCTCGATGTCCTTGACGGTGATCAGGCCGACGCACTGATAGGCCGAATCCACGACCAGCAGCTTCTCGATGCGGTGCTGATGCAGCAGGCGCTTGGCTTCGTCGTGGCTGACGCCCTCGCGCACGGTGATGAGATTTTCGCGCGTCATCAGTTCGTAGACGCGCTGGTTGGGATCGGAGGCGAAGCGGACGTCGCGATTGGTGAGGATGCCGACGAGACGCCCATGACCGCGACTGCCGTCACCTGCATTCTCCACCACCGGAATACCTGAGATATTATACGACTTCATCAGGTCGAGAGCGTCCTTCAGAGTCGCCTCCGGGCCGATCACCACCGGATTGACCACCATGCCACTCTCAAACTTCTTCACCTGCCGCACATGCTCGGCCTGCGTCTCGACATCGAGATTGCGATGGATGACGCCGATGCCGCCGGCCTGCGCCATGGCGATGGCAAGGCGCGACTCGGTCACCGTATCCATAGCCGAGGAGATCAGCGGAATGTTCAGCTCGATGGAGCGGGTAAGGCGGGTGCGGACGTCGGTATCGGCCGGCAGAACCTCGGAATGGCCCGGCATCAGCAGGACGTCATCGAAGGTCAGCGCGAACTCGCCACCTGCGGCAGGAACGAAGAATGAAGCCATGACCAACTCCTAGGGCTCGCGGGCGACGAAATGAAAATAAGCCTGTCCGAAATCGCGTCTCGTGCGACTCGGGGCAAGCATTCATCACCGAATGAAGTTGGCGGTGGTCTCTACCACGGGCGTCGCGTTTGGCAAAGGCAAAAGCGCGACTTTGGTATACTTACGCGAAAGCGCTGACGGCCCATCACGCCACTTGAATCAATGCATGAAGTTGGAAACAGGCAGCCAGAACCACCGGAATCGCCATATCAGGTCACGGAATCAACCTCTGAAGGAACCGGCATTTCCATTAATACTTTCAACGATTTCCGCAACTTTTCGAATGTGGGACTCGATGAAGAGCCGAGGATGGTCGATCGGCTCTTCCACCTGCTCGTAAGTCCAGGTCAGATCGTGCGGAATATGCACGGCGAAAGCCCCAGCTTCGAGCGCCGGCAGAATGTCGGAGCGCAGCGAATTGCCTACCATCAGTCCCTTGTCAGCCCCATCGCCGCGGGCGGCAAACACGCGGGCGTAGGTGGAAGCCGACTTTTCCGAGACGATTTCCACCGCGTGAAACAGCTCGGCGAGGCCAGATGCCGTAAGCTTGCGCTCCTGATCGAACAGATCGCCCTTGGTGATCAGGATCAAAGGATAGCGCTCGGCCAGTGCCTCCAGCGTCTCGCGCACCTCCGGCAGCAGTTCGACGGGATGGTTAAGCATCTCCCGTCCCATGGTCAGCACACCGGCAATCACTGAGGGATCCAGCCGGCCGGCGCTCACTTCCAGCGCGGTTTCCATCATCGACAGCACGAAGCCTTTGATGCCGAAGCCGTAGACGGGAATGTTGCGTTTTTCGACGGCAAAAAGCCCGCTCGACAGCGTTGCCCGATCTCCGAAATCAGTCAGGAGATCGAGAAAGCGCCCTTCGGTGTAGCGGAAGAACTGCTCGTTCTGCCAAAGCGTGTCGTCGGCATCGAAGCCGAGCGTGGTTACTGCCGCCTGCACCATCTGTCCGCTCTCCCTGGATGTCGCGATTGCCGACGCAGTGCGCTCCGATTAAGGAAAGCCGACCGCATCAATCCGCAAGGATCCGATATGCCGATTCGGGCCGTTCTGTTCGACAAGGATGGAACCCTTCTCGACTACCACCTCACCTGGGGCCCGATCAACGTGGCCGCCGCCGATATCGCCGCGGCCGGCGACCACGACCTGGCCGACCGCCTGCTTAGCCTTGGTGGCATGGACAGGGCGAATATGATCACCCGGCCCGGCAGTCTGCTCGCCGCCGCCCACACCGTCGAGATTGCCTCCGCCTGGGTAGAGGCTGGCAGCCCCCTCTCCCTTCAGGATCTCTCCCACCGTCTTGATGCTCTGTTCACAGCGTCCGCCACCGGCTCGGTGCCGATCGGTAACCTTGACGCCTGCTTCTCGGCGCTGCGGACGGCGGGCCTGAAGCTGGGGATCGCGTCGTCGGACAACGAGGCGTCCATTCGCCTGATGCTGGCGCATCTCGGCCTCGCCCACCACATCGCTTTCGTCGCCGGCTATGACAGCGGTCATGGCGTGAAGCCCGGTCCCGGCATGGCACTCGCCTTCGCCGCCGCGCTTGGCCTGCAGCCATCGGAGATCGCAGTCGTTGGCGATAACAGCCACGATATCGACATGGGCCGCCAAGCCGGCGCGGGCCTCGTCATCGGCGTCCTGAGCGGCACCGGCGACGCGGCGACACTCACCCCGATTGCCGATGCCTGCCTGTCCGACATCAGCGAGCTCCCGGCATTCCTGGCGCCCCACCTCGGCGCATGAAGCCATAGAATGCCCTGAGTTTGGCGTTGACTCGCGTTTCCCCGCGCGCGAAGTCTCGGCCCACCCTTCCCAAACAGCCGAGGAGTTCCGCCATGCAGCCCGGCCGCGACATATCTGCTCTCATCGACATCATGGCCCGGCTGCGCGACCCGGAGGCTGGCTGTGCCTGGGATCTTCAGCAGACTTTCGAGACCATCGCCCCCTACACGATCGAAGAAGCCTACGAAGTCGCCGAGGCCATTGCCCGTGGCGACCGCCATGACATCTGCGACGAGCTAGGCGACCTTTTGCTTCAGGTGGTGTTTCACGCCCGCATAGCCGAGGAGGAAGGGACCTTCGCCTTTCCGGACGTTGTGGAGGCGATAACGCGTAAGATGATCCGCCGCCACCCACATGTGTTCGGGCCAGCGGAGGCGCGCACGCCGCATCTCGTGAGAGGGTTGTGGGAGAAGATCAAGGCCGAGGAAAAGGCGGAGAAAGCAGCGCGCCATGACGGCGAGATACCGAAAGGCCTGCTGGATGCCGTGTCGATCGCCATGCCGCCGATGCTGAGAGCAGTGAAGCTGCAACAAAAGGCAGGAACCGTCGGCTTCGACTGGAATGATCCGCGCGCCGTGCTCGCCAAGATCCGCGAGGAGCTCGACGAACTGGAAGCGGAGATGGACTGCGCCGACAAAGGGGAAGCGGATAAGGCCGAGGCACGCAAAGCCATCGAGGCCGAACTCGGCGATGTGCTGTTCGCCCTCGCCAATCTTGGCCGCCATCTCGATATCGATCCGGAGGCGGCGGTGCGAGCGACCAATGAGAAATTCAGGAAACGCTTTTCCTACATCGAGCGGAGCCTCGAAGAGGCAGGTCGACGGCCAGAAGATGCGACACTCGAGGAGATGGAAGCCCTCTGGCAGCAAGCCAAGACCGAAGGTTGACGGCCTTAAGGAAGCTCAAAAACGAGAAACCCGGCGCGAGGGCCGGGTTTCACAATCCTCGGGGAGCCGGACCGTCTGCGAGCCTGCGGCTCGTGGTCCGGGGCAACTGGCGGGCGATCCCGATAACGGGATCGATGTGACGACGGTCAGAAGCCGGCATTGCGGAACATCCCACGGTCAACGGCGCGCTGACGGTACTCGAGGTCGATCCGGTCGGTGGCCTCGTTGAGATAGGCAACTTCGCGCTCGGCAGCGGTAGTAGGGCGAAGGGCGCGAGCGGCCTTGCGAAGGTGAGTGAACATTTATCTTCCTTTCGATCCACGAACCGCCGGTTTTCTTCAGGACCCAGCGATCCGTTCCTCTGTCCTGACGCTTATGAAGATAATGTATTCTGTTATTTGGACCAGATCGAATGTTGCATGACGCGCATGCGCTCTGCGAATTGGTCTCAACAGATTTTCTTTCGACCGGCTTCAGAGAAACTTCACTGGACTTCGGCCGCTCCGGAAACAACTTAACGAGGCATTAACCATTCGAGCGGCCACAGAAGGGCATTCCTGAAAGAGCACATCCATCGCGTTATCGGCCGGGGGCGCGATGAACCACCACGATCGGCAGTCTCGGAAAATGACAAAAGCGCCCAGGCAATCAAGCCATGTGGGCGCTTATCAGGAGGGGCAGGAAACTGAACTCCCATATAACCTCGGCGCTGGGGTTCGCCGGGTTGTCTTCATTCCGCAAACGCCGGCACCATAGTGCGCCAGCGATATTCTCTTATCTATCAGCCGGTTATTTCAAAGACCGAGGTTCCGATTACGACGGAACAGACCCCGATCGACTTCGCGCTGACGAAGTTCCAGGTCGATGCGATCACCGGCCTCGTTGAGATAGGCAGCCTCGCGTTCGGAGGTGCTGACGGAGCGGAGGGCCTTCTTCAGGGTACCAAACATAGCTGCATCCTTTCTCTGGGTGCCGCCGGGATCATCATCGTTCCGGCGTTCGTTTCTTGCTCTTGCGAGTTAAAACATAGCTATTTCTGCTAACCGTACCAGCGCGTATATCGCAACACCGCCATGCACCACATGGGAACCGATCTGTAGATTATCTATAGCTGTCTTTCAGATAAACTATCGAAGTCGCAAGCAACAAATGCCACGGGCCCGAACATGACAAAGCGCTCCGGCCGTTCAGGCCACGGAGCGCTTACACGTCATGCTCGTCTCGGTTAGCACCCGCCTCTCAGCGGGCTACCGATCAAAGACCGAAAGGACCACGCCGGAACAGACCACGGTCGATTTCGCGTTGGCGATATTCGAGTTCGATGCGGTCACCGGCGGCGCTCAGGTAGCGCAACTCACGTTCCTCGGTGGTGGGGACATGCAGAGCGCGGGCGACCTTCTTCAGCGGACCAAACATGATTTTCACTTCTCTCAACGATACGAACCGGCAGCAATTACGTGTGCCCAACAGGAGCATCAGCGTCATCGCCCTGCCCACTCATATATACTTTCGTCGTAGAGGGACCAAGATCAGCCGCGCAAGCCAGCCATGCGAAAAGCCTGAAATCGCGACATTATTTCTTCATGATCATTTCAGGCAAATTTAAACGGATGGCGAAAACGTGGCGTGGCGGCCAATTTCCGTAACGTCGCCATATTCCGGTCAAACGGCCAGGTCGGCGACTTTGCCATTTTCGATCACCATGCCATCAAAGGACGGCACCACCCCGGCCGGCAGGTCTGCCGACAGCGTCCGATAGTCGAGATCATGATGCATGTGGGTGAGGACGATCAGCTGGGCGCCAACCCTCTGGCCAGCCTCGATGGCCTGATCGACGGAAAAATGACTGACGTGCGGCCGATAGCGCAACGCATCGACAATGAACACGTCGGCGCCCTCAATGATCGGCCAGCTTTCCTCAGGAATGGCGCTGACATCCGAGGAATAGGCGAGCCCTCCGAAGCGATATCCGATACTTTGGATGTCGCCGTGCGTCTGCGCATAGGGGATCACCTCGATGGGCCCACCTTTACCGCTGATCGAGAAGGCCACACCCACATTGACGCGATGTTCTGAAACAATGGGTGGATAGCCTGAGCCCAGGGGTGTTTCAAAACAATAGCCGAACGCGTCTTTCAGCCGAGCCGCCGTTGCCTCGTCGGCATAAACCGGCACGCGATGGCCGCTGTTATGGAAGAATTGTCGAAGCTCGTCGATGCCGTGGATGTGGTCAGCATGCGAGTGGGTATAGACCACCGCGTCGGCCTCGCCGACCCCTGCCCGGAGTACCTGCTCGCGAAAGTCAGGACCGGTATCGACGATGATGCGGGTAATACCTCCATCCTCGCCGATGCGCTCGACCATCAACGAGGACCGCAGACGGCGGTTCCGCGGCTCTTTCGGATCGCAGGCACCCCAATCATTGCCGATGCGCGGCACGCCGGGCGAAGCGCCGCAGCCGAGAACGGTAAAGCGCATGCGGCCGGTCATGACGCAAACACCTCGCGTGGCACCTTGGCGAACAGCCGGGCAAAATTGGCCGTCGTGGTCGCCGCCATTTCGTCAGGCGCGACGCCCTTCACCTCGGCCAGCACCTTGGCTGTGTGGGCCACGTAGGCCGGCTCATTGCGCTTGCCGCGCCAGGGCAGCGGCGCCAGATAGGGCGCGTCGGTCTCGACCAGTAGGCGATCCATGGGCACGTCACGGGCAATCGCCCTGAGATCATCGGAACGCTTGAAGGTCAGAATGCCGGAGAAGGAGAAGAAGGCGCCGAGCGCCACCGCCCGCTCCATCAACTCGCGGCCCGACGAGAAGCAATGCAGCAGGATCGGGAAAGCGCCTTTCGCCGTCTCCTCCTCCAGAATAGAGGCCATGTCGTCGTCGGCATCGCGCGAATGAATGCAGATCGGCAGGCCGGTCATCCGTGCCGCGGCAATATGCCGGCGGAAGACCTCGGCCTGGACATCGCGCGGCGCGGAATCGTAGAAATAGTCGAGGCCGGCCTCACCTATGCCGATCACTTTGGGATGGGCTGCGAGCTCGACCAGCTCTTCGGTCTTAACGTCCGCTTCCTTCTCTGCCTCATGCGGATGAGTGCCCACCGTGCAGTAGACCTGGCGATGCGCCTCGGCGATGGCCCGCACGGTGCCAAAGTCGCGAATGCGCGTGCCGATGGTCACCATAAGCCGTACGTCAGCCGCCTCCGCGCGAGCGATGAGCGCGTCGGTCTCGCCGGCGAAATCGGAAAAATCGAGATGGCAATGGCTGTCGACGATCATTGTATCTGAACGCAAAAAGACGAAGGATCGTTCCGACATAACCGCTCACAGGATCGCTGTCGAGCAGCGGTAACGGTCGGGCAGATGCGCGCCGCGCGCCGGTCGTCATAAAATCCTCACCTACGGCAACTAGAAAAGCTGCGGTTGCGGCAAGCATTCGGTCGCTCAACCGTACATTTGATTTATGGTATCTGACAGTCGTCGGCCTTTTCGCCGGCCAGATTTCTGGGCGCCTCCGGGCGTCCATTTTTTTGGATGATCCCCTGCACATCCGCCTACCCGAAAAGTCTGCAACTTTTCGGGCGGATGAATCTCCTCGCGCATCCACCTATCCGAAAAGTCTGCAACTTTTCGGGCGGATGCCATAACATCCCTCGCCATGCGTCCCGACATTCTCAATCCACTGTTTCAACCCCTCACCTCGCTTCCCGGCGTCGGCCCGCGTACCGCACCCAAGCTTGAGAAACTGGTCGGTCCCGGCGGAGAGACGGCACGTGGCGCGGTGGTCCTCGATCTGCTGTTCCACATACCGACCGGCCTGATCGACCGGAGCCACGAAGCGCTGGTCGATTCGGCGCCCGAGGGGGCGATCGTGACGCTCCGCGTGCACGTCGATCGTCACCGTCCGGCACCGCCGCAGTCGCGGGCGCCCTATCGCATCACCGTCCACGATGAGAGCGGCGAGCTTACCATCACCTACTTCCGCGCCGACAAGGGCTGGCTCGAGAAGCTCTATCCTCTGGGGGAGACGGTACTCATTTCAGGCCGCATCGAGCGATTCAACGGCGCGCCGCAGATGAGCCATCCCGACCACGTGGTTCTGGAGGCTGAGGCCGACAAGCTGCCGCGGCTCGAACCGGTCTATCCGATGACCGAAGGCATCGGCGGCCGGCTGCTGTCCAAGCTCGCCGAGGCGGCACTCGCGCGCCTGCCGGAACTGCCGGAATGGCTCGATGAAGCGCATCGCCGCCGCGAGGGCTGGCCTTCCTTTGCCGACGCTCTGCGCTTCTTGCACAGGCCGGAAGCCGCTGAGGAACCCGACCAGCCGAGCCCCGCCCTCACCCGCCTGGCCTATGATGAGCTGCTCGCCAATCAGCTGGCCCTCGCCCTGGTCAGGCGCCAGCTCAAGGGCGTGGCCAGCCGGCCGCGATTGCCGACCGGCGACATCGCCAGTCGTCTTCGCGCCGCCCTTCCCTTTCGTCTGACCGCATCGCAGGAGACGGCCATCGCCGAAACTGTTGCCGACCTCTCCGCGCCCTCGCGCATGGTACGGCTCATCCAGGGCGATGTCGGCTCGGGGAAGACCATGGTGGCTCTGTTCGCAGCTGCGGCCGCCGTCGAGGCCGGGGGTCAAGTGGCGGTCATGGCACCAACCGAATTGCTCGCCCGCCAGCATGCCCGATCCATGTCGAACCTCGCCGAGGCCGCCGGCCTCAGGCTCGCTCTTCTGACCGGCGCCGACAAGACAAAGGGCAAGCGGGAAACGCTGGAGCGGATCGCCGCTGGCGAGGTCGATATCGTCGTAGGCACGCATGCACTGTTCCAGTCGGCAGTGGAGTTTCGCAACCTGACGCTGGCCGTCGTCGACGAGCAACATCGATTTGGCGTCCACCAGCGGCTGGCGCTGTCGGCCAAAGGGCCGACCACCGACCTGCTCGTCATGACGGCGACGCCGATCCCGCGCACCCTGATGCTCGCCTATTTCGGCGATATGGACGTCTCCCGCCTGACCGAGAAGCCGGCCGGGCGGAAGCCGATCGCGACGGTGACCGTGCCTCAGGAACGCATTGGTGAGATCGTCGGCCGGATCGCCTCGGCGATCCGCCTGGAAGGTGCCAAGGTCTATTGGGTTTGCCCGCTGGTCGAAGAAAGCGAGAACATCGATCTTGCAGCCGCCGAAGAACGCTACGCCGACCTCCGGCAGCACTTCGGTGACGACGTAGCGCTCGTCCATGGCCGCATGAAAGCGGCCGAGAAGGACGCCGCCATGGCCCGCTTCAAGGCCGGCGAAGCGCATATCCTGGTGGCGACCACGGTCATCGAGGTGGGTGTGGACGTCCCGGACGCCACCATCATGGTGATCGAGCACGCCGAGCGTTTCGGCCTTGCCCAGCTGCATCAGTTGCGTGGTCGAGTCGGACGCGGCGACAAATCGTCGGCTTGCGTGCTGCTCTACAAGGGACCGCTCGGCGAGACGGCCAAGGCACGCCTCAGCGTGATGCGCGATACCGAGGACGGCTTCCGCATCGCCGAAGAGGATCTGAAGCTCCGGGGCGGAGGTGAGCTGCTCGGCACCCGCCAAAGCGGGCTGCCCGGCTTCCGTTTCGTTCGCGCCGAGCACCACGGCCCGCTGATGGAAACGGCCCGCGATGACGCGGCTCTGTTGCTCACCCGCGATGCCGGCCTCGCCGGCCCGCGCGGCGAGGCGCTGCGACTGTTGCTCTATTTGTTCGGCCGCGACGAAGCCGTGCGGCTGATCCGCGCCGGCTGAGCGCTCAAGGTCAGCGTTCGCCTTCGGCCCGAACTTCGCTTGCCACGTCGCGAATGGCGGCCATCATCAGCTCGGCGCCCAACGTAAGGGAGGCCCCAGAGCGAACGATCAGCCCCAGCGGCCCGAAAGTGTCGGACGTATCGACCGGCAACTCGCGCAATGTACCGGCGGCGATGTCGCCGACCACCTCGCCATAATGGGCGATCCAGATGGCGTCGCTCGCAGTGGCGAACGCCCGGCCGAACACCGTCGACACCGTGTCGATACGCCGCAGCTGTGGACCCACGGCGAGGCGAATCAACAGCTCGACGGCGTGATCGTGGATGGTCGAACCAGGTGGCGGCACCAGCACGACATAATCGGAGAGACGCCCGAGCCCTGCCCCTTGGGCAAACAGCGGGTGCTCCCGTCGTGCCACCACGGCCACGCGCTCGGTATAGAGATGCTCGAAGCCAAGGCCGACCATGCTGGCGGGCGAGCCCATGCGTCCGAGCGCGAAATCGAGCTCGCCAGCCTTCAGCTGGTTGAGAATGGAGAGATTATCGGCGGTTATGATCTGCGGCGTCGTGCCGACGCTGGTGCCAAGAAAACGAGCCACCGCTTCGGGCAGAACACGCGACGAGGCCGAGGCGAGCGCGCCCACGCGAACAATCGACGCCCCCTGCTTCAATGCCAGCTCGACCGACTCGACGCCCTGACGCAGCGCAGCGATCGAAGCGCTGGCAAAACGCAGAAAAACCTCGCCGTAATAGGAGAGAACCACAGACCGGTGGCTGCGATCGAACAGCTCCACGCCCAGAATTTCCTCGAGCTCACGGATGGTTTTCGACACGGCCGGTTGGCTGATGGATAGCGATACTGCAGCCTTGCCGATGCTCTTGAGGCGGGCCACTTCCACAAAAGAACTCAGATGCCTATGTTTGATGCGGTTCTCGATCACGTCGGACCCTCTATAACCGGCCGTTATGTAACGGGGCTTATGCCCGCTCTGCCATGACACATTGGTCGAGTCCGTGGCCGCCCTCATCAGTAATAGGTGGTAGGATGGTCCGAAAGCTACCGCCGACCGAGGCAATTATCCGAGGAGTGCCCATGCAGAAAACCAAGCTCCATCTCGACGTCATCGCCGATGTCGTCTGTCCCTGGTGCTTCCTCGGCAAACGCCGGCTCGACGCGGCGATTGCCGACCTTGACGACCTCGATATTGAGGTCCGCTATCGGCCGTTCCAGCTCGATCCAACCATTCCCCCGGATGGAATCGAACGCGAAGAATACATCATCGGCAAGTTCGGCAGCGCCGATGCGCTGGATGAGGCGCACGCCCGCCTCTTCAGTCTCGGCGCTGACGTCGGCATCACCTATGCCTTCGATCTCATCGAAAAGACGCCCAACACGCTCGATGCCCATCGCCTCGTCCGTTGGGCCGCGGCGGAAGGCCTGGCAGATCCTATGATCGAGAGGCTGTTTTCGCTGTTCTTTGAAGAAGGCGCCGACCTCACAAATGCCGAAACGCTCGTCGCCGCAGCCGAAGAGGTCGGCCTCGACGGCGATGAAGTGACCATGAAGCTCGAAGATGGCGTGGACCTTGATGCGGTAAAGGCCGACATCGCCCATGCCGGCCGAATGGGCATCACCGGCGTGCCGACCGTCGTTGTTGAGAACAAATTTGCCATTTCCGGCGCCCAGACATCGGAAGTCCTGGTTGACGCCCTGCGACGGATCGCGGCGGAACTCGGCGCAACGGAAGCCTGAAACGACAAAGGGGCGCCCGCACGGAGCGCCCCTTTTCGCGACCTACCGGCGCATCAGATCGTATCGAACTTGTCGCGATCAATATGCTCGGCCTTGATGCGGCGGACCGTGCCGGTCCACGAGCGCATGACCACGGTATCCGTGATGATCTTGCCAGCCTTAAAGCGCACGCCGTCGAGCAGGTTGCCCTTGGTGACGCCGGTCGCGGCAAACAGCACGTCTCCCTGGGCCATTTCTTCCATGGTGTACTTCTTGGTGACGTCCTCGATGCCCATGCGCTTGGCGCGCTCGATCTGTTCGGGACGGTTGATCATCAGCCGACCCTGCATCTGGCCGCCAAGGCAGCGCAGCGCCGCCGCAGCCAGCACGCCTTCGGGCGCTCCGCCGACACCGAGATAGATGTCGATGCTGGTTTCTTCCGGATCGGTGGTCTGAATGATGCCGGCAATGTCGCCGTCGCCGATCAGGCGAATGGAAGCGCCAAGCCCGCGCACCTCGTCAATCAGCCGGGCATGACGCGGTCGGTCGAGAATGCAGGCGGTGATCGCCGACACCGGCACCCCCTTGGCCTTCGCCAGGGCACGAATGTTGTCGGTCGGCGTGGCGTCGAGATCGATGAGGCCGGCCGGAAATCCTGGACCGATGGCAATCTTGTCCATGTAGACGTCTGGCGCGTTCAACAGCCCACCCTGCTCGGCGATGGCAATGCACGCGAGCGAATTGGTCTGGTTCTTGGCGCACATCGTGGTGCCCTCGAGCGGATCGACGGCGATGTCCACGCGCGGTCCCTTACCAGTACCAACCTCTTCACCGATGTAGAGCATCGGCGCCTCATCACGTTCACCTTCGCCGATCATGATCGTGCCGTGAACCGGCAACTGATTGAGCTCGGCGCGCATGGCGTCCACTGCCGCCTGATCGGCGGCGCGCTCATCGCCGTGACCTCGCTGGCGGGCGGCAGCCATGGCCGTGCGCTCGGTAACCCGAACAACCTCGAGGGTTAGAATACGATCAAGAGAATTGGAGAATTTTTGCGACATGAAACAACCCGCGGTTCGGACACTCGACCGAATTCGTCGCTGCGGCCAAAGGAGGTCTTGGGGCCGCGCGCGAACGGGGAGGGAAACCCGGTCGATACCTTAGCGAGGTAGGAAGAACCGACGATAGAGGTCAATGCGCCATAGGACGCAATACGGATGTTCCGCGAGTAGATTAACCATGCTGCCATCTGGCAAAGGTGCCGATACTTGGCGAAATACCGCCACTTATCGGCATTCTTAGCCCGCTTAACCATCAGACATGCAAAAAGTCGATAGCAGCATTCCCTAAGCGAGACCTGGAAATTAGCGGCGGCTCGACAGGGATGTTTATAGGCTCTCGATACGGATCAGCGTCGGCTTCTCGGCGATATGACCCGCCGCCTCAATGTCCGCCAGCGCGGCGCGGATTTCCGTCTCACGCGTGGCGTAGGTGATCAGCACGACGGGCTGAGGCGCCCCGGAGTGGCCGGCGGTATCATCTTCGCCCCCGCGGCGGCGCTGAACAATGGATTCAAGCGAGATATCGCGGTCAGCCATGCTTTTGGCGATACCAGCGAAAGCACCCGGCCGATCGTAGACCGAAAGGCGCACGTAATAGCCACCCTTGTGAGCCTGGATCTCCGCTCTCTGGTAAAGCATGAGCTCGTTGACCGGCAGGCCGAACACCGGCGTCCTATGGCCGCGCGCCGCATCGACGATATCGGCGATCACCGATGAAGCCGTGGCGCTGCCACCTGCCCCCGGGCCGACCAACACCACCTCTCCCAGCGCATCGCCGTCGAAGGCGACGGCGTTGAGCACGCCGGAGGTCTGAGCCACCACCGATTTCTTCGGCACCATAGCCGGGTTGACCCGCGCCTCGATGCCGCTGTCGGTGCGCCGGGCAACCCCTAGAAGCTTGATACGATAACCCAGCTCGTCAGCCGCCTTGATGTCGTCGAGCGAGATCGAGGTGATGCCCTCGACGTAAATGGCGTCGGCGTCGATTTCGGTGCCGAAAGCCAAGCTCGTCAGGATGGCAAGCTTATGGGCCGTATCGAATCCGCCGACGTCAAAGGTCGGATCGGCCTCGGCGTAACCGAGCCGCTGCGCCTCGGCGAGGCAGGTTTCGAAGGACAGCTGTTCCTTCTCCATCCGAGTCAGGATGTAGTTGCAGGTGCCGTTCAGGATGCCGACGATGCCCGTTACGGTGTTGCCGGCAAGGCTTTCCTTCAGCGTCTTGATCACCGGAATGCCACCGGCCACCGCCGCTTCGAAGCCGATCGACACACCCGCCGCCTCGGCGAGCCGGGCGAGTTCAACGCCATGCCGGGCGAGCAACGCCTTGTTGGCGGTGATCACCGGCTTGCCGGCGGCAATCGCCGCCCGCACCACGGCCTCGGCGGCACCTGACGCGCCGCCGATCAGCTCGATCACCACGTCGACATTCGGATCGGCAACCATGGCCACCGGATCGTCATACCAGGCAAACCCGCTCACGTTGATGCCTCGATCGCGGTTGCGGTCACGCGCCGACACGGCCGTAATCGTCACCGGCCGCCCTGCCCTCAGCGTCAGCGAGCTGAGATTGGACTGAACGATGCGAACAACGGACGCGCCGACGGTCCCGAGACCGGCGATGCCGAGGCGAAGCGGTTTACCCATGGTGCTTTCCGAAACTCTCTGTCTGCTAGCTTAACGTCAGCGGGGCTGACCAACCGGAGCGTAGTTATGCATGGTTTCGTCAGCCGTGTCGAAGAATCGACGAAGCCCACGCGCCGCCTGCCGAATACGCTGTTCGTTCTCCACGAGGGCGATACGGACGTAATCGTCGCCCTGTTCGCCGAAGCCGACGCCGGGAGCCACCGCCACTTCCGCCTTTTCGATCAGAAGCTTGGAAAACTCCAGACTGCCGAGCGACTTGAACCGCTCCGGCAGCGGCGCCCAGGCGAACATCGAAGCGCGCGGCACAGGGATGTCCCAGCCGGCCCGGCCGAAGCTCTCCACCATGACATCGCGGCGGCGCTTGTAGGTCTGTCGCACCTCGTCGATATGAGCGTCGGCGTCCGGATCGTTGAGGGCTGCCGTCGCCGCTACCTGGATCGGAGTGAAGGCGCCGTAATCGAGGTAGGACTTGACGCGCGCCAGAGCGGCGATCAGCCGCTCGTTGCCCACCGCAAAGCCCATGCGCCAGCCGGCCATGGAGAAGGTCTTGGACATCGAGGTGAACTCGACGCAGACGTCCATGGCACCCGGAGCCTGCAGCACTGACGGCGGCGGAACGCCATCGAAGTAGATCTCGGAATAGGCGAGGTCGGAGAGCACGAACACCTCGTGCTTGCGGGCAAAAGCCACCACGTCCTTGTAGAAGTCCAGCTCGACCACCTCGGCCGTCGGGTTCGACGGATAGCAGAGGATCAGGGCGAGCGGCTTGGGAATGGAGTGGGTCACCGCTCGCTCCAAAGCATGGAAGAACTCCGGCCCCGGCGTCACTGGCACAGAGCGGATGACACCGCCGACCATCAGAAAGCCGAAGGCGTGGATCGGGTAGGACGGATTGGGGCAGAGAATGACGTCGCCGGGCGCAGTGATCGCCTGCGCCATATTGGCGAAACCTTCCTTGGAGCCAAGCGTCGCCACGATCTGCGTGTCGGGGTTGAGCTTCACGCCGAAGCGCCGGGCATAATAGGCCGCCTGGGCTTTCCTAAGCCCCTGGATACCGCGCGAAGCGGAGTAGCCGTGCGTATCAGGCCGCTGCACCGTTTCGATCAGCTTGTCGACAACGTGACGCGCCGTGGGCAGATCGGGATTGCCCATGCCGAGGTCGACAATATCTGCGCCCGAAGCTCGCGCGGCAGCCTTGAGCCGGTTCACCTGCTCGAAGACATACGGCGGGAGGCGCTTGATCTTGTGGAACTCGTTGTTGCTCATGGGGTTGACCTCAGTGTGGTCGTTGTAGCCGGCGGTTCTCGCCCCGCGCCGACAGGCGGGTCTGTGCTTCTAGATCAATTCCGGGCGGAGGGGAAAGTGGCTTTTGGCCGGTCACCGACCGATCTCGCCAAAAAGCCGGAGCTGTTGCCGCCCTGCCCGGTCCCCGTCTACTCAGCCAATCGTGGAGAGAGCCGGGAAATTTTCCAGAAGCCAGAACGACGCGCGCTGCATGCCGCCTGACAGGAACAGCGCGCCGGTAATCACCAGCACGCCGCCCATAGCTCGCTCGACCAACGGAAAATGGCGGCGGAAACGGCGCATGAACAGCACAAAACGAGCCGCGAAAAGCGCGGCAATCAGGAAAGGAACACCCAATCCCAGGGAATAGACGGCAAGAAGCAGCGCGCCGTCACCCACGGTATCGCGACTGCCGGCCACCGACAGGATAGTGGCAAGCACCGGACCGATGCAGGGCGTCCAGCCAAACGCAAAGGCAAGACCAAGCAGGAATGCCCCGCCCAAACCCGCCTTGACGCGGAAATCATGGAAACGAGCTTCGCGATAGAACAACGCGACGCGGAACAGCCCTAGAAAATGCAGGCCCATCAATATGATGAACACACCGGCCAAGACGCCAAGAACCTCGGACCACTGCCTGAGAAGTTGACCGAATACCGACGCTGTGGCACCGAGCGTCACGAAAACGCAGGTAAAGCCCAGAACGAAGGAAAGAGCTACCTCTGCGGCACGCCGCTTGGCGGCCAGGCGACTCATCTCCTCGCCCGTCAGTTCCTCGATCGACGCACCGGTCAGAAAGCCGAGATAGGGCGGAACGAGCGGCAGCACGCAGGGGCTCACGAAGGAGAGCAGTCCAGCGCCGAATGCCGCAATCAGGGTTACGTTCGCGTCCATGTGGTCTCTACAAGGCGGGGCCACGACTGATACTCGATTTCCTCGGGGCATGCGAGGCAGGTTTTCTTATCGGCCATCAATTCACCGCGAAGGCCTCTGGTGCCGTCCCCGCCGCTGAGCACAAGCTTCTCGGCACCTCAATGGCGCGGCTCCCTGCCAAGGTCGCCTGTGTCGGACGGGGTTCAAGACGACATCGGACGGGCAGAAAGTCGGCGACTTCCTATTGACTTGCAGCCTGCATGATTACGGAAAGTTCTACAGGTAGAAATCATATACCTTCGATTGAATTGAGGAATGTAATTCTCAACTACACATTTATGATCGTCAATTATGCCGTATCCTACTGGGGGAGAAAGGCGAAACGGAGTTGATTTTCTGCGCAAAGCAGCGCTTTTTCTACCTATGGCGACGAGAAATTACCGCATACTGGCGGGTTAACTCTTACCTAGCGTTCTTCGCATATATTGGTTGGCCAGGTTGCAGTGATTGTACTCGTTCGGGGGAGCGAATGATCAGGCTGTTGGCGATCGCCGGACTGGCAGTAAACGCCAGCCTCGCGACGTTTGCATTTGCAAACGACGCGACGACCATTCATGTCGCCAGCACCTTCCCGATGTCCATGCCGCTGTTCTCTGAGGCAACGGGTCGCCTGAGCGAACAGGTGGATAGCTTGACCAACGGCGAGGTCAAACTGGTGTTCCACGTTCCCGGCGACCTGGCCTCAGCTTCCGGTACCATGGAAAAGGTCAGCAGCGGCGAGATTGCCGCCGCCTGGTCGACCGCCGGTCAATTGGCCAATCATGACAGTGCCTTCGAACTGCTGAGCTCGATCCCCTTTGGTCCCGGGACCGTTGAATACATGGCATGGCTATTCGAAGGCGGTGGACTTACCCTGTCGCGGGCTCTGTTTGCGAGCCACGGTATTTATAACGTGCCTTGCCTGGTGCTCCCACCCGAAGGGGCTGGCTGGTTTTCAAAGGAAATTCGCAGCGTCGATGACCTGAAAGGCCTGCGCGTACGTTTCTTCGGCCTTGGCGGGCGCGTATTGGCCCGGCTTGGCGCCCAGGTGGTCGAGAAGCCGCCCGGAGACATCATGGACGCCATCAAGAACGGCGAGATCGAAGCGGCAGAATATTCGCTTCCTTCCATGGACTTGACGCTCGGCCTTCAGAATGTGGCAAAATATTACTATTTTCCAGGCTGGCATCAGCCGTCCACGCTCTATGAGCTTTACTTCGGTGATGCGACTTGGCGCAAACTGACATCCAAGCAGCAAGAAACCATCGAGACCGTCTGCGCGGCGGCCATGCGCGACGGCATCGGCGAGGCCGAGGCAATGCAGATGAATGCGCTTCAGGAGATCAAGAGACGCGGCATCAAGCTCCGTCGATGGTCGCCTGACCTCCTACTCACCTTCGAGGCCGCCTGGAGCGCAGTGGCCAGCGACGAGATGGGAACCAACCCGCGGTTCAAAGAGATTTATGAATCGTACGAGCAGTTTCATAATCGTTATGGGTTCTGGAAGCGATTCAGTTATCTTCACTGAAGTAATCCGCACTCGAAAGGGGTAGCCGGGCTGATGAGCTGGCACGATGACCTGACAGGCAGTGTGAGAGACACGAGCATCCGGACCAAGTTGTCGGGGGCGCTCGTCTTTATCCTATTGCTCGTCGCCGCCGTCAGTGTGCTGGGAGTCGCACAGGTCACTTCGGTCAACCGGGTTACCACCGAAATTCGCGAAGTCAGGCTGCCGCAAGTCGAGTTGCTGGAAAAATTGCGTCGTCTTGCCCTGCAGCATCAACTCGTCGTCATGCGGCGCCTGCAAGTCATCGACTATCGTAACCTTGCAGAGATCGATGCCAGCCTCAATGAAACGCGCCGGGAACTGAACGAGGCATCGGCCAGCTTCAAGGCGACGATCAGCTCACCAGAAGAACAGCGATTGTTCGCCATCTTCTCCAACGCGTGGGAAATCTATCTCGCCTCACTCAATCAGGTGAACGACGCCATCGAAAGCGGCGAATTGGAAGAGGCCACCCATTTCGCCAACGACACAACGCGTCTGCAGTACCAGGCGGCGGTGAGCGAGCTCGAGAATCTCATCACCTATGCCAAGGCTCAATCGGAGGATGCCGCCGCACGCGCCTCCAACGCCGTCGCACGCGCCATCACCCAGTCGCTGGTCTTTCTGGTGGTTGCCAGCCTGGCGGCTGTTGGGGCGATCGTTTGGGTCCAGCGTAATGTTTCCGACCCGCTTCGCAATATCTCCCACGCCATGCGGCGGCTGACGGTCGGCGACCACACAACGCCGATTCCCGAACCAACGCCGCGCCGTGACGAAATCGGCGTCCTGGTGCTCGCCCTTGCCGGTTATCGCGACGCTCTGATTCATAGCCGCGAATTCGCCTACAACGCCGAACGGGAATGGGAGCGCCTCCGGGCCGCCGTTGCCAACATGCCCGTCGGTCTGTCGATGTTTGACGCCACCGATCGGCTAATCATCTGCAACCGCATCTTTTGCGACATGTATGGCTTGGCGCCCGAAGACACGCTGCGCGGCCGGACCTGCCAGGAGATCTTCGCCGATGCCTCGCAACATGGCGGTATCTACGCGCCCATTGTGGAAGAGTTGGCTGATGCCCGTTCCGATATAGGTGGCACCGCCCATTTGGTCTACGAGACTGGCGACCGGCGCATTCTGGCGCTGGGCATTCAGAGCATTGCCGACGGTGGCTGGATCGCCATCCATGAAGACATCACCGCCCGTCGCCGCGTCGAGGAAAAGATTCGCCACATGGCGCGCCACGACGCGCTCACGGATCTCGGCAATCGCCTCCTGTTCCGCGACAGCCTTGAGGAAGCGCTCTCCGAGTTCAAGGACAAGGAGAGTGTTGCCGTTCTCTGCATCGATCTCGACCGATTCAAAAACGTCAACGACACGCTCGGCCACCCGGTCGGCGACGCGCTTCTTCAGGCGGTTGCCGACCGCCTGAGGTCCTGCATCAGCCAGAACGACATCGCCGCCCGCTTTGGCGGCGATGAGTTCGCCATCATTCAGCTAGGGCCGGTTCAGCAGCCGGAAGCAGCCAGCGATCTCGCGCGCCGCATCGTCAGGATCGTCGGCGAGCCTTACGAGATCGACGGCCAGCAGATCATCATCGGCGCCAGCGTCGGCATCGCCGTCGCTCCCGTCGATGGCAAGAATGCCGACATCCTGCTCAAGAACGCCGACATGGCCCTCTACGCCGCCAAGGCCGACGGTCGCGGTGTCTATCGTTTCTTCCGCGACGAAATGAGTCTTCGCTCCCAGACCCGGCGCCTCCTGGAGTTGGAGCTGCGTCGAGCCTTGGTTTCCGGCGAGCTTTGCCTGCACTACCAGCCGATGTTCAACATGGAAAACCGGGACATCATCGGCTTCGAAGCGCTACTCCGCTGGAATCATCCGACACGCGGCATCGTGCCGCCCAATGACTTCATCTGGCTGGCCGAGGAAGTGGGGCTGATCGTTCCCATCGGCCAGTGGGTGATGGAGCAGGCCTGTCGCGACGCATCGAACTGGCCCGATTACATCACCATAGCGGTCAACGTCTCACCAGTTCAGTTCCGCGACAGAAACTTTGCCGATCAGGTCGTAGCTGCGCTGGCTGCCTCAGGCCTTGAAGCGCACCGGCTGGAAATCGAGATCACCGAGCGCGTGCTGATCGCCGACACTTCAATGACTCTGGCCATCTTGCAGCGTTTGCACGAGATCGGCATCCGCATCGCCATGGACGATTTTGGCACCGGCTATTCCAGCCTCGGCTACCTGCGCCAGTTCCACTTCGACCGGATCAAGATCGACCGCTCCTTCGTGGCCGATCTCGGCGAAGGCGATCAGGAATCGCTGGCCATCGTACGGGCCGTCGCCGGCCTGTCTTCCAGCCTCAACATCGCCACGACTGCCGAGGGGGTGGAGAGCGAGGAGCAATTCGAGCGGCTACGCGCCGAGGGCTGCGACACGGTACAGGGCTTCCTGCTGGGCGTGCCAGTGCCCCTGGAAGACGTTACGCGGATGTTTGAGGAAGGTGCCACCTCTGCGGCGTGACGGCGCCTGTCGGAGCGAACTGGTCAACAGACAGCCTGAAAGACGACACGTCCCCGCAAGCCTAGCCTCGCGGCCACCGGTCTCTGAGTTTGTCGGGAAATGGTGGGCGGTGACGGTCTCGAACCGCCGACATCCAGTGTGTAAAACTGGCGCTCTACCAACTGAGCTAACCGCCCGACGCGATCGCCTGCAAGGCGAACGGCCCCCTGCTCTACCGACTTGGTCAGCCGATTGCAAGACCGTCAACCCGAACAACCCGCGGGCAGGCAATGGAGCAAAAAGGGCGCGACCGTTGCCGGCCGCGCCTTTCAAAATTTCCCTGGCCCAAGCCGTTTATACGGACGGACCGATCCGGGAGGTCAGCCGTTGACCGCGTCCTTGAGGCCCTTGCCAACGCGGAACTTCGGCTGCTTGGAAGCAGCGATCTTGAGCGGCTCGCCCGTCTGCGGGTTGCGGCCCTCGGAGGCGGCGCGCTCGGTCACAACGAAATTGCCGAAGCCGACGATGCGAACTTCGTCGCCGACCTTCAGCGCCTCGGTAATCGTCGCGAAGACCGCGTCGACAGCAGCACCGGCCTGCGCCTTGTTGAGCGACGCCTTCTCGGCGACCTGCGTGACCAGATCGTTCTTGTTCATGTCGTGTCCCTTTGTCTGACTCTGTCGGTAGCGGACTTGCCATGTAGGAGTTAGCCCGTCACCCCGGCGGCACGTTTCCCGGATTTCCGGGGAAAATCAAGTGCGGAAAGACCGCTTATGCTCGATTTTTTGACCGGAGACAAAAAAGACCCGGGCTTTGACGGCCCGAGTCCCGATTTTTATGGACAACTGGCTAAAGTTGCCTCAGTGCGCGGTGATCGACGTCAAATCGCCCGCTTCAGCATCAGCCACCGGCGCAGCCGCCGGTTCCTTCGATTCGTCCCACGAAATTGGCTCCAGCGGCTTCACCAGAGCCACCTTCAGCACGTCATCCATATGGGCAACCGGGATGACTTCCATGCCGTTCCGGACGTTCTCGGGAATGTCGGCAAGGTCCTTGGCGTTCTCGTCGGGAATCAGCACTGTCTTGATGCCGCCGCGATGGGCTGCGAGCAGCTTCTCCTTGAGACCGCCGATCGGCAGCACGCGGCCGCGCAAGGTGATTTCGCCGGTCATGGCAACATCGTGACGCACCGCAACGCCGGTCATCACCGACACGATGGATGTGACCATGGCGATACCGGCCGACGGACCATCCTTGGGCGTTGCGCCTTCCGGCACGTGCACGTGGATGTCGCGCTTGTCGAACAGCGGCGGCTCGATGCCGAAATCGATGGCCCGCGAACGGACATAGGAAGCCGCCGCAGAGATCGATTCCTTCATCACGTCCTTCAGGTTGCCGGTCACCGTCATGCGGCCCTTGCCAGGCAAGCGCACGCTTTCGATGGTGAGCAACTCACCGCCGACTTCGGTCCAGGCAAGACCCGTGACGACGCCGACCTGGTCGGTGCCATCCGCCTCGCCATGCCGGAAGCGCGGCACGCCGAGATACTGTTCGACTTTCTCCGGCGTCACCGTGATCGACTTCACCAAGCCCTTCGACTTCTGAAGTTCGGTCACCGCCTTGCGAGCAAGCGACATCATCTCGCGGTCGAGGTTACGAACGCCGGCCTCACGCGTGTACTGACGGATCACCGTGCGGATGGCGTCGTCGGTGATCTCGTATTCGCCGGGCCGCAGGCCGTGGTCGGCGATCGATTTCGACAACAGGTGCCGCTTGGCGATCTCGACCTTTTCGTCCTCGGTGTAACCGGCGATCCGGATGATCTCCATACGGTCCATCAGCGGGCCGGGGATATTCAGCGTGTTGGCCGTCGTCACGAACATCACGTCCGAGAGGTCGTATTCCACCTCCAGATAGTGATCCATGAAGGTGTGGTTCTGCTCGGGGTCGAGAACCTCCAGCAGGGCCGATGACGGGTCGCCGCGGAAATCCATGCCCATCTTGTCGATCTCGTCGAGCAGGAAGAGCGGATTGGACTTCTTGGCCTTCTTCATCGACTGGATGACCTTGCCGGGCATCGAGCCGATATAAGTGCGGCGGTGACCGCGGATCTCAGCCTCGTCACGCACGCCGCCCAGCGACATGCGCACATATTCGCGGCCGGTCGCCTTGGCGATCGACTTGGCGAGCGAGGTCTTGCCGACGCCCGGAGGACCAACGAGGCAGATGATCGGCCCCTTCAGCTTGTTGGCCCGGCTCTGCACCGCCAGATATTCAATGATGCGTTCCTTGACCTTGTCGAGGCCGAAATGATCCTCATTCAGGACCGCCTCGGCATAGGCGAGGTCATCGCGCGTCTTGGAACGGGCCTTCCAGGGGATACCGAGAATCCAGTCGAGATAGTTGCGGACAACCGTGGCCTCGGCCGACATCGGCGACATCTGGCGCAGCTTCTTCAGCTCAGCCGTCGCCTTCTCGCGCGCTTCCTTGGAGAGCTTGGTGCGCTTGATACGCTCCTCGAGTTCGGCAAGTTCGTCCTTGCCTTCCTCGCCGTCGCCGAGCTCCTTCTGGATCGCCTTCATCTGCTCGTTGAGATAGTACTCGCGCTGCGTCTTCTCCATCTGCCGCTTGACGCGGCTGCGGATGCGCTTTTCCACCTGCAGGACAGAGATCTCACTCTCCATCAGGCCGAGCACGCGCTCGAGCCGCTCGACCACCGACTTCAAGGACAGGACGTCCTGCTTCTCGGAGATCTTGACGGCCAGATGGCTGGCGATGGTATCGGCGAGCTTGGCGTAGTCGTCGATCTCCTTGATGGTGCCGAGCACCTCGGGAGAGACCTTCTTGTTCAGTTTGACGTAGTTGTCGAACTCGACCAGCACGGAGCGGGCCAGCGCCTCGACCTCGACGCGATCACTCTCGACCTCTTCGATCGGGCGAACTTCGGCCTCGAAATAGTCGGTGCGGTCGATGAAATTGATCACCTCGGCCCGGCGAGCGCCTTCGACCAGCACCTTCACCGTGCCGTCGGGCAGCTTCAGGAGCTGAAGCACCGTTGCGAGCGTGCCAACCGTATAGATGTCGGCAGAGGCAGGATCATCATCGGAAGCGTTTCTCTGGGTCGCCAGCAGGATCTGCTTGTCGGCCGTCATCACTTCTTCGAGGGCGCGAATGGACTTTTCGCGGCCGACGAACAGCGGCACGATCATGTGCGGGAAAACGACGATGTCGCGAAGCGGCAAGACAGGGAAGACGTCCCGTTCGGCGCCGGTCGCTGGAGTGGATGCGGCCATGGGGTGGTTTCCTTTCTGGTGGCCCGCCGGTTCAGCCTGTAGGCACCGGCGTCCGTCGCACGCGGTTTTCGGCAAGGGCCGCCGACCGAATCATCGGAAGGCCCTGGTTCGGCAACGGGTGAGAGGATCGAAGGGATTGATCCGCTGCGTGGCCGTCCGATCCGCCCCATCATGGGCGCGAAGCCAGACGCCTTCCCGTTTCCGTCGCCGCCGCGTAAGCGGATACATGGATCGCGGCGACTGTGCTTTCAAGGCCTTGACACGAAAGCGTCATTGGCCCGACGCACGACGCTCCCGACCCTCAGGGCCGGGAAAACGGACGGCAAAAACTCCATCGCCGTCCGAAGAAATCTGTCAGGCACCCGTGCCCGTATCGTCGAGGCGCTCGCCGTAGACATAGATCGGCTTGGCCTTGCCGCCGACGACATCGGCGGAAATCACCACTTCCGTCACATCCTCAAGGTTCGGCAGCTCGTACATGGTTTCGAGCAGGATGCCTTCCATGATCGAGCGGAGGCCGCGAGCACCGGTCTTGCGGTCGATCGCCCTGCGGGCAATCGCCGACAGCGCGTCTTCCTGGAAGGAGAGCTTGACGTTCTCCATTTCGAACAGACGCTGATACTGCTTGACCAGGGCGTTTTTCGGCTCGGTGAGAATGATCACCAGGGCCGGTTCGTCGAGATCCTCCAGGGTGGCAAGTACCGGCAGACGACCAACGAATTCCGGGATCAGGCCGAATTTCAGCAGATCCTCAGGCTCCACCTGGGCGAACAGCTCGCCGGTACGCCGATCCTCGGGAGCGGTCACCTGCGCCTGGAAGCCGATCGACGTCGACTTGCCACGCGCCGAGATGATCTTCTCAAGGCCGGCGAAGGCGCCACCGCAGATGAACAGGATGTTGGTGGTATCGACCTGCAGGAATTCCTGCTGCGGATGCTTGCGGCCACCCTGCGGCGGCACCGAAGCGACGGTGCCTTCCATGATCTTCAACAGCGCCTGCTGCACACCCTCGCCCGATACGTCGCGGGTAATCGACGGGTTGTCGGACTTACGAGAAATCTTGTCGACCTCGTCGATGTAGACGATGCCGCGCTGGGCACGCTCGACATTGTAGTCGGCCGCCTGCAGCAGCTTCAGAATGATGTTCTCGACGTCCTCGCCGACATAACCGGCCTCGGTCAGCGTCGTCGCGTCGGACATGGTGAACGGCACGTCGATGATACGGGCCAGCGTCTGGGCCAGCAGCGTCTTGCCCGAACCGGTCGGGCCGATCAGCATGATGTTCGACTTGGCCAACTCGACGTCGTTGTTCTTCGACGCGTGGTTGAGGCGCTTGTAGTGGTTGTGAACCGCCACAGCCAGCACCTTCTTGGCCTTATCCTGGCCGATAACGTAGTCGTCGAGCACCTTACGGATTTCCGAAGGCGTCGGCACGCCATCCCGCGACTTCACGAGATTGGACTTCGACTCCTCACGGATGATGTCCATGCAGAGTTCAACGCATTCATCGCAGATGAACACCGTCGGTCCCGCGATGAGCTTGCGGACTTCATGCTGGCTCTTGCCGCAGAACGAACAGTAGAGGGTGTTCTTCGACTCGCCGCTAACCTTGGTCATCCAATCATTCCCGCTCGGTTGACGGACGGCCCATCTCCCGCCCATGGGCGGGTGCCGGACCGAACCTTCCTTCTCGAACCCTTCCTCAGTGGTCGAATCCGCCGAAACCACCACCTACGCATGCTGCGCGATAAGGACTCAAGATAGCTTTAACGTACCGATCTCAAAGCGCCGCCGCCAACGGCGCCGGCAAACCTGTTTCTCAGGGCAGTTCAGGAACCGCCCGCTTCGCGATGACGTCGTCGACAAGACCAAACGCCTTGGCCGCCTCCGCATCCATAAAGTTGTCGCGTTCAAGCGCCTCTTCGACCACAGCAAGATCCCGGCCGGTGTGGTGGACGTAGATATCGTTGAGCCGGCGCTTCAGTTTCAGGATCTCCTGAGCGTGCAGCATGATATCCGCCGCCTGACCACGGAAACCGCCCGACGGCTGATGAACCATGATACGGGCGTTAGGCAGCGAGAAGCGCATACCCGGCTCACCGGCGCAGAGCAGCAACGAACCCATCGACGCCGCCTGGCCGATGCAGAGCGTCGCCACCTTCGGGCGGATGAACTGCATGGTGTCGTAGATGGCAAGGCCCGCCGTCACATAGCCGCCGGGAGAGTTGATGTAGAGAGAGATCTCCTTATTGGGGTTCTCCGACTCCAAAAAAAGCAGCTGCGCGCTCACCAGCGTCGCGACGCCATCGTCGATACCGCCAGTAATGAAGATGATCCGCTCCTTGAGGAGGCGCGAGAAAATATCATAGGCACGCTCGCCACGGTTCGTCTGCTCGACGACCATCGGGACCAGTGTGCTCATGGTGAAATCGACAGGATCCTTCATACGTTCCCTCGGCTTTCGACGGACGAACCGCTCTTTCCAAACCCCTCTTTGGGCTTTGTGGAGCAGCGGTGGCGTCGCCTGCAAATCACTCTTGCCGTGATCGTTACATCCCAACCCGGCACTTGGCTACACCAAAGCCTCTGAATTTTCGATGCATGGTGTACGGCTTTCCTTGCCTCAGTGAGCTTGGGGACACTCCCCACAAAAGCCACTTATGCATCGCCGGCAAACTCTGCAAGCGGTCGGAACCACACGCAGGGCTGACAGCCACAAAACGCAACGGGCCGGGGCGTCGCCGCCCCGGCCGCGGAATTTGTCATAGGCGATACGGAGAAACCGATCAGACGGCTGGCTCCTCATCGTCCTTGAACAGCTCTTCCTTGCTGACCGTCTTGTCGGTGACCTTGACGAGGCCGAGAAGGACGTCGACCACCTTCTCCTCGAACACCGGCGCCTGCAGCGAGGCGAGAGCGTTGGCGTCGCGACGGTAGAAATCGAAGACGGCCTTCTCCTGGCCGGGGAACTGGCGGGCACGCTCGATCAGGGCGCGCTGCAGTTCCTGCTCGTTGACCTGCACCTTCTCGCGCTCGCCGAACTTCGACAGCACGAGACCGAGACGGACGCGGCGTTCGGCGATCTTGCGATAGTCGGCGCGGGCCTTTTCCTCGGTGGTGTCTTCATCTTCGAAGGTCTTGCCGGCGGACTTCATCTCGGCTTCGACCTGACCCCAGATGGCGTTGAATTCCTGCTCCACCAGCGTTGCCGGCAGATCGAAGGAATACTGGGCGTCGAGAGCGTCGAGCAGCTGGCGCTTCACCTTCTGGCGGGTCTGGCCGCCGTTCTGGGACTCGATCTGCTGCTTGACGATGTCCTTCAGTGCATCGAGGTTGTCCATGCCGAGCGTCTTGGCCCAGTCGTCGTCAAGCTTCAGTTCGCCGGGAGCGGCAACCTCAAACACTTCGATGTCGAAGGTCGCCAGCTTGCCGGCCAGATGCTTGGCCTGATAATCCTCCGGGAAGGTCACTTCGATGACCTTCTTGTCGCCAACCTTGGCGCCGATCAGCTGCTCCTCGAAGCCGGGAATGAAGCGACCCTGGCCGAGGAAGATGGCGGCACGGTCGTCGGCGCCACCGTCGAAGGGCTCGCCGTCGATCTTGCCCAGATAAGAGATGGTCAGACGGTCGCCGTTCTCGGCGGCGGCGCCTTCCTCACGGGCGACGTAGGAACGCGCGCCCTCGGCGATCTGGGTCAGGCGTTCTTCGACTTCCGAATCGGCAACCTCGACAACCGGGCGCTCAATGGCGATGCCATCGACCGGCGCCAGCTCGAACTCCGGCACGATCTCGTAGGAGAGGTCGTAGGCAAGATCGAGATCACCCGACAGGATCTTCTCGGCATCTTCGTCGGAGAGCTTGATCTGCGGCTGCATCGCCGCCTTCTCGGAGCGCTCTTCGAGGGCCTTGTTCGAGGTCTCACCGATCACGTCGTTGACGATCTCGGCCATGGCCGACTTGCCATAGAGCTTCTTGAGGTGAGCCTTGGGAACCTTGCCCGGGCGGAAGCCGCGGATCTGGGCACGGCCCTTCAGATCCTCGAGATAGGCGTCGAGCTTTTCAGCGAGTTCGGAGGCCGTGATGACGATCTTGAGCTCGCGCTTCAGGCCTTCGGTCGAGGTTTCAGTCACCTGCATGGATGTGTTCTTTCGTCTCTGATCCCAAGAACGCCCTTGGACCGTTCCGGCGGTTTTCCCTGCCGATTCGATCCGAAGAAGCGGTTCAATTCTGTCTTCACCACCGGCGGGACGCCACGGAGGCGTACCTGACACCGACCGCATCACCCTCGATCACGGCGGGCCGATCTGGTGCGGGCGAAGGGACTTGAACCCCCACGGCTTTCGCCACTGGAACCTAAATCCAGCGTGTCTACCAATTCCACCACGCCCGCGATCCAACCGCGCCGACCATCGCCTCCGATGCTCGAAGCGGGGTCTCCATAGCAAACTTCCCCGCAGGCACAAAGCAAAAAGGGGAGGATTCGTGTTGAACCTCCCCTTTGGTCGAGTTTGCCGGCTTTGTGGGGCTCAAGGCGCAGGCTGAGCGGCAGCGGAAGCCGAGGTCAACGCGGCGCTCAGAAGATCGAAGCTGTCGCGCCCGGATGCCTGGGCGAGCCCGGCCACGGTGTCTTCCGCCGACTTCACTTCAACGCCGATCGCCTTGAACCGTTCGCTGATCGTCGCCTCATCGGTGCGGGCCAGCGCGGCCAGCGCCGTCACCGAGGCGTTGTTGAGCGCATTGAATGCCGCCATGCGCGGATTGCCGCCACTCGAAGCGCCCGCGCCTTCATAGGCAAAGGCGCCGGCGGCAACGAGGCAGACGACGGTCGACACCCACATCGCCGAGCGTCGGAAATAGCTCACGAGCGTTCGCCAGTTGCGCCAGACGTGCAACCCGAAGGGCACGATGAGGAACATCGAGAGGATTTCGTGCATCTCGCGGAAATATTGATTGCCGACACCGAAGAACAGCGCAACGCCCGAGACGAGCGAGATCATGAACAGCCACGTCGTGAGCGGCGTGGCGTAGCGCAAGAGGACATCTCTGATAGACATAATGTGGACTCGATAAAGGAAGAAATCCGATGGAAACCCAGCCCCCTGGGTTCCTCTTCTTCCTATCACTCCACCTTACTCCGATCTTCTCGAGAGGGTGCCGAAGTGTATCAAACGGTATCGGTCGCAGCCTTGCGCTTGCGGCTCGCTTTACGTGCCTTCTCTTCGGCCTTGGCCGCCTCGCTCCGTCTGGCGACCCCGACCGCTGCACGACACCACTCCAGGAACTCGTCCTGCTCGTCGTAGAGCCGTTCCGGTGCGCGCCAATAAGGCATTTGCACCGTGCGGCCATCCTTGGTCGTGTATTCGAACTGCGGACACTCCTCAGCGACGAAGCGCCCCCGCGTCTGCTCATCGACCTTGAAATAGAGACTGCCGTCGATCTCCAGCGCGAACACTATGCCATCCTGGTAGATGGAGAGGCCGCCGAACATCTTGCGGAAGGTCACGCCGCCCAGCGGCTCGGTCAGCTCGCGCAGAAATTCCCTGAAGCCATCGTCCGCCATGATTGTCCCCGCCATCTAGCGACAGGAACATAAAGCGAACATCAAGCTCTGTCGAGTCCCATCTGCCAGAAGGCGGCCTCGAGTCGGCTCGCTTGCGCGAAGATGCTGGCGAGCTGGCGAAAGCGTGCCGGTCCCACCTCGCCGCCGGAAAGCGCGTCGAGATGGCTGATCGTAGAGACCGCCATCAGCTGGTAGCCATCGCCGGCATACTCAGTAATCCACGGCGCATAGGGATTGCTGTTGGCGAGCGCACCGGGAATAGCAGCGAGCCGGCGCGCGATCACCGCGTAACCGATCATGCAGGGTGCCAGCGCGACGTGGAGGTCGAGAAGATCGCCACGGACGCCCCAGTCGAGCACGAAGCGCGTGTAAGCGGTCGTCGGCATGTCTTCGTCGGCCCCTTCGAGATCGGCCGGGGCCAGCCCCCAACCGGCGCAGTATTTGACGTGAAGCGCCATCTCGCCATCGAGAATCACTCGAAGACCATCAAGGCCGTAGCGCATCTCCTCCATCGTCCGGCCCTTGTAGGCGGCAAGCGCGTAGGCACGGGCGAACTGGATCAGGAACAGGTAGTCCTGAACGAGATAATGCCGAAAGGCCGCCTCCGGCAGGGTGCCGGCCGCCATCATCTCCACGAAGGGATGTTCGACATAGGTACGCCAATCGTCGGCGCTTGCCTCGATGAGACGGTCGAACAAGGTCATCCGTTCTCTCCCCGTGCCCAGGCGGCCTTGGTCTCAGCCTTGAAGTCCTCGAAGCAGCCCGCCTCGATGGCGTCGCGGATGCCCTGCATCAGCGACTGGTAGTAAGCGACGTTGACCCAGGTGAGCAGCATGGCGCCGAGCGCCTCGCCGGTGCGCACGAGGTGATGGATGTAGGCGCGCGAATAGTCGCGGGCCGCCGGACAATTCGACGTCGGATCGATCGGACGCGGATCCTCCATGTGGCGGGCGTTCTTGAAGTTGAGTTTGCCGAAGCGGGTATAGGCCAGGCCGTGGCGGCCGGCCCGCGTCGGCATGACGCAGTCGAACTGGTCGATACCACGCGCCACGCTTTCAATGATGTCGTCGGGCGTGCCAACGCCCATCAGGTAGCGCGGCTTGTCGCGCGGCAGGATCGGATCGACCACATCGATCATCTCAAGCATCACCGCCTGCGGCTCGCCAACGGCGAGGCCGCCCACCGAAAAGCCCTCGAAGGGCATGGCAGAGAGCTCAAGAGCGCTAGCCTCGCGGAGGGCGGGCACGTCGCCCCCCTGAACGATGCCGTAGAGCCCCTGCCCTTTCTCGGGCCCGCCCATCGCCTCGAACTGCCGACGCGACCGCTCGGCCCAGCGCAGGCTGAGCCGCATGCCGCGTTCCACTTCCTTGGGCTCGGCCGGCAGGCGGACGCATTCGTCGAGCTGCATCTGGATATCGGAGCCGAGCAGCCCCTGAATCTCGATGGACCGCTCGGGCGTCAGCTCGTGGCGGCTACCATCGATATGGCTCTGGAAGGTGACGCCATGCTCGTCCATTTTCCTGAGCTGGGCGAGCGACATCACCTGGAAGCCGCCGCTGTCGGTCAGGATGGTCTTGTCCCAGGTGGAGAACTTGTGCAGGCCACCAAGCGCCGCCACCCGCTCGGCGCCCGGCCGGAGCATCAGGTGATAGGTATTGCCGAGAATAACGTCGGCGCCGGTCGCCTTCACGTCGTCCATGAACATCGCCTTGACCGTGCCGAGCGTGCCGACCGGCATGAAGGCCGGCGTGCGGACGATGCCGTGCGGCGTGACGATCTCGCCGCGGCGCGCCCGACCGTCGGTCGCAAGCAGGCGAAAGGAAAAAGGCTGGGTCATCGGCGGTGCTTTCAGCAATAGGACGGCCGTCCCCGCGCATCAACGCAAGGATCGCCGCCCGCCAATAGCGAAAAACACCGTCGGCAACAACGGCTGTCAGAGACCGCTTTGAAATTCGCTCCGGTGAGTCGGCTGGCCCGGCTTTCGAGAACCGGAGCGCAGCGGACATTTGGTCCGTGAGCACCGGAAGCGCAGACAAGTCGGGTCAGACGGCCGCCGGAGTAGAATTCCAATCGGTCTCTCAGCTTCGAAGCAACCGATAGATCGCCGGAATGACCAGCACGGTGAGCAAAGTCGACGACGCAAGGCCGAACAGCAGGGAGATGGCCAGCCCCTGGAAGATCGGGTCGGTGAGGATCACCGCCGCACCGATCATGGCAGCCAGTGCCGTCAGCAGGATCGGCTTGAAGCGGATCGAACCGGCCTCGATCAAAATGTCCGCAAGCGGCCGGCGCGCAACATGTGCCACGCCCTCCTCATCGGTCACCGTGACCTCACGGGGTGCATGCCGGATGAAATCGACCAGCAGAATCGAGTTGCGCACGATGATGCCGGCCAGCGCGATGAAGCCGATCATCGACGTTGCCGTAAACGGCGCGTGGAACAGCCAGTGTCCGCCGAGGATACCGATGAAGGTGAGCGGGATCGGCGTCAGGATCACCAGCGGCAGCTTGAACGAGCCGAACTGCGCCACGACCAGGATGTAAATGCCGAGGATAGCAATGGCGAAGGCGGCGCCCATGTCGCGGAAGGTCACCCAGGTCACTTCCCACTCGCCGTCCCACAGCAGCGTCGACCGGCTCTCGTCGGCCGGCTGGCCATGCAGCGCGACCACGGGCTTTTGCAGCCCGGTCCAGTCCTGCCGGTCGAGGGCGTTCTGCACTGCCAGCATGCCATAGAGGGGCGCCTCGAAAGTGCCAGCCAGCTCGGCCGTCACCATCTCAGCGAAGCGGCCATTGTGACGGAAGATCGGAAAGGAGGCTTTTTCCTCGCTCACCCGCACAACATCGCCAAGCTCGACGACGCCACGATCGCCCGGCAACACATTGGCGGGGATAGGTGTGGTCAGCGCCGCTTCATCGAGCACCTTTTCGCCTTTCGGCCGCTCAACGACGATGGGAATGGCTGCTCGGCCGCCGCCGCGGTGCGAATAGCCAACCGTCGACGCGCCGCCCAGAATGGCCAGCGTATCGAACACATCGCTTTCCTCGACGTGAAAGAAGTCGAGATCGTCGGTCGAGATCGTCGTCCGGAGCCGCCGCGCCGGCACGCCAAAGGAATTGTCGACATCGACGATGAACGGCACCTCGCGAAAGGCCGCTTCCACTTTCTCAGCTGTACGACGGCGCGTGTCGGCGTCGGGGCCGTAGATTTCGGCGAGCAATGTTGCCATGACCGGCGGCCCGGGCGGTGGCTCGACCACCTTGAGCGACGTACCAGCCGGCACCGTCAGCGCCATGACTCGCTGACGCAGATTCACAGCGATCGCGTGCGACGCCCTGTTGCGCTCGCTCTTGGGCGTCAGGTTCACCTGCACGTCGCCGAGCTGCGGTTCGGCACGCAGGTAGGAATGGCGAACTAAGCCGTTGAAATTGAACGGCGCGGCCGACCCGGCGTGTGTCTGGGCTGACATGACCTCGGGCAGATCAAGTGCTGCTTTCGCCACCGCCTGCGCCACCGCGTCGGTCGCCTCGACGGACGAACCTTCCGGCAGGTCGATGGTGACGGCAAGCTCGGCCTTGTTGTCGAAAGGCAAGAGCTTCACCGTGACGTGCTTGGTGTAGAACAGCGACAACGAACCGAGCGTCAGCACGCCGACAGCCAGCAGGAAGGCAAGGCTCCTGCCCTTGCTCGCCAGAATCGGCCGCGCTACGGCGGCATAGGCTCGTCCGAGAGGGCCACCCGCACCGTCACCGTGATGAACAGCCGGCCCCTTGCCGGCAACCTTCAGCATCAGCCAGGGTGTCACGATTACCGCGACGAAGAAGGAGAAGATCATTGCGGCCGAGGCATTGGCCGGAATGGGACTCATATAGGGGCCCATCATGCCGGACACGAACAGCATCGGCAAAAGCGCTGCCACCACGGTCAATGTCGCGACGATGGTTGGGTTGCCCACCTCGGCGACAGCGGCAATGGCTCCATCGCGCCGGTCCCGATCCGCGCCTATGCCCCAATGGCGGGAGATGTTTTCGATAACGACGATGGCGTCGTCGACCAGGATGCCGATCGAGAAGATCAACGCGAACAACGACACTCGGTTGAGCGTGTAGCCCATCACCTTGGCCGCGAACAACGTGAGTAGAATGGTGACGGGAATGACGACTGCCACGACGACCGCCTCGCGGAAGCCGATCGCCACCCAGACCAGGGCGATGATCGACAGCGTCGCGAGTCCCAAATGGAACAGCAGCTCGTTGGCCTTCTCGTTGGCCGTCTCCCCATAGTCGCGCGTCACCTCGACGGCGAGGCTATTCGGGATAAGGCTACCCCTGAGGCTTTCGACGCGCGTTAGGACGTCGTGCGCAACTGTCACCGCGTTGGCGCCCGCCCGCTTGGCAATGGCCAGTGTTACCGCCGGCAATCGCTCGACCGAACCGTCGGCTGCCTTGCGGACGGTTGATACATAGAGATCGGCGGTGTCCTGGACGAAAGAGACGTCGGCAACGTCGCGCACATAGACGGGACGGCTGTCGCGCGTCGTGAGCAGGAGGTTGGCGATTTCGGCCGGCGTCTGCAGCGTCTCGCCGGCAACCACCTGGATTTCCTCGCCACCGCTCCGAACCGTGCCGGCTGGAAACGACCTGTTGGCGGCAGTGACCTTGCCCGACAACTGCTGCAGCGTGACACCATAGAGAGCGAGGCGAGCCGGATCCGGCGCAATGCGAATGGCATCGCCGGTTTCTCCGACCAGATAGGTCAGGCCGACGTCGTCGACCTTGGAGATCTCGCTGCGCAGTTCCCTGGCGACGCGCGTGAGGTCGGCAGCGGTCACCGAGGCGGCCGCTTCCGGCTTCGGCGATAGCGTCAGCGTCACGATCGCGACATCATCGATCCCACGGCCGACGATACGCGGCTCGGCAATGCCAACAGGAATCCGGTCGAGGTTGGCGCTGATACGGTCATGGATGCGCAACACCGCCGCGTCGGCCGAGGTCCCCACCAAGAACCGGGCGGTGACCATCACCTGTTCGTCATGCGTCTGCGAATAGACGTGCTCGACGCCGTTGATGGCCTTCACGATGGTTTCGAGCGGCTCGGTGATCAGCTTTTCGGCGTCCTCGGCTTTGAGGCCGGGTGCCGACACGTGAATGTCGACCATCGGCACCGAGATCTGCGGCTCCTCTTCGCGTGGCAACGTCACGAGAGCAACGAGGCCAACGGCGAAGGCGGCCAGCAAGAACAACGGCGTCAGCGCCGAACCGATGAAGGCGCGAGTGAGAGAACCGGCGATACCGAGTTTCATGGCAATACCACCGCGTCGCCGGCGGCAAGACCGGTCAGAATTTCCACATTGTCGCCTTGGCGTTCACCAAGCACCACAGTGCGATCGGTCTCCTGGCCACCCGAGGCAACGCGCACCGTGTCGATACCGGACCGACCGGCGACGGCTTTTGCCGGCACCAGAATGGCCTGCCGCATACCGACGGGCACGCGCACCAAGAGACGCGCGTCAACGAACTCGGTTGGCAAACCCGGCACCTCGACATCGGCGGTGACGCGACCACCCTCGATTTGTGGATAGATCTTGGCGAGTTGCCCTTCCAGGGTGCCGGTCGCCGTTTCGACGGCAAGCGAGGCGCCCTGTTTCAGGAGTGCGGCGTGACGTTCGGGAATGGAAAGACGCAAAAAGAAACCGCCGCCGCCCAGGGTGACGACAGTCTCGCCTGCCATCACCACCGAGCCCTTGGTGACCGGAACGGTGAGAACCTTGCCGTCGGCGGGGGCGAGCACATCCCCTTCGGCGCCCTGCTGAACAACCACCTGCCGCTGCGCCTCGGTGGCGGCGATCTGGTTGCGGAACACGTCGACCTGCGTGCGCAGCTGATCCAGCCGCTGGCTGGTGGTGACGCCCTTGTCGACCAGGGTCTGGCCACGCACCAGCTCGGCCTGCGCATTTTGCAACTGCGCATCGAGCGCCTTCAGTTGCGCGTCGAGCGATGACACCTGAAATTCAATCTTGTCATCGCGCACCACGGCAATGCGCTGTCCGGCTTTCACCGCGTCGCCTTCGGACACGTCGAGCGACACCAGCGTCCCGCCGACGCGAGCCCGTGCGGCGAGACTGTCGCGCGCCTCGACGCGGCCGTAGACCGCCTTCCACTCCGGAACGGCAACCGGCTGGACAACCAGCGTGCCTGCCGCAGCCGATGAGGCAACGCAGAACAAAGCAAATCCGGCAAGGAAAAGGCGCATGACGACCCCCAGATTAGAAGGCGCTACCAGGCTTGACGCCAAGCTTGCGCAGAACGATCGCCGCCGGACAGAAACCAGTGAAGGCCGACTGAATGAGGTTGAAGCCGACAAAAGCGGTCAACCACACGAAATACGGCGAGACAAAAGTGGTGAGCAGCAGCGAGATCAGCAGCACGCTACCGGCGAAGGCGAGAACGGCACGATCGAGGGTCATCGGACATCTCCGTTTAAAGAGTATATTATAATATTCTTATATACAGGGAGGCATGAACAATGCAAGTCTTTCGATGGTATGGGCCGCGCACCAGCCAAGGCGCAGCAAGGGCAATCAAAAATATCCACGAGGCTGAGACACTCTCGAGGTTCTGTCAATCAGACCTCAGACGAGAAACGTCAATTTGTGTAGTCATTTCATCAGGATAAATCGAAAGACCGGCATTCGGCACGCCCCTCGATCCGCCAAGCGCTAAGCGCACATGGTCGCCTTTCACACCGCTTTGGTGATAGCCTCCACAGCGAATCTCAGTGAGGAACGCATGGTCATAGCCTTCGACATCGGCGGTACGAAAATCGCAGCGGCTCGGGTCGATGCCGATATGACGGCCAACGAAATTGGGCGCACACCGACGCCTATCCGTGATTACGACGCCTTCTGTACCGCCATCGCCGATCTCGCCGGGTCGGGCGACGAGCCGATCGGCATCTCCATCGCCGGCGTGGTCGACCCGCGCGATGGCCGGCTCACCGTTGCGAACATTCCCTGCGCCGATGGAAAGCCCCTCGCCGCCGATCTTGAGGCGCGCCTCGATCGACGGGTGCGCGTGCTCAATGACGCCAAGGCCTTTGCCTTGGCCGAAGCCACGGTTGGCCTGGGCAAAGGGCATGCGTCGGTCTTCGCGGTCATCATCGGCACCGGCATCGGCGGCGCCTTCGTCCTCAATGGTCGGCTCGTCATAGGCTCGACCGGCAGTGCCGGCGAATGGGGCCACGGCCCAGCAGCGGCCAACCGCACCGGTGCCGCCCTGCCGATCGTCCGCTGCGGCTGCGGCCAGCCTGGGTGCGTCGATACGATTGGCGGCGCGCGTGGCCTCGAACGCCTGCACCATCAACTCTCGGGTATCGAAGCCGACAGCCCCGCCATTCTCACCGCCTGGCAGCAGGGCGAACCGGATGCCGTTCGCACCCTCGACGTCTACCTCGACGTGGTCGGCGGTGCGCTCGCCAACACCGTCAATATCCTTGACCCCGACATCGTGCCGATCGGCGGCGGTCTGGCGCGCAACGCTGCGCTCATCGCCGCCATCGACGCCGAAGTGCGCGCCCGTACCCTGGGCAAACGGCTGACGCCGCTTTGCCTTCCTACCGAGACCGGCCCGGAGAAGGGCCTGATCGGTGCCGCTCTCCACGTTTTGGAGGCGACACCGACATGACCGTTCACATCGAAGTCTGCATTGACGACGTTCTCAGCCTCGAGGCCTGCTTTGCCGGCGGCGCCGACCGCATCGAGCTCTGCTCGGCGCTCGATCTTGGTGGTCTGACCCCCTCCCCCGGTTTGATCGCCGCCGCCTCCAAATGCCCCTTACCGTCCCGCGCCATGATCCGGCCGCGTGCCGGCGACTTCTGCTTCACCGAGGTCGAAGTGAACGTCATGCTTGCCGACATCGCGGCTATCAAGGCGGTCGGTCTTGCCGGTGTCGTGCTCGGCGCGACAGACGCTGATCATCACCTCGATCAAGCCGTCCTGGCCCGCCTCGTCGCGGCAGCCGAAGGGCTCGGCAAGACGCTGCACCGCGCCGTCGATCTGCTGCCCGACCCCGTCGCTGCCGTCGATCTCGCCATCGAACTCGGCTTCGATTGCATCCTGACGTCCGGAGGCGAACTCAACGCCGAGGCAGGCGCCACTGTTATTAATGCCATGGTGGAGCGTGCCTCAGGCCGGATCGGCATCATGGCCGGCAGCGGCGTTCGCCCCGAAAACGCAGCAACCATCCGGCGATCCACGCGCGCGGACTGGCTGCACTCGTCCTGCTCCCGCGCCATCACCAATGAGAGCGAAATCCGCCATTTCGGCTTTGGACCGGCCGAGCGGCGCCTTGCCGATCCCGATCGCATCCGGGCGCTGAAGGCGGCCGCAACCTCTGGAGAGCCCTCGTGATCCTCAGCGATAACGTCCGGGGGGCTGTCCTTGCGGTTTGCGCTTTCGGCATCTTCTCGATCGCCGATACCATCGTCAAATATGAAACGCAGTTCCTGCCCGTTCCCGCTGTCACGGCGATGGTCACCGGGGCGGCAGCGCTGATCATTGCGCTCTATGCCGTGTTAAAGGGTCAGGGGCGAACGCTTTTGCCGGCGACACCGGCCTTCACGCTCGGCCGTGGCGCGCTGCTGGCCAGTGAAACAGCCGTCATCTACTATGCCTTCTCCGCCATTCCGCTCGCCGACGTCTATGTTTTGACGTTCCTGACGCCGATCTTCGTGTCGGTGATCGCCATCGCTTTCCTGGGCGAACGTCCGTCGCCCCTCGTGGCGATCGGCATCGTGCTCGGTTTCGCCGGGGTGCTCGTCGCCTTCCGTCCCGGCGCCATGACTCTTGAGCTCGGTCATTTCGCCGCTGCCGGATCGGCGCTGATCTTCGCGATAACGCTGGTGATGATCCGCATTGCGCCGCCTCGCGAGTCCGATCTGGCACTGGTCATCAGCCCGATGGTCATCCTGGCGGTGGGCAGTGGGCTGATGACGCTGCTGACGGCCGGCTTTCCGGTGATTTCCATGGGCGAGCTCGCCCTCATCCTGGTCGCCGGCCTCTGCCTGTTCGCGGGCAACCTGCTGATCGTCCGTGCCTATCGCATCGGCGTAGCGTCCTTCCTCGCCCCATTCCAATATTGCCTGATCTTCTGGGGCGCGCTGAACGGCTGGCTGGTATTCGGCGCCTCAGTGGAGCTGTTCACCTGGATCGGCGCGGCGATCATCATCGCCGCCGGATTCATGGTCCTGAGAGCCGACCGGGCCGCCGCCTGAGTCACTGCGCTTCGCTTGCTGCGAGTGGCGCCACGACATAGCCTGCCGTGAGGAGGGGACGGACGTATCCCCCAAACCGCTCCAGGGAGGACGTGATGGCAAATCTTGAGGGAACGGTCGCGGTGGTCACCGGCGCCGGCCGGGGCATCGGGCGGGAAATCGCCCTTCACCAAGCGCGTGGCGGTGCCAAGGTCGCAGCGCTTGCCCGCACCGCCCGCGAAATCGAGGAGACCGCCGCGCTGATTGCCGCCGAAGGTGGCACGGCCATCGCCATCCCGGTGGATCTCGTCGATCGAGCCGCCGTCGAAGCGGCCATCGCCCGTATCGGCAGCGAACTCGGACCGATCGACACTCTCGTCAACAACCATGGCTCCTTCCGCGCCTTCGGTCCGATCTGGGACTGTGATCCCGACGTCTGGTGGAGCGACATCGAGATCAATCTGCGCGGCACCTTCCACACCTGCCGCGCCGTGGCGCCGGCCATGCGCGCCCGTGGGCGCGGCCGCGTCGTCAATCTGGTGGGCGGCGGCACCGGCACCAGTTTTCCCAACGGCTCCGGCTATGCCTCGAGCAAGGCGGCGATCATGCGCTTCACCGAGTGCTTCAACGATACGGTGAAGGATGCTGGCGTCTATGCCTTCGCCGTCGATCCGGGCCTGGTACGCACCGCCATGACCGAACTGCAGCTCAATTCGGATGCTGGCAAGAAGCACCTGCCTGACATCGAGCGGTTGTTCGATGAAGGCGTCAACATCCCGCCCAGTCGGGCCGCCGTCCTGATCGCCGACATTGCCGCCGGGCGCTTCGATAAGCTGGCCGGCCGCATGTTGCGGGGTGTCGAGGATCGCGACGCACTGGAACAGGCGATGGATGATCTCGTTGCCAGCGACGGTCGGGCGCTCAGACTCACCCGCCTGGATATTTGACGGAATAGCGCGGACGACTATCCGGCCGTCTGCGCTTCCGCCTGTGCGAGCAATGCCAGCACGTGGGCGTGGGAGGCTTCGAAGGCCGCCTGCTCTTCCTCCGTGAATCGACAGGCGACCACCGCCTCGCGGCCGGCACGGCCAATGACGCAGGGCACGCTCATCACCACGTCGGAAACGCCATACTCGCCTTGCAGCAGCGTACCGACCGGCAGCACCGAGCGTTCATTGCCGGCAATCGCCCGGATGATGCGGAACACCGAGGCGGCGATACCGTGGTTGGTGTTGCCCTTGCCGGCAAAGATATCCAGGCCGACCTGCAGCACGCGCCGCCGAACCTCGGCGCGATCGATGGGCGGCAGGCCGTTCAGCTCGCAATAGCTGTCGACATCGAGACCACAGACGTTGCACAGGCTCCAGGGAATGAAGCCGGTATCGCTATGGTCGCCGAGTACCCAGCCGAAGATGTTCTTGGGGTCGATCGCCACGTGCTCGCTGACGATGCGCATGAACCGGGCGGTATCGATGATGGTGCCGAGGCTGATCACCCGCTCCTTCGGAAAGAAGGAGTGGCGCAGCACCACCTGAACCAAGATATCGACGGGGTTGGTGACCATCAGCACGATGGCGCTTGGCGACGTCCGCTCCACCTCGGCGATGATCGACTTCATGATGGCACTGTTGATCTGGGCCAGCGCGTCGCGCGTCTGCCCCGGCTTGATCTGCGCCCCCGCGGTGATCACCACGATGTCGCTGCCAGCAGAATCCGCGTAATCGCCGGCGACGAGACGAGGGTTCTGCGCATTGATAAAGGACGTGGTGTGCGAGAAGTCCCAGATCTCCGCCTGCGCCTTGGTGGCCGCCTGATCGACCACCACGATTTCCGAGGCGACGCCGCTATTGAGAAGATGGCCGACCACCTCAGTGCCCACCGCTCCCATGCCGATGACCGTGATCTTCATCCCCGCCCCCTGACGCATGATCTTTGACCGAAGCTAGATCACTTCGCATGTGAAGGGCAATCGCCGGGCGGAGTCGTTGCCGGCGATCACTATGACTTTTTTATATCTTTGCGCCCCGTTCCGTCTCGAACCCCTATGCGGTTCGGTCCTACCCTAAGTGCAGAATTCGTAAACCTTCCGCCTCCCGTCGCGGCAATGCGGAAGGTGAATTCGCGCGCGGTGAGGCCTTCGAAAAGGTGAAGGCAAACCGCCGCCCCGGATCGACTTGGGAGTCGCACAAATGGATATCGTCCTGTCCCTTTCAGGCATCGTCTTTTTTGTTCTGATGCTCGGCTACGTCAGGGCCTGCGAACGACTTTGAGCTTTGGAGTTCCAACTATGCTGTTCGAATACATTTTGGGCGGGGCCACAGCGGCGTTCCTCTCGGCCTATCTGATTTACGCCCTCGTCCGCCCCGAACGCTTCTGAAGCACCGGCCAGGAAAATTCCCATGACCATCAATGGATGGATACAGATCCTCGTCTTCTGCGGGATCATCATTGCCCTCATCAGGCCGCTCGGCGGCTATATGACGGCGGTGTTCAACGGCGAGCGGACACCGCTCTCGCTGGTTCTCGGCCCGGTCGAGCGAGGTCTCTACCGCCTCGCCGGCACCAGCGAGCGGGAGGAACAGCACTGGACCGCCTATGCGATATCCATGCTGCTGTTCAATCTCCTCGGCTTCCTGGTGCTCTATCTGGTGCTGCGCCTGCAGGGCTTTCTGCCGCTCAACCCCACCGGCATGGCCAACGTACCACCGGAGCTATCCTTCAACACCGCCGCCAGCTTCGTGACCAACACCAACTGGCAGAACTACGGCGGCGAAAGCACCATGTCGTATCTGACCCAGATGCTGGGGCTGACGGTCCAGAACTTCCTGTCGGCGGCCACAGGTATCGCGCTGGCCATGGCGCTGATCCGGGGCTTTGCCCGAAAATCGGCTCGCACCGTGGGTAATTTCTGGGTCGATATGACACGCGGCACGCTCTACCTGCTGCTGCCGATCTCGATCATCATGACGCTCGTCCTCGTCTGGCTCGGCATGCCGCAGACACTGAGCGGCTCCATTGACGCAACGACGCTGGAAGGCGCCAAGCAGACCATCGCGGTCGGCCCGGTCGCCTCCCAGATCGCCATCAAGATGCTGGGCACCAACGGTGGCGGTTTCTTCAACGCCAACGCCGCCCATCCCTTCGAAAACCCCGACGCCTTCTCCAACCTCATCCAGATGGTGGCGATCTTCGCCATCGGCGCGGCGCTGACCAACGTTTTCGGCCGCATGGTCGGCAACGAGAAGCAGGGCTGGGCGATCTTCGCCGCCATGGGCACCTTGTTCCTGGTCGGCGTCGCCGTCTGCTACTGGGCCGAAGCGGCCGGCAATCCGCTGGTCCATGCCCTCGGCATCGACGGCGGCAACATGGAAGGCAAGGAAGCGCGCTTCGGCACGGCGTTGTCGGCCCTGTTCGCGGTCATTACCACCTCTGCCTCCTGTGGCGCGGTCAACGCCATGCACGACAGCTTCATGGCACTCGGCGGCATGATCCCGCTGATCAACATGATGCTCGGCGAGATCATCGTCGGCGGCGTCGGTGCCGGCTTCTACGGCATCCTGATGTTCATCGTCATCGCCATCTTTGTTGCCGGCCTGATGGTCGGTCGCACGCCGGAATATCTCGGCAAGAAGATCGAGGCCAAGGAAGTGAAGATGGCCATGCTGGCCGTCCTCTGCCTGCCGCTCGCCATGCTCGGCTTCGCCGCCGTCGCAATGGTGCTGCCGACCGGCGTCGCCTCGATCGCCAACGCCGGGCCCCACGGCTTCTCGGAGATCCTCTACGCCTATACCTCGGCGGCGGCCAACAACGGCTCGGCCTTCGGCGGCCTTTCCGGCAACACGTCCTGGTACAACATCACCCTCGGTATTGGCATGCTGATGGGCCGCTTCCTGGTGATCATTCCGGTGCTGGCCATTGCCGGCTCCATCGCCGCCAAGAAGACCGTGCCCGAATCTGCCGGCACCTTCCCCACCGACGGCACGCTGTTCGTTGGCCTTCTGGTCGGCGTCATCGTCATCGTCGGCGGCCTCACCTTCTTCCCGGCGTTGGCGCTCGGACCGGTGGTCGAACACCTGGCAATTGCCGCCGGCCAGACCTTCTGAGCCTCGGACGGACAAGGAGTTTTTCATGAGCAAGTCCAGATCCGCGAGCCTCCTCGACGCCGGCATCCTGCTGCCGGCCATCGGCGGGGCCTTCCGCAAGCTCGACCCGCGCAGCCTGATCAGAAACCCGGTGATGTTCGTCGTCGCCGTCGTCTCGGCGCTGACCACCGTGCTTCTCGTCAAGGATGTCGTCACCGGCAGCGGGCACCTCGGCTTTTCCTTTCAGATCGTCGTCTGGCTGTGGTTCACCCTGCTGTTTGCCAACTTCGCCGAGGCGGTGGCCGAGGGGCGCGGCAAGGCGCAGGCCGATGCCTTGCGTCGCACCCGCACCGAAACGCAGGCCAAGCTCATCACCGGCAGCGACAAGGCCTACCGGATGGTTCCCGGCCACAGCCTCAAGGTCGGCGACGTGGTGCTGGTCGAGGCGGGGGATATCATCCCCTCCGACGGCGAGGTGGTCGAGGGTGTCGCCTCGGTCAACGAGGCGGCGATCACCGGCGAGTCTGCCCCGGTCATCCGTGAATCCGGCGGCGATCGCTCGGCGGTAACCGGCGGCACCGAGGTGCTGTCCGACTGGATTCGCGTGCGCATCACGGCGGCCGCCGGCTCCACCTTCATCGATCGCATGATCGCGCTGGTGGAAGGCGCCGAGCGTCAGAAGACGCCCAACGAAATCGCCCTCAATATCCTTCTGGCCGGCATGACGCTGATCTTCGTGCTGGCAACGGTGACCATCCCGAGCTTTGCCAGCTACGCCGGTGGTTCCATCCCGGTGGTCGTGCTGGTTGCCCTGTTCGTGACGCTGATCCCGACCACCATCGGCGCGCTGCTGTCGGCCATCGGCATCGCCGGCATGGACCGTCTCGTCCGCTTCAATGTGCTGGCCATGTCCGGCCGCGCGGTCGAGGCGGCCGGCGACGTCGACACGCTACTGCTCGACAAGACCGGCACCATCACGCTCGGCAACCGTCAGGCCACGGCGCTTCACCCGGTGGGTGGCGTCACCGTCGAGGCCCTCGCCGACGCGGCGCAGCTCGCCTCGCTGGCCGACGAGACGCCCGAGGGACGGTCGATCGTCGTGCTCGCCAAGGAGAAGTATGGCCTCAGGGGGCGGGAAATGGAGAGCCTGCACGCCACGTTCGTGCCCTTCACCGCCCAGACCCGGATGAGCGGCGTCGACTACGACGGCCTCAGCATCCGCAAGGGCGCCGTCGATGCCATCCTCGCCCAGGCCGAACCGACCGCCGCGGCGGCATTGCGCGAAACGCGGTCGACCGCCGACGGCATCGCCAAGACCGGCGGCACGCCGCTGGCCGTGATGCGGAACGGTCAGGTGCTTGGCGTCGTCGAGCTCAAGGACATCGTCAAGGGCGGCATCCGCGAGCGCTTTGCCGAACTGCGCCGCATGGGCATCCGCACCGTAATGATCACCGGCGATAACCCGATGACCGCCGCCGCCATCGCCGCCGAAGCCGGTGTCGACGACTTCCTCGCCCAGGCCACGCCCGAGGACAAGTTGAACCTCATCCGTGCCGAACAAGCCAAGGGCAAGCTGGTGGCCATGTGCGGCGACGGCACCAACGACGCGCCTGCCCTCGCCCAATCGGATGTCGGCGTTGCCATGAACACCGGCACCGTTGCCGCCCGCGAGGCCGGCAACATGGTGGACCTCGACAGCGACCCGACCAAGCTCATCGAGATCGTCGAAATCGGCAAGCAGCTGCTGATGACACGTGGTGCGCTCACCACCTTCTCGATCGCCAACGACGTCGCCAAGTATTTCGCCATCATCCCCGCCATGTTCCTGGCCTTCTATCCGCAGCTCGGCGCGCTCAACGTGATGGGCCTTGCCACGCCGCAAAGCGCCATCCTCTCGGCGATCATCTTCAACGCCCTGATCATCGTGGCGTTGATCCCGCTGGCACTGAGGGGCGTTCGCTACCGGCCGGTCGGCGCCGGCGCACTACTCACGCGCAACCTCCTCATTTACGGCCTCGGCGGCATCATCGTGCCGTTCATCGGCATCAAGGCGATCGATCTCGCCGTCACCGCCCTCGGCCTCGTTTGAAGGACCATTCCCATGTTGAAACAACTGAGGCCCGCAGCGGTCACCCTCATCGTCCTGGCGGCCCTCACCGGCCTCGCCTACCCGCTGGCCATGACCGGCATCGCTCAGGCCATCTTCCCTCATCAGGCCGCCGGCAGCCTGATCGAAAAGAACGGCGTCGTGGTCGGCTCGGAGTTGATCGGGCAGAGCTTTGCCGGCGAGACCTATTTCCACGGCCGTCCCTCGGCCGCCGGAAACGGCTACGACGCATCAAGTTCGGGCGGCTCCAACCTCGGTCCCGCCAATCCCAAGCTGATCGACCGCATCCGCGCCGACGCCGAAAAGCTGAGAAGCGAGAATCCCGGCGCAGCGGTGCCGATGGACCTGGTCACCACCTCCGGTAGTGGCCTCGATCCGCACATCTCGCCTGAGGCGGCCTACTTCCAGGTTCCACGCGTCGCAAAGGCCAGGGCTCTCGATCCGGCGGCGGTCAAGACGCTGGTGGATGCTGCGATCAGTGGCCGCGAGTTGGGTTTCATGGGCGAGCCGACCGTCAACGTGTTGAAACTCAACCTCGCTCTCGACGACCTGCAGAAGAAGTGATCGAATCCCGTCGGGGCCGGTCCACGGCCCCGACCCGCACCACGAGGACAACATGCCCTTGGACGATCGGAATGCCGATGACAGGCCTTCCCCGGACGCTCTGCTCGAGAGTGCCGAGCGGGAGGAACGCGGTCGCCTGAAAATCTTCCTCGGCGCGGCGCCCGGTGTCGGCAAGACCTATGAAATGCTGATGGCCGGTCGAGCCCGCCGGGCCGATGGCACCGACGTCGTCATCGGCGTGGTCGAAACGCACGGACGGCAGGAAACCCAGGCGCTGCTCGACGGCTTCGAGATCGTCCCTCGCCTCAAGCTCGGCTACAAGGGCCATGAGCTCGACGAGATGGACCTCGACGCCGTCATATCCCGCCGGCCTGAGCTTGTCCTCGTCGACGAGCTTGCCCACAGCAACGTCGAGGGCAGTCGCCATCCCAAGCGCTATCTCGATGTCGAGGAACTGCTCAGCCGGGGCATCGACGTCTACACGACGCTGAACATCCAGCACGTCGAGAGCCTCAACGACGTCGTCGCCCGTATCACCCGCATCCGAGTTCGCGAGACGGTGCCGGATTCGATCATCGACCGGGCCGACGATATCGAGATCATCGACCTGACGCCGGACGACCTGATCCGGCGGCTGCACGAGGGTAAGATCTACCTGCCCAAGACGGCAACGCGCGCGACGGCCAACTATTTCTCGCCGGGCAACCTCACCGCCTTGCGCGAGCTGGCCTTGCGGCGCACCGCCCAGCGCGTCGACGACCAGCTGGTCAGCCACATGCAGGCCCATGCCATCGCCGGTCCCTGGGAAGCCGGCGAGCGGGTACTGGTCTGCATCGACGAGCACCCCCGTTCGGCCGCCCTGGTGCGCTACGCGCGCCGACAGGCCGATCGTCTCAGGGCGCCATGGGCAGCGATCCACGTGGAGAACGCCCGTTCGGTGGCCCTGGCGGAAACCAACAAGGACCGACTGGCCGACCACCTCCGCCTTGCCGAACAGCTTGGTGGCGAGGCCGTCACCATCCCCGGTCAGGACGTGGCCCGTGATATTCTCCGCTACGCCAAAGCCAATAACTTCACCCACATCGTCGTCGGCAAGCCCCATAAACCGCGCTGGCGGGAGTGGTTCGAAGGATCGGTGTCGCATGACCTGATCCGCCGGTCCGGCGACATCAGCATTCACGTCATCTCAGGGGCTCAACCGGCCACCGCACCGACCAAAGGCGTTCGCACGGCGACGCCGGCGACGACCTTCAACATCAAGCCCTATCTCGTTTCTACCCTCTATGTGGCAGGCGCACTGGCCATCAGCGGCGCGCTCGATCGTTTCCTCGACGTCCGCAACCTTGCCTTGGTTTTCCTGATGGGTGTCCTGGCGTCGGCGGTCACGTCCGGTCTGTGGCCGGCGCTTTACGCCTGCCTCGCCAGTGCGCTCGCCTTCAATTTCTTCTTCCTGGAGCCGCGTTACACACTGACCATCCGCGACCCGGAAAGCGTGGTCGCCCTGGTGGTGTTTCTGATCGTGGCCGTGACCGCCAGTAACCTCGCAGCCCGGTTGCACCGGCAAGCGGCCGCCGCCCGGCAACGGGCGCGGATGACCGACGACCTCTATCAGTTCTCGCGCAAGCTGGCCGGCACGGGCACCCTCGACGACGTGCTCTGGGCGACGGCCTACCAGATCGCCGCCATGCTGCGGGTGCGGGTGGTGATTCTGATGCCCGAGAGTGACACGCTCGCCGTCAAGGTCGGTTATCCGCCGGATGACGTGCTGGTCGACGCCGACATCGCCGCCGCCCGCTGGGCCTGGGAGCACAAGCAGGCCGCCGGGCGCGGGGCCTATACGCTGCCCGGCGCCAAGCGCCTCTACATGCCTCTTAAGACGGGCCGCACGCCGATCGGTGTCATCGGCCTCGATAACGACAAGCCGGGGCCGTTGCTGACGCCCGAAGAGCAGCGCCTGTTCGACGCCCTCGCCGATCAGGCCGCCGTCTCCATCGAGCGGATCCAGCTGGTTGCCGACGTCGAGTCCGCCAAGCTGGCCGCCGAGGCCGACCGATTGAGAACGGCGCTGCTGTCGTCGATCTCGCACGACCTCAAGACGCCGCTGGCCGGCATTCTCGGCGCGGCCGGTACCCTCAACGATTACGCCTCCTCGCTGCCGGATGCCGACCGGACCGAACTCGTCTCGACCATCGTCGAGGAATCCGAGCGCCTGCACCGCTTCATCGGCAACCTGCTCGACATGACGCGATTGGAATCGGGCGCCACGCAACCAAACGCCTCGCTGCATTTCCCCGGAGACATCGTCGGCAGCGCCCTTCGGCGCGCCGGCCGGCTGCTGGCCCGCCACACGCTCGACGTGGCATTGCCCAGCGATCTGCCGATGCTCAGGGTCGACGCCGTGCTCTTCGAACAGGTCATCTTCAATCTGCTCGACAATGCCGCCAAATACGCGCCGCCGGCCTCCACCATCGCCATCCAGGGCTGGCGAGACGGTGACCACGTGGTATTACGCCTTCTCGACGAGGGGCCCGGCATTCCTCCGGAGGATCTCGAACGCGTCTTTGACAGCTTCTATCGGGTGCGCAAAACCGACCATGTCCCGGCCGGCACCGGCCTCGGCCTTGCCATCTGTCGCGGCTTTATCGAGGCGATGGACGGCACCATCACCGCGGCGAACCGCGCCGACCGCTCGGGAGCAAGTTTCACCATCCGCCTTCCCATCCCCCCGCAGACCGACAGTCTGGAAGAGCCATCATGACAGCCCCGGCGGTCAAAATACTGGTCGTGGACGATGAAGCGCCGATCCGCCGGCTTCTGCGGGTTGGGCTGACAACGGAAGGCTACGTGGTCGTCGAAGCGGCCGACGCCGGCGAGGCCAACGCCGAGATCGCGCGCGAAAAGCCGGATGTCATCATCCTCGACCTCGGCCTGCCCGACGTCCAGGGCCACGATCTCCTCGCCGGCTGGCGGGCCTCGGGGCTCGAGCTGCCGATCCTCATCCTGTCGAGCCGTACCGATGAAACCGGCATCGTCAAGGCGCTGGAACTCGGGGCCGACGACTACGTCGCCAAGCCCTTCGGCGTCGCCGAGCTGGCGGCGCGCGTGCGCGTCGCCCTGCGTCATCGTCTGCAACAGCAGGGCGAGCGGCCGATCTTCCAGGTCGGAGACCTCTCCGTCGATCTTGTGAAGCGCATCGTCAAAGTGGCGGGGCGGGAGGTCAGCCTTTCCCCCAAGGAATACGACATTCTTCGCCTCATGGTGCAGCATGCCGGCAAGGTGCTGACGCATCAGCATATTCTTCGGCAGGTCTGGGGCGGATCGGCGGACGTGCAGTATCTGCGCGTCTACGTCCGGCAGCTCCGGCAGAAGATCGAGACCAGCCCCGACCAACCCCAATACATCCTCACCGAGACGGGAGTTGGATACCGGCTTCGCGCTTCGGAGTGAGCCCCAAGCCTTTCCGCACTGCCGACAGACACCCTCTTGAAACGAGAAGGCCATGCAACTCGCCGACATGATCGAGCCGCAGAACGTGCTCATCAACCACACGGTTGCCTCGAAGGCAGACCTCCTCCGTGACCTTGCCGGTCTTGCCTCCGAGCGGACCGGCATCGATGCGAACGCCATTCTCGGGCCGCTGGTCAACCGCGAGGGCCTCGGCTCGACCGGTGTCGGCAACGGCATCGCCATTCCCCACGCCAACGTCCCCGACCTCCTGGCCCCTCTCACGCTGCTGGTCCGACTAAAGCGGCCCATCGACTTCGAGGCGATCGACGAGAAGCCCGTCGACATCGTCTTTCTCGTGCTTTCGCCGGCCCACAAGGGCTCGGCGCACCTCAACCTTCTCGCCTGCATTGCCCGCAGTGCGCGATCGGAAACGTGGTCGCGAGCGGTCAGGCAGGCGCCCTCGCCTGCCGCCCTTCACGTGTTGCTCGCCAGCGCGCCCAGCTGAAGGTTCAACACGTCAGGCCAATCGATCAGCGCAACAGACCCTGGCCGCCGTCGATCCAGATCGGCGTGCCGGTAATATGCGACGACGCATCGCCCACCAGGAAGGCGATGAGGTGAGCGACGTCTTCCGCCTTGCCCGACCGCCCGCCCGTCAGGGGAACCTGCCCCTCCGGCCAGACCACCGGAATGAGCGTCTCCTCCTCGGCACGTACCGTTGTGCTGTCGTCAATGTTGGTCTCGATCGCCCCCGGACAGACGGCGTTGACCCGAATGCGGTGCCGTCCGAGTTCCAGTGCCAGTTGGTACACCATGGCGAGCTGAGCTGCCTTGGTGGCCGAATAGGCGGTGGCGCCGGGAGAGGTGAAGGTCCGTGTCCCGTTGATCGAGGAAACAACGACGATGGAGCCACCGTCGCCCTTCTTGAGGTGAGGCACCGCGAAGCGCAGGGTCAGATAGGTACCGCGCAAGTTGACGGCAATTGTCTTGTCCCACTCGTCGGACTTGATGTCCTCGATCGGCGCCCAGGTGCCGTTGATGCTGGCGTTGGCCACTACCGCGTCGAGCCGGCCAAAGCGATCGATGAGTTTCGAGACCGCCGCCTCCATCTGGTCTTCTTGGGAAATATCAGCGTCGAGCCTCTCCACCTCAGCGCCGGATTCGCGGAGGCGTTGTGCGACCTCCTCAAGTTCCGATGGCGTGCGCCCGAGCAACCCCACGGCAAAGCCATTGCCAGCCAATTCGATGGCTGTGGCCCGCCCAATGCCGGATCCCGCACCTGTAACCAGAGCAACTTTTGCAGTCGGCATTCGTTTGTCTCCCGATTATACGTCAATTATACCTAAAGTTGCATCTTTCTTTGAAACCGAATTGATGACGTTTCCATCATTCACTTCGCAAGCCGCCTTCCGGTAAGGGACTCAATAGAGTATGATGTGCGTCGGTCGCATAGCCTTGGGTTGTATCGCCTTGGGCCTTCGCAAATCCCAGCGTCTCAGTTCTCCGTCGGGTTTGTTTCAATTTCCGGCACAGCGTCGATTAACGAGCCTACGGGTGCGTTCATTCGCGGATCGAATCGTGTCGTCAAACGATTGTTCCCAAGCGTGTGTTCTCTCTTTTCGGGGAACCAATGCATGACGGTTTGGTTCCAAACCATGTGAGATGTCGGATCGTCGTCCGGCAGAAAAGGTTGGCGCGCCCGTGACCCGGAAACTCGAAATCCCGCCCTTCGACAGCGACGACGAACAGACCTTCGACCGAATGGAATCGGACACATATGCCAAGATTCATATCGTGAGGCGGTTCGAACCGCTGGCCGTCCTGGCCGTTGCCTCGGAGGCCTTTCCGGTGGTCAAGACCGGCGGGCTTGCCGACGTCATCGGATCGCTGCCAAAGGCCCTGCTATCGCAGGGGGTTGCCACGCGGACGCTCATTCCGGCCTATCCGATCGTACTGGCCAACTGCGGAGATAAAGAAGTCGTCGGGCAGATGTCGGTGCTCGGCGAGAACGTTACGCTTTGGGCCAGCCATTGCCATGGGCTAGAGCTGCTGCTGGTCGACTGCCCGGCGTTATTCGACCGGCGCGGTGGCCCGTATCTCGATGATCAGGGCAAAGACCATCCCGACAATTGGCGGCGCTTCGCCCTGCTATCGGCTGTCGGCGCCCGGATCGCCGCCGAGGGCGTGGAGGATTGGCGCCCTGACATCGTGCAACTTCACGACTGGCAAGCCGGCCTCACCGCCGCCTACATGCGGGCAGCCAGCGTCGATATACCCACCATCATCACCATTCACAATCTGGCCTTTCAGGGACAATTTCCCGCCAGTGTTTTCCCGGCGCTCGGGTTGCCCGACCATTTCTTTCATGTCAACGCGCTCGAGTATTATGGCGACATCAGCTTCTTGAAAGCCGGCATCCGCATGAGCGACGCCGTCACGACGGTGTCGCCAACCTATGCCCGGGAGATCTTGAGCGAGGAGCTGGGGATGGGCATGGCCGGCGTATTGCAAAGCCGGCGATCGGTTCTGTCAGGCATCGTCAACGGCATTGATGAGGACATCTGGAATCCACTGACCGATCCCTACATTGACCAAAATTACGGCCTTGAGACAATTGAACAAAGGCAGGCGAACCGCGAAGCGGTCGAACGTGTTTTCGGCCTGACGCCGGGAGACGGAGCCATCATCAGTATCATCAGCCGCCTCACCTGGCAGAAGGGCATAGACCTTCTAGCTCCCGTAGTGCCGGGGATCATCGACCGTGGGGCGCGCCTGATCGTGATTGGTGAAGGCGATCCGAACATCGTCCATGGCCTTGCCGAACAGGCCCAGATGCATTCCGGCCGTGTTGTCGTCCATCTCGGCTTCAGCGAAGAATCCGCCCATCTGCTGCATGCCGGAAGCGATATCGTCATCCAGCCGTCCCGTTTCGAGCCCTGCGGACTGACCCAGCTCTATGCTTTGCGGTATGGCGCCATTCCGATCGTCGCCCGCACGGGTGGGCTGGCCGAGACGGTGATCGATGCCAACGAGGCTGCGATTGCGGCCGGCGTGGCAACCGGCTTTCAGTTTCGTCCCGGTTCGATCGAGGATCTTTACAATGCCATCGATCGAGCCCTGACGACCTTTGAGAACGTCCGCTCTTGGCACCGGTTGCAAACCCAGGCGATGCGGACAGATTTTGGTTGGGGGCGTAGCGCCGACCGCTATGCCCGGCTTTATCGACAGCTCACTCGCCGCCACGCCGACTCCGCAGGGTGACAAAGCACTCTGCTGGGGTCAGTCAGGAGGGCACCAGCCAGAACCGAAGACCTGCCGCAACGACAGAGACAACCGCTACCCCGGCCAGCCAGTAGCCAGCGAACCAGAGAAGACGCACCAGCATCGGTCGAATCGTCATCAGTGGTAGCCGTCTTCCGGCCGCACCTTGCCACGGAAAACCCAATAGGCATAAGCGGTATAGGCCAGGATGATGGGGATCAGCACCAACGCTCCGACCAGCAGGAAGGCGAGACTCGCGTGCGGCGCAGCCGCCTCGGCGATGGTGAGCGAGGGTGGCACGATATAGGGGTAGAAGCTGATGCCGATGCCAGCAAACCCCAGCGCGAACAGCCCCAGCGAGGCGAGAAACGGGTGCAGGTCCTTCTGGCTGTTGAGTCCGGAGATAATGACGGCGACGCAGACGAGCACGAGCAGCGGCACGAGAATGCTGAAAATCACCGCCGGGAAGCTCAGCCAGCGGCCGAGATAGTGCGGTCCGATCAGCGGCGTCCACAGGCTGAAGACGCCCATTCCAAGCAGGGTGAGATAAGTTGCCCGGCGAGCGATATGCCGCGCCCGATCGGCGAGATCGTCAGTGGTTTTGAACACGAGCCAGGTCGCGCCAAGCAATCCATAGCCGATGACGAGCGAAACGCCCGTTGCCACTGAAAAAGGGGTCAGCCAGTTCCACCAACCGCCGGCATAAGCTCGATCGGCCACCTGGATGCCTTCGATCAGCGCGCCGAGCGCAATACCTTGTGAGAAGGCGGCTACCGTCGAACCGATGGAAAAGCCCCAGTCCCAGACAGGCAGCCAGCGTTCGGTGCGCCACCTGAATTCGAAGGCGACGCCGCGGAAGATCAACCCCAGCAGCATGGCCGTCAGTGGAATGTAAAGCGCCGGCAGCACGACGGCATAGGCAAGAGGAAAGACCGCCATCAGACCACCGCCGCCGAGCACCAGCCAAGTCTCGTTGCCATCCCAGACGGGCGCGACGGTATTCATCATCGTGTCGCGATCCCGCTTTTCACGGAAGAACGGGAACAGGATGCCAATGCCGAGATCAAAGCCGTCCATGACCACATAGGCAAGAACCGCGAAGGCGATCAGGAAGGCCCAGATGAAAGCGAGATCAATGCCCATGGCTGCCTCCCTGCGGATTGCCCTGAGCAGGGCCTGGCGTAATACCGGCGGTCCTGACCGGCCCCTTATCGAGCTCTGCTTCCTCAGCTTCGGCGGGCATGCGCGCCATCAAGCGGAGGATGTAGAAAATCCCCGCTCCGAAGACAAAGAAATACACCACCACGAAGGCCGTCAGCGAGGCCGCGACAGCGGGCGCGGCCACCGGAGACAAGGAATCGGCCGTCAGCAGATGGCCGTAAACCGTATAGGGCTGGCGCCCGACCTCGGTGGTTATCCAGCCGGCAAGCACGGCCAAAAAGCCGGCCGGCCCCATGGCCACAGCGGCCCGGTGCAGCCAACGGTCCGTCGTCAGCCGTCCGCGCCACCAGGTAACAGCCGACCATAGGCCGAGAAGCAGCATAGCCATGCCCAACGCGACCATGACGCGGAACGACCAGAAGATAACGACGACCGGTGGCTCCAGTTCATCGGGGATGGTGTCGAGGCCGGCGAGCGGCTTGGTCCAACTATGGGTGAGGATCAGGTTGGAAAGGCCGGGAATCGATATGGCGTAATCGACGCGTTTGTTTTGCTGATCCGGCAATCCGAACAGGATCAGCGGCGCCCTGCCCTCGGGATGGCTTTCGAAGTGTCCCTCCATCGCCATGATCTTGGCCGGCTGATGCTCAAGCGTGTTGAGGCCGTGGAAATCGCCCGCCACGATCTGCAGCGGTGCCACCACCGCCACCATGCCCATGGCCATGGTGAACATGGTCGCACTGCGCCGTAACGCGGTTCCCTTCAAAAGATGCCAGGCGCCACAGGCACCGACGACCAACGCCGTGGTGAGATAGGCAGCCAGCACCATGTGCACGAGGCGATAGGGAAACGATGGGTTGAAGATGATGGCCCACCAGTCGAGAGGCACAAACTGCCCTGCCGCGTTGGTGCCGAAGCCCTGCGGTGTCTGCATCCACGAATTGGCGGCAATAATCCAAGTGGCCGACAATAACGTGCCGACGGCAACCATGCCGGTCGCGAACAGGTGCAGGCCATGGCCGACACGCTTGAGACCGAACAGCATGACGCCGAGGAAGCCTGCCTCGAGGAAGAAGGCCGTCAGCACCTCATAGCCCATTAGCGGCCCGATCACCGGACCGGCCTTATCCGCGAACCGGCTCCAGTTGGTGCCGAACTGATAGGACATGACGATGCCGGACACCACGCCCATGGCAAAAGCCACCGCGAAGATCGTTTTCCAGAAGTCGAACAGCTCCTCGTAGACCTGTCGCTTGGTGATCAGCCACAGCGTGTTGAGCACGAAGAGATAGCTGGCCAGACCAATGGTGAAGGCGGGCAAAACGATGTGGAAGGCAATTGTGAAGGCAAACTGCAACCGTGCGAGCAGCAGGGCATCGAGGTGTTCAAGCATCAGGTGCGTTTCCCTTCCCTGCCAAGCGGCCCGCCAACCAGTGGCCGATCAAAGATACGGTTCGTGAAATGGATCGGCCCGCGCCGGATCGCCGAGTCAGCTCGCCTGCATCTCCATGCATGTTCCCACGCGCAACGTTCTTTGTCCGGGAAAAGTTCCGTGAACGCTTCAGCAATGCCGACAAGGGGCCCCTACTGCTGGACCGAATGGGGAGGAAATTGCTTTTGATCTTCGCCGCGGCCGAGGTTTCCACCGAGGCGGATCGCTCCGATCACCACCACGACGACAAGCAGCAGTCCCAAGCCTAGCAACAGCGGATTGATGCGCATTTTCCGTCCTTTCAATGCGTGTCGATGTCTCTGGCCTAACTCGGTACCTGCGAACTTGTTCCGATACCTCGTAAAAAATGCCATGGCGCGGGAACCAAAGCCCTTCTGCGCACTTCAATAGGTGGGCGTTTTTTACGAAGGAGATGGCGCGCGATGGTGATCTTAAGCGTCCTTGTGACGGGCCTATTCGGCCTGATCCTGCTGGGCGGCGGGATTTATCTCGTCGTTCTCGGAGGCAGTGCCTATTACGTTCTTGCCGGTGGCGGCCTGCTGATCACCGCCCTTCTGCTTTATCGACGAAGCGCCCATGCTCTCACCGTCTATGCCGCGGTCCTGTTCGGCACGTTGATCTGGGCGCTGTGGGAGGTTGGCTTCGACTGGTGGCAACTCGGGCCGCGAGGCGGTGTGCCCGTCTTGCTGGGTCTCTGGCTGCTGCTGCCTTTCGTCCGACGGAAGCTCGACCGAGCACCGACATCTCCGAGCCTTGGCAGTCTGCCGGCGCTGGCTTTGGTCGGCGCCTGCGCCCTGTCGGCGGTCGTGGCAGGCTGGTCGATGTTCATCGACCCTCACGACTTGGAAGGCCACCTGCCCGGCAAGAAGGGGCAGGCCGCCGCCGATCAGCGCGGCGTACCCGATGCCGACTGGTGGCAATATGGCCGGACGCCGCTTGGCCAGCGCTATTCGCCGCTCACGCAGATCAACGCCGAGAATGTCAATGATCTCAAGGAAGCCTGGCGCTACCAGACAGGCGACGTGAAGCGCCCTGAAGATGTCGGCGAGACCACCTATCAGGTAACGCCGCTCAAGGTCGCCGACACGCTCTACCTTTGCACGCCGCACAACTGGGCCATCGCCCTCGACGCGGCGACCGGCAAGGAAAAGTGGAAATACGATCCGCAGGTCGGCCTCAATCCCAACCGTCAGCACCAGACCTGTCGTGGCGTAACCTATTACCGCGACACCGCCGCGACAGCCGCCGCTCCCTGCGCGGAACGCATCTATCTGCCAACCTCCGACGCGCGTTTGATCGCGCTTGATGCTCGCACCGGTACCGTCTGCACTTCTTTCGCAGACAAGGGCGTGCTGCATCTCGAAACCGGCATGAAATACAAGCCTGAGGGCTACTATTACTCGACTTCGCCTCCCGTCATCGCTGGGCGAAAGATCATCATCGGCGGTGCCGTCAACGACAACTATTCGACCCAGGAGCAGTCCGGCGTCATCCGTGCCTTCGATGTCGATAGCGGCGCTCTGATCTGGAACTGGGACTCCGGCAACCCGACGCAAACCGCACCGCTGCCGCCGGGCCAGACCTACACCACCAACTCGCCGAACAGCTGGTCGGTGTTCAGCGTCGATGAAGCGCTGGGGTTAGTCTACATCCCCCTCGGCAATCAGGTGCCCGACCAGCTTGGCATGGGCCGAAGCGCCAATGTCGAGAAATACTCTTCGTCGATCGTCGCTCTGGACGTGGAAACGGGCAAGGACCGCTGGGTCCGCCAGACCGTCCATCACGACCTCTGGGACATGGACGTGCCGGCCCAGCCGGCTCTCCTCGATCTGACCAAAGCCGACGGCACCACCGTGCCGGCCCTCGTCGGTGCGACCAAGCAGGGTGACATCTATGTGCTCGACCGGCGCACAGGCGAGCCGATCATACCCGTCACCGAGCAACCGGCGCCCGGCGGTGCGATCCCCGAAGATTTCTCGGCGAAAACCCAGCCGATTTCCGCCCTCACCTTTACGCCTCCGCCCCTTCAGGAGCGGGACATGTGGGGCGTCACCATGTTCGATCAGCTGGCTTGCCGCATCAGCTTCCACAAGCTGAACTACGAGGGCCGCTATACGCCCCCCTCGTTGAACGGCACGCTGGTCTATCCTGGCAACTTCGGCGTCTTCAATTGGGGTAGCGTTGCCGTCGATCCCGAACGGCAGGTGATGTTCGGCATGCCGACCTACCTCGCCTTCACCTCGCGTCTCGTGCCGCGGGCCGACATTCCTGCTCCTGGCCAAGGCAGCAAAGGCAGCGAGCAAGGACTTAATCGTAATGAAGGCGCGCCCTATGGCGTCGTGATGGGGCCGTTCCTCGGCCCGCTCGGAATCCCCTGCCAGTCGCCGCCGTGGGGCTATGTCGCCGGTGCGGATCTTTCCACCGGCAAGATCGTCTACAAGCATCGGAACGGCACGGTCTACGACATGACAGCCCTTCCCCTGCCGATCAAACTCGGCGTACCCGGCATCGGCGGCCCGATGATCACCAAGGGGGGCGTGGCCTTCCTGGCGGCGGCGGTGGACAACTACCTTCGCGCCTATGATCTGACGACTGGCAAGCAGCTCTGGCAGGCCCGCCTGCCGGCTGGCGGTCAGGCCACGCCGATGACCTATGCCCTTGCCGACGGCCGCCAGATGGTGGTGATCGTGGCGGGCGGACACGGATCGATCGGCACCAAGGCGGGCGACTATGTGATCGCCTACTCGCTCCCCTAAGACCCGCAGCGCGGCGGTGAACCTCGTCGCCGCGTCCTGCCAGCTCATTCAACCTGCGTTTTCAGAACTCATCCGTCGCACGAGCTCGAATTGCACGTTTTCGGGGAACAAAGGCCGATGCCTGTGGTTCTCCCAAAAGACGGGTGAGCGGAGCACGAGCGCCGATGATCCAACAGGGGGCCGCCATCCCCGCCAGCGGCTCGCCGCCCCAGAGCGTTGTGAGCCAGTCGGCGGCGGCCGGATTTTGCCGAACAGCTAGAATGGAGCGATAAACATGGCCAAGCAGGCAACGCAAGACAAGCGCACGACGGCGAAAATCCATGATCAGACATTGCTGCGCGGTGAAGGCGGCGAACTGCACCAGACGCGGACCGGCGACGCGGCCGTTCTCACCACGGCGCAAGGCGCCCCGGTTTCCGATGACCAGAACACCTTGAAGGTCGGCGCGCCCGGCCCTGCATTGATTGAGGACTTTCATTTTCGCGAGAAAATCTTCCATTTCGACCACGAACGCATTCCCGAACGGGTGGTCCATGCGCGTGGCTATGGTGCGCACGGCTTTTTCGAGACCTATGAATCGCTGGCTGAATATACCCGCGCCGACATCTTCCAGCGCCCCGGCGAGAAGACGCCGGCCTTTGTCCGTTTCTCGACGGTCGCCGGTTCCAAGGGCTCGTTCGACCTCGCGCGCGACGTACGCGGGTTCGCGGTGAAGCTCTACACCAAGGAAGGCAATTGGGATCTCGTCGGCAACAACATCCCGGTGTTCTTCATCCAGGACGCCATCAAGTTTCCCGACGTCATCCATTCGGTCAAGCCGGAGCCCGATCGCGCCTTTCCTCAGGCTCAGTCGGCCCACGACAATTTCTGGGACTTCATTTCGCTGACGCCGGAATCGATGCACATGATCATGTGGGTCATGTCGGACCGGGCCATTCCCCGCTCCTTCCGTTTCATGGAAGGCTTTGGCGTGCACACCTTCCGGCTTCTCAACGAGCGTGACGAATCCACCTTCGTCAAGTTCCTATGGAAGCCCAAGCTCGGCCTGCAGTCGGTGATGTGGAACGAGGCGGTGAAGATCAATGGCGCCGATCCCGACTTCCACCGACGCGATCTTTGGAATGCCATTCAGTCGGGCAACTTCCCGGAGTGGGAGCTTTGCGTCCAGCTGTTCGACCAGGACTTTGCCGACAGCTTCGACTTTGACGTGCTCGATCCAACCAAGCTCATTCCCGAGGAGATCCTGCCGCCACGCCCGGTCGGCCGGCTTGTTCTCGACCGGATGCCGGACAACTTCTTCGCCGAGACCGAGCAGGTCGCCTTCATGACGCAGAACGTGCCGCCGGGCATCGATTTCTCGGACGACCCGCTGCTGCAAGGCCGCAACTTCTCCTACCTCGACACCCAGCTGAAGCGGCTCGGCAGCCCCAATTTCACGCATATTCCGATCAATGCGCCTAAATGCCCCTTCGCGCATTTCCAGCAGGATGGGCACATGGCAATGCGTAACCCGGCGGGGCGCGTCAACTACCAGCCGAACTCCTGGGGTGAGGGTCCGCGCGAGGATCCCCTTCGCGGAGCGCGCTCCTTCGGCCAGCCGATTAACGCACCCAAGGCGCGGCTGCGGCCGGAGAGCTTCGCCGATCACTACAGCCAGGCGCGTCAGTTCTTCAATAGCCAGACCACGCCGGAACAAAAGCACATCGCCATGGCGCTGACCTTCGAGCTCAGCCGCTGTGAAAACCCGGTCATTCGCGAGCGGATGGTCGCCCATCTTCTCAATATCGACGAGGCGCTCGGCGCTGCCGTCGCCGACAAGCTTGGCATCGAAAACCTGCCCAAGCCAGCTGACGCGGCTATTCCACCCCGCGATGATTTGCCGGCCTCCCCCGCCCTCAGCATCATCCAGAATGGCCCGAAGAGCTTCGCCGGGCGCAAGGTGGGTATTCTGGTTTCCAACGGTTGCGACGGCAAGCTGCTCAAGGCGCTCCAGACTGCCATCGAGAAGGAAGGAGCGATGGTGGAATTGGTCGCGCCCAAGGTCGGCGGCGTCGTCACGGCCAACGGCGCGCATCTGCCGGTGCAGTATATGATCGACGGCGGCCCTTCGGTGTTGTTCGACGCCGTCGCTCTGGTGCTGTCTGAAGAAGGCGCTCAGAGGTTGGCCAAGGAAGCCACCGCGCGCGACTTCGTGGCTGACGCCTTTGCCCATTGCAAGTTCATCGCCTTCACTCCCGAGGCTGCGCCGCTGTTCGAAAAGGCTGGTGTGGCCCCGGATGCCGACGAGGGGCTCATCAATCTCGCGGGCAGCGCTTCGATATCCACGTTCATCGAAAGCTGCCGCAAGCTTCGCCTGTGGGCACGCGAGGCGGCCGTGAAGCTCTGAGAATGCCGATGGCCGATCAAGGTTTGGTCCATGGCCCGCTGGGGCCGGGCGCGTTGCATCTCTGCGTCGACATGCAACGGCTGTTCGGCCCCGGATACCCTTGGGCGATGCCATGGTTGGAACGGGTGACGCCGACGATCGAGACGATTTGCGGGCGCCATGCCGATCGCACGCTATTCACGCGCTTCATTCCCGCCGCGCGCCCCGGCGAAGGACGTGGAACTTGGGCACGCTATTATCAGCGCTGGGCTGACATAACGCTTGAGAAACTCGACCCCGAAGCCGTGCGGATCATACCCGCTCTCGAACGCTTTGCGCCGCCGGCGCGCGTTCTCGACAAACGTGTCTACTCCCCATGGACCGAGGGACAGTTGGACGCGATGCTCGCGGCCTCCGATATCGACACGCTGGTCATCACTGGTGGCGAAACAGATGTTTGTGTCTTGGCCTCGGCGCTTGGGGGCATCGATCGAGGCTTTCGGGTGATCCTCGTGGGCGACGCACTCTGCAGCTTCATCGACAAGACGCACGACGCCTTGATGGAGCTCTACCTCACCCGATTTACCGAGCAGCTCGAGGTCGCCAGCGCCGAAGAGGTTCTCGAAAACTGGCGCTAGCCGGAAAACCGAATCCGGCGGGAACCACCGGCCACCTCGCGGGTTGGACACTGGAGCGTTGTTTCAACGGAGAGAGCCATGACTGCCCGTCTGCAGGAACTCGAAGACGAGTATCGCGACTATCTCATCGAAAGCGGCGACGCACCGCCGGACATTCTCCGTCTCACCGCACAGGATTTCGTTCGCCGCAACCAAGAACTCGCCGCACCCGAGGGACGCCTCGGCGGCAACCGTTGCGACCCACGCATCACCGAAATGGCCGCCTTGGTCGGCTATCAGGCCTGACGCCCTGCCGAGGCAACTTGACCCCCGCCTTATGGCGTTTGCCTCGGCCAACTTTTCCCCGCGAAGCCAAGGTTCCGCCGGGCGCGCGGGGTTTTCTTTTTTCAGCCGCTTGGCGATCGCTCAAAGTCGAAAATGCCCTGTGTTGCCAATGCAGCGGCGCCACGAGCCCAGGAGCCAGGGACCCAATCCGGTAGCAGTTCCGGCTTGGAAAAGAACACGCGCTCTTCCATGGCTCGCCGAATAGGTCCGATAAGGGTCTCGCCGAATTGGACCGCCTCGCCCCCGACGACGATGACCTCCGGATCGAACAGATTGACCAGATCGGCAAGATGGTGGCCGATCCGCGCGCCGGCTTCTTCAAGAATGGAGATCGCGACCGGAACACCGGCTTCGACCGCCGCCACGAAATCCGCGCGTGACGCCGACTTCGTACCGTGGCTCGCCCGCCATACCTCCAGCATGTAGGGCTCAGCCGCGTGGGCCATCAGACACCCGTGACGCCCGCATTCGCAGAGTCTGCCGTTCGGGACCGACGTGATATGGCCGAACCTGCCAGCGACGTTGCGAGCGCCTCGGTAGATCTCGCCATTGATGATCAAAGAGGTGCCAATTCCGGTTCCGACGGCGAGCGCAACGAAATTCCGGCGATCGCGGCCGGCTCCGAACAGCTTTTGCGCAACGGCAAACGCGCTGATGTCGTCATCGATCCAGGTGGGCACATGCACATGCTCTCCAAGCAGCTCGCCAAAGGGCAAATCGTGCCAGCCGAAGCGTGGGCTCCGACGACAGATGCCGCTGCTGACATCGACTTCACCGGGAATGGAAACCCCTATCCCCATGACTTCGGACTGTAGACGGCCGCTCTCGGCAAGCATCTGGGGCATGGCCTCCGAGATCGCCTTGATCATGCCCGCCGGGCTGGTGTCGGATATCGGTGCGTGCCAGGTCACCAGAGGATTGGTCGCAAGATCGGTCAGCACGCAGTCGATGCCGTCGGCGTTGAGCTTGAAACCAAAAGCCAGGTGAGCCTCGTAGTTGATATCGATCGGAACCGGCCGCCGGCCGGTGGCGCCGCTCACCGCCTCCCGCTCGATGATCAGGGTCTCTTCCACCAGCTCCGCCACCACGAAAGTGACCGCCGCCGGACTGAGGCCGGTGATGGTTGCGATTTCCGCGCGCGAAACGGGGCCATGGCGGCGCAGGAGGTTGAGGATGAGCCGCCGGTTCAGCGCTCGCGATGTACTGGAATTGCCCCGCACGATGTCCTCTTAGTTTATTTCTTAAATTAACTCTTGGCGCTCTGCTGAAACTAGGGTATCAGATTTCATAAGGCAATCGGGGAGAGGTTGCCCGCGCGGCTTATTTCCGCGCCTGGAGGCAAACATCAGTCTTGCAGTCATTGAGCTTCGAGCGGGTGCCCGTTCGAGAATGCCTCGTCATGTCTCGGGAGGAGATTGATATGGAAAAAGACAAAGGTTCCGTGATCGGTATGCAGCTTGCCACGACGCGCCGCCGGTTCATGATCGGCACCGGCGCCGTGTTGGCTGGCGGCATGCTCGCCCGGCCGGCCCTCGCTCAGTCGAAGGAGCTGACCATCATTTCCAACATCGGAAATGCAGATCAGCGCGCCGTCCTGCAGCGCCTCGCCGATGAGTATTCCAAAGCGTCGGGCGTTGCCGTCACCATCAACAACATGGACCACGAAGCCCACAAAACCGCCATCCGCAGCTATCTGGTGGTTGGAGCCCCCGACGTCTGCTTCTGGTTTTCCGGCAATCGCATGAAGGCCTTCGTCACGCGCGGCCTGTTCGACGACATGTCCGATCTCTATGAGCGCGAGGGCTACAAAAAGGTTCTCGGCGCGACCACCGGCGCGTTGACGGTCGATGGCAAGCAATATGGCCTGCCGCTCGGCGGCCTGCTGTGGGGCATGTTCTACCGCAGGGACGTATTCGAAGCGAAAGGCTGGACTGCGCCCGCCACCATCGAGGATCTCCTGGCACTCGGCGAGCAAGCCAAGTCCGCCGGCATGGTGCCGGTCAGCATGGGCACCAAGGAGATGTGGCCGGCCGCCGGCTGGTTCGACCATATGAACCTGCGCATCAGCGGCCTGGAGAAGCATCTCGCGCTGATGGACGGCAAACTCGCCTACACCGACGCCTCGCTCAAGCCGGTGTTCGACAAGTGGGAAGAGCTGATCAAGGCCGACCTGTTCACGCCGAACCACACCTCCTCCGGCTGGGAGCAGGCGGCCGCCGCGCTGGCCCAGAAGAAGGCGGCCCTGATGGATCTCGGCGGCTTCATCAAATACGGCTTCCCGCCGGAGGACGTCGACAAGATCGCTTACGCGCCCTTCCCGGTCATCGACAAGAGCATGCCCCGCTACGAGGACTTCTCGCTCAACTCGGTGCACATCCCGAAGAACGGTAAGAACAAGGAAAACGCCCGCGACTTCCTGGCCTATTTCTACAAGCCGGAAAATCTCGCTGCTTTCCTGGAAGCCGAAAGCGCCGTGCCGCCACGCATCGACTGCCCACCCAGCAAGGACCCGCTGATCAATGCCGCGGTCGAGTCGATGAAGACGGTCGTCGGTACCGCCCAGTATTACGATCGCGACACCGATCCGGACATGGCGCAGGAAGGCCTGAAGGGCTTCCAGGAATTCATGGTCAAGCCCGAGCGCCGCGACCAGATTCTCGAGCGCCTTGAGGGAACGCGCAAGCGGATCTTCAAGGGCTGAAGTCTCCAGGCGGTCGCGGCTTCCCCCCGATCGCTCGCCTCGGGCGAGGACATCTCCTCCCTCCCCTCCGGAGCCACCTCGCCCGAGGCCTTCCCATCGGTCACGTAACTCAACGGAAACGACCAGATGAGCCAATTCTGGCGGCGTCATCGTCACTGGCTGGCGCCCACCCTCTTCATTCTGCCCGGCGCGTTGCTGTTCGGCATCGTGATCATTCTGGCCTCGGTCCAGACGATCTGGGTTTCCTTCTTCGACTGGGACAGCGTCGGCCCGATGCAGTGGGTCGGCCTTTCCAATTACGAGCAATTGGCCGCCGATCCGCAGTTCTATGTCTCGCTGAAAAACAACGTGATCTGGCTTGTCATGTTCATGCTGGCACCGCCGCTGGGGCTTGCCCTCGCCCTGCTGCTCAACCAGGCGATTGCCGGCATGAAATTCCTGAAATCGCTGTTCTTCGTGCCGCTGGTATTGGCCTCAGTCACCGTTGGCGTCGTCTTCACCTGGGTCTACGACCCCACCTTTGGCCTGCTGTCGCTGATCTACGGCTGGTTCGGCGCCACCGCCCCTGCCCTCCTCTCCGACGAGCATCTGGTCAGTTTTGCGGTGGTGATTGCCGCGCTGTGGCCGCAGATCGCCTTCTGCCTGGTGCTGTTCCTCGCCGGCCTTAACAACCTCAACGAAGACCTGATCGGCGCCGGCCGGGTTGATGGGGCGCGCGGCTTTGCCATGCTGCTGCACGTCGTGCTGCCGCAGCTGCGCGAAGTGAGCTTCATCGCCCTGGCGGTCACAGTGATCGGCGCGCTTCGCTCGTTCGATATGGTGGCGGTCATGACCTCAGGCGGACCGTTCGGCTCGTCCAGCGTGCTCGCCTATCAGATGTACGAGCAGTCGATCTTCTCCTATCGCTTCGGCTATGGCGCTGCCATCGCCACCGTCCTGTTCGCCATCATGGCGGTATTCATCGCCTGGTATCTGCGCACGCTGCTCCGGCCGGAACGGGAGACTGCCTGATGTATCCACGCCCTATTCCGGAAACCGCCCGCTCGGCGCGCGCCGCCTACATTGCCCTCGTCGTCGCCGTGCTTATCCTGTGGCTCCTGCCGCTCGTCACGGTGATGCTGACCTCGCTGCGCTCCTTCGAGGAGGTGATGGCCGGCAACTACTGGGGATGGCCGAAGTCGTTCAATTTCATCGAGAACTACACGGCCGTCTTCAAGCAGACGGCGCTGGCTCGCTATTTCGTCAACAGCCTGATCATTACCCTGCCCTCGGTCGTCGGCGTACTAGTGCTGTCGACGCTGACCGGCTACGTGCTGTCGCGCCATCGCTTCCCCGGCAACCGCCTGGTCTTTGCGCTGTTCGTCGGCGGCAACTTCCTGCCGGCGCAGATCATGATGATCCCGGTGCGCGACCTGATGGTCGGCGTCGGCCTCTATGACACCTATTTTGCGCTGATCATCTTCCACACCGCTTTCCAGACGGGCTTTGCCACGCTGTTCATGCGCAACTTCATCGCCGCCCTGCCGGACGAGCTGTTCCAGGCCGCCCGCGCCGAGGGCGCGTCGCCCTGGCAGACGCTGTGGCACGTCGTGGTACCGCTGATCCGCCCGGCCCTTGCCGCGCTGGCCATCCTCACCTTCACCTTCGTCTGGAACGACTATTTCTGGGCGATCGTGCTGACGCAGAGCGACGCCGTCAAACCGGTGACAGCCGGCCTCAACAACCTGCGCGGTGAGTGGACTTCCGCCTGGAACCTGGTGGCGGCCGCCACGATCATGGTCGCGATTCCGCCCGTCGCAATGTTCTTCCTGATGCAGCGTCACTTCATCGCCGGCCTGACCATGGGCGCGGTGAAGGGCTGACCACACACTTTCAAGGATGCCTCCCCATGGCGAGCGTCGAAATTCAACACGTCGAGAAACACTACGGTGGCTTCCACGCCCTCAGAGATATCAGCCTGACCATCGAGGAAGGCGAGTTCATCGTCATGGTCGGGCCATCCGGCTGCGGCAAGTCGACCCTTCTCAAGACCATTGCCGGGCTGGAAACCGTCACCGCCGGCGAGTTGCGGATCAAGGGGCGCGACGTGACCCATCTCGAGCCGGGCGACCGCGGCATCGCCATGGTCTTCCAGTCCTACGCGCTCTATCCGCACATGACGGTGGAGGAGAACATGGGCTTCGGCCTCCGGATGGCCAAGCGCCCGAAGGCCGAGATCGATGCCGCCGTTGCTCGGGCAGCGCAGATCCTGCGGCTCGAAGAGCAGCTGCAGAAATATCCCAAGCAGCTTTCCGGCGGCCAGCGCCAGCGCGTCGCCATCGGCCGCGCCATCACCCGTTCGCCCGATGTCTTCCTGTTCGACGAGCCCCTCAGCAATCTCGACGCCGCGCTGCGCACCCAGATGCGCGTTGAACTGTCGACGCTGCACGACCGGCTCGGCTCCACCATGATCTACGTAACCCACGATCAGGTGGAAGCCATGACCATGGCGAGCCGCATCGTCGTGCTCAACGGTGGGCGGATCGAACAGGTCGGCGCCCCGCTGGAACTTTATACCAACCCGGTCAACCTGTTCGTCGCCGGCTTTCTGGGCGCGCCGCGCATGAACTTCGTCGCCGGCAATGTGACCTCGGCAAACGGCCGCAGCGCTTCGGTGACCTGCGGCGATGGCCTGACGATCGATTTTCACGATCTCACCGAGACGCCGGCAACCGGAGCGACTGTCACGGTCGGCATCCGCCCGGAAAAGCTCCGTATCGGCGATCCCAGCGCGGGGACTAGCTTTCCGGCACGTGTTCGGCTGACCGAGTATCTCGGACGGGAGACCATCGTCTATGCTGACGCTGCCCCTCTTGTGACGTCCGGATCGGATAGCGGCACGGGAGTGTTCACCGTTCAGATCGGCGATATACAGCCCTTCATGTCCGATGCGCCTGTTACGATCGGCTTCGACACGGACGCAGCCTATCTCTTTGCCTCTGACGGAAAAACCCTGTCCGCAGCCAAGCCCGTCACCAAGACCTGACAAGGACTCCAGCAAATGAAACTCGCATCTCCGGCGCCGCTGTCGGTTTGGCGCCCGCTCGCCCTCGACGATTTCCTTGTCGGCGCTCCCCACTACCCCGAGCACGTCGATGACAGCTACTGGCAGCGCGATGCCGAGCGCATGGCAGCCGCCGGCTTCAATGTCGTACGCATGGGCGAATTCGCCTGGCATCTCCTTGAACCGCGCGAGGGCGTCTTCGACTTCTCGCTGTTCGACCGGGCGATCGCCGTTCTGGGCCAACAGGGCGTCAACACCATCTTCTGCACGCCGACGGCAACGCCACCGCGCTGGCTGACGGCCACCTATCCGGAAGTGCTGCGTGTCGACGAGAACGGACGCGCCACCCGCCACGGCTCGCGCCAGCACGCCGATACCGCAAGCCCCGTCTACCGCATGCACAGCCAGCGGATCACCAGGGCATTGGCCGAGCATTATCGCGACAACCCGCATGTGATCGGCTGGCAGACCGACAACGAACTCAACACCACCGTCTCTACCTCCTATTCGGAGGCTACGTTGCGCGAATTCCGTCGCTATTTGCGCAATCGCTACGCGACCATCGCCGACTTGAACTTCGCCTGGGGCGGCGATTTCTGGGCACTGGCCTATGACGATTTCGACCAGGTGGTCCTGCCGCTAGCCGGCGCGCCTGGTCACCCATCGCCCGGCCATGTCCAGGATTTCCATCGCTTCCTGGCGGCTGCCACCGCCGCTTTCCAGCATGACCAGGTGGAGATCCTGCGCGCCACTAATCCCGATTGGTTCATCTTTCACAATCTCGGCCGATTGGTCGACATCGATTTCCGTGGGCAGTTCAGCCAGGACCTCGATTTCCTCGGCTTCGATATCTACCCGATGCTCTACGACGAGATGCAGCGCACCGGCGGCCATCCGGCAACGCAGGCGTTGCACCTCGATATCTGCCGGGGCTTTACCGGCAACTTCATCGTTCCCGAGCAGGCCTCCGGCTTCGGCAGCCAACCCACCTTCTCCACCATGACGCCCGAGCCGGGCGAGATGCGCCGCATGGCCATGAGCTCGGTGGCGCGCGGTGCCGACGGGCTGATGTTCTTCCGCTGGCGACCGGCGCATTTCGGCGCCGAGATCTACTGGATGGGCATTCTCGACCATGACGACGTCCCCCGCCGGCGTTATGAGGAGGCCGCCCGCTTCGCCTCCGATATCGCCCGGATCAAGGGCGATCTGCTCGGCACCTCGGTGCGCATGGACATCGGGATCGCTGGTGCCGACTTCGACAACCAGGAAGCCTACAAGACCTATCCGATCGGCATGCCAAGCCCCCTCGAAGACGCGACGCGGCTGCACCGCTATTGCTACAGGAACGGCATCGCCTGCGGCTTCATCCATCCCGAAGACGACTTGTCGCGCCTCAAGCTGCTCTACATTCCCCATTGGGTGATGTGGAAGCCGGAGTGGGACGAGCGGGTGGAAGCTTTCGTCAAGGCGGGCGGCACCCTGGTGGTCGGCGCCATGACCGGCACGCGCGACACCAACAATCACATTATCCGGACCATGGCGCCCGGCCCCGGCTTATCCAGGCTCTGCGGCGTTCGGGTCGAGGAGTTTGGCCGCGTGGCCGAACCGGGGTCCGACGGCCTCTTCGTCCTTCAGGGCACCGAGGGAGGACTGCACAAGCCGGCCAGGCAGTTGCCGGCTGGCTCGACGGAGCGGCGCTACAACTTCACGCTCGGCAACCGCGAGCATGAATCGGCCCACCTCTACGAACTCCTGGAAACGGAACCGGACGTCGAGGTGCTGGGTCAATGGAGCAACCGCTTTGCCAGCGGCCGCGCCGTCATCACCAGTCGCAAGGTCGGGGCCGGCCGGGCGATCTATGTCGGCACCTATCTCACCGATACGCTGGTGGAAGGCCTCGCCAATCAGCTGTTCCCGACCGCCAGCATCGCGCCGCTCCTCCCCGATCTGCCGCCAAATGTGGAGGTGACGCTGCGCGAAGCAGAAGATCGCAAGCTGCTCTTCGTCCTCAACACCGATGCCGAATCCGTAACCGTACCGGCCGTGCCCTCCGGCACCGATCTTTTGACTGGCCACCCCGTCGAAGGCGTTCTGTCGCTAGAGCCTTACGGCTGCGCCATCGTCAAATTGAGCTGATTACCAACCTAGCCCGCCTCCAGGATAAACCGGGAGGCGGTGCATCGTCCTGCTGGACTGGCGTCGCCGACCCATCTAGTTTGGCCGCCAAACGCGAGGCTCCAGGCGAGACTCGCCCCTCAGGTAGCTAAAGGCTCCGACGATTCCGCCGGAGCGAGTTTGACGAATGACCGAACCCAAGATTTTCTCTCAGCCGTCCAAGATGCGTTGGGACGTGCGCCTGACCGATCATCCTCTTAGTGCCTATATGCCGCTGAATGACGCAGCCGCCGCAGCGGCCAAAACCGACGCAACGGTTGGGGATTTGACGGCCAACGACCATGTGGTGGTCTATTTCAGCAGCCGTCACTTCATTCCCTACTGGGGGACCAAGTGCAACATCTCGCTGATGATGCTGGAGCCGCAAGGCATCAAGCCGAGACATTATTTCACGCTGCCGTTTTTCTATTGGAATTTCAAATACATCCTAACGCATTCAACCAATATACTTAGAAAATGTCCCAACGGGGTTTTCTTTAACCCTCACGTCTGCACCACACCACCAGGCGATGTTGAAAAGACCAGGAACATATCGCTGATCGCGTCGAAGAAGCGGGATCTCTACGGCCATCGCCTGCGCCATGTCGTCGCCGACGCCTGTCGCGACAAACTGGATCTTTATGGCCGCGCCTACAAATCAATCCATTCCAAGTCGGATGCACTGCTCGATTATCGGTTTTCGGTGGCCATCGAGAACAGCCGATATGGCGGCTACTTTACCGAAAAGATCCTCGATTGCTTCATCAACAAGACGGTGCCGATCTATTGGGGCGACCCGGAGATCGGCCACCACTTCGACCCGAAGGGGATCATTTACTGCGATACCAAGGAAGAGCTGATCCAGGCCATAAATACCGTGACGGAACAGGACTACGAGTCACGACGGACCGCCATCGAGAGCAATTTCGCGGCAGCGCTCAAGTATACGAATCTCAACGCCATGCTCTCCGAAAAAATGGCTGAACTGACGAGGACCGGCAGTTAGCCCGTAACCACATCTTGCCAGATCCGGCGATGACGAAAGGAACCCGATATGGTCCTGCTGGAATTTGCCATGTACCCCGTCGGCAAGGGCGAAAGCCTCAGTCCCTACGTCGCCCGTTCGCTCGATATCATCGACAAGAGCGGTGTCGCCTATCAGCTGACTCCCATGGGGACGATCCTCGAAGGCGAATGGAACGAGGTGATGGCCGTGGTCACAGCCTGTTTCGAGGCGATGCGTGCCGACTGCCCCCGCGTCGAGGTGGCGCTCAAGGTCGACTATCGCCAAGGCGAAACGAGCCGTCTCGCCGCCAAGATCGCGTCGGTGGAAGACAAGCTCGGCCGGAAACTCAGCACCGGCTGAAGGCTGGCCCGGTCTCGGCGTCCTTCATGGTCGCCTGGATGAAGTCGGCCGATTCCGCCAGCTTGTGCTTCTCCCAGTCATTGAGCGCGACGGGCAACTGTTTCAGAATGCCCTCACGTCCGATCATGCAGGGCATGCTCAGCGCAACGTCGCCGTCGTATCCATAGTGCCCGCGGAGCGTCGTAGAGGCGGGGTAGATGCTGCGTTCATCAAGGAGGACCGCCCTGGCCATGGTGATCGCCGCCTGGGCGACGCCGGCATTGGTCCAACCCTTGCCATTCAGCACCTCGTAAGCCGCGCTGACGATCCTTGCCTTGACCACGTCGGGATCACGAATGTCGTCCGTCGCCTCGAAATAGCGATCCAACTCTTCGAAGGGTATCCCGCCGACATTGACATGGCTGAGCACGGGAAAGGCCGTCCGTCCATGTTCCCCCATCATGAAGCCGGTCACCGACTTCGGGTCGATGCGGTAGGCGTTGGCGACCAGTTTGCGCAGCCGGGCCGAGTCGAGCATGGTGCCCGTGCCGAAAACGCGGCCTCGCGGATAATCGAATTCGTTCTCCGCGATATAGACCATCGTATCCAGTGGGTTGGTGATCAGGATGACGATGGCATCCCTGGTATATCGTGTGATGCCCGCCATGACCTCGCGAATGACACCGCAGTTGGCCTTGGTCAACAGGGCGCGATCGGGCTCGCCTTTCGGTTTGTTCGGATCGGGGACAACGCTGCCGCCTGCCGCGACGATGATCACGTCGGCATCGGCGCACTGTTCGTATCCGCCATCCCTGACATCGACGTTGGTCATGTAGGTCAGCGCCGTGGCATGCGCCTGATCGAGGGCCTCTCCATAGGCCACGTTCTTCAGAAGATCCACGACTCCGATCTTGCCGAACAGTCCGGTCTTCATCGCGTCGGCGAGAACATAGGAGCCGACGTGGCCAACGCCGACGACAACCAGCTTGTTGATATGCACGATTTCGCTTCCCTGAGGCGACAGCCGCCCTGCCCGGACAACCGCATTCCCCACTATTGACACCTTGACAGTAACGGTGGGTACTCCCGAGGGCGCGGAGCGACAAGCTCATTCAATAGGCAACACAACCCCACCGTACTGGCAGCGCCGAGCCTGGCCACAGCGGAGCGCCCCAAAAGCGGCAACCTGTCCGCACACGAATTTGGAGACGGATACTCGCCCGCAGGCGGTATCATTTAAAATTCACAGAACTGTGGGCAAACCGGAACGCGGGATGGGCGAACACCCTCTCCCTCGGAATGACGGAGAGCTTTCTGGAGCCTGCCCGACGAGACGATGTCCTGATCGTAACCAGAGATGCATGTCATGCCCAACATTATTGCCGCCGGCTTCAGCGCCAGTTCCAGGGATGGCGAGATCGACAGCTTGGCAGACGACCTCGCCCGGCTGGTTTCCATCGGCGCCGATGTCGCCGAGCTCGGCCTTAGCGGGCTCGATCTGATTGCTGGCGGACGGATCATCGGCGATCGGCTGCGTCGCCTGGCAGCCATGACCGCGCGGTTGCCGCTGCGCTACAGCGTGCATGGCTTGGTGTCCTCCAACTTCATGGATCCGGAAACGCTGCCTTTGCAGCTCGCCGCTGCCAAGGCGTTGGTGGAAGTTTGCGATCGCATCGACGCGCGCGTGCTGGTGCAGCATGGCGGCGAACTGCGGCCAGACCAGACAAGCGCGCGCGCTGGAGCTGACGCACGCCAGCGCGAGGCTCTTCTCGACCTCGCAGAATTCGCCCGCCGCTATGGCGTCCGCATCGCGCTCGAGAACATCTTCACGACCGAGGAAGGGCAATACCGGCAGACGCCGGCCGAACTGGCCGCGACCGTCAGGGAGATTGATCACCCCAACCTGATGGCACTCATCGATTTCAGCCACGCCTACATCGAAGCGACCTATCGCGGGCTCGATGTCAAGGCGGAACTGGCAGCCATGGCCTCCGTCACCGGCCATCTTCATGTGCATGATAGCTTCGGCCGGCCGATCGGCCGCTTCAAACCCTTTTACCCTCAGGAAGCCACCGCGCTTGGCCTTGGCGACTTGCATATGCCGCTCGGCTGGGGCGACATCGACTGGGAAAGCCTGTTCGGCGAAATCGACGTGCTGCCGGATACCTTCCTGATCATGGAGATCGAGGCCCGCTATCGCTCGGAGCAGCCGGAATCGCTGGCAATTGCCAGGCGACTCATCGACATCAACGCCGGCAGGGCCGTAAAGGCAGCCGAATAAACGACGAGGAGGCGCCGAACCCCTCCGGCGCCTCCCCGTATGAAAGACCTACATTCTGCCCTTGGCTTATCAGCCGAAGGTGAACGTAAACTCCTGAGAACCAAGGTGACCGGTTCCAGTCCCGCGCGTTCCAGTCGATACAAAACTAAACGAACCGCTTCGCCCATCCTTGCAGGTGAAAGTGCCTGCACCGTCCCGGTGAGACACATAGACAAACGTTCCCTTGCACTGCTTTCCCTTTGTACTGGTCAGCTCCAGCGTGCCGGCACCATCCAGATATCCGGTGGCCTTACCCGTAAAGGTCTCGTCACCCGTCGTCATCTGCCCCGTGACTGGCAGCGTCATCGAACAGCCCGCTGCGGCCAGTCCAAAGGCCAGCACGGATGCAAATTTCCCCAAGACTCTCATAGTCACTCCCCCGCTCACTGCACCACCAAGCTAACGTAAGTCGAGCGTGATGCAACCACGGGGAAGCTCCCTATGAGGTTATGCCTAACCACTTTCAAACAACGTGTCAGAATACCTTCAGCCCGTTCAGAAGGACGATGGCGATGGCCACGGGAGCCACGAAGCGCACCAGGAAGAACACACTGCGGATCGCGATGCGATTGATCGGCGAGCCCCCCTCGGCAAGCCGCTTCTCCGGCGCCGCGAGGCCATAGACCCAGCCGACGAACAGGCAGATCAGGATGCCTCCGACCGGAAGCAGTATGTTCGAGCTCAGGAAATCGAAGAGATCGAATGGATTGAGGCCGAAGATCTTGAAATCGGCCGTCAGGCTCTGAGAAAGCGCGGCAGGCACGCCCAGCACGGCGATCATGGCAATCGTGCAGAGAGCCGCCATCTTCCTCGGCAGACGGAAGCGTTCCGACAGAATGGCCACCATTACTTCAAGCAGGGACAGGATGGCGCCAACACTGGCAATCGCCGTCAGCAGGAAGAACAGCGTCATGAAGATGATGCCGCCCGGCATCGAGGTGAACACGGCCGGAATGGTCATGAACACCAGCGACGGACCGGCGGCCGGCTCGAAACCGAAGGCGAACACCGCCGGGAAGATGGCGATACCGGCGAGCAGCGACACCGACAGGTCCGCGAACACCACCCGCGTCGCCGTGGCGGCGATATTCTGATCTTCCCGGAAATAGCTACCGTAGGTCAGCATGGTACCCATGCCGAGCGACAGCTTGAAAAACGCCAGCCCGAGCGCCGTGAGCATCACCGCCGGAGTGATCTTGGAAAAGTCGGGATTGAACAGGAAAGCGAGCCCGTGCTCCGCGCCCGATAGCGTCAGGCTGCGAACGCAAAGGATCAGCAGCAAGATGAACAGCAGCGGCATCAAGCGGCGCGCGACCGCTTCGATGCCCTTCGAAACGCCAAAGGCGATGATGAAGCCGGTGAGACCAAGCACCACCCATTGCCAGATAAGTGACGACCAGGGATTAGCGACCATCTGGCCGAACACCACTTCGGCCGCCTTCGGGTCAGTGGTGGCAATCTCACCGGTCAGCGACTTGAAGATATAGGCGTAAACCCAGCCGGCAACTTCGGAATAGAAGGCCATGATGAGAAGTGCGGCCAGGAACCCCATCCAGCCGATCGCCTTCCACCACCACTGGTTCTTTGGCGCGAGCTTGTCAAAGGTCGAGATCGCATCCGCCCGTGCCGTGCGTCCGAGCATAATCTCGGAGATCATGACCGGCAGACCGACGATGACGGTAGCGGCAAGGTAGACCAAAAGAAAACCGGCGCCCCCATTGGTACCGGTCAGTGATGGGAACTTCCAAATATTGCCAAGACCGACGGCCGACCCAAGGGTGGCCATCAATGCGCCGAACGTGCTGGTAAACCCGTCGCGACCTTGAGACATTACGCTTACCCCCTGCGAACTTATTCGTTTGAACAAAGCTATCGACTACCGGGGAAACGCATTCAAGATAGGGAGGTACACCACCTTCGGACCGTCCTGTGCAAAAGTCGGGGATAGCGCCCAGCATAGTGCAGCATTTCCCGCGATTCTGACGGAGCCATGCCGAGCAGCCCGAAGCCTAACGCCGTCGTTCTCAGCTTCGGACCTGAGGGGTAACTCCAGCCATCATCAATTCACGAAAGGTGGCAACAGGGCGGCTTGCTGGCGATCCCGCTCGGCGCCGACGATGGCATGCGCCAGTTCGTCGGGAATGCCGACGGCGGCAAGGGCGGCTTCGGAGAGCTGCAGGCTGGCCTCAAGGGGTAGCAGCACGACTTTGGTAGCCCCCACCGCCAGCAACAGCCGGGCGTGCTGGGTGTCATGGGCGCGAGCAAAAATCGGCAGGTCCGGCCATTCCGCCCTGGCAACGCGAACGACATCGGCCACCGCAACGGTATCGTTCATGGTGACGACCAGCGCCGCCGCCCGGCCAGTTCCCAGCCGCTTTAGGAGTGACCGGTGAATCGCGTTGCCCCAGTGGATGGCGACACCAGCCTTGCGCAGCCCCCCTACGGTGAGTGCATCTGCATCGACGGCGGCGATAGGGATGCCCGCTTCGGTAAGTGCCGCGCCGACAGCCCGGCCGACACGGCCATACCCCGCAATCACGACATGACCATCTTCGCCTTCCGGCGGCAGGTCGGGGACCGGCTTTTCATCGTGCGGAAGGCGCAGCACGATGCGGCTGGTAATCGCACTGACCGTGGGTGCCGATAGCATGGAAAGCCCGACGACCACGACGATCAAACTACCGGTCTCCGGCGTGATCAAGCCAAAGCCGTTGGCGAGGCCGACCACGACAAAGACAAATTCGCTGCCACCGGCGAGCAGCAGCGACAATTCCACCGTCAGTGGCTTCGGTAGCCCGATCACTCGACCGATAGCCAGCAACAAGGCGGCTTTGATTGCCAGGAAGCCGACCAGCGCACCGAGATACAGCAGAGGCGTCGCAGCCACGCGATCAATATCAATGCCAAGTCCGACCGACACAAAGAAGACGCCGAGCAGCAAGCCCTTTACCGGCTCGATATCGACCGCGATCTGGTGACGGTATTCGGTTTCGGAAACAAGAAGACCGGCGAGAAAGGCCCCGAGGGCCAGCGACAAACCGATCGTTTCGGTAAGGACCGCTGTGCCGATGGCCGTAACGAGGACCGCAGCCAGGAACAGCTCGCGGATGCCGGTGGCGATCACCATACGGAACAGGCGGCGAAGGAGCAGCCGTCCGAGCGCCATGATCACGGCAATGGCGATCGACGCCTTGATGACGGCGAAGACGAGGTCAAGAAGCACCGACCTTCCGCCCGGATTGCCGAAGGCCTGCGTCATCAAGAGGATCAGAACAACCGTCAGATCCTGGAACAACAAGATGGCCAGCGCCGAACGACCTAGGCGGCTACCGGCGGCGCCGCGTTCGGTGAGGATCTGCATGACGATGGCGGTCGATGACATCGACAGGGCGGAGCCGACCACCACAGCGGCCGGCAGCGTCAGGCCGATCGCCAGCAGCAGGGCGACCATCACCGTCGCCGTGGCGATCACCTGAACGCTGCCAAGGCCGAAGACGCGAACACGCATTGCCCACAGCCGATCGAGAGACAGATCGAGGCCGATCATGAAAAGCAGGAAAACCAGGCCGAGCTCGGACAGCAGTGCGATGCCAGCGCGGTCGGTGATCAACAGATAGTCGATCCCGGGCAGGCTACCGGAAAAGCGCCCGAGCCCACCTGGACCGAGCAGCATGCCGATCCCGAGGAATCCGATGATCGGGCTGATCCGCAGGCGGTGGATGAACGGAAGCACAATGCCGGCGGCGGCCAGAAACACAACCGTTTCGCGAAGGTCGAGCGCGGCCTCAGCAGTCATGGAAGAGCTCTCCTGTGATCTTGGACCTTATCAGGAGGCCGTTGTCGAAACGATAAGCGGTGGCGGCTTCGCATGTTGGTGACAATGCACGCCAAACTCGGCGTACGATCGGAACCTCATTCGGAATGCTCGCCATCACACAACGCGGCGAGCCAGGTCGCAACTCAAACCTGCGGCAAGCGAAACGTCGCCTGAGTTGATGCGCTGAGCGCTCGGGCCGCCCTGAAAACTCCTCAATCTTTTCACGCCACGCCCCGAAAGCTGTAAGCAACACGTAAGGCTGGAACATCATCGTCTCCACAACGCAACAAGCGAGACATGATGATGGGAACGTCAGTTCTAGTTGACAGCGATGACACCCGATATCCAGAAATAGAGAACTTTATCCGCGATATATACCAGAGATCATACTTCGCGAAGCCGGCAAATCTCCCCAAAAAGCTGCTCGCAAAATACAGTAAGCATGGTGACCTACTTTGCGCGGCTGGCTTGAGGACGCCAAAGGACGGCTTCTTCTCGGAATGCTATCTCGATCTGCCGATCGAACAGGCGCTGGCGAGCGCTATCGGGCACGAGGTCCGGCGCGCCGACATTTGCGAAGTCACCTCTCTTGTCAGCAACTCGCCGCATGAGACAGGCGCATTCGTCGACGACATCGCAGCACAAATTGCCGCCCTCGGTTTCAGCTGGTCCTTCTATACGCTGACGAGCCGTCTCGCCCTGCTGCTGAAACGCAAGGGACTTTCCCCCATCGACCTCGCTCCCGCCGAGGCTCACCGCGTTCCCTCGCCTGAGACTTGGGGGCGCTATTACCTGACCTCTCCCCGCGTCTTCGCCATTTCGATCGAGCACCTCAGGGCTCGCACAACCTCTCCCGGAGGCACCCTAGACCATGCCATCGCTATTTGAACCACTCTTCGGCCATGCACAAATCGACAGCGCAGCCAAGGCCTTCGCCGACGCAGAACATGACTTCACCCGGGGGCAGTTCCTGGCGGCGGTGAGCACTCTTGCCGGTCAGCTCCAGCATATGCCTCGAACCGTCGGCATCCTGATGCCCAACGGTGTCGCCTGGGCAGTTACGCTCGTCGCCGCCGCCGCCGCGGGAAAGACCATCGTGCCGCTGCCGACCTTCTTCAGCGCGGCCCAGATCGCCTACATCGTCGCCGATGCCGGTGTCGAACTCATCCTGACTGACGGCCAGTTCAAAATGGCGGAGACCTTGAAGGGAACCGCCACCCTCGCCGTGCATATCGATCCAGAAGCGCCGAGCGTGCTTCACCCGGAACCGGACTTCGACGTGGTCATCTACACATCCGGCAGCACAGGAACGCCCAAGGGCGTACGCCTCGGCGAACGGCAGATCACCTGGTCTACCCGTGCCCTGGTCGAGGCAAGCCAGGCATCCCGCACCGACCGTTACCTTTCGATCCTGCCGCTGTCGCTGCTTCTCGAAATGCTCGCCGCGATATTCGTTCCGCTCTCGGTGGGCGGAAGCACCTATTTCGACCGAGAGACGGCCGATGCCATTGGTCATGGCAACGTCCGATCGCTGGCCGGCGTTTTCGAGCGTCACAAGCCGACGTCGTCGGTCCTCCTGCCTCAGCTCCTCAAGATCTGGGTGACGGAACTTTTGACCAAGGGGCAGATCGCCCCAGGCTCGCTACGGTTCGTCGCCGTGGGCGGCGCGCCGGTTCCGAGATCGGTGGCGGATCGCGCCGTCCTCTTGGGTATCCCCATCCATGAAGGCTACGGTCTCTCCGAATGCTGTTCGGTAGTCGCCATGAACAGGCCGGGTGCAAGGACGGCAGGAACCGTCGGTCGGCCGCTCGACGGTCTCGAGGTCACTCTTGAGGACGGCGAAATCATCGTCTCCGGCCCGTCGGTAACGGCAGGCTACCTTGGGAAAGCGGACCATGTCGGCTCGTGGCGAACCGGCGATCTCGGCCACTTCGATGAAAGCGGCAACCTCATCGTGCTGGGCCGCAAGGACAATCTGATCGTCACCGGCTATGGCCGCAACGTCAGTCCGGAATGGGTGGAGACCGCCCTGCTCTCGGACCCGCGTCTCGCGCTCGCCTGCGTATGCGGCAGCTCGGATCGGCCACTCACCGCCGTCCTGATGCCAGCTCCGGCGGCAGAACCCTGGTTCATGGCGGCCAGCGAGGCGGATCTCATCGAGCTGGTCCTCGACCTGACGTCGGCGCTGCCGACCTACGCGCGTCCCGAGCAGGCCGTTGCCCTCTCCCTCGCCACCGCGCGGGCGGAACAGCTCATCACCGACAATGGCCGCGTTCGCCGTAACGCGATCGCCGCCTTCCTTTCGGCCCGCAACGAACAAGCGGCCTGACAATCCTCGATAAACACCCCCAGCAAGGAATGATCATGTCCTTCTACGATCAGCTTCAACAGGAAACCGCAGTCGAGCGGCAGCGCTTTCTTTCCATCCCGCTCATCCGTCGGGCCATCGCCGAAGGCGCCAGCCGCGAGACCTATCTCGCCTTCCTTGGCGAGGCTTACCACCACGTCAGCCACACCTTCCCTTTGTTGGCGCTGGCGGCCTCGCGCACCACCGACGAGCGCTATCAGGACGCGCTGGTCGAATACATGGAAGAGGAGCGCGGCCACGAGAAATGGATCCTCGACGACATCGTGTTCTTCGGCGGCAATGCCGATACGGTTCGCCGGCGGGGGCCGTCGCCAGCAACCATCGCCATGGTCGGCTATACCTATTATGCCATCGAGCATCTGACCCCCTACGCCATGCTCGGCAGCGTGCATGTGCTCGAAGGGATGTCGGTTCTGCTCGCCGACAAGCTGGCCGACCGCCTGAGCCAGTCCTGGGGGCAACAGGACGCCAAGGGCTTTTCCTATCTGCGCTCCCACGGCAGTTTGGATCAGAGCCACGTCGCTTTCTTCCGCGACCTCATCAACGGCTTCACCGACCCGGTGGTCCAGCGCCTGATCATCGACAATTCCAAGATTTTCCATCACCTCTACGGCGGCATCTTCCAGGAGATCGACGCGCGCGAGGGCCTCGCCAATGCGGCCTGAGCCCCCCCTCGTTCTGATCACGGGCGGCGGCTCTGGCATTGGGCGCGCCCTGGCGCTGGCCGCTGCCCGCGATGGGGCCGAAATCGCCCTGTGCGGGCGGCGGGGCAATGCGCTCACCGAAACGGCCTCCCTCCTTGAGGGCAGCGGCGATCCGCTTGTCATTCCCGCCGATCTCACCACCCCCGCCGGCCGCACCCGCGTGATCGATACCATCGCCGATCGCTGGGGCAGGCTGGACATTCTGATCAACAATGCCGGCATCGTTGAAGGCGGACCGCACGACTCGTTCGACGACGAAGCCGTCGAGCATTTGTTCGCCACCAACGTGCTGGCTCCGATGGCGCTCACACGGGCGGCTTTTCCTCTCCTCCAAGCGAGCCGAGCGGCCTCACCGCGGGTCGTCAACGTCGGTTCGGTGTTCGGCGAAATCGCCTACCCAGAATTTGCCGCCTATTCGGCCAGCAAGTTCGCCCTGCGCGGCTTTTCGTCAGCCCTCAGACGCGAGTGGAAACGCCACGGCATCGAAGTCACCTACGCATCCCCCCGCGCCACCCGAACCGACGCCGCAGCAGCCTTCGATGACCTTATCGAAAGCCAGGGCATGTCGCTCGACGCACCGGACGCCGTGGCCCGAAGGATTTGGAAAGCCGTCCGGCGAGGACGACGAACCGTTTACCCCGCCGGTCCCGAACGCCTTTTCATTCTCATCCAGAGCCTGTTCCCCGCTCTGATCGATCGCGCTCTGACGGCAAAGTGAAGCCCAAAAACGGAAGTTGAATCATGACCATCGTTCGCACGACCACAATTCGCGCTACCCTTCTCGGCGTTCTGGCGCTCTCTGCTTTCCCAGCGTTCGCAGATGCTGATCCTGCTTTCGACGGCGCCTTGCATAATCTGGAGGTCCACTGGGAAACGGTGAAGTTCACCGTTCCCCCGGGCGACAAGCAAACCACCGAAATGGAAAAGGTCGGCGCGGAAGCGGATGCACTCATGGCCCGCTACCCCAATCGGGTCGAAGCCGAGATCTGGGACGGCATCCTGAAATCGGAACAGGCGTCGATGGCCTCGGCCTTCTCGGCCCTGTCGCTTGCCAAAGAGGCGAGAGCCGTCCTCGAAAAAGCCTATACCGAAAATCCCGCTGCCCTCGACGCCGGAGCGCCGACCAGCCTCGGCGTTCTCTATTACCGCGTTCCCGGCTTTCCGATCGCCTTCGGCGACAACAAGAAAGCCCGCTCGCTTCTCGAACAGGCGACGGCTTCTGCCCCGCAGGGTCTCGACGCCTGGTATTTCTATGGCGACTTCCTGATGAACCAGGGCGAGAATGACAAAGCGCGTCAGGTCTTCACCTATGCCCTGTCGATTCCGGAAAATCCGGCACGGCCGCTCTGGGACAAGAGCCGTCGCCAAGTGATCAAGGAAGATCTCGCCAAGCTGCAGGCCAAGACGTGACCTCTGCGCTCCCACAGCACCGAGGCGACGACCTCTGGAGCCGGATCGACCGCCAGCTCGCTTATCCCAGGGGCGTCGCCGGCTGGCTTCTGGGCCATATCATGGTCCCGCTTAACCGCTCCCCAAATCGCAAGGCCGTCGCCGCCCTGGCCCCGAGGGGCGGTGAGGCCATTCTCGAAGTCGGCTTCGGCCCGGGCCAGGCCCTCGGCGATATTCTTGCCGTTGCACCTGGCTGTCGCCTCCATGGCATCGACCGCTCCGCCGAGATGGTCGATCTGGCACGCTGGCGAAACAGGCGTGCCGGCGGCGCGCTTGACTTGCGTATCGGCACCCTGTCCGACCTTCCGTGGCCAGATGCGAGCTTCGACAAGGTGCTGGCCGTCAACGTTGCCTATTTCTTCGATGAGGAAGGCATTGCGGCTCGTGAACTTCACCGCGTGCTGCGGCCGGGTGGCCGGCTCGTCCTCTACGTCACGGACCGCGACACCATGGCCCGCTGGCGTTTGGCCGGGCCGGAAACCCACCGCCTCTATGGCAAGACGGATATTGAGACCATGCTGGTTGGCGCCGGTTTCGAGCCCCGCAACATCAAACTGACAGCCGTTTCGCTGCCTCTGGGAATGCAGGGGTGGATGGCAACCGCTGAACGAAGCGCGCTTTCCTCTGTCAGGTCAGCCGATCCTGCGGAGACCAGGGGTTCAGCATCATAGTCGCCCTGGCGCCGCGCGGCGGCGCGTTTTCGACAACAAGTCGCCCGCCAAAAGCGCTGAGAGTTCTTGCGGCGATCGATAGACCAAGCCCGACGCCGTCGAACCGATCGCTGCGGATAGGGGCTCGCGTCGAAAGATCGCGGGACAGGAGAGAAACCGGGAAGCCGGGTCCATCGTCGGTCACGCTGAGCGAGCAGGTGTCATGGTCGATTGCGATGGAAATCTCGCTGCCGGGCGGGGCGTGAGACAGAGCATTTTCGACGAGATTGCGCAGCGCCCGAAAGAGCTCATCAAACAGGCCCGCCACAGGAGCGGGATGCTCGGCGCCGATCAGCTCGATGGATCTTCCACGCGCGACAACGAGAGGCGCCATGAATTCGGCCACGCGGCGGCCAACATCGCCGAGATCGACATGGTCGTCTGGCGAAAGCTGAACTCGGCCGAGACGCGCCCGATCCAAGAGCTGCTCGATCATCCGTTCCATGCGGTCGATTTCCGGCTTCAGCAAAGGCGTTGCATCATCGCTGTTGCCAGCCAGCTGCAGTTTCAAAACGGCGATGGGCGTCCTGAGGTCGTGCGCCACGTCCGCGACGAACTCCTCAAGCGCGCGGTACCCGGCCTGCAACCGGCCGAATGCCAGATTGACGGCCCGCACCAGAGCCCGCACGTCATCCGGCAATCCTATCTCATCAATGGCGGCCACCCGCGCCTGCGTCGTGATGGCCTCGGCCTGGGCGACGGCTGTGCGAACCGGCCTCAGAGCAATGTGAGCGACGCCGAGGTTGGCAAGCAGCATGAGAAGCAGGAAAGGCAGCCACAGCCAGGCGATGTCTTTGATGAACTCTTCCAGAACGGAATCAAAAACCATCTCGCCGCCGGGAAAGACGACCTCAACGAACAATGGTCGGTCGGTCCCATCGATCGGTGCAGCAAAGCCATAGCGCATCGTCCGGGTCGAGCCGGCGGGCAGTTCGAAAAAGAACCCGTCCTTACCGTCCAGCGGGACGAAAGCCTGGCGATCAGCCGAATTGCCCCCCAGCCATCGCCCATCGGCGTCGAGAACGGCATAGGCGCCGTTGGCCCGCTCGATCAGCCGCTCGGTTTGGTGGCCGGCGACAAAACTCCGGCCGCCGCTGGCGGTGACATCGGCTGCGATGGCCCTCGCAAAGCTCTGCAAGGTTCCCTCGCGAAACTGGCTCTCCGAGGCGTGAAAGCGGAAATACAGAAAGGCCGATGCAAGGAGAACAGCAGCGACAGCGGCCAGCAAAAGCCCGACCGCAAGGCGACCGAACAAACCGCGCGGACCGACCTTCACGATACGCCCCTGGTCAGCATGTAGCCGATGCCGCGCAGGGTATGGATTTCGATTTGAGCACCAGCGGCGACCAGGCGCTTTCGGAGACGATGGACGAGAACTTCGATGGCGTTCGAGCTGACCTCTTCGCCGAATCCATAGAGCGTCTCTTCAAAGGCGATCTTGGTGATGACGTTGCCGGTACGACGCATCAGAAGCTCCAGCGCTCCAAACTCGCGCCGGCTCAAATCGACGTCGCGCCCGTCGATGCGACAGAGCCGCATCGACGTGTCGAGGTTCACGTTGCCCTCCTGGAATATGATGCTGAGGGGCTGCCCTACCCTGCGGAGCTGAGCGCGGAGACGCGCGATGAGCTCGTCCATATTGAAGGGCTTTTTGAGATAGTCATCGGCGCCGGCGTTGAGGCCGGCGATGACATCCGACGGCGCATCTCGCGCCGTCAGCAACAGGATGGGGCTCGCAACGCCCGCGTGGCGTAGCGCTTCGAGCAGTTCCATGCCGTCGCGATCGGGCAACCCAAGATCGAGAACGATCGCATCGTAGGGCGTGGTGGCGGCGGCTTCCTCCGCGTCAAAGGCGGTCGTGAAGGTATCGACCGTAAAACCGTTGACTCGCAGGGCTTTGGCGACGGCGTCGCCAAGCGCTTTGTTGTCCTCGACGTAGAGAATGCGCAATTCCGAAACAACCTTTGCCAGCCCGCGAGGCCAGTCTTGTTGTTCCGAACCTGTCGGGCGTCTGTCGAACCTGCCAGAAATACCGAGGCAACCCGCCCCGCACTCCCTGCTTCATCCCCAGGCAAGGTGCTGGAAAAGGGCTGGGACGCGATCGAGAGTCGGAAAGGTTTCGTCCGGTGTATAATCCGGCAGCGGCTTACGGCCGGTTCCCCGATCGATCCAAATGCAGCGGAACTCTAGATCTCGCGCCGCGACGAGATCGAGATGCGGGCTGGCGCAAATATGGACGACCTCGCCGCGACCAACGCCGAGAGCCGCATGCGCATAATCGAAGATCTGTCGGGTCGGCTTGTAGGCACCCGCTTGCTGGGCGGTGATCACCCGGTCGATATGCCCGCCAAGCTGGGCAACATTGCCGGCAATGATATCATCATCGGTATTGGAGACGATGCAGAGCTTGAAGCCCTGTGCCTTCAGCGCACCGAGAGCCGCCACGACCTCCGGGAACGGCGGCATACGCGAGATGCTGCCGGTAAGGGTGTCGATATCGGCAGGCGAATAGGTAAGATTGAGTTCGTCCATGGCGTGGCGTAGCCCCTCGCCCGCGACGGTGCGGAACGACTTGTGCGGCGGCTCGGCCTCGAGCGCGTGCTCGTATTTGTCGTAGACGCGGATCAGCGTCTCCGCATCGACATCGGAGCCGGGCCGCTTGGCGAGGATCGTGTTGACGGCCGCCAACAGACCCTCGTCCCATTGGATAAGCGTGCCGTAGCAATCGAAAGTCAGCCATTCGGGCCGGGGGCCGGAAAGCATGAGAATCCCTTTCCTTGAAGGCAGCGCGACCGCACCGGCGCAACATGGCAAACAGGCTCGGAAACGCAGCACGATCCCGCCTTTGGGTCGGGCAAGACAGGCTCGCTGAAACCGATGAGTGTCACGAGTCCTTTCATGTGTCAATCGATTGTCTGACAATCTTCAAAGAAGACGATGCCCCTATTGACCCCAGCAAATTCTCCCCTGCCGGCGAATGGCACGAACGCCTCAAGGAATGAAACTCAAAAAAACTAATGTGCTCCAAGGGCGGCAAGATGCGCCACGAGCTTCTCGCCTTCCTGCTCGTTGTGGTCGATAGCAGCTCGGATGGCCCGCTGAACATCGCCCACGGTCAAGCTTTCGACGATGGGGCGATGCTGGCCGACAATCGTGGTCGGGTCCAAAAGAGCATCGCTGGAGGCAATGTAGATGCGGACCTGCCGCTCGACTTGCGCATATTGCTCGGCCAGCCGACGATGCCCGGCGAGATCGATGATGGTACGGTGCAGGCCAAAATCGGCATCAGCGATCTGTTTGCGGTTGCCACCGGCGCAGGCCGACTTCAATTTGCCGAAAGCGTCATCGATTCGGGTGCTCATGGCCGACGCTCCGCCGCTGCGGATCTCGGTGGCTACGAGCCTCGAGGCCAGCGCCTCCAGACTCGATCTGAGCGTATAGAGTTCCCAAGCGTCATGGGCGCTGAGCGACATCACCATCCAGCCGGTATAGGGGATCTGATCGATCAGCCCTTCTTGCGTCAGCTGGTGAAACGCAGTCCGGATCGTCGCGCGGGAAACACCGAGTTGCTCGGCCATGCGGATCTCGGTGAGCCGCGTACCAGGAGGTATTTTCCCTTCCAGAATACCCTGCCGCAAGGCCGAGGCAGTCTGCACCTCGGCGCTCAACTTTTGAACTTTGGGAATGTTGAATTCTGGCCCTGTCGACATAATCGATGGCTAACACACCGATTGGCTATTGTCGACAATCGGGTCCAATAGAAAGCTAATCGACGTGGGTTCAAAGCCAACCTACCGAGATTATGAGCCTGTCGTGTCACCGTGCGGGCATCACGACGTCGATAGCCTTGCGTGGGTACACTGAGATTTTGGCGCCAAGGACCGATGGACCGCGACCCGGTTGCGGCCACCGCTTTTGGCTGCATAGAGCGCGCGATCCGCAGCCGCGTGCAGGGCCTGAAAGTCGGCCCCGGCCTCGCCAACACCGGCAACGCCGCAACTGACGGTCATAGCCACTGTTCCGGCAGGGACAGCGACACGAAGGTCGGCGGTCATGCGGCGGACGCGATCGGCCACCTCGACGGCTTCGTCCGTGACCCCGTTCGGCAAGAACAGCGCAAATTCCTCACCGCCAACGCGGGCGGCAATACCATCGGCCGAACCTGTTGTTGCCAGGATGGCTGCGAACGCAATCAAAGCGCGATCGCCGGTGGGATGCCCATAGGTGTCGTTGATCGTCTTGAAGTGGTCGATATCGAACAAGATCAAGGCCCCGCGCTCGTCACCATCGACCAGAGCAGGTTCGATACGACTGAAAAAATGGCCTCGGTTGGCCAGGCCAGTCAGAGAATCCGTTTCCGCGACAATACGGTAGCGGCGTTCCGAGCGTTGTCCGATCAGGACCAGCTGCAACAGGCCGAGAAACACCACGAAGATCGAGGACTCGGTGAACCGAAGCCCCATGCTGAGGCTGTTCGGCAGGACGACGGTGTTCGGATCGATCGGCGCCGCGATTGACGCGGCGACCCAGTAGGCCTGCATCGCGGCGTGAGCGCCAACGAGGACCGTCGTCAGCGCCAGCGACGGCAGGGGCTCCTCCGGATAATGGCGAACCAGATCAGTGATGATGAATACAAAATAGACGAACTCGATGCCCGACAGGATGACCGCACGGGCATTCATATCATCCAAAATGGAACTGGCCGACGCGATAGCGAACCAAACGAACATTCCGGCGCAGGCGACCCAGCGATCCCGGCGATGTATGCGACCGGTGAACTGACGATAGCCCAGCCAAAGATAGCCGAAAGACGCGAGGAGGACGGCGTCCGCAACAGTGACGGACAGAAGGTGTGGCACGCGGTCCCGCAAGGCAACCAGGAGCATGGTCAGAATGGCCAAACCAAAGGCCACGGCCCATGACAGAAGACAAAACTCGCGCCGGGATGACCACCAGGTTAGGAGCAGGCTGATACAAATGCAGCAGCTCGCCGCCGACAGAATGAAGAAAAGGGTTGGAATATCGAGAAACTCGCTCAAGCCACCCCCCTTCATTCTCCGGCCATTAACAAGAAGACAAGTATAAACGCGTAGTCGTGTGGTACTCTGTCTTCGCGAATTGAGCTGAAGAGCGCCCCCTTCCACGTTAGCCTAGCATGCCGAGTCTAAAGACAGCATAAATCGCGTTGACATGACCGCACGGAAGCTTCGCGCGACGAGGTGATGCACCGACCGATCGCAGCGGCGGCCGACACCAAGACGATGGCACGCGCGAAGCCATAGGTCAGTGCTGCGAGGATCGCCGGCAGTTCGGCAAGGCGCATCGACCAACACGGTGTGAAGCCATGTCTCGTCAGCCTACAGCCTTGTCCGCAAGACTTCTGGCGGGCGAACTACCGCGTTGTCGCCTTCGGACCGCGCTCAAGATGGCGAATCCCGTCCTCTCCCGCCACGACCAGGTCGGAGGCGATGCCGATGAACAACCCGTGCCCGACGAGCCCGGCCCGAGCTTCCAGTTTGCCGGCCAGCTCCGAGGGATTGTTGATCGGGTCGAATCGGCAGTCGAGGATGATGTTGTCCTGATCGGTGCGGAAAAGGCCGCCTTCGCCCGGCCGCAGCGTGACTTCGGCGCCAAGACTTTTCAGGAAACGCGCCTGTGACCGCCACCCGAACTCCAGCACTTCCACCGGTAGTGGCCAGTGCGTGCCGAGCCGGGGCGACAGCTTGCCGGCATCCGCGACGATTACGACCCGGCGGCTGGCCTCAGCCACGATCTTCTCACGCAGCAAGGCACCGCCGCCGCCCTTGATCAGCTCCATCGCCGGATCCACCTCGTCGGCGCCATCAATGGTGAGGTCGATCTCGCGTGGAATATCGTCCGTCAGCATGGGGATGCCCAGCGCGCGAGCGGCGGCATCGGTGGCGCGCGACGTCGCGATGGCCACGATATCGTAGAGATCACCTTCGTGAAGCCGGGAAGCGATCTTGCGGGTGGCAAAGATCGCCGTCGATCCGGTACCAAGACCGACCACCATGCCGGATTGCACCAGCGAAGCCGCATGCTCTCCGGCCATTTGCTTAAAGAGGGGCGCCGACGCGGCAAGATTGGGCATCACACGGTCTCCAGGATACTAACAGATTGTTTCTGGAGAGAGATTGGCTGGGGGACCTGGATTCGAACCAAGACGAACGGAGTCAGAGTCCGTCATTCTACCGTTAAATTATCCCCCAGCGGGACTCCGACGGTTCGGAGGCGACGACGAAGGGGCGCTTCATCGGCTGCGGCGTTCTGGTACCCGATCGGAATTGCCCTGTCAAGGCGCCGGCAAAGTGTCCGGCACACCACGCAGCAGGGCGCGAATTTGCGGCACCAAGCCAACCAAGCCGCGCAAGTTGCCGGACTTGGCCCTTATTACGGATGATACTAATGACAATGATCTTTAAGGTATATTAAGAAAGTCGCAGCCAAAAGTCGCGCCGCGGCCTGACGCTTCAAATGTTTCCGTGCCAATATGGCGGTTACGCGATCGCGCCAAGACGCCGGCCGCCGCAAGGCATACCGGCCCAGAACAACGATAGCGACGCGCACCAGTCGCCCTGACAATGGACTACGCTGCACCCTGATGCCGTGGACGAGTTTTGCCCATGATCTCCCGCCGGAAGAGCCGGGAGCGCCTGACGATAGCGGTGCCTTGCTGCGCTTGATGCAGCTTGTGCTGGCTGGCGTCGACGCTTCTGGAAGCGAGGGCTGCCGTCTCACGCGTGATTCGGCTATCGTCAGCGTTGCCCGGGCGCTGGTCGGCGAGGCGACCGATTGGACCTCTGCCAGCCGCACCGCCACCATGGCGCTGCGTGATCTTGTCTGGCGCGTCGATACGGCGCGCGGCCTCTTGCTCGACAAGGTCAGCGACCGCGCCCGCAAGGAGGTAGAGGCGCTGCTCGACACGGCAGACATCCACGCTTTTCTGAAAACTGCCCTTGGCAAGCCCCGCGCGGCGCAAGATCGCGAAGAAATCGCCGGCGACGGTTGACAAACGGGTCGCCGCGTTGTGGTTTGGCGGCCTTTCCGGGACCGCCGCGAGATCACACATGAGCAGCCTTGAATCCACCTCCGCCGAAGCGCGGCTTCACCGCGAAATCGAGCGGCGGCGCACCTTCGCCATTATCTCGCATCCCGACGCCGGCAAGACGACGCTGACGGAAAAGCTGCTGCTGTTCGGCGGTGCCATCCAGATGGCCGGCCAGGTGCGCGCCCGTGGCGAAAACCGCCGCACCCGCTCCGACTGGATGAAGATCGAACGCGACCGCGGCATCTCCGTCGTCACCTCGGTGATGACCTTCGAATATGGCGGCAATGTCTTCAACCTCCTGGACACGCCAGGCCACGAAGACTTCTCCGAAGACACCTACCGCACGCTGACCGCCGTCGACAGCGCCATCATGGTGATCGACGCCGCCAAGGGCATCGAGGATCGCACGCGCAAGCTGTTCGAAGTTTGCCGCATGCGCGACATACCCATCGTCACCTTCGTCAACAAGCTCGACCGCGAGGCGCGCGACCCGTTCGAAACGCTAGATGAGATCGAGAAGACGCTGGCCCTCGACACGGCGCCGATCACCTGGCCGGTCGGCTCGGGCAAGGAGTTCATCGGCACCTATGACCTCAAGCGCCGCCAGACGCGCCTGATGAACGAAAAGGGTGATGACCACCGCGACGAGATCGGCGACGACAAGCTGAATGAGCTTCTGGAGCAGCGCTATCTGACCGAGCTCAGGGAAGGCATCGATCTCGCCGCCGAGGGCACCAATGCCTTCGACCTCCAGTCCTTCCGCGAGGGCCACCTGACGCCGGTGTTCTGGGGCTCGGCGCTGCGCAACTTCGGCATCAAGGACATCCTGGATGGCCTCGCCGCCTATGCCCCTCCTCCGCGCGATCAGGCGGCCAGCACCCGCGTGGTCAAGGCGGAGGAGCCGAAGATGAGCGCCTTCGTCTTCAAGATCCAGGCGAACATGGACCCCAACCACCGCGACCGCATCGCCTTCGTGCGCCTGTGCTCGGGCAAGCTCAATCGCGGCATGAAGGTCAAACATGTCCGGACGCAGAAGACCATCGGCCTCACCGCGCCGCAGTTCTTCTTCGCCCAGGACCGCCAGATCGCCGACGAGGCCTGGGCCGGCGACGTGGTGGGCATTCCCAACCATGGCACGCTCAGGATCGGCGATACGTTGACCGAGGGCGAGAACCTCACCTTCGTCGGTGTGCCGAGCTTTGCGCCGGAAATCCTGCGCCGCGTCCGCCTGGAAGACGCCATGAAGGCCAAGAAGCTGAGGCAGGCGCTGCAGGAGCTTGCCGAGGAAGGCGTCGTGCAGGTGTTCCGCCCCGTCGACGGCTCGCCGACCCTGGTGGGCTTTGTCGGCGCCCTGCAGCTCGACGTGCTGCAAGGCCGCCTCGAGCAGGAATACGGCCTCGAGGTGGGCTTCGAGGTCAGCCAGTACAATATGGCGCGCTGGCTGGCCGGCGAGCATCAGGATGTCACCGACTTCCAGAATGGCAATCGCTCGGCCATGGCCGAGGACGTCGACGGCGACCCGGTGCTGCTCGCCACCTCCGGCTACGCCTTCAACTACATCAAGGAGAAGTGGCCGAAGATCCGCTTCACCGACATCAAGGAAACCCAGGCGCGGGCAGTGGAGGCGTAAAGCCAAGCCCTCCGCCCATCAGTCGCAGCTCAGAATGCAAAAGGCCGGGCATTACGCCCGGCCTTCGCTTTTTTAGAGACTTATGCCACCGTCACTTACCGAAGGCGGCGGCCATCAGTTCGCGGGTATAGCCCTCGCGTGGCGCGTCGAAGATCTGGTCGGTCGATCCCTCCTCGACGATCTTGCCGCTCTTCATGACGACGATATAGTCCGACAGCGCCCGGACCACCGCCAGATCGTGGCTGATGAACAGGTAGCTGAGGCCGTGCTTGGCCTGCAGGTCGCGCAACAGCTCGACGATCTGCTTCTGCACGGATCGGTCCAGAGCCGACGTCGGCTCGTCCAGCACCACCACCTGCGGCTTGAGGATGATGGCGCGGGCAATGGCGATGCGCTGGCGCTGGCCGCCCGAGAATTCGTGCGGATAGCGGTTACGCGTCGCCGGATCGAGGCCGACCTCCATGAACGCCTTGATGGCCCGAAGATCGCGATCCGATTTGCTGAGCTGTGGTTCGTGAACCAGCAGCCCCTCGGTGACGATCTGCCCGGCGGTCATGCGCGGGCTGAGCGATCCGAACGGATCCTGGAACACCAGCTGCATCTGACGCCGGTGCCGGCGCATCTCCTGGCGGCTCGCCTCGGAGATGTCGTCGGTGCCGAAGCGGATGGCACCGGTGCCGTGGTTGAGGCGCAAGAGCGCCCGGCCAAGCGTCGACTTGCCCGAGCCGCTTTCGCCGACGATGCCGATCGTCTGGCCTTCCTTGAGGCGGATGTCGACATGGTCGACGGCGTGGATATCCAGCTTCTTGCCACCCATGAAGCCGCCACCCATCGAGAAGCGGACGTCGACGTCCCGGCCCTCCAGCAGCACTGGCGCGTTATCTGGCGGCGGCGCCTTGCGGCCCGTCGGCTCAGCAGCCAGCAGCATCTTGGTATAGGGATGCTGCGGGTTGGCGAAGATGTCGGCCACCGTACCGGTCTCCACCACCTCGCCGGTGCGCATCACCGCCACCCTGTCGGAGAAGCGGCGAACAATGCCGAGATCGTGGCTGATGAACACGATGGCCAGGCCGATCCGCTGCTTCAACTCGGCCAGCAGTTCCAGGATCTGCGCCTGGATGGTGACGTCGAGCGCCGTCGTCGGTTCGTCGGCGATCAGCAGCTCCGGGTCGTTGGCCAGCGCCATGGCGATCATCACGCGTTGGCGCTGACCGCCCGACATCTCGTAAGGATAGCTGTCGACGCGCCGTTCCGGGTCGGGGATCTTGACGAGCTTGAGCAGCTCGATCGCCTTCGCCCGTGCCGCCTTGGCCGAAAGGCCGCGGTGCTGCATCATCGGCTCGGCAAGCTGCTTGCCGATCTTGTAGAGCGGATCGAGCGAGGTCATCGGCTCCTGGAAGATCATGGTGATCTTGGCGCCGCGGATCTGGTTCAGCTTGCCGAGCGGCAGGCCAACCATCTCCTGGCCCTGGAACTTCGCCGAACCCTCGGCGCGGCCGTTGCTGGCCAGAAGGCCCATGATCGCCATCATGGTCTGGCTCTTGCCCGAGCCGCTTTCGCCAACGATGGCCAGCGTTTCGCCCTTGCTGACCTGGAGATCGATGCCCTTCACCGCGTGGACGTCACCGGTCGGCGTCGAAAAGCGGACGTTGAGCCCGCGAATATCGAGAAGCGTATCGGCCATGTCAGCGGTCCTTCGGATCAAGGGCGTCGCGCAAACCGTCGCCGATGAAGTTGAGGGCGAACAGCGTCACCACGAAGAAGACGGCCGGGTAGATCAGCAGCCAGGGGACATACTGCATGCCCGTGGTGCCCTCGGCGATCAGCGATCCCCAGGAGGTCATCGGCTCCTGAACGCCAAGCCCCAGGAAGCTCAAGAAGCTTTCGAGCAGGATGACCTTCGGCACCAGCACGGTGACGAACACCACGACCGGGCCGATGGTGTTGGGAATGACGTGCCGGCGGATGATCTGCCAGTTGGAGAGGCCCATGGCGTGTGCTGCCTCGACGAACTCGCGCCGCTTCAGCGACAGCGTCTGCCCGCGAACGATACGCGCCATATCCAGCCACTCGATGGCGCCGATCGCCGCGAAGATCAGCACGAAATGCCGGCCGAAGAACACGACGAGCATGATCACGAAGAACATGAACGGCAGCGAGTAGAGGATCTCCACGAAGCGCATCATCACGTTGTCGACGCGACCGCCGACATAACCCGACACGGCGCCATAGGTGACGCCGATGATGAGCGATACCAAGGTGGCGAGAAGGCCGACGGTGATCGACACTTGCCCACCAACCATGATGCGCGGCAGGAGGTCGCGGCCGTTGCGATCTGTACCGAACGGGAAATATTGCCCGTTGATCTTGCCCTTGACCTCGATGGTCTTGCCGTCATCCAGCGTCGAGGTGATTTCGGAACCGTCGAACTCATCGGGACGATCGAGATAGCGCGTAGCACGGGGATCAATCGGCTTGTCCGAGCTGATGCGCGCCGTGTAGTCCGTGCCCTCCGCGTCGAAGGCGTCGAGTCGGAGATGCGCCCGCTCGACAGCCGTCTGCATCACCTGATGCAGCGTGTCCTCGAGCGGATAGGGATCAAGCGACGGCGGCACCGCCACATAGGACGGGAAAATCTGATCATATCTGTGCGGATAGACCCAGGTACCGCCAAAGCTGAAGATCGCCACGATGATCAGCACGAAAAGGCTGGCCATCGCCGCCTTGTTGCGCACGAAACGGTGGCGGGCCATGGCCCACAGGCTGATGCCGCGCACCGCCGTCGTCGGCTCATTGAGGGTTTGCGTCATCTCACTCATAACGGACCCTCGGATCGAGAACGGCATAGAGAATGTCGACGAGAAGATTGAACACGACGATGAACACTGAGATCAGCACCACCGTGCCCATCACCAGCGTGTAGTCGCGGTTGAGAGCGCCGAGGACGAAATAGCGGCCGACACCGGGCAACCCATAAACGGTCTCGACCACCACGGAGCCGGTCAGAACGGCGGCGGCAACCGGGCCGAGATAGCTGACGGCCGGCACCAGAGCGGCGCGCATGGCGTGAACGATCACCACCACCCGGGTCGGCAGACCGTAGGCGCGCGCGGTGCGGATATGGTCGGCACGGAGCGTCTCGATCATCGAGCCGCGGGTGATGCGCGCGAACACCGCGAGCTGCGGCAGCGCCAGCGAAATCACCGGCAAGAGCAGATTTTTCGGGCCGCCGTCCCCCCAACCGCCAGCCGGCAGCACGTGCAGCACCACGGCGAAGACAAAGGACAGGATCGGCGCCAGCACGAAGTTCGGCACGGTGATACCGAAGCTCGCGACGGTCATCACGGCATAGTCGACAAAGGAATTCTGCCGGAGCGCCGCGTAGGAACCGATGGCGATGCCGCCGAAAACCGCCACCAGCAGTGCCCACGCGCCAAGAGTCATCGAATAAGGCAGGCTGTTGGCAATCAACTGGGCCACAGTGAAATCGCGATAGATGAAGCTCGGGCCAAGGTCACCGTGGAAGAGATTCCAGAGATAATGGCCATACTGGACCACCAGCGGCTGATCGAGCAGGAAGGCGCGCTTCAGGTTTTCGAGGACCTGCGGCTCCAGGGGGCGTTCAAGGTTGAACGGCCCGCCGGGCGCGACGCGCATCAGGAAGAAAGACAAGGTAACGACGATGAAGATGGTCGGCAGGGCCGACATCAGCCGTCGCAGGACAAAACGTAACATAGACCCGTCCCCGTTGGAGTGGTCACGGAAGGCGAGAACGACACGCCGGCCGGGCACCCGAAGACGAGCCCTCGGATAGGCCGACGGGCGCCGCCTCCCCTTTACGGGAATGCGCCGCCCTCAGGAACGCCGCCCCTTTCCCGATTGGGAAAAGGGCGGACGCCTTCGATCATCTCACTGAAGCGACAGGAACTTGGTCAGGTGCTCGTTGACGCCGTTCAGAGCGAAGCCCTTGACCTTGTTGGAAACGAGCCAGGTGGAAGCGTGCACCATCAGCGGCACGACACCCTGTTCGTCCATGGCGATCTGCTCGGCGTCATGCATCAGCTGCAGGCGCTTGGCGGCATCGCGCTCCGAATAGGAGGCCTTCATCAGATCGTCGAACTTGGGGTTCGAATAGTGACCGTAGTTGAAGGTCTTGTTGGAGCTGACCATCAGGTTGAGGAAGTTTTCCGGGTCGGCGTAGTCCGCCTGCCAGCCGCAACGCGCCGCATCGAACGAGCCGCCTTCCTGCAGGTAGGCGTAGTGCGACTTGACGTCGAGGTTCTGGATGGTGACCTCGGCGCCGAGCGCCTTCCACATGTCGGCAACGGCGGTCGCCACCTTCTTGTGGTTCTCGTTGGTGTTGAAGCGGATGTCGACCTTGAGCGGCTTGCCGCCCTCGCCGTAACCGGCTTGCTTCAGAAGGTCCTTGGCCTTGTCTTCGCGATCGAGCTGATCGAGATCGGCCCACTCCGGCTTGGCCGGCGTATAGCCAACGATGCCTTCCGGCACGAAGGAATAAGCCGGAAGCTGCGTGCCGGAGAAGATCTTGTCCGACAGGAAGTCGCGGTCGACGGCCATGGAGAAGGCCTGACGGACGCGCACGTCGTCAAACGGCGGCTTGCGCGTATCAAGCACGTAGTAATAGGAGGAAAGGTCCGGCGCGGCCAGAACCTGGTCCTTGCCGAGCTTGCCTTCCAGGAACTTCTTCTGGTCGGCCTGGAAGTTATAGACCACATCCAGCTCGCCGGCCTCGAACATGCGCTCGGTGGTCGCCTGATCCTCCGATGGGTTGTAGATGACCTTGTCGATCTTGACGCTGGCCGCATCCCAGTACTTCGGGTTCTTCACCGAGGTGATGTGGTCGTTGGGCACGTTTTCGGTCAGGCAGTAGGCGCCATTGCAAACGATGTTGCCCGGCTTGATCCACGAGCTGCCGAACTTTTCGATGGCCCAGCTCGGAACCGGCAGAGCGGCGTAGTGGGCGAGCAGCTCAATGAAATAGGGAGTGGGACGCTCGAGCGTGATCTCGAGGGTCTTGTCGTCAACGGCCTTGACGCCCAGCGTGTCGATCGCCGCCTTGCCGCCGTTGATCGCCTCGGCGTTCTTGATGGGATAGAGAATGTTGGCGTATTCGGCCGCTTCCTTCGGATCCTCCATCCGGCGGTAGGCGAATACGAAGTCATTGGCGGTGACCGGCTTGCCGTCCGACCAACTGGCGTTCTGGCGCAGCTTGAAGGTGTAGACGGTACCATCGTCCGACAGCGTCCAGCTCTCGGCAACACCCGGGATCACCTTGCCATGCGGATCATAAATGGTGAGGCCCTCGAACATATCGCGGACGATGAAGCCCTCGACGTCGATGGAGATATGCGCCTGATCGAGCGTTTGCGGCTCGCCGCCGTTGCCACGATGGATGACCACCTCGGCCAGCGACGGCGTCGCCAGAACCGCCAGCATCGAGCCGGCGATCAACGTCGCCGACAACGTCCGAAATACACGGTGAGTGTTCATATTTTCGAGCCTCCTGCCTGTAGTCGCGCCGACCGGAGCCTTGCTACCGGTCGCTGTCGTTGAGTTTTTATTGGTTGGCTTGCTAGTGATCCAAGAGCGCCAGAAATACCAAACGGCGCCAGTCGTTCTCTTTCTCTTCGCCAGCTTCAAATGCCGGGACGGTGCTGGGCAATCCAGTGCCAAGCGATATCGATCCGGCGGGGTATCCAAACTTTATCATGGGTTAGCACGTAGTCCACAAAACGCTGAAGCGCGGCGACGCGGGCCGGCCGGCCGACGAGGCGACAATGCAGGCCGACATTCAGCATCTTGGGACTGCCGTTTCGTCCTTCCTCATAGAGAACGTCAAAGGCGTCCTTGAGGTAGGTGTAGAACTGATCACCCGAGTTGAAACCTTGATTTGTCGCAAACCGCATGTCGTTGGTGTCGAGCGTATACGGAATGATGAGATGCGGTCCGTTCGGTCCATCGAGCCAATACGGCAAGTCGTCGGCATACGAGTCGGAGGAATAAAGAAAGCCCCCCTCTTCCATGGCGAGCTCGGTTGAATGGATCGAGGCGCGGCCGGTATACCAGCCGAGCGGTCGGGACCCTGTGACTTGCTCATGGATGCGGATGGCCTCGAGCATGTGCTCACGCTCGGCCTCCTTGGTATAGTCCTTGTAGTCGATCCACTTCAGGCCGTGGCTGGCGATTTCCCAGTCGGCCTCCTTCATCGCCGCCACCACCTCGGGGTTGCGCGCGAGCGCCGTGGCGACGCCGTAGACCGTCACCGGCACGGCGCGCGAGGTGAACAGGCGATGGAGCCGCCAGAAGCCGGCGCGCGAGCCGTACTCGTAGATCGACTCCATGTTGGCGTGCCGCTGGCCGGGCCAGGGCTGGGCGCCGACGATTTCCGACAGGAAGGCCTCAGAGGCGGCATCGCCATGCAGGATGCAATTCTCGCCGCCTTCCTCGTAATTGACGACGAACTGCACTGCGATGTGAGCGCCTTCCGGCCAGGCGGCATCGGGAGGATTGCGGCCGTAACCAACCATGTCACGGGGATAGGTCTTGTCGATCATGTCGCATCACCTCGTCTGGTTGGGCGAACGGCGCCCGACATCGGCAGAAGCAAGAGCGCGGCCAGCTCAGTGCGTGGCCTCGTCGTCGGGGAAAGAGCCGCCGACATCGAGCGTCAGCTCGTCTTCCTTTGTCCCGTGGGTGCGTGCCAGCCTGTTCCAGGCACGCCAGCCGAACGGAATATAGGCGAGATAAAGAATGGTCACGATGCTGAGCACGTGGAAAGGATAGCTGACCAGCAACATCGCCAGGATGACCACGCCGATCAGGATCGGCACCACCCATTCACGCTGAATGCCGCCGTATTTCTTGCCCGAAAAGGTCGGCACGCGGCTCACCATCAGCGCAGCGATCAGCACCACATAGGCAACCACGACCGGCGCTGCCGCTTGCGGCACGTCGATACCGACACGGTCGACATAAACAGGCAAAAGCACCGCAAGCGCGCCGGCCGGAATGGGCACTCCGGTGAAGAAGTTGGCCTGCCAGGCTGGCTTGTCTTCGCCCAGCATGGTGTTGAAGCGCGCAAGGCGCAGGGCACCGGCAATGGCAAACAGCACCACAGCTACCCAGCCGAAGGAACTGATGTCGTGGAAATTCCACACAAACAGCAGCAGCGGCGGCGCCACACCGAAACTCAGAAAATCGCTGAGAGAGTCGAGTTCCGCGCCGAACTTCGAGGTCACGCGCAAGTAGCGGGCGAGCCGGCCGTCGAGCCCGTCCAGCACGGCCGCGACGAGAATGGCATAAACCGCCATATCGATGCGGCCCTCAAACCCCATGCGGATCGAGGTGAGCCCCGCACAGAGCGACAGCAACGTCACCAAATTGGGGATCACACTGCGGATCGGAATGCGGCGGAGCCGTTTCGGGCGCTCAACAGCCTCCGGCTCGGGATCGAACGGCGGGAAAAGTCCAGGCATCGCTGTCCGCCTCAGGCCACACGCACGAACGGCGTCTTCGTCGTGCCATCGATGTCGGCAAGCACCGTCTCACCGGCAATCGCTCTCGCCCCTTCTGAGATCAGCGCCGTCGCCGTCGTCGGCAGGTAGACGTCGACGCGCGAACCAAAGCGAATGAGGCCGAAGCGGTCACCAACGGTCAGGCTTTCACCCTCGCGGGTGAAGGAGACGATGCGGCGCGCAATCAGCCCGGCGATCTGCACCACGCCGACCACCCGCCCATCCGGCCGCTCGATGACAAGGCCGTTGCGCTCGTTGTCCTCACTGGCCTTGTCGAGCTCGGCATTGATGAACTTGCCGGCCTTGTAGGCGATGCGGGTCACGCGACCAGTCACCGGCGCTCTGTTTATGTGCACGTCGAATACGTTCATGAACACGCAGATGCGCAGCATCGGCTCCGGGCCGAGGCCGAGCTCACGCGGCGGCACGGCGAGGCCAACCGCGGAGATGCGGCCATCGGCCGGCGAAATGACCAGTGAGTTCGACACGATCGTGACGCGCACAGGGTCACGGAAGAACAGCGCGCACCAGAGGGTGAGTCCCAGCCCGATCCAGAACAGCGGTTCGAACAACCAGCCGAGCAGCACGGTGGCCGCCAGGAAAATCAGGATGAACTTGTGCCCTTCTGGGTGGATCGGTGGCATACCGTTTCGGATCGACTTCAACACCGACATGTCGTTTAGCCCGTGCAATCGCGGGGCAACCCCGCTGAGAGAAACGGACTTTTCGCACGAAAGAGCGACACATGCAAAGCCGGTCGTTGCCGCTTGCCGGTTGTTCACACCGCTTTCAACGAAAAGCGGCCGGCGGAACTGTCACCCCGCCGGCCGTTAAGGCGAAATTTGGAAGACAACCGCTTTCCAGCGCTCGCCTGAGGTCACGCAGGTACCGGCTCGTTGTTGAGCGACTTTCCGGTTTCCGTACGCAGCAGATAGAAAGACGCGCCGATGATCAATACCGCGCCAATCCAGAGATAGCCGCTCGGCGCGTAGGCAAACACCAGCCAGCCGGCCAGCGTGTTGAGCGGCAGACGAACGTTGTCGAATGTCTGGAGGTAGGAGGCGTCGGCACGGGCATAGGCGAGCGTCAGCAGATATTGAGCAGCAGCGGTCAGCGCCGCCAGCGCCACCACGACCCAGAGGACGGTACCACCCGGCAGAGCGAAAGCGGCTCCCACGTCGAAGCCGGTCGAGGTCATGAGAAAGGCTGCGTTGATCGGCGTGAGCAGCGCCAGAAGATAGACGGTCACTGCCTCCGGCCGCTCGACGGCGGCAAGCTGCTTGGTCATCACCGATGAGGCCGCCCACATTGCCGCCGCGCCAAGCGGCAGCAGACTATAGACCGTGAAGCTGTCGGACCAGGGCGCCAGGATCAGCATGCCACCGATGAAGCCGACGAGCGTGGCAAGCGCCCGGTGCGGACCGATGCGCTCACCCAGAATGAGCCGCGCCGCGACGATGACGATGAATGGCGAGGTCATGTCGATGGCCACCACCTGAGCGATCGGCACACCGGCCGCCAGCGCGCCAACGAAGAACTGCACGCCAAGCGTCGCAAAGATGACGCGGATGATGTGCGCCACCGGATGCACGGTGCGAAAGGCCCCGGCGCCGAGTTTCAGAAGGGTCGGCAGGAAGAAGACCAGCGACAGCCCGTATTGCCAGAAAGCGAGCGCCTGCGAGGAGAAGTGGTAGGTTCCGGTCACCCACTGGGTGAGTACGTTGATGGCGGCGAAGACGACGCCGGCGGACACCATGTAGACCGCCCCAAGGACAGGGAACGATCGGGTCTTGTTCGGGCTCTGATTCAAGGTTCGAATCCCAAAAAGGAACGACACGGAACCAGGGCGATCGGGCCATGAAGATAATCGGTCGCAATTGGCTATCGCCAGCTGCGAGCGGGATTTTCAGCATACCCTTCTCTTTCATCCGGACTGTACCGTCGGCTCCGGAATCCAACCGGATCTGCTGACCCCCGGCCATACGGCCAGAGCGCTCGCGGGCTAGGCAACTGACGTCGCCATTACCGCCGGTGGGGAGTTTCGCCCCGCCCCGAGAATGGTTGCCAGCACAGGGAACCCCACACCGGCAAAAAGACTTTAGTCCGGGAAGCCCCCGAAATCAAAGGCGACACACCGTTTCCCCGCGCATGACAGTCATGTTCTCCGACATGTGATCGCTATCCCCTCGACCGTTGAGCGCGCTTCCGCCATAAACCGGACGAAACACGAGAACATCATGCTTATTCCGCTGATCGTCGCCTGCGCGCTGTTTATGGAAAATCTGGACAGTTCGGTGGTCTCCACCTCGCTTCCTCAAATAGCCGTCGACCTCGCGGTCGATCCGATTTCCCTGAAACTGGCCTTCACCAGCTACCTCATCTCAGTCGCGGTTTTTCTGCCGATCTCCGGCTGGATGGCCGATCGGTTCGGCGCCCGCACCATCTTCCGTCTCGCAATCCTGGTCTTCGTGGCCGGATCGATACTATGCGGCCTGTCGTCGTCGCTGGAAGGTTTCGTCGCCGCCCGCATCGTTCAGGGCGCCGGCGGCGCGATGATGGTGCCGGTGGGGCGTCTGGTGATGCTGCGTTCAGTACAGAAGTCCGACTATCTACGCGCCATGAGCTGGCTGACGGTGCCCGCGATGATCGGCCCGGTGTTGGGACCGCCGCTCGGCGGCTTCATCACCACCTATTTCCAGTGGCGCTGGATCTTCTGGATCAACGTCCCGATCAGCGTCATCGGCCTCGTCCTCGTCAGTATCTTCATCAAGAACTACAAGGAAGAGAACCTGCCGCCGCTCGATACGCGCGGCTTCGTGCTGTCGGGCATCGGGCTCGCCGGCTTCGTGTTTGGCGTCGCAGCCGGCGGCATCGGCGTGCTGCCATCCTGGCTCGACTTCATCTTGATCGCAGTCGGCACCGCCTCGCTCTATGCCTATGCCCGCCACGCGGTAGAAACCCCCGATCCGTTGATGGACTTGAATCTGTTTCGTTTGCCGACATTCCGCGTCTCGGTGCTCGGCGGCCTGCTGTTCCGCATCGGCGTCGGTGCCATCCCCTTCCTGCTGCCGCTGCTTCTTCAGCTCGGCTTTGGCATGACGCCGTTCGAAAGCGGCATGCTCACCTTCGCCACCGCCGCCGGTGCCGTGTTCATGAAGTTCTCTGCGCCGCGCATCCTCCGCACCTATGGCTTTCGCATGGTGCTGATGGTCAACACGCTGTTCACCACCGCCTTCCTGCTGGCGATCATCTCGTTCAGCAAGGAGACGCCGCACATGGTGATCTTCGCCGTGCTGCTGGTCGGCGGTTTCTTCCGCTCGCTGCAATTCACAGCGCTCAACGGGCTCGCCTTCGCGGAGGTCGACAACCGGCACATGAGCCATGCCACGTCGATCTCATCGGTCGGTCAACAGATCTCGGCGGCGCTCGGCGTCGCGATCGGCGCTACCGCCCTTGAGATCACCCGGTCGATGCGCGGCGACATGACCGTCCTTCCCACCGACTTCATACCGGCCTTCCTGGCGCTGGCGGTGATCGGCCTTCTCTGCATCCCGATCTATGCCCGCATGTCGCAGAACGCCGGATCAGAAGTCTCAGGCCATCGCGTTGCCGAGGCCGCTGAGGAGGCGTCAGTCTAGCTTCGTCTTGGGGTCGATATGGGCGCCGGTCCAGCGCGCGCCTATCCACGGCCGCCACCAGCGATAGCCCTGAGCGAGCGTTTTGGGCACCGGATCGAAGCCGGACGAGCCCCAGGGATTGCAGCGCAGGATGCGGGCAAGTCCCATCCAGCCGCCGGCCCACAGACCGAAGCGGCTGATCGCTTCATCGGTGTAACTCGAACAGGTGGGAAGATGGCGGCATTGCCGCCCCATCAAAGGCGAAAGCACGACCTGATAGACCCGGATCAGTGCCCGGCCGACAAGGCGACCGGGCGTCCATCGACGCGACAAACCGCCAGAATGAACGTGGCCAGCCTCCCTCACATGCTGCCCGCACTCGCACATGGCCGATCCTAACTGGCAGCGCGCGCCGCAGCGATGTCATCGAGGCAGGCGACAACCGCCTCGAACACCAGCATCGTCGAGGTGTGACGCGCCTTGAAGTCGCGCACCGGTTCTAGATAGCGGAGTTCGGCAAAGCGGCCGGTCGGTGGCGAGGCGCCTTCCTTCAGCATGGCGAACATATCGTTGCGCGCCTGCCGGAGTTCGGCCGCGGTTGCGCCCACCACGTTTTTTGCCACCACGGCCGCCGCCGCCTGACCGAGCGCGCACGCCTTGACCTCATGAGCGTAGTCGGCAACGACATCACCCTCCATCCGGAGATCGACTGTGATGCGTGAGCCACACAGCTTCGAATGGCGCGTCGCCGTGGCATCCGGCTGGGCAAGGCGGCCGATGCGAGCGATATTGCCGGCCAGTTCGAGGATGTGGGCGTTGTAGACGTCGTCGAGCATGCTGACACCTTCGGCAGATGGCAGAGCATATTACCATGCTCCTCGCCAACCACCTTTGAACTCCGGGACATGGCGCGTATATAGGCCTGAGACGGCCTTCCCGCCAAGCGCGGTGACACGCCGGACGTTGTGGCCTCTGCCAGTATGCGCGAGACCCCAGGAAGGACCAAGCATGGACGATGCCATCTTCACCGCCGGCGCCCGCAAGATCCGCCGTCCCAGCCGCGAGGAAGCCGAGGCCGCCGTCCGCACGCTGATTGCCTATGCCGGCGAAGATCCGGAGCGCGAGGGGCTGCGCGACACACCGAAGCGCGTCGTCAAAGCCTATGCCGAACTGTTTTCCGGCTACAGCCAGACCGATGAGGAGGTGCTCGACCGCATCTTCACCGAGGTGGCCGGCTATGAGGAGCTGATCCTCGTTCGTGACATCCCCTTCTATTCCCATTGCGAGCACCACATGGTGCCGTTCATCGGCAAGGCGCACATCGCCTACTATCCGACCACGGGCGTCGTCGGCCTGTCCAAGCTCGCCCGCATCGTCGAGATGTATGCCCGCCGCCTGCAGACGCAGGAGACGATGACCGCCCAGGTCAGTAACGCCATTGAAAAGGTATTGAAGCCGCGCGGAGCCGCCGTGCTGATCGAGGCCGAGCATCTCTGCATGGCGATGCGCGGTGTGCAGAAGCCGGGCGCATCGACGGTGACCGCGCGCTTCACCGGCTGCTTCAAGACCGACCCCACCGAGCAGGCCCGCTTCATGATGATGGTGCGTGGCGAAGGCAAGTGATCCGATATGACATCCGAGACGAAACTGTTCCCGCCCGCTGGCAACAAGGCGGCGCTTGAGGCTGGCGATGTGCTGACCCCGCGCTTTGGAGCGGACGGTACGATCGCCTGCGTCACTGTCGATGCCGACAACGGTCAGGTTCTGATGGTCGCCTATATGAATGCCGAAAGCCTGGCGCTCACCATCGAAACGGGCGAAGGCTGGTACTGGAGCCGATCGCGCGGCGAGCTCTGGCACAAGGGCGCTACCTCCGGCAACGTCCAGAAGGTGGTCGAGCTTTTGACCGACTGCGACCAGGATGCGCTGGTGCTGCGCGTCCGCGTGGAAGGCGCCGGCGCCACCTGCCACACCGGACAGATCTCCTGCTTCTACCGGCGTGTTCCCCTTGGACAGAAGGCGGCCAAGGGAGCCGTCCAGCTTGAGCATGTCGGCGGCGACCGTCTTTTCGACCCCGCCGAAGTCTACGGCCACAAGCATTGATGATCCGGCGATCCACCGCAATTCCCCGTCATTGACGCTGACTGATCAGCGCCGATAGGTCTACCCGGTCGTCATCAAGTTATGCAGTTGTCGTGATTCGTCGCTTCCTCCTCCTTGTCGCGCTGCTTACGCTGACCCTGGTGTCGGCGGCCAGTGCGCACGAGCATGGCATGAAGCGCCTGTCCGGTAGCAGCGAGGCGACAACACAGGCGCCCGTCGTATTCCTCGAAACGACGCAGCCGGTCGACCACACAACCGTCCAGCTCATCGCCCACAGCACGTCCCATTGCGACGATGCCGCCGGCAAAGCCTGCCATAACCACGGCACACTCGCCGATTGTACCTGCCCCGCCGCATGTGCCGGCCTGTTTAGTTTGGCAGTCCCCTCCCCTCGCCTCGCGACAGAGGCGTCTGCCGCCATGCCCGAGGGAACGCCGCGTCTGCTCGCCATGAGCTCTGCGCCGCCCACGCCTCCACCGCGCGCCTGATCGTCCCTCCACATCCCCACCTACGGACCAATTGCCGCAGTTGCTGGCCACAGCGTCACGCCTGCCGGCATGGAGACAGACGATTATGCCTATGACCCACTACATGGAACTTCTCGCCACCAACCAGCCCTGGAACCTCATCAAGTTCATGGCTGTGCCGGTCATCCTCGCCGAGACCATCGCCATTGCCGAGCTTTATCTGCTCTATACGCGCCGCCTCGATGGCGCCGTTCGGCAAGTGAGCCGGATTGCCGGCTCGATCGCCGGCATCTACTTCCTCGGCGTCTTCCTCTATCTGTTCTTCACGGCCGTGGTGCCGCTGACCTCAGGCGGCGCCTGGCGCGGCCCGGCCGACGTGATCGCGGTCGGCTTCTATCTCGCCGGCGTCATACCGCTCGGCGGCATCGCGTTGATCGATCTTGGTTTTCTCTGGAAGGATCGCAGCCCGGAGGCTCGACTCGGCCTGCACGCCAGCTTCGTGGCGCTGTTCCTGATCGTCGCCCATGTGGCGATGATTTTCGGCATGCTCGACCCGACGCTGCTGACCGGCGCCGACCCGATGGCAGCCATGCCCGGCATGGTCCACTGACGAGCAACCTTTCGGCGGCGGGCGGACAATGCCCGTCGCCGATCCGGCGTATCAGACGGTCAGATTGTGACTTTCGTCGCCGAAGCTGAACTGGATGCCTGCTTCCTCATTCCGAGACCAGGCAATCACACCGTCCAGAACCATTTTCTGAGATGGAATGCGAACGATGACCGGATCGCCCGGCATAAACAAGATGCCAGCGGTACGAACGCGGCAACCGCTATGGCTGATGTTCTCAACAACGCAGGCGATATCACGGGGTTCGGAATGCACTAGAGCTGGCCAGTGACAGTTCAGCCGGTCAGCCCTTCGCTGCTCGCCGACCCTTACGTTTGGATTCCTGAGACGGGCAATCAGCTCCGCCATCTCACGCTTTGACAACTTCTGGCTTTTATGCACGTCAGAAAACCCGTCATTGGCAACAATTATAAATAGAGACCTTCTCGTTAATCCTTAGTTTCTTCTCCTTCGATGTCCTGATCGTGGGCCGTTGAAAAATCGACGATTTGCGTCTGGGGCCGCGCCGGGTCTATCCTAGGACAAACCCTTATCAAGACGCGATATCATCCCTTCATGCCCCATTCGCTCTCGTTGCGTACCGTCGACACGCTTGCCACCGTCGGCAAGGCCGACTGGGATGGCCTCGCCAATCCCGGCTGGGACGTGGGGCCGCGCGGCGCCATTCGCCCGACGGAGAATGAAACGCCGTCCCCCTACAATCCTTTCGTCAGCCATGACTTCCTGCTTGTTTGCGAGGAGTCGGGATGCGCCACGGCGGAAACCGGCTGGCTGCCGAGCCACTTGCTGCTGGAAGACGAGGCTGGCCGCCTCATCGGCGCCGCGCCCGCCTATCTCAAGGGTCATTCCTACGGCGAATACGTGTTCGACCACGGCTGGGCCGATGCCTGGGAGCGAGCCGGCGGCCAATATTATCCGAAGCTCCAGTGCTCCGTTCCATTCACGCCCGTCAGCGGTCCGCGCCTTTTCGCCGCCGACGATGCGACACGTCAGGCGCTGGCCCGCGGCTTGAAATTGGTCGCCGACCGTTACGAGCTGTCGTCGGCACATGTGACCTTCGCCAACGAGGAAAGCGCCGCCGCCCTCAGTGCCGAAGGGTGGCTCGAACGGCTCGACCAGCAGTTCCAGTTCAGAAACGATGGCTATGAAAGCTATGACGACTTCCTAGGCCGCCTCGCCTCGCGCAAGCGCAAGGCGCTGAAACGCGAACGACGGGAAGCTTTGCAGGACGGCATCAGCATCGAATGGGTCACCGGCCGCGACCTCACCGAAGCCCACTGGGATGCCTTCTTCGCCTTCTACATGGACACCGGCAGCCGTAAGTGGGGCACGCCCTACCTCAACCGCCGCTTCTTCTCGCTGCTATCGGAGAAGATGGCCGATCGCATTCTGCTGGTAATGGCGCGGCGGGCTGGCCGCTACATTGCCGGCGCGCTCAATCTCATCGGCTCCGACCGGCTCTACGGTCGCAATTGGGGGGCGATCGAGGATCACCCCTTTCTGCACTTCGAGGTCTGCTACCATCAGGCCATCGATTATGCGATCGAGCATCGCCTGGCCGTGGTCGAAGCTGGCGCCCAGGGCGAACACAAACTCTCCCGAGGCTATCTGCCGGAGACGACCCGTTCGGCCCATTATATCGCCGACGCCAGCTTGCGGCGTGCCATAGCCGATTTCCTTGTCCGCGAGCGGCGCGCCGTGCTTCACGCCGAAACCGAGCTCGAAAGCCTTGGCCCCTTCCGTCGCGGACCACTTCAGGAACAGGATTGACCGACGGGACGCGAGGGACCAACTTGCGCGCCGACAGTTTATCCCGGGAGAGTCTGATGACCGCTTATGATGCCGACAACATCTTCGCCAAGATCCTGCGCGGCGATATCCCCGCCTACAAGGTCTATGAAGACGGTGATGTCCTCGCCTTCATGGACGTCATGCCGCAGTCGGACGGACACACGTTGATTCTCCCGAAGACACCGGCCCGCAACATTCTCGACGTCGATCCGGACGTGCTGGCCAAGGTCATCAAGGTCACGCAAAAGGTTGCCAAGGCGGCGGTCAGCGCCTTCGAGGCCGATGGAGCCGTCGTCATGCAGTATAACGAAGCGACGGCCGGCCAGACCGTGTTCCACCTGCACTTCCATGTCGTGCCGCGCTATCTCGGCGTGCCCCTCCGGCCACACACCGGCAAGATGGCCGACAGCGCGCTGCTTACCGCTCACGCTGAAAAGCTGAAGGCTGCCTTGGCCACATAAGAACCAACGTCAGACGTTTTCACGATCGAAGGCCGCGCGCGCTGCCTCAATGGCACCGCGCGTCCTGACCGCCCACTCGACCAATCCGGATAGCGGAAGCATCAGCGACCGGCCAAGGTCGGTCAGGCTGTATTCGACGGCCGGCGGTGTGGTCGGAAACACCTTGCGCGCCACATAACCATCGCGCTGCAAATCGCGCAGAGTCTGCGTCAGCATGCGCTGCGAAATGTCTGGAATGGCGCGCTTCAGCTCGCCGAAGCGATGCGGACGCAACGCCAGCGTCAGCACCATCAACGTGCTCCACTTGTCGCCGATGCGATCGAGCACGCCGCGAACCGGACAGGCCTCGAAATCCGGATCCGTCTTGATGGCTCGCTCGAAACCATCGAGCATCACGTCCACCTCGCCAGAAATCAACGTCGACACCGGTTCCCTCCAAGTAACTAACTGACGCCAAACTGCCGTCTTGCCCGCCAGACTGTCCCATCTATCTTAGGGGCGATCTCAAAAAGAGACAATGTTGCCTAACTAGATCAAGGAGCGGCTATGAGCGAGAAATTGATGGTGACCGGAGCAACCGGCAAGCTAGGCCGCAGCGTGGTCAACCTTCTTCTCGACGAGTTCGGCATCGCCCCCACCGACCTCGTCGCCGGCACCCGCGATCCCAGCAAGCTCGCCGATCTCTCAGCGCGCGGCGTCACCGTGCGGGCCGTCGACTTTGGCAAACCAGAGACATTGGCCTCCGCCTTCGCCGGCATCGATCGTCTGCTCATCGTCTCGACCGACGCCATCGGCAGTCGTCTTGCCGGCCAGCAGGCAGCCGTGAAGGCCGCGAAGTCCGCCGGCGTCAAGGGCATCGTCTACACCTCCGCGCCCAACCCTCACGGCGACAACCATCCCCTGTTCTTCGCCGGCGACCACGCCGGCACCGAAACGGCCATTTTCGATAGTGGTCTGCCCTACCGCATCCTGCGCAACCATTGGTACCAGGAGAACTTCTTCATGGGCCTGCCGGGCATATTGAAGCAGGGCACCTGGTACACATCGGAGAAGCCGGGCACCAAGGTAACCTACGTCGCCCATGATGATTGTGCTCGCGCCGCAGCGGCCGCACTCACTCGCCCTTGGACCAACGACAAGTCGATCTATGACATTACCAGTGAGGAGACCTTCTCGACCGAGGAAGTCGCCCGTCTCGCCACCAAGCTTCTCGGCAAGCCGATCAGCGTCGTGACGCTGCCGCCCGACGTGCTGGCCAGCAACCTCAAGGCAGCCGGTGTGCCCGAGTTCGTCATCACGCTCATGCTGTCGATGGACGCGACCAACAGCGCCGGCCTGCTGTCGAAAACATCGGACGCCGTGGAAGAGCTGACCGGACGCAAGCCGCGTTCGCTCGCCGCCTTCTTCGAGGCAAATCGGGCCGCCCTGACGGCCTAAAAGCAGGAAGGGCGCCAACCATGGCGCCCTACTCTCTTTCGTTCATAGCGCCGGCCGGCTCAGGCGTTGGGATCGAAGCCCTCAAATACCAGTTGCGCGCCGAAATCCTTCGCCGCCTGTCGCTGGTCCGGCTTGCGGATCGTCCAGGCGGTTATCGGCAGATTCCACTCGTCGCGGACCCGTCGGCTGACGTCGTTGCCGAGGAGCTTCACCCAATAGCTGACGAACTGGAACTGCGACCAGGAGCGGTGAGAGAGCGTGGCGAGCTCCTCACGCCCCAGGACGCGGTAGTGATTATAGTCTTCGGCGCTCGCCGCATCGTCGGCAACGATGCCGCGTGGTAACTCAGGCGCGATTTCCGCGAGATCCTGAATCTGACGCGGATCGAAGGACTCTACCACCACCGATCCGCCATAAGTGGCAAGCTCACGGGCCGTCGCTTCGACGAGGTCGCGCTGACGTTCGGTAAAATAGCTTTTGATCTCGATGACCAGACCGGTCCGTCCGCCGACCAGGTCGAGCACCTCCCTGAGCGTCGGGATGCGGTCCTCGGTGCCGACCATGGGGATCGCCTTGAGCTCGGCCATCGTCTGGCCGGCCACCGGCCCCTTGCCGGTGGTCAAGCGATCGAGCACATCGTCATGGAAGACATAGACGACGCCGTCGGCGGAGAGGTGGACATCCATCTCCATCGGAAACCCCGCTCGCGCGGCAGCGTCGAAAGCCGACAGCGTATTCTCGATCCGCCCCGCCTTGGCGTCATGCAAGCCGCGGTGGGCGATGGGGCGGGCGGTCAGCCAGGAAAAATCAGTCATTTGCCTCAGGACACCTCGATGATGGCGTCGATTTCCACCGCGACGCCGAGCGGCAGGGCAGCGACACCGACGGCTGTGCGGCTGTGCTTGCCCTTGTCGCCCAAGACGTTAGCGAACAGATTTGACGCTCCGTTGACGACCTGCGGCTGATCGGTGAATTCCGGCGCTGAATTGACGAAGGCATTGAGGCGGACGACCCGAACGATACGATCGAGATCGCCGACGGCGGCCTTCACCTGCGCCAGAATATTGAGGGCGCAGAGCTCGGCCGCCTTCTGACCGCCTGCCACGTCGACATCGGCGCCGAGCTTGCCGGTGACCGCGGCGCCGGCCGTTGTCTTGGAAATCTGCCCCGAGACGAACAACAGGCTGCCGGTGCGGACATAGGGCACATAGTTGGCAACGGGCGCGATCGCTTCGGGCAACGACAGATCAAGGCGCTTGAGCGCCGATTCGACGGAACTGGTCATGGGAAAGCCTCCGGAATAGAAGGCCGAGTCATGCCCCATCAGGCCGACGGGCGCAACTCGCCCCTCTCGGCCCCCTTCAAACCGCTATACGATCGGTTGATGTTTGGGTGAGTATACGTGCTATCTTGCCTTCATTCATCCGCATACTCAACGAATCCATTTTTGTAGATGCGCCGGGGAACACATGATGAATTTGCTTTTCCGATCGGCGACGATCGCCTGCGCCTTTTCGGCGCTGATCGAGCCGACACTGGCCGGCGGTTTGGTGCCGCATCGTATTGCCTATGATCTTACCCTCGAAAACAGCGCCCAGATGAGCGACGTCAGCGTCAATATGAAAGGGCGCATGGTCTACGAATTCACGGGCAACGCCTGCGAGGGCTATAGCGTCAATTTTCGCTTCGTTCTGGAAACCGGCGATGGCGAGGGCAACTCGGCAGTCACCGATCTCAGAAACAAGAATTTCGAGAGCGGCGACAGCCGGAGCTACAACTTCCAGTCCCAGACCTTCGTCAATGAGGTACAGACCGAAGACGTCAACGGGACGGCCGTCCGCGATGGCGACAAGGTCAACGTCAAGCTGAAGCTCACGGAGAACACCGAGTTTTCCATCGACAAGCCGGTGATGTTCCCGACCGCCCAGCTCATCAAGACCATTGCGGAAGCCGAGAAAGGCACCACCGTCTTTTCCGACGACATTTATGACGGATCGGATGGCGGCCAGCACGTGTTCCACACCTCGACCGTCATCGGCTCCGCCAGAACCACGCCACCCGACGAGAGCGAAAAGCCGATCGGAAACCTGCGCCGCTGGCCTGTCACCGTCTCCTATTTCGGCGCCGACGCCGGCAACGACCAGCCGCCGGACTACTCGATCTCTTTCGACCTGTGGGAGAACGGCATCTCCTCCAAGATGCGTCTCGACTACGGCGATTTCATCCTCAACGGCAAGATCGCCCACCTCGAGCTGCTGCCGGAGACCGCCTGTGCCACCCCGTCGATATCCGCCACCGAGTCTCCCGCCGCGACGCCGCCGGCCGTAACGCCCCCCAAGGATAGCAAGCCGGCTGCCGAGGTTGCGCCGCCCAAGAGCGATGTGCCAGCGCCTCAAAATGCGCCGGCTGCGACCGATACTCCACCGGCAAACGACAAGCTCCCCGCCGCCCCAGCCGAACCGGAACAGAAGCCCAGCAACTGACGCTCTACCCCTCGGTTCGTTTGGCCTGCCAAACAAACAAGCTGAGAGCCGAGAGCATCAAAGCGGCGGCAATGAAAAACGACACATCGGGGCTGCGCATCGGCGCAGCCTCCGACAGGAAATAACCGAAGGCCTGGGTATAGAAAATCGCGCCGGCGAGCATGGCAAGATTCATCAGAGCGGATATACCGCCCTGGAGTGCCCCTTGCGTATCTTCCGGCACCGCCTTCGACATCAACGCCGACAGCATGGGGTGCGCGAAGCCCTCTACCGCGTTGACGACAAGCATCGCCACGACAACCGCCGTGGTCGGCGAAAGAGCAAAGCCAATGCAGGTCATTGCCGCGCCGGCAAGGCCGACCACCGCCATCCGCCGCTCGCCCCAGCGAGCCACCGCCGGCCCGGTACCGAATCCCCGCAGAAGCGCCACCGTGAGGCCGGATGCGGCGAGTGTCAGCCCAACGGTCGTGCTGGGCCAGCCGTATTTGGCCATCCCCCAGAACGCCCAGATCGACGGATAGACCGAGGTGCCGAGGAAGAACACCGTCAGCACCATGGCGTAGGGCAGCACGCCGCCATAGCGACCGAACACGGCGAGAACACCGAGCGGGTTGGCCTCACGCCAGCGGAAGGCACGACGATTCGCGCGCGCAAGTGTCTCTGGCAAGGCAAACAGGCCGAACAGGAAATTGACGCCGGCCAGTATTGCCGCGCTCCAGAAAGGAACGCGCGTGCCGAACTCTCCCAACAGACCGCCAATCGCCGGCCCCAGCACGAAGCCGAGACCGAACGCGGCCGTCATTCGACCAAAGGAACGCGCCCGATTCTCCAGCGAACTGACGTCGGCGAGGCAAGCGTTGGCGATGACATAGGACGAGCCGCAAACACCGGCGATCAGTCGACCGACAAACAGCCACAGAACGGTGGGGGCCAGCGCTTGAACGATATAGTCCACCACGAGACCCGCGATGGCCAGCAGCAGCAGTGGTCGCCGGCCGAACCGGTCCGAAAGCGTGCCGGCCAGCGGAGCGAAGGCGAATTGCGCCAGGCTGAAGGCTGCGAACAACCAGCCGCCAATACGAGCGGCGCCATCGAGCCCCGTGTGCCCCACCTCCTCAATGAGGCGCGGCAGAACCGGAATGATCAAGCCGAAGCCGACCACGTCGAGGAACACGGCGACCAGTGCGAAAGCGGTGGCCCGACGCGCCTCGACGGCCGTGACAGAGACGGCAAGGTTTTCAGCAACCATTGGAGACATCCTTCAGCATTGAACCACGGACTGTAGTTTGCCCGGGGTCAAAACCTGTCCGCAGCGACATAGCGCCCGGCGACTCCGTCCCATGAAGCCAAAAAACAAAAAGGCACCCAAACGGGTGCCTCTTGCGTGGAGTCTCGTCCAGGCCGGGCGCCTTCAGGCACATCCGGCCGAGACCGGATCACTTGATCTTGGATTCCTTGAACTCGACGTGCTTGCGAGCGACCGGATCATACTTGGTCTTGGTCATCTTCTCGGTCATCGTGCGAGAGTTCTTCTTGGTGACGTAGAAGTACCCGGTGTCGGCGGTCGAGACGAGCCGGATCTTGATGGTCGTTGCCTTGGCCATGGCATCCGATTCCTTGTGCTTGTTGACGGTGACAGCCAAAGCGGCTGGACGCCCCACGCGGGAAGCGTCGTTCGTTCGGCGGGCACCCTAGTCGAAAGCGCCCGAAAGTCAAGACGAGCTTGATGGCTCGTCCGCATTTGGCTCGGTCACTCGGCGGATGCGATAGGCGGCAAAAAAAGCATAGCTGGCGAGGATCAATACGGTCACGACGACCAAGCCCTGCGGCCCCAGCGCATCCATGCCTGCACCAGTCGCCGCCGGCCCCACCAGCATGCCAACCGAGTACATGAAAATGAAAGCAGCGTTGGCCGAGGCGAGATCATTGCCGGAAAGGCGCGCTCCGAGATGGGTCAATCCCACCGCGTAGAGGCCGGCCACCACCCCACCCCACAGGCCGATCGTCAGCATCAGCCAGAACGCCTCCGACGACACCGCTGCAACCAGCAAGGCCGATGCGACGCCGCCCAGAGCGATGCAAAGCAGAAGGCGCCGTCGGTCCATCCGGTCAGACAGCATGCCAAGCGGCAACTGCGCCACGATATTGCCGACGGCAACCGCCATGACTAGGAGCGCCGCGATCTGCTCGCTATACCCCAGGCGAAGACCATAGACCGGTGAGAAGCTCATCACCGACGATTCGACCGCTCCCACCGTGAAGGCGGCGAAGGTGGCGAGTGGCACCACAGTGAGAAAGTGCAGGAAATTGCCGCCCTTGCCTTCGTGCGTCGGCGGGTCGGCGCGGAAGCCGGCGATGATCGGCAGGATCGAGATGGCCATCAATCCCGTGCCGACGGCAAACGGCAGCCAACCCTCTGAACCGATCAGGCTTAGAATCGCCGGTCCAACGGCAAAACCGATAGACAGGATGGTGGCGTAGACACCCATGACGAAGCCGCGTTTCGCCGCTGGCGCCAGTGCGTTGATCCAGAATTCCGAGACAATGAAGGCCGTGTTGAGACAGAGCGAGAAGACAAAGCGCAGCACGAACCAGACGATGATCGAATCAAAGAAATAGAACAGCGGGAAGATGACGGTGCCGAGCGTCACCGCAACCAGCAGCACCCAGGCGGCGCCGAACCGGCGGGTCAGCATCGGCACGAAGGGTGTGCTGAAGAGCGCCGCGACACCCGCCGCCGCCGTCACCAGACCGATAACCGAACTCGAATGACCGCGCTGCTCAAGGATGACGGCCAAAAGAGGCATGCCGAGCGACAACGACATTCCCACAGCCGAAATCGAGCCGATCGCGGCGGCAAGCCCGGCAAGGCGGCGCCGGTCGAAACGGTCGGGAGCGGGTGACGTCATGGAGGAAATCCGTGAAAGGGATTAGCCTTCTACCGGACGCCAGCCGTAAATCCAATCCATGTTGTAGGCCAGCCGCTCCGCGCCGAGAAGACGCATGCCGAGATTGCGCGCTTTGGCAGGCGCTCCGCCGAGGTGGTAGATGAACCCGTTACGCCGCGCGGCGGCGGCGACCTTGTCGGTGCGCGCCTTGCGTCCCTCGGCGAAACGGCCGAGCCTCTCCTCGATGTCATCGCCAAGACCGGCCGCCAGCACGCTGGACAGCACGCGTGCATCCTCGATCGCCATCGCCGCGCCCTGCGCAACAAAGGGCGGCATGCCATGCACGGCGTCGCCGATCAGCACGGTCCGCCCCTTCGTCCATGGCGTGTCGCGCGGCGCTTCGCAGAGCGCCCATTTCCGCCAACTGTCCGGCATGGCGATCAGCTTCCGCACCGACTCCGGCCAGGCTTCGAACGCCGCCCGGATCTGCGCTACGTCGCCCGGCACATCCCAGCCGTCCTCGTTCCAGGCGTCGTCAATGGCGGCGACCAGGTTGATTTCCCGGCCGGCATCGATGGCATAGTGGACGAGATGGGCATGCCGGCCGAGCCACAGGCCGGTTTCGTTGTGGCGGAAGGACTGCGCAACGAACCCCTCGGCCTCGAAGGTAGCGCGCCAGGCCGTGCGACCGGTGTAGGTCGCCGGACCGCCGCCGATCACCTGTTCCCGCACCATGGAGCGGACACCATCGGCGCCAACCAGCACGCTGCCGGAAAAGCGAACGGCTTCGTCAGCCTCCAGGCCTTCGACCACCACGCCTGTGGTGTCCTCACTGATTGCCGTGATTTGGACGCCGAGATGCAGAGTGACGCGCGGCTCCTGCTCGACTGCAGCGAGCAACGTTCCCTGGAGATCGGCACGGTGGATGACGATATAGGGCGCGCCATAGCGCTCGACCATCGCCTCGCCAAGCGGCATGCGCAGGACGAGGCGGCCGCTCACCCCGTCGCGAATGGTGACCGCTTCCGGCCGCACACCCGTGGCATCAAGCGCCGAGCCTAGCCCGAGATGAAAGAGGATCGACGACGCGTTAGGCGACAGCTGCAGGCCGGCACCGACCTCTCTCAGCTCTGGCGCCTTGTCGATAACCGTAACCCGCACGCCGGCCCGCGCCAGGCATAAGGATAACGTGAGGCCAGCAATTCCGGCCCCGATCACCACCACCGGTAAATGATCCGGCATAGCTCCATCCTTAGCGTGGGTCAGGCCGCTTTGGGCTGCCACGCGGCGTCCTTGGGTTCCGATTCGGTCGCTTTCAGCGTCGGATCGTAGCGATAGACGGTCGAGCAATAGGAACAGACGACCTCAGCGTCATCCCCCATTTCTAGGAAGATGTGCGGATGGTCGAAGGGCGGCTTTGCGCCGATGCACATGAATTCCTTCGCGCCAATCCGGATGGTCGTTACCCCGGCGTCGTTGGCGAAGTGAGGAACGATAGCGTCGGCCATGCACGATACCCTTGTTGAAATCCGTGACTTCACGAAGCATACCGGCAAGATGACAGCAAGAACAGTCCCTTTGCGGCAAAAGCGGCGGGACATTGCAGGACGGCGCCAACGGCGCAACGGAGGAGGCCATATGCCGAGCTTTTCGACAGCCGAGGGCGACTTTGCCTATATCGATGAAGGCAGCGGCCAGCCGGTAATCCTCGTCCATGGCTTTGCCTCGAGTGCCCGCGTCAACTGGCTGGATACCGGCTGGATCGACTGGCTGGTGCGCTGCGGCTATCGGACGATCGCTCTCGACAACCGCGGGCACGGCGGCTCGGTCAAGCTCCACGACCCCGAGGACTATCGTCTTGAGAAGATGGCTGGCGATGTCGAGGCGTTAATCGATCACCTCGGATTCCCGAGTGTCCGGGCGATCGGCTATTCGATGGGGGCCCGCATTCTTCTCGACTTCGCCACCCGCCATTCCCATCGTCTGGAAAGACTCGTGCTCGGTGGCATCGGCGGCACCATGGCAAAGACCGGTCTTGACCGCGAGCCTATCGCTGCCGCCCTCCTCGCTCCGTCCCTCGATAATGTCGGCGACCCGGTCGGCCGGAGCTATCGACTGTTCGCCGACAAGACCCGATCCGACCGGCAAGCGCTCGCGGCCTGCATTCGCGGTTACGGCCGTCCGGTCGATCCAACAGAGACCGCTCGCATCGCTGTCCCGACACTGGTGGCGGTGGGCAGCAGAGACGTTGTTGCCGGCTCGGCGGCCGAACTTGCTGCGATGATCCCCAAAGCCGAGGTGCTGGACATCCCAAACCGGGATCACATGCACGCCACTGGTGATCAGATGTTCAAGGAAGGTGCCGCGACCTTCTTCAGCCAATAAAAAAGCGGCGCGACCATTGCGATCGCGCCGCTCTCACTGTCTCAATGAACGCCCGCCGTCACACCGCCTTGGCGCTCTGCTTGGGGCTGCGCTTGCGCGGCTTCGGCGGCACTGGTGCATCGGCGACCTTGGCGTCGACTTCTTCCACCTTGCGCTTCAGCGCCGGGTCGGGCAGGCAATCGAGCTTCAGGCCGACTTCGCCGGCTTCGTTGGTTTCGACCGACACCTTGACGGTGCCACCCTTCTTCAGCACGCCGAACAGCACCGCGTCGGCGAGCGGACGCTTGATGTGCTCCTGGATGACCCGGCCGAGCGGACGGGCGCCCATGTGCTCGTCATAGCCCTTGGTGGCCAGCCATTCGATCGCCGCGTCGTCCAGTTCGAAGGTGACGTTGCGGTCGGCAAGCTGCGCTTCGAGCTGCATGACAAACTTCTGCACCACCGAACGCACCACTTCCGGCGGCAGCGCACCGAACGGAATGACGGCGTCCAGGCGGTTGCGGAACTCCGGCGTGAACATGCGGTTGATCGCCTCGGTATCGTCGCCCTCGCGCCGGCTGCGATTGAAGCCGATCGGCTCACGCGACATGTCGGCGGCACCGGCATTGGTCGTCATGATCAGAATGACGTTGCGGAAATCGACCTGCTTGCCGTTGTGGTCGGTCAGCTTGCCGTGGTCCATCACCTGCAACAGGATGTTGAACAGATCCTGATGCGCCTTCTCGATCTCGTCGAGCAGCAGCACGCAGTGCGGATGCTGATCGACGCCATCGGTCAGAAGACCGCCCTGGTCGAAGCCGACATAGCCCGGAGGCGCGCCGATCAACCGGCTGACGGTGTGCCGCTCCATATACTCCGACATGTCGAAGCGCAGGATCGGCACGCCGAGGATCGAAGCGAGCTGACGGGCGACTTCGGTCTTGCCGACGCCGGTCGGGCCGGAGAACAGGTAGTTGCCGATCGGCTTTTCCGGTTCTCTGAGGCCGGCACGCGCCAGCTTGATCGCCGAGGAGAGCGCGGCAATTGCCTTGTCCTGGCCATAGACCACGCGCTTGAGGTTGGTCTCAAGGCGTTCCAGCACCTCGGCGTCGTCCTTGGACACCGACTTCGGCGGGATGCGGGCCATCGTTGCGATGGTCGCCTCGATCTCCTTGACGCCAATCACCTTCTTGCGCTTGCCCTCGGGCAACAACATCTGGCTGGCGCCCGTCTCGTCGATGACGTCGATCGCCTTGTCCGGCAGCTTGCGATCGTTGATGTAACGGGCGCTGAGCTCGACGGCCGACTTGATGGCGTCCTGGGTATAGCGGACCTTGTGGAACTCCTCGAAATAGGGCTTGAGGCCCTTCAGGATTTCGATGGCGTCGGTGACGGTCGGCTCGTTGACGTCGATCTTCTGGAAGCGGCGGACCAGTGCCCGGTCCTTCTCGAAGAACTGGCGGTATTCCTTATAAGTGGTCGAGCCGATGCAACGGACGCTGCCGCTGGACAGCGCCGGCTTCAAGAGGTTCGAGGCATCCATCGCGCCGCCGGAGGTGGCGCCGGCACCGATCACCGTATGGATCTCATCGATGAACATGATGGCGCCAGGATAATTCTCGATCTCCTTGACCACCTGCTTCAGACGTTCCTCGAAGTCGCCGCGATAGCGGGTACCGGCCAAGAGTGCGCCCATGTCGAGCGCAAAGATGGTGGCATCCTTCAAGACGCCCGGCACGTCGCCGTCGACGATGCGGCGAGCAAGGCCCTCGGCAATCGCCGTTTTGCCGACGCCTGGATCGCCCACATAGAGCGGATTGTTTTTCGAGCGACGGCACAGCACCTGAATGGTGCGGGCGATTTCGTCGGCCCGACCGATCAGCGGATCGATCTTGCCCTTCAGCGCCTTCTCGTTGAGGTTGACGCAATAGGCATCGAGCGCGTCCGCTTTCTTCTTCTCGGCCGTCGGCCCGCCGCTCGGCGGCGTCTCCGGGGATGGCGATTCTTCGTCGACGCCGCGTGTCGCCCGGCTTTCGCTCATACCGGCCCGCTTGGCGATGCCGTGGCTGATATAGTTGACCGCGTCGTAGCGCGTCATGTCCTGTTCTTGCAGGAAATAGGCGGCGTGGCTTTCGCGCTCGGCAAAGATGGCCACCAGCACGTTGGCACCGGTCACTTCATCCCGCCCGGACGACTGGACATGAATCACCGCCCGCTGGATGACCCGCTGGAAGCCGGCTGTCGGCTTGGCTTCCTCGCCAAGCTCGGTGACGAGGTTATCGAGTTCGGTGTCGATATATTCAACGAGGTTGCGCTTCAGCACATCAAGATCGACGGAGCAGGCCCGCATGACGGCGGCCGCGTCGGGATCTTCCACCAAAGACAGCAGGAGATGCTCAAGCGTCGCATATTCCTGGCGGCGTTCATTGGCGAAAGCGAGGGCCTGATGAAGGGCTTTTTCGAGACTGCGCGAGAAGGATGGCACGATGGACCCTCACTTTTTTTCCATGACGCACTGAAGCGGATGCTGATGGCGACGCGCGAAGTCCATCACCTGCGTCACCTTGGTTTCGGCGACTTCGTAGGTATAGACACCGCACTCCCCCACCCCATGATGGTGGACGTGCAACATGATCTGAGTTGCCTCTTCACGCCCCTTGTTGAAGAAACGCTCCAGGATGTGCACCACGAATTCCATTGGCGTGTAATCGTCATTCAGAATCAGAACGCGATACATGCTCGGTCGTTTGGTCTTAGTCAGGACCTTGGAGGCTACCCCGGTTCCCGAGTCCGACCCGTTCCCACTTCCCCCGTCTTCTTCGTCGTCGGCCGATAGGGTCGAACGGCGCGTCTTCTCTTCCATCTTAAGGTCGGCCCATTGGCTGACCACGAAACGGCAATCCGGCACACCGCAGTCGAGATCCACGGGTGCCATTTCCGTCACGCCAGCCTGAACCGCCTCAACCACCTTTTTCCTCCGATTGCTTGCCCCGATCTTGCGGGTCGTAGGGACATATTGAATCAGGGACAACGGGGGCGCAATTCCAATCTGGAGTCCAGGCCGACACTCCACGCACTTGTGAGAAGACGATCGCCTGTCTCTCCGTATCTGGTAAGCAGTTTCGCTTAGGTCAAGACGCGATGCAATATGATGAATTGCTGGCAGCCCCCAGCTTTTCGCATGACCCGCGACAATTCCCGATGAACCTCCGAAAAATGCGGAGTCCTATTTCGGGACGGTGCAAATCCAGAAAACTCGATTCAAACTTTACGCTTCTGTAACCGCGTTGCCGCTAATTTTGCGAGCGTTGCCCGTTGGGCGCAGGGGATGGAGAACAGGTCATTTTGGCTTTGAATCCGGCGAACAGCCCGGAGGAAGCCATGAGTTGGCGTTGTGAGGGCGGTCCATTGTCGAGTTTGCGTAATCTAGTATCCAAGGTCCTGCACCGAGTGGCGGTTCCGGCCGCTGTCGCCGTCATCGCGGCGGGCGTATCCACAGCCGCCATCGCGGCCAAGGAATTCCCAAGCCAAGTCGTCCCTTCGAAATACTCGGCTATCGTGGTCGATACCGCGACAGGCAAGGTCCTGTACGAGGTGGCCCCCGATACCCACCGCTACCCAGCCTCGCTCACCAAGATGATGACGCTCTACGTCATGTTCGAAGAGCTAGAGAGGGGACGCTTCAAGCTATCGACGCCGTTGCGCGTCTCCGCGCTCGCCCAGCGCCAGTCGCCGACCAAGCTGGGTCTGCGCGCCGGCGAGACGATTTCCGTCGAGGATGCCATCAAGGGCCTGATCACCCGGTCGGCAAATGATGCCGCCGCGGTCATCGCCGAGAACGTCGCCGGCTCGGTGCCGGCCTTCGCCGATCGCATGACGCGCACCGCGCGCGCCATCGGCATGACCAACACACGCTTCCGCAACGCCAATGGCCTGCCCGACCCCGGTCAGTTCACGTCGGCGCGCGACATGATGAAGCTCGGTGTGGCGCTGCAGGTCCGCTTTCCGCAGTATTATCCGATGTTCTCGATCCGCTCCTATAACTTCCGTGGGCGGACCATTGGCAATCACAACAACCTGCTCGGTCGCGTCAACGGCGTCGACGGCATCAAGACCGGATATGTGAACGCCTCCGGCTTCAATCTCGTCACCTCCGTGAAACGCGACGGCCGCAAGATCGTCGCCGTCGTCATGGGGGGGAAGACAGCCGCCCAACGCGACGCCCACATGGTTCAGCTGATCAATACCTACCTGCCCAAGGCATCGCGCGCCCGCGGCTATGACGATCAGCTTGTGGCAGACGCCATGAACGCTCCGAAGGTGGCCGCCGTCAGATCGGCCGTGCCAGATGAGCCGGCCCGCCTCGTCGCCGCGTCGACGCTGCCGCCCCATCCGGCGCCGGTGCCGCGCCCGATGATGGCCGACGCCAACAACGACGATCCCGATCCGGCCCTGATCACCGCCTCGGTCGCTCCAGCCTCGCCCCTGCCGCCGGCGGCTCCGTCCGCTGAACAGGAAGAAGACGTCGCCGAAGCTCCCGCCCCTGTCGTCAGCCACACTGCAGCCCCCTCTCCCGAGCCGCTCAGCCTCGCGACGGCCACACTGCCGGCCAGCCTTGCCAACGCGCACCTGCCCTCCTCGGCCGCGGAAGCCTTCGCTGACATCGGTCCGGCGCCCCAGGCCGATCCGATGGCCGACCTTGTCGCCCGTGCCAATGGCCATTCGCGCCGCGCAGCCGCCAAAGACGTCGAAGTGGCCTCCGCCGCTCCCACCAACGTTATGACCGATGCCGCTCCGACACCGCGCGAGACGACGGCTCCGGCCGCCGCGCGCCAAAGCGGCTGGTATATCCAGATCGGCGCTGTCGGTTCGAAGGCCGCCGCCATGGATCTGCTCGACAAGGCGAAATCGGCCGCACCGCAGCTTGCCTCTGCCAGCCCCCTGGCTGAAACGGCAGGCAAAGGCGTGGTGCGGGCGCGTTTTGGTGGCTTCGAGAATGAGAAAGCCGCAAATCGGGCCTGCGCGGCCCTGAAGAAAAACGACTTCGCCTGTTTCACAATCAGGCTCTGACCGCCCCTCCGGCGGTTGGAGCACCCCGCGCCCCATCCTTAAGGCAAGTCTCCGCCTTTCGTCCGGCGCGGTCCGCTTAGTTAGTCACCAGCACCCACTGTTTTGCGTAACGGGAGCTAGACATGTTTGGACAGAAGCCGGTCCTTGGCCTGGTTGATACGTACCGCCAGGAAAGTGGAGCCGCCCTGGTCGGGATGCACCCGCTTCATCAGACGGCGGTGGGCGGCCCGGATGTCGGCCTCTCCGGCGCCCTTTTGAAGCCCAAGGATCTCGTACGCCTCCTCCTCGCTCATGGAGCCCGCATTCGCCGCTCGACGGCTCCGCGATGCGGCCTCACCCTGCATGTCCTCACGCCAGCCGGGCATTCGGCGGTCGAGATAAATCTCTAGTGTCGCGCGGCTGCGACCATCGCGCGCCGTCTCGGCATAGAGGCTGGAGAGTTCCGCCCCGCCGAGGCGGTTGAGATCGCGGCCGCGAAAGGCGCCCCCGACAACCCGGCCGCCGATCGCGCTGCCATTGACCACCACCTCAACCATCGGCGACCGCAATACCGGCTGTCCACGTCGGGTCCCTCGGAAAGACCCGAGCATTCCCGATCGATGAAGCCCCATCAGTATGGCAGCGCCGACCACGGCGAACGCCACACGGCCAGTAACCGCGAGAGCAGCAACGACGCCAAGCCCGGCCAGCAGGGCGTAATTGCGGGCAAGAGCATCAATGTCGGCTTTGAGGCTGGCGCCGCGCCAACGGATGAGCCACGCGCCCAAGGCGAGCAGCAGAACCAGCATGAAGGCCATATTCATGAAAGGGCGCATCCAGCGTTCGATTTGTTTGACGCTTCATTTCGAACTTTGCCGGCTGGAATGCAATGGCAATGGACATCGACGACTTTCTTGAGGCGGGACGCTACGCGCCGCTTGAAGCGCCACGCCTTTGCCGCCATTTTGCCGTTTAGTGGAGTCGGCGACCGATATTCGGGCGCCATGATATTTGCGCGCTGCCCCAAACCGACGACGGGATCCTTCACCCATGATGCTACGCCAGCCGACATTTCGACGCTTCGCCATGGGTCCTCTTTTCGGAGCGGCGCTGGCCACCTTTGCCTTAGCCGGCTCATTCCCAGCCGGTGCGCGCGGCATGGCTGCGGCGCAACCGGATAGTGGGCTGCCCATTGCCTCCTCGCTGGAGGGCAACTATCTCGCCGGCCGCTTTGCCGGCAGCATTTCCGACTATCGTTCCTCGGCCGACTATTTTGCGTCGGCGCTGATCGACGCACCCGATGACAAGTTTCTTCTCGAGCGTGCCCTGTCGCTCTACATTGCCGCCGGCGAGTTGACGGAAGTCCGCGCCTTTGCCGAACGCCTGAGCGCCGTGGACGCCGAAAGCCCGATCGCAAGCCTGACCATCGGCCTTGATGATTTTCAGGCCGGTCATTGGGACGACGCGATCGCCTCTTTCCAGCACGCCAAGTCTGGGCCGCTGTTGACGCTGGCCGTGGAAATTCTGTCGGCTTGGGCCGAACAGGGCGCCGGCAGGACCGATGAGGCGCTCGCCCGCCTCGCCAAGCTTGATGGCGAAAAATGGTACCTCTTTTTCCGTCACTATCATGCCGGTCTCATCGCCTCAGTGGCCGGCCGCGGCGATGTGGCCGCCACGGAGCTGAAGGCGGCGCTCGCCATCGACGACGGTCCGGTATCGGTGATCGACGCGGCGACACGCACCTTTGCTCGCAATGGCGATTTTGACGCTGCCAAAGCCACCATAGACAAGGCGCTCGCCTCGGCCCCCGGTCATCCGCTCCTCAAGGAGGTGGCGGATATCGTCAACGCCAAGAGCCGCCCTGCGCCGCGCGTCCGCACGGTCAATGAAGGAGCGGCCGAAATACTCTCCGGTCTCGGCTCAGCCGTGGTGCGCGAGGACACCAACGATTTCGGCGTCGTCTTTCTGCAGCTCGCGCTGTTTCTCGATCCGGCCGACGACATGACCCGCATCACTCTTGCCGAGAATTTCGAACGCCTGGAACGCCCGGACGATGCGATCGCCATTCTCGACAAGGTTCCGACGCGCTCGCCGCTTCGGCGCAATGCCGAGATCATGATGGCCTTCGATTACAATGTGCTCGATCGGGTAGATGAAGCGCGGTCTACCCTGAAGCGAGTCATTCGCAAGGACCCGAAGGACAAGGAGGCGCTGAACGGCCTCGGCAATATTCTGAGGACGCGCAAGATGTTCGTCGAAGCGGCGGATATCTATACGCGGACCATAAAAGTCATTGGCGATCAGCCCCAGCCCGACGACTGGCAGGTGTTCTACAACCGCGGCATCACCTACGAGCGCACCAACCGCTGGCCGGAAGCGGAAGCCGATTTCAAGAAGGCGTTGGAACTCAAGCCGGATCAGCCACTGGTCCTCAATTATCTGGGTTACTCCTGGGTCGATAAGGGGCTCAACCTCAAGGAGGGCATGGCGCTCATCGAGAAGGCGGTCAGCCTGTCACCGGCGGACGGCTATATCGTCGACAGTCTCGGTTGGGCGCATTACAAACTCGGCGAGTATGAGGATGCGGTCGACCAGCTTGAGCGAGCCGTGTCGCTGATGCCGTCCGATCCGACCATCAACGACCATCTCGGGGACGCCTACTGGCAGGTTGGCCGCCGTCTCGAGGCACGCTTCCAGTGGAACCACGCCAAGGCCAGCAAGCCTGAGCCGGAGGATCTCGCCAAGATCGAAGCCAAGATCGAGCACGGTCTGGTGCAGGACAACACGGGCAAAGCGGCAGCCCAAGCCGTCGAACCCAAGCCGGCTCAGGCGACGCCCTGACGCGCCTGGGATCGACGACCATGCCGATCGTCGAAGAGGCCCGCGCCAAGGTCAATCTGGCGCTTCATGTCATCGGGCGGCGGCCCGATGGCTATCACGAGCTCGACATGCTCGTCGCCTTTGCCGACGCCGGTGATACCGTGACCCTGGCGCCGAGTGATCGGGACCGCTTCGACATCGACGGGCCAATGGCCGGCGATATCGGCGCCGGCGCTGATAATCTCGTGCTGCGGGCGCTGCGCGGCTTTCGTGACCTGAGCGGGCAGACGGATCCGCTGGCGATCCGATTGACGAAGCGTCTGCCGGTCGCCTCGGGCATCGGTGGCGGCTCGGCCGATGCGGCAGCCATTCTCCGTGGCCTATGCAATCTGCATGATCGCTCGGCAGACGATCCCGCCATCACGGCTCTCGCCCAGTCCCTCGGCGCCGACGTACCAATGTGCGTTATGAGCCGGCCCGCTCACGCGGCTGGTATCGGCGAACGCATCGCACCAACGGGCGGGCGCCTTAGCTTCGGTCTGCTGTTGGTCAATCCGCGCGTCGGCGTATCGACGCCTGCCGCCTTTCGGATGCTGGAGCGGCACGACAATCCCCCGCTTCCCACCCTGCCCGCCTTCGACACGGTAGCGGATCTTGCGGCCTTCCTGACCATCGAAACGCGCAACGACCTCGAGCTGCCGGCCGAAGCCATCGCCCCGATCATAGTCGATGTGCTGTCAGCCATTGCCCGCCTGCCGGGCATTCGGCTGGCCCGAATGTCGGGATCCGGCGCCACCTGCTTCGGGCTGTTTGACGATAGGACGGCGGCGGAAATGGCGGCCACGCAGCTCGCCGCCGATCGCCCGAGCTGGTGGATACAGCCGACGACGTCGGTGTTCTAGAGATCGACGGCCACGTCCTCGGCAGCGATGACATGGTGGACGCGCTCCTCATCCGCCGATTCCTCGCCAAACGGCGCCACCGGCCAATCCCAGGCATCGAAGGGAATGGGCGGGGTGACGCCGTGGAGAAGATCGCGGGTCTCGATGACACCTCCATCGCGGCGGCGTCGAATATAGGACACGTCGGTGACGATCACCGTTTTGCAGGGTAATTGCGCAAGCCCATCGAGATGCCCGGCGACCAGCTGTGCTACCGCGTCGTCAGGCATGATGCGTGCCTGCCCGTCCTTCGAATGCAAACGGCTCACGGCACCCACCGCGATCTGCGACAGTACATTGGCCGAGATCACCAGATCGAGTTCGTCGATCTTGCGGAGAAAACCCAGGGGATCGAGACGAACACCGAGATCGTCCTGTCCGGTCGCCAGCTTGATGCGCGACTGCTCGGCAAGCTTGTCATAGCCGGAGATGTCGCGGGTCATGAAAGTGACGTTGGGATAGCGCCGCAGCAATACTTTCAACCGAACCGTCGGCAGATGAACGATATCGACCAGCACCACCCTGTTGAACATGCTGGAAAGCCGATCAATCGGCACATCGAGGAGCAGGCCTGATCCCAGCACCACCACCGTGCGGCGCACCGCAACGCCATCGATCGCCCGGTCGATCGCCGCCCGCGTCCGCGCCTGGTGTTCGGCCCAGGCGACATGACAGCGCCGGGCACGTGCCCTTAACCCGATGGCATCACGCACGGCCGCCGAACGGCTTCTAGGTGAGGTCAGACGGGTGACTGCAAACAGGAGGGCCTCGGCGAGCATGCGTGGTATCCGCTTGGGTCAGGCGATTTCGCCGCAGACCACCGGCCTTGGCGTGCCCGTGGTGGTGGGGAAGGATGACGGCAACCCCTTCAGGCGTCGCGCGGCAAGATAGGCGAAGGCTTGCGCCTCGACGAAGTCGGCATCAAAGCCGACATCTCCAGCCGGCACGACCTCCACACCGGACCGCTCGGCAATCATGCGCACCATCACCGGGTTGCGTGCGCCGCCACCCGAGACGATGACCGTCCGAATCGGAGCCCCAGCGAGGCGCAGGCCGGCGGCGACGCCCTCGGCCGTGAACGCCGTAAGCGTCGCGACACGATCGGCAAACGGCAGGCGGGCGGCGGCATCGGCGCGGAAGGTATTGCGATCGAGCGACTTCGGGGCCGGCGTTTCGAAATGGGGATGATCCATCAACTGGCTAAGCACGCTGGCATCCACGCGACCCTGCGCGGCGATGGCGCCATCGACGTCAAAGCGGGCACCCGTGGCATTGAACACGAGATCGTCGATCAGCGCGTTGCCCGGGCCGGTATCGAAAGCGGTAAGTTCGCCATCCTCGCCGATGAGCGTGACGTTGGCCACCCCCCCGATGTTGAGGAAGGCCACGGGCGGCGTGAGTCCGGCCTTCTGAGCCAATGCCCGATGGTAAACGGGCACCAGGGGAGCCCCCTGCCCGCCCTCGCGGATGTCGGCAGATCGGAAATCGTACACCACTGGCAGATTGAAGCGCTCGGCGAGCACACCGGCGTCGCCGATCTGGGCGGTAAAGCCGCGATCAGGTGCGTGATGCACCGTCTGGCCGTGGAAACCGATCACCTCCGGGCGGATGCCCTTCTTCTCGGCGGCGATCAGCAGCACCGCCACCGCGTGGGCGTGGGCGTCGGTGACAATGGTTTCCGCCTCGGCAAGCCTGCCAAAGCGGTCGTCGCGCGCGGTCATGCCGCGCGCATCTTTCAGAGCAGCCCGCAAAACCGCCCGCTCTTCGTCACCGTAAGCCTGGAATAGCGTCGGCCCGAATTCGGCGATCCCCTCGCCATCGGTGCGGATCAGCGCCGCGTCGACGCCGTCCATCGACGTACCGCTCATCAGACCGAGTGCCCACATGGCCGAATCGTCCGACATTTTTGACCTCATACCCCGTGAAATCCCGCTTCGATCCTGATAGGAAGCCCAGCGGACTGATACGTCAATTCGGGTCCGCGAACAAACCAAAGGTAAAGAAAGATGAGCGGCTTCAAGTCGGATTTCCTGCGCACGCTCGACGAGCGCGGCTTCATCCACCAGATCTCGGACCCCGAAGGTCTCGACGCAGCGTGCATGAAGGGTCCGATCACCGCCTATGTGGGCTATGACGCCACGGCCACCTCCATCCACATCGGCAACCTCATCACCGTCACCATGCTCTACTGGCTACAGGAGACCGGCCACCGGCCGATCAGCCTGATGGGCGGCGGCACGTCGATGGTCGGCGATCCCTCCTTCCGCGACGACCAGCGCAAGCTGCTGACGCCGGAGACCATTGCCACCAACATCGAGAGCATCAAGAAGGTCTATTCGCGCATCCTGCGCTACGGCGACGGTCCGACCGACGCCATCATGGCCAACAATGCCGACTGGCTGATGAAGCTCAACTACGTCGAGTTCCTGCGCGACGTCGGCCGCTTCTTCTCGGTCAACCGCATGCTGTCGTTTGACAGCGTCAAGTTGCGGCTCGACCGCGAGCAGTCGCTGTCCTTCCTCGAATTCAACTACATGATCATGCAGGGCTACGACTTCGTCGAGCTCAACCGCCGCTACGGCACGGTGCTCCAGATGGGCGGCTCCGACCAGTGGGGCAACATCGTCAACGGCGTCGACCTCAGCCACCGCATGGGTGGCCCGCAGCTCTACGCGCTGACGACGCCGCTGCTCACCACCTCCTCGGGCCAGAAGATGGGCAAGACCGCCAATGGCGCCGTCTGGCTCAATAGCGACCTCTTCAGCCCCTATGATTTCTGGCAGTATTTCCGCAACACTGAAGACGCCGACGTCGTCCGCTTCCTCAAGATCTTCACCCGTCTTTCGCTTTCGGAGATCGCCCGGCTGGGAGCCCTGGGCGGCGCCGAGATCAATGAGGCCAAGAAGATCCTGGCCACCGAGGCGACTGCCGTCGTCCATGGGCGGGAAGCGGCGGACGCGGCCGCCGAGACGGCGCGGCTGACCTTCGAGGAAGGCGTCCACGCCGACGATCTGCCTACGCTGGAAATTCCGAAGGCCGATCTGGAAGCGGGTGTCGGCGTGCTCACCGCCTTCGTGCAGGCCGGCCTCGCCGCCTCCAACGGCGACGCCCGCCGCTCTGCCCAGGGCGGCGGCCTCAAGGTCAACGACCGCACGGTCACCGATCCGAAGGAAATGCTGACGCTTGAAAGTCTCAACAAGGACGGCGTCATCAAGCTGTCGCTCGGCAAGAAGAAGCACATCCTGCTGAAGCCGGTGTGATTGGCAGAGCGACCCGACATAAGAAGGCGCCGTCCGGCTCTCGCCGGGGGCGCTGGCCTGTAGGTTAAAGTGCCAAAGACTCGTCACGCAGAGGCAGCAGGGAGACGAGGCTCTCTTTTGGAAGAGCCTTCGAGAAATAGTATCCCTGGATAAGATCGCAGCCCAGGGCAGCCAGGAAGTTCAGTTGTTCCCTGGTCTCGACACCTTCTGCAACGACATCGAATGACATGACTTTCGCAAGTCCGATGATCGTCGATACCAAGCCGCACTGCTGAGTATCCGTAGGGATCCCGGTGATAAAGCTGCGATCGATCTTGATGCAGTCCCACGGCATCTCTCTGAGATAGGAAAAGGACGAGTATCCCGTACCGAAATCGTCGATGGCGATACTGACGCCCATATCCTTCAACTCCTTGAGAAGCGGCGTCACCTCGTTCTCGCGCTCGATATAGGAGGATTCCGTTATTTCGATTTGAAGATTGCGGGCCGGGAAACCTGTCTTGGATAGGGTCTTCGACAGCATGGATATGAAACTGCCGAATCTGACCTGGCTCGCCGATATGTTGACCGACACGGTAATGGGCGCATATCCGCCCTGAAGCCAATCCTGGCCATCCCGACAAGCTCGTTCGAGAACATACTCGCCCACGGCCTCGATAAGGCTGGTTCCTTCCGCCACAGGGATGAAATCGCTCGGAGGCACCACGCCAAGCTCCGGATCCGTCCATCTGGCGAGGGCCTCCACACCGCACAACTTATGGCTCACGGCATCGAACTGCGGTTGATAGTGAACCTGCAACACGTTGTTCGCCAAAGCATTCTTCAGTTTCACGCCCAGCTTTATCTTCTTTTGGCTCTCCGCGGTCAGCCGGTCCTCATAAACGCCGACCGACCCTCGCCTGTTGCGCTTTGCCTCATAGAGGGCGGCGTCGGCTTCCAGAAGTGCATCTTGACCGCCAGCGCCCAACTTGTAGCTCACCCCGAGCGTCGCAGAGGAAAACACTTCCAAGCTGTCGTCGATGCGGACGGTCTGGCCCAGAGTGGTTTGAATTTTCTCGAGCGTGCTTTCGATGAAAAAGCCATCTTCCGAACGAATGAGAAATGCGAATTCATCGCCGCCGATGCGGCACAGGATGTCGTCCGGCTTGAGATGCTCCTGCCGGATCGCATCCAGACGGTTGGCAACGACCTGGAGGACGCGATCGCCCGCCCCATGGCCATAACTGTCATTCACATCCTTGAAGTGGTCGAGATCGACAATGATCAGCACAAAGGGAGTGTCTTTGAGTTCGGCAAGGCGCTGATCGAGAATACGACGGTTGGCAAGGCCGGTCAGTTGGTCTCGCGAGGCAAGATATCCCAACCGCTCCTGAGTATTCTTTTGCTCGGTGATATCGATGAGCGAGTAGACATAGGTCTCGCCCCCCTCGGTATCCTCTCCGGCGGGAGTAATGGAGAGAATCCCAGGCCGATTCCTGTCCTTCCCGAACATCACTTCCCGCCGCCACATCTCCTTGGAATTTTGCGGAAGCGGAACCGGTTTCCCATCCCACCAGAAGGCTTCGCTCAGACTGACCAGACTTGGCTCGCCAGCCTCCCCGATGCCGAGCATCCGCTGAAAGGCAGCGTTGGCTTTGAGCATGGCGCCGGTCGGGCCGACAATCGCGAGACCTTCGGTTGAATTCTTGAAGACGATATCGCCGCGCCGAACATCCTGATCCTTCTTCGCCATTTCCCTGATCAGCTGAGCACTGCTGGAGACCAGGAGGCGCCAGCGAACCGTGTCCGTCTCCAGATAATCGACGAAAGCCTTTCGCTGCCAGAGAATGAAAAGGCCAAGCGGAACGCCGAAGGCGGCGGCTATCAAAACCTTGCCGGAAAGCCCTCCAAAGACGATCGCAGCGATTTGCGCGTTGATGCCGAAGGCGATGAAGGGAAACGCGATGCCGTCCAGCACGAGAACCAGGACGAAGGAAAGAATGTAAATCGTCGCGGTAATGGCAAGCGCCGGCTTTCTCTTCTTCGTAAACTCGAAAATATAGAGGAGAATCAACAGCTCACTGACAATCAGGACACCGCCGAGCGCGATCAGGAACGTCGAAACCTCGAACATCCCGGTGGGAACGCCGTGCGGATTGATGACCCCTTTCGTTTCCAGGACGGACTGCGTCAGGAAAGAAAAGGCGATGTTGAAGAGATCGACGACAAAGACCAGTCGAACCAAATGGCGCAGGATGAAAGCGTTTCGCTCGACCCAGACGAACATCACCGACGTCATCATGAAGGCGCCGTAACAGAGATTGCCGCCTGAAACGACGATGCCGTCGGCGACCGGCAGGGAGTAGACGTTCCCCATGAAACCGCCGATCAGCAGCACCAGAGAAATATAGACGTAGAAATGAACCTGGCGGATCGGGCCGGAAAGGGTCGTAAAATAGAGAGGAAACACCGAGAAGGCGGCTATTTGCAAAACCAGCAAAGCAAACATGACGGCTAATCCGGATTTGGATTATTGGAGAGTTGTGGTGTGCCGTGCAGAGCTCGGCGCCACATAAGCGCCGACGCACGGCTTACCGTCCTTCTCGTTGGCCGAACCTCGTCCGCACCCGAAGCCGATGTGCCATTTTCGTGCCCCCCAACAAACAGCCCAGCAGTCACATAAATCAAACTAACACTGTAGGCGCATTTGCTCATCTGAACTATTGGCACTGCCAACTATCAGAAAGTCTATCTCCTTGACCCATGAGGGATTTACTGCTTTCCGATTGGGCACGGAGGCGAGGAGCGACACCCTTTTGGCGAGAAATTTGGCAACGCAGCCGCGTCGCCCTCCGGCTGCGCGGCATTGCCTTCGCCTGTCGTCCATCGGCGAGACGCTATTTCAGCTCAAACAGGCGTCGGAAAATACCCGGCGCGATGGCCGACAGCGGGTTGACCGACAGCGATGGCGCATCGATCGGCCCGTTGAGGCGATAGGAAACGCCGAGCAGGCCGGAGCGACCGCCCCCGGCGAAGATCGTCTGGCCGAGCACCGGGATGGCCGCCAACACGCTGTCGAGTTGGCTGGCCGGCAGATAACTGCCGGCAAGGCGCAATGCGTTCTTCGAGAAATCGACATCGCCAGCCATGGTGAGACCGGCCGTCTCGGTCCGGATGAAACCCTCGCCGATCGACAGCATGCCGTTGCCAAACTTCACATCGAAGATCAGCCGACCGATATCGGCCGTCGACAGACCCTCGGTCGGGCCATTGCGCGAGGCGGTCGAGAGCTGCGCCAGGGCAGGCTCTTCCACGACTTTCCAGCGGCTACCATCGATGCTGGCCGACAGGATGCCATTGTCGTCGATAACCCCTGTCAGCGTAGCGCGCCCGCCGTAGACACGCCGATAGACACCAAGGAAGCGCAGAAGCCGCCCCACCTCGCCGGCCTCTACCTTGATGTCCCTCCCCTTCGCACCAGGTTGCAACGTCGCCGACGCCGAGCCGCCACCCGACGTCTGCACCGTCAACGATAGATCGTCGATCCTTCCGCCCGAGATCGCCGCTGAGAGGTTGAGCCCATCAAGTTGCTCGCCTCCCTCGCCAGACACGTTGGCAATGGCGGCAGACAGGTCAAGCGACATATCGCCGGGCATACCCGGTGCTGACGTTCGGCGCAAAAGGCTGCTGACCAGCGAGCGTGCGTCGAGGCGAGAGCCGTTGACTGTGATCTTGAGACCACCGTCGCCCCTCGAAGCCTTGAGAGCCAGACGGTCCGCAGGCGAAAAATTGAATTTGGTGAGGTTGGCGCCCACGAAGCCGCCCTTGGCATCGAGGCTAATCTGCCCTTCGACCTCAGCCGCTCCCGCCTTCAGCGCAAGGTTGGTCACGGCGGTGCCACCTGCCCGCGCCGTCATATCGAAAGCCAGCGTGCCCGGCTTGCCGACCGGCTTGCGAAATCCGACCAGCGGCAAATTGATGCCGGCTTTGGCGAGATTGACCGTGACATGACGCGACTCTCCGTTGTCAGTCATTTCAACGGAAACGACGCCGTCGAGCATGTCACCGAAATCGAGGCCATAGCCCTTGGCCGCACCGGCATCGAGATCAAGCTTGACCACCGATTTCGCCGCGCCGTCGCCTGAGAGCGGTTGCGTCAAGAAAATATCGGCCGGCGCGCCATCGATCGACGCCTTGCCACTGACATGCGCCGCACCGTCATGCAGCTCAATGGCAAGATTGCCATCCGTCACCGCTCGCCCGTTGATCGGCGCGCCTGGATCGAAACCGGTCAGATCGATCCGGCCATTATAGATGATGTCGGTATCGGCTATTTCGTCCGCGAGCGGCAAGCGGATGGACAAATCGGCGGTCATGTCGCCGGCGGCACGGGCGGGATCGGGCGAAAAATCGCCCGCCTCGGCAAGCTGCAGACGGTTCCACAGGGCGATGCCGGCGGCCGCCGAGCCGGAAAGCTTGAGTGCAACCTCGCCGTCCGGCACCTTTGCATTCACCATCGGAACCACGAAGGTGGAAGGCCCGATGTTGAGGCGCCGCCCTTCCCCGAGGTCGACCCAACCGCTGTCGACCGTAACCTCGAAGCGGTTGCCGGAGAGCTTCCCGCGCCCAAATGCATCGCGGATCAGGGGTGCGTCATCGAACGGTGTAAAGGCGCCTTCGGAAAAATCGAAAGCGACAATGGCATCTGGGGGGGTGCTGCCGCCTGCCATTTGGTCGCCACGCATGGAGATGTCTACCGTCGCGTTGGAGATCAGCCCCGAATGGATATGCTTGCCGATCCAGTCGCGCACCTCGGGTGCGACCGTGGTCGGCCAGAGCACCTTCAACGCGGCAGCCGGCAGACGTGGCGATACGCCCGAGAGCACCGCGAAAGAGGCCCCTTCTTTGTGTGAGGCCCGCGCCGCCGCCGTAAAGCTGATGCCGGCTCCCTCGACATGCATGTCGTCCATGACGAGCAACGCGGCGGCTTGATCGTAACTGCCGGCGATCCGCCCGCCGCTGGTCCGTATGCCACTCAGGACGTCTTGCCCTTCGAGCTGCATGTCGAAGGTCCAGAGCTTGGTGCCACGAGGCGGCACCACTTCACCATGGGCGAGCAGATAGCCGGTACTGAGAATGATCGGTGATGGGTTGAGAGAGATCGATCGCTTCTCGGGATTCCAGGTGAAATCAAGCCGGACCGGCGCCGTGAGCGCGTCCAGGTCGCTATCGCCAAAATGAAGCGAAGGTCCGACCGTCACCTGCCAGCCGGCAGCGGTGACGCCCTTTTCAGAATCGACCGTAACGGTGCCGGTCCATCCGATCGTGCCCGACAGGTTGAGATCGTCGCGGCCCGCCGCCGAAGCGAGATCGGCAAGATCGAAACCACGCGTCTCGCTGTTGACGACGATCGGAGCGCCCGGCGCCGGCAGATCTGCGGTGAGCCGCACCGAAACGGCACCGTTGGCCCCAAGACCAATCGCCTGAGCCTCGATGGTGCGACCGTCCCTAACGCCGCCGGTTACCGACACGTCGGATACGATTTCGCGGCGCGCTTTTCCCGGCCGCTCGATGCCAAATCCGAAGGAGCGGATCTCGAAAAAACGCAGACCGTTTTCCTCGACCGCCTGACGCACCGCCGTGATCACCTGGTCGAGCGGCGGCAATTTCGAATTGGGCCCGATATCGCTGACCAGAACATGGTCCAGCTCCACGCCATCTATCGGAGCGATGTTGGCTGTCGGTTTTGGCCAGCGAGCGGCGATGCGCAATTCGTTGATCGACACGATGAGATCGTTCGGCCGCTCCAGTCTGATGTCGCGAATGACGAGATTGGGATTAAGATCGTCGGCAATTTCGATGCCGGCAAGACCGACGCTGACATTGGCACCATTGCCGTTGGCAGCCATGACCGATTCGATCCGGCTCGCCAGGAACGGCAGGAACAGCGGCCCTTGCAACAGGCGCCAAACTAAAAAAGCAACCGCGATACCGGTTACGGCGAACAAAATCACCGCGAACCGGAGGGCGCGTCTCCACCAGCGCGTTCGGCCGTTCGGCTTTTTTCCGTCGATACCGGTCCCCGCTATGTCGGCGTCCTCCCTGATCGAGCTTGGCCGGCAGAGCACCGGGCCAGAATCATCTTTGGCAGTGGTGCCAGACTTGCCTCTCTTCTGACAGCCGGCTACCAATCGGAAACTACGTAGCGGTCACGCGCTGACACGATCGGAAAGATCCCACCATGGCCGATTCCTTCCTCTGCCGTCTCGAAAGCCGTAGCCTCGTTGAAGTCGCCGGTCCAGAGGCGTCCGACTTTCTCGACCGCATGATTACACAAAACACCGAAGCCGCGGACGGACGAACCGCCGCCTTCGGCGCGCTCCTGACACCGCAGGGCAAGATCATTTCGGATTTTCTTGTTGTCCGGCAGGAAAATGGCGGATTTCTGCTCGATGCGCCGTCCACTGGCGCCAACGACCTCCGCAAGCGCCTGACAATGTTCAAGCTGCGCGCTGACGTGACCATCCAGGCCTCGCCACTCGTTGTGTATGCCGGAGTAGGCACGCCACCCGATGCCGGTCTTCTGGCCATCGATCCTCGTCATCAGGATCTCGGCTGGCGTATCTACGCGCCGGAGGGATCGGTGGCGACCAACGCCGATGAGGCGACCTGGCAGGCCCATCGCGTTTCGCTCGGCATTCCGGAAGCCGGCGCCGATCTGCCGCTTCTCGACGCCTTTCCCCACGACCTTGCCATGGATAGCCTCAAGGGCGTCGACTTCGACAAGGGCTGCTACGTCGGCCAGGAAGTGGTGAGCCGCATGCGTTATCGCGGTACCGCCCGCCGCCGGCCTGTCCTGATCTCAGCCGAGGCGGGTTTGCCGTCGGCCGGCACCGAAATCCTGATCGGCGGCCGGGTTGCCGGCCATCTCGGCTCGGCGAGCGGCGCCAACGGCATCGCGGTCCTAAGGCTCGATCGCGTCCGCGATGCGATGAGCTCAAGCGAGGCCATCACCGTGGACGGCCTGCCGGTTTCGGTTGCGCTTCCGGCATGGGCCGACTACGGCTGGCCAGAGACTGCAAAACCCGACGCATCCAAACCGGACGACTGACATCTATGGCCGACAAAGCCGGCTCTCCACCCCGCGCCTGGCAGCGCATGCTATCGGGACGACGGCTTGATCTTCTCGACCCCTCGCCGCTCGACGTCGAGATCACCGATATTGCCCACGGACTGGCACGCGTCGCCCGCTGGAACGGCCAGACCATTGGCGATCACGCCTTTTCGGTGGCCCAGCATTGCCTTGTCGTCGAGGACATCGCCGGCCTACTCGAGCCGGAACTCACCGTTTGCCAGCGCCTCATCGTGCTGTTGCACGATGCCCCTGAATATGTAATCGGCGACATGATCTCGCCGTTCAAGGCGGTGATGGGCGGCGACTACAAGACAGTCGAGAAGCGTCTCGCCGATGCCATTCATCGTCGTTTCGGGCTTGAAAAATACGACACCGAGCGTCTCAAGAGGCTCGCCAAGAAGGCCGATCTCATGTCGGCTTATTTCGAAGCGGTGGAGCTGGCCGGCTTCACCACCGAGGAGGCGAAGCGTATCTTTGGCGTGCCAAAAGGCATCGGCCGCCAGACCCCGGCAGGGCCGGCGCTCGGCCTCGATCCTCTGCCCACCGTCTCAGCGGAAGAAGCCTTCCTCAATCGATTCCAACAGCTCGAAAGCCAGAGATGACCGCCGCATCCATCTACGTCTGCTCCCTGACCAAGCTCGAAGAAACGGTGGCGCTCACCGGCGCTCGTCACGTCATCACGTTGATCAACGCCGGCACGCCCATGCGCCTTCCGACAACGATCGGCCACGACAACCATCTTTTCCTCGCCATGCACGACATCATCGAAACGGTCGACGGCATGACACCGCCCGGAGAAACGCACGTGGCTAAGATGCTGGAATGGGTGAAGGATTGGGATCGAACGACACCGCTGGTCGTCCACTGCTTTGCCGGCATCTCCCGCTCCACGGCTGCTGCCTACACGCTGGTCTCGGCGTTCAATCCGTGGCGCGATGAGGCCGCCCTTGCCGCCTTGTTGCGCGAGCGGGCGCCATCGGCGACACCCAACCGTCGCATCGTCGAAATCGCCGATCGGCTGCTCGGCCGCGACGGTCGCATGGTGGCGGCTATCGACGCCATCGGTCGCGGTGCCGATGCCTTTGAGGGCACGCCATTCTGCCTCGAACTCGAGGTGGAACCGTAACCTGCGCAAGCGAAACGATTGAGCGTCTCAACGGACGCGCAGGCCGGGTTTCCGTGTTATAGGCAGGTCATGGATACTCGCGACACGCAACTGGAAAGCGGCAGCATGCCGACGTGGATCTACAGCTTCGGCGAGGGCGTGGCGGACGGCGGCGTCGGTCTCCGACATCTTCTCGGCACCAAGGGCGCCAACCTGGCGGAAATGGCCAGCCTGGGCCTGCCTGTACCGCCTGGCTTCACCATCACCACCGAGGTTTGCCGGCACTACTATGCCAACGGCCACCAGTATCCGCCGGATCTGGAGCGGCAGGTCAATGCTGCGATCGACCTTCTGAGCCGGCGCACCGGCCGTTCGTTCGGCCATCCCGAGCGGCCGCTTCTGGTATCGGTCCGCTCCGGCGCGCTGGCTGCCATGCCGGGCATGATGGACACCGTGCTCAACCTCGGCCTCAACGATGTCACGGTCGAGGCACTGGCCGCCGAGGCCGGCGACGCGCGCTTTGCGCTCGATAGTTACCGACGCTTCATCCAGATGTTCGGCGATGTCGTCATGGGCGTCGACGGCCAAGCCTTCGAGGAAATCCTCGACGATCTCAAGGAGCGCGAGGGTTACTTTAACGACACTGAGCTCACCGCCGACGAGTGGCGCAAGGTGATCGCCTCCTTCAAGGAACTGGTCATCGATGAGACGGGCAAGCCGTTTCCGCTCGACCCGCTGGAACAGCTTTGGGGTGCCATCGGCGCGGTGTTCGGCTCCTGGAGCAACAGCCGCGCCGCCACCTTCCGCAAATTGCACGGCATTTCCTCGAACTCCGGCACCGCCGTCAACGTCCAAACCATGGTGTTCGGCAACATGGACGAGCGCTCGGCAACCGGCGTCGCCTTCACGCGCAATCCGTCCACCGGCGAACCTCAGCTCTACGGCGAGTTCCTGCTCAACGCCCAGGGCGAGGAAGTGGTGGCCGGCCTCAGGACGCCCCAGGACATTACCGAGGCAGCCCGGCTCTCCAGTCGTTCCGACCGCCCCTCGCTTCAGACGCTGATGCCCGAAACCTACCGTGAGTTCATCGGTTACTGCCAGAAGCTCGAACGGCACTTCAAGGATATCCAGGACCTCGAGTTCACCATCGAGCGCGGCAAGCTCTGGATGCTGCAGACACGCTCCGGCCGCCGGACCGTCGAGGCCGCCCTGCGGATCGCCGTCGACATGGCCAACGAGGGGCTGACCACGCGGGAAGAAGCGCTCGAGCGCATTGACCCGTCGTCGTTGGAACAGCTCCTGCATCCGACCATCGAGGCCGACGCGCCACGCGACATTTTGGCAACGGGTCTGCCGGCTTCGCCTGGCGCGGCGGTGGGCGAGATCGCCTTCAACTCCGAACAGGCCGAGAAGGCCCGCCAGCGCGGCATCAAGGTCATCCTGGTACGGGCCGAGACCAGTCCGGACGACGTGCACGGCATGCATTCGGCGATCGGTGTGGTCACCGCACGCGGCGGCATGACGTCACATGCGGCGGTGATCGCCCGCGGCCTTGGCAAGCCCTGCGTGGTCGGCGTCAGCGCCCTCAAGGCCGATCCGGTAGCCGGCACCGTTACCATCGGCAAGCGCGAGCTCCGTGCCGGGGACTTCATCACCATCGATGGCTCGTCAGGTCAGATCATGGCTGGCCGGGTTCCCATGAAGGAGCCGGAGCTGTCCGGTCCCTTTGCTGAGATCATGACCTGGGCCGACGCCGTCCGCCGCCTCGAGGTGCGCGCCAACGCCGAGACGCCGACCGAGGCGCGCATCGCCCGCCAGTTCGGTGCCGAAGGCATCGGCCTCTGCCGCACTGAACACATGTTCTTCGAGCACTCGCGCATTTCCGCCGTGCGCGAGATGATCCTCGCCGAGACACCCGAGAGCCGCCGCACCGCGCTTGAAAAAATCCTGCCGATGCAGCGCCAGGATTTCGAGGAGCTGTTCGAGATCATGGACGGCCGGCCGGTGTGCATTCGCCTTCTCGATCCGCCTCTACACGAGTTTCTGCCGCGCACCGAGCGGGAGGTGGCCGAACTGGCTCAGACGGCGGGAGTGGCGCCGGATGTATTGCGCCGCCGCATCGCCAATCTCGAAGAATACAATCCGATGCTCGGCCACCGGGGCTGCCGCCTCGCCGTCTCCTTCCCGGAAATCGCCGAGGTGCAGACCCGCGCCATCTTTGAGGCAGCCATTGCGGCGGGAAAAAAGCTCGGCCAGCCGGTGGTACCGGAAATCATGGTGCCGCTCGTCGCCGCCCGCAAGGAGCTCGACTACGTCAAGGCGATCATCGCCCGCGTCGCCGTCGAGGTGTCCGAGGCCGCCGGCCAGCCGGTGAACTACAAGGTCGGCACCATGATCGAGCTGCCGCGCGCCGCGCTGATGGCCGAGGACATCGCCCAGTCCGCCGCCTTCTTTTCCTTCGGCACCAACGACCTCACCCAGACCACCTTCGGCATCAGCCGCGATGACGCCGCTTCCTTCCTGCCAACCTATTTGCAGAAGGGCGTGCTCGCCCGTGATCCTTTCGTCAGCATCGACCGCGACGGCGTCGGCGAACTGATCCGCATCGCCATCGAGCGAGGGCGAAAGTCACGGCCCGATATCGGCTTGGGCATGTGTGGTGAGCACGGCGGCGATCCGGCTTCCATCGCCTTCTGCGAAGAAGCCGGCCTTGCCTATGTGTCCTGCTCGCCTTTTCGCTTGCCGATCGCCCGCCTCGCAGCGGCGCGCGCCGTCGTCATGGGCCGCGAGGAGCAGCTCAATACCTGACGCGGTCGGCGATGAAACGCGCCGTCGCCGGCCCGGTGAACAGCACCATGAAAAAGCGCATGGTCTGCATGGCCATGACGAAGGACATGTCGACGTTGCTGGACGCGGCAATGATCGCCACTGAATCGGCACCACCCGGCGACGTCGCGAGATAGGCGGTCAGAAAGTCGACTCCGGTTACCGACGCCAATACGCTGGCATAGATGGCGCAGATGGCAACCAGCACGACGATCGCCAGGAGAATGGTGGGCAGAGCGCGCGCCGCGTAAGCGAGGATCTCTCGATTGAACCGGCTGCCGATTGCCCAGCCGCAGATGGCGTAGGAGACAGCGAGCAGCACCGGCGGCAGTTCGACGGCAAGCACGCCGGCGCCTTGCAGTCCGATGGCAAACAGCATCGGCAGGATCATCGCGCCCGTCGTCAGGCGGAAGATGCGGGACAGAACAAGCCCGGCGCCGATCACCGTCAGCGTTGCGAGAAAATTCGTCCAATGGATTGCCGGGAACCAGGCCGCCGCTGTGCCGCCGGTCAGCGTGGTGTTGAGATAGAAGCGCGCCGCCAGCGAGGCCATGGTGGCGACGATCAGCACCCGAAGATACTGCATGACGGCAACCAGACGCGTATCGCCGCCATAGGCTTCGGCCATGATCACCATGGCGGTGGCGGCCCCCGGCGAAGCGCCCCAGACGGCGGTGGTGCCGGGTAGTATGCGGAAGCGAGCCAGCGCATAGCCAATGACGTTCGCCGTCAGCACCACCGAGGCGACGCCGATTAGGATCACCGGCCAGGCAGCGAGTATCTCGCCGAGCACGGTGGGCGGCATCGCCCGCGCCATCAGCGTGCCGACAACCCCCTGTGCCATCATGAAGACTGGCCTCGGCATCGCCACGGCCTGTCCGTTGATGCCAAGCAGGATCGCTGCCAGCATCGGGCCGAGCAGCAAGGCCGCCGGCAAGTGAAGGAGCTCAAAGGCTATGCTAATCGCCGCCGATATCGAGAGCAGGATGGCCCAGCGGAAAATATTGGCGCGGAAGCCGGTGCCCGGCGTCGGGAGAAGCATCAACAATACCGATCGGCGGTGGAAAAGCGTCGGCTGTTGCACAGCCTGAGCACAAGGATGCCAGAGGCCTCCTGCGCATAATGAGCGCTATACCCTTAAAGGTCCACTCGACCAGACATGTTTTCGAATGGCAGCCCTGCGGACGACTCAACCTTTCTGTGCCAAGTACAACCGAAACAACCAGAGATCGTACAGAGCAGTGCACAAATAACATAACTGTTCTAAGTAAGTTTTATTCGGAAAGAAGGAATTCGCATATCTTTTCGATTTAGAAACGAAACGTGGGCTGAAGTTACCATTCATAAATAGGTCATCGATTATTTCTCTTGGTAATCAACACAAGAGTCGAATAACATGACCTTCCTCAACACCCGCGGAAAACTGCTACACCGGATCATCTTCATCGCATCGCTGATCGTGATCGCGAGCTTCGCCCTGTTTTCCACCACCATCTACGTGCTGGAGAGGCAGGATCTCGAAGACAATGTCGCCCGTATCCTGGCCACCACGGGAAGCAGCGTCGCCTCCGGCACCGGCAACTGGTTCCAGGGACGCCTGCTGATCGCCACCCAGGCCGCCGATGCCATTGGGACATCCAAGGACGTGCTCGGCCTCGTGCTGGCGGGGAAAACGATGAGCGCGGAGTTTCTGTCCGTCTATCTGGGCGAAGAAAATGGTGCTTTCACCATCTCTCCCAAGGCCGACATGCCCAAGGACTACGACCCTCGCAAACGTCCTTGGTACATGGATACCGCTAAGGCGATGTCAGTCCAGTTGACCGAGCCCTATGTCGATCTGGCAACCAACAAGGTGGTCATTTCGGCTTGCGTGCCCGTCAACGCCAACGGCAAGCTGATCGGCGTGTTCGGCGGCGATTTCTCTCTCGATGCCCTTATCGAACGCATCAAGGCAGCCAACTTCGGCGGCATCGGCCAGGCTTTCCTGGTTTCCGCCGAAGGCAAAATTCTGGTCCATCCCGACGCCAGCCTGGTTGGCAAGCCGCTGTCGGAAGCTTTCACCGGCTTGACGACGCCGACTGCCGGCCGGGTGCTTGATACCACCTTTGGTGGCCGCGAACACGTCGCCAGCTTCGTTGCCATCGATGGCCTGCCGGTCAAGTGGTATGTTGGCGTCGCCGTCAACAGCGACATGGCCTACGCCAGCCTCAACAAGCTCGGCATCACCGCTCTCGTCGCCACCATCGCCGCGACAATTCTGATGCTGCTCGCTCTGGGCTTCGTCTTGAAGCGCGTGGTTGCCGGGCCGATCACTGCCATGACCGCCGCCATGCACTCTCTGGCCGCTGGCGACCGCAAGGCCGACATTCCCGGCCTCGACCGCCGCGACGAGATTGGCCAGATGGCGGCCGCAGTCGCGGTGTTCCGGACCAATGCCGAGGAACGCGATCGCCTGGAAGAAGGCCAGCGCACCGCCGTGGCGGAACGAGAACGCCGCGCTGCCCGTGCCGAAGCGCTGATCGATCGCTTCCGTGCCGAAGCTACCGGCACCATCGGCAGCGTCGTCGACGCCGCCCAGCGCCTCGAAGCTTCTGCTCAGGAACTGATGGCGACCGCCGAAGGCAGCGAACGCAGCAGCAGCGTCGCCGCATCGGCCGCAGAACAGGCTTCGGGCAACGTCCGGTCGGTCGCCGCCACCTGCGAGGAGCTCGAGGCGTCGACCACGGAGATCGCCCGTCAGGTCGGCACATCACAAGCGGTCGCCGGCAAGGCGCGTTCTTCGGCCAACGAGACGCGCGAGACGGTCGGCCGACTGCTCGCCGCCACCGACCAGATTACTCAGGTGGTCAGCCTGATCACAGCCATCGCCGAGCAAACCAACCTCCTCGCTCTCAATGCCACGATCGAGGCGGCGCGAGCCGGCGAGGCTGGCAAGGGGTTCGCAGTTGTTGCGGCGGAAGTGAAGTCGCTCGCCAATCAGACGGCGAAAGCCACCGAGGATATTTCTCGCAAGATCGGCGAGATCAAGGTGGTGTCCGACAACACCGTCAATGCGATCACCGAGATCGGTGACATCATCGAAGAGGTGAACACCGTCTCCGCCAGCATCACCTCCGCCGTCACCCAGCAGACTGGAGCCACCGGCGAGATCACCCGCAACATGCAGGAAGCGGCGCGCGGCAATGGCGAACTGTCTCGTACCATCGTCGAACTCAGCAACGGCGCCGCCACCACCCGCGCCGAGGCGAAAACGGTGCTGGATGCGGTGACTTCGCTGAAGACATCATCGGTTGATCTTGGCCGCAAGGTCGAGAGTTTCCTCGCCGAGATCGACGCAGCCTGACACATCCTCGATCTGGAAGAATTGGAGCCCGGCCGACCTCGGCCGGGTTTTTCTTTAGGTCGCCGACGCAACAAAATAACCGTTCAGCTCTTTCTAGAGCAATAAAACAAATGAATATCGCACATCTGAGCATAAATACGAAAAGCTATCAGCTAAATTATCTAGACGCCCCAAGTCAGTTTATAATAGACGAACAACTTCTTATTGAGAAGTGCATTGAACACAAACTAAGCGGTTACTATTCATAAACATCTTAAGACTTAACTGTCGGCAATCCTTTGCAAAGAGTCCGTCCGACATGACCTTTCTCAACATCCGTGGCAAACTGCTACATCGCATTATCCTCACCGCTTCGCTCATCGTCATTGCGAGTTTCGCGCTGTTCTCCACCACCATCTACGTGCTGGAACGGCAGGACCTCGAAGACAATGTCGCCCGCACACTGGCAACGACCGGCGCCAGCGTCGCCTCCGGTACTGGCAACTGGTTCCAAGGGCGCCTTCTGCTGGCCGAGCAAGCCGCCGACGCCGTCGGCTCGTCCAAGGACACACTCGAGCTTATCCTGACTGGCAAGACGCTGAGCTCCGAGTTTCTGTCTGTCTACCTGGGCGAGGAAACTGGCGCCTTCACCGTCTTGCCAAAGGCGGAAATTCCCGAGGGCTTCGATCCTCGCAAGCGGCCCTAGTACACCAACCCTGCTAAGGCGATGTCGGCTCAGCTGACCGAACCTTATCTCGACAACGGGACCAAGAAGCTGGTCATCTCCGCCGGCGTACCGGTCACGGCCGGGGGGAAATTGACTGGCGTGTTCGGAGGCGATTTTGCACTCGACGCCCTGGTGGATCGCATCAAGGCGTCCAACTTCGGCGGTATCGGCCAAGCCTTCCTTGTTTCCTCGGACGGCAAGATCCTGGTCCATCCGGACGCCAGTCTGGTCGGTAAGCCGCTTTCCGACGTGTTTGCCGGACTTTCGACACCCGCCACCACCGGCATGCTGGAAGCAGTCTTTGCCGGCCGCCGGCAGGTCGCCAGCTTCGTCGCCGTCGATGGCCTGCCGGTCAAGTGGTACGTCGGGGTGGCCCTCGACAGAGATATGGCCTACGCCAGCCTCAACAAGCTCAGGATCACCGCCATCGGCGCCACGCTGGCAGCCACCGTGCTGATGCTGCTTGCCTTGGGGTTGGTGCTGAAGCGTGTGGTTGCCGGGCCGATCACCGCCATGACCGAGGCCATGCATTCCCTGGCCGCTGGCGACCTCAAGACCGATATCCCGGGCCTCGAACGCCGTGACGAAATCGGCCAGATGGCCGCCGCTGTTGCGGTGTTCCGCGCCAATGCCGAGGAACGTGATCGCCTCGAGAGCACCCAGCGGGCCTCTGTCGACGAACGTGAACGTCGCGCGGCGCGCGCCGAGGCGCTGATCGAGGGCTTCCGCGCCGAAGCGACGGGAACGATCGGTCTTGTGGTCGAGGCTGCCCAGCGTCTTGAGGCCTCGGCTGAGGAACTGATGGCCACCGCCGAGGGCAGCGAACGCAGCAGCAGCATTGCCGCTTCCGCCGCCGAGCAGGCCTCCGGCAATGTTCGCTCTGTCGCCGCGACGTGTGAGGAACTTGAGGCATCGACCACCGAAATCGCTCGTCAGGTCGGCACCTCGCAGACGGTTGCCGGCAAGGCACGTGCTTCAGCCACAGAGACGCGCGAGACCGTCAGTCGTCTGCTCGCCGCCACCGATCAGATCAACCAGGTGGTCAGCCTGATCACCGCCATCGCCGAACAAACCAATCTTCTCGCACTCAATGCCACCATCGAGGCGGCGCGGGCGGGTGAGGCCGGCAAGGGATTCGCCGTGGTCGCCGCCGAGGTGAAGTCGCTCGCCAACCAGACGGCGAAGGCGACCGAGGACATCTCGCGCAAGATCGGCGAGATCAAGGTGGTGTCGGACAATACGGTCAACGCCATCTCGGAAATTGGCGCGATCATCGAGGAAGTGAATACCGTTTCGACCAGCATCACCTCGGCGGTCACCCAGCAGACCGGCGCCACCGGTGAGATCACCCGCAACATGCAGGAAGCAGCGCGCGGCAACAGCGAATTGTCCCGCACCATCATCGAGCTCAGCAATGGCGCGGCGACCACCCGCGCCGAAGCGAGAACCGTGCTCGATGCGGTCACCTCGCTGAAGAGCTCTTCGGTCGATCTCGGCCGCAAGGTCGAGAGTTTCCTGGCGGAAATCGACGCCGCCTGAAGCTCTGACGCCCTGCCGAAGCTCAAACCCGGCCGCTCATAACGGCCGGGCTTTTGCTTGCGTTAAGCGGCCCTCGTCATCAATGACGGGGATTCTCCTGTTCACTCGGTTTCCCTACCCTTGCCGGAGGCGCAAAACGCCTCTATCAGGGGGGCTTATGATCAAGAAAGCCGCTAATCCCTACGGATTCAGTCGCCCGCATCTTCTGGGGATCGAAGGCCTTTCCCCTCTGGAGATCGTCGACCTTCTCGACCGTGCCGAAGAAAACATCGAGCTCGGCCGACAACCCTCCAAAAAGCGTGACAGCCTGACCGGCCGCACGCAGATCAATCTCTTCTTCGAAAATTCGACGCGCACCCAGTCGTCCTTCGAGCTGGCCGGCAAACGGCTTGGCGCCGACGTGATGAACATGGCGGTCGGCCAATCGTCGGTGAAAAAGGGCGAAACGCTGATCGACACGGCGATGACGCTCAACGCCATGAACCCCGACGTCATCGTCGTCCGGCACAACGCCTCCGGCGCCGTGGCGCTGCTCGCCCAGAAGGTCGACTGCTCCGTCGTCAACGCCGGCGACGGCAGCCACGAGCACCCGACGCAAGCCCTGCTCGACGCACTGACCATTCGCCGTCACAAGCAGCGGATCGATGGCCTCGTCGTCGCGATCTGCGGCGATGTCGCTCATAGCCGGGTTGCCCGCTCCAACATTCTGCTGCTGACCGCGCTCGGCGCGCGTGTTCGTCTCGTCGGCCCATCGACCTTGGTGCCCGGCGCTTTCCGAGAGATGGGCCTTGAAACCTTCACCTCCATGCGCGAGGGGCTCAAGGACGCCGACATCGTCATGATGCTGCGTCTGCAACGCGAGCGCATGCAGGGTTCCTTCGTGCCGTCGGTCCGCGAGTACTTCCATTACTGGGGCCTCGACGAAGAGAAGCTGTCCTATGCCAAGCCCGATGCCCTCGTCATGCACCCTGGCCCGATGAACCGCGGCGTGGAGATCGATCCGGCCGTTGCCGATGGTCCGCAGAGCCTCATCCGCGAACAGGTGGAAATGGGCGTTGCCATTCGTATGGCGGTGCTCGACGCGGTGGTGAACGCCCAAGGCAACGGCGGGGAGGCCTTCCGATGAGCAGGATGACCCAGACCCGACCGATATTGCTGGCCAATGCGCGCCTCGTCGATCCCTCGCAGGGCATCGACGGCCCCGGCGCGGTGTTGATGATCGATGGCCGCATCGCCGCCGCTGGCCCGTCGGCCAGCAACAACGGCGCGCCTGAAGGCACCGAGGTCGTCGACTGCCGCGGCCTCGTTGTGGCACCCGGCCTCATCGACCTCTGCGCCCATGTCGGCGAACCCGGCCATGAGCATCGCGAAACCTTCGCCTCGGCCGGCCGCGCCGCTGCTGCCGGCGGCATCACCACGCTGGTCGCCATGCCGGACACCGAGCCCTGCATCGATGACCCCGCCCTCGTTGATTTCGTGGCGACCCGTGCCCGAAGAACCTCCGCCGTGCGCGTCCGCGTCATGGCGGCGCTGACCAAGGGACAGGAAGGCAACGAGCTGACCGAGTTCGGCCTGTTGGGTGAAGCCGGCGCCGTTGGCTTCACCTCGGGACGCGGCGCCATCGCCAACGCTCAGGTACTGCGCCGGGCGCTGACCTACGCCAAGGATTTCGGTGCCCTGGTCTGTAATCGGCCGGAAGACGCGGCGCTGAAGGGCGCCGCCGTCATGAACCTGTCGGAGACCGCGGTGCGGCTGGGCCTGCAAGGCATCCCGGCCGAGGCCGAAACGGTCATGCTGGCGCGCGACCTCCGTCTCGCCCGTCTTGCCGGTGGTCGTTATCACGCGTCGCTGCTCTCGGCAGCCGAGTCGCCCGAGCTGATGGCTTGGGCCAAGGATCGCGGCATCGCCGCCACGGCCTCGGTCTCGGCTGCGCACCTCACGCTCAACGAGATGGACATCGGCGCCTACCGCACCTTCTTCAAACTGTCGCCGCCGTTGCGCGCCGAAGCCGACCGCCATGCCCTCGTGGACGCGGTGAAGACCGGTGCGATCGACGTCATCGTTTCCAACCACGACCCCCAGGATGTCGAAACCAAACGCCTGCCTTTCGCCGAGGCGGCCGATGGCGCCATCGGCCTTGAAACCTTCCTGTCGGCGGGCCTCAGGCTGGTGCATGACGGCTCGTTGACGCTTCTGAGGCTGATCGAGGCGATGTCGACCCGGCCGGCCGAAATCGCCGGCCTCGATGCCGGCACACTTAAAAAGGACGCCCCGGCGGACCTCATCCTATTCGACCCCGATGAGCCGTGGGTGCTCAACGCCAAGGACATTCTCTCCAAAGCCAAGAACACCCCCTACGACGGTGCCCGTTTCACCGGCCGTGTCCGTTGCACCTATGTCAGCGGCGCCCTGGTATTCGAGCGCTAGAAGTCTATTCCGAGTGACATACAACCCGTAATCGGTTACCCCCTACTAGAGATTGCCGAGGGCATCATGTTCGAGTCCGTCGCTCCCTGGGTCGCTTATGTCGTTGCCGCACTCATCGGCTACGGTCTGGGCTCCATTCCCTTTGGTCTGCTTTTGACACGGGCCGCCGGTCTCGGTGACGTGCGCGCCATCGGCTCCGGCAACATTGGCGCCACCAACGTTCTCAGAACTGGCAACAAGAAGCTCGCCGCTGCCACGCTGCTGCTCGACCTCCTCAAGGGAACGGCTGCCGTCTTGGTGGTACGGTTTCTGATGCCGACCGTGCCGGAGGCGAATACTCTCGCCGGCATTGCCGCTTTCCTCGGCCATCTCTTTCCGATCTGGCTCGGCTTCAAGGGCGGCAAGGGTGTTGCTACCTATATCGGCGTGCTGCTCGGCCTGTTCTGGCCGGCAGTGCTGATTTTTGCCGGCGTCTGGATCGCGGTTGCCTATTTCAGCCGTTACTCTTCCCTCGCCGCGCTGCTCGCAACCGTGGTGGTGCCGGTTTCCCTATGGGCGCTTGGGAGCGATCTGCTGGCCGCCGTGTTTGCGTTGCTCAGCGTCATCGTCTGGATCAAGCACCACGCCAATATCCGGCGTCTTCTCGCCGGCACCGAAGGCAAGATCGGACGCAAAGGATGATGCAGCCGGACCATACGCATGGCTGAGCTTTCCCATAGCCAGCGCGTCGCCTGGCTGCGTCTCATTCGCTCGGAAAACGTCGGGCCAGCCACGTTTCGCAGCCTGATCAATCATTTCGGCTCCGCCGAGGCAGCCCTTGACGCCTTGCCGGCTCTCGCCCGGCGTGGCGGATCGGCCAAGACCATAGCCATCCCCTCGGTGGCCGAGGCCGAGAAAGAGATTGAACGGACGCTGGCGCACGGCGCCAGGATCGTCGCCATCTCGGAAGACCTCTATCCCGCCTATTTGCGCGAGATCGCCGCACCGCCACCGCTCGTCACCCTACGCGGCGGCTCGCGCGATCTGTTCCGCCGGCCGACGGCGGCCATTGTCGGTTCGCGCAACGCATCATTGGCCGGCCACAAGATGGCCGAACGCATCGGTCGTGGCCTCGGCGCCGCCGGTTTCGTCGTGGTCTCCGGCCTGGCGCGCGGCATCGATGGCGCCGCCCATCGGGCCGCTCTCGAGACCGGAACGGTGGCGGTGATCGCCGGCAGCATCGATCACGTCTACCCGGAAGAACACGGCCCACTGATGGAAGAGATCGTCGGCCGGGGCGGCGCCATTCTCACGGAAATGCCGTTCGGCTGGGTGCCACGCGCCAAGGACTTTCCGCGCCGCAACCGCATCGTCTCCGGCATGAGCCTTGGTGTTGTGGTGGTGGAAGCCGCCGCCCGGTCCGGCACGCTGCACACCGCCCGCTATGCGCTTGATCAGGGTCGCGAAGTGTTCGCCGTGCCCGGTTCGCCGCTCGACCCGCGCTCCGAAGGCACCAACAAGCTGATCCGCGACGGCGCAACACTGACGCGCTCCGCCGACGACATCATCGCCGTGCTTCGCCCAATGCTGGAGAACGACGCCTTGCCGGTGTTCGAACTCCGCGAAGACAGCGATGGGACAGCGGCCCCCGACGCTATCGGCCTGCAAAGCCGCGCGGCCGTTGTCGAAGCGCTCGGACCGACACCCGTTTCGGTGGACGATATCATTTCGCACACTGGATTGAGCTCTTCGGTCGTGTCGGTGATCCTGTTGGAGCTGGATCTCGCCGGCCGTATCGAACGGCATGGCAGCCAGCTCGTTTCGTTGTTGCAGTGATGGTCTACGCGCTCGCACGCGCAGGGAACGACCCTTGCTTAATCCGGAGGCCGCACTTAAAGAGGGCGGAGCCTTTTTCCTGAAATTGTCCGGCGCACCTGAATGAACCTCGTGATCGTGGAGTCGCCTGCCAAGGCGAAAACCATCAATAAATACCTCGGCCGCGATTACACGGTGCTGGCTTCCTATGGCCACATCCGCGATCTGCCGGCCAAGGACGGTTCGGTCCTGCCCGACGACGATTTCGCCATGACGTGGGAAGTCGACGGCAAATCCGGCAAGCGCATGTCCGACATTGCCGCCGCGTTGAAGGATGCCGACAAGCTCATTCTCGCCACCGACCCCGATCGCGAGGGTGAGGCGATTTCCTGGCACGTGCTCGAGGTGCTTGGCGCCAAGCGCGGCGCGCTCAAGGGCAAGACCATTCAGCGGGTCGTCTTCAACGCCATCACCAAGCAGGCCGTGCTCGACGCCATGGCCAAGCCGCGCGATGTCGACCAGCCGCTGGTGGAGGCCTATCTCGCCCGCCGCGCCCTCGACTATCTCGTCGGCTTTACGCTGTCGCCGGTCCTCTGGCGCAAGCTGCCGGGCGCCCGCTCGGCCGGCCGCGTCCAGTCGGTGGCTCTGCGTCTCGTCTGCGACCGCGAGAACGAGATCGAGATCTTCAAGCCGCAGGAATACTGGTCGGTCATCGCCAAGCTCGCCAATCCGGCCGGCGACGAATTCGAAGCCCGCCTTTCCGAATGGCAGGGCAAGAAAATGGGCCGGCTCGACGTTTCCGACGGGATAACCGCCAACGAGATCCGCGCTTTTCTCAACAGCGCTGCCTTTGCGGTCACCGATGCCGAGCAGAAGCCGCAGAAGCGCCACCCGTTCGCGCCTTTCACCACTTCGACGCTGCAGCAGGAAGCCTCGCGCAAGCTCGGCTTCTCGGCCCAGCGCACCATGCAGGTGGCCCAGCGCCTTTATGAGGGCGCCGATATCGGTGGGGAAACCGTCGGCCTCATCACCTATATGCGTACCGATGGCGTCCAGATTGCCCCTGAGGCCGTCAATGCGGCCCGTCGGGTGATCGCCCAGGAATATGGCGAGCGCTACCTGCCGGAGAAGCCACGCTTCTATTCCACCAAGGCCAAGAACGCCCAGGAAGCCCACGAGGCCATCCGCCCGACCGATCTTGCTCGTCTGCCGAAGGCTGTCGCTCGCTATCTCGAAGCCGATGAGGCCCGCCTCTACGAGCTGGTCTGGAAGCGAACCATCGCCAGCCAGATGCAGAGCGCCGACTTCGAGCGCACGACCGTAGACATCACGGCGAAAAGCGGCGGCACGTCGGCCGGCCTCAGGGCCACCGGCTCCGTGCTGAAGTTCGATGGTTTCCTGGCGCTTTATCAGGAGAGCCGCGACGACGAAGAGGATGAGGACGGCTCACGCCTGCCGCCGCTGTCGGTCGGCGACGCTCTGTCGCGCAAATCGGTAGCGGCGAGCCAGCATTTCACCGAGCCGCCGCCGCGCTACACCGAAGCGACGCTGGTCAAGAAGATGGAAGAGCTCGGCATCGGCCGGCCGTCTACCTACGCGGCAACGCTCGCCACGCTGCGCGATCGCGACTATGTGACGATCGACAAGAAGCGGCTCGTTCCCTCCGACAAGGGCCGCATCGTCACCGCCTTCCTCGAAAGCTTCTTCACGCGCTACGTCGAGTACGACTTTACCGCCAGCCTCGAGGAAGACCTCGATCGCATCTCGGCCGGAGAGGCGGAGTGGCGCGAAGTGCTGCGTCGCTTCTGGACCGATTTCAACACCCGCATCGGCGAGGTGAAGGAGCTGCGCGTTGCCGAGGTGATCGATGCTCTGAACGAGGATCTCGCTGCCCACATCTTCCCCGATCGTGGCGATGGCTCCGACCCGCGCTCGTGCCCCACCTGCGGTACTGGCCGACTGTCGCTGAAGCTTGGCCGCTTCGGCTCGTTCATCGGCTGCTCCAACTACCCGGAATGTCGCTACACCCGCCAGTTGGGCGGCGACGGCGAGGCTGACGCCGCGCTTGGCGAGAACGGCGTCAAGCTGCTCGGCACCGATCCGGATAGCGGTCTCGATGTCACCCTGCGTTCCGGTCGCTTCGGGCCTTACGTCCAGTTGGGCGAAGAAGGTAAGCCGAAGCGCGCCTCGTTGCCCAAGGACTGGACGGTCGAGAACGTCGACCTCGAGCGCGCCTGTCGCCTGTTGTCGCTGCCGCGTACCATCGGCAACCACCCGGAAACCGGTAAGCCGATCGAGGCCAACATCGGCCGCTACGGCCCCTATGTCAGCCATGACGGCACCTACGCCAACCTTTCGTCGGTCGATGAAGTGTTCGACGTCGGCCTTAACCGTGCCGTTGCCGTTCTTGCCGAAAAGAAAGAGCGCGGCGGCCGTACTCGCGCGACGCCAGCCGCTTTGAAAAGCCTCGGCGAGCATCCGGCATCCGGCGGCGAGATCACCGTGCGCGACGGCCGTTACGGCCCCTACGTCGCCTGGGGTAAGGTCAACGTCACCCTGCCGCGCGGCAAGGATCCACAGACGGTGACGATCGAGGAAGCCGTTGCACTGATCGCCGACAAGGCCGGCAAGGCGCCGAAGGCCAAGACAGCCAAGGCACCGAAAGCCAGCGCGAAGGCAGCAGCCGGCGACGACGTCGAGGGCAAGAAGAAGACGGCGACGAAAGCGGCGGCTGGTGCTGCCAAGACCGCGAAAAAGACCGCCGCCAAGCCCAAGGCTTCAAAGGCAAAATCCGCGTGAAATCTCGGCCGGGGGTGCTCAGACACCCCTTTGGCCGGCCGGCGATAATTTACAGTTTTATCGTTTTTGTTGCCAGAATCCTTACATTCTACCTATACTGTTGAACGATGACGGCGTTCGCCTTGTTCAATGGCCTAGAAGAACACCAATGTATGTTGAGATCCTGCGGACTCTGCTCAACAGGCCCGTTCAATCTGAGCGCGACGTCAAGATTTTCGCCCTCCGCCTTGCCGTAATCTGTTTCATTCTGGCCATGGTGGCGGACTCCGCCATGCAGTTGCTCGCCTTTCATGGTTGGCTCAATCTGCTTCGCGGCTGGGTGATTACCATTTTCGTTACCGCGCTGGTCGCCTATCCGGTTGGCTTCTACGTCGGAACGACGCGCCTAGAGCACTACCGCACCAAGATCAAATTGATCGAGCAAAGCCTTGCCGACAGCCTCACAGGCCTTAGAAATCGCGCCTCGCTGCCCATCGATTTTGACGCCGCGTCGGAGAGTGATCGCATCCTGATCCTGCTGTCGCTTGACCGGTTCAAGACGGTCAACGACCGCTATGGTCACGTTGTCGGTGACCGGGTGTTGATCCGTGCTGCCCGGCTGATTGCCGAGGAGCTCGCCAATCTCGGGCATATCTATCGCACCGACGGTACGGAATTCACGGTGCTGGCCAGCCATTGCACGGTCGCCGAAGCGAAAACGCAGGTTCTGGCGCTACTCGCGAGGTTCGAAAGCACCAACTTTGGCACGCTGGAAAAGTCGGTCTGCCTGACCGCCTCGGCGGGGATTGTCGAAGCGCCTGTCGGGAGTACCTTCGCCCAGGCCTTCGCCGCCGCCGATGCGGCTCTCGAAGCTGCGAAGACCAGCGGTCGCAGCCGCGTCTGTCTTGCCTCAGAGCCGACCACCGTGGGCATAGTCGAGGGCGAAGAGGTTGTCTGGAGCTCGGACACGCCTCCCCTGCCACACCGAGGCAGCGCCGGCCGATCCTGAGTTCTCAAGCCCATCGATAGGCGCCCGTGCCAGCCATCCGATTGCGAGGCTGGCCTTGTATCGCCATCTGTGGTCTATCTCGCAACCTCCTCAAGCCGCAGGGAAGACCCGCTTGGCCCGCAAGCTCCGCCCCACTGACGAACCCGCCACTCCGACCCGCGAGGCGATCCTTCGGTTCGTCTCTGAGCATCCCGGCAAGGGAACGAAGCGCGACATCGCCCGCGCCTTCGAGGTGCACGGTGAGGGGCGGGTCGTTCTGAAGCGCATTCTGAAAGAGCTTGAAGGTGAAGGCCTGATCGAACGCCGCCACCGCCGGTTTGCCGAACCCGGCGCACTGCCGGCCGTCATGGCTTGCGACATCGTCAGCCGCGACCGCGATGGCGATCTCTACGCCGAGCCGGCTGAATGGGATCCCGAACAAGGACCGAGACCGCGCTTCATCGTCGTTGCCGTACGCCGCCGGCGCGGTGAGCACGGCCCGGCCGCCGGCCTTGGCGATCGCGTACTGGCCCGCGTCGTGGAGCTTCCCGACGGCTACGAAGGCCTCGCTCGCGCCGGCATCCGCGTCATGAAGGTCTTGGAAAAGAAGCCGGAGGGCGTGCTGGGCATTCTGCGCGTCACCGACGGCGGTGCCCGCCTGCTGCCGATCTCCAAGAAACAATACGAGGAACTGGTCATCGACGCCGCCGATGTCGGCACGGCGCAAGATGGCGACCTCGTCTCGGTTGACATTATCCGCTCCGGTCGCTTCGGCCTCAGTCGTGCTCGGGTACGCGATACGATCGGCAATCTCCGCTCGGAAAAAGCCGTGTCGATGATCGCCATCCACGCCAACGACATTCCCTATGTTTTCCCCGAAGCGGTGATCCGCGAGGCGGAGGCGGCAAAGCCGGCAACCATGGCCGGCCGCGACGACTGGCGTGCCCTCCCCCTTGTCACCATCGATCCGCCGGACGCCAAGGACCACGACGACGCCGTCCATGCCATCGCCGACGACGATCCGGCCAATGACGGCGGCCATATCGTGACGGTCGCCATCGCCGACGTGTCCGCCTATGTCCGGCCCGGTTCCGACCTCGACCGCGAAGCGCTGAAGCGAGGCAACTCTGTCTACTTCCCCGACCGCGTCATTCCCATGCTTCCCGAGCGCATCTCCAACGATCTCTGCTCGCTGAAGGAAGGCGTCGACCGGCCGGCCATCGCCGTGCGCATGGTCTTCGACGCCGAAGGTCGCAAGAAGAGCCACACCTTCCACCGCATCATGATGCGTTCGGCAGCTAAGCTGTCATATGTCGAAGCACAGGCAGCCATCGACGGCGTTCCCAACGACCGCACCGGCCCAATCGTCGACAGCATATTGAAGCCGCTCTGGAAGGCCTACGACATTCTGGCCGCTGCCCGCGACGCGCGCGGCCCGCTCGATCTCAACCTGCCCGAGCGCAAGGTTCTGCTGAAACCCGACGGCACCGTCGACCGCATCGTTACGCCGGAACGGCTCACCGCCCATCGCCTGATCGAAGAGTTCATGATCCAGGCCAACGTGGCTGCCGCGGAGACTTTGGAGAAGCGCCGCACGCCGCTCCTCTACCGCGTTCACGATCAGCCATCGCTCGCCAAGCTTGAGTCGTTGCGCGAGTTCCTGGCGACGCTTGACATGAAAATCGCCAAGCAGGGCAACCTGCAGCCCGAGTTGTTCAACCGCATCCTCGAACGGGTGGAGGGCACGCCGCAGGCCTATCTCGTCAACGAGGTGGTCCTGCGCTCGCAGAGCCAAGCCGAATATTCGCCGGTCAATCTCGGCCACTTCGGCCTCAATCTCCGCAAATATGCCCACTTCACCTCGCCGATCCGCCGCTATGCCGACCTCGTCGTTCATCGCGGGCTGATCACCGCACTTGGTCTCGGCGAAGGCGGCCTGCCGGACGGCGTGGAAGAAACCCTGCCGCGCGTCGCCGAGGATATCTCGGCCGCCGAGCGGCGCGCCATGCAGGCCGAGCGCGAGACCATCGATCGGCTGATTGCCGGCTGGCTGTCCGATCGGGTCGGCGCAGTTTTCCGCGGCCGCATTTCCGGCGTCACCAAGGCGGGTCTGTTCATCCGTCTCGACGAAACCGGCGCCGACGGTTTCATTCCCATATCGACGCTGGGCGCCGACTATTTCGCTTTCGACGAGGCACGTCATGCGCTGATCGGATCGAGAAGCGGCGAGACCTACCGGCTGGGCGATACCGTCGAGGTGCGCCTCATCGAGGCGGCGCCGTTTGCCGGCGCCCTGCGCTTCGAGATGATGTCGGAGGGAGCTGCCGGCCGGCCGCTCGGCCGCGTCGCCGCCATGCGCGCCGCCAAAGCGCGCAAGGACAAGGAACGCAAGGACCGGATGGGCAAGGTGCGGCGCGGCCGCTAATACCAAGACGCATTGAAAATGCATCTTGATATTCCGTTTGAAGATTTCTCATGGCCCTGACGTAAATGAGAAATCGGCAATGCTCTCAATGAGCGGATGCGTCGGAATCTTCGCGAATCGATATAACTCCGGCAGCCGCGCGCCCTTGACTACACGCCGAGCCGCGGTCCCTCGATGGCCGGGCAACGATCCATCACCACCCTGACGCCCTTGGCCTCCGCCCGCTCGAAGCCCGCTTCATTGATGACGCCGAGTTGCAACCAGATGGTCTTCGGCGGCACCGCCAACGCCAGCGCCTCATCAATGGTGTCGCCAGCCGCTTCGGAATTGCGGAACACATCGACCATGTCGATCTCTGCCGGCACCTCTGAAAGACTGGCGTAGACCTTTCGGCCCTGCAGCTCCTGGCCGGCGAGGCCCGGATTGATCGGGTAGACTTCATAGCCGCGCCCAATCAGGAAGCCCATGACGCCATAGACGGCGCGCGATGGATTCTGGCTGGCGCCGACCACGGCGATGGTCCGTGTCTCCTCGAGGATGCGGGTGATGTCGTCGTCGGTCTTGCCATCGATGGCCATCGGTGACACTCCTTTTTGCAGCTTCAAAGCGTCACTATGCCATGATCATCGACCTTGACGAAAGGATTGTAGGCGACTTCCCAGAGGTGGCCGTCCGGATCGGCGAAATAACCTGAATATCCGCCCCAAAATACCTTCTGCGGCTTTTTCTTCAGAACGGCGCCTGAAGCAAGCGCGTGCGCCATCGCCGCATCAACGGCTTCTTCCGACGGATAGTTGTGGGCCAGCGTTACGCCGTCGAAGCCTTGGCCGTCGTCGGCTACCTCGGCGTCCTCGGCAAGCGGCGTTCGCGGAAAGAGCGCCAGAACCAGCGCACCGAGCTGAAAGAAGACGATGTTTTCGCTCGATCCCGGCCCGGCTGTGAATCCGAGCGCCTCATAGAAGACGCGAGCGCGGGTAAGGTCGGCAACGCCGAGCGTCACCATCGATACGGCGGAAAAATATGGTGTCTGGACCATGGGTCCCTCCTTGTCTATTTCAGCAAGACTAGACCGGATCGAACCCGTCCGCGTCAGCAGTCTTTGGTCGCTAGATGTGAAGCCTCAAGAGGTTGTCGCTGGTTAGGTTGAGGCGACTGATAGGGGTTTTGGCGTCAAGGCTACCGTGTGGTCTGTGCCAATTGTACATGTGGGTCCACTCTGGCAAGTGGGCTTTGCGGTGATCTGAGGTTGGATAGGCGCGTGCGTATGCCCATTCACGCAGAGCGGTCTGGATGAACCGCTCAGCCTTACCGTTGGTCTTCGGCGTATAGGGCTTCGTTCGGATGTGTTTCAGGCCGAGATCCTTGCAAGCCTTTGCGAAGTCTTTGGA
>NZ_AUHB01000007.1 GCF_000422965.1 Pleomorphomonas oryzae DSM 16300
CATGTGTTAAGCCTGCCGCCAGCGTTCGTTCTGAGCCAGGATCAAACTCTCATGTTCAAGAGTTCTTTCCCGAATTCACAAGTTCACTTGACGAGGTCCATTCTAACTCCATCCTCTCGGACAAAGCCAAAACGGTCCTTTTATCAAGAAACGTAAACCCGGTTCTTTAGCTCTTCTTGGCACCAACCTACCCCGAAAGGACAGTCAGTGCCGACGAGCCCTAAGCGCCGGCCACGTTTCTCTTTCTTCCTATTCACTTGTCAAAGAACAGAGAGGAACTAAGCCCCTCAATACCCCGCCGCCCAAAACCCCAACTTACCGCCAGGATCCGGCAACAGAAATCCGCCGGTGCCACGTCGCTGCAGCGCCGCCGTCGATGAACGTGCTTATAGGGGGGCATATCGCCCTTGTCAACACCGACATTTCCGAAGAAAGCCAAACCCGCATAAGTATGAAAACGCGTTGAATAACAAATAGATGTCAATTTTCCAAACGGTCAAAAAACCGTCACACCCCAAGCTTGCGGCGAAAAAAATATCTGAAAATTTCTATCCGCCGCTCGCCGCTCCAAAGACAGGGCGTCAATCGCCGCCAAATGGGTCGACCGGGCAGCCAGCAGCAATCCAAGCCGCCTCCCGACGACGCAGCTCAGCTCCCAAAAGAGGACCCGGAACGTAGCCTTCCACCATTAGCCGAGCAGCGGTCACCGGAGATCGGGGTGGCTTGAAATCCCAAGCCAGGCGAATGAGATCCATCGTCGGCTCTTCACCCCGATGAACCGCCGCCAGAATTAAGGCGGCAAAAGCCACCTCATTGCCCTCCCGAACCACGGCGAAGCGGACGGTTGTCTCATCCATCCGCGCGGCAATTTCCTCCGCCCAGCGAGCAATCGCCTCGATCAGCTTATTCTCCCGTCCGGACAGACGTAGGGCTTCGGCGAGCCTCTGGCGTTCGACGGCAAGCGCCGCCAAACGGGCTTCGAGGCCAAGCGTTCGCTCGCACCGCTCCGCCAGACCGACCACCCGGGAGAATCGCCCAACGGCGCCGCCACCAGGCAGAATGCGGGCGAGGATCGACGTTTCGTCCATGACGGTGAGTGCCACCACCGCACCCGCGGCCGTCACCAGCTTGCGCATCTCCGCGCCGATCCGTTCGCGCGACAGCCGGTCGATTCCATCCTGGAGACGAACCGATGCGTCAAGGCCGACCGCGTCGAGCGCACCGCGGCCATAACCGGCATGGAAGCGGAAGAAGCGCAGGATGCGGAGATAGTCTTCCTCGATGCGTTCGACGGGATCGCCGATGAAGCGGACGTGCCCGGCAAGCGCGTCAGCGATGCCACCGACCGGATCATGCAAACCACCGTCTGCGTCGGCGTAGATGGCGTTCATGGTGAAGTCGCGTCGCCGCGCGTCTCCCACCCAATCGCGGGTGAAAGCGACCACGGCATGCCGGCCGTCGGTCTCGAGATCGGCCCTGAGCGTGGTCACTTCGAAGGGCCGCCCCGACGAGACGACCGTTATCGTGCCGTGCGCAATACCGGTCGGCACGGCCTTGAGACCGGCGGCCGTCACCCGGGCGGCAACCGTCTCGGGCGGCGCAGTGGTTGCGATATCGACGTCGTCGACAGGCACGCCGATCAGTGTATTGCGTACCGCGCCGCCAACCACCCGTGCCCGGTCGCCGTCCTGTTCGACCGCCGCGATCACCCGCTGGAAGGCGGGGTCGGCGAGGAATGGCGCGCCAGCGATCGAGGCAGGCAGGTTCATCGAAACACTTCCTCATAGAAGCGGCGCAAGATATTGCCTGTCACGCCCCAGATGCGATGGCGGCCATACTGCAGCGAGAAAAAATGTCGCCGGCCGCTCGCATGTTCGAAGAATTCTTCGCGATGGTTGCCGGGGTCGAGCACGAAGTCGAGCGGGACCGAGAACACCTCCGCCACCTCCCCGGGGTTGGGCACAAGGGCCGGCGTGCCATCGACAAGACCGATCACCGGAAACACCCGGAAACCGGACGGCGTTGGATAAGGTGCAAGCAGACCGACCGGCTGCACCGCCGACGGAAGAAGACCGACTTCTTCTTCCGCCTCGCGCAAGGCGGCCTCGACCGGCGAGGCATCATCCGGATCGATCTTGCCGCCGGGCAAGGCCACCTCGCCGGAATGAACGCGCAGGCTATCGTTACGCCTGATCATGATGAGATCCAGACCGCTGGACTTCGGCCGGCCAACGAGGCCGATCAGCACCGCCGCATCGCGGAGCGGCTCGCTGGAAGCGGCAAGGCTCGCCGCCACTCGCCCTTCCCCGGATGCCCGTAACGCGCCGGCAGTCGATAGCGGCCGCATTCGGCCGGCCCTGGCAAGGATTTCGGCCGCTCCCACTTCGTCTACGATCACGCCTGCCTCCCGGCTAGTCGTGCCTGCCTTGATTTTGCTTGCCTCATGGGTTGAAACCAGATCCGGCATTATCGCCGAAAGGTGATGCGCCGCGCGGCGGGAGATGTCAAACTCGACCGATGGGCGCAAGCTCATCGGATATTGAGCAAGAACAAGAGGCCGCGAAAGCGGGTTCCGGCGCCAAGCGGCGCCCGCGAAGCGAAAGCCAAGGGCGGAAGCCCGCCGGCGACTGAGGAAGAAAAATGGAGCAATCCGCGATGGACGCAGACATGAAAACGGCCACCGACGCCGTAGCCGAGGCGGACGCCGCCTTCGCGCGGCTCTCGGCCGTGCGCGCCGCCATCGCCCGCGTCATCTTCGGGCAAGAGGCGGCCGTCGAAGCGGCGTTGGTGACGCTGCTCTCCGGCGGTCATGGTCTGATCGTCGGCGTGCCGGGCCTGGCCAAGACCAAGCTGGTCGAGACGCTGGCCATCGTACTCGGCCTCAGCGAACGGCGCATCCAGTTCACACCCGACCTGATGCCCTCCGACATTCTCGGTTCGGAAGTGCTCGATCAGGCAGCCGATGGCAGCCGCTCCTTCCGCTTCATCCGTGGCCCGGTGTTCGCTCAACTGGTCATGGCCGACGAGATCAACCGCGCCTCCCCCCGCACCCAATCGGCCCTCCTGCAGGCCATGCAGGAGCACCATGTGACGGTGGCCGGTGTCCGCTACGATCTTCCGGCGCCCTTTCATGTTCTCGCGACGCAGAATCCCCTTGAGCAGGAAGGTACCTATCCGCTGCCAGAGGCTCAGCTCGACCGATTCCTGCTGGAGATCGACCTTGACTATCCCGATCGCGACACCGAGCGGCGCATCCTGATCGAAACCACCGGCCGCGACGAGGCGACGGCGGAGCGGCTGCTTGCCGACGGCGAGCTTCAGAATCTGCAGGCTCTGGTCCGCCGCATGCCAGTCGGCGATCGGGTCGTGGAGGCGATTCTCGACCTGGTGCGCGGCGCCCGCCCCGGTGCCGACCTCGCGCCGGATGCCGCCCGCGACATCGCCTGGGGTCCCGGCCCTCGCGCCGCCCAATCGCTGATGCTGGCCGTCCGCGCCCGTGCCCTTCTGACCGGTCGCTACGCGCCGTCGCTTGATGACGTTGCCGCTCTGGCGGTTCCGGTGCTGAAACACCGCATGGCGCTGACCTTTGAAGCGCGCGCCCGCCGCCGCGCCGTTGCCGAAGTGATCGGCCTCATCCTCGAAAAGGCGATCTGAGCATGGCGGGCCACGACGCCCTGACGCCGGAAGGCGTCGCCGCAGCGCGGGGCTTGGCTGCCGCCCTGCCCGACCTTCTCGTCGATGCGCGGCGGGTGGCTGGCACGGTCGCAGCCGGCTGGCATGGGCGTCGCCGGGCCGGTCCTGGTGAAGACTTCTGGCAATTCCGCCCGTTTCTGTCCGGCGAATCCATGCGTGGCATCGACTGGCGGCGGTCGGCCCGCGACGAAACGCTCTATGTACGCGAGCGCGAGCGTGAGAACGCGCATACCGTCTGGCTGTGGGTCGATCTCTCGGCGTCGATGGATTTTCGCTCCGAACTCGCCATGACGAGCAAGCAGAATTTAGCACTGACCTTCGCCCTGGCTTTGGCCGAACTGTTGTCGCGCGCCGGCGAACGGGTCGGTCTCGTCGGTGATGCCGAGCCGACCGCCCGGCGTGACGGCGCTGAGGTGATCGCCATGAAACTCGCTCGCCTTGGCAGCGTTGATCCAAGCCATGCGCCGACAACCATGCGACGCCGCGACGACGCAGTGCTCATCTCCGACTTCCTCGGTCCGCAGGCGCAGCGCGATTCGCTGTTTACCGATCTGGCCACGCTCGAAAGCCGTGTCCACCTGGTGGAGATCGTCGATCCGATCGAGGAAACCTTTCCCTTCGCGGGTCGTGTCGACTTTGTCGATCCCGAGAGCGGCGCCCACCTCACGGCCGGCCGCGCCGAGGCTTGGCGCGAGACTTACCTCGCCAGCCGGGCTGATCATCGGCAGCGCCTCGTTTCCGCCCGCCGCCCGGGCTGGAGCCACACGCTTGCCCGCACCGACCGACCGGCGACCGAAACGCTGATTGCTCTCTGCGGCCAGCTTACGGCGCCGGAGGGGGGCGGACTATGAGCGGCCTTTCCTTTGCCGCGCCGCTGGCGCTCATCGGCCTTCTGGCCCTGCCGGCTATCTGGTGGCTCCTGAAGGCGACGCCACCGCGCCCGATCACTCGCCTTTTCCCGCCACTCGCCTTGATCGTTCGCCCCAAGCGCGACGAAGAGACGCCAGTCCGTACGCCCTGGTGGCTGATGGCCCTGCGTCTGCTTATTGCCGGCCTGATCGTCTTGGCCGTTGCCGGACCGACGCTTCAGCCAGCCGAGCGCATCGTCCGGGGTGGAGGTCCTCTTTGGCTGGTCGTCGATAACGGTGCCAGCGCCGCCCCCGACTGGCAGGAGCGCCGCACCACTGCCGCCGCGATTCTATCGGAGGCCGGCGATGCCGGACGGCCGGTGCTGCTGATTGCCACCGCTGACGGGCCGGACACTATCGGTGCACAAACCTCGGCGGCCGAGGCAATCCGACGTCTCAATGCCCTCAGCCCGCGCGCCATTTTGCCCGATCGCGCAACGCTTCTGCCTGCCCTTGACCGTTTGGCCGCGAGCACTCCGCCAGGCGAGATCGTCGCCCTGCCGGAACCGGGCGATAACGGCACGGCGCATGATTTCCTCTCCGGTCTTGCCCGGCTCGCCGGATCGGCGCCAGTGACGCTCGCCGTCTCCAGTCGGCCGGCACCGCTGGCGATCGATGGCGTCGAACAGGACGGTGCCGCCGTTACCATCCATCTTCGGCGACCGGCAGCCGGTGCATCGGTTGCGAGCAGCCTTCGCCTCCTCGATCGCAAGGGGCGTCTTCTCGACGAGCGACCCTTTACTCTGGCAGCCAGCGAGGTCAAAGCCGATGTTCGCTTCGACCTACCGCTCGAAATCCGCAACGACATTGCCCGCGCCGAAGTGGCGAGTGGCAATTCGGCGCTGGGTGTTCATCTCCTCGACGATCGCTGGCGCCGCCGATCGGTCGCCATCGTCACCGCGACCAGCAGCGACGCAGCACGGCCGCTGATCGCGCCGGAATATTTCCTCGAAAAAGCGCTCGCTCCCTTTGCCGAGGTGACGGTTTCCGGTCAGGGCGCTCTGTCGGACGCCCTTAAGGCGGCGATCGAAACGCGGCCAGCGGCCATCCTGGTTGCCGATGCCGGTCGCTTCAGTGCCGGAGAAGCCGCCTTCGCGCGCGCCTTCATGGAAAAGGGCGGCGTGCTCATCCGCTTTGCCGGGCCGCGGCTCGCCGCCTCGGACGAGACCCAGGTACCCGCTCCCCTCCGCCGGGGCGACCGCGCGCTCGGCGGCTCGCTCTCCTGGAGCAAGCCGCAATCGCTCGGCAGCTTTTCCGAAAACGGCCCCTATGCCGGCCTCACCGTTCCCGGCGATGTGACGGTCAACCGGCAGGTGCTGGCCGAGCCGGGCGTCGATCTTGCCGACCGGACTTGGGCCAGCCTGTCCGACGGCACGCCGCTGGTCACCGCCTCTCGTGTCGGCGCCGGCTGGTTGGTGCTGTTCCATGTCACGGCCGATACCCGCTGGTCCAACCTGCCCATCTCCGGCGCATTCGTGGAGATGCTGCGCCGAACCGTCGCCCTGGGCTCGGCCGGCGCTGGCACGCGCGATATCGGCGGCAATGCCGTGCTGCCTCCGCTGTCGCTTCTCGACGGCTATGGCCGCCCGGCCGCGCCGACGGCCGGCGTCACCGGACTCCGTGAGACGGATATTGCCGCGATCCGTCCCTCACGCTCCACGCCCCCCGGCCTTTATGGCAGCGATGATGGCTTCCGCGCCCTCAATCCGCTGAAACCGGACATGACCTACCTGCCGCCCGACCTCTCCGGTCTGCCCGGCAGCGTTCACCGTACCGGCCTCGCCACCGAGGCGGCAATCGACCTGTCGTCCTTCGGCTTCGGTCTCGCCTTCCTGCTTCTGCTGATCGACGGTCTCGCCGTCACCGCGCTGGCCGGCGGGTTCAAGCGGCGATGGCCCGCCGCAGCCGCCGTCATGATCGGTCTCGCTCTTCTTCTATCTCCGCCGCATGCCCGTGCCGCCGACGACGCGCGCCTTCTGGAAGCGCTGTCGGCAACCCGACTCGCTTATGTCGAAACCGGCATCGCCGATATCGACGAAACCAGCCGGGCCGGTCTTTCGACACTATCGCGCTTCATTGCCAACCACTCATCGCTGGAGCCGGGCGAACCCATGGCGGTCGACCCGGAACATGATGAACTCTCGGTCTTTCCGCTGATCTATTGGCCCATCGACAGTTCGGCGCCCATGCCATCCGCCGCCGCCATGGCCCGCGTCGAAGCATTCATGAAGGATGGCGGCACCGTCCTGTTCGACAGTCGCGATGACGCCGACTTCTCCGTCGCTTCGCCCAACACCGCGCGGCTACGCGACATGCTGGCAACCATCGACGTACCGCCGCTCGAACCGGTGCCGTCCAACCACGTGCTCACCAAGTCCTTCTATCTCCTCGGCGCCTTCCCTGGTCGAACCGAAGGGTCACCGTTGTGGGTCGAGGCGCCCGACGACGAAAGCGAAAACGACACCGGCGAGGCGCGCCCGGTTCGCGCCACCGATGGCGTGTCTCCCATTCTGATTACCGGCAATGATCTTGCCGGCGCCTGGGCGGCCGACGAGGCAGGGTCTTTCCTGCATCCGCTGGTTCCCGGCTCTCCGCGCCAGCGCGAATTCGCCTTCCGTTCCGGCCTCAACATCGTCATGTACGTCCTGACCGGCAGCTACAAGGCCGACCAGGTGCACGTGCCCGCCCTCCTCGAACGGCTGGGGGAATGAGGCCGTCATGATCTGGTCGATCGCCTTCGCGCCGCTCCTGCCCATCCCCGTCCTCATCGGCGGTGGCATCGTTGCGCTCGCCGTTCTCGCCTTGATGGCCTTCCGTCGCCGACGCGGCGTACTGCTCAGAGCTCTTGCGCTTGCTCTCCTCCTTCTCGGTGCGGCAAGGCCGGAACTCGTCGCTGAAGATCGCAAGGTACTGCCGTCCGTGGTGGCTCTGGTTGCCGATCGCAGCGCCTCGCAGTCGCTAGCCAGCCGACCCGCCGACACCGACGCCGCCTATGCGGCGCTGAAGGAGCGACTGTCCCACCTCGCCGGTGTCGAACTGCGCGAAGTACCGGCCGCCGCCACCGACAACGCCGACGGCACGCGCCTTTTCGCCGACGTTGCCCGGGCACTCTCCGACGTGCCGGCCGACCGGATCGGGGGCGTCGCCGTCATCACCGACGGCAGGATCCATGACGTGCCGAAGGATGTCGCGAGCCTCGGCTTTTCGGCGCCCTTGCATGTGCTCGTCACCGGCGATCCCGGTGAATATGACCGCCGCATCGAGCTGACCTCCAGTCCGAAATTCGCGCTCGTCCGCTCGACGCAGCGCCTCAGCTTCCGCCTCGTTGACGACGGACGATCGCCGGATAACGCGCCGGTGCCGGTGATCGTCCGCCGCGACGGCGAGACGGTGGCAACCGTTACCATGGCGCCGGGCGAAGAACGCTCTGTCGATGTCGCCATACCCCATGCCGGCAACAACATCGTCGAGGTGGAGGCGCCGCCGCTCTCCGGCGAAATCTCGCCCCTCAACAACGCCGAAGTCGCCGTCATCGACGGCGTGCGACAGGCACTGCGGGTGCTGCTGGTTTCTGGCGAACCGCACGCCGGCGAACGCACATGGCGCAACCTCTTGAAGTCCGATGCGTCCGTCGATCTCGTCCATTTCACCATCCTGCGCCCGCCGGAGAAGCAGGATGGAACGCCGATCGACGAACTGTCGCTGATCGCCTTCCCCACCCGCGAGCTGTTCGACGAGAAGATCAATGACTTCGACCTGATCATTTTCGACCGCTACGAGAAGCGCGGCGTGCTGCCGCTGCTCTACTTCGATAACATCGCCCGCTATGTCACCGACGGCGGCGCGCTGCTGATGGCCGCCGGCCCCGATCCGCTCAATTCCGATAGTGTCTACGACAGCCCGCTCGCGCCCCTGCTTCCGGCGACCCCAGACGGCAACGTCATCGAGGCGCCGTTCCGGCCGACCGTGACCGCCCTCGGGGCGCGCCATCCGGTGACGGCCGATCTACCAGGCGGCAACGTCGATCCGCCCCGCTGGTCGCGCTGGTTCCGCATGGTCGAAACCCGCGAGAATCGTGGCGACGCGCTGATGTCCGGTCCGGACGGCAAACCACTCTTGGTGCTGTCTCGCGAGGGCAAGGGCCGCGTTGCCATGCTACTCAGCGACCAGGTGTGGCTGTGGGCGCGCGGCTTCGAAGGCGGCGGTCCGCATGCTGAATTGCTGCGCAACGTCGCTCATTGGCTGATGAGCGAGCCGGAACTCGAAGAGGAGGCGCTTCGTCTCTCAGGGGAAGCCGGCCGCCTCACCGTCGAGCGGCGCACCTTGAAGGATGCCGCCGCGCCGGTAACCGTCACCTTCCCCGACGGCTCGGAACAGCGAATCGCTAACCTCTCGCCACTCGGCCCCGGCCGCTTCGGTGCGACGATCGCCACGCCGCTCCCCGGCCTCTACAAGGCGAGTGACGGTACACTGACCGCCCTTGCCCATGTCGGCCCCGCCAACCCGCGTGAATTCCGGGCGCTCGTCTCGACCATCGAGCCGACCAAGCCGATCGCCCAGGCAACCGGCGGCACGGCAATGCGGCTCAGGGCAGAAGCGGGCGGACCACTCTCCATTCCCACCGTCGCGATGCGTCGGTCGGCGGCCGGCACCTATTCGGGCGACGGCTGGATCGGCTTCAAGGCGTCGGACGCCTACGAGATCGCCGGTATCGAGACGGTGCCGGTCTACCTCGGGCTTCTCGCCGCGGCCTTATTGCTGCTGGCCGTCGGCGGTCTTTGGTGGCGGGAAAGCCGGTAAGGGAGCTCAGGCAGCCGGACCGGTCGCTTTCACTGGACCGGCGACGCCCTCGGAAGCGCCTGGGGCCAGTTCCGCCCACAACAGGCGGGCCGGATCGACCGGTCCCGGCAGTTGCAGCCGGCCAGCCGGAACGACGCGGAACCCGAACGGCCAGTAATAGGGAAGGTCGCCGACCAGCACGACCAGCCGGTGGTGCCGCTGACGCGCCGCTTCCACCGAAAGCCGCATCAGCGCCTTGCCGACACCGAGGCTCTTGAGGGCCGGCAAAACCGCGAGCGGACCGAGCAGCAGTGCCGGCGTATCGCCCACCGAGATGGCGGTGAGCCGCACCGAGCCGATGACATTTCCCCGGTAAACGGCGACGAGGCTGGTCGGGCCGTCCGGCGCATGGCCTTCCCGCAGACGAAAGGCGGTACGGCTGTAGCGACCCGGGCCGAAAGTTACGTCGTGAATGGCATCAATGGCGGCGGCGTCGCCGGTCTCTTCCGGGCGGAAGACGACATCCTCAAGCGCAAAGGTATCGATGGAGCGGGCGAGCGAGAGATCGATGGCGGTCATGTCGAACCGTGAAAAAGTGGGGTGCGGCGCCATCAATCCGCAGACCCCGAGGGCCGACCGATCAGGCGCAGGAAGACGCGAAAGCGCGCTCAAAAGCGCGTGCGTCGCGTCGTCGTCGCTGATCGTGGCCGAGGAGCATCCAACTCTCCGAAAAGGTTCGCCGCCCCTTAGCATGGCGACGGCCGCCGCACAAGCGCTGCACCCTCCGTCAGACTGCGGACGGCGTGCGATTCGCGACGACTCGCCCGGCATCGACCTCCACCACGCGGTCCATACGGTGAAGCGCGGCGCGAGCATGGGTGATCAGGATCACCGTCCGCCCGGCCATCCTATCGAGCACTCGGTCGAGGACGGTGGCTTCGGTGTCCGGATCGAGCCCTTCCCCTGGCTCGTCGAGGATGAGGATATCCGGGTCCACCAGCAGCAGGCGAGCAATGGCAACGCGACGCGCCTCACCGCCCGACAGCGTGGTGCCGGCGACGCCGACCGGCGTTGCCAACCCCTGCGGCAACCTGGCAACGAAGTCGGCAAGACTGGCCGCCTCGATAGCCGCGGCCAGTTCGGTTGCCGTTGCCGAGGGACTACCGAGACGGAGGTTCTCCTCGAGCGTCAGGGTGAAGAGATGCGGCTTCTGCGGCACGACGCCGACTGTCCGGCGCACATCGGCGAGCGCGAGGTCGGTGAGCGCTACGCCACCGAGCCGGATTTCCCCGACGTCGGGATCGCGCAGCCTTGCAAGCAAAGCCGCGACCGATGACTTGCCGGCGCCGCTCTCGCCAACCAGCGCCACATGACTGCCGAAGGGAATATCGAGGCTGACATGATCGAGGGCCGGCCGGAGGCCGCCGGGGTAACGAAGCGTTACACCATCAAGGCGAAGGTCGCGTCCCTCAGGCAACGGTCTGGGATTTGCCGGTTCGATAACCGGCGGCTTGCGATCGAGAATGGCGAACAGCCGCCGTGCCGAAGCGAGTGTCGAAGAAAAGCCCAGAAAGGCCGCCGGCAGCCCCATGAAGACCTCGGCGGCCGACAACGACAGCAGCGCCGCCATGGCAAGGTCTGGACCAGCCATCCGGCCGGCGACAACCAGCGGAACGCCGACGGCAAGCGCCACGATCAGCGCCAGATCGCCGGAGAGACGGCCCAGCGCCTGCCCAAACGCCGCTCGGCGGGCAAGCTGGCGCTCGGCTTGGACCAGGGACGCCATTGCCACGACAAGCCGGTCGCGATGACCGGCAAAGGCACCCGTGATCATGAGCGGCATCAGACCGGAGAGATCGTCGACGACCAGCCGGCGAAGCTCGGCCGAACGCGCCGTTAGCGCGCGGCCGGGACCGGCTGCCGCCACGGAAGCGAGTGCCGGCGCCAGCAGGCCACAGCCGATCAGAACCGCCAGCACGCCGGCTGCCAACCGCCCGTCATGAAGGAAAAGCACCAACCCGACGACGGCAAGCGTCAGCAAGGCGACCATCAGCGGCGACAGAAACCGCAGGAAGGTCAGCTCCAACCGGTCGATATCGGCCTTGAGCCGAGCCAAGAGATCGCCCGAGCGGAGGTCGTCGAGGGCAGCCGGGGCGAGCGGCACCATCCTGGCGAACAGGTGGGCTCGTGTGTCGGCAAGAAGGCGCAAGGTCGCCTCATGGCCGACCACCCGATCGATGTAGCGACCGCCGGTACGCAGGATGGCCAGCGCCCGGATGATCGCCGCCGGCGTAAAATAGTTCATGGTTGCGCCGGCAAGGCCGGCCGCCGCCATGGCGGTGATGAACCAGCCGGAGGTCGCCATCAGCCCGACATTGGCGAGCGTTGCCACCAGCGACACCAGCATGGACAGAAGAATCCAGCCGACGTGTCGCCGATAGAGGCCAAGGAGACGGAGCAGATCTTTCACGCCCTACCCTCGCCTTCCAGCGTCGCCAACATGGCGCCAAATGCGCCGCCGCGCGCTTTGAGCTCGGCCGGGCTCCCTTCCTCGATCAGCTGCCCGCCGGCAAGAACAAGAACTCGGTCGGCAGTCTCCACCGTGCGCAGACGATGGGCGATGGTAAGGCGCGTGCGGCCGGCCGAAAGGGCGGCGATCGCTTCCCCCACCGCCGCCTCGGTGGCGGCATCGAGATGGGCAGTGGGCTCGTCCATCAACACGAGTGGCGCCGGGGCGAGCAGGGCGCGGGCCAGCATCAACCGCTGCGCCTCGCCACCGGACAGGCCGGCGCCGCCTTCGCCGAGCCGGCTTTCCACACCGTTGGGCAGACGAGCGACGAATTCATCGGCGCGGGCGGCTCCGAGCGCTGCTGCCACATTGCCCGGCCTGCCCATGGCGATATTCTCGACGATCGTGGCATCGAACAGGAAAGCGCGCTGCGGTAAAAAGGCGATGTGACGGCGAACGTCGTCAAGGTCGAGGGAGGCAAGTGGTTGGCCGTCGATCAGGATGGTGCCGGCCAAAGGCTCCAGGAACCCAGCGATCAGCGACAGGATGGTCGACTTGCCGGCGCCGCTCTCGCCAACGATCGCCACCTGCTCGCCGGCACGGACTTCGAAGCTGACACCATCGAGGGCAAGACGGCCGTCCCCGTAGCCGGCCGAGACATTGTCGAAACGGACCGATACTGCCTTATCCGCGACAAGCCGTTCGTCTCCGTTTTTCCGGGGCGCCGGTTTGGCCAGAAAATCGGCCAGCCGCTCGGCGGCAGCCACCGCTTCCATGCGGGCGTGCCGCTCGACGCCGAGCGTCCGAAGCGGCGCATAGAACAATGGAGCGAGGAGCAGGACGGTGAGACCGTCGATGAAGGCGATCTCGCCCCACAGCAGGCGGAAGCCCACCAACACTGCCGTCACCGCGATGGAGACGGTGGCAAAGAATTCCAGCACCAGCGCCGACAGGAAGGCGAGACGCAGCACTTTCATGGTCTCGCGTCGGTAGCCGTCGGCAGTCCGGGCCACCAAGGCCACCTCACGCTTGGCCGCGCCGAGCAGCACCAGATCGGCAAGGCCGGCCACCGCGTCCAGGAGATGGCCACCGAGCCGCGCCATCGAGGCCCATTGCCGTTGGTTGGCCCGCTCGGCCGAGCGGCCGGCCAGCACCATGAACATGGGCAAAAGCGGTAGAGTCACAGCGAACACGACGGCCGAGCGCCAATCGACCGGCAGCACGGCAAGCAAGATGGCGACGGGCAGCACGGCGACGGTGGCGGTGGCTGGCAGCCATTGCCGCCAATAAGGCTCGATACCGGCAACAGCGTCGGTGAGCGTTGTCACAAGATCGCCGGTGGCGGTGCCTGAAAGCCGCACCGGCCCAAGCGTAGCGACCTGATCAAGAAGGCGGGCGAACAAGCCCTGTCGTGCCCGCGCCGCTGCCTCGAATCCGACCAGTGCCCCGGCATAACCGATGACCGCTTTGAGGGCCGCAATCCCAAGGAGCTGCAGAAGCCAGGGAAGGATGGCGGCGAAGTCAGCGTCGCGAAAAACCACGGCATCGATAATGCGCGCAGTGATGAAGGCGGCGGCCACGCCGAGCAGGCCTTCGGCAACGGCTGTGGCGAGAAGCAGCGCCGTTTCCTTGCGTACACCAGCCGAAAGATCGTCGAGCAGGGTCTCGGGTTTACTCATAAAACAGGCCGGTGACGAGATATGGCAAGCCGGAGTGCCATGCGCCGACGGGAACCGCAAGGGCGCGGGTCTTCACTTGGGCGCGATTGAAGCAAAGAGGCGGCCGGCATGGTGGGCGGGACGACCATGCCAGCCGCTCTGAAATGGCCGGGGAAGACAGAGGCCGGCCTTGAACGGCGCGGCGAGTTGTCGCCGTGCCGGATGGCTCACTTGGACGCGTCGATATCGAGACCGTCCTGGAATTCGAACCACATGACGTTGATCACGCCGATCGCAGCCGCGGCCGTGACGCCAAGGATCCAGGCAAAATACCACATTGTCCTCTCTCCTCTGTCAGTAAGCCGAATGCGAGCGGGCGCCGATGTCTTCGGCGGTCACGCGGCCCCACATGCGCCAGTAGCACCACACAGTGTAGGCCAGCACGATCGGCAGGAAGATGATCACGGCCCAGAACATGACGTTGAGCGTCAGATGGCTGGATGTGGCATCCCACATGGTCAGGCTGGCATTGGGGTCGAGGCTCGACGGCATCACGAAGGGGAACATCGAGAGGCCGGCGGTGCCGATGATACCGGCAATGCCGAGCGCCGACGTTACGAAGGCAAGACCGGGCCGGTTGGCTTTCGCAAGAAGCGCGGTGAGAAGCGGCCCGACAAGGCCAATCACCGGCGCCAGCATGGTAATCGGCATCTTGGTGTAGATGTCGAACCAGGCACCCGGCGCCACAACCACCTGCTTGCCGAGCGGGTTGGGCAGAGCGTCCAGCGCCGGCTGAGACACGATGCGATAGCCATCGATACGCAGCCAGACCCAAACGCCGGCAATGGCGAACAGCAGGGTGATCACCGGCGATAGCCGAACAACCAGCGCCCGAGCCCGTACCGCCACTTCGCCCGAAGCGCGGAGCTGCAGCCAGACCGCGCCATGAGCAGCCAGCATGCCGAGTGAAATGAGGCCGGCCAGAAGCGCGAAGGGGTTGAGTAGCGGTAGAAGCGCGAAGATGAACGAGCCCTCGTAGTGAGCACGCAGGATCTCGTCGAGCCGGAAAGGCACGCCCTGCAGAAGGTTACCGAAGGCGACGCCGAAGATCAGCGCCGGGATCGCGCCACCGGCAAACAAGGCCCAGTCCCAGGTCGACCGCCACTTCGGATTGTCGAGCTTCGAGCGATAGTCGAAGCCGACCGGCCGGAAGAACAGCGCGAACAGCACCAGGAGCATGGCCATGTAGAAGCCGGAGAAGGCCGCTGCATAAACCATCGGCCAGGCGGCGAACAGAGCGCCGCCGGCGGTGATCAGCCACACCTGGTTGCCGTCCCAATGCGGGCCGACCGTGTTGATGGCGATGCGCCGCTCGGCATCGGTCTTGGCGATAAACGGCAGGAGCGAACCGACGCCCATATCCATGCCGTCGGTGATGGCAAACCCGATCAGCAGCGCGCCGACGAGGATCCACCAAATGAACTTCAGGGTTTCATAATCGAACATGGCGGGTTCCTCATTCTGCCGCCGCGACGCGGATCGATCCCGGCGTCTGGGTCTCGAAATGATAGCGGCCGGTACCGAGCGAGCTCGGGCCGAGGCGGGCGAACTTGAACATCAGGAAGGCTTCGACGACCAGCAGGCAGGTGTAGAGCACCAGGAAGCCGGTCAGCGAGAAGATGAGGTCGGTCGTCGTGAGGCTGGACGTGCCGAGGAAGGTCGGCAGCACCTCACCGATCGCCCAGGGCTGACGGCCGAATTCGGCGACGAACCAGCCGAGTTCGCAAGCGAGCCAAGGCAGCGGGATGGCGAACAGCGCCGCCCTCAGCAGCCAGCGATTGTTCTCATGGCTACGCCGAGCGCTGACATAGAAGGCCGAACCGAAGATAATCAACATGATGAAGCCGAAGCCGACCATGAAGCGGAAGGCCCAGAACAGCGGCCATACCTTGGGAATGGTACCGTCGGCCGCAGCCTGGATCTGTTCCTCGGTGGCGGTGGCCGGATCAGCGACGAACTGCTTCAGGAGAAGGCCGAAGCCGATATCCTTGGCGTGGGCATCGAAGACGGCGCGGGTTTCCGGCGTTTTGTCGCCGGCGCGGATCTTCATCATCGCCGCATAACCTTCCTGGCCGGAACGGATACGGGCAAGATGCTCTTCGCGCAGGTCGTTGAGGCCGTGGACCGGCTTGTCGAGCGACCGGGTGGCAATCAGACCCAACGCATACGGGATCTCGATTGTACCCTTGGTGGCCTTCTCCTCCTGCGACGGGAAGCCGATCAGGTTGAAGGGAGCGGGCGCAGGCTGGGTCGTCCACTCGCCTTCGATGGCAGCGAGCTTTACCTTCTGCACGTCGCCGAGCTCGTAGCCGCTCTCGTCACCGAGCACGATGACGGAAAGACAGGATGCAAGACCGAAGCCGGCGGCAACCGCGAACGACCGCTTGGCGAACGCAATGTCGCGGCCCTTGAGCAGATACCAGGACGAAATGCCGAGCACGAACATCGAGGCCGTGGTGTAGCCGGCGGCGACCGTGTGCACGAACTTCACCTGTGCCACAGGATTGAACAGCACCTCGGCGAAGGACTGCATCTCCATGCGCATCGTCTCGGGCGAGAACAGCGAGCCGACCGGGTTCTGCATCCAGCCGTTGGCGACCAGGATCCAGAGGGCGGACAGGTTGGAGCCTAACGCCGTCAGGAAGGTAACGCCGAGATGCTGGCGGCGGCTGAGTTTTTCCCAGCCGAGGAAGAACAGACCAACGAAGGTCGATTCCAGGAAGAAGGCCATCAGGCCTTCGATCGCCAGCGGCGCGCCGAAAATGTCGCCGACATAATGCGAATAGTAAGACCAGTTGGTTCCGAACTGGAACTCCATGGTCAGACCGGTGGTAACGCCAAGGGCAAAGTTGATGCCGAACAGCTTGCCCCAGAACTTCGTCATGTCCCGGTAGATTTCCTTGCCGGTCATCACATAGACGGTTTCCATGATGACCAGCAGCCAGGCAAGCCCCAGCGTCAAAGGCACAAAAATGAAGTGGTACATTGCCGTCGCGGCAAACTGCCAACGCGACAACTCCACGAATGTCTGATCGAACATGATGGCCGACATCCTCTCAGCGAAGGCAATCCGCGGGCACCTGTCGTGCTCGGACCGCCACGATCTTCCTCAAGGGTTCGCCACGTCGCCGGCAGACCGGCTGGAGGCAGAACTCGTCGATCCGGAGGACAGGCAGGCAGCGTCAACCATACGCTTCCGGCGGCAACCACCGACAGCGACGGCATGAACGACCATCATATTTGCGACCCCCGTGGCCGGCTGATACCGGCGGACCGTCGGAATCCCCCTCCGACAATCGACATGGACAGAACTAACGACATAAATGTATACAGTCAATATACCTTTGGAGGAAGGCTGCTTTGAAAATCAACGCCGTGACCCATGGCGCCCTACGTATTTTGATGATCTGTGGTGACGGCGAAGCGGTGACCTTGCCGGAAATGGCGAGCCGGCTCGGCATGCCCGAAGCACGCGTCATCCGGTCCTGCAGCGCACTCGCCCGCGCCGGCCTGCTGGTCAGCCGTCGCGGTCGTGGCGGCGGCTATCGCCTTGGCCGGCCAGCGGCCGATATTTCGGTATTGGCGGTGATCGATCTGTTCGAGCCGGAGAATGACATGCGGGTCTGCGGCCGCGCCGACACGAACGCCTGCCAGAACTGCCCGTTGGCCGGGGTTTGCGCCGATGCCTATCGTGCGATGCGTGATGAGTTGGCGTCGATCTCCGTTGCCGACATTCTTATCAGCCACGGCCGTGCGCACACAGTCGAAACCTCTTAGCCAGCGAGAATCGCGGCCAATCGGTCAAGCACGGGCGACAGGCGCCTCTGAGCCACAAATAACGGCTGAGACAGACTGCGCCGGACCAGCTTCATCGAGCAACGCTCGGAACTCCGCCTCGTTGCCGGCAACATCGGCGAGGGTCAGCCGGTCGAGAACATCGAGGAATGCATCGGTTGCCCGACGCAGCACCAAGCTCATGCGGCAGCGATCCACCAGAGGGCAGGTATTGGTCTCTGGATCGAGGCACTCGACCACCGACAGACCATCCTCGGTACGGCGGACGACCTCTCCCAGCGGAATCGATGCCGCTGACTTCTTCAGACGGAAGCCGCCCCCGTTGCCACGCACCGTCTCGAGATAACCCCAGGTACCGAGCTGGTGGACACATTTGACGAGATGCGACTGCGGCAGATCGAAAGCCTCGGCCACCTCGCGGATGGTGGTGAGACGCGGCGAGCGAGCAGCCGCCGCCAGGAGCACGCGCAGCGAATAGTTGGAATAGCTGGTCAGTCGCATACCGCCCCCCGCGCATTCCGCTTGCGTCAGAATGCCCTGCGAGGGATCGCACGCTCCAGGCAGTTTTTCAAGACTGTCCATCCGGACAGGGTCAGGCGAGAGTATCACCTCGCCGGTTGCTCAGACCGCTATTTTGCCGCGCACAGCCTGTTCATCCATGCTGTCGCGGCTGCCCGCCATGACCACCTCGCCACGCTCCATGACCACGAAATCGTCGGCGAGATCCTTGGCGAAGTCGAAGTACTGCTCCACCAGAACAATGGCCATGTCGCCCTGCCGGCGCAGAAACGCGATGGCATGGCCGATATCCTTGATGATCGACGGCTGGATGCCCTCGGTCGGCTCATCGAGAACCAGAAGGCGTGGCCGGGTGACCAGCGCCCGGCCGATGGCGAGCTGCTGCTGCTGGCCGCCCGAAAGATCGCCACCGCGCCGACGCAGCATGTCCTTCAGCACCGGAAACAGGTCGTAGACCATGTCGGGCACGTAGCGATCGGCGCGCTTCAGCGTGGCAAACCCTGTCAGAAGGTTCTCTTCCACCGTCAACAAGGGAAAGATCTCACGCCCCTGCGGCACGATGGCGACGCCGCGCCGCACCCGCTCGTAGGGTGTAAGGCCGACGAGGTCATCGCCATCGAGGCGAATCGCCCCGCTGGAGATCGACTGCAACCCGGCGATAGCCCGCATCAACGAGGTCTTGCCGACACCGTTGCGCCCAAGCACCGCCGTGACACGCCCTGCGGCGGCCGACAGCGATACCTTTCGCAGCGCCTGGGCGGCGCCATAGTGGAGGTCGACGGCTTCGACGTTCAGCATGCTCTCCGTTCCTTCACCGTCCGAGATAGACCTCGATGACCTTCGGATTGGCCGATACGGTATCGAGCGATCCCTCGGCCAGCACCGACCCCTCGTGCAGCACCGTTACCTTCACCCCGAGGGCACGGACGAAGGTCATGTCATGTTCGACCACCACGACCGATTGGGTCTTGGCGATTTCCTTGAGAAGGATTGCCGTTTCCGTCGTCTCCGCGTCGGTCATGCCGGCGGCCGGCTCGTCGACCAGCAGAAGGCGCGGCTCCTGGGCGAGCAGCATGCCGATTTCCAGCCACTGCTTCTGGCCGTGCGACAGTCGGGCGGCGAGGAGGTCGCGCTTGTCCGCGAGGCGAATGGTCGCAAGCAGCGTATCGATGCGCTGCTGCTCGGCGGCCGAACGGCTGTGAAACAGGGCAGCAAAGGCGCCGCGCCGCGCCTTCAATGCCAGCGCGATATTGTCCTCGACGCTATGGCTTTCGAACACCGTCGGCTTCTGGAACTTGCGGCCGATGCCCAGATTGGCGATCGCTGCTTCGTCGAGGCGTGTCAGATCGACGGAGCCGTCGAACAGCACGTCACCGGTGTCCGGCCGCGTCTTGCCGGTGATGATGTCCATCATCGTCGTCTTGCCGGCGCCGTTGGGACCAATGATCGCCCGCATTTCGCCCGGCTCCAGCACCAGCGACAGCCGATTGATCGCTCGGAAGCCATCGAAAGAAACCGAGACGTCATCGAGATAGAGCAGCGAGCCCTCCGCCTTGTCGGTCATGCTGCCTCTCCCGCCTGTCGTCCGGAACCGTCCACGTCCGGCGCCGGCTTTGCCCTCCGGCTAACAACCCTGTCCCACAGGCCAACGATGCCGCGCGGCAGGAATAGCGTCACCACCACGAACAAGGCACCGAGCGCATAGAGCCAGATCTCGGGCAAGACGCCGGTGAACCAGGTTTTGCCGAAATTGACGGCCACCGCGCCGATGAGCGGGCCGATGAGCGTGCCGCGTCCGCCGACCGCCACCCAGATCACCGCTTCGATGGAGGCAGAGGGATCAAATTCGGACGGATTGATGATGCCGACCTGCGGCACGTAGAGCGCGCCGGCGACACCGGCCATCACGGCGCTGAGCGTCCACACGAACAGCTTGTAGTGCTCGACGCGGTAACCGATGAACCGGGTGCGGCTCTCGGCATCGCGGATGGCCACCAGCACCTTGCCCAGTTTGGAGCGCACGACCGCCGATGCAACGACAAAGCCGAGCGCCAGCATCAGCGCCGAGGCGGCGAACAACGCGGCACGGGTGCCCGGCGCCTGGATCGGAAAGCCGAGGATATCCTTGAAATCGGTCAGGCCGTTGTTGCCCCCGAAGCCCATGTCATTGCGGAAGAAGGCGAGCAGCAGCGCGTAGGTGAGCGCCTGGGTGATGATCGAGAGATAGACGCCGGTGACACGGCTCCGGAACGACAGCCAGCCGAACAGCAAGGCGATCACCCCGGGTACCAGCACCACCATCAGGAAGGCGTACCAGGCCATGTCGAAGCCCTGCCAGAACCAGGGCAGTTCCTTCCAGTTGAGAAACACCATGAAATCGGGCAGCATCGGGTCGGCATAGACGCCGCGCGCGCCGATCTGTCGCATCAGATACATGCCCATGGCATAGCCACCGAGCGCGAAGAAGGCACCGTGGCCGAGCGACAGGATGCCGCAATAGCCCCAGACGAGGTCGACCGACAACGCCAGGAGTGCGTAGGTCAGATACTTGCCGCAAAGGGTGAGCTGGTAGGTGGAGACATGGAAGGCACTGCCTTCCGGTACCAAGAGGTTGCCCGCCGGGACAAGCAGGGCGAGCACAACGAGCAGGATAACGACGATGCGCCCGCGCCGGTCGAGGCTATCGACGAGGAATGAAATGATCATGCTTCCACCGCCCTGCCCTTCAGGGCGAACAGACCTCGCGGCCGCTTCTGAATGAACAGGATGATGGCGACCAAGAGGATGATCTTGCCGAGCACGGCACCGGCATAAGGCTCCAGCACCTTGTTGGCGACGCCGAGCGTCAGCGCGCCGACCAGCGTGCCCCAGAGGTTACCGACACCGCCGAACACCACCACCATGAAGCTGTCGATGATGTAGCCACGCCCAAGGTTGGGCGACACGTTGTCGATCTGGCTGAGCGCCACGCCGGCCAGGCCCGCGATACCCGAGCCGAGGCCGAAGGTCAGCGCGTCGACCAAAGGGGTCCGGATGCCGACGGCGGCAGCCATCTGGCGATTCTGCGTCACGGCCCGCATTTCGAGCCCAAGCCGGGTCCGCTTCAATACGGCGATCAGCGCAAGAAATACGGCGACGGCAAACAGGATGATCCAGAGACGCGTCCAGGTGATCTGGATGTCGCCCACCGAGAATGAGCCCGACATCCACGAGGGATTGCCGACTTCACGATTGTTGGCACCATAAATCGAGCGCACGGTCTGCTGCAGGATGAGCGACACGCCCCAGGTGGCCAGAAGCGTTTCGAGCGGCCGACCATAGAGCCAGCGAATGACCAGGCGTTCGATCAGAATGCCGGCGAGCGCGGCGGTCAAAAAGGCAACAGGCAAGGCGATCAGCAGCGAATAATCGAACAGGCCCGGCCAGGAGGTGCGGATGACCTCCTGCACCGTGAAAGTGGCATAGGCGCCCAGCATCACCATCTCGCCGTGCGCCATGTTGATGACCCCCATGACGCCGAAGGTGATGGCAAGACCGATGGCAGCGAGCAACAGCACCGAGCCGAGCGACAGACCGTACCAGAGGTTCTGGCCGATATCCCACAGCATCAGCCGGCTCTCGATGGCCGCCACGGCCTTGCGGGCGGCATCGCCAACTGCACCTTCGGTGGACGTATAGCCGGAGAGGAAGCCGAGAGCGTCACGACTGCCGAGATCGGCGATGGCGGCGATGGCAGCCACCTTGTCGGCCTCGGACGCGCTGGAAGCCAGCAGTGCGGTGGCACGCGCTGCCATCATCATCGCCCGGATATCCGCGACTGTCTCAGTGGCGATCGCCTGATTGAGGACCGGAATAGCAGCGGCGTCGGCCGATTTCATCACCGCCTCGGCCGCTGCCCTGCGCACCGCCGGATCGGGGCTGATCAGCGTCAACGCCCCCACTGCCGAAGCAATCGTTCGGCGGATGCGATTGTTGACTTTGACCTTCTCGACAGTCGCCTTAGGCGCTAGCCCGGCGTCGGAACCGGTTACCGGATCGGTGAGACGAAAGTCCGTGCCAGCCTTGTCGGCAAAGAACACCGCGCCATCAGCCTTGCGCACCACCAATTCACCATTGCCCAGACGATCGAGGACAGCCGGTACACGATCGTCACCGCTGGCAGCAAGATTGGCGATGGCTTTCTCCAGATCGTCGAAGCCGCCTGCCCCAAGTGCGACGATACGGGACGAAAGGTCGGTATCGGCGATGCGGCTGGCGAGTGCCGGCTGAAAGCTGACGATCAGCGCGAACAGAATAGTGAAAAGGCGGAAGAAGCTCATGGCATGTCCGTTTCGGCCTGAGACCGCTGAAGCATTCGTTTGACGGTCCGGCGCATCTGATCAGCGGAGTCCAAGGATTCGGCTCCGACAATTGCGTCCGCCGATACTTTCGCCCGGAGCATATGTCGGAGCCTAAAGAGAGACCCGTAATCACTTGTTTGGGATATATTTTTTAAGCGCATATTTGAGGTTCAGCTTATCTGTACGTCATCCAAATGCCGAACCGCTCCGTTGGTCCATCGATCCCGTCCGGGGCCAGGGGCAGCCCCGGACGGGGGGAGTGCGGGTGATCAGGAATTGCCGCCGCACTTGCCCGTGACGACATTGAAGTTGCCGCAGGACAGCGGCTTGCGCCAATCGGAAATCAGGTCCTTCGAGCCCTCGAGGTAGTCCGACCACTCGTCGCCCACCACGGGTGCCGTCTTCGAGACAATATCGAACTGCCCATTGTCCTGGATCTCGCCGATCAGCACCGGCTTGGTGATGTGATGGTTCGGCATGATGGTGGCATAACCGCCCGACAGGTTCGGTACGGTGGTTCCAACCAGCGTATCGATTACCGTGTCGGTATTGGTGGTCCCGGCCGCTTCCACCGCCTTCACCCAGGCATTGAAGCCGATATAGGTGGCTTCCATCGGGTCGTTGGTGGTGCGCTTATCGTTCTTGATGAACTTGTGCCAGCCGTCGATGAAGGCGGCATTGGCTTCGCTATCGATCGACTCGAAGTAGTTCCAAGCGGCAAGGTGACCGACCAATGGCTTGGTATCGATGCCGGCCAGTTCCTCTTCGCCGACTGAGAAGGCGACCACCGGAATGTCTTCAGCCTTGATGCCCTGGCTGGCGAGCTCCTTGTAGAAGGGAACGTTGGCGTCGCCATTGATGGTGGAGACGACGGCGGTCTTCTTGCCAGCCGAACCGAACTTCTTGATGTCGGCGACGATCGACTGCCAGTCTGAATGGCCGAACGGCGTGTAATTGATCATGATGTCGTCGGCGGCCACGCCCTTGGCCTTGAGGTAGGCTTCAAGGATCTTGTTGGTGGTCCGCGGATAGACATAGTCGGTGCCCGCCAGCACCCAGCGCTGAACGCCTTCTTCCTTCATCAGGTAGTCGACGGCGGGAATGGCCTGCTGGTTGGGGGCGGCGCCGGTGTAGAAGACATTCCGCTCCGACTCCTCGCCTTCGTACTGGACGGGATAGAACAGGATCGAGTTGAGCTCCTTGAACACCGGCAGCACCGACTTGCGGCTGACCGACGTCCAGCAGCCGAACACCACCGACACCTTGTCCTGCGAGATCAGCTCGCGTGCCTTTTCGGCAAACAGCGGCCAGTTGGAAGCCGGATCGACCACCACCGCCTCGAGTTTCTTGCCGAGTACACCACCCTTCTTGTTCTGCTCGTCGATGAGATAGAGGACCGTGTCCTTCAGCGTCGTCTCGGAAATGGCCATGGTACCCGACAGCGAATGCAGCACGCCGACCTTGATGGTGTCGTCGGCAGCGTAACCAGCCATCGTGGAAGCGAGAAGCGCGCCGAGAACGGCAGCAAGCGTCATGCGACGCCGATCGAAGATCTGCGACATCTGTGGTTCCCCGTTTTTCTGGAGGCCGAGGCCCCTTGCCCCGTCTGGTCCTCACTGCGACTTTCGACCAAGCGAGCCGGTCGCCCTATACGTCGATTGACGTAAGCCGCCGACCGAACCGGCATGAACCCTGCAAACAGACGGAGGAAGGAAGCGATCAGCTCGGCAGACGGGCGGTGTGATGACGCTTGCGCCGATCCATCTGCCGGAAAAACGAGCAGTCTGCCGCCTAGGGGAGCGTGAAAGGGGAGACGGGGCGCATGGCAGCGCGGCAGCGCATCATACCAATCCGGCGCCAATACAATCGCTGGGTCGCCGACGAGACGTTGGAAGATTACGCGCTGCGCTTCACAGCCAAATCGGCACGGCGCTGGTCGCAAGAACGCGTCGCACAGACGGCCATCGGCGCCATTTCCTTCCTGGCACTGGAGGCGATCGGCGGCGCCATCACACTGTCCTACGGCACGATCAACGCCGTCGCCGCTATCCTCGCCGCCAGTCTCACCATGCTTGTCGTCGGCTGGCCGATTGCCCGCACGGCCGCCCGCCACGGCGTCGACATCGACCTTCTCACCCGCGGTGCCGGCTTCGGCTACATCGGCTCGACCGTCACATCGCTCATCTATGCGAGCTTCACCTTCATCCTGTTCGCCATCGAGGCGTCGATCATGTCGACGGCCCTCGAACTGGCGCTCGGGCTACCGCTTTGGGTCGGCTATATCGTCTCCACGTTGGTCGTCATTCCGCTGGTCACCCATGGCATTGCCTGGATCAGCCGCTTCCAGATTTTGACGCAGCCGATCTGGATCGTCCTGAATATTCTCCCGTTCATCTTCATCGCCTTTTCCGACGGTGCCAGCTTTTCCGACTGGGCGGCCTTTCCGGGACGGGAGGGAGTGCCGGGCAGCGGCTTCCAGCTCATCGCCTTTGGCGCGGCGAGCGCAGTGATTCTGGCCCTCACCGCCCAGATCGGCGAACAGGTGGACTTCCTCCGCTTTCTGCCGGCGCGTCTGCCTGGTTCGGGTCGGCGGCGACGCGTGGCGGTGTTCCTCGCCGGCGCCGGTTGGGTGGTACTTGGCGTACCCAAGATGATGGCCGGGTCCTTTCTTGCCGTGCTCACATTGTCGAGCGGCGTTCCTATCGAGCACGCCGCAGAGCCGGCACGGATGTATGCCGTCGCCTTTGGCTACGTGCTGCCCGAGGGCATTTGGCTCTATCTGCTAACGGCCACTTTCGTGGTGGTCTCGCAGCTCAAGATCAACGTGATGAACGCCTACGCGGGGTCGCTTGCCTGGTCGAACTTCTTCTCGCGGCTCACCCATAGCCATCCCGGCCGCGTGGTCTGGCTGGTGTTCAACGTCTCTATCGCCCTCTTGCTGATGGAGATCGGCATCTACCAGGCGCTGGAACAGACGCTGGCCGTATTCGCGATTCTCGCCGTCGCCTGGCTGTCGACCATTTCGGCCGATCTCCTGATCAACAAGCCGCTTGGCCTCAGTCCACCCGGTATCGAGTTCAAGCGCGCCCATCTTTGGGACATCAATCCGGTCGGTGTCGGAGCGATGGCCGCAGCCACTTTGATTGGCCTTCTTGCCCATGTCGGTCTCGCGGGGCCGGTCGTCGAAGCCTTCGCCCCCTTTGTGGCGCTTGTCGTCGCCTTCCTTGCCGCGCTGCTGATCGCCTGGTTCACCGGCGGTCGCTTCTATCTGGCTCGCAAACCCCGACGCACCTATGCACTGGCGCCGAATCTGACCTGCTCGGTGTGCGAGCATGACTTCGAAGCAGAGGATATGTCCTACTGCCCGGCCTATCAGGCGCCGATCTGTTCGCTATGCTGCTCTCTGGATGCTCGCTGCCACGACCGCTGCAAGCCAAAGGCGCGGCTCGGCGCTCAGATGCAAGCGCTCTTCGGGCACCTGTTGCCGTCGCCATTCGTCGCCGCCGGCGAAACGCGCCTCGGCCGCTATCTTGTGGAGCTTGGCTTCTGGACCACTCTGTCGGGTCTCATCATGTGGTTCGTCTATCGCCAAGTGGCCGTTGACCATCCGGATGAGGCGGCCCTGGTCGGCCGGACGCTCGCCGTGGTGTTCTTCGTTTTCTCGGTGGTGATCGGCATCGTCGTCTGGTTCTTCGTGCTGGCCCGCGACTCGCGCGCCGTCGCCGAGGAAGAAGGTGCCCGCCAGACGCAGGCGCTATTCCAGGAAATCGCCGCCCACAAGCGAACCGATGCCGAGCTTCAGAAAGCCAAGGAAAAGGCCGAAGCGGCCAGCGACGCCAAGAGCCGTTACGTCATCGGCCTCAGTCATGAGCTACGCACCCCGCTCAACGCGGTACTCGGCTATGCCCAGATTCTCGAACGCGACCCTGCCATTGCCGACAAACGACGCAACGCCGTCGGCGTGATTCGTCGCTCCGCCGAGCACCTGTCAGGCCTGATCGACGGCCTTCTGGACATTTCCCGCATCGAAGCCGGTCGCTTCCGCATCCGGCTGGCCGATGTCCGAGTTCACGACCTCCTGGATCAGGTCGAGGGCATGTTTGCCCTGCAAGCGGAGGCAAGCGGCCTAGCCTTCCGTGCCAGTCGCGCCGCCGACCTTCCCGCCGTGGTGCGAACCGACGAGAAGCGCCTGCGCCAGATCCTCGTCAATCTCCTCTCCAACGCCATCAAGTTTACCCCAAAGGGCACCGTGACGCTTACCGTTGACTACCGAAACCAGGTGGCGCGTTTCACCGTCGCAGACACTGGCATCGGCATTCCCAAGGACGATCAGAGCCGCGTATTCGAGCCCTTCGAGCGTGGCCAGCACGCGGCTTCCACCCAGATTCCCGGCCTCGGGCTCGGGCTCACCATCACCCGCCTGCTGGTCGAAACCATGGGCGGCGATATCGCCGTCACCTCGACGCCTGGCGCCGGCACCAGTTTCTGCGTCCGCCTGATGCTAGGCGCCGTGGTCGGTGCCGCCGCAGTTGACGGCGACCGACCAGTGACCGGCTATACGGGTCCTCGACGCGTCATTCTGGTGGTCGACGACAACGCCGAACACCGCGATATGATGACGGAGATGCTCGCTCCGCTCGGCTTCACCGTGCTGACGGCTGCCAGCGGCGCGGACTGCATCACTCTCATGGAAACGGCGCAGCCGGACATCCTGTTCGTCGACATCCGTATGCCCGGCATGAATGGCTGGCAGTTGGTCAGCCGGTTAAGAGCGGACAGCGTCAGGACGCCGATCGTCATGTTGTCGGCCAACATCGGTGACGGGGCTATGCCGGCCAGCGACCTCGGCCACGATGATCTGCTGGCCAAACCTTTTTCGCTCGCCGACCTGCTCGACCGGCTCGGCCGCCATCTCGGTGTAACTTTCCTGGAAACGGCAACCAGCGAGGCGGAAATGGCGAGCCCACAGCCAGCGGGACACCCCACGAGGTTCTCCGCGGCCGACATTACAGAACTGAAGTCGCTCGCGGCCATCGGCTATGTGCGTGGGCTCGAGGGCAAGCTTGCCGCGCTGGCAGAAACGGATGTCGACCCTGCCACCATCGCAACACTCAGCGCCCATCTTGCTACCTTCGACCTCACGCGCTTTACCGCCGCCCTCGAGGATATGACCTCGTCATGACCCAAACCCGCGACACCGTGCTCATTGTCGATGACAGTCCCGAGACGCTTGGCTTCCTTACCGAGGCAATGGAAGCCGAGGGCGTTACGGTGCTGGTAGCCACCTCCGGTCGTCAGGCGCTTGCCATCGCCCTTCGCGTGACTCCGGATGTTGTGTTGATGGACGCGGTGATGCCGGAAATGAATGGCTTCGATGCTTGTCGGTCGCTGAAGGCCATGCCGGCGCTCGCCCACGTACCGGTGATCTTCATGACCGGATTGAGCGAAACCGAACATATCGTCCACGGCCTTGCCTCCGGCGGCGTGGACTATCTCACCAAACCGATTGATCTTGACGAGCTCAGGGCTCGCATCCGCGTCCATCTTGCCAACGCGCGTGCCAGTCTTTCGGCGCAGACCGCGCTCGATGCAGCCGGGCGGCATTTGGTGGCGATTAGCCCAGAGGGCCGTATCGTCTGGGCAACCCCGCAGGCGAATCGACTGATCGATGATCTCGGCATTGCCGGTGCAATCGAGGCGGCGGCGGCAAATGGCGACGGGCCTTTGGAGGTGACGGTACCGAACGCTTCACCGTTCCTCCTTGTTCCGGTGGGCACAGCTGGACCGGGCGAGCGGCTCTACCGACTCGGTCGTAGCGAAGCAGGCGAAACCGATCTTTTGAAATCTCGCTTCGGTATCACCGCGCGCGAAGCCGAAGTGCTTCTATGGATCGGTCGCGGCAAAACCAACAAAGACATTGGGGAGATCCTTGGCCTTTCACCGCGCACCGTCAACAAACACCTCGAGCAGATCTACGCCAAACTCGGTGTCGAGAACCGTGCGTCAGCGGCGTTGAAGGCGGCCGATGCGCTGCATGGAGGATGAGGAACACGGGTGGCATGCCGAGCCGACGGAATGACCTCTCTAAGCCATTGTTTTGGCGGTAAAGCTTTCCGCCTAAAAGCCAGCAACTTTCGAGATACATCCCCTAGCTCGCCGCCAACGAAATCGCTAAAGTGCCGCCGTCATTCAGGAGGATCGCCAAGCGTGGCCAATCGTCAGCATAGGGCGCACCGGAGCAGCATGTCCCGCCGGTCGAAAGGTCACGACTACCTCGGATGGGCATTGGTAGCGACGGCGCTCTTGGCGCCGCTGCCCTTGGGCGGCATTCGCGCCTTCTTCTTTATGCTCTATGCGGTCATCGTCGCTGCGATGGGGCTGTTTTATGCCATTGGGCTTTATCGCGGCCATGTCCGGCCACGCTTGCCTTTGTCCGCCCTCGCCATACCCGTGATCTTGTTCGGCCTGGTGATCGTCTGGTTGCTGATAACCCTTCTGCCGCTCGGTATTGGCGCTGCGCCCGAATGGGCAGCGCTGTCACCATTGGCCGACGCGACGGGACGAATTTCCATCGGGCCCGGTGCCACCTTCGACATGCTGGTGCGTTATCTGACCTACGCGTTGTTTTTCGTGTTGGCCCTGCAAGTCTCCGTCGAAAAGCAGCGGGCGAAGATGCTGTTTCGTCTGGTTTACTGGGGTATCGCCGCTCACGCGCTGCTCGCCCTCGCCTCGCTGACCTTTTTTGGCGATGTTCTGCTGTTCTTACCGAAGGACGCCTACTTCGGCGATGCCACCGGAGCCTTCGTCAATCGCAACAGCTTCGCGACGTTCGCCGCCTTCGGCGCCATCATGGGCGTGGCTCTCGTCTTTGGAGATGATGAAGACGACGTCGCGCGCTCACGGCTAAGCCGACTGTTGACCCGGCTCGGTTTCAATGTCGCGCCGCTTGCCCTGATCGGCCTCGCACTCGCATCTTCGCACTCTCGCATGGGCATGTTTGTCGCAGCGCTGGGTGCCGGCGTCGTTACGCTGATCGCCATGTTCAGGTCGACTGGGATACGCCGTGTTTTCGCTGGTGTGCTTATCGTCATCGGTCTCATCGCCGGCGCGGTGCTGGCCAACACCGGTGGCGTCTTGTTCGAGCGCATGGCGACGGTCGACCGCGATGCCGATGTCCGGCTCGCCGTCTACAAACAGACGCTCGGTCTCATCGCCTCTCGACCACTGACCGGGTACGGCGGCGGCACCTATGAGGACGCCTTCCGAGCGGTGAAAGCCGATCCGATCAGCCCCGACGTAACGTTTGACGCCGCTCACGATCTCTACCTGGAACTGGCCGCCGAGCTCGGCATTCCCGCCACAATCGCCGTCGTGCTATCGGTGTTGCTGCTGGCGGGGACCACTGCCTGGGCCGCCATACGCCGCGAGAACTGGATGATTCCCGCGGCTTCGGCGGCCGCCGTGTTGGCCGGTGGAGTCCATTCGCTGGTCGACTTCAGCCTGCAGATTCCAGCCATCGTTATGATGATGCTGCTGATTCTGGCTCTCGGCTTCGCCCAGAGCCGCCCGATACAGCAGGCAGGATAAGCCGGATCGAACGGTAAGAACCCTACCGTCCGATTTCCTTCCATAGATCAGCGACTACCGGACAGTTTGCGATGGCGCTGAGCAATGCCTTGCGCGCCGTAGGGATAGTCGGGCGGCGTCGGTGCGCTGACGGTCGTGAGCCGTTCCAGCGCTTCATCGGAGAGCTTCAGATCCGCCGCCCGCAGATTGTCGGCCAGCTGCGCGGGCGTGCGTGCGCCGAGAATGACCGACGTGACGGCGGGCCGGGCCGCCAGCCACGCGAGTGCGACCTGTGCCATGGTCACACCGTGGCTGTTGGCAATGTCTTCGACCGCACCGATGATCGCCCAGGTCCGTTCTTCGGCATTGCGCGGTCCGTAGGCCTCCATGCCGCGGTTGGGATTTTCGCCGAGGCGCGTGGCGCCCGACGGCAGCTGGTCGCGCTTGTACTTGCCGGAAAGCCAACCGCCGCCGAGCGGCGACCATGGCAGCAGGCCCATGCCGGCATCGAGACAAGCATCAACGATTTCAAGTTCGATATTGCGGACGAGAAGGTTGTACTGCGGCTGCAACGTCACCGGCCGGCTATAGCCCCTCGCTTTCGCAATCTCCGAAGCCTTGGCGATATGCCAGCCGACATAGTTGGAGAAACCATAGTAGGCGATCTTGCCGGCGCTGACCGCGTCATCAAGAAAGCGTAGCGTCTCCTCGATCGGGGTCAGAGCATCCCAAGCATGCATCTGGTAGAGGTCGATGCGCTCGATGCCGAGCCGCCGCAGCGAGGCGTCGAGGGCTTCGCCGAGATGGCGGCGGGAGAGGCCGAGGTCATTCGGCCCCGGTCCCATCGGGAAGCGCCCCTTGGTCGCAACGACCGCCTGCTTTGCCTCGATCGGGCGTGCCTTCAGCCAACGGCCGACGATTTCCTCCGACACCCCGGCGGAATAGACATCGGCTGTGTCAATGAAAGTGCCGCCCGCAGCGAAGAAATCGTCCATCAGGCGAAAAGACGTCGCTTCGTCAGCTTCGTCGCCAAATGTCATGGCGCCAAGGCAGTGTACCGATACGACCGTACCACTCGGGCCGAGCTTGCGATATTCCATGGAACTCCTCCAGCTTGTCTCATAACGCGATAACCCGCCTATCGGCGAAACGGTTCAAAGACACAGGAATTTATCACACAAATGGCAATGTCTGGAGTTGATCATTTCCGACGGACGTACATCGATTTTGTTGGAAACGACGCGAAGAGCGTCTGTTGGGCATCCCTCGCTAACGACGTTTCGGAACACCAATGAAAAAGCCCCGACATTGCCGGGGCTTTTCCGTTCTCATTGAAGCCGTCCTAGATTTCGGCCGCTGCCTCATCCTCTGGCGGCTTGTTGCTCCAGCCCATCCGCTCACTCGACCGCATGACGACGTAGAATAACAGCGGCACGAAGAACAAACCGACGGTGGTGGAAGCAATCATGCCACCCATCACGCCGATGCCGATGGCGTTCTGCGCCGCCGAGCCGGCACCCGTTGCTATGGCAAGCGGCGTGACGCCAAGGATGAAGGCGAGCGACGTCATGATAATCGGGCGGAGACGGATGCGAGCGGCGTGCAGCGCGGCTTCGATCAACCCCTCGCCCTGCCGCTGCAGGTCACGAGCGAACTCGACGATCAGAATGGCATTCTTGGCGGCAAGACCAATGGTCGTGAGCAGGCCGACCTTGAGATAGACGTCATTGGATTGCCCGAACAACTTGGCGGCGAGCAACGTACCGAGCACTGAGATCGGCACCGACAGCATGACAGCAAACGGGATCGTCCAGCTCTCGTAAAGGGCGGCAAGACACAGGAACACCACCAGGAAAGCCACGGCATAGAGACCATTGGCCTGCGCGCCCGACAACCTCTCCTGATAGGAAAGGCCAATCCAGCCCGTGGTATATCCGCCACCCTGCTTGGAAACCAAGGACTCCATCTCGTTCATCGCCTGACCCGATGATGCACCAAATCCGGCGTTGCCCTGAATGTTGATCGCCGACACGCCGTTAAAGCGCGACAGCTTGGGCGGACCGAAGGACCAATTGGTCTCGACGAAGGAGGAAAACGGCACCATCTCGCCCGTGCCGTTGCGGGCGTACCAGCGATTGAAGTCGCTGGGCGTCATGCGGAACGGTGCATCCGACTGCAGATAGACGGGTTTGATCTCGCCGCGATCGATGAAGTCATTGACGTAGGAGCCGGCCCAGGCCGTGGTTATGATCGAGTTGATGTCGGCCAAATTGATCCCGAGAGCCGTCGCCTTCTCCTGATTGATGTTGACGTGCAGCTGCATCTGATTGGGCTGAGCGTTTTCGCGCACTGCCATCAGCTGGGGATTCTGATTCGCCTGCATCAGGACCTGATCACGAGCCGCTTCGAGAGCGGCGCGACCATTGCCGGCCGTATCCTGCAGATACATGTCGAAGCCGCCAGAAATGCCCATGCCCGGAATGGCCGGCGGCAACAGCGTGAAGATCATGGCGTCCTTGATCCTAGAGGTCGCCATCATCGCCCGGCCAACCACCGCCTGGGCCGACAACCGTGGGTCAGTCCGGCCCTTGAAATCCTTAAGGCGTACAAAGGCGAAGCCGGCATTCTGGCCGGAGCCAGCAAATGAGAAGCCGGTCACTGCCATGACGCTCTCCACGGCCTCCGTCTCATTCTTCAGGAAATAGTCGGCATACTCATCGACCACCTGCTTGGTGCGCTCCGTTGTCGCGCCAGACGGCAGTTGGATCATGGCGAGCAGTACACCCTGGTCTTCGGTTGGAATGAACGAGCTCGGCAGCTTGTCGAACATGAAGGCGGCACCACCGACCAAAGCCAGGAACACCACCAGCATGCGCACGGGACGACCGATGATGCCGCGGACAGTCCGCTGGAATATCGATGACGAATCATCGAAACGGCGATTGAACCAACCAAAGAAGCCACGATGACCGCCATGGCTCGGCTTTAGCATCGTCGCGCAGAGTGCCGGCGTCAAAACCAACGCAACGACAACCGACAGCAGCATGGCCGACACAATGGTCACCGAGAACTGCCGATAAATGATACCGGTCGCCCCGCCCATGAACGCCATCGGCACGAACACCGCCGAGAGCACCAGTGCGATACCGATCAACGCGCTGGTGATCTCGCGCATCGATTTTTGCGTCGCCGCCTTCGGATGCAGCTTCTCCTCGGTCATGATGCGCTCGACGTTCTCAACGACGACGATGGCATCGTCGACGAGCAGACCGATGGCCAGCACCATGGCGAACATGGTCAGTGTATTGATGGAATACCCCATCACCGCGAGAACGCCGAAGGTACCCAGCAACACGACCGGAACGGCGATGACCGGGATCAGCGTCGCCCTGAAATTCTGAAGGAACAGATACATCACCAGAAAAACAAGGACGACGGCTTCGATCAGCGTCTCGACCACCTTTTCGATGGAAAGCGTTACGAAGGGCGTCGTATCGTAAGCGTAGACATATTCCACGTTTTGCGGTAGCGACGGCTTCAGTCGGTCAAGCGTAGTGCGGACATTCTCGGCGGTCTGGAGCGCGTTGGCGCCGGAAGAGAGATTGACGCCAAAACCGGCAGCCGGTTTGCCGTTGTAATAGGCCTGCGCGGCGTAGCTTTCCGAACCGATTTCAACGCGCGCCACGTCACCGAGCCGGACGATCGAACCGTCCTGCTGCGTTTTCAGAATAATATTGCGGAACTGTTCGGGGGTCTGCAACTGGCTCTGGGCAGTAATCGTCGCATTCAGCTGCACCCCCACGACCGCTGGCCGTCCACCGATCTGGCCGGCAGAAACCTGAGCGTTCTGCGCCTTAACGGCATTTGCTACATCACTGGGAGTCAGCGTGAACTTGTTGAGTTGATCAGGGTCGAGCCAAATTCGCATGGCATAGCTCGAACCAAACAACTGCAGGTTACCGACACCTTGGACGCGCAGTAGTTGGTCCTTGAGACGTGTCGAGACGATATCGGCGAGATCCGTACCGTTGAGCGTCCCATCGGTCGACACCACCGCCACTGCCATCAGGAAAGAATTCGTCGACTTGCTAACCGTGATGCCTTGGTCGATCACCGCCTGGGGCAAAGTTGATTGGATGAGTTGCAGCTTGTTCTGCGCCTGCATCTGGGCGATGTCGCCATTGCCCTTGTTGGAGAAGGTCAGCGTGATTGACGACGAGCCGTCGGATGTCGACGAAGACTCCATGTAGTCGAGATTGTCGAGACCGTTCATGTTTTGCTCGATGACCTTGGTCACGGCATTTTCGACGGTTTCGGCGCTAGCCCCGGGATAGGTCGCCGAGATGCGCACGGTCGGCGGTGCGATCTCGGGATATTGCGAGATCGATAGCGTCGAGATGGCAAGAATACCCGCCAGCATGATGGTGATGGCGATCACCCAGGCGAAAACGGGACGATTGATGAAAAATTGAGCCATGCCTTGCCTCGACGAGGTCGATCCGCCGGATTCGGGCGAATCGGTAAGCGAAAATCGGTCGGTGCGTCACATGCACCGTTGGTCAGGCCGGAGCAGCAGGCGCCGCTAACCAGCCTGTTGAATTGTCAGGGCGCCTTGGCCGGCGCAGCAGCCGGAGCTGCCTGAGGCTTGACGAGACCGTCGGCGCCAAGTTCCACCTCGGCGGACTTGACCGCCATGCCGGGCCGGATCTTCTGCACACCCTCTATGATCAGGCGATCGCCGTCGGAGACGCCCTTCTCTACCACCCAGCTGAAGCCGTTGGCGCGATTAGCCGTCAGAGCGCGCGACTCGACCTTGTTGTCGGTCGTTAGAAAATAAGCACTTGCCTGGCCGGTGACCCCACGGCTTACTGCGCGCTGCGGCAGCAGGAAAACATTATTCTCCGTACCAATCTCGACGGAGGCGCGCATATACATGCCGGGTAGGAGCCGCATCTTCGGATTGGCAAAGCTCGAACGGATGGTCACCGTATCAGTGGTCTCGTCAACATTGGCCTCGGTCGAAATGATGCGGCCAACCTCCTCATAGGTCGAGTTGTCGTCGAGCTTGATGGTAACTTTCGGACCCTGCTTGCCCGAATTCACGCCATCACCCTCAATCGCCTGACGCATGTGATTCATGCTGGTGCTCGACGCGCTGAGGTCGACATAAATCGGATCAATCTGGCGGATGGTCGCCAGCGCCGTCGCCTGCCCCGCCGTGACCAGCGCACCCTCGGTCACTGAGGAGCGGCCGATCAGGCCGGAAATTGGCGCCTTAACTTCGGTGTAGCCGAGATTGATCTCTGACGTTCGGACAGATGACGCGGCGGAAGCAACAGCGGCTTTGGCCTGCAGGAGTGCCGAGCGCGCCTCATCGATATCCTGTTTGGAAACACCGTTGACGTTGGCAAGTTCTTGATAGCGATCGAACTTCGCTTGTGCGCTCGGTACGCTCGCCTCAGCTCGCTCGAGATCGGCTTTGGCGGCGTCGAGCGTTGCCTGGTAGGATCGGGCGTCGATGCGATAAAGCACATCGCCGGCATTGACCCGCGAACCTTCCTCGAAAACCCGCTTTTCAATGATACCGCCGACCTGCGGCCTAATTTCAGCGACCGCCGAGGCCGCCGTGCGTCCCGCGACTTCCTCGACGATCGGTGCCGAGGTGGGATGGACAACGATAAAGCCCACTTCCGGCGTTGGCATCTGCATGCCGGCGGGGGCGCCACCGCCGGGCGCCGCCCCGGCGGGCGCACCGCCGCTCTTGGCACCAAGCATATCGCCAGCCTTGTGCAACACCGCACCCACCTGTTCACAGCCGGAGATCAGCGGCAGCGCGAGGGCGAGCAGCAATGCGCCGCCAGCCAGCTTCTTAAGGTTCGTCACTTCTTCTCTCCGGGTACGGACGGCATGGTTTTTTGAGGATCGGTATTGGCGAGCGCCACGAGGTTGTCCGGCCGGTTCCACCAGCCGCCACCCAATGCCGTAAACAGCGCCACCGCGTCGAGGTAACGCGAAGCTTCGGCCGAAGCGCGGGAGAGGCGTGCCGACTGGTAGGTCGATTGGGCCGTCAGCACGTCGGTATAGGAAACGGTGCCCGCCTTGAACAACGTTTGAGACAGATCGAGGCTTTCTTTGGCCGCCTTTTCGGCAGCGAGATAGCCGGCAAGTGCCTGCCGGTCGTGCTGTAGCGCGCGCAGGGCGTTGGCGACGTCCTTGAAGGCAGCGAGCACCGTCGAACGGTAGTTGGCGAATGCCGCTTCGTAGGCCGCTTCAGAGGCCCTCTTGTTGTGGACCAGCGTACCACCCTTGAAGATCGGCTGAGCAAGTCCGGCAGCGATACTCCAGCCAGTCGTGTTCGAAGCAAACAGATCACCAAGCTCGGCGGCCGATGTGGGCAGCGAGGCAGAGAGCGTCAGCTGCGGCAGCATGGCGGCGGTCGAAACCCCGATCTCGGCTGAGGCATAATGGAGTTGCGCCTCCGCCGCCCGGATGTCCGGGCGTTGTTCGACAAGCGCAGACGGTACGCTGAGAGGTAGGGCATGCGGCAGAACGAGGCCGGCAATACGGAACTTGCGAGAGGCATACTGATTGGGGAAATCGCCAACCAGCGCAGCGATAGTGTTCTGCTGCTGCGCCAAAGCTTTTTGCAATGCCGGCAGCGAAGCTTGGGCTTGAGCCAGCGACGCCTGCTGCTGCAGGACATTGGCGCGAGCCGCCGTACCAACACTGACTTGGTTATTGAGAACGCCAAGAAGTTCCTGATAGGAGGCGATTACCTCCTGGGAAGCCGCGATCTGCTCGCGATAAGATGCTTCCTGAATAACCGCCTGCGCCAAACTGGAGGTTATCGTCAGGTAGGTTGCTTCAGCAGTGAAAGCCTGCTTCTCGGCCGAGGCTTTGGCTGCCTCCACAGACCTGCGCGTACCGCCGAAAATATCGAGCGTATAGGAGACCGACGGCGTAACGCTGTAGAGCGTGTAGAGGCCGACGTTGGTGGTACCGGTCGAATCGGCGCGCGTCGCACTGCTGGACAGTGACAAGCTCGGGAACAGACTGCCACTCGCAGCAAGCGCCGTTTCGTTGGCCTGCTTCAAGGTCGCCCGAGCCGACTCTAGGTCAGGATTTTTCTCGATCGCCTGCTTCATCAGCAAGTCGAGATCCTTGTTGCGGAACAATTCCCACCAGCGAGCCGGAACATCGGCGGCATACGCGAGACTCGTACCCGTCGCACGGCCGGCAGAAGCATCGCCCGAACCGAGATAGCCCGCACCGGGATCCAAGGCGGGTCGCTCAAAATCTGGACCGACTGCGCAGCCGGCGAGCATCGTCACCGACAGGAGAAGAGAAACAAGCCGAGCCGGCGTCATCAATGCCCCCACCCCAAAAGACCGATCATTCGATGGATATGACTTGAACGGTCAAAGCACAACCAAAAGACGACTCCATGACCAACCGCCTGACGCCCAATGTCGGAAACTCCAACCAACTGGCGGCAGCGACCCAAAAGTCGTGATTGCATGCGGAGTCGGAGAAGACGTTCGGCAGACCCCAAAGTCAATCGTCGAGCTGGACCAGAACGACAATGTGAACAAGCTAACCAACCCGGCTTTATTTGCCGACCCTGGCGAGTCAGCGAAAAGTACCATATTCAGCAGAACGTCACTTTTCAAGCACGCAAGCTGAGACCCCGGATCACGAAATCCACGAGCTGGTCACACTTCTTTGTCATCTCCTCGACGGTGAACAAGCTGCGGCTACGGAGTACCGCGGCTGGATCGAGGATGGTGATGAGGCTATCGCAGAGTGCAGCGGCGGTGACCACAACATCGCAAGGGGCAAATTCCCCGTCGGCAATTCCATCCTCAATCAGCTTCTCAAAGCGCTGCAGCAACCGATGAAAAAAGGCGATAGCGCTCGGCGGAGGGGTTGAATCCAGGCCAATCATGATTGCCAGACGGGCGGGCATTTTGCCTCGAACGAGATGGGTTTCCAGAATGAGATGGGCCATTGCTCTGAGCCGGAGCGAGGCCGATGGGATGCCAGCGGTCGTTTCGATGGCCGCGTCGATTTCCATCACCCAACGCAACGCCACCGCATCAATCAAGCCGGCTTTGTTACCAAAATTTTTAAAGATATTAGCCGGCGACATGCCAAGCGCCTTGGCAATCGAGCCGATGGTCATATCGGCATAGCCCACAGCCTGAAGCTGGCGCTCCGCCTCGTCGAGAATTTCCGTGCGCGTGTCGGCGCTCTTATGCCAGGACCGTCTTGCCATGAATCGTTGTCTAGCGCTTTCGCTATGCTTCGGCCATGGGGCGTTTGGTCAAGCGACGCGCTCCTTCCGGCAAGGGAGAGTTCCCGAAAAGCCCCTCGACAACGGGCGCTTGCCGTGGAATGACGGCCGCAATGCTGGTTGGAGTTTGAGCCGCGTCAGAACCGGGCGAAAGCCTACCTGACGCGCTATTTCGGGGAGCTCACCATGAAGATCGTGATGATAGGGTCTGGCTATGTTGGCCTTGTTTCGGGAACATGCTTTGCCGATTTCGGCCATGACGTTGTCTGCATGGACAAGGCGGTGGAGAAGATCGAGGCGCTGGAGCGTGGCGAGATCCCCATCTACGAGCCGGGGCTGGATGCGTTGGTCGCCGCCAACGTCAAGTCAGGGCGCCTGACCTTTACCACTGACCTTGCCGGTCCGGTGGCCGAGGCCGACGTGGTGTTCATCGCCGTCGGCACGCCGTCGCGGCGCGGCGATGGCCATGCCGATCTGTCCTATGTCTACGCCGCCGCCCGCGAGATCGCCACGGCGGTGAAGGGCTTCACCGTGGTGGTCACCAAGTCGACCGTGCCGGTCGGCACCGGTGACGAGGTGGAACGCATCATTCGCGAGACCAATCCCACCGCCGACGTCGCCGTCGTCTCCAATCCGGAGTTCCTGCGCGAGGGCGCCGCCATCGACGACTTCAAGCGGCCCGACCGCATCGTCATCGGCTATGAGGACGAGCGCGCCAAGGAAGTGATGACCGAAGTCTACCGGCCGCTCTATCTCAACCAGGCACCGCTGCTGTTCACCAAGCGCCGCACCTCCGAGCTGATCAAGTATGCCGGCAATGCGTTTCTCGCCATGAAGATCACCTTCATCAACGAGATCGCCGATCTCTGCGAGAAGGTGGGCGCCGACGTGCAGCAGGTGGCGCGCGGCATCGGCCTCGACGGCCGCATCGGCGGCAAGTTCCTGCATGCCGGCCCCGGTTACGGCGGCTCCTGCTTCCCGAAAGACACGCTGGCGCTGGTCAAGACCGCCCAAGACTACGACAGCCCGATCCGCCTGATCGAGACCACCGTCGCCGTCAACGACATTCGCAAGCGGGCGATGGCCCGCAAGGTGATCCAGGCAGTGGGCGGCGATGCCCGTGGCAAGACGGTGGCCGTGCTCGGTCTCACCTTCAAGCCGATGACCGACGACATGCGCGACAGTCCGGCCATCTCCATCATCCAGGCGCTGCAGGACGCCGGCGCCAAGGTGCGCGGCTTCGATCCCGAGGGCATGGACAACGCCAGGAAGCTGATCGAGGGTGTCGATTACGTCGGCAGCGCCTATGAGGCGGCGGAGGGGGCCGATGTGGTCTGCATCGTCACCGAGTGGAACGAGTTCCGGGCGCTGGACTTCCCCCGCCTCAAAGGCGTGATGAAGGCGCCGGTTCTGGTCGATCTCAGGAACATCTACCGCCCCGAAGAGATCGAAAAGCACGGCTTCAGCTATACAAGTGTCGGACGCGGCATGCCCTCCACCGGTTCCGTCGCCAAGGCGGCCGAATAATGCGCTTCCTGATCACCGGCACCGCCGGCTTCATCGGCTTCCATCTCGCTCGGCGTCTGCTCGATGCCGCCCACTTCGTCACCGGCTTCGATGGCATGACACCCTATTACGACGTTCGCCTCAAGGAGGCGCGCCATGCTCTTCTCGAGCGATCGAACGGCTTCCGGGCGGTGATTGGCCAGTTGGAGAACGCTGCGGCTCTGAAGCAGGCCGCCGAGCTCGCGGAGCCCGAGGTAATCATCCACCTCGCAGCGCAAGCCGGTGTCCGCTACAGCCTTGAGAACCCCAAGGCCTACGTCGACGCCAACCTCACCGGCAGCTGGAATGTGCTGGAGCTGGCCAAGGCCTACGAGGTGAAGCACCTGATGCTCGCCTCGACGTCATCGGTCTATGGCGCCAACGACAAGGTACCGTTTGCCGAAGCCGACAAGACCGACGAGCCGCTGACGCTCTACGCCGCCACCAAGAAGGCGATGGAGGCGATGGCGCACTCCTACGCCCACCTCTGGAAGATCCCGACCACCGCCTTCCGCTTCTTCACCGTCTACGGTCCCTGGGGAAGGCCGGACATGGCGCTGTTCAAGTTCGTCGACGCCATCGAGAAGGGCGAACCAATCGACGTCTACGGCGAAGGCAACATGCGGCGCGACTTCACCTATGTCGAAGACTTGGTGGAAGCGATCGTCCGGTTGGTGCCCGTCGCTCCCAGCGAAGACAACCGCGTCACGGTCGACGGTGTCGTCGACACGCTGTCCAAGCAGGCGCCGTTCCGCATCGTCAACATCGGCGGTGGCCAGCCGGTCGGCCTCTTGGACTTCATCGCGGCGATCGAACAGGCGCTCGGCAAGCCGGCCATCCGCAACCTGTTACCTATGCAAAAAGGCGACGTGCCACAGACTTTCGCCGCACCCGACCTCCTCAGAGCCCTCACCGGCTACGTGCCCGACACCGACGTGCCCCACGGCGTCCAAAACTTCGTCGAATGGTACAGGACCTGGAAGGGGTGAAAAAACGGGCAAGCGTTGCGTCGCCTGCCCGTATGCGTTCAGCCGATGTCGATCAGCGGCTTCCTAGACTCGTTGATAGATATCCTCGATGCGCTCGACGTCGTCGTTGCCGAGATAGGCGCCGGACTGCACCTCGATCAGCTCCAGCGGGATCTTGCCGCGGTTGGAAAGACGGTGCTTGGCACCGAGCGGCACATAGGCCGACTGGTTGATGGTCAGAAGACGCGGCGGCTCACCGTCGATCTCGATGGTCGCAGTCCCGTTTACCACCACCCAATGCTCGGCCCGGTGCTGATGGCGCTGCAGCGACAGCACTCCACCCGGATCGACGACAATGTGCTTGACGGCGAAGCGCGGGCCGGCGACCAGCGCTTCGATATAGCCCCAGGGACGATAGTCGCGACGATGCAACGTTGCCTCGTCACGTCCTCCCAGTTTCAGCGCGTCAACCAGCCCCTTGACGGCCTGCGCCTGCTCGCGTGGCGCCACCATGACGGCATCCGGCGTTGCCACCACCATCAAGCCTTCGGCGCCGACCACCGTCGTCAGAATGCCTTGGCTGTGGACCAAGCAATCGTGTGAGGCGATGATCATGCCATCGCCATGAATGGCGTTACCCTCGCCGTCACGCTCACTCACCTGCCAGATGGCATCCCAGGCGCCAACGTCCGACCAACGGAAGCGGCCCTTGACCACGGCAATCTCCTCCGTCTTCTCGATCACCGCATAGTCGATCGACGTCTTGCGAGCGGTCGAGAAAGCCTCCGGATCGAGCCGAACAAAGCCGATATCCTCGGATGCTTTGTCGACGGCCTCGGAAGCAGCGGCGACGATGTCCGGCGCGTACTTTCCGAACTCGGCCAGCATCTGGCTGGCCTTGAACAGGAAATTGCCCGAGTTCCAGAGATAGCCGTCGCGGAGATACCGAAGCGCCGTCTCGGCGTCGGGCTTTTCGACGAAGGCTTCGACGAGGCAGAGATCGTCATTGCCATTGAGTGCCGCGCCGGGGCGAATGTAGCCATAGGCCGTCTTAGGCTCGGTTGGGACGAGGCCGAACACCACGATCTTGCCGGCCTCGGCAGCGGTGAGACCAAGCCGCACCGCATCGCGGAATACATCGTCGTCGAGCACCACGTGATCGGCGGCGAGCGCCAATACCGCGCTACCCGGGCGGGTTTTTTCGACGAAGGCCGCAGCAGCAGCAACGGCAGCCGCGCTATCGCGGCGGGCCGGTTCCAGCACCACTGTTGCTTTGACGCCAACATCGGCCGCCTGCCGGCGGGCAAAGAAGCGGAAGGCGTCCGAAGTAATCACCACTGGATCATCGAACAGGGTGGGATCGGCGACGCGTCGCAACGTTTCCTGATAAGTCGAAAGGTCGCCGGTCAGTGGCTGGAACTGCTTGGGAAAGGAGTCGCGCGACGCCGGCCAAAGGCGGGTGCCGGAACCACCCGCCAGGATGACGGGAACGATCTTGGGGGATCCTTGGGGCATCGTTTCTCTCAGACAGCAAAGTGGCGGTTGAGGGCGGCCAGCATGTCGGCAAGCAAGGCATCGGTCTTTGCAGCGCTGTCGGTCTCGACATAACAGCGAAGTTCCGGAGCGTTACCCGACTGCCGGAAATGGACGATGTCCCCATCCGGCAACACCAAGCGAAGCCCGTCCGTACGGTCAACGGCAACGGGGGCGGCGAGCCGCGGGTCGAGCGCAACGCGTGCCTCACGCGAACTATCGACGGCGGCGATCAGCTTCGCCCCGTCAGCAGGAGCGATCTTCTTGAGGCGGTCCGCTTTCATGACGCGCGGTGGCAGGTCCGCCACCAACGCCGACAGCGGCCTCTTCGCCTCGGCGGCAGCGACAAGGGCGGCAACCATCGGCAAGATGGCGTCGCGGGTTGGCAGGCGCGTCAGCGAACCAGCGGAAAGCGCAATGTCGCTTTCGGTCAGGAACCCGCCATTGGCCTCGAAGCCAACGACTGGCGCCGTTTTGGCAGCGGCCATACCGGCCACCACATAGGGCGAACCGATGCGGGTGCGAACGACGGTTTCGAACCAGCCGGTCATCTCGATGGCCGACGTCGAAGAAATGGGCGTCACCACCGTCTTGGCGCCGAGCCGCCGGGCCGTGAGGATGCCGAGCACATCGCCATTCACTTGGCGGCCGGCCTCGTCAATCACCAGTGGGCGGTCACCGTCGCCGTCAGTGGATACCACGGCGTCGAGCCGATGGGTGGCAATCTGATCTTTGGCACGGGAAAGATCGGCCGGATCAAGCGCCTCGGTATCGACGGCGATGAAGCGATCGGAGCGGCGGAACGGGAAGACTTCGGCGCCGAGGCCTTCGAGGATACGAGCGGTGAGATCGCGCCCCACAGCGGAATGGAGATCGAGCCCGATGCGCAACCCCGCAAGCGGCCGGCCGGAAAAGGCGTCGATGTAGCGGGCAACATAAGCTTCGGCGATGGCCGGATCGACCGGAGGCAGACTGCCGCCATCGGCGGCCAACATCTCGGCAAGCAGCGCCTCGGCACGTTCGCGCACCGGCGCCTCATCTTCTTTCAGAAATTCGCCATCGGGGCGGTAGAACTTGATGCCGTTATAGTCTTCGGGAATGTGGCTGCCGGTCACCATGACGGCCGGCGATTGGCGGGCCAGCGCGTAGGCGGCAAGCGCGGGGGTCGGCACATTACCCGCATAGACCGGTATCCGGCCAGCAGCGGAAATGGCGGCGGCGGCATAGCCGGCAATCTCCGGGCTGGATGCTCGGAGGTCCGCTCCAAGGTAGACCGTCCGCGACGACACGTTGGAGCAAATGACGTCTAGGAAAGCTCGTACATAAGCGGCCGTGGTGGAGCCGGTGAAATCAATGGCCGGGCCACGCAGACCCGACGTTCCAAAACTGACGGACATGGCATCTCACAATCAAGAGGGACGAGATCGAAAGAAGTCGTTGGAATCTATCGAAAGAACCGAAAAAGCCGAATACAGATCGTATGTAGTCTAGCGGACCGGTAGAGGCAATCCCGCTCAGGCCAACGCAGGTTCAGTTGCCTGGAAAACGTAATAGCAGATAGGCCGGTTCCCTGGCATCGACGCCGACAATAACGAAGCCGTCGGAGAAAGCAGCCTCTATCTCATCGCGTAACCTGAGACGTTCGGTATTTGCGGCGCTAGGGTCGGTCTTGAGCAATCCAGAGAAATCCGTCGGCAAAGCGATGCGCCGGGCGTCAGCCACCTCCTCAGCCGTCAGCATAGCCATCCCGGCACGGCAGCGCTCGTAACGATCGCCATTGAGCCGCCAATCGGCGAGGAGCCGATCGGAAGCGGTCCCGGCATTGATACCGCCCATTTCGCCATAATAATCGCGATGATAGGTCGCAGCCGTCGCGCCGAGACGGCCAATGTTGAGGGCGGCATTGGGCAGACGCAGCGGATCGTAGGTCCACCGCACCTGCTGGATGCCGCGCTGAAGACACCAGTCGGCTTGATAGAGCTTCAGTTTCAGGCCAAGCCCCAGGCCGCGCGCCTCGGCGCGCACGGCCAGGCGGTGCGAATGCTGCACGCCGGGTGTCGCCGTCGGAAAGGCGAAAATATAGCCGATCAGCCGATGGTCAAGAAAGGCGCCGGCGGCGAGGCCGCCCTCGGCCTGGATGACCATCATCAGGTCACCGGGATCGGTCTTGTCGTCCGGTCCCCAAACATCGCGCTGCAGTTCTTCAGCCGCGTGAAACTCGGCCATGCCCGCGAGATCGCGGATAATCGGCGGCACCTCGGAGGCACTCATGCCGAGAAAGTCCGGACCGATCGGGTCACATCATCGAGCAGATCACGATCGAGATGAACGCCGATGCCCGGCCCCGTCGGCACCGGCATGCGACCGTCGGTCGTTTCCAGTTTTTCCATGATGATATCGCGATGGAAATAGCGGCTCGCCGACGACGTGTCACCGGGCTTGCGGAAGTTGGGCAAGGTCGAGAGATGAATATTGTGGGCGCGACCGATGCCTGATTCCAACATGCCGCCGCACCAGACGGGAACGTCAAAGGCTGCGGCAATGTCGTGGACACGGATCGCTTCGGCGATGCCGCCGACGCGGCCGACCTTGATGTTGATGACGCGCGTCGCATCGGCTTGGAGTGCTCGCCGGGCGTGGCCGGCGCTTCGAATGCTTTCGTCCAGACAGATTGGGGTCCTGAGGCGACGTTGCAGCTGGGCGTGGTCGGCTATGTCGTCGTGGGCGAGCGGTTGCTCGACATATTCGAGATGGAAGTCGTCGAGCCGGCCGAGCACCGCCCAGTCGGAAAGGCGATAGGCACTGTTGGCGTCGACGGAGAGCTTGATCACTGGAAAGGCCCGACGCACCGCCTCCAATAGCTCGATATCATGGCCGGGCATGATCTTCAGCTTGATGCGCTTGTAGCCTTGCGCCACGTGGCTCTCCACGCGGGTGAGCGTCGCGTCGATCGGCCCGATGCCGAGTGACACGCCGACATCGACTGCATTGCCGGCCCCACCGATGAGAGTTTGGAGCGGCAGGTCGAGCCACTTGGCCCAGAGATCCCAGAAAGCCATCTCGACGGTGGCGAGCGCCATGCGGTTGCCGCGCCAGGGCGAAAGCAGCTTCTCCACCATGGCCGGGTTGTCGAACGATTGCCCCATCATTGACGGCAGAACTGTCTCGCCGATCAAGTCCATGGCACCGGCGATCGTCTCCTCGAGGAAGTCCGGCAGCGGATCCATGACGCCCTCGGCATAGCCTTCGAGCCCCCCGGCTGACAACGTCACCAGAGGGAAGACACGCTCGGTCATGGTGCCGGTTGAGATGGTAAAGGGATTGATCAGCGGCAGCCGGACGAGCCTCAGTTCGGCGCGCTCGATCGGCGGAAGAGAACGGGTCATCGGCAGGACCTCCGGGAAACTCTGGCGGACGGTAGGCTGCTGCAAGTTTCTTTGCAAGATTGACACCCGGCAATTTCCCTGTCAGCGTTCCAGTAAATCCTGAAGGGAGTTTGGCGTGAAAGAGCGGCGCGGCGCGAAGGAAACGGCGGGATCGGGCGCCGAGCTTCGGCGACGCATCGAAAAGAGCCTGGCCGCGGCGACGCGAACGGAGGCGGCCATTGCCGGCTTCTTTCTGAGTGATCTTGCCAGCCTACCCTTCGAAACGGCCGGCTCGGTCGCCCGTCGCATCGGCGTATCCGAAGCCTCGGTCGGCCGCTATTGCCGTGCCATCGGCTTCCGCCATTTCAAGGATCTCAAGGCATCGCTGAGAGATGACCTCGGCGACCGCGCCTTTCTGATGGGCGACCGGCTACGCGACTTCGCAGAGCGAAGTCGGGCGGGCGAAAGCAGTGCGCTCGAAAAGGAAATCGCGGCCATTGTTGCCAATCACGAACTGGCCGCAACGCCCGCCTTCCGCGCCGTGGCAGCGCGGATTGCGCGCGCCGGCAAGGTATTCGTCGCCGGCTTTCAGACCGAACGCGGCCACGCCCAGTATCTGGCCCATGGCCTTTCCTATCTTCGGCCGGACGTTCATCTGATGGATGCGGCGGACGGCACCTTTGCCGAGCTTCTGCTGGGCAGGCCTTCCGAAGCGGCGCTGGTCATCATCGAGGGCCGTCGTTATTCCCGCCTCGCCCGCCATCTCGGCATCGCCGCCCGTACCGCCGGCACGCACGTCACGCTGATCACCGATCCCTACTGTACCTGGGGTCGCGAAGCCGCCGACGAGGTGTTCACCGTCCGCACGGATTTCGATCAATTTTGGGATGTCACCTCGGCCATGGCGAGCCTGATCGGCCTCATCATCAACGCGGTGTTCGCCGAATTGGGACCGGATGTTGAAACGCGCCTCAGCGCGATGTCCAATCTTTATGATGACTTCATTGGTCATACCACGACGGTCGGGCGCGAACGCCTGACGCACCCATCAACGGCAAGCCGCCCACTCCACGGAGTCGAAAGCGACCCTAAATAGGCTGGATTATCTGGTGCTCAACGCAGAATTGGCCCGCTTACAGAAAAGCGAAGCGCCCGAAATCCTCGCGGATCGGGCGCATAAGATAAACGGCTGACGTCTGGTCGTCTCGGTCAGAGACCAGCAATCCGGCTGCTGCCGGCGCGAACATACTGACGCTCACGGAATTCCGAACCGAAGCCGCGCACATAGCGAGTGTCCCGCTCGACGGCGCGAGACTCGCGGAACGTCCTGTTGAGGGGAGCCTGGGCGAACATCTCGGTTTCCTTTCCTTCAGCCGAACGACCGTGTCCGACACCGCTCATATAGGCGCTGCGATACATATACGAAAGTCGTATTACCTGAACGCCGACCAAAGAAAATCTAAAGGCGGCATTAGCTTATCCTTTACCTTTCCGACAGGTACCCAACGACCTGGGCTGCCGGCCCCGATCGTCAGCCGTCGGCCGGAGATGGACAACCAGGCGGAACCCGTGCGTTTGGCTGAGGGTTGTTGTCGTGCCGACGGAAAGGGCCGAATCTCGCCACAAGCTCGGATGCCTGCCAGTCCTTGCTCTGGATAAAGGCGGCCCTAGTGAGGAATTGATCTATTGTGACGCCCGAACCGCCCGTCACTCCCCCTGCTCGTTCGCAGGTGCCGCCAACGGATGGTCCCAGCCTCGAGACCATTCTTGAATTCCACCGCCTAGCGACCGTCACCACCACCGGCTTCGGCGACATCACCCTGCCCGGAACGGCCGGCAAGCTGACGTCCATCGTCACCATGATCGTCGGGATCTCGCTGTTTGTGCGCCTCGCCCAGGCGCTGTTCCGTCCCTACAAGGTCACCTTCCGCTGCCCAAAATGCGCGCTGATGCGGCACGAGCCGAATGCGGTGCATCGCAAGGCGTGCGGTCATCTATTGGCGATCCCCGACGACGGCGACGAATGAACGCTGATGGGTATGCCGCAGCCGCTCATCGGTAACCCTCCGTCTGGACAAGCCGCCCTTTATCTCTCTTGATGCGCCAAATCATGGTCGCGCCGCCAGGAGCGGCGTATCATGCATGCGCAGACTATGAGGGACCGCTATGACCGAAATGCTGAGCCAGTTGCGCAGGATAGCGCAGGACCGAACCCTGAGCTTCAAGCAGAAGGAACATGCGCTGGCGGTCGAAGCCGAGAACATGCTGCCCTACGTGCTGCTCGACACCGAGACGCGTGCCGCGCTCGACGCTCGCATCATCTGCGACATGTACGAGGGAAACGCCCCCTATAAGCCGCGCTACGTGCTGCCCGACTATGAGGTGGTGCTGAAAAACGGCTCCGCCTATCTGGAACTGCCGAAGCCAGAAACGCTCGACGAGGCGATCAACACGCTGCAGATCGCCTATCACCACGTACCCTCGGTAACCGGCATGCCGGTGTTCATCGGCCATCTCGACGCGCTGCTGCTGCCCTTCTGCGACGGTGCCTCCGACGACGAGCTCTATCGCAAGATCAAGCTGTTCTGGCGCTACATCGACCGCGTGCTGCCGGACGCCTTCCTGCACGCCGACATTGGCCCCACCGACAACCGTGTTGCCCGCGCCATTCTGCGAGCCGATGCCGAGTTGAAGCAGGTCGCGCCTAACCTCACCTTCCTTTACGATCCGGAAGTCAGCGGCGAAGCCATGCTCCGGCTTTGCACCGACAACATCATCGCCTGCTCCAAGCCGCATATCGCCAACCACCCGATCCACCGCGAAGTATTCAACGAACCGGGCTACGCCATCGTCAGCTGCTACAACGCACTGCCGCTCAGGGGTGGTGCTGCCTCGCTTGCTCGCGTCAATCTCAAGAAGGTGGCCGAGGCGAGCGCCAACGAGGCCGACTTTTTCGACGTTCAGCTGCCGCGTTACGTCAATCTCAACGCCCGCCTTATGCGTGCCCGCATCGACTATCTGTTCCGGCAATCGGGATTCTTCGATGGCAACTTCCTGGTCGAGGAAGGCTGGATCGACAGGGATCGCTTCACGGCGATGTTCGGCATCTTCGCCATGGCCGAGGCCGTCAATCACCTGCAGGATCTCGCCGGCCGACCCGGCCGCTACGGTCATGATGCCGTCGCCAACGCGCTCGGCCACCGCATCTCGGCGCAGCTCGCAGATCTGGTCGCCCGCGAACCGATGGACCATGTCTGGCGTGGATTCGCCATGCTGCACGCCCAGGCCGGCCTTTCCAGCGACGCCGGCACCACACCCGGCGTGCGCATTCCCTATGGCAGCGAGCCAGATCCGGTCAGCCACGTGCAGGCACTCCTACCGCATCATCGGCACTATCTGTCCGGCGTCTCGGAAATCCTGACCCTCGACGAGACGGTGCGAGCCAACCCCGAGGCCGTATTCCAGCTTGCCAAGGGCGCCTTGCAGCTCGGCTTCCGTGAGTTCACCGCCAATATCGCCGGCAACGACCTGGTGCGCGTCACCGGTTTCATGATCCGCCTTTCCGACATCAGGCTTTACAACGCGGCGAAGGGATCGCGCGTCAACACCACGGCGCTCGGCGCCGAGGCGGCCGATACGGTGCATATCCTGGATCGCAAGCCCCGTGTCGTCGGGCTGGAGCTGATGGCGGGTTCCGGTGTCTGACGGCGTCGTCGCCGTCAGCAAGTTCCTGGCTTGGTCGGTGGTCGACGGGCCAGGAAACCGCTTCGTGCTGTTTCTGCAGGGCTGCAACTATCGCTGCGTCACCTGCCATAATCCGCATACCATCGGCGTCTGCAGCGACTGTGGCGCCTGCGTTGCCGTCTGTCCGTCGGGCGCCCTCACCAAGGCCGGCCGCAAGGTCGTCCACGATCCCAGCGTCTGCATCGCCTGCGACAGTTGCCTTGCCGCATGCCCGACCCGCGCCAATCCGATGGTGCGGCGCCTGACGGTGGACGATGTGCTCGACCTTCTCCGCCGCAATGCGCCCTTTCTCAACGGGCTCACCGTGTCGGGTGGCGAGGCGACGCTGCAACTTGGTTTTCTGATCGACCTGTTCACGGCCATCCGGGCAGCGCCGGACCTTGCACACCTCACGCTGTTCATTGACAGCAACGGCCATCTGCCGGCTGAAGGCTGGCACAAGGTGCTGCCGCTCACCGATGGGGTGATGCTCGACATCAAGGCTTTCGATCCCGAACGCCACCGCCGCTTGACCGGCGCCGACAACGATCTATCGCTGGCCTCGGCAAAGCTACTGGCGGGCGCTGGCAAGCTCTACGAACTGCGCTTCCTGCTGATTCCCGGCGAAACCGACCGGCCCGAAGAAATCGCCGCACTCGCGGCGCTGGCGCGCGACCTCGGCCCGGAGACGCGCCTGCGCCTCAATGCCTTCCAGCACCACGGCGTGCGCGGTCCGGCGGCGAACTGGTCACCGATGCCGCGCGATGGCGTTGAAGCAGCCGCCGTCACTCTGAAGGCCGCAGGCATTGCCGAAGTGGCCACGCCGTCGGTCTGGTTGCCCTGAGGCAAAGACGAGCGCCCACTATTCCATACGGGAAATGCTTGGAAAATGGCGGAGAGGGAGGGATTTGAACCCCCGATACCCTTGCGAGTATGCCGCATTTCGAGTGCGGTGCAATCGACCACTCTGCCACCTCTCCGCGGTGCTTTTTGGGACGTTGATCCCGGTCGAAAGCGGCGCGGACCATAACCGCGGGCAAAGCCTCTGGCAAGAGGGGCAAAAGCCGATGGGAAGGGTTTTTTGATGCGCCTAAAAGCTTAAGCGGCCACCTCATCCTCGTCAGCCGCCGAAATACCCCCTTCGGCGTTGACCGGCGTAGGCTTTCCGTGTAGGGAAAACGCGGCTTAATGGGAGCCCGGTCAATTGCCCGGGTTTTTTGTTTTGTCGATCCGTCGCGCGCCCGAAAGGTGCGGCGCGGCCAAAAACCATCTGAAGAAGGACTGGCATGACCATGTTCGCAGTGATCAAGACCGGCGGCAAGCAGTACAAGGTTGCCGTTGACGACGTATTCGACATCGAGAAGATCGAGCTTGAGGACGGCGCCGCCGTCACCTTCGAGGAAGTGCTGGCCGTCGGTTCCGACGCCGGTGTCACCCTTGGCGCCCCCACCGTTGCCGGCGCTACCGTCGTCGCCGAGGTGGTCGAGCAGACCCGCGGTCCCAAGGTGATCTCGTTCAAAAAGCGCCGTCGGCAGAATTCCAAGCGCAAGCGCGGTCACCGGCAGCTTCTGACCACGGTGAAGATCACCGCGATCAACGCCGCCTGACGAAATTTCGTTCCGGCCACACTACTGCCGGAACCTGACCCGATAACCGTCCATCAAGGTGTTGAGCACCGAACGGCTCCGCCAGCGGACGATACGACAGACAGGAGACTGAAATGGCTCACAAGAAGGCAGGCGGCTCGTCCCGCAACGGTCGCGATACGGCCGGTCGACGCCTCGGCGTGAAGAAGTTCGGCGGCGAAGCCGTCATTCCGGGCAACATCATTATTCGCCAACGCGGCACCCAGTGGCACCCGGGCGCCAACGTCGGCATGGGCGTCGATCACACGATCTTCGCTCTGACGGAAGGCAACGTGTCCTTCGCTACGAAAAGCAATGGCCGAGTCTACGTATCGGTCATGCCAACGACGGCGGCAGCTGAGTAAGCCGGATGGAGCTGAAGCGGCCCGCCGGCGTCCCACGGACCCGGACGGACCGCGCTTCTGGCGCGCGATGTGACAGGGGAAGTGGGACACCACTTCCCCTGATTTCATTTGGAGCGCGAGGAGAGCCCCATGTCCGAATTAAGCGAGATCGAGGAACCCGACAGTCCCTGCGGCTGGCCGTTGATGGCAGCGGTGAGGCCGGCCATCGAGACGCGGCGACTGATTCTGAGGCCGCCGGTCGACGATGATGCCGAGGCGATCGCCCGGCTTGCCAATTCGGCCGCAGTTGCTCGCAGCCTGGTGGGCATGCCCCATCCCTACCGCATCGAGCATGCCCGGCTCTGGCTTGCCGAGCCTGTGGACCCGCGCGGCCAGCGGCACCTCATCTGCCGGAAGGGTTTCGACGCGGCGCCGACACCGATCGGGGTGCTCACGCTCGACATGCACGGGCGGGCCGGACCCGGTTGGATCGGTTGTTGGCTCGGTGAACGCCACTGGGGACAAGGATTCGCAACAGAGGCCTGCCACGCTGCGATCGATTATGCCTTTGTTCACCAGAGACATGAGAGATTGTTGTTTGCCTGCAGGGTGACCAACCCGGCCGGACGACGGGTAATCGAGAAGTGCGGTTTCCAGATGGTGGCGCAGGAGCTGGCCTCGGTGGTCGGCAGCGGTGCCGCAGTGGCCATCGACCGCTTCCGCATCGATCGCAGTACCTGGGAGAGTATCAGGGCCTGGGAACCCTTGCGCGTCCATGACCACGAGGCCGAAAGAACCGAGTGGAGCGAGCGGCGCGGAGAGTTTCAGGCTCCGGTGGACCGAATTTGAATTCAGCGCCCCCCAGGGCTCGCGATCAAATTCCAGCCCCGCCGGAAACAAGTGAGTACTAGCGGTTGGACTTCCTACATCTATTCGGACGATTCATGTGCCGATGCAGATGGAAGAGCCCGGCCACTAGAGAAGTGAGTGCGGAATGAAGTTGCTTTCCGGTGCCTTTGGGTCCTGGCGGCCACGCGCGGTGCTCTCCCCGCGCATCGAGACAAGTCGTCTCGTTTTGCGGCCGCTTGAACCCGCCGATGCCGATGCCGTTGCGGTCTATCTCGATGACATCGAGGTAGCACGCTGGCTTGTGCGTGTGCCTCATCCGTTCACCACCGAAGACGCCACCGACTTTATTGCCCAATGCTGCACGACCGCCAGCCTTGGCACGGCAACAACGCTCGGCATTGTGATCCGCGGCCACGACCGCGCGATCGTGCGCGGCATCGTCGCGTTGCACAGCCTCGACACCCGGCCGGAGATCGGTTTTTGGCTCGGCCGTCCTTTCTGGGGGCATGGACTGATGAGTGAAGCGGTCGACGCAACGCTGACCTGGGCCTATGCCAACCTCGATGTCGACGCCATCACCGCCGGCGCCTTTCAGGGCAACATTGCCTCGCTGGCCATCCAGGCCCGCCAGGGCTTCGAGGTTATCGGCATGAGCCGCCGCCCGTCGCTGATCGAAGAGCGGCTGCTCGACCATGTCGATACGCGCCTCACACGGGCGCGCCACGCCGCCCGACCGTGGCGACCGTGACCCTCGGCTCGGCGTAATCCCAAAAATCCGTTCATTTTCGCCGCGCGATGCTCTAAAGCATGTCGCGCAAAGTATGCAGCGGTTTTGCGTGAGCGACATGCGCGAGACCAAAGATTAAAGCGGAGCGAGCGAGCCTGAAAAATCGCGATCCGCTTTAAGCGGCAAGTTGTGGCCCGCTTCGGAACGATGGGCAGCGCGGCCGTCATTTGAAATCTCAAGCTACCGGCAGCGCATGGCGCGGCCTCAGTTGCTATTCCAGGAAAGCCTCGATGAAATTTCTCGATCAAGCCAAGGTCTACGTCCGATCCGGCGATGGCGGTGCCGGTGCCGTGTCGTTCAGGCGGGAGAAGTTCATCGAGTTCGGCGGGCCGGATGGCGGTGACGGCGGTCGGGGCGGCGACGTCTGGGCCGAATGCGTCGGTGGCCTCAACACGCTGATCGATTATCGCTACCAGCAGCATTTTAAGGCCAAGACCGGTGGCCACGGCATGGGCCGCGACCGGCATGGGGCCAAGGGTGGCGACATTGTGCTGAAAGTGCCGGTCGGTACGCAGATCATCGAGGAAGATGGCGAGACGCTTCTTGCCGATATGGTCGAGATCGGCCAGCGCGTGCTGATTGCCAAGGGCGGCAACGGCGGCTTCGGCAACGCCTATTTCAAGACGTCGACCAACCAGGCGCCGCGCCGCGCCAACCCGGGTCTCCCGGGTGAGGAAAAATGGCTGTGGCTGCGCCTGAAGCTGATCGCCGACGCTGGCCTCGTCGGCCTGCCCAATGCCGGCAAGTCGACGTTCCTTGCCCGCACGACGGCCGCCAAGCCGAAAATCGCCGATTATCCCTTCACCACGCTGCACCCCGGTCTTGGTGTCGTCCGCATCGATGCCCGTGAATTCGTGCTCGCCGACATTCCCGGACTGATCGAGGGAGCCCACGAAGGTATTGGCCTCGGCGACCGCTTCTTGGGGCACGTCGAACGCTGCGGTGTGTTGTTGCATCTCGTCGATGCCAGCCAGGAGGACGTGGTCGGCGCCTGGCGCACGGTACGGGCCGAACTTCAGGCCTATGACGAAGCGCTCGGCGACAAGCCCGAGATCATCGCTCTGTCCAAATGCGAACTGGTGCCCGAAGAGGAGCTTGCCGCCAAAGCCAAGAAGCTGAAGCGGGCCGCCAAGGCAACACCCATTCTTCTGTCCGCCGTCACTGGCACCGGCGTCGAAGCGGTGCTGCGCGCCATGGCGACGGCAGTCGAGGCCAGCCGCGCCGAGAATGACGCATCGCGGGCCGCCACCGCCACTCGTATCTGGCAGCCCGTGTACCGCGATAGCGATGATGACAGAGACGACGATGACAACGACTATTGAAGCCTTCACCGGGCCGCTGGCCGGCTATCGCCACGTAGTGATCAAGATAGGCTCGGCCCTACTTGTCGAGGGGCGCTCCGGCACGTTGAAGCGAGCCTGGATGGAGAGCGTCGCCGCTGACGTCGCTCGTCTTCGGGCCGGCGGTGCCAGCGTGCTTCTCGTCTCCTCTGGTGCCATTGCCATGGGACGCGGCGTGTTGAAGCTGCCGAAGGGCAAGCTAAAGCTGGAAGATAGCCAGGCCGCCGCCGCCGTCGGCCAGATCGCGCTGGCCAAAGCCTGGGCCGAGGTGCTGGGCGATCATGGCATCACCGCCGGCCAGATTCTCCTCACCCTTGGCGATACCGAGGAACGCCGCCGCTATCTCAATGGCCGGGCCACCATCGGCAAGCTCCTGAAGTTGGGCGCCGTGCCGGTGATCAATGAAAACGACACGGTGGCCACCACCGAGATCCGCTATGGCGATAACGATCGGCTCGCCGCCCGCGTTGCCGCCATGATGGGCGCCGACCTCCTGGTTCTCCTGTCCGACATCGACGGTCTCTACACCGCACCGCCGCAGATCGACCCCAACGCCACGCTGATCCCGGTGATCGACCGCATCACGCCGGAAATCGAGGCCATGGCCGGTGGGGCCGCCTCGGAACTGTCGCGCGGCGGCATGAAGACCAAGATCGACGCCGGCAAGATTGCCACCGTCGCCGGCACGGCGATGATCATCGCCTCCGGCAAAGTTGCCGCACCGCTCTCCCGCGTCGACGCCGGCGGGCCGCATTCCCTGTTCCGCGCCGAGGCCAATCCGGTGACTGCCCGCAAGGCCTGGATTGCCGGTCACATCGAAGCGCCGGGCGTTCTCACCATCGACGCCGGCGCCGTCCGCGCACTGAAACAGGGCCGCAGCCTGCTGCCGCCCGGCGTGACGCGCGTTGATGGCGATTTCCACCGGGGCGACACGGTGATCGTCGTCGACGAGGCCGGTGTCGAGCTGGCCCGCGGCCTCGTTGCCTATGATGCCGTCGATGCACGTCGCATCCGCGGCCAGAATTCAGCTGTGATCGAAGACATCCTCGGCGCGCCCGGTCGTTCCGAAATGATTCATCGCGATGACCTTGTGCTGAAGGGTGACCTCGGAGACTGACCATGACCGCACTGACCGACGTTTCCGTTCATGACTTGATGGCCGACATCGGCCGGCGCGCCCGCGTCGCCGCCCGCCGCCTTGCCCGCGCTTCCACCAAGGAAAAGACGGCGGCGCTCACCGCGATGGCGGCAGAGGTGCGTGCCCGCGAGGCCGACATCCTCAAGGCCAACGCCTTGGATGTCGCGGCGATGAAGGAGAGTGGCGTCATCGCCTCCTTCCTGGATCGTGGCACGCTTGATCCTGCCCGCATCGAGGAGATCGCTCGGGCGCTTGAGGAAATCGCCGCCCTGCCCGATCCGGTCGGCCGCGTGCTGGCCGCCTGGACGCGACCGAATGGCCTTGCCATCGAGCGGGTGGCGACGCCGCTCGGCGTCGTCGGCATCATCTTCGAAAGTCGACCCAATGTGACGGCCGACGCTGGCGCGCTCTGCCTGATGGCCGGCAACGCCGCCATCCTGCGCTGCGGCTCCGATTCGATGCGCTCTTCGCAGGCCATCCTTGCCGCGCTGGCCGCTGGTCTTCGCACGGCCGGTCTGCCGGAGGACGCCATTCAGTTGGTACCGATCAAAGACCGCGCTGCCGTCGGTGAAATGCTGACAGGCCTGAACGGATCGATCGACGTCATCGTGCCGCGCGGCGGCAAGAGCCTCGTTGCCCGCGTGCAGACCGAGGCGCGCGTGCCGGTGTTCGCCCATCTCGAGGGCATCTGCCACATCTACATCGACAAAGCCGCCGATCTCGATATGGCGGTCACCGTCACCGTCAACGCCAAACTCAGGCGCGTCGGCGTTTGCGGTTCGGCCGAGACGCTGCTCGTCGACCGCGCCGTGGCAGACACTCACCTCCTGCCGATTTTGACCGCCCTCCACGAGCGTGGCTGCGAGATCCGGGCGACGGCGGAGATTCGCGCCCGATTCCCGTCGGCCGTGCCTGTGACGGAAGCCGACTGGTCGACCGAATATCTGGCGCCGATCATCTCGGTGGCGCTTGTCGATGGCGTCGATGCGGCCGTTGAGCACATCGAAACCTACGGCTCGCATCACACCGAGAGCATCATCACGGCCGATGAGGCGACCGCCGCCCACTTTCTTGCCAACGTCGATTCGGCCATCGTGCTGCACAATGCCTCAACGCAGTTTGCCGACGGCGGTGAATTCGGCATGGGAGCCGAGATCGGCATTGCCACCGGCAAGATGCATGCGCGCGGTCCGGTTGGCGTCGAACAGCTGACGTCGTTCAAGTATCGTGTGCACGGCAGGGGCCAGACGCGCCCGTGACGACACCCCGCCTTCCCGCCACGCTTGCCGGCATGCGCATCGGTCTTTACGGCGGGTCCTTCAACCCGCCGCACCGGGGCCACGCCCACGTGGCCCATCTGGCGCTTCAGCGGCTCGGGCTCGATCGTATCTGGTGGCTGGTCAGCCCCGGCAATCCCTTGAAGTCGACGGACGGCCTTCCGGACGTCGGCCAGCGGTTGGCCGCGGTGCGGCGGGTCGCCAAGCATCCGCGCGCCGTCGTCACCGACCTCGAAGCGCGGCTCGGCACCCGCTACACCATCGACTTTGTCCGTCGCTTGAAGGGGCTCAGACCCACAGTCCGCTTTGTGCTGGTGATCGGCGCCGACAATTGGGCGACCTTCCACCACTGGGGCGGCTGGCGGCAGATTGCCCAGATGGTGCCGATCGCCGTCATCGACCGGCCCGGCGCCACCTTCGCGGCGTTGTCCTCACCGGCCGCCCGCACATTTGCCGGCGCACGCATCGCCGAGCGCGACGGTCTTCTGCTGCCCAGCCTTACGCCGCCCGCCTGGATATTCATCGCCGGCGTCAAGGTGCCGCTGTCATCGAGCAACCTTCGACGCGCCGCCGGCCGGGCTTAGCCATTGGTCCCGGCGATCTTGAAAACGTCACCATCAAGGTTCATCCTTTTATGCATCGGCGATTGTCGGCATTGGGCCGTCCGCCGCGGACCACTTCACGAGGTGCACCCCTGAGTATGTCCTTCACTGAGGGCGCTTTCAGCGCCAACCCCTTTTCTGACGTCGCCGCGTTCTCGGGCGATGCCCCCCCTCTCCCGCGTTCTTTGCTCGACACGATTCTCACCAGCCTTGACGATGCCAAGGCCGAGGACGTTGTTGACATCGACGTTGCCGCCAAGACGCCGATCGCCGACCACATGGTGATCTGCACCGGTCGCTCCAGCCGCCACGTCGGTGCCATTTCCGACCATCTGGCCAAGGACCTCAAGGATGCGGGCTTCGGCAATGTCGCCATCGAGGGTCAACCTGCCTGTGACTGGGTGTTGATTGACGCAGGTTCGGTGATCGTTCACGTCTTCCGCCCGGAAGTCCGCGAGTTCTATCATCTTGAGAAGATGTGGGCGCCCGACCCGGCCCCTCAAACCGGCCGTCGTTGAGGTGCCCGCCCGGAAAGATTCCGTCTTTCTTGGCAAAGCGGCTGCCTGAACTGGAACAAACCGCTCGGAGAAGCTTTCCGGAATTGCGGATGCTCCAAAACGGTTCGGAAGCTTCTCATGACCCCGACGCGCGGGGCCGTTGGCCCCGCCGATATGGCGCGTGCGCCTGATAAGACAGAGACTGATGCGCATCGCCATTCATGCTGTTGGAAAACTGAAGGCCGGCCCTGAGCGGGAGCTCGCCGACCGCTACCTCGACCGTGCCGACAAGGCTGGCCGCGCCATTGGGTTTTCCTCGGTCACCGCCCGCGAGATCGTCGAAAGCCGCGCACGCGAGGCAGTGCAGCGCAAGGAAGAAGAAGCACGTGAGCTTCTGACCGACCTGCCACCGGGCGCCCTGCTGATCGCCCTGGACGAACGGGGTGATTCGCCGACCTCCGAGCGATTCGCTCAAATGCTTGGTGAGGCCCGCGATCGCGGTACGCCCAACACCGTTCTGCTCATCGGCGGACCGGATGGCCATGGGCAAGAGCTGCTGTCACGCGCCGGCCACCGCATTTCCTTTGGCCGGCTGACTTGGCCGCATCAAATCGTCCGCATTCTTGCCGCAGAGCAGGTCTATCGTGCAGTCACCATCTTGAGTGGCCATCCCTATCATCGGCCCTGACCTGTCCGACGTTTGTCCCATCGATCCTTGGTTGACGAAGCGTTAACGGAAAGGCCGATAGGTTCGGCCGCTCGACCGCACAGCCACCGGACAGCTCATCGTCTATGCCGCCCCAAACGCGACGTCCCGGAGCCTGCCGCCTTGCCATCGCCGCCATCGTCGCGGCGATGCCTAGCTATGCCATGGCTCAGGAGGGCCTGCCGCCCGAGGCAACGGCTTTTGCGCCGGCAACCAGCTCAATCCGACCGGCCGCGTTGTCCAACAGCACCGTCGACTCCGATCAGGTAGAAGCCGAACGGGCACTGAAGGACCAGGAACTGGCCAAGCTTCGCAGTTCCATGGAGTTGTCGGCTGAAAAACAGGCGGAGATTGCCGCCGAAATCGCCGGCCTGTCCCGCGATCAGCAGGCTCTCAACGATCAGCTCGTCACCTCGGCAGCCCGTGTTCAGGCGCTTGAGCAGTCGATTACCGACAGCGAAGAGCGTCTGGCCCGCGGTGCCGATAATGAGGCCCGAATCCGCGCCTCGCTCGTTGCCCGCCGGGACGTGTTGATCGCCGTGCTGTCTACCGCCCAGCGTATTGGCCGCCAACCGCCGCCGGCGCTGGTCGTCAGCCCTGAGGATGCGCTGAAGGCCGTGCGCTCGGCGGTCGTGGTCGGCGCCGTGCTGCCGGAGATTCGGCTTGAAGCGGAAGCCCTGCAATCCGATCTCGATGCTCTCGTCACCGAAAGAACCCGCGCCGCCGCCGAACGCGATCGTCTCAGGGCCGATGCCGCGGCCATTGCCGAGGAGCGGCAGCGTTTAACGCTGCTCATTGACAAGAAAAAAACCGAGAGCGAAGCACGATCTGCCGACCTCGCGGCCGAGAAGGCCCGCGCCGAGGAACTGGCCAAGCATGCCCGCAGCCTCGAAGAGCTGATCGCCGGCATGAAGAAGGCGCTGCCGGCAAGCCGCATCGAATCATCTCCCCCCACGGCAGCTGCGCCTGGCAGCGGCCGTCTCGGACCGGCTATCGCCTTTGCAGACGCCAAGGGACGATTGATTCTGCCTGTGCGCGGCGTCAATCTGCAAACCTTCGGCGACGACAACGGCTTTGGAGGCGTCTCGCAGGGCCAGTCGATCGCTACTCGCGCCGGTGCTCGCGTGGTTTCGCCGGCCGATGGTCGCGTCGTCTACGCCGGACCGTTCCGTTCTTACGGACAGCTCTTGATCCTCGACGCTGGCGACGACTATCATATCGTGCTTGCCGGCATGGAACGGATCGACGTCCAGCTGGACCAATTTGTTTTGACGGGCGAGCCTGTCGGTGTCATGGGAAACCAGCGGCTGGCCAGCGCCGCCGCGCTGGATGCCAGCGTCACGCAGCCCGTGCTTTACGTCGAATTTCGCAAAGGTGGAACTTCGATCGATCCCTCCCCCTGGTGGGTCGCATCGCAGGATCGGAAGGTCAGCGGATGATCAAAAAACTGTCGCTACTCGCAGCGGGTGCCGTTCTTGGTGCCGGCGTTACCACCCTGACCCTCGAGCACCGTCTGCCCGGCTTCGGGTCTGCCGTGGCTGCTGGCGTCGATACCTATCGCCAGCTCAACCTGTTCGGCGACGTGTTCGAGCGCATCCGGTCCGACTATGTCGAGGAACCCAATGAGCCCGACCTGATCGAAGCGGCGATCAATGGCATGCTCACGTCGCTCGACCCGCATTCCAGCTATATGAATGCCAAGAGCTATCAGGACATGCAGGTCCAGACCAAGGGCGAGTTCGGCGGGCTCGGCATTGAGGTCACGATGGAGGACGGCGTCGTCAAGGTGGTGACGCCGATCGACGATACGCCTGCCACAAAGGCCGGTATCCGCGCCGGTGATCTGATCACGGCCATCGACGGTACCGACGTGAAGGGCCTCACCCTCAACGACGCAGTCGACAAGATGCGGGGACCGATCAACTCCTCGATCACCCTCACCATAGTGCGCGGCACCGACAAGCCATTCGACGTCAAGATCGTGCGTGACGTCATCAAGATGCAGTCGGTGCGCTACGAGGTGAAGGACGATGTCGGCTATATCCGCATCTCCCAGTTCACCGCCCAGACCTTCGACGGTCTCAAGACGGCCATCGACAAGATCGACGCCGCCATCCCCGCGGACAAGCTCAAGGGCTATGTGCTCGACCTGCGCAACGATCCGGGCGGCCTGCTCGATCAGGCGATCGCCGTCTCGGACGCCTTCCTCGACAAGGGCGAAATCGTCTCGACACGCGGCCGCCACGATAGCGATACCCGCCGCTACGCTGCCAAGGCTGGCGAGCTGGTGGGCGACAAGCCGCTGATCGTGCTGATCAACGGCGGTTCGGCATCGGCGTCGGAGATTGTCGCCGGCGCGCTGCAGGATCACCGCCGGGCGACAATTCTGGGCACGCGTTCCTTCGGCAAGGGATCGGTGCAGACCATCATCCCACTGGGCTCGAACGGCGCCATCCGCCTGACCACCGCCCGTTACTACACGCCGTCCGGCAACTCGATCCAGGCCAAGGGCATCCACCCGGACATCGAAGTGCTCCAGGACCTGCCCGAGGACCTCAAGGATCAGGTCACCGAGACCAAGGGCGAAGCTTCGCTGAAGGGTCACCTCAAGAGCGAGACCGAGGGCGCTGAGGGGTCTGGCAGCCAAGCCTACGTGCCGCCCGACCCCAAGAACGACAAGCAGCTCAACCTGGCGCTTGACCTGTTGCGTGGGCTTCAGGCCAACGCCGCCTTCCCGCCGAAGGGCGACGACCCCGTCGCCAATTGACGGACCGATAGCCGAAAATGCCGGGCCGGAGTTCATCTCCGGCCCGTTGTCATTTCAGCGGCATACCGTGATGCTTCGGATTGAACTAAGCTGCTGCGGTTGACCGAATCAGGGCGGTCGCCAGTAGCCGGATCGCACGCGCCATGAACGACCTGACCAACCCCCTTGGCTTCGGCGGCCCCAGCGGCCGAAAGCTTCGCCTACCGGTGGGCGCCATTGCCGCCGTCATCACGGCGAGCCTGTTTGCCGGCCTTGCCGTCTGGCTGATGGTGGTGAGCGATCCGCTTGGTGGCGAGCCCTATGCCCGGGCCAAGATCGAGACGTCCGAGACCGGCTATGCTCGTGCCGATATCGCCACGGTGGGCGTCAAGTCGGGCACTGGTGAGTTGTTGCCGCCACCATCCGAGATCAAGCCGGACGCCGGCGTGATGGTTGAGGGCCCCACCGACGCCAAGGCGACGGTGGCGCTGCCGATCGAGGCCGACGCCGCGCTCATCGAGACATCGCCTTTCGGCCCGCTGCCGCGCGTTGCCGCCGATGGCCGCAAGCCGGTCGATGTCTACGCTCGCCCGGTTCCGAGCTTCGTTGGCGCTTCGCCGAAAATCGCCATCGTAGTCGGCGACCTCGGCCTCAGCCAGACCGGAACGCAGGAAGCGCTCGCCAAGCTGCCGGCCGAAGTGACGCTCGGCTTCGCCCCTTATGGCGCCAGCCTCGACCGCTGGACCGCCAAGGCGCGGCAGGACGGTCACGAACTTCTGCTGCAGGTGCCGCTCGAACCCTTCGACTATCCCGACAACGATCCCGGTGAAAACACGCTGCTGGTCGGCAAGGATACGCGCCAGAACATCGAGAATTTGCACCGGGTGATGGCCCGCCTCACGACCTATGTCGGCGTCGTCAACTATATGGGCGCTCGTTTCACGTCAGAAGCCGCCGCTCTCGATCCGGTGATGCAGGAGATCGCGCTACGCGGACTTCTCTATCTCGACGATGGCAGTTCGCCGCGCAGCGTTGCCGAACAGTCGGCAGGCAAGTCCAAGACGACTTTCGCCAAGGCCGATCTGATCATCGACGCGGTACCGACGCCCAATGAGATCACCGCTCGCCTTGCCCAGCTTGAGCAGATCGCCCGCACGCGCGGCCTTGCCGTTGGCGTTGCCAGTGCCCGACCGGCGACGCTGAAGGCGCTGGCAGATTGGACGGGCGGTCTCGACGGGCGTGGCATCACGCTGGTGCCAATCAGCGCCGTTCCCCACCAGAACTGAGATAATTTATGACTTCCCGAGCCGATCTTCCCTACCGCCCCTGTGCAGGGGCCGTGTTGATCAACCGCGCCGGCCTTGTTTTCGTCGGCCACCGTGCCGACCTCGAAGGCGCACCGGACGCTGCCCCCTGGCAGATGCCTCAGGGCGGCATCGACGACGGTGAAACCCCGTTCGATGCAGCGCGCCGTGAACTCTGGGAGGAGACGTCGGTCCGCTCGGTCGAACTCTTGGGCGAGGCACCGGAGTGGTACCGCTACGACATTCCCGACGCGCTCGCCACGGGCCGCTTTCAGCGGAAATGGCGCGGCCAGACACAGAAGTGGTTCGCTTTTCGCTTTCTCGGCGATGATAGTGAAATTGATATCCTGAAGCCGGGCGGCGGCGCCCATCCGGCCGAGTTCTCCCGCTGGGCCTGGAAGCCGCTCGCGGAGGTGCCAAGCCTCGTCGTCGCCTTCAAGCAGCCGATTTATGAGAAGCTCGCGGTCGCCTTCGCCGATCTGGCGGTGCCGGCATGACCGCTCGCCTGCCTGCCGCCCTCGCGCCGCCGGCCCCGGCGGAGCGCGACCCTCTCTCGCCCGACCTGCCCTACCGACCGAACGTCGGCATCTGCCTGTTCAACGCCGAAGGACTGGTATTTGCCGGCAGAGCCTACGCTAACCCGTTCGGCTGGCCCGATCCGGAGATTTTCTCCGACGGCGCCGACTGGGCGCTACCACAGGGGGGCATCGACGCCGGTGAAGATATCGTCGCCGCCGCGCGCCGCGAACTCTGGGAAGAGACCGGCGTCACCAGCGCAAAGCTGATCGCCGTGACCGATGACTGGTGGAGCTACGATTTCCCCGTTCGCGGCGCCAGAATCCACAAGCTCCATCCCTTCCGCGGTCAACGTCAGCGCTGGGCCGCCTTCCGCTTTACCGGCAGCGACGACGAAATTACGGTCATGGCCGCCCACACCGACGAGCCGCCGGAGTTTCTCGAGTGGCGCTGGCGGCCGCTCGCCGAACTGCCGTCGGTCGCCCCGCTGCATCGGCGGCCGCAATATGCGCGCGTGCTGAATGCTTTCGGGGATATCGGCCCGGTTTGAACCGTTATCGGCGGCGACGGCCAGCCGCCTGATCGGCGGCACGGGCCAGCGTCAAAAGCGTTTCGCCAACAATATCGGCGGCGAGCGCCTGATTGAGGCGCGCGTCGCGCGCGGCTTCGCCCAGCACGACAATCGCCCTGGCGAGCCGGGCGGGCGGCCAAAGGCCAAGCGCCACCTCAACCTTGCCTTTCCGCTTGAAGAACACCGGTGGCCGCGCGCCATTGACCGCATCGCCCGGAGACACGCCGGCGTCGACAGCGGCGCGCAGCTCGTCGAGCAGCATGAAATGCCGAAGCGCCGCGCCGGCGATCTGACCGGCGTCGACGCCTTCGGACCGCGCCTTGGCCAAGCCTTCGACCAGCACTGCCAAAGCTCCGCCAGCAGCAGCATCGATCACTTCATCGATCGCGAAGGTCGAGCTGTCTCCGATCAGCACCTCGACGTCGGCAGACGTGATGGCACCCCTGCCATGGGCATGCAGGCAAAGCTTCTGAATCTCACCACGCGTCATCAGCCGGTCGCCGCCGAGAAGCGACACCAGAAGCGCCCGCGCCTCCGGTGCGATGGAAAGACCGGCGGCCTTCACTTCCTCATCGACCAGCGCACCGACCGACCGTTCATCATCGACAAAGCAGGGGATGGCATAGGCCCGGCTTTCCTGCTCGAAAAGCACGCGAAGCGGATTGGATTTCTTGAGATCGCCCGCCTCGACGATGACGGCCGTATCAGGCGGCGGTTCCTTGAACAGCGCGCGGAAGCGGTTAGCGAGATCCGCGCGACCGCCTCCGTCCCTGAGAAGAATCGCCCGCCGACTTGAAAACATCGACACCGCGTATGCCTCGTCGGCGAGCCGCGTCGGATTGGCCGTCAGTTCGGATGCCTCGATGCGGACCAAGGCAAAGGGATCACCGGGATCGGAGAAGGCCGCGGCGATCGTTTTGGCCCGTTCGGAAACAAGGCCGGTATCCGGCCCGTAGACCAGATAGAAAGCCACGTCCTGCGGCGGCCGCGCAACGAGGCGATCGGCCTCCTGGGCGCGCGCGGCCACCATCGTCTCAAGCCTTCTTCTTGCCGATCAGCGCCGAAGAAAGACGCAGGCGAATATCGGCCGCCGCAGCACGAGCCGCCCGCTCCTCGGCATCCCGTTCGGCGCGAACGTTGGCATAGCGCTGCGAGGTCACGTCGAAGGAAGAGGTGGTGTAGACGTTGTCCGACGTGATGACCTGGCCGGTGGCAATTTCGGTCAACGTGTAGGTCGTTGTCAGGGATACCAGCTTGGCCACGGCAATATCTTCGCTGGCCCGAATGGCGAGGTCCGAAACCCGCGTCGTCAGGATGAGATGCAGGCGATATTTCGGTGTCACCAACGCGCTACCGCCGCGCAGCTGGAAGATCAGCTCGTTCATCAGAGCCTGCGGTATACGATCGGTCTGCGCCTCGACCGCGATCGAGGCGAGCTCGGTGATCATTGCCGGATTGTCGCCCATCGCCGACGAGCCAACCGGCGCGTAGACGGGCCGCACCTGGCAAGCGGCGACAAGGCTGACGACCGCGAGCAGCAGCGCGCTGCGGCGGAAGAGATCAGACGACCACATTGACGATCCTCTGGGCGACGACGATGATCTTCTTCGGACTCTTGCCGTCGAGCGCCTTGATCACGGCTTCGAGCTCCAACACCTCGGCCTCCACCTCGGCGGGCGAGGCGGTACGTGCCACAGTAACGTCGGCGCGCTTCTTGCCGTTGACCTGCACCGGCATGGTCACCTCGTCCTCGACGAGCAGCGCGCGGTCGACCGTCGGCCAATCGGCGAGCGCAACCAAGCCGTCGTGGCCAAGCGCCGCCCAGCTCTCTTCGGCAAGATGCGGCGTCATCGGCGCCATCATGCGGACGAGCAGGCCGGTCGCCTCGATCAGCGCGGCAGTGGCGACGCCGTCGGCAGCCAGCAGCGTCTTGTCATTGGTGAGCGCCGTAGCAAGCGCATTGACCAGTTCATAGATCTTGGCCAGCGCCACGTTGAAGCGCAATCCCTCAAGATTCTCTTCGACGGCGGCCAGCGCCTTGTGGGCCGCCTTGCGCAGAGAAAGCGCGAGCTTGTCGCCACCCTCGGCACGGTCGGCCGTCGGAACCAGTTCGGAGGCTTCCGAGACGATACGCCAGACGCGTTGCAAGAAGCGCGCGGTACCCTGAGCACCAGCCTCTGTCCACTCGACGTCACGCTCCGGCGGACTGTCGGACAGCATGAACCAGCGGGCGGTATCGGCGCCGAAGCTGTCGATGATGTCAGTCGGATCGACGATGTTCTTTTTCGACTTCGACATCTTCTCGATCGGGCCGATCTTGACCGGCGCACCGGAAGAAAGCAGCCGCGCCTTGCGCGCGCCGGCCTCCTCGATGACCTCGACGTCGGCCGGCGACAGCCATTCGCCGCTTTCCGACTGATAGGTCTCGTGAACCACCATGCCCTGGGTGAACAGGCCGCGGAACGGCTCGTCGAAGCCGACGTGGCCGCACTTTTTCATCGCGCGGGTGAAGAAGCGCGAATAGAGAAGATGCAGAATGGCGTGCTCGATGCCGCCGATGTACTGGTCGACCGGCAGCCAGGCATTGACAACGTCCGGCACGGTCGGCGTCTGGGCGCGCGGCTCGGTGAAGCGGCTGTAATACCAGGACGAGTCGACGAAGGTGTCCATGGTGTCGGTCTCGCGCCGAGCCGGCTTGCCGCACTCGGGACAGACGCACTTGGTGAAGGTCGGATGGCGGTCGAGCGGATTGCCGGGACGGTCGAACTCGACATCCTCAGGCAAGCGCACCGGCAGATCCTTGGCTGGCACCGGCACCACGCCACAGCTCTCGCAGTGGATGACCGGGATCGGACAGCCCCAGTAGCGCTGGCGCGAGATGCCCCAGTCCCGCAGGCGATAGTTCACCTGCCGCTTGGCCGCCAGCGCGCCGTGAAGCATCGTGGACTCGAGTTTGCTCGCCACGAGATCCTTGGCAGCCTCCACGTCCATGCCGTCGAGAAAGTCGGAATTGAACAGCTTGCCGTCGTCGGTATAGGCAACGTCGCCTACCGCAAAGGCGGCGGGATCGACGCCTTCCGGCAGCACCACCGGCGTGACGGTGAGGCCGTATTTGCGGGCAAAATCAAGGTCGCGCTGGTCGTGGGCCGGGCAGCCGAAGATGGCGCCGGTGCCGTAATCCATCAGCACGAAATTGGCGATATAGACCGGGTAGCTCTTGCCGTTGAACGGGTGCTTCACCGAAAGACCGGTAGCCAGTCCCTTCTTCTCGGCTGTTTCGAGCGCTGCCGCCGAGGTACCGATGCGCCGGCACTCCTCACAGAAGGCGGCAACTGCGGGATCCTTATCGGCCAGCGCCTTGGAAACCGGATGGTCGGCGGACAACGCCAGGAAGCTCATGCCGAACAAGGTGTCCGGACGCGTGGTGAACACCTCGATGGTCGGCTCGGCAGCAACCGCCGGTCCGTCGATCTCGAAACGAACCCGCAGGCCTTCCGACCGGCCGATCCAGTTCTTCTGCATGGTCCGAACCTTTTCCGGCCAGCGATCGAGCGAATCGAGGGCGGACAGCAGTTCGTCGGAGTAATCGGAGATCTTCAGGAACCACTGGGTCAGCTCGCGCTGCTCGACCAGCGCGCCGGAGCGCCAGCCGCGGCCGTCGATCACCTGCTCGTTGGCGAGCACGGTCATGTCGACCGGGTCCCAATTGACCTTGGATTTCTTTCGGTCGACGAGGCCGGCCTTCATGAAATCCAGAAACAGCTTCTGCTGCTGCGTGTAGTAATCCTCGTCACAAGTGGCGAACTCGCGGCTCCAGTCGAGCGACAGGCCTATGCTCTTCAGCTGGCCGCGCATCGCCGCGATATTTTCATAGGTCCACGTCTTCGGATGGACGTGGCCCTTCATCGCCGCGTTTTCGGCTGGCATGCCGAAGGCGTCCCAGCCCATCGGATGCAGGACATTGAAGCCCTTGGCGCGCTTGTAGCGGGCGACCACGTCGCCCATGGTGTAGTTCCGCACGTGCCCTATGTGAATGCGGCCGGACGGATACGGAAACATCTCTAGAACGTAATATTTGGGACGCGGATCGTCGTTCTTCGTCTCGAACACCCGGGCCTCGTTCCAGGCCCTCTGCCAGCGCGTTTCCGCTTCGCGCGCATTATATCGCTCGGTCGCCATCGTCTCGTCTTCTGCTCTGATCCACGCCAGTCGCGGGTCGGCGGCGCAAGGGCACGCGGCCGCGCGAAAAACTCACGGCATGACCATCATCAGAAACGGTCCCTAGGGTCAATGCTTTGGAGCATCGCAGCCGGCGTTTTCCGTCCGGCCACGGCAGGGTCGGATAAATTGAGCAAGAAAATCAGGCGCCGACAAAGTCGGTCGCGTGATCCTTGACGAAGGCTTCAAAGAAGCGAGGCGGCCGGCCGGTCATCTTCTCGACGGCTGGGCTGACGATCGATGCCTTGCCGTCCCGGATGGTGTCGAACTCGGCAATCCGCTCGGCAATCTGCTGCTCCGGCACGCCTTCAGCGGCAAGCCGGGCCTCATAATCGGCAGCGGCGATCGGCCGGAAGGTGACTCGACGACCCGTGACATGACTCATCACTTCTGCGGCGCGCGACAACGGAAGGGCCGCGGGGCCGGTGAGCACCAGGGTTTGCCCATCGAAGTCGGAACTGATCAGCGCGATGGCGGCCGCCGCCGCCACATCACGACCATCGACGAAGCTGATCAGCCCCTCGTCGGTCGGCAGCGCCAGTTCGCCCTTGTTCACGTCGTCCTTCCAGACTGTTCGGAAATTGTCGGCGAACCAATTGGCCCGGAGGATGACGAAAGGAAGACCGGAGTTCTCCAGGACCTGTTCGAGACGGCGATAGGGATTGTCCTCCGACGCGTCGGCGGCGATGGTGGACAGGAGCACGGCCTTGATTTTGCGGTCGACCACATGCCGCATCACCGGCATCAGCGCGGCGATGACGTCGAGCGGCGCCGATGGCATCAGAACGAAGACGCGATCGACCCCTTCGAACAGCGGCGCGATACTTGTGGGATCGCGGAAATCGAACCGCAACACCTCGGCATTGGGATGCGTCTGCCCGTCCAGCGCGGCCGCCTTCACGGTTTCGCCTTTCGCCACCAGTTCGGAAACGACCAACTGGCCGATGGTGCCGGTGGCGCCGAGAACGAGGATGCTGTCTGCCATGGGGGGGCTCCATCAGAAAGTTCGTTCCGACCGGACGGCCGGCACAAGAAACAACGCCCTCACCCCATGTCGGGTTCCCGCTACGCTTCGCTTCCGATCGCCGCCGCAAGACGATCGATCTCGTGGTCGGCGTAGACGCCGATGCCATGCGCGGCGAGAAGTGCGGCGGTGACGCCGGCTCCGACCAGCCGTCGCCCAGAAAAAGTGCCGTCGTAGATTTGGACACTGCCGCATGACGGGCTACGGTCGATGAGAAGGGCGTGAGCGCAGCCGCTGCGACGGGCAAGATCGAGCGCCGCCTTGGCGCCGGCAATGAAGGCGGCCGTCACATCCTCGCCTGTGGCAGTCACCACGCGCGCCCGTCCGGCCAGTACGTCGGCGCCGGAGCCGCCGGCGATTTCCGCGGCCGGCCGAGGCACGGAAAGCTCACCCAGCAGTTCGGGGCAGACCGGCACCAGCCGCCCTTCGGCCTGCCAGCGGTCAAGGCGCGGATCGTCAAGCCGCTTGCCATTGCCGTCGTAGCGAACAGGCCGGCCAAGCAGGCAGGCGGAAATCAGAATACGGTCCATCGGCATCACCGCTGGTATGAAAAAGGGCGCCTTCCCGCTTGAGGAAGACGCCCTTTGTCTCGTTCATCAGCGCCGCCGTCAATCTTCCTCGGCGCGCATCAGGATTTCGCGCTTGCCGGCATGGTTGGGCGGGCCGACCAGCCCTTCCTTTTCCATTCGCTCGATGAGCGAGGCGGCCCGATTGTAGCCGATGCCAAGCCGACGCTGGATATAGCTCGTGGTGGCGCGCTTATCGCGTAGCACCAGCGCCACTGCCTGATCGTAGAGATCGGCATTCTCATCGAGTGGAGCGGCGTCGCCGCCGCCGCTTTCTTCCTCATCGTCCGCCGTGATGGCATCGAGATAGTCGGGCGTTCCCTGGGTCTTGAGATGGGCGACGATCGCTTCCACCTCGCCATCGGAGACGAACGGACCGTGCACGCGCTGGATGCGGCCGCCGCCCTGCATGTAGAGCATGTCGCCCTGCCCCAGCAGTTGTTCGGCCCCCTGCTCGCCGAGGATGGTCCGGCTGTCGATCTTCGACGTCACCTGGAAGGAAATGCGCGTCGGGAAGTTGGCCTTGATGGTACCGGTAATGACGTCCACCGACGGACGCTGCGTCGCCATGATGACGTGAATGCCGGCAGCGCGCGCCATCTGCGCGAGGCGCTGTACCGCCCCTTCGATTTCCTTGCCGGCCACCATCATCAAGTCGGCCATTTCGTCGATGATGACGACGATGAACGGCAGCGGCTTGAGCTCCATCTCTTCGGTTTCGAAGATCGGCTCGCCGGTTTCCTTGTCGAAGCCGGTCTGAACGGTGCGATTGATGCTCTCGCCGCGTTCGATCGCTTGCGCCACGCGGGCGTTGAAGCCCTCGATGTTGCGCACGCCGACCTTGGACATCTTCTTGTAGCGGTCCTCCATCTCGCGGACCGTCCACTTGAGCGCCACCACCGCCTTGCGCGGATCGGTGACCACCGGCGTCAGAAGGTGAGGAATGCCGTCGTAGACCGACAGTTCCAGCATCTTCGGATCGATCATGATCAGCCGGCATTCCTCCGGCGTCATCCGGTAGAGAAGGCTGAGGATCATGGTGTTGATCGACACCGACTTGCCCGAGCCGGTGGTGCCGGCCACCAGCATGTGTGGCGTGCGGGCGAGGTCGATGATGACCGGTTCCCCGCCGATGGTCTTGCCGAGCGCCAACGCCAGCCGGCCCTTGAACTTCTCGAAATCCTGGCTGGCGATCAGCTCGCGCAGATAGACCATCTCGCGCCGCTGGTTGGGCAGCTCGATGCCAATGGCATTTTTGCCGGGGATGACGGCCACGCGGGCGGCGACCGCGCTCATTGAGCGGGCGATGTCGTCGGCAAGGCCGATGACACGGGACGACTTGATACCGGGCGCCGGCTCCAGTTCGTAAAGCGTGACCACGGGACCTGGACGAACGTTGAAGATTTCGCCCTTGATGCCGAAGTCCTCAAGCACACCCTCCAGCAGCCCGGCATTTTGTTCGAGACTGTCGGGCGTATACTGGACACCATTGCCGCCCTTGGGCTCGGCGAGCAGATCCATGGCCGGGAACTCGAAACGGCTCTCGTCGAGCAACGACAATTGCGTGCCGCCCTTGGCACGCTTGCCGGGCTGCATCGGCGGCGCCGGCGCTTTGACGCGTGCCGAGGGCTTTTCCGGCTGGGCTGCGGGCTTGCCGATTTTCGAAGCGGGGCCGCGAAGCGGGGTTGGGCGGGCCTCATAGGTACGCGGTGCCGGCGCCACGGCGACCGGCTGCGGTGGTGCGATCAACTCCGTCTCGTCATAGTCGGATAGACGGTCGTCCATGGCGAATGGCGGCGAATCCTCGTCGTCCTCATCGTCCAGGACCGGTTCCGGGGCCACTGCGGCGCGCGACCGTTCCGCCGGAGAGAAAGACGGCTCCACCCGGCCACCGCGCCGTTCGGCAATCGGCGGCTCATAGTCGTCTTCATCGTCCTCGACAGGCTGCGCGACCGGGCGCGACCGGGCGGCGAGCGTCGGTTCGGCTCTACGGGTCACCGGTGGCTCATAGTCGTCCTCGTCCTCATATTCCTCGCCTGGGTAGGCGAAGGCGGGACGACGGAACAGGCGGCGGGCCAGACTTGCGCGCAGCGTCAGCCACCAGTGGCCGGCAACGCCAATGAGAGCGCCCAGCCGGCTTTCGCGTCCTTCCTCATCCTCGTCATCGTCCTCATCATCAATGACGGCAGGCGCCTTGGTGCCGATGCGGTGACCAGGCACACCAGAGGCATAAATCATGGCGGCGAGCGCCAGGGGGCCCGTGATGATCAGCACGACAAGGCGTAGCGTGTCGGTCAGCACCCCATTGTTGAAAGCGGCCGGCAGTTGCAGCACGAGGTCGCCGATCGCACCGCCCAGGCCGGTCGGCAGCGGCCAACCGGTGGTGGGAGGCAGCGCCGCCATGAAGGCGGCACCAATCAGCGTGCCGATCAGCCAACCGATCAGCCTGTTCCGGGCCACATGCGGGATGCGACCGATGGTCAGCTGCCAGCCCCAGATCACCACCGGCGCCAGGAACAGCGCGGCGTTGAGGCCGATGAGCTGCATGATCAGGTCGGCGGTTACCGCACCGACCGAGCCCATGACGTTGCGGGTCGGCCCGTCGGCGATATGGCTCCAGCTCGGATCGTCGACCGACCAGGTGGCAAGCGCCGCTGACAGGGCTGCAACGCCGGCGATCAACAGCAAACCGGAGGCACCGGCTATATTGCGCAGCATCGCCTGCCGCATGCGGTCCTCGCGGGTCGGCGCCGCACGCCGCATCCGCTGGTCGAGGTCCTTCAGATTGGCAGCACGGCGCGCATTGACAGGACGTGGCTCGTAAGGCCCATCGAGCCGGTTGCCGGCCTCGCGAAGGCGGGGACTGGTTCTCATCTCTGCTCTCATGACAGAACCTCCGAGAGACGGCTCAGCGCCTCGCGACTCGTCTCAAGGCTTTCGACCATAGCGATTCGAATGAAATCGCGGCCCGGATTGATACCATTGGCATCGGTGGCCGACAGATAACCGCCGGGCACCACTTTGACGCCCTTCTCTTTCCAGAGCCGAGCCGCCACATCTTCACCACCGCCCCAGCGACCGACATCGAGCCATAGAAAGAAGCCACCGGGCGGCACGAGATCGGGGAATCGGTCGCCGAGAATCTGCTGAGCGACGTCATATTTCAGATCGTAGAGACGACGATTTTCAATGACATGCGCCTCGTCGGCCAGTGCGGCGACGGCCACTGCCTGGATTGGCATCGGCACCTGCGGCGCCGTGACGTTGCGCAGGGCCGCCCAGGCCTTCAGGAAGGCGGGATCGCCGATGGCGAAACCGCATCGAGCGCCGGCAAGGTTGGAGCGCTTGGACAGCGAGTTGAAGGCGATGACGCCCAAGAGATTTCCTCCGGCATCGAGCGCGGCGGACAACACACCGTCCGGCGCCCGACCGCGCCAGATCTCCGAATAACATTCATCGGAAAACAGCAGGAAACCGTAATCGCGGGCCAACCGGACAAGGCCCTCGAGCCTCGCGCGATCGGCCACCGCCCCCTGCGGATTGGCCGGGCTGGCATGAAAGGCAGCAACCGTGCGGGCAAGCAGATCGGCCGGCAGCCTTTCGAAACGCGGGAGAAAACCGTCTTCCTGACCGGCGGCGACCAGCACCGGTTCGGCGCCGGCCGCCTCAGCGGCGGCGGCATAGACGGCGTAAAACGGGTTGGGCAGCAGGATGGCCGGACGCGGTCCCTTGCTCGTCCCGGCAAGCCGAACGGCGGTCAGCGTTGCGTGAAATAAACCCTCACGCGACCCATTGAGCGGCAGCACGCCGTCATCGCGATCGATCGTGCCATCGGCAAGCCCAAATCGCCGCTCCGCCCAGCCGGCAACGGCAGCGCGGAAGGCGGGCGTGCCTTTGATTGGCGGGTAGCGGACGAAATCGGCCAGGGCGCCGGATAGCACCGGGCCGACGAAATCCGGCACCGCATGACGCGGTTCGCCCACCGACACATCGATCGGCGAACAGCCCGGCTCGACGCCGGCAATCAGCCGGCCGAGACGCTGAAAAGGAGAAAGAGGAAGCGGCACACTGGACGACATGAACACCAGAGCTCGGGCAACGGGTGATTCGGCCCACCACCCAAGAGCGGCCGGACCTTTTCATTCTGCCGGCCACTCTAGGCATCCATGGTTAAACGCGCTTTAACCTTGCCGTCGTCCTCGCCTCAGAGTGCTTCTTCATCCTGCTCGCCGGTGCGAATGCGCAAGGCTCGCTCGATGGAATAAACGAAAATCTTGCCGTCGCCGATCTGGCCGGTTTTGGCCGCCGCCGCGATGGTTTCCACTACCTTTTCGGCTTCGACGGCCGGCACTGCCACCTCGATCTTCAGCTTGGGTAGAAAGCTGACGGCATATTCAGCGCCGCGATAGATTTCGGTGTGGCCTTTCTGGCGACCGTAGCCCTTGACCTCGGTGACCGTCAGGCCATGAACACCGAGCGAGGTCAAGGCGTCTCGAACCTCGTCGAGCTTGAAGGGCTTGATGATGGCCATCACGATCTTCATGGGGCACCTCTTTATAGTCTGTCTCGCGATTGCAGGCGGTGGCGGATCGCCTCCGGTCGATAGTACGACCATAGCGTGACGAACGCATGCGCCAAGAGGGAAATAGGGCGAAAGCCATCCTATCCGCGAACTTCCGTGGCGATTGCGCCCAAAGGATGAGCCCCTTCAATAATCTAACCCTAAAAGCCGACGGGCGGACCCCTTTCGGAATCCGCCCGCCAATGTCCTCGAGGTGGTGAGGCTCAGTTGTAGGCGCGCTCGCCGTGGGTGGTGACGTCCAGACCCTCGCGCTCGGCCGTCTCGGTGACTCTGAGACCGACAATCGCCTTGACGATGGTGAGAGCAATTACCGACACGACGCCAGAGACCACGATGCAGACGATGACAGCGACGATCTGCGCGGTGACCTGGGTACCGAAGCCGGGGTAGCTGGCATAGATGCCACCGAGCGACGGATTGGCGAACACGCCGGTCAGGATGGCACCGACGATACCACCGACGCCATGCACACCGAACACATCGAGCGCATCGTCATAGCCGAACTTGGACTTGACCCAGGTTGCGGCCCAGAAGCAGATCGCACCGGCGGCAAGACCAATGATGATCGCGCCGAACGGGCCGGCGGTGCCGCAAGCCGGGGTAACGGCGACGAGACCGGCGACCACACCCGAGGCGCCGCCCAGAAGCGAGGCATGACCGCGGGTCAGCCACTCGGCGAACGGCCAGGCGATACCGGCCGCAGCGGTGGCAACGATGGTGTTGACAAGCGCGAAGCCGGCGACGCCGTCAGCGGCAAGTTCGGAGCCGGCGTTGAAGCCGAACCAACCGACCCACAGCAGCATGGCGCCAATATAGGTCAGCACGAGGTTGTGCGGGGCGAAGTTGTCGCGGCCGAGGCCGATACGCTTGCCACCCATGATGGCGATGACGAGACCAGCGATACCGGCGTTGATGTGCACCACGGTGCCACCGGCGAAGTCGAGGGCGCCCCAGGTGCTACCGAGATAGGAGCCGGCGCCACCCCAGACCATGTGAGCCATCGGCAGGTAGGCGAAGGTGAACCACAGGATCAGGAAGAAGATGATCGCCGAAAACTTAACGCGCTCGGCCGAGGCACCGATGATCAGCGCCGGCGTGATGCAGGCGAAGGTCATCTGGAAGGCCACGAAGACGATTTCTGGAATGGAACCCGAAACCGAGGCGGGCGTGATGCCGGCCAGCATGACCTTGTCGAGCGTACCGATGAACGGCGACAGGCTGGTCGGTGTGCCCGGCATGGTGAAGGCGATGGAGTAGCCGTAGGTAATCCACAAAATGGCCATCACGGCAAAGCCGACGAGGCATTGCATCAGGATCGACAGCACGTTCTTGGAACGCACGAGACCGCCGTAGAACAGCGCCAGCGCCGGCACCGTCATCATGACGACCAGAACGGTGGACACCAGCATCCAAGCGGTGTGACCGGGATCGGCGGTGGGAACCGGAGCAGCCGCCGCCGCAGGCGCCACAGCGGCGTCCTGGGCAAAAGCCGCGGCGGCCGAAAGCGCCAGTACCGGCGCAGCCGCGAGAAGTGGCTTGAGATATTTCATCAAAATCCTCTTGGATCGGTTATCGACTTTCCGCCCGACGGTCGTGCCTCAAGACAAGAGCGAAGGCGGCGTGCCTCGGAAGCCCGACCGGGCCTCCCAAATGGGTCAGAGCGCTTCGCCGTCGGTCTCGCCGGTGCGAATGCGGACGGCGTGTTCGATGGAAGTCACGAAGATCTTGCCGTCGCCGATCTGGCCGGTCTTGGCAGCCGACGAAATGGCTTCGACGACCTTGTCGACCTGATCGGTGGCGACTGCCACCTCGACCTTCAGCTTGGGCAGGAAGCTGACGGCATATTCGGCGCCGCGATAGATTTCGGTATGGCCCTTCTGGCGGCCATAACCCTTGACTTCCGTCACCGTGAGCCCGTGCACGCCGAGGGCGTTCAGCGCATCGCGTACCTCGTCCAGCTTGAAGGGCTTGATAATGGCCATGACGATTTTCATGGGGTTCCTTCCATCGATTGGTCCCTCGGACCGAACGCGCACCCCCGCGATGCGCCCCGTCGTGGAACTCGATGCCCTCAATAGAATCAATCTTTGTGCCAAGCCGACCGTTGACGCGGCAGATTCTGCTTTCCCTTAACCAAACGCCTTGTTTTCGCCGGTTTTGTCGGCGCCCCGGCGAGCCTCTATGACCAATTCCCCGGCAAAAATCCGAATGTGCTCATCCTGAAATCAGGGAGTAGGCCTGCGCTTGCCTAATTGATGGGCAGTAATTGCCCGTATGGAGCGCCATCGCTGGCCAATCCGTTTGAAGCCGCACACAAAGTCACCACCTTTGCTTGGCCATGATCCGCAATCCTACTATGCTGGTCTGGTCATCAGGCCAAAACAAAGGGAAAACGAGATGACCGAAACAGTCGACAAGGTGGACGTGCTGGTCGCCGGTGGCGGTTATGTCGGTCTTTCGGCAGCCCTGGCGATCGCTGCCTCGGTACCCGGCGCCCGGGTGGCGTTGGCCGACCCGCGTCCTTGGCGCGACGCATCGGGCGATCTGCGCGCTTTCGCCGTCGCTGCGGCCGGTCGTCGTATGCTGGCTGCGCTCGGCATCTGGGACAAACTCGTCGACGAGGCCGAACCGGTCCGCGAGATGATCGTCACCGATTCTCGCCTCGACGATCTGATCCGGCCGGTTTTCCTGACTTTCGAACGGCAGGACGATGGCGAACCCCTCGCCCATATGCTGCCGAACGGCCCACTGGTTGCTGCGCTCGGCGCCGCGGCCGAGACGGCCGGGGTCCGATTCCTGACGCCGGACAGCGTTCTGGCGACCGAACCGGCCTCAGGCGGCCGCCGCGTTACGCTGACCTCTGGCAAGACGCTCATCGCTTCGCTGGTGGTGGCCGCCGATGGTGCCCGCTCCCGCCTGCGCGCCGAAGCCGGCATTGGCATCAATTCCTGGAGCTATGGTCAGTCGGGCATCGTCGCCACCATCGAGCACGACCGGCCCCACGAAGGACGCGCCGAGGAACACTTCCTGCCGGCCGGCCCCTTCGCGGTCCTGCCGCTCAAGGGCGGCACCCGCTCGTCTCTGGTCTGGAGCGAACGAACTGACATCGCCGAGCGTCTGGTTGCCGGCGCTCCCTTCCTGTTCGATGCCGAGTTGGTTCGCCGTATCGGTCACCGCCTTGGCGAACTGCGCGTCGTTGGCCGGCGGCAAGCTTTTCCGCTCGGCTTGACGCTCGCTCGGCGCTTCACCGCCGATCGGCTGGCGCTGATCGGTGACGCAGCGCACGCCATTCATCCGATAGCCGGTCAGGGGCTGAATCTTGGCTTCAAGGACGTGGCGGCATTGGCCGAAGTCGTGGCCTTGGCCTTGCGGGCCGGTCGTGACCCCGGCACCGTCGACATACTCGATGACTATCAGCGCTGGCGCGGTTTCGACACGCTGCGCATGGCCGCAATGACCGATGGACTGAACCGGCTGTTTTCCAACGACTTTGCGGCCTTGCGGCTGGTCCGCGACTTCGGCCTCGGCCTCGTCGATCGATTGCCGCCGATGAAACGCATTTTTGCCAATGCCGCGGCCGGCGCGCCGGGACCATCGCCCCGCCTTGTTGCCGGTGAGCCGATCTGAGAGGCGGGCCGCTAACCGAAAGCGATCGATGTCCGCGTGGATAGTCGTGGCAGCAGCCTCAACATGTCGGCGCGGCTCAGCGCAAGACAACCGGCGGTCGGTCGGAAGTCGGCCTGCGCGACATGAAAGAAGATGGCGCTGCCGCTGCCTCGAACGCGGGGCCTCAGATTGAAATCCAAGACCATCACCACGTCATAGGCGTGATCGTTGCGCCACATCGCCTCATGACTTCCCGGATAGGGGCGGCGAACCGGTCGATTGTAGTTCCGGTCGCTGGGATCATCGCACCAACCATCGTCCGGCCGGAGCGGAAGCAGCGGCACGCCGGCGCGCGGCCGCACCCTGAAGCGATCCGGTCGGTAAAAGCCGCCGACGATGCGAAATTGACCGCGCGGACTTGCTCCGTCGCCCTCGCGTTTCCGGGCCGTCAGCCCCGATCGGCCAATGGCGGCCGCCAGATCTACCCCTGCACCGATGAAGCGCCCAGACGAGGCGCGGTCCGACCTCACGCGAACGTGAAGGAGCGTGACCGCAGACCGCTTCGGTTTCAACTTGCCGTGCATATTTTCCGCCTTGCTTGACAGATGGTCGCGAAGGACCGACAGACGGTATAATTTTGTGAAGTATCCGGCCCGCCGTGATAATCTGGCAGAGATCGGATGAATCGCCAAGCCGGCGCGATGCACCTCGAAGACGAGAGGCGGGCCACCGGAGGCGATCGTCTTTGACGGGGATGACATGACCGCTCGAAAAATTCTGATCGTCGACGACGACCCGGACCTTCGTGAAGCGCTGCTCGAACAGCTTTCGTTGTTCGACGAATTCGAGCCGATCGAGGCGGAAACCGCGACCAAGGGCATGCAGCTAGCGCGCACGGCTCACGTCGACCTGGTGCTGATGGATGTTGGCCTACCCGACATGGATGGTCGTGAAGCGGTCAAAATCCTCCGAAAGGGCGGGTTCGCTGCGCCGGTCATCATGCTGACCGGCCATGACACCGACAGCGACCAGATCCTGGGCCTTGAGGCCGGCGCCAACGATTACGTCGCCAAGCCCTTCAAGTTCGCTGTTCTTCTCGCCCGTGTGCGCGCCCAGTTGCGCCAGCATGAGCAGTCGGAAGAGGCCGTGTTCACCATCGGGCCCTACACCTTCCGCCCCTCGGCCAAGCTTCTGGTCGATAGCAAGGGCGGCAAGATTCGCCTGACCGAAAAGGAAACTTCAATTCTGAAGTTCCTTTATCGTGCCGGCGACAAGGTGATCACCCGTGACGTCTTGCTGCACGAAGTCTGGGGCTACAACGCCGGCATCACTACCCATACGCTCGAGACGCACATCTACCGGCTGCGCCAGAAGATCGAAAAGGACCCGGCCAACGCCCAGCTCCTGATAACCGAGGGCGGTGGCTACAAGCTGGTGCCCTGACGCCCAGACCCTTCGGGGTGGAAAACCCAGCCTGCGCCAGCGGGCTGGGGATTGGGCGGTTAACCTTCTGCGAGCGGCATGCTAGGGAATCTGCGTCGCGTGCCGTGTGGGCGGCACGTGATTGACAGGTTCCGTCGCTTTATTTGACCCGCCCGCGCCAGGCCTTCCATGAGTCTCGAGTCCGATATCAAGCTGCTCGGCACGGTGTCCATGCTCTCCGATTTCACGGAGGACAAGCTGCGCCTGCTCGCCTTCTCGTCCGAGAATCGCGATTTCCGGGACGGGCAGCGCCTCTATTCGGCTGGCGATCGGGCCGATTGCGCCCATGTGGTGTCTTCGGGCGAAGTCGCGCTGTTTCCGCCGGGGGATGCCGAAACTGCAGCCGAGGTGGTAGGCCGCGGCGCGCTTCTCGGCGGTCTCGCACTGATCGTCGACGGCGAGCGGACGATGACTGCGGTGGCACGTGGCCGGGTCGAGACCATTCTCATCCGCCGGCCGCTGTTCCGCCGCATGCTGGACGAGTTTCCAGAAATTGCCGCTGGCCTGCACCGCCGCCTGTCGGCAAACGTCCGCGACACCACCTCGCGGCTGATGACGGTGCGTGATCGCCTCGACCGGCTCGGCAAATAGTCCCGATCAGACCTCGATATTGACCATTACCGGCGCATGATCGGATGGACGATCCCAATCGCGCGCATCCTTTAGAATCCGGAAGTCGCTCACGCGTTCGGCCATATCGGGATGAGCCCAGATATGATCGAGCCGTCGGCCCTTGTCGGCCGCGCGCCAATCCTTGGCGCGATAACTCCACCAGGAATAGAGCTTCTCCTCGAGTGGTACGAACCGTCGGGCAATATCGACATAGCCAACCGCTGCCCGGACTGCCTCGAGCTTTTCGCATTCGATCGGCGTGTGGCTGACGATCTTGAGAAGCGCCTTGTGCGACCAGACGTCGTGTTCGTGGGGAGCAACATTGAGGTCGCCCACCACCACGTCTGGCAGACCATCCGTCGCCGTCGGCAGGAAGTCCTTCATCTCGTCGAGGAATCGCAGCTTGTGATCGAACTTCGGGTTGATGTCGATGTCCGGTTCGTCGCCACCCGCCGGAACATAGAAATTATGGACCCGAAAGGCGGAGTTTCCCTCGCCGATCACCGCGGAGATGTGACGGGGATCACCCACCTTTTCGCAGAACTCGCGAACCTGGACGTCACCGAGCGGCAGACGCGACACGATGGCCACGCCGTGGTAACCACCACGGCCACCATTCAGCGCAATGTGCTCATAGCCGAGCTTGCGGAAATCGGCAGCCGGAAACTGGCCGTCCTGGCACTTGGTTTCCTGCAGGAACAGCACGTCGGGCTCCGCCTCATTGAGCAGCCGCTCGACGATGAGGCGGCGCATGCGGACGGAATTGATGTTCCAGGTGGCGATCTTGACCTGTCTCATGGGCTTTCGGGATCTCCGGATGCGAAAAGGCCCGCGTGCAAAGCGCGCGGGCCCGGAACGATCAATCAGCCGTGGGCTGAGCTCACTTGTCGGCCTTGGCAGCGTCGTTGAGCTTGCGGGCGCGGGCATTGGTCGCCTCGAAGATACGGGCCGCCTTGCCGCGCAGATCGCGCAGATAGTAGAGCTTGGCCCGGCGCACCTTACCGCGGCGCACCACCTCGAGCGAATCGATCATCGGCGAGTAGACCGGGAAGACGCGCTCGACGCCCTCGCCGTAAGAAATCTTGCGAACGGTGAAGCTCTCGTTGAGGCCACCACCCTTGCGGGCGATGCAGACGCCTTCGTAGGCCTGCACGCGGGTACGGGTACCTTCCGTGACCTTCACGTTGACGCGAACGGTATCGCCGGGGGAGAACAGGGGCAGCTCGCGCTGGGCCTTGACCACGGCCATCTGCTCGGCCTCGAGCTCCTGGATGATCTTGCTCATCTTTGGATTCCTTCTTTTTCCTGAGCCGACCAGAGCGCCCGAAACATCGTCACAGCGAACGAAGGGGCGTTACGTCAATCAACTATGGGCGGGGTTCCTACACGAGGCCGACAGGTTTGTCGACCACTTCCGCCCAGATTCTTTGCCCAAAAGCCATCATTTCCGGCCTTTGGTCGCGCGATGTACCGCCCAGAGGTCAGGCCGTCGCTCCGCCGTCACCTGCTCGGCGTCGGCGCGGCGCCAGGCGTCCACTTTCGCGTGGTCGCCGGACAGCAGCACCGGGGGGATAACCTCGTCCTCGAATACCGGCGGCCGGGTGTATTGGGCATGCTCGAGAAGGCCTTCCTCGAAGCTCTCGGCGAGACCGGAAAGGTCGTTGCCCATCACGCCCGGCAGCAGACGCACGACCGCGTCGAGAAGCACGATGGCCGCGACCTCGCCGCCGGAAAGCACGTAATCGCCAATCGACACCTCTTCGAGCCGCCGACGGCTGATCACCCGCTCGTCGACGCCCTCGAAGCGGCCACAGATGATCACCACACCTGGACCGGCGGCGAGTTCGCGCACGCGTGCCTGCTTGAGCGGAGCTCCGCGCGGCGTCATCAGAAGGCGCGGCCGAGAATCGTCCGGTGGTGACACCGCATCGATGGCGCGCGCCAGCACGTCGGCGCGCATCACCATGCCGGGGCCGCCACCGGCCGGCGTATCGTCGACGTTGCGGTGTCGGCCTTCCGCGAAGTCGCGGATCTGAGTGGCCGTGAGCTGCCAGCCGCCTTCGCCGAGTGCCCGACCGGCAAGGCTCACGCCCAGCGGGCCGGGAAACATCTCCGGATAGAGCGTCAGCACGTCGGCGGCAAAGCCGGTCACGGGGTCTCCTCCTCGTCCGGTTCACCACCCTCTTCGAGCAGACCTTCCGGCGGCGCGATGATGGCCTTGCCGGCGGAAAAATCGAGGGTGGGAACAATGGCGCGGGTAAAGGGCACATAGACCGACGTACCACCTGGGCGCCGCACGTCGAGGAGATCGTCGGCCCCGAAGTTGACCACCTCTGTCACGGTCCCGACCGCTTCCCCAGCCACCGTCTCAACGGCAAGACCAATCAGATCGACATGATAGAACTCGTCCTCGTCGGGCGGCGGCAGTGCCGAGCGATCGACATGAAGCTTGGTGCGATTGAGCTTTTCGGCCGCGGTGCGGTCGGTTACCCCCTCGAAGGTGACAACCAGCATGTCGTCCTTGAGATGCCGCAGCGACTTGACGCGGAAGATGCCGCCCCGGTTGTCATACAGAGGCCCGTAGTCGGCTATTGCCAGGGGATCGGCGGTATGCGCCTTGACGCGCACCTCGCCACGGATGCCATGCGCGGCGCCGATCTCGGCGATCAGAACGGACTTTTGCGGCTCGGCCACGGCGGGTCTCCGGCAATGAAAAGGACCGCCCCGCGGGGCGGGACGGTCCCTTATGGGATGATATCAGACCGAAATCACTCGGTCGGAGCTTCGGCGGCGGCAGCCTTCTCGGCACGCTCGGCAGCGCGCTCCTTGGCCTTCTCGCCCTGCTCGGCCTTCTTCGGGTTGCTGCGAGCCGGACGGTTGGCCAGACCGGCCTTGTCGAGGAAGCGCAGCACGCGATCGGTCGGCTGAGCGCCCTGGTCGAGCCAGTACTTGGCGCGATCGGCGTCGAGCACGACGCGGTTCTCGGCGTCGTCGGCCAGCATCGGATCGAAGGTGCCGATCTTCTCGATGAAGCGGCCGTCGCGCGGCGAGCGGGCGTCCGCGATGACGATCGAGTAGTGCGGGCGCTTCTTGGCGCCGCCGCGGGCGAGACGCATTTTGAGGGACATTGGGGGTACTCCAGCTTGGTTTGTCTTAAGGTGGGGGAGGCGCCGCCTAGCGGCGAAGCGCCTCGTGGTGCCTGATCACTTCCGTGATGATGAAGTTCAGGAATTTCTCGGCAAAATCCGGATCGAGCCGGGCATCGGCAGCCAACGCCCTCAACCGTTCGATCTGGACCTTCTCCCGCGAGGGGTCGGCCGGCGGCAGGCTATGCTCGGCTTTGAGCCGGCCGACCTTTTGCGTGCACTTGAAACGCTCGGCGAGGAGATGAACCAACGCCGCGTCGATATTGTCGATCGAGCCGCGCAGTTCCAGGAGCTCGGCCATCACTGGATCAAGCGTCGTCATTTCTTCGGCCCTTTCGGCAAGCCGGGAAGCCCCGGCAATCCTGGCAGACGACCTCCCGGAAGGCCGGGCAGACCGGAGAGGCCGGGTGGCAATGCACTTGGCAAGCCAGGCGGCAGACCGCCCTTGCCACCAAGACCGCCGCCCATGCCCATGTCGCGGGCCATCTTTTCCAGTTGGGCCGGATCCATCTTCGAAGGATCGGGCATGCCGCCACCCATCATGGCGCCGAGCTTGCCGAGGCCGCCGAACAGGCCACCCTTCTGCTTGCCCATCGCCTTCATCATGTCGGCCATCTGCCGGTGCATTTTCAGCACCTTGTTGACGTCGGAAACGTCGGTACCGGAACCGGCGGCAATACGCTTGCGGCGCTTGGCATCGATAAGGGCGGGCTTGGCTCGCTCCTTCTTGTTCATCGACTGAATGACGGCGAGCTGGCGCTTCAGAAGGTGGTCGTCAAAGCCGGCAGCGGCCAGCTGGTTCTTCATCTTGCCCATGCCGGGCATCAGGCCGAGGATGCCGTTCATGCCGCCGAGCTTCTGCATCTGTCCGAGCTGATCGGCGAGGTCGTTCATGTCGAACTCGCCCTTGCCCATCTTGGCGGCCATCTTGGCCGCCTTCTCGGCGTCGATATTGGCAGCAGCCTTTTCGACCAGCGCCACGATATCGCCCATGCCGAGAATGCGATCGGCCACCCGCTGCGGATGGAAATCCTCCAGCGCGTCGGCCTTTTCGCCAACGCCCATCAGCTTGATCGGCTTGCCGGTGACGGCGCGCATGGACAGCGCCGCACCGCCGCGGCCGTCGCCGTCGACACGCGTCAGCACGATACCGGTAATGCCGATCTGGCTGTCGAAGGCGCGCGCCGTATTGACGGCGTCCTGGCCGGTCAGCGCGTCGGCAACCAGCAGCACTTCGTGCGGCTGGGCGATGCGCTTGACGTCGGCCGCCTCGTTCATCAGCGCGTCGTCGACGGTGACACGGCCGGCGGTGTCGAGCAGCACCACGTCAAAGCCGCCGAGCCGGGCCGCCGTCAGCGCCCGCGCGGCAATTTCCTGCGCCGACTGTCCGGCCACGATCGGCAGCGTATCGATGCCGTTCTGCTCACCGAGAACCTTCAGCTGCTCCATGGCCGCCGGACGCCGGGTGTCCAGCGAGGCCATCAGCACTTTCTTGCGCTGGCGCTCGGTGAGGCGGCGGGCGATCTTGGCTGTCGTCGTCGTCTTGCCCGAGCCCTGCAGGCCGACCATCAGGATGGCCACCGGCGCCGGTGCTTCAAGATCGATCGGCTGAGCGTCCGAGCCAAGCATCTCCACGAGCTGGTCGTGGACGATCTTGACCACCATCTGGCCTGGCGTGACCGACTTCACCACATCGACGCCGACGGCGCGGTTCTTCACCTTGTCGATGAAGGACTTGACGACATCGAGCGCCACGTCGGCTTCAAGGAGAGCCCGCCGCACCTCGCGCATGGCTTCCGCGACGTCGGCCTCCGACAGCGCACCGCGACGGGTGAGCTTGTCGAAAATGCCGGCAAGGCGATCGGAAAGGCTTTCAAACATCGGCGGTCCTCGTCGAACGGTCTGTCGGACCGCTCATATGGCCTCGGCCTCCACGAAACCCAAGCGCCGCGAGCATCCGCGGGCGCGACGCGCTGGCGGATGTTGACCTCCGAGATCGTGCCCCGGTCGGCGGCTCGGCTGTCGTAACAGGACGAGAATGGACGGCCATTAGCGGCAAGGCGGCGCCGAGTCAAGGAAAACCGGTCATTTGTGCCGGGCCTCAGTCACCGGCGGCGACATCCGTCGCCTTGGCTTTCGCACTTCATGCGGGCGCCCGCTTGGCGCCGGAAGCCGCATGTGCGACTTCGAACGATACCGGCCCGCTTCCGCTGTCGCCACCAATCGGCTAATGATGGCAGAGAATTGAGAGAACGGCGATGAGCATCCCCTACGTCAAGATGAATGGCATCGGCAACGAGATCGTCGTGCTCGATCTGCGTGGCCGCCCGGAGACCGTGACGGCCGACGCCGCCCGCGCCATCGGCGCCCAGGAGCCATTCGATCAGTTGATGGTTCTCTACGCCCCACGCCGACCAGATACGCTCGCCTATATGCGGATCTTCAACATCGATGGTTCCGAGAGCTTTGCCTGCGGCAACGGCACGCGCTGCGTCGGCACGCGCCTGTTCCAGGCGGGAGTACCCTCGCCCTGCTTTGTCGAATCGCGCGCCGGTATCCTGCGCATTGCCCAGGCTGACAACGGCCTTGTCACCGTCGACATGGGCGAACCGCACTTTGCCTGGAACGACATCCCGCTCGCCGAGCCGTTCGCCGATACCCGCGCCATCGAGTTGCAGATCGGGCCGATCGACGCGCCCATCCTGCATTCGCCTTCGGTTGCCAACATCGGCAACCCTCACGCCATTTTCTGGGTGGACGATGTCGAGGCTTACGACCTTGCCGCCATCGGACCCATGCTGGAAAACCATCCGATCTTTCCCGAGCGCGCCAACATCTCGCTCGCCCACGTCACATCATCCGACACGCTAACGCTGAAGGTTTGGGAACGCGGCGCCGGGCTGACGCGCGCCTGCGGCTCGGCCGCCTGCGCGGCTGCCGTCTCGGCCGCCCGTACGCGGCGTACCGGCCGCAAGGTGCGCGTGACGCTTCCCGGAGGCGACCTCGTCATCGACTGGACGGCGGAAAACCGCATCCTGATGACCGGGGCCACCGAATTCGAGCACGACGGCCTGCTGCCGGACGTTATCTTCGAACCCGCCGTCGCCTGACGTGGCTTATTTTATGGAGGCGGTTCCTTGGAACACCGCACCGCCAGTAACACAGCCCAAGTCGTCGCAGCCCTGCGCGCAGCGCACCAGACCCAAGACGACGGCCGGATATTCCGCGATCCATTCGCCGAGGACATGCTCGGGCCGGAAGGCGCTCCATTGATGATGGGCCTTCCGATCATCCCCGGCTATCGGACGATGCGCTTCCTCATGGCCGCCCGCAGCCGATATGCCGACGATGCTTTGGCTGAGGCGGTGGAACGCGGCTGTCGGCAGGTGGTGATACTCGGTGCCGGCCTCGACACCCTCTCTCTCCGCAATCCCCATCGCGCAGCGGGCCTTCGCATCTTCGAGGTCGATCATCCGTCAACCCAGGCCGACAAGCGCCGCCGCCTCTTGCGCTTCGGACCGAGGCTGCCGGCCGGTCTCACGCTGATACCGGCGATATTCGGCGAGAATGACATTGGCGCGGCGCTGGCAGCGGCCGGCTGGCAGGCAGGCGAGCCAACCTTCTTTCAAATGCTCGGCGTCGTCATTTACCTGCCAACAGCAGTAAGACAGGCGGTTTTTCGTTTTATTGCCAACCTCCCAGGCTCCGAAATCGTCCTCGACTATACGACGACGCCGGAAGACCAGGACCCCAGAGGTCGTGCCGTCACCGAGAAACTGATGGCCGAGGCAGCCAAGACCGGCGAACCCTGGCTCGGTCTCGTCACGCCGGCGACGCTTGCCACCGAACTCGCCAATTTCGGGCTGTCCGATATCGAAGATCTCGACCTGCAAGGGCTTCGGCAGCGCTATCTTGGCGAGCCCTCGACGGACGGCGGGGAATTCGGCCCGCATGTCCTGCACGCTCGTCGTCCGGCGTGAGCCGCCCTGGCGTGCGGTTTCCGCTCTGGCAATTTCCGCGCCTTTCCGCCATATAGCCGGTCTGAACATCAGCATCGGAACGAAAGCATGGCGATCGAAGTGATCACTTTCGGCTGCCGCCTCAACACGGCGGAATCGGAAGTGATGCGACAGAAGGCGGTCGAGGCGGGCCTTTCCGAGGCCGTGCTAGTCAACACCTGCGCCGTTACCGGCGAAGCCGTGCGCCAAGCCAAACAAGCGATCCGCCGCGCGCGACGCGCCAATCCCGCTGCCCGCATCGTCGTGACCGGCTGCGCCGCCCAGACCTCGCCCGAGCTGTTTGCCGGCATGGCCGAGGTCGATCTGGTGGTCGGCAACGCCGACAAACTCACCGAGGCAGCCTATCAATCGATCCCTGATTTTGGCGTTTCGGCAGAGGAAAAGACCCGCGTCAACGACATCATGAGCGTGCGCGAGACGGCGCTGCACCTCGTCGACGGATTCGAAGGCCGCACCCGCGCTTTCGTGCAGGTTCAGAACGGCTGCGACCATCGCTGCACGTTCTGCATCATCCCCTTCGGTCGGGGCAATTCCCGCTCGGTGCCGATGGGCGACGTGGTGGCCCAGGTGCGCCGCCTCGTCGAGAATGGCTACGCCGAGGTGGTGCTGACCGGCGTCGATCTCACCTCCTATGGCGACGACCTCCCCGGCATCCCTCGCCTCGGCCGCCTGACCCGGTCCATCCTGAAGGAGGTGCCGGAGCTTTCTCGCCTGCGCATCTCGTCCATTGATTCGATCGAGGCCGATCCTGACCTGATGGCGGCCATCGCCGAGGAAGAGCGGCTGATGCCGCATATGCATCTGTCGCTCCAGCATGGCGACGACCTGATCCTGAAGCGCATGAAGCGCCGGCATCTGCGCGCCGACGCCATCCGCTTCTGCGACGAGGCGCGGCGCCTCAGGCCCGATATGGTGTTCGGCGCCGATATCATCGCCGGCTTCCCGACCGAAACCGAGGCGATGTTCCAGAACTCGCTCGCCATCGTCGACGACTGTGGCCTTACCCACCTTCACGTCTTCCCCTATTCGCCACGTCCAGGTACGCCGGCTGCCCGCATGCCACAAGTAGAGAGGGCGGAAATAAAGCATCGCGCCTCCAGGTTGCGCGATAAGGGCGACATCGCGTTCCGCGCCCACCTCGACGCCGAGGCCGGCCGGCATCACGCCGTGCTGGTCGAAAAGGACGGACTGGGCCGTACCGAACAGTTCACGCTCACCGAGATCGACCGTGGCGTGCCCGGCGAAATCGTGCCGGCCGTCGTGACTGGTCGTACCGACCGTACTCTCATTTCCAAAGCCGCCTGAGGCGAAGGACGAACGACATGTCGGACGACAAGAAGCCGGGTCTCATCGGTCGTTGGTTTGGTGGTGGACGCGAAGCGCCAGATACACGTGAATCACAGGCGGAACCGGTGGCGCCGATCGTGGTTGAACGCACGTCCTGGTTCCAGCGTCTCACGAGTGGCATGTCGCGCTCCTCACAGGCGATCGGCGGCGGCATCGTCTCCATTTTCACCAAGCGCAAGCTCGATGCCGACACGCTGGAAGAGCTTGAAGATGTGATGATTCAGGCCGATCTCGGTGTCGCCGTTGCCTCGGCCATCACCGCCCGTCTGTCAGCCGAACGCTACGGCAAGGACATTACCGACGAGGAAGTGAAAACCATCCTTGCCGCCGAGGTGGAGAAGGTCCTGGTGCCTGTGGCCGTACCCTTCGCACTGAAGGCCGACAAGGCGCCTCAGGTGGTGCTGGTGGTAGGCGTCAACGGCTCAGGCAAGACGACCACCATCGGCAAGCTGGCTTCCAAATTCACCGTCGAAGGTAAAAAGGTCATGCTGGCCGCCGGTGACACCTTCCGCGCCGCCGCCATCGATCAGCTGAAGGTATGGGCCGGTCGGGCGAACGTGCCGATCGTTGCCCGTGACGTCGGTGCCGATTCGGCCGGCCTCGCCTTCGATGCGCTGACCCGGGCAAAGGCCGAAGGCATCGACGTGCTGATGATCGACACGGCCGGCCGCCTTCAGAACAAGGCCGAGCTGATGGCTGAACTCGAGAAGGTCGTCCGCGTCCTTCGCAAGATCGATCCCACGGCGCCGCACGACGTGCTGCTGGTGCTCGACGCCACCACCGGCCAGAATGCCGTTTCCCAGGTCGAGGTCTTTGGCCGGACGGCCGGTGTCACCGGCCTCGTCATGACCAAGCTCGACGGGACCGCCCGCGGTGGCATTCTCATCGCCATCGCCGAGAAATTCGGTCTGCCGGTGCACTTCATCGGCGTCGGCGAAGGCATCGACGACCTGGAGCCTTTCGAAGCTCGCGATTTCGCCCGTGCTATCGCCGGTCTCGGCGATTGATGCTACGCCTAGAGGCTCAATGCCCCCTGAACCGCTGCGGATTGCCGGCCATTGACGAAATCGCTATGTGTGCAATCCGGAATACGTCGAAGCCGCGACTGGCGCCTGGCGCCCCGCTTTGAGGCAAGCATGTCCCTCTCCGACCTGGCCAACCCTACCCGTTTTCTGACGCTCGCCGGCCGTTTGATTCCTTGGCTCGCCGGCCTCACTCTCGTCCTGTTTGCCGTGGGTCTCACGCTGGTCGCCCGCTCACCGGCCGACTATCTCCAGGGTGAGACCGTCAGGATCATGTATATCCACGTGCCCTCGGCCTGGCTGTCCATGCTGACCTACACCATCATGGCAGTCTCCGCGCTTGGCACGCTGGTCTGGCGGCATCCCCTTGCCGACGTGGCCGCTCGCGCCGCCGCGCCGATCGGCGCCACGTTTACCGCGCTCGCCCTGGTGACCGGCTCGCTGTGGGGCCGGCCGATGTGGGGCACCTACTGGGAGTGGGACGCGCGACTGACTTCGGTGCTGGTGCTGTTCATCATGTATCTGGGACTCATCGCTCTCTGGCGCACCATCGAAGATCCGACGCGGGGGGCTCGTGCCGCGGCGATCCTGATCCTGGTCGGCTCCGTCAACCTGCCGATCATCAAGTTTTCCGTCGATTGGTGGAACACGCTGCATCAGCCCGCCTCGGTATTCCGCCTCGGCGGCCCTACCATCGATGCGACCATGCTGGTGCCGCTCGCCGCCATGGCCCTTGCCTTCACCTTCCTTCTCATCACCCTGCATCTGGCCGCCATGCGCAACGAGATCCTGCGTCGACGCATCCGCGCCCTTGGCCTGACCGCTGCCGGAGCCATCCGATGATCGCCGCCCTCGGCCCCTACGCCGGTTTCATCCTTTTGAGCTATGGCGCGGCAATACTCGCCGCCGTTGGCCTAACCCTCTGGGTCATCCTCGATCATCGTCGGCTCAGGAATACGCTTGCCGCGCTCGAAGCACGTGGCCTTACGCGCCGGTCGGCGCGCTCCGCCGCCCGTCTGGCGCCTGAGACACCCCTGGAGACCCAAGCGTGAGCAAGCCATCGCGCCGCGTCGGGTTTCTGGCGCTCGTCCCGCTCGCCTTGTTTCTGGCGCTCGCAGTCCTGTTCTATGCCAGGCTTAGCGCTGGCGATCCTTCGGAAGTTCCGTCGGCGCTGATCGGCAAGCCGGTACCGGATTTCCGGCTTGACGGCATTGCCGGCCTGACGCGGGATGGGGCGCCGGTTGCCGGGCTTTCGAGTGGCGATCTCGCCAAAGGCGTCTTTGTCGTCAATGTCTTTGCCAGTTGGTGCGCGCCCTGTCGCGCCGAGCATCCGCTCCTGACGGACTTGGCAAAAGACCAGCGGATCCGCCTCTACGGCCTCAACTACAAGGACGCCGACGACCAGGCGCTGCGCTTCCTCAACGGGCTCGGTAATCCTTACGCCGCCATCGGTGCCGACCGGAACGGCCGTGTCGGCATCGACTGGGGCGTCTATGGCGTGCCGGAAACCTTTGTTGTCGCCAATGGTCGCATCACCGCCAAACTGGTCGGCCCTCTCACGCCGCAACGGATTTCGGCCGAGTTGATGCCGGCGATCGACAAGGCAATTGGCACTCAGGCGGCCCCGTAGTCGCGGTTGCCGAAGATGGCGCTGCCGACGCGCACATGTGTCGCGCCCTGCCCGATGGCCGTCTCATAGTCCGACGACATGCCCATCGAGCGGAAGGCGACGCCGGCTCGCCGCGCCAATTCATCGAGCAGCGCGAAATGCGGCGCCGGTGGATCGCCAGCCGGCGGAATGCACATCAGGCCGGCGATGGTAAGACCATGCACCTCACGGCACCGCTTGACGAAGTCGACCGTCTCACGCGGGGCAACGCCGGCCTTCTGCAGCTCTTCTCCGGTATTGACCTGAACGAACAGTTTGGGGAAACGGCCCTGCGCCTGCATTTCCTTGGCAAGGACTGCGGCGATTTTCTCGCGGTCGACACTATGGATGACATCGAACAAGGCGACCGCCTCGTGTGTTTTGTTCGATTGCAGCGGCCCGATCAAGTGCAGTTCCACCGCCGGAAAGTCCGCCTTCACCTGCGGGAACTTGGCCGCCGCCTCCTGCACACGATTTTCGCCGAACACCAGCTGCCCGGCAGCGATAGCCGCCCGGACGTCCGCCTCGGGAAAGGTTTTGGAAACGGCGATTAGCGTCACTGAACCAGCCGGCCGCCCAGCCTCCTCTTCAGCACCCTCGATCGCCGCCCGTACCCGTCCAAGCGCTTCGGAAATGGTCATGTTTTCCTCCATTCTCCGTCGAGGTCACCCAGGCCGGCGGCCAGAGCATGCCAAAGCAGCGGCCTTCATTGCACTGCCCCGCCATGCCTGTCTTTGGCGTCGCCGGCCGTCTTGTCAAGACGATGGCGGAAGCTCCACCTTGTTTCGCCATCATCTGGTCTTTAAGTGAAGAGAATCGTTTGCCGAAACGTCCCGCACCGGCGCGGGAGCCGACAAAGGAGAAGGTGTCCGCGATGTATCAGACCCAGAGGATGGGGCGCCGAGCGTTCCTGAATAGCGTTGGCGCTGCCGGCCTGACGCTGGCGCTCACGGCAGCGGCAATTCCCGTTGCGGTAACGGGTGCGGTTGCCAAACCTAACCTCGCCAATCTCTCGCCTGAGCAGCTCACCACGGTGCAGGCGGTCAACCGCTATTTCAATTCGATCACCACCTTCGAAGGCAAGTTCCTGCAGACGGCGCCCGATGGCGGCGAAACCACCGGTTATTTCGTCATCGATCGACCCGGCAAGATGCGCTTCCGCTACTATCCGCCGGCCCAGCTCGACATCACCGTCGACGGCCGGACGGTAGCTGTCGACGACAAGGCGATGCAGTCGCAGACGCTTTATCTGCTGTCTGAGACCCCATTGCGTTTCCTGCTCGACAAGAACATCGATCTTCTCGAGGAGGCGGTGGTGCAGTCGGTCAGCGCCGATTCCGACTTCATTGTCATTCGCCTGCAGGATCCCGGCACCTTCGTCACCAATCACCTGACGCTTTATTTCGACGCCAAGACCACCGAGCTGAAGCAATGGACGGTGACCGACGATCAGGGACTGGACACCACTGTCGCGATCTACGAAACCAAGATTGGCACCCCGACCAATCCCGAGTGGTTCCAGATCAACTATTCGAAGTACAAATAGTCCGCCAGGAGCGATCGATGACCGACCTGCCCGCCGCTGGCCGAAAGGCCGAGAACCCCTGGCTCAAGCTCGGGCTGGAACTCGGACCCCTTCTGGTCTTCTTCTTTGCCAACGGCCGCTTCGGCATCTTCGCCGCCACAGGCGCTTTCATGGCCGCAATGGCTGTAGCGCTCGTTGCATCCTGGATGATCAACCGGCGCCTCGCCATTATGCCGCTGGTGACGGGCATCGTCGTTGCCATCTTCGGCACGCTGACCTTGGTGCTGCACGACGATACCTTCATCAAGATGAAGCCGACCATCGTCAATTCCTTGTTCGGCGGAGCGCTCCTCGGCGGTCTCCTGTTCGGCAAAACGCTGCTCGGCTACGTTTTCGATGGTGCCTTCCATCTCGATGATGATGGCTGGCGCAAGCTGACGATCCGATGGGGCTTGTTCTTTTTCCTTCTCGCGATCCTCAATGAGGTCATCTGGCGCACCCAGACGACGGAATTCTGGATCGCCTTCAAGGTCTGGGGCATCATGCCGCTCACTCTGGCCTTCTCGGTCGCCCAGTTGCCACTTCTATCGCGCCATGCCGTCGAGCAGCCGGGCGCTCCCAAGGAGTCCGCATGAGCCGGACCATTTCCAGTTTGGCGCTGCTGGTAGCCGATTATGACGAGGCGATCGCCTTTTACGTCGGTAAGCTCGGATTTTCGCTTCTCGACGACACGCCGCTGGGCGATGGCAAGCGCTGGGTGCGGGTCGCTCCGGCCGAAGGTGGCACTGCCCTGCTGCTCGCCCGTGCCGATGGCCCGGAACAGGCCGCGCACATTGGCGATCAAACAGGCGGCCGCGTCTTCCTTTTCCTCGAAACCGACGATTTTGCCCGCGACCACGCACTCTTCCTGAGCCGGGGCGTGGGCTTCCTCGAAAAACCACGATTCGAAGCCTATGGCACCGTCGCCGTCTTCGAGGATCTCTATGGCAACCGCTGGGACCTCATCGAGCCCAAGCGAGCCTGACAGCTTTCCTTCTTGCCACGCCATACCCATCCAAAGGCTGGATCAAATCCGGCCTTTGGGTCTAGTGTCGTCTGATCTGTCTCTAGCGTAAGGACTTTTGTTCATGGCTGTCCACGACTTCGATACCGTCCTCGACCGACGGCAGGTACCCACCTCGAAATGGGACCGCTATCCGGAGGGCGTGCTGCCGATGTGGGTGGCCGACATGGACTTCCCGGTTGCCGAGCCCATCGCCGCTGCCTTGCGCGACCGCCTGGGACATCCGGTATTCGGCTATGGCGGACCCGGCCCGGCGACGCTCCGCGACGTAATAGCCGCTGACATGCGGGACCTCTACGGCTGGTCCATATCGCCAGCCGACGTGGTGTTCCTGCCCGGTGTGGTCCCCGGCTTCAACCAGGCGCTTAAGGCCTTCACTGAGGCTGGCGACCGCCTGGTGGTGGAGACGCCGGTCTATCCGCCGATCCTCTCCGCTGCCGACAACTGGGGACTTACGCGCGTCGATGTGCCGGTTCTGCCCGTCTCCGAAGGGACTGCCGTCGATATCGGTCGGCTCACCGCTGCGCTGGCCGACGCGAAAGCGTTCCTGCTGTGTAATCCACATAATCCCACCGGCAAGCTGCGGACACGAACCGAGCTCGAAGCCATCGCCAAAGCCTGCCTTTCGTCAGGTGCGGTAATCATTTCGGATGAGATTCATTGCGACATCGTCTACGGCGGTAAAAGGCATGTACCGATCGCCGCGCTGTCGCCTGAGGTCGCCAGCCATACCATCACGCTGATGGCTGCCAGCAAGACCTACAACATTGCCGGTCTGAAGACTGCCTATGCCATCATTCCGGACGCCGAGTTGCGGCGCCGCTTCGCCGCCGCCAACCTCGGCATGAGCGAAGGCGCCAATGTACTCGGCCTCGTCGCCACCGAAGCAGCGCTCAAGCACGGTCGTCCATGGAAACAGGCGCTGCTCGCCTACCTCGAAGCCAATCGCGACCATCTGATCGCCCGCCTTGGCCGAGAGATTCCGGAAATCCGTATCAACGCACCGGAAGCAACCTACCTCGCTTGGCTGGATTGCTCCGCGCTCGAACTCGGCGACGCCTATCGCTTCTTTCTTGACATGGCCAAGGTTGCCTTCAATCCAGGCTCCAGTTTTGGTGGCGACGCGCAGCATGTTCGGCTCAATTTCGGCTGTCCACGCGCTTTGCTCGATGACGGTATCGACCGCATGGTAAAGGCGCTATCGCAACGCTGATGACATGTATCGCCATCGTTTCGCTTTAGCTTTCAAAGTGATGGGATAAAAAACGGATCCGAAATACAAACGCCCCCGGCGAGCAATCGCCGGGGGCGTTTCGTTATCGACTCTTTCGGCTCCGAATCGAAGTCCGGGCGCTCAGGCATCCAGCCGGCGAATGATCTCATCGAGCTGGTCGAGGTTTGAATATCCGAGGCGCACCTCACCGGACCCATTGGGTTTGTGGCGGATCTCGACGGATAGTCCCAACGCGTCGGAAAGGCGCCTCTCAAGGGCGCGCGTATCGGCGTCCTTGTCCGGCTTTGCCGCCCTTGCCCGGCCATGCGGCTCGGAAATGGTCGCCTGCGCCAACGTTTCAGCCGAACGAACCGTCAAGCCTTCGTCGACGATGCGTTTGGCCAGCGCCACCGGGTCGGGGGCAGCGATCAGCGCACGAGCGTGGCCGGCTGTCAGCGCGCCGTCGTTGAGATATTGCTTCACCGGTTCCGGCAGCTTGAGAAGACGCAGCGTATTGGCAACGTGGCTGCGGCTCTTGCCGATCACCGCGGCAAGGTCGTTCTGGGTGTACTCGAATTCCTGGATGAGCTGATCGTAGCCCATCGCCTCTTCCAGCGGGTTGAGATCCTGCCGCTGGACGTTTTCGATGATGGCGATTTCCAACGCCTCACGGTCGGTGACGTCCTGAATGACGACCGGGATTTCGTGCAGGCCCGCCTTCTGTGCCGCGCGCCAGCGACGTTCGCCGGCGATCAACTCGTAACCGTTGCCGCCATTCGGCGCCGGCCGCACCACCACCGGCTGGATCATGCCATGCTGACGGATGGAGCCAGCCAGTTCGTCGAGTTCCTCTTCCTTGAACAGCCGGCGCGGGTTTTTGGGATTGGCCTTGATGAGGTCAATCGCCACCTTGCGAAGGCCGCGCACCCGCTCCACCACCTCAAACTCGGAACTGGCGTCGCCGATCAGCGCCGCCAGTCCTCGGCCGAGCCGCCGACGTCCGCTTTCGTCGCTGACGCTGCTCATGACTTCCCCTTCGCTCTCGTTGACCTCTGCATTCGCTAAAGGCCCTTATGTTCCGTTGTCCTGCGTTCCGTCCGAAATGCCTCGTTTCGGACCAGAAACGCCTTAAGCCGCCACCGCCCGGAAGCGCCGCTCACGCTGAATGATCTCAGACGCCAGCTTCAGATAGGCCTGGCTGCCACTGCACTTGAGATCGTAGAGCAGCGCCGGCTTTCCATAAGATGGGGCTTCCGAAACCCGGACGTTGCGCGGAATGATTGTCTCGTAAACGGCGTCGCCCATATTGGTGCGAACGTCCTGCACCACCTGGGCGCTGAGGTTGTTGCGACCGTCGTACATGGTGAGCACGATACCATGAATGCCCAGCTCTGGGTTCAGGCTGCGCTTTACTTGCTCGACGGTCGACAAAAGCTGCGACAAACCCTCCAGCGCAAAAAACTCACATTGCAGCGGCACCAGGATGGAGTGCGATGCCGAGAGGGCGTTGATGGTCAAAAGATTGAGCGACGGCGGGCAGTCGATCAGCACGTAGGTGAAGCGCTTTTCTCCTGCATCCTCGACCGCCTCGACATGCCGGGCGATTGCCTTTCTGAGGCGATAGGCACGGTCCCCGGAACTGGCGATTTCCAGCTCGACACCCAGGTTATCCAGCGTTGAAGGCGCCACCGTCAGGCGCGGCACCGCCGTCGGCACCAAAGCGTCCCGAAGTTCCGCTTCGCCGATCAGCACGTCATAGGTCGACACCTTGCGTGACTTGCGATCGATACCTAAGCCGGTCGATGCGTTACCCTGCGGGTCGAGGTCGATGATCAACACTTCCTCGCCGATGGCGGCCAGCGCCGTGCCGAGGTTGATGGCCGTCGTTGTCTTGCCAACGCCACCCTTCTGGTTCGCCAGCGACAACACGCGAGGACTTGTGGGAAGGCGGTTCATCGGCGGGCATCCTGCTCTGGAAAGCCGGCAGTCGGCAGCCGGCGGACGTTATCGACGAGGATTATGCGGCTGTCGGGTTCGATCCGGCTCTGATGTTCTACCAGATCGAAGCCCCACGAGAGAGCGGCTTGCTGGCGCTCCGTAGCAAAATCCTGTCCCTTGTGGAAAACGCCGGTTGCCCCAGCCGTCAGCCAAGGCTCGGCATAGACGAAAAGCCTGTCGAGCGACGCCAGGGCGCGCGCCGAAACGGCATCGAATCGACCATCGCCGGCTGCCAATCGTTCCGGTATCGACTCGATCCGTTCGCAAAGGATCTTGGCGGGCAATTTCAGCTCTCGAGCCACGGCTTGCAAGAATGCCGCCTTACGGCCATTGGATTCCACCAACGTAACTGAACCGCCCTCGGTGTCGGCCAGCAGAATGGCAGTCACAAGGCCCGGAAAACCAGCCCCCGAACCAAGGTCAAGCCAGCGTTTTGCCGCAGGCAGCGCGGCGAAGGCCTGTGCTCCGTCAGCCACGTGCCGCCGCCAGATATCGGGAAGCGTCGATGGTGCTACCAAATTCTTGATCGGCTGCCACTTCCGCACGAGTTCGACATAGGCAACGAAGCGCCTTTCCATGGCGGCGTCGAGCGGGAGAATGGCCCGTACGGCATCCAAACCGTCGGCATCGTTCTTCACAGATGATACAGCTGCCTTGCCGGCCATCAGGCAACCTCCCCTGTCGGCCGCGCCGCGAGCTTACGCAAGTGGGCGAGCAGCAAGGTCAGGCTGGCCGGCGTTACGCCATCGATACGGCCAGCTTGACCGAGCGTTGCTGGCCGTACGGCTGCAAGCCTCTGCCGCACCTCGTTGGAAAGACCGGTTACCATTCCGTAATCAAGGTCGGCAGGGAGTGCACGGGCCTCGTCGCGCCTGAAGGCGGCAATGTCCGCTTCCTGCCGATTGAGATAAACGGCATAAAGCGCCTCGGTTTCTAGCGCCACCGTTGTTACGCCATCGAAACGGCCGAGCTCCGGCCAAATGGCGGCGAGGCGAGCAAGCGACATATCCGGATAAGCCAGCAACTCGTAGGCAGTCCGGCGCACGCCGTCCTGATTGAGCGCAAGACCATGCCCTTCCGCCTCGCGCGGACTGAGAGACAGCGAGCGAGCCAACTGGCGTGCACCCTCAAGCGCCACCATTTTGGCCGAGAAAGCCGCATTGCGCGCCGAACCGACGATGCCGAGGTCAAGTCCACGGGTGGTCAGACGCTGATCGGCGTTGTCTGCCCTCAGCGATAACCTGTATTCAGCCCGCGAGGTGAACATCCGATAGGGCTCGCTCACCCCCTTGGTGACCAGATCGTCGATCATCACGCCGAGATAGGCTTCGGCGCGATCGAAAGTGACACCGTCGGCGCCGCCAGCCCGTCGAGCTGCGTTGAGGCCGGCCACCAACCCCTGCGCCGCCGCTTCCTCATAGCCTGTGGTGCCGTTGATCTGGCCGGCCAGAAACAAACCGGTCAATTTCTTGGCTTCCAGCGTCGGCTGCAGCTCGCGAGGATCAACGTGATCGTATTCGATGGCATAGCCATATTGGACGATGCGCGCATGTTCGAGACCGGGAATGGAGGCAATGATGGCATCCTGCACGTCCTCCGGAAGAGAGGTCGAGATACCGTTCGGATAAACGAGATCGCTGTCGAGGCCTTCTGGCTCCAGAAAAATCTGGTGGCCATCACGATCACCGAAGCGAACAATCTTGTCCTCGATGGACGGACAGTATCGTGGTCCACGGCTGCCGATCTGCCCCGAATACATCGGCGAGCGATGAACGTTATCCCGGATCACCCGATGGGTGGCCTCGCTGGTTCGGGTGATATGGCAGGCCACCTGCGGCTGAGTAATCGCGCCTGTAAGAGTCGAGAAAGGGTCCGGCTCGTCATCACCCGGCTGCGCCTCCAGCATGGCGTAATCAATCGAGGAACGGTCGAGGCGAGGTGGCGTGCCGGTTTTAAGGCGGCCGAGGCGCAGCCCAACGCGCGCAAGCGTTCGGGATAGCCCGAGGGCCGGCTTCTCGCCAATACGTCCAGCGGGCGTCGTTTTGGGACCGAGATGAATCAGGCCGGATAAGAAAGTACCGGTCGTCAGGACGACTGCGCCGCACGCCAGACGGCGACCATCGGCCATGACGACCGCCGCAACCTGCCCATTCGACACGTCGATATCGTCCACCTCCCCTTCGATCACCCTCAGGTTCGTTGCCGCCGAAATCTCGGCCTGCATCGCCGCTTTATAAAGTTTGCGATCGGCTTGGGCGCGGGGGCCACGTACCGCCGGTCCCTTGCGCCGGTTGAGCAAACGGAACTGGATGCCGGCAGCATCGGCCACGCGACCCATCAGGCCATCGAGAGCGTCAACCTCGCGCACCAAGTGCCCCTTGCCGAGGCCACCGATCGCCGGGTTGCAGGACATGGCGCCAATGGTCGAAAAAGCGTGCGTTATCAATGCGGTTCTGGCCCCGCTGCGCGCAGCGGCATGCGCCGCCTCGGCACCGGCGTGACCGCCGCCAATAACAATCACGTCGAAGCGTTCAAAATCGCCCACCATGGCTCCGATATCTGTCGATGCCCCACCTAAAGGGGCGAATCTTCATTGTGGTAAGGCTGTCGCTGTTTATCCACCCGCGCTCTCTGCAGGGTTTGCGTTGGAACTCGCGATTCAGGACGGCCTTAATAAGGCAAGTTGGCCCATAAGGTCAAAGCCGAAGCGCCGTTTTCTGCGCTTTCTCGGTCGTCCTTTGGCCGGCCAGGCCGTTTTCCGGATTCGGTTCGGATGCGAATCCGACTGTTTATCCACAGGCTGTGGAGTGTTTCACGTGAAACACCGTTAATTTTTTGCAACTCCACCCGCGATTTGTCGCCACATCTATCATCGAAAACGCGGTCGACCAGAATGTAATCGCGCTACGATTCGTTTCGGATAGGAATCGGTTATTTACCGATACAGAACGTCGAGAAGATCGAGCCAAGCACTTCCTCAACGTCAATACGACCGGTCAGGCGACCAAGCGCTTCGCCGGTCTGGCGCAAACGGTCTGCTACGATCTCGGTTGGAAGATTGACATCTTCCGCGCCGTGGAGCGCCTCGACCGCCTGTTGCAGGCATTGTCGCTGGCGGGCTCGGGTAACCAAGGGGGGCTCGCCCCCGAGACGGTTGGCCGCTTCCCCTGCCACCTGCCGGATGAGGGCATCAATGGTTGTTCGGTCTCGAACTGAGACCGACAGCTCTTTCCTCTCACCCAACCGGAGATCGGCTTTTGTCTGAACGGTGAAAATCTTGACGCCAAGCGCGTAGATATCCTGCGGCGGCCTATCGCCATTCTCAGTCAGCCAGAGAATAAGATCCGCCGCCGCTGCGCGCGCCCGGCCCCGTCGCATGCCCTCGGCTTCAATGACATCGCCACCATCCCGGAGGCCGGCGGTATCGACCAGCGTGACGGCGTAACCATCGAGATCGAGACGGACTTCAAGAAGGTCGCGCGTGGTGCCTGGTATGTCGGTGACAATGGCAACGTCTCGCTCGGCCAATGTATTAATGAGGCTGGACTTGCCCGCATTGGGCGGGCCGAGCACCACCACCTCAAAGCCATCGCGGATTCGCTCGCCGCGCTGGCCGGCCGTCAACTCACGCTCCATCTCGCTCCGCAAAGCAGCAACACCGATGCCGACCATGCTGGAAACACCTTCCGGCACGTCTTCCTCGTCAGAAAAATCGAGGTCGGCTTCTACGTGCGCCCTGAGCTCAATGAGCCGCTGACGCCAGCCCTCAGCGCGCGAGCGGAATGCGCCGCCCGCCAAGCGCAAGGCAAGACGCCGCTGGGCTTCAGTCTCGGCCGCGATGAGATCGGCTAGCCCCTCGGCTTCCGTCAGGTCAAGGCGGCCGTTTTCGAAGGCACGACGGGTGAACTCACCAGCCTCAGCCAGTCGCAGCCCGGGCTGGCTTCCGAGAAAGCCAAGAAAAGCCGATACCACCGCGCGACCGCCATGTAGGTGAAATTCGGCAACGTCTTCTCCGGTAAAGCTGCCCGGTGCCGGAAAGAACAACACCAGGCCCCGATCGACGACTTTGCCATCGTTGCCCCGTATTGCCTTCAACACTGCCCGGCGCGGATCGGGCAATAAGCCGATCGTTGTTTCGAGTACGAATCGAACGCTGGGTCCGGAGACGCGTACGATGGCGACACCGCTCGGCGTCGCCCCTGACGACAAGGCGAAGATCGTATCGGTCACGACTCAATCCTCTCGGTCATCCATGGAGGGGTCGAGTGAGTTTGGCGCCAGAGAGAGCGAGTGCTCACGGGAGCCACAAAAGCAACAAAGGGCCCAGCGGGCCCTTTGCAACCGTTCCTGAATCAAATTGGAACCGAATCGATGGTCCCAATGATTCACGTGAAACACCCTGACAATCTGTCAAGTGTTCATGGAATCGAAGAAGTCGCCGTTGGTGCGCGTCTGCCGGAGCTTGTCCAACAGGAACTCGGTCGCATCCGTGGTACCCATCGGGTTGAGAATGCGGCGAAGCACAAAGGTCTTCTTGAGCTTGTCCGGCACCACCAGCAGATCTTCCTTGCGGGTACCCGAGCGCTGAATATCGATGGCCGGGAACACGCGCTTGTCGGAAATCTTGCGGTCGAGAATGATTTCCGAGTTACCGGTGCCCTTGAACTCTTCGAAGATGACTTCGTCCATGCGGCTACCGGTATCGATCAGCGCCGTGGCGATGATCGTCAAAGAGCCACCCTGTTCGATGTTACGAGCTGCGCCGAAGAAGCGCTTGGGGCGCTGCAGCGCATTGGCATCGACACCACCGGTCAGCACCTTGCCCGAAGACGGCACCACCGTGTTGTAAGCGCGACCGAGACGCGTGATCGAGTCGAGGAGAATGACCACGTCGCGGCCATGCTCGACGAGACGCTTGGCCTTCTCGATGACCATTTCCGCCACCTGGACGTGGCGCGTCGCCGGCTCGTCAAAGGTCGAGGAAACCACCTCGCCCCGCACCGAGCGCTGCATGTCGGTCACTTCCTCCGGACGCTCGTCGATCAACAGAACGATCAGATAGCATTCCGGATGATTGGTGGTGATCGAATGGGCGATGTTCTGCAACAGAACGGTCTTGCCGGTACGCGGCGGCGCCACGATCAGAGCGCGCTGACCCTTGCCGAGCGGCGCCACGATATCGATGACACGGGCCGAGAAATCCTTCGACGGCACGCCCTCGACTTCCATGCGGAAGCGCTCGTCGGGATAGAGCGGCGTCAAATTGTCGAAGTGCACCTTGTGGCGTGCCTTCTCGGGGTCTTCGAAGTTGACGGTGTTGACCTTGAGCAGCGCGAAATAGCGCTCGCCTTCCTTGGGGCTGCGAATCTGCCCTTCGACGGTGTCACCGGTCCGGAGCGAAAAGCGACGGATCTGCGCCGGTGAAATGTAGATATCGTCGGGACCCGGCAGATAGTTCGCGTCGGGCGACCGCAGGAAACCGAAGCCGTCCTGCAGCACTTCGACGACGCCCTCGCCAATGATATCGACCTCTTGTTCAGCGAGCTGCTTCAGAATGGCAAACAGCAGTTCCTGCTTGCGCATGGTCGAGGCATTCTCCACCTCGACCTCTTCCGCAACGGCGAGGAGTTCGGTGGGGGTCTTCTTCTTGAGATCCTGGAGTTTCATCTCCGACATGGACAAGGCATCTCTTGGCTGGAAAAAGGGAATCGAAGTCGAAAACAGAAAATTCCCCAACCGGGGATACGCATCGACGATCTTTTCCGAAGGACGCGGGCTGGCAGCAACGGTGGGGAACCGCCGCGGGAGAAACTTTCCAAACCTTCTCGGTCGGAAGACGCCTGTCCGCGAAGTGAGGGGACGGTTTCGCTATACCCTGTTCCGCCCGTCGCGGCAAGACGGCAGGCTACCCTCGCCCATCGCCTTGTGTTTCAGAAAGGCTTCAGCACAACCAGAACCAGGATGGCGAAAAGGAGAAGGGTCGGCAGCTCGTTCATCATCCGAAAGAAGCGGGAGCTATGCCGATTGACGTCGCGCTCAAAAGCCTTCCGCCACGCGTCCAGTTGGTAATGATAGACGGTCAAGCCCAGCACCAGCAGCAGCTTCAGCCAAAGCCAGGAGGACGCGGAAAACCAACCGCCTTTCACTCCCAGCCATAGGCCAAAGATCCAGGTGCCATACATGGCTGGCCGCATGATGCCCTTGAACAGCCGGCGCTCCATGACCTTGAAGGTTTCCGACTGAACGGATCCTTGCTCGGCGTCGGCGTGATAGACGAAAAGACGCGGCAGATAAAAGATGCCGGCCATCCAGGCGATCACCGAAAACAGATGGCCGATCTTGATCCAATCATAGCCGAGCCCCATCATCGTCCCCCAGCACCACGCACTCGTGCCACCATACGGGCGACGTTTTCGATCGAACCATCCGGCGTGATGCCGTGGCCGAGGTTGAAGATCAGCCTGCCCTCGCCCAACCGGTCGAGAATCCGATCGATGGCGGCGTCCAACATCTCCCCGCCGGTCACCATATGCAACGGATCAAGATTGCCCTGCACGGGAACAAGCGGCTGCACATTGTCGCGTATGAAATCAAGGGATGCCTGCCAATCGATGCCGACAGCGTCCACGCCGGTCTCAGCCACGAAAGCCGGAAGGTGACCGCCTGCACCTTTCGGGAAACCGATAATCCGAGCGCCGGGTATCTGAGCCCTTACGCCTTCGACGATCCGCCTGGTCGGCTCGATTACGAACCGACGAAAGCCGGCATCGTCCAGCACCCCGGCCCAGGTGTCGAAAATCTGCACGGCATCGGCACCCGCCCGGAGCTGCGCGGCAAGATAGGCGATGGAAGCATCCACCAGCATATCGACCAGCCGATCAACACCGCTTGGATCGGTCAGAGCGGCTCGCCGCGCCGGCATCTGGTCGGGCGTACCCCGTCCGGCAATCATGTAGGTGAGAAGCGTCCACGGCGCACCGCAGAAGCCGAGGAGCGTGGTCTCGTCGGGAAGCTCTGCGCGGATGCGTGAAACTGTCTCGATGACCGGCTCAAGCCGTGTGAGCAGGCGATGCGGTTCGAGATCAGGTTTGGCCAGATCGATCGGGTCCAATCGAGGACCTTCCCCCTCGACAAACCATACCTTCTGGCCAAGAGCGTCCGGCACCACGAGGATATCGGAAAATAGGATCGCCGCGTCAAAGCCGAAACGCCGGATCGGCTGCAGCGTCACCTCAGTGGCAAGCTCGGGCGCATAACAGAGATCCAGAAACGATCCGGCCTGCGCTCGCGTCGCCCTATATTCGGGAAGATAGCGGCCCGCCTGGCGCATCATCCATACCGGCGGTGGCCATAGCCGTTCTCCAGCGAGAACCCTGAGAAGGCGTCGTTTCTCAGCCGCCTTGTCCGTCTTCGTCGTGTTCGCGCCGTCCGCCGTATTCAAGTTAAGAATCCTATTTGAAGAGATTTTCTTTTTCTTATTGCCGAGGGATAGCAGGGATTGTCGCCTCTCCACAATCGGAACCATGAGAGGCTCTTCCGGCCGGCCAGTCCGGCCTCATCCGAGCCCTCAGCCTGTGGCTTTTGTGGAAAACTTTAACGGATGGCGGAATGCCGCAAGTCTTAACGAATGGTTAATGGGGATGACTGCCGAAGAGTTAATGAACCGTTAAGCACCAGCTTCGCTTTTGCACACCACCCACAGACCACGTTAAGACGGTACCCATTCGCCTCTCCTGTTGATGGTTTGAAGGCTTACCCACAGGGGTCCGTCCGGCTCTGATTTTCCGCTGCTTTTGTCCACCTTCGTCCAAGCGATGTCGGCATCCCTGTGGATTGTCCCCCGACAAGATAGGCCAAGCCATTGATCGGAAGCGGTAAAAAAGAACTCGCCAAGCACGGTGCCATCTGAGATGCTGGCTCGCCGTTCTTTCGGAGCACGCCGGCCATGAAGCGGGGCCAGACTTATTTCCATATCCATCTCGTCTCCGATTCCACCGGCGAGACGCTGCTCGCCGTTGGCCGGGCGGCTACCGCGCAATATGAATCGATGGTGGCGATCGAACATATCTACCCGCTGGTCCGCTCGGTGCGGCATATCGAAAGGGTCATTGCCGATATCGAGGCGGCCCCCGGCATCGTTCTCTACACTCTGGTGCAGCAGGACCTCGCCATTCGGCTCGAGGAAGCTTGCCAGGCGGCCGCCATTCCCTGCATCGACGTGTTGCGGCCGGTGTTCGACGTGTTTCGCTCCTTTTTCAAGGTGCAGGCGATCGGCAAGGCCGGCGCCCAGCACGCCATGGACGCCGATTATTTCAAGCGCATCGATGCGCTGAATTTCACGCTGGCGCATGACGATGGCGCTCTGCCCGATGACATCGAGGAGACCGATGTCATTCTGATCGGCATCAGCCGCACCTCGAAAACGCCGACATCGATCTATCTCGCCAATCGTGGCATTCGCACCGCCAATGTTCCGCTGGTACCTGGCATTCCCATTGCTGAAAAAGTCGTTGCCGCCCGGCGGCCTCTGGTCGTTTGCCTGATTGCCACGGCGGAGCGTATCATGCATGTGCGCCAAAATCGTCTATTGGCACTAGCTGACCAGAACCAGAACTCGACCTACGTGGACAAGGCGTCGATCGCCCAGGAAATCCTCTATTCCAAGCGCCTCTGTACCGAGCACGGCTGGCCGATGATCGATGTTACCCGCCGCTCGATCGAAGAAACCGCCGCCGCTATCCTGGCCCTCTGGGACCAGCACCGGTATGGCAAAATGCTCGATCCCTTTTCCGATGCCGGCTGAAAAATGAGCCTTGTTCTTGCCTCGGCGAGCGCTGCCCGCGCCGCCCTACTGACCAGTGCCGGCCTTATCTTCAAGCGGGTCCCGGCCGATGTCGACGAGCGGCTTATCGAGGAGGATCTCGTCGGTCTTTCCGCAGCCGACGTGGCGCAGGCGCTTGCCGACGTTAAGGCGGTCGAGGTATCGCTTCGCCGGCCTGGCGATCTCGTCATCGGGGCGGACCAAACGCTGTCGCTCGGTGACGAGCGTTTCCATAAACCCCACGACCGCCAGGAAGCCAGCCGGCAACTTGCTCGTCTTTCCGGCCGCACCCACGAGCTTCATTCCGCCTTGTCTCTTGCCCGCAATGGTGAAGTCCTTCATCGCGCCGTCGACAATGCAAGGCTAACGATGCGACCCTTGTCGACGCGCTTCATCAGTCACTACCTCGCGGTCGTTGGTGAAGCGGTGTTGGGCTCGGTTGGCGCCTATCAGCTCGAAGGCTATGGCGTTCAGCTGTTTGAAGCCATCGACGGCAATCATTTCACCATTCTTGGATTGCCGCTGCTGCCGCTGCTTGAGTTCCTACGTGAGGAAAGGATGATCGAACAATGATTCGCGCTGCCGTCGTCGGTTGGCCTGTCAGCCAGTCGCGGTCGCCGTTGATCCACGGTCATTGGCTGAAACAATTTGGCATCGACGGCGATTACGGTCGCATCGCCGTTGAACCCGAGCGAATCGATCGTTTTTTTGCCCGCTTCGCCGACAGTGGGCTTGCCGGCTGCAACGTGACCATCCCTTACAAGGAAATAGCCGCTCGCCTGGCAGATCATCGAGAGCCGGTCGTCGAGCGGATTGGTGCTGCCAATACCCTCTGGATCGAAGATGGCCAGCTATGTGCCGACAATACGGATGGTGTTGGCTTTGCCGCCAATCTCGACGACCGTGCACCCGATTGGGACAAGCAGCGCGGCGAGGCGCTCGTGCTTGGCGCCGGTGGTGCCGCCGCCGCGGTGGTGGACGCATTGATCGAACGCGGCTTTACGGTGCGTATCGTCAATCGGACTCTTTCTCGGGCCGAGTCGCTCGCCGGGCGCTATCCCGGCCGGGCTTCGGCGGATGTTATTTCGGCAGCGAATCGATATGCGGCAACGGCCGGATTTGTCGTTAATGCCACCTCGCTTGGCATGAAGGGCGACGGTGTCGTCGACCTCGACATGAGCGTCATCCCCAGCGATGCGGTGGTGACTGACATCGTCTACGTGCCGCTCGTCACCTCGTTTCTGGACGCTGCCGCGGCAAGGGGCCTCCGGACCGTCGACGGTCTTGGCATGCTGCTCCATCAAGCCGTACCCGGATTTACGCGCTGGTTCGGTCGCCGGCCGGCCGTAACGCCAGAGCTTCGCACGCTGATCGAGGCCGACCTTTGATCGTCATCGGCCTCACCGGATCGATCGGCATGGGCAAGACCACCACCGCCGATCTGTTCCGGCAGGCAGGTCTGCCGGTGTTCGACGCCGACGCGACCGTACATGCTCTTTATAACGGTCCCCTCGCGGCCGAAATTGAGGCGGCTTTTCCAGGGACTACGGTGAAAGGTCAGGTGGATCGCGCCAGGCTCGCCGGTAGGCTCTCGGGCGACGCCGACGCTTTCCAGCGATTGGAGGCCATCGTCCATCCAGCGGTACGGCGAGCGGAGGCCGGGTTTCTTGATGAAGCCCGTGCCGCCGGCGCACCGGCAGCGGTGCTCGATATTCCTCTTCTCTTCGAAACCGGCCGCGCCAACGAGGTCGACAAGGTGGTTGTCGTTTCGGCACCAGCCGACACGCAGCGGGCTCGTGTCCTCGCCCGTCCGGGTATGACGGCGGAAAAATTCGAGACGCTTGTTGCCAGGCAGCTTTCCGATGCCGAAAAGCGGGCGCGCGCCGATTTTGTCGTGCCCACCGGCGACGGCCTTGCAGTTGCCAAGGCAGCAGTTGCTGCATTTCTCGGTCAACTGCATTTCTGAGCAATTGCCGGGGGACAAGCGGACCGGATTTCCTTGAAATCCTTGTCGCGGGCGGGCAGGATTCGCCTATGCGTGAAATCGTCTTCGACACCGAAACCACTGGACTCGATCCTAAGACCGGCGACCGCCTCGTCGAAATCGGCTGCGTGGAAGTGGTCAATCGCTTCCCAACCGGACGTAATTTTCACGTCTACATCAATCCAGGCCGGTCTGTACCGAAGGAAGCCTTCGACGTCCACGGTCTATCCGACGAGTTTCTGGCCGATAAGCCACGCTTTACCGATGTCGCCGATGACTTCGTCGCCTTTGTCGGCGACGCCCAGCTGGTTGCCCATAATGCCAGCTTCGATATGGGTTTCATCAATTTCGAACTGAAGGCGACGGGACGGGTAACTTTCGGTCCCGAGCGTGTGGTCGACACGCTGATGATGGCGCGGCGCAAGCATCCTGGCGCACCGGCCAGCCTCGATGCGCTGTGTAATCGCTATGGCATCGACCGCTCGAAGCGTATCAAGCATGGCGCTTTGCTCGACGCCGAACTTCTGGCCGAAGTCTACCTCGAGCTGACGGGTGGACGGCAGGCTGGCCTCGATCTCAGCGTCTCGGTACAGTCGGCCTCGACGGGCGTCTCGGGTGGCCGAGTTGCGCTGCCACCACGGCAGACGCCTTTGCCGTCACGGGTGACTGCCGCCGAGGCTGAGGCGCACGCCGCCTTTATTGCCAAGATCGGTGAAAAGGCATTGTGGAATATCTATTTGAGCGAGAGCGAGCAGGCAGAGACCGCCTGAATAGGCCCGTTGATCCGGAATTCTCCCAGCCGGTCTGGTCTGGGTATTATTAGCCGGCGAATTATGGCATAGAGCGCGTCTGCGCTCATTCCCAACCGTTTGGCATGGAGAGGCGCTTGGTGGTGAAATCTCCAAAGGGGGCGGTTGTGGCGAAGGCGACGCTTGAGAAATTCCGGCAGGTCGCCGCCCTACCCTATCGTCTCACGCCGCACGGCTATGAGGTGGTGATGATCACCACCCGTGACAGCGGGCGCTGGATATTGCCCAAGGGGTGGCCGATCAAGGGGCTTACCCGTCACGAGAGTGCCGAAACCGAGGCCATGGAAGAGGCCGGCCTGATCGGCAGTGCCGAGCCGAAACCCGTCGGTCGCTTCACCTATGTCAAACAGTTTCCCAAGCGCCAGGAAAAGGTGCTGGTCGATGTCTTTCCGCTCGCCGTCGAAAAGCAGCTCGACGACTGGCAAGAGAAGGGTCAGCGCGAGGTGCGCTTCTTCAATCCGGTCGACGCGGCGGCCCTGGTATCCGATGCTGGCGTCGGCGATCTGATCCTGGCTTTCTTCGTCGGCCTTGCTAAAAGAAAGGCGGCCGGCACATTGAAGGTACCAGCCGCCGATAAGCCGTCCGGCGAACCGGATGCGGGTCAGGCCAGTCCCTCGAAGAGCGCCGTCGACAAGTAGCGCTCGGCGAAAGACGGTACGATTACCACGATGGTCTTGCCGGCATTTTCAGGCCGTTGGCCAAGCTTGACCGCCGCCGCCAACGCTGCGCCGGAGGAAATACCCACCGGCACTCCTTCCAGCTTTGCCACCTGACGGGCGGTCGCAAGCGCTTCTTCGGACGGAACCTGCAAGATTTCGTCATAGACCTTGGTGTCGAGGACGGCGGGAACGAAACCGGCGCCGATACCCTGAATCTTGTGCGGCCCCGGGGTTCCGCCCGACAGAACAGGGCTCTCGGTTGGCTCGACGGCGACCACCTTCACATCGGGCTTGCGCTCTTTCAGCACGCGGCCAACGCCGGTAATCGTGCCGCCCGTACCAATGCCGGCGACGAAAAGGTCGACCTTGCCCTCGGTATCGTTCCAGATTTCCTCGGCCGTGCTGATCCGATGCACTTCTGGATTGGCCGGATTTTCGAACTGCTGCGGGATGATGGCGCCGGGAATGCTGGCCGCCAGTTCGGTGGCCTTGGCGATTGCGCCCTTCATTCCCTTGGCCGCCTCCGTCAATTCAAGCTCGGCGCCCAGCAGCTTCAGCATTTTGCGCCGCTCGATCGACATGGATTCCGGCATGACCAGAATGAGGCGATAGCCTTTGGCGGCGGCAACAAAGGCCAGCGCAATGCCCGTATTGCCCGACGTCGGTTCGATCAACGTGGATTCGCCGGGCTTGATCTTTCCCTGCGCTTCCAGCGCTTCGATCATCGCCACACCGATGCGGTCCTTGACCGAGGCGATCGGATTGAAGAACTCCAGCTTGCCGAGAATGGTCGCCTTGACGCCATTTTCCTTGGCGAGCTTGTCGAAGCGGACAAGCGGCGTGTCGCCGATGGTGTCCGTGATGGAGGCGTAGATCTTGCCGCGACCGCGGCGGGAAAGATCACTCATGGGAATCCTCGTTGATGCAGGCCCTGTGGAAGTGGCGCCATTCTACCGGCGGCCGTAGAACGCTGCCAGTCAACCGAGGTCGCAACGGGCGATCGGATTGGAAAATGATCCCATTAAAAGGTCGCAATGAAGAACAAATTACTTCTTCTTCAGGAGCGACCGGTCGATCCGAAACCGCCGGCACCGCGATTGGTGGTATCGAGCGTCTCGCTCTCGACAAGGCGGGCGCGGCTGACAGGCGCGATGATCATCTGCGCGATCCGGTCACCCCGGTGAATGGTGAATGGCGTGTCCGAAAGGTTAATCAGGATCACCTTCACCTCGCCGCGGTAATCCGCATCGACGGTACCAGGCGAGTTGAGGACGGTAACGCCGTGTTTGGCGGCGAGCCCCGAACGCGGCCGCACTTGGGCTTCATAACCGGACGGCAGCGCCATGGCGAGACCGGTGGGAACCAGCGCCCGCCCGAGCGGCGGCAGGGTCAACGGCGCTTCAACGGCGGCGATCAGGTCAAGACCGGCAGCATCTTCGCTTTGGTAGGCAGGTAGAGGTAGATCATGAGCATGTGGCAGGCGCAGAAGAGCGACGTCGACCATTGAAAGCCTCGAGAATGCTGGTTCGTTGCGGGTTCGAATCGAAAGGTCAGCCGAGCCTCTTGGCGATCAGGCCTATCAGCCGATCGGCGACTTCTTCCTTGGCAAGCGTTGGCCAAGCCTCGACGCCAGCCGATGACAACACATAAACGCTGTTGCTGTCGCCGCCAAACACGCCGCTGGCTGCCGACACGTCATTGGCGATGATATAGTCGGCACCCTTGGAGACCAGCTTACGGGCGGCATTGCTTTCGACATCGGTCGTTTCGGCAGCGAATCCAACCACCAATTTCGGCCGACGGTTGTCATGGCCGAGCGTTGCCAGGATGTCGGGATTTTCAAGGAAAGACAGCGGTGGCGGCGCGCCTGCGGCCTTCTTGATCTTTTCACCCGCCACCTCGGCCGGTCGCCAATCGGAAACGGCGGCCGCCATCACCGCCGCGTCGGCTGGCAAGGCGGCGAACACCGCGTCGAGCATTTCGCGGGCCGTTTCGACATGGACGACGTCGACGCCCCTTGGGTTCGGAACTGAAACCGGGCCGGAAATGAGCGTCACGCGCGCGCCGGCTCGGGCGGCCGCGGCCGCTATGGCATGCCCCTGTTTGCCCGAGGAACGGTTGGTGATGAAACGCACCGGGTCGATCGGCTCGATGGTCGGGCCGGAAGTCACCAGCACATGCCGGCCGGCCAGCGGTTTCGGCTGCGTCGCCTCAGCAAAGAAGGCCTCAACGCCGGCGACGATATCCATTGGCTCGGACAGGCGGCCGACGCCTGCCTCATTGCGCTCCGCCATGCGTCCTTCGGCCGGACCGATAAAGCGGACGCCGTCAGCTGCAAGCTGCGCCGCGTTGCGTTGGGTTGCTGGATGCGCCCACATGCGCTGGTTCATGGCCGGGCAAACGATGATGGGCGCGGCCGCGGCCAGCAGACTCGCCGTGGCCAGCTCGTCGGCAATACCATTGGCCATGCGGGCGATGAGATTGGCGGTGGCCGGCGCTACAAGGATCAGATCGGTGTCGCGCGAAAGCACGATATGGCCGATATCCTGCTCCTCGGTGGGATCGAACAGATCGCTGAACACCTTCTCACCGGAGAGGGCACCTACCGTCATCGGCGTCACGAACTCCTTGCCTGAACGCGTCAGGATCACCCGCACCTCGGCACCACGCTCTTTGAGGCGCCGGATCACTTCCAGTACTTTATAGGCGGCGATGCCGCCGCCGATGACGATCAGAATGCGCTTGCCCGCCAGCATGTCAGGCCCTCTTCCACACGATTGGAGGGGACCCTAGACTATCGGCCAGCGGAGCGTAAGCGGCAAAAACGGCTGGGAGCATCCCGTCTGGCGCAACAGCAATCGTTCAGGCGGACGCGAACTTTTCATCAAAGGAATAGCCCGAGCCACGCACCGTGCGGATGGGATCACGGACACGGCCTCGATTGATCGACTTTCTGAGGCGGCCGACGTGAACGTCAACCGTGCGCTCATCGACGTAAACGTCATGGCCCCAAACGCCGTTGAGAAGCTGCTCCCGTGAAAACACCCGCCCCGGCGATTGCATGAGGAATTCCAGCAAGCGGAATTCCGTTGGTCCGAGATGAATTTCGCGTGCAGAGCGGCGGACACGCCGCGTCTCACGGTCGAGTTCGATGTCGCCGGCCGTCAGAAGGTTGGACACTGTTTCTGGTTTGGCACGCCTCAGCATCGCCTTGACGCGGGCAATCAACTCGGGGACCGAAAAGGGCTTCACGACATAGTCGTCGGCGCCGGTGGCGAGCCCTCGCACACGTTCCGATTCCTCACCGCGCGCCGTCAGCATGATCACCGGCAGCCGCTCGGTTTCCGGCCGCGCTCTGAGACGGCGGCACAATTCGATACCAGAGAGACCGGGAAGCATCCAATCGAGCAACAGCAGATCGGGCGTGATCTCCTTGAGGCGAATGTCAGCTTCGTCGCCACGGAAAGCCTGCTCGACCTCGAAACCCTCAGCTTCGAGGTTGTAGCGCAGCATCAGCGACACCGCTTCTTCGTCCTCGACGATCATCACCTTAGCCATGGTGGTTTTCAGCTCCGCAACTCACGACCCAGCGATGGTGCTGGCGATTGAAGCATCGGCCTTCGGCCGCTCGTCTTCGTAGGATCGGCCCGTCACCACATAGTGCACCGATTCCGCGATGTTGGTGGCATGGTCGCCAATACGCTCGATGTTTTTCGCGCAGAACAGCAGGTGGATGCAGAAGGTGAGGTTGCGCGGATCCTCCATCATATAGGTGAGGAGCTCGCGAAACAGGGAGGTGTACAGGGCGTCGATTTCGTCGTCGCGCTGGCGCACGGCGTTGGCGGCCTGGTCGTCCTGGCTGGCGTAGGCGTCGAGCACCTTCTTGAGCTGCTGGAGCGCGATCTCGCAGAGATGTTCGACACCGGTGATGAGCTGCTTGTGCGGGAATACGCCGTTGATGGCGACGACACGCTTGGCAATGTTCTTGGCGAGATCGCCGACACGCTCGATGTCGTTGGCGATACGCATGGCACCGACGATCTCGCGGAGATCGCTGGCCATCGGCTGCCGGCGAGCGATCACCAGGATCGCCTTGTCCTCGATCTCGCGCTGGAGCCGGTCGAGTTCCTTGTCACCGAGGATCACCCGCTGAGCAAGGTCGATGTCGAGACGGGTCAGTGCCTGAACTGCATCGCCGACTGCGCGCTCGGCGAGACCACCGATCTCGGTGACCATGCGGGCGATCGACTTGAGGTCGTCGTCATAGGCGGAAACTGTATGTTCCATGGAAATCTCCTGCCGTTTCCGGTCAGCCGAAGCGGCCCGTGATGTAGTCCTGCGTCCGCTGTTCGAGCGGGTTGGTGAAGACGTGGTCGGTGGGGCCTTCTTCGATCAGATGCCCGAGATGGAAAAAGGCGGTGCGCTGCGACACGCGCGCGGCCTGCTGCATCGAATGCGTCACGATGACGATCGTGAAATTGGCGCGCAGCTCGTCGATCAGCTCTTCCACCTTGGCGGTGGCGATCGGGTCGAGCGCCGAACAGGGCTCGTCCATCAGGATCACTTCCGGCGATACGGCGATGGCGCGGGCAATGCAAAGTCGCTGCTGCTGACCGCCGGAAAGGCCGGTGCCCGGCTCGGCCAGACGGTCCTTCACCTCGTTGAAAAGCGAGGCCTTCTGCAGCGAGGTGACGACGATCTCCTCGAGATCGGCCTTGGAGCGAGCAAGGCCGTGGATGCGCGGCCCGTAGGCGACATTGTCGAAGATCGACTTGGGGAACGGGTTAGGCTTCTGGAATACCATGCCGACCCGCGCCCTGAGTTCGACCACGTCGAGATCCGGATCGTAGATGTTCTGGTCGTCAAGCTTGATGGTGCCTTCGACACGAGCGCCGGCGATGCTGTCGTTCATCCGGTTGATGCAGCGCAGGAAGGTCGACTTGCCACAGCCCGACGGACCGATGAACGCGGTGACCGCCTTCTCGGCGATATCGATGGAAACCCCGTGCAGGGCTTGCTTCTGACCGTAGGTCACCTTGACGTTGGCCGTATGGATCTTGGTCGGCCGGCTGGCCGGATCCGGTGTGCGGACGGTCTCGAAAGGCGTCACGGATTGAACTGCGGACATGCGAAACTCCGAGGAACGGTTACCAGCGGCGCTCAAAGGCACGGCGGAGAATGATGGCGATACTGTTCATGGCGAGCAGGAAGACGAGCAGGATGATGATCGCCGCCGAGGTACGCTCGGTGAACGCCCGCTCTGGCTCGGTCGCCCACATGTAGATCTGGGTGGGCAGCGCCGTTGCCGGATCGAAAGGCGTCGCCGGATATTCGACGATGAAGGCCTTCATGCCGATCATCAGAAGAGGTGCGGTTTCACCGAGCGCATGGGCGAGACCGATGATGGTGCCCGTCAGCACGCCCGGCATGGCCAGCGGCAGCACGTGATGGAAAACGGTCTGCATCTTCGAGGCGCCGATGCCGAGACCGGCCTCGCGGATCGATGGCGGCACTGCTTTTAGCGCGGCCCGCGTGGTGATGATGATGGTCGGCAAAGTGGTGAGTGTCAGCACCAACCCGCCGACAAGGCTCGCCGAACGCGGCAGGTGGGCAAAGTTGATGAACACCGCAAGACCGAGAAGGCCGTAGACGATTGATGGCACGGCCGCCAAATTGTTGATGTTGACCTCGATCAGGTCGGTCCAACGATTCTTGGGAGCGAATTCCTCAAGATAGATCGATCCCGCGACGCCGAGCGGCAGCGAAAGCACCAGCACCACCAGCATCATGTAGAGCGAGCCGACGAGCGCCACCCCGACGCCGGCCATCTCCGGGCGCGTCGAGGCACCGTTGGTGAACAGACCGGTGTTGAAAGCCAGATGCAGGGAACCTTCCTGTTTCAGCTTATCGATGAGAACAATATGCTTGTCCTTGATAAGGCGCTGGCTTTCGGGAACATCGGCTCGGATTGTACCCTTGATGAAGGCGTCGACATCGCCGGTGGCGTAGAAATCGACGGTTCTCTTCGTGCCGATCAGCGACGGATCGTTGGCGATCATCGACCTCAGCATCGGCGCCGACCCCTTGGACAGAAGGTCGAGCGCATCGTAAAGGCCGTCCTCGTCGTTGGGATCGATTTCCAGGGTCTTCTGAAGCGATGCCGCGATCAAATCGTCGAAGCGGAAGGCATTGCCCGACATGACGGCGGCAGCCGAACGATCGCCATCAGGCGCGACGATGGCTGGGTCGAAATCCACCATCATCGTAATGCGCGTCTGCAGGAACGCCGTGTAGCCCTTGCTGACGATCGAGCCGAACAGCACGAGGAGGAAGCAGATGGCGATGGTAACCGCTGCCAGGCCGTAGGCACGGAAGCGGCGTTCTGCAGCATAGCGGCGGCGGAGGCCGATATCGGCCTTGGAAAGGGCCCGGACTTCAGGGTTGCCGAGCCGCGAAGCGGGGAGGCGGGACGCGGTTTCGGTCATTCATACTGCTCCCGATACTTACGGACGATGGTCAGCGCCAGAACGTTGAGGCCGAGCGTGATGACGAACAGTGTGATGCCCAGAGCGAAGGCGACCAGAGTCTGGGGACTGGTGAACTCGAGGTCACCGGTCAGCTGATTGACGATCTTCACGGTGATGGTGGTCATTTCCGCGAAGGGATTGAGCGACGCGTTGGCCGCGACACCGGCAGCCAGCACGACGATCATCGTCTCGCCGATGGCACGCGACATGGCGAGCAGAACCGCGCCGACCACGCCCGGCAGCGCTGCCGGCAGGATAACCTGACGCATCGTCTCCGAGCGCGTGGCACCAAGCGCCAGCGAACCATCACGGAGCGAGCGGGGAACGGCAGTAAAGATGTCATCCGAGAGCGAGGAGACATAGGGGATGATCATGATGCCCATCACCAGACCGGCGGTGATCACATTGTTGCCGGAGTTACCCAGGCCGAGCGGCACGGCGACGAAATCGCGGACAAGCGGACCGACGGTGGTCAGAGCAAAGAATCCGTAGACGATGGTCGGAATGCCGGCCAGGATTTCGATCAGCGGCTTGGCCACAGAACGCACCCGGGAGGTCGCGTATTCTGCCATGTAGACGGCGGAGAAAAGACCAATCGGCACCGCCACTAGCATGGCAAAGAAGGAAATGTAGATCGTGCCCCAGAACAGCGGCAGGAAGCCGAACTGACCGCTCTCCGACGAACCGGCCGCTGCAAAGCGCGGATCCCATACGGTGCCGAAATAAAAGCTGATCGGCGACACCATCGAGAAGAATTGCAGGGCTTGGAACAGCAAGCTGAGAACAATGCCGATGGTGGTGAGGATGGCCACCGAAGAGGCCCCGATCAGCAACGCTAGAATGGTGTTCTCGACGAGATTGCGAGCCCTGAGCCTCGGCTTGATCCGCACGAAGGCGAAAATCAGCCCAAAGGCGAGAGCCGCGACAACGGCGATATCGACCGCAGTATCGAGACCATCGGCGACGAGGTTAAGCGCGCTGGCCGCGATCAGCTGATAAGGCTTGACGTCCTCACCGAGCGGCAACCCATGGCGAGCGAACACCGAACGCGCCGTCACGACGCCGATCCGAATATTCTCGAGCTCCTCGGCACTTGCGAGCTTCAGACCCGCCGCCACCTGTTCCACGCCGGAAACTTCAAGCGACAGCTGGGTGGGATTGGCGAGTACCTGCTCGGGCAGATTGGCGCGCACCGTGTGCTCGACCAGAAGCGGCTTGGCGATGGAGAGAGCGACGAGGATGAGAAGCGCCGGCAGGGCCGTCCAGATCAGGACATAGGCGCCGTAGTAGCCCGGCCGGGCCGCAAGCGTGCTGCGGCCTTTTCCCGAAAGGACGACTGATTTCCAGTGTCCCAGTACGAAGCCGAAAAAGGAAAGACCCGCGATTAGCGCGAGTAGCCAGAGCGGACCCATGCGGCCTCCGATATTTGCCACCCGTCGTGGCGGCAGAAGAGGGAAGGGCCTCCGGTCAGAGGCCCTTCCTGTCGTCAATCACTCGATCAAAGGGTCTTGCCGGCCTGGAAGTCGGCGAGCACCTTCTGACGCTCGGCCTTCGGCGCCGGCACGAGGCCCTTGGCGACGGCCGGCGAACGCGGACCGATCATCTGGTCGGCGAGGAAGAACTCGACATAGTCCTTGAGGCCCGGAACGACGCCGAGGTGCGCCTTCTTCACGTAGAAGAACAGCGGACGCGACACCGGATAATCGCCCTTGGCGATGGTGTCGACCGTCGGGGCAATGCCGGAGACGGTGCCGACCTTCAGCTTGTCCTTGTTGTTCTGGTAGAAATCGAGGCCGAACACGCCGATGCCGGTCTTGTTCGAGTCGATGCGAGCGAGCGTCTCGTTATACTCGCCGTCGATGTCGACAGCCTTGCCGTCCTTGCGAACCTTGACGCAGGCCTTCTCAGCGTCGGCCTTGGCGAGACCGGAGGCAACGAAGGCGTCATAGGCCTTGCTGTCCTTGCAGCCGGCGAGCAGCAGCTTCTGCTCGAACACTTCGCGCGTACCGTGCTTTTCGCCCGGGATGTAGGCGGCAATTTCCCAATCGGGGAAGCCGGCCTTGACGTCGGACCACTTGGCGTTGGGATTGTCGACGAGCTGGCCGTCCTTCAGCACCTTGGCGCCGATGGCATTGAACCAGTCGGCCGGCACGAAGGCGAAGTCCGGACCCTTGATGTCGGAGGCGAAGACGATGCCATCGTAGCCGATGCGGATTTCCTGCACCTCGGTCACGCCGGCCGCCTTGCAAGCGTCGAGTTCTTCGGCCTTGATCGGGCGGGAAGCGTCGGCGATATCGATGGTGTCATCGCCAACGCCCTTGCAGAACTCCTTGAGGCCGGCACCAGTGCCGCCGCCCTCGACGATCGGAGCCTTGAAGTTCGGGTTGGCTTCACCAAAAGCCTCGGCGACGATGGTCGCATAGGGCAGAACGGTGGAGGAGCCGGCGATGTGAATCTGCTCGGCAGCGAAGGCGGCCGTACCGGTCACGGAAAGGCCGAGCACGAAGGCGCTGGCGGCGGTGGAGAATTTCACGGGAGCACTCCTAACTTTAGGATCGTGACGGTCGGAGCTCTTGAAGCCCGCTGGCTGTCTCTTACCCGTCACAGCCGCGGACCCTAGCGGCCTGACGCTACCCTTCTATGACGGATTGCCCACAAAATTATGACAGTATAATATATTGATATTAAAATAGAAATTATGCCTGCAAGCGTTCGGAGGTCGCGACTTCCGCCTCCTTTGTCACATCGGCGTTCGTGAGAGACGGACGGCGGGGTAGCCAGACGTTGACGGTGGTACCAACGCCCACTTCCGACCGGATGATAAGGCGCCCCTGGTGACGGTTGACGATATGCTTGACGATGGCGAGCCCAAGGCCGGTTCCGCGCTGCTCGCGACTCCGCGCCGCATCGACGCGATAGAAGCGCTCGGTCAGGCGCGGCAGATGTTCGGCCGCAATGCCGGGACCGTCGTCGATCACGCTGATCCGGAAGCCCTGGCGTCCATCGTCACCGACCTCATCGGTGAGACTGAGCGTGATATGGCCGCCGTCGCGGCCGTATTTCACGGCATTCTCAATGAGATTGGCAAATACCTGCGTCAGTTCGTCCCGATCACCGGCGATGGAGGCCATCGGAAGATCTTCCCCCATCGCGACGACCGCCTGCCGCGTCGCGGCGACGGGCGTCAGCATATCGACGACGGCCGGCAGTATCTCCGCGAGATCGACGGCTTCGGTCGGGCGAACATGCGCCTTCATTTCGAGCCGGGAGAGCGACATCAGATCATCAATCAACCGGCTCATGCGCCTAGCCTGCTCAAGCATGATGGTCAGGAAGCGCTCGCGATTGGCCTCATCTCGCCGGGCCGGCCCCAGCAGCGTTTCGATGAACCCGGTGAGCGAGGCGAGCGGCGTCCTGAGTTCATGACTGGCATTGGCGATGAAATCGGTCCGCATGCGGTCAAGCCGAATGGCCTCGCTCTCGTCACGAAAGCGCAGCAGCACAAAATCCGGCCGCCGCCGCGGTTCGGGGCGTGGCAAACGCAAGGGCGAGCAACGTGCGACAAAGTGCCGTTCGCTGGCGCCGCGCTCCACAAAGCGCACCGGTGGTAGGCTTTCGCCATTTCCGGCGCGCTGGACTGCGTCAAGGATTTCCGGGATACGCAACCGAAAGGCAAGCGGATCCCCCATCCGTGCCGGGCCGAATTCGGCGGCAGCGGCAGCATTCTGATAACGTAGCGTACCCTCGGCGTCGGTAATGAAGGCCGGTTCCTCCATGCCGTCGAGCAACAGCTTCATGCCGGTATCCGGCCAGCGTTTGGCAGGAAGCCGATCGGCCGTTTTAGGCGTCGCAATCTTTCCGCCGGTCGGTAGGGCAAAGAAGACGGCGGCGGCGGTGGCGAGGAACCCCAACAGCGCCACGGCCGGTGAAAGATCCGCGGCAAACAACATGACCGCCCAGAAGATGGCCGTGGCAACGAAGACCGTTTGCAGGCGTCCCTCGGCGATCGCTTCGCCCAGGCGTCCCCTTGCCTCCCGCAACGTGTCGTTGTTTTCCGGTCTGTCCGGCGTCGGGCTCATTGTGTTCATCTGTCCTTAAGCGAAGACGCAGATTCTGTCATATTGATAAACGTCTTTTATGACGCTTGTAGCGCGGTTCGCCGCGCCTGCACCGACCGCAGGCAAGCGGATTCTGGGGGAAAGCCGATGGGAAAGAAAGACAAATCGACGAACGACATGACGCGTCGCTTCGTGTCGAGCGTCGAGCTGATTGCCGCCCGCGAAGGTGCCGCCGTGTTGGCGACACAGGCGCCTGATGCGCCGCCGATCACCCTCGGCAAGCTCACTTTCGATCTCGATAATCCTTATCTCCCGGAGGAGATCGAGATGGAGGCTCTCGGCTCCGGTGGCTACCCCTACAAGGAGAGCCTCAAGGACAAGGCTTATCTCGAAGAGTTGCGGGTCCTGCAGATCGAACTGGTGAAGTTGCAGAAGTGGGCCAACGACACCGGTCAGCGCATCGTCTTGCTGCTGGAAGGGCGTGATGCCGCCGGCAAGGGCGGCACCATCGCCACCTTCCTGGAATACATGAACCCGCGCTCAGCCCGCCACGTGGCGTTGACCAAACCGTCAGACGTCGAACGGGGCCAGTGGTATTTCCAGCGCTACGCCAAGGAGTTGCCAACCCGCGGCGAAATCGTCTTCTTTGACCGGTCCTGGTACAACCGAGCCGTCGTCGAGCCGGTGATGGGTTTCTGCACCCCCGAAGAGGCGACGCTCTTCCTTGAGGAAGTGCCGCATTTCGAGCGTATGCTGATCCACGACGGCATCGTGCTGATCAAGATCTGGCTCGACATCGGCCGTGAGATGCAGCTGAAGCGCTTCCATGACCGCCGTCACGATCCCCTGCGCATCTGGAAGCTGTCGCCGGTCGATCTCAAGGCGCTCGCCATGTGGGATGAATATACCGCTGCCCGCGATCGCATGCTGAAAGCCAGCCATTCCGATCTCAGCCCTTGGGTCGTGGTTCGCTCCAACGACAAGAAGCGGGCTCGCCTCAACGCGATCCGCTACCTCTTGTCGCAGATCGACTATGATCGCAAGAATCTGGCGGCTATCGGCGAGATTGACGACAAGATCCTCGGCAAGGGCCCGAAGTTTCTGAAGGTCAAGGACGACAAAAAGAAGGACTGAGGTGGCCTTGCGTCAGGCTGCCCAAAGCCGCGCTACCCATCACGCAAGAATTCTCGGCTGCCGATGAAGCCGAGAATTCTCCAAGGCGAGCGGCATCAAGCCAGCCTCAGATACCAGTGAATGTCGCGGTCGCTGATCTCCGCGAAGAAGCGGTCGCATTCCGCTTCCTTGATGGTGAGGTAGATGTCGGTGAAGCGCGCGCCGAGCCGTCGCTTCAGGAAATCGGAAGCCCGCGCCGCCCTGAGGGCTTCCGGCCAGAAACGCGGTAGCGACGGTGCCACTTGCGCGTAACCATTGCCGACGATCGGCTCCGATGGCTCGCGTTTTCCCTCGATCCCCTCCAGCATACCGGCAATAACCGTGGCGAGCGCGATATACGGATTGGCATCGGCGCCGGCAACGCGTTGCTCAAGATGCCGCGTCTGTGGCGGACCGCCGGTGACTCGGATGGGGACCGAGCGATTGTCGACCGACCAGGCCGGGCCGAGCGGCGCGTAGGAGTTTGGCTTGAAACGCCTGAAGCTGTTGGCGTTGGGCGCAAAGATCGCCATGCTCTCGGCCATGGTGGCCTCAAGGCCGGCAATGGCGTGGCGGAGAAGCGCGTTGCCTTCGGGCTCGCTACCGGCGAACAGGTTATTGCCCGCTTCATCGCAGAGACTGACGTGGAAGTGGGCACCGGAGCCGGCAAACTCGGCATAAGGCTTGGCCATGAAGGTGGCGACAAAGCCGTGGCGTTCGGCAACCGCCTTGACGAGACGCTTCCAGACAATGGCATCATCAGCGGCGCGAAGAGCGTCGTCGCGGTGTTCCAGCACGATCTCGAACTGGCCGGGCGAGTATTCCGAAATCAGCGTCCGGGCCGGCAGACCCGCTGCGTCGGCAGCGGCATACACGGCCTCCAGGAAGCCGGAAAAATCTGAGAGATCCTGCACGAGATAGGCCTGAAGATCGACCTGACGGAAGCCATTGGGCGCCATGGGCGGCGTTAGCCTGCCCTCGGCTGCCGCTCGGCCATCGAGGAGATAGAACTCCAGCTCGACGGCGGCGACTGGCCGCAAGCCGAGAGCTAGAGCCGCCTCGACGACGCGGACGAGCGCATGGCGTGGGTCGCTGGCCGAACCCGATCCGTCGCCCTCGAAGGACGTCATGATGAATTGGGCAGTTGGCGTCTGTCGCCAGGATGAACGAACGAGTGTGCCGGCAACCGGCCGGCACATGCGGTCCGCGTCGCCTTGCTCCCAGAGGAGACCTGTCTCCTCAACGTCGGCCCCCTTGATATCAAGCGACAATACCGAGCAGGGCAGCGGTCTTCCGACGCGGTAGGCACCGAGGAGCTCGGACCGGCGCAGCAGCTTGCCTCGCTGCACCCCCGAGCAATCGGTCAGAAAACACTCGAACTGGACGACGTCGGGATTGGCGGCGAGGAAGGCCTCGGCCTCCGCGACATCGGCGATCTTGACGGCGAACATAGATAACGGTCCCGGCATGTCGGCGCCCGGTACGAACCCTAGGCGGTGGAATGGAAATCCTCGCTGTCATGACATTTTGCGCCTGCCGTTGTCCAGCGAAGCTAGCTTGGGGTTGGCCTCGGTACTCTCGCTCGGATAGAAGAGACTGTCATCTTTGCCAGGTCGCCATGCGTTTCCGTTTTATCCTTGTCCCGGTCGTCGTCTTTCTCGCCGCCTGTGCCGGGTCCCGTCCCGATGGCGGCGCGCTGGAAGTGACGGCAGTGACGGCGCCGGGAGCCACCGAGCACGAGCTATTGGTGGCCGCCACGCGCGAACGAGTAAAGACGGGGCCGGCGATGTTCAACGGCGAGCGGACAAGCGGGCTCGACTTTGCCGATCTATCGATTTCGGTGCCGCCAAGCCATCATTCCGGCGACATCGAGTGGCCGTCGCCGCTGCCCGGCGATCCGAAGACGGAGTTCGTGGCGCGCTCCCTCGCCTATATCGATGGTGCCGAAGCCTTCAAGAAGCGCCTTACCCAAAGAGTAGCCGCGTTGCCAAAGGGACGGCGTTCGGTGGCGGTGATCGTCCACGGCTTCAACAATGATTTCGACGAGGCGGTTTTCCGCTCCACGCAGATCGTCCACGACACCGGCTTTGACGGTGTGCCGGTGCTGTTCACCTGGGCATCGCGCGGCTCGGTGTTCGATTACGTTTACGATCGCGACAGTGCCACCATCGCCCGTGATGGTCTGGAAGAATTGCTGCGGGTCGCCTCCGAGAGCGGCGTCGAAGACCTCTATGTGTTTGCCCATTCCATGGGAACCTGGGCGACGATCGAAGCGTTGCGCCAGGCCAAGATCGGGGGACATGGCGATTTCAACGGCAAGCTCCGCACGGTGGTGCTGGCCGCCCCCGATATCGACGTCGATGTTTTCAAGTCGGAAATGCGGGTGATTGGTCGGCCGAAATATCCCTTTGTGCTGTTTTCATCCTCCGATGATCAGGCGCTTTGGATGTCCGGTCTGATCGCCGGCGAAAAGCCGCGCCTCGGCGCCTATACCGAAGATGTCAAAGCGATCGCCGACCTCGGCGTCATCGTGATCGATCTCTCCGCTACCGAAGCCAACGATTCGCTCGCCCACAACAAGTTCGCCGTCGTGTTGCCCGACTTCGTGAACCGGCTCGGCGACCGCCTGAAACACGGCGATCGGCTGGCAGCCGCGCACGGTAGCCTTTCGGAGACGGCTCGCGGATTGACCGGATCGTTTGGCAGCCTGGTCGGGAATACGGCCGGTGCGGTGGTAACCCTGCCCGCCTATCTGCTGACGCTGCCGGCCCGGGCGGCGGCGCGCTGATTACCTGGCGCGTGTCAGCGCTTGCCGACGAGGTCGATCAGCCGGTCGAGTGTTCCGTCGTCAAAGCTGCGAATACGTTCGGCAAGACGATTGGCAAGCTCGGTAGCCTTGGGTGACAGCCCCTCGGTGTCGATGACGATACGCGGGTGCGACAGGTCGGCCAGCCGCTCGAGCTCCTCGGCCTCGTCCCAGATGATGTTGAGATGGCCGATGATCCGCTGCAGGAGATCCCAGGTTGGACGGCCGCGTCGACCGTGCTCCAGCGCCGACAGATAGGCCGGCGAAACGCCGATCGCCGCTGCCATCGACTTCAGCGTCATGCCACGCGCCTCGCGGATCTCTCGCAAACGAGCGCCGAACGGGGTCATGCTACTTCCTCTTGCGGATGCGTATATAGAGCGCTCCGCTCCCGCCATGCACCGGTCCGGCATCCTCATAGCCGAGCACGACGCGCCGAAATTCCGGCAGGCTCAGCCAAAGTGGCACGACACGCTTCAGCACGCCACGCTCATGATCGTGCAGGCTTTGGAAATCGCCTCCCAGTCGTCCCTTGCCGGTAATGACCAAGACCACTTTCCAACCCATGCTCTGCGCATGGGACAGAAAGCCCGACAGCCGGGCATGCGCTTCGTCCTGCCGGTAGCCGTGTAGATCCAGCCGTCCGTCGATGGCCGTGCGGCCGCGATTGACCGCCTGGCGCTCGCGTTTGCCGAAGGGATGCAGCTTGGGCAGGGCAGGCTTGGTGGCCTGAGAGGGCACAACAGCCGGCGGCAGATGAACGAGAGGCCGCTCTGGCTCGGGCTCGGCGGCGGCAATTGCCGCTGGAGGCGCCACCATCTTTTCCGGACGAAGCGGCGTGACGCTTTTCCGCACCGCCCGCCAGAGTTCTTCCTCCTCGGGGGCGAGTGGCCGGCCTTTGCGGCGGGACATCGGTCAGTCCTCCCGCGGCACGAGCAGGGTGAAGCGGGCGGGATCGCGGACCCGCGCGGCCAGCGCGAAGGCAGCGTCCCCCGAGCCGAAGAAGATGTCGCCACGCGCCGGTCCGACAATGGCCGAGCCGGTATCCTGGGCTACCATCAGATGGTTGAAGGGGCCGGCCGTGAGATCGGCTTCGACGAACACCGGGGCATGGAAGGTGATGAGCGATCGATCGACGGCAAGCGATCGTCCGGGCGTCAGCGGAACGCCGGCCGCCGCAATCGGTCCAAGGGCGGGGTCATTCACCGGCGCTTCGCGGAAGAAGATGTAGGAGCGGTTGCGGGCGAGCGCCGCCCGCCGTTCCTGCGGGGCGAGGCCTTCCAGCCAGGCTCGAAGCGCGTCAGCCGTGGCTTCCGCCGGGCTGGTTACGACGCCGCGTTCGACCATCAGACGCGCCACCGAATAATAAGGGTGGCCGCTTTTGGCCGCGAAGGTAACCCGCATCAGCCGGCCATCCGGCAGTTGGAGCCGGGCCGCACCCTGCACGTGAATGAAAAAGGCCTCGACCTGGCTCTTCACATAAGCGATCGGCCGCGCCCGTCCATCGAGGGCGCCGGCCATGATCGCGCCCCGTTCGGGACAAGCGGCGAGGCGTCCCTGCCCGTCTTCAAAAGCCCAGGTCAACGCCGGATCGAGGTTGCGTCGGTCGTCATGGTCGCGGATCTCGCGCAGGCCATCGGGCGGCGCGAGGAGGGGCACCGGGAAGGCGAGCGATGGCTGAAGGCGTGCCTCCACCTCCGGCTCGAAAAAGCCGGTGACGAAACCCGTCCCGGAAACCGGCTCGATGCGGAACGGCCTGAAATGCGCTTCGAAGAAGGCACGGGCGGCAGCGGGGACGACATTGTCGCCAAGCGCGACTGCCAGTTTTCCCTGGCGGGCCAGAGCTGCGCCATCCGGCCCGAGCGTTTTGGAAGTCGGAATTTTCTCGATGAGCCGAGCTGCCGAATGACGAAAGGCTGCAAAGGCGGCAGCGTGATCGTCCTCGGCCCATCCCGGAAGGTCAGTGAAGGCGATTGGAACAAGGTGGGCGGAAGGAAGGGAGTCGGCCAAGATGCTGTCAGCCCCCGGCATCCGTGGCGACCAGTTTCCAGTTGGGATCCGATGACCTGACTTCGCGGGCGAATGTCCAGACGTCGGTCACCTCGGCCACTTTCTGGGGATCCCCCTCGACCACCGAACCATCGCGGCCGCGGGTTACCGAGATCAGCTGCGAGGAAAAGCGCACCGTCACCTGTGCCATCACACCCTCGATCCCGGCGTCGACCACATCCGCCTTGTCGATGCCGACGAAGGTGAAGTCTATTTTCTCGCCGCGCCCCTCGCGCTCGGCGATCACGCCGGAAAAGCCATCGAAGACTTCGCGCGACAACAGTGGCTTCAGGGTCGCCCGGTCGCCGGCAGCAAAAGCCGAGACGATCATTTCATAAGCGGCGCGGGCGCCGCCCATGAAGCCGTCGAAGTCGAAGTTGCGGTCGGCCGAGGCGACCGCTTTGAGACCGGTGTTGGCATTGCCGGCAGGGACCGCCTCGTCGATGCGGGCGAGAGCCGCCTCGCGCGGATCGATCCGGCCTTCGCGTGGCAGGGTCACCACGTTGTCACCGGCCGGTGGCGGTTCGATTTCCGCCTTGCGGCCGGCGAACGGATCGAACGGTGGCTTCTCGTTGCCGGTGCGGGTGCCGAGGACGCTTCGGAGACGCCAGAAAATGACAACGGCGATCACGAGGAAGATGAGGCTGGTGAGATCGAGGAAGGCGTTCATCCGAGCATCGTTTCCCTCAGTTGGCGCCACCAGGGCGGTGGCATCTCGTATTGGTCGTCTGCCTATGTAGGCGACCACGGCGGCAAGGGAAAGACGGACAAGCGGCGAATCTGGAGTGATTTCGCTGCCACGGCCGCCGCTTGCCCCCGCCGGCGCTGCGACCATATGGGGGCGATGGCTACCTTGCGCCCGGCTGGCCGGCCGGCGCATCATGCCAAACACGCCATCGAACCGGAACCGCCATGCGCCTTTCGCCCTACCTGCCCTTTCTTCTCATCGCTTGGCCGATTGCCGAGATCGCGACTCTCATCTGGGTTGGAGGCCATCTCGGCGTCATCAATACGGTTGGCCTTGTGTTGCTCGCAGCTTTCGGCGGTCTGGCGTTGTTCCGCTACATCGGCTTTGGCCTGCTGCGTCGGGTGCAGACCGAACTTTCCGCCGGTCGTATGCCGACCGGCACCCTGCTGGAAGGCCTGATCGTCCTGATCGCCGGTGTGTTGCTGATTCTGCCGGGCTTTCTGTCCGACGTGCTCGCCCTCCTTCTGCTGTTCGCTCCGGTACGGCGGCTGATCATTGCGGCGATTGCCGCGCGCCTCACCGTATCGACCGCTTCGTCCGGCAGGCGTCCGTCCACAGATGGTGTCGTCGACCTCGATGACGATGAATGGGAACGGCGAAACGACGGCGATTCCCCATGGTCGGATCGGCGGCCGATCCTTCCGCCCGACCGCGACGGCGATCGGTCTTGATCTCACTCGCCAAGCCTGATAGCGCTCGGACCCGCGGAAAAATCGGGAAACGGCCTGTGTTGCCGGTTCCACCAAAACATAGGGTCACCCTTGCGGGCGGTGTCGCCCCGGCTGGCCGGAGGAGTTCGAGAATGAGTTCGGTTCAGCCCGAGAATGGCGCCGCTGAAGCCCAGCCGTCGATGAGCGTCGTCGCCCAGTATGTCAAGGATCTGTCCTTCGAAAACCCGAAGGCGCCTGACAGCTTGCGGGCTCGTGAAGCTTCGCCGCAGATTTCCATTGGCGTCAACGTCAACTCGCGCCAGCGTAGCCAGAGCGAGTATGAGATCGATCTGCACCTCGAAGCCAAGGCGGCGATCGGCGAGGAAGTGTTCTTCAACGTCGAGCTGACCTACGGTGGTCTCGTCACCGTGCAGAACGTGCCGGCCCAGCATCTGCACCCCTTCGTCAACATCGAAGGCCCGCGCCTGCTGTTCCCCTTCGCGCGCCAGATCATCGCTGACGCCGTCATCCGCGGCGGCTTCCCGCCGCTGTTGATCGATCCGATCGATTTCGTCGCTCTTTATCAGCAGTATCTCGCCCGCCTGCAGCAGATGCAGCAGCAGCAGGGCGCCGCCAACTGAGGCGGACGCTTCGACAGGTAGCAACGGCGCGTCTCTGCAAGGAGGCGCGCCGTTTGTCTTTTCAGGCCTTGAGATCGGAAAGATAGGTGTTCTCGGCGCGAGAGCGGGCATAGGCTTCCGGCGCGATTTCCGCGAAAAGCAACGCCTCGCTCCGGTCGTGGGGCGCGGCGAGAATGGCGCCGTTGGGCGCAGCGATGCGGGAAAGACCCGCATAGGCAAAGTCACCGTTCCAGCCGCAGTTGTCGACATAGGCCACGAAGATCTGGTTTTCGAAGGCGCGCACCGCAATCATATGGGCCGCGATGAAGTCAGCCGACCCGCCAACCGGCAAGGCCGTCGGGACCAGCACCGCGTCGGCGCCCGCCTGAGCGAGGCGGCGGACATTCTCGGGAAATTCCACGTCGTAGCAGATGAGGAGGCCGAGGCTCAGTCCCTGATGGCGGACGAGCACGACCGACGGTGGCGCTGCGCGGAACCAGCGCTTCTCGTAGGGGCCATAGAGGTGGCTCTTGCGATAGACCGCCCGGCTGTCGCCGGAAACGAAGAGAGCGCTGTTGTAGATTGCGTCGCCATCGCGTTCGGCAAAGCCGGTGACAATACCCAGGGAGTGGCGGTGAGCGATCGCCGCGACAGCATCGACAAGCGGACCATCGGCCCGCTCCGCGAGCAGCGGCAGGTCGGGGCCGGCGCCATAGCCGACGAGGCAAAGCTCCGGCGTCACCAGAAGATGAGCGCCTTTTGCCGCGGCGTCCGAGGCCGCCCGATCCAGCCGGTCGAGGTTGGCAGCGACGTCGGACGGGCGGGACTGCATCTGCAAGGCAGCGAGAAGCATCGGCGGCTCCACAATGATGTGCCCGCGAGGCATACAGGCCAGAGGCCCCTCGCTCAAGCGGCCCCCGTCGTGTAGCAAAAAATGCCCCAATTATAGGCGCGCTTCGGAAGCTGACGGACTGGATCGGCTGAAGTTTTGGCTTAAAACGATAGCCACGCAGCCGGAAGAAGAGCCGGCGTCTTCCGGGGAGTTTGTGAGATGGGTCCGCAGGTCGATCCCGTTGCGTCCGATATTGCCATGCCAGCGGAAGCCGATGTCGTCATTATCGGCGGCGGTATCATTGGCACCAGTTCGGCGCTTTATCTGGCCGAGCGGGGCCTCAAGGTGGTGCTGCTCGAAAAGGGCCATGTTGGCGGTGAACAGTCGAGCCGCAATTGGGGCTGGGTTCGTCAGGCCGATCGCGATCCCCGAGAGTTCGACCTCATCCGTGAAGCGTTGCGCCTCTGGCGAGAGATGGGCGCTCATGGCGTTGGCAACACCGGGTTCCGGGAAACCGGTATCTTCTTCGCGGCCCGCAAGTCAGGCGATGTCGACGGCTACCGCGCTTGGGTCAAGGCAGCGGCCGATCACGGCATCGGCGCCGAAGTGATCGAGGGTGACGCGGTTCGAGCCGTCATGAAGGACGATCTCTCGCCGCCGCCGGCTGGTCTCTGGTGCCCCAGCGACGGCTGCGCCGAACCGCAGAAGGCGGCGCCGGCCATTGCGCTTGCCGCCCGGGCCAAGGGCGCCGTCATCGTCACCGACTGTGCGGTGCGCGGCCTCGAAACGGCTGTCGGCGAAATCGTGTCGGTGGTTACCGAGCGCGGCGCCATCAAGACGAAGCGCGTGGTGCTGGCCGCCGGTGCCTGGTCACGCCGTTTCCTGAAGGATCTGGGCGTCACGTTGCCACAGCTCAAGATGCGTTCGACGGTGTCGCGCACCAATCCAGTGTCCGGCGGTCCCGATGCCGGCATCTGGGACGATGTCATCGGTATCCGCAAACGCGCCGACGGCGGTCTCACGGTGGCAAACGGCGTTGCCAATGTCGCCGATCTCACACCCGACCATGTCCGCTTTACGCTGGACTTCCTGCCGGCGCTCTTGGCCGACTGGCAACACGTATCGCTTTCTTTCGGTTCACGTTTCTTCCGTGAGATCGACGACTGGCCGACAAAGCCGCTCGACAAGACGTCTCCTTACGAGAGGACGCGTGTCCTCGATCCGAAGCCGGATGTCCGCTTCCTGCGTCGGACCATGACCGAGCTGAAGCGGCGCTTTCCATCCTTCCAGGACACGCGCATCGTCCAGGCCTGGGCCGGCTACATCGACGTGACGCCGGACGTGGTTCCGGTGATCTCGGAGGTGGATAGCCTTTCCGGCCTCGTCGTTGCCACCGGCTTCTCCGGCCACGGCTTCGGCATCGGGCCTGGCGCGGGCTGGCTGGTGGCCGATCTCGTTACGGGAACGACGCCCTTTGTCGACCCGACGCATTTCCGCCTGTCGCGTTTCTCCGACGGATCGAAGCCGAAACCGGCATCAAGGCTCTGAACTCAGCTTCAGGCGGCGAGATCGGCAACCACGGCGTCGAGCACGAAGGCACCAGCTGGCGTGGTGCGGATGCGGCCATCGGGCAGCACCTCCACCATGCCGTGAGTGACGAGGTCGGAAATTCGCGCCGGATCGAAACGTCGGCCGGAGAGCCGCTGGTAGCGGGCGGCGTCGATGCCTTCGACCAGGCGAAGGCCCATCAGCAGCATTTCGTCGCCGGCCGTCTCGCCGAAGATTTCCTCGGTTTCGATCACGCCGTTGCCAGTCTCGCCTACCCGCTTCATCCAGGCTTCGGGATTGCGCTCGGCAATGGTGGCCAGGCGACCGCGATCGTCGCCATTGACGATACGGCCGTGGGCGCCCGGTCCAAGGCCGATATATTCGCCATAGCGCCAGTAGAGCAGGTTGTGCCGGCTCTCGCCGCCTGGTGTTGCGTGGTTGGAGATCTCATAGGCCAGCAGACCGGCCGCACCAGCAATAGTCTGCGTCAGCTCGTAGAGATCGGCAGCGGCGTCGGCATCGGGCACCACCAGCTTGCCGGCAGCGTAGAGCTTCTCGAAGGCGGTGTCCGGTTCGATGGTGAGCTGGTAGAGCGACAGATGATCGGCGGCAAAGCCTATGGCCCGTCGCAGCTCGGCCTCCCAGGCTTCCAGGCTCTGATCGGGACGGGCATAGATGAGATCGAAGGACAGGCGCGGAAACGTTTCGCGGGCCAGCTCGAGCGCCCGGAGCGCCTCATCGACGTTATGCAGCCGGCCGAGGAATTTGAGATCGGCATCGTTCAGCGCCTGCACGCCGAGCGACAGGCGATTGACGCCAGCCGCCCGATAGCCGCGGAAGCGTTCGGCTTCCACCGACGACGGGTTGGCTTCCAGCGTGATTTCGGCATCGGCCGACACCTGCCAATGATGGCCGATCAGATCGAGAAGGCGACCAACGCTCTCCGGCTTCATCAGCGACGGCGTGCCGCCGCCCAGGAACACCGACGTCACCGTGCGGTTCGGAGTCAGGCGGGCATGGGCGGCAATCTCCTGCTCCATGGCCGTGAGATAGCCGGCCTCGTCGATGCCCTTGGGACGGACGTGGCTGTTGAAGTCGCAATAGGGACACTTGCGGGCACAGAAGGGCCAATGGATGTAGACGCCGAAACCGATGTCCGGCGTGCCTTCAGCCGTTGCTTCCACGCCCGAAAGAAGATCCCGCTCGTTCATCGGCTCACCCACGCGGTCCGAAACCAATCGGGAAAGCACCCTCGACCAGCAGCTTCAGCGACCGAGAACGGTGTGACAGCGGCCCCGGTGCGCCCCAGATCGAGCCATGCTTTTCAGCCTCGGTCATTTCGCCGAAGGTCCTGGTTTCGCCGTCCGGCATGAAAACGGGATCATAGCCATGGCCGAAATCGCCCGAGCGCGGCGGCCAGACCAGCGTACCGTCGCGCTGGCCGAGATATTCCTGGGTGTGTCCGTCCGGCCAGGCAAGGCAGAGAAGCGATACGAAGGTTCCCCGTCGTTTGTCTGGCGTCGTCGCGCCGGCCTTGTAGAGCTCTTCCTCGACGAGGCGCATGGCCATCGACCAGTCGCGGTTCGGACCCGCCCAGTCGGCGGTGTAGACGCCCGGGCGCCCGTCGAGAGCTTCGACGCACAGGCCGGAATCATCGGCAAGCGCCACCTCGCCAGCCGCGCGAGCGGCGGCCAGCGCCTTGATACGAGCGTTTTCGACGAAGGTCTGGCCGTCTTCGACCGGCACCGGCAGGCCGAGATCGCCGGCCGAGACGAGCTCGATGGAAAGACCGCCCAGCAGGAAATAGAATTCCCGGAGCTTGCCATTGTTATGGGTCGCGACGATGAGACGCTTGCCGTCGATGCGGCGCTGTTCGGTCATATCAAGCCCTTTCAGGACGCGATGGCCGCTTTCTGCAGCTCGATCAGCTTGGCAATACCGCCCTTGGCGAGGCCAAGCAGCTGCTGCAGCTCGGCTTCCGAGAACGGAGCGCCTTCGGCGGTACCCTGGATCTCGACGAGGCCGCCGGAGCCGGTGATCACGAAATTGGCGTCGGTCTCGGCCGAGGAATCCTCGATATAGTCGAGATCGAGCACCGGCACACCATCGGAAATGCCGCAGGAGATGGCGGCGACATGGTCGCGCAGCACCTTGGCGTTGGCGGGCACCAGATTACGCCGGCGCATCCACTCGATGGCATCGTAGAGCGCCACAAAGGCGCCGGTGATCGAGGCGGTGCGGGTGCCGCCATCGGCCTGGATGACGTCGCAGTCGATGACGATCTGCCGCTCGCCGAGGGCGATCAGGTCGACGACGGCGCGCAACGAGCGGCCGATCAGCCGCTGGATTTCCTGGGTGCGGCCCGATTGCTTGCCGGCCGCCGCCTCGCGCTTCATGCGCTCGCCGGTGGCGCGCGGCAGCATGCCGTATTCGGCGGTCACCCAGCCCTTGCCGCCACCCCTCAGCCACGGTGGCACCTTCTCGTCGACCGAGGCGGTGACGAGAACGTGGGTGTCGCCGAATTTCACCAGGCACGAGCCTTCGGCGTGGCGCGACACGCCCCGCTCCAGGCTGACGGGACGCAACTCGTCGGGAGCACGACGGGACGGGCGCATGACTTCTCCATAAATCTCGGATGCCGGGCGGCAGCCCAGCAGAGTGCGCCCTTGTAGCCCTGTCGGGGAAGTCCCGTAAAGGGTGGCGATCAACGAACAGGCGGGAAAGCGCGCTTCAATCCGAGCGGGGGGCGTGTATAAGGGGCCAAAGACCCCTTCTTGCCGGACCTTCACCTTGGCCAAGCTGCCCTCCCCCCCGAAGCCCGCTTTTCGCGCAGGCCGCCCTTCTGCCCGTAAACCTGAGAGATCTGGCGAGACGGGCAAGGCAGAAGCGCGCTCTCACGAACCTCGCGGCCCGGCCCGTCCGTCGGGGGCTGCCACGCTCAAGCGGCCGATGCCGGCTGTGCTCGGTCCGCGTGTGGCGAGCGAAGAGGTGGGAACGCTGCTGGTTACCGAAGGGTGGGACGACTATCGCCTGCTCGACATGGGCGAGGGCGAAAAGCTCGAGCGCTATGGCGCGCTGACCGTCATCCGGCCGGAGCCGCAGGCCATGGGACCGCGTCGGTTGGCGCCATCCGTCTGGGCGGCGGCCGGCGCCGCCTTCACCGGTGATGTCGAGGAAGATGGTCCGGGCCGCTGGCGGACGGAGCCCGGCATCGGCACGGCCTGGGAAATGCGGGTGATGGACCTGCCCGTGGTCTGTCAGCTGACCTCCTTCCGTCATGTCGGCATCTTCGCCGAGCAGATCGCTCACTGGACCTGGATGGCCGAACGCCTCAAGACTCATCGCGGCCCGGAAAAGCCGAAGCTGCTCAATCTCTTCGGCTACACCGGCATCGCCTCGCTGATCGCCGCCCAGGCTGGCGCCGAGGTGACGCATGTCGATGCGTCCAAGAAGTCGGTGGCCTGGGGCCGGGAAAACCAGGCGCTGGCCGGTCTCGACGCCGCGCCGATCCGCTGGATCGTCGATGATGCCGTCAAGTTTGCCGAACGCGAGGTGCGGCGCGGCAAACGCTATGACGGTATCCTGCTCGATCCGCCCCGCTTCGGCCGTGGTCCGGACGGCGAGGTGTGGTCGCTGGAAGCCGACCTGCCCTATCTTCTCGACCTGACGCGTCAGATCCTGGCCCCGGGACCGGCCTTCGCCGTGCTGACGGCCTACGCCATCCGGGCCTCTTTCCTGTCCATCCACGAGATCACTGCCGATCTTCTCGGCCATCGCCCCGGCACGATTGCTTCGGGCGAGCTCGCCGTGCGGGAGACCGGCGATCCCACAAGGCCGGGACGGTTGCTCGCCACCTCGATGTTTTCACGTTTTCTCGGAGCCTGAGCCATGGCCGACAGGGAAAAGGCGCCGGGCGCCGTCCGGCAGATCACCTCGCTGACCAACCCGCTGGTCAAGGATATCCGGGCACTCGCCATGAAGAAGGTGCGCGAGGAAACGGGCCGCTTCATCGGCGAAGGGCTAAAGCTGGTCACCGACGCACTAGAAGAGAACTGGCCGATTGCCGCCATCGCCTATGCGCCGGCGGTGCGCGACCAGCCACATGTCGCCAAGGCTGCCGCCGCCGTGCGGGCGCGCGGTGGCGACGTGCTCGAGATGGGCGAAGCTGTCCTGGCCAAGATCACCCATCGCGACAATCCGCAGATGGTGGTCGGCGTATTCGGCCAGCGATTGAAGCCGCTTGCCGAGGTCAAGGTCGGCGAAGGCGAGGTTTGGGTGGCGCTCGAACAGGTGCGCGATCCCGGCAACCTCGGCACCATCATTCGCACGGTGGATTCAGTGGGCGCCAAGGGCGTCATTCTCATCGGCGAGACCTGCGACCCCTTTTCCTTCGAGACGGTGCGCGCCACCATGGGGTCGCTGTTCCATGTGCCGTTGGCGAAAACCAACCGTGATGCGTTCCTCGCCTGGGCGAAGACGACGGGCATCCGTCTCGTCGGTACCCATCTCAAGGCGACGCACGACTATCGCAAGGTCGAAAGCCGGGCGCCAACGGTGCTGGTGATGGGCAACGAACAGGCCGGCATGACCGAGGAGATGACGGCGGCCTGCGACGTCCGGGTCAAGATCCCGATGGCCGGCCAGGCCGACAGCCTCAATCTGGCAGTGGCGACCGGTGTCATGCTCTATGAACTGCGGCGCGGGTTATTATAAATTCGGGACTCCGTTTGGTAGCGAAGTCCCGAATCTTATTTAGTACGCGGAAGCGAGCTCAGTGGGGAACCAAACAGGGCTACTGTGAGAGCTCTTCATGATCTCAATGCTGCGTTCGCAATCAGATCTCTTCTGATAGCCTTCGCTACTTACGGCGATCGTCTTGGCATTGGATGCCTCGTAAGACCAGCGCCATTCGCCTCTGGCGTCCTTATACATCCAATAGGAGGGGTAAGTGCGTACTGCCATGATCAGCTCCTTGGCTTTATGGCACAATGCCGAGCTTGACCACGGACTCCATTTCTGATTCAACATCAGTGCGTAAAGTCGCGTCCTGCGCCCGGCATCACCGTTGCAGGATTTATCAGAATCGCCGCAATTCCTTGGTCGGGGTGCGGCGATTCTTTTTAGTCAATACTAAGTGAAATCAAAGCGAACTATAGAGTCAAGCCTGTCGCGCCTGTGCGTCAAGATATTGAGGCTATAAGTCGATTATTTTCGTGTTTTTATCTTTTATTATCAATGTATTATTAGTGCTTGTGCATAAGTTGGTTGCAGGAGCGCGCATACGATATGTAGCGGCTCTAACCCTAAGGACGGCGTCGCTTTATGAGCGAATCGAAGAGGTCAAGAACCGGCGCTCTCTTTTTCAATTTAGGCGTTACTTCCATTCTTGGCTACGACCTCAAAAATTGCAAAACATCTTCATATTAAAGCTCCTTGTAATAATAGAGCGTGCCGGTGTAGCCGCCATGCGGCTTCAGCGCGTAGTTGGGAATCTCGCCGGCAAGGCGGAAGCCGCAGCGCTCGTAAAGCGGCCCGGCGCCGCCATCACTCGCCGTGTCCAGCACGATCAACGTCCGTCCCTTGGCGCGGGCGATCTGCTCGGCGGCACCGATCAGCGCCGTGGCAATGCCCCGGCCTCGATAGCTCGGCCGGGTCATCATCTTGGCAAATTCCGCCCGATGCGGCTGGTTGGGCGGGCAGTCAAGAAGCAGCGTCAGCGTACCGACCAGCATCTCGCCGTCAAAGGCACCCAACACAATGCGCTGACCACCGTCGGCAGCGCCAAGCGATCCTCGCCAGAACGAGCGGGCATCGTCCAAGGCGAACGGATGCATGAAGCTGACCGAGCCGCCGCCCGCCACCGTTTCGACGATCAGGGCGGCAAGCGCATCGACGGTAGCAGCATTGAGGCCGAGCGGATGAATGGTGATGTCCGACATGTCAGCTCCTCGTCAGCGCCACCACATAGCGGGCGGGCGCGGCGCTCTCGTTTGAAATGGTGACCTCGGCTGGCGGTCCGAAGCCGAGGCAATCGCCGACCGAAAGCAGATGGCTGCCGTCCGGATCAGTGACGACGAGCTCACCCTCCATCAGCCAAACCACCTGACGAATGAAGGCGTAGGACGCCGCCGGCAGTACGGCGCTTTTCCCGGGCGGCATGGTGACCTCGACGATCTCCAGCGGGTGATCGGGACGGATGAACACCTGCCGCCGTAGGTAGCCGGTATCGGGGTCGCGCCAGACCGACTGATCGGCCGCTCGCACCAGGCGGTCGGCGCCGGCTTCCGCCCGCACCAACAGGCTGGCGAGTGTCAGGTCAAAAGCGGCGGCGAGGCGGACCAATATGCCCGCGGTCGGCGAAGCATCGCCGCGCTCGATCTTGGAAATGGTGGCCTTGCCAACGCCAGAGCGTGCAGCAAGGTCGGCTAGTGACCAGCCGCGTCTCTCCCGCTCAAGGCGGATGCGGGCGGCAAGTCGGGCGCTGGTGTCGTCTTCAAAAGTGCTCATACGTCTCTTATAGGAGACGATAGGCAGGGATGGCAACAAAAAAGCGGCCGCCTAGGCGACCGCTTTCAGGAGGGATTCTAGCTTTGTTCAGGCGTCGATGTCGACGCCGCGGGTCTCCTTGCCGAGAGCGAGCGCCACGAAGGTAAGGCCGGCCATGACCGTCAGGTAGACACCGACCCAGAATGGGCTGCCGGCGCCGTAGGTCCAGAGCGCTACGGCAATGAACGGCGCCACGGCGGCACCGAGAATCGACGAGACATTGTAGGAAATTCCCGAGCCGGTGTAGCGCACGTTGGCCGGAAACAGCTCGGGCAACAGGGCGCCCATCGGGCCGAAGGTCATGCCCATCAGCGTGAAGCCGACGATCAGGAAGGCCATCACGCCAAAGCTGCCGAGCGACAGGATCGGCACCCAGAGAAGACCGAACAGCATGATGGCGGCGGTGACCCACAGCAGCGTGCGCCGGCGGCCCCAACGATCGGCCCAAGGGCCGGACACCATGGTGAAGATGCCGAAGAACACCACGCCGACGATCATCATCATGACGAAGGTGCGGTAGTCGTAGCCGAGGCCCGGCACCGGTGCCGTGGTGGCGGCGCGGCCATAGCTCAGCGAGAAGGTGGTCATCAGATAGAACAGCACGTAGGTCGCCAGCATGTAGAAGGTGCCGAGGATCAGCGCCCGCCAGTGGTGGCGCACGGCATCGGCCATCGGCAGCTTGCGCACCTTGCCGGATTTGACCGTGTTCTCGAAGGCAGCGCTTTCCACCAGGCTGAAGCGCACCCACAGCCCGACGATCACCATGACCGACGAGAACAGGAACGGAATGCGCCAGCCCCAATCGAGGAAGGCGATCGACGGCCGCGTCGGATCATCGGACGGCAGCGCTGCCGAGATGATCAGGAACAGGCCATTGGCGATGATGAAGCCGATTGGCGCGCCGAGCTGCGGGAAGGTGCCGTAGAAGGCGCGCTTCCCGACCGGTGCATTCTCAGTGGCCACCAACGCCGCGCCGCTCCACTCGCCACCGATGGCAAAGCCTTGCGTCAGGCGCATCAACACAAGGAGAAGCGGCGCAAACCAGCCGACTGAGGCGTAGGTCGGCAGGCAGCCGATCAGGAAGGTGGCGATGCCCATGGTCAAGAGGGCAGCGACCAGCGTCACCTTGCGGCCGCGCTTATCGCCGAGATGTCCGAAGAACACCGCGCCGAGTGGCCGGGCAACCATGGCAGCGCCAAAGATGGCGAAAGAGGAAAGCAGCGCCGTAGTGTCGTTGCCGGCCGGAAAGAACAGATGTGGGAACACCAGCACGGCTGCCGTAGCGTAAACGTAGAAGTCGTAGAATTCGACGGTGGTACCGACGAGGCTGGCGAGAATGACGCGGGCGCGCGAGTTGCCGGTGCGGATAGCGCCGGACGAGCCGGCGAGGGTGGTACTGGACATGGCTTTCCGTTCGTCTGTGGCATCCCTCCGAAAGGCAAAACCCTCGGCGACAGCGGATGAAAAACAAGGATACGGAGCAAAAGCCTCCTTTCGGGCCGGTCGGCTTCTGCTCTTCGTGGTGATCCGGCAGAACGCGGAACACGACGCGAAGCGAACCTATTAGCCGAAGGTCGTATTCATGTTAAGCGACGCCAAGCGTTTTCGGAAATTTTGTTGCGCATGGCTGCCATGTTGAGACCGAACCGTTCGTCAATGCCGGTGGTTTTGAAAGAAAGCAGACAATGTCCTCGCGGGCCAGTGTCCAGCTTATAGCTGATGACAAGAACAGACGAGCCCTCTTTGTTCCCTTCTCGTTCTTGACAGACAGGCGGGCATCCGCTTAGGTTGTGTTGGTTCGAGGGGACGAATAATGGTCGCGCACGTCAGGACCGTTTGCTTTCAGGGCGTCGAGGCGACGCCTGTGGATGTTCAGGTCCACATGGGACCGGGTAGGGTCCTGTTCAATATTGTCGGTCTCGGCGACAAGGCTGTCACTGAAAGTCGCGAGCGGGTTCGTGCGGCGTTGGCCGCCTCCGGCCTCGCCTTGCCAGCCAAGCGCATCACCGTCAACCTGGCGCCGGCCGACTTACCCAAAGAGGGCAGCCATTATGATCTGCCCATCGCGCTCGCCATCATGGCCGCCATGGGCGCTCTGCCGGCTGACGCTCTTGCCGACTGTATCGTGCTCGGCGAGCTTTCCCTCGACGGGACCATCGCGCCGGTGGCCGGCGTGCTACCCGCCGCGATCGCCGCCAACGCCGAGGGGCTGGGCTTGATGTGTCCGCGTTCGTCCGGCCCCGAGGCGGCGTGGGCTGATGGCGAAATGCCGATTCTCGCACCGATCAGCCTGATCGCCGTCGTCAATCACTTCAAAGGTACGCAGGTATTGTCGCGGCCCGAGCCGAAGGTGGCCGACGCCAGCGCATCGTTGCCAGATCTTGCTGACGTCAAGGGTCAGGAAAGTGCCCGTCGAGCCCTCGAAGTTGCCGCCGCTGGTGGTCATAACCTTTTGATGATTGGTCCGCCGGGGTCTGGCAAGTCGATGCTGGCGAGCCGCCTGCCCTCCATCTTGCCGGCATTGACGCCGCAGGAACTGCTCGAAATCTCGATGATCGCCTCGATCGCCGGCACGCTGGCCGATGGGCGGCTGTCCGACCGCCGGCCGTTCCGCGCGCCGCACCATTCGGCCTCGATGGCCGCGCTGGTGGGCGGTGGCGTGCGGGCAAAGCCGGGCGAGATCTCGCTGGCCCATCGCGGCGTGCTGTTTCTCGATGAGTTGCCTGAATTCAACCCGGCGGTGCTCGACAGCCTGCGCCAGCCGCTGGAAACCGGCGACGTGGTGATCGCCCGCGCCAACAACCGCGTCACCTATCCGGCCCGCTTCCAGCTGATTGCCGCCATGAATCCCTGCCGCTGCGGCCTCGCCGGCACGCCGGGTCATACCTGCCGGCGCGGTCCGGCCTGTGCCGCCGAATATCAGGAACGCATCTCCGGCCCACTCCTTGATCGCTTCGATCTCACAGTCGAAGTGCCGGCGGTGTCGGCATCCGATCTGATCGGTGCCCGTCGAAGCGGTGAACCGTCGTCGGCGGTCGCCGCCCGGGTCGCGGCGGCGCGGGCGGTCCAGTCCGAACGCTACGCCTCGCTCGGACTCGGCACGTCGGTCACCAACGCTACGGCGCCGGCGGCGGTGATCGACGGCGTAGCCGAGCCTGACAACGCTGGCCTGGCGTTGTTGCGGCAGGCCGCCGAACGGTTGTCCCTGTCGGCGCGCGGCTATCATCGGGTGCTGAAGGTAGCCCGCACACTGGCCGATCTCGATGGTTCGGAGGATGTCGGCCGCCTGCATATCGGCGAGGCGCTCGCCTATCGCACCGGACCCGACCGTCGGGCGCGAGCCGCGTGATGGACGGCTGATAAATAGGTCGGATCGGCAGCACAAATGGGCCTAGTTGACAGCCCGGCGTTGTATCTCGCGCCGGAAATCTCACAATTTCACCGGACCATCAACTGATTGGCAACCTTGCCGGCCTAGCCTTCTCGTGCCCTGTCGAGATCGGCGGAGCCGGTGCCGTCCTCTCAGGAGCGCCGCATGACCGCGCCGCACCCGGGACGGATATGACCGGCCAACAGCACACTTCGCCCGAGGATACCTCGTCGCCGCGTCTGTTTTTCGGACGGCTGAGCCTGCCGCGCGCGCGTTGGCGCCGCCTGCTGTTCGTGACCGCCGCGGGGCTGGCGCTCACCGCCGCCGCCATAACAGTCCTTTGGTCGCTTTTCGCTTCGCCGCTGCTGCTCGCCGCCATCGGGGTTCTTGCCATTGGTGGCGGGTTGTTCGAAGCCGGCCGTCGTTCGGCACGGCGCGATCTTGGCCGTCTCTACGATGCCGCAGTGGGTTCCGTTGACGAGGGCGACGCCGTCGGCGATCTGGTCATCCGCCGCGATGCGGCCGGCCGGATCATGTCGACCAATACGGCGACGACGGCCCGGCTCGGCCAGCCCCCGGGCGCTTTCATCGGTCTCGACTTTTCCACTTTCGCCGCCGATCTCGCCGCCGGCGAGCTGTTCGCCGCCTCAGATGTGGTCGCGCATGACGCTCGACAGCTGCGTGCCGATCCTTGGCAGCAACTACGCCGCCGCCTGACGGCGCTCGCCGCATTGTCAGGCCATGGCGTCGGACGACAGGGCCCCAGCCATTTGTCCGGCGATATCTCGATTGAAACGGTCGATGGTCCCCGCTGGTTTTCCTTTTCGGAAACACCGATCGTCGAGGATGGCAGGGTGATGGGGACCCGTACGCTCGGTCGCGATATCACCGAGCGCAAGGCGATCGAGGCGGCGCTTGAGAAGACCCGCGATGAGGCGGAGGCGGCAAGCGCTGCCAAGAGCCGCTTCCTCGCCGTGGTCAGTCACGAAATCCGGACGCCGCTCAACGGCATCCTCGGCATGACCGCTCTGATGCAGAAGACGTCGCTGTCGGCCGAGCAACGCACCTACGCGCGTGCCATCGAAACATCCGGTGAAGCACTGCTCACGCTGATTGAAGACCTTCTGGATTTCTCCAAGATCGAGGCCGGCCGGCTGAGCTTGCAGCCCGAGCCAACCTCGCTCGCTACCATCGTCGAGGACCTCGTCGAACTGATGGCGCCACGCGCCGAAATGAAGGGCATTGAGCTGGCAGCCTATATCGATCCGCGGCTGGACCGGCTTGTTCTGGCCGACCCGATCCGGGTCCGGCAGGTGCTTTTCAACCTGGCTGGCAATGGCATCAAGTTCACGGCCGAGGGTGGCGTCGCTATCGAATTGCAGATGATGGACGAGGGGGAGGGCGCGGTCGGCGTGTCCTTCCTGGTGCGCGACACGGGTATCGGAATTGCCGAAGCCGACCAGCAGCGCATCTTCGGCGAGTTCGAACAAGCCGATCCCGGTCCGGCTCGCGCCCATGGCGGCACCGGCCTTGGCCTTGCCATCGCCCGCGAGCTGACCCGGCTGATGGGCAGCGATATTCGTCTGGTGTCGGCGCCCGGTGAGGGCGCAAGCTTCAGCTTCACGCTGCGCTTCCCCCTGGCCGAGGCGAGCGCGCCCGTGGGTGCCGCAACCTTGCCAACGACTGCCCCCATGAAAGTGCCTGATGACAACGAGGGGCAGCTTTCGGGCGGTGCCGTCGGCGCTCGTGCCGCCCTGGCGCTCCTGGCAGCCAGCTTTGCAACCAAAGATCATCCGACGGAGCCAACTGCGGCTGAGCCGGCCGATCGCCGCTTCGCCGGCCGCCGCATCCTTGTCGTCTCGCATGCCCTTATTGAAGGGCCGTTCCTGATCCGTAGGCTATTCGATGCCGGTGCCGACGTGACGCTGGCCACGCAGAAGGACATCGAACAGGAGGTTGTGGGGTCCTGGCAGCCGGATGCCGTTCTCATCGATGCGGCCGCCGGCGATCCGCTCGCCGTGATCGAGCGTATCCGCGCCTTCTCGGCGACGCCGGTCGGTGTGCTGATCACCGCGGCCGAGCGGCCGATGCTGCCCGAACTGCAGGCCGCCGGCTATGGTGCCTATCTGGTCAAGCCTGTCAGGGCTCGCTCTCTTTCCGCCGTTATCGATACGCTGCTCGGCCATGGCCAGTTTGCGGCCGCCGCCGAGCCGGTGCTCACGGAGCCGACAGCGCCAGCCCATCGGCTTTCAGTCCTGCTCTGCGATGACAATGAGATCAATCTTCTACTCGGCCGTGCCCTGGTCGAGCGAGCCGGCCACGCCGTCACGCTTGGGACCGACGGTCAAAAGGCACTGACCGCTACCGCTGCCATGCTCTCCTCCGGCGGCAGCTTCGACGTGGTGCTGATGGATCTGCACATGCCGGAGATGGATGGAATTGAGGCGGCGCGTCGCATGCGGGCGATGATCGCCGACCGCGGCGGCCATCAGCCGGTCATTGCTGCGCTGACCGCCGACGCGCTTCCCGAAACGAAGGCCCGCTGCGAAGAGGGCCTGTTCGACGCCTGGCTGTCAAAGCCGTTGAGGCCGGCCGATCTTGAGGCGCTGCTGGAGGCGAGTGCCAGAGGCGACGTCGCCCACGCTTCCTGAGAGATCGATCGTAGAAATGAAAAAGGGAGGCGGGACCGTCGGGTCTCGCCTCCCTTTTTTGTTCGCACTTGCGGCCCGGTGTTATCCGCGACGGCGGCGCAACTGGTCGAAGTAGACGATCAGGATGATCAGCAAACCGGTGATGATGCGCTGCCAGAACGAGTTGACGTTCAGGAGATTGGCGCCGTTGTTGATTGTCGCGAGAATGAAGGCGCCGATCAGCGGACCGTGCACCGAACCGATCGCGCCGAACAGCGAGGTGCCGCCGATCACCGATGATGCAATCGCCTGCAGCTCCCAGCCGTCGGCCTGCATCGCGTTGCCGACGCCGATACGAGCGGCGAGCAGCAGGCCGACGAAGGCCGCGCAGGTCGAGGACAGCGTATAGGCAAGGTAGACGGTCAGCTTGACGTTGACGCCGGAGAGGCGAGCCGCCTCCATGTTGGAGCCGACGGCGAAGATATAGCGACCATAACGGCTGTGATGGAGGAAGATGTAGGCCGGTATGCCGACCAGGATCACCATCCAGAATAAGTTTGGCAGCCCCACGAAGTCGTTGCGCGAGAATTCCGTGAAAGTGTCGTTGACGATGTTGATGGTGGCGCCGTTGGTAACCAGCAGACCGATGCCGCGCAGCGAGGTCAGCGTTGCCAACGTGATGATGAAGGGTGGCAGCCCCATCTGTACAATGCCGAAGCCATGAAACATGCCGATGGCGACGCCGACGGCCAGCGTGACGATGATCGTCGTCGTGATCGAAAAGTCGTGGGTCAACAGCCAGGCAGCGATAACGGTACAGAAGCCGACCACCGCGCCAACCGAAAGGTCGATGCCCGTTGTAATGATGACGAAGGTCTCGCCGACGGCCAGGATGGCGATCATCGAACCCTGACGCATCAGGTTCATGATATTGGCTTCGGTCAAAAAGCTCTTGGTCGTCAGGCTGAGGACGATGCACATGGCAAGTAGAAGCCCGATCAGCGTCAGGCCAAACAACCAGTTAGCGTTGCTTTTGCGGACGACCGTCGCCGTCTTGGTATCCGTGGACATGAATTTCCCCCCGTGAACGTTCCTCGTTCACACACCGATCGCTTCGGACAGAATTTCCTCATGGCTCGCCGTATGATAGGCGTGCCGGGCGATATCCTCGCCACGACGGAAGACATGCAGCTCGTCGGCGAGCTCGTAGACTTCCGGCAGGTAGGACGAAATCAGAATGATGCCGGCCCCTTCGGCAAGCAGACGGGCGAGCAGGCGATAGATCTCCGCCTTGGTACCGACATCGACGCCAACGGTCGGTTCATCGAAGATGAACAGCCGAGCGCCGTGGTTGAGCCACTTGCCGATGACGATCTTCTGCTGGTTGCCGCCCGACAGCGACGATACCAACGCCCCACGACCGGATGTCTTGACCTGAAGGTCGGCGATCTGCCGATCCGCTCTCTGACGGTCGGCCGAGAACGGCACCAGACCGGCCATGGTGATATGGGAAAAGATCGGCAGGTTGAGATTGAAGCCGACAGGCAAATTGATGCAAAGACCTTGATCGCGACGGCTTTCCGGAGCGAGCGCAATGCCAAGGTCCATCGCCTGGCGTTCGGAGCGGATGTCCACTTCCTTGCCCTGCCAGAAAATGCTGCCCCCGGTTTTGCGTTGGCGACCGAACAGCGACATCACGAATTCCGAACGCCCGGCGCCAATCAACCCGTAGAGACCAACGATCTGGCCGGCGCGGACACTGAGCGACACGTCGTGAAAGCCCGGTCCGCTGAGGTTCTTCGCCTCGAGCAGCATCTCGCCAGCCTGGAAGAACTCCTTGTGATAGATCTGCTCCAGCGAGCGGTTGATCATCAGCGAGATCAGCTCGGTTTCGTTGGTTTCGGAGGTCACGCGGGTGCCCACCAGCGTGCCGTCGCGCAGGATGGATACCCGGTCCGACAGCTCGAAGACTTCCTCGAGGCGGTGGCTGATGTAGACGATGGTCACGCCACGCTCTTTGAGGCGACCGATCAGTGCAAACAGTTGCGCCGCTTCGGTGCGGGTGAGGTAGGCGGTCGGTTCATCGAAGATCAAGAAGCGGGTACCGCGGATGGCGGCGCGGGCGGTGGCGATCAGCTGCTGCTGGCCGATGGTGAGGTCGCCGAGCAGGACATGCGCCGGAAGCTGGAAGCCGAGATCATCGAGGATAGCCTGCGCCCTGCGGGTCATCTCGCCCTTGCGGAGGAGGCCAAAGTTAACGTCTTCATCGCCGAGGAACATATTGGCGGCGACCGTCAGGTGACGGCAGAGCACCACTTCCTGATGGACGGCATTGATGCCAAATTCGATGGCTTCGTGGGGTGTGGCGAGCCCTACCGGCTGGCCTTCCCAGAAAACCTCGCCTGAAGTGCGCGTTATCACGCCGGTCAGGAGCTTGATGAGCGTCGATTTGCCTGCACCGTTCTCGCCGACGATGGCGTGAATTTCACCTCGGGCAAAGCTGAGATCGGCGGGTTTCAGCGCGTGGGTGGCACCGTAGCGCTTCTCAAGGCCGCGCAGTTCGAGAATGGGAACGCTGGCGGCGGCGACGGCCGCTTCGGCCATCTGCCCGTGGAGATTGGTTTCGATCATGATCGACCCGCCTCAATTGGAAATGCAAGGCATGCACCGCCGCGGTTCCCGGCCGAGCCGGCAACACTGGCGCGGGCCACGGCCTGGCTCGCATGAGAAGGTGCCGGACATGAAGTCCGGCACAGCGTCTCCAAACATCCGGAGACTCCATTCGGGGTCTCCGGACGCCGGAGCTTTGCTTACTTCACTTTCGGATACAGCAGTTCCTGGGCGCGCGGCTCATTCATATTGGCCGTGGTCACCAAGTTGGCACCGGTGTCGACGAAGGCTTCCACCTTCTCCTTCTTGACGGCGGCGAGCGCCGTCTTGATGCCGTCGTAACCCATGCGATACGGGTCCTGCACGACCAGCGCGTCGATCACGCCGTCCTTCAGGAAGCCGACCAGCTTGTCGTCGTTGTCGAAACCGATCAACCCGACCTTGTCGCCGAGCTTGTTCTCGGCGATCGCCTGACCAGCACCCTGGGCGGCGATCAGGTTGGAGGCAAACACGCCCTTGAGGTTGGGATTGGCGGTCAGAAGGTCGGTCATGATGTTGAGGGCGGTGGTCGCCTGACCGTCGCCGACCTTGTCGGCTACCAGCTTGAGACCGGGATACTTGGCGGCCAGTTCTTCCTTGAAGCCCTTGGCGCGCTGCTCCAGCGAGCCGGCGCCGGGCAGGTTGGTGATGAGAGCAACGTCGCCCTCCACCTTGCCGCCATTGGCGGCGCCGATCGCAGCGGCAAGACCATCGGCGGCAATGCGGCCGCCCTGGACGTTGTCGGTGGTCAAGAACGAAGTGAAGGCCTTGGAGTCGGCGGCCGAGTCGATACCGATAACCGGCACGGACTTGGCGGCTTCATCGATTGGCTTGCCGAGCGCTTTGAATTCGGTCGGCGCTATGACGAGAGCGTTGGCACCCGAAGAAACGGCATTTTCAATGATCGAGATCTGGCCGTTGATGTCGGCTTCGGACTGAGCGCCGAGCTCAGGCACGTTCACGCCAAGATCGGCGCCAGCCTTGCGGGCACCGGCCAGCACGATCTGCCAATAGAAGGAGGTGGTGTCCTTGACGATAATCGGAATCGTGTAGTCTTCCGCCTGGGCGGCAACCGGCGCGACGGCCGACAGCGCGACGGCGCCAGCCAATGCAACAAGCGTGCGACGTGTAATGCCAACTGCTTTCATGGTGCGATCCTCCCGAGATCAACGTCGCTTCGAAAAATACCGATCCAAGCTCCTCAGCCTTCGGTCTTTATCGATAAAAAACAGCGACGGATGACAATTATCCGAAACTCCTCACCGGCGCAAGGCCCGCAGACATGGGGCTACCGACCCTTTGGTCGACATTGCCTGCATTCCTAACCTCACCGGTAAACCAAGCAGGACCAGAGCTTCTTACATCATTTCATGTAAAAACGAAACGAACTTGTTCCACCATCTAGACCATCTTCCGTATTTTCCAATTCTCAGAACATTTCATATCGTTTCAATATGAACCAAACGATTATTTATCAATATGTTATCGATCGACATCGACTTTGGTCCAATATGACGTCTAGAACGTTTATTCTCCAAATGGTTTGAAAGAGGTTGTAGATTTCATTCTGACGGCTCATTGCCGATGTCCGCTATATCTGGAATGCTGTCATTCGAGGATGTTGAGTCGATGAAATGGCAGATGAACAGGCCGAAAGCACCGCGCCTGACCCAGGATAAAGCTCCTCTCCCTTTCCCGTAGGTGACTGCAAAAGATCAATTTCGTTTCATGTTCTTTGTCGATAATGTGCAGGCCTCTATGCGACCCCGAACCAGGGCAGTGTCCCAAGGGCCGGGCTCGAGCGCCGGTCTTTGCGGCGAATCGGCCTGGAAACTTATGGCCTTCCTGCGGGCGGAGACATGAAGCAAGCGATGAGGCGGACAATATAAGTCCGCCCGGGCTTCGCTCTTCGGAGCGCAGCCAAAAAAGAGGTGAACATGCCGAAGCAGAATACCGTCTTCAAAGACGCTTATAACAGGTGCTTACGGTTGCTGGTGGTGGGCGAGAGTCTGCCCTCCGAGCCGGAGCTCTGCACCCTGCTCGGTGTGTCCCGGACGACGGTTCGCTCCATCCTTTCGCAAATGGTCGAAGCTGGACTCATCGAATGGAACAAGCGCTCCAAGGCCGTGCAGCGACCGCCGGCCAAGACCGACTTTTTCCCAGAGCATGAAACCAATCCCCTGTCGGAGGTGATCGAGCGCACCTTCATGAAGCGCATCCTGATGGGAGGCGCCGAACCGGGCTTGCAGATCAATGAGTTGGAGCTTGCTCGCGAAATAGGTGTCGGTACGACCTCCGTGCGCGAGTTTCTGATCCGCTTCAGCCGCTTCGGCCTCATCGAGAAGCGTCCGAACAGTCACTGGGTGCTGAAGGGGTTCACCCGGCAGTTTGCCGAAGAACTGATCGACGTCCGCGAGATGTTTGAACTGAAATCGGCTGCCGCCTTCGTTAACCTGCCGACTGACGATCCCGCCTGGACCGAACTGGAGGTCCTGCGCCGTGCCCACGTCGAGGTGCTGGCCGACATAGACAGTCGTTATCTGGAGTTTTCCGAGCTCGACGACCGCCTGCACCGGCTGATCCAGCAAGCGTCCGGCAACCGCTTCATCGTCGATTTCTACGATATCATCGCCATCGTCTTCCACTATCACTACCAATGGAACAAGTCGAACGCCCGCGAGCGCAATGGCAAGGCGATCCTTGAACATCTGGACTATATCGAAGCATTGAAGACGCGCCGGCCGGAAGCCGTCGAGGCCGCCTGCCGGCTTCATCTTCTATCGGCGCGCATGTCGCTGATGCAGTCGCTGCCGCCTGCCGCCTTGGCGGCGGCCGAGGTCGTTCAATAGGCAGCCACCTTCTGACGCTGCTCGCCGAGCCCTTCCACGGAGAGACGCAAGACGTCGCCGACCTTCAGGAACTCAGGCGGTTTGCGGCCCATGCCGACGCCCGGTGGCGTGCCGGTGGTAATGACGTCGCCCGGATCGAGCTGCACGAAACGCGACACGTAAGATACCAAAGTCCGAACGCCGAACACCATGGTGGCGGTGTTGCCGCGCTGGCGTGGTGCACCGTTGAGATCAAGCTCCATGGCAAGCGCCTGGACGTCGGCAATCTCGTCCGGCGTGACCAGCCAGGGACCGAGCGGACCGAAGGTCGGGGCGCTCTTGCCCTTCAGCCACTGGCCCGTACCCTCCATCTGGAAGGCGCGCTCGGAGACGTCATTGCACAGCACGAAGCCGGCGATGTGGTTGAAGGCGTTGGCCTCTTCTACCTGCCACGCGGTTTCGCCAATGACGATCGCAAGCTCCACCTCCCAGTCAAGCTTGGTGGCACCCGGCGGGATCAGGATGTTGTCATGTGGGCCGACGATGCAGTTGGGCGCCTTGCTGAACAACAGCGGCTCGCGCGGCACCGTGCCGCCCGTTTCCGCGGCGTGGTCGGCGTAGTTCATGCCCACCGCGATGAAATTGCGCGTACCGGCTACCGGCGCGCCGAGACGCGTCCCTTCCGGCACCAGGGGCAGGCTTTCCGGATCGATGGCGGCGAGAGCTGCCAGCGAGGCCTTCGACAGCGCGGCGCCCGAGAAATCGGCGACATGAGCCGAAAGATCGCGGTAACGGCCGGCGGAGTCGACGACGCCGGGCTTTTCGGCGCCGACAGCGCCGTGGCGAATGAACTTCATGAGGATCATCCTGAAAACAAGCGGTTCTCGCTTCTAGCGCAGGACGTCGCCGCCGGGAAGGCGGCAAGCTGCCGATCGCCATGCCGATTGGCGGCGCTTGCAACCTTCGTCGGGCTCCTGAGCCCGCTTTTTTCCTTTACTGTCCCGGCGTAACCGACCGCCATCCTTTGTCTGCCGAGGCCCCAATGAGCGTTCCGACGCGCCTGATCGATACGCATCTGCATCTCATCTACCGCGATCAGTTGACCTACACCTGGCTGGGCAGCGAACCGACGCTGTCCCGGCAAGATTGGACCTACGAGCTTTATGGCGCCGAAGCGCATCCGCTCGGCATCACCGACTGCCTTCACATGGAAGTCGACGTTGCCGAAGCCGACTTCGATCGCGAGACCGAGTTCGTTCGCGGTCTTGCTGAAAACCCCGCTCGCCATATTCGCGCCGCCATCGCCAACGCACGGCCGGAAAATGTCAGCTTCGCCGCAGAGGTCGATCGCGCCCGCGCCGACCCTTTCGTTCGCGGTTTTCGCCGGATTCTGCACGTGGTGCCAGACGCTGTTTCGCGATCGCGCACCTTCAAGGAAAACGTCAGCCGCCTCGCCGGCACCGGCCTCACCTTCGACATCTGCGTTCGTCCCGACCAACTCGGAATTGCTGCTGAACTCGTCGATGCCTGTCCAGGCGTCGCCTTCGTGCTGGATCACTGCGGTGGTGGTTCGGCGTCGCGGCCGGAACTGTTTACGGCCTGGAAAGCCGCCCTTGGTGAGCTTGCCCGCCGGCCGGGCATCGTGGCGAAGGTATCCGGCGTCATTGGCACGGTCGGCGAGGGCTGGACGTTGAGCGACCTTAGGCCCGTGGTGGAAACTACCATCGAGGCCTTCGGCTGGGATCGCGTGGTCTGGGGAAGCGACTGGCCATGGTCAGCTCAACGGGCCACGCTCAGCGACTGGATCGAAGCCACCCACCGTCTAGTCGAAGGGGCAAGTGAGACGGAACGGGAGAAGCTGTTCTACCGTAATGCCGCCCGCGTCTACGGGATCCGCTGACGCTCGCACGCGATCTGGTGTAGCTTTGGGCAGAAGGGGGAGGTTCGCCATGGACGACGATGTGCTTTTCCTCGGCTTCGATCTCACGGCCGTTGAGCCGGAGGATGGCGGTCCCGACCCCGATCGGATCATCAAAGGCAATCCGCGGAGCCGGACCTGGCTGGTCGAAGAGCGTGATGCCGAAAAGCTTTATTCAGGCGTTTGGGAGTCAACCCCCGGTGCCTGGCGCGTCGTTTATGACGAATGGGAGTTTTGTTCCATCCTCTCCGGCATATCCATCATACATGAGGACGGCAAGGAAGCACCCCATGTGCTCAGAGCCGGCGACAGCTTCATTCTGCGGCCGGGCTTCTCAGGCATCTGGGAGGTGGTTGAAACGACGCGCAAGCTTTTCGTGGTGCGCATGCCGTAAACCCGATTTCCGAGGGGATAGCCTGAAATTTTGCCGGCTTCACCTGCGAAGCGGATGGACGCATGGAACGGCGCCTTGCGCACCAAAAGCTTACGGGCGGCGACACAGGATGTCGCCGCCCGCAACTGTAAAAGCCGTGCTGGGATCAGTCGAGAAGACTGATCTCGACCGCCTCACGCCCCTTCGGGGTTTCGACGATCTTCATGGCGACGCGCTGCCCATCGGTCAGCGGCCCCATGCCGGCCGACTGCAGAACGGAGATGTGGACGAACACGTCCTTGCCACCGTCCTCGCCGGCCACGAAGCCGAAGCCCTTCTCAGGGTTGAACCACTTGACGGTACCGTCGAGCGGGATCGCCTGGGAGGTATCGACCGACCGACGCGGCGGGCGCGGGGCACCGAAACCACCGCCGCCGAAGCCACCACGGTCACCACCGAAGCCGCCGCGATCACCGCCGAAGCCACCACGGTCGCCACCGAAGCCGCCCGAGCGCGGACCACGATCACCACCACCGAAGCCACCGGGACGCGGGCCACGCGGTGCCTGCGGCGTCGCGGTCGATTCATCGACCTCGAGCACCTTGACAACCTGCTTGCCCTTGGCGCCCTGGGCCACCTGGACCTTCAGCGTCGCACCCGGCGGTACGCTGTCGCGTCCCAGAGACTGCAGCTGGCCGATATGCAAGAAGGCATCGCCCGAACCGTCAGTCAGCGCGGTAAAGCCGAAACCCTTCTCTGGGTTGAACCAGGATACCGTCGCCTCGACCACCGGGCCGGTCGGCGGGGCGCTGTCATACGGCGACGGGCCGCCGAAACTGCGCGCCGGCCGCTCGGGACGAGCGTCGAACGACGGCATTATGTCGTCATCAAATCCGCCACGCCGCCGCGGCGGGCGGAAATCCTTACCCTTACCCATTCTGTCTTCTCATCTCCGCCAAAACATAGCCCCAGATCGATGCCCGCGGAGAGCTGCACCGAACCAGCTTGTTCAAAAGAGCTATTCCACCGCCGAATTCGTCTTTTACCCGGCACATCGCACCATCGCCTTGGCAATGATACGCCAGACCGCCCGCACTTCAGAACCGCTCCACCCCTAGTCATACCACAGATGTTAGCGTTTTTGCTGCTTGAAAATCGCGCCGATGGGCGTTCGGCGGGTCACTTTTTGCGTTTTTTTACGTGCTTGACGCACCGTGTGCGCCGACCAAAGGCGAGGATGACCACGAATCGCCAATAGTAGCGATGCCCTCAGAACCGAGCTCACGAAGGATGGCTCGCCATCGACTGGTCGAATCGTTCCGTGTGCGGCGGTGCCTTTTCCGCAAGGTCAGAACGGTTCCAGGGTCCGCTTCAAAAAAGTCCTCGTTCACCCTTGAAGGCGGCTTTGACCGAGACCACTTCGTTATCGTTGTTCGGAACGCTCCGAAAGGGAAGAAAAATGAGAAGCTGCGTGATGAGGCCCGGCTTTCATCCGCTATCTATTGCGGCGATGATCGTCGGTTTCGTGATCTTCTGGCCAGTCGGCCTGGCAGTACTTGCCTATATACTTTGGGGGGATCGCATGCGCGCCCGCTGGAACGACCTTCGCCCCGATCTCGAGCGTGCCGCCCGTCGGGCCGGCTTCGAGCGTGGCGGTTTCCATAACTACCGAGCCGGCTCGACCGGCAACACGGCCTTCGACGCCTACCGCGAAGCGGAGTTGAAGCGCCTGGAAGAGGAGCGCGCTGCCCTCGATCGCATGCGCGACGAGTTCGACGAATTTCTCGCCAACCTGCGTCGTGCCAAGGACCAGGAAGAGTTCGATCGCTTCAAGGCGGGCCGCAACCCGGCTGTATGACGCACGTCTGATCCGGATCCCTCCACGACCGGCAGACCGACAGGCCCTCGCGCCGACCAGGCGCGGGGGCTTTTTCATGGATGCCGTCGCCCTTACACTTCGACAATGCCGATTCGTCTCCCTTTCCTTCAATCGCCCGAAAAGAAGCGTTCGGCGCCCGCGAGCTTTCCGATTCTCGCTGGCGAACGCATGGTCGACGTTACGGTGCGGCGGAACGCGCGTGCCCGCCGCTACACGCTACGGCTCGACCGGCGCGGTGATGGCGCGATCGTCACGATCCCGCGTCGCGGAACGCTGATGGAAGCCAAGGCCTTCGTGGCTCGCCATGCCGACTGGATTGCCGAACGGCTGACCGCTCGACCTGACTTGCCAGAAGTGCCGACTGCCGTCCCGATCCGCGGTGTCGTTCATCAAGTCCTCTCCACAGGCTCGCCGCGCGGCGGGATCCGCATAGTCGCGCTTGACGCTGGTCCGGCGATCGAGATTCCCGGCGAGGCGCCGCATGTTCGCCGTCGCCTCACCGATCACCTGAAAAAAGAGGCGCGGGCCGATCTTGTCGCAGCCGTGGCGCGGCACGCCGAAGCGCTCGGTGTCCGACCCACGGCAATCCGCCTTAAGGACACGACCTCGCGCTGGGGGTCGGCATCGGCGCGGGGCGTGCTCGCCTTCTCCTGGCGCCTCGTCATGGTGCCGCCCTTCGTTCTCGACTATGTCGCTGCCCACGAAGTGGCCCATCTCAAGGAAATGAACCACTCCGATCGCTTTTGGGCGATCTGCGAAAGACTTTGCCCAGCCACGGACGCAGCCAAGGCTTGGCTGAAAAAGAATGGGGCCGGCTTGCACCGGCTGCCCTAACGATCTGAGACCAGTTCAGTTTCCAAACAGTCGCTGCAACAGGCCCTTTTCCTCGGGACTCGGCTGAGTGACGGGCACGTTGAGCGGCGGGTTGGGCTGGGCGTTCGGCAGTTGCGGGCCTTGCATCGGCAATCCGTCTGTTTGGGCGAATGTAACGCCGACATTGGTCGGCGGTGGCACCAGCTCGACGCCCGGCAGTGGCCGCACCGGCAGCTCGCGGGTGGCCTCCGTCATGAAGCGGTTCCAGAGCAGAGCGGTCAGCGCGCCGCCAGTGGCTTTCTTGGTCGGCGTGTTGTCGTCATTGCCGAGCCACACACCGGCTGTAAGACCGTTGGTATAACCAATGAACCAGGCGTCGCGGAAATCCTGGCTGGTGCCGGTCTTGCCGGCCACCGGACGGTCTGACAGGAGCGCCTTTTGTCCGGTGCCGTCGGTGACGACCGCTGACAGCATGCGGTTCATGGTGCCGACCGCTACGTCGGATACCACCCGCCCCGGGCCGTCGCCCTGGCGGTGGAACAGCACCTTGCCGTCCTTGGTGCGAATATCCTCGACGAGATAGGGAATGATGCCCCAGCCGCCATTGGCGAACGGCACATAGGCGGCGGTGATCTCGAGCGGCGTCACCTCGCCGGTGCCGAGGGCGATTGACGGATTGTCGTGAAGCTGGCTGACGATGCCGACGCGGCGGGCGGTCTGCACGACATTCTCGGGCCCAAGCGTGGCGGTGAGGCGGGCGGCCACCGTGTTGAGCGAACGGGCCAGCGCCGTCGTCAGCGTCACCGGACCGAGATACTCGTTTTCATAGTTCTTCGGTGACCAGCCGTTGATGGAGACCGGTTCGTCGACCACGATGGAATCGGGCGTGAAGCCATGTTCGATGGCGGTGAGATAGACGAAGGGTTTGAAAGCCGAGCCTGGCTGGCGCCGGGCCTCGATGGCACGATCGAATTGGCTGGCCGCATAATCCTTGCCACCGACCAGTGCCTTGACGGCACCGTCGTTATCGACGGCCACCAGCGCGCCTTGGCTGGCTTTGTATTTGACGCCCTCCTTGTCGAGCGTCGTCCTGACGGCAGTCTCCGCCGCTGCCTGCATGTGAGCGTCGATGGTGGTGGTCACGACGATGTCGGTGCGATAGCGCGCAACGTAGCCGGGCAGCAGGTCCATCACCCAGTCGGCAACATAATTGGCAGCCGACCCGCTCTTGGCCGGCGAGGACGGTGCACCCACCGCGGTCGCCCGCGCCGCTTGGTCGCGGCTGACGTAGCCTTCGTCGACCATGGCGGCGAGCACCACTTTGGCTCGCGCGGCGGCCAGCTCCGGTGAGTTGGTCGGCGCGTAGCGCGACGGCGCCTTGAGAAGACCGGCAATGGTGGCGGCCTCGGCCAGATTGACGTCGCGGGCCGACTTGCCGAAATAACGCTGCGCCGCCGCGTCGACGCCATAGGCGCCGGCGCCGAGATAGACTCGATTGAGATACATCTCCAGGATCTGCTGCTTGGAGAAGCGCCACTCCAGCCAGAGGGCGAGCACCGCCTCCTGCAGCTTGCGCTCCAGCGTACGGTCGGGCTGCAGGAACAGGTTTTTGGCGAGCTGCTGGGTCAGCGTCGAACCACCTTGCACCACCGTGTGGGCAAAAAGATTAGTGACCAGCGCGCGGGAAAGGCCAATCGGATCGACACCGAAGTGATGATAGAAGCGCCGATCTTCAATGGCCACCACAGCCTCGGGCAGGAAGGGCGACATCTCCGACAGCCGCACTTCCTCACCGCCGGTATCGCCGCGATTGGCGATGATGGTACCGGAGGCATCGACGATCTCGACATTGGGCGGCCTCGGCGGCACTTTCCAGTCGTCGATCTGCGGCATCGTGGCGACGGTGTAACCGATGACGCTGCCAACGCCGATCAGGCCCCAGACGCAAAGCACGATGCCCCAGTAAACCAAGCGGCCGAACAACCCCATTCCCGATCGCCGGCCCCGTTTCGCTTTGCGCTTGGGGGACTTGCGGCGGCGCGGCTGCGGTTCGGCCATCTCCGCCTCCTCGCCCTCATAGTCTTCGTCGTCAAAGCGGGGCTCGATCCGCTCGGATCGCGATGATCGACCGCTGTGGGAGTTGGGCAGGCTTTTGGGCGGCGTGAAGCGGTCGCCGTCACGAGCGGAAAAATCGCCCTCGCGGGACGGCGCCTCAAACGTCGGCTCGGCCCGCTCGCGTCGGATATTCCGTTTGTCGCCCCGCATTGTCCGCCGCAACTCCTTCGGTGTGGGCCACGTCGCCCATGGAGCATCCGATTCACCCTAAATGAGGCGGTTTAAGGGGGCGTAAAGGATAACCTCATTTGCCGCTCGGTTGACTTTGGCTCGCAACAAGCCGCAAATGGCCGGGCGCGACGGTCCCTCCTCCCGGAGGAGGGCGAAAGAGGGAACGCGGAATCGGGATCATCCCGAAAGCCGCGGCTGCCCCCGCAACTGTGAGCGGCGAGCCGGATGCTCAGCGTGCCACTGGTCGAATGACCGGGAAGGCCGTGTCCGGCGGTGAACCGCGAGCCAGGAGACCTGCCGCCGCGCATGTGTGTCAGGACCGCCGGTGGGGCGGGAAAGGACTTATCATGGCGCTTGCTTCGGCGGCTTTTGGCCGTCGCATATTGACGTTTTCAGAGTGCCGGTCATGACCGCGCACCCCGTCACACTGCACGTTTGTCTCGCCTGTCGCGCTGCCGATGACGACGACATCAGCCGGGCTGGCGCTCGTCTCCATGCCTTTCTCGCCGACCGGCTCGAAGGACGCGGCGACATCCGGCTTTCCGGCGTCGATTGCCTGTCGGTCTGCAAACGGCCTGTTACCGTCGCCTTCGCTGCCCCCGACAAATGGACCTATGTCGCCGCCGACGCCGCCGATCCCGACGAGGTAATTGCCGCCGCCGAACTCTACGCCGAAAGCGACGATGGCCGCGTGCCCTGGCGCGAGCGGCCGCCGCTTTTGAAATCGGGCCTTGTCGCCCGCATCCCGCCACAGCCGGAGACCCGCCGATGAACGCCCAGCCGAAAATTCCCGTTACCATCGTCACCGGCTTTCTCGGGTCCGGCAAGACGACGCTGATCCGCCATGTCATCGAAAGGGCCGGTGGCCGCCGCCTCGCACTCATCGTCAATGAATTCGGCGACGTCGGCGTCGATGGCGATATTCTGAAGTCCTGTGGCGCCGACGATTGCCCGGAAGACGCCATTGTCGAACTCGCCAATGGCTGCCTCTGCTGCACCGTTGCCGACGACTTCCTGCCGGCCATTGAAGCGCTGACCAAGGGGGACCGTCGGCCCGACCACATCATCGTCGAAACGTCCGGCCTTGCGCTGCCCAAGCCGCTGATCAAGGCCTTCGACTGGCCAGATGTGCGTGCTCGTCTCACCGTCGACGGCGTCATTGCCGTCGTCGACGCTGCCGCCGTGGCGGCCGGCCGTTTTGCCGACGATCCCGAGGCCGTGCTCGCCCAGCGGCAGGATGACCCTTCGGTCGACCACGATAACCCGTTGGAAGAGGTCTACGAGGACCAGTTGCTCGCTGCCGATCTCGTGGTTCTCAACAAGGCCGATCTGCTGTCTTCCGACGAACTGGCTCGTGTTTCCGAAGATATCGCCGCCTCGCTGCCGAAGGCGGTGCGCGTGGTGGCGACGTCCGAAGGCGAGATCGCGCCGGACATTCTGCTCGGCCTTGCCGCCGCCGCCGAAGACGATCTGGCGAGCCGGCCAAGCCATCACGACGGCCTCGGCGAGCACGACCATGATGACTTCTCGACCTTTGCCGTCGAGATCGGCGCCGTTAGCGATCCGGACAGTCTGATCGCCCGGCTGAAAGCGGTGGCCGAGGCGCATGACGTTCTGCGCATCAAGGGCTTTGTCGAGATTGCCGGCAAGCCGATGCGCCTGTTGGTGCAAGGCGTCGGTGGCCGCTTCCGCCACGCGTTCGACCGCCCCTGGCCGGCCGGCCCGCGCCGTAGCGCCTTGGTCGTGATCGGCGAAAAGGACATCGACGAGGCGGCCGTCCGCGCCGCCCTCGCCTGATCTCACGCCGGAGGAGGGCGCGCCTTGCATATTCTGGCCGAACAGATTCGCTCGCTTGACGACAGTGTCGCGGCGGTCGACCTCGGCCAGACCCCGGCTGAGATCGTGGTCCTGTCCCTTTCCGACAGCGACCTCGGCCTCGTCGCCGCCGTGCACGGCCGGCTCGGCCCCGATGCGCCGAGCCTTCGCCTCGCCTCGCTCGCTGCGTTGCGCCATCCCTATTCCGTCGATATCTACCTTGAAAAGGTCGTGTCTAAGGCCCGCTTCGTGTTGGTGCGGCTTTTGGGCGGCGCCGATTACTGGCGCTATGGTGTCGATGAACTCTGCATGCTGGCGCGCTCAAAGGGTATCCAGCTCGCGATGATCCCTGGTGACGATCGGCCCGATCAACGCCTTGTCGAGGCGGCGACGCTGCCGGCGAGCGACCTCGACCTTCTCGAACGCTGGTTCAGCTACGGTGGTCCCGACAATATCGCCGCCGCGCTCGCCTTCATTGCCGCCCGCTTGGGGCGCGACGCCGTCTGGGCCGAGCCGACGCCGCAGCCGGCCTTCGGCCTGTTTCCCCGACTTGGGATGCTTGGCGACAGGCGCGTGCTCGTCGTCGGGTATCGGGCGCTGGTCAATGCCGGCGATGCCGCTCCAATCGAAGCGATAGCCGAGGCGCTGGCGACCGCCGGTTTCGCGGTGCAGCCGGTTTGGGTCACCTCGCTCAAGGATCCAGACGCTGCCAACCCGATGATTGAGACCGTCTCCGCCTTCAAGCCGGATGTCATCGTAAACTGCACCGCCTTCTCGGCTCGCCGCGACGATGGCACGACGCTGCTCGACGTTGCCGATGTGCCGGTCATCCAGGCGCCTCTTTCGACCCTGTCGCGCGAGGCCTGGGCGGCCTCGTCGCGCGGCCTATCGGCCACCGATCTTGCCATGAGCGTCGTCCTGCCGGAGGTCGACGGCCGGCTCGACGGGCCGGTGATCAGCTTCAAGGCGCCGGCCGACCGTGCCGACGCCTTGGAATACACGCCGATCCGTCACCGGCCGGACGACAGTGGCATTGCTCGTCTCGTGTGCCTCGTGGAGGGGTGGATACGGCTGAGGCGGACGCGGCGCGCCGACCGCCGCGTTGGGCTGGTGCTTTCCAACTATTCCGGCAAGGGGGGGCGAACCGCCTATGCCGTCGGTCTCGACGGGCCGGCCTCGCTGATTGCCATTGCCGACGACCTTCGCGCCGCCGGCTATGATGTCGGGTTGCTTCCGGATGAGAAGGCGCTGATCTCAGCGTTGGAAGACGGAAAAGCCATCCTCGACATCCCGCTTGCCGATTATCGTTGCTGGTTTTCCCGTCTGCCGGAGACATTGCGCGCCTCGATGCTGGCCACCTGGGGCGATCCGGAGAGTGATCCATCGGTGCGCGAGGATGCTTTCCGCCTGGCGGCGGTCGTTGCCGGCAACCTCGCCATTGCCGTCCAACCCGATCGCGGCCGGCCGGAGAGCCGGGCCGCCGATCACCACGATCCCAACCTTCCGCCGCGCCACGCCTACGCCGCCTTCTATCTCTGGCTCCGGCATGGCTTCGATGCCCACGCCATGATCCATCTCGGCACCCACGGCACGCTCGAGTGGCTGCCAGGCAAGGCGGCGGGGCTTTCGGACGACTGCGCGCCGGTGGCGCTGACGGACGGTCTGCCAGTCGTCTACCCGTTCATCGTCAACAATCCCGGCGAGGCGGCCCAGGCCAAGCGCCGCATCGCCGCCGTCACGCTTGGTCATCTGACCCCACCGCTGACCCGCGCCGGTGCCCATGGCGATATCGCCGAGATCGAGATGCTGGTCGATGAATTTGCCAACGCGCAGGCGCTCGATCTGCGGCGGGCCAAGCATCTTGCCGCCGTGCTGATCGACAAGGCGGAGGCCGCCGGCATTGCCGAGGCAGCCGGCCTTTCCGCCGATCTCGATCCCGCCGACAAGCTGGCACGCCTCGACGCCTGGATCTGCGACGTCAAGGACATGCGCATCGCCGACGGCCTGCATGTGTTCGGCCGCCCACCGGACGAAACCCGCGTTGCCGCTCACCTGGAGGCGCTCGGCGGTGATATTTCGGCCGCTGGCGCCTTTCTCGCCTCAGCCGACACCGAACGCGAGGGGCTGCTGGCCGCTCTCGATGGCCGGCGTGTCGCGCCGGGGCCTTCCGGCGCACCGGGGCCAAGGCGGCTCGACGTATTGCCCACCGGGCGCAACCTCTATGCGATCGACCCGCGTGCCGTGCCGACGCGTACCGCCATGGAAATCGGAGCCCGCACCGCCGAGGAGGTCGTTGCGCGCTACGCCGAAGACCACGGCGAGTGGCCGAAATCCATCGTACTCGACGTCTGGGCCTCGGCGTCGATGCGCACCGGCGGCGACGATATCGCTCAAGCCCTGGCACTCATGGGCGTGCGGCCAACCTGGGACGCCGCCTCCGGCCGCGTTTCCGGCTTCACGGTGCTCGCGCCCGCCCGCCTCGGCCGGCCGCGCGTCGACGTTACCTTGCGCGTCTCCGGCCTCTTCCGCGACGTCTTCCCTGGGCAGATCGCCCTGTTCGACCAGGCGGTGAAGGCAGTAGCGGCACTCGACGAGGATGGGGAAACCAATCCGCTCGCCGCAAGGCGCGAGCCAGCGCCATCTCGCATCTACGGCGCCGCCCCCGGCGCTTTCGGCAGCGGCCTCGGCGAGATGACGCCCGATGATCTCTCCGCCGACCGAAGCGCACTCGCCGATGCCTATCTCGCCGCCTCCGGCCATGCTTACACGGGTGAGGGAGATGCGGCTGACGCCGAGGGCTTTGCGGCACGCGTTGCCGCTGCCGACGCTTTCGTTCACGTGCAGGATCTCGACGGCCAGGATCTCCTATCCAACGATGCCTTTGCCGCCCATGAGGGTGGTTTTGCGGCAGCGTCAGAATCGCTCGGTAGCCGGGCAGCGCTTTATCATGTCGATACCACCGACGACGCGCCGAAGGCCCGCAGCCTCAGTGAGGAAATCGGCCGTGTCATCCATGGTCGCGCCGCCAATCCGCGCTGGATTGCCGGACAGATGCGTCATGGCCACCGTGGCGCCGCCGAAATCTGCGAGGCGGTGGCCAATCTCTGCGCCTTTGCGACGCTGTCGGATGCCGTCGACTTCAGGCATTTCGACCGGCTGTTCGATGCCACTTTCGGCGACGACCACGTGCGTGACTTCCTGATCGATGCCAATCCGGCCGCCGTTCGTGATGCCCTTCTGCGCCTCAGGAAGGTGATTGATCGTGGCGCCTGGGCGCTGCGGCGCAATTCGGTGGCCGCCCGCCTTGCCGAGACGGAGGCCCGCCTCGGATGAACGCCTCCCTCGTTCGCGGCTGGTGTCCCGGCGCGCGCCGCCCCATGCAGAGCGGCGATGGCTTGATTCTGCGCCTTCGAATTACCGGGGGCCGCCTTGCCTGCGAGACGGCGCGCGCCATTGCCGCCGTGGCCAAGCGCTACGGCAACGGTGAGCTCGATCTCGGTCGGCGGGGCGGTCTGCAGCTCCGAGGAATTCGCGACGACGATTTCGCTGCTGTCGAGGCCGAACTCACAGAACTCGGCCTTCTCGATGTCGACGCTGGCGCTGAGGCAGTACGCAACGTGGTCGCCTCGCCTCTCTCGGATTTCGATGAGACCGCCGAGGGCGATGCCTTCATGCTGGCCAAGCAACTGGAAGCGGCGCTCGTCTCTGACACCTCTCTCCGCGCATTGCCCGGCAAGTTCGGATACTCGGTCGACGATGGCGGTTGTTTCGGCCTCACGGAGGTACCGGCCGACGTGCGCCTGCGACTTGTGAATGACGGCGTGTCAGTCTCGCTCGATGGTGATATCCAGGCGATAAAGATTCAGCCCGAGGAGGCGGTGGCCGTTGCCCTCCGCCTCGCGCACGCCTTTCTCGATCTCGCATCGCGCATCGATCCGCCGCCGCGCCGCATGGCAGCGCTGGTTGCTCAGATCGGCGCTGAAACCATTTTCGCCGCTTCCGGGCTTGTATCGGAACGTGTTGTACCGGTTCGTCGTCCTCGTGCTGTCCAACTGATCGGCGCCTTCCCCGGCCACGTCGGTGTCGGCCTGTCCTTCGGTCGACTCGACGCCGGCCAGCTTCATCTTCTCGCCGATCTCGCCCCGTCCGATCTGCGGCTGACCCCCTTCCGCGCCGTCCTACTGCCCGGCCTTCCGGCCGATCTCCTGCCGCGCCTTGCCGAAGCCGGCTTCGTCACTTCACCCGATGATCCGATTCTCGCCGTCGCTGCCTGCCCCGGTGCGCCCGCCTGCGGTTCGGCCAGCATCGAGACGCGCGGTCTCGCTCGCCGTCTGGCAGCGCTAAGACCCAACGACCACGGCATCTGGCTGCATGTTTCGGGCTGCGAAAAGGGCTGCGCCAGTTCCGCCACCCATGCCGTCACCTTGGTCGGTCGTGACGGCGGCCTCGACCTCGTGCTAGACGGCAGGCCAACCGATCCACCTCATCGCACGGGCGTGTCGCCCGAGGCGGTCGAGGCGCTTTTCCGTTCCGGGACATTTGAAAAATGAGCCACGACTACATCCGCGACGGCGCGGAAATCTACCGCCGCTCCTTCGCCATCATCCGGGCGGAAGCCGATCTCGCCCGCTTTGCTCCGGAAGAGGAAAAGGTCGCCGTCCGTGTCATCCATGCCGCCGGCATGGTGGAGGTGGCCGCCGACCTCGCCTTCGGTCCCGGCGCCGTGGCGGCGGCGAAGGCGGCGCTCGAAGCGGGCGCGCCGGTGATCTGCGATTCCCGCATGGTGGCCAACGGCATCACCCGCGCTCGCCTGCCGGCCAGCAACGATGTGATCTGCACGCTCGACGACCCGAGCGTTCCGACACTGGCGCTCGCCATCGGCAACACGCGCACGGCGGCAGCCATGATGCTCTGGGGCGATCGCCTCAAGGGCGCGGTCGTCGCCATCGGCAATGCGCCGACCGCTCTCTTCCATCTTTTTGAGATGCTCGACGCCGGCGCTCCCCGGCCGGCGGCGGTGATCGGCATGCCGGTCGGTTTCGTCGGCGCCGCCGAGTCCAAGGAAGCGCTGATGGCGGATAGTCGGGTGCCCTATATCGTGGTGCGCGGACGCAAAGGCGGATCGGCCATGGCCGCCGCCACCGTCAACGCGTTGGCGAGCGATCGCGAATGATCAATCCCGGCACGCTTCATGGTGTTGGCGTCGGTCCCGGCGATCCCGAACTGGTCACCGTCAAGGCAGCGAGGCTGATCGGTTCGGCGCCCGTTCTGGCCTATTTTGCCAAGAAAGGCCGGCGCGGCCATGCCCGCACCATCGTTGACACCTATGTTCGGCCGGGCACTGAGGAGCTGCCGCTTCACTATCCGCTCACCACCGAGATGAGCTTTGCCGATCCGCTCTACGTCCGCGAGGTCGGCGGCTTCTACGCCGAGGCGGCCGAGGCGCTGGCGACGCATCTTGCCGCTGGCCGCGACGTGGTGCTGATCGCCGAGGGGGACCCGCTATTCTACGGCTCCTTCATGCACCTCTACATACGCCTGAAGGACCGCTTCCCCGTCAGAATCACACCGGGCGTCACCGGTTTCTCCGGCTGCGCCTCGGCGGCCGGCCTGCCGATGACCTGGGGCGACGACGTCCTGGCCGTACTACCGGGCACACTCGGCGAGGACGACCTTACCGAGCGCCTCGCAGGCGCCGACGCGGCGGTGATCATGAAGCTCGGCACCAATTTCCCGAAGGTCAGGCGGGCGATCGCCCGAGCCGGCCTTGCCCAGCGCGCCATCTATATCGAGCGCGGTTCGATGGAGGGGGAAGTCGTGTTGCCGCTCAACGACAAGACGGACGATGCGTCGCCCTATTTTTCGCTGATTCTGATCGGCGGCGAGGGGCGGCGGCCATGAATGAGACGGGCGAGATTCTGGTGGTCGGCCTCGGCCCCGGCCCGGACCGTTGGCGGACGCCGGAGGTGGAGGCCGCGCTTGAGCGGGCGACCGACCTCGTCGGCTACGAACCCTATCTCGCCCGTTGTCCCGAACGCCCTGGCCAGGCGCGCCACGGCAGCGACAATCGCGTCGAACTCGAACGGGCGCGCTTGGCTATCGATCTTGCCCGCGCCGGTCGTATTGTCGCCGTCGTCTCCGGTGGTGATCCCGGCGTTTTCGCCATGGCGGCGGCCGTCGTCGAGGCAGTGGAGGCCGATGAGGCCGCCCGCGACCTGTCCGTAACGATAATGCCCGGCGTATCTGCGATGCAGGCTGCCGCCGCCCGGCTCGGCGCGCCGCTCGGCCACGATTTCTGCGCCATCTCGCTGTCCGACAATCTCAAGCCGTGGGCGCTCGTCGAGAAACGACTAAGAGCCGCCGCCGATGGCGACTTCGTCATTGCCCTCTACAATCCCGCCTCGAAAGCGCGGCCGACCCGCATCTTCGAAGCTTTCGATCTCCTGAGGAGCTTGAAAGCTGGTTCGACGCCGGTTGCCTTTGCCCGCGCCGTCGGCCGACCGGACGAGCGAATCGTCGTAACGACGCTTGCCGAGGCCGATCCATCCATCGTCGACATGGCGACGATGGTGATTATCGGCTCTTCGGAAAGCCGATTGATCGACCGGCCGGGCGGACTGCCGTGGATTCTCAGCCCGCGTCAGGCGAGGGGAGGGGCGGCATGAACGAGCCGCGCCTCAATGTCCGCCATCACGTCGTCGAGCTCGTGATAGGTGGTGACGGTGACCGGTTCGGGCGGCGCCACCATGATCACCGGCAGGCCCAGGCGTCGAGCGGCCGCCACCTTGCCATAGGTGGCATCGCCGCCGGCATTCTTGGTGACCATGATTTCCACCCGCTCGGCCTGCATCAGCCGGGCCTGCGATTCCTCGTCGAACGGCCCGCGCTCCAGCAGCAATCGATAATCCGGCAGGTTCAGCTCATGCGGCGGGTCGATGGACCGGACGATATAGTGGTGCTGCGGCGCCGCCTCGAAGGCGGAAAGGCCGAGCCGGCCGACGGTCAGGAAGACGCACTTCGGCTCGGGTCCGAGCGCCGCGCAGGCCGTGTCGAGGTCGGGTACCTCCAGCCAGTTATCGCCCGGCACCGGCTTCCAAGGTTCACGCGTGTAGCGAATGAGCGGCACGCCGGTCATCTCGCTGGCCGCCATGGCATTGGCCGAGATGCGGGCGGCGAAGGGATGGGTAGCGTCGATCAGAAGATCGATCTGCTGGTCGCGCAAAAAGGCGGCAAGGCCTTCGATGCCACCAAAGCCGCCGACACGGGTGTTGAGCGCCTGCGCCGCCGGCTCATGGGTGCGGCCGGCCAGCGACAGCAGCGCCCAGATGTCCTGGCGCTTTTGCAGCCGTTCGGAGAGGCGCGAGGCCTCGGTCGTTCCACCCAGGACGAGAATGCGCATCGGTCTAGCGGAGTCCCCCATGGCTGAAACCTCCCTTTCACCCTGGCTGACGATCGTCGGCCTCGGAGAGGACGGTCTCGACGGCCTCTCTCCTGCGGCAGTTTCGGCCATCGCACAAGCGGGTTTCATCGTAGGCGGCCGTCGCCACCTTGATCTGATCAAGGCCAATCCCACGATCTCCATGGCTTGGCCGTCGCCGCTTAAAGACGCTTTTCCGGCGATTCTTGCCCGGCGTGGCAGCCCGGTGGCGGTGCTGGCCTCCGGCGACCCCTTCTTCTATGGAGTCGGTTCGCTCCTCGCTGAAATCGTCGATCCCCGGGAAATGGCGGTCCTGCCGGCACCCTCCGCCTTTGCGCTGGCTGCTGCCAGGCTCGGCTGGCCGGGGCAGGATGTCGTCCGCGTCAGCCTGCACGGCAGGGCGCTCGAACGGGTGCTGCCGCACGTCCAGCCGGGGGCTCGACTGCTCGCGCTGTCCTGGGATGACACGACACCGGCACGGCTTGCGGAGCTTTTGACGACGCGTGGCCTCGGCAAGAGCCGCCTCACCGTGCTCGAAGCGATGGGTGGTCTCCGGGAACGTCGTCGCTCGGCTTTCGCAGACACATTCGATCTCGAAAACATCGATCCGCTCAACCTCATCGCGGTCGAGGTGGAGGGTAAATCGGACGCCCGGGTCATTCCCTTCACACCCGGTCTCCCCGACGATTGGTTCGAGCACGACGGCCAAATCTCCAAGCGCGAGGTCAGGGCACTTACCGTCGCCGCGCTCAGGCCGACCCGCGGCGAAACACTCTGGGACGTTGGTGCCGGCTCCGGGTCGGTTGCCATCGAATGGATGCTCTCAGATCCCTCGCTCCGAGCTTTTGCCATCGAGGAAAATCCGACGCGGGCCGCCCGCATAACCCGCAACGCCCTCAGCTTTGGCGTACCCGATCTGCAAGTGATCGAAAGGAAGGCGCCTGCCGGCCTCGATAGCCTTCCGGATCCCGACGCAATTTTCGTTGGTGGCGGCTCGGGCGATCCCGGGGTGGTGGAGACTTGTCTCGGTCGGCTCAAATCCGGGGGTCGGCTGGTCATCAACGCCGTAACGGTGGAAACGACGGCCGAGGTCTTCGCGCTGCAGGCCCGGTTGGGTGGCGATCTGACACAGATCGCCATCTCACGGCTCGATCATATCGGCGGCTTCCATGCGCTCCGGCCGGCCCTGCCGGTTGTCCAGTGGACCTGGGTGAAGCCGTGAGCGGCCGCCTGGCCATCGGCGTCGGGTGTCGCAAGGGCGCTTCTGCCGAGGCGATCATTCGGCTTGTCGAGGCGACGGCCGCCGGTCTCACACCCGTGGTCGGCCTTTTCACGATCGAGGACAAACGCGGCGAAGCAGGTTTGAACGAGGCGGCCGAAAGCCTTGGCTTGCCGCTCGTCTTTCTTTCACGCGGCGCGCTCGCTGCCGTGGTCGATCGCATAGTCACGCCGTCGCCGCTCGCGCTCGCCCGCTTCGGCGTGCCATCGGTGGCGGAAGCCGCCGCGCTCGCCGCTTTCGCGGGCCACGCCCGCCTGATCATTCCGCGCCGCGCCGAGGAGGGAGTCACCGTTGCGGTGGCCGAGGAGATTCTAGAATGACCGTGCATTTCATTGGCGCCGGCCCCGGCGCCCCCGATCTCCTGACTCTGCGCGGTCGCGACCTGATCGCCGCCTGTCCCGTTTGCCTCTATGCGGGCTCGCTGATCCCGCCGGCCATTCTCTCCCATTGCCCCGAGGGTGCTCGCATCGTCGATACGGCGCCGTTGTCGCTGGAAGAGATCGAGGCGGAGTACCTTCGAGCCCAGCGGGACGGCCATGACGTGGCCCGGCTTCATTCCGGCGATCTTTCGGTCTGGAGCGCTCTCGGCGAGCAGATTCGCCTGTTGGAAAAACACGGCATCGCCTACACGGTGACGCCCGGCGTGCCGGCCTTCGCAGCGGCCGCGGCGGCGCTCGGCCGCGAGCTGACATTGCCGGAAGTCGGCCAGTCCCTGGTACTGACCCGCACGTCCGGCCGCGCCTCCGCCATGCCTGAAAAGGAAAAGCTCGCCGCCTTCGCCGCCACCGGCGCTACGCTCGCGCTGCATCTCTCTATCCACGTCATTGACCGTATCGTCGCGGAACTCATCCCCTATTATGGGGCGGATTGCCCGGTCGCCGTCGTCTATCGGGCGAGCTGGCCGGACGAGCGGATCGTCAAGGGAACATTGGCCACCATTCTCGGCGAGTTCCAGAGCGCGCCGGTGGAACGGACAGCGTTGATCCTGGTGGGATGGGTGCTCGGCGCCGAAAATTTTCGGGCAAGCGCTCTTTATTCGGCGGACTACCAGCGCCGTTTCCGCGGGCGTGAGTCTCGGGCGGGAGAGGGCGAAGACTAGTGGTTCGACCGAGACATTTGCATCCGCCTGATACGAGCTTCGGAGCAAATGTCTCGGTCATAGGAACCACTAGACTTTCCGGAAGCCAGTGCTGGCAAGCAATCCGCCGCTCCGATCGAACAATATGACCTCCAGCTCGATGCCATGGCCGGCGATCAGCGCGGCGGCGGTCGCAAGACCGCGCTCGGCAACCGCTTCGGCAATGGGAATGCCGGCGGCACGGCAGAGCGTGAGCGCTTCCAGGGCGGTGTTGGCGCTGCCGATGGTCCGAGCGAGCTCATCGCTGCCGCCAAGATCGGTGACAATCGCTGAGAGCGCCGCAAGGTCGACCGATCCGCGCTTGGAATGAAGATCGAGAAGGCCCTGGCCAAGCTTCACTCCCTTGGCAAAACCGAGCGCCAGCGTCACGCGGGGCACAGGCGCTTTCTTGAGATATTTCAGCGTGCCGCCGACAAAGTCGCCCATGTCGATCAATTGGACATCGTCGAGATCGTAAAGGGCTTTTGCTGCCTGCTCGGAGGTGTTGCCGGTCGCGGCGGAGACATGGGTAAAGCCGGAGGCACGCGCCACGTCGATGCCGCGCTGGATGGAGGCGATCCAGGCGGCACAGGAGAAGGGTATGACGATGCCGGTGGTGCCGAGAATGGAGAGACCACCGAGAATGCCAAGACGGCCATTGAGCGTCCGCTCCGCGAGCTTTTCGCCGTTCTCGACCGAGATCTCCACCTCGATATCGTCAGGGCCGCCGATGGCAGTACGCGCCTCGTCGAGCGTGCGAGCGATCATGGCGCGCGGCACCGGATTGATTGCCGGCTCGCCGACGGCGAGCGGCAGGCCGGGACGGGTGACGGTGCCGACACCAGCACCGGCCCGGAAGACCAGGCCTGCGCCGATTGCCGCCGGTCGAACCGTCGCCAGAATGAGCGCGCCGTGAGTCACATCGGGATCGTCGCCGGCGTCCTTGACTACGCCGGCCCGCGCCCAGCCGTCGCCGGAGGCTGTGCTCGCCAGTACGAAAGCCGGCGTCTGGCCTCCCGGCAATGTGACCGTGACCGGATCGGGGAAATGGCCGCTGACCAGGCCCTCGAAGGCGGCACGCGTCGCTGCGGTGGCGCAGCTGCCGGTGGTCCAGCCGCGCCTCAAATGCGGCGTGCCGCCGTCCGCTTCCTTGTCTGTGTCCACCATCGATCCGCCTGATCCTTTCGGGCGACAAGGTCGGCGCTGTCTGCTATCGGGTCAAGGGGAAAGGTGAGGCGGCAATGAAGGGCTTTCTGATCGCATCGGTGCGTTCCGGCGCTGGCAAGACGACCGTGTCGCTCGGGCTGATGGCGGCGCTCGCCCGGCGGGGTATGAAGGTCGCGCCGGCCAAATGCGGGCCCGACTACATCGATCCGGCCTTCCACGCGGCAGCCGCCGGCCGGCCGGGCGTCAATCTCGATAGTTGGGCGATGACGCCGGCGCAGGTGGCCGGCCTTGCCGCGCGTCAGGCTGAGGATGCCGATCTGCTGGTGGCCGAGGGATTGATGGGCCTCTTCGACGGCGTCGGCCATCAGGCTGGCCGTACCGGATCATCGGCCGATATTGCCGCGGCGCTCGGCCTCAAGGTCCTGCTGGTCCTCGACGTAACGGGGCAATCGACCTCGGCTGCTGCCGTGGCGCTCGGTGCCAAGCTTCTCGATCCACGACTGACGATTCTCGGCGTCGTTCTCAATCGCGTCGGTTCAGAGCGGCACCGCCGGCTGTGCAGCGAGGCGATTGAAGCACTCGGTCTTCCGGTGCTTGGCGCGCTGCCGCGCAATACGGCGGTCGAGCTACCGGAACGGCATCTCGGCCTCGTCCAGGCCGAGGAGATGGGCGATCTCCGCCGCCGGCTCGACGCGCTTGCCGATTTCGTCGGACAGCATGTCGACATCAACAGGCTGATCGAGCTGTGTAACGACGTGCCCGTGTCGATGGGAGCTACCGCCGCAGAGCCATTGCCGCCGCCGGGTCAGCGCATCGCCTTGGCGCGCGATGCCGCCTTCAGCTTCGTCTACCCGCATCATCTCGCCGCTTGGCGGGCAGCCGGCGCGGAGATCCTGCCTTTCTCGCCGCTGGCCGGTGAACCACCTGACCCCACAGCCGATGTCTGCTGGCTGCCGGGCGGCTATCCCGAACTTCACGCTGGCACCCTCGCGGCGGCAGACCATTTCCTCAGCGGGCTCAGGATGTTCGCTGCGGAAAGGCCGGTGCATGGCGAGTGCGGCGGCTATATGGTGCTTGGGGCAGGGCTGGTCGATGCCGGCGGCACCCGCCACGCCATGGCTGGGCTGTTGGGCCTCGAAACCAGTTACGAAAAGCGCCGCCTCCATCTCGGTTACCGTCGGGCCAGGCTGCTCTCAGACGGACCGCTCGGCCCGGCTGGTGCCGTGCTCTCGGGCCATGAATTCCACTACGCCTCGATTCTGGCGACTGGCAATGACGCGCCGCTCGCCGAAGTCGCCGATGCTCATGGCGGTGCACCGGCGCCGGATGGGTCGCGGCGCGGCTTGGTGACAGGCAGCTTCTTTCATGTAATCGCGCGGATGGACTAAAGGTCAGCTGAAGCGCCCTGCCTCGACAAGCAGCGCGGCGACAACCCGCTCAAGCTGAGCTGCTGCCTTGTCATTGGCAAGGTTGCCGCGCTCATCAAAGGCCTTCTCGGCATAAGGAATCGCCACCTGTTGGGTGAGCACCCGGGCTCCAAGGGCATTTTCGAGAATTTGCCGAAGGTGCATCAGCGAGCGGATGCCGGCAAAGTGGCCTGACGAAGCAGCACCGATGGCGAAGACGCGGCCCGTCCAAAGGCTGCGGTAACGGTCGTCGCGGATGCGGCTCAACCAGTCGATGGTGTTCTTCAAGAGCGGCGTCACCGACTGGTTATATTCCGGCGAGGCGATGAACACGCCATCCGACGCCAGCATGAGCTCTGCGAGCTTCAGCGCCGACTCCGGCACACCGCGCGCGCCCTCGAGATCGCCGTCATAAAGCGGCAGCGGATAATCGGCGAACGACAGAAACCGTACGTCGGCGTCGCGCAAGGCGAGTTCCCGCGCCATGAGCGCCGCAAGGCGGCCGTTGGAACTGCCGCCACGCGTCGAGCCGGACAGCACCAATAAGGCTGGCTGTCCTCTCAAGATAGCGCTCCAGCCCCGGGCATGGGACAGCTGACGCCGGTGCCACCGAGGCCGCAGTAGCCGTTGGGATTCTTGGCGAGATACTGCTGGTGGTAGGGCTCGGCAAAATAATAAGGTCCGGCCGCCTCGACCGTCGTGGTGATCGCTGCCGGCCGTCCCGCTTTGATGAGGGCTTGGCTGTAGGCCTCGCGGGCTGCCTCGCCCACGGCGCGCTGCGCTTCGTCATGCACGAAGATCACCGAGCGATATTGGGTACCGACATCATTGCCCTGGCGCATGCCCTGCGTCGGGTCATGACTTTCGAAGAACAGCCGCACCAGATCGCCATAAGAGATCGCATTCGGGTCGAACACTACCTCCACCGCTTCGGCATGGCCGGTGCGGCCCGAGCAGACCTCCTCATAGGTCGGGTTCTCGGTCAAACCACCAGTGTAGCCGACCGATGTCAGATAGACGCCGGGCAGGCGCCAGAACAAGCGCTCGGCGCCCCAGAAGCACCCGAGCGCAAAGGTGGCAACGGCATACCCTGCCGGTACCGGGCCTTTCAGCGGCCGTCCGTTGACGAAATGGGTTTCGGCGGTGGCAATCGGCTCGGCGCGACCCGGCAGTGCCGTTTCGGGCGTTGGCAGGACGGCTGGCTTTCGGAACGTCTCGAAAAAGGCCATGGCTTTTCCTTGTCTCCCCGTCGCGGTCCTGCCCCCAGAACCGGCCTACCAAGATGGGACGGCCGCTAACGCTTTGCAAGACAGGCTGGCTGGCGCTCGGTGACGGCTTTGCTATAACGGTCCGCGAGAGGAGACCTTCACCTATGGCGTCCCGCAAGCTCGACCGTTCGCTGATCCGCGGCTTCGATCTGTTTCGTGACATGACGGAAGAGAATCTCGATGCCGTGCTGGCCACGGTCCAGGTCAGAACCGTCGAGCCAGGCGAACCGGTATTCAGCCAGGGCGCGCCGGCCGACGAATTTTTCCTTCTGCTGCACGGCCATCTCAAGGTACTTCAGATTACCCCGGCCGGCGAGCAGGTGGTGGTGCGTCACGTGTTGCCGGGCGAGGTGTTCGGCATCGCCAAGGCGATCCGCCGCACCGACTATCCGGCGACCGCTGAGGCGGTGACCGAAAGCATCGTTCTCGCTTGGATGTCCTCGCAGTGGCAGGATTTCGTGGTGCTCAATCCGGTCCTCGCCTTCAATGCCCTCGAGGCGGTGGGCGAGCGTTTGCAGGAAGCGCATACGCGCATTCGCGAGCTGTCGACCGAAGAAGTGGAGCGCCGCGTCGCCCATGCACTCCTACGCCTGGTGCAGCGAGCCGGTCGGAAGGAGCAGGACGGCAGCATTCTCATCGACTTCCCGCTCACCCGGCAGGATATCGCCGAGATGACGGGCACCACGCTGCACACGGTCAGCCGGCTGCTCAGCGCCTGGGAAGGGCAGGGGGTTGTCCGGAGCGCCCGTCGCCGTATCGCCGTGACCGACGAGAACCGACTTGCCGCGCTGGCGCGCGGCTAATTCTCAGAGCCAGCCGAGGCTGGATGCGGCGATCGCCGCGAGCGACAGCGCGCCGACCCAGAGCGGCAGGGCGATGGAGCGACGGCGACGCCGGCTCTCGTCGGCCGCTTCGGTTCGGGCGGCGATCGTCTCGATGGCATCGAACAGCCGCGGCAGGCGCGGAGCGAGGGCGAGAAAATCGCCGGCTGCCGATACCGCCGTCTCGATACGGCCGAGCGGACCGAGGTTGCGCGTAATCCAGGCGCTCACCACGGGCTCGGAAACTTTCCACATATCGAGCTCGGGATCGAGGCTGCGGGCAACGCCCTCGACCACCACCATGGTTTTTTGCAGCAGGATGAGCTCGGGCCGTGTCTGCATGGCGAAGAGCTCGGTGGTCTCGAACAGCTGGTTGAGCAGCCGCGACATGGCGATTTCCGAGGCCGGTACACCATGCAGCGGCTCGCCCACCGCGCGAAGCGCCTGCGCGAAGGTTTCGAGTTCCTGCTCGGGCGGCACATAGCCCGCCTCGAAATGCACCTCGGCGACGCGGCGATAATTGCGGGTAATGAAGCCGTGCAGGATCTCGGCAAGGAAGCGGCGTTCGCGCGGACCGAGCCGGCCGACGATGCCGAAGTCAACGGCAACGATCCGTCCTGCAGCGTCCACGAACAGGTTGCCCTGGTGCATGTCAGCGTGGAAGAAGCCGTCGCGCAGCGCGTGCCTCAGAAAGGATTGCAGCAGCGTGGCAGCGAGCTTGGGCAGATCGTGGCCGGCGGCGCGGATGGCGGCAACGTCGGACAGCTTGATGCCGTCGACCCATTCCATGGTGAGCACCGAACGGCTGGTACGCCGCCAGTCGACGGCCGGGACGCAGAAATCCGCGTCATTGGCCGTGTTCTGGCCCATCTCGGAGAGCGCAGAGGCTTCGAGGCGTAAATCCATCTCGAGCGTCAGCGAGCGGGCGAGCGTGTCGACGATGGCGACTGGCCGAAGGCGGCGGACGCGCGGCACGAGCCGCTCGATCAGCCGGGCGGCCAGGTAGAAGCCGGCGAGATCAGAGGCGATCCGCCGGTCAATGCCGGGGCGTAGCACCTTGACGGCCACCTCGCGGCGAAGGCCGTCCCGGTTGGTCACCGCGGCCTTGTGCACCTGGGCGATCGAGGCGGCGGCGATGGGCGCGCCGAGCTCAGGAAACAGGCGGTCCGCATCCTGGCCGAAACTGTCACCGATGACCGCCCGGGCGCCCGAAAGGCCGAAGTCCGGCATGGCGTCCTGCAATTCGGCGAGATCGGCGGCGAGCGCGGCGCCCACCACGTCCGGCCGCGTGGACAGAAATTGCCCGAGCTTGACGTAGGACGGGCCAAGACGGGAGAAGGCGATGGACAGTCGCTCAGCCCGACTGGCAGAGCCACGCCGGCGAATCGCCCCGGCAATGAGCAATGCGCCGGATACGGCGAATGGACGTGGCTCGGGCAGCGGCAGCGCGTTGATCACCCCCTCGCGGGCGAGCACCCAGGCGGCGCGGACGAGGCGGGCGAGATCGACGGGGAGCATCAGGCTGTTTCCTCGATAGCGTCATGGCGTGAGGCGCGCCTCACGCCATTCCGTTCGTGACTGTTTCACCCATCAAGCGGCATGAACCAGTGGCGATGTTTTTCAACGAGTGGATGCGTCGGCATCTTCGCGGGTTGGTTTCAGATCTTGACACCGACGTGAAGCGCCACGACGCCGAGCGTCATGTTGGTATAGCTGACGCGAGAGAAGCCAGCCGCCTCGATCATCGCCTTGAAGCGTTCCTGATCGGGAAAGCGACGGATCGATTCGACGAGGTAGCGATAGCTGTCCTCATCCTTGGCGACTATGCGCCCGATCTTCGGCACCAGATGGAAGGAATAGAGATCGTAGACCTTGTCGGCAACCGGCGCGTCGACGTGGGAGAATTCGAGGCAGAGGAAACGGCCGCCCGGCTTCAGCACGCGGAAGGCTTCCGACAGCGCCTTGTCGATCTTTGGCACGTTGCGGATGCCGAAGGCAATCGTATAGGCGTCGAAGCTGGCATCCGCCCAAGGCAGCTCCTCGGCATTGGCTTCGACAAACTCCAGCTTGTCGAAGCCGCGCTTCTGGGCACGCTCGCGGCCGACTTCGAGCATCGAGGAATTGATGTCGGCGACGGTGATGTCGGCAGTGCGGTTCGAGCGCTCGGCAATGCGGAAGGCGATGTCGCCGGTTCCGCCGGCCATGTCGAGCACCTTGAACGGCCGCCGCCCGGAACGCGGCGGAGCAAGGCGGGAGACCATAACGTCCTTCCAGAGCCGGTGCAGGCCGCCCGACATCAAGTCATTCATCAGGTCGTAGCGGCCAGCCACCGAGTGAAAGACGCTGTCGACGAGGCCCTGCTTTTCGCTCGCGTTAACCTCGCGAAAGCCGAAGGAAGTGCTGTTGTCCGTCATCGTCCGTCCCGTCCTGCCATGAGCCTTGCGCCATCGGCGCGACCGCGACCATAGCCGAAGAGAACGGCCGGCGCTATGTTGGCCGCAACCTGCGCCGCCATGAGGAGACGATCCGCGTATGCCTGAACTGCCGGAAGTAGAGACGGTGCGCCGCGGCCTTCAGCCGGTGCTGGAAGGTGCCACCCTTGAAAGCGTTAGGCTGGCGCGATCAGCGCTTCGCTATCCCTTCCCGGAGCGCTTTGCCGAGCGCTTGTCGGGGCGGCGCGTCCTTGGCATCGGCCGTCGCTCGAAATATCTTCTCTGGGATATAGAGGGCGGGGAGACATTGCTCGCCCACCTCGGCATGTCCGGTTCCTTCAGAATCGAGGTTGCCGAAGGCGCTGCCGGCGTTGTGCCAGGCGCTTTCGCGCTTGCCCGCTCGCGCGACCCACGTCACGACCACGTCCGTTTCGAACTCCAGGGTGGGACGACCGTCGTCTATAATGACCCGAGGCGCTTCGGTTTCATGGATCTGTTTCCGCGTTCTGAGATGGAGCGGCATCCACGCCTTGCCGGGCTTGGCGTCGAGCCAACCTCCAATCGCTTCTCGGCTGACACGCTGGCCGTTCTGGCCGACCGGCGAACCCCGTTGAAGGCAGCGCTTCTCGATCAGGGGATCGTCACCGGCCTCGGCAATATCTATGTTTGCGAGGCGCTTTGGCGCGCAGAGCTCGATCCGCGCCGGCCGGCCTCCGCACTCGCCGATCCCACGGTGGCTGAAAGGCTCGCTTCAGCAATCCGCGCGGTCATCGCCGAGGCGATCGAGGCCGGTGGCTCGACCTTGCGCGATCATATGCGGACCGACGGCACGCTCGGTTATTTTCAGCATCGCTTCGCGGTCTATGATCGCGAGGGCGAGCCCTGCCAGCGACCGGGCTGCGGCGGAACGGTGACGCGGATCAGGCAGGCGGGGCGCTCGACTTTCTTTTGTCCGTCTTGTCAGCGCTGATGGCGTTGACGGCAGCCCTTCCAACGTCTATAAGCCCGCCCCAAGGACGGTGGCCGATGGTCGTCGGCCGCCTGAGAGTTTTACGTCGTCCGTGTGGCCGGGTTCGGCAGCCGCGGCGGCTCAACAACAAATCCCGGAGCTGCCGGGAGAGAGAAAGGCTTCAGAATGGCCAATACGTCGTCGGCCAAGAAGGCGACCCGCAAGATCGCGGCCCGTACCGAAGTGAACAAGACACGCCGCAGCCGTATGCGGTCCTTCGTGCGCAAGTTCGAGGAAGCTGTGGCTTCCGGCGACAAGACGGCCGCCGCCGAGGCCTTCAAGGCCGTCGAGCCGGAGATCATGCGGGCTGCTACCAAGGGTATCGTTCACAAGAACACGGCCTCGCGCAAGGTGTCGCGTCTGGCTGCCCGCCTGAAGTCTATCAGCGCTTGATATTCGACCTCTGACAGCGTTGGGACGACTCTCATTGGGTCGAGACATGTTCATTAGGGCCTGGCTTTTAGCCAGGCCCTTTTTGCTTTTCCGGCTCGCATGGTCTGGTCTAGGACACCGATGGGCTCAGGACTCGGCTGTCAGATTTTTTTGTTATATAACAAGTAGTTAGAAATACGTCGGTTTCAGGCGGCGAAGATTCGTCGGCGACGGAAACGAAAATGCGGCTAATGAATGCCGGGGCGGCTCGCGTACGACCAAATAGGGTTTGGCCGTATCAGGGCGCGCAAATCTTTGAATCCCCTAGGGTTCGCCTATCGTCCTTCGGGGGGCGCCCGCTCCGGTAAAAACCGGGTTAACGACATAGGAAGATTCGGCTCTTGCTCCCCCCCTAGGCCCTGTGTATGGTCAGCCCAGTTGAACCGAGCGAGCCAAGCACTCGCTTACGAAAGTAAACTAAAGCAGGGGGCTAGCCGTCGGTAATTCTTTAGGTGCGATGGCCGAGGCAAGTAGCCAACTCACTCCAGGAAAGGCAAGTCGGCAATACATGCGCATTTTGCGCATGGATTTGTTTTGCCTTTTCTCGGTGGTCGATTTGAGGTAGCGGGGCGATCTTGGGTACGGGATCATTCAACGAAGATCCAGGCTATGCGGGAGACGTCGGTGTGCGCGAAACTTGGGAAGCGCTTGCCGCTGATCCCTCTGCCGTGCTGATCGATGTCCGGACGGTGGCGGAATGGAACTTCGTGGGGCTTCCTGACCTTGGAAGTGTTGGCAAGCGGGTGCTGCTCGTCGAGTGGCAGCGCTTTCCGGACATGGCCGTCAACCCGGCCTTCGCCGACGAGCTTGGGGAGGCTCTTGCCGACCTCGGAGCTGGTCCGGACGCTCCGCTGTATTTTATCTGCCGGTCGGGAGCGCGCAGTCGATCTGCGGCGACCGTGGCAACGGCCGGCGGCTTTACGCGGGCATTTAATGTGGCAGGCGGTTTCGAGGGGGCACTCGGTCCGGATCGGCACAGAGGCTGTGTCGATGGCTGGAAGGCGAGTGGTCTGCCCTGGATCCAGAGTTGAACCGATGCGTTGGACGGGGCGGCCAGACGGCCGGCAAAGTGCGCGCAGATCGGGAGACCTGTCACACTGATCACAATCCAAGGTCCGGAAGCCGCAGCTCCGGCAAGTGACAGGCTCCCGCCTGTCATGCGTGTTAATGTCGGCTTTGTGCCGACATAATCTAGTGGGTGCCTTCCCATGGGCAGGTGCTCTCTTCCCGTTGCCGTTTGCGGCGGGCAGACAAGAAGGCCGATCCGGGCATAGCGTCCGGCCGGTCATGAAGAGCGCTCCTGGCGGAAGCGCCTTCGAGTGAAAGATGCGTGAGTAGACTTTTTTGAATGGAGGCCGAGATATGTTGGAAGCGGAAGCCTGCGGCGTCGCCGGAGCGGCAGTTAGTCATGCCGATGCGTGGGCGCGCGTTCGTGGCCGCCTCAAAGCCGATCTTGGCGAAGAGGTGTTCTCCTGCTGGTTTGCCGGCATGAATGTCGAGCAGATCGAGGGCGGCACTGTTTGGCTCTCGGTGCCGAGCCGTTTCCTGAAGACCTGGATCTCCACGCACTATCGCGACAAGCTCGCCGCCCTCTGGCAGGCTGAGGGGCCGGCCTACCGTAAGGTTGAAGTATCGGTGCGCACGGCCATGCGGGCCAAGGTCGAGGCTCCGGCCCGTTTCTCGGCACCGGAAGCCGCCCGTCAAGCCAATGCGCCAGCGGCACGCGTCGTCACTCCGATCCGTCCTGCCGCCGATGCCGCCTCCGCCCGACTATTCGACGACATCTCCTCGCCGCTCGACCCGCGCTACACCTTTGACAATTTCGTCGAGGGGGCTTCCAACCGTCTGGCGCTGGCCGCCGCTCGCCAGGTGGCCGATGGTTCGGCCTCCGCCGTCAAGTTCAATCCGCTCTACATCCATTCCTCGGTCGGCCAGGGCAAGACGCATCTCCTGCAGGCGCTTACCCATCACCTCAAGGCTGAACATCCGGAAATGCGGGTGCTCTATCTGACCGCCGAACATTTCATGTACCGCTTCGTGCAGTCGCTGCAGACCCAGTCGGCCATCGCTTTCAAGGAAGCGCTCCGGACCATCGACCTTCTGGTGATCGACGACATGCAGTTCCTGCACGGCAAGCAGATCCAGCAGGAATTCTGTCACACGGTGAATACGCTGATCGACGGCGCCCGGCAGGTGATCGTTGCCGCCGATCGTCCCCCGGTCGAGCTGGAAACCATGGACGAGCGCGTCCGTTCGCGCCTGTCCGGCGGCCTGTTGATAGAGATCGGCGCTCCCGATGCGGCTTTGCGTCGGTCGATTATCGAGCGCCGTATCGCTCTCACGACGCAGCACATGCCCGGCTTCTCCGTTCCCGATGATGTCATCGACTTCATCGTCCGCAACGTCACCACATCGGGGCGCGATCTTGAGGGCGCTGTGACGCGCCTTGCCGGTCACAACCAGCTGACCGGCCTGACGCTGTCGCTCACCATGGCCGAGACGACGCTGAAGGACCTCATTCGGGTGACCGACACGCGCCGCGTCAAGATCGAGGACATCCAGCGGGTCGTTTCCAAGCACTACAACGTCTCCAAGCAGGATCTCCTGTCGTCGCGCCGCACCCGTTCGATCGTTTGGCCGCGCCAGATTGCCATGTATCTGGCCAAGTCTCTGACGCTGCGATCCTTGCCGGAAATCGGCCGGCGTTTCGGCGGCCGCGACCACACCACCGTTCTGCACGCCGTTCGCAAGGTCGAAGAGTTGCTCGGATCCGATGAGGCGCTGACGCAGGAGATCGAAGTCCTGAAGCGCATGCTCGAGGCCTGATCTCAAACCGGAAACGAAAAACGCCAGCGAAAACCCGTTCCGTTAACGGCATGCTGGCTTGCGGAAATCGGCAGTTGCCGTAATGTGCTTTTCCCCGTGGTCGCCGCCTTGGCAGCGACGGGGAGAAATGCCTTAGGCGCCAGATTTTCCGGAGGCCGCGCCGGCCGCGTCCAGTGTGACCGATCCGCGCGGCAGCCATGACAGACGGGTTTTTCCATGCGCGTTACGCTGGAGCGGTCGCACCTCCTCGCCTCCCTTACCCACGTCCATCGCGTCGTCGAGCGTCGGAACACCATTCCGATTCTCTCCAACGTGTTGCTTCGGACCGACGACGGTCAGCTCAAGCTGAAGGCAACCGATCTCGATCTCGAGGCGCAGGAGACGGTGCCGGCGATGGTCGAGCGCCCCGGTGCCACCACGGTGCCAGCGCATATGTTCTATGACATCGTGCGCAAGCTGCCCGAGGGGTCACAAGTCTCCCTCGAAGGGTCGGCCGATGGCGCCACGCTGTCCATTTCCTCCGGCCGCTCGCGCTTCTCGCTGCAGATGCTGCCGGAGAGCGACTTCCCCGATATAACGGTCGGCGAGCTCAGCCATTCATTCACGCTGGAAGCCGGCGATCTCAAGCGTCTGATCGACCGAACGCAATTCGCCATCTCCAATGAGGAGATCCGTTACTATCTGAACGGCATCTTCCTGCACACCGTCGATGGTCCGGACGGCGCGTTGTTCCGCGCCGTCGCGACCGATGGCCATCGTCTTGCCCGCGCCGACATCGCCGCGCCAAAGGGCTCTGAGGGCATGCCCGGCATCATCGTCCCCCGCAAGACGGTGGGCGAGATCCAGCGCCTCATCGAAGACCCGAAGGCCGAACTCAAGGTCGAGCTGTCGGATGCCAAGATTCGCCTGACCGTTGGCAACGTGGTGCTGACCTCCAAGCTGATCGACGGCACCTTCCCCGATTACGGCAGGGTGATCCCGCAGGGCAACGACAAGGAACTTCGGGTCGACAAAGCCGAGTTTGCCGAGGCCGTCGACCGCGTTTCCACCATCTCGTCCGAGCGGGGACGGGCGGTAAAGCTGGCGCTCGGCGAAGGGCGCATGATGCTCACCGTCGTCAACCCGGATTCGGGCACGGCCACTGAGGAAGTGATGGTCGACTACGGCGACACGCCGCTGGAGATCGGCTTCAACGCCCGCTATCTCCTGGATATTGCCAGCCAGCTCACCTCAGAAACCGCCGTGTTCCACCTTGCCGATTCTGGTTCGCCAACGCTGATCCAGGATGCCGGTGATGACGCCACGCTCTATGTGCTGATGCCGATGCGGGTGTGATCGGCCACCGCTGGACTGACATGACAGACTTCCGTCCAGAGGCGAAGGTGCGCGTGAGCCACCTTCGCCTCAGCGATTTCCGCAACCATGCCGACCTCGCGCTCGATTTTTCGGGCCGGTCGGTGGTGCTTGTCGGGCAGAACGGCGTCGGCAAGACCAATGTCCTCGAGGCGCTGTCCTTGCTTGCCCCCGGGCGCGGCTTCCGCCGGGCGACGCTTGCCGAAATGGCCCGGCTCGGTACAGGTGGCTTTTCCGTGCTGGCCGAAGTCGAGGGCGCTTTCGGAGCGGTGCGGATTGGGACCGGATCGGTTCCCGGCGAACCGGGGCGGCGGGTTCTTGTCGATGGCGAGCCGCAGAAGGGCAGCGAGCGCCTGTCCGATCACTTGCGCCTTATCTGGCTCATTCCGGCCATGGACGGCCTCTTCATAGGGTCGGCGGGCGATCGCCGCCGCTTTCTCGACCGTTTGGTGCTGGCCGTCGATCCGGCGCATGGCCGGCGCGTTTCGGCCTATGAACAGGCCGTCGCTTCGCGCAACCGCTTGCTGGAGACGCGAGACGCCGACATGGCCTGGCTCGATGCGATCGAAACCGAGATCGCCACCACCGGCGTTGCCGTCGCCGCCGCCCGCCGCGAGACGGTCCATTGCCTCACTCGACTTATCGAAACGCGCCCGGACGGCGACGGAGCTTTTCCCCGCGCCACCGTTCAACTGGCCGGCGATGTCGATACGGCACTTGATGAAGCGCCGGCCGCCGACGTCGAGGATTGGCTGAGAGCCGATCTCAGGGCCGGTCGTTCGCGCGACCGGGCGGCCGGGCGAACGCTCGTCGGGGCCCATCGCTCCGACCTTTCGGTGCGCCACGCCGAAAAGAACATGCCTGCCTCGGCCTCCTCCACCGGCGAGCAGAAGGCGCTGCTCACCGGTCTGGTGCTGGCCCAGGCGGCGCTCGTCACCGAACTGACGGGCAGTCCGCCCGTCCTGCTACTCGATGAAGTGGCCGCCCACCTCGACGCTCGTCGGCGAAGGGCACTGGTCGATCTCATCGCGGCGCTCGGTGTCCAAGCCTTCATGACCGGCACCGATGCCGCCCCCTTCGAGGGCTTTTCCGGCGAGGCGGAAATCATTGTGATTCCGGATGTTCCTGCCCCGAATTCCGGGGAATTCTGAGATTGATTCGCCGCATTTCCACCCGATTGCGGGGCCATGGTACGGCCGCTCTTGGCCCACGGGGATAAATCCCCAGCAAGCCCATTGAAATATAACGCTTTTCGGCCTGTTGCCGAGGATGGTTGAAGCAGCTCCCGCCAGCCTCTAAAAGAAAATTAGGCGGGATGATCCCGAGACGAGAAACGAAGGCCTCCATGACCGACACCACAGCCTACGACCCCGACGATTACGGCGCCGAATCCATCAAGGTGCTGAAGGGGCTCGACGCGGTGCGCAAGCGCCCCGGCATGTACATCGGTGACACCGACGATGGTTCGGGCCTGCACCACATGGTCTATGAGGTGGTGGACAACGCCATCGACGAGGCGCTGGCCGGCCACGCCGACTTTGTGAAGGTCCGCCTCAATGCCGATGGCTCTTGTACGGTGCGCGACAATGGTCGTGGCATCCCCACCGACATTCACAAGGAAGAGGGCGTGTCGGCGGCCGAGGTCATCATGACCCAGCTGCACGCCGGCGGAAAGTTCGACCAGAATTCCTACAAGGTGTCGGGCGGCCTGCATGGCGTCGGCGTGTCAGTGGTCAATGCGCTGTCGGTCTGGCTGAAGCTCAAGGTTTGGCGGCACGACCAGGTGCACGAGATGAGCTTTTCGAACGGCGTGGCGGATGCTCCGCTCGCTGTGACGGGCACCTCCGTGGGCGAAAAGGGCACCGAAGTGACCTTCATGCCCAGCCACGAGACGTTCAAGGGCGTCACCGATTTCGACTTTGCAACGTTGGAGCGCCGGCTGCGCGAACTGGCGTTCCTGAATTCCGGCGTCCGCATCCTTCTTGAGGATCATCGCGGGGTTGAGCCACGCATTGAGGAGCTGCACTATGAGGGCGGGCTCGAAGCCTTCGTGCGCTATCTCGACCGCTCGAAGAAACCGGCACTGTCGAAGCCGATCATGGTATCGACCGAGAAGGACGGTATCACCGTCGAAGTCGCTCTGTGGTGGAACGACAGCTACCACGAGAACGTGCTCTGCTTCACCAACAACATCCCGCAGCGCGACGGCGGTACCCATCTCGCCGGCTTTCGTGGCGCGCTGACCCGCCAGGTGACCGGCTATGCCGAAACCTCCGGCATCTCCAAGCGCGAGAAGGTGACACTGACCGGCGACGACTGCCGCGAGGGGCTGACCTGCGTCTTGTCGGTGAAGGTGCCCGATCCGAAGTTCTCCAGCCAGACCAAGGACAAGCTCGTGTCGTCGGAGGTTCGCCCGGTGGTCGAGGGCGCTCTCAACGATGCCTTTTCCACTTGGTTTGAGGAACATCCGGCAGAGGCACGCGTCGTGGTCGGCAAGGTGGTCGAGGCCGCCGCGGCCCGCGAGGCGGCCCGCAAGGCCCGCGAGCTGACGCGCCGCAAGGGCGCGCTCGACATGGCTTCGCTTCCCGGCAAGCTTGCCGAGTGCCAGGATCGCGACCCGGCCAACACCGAATTGTTCCTCGTCGAGGGCGACTCGGCCGGTGGTTCCGCCAAGCAGGGTCGCAACCGCGAATTCCAGGCGGTGCTGCCGCTTCGCGGCAAGATCCTCAATGTGGAGCGGGCACGCTTCGACAAGATGCTGTCGTCGGCCGAGATCGGCACCTTGATTACCGCGCTCGGTACCTCGATCGGCGCCGACGAGTTCAATGCCGACAAGCTGCGTTACCACAAGATCATCATCATGACGGACGCCGACGTCGACGGCGCCCACATTCGTACGCTGCTGCTCACCTTCTTCTTCCGGCAGATGCCGGCGCTGATCGAGCGTGGTCACATCTACATCGCCCAGCCGCCACTCTATAAGGTGACGCGCGGCAAGTCCGAGCAGTATCTGAAGGACGAGCGGGCGCTGGAAGACTTCCTGGTGACGCAGGGTCTCGATGAGGCGGTGCTGAAGCTCGCCGATGGCGAAGCGCTGGCAGGACAGGATCTTCGGGCCATCGTCGACCGAGCGCGTATCGTCCGGAACCTCATTGACGGGCTGCATCACCGCTACAGCCATGACGTCGTCGAACAGGCGGCGATTGCCGGGGCTCTCGACGCTCGCCTCCTGGAAAACCACGCGGCGGCGCAAAACGCGGCTGACAGCGTGGCAGCCCGCCTCGATATCATCGCCGATGAGTTCGAGAAGGGGTGGACGGGCGAGGCGATGCCGGACGGAAGCCTTGCCTTCCACCGCGTTGTGCGGGGCGTCACCGAGACCAGCATCATCGATACGGCATTGCTGTCGTCAGCCGACGCGCGCAAGCTCACCGGCCATCGCGAACATCTGGCGGCTATCTATGGCGCGTCGGCCGTGCTCCGACGTCGTGACAACGAGACCGCCGTGCGCGGGCCGCGCACGCTGCTGGACGCTGTCTACGCCGCCGGCCGCAAGGGCATTGCCATGCAGCGCTACAAGGGCCTTGGCGAGATGAATGCCGAACAGCTCTGGGAGACGACGCTCGATCCCAACGCCCGTTCGCTGCTGCGCGTGCAGGTGAACGAGGCGGTCGAGGCCGACGACATCTTCGAGCGGCTGATGGGCGACGAGGTGGAGCCTCGCCGCGAGTTCATCCAGGCCAACGCGCTGTCGGTCGCCAATCTCGACGTCTGAGTCTCCTCTCTACCGGTTCGATGTGCCGGACCGGTAGAGAGCCTGCCAAATCCACGCTCCAAGCCGTCATGGGCGCCCGGCCGTCAATCCGTCGGACGAAGCGCTTACAGGTCGCCTGCGTTCATTGGCACCCATACCGCCGATCCCGCATCGCCAAAGGCACGCGCCCGGCCGTCGAGCGCCATAGCGCCGGCATACGCCGCGACGACAGCGTCGAGACGATCTTCGAACGCCTTGAGGCTCCGGCCGCGCGTATCGGCCGGTGGCAGGGTGAGGAGGTCGGAACTTCCCGCCAGCACGCCGTCAAGGGCGGTGATGACGATTCTCCATACCTCGTAAAGGCGGCGCCGCCTCTCGACGAGCGGCAGGCCTGGCCAGTAACGCCCAGTGCGGCCGATCTTGTATGCAAGACGCATTGCTGCGCCGGTAAGCTCGATCAGCGCTGGGTGCGGATAGATCTCAATGCGGCAGGGCGGCCGAATATCGAGCGTCGCCAGCGGATAGCCCGCCCCAGCAAGCCCGGATTCCAGTGCGCGCCCGACAGCTCCGGGACGGTCGACGGTTGGCGAATGGGTACCGGCGCCGCGGCCTGAATAGGCTCGGTTGACCGCGTTGTCAGCAGCCCGCCTCGCCGAAATGGGCGTATCCATCATCGGCATGTCCACGGCGACGAGGTCGGGAGTTCGGCCGGCCAGACAACTGGCTGCGGCAACCAGCGCGGACGGGCTCGATGAACCCGTTTCGCCCCCCGAAAGGGCAATGAATTCTTCGAACGAGGCGGCAACGGCGGTGAGCTGCCAAACGCCCGACGTTTTCACCGCCAATGCCACGCCGCTCGGGTTGGCCGCCGTCCAGGCAGCATCAATGCCGAGCACGGCCTTGTCAGGTGGGGAAACCGGCATGACGTCTCGCCGGACGAGGCGACCGGCGAGCGCCGGCAAGCATCAGGAATATGCCGATGATGCCGGCGACGGCGAGCGTCGGCCAAGCGAGCACTGCCGTGCCCCACTCGGCCCATCCCGCCTCGCCGATGAGCGGCTTCAGCACGGCTTCGATGCGATCCGCAAAATCCGGAGCTATGAGCGCCAAGCTTCCCGAAAGCGGCGTCATCACCACCCTGTCGGCGGCAATCGAAGAGATACCATCGGAAATGAGAGCCACCACGCCGATGGCAAACAGCCCCAGTCCAAGCACACGCGCTACAAAGGACAACATACGATGTGCCCCCCACCTGAACACGAGGAACATCTTGCGGCCATCGCGTCTTCCGTGCAACGTCGACAAAGAGCATTTTGTCGCGATTTTTAAGTTTCTTCAGCCTTCGGTTCCCCTCCGGGAACGAGGCGGCTATCATTCGAAGCTACGCCTAGAGAGAATCACGCCGAGAGCCACGGCGTGCTCTCTTCGCCCTCTGGGAGCCCTCCTGATGCGCATCATTGCCACCGCCTCCGTTGTTTCCGTCCTCGCGCTCGCCGCCTGTAGCAGCTATGCACCGCCGCCGCCGCGCATCGCTCCGCTGGCGCCGCAACCGGTCAACCCGGTGGCGAGCCAAGCGTTGCCGGCACCGGTGATGACGCAACCGACGACCGACATGGCCATGGGTCAGCCGACGGGCCCGGCAATCGCTCCCGCCAACCCGGGCGTTGCCGCGGATGTGCGCAAGGCCGATCTGATCGGCGGCTGGACGCTCGCCTCGGCCGGCGAGACGTGTCAGCTCTCCATGAATCTTACCACCTGGAGTGGCGGCTTCCGCGCCTCGACGCGCGGCTGCGTATCCGACGAGCTGAAGGCGATCGGCGCCTGGGACGTCGCCGGCAAGGAAATTCTGCTGAAGGACGCTTCCGGGTCGGTCGTCGCCCGCCTCTATGCCGCGGCTCCCAATCGGTATTCCGGCCAGACCGACGTCAGCAAACGCGGCGTGCAGTTCTTCCGCAGCTGATAACCGGCATGACGGCTGAGGCTACGGCCGGCGAGGTCGCCCTCTGGTTCGACGGCGAGATCGCCGCCGGCCGGCTCACGGCTGATGCCGCCCAGCGGCAGGCGGCCGTGGCTTTCGATCGGCTGCTCAAAAGGCTCGCCGCCCCACGTGCGCGCCGCCGTCTCCTCGGTCTCATACCCGTGGGGTCCGTTCCGGCGGCGCGCGGCCTTTACCTCTGGGGTGGCGTCGGTCGCGGCAAGACATTGCTGATGGACCGCTTCTATGCGGCGGCGCCGATCGAAAAGAAACGGCGACAGCATTTCCACGCTTTCATGGGCGACATGCACGAGGCCATTGCTGCGGCGCGCCGGGCCATGGCGGCCGGCGATCCGCGCGACCCCGTTGAAATCGTGGCGCGATCGCTCGCCGATGAGATACGGCTTCTCTGCTTCGACGAGTTTTCGGTGACCGACATTGCCGACGCCATGCTGCTCGGCCGCCTGTTCGGGCGCCTGTTCGACCTCGGTTTGACTCTGGTCGCCACGTCCAATGTCGCGCCCGATCGCCTTTATTGGAACGGCCTCAACAGGGCGAGCTTCCTGCCTTTCATCGGTCTTCTGAAGGAAAGTTGCGAGATCTTGCATCTCAAGGACGGTGCCGACCATCGGTTGGAAGGACTCACGGCGGCTGAGGTTTATCTCTCCCCGCTTGGTCCAGCCACCGATGCTGCCGCCGAGCGTCTATGGGCCTCCCTTTCGGGCGATGGCGAGGAAGCCTGCGACCTTCGCGTCAAGGGGCGCACCGTTCATGTGGCGCGTGCCGCCGGTCGGCGTGCTCGCTTCACCTTCGCAGAGCTCTGCGACCAGCCGCTTGGAGCTGCCGACTACCGAGCAATTGCCCGCCATTTCGACCTTCTGATGGTGACGGGCGTGCCTCGTCTTGCCGCCGGCGAGCGCAACCGGGCGAAACGCTTCATTACGCTGATCGACGTTCTCTATGACGCGGGGCGCGGACTGGTGCTGACGGCCGATGGCGAGCCGGCCGAACTCTATTACGCAACAGAGGGCAACGAGGCCTTCGAGTTCGCCCGGACCGCGTCGCGGCTTATCGAGATGCGGACGGAGGCTTGGCTGCATCGCGCCGCCGATCCATCCCGTTCGCAATCATCGACCACATGACGCACGCGTCACCTACCACATGAAGAAGTGACCTCACAAAGCAGTACCGTCTTCGTGAAAAGTTGACTTTCCCCGATAGTCTCGCTTGCACGCGACTCGCGATCATTGTAATTCCATGCCGATCGATTTCGATCTAACTAACCTTTACGTAAAGGGAAAGGTAATAATCAATGGCGCGGAAAAAGATCGCTCTCGTTGGTGCTGGCCAGATCGGCGGCACGTTGGCCCTCCTGGCCGGTCAGAAGGAACTCGGCGATGTCGTCCTGTTCGACATCATGGACGGCGTGCCTCAGGGCAAGGCCCTGGATCTCGCGGAAACCGCCCCGGTCGAAGGCTTCAACGCCAAGCTTTCCGGCACCAACAGCTATGAAGCGCTCGAAGGCGCAGACGTGGTGATCGTCACCGCCGGCGTGCCGCGCAAGCCCGGCATGAGCCGCGACGACCTCCTCGGCATCAACCTCAAGGTCATGGAACAGGTCGGCGCCGGCATTGCCAAGTATGCCCCGAAGGCCTTCGTGATCTGCATCACCAATCCGCTCGACGCCATGGTCTGGGCGCTGCAGAAGTTCTCCGGTCTGCCGGCCCATATGGTCGTCGGCATGGCCGGCGTGCTCGACTCGGCTCGCTTCCGCTATTTCCTGTCGGATGAGTTCGGCGTTTCGGTCGAAGATGTTCATGCCATGACCCTCGGTGGCCACGGCGACGACATGGTTCCGCTGATCCGCTATTCGACGGTCGGCGGCGTGCCGCTTCCCGAGCTGGTGAAGATGGGCTGGACCACCCAGGAGAAGCTGGACGCCATCGTCGACCGCACCCGCAAGGGCGGCGGCGAGATCGTCGCTCTCCTGAAGACCGGTTCGGCCTTCTACGCTCCGGCCGCTTCCGCCATTTCCATGGCCGAGTCCTACCTCAAGGACAAGAAGCGCATCCTGCCGGTGGCTGCCTGCCTCAAGGGCGAGTTCGGCGTCACCGGCACCTATGTCGGCGTGCCCGCCATGATTGGCGCCGGTGGTGTCGAGAAGATCGTCGATCTCGAGCTTTCGTCCGAGGAAAAGGCCGGCTTCGAGAAGTCGGTGGCCTCGGTCAAGGGTCTGATCGAAGCCTGCAAGACCATCGCTCCGGCGCTGGCCTGATCGTTTGAAAACATGGGCCGGGCCGCCAAACGGCGACCCGGCCTTTTCGTCTCTAGCGAATCCATCCGCATTTTCACTCAGTCCGCCTCTCTTCCCCACTCCCAAGCCAAGGACTTCCGGATGAACATCCACGAATACCAGGCAAAGGCCCTGCTCAAGGGGTTCGGCGCGCCTGTCGCCGCTGGTGTGCCCGTCTTTTCTCCCGACGAGGCTGAGGCGGCTGCCCGGTCGCTCCCTGGCCCGCTCTGGGTCGTGAAAAGTCAGATCCATGCCGGTGGTCGCGGCAAGGGACGGTTCAAGGAAGCCTCCGCTGGTGACAAGGGTGGCGTTCGCCTTGCCCGTTCGGTGGATGAGGTCGCGTCATTCGCACGCGAGATGCTGGGCGCGACGCTTGTCACCAAGCAGACCGGTCCGGCCGGCAAGCAGGTGAACCGCCTCTATATCGAGGATGGCGCCGACATTGCCCGCGAGCTCTACTGTTCGTTACTGGTCGATCGCGCGGTTGGACGCGTCGCCTTCGTGGTGTCCACCGAGGGCGGCATGGACATCGAGACGGTCGCTCACGATACGCCGGAAAAGATCGTCACCGTCGCGATCGACCCGGAAGCGGGCGTCAGCGCCGCTGATGTGGCGGCCATCGTGTCCGCCCTAAAGCTGGACGGTGCCGCGGCAAAGGATGCCGAAACCCTGTTCCCGCTCCTCTATAAGGCCTTCGTCGACAAGGACATGAGCCTTCTCGAGATCAACCCGTTGATCGTGCTGAAAGACGGTCACCTGCGCGTTCTCGACGCCAAGGTGTCCTTCGATGGCAACGCGCTGTTCCGTCATCCGGATGTCGAGGCGCTGCGCGACCTCACCGAGGAGGATGCGAAGGAAATCGAGGCGCACAAGCACGACCTCGCCTATGTGGCGCTCTCCGGCAATATCGGCTGCATGGTCAACGGCGCCGGACTTGCGATGGCCACTATGGACATCATCAAGCTCTACGGCGCCGAACCGGCCAACTTCCTCGATGTCGGCGGCGGCGCTTCCCGCGAGAAAGTGACGGCGGCCTTCAAGATCATTACGGCCGATCCCGCCGTGAAAGGCATCCTGATCAACATCTTCGGCGGCATCATGAAGTGCGACGTCATCGCCGAGGGCGTCATCGCCGCCGTGCGCGAGGTCGGTCTTCAAGTGCCCCTGGTCGTCCGCCTCGAGGGCACCAACGTCGCCCTCGGCAAGAAGATCATCGCCGAAAGCGGTCTCGACGTCATTGCCGCCGATGATCTCGACGACGCTGCCCGCAAGATTGTCGCCGCCGTAAAGGGAGCCTGACGCGATGTCCATTCTCGTCAACAAGGACACCAAGGTCATCGTTCAGGGCCTGACCGGCAAGACCGGTACGTTCCACACCGAGCAGGCGCTCGGTTACCACGGCACCCAGATGGTGGCCGGCGTCACGCCCGGCAAGGGCGGCTCCACCTGGGAGGGCACACTGCCCGACGGCTCGAAGGCAACGCTGCCGGTGTTCGACACCGTCGCCGAAGCGCGCGAGAAGACCGGCGCCAACGCCTCCGTTGTCTATGTGCCGCCCAAGGCCGCCGGCGTGTCGATCATCGAGGCGATCGATGCCGAGATGCCGCTGATCGTCACCATCACCGAAGGCATTCCGGTGCTCGACATGGTGAAGGTGAAGGCCCGGCTCGACCGTTCCAAGTCGCGTCTGCTGGGTCCCAACTGCCCCGGCGTGCTGACCCCCGGCGAATGCAAGATCGGCATCATGCCCGGCTCCATCTTCCGCCGGGGCTCGGTCGGCATTGTATCGCGGTCGGGAACCCTCACCTATGAGGCGGTGTTCCAGACTACGAACGAAGGTCTCGGCCAGACCACCGCCGTCGGTATTGGCGGTGATCCGGTGAAGGGCACCGAGTTCATCGACGTGCTGGAACTGTTCCTGGCCGATCCCGAGACGAAGTCGATTGTCATGATCGGTGAAATCGGTGGCTCGGCCGAGGAGGCGGCGGCGCAGTTCCTCAAGGATGAGGCCAGGCGTGGCCGCGCGAAGCCGATGGTCGGCTTCATCGCCGGTCGCACGGCGCCGCCCGGCCGCACCATGGGTCACGCCGGTGCGGTGATTTCCGGCGGCAAAGGTGGCGCCGAGGACAAGATCGCCGCCATGGAAGCGGCTGGCATTGTCGTATCGCCGTCGCCGGCCCAGCTTGGCAGGACGCTCGCCGAGCGCTTGAAGGCCTAAAGCGGACAACAAAGGCCAAGCATTCGCCCGAATGCGGTTGCTTGGTCATCGATACCCACGGCGAAGCGATCCTGCTATCGCCGGAACGCGAGGACGGAGCGGACGGCTCCGAAACGCACATGGCACGGCAGAACGATAACGACGCTTTCGCCGGGACCTCGTTCCTCTATGGCGGCAACGCCACCTATATCGAGGCGCTCGAGGCCCGCTACCTCGCCGATCCCTCTTCGGTCGACCCTGAGTGGCGGGAGTTCTTCGACGCCCTCTCCGAGCCGGCGACGGCACGTAGCGCGCGCGGCGCCAGCTGGACCCGGCCCGACTGGCCGCCCAAGATCAACGGCGAGCTGGTCTCCGCTCTCGATGGCAACTGGCCCGAGGCCAGCAAGATCCTCGAGAAGAAGATCGAGGCGAAAGCGCAGCCGGCCGGCATCAGTGCCGAGGAGCTTCGGCAGGCGACGCTCGATTCGGTGCGCGCCATCATGATGATCCGCGCCTATCGCATGCGTGGCCATCTTCACGCCGATCTCGATCCGATCGGCGTTGCCAAGAAGCTCGACCACGAGGAACTGCATCCGACGAGCTACGGCTTTACGGAAGCCGACATGGACCGGCCGATCTTCATCGATCACGTCCTCGGTCTCGAATACGCCACCGTGCGGCAGATGATCGACATTCTGAAGCGCACCTACTGCGGCACCATCGGCTACGAGTTCATGCATATCTCCTCACCCGAGGAGAAGGCCTGGATTCAGGAGCGCATCGAGGGGCCGGACAAGCAGATCGAATTCACCGACAATGGCAAGAAGGCCATTCTCAACAAGCTGGTGGAGGCCGAGGGCTTCGAGAAGTTCCTCGACGTCAAGTACACCGGCACCAAGCGTTTCGGTCTCGATGGCGGCGAGAGCCTGATCCCGGCGCTCGAGCAGATCATCAAGCGGGGTGGCAACCTCGGCGTGAAAGAGATCGTGCTCGGCATGCCGCACCGTGGCCGTCTCAACGTGCTGACGCAAGTGATGGCCAAGCCGCACCGGGCGCTGTTCCACGAGTTCAAGGGCGGCTCCTACGCCCCCGACGACGTCGAAGGCTCGGGCGACGTCAAGTACCACCTCGGTGCCTCTTCGGACCGCGAGTTCGATGGCAACAAGGTGCACCTCAGCCTGACACCCAACCCGTCGCACCTCGAAATCGTCAATCCGGTGGTTCTCGGCAAGGTGCGCGCCAAGCAGGACGTTTCCGCCACCGTCTGGGAAGGCGACATCATTCCGCTGCGCGAGCGCGTCAAGGTGCTGCCGCTGCTGCTGCATGGCGACGCGGCCTTTGCCGGCCAGGGCGTCATCGCGGAGTGCTTCGGTCTCAGCCAGCTGCGCGGCCATCGCGTCGGCGGCTCGATCCACTTCATCGTCAACAACCAGATCGGCTTCACCACCAACCCGCACTTCTCGCGCTCGTCGCCCTATCCGTCCGACGTCGCCAAGATGGTCGAGGCGCCGATCCTGCACGTCAACGGCGACGATCCGGAAGCCGTGGTCTATGCCGCCAAGGTGGCCATCGACTATCGGCAGAAGTTCCACAAGCCGGTGGTCATCGACATGATCTGCTATCGCCGCTTCGGCCATAACGAAGGCGACGAGCCGGGCTTCACCCAGCCGATCATGTATTCCAAGATCCGCGGCCATGCGACGACACTGCAGATCTACGCCAAGAAGCTGATCGACGAGGGTACGGTCACCCAGGACGAAGTCATCGGCATGCAGGCTGCCTTCCGCCAGAAGCTCGATCAGGAATACGAGGCTGGTCAGGCCTATAAGCCCAACAAGGCCGATTGGCTGGATGGCGCCTGGGCTGGGCTCAAGGTCGCCGACAGCTTCGACGAACAGCGGCGCGGTCAGTCCGGCGTCAACATCGAGACGCTCAAGGAAATCGGCCTCAAGATCAATACGGTGCCGCCGACCTTCAACGTCCACCGCACCGTCCAGCGCTTCCTCGATGCCCGCAAGAAGGCGATCGAGACTGGCGAGGGCATCGATTGGGCGCTGGGCGAAGCTTTGGCCTTCGGCTCGCTCGCCCTTGGCGGCCACAAGATCCGCCTTTCCGGCCAGGACTGTGAGCGCGGCACCTTCAGCCAGCGTCACAGCGTGCTCTACGATCAGGAGACGGAGGCGCGCTACATCCCGCTCGCCAACCTGTCTCCGGAGCAGGCACCTTTCGAGGTCATCAATTCGATGCTGTCGGAAGAGGCGGTGCTCGGCTTCGAATATGGCTACTCGCTGGCCCGCCCCAACGCGCTCACCCTTTGGGAGGCGCAGTTCGGCGACTTCGCCAACGGCGCGCAGGTGGTGTTCGACCAGTTTATCTCCGGTGGTGAACGCAAGTGGCTCAGGATGTCCGGCCTCGTCTGCCTGCTGCCGCACGGTTATGAGGGCCAGGGGCCGGAGCATTCGTCCGCCCGTCTCGAACGCTGGCTGCAGCTCTGTGCCGAAGACAACATGCAGGTCGCCAACTGCACGACGCCGGCCAACTACTTCCATATCCTCAGGCGCCAGCTGACCCGCGATTTTCGCAAGCCGCTGATCCTGATGACGCCGAAGTCGCTGCTCCGCCACAAGCGGGCGGTGTCGAAACTCGCAAACATGGGGGCGGAAACATCGTTCCACCGCCTGCTCTGGGATCATGCCGAGTCCGACCCCGATACGGTGACCGTGCGCCTGAAGCCCGACGCGGACATTCGCCGGGTCGTGCTGTGCAGCGGCAAGGTCTACTACGACCTGCTCGAGGAGCGCGAGAAGCGCGGCATCGACGACATTTACCTCCTGCGCGTCGAGCAGCTCTATCCGTTCCCGGCCAAGGCGCTGGTCAACGAACTCAGCCGCTTCCCGAACGCCGAGCATGTCTGGTGCCAGGAAGAGCCCAAGAACATGGGCGCCTGGACTTTCATCGACCCCTATCTCGAATGGGTCTTGAAACAGATCGGCGCCAAGGTTCCGCGTGCCCGCTATGCCGGCCGCGCGCCGTCAGCCGCCACCGCCACTGGCCTGATGTCCAAACATCTGGCCCAACTCGCCGCTTTCCTCGACGAGGCACTCGGCTGACCGGCTTTCGAGGCGGCCACTCGGCCGCCTCCATTCCTTTCGCATCTGGAGAGAAGCTCAAATGGGCAACGACATCCGCGTCCCGACGCTCGGCGAATCGGTCACAGAAGCGACCATCGGCCGCTGGTTCAAGAAAATCGGCGATGCCGTTAAGGCCGACGAGCCGCTGGTCGAGCTGGAGACCGACAAGGTGACCATCGAGGTGCCTGCGCCGGTCGACGGTACGCTGTCTGAAATACTGGTCGAAGCCGGCGAGACCGTCGGGGTCGGCGCTATCCTGGGTTCGCTTGGCGCGGCGTCGGCAGGCGCGCAGCCTTCGAAGGTGGCCGAGCCGATCAAGCCCGCCAAAGCGGTCGAGCCTGCTGCTCCGGTCAAGGCGGCTGAGCCCGCCAAGGCCGCCGCGCCGGCATCGGTGCCGCCGTCACCGGCCGCTGCCCGCGTCATGGCCGAAACCGGCACCAGTGTGGAGAGCGGCTCGGGCAAGCGTGGCCAAGTGCTGAAGGAAGACGTGCTGGCGGCCGTCGCCGCCGTTCGCACCGCCGCTCCGGCTCCCGCCGCGCCGTCGGCGCCCCGTGCGCCGGTGGCCGCCGATGATGCCAGCCGCGAAGAGCGGGTCCGGATGAGCAAGCTCCGTCAGACCATCGCCCGTCGCCTGAAGGAAGCGCAGAACGCTGCCGCCATGCTCACCACCTTCAACGAGGTGGACATGACCGGTGTGATGGCGCTCCGGGCGTCCTACAAGGATCTTTTCGAGAAGAAGCACGGCGTCAAACTCGGCTTCATGGGCTTCTTCGTGAAGGCTGTGGTGCAGGCGCTGAAGGAGATTCCGGCCGTCAATGCCGAGATCGACGGCGAAGACCTCGTCTACAAGAATTACTATCACGTTGGCGTCGCCGTCGGCACCGACAAGGGCCTCGTCGTACCGGTTGTGCGCGATGCCGATCAGCTTTCCATTGCCGGCATCGAGAAGAAGATCGGCGAATATGGCAAGCGCGCCCGCGATGGCCTCCTGCGCATCGAGGAGATGCAGGGTGGCACCTTCACCATCTCCAACGGCGGCGTCTACGGTTCGCTGATGTCGACCCCGATCCTCAACGCACCGCAGTCGGGCATCCTGGGTATGCACAAGATCCAGGAGCGACCGATGGTGGTGGGCGGTAAGATCGAGATCCGGCCGATGATGTATCTGGCCCTGTCCTACGATCATCGCGTCATCGATGGCAAGGAAGCCGTGACCTTCCTTGTCCGGGTCAAGGAGAACCTCGAGGAGCCACAGCGGCTCGTTCTAGACCTCTGACATCCATCGCCTCTGCGTTCAGCCCCTTCCCTCAGTTGGAGGGAGGGGGCTGACGCGCTATCTTGCCCCCCCGCTGACGAGAGCGGTCGCGACAACCGAAAGGAAGCCGGATGTCCCCTTATCTTGGCGAACTTGCCAGCCTCATGGCGGTTTTCTCCTTCGCCATCGTGGCGCCCGGGGCCGACACTGCCATGGTGATGCGGCAGAGCCTGGTGCATGGCAGGCGAGCCGGCATTCTCACCGCTTTCGGCGTCGGCACGTCGCTGCTGTTTCACCTGACCTATACGATTCTGGGCCTGGGCCTGATCGTCTCGCAGTCCCTGCTGCTGTTCTCGGCGATCAAGTGGGCGGGTGCCGCCTATCTGATCTATATGGGGGTGATGGCGCTGAGAGCGCCCGCGCCGGTGTTGCCCGAAACCGAAACCAGCGCCCCGGCGACGCCCATGAGTGATCGTCGGGCGTTTGGTCTCGGCTTTGTAACCAACGCCCTCAATCCCAAGCCGATCCTGTTTTTCCTGTCGCTTTTCTCAGTCCTCGTCAGCCACCAGACGCCGGCGCTCGTCAAAGGAGCCTATGGCCTGGTCATGGCGAGCTGCCTCATTCTCTGGTTCTCGGCGGTGTCCTGTTTTCTGACCATGCCCAAGGTGAGGAGCGCCTTTTCGCGCGCTGGCGTATGGATCAACCGCGTGACTGGCGCCGTCTTCATCGCTTTTGGCGTCCGTCTCGCCCTTTCGCGGGCCGAGTGATCCACGACGCATAACTGAACACGCCGCTGCGGCCTCAAAGGAGTGCTTCCATGTCCTTCGATCTCGTTGTCATCGGTACCGGTCCCGGCGGCTATGTGGCAGCCATCCGCGCCGCCCAGCTCGGCATGAGCGTCGCCGTCGTCGAAAAGCGGGCAACCCATGGCGGCACCTGTCTCAATATTGGCTGCATCCCCTCCAAGGCCCTGTTGCACGCCTCCGAAATGTTCCATGAGGCTGGCCATGTGTTCGCCAAGCTGGGCGTCAAGATCGCCGCACCCGAGCTCGATCTGCCGGCGATGATGGGCCACAAGGACGCCACCGTCAAAAGCAACGTCCAGGGCATCGACTTCCTGTTCAAGAAGAACAAGATAACTGTCCATCGCGGCACGGGGCGCATCGTCGCGACCGGCAAGGTGGAGGTCACCTCAGACGGCGGCGACAAAGCGGTCATCGAAGCGAAGAACATCCTGATCGCCACCGGCTCGGATGTGGCCGGCCTGCCCGGCATCACCATCGATGAGAAGACGGTGGTGTCCTCGACCGGCGCGCTGTTGCTCGAAAAGGTGCCCGAGCATCTGGTGGTGATTGGCGCCGGTGTCATCGGTCTCGAGCTCGGCTCGGTATGGCAGCGGCTGGGCGCGCGCGTCACGGTCATCGAATATCTCGACCGCATCCTGCCGGGACTCGATGGCGAGGTTGCCAAGGCTTTCCAGAGGCTCCTCGAACGGCAGGGCTTCACCTTCAAGCTCGGTCGTAAGGTGACCGGTGTAGACGGTGGCAAGGTGAGCTTCGAACCCGCGGCCGGCGGTGAAGCAGAAACGGATACCGCCGACGTCGTGCTCGTGGCGGTGGGCCGCAGGCCCTACACGGACGGTCTGGGTCTTGCCGAGGTCGGCGTGAAGCTTGACGGCAAGGGCCGCGTCGAGATCGACGGCCATTACGCGACAAGCGTGCCGGGCATCTACGCCATCGGCGATGTGGTCACCGGACCGATGCTGGCCCATAAGGCCGAGGATGAGGGCATGGCGGTTGCCGAGCTGCTGGCCGGCAAGGCAGGCCACGTCAACTACGACGTCATTCCTGCGGTGGTCTATACCTCTCCCGAGGTCGCTGCCGTTGGCCGTACCGAGGAAGATCTCAAGGCGGCCGGTGTACCCTACAAGGTCGGCAAGTTCAGCTTCCTCGCCAATGGACGCGCCAAGTCGATCCTCAAGACGGACGGTTTTGTAAAGATTTTGGCGCACGCCGAAACCGACCGGGTGCTTGGCGTCCACATCATTGGGCCCGGTGCTGGCGAAGCCATTGCCGAGGCGGCGGTGCTGATGGAGTTCTCCGGTTCGGCCGAGGATCTCGCCCGGACCTGCCATGCCCATCCGACATTGTCGGAAGCTGTGAAGGAGGCGGCGCTCGCCGTCGACAAGCGGGCGATCCACGCCTAAGGCGCCGGACCGAAAAGTGGCCCCGCTTTTCGAAGAATCCGATGCACAAGCAAAAGATGGGAGCGGTGGCCCATTGGGCCTTCGCCGCTTCCAGGAATTAGCGGCGGCGCCGGTCGGCAATTGTGAACAGGCCGACGCCGCCCACCACCAGCGCTGTTCCCAAAAGGTCAACGCCGCGAAGCGGTTCGCCGAGAATCAACACGGCGAGAAACAGCGTCACCACCGGCGACAGCGTGCCGATGGTGGAATTGGCTGCCGCCGAAATGCGCGATAGCGCCGCACTCATCAGAAAACTCGGCAACACCGTTGCGCCGATCGCCAGCGTTACCGCCAGCGCAAAAGCCCTGCCGGACACCAGGAGTGCCGATAGCGGGTGTGTGGCGAAAAACTGCAAGAGTACCACAACCGCCGCGCCGGTCATGGCGACGGAGGTGAAGAGTGGCGCGCCCAGGATGGCGATGCTGCCGCCCGCCAGCAGTTGGTAGAGCGCAAAGGAAACGGCGGCGCCCAGCACCCAAAGAGTGCCAACGACAATGTCGCTGCCGTCTGTCTCAAAATCGGCAAGAAAAACCACGGCGAGGCCGAGATAGGCGATGCCGAAGGCCATCAGCGACTTCCATCGCAGCGGCATGTGGAACAGCAGGGCACCGAGCAGCAGCACGAACAGCGGATAGGTGAAGAGGATCAACCGCTCGAATTGCGGCGTCAGGGTCTCCAAGCCTTTGAAATCGGCATAGGACGAGAACCAGTAGCCGATCATCCCGATCAGCAGCGCTTTGCCGTAAGCGGGCATCGGAGCCGCCTTCTGGCGGTCTCGAGCGTAAGCGATAAAGCCAACGGCGATATAGATCGGTACGGAAAGCCCCATCCGTAGCGCCAGCAGCGTCAGCGTGTCGACGCCCTCGGCAAAGGCGAGCTTGATCAGAATGCCTTTGGAGGCAAACAGCACCGCGCCGAGAGCGGCGAATCCGTAGCCGAGCCAGTTTGGGCCGGCTTGAGAAGCAGATGAAGCGTTCAAGAGAATGCGGCCCGAAAGGGCTCCCGTCAGATGGGATGGGACGCAAGCCTTAAGCCATCCGATGGAGCAAAGAAAGCCGACTGCCGAGCGATTCTGACCTCAGGCGCGCGGATGCGCGCCCTTCCAGGCAGCCACCAGCCTCTCGGCATCGACCGAGGTGTAGACCTGAGTCGTCGACAGGTTAGCGTGGCCAAGCAGCTCCTGAATGGTACGGAGGTCACCACCCGAGCCAAGAAGATGCGTGGCAAATGAATGCCGGAGCGCATGGGGTGTTGCCGTCTCGGGGAGACCCAGGGCGCCGCGCAGCCGCTGCAGAGCGAGCTGAACGATACGGGGCGACAGCGGCCCGCCTTTCACGCCGCGAAAAAGCGGCTCCTCAGGTGCGAGGCGGAACGGCGCGAGGCGAACATAGGCAGCGACCGCCCGCCCCACCGCCGGCAGCACGGGCACCAGCCGCGTCTTGCCGCCCTTGCCGGTCACGCGAAGAGCGCCACCCACCTCCGGAGGAGCCTCGGCGGCAGTCAAAGCAAGCGCTTCGGAAATGCGCAGACCGGCACCATAGAGTAGCGCCAGCACGGCGCCATCGCGAGCAGCTACCCAGGGCTCGTCCGCGAGAGTTCCAGCATCGGAAACGACTGATAATGCGTCGGCGACGCCGAGCGGTCTTGGCAGGCGGCGCGGCGCCTTGGGCGCTCCAACAGCGGCGATGGCGGCGCTGCTCGCCTCTCCGCGCTTTTCGAGAAAGCGAATCAGCGAACGGACACCCGAGAGGCTGCGGGCAAGGCTCGGTGCCGCGAGACCGTCGCGTCGGCGCCGCGCCAGGAAGGCCCGATAATCTGCTGGCGACAGCCGGCCGAGGTCGGCAACGGTTGGCGGGGCACCGAGGTGTCCGGTCAGGAAGCGGACGAAGTCGTCGACGTCGCGGCTGTAGGCCTCCCCGGTTCGCGGACTGAGGCGGCGAAGATCGGCCAACCAGCGCCGCCACTCGGCGACGGCATCGGCGAGATCGGACGCCATGATGATGAGAAGGGTGGGTTCTGTCATCGGCTACGCTTTCAGGACTGAACTATCGGCTGAAAAGCTGAATGGCCGATGAACGCCGGACTCATGGTTGGTTCAAGGGAAGCGGCGTAGACATATGTTCAAGATGGCCCGGCGGTAGAAAGCCGATGGCCTCGGGCTCCAAGGAGGTCCGTGTCATGCTTCACAGGCGTCTTCTCACCACTCTCACTGCCTCTCTCGTGGTGGCGTTGGTCGCCGCTGCGGGCCTTGCCGGCAGCGCATCCAGCGCCGCCGCCGATGGCTTCTATTTTGGTTATAACGATGGTCCGCGCATGCCGCCACCGCCGCCGCGTTGGGGCTGGGGACCGCCGCCGCCGCCTCATTGGGGAGGCCCTGGTTGGGGGCGGCCGGGCTGGGGCGCGCCGGGTTACGGTTACGGTCCGCCACCGATGTGCCGGCCGCGCTGGGTCGAGAGGCCCGTTGTCGATCCCTGGGGGCGTGTCATTCGCTACGAGCGATTCCAGACCATGGACTGTGGTCCGCGCCATCGGCGCTGGTAACTATCGCGGCTGACATCACGGGGTGACGACGACCGCCTCGCCATCGGCAATCACGTCGATCACCTCAAAGCCGCCGCCTCGATTGTAAGTGTGGAGGCCCGAAAGCGGCGGTGCCGGTCGCAGCGCCATGAGTGTTGTCTCGGCGTAGCCCCCGGCATCGAGCCGGTCAACGCGGGCAAAGCCAAGGCCGGCACCATAGCCGCCGGCACTATCCTGGAAGGGCCGGATCATCGTCGTCCCCACCGGGAACATGCGTCCAGCCGGTCTTGCCGAGGCGACGTCCACCTTGGCCGGGCCGGCGAACAATGGTGCCCATGCTCCAGTCAGCCGCTCGGCCGTAAATATGGCGAGGCCGTCCCAGCTCGAGCCCCAGTTCGGACGCACGGTGCCAAACAGATAACGTCGGTCATCTCTCTGAAAAAGCGTGGCGTCGCCCAGATCGATGTTGTCGATCAGCACCGCCACCTGCTCCCAGCGGTCGGGGAATTCAATGGCCCGCCACAGCTGGACCTGACGTCGGCCGGACGTCTCGGGGATCATGTAAAGAGCCCCGTCCTCTTCAAAGACGAAGGGATAGGACAGGTGGCAGTCCGTCTCGATAATCGGCCGTGGTGTGCCGACAGGGCCGTCAGTGCCGAATTCCACCGCCGAGATCACGCCCTTTTCAGTGGCAAAGGGAAATTCTTCCAGCAGCAGGACGGTGCGGCCCATGCGCCGAACCACGAAGGGGTCGGCGTAAAAGCGTTGGCCGTCATCGGCGAGTCGGCGCCATGGTCGGCCGGTAATCGTCGGTAGGGCCCCATCTCCGGTTTCGTCGGTCCGCCACGCGATCGCCCAGTTGGGCGGGGTGCGCACCAGACGCTCCAGGCGAGCGGCGAGGGAACGCGCGAAGGCAGCCGCCGCGAAGAGAGCCGGCTGGCCCGGACGGTGCGGCGATGGATCGGCTTCCACGCGCGGTAGCGTCAGGTCGCGGAGCGCGGCGCCACCTGCCAACTGGCTGGCGGCCAGCGTCAGCATTTCAATCGCTCGGCTGGCAGCGATCGTCATGCCCGAGCCAAGCTGCCGCCGGTCCTCGACGGCAACATGCCAACGGCCGACCAGGCGCTGTTGGCCATCCACCACGGCAATCAGATCGACGAAGGGTTCCTCGCCGGCCATGATGGCGTCGGCGGCACCGGCGATGACGCCAAATCCTCCCACGGTAATCAGCAGCCGATCACCGGTCGTCTCCGTCGAGGCGGCAAGATCGATGACAAGATCGGCATCCGTGGCGTCCATCGGCAGATTGAGCGCGTCGGGTGAGATTCGGTCGAGCGGTTTGCTGCGCGGCCGGCGGAAGGCGAGAGCTTCGAAGGCAAGACAAAGATCGAGAAGGCCGGCCGGTGGTGGACCGGTCACCGGGATAATGGCGCCGCTGGCTCCCGTGGCGGTCAGCACGCCAACGATCGCCTCCGCTTGCCAACGCCGGAGATCAGTGAAATCGATCAGAAACGAGACGCGCATGCGGCCCTCCCCCGCCGAGGCTGACATGACGATATCGCCTCCCCCGTGGCCGCGCCGCGCTGCCCCCGTCCCGCGAGGTAAGCTGGCCGGGCGGTGGCCCGACGGTGGCGCCGGCGATCAATTCGGCGCCAAACTCCACCAGGATGCAGGAGCGCGCCGGCTTGGGCACCATCAATCGTGACTCGATGATTGCCAGAGCCGATCTGGCAAGATCTTCGTAGCCGACATTGACCGTCGCAAGATCGGCCGGACGGGCTTCCCGAACGCCGTCGCAACCGATCACCGATATGTCGGCCGGCACCTTGAGCCCGGCTGCCGACAATGCTCTGAGCGCGCCTTCCGCCAGCGGATCGGAAAGACAAAAAAATGCGGTTGCGCCATTAAGGCCGAGGGTTTCGCCGAGCCGCAGGGCGACGGCAGCCTCGCCTGCTTCAACATTGTCCTCAGTCGCGACAATGGCCCCCGCAGCCGTGAGACCCAAGGCATCGATGGTATCGAGAAAGCCGGCGCGCCGGGCTGCCAGATGGTCACGGCCGGCCGTACCCAGCATCAGAATGCGCTTGTGCCCTGCTGCCACAAGATGTCGCACGGCGATGCCGGCAGCAAAAGCATTGGCTGGCACCACGGCATCGGCCCGGCGCAGTTGTTCCTCGCCATTCATGATCACCAATGACAGACCGACTTTGACGAGCTCACCGAGATCGAGTTTATTCCCGCTGCTTATCACAATGACGCCGTTGGCCTTTTCTGAGCTGGCAATCTCTTCGACGTCATGTGCGTCGACGCCGTCGCCTTCGGAAATGGACGCGACGATCTTCAGCGACCGGCGCTCGCATTCCCGCTTAAGGCCTTGATAAAGAGCACGGTTACGGAAGGCAGCATCACCCGTGGTCGTGAAGCCGCGGTCGAAGGCCACAACCACTCGCTCCATGGTGGCAATAGTCGCCTTGGCCCGCCGTTGGTCGAGATAGCCAAGCTCGCGCGCCACGGCCAGCACGCGGTCACGCACCTCGCGGCTGATCGAGGCGGTTCCATTCAGGACATGCGACACGGTGCTGACGGCAACGCCCGCTTCCCTGGCGATATCGCGAACCCCGACTTTCATCGCACTCTTTCCGTGCCGCCCGCGTGGCATCGGACGGGCGATCCAAAACTAAAAAAACAAAGCCGACAAAGGCCGGCGACGGCCTCTGTAACCGGACATTTTTGTAACTTTCGTTTCTGACTTTCTTTCATCAACCGATTTGGTCGGCGGATGCAAGACCAGCAGTGGCCGATGGTTGCAAATTCAGCAAACGGCTGTTTTCGAGGTAAACGCCTTGATGCAAATCACTCCGATCGACCTAATCTGCGGCGGACGGTTAGCGCTACGCCTTATCGAGACGATAGCGGAAATTGCAGCGCCGGCCCCCCTCCATGATGGTTTCGGTGCGCTCGAGACGCATGGCCGGATTATATCCTTCGCAGAAGGCGGCATCGCGGTTGCACGAGAGCAGCGCGCCGATCTCGGAAAGCCCCATCTCCTTGTAGGTCTCGGCATACCGGCAGCGGGTGACGTCGTAGGAGAAGCGGTCTGGGCCGACCTCTTTCACCTCGATCGTCAATGCATCCTCGGCCGTCCAGGCCGGCAAAATGGCCTCGAAATCGGTGAAGTCAGGCATATGGCCGAGGTCGGCGCGGCATTTTTCGCCATGGGCAACCGCCGCTTTGCGAATGGCTGCGTCGACGGCCTCACGGGCCGGCCCTTCTCCGAAGCGGGTAACCAGCTCTCGATAGAGATGGCCGACGATCTCCGCCTCTATGCGACGGCGTTCAATGATGGGCATCGGCATGGCTGTCTCCTGGTGCGAACCGAGGCTAACCCGAGCGGCGTTCACGGAAAAGGGGCTTTTCCCGGCGGGCGCGGCTCTTTCGCAGACCTGATGCCCAAGGCAAAACGACTTTGGTCCTCGGGAAGGCTGTGTTATGAGAGCCTCGACGAAGGACCGGCGGCGCCCGAAGTATGGCTGCGGCCGGTTCCGCGCCGGAAACGGCATGGCCGGCCGGCGTTCCGCGAGCAAAGGTCGAAACTCCCCGTGAACTGGATCAACAACGTCGTCCGCCCGAAAATCCGTTCCCTCTGGTCCGCCAAGCGCGACGTGCCGGAGAACCTCTGGGTGAAATGCCCGGAGACCGGCGAGATGGTTTTCCACCGCGACCTCGAAGCCAACCAGTGGGTGATCCCCAACTCCGGCTATCACATGCGCATGCCGCCGAAAGAGCGCTTCGTGCAGCTGTTCGACGGCGGCGACTACGAGGCAATCTCGACGCCAGCTGTCGCACAGGATCCCCTCAAGTTCCGCGATGAGAAGCGCTACGTCGACCGGCTGCGGGACTCTCGCGCCAAGACCGGCAATGACGATGCCATTCTGGTTGGTGCTGGGCGGGTCGAGGGTAACGCCGTGGTCGCCGCCGTGCAGGACTTCGACTTCATGGGCGGCTCGCTCGGTACTGCCGCCGGCGAGGCGATCATTCGCGGCGTCGAAGAGGCAATAGCTCGGTCGGCCGCCTTCGTCATGTTCACGGCGTCCGGCGGTGCCCGCATGCAGGAGGGCATCCTGTCGCTGATGCAGATGCCGCGCACCACGGTGGCAGTCGAAATGCTGCGGGAAGCGGGCCTGCCCTATATCGTCGTACTGACCAACCCGACGCTGGGCGGCGTGACCGCCTCCTATGCCATGCTGGGCGACGTCCACATCGCCGAGCCGGGTGCGCTGATCGGTTTCGCCGGCCCGCGCGTCATCGAGCAGACCATCCGTGAGAAGCTGCCGGAGGGTTTTCAGCGCTCCGAATATCTTCATGAGCACGGCATGGTCGACCTGGTGGTGCATCGCCACCAGATGCGCGCCACCATCGGCCGCCTCGTCCGTCTGCTGACCCACGCCAAGGGTACCGCGCTCATTCCGGCCTGACGGGCAGCAGCCCCGGCTTTGCGATTCCCGCGCCGCCGTCATGGCGGCGTGTTCCTTTTTTTGGGCGACCTTGCCCGTATCCGGACTTTGCCATGGAAACGCCGCTCGACATCATCGACCGCCTTGGCGCGCGCTGGCCGAAAGGTTTCGATCTTTCGCTCGGCCGCATCCGTCGGCTGCTCGGCGCGCTCGGCCATCCGGAGCAGCGCTTGCCGCCGGTCTTTCATGTCGCCGGTACCAACGGCAAGGGATCAACGGTGGCTTTCCTGCGCGCTATCCTGGAGGCCGAAGGCCTCCGGATCCACGCCGATACCTCGCCGCATCTCGTCCGCTACAACGAACGTTTTCGCCTCGCCGACGGGCCGGGCGCATCGAGTTTCGTCGATGACGACACGCTGGCCGACGCGCTCTCCCGCACCGAAAAAGCCAATGGGGATGAGGCGATCACTCTTTTCGAGCTGTTGACCGCCGCCGGCTTTCTGCTGTTTGCCGAACGGCCGGCCGATGCCCTGTTGCTCGAGGTCGGTCTCGGTGGCCGATTCGATTCCACCAATGTCATCGACCAACCGGCCGTGTCGGTGATCACCTCGATCTCCCTCGATCATCAGGCCTATCTCGGCGACACCGTTGAGAAGATCGCCTTCGAGAAGGCCGGGATCATCAAAGCTGGCGCGCCGGTGGTTTTGTCGCCCAATCCGGACGGCGTCGTCGCCGTGATTGAAAGGGTGGCGGCCGAGGTGCGGGCCGGACTGCTGATGATCGGGGGCCAGGATTGGACCGCCTTCGAAGAGCACGGGCGCCTGGTGTTCCAAGACGTCGACGGCCTTCTCGATTTGCCGCGACCACGTCTTCCCGGCGGCCATCAGATCAGCAATGCCGGCACCGCAATCGCCGCTGTTCGCGCAGCGGGCTTCCGCGTCGGGCACGACGCCTTCGAGCGTGGCATGGAGCGCGTCGAATGGCCGGCGCGACTGCAGCGCCTGACGACCGGCACCATCGTCGATGCCGCCCCCGAGGGATCGGAGATTTGGCTTGACGGCGGTCACAATCCGGGCGCCGGCGAGGTGATTGCCTCGGCCATGGCCGATCTCGAGGAGCGCGTCGCCCGGCCATTGGTGCTGGTCGCCGGCATGCTCGTTACCAAGGATCCGGTCGGCTTCTTCGAGGCGTTCGCGGGCCTCGCTCGCCGCGTCTATACAGTTCCCATTCGCGGATCTGATGCGGCGCGCGAGCCGCAGGCGCTGGCTGCTGATGCGCGTGGCGCCGGCGTCACCGCCATGGCCACCGCCAGCGTGACCGCCGCGCTATCTCATCTCCGCGAGACGTGGTCGGGACCGGCGCCACGCATTCTGATCTGCGGCTCGCTTTATCTGGCCGGCGAGGTGTTGGCCGACAACGGCACGCCGCCGGTCTGATCAGGCTCGCTCCTGCCGCTCGGCGAGCTTCACGATGTGCACCATGAGCGCCGTTGCATAAAGCGGTGTCAGCACGTTGGCGATGGGCACGGCGAGCAGGAGGGCGATGGTCAGCCCGCCCAGCATCACCTTGCCGGAATGGGCGCTCCGCAACGCTCGTGCTGCCAGCGGCGGACGAAAGCGCATGGCCACCTGCTCGAAATATTCCCGCCCCAGGAGATAGGCGTTGACGACGAGGAAGATCGGCACGTTGATGCCGGGCAGGAACAGCAGCGGCAGCATGGCGATATTGACCAGCACCACGAAAGCGGTGAAGCGCAACGCCTGAACGAGGCCGGTCATCAATGGCTGTGAAATGCCCGGTCGGTCGGCAGGATAACGTGTTCGTTCGACCACTTCCGCCACCTCGTCGGCATAAAGGCCGGCGAACAGAGCCGTCACCGGCGCGACCAGGAAGCCAAGTCCGACGAACAGAAGAATGCCCACCAGCCACTCGACGGCGGTTCGCCAGCCATCCGGCAGGGCAGCCGAGAAATGGTCGGCCAACGCCCAAGTGCCGATCCAGAGCACGGCGAGCAGGGCGAGGGTCAGGCCGATCGACTTCAAAAGCACGGCCCGAAAGGGTGGTGTCGGTATGTCGCGCAGAGCGGTGAATACAGCATTCAACATTCTTCGGCTTCTCCTTCAAATGCCGTATTCGCGCGGCTTGCCGGTCAGTTAGGAATGGTCTAGGCCAAATGGAAGAGATGTCCGCGTCGATCTCGGACCCAGGAGACGTTTCATATGAGCCTCGACTTCGATGTGCTGACCATCGGCAACGCCATCGTCGATATTCTTTCTCCCGCTGAGGAAGACATGTTGGTGGAGCTGGGCGTCACCAAGAGCATGATGCGGTTGATCGACGCGGAGGAGGCAGGACGTATCTATGACATGATGGGGCCGGCGGTCGAGGCGTCCGGCGGTTCGGCGGCCAACACGGCAGCTGGCGTTGCCTCATTCGGTGGTCGCGCCGCCTATATCGGCAAGGTGGCAACCGACGCCTTCGGCGAAGTGTTCACCCACGACATTCGTTCTCAAGGGGTGCATTTCGAGACGCGGCCGCTTTTTGACGGTGCCCCCACAGCTCGCTGCATGATTCTGATCACGCCCGACAGCGAGCGGACCATGAATACCTATCTCGGCGCCTGCCACCATCTGACGGTGGACGATATCGACGAAAAGACGGTTGCTGCCGCTCGTTATACCTATCTCGAAGGCTTCCTGTGGGATCCGCCGGAGGCCAAGAAAGCCTTCCGCAAGGCTGCGGCCATTGCGCATGCCCACGGCCGCCTCGCTTCGATCACCCTGTCGGACAGCTTCTGTGTCGACCGTTTCCGCGCCGAGTTTCTCGAACTGATGCGCTCCGGCACGGTCGACCTGGTGTTTGCCAACAAGGAAGAGGCCAAGGCGCTTTACGAGACGCATGATCTCGACACGGCTGTCGCCTGCCTCCGGCGCGACTGCAAGGCGGCGGCGGTGACGCTGGGTGGCGAAGGCGCACTGGCCTTTGATGGTGACGAGCTGGTATCGGCGCCGGCATCGGAGGTGGACGAACTGGTCGATATGACCGGCGCGGGCGACCAGTTTGCCGCTGGCTTCCTCTACGCCCGTTCGCGTGGCCTCACGCTTGCCGAGGCGACGCGGCTCGGCTGTCTCGCTGGCGGTGAATGCGTCGGTCACATCGGACCACGCCCGGCGGTCAACCTCGCCCAACTCGCTCGTGATGCGGGCCTGAAGCTGCCAGCCTGAGATCAACCTTTCCAACGTCGACATTAAGCTGAAGCCGCGTTAGCGGCTTCCGGCGCCAATTGGCGCCGCGCGAAGCGAAAAGCCAAGGGCCGGAGGCCCGCCGGCGATTGAGGCTGAAAATCACAACATCGACGGCAGCACGCGGTCGGGCAGGTGATGCTCGTCCATGAAGGCGCGGATGTTGACAATCACCTTCTCGCCCATCTCGATGCGGCTCTCGATGGTTGCCGAACCCATATGCGGCAGCAACAACGCGCGGCCACATTTGACCAGCTTCGGGCTGATCGACGGTTCCTGTTCGTAGACGTCAAGGCCGGCACCGGCCAGCTCGCCGGCCACCAGCATGCGCGTCAAGGCCGCTTCGTCGACGATTTCGCCACGGGCGGTGTTGATCAGGTAGGCATCCGGCCGCATCAACTTCAGTCGCCGTGCCGACAGGAGATGGTAGGTCGCCGGCGTGTGCGGGCAATGGACGGTGACGATGTCCATGCGGTTCAGCATCTGGTCGAGGCTTTCGCACCAGGTGGCGGCAAGCTTGTCCTCGGTCTCGGTCGGCAGGCGGTGCCGGTTATGGTAGAAGACCGACAGGCCGAAGGCGCTGGCGCGGCGGGCGACGGCCTGGCCGATCCGTCCCATGCCGACGATGCCGAGCTTCTTACCACGCAGACGGTTGCCAAGCATGCCGGTCGGCGACCAGCCTTGCCACTCGCCGGCCTGAAGCGCCCGCATGCCATCGGCCATACGACGCGGCACGGCGAGGATCAGCGCCATGGTCATGTCGGCGGTGTCCTCGGTGAGCACGCCCGGCGTGTTGGTTACGGCAATGCCGCGTTCCGTCGCCTTGATGACGTCGATGTTGTCGACGCCATTGCCGAAATTGGCAATCAGTTTCAGGCCCGGACCGGCCTGGGCGATGACACCGCTATCGACACGGTCGGTCACGGTGGGCACCAGCACATCGGCGATGCGACTTGCCTCGACCAGCTCGGCTTGGCTCATCGGCCGATCGGCCGAATTGAGGCGGACGTCGAACAGCTCCTGCATGCGCGCTTCGACGATGTCGGGCAGCTTACGCGTCACCACCACCAGAGGCTTTTTGCCAGCCATATTGCGTTTCGTCCTTCCTCAAGATCGCCGACGGGCGGCGATCTGTGGCAACAAGTGTCGGCCAGCCGCTTACGGGCGTCAATCCGGTGGAGGTCCGATCTCCGATCATTCCTTACGCGACGGCGTTGACGCGACGTTAACTTTGACCGGCAACCATGAGAGCTGGAGCTGCTTTTGAGAGCGGCGCGTGTTTTCGGTACGGAAGGTGGGGCGACGATGAGGGCGGCGAGGCTACGGGCGGCGGCGATTCTGGCCGCGGGGCTGCTGCTCGCGAGTCCCTCGCTGGCTCAGAATGTAACCGTCGGCAGTTCCGGCCTGCCGGTGCCGCGCTTCGTCAGCCTGAAATCAGATTCCGTCAACGTTCGTCAGGGGCCGTCGCGCGATCAGGCCATCGTTTGGCGCTACGTGCGTGCCGGCATGCCGGTGGAGATCACCCAGGAATTTGAGAACTGGCGGCGTATCCGCGACTTCGAGGGCGGCGAGGGATGGGTGTTCCATTCGCTCCTGTCGGGAACGCGCACGGCGATCGTCGCGCCTTGGGCTGCCGATAAGACACTGATCGATCTGCATGCCAGTCCCAACGACACTAGCCGCGTCACCGCCCGTGTCGAGCCGAAGGTTCAGGCACCGGTCGAAAAATGCGACGGCACCTGGTGTCGGCTCGACGGCAAGGGCTTTTCCGGCTGGATTGCCCAGGGGTCACTCTGGGGCGTCTATCCGGACGAGAAATTCTGATCTTTCAGAAGTGGGTTTCGATGGCATCCCATATCAGGGCTGCGACATCGGGACCGCCGAACCGCTTGATGGCGCGGATACCGGTCGGTGACGTCACGTTGATTTCAGTCAGCTTGTCGCCGATCACGTCGATACCGACGAAGATCAGGCCACGATCCTTGAGCTCCGGTCCGATCGCCTCGCAGATCTCGAGATCGCGCTTGCTGACCTCCGTATTGGCCGCTGCGCCGCCCCGCACCATGTTGGAACGGAGATCGCCCTCGGCCGGCACGCGGTTGACGAGGCCGGCAAATTTGCCGTCGACGAGGATGATGCGCTTGTCGCCGGCCCGGACGGCCGGCAGGTAGCGCTGGGCGATGAAGGGATCGCGCGACTGCGTCAGGAACAGTTCGAGGAAGGCACTGAAATTGTCGTCGTCGGGTTTCACGTGGTAAACGCCCTGGCCGCCGGCCCCGTAAAGCGGCTTCAGCACGATGTCGCCGAACTCGGCTCGGAAGGCTTTGATCTCGTCAGGGTCGCGCGTGATGATCGTCTCCGGCATCAGCTCCGGATAGTCCATCACCAACAGCTTTTCCGGCGCGTCACGCACCTCGGCCGGGTCGTTGACCACCAATGTCGAGGGATGGATGCGCTCGAGCATGTAGGTGGTGGAGAGATAGGCCATGTCGAAGGGCGGATCCTGCCGGAGCAGCACCACGTCGAGCGTCGAAAGGTCGGTCTTTTCCGGCGAGCCCAGTGTGAAATGATTACTGGGCTCGTCGCGCACCGCCACCGGCTCGATCGCCGCGGTCACCCGGCCTGAGCGCAGGGTCAGCTTGTCGGGCGTATAGTGGAACAGGCTGTGGCCACGTTTCTGCGCCTCCAGCATCAGCGCGAAGGTGGAGTCGCCGGCGAGGCGGATCGAGGCGATATGGTCCATCTGGACGGCGACGGAAAGGCTCATGGCAACAACTCGTCTTCGGGAAGGGACGCCGCCGTTTATGGGCGGCTTCCGGCTGCCGCGCAACGGGAAAGCACTTCACGAAAAAGCGTTCTCAATATGGTACGGCCAGCGGCGCGGGCGAACCACCACGAGATCGAAGCGCAGCGTAAAGTCCGAAAACTGCGGATGCCGGGCCAGATAAAGATCAGCCGCGGCCTCGATGCGGCGGTAGCCTTCGGCGGCAATTGCTTCCAGGCCAGCTTCTAAGGTTGGCCGCGCCTTCACTTCGACGAAAGCCAGCACATGGCCGCGTCGCGCCACGATGTCGATTTCACCAAGCGACGTCCGGTAACGGGTCGCCAGCACGCGGTAGCCCTTGAAGCGCAGCATCCAGGCGGCAAGCCCTTCGGCCACCAAACCACGGGCATGCCCGGCCCGGCGGTCGGCAGTCATTCCACTTCACCGCCGCCGGCATCGATGATCGCCTTGAGCTTCAGGGCCAACGCATAGACATCCTTGCGCGGCCGACCCGTAGCCTTTGCTACCTCGGCGGCTGCCTGGCCTGTCCCCTTGGTTTCAAGCGCGGCCAAAAGCAAGGCCTCGAGATCGGCATCGGCTGACTGCTCGCCTAAGGGAGCGCCGACCACCAGCACGATCTCGCCGCGTGGCGGGTCCGCTTCGGCGCCGACCGCCAACTCGGCCAGAGAGCCGCGCCGCACCTCCTCGAAGCGCTTGGTCAGTTCGCGACAGAGCGCTGCCGGGCGATCGCGGCCCAGAACTTCGGCCATGTCGGCAAGTGTTTCCGCTGCCCGATGCGGTGATTCGTAGACGACAAGCGTCGCCGGCACGGCGCGAAACTCACCGAGGCGATTGCGGCGGGCACCGGCCTTGTGCGGCAGAAAGCCCAGGAACAGGAATGTATCGGTAGGCAGGCCGGCAGCCACCAGCGCCGATAAGATGGCCGAGGCGCCCGGGATGGGAAAGACTCGAATGCCTTCGGCAAGCGCCTCTTCCACCAACTTGTAGCCGGGATCGGAGATCAAAGGCGTACCGGCATCGGAGACCAGCGCGAGGCGCATGCCGCCTCGCAGCATGGCCAGCAGGCGCGGCCGCTCGCGAGCGGCGTTATGCTCGTGATAGATGGCGAGCGGCTTTCGGATGCCATAACGGTCGAGCAGGACGGCGGTAACGCGGCTATCTTCGCAAATGATGAGGTCGGCGCCACCCAACACATCGAGCGCCCTGAGCGAAATGTCCGAAAGGTTGCCGATCGGTGTCGCCACCGGGTAAAGACCCGGCTCGATCGGCTTGCCGGCGAAGGCTGTGCCGTCAATGGCATAGCCGGTTGTGATGGCCTTGCCGCCCGCCTCGGTCATGATGACTGCTGATCCTCCCTCGCCGCGATGTCGGCGGCCATGCGCAGATCACGGATCGGCCGTACGGCAGCGATCGATGCTTCGTAGCTCGGGTGGGCCTTGAAGGCTTCGAGAGCGGCGACGTCGGTGAATTCGCCGTAAACGACGAAGTCGACGTCGTTGCCGAGGCTATCGAGCTTCAGGTTTTCGCCGACTTCCAGACGCAGGGCATGCGGATTGGCTTCGAGCAGACGGAGACCTTCGAGCACCTGCTGGCGATGAGCGGCTGAACGGACGGAGAAGTAGACGATGTGCCTGATCATGGAATTCCCTTGGTCGGCGCCCCAAGCCGTAGTTTCTAGCTCCCAAAACCACACTTCGGCGGGAAAATCGAGCCACCCAGACCGATTCCTGGCCTCTCCACCGGTAAATGGTACGTAAGGAGTTGCATCTACGGCCGTTTATCATTGAAATGGGACCAGATGCTTTTGCGGCGGAAGGTTAAGACGATGATCCGTGAGGATGGCAGGGTTGCGAACGGCGCGGCCGATACGGCCGTGTCCGCCGAGATGGATGACCCGCGCATGAAGGCGGCCGGGCTGAGCCGGCGACTGGCTTTGCTCCTGATGGGCGGCGCGGCAGTTGCCGCCTGTTCGCCGATGAGCAGGTCGAGCGGTGGCGATACGCTCCTGCCTCCTCCGACCACCGGGCCGGCTGTGTCGGGTGAAGTGCTGGGCACGGGCACGGTGCGTGTGGCGCTTCTCCTGCCGAAAACGGCGCCTGGCAATGGCGCCGCACTGGCAACTGCCATGCAGAATGCCGCATCGCTCGGCCTCAGCGACTTTTCCGGCAACGACCTGACCGTCATGGTCAAGGACACGCGCGGCACCTCCGAGGGCGCCGCCGAAGCGGCGCGGCAGGCAATTTCCGAAGGGGCCGAGTTGATTCTCGGCCCGGTCTTTGCCGCCGAAGTGGCTGGTGTCGGCCCGGTGGCGCGCGCTGCCAACATACCGGTCATTGCCTTCTCCTCCGATCCTTCGGTTGCGGCGGCTGGCGTCTATATCCTGGGCTTTCTCGTCGACGGGCAGGTGCGCCGCGTCGTTGCCGAAGCGGCAAAGTCCGGCCGCAAGTCGATCGCCGCCATCATGTCGCAGAGCGCCTTTGGCAATCTCGCCGAAGCGTCGCTGCGTCAAGAAGCGGGCCGCTATGGCATGCGGGTTGTCGCTGTCGAGCGATACCCAGCTGGCGGGGAGGCGCAGGCGGTCGCGGCCATCGCCGCCGTTGGCACGCAGATCGATTGCATTCTGCTGCCCGAAGGTGTCGGTGTGGCGACGACCATCGCCCGGTCGCTACGGTCGGCCGGCGTCGATCTCGCTCGTATCAAGTTGCTCGGCACCGGTGTCTGGAACGACCCGGCCGTTTACAACGATCCCTCGCTTGTCGGCGGATGGTTCCCGTCGCCGGAAGTGTCCGGCTTCTCCACCTTCGCCAGCCACTATCGCTCGGCATATGGCAGCGAGCCGCCACTCACCGCCTCCCTCGCCTATGATGCGGTGGTGCTGGCAGCGGGCCTTGCCAAGACGGCCGGAGCCCAGCGCTTCCAGCTGTCGGTCATCACCAACCCAGAGGGGTTCCTGTCGGCGGTCAATGGCCTGTTCCGCTTCAATGCGGTTGGCACCAACGATCGCGGTCTTGCCGTCTACGAGGTGACGGGCTCGACACCGTCGCTGGTTTCCGCCGCTCCGCGCGCCTTCACCGGCGCCTGACGACTGGCATTCTCTACCGATCGGAACAGCGGCTGTGGCCGCCGTTGCCGTCAGGCTGTGACATGATGTCCCCATTCCTGGTCAAGATCTGCGGTCTCTCCACGTCGGAAAGCCTGGAATGGGCGCTTTCCGCCGGCGCCGATCTTGTCGGCTTCGTTTACTTTCAGAAGAGCCCACGCCATCTTTCGGCAGAAGCGGCCGCCCTTCTGGCCCGCCAGGTGAAGGGACGGGCAAAGACGGTGGTCTTGACGGTCGACGCCACCGACGACCTTCTCGACCATCTGATGGCAACGATTGCTCCGGATTTCGTTCAGTTGCACGGTCGCGAGAGTCCCGACCGGGTTGCCGAGGTGCGGCGGCGGGTTGGCCGGCCGGTCATCAAGGCACTGGGCATTGGCACTGCCGAGGACGTTGCGACCGCTCGTTCCTATTCCGGCGTTGCCGATCTTCTTCTCTTCGATGCCAAGCCACCCAAGGATTCCAGCCGACCCGGCGGACTGGGTGTCACCTTCGACTGGTCGTTGCTTGAAGGGGCATCGTCGCCCTTCTTGCTTTCCGGCGGGCTTGACCCTACCAACGTCTATGACGCGGTCCGGCAGGTGCGGCCTTCGGGGGTCGACGTGTCTTCCGGCGTCGAGAGTGCACCAGGCCAGAAGGACGAGGCCCGCATTCGCGCCTTCGTGGCAGCGGCGCGGGCGGCGAGTGAAGAGGGGCAACGATGAGCGAGGCGACGCCGAATTCCTTCCGGACCGGACCGGACGAGCGCGGCCATTTCGGCATTTTCGGCGGCCGTTACGTTGCCGAGACTCTGATGCCGCTGATCCTCGAGCTCGACAAGGCTTATGAGGCCGCCAAGGCCGACCCGGCCTTCCACGCCGAGCTCAAGGGGTTGAACGCCACCTATACCGGCCGTCCGAGTCCGCTCTATTTCGCTGAGCGGCTGTCCGCCCATCTCGGCGGCGCCAAGATTTATCTGAAGCGCGAAGAGCTCAATCACACCGGCAGCCACAAGATCAACAACTGCCTTGGGCAGATCTTGCTCGCCCGCCGCATGGGCAAGACTCGGATCATCGCCGAGACCGGTGCCGGCCAGCACGGCGTCGCCTCGGCCACCGTCTGCGCCCGCTTCGGTTATCCGTGCGAAGTCTACATGGGCGCCACCGATGTCGAGCGGCAGAAGCCCAACGTCTTCCGCATGCAGCTGCTGGGCGCTGAGGTGCATCCCGTCACCGCCGGCAACGGCACGCTGAAGGACGCCATGAACGAGGCGTTGCGCGACTGGGTAACCAACGTCGAGACCACCTATTACATGATCGGCACAGCGGCTGGCCCGCATCCCTATCCGGCCATGGTGCGCGATTTCCAGTCGGTGATCGGCAACGAGACGCGCGAGCAGATCCTTGCCGTCGAAGGTCGCCTGCCCGACCTCATCATCGCAGCCGTCGGCGGCGGCTCCAATGCCATCGGCATTTTTCATCCCTTCCTGGACGATCCTGACGTTCGCATCGTCGGCGTCGAGGCGGGTGGCCATGGCATGAACGTCTACAACGGTCATGCTGCGTCGCTGAACGGCGGCAAGCCGGGCGTGCTGCACGGCAACCGCACCTATCTCCTTCAGGACGACGACGGTCAGATCCTTGAAGGGCATTCGATCTCGGCCGGTCTCGACTATCCCGGCATCGGCCCTGAGCATTCCTGGCTGAACGACACCGGGCGCGTCACCTACGTGCCCGCCACCGACCAGGAGGCGCTCGACGCCTTCCAGACCCTTACCAAGGTCGAGGGCATCATCCCGGCGCTGGAAAGCGCCCATGCCGTCGCCGAGGCGATCAAGCGCGCGCCGACAATGGGCAAGGAAGAAATCATCGTCGTCAACCTGTCCGGCCGCGGCGACAAGGACGTCTTCACCGTCGGCAAGATCCTGGGAGTCGATCTGTGAGTTCCCTTCCCGTCACCCGTATCGACGCCCGCGTCGCGAAGCTGAAAGCCGAGGGACGAGCGGCGCTGGTCACCTTCGTCACCGCCGGCGATCCCGACACGGACACCTCGCTAGCCATCCTGAAGGCGCTGCCGGGCGCTGGTGCCGACATCATCGAGTTCGGCATGCCCTTCTCTGATCCCATGGCTGAAGGGCCACCGATCCAGGCCGCCGACATCCGCGCGCTCGCTGCCGGCCAGACCATGGTGAAAACGCTGGAGCAGGTGCGAGCCTTCCGCGCCGGCGATAACGAAACACCGATCGTGCTGATGGGCTACTACAACCCCATCTACATTTACGGCGTCGAGCGCTTCGTTTCCGACGCCAAGGCAGCCGGCGTCGACGGGCTGATCGTCGTTGACCTGCCGCCGGAAGAGGACGAGGAACTGTGCCTGCCGGCGATCCGGGCCGGCATCAGCTTCATCCGCCTGGCAACGCCAACGTCGGATGACAAGCGCCTGCCGGTGCTGCTGAGGAATTCCTCCGGCTTCGTCTATTACGTCTCGGTGCTGGGCGTCACCGGCGTCAAGTCGGCCGCGGCCGGCGACGTTGCCACGGCCGTGTCCCGTATCAAGGCGCATACGCCGCTGCCGGTCATGGTCGGCTTCGGCGTCAAGACCGGCGAGCAGGCGGCAGCCATTGCCGCACATGCAGACGGCGTGGTGGTCGGCTCGGCGCTGGTCAACGCGGTGCGCGATACGCTCGTGGATGGCAAGGCGACCGCCTCCACCGTCAAGGCCGTTACGAATCTTGTCGCCGATCTGGCAGCCGGCGTACGGCGCGGGCGCAAATGATCAGGTGAGGAGCAGCGAAGTCTGCTCCTCTTCTAGCAAGGAAGATCTAGGCTTTCGGAAGCTGTCCGAGACGGTCCGGTTCGGTCGTAGCTGGCCGCCGGTGCGGCAGCGGTGCCGACACGAGAAGGGCGGCGAGGCCACCGATGACTGTCGCGAGCAGCCGGTGCTCGGCGTTGCCGATGGCATCGCCCTGGCCGAGCGACACGAGAAAGACAACCGTTATGGTGACTGCGGCGGAGAAAACCTCGTAGCTCGCCTTTTGCACCGAGTAGGTAAAGGCGACGACGACAATGGCGCTGATCGTCAGACCGAGGTGTCCGATGGCAAAGCCTCCGGCCCACAGCGAGGCCAGCAGGCAGCCGCCCGCCGTACCCAGCAGTCGCGACCATCCACGCGCCCGGGTGTCGTGAAGGCCGGGCTTCAGGACGATGAGGGCGGTGATCGGCGCCCAATAGTCAAAGGCAAGACCGATCCCGCTGGCAACCGATAGGCTGAGCAGCACCGCCAACGCTGCGCGGATCGCATGCGCAACGGCCAGTGATTGCTGGAAGTCTCGGCGCGCCATCGTCAGCGGCAGGCGTCGGAGCGGCGTCGGAAGGAGGGCGGCGATCGCCGCCACCGTGGCGATTTCCACCATTCCGCCGGCCGTCATGGCAAGCGCGCGCTCCCCGGCGGCTTCCAGCCCACCAGGGAAATATCCGGCCATCATGAAGGCGATCACGACCTGCAGCGTCACCCACCAGAAATCTTCATTGGACAGGGCGAACACGGCACAGAGCGCCGCCAGACCGGCCGAGACGATTGCCAAGATTGGAAACCAGGCTCCCGCAACGGTGCCCAGGGCTCCTGCCAGCGCCATTCCAGTCATGGCAGCGGCCATCGCTCCCCATCGCTGTCCGAGGAGGTCGCGAGATAGGCCGAATCCCACCGAAAAGGCCGCGCCGGCGGCGATGGCCGCATGAAGCGGATCGGTGATGAGCCGTCCGGCAAGCAGGACGATCGCGACGCCCGGAATCCCGACCAGCCCGAGCCGCCAGTGAAACGGGCGGATCAGCCCGAAGAGCTTTTCGGGTTGGCCTGTGAGGAGGGAAGGGTCCGTTCGCATAGTTCGGCTCAGTGCTATGATGCGTCGCATAAGGCGATACTGGACTGAGCCGCATTGGTTCCGCGCTTTCCGCCATCGACTGCTATGGCAGCGTCACCGGGGCCGATGTTCGGGAGAGATGCGCTTCCGAAGCCAAAAAAACGAGAGGCCTCTCTGGAGCCTGCCTAACGCAGACAAAGCCGAATGGGTAAATTCCCAATTCTCTTCGCTGCAATGCTCTAGAGAAATTTTGGTGGAGCTAAGCGGGATCGAACCGCTGACCTCCTGCATGCCATGCAGGCGCTCTCCCAGCTGAGCTATAGCCCCATCGGTGTCGTTTCCGGTTTCGGAAGAAGCCATCATGCTTTCGCTTTCAGGCGTCGCCGGTGTGGGTGCCGGCTCGACGAGGCGGGATATACTCAGCATTCCCTCGCCGATCAAGAGGTTTTTCAGGCTGGGACGATTTTTCCGTCATCTTTTTGAAGAATTGGCGGATTTCCGAGAAATTTTAAGGGGTTGTCGCCAGGCGCGATGCGTCGTCCTCAGAAAAGAAAGGCCGGCTGAGAGCCGGCCTCGATCGTTTCTGGATGGAGGTAGAGCTCAGTGCTCTTCCTCGTCGCCGACGTCGCCGATCAGATCGGACATGTCGCCGCCATCCTCGTCCTCTTCCTCGAGGAACACGTCATCTTCCGGCGTCTCGTCCTCGATCTCGGGATCCTCGATATCGGGCACGTCATCGCCGTCGGCATCCTCGGCGTCCTCAAGGCTGACGAACTCTGGAGTGAGCGCGCCGACCTCGACGACCTCCTCCTCGGCGTCCTCTTCGTCGTCAATCGCAGTTGCCGGCCGCGCCCGTGCGGCTAGTCCGGCGTCGAACTGGGTGCCGCATTTCGGGCAGAGAATCGGAGAGCGATTGAGGTCATAATACTTCGCGCCACAGTTGGGGCAAAGACGCTTCAGCCCAAGTTCAGGTTTCGCCACAGTCGGCCTCGCGTTTGTCTAGGGAATCGGGCAGGCACATATAGGCAAACTGGGGGCTCTGTCAAAGGTGAATTGGTGGGACGGCCAGCCGATCCGGACACGCGCCGGTCGTTGCCAGCCATGTGGGGCAAGTGACGTGGCCCTTTGGCTGTGCTAGAGCGGCCCAGCACCGGCGGCAATCTGTCGCGGGCAAAGATGTCGTGCCGGAGAGTCGTTGGGAAAATGGCTACCGGTATTCCGTTGCGGGTTGCTCATGCCGTCGCGGCAGTGTGAAATCCGTCAGTGTTGAGCGGATGCGCCAGCATCTTCGTCAAGTTCGTATCAGGTGTCCTGCTCCATGGCTTCTCACGCGACCGTCCGTCCGCTGACATCCATCAAGTCTGGCCCGCTTCGGGGGCACGTTCGGGTTCCCGGCGACAAGTCGATCTCGCATCGCGCGCTGATGCTCGGCGCGCTTTCGGTCGGCGAGACGGTCATCACCGGCCTCCTCGAAGCCGAAGACGTGATGAATACGGCGGCGGCCATGCGCGTCTTCGGTGCCACGGTCGTCCGTGACGACGCCGGCGTCTGGCGAGTGCACGGTCTCGGCGTCGGCGGTCTTCTCGAGCCGGCTGGCATTGTCGATTTCGGAAATGCCGGCACCGGCGTGCGCCTCACCATGGGTCTGGCCGCCGCCCAGCCGATCGCGGTCACTTTCACCGGCGACGCCTCCCTGATCAAACGGCCGATGGGCCGGGTGCTGGAGCCGCTTTCGGAAATGGGCGTCGAAGTGATTGCTCGCTCCGGCGGTCGCCTGCCGCTCACCATGCGTGGCCCGCGCCTGCCGCTGCCGATCACCTACCGCCTGCCGGTGCCTTCGGCGCAGGTCAAATCGGCGGTGCTGCTGGCCGGGCTCGGCACGCCCGGCATCACCACGGTGATCGAACCGGTGTTCACTCGCGATCACACCGAGCGCATGCTGAAAGGCTTCGGCGCCGACATCGAAATTTCCGACGAACCGGGCGGTGGGCGCCGCATCGCTCTGGCCGGCCGGCCAGAGCTGAAGCCGCAGACGATCGATGTACCGTCCGACCCGTCGTCGGCCGCCTTCCCGATCGTGGCGGCCACGCTGGTCGAAGGTTCGGACATCACCGTCGAAGGCGTGCTGATGAATCCGGCTCGTATCGGTCTCATTGATACGCTGCTCGAAATGGGAGCCGATATCGAAATCATCGCCGAGCGGACGACCGGCGGAGAGCGTCTCGCCGACCTCCGGGTGCGCCACGCCGAACTCAAGGGCGTTACGGTACCGGCCGAGCGGGCACCGTCGATGATCGACGAGTACCCGATCCTGGCCGTTGCCGCCGCGGCCGCTAGCGGCGAGACGCGGATGCCCGGCATCGGCGAGATGCGGGTGAAGGAATCCGATCGTCTGGCGGCGGTTACCGCCGGCCTCAAGGTGAACGGCGTCGATTGTTCCGAAGGCCCCGACTGGCTCGCAGTGCGCGGCGGCAGGATCACCGGCGGCGGACGGGTGGTCACTCACCTCGACCACCGCATCGCCATGAGCTTCCTGGTCCTCGGCATGGTAGCCGGTAACCCGGTGAGCGTCGACGACGCGTCGATGATCGCCACCTCCTTCCCGACCTTCGAGGCACTGATGACCGGCCTCGGCGCCTCCTTCGAGGCCGCGGAGGCGGCCGATGCCTGAGATGACGGATGTAGTGCTTAAAAGGCCGCTTCTTATCGCCATCGATGGTCCGGCAGCTGCCGGCAAGGGCACGCTGGCTCAGGGGCTCGCCACCCGGCTTCAGTTGCCATATCTCGATACCGGGCTTCTCTATCGGGCCATCGGCAAGCTGATGCAGATTGCCGGGCTTGACCTCGATGATGCCCAGGCGGCAACCGCCGTCGCCGAGAAGCTGACGCCGGCCGATCTTCAGCGGGCTGACCTTCGCGGGCGCGAGGCCGGTGAGCTTGCCTCTCGTGTCGCCGTTCATTCGGGGGTGCGCGCCGCCCTCATCGCGTTCCAGCGCGATTTCGCCCACGGACCGCATGGCGCCGTGCTCGACGGCCGCGACATCGGCACCGTCATCTGCCCCGACGCCGACGTGAAGCTCTACGTCACGGCGAGCGCCGAGGTGCGCGCCCGCCGCCGCACCGACGAGCTGCTCGCCAAGGGCAGGTCGGTCGATTACCAGGCTATTCTCTCCGAAGTGAAAGCCCGCGACGCCCGTGACAGCGGTCGCGTCGAGGCGCCTCTCCGGCCAGCCGACGACGCGACCGTCATCGATACGTCGGCTCTCGGACCGGCTGAGGTGCTGATGACGGCGCTGTCCATCGTCGAAAACTGGCAGAAGAGGCACTAGGGCTCAGAGATCGGCATAAAAACGCGCGAAATTCCGCCTTTTTGTGCCTTGATGCGAGCCGCAACCTCCGCTATAGAAGCCCGACTTTCGGGTGGAGCCACCGGCCCCGCCCGTGAAGCCGTTCATCCTCGTCCGTTCGGTCGAAGTCGCGTCGGCACCCGCCTTTGGCGTGGGTCAGGTGGTTCACCGGATCGGAGGGACGGGGCAACTCTTACCCGCCGACGCCGCCGGCATTGCCGGCACTCCAGGAGTTTCAATGTCTCAACTCAATCCCACCCGTGAGGACTTCGCCGCACTGCTCGCCGAGAGCCTTACCGCTTCGGACGTGGCCGAGGGCACCGTCGTCAAGGGCACCATCGTCGCCATCGAGAAGGACCTCGCCGTCATCGACGTCGGCCTGAAGGTCGAGGGGCGCGTGCCGCTCAAGGAATTTGGCGCCCGGGCTCGCGACGGCGAGCTGAAGGTCGGCGATACGGTGGAAGTTTACCTGGAGCGCGTCGAGAATGCGCTCGGTGAAGCGGTTCTGTCGCGCGACAAGGCTCGCCGCGAAGAGAGCTGGGTCCGTCTCGAGGTCGCCTTCGAGAAGAACGAGAAGGTGGTCGGCCAGATCTCCAACCAGGTCAAGGGTGGCTTCACCGTCGATCTCGACGGCGCCATGGCCTTCCTGCCGCGCTCGCAGGTCGACATCCGCCCGGTGCGCGACGTTGCCCCGCTGATGCACACGCCGCAGCCCTTCCAGATCCTGAAGATGGACAAGCGTCGCGGCAACATCGTCGTGTCGCGTCGTGTCGTCCTCGAAGAGACCCGCGCCGAGCAGCGCTCCGAGCTGGTGTCGAGCCTCGAGGAAGGCCAGATCGTCGACGGTGTCGTCAAGAACATCACCGATTACGGTGCGTTCGTTGACCTCGGCGGCATCGACGGCCTGCTGCACGTCACCGACATTGCCTGGCGCCGCATCAACCACCCGTCCGAGGTGTTGTCGATCGGCCAGCAGGTCAAGGTGCAGATCGTCCGCGTCAATCAGGAGACGCACCGCATCAGCCTCGGCATGAAGCAGCTCGAGAACGATCCTTGGGATGCCATCGAGGCCAAGTACCCGGTTGGTGCCAAGTTCTCCGGCCGCGTCACCAACATCACCGACTACGGCGCCTTCGTGGAGCTGGAGCCGGGTATCGAGGGCCTGATCCACGTCTCGGAAATGAGCTGGACCAAGAAGAACGTCCACCCCGGCAAGATCGTCTCGACCAGCCAGGAAGTGGAAGTCATGGTTCTCGAGGTGGATTCGGTCAAGCGCCGCATCTCTCTCGGCCTCAAGCAGACGCTGCAGAACCCCTGGGAAGCCTTCGTCGAGAAGTATCCCGTCGGTTCGGTGGTCGAAGGCGAAGTCAAGAACAAGACCGAGTTCGGTCTGTTCATCGGCCTCGACGGCGATGTGGACGGTATGGTCCATCTCTCCGACCTCGACTGGAACCGTCCGGGCGAGCAGGTCATCGAAGAGTTCGGCAAGGGTGACGTCGTCAAGGCCGTCGTCCTCGATGTTGACGTCGAGAAGGAGCGCATCAGCCTCGGCATGAAGCAGCTCGGCGGCGACCCGATGGAATCGGCTGGCGAGATCCGCCGCAACTCCGTGGTCACCTGTGAGGTGATCGAGGTCAAGGAAGCCGGTCTGGAAGTGCGGATCGTCGACACCGACATCACCGCCTTCATCCGTCGTGGCGACTTGGCTCGCGACCGCAACGACCAGCGTGCCGAGCGCTTCGCCGTCGGCGAGAAGTTCGATGCTCGCGTGACCCAGTTCGACAAGAAGACCCGCAAGGTCGGCCTGTCGATCAAGGCCCTGGAGATCTTCGAAGAGAAGGAAGCCGTCGCTCAGTTCGGCTCTTCCGACTCGGGCGCTTCGCTCGGCGACATCCTCGGTGCTGCCCTCAAGGCCCGCCAGGACGGCGAGTGAGAGCTGACGTAAAACGTCGTTCTCCGACAATCAGAAAGGCCCGCCCCGCGCGGGCCTTTTTTCTGGCTACGAATTATTACCACTGCGCCCAAGGTATCCTTGACGAACGCAAGCATTGGGACAATATTAGTAACTGTCCACTCGATAAGAGTCCGGACGTCAAGACGGGCCTCAACCTTCGAGGCTTGCCGACCTGAAACGATGCTTGGCATCGCAAGGTCATAAATGAGGGCGTCGCTGAACACGACGCCCTTTTTCTTTTTTTCACCATGATTGAAGTCGATTAGACTTGGCACCACCTTTCGGTGGCACCGTCTGGGCTGCGGACGCGGGCCGCCAGTTTGTCTTGCCGACTGGTCGTCGGGCTGTTACCTCAGGTCCATCGGAACCGGCAAGCGGGGAAGTGCCTCATGACCCTTGAAGCGGATGCCATTGTCGGGCGGCGGCGTTTGCGGCGCCGGCTCTATTTCTGGCGGGGTATTACCCTCTTGCTCGCCATCGGGCTGGTGGTGGCCGTTGGGCTTTATGTCGGTGGCGACATGTCCAATAAAAATGCGCCCCACATCGCCCGCGTGACCGTCTCCGGCATGATCCTTTCCGACACCGCGCAGCGGAAGATGCTGAAGGACATCGCCTCCTCCGACGCCGTCAAGGCGGTGATCGTCGCCATCGACAGCCCTGGCGGCACCACCGTCGGCGGCGAGGAACTTTACGACGGCCTGCGCAGCCTTGCCGGCAAGAAGCCGGTGGTGGCCACCATGGGAACGCTCGCCACCTCCGCCGGCTACATGACGGCAATCGCCACCGATCGGATTTTCGCCGAACGGACGTCCATCACCGGCTCGATCGGCGTGCTGTTCCAGTACGGCAACGTCGGCGCGCTGATGCAGAACATCGGCGTCGAGGTGAAGACGATCAAATCGGCACCGCTCAAGGCCGAACCATCGCCCTTCACCTATCCGGAGCAACCGGGTGCTGCCGCCATGATCCAGCGGCTGGTTGATGACACCTACGCCTGGTTCGTCGATATTGTCGCCGAACGGCGCAGTCTTGCTCGGCCTGATGCGCTGAAACTGGCCGACGGCTCCATCTACTCCGGCCGACAGGCGCTCGACCTCAAGCTCGTCGATGAGATCGGCGGCGAGGACGCGGCGATTGCCTGGCTCGCGAGTGCCAAGGGCGTTGACAAGGATCTCAAGGTGATCGATTGGGCTCCTGAGCGGCCCTATGCCGGCTTCGGGATCGCCGACCGGGCTATGGCGGCGGCTGGCCGACTGATCGGCATCGATCTTTCGGCCTGGAACAGCGAAGGTCGGCTTGACGGCCTCGTGTCAGTTTGGCACCCTTAAGGCTCGACCCTTCAATGACTTTTTTCATTCGCTCAGCCGGCAGGGAGCTTTCCGCCCATGATCAAGTCTGAACTGGTTGCGCGTATCGCGGCGCAAAATCCGCACCTCTACCAGCGCGATATCGAGAACATCGTCAACACCATTCTCGGCACCGTCGTCGATGCCATGAAGAGTGGCGATCGCGTGGAGCTTCGGGGCTTCGGCGCTTTCTCGGTCAAGAGCCGGCCGGCTCGCACCGGGCGCAATCCCCGTACCGGCGAGAAGGTGCCGGTTTCCGAGAAATACGTGCCCTTCTTCAAGACGGGCAAGGAAATGCGTGAGCGCCTCAACGACGGCAAGGTGAGTTGACGTTCGGCCGGCAGGAGTGACGCCCCGTGAAGACCTTTCTGCGGATCGTCGTCCTCGGCCCGCTGGCCATCGTTGTGGTGGCGCTCGCCGTCGTCAACAATCAGACTGTGACGCTGGTGCTCGACCCATTCAACCCGTCGGCGCCGTTCTTTTCGCTTAGGGTGCCGCTCTACGCGGTGTTCTTTGCCACGCTGGCGCTCGGCGTGCTGATCGGCGGCGTCGGTTCCTGGTTCGGGCAGGGGCACGTGCGTCGCGCTGCCCGGCAAAGCCGTCGTGAGGCGGATCGTCTCAAGGCTGAGGTCGAGCGCCATCGCGCCGGTGACCGGCCTGACACACTCAGTATAGACGGCCCGAATGCCGCCTGACCTGACGGGTGGCTTAAGCCTTGGCGCGGTTGGCCAGAGGGATAGGTTTCGTGATCACCTGCAGGTTTGAGGGCGGCCACGAAGCGGCGTTGCGGCACGTGGTCACGGACAACATCGTCCTGCGCGGCAGCGAGGTGTTGCTGGTCAGGCGGAGCCGGCATTTGATCGAAGGCGGCAAGTGGGCTCTGGTTGGAGGCTTCGTCGAGCGCGATGAGACGCTGCCGCAAGCCGCCGTGCGCGAGATTCTCGAAGAGACCGGCTATCAGGTGACGGACCTCACTTTGCTGCGGGTCATCGACCGTCCGGACCGACCGGGTGAAGATCGCCAGAACATCAGCTTCGTGCACTTCTGCACTGCCGGCGAAAAGGTTGGCGCAGCCGACGATGAAAGCGAAGAGCAGCGCTGGTTCCCGCTTGACGATCTGCCGCCGACTCTCGAGATCGCTTTCGATCATTCCGAGAGCCTGGAGATTTTCACCGCCTATCGCCGCGAGCCGTTTGGCCTGCCGCTTTATAGAAGCTGGCAGCGCTGAAGCCCGGCAGAGGGGCCCGCTTCATGCCTCGTCTGTCTCGAATTCCTGCGGATCGAAGTCATAGTGCGTCGAGCAGAATTCGCACGTCACGCCGATGCGGCCATTCTCGACCATGTCGACCCGTTCGGCCGGCGAGAACGAGGCGATCATCGCCCTGACGCTGTCGCGTGAACAACGGCAACGCTCAACGAGCGGCCGCGGTTCGAACACGCGGACGCCGCGTTCATGGAACAGCCGATAGAGAAGCGTTTCGGCGCTGACCGCGGGATCGATGAGTTCGGCATCCTCAACCGTGCCGGCAAGACTCTGCGCCTCCACCCAGGCATCGTCTTCTTCAACGCTCGTTGAGGCGCCTTCGGGAGCATCACCGGGATGCAGATCGCGTTGGCCAACGCGCTCGGAAGATTCCGGCAGGAACTGGAGGAACAGACCGCCCGCCCGCCAGGCGCGATGTGGCTCGTGGCCGGGATCGCGCGTCAGCACTTCGGCAACGGCGAGACGGACGCGAGTCGGAATCTGCTCGGACTGCATGAAATAGCCGTGGGCAGCTTCTTCCAGGGAGCGACCATCAAGTTCGACGATGCCCTGGTAACGGCTCATGTGGGCGCCCTGATCGACCGTCATGGCCAGATGGCCACGTCCGAGAAGATCCTCCGGCCGGTCACGCCCTGCCGCGACAGCGGCTGCCACCGCCTCGGCATCGAAGCGGGCGCAGGCACGCAAGGCATCGGGCGCGTCGAAGTCGACCACCAGCATGCTTACCGGACCGTCGGACTGTGTCTGCAGAATGAAGCGGCCCTCGAACTTCATCGAGGTACCGATCAGGGCGGTCAGCGCCACCGCCTCGGCCAGCAGGCGCGAGACGGCGGGCGGATAGTCATGGCGGCCGAGGAGGGTGTCGATCGCCGGTCCGAGCCGCACGACGCGGCCGCGTACGTCGAGGGCTTCGACGGCGAACGGCAGCACGGCATCATCGCCAGCAGGTGTTGAGGGGCGATCGACAGCGCTCATCAGTCCTCCATCGCGCCAAAGCACCAGGCGAGGATGCCCTTGTGGGCGTGCAGACGGTTTTCCGCCTCGTCGAAGACGATCGAGCGCGGCCCGTCCATCACCGACGAGGTCACTTCATCGCCGCGATGAGCCGGCAGGCAGTGCATGAACACGGCATCCTTGTCGGCGGCGGCCATCAGGCGGTCGTTGACCTGATAAGGCGTCAGAAGGTTATGGCGGCGGCGCTCGCCTTCCTCGTCGCCCATCGACACCCAGGTATCGGTGAAGATGGCGTCGGCGCCGTCGACCGCCTCGAACGGGTCGTTGGTCACCTCGATACGCCCGCCATTGGCGCGCGCCCAGTCGATCGGCCCCTGCGACGGCGCGAGCTCCTTGGGTGTGGCGATGCGCATGGTGTAGCCGAAGCGGGCGGCCGCGTGCACCAGCGAGTTCAGCACGTTGTTGCCGTCGCCGGTCCAGGCGAAGGTCTTGCCCTTCACAGAGCCGCGATGCTCCTCGTAGGTCATGATGTCGGCCATCACCTGCGTCGGATGGCTGACCTTGGTCAGACCGTTGATCACCGGAACCGTGGCATATTCTGCCAGTTCATGCAGCGCGTTCACGTCGAGAATGCGGATCATCATGGCATCGACATAGCGCGACATGACACGGGCGGTGTCGGCGATGGTCTCGCCGCGGCCGATTTGCATCTCGGCGCCGGTCAGCATGACGGTTTCGCCGCCGAGCTGACGCATGCCGACGTCGAAGGAGACGCGGGTGCGGGTCGAGGGGCGCTCGAAGATCATCGCCAGCACCTTGCCGGCAAGCGGGCCGACGCCGGGGCGGCAACCATCCACCTTCGACTTAAGGTCCTTGGCGCGCGTCAGAATGGCGCGGAGCTCCTCGCTCGAGAGCTCGGTGAGGTCGAGAAAATGTTTGAGGTTATTGGCGGTCATATCAATCGTCTCGTTCAGGCCGACTTGGCGGCAGCCGCCCCGGGGGCGGAAGATGCGGAAAGGGCAGTGGCGGCAGCATCGATGCGCTTCACGGCTTCGAGGATCTCGTCATCGCTGACGATCAGCGGCGGCAGAAGGCGTACGACGCCGTCGCCAGCCGCGATGGTCAGGAGATGCTGATCGCGAAAAGCCGCGTTCATCTCGGCCACCGGGCGCTTGCACTTGAGGCCGATGAGCAATCCCTCGCCACGCACTTCCTCGAACAAGTCGGGATGGCGATCGACGATGCTGGCCAGCGACTGCTTGAAGCGCAGGCTGGCGGCGCGTACCCGCTCCAGGAAGCCGTCGGCAAGGATCACGTCGAGAACGGCGTTGCCCACCGCCATGGCCAGCGGATTGCCGCCATAGGTGGTACCGTGCACGCCGGCCTTCATCGCAGCCGCCGCTGCCTCGGTGGCAAGGCAGGCGCCGAGCGGGAAACCACCGCCGATGCCCTTGGCCACAGCCATCACGTCCGGCGCGACGCCGGCCCATTCATAGGCAAAGAAACGACCGGTCCGGCCATAGCCGCACTGCACTTCGTCGAAGATCAGCAACAGGCCGTGGTCGTCGCAGATCTGCCGGAGCGCTCTGAGGCTCTCGGGCGGGATGACGCGCACGCCACCTTCGCCCTGGATTGGCTCGACCAGGATGCCGGCGGTCTCCGCCGTCACTGCCGCCTTGACGGCTGCGATGTCGTTGAACGGCACCTGGTCGAAGCCATCGACCTTCGGTCCGAAACCCTCGAGATATTTTTCCTGCCCACCGGCGGCGATGGTCGCCAGCGTCCGGCCATGGAAGGCGCCTTCCATGGTGATGATTCGGAAGCGCTCCGGATGGCCATTCGCCCAGTGATAGCGGCGTACCGTCTTGAAGGCGCACTCCAGCGCTTCGGCACCCGAATTGGTGAAGAAGCAGCGGTCGGCGAAAGTGTTGGCGACGAGGCGTTCGGCCAACCGCTCCTGATCGGGAATGCGGAAGGCGTTGGAGACATGCCAGACCTTCTCGGCCTGCGCCTTCAGCGTCTCAACGAGATGCGGGTGGGCGTGGCCAAGAGCATTGACGGCAATGCCGGATCCGAAATCGAGCCAGCGCTCCCCTCGGCTGTCTATGAGCCAGGCCCCTTCGCCTCGTTCGAAGGCCACGTCCGCGCGCGAGAATGTCGCATAGAGCGGAGAGGTGGAACCGGGGGCGGTCATGACAGTTTCCTTTTCAGTGATAGGGGTTTCCTGCGGGTGCCGGTGCCGGTTGAGCGAGGCCGGCGGAATGAAAAAAGCAAGCCGCGCCCCCGGCTTCTCGGCGGCGCGGCCTCTCGCAAGGCGGGTCTATACCATGGGAAACGCCGGAACTGTCAAGGTTTTTGAGCTCTTGCCGCGCGAAATTGCGGCAGCCGGACAGGCATTTGTCGCCTTTTCGAATCACTTGAGAGGGTGGTGGTTGAACCGACGCGCCAGCGCAACGATATTTGTTGAAAAGTCGTAAAGCGCCGCAGGGCGTGACTCAGTGGTCATTGCGCCGGTGAGAGCGCCCATTGTAGCCTAGATGTCGTCGCCACGAGATATCGTGGTGAGATGCTTCAGCGATACAATCGCATGTGTTTTGCGTTGCCGGACCGATAGGTGGACCGGGCGTATCCCAAGGGATTCCCCGGATGATGCGGCGAAGAGAGGGTGACAAGATGTCCTGGACCGACGAACGCGTCGAGCGCCTCAAGACGCTCTGGTCTGAAGGGTTGAGCGCCAGCCAGATTGCGGCCGAGCTCGGCGCCGTGACCCGTAACGCGGTGATCGGCAAAGTGCACCGGCTTGGATTGTCGGGCCGGTCGAAGCCGCAGGTACAGCCGGTGAGGCCGACGGTTGCCGCGCCGCCGCGCGTCAAGACCGCCAGCCGTCCGGTGGCCCAAACCCAGCAGGTCAACCGTCCGGCAGCACCGGCTCGGCCGATCACCATCGGCGCCACGGCGCTCAAAGCCGACTCCCAGGCCGAGGAGGCGATGGCGGTGGCGCCCGTTGCCGAGATCGAGCCGCCGGTGTTCGAGAAGGTGACGATCCTTTCGCTGACCGAGAGCACCTGCAAATGGCCGGTCGGCGATCCGGGCAAGCCGGATTTCTTCTTCTGCGGCCGCAAGTCGGATGTCGGTATCCCCTATTGCGCCTTCCACGCCCGCATCGCCTATCAGCCGTCGGCTGAGCGCCGGCGCGAGCGCGATCGCAAGGCTGCCAGCTGATCAACGTCGTGACCGACGGTGAAGCGGTAAGGCTGAGGGGGCACCACCTCCTCTGCCTCCTGACTTACAAAGGGCTCGGTTATTCTCCGGCCTTCGTCGCCGGTATGACAGCCACCGTCGCCCGCCTCGTTGCTGGCGCGACGGCTGAGATCGTCGAGGGGCCGGACGACATCTGCGAGCCCCTCTGTCGCGCCGAACAAAATCCCCACTGCCACGAGACGACCGTTCCGGAGCGTGACCGACGGGCGCTTTCGCTCGTCGCGGGCGTGCTCGGCTGTACGCTGGGGATCGGTGATCGGCTCGTTTTCGACGAAACGCTTCGTACGCGCTTACGGGCCGCCTACCGTAACGGTGCCTTTGAGCCCGCTTGTGCTCTCTGCGAGTGGCAGCCGCTCTGCCGCGATATTGCCGCCAGCGGCTATCCGGACACGCTGTTTCGCACGTCCGGCGAAACGATCTAGGCGTCGACTATTACGCCACCGACGCTCTCCAGGCGGAAAGCTGCCGCCATCAGAGCCCGCGTATAAGGCTCTTTCGGTGCGGCAAACACGGCGGCCGCCGGCCCGGCCTCCACAACCTTACCGTCCTTCATGACGATCAGATCGTTGGCAAGCGCCCTGACCACCTTGAGGTCGTGGGAAATGAACATGTAGGCAAGGCCATGCCTTGCCTGCAGGTCGCGCAAAAGGTCGACCACCTGCGCCTGCACGCTCATGTCGAGCGCGGAGGTCGGCTCGTCGAGCATGACGAATTTCGGCTTCAGCACCATGGCGCGCGCGATGGCGATGCGCTGGCGCTGACCGCCGGAGAACTCGTGCGGATAGCGATGCCGAGTCTCCGGGTCGAGGCCGACTTCGACAAGCGCTTCGACGACGCGAGCGTCACGGGCCTCAGTGGTGAGGCGAGGCTCGTGCACGGCGAGGCCTTCACCGACGATGTCGGCCACCGTCATGCGCGGCGAAAGCGAGCCATAGGGGTCCTGAAACACCGCCTGAACGTCGCGTCTCAACGGTCGCATGGCGCGGGAATCCAGCCCATCGATACGTCGGCCGAGTACGACGATCGGCCCTTCCGAGGATATGAGGCGCAAGAGGGCGAGGCCGAGCGTCGTCTTGCCCGAACCGCTTTCGCCAACTACGCCAAGCGTCTGGCCGGCGCGGAGCTTGAGATCAATGCCGTCGACGGCCTTGATGTAGCCGACGGTGCGGCGGAGGAACCCTGCCTTGATCGGGAACCACACACGCAAGTGCTCGGCTTCCACGACCACAGGCGCATCGGGTGTGGCAACCGGTGGCTCACCCTTGGGAGCTGCCGCCATGAGATGGCGCGTGTAGGCATGTTTCGGTGCGGAGAAGACTTCAGCCGTCGGCCCTCTCTCCACGACTTCGCCCTTGGTCATCACCACCACGTCGTCGGCAAAACGCTCGACGATGCCGAGGTCGTGGGTGATGAACAGAATGGCCATGCCGTGCTTCGCCTGCAGTGCCTTGAGCAAGGTCAGGATCTGCGCCTGCACCGTCACGTCGAGGGCGGTGGTCGGCTCGTCGGCGATCAACAGATCGGGTGCATTGGCGAGCGCCATGGCGATCATCACGCGCTGGCGCTGGCCGCCTGAAAGCTGGTGCGGGTAGGCCGAAAGCCGGCTTTCCGGATTGGGAATGCCGACCTCGGTCAAAAGCTCGATCACCTTTCGGCGGACAGCCGCCTCGCCGCTGGCACCATGCAGCTTCAGGATCTCGCCGATCTGCCGTTCGATCGAATGCAGCGGATTGAGCGAGGTCATCGGCTCCTGAAACACCATGGTGATATCGGCGCCGCGGATCTTCCTGAGCTCCGCCTCGTCCATCTTTAGGAGGTCGCGGCCCTTGAACAGGATCTCGCCGGATGGGTGGCGGGCCGCTGGATAGGGTAGCAGGCGAACGACCGATAGGGCAGTCACCGACTTGCCCGAGCCGCTTTCGCCGACGACGGCCAGCGTGCAGCCCTTCTCAAGATCGAAGGAAACGCCTGAAGCGGCAAGCGTTTCGCCGCCTTCACTGCGGAAGGCGACCGAGAGGTTGCGGACGGAGAGGAGAGGGCCGCCGTGGATGTCAGTCATGGCGGGCCTCACTGGAATGTCTTGCGCGGATCGAAGGCGTCGCGCACCGCCTCGCCGATGAAGATCAATAGGCTCAGCATGACGGCAACCACCATGAAGCCGGTGATGCCGAGCCAGGGCGCGAACACGTTGGTCTTGCCCTGCCGGAGCAATTCACCGAGTGACGGATAGCCGGCCGGCAGGCCAAAGCCGAGATAGTCGAGCGATGTCAGCGTGGTGATCGAGCCGTTGAGAATGAAGGGCAGGAAGGTCAGCGTCGCCACCATGGCATTGGGCAGGAGATGCCGCCGCATGATGGTGAGGTTACCGACGCCGAGCGCCCGCGCCGCCCGCACGAATTCGAAGTTGCGGGCCCTCAGGAACTCGGCGCGCACCACGCCGACGAGATGCGTCCACGAAAAGGCCAGGAGGATAAGGAGCAGCACCAGGAAGGACGGCGCGATCACCGAGGAGACGATGATCAGAAGATAGAGCGTCGGAACGGCGTTCCAGATCTCGATGAAGCGCTGCATCAAGAGGTCGGTCAACCCGCCGTAGTAACCCTGCACGGCGCCGATGATGACGCCGACGAAGGACGAGACAATGGCAAGCGTCAGGCCAAACAGCACTGAAATGCGGAAACCGTAAAGCGCTCGGGCGACGACGTCGCGCCCCTGGTCGTCGGTGCCGAGCCAGTTCATGTTGCCGAAAACGCAGTCCTTGTCGTTCACCCCCTCGGCGTAAGCGGCGCAACGCTCGGCCGGTGTCAGCAGGAAGGCGGGCGGCGAGGGCGCTGGCGTCGGCGCTTCGGTGTTCGGCGTGTCGAAGGAATAGCGGATCGGCGGCCAGATCATCCAGCCGTTGTTCTCGATTTCGTCGCGGTTATAGGGGTCGCGGTAGTTGGTAACGGCCAGGAAGCCGCCGAACTTCTCTTCCGGATAATCGACCAGCACCGGGAATAGAAGCTCGCCCTTGTAGGAGACGACAAGCGGCCGGTCATTGGCGATGACATTGGAGAGAAGCGTCGCCACGAACAGCACCACGAAGATCCAGAACGACCACCAACCACGCCGGTTGGCTTTGAAGTTCTGCCAGCGGCGGCGATTGACAGGCGACAGGAAGGGGCGCTTTGCAGCGGGAAGGACGGCCATAGTCGTCAAACCTCCCGGCTCTCGAAATCGATCCGGGGATCGATCCACATGTAGGTGAGGTCGGAGAGGATGTTGATGACGAGGCCCATCAGCGAGAAGACATAGAGGGTGGCAAATACCACGGCATAGTCGCGGTTGATCACCGATTCGAAGGACAGGAGCCCCAGGCCGTCGAGCGAGAAGATGGTTTCGATCAACAGCGACCCGGCGAAGAAGGAGGCGATGAAGGCGCCTGGGAAGCCGGCAATGACGATCAGCATCGCATTCCGGAACACATGCCCGTAGAGCACCTTGCGCTCGGAAAGCCCCTTCATGCGAGCCGTCAGGACATATTGCTTGCGGATTTCGTCGAGGAACGAGTTTTTGACGAGCAGCGTCGTGGTCGCGAAGGCATGCGTCGCCATGGCAAGCAGCGGCAGGGCCATATGCCAGAGATAGTCGGCGATGCGCTCGGGCCAGCTCATGGCCGCCCAGCCGTCGGACGTCAGACCGCGCAGTGGGAAGATCGACCAGAAGGAACCGCCGGCAAACAGCACGATCAACAGGATGCCGAACAGGAAGCTCGGCACGGCATAGCCGACGGCAATGACGAAGGATGTCCAGACATCGAAGCGCGAACCGTCGCGCACCGCCTTGGCGATACCGAGCGGAATGGAGATGCCGTAGGAGAGCAGCGTCATCCACAGGCCGAGCGAGATCGAAACCGGTAGCTTTTCCTTGATCAGGTCGATCACCGATATCGAGCGGAAATAGCTCTGCCCGAAATCGAAGCGGGCATAATTCCACAGCATCAGCCCGAAGCGCTCGAGCGGCGGCTTGTCGAAGCCGAACTCCTTCTCGAGCTTCTTGATGAACTCCGGGTCGAGGCCCTGGGCGCCACGATATTTGGAGGTCACGGCTTCGCCGCCCATTTGATCGGGCGCCGCCTGCCGCCCGACGTCAGCCCCCGCGCCGGTGAAGCGATCGGTGGCGCCGATGTCGGTGCCCTGCAGCTTGGCAAGTACCTTCTCCACCGGCCCGCCGGGCGCGAACTGCACCACGGCGAAATTGATGGCCATGATGCCGATGAGTGTCGGGATCATCAGGAGGAGGCGGCGAAGGATGTAACCTGCCATGAACCGGAAGCCCTCGTCTCGACGCGGTCAGCGGGAAAGGCCGGCGGCTGCCGCACCTGTTGCGTCGTACCACCAGATATCGGGGAAGCCGACCGAATATTTTGGCAGTGTCGCCGGATGGCCGAAGCGGTTCCAGTAAGCGTAGAAGCTGTCCTTCGAATAGAACAGGGGAATGAGATAGTTGCCTGCCAGCAGCGCCCGATCGAGCGCATGCGTCGCGGTGACGAGTGCGGCCCGGTCTCCCGCATAGATGACCTTGTCGATCAGAGCATCGACGGCAGCATCCTTGATGCCGGCCGTATTGCGCGACCCAGGTCGGTCAGCCGCCTTCGATCCCCAGAACTCGCGCTGCTCATTGCCTGGCGACAGTGTCTCGCCCCAGACATCGACGGTCATGTCGAAATCGAAGCTCCGCACCCGGTTCTGATACTGCGCGTCGTCAACGAGGCGATAATCGAGATCGATACCGATGCGCGCGAGCGATTTGGCATAGGGAGCGATGTAGCGCTCATCGAGCTGGCTATAGGTGAGGTATTCGATGCGGAATGGCTCGCCTTTGGCGTTACGCATCTTGCCATTCTGAATGGTCCACCCTGCCTCGGCAAACAGGGCGACGGCCTGACGCAGATTGTCGCGCACCGCCTCCGAAGTGCCTCCCTGCGGATTGGCATAGGGCGTGGTGAACACGGCCGGGGGCAGTTTGTCCTTGAGTGGCTCCAGAAGGGCGAGCTCGTCGGGACCGGGCAAGCCCTTGGCCGCCAGCTCGGTGCCGAAGAAATAGCTGTCGATGCGGTCGTAAAGATCGAAGAAGACCGTCCGCTTCAGCGTCTCATAGTCGAAGGCGAGATTGAGTGCCCGCCTGATACGGGCATCCTGATATTTCGGCAGGCGAAGGTTGGGGATCAGCGCCTGCATGACGCCCGAGGCGTTGCGCGGGAAGGTCATGGTCACCACCTTGCCTTCCGTCTTGGCCGGGAAGTCATAGCCGGTCGCCCACATCTTGGCAGAGCGCTCGGCCCGGAAGTCGTATTTGTCGGCCTTGAAGGCCTCCATCATGACGGTGGGATCGAGATAATAGTCGTAAGTCAGCCGATCGAAGTTGTTGGTGCCGATGGAGACCGGCAGCTTCGCGCCCCAGTAGTTCGGATCGCGGACAAGGCTCACCCGCCGACCGGGATCCACCGCCGTTACCTTGTAGGGACCGGAACCGAGCGGCGGCTCTAGCGTCGTCTCGCGAATGTTGCGTGGCTTTCCAGAAGCGTCTGTGCCCTGCCACCAGTGTTTCGGCAGCACATAGAGCTGACCGAGAATGCTCGGTAGTTCCCGGTTGCCGGGCGCGTCGAAGGTAAAGCGGATGACGCGCTCGCCGGCAGGCTCCGCCTTGACCACATGGCTATAGTAGCTGCTGAAAAGCGGATAGATTTCCTTCAGCGTGTCGAAGGACCAGACGACGTCGTCCACCGTCACCGGTTCGCCGTCCTGCCAGCGAGCGGCTGAATTCAGCCGGAACTCGGCCCAGGCGAAATCGCTCGGATAACGCACGGCCTCGGCCAGCTGCGGATAGGCAGCGGATATGTTGACCTCGTCCAGCGAAGGGGTGAACAGCGTCTCATAGGTAGGCGCCACGGCCGCCGCCGGTGTGCCCTTGGTACCAAGGAAGACGTTGGTGCTGTCGAAAGTACCCTCGACGCCGAAGCGGGCTTCGCCGCCTTTGGGAGCATCTGGATTGACGTAATCGAAATGGGTAAATCCGGCTGGATAGCGCGGTTCGCCGCCGAGCGCCGTTGCCATCCGCCATTCCGGCTCCTCGGCACGCGCCGGCGCGCCGGCCAGAAGCGGCAGAAGGACGGCAAGGGCGGTGATCATGAGTCGGCTCGGAAGGCTTTGGACCATGGGTCGAATCATCGAACGTCCCCGCACATTGGTTTTCCTTCCGAAATTTTCATCATTGTGGCGCGAAGGCAATGGTTTCACGCGAATACGGCCTTCTGGAGCCTCTCTGAGGGCTCGGTAGGAAAAACCGCCTCTTGCATTTTGCCCGCAACACCGCGATATGTGGCGCGGGAGGTTGGCAGTGGACGAACCACTCGCCAACCGGGTCAGGTCCGGAAGGAAGCAGCCCCAACGAGCCTCGGCTCGGGTCACTCGTCGGCCTCCCACCCTCCGTTTTCCCAGGTTGCGAGCATGCCGGACACTCTGACGCCCGCCGATCAGACGGCCGCCTCGCCCTATCGGGTCCTTGCCCGCAAGTATCGTCCGCAGAGCTTTGCCGACCTGATCGGCCACGGCGCCATGGTGCGCACGCTCGAGAACGCCTTTGACACCGGCCGCATCGCCCAGGGCTGGATGCTGACCGGCGTGCGCGGCGTCGGCAAGACCACCACTGCCCGTATCCTTGCCCGCGCTCTCAATTATGAGATTCCCGGCGAGATCGACCGCCCTACCGTCCACATGGATCGCGAGGGCACTCATTGCCGCGCCATCATGGAAGGCCGGCATGTCGATGTCATCGAAATGGACGCCGCCTCGCATACCGGCGTCGACGATGTGCGCGACATCATCGAGGCGGCGCGCTACAAGCCGGTGTCGGCCCGCTACAAGGTCTACATCATCGACGAAGTGCATATGCTGTCGACGCAGGCCTTCAACGCGCTCCTGAAGACGCTGGAAGAGCCGCCCGAGCATGTGAAGTTCGTTTTCGCCACCACCGAGATCCGCAAGGTGCCGATCACGGTGTTGTCGCGCTGCCAGCGCTTCGACCTGCGCCGCGTGCCGACCGGCGAGCTCGCCGCCCATCTTGACCGCATCATCGCCTCGGAGAAGGTCACCGCCGATCCCGAAGCCGTGGCGCTGATTGCCCGCGCCGCCGAAGGATCGGTGCGCGACAGTCTCACCATTCTCGATCAGGCGATCGCCCACGGCGGTGGCCATGTGTCGGCCGACGCGGTGCGCGGCATGCTCGGCCTCGCCGACCGTGTTCGCGTCGTTGACCTGTTCGAGGCGGTGATGAAAGGCGACGTCGCCGGCGCGCTGGCCATTCTCGCCGACCAATATGACACCGGCGCCGATCCGGTGGCGGTGCTATCCGATCTCGCCGCCTTTGTGCACTTGGTGACCCGCCTCAAGCATTTGCCGGATGGCGCGAACGATCTGTCGCTCACCGAAGCCGAGCGGACACGCGGCCGCGACTTTGCCGAGAAACTCTCGGTGCGCGTGCTTTCCCGTGCCTGGCAGTTGTTGCTCAAGGGCATCCAGGAGGTTCAATCGGCACCGCGCCCGCTGCCGGCCGCCGAAATGGTTCTGGTCCGCCTCGCCTATGCCGCCGATTTGCCGACGCCTGATGAAGCGCTCAGAATGCTGAAGGACGGCACCTTTCCGGGGCTGACGCCGCCGGTCACGGGTGGTCCCTCTGGCGGCGGCGATGGGCCGCGCGCCCGTGCCGCCAATGGGTTTGCCGGAGCGGTGGCTCGCCGTGCCGAGCCGGAGGCCGCGGCCGGCCCACGCCTCGACAGCTTCGAGGCAGTGGTGGCTCTTGCCGAGAGCAACCGCGACATCGGGCTTAAGTTTGCACTGGAGCGGCATGTCCGGCTCGTGCGCTTCGAGGATGGCCGCATCGAGTTTTCGCCTGTCGAGGGCGCCAATCCCAGCCTCGCCGGCGAAATCGGCCGCAAACTGTCCGGTTGGACGGGTCGCCGCTGGATCGTCGCCATCTCGCGGGAAGAAGGACGGCCGACGATCGCCGAAACGCGCGAAGTGCGTCGGCGCGAGGCCGTCGATGACGCCTTGGCCGATCCCGTCGTGGCCGCCATCTTCCGTCTGTTTCCCGGTGCCGAGATCGTTGACGTCAAGTTTGGCGACGAGCCGGAGCAGTTGCCTGCCGGTCCGGCTGCCGGCGAAGCCACGTTCGAGGATACCGGCGACTGGACTGAAGGCTTCTTGGACGAAATGCCCGACCCTGGTCTGGGCGACTTCGACGATTGAGCCACCGTTGACAAGGGCGTTCGAAACGGCCATCTGCCGGCAGAGTATTCGCTTGCCGATCTGATGGTTCATCCTCGGCAGGCGCTCTGGCATCCACCAGGAGGAAATCCATGTTCGGCGACATCGGCAAGATGATGAAGGAAGCACAGCAGCTTCAGGCCCGCATGGCCGAGGCGCAGGAGGAGATCGCCAAGGCCGAGGCGACGGGAACCTCCGGCGGCGGTCTCGTCACGGTTACGGTCACCGGCAAGGGCGAGATGAAGAGCCTGCGCATCGATCCCTCGCTCTTGAAGCCTGAAGACGCCGAGATCGTCGAGGACCTGATCATTGCGGCCTTCGCCGACGCAAAGGCTCACGTCGATGCGGTTGTCGCCGAGCGCATGCAGGCGGTCACCGGCAAGCTGCCGCTGCCGCCCGGCTTCAAGTTGCCCTTCTGAGCTGTTTCTTGGCGCACGGACATTTTCGGAAAGCCTGAGCTTTCCGTAGACGTGCATGGAGCGGAGATCATCTTGGCCCGACGCGTGACAGGACCGGAAATCGAGCGGCTGATTCAGCTTCTCGCCCGTCTGCCCGGTCTCGGACCGCGTTCGGCCCGCCGCGCGGCCTTGCAACTGGTGAAGCGGCGCGACCAGTTGCTCGCCCCCCTTACCGATGCCATGCGGACCGTCCATGACCACGTGCGCGTCTGTTCGGTTTGCGGCAACGTCGACACCGCCGACCCTTGCACCGTTTGCACCGATCCGACGCGTGACGCTTCGGTGATCGTCGTGGTGGAGGACGTGGCCGACCTCTGGGCGCTGGAGCGAGCCGGCGCCGTCAACGCCCGCTACCACGTGCTCGGTGGCGTGCTGTCGCCCCTCTCCGGTATTGGGCCTGACGATCTCGACATCGCCGGTCTTGTCGAACGGGCCGCCGATCCGGTCGTCAAGGAAGTGATTCTCGCCGTCAACGCCACCGTCGACGGACAGACGACAGCTCACTATGTCACCGACCGTCTCGATGGTCTTGGCGTCAAGGTGACGCGCCTCGCTCACGGCGTGCCGGTGGGCGGAGAGCTGGATTATCTCGACGAGGGCACCCTCACGGCGGCCATCCGTTCGCGGACGCCGTTCTAGGGAGCGACTTGAAGCCGCGTTATCGGCTCGTGCGGCATTGCGCGAAGCGAGTCTCTCGCAGCCGGAAGAAGGCAGAAGCCGAGCAGGACCCAAAGGCCTGCCGGCGATCGAGGTAGGGGTTACAGGGCCTGCTTGACTTTGGTGAGCCAAATACCGATCTTTCCGGACATGGAACCGCGGACCAACCATCTCCGAATGCTTTGCAGGATCTATCCCCTCACGGGATACTGATCTCACGGTCCCGCATCGTCGCGCGCAGGCCGTGAGGCTCTGACGCGGATTTTTTGCAAGCCGCCAGCGCTGCGCGACACCCTAATCCCTCTTTTTCGACAATCAGCCCCGCCTGATCGCGGGTTCTCTATCTTTCAAGGATATGATCATGACCAGTACCACACGCCGGCGCCGCTTGCCGGCCATCACGCTCGCCCGTTCGGACCACGAGCGTCTCGCCAATCTCGCTGAGGCCTTCGCCGACCGTGATTCCCCAACCGCCGACCAACTGGCCGCCGAACTCGAGCGGGCGCGCGTCGTCGCCGACGATCGCCTGGCGCCGGGTACGGTTCGCATGGGCGCCGTCGTGCGTTTCAGCCTGGATCATGCGGCCCCGCGCACCGTTCGGCTGGTCTATCCGGGCGAAGCCGACATCGAACAGGGCCGCGTCTCCGTGCTGACGCCGGTTGGCGCTGCGTTGATCGGCCTCACCGCAGGCCAAAGCATCGACTGGATTGGCAATGACGAACGGCCGCATCACCTCCATGTCCTGGAGGTGATTGCCGATTCGGTCGATGCCTGACGGAGGATCAGTCCGACTGGCGGGAAAGGCGCAGTGGCACGTCGAGAACGTGCCCGCCTTTCGCTGAAAAGGCCACGGTTCCGCCGCAGGCCCGGGCCAGGCCTTCGATCAGCAGGCGCCGCTCGGCCGCCGCCGCTCGCGTTTCTGCATCCGTTGCGACGGCCTCTCCGCCCAACAGGCGCACCGTCGCAACAAGGCGACCGGTCACCGCTTTGAGCGAAACGGTTGCCCTGCCACCCGCCGCCGCTGCGTCACCGGCTTCCGCGAGGAAGCCCTCGACGAGGTCGGCATAGAGCGTCGGGCTGGTTTCGATAGGTAGCGGCAGCGACGGAACGAGAAAATTGACGGCGCCTCCCGCTTCAGCCCTGAGATCCTGCTTCTTGACCGCGTCGACGAAGAAGGGAATGGCATCGAAGCGCTGGACACCGGCACCAAACCGGCTTGCCGCCTCAAGGTCGGCGATCGAGCGGGCAAGCGCTGCGCGCCGGACAGCCTGATCGGGTTGTTGGTCATCGCCCCGCTCGGGGCGCAGAGCCAAGCCGGCAGCATAGAGATTGGCCATTAGGGCTCTCAGCATCGACGCTGCGTCACGACGCGGCGCCGCACGACGCGGCAACAGCGTCGAAAAGACTCGGTCGAGCGTCGCCACCGCAAGGTCGCTCTTGGTGAGCAGACCGTCGGCGCCAGCCCGGCGGCCGATCAGCTCGATGTCGTCATTATCGAGCGCCGAGGTGAGAATCACCGGCACGTCGGCAACCGCCTTGATCTCGTCGATCAGCGCCATCGTGGTGCAGCCGGCCATCCAGAATTCGCAGAGCACGACATCGCAGGGCTGACGCGACAGCGCCGACAGAGCCGCTTCGCGCGTTCCGGCAGCCACGAAGGTGGCAGCAAAGCTGGGTAGCGCGCCAACGAGCCGACCAATGAGGAAGGTATCATCTGGCGTGTCGCCGATATGGAGAACGGTAATCGCCCGCCGCGCCGCGCCGGTATCCGACGCGTCGACGAGACGAAGGCGTCGCGCCGCCGCGTCCTCGATGGCTGGAATGAACGGCCCCGACAGTCGAGCCATGAACGATCCTCTTCCCTCTCCGGCCCCGGCTATCGAATCGCATCTTCACCGCGGACATTGAAAATATGCAGGAAACTGCGAAAAAAGTAGTTAACGAGCGGTTAATTTCCCCTGTCGGCTGAGAATGTGCACATGAATTTCGACCCCGCCGGCAGCGGACGGACAATTCCGCCTCAGGGTATCCTCCCACTGGAAAAGCGACGCCAAACGGGCGATAGAGAAGTCTCGCTTCTGGCGCCCTGGCAAGGGCGCCCGCAGGATCCGAGGAGTTTTCCATGTCTATTCTGGTGACCGGTGGCGCCGGCTATATTGGCAGCCATATGGTGCATGCCCTTGTCGACCGCGGCGAGAGCGTTGTCGTACTCGACAACCTCTCGACCGGCTATGACGCGGTCATTCCGGGCGCGGCGACACTGGTCGTTGGCGATATCGGCGACGGTGAGCTGGTCGATAGGCTGATCGCCGATCACGGCATCACCGCCATTGCCCATTTCGCCGGATCGATCGTGGTTCCGGATTCGGTGACCGACCCGCTCTCCTATTACGAGAACAACACGGTGAAATCGCGCTCGCTGATCGCGGCGGCGGTGCGCGGCAAGGTCAAGGCCTTCCTGTTCTCCTCGACGGCCGCCGTCTACGGCGAACCGGGCGTCGATCTCATCGACGAGAAGGTGCCGCTCGGGCCGGTATCGCCCTACGGCTCGTCCAAGTGGATGACCGAGATCATGTTGCGCGACAGCGCCTATGCCTACGGCTTCCGCTATGCGGCGCTGCGCTATTTCAACGTCGCCGGTGCCGATCCGAAGGGGCGCACGGGCCAGTCGAGCAAGCGCGCCACCCACCTCATCAAGATCGCCGCTCAGGCCGCCCTCGGCCAGCGGGACGGCATGGATGTGTTCGGCACCGACTATCCGACCCCCGACGGTACCTGCCTCAGAGACTATATCCATGTCTCCGACCTCATCGAGGCGCATGTGCTGGCCCTGAAGCACCTGATGGAGGGCGGCGATACCTTTGTGGCCAACGCCGGCTACGGCCACGGCTTCTCGGTGCTGGAAGTAATCGATGCGGTGAAACGCGTCTCCGGCGTCAATTTCCCGGTCCGCATGGCGCCGCGCCGCGCCGGCGATCCGCCGTCGCTGGTCGCCGATTCGAGCCGCCTGCGCTCGATCACCGGCTGGCAGCCGAAGCTCGACGACCTCGACACCATCGTCGGCCACGCGCTGGCCTGGGAGAAATCGCTGGCCGGCCGTAACGTCCAGCGCTAAACGGAACACAAGTAGCGCCCGGCCTTCTCTCATACGGTCGGGCGTCCTTTTTCAAGAAAGAGGTCTCCGTCCATGGCTGTCGCCACGCCACAGAAAGCCGTCACCGTCGGCTCGGTCACCTTCGACAATACCGCCCCCTTCGTGCTGATTGCCGGGCCCTGCCAGATCGAGAGCCGCGAGCATGCGCTGAAGATCGCCACTTTCCTGGCCGAGACCACCAAGGCAGCTGGCGTGCCCTTTGTCTTCAAGGCCTCCTATGACAAGGCCAACCGCACGTCCCTCAAGGGCACCCGTGGGGTCGGCATCGAGGCGGGGCTTTCGATCCTTGCCGAGATCCGCGATCGTCTGGGCTGTCCGGTGCTCACCGATGTCCACGACGTCGAGCAGACCCGCCGGGCGGGCGAGGTTGTCGATATCCTGCAAATTCCGGCTTTTCTTTGCCGCCAGACCGACCTGCTGATTGCCGCCGGCGAGACTGGCAAGGCCGTCAACATCAAGAAGGGGCAGTTCCTCGCCCCCTGGGACATGCAAAACGTTGCTGACAAGGTGGCTTCGACCGGCAATGAGCGAGTTCTGCTCACTGATCGCGGCACCTCCTTCGGCTACGGTGCGCTGGTCACTGACTTCCGGGGGCTGCCGACCATGGCCGAAACGGGCTATCCGGTGGTGTTCGATGCCACCCATTCCGTGCAAGAGCCTGGTGGTCGTGGCTCATCTTCGGGCGGGAAACGCATTTTTGCCCCGACGCTCGCTCGCGCGGCCATGGCGGTTGGCTGCGCGGCCGTGTTCATTGAGGCGCACGATGATCCCGACCAGGCGCCGTCAGATGGACCGAACATGCTGCCGTTGCCGTGGATCGCGCCGCTGCTGGCCGACCTCAAGGCGCTTGATGCCATCTCCAAGAACCGGGCGCTGACCGACGCTTACTGAACGGCTGGCACTGGACTGGCGTTGGTTTGGGGGGCTGGTGCAAATTCCGACTTGAGGTCGGCGACGACGCCGCCGGCGCTGGCGATGGTCATCATCAGCTTGCCGAGGGCGCCGACATCCGGGTCGGGTAGCGCCGCCATCAGCGCTGCCGCCTGTTGCGACAGGTCATCGAAGCCGATGTTGGCCGACGCACCCTTGAGGGTATGCAGGCTGCGTTTGGCGAGTTCGGCATCGCCGCGTTCAAGCGCACTCGACAGATCGGCCAGTAGGCTCGCAACATCGGTGGCAAACGAATCGAGCAGGAAGGCGGTATCCTCGGGGCCGAGCTCGCGCAGGAGGGCATCGATCCGGCGACGATTGACCGGTTCGCTGTGAGCTGCATCGGCGGCGTGAGCAGGCCGTGCGACCGGCATCTTGCCCTGGGGCAGGGTCGTCAGAACGGCCAGAAGATCGTCTCGCTCCACAGGCTTGGGCAGGAAGGCGTTCATGCCGGCCTTGCGGCAGGCCTCGCGATCGGCGGCAAACGCATTGGCGGTCATCGCAACGATCGGTACGTTGCGACCACGCCCGCTCGACCGACGGATGGCGCGCGTCGCTTCGAGGCCGTCCATCACCGGCATCTGCATATCCATGAACACGATGTCAAAGTCGCGGGCATTGACCATGGCCAGTGCTTCGGCGCCGTTCTCGGCCAGCGCGGCCTCGATGCCGAGGCGAGCGAGCAGCCGAAGCGCCACTTGCTGGTTGATGCGATTGTCTTCGACCACCAGCACCTTGAGGCCCTTCGGAACGGCCGCTTCTTCGCTCGAAACAAGATGCTTGTCTTCGATTTCAAGCGTGCCGGCGATCGAGGCGGCAACGATGGCGGGGGTCAGCGTGTTGGCGGGACGGGCGACTTTCCCGGCGGCGCGAGGCGCCGTCTGCGAGAAGGCAATGTCGATGCGGGCACGTTGATGGTCGGGTGCCAGAGAGGTCACGGTGGCAACGATGTCGGCCTCGTCCTTGGTATCGGCAGTTCCGGCACCGAAATAGGCGAATGTTGCGGTAATCGCTGCGGTCTCGGCGGCGGTGCGGCCTGTCACCGACACGCGGGCGCCATTGAGCGGAGCGGGATCGAGATCGGCGGCGGCGGCCCGATCGAGAGGCAATTCAAAGAAAAACAGCGAGCCACGCCCTTCGCGGCTTTTGACGCCGATCTTTCCGCCGAGGCCCTCGACAATGCGCCGGCTGATGGCAAGGCCCAGGCCGGTGCCACCGAAACGGCGGGTGATCGAGGCATCGACCTGCGAGAATTCCTTGAACAGGCGCTTCTGTCCGCTCTCGGAAATGCCGGTGCCGGTATCTTCCACTTCGAAACGCAGTACAGGCCGTTCGCCATCCGCCACCTCGCGAATGCGTACGGCAATCAGTCCGCTTTCTGTGAATTTGACGGCATTCGACAGGAAATTGATCAGCACCTGGCGGACGCGCGTCGGGTCGCCCGAATAGCGGGCGCTCATGGCGATCTCCGGTGCCAGCACAGCGACGAGGCCTTTCTCGCGCACCGAGGCCTCCAGCATGGAGATCGCCGCCTCCGCGGTGGCCACCGGATCGAATACCACGCGGTCGACGTCGAAAGAGCCGGCCTCCAGCTTGGAGAAATCGAGAATGTCGTTGACGAGCGCGATCAGGCTGCGGCCGCAAGTCTCGATATTGGTCACGAAGCCGCGTTGCTCGGTGTCCAGCGGCGTGTCTTTTAGAAGATGAGCCATGCCGAGCACGCCATTGATCGGCGTGCGGATCTCGTGACTCATGGTCGCTAGGAAGGCGGACTTCGCCTGATTGGCCGACTCTGCCGCCGCCACCGCCTCCTTGAGTTCGACGGCCATGGCTTCGAGGCGCACCCGCGAACTCCAGATCTCGCGGATTTGCCTGATCAAGCTGACGATGAAAATTCCCATCGACAACGTCAGGGCACCAACGAGCACGGCCAATACGCGATAGAGCTTCTCGCGGAACATTCGCGCGTCGGAACGGGCCGCCGCCTCAGTCGCCTCGGCGAAGGTGGCGAGACGGGAAGTGGCGGCGGGAAGCATACTAAGGCGACTGCCGAGGGCGTCGAGGGTATCTTTGTCAATTGCCGGTGCGCCGGCGATACGATCGATGACCGGCCGAGTTTCGGCGATTGCTTGCAGAACTGCGTTCAGGTCGGAACTGTTCGGGACCGTTGCGGCAAGATCGCGCGCAGCGCCGTCGAATAGAACGAAGCGGGCTGCAACGGTCTGGCCGCTCGCTTCCGACAGAGTTCCCCGCGCGGTTTCGACCGAACGCAGCAGCTTTTCGGCTGCCCTATCGAGCCGATAGGAGGCGGTAAGCGTACGGGTCTCGTCAATGTCTGCGGTGTCCGCTTGCTGGCGAATCAGGATCGTGAACACAGCGATGGCGGAGACGAGAAACAGAAAGCCGACAATGAGATAGAGCAACGTACCCCTGAGCGGACGATCTTGTCCTGTGGTCTTCCCAGCGCGCAGTCCCGCGCCAGATCCGGTGTGAAGGGGTGTTGTCGTAGTCACGATGAGGCAAATCCGGCAAGAAACGGCGAGGAGGTCAGGCGGCGAAGCCGAAGGGGGTTCCGGCCTGTTCCCGGATCTTCAGGATGCGGAAGTAACGGAGCGAGAAGGCCCGCGCGACGTCCGGATCGAATTGCAGTCCGGCATTGTCGGCGATGTAACGAGCCGCGTCCTCTGCGGTCCAAGCAGCCTTGTAGGGACGCTCCGAGGTCAGTGCGTCGAACACATCGGCGACGGAGACAATGCGCCCCGAGAGCGGGATCGCCGCTTCCTTGAGGCCACGCGGATAGCCGGCGCCGTTCCAGAACTCATGGTGAGTCTCGGCAATTTCAGCCGCGAGACGTATGACGCGGGAGCGGGATCCTTCGAGAATTTCGCCACCGATCAGCGTATGCGCCTGCATCTGGCGGCGTTCGTCCGCCGTGTAGGGGCCGGTCTTGTAGAGGAGATCGTCGGAAAGGCCGAGCTTGCCGATGTCGTGCATCAGGGAGGCGATATAGAGATCCTGACAATAGGATTCGGCCTGTCCGAGCTCCTCGGCGAGCTCACGGGCGGTGCGGGCCACGCGGACCAAATGGCTGGCGATCGACGGGTCGCGGCGTTCGACGGCTCGCGCAAGGCGCAGGATGACTTCTTCCTCAACGCTGAGTCGGTCGTGGGTGGCTTTGTGGACCTCGGTTTGCAGCCAATCGGCGCGATCCCGAAGCTTGTTTTGCATCTCGCGCAGCATGGCAAGGTTGCGCAGCCGCGCCTTGGCCTCAGCCATGTCGACCGGTTTGGTCAGAAAATCGGTCGCGCCGGCCTCAAGCGCGGCATAGCAGATCTCCCGCTGGTCGACGGTCGTGACCATGACGATGGGCACATCGATATAGTCGGGAAGGTTGCGCACCTCGCGGATGAGGGTCAGCCCGTCCATCCCCGGCATCATATAGTCGACGATGATCAGATCGAAGCGGGTCTGACGAGCTTCCTCGAGCGCTTGAAGAGGATCGCGAAACGACTGCACGTCGGCGATGCCGGAACTCTGCGCCAGTTTGCCGAGCATGAAGAGATTGCTCGGATTGTCGTCGACCAGGAGAAGCTTCATGACGGTTTCCATGGGAAGTTGCTTGATGGAAACGTACCCGAGAAACATGAAACTTCAGAAAATGAGCATGAGAAACACGACGTGAACTAGGCCGGATTCTATTTGACTTAAAGTATAAAGGGAAAATTATCCAAGATGCTCTCTGGAGGCCGAAATTGAGGCAAATTGCCAGGAGTAAGCTTGATAGTTTCTGATGTACCCTGTCAAAAATAACAAGGGTCTGCGGGTCTCGTTCATAACTTGTCAAGACTTGGCGCCGGAGCAGCGATTGGCACTGGCGCCCCGTCGGGGACCTCGGCATAACGTCTTCATCGAGCCGACGGAAACCCAGCTCACTTTCCGAAAGCACGCCTCTCGGTCGCTGCAATTGCAAGGTTGCAGACTTGCCACCCCGGACATGGCCATGCCACGTCCGGGTTTTTCTTTGTCTGTTCCGAGGTCTCAGCGACTGAAGCGAGCGCGCACCGCTTCGATAACCTCACGCGTCAGATCGATGTCGATGCTGCCGCGTGGCTCCGCCGAGGAGGATGCGGCGATCACCCAATACCGCCCCTTCTCGGAAATGAAAGCGTTCCGCTCCACATCAAAATAGGAGAAAGCACGGGCGGACAACGTCATCGTCGCCTCAGCGGTTTCGCCTGGCTCTAGATGGAGCTTGGCAAAGGCCCTGAGTTCCTTGGCCGGCCGGTCGACGCGCGAGACCGGTGGCTCCACGTAGAGCTGGACGACGTCCGAACCGGGCCGGGCGCCGGTATTGGTGACCTTGATGCGAAGGGTGACGAGGCCGTCACCATCGAAGGCTGGCCGGTCCACTGTCGGGCTGCCCCAATCGAAGGTGGTGTAGCTGAGGCCGTGACCGAAGGGGAAGAGCGGTTCGATGCCGGCCTTCTCATAGTGCCTGTAGCCGACGAACACGCCCTCGCGATAGATGACATGTTCATTCTTACCCGGGTAGGTCCGCGGATCGCCGGTCTCGACCGGTGTATCCTCGATGCGTCGCGGGAAGGTCTGGGCGAGGCGTCCACCCGGCTCGGCGGCGCCGGTCAACACATCGGCGATGGCATTGCCGGCTTCCTGCCCCGGATACCAGGCGGCCACCACCGCCCGAACCTTGTCTAGCCAGGGCATGGCCACCGGGCCGCCGGTCTGCAGCACAACCACCGTATTGGCATTCGCTGCAGCGACGGCGGTGATCAGGTCGTCCTGCCGGCCCGGCAGGTCGAGGCCCGGCAGGTCGTTGCCTTCAGTGTCCCACTCGCCCGAACGGCCGGCATAAACGATGGCAATATCGGAGGCGCGGGCGAGTTCGACGGCTTCTGCGAACGCCTTGTCACTGAGCGGCACGGCGACGCCGACGCGGATGGCCTTGAGATTGAGGGCGATGGCCTGCACGAAGCGATACTCGACGACGACATCCACCGTGCGGCCGGCCTCAAGCGCAATCGTCCCCCGCGCTTCGCGGTTACCGCACTCAAAATAGTTGTCGCCGGGCGCCCAGGTCTCCCGGATATCGACCACCGTCCGCCCGTCGACCAGAAGGCGGCTTGGCCCGATGCTGACGAGGCCGAATACGTGGTCGGCGGTTTCCGAAGGTGTGAACCGCGTGGTGGCCCTCAGCGAGAAATCGGCGTCGGCGACACCGGGAGCCACCGCGTTGAACCACATGACTTCGCCGAGCGGATGGCTTTGGTGCTCGATGACGGGGCCGCTGAAATCGGAACGACCATAGACATCCACTTCGAAAGGCCCGGAAATCAGCGGCATCAGCCGGTTGGCGGTAACGCCGGTGGCGACCCTAAGCTGGTTTTCCGAAGTTAAGGCGCGGAGGCCATCGACCGGAGACACGGCATAGTGCGGGTTGAGCTGGGCGCTGCCGCCGCCCATGATCTGCGCCGCTTCGGCATTGGGGCCGATTGCCGCAATGGTTCGACCTGTCAGATCCAGCGGCAGGATGCCGTCGTTCTTCAAAAGCACAATGGCTTCGGCGCCGGTCCGCCGGATCAGCGCCCGGTGGGCCGGTTTGTCGATGGCTTGCTCCCCGGGAATATCGGGCGCGTCGAAGCCACCGACCCGCTCGATCAAGGTCAGCACGCGTCGAGCGGCGTCGCGCACCTTCTCCGCCTGCACGTCGCCAGACCGTACCGCCGCGACCAGCTTGTCACCGCGATCGCGGGTCGGTCCGGGCATTTCAAGGTCGAGACCGGCCTCAACGGTTGGCGCCGTCGAATGGGAGCCGAACCAGTCGGACATGACCACGCCGGGAAAGCCCCATTCGTCCTTCAGAAGGTCAGTGAGGAGTGTCTTGTGCTCCGAGGTGAAGGTGCCGTTCAGCCGATTATAGGAACTCATCACCGCGTAGGCGCCGGCCGTTTTGACTGCGGCTTCGAAGGGCGGCAGGTAGATCTCGCGTAGCGCCCGGTCGCCGATGTCCGAGCTCATGGTGGTGCGCTGGATTTCCGATTCGTTGCCGACGAAATGCTTGACGGTGGCGCCGACCCCACCCTTCTGCAGTCCGTTGACATAGGCGGCGGCCAGCGTCGCAGTCACGCATGGATCTTCCGAATAACATTCGAAGTTACGGCCGTTGACGGCAGAGCGCTGGATGTTGACGGTGGGCGCGAGCAGCACCGATGCGCCTTTTGAGCGCGCTTCCTCGGCGAGTGCGCTGCCGATTTCCTCGACCAGTGCCGGATTCCAGCTGGCACCCAAGGCGATACCGACCGGGAAGCTCGCCGCTTTGACGCCGCCGATGAGAGAGCCGCCGCCGCGCGCGCCGTTCGGCCCGTCCGACACCTTGATGGCGGGAATCTCGAGGCGCGGTATCGGCACGGTGGTCCAGAAATCCGCCCCCGCGAGCAACGACACCTGTTCTTCGAGCGTCATTGCATCAAGGATCGCCTCGATATCCGGCTTTGCCATCTGAAACTCCAAATGAAACGATACAATAAAATTTTCCATAGCACGAACTCGGTCGCATCGCGAGCACTTGGCGGGCCGCCTCGACCAACGGCCATGGGGCTGGGACTGGCGAGGGCCGACCCGGCGGGCTAGACCTGAAGCCGGAAGGAATGGGGAGAAGATTGTGGCGGAAGACGCGTATTTCCTGGGGATCGATATCGGCACGTCGGCGGTCAAGGCGCTCATCGTCGATGACCGGGAACGGCCAGTGGCTGGGGCCGAGGTGGCGCTCGCTACCAGCCGACCGGCGCCGGGCTGGTCGGAACAGCATCCGGATCTTTGGTGGCTGGCCGTGCAGAAGGCACTCGCCGAGATGGCTGAGGCTGTCCCCGGTGTGCTCGGCCGCGTCGCGGCCATCGGTCTGTCCGGCCAGATGCACGGTGCGGTGCTGATCGGCCGCGATGACCGTCCCCTCCGCCCAGCCATTCTATGGAATGACGGCCGCGCGGCGGTCGAGGCCACCGCTCTCAACGCGGCACTGCCCAACCTCGGCAAGATTGCCGGCGTGCCGGCTATGGCCGGTTTCCTTGCGCCGAAGATCGCCTGGCTGCGCACCCACGAGCCGGAGACGCTCGCAGCGACCAAACATGTCCTCCTGCCCAAGGACTGGGTGCGCTTCCTGCTGACCGGCGAATTTGCCACTGACATGTGCGACGCCGCCGGCAGCCTTTTGCTTGATGAGGCGCGGCGGCAGTGGGCGCCAAGCATCGTCGAAGCGGTCGGTCTTGAGCTCGGGCAGTTGCCGCATCTCTTGGAAGGCCCTGCCATTTCCGGCCGCGTTACCGCCGCTGCCGCCGGCGCCACCGGGCTTCCGGAAGGCATTCCGGTCGTGGCTGGCGCAGGGGATGCAGCGGCGGCCGGCATCGGTATTGGCGCGGTCGATGACGGAGACGCCTTCATCTCGCTCGGCACGTCGAGCCAGCTGTTTCTGACAACCGCCGACTACAGGCCCAATCCGGCGGCCCTGGTGCATGCCTTTGCCCATGCTCTGCCGGGGCGATGGTTCCAGATGGCGGCCATGCTGAATGGCGCATCCGTTATGGCCTGGACGGCGGGCATCACCGGCGTGTCCGATCTCGGCGCGGCGCTCGACACTCTGGCGGCGCGGGGACGCGCCGTTTCGCCGATCACCTTTCTTCCCTACCTGCAAGGCGAGCGGACGCCGCACGACGATCCGGCGGCGCGCGGTGTGTTCTTCGGCATGGATGGTGGCACCGACGGCCTCGACCTTCTGCAGGCTGCAGTCGAGGGCATGGCCTTCACGCTGGTCGACGCGGTGGCGGCGCTTGAAACCGCCGGTCCCGTGCCGCCGACCCTGGCCGCTGTCGGTGGCGGCAGCCGCGGTCGTTTTGTGATGGAGGTGGTGGCGAGCGCCCTCGGTCGGCCGATTCGCCGTTACGCCGGTGGCGAGCGTGGCCCTGCTTTCGGCGTTGCCCGCCTCGCCCGGAGTGCCGTCACCGGCGAGACGATCGCCGACGTTTGCATCAAGCCGGACCTGCGGGACGTCATACTGCCCCATGCGGAGCGGCAGGCAGCACTCGCTGCCCGCCTGCCGCTCTATCGCGACCTCTATCGCGCGCTGAAGCCGTTGTTCCCTCGCTGACGAGCCACCGTTAGCTTTTGAGGAAAGCCTCGATCTCGGCCGCCGTCGGCATCGAAGCAGCGGCGCCTCGCCGCGTCACCGAAATGCCGGCCGTTGCCGAGCCGTAACGAGCGGCTTCAACCGGATCGAGCCCTTTGGAAAGCGCCGCCGAGAAGCCGCCGAGGAAGGCATCGCCGGCACCGGTGGTATCGATCACTTCACCGGCCGCCCGAGCCGGCAAATGCACCGACTGCGTGGCGTTGTGCAGCAGTACGCCGTTGCCGCCGAGGGTGATCAACGCATTCTTCGCACCCTTGGCCAGGAGAGCGTCGCCCGCCTTGCGAGCATCGTCCACCGTGCCCGGCGCAATGCCGGTCAGCATCGCCGCTTCCGTCTCGTTGGGCGCGATATAGTCGGAAAGGCGATAAACCTCGTCGGGGAAAGTGGTAGCGGGCGCCGGATTGAAGACGGTGATCGTGCCGGCGGCGCGGGCGATCTGCAGGCCGCGCAGAGCGGCATCGACCGGCTGTTCGAGCTGGGTCACGAACACCTTCGATGCGGCGATCGTTTCCTTTTCGAGGTCGAGATCGGCAGGCGAGAGCGTGCCGGAGGCGCCAGCATAGACGATGATGGCGTTCTGGCCGTTGGCGTCGTTGACGAAAATGAAGGCCGAACCGGTCGGATGGCTGTCGATTCGTTGCACGCGGGCGGTGGCGCCGGCCTCAGCCCAGGTCTTGAGGCCGATGTCACCGAAGGCATCCTTGCCGATCTTGGTGATGAAGCGGACATCTCCGCCAGCTCGTGCCGCCGCCACGGCCTGGTTGGAGCCTTTGCCTCCCGGCCCCATGACAAAGCCGGAACCGGCCAAGGTTTCGCCAATGGCCGGCAGGCGAGGGGCCAGGAAGGTAACATCCACAGCGAAAATGCCGAGGATGGCGACGCCGGATTTCTGGGTATCGGTCATGGTGTTTGTCTCTTGTCGACTGGCGAGATGCTGGCGCTTGCGTTCCGAGACGCTCGGTGAAAGGAGCGCCCCGGTTCTCTTTCAACGCCCTCGGCATTAGGCCTTCGGCGGAATGACGCCCTTGGTGAGCAGGAAGCAGCCGTAGAGGCGCCCTTCACCGGTTTGCAGCACCGCGAAGGACTTCTTGGCCGCCTCGTAGAAGGCGAAGCGCTCGATGCCGCCCAGCTTGAAGGTCGGCCCTTCGGCGTCGAAGACCTCCTTCTGGAATTCATGCTGCACGTCCGTCCATTTTTCCGGCTCTCCCACCACTTCCATGCGGAAGGCGGCTGTGGGGATGAAGGTATCGAGCGGCAACACCGACAGCACGGCCCGCGCCGCGCGCGGCGCCGACACGCCGTCGAGGCGCAGCGGCTGGCCGTAAACGGTCTCCTGGGCGATCGAATGAATTGGGAAATTGCTGTCGACAATGGCGATCGTGTCACCATGGCCCATGGAAGCCAGCACGTAGAGAAGGTCGGGATTGAGCAGCGGATCGATGGCCTTGAGCATAATTCCTCCTGACGCACCCATTTGAAAAGCGCCCGCTTTTCGACGGAACGGATGCGTGACAACAAGTTGGTGGCGGTCCTCTTTTGGTCGCAGGGCGCACCGTCGGGGACACGTTTGTGGGCGCCGTTGGCGCCTTGCCATCCATAGGCCGTTGGCGGCGTTTTGTCAGGTCCGCAAGGGTACCGTCCGACAGAAAACGCGATTGGCTATAGCTTTCTTTCGTGGATTAACCGGTCGGAAGATAATTCAGGCAATAGTCGCGCACCCCTTGTGATTGGTCTGTGCCGTTTTGTTACTCCGATCCGCTGTTTCTACCTTCCGTTCGCTTTCGAGGCCGGTTCTTGTCGGTTTCGTTGCCGGTGGTCTGTCACTCGTCGCTCTGTCCTTCCTGGCAACTGCCGACTGGTTGCGTCTGTCGGCAGCCCAGCGCCTTACCGACCAGGCCGCCGCGGCAGCGGCGCTGGCGGCGACCAAGAACCCGGACGCTGCCGACGCCACTGCGTTTTCCGCCGCGCGAGCGGTCATGGGCGCAGGCGAGGTTGCTGTCGTGGCCGAACGCGGCAATGCGCGCCCTGGCCCATCGGGTGTCATCTTCGCGGTCGGGCCTGGCGAGGTGACGCGCGTTGTCGTGTCAACGACCACTCGCAGTTTGCTCGGCACTCCGATCGGCTTGGGCCAGCGAACTGTCACCGGCACAGCCATGGCAGAGCGATCCGGTGTTGCCGCCCTGACTGAACGGACGACGGCGGTACCGGAACTCTCGTCGGTGCCGGCCGCCATCGAGGCGCGCCTGTTTGGACCGGCCGGTACCCTCACAGTTAACGAGCGGGCTATGCTCGGTCGGGCGGCATTTCGCGTCGCCGATCTGGTGGATGAACTCACCCGCGTTCTTTCCACGCGCAACGGCGGTGCTGATGCCGGCATTGCCGCCGTGGCCGAAGCGTCGTTCAAGCCCGCCGAGCTTTTATCGGCGCTCGCAGCTCTCTATCGCGACGACGCCAGAAGCTCGGCTTCGGCCGCAGGCATGGTGACCGTTATCGACCGCCTCGCCGGCGCCGAGACAGGAGACGAGACGCTTTTGCCCTTCCAGGGCGTGATCAGCCTCGGTGGGGCGGACGGTGATCTGACGCTTGCCGCGCCACTGAGGCCGCTGGAATTCATCCAAGCCATCATGCGCGCCCGCTTGGCGCAGAGCCCCGTCAGCGTCGAGTTAAGGTCGCCGGTCACCGGCATTGAGGCCGCTACGCTGACCCTGGAGTCGGAAGAGGCCTCCGCAGCTGTGTTGATTGGCGGCGAGGACGGGCTGGTCGGCATTCCCGGCATTCGTATCGTCGCGCGCTTCATTGTCGGCGGCCTGGCCATTCCCGGCGCCGAAACGCTCGAACTTCCGCTCGAGGTGAGGCTGAGCTCCGGCAACGCCCGCATCCGGCGTATCGTCTGCAGTCAGACCGGACCCGAGGTCACTGTCACAGGCCGACCTGTGCGGGCCAGTGTCGCTTTCGCCGCCGAGGCGACAGCTTCGCCGGCCGGTGCGTCTGACTATGTGCGGCTGATCGCCGCGGGTGGACTGACCGCCTGGGGCAAAGGGCGCTCGTCATTTGCCGACGATCCGCCGGTTGAGCTGGTTTTCCGACCCGGGACGGGCGATACCGTCGCCAGTCTCCGAACAGCCATCGATTTCGGTAATCGGCTGGAGCGGCTGGCGGCCGAAATGCAAGTGCTCGTGTCGCTTGACGGGAAGGCGAAAGGCGCGATGTCGGAAGGCGGTATCCGCGACGAGATCGCCCGGCTGATTGCCGGCAGCGTCGAGCCCGTTGACGCGGTACTATCCAGCGTTTTTGCCACCTTCGGCATCGTACCGGGCAAGATGGACGTGGTAGCCGCCGGCGCCGCCTGCAACACGGCGACGCTGCTCGGCGCGGCGAAATAGCTTCGCTTCGCCCCTCCTTGGGGTTATGAGAGGCCGGAAGCGGCGGAGTGCGACCGCGATTCCGGAACCTGTCATGACCGACGAAGAGCTGATCGCCCGCATCCTTTATCGTGATGGCTCCCTCCTCATCGTCGACAAGCCGGCCGGCATACCTGTGCATGCCGGCTTCGGCGGCGGCGAGACGCTGGATCAACATTTTCCGGCGCTGCAGTTCGGTCTGCCCAATCCACCGCAGCTCGGCCATCGTCTTGACAAGGATACCTCCGGCTGCCTGGCGCTCGGCCGCCACCGGCGCGCCATTCGGGAACTCGGTGAGATCTTTGCCGGTCAGAGGGCGCAGAAGACCTATCTGGCCGTGGTACTCGGCAGCTTGCCCGACGATGAAGGCCGCGTCGACGCGCCGCTTGCCAAGGTGACCCATGAGAAGCGCTCCTGGTGGATGAAGGTCGATCCGGCCGGTCAACCCTCCGTCACCGACTACCGGGTCATCGCCAGAGGAGACCGCCTGACGGTGGTCGACCTGATGCCACGCACCGGGCGTACCCATCAATTGCGCGTCCACATGGCGCATCTCGGTTGTCCCATTGTCGGTGACGGCGTCTACGGCGGCGATCCCGCCCGCGCCGTCGACCAAAAACTGCATCTCCATGCTCGCGAACTGGAGCTGCCCTATTATCGCAAGAAGCCGCCAGTCTTGGCGCGGGCGCCGGTGCCGCCCCATATGCTACGCCTGCTCGGTCGTCTCGGTGCTATCGACGACGGCGGCGTTCTTGTTCATCTTTCTCCCGTCGCAATCGGTGGGGTAGGTTCCTGAGCCGCACGCCCAACCCGGCAATCCCGAGATCGACGGAACGCAGTACGAAAGGCCGCTACCATGACGCTACAGCTCAAGGATCCTTCGCTTCTGGTGGAAGCTTGCCTGATCGATGGCGAATTCGTCGGCACTCCTGCCCTCGATGTCACCGATCCCTCCACGGGTGACATCGTCGGCCGTGTGCCGCTGATGGACGCGGACGGCACGACGCGGGCCGTCGAGGCTGCCGAACGCGCCTTGCCGGGTTGGAAGCGGCTGCTTGCCAAGGAGCGGTCACGTCTGCTGCGGCGTTGGTACGAGCTGATGATCGAGCATCGTGACGATCTCGCCCAGATCATGACGGCCGAACAGGGCAAACCGCTCGCCGAGGCGGCGGGCGAAATCGAGTACGCCGCCGGCTATGTCGAGTTCTATGCCGAGGAGGCCAAGCGCATCGCCGGCGAGACGCTGCCTTCGCCGAGAGATGGTGCGCGCGTTCTGGTGATCCGGGAGGCCGCCGGTGTCATGGCCGCGATCACGCCTTGGAATTTCCCCGCGGCGATGATTACGCGCAAGGTGGCGCCCGCCCTGGCGGCCGGCTGCACGGCGGTGGTAAAACCTGCGTCCGAAACGCCGCTCACGGCGCTGGCCATCGCCCGTCTTGCGGTGCGCGCCGGCTTGCCGAAGGGCGTCTTCAACGTCGTCACCGGCAAGTCGTCCGTTGTTGGCGACGTGTTGACCAGCCACCCCGCTGTGCGGGTCGTCTCCTTCACCGGATCGACCGAGGTCGGCAAGAAGCTGATCGTGCAGTGCGCCGGCACGGTGAAAAAAATCTACACCGAGCTTGGCGGCAACGCGCCGTTCATCGTCTTTGACGACGCCGATCTCGACGCCGCCGTCGAGGGGGTGATGATCTCGAAGTTCCGCAATATGGGCCAGACATGCGTTTGCGCCAACCGCATCTACGCCCAGGCAGGCATCCACGATGCCTTTGTGGAAAAGCTCGTCGCGGCGGTGAAGAGGTTGAAGCTTGGCGACGGACGCGCGCCGGGCGTGACGCAGGGTCCGCTCGTCAATATCAAGGCGGCCGAAAAGGTCGAGGCGCATGTTGCCGACGCGCTCGCCAAGGGGGCAAAGGTCGTGACTGGTGGAGCGCGATCGTCTCTGGGCGGTAGTTTCTTCGAGCCGACCGTGCTGACCGGTGTTACCGCCGGCATGGCCGTCGCGCGCGAAGAAACCTTCGGTCCGCTGGCGCCGGTCTTCCGCTTCGAAACCGAGGAAGAGGCGATCCGGCTCGCCAACGACACCGAGTTCGGTCTCGCCTCCTATTTCTACGCCCGCGACGTTGGCCGTATCTTCCGCGTTGCCGAAGGCCTTCAGGCTGGCATGGTCGGCATCAATTCCGGCGCGATCTCCTCTGAATTGGTGCCGTTTGGCGGCGTCAAGGAAAGCGGCAACGGCCGTGAGGGATCGCACCACGGTATCGATGAATATGTTGAGAAAAAATATCTACTAATCGCCGGTCTCGACCGCTGACTGGATAAACGGACACAAGATTAGCCCGGCTAAAACAACGCTCATTGGACTCTCATAATAGAGCCCAATGACAATTTTGGACTCTCAATCGGACTCCGTTTCGGACTCTCATCTGGACTCACGGCCCGGACTCAAAGCCCGGCTTGGACCAGCCAAAATGCCCGGCAATCGGCTATGCAGTTCGGTCCATCTGGGCTGCCCCGCCGAGATAGTCGTTGATACCGCGGTGATGCCAGTTGCCAGAACGCCGGCAACGAGCTTTGCTCGACCTGGGCAAAGCGGTGGCTGGAATACCATGGGGCAGCTTCTTCTCGGCATGGATGGTGGCGGCAGCAATGCCCGCGCCCGTCTCACTGATTTTGACGGGCGTCGGCTAGGCGAGGGTAAGGGCGGCCCGGCAAATGCCGGCAACTACCTGCAGGGAGCCATCACAGCGTTCGTGGCTGCGGCCGATATGGCGCTGTCCGCTGCGGGCTTGTCCGAGCGCGATCGCGGCGACATCATTGCGGTGATTGGTGCCGCTGGTGTCGGCGACCCGAAGGTGGCCGGTCAGCTCGCCGCTGCGCCTTTCGGCTTCCGTCGCTTGCAGGTGGTCACCGACGCCGAAATCGCTCTCGAAGGTGCCTTCGCAGGCGGCGATGGCGGCATCCTGATCGTCGGTACCGGCAGCCAAGGCTATGGACGCGTGGGAGACCGGCGCGTCCGGGTGGGCGGCTGGGGAGCGTCGCTCTCCGACGGTGGTTCCGGTGTGGTGATTGGGCAGCGAGCGGCGCGCCGGGCACTTGAAGCCCATGAGGGTCTCGCAAGCCCCTCGCCGATGACCATCGCCCTTCTCGACCTGCTCGGCGGCTCGGCGACGGCTCTGTCGGCTTTCGGCAAATCGGCTCGGCCGGCTGATTGGGCGGCGCTGGCCCCGCTTGTCTTCAATCATGCTGAAGCCGGCGATCCGGTGGCTGGCGCACTTATCTCGGCAGCCGCTGCGGAGATCGAGGCGCTGATGGGGCGTCTCACTGCCGAAGGAGTCGGGCAGGTCGCTTTGATGGGTGGGCTTGCTGCGAGCTATCGGCCGCGTCTTTCGTCCCGCTCCACCGGCCTTCTTGCTGATCCCCTAGGCGATGCCCTCGATGGTGCGCTCCGACTTGCAAAAAAGGACGCCGATCCATGATGGAGCCGTTCACCCGCGTGGTCGGCCAGGATTGGCGTGAACGGGGTGGGGACGTGCCGCTCTGCCGCCGTCTGGAAGTCGCGCTCAGAGCTGCCATCGCCGACGGACGACTGGCGGCCGGCGCGCCGCTGCCTTCGGAACGGGCGATCGCCGCCGGCCTTTCCATTTCACGCATCACGGTCCGACAGGCGCTAATGCCCCTCGTCGCCGCCGGTCTTGTCGCGACGCGGCCGGGTGGCGGCTCTTCGGTCGCCAAGATTGAATCCGCTCAACGGAACGAAGACCACCCGCCCGAGCCGGCCCGGCGCCGGTCCGTGTTACGGTCGCATGCCGACGATCTGGCGGAAAAGGGCGAGGCGGTGGAGACGCGCCTCGTCGACCGACTGACCGGACCGCCGTCGGCGCCGGAAGCGATGACGCTGGGCCTGGGCCCAGGCGAGCGGGTGTTGCGGCTCTATCGCCTGCATTGCGTGGGCGACCGGCCGCGCATACTGGAGCTGACCACGCTGCCGGCCGCCGCCATCGATGCCGAGTTGGCCATCGTGTCGCCGGCCTCGGCGCTGGCCGAGGCGGGGCTGCCGTCAACGCGTGGGGTCGAGCGCTTCAGGGCAGTGGCCCTTGGTGCGGTTGAAGCGGGACTTCTGGAATTGCCGGAGGGAACGCCGGCCATGCGGGTGGAGCGGGTAAGCTACACGGCGGGCGGTCGTGCAGTCGAGATCAGCCGCGCCTTTTGCCGCGGTGACGGCTATGAGGTGGTAGCTGAGCTGTCAGGAGACTGAGATCCCGGAAAACCGAAGCCGCCTCAACCGGCTCTTCCGGCCTCGAACGGCGGCGCGACCCAGCGTGGCGATCATTGTCCCGTCAGACGCAAAGCGCAACGCCGGGGGCTACCGGCGTCTGAGCCCAAAAAATCTTGGCAATTCCTCAGCGCTTGGTGCGCAGGCGAACAACCACGTCGACGCGGACGATCTCCATGCCGGCAGGGGCGGGCGGCAAGTCGCCGATTTCCACATGCGGGCCGGGAATGTCGAACACCCGGTTCTCATCCTCGACGTAGAAATGGTGATGGTCGTCGGTATTGGTGTCGAAATAGGTGCGCGTTCCCTCGACGGCCACCTCGCGCAGCAGGCCAGCTTCGGTGAACTGGTTCAGCGTGTTGTAGACGGTGGCGAGCGACACCGGCACTTTGGCCATCAGCGCTTCAGCATGCAGATCCTCGGCCGAGACATGGCGATGGCCGTGCGAGAACAGGATTTCGGCAAGGGCCACGCGCTGGCGAGTGGGCCTGAGGCCCGAGTCCCGAAGGCGGGTTCGCACTGGACTTTTGGCAATCATGGACGCGCCAGGCGTCGGCTGGGTGCCGGTGATGCGGCGTGCCGTGTCCGCCGGTGCAATCGACGGGCTGGAAGGAAGCGGGCGGTCCATTATCTTGTTATCCTGGGTGGCCGGGTGAGCCGGACGGCATTTTCGATTGCGACATATTAGCAAAGTAGTTGCAGACTGCAAGAACGCGCCAAAAAGGCAAGCGTCGCATTTGCGGCAAGGCTTTCGAGGACGGCTTGCCTGTGTTAGAGATCGACCCACACGTGAACACCGTCCTGACGGACGGCGATTGGCGCTGCCTTGAGCGCGCTTGAAGGGATAAGGTACGGACAGCAGCATGAGTCTTCGCAAGAACAGCTATGAGTATGAGGATCTCCTTTCCTGCGGACGCGGGGAGTTGTTCGGGCCGGGCAATGCCCAGTTGCCTTTGCCTCCGATGCTGATGTTCGATCGCATCGCCGAGATTGCCGAGGTCGGCGGTGAGTTCGGCAAAGGGCTTATCCGCGCCACGCTGGCGGTCCGACCTGACCTCTGGTTCTTTCCCTGCCACTTCAAGGGCGATCCGGTCATGCCCGGTTGTCTCGGCCTTGATGCACTCTGGCAGATGCTCGGCTTCTTCCTTGGCTGGTCGGGTTCGCCTGGCAAGGGGCGGGCGCTGTCGGTCGGTGAGGTCAAGTTCAGCGGCATGGTGACCCCTGCCGTCAAGCTGGTCGAATACGGCGTTGACCTCAAGCGCGTGCTGCGCGGCAAGCTGGTGCTCGGCATCGGCGACGGCTGGCTAAAGGCCGACGGCGAGACCATTTACAAGGCGACGGATCTCCGCGTTGGCCTGTTCCAGGCCGCCTGAGCGCCGCCCGCATCAGAAATAAGGAAAGACAGCCATGAGACGCGTCGTCGTCACCGGCATGGGCATCGTGTCCTCGATCGGCAACAATACGCAGGAGGTTCTGGCGTCCCTCCATGATGCCCGCTCCGGCATCACTTTCGCACCTAGCTTTGCCGAGCACGGCTTCCGCTGCCAAGTTTACGGCGCGCCGACACTCGATCCGGCGACGGTCGTCGATCGTCGGGCAATGCGCTTCCATGGCGGCGGTACCGCTTGGAACCATGTCGCCATGGATCAGGCCATTCTCGATGCTGGTCTCGAAGCGGGCGATGTTTCCAACGAGCGGACCGGCATCATCATGGGATCGGGCGGTCCTTCGACCCGGACCATTGTCGAGTCGGCCCTGAAGACCATCGAAAGCGGTTCGTCCAAGAAGGTCGGCCCGTTCGCGGTTCCCAAAGCGATGAGCTCCACCGCGTCGGCCACGCTGGCTACTTCGTTCAAGATCAAGGGCGTCAACTATTCGATCTCCTCGGCCTGCGCCACCTCGAACCACTGCATCGGCAACGCCTACGAGATGATCCAGTACGGCAAGCAGGACATGATGTTTGCCGGCGGCTGCGAGGAACTCGACTGGACGCTGTCCGTATTGTTCGACGCCATGGGCGCCATGGCCTCCAAATATAACGATACGCCGGCCACGGCTTCTCGTGCCTATGACAAGAACCGCGACGGTTTCGTCATCGCCGGCGGTGCCGGTGTGCTCGTCCTTGAGGAACTGGAGCATGCCAAGGCGCGCGGTGCCAAGATCTATGGTGAGATCGTCGGCTATGGTGCCACCTCCGACGGCTACGATATGGTTGCTCCATCGGGCGAGGGCGCGGTGCGCTGCATGCGCCAGGCGCTTTCCACGGTGAAAAACAAGATCGACTACATCAACCCGCACGCCACCTCGACGCCGGCCGGCGATGCGCCGGAGATCGAAGCGATCCGCGCGGTGTTCGGCGGTGCTGACAACTGCCCGCCGATCTCTGCTACCAAGTCGCTGACCGGCCATTCGCTCGGTGCCACCGGCGTGCAGGAGGCGATCTATTCGTTGCTGATGATGAACAACCGCTTCATCGTCAAGAGCGCGCATATCGAAGAGCTGGACCCGGCTTTCGCCGACATGCCGATCGTGCGTGACCGCATCGATGATGCCAAGATTGATACCGTGCTCTCCAACAGCTTCGGCTTCGGCGGCACCAACGCCACGCTGGTTCTCCAGCGCTATGCCGCCTGATCTGTCCGCCCGGCTTCGCCGGGCGGTTTCTTCTTCTCGGGACGTCAGATTATGAATGGACTCATGGCCGGCAAGCGCGGCCTCGTTATGGGCGTCGCCAACGACCATTCCATTGCCTGGGGCATAGCTAAGGCGCTTCGTGCCGCTGGTGCGGAGCTCGCCTTCACCTATCAGGGCGAAGCCTTCGGTCGTCGCGTCAGGCCGCTGGCCGAGGAAGTCGGCGCAAAGTTGCTCCTACCTTGCGACGTCGAGGACGAGGCATCGGTCGACGCGGTATTCGCCGCGCTGAAGGCCGAATGGGGGCAGATCGACTTCCTGGTGCACGCTATCGGTTTCTCCGACAAGAACGAGCTCAAGGGTCGCTATGCCGACACCACGCGCGCCAATTTCTCGCGCACCATGGTCATCTCGGTGTTCTCCTTTACCGAAGTGGCTCGCAAGGCCGCCGCGCTGATGACCGAAGGGGGCACTTTGCTGACCCTGACCTACGGCGGCTCGACGCGCGTCATGCCCAACTACAACGTCATGGGGGTCGCCAAAGCGGCGCTTGAGAGTTCGGTACGCTATCTTGCGGCCGATTTCGGCTCTGACGGCATCCGGGTCAATGCCATTTCGGCAGGCCCGGTGCGGACATTGGCGGGCTCTGGTGTCACCGACGCTCGCTTGATGTTCAACTTCCAAAAAAAGAACGCACCGCTGAAGCGGACCGTGACGATCGACGAGGTCGGTCGGTCAGCGCTCTATCTGCTGTCGGATCTGTCTTCGGGCGTCACCGGCGAGATCCACTTCGTCGATTCCGGCTATTCGATCATGTCGATGCCGCGGATTGACGAGCTGAAGGAGCAGGATCGCCGCGAGACCGCCGAGACGCCGGCTGGCTGACCGTGCCGCCATCGCAAGCATTGCAGCCGGCGGCTTGGTCCGCCGGCTTTTTCATATGCTCACCTATGATCAGTTGTCGCCATCCGGAGGCGCCGGATCGGAAAAGTCACTGGTCGCTGGCGCCTGACAGGCTTGGACAGCAGTGGCGAGCAGAGGCTCGAAGGCGGGGTCGCCTTCTCGGTTTGCCCAGATGCCTGTGTTGTCGACCGATGTGGCGACGCAGCCGCAGAAACGCTCCGACATTTCCGGCGTCGCGCCGTGGCGCTCGTATTCCGTCCGGCAATCGGTGATGAAGCTTGCTCTTTGCATCGCGGGATCGACCGGGATCAGCGCGGCAAGGCCGACGGCAACGCCATAAAGGAATGGCTGATGCAGCAGATAGAACGCAAGCGAGTGGCGGCCGAGCCAGGCAAGCCAGTGCGAGCTGCGCCGTAGCTTTCGCGTCCCTCGCGCGGCCAGATCTGCCAGAGGAGCGCCGGCAACGAGACCGATAATATAGGGCGCGATCCAAGGAAACAGCGGTACCAGGTCGTTTGATACCGGGGGTGTCTCGGCAAGACCCAGGAAACCCCAGCCAATACCGTCGAACAGCGGCGATCGCCATACATGCGGCAGTGTCAGCGCAAGAGCGGCCAGCAGAACCAGCAGAGTGCTAGGTAGCCGGACTAGCAACGGCGCCAGAAGACTGGCGAGCAGCATCATGTGCAGGATGCCGAAGAAGATCCAGGCATCGGGAAAAACGAAATAGGTGCCGACTGATACGGCGGCAGCGGCAAGCGCAAGGCGGAAAAGGCGAACCCCGTAGCGGAGGGGATCGAATCCGCCCCGTTCGGCAAGGCGAAAGGAAATGCCGGATAGAAACAGGAAACTGCCAGCAATAGCCACGGCGTAGGCGCGCCAGAGCGGGTCGAAGGCAACACCCCAGCCGACCAGCCGTACGTTGGCGAGATCCCAGGAAAAATGATAGGAGGCCATGGCAAGCAGCAGGACGCCGCGAGCGGCGTCGATCAGCGGCAAGCGCCGCGGTCGACTCTCGGCAGGCTCTCTCGAGGGTAACGAATCAGCCATGTCCCGTCTCTCCACCATCGCCAAAGGGTGTGCTGCAGCGGAGCGACCATGGCAACCGACGGTTTTCCGAAAATGACAGCTTCCTTATCCGAAGGGGAGACAGATGGCCTTGCGTATCGCTTTCGGCTGAAAAGCGATACGCTGGTCGTGGTGTTCAGCCAAGTGCGGGTTCCGGTTGGAAAGTTCGGCCTTGAGCGCCTGTTCGCCAGCACCACGCATAGCCTGCTGCTCGTCAACGAGCCGGTCAACGAGTGGTATCGTACCCGCGCGGCGGCAATCGACGCGCTGATTGGCGAGGCTGTTTCGGCGGCCAAGGCGCCCCGCCTCATCTTCTACGGCAGTTCGATGGGGGCTTTCGGTGCCGCCTCTGCGGCGGCCCGGCATCCGGCGGCTGAGCTCTACGCCTTTGCTCCGGACTTCCGGATTGGCGATCCGGGCAGCCAGTCGGCAGCGGCTGGCCTCGTGGCGCAACCGGACGAGGCCGATCTCGGGGAACTGCTCGCGGTGCCGCGGCAGGGAGAGGCGCGCGTGATTGTGCCTCTCTTCGACCCCTATGACGCCGGCGTCGGCGCCCGCCTTGCGGCGCTGTCATTGCCCGATCAGGTAAAACTGGTGCCGCTTCGCTCCAGCCATGAGGTGCATGACCATCTCTACAGCCTCAACATCATCCGAAAGGTGGTCGCCACGTGTCGTCGCGACATCGCCGACGAGGCGGCGGCGCGCGGACTTCTGGTCTGTTCGGTCGAATGGCCGGCGCATGCGCGGTTTGCCGCCGCTCGGGCCACGTTTGACGCCGGCGCTCACCTTGATTCTGATGCTTTGCTGGGACTTTTGCCGGAGACCAACCCCGGCCTGACGCTCCTCGCCGCCGAGGCAGCCGAGCGGGCGGGCGATGTCGGCCGGGCAGCGGCACTGCTGGCCGAACTCGACGAGGCCATTGCGTCCGACGTCGTTCTGTCGGGCCTTGCCAAGCGCTACCTCAAAGAAGTACCGCGCCGCCGCATTCGGCTGCTGAAAGAGATGGGCGAAGTCACTGCTTCACGTCGCGTCGCGGGCGAGGCCGCCGCGCGCTTTCCGACCGACGAGGGATTCGCCGCCCTCGCCGCCGGTTTGGACTAAAGCGCCGGACCGGCAAGTAGAATCCGCCGCGCAAATAAAGTCTTGGAGCGGCGGCCCGGATAGATCCGGGCATCTGCCGCTCTAGATGTGAAGCCTCAAGAGGTTGTCGCTGGTTAGGTTGAGGCGACTGATAGGGGTTTTGGCGTCAAGGCTACCGTGTGGTCTGTGCCAATTGTACATGTGGGTCCACTCTGGCAAGTGGGCTTTGCGGTGATCTGAGGTTGGATAGGCGCGTGCGTATGCCCATTCACGCAGAGCGGTCTGGATGAACCGCTCAGCCTTACCGTTGGTCTTCGGCGTATAGGGCTTCGTTCGGATGTGTTTCAGGCCGAGATCCTTGCAAGCCTTTGCGAAGTCTTTGGATTTGTAGCAGGATCCGTTGT
>NZ_AUHB01000008.1 GCF_000422965.1 Pleomorphomonas oryzae DSM 16300
GGCTGTTCCCAAAGCCGAGCCGTCAGGATACTGCGCCGAGGCGGCTCCTACGATCCCGTAGCCGTCCAGAAAACCCGGTTAATCGAACCGTCCAATTGCCGAAACGGCAAGGGACAGGAGATGCCGGCTGGCGTCTCCCGTCCCTTGCTACGATACAGAAACTCTCGGTCCCCGTCAGGCGATGGCGGCCGCGGCCTGTTGCAGGTTTTCTGTGGCCATATGAATCGACTTCACCGAACGGCTGATCTCGCCAAGCGAATTGGCGATGCTCTCCACGCCGTGGGCTGCCGTCTGCATGTTGCCCGACATGTCCTGTGTCACAGCGGCCTGCTCCTCGACCGCGCTAGCGATCGATGAGGAAACGCCGTTGATGCGCGTGATGGTCGAAGAGATGCTGGCAATCGCCGACACGGCCTCGGTGGTGATGGTCTGTACACCGGCAATCTCGGCGGCAATCTCGTCAGTTGCCTTCGATGTCTGGGCGGCGAGCTGTTTGACCTCCGAGGCGACGACCGCAAAACCCTTGCCCATCTCGCCGGCACGCGCCGCTTCGATGGTGGCGTTGAGAGCGAGCAGGTTGGTCTGGCCGGCGATGGTGTTGATGAGTTCCACCACCTGGTCGATCTTCTGGGCTGCCGACGCAAGGCCCGACACCACTTTGGTGGCACCTTCGGCCTGCGCCACCGCTTCCTCGGATACCGACAAGGCGACACTCACCTGGCGACTGATTTCGGCCACGGAGGCGGCCAGCTCCTCGGCACCGGCGGCAACAGCCTGTACGTTGGAAGCGGTCGTTCCGGCAATCCCGTTGGCGCCCTCGGCTTCAAGATTCGAGCGTGCAACCATGCCGGCCACGTTCGTCAGATCGCGGGTGATCTCGGCCTGGGCCGCCTGGCGCGCCTTGCGCCGCATGACCGCCTGGGTAATGTCGGTGGCAAACTTGGTCACCTTGATGAGGCGGCCAGCCATGTCGAAGATCGGATTGTAGGTCGCCTGGATATAGACGTCCTTGCCGCCCTTGCCGATGCGGCGGAATTCGTCGGACTTGAACTGACCGTCCCGGAGGTCATCCCAGAAAGCCCGGTAGGCCGGCGTGTCGCGCTCTTCGGCGGAAACGAACATCGAATGGTGCCGGCCGACGATTTCATCGAGCCGATAGCCGAGCACTTTCAGGAAATTCTCATTGGCGTCGATCACTGTCCCGTTCGGATCAAAGGAGATCACTGCCTGGGCACGGTTGATGGCTGCGATCTGACCATGAACGTCGGCATCCCCAAGCTTACGGGCGGTCACATCCGTTGCAAACTTGACCACACGGACGACCTTGCCTGCCTTGTTGAGGACTGGATTGTAGGTCGCCTGAATCCAGACCTCGTGACCATCCTTCGCCAGGCGCTTGAATTCGGCCGACTGATATTGACCATTGACGAGGTTCCGCCAGAACGTCGCGTAGGCCTCCGTCTTCACTTCCGCCGGATCGACGAACATTGAGTGATGCTTGCCGACGACCTCGCCAAGCTCATATCCAAGAACTTTCAGAAAATTGGCATTGGCGGTGATGATCTTTCCGGTCGGCTCAAACTCAATCGCTGCTTGCGAGCGATGAAGCGCTTCGAGTACCGCGTCAGACTGCGTGAAGAATGGCCACATTTAGTTGCGCCCCTTAGGTTACACGTCATTTCTGGCGAGTGACTCGGCCGGATAACTTGACGTTCAGCTCCTTGTTGAGAGGACGCTACAGGATGTTCGTTAATAGGGAATCTACGCATTGACTACGTTGACATAAATTTCCTCGTCATTACTTGCCTCTACTTCCTTAGGCATTTCCCGCAATACGAGTAGGATAAAAGAAAGGACAAGTGGCATCGAGCGTTTCTCACAAGCAGATCTCAACGGCCGCCGGGGAAGATCGGCTGCGTTCAAAAAGAACGGCGGCCCACCCGGATATCCGGATAGGCCGCCGCGTTCGATCGGTCGTGGATCTGATGTTCAGCCGATGCTGCGCAAGCCACGCGAGGCGGTGACACGGGCGCGGGCGACGCGCGGGTCGATCTGCTGGAACTGGGTGAGCGCGTCGTTGCGCTGCCAGTTGTCGAGCCTGTGCTTCCACGGGCCACACTTCAGCATTTCCTGCACGGTACCGAACCGAAGGCCGAGCGCCCGCGCCATGACCACGAAGGGCTCGGTGTCGACCCGAACCAGCCAATGTTTGGCTTCCTCGATGTCGAGGTCGGTGAGCAGCGCAAAGGCGGCGACGACGTCGGCAAAGCGGTCCTCGACGGCGTATTGGCAAAGCAGTTCTTCGGATACGATGCGCCGCCCGCCCTGCTGGCAGATCCGCTCCCAGGCCGACTCGAAGTCATAAAGGCCGAGCCAGTAGGAGTTGGAAAGCCGCGCCTCGGCAAGACGCGCCGCTTCGGCGAGATTGGCCTCGAGGTCATCATTGGCCTCGCCCATCACCGTGTTGCGCACCTGATCGACGGCTTTGCCGATCACCTGGGAGATGATGGCATCCGGCGTGTCGGGACGGCGGCCGAGAATTTCGGCGGTGCGGGAATCGGACAGCGCTTGCTGCACGATGCAGGCGAGCGCGATTTCACTGAGCCGGGCACCGTAGTTACCGGCTACAAGGCGACGGACTTCCACATCGCCACGACTGACGACGATATCCACCACCCGCTCGCTCAGGACCGACCGCTGGGCAATCGCCTTGAGGTGGTCGGGGCCTTTTTCCTCGGCGATGGCGACGAGATCATGATCGTTGAGCACAGGCGACTGCTTCAGCACCGGCGAGGCGACGGCCGCCTCGTCATCCCTGGCGAAGGTGCGAACGGCGCGCTCGGGAGCGCGGCGCAGCGGAGCGATCTTCTCGGCGGCGAAAATACGCGCCTCGGTCTCGACCATCTCGGACAGGCGGGTGATGACGTCGTCGTAGATTTCGATCTGCTCGAGCGTGCAGCGTTCGGACGTGAAGGCGAACAGCGAGGACACACCCTTGAGCAATTCATTCTTGCGGTCAGGAGACGGATCGAGCGCAAGACTCTTGAAGTCGACTAAGTTGGTTTCGAGCATTCCGGCACCACCCACAGAAAGCGTAAAATCCAAGCTAGCGCCGAGAGATGGATATCGATTTCACGAAATACGTAGGATTTTATCAAATTCGACTTTAGGCGTTTTCCGCCCGATAGATGCCGGAATTCAACCCTCGGCTGAGTCGTCGACACTGAAGAACTGACCAGAGGTTTCAAGCGTCAGCTCGTCAATTACCTTGACGATACCGAGGGCGCTGTCGGCAAGACTGAGCGATGCCGCGCGACCGTCCAGTGTCGGGCCGACCGCGCCGGGGTGAATGAGTGCCACTGCCACGCCGGCCGGCTTGATGTCGAAAGCGAGCGACTGCATCACCTTGACCACGGCCGCCTTGGCCGCCTGTCGCGCGTCGCTGTCGAGTAGATCGAGACTGCGGACGTCGCCGATCGGCAGGATCGTGGCGATCTTGCCACCGCGCGTCATGTTGGACAGAGCTGCCTGCGCCACGAACAGCGGTCCGGTGGCGTTGACTTGCAAGGTGGAGCGCAGGCCGCCGCCAATCATGTTTCCGGATGGCGCATAGCCGGTTCCCATCAGCATGCCGGTGGTGTTGATCAGGATATCTATTCGCTCGGACAGCCGCGCTGCCAGATTGACCACCACGCTGGCCGCCCGGACATCGAGGGGGATCAGCCGCATACTTTCGGGATGGGCTTCCTGCAAGGCCACCAGGGCGTCCGGCACGACCAGTCCCGGACGGTGAACAGCCAGAACCCGAGCGCCACGCGCGTGATACAGGCGGACAAGTTCCAGGCCAATGCCGCGGCCGGCGCCTGTGATCAGAACCGTCGGTGTCATGGCTCCCCTCCACGCAACAAACTAAGCCCAAAGGCCAATGTTCCAGCCGGTGAAACGTTCACTGCAAGACAGCCAGCGGCACGACGAGCTGACATCATGGCGGCCCGTCAGCGCTCGCGCATGAGGGGAAAGACTTATGGGAACATTACGATAGCGGATGAAAGGTCAGCTGAGGATTTCCAGCAACGCTCCTTCGCTACCTGCGGTTTAGGGCGCTTGTTCCTCACCACCGGCGCCCCACGGCCAGGGGCCGTTGGCGTCCTTGAGGCGCTTGCGCGCACCCTTCAGGATCTTGTCGAAGTTCTCGCTGAGCGGTTCGTCGAGCGCCTGTTCCAGGAGGATCAGCACGGCATCGAGCGCCCATACCTCGGCGTCATCCTCAAGTGTCTCCTCGATGCCCTCGGCGTTCTCGTCATCGACGACTCGGGCCAGCCATTCGTGCAGCACGATGGCCTCGTCGCGGCTGATGGTGAGGGTAACGGTATCGGCCATGGTCTACCTCGTCGCCACGATGAACAGTCTCGGAAATCTCAGGAGCACACCGCCGCCGGCAAGCGACGGATAGGCGGCGGCGATCCTCTCGGTATAAGCGGCAAGGAAATCGGCCCGTTCGCTCTCGTCGAGCGGATCGAGAAACGGCTTGAGGCCGGTCGAGCGCACCCACTCCACCACCGCCGCCGCGTCGGCGAGCGGGTGATTGTAGATGGTATGCCAGATGTCGAGCCGGCGGCAGTGCGGCTTCATCGCCTCATAATAGTGCCTGATCGGCGGCAGTGGCGCGCGGCCAGCAGCCTTGAGCTTATAGGCCCAGCGCCCGGAGGCCCCCACCTCGGTCATCAGCCTGTGCGACGGCTCCGCGATGTTGTCCGGCATCTGCACCGCGAGCACGCCGCCCGGCTCCAGTTCATCAAGCAGGCGGACGAAGACGTCCATATGGCCGGGCAGCCACTGGAAGACCGCATTGGCGAACATCAGGTCCGGTGGCGTGTCCGGCTTGAAGCTTCCGGCATCGGCCAGCCGGAACTCCACGTCCGGCAGCCGCGCCCGCGCCTTGTCCAGCATGGCTGGCGAGGTATCGATGCCGAGATGCCTCGCCCTGGGGAACCGTTCTACCAGAAGCTCTGTGGAGTTTCCCGGCCCGCAGCCGATGTCGACCACGAAGGCCGGATAGGCAAGCGGCACCGCGTTGATGAGATCGCGCGCCGGCCGCGTTCGCTCATCCTCGAACTTCAGGTAGGTTTCGGGTGACCAGTCGGCCATGCTTCATCCTCCCCGGAAGCGACGGCCCGCCACAGGATTGCGACAGGCCGATCTTCTCACCGCGTCAGCGGCTTGTACTTCACCCGGTGCGGGTTGACGGCGTCGGCACCGAGCCGACGCTTCTTGTCTTCCTCGTAGGATTCGAAGTTGCCTTCGAACCATTCCACGTGGCTGTCGCCCTCGAAGGCCAGGATATGCGTGGCGAGACGATCGAGGAACATGCGATCATGGGAGATGATCACGGCGCAGCCGGCGAAATCCTCCAGCGCATCCTCAAGGGCAGCCAGGGTTTCGGTGTCGAGGTCGTTGGTCGGTTCGTCGAGCAGCAGCACGTTGGAGCCCGACTTGATCATCTTGGCCATGTGCACGCGGTTGCGCTGGCCTCCGGAGAGTGAGCCGACCTTCTGCTGCTGGTCGCCGCCCTTGAAGTTGAACGACGAGCAGTAGGCGCGCGAGTTCACTTCCTTCTTGCCGAGGTAGATGACGTCGGCACCGCCGGAGATCTCCTCCCAGACGGTCTTGTTCGGATCGAGCGCGTCGCGGCTCTGGTCGACATAGCCGAGCTTCACCGTCTCGCCGACGGTGATAGAGCCAACGTCGGGCGTCTCCTGGCCGGTGATCATACGGAACAGCGTCGTCTTGCCGGCGCCGTTGGGGCCGATGATGCCGACGATGCCGCCCGGCGGCAGGGAGAACGACAAGTCCTCAATCAACAGGCGATCGCCATAGCCCTTGGAAAGCCCCTCGACGCTGATGACGTTGTCGCCAAGGCGCGGGCCGGGCGGAATGACGATCTGCGCGTTGGTGACCGTCTGCCGTTCCTCGTTGCGCTTGAGCAATTCGTCATAGGACTTGATACGCGCCTTCGACTTGGCCTGACGGGCCTTGGGGCTGGCGCCGATCCATTCGCGCTCGCGTTCCAGGGCGCGCTGCTGGGCGGCGGCCTCACGGCCCTCCTGCTCGAGGCGCTTGGACTTGGCGGTCAGATAAGCCGAATAGTTGCCCTCGTAGGGGATGCCGCGACCGCGGTCGAGCTCGAGAATCCAGCCGGTGACGTTGTCGAGGAAGTAGCGATCGTGGGTGACGATCAGCACGGCGCCGGGGAACTCGCGCAGATGCTTTTCCAGCCAGGCGACCGACTCGGCGTCGAGGTGGTTGGTCGGTTCGTCGAGCAGCAGCAGGTCGTGGTTTTCGAGCAGCAGCTTGGCCAGCGCCACGCGGCGGCGCTCGCCGCCCGACAGCGTGGTGACATCGGCATCGCCCGGCGGGCAGCGCAGCGCATCCATCGCCATCTCGACCTTGCTGTCGAGATCCCAGAGGTTCTTGGCGTCGATGATGTCCTGGATCTTGGTGGCCTTCTCGGCGTTCTCGTCCGAGTAGTCCATCATCAGCGCGTTGTATTCGTCGATCAGCGCCTTGTCCTTGGCGACACCCAGCATGACGTTGCCGAACACGTCGAGGGTCGGGTCGAGCTGCGGCTCCTGCGACAGGTAACCGACGGTGGCACCCTTGGCGAGCCAGGCTTCGCCGGTGAATTCCTTGTCGAGCCCGGCCATGATCTTGAGGAGCGTCGACTTACCCGAGCCGTTCGGACCGAGCACACCGATCTTGGCATCCGGATAGAACTGCAAGTGGATGTTATCGAGGACTTTCTTGCCACCACCGTAAGACTTGGTGGTGCCGTGCATGTAATAGATGAACTCGCGCGCCATGGAGAAACCTTCGGGTGAGCGGGTGTGCGTTTGGCCGGAGTTCTAGCTCGCGAGGGGCGCAAGGGGAAGGAAAAAAGCCGCCTGGAGGGACAGGCGCAAAGCCGGGCGCCGACGGAGGCGCCTGGAGCCGGCAATCCGCCGGCGCCCCGCTTGGTGGACATCGGGGAGGTACCGATTGCAATAGTCGGAATAATCTTGTGCGCTTTGCGGAGAAAGCGACAGAAAGAAAAAGACATTGCACCAAACTGCCGCCGATGCCTTAAGATTAGCTAAGAAATTCTGACAACCGAAGCGATGAGGCGACGTTGCATGTCCACTGACGACCCTCTCGATTTCCTCTGGCAAGCCGACAATTTACGTCGCGCCATTCACGCAGCGGGCGTTGCCCTGTGGGCATGGAACGTGACCGACGATCGATTTACAATGGACGAGCAGGGTTTCAAACTGTGGGGCTTGGCAAAGAATGCCGGGGTCAGGTTCGAGGATCTCTCCGCCCATATTCATCCAGCCGATCGGGACCGAGTACGGGCGGCCTTTGTTGCCACCCGTGGAATAGTCGGTCCTTACGAGATCGATTTCCGAATCATGGTGGATGAGGAGATCAGGTGGATTTCGGCGCGCGGTCTGGGTGACGACGCCGCTGTTCACGACGAACAGGCTTTCGGGATTTTCCTCGACGTCACAGGACGCAAGCAGGCCGAGGAAGGCCACGAGTTGCTGGCCGGCGAAATGAGCCATCGGGTCAAGAACCTTCTGGCCATCGCGACAGGTCTCACCAACATAACCTCGCATTCGACAACGACAGCCAAGGAAATGGCGCAGGAGCTGACGGGGCGCCTGGCGGCCCTTGGCCGGGCGCATGACCTCGTCCGGCCGCTTCCCGGCAGTCAGGGGCGCTCAGCCCTCCTCGGCGATCTTCTGTCGGTCCTACTCTCTCCTTACGAAGATCTGGGTGCCTTCAGCGGTCGCATCCGCGTCGCGGTTCCTCGCATCGGCGTCGGCGATGCCGCCGCGACGACCCTGTCTCTGATCATTCACGAGTTGGCGACAAATTCCCTGAAGTACGGAGCCCTATCGGTCGACACAGGAACACTCGACCTTTCAGGCAACACTGTGGGATCAGACCTCGAACTTACCTGGACGGAACGCGGTGGCCCCCAGGTGGACGCTCCGACCGCTGCTGAAGGCTATGGAAGCAAGCTGGTTCAGCGCAGTGTCTTCGGCCAGTTGCGGGGAACGATCGCCTATGATTGGTCCGCGGACGGCCTGATCGTCATCCTCAAGCTGAATGGCGAAAGACTGGCGGTTTAGCAGCCACCCGGGATAATCCCTGAGCGCTGTGGTAACTGCGTCTCAATCACGTCCCACCAAGCTGAACGGCAGGCAATGATGTCTCCTTTCGGAGCGTTGTGAAAATCATTCCGCCGTTAACGATCAGCCGGAATTCAGCCAAGATTTCAGCGCAGATCTGGGTGCCTGCCCCTAAGAAAAACCGGGCTCTGGAAAACTAAAGGTTGACTATCCAACCGAAAACGCCTATCTGATAGTCCATCGATCTTTTGCTGCCGAGCTTTGGTTATCACGCGGCCTTCCGCGTTTTGAGCGAAACCTCCCTATAAAGCATCGTTATCATCATCCGCGGCGCTCTGCGCCGTGGTCGTCAATCATGCTAGATAAGGGGTTCATCATGACCACTGGCACAGTTAAATGGTTCAATTCCACCAAGGGTTTCGGTTTCATTCAGCCGGATAACGGCGGCCCGGACGCCTTCGTTCACATCTCGGCCGTCGAACGTGCCGGCATGCGCGATATCGTCGAAGGCCAGAAGCTCAGCTATGAGCTCGAGACCGACAAGCGCACGGGCAAGCAGTCGGCCGGCAATCTGCAGGCTGCCTGACGGGATCTGCTCTCCCTTGACCACGGATGTACTGGCATTGCCGAGAGCACGAGACCAAGCGAGGTCAGGCAAATTGCCTGACCTTTTTTATTGCCGCACCCCACGAGGATTTCATGGCCGAGCAATACAGCAAGCCGCGTCAGCAGGCCGAAATCGCTTTCGGCAAGGCGCAATCACAGTTTTTTGCGCGTGGACAAGCTTTCGAGGAACTCGACTCGATTACCACCGCCCGCAATGAAAAGACGCAGCGGCTGCGCGAGGCCCGCCTTGCCAAGGAAGCGCAGGACAGCATCGCCGCTCCGGCGAAGCCAGCTCCGAAGCGCGTCAGCCGATACTGACCACGCCCATCAGAAACCGGGACCAGATTTTTGAAAACCATCAAGAACAAAGACCTGAACGACCGTCGCAGCACTGCGAAGGACGCCAAAGCAGCCCAGCTCGAAGCCTATCGTGCCGCTATCGCGGCCGCCGCACCGGATCGTGAAGCCAAACAGGCCGAACGCCTGGCGATTGCCGAAGCTCGTGAAGCGCGCCGCGCCGAACGCGAGCGGGTGAAGCTCGAAGAACAGAATCGTATTGCAGCGGAAACGGCCGAACGCGAAGCCGCCATTGCAGCTGCTGCCCGGGCCGAAACCGAAGAGCGCGAAGCCGCCAATAAGGCACGCATCGCCCGCGTCTTCGAAGACGAAGCCGCCCGCAAGGCTGAGCGCGACCGCCGCTATGCCAACCGCAAGGCCCGCAAGACCGGATAATAGTCTTCGGATATTTCGTTCTCGGCGTTCCGCCTATCAGCCGATCAAGGCAGACCGTCCGCCGGGGTTCGGCGACAGAGCTCTTGTCGTAAATGAGATCAATGCCCGCGACTGGCGGCGGCACCTTCGGTTTGCCGTTGCCGGTTACCGCCTCATCGTCCGGCTTCCATCCGGCATGACGGCCAACTCAGGCCAGCCATCCTCCCTGTTTCATAAAGCGTGCCCGTTTCAGAAGGCGTGACTGAGTTCGATCCGGTAGTTGGTCAGTCCCGCATTGCCCCCGTCGCAGAGACCAGCCTGTGAAAGATGGTCGACGCCGCCGACGATGGCCCAGGTGCTGTCGAGCCGATAACCGAGAAACGCTCCTTCCCGGAAGCTCCAGTTGCAATTCCCAAGATTATCGTATCTTCGGTTCCCGAACTTGGCGTCGTGCAATGCCAGTCCGAACTGCCCTTCTATGAAGAAGGAATCGCTGAGCGGAATGGTCCACACCAGGCCCGAGTGAACATAGGACGTTCTTCCCCGCGTGTTCAAAGCCCCACCGACTCCCAGCCTTGGGACAAACCAGCGAAACCAATCGCTGCCCGTGGATTTGAAAATCGGCGTCGAGAGGATTTCGGCGGTGATGTCGGCGCCATGTTCCCTGCCCGTGGGATTGTGAGCGCTACCCCCCAGCCGAACCTCGCCGATGAGTTTGAAATCCTGATCAACTCGCGTCTGGTCCGAGGAGCTCGTCCCGCTGGCGCGGGCGGTCTGCGCGATAAGGTTGACGGACAGCAGAAAAACCAAACCCAACGTCAACGCGCCGAAGTTAACTCTCGGCTCCGCTCCCGCTTTTCCGCCGGTGAATTTCCATATCATCGCATCCTCCTCATTTAGCCCGGCCGCCCCTTATTTCCCCGTGTCGGCTCGCCTTTCTGGCGCAATAAGAAGACCTCCGCCCCAAACGTGCCGCTTACTCGGTCAAGTCCTGCCCGGTGACACCGCGCCACCGTCTGTCCAGCTCGGCGGTGCGCCGACCATGTTGCCGATGGTGCCGATGACGCCCGGGTTGCGCCCGAAAGCCTTGCAGGCGGCGTATTTGGGTTCTCTGCCGAAATAGTTGCCGACCGCCTGCATCGACGGAAGGCTCAGTCCGCCCTGAAACGGCGAAGTGCCGGTAACCAGCAGCGAACTGAAGTCGTCCCCAAAGGAGCCGGCAAGGGTGTAGGCGTCGCCGTTGTCGGCGATCGGTCCCGGATCGGTCAAAGCATTGGCGCCACGCGCCCAAACCATGGCCGCCCGCTGTTCGCCGGCAAGATCGGACGCCTCAGCCTCGATGGACAGGCTACCGAGGCCAAAGGGAACGCGCGGCACGGGAACAGGGACTTCCGGCAGCAGCACGACGGACGCTACCGACGCGCCCTTCGACAGACCAGCGGCAATCTTGCTGGTTGGGGTGGCGTGCGTGACGGTGGCGTGAACTGTGAGATCGGCAGGTTCCCACGGCGGCACCACCGTGAATCGCTCGCTCAAGCCTTCGCATAGGCTGCGGTCGATGGCGTTGGCCACCAGCCCGCGCTGGTCCGGCGTGAACGGCGCCTCAACAGAAGTTGCAAAGGCTGTCGGCACGATATTGACCGTCTTGGCCGCCAGGACGTGCGGCTTGTCGACGGAGACGAGCGATCTGGTCAGCAAACCGTCGTCTTTCCGAAGGTTGGCGTAGGACCGGAGATGGCCGGCTTCGTCGAGCGGTGCGCTGGCGCAGCCGGCAAGGATCAGGCCGGAAGCAAGCAGCAGCATTCGCCTGACGATCCGCCGGCCCGGCAAACCCCGTCCATACTCGCAGTCTCGACGATCGTCCGCTCTATTCGTCTTCATGATCCATGCCTTGTTAGCGATGCAGAACGGGGACAGCGATTTCACCGGCTGTTCCGATCGTCATCGGTCGCACTGGAGGATGGCGCGCCGTGTGCCCTTTCGCTGCGCCGGGCGCAGCGGATCAGGATCAAAGGAATCGCCGGCAGTAGCAGCAGCGCCACCACAACGCCCACCGTCAGGCCGCCAAGCAGGGCGAAGGGCATCGTCCCCCAGAAGATTTCCAGCGACATCGGCAGCAGACCGAGAATGCCGGCCAACGCGGTCAGCAAGATCGGCCAATGCGAATCCGATCGACCTTCCTCGTCGTTCTCCGTCTCATGCGCGCTCATGATCCAGCCGCCACTCCGTCGACGGGGGCCTGCGCTTGCTTCTTGCCCGTGCGTCGCAGCTCCCAACGCGTCAGGGCGAAAAGAACCGCCGGCAGCAGGGTCAGCGTCAGCACGGTGGCCGCCGTCAGGCCACCGATCACCGCAAAGGCCATCGGACCCCAGAAGGTTTCCATGGAGATCGGCAGCATGCCGAGGATGGCGGCCAGTGCAGTGAGCAGGATCGGCCTGGAACGGTGACGAGCGGCGTGGACTACTGCCTCGCGGGCATCGAGCCCCGACGCCCGGTTGGTCTCCACCTCCTGGATCAGGATCACCGCGTTGCGGATGATCATGCCGGCCAGAGCGATGACGCCGAGCTGGGCGACGAACCCCATGGCACTGCCCGAGGGCAGCATGGCCGCGACGACGCCGATCAGCCCGAACGGCGCCATCAATAATGCGATGGCAGTACGAGAGAAGCTGCGGAGCTGCAGCATCAGCAGGCTCACCATGACGCCGAGCATCATCGGCACCACGGCCAGCACCGACTGGTTGCCCTTTTCCGACTCTTCCACCGTGCCGCCGACCGCCACGTCATAGCCTTGCGGCAACCCTGCTCTGAACGTCTCGATCGCAGGCTTGAGCTGATTGACCACCGTCGCCGCCTCGGCGCCATCAACCGTATCGGCCTCGACGGTGATGATCGGCTCGCGCTGGCGCCGCCAGATGATCGGGTCTTCAACGCCATAGGAGAGCGTCGCCACCTGCCTGAGCGGAATGTTGTGACCGTTCGCGCTCTTGATCTGCAGGTTGGCAACCGTGCCGAGATCGTGCCGCGCCTCCGGCGTGCCCCGCGCCACGACGGGAACAAAGCGATTGCCGTCGCGGATCTGGGTGACCGGTGTGCCGGAGAAGATCACTGCCAGCGTACTGGCGATATCCTGCGACGACAGGCCGACGGCGCGCGCTTCCGTCTGGTTGACGGCAACCTCGACGGCCTTCTGCGGCTCGCCCGAGGTCAGCGTCACACCCCGACTGAGCGGGCTGCCAGCGACGATATTGGCAAGCTGCATGGCATAGTCGCGCACCTTGGTGACGTCCGGCCCGGTGACGCGATACTTCACCGGCCAGCCGACCGGCGGCCCCAGTTCCAGCTGACTGACGCGCGCCGTGATATCGCGGAAATCGGCCTTGAACGCCGTCTCGAGGCGCGCCTTCAGCGCGTCTCGCTGCTCGGCATCCTTGGCCACCACGACGATCTGGGAAATATTGTCATTATCGAGCAGCACGTCCATCGGCAGGTAGAAGCGGATGGCGCCCGAGCCGACATAGGTCGAGAAATGATCGACGTCGGGATCGGCGCGCAGCATCGCTTCGACGCGTCGCGTCGCCCGGTCGGTGGCATCCAGCGAGGCATTCTGCGGCAGGCTGAGATCGACCAGCAGCTCGGGCCGGTCGGACATTGGGAAGAACTGTTGCTGCAGCAGGCTCGCGCCATAGAGCGACACCCCAAGGAGTGCCAGAGCGGCAAGGCCCGTCGTCAGGCCATGGTCGAGCAGCCGCTCGACGAGGCCGTGATAGAAGCGGCCGAGACGTCCCTCGCCATGCCCTGCCCCGTCGATCCGATTCGGCAGAACCCAGGTGCCGATCAGCGGCGAAAACACCACGGCGACAATCCAGGATGCCGTCAGCGAGATCAGCACCACCATGAACAGCGAGTAGCAATATTCGCCGGCGCTGGAGGCGGCAAAACCCACCGGCAGGAAGCCGGCGATGGTGACCAGCGTGCCGGTCAGCATCGGAAAGGCGGTGGAGTCGTAGGCGTAGCTGGCGGCCCTTCTTGGCTCCCAGCCCAGTTCGAGACGGGAGACCATCGCCTCGACGGTGATCATCGCATCGTCCACCAGAAGGCCGAGCGCGATGATCAGCGCGCCGAGCGAGATGCGCTGCAGGCCGATGCCGAACAACTGCATGCCGACGAAGGTCAGGGCCAGCACAAGGGGAATGGACAGCGTCACGACAAGGCCGGCGCGCGTGCCGAGCGACAGGAAGGAGACGGCGAGCACGATGACGATCGCCTCCGCCAACACCTTCACGAAGCCACTGACCGCCCCCTCCACCACGGTCGACTGGTCAGCCACCAAGTGCACGTCGATGCCATAGGGCAGCTTGGCCTCGATACTGGCCATCCGCGCCTTCAGGGCGGCGCCGAATTGGGTGATGTTGCCGGTCGGCGCCATGGAAATGGCAAGCCCGAGCGCCTTCTCGCCGTTGCTGCGGAATAGCGGTGACGGGGGATCGGCCGGGCCGCGCGTGATGGTCGCAAGGTCGGACAGCGGCACGAACCGGTCGCCGATATGCAGCGTCACCGCTCTAAGGCTTTCCTCAGAGGCGAAGGCGCCGCTCACTCGCAACGATACCTTCTCGTCGGCATAGCGGAGCGTGCCGGCGGGCGTCACGGCGTTCTGGGCGCTGAGCGCCGCCATCACCTGTTCTGGATCGATCCCATAGGTGGCGAGCCTCGCCGGCAGGAAGCTGACATCGACCTGTTCCTCCTGAGCGCCGATCAGTTGCACCTTGCCGACATCCGGCGTCTCCAGCAGCGCCTTGCGGATTTCGTTCACCCGGTCGCGCAGCTCGCGATCGGTGAAGCCCTCGGCGGTGAAGGCGTAGATGGTGCCGAAGGTGTCGCCGAACTCGTCGTTGAAGAACGGCCCGTTGATGCCACTTGGCAGCGACGGAGAGAGATCGGCCACCTTTTTTCGCACCTGATACCAGAGGCCTTCCACCTCGGCCGGTGGCGTATCGTCGCGGAGGTTGACCATGACCACCGCCTCGCCGGCCCGCGTGTAGCTGTCGAGCCGATCGAGCCAGGGCGTCTCCTCCAGCTTCTCCTCGATCTTGTCGGTGAGAAGGTTGGCGGTGTCGGTCACCGTGGCGCCCGGCCACGCGGCCGAGACCACCATGGTCTTGATGGTGAATGGCGGGTCCTCGTTGCGGCCAAGGTGGAGATAGCTCCAAACACCGGCGGCCATGGTCATGAGCATCAGGAAGACGACCAAGGTCTGCTGCTGCAGCGCCCAGGCCGACAGATTGAAATGGCGATCGGCGCGCTCGTTGTGCGGCATGTCAGTCATTGCGCGCTCTCGTCCAGGGAAACAGTCTGACCGGGCCGAAGCTTGCTGACGCCGGCAACGACGACACGCTCGCCGGCATCGACACCGACGGAAATCAGAGCGTCCTTCTCGCTGTAGCGTTCGACGGTCACCGTCTTCAGCGACAGCTTGCCGGTGGCGGCATCGACGACGAAGACGGCCGGCTTACCGTCGGCGGCACTGATGGCGACAGCCGGAAGGGCGATCACTGGAATGCCGGGCGAGGCGATCGCTCCGGTCACCGTGGCGCCCAGCGCCATTGCATCCGGTGCATCGGCAAGACCCACCTTGACCCGATAGGAACGGGTGGCGTCGTCGGCTGAGGGGCTGATCTCTCGCACCCTGCCCGTGGTCGACACGGCAGGGTCAGAGAGCAGCGAAACGCGCACCTCGACATCCGATGAGATGCTGTTGATCACGCTTTCGGCCACATCGAAGGTGGCGTCCTTCTCCGTGTCGGAGGCGACGCGAACCACCATCTGCCCAGCGCCGACCACCTGCCCGGCATTGGCGCCGACGGCGGTGACGACACCGGATAGGCTCGCTCTCAGGTCGGCATAATCGAGCTTGTTACGGGCGCTCGCCAGCGTCGCCGTTGCCGCGTCGTGCTTGGCGACCGCCGCCTTCCAGTCGGACTCGGCCGATTCCACACTCACCTTGGCGACGATCTGCCGGTCGAACAGCCAGCGCTGGCGCTCGAGATTGCTTTGGGAAATGGTTTGCGCGGCGGCCGAACTGGCGACGTCCGCCTCGGCGGCCTTCAACTCGTTGGCGATGTCACTGGGGTCGATGGAGGCAATCAGGTCTCCCTTCGCAACCCGCGTGCCCACGTCAACAACGCGGCGCAGAAGCCGGCCGGATACCTGGAAGCCGATGTCCGTCTCAAGGCGCGGCGTCACCGCGCCGGTCTGCGTCATGGTCTGACGCGCGTCGACCCGCTCGGCGGCGATGGTACGTACCGGCCTCGGTGCTTCTGGAGCAACCGACTTTTTCTCGCAGGCAGCAAGAAGGCAAAGCAACAAGGCGAGAGAGACCCCCCGCACGAAGACAGATCGCATCATTCGGAACATCCGGGTTAGGCAAGACCGGCGAGCGTGGTTTGCGCCGCGAGATCGGCAAGGGCGGCGACATCTCCGAAATCCATCGGATCGATGTTTTCGGCGAGCGTCAGGACGCCGTGGACGCTGGCCCAGAGAATTTGCGCGGCAGTGTCCGGCGCCATTGGCTTCAGTAAACCGGCCTCGATGGCGACCGCGACCTGGTCGCGAAAGATGTGGAATGGCGCGAAGAGCGTGGCACTCCTGCCAAACTCACCGAGCTCGCCGTGGTCGTTCTCAAGGAACATGGTGCGAAAGCGTGGGCGATCCTCGAGGGCGAACGCGACGTAGGCACGAGCCATTTGCAGCAGGCAATTGCGCGGATCGGCAACGTCTCCGGCGATCCGCGACAGCTCCGAGTACAGCGCGCCAATCGACTCCGACCAATAAGCCACCATCAGCGCATGCTTCGTCGGGAAATAACGGTAGAGCGCACCGGCGGTCAGTCCGACCTCCTTGGCGAGCTGCCGCATGGAGAAAGCGGCATAGCCACTCTCCGCCACCAGTTTGGCCATCGCAGCCAGCAGGCGGACACGCGTCGCATCGAGATCTTCATCGGACAAAGGGGGACGTGGCATCGGCGCCTCTTTCGCTATACGCGTTCAATAAACGCGTTCACGAAAAGAGGCAAGAGGCTCCGGTGCCCATTTTTGCGATGGTTAAGAAGATGGAGAGAGCCACCTATCCTTGCAGGATATCCGCCAGCGAGGCGTTGCTTTCCTCGGTCTCCGACAGGTCGAGCTCGGCCTCGATTTCCTTGAGGTGGTCGATCATCAGCGCCTTGGCGCGCACGGCGTCGCCGCTGACGATGGCGTCGGTGATGAGGCGGTGATGATCGACGCCGCAGAAATGGACGCGGTGGCGGCGGTAGAGCAGGATGGTCAGCGAGGTGCGAGCCACCAGCTCGCGCAGCAGACTGTAGTAGAGCTCATGGTCGGCCATTTCGGCCACCAACAGGTGATATTCGCCCGACAGGCGGATGGCTGCCCTGTGATCGCCGCGCGCTTCGGCATCGGCCTCGGCGGTGAGCTGATCGTCAAGGCGCACCCTCCAGGTTTCCGACCGCGCCTTAACCGCCCGCTCAACGATCGCCCCCTCGATCAGGCAGCGCGCCTCGAAGGTCTCACGCGCTTCGCGCGGCGACGGACTGGCAACGAAGGCGCCCCGGTTCTTCTCGATGTCGACAATGCCCTCGTGGGCCAGTTGCTGCAGCGCCGCCCGCACCAGCGTGCGCGAGGCGTCGTAGACCTGGCCGATCTCGTCTTCGCCGAGCTTGGTGCCCGGTAGCAGCCGATGCTCCAGGATGGCCATCAGCAGGCCGTTGCGGATGCGGGAAACCCGGTCGGGTGTGCCGGTCGACGACGTATCTGTTGCCATGATTCCTGACACGTGGAGGGCCGCAGCGACGCGGCGAGAAGCCCCTATCGTAGCCAAGGAAATTGCATCCCTCAAAGGATAATTTTGTATACGATCAATTTTCTTATGTATTCAATATGCCAGAAAATCGGGCGGAATTTACGAATGTGACCAAATTCTAGTCAAACTACGTATGCACGCCCGGCGCCGACAAAACATTGATATGAAATGGTTTTTTAAGAAGCCCCTCACAAATCCCTCTGGCACGGCTCTTGCGAAATCGTAAACGCCGCTCCGCAGACCAGCCAGGGGGTCAGATGCCGAATCCAGCCGCGCTCGAATTGGTGGCGCTGTCCAAGCGCTACGGCGCGACCACCGCCGTGGACACCATCAACCTGCGCATCGCCGCCGGCACCTATTGCTGCCTTCTGGGACCTTCCGGCTGTGGCAAGTCGTCGACCCTGCGCATGATCGCCGGCCACGAGGCGGCCAGCGACGGCGACATCATCCTCGGCAATCAGAACGTCACCGACCTGCCGCCGGCCCGGCGCGGCACGGCCATGATGTTCCAGTCCTACGCGCTGTTTCCCCACCTCACCGCGCTCGATAATGTGGCCTTCGCGCTCAAAATGCGCGGCGTCGACAAGATAACGCGGCGCGGCAAGGCCGGCGAGCTGCTCGAACTCGTCGCCATGACGCCCTATGCCGGCCGCCTTCCGACCCAGCTGTCCGGCGGCCAGCAGCAGCGCGTGGCGCTCGCCCGTGCCCTGATCACCGAGCCGCAGATCCTGCTGCTCGACGAACCGCTGTCGGCGCTCGACCCCTTCCTGCGCATCAAGATGCGCGCCGAGCTGAAGCGCCTGCAGCGCGAACTCGGCATCACCTTCATCCACGTCACCCATGGCCAGGAAGAGGCCATGGCGCTGGCCGATCTCGTGGTGCTGATGAACGGCGGCCGGATCGAGCAGATGGGCAGCCCGCGCGAGGTGTTCAACCGGCCACGCACCGCCTTCGTCGCTCGCTTCATCGGCGGCCACAACGTGATCGAGGCCGGTAGCGGCGCCATCGCCGTGCGCGCCGACAAACTGGCGCTGTGCCCCGGCCAGACCGAGCCGGGCATCGCCGGCACCGTCACAGATGTCGAATACCAGGGCACCTTCGTACAGGTCGTCCTCAAGACCGAGGCCGGCGAAGAACTGATCGCCCACCTCGGCGAGGCGGCCTTCGACGCAGCGCCGGTCACTGTCGGCGACAGCGTCATCGCCACCTGGGACGACACCCAGGCGCATGTCCTTGAGTAACGAGTCAGGCGGCCGCTGCCGCCTGGCAGGAATTCCCTTTTCGTAAGAACAGCAACGGCTTGCGGATCAGGGATCGGGCTACCGCGGCTCAGGGATTAGCCGCTGGATGGACCGCCATCGCCGACCTCCGAGGAGGCGGCCCAAAGGGGAGAACACGAACTATGTCTGAGACCACGACCACGCTTTCCGCCGGCCTCAGCCGCCGGTCGCTGCTCAAGGGCGCCGCCGGCGTCGCCGGCCTTGCCGCCGGCTCGGGCGTCATCACCGGCTTTCCCTATATCAAGGCCTCGGAAGAGAAGGTGCTGCGCTACCTCGGTACCGCCGTCAACGAAGGCGATGCCATTTCCAAGAAGTGCTTTGAGGATACTGGCATCAAGATCCAGTACATCACCGCCACCACCGACGACGTGACCAAGCGCGTGATGACCCAGCCCAACAGCTTCGACGTGCTCGACACCGAGTATTTCAGCCTGAAGAAGCTGGTGCCCTCCAACAACATCCTGCCGCTCGACGCCAAGAAGATCAAAGAGTTCGACAACATCACGCCGGTGTTCACCAAGGGCGAGCTGCCCAACGGCAAGAAGATCGGCAACCAGGGCACGGCGCCGTGGAAGGTGCTCTACCTCGAAGGCCCCGATTCCGACGTCTTCGCCACGTCGCCGACCGAGTGGGTCACCCTCATCCCCACCGTCTACAACGCCGACACGCTGGGCATCCGCCCCGACCTGATCAAGCGGCCAATTTCGAGCTGGGCCGAGCTGCTCAACCCCGAATTCAAGGGCAAGGCGTCGATCCTCAACATCCCCTCGATCGGCATCATGGACGCCGCCATGGTGATCGAGGCGACCGGCCAGTACAAGTATCCCGACAAGGGCAACATGACCAAGGCCGAGATCGACCTGACCATGAAGATCATGACGGAAGCCAAGAAGGCCGGCCAGTTCCGCGCCTTCTGGAAGGACTTCAACGAAAGCGTCAACCTGATGAGCTCGGGCGAGACCGTCATCCAGTCCATGTGGTCGCCGGCCGTCACCAAGGTCCGCTCCATGGGCATTCCTTGCGTGTTCCAGCCGCTGAAGGAAGGCTATCGCTCCTGGGCCTCGGGCTTCTGCATGTCCAAGGGCGTCAAGGGCCAGAAGCAGGAATGGGCCTACGAGTTCATCAACTGGTTCCTGTCGGGCTTTGCCGGCGGCTACCTCAATCGCCAGGGCTACTATTCGGCTGTCCTCTCCACGGCCAAGGCCAACATGGAGCCCTACGAGTGGGCCTATTGGATGGAAGGCAAGCCGGCCGAAAAGGACATCAAGGGTCCCGACGGCACGCTGCTCGAAAAGGCCGGCGCCGTGCGCGATGGCGGCTCCTATGAAGACCGCATGGGCAACGTCGCCTGCTGGAACTCCATCATGGACGAGAACGACTACATGGTTCGCAAATGGAACGAGTTCATCGCCGCATAGCCTGACCCGAAACTCTACTGGGGCGGGCATCTAGCTTCGAGTTCTGCGCTTCCGGTGCTCACGGGCCTTAAGCCCGCTCCGCTCCGGTTCTCGAACTCATCGCCATCTGCCGCGCCCCAGCGAGTTTCAAGCCAGGCTCTGACGTCGCGATACCAGCTTGGTTCCTCCCCGCTTGGGAGGAACCACCCCGGCAAATCCTTTCAATGAAAGCCGCCGCCATGCAGGAAAACTCGGCCCGCTCCTCCTTCATAGCCTGGCTGCAGGCCGGCCCGCTGGCGCTGGTTTTCCTCGCCTTTTTCGTGCTGCCGCTGTTGTTCGTCGTTATCGTCAGCTTCTGGGATTACAACGACTACCAGATGCTGCCGATGCTGTCGGGGCGCGGCTATACCGACAGCTTCGAGGGCTGCCTTGCCGAGCTGCCCGGCCTCTGCACCATCGCCAAGACCTATCTGCAAACCCTGAAATTCTGCGCCATCGTCTGGGCGGCGACGCTGGTGATCGGCTTCACCGTCGCCTACTTCCTCGCCTTCGAGGTGAAGTCCAAGGAGTGGCAGATCATCCTCAGCCTGATCTGCACCATCCCCTTCTGGACCTCCAACGTCATCCGCATGATCGCCTGGATCCCGCTGCTCGGCCGCAACGGGCTGGTCAACTCGTTCCTTCAGGCGATCGGCGCCATCAACGAGCCGCTCGACTGGCTGCTCTATTCCCAGTTCTCGGTGATCCTGGCCCTCATCCACCTGTTCACCTTCTTCATGGTGGTGCCGATCTTCAACTCGATGATCCGCATCGACCGCTCGCTGATCGAGGCGGCCTATGACGCCGGTGCCAGCGGCTGGCAGACGCTGTGGAACGTCATCGTGCCGCTCTGCAAGCCCGGCATCGTCATCGGCTCGATCTTCGTCATCACCATCGTCATGGGCGATTTCGTCACCGTCGGCGTCATGGGCGGCCAGCAGATCGCCTCGGCCGGCAAGATCATCCAGACCCGGCTCGACGCCCTGCAATTCCCGGCCGCCGCCGCCAACGCAGTGATCCTGCTCGGCGTCACCTTCCTGATCATCGCCGCGCTGACCAAGCTCGTCGACATCCGCAAGGAGCTCTGACCATGATCGAAGGGCGCTCGAAAGCCTTCTGGTTCCTGGCCTTCTTCTTCGGCCTCTACGTGCTGTTTCTCTACGGGCCGATGATCGCCATCTACATCCTGTCCTTCCAGGGACCGCAGGGCGGCCTCACCTTCCCGATGAACGGCGTGTCGCTCACCTGGTTCGCCAAGCTCTGGCAGGGCAACGGCATCATCGACATCGGCGCCTCCTTCACTCGCTCGCTCGGCCTCGGCGTGACGGTGATGGTGCTGACGGTGGTGATCTCGGTCTCCGCCGGCATGGCCTTCCGCCGCCGCTTCGCCGGCCAGGCGCTGCTGTTCTACGTGGCGATCGCCAGCCTGATCGTGCCGTCGTTGATCACCTCGCTCGGCATCGCTTTGGAGTTCCGCCTGCTCGACGACTACATCATCAACCACTTCGGTGACTGGGGCCTGCAGGACATTGCCGACAACTGGCAGACGGCCATGGGGCTCTACACCTCCGGCCTCGGCGCCCATCTCACCTGGACGCTGCCCTTCGGCCTGCTGATCATGTTCGCCATCTTCAACCGCTTCGACCCGCGCCTCGAGGAAGCCGCCCGCGATCTCGGCGCCACGCCCTGGCAGACCTTCCGTCACGTGGTGCTGCCGATCATCGCCCCGTCCGTGGTCGGCATCGGTCTGTTCGGCTTCACGCTGAGCTGGGACGAACTCGCCCGCTCCAGCCAGGCGATCGGCCCGGTCAACACGCTGCCGCTCGACCTGCAGGGCCTGACCACCACCGTCACCCAGCCCGACATCTACGCCTTGGGCACGGTGATCTCGGTGGTGTCCTTCACGGTGATCCTCATCGCCGTGCTGACCATCCGTGTTCTGCAGCGCCGACAGGCCGCGCAAGGCTCAGACGCCGGAAAGGGCATGGTGTGAGCCGATGCGCATTCACGTGGTCAACCCCAACACCACCGAGGCAATGACGGACAAGATCGCCGCCGCCGCTCGCGCCGTGGCCGCCGTCGGCACCGACATCATCGCCGGACAGTCGCCCATGGGCCCTGCTTCCATCGAAGGCTATTACGACGAGGCGCTGGCCCTGCCCGGCCTTCTCCAGGCCATCCGCGCCGCCGATGCCGAGGGGGCCGACGGCCATGTCATCGCCTGCTTCGACGACACCGGCCTCGACGCCGCCCGCGCCGTCGCCACCGCGCCGGTCATCGGTATCGGCGAAGCCGCCTTCCATGTCGCAACATTGGTCGCCGATCGCTTTTCGGTGGTGACGACGCTGTCGCTGTCCATCCGGCCGATCGAGCACAACCTCTCTCGCTACGGCCTCAAGAGCCGCTGTGCCCGCGTCCGCGCCGCCGACGTGCCGGTGTTGTCGCTCGAAGAGCGGAACCCCGCCGCCTGTGCCAGAATTTCTCGCGAAATCGACGCGGCCATCGCCGAGGAAGGCGCGGAGACCATCGTGCTCGGCTGCGCCGGCATGGCCGATCTTGCCGCCGAGCTGTCGGCCCAGCACGGCCTGCCGGTCATCGACGGCGTCGCCGCCGCCGTCGGCCTCATGGAAACGCTGGTGCGGCTCGGCCACCGCACCTCGCGCCTCGGCGCCTGGCGCCCCTCGCCGCCCAAGCCCTACGCCGGGCTGCTGGCAGATTTCGCACTTTGATAACAAAGATCGAGATAGGCGTTGGCCACCCGTTCGTTGATGTCATCAGGCACGGGAACGACGCAGCTTGCCGCATCGACACGCCGCAGCGCCACCGCCTCCAGGCAACGGGCCTGCAAAGCGAAGCCGAGATCCATCGACTCGATGGAGTTGCCGAGCGGACGCGCGCCGGCCAGATTGACCATGTGCCCCTCGGCGATGATGTGGATCGTCCGGCCATCCCTGAGCTTCAGGCTGGCCATGCCGTCGGAAAACACGTCGGTCGCGACGACTTCAGAACTACCGGTAAGCGCGGCATTGTCGATCTCCGTCGGGAAGTGACCGGCGTTGGCGAGAATGACGTTGTCTTTGAACAGCGGCATGTCCTTGTCCCCGAGGATGCGTCCGCCGCCGGTGACGGTGACGATCAGGTCGGCGCTGACGATCGCCTCGTCCCGCGGCGGCGTGTCGTAGCCGTCGAGATGGGCCTGCAGGCGCTTCAGCGGATCGCGATCGACGACGCTGACCTTGGCATGCGCGCCCTTGAAGTTCAGCGCTACGCCGCGACCGCAGGCGCCATAGCCGAATACGGTCACCCGCTGGCCGTTGGTCACCCGGTTGGTGATGCGCATGTAGGATTCGAGGACACTCTGGCCGACGGCGTGTTCGTTTTCGGCGAACTGCTTGATCGGGCTGTCGTTGATGACGAGGATCGGCAGGTTGAGCGAGGACCGCAAGGGTTCGAGCCGCGCCCGGCCGGACGTCGTCTCTTCCGTGCCGCCAATGAGGTTGCCAGTCGGGGCCTGCCGCCAGAGATCGAACAGGTCGCCGCCATTGTCGAGCAGAATGTCCGGCTGGCTCGCCAGCACTTCCCTGAGGAATCCCTGGTGCTTGATGGAATCGCGCGTCGCCTCGCCGATGACCGTGATGCCGCGTTCCCTGAGGTAGGCAACGGCGTCGGCTTGGGTCGTGTTGAGATTGCCCGTTGCCACCAGCCTGGCACCACCGTCCTTCAGCGTGAGCAGAAGGGCGACGGTCTTGGGCTCAAGATGGATGCCGGTGCCGATGGTCATGCCGGCAAACGGTCGCGTTTCACGAAACTCCGCCGCGATCTGCCTTAGAAGGCGGGTGTTCGCCCCCACCCATTCGATCCTGTTGGCCATGGGACTTCCTCCGAAGTTGCGATGTCGTCGATCGACAGTCAAACGTATGACTAGACCAACTCCCTCCCTTGAGTCAAACGTATGACTTACCTGTTCACAAGGGATGCGTCCTTGGGATATGTCTCTGTGGAGGGCAGCGGGCGAAGAGGAACGAGCGTGGCCGGGAACGACAAGGCGAACCTGCCAGTGACGAGCCGCGACGTGGCACGCGAAACCAACGTTTCGCAGTCGACGGTCTCCCTCGTCCTGAACGGCAAGGCCGAGGGACGTGTATCCCAGGCAACCCGTGAGCTCATTCAGGCAACCGCCGCCCGCCTTGGCTACCAGCCGAACGTGTCGGCCCAGATGCTCAGGACCGGCGTCGGCAAAACGCTGGCTTTCGCCGTTCCGGATATCCAGCAGCCGTTCTTCGGTGAGGTGTTGGTAGCTGCCGAGGTCGCGGCCCGCGAGAAGGGCTACTCGGTTCTGCTGGTTGACACGGCCACCGATCCGCTGTGGAGCGAGCGGCTGGTCGGCATGATCCGCAGCCGCCTGATCGCCGGCTGCATCACCTACACGCCCGACGCCGAGGCGGAAGCGAAGTTCGCCGACGTCGCCGACCGCATCGTCATGGTCGAGAGCGAAACGCCCGGCCTTTCGGGCGTCGACCTCACCATCGACGCCGCCATGAAATCGGTGGTCGGCCATCTCGCAGGGCTTGGACACCGCAAGATCGGTCACTTCGCCGCGCTCTATCCCAAGCTCACCTTCCGCAGTCGCCACGCAGCCTTCCTGGCGGAGATCGAACGCATCGGCCTGACCACCGATCCCCTATGGCACGCCGCATCGACCTTCGAGATCGACGCCGCGACCGAAGCGGCACGGCAGTTGATCGCCACCGGCGTCACGGCAATTGCCTGTGACGACGATCTCCTGGCCGGGGCGGCCTATCGTGCCGCCCGGCAACTCGGCCTCTCCATTCCCGACGATCTGTCGGTGGTGGGCTTCAACGACGTCGAACTCGCCCGTTTGCTCCATCCCGAGCTGACCACCGTGAACATCCCCGCCGACCGGCTGGGACGCGAGGCGATCAGGCGCCTTCTGAGCAAGCTCGACGGCAAGAGCACGCGGACCAAGCCGACGATGGTGGAGCTCAGCCTCATCCTGCGCCAATCGACGGCGCGACATGGCAACGGCTAAGAGTTCCGGCTTCTGACCAGGGGCCATCTGGTGGGATGCCGGGTGATGAGCGGCTTCCAAGGCGCCCTAAACATCTCACCGCAAATATACTTCTATGAATTGCGAAAACTGCATACGGCCCGTTAGGGGAGTATCAATAAGCGCAATGCCAGAATATCCAAGCTAAACCGCTCACAACCAGCTTGGGGCATCCGGTTGCCACCCAAATATCCTGAACCATTTGCTGGCACAGATGCCGTTCGATCGGGTCGCGTCGTCCGACCCGGCGAGCACTTCATGCAGATATATGGCGTATGAGGGGCTTTTATGCATGAAGTCCTGGCCCTCACCCAAAAAGAGCTTCGCGGCGATCGCCATATCTACTTGATGATAAGCGCCTACGTTATTCTCGCCAATGCGATCCTGCTCCCAGCCGGCCATATATTTGCAAGTATTTACCGGGAGTACCTTCTCACCCTGGTGATACTCAACATACTGGTTTTCCCAGGCCTCATCATGGTCGGATTACTGGCGAGATCCCTGCTGGACGATCCGCGCCACCCGACAGCCTGGTTTCGAGCCCGCTGCGACAACCGCCGCATGGCACGCATCCTGGCGGGCTATGCGCTGCTTCTGGCCCTCGTTCCTTTCATGGCGACATTCACGGCCATGAAATCCTTCATTGGCCTCCACGGCTTCTATGCCGACATCCCGCTTGCCGATTTCGACCGCTGGCTGCACTTCGGCACCGACCCGGCGTTTCTCCTCCATCGCATCCTTGACTATGGCTCCGTCTGGCGCCTGTTCGCCTTCTTCTACGGCCCCGGCTGGCTGCTGTGGGTCGGCGGCTTCGTCTTTTGGATGGCGGTGGCAGCCCCCAGCCGTCAGATCCGCAAGCGGTTCTTCATTGGCTATATCTTTGCCTGGGTGATCCTCGGCAACGTCGTCGCATGGCTCGCCATCAGTGCCGGCCCGGCCTTCTTCGCGGAGGTGACCGGTAACAAGGATCGCTTCGCCTCGGTGCTTGCAACGGTCGGCGCACATACGCTTTCGGACGGCAGAGGCATTCGCGACCTGCAGACCTATCTCTGGGGTCTCTACGTGTCCCATTCGTCCGGCTTCGGCATGGGAATTTCAGCTTTTCCAAGCCTGCACGTGGCCATGATGACGCTCTGCGCCCTCGTCGCTGCCGAAATCGATCGGATCCTGGCCATCGCCGGCGTCACCATCGTGATCCTGGTGCAGATCGGCTCGGTGCTGTTCGTCTGGCACTATGCCATCGACGGCTATTTCTCGATCATCGTTATGGTCAGTTTCTGGCTGGTGTTGTGCCATCCCGCTCTACTGGGCCGGACGTCGACCGTTCAACCTCATGCCGCATCGCCCGGCTGAGGAAACTCAGCCGGATCGACATGGGCTTGCGCGACGCAAGCAAGAAGTCACTACCTCTGCGCCACCTTGGCCGTGAAGGTCGTGACGTTCTCTTTCAGCACGTCGGCCTGCTGGACCAACTCGTGGGAGATTGAAGATATGCGCTCGGCCGAGACGGTGGTCTTCTGGCCCGCGCCGATCAGATCGCCGATCGAAGCGGCGATATTTTCGGACGACTTCGAGACACCCATCGCCGAGCTGGCGATGTCGGCGGTCGCCGCCGACTGCTGCTCGACGGCGACAGAGATCGCCGTGCCGATGCGTGCCACTTCCTCGACCGTCTCGGTGATGCCGGAGATATCGCTGACCGATTGCTGCGTTGCCTGCTGGATGGCGGCGATCTGGCTGGTGATCTCCTCGGTCGCCAACGCCGTCTGAGAGGCAAGCGATTTCACCTCGGCGGCGACAACGGCGAAGCCCCTGCCTGCCTCGCCGGCCCGCGCCGCCTCGATGGTGGCGTTGAGCGCCAGAAGATTGGTCTGGGCAGCGATGGAGGAAATCAGCTCCACCACCGAACCGATCTTGTCGACCGCGTCTGAAAGCCCCTTCACCGACGCCGCAGTGCGACGGGCGCCGTCTACCGCCTTGGAGGACACGTTCAGCGACGCCTCGGCCTGGCGACCTATTTCGCCGATCGAGGCATGCAACTCCTCGGTGGCGGCGGCGGTTGTTGCAATACCGTTGCCGGCTGCCTGCTGCGACACCCGAATGCTGTCGCAGCGGGTGATCACCGACGCCGCCTGCGCCTCGAGTTCGCTGGAGTTGACGCCAAGGTCGGACGTCATTTTGGCCAGCTTGCCGAGCATGGCATTGATCGAGGCGTCGAAATCGCCGATCGCCGCCTGCACACGATCCTGCCGGTTGGAGATCTGCTCGATCAGCGTCTCGCCATAGACCGAGACCGCGATATCCATGTCGAGCAGTATGGCCTTGGTGACCGCGCCGATCATCCGCGCCGCCTTGGGGCCCGATAGGCGGGCGTTTCGGCCCAAAATGACGGCCACTTGCTGCAACACGTCGTTGTAACCGGCGATATACCAATGCGGCTCCAGCCCGATGCGGACGTGCGCGAGGCCGACGCGGTGCACGCTCTCGAAATAGTCCTTGTCGAAGCGGGCTGAAAACAGCCGCTTCCAGTGCTCGTATTGTGCTTTCTTCAGGTGGTCGATATGCCCCCGCATCAGGGCGGCCAGCTTGGGTTCCCGTTCCCAACGCCTGTAGAAGGCGGTCAGGATATCAGCCATCTGATTGTCGAGAATTGCCCAGACGGCACGAATATCGGAGCAGGCCGCGTCGTCGATGGCATAGGCCTTTGTGTGGCCCTCAAAAACGTCCAAAGCAGCCATGCAACCCTCCGCAAGTCCGATAAGGGATTTCACGAATCCATAACTTCATTCACTATCTATGCGCGTGATTTACAAATTCTGAATCTCCGTGGGCAGCCGATTCACTTTTAGGAGCATATCCAGCAGAGCTGCGCGTCGGGCAGGCGTCTCGAGGCACGTCTCGATAGCCACATCCTTCCAGCCAGCCAGATCGCCGGCGCGATCGAGGATGCGAGCCTGTTCCTCTATTTCCCGCGGTGCGCCAGCGAAGCTCTCAATTTGTGCGCCCTCATCGACGAGGCAAAACATGGCTCGCCGGAAACCGTGATTTTGCTCGCCCCGCCACCACGCTATGGAACAGCGGTAGCGAAGACGATAGGGTCGGACCGATCGAAACAAGCGGCTCCTCCGCCTGAAGGAACTCAATCATGACACCCGTCGCCGGCATACTCTATCCGCCCGGAACGGACATCGACACCCTGCTCGCCAGCATCGCGCGTACCCTTGCTGCTACTGGCGCGCGAGTCGGCGGCGTGGCGCAGGTGCGTGACCCGGAGAAGGGGCTCTCGCTCCTTGATCTTTCCAGCGGCGCCATCCGGCCAATCACCCAGAACCTCGGGCCGCTGTCCACCTCCTGCAAGCTTGACACCTCGATCATGGCCGACATTGCCGCGAATCTGGAACGGCAGATCGACGCCGGTCTCGACCTCTTGATCCTCAGCCGCTTCGGCATAAGGGAAATCGAGGGCGGCGGCTTCCGCTCGCTGTTCGGCCGAGCGCTGCTGGCGGGCGTTCCGCTTCTCGCGGGCGTCCGCGTCGAGCACACCGCCGCCTGGGCAGCCTTCCATGGTGGCCTCGGCACCGACCTGCCGCCGGACGAGGCCAGCGCGTTCGCCTGGGCAAGGGGCGCGACCGAAGGCGATCGCCAGCTCGCCCAAGCGGTGAAATAGCCGCAGAAGTCCCGAAACTTGTCGGCAGTGCTCTAGGCGGCAGCGTGTGCCGAATAGTCCATGCGCTCGAGATCCTCGACCAGGCCGGGGCCAACCGGCTTCCAGCCGAGCCGCTGGCGGGTCAGCTCGCTCGACGCCGGCAAGTCAAAGCCGGCAAACAGGGCGAACCAGCCGAAATGCGCCTGGGCCTCCTCTGGCGACAACGATTTCACTGGCAGGCCGAGACCGGCTCCCACGACCTCGGCAATCCGACGCATCGGTACGCCCTCCTCGGCCACCGCATTGTAGCGCTCGCCGCGCCGCCCCTTGTCGAGGGCGAGAGCGTAGAGCTTGGCAACATCCGTGACATGCGCCGCCGAGTAGCGATTGGCGCCATCGCCGACATAGGCAACGACACCCTTCTCGCGACTGATGGCGAGGTAGGGGCTGACAAGCCCTTGCTTGACGGTGTCGTGCACCTGCGGAAGACGCACCACGCGGACGTCTACCCCTGCCTCCAGCGCCGCGTTGCCGGCCTCCTCGGAGGCAATGCGCGGATTGCGATGCGCGGTGTTGAATACTGTCTCGATGGCCGGCGCGCCATGCCCCTGCTCGCCCATGCCGACGCCCGAGGTAATGATCAGCGGCCGGTCTGAGCCCTTGAGGACGTCTGCCAGCGCGCCGATCACCCGCCGGTCCTTCTCACAATTCTCGACGAACCGGCTGAAGTCGTGGTCGAAGGCGGTATGGATCACCGCGTCGGCCCCGGCAGCGCCGGCTCGGATGCTGTCGAGATCCTCAAGAGCGGCATGGTGGACGGCCGCATCGGCCGCCTTGAGGGCCTCGGCGCCCCGCTCGGAACGCGTCATGCCCAGAACGTCGTGCCCGGCCGCCAGAAGCTCCGGCACGATATGCGAACCGATGAATCCCGTCGCGCCCGTCAGAAATACACGCATCGCAGTACTCTCCGCTGTTGTGATGCGATGAGACTAGCGGATGGCTTTCACGGTAAAAGTAGTGACCTTATCGGGGTATAACGCCTAACAGGGTAGCGGCGGCCGGCTCGGTTCATCCGGCGAGCCTTGCGTGGCACTCCAGCGGGATCTTCCTGAAAGCACCAAGATCACAGGCATGTCGACGACCTGGGATCGCTGGCTATGCTCCAAACAGGCCGTTCGCCATCAAGGGCTTCCAAAGCCTCGCTCCAGCCTGGCGCAAGCCTCAATGTCAAAAATGACAGGAGGCGGAATTCCCGCCTCCAACCTTCGTCCCGTGGCATGAGGCTTCGGCTCAATCGGTTCGGCGCGAACATGACGATCGCGGCGGAACGCGATGCGAGGCTCGATCATGGCAACCGCTCGTTCCCCGAACAAGTTTCCCGAGGCCGGCTTGGGATTCCTGGGCGCAGACGCGATGCCCGTCATTACGAGCCCTGCCCGCTTGAGCTATGCCATCGCCGAAGCCAGCGCCTCCCTTCTCGAGGACATCGCAGAAATGCTTGCCCCCTCCGCCGAGCCGGTTGCATTCAGCTCCGGAGAAGCCGCCATCGCCGTCGGCTGGAGCTACATCGACGACCTCGAGAATTGCGTATCGTCGGTCAACACTGCCCTCCAGGCTGCCAATTCCAAGTCCGTCGAGATTGCCCGCGCCCATTTCGGCAACGGCATCGCCAATCGCGTTCGCCTCATCAATGAAACAGCGCTCGACGCGGCGCGATACATGCTGGAGTTCAGAATTTCCTCGATCGGCCGCGCCTTCGATATTTTCGGCAAACTCGTCGAGACGGACGACGCAGGCAACCTCTGTACGGGCCTGTTCACACTGACTTACGACCACGGAGACTTCCGCGCGACGGTCAGCAGCGACCAGCAGGCCTGGATCATCGAGAACGAGAAAGCCCGCCAGGTGTCGGTCCGCGAAGTCACCGCCGATCTGGCATGGGGCAAGCTGCGACCGTAGCGATCTTGACTTACCCTGACCACCGGTCAGGAAGGCCTATTTCCTTATCTCGCACATCACCTGCGCACCGAAGTCCATGGTCTCAGTGGTGACGTCAGGAACCTTCAGATCGTCTCCCGGTGGCCCACCCAAACGAAAACCGCGCCCTTCACTTCCGTGAAGAACGCGATTTTCCAACTTTCACAAATTCATCCTCACTCGGCGGCGATCGGCATGCCGTCGGGGCCGAGCAGCGTGGGCCTAGGGCCCGGTTGCACCGAGGACGTCACGAGATGCGGACGGGTCGGAACGGTCGGCTGCGGCTCGGCGTGCACGTCAGCCTGCTCGGACGGCTCGTCGGACTCATTCGGCGAGGCGAGCTTGCCGAACAGCCAAGCGACGAAGCGGTTGAGCCGGTTGATCATCAGGTAGAAGGACGGGATGAACACCAGCGACAGCACCGTCGACACCAGGAGGCCGCCGATCACCGCCACCGCCATCGGCGCCATGAACTCGGCGCCCTGACCGGTGCCGCGCGCCGCCGGATACATGCCGGCCACCATGGCGATGGTTGTCATGACGATCGGGCGGGCGCGCTTGCGGCCGGCGTCGATGATCGCTTCGGCTTCGCTGAGGCCGTGCTTCTGCCGCTCCACCGCAAAGTCCACCAGCATGATGGCGTTCTTGGTCACGATGCCCATCAGCATCAGAATACCGATGATCACCGGCATCGACACCGCGTAGCCGGTGATCAGCAGCGCCGCCACCACGCCACCGATCGACAGCGGAATGGAGCCCAGGATAGTGATCGGCTGGAACACGCTGTTGAACAACAGGATCAGCACGATGAACACGATGGTCAGGCCCGAGATCATCGCCACGGCGAACGCCTCGAAGATCTCGGCCTGAATTTCGGCGTCACCGGTGTTCTGGATGCTGACGCCAGCCGGGAAGGCTTTCACCGCCGGCAGGGCGTTGATCCGGTCCAGCCCCTGACCGGAGGTGTAGCCCGGCATCATGTCGGTCCCCACCTTGACGAGGCGCGACCGGTCATAGCGGTCGATGGTCGACGGTCCCTGGCCGAAGCCGATATCGGCCACCGCCGATAGCGGCACCGGCGTGCCCGAGGAAGTCGGGATCTTCAGCGCGGCCAGCGTCTCGATATTGCCGCGCGCGGCGGTGTCAAGCTCGACGCGCACCGGGATCTGCCGGTCGCCGTCGGTGAACTTGGCAAGGTTGCTGTCGACATCGCCGACGGTGGCGACGCGCAACGTCTGCGACAGCGCGTCCGTCGACACGCCGAGGTCGGAAGCGATGTCGGGACGCGGCGTCACGCGGATCTCCGGCCGGGCGAAGGACGACAGCGCCGACGGGTTGGAGAACATCGGGTCGCCCCGCATGTCGTTCTCCAGCGCCGCCGCCGCCTTGGCCACGGCGTCGCCGTTCTTGCCCAGCACGCCGACGGTCGCCTCGCGGTCACCGCGCTCGTTGACGAAGAAGAAGCGGATGTCGGGAATGGAACGCAGCACCTGCTGCACCTTGTATTCCATCTGCTTCTGCGTCTGCGTGCGCTCGTCGCGTGGCACCAGGTGAACGATGACGGCGGCGCGGCGTGTTTCCAGCGTGCCGGTCGGCGAGGTGCCGCCCATTACGAACACGCTCTTCACTTCCGGGAAAGCGTGCATGCGCTGGCTGATGCCGTCGGTCACGCCCTGCGTGTCGTCGAGCGTCGAGCCCGGCGGCAGTTCGATGGAGGTGACGATGCGGGCCTGATCGCCAGGGGCGAACAGCTCGGTCGGCAGCTTAGAGGCGAGCCACATGGCGACGAAGAAGGTGATAAGGCAGGCAATGATCGTGATCGCCGGCATCAGCGGCACGCGCAGCACGTGCCCGCGCACCCTGAGCCTGGGCGACCACAGCGTCACTCTCAGGAAGGCGGTATAAGCGCGCACGAAAGGACCGCCCTCGTGCTCTTCCGGGTGCGGCCGGGTGAGCCAGGCCGAGAACAGGGCGAAGAACACCACGCCGACCGCCACCCACAGCGCGGTCATCTCGCCACCGGAACGGGTCAGGAAATCGACGGTGGCGTCGACGCCCTCGAAGATGCCGGACTTGTCGCCCAGCGGGCCGTGGTCCTTCAGCCAGTTGATGCCGAAATAGGCGAGCACGCCGAGCGGCACGAACCAGATGAGGCGACGCAGCGCCGTGCACACGAAGCCGCGATAGACGGGCCGGCCGTCTTCGCCGTCGCCGGTGTAGGGCGTCTTCATGAAATAGGCGGCCAGCATCGGCGTGATCAGGCGGGCAGTGAGCAGCGAGAAGAACACCGCGATCGCCACGGTCAGGCCGAATTGCCGGAAATACTGGCCGGGAATGCCGGGCATGAAGCTGACCGGCGAGAAGATGGCGATGATGGTCGTCGAAATGGCGATCACCGCAAGGCCGATCTCGTCGGCCGCCTCCACCGCCGCCCGATAAGGCTTCTTGCCGGTGCGGATGTGGCGGACGATGTTCTCGATCTCGACGATGGCGTCGTCGACCAGGATACCGGTCACCAGCGTGATGCCGAGCAAGCTCACCATGTTCAGCGAGAAGCCCAGGATGTCGAGCGCAAAGAAGGTGGGAATGGCCGATAGCGGCAGCGCGATGGCCGAGATGATGGTGGCCCGGATGTCGCGCAGGAACAGCAAGACGACGATGACGGCGAGCAGCGCGCCCTCGATCAGCGTCTTCATCGAGTTTTCGAAGCTGTTGTAGGTCTGCACCGTGGAATCGTCGATGCGCTTCATCGACACGTTGGGATATTCTTTGCTGAGCTTGTCGACCACCTTGCCGACAGCCACCGACACGGAGGCGTCGCTCGCTCCCTTGGCGCGGTAGATGGCGAAAGCCACCGCCGGCCGGCCGTCCAGCCGGGCGAACGACTTGGGCTCGGCCCAGAGGTCGACCACCTTGCCGACGTCGGACAGGCGGACGTTGCGGCCGTCGGCGAGCGGCAGGCGCGTCGCCGCGAGATCGGCGATCGAATGGGCGCTGGCCAGCGTGCGCACGGCCTGCGTCTGGCCGCCCACCTCGCCTTTGCCGCCCGAGAGGTCGATATTGACCGCCTTCAGCGCCGAATTGACCTGCGCCGCGGTGATGCCGAGCGCCATCAGCCTGTCAGGATCGAGCTGCACCTGGATCTCGCGCTTGACGCCGCCCATGCGCTCGACTCGGCCGACGCCGCTCACCGACTGCAGGTCGCGGATCACCTTGTCATCGACGAACCAGGAGAGTTCCTCCGGCGTCATAGCAGGCGATGCCGCGGCATAGGTGATGATCGCTTGGCCCTCGACGTCGATGCGGCGGCTCACCGGCTCGTCGATCGTGCCGGGCAGTTCGCTACGGATCTCGGCCACTGCGTCCTTGACGTCATTGAGCGCCCGGTCGGTGGCAACTTCCAGATTGAACTCGACCACGGTGGTCGATACGCCGTCGGTGATGGTCGATGTGATGTGGCGCACGCCGGAGATGCCGGCGAGCGCATCCTCCACCGGCTTGGTCACCTGCGTTTCAAGCTCCGACGGTGCCGAGCCTGAATCGGTGATGGTCACCGAAATCAGCGGCAGGTCGATGTTCGGCATCATGGTGATCGGCAGCTTGGCGAAGGAGTAAAGCCCCAGCGCGATCAGGCAGACGAACAGCAGGATGGGCGGAACGGGATTACGGATCGCCCAGGCGGAAAAATTCCAGTTCATCCCTTCACTCCCGCGCCTTCGATAACTTGCGGCTTGACCTTGTCGCCGCCCCTCAGGAACGTCCCGGCCTTGGAAACCACCAGCTCGCCCTCGGCAACGCCGTCCTTCACTTCGATCAGGCCGGCATCCGTGAGGCCGGTCTTGACCTTGCGCGTGTCGACGACGCCGTCTTTCACCACCTGCACGGTCGGCACGCCGTCCTCGTCGGTCACCGCCGTCACCGGCAGCACCAAGCCTTCGCTATGGGCAACCTCGACGGTGCCGCGCGCAAAGGCGCCGACGCGCAGCTCCTCACTGGCCGGCAGCGCGATGCGTACCTTGCCGAGGCGGGTCGCGGCGTTGATCTCCGGCTGCACCAGGCGGACAACGCCCTTGACCACGGTGGCCGATCCAGAGGGTTGCACCGCCACTTTCTGGCCGACCTTGAGCTCGGGCAGCAGCGTCTCGGTGACATCGGCGTCGAGTTCGATGTCGCCATTCTCGGCAATGACGAACAGCGGATTGCCACTGGCCGCAGCGACCTGCCCGACCACGGCGTTACGGCTCAGGACGAGGCCGGCGCGCGGCGCCTTGATCTCGGTCTTGGAACGGCGAAGCTCGAGCTCGGCCCGCTGCGCCTCGATCAGCTTGCGTCCGGCCTCTGCGGAGGCCAGAGTCTGCCGGGCAACGGCGACCTGGGCGTTGGCCTGATCGGCCGCCAACTGCCGCTGCTCGAAGGCTTCCTTGGCGATGGCATTGGTCCCCACCAACGCCTGCCCGCGCTCCAGCGCTTTGCTGGACTGCGTCGCCGATGCCTCGGCGGACGTGATCTGGGCGCGCGCCTGAGCGATCTGCGCATCGGAAGAAGCGAGCTGCGAGGTGTTCTGGGCCAGTTGCACGTCGATCGTATCGACGGCGAGACGCGCCAGCACGGCGCCTGCCTCGATCCGATCTCCGGCGTCGACGGCAATGCTTTCGATCTTGAGGCCCTCGACGCCCGGCGTCACCAGAACCTGCTCGCGCGCCACCAGCGTTCCGGTGACGATCACCTTCTGGCTCAACGCCTGTCGGTCGGCTTTGACGACACTGACCGTCGGCACCACCTCCTGCGCGGCAGCGGCGGATGGTGTAGCGGCAGCCGCCGCTTCCTCAGCCAGCGCCGGAAACGTTACGATATTGCTGGCCAGCAACGCACCGGCCAAAGGCATACCCCAGAACTTCATGACGCAACGTCCCCGTGGCCGGTTCGTGCCGGCCCTAAAGCATGACCAAAAGTTAATCCGCGATGACATGTGGCTTCACCCCTGCGTTTCCAAGGGGCGAGGCGACGTCGACGCTTCATTTTCCAACACCGCGGTGACAACGCGCGACAGGATCGTCTCCGCCCGCTCGACGTCGTAGTCGGGATTGAGACCCATGCGCAGGATGACGCCGTCGGCGAAGGCAACCAGCGTCATCATGATGGTGTCGATGTCGGCATCGGCGGCGATCTCACCCGTCGCTTTGGCGCGTCTGAACACCTCGTGCATCAACTGGCGGTTCTCTTCTTCGCATTTGGCGAAAAAGGCACCGACCGCCGTGTTGCGCATGCTCTCGACGTAGACCTCCAGCATCATCTGCACCGCCCGGCGGTCGCGCATGGTCTCGATATAGGTAAGGCCGCAGCGCAGGAGACGGTCGTGCAGCGAGCCGGGTTCCAGCATCACTTCCAGGATGCGCCGGCCGGCACATTGTTCTTCCTCGGCGATCGCCTCGATGATCGCGTCCTTGGAAGCGAAATAACGGTAGAGTCCGCCAGGGCTCATCTTGGCCTCGGCGCAGATCTCCTGCATCGACGTGCGATGGAAGCCAGCCCGAGAGAAGCAGGTGCGCGCTGCATCGAGGATGCGGGCGCGCCGCTCGTCCTGATGCGCCGATAGCGTATGAGCCGCATTGAAGTTCATGAAGCCCCCCGAGCCCTCGCAACCGCGACAAAATCGACCGCCGCCTTGCGGCAGAACATAAAACGACAAAAAGCGAGAGGGCATTTCCAGCGAAGCCTCTATTTCCGCCGACCAAGCCCTCATCGTGCGAACGAACGTTCGTTCGCATAGAATTGTGTCTGGCCTGCGTCAATACAAGAGGGATAGCCGGCTGATCGTTCACCCCCGATCACCGATACCTGGCGATTTGGCAGAAATAGAGTGACTTGTTAGCTAACAGCTTGAGGCGACTTGGAATTGTTGCCGGCTCCCGGAGAATGCCAATCGCACACCGGCGCCTCTGATCGAATACGGATATCAACAGTCAGCTTTGTTTTTGACTTGCGATGCTGTGAAATCGGGTTCATGCTCCCTCCTGTCAACAACAAACGAAAGGAGGTGACCGGTGAACTTACGCAATCGATCCTCGATTGAGGCAAGAATTCGCTGGACAATAGCTTCCTTGAGTGACCTCCAGTTCTAGGAATTGCCTACCTGTCGGTGCGACAACCCATGAATGTCGCACGAAGACTGATGGTCCGGCCCCTTTACTGCTATGGGCGCGATGATCATCAGATCGAGGAAGCGCATGCCTCGTTTCATCCCAACCGGATGGAGCGGGGCATGTTGCCATGTAAGTCGCTACATTCAACTTCCTGTGAACTGGGCCGGCCTCGTCTCTCCCCGCCAGTCCTGACGCAGGGAAACCAAGGAGGCGGCGCTCCTCCGTAGCCCCACGCCGATCGGCGCCGCCCCGGACTTGTGGTTCAAGTGCAATGAAACGAAACGCCGGCCATCGCGACCGGCGTTTTTGTTTTGAAAAGATGCAGCCGGCTTTCTCACCGCCAGAGGTATCACGCCCAGCCGAGCTGCCTCGCCTGCGAGGCACTGTCGCGTACGCCATGGCGGCTGGCGATCCGATCGCCGTCCAGCGTGAACCATTCGATGGCCGTCAGCTCGAAGCTCTTGCCGGTAGCCGGAAAGCCGCGGAAGGGGGCGACAGATGTGCCCGTTTCCTTGAAGCGGACGGCGACCACGTCGCCCTCCTCGATCATTTCCTCGACGGTGAGGTGCATTTCAAGCGCTGCGTGCAGATCCTTCCACACGGGCATGGCAAAATCCACCGACCCCTTGCCGACCACGCCATGGATGGCGGCGTCCGGCGTGAACAGCGACGCAAGCCGCTCGAAATCCCCAGCATTCATGGCCTCGACATAGTTCCACACGACTTGTTTTCTGGCACTGATGTCCGACATGGTTCCTCCTGAGATGCCCGCCGACGGCAGGCTCCGACGCCGGTGCATCTAGACGAAACGCCCGCCCCCAACGAGCCGCACGCTTGCAGTTCGGTTCTGCGTTGATGCAGAATGTGGGCATGTTCGATTGGAACAACCTCCGCGCTTTCATCCTCACCGCCCGTCACGGCTCGACGCTGAAGGCGGCGCGGGCGCTCGGCGTCAATCAGACCACCGTCATGCGTCGCATCGGCGACCTTGAGGGCGAGCTGGGTCTCAAGCTGTTCCACCGGCATCAACAAGGCTATCGCCTCAGCGCCGACGGTGAGGCCTTGCTGCCTGAGGCCGAAGCTATGGAGCGTCAGGCCAATGCGCTCCTCGGCAAGGTGGAGGAACACCGCCGCCAGCTCTCCGGCACCGTCCGCATCACCGCAACGGAGCTGGCCGTCGCACGGCTCGTGGCGCCGGCCGTCGCCGCGCTGCGCGACAGACACCCGCACATACGGATCGAGATCGTCGCCACCGATGCCCGGCTGGATCTTGCCGCCGGCGAGGCCGACCTCGCCATCCGCGCCGGCGGCGCCGACGAACGGGATGGGGTGATCAGACGGCGGATCATGGACTCGGTCTGGGGCATCTACGCCGGCCGGTCCCTCATCGAAAGGCAAGGAGAGCCACGCTCGGAAGCCGACGTCGGAGCCTTCCCGATCATCGCCGGCGACGGCACCATGGCAGCCACGGCACCCAACGTCTGGCTGTTGTCGCAGGCCGGCAATGGCAAGGTGTCCTATCGGTCGAATTCGGTGTCAGGCCTCACCGCCGCGACCAAGGCCGGCATGGGCCTCTCAGCCCTGCCCGCGCTTGCCGCGTCGCCCGAGCCGGACCTCGTCCTCTGCCGCGCCCTGCCGAGCTTCGCCTCGCCCGTCTGGCTCTGCTACCACGAGTCCCGCAAGGACGATCCGCTTCTGCGCACTGTCGCCAGCTTTCTGGGGGATTGGATCGGCGAGATGGGCGGAAGGTGATCCTTCCGCCCTGATCTTCCCGTCGACGCCAGCGCTTGGAAACCGCAGGGGGCGATGACATTGGCATCGGGTGGATGCCAATGCCGAGGATGAGCGCTCAGCGGTAGTCGGGCTGAGCGACAGCGCTCGCATCGATCCGCTCGCCGATGAAGGCGGCAAACCGATCGAGAGGGCAGTCCCGTGCCTCTCCGCAAGTCGGGGCAGTCACCGGAGAGATCGAGGGACCGGCGTCTTTGGCGAGCACGGCGTCCCCACGGATCTGGTCGAGCGTCGGCGTCACGAAGCTGATGCGCACCGATCTGCTGCCGTCGGCTCGCCGCAACCGCTCGAAAATGAGGCCGCCGGTGGGAGGCGTCTCGTCGTCCAGAAATCCCTCCGCCTGCCAGTGCAGATCCAGAATGCCGCCGATCTCCGCGATCTGGGTGTCGCTGCCGACATAGAGCGTGTATTTCGCCGGCGGCGGCCCCGCGAGATCGAGACCGATGGATGTGCCGACATCGTGGGTCAGCGCGGTAGCAATCTGGGCCAGAATGTTGGACGCACCCCGCCGAGCGATATAGGGTACGCGCTCAAAATACTCGTATTTCACCTTTCTCAATTCCGACAGCCGGACGACATCGGCCCGGTTCGACGCCCGCCCCCACGCAACCTTGTCGGCCGGCAGCCCTTGCGCATACTCGAGAAGGAAGACCTGGGACATGGTGGCCGCGGTGGAAAGCGGGCCGGTGATCTTAAGGTTGCGCTTTTCGGAACTCGGCTCGATCGCCCAGGGAAGTTCGTCGAAGCGGCATTCGTTGCGGCCCAACACCTTCTGACAGACGCTCACCGCGCAACAGCCGGTTACCGTCTCCAGTTCCCCCATGAGGCCGGCGACGCGCAGCTTTGGCGCATCGAAGCTGCCTCCCATCCGCTCAAGGATGGCTTGCTTGCCTGCAGCGAGATCCAGGCGTCCGACGTCGGTCTCGCTGGCGGTGAACAGCGGGTCCGGCCCGCTTCCGGCGCTTCGGCCAACCGTCAGCGCACATCCTGGAAACATGCCCTCCAGGAAGGCTTTGCCGGTATCGGTCGTCCGTTGCAACTCACGACTTGACCAGGCGAACACATCCGCCGGCGCCGGGCAACCATTGGCGGTGAACAGACCACGCTCGCCGAGCCAGCCACGTTCCCAGGCGCCGAGTTGCTTGGCAGCCTCGGCACCGTGGGGTGTCAACATACCGTCGGCAACCCCGAAGTCCGGCCAGGGTTCGGCGGCAAAAGGCGTGATGTCGGCGGTGTTGGTGGGCGGGCGCACGCCATGACGCATCAGGACGACGACTTTCTCGATCTGATCGCCGTCGGCGGCCAGCGCGGCCGGAGCGATCGTCAACGCCACAACAAGACAAGCAGATGCAAAGGAGGCTTTCATCGTGCTCTCCATCATGAGGAACGGAAGGCGGGCGGAAGGTGATCCTTCCGCCCCGTTGTCTCAGTCGGCGATCTTGGTCCGCCACAGGCAGGTCGCCAGCACCAGCGACAACACCGCCGAGCTGATCCAGAAGATGATCGGGGCCGAGAAATCATAGTGGCGCACGCCATCCACCATGGTGGTGCCGTTCTGGATGAGACGGCCGGAGATGTTCTCCTGCAAGGCAGCGCCGAGGTAGGAGAAGACGCCGATCACGCCCATGGCGGCGCCGGCCACCCGCTTGGAGCAGATGTCGACCGCGAAGAGGCCGCCGAGCGAGGTGACGAGGCCGGTGAGCCCCGCCCCGAACAGCAGCATCGAGAAGACGATCATGGCGGTCGACTGCGGGCCGAAGAAGAACAGCAACAGGCCGGTGATCTCCAAGAGGCCGAAGATCAGGTTGGCCGGGGGACGGCGACCCTTGAAGGTATTGTCCGACAGGAAGCCAAAGGCGATGGCGCCGGCCATGCCGGCGAGCGTGCTGATCATCAGGATCGTGCCGGCGGCGGTGATGGAGTAGCCCTGCGTTTCCTGGAGATAGAGCACGCCCCAACCGTCGATGGCGTAACGCGTCACGTAGTTGAGGGCACTCGCCACACCCAGCACCCAGATGGCCGGCAGCTTCAGAACCGCCAGCTGGGCGCGCAACACCGAGCCCATTTCCTTCTTGGGCTTCACCTCGCCATGATCATTCTTCCAATCGGCAACGGCGGGTAGGCCCATCGTTCTGGGGCGATCCTGGACCAGGAAATAGGCTGCGATCGCCGAGAGAACGCCGACGACGCCCGGCATCCAGAAGCCGGCCCGCCAGCCGAACCAGGCGACGAAGAAGCCGGTCGCCAGGAAGGTCAGGCCCTCGCCGATAGAGTGTGCCGTGCTCCAGATGCCGTAGGTACGGCCACGTTCCTTATTGGAGAACCAGCCAGTCATGGCAACGACGGACGACGGCGCACCGAAGCTCTGGAACCAGCCATTCAGCCCCCAGGCGATCGTGGCGACCAGAAGCGTCGCCGAAAAGCCCATGGCGAAATTGGCGAGTGCCGACAGCAGAAAGCCGAGCGCCAGGAAACGCTTCTGGTTGGCGTGGTCGGCGAGGAAGCCGTTGAACAGCTTGCCGAAGGCATAGGTGTAGAATAGCGCCGAGCCAATGGTGCCCAGATCGGACGCCGTGAAGATGCCGGCGTCGATCAGCGGCTTCTTGACCATGCCGAGCGACAGCCGGCAGGTGTAAGCGAAGCCGTAGCAGAGCGTGATGCCGACCATCACCCGGATGCGGTGGGACCGGTAGAGCCGGTCGATCTCCCGCTGGTCGGCCATCACCGGAACATCCGGCCCGGACGCCAGGAAGCCGAGACGGCTGCGCCTCGGTGTTCCGCTCATGTCTTCCTCCACGCCGGTGAGTTCGGCGGGTCGTGCGGTATCGGTCATGATTGTCTCCTCCCAACCGGCCGATCGCCACGCCTCCAACGCGACGATGCCGGGGTCTTGTTGCGCACCCGTTAAGTGAACACGTGTGCAAATCGAAACACTTGAGATCCTTGCCTTGATCGGGTCAGCAGAGCTCCATTTCCGGGGCCGTCAGAGAAAGGCCGGAATGGCGCGCCACTCGGTCGGCGATCTTGCGATTTCCGGCGAGCATCGGATTGCCGCGGATTAGCCCGTTGCCGGCCATGAAATCGTTGGTGGCGCCCCCGGCCTCGCGGACGAGCACCAGCCCGGCAAGGGCATCCCAGGCATTCATGTGCGGCTCGAAATAACCGATCAGCCGACCGGCGGCGACATAGGAGATCATCAGCGCACCGGAACCGTTGCGGATGAACATGCCGCCATCAAGCAACACCCGCTCAAGGAAGGGGATGAAGTCCTCGGTGCCGACACGAAACGACGTGCCGACGCCGAGCACGCCGTCCTTCAGGGTCTGACCGGGATGGACGCGGATCGGCGCCTCATTGCAGAAGGCGCCGCCGCCGGCCCTCGCGTGGAACTCCTCGTCGGCATTGGGGTCGTAGACGACGCCGATCACCGGCTCGCCGCGCAGCACGACGCCAACGGACACGCACCAGGAAAACATGCCGTTGACGAAACAGGCCGTACCGTCGATCGGATCGACCACCCAGACGAAATCGGCCTTGCCTCTGTCGCCGCCATATTCCTCGCCGAGCACAGCATCGTCAGGGAAAGCGGCAAGGATCTGCGATCGGACGAAGGTCTCCACCGCCCGGTCGGCGACGCTGACCATATCCTGCACGCCCTTCAATTCGATGACCAGCTTGTCGCGCTGCCTGAAATACCCCATCGCGGTACGGCCGGCTTCGCGGGCGATGCGGCGCGCCAATTCGTAACGCACCACAATCGCCGGATTTTGCTCCTGGAACACGTGTTCACCTCCAATCGGCATCATATGTCGAGCTTGAGAACAAGCCGGATCGATCGGACAGGCCTCAAGCCATCCAATTATTCGGCTGCACACTGCGGAATACTCTCCACCCGCACCAGGGCTAGCGCGCCCCCATTCTAGATGGCTCGACACTCGCCGTTGATGCACACGAGTGCAATTCACCATGTGTTCCTGGATCTGTCAACGCCTTTCGGCGGGATACGAGAACAACCGGATAGAGGATCAGCCGGCCGACGCGAGGAGATGCGACCGGCGCTCAACCAGTGTCACCGGCAGCACATCGGCGCGAGACGGAAGGCTCGGCGCTTCCATCCGCTCGACCAGGCGAGCCACCGCCCGCTGCGCCAGCCCCGTCGTATCCTGGCGAATGGTGGTCATCGCATAGGCGCCAGCCCTGGCCATCGGAATGTCGTCGAAGCCGACGACGGCGAGGTCGCCCGGCACCGTCAGGCCAAACGCGCCGCGCGCGACGTCCATCAGCCCGAAGGCCAGCTCGTCGGTCGAACAGAACACGCCGTCCGGCCGCAGATTGGCCGGTCGGTCGAGAAGCCGTCGCGCCGCGGTCACGCCGCCCTCGTAATCGGGCCGGTCGGCCTCGATCAGTTCGAAGCTGACGCCGGCAGCCCCGACCAGCGCCATCGCCTCGCAGAAGCCGGCGCCGCGCTCGCGGCCGCTATGGGTGCCGGTCGGACGGTTGACATAGGCAAGGCGGCGGGCACCTGAGGCGAGCAGGCATTCGGCGGCCAGGGCGCCACCCCGGCGGTTGTCGCTGCCGACCGTGTCGACGCCCTCGAAATCGCCGATGCGATTGATCATCACCACCGGCACGTGCAGGCGGGAATATTCCTCTGCCAGCTCGATCGGCGGCGTCCCCGAGGTGAGGATCGCGCCGGCCACCCGATAGCTCAGGAGATCGCGCAAGGATTCTTCCACGTTGTCGGCGCGTCGGGCGTCCATCAAGAGCGGCGCCAGTCCGCGCCGATCGAGCTCGGACACCAGCGGCGCCAGGATCCCGGGCAGGAAGGGACTGGCGAAGCCGGACACCACGATGCCCACGAGGTTGCTCTGCCGCTGGATCATGCTGCGGGCGAGGATGTTCACCCGGTAGCCGAGCGCCTCGGCCGCCGCCATCACCTTCTCGCGCGTTTCCTGCGAGACGCTCGCCCCGGGCGTGAACGTCCGCGACACCGCCGAACGCGACACTCCGGCCCGCCGGGCGACATCGGCCGCGGTGACCCAGTGGGACGGCCCATTGGCTGTGTCGTCGACTGTCACGAAATGGCCCTCTCCCCGCTATGGCCCGACGATCCTTAGCCTTGCTCACCGCCCTCTTCAAGCACACCACCAGCAAAGCCGCTCGTGCGCTGGCGCCTAATCAGGGCCGGCATCCGGGAAGGCACCATCTCGATTGCGCTTGAAATACCACCTCCGGTAGATAAGCTGGTGTGACCCAATCGGATCGACCGATGGGCTTTCATCAGTCGAGCCCTATCCCAATGCCCATCACCGCTACGCCGATCCGCTTCTTCCTGAAGTCCTTACGTTGTCTGAGCGGGTCCACCGTTGTTATCGCCTTTGCCATGGCGCTGGGCGGCTCGCCCAACATCGCCGCGCCAGCCTCGGCGGCAAGCCCTACCCTCACCCTGTCCGGCGACAAAGACACTGCCGCGTATGACGAGATCATAGCCCGTTTGGGCACTGCGACCGATCTGCAGTCTCGTACGGTTGCCGCTACCGCTCTCTTGGGCCTCGCAGACACGCTGAGCAACCTCGGCCGTGGCGATTCAGCGATTGCCATCTACGATGACCTTCTTGCCCGCTTCGGGACTGCCACTGAATTGCCCCTGCGCGAACTTGTTGCAAGAGCATCTGTGAACAAGGGGATAAAGATCGCTGAGTCTGGACGTTACAATGATGCGATCGTCGTCTTCGATGAGGTCATTGGCCGCTTCGGCACGGCGACTGAACTCCACCTGCGCGAAGAAGTTTTCAACGCACTCAGGAACAAGGGGGTCACCCTCGAAGCGCTGGGCCGCAACGAGGACGCAATCGCCGTCTACGATGATCTTCTTGTCCGCTTCAGAACGGACGCCGACTTGCCTACTCGCAAGGCGATCGCCGGAGTGCTGGTCAACAAGGGCATGACGCTGGCAGCGCTGAAGCGCTACGAGGGGGCGATCGCAAGCTACGACGACGTCATTGCCCACTTTGGCGAAACAACCGAGTTATCGCAGCCTGAGAAGGTCGCCATGGCGCTCTTTGACAAGATGATAGCGCTCACTGCGCTGGGGCGTAGCGACGAAGCGTTCGCGGTCTGCGATGACCTTGTCGCCCGTTATGGCGGGGCGCCCGCACAGACCGCGCGCGAAGCAGTCTCCAACGCGCTCTATAGCAAAGGGACTTATCTCGGTGCACTTAATCGGCGCGAAGACGCGATCCTCGCCTATGACGAGGTCATTACCCGCTTCGGCACGGCAATCGAATCCTCCGTTCGCGAAAATGTTGCCAAGGCGTCATTTAACAAGGGAGTGACGCTCGGCATGCTCGGGCGTAACAACGAGGCCATGGTCGTCTTCGACGACATCATCGCCCACTTTGGCAAGTCACCCAAGTCTCCCCTGCGCCAAATCGTCGCCATGGCGATCATGCAAAAGGCGATCAAGTTTGGAGAGTTTGGACGCATCGATGATGCAACTGCCGCCTTCGACGACGTCATCACCCGGTATGGCGAGGCAGCTGAACCGTCCCTGCGCGAAACAGCAGCCAAGGCGAAAGAATTCAAGGAATACTTTCAGAACCACTAATTGCCCATCCGCAGACATCTCGCTCCCAGCCGCCGCCTCACACCCCCATCTCGACTTTCGGCTTTGAAACGCTCCCTCCGGCGTTTACCATGGCTTGGCCCCGATCGGCCCGGCCGGTGGGGCGCTTTTGAAACGAGCCCGAGGTCCGGATGTCCAGTACCGCCAAGCCGACCCGTTTTTCCGTCAAGCCTTTGCATCTCCTGACGCGCCACCTTGCCGATGTGGCTTCCAGTCGCGCCGAACCCGATCTTGTCATTACCGACGCCCGTATTCTCTCCACCTATTCCGACCGCATGCTAAACGACCGCGAGGTCTGGGTGGCCGGCGGCCGCATCGCCGCCGTCAAGGCGGCCGGCACCTATCGCGGTGGTTCGGCGACGATCTACAATGCCCGCGGCGGCATCATCGGCCCCGGCCTCGTCGATCCGCATATCCACATCGAAAGCTCGATGGTGACGGCCTGCGCCTATGCCGAGGCCGCGCTTCTGAACGGCACCACCACCATCTTCTGCGACAGCCACGAGATCGGCAACGTGATGGATGTCGCCGGCATCGAGGCGATGATGGAAGACGCCCGCGAGGCGCCTCTCTCCATCTTCCACACACTGGCCTCCACCGTGCCGGCAACCACGCCCGAGCTGGAGACAGCCGGTGGCGACCTGACGCCGGAAAAGATCGCCTATCTGTTCGACAAGTGGCCCGAGGCCGTGGCGCTGGGCGAGAAGATGGACTTCGTGCCGGTCACCATGGGCGACGAGCGCAGCCACGCCATCATCGCCGCCGCCCTGTCGCGCGGACGCCCCGTTTCCGGCCATGTCTACGGCCGCGAGTTCGTCGCCGCCTATGCCGCTTCCGGCGTCACCGACACCCATGAGGCCACCGACCGCGACATCGCTGATGATCTCCTCGAAGCCGGCGTCTGGATCTTCCTGCGCGGCGGCCCGCCGACCACGCCCTGGCATTCGCTGCCCGAGGCGATCAAGACCATGACCGAGCTCGGCGCCTCACCGCGCCGCATCGCCGTCTGCACCGACGACCGCGACGCCGAGGACCTCCTGGCCTTCGGTCTCGACTGGGTGGTGCGGCAGGCCTACCGCATCGGCGTGCCGCGTACCACCGCCTGGGCACTCGGCTCTATTTCCGGCGCCACCCGCTATGCCATGGATGGCGAGATTGGCGGCCTCGGCGGCGGTCGGCGCGCCGATCTGGTGCTGCTCGACGACGATCTGGTGCCGCAGAGCACCTGGTACGGCGGCGAACTGATGGTCGACCACCGCTCGATCACCCCGACGCTGGAGGCCGCCCTCGAAGCGCGCTACCGCTACCCGGACGCCGCCTACGCCACCATCCATCTGCCGAAAGAGCTGAAGCTGACGCCGGAGCTGCCAACCGCGCCGGTGACCGCCAACGTCATCCGCACCGAGCTGCCGGGCATCGTGCTGAAGCACGTCCAGCTCCTCCTTGAGCCGACTAACGACTGGCAGACCCTGTTCGACCGTCATGATCTCGCCTTCGTCACCGTCGTCGAGCGGCATGGCAAGTCGGACGGCAACGTGGCATGCGGCCTCCTGCAGAACTTCGGCCTGAAGCATGGCGCCGTCGCCTCCTCGGTCGGCCACGACAGCCACAACATCATCGTCGCCGGCACCAACGAGGCCGACATGCGCGTGGCGCTCGAGGCCATCGAGGCCGAGCGCGGCGGCATCTGCGTCGTCCGCAACGGCGTGGTGACGGCCATGGTGCCGCTGCCGGTCGCCGGCCTGATGTCCGACAAGCGCGTGCATGTCGTCGCCGGCGAGGTGCAGGCGCTGAAGGTGGAGTGGGAGAAGGCCGGCTGCACCCTACCCTACATGGGTTTCAACCTGATCCCGCTGTCAGTCATCCCGGAGATCCGCATCACCGACAAGGGCATGGTGCTGGTGCCGGAAATGACCCAGGTGCCGCTCTACGAAGCGGCCGAATAAGGCAAAAGCTTTCTGTAGTGACTGATCCCCCGCCACGGCGGGGGATCGCAAGACATCGGCGCCTGCGGTTCCGGGCGTCTCCGCCGGCGCACACGGGATAGCGGATGGAAACGGTCGCAATCGCACTCGTCCTTTTGCTGGCCGTCGTCGTCAGCGGCGTGCTGTCGCGCATATCCCCCATCGCCTTGCCGCTGCCGCTCTATCAGATCCTCCTTGGCGCCTGCATCGACTCGGTGGCCGACCTCGGCGTCCAGCTACAGCCGGACATCTTTTTCCTGCTGTTCCTGCCGCCGCTGCTGTTTCTCGATGGCTGGCGCATCCCGAAAGAGGGGCTACTCCGCGACAAGGGTACCATCCTTGAACTCGCGCTCGGCCTCGTGGTCTTCACGGTGGTCGGCGTCGGTTTCTTCGTCAACTGGCTGATTCCGTCGATGCCGCTGGCCGTCGCCTTCGCGCTGGCAGCCATCGTTTCGCCCACCGACCCGATCGCCGTATCCGCCATTGCCAAGCGCGTGCCGATCCCCAAGCGGCTGATGCACATCCTCGAAGGCGAGTCGCTGCTCAACGACGCCTCGGGCCTCGTCTGCATGCGCTTTGCCGTGGCGGCGGCGCTGACGGGCACCTTCTCGCTGTTCGACGCCTTCACCACCTTCCTGTGGCTGGCCACCGGCGGCATTCTGATCGGCGCCGGCGTCACCTGGATCACCACGGTCGTCAAGAATGGGCTGATCCGGCGGTTCGGCGAGGATAGCGGCTCGCAGATCCTGATCAGCCTGCTCATTCCCTTCGCAAGCTACCTGTTGGCCGAGCACCTGCACTGCTCCGGCATTCTCGCCGCCGTCGCCGCCGGCATCACGATGAGCTACGCCGAACAGACCGGCAAGGCGCTTGCCATCACCCGCGTCCGCCGCAATGCCGTATGGGACACCGTGCAGTTCGCAGCCAACGGCATCATCTTCGTGCTGCTCGGTGAGCAACTGCCGCAGATCGTGGCCGGCGCCGCGAAAGTCGTGCGCGAAACCGGCCATCACGACCCAGCCTGGCTCTTTGTCTACATCGTGGCGATCAACGTTGCGCTGATTGCCTTGCGCCTCATCTGGGGCTGGACATCCCTGCGTTTCATCCTGTTCAGGGCGTCGCGCCAAGGTAAAACCCTGCAAACTCCAAGCTGGCGCCTGGTGGTAGCAACGTCGCTGGCCGGTGTGCGCGGCACCATCACGCTGGCTGGCGTGATGACCCTGCCGCTCGTCATGAACGACGGCTCGCCGTTTCCGGCGCGCGACCTCGCCATATTGCTCGCCGCCGGGGTGATCATCGTCTCGCTGGTGATCGCCAGCGTCGGACTGCCGCACCTCCTCAAGAACCTCAAGCTACCGCCCGAACCGTCCGAGCAGGAAGCCGAGGATGTTGCCCGCACCAGGGCCGCCGAGGCGGCCATCCGGGCGGTCGAGCAGGCGCAGCACAAGATGAGTGAAGGCCGCGCCGACGCCGACATCTACATCGATGCCGGCGCACGCATCACCGACCTCTATCGTCAGCGCATCGAGGGGCGCACCAAGACCGGCGACGAGCGCGAACGCGCCCGCAAGATCGACGAGATCGAACGCAAGCTGCGCCTCGCCGCACTCCACGCCGAGCGCGACGAGATCTACCGCAATGCCCGCATCCGCAAGCTCTCCGACGAGGCTGCCCGCCGGCTGGTGAGGGAGATCGATCTTCTGGAAGCGCGCATCAGCGGGTCGTAGGGCGCGCGCGGCGGGACATTTACGCCGTCAGGGATTATGCCTCCCGGCGCCGTCGAGCGACGCCGGGAGACTCGTTTCAGGCCGAAGCGATCAGTAATCCATGCCGCCGGCCGGAAGAGCCGGGGCGGTTTCCTTCTTCGGCAGTTCGGCGACCATGGCACCGGTGGTGATCAACAGGCTCGCCACTGACGCCGCATCCAGCAGCGCCGAGCGTACGACCTTGGCCGGGTCTATGACGCCATTGGCAAACATGTCGCCCCACTCGCCGGTCTGGGCGTTCCAGCCTTGCGCATAATCCTGCGATTCCAGGATCTTGCCGACGATGACCGACCCATCCTCGCCGGCGTTTTGGGCGATCTGCCGCGCTGGCGTCTGGATCGCCCGGCGGACGATCTGGATGCCGGTCTTCTGATCATCATTGGCCGGCGTCAGGCTGTCGAGCGCCTTGAGAGCCCGAAGAAGGGCGACGCCACCACCGGGCAGGATACCCTCTTCCACCGCGGCACGGGTGGCATGAAGCGCATCGTCGACGCGGTCCTTGCGCTCCTTGACCTCCACCTCGGTTGAGCCACCGACGCGGATGACGGCAACGCCACCGGCCAGCTTGGCCAGACGCTCCTGCAGCTTCTCGCGGTCGTAGTCCGAGGTGGTCTCCTCGATCTGCGCCTTGATCTGGGCAACGCGGGCCTCGATGTCGGCCTTGGCGCCAGCGCCCTCGACGATCGTGGTGTTCTCCTTCGAGATCGACACCCGCCCAGCACGGCCGAGCATGGCGAGCGTGACGTTCTCGAGCTTGATGCCGAGATCTTCGGAGATCACCTGGCCACCGGTCAGGATGGCGATGTCCTCGAGCATGGCCTTGCGGCGATCGCCGAAGCCCGGCGCCTTGACGGCGGCGATCTTCAAGCCACCGCGCAGCTTGTTGACGACCAGCGTGGCAAGGGCTTCGCCTTCCACATCCTCGGCGACGATGAGAAGCGGTTTGCCGGACTGCACCACGGCCTCCAGCACCGGCAGCATGGCCTGCAGGTTGGAGAGCTTCTTCTCGTGGATGAGGATGTAGGGATCCTCGAGCTCGACCCGCATCTTGTCCGTATTCGTCACGAAATACGGGCTCAGATACCCACGGTCGAACTGCATGCCCTCGACCACTTCGAGCTCGGTCTCGGCGGTCTTGGCTTCCTCGACGGTGATGACACCCTCGTTGCCGACCTTCTGCATCGCCTCGGCGAGCATCTTGCCGATCTCGGTGTCGCCATTGGCCGAGATGGTGCCCACTTGGGCGATCTCATCCGACTTGGTCACCTTGCGGGCGTTGGCCTTGAGATCGGCGACCACGGCATTCACCGCAAGGTCGATACCACGCTTCAGGTCCATCGGATTGACGCCGGCGGCCACCGCCTTGGCGCCCTCGCGAACGATACCCTGGGCGAGCACCGTCGCGGTCGTCGTGCCGTCGCCGGCCTTGTCGTTGGTCTTCGACGCCACTTCCCGCAGCATCTGGGCGCCCATGTTCTCGAACTTGTCGGCAAGCTCGATTTCCTTGGCGACCGACACACCGTCCTTGGTGATGCGCGGCGCGCCGAAGGACTTCTCGATCACCACATTGCGACCCTTTGGACCCAGAGTGACCTTGACCGCCTCGGCGAGGATGTCCACGCCGCGCAGCATCTTCTCGCGGGCCGACTGGTCAAACAGCACCTCTTTGGCTGCCATTTTCTGTCTCCTTGCGAATGGAATGCGGATGGGATCAGGCGGCGTGCCTGCGGGCTTCCGACACGGGCTCCAGAATGCCCATCACGTCGGATTCCTTCATGATCAACAGCTCCTCGCCGTCGATCTTCACCTCGGTGCCGGACCACTTGCCAAAAAGCACGCGGTCGCCCACAGCGACGCCGGGAGCCACCAGTTCCCCCCTCTCGTTGCGGGCACCAGGACCAACGGCAACGACCTCGCCCTGCTGGGGCTTTTCCTTCGCCGTATCGGGGATGATGATACCACCGGCCGTTTTCTCTTCGGCCGAGATCCGCTTGACGACAACGCGGTCGTGCAAAGGACGGAACTTCATAAGCTTCCTCCGAATGCTCGATCAAACATCAATCGTGAAACGCCGAACCTCCTGGAAGCGTTCGGCGGCGAAAAATTTGGTGAGGCTTGCGGCCTTCGTCAAGAGGCTTCCAAGCCGTTGGCAGCAGCAAATTTTAACGAGTGCTAACTACATGAAAACGCAAGGTTTATTCTTGATTTTGAGGATCAGCGTTGTTAGCCTGCTCTTGTTTTGGTGAACATGCGAGGTGCCAGATGCTGGTTTCCGCCGAGTTCCGTAAACGCGTTGAAGGCTATGGTCTGACGACCGCCGAAATCCTCTACTACCGTCCCGATGCCCCGAGCCTGCTGCAGAGCTACATCTGGCAGGATCTCGATATCTTTCCGGAATTCCCGACGCTGCGCCGCTTCCTGGATTTCTGGACCCGGAAGCTCGACGGCCCGCTGCACTCCGTTCAGGTGGCCCACAACCGGCTGGTCAAACCGGCTGAGTTCGTGATGCGCGACGGCATCTACACGCTGAACTGAACGCAGGCCTCCCCATCTGCCTTGACGACCCACAACACCCCGGCCACAAGTCGGAGCGGGCGGCTGTCGGGCAGAAGGTGAGTGAGATGCGCAGTCTGTTGATCGTCCTTTTGCTCCTGCCGGCAATGGCCGGGCTTGTCTCCGGCGCGTCGGCGAAGATAGAGCCGCCGTTTTCGCCACGCGTGCCGAGCGATCTTTCGGCCGGGAAGAGCTGCGCCGGGCCACCGGTGCCGATCATCAGCCTGAAGGTGATCTCGAAATACGGCGATAACGGCCCAATGCGTGACACGGTCGATCCGGACGCCGACCGTGCCTTCGAAGCGCAAATGGCGCCGATCCGCAAGTTCGCCCAGACCGTCGTGAAGATGGCTAACCGTTATACCGAAGATGGCCGCGCCGCCGACGCGCGCTGCGCGCTCACTTGGCTCGATGCCTGGGCCGAGGGACGAGCGCTCGCGGAGATGAGCAATCCCAATGCGCAGTTCGAGCGCGCGCAGATCGTGGCTGGTCTCGGCATCGCTCTCATCCAGATCTCGCCGGCCGTCGAAGGGGATGCGCGCCTCGCCAACGTCACTCGATGGATGGTGGGGCTCGCCACCTCTACCGACGCCTTTTTCAGCGCCACCCACGACAAGCTCAGGGGGTCGCGCAACAACCACGCCTATTGGGCGGCGCTGGCCTCGGCGGCCGTCGCTGTCGTGGCAGACGACCGAAAACTGCTCGATTGGGCGGTCGAGACCTACAGGAACGGCGTCTGCGGCGCGACCGCGCAAGGCGGTTTGCCGCTGGAACTCGGGCGCGGCAAGAAGGCCTTGGAGTACCATCTCTTTGCCCTCAGCGCCCTGGTGCCCGTCGCCGCCTTCGCCGAGGCCAACGGCATCAAGGCCTACAACGTCTGCGACGGCGCTCTCTCGAGGATCGCACAGTTCACGCTGCAATCGGTTGCCGATCCCTCGGCCATCGCAGCCGCCGCCGGCAGGCCGCAGGAGCCTTTCCCGAAAGGCCTGCCGCCTGCCCAAAGCGTCGCCTTTCTGGAACTCTATCGCCGGGCCTTTCCCGAAGCGCCGATAGACGCGCGTCTCCTCGCTCTCCGCCCCTTCGTCTCCACGGCGCTCGGCGGCAATCAGACCCTGCTCTACGGGCGGTGAGCGCTCAAGCCCTCTTCTCCACCTTCAGGAACCGCGAGCGATAATCCGTCGGCGTCAGACCGACCTTCCTGCGGAAGTGGTGGCGCAAGGCGTGGGCGCTGCCGAAGCCGACGGCGGCCGCCACCGCCTCGATGGCGAGATCGTCGGACGACAACAGGCCCTTGGCGGCCTCGACGCGCTCGGAAATCAGCCAGTCGCCGGGGCTGCTGCCGGTGGATTCCTGAAAGCGGCGCAGGAAGGTGCGCAGGCTCATGCGGCACGCCACGGCCATCGCCTCGGTCGTCCAGTCGCGATCGAGCGTTTCCCGCATCCGGTCGAGCAGCGGCGCCACCTCGCCGGCCGGGCGCTGGGGTACAGGGCGCTCGAGGAACTGCGCCTGCCCGCCGGAGCGGTGCGCCGGCACCACCAACCGCCGCGCCACCGAGTTGGCGGCATCCGCCCCGAAATCCCGCCGCACGATCTCGATGAGGAGGTCGATGCCCGCCGCGCTGCCGGCCGAGGTGAAGACACGGTCATGCTCGCGATAGAGCGAGGCGGCATCGACCGTCACCGCCGGAAAACGCCGCTGCAGCGCCTCGGCGTGGCGCCAGTGGGTGGACACCGTGCCGCCGTCGAGAAGCCCCGTCGCGGTCAGCACGAAGGCCCCGGAACAGATAGAGATGAGCCGCGCGCCGCGAGCATGCGCCGCCCGAAGCCGTTCGCAGAGCGCTTCCGGCACAGGTACGTCGGCGCCCTTCCAGCCGGGAATAACGATGATATCGGCCTGATCGATCATCTCCGGCCCTTCGTCGGGCGTGATGGTGAAGCCGCCGTGCGCCCGGAGCGGGCCGGGTTCGATAGCTGAGCTCAGAAAGCGATACCAGCCCGGCCCCATCTCCGGCCGATAGAGACCGAACACCTCGGAGACGATGCCGAACTCGAAGGTACAAAGGCCGTCGTAGAGCAGCGCGACAGCGAGCGGACCATGGGGGACGATGCGGGCGTTCTCGTTTGGCATGATCTTTACGTACATTGTCATCCACGCCAATTGCAAGCGCGACGAACCGACCACAAGATCCCGTCACTGCTCAACCACGGGAGACGACAATGAAATCAGGCGTTACCGAGATCCCCGCCGCGCCCAGCCATATCGCCCGCGAGCATCTCGCAGCCGAGTTCACCTTCGAGACCGACTGCTGGGACGTGCATGACGCCCTCTCAAAGGGCGCCGACTTCGTGCTGCTCGATGTCCGCAGCCCAGCCCTTTACGCCAAGGGTCACGTCCCCGGCGCCATCAACCTGCCGCATGGCAAGATCATCCGCTCCAAGCTGACGGAGTGGCCGGAAGAGATGCTGTTCGTCACCTATTGCGCCGGCCCGCATTGCAACGGCGCCGCCCGCGGCGCCCTCCGCCTCGCCGACCTCGGCCGCCCCGTCAAGATCATGGCCGGCGGCCTCACCGGCTGGATCGACGAGGGCTTCGAGCTGGCAACGGGAGAGGCTTAAGCCCGGAGGTCTTCGAACGTCAGATCGAAGCGAGAGAGGTATTTTCTGAGGCGATCGGCATCGTTGCTGCTGGCCTTTTTCCCCCGGGAGACTGCAAAAAGCTCGCGACCGGCCGCGCTGAGTGAAGCGCAGCGGCGACAGACCTCGATGACAATGGCGAGCTGCTCGCGATCGAACAGATCGTAATCCCCGGCCCGATCGCCCAACACCGCATCGGAGAGCGACCGCCGGCCGGCGGGCTCGGCGTCGGCCTGCCATCGACGCCGCAGCCTGCCAACCTCGGCGGCAACGGCATCCTGGGTGATGCGGGCCTTGGGCGCGAGCGTTGCCATGCGTGTGACGGACGCCGAGAGATCGCGGAAGTTCGCTGCCCACGTCGCCTCTTCCGACAGCGCAAAGGCGAGAAACGACGCCCTTGCCTCGGCGTTGAAGGTCGCCTTGCTGCCTTCGCGCTCGCCGAACCGAGCCAGTTCGTAATCGATGTTGGGCTCGATGTCCTCGCGCCGGGCGCTGAGCGGCGGCAGCTCGAAGGTCCACAGATTGAGGCGGGCCAGCAGGTCTTCGCGGAACCGGCCCTTGCGCGCCTCGCGCTGGAGATCGCGATTGGTACCGGCGATCAACTGGAAATCCGATGTAGCGTCGCGATCCGAGCCGACGGGCAGGAAGCGCTTTTCCTCGATGGCCCGCAGGCACATAGCCTGCTCGTCGAGCCCGAGTTCGCCGATCTCGTCGAGAAACAACACGCCCTTGTCGGCGGCCTTCATCAGCCCGGCCCGGTCGGACTGCGCGCCGGTGAAGGCGCCGCGCACATGCCCGAACAGGGTCGACATGGCCTGATCGCCGCGCAGCGTGGCGCAGTTGACCTCGACGAAACTGCCGGACACCTGATGCTGGGCCTTCTTCAGCTCGAAGATCCGGCGCGCCAGCTGCGACTTGCCAGCCCCGGTCGGCCCGGTCAGCAGAACGGGCGCGGTGGAACGGATCGCAACCTGCTCGATCTCGTCGATCATGCTGTTGAAGGCGGCGTTGCGTGTGGCGATACCGGACTTCAGGAAAGACGTTGCCGAGATCTTTTCGGCCGCGAAGCGGGTGGCGATGGCATCGTAGCGCGAAAGATCGAGATCGATGATCGAGTGCGACCCGATGTACCCGTCTTCCCCGGCATGTCGCTTCGGCGGTGAAAGCTGCAAGAGCCGGCCTGGAACATAGTGCGCCTCGGTTAGCAGGAACCAGCAAATCTGGGCGACGTGAGTACCTGTCGTGATGTTGACGAGGTAGTCCTCGTGCTCAGGATCGAAGGCATAGGCATCGGCAAAATCTCGCAATGCCGAATAAACTTCCGCAAAATCCCAGGGGTCGCGAAGTTCTACGATGGTGTGACGAACCTCGGTTGCCGGCGCGACCTGACCAATATCGCCAGTGATCCGCTCGGCGAGGGATCGCGATCTCTGGTCATGGATGAGTTCAAGCCGATCGATGAACAGGTTGGGTTGCTGGCAAAGCGCAACCGTCGGCCGCCATCTCTGCCAGCGCTCTTCTCTCTTGCCCATATCGAGCGTTGTCCCAAGAAAGCCAATGGCGACGCGCCGACGCATGATTTATCCTAAAATATAAAATACTATCCCAAGCTATCACACCTGCCATTTGATCGTCGAGACCCCGCAAGCGTCACAGCGGCGCGGAAATCGGCGAACGAGATAATTTATCTTTTTGAATCATAAGCTTGAAAGTTTTTTCCAAGGTTGGGACCTTCTCCACGACAACTTGGCACGTCCCTTGAAACAAGGAGGACGTGATCCAAGAGAAGGATGAAACCCATGGCAAACAAATCCCTGTTTGCGACCATCGTCGGCAAGCTGATCCCCGCGACCAACACGCGAAACCACGAGGGCGTGCCGGCTTACGAGCTGACGCCCAAGGCAGCCTTGGCGCAACTGGCGGTGACGGGAACCTTCAACGGAACCTTCTACGCCGATGCCCGGACCCAGCTCGCCGACGTTCTGGCGCTCGCCGCCCAGGTCGAGCCGGAGTATCTGGCCAAGGTCGCGGTCTACGCCTCCGAGTCCGGCTACATGAAGGACATGCCGGCAACGTTCTTGGCGTTACTCTCCACCCTTCCGGGCGATGCGCTTTCCCGCGCATTCCCGCGCATCGTGAAGAATGGCAAGATGCTGCGCACCTTCGTGCAGGTGATGCGGTCGGGCGCCATCGGGCGCAAGTCGCTGGGCTCTCGCCCGAAGCGGCTCGTGGAAGCCTGGCTGGACACGGCCTCGGATATCGAGATCATGCATGCGAGCGTCGGTAACGATCCTTCGCTCGCCGACGTGATCAAGATGGTTCACCCGAAGCCGGCGACCGAGGCTCGCCGCGCGCTCTACGCCTACCTCATCGGCAAGCCCTACGACGTGGCGGCCTTGCCGGCGGTGGCGGCGGAGTTCGAGGCGTTCAAGCGCGATCCGTCCGGACCGGTGCCCAACGTGCCGTTCCAGATGCTGACTTCGCTCGACCTCTCGCCTCTCCAGCATATGGAGATCGCGCGGAAGTCGGGCTGGCAGATGCTGCGGCAGAACCTCAACACCTTCGAGAGGCAGAGCCTCTTCGCGGATGACGGGTTCACGTCGTGGCTGGCGGCCAGGTTGCGGGATGAAGATGCGATCCGCAAGGCGCGCGTCTTCCCCTACCAGATCATGGCGACCTACTCGGCGCTTGCCGACGAGGTGCCACACGCAATCCGCGAGGCGTTGCAGGATGCAATGGAAATCGCGCTACGCAACGTGCCGGCTTTCGCCGGTCGCGTGGTGGTCTGCCCGGATGTCTCGGGATCGATGTCGTCGCCCGTGACCGGCTACCGTCAGGGCGCGACCACCAAGGTTCGCTGCATCGATGTGGCGGCACTGGTGGCGGCGGCGGTTCTCAGAAGGAACCGGTACGCCCAGGTGCTGCCCTTCGAGCAGGCCGTCGTCAACGTGGCGCTCAACCCGCGCGACACGGTGCTGACCAACGCGGCGAAGCTGGCGGCGATTGGCGGCGGCGGAACCAACTGCTCGGCGCCGCTCGCCCGGCTGAATGCAAAGAAGGCGGCGGTCGATCTAGTGATCTTCGTCTCCGACAACCAGTCGTGGGTCGATCAGAGCGCGACGTCCGGCACGGCGATGATGACCGAATGGCGCAAGCTGAAGCAGCGCAATCCGTCTGCCAAGCTCGTTGCCATCGACATCCAGCCGTATCGCACGAGCCAGGTGACGGACACGGCGGACATCCTCAACATCGGCGGATTCTCCGACCGCGTGTTCGAGGTGATCGCCGAGTTCATTGACGGCGCGGGATCGGATCGGTTCGTCAAGCGGATCGAAGCGGTCGAACTGTGACAAGGCGTCCGGCGGGCAACTGCCGGGCGCTCCGGCCGGGCGCGGCCACGAGGCGAATGCCGACGAAACTACAGACTCATAATCTCCGTGTCGCGGGTTCGACTCCCGCCGGGTCCATCATTCTGCTGGCCCGTAGCTCAGTTGGTAGAGCAGGCGTTTTGTCAACCTTGGTCGCCTCGTGATCACGCCCGGCGGGTAACAATAAAATTCGGAACACGGCGAATGCCGGGTGAAACTACAGGTTCTTACTCCGATCCAAAGCGTTTCACCCCATTCTCGTCGCCGCGACCGGCGTATCGATACCCCGGCGAATGCCGGATGGAACTACAGTCTCGACCCCAAGGGGATCCCTGCATGGGTTCGACTCCCTGCCTCGACGGCGCTCTCTGGCACGAGCGGGGGATCCCGAGTTTCATCCACCTTTGTCGCCGGAGCCATATGTGACAACACCTCGGCGAATGCCGACGGGACTACAGGTAGAGCGTCCGGTCACAAGACCGGAAGGCCGGATGTTCAAATCATCCCCGAACCTTCGTGAAGGTCTCGGTAGCTCAGCAACGTCTCGTCACCTTCGTCGCCGAGACCGTTTGGGGAAATAACTCCGGCGAATGACGGCGGGACTACATGGGTCATCGAGGTTCGACTCCTCGCCGGCGAAAGCCGAGCGTCTCGCCACCATCGTCGCCGGAGCCACAAAAATGAACGGGGCAAGCACCCGAAATGAGGACGATCATGGTACGCGTTATGAGTGGCCAGGACTTGATCGACGCCGGCTTACCGCAGGGGAGCTGGTTCCGCCCGGCGTTGGACGAGGCGAACCGCGTGCTGGAGGCAGGCGGCACGGAAGCCGAGGCGCTCACCGCCGCGCTTCTCTACCGGCCTGCGCCGACCTTGGCAGTGCGTCCGGCCGGCGAACTGCCCTTCTTCAAGAACATCGAAGCCGACAGCGTCGATGAGGAAGCCAATATCGCGGCCGTCGAGTACACCATGACCGCCTTGATGCGCACTCCCGTGATCAAGGCCGGCGCCGTGATGCCGGACGCTTGTCCCGCCGGCCCGCCCGGCACCATCCCGGTCGGAGGCGTGGTGGCGTCGGAAGCCATTCACCCGGGAATGCACTCCGCGGATATCTGCTGCTCCATGGCGATCTCGCTCTTTGCAGGCATCGCGCCGAAGGACCTGCTCGATGCCGTCCATGCCGTAACCCACTTCGGCCCCGGTGGCCGGGCGCGCGGGAGCCAGATCCGGCCGCCGGCCGACCTGATGACCGCCTTCGACGCCCATCCGATGCTGAACGATCTGACGAGCGTGGCGATCGAGCATTTCGCCACCCAGGGCGACGGCAATCACTTCGCCTTCGTCGGCCAGATGAAATCGACCGGCGAGACGGCGCTCGTCACCCATCACGGTTCGCGTGCGCCGGGGGCGAAGCTCTATAGCAAGGGCATGAAGATCGCCGGGAAGATGCGCGAGAGCCTTTCGCCTGAAACCTTGCCGCAGAACGCCTGGATTCCGGCGGATACGACCGAAGGCGAAGCCTATTGGAGCGCCTTACAGCTCGTCCGCGCGTGGACGAAGGCCAACCACTTTGCCATCCACGATCTGGCGGCGGATCGGTTGGCGGCCAAGGTCACCGATCGCTTCTGGAACGAGCATAACTTCGTGTTCCGCAAGTCCGATGGCCTCTTCTACCACGCCAAGGGCGCCACGCCCGCCTTTTCGGGCTTCGCAGACGATGCAACCGACCTGACGCTGATCCCGCTCAACATGGCGGAACCGGTGTTGATCGTGCGCGGCAAGAATGCCGACCATGGGCTCGGCTTCTCGCCGCACGGAGCCGGGCGCAACTTCTCGCGCTCGCATCACAAGCGCATGAAGGCCGAAATGACCACGGAGGAGATCATGGCGGAAGAGACCGCCGGGCTCGACGCTCGCTTCTTCTGCGGCAATCCGGATATTTCCGAGTTGCCGAGCGCTTACAAGAATGCCGCGTCCGTTCGGGCTCAGATCAAGGGCTTTGGCTTGGCGGAGGTGGTCGACGAAGTGGTGCCCTATGGCTCGATCATGGCGGGAGACTGGGAGATCGACGCTCCCTGGCGCCGCAGGAAAGCCACGCGTTGATCAGGGCTTCGAGTTGGCCGTCAGCGATGCCTGACGGCCAGCCGGAGTATCACCCCATGCTGGACGCCAGCAGCCTCTGGGCGTTCATGGTCACCAGCACCGTGGCGCCGGTGTCTGCAAGGATGGCTGGCAAGAGGCCGGTGATGCCAAGGATCGTGGTGATGAGGAACACACTCTTGAGGCCGATGGAAAAATCACGTCCCCGGCCGGCTGGCGCCGCCGGCCGTCATTCTCGCCAACACGTCCGGCGTGTAGGGGTCGGCCAGTGCCGCGTCCGGCTGGCTGACCGGCGTCTTTTGCGAGGTCATCTTGGAAAGCCGCTCCGGCCCCTTGTCCTGCAGGATGGCGCGGAAAGCCGGGTGCATGCCGCCGTCGACATAAGACATTGCCGGCACCACCGGATTGGCGGCGACGATGGCGGCGGCGGCGGCATCGTCCTTGGCCGCCTTGGCGGCGACCGCGGCGGTGAGCTGGGCGTCGGCCTCTAACGCCGGACAGGGAGTAATTGGATCGATCGTGTCGTCGATATTATTCGCGTTGAACACATAGCGGCTGCCGCAATAGCCAACGCGCGGCTCTCTACGCGTCAGCTCGAAGGCGTCGCTGCCTTCCTTGAGGTTGCGCCAGAACGGCATGTTCGGGTCGTTGCGGTGCAGGACGAGATTGGCCGGCGTCATGCGGAAGGGTAGCGCCTCCACCTGGAAGGCCGGCTGGCCACCCCGGAAGGCCTCGCGTGCCAGCGCGTAGATTTCGAAGGCCGCATCGTCGGTCATCGCGTAGCAGCCGCGCGACGAGCAGGCGCCGTGGATCATCAGATAGGAGCCCTGATAACCAAGGGCCGCCTCCAGCCGATTGGGAAAACCGAGATTGAAGGAGAGGTAATAACGGCTGTCCGGGTTCATCTGGCGCTGCGCGATGGTATAGAAACCCTCCGGCGTCTGGCGATCGCCATCCACCTTCTTCGGCCCCAGCTTTCCCGACCAGCGGCAGATCGGATAGGTCTTGAACAGCACGTAGCGGCCGTCACGGCCCATCTTCCAGAGCTCGAGCTCGCTCTCCTGCTTGAAGACGCGGATCAGGATGGGCGAGGCAACGCTAAGGCCGCGGCTGTTCATCTCGGACAGCAGCTTTGGCGGCACCGGTCGCTCCGACCGTTTGAGATCGTCGCCAAACAGCGCGCAGCCGGAAAGCGCCATCAAGGCGCTGAGAAGGAACGCGGCTGAACGCAATTTCACGGGTTAAGCCTTTCATCGGGTCGAGTATGCCTGCGCGCCGACACGCGGGATGCGCTACTCCATTTGCCGGTGATTTGGCAACCGCCCGGCCCGGCAACGGATCAGGCCGTCTCACACGGCCGGATGCGATCAAGCACCTCCGCCATCTCCTCGGCTGCCGCCGACAGGTCGTATTTGGACTGCAGGTTCATGAACCACTGCGGATCGAAGGCCAGGAAGCGGCCGAGCCGCAAGGCGATGCTGGCGGAAATACCTTGCCGGCCGTGACAGATTTCATCGACGCGGCTACGGGGAACATCAATCGCATCGGCCAGCGCAGGAACGGAAATTCCCAGCGGTTCCAGGAATTCCTGCTTGAGGACGATGCCGGGATGCGGCAGCGAAACTTCGCGTGGCATGGTGGTGGCCTCCTCAATGACCGTCACAGAGCTAGAACAAGACCTGATGTTTAGCTGGCGTTCTCCGCGCCGGGGACTTCAGACAGAATATGGCCAGCGCTTACAGCGCGCCTCACACCTGAAGACTGGCGCGGATGGCCTCGGCGATCTTTTCCGAACGGGTAACGCCACTCGCCTTGGCAGCGCGATCGAGGGCGGCAAGCATGTGCTCGTTCAGCGAGATCTGCACGGGCACCGATCTTCCCGGCATGTCCACCGGCACCGCTGCGATGATCGCCTCGTGAATTTCCAGCGTCCGGCGAATGTCGTCGATGGTCCGTAATGCCGGGAGGGCCTGGCTCTTCTCGCCCAGGCTCTTCACGTGGGCTGCCAGCGCGACGGCGGCACGGGCGATCGCGTCATTGAGATTGGTCGCGGCCGAGACGCACCCCGGAAAATCCGGAAAGGACACGCCAAAACTGCTGTTTTCTTCTTCATGAATGAGGGCGACAGCGTAGGCCATGTGAGCCTCCTGGCTCCGATATCAAAATGAGAGGGGGGTTCCACGAGGGAAAGGCGCCCGGCACGAGGAGCCAAAGAACTCCCTCGCAACCCGAGGACCTCAGACCGGAAACGGCGCGCCCAATTTCGGCCCGAGACAGTCTACGGTCGCAAATGATGGTAAACAAAATCTTAATATGATGCAAAAGCTCATTTTATTCCGCGCACATTCTCAGGCCTTTTAACCGAAAAGTGATCGGACGAACTGGTGTCAAACCACGAGCCCAAGCGGGATGAGCTCGAGCGCCGCCCGTAAAGGTGAGCCATCACGCGGCGGCTTCAACCGTGCATTGTCACCCCGCCATAGCCGGCCGCCTTCAGCACCAGGGCGACATGCGCATGGGCGATGGCCGAGAGCTCAGGCCGACGCGCACCGGCTCGCGCGCGCAGCGCCAGGGAGTGCTGTAGCGCGGCAAGCATCGCCGCGAGCCCGCGAACATCGGCATCGGGCGATATCTCACCGGCCTCGGCCGCGATGGCCATCCGCCGCTGGAGCAGGCTATCGGATCTTTCGACCGCGGCGGCCAGCTCCGCTCCGATCACCGGGTCGGCGGCGGCCTCGCCGGAGATGACGCTGAGCACTGGGCAGCCGAGCGGCGAACCCTCCCGCGAAAAATAAGCGTCGATGATCGCGCTGAAATAATCCTCAAGGCCCTTTTGCAGCGACGGCTCCTCGAACAGGGCATGCAGCCGCTGTTCGGCCGACTGCTCCGAGTATTGGCGCACAGCTTTGCGGTAGATCTCGAACTTGTTGCCGAAGGCGGCATAGAGGCTCGGCCGCGCCATGTTGGTCGCTTCCGACAAGTGGTCGAGCGAGGTGGCGGTATAACCGCGCCGCCGGAATTCGCCGAGGGCGGCGGCCAGCGCTTCTTCCGGATCATATTCCCTGGGCCGGCCACGGGCGGGTTTACTTTTCATTTTGTACCGTTTCGCAAGAAATGAATTGCTGCTCTATTTTATGCGACCTAGTATGAAAATGTGAGAGGAAAAATGGAGATCTGAAATGGCTGATAAAATCCGCATCGGTATCAATGGCTTCGGCCGCATCGGCCGCATGGTTTTCCGCGCCGCCGAGGCGCGTGACAATCTGGAGGTGGTGGCGGTGAACGACCTGCTGCCCATCGATCATCTGGCCTATCTCCTCAAATACGACAGCGTACACGGCGCGTTTGCCGGCGAGGTGGCGACAGAGGCCGGCGCGCTCCGCGTTGACGGTCGCGAGGTTTCAGCCTTTGAGGAAAAGGAGCCGGCCGCCATCCGCTGGGCCGACCAGGGCGTCGATTTGGTGATCGACTCGACCGGGCGCTTTCTGACCACCGAAGCCGCCGAGGGGCACATCAGGGCCGGCGCCAGGAAAGTGGTGCTGTCGGCGCCGCCCAAGGACGACACGCCGGTGTTCGTGATGGGCGTCAACGCCGCCCACTATGACGGTCAGGCCATCGTCTCCAACGCCTCCTGCACTACCAACTGCGTGGCCCCGCTCGCCAAGCTGATGAACGATCTCTACGGCCTCGAAGAGGCGCTGATGCTGACCGTCCATGCCGTGACGGCGAGCCAGAACCCCGTCGATGGCGTGGCCCGCAAGGACTGGCGCTTCGGACGCGGCATTTTGGGCAACATCATTCCTGCCACCACCGGCGCGGCGCGCATGGTGGGCAAGGTCATCCCCGAGTTGAACGGACGGATCAACGGCATGGCGGTGCGCGTGCCTGTGGCCGACGTCTCGATGGTGGACCTCACCTGCCGGCTGCGCACCAGGGCGTCCTACGCCGAGATATCCGAGGCGATCCGCGATGCCGCGGCCGGCGCCTATCGCGGCATCCTGCAATGGTGCGACGAGCCGGTCGTCTCGACCGACCTCCAGGGCAATCCGCACAGCTCGATCTTCGACGTGAAGGCCGGCATGCAGACCTCGGAAGGCCTGACCAAGCTGATCGCCTGGTACGACAACGAATGGGGCTATGCCAACCGATGCCTGGATTTGGCCAAGCACGTGATGAGATAAGGCGTAGCGTCTCGGCGGCCGGAAGGACCGGTCGCCGAGGCCGTCGAAGAATGCACTAGGCGGCGAAGTCGAGGTTCATCGGTTTCGGCTTATGAGGTGCCGCATCTTGCGTTACCGGCACGGAGGCGTCGACTTCCTCCAGTTCAAGGCCACGCGTCCAGACGCTGCCGGTGCCGCGCAGATAGAAGCCAAAATTCACCGTAACGGCTTCCGACGGTACATCCAGTACGATCGAGCGCTTCAGCCAATCTGTCGTGCCGGAGAGAACGCCACCTGACGGGCGGGTCTCCATATTGTCGAAAGCGACAACACGTCCCTTTTCGGCATCGACACGCAACCAGAGCGTGGCGGCACCCCCGACATCCTCTGCCTTGAGGGAGGCAGAAAAACGAAGGCGCTTGCCGCGGAACGTGTCGGCCTGAACCGTCTGCATGAGGGTGCCGAAACCGCCCCCGGCACTGACGGCAAGCGGGTCAGTCATGGCATGGCGATAGCGAATGAGAGCGCAGCCGAGAGCTTCGTCCGCGCCCATGTCGTAATCCTGGGGATGCGAGCCCCCGATCGTCCAGTGTTTCGGCAGACGCAAGGGCTTGTAGTCGAGATGGGCGCTGAGCGTATTCCAATCTCGCCAACCGAGCTGGCGTGCGACGCACTCAAGACTGTCGCTATGGGAAATTTCTATTCCGCGCTCTGAAAGGGCCTGGCGCAGGCTTTTGGCGAGCGCCTTCGGTTCGCGTGACGTAGACATGTGTATCCGATCCTCGACGCGGGCAGTCGCGAGTGTCAGGGGCTCGCATTGCTGACGGAACTGCCCGAAAGGGTCAGACCTGTCTGTTATCGAGGTGCATTCACCCAACCTTGCGGCGCGAGCGGCAGGCCGCACTGGCCTCATTCAGGAGACCATACCTGCATCCGGGCGGCAAGGGAAAACTCAACCCTCGGATGCGCCAGCAAACTCATCGACGGCGCCTGACGTGAAATTCGCTGAGGGTCGGCAAGTGGCGACGCACCGGAAGCTCCGAGCGCCAAACAAGATGCCCACCCCAGTAGAATTTTCGGCCAGGCCAGCTAAGCCGTCACTTTTGGGCGCTGTAGTAGCTCATGAATACATCGAGCCCGTCGTCGACGATCTTCTCGACACCCTCCGGCGTCGGACGCAGCCGGCAACCGAACAGCGATTTCTTCATCACCTCGGAGGTGCAGAGCGCGATGAAGTGGTGGGCGGCAACCTGCGGATCGCAGGGCTTCAGCCGGCCGTCGGCAACGGCTTGGCCGAACACCTCGGTGAGCCGCGTGGTGCCGCGCTCGGCGCCGGCCTTGAAGAAGATGGCGCCGACGGCGGGGAACTTCTCCACCGCACCGACCACCATGCGGATGGTCGACATATGGTTCTCGCCGGTGAGCAACTCGTTGAAGCTGATGGCGAAGGCGCGCAGGTTTTCGCGGAAGCTCTCGGCGGTCGGCTGGAAGGCATCAAGCGCGGCGGCCAGTTCCTGCTTCTCGTCGGTGATCAGCTGTTCGAACAGCTCATCCTTGTTGGTGAAGTAGACGTAGAGGGTACCCTTGGAGACGCCCGCCGCCTTGGCGATACCGTCCATGGATGCGCCTTCGTAACCCTTGGCGCGGAACACTTCGCGCGCGCCCTCCAGGATCTGGCGTCGTTTCTCCTTGTCGTGCCCTTCCGGGCCGGCCGCCGCTTCTCCGGGCCGCGCCGATAACTTGCTCATCACCCCTGCCTTCGCGGCGTTCTGTCATCCGCGTTGTTTGATTTTCGGCATTCTGGCGCCCTGAGGCCATGCTGCCTTTGGCGATCAGCGTTCACAGAAGAGACCGCAGCCGATCACATTTTGCTGAGAGTGCCTTCTAAGAGACTGAATCGTCAACCAAGTCATATTAGCAGCTATTGACCGAACGGTTCGGTCATGAGATAACACTTTCGACCATTAGGAACAATACCTAAGTTTAGTGAAGCGTCGGCGACGGCGCAGTCCCTCCTCGGCCCGGCCGACAGTGGACAATGGAGATTACCATGGCCAAGCGCGAAGCCAACGCCGCTCACGAGAGCGACGGCTCGGAAGCCACCGTTACCCCGATCCGCCCCGCGGGCGACGCCGTGCATGGCGCGCCGCAGCACGGCCATGATACCCAGGGTGTGCCTCAGCACGTCAACGAGGCCCCGAGCACGCCGCAGCGCAACGAAGGCCCCGCGGCCCCGCAGCGCACCAATGAGGTCAAGCCGGCAGCCCCCGCCGAAGCGCAGCCAAAGAAGAAGCGCAGCATCGTCAGCCGCGTCATCTTCGTTGCCCTGCTCGGCGCCGCCGCCTGGTTCGGCGGCAACTACGGCTATGCCTGGTGGACCGATGGCCGCTTCCTGATCACCACCGACGATGCCTATGTCGCCGCAGACATCACCACGCTGGCCGCCAAGGCATCCGGCTATGTCACAGACGTCATGGTCGCCGACAATCAGATGGTCAAGAAGGGCGACGTCATTGCCCGCATCGACAGCGGCGACTACATGCTGGCTGTTGCCCAGGCGCAGAACGCGCTCGCCGGCAACGTCGCGACCATCGCCCGCATCGACAAGCAGATTGCTGCTGGCGAGGCGCAGGTGGCCCAGGCCAAGGCCGGTGTTGCCTCTGCCCAGGCGACTCTGGAATCCAAGGACATCAACTTCACCCGCCAGTCGACGCTGGTGTCCAGCAAGGTGTCGGCCCAGTCGCAACTCGATGACGCCCGCACCGATCGCGACGCTGCCCGTGCCACTGTCGCCTCTGCCGAGGCGGCCGTCGCAGTGGCCGAGGCCAACATCGAAGTGCTGAAAGCGCAGAAGGCCGAGGCGGAAGCCACCGGCAAGACGCTGCAGACCGCCCTCGACAAGGCCAACCGCGATCTGTCGTTCACAGAGATCCGCGCGCCCGTCGACGGTATCGTTGGCAACAAGGCGGTCGAGGTGGGTACCTATGTGACGCCGGGCCAGCAGCTCGCCTCGCTGGTTGCGACTGGCAGCGCCCACATCGAAGCCAACTACAAGGAAACCCAGCTCGCCAAGCTGGTTCCCGGCGAAACGGTGCGCATCACCGTCGACGCGATCGGCGACGAGACGACCATCCTCGGCAAGGTGGAAAGCCTGTCGCCGGCCACCGGCTCGGTGTTCAGCCTGCTGCCCGCCAATAACGCCACCGGCAACTTCACCAAGGTGGTGCAGCGCCTGCCGGTGCGCATCGCGGTGCCTGCCGAGGCGGCGGCGAGCGGCAAGCTCCGCCCCGGCCTCTCCGTGGTGGTCGCCGCCGATCCGCGCACGGCGCCGACCCGTACCGCGGCAGCCGGTGCCACACCGGCCGGCTAAATTCCTCAACGGCCGATCCTTGAGGGGTCGGCCGCGCTCATTCCTGATGCGACCGGCGTGCGCGGCCCCGCGCACCCTCGGCCGAAAGGGCATTCCCGGTGAACACATTCACCGGAAACGCTCCTTCCCATCCTTAAGACGCAATTCCGGACCCAAAACCGGACCCCACTTTTGCTGGAATTGCTCCGAGATCGGTCACCGCCCATGTCCGCCATTGCCTCGCCCGTCGCTGCCGGCCCGACCTTCACCACCCGCCGGCTGTTCACCTTCATCTGCATGGTGTTCGGCATGTTCATGGCGATCCTGGACATCCAGATCGTCTCGGCCTCGCTCAGCGAAATCCAGGCCGGCCTTGGCGCTGCCAATGACGAGATCTCCTGGGTTCAGACGTCCTATCTGATCGCCGAAGTGATCATGATCCCGCTGTCGGGCTACCTGTCGCGCATGATCTCGACGCGCTGGATGTTCGTCATCGCCGCCGGCGGCTTCACCTTCGCCTCGATGATGTGCGCCTTCGCCTCGTCCATCAACGACATGATCCTGTGGCGCGCCGTGCAGGGCTTCATCGGCGGCGGCATGATCCCCACGGTGTTCGCCTCGGCCTACACCATCTTTCCGAAAAACAAGATGGGCCTGGTGACACCGATCATCGGCCTTGTCGCCACGCTGGCGCCGACCATCGGCCCTACCGTCGGCGGCTATCTTACCGAGTTGTTCTCCTGGCACTGGCTGTTCCTGGTCAACATTCTGCCAGGCATCTTCGTGACGGTGACCAGCTATTTCCTGATCGACTTCGACGAGCCCGACTTCAGCCTGTTCAAGGTGTTCGACTGGTGGGGCCTCGCTGCTATGGCCACCTTCCTCGGCTCGATGGAATACGTGCTGGAAGAAGGTCCCAGCAAGGACTGGCTCCAGGACGATCGCATCGCCTTTCTCACCGCCGTGATGACGATTGGCGGCATCGTGTTCTTCTTCCGGGCGCTCACCCGCGCCAACCCGATCGTCGATCTCAAGGCTTTCACCAACCGCAATTTCACCTTCGGCAGCGCCTTCTCCTTCTGCCTCGGCATAGGTCTTTACGGCCTCACCTACCTCTATCCGCTCTATCTTGCCCGCATCCGTGGCTTCTCGGCCCTGCAGATCGGCGAGACCATGTTCGTCTCCGGTATTGGCATGCTGATCGCCGCCCCGATCGCCGGTCGCCTGGCGACCAAGCTAGACCCGCGGGTCATGATGGGCATCGGCTTCTTCGGCGTCGCCACCGCCACCTATCTCTCCACCGGCTTCACTGCCGACTGGGACTTCTGGGAACTGTTCTGGCCGCAGATCTTCCGTGGCGTGTTCATGATGATCTCCATGATCCCCATCAACAACATCGCCCTGGGCACGCTGCCGCCGGCCGAGATGAAGAATGCCTCGGGCCTGTTCAACCTCACCCGCAACCTCGGCGGCGCCGTCGGCTTGGCCCTGATCAACCAGATCATGACCAACCGCAGCGACCTGCATTTCGACCGGTTGCGCGAGGCGGTCAACATCACCAGCTCCACCGCCATGTCGACCATCACCGGCATGGAGCATAGCCTGTCGGAACTGGGCAGCAACGCCCACCTCGCCGCCATATCCAGGCTGACCGGCCTTGCTCAGCAGCAGTCGACCATCATGGCCTTTAACGACATCTTTCTGCTGCTGACGCTGATCTTCCTTGCCCTCGTCCTCGCCCTGCCCTTCGTCAAGAAGCCGGCGGCGCCTCCGGGTGGTGGCGGTGGCGGACACTGAGCTCATTCGGTACCGCGCCGCCGGACCTCCGTTAGTCGGCCGATGAGTGTCGGCCGGATGTTCAGTTTTATGAGAAGTTGGAACGATATTTGCCAGGTGGAACGCCGAATTCGCGGCGAAATGCCCGTACAAAGGCCGCTTCGCTTTGGTAGCCGAGGGTGAAAGCGATCTCGATCAGAGGTGCGTGACTGTTGCGCAGCATTTCCTGGCCTTGTTGAAGGCGAAGGCGCGTCAACGTCTGCAAAGGCGGTGTGCCAATGGCAGCCGTGAATCGTTGCGAGAAGGCCGTTCGACCTAGACCAGCCGCCTTTGCCAATGTCTTGACGGTCCATTTGTCCTTGGGCGCCGCGAAATAGGCCACCCACGCCCGCAGCAGATACTCATCATGCACGATCTGCTTGGGCGCTCCGGCGAGAATGAGAGAGTTTCTAACATGGCGGATAGTCTGGATAACCGCGATCTCCGCGCAGCGCCGGATGACATTGCCGTCGGCTTCGGCGTGACCAGACCTGATTTCCGCCACCATCATGTCGGCAACCAATGATAGGGCCGAGGAATAAGGCGCAGCGGATGGCGGCACGGCGATGAATTCACCCGGCAAATACTGAATAACCCCAAGTGTCCTTGGTGTAGTCCCGAGTAAAATCTCGCCGGACACATTGGCGCGCCATGTATGGAGCTGCCCACGTTCCACGACGATTGCCGATCCAGTGGGAAACGATATCGCCTCGTCAGGCTGGTCGGCGAAGGATAACTCCCAGTCTCCCGAGCGGATGAAGACAAAAACAACTCGATCGGGATGTTGGATATCGAGTTCCTCACCGGTTTTGAGGACGACGAGTTCGATTCTGACATCCGTGAACTTGATGTCCGGCGTCCGTAAAGCGATCGAGAAATTGCCAAGGACTCTCTCGGTCATGGGATCATATTTCTCCGTCATTGCAGACGAATAGGACAGAGGATTTTTCGCAATGCAGGCCGCTGGAGCACCCGCCGATCAGGGATCCCCAACCTGATCGAAAAGCGGCCGCTCCAGCAAATGAATCTGGAGCATTGTGCGGAAAAGTGGAAACCGGTTTTCCGCAAAAACAATGCGACAACAAAGAACTAGAGCATGTCCGGCAAACCAGAGCTCGCCGAACATGCTCTAGGTATCAAACGCGGCGACAGCTTGCTCGTCGATAATAATGACACTGAACGATCGGTCAATCAAAGCGGCTCCCTGCTCAATGACAGTCCTATCGGCATCGCATATCCACGACCCACAAACTTCAAGTCTGCGGCCAGACCGACAGAGGTTGGGAGAGTATGTCGATATCCGGCAAACCTCACTCCGGCCAGATGATGCTCTAGGAAGAAAGACACATGACAAAGCCATCTCCTGTTCGGACTTCGCCTTGTTCGGACTTCGTCCGCTTCTTCCGATCGTGGCTGACCGATCCACTTCGGGTTGCGGCAATAGCGCCGTCAGGACAGGCTTTGGCTCGAATGATGACCAGAGAGATCTTCCCAGGAGGGCCCATTCTTGAACTCGGCCCGGGCACCGGCGTGTTCACCAGGGCAATACTCGGCCGCGGCGTCCCGGAGAGCGATCTCACGCTGATCGAGTACGGCGCGGACTTCGTTCGAATGCTGGAAGACCGTTTTCCGGCGGCGCGCGTCCTGGAGATGGATGCTACGCATCTCGTTCATCACCAGATATATGCCGGCACTCCCGTAGAAGCGGTCGTGAGTGGTTTGCCGCTTCTGTCGATACCTGCCCGCAAGGTGATGTCCATCCTCGCCGGCGCCTTCACCTATCTTCGTCCGAACGGCGGCTTCTACCAATTCACTTACGGACCGAGGTGTCCGGTTCCCGCTGTCGTTCTCGATCGCCTCGGCCTGAGAGCCACACGCATCGGCCGCGCAGTTCTGAACATCCCACCGGCCGCGGTCTATCGCATCACGCGGCAACCGATCAAATTCCCGCTATGCCCGTTGCCTGACAGTTGGGTGACGTTACCCACCAGTGAATCTCAACATAAAGTGCTGGAACAAAATGGCGGATCGGCACGTCATTTATTGACTTTCCCTTAGCGGTTGTTTCTCGAGACGTTTCGGCGAGACAGCGCCAAGACGACGGTATCGCCGACCAAGCGGTCCATCGTCGGGACCGTCTAGCCCGGGAAGGTTTAAGTCCCTCGCGCTCCACATGTGGAACGTCTCAGGCATCTTTCCCTCGGCAACCCTCTTCGGATAAGGCGGCTTTCAGACGTTTCTGATGAACGCCTCCATCGTGGTCGGCAGCGGGTGGCGGCGCTAACTGCACCCCATCCGCTCTGCGCGAAATCGCCGCCGGCGCTCTACTTTGCGAGCTGAGCCTCGGCTAGGCCTCGTCCAGGAAGCGAAGCACCCGTTGCCACGTCTGGTCGGCCGCCAACACTTGATAGTCGGCAAGGCTGGGATCGGTGTAGAAATGACCGGCACCGGGATAGACGAAGAGCTCAGCCGCCATGCCGGCGAGTTCCGCAGCCATCTGCCAGCGCCGGAGGTCTTCCGGGGTCCAGAAGTCGTCGCGCTCGCCGACGTGCAACTGTGCCCTCAGCCCCTTGAGGTTCATACCGGCCGGAACGTCCGCCGGGGCGTGCAGCAGCAACACGCCCCTGGTTTCCGGCCGCTCCGGCCAGACGGACGCCACCACGCCGCAGCCCATCGAGAAACCGACGAGAACCGTCGAGGCGGGCAGACCCGACAGAGCAGCTCGCGCCCGCTGACAGATGCGGTCCCAGCCGATATCCTCCATCAGCTTCATGCCGTCGTCGATGGTGTCGGCAATTGCTCCATCATAAAGATCCGGCGCCGCCACGCTGTGCCCGGCCACGCGCAGTCTCTCGGCGGCGGCAAGCTCCACCGGCCGCAAACCGAGAACCGAGTGGAAGAGAACCACCGAAGCCATCGTCTACCCTCCCCGCTTGGGTCCGAGCGGAGTTGCCTCCTCAGGCGCCGCCCAGGCCGGTAGGCTTCCTGCCACTTTGCACGGCAGCCGGCGTGGTTGTCCATGCAGCGTTCGGTCAGGTTGGCTTCGGGATCGGCGCATCGGTTCCGTCACACTATGAAGCGGACGAACCACACCGGCATTTGGCCACCGGCATGGGGTCGAGTTCCGGCAGCAGATGACGCTTCTCTGCCGGACGCGACGCGGGCGGCCTAGCTCCTCATCTTCATCTAGCTCTTCGCTCGGGCTACGGGCTCCCCTCGCGCTCAACCAAATCGGCCAGTGACGTAGGCCTCGGTACGCGGGTTCTGCGGGTGGGTGAAGATATCGTCCGTCGCACCGAACTCGATGAGTTCGCCGAGGTACATGAAGGCGGTGTATTCGGAAACGCGCACCGCTTGCTGCATGTTGTGGGTGACGATGGCGATGCAGTAGTCGGCGCGCAGTTCGTCGATCAGTTCCTCGATCTTGGCGGTCGAGATCGGATCGAGAGCCGATGCCGGTTCGTCGAGCAGCAGCACGTCCGGCCGGATGGCGATGGCGCGGGCGATGCAGAGGCGCTGCTGCTGGCCGCCCGACAGGCTGAGGCCACTCTGGTGGAGCTTGTCCTTGACCTCTTCCCATAGCGCCGCCTTATGCAGCGCCGCCTCGACCCGATGGTCCTGCTCGGCCTTGCTGAGCTTTTCGTGCAAGCGGATGCCGAAGGCGATGTTCTCGTAGATCGACATCGGAAAGGGCGTCGGCTTCTGGAACACCATGCCGATGCGCGCCCGGAGCTCTTCGAGATCTTCCGACTTGGACAGGATGTTGCGGCCGTCGAACAGCACCTCCCCCGTCGCCGTCTGGCCGGGATAGAGATCGAACATGCGGTTGAAGATCCGGAGCAGCGTCGACTTGCCGCAGCCGGACGGGCCGATGAAGGCGGTCACCGTGCGGTCGCGCAGGACGACGTCGATACCCTTCAGGACCTCGCGGTCGCCGCCATAGGAAAAGCGCAGGTCTCGCGCCTCAATCTTGGTCGGCTTGTCGAGCGTTGGACGGGCGGCGCGCTGCCCGTTCGGAACCTTGGCTTTGAGCGGAGAGGTGTCGGTCATGGCGGCCGTCCTTCAGTGTTTGGAGGTGCCGAGCGCGCGGGCGCCGATGTTGATGACGAGAATGGTCAGCGTGATGATCAGGGCGCCCGCCCAGGCCAGCCGCTGCCAGTCGTCATAGGGGCTCATGGCGAACTGGAAGATGACCACCGGCAGGCTGGCCATCGGCGCGTCCAGGTTGGAATTCCAGTATTGGTTGCTGAGCGCGGTGAACAAGAGCGGCGCCGTCTCGCCGGCGACGCGGGCATAGGCGAGCAGGATGCCGGTGACGAGGCCGTTGCTCGCCGCACGCCAAATCACCGACACCACGATGCGCCAGCGCGGCGTGCCGAGCGCCACCGCCGCCTCGCGCAACGTGCCAGGCACCAGCTGCAGCATGTCCTGCGTGGTGCGGACGATCACTGGCAGGGCGATGATCACCAGCGAAGCAGCGCCCGCCCAGGCTGAGAAATGGCCCATCGGTACCACCATGGCCGTGTAGACGAAGAGGCCGATGACGATGGACGGCGCGCTTAAGAGCACGTCGTTGAGGAAGCCGGCGGCGTCGGCTATCCGCGAGGTGCCGGCGAATTCGGCCAGCGCCGTGCCGGCCATCACGCCGAGCGGCGCGGCGATCACCAGCGCCAGGAGCGTCATGACGGCGGAGCCGTAGAGCGCATTGGCGAGTCCACCCGCCACGCCGGGCGGCGGCGTGTCGAGGTAGAACAGCTCCGGGCTGATGGCGGTGATGCCCCGGCTCAGCAGCGTCCACAGGATGGCGGCGAGGATCAGGAGGCCGAAGGCCGTGGCGATCATCGACAGGAACATGACGATGCGGCTGGTCCAGCGGCGGCGGGAAAGCAGGGACATCGGCAACCTCTCGAGCAATTTCAGCAAAAGTGGGAACCGGTTTTGCGTCCGAAATTGCTGGAAAACAAAGAGTTAGAGCCTTTCCGGTGAACCGGAGTTCGCCGGAAGGGCTCTAGTGAACTCCCGAGCGCTGGATCATCCACTTGGCCAATCCCAGAACCAGGAAGGTGATGACCGACAGGATGAGGCCGAGGGCAATCAGGCTCGCGGTGTAGAGCGGCGTGGTGGCTTCGGTGAACTCGTTGGCGATCGACGCGGAGATGGTGGTGGCCGGAGCCATCAGCGAGGCGGCGATCCGGTGCGAGTTGCCGATGACGAAGGTCACCGCCATGGTTTCGCCGAGCGCCCGGCCGAGGCCGAGCATGATCCCGCCGACAAGGCCGGTGCGGCAATAGGGAATGACGATGTAGCGCACCACTTCCCAGGTGGTCATGCCGACGCCATAGGCCGACTCGCGCAGCATGGCCGGCACGGTGGCGAACACGTCGCGCGTCACCGCTGTGATGAAGGGTAGCGCCATGATCGCCAGCACCACGCCAGCCGTCAGCATGCCGACGCCATAGGGCGCACCCTTGAACAGCACACCGATGCCCGGCAGGTTGCCGAGCGTGCCGATGAGCACCGGCTGGATGGTGCTCTGCATGATCGGCGCCAGCACGAAGAAGCCCCAGAGGCCGTAGATGATGCTGGGAATACCGGCGAGCAGCTCGATGGCGATGCCGATCGGTCGCCTGAGCGACGCCGGACAAAGTTCGGTCAGGAAGATGGCAATGCCGAAGGACAGGGGAACGGCGATCACCATGGCGATCACTGAGGTGACCAGAGTGCCGTAGATCGGCGCGGCGGCACCGAATACATCCTTGGCCGGGCTCCAGCGATCCTCCCAGATAAAGCCGGGGCCGAATTCCCTGAAGGCCGGCAGGGCGCCGAGGGCAAGTGCCACCAGCACGCCGCCGAGCAGGACGACCACCAGCGAAGCGGCGCCGCGGCTCAGCAGGATGAACAGCCGATCGCCATACTTAGGTCCGGCCGGACGGCGACGAACCGGTCGGTCGGCCACCACCTCGCGTGGGGACACGAAGGGGCCATCGGCCGCGATGTCATCGGAGGAGTCGGACGTCTTCAATGGCGCCGCCTTTGACCCGGAGAGAACGATCCCAACAAGAAAAATCGGCGGGTGAAGCCCGTGCCTCCACCCGCCGAAGCAATGCTCTCCTCAAGCGAGGAGATCACTGCATTGCGGTGAACACGGGCTGGTCGCCCATCTTGATCGCCGACCACGACGCTTCCACGAGCTTGGAGACGTTGTCGGGAATTGCGACATAGTCGAGCGCGGCCGCGTCTTCCTTGCCGTTCTTGTAGATCCAGTCGAAGAAGGTCAGCGCGCCCTTGTAGGCGTCCGGATCCTTGCTGGCGTCGGTGTGGATGATCACCCAGGTCGAGGCGGCGATCGGCCAGCTGGCATCGCCCGGCTGGTTGGTGATGACCACGTGGAAGTTCTTGGCGCCGGCCCAATCGGCATTCGCTGCGGCCGAGGCGAAGGTGTCGAGCGACGGTGTCACCACCTTGCCGGCGGCGTTGACCATCTTGGCAAAGCCAAGCTTGTTCTGGACGATGTAGGCATACTCGTTGTAGCCGATGGCGCCGGCGGTCTGCTTGACCGTGTTGGCCACGCCCTCCGAGCCCTTGGCGCCGAGGCCGACTGGCCATTCGACCGCGGTGTCGGAGCCGACCTTGTCCTTCCACTCCGGCGATACCTTGGACAGGTAGTCGGTGAAGTTGAAGGTGGTGCCCGATCCGTCCGAACGGTGGACGACGACGATCGGCTGGCTCGGCAGCTTCAGGTCCTTGTTGAGGGCGACGATCGCCGGATCGTCCCAGCTGGTGATGGTGCCGTCGAAGATGTGCGCCAGCGTCGGACCATCGAGAACCAGCTCGCCGGGATTGACGCCGTCGACGTTGTACATCGGCACGATGCCGCCCATGACCATCGGGAACTGAATCATGCCGTTCTTGGCGAGTTCGTCATCGGAGAGAGGCTTGTCGGACGCGCCGAACGTCACCGTGCCGGCTTCCACCTGCTTGATGCCGCCGCCGGAGCCGATCGACTGATAGTTCAGGGCTACGCCGGTCTTTTCCTTGTAGGCAGCGCCCCACTTGGAGAACACCGGATAGATGAAGCTCGAGCCGGCGCCCGAGATGTCGGCGGCTTGAACGGCCGTTGCCAGCAGAAGGCCGGCAAGGCCCGTGGCGGTCGTCGCGATGAGTTTTGAAAAGTGCGTCACGTCGTCTCTCCCAAGTGCTTTTTGACTGACCGAAGGGCGGCCAGCTTGGTTCGACAAACGCCGGGCTATGCCCGTTGCGTGACAGTTGGGTGACGTTATCTGAAGGCGAATTTCAACAAAGTGTGATGGAACAAAAGCCGAAACCGGCATGTGGGCTACGCGATTTTGCTTAGCGATTGTTCCGAGGGAAGATTCCCGAAGACGACGGCATCGCCGGCCAGGCGACCCGTCGCCGTTGTCGCCAACTTTCTTGGCGGGCTGTTCCCAATCGAATGCCTCAGAGCCCGGCGCTCCACATGGGGAACGTCTCGGGTTCGTTTCCCTCTGCAACGGCCTTCAGGTAACGCGGCTTCCAGACAGTTCTGATGAACGCTTCCATCGTGGTCGGCAGCGGGTCACGCTTGCCATGAAAGCGCACGACGCCATTGTTGAGGGCGTCCGCTGTCAGGCTGTCGTCGAGCCAGAGTTCGGCCGTCCCGAACCTCTTGAGAAACACGGCTTCCACATCCTTCCGCGTCCGGTCGATGAACCGATACTCCACGGGACGGTCGATCTCCCGGCCGATGATCGCCGCAAGCTCCGGCATCGTCAGGTCTTCCGAGCCGACCTCCCGGATGAGGCGGTGCTCGCCCACGGGATGAAGCATATCGTTTGCCGCGATCTCGGCGATGTCGTCGGTGGCCACCCAGGACGTCCTAAGCTCGGGCTTCAACGACCAGGCGATGCGGTCGTATCTGGCGACCGGCCCGATCCAGGCCAGCGTGTTCTCCATGAACCAAGCCGCCCTCAAATGGACCAGATCGATATGGTCCAGCTGGTTCAGCGCCTGATCGAGGTGATGGAAGCATTCGAAATGGCCGGTCTGGCCGTTCACCTCCGATCCGATGGCCGACAAACTCACGGCCAGCCTGACCGGAGACTTGGACAGCGCGTCGACAAAGCGACGAGCGACCATAGGATAGTGGCCGTGAATGTTGTTCCAGTCGGTCTTGACCATCAGGAAGGCCGCGTCGGCATCCTGAAAGAATGTGCCGATGTCTCCGGCACCGGTGTCGAAGCTGCCGATCACCGGCTCGGCCCCGAGCTCGACCAGAGCGTCGAGGGCCGGGCCGCCGCGTGAAAGCGCCTTAACCTGACGCCCGGCGCCGAGCAGCGTCCGGGTGAGCTTGGCTCCGATCCTGCCGGTTGCGCCGACGACTGCAATTCGCATGTGAAACTCCTTGAAGCGAGGGTTTCCCCATGCATAGCGGATTGCGCAGCGTACGAATTTGGAGATAATGCCATATGATCTCCAAATCAGGCCAATCCGCCAAAGCGCTTCGTTCCTGCTTTCTCGACTTCGATCCTGACAGGTCGGATCGCCCGGCGGTCGCCCTGCGTCTCGATTTCAGCGACTATCAGGCCGAGGTGCGGCAGCATCAGCACCGGCAGGGTCAGCTCATTCTGGCCCTGCACGGCGCCGTCACCTGCACGGCTGCGAATGGTCTCTGGATCGTCCCGCCGGACTGCGGCGTGTGGATCCCCGGCGGTGTGCCGCATAACAACCAGGCCACGCCCAACGCCCTCCTTACCTACCTGTTCGTCGAACCGGAGGCGGCGTCACTGCCGGGCGAATGCTGCACGCTGTCCGTGTCGCCGATGCTGCGCGAGATGATCCTGCGCCTTGCCGACGCGCCGGACAGCTACGCGCCCGACGATCACGTCGGCCGCCTCGTCAGGGTGTTGCTGGACGAACTGGCGCTGATGCCGAGGGACGGCCTGAAACTTCCGGTGTCCAGCCATCCCAAGATCGCCGCGATCACCTCGGCGCTGTCGGGAAACCCCGGCGACCGGCGCACCGTCGGGGAATGGGCCGCCCACGTCGCCATGAGCGAGCGTTCCCTCAAGCGGTTGATGGTGCAGGAAACCGGGCTGAGTTTCGGCCGCTGGCGGCGGCAACTCCACCTCGTCATCGCCCTGCGCGAACTCGCCAGCGGCGCCACAGTCCAGAAGGTGTCGAGCGACCTCGGCTACGAGTCTCCCACTGCCTTCATCGTCATGTTCAAGAAGGCGCTCGGAGTGACGCCCACGCGCTATTTCGCCACCTGAACAGGCGCGGAACGCCCCCAATTGGCCATGTAAGCAAGCCACATCGCCTTCAGGCAAGGAAGGACAAGTATTACTGCCATGTATATTGATAAAAATACGAAGCGGCAGAGGCCTTACATACTAAAGTCGCGCATTAATATCTTATTATCTGAATTCTTCTTGCCTCTCGCGAGTAAATCGAAAAGTTTTCATTCTCTATAAAGAAACATAGGGAATTATTCACCCTGATCATCATCTCCACGTCAGGGGGATCAATTGTCGTATTCCAATCTTTCAATCATGGCCAAGATTGTCAGCTTGCTGATGCTGCTTGGTCTCGGAGCGTTGCTCGGTGCTGGCTATGCTGGCTACAACATGATCAGGATCGACACCCAATATAGCGACCTCATCACCGGCCCGGTGGACGCCTCGGTCAGCATGGTGCGTGCCTCACGAAGGGTTTCCGAGATCAAGGCCAGCATGTACTGGAACGCCGCTGCCACGACGGATGAGGACAATGCCGCTGCCGCCAAGGCACGGGACGACGCGGTGACCGGCTTCGGCAAGTATCTCGACGAAGCGTCAAGCAACGCCCCCGCCGAGTTCAAGAGTGGTATCGAGGACTACCGTGGTTCCGTTCTGTCGGCGATCAGTGGAGTCTGTGGCGACGTCGCCAAAATGTCGATGTCCACCGATCCCGCGGAGAATGCCAAGGCGCTCAGCAAGCTCAATACCGACTGCCGGCCACTTCTCGACACGATCCAGGACAAGGCCACCAAGCTCAACAACGCCATTCTGGCCGACATGAATGCGCGCAGTGACGCGAACACCGATGAGTCCTGGTCGTCGGTGTGGACGACCCTGATCGTCATCGCCGCCATCATCGCCGCCGTGTCCGGCCTGGCAGTGTGGCTGGTGCGCAGTGGCGTGACGGCGCCTGTCGCCAAGCTCATCGAGGCCATGAAGTCGATGCAATCGGGTCACTACGACCTGACCATTCTGGGTCTCGACCGCAAGGATGAGGTCGGCGCCATCGCTGGCGGCCTTGAATCCTTCCGTCTCAGCCTGATCGATGCCGAGGCCACCCGCAAGGCACAGGAGGCGACCAAGGCGGCCGAGGATGCGGCCATGCGCAAGCGGGCCACGCTGGCCGAGAGCTTCGTCGCGCGCATGGAGGCACTCGCCTCCAGCTTCGGCAAATCGTCGGGCGAAGTGGCCGATGCCGCAAAGAACCTGTCCGCCACCGCCGAGGAGACGGCACGCCAGGCACAAGCCGTGGCCGGCGCCGCCGAAGAAGCTGCCACCAACGTGCAGACCGTCGCCGCCGGTGCCGAGGAACTGTCGGCCTCCATCCACGAAATCGCCAAGCAGGTGAGCCAGTCCTCATCTATCGCCCGCGATGCGGCCGTCGAGGCCGAAGCCAGTTCGCAGAATGTCCAGACGCTGTCGCAAGCCGCTCAGCAAATCGGCGAGGTGGTTGTTCTGATCAACAACATCGCTGCCCAAACCAACCTTCTGGCCCTCAACGCCACCATCGAAGCAGCCCGCGCCGGCGACGCAGGCAAGGGCTTCGCGGTGGTGGCCGCCGAGGTGAAGCAGTTGGCCGATCAGACCGCCAAGGCCACCGACCAGATCGGCGGCAAGATCAATGAGATCCAAGCGGCCACCGGCAGCACCGTCGAGGCTATCTCACGCATTGTCAAAACGGTGACCAGCATTCAGGACTCATCGACCGCCATCGCCAGCGCCGTCGAGGAACAAGGCGCGGCAACCAGCGAGATCGCCCGCAACACCCAGCTTGCGGCGAGCGGCACGACCGATGTTACCAACAACATCAGTGGCGTCGGCACCGCCGCCGAGATGACCGGCGCCGCCTCGACCCAGTTGATGACGCTCTCGAATCGGCTCAACGAACAGTCCAACTCGTTGCAGAAAGAAGTCGCCGACTTCATCACCAGCCTGCGCGCGGCGTGAGGTCAGTGTAGCGCCCCAACAATGAGTCCCCTTCAGTCAAAACCAGCGGGCACCCACCTCGGGTGCCCGTCGTCGTCTCGAACGGAACCGATAACGATGGGCGCCATTTGGCGGACTGTGCCCGCAACAAAGGTTTGTGCCCCCACCCTTTCCCGCTGAAACACCACGTGCAACAGCGGGCATATTCCAGTTCGCGAGCGAGACGACGCAGCCTTTGGCACTGGCTGAAAAAATTCGCAATTGCGTGTCATGTGTCGCTGGACTGTGCGGGGGGCAAGTTCGTGGCGAACTTTCTGGACTTCATTCTGAAGCGCGTCTTCTCCAACATCGTCACGCGTGGCGATCTGACGGTGATCTCGCCAACAGGGACGCACCTGCGGTTTGGCGATGGCACCGATGATCCGGTTGTCGTGCGTCTTGCCGACTGGCGGGCGACGTTGGCCCTTCTCACCGATCCTGATATGCGCCTCGGCGAGCTCTATATGGACGAGCGGCTGACGGTCGAGCGCGGGCAAATGGCGGACTTCCTGTCCATGTGTCTGCGCGAGGGGCAAAACACCACCCACTCCGTCGCGACGCAACTCATCGATCGGCTTCGGGAGTTGCTGTTGCATGTGCGACTTCCAAACTGGGCCTCGCGTTCGCGTCGCAATGTCGCGCATCACTATGACTTAGACGGGCGGCTCTACGCTCTGTTCCTCGACGCGGATCGGCAATACTCCTGTGCCTATTTCGAAACGCCGGACAGTACGCTCGAAGAGGCCCAGCGGGCCAAGAAGCAGCATATTCTTGCAAAGCTGAACCTGCGGCCGGGCAATCGTGTTCTCGACATCGGCTGCGGCTGGGGAGGGCTTGGCGTGTCGCTCGCCGAGGCGGGGGCTGGAGCGGTCCTCGGGATCACGCTGTCGGAGGAACAGCTGGCCTTTGCGCGTGAACGCAGGACCGATGCGGCAGTTCCACCGGTCTTCGCGCTTCGGGACTATCGGGCGGTCGAAGGGCGGTTCGACCGCATCGTTTCCGTCGGCATGTTCGAGCATGTCGGGCGCGCATCGTTCGGAACCTATTTCCGGACCTGCAAACGCCTGCTCGAAGACGACGGCGTGATGCTCTTGCACACGATTGGCTGCGCGGCGGGAACAGGCTTCACCACGCCCTGGATCAACAAATACATCTTTCCCGGCGGCTACATCCCGGCGCTTTCGGAAATCACGACGGCGATCGAAAACGCCGGACTACTCGTTTCCGACGTCGAGATACTGCATACCCATTACGCCCTGACGCTTCGCGAATGGCGGAAGCGCTTCTTGGCGCGCCGAAGCGAGGCGGCAGCGCTCTATGACGAGCGATTCTGCCGCATGTGGGAATTTTACCTGAGCTCGGCAGAGACGGCATTCCTTTGGGAGGACCTGGTTGTCTTCCAGATCCAGATCGTTCACCGGTCGCGCTCGGTCCCCATGACACGCAAATACATCTACGGCGCTCCCGGCGGCGTCATCAAAACGGCAGACCGCAATTGATGAAACGGAACATTCGTCCGCTGATTTTGGCTCGGTCCCTTGCCGCCGCTACATTCACGCCAGGAACAAAAGCGGCGCGCCCCCTGCTCCTTGAACTCGTCCCGACCAGCGACGGCGAAGTGTTCCCCAAACTCACCGTCCAGAACGCCAGCGAGGCGGCCTCGGGAAGGAGGTCCGCCTCGCATTCGACGCCGGGGGGCGTTAGGCGCGGTTGGGAAGCGACCGCGCGTTCTCCGGCGGCGCGGGAGTAACACCACCGGAAACTGGGTAGAGGGGAACCAAGCAGCGCTCACCCCTCGAACTTTGAAATCCTCCGCCTCTTTTATCCTCTCGAAACGATTCATTCACAAGGTGGAACTCAAGCCGGGAAAATGGTTCCCCCCGGCCCGTGGCTTTTTTGTCGTACTATTACGCAGCATGACCGCCAGAAAATTCGCTCCGGCGAGTCAGCTGGCACGGCTTTCGAGAACCGGAGCGCAGCGGACGTTGAGGTCCGTGAGCACTAGAAGCGCAGAACGTCGCGCCAGATGGCCGCAGGAGTAGAATTTCTCTCAGGCCACGGCGAAGGTGCTCTCCATGCGCCACGCCTTCGGCAGCTTGCGCGTCTTGCCGGTCACCTCGACCTTGGCGCGCAGGCGGATGTCGGCGCTGGAGGCGCCAAGCTGCAGTTCGTGCTCGCCTGGCTCGACGATGCGGTAGCCCTCGGGGCCGGTGAAGCACAGCATGTCGACCGGCACGGTGAAGGTGACCGTCCTGGTCTCGCCCGGCTTGAGCTCGACGCGGCCGAAGGCCTTCAGCTCCTTGACCGGCCGCACCACCGAGGCCAGCACGTCGCGGATGTAGAGCTGCGGTATGGCGACGCCCTTGCGACCGCCGATGTTCTTCACCTTGAAGCTCACGGCGATCTCGCCCTTCTCCACGTCCACCTTGTCGGTTGCGAGCTTCAGATCCTCAAACTCGAACGTTGTGTAGGAAAGGCCGTGGCCGAACGGATACTGGCTGCCGAAGTGGCGGGCGATCGGCGTTCCTGAGCTCTTGAGCTTGTGGTTGTAGAAGTAGGGCGCAGCGCCGACGTTCTTGGGCACCGACAGCGTCAGGCGGCCCGACGGCTCCACCTTGCCCGAGAGCACGTCATGAAGCGCGTTGCCGCCTTCCTGGCCGGCGAAGAAGGTCCACACCTGGGCGGCCACCTTGTCTTCGAGGCCACCGAGATTGTACTGGCGGCCCGCCGAAACCACCACCACCACCGGCGTGCCGGTGGCAACGACAGCTTCCAAGAGCTTCTGCTGCACGCCCGGTAGCTCCAGCGTATCGGCATCCGAGCCCTCGCCCACCGTGCCGGTCTGGAAGATGCCCGAGAGATCGCCGACGCAGACGATGGCGACATCGGCCGCCTTCGCCGCCTCGACGGCGTCGGCGATCATGTCGGTGCGCGTCGAGACCGAAGACACTTGCGTCACCACCGAGCTATCATCGACATCGCCGGGGAACACCGGCGCGCCGGACTTGCGCTCGTCGAGGATGTTGCAGCCGCGGGCATAGATCAGGTTGGCGTTGCCGGCGGCTGCCTGGAAGGCGGCACGCGGCGTCACCACCGTGGCGGCGCTCTCGTTGGCGTCCGACAGGATGAGGTGCACCGGGAAGGAATAGTCGCCGAGGAGCGCCAGCGGGTCGTCGGCCGACGGGCCGATCATCGCCACCTTCTTCTTGGGGTCGAGCGGCAGGATGCCGTTGTTGGAGAGGATGGTCACCGACTGTTCGGCCACCTTGCGGGCGATGGCGATGGCTTCCGGGCTCTGCAGGCGGATGGCCTTGTCGTCGGCATAGGGCTTCTCGAACAGCCCCAAGCGGAACTTCTCGGTCAGCACGCGACGGACGATCTCGTCGATCTTCTCAAGGGTAATGAGGCCACGGTCGAGCGCCTCCTTGAGATGGGTGGCGCAATCCTCGCCCGGCAGCTCGACGTCGAGGCCGGCGTTGAAGCTGAGCGCTGCCGCTTCGGCCTGGTTGGAGGCGAGGCCGTGGTGCTGGTACAGGAGGCTGACGCCGATATAGTCGGCGACGACGAGACCATCGAAACCCCACTCCTCACGCAGGACCTTTGTCAGAAGGTGCTTCGACGCATGGCTCGGCTCGTTGTCGATGTCATGATAGGCCGGCATCACCGACCCCGCGTTGGCCTGCTTCACCGCCATTTCGAACGGCAGCAGGAAGATGTCGTTGAGCTCGCGCCAGCCGAGGTGGATCGGCGCGTGGTTGCGGCCGCCTTCGGAGAAGGAATGGCCGGCGTAATGCTTCAGCGTGGCGAGGAAATCGCGCTTCGGTCCCTGCATGCCGCGCACATAGCGGGTGGCCATGACGCCGACCAGATAGGGATCCTCGCCGAAGGTTTCCTCGGTGCGGCCCCAACGGGCGTCACGGGCGACGTCGAGCACCGGCGCGAGGCCCTGATGGCCGCCGAGCGAACGCACTTCCTGGCCAATGATCTTGCCGACTTCCTCGATCAACTCGGGATTGAAGGTGGCGCCATAGGCGAGCGACGACGGGAACAGCGTGGCGCCGCGCGCCATCATGCCGGAAAGACATTCCTCGTGGCTGAGCGCCGGGATGCCGAGGCGGGTTTCCTCGACCAGGAATTTCTGCAGGCTGTTGAGGGCGCGCACGCCCTCGGCCGGATCGATCGAACGAGTGCCGAGCGGCCGGGTGATCTGCCCCAGGCCCTTCTTCAGCATGTCGGTCAGCGTCGTCTCGTCGGACTGGCCGATGAAGGCGTCTTCAGTGCGCGGGCGATGCTTGCCATGCTCGTCGAGCACCAGCCACATCGCGTGCATCTGGGCGATCTTCTCCTCAAGGGTCATGCGTCCGAGGAGATCGGCGACGCGGTCGGCGACCGGCTTGCTGGGGTCTTTGTAAACGAAGGTCATGATGAGCTCTTTGCGGCCGTGCGGCCGTCCTCAAGGAAGTCCGCGAAAAGGATCAGATCTGGGTGAGCGCGATGCCGTCGGCGTCGAACAGGTGGCAGCAGTCGGCAGGCGCCTGGTAGCTGGCCGTATCGCCCGCCTTGACGCCGCCATCGCCGGGCACCTTGGCAATCAGCGGCGCCGGGGTGCCGCCATCGAGATAGACGAAGCTGTATTCGCCGAAATGCTCCACCGCCGACACCTTGCGCGTCAGCGTCTGGCCGGCCGGCCCCGGCACCGGGGCGAGATGTTCCGGCCGTACACCGAGCGTCACAGGCGCACCGGCCGCAAGCTTGCTGCCATCGACCGGCACCAGGAGCTCCTCACCACCCTTCAGTGCCACATGCGCACCGGCCGTTTCCTGGCCGATGAAGGTGGCGGCGATGAAGTTCATGGTCGGCGATCCCAGGAAGCCGGCGACGAACAGGTTGCGCGGCCGATGATAGAGGTCGAGCGGCTTGCCGACCTGAGCGATCGAGCCGTGCTTGAGCATGTCTTTTCCAGCATGCAGCAACACGATCTTGTCGGCCAGCGCCATCGCCTCGGTCTGGTCGTGCGTCACGTAGATCATCGACGCCGCCGGGAAGTTCCGGTGCAGCGTGGCGATCTCCGAGCGCATGTGGACGCGCAAGGCGGCGTCGAGGTTGGAGAGCGGCTCGTCGAACAGGAACACCTTCGGCTGGCGCACGATGGCGCGACCGATGGCGACGCGCTGCCGCTGACCGCCGCTGAGCGCCTTGGGCATGCGGTCGAGCAGCGGCTCGATCTGCAGGATGCGCGCGGCTTCCTTCACCCGACGGTCGATCTCGTCCTTCGGCGTCTTCGCCTGCCTGAGGCCGAAGGCCATGTTCTCGTAGACGCTCATGTGCGGATAGAGCGCGTAGTTCTGGAACACCATGGCGACCTGGCGGTCGGCAGGTTCCACCTTGTCGACCACCCGGTCGCCGATGCGGATCTGGCCCGAATAGGCCATTTCGAGACCGGCGACCATGCGCAGGAGCGTCGACTTGCCGCAGCCCGAGGGGCCGAGGAACACGCAGAACTCACCGTCGGCGATCTCAAGATCGACGTCGCGGATGACGGGGAAATTGGCGCCGAAGGACTTGTTGACGCCGGAGAGAGTGATGCTGGTCATGGAAAGTGTCTCCGAAGCCTCAGCCCTTGACGGAGCCGGCCATCATGCCCTTGACGATCTTCTCCTGCCCGAAGGCATAGGCGACGACGAGTGGCAGAGATGTGAGGGTAACGACGGCGAGGATCGCCGGAATGTTGGAGGTGTACTGGCCCTGGTAGTCCCAGATGGCGAGCGGCAGCGTGCGGGTGCTGGTCGAGGACGTCAGCACATAGGCGAAGATGAACTCGTTCCACAGCATGATCGCGTTGTAGATGGCGATCGTCGACAACCCCGGTCCCGACAACGGGAAGAAGATTTTGAAGAAGATGGTGAAGGGACCGCAGCCATCGAGCCGCGCCGCCTCCTCCAGCTCTTTGGGGATCTGCCGCATGAATTCGGTGAGGATGAACACCGAGATCGGCAGCGAGGTGGCCACATAGGGGCCGATCAGCGCGAACGGGCTATCGTAGAGCCCGATCTCCCGCGTCATCAGGTAGATCGGCACCAGCGTGATGTGGATCGGCACGATCATGCCGGCGACGATCAGCCCGAACAGCGCCTCGTTGAAGCGGAAGCGGATGCGGGCGAAGGCATAGGCGGCCATGGCCGAGATCAGCACGATCAGGACGACCGAGATCGCCACCACCATCACCGAATTCTTGAGATAGGTGAGGAAGGGACCGGAGAGCACGTCGGCGTAGTTGACGAAGTTGAGGCTCTCGGGCAGCGCCCAGACGGAGCTCGAATAGGACTCTTCCTGCGTCTTGAAGGTGGTCATCACCATGAACAGGAAGGGCACGGTGGTGACGGCCAGCCAGAACAGGCCGAGGACGGGGACTGCGATGCGGCCGGCAACGCGCGTGGCGGGGGACGATGCCATGTCAGACCTCCGTCTCGTAGCGCTTGGAGAAGCGCAGCAGCACCGACGCGATCAGGATGACCACGATGAACATGCCGGAGGCCACCGTGCTGCCGTAGCCGAGCTGGAACGAGGAAAAGACGTTGCGATACATGTAGGTGGCCATCAGCTCCGACGAGCCCTCCGGCCCGCCGCCGGTCATCACGTAGATAAGGTCGAAGTAACGCAGCGCACCGATGACGCTGAGCACCGCCGCGGTGCGGATGGTGCCCTTGAGGTGCGGCAGCTTCATCTTCCAGAAGATGGTCGCCTCCGACGCACCGTCGAGTTTGGCGGCTTCCGAGATCTCGGCCGGGAAGGAGGCGAGACCGGCCATGAACAGCACCATGTAGAAGGGGATGTACTGCCAGCAGATGACGGCGATCACTGCGCCGAGCGCAAAGCGCGTGTCGCCGAGCCAGTCCTGGGCGAGATAGCCGAGGCCGACGTAATCGAGCAGCGCGTTGAGGGGGCCGAAGTTGACGTCGTAGAAGTATTTAAAGAGCACGCCGAGGGCGACCGACGACATCAGAAGCGGCAGGAAGTAGAGGATCTTGAGGATGCGCGAGCCCTTGCCGGCGTTGTCGAGCACCACCGCCAGGATCACCGCGATCGGCATCTGGATCAGCACCGAGAAGACGGCGAGCAGTATGTTATTCCAGGCCGCTTCCCAAAACAGCGTGTCCGACAGGAGCTTCTTCCAGTTGTCGAGCCCGACGAACTGGGCATTGGAACCGAGCCCGTTCCAGTCGAGTAGCGACAGGCGGAAGCTGTCGACCAGTGGATAGAGAAGATAGACGGCCAGCATCAGAATGGCCGGAGCCAGGAAGACGACGGGCGCCAGTTTTCTGAGAGACAAAGCCGCTCCTCCCGCTCCACCGTCGGCGGAACGCGTCGATATGTCGGTCACGGGGAAAATCCTCCCATCCTCAGCTCGAATGCCCCGCCGGCGAACGTCGGCGGGGCTTGTCGTGGGAGGAGGTTACTTCAGCTCCGCCTTGGCGGCAGCCTCGAACTCGGTGGCCACCTGTTCCGGCGTCTTGGAGAGGCCGAACAGCGCCTGCGAGGTATCCTTATGCAGCTCGCCCAGCTTCGGCGTCAGCTCCTGGTCCCACCAGAGCTGCACGCTCGGCGCCTTGGCGACCAGCGAGTAGACTTCGGTGAGGAAGGGGTTGTCCGTCTTGATGGCCTTGAGCGGCATGATGCGGTTGTCGGCGAGGCGGCCGGCAGCGGCCGTGTCGTCGGTCAGCGTCTTCAGGAGTTCGACGGCCTTGTCCGGCTCCAGGCAGGCCTTGGACACGGAGATGTAGTTGTCGCCGAGCGTGCCGAGCAGCGCGTTCGGATCACCCTTGCCGCCAGGCACCGACGGGAACTGGAAGAAGCCGAGCTTCTTGGCAAAATCCGGGTTCTCGTTGCCGATGGTCGAGGCTTCCCAGGTGCCCATCAGCTCCATGGCTGCCTTTTCCGTGTAGAGCAGGCGGCGCGAACCGCCGACGTCATAGTCGAGGCCGTTGTAGCCCTTCTGGAAGGCACCGGCCTTGACCAGCTCCTGCAGGCGCTTGCCGGCTTCCACGAACACCGGATCGGCGAACGAGCCGCCGTTCTTGCGCTGGGCGGCATTGGCAAAGGCCTCGGGACCGCCGATACGGTCGACGAGGTAGCCGTAGAACATCGAGCCCGTCCACTTGTTCTTGTTGGCGAGCGCGAAGGGGGCGATGCCGTTCTTCTTGAACACCTCGATGACGTTCAGGAGCTCGTCCCAGGTCTTCGGCGGCGTCACCTTGTACTTGGCGAACAGGTCCTTGTTGTAGAACACCACGGCGATGGCGGTATTCTCGGCAGGCAGGGCGTAGATCTTGCCGTCGATGGTGGAGGCGCCGAAGCTCGCCGGCAGGAAGCGATCCTTGAAGGCCGGGTCTTTGTCGAGATACGGGGTGAGGTCGACCACCTGATCGGCCTTCACATACTCGCGGAGCGGACCGCCGCCCCAGGAGCTGAACACACAGGGCGGCTCGTTGGCGCCGAAGGCGATCTTGATCTTGGTCTTGTAGGCATCATTGAGGATATGGGTATCCTCGACCTTGTAGCCGGGGTTCGCTTTCTCGAAACGATCAGCCGCGTCGCGGATGACCTTGACGGCGCCGGCCGTCGTCTGAAGATCCCACTCGGTGATGGTCTTGTCGGCCGCATGCGCCGCAAACGGCACGGCAGCGACCATGGCGACGCCACAGGCAAGCGCCGAAAGTTTGGAAACGAAATTCATAGACACCTTCTCCTCCCAAGGATCACGTTGAGCCAGATGGTCGCATCGGATCCCCCGAAAACCGGAATCCACTTTTCAGCCGATGCTCTCAACGGGTGACAGCCGAACGTTAGCGCTAACGTTCTGACGCGTCAACTCTACCAGTTGGGCGTTGACTGGGGGCCTGGGGAAGATCTTGCTAGGGCTGTGCATCGTGTCGCGTACCACCTGTAGCCGGCGGTTTTCCGCGTCTTTTCAAGGGGTGGAAGCCATCGACGCTGTTGACAGCCCGCGGGGCATCGGACAAACAGTTTGTAGCCCCGGAAACCATTCGACCAAATGATGAAGCGACAATACCCAACGTTAGCCGAGGTCGCCAAGGTCGCCGGTGTCTCCCTGATGACGGCTTCGCGGGCGATCAACAACCGCCCCGGCGTCTCGCCCGAAAAGCGCGAGGACATCCTGCGCATCGCCGACGAGATGGGTTACGTCGCCAACCGCGCCGCCCAGAAGCTGACGGGTGCCCGCACGCGCATCATCGGCGTGGTGGCCGAACTGCATACGCCCTTCACCTCCGACCTGTTGCTCGGCATGGGCGCGGTGGCGCGCGCCGCCGATTACGAGATGCTGGTCTACTCACTGCCGGTCTGCGACCGCCGGCCGCCGCACTCCATCATCGACATGCTCAGGCAGATCGCCGACGGCGTCATCGTCATCCTGCCCTACGAGTCCGACTATCTGGAATCGATGACCACCGCCCACATTCCCGTGGTGACCATCGAACAGGGCGTCGAGTCGGCCTTCCCGTCGGTCACCGCCGACAACTACCAGGGCGGTTGTGCGGCGCTCAGGCACCTGATCGAACTCGGCCACCGCCGCATCGCCTTCATCTCCGGCAACGACCGCCTGACCTCGGCGCGCGACCGCCGCCGCGCCTACCGCGACGTTCTCGCCCAGGCCCGCCTGCCCTACGATCCGAACCTCGAAGTCGATGGCGACTTCCTGCGCAAGAGCGGCTTCGAGGCGGCGCAGAAGCTGCTCGCCCTCTCCGACCGGCCCACCGCCATCTTCGCCGCCAACGACGCCTCCGCCTACGGCGCCATCGCCGCGATCCGCGAGGCCGGCCTGCGGGTGCCCGACGACATCTCCGTCATCGGCTTCGACGACATCCCCATCGCCTCGCAGCTCCACCCCCAGCTCACCACCATCCGCCAGCCGCTGCAGCAGATGGCCCGCGCCTCGGTAAACCTCCTCCTCGCCCTCATCGCCGGCCTCGACGCCCCGTCGGAACAGATCGTGCTACCGACGCAGCTGATCGTGCGCGAGTCGACGACGATGCTGAAGGCCAGGAAGCGGAAGGAAGAGGGGGAGAAGGTGAGCGTGGCGAGGTAGGGTCGATTCATGGCCGGCTGGATCTTGCCACCCACTCCAGCGCTTCCGGGCCAGCGGCAACGCGTTGCGGAGCCGCGTTAGCGAAATTCCGAAACGCGCCAGAGGCGCCGGCGTTATTCCGCTGGGTTATCTTGCAAATTCATCCAAAGCCTCACGCATCTCCCTGAAGGAAAGCGGGCCGCCGTGCCCTTCGGATTCCACGATCACCAGCCGACTGGCCGGCCAACGATCATGAAGCATCCATGGCGTTATAGCTGGCCCGCTGATGTCGCGGCGGCCATGGATCAGAACGGCCGGGATATGGGCTATCGACGACAGGCGGTTCGATATCTCCTTACCGTCTCGGAGAAATCCATCGTTGGCCCAATAGTGGGTCACGAGGGTCGCAAAGATCAATCCTCGCTCTTCATCAAACCGTTGGTCAGTCGGTACCCAGTTCGGATCGAGGGAAATGTGGGTCATTTCCCAGTCGTTCCAGGCACGAGCCACCCGCGGTCTGTCCTCGATATCGGAGGTCGCTAACCGGCGTGCATAAGCTTCGACAACGCGTTCTCCGGGGAGTCGGCCAGAGGCGCGCTCGAACCGCTGCCATGCCTCGGGGAATATCCGCCCGACGCCCTCGGTGATCCAATCTACCTCGGCGCGGCTGGTGGTCGTGACCGCCACGAGCACCAGCTCTGAAACCTTGTCCGCATGCTCCTGGGCGTAGGCGAGCGCCAGCGTCGCTCCCCAAGATACACCGGATACCAGCCAACTCCCGATGCCGAGATGCGTCCTGACCGCCTCGATATCCTCGATCAGCGCTTGCGTCGTGTTGGCGGCGAGATCCTTGATGGCCTCGGTGGCAAGTGGGCGACTTCGTCCGCATCCCCGTTGGTCGATCCCGACGATGCGGTACCTCCGTGGATCGAAGCGCTGCCGGTAACTGCCGGAGCCAAGGCCGCTTCCCGGACCGCCGTGCAGGTACAGCGCCGGCTTGCCATTGGGATTTCCCGACACCTCCCAATAGATCCTTTGTCCATTGGCGACTTGAAGCAGCCCGGACTGAAAGGGGGCGATCGGAGGATAGAGGTCTGCGCTCATGGACGAACTCCGGGCAGCATGGGAGCCGCCATCAATCTGGCTGACATTGGACCCTATTGTCCTCCCCTCCGCGCTTGACTTTGCCCTCGGTCTCGCTGAAAAACTGAACATGGTCGAACAGGACACCCACATTGTCTCCCGGTTGGCCGGCATCTCCATGGCGGGGTGCCGGGCTGTCGACCACGCAAGCTGAAACCAGCGGATCGCCAACCCTGGCCTCGCCCTCACGGACGAGGTTTTTGGCGTTGGACGTGTGCCTCGTCCCACCTTTTATAAGGAGATGAACATGGCACAGAACATCTACGACAACCCGGAGTTCTTTTCCGGCTACACCCAGTATCCCCGGCAGGTCATCGGCCTCGACGGCGCCACCGAATGGCCTGCCGTGCGCGCCATGCTGCCGCCGCTTGCCGGCAAGCGGGTCGCCGATCTCGGCTGCGGCTTCGGCTGGGCCTCGCGCTGGATGCGCGCTCAGGGCGCGGTCTCGGTGCTCAGCTTCGACCTGTCGGAGAAGATGATCGCCCGGGCCCGCCAGGATACCGCCGATCCGGCCATCGAGTATCGCATCGCTGATCTCGAAACGCTGGAGCTGCCCAAGGCAAGCTTCGACCTAGTCTACAGTTCGCTGGCCTTCCACTACGTCAGGGATTTGCGGCGCCTGGTGCGCACCATCCATGACGGCCTGGCGGCGGGCGGCAACCTGGTGTTCACCACCGAACACCCGATCTACATGGCACCAGCGCATCCGCGCTGGATGACCGACGAGGACGGCCGCAGGACCTGGCCCGTCAACAGCTATTCGATCGAGGGTGAGCGCCGCACCGAGTGGTTCGTGAAGGATGTGCTCAAGTACCACCGGACCATGGCCACCACCCTCAACACCCTGATCGAAGAGGGCTTTACCCTCCGCCGGGTCGAGGAGTTCGGTCCGACGGTCGAACAGGTCAAGGCGTCGCCGGATTTGTCCGAGGAGGAACTCGAGAGACCGATGATGCTGCTGATCTCGGTCCACAAGGCATAGCCGCGCAACAGGGAGCCGCCTGCCACCAAAGGTCGGGCGGCTCCCGATTGTCCTTCCCTTTTCCAATCCCCACCTGATGCCCCAGCGGGATCGTCCCGCCCTACCCCAAGGGGTCCATCATGCGCTTGGCCGGCAATGTCATCTGGTTCATCTTCGGGGGTGCCTATACCGCCCTGCTCTGGCTGCTCGGCGCGGCGATCTTTGCGCTGTCCATCGTCGGGCTGCCGTTGACGCGGGCGGCGATCGAGATGGCCAAGCTCAGCGCCTTTCCGTTCGGCAAAGATGTGGTGCATGTGCGCGAGCTCGACGGCAAGGGGCTGACGCCGACCACGGCCGTCACCGGCACCATTGGCTTCGTCTTCAATGTGCTGTGGCTCTTGACCTTCGGCCTGGCGCTCTGCCTGTCCTATCTGGCGCTCGGCATCATCTACTGCCTGACGATCATCGGCATTCCCTTCGGTCTGCAATGCTTCAAGCTGGCCGGCATTTCGCTGTGGCCGGTCGGCCGGCGCGTCGTCAGCGTCGAGCTGGCCGAGACGGCCCGGCGGCATGCGGCGGAGGAAACCTTCGCCCGTCGTCGCACTGGCTGAGGTGGCGCCGCTCCGACGCTGGTGATGCGAACTGGAATACTTCCAGTGTTAAGCTTTTCCACACAATCCGCCACCTCGACCTTTCCAGCCTATTGCTAGATACCTTCAGAAACGTATCTTGCGCCGCGATGCGTTTGGTTGTGTTGGGGGCTCGGGTGCATTTTGCTGGTAGCATCATCTGGTTTGCATTGGGTGGTGGCTGGACTGCGCTGGTCTGGCTGATCGGCGCGGCAGTCTTCGGCCGGATTGCCGGCGGACAGCCGCTGGCCCGAGCCGCCATCGAACTGGCCGGGTTCAGCATCTCTCCCTCGGGCAGAACGGCCGTGCATATCCGCGAACTTGGCGGACAGGACCCGACGCCGTCAACGGCCGCTGCCGGCGTCGTCGGCTTTGCCTTCAATCTCCTGTGGATGCTGACCTTCGGCCTGCTGCTTTCCTTCACCTATCTCGTTCTCGGTTTTCTCTGCGGCCTGACGGTTCGCGGGCTTTCCCTGGGCCGCCAGTGCTTCAGGCTGGCCCGTATTTCGCTCTGGCCTGTCGGGCAGCGCATCATCAGCACTGATCTCACCACCATTTCTTGCCAACAGGCGGCGGTGGAGCGCTTCGCCCGCGCCCACCTGCGCCAATCGATACACGGCGCCCCGGTCGCTCATTCGGGAAGCGTGCCTCCCGCCGCGGCACGATAGGCCTGCCCCGCCAGTGGCGGGACAGGCGTAGCCATCGGGCTATCTGCCGAGAGTGAGCCAATAGCGGTGAAGGCCGTCGATGTCGTCGCTGGTCAGCAGCGGCATGGCGCCGGCGAGCGCTTCGTCGCCCCATTCCCACCACTTCATGTCGAGCAACAGGGCGATCTCAGCCTCGCTGAAGCGCCGGCGGATCGGCTTGGCCGGGTTGCCGCCGACGATCGTGTAGGGCTCGACGTCGCGCGTGACGAGGGCACGGGTGCCGATCACTGCTCCGTCGCCGACGGTGATGCCCGGCATGATGATCGCCTCCGAGCCGATCCACACATCGTTGCCGATCACCGTGTCGCCCGCCGGACGATAGCCGTTGGCCGAACCGGCAAAGGCCGGCACCTCGGGCATCCAGAAGAAGGGAAAGCTGCTGATCCAGTCGTGCTTGTGCCCCTGGTTGCCGGCCATGATGAAGGCGGCGCCGGAGCCGATGGAACAGAAGCTGCCGATGATCAGCCGGTCGACGCCCTCGTCCGGCATCAGGTAGCGGGCGCAGTCGTCGAAGCTGTGGCCATGGTAATAGCCGGAATAATAGCTATAGCGGCCGACGACGATGTTGGGATTAGTGACCTGCTGGTCAAGCGTGATGCCCCGGAAGGGGCTTTCGAAATAGTTGTCCATGTGACGATCTCTGAATGAGTTGGGCAAACGACAGCGGCGCGACAGCCTGCCGGCTTCGCGTCAATGCCCCGATGCTTGGCTCGGGGCGTCATTCAGAGGGTTCGTCGTGTGGCTTTCACAAAGGCCTCGGTCTTCGGATGGCAAGCATCCTAGGGGAACGACGGCCGTGCGGCAATCGGTCGGCGCCTAGAGTGGCAGCAGCCGGTCCTCCACCACGCTCTTCATCACCATTGTCGAGGTCAGCCGCTGCAAGTTCGGCAGGGCGGACAAGCGGTCGTCATAGAGCTCCTGATAGGCCTCGAGGTCGGTGCAGACGACGTGCAGCATGTAGTCGGGATCGCCGAACAGCCGCTGCGCCAGCGTCACCTCCGGCACCGCCGCGACGGCCGTCTCGAAAGCCTGCACGGCGGGGCGGCTGCCCTCGCGCAGCGTGACGAAGACGATGGCGCGGAAGTTGAGGCCCAGCGCCGCCGGATCGAGGCGGGCGCGATAGTCGCGGATGACGCCCGCCTCCTCCAGCGCCCGCACGCGCCGATGGCATGGCGACAGGCTGAGCCCCACCCGATCGGCCAGCTCGGTGACGGTGAGCCGGCCATCGGTTTGCAGTTCGGCAAGAATCTTCCGATCAATGGCATCCATGCGCGAGATACTGCCTCATTCAGACCTGTTGGCGCAAGACTATGGGAGAACATTCGTCTCAGCGAGTGATAGCTTCCACCCCATTTCCGAGGCGGGGCGGTTCCGCCTCGAACGGACGGTTGGAGGCTGAGGCATGAATATCGACCTGATGGCGGCCTTCTGGCTGGTGTCGGCGCTGCTGGTGATCACGCCGGGCGCCGATTGGGCCTATGCCATCACCGCCGGCATGCAGGAACGGGCCATCGCGCCGGCCATCGGCGGTCTCTTGTCGGGGCACCTGATGGCGACGCTCCTGGTGGCGGCCGGCATCGGCTCGCTGGTCGCCGGCTTGCCGCTGGCGCTCAGCCTGCTGACGATCGGTGGCGCCGCCTATCTCGTCTGGCTCGGCATCGGCATGCTGGCCAATCCGCCGATACCTGCCGCGGCGGAAGCCGGCGGCCGCACGCCATGGCCGCACTGGCTGGCGCGCGGCTTCGGGGTGAGCGGCCTCAATCCCAAGGTCTTCCTGCTGTTCCTCGCCCTGCTGCCGCAGTTCGTCGACCCCAAGGCGATCTGGTCGCCGTCGCTGCAGATGGTGGTGCTCGGCCTGATCCACATCGCCACCTGCGGCGTCGTCTACACTGGCGTCGCCATCGGCTCGAAAACGCTGCTTACTGCCCGCCCTGCCGCCGCCCGCGTGGTCGGTCGCATCTCCGGCGTTGCCATGCTGGCCATCGCCCTGCTGCTGTTGGTCGAGCGCTTCTGAACACGGGCCTCAAGAAAAGCCCGTGCACCAAGGATTGATCGCAAGCCGCTCTCAGGCGCCGGCCAAATCGAACCAGGCTCCCTACATAGGGCCGGTGGCCGGCCGTGCCGGTCCGCCCCGCAACACGGAGTGAACCCATGCAGAATATTGAAAACAAGGTGGTCGTCATCACCGGCGCCAGCAGCGGTCTCGGCGAAGCGGCGGCGCGGGAACTCGCCCGCCATGGCGCCAAGCTGGTGCTCGGCGCCCGCCGGCTCGATCGCCTGGAAAAGCTGGCAGCCGAACTCAACCTCGACACCAAGGCCGTGGTCAGGACCGATGTCACCAAGGCCGACGAGGTCAAGGCGCTGGTCGACCGCGCCATCGCGCTCTACGGCCGCGTCGACGTCATCATCAACAACGCCGGCATCATGCCGCAGTCGCCGCTCGAGCGCCTACGCATCGACGAGTGGGACCAGATGATCGACGTCAACATCAAGGGCGTGCTCTACGGCATCGCCGCCGTGCTGCCGCACATGACCCGCCAGAAGAGCGGCCAGATCATCAACGTGTCGTCGGTAGCCGGCCACAAGGTCAGGGCCGGCGGCGCCGTCTACTCGGCCACCAAGCACGCCGTGCGGGTAATTTCCGAGGGCCTCCGCCAAGAAGTGAAACCCTACAACATTCGCACGACGATCATCTCCCCCGGCGCCGTCGACACCGAACTGCCGAACAGCACCAGCGAGAGCGATGTCGCCGCCGGCATCAAACAATTCTACGCCCAGGCGGCGATCCCCGCCGACTCCTTTGCCCGTTGCGTCGTCTTTGCCATGAGCCAGCCCGACGAGGTCGACATCAATGAGATTCTCTATCGGCCGACCGTCCAGGAGTATTGAAAGCCCATAGACTCAAAAGCCCGGGTTTGGCGGCAGGCAGACGTCGCATCGCGATAGTTTGTCCGCCATCCCTTGAATTTCCGAAATCGTCACCTATCTTTCATACTGTGCGTTTAAACACACGAACTGACGCTTCTGAGCTTTGACCACGGATGTACTGGCACTGATCATTGAGGCGTTGGAGAGAAGGTCGGGTTCGTCCCGGCCTTTTTGCTATCTGGGCGGGCGTTGCCGCCAATGACTTACACCGCGCCTATAACTCATGGTAGCCGCGCACCAGCGTGTAGCCGGCAATCACCACCAACAGCAGCCCGGCAGCCCGGCCGATCCAGATGGTCAGGGCGGGATTGGTGACCAGTGCGTCGCGGCCGCGCGCCGCCGCCACCGCCAGCCCGCCATAGACGACGAACTGCACGGATATGGTCATGGCACCCATCACCAGCGCCTGCGGCCACAGCGGCCCGTAGGCCGGCGACATGAACTGCGGGTAGACGGCAAGGATGAACAGCCAGGCCTTGGGGTTGAGAAGACAGATGACGATGCCCTGTGCCAACACCGCCCGCGATGACCTGATGGCCTCTCCATCCACAGAATCGATGACGATCGAACTCCGCATCAGGCTCACACCAATCCACACCATGTAGGCTGAGCCTATCATCAGCATCGGCCCATAGACCGATGGCATCAGCTTGCTGAGACCTGCCACCGCGAAAGTGCCGAACAGCGTGTGGCAGATGCCGCCGACCATCAGACCCAGCGTTGCCGCGAGGCCGGCACGTCGCCCACGTGTCAGTGCGTTGGCGAGCACGAACATCATGTCCATGCCGGGGACCAGGATGATTCCCACCAGCAGAATGAAGAAAAGCCAGAGATTTGCGGCGTAGACCATGTGCGTTTCCTGCCCCTCGCAGTTGCCCGGCGGATCGGTGTCCCCGGTTCTTGTCGTCGCTCTGGCAGGCGCTATAGCGGATCGGCTGACAGGGATATGGCAGTTACGTGGATGACCGCACCCGCAGATGCCGCCGCCAATCTCCTTCCGTCTGCAAATCCGGACCGATAGCGTCATCGGGAGGCCCGAGAGGGCACCATCGGACCCTAGCCAAGGTCACCACTTACCTGTAGGATGGCTTTACCAGTTGGTGCCCAGCCCGAACCGGAACCCGAAAGAAGCGGGTTTGCGGTCGAGGGGTGGCGTTTTGGCGTAAAATATCCTAAGGTCATTCTGTGACGCTGCGCAGGGGGCGCGAATTGGGAGCCCTTTGCCTGTTCCTGACATGCACTTCTGCTTGCCTCGCAGGTGGTGCTTGCCAAGGGGACCAGCCGATCGCCACCTCGGCGGGTGGCGCCTTGCTCTCCCAATAGATCGGAAATTCAGTGCAGGTTCTCGTTCGCGACAACAATATCGACCAGGCTCTTCGCGTTCTTAAGAAAAAGATGCAGCGGGAAGGCATTCTCCGGGAGCTGAAGCAGCATAGCGCTTATGAAAAGCCGTCGGAAAAGCGTAAGCGCGAAGCAGCAGACGCTGTTCGTCGCGCCCGTAAGCTCGCCCGCAAGAAGGCTCAGCGCGAGGGTCTCATTCCCATGCCCAAGCCGAAGGAGCGTCCGGCACGTCCGCGGCCGGCCCCGGCTCTGGTGGCCACCACGTCCGAGTGACGGTTGGCCTTTTGAAAGCCGCTGGCGCTTCTGGTCTTTGACCGATACGGACACCGATCATCGAGGCGCTGGAGAAGAGGCCGGGGAACCCCGGCCTTTTTGCTGCCTGGCCTCTTGCCCTTCCTCCACACCCCGAATCGCAAGGCGGCAATAGGGCCGCCCTCCGGGCCCGTCGCACCGGCGCGTTCCAGCAGCTGTGTCAGTTAGGTTGACAGCCATCCTACTAGAAGGTAGGCATGGCGACATGGGCAACCTTGCGACCACCGCCGACGAAATCCTCCGCTGCGCCCGTTCGCTGATCATCGCCGGCGGCTATAACGGTTTCAGCTATGCCGACATTTCCGAAGTCGTCGGCATCCGCAAGGCCAGCATCCATCACCATTTCCCGAGCAAGGTCGATCTCGTCCGTACCCTTTTGCAGCGCTACCGCACCGAGGCCCAGGCGGGAATCGCCGAGTTGGAACGCCACCACCCTGCCCCGGCGGACCAGCTCCGTGCCTACACCAGCTACTGGGCAGCGTGCATTGGCGACCCGACCAGCGCCTTCTGCGTCTGCGCCCTGCTCGCCACTCAGATCCCCGTGCTGCCGCCGGAGATCGTCGCCGAGGTGCAAGCGCATTTCCGCTCGCTGTCGGCGTGGCTGACCTCTGTTCTGGAAAGGGGCGCCAGCGAAGGCAGCCTCGCCTTTGCCGGCACCGCCCGCTCGGAAGCGGAAGGGTTCATGGCCGCCGTGCATGGCGCCATGCTGTCGGCCCGGGCTTATGGCGATCCCCAAACGTTCAGAGGCATCACCGAGCCGCTGATCGAAAGGCTCGTCGCCGGTCGGCCGTAACCGCCATCATCGATCTGCCCAATACGTGAAAACCGCTTTTTGATTGGCTTTTGTGGAGCTCGGCGCTCAGGCTATCTCTGCCGCACCTAAGGCTACCTACTAGTAGGTACAAGGAGGAACCATGCTTCCAAGACATTTGCCCGGCTTTCTCGCCACCGCCGCCGTCAGCCTGTCGCTTGTTGTCGGCCTTGGCGCATCCGCTTTTGCCGAGGGCGGCAAGACCGACCCGGTCCGCGTGCGCGGCACCATCATCAGCTTCGCCGACAAGGCACTGACGGTGAAGACGCGCGAGGGCGACACCGCCAATGTCACCCTCGCCCCCAACTGGAAACTGTCGGGCGTCGCCAGCGCCGATGTGGCCAGTATCAAGCCCGGCGATTTCGTCGGCATCGCCTCGCTGCCCACCGAGAGCGGCGGCGACGGCGCACTGGAAGTGGTGATCTTTCCGCCGGCCATGAAAGGCACCGGCGAAGGCAGCCGCCCCTGGGATCTCAAGCCGAACAGCACCATGACCAATGCCACGGTTGCCGACGCGGTGACCGGCGTCGATGGCCGAACGGTCACCGTTTCCTATCGTGGTGGCGAGAAGAAGATCGCCATACCCGAGGGCACGCCGGTCGTCACGTTCGCCCCGGCCACTGAGGCCGACCTCAAACCAGGTACGGCGGTGTTCATCATCGCCGAGAAGGCGCTCGACGGGCGCATCACCGCCGACCGCATCGTCGTTGGCACCAACGGCGTCGTCCCGCCCATGTAAGTCGCAAGCCGACCCGGGCCGGAGGAGTTCCTAAGCATGGCGCCCGTCAGCCGCAGATACGGGCGTCATGCAATGCAAGTCTGCTGACATTGGACAGAAAGGAGCTTGAAATGTTTGGAATTTCACCGATCGGCTGGGTGCATACGCTCGGCAGCCTGCCGGCCATTCCGCTGGCCGTCTATATGTTCGCCCGTCGTGGGCGGATCGTTCCTCAATCAACCGCCGGCGTTGCCTATCTCGTGTTCATGCTGATCGGCGCCGCCACGGTGTTCCTCGTCGCCCATGAGCCGGTGAGCTATGTCATTGGCGCGGCGACCATCGCGCTGTTGCTGGCCGGATATGCCATCGGCCGCATTTCATTCTTCGGGCACGCCGGCAGATACCTCGAAACTATCTTCCTCAGCCTGACGGCCTTCCTGCTGATGCTGCCGACCGTCACCGAAATCCTGCGCCGCGTTCCCGATGGCCATCCTTTGGTCACCGACCTGAAGTCGCCGCTTCTCCTCGGTTTCCAGGCCAGCCTGCTGGTCATCCTTGTCGTTGGCCTGACGGCCCAGCTCATCTATCTGCGCCGGCAAGGCAAGCCTGCGGCCGTCGCTGCGCCAGCCAGAAGCGCCGCATGACGAGGGGGACGGGGACAATCGGCGCCCAAGATTGGACGCCGATCCGCCGATACGCTCAGCCTGCCAACTCTTTGGCGAGCTTCTCGAGGATGAAACGGGTTCCCTCTTCCCTATTCTTTGCCGAATCCGGCCCCTCGAAATAGACGCCCTGCTCGGTGAAGATCAGGTCCGTGCCACGCCCGCTGCGCTTGATCTCGATCGTCGAGAGCGAGACCGATAGAAGCATGGAGCCCGCCAGCATGCGATAGGAGAAGATGATGCGCTCGTTGGGGACGATATCCTGAAACTGGGCATCGAGCCGGATCTCCGGACCACCGGGGAACACGAAGCGTGACACCTCCGTGCCGCCAACGCGGAAATCGTAGGTAAATTCGAGCACCTTGCAGTTTTCGTCCTCGACCCTCCAGCGGCGCACCAGATCCGTGTCTTCAAATGCCTTGAACACGCGTTCCGGCGCCTGCGGATAAGTCCGTGAAACGCGGAAGGTCGAATGGATGGCGCCGGGTGCTTCCGGTGCAGGTTTCATCATCGCATCGGTCATGGGTCCGTCCTTTCAGTGTTGGGTTGGTCCGCGTCGTCCGCGGGCTGCTCTGCGAGCAGTGCCCCCAGGCGATCGAGTTGCCGCTCAACCATCGATCGACGAAGCCCTACCCAATCGGACACCACGTCCAGGCCGGTCGGGTTGACGCGGCACACACGACTACGGCCGATCTTCTCGCTGCGAACGAGCCCGCATTTTTCCAGCACCTGGATGTGCTGCACGACAGCGGCGAGCGTCATGTCAAACGGTGCCGCCAGCGTACTGACGCTCGCGGGACCTTCCGATAGCCGCTCCAGGATGGCGCGACGGGCCGGCTCGGCCAGGGCGCGGAAGCATTCGTCGATGGCTTGATAGTTAAGCATGAACTTTAGTGCCCTGACCCGCGGCGATTGTCAAGTGGCGGCTTAAGTGTTGTGCGCCGCCTCATTTTGTACACTACGGACAACGGGGGCAAACGAAGGTCAATGGGCGTATCTCCTCCCCTCGGTGACCGGAGAACGCAAGACCCCGGCGCTTACCTCGCGCCAACGGCCCCGTTGACCTCAGGACGAACCTAATATATGCATAGGCTATGCATTTATTAGATGCCAACAAGCTCGGCGCACTGGGTACCGTGATACGCGAGCGGACGGAGGCGGCGCTGGCCGGCCTGTCGCCGAGCGCGGCGGCCGTGCTGTCGATGCTGCATTTCAAGCCGGACCTGACCACCAGCGAGCTGGCCGACATCGCCGGCGTCAGCCAACCGACCGCCGTCCGGCTGATCGATGGGCTGGTGGCGCGGAAGCTCATCGAGCGCGGCAAGCCAGAGGGACGCGTCACGCCCCTCCGCCTGACCGATGCCGGCCATGCCGAGGTCACGGCGCTTCAGGCCCATCGCCTTGCCGCGCTCGACAATTTGCTGGGTGCGCTGCGACCGGACGAACGGTCGCAGTTCGTCTCCATGCTCGACCGGATCCTGGCCGGCGCGACGACCTCCCGCGCCTTTGCCAGAACCACGTGCCGCCTGTGCGAGCACGACCTGTGCGGCTCGGACGTTTGCCCGATCGGCTGCCGCGCCAGTGAGCTCGAAGCGGAGCAGAACAGATGACCATTCTCTCCTATGACGACCGTTTCCCTGAGATCGATGCCGAAGCCTGGGTAGCGCCCGATGCCACCGTGAGCGGCGATGTGACCATCGGTGCCGGCAGCCGCGTCATGCATGGCGCCCGTCTCATCGCAGAGGCTGGCGGCTCCATCCGTATCGGCCGCAACTGCATCATCCTGGAAAACGCCGTCATCCGAGCCACGGGGCGGCATCCCTGCCGCCTCGGCGACCATTGCCTCGTCGGTCCCAACAGCCACGTCGTCGGCGCCAACATCGAAGACGAAGTGTTCATCGCCACCGGCGCCTCGATTTTCCACGGCGCCCACATCGGCAGGGGAGCGGAAGTCCGCATCCACGGCGTGGTCCACCTGCGCACCCGGCTCGAAGCCGGGGCGACCGTGCCGATCGGCTGGGTGGCCGTCGGCGATCCGGCCGAGATCCTGCCGCCGGACCAGCACGAGGCGATCTGGGCGTTGCAAAAGCCGCTCGACTTTCCCGGCTTCGTCTACGGCGTCGACCGAAGCGCTCCCGACGTCATGCGGGAGATAACAACCGGCCTTTCGGCGGCTCTCGGCGCCCACCGTGCCGAAACCGTTTGAACAGGCACGGAACGAACGCAACGATCCGGCCGGTGCCAGACATCTGGTGTTAAACAATGCCGCACTTTCGCCAATCTCGCCGAATGAAAAAGCCATGAAGCTATGGGACTTCTCGATCCTCCGAGGTTTTCTAAGGAAAACAAAATGGTCGACGCGGATCAGGTGCGGCTTTCCGCCGCCAAAACGATCTTCTGGAAATGGGCGCTCGGCATCGGCGTCAGCGCCGTCTGCGCGGGCGCGGTGGTTGCGGTCGAACGCAGCCGCATGGTTCCGCCTCTGATGGTCGCGTCGTCGCCCCTTGTCGCCGATGTTTCGCCACCGCTCGAAGCGACGGGAACGGCGACGGTGGGCGGAACGCCACTGACCACCGCTTCGCTCGACCTGCCGATCACCGAAACGCCGCCGCCGGTCACCATGCTGCCGCCTGACAAGCCTCCGGCACCGCCCAAGAGCGCGATCAGCAAGGTCTTCCGGGTGCGCGAGCCGGCAACGACCGGGGTCGCTCACTTCAACAGCTGCCTTCCCTCCTGCGAAACCCGCGACCCGCAGATCGTCGGCCTCGAGCAGGCAAACCTTGCGCCGCCGATGCCGGCCGCCCCCATCCCAGCCAGTCCGGCCGTTGCGCCCATCCCGCCGGATGTGCCGATCCCCCCTGCCCTGGTTGGCGAGCCCGCTGCCCCGGCGATGCCACCGCTGGAAGCGGCCGAACCTATTCCGGAGCCGCCGCAAAAAGACGTGCTCGATATGGCCGTCGATGGCGGCAAACATGTCATCCGCCGGGTGGAGGGCGCGTCCAACGCGGTTGTTCATGGCACGAAGCGGGCACTGGACGCGGCGGTCGGTCTCGTCTGGTGACGCCGCTATTCCGCCGAGGCCTTCCACCGGTTGTCCGCCTCGCCCGATCTCGCGGCCTGCTCCCGCAGTAGCGCTTCAAGGGCTTCGCCCGGCAGTGCCGGGGCATAGAGAAAGCCTTGTGCGTGGTCGCAGCCGATCGATGCCAGTACGTCCCGCTGCTGCTCGGTTTCCACGCCCTCGGCCACCACCTCCAGGCCGAGACGATGGGCCATGACGATGATCGCCTCGCAGATATCGAGCCCGACACCGTCGAGGTCGGCGACGAAGGAGCGGTCGATTTTCAACGTGTCGATCTCGAACTTTCTGAGATAGGCGAGCGAGGAATAGCCCGTGCCGAAGTCGTCGACGGCCATCTCGATGCCGGCGTCACGGAAGGCGATCAGATTGGCCATCACCTGTGGTTCGGCGTTGAGCAGCAGTCCCTCGGTGATTTCGAGAACGATGGCCTTGCCGGTCAATCCGTGCCGCGCCAGCTCGGCCACCCAACCGAGGCCGGAAAAGGCTGCGGTGCGGAACTGCGTCGGTGACTGGTTGATGGCGATTTGGAAATCCGGGGCATACATGTTGCGGCAGCGGGCGACCTCGACGATCGCCTGCCGGGCGATCCAGTCACCCAGCGGCACGATCAGCCCGGTTTCCTCGGCGAGCGGGATGAACGTTGCCGGGCTTACCAGGCCGCGCGTCGGATGCTGCCAGCGGACGAGCGCCTCCGCCTTGACGATCTGCCCGGTCCTGAGATCGACAACGGGCTGGTAGTGGACGACGAACTGTCGCTCGGCAATGGCCTGCCTGAGGTCATTGGCCAGCCGCATCCGCACATTCGCCGCCCGCTGCAGCGCCGGTGTGAAGAAATAGAGGCAGTTGCGACCGGACGCCTTGGCGGCATAAAGTGCCTGATCGGCGTTCTGGATAAGCTCTTCCAAGGACTGCGTATCCCGCGGGCAGAGCGAAATGCCGATGCTGGCGGAGCTGAACACCCTCTCATAGCCGATCTCCACCGGCGCCTCGAAGCGCGCCAGCACTTCCCTGGCGATGGTCTCCACTTCGTCGATATCCAAAATGCCGGTGAGAATGAGCGCGAACTCGTCGCCGCCAATGCGGGCGACGGTGTCGCCTGGCCGTTCACACTCCTTGAGGCGGGTCGACACTTCGGCGAGAAGCCGGTCACCGGCCGAATGGCCAAGCGTGTCGTTGATCTCCTTGAAGCGATCGAGGTCGATCATCAGTAGCGCGGTGATCGTATGGTCGGCCGTCGCCTGCTGCACGCCCTGCGCCAGCCGCTTGCCGAACATATGCCGGTTGGGCAAGCCGGTGACCGAGTCGTAATTGGCCTGCCAGCGGATCAGGTCCTCGGCCGCCTTGCGTTCGGTGATGTCGGAAAACACCACCACATAGTTCTTGACGTGATCGAGAACATCCCGGACGACGGTAATGCTGGTTTCTCTCAGATAGTGTTCACCGTCCTTGCGGCGGTCCCACAGCTCGCCTTTCCAGAAGCCATCCTCTTCCAGCGTGCGCCGGATTTCGCCGTAGAAGGCATCGTCGTGCCGGTCGGAGCGAAACATCTGGGCATCGCGTCCTTCCATCTCGTCGAACGACCAGCCGGTGAGCCGCGTGAAAGCCGGATTGATGGCGACGATCCGTCGGTCGGCGTCGGTGACCATGATGGCTTCCGACGTCGTCTGGTAGACGGTGTTGGCGATGCGCTCCTGTTCCTGCGCCTTCTTGTGATTGGTGATGTCGAGGACATAGACCAGCCGGTCCGACAGGCCGGGTCGCGATGGAAACGACACCGAATTCGACCACACCGTCAAGCGGCTTCCATCGCGCCGGATGGCGGGCCATTCGCTGCCGAGCTGATCGCCGTTGTCGAGGAAGCCCTGATGGCGCGCCAAGACAGAGGGGCGTGCCTCCTCCGGGAAAAGCACCAGGAAGCTCTCGCCCAGCATGTCGGAAATGGTATAGCCGTAAATGTCCGCGTAGGCTGGGTTGACCGAGATGTGCCGGCCTTCATAATCGATCACGGCGATGCCAACTGGTGCGCGTCTCAAGATCGCCCGCATCAGGCGGTCCGGATCGCGATCTGGTCTCTGCTTCATGTTTCAGACCGCTCCCAGAGTGCCCGAAATTCCGCCCTAGTGACCCCAAAACCTTTTTTCTTGAAAACCAAATTACGGTTTTGATTTCCACTGAAGGAAAGCCTATTTGGTTGATTCTTCAAGTATTGTAAGTTTTTACTATGGCTCTTCGCCTAAAGACGCAGTGATGTCTTTATTGGCCCAAAATAGAAGAAACGCTCACCTGTGCGCCGGCGAGCACGGGGCGATCGTCGTCCAAATTCAAGATATCGGAATCGCGCAAAACCTGACGTGACGCGGCCTGGAAGCGACCCCACTGGCGAGCGACGGGGAGCGCTCATTTATCGGTAAGCCTCAAAGGCATAGCGACCACAGCGAAGCCGAGCGAACAATACATTTGATTGTTTATTTCAATACTGCTCATTGATTAGTTTTATTAGTCAAAACCCGGTTATTGGTAAATATTACAATAAAAATACTTTAAGTCTTAGGGTTTTGTTAACCATAATTTCCCAGAATTTGTTGTCTAGAGCAGGATGCTACCAGGAAGTGCATCTTGGACTGTAGGGGGACAGTATTTTGTCTTACGCAAATTTCTCGGTTCTGGTAAAAGTATCACTTCTCCTCGTACTTCTTGGGATAGGTGCTCTGGCAGGCGGTGGCTATGCCGCCTATCAAATGGTCGCCATTGACGATAGTTACAGTGAACTTATCACGGGGCCATCGACAGCCAGTCTCAACTTCTCTCGCGCCAACCGAGCCGTATCCGATCTGACAAGCAGTCTCTACTGGAACGCCGCCGCCACGTCGGAGGAGGACAATCGTGCCGCCACCGCCGCCCGCGAGACGGCCCTCGCCGATTTCAGCAAGAACATCAATCTCGCCAAGCAGGCTGCACCTCAGAAGAAGGACGTCCTGGAAGAACTGGAGGCCACCCTCGGTCAGCTTATGACCGGAGTCTGCGGGGAGGCAGCCAAGCTTTCGCAGTCCACCGACCCCAGTACCAATGCCAAGGCACTTTCGATTCTGACCACCGAATGCCGGCCGCAAATCGCCGCTCTTCAGAAGAAATCGACAGCCTTGAACAACACACTGATCGGCGAAACCCAGGCGGCGAGCGATGCCAACACCGCGGCGTCCTGGAGTTCTGTCTACATGACCCTCGGCCTCATCGCCCTGACGGTGGTGGTGGTGCTCGCACTCGCCTTCCTGGCGCTCACCCGTGGCGTGACCCGCCCGATCGGCCGCATCGTCAACGCGATGCACATCATGCAGGGCGGCAAATACGACATCACCGTCGATGGCCTCGGTCGCAAGGATGAGGTTGGCGAGATCGCCGGCAGTCTGGAGGCCTTCCGCCTCAGCCTGATCGAGGCCGAAACGGCCCGCAAGGCGCAGGAAGCGGCCAAGGCCGCCGAAGACGCCGCCATGCGCAAGCGGTCCGCCATGGCCGAGACGTTCGTCAAGCGCATGCAGGAGCTGGCCACCAGCTTCGGTGCCTCATCGACAGAGGTCGCCGACGCCGCCCGCAACCTCTCGGCCACCGCCGAGGAAACCGCCCGCCAGGCTCAGGCGGTGTCGGGCGCCGCCGAAGAGGCAGCTTCCAACGTTCAGACTGTCGCCGCTGGCGCGGAGGAACTGTCGGCCTCCATCCAGGAGATCTCCGGCCAGGTCAACCACTCCTCCACCATCGCCCGCGATGCGGCCAAGGAAGCGGAGACCAGCGCCCAGAACGTTCAGACGCTGTCGCAGGCCGCCCAACAGATCGGTGAAGTCGTGGTGCTGATCAGCAACATCGCAGCCCAGACGAATCTTCTCGCCCTCAACGCCACGATCGAAGCGGCACGGGCCGGTGAAGCGGGCAAAGGGTTTGCCGTCGTCGCCGCCGAAGTGAAGCAACTCGCCGACCAGACGGCCAAGGCCACCGACCAGATCGGTCGCAAGATCACCGAGATCCAGGCTGCCACCGGTGGCACGGTCGAGGCGATCTCCCGCATCGTCAAGACGGTAGGCAGCATCCAGGATTCCTCCGCGGCCATCGCTAGTGCCGTCGAGGAACAGGGCGCCGCCTCGGCCGAGATCGCCCGCAATACCCAGCGGGCGGCGGCCGGCACCACCGACGTCACGTCCAACATCACCGGCGTCAGCACCGCCGCCGAGATGACCGGCGCCGCCTCGACGCAGTTGATGACGTTGTCGTCCAAGCTGAACGAGCACTCAGCTTCGCTGCAAAAGGAAGTGGGCGACTTCGTCCAAAGCCTGAACGCGGCCTAAGCCATCACAGGCAGGCGGCCCCCCCCCACCCGCCCGCCTTTGAGGAACCCCGCCATTGGCGGGGTTTTTCTTTAGGGGTTCGACACGCACTCGTCAGCTGTGCCTGATTTGAACGTGATCGATAAAGGCGCATATAAAACGAGATACTCCGCCGCCAAAAAGACAAGAGCCAGAACCAGAATGCCGGCAAGGTTGGAGTTCGGAGTTTTGATGATGAATAGCAAGCTTCTCGCCGCCGCGGCTCTCGCCGTCGCCCTCGTTCCCTCTGTCGCCAACGCGCAGCGTGGAACCCGCGACGTTGCTCCTCAGCCGACCGCCGAGCGTAACCCCTGCGTGACCGATCATGTGTCGACCTTCCTGACCAACCTGATCATTCCCCAGGATAACGGCCAGCCGTCCGTCGCCTACGCCGACAATCCCGATCTGATCGGCAATCGCTATGGTGCCACCGACCCCGCATGGCACAAATAGCGGAGCTGTCAGCCGAGATCCTGAGCGATTTCCCAGACATGGCCGGACGGATCCGCGAAGGCGACCGTCCGGCGTCCCCATGGTCGGTTAATGGGGCCATTCAACAGCTTGACGCCGCGATCGCGCAGAACCGCGCAGATGGCATCCACGTCGGACACCTTGATCGTCAGCAGGACACGAGCGCCCGACGCCGATGCGGCCACCGGCACAGGCTCGGTGAGCGGGGCCGCCTCGGAGGCCTGAAGAAGGTTGACGGCCACGCCCTCAAAACGCAGCACGCAGGAGACGGCGTCCTGAAAGATCACTTCAGGCTCGAAGAGCTCCTGGTAAAAGATCTTTGCCCTTTCGATGTCGTCGACGAGCAATGTCACGACCTCCAAGGCATTCGGGACTGGCATTCACTTCTCCCTTGATGCTTTTCTGTCCCGGGATCGCGCGACTATTCCAGGGGCCATACCTCGACCACGCCATGAGCGACGGCGCATGGAACGGTCGAGACCTTTTCCACTGCCTCGGCCAGACTGGCGGCCTCGATCACCGCGAAGCCGGCGACCGGCAAGGCGGACGACATGAAGGCGCCGGCTCGCGTTTCCACCCCGGTCGCGTCGGGATTGCGCACCTGCACCGGAGAGCCGGCAACGCCGATCAGGGCACCCTCCGACCGCAACGTCTCGTCCTGGGCATGCGCGGCATCTCTGACCGATCGAGGCGTACGGTCATAGCCGGCCCGGTCGCCATATCCGATGGTGATGAATTTCGGCAGCTTGGACCTCCGTTCCCGCGTTGGCAGTAGGGTACAGGTCGTGGCGTCGATTGCGACACGTTGCGGGCAAATGGCTACGCGCCCTATCTGATTGCATTTCGCAATCAGTTTTGGATAACAAAACCGTCCTCACATTGCAAGCGGTTTATGGGTATCCCAGCGAACCAATCACCCCAGGACGTGCCCATCCAGGTCGGCCAACGCGCGCTTTTCCGGTATTTTTCAGAAAATTACGTCCTGCGAACAACAGCGCTTCGTGAACACAAGACCGATGTCGTTCACACCGAAGCGGCTTTCCCATGAGCGGGAAAAGGCCGGTTTACCGGGAATTATCGGAGTTTCCCTGCGTTCTGCCTCATCCGTTCAACTTAACGCACACGATTCCGCGACCGAGGTTCAACTCTTCAGCGCGCATACGTCAGCGTCCCCTGGTTTGAACGTGATCGGCCGGAACCCAAATGGCAGTCATCGGCAGCGAAACTGACATTCTCGCTGTCAACGGAACCAACTAACCTTTGAAGACCGGAGATATATCATGAACCGCAAGTTTCTTGCCGCCGCCGCTTTCGCCGCCGCCCTCGTCCCGGCGATCGCCAGTGCCAACACCTTCTACGACCCGTCGGTCGACAGCGGCTCCTCGCCTTTCGTCGCCCTGCCGACCCAGGTGAACCCGGCCAATGCCGCCGCCGCCGCTGCTGACGCCCAGCGCTATCAGGGCGTTTCCGGCAACGCGCTGATCGGTACGCACGGCTCGTCGGCTCAGGTCGTTACCGAATATGATCCTGGTGCCGCTTCCGGCCAGTCGGCCTTCACCACCAAGGTGATCGTCCCCGGTGCCGCGGCCCCGATCGCCCAGCCGCATTACATCCCCTACGCTGACAATAGCGCCGTGATTGGCAACTGATCACCCATCGACGATCACCAGGAATGGCCGCCCTTCACCGGGCGGCCTTTTTGTTTGCAAGCGTTGATGCCCAGAGCATTCGCAGACTAGATTGAAATATCGGGTCATCAAGCGAATGCTCCAGATTCATGTGCTGGAGCAGCCGCTTTTCGATCAGGTTGATTCAACCTGATCGGCGGGTACTCTAGGCCGCCTGACCGTTCGCGCCGGTCTCCGATGGCGGCACACGCCCCTTCCCCACTTCCTGAGAAAATTGCGGCTTAAGATCTAGCCACTTCGTGATCGGAAGCCGGATTACGTGCCATTTGCCCGTGAACGATCGACGGCCGGTTTTCCTCGGCACACTGCGCTTTTCCTGAGCTCAACCGCCCCCCTTCAACTCACTGCACACGCTTTTGCGATCCGGCAGTCAACTCCGAGGCGCGCACTCGTCAGCAACACCCCGTTTCGCCGTGATCGAGCAAGGTGCAAATGACAGTCATCGGCAGCGAACAAGACCTCCCCGCTGCCCCCAAGACAAAACGAAGACAAGACCAAGACCGGACAATCGAAGTCAAACCGAACAAAACCACCCCAATGAACGATCTCAGGAGTTTCATCATGAACAGCAAGTTCTTCGCCGCCGCCATCTTCGCCGCCGCTCTCGTTCCCGCCGTCGCCAATGCCGGCCAGGTCTTCTATGACCCGTCGGTCGAAAGCGGTTCCTCGCCCTTCGTTGCCCTGCCGAGCCAGGTGAACCCGGCCAATGCCGCCGCCGCGGCCGCCGATGCCCAGCGCTATGCCAGCGTTGCCGGTGACGCGGTGATCGGTACCCACGGCGCGTCGGCCCAGACCGTAACCGAATATGATCCGGGTGCCGCCGATGGCGACTCGGCCTTCACCACCACGCGGATCCTGCCGGGCGCTTCCGCCCCGATCGCCAAGCCGCACTACATTCCCTACGCGGACAACAGCGCCGTCATCGGTTGGTAAACTGACCGCCCGAACATCGATCGTCACCTGAGTGGCGATCATCAGAAAGGCCGCCCCAAGCCGGGCGGCCTTTTTGCTTTCGGAGCCCCTGTTGGTTTCGCCCCGACCATCAACAGGCACAATGCCAATTTCGCCGGCTTTGGCAGAAAATATAAGACCAAAGTCGAAATCGGTTCGTGATCGAAACCGCGTCTCGTTCACGAGAATCCGGCAAGGAAAAGCAGCCGAAGTGGTCCGGTTTGCCGCGCCATACCGGGATTTTTCTGGAGACCGTCCGAACGGATCAACTTCCGCAACACGAACCCGCGATCCAGCGTTCAACTTTCTGACGCGCACTCGTCAGAAACAGCCCGTTTCGCCGTGATCGAGCAAGGTCCAAATACCGGTCATCGGCAGCGAACAAACCTCCCCGCTGCCCCTCAACAGACATGAAGACCGGAGTTTTGATCATGAACAAGTTCCTCACCGCCGCCGCTTTCGCCCTCGCTCTCGTTCCCGCCGTCGCCAACGCCGGCCAAGTCTATTTCGACCCGTCGGTCGATAGCGGCTCCTCGCCCTTTATCGCTCTGCCCACCCAGGTGAACCCGGCCAACGCCGCCGCCGCTGCTGCTGATGCCCAGCGCTATGCCAGCGTTGCTGGCGACGCAGTGATCGGTACCCACGGAGCTTCCGCCCAGGCGGTCACCGAGTATGATCCGGGTGCTGCCGATGGCCAGTCGGCCTTCTCGACCAAGCTGGTGCTGTCCGGCGCCAGTGCCCCGGTCGCCCAGCCGCACTACGTGCCCTACGCTGACAACAGCGCCGTGATCGGCTGGTAACCAGACCGAAGCCATCGATCGTCACAGACTGACGATCACAGGAAAGGCCGCCCAACTGGGCGGCCTTTTTGCTGTTGGATCTTTACTCGGCGTGATCGTGGATCTTGTCGCGGATATCATCGAGCGACGTCCGGAGAGCTCGGGCTGCCTCGGCACTGATACCGACAGCGCCGGCAATGGCGCAGGACACCTGAGCCGCCTTCCCCTTGAGGCCATTGCCCTTTCCCGTGACGCGCAACAGTACCTGGCGTTCGTCCCTGGGATTGCGCAGCCGTGTGATTAGCCCCGCCGCCTCCAGTCGCTTCAAGAGCGGCGTCAGCGTGCTGGAATCGAGGAATAACGCCTCGCCCAGTTCCTTCACCGAACATCCCTCATGGTTCCACAGCGCCACCATCACCAGAAACTGCGGATAGGTAAGGCCGATGTCGTCAAGCAGGGGGCGATAGAGCTGATTGAAGGCGAGACCGGCCGAATAAACCGAAAAGCACAGGAGATCCTCGATTTGAGGCAAAGCTGGGTCGGCGGTCATGGGCGTTTTCTCCAGCGAGGAAAGAGCGACCAGCCCCTATCCCAGCCTTATCTTTGGCTTTTCGAGCGGTTCCGGCGGACGCATTCTCCCGAGGTTTTGCGCCGAGAAGAGCCCCCAAACAAGAGTGCTATTCCTGACAAGAGCTGGGATCATTTTTGCCGGTACGTCCTGTACCAGGAATAATTAGTGCACGATTAATTCGCAAGCGATTGACATCGCTCCTTCGCTTCGGCATATAAATCGCGTGCAAATTAATCGCACACAACATATAAATCCAAAGGACGATATCATGAGCCATTTCACCACCACCGACGGCACCACCCTCTTCTACAAGGACTGGGGTGCCGGCCAGCCCATCGTCTTCTCGCATGGTTGGCCGCTGTCTTCCGACGCCTGGGACCAGCAGATGCTGTTCTTCGGCCAGAACGGCTTCCGTGTGATCGCCCATGACCGCCGTGGCCACGGCCGCTCCGACCAGACCTGGGACGGCAACAACATGGACCGCTACGCCGACGATCTCGCCGAGCTGATCGAGGCGCTCGACCTCAAGGATGTCGTGCTGGTCGGCCACTCCACCGGCGGCGGCGAAGTCGCCCATTACGTCGGCCGCCACGGCACCGCCCGCGTTGCCAAGGTGGTGCTGGTCGGCGCCGTGCCGCCGCTGATGCTGAAGACCGCCGCCAACCCCGACGGCACGCCGCTCGCGGTGTTCAATGGCATTCGCGAGGGCACGGCCAAAAATCGCTCGCAGTTCTATTTCGATCTGACTATCCCCTTCTACGGCTTCAACCGCGACGGCGTGACGGTCAACGAAGGCCTGCGCGAGAACTTCCGCCGCATCGGTCTGCAAGGCAGCGTCAAGGGCCAGGTCGACTGCATCCACGAGTTCTCGGAAGTCGACTACACCGACGACCTCAAGGCCATCGACAAACCCGCCCTGTTCATTCACGGCGATGACGACCAGATCGTGCCGATCAAGGCGTCGGCCGAACGCGCCGCCAAGATCGTCGCCGGTTCGACCCTGAAGGTCTACGCAGGCGCTCCGCATGGCCTGGCCGAGACCGAGGCCGACCGCTTCAACGCCGACGTGCTCGCCTTCATCCGCGGCTGACGGCAAATTCAGCCGGCCGGGCTCTGAAGTCCGGCCGGACAACTCCAAGCAACTCCCTCGACTCCGAGCTCAACCAATTCCATTTTCTGGAAGGGAATCATCATGCCCAAGATCGCCGCCACCGCCCTTGTCCTCAGCGCCCTCGTCTCTGGCGCCGCCGCCGCGCCGACCAAGCCAACCGTCGTCCTGGTCCACGGCGCGTTTGCCGACTCCTCCAGTTGGAACGGCGTCATCGCTGCCCTGCAGGCCAAGGGCTATCCGGTGGTTGCCACTGCCAATCCGCTGCGTAGCGTTGCTTCGGATGCTACCTACGTGTCTGATGTGGTGAGCAGCATCGACGGCCCCGTCGTTCTGGTCGGCCATTCCTATGGGGGCCAGGTGATCACCACCGCCGCCAACGGCCACGACAACGTCAAATCTCTGGTCTACGTCGCCGCTTTCGCGCCGGATGCGGGCGAAGCGGCGGCCGATCTCGCGGGCAAGTTCCCCGGCAGTACGTTGGGCGAAGCACTGGCCGCGCCGGTCAAACTCGCTTCTGGCGGCGTCGATCTCTACATCGACCAAGCCAAGTTCCGGAACCAGTTCGCCCACGACGTGCCCGAAGCGCAGGCGGCGCTGATGGCAGTTGGCCAGCGGCCGATCACCGAGGCGGCCCTGACCGAAAAATCGGGAACGCCAGCCTGGAAGCATCTGCCGTCGTGGTTCGTCTATGGCGATGGCGACAAGAACATCCCGGCCCAGGCGTTGCAGTTCATGGCCGACCGCGCCGGCTCCAAGCACACCGTGGTGGTCAAGGGCGCTTCGCACGTGGTTATGGTGTCGCAGCCTCAGGCAGTCGCCGAGCTGATTGACGAAGCGGCCCGCTAATACCAGCAAGCAAGCATCGCTGACCCAACAAGGATATGCCGGCGACAGGCGAGCCGGCATATTCAATATGCTACCATTTTCCAATATCAGCCGGCCGAGCCGCGGCACCGGAGCGCCCCAGCAACGGGACGTCTCCGAAGGCCCGAGGCGAGTCTATGGGATAGCCTGCGCAAGGATCTGGGCTAGCCTGAGCATTAACCTCAAGTTAAGTATTGCAGTCATGACGGCCTCGCCTTTTCCTCAAAGCTCCGAGGCGGTGCCGACAACCGCCGGCGCGTCGGCCTCAATTATTCATGCGGTTCATCCTAACTGACCGTTCTGTCCTAAGCCTTCCCATTACTTGAGGATTTCCTAGAATAGTCCGTAGGGCTGATCCTACTTTCCCGGTTGAAATCTAAGACTATTTTTGGCACCGTTAGAAAGCCTCTATCTCGGTCGGATAACGATGTTCAGCAAGCTGCCTGCCGACGACCTAGACCTCATCGACATATTCAATGCCTCGGCCAACGCGTACGTTATTTTTACGCGAGATCTGATTATCGCGGGTTGCAACGACGCCTATCTTCGGACAGTCGGCCGCGCGAGCCGGGAGGAGATTGTTGGCCGGTATCTGTTCGAGGCTTTTCCGGCCGCTCCCCAATCGGACGAATACCGGATTCTGACATCCTCATTCAGTCGGGTACTCGCCACCAATCAGCCCGATCACATCGCGCTTCTGCCCTACAGCACGTCGCGCCCCGGCGAACCGCCGGTGATACGCTATTGGAGCGCCACCCACATGCCGCTCCGCAACAAGCGGGGCGAACTGGCCTACATTCTTCAGCACACCGAAGACGTCACCGAGCTTCAGACGCTGCGCGAGCGCAACGCCCGCGCCAACATGGCCGAATCCGGCGTGCTGGCGCGGGCGCAGGCCGTGCAGACGGCGAGCGACAAGCTGTTCGGCGAAATCGCCCTGCTGCGCGACCTATTCGAGCAGGCGCCCGGGTTCATCGCCGTGTTGACCGGCCCCACCCATGTTTTCGAACTGGCCAACGACGCCTATCGACGGCTGGTCGGCCGTGACAACCTGATAGGTCAGCCGCTAGCTGAAGCGTTGCCGGAAGTCGTCGACCAGGGCTTCGTCGACATTTTGGATCAGGTCTGGCAATCGGGACATCCCTATACCGGCCAAGCCATACCTGTTTTCCTCCTGAGGGCCAGCAAGACGCCGCCGGAACTCCGGCATATCGACTTCGTTTACCAGCCGATCCGCGACGCCCAAGGCACCATGACCGGAATCTTCGTGCAGGGTCACGACGTCACGGAACGCTGGCGCGCCCAGCGCGATCTCCAGCGGCAGACCGACTTGCTGCGCCTTGCCCAGGATGGCGGTGGCTTCGGCACCTATGATTGGGATCTCAAGACCAACAGGGTATACGGCACCCGGCTGTTCCGTGAACTGTTTCACTTGCCGGATACCCCCGATGGGGTCTCCATCCAAGATGTGCTGCGCCATCTCCACCCCGACGACGCTCCACGATTGGCCGCGCTGATAAGCGCTGTCAGCCCGGAACTGGAGGAGCCGCACGAATTCAAGCTGCTCATCGACGACCGCGTCACCTGGGTCGGCGCGCGCGGCACCATCGTCCGTGATGCCTATGGCGAGCCCGAACGGGTGCTGGGCGCGGTGCATGACCTGACGCAGCGCAAGCAGATCGAGGAGCGGCTCGACATGGTGGCCCGCGAGAGCGCCCATCGCGTCAAGAACATCCTGACGATCATGCAGATCATCAGCGAGAACACGCTGCGCCGTGCCACTTCGCTTGAGGCGGCACGCCAGAGCCTCGGCGACCGCATCGCCGCCCTCAACCAGGCGCAGGTTCGCATTCTGGCCGGCCCCAAGGATAGTCGCCTCGATGCCATCGTTCGCGACACGTTCACCATTACCTATCAGTTGGACAACCGGATCGTCATTGAGGCCGAGGGCGACGCCGAACTGGCGCCACGTACCGGTCTCGGCCTTGCTCTCGCCCTGCACGAGCTCATCACCAACGCCTTGAAATATGGCGCTCTTTCAGTTGCCGATGGCAAGGTGATCATCGGTTGGCGCCTTACTCCCTGCCCAACGTCGGGCACCGTGCGCGTCAATCTCGACTGGCGGGAAGTGGGCGGTCCGCCGGTGACCAGCAGTGCTGGCGGCCAGGGCTTTGGCTCGATGCTGATCCGCAACAGCCTCGCCCACGATCCGGCAGGTCGGGCCGACTGGCTCGCCGCTCCCGATGGCGTACGCTGCCAGTTCGTTTTTACCGCCAAGCCAGTCACCGAGACCGCTGAGGAACAAGCGACCGCGAGTTGATCAGGGTCAGTTTTAACGCGAAGAGACCTCCTCAGCCGTGAACCAGCCCGACCTTGCCAAAATGCGACCCTTCTTCCAGATAGCCGATCGCCGCGACAACGTCCGTCCAATGGAAGGTGCGATCGATCACCGGTCGCAGGTCATTGACCTCGATCGCCCGACACATAGCCTCGAACGACTCGCGTGACCCCACCGGAATGCCGCGTACCTGAACCTGCCGGGTAAAGATATCGAGCGGATTGATGCCCCCCTCCCGCCCGCCGAGATAACCGATGACGTTGATCTGACCGCGCCGCGCGCACGCCTTTAGCGACTGCTGGAAGCTTTGCGGCCCGCCTACCTCGATGACATGGTCGACGCCTCGGCCATCGGTAAGATCAAAGACGGCATCGCCCCACTCCGGGATACGCTGGTAGTTGACACCCGCGAAGGCCCCGAGCGCCTTGGCGCGTTCCAATTTCTCGTCGCTGCTGGACGTGACGATGACCCTGGCTCCGCTGAGGCGGGCAAACTGCAGAGCAAACAGCGATACGCCGCCCGTTCCCTGGACGAGGACCGTTTCACCGGCCTTGATACCTCCCTCCGTGACGAGGGCATGCCATGCCGTGACCGCCGCGCACGGCAGGGTCGCGGCCTCTACGTCGGTCAGATTTTTCGGAGCGAGCACTGCCGCCTGCTCGTCGAGCAGCGCGTACTCAGCCAGCAGGCCGTCATAGGGGCCGCCGCGCTGGTAGCCTGTTTCCGCCATGCGGAAGGATCCGCCAACCCAACGCTGCCAGAACGTGCTGCACACCCGATCGCCGATCTTGAACCGCGTGACGTCCGCGCCGACTTCCACCACTTCGCCGACGCCGTCCGACAGCGGAACGAGCGGCAGGCTGAAGGCGGTGTGATAGGTGCCGTTGGTGATCTCGACGTCGCGATAATTGAGTGCCGTGGCCTTCACGCGGATCAGCATTTCCTGGCGGCGCGGCTTGAGGATCGGCCGCTCGACCAGCCGAAGATTGTCGGGGCTGGCACTATCCTGGAGAACGATTGCTTTCATCTGGGCATCTCCTGTTGAGGTGCGGAAAGGATGCACTTGCCAGAGATGACTTTCAAATTCATAATAATAAATATCATTATGCAGGTGAAACATGTTTGACGAGTTGCGCACCTTTGTCCTGTTCGGCGAAGAAGGCTCCCTGCAGAAGGTGGCGCAGCGACTTCCGCTGACGCAGCCGGCGGTCAGCCGTCAGGTGCAGCGGCTGGAACAGGCGCTTGGGCTGCGGTTGCTCGACCGCCGGCAGAAGCCGCCGGCCCTGACCCCGATGGGCGTGGAGGTGCTGGCCCGTGGGCGAGAAATTCTCGAAGCCGTCGAGAAGCTGAAGGCCATTGCCGCGCCCCCCGAGCCGGAGGGCGTGTTTCGGGTCGGCCTCGTCAACGGCCTCGCCCACGACACGCTGGCGAAAAGCTTCGCCGCCGTGATCGAGCGCTTTCCTCGTGTGTCACTGCGTCTCAAATCGGGGTGGAGCAGCGAACTGGCCGAACAGCACCGAATGGGACTTCTCGATGCCGCGATCATTCTATCCGATGGCTCGCAGTTCTATGACGCCGAGACGATCGGCGAAGAACACCTGATCGCCGTGGCCGCGCGCGATCTCTCCGCCTCGCCGGAACAACGGCAACGGCTTGGCTGGGTGCTGAGCCCCGAGCCCTGCGACGCCCGACGCAGCCTAGCCAAGCGGCTGGCGCAACATAACCTTCCCCTTATCGTGGTTGCTGAAATCGAGCACGCCGGGCTGCAGATGGCACTCGTGCGCCAGGGACTCGGGCTGGGATTGATGCCGAAGCGGCTTCTCGGCCGGACCCCGCCGGACGATATCGAAGAGATAGATGCTGTGAGCGGCTTTCACCTCGACGTGTTGATGCTCCGCTCACCGCATCTCGGCGCTATGGCGAAGGTTGCCGACGCCATCGCAACGGAAACAAGAGCCTTCGTCGCACAGAGCAACACCTGAATCGGCACCCAAAAGTCGCCTAAATCACAACCATTCGCCGCTGACAGCGTGCGGGCCGGATTGGTTCGCCGAACCCTTCCATCTCAGCCCCGCCGCACAAGGGGTGCTGACACTGATCGGTGGTCAGCATCTGCTCAGCGGCATCTCCGGCCACGACGCTGCCGACACAACGAATGAGAATCCCAATCGGGTCGCCCTGGTGTAACGGATGACGGCATTCCTCCGCTCGCACCTCCTGCCCGGCGACACATCCTGGCCCGATGCCTGCGCCGCGCTGGCGGCAGAGGAGCAGCCCAGCGGCCGTATCGAGTTGAAGTAAGGCAACGCCCCAGCCCCAAGAGGCCATTTGCCAGAGGGATCATGCCTCGTATATCCTGAGGTGCTGGCTTGGAGACCGATATGACCAGCACCCTTCCCGCCTCCCATCGCGCCTTCCTTGAGAAGGCTCTCGACATCCTCCCGCAGGACCCGCGCATTCATTCCCTGCTCGCCGGCGGGTCCATGATCCACGGCGGCATGGACGAGTTCTCCGATCTCGACTTCGTCGTGATCGTAGACGAGGCGTTCTATGAAAAGGTCCTGGCCGACCGAATGGAAATTGCTCGCCGCCTCGGACCGCTGCTGAGTGCCTTCACCGGCGAACACGTCGGAGAACCGCGCCTGCTGATCTGCCTCTACGGGCCGGAGCTTCTCCACATCGACCTGAAATTCGTCACGATGTCCGACCTGGACCGGCGCATCGAGCGCCCGGTCGTCCTCTGGTCGCGCGACAAGACCGCCGTCGAGGAGCGGCTGGATCGGGCGGAGATCCGCTGGCCCAACCTCGACCCGCAGTGGTTCGAAGACCGGGCCTGGATCTGGCTACACTATGGCGCCGCCAGGGCGTTGCGAGGCGAGCTGTTCGAAGCCCTGGGCATGCTGGCCTTCTTCCGGGAACAGGTACTCGGCCCCTTGCTCCACCGCCGGGCGAGCCGCCCGCAGCGCGGCGTCAGACGAATGGAGGCATTCGACCTCGATGGAACGGAACGGCTGGCGGCGACGATCGCCCACCACGATCTCCCAGCGGTCAAGGCCGCCCTGATCGCCTCCATCGACCTCTACCTCGACCTCCGCGCCGACGATCCTCCGCAGACCGAGGTGGAGGATATGCCCGAGAAGCTTTTGGCGTTCATCGACTCACCTTAAGAGCAAAAGCGAATTTCCACCCTGAGGCCGGGCGCATCTATGCGGTTGGCAAACACAAGTTTTGCTCCGATGCGCCGGGCGGCAAGGTCGGCGATGGTTAGGCCGAGACCGCTGCCGGAGCCGCTTCTGTGGCGACCGCGGAAGAAACGACGGGTGACCTCGGGGAGTTCGTCGTCGGGAATGCCGGGGCCGTCATCTTCGATGGCAAGGCCGACTCTCCCCGGCAGGACGGACCAGACGACGCGGCCGGGCGAAGCGATATGTTCGGCGGCGTTTTCCTGCAGGTTGCGGACGACGAGATAGAGGCTGTCGCGGTCGGCGCGGATCTCCAGCCCGTCGAGCGCGTCGTCGATCATCACCGTGATCTCCGGTCGGCGCGGCAGGCCGGCCACCACCTCGCGCACCAGGGCGCCGAGGTTCAAAGCGCCGCCGTCGCCCTCGACCTCCGGCAGCGCTTCCAGCCGGGCCAGCGCCAGCAACTGGCGAACCAGACGGCTGGCGCGGTCGACCGAGGTGATGATCTGCCTGAGCGCGCCATCGCGGGTGGGCGCGTCCTTGGCCGCCAGTGCCACCTGCGCCTGGGTCTTCAGGCCGGCGAGCGGCGTCCTGAGCTCGTGGGCGGCGAAGGCGGTCATTTCCTTCTCGTGCCGGCGCGCCGCCTCCACCTTGACGAACAGGCCGTTCAGCGCCGCGATCAGCGGCCGCACCTCGTCAGGCGCCCCCTCGCTGGCCACCGGGCTGACGTCGTCACCGGCCCGGCCGGCGATCTCGCCGGCGATCCGCCGGAGCGGCGCCAGCCCACGGCCGAGGCTCGCCCAGATCATCAGGCCGAGCAACGGCACCGCCAGCAGCGCCGGCCCGACCAGCCCGACGATCAGGTCGCGCGCCAGCCGGGCGCGCAGTCCGAGCCGATCGCCCACCGCCACGCGCACGCCATGCTCGGGATCGACCACCGTGTAGACGCGCCAAACCTCGCCATTCACCAGGCGGTCGGAAAAGCCCTCCCTCTCCTCGGCGAGATTGTCTTCCGGCGCACCGCCCGACCGGGCGAGCAGCCGGCCGCTCATCGACCAGACCTGGCAGGAAAGCTGCCGGTTATAGGTGAAGTCGGCCGCCGAGGCGGCGGCGACACCACCATTCTCCAGGTTGGAGCTCGCCACCATGGAGTGAACCATACGGGCCGCTTCCTGCAGGCGGGTGTCGAGCACGTGTTCCAGGTCGGCGCGGTTGGCGAAATAGATCCAGCCGACCGCGCACACCCAGATAGCGGCGGTGGCGGAAATCAGCAGCAGGAACAGGCGGCGGCGCAGCGAGGTCATGGCTCGCCCCTGAGCCGGTAGCCGACGCCCCTAACGGTTTCGATGGCGGTCCGACCGACCTTGGCACGCAGGTTATGGATGTGAACTTCGACGGCGTTGCTCTCCACCTCCTCCTGCCAACCGTAGAGCCGATCCTCCAGCTCGGCGCGCGAGCGGATGACGCCGGGCCATTCCATCAGCGCCGAGAGCACCGCGAACTCCCGCCGCGACAGCGACACCGCCTTGCCATCCACCGTCACGATCGACGTGGCGGGATCGAGCACGATGCCGGCCGCCTCGAGCATCGGGCCGGACCGCCCCTCGCGGCGGCGGGCGATGGCGCGCAGCCGGGCGGCCAGTTCGTCGAGATCGAAGGGCTTGCCGAGATAGTCGTCGGCGCCGGCATCGAGGCCGGCAATCCGGTCGGTCGTCTCGTCGAGGGCGGTGAGCAGCAGCACCGGCGTCGCATCGCCCTGCCGCCTGAGATCAGCGAGAATGTCGAGGCCGGCGCCGTCGGGCAGCATGCGATCGAGCACCACCGCGTCGAACCGCGTAGCCGACAGCGCGGCGCGCGCGTCGTCCGCCGTGAACACCACGTCGACAGTGGAGCCGGCCAAGCCGAGCCCGACCTTCAGCCCGTCGGCCAGCACCGGATCGTCCTCAACCACCAAGACGCGCATTCCACCCCTTCCCGGCAAATCTGTCGCCGATCAACCTTGCCTGCCTTAAGGCTGGCTTAAGGTCGGGCGACACTATGGGTCTGTCCAGAGGAATCAGCGAGGCGACCGGCGGCATGTTTTCTTCGATCACGGCGAGATGGGCCTTCATCCTCCTGCTGCCGCTCATGCTTTTTCCGCGGATCGCCGAGGCCCAGACGACGGTTCCCGCCCCCGCCGACAAGGTATTCGTGCTTTCGGCGAGCCGCGACGGCAACGGCGTGCTGCGCCTTTCCTTTGCGGTGGCGCCAGGCGCCTATCTCTACCGCGACAGCCTGAAGGCGACGCTCGCCGGCCGTGACCTCGCCCTCGCCCCACCGCCCGGCGAGACCAAGGACGATCCCAACTTCGGGCAAGTCGAGGTCTATCACCACGCCATCGCGCTGATGGTTCCTGGGCTGCCAGCAAGCGGCGCTCTCGGCGTCACTTATCAGGGCTGCGCGGAAGCGGGCATCTGCTATCCGCCGATCCGGAGCCGGGTCGATCTCGCCTCGCTCGCCGTCACGCCGGAGCCGCGCGCCTCGCTGCTCACCGATGCCACCGCGCCCGCCGCCCCTAAGGCCGGCGCGCCAGGCGCACCACCACCGGCCGCCACCGACACGGCGGGCACCGCTGGGGCCGACGCGGCGCTTTCGGGCAGCCTTCTCGCCGTTATCCCGACGTTCATCGGCTTCGGCCTGCTTCTCGCCTTCACCCCGTGCGTCTTCCCGATGATCCCGATCCTCTCGGGCATTCTGGTGGGGGCGGGACAACGCTCGGCCTGGCGCGGCTTTGCCCTGTCAACTGTCTATATGCTGGCAATGGCCGCCGCCTATGGCCTCGTTGGCCTCGCTGCCGGCTGGAGCGGTGCCAATCTTCAGGTCCTTCTGCAAACGCCGCTGGTGCTCGGCCTCTCGGCCGCCGTCTTCGTGGCCCTGGCGCTCGCCATGTTCGGGCTGTTCGAGCTGACGCTGCCCTCCTTCATCGCCACGCGCATCGCCAGCCTGCCGGTGCGCGGCGGTTCGCTCGGCGGCGCGGCGCTCCTCGGCTTCGGCGCGGCGCTGGTGATCGGCCCCTGCGTCACCCCGCCGCTCGCCGCCGCCATGCTCTATGCCATCGACACGAGCAACGCGGCGCGCGGCGGCTTGGCGCTGTTCTCCCTCGGGCTCGGCATGGGCCTACCCCTCGTCCTGGCCGGCACCTTCGGCGCCCGCCTGTTGCCGAAGGCCGGGCCATGGCTTGCCGACTTCCGACGCCTCTTCGGCCTGATCTTTCTTGGTGTCGCCGCCATGCTGGTCGCCCGGCTCACGCCGCCACCAGCCGGACTGGCGATCTGGGGCGTCTCGGCCATCACCGCCGCCGTCTTTCTCGGCGCCTTCGACCGGCTGGAGCGGGCAAGCCCCTGGAACACCCGCCTCACCAAGGCCGCCGGTCTCACGACGGCGCTCTATGGCGCGCTGCTGATCGTCGGCGCGGCCGGCGGCGGCAACGATCCCTGGCGCCCCCTCGCCTTCCTCGCCGGCAACGCGACCACCGAGACCGCCGCGTTGCGCCTGACCGCACCGGCCGACTTCGACCGCGCCTTCGCCAGGCTTGCGGCCAGCGGCAAGCCTGTGCTGGTGCTCTTCACCGCCGACTGGTGCACCGTCTGCAAGTCCAACGAGAAGGTCCTGGCCGAGCCGGGCCTTGGCGCTCGTCTGGCACGCATCCCCCGCATTGCCGTCGACATCACCGCCCAGAGCGTCGAGGCCGAAGCATTGATGACGCGTTTCCGCGTCGTCGGACCACCGGCCCTGTTCCTGCTCGACGCCGACGGACGGGAAATCCCCGGCTCGCGGCTGATCGGCGCTCTCGAAGCTGCCGATCTGACCGCCCGGCTCATCGCCGCCGGCGCCTGACCGTTTCACGAAAGGATCCCCATGCAACGACGTACCTTCCTCGCCGGCGCCACCGCGACGCTGGCTCTCGCCCTCGGCGGCAGCCCGGCGCTGGCCGCCAAGGTCAGCCTCGACGACGTTCTCCACGACCCCGCCGCCCCCGAGGGCGGCAATCTCAAGGGGGATCTCACCATCGTCGCCTTCTCCGACTACAACTGCCCGTTCTGCAAGAAGGCCGAACCGGATCTCGCCCGCGCCGTCCGCGACGATGGCAACATCCGCCTCGTCTACAAGGACTGGCCAATCCTGACGCAGGCCTCCGTCTATGGCGCCCGCATGGCGCTGGCCGCCCACTATCAGGGCGCCTACGAGCGCGCCCACCATGCGCTGATGTCGATCGACCGCCGGGGCGTGTCGCAGGACGACATGGAAAAGGCTCTCGCTGCGGCGGGCGTCGACATGACGCGTCTCGCGGCCGATCTCGAGGCCAACAAGAAGGACATCACCGCGCTGCTCGCCCGCAACATGGACCAAGCCGATGCGCTCGGCCTTCAGGGCACGCCGACCTACCTGATCGGGCCGCTTCTTGCCTCGACGCTTGATTATGACGGCTTCCGCGCAGCGATCGCCGAGGCACGCCGCAGCTAAGCAGGAGACGCCAAATGAGACTTGTCACGATTTTCGCCCTGCTGCCGTTGCTGCTTGCCGCCTGCGTCGGCTCGCCCGGCGGCCCGACGATGCCGATGCTGCCCTCCTTCCCGACCATGCCCTCCCTGGCTTCGATCTTTCCGGACGCTCCGGCTGTTTCACCGGAAAGCGCGGCCCCCCAGGCCAATCTGCCGCCGCCGCAATATCGCCGCCAGCTAGTCAACGACCCGACGGGCGCCGCGCCCGGCACCGTCGTCGTCGATCCGGCGCACCGCTACCTCTACCTGGTGCAGGAGGGCGGCATGGCGTTGCGCTATGGCGTCGGCGTCGGCAAGGCCGGCATGGAATGGTCCGGCAGCGCCAGGGTCGCCTTCAAGCGGGAATGGCCGCGCTGGACGCCCACCGGTGACATGATCGCCCGGGATCCCAAGCGCTATGCCCCCTGGGCGAAGGGCATGGACGGCGGCGAAGGCAACCCGCTCGGCGCGCGTGCGCTCTACTTGTTCGAGGGCAACAAGGACACGCTCTATCGCATCCACGGCACCAATGAGCCCGCCTCGATCGGCAAGGCCATGTCGTCCGGCTGCATTCGCATGATGAACGAGGACGTCATCGACCTCTACGAGCGCGTGCCCGTCGGCACCCCGGTCATCGTGCTGCCGGTCCAGCAGGCGGCAACGTAAGTCGTCACCGGAAAGCGGCGCGCGTGCCAAATCCGAGAGGCCGGTACGCACGCCCGATTGGCCCGATCTCGGATCACCCTTTCGTGGACGCCATTGCAGTGACCGGTGACGAACATGCCCGCCGCCCCACAGCCTCAGGAGATATGCATCCTTTTCTCGTCCGCTCCGTCTTTACCAACAAGGTGCCGTCAACGTTGTTGGGAGAAGAAGAGTGGAGCAGGATCGGGCGCGGGCCGCCAGACAATCGAATGACGCCGAAGGGACCCGATCAAAAATTGTTGGTGGGTGGTCTGCGACCGCCGTCAGCTATGCTGGGCCGTCCGTCAACATCGAGCGATGGTTGGTAGAGTTGGTACCTTCTGTTCCGTCCGCCCGGATCGAGGCCCTCACTCCCGGGGGGCGGCCATGATCGCCGCGCTAGAGCGCGAATCCTGGTCCGACGTGACCGCCAAGCTGAGGGATTTCGTCGGCCGACGGATCCGCAATCCTTCCGACCGCGACGACGTGGTGCAGGATGTGCTGCTCCGCGTTCTGGCCAATCTGCGCGATCTGCGAACGCCCGAAAACCCTGGTCCCTGGATTTACCGCATCGCCCGCAATGCCATCGTCGATCACTGGCGCCGGACCGCCGGATCGACAACGTCTCCTCTTTCGGACGACTGCGACGCTCCGGAAGCGGAGAACGAGGACGCCGTGCTGCAGGGCGTGGCCGCCCACCTGCATCTCCTCATCCGCCGCCTTCCGGAACCGTACCGCACCGCGCTGGTTCTCACCGAGCTGGAGGGGCTGCCCCATCGGGCCGCCTGCGAGCGTGTGGGTGTGTCGCTGGCGGCGATGAAGACGCGGGTTCGGCGCGGTCGTCTGATGCTCAAAGACTCACTCGAAGCGTGTTGCCGCCTGGACATCACGCCGGGCGGCAAACTCGTCGACTGCGCGCCGAAAGGTAAGGCGCCTCGTCCCTCCCGCGACGCGTGAGACGAGACGCCCCGGATTTTACTCAACAAGCCGAAACGGACCTTCAATACGCATGAATTCGTTCCCCGGCTTGGTAATATTGGCGTAGATGACCTTCTCCCCGAAATCCTCGACATGGACGACGGTGGTCTGGTTCTCCTCCTGCCACGCCACCATGAAAACGTCCTGTCGGATCGAAGTGACTTCGATCTTCACCGTCTCGACGAAGTCCTTATACTTGCCCTTCATTCCATAGATCGTCATCGACGATACAGAATGAAACTTGAATCTCACAAGCAGATCACCACCGTAATCGACTTCATAGAGATGACCGACGGCCGGGAAACTATACGGATCGGAAGTCTCGTTCGTCATGTATTCAATGCTGGGCATGTCACATACTCCTCTTCAGGTCGTCACCGGTCTGTATTCTTCGATGCGGGATAGTCAGGCGAGGGAGTGGCGTCGTTTCCTCCCAATTATCGAAAGTATTGTCCAAAGAGAAAATGCCCCGGATAGAGTCAGGACTCCGGCGATGATGTACATCCACTCGATATGACCTGAGGCAATGAGGGCGCCATTCGCCAGAGACCCGAGACCTCCTCCGACGAACATGCCGAAACTGACCAGAGACATGACCGTACCGCGCATCATCGGCAGTTGGGCCTGCGCATTCATGACCAGCGTCGACTGCAACAGAACAAAGGCCAAGCCAAAGCCGAAATAGCCGATGACAAGGGAAGGCGTCGAAGGCTGCCCCGAGGCGAGCGGTATCAGCAACGTCAATACGGAGAGCGCTCCGACGATGCCGGCAACTGGCACGAGTGCCGTTTTGAGTATGGGCTGCAAGACAGGAAGAAGTTTGCTGCTGGTGATCGACCCAACGCCAAAGGCGGCAACGATCAGACCAACCGTTATTATGGGAAACCCGGTGAGAGTCTGGACGTAATATCCGGAGAAGGAGAAACTGCCGAATACGGAGAAGCCGATAGCCAACACCACCGATATCATGCTGATCAATTGAGGATTTCGGAACGCCGCCGCGTAGAACTTGAAGATGTTGAACGGCCCCCGCGCGATATTTCCGTTCGGGACAAGGCGCAACACCAGTATCGATAAAACGAGCTCCGCCAGCCCATAGAGAATATAGACGCCGCGCCAGGATCCGAATTGCGCCAGAACGCCACCGATAACCGTAGCCAACGCGCCGCCCAGGAAGCCAAGACCGAGAACCTTTGCCATCGCCCCCTGGCGCTCGCGATCTCCGAACTCCGCGCCAATCAACGCCATCGTGACAGGGAATATCCCCGCTCCGAGCAGGCCGCTCATGACTCTGAAGAACATCAGGGATTCGAGGTTGAAGCTGAAGCCGACAAGAATGCTGAAAAGGGAGGTGCCCAGGGCGGCAACCTTTATGACACGACCTTTTCCGAATTTATCCGATAGCGGTCCGAAGATAATCGTGAAGAGCCCAAAGCTCAGCATATACGCAGTAACGGACAGTCCCGCTTCCGATATGGATAGTTTCAGGTCAGCGGCGATACTCGGCAAGAGAGATGCCGCAGCGTAATTCTCACCATTTGCCCAGAATGCCAGGAAACCGAGAACATAAGGAAGCGATGACTTAGAGGGTCTGATGTTGTTATCTGACATTTTCATTCATTACCACTTCGATACCAGTCTTGAAGCGGCGGACAACGCGACGTGCGCGTGGGATACGCCGCGGATCGCATCTCGACGAAAGGGGGGCGTGGAAGTCTCGTGATCAACATCGCCAGCGGAACTATGCCGCCGACTTGCCGCGTCTTGCGGCGAAGCTATAGGCCCGCCTCAACCGTCCAATTGGATATCAAGGGCCTGTGCGAGTTCATCTCGCGAAAGATAACGCCCGACGGCGACGATGCGTCCGTCAACGACGGTAATCGGCAGCCGCTCCATCGTCGTACCCATTTCCTTGAGCACGTCCATGTTGGCGGTAAATGCCTCCGGCGTACGCGCAAGGCTGTAGCGATAGACCTCGATGCCGTACTTGGCGATCAAACGCAAATCTTCCATGACTTGGAAGAGCGCGGGATCAACCGAGCGCGAACAGCAGGTCGGGCGATCGTAAAGTTCCATCTTCATTTGAAGCCTCCTGTAGAGTTCTTGGTCGTTTTGAGATTGATTTGTCGGTCAAAAGAACGCTTCTCGAAAGAGAAAGAGAGAGAATGTTCATCGCCCGAAGGCGTATTGGCGTCATCGTCCAGAGGGACGACTAGATGACGGCGTTGAACACATAGCCGATGATCATGATGCCGACGGACACCACGCCCACGAAGACTGCGATCAGACGCGGTTTGAGAACCTTGCGGAGGATTAGGATTTCCGGAGCGGAGAGGCCGATCACCGCCATCATGAAGGCCAGCACCGTTCCCAGCGCAGCTCCCTTGTCGATCAGCGCCTGCACCACGGGGATAATGCCGGCGGCATTCGTGTACATGGGAACGCCCAACACCACGGCGACCGGTACGGACCACCAAGCGTCCTTGCCCATCACAGAGGCCATGACATCTTCAGGAACGTATCCATGGATGACGGCACCGAGCGCGATGCCAAGCACGACGTAGAGCCAGACGCGACCAAAGATCTGCCGAACGTGAACCCAGCCGAATTCAAATCGCTCGGTCCATGTCGTGGTCGCCACGACATGCTCAAGCTCCTGTGTGGCCTGGATTTTCCGCACCCAATCTTCCAGATGACGTTCCATGCCCAGATGGCCGATAATCAGCCCTGACACGATGGCGACCGCGAGCCCCATCGCAAGGTAGAGAGTCGCGATCTTCCAGCTGAACAGGCCGAAAAGCAGCACGAGCGCGACCTCGTTCACCATGGGCGCCGAAATCAGGAAGGAGAACGTCACCCCCAGCGGGACGCCTGCCGAGAGGAAGCCAATGAACAGCGGCACCGCCGAGCACGAGCAGAACGGTGTGACGACGCCCAGTGATGCCGCGAGAACATTGCCGACACCCACCCGCCGTCCATGAAGCAAGGCTCGCGTACGCCCCGGCGAGAAATAGGTCTGGACGATGCCCATCACGAAGACAATGGCGACCAGCAATAGGAGGATGTTGGGGGTATCCAGGACAAAAAAGTGAACGGCTTCGCCGAGATGCGTGTCACGACTTAACCGCAGAAGCGCGATGACAGCATCGGCGGCATCCGACAGATGGCTGAAGAGGAACACCCAAATAAGCGCCGCGATAGCGAGTCCTATGAGCCAGGCGCTCAGGGAGCGCCGGGGTTGAGTGGCGGCGGAACTGTCGGGCATTGCCCCCTCCGAATAATCGTGTGCTCACGGGTAGAGACGGGGGGCGACGAAATTGGATGCATAAAAAACGAGTCGATCCCGGAGGCGTGCCGGGCGGAAGCCGTCTGGCGCACTCATCTCAGCGAGATCGGGAAAGGGGTCGACGAGCCCGCCTCAATCGGCAAGGCCATGTCGTCCGGCTGCATCCGCATGATGAACGAGGACGTCATCGACCTCTACGAGCGCGTGCCCGTCGGCACTCCGGTCATCGTGCTGCCGATCAATCAGATGGCACTGGCAGGCTAAGCCATCCCGCAAACCCACCGGCACGACGCAGGCCGCAAGGCCTGCGTCGTGCCGGTGGTCGAGGAGCGGTCACGCGGCCCTATTTGACGAGATGAAGGCCTCGAACCATTCTCTGCTATCCTTAAGTAGAAAAATGCAAATTTTTGTCGCCACTGGCCGTTGACTTCACTCTGCGGCGTAACCGAAAATTATAGACCTTCATCAACAATATCCCCGCGAGAAAAAGACACCGGAATAGCTTGGTGTCCCTTGGAATAGGCTGTCGAGACCAAGCGGGGTTATCGAAAAATGCTGTCGATCAGGTTCCAGCTGAGATCACTCTTGGTAATTTTTACAGGTCTTCTGCTCTTCCTCTCGTTGGGAACCTGGTACAGCCTTACCTCGATCCGGACGTTGCAGGACGAAGGCGCCACCATCGCCAGCCACGCCAACGAAGCAGCCGACGCCAGCGCCATGGGCGCACGTCTCTACCGGATCATCGCCGATACCGAGATCAATCGCGACCTCGCCGCGAGCCGCCGCGACTGGGCGGCCGCCATGGAGGCCGAGCGCGGCGCCATCAAGACGCTCAAGACCTGGATCACCGAGCCCGATCAGGCGGCGGCCCTCAAGTCCGGCGAGGCGGCGCTCGACCGGCTCGTCGCCCTCTATGAAGGTGACATGCTGCCGCGCCTCGACAAATCCAGCGAGATGACCCAGGACATCCGCGATCTCGACGGCAAGATCGACGACGTGGTCACCGAGATCGCGACGGATTTCGGCACCCTGAGGACACTGGCGGAAAAGCAGGCGAAGGCGGTCGACGAAGACTTCGACGGCCTGGCCGTCACCATCCAGACGACGGCGATTTCCATCCTGGTCATCGCGCTGATCGCCATCTTCGGCCTCAGCCTCAAGATTGACCGGGGCGTCTCCACCGGCGTGGTCGCCATCTCCAGGTCATTGCAGGCCATTGCGCGCGGCGATCTCACGGCCTCGTCTGAAAAGGCTGGCCGGCGCGACGAATTCGGCCATATGGCCGCCGAGCTCGATCAGGTGCGACGCACCCTTCTGGAGGCCGACGCGCTGCGTAGCGACATGTCCAGCCGGCAGGCGGAGGAGCGGCAGCGCCTTGAGCGGACATCCACCCTCACCCGCGATTTTGCCGCCCGCATGCAGGCCCTGTCGGACGGCTTCGGCAAATCGTCCGGCGAAGTGGCGACCAGCGCCCGCGACCTGTCCAACACCGCCGAGGAAACCGCGCTTCAGGCCCAGCAGGTGGCCGGCGCCGCCGAGGAAGCCTCGACCAACGTGCAGACCGTGGCGGCCGGCGCCGAGGAGCTTTCCGCTTCCATCCAGGAAATCGCCAAGCAGGTGTCGCACTCCTCCACGGTGGCGCGCGATGCCGCCGCCGAGGCCGAGACCTCGGCCAAGAACGTCGAGGCGCTCTCGGTCTCCGCCCAGGAGATCGGCGAGGTGGTGACGCTGATCAACTCCATCGCCGCCCAAACCAACCTGCTGGCGCTGAATGCCACCATCGAGGCAGCGCGGGCGGGCGAGGCGGGCAAGGGCTTCGCCGTGGTCGCCGCCGAGGTCAAGCAGCTCGCCGATCAGACGGCCAAGGCAACAGGCGAGATCGGCCGCAAGATTGCCGAAGTGCAGTCGGCAACCAGCCTCGCCGTGGAATCGATCTCTCGCATCGTCCAGACCATCGACACCATTCAGCACACGTCGGAAGCGATCGCCGGCGCCGTCGAGGAACAAGGCGCGGCCACCGACGAGATCGCCCAGAACACCCAGCGTGCTGCCTCTGGCACCGCCGACGTAACCCAGACGATTTCCAGCGTCGGCGCCTCCGCCGAACTCACCGGCGCTGCCGCCACACAGTTGATGAACCTGTCCGATCAGCTCGACAAACAGTCGCGCGATCTCAGCGCCCAGGTGCAGGATTTCGTGAAGAAGCTGGGCGCGGCGTGAGATTGGCGGGTTCTGCCGCCACCTCCGTTCAGCCCATCAAATCGTCGGGTTCCCTGGGCAGCTGGCAATACCAGACGATGACGGCGACCGTGCCGATCGGGAACGACATCGCCAAGAGCTGCAGCCAGCCGCTGCGGTTGATGTCGTGCAGCCGCCGCGCCGCCAGCGAGATCGACGGGACGATGGTGACCAGCGACCATGCGATGTTGACGAACGGAATGAACGACGTGGCGATGCCGACGACGAACACGAACAGGACGGTCCACCAGAACTCGGACCGGCTGGCTCGGCCCTCGAACTTGGCATAATTCGAGAAATAGGCGCGGATCGCCTGACCGAATTCCATAGGAAGGCCGGCTTCGCCGAACCTGTTGGGCCCGGTGGGCGGACGCTTGATGATGACTGGGATCGGGATAAGAACCCAGATCAGGACCAGCAGCACGGCCAACCATTCCGACCCGTTGGTGCTCAGCATGTTTTTCCCCCGACGACATGAGAACTGTCTTTCAGGCTGCTGACACGGCAAGCGACCCCACGCAGCGCCGACGCACAGCCCGAACGGCCAGCCTCCCTCCCCCGGAAAGCGTGGCGCACCAATCAGTAAGCATCGAATCTGGCTCAACGCAATCGGCGATGGCTGCGCCTTAAGGCGGGGTGAGAGCCGGCCAGATAGAAGGCCCCTGCTGGCAGCCGTTCTGGAACCGCTCGGCAACCTCCAGCCTGGTGCCGGCCGAGGTCTGACCGTCGCCTTCGAGGCTAGCCAGCCAGCCGAGACCGACGGCATAGGTATCGGGGGGCTCGGTTCACCCGAGCGGCGGGTTGCGTCGCTTTACCGGCTGCGATTTGACGATGGCGGTGTTGGTTTCGGCCTTGTCGGCGATGCGGTCCAGGATGTCATCGAGTTGGCCGATGCTGCGCACATAGAGGCGGGCGATGAAGCAGTCGTCGCCCGTCACCTTGTCGCACTCGACCACCTCGGGGATGTCGGCGATCAGCTGTTGCACGATATGCAGCTTGCCCGGCAGCGGCCGGACGCGAACGATGGCTTGCAGCGTATAGCCGAGCGCCTCCGGCGCCAGATCGATGGTAAAGGCGCGGATGATGCCGCGCTCCTCGAGCCGCTTCACCCGCTCCGACGTGCTGGGCGACGACAGGCCGATCGCCTGCGCCAGCTCCTTGACCGAGATCCGCGCGTCGAGCGACAGCGCTTCGACGATGCGGCGATCGACGTCATCCAGCATGGCCATTCTCCGGAAGGCAATTTGACCCCCATACCTGCATTAATTAGGCGTCATGTCAATTTCGCCTTTCTCATATCCTGTAAGCGCGACGGTTCATCTTCTATCGTTGAGGCACTCTTCTACGGAGATCCGAGCGATGACACACCGCGCCCAAGGAACGGCCGAGATGACGGCGGCCATGATCATTTCCGGCACCATCGGCCTGCTGGTCGTCCTCTCCGGACAGCCGGTGTTCAACATCGTGTTCTGGCGCTGCGCCGTCGGAGGACTGACGCTGCTTGCTGCCTGCGCCGCCTTGGGGTTGTTCCGCCCCGCTGTCATCAGCCGCCGGCAGATCGTCCTCGCCGCGCTTGGCGGCGTCGCCATCGTCACCAACTGGCTCCTGCTGTTCGCCGCCTATCCGCGCGCCTCGATCTCCATCGCCACGGCGGTCTACAACACCCAGCCTTTCATGCTGGTCGCCATGGGGGCGATCTTCCTTGGCGAACGGCTGACGCTCGGCCGCCTCGGCTGGCTGGCCCTCGCCTTCTTCGGCATGCTGGCAATCGTCCAGGGCCGGCCCGAGGCCGGCTACATCGGCAACGATTATCTCTTGGGCATCCTGATGGCGCTCGGCGCTGCCTTCTTCTATGCCATCGCAGCCATCATCACCAAGAAGCTCAGGGGCGTGCCGCCGCACCTGATCGCCCTGATCCAGCTGACGGTCGGCATCCTCATGCTGGCGCCGCTTGCCGATTTTGCGGCACTGCCCTCCGATCTCGACGGCTGGACGATCCTTGTCACCCTCGGCGTCGTCCACACCGGCCTCATGTACATCCTGCTCTACGGCGCGATCCAGAAGCTGCCGACATCGCTCACTGGCGCCCTCTCCTTCATCTACCCGGTCGTCGCCATCGCCATGGACATGCTGGCCTTCGGCGTCCGCCTGCAACCGACGCAGATCGCGGGCGCCGCAGTCATCCTGCTGGCGGCGGCGGGATCGACGCTCGGATGGTCGATGTCTCGCCCCGGCTTTGGACGCCGCCCGATGGAGCAACCGGAGCAATAGGGGGCACGGAAATCGTAGCCCCACGTGTCCAGCTTCAGGCGTCCTCGTTCTGCGGGAACATCGCCTTGCGCGATTGCTCGTCGAGGTCGGCCTTGAAGGTGTGGGCCGCCTTCATGTCGAGCGCCCGCTGGACGGCGGGGCGAGCGGCCATGTCGTCCATGAAGCGCTGGACATGGGGGTAAGCGGCCAGACCATCCGCTCCAAAGACATATCCGGCCGATGCCGCCCAGCCCCACAGGGCCATGTCGGCGATCGTGTAGCTGTCGCCGGAGAGATACCGGACCTGCCCCAGGCGCTCGTCCAGCACGGCATAGTGCCGGGCCACCTCTTTCACATAGCGATTGATCGCATAGGGAAGCTGTTCGGGTGCGTAGTGCAGGAAATGAATGGCCTGGCCGGAAAACGGCGACAGCCCCGTCGCCACCAGTTGCAGCCAGGACAGCATGCTGGCGTATGCGACGCCGTCCTCCGGCACGAAGACCCGATGTTTGCCGGCGAGATAGAGGAGGATGGCGTGCGAGTCGAAGACGGTCACGTCGCCGTCGACAATGGCCGGCACCTTGGCGTTGGGATTGATCGCCGTGAAGGCGTCGGCATGCTGCTCGCCCTTGAAGATGTCGATGGGCTTCAGCGTGAACGGCAGTTGAAGCTCTTGCAGCAGCACCGCCACCTTCATCGAGTTGGGCGTCGCGTGAAAATAGAATTCGATCATCGGGTTTGATCCTCGGCTGGCTCTCTGCCGACCGGCTGGGCGGCAATCGAGGCTGACCCGACCTTGCCTTGAAGCGAGCGAGCCCAACAAATTGATGCTGTGCTTTGGTGCCATCGACCCGATCAATGGCTGGCCAAGCCATCAAGCCCGTCGATCGGTCGTATCGAGGATCGGAATTTCAGCGGCGCATCCCCACTGCCCTAGATCATGGCCGTTGATGATCGAAAGGCACACCACATGATCCGTCGCACTCTTCTGGCCTGCGTGGCGATGACCACCACCCTCGCCATCGCCACGCAGGTCCTGGCGCATGACATCGCCTTCACCTCGAACAAGTCCTATCCGGAGAGCGTCACCTACTCGCCGCACCAGGATGTCTTTCTGCTGGGCTCGGTAACCCAGGGTATCGTCGCCAAGCTCGACAAGGCCGGCGCCTACACCCCATTCATCACCGACAACCGTCTGGTCTCGACAGTCGGTCTGCTGGTCGATGACGCCAGCAACACGCTGTGGGTGACCAACTCCGATCCGGGCGCCGGCGCGCGCACCGCCACCGCCACCCAGGGCAAGCTGGCGGCCATCGCCACCTATGACGCCACCACCGGCGCGCCGAAAGCCTACTACGATCTCGGCAGCCTCAGCCCGGGCGCCCATTTTGCCAACGACATCGCGCTCGACGCCGCCGGCAATGCCTATGTCACCGACAGCTTCGCGCCGCTGATCTACAAGATCGACAGCCACGGCAAGGCGTCGATCTTCGCTGAGAGCTCGCTGTTTCTGACCAGCGAGGGCTTCAACCTCAACGGCATCGCCTGGCACAAGGACGGCTATCTCCTGGTCGGCAAATACAACAGCGGCGAGCTGTTCAGGATCAGCACGAAGGACCCGACCGACATCCGGAAGGTCAAGCTGCCCGAGGCACTGACCGGCGCCGACGGCATCCACCTGATCGACGGCAAACACCTGCTGGTGGCGCAGAACCTTGCCGCCAACCGGACCGTCGAACTGACCTCTGGGGATGGCTGGCAGTCGGCGACCATCACCCGTACGGAGGCCAGCAAGCTTTCCATGCCGACGGCCACTGTCACCGTGGGGAAAGACGTCTACGTCCTCAATTCCCGCCTCGACACGCTGTTCGACCCCAAGGCTACCAAGGTCGGCGACTACCTGCTGCAGCAGTTCTAGCCTAAGAGGAGGCCGGCAAATTGTCCGGCCTTTTCCGCCGCTGTTGGCGAAGGGGGATTCCTAAATCAGTCGAGGTCGGCACAGGCGTGGCGACCGGACGCCGGCCCCAGGCAACTCCAACCTCCCCCATGCGCCATCGACCGCTATCGGACGAGCTCGGAAATCCTGTCCGCTGCCGCCGAAAAGCCTTTCAGCGAAACCGGAAGCGACAATTTCTGGTCGTCGACGGTAAAGGCGGACACCTTCATGACCGCGCCTCCGCGCATGGCGGAGAGCATACCGCGATCAATTTCAATCGGCACGACGCAGCCAGCCGGAATACAGGTCGTAAACGACTCCGGGACCGGCTGGCCCTCCTCGTCGATTGAAAGAGAAACGGGCCGATTGATCGCCAGGCCGAAGGGCATGATCAGCGCGCCCTTCAGCCCTTGGGGCGAAACCCGAAGCTCGACGGAAATGACCTGTTGTCCCTGAGGGGTGACCTGGGTCTGGACGACGGCACAGACCGGCTTTGCCGCGTCCTTTTGCGAGGCCATCTGGCAGCGGACGGTCCAGTCCTCGTGCGTTTCGCTCAGCGAAGATGCCCCGCCAGGCAGCGCTCCCTGTTGCGGCCCCTGCGTCTGCTGCGCCTTTATCGGTGTTGCGAAAAGCGCGAGCAGCACCAAGACGCAGGTTCTTTGGATGGTGTTGGTCACAGGTCGATCGCCCTAGAAGGAAACCGCGAGATTTGCCTTCAGACCCAGGTCCTGGGCACCCGATCCGAGCTGCCCCTGCGCGGCTAGGCCAAAGGTGGCGTCAGGAGTGAGCTTGAGGTCGAGTCCGGCTTCGATAAGGGCGCTGCTGCGGTCAATCGAGCTGCCGGCGATAGTGAATGCACTCGAGCCGGCGAAGGCATGGCTCGCGGTGGGCGTCGTATCGCCAAAGGCCTGGAGCCATCCAGCCATGCCGTGCAGATTGACGCGCGTGTCGCCAAGCGTCACCCCCTTTTCCGCGCGGATACCCAGCGTGGCGAAGGTCGTATCAGTCGTCCGGCTGGCGCTGGTGAGCGCCGCCGCCCCGCCGCTCTCGGTAAAGCCTTCGGTTCTGACGTTGACATGGGCGAGGTTGACGAAGGGCTCGAACCGAGCGACGTCCGTGTCGATCGCGTAGCCGAGCTCTGCGAAAGCCTGGAGCGTCTGATCGCTATAGTCGGCGCTGAGCCTGTCGGCAAAACCCGGAAATGCGACGTTACGCCTCGTGTCGATCTCCGACCAGGTCTGGGCGATCCCGGTGCGCAAGGCAACGCCCTTCCACCGCGTGCCTCCATAAAGACCGACAGTGTAATTGTCGCTGGATTCAGACGACCCGCGATCGTCGACCGAGACGCCCGACTGGCCGTAGCCGCCGAGAATGCCCACGCGCCAGTCGCCCAGCATGCCATCGGCGCCAGCGACCATGCCAACGGTGTGACGGCTGAGGCTGGCGGCATTGCCGTCGCTGCTCGCCCGGCCACCGTCGCCGAAGCCCGAACTCCACAAGGCCGGTCCGTCGCCGGAAGCCAAGGGCATCGAAGCCGCCCCCGCCAGATCATGCGTGGCAATCGGGGCGCTCGACGCGTCGACGCTGTCGAACGCCGCCCGCAGGCGCTGGTTGGCAGCGTCACGGATAAAGCGGCTGTCTTCAATTAGCCCCGTTGTGGTCGAGGCATGGATTTCGCCGGACAACTGATCGAAAGCAGAAGGCGCCGTCGCCGCATCCAGTGCCACGACCGCATCGAAGACTCCGTTACCAAAGGTCAGGCCATCGATACCCGTCGCCGTGGCGATCTGGTTGCGTGTTCGGCCAAGCTGACCGAAGGCAATGTCGTTGCGCTGTAGCGTCAGGGTGATGTCGTTCGTGCCATACGCAAGCAACGCGTTGAGAAAGGCGAAATCCGATGTCACGGAGTTGGGATCGAACGTTCCGAACACGCCCTGATCGGCCGTTAGGATGGTGTAGGTCTGGGTCGGCTTGTAGTTTCCGGCCGCGCCGATATGAACCACCGATCCGCCATTGATCGTGACGGTTCCCGTCGCGGCGATCAGATCGCTGCCGGTGCCATTCGGATCGACCTCAACTTCGTAGCGAGAGCCGCTGTTGAACACCATGTTGCCGTTGACGTGCAGCGTGCCAATGGAGTTTCCCGGCCCCACGGACGATCCGGATGCCATGGTTAGCAAGCTGCCCGCGCCCGAACCTATAGTCCCCGTTCCGGAAAGCCTGCCGCCGTTGCCAATCGTCGCGGAGCCACCCAACTGCCCGTTGAGGACCAAGGCCGAGCCGTCAACTGTGGTCGTCCCGGCAAAGCCGGACGAGTTGCCAGTGAGCGTCAAGGTGCCCGAGCCCGATCGCGCGATTGTGCCGGTCCCGGAAATGGCGCCGGAATAGGTGGTGCTGGCACTGCCCGCCAGGGTCAGCGTGTTGGCGTTGATGTTGACCCCGCCCGAGCCGCTCAACGAGCCTATGGCTTCACTCGTCTGCAATTCCGCCGAACCGCCGTTCAGGGCCAGTTCGGCCGTATCCGACATCGCATTGCCGCCGGCTAGGACCACACTTCCGCCGATGGCATCGATTCCGCCGGTATTGGTATTGGTACCGAAAAGGGTGAGCGTGCCGCTGCCACGCTTGAGCAGCTGACCACTCCCCGACATGTTTCCGAAGAACGCCGTCGAGCTGTTGTCATAGCCAGCGCCGAGTATGGTGTTGTTCAGGACAATGGTGCCGCCCCCGGAGATGGACCCCACATTTTCGGAGGTGTTGACCTGAAGCGTGGCGCCGGTGTTGACCGTCACTGCCGAGGCATCGGCAATCGCCAGTCCGCCGCTAATGACCAGGGTGCCTCCGGCGATCGTCGTGGCGCCTTCGTAGTAGTTCTGGCCGGTAATCGTCAGCGTGCCGGTGCCCGTCTTGGTGAAGCTACCGCCCAGGCCATCGATCGTGCCGTTCCAGTTGCTGCTGGTGTTATCCGCGCCGCTGGTCAGCGTCTGCCCGTTGGCAACCGTTATGGTGCCGCTGCCGGAGAGGGCGCCGGTCGTCTCGCTCGACTGCAGATCCAGGCTGCCATCCACCTGAAGAGCCGTACTGTCTTGGAAGACGTTACCGCCGGACGTAGTCAGCGCCGCACCGGAATCGACGACCACCCGGCCGATATCCTGGCCTGTCCCCGACCAGGTGGTAGTCCTCAGGAAGTGCAGAGTATTCGCACCTTCGATCGTTCCCGAGAAGCTTCCGCCGCTCACTATCATGTTGCCGATGGCGCCACCGATCAGCCCCCCGCCATTGAGACCGTTCACGAGGACGAGGCTCTTCACGCCGTAATCAAGAACCGCACCGCTGGCGACCGTGATGGACCGCAGGGACCACAGTCCTGTCACGGCTTGCGCCGTGCTCACCACCGTCGTTCCGCCATTGACGGACAACGTGCCCGCAGGACTTTGCCCAACCGTGCCGAAATTGTTAAGGATGATGGTCCCGCCTTGACCGGCAAGACCCAGATTGACGTTGGTGTCGTAGCCGACCCTTTCGACATTCACCGTGAGAGAGCCAGTTGTCGACAAGGTCGTGGTAGCATAGTTGACGAACTCCACCGGACCGGCGAGCGTTCCACTGGCGAGAACGCGCAAGTGCCCGCCATCGTCAATGCTGATGGTGCCCGAGCCAAGCTGGTTGACGCTGGTGATCTCCTCATAGCCCGTCACCGTGGCCTGAGCGAACGCCCCGGACGCCCAAAGGGTCAACAGCGCAGTACCCGCGGAAAACCGGGCGGCAAGGCCTAGCGAGCGCGACCGGCTAGACCGTCGTTTTTGCAAAAGCAACGCACAGGCAGGCAACATTCAAGCATACCTCAATAAGCAAATGAGATTTCATGAATCTGGGAGGTCTGTGCTGGCCGGGTATCCAGACGTTGCAAAGCAACCAAATAAGTGGTTCAACGGATACGTCCTGATACCATCGACGCTTCTAGGAAGCAACTGCAATGATTGTCTGCGCCCAGGCTCCCGCAGAAATTGCACTTTGACAAGTTTTTGGGGTGACCAAGTCAAGTAAAGCGCGATCCGGTGCGGCGTGTTGTGAAGCCGATCCAGGCGTGGCGACTTGAAGGATGAGGACTGGGCCGTTGTCGGCCGCTCGTTGCTGGCGAAGCGGCGCCGCCGGTCTCGTCCTTCGCAGGACAATCGGCACTTTCCTCAGGGGATTCCACGGTCTGCAGTCGGCTGCCCCTCTGGCGCGACGTGCGGAGCGACAAGACCTGGCTAGCTTGCCTGCCCGCGCCCGGCGCTGCGCAGCACTTGCTTGCGCAACCAGGCGTGCGCCGCGTCGGCACTCATGCGGGAATGCCAGAACAGGTTCATCTCGAACGGCGCCAGTTCGATCGGTGCCTCGACGAGATCGAGCACCTGGTCGAACCGCGCAAGAAAGCGGCGCGGCAGCGTGCAGATCAGGTCGGTGCTGCCGAGGATCAGCGGCGCCAGCGCGTAGCTCTGCACCGAGACGCTGACACGGCGTTCCCGCCCGATTTCCGCCAGCGCATGGTCGACCATGCCGGCAAAATGGCCACCGCTGGTCGAAATCAGGAGATGATCGAGGGCGCAAAATTCGTCGAGGATCAGCGGTCCGGTGCCCCGGGGGTGGCCGCGCCGCTGGGCGGTGACGAAACGCTCCTGGAACAGCTTGCGCGCCATCAACCCCGGCGCGCCATCCTCGGCGACGCCGATGAAGACGTCGATCTCGCCCTGTTCGAGCGCTTCGGAGATGCGGGCCTTGTCGGGGCTGGTGAAGGCGATCCTAACCTCGGGCGCTTCCGACTTGATCAGCGGGATCAGGTCGGGGGCCAGGATTGACACCGGATTGTCGGTGGCGGCGATCCGGAAGACGCGCTTGCTGGTGGCCGGATCGAACACCTTGGCCGTGCCGATGAAGTCGCTCAGCTGCTCCAGCAGCCGCGCCAGCTCGGGCTGAAGCGCCAGGGCGTGCGGCGAGGCGACCATGCCGCGCCCCGAGGTCGAGGGAATGAACAGCGGATCGCCCAGCAATTGCCTGAGCCGCGTCAAGCGGGCCGACAGAGCCGATTGCGTGATGTTCAGCCGGGCCGCGGCATGGGTGACGTTCTTGTCCTTGAGCAGGGCGTCGAAGGTCAAGAGCAACCCGACATCGAATTCAGCCAGCAAGTGGTTCACCGTCGACCCCATTGTCTTGAATGCGGGTGGCCTCAGCCACACAGTACATCATCCGACGCGGCCGAGAGAGGGGATCTCAACTCGTCCGACCCGCCCGTCGGGCAGACCCGTTTTCGCCTCAAATGCCCGCCACAAGCGCCACGCCGCCAGCCCGCCATCGCGAACTGCGGCCCCGACGCTCGCGAAATCTTCTAACTTTCAGTCCGGATTTCTGTCAGATGTACAGGAATCTACGAGGATGCTTGATGATCGCCGCTATCCTTATCTTTGCAATGACCTATCTCGTCATGGCCGTCGGCAAGCTGCCCGGCTGGCGGCTCGACCGGGCCGGCGCCGCCCTGCTCGGCGGCAGCCTGATGGTCGGCACAGGCGTCCTCACCCTCGACGAGGCCTATCGCGCCATCGACATGGAAACGATCACCCTGCTGCTCGGCATGATGATCGTCGTCGCCAACCTGCGCCTCTCCGGCTTCTTCCGCCTGGTGAACGGCTTCGTCGTGCCGCGCGCCCACTACCCGATCGTGCTGCTGACAGCCATCGTGCTCACCACCGGCATCCTCTCGGCCTTCCTGGTCAACGACACCATCTGCCTGGTGATGACGCCGCTGGTCATCGACGTGATCGAGCGCCTCGACCGCAACCCGGTGCCCTATCTCCTCGCGGTCGCCCTGGCCTCCAATGCCGGCAGCGTGGCGACCATCACCGGCAACCCGCAGAACATGATCATCGGCTCGCTGGCCCACATCCCCTACGGCACCTTCGTGACGACGCTGGCGCCGGTGGCCGGCGTCGGCCTCGTCCTCACCATCGTCCTCATCGCGCTGATCTACCGCCAGGAATTCCTGACCCGGGAAAAGCTGGCCGCCACCGCGCCGCAGCCGCCAGCCCGCTACCACGGCCCGCTGGTCTGGCGCTCGGTGCTCACCGTGCTGGTGATGATCGTGCTGTTCTTCCTCGGCCTGCCGATCGCCCAGGTGGCGATCCTTGCCGGCGCTCTGCTCCTGGTCACCCGCCGCGTCAAGCCCGAGAAGATCTATTTCGACATCGACTGGCCGCTCCTGGTGATGTTCACCGGCCTGTTCATCGTCGTCGCCGGCCTGGAAAAGACCGTGCTGACACCCGACGCCGTGGCAGAGGTCGGCAAGCTCGACCTCGCCAGCCTGCCCATCCTGGCCACCGTGACGGCCGTGCTCTCCAACATCGTCAGCAACGTGCCGGCCGTCCTGGTGCTGAAGCCCTTCGTCGCCGGCCTCGCCGACCCCCAGCGCGCCTGGCTCGCCATCGCCATGGCCTCGACGCTCGCCGGCAACTTCACCCTGATCGGCTCCGTCGCCAATCTCATCGTCGCCCAACGCGCCCGCCAACGCGGCGTCACCATCGCCTTCTGGCCGTATTTCACGGTGGGCGCGCCGCTGACGGTGCTGTCGATTGCGTTCGGGGTGGTGTGGCTCGGGTGGGTGGGGGCGTAGAGGAACAGCGGCGTTTGCCCCCCACAAAGCCAACGCGGAGATTTCGGCCTTGATCTACCTTCTCCGTCACGGCGAGACCGCCTGGAATACCTTGGGCAGATTTCAGGGCCAGAAAGATTCACCGCTCACACAGCTGGGCATCAAGCAAGCGGACTCCGTCGCCCGTCTCCTTCATCGGGAAATCCTAGATGCCGCGCACTCCTGCGAAATGCACATCAGCCCTCTCGACAGAGCGCTGGAAACGGCGGACCGGATACGGCGCGTGCTTCCGCTACCCAGCCGCCAAGACACACGGCTCATGGAGGTTTCCGTGGGCTCGTGGGACGGCCTGACGAAGTTCGAGATCGCCAACGAGTTCCCCGGCGCCCTCGACGGCGCAGACGCTTTCGACTGGTACTTCAGGGTCGCCAGACGGCGAGAGTTTCGACGCGGCTTGCAACAGAGCCAGAAGCTGGCTCGCCGACGTTCGGGGGCCAACAATCGCCGTCTCGCACGGGTTATTTGGCCGGCTGATACGCGGCGTCTACGCCGGCCTCTCCAAACGGGAGATGCTGGAGCTGCCCGTACCGCAAGACGGGTTCTACAAGCTTTCGAAGGGCGAGTTCCGGCTGATCAGCTACACAGAACGAGACGCCTCCAAAGGTCCCCACCCGTAAGAGGTGGTAATGGAAACGGCTCCGGACATTCTGGCGGCATGATTACGCCAGTTTATTAACAACGCCCTTTCGCGACGACAGATCTTCTATGTTAGGTCAAAAAGGGTCTAGCGTTCATCCCACTCAAACTGCCCCAGCTTAAAACGGTGGCGATCACTCGACCAAATAGATAATTTGGCTTCCTGTCGAGAGATATCGTTTAGATTTCATGGTTAGGAATAACATCATAACAAAAGTCTAGAAATATGATTTCTATACACAGGAAATAGTAAACATGCAAGAAAACTTGACGAAAGGTTGGAAATTAAGAACTCCCATGTCAGTTGCAGGAATCATATCCGTGATCACCGGCCTGTTAGCGATCTATGGAGTAGATAGAACTCAGCGGTTGTTTCAAGCTCGCATCAAGATAGACATTTTAAATATCAAGGTAGAAAGTGGGCTTCCAATCGCAGATGTAGAAATTACTAACAAGTCAGATCTACTTCTTGACACTGCTAATATTTTTGTAAAAGTCACAAAGCCGAACGGAACGCATTCGGAGGGAAGATTACCGGCAGTTGATCTCGCCCCCAATGAGGAGAAAGAATACAGTATTCGGATGGACCCCTTTTTACCCGAAAAGGGCGCAAAAGTAGAACTCTGCGTCGAAGCCGTTGGCCCTCTGCCCCTGACAAAAGCAATTTGGACGAGAGAATATCAATACACCAATTTCGTTCCCAAAGCGGGAGGTCGCCCCATGTGTAGGTATGGCGCGGCAGAGCTTTTAAAATACAAGACACTACCACCCGAAGCTATTGCGGAGCAAAAAGCTGGATGCGTTATGCCGGAATTTGCGAATCCCCAGATCGATTACATCCCAATAGACTTTTCATTGGACGAGATATCTAGATTACAAAACTGGGGAGTTCCAGGAATAATAAAAGGCTGCAGCCCTTGATTTGAAATGCCGTCACGGTAAACACATAGGGGGGGCGTTCGCTAGAGGTCTAGCGATAACAGGGAAGAGGGCCGGGAAATCAATTGGGTCCAAACTTTGCCTACCCTAGATCCCTGAACCTGTACCCCACCCCCGGCTCCGTCACGATCAGCCGCACTTCCCCGTCATCCCTCAGCTTCTGCCTGATCTGCCCCACGTACACCCTCAGATACTGTGTGTCGGCTTCGTGCTGATCGCCCCAAATGGCGGTGAGCAGTTGGCGGTGGGTAAGTACCGTGCCGGCGTTGCGGACGAGGAGGGCGAGGAGGTCGAATTCCTTGCGGGCGAGGCGGACGTCGCGGCCGGCTTTCAGCACGCGGTGGCGGGCGAGGTCGATTTCGAGGTCGCCGGTGGTGATGACGGGGGCCTCGGGCTCGCTCGGCCGGTGGCGCAGGGCGGCGCGCAGGCGAGCGAGCAGTTCGCCGACGCTGAAGGGCTTGTTGACGAAGTCGTTGGCGCCGAGGTCGAGCGCCTCGATCTTCTCGGCCTCGCGGTCGCGCGCCGACAGGATGACCACCGGCGTGGCGCGGGTGCGCCTGAGTTCGGTGAGCACCGCCTTGCCGTCCATGTCCGGCAGCCCCAAATCGAGCACGACGATGTCGGCCGGCGCGTCGCGCATGGCGTCGAGCGCCTGTTGGCCCGTGTCGGCGCGCTGCACCTGATAGCCTTCGAGTTCCAGCACCGGCGTGAGGAAGCGATGGATGGCCGGCTCGTCATCGACGACGAGTACCGTCTTGTCGGTCATGATGGCTCCTCGATCGGCAGCGACAGGGTAATGCGCGTGCCGTGACCGTTCTCTATGGGGCTCTCCGCCGTGGCCGTGCCACCGTGCAGGGCGACGATGCCCTGCGTGATGGCAAGGCCGAGGCCGCTGCCGTCGCCGCCATCGCCGGTGTGACGGGCGCCGCGCACGAACTTGTCGAAGACGCGCGGCAGGATGTCCGGCGAAATGCCCGGCCCGTCGTCCTCCACCGCAAGGCGCAGCCAGCCGCCGTCTTCCTCGGCATTGAGGGTGATCTTCACCTTGGGGCCGCCATGGCGGGCCGCGTTGGCGACCACATTGGAAAGCGCCTGCTCGATCAGGCTGGCGTCGGCCTTCACCAGCGGCAGGCCGGACGGCACGGAGAGCGTCAGCCGCCCTGCCATGCCGCGCCGCCGCGCCTGATCGGCCAGCCGGTCGGCGATCTCGCCGATATCCACCCAGTCGCGGCGGATATCGAGGGCGCCGGCCTCGAGCCGCGTCATGGAGAGGAGGTTGCGCACCATGCCGTCGAGCCGCTCGCCCTCCTCGCGGATGGAGGAGAGGAGATCGACACGCTGCTCGGGGCGGAGCCGCTCGCCGAAGTCGATCAGGCTGGTGGAGGCGCCAAGGATGGAGGCGAGCGGCGTGCGGAAGTCGTGGCTGATCGAGGCGAGCAGCGTGTTGCGGACGCGCTCGGTTTCCGCCTCGGCTCGGGCCGTGTCCGCCTCCTTGGCCAACGAGGCGCGGTCGATGGCCGACGCCGCCTGCTCGGCCAGCGCATGCAGCAGCACCTGCTCGTCGCCGTCGAGAAGCTGCCCGGCGTCGCCGATCTCCACGCCGAGGGCACCGACCGGCCGCCGGCCGATGGTCAGCGGCAGGAAGGTCCAGGCGCAATCGCCGAAGAACGGGCTGCCGGCGCCCGCCACCTCCTTGCAGCCGAAGGCCCATTCGGCCGCCGACAGCGCGGTGTCGTCGAGCTCCGTTCCCCGCGGAGCCAGTGCGGCGAGCGCCAGCCGATCGCCCTCGCCGAGCAGGAGGGCGCAGCGGCGGGCCGTCAGGCCACGCACCTCGCCGGCCACCGCCTCGGCCACTTCGGAGCGGTTGGCCGAATAGGACAGGCGGCGGGTGAAGGCGTAGAGCCGCTCGATGGTCCGCTCGCGCGCCATCGCCACCCGCGCCCGCTCGCGCGACTGGCCGGCCAGCGCCGCCGTGATGATGGCGACGATCAGGAAGGCGACGAGCGCCAGGAACTCGCGCGGCTGCGAGACGGTCAGCGTGTAGAGCGGCGTGATGAAGAAGAAATTGTAGCCGAGGAAGGCGACGACCGCGCCGAGAATGGCCGGCCAGATGCCGGAACGGATGGCCGGAAACAGCACCGACAGCAGCAGGATCAGCGCGACATCGGTGAGGTCGAACCAGCGACGGGCGGTATCGGCCAGGATCAGCCCGACGGAAACGCTGAGCAGCGCTTCGACATAGCCGACGAACGGCCCCGGCCGCAGCCACTCGGCGCGCGTCGCCAGAGTGAGGTCGACGACGGACGGATGGGCGCTCCCCGCTGCCGGGGGCGCAACGCGTGGTGAGGTCTCAACCATGGGTGCGGCGGACTGCCTCCGAAGTCAGAGCCTGAGCCGAAACTCTACCGAGGCGGGCATCTATGGCATCCGCTTGCTCCGAAAAGTCTGCAACTTTTCGGGCGGATGCTTGAGCTTCGATCTCTGCGCTTCCGGTACTTACGAACCTCAGGTTCGCTCCGCTCCGGTTCTCGAAATCATCGCTCTCTGCCCCGTCCCAGCCAATTTCAGATCAGGCTCCCACATTCGAGTGGTAGCTGGAAATCGCTTCCTCATCAACGAACGACCTTTGGCATGATTACTTGGACGTGCCCTAGGCAAAGTCCGGCGCAATACTGGACGGCCAAGGCGGCGAGCTTCTTCACCGGCCGCCGCACATTGGGCTCCGGTTCAGTCGGTCAGCCTGAATCAGGCTCGACAACCGCACCGAAAAGCAGCCTGTGCCTCAGCAATCCAGCTTGCCGAAAGCAGTCCCCTTTAAACGGTTGCCCAGCACATGGGCAAAGTAGAAATATTTACATCACCCACGATCGGTAACCGGGCTCACATCTGCCCGACGGGTTTAGGTCCCAACTTCGCAAAGAAAGTAAAGTCTAGAAGTATCCTATTAATGCGATTTTCATGCCTTCCCGGCAAAAGAGAGACGTTAGCGGAGATCCTGAACATGATGACTGTGAGTAATTTCTTAAGACTGCTCTTTGGCGTAATGCTCACAGTTACAATAGGGGTTCTCAGTCAGTCGGCTTTGCGATCGTGGAACGAGCTCAGCGATGCAAGGCGCATCGAAGCGGCAACCCGCGCCTCCGCCGGCCTGTTCGAAGCCATGGCCGACCTGCGCCTGGAGGGATCGTTGACCCAGGGCTTGCTGGGTCGCCCCGATCCCGGCACCCCGCTTCCCTACTGGGCGCCGGCGCGCGAAGGCCAGGTCAATGGATTGACCGACGCCATCGAGGCGATCAAGGGCGCCGACCTTGCCGACAGTGCCACCATCATCAAGCAGTTGCAGGATGAGCTTGACCAGTTGAAGGCGCTGCACAAGGCCACGGCCGACGCGATCACCAAACCCAAGGCGGATCGACCGGCCGACCTGCAGCAGAAATACACGGATTTCACAACCTCGGCCCGCACGCTGCTGACCGATGTCGGCACCAAGCTGCAGGCGTCGATCATGCTGCAGGATCCCCTGGTCGACCAGTTCGTGTCCTTGCACAATCTCAGTTGGACGATGCGCTCTTCCTCCGGTGAGGCGCTGACCAACATCACCAACAACGTCACAACCATCGGCGATATCCCGGCCACCGCGCTGACGGACCAGGCGGCCATGCACGGTCGCATCGACTTCATCTGGGCGACGCTCAACGACCGCCTCAAGGCCCTGCCGAAGACGCCTGGACTGACCAAGGCCCTGGCCGAGGCCCAGAGCGTCTATTTCGACCCCGCCTTCCGCGCCCAGCAGATCGCCTTCCTCAAGCAGCTGATGGCCGGTCAGAAGCTGGACATGACGCGCGACCAGTGGGACGGCCATGTCATACCGACGGTCATGACGCTGGCCAATGTTGCCCTGGCCCTGATCCAGTCCGCCAGTCAGGCGGCCAACGACAAGGCCAGCTCCGCCATGGTCGGCCTTGAGATTTCTCTTGGCCTGCTCGCTGCATCGCTGGTCTTCACCATCGTGGTGTTCCTGGCGATCGGCCGCCGCGTCACCAAGCCGCTGCAGCATCTCACCAAGACCATGCAGACCATCGCCGACGGCGCCCTTGAGACGGAAATCGTCGGCATCGGTCGCCAGGACGAAATCGGCGCCATGGCCCGCACGCTGGCGGTGTTCCGCGACAGCCTTAGCCGCAACCGGGAACTCGAGCTCGAAAGTGCCAGGGGCCGCGAGGCCTCCGAACAGGAGCGCAAGGCCATGCTGGCCGATCTGGCATCACGCTTCGAGAACGTGGTGGGCGGCATCGTCGCGTCGGTGTCCACCTCAGCCAAGGACCTTCAGGCAGCGGCCAGCACCTTGCAGGATGCCACGGACGAGACCAGCCTGCGCTCCAACAACGTCGCCGCCGCCGCCGAACAGGCCTCATCCAACGTCGCCAACGTGGCCGGCGCGGCCGAGGAACTCGGCGCCTCTGTGCAGGAGATCGGCCGGCAGATCGCCAGTTCGGCGGAAATGTCGCAGGCCGCCGTCGAAGAAGCGCGCACCACCGCCGTGGTGGTCAGTGAGCTTTCGGACGCAGCCACGCGCATCAGCGACGTTCTCGGCCTGATCTCCAACATCGCCGGCCAGACCAACCTCCTCGCGCTTAACGCAACCATCGAGGCGGCCCGCGCCGGCGAGATGGGCAAGGGCTTCGCGGTCGTCGCCGCCGAGGTCAAAGAACTGGCCAACCAGACCTCCAAGGCCACAGCGGATATCTCCGCGCAGATCGGCGCCATCCAGGAGTCGACCGGCCGGGCTGTCGGCGCGATCAGCGGCATCGCCGAGATGATCGGCAACATGAACCAGCTGACCCTTCAGGTCAGCGAGTCGATCGGGGCGCAGAACGCGGCCACCACCGAGATCGTGCACAGCATCTCGCAGGCCAGCGTCGGTGCCAGCGACGTGACGCAAAACATCTCCGGCGTGGCCCAAGCGGCGCTGCATTCGGGAACCGCCGGCAAGCAGGTCCTGTCGGCGTCGTCCCTGCTCGCAGAACAGGCCAATCAGATGCGCGAGGAGGTGGATCAGTTCCTCAAGACGGTTCGCGCCGCCTGACGCATCCCAAGTCAAGAAAGCAACGCCTTGAAATCGCTCCTCGGAAACGGGGGGCGATTTTTCATTTTTCCTGCCGCAAACCTGAACCAAGCCTCCACGAAATCTGGAAAGAACAAGGCATAAAGCGGACCTTAACAAGACTTTCCCGCCGTGTGGACGAACTTCAGTTCGGTTTCAGTTTGACGACATATGGCTCGACGCATAAACACGCCGAAGCCATCCCAGGCCTCAGCAAATCAAGGTGCACTCAGTTCTTCATGGCCGACTTCCTGCCCTTCTCCCGCCCCTCTATGGGCGGGGATGAAATCGCCGCGGTGGCAGACGTCCTGCGCTCCGGCTGGATCACTACTGGCCCCAAGGCCGCGGAGCTCGAGACCAGCTTCGCAGCACACACCGGCGCCAAGCATGCCGTGGCCGTCAGCTCAGCCACCGGCGGCATGCACGTGACGCTGCTGGCACTGGGGATCGGCCCCGGCGACGAGGTGATTACCCCCTCACTCACCTGGGTCTCCACCCTCAACATGATCGAGCTCCTCGGCGCCACGCCGGTGATGATCGACGTCGACCGCGACACGCTGATGGTGACGGCAGAGGCCATTGAGGCGGCGATCACGCCCCGCACCAAGGCCATCGTCCCCGTGCATTACGCCGGTGCGGCGCTCGACCTCGATCCGATCCGCGCCGTTGCCCGCCGCCATGGCATCGCTCTCGTCGAGGACGCCGCGCACGCGAGCGGCACGTATTACAAGGGGCGTCCTATCGGCAGCGAAGGCACGGCGATCTTCTCCTTCCATGCCATCAAGAACATGACCTGCGCCGAAGGCGGCATGATCGTCACCGACGACGCCGACTTCGCCGACCGCATCCGCAGCCTGAAGTTCCACGGCCTCGGCGTCGATGCCTTCGACCGGCTGACGCAAGGGCGCGCACCGCAGGCCGAGGTGATCCGTCCCGGTTTCAAGTACAACCTGCCCGATATCGCCGCCGCCATAGCGCTGGTGCAACTCAAGGCGCTCGCCGCCCACAATGACCGCCGCGCCGAGCTGGCCACCCGCTATTTCTCTGAGTGGGGCAACCTGCCGCTCCAGCCGCTCGCCCTGCCTGCCTGGCCGCACCAGCACGCCTGGCACCTGTTCATCGTCCGCGTCGACGAGGCGCGTTGCGGCATCGACCGCGACGGGCTGATGGCGGCGCTGAAGGAGCGCGGCATCGGCACCGGCCTGCATTTCCGCGCCGCCCACACCCAGAAATTCTATCGAGAGCGCTATCCGGCGCTGCGACTGCCCAACACCGAATGGAACTCGGCGCGCATCTGCTCCCTGCCGCTGTTCCCCGACATGGCGGATGCCGATGTCGACCGGGTGGTCTCGGCGCTCAAGGAGATCGTCACAGCATGAACCGCCTCGCCATGCCGCCCATCACCAAGGTGTCGGTGGTCATTCCCGTTTTCAACGAGGAAGAGTGCCTGCCCGAGCTGATCGCCCGCACCACCGCCGCCTGCGACCAGCTGACCTGCGATTACGAGATCCTGCTGGTCGACGACGGCAGTTCGGACAACTCTGCCGCCTTGATGATGGCGGCGGCCGAGACGCCCGACAGCCCGGTCATCGCCGTCATCCTCAACCGCAATTACGGCCAGCACTCGGCGATCATGGCGGGCTTCAGCCATGTCTCCGGCGATCTCGTCATCACGCTCGACGCCGACCTGCAGAACCCGCCGGAAGAGATCCCCCGCCTGGTCGAGATGGCCGCCAGTCACGACGTGGTCGGCACCATCCGCGCCAACCGGCGCGACAGCCTGTTCCGCAAGACCGCCTCGCGGATGATCAACCTGTTGATCAAGCGCACCACCGGCAAGGCGATGAGCGACTATGGCTGCATGCTGCGCGCCTATCGCCGGCCGATCGTCGAGGCCATGCTGAACTGCCAGGAGCGCAGCACCTTCATCCCCATTCTCGCCAACACCTTCGCCCGCCGCGCCACCGAGATCGAGGTGCGCCACGCCGAGCGCGAACACGGCGAGTCCAAGTACAGCTTCATGAAGCTGATCAACCTGATGTACGACCTGGTGACCTGCCTCACCACCACGCCGCTGCGCCTCTTGAGCGTCGTCGGCTCGGTCATCGCGCTCTCGGGCTTCGCGCTGACGGTGCTGCTCCTGGCGATGCGCCTATTCCTAGGTGCCACCTGGGCGGCAGAGGGCGTATTCACCCTGTTCGCCATTCTGTTCTTCTTCATCGGTGCCCAGTTCGTCGCCATGGGTCTGCTCGGCGAATACATCGGCCGCATCTACAACGACGTCCGCGCCCGCCCCCGTTACTTCGTCCACACCGTGGTCGGTGAGCGCCATCCCCAGCAGGGCAATCCATCATGAAAGCTGTCGTATTCGCCTATCACGATCTCGGCTGCATCGGCCTGAAAGCGCTGGTCGAGGCCGGCTATTCGGTCGAGGCGGTGTTCACCCACGCCGACAATCCCAATGAGAACCAGTTCTTCGGCTCGGTGGCCCGCACCGCTGCCGATCTCGGCATTCCCGTCTACGCGCCGGAAGACGCCAACCATCCCCTCTGGGTCGAGCGCATCAGGGCCATGGCGCCCGACGTCATCTTTTCCTTCTACTACCGCAACCTCCTGAAGGCCGACCTCCTGGCGCTGCCGCCGAAGGGCGCCTTCAATCTGCATGGCTCGCTGCTGCCGCGCTATCGCGGCCGGGCACCGCTCAACTGGGTGTTGGTCAACGGTGAGAAGGAGACCGGCGTCACGCTGCACCGCATGGTGGCGAAAGCTGATGCCGGCGCTATCCTCGCCCAAAAGCGGGTGGCGATCGATGACGACGACACCGCGCTCAGCCTGCACCACAAACTGAAGGCCGCGACCAAGAGCCTGCTCACCGAGGTGCTGCCGCAAATCGCCGCGGGCACCGCCGAGGAGACCGAGCAGGACCATGCCAAGGCCACCACCGTCGGCCGCCGCACGCCCGAGGACGGGCGCATCGACTGGCAGAAGCCGGCCCGCAGCCTCTACAACCTTGTCCGCGCCGTGACGCAACCCTGGCCCGGCGCCTTCAGCTACGCAGGCACGACCAAGTTCATCATCTGGCAGGCCAAGGTGCGTGACGATGTCGTCCCGGCGCGTCCCGGCACCGTGCTCAGCACCGCGCCCTTCGTGGTCGCCTGCGGCAGCGGCGCGCTGGAGATCGCCGCCGGCCAAGGCGAGGAAGGCATCTACCTTCAGGGCGCCCAGCTCGCCGAAAGCCTCGGCCTGGTCACCGGCGCGCTACTCAACTCCGTACCTGTGGTCGCCGCCAAGCGGCCGACCCGCGTGCTGATCCTCGGCGTCAACGGCTTCATCGGCAACCACCTCACCGAGCGGCTGCTCGCCGAGGACGGCTATGAGGTCTACGGCCTCGACATCGGCTCGGACGCCATCTCGCGCTTTATCGACAACCCGAGCTTCCACTTCGTCGAGGGCGACATCTCCATCCACTCCGAATGGATCGAGTATCACATCAAGAAATGCGACGTGATCCTGCCGCTGGTCGCCATCGCCACGCCCATCGAATACACGCGCAATCCGCTGCGCGTCTTCGAGCTCGACTTCGAGGAAAACCTGAAGATCGTCCGCTCCTGCGTCAAATATGGCAAGCGGATCATCTTCCCCTCGACCTCCGAGGTCTACGGCATGTGCACCGATGCCAACTTCGACGAAGACAAGTCGGATCTGGTGGTCGGACCGATCAACAAGCAGCGCTGGATCTACTCGGTGTCCAAGCAGCTGCTCGACCGCATCATCTGGGCCTATGGCGAAAAGGAAGGCCTGCGCTTCACCCTGTTCCGGCCGTTCAACTGGATGGGACCGCGCCTCGACAACCTCAACGCCGCGCGCATCGGCTCGTCGCGCGCCATCACCCAGCTGATCCTCAACCTCGTGGAGGGCACGCCGATCAAGCTGATCGATGGCGGCGCCCAGAAGCGATGCTTCACCGACATCAAGGACGGCATCGAGGCGCTGTTCCGCATCATCGAGAACCGCGACGGCCTCTGCGACGGTCAGATCATCAACATCGGCAACCCGGACAACGAGGCGAGCATCCGCGAGCTCGCCGAGATGCTGCTCGCAAGCTTCGAGAAGCATCCGCTGCGCGGCAACTTCCCGCCGTTCGCCGGCTTCCGCGAGGTGGAAAGCGCGAGCTACTACGGCAAGGGCTACCAGGACGTGGAGCACCGCAAGCCAAGCATCCGCAACGCCGAGCGGCTCCTGAAGTGGCGGCCGACCATCGATATGGCGCATACAGTCAACGAGACGCTCGACTTCTTCCTGAAGACGGTGGATCACGATACACCCAATTCGGTCCCTGAAGCCGAGGCTAGGGCACCGCTTCGGGTAGCAAACGCAAAAGTGTCGTTCGCAACAGTCAAATGAAGAAAGTCGGCCTGCGCATCGATGTCGATACCTTCCGGGGAACGCGCGACGGCGTTCCCCGCCTCCTTGACCTGCTCGACTGGCACGAGGTGAAGGCGAGCTTCTTCTTCTCCGTCGGGCCGGACAACATGGGCCGCCACCTCTGGCGCCTGATGCGACCGACCTTCCTCACGAAGATGCTGCGTTCCAAGGCTGCCTCGCTCTACGGCTGGGACATCCTGTTCGCCGGAACCGCCTGGCCGGGCCGCGAAATCGGCACGGCACATGCGGAGGTGATCGCCGCCTCGGCCAAGGCCGGCCATGAGATCGGCCTGCATGCCTGGGACCATTTCGCCTGGCAGACCTGGGCCGGCGTCTGGGGCGAGGAGCGCATGACGCGCGAGATCGAGAAGGGCCTCGACGTGCTCTCCACCATCGTCGGCCGCCACGTCGACTGTTCGGCTGTTGCCGGCTGGCGGGCCGACCAGACCGCCATCGAGGCCAAGCAAGGCTTCGGTTTCCGCTACAACAGCGATTGTCGCGGCACTGCCCCCTTCCGTCCGCGCCTTGCCGACGGATCGCTCGGCACGCCGCAGATCCCGACGACGCTGCCGACCTGGGACGAGGTGGTGGGGCGAGAAACCACGGCTGAAGACTTCAACGCCTTCATTCTGGACAAGCTCGTGAAAGCCGAGGGCACGCCGGTCTATGTCGTCCACGCCGAGGTGGAAGGCATCGCCATGGCCAAGCAGTTCGACGAATTGCTCGCCAAGGCGAAGGATGCAGGCATCGCCTTCTGCCCGCTCGGCAGCCTCTTGCCCAAGGATATCTCCAGCCTGCCCGAGGGACGGGTGACGCGCGGCACCGCCACTGGCCGCGATGGCTGGCTGGGCGTGCAGGCTGCGGCGGAGGCAAGCTGACATGAAGCGCTGGCAGCTGTTCTTCTGGTTCTTGCTGATCCCGCTCGCCTATGTCCTGCCGCTGCTAGGCCGTCGCCTGTGGCTGCCCGACGAGCTGCGCTACGGCGAAATCAGCCGCGAAATGCTGGCGGGCGGCAGCTGGATCTCGCCGCATTTCCTTGGGCTTCGCTATTTCGAGAAGCCGGCCGGCGGCCTCTGGATCAATGCCTTGGGCATGGGTCTCTTCGGCCAGAATAACTTCGGCGTCCGCGCTGGCGCGGTGATCTCCACCCTTCTCGCCGCCGCCATCGTTTCCTGGCTCGCCATGCATATCTGGCGCGACCGACGGACGGCGCTCACCGCTCTTGCCATCTATCTCTCGTCCTTCCTGGTCTATGCCGTCGGCACCTACGGCTCGGTCGATGCCGCCGTGACGCTGTGGCTGGTCGCCGCCATGGCCGCCTTCTGGGTGGCAGCCGAGGCGAAGACGCGAAATGGCCGGATCGGCGGCTATCTCCTGCTCGGTGTCGCCTGCGGCCTCGGCTTTCTCACCAAGGGCTTTCTGGCGCTGGCCGTGCCGGTCGTCGGCGTGCTGCCCTTCGTCATCGTCGAGCGGCGCTGGAGAGAGGTCCTGACCTACGGCCCGCTCGCCATCCTCAGCGCCGCGCTCGTCTCGGCGCCCTGGGCGATCGCCGTCTGGCGAGAACAGCCGGACTTCTGGAACCATTTCTTCTGGGTGGAGCACATCCAGCGCTTTGCCGACAGCGCCCACGCCCAGCACAAGGAACCGTTCTGGTTCTACATTCCGCTGTTCATCCTGGGCACGGTGCCCTGGCTGGCGCTGCTGCCCGCCTCGCTCGCCTTCGGCTGGACCGATCGGCGCAAGGACCCGGCGCTTATCTATCTCCTGGGATGGGTGGTGATGCCGCTTGCCTTCTTCAGCCTCGCCGAGGGCAAGCTGCCGACCTACATCCTGCCGTGCATGGCGCCGCTCGCCCTGTTGATGGCCCGCCGCGCCCGGACCCTCGGCACCGACGTGCTGTTCGTCGCCAATGGCTGGATCAACCTCGTGTTGGGACTAGGGCTGGGGCTCGCCGCCGTTGCCCTCATGTTGCCCTGGAGCGTCGCCCTAAAACTGCCCTACGCCTCCGGCGAAGGCGGCAAGCTGGCGTTTGTCGCACTGGCCCTGCTTGTCTGGGGCGGCATCGGCTGGCTTACGCTGAGGCGGCCAGGCCGGCGCTGGCACTGGGCCGCCCTCTGCCCAATCGGCGCCGCGCTGGTGGTGGGTGGCGTTCTGCCGCAAACTGTGGTCACCTACAAGAACCCGCAATGGTTCCTCGGCGAGGTGGCTCCGGCCCTCACCGGCAGCCGCTACGTCCTCGCCTACGGCCCCGCTTGGGCCTCGGCTGTCGCCTATACCGGCCAGCGCGATGACGTGCTGATCTACAATTGGCCGGGCGAAGTCGCCCATGGCCTCAGCTATCCCGACAGTGCCGACCGGCTCGTCACTGCCGACGCCTTCCCTGACTGGCTCGCCAGCCATCGGCACGACGGCAACGTGTCGCTTGTCATGCCGCTTGCCAAACCCGACCAGCCGGTGACCATGAACCCGGCGCCCGACCGGATCATCCGACAGGGCCGCATGGCGCTTTTCTGGTACAAGCAGCAATGATCGACATCCTCGCCGTCAACATCCTGACCTGCGCCGGCCAGCTGGCGCAAAAGCAGGCGGCGAGCGGTGAGCCGCAACAGGGCTCGCGCCGGCGCCATGTGCTCGTTTGGCTCGGCATCAGCCTCCTTTGCCTGGGCTCGGCCATGCTGCTCTGGCTGTCGGTACTGCAACGGGTGCCTGTCGGCGTCGCCTATCCGATGCTGAGCCTCAACTTCATCCTGGTGACCCTCGCCGCCCGCTGGTTCTGGCACGAGACGATCACCACCCGGCAATGGCTGGGCATCGCGCTGATCGTCCTCGGCGTCATCTTCGTGGGGCGTGGCGCATGACCACCCTGATACCGAAGGGCTTCGCCCCGGCCCTCCTCAGCGTGTTGCTCGCCAGCAGCGCCCAGCTCTTGATGAAAGGGGGCATCGCCGCCCTGCCGCCGATGGCCGATCCCCTGACCTTCGTGCCGGCGCTCTGGCACGTCTGGCCGGCCACGCTCGCCGTCGCCACCGGCCTGTTCTTTTATGTCGCGTCCATGCTGAGCTGGTACTTCGCCCTCAAATCCCTGCCGCTCAGCATCGCCTACCCGCTGATCAGCCTCAGCTACGTCATCGTCTGGCTCGCCGCCATCGCCCTCCCCGCCTTCCGCGACACCTTCAGTCTGGGGAAAGCGGGTGCGATGGTCATGATCCTCGCGGGGATCTATCTGGTGTGCGGGAAACCGCGAGGAGGGTAAGGCAGCGCTCCGTCTTCGACCATCGGCTACCGTGGTGGTTGTGCCTATGCCGCGGACAGCGGGCGTACCTACATCGGAACAAAGAGATAAGGCTCATTAAGCCACGCCTCGGCGAGGGGGCGCTCGATGACCGACATGCAGATGTCCACCGCTCCTCCGAAGGGGCTCTCTCAGGAGGACGCGGCGCGGCGGCTTGCCGATAACGGCCCCAACGAACTGCCAAGATCGGAAAAGCGCAGCCTCATCAGGATCGCGCTCGACGTGTTTGCCGAACCGATGCTGGCGCTGCTGCTCGTCGGCGGCGGCATCTATCTTTTGCTCGGCGACACCGGGGAAGGCCTGATCCTGATGGCTTTCGCCGGCCTTTCCATCGTCATCACCGTGGTGCAGGAGAGCCGGACCGAGCGTGTCCTCGAATCCCTGCGCGATCTCGCCAGTCCACGTGCCCTGGTGATCCGCGACGGCGAGCGCCGCCACGTCCCCGGTCGCGAGGTAGTGGTCGGCGACCTGATGGTGGTGGGCGAAGGCGACCGCGTCGCCGCCGACGCCTTGCTCCGGGAGTGCCATGATCTCGAAGCCGACGAGTCGCTGTTGACCGGCGAGGCGGTGCCGGTCAGCAAGCTGCCGGCAGACGAGGAGCGGCCGGAACGCGCCCGGCCGGGTGGCGACGGCCTGCCGTTCGTCTTTTCCGGCGCCATGATCGTTCGCGGCACCGGCATCGCCGAGGTCGTCGCCACCGGCGCCGACAGCGAGATGGGCCGGATCGGCCGGACGCTGGCCGCCGTCAAGACGGAAAAGCCGCGCTTGCAGATCGAAACAGGGCGCATGGTCCGCCTGTTTGCCGTGGCCGGCCTCGCCGTCAGCGCGGCGGTGCTGGTACTGTTCGGGCTGACGCGCGGCGATTGGCTGGGTGCCATCCTCGCCGCCATCGCCATCGGCATGTCGATGATGCCCGAGGAGTTTCCCGTCGTCCTGGCGGTATTCATGGCCATGGGCGCCTGGCGCATCTCCAAGGCGCACGTGCTGACGCGCCGCGCCAATGCCATCGAGGCACTCGGATCGATCACCGTACTCTGCACCGACAAGACCGGCACGCTCACCGAAAACCGCATGAGCGTCGTCGAGCTGCGACCACTCGGCAGCGCACCCGCCTGGCGCGCCGGGGAGATGCTGCCGGACGCCGTGTCAGCGCTGGTCAGCGTCGCCTGCCTTGCCTCAGAAGCCGATCCCTACGACCCGATGGAGCGCGCCTTCCATCGCCTCGCCAGCGAAAGCGAGCTGGCGCTAGGCACCGTCGTCGGCTGGCGGCTCGTTCATATCTTTCCATTGACGCGAGATCTTCTCGCCGTCACCCACGTCTGGGAACGGGCGGACGGCACCCTATTCGTGGCGACCAAGGGAGCGCCGGAGGCCATCCAGCGCCTGTGCGACCTTACGCCCGAGGACAGCGAGGCGTTGCGCGTCGAGACCGACCGCATGGCCGCTGCCGGTTGCCGTGTTTTGGCGGTCGCTGGGGCCGAGTATCGTGGAGACGACCTGCCGCCCGATCCATCGGGCTTCGCCTTCGCCTATCTCGGTCTCGTCGGGCTTGCCGATCCGCTGAGAGCCAGCGTTCCCCAGGCGATCGCCGAATGCCGCAGTGCCGGCATCCGCGTCGCCATGATCACCGGCGACTATCCGGCCACCGCGCTGTCCATCGCCCGCGATGCCGGCATCGCTGCCAGCTCGGCCATTACCGGCGACGAGCTCGACCGGCTGGACGACAGCCCGCTCGCCGCGCACATGGTCGAAGCCAACGTCTTCGCCCGCATCATGCCCGAGCAGAAGCTCAAGATCGTCGAGGCCCTGAAGCAGCGCGGCGAGGTGGTCGCCATGACCGGCGACGGCGTCAACGACGCCCCATCGCTGAAGGCCGCCGACGTCGGCGTCGCCATGGGCGGACGCGGAACCGACGTCGCCCGCGAGGCGTCGTCGATCGTGCTGCTCGACAACGACTTCAGCGCCATCGTTGCCGCCATTCGCCTCGGCCGGCGCATTTACGACAACCTCGGCAAGGCCATGGCCTTCATCTTCGCCGTGCATATCCCGATCGCCGGGCTGGCTCTGCTGCCGCTCGTGTTCGGTACGCCGCTGTTGTTCGGGCCGGTGCACATCGCCTTCCTGGAAATGGTCATCGATCCCGTCTGCTCGCTGGTGTTCGAAGCCGAAAGCGAGGAGCCGGACATCATGCGCCGACCGCCACGCGCACCCGATGCCCGCCTGTTCTCCGGATCGGCGATGGCCTGGGCCGCCGTGCAGGGCGTGGCCGGCCTGCTGGTCGCCGCCACGCTTTACCTAGTGACGCTCGGCGCCGGCTATCCGGCGGACGATGTGCGCGCCATGACCTTCGTGGCGCTGATCCTGGTGATCGTCGTGCTGATCATGGTCAACCGCAGCTTCGGCACCTCGCTGCTGGCGGCGGTCTCGCGGCCTAACCCGACATTGATTGGCGTGCTGGCGGTCATCCTGCCGCTGCTCGGCGTCGTACTGTTCTGGCCACCCGTCCGCGCCCTCTTCGGCTTCGGCCTGCTGCACGCCGACGACCTCGGCCTCGCCATCGCCGCGAGCACCTTGGTTCTAACCGGCCTTCAGGGAATGAAGTCGATGCTACCACGCGGATAGTGGCGGAAATGGTCGGATCAGATTTGGCACTCCTATGAAAATCGGTGCCTTTATCCTTTCTTTACACCCACCTCAAAGCATAAACTCCACATCTACTAAACGCCCCCACCGTATAAAGAAAACATAAAGAAGTTTATTTCTCATATAAAGTCGATTTTATTTGCACCCATCCCAACGGATAAATATCTCCTCGGCAAGGACAGTTCGGAGTTTGCCTTGCCATGTCGGGTTCTTCAGCACACGGCCATCACGTTCAGAGCTTTTGGGCCTTGGCGCTCGGATCGATCGGCGTCGTCTACGGCGACATCGGCACCAGCCCGCTCTATGCGCTCCGGGAGTCGCTGAGCCATGCCGCCGCCGATGGGCTGACGCGCTCCGAGGTGATCGGCATCGTGTCGCTGCTCCTGTGGTCGCTGACGCTGATCGTCACCGTCAAATATGTGCTGTTCATCCTGAAGGCCGACAACCGTGGCGAAGGCGGAACGCTGTCGCTCTTGGCGCTTGCCCAGGCGACGGTCGGCCGCCAGGCGCTGACGCTGGTGATCCTCGGCGTGGTCGGTGCGGCGCTGTTCTATGGCGATGCCATCATCACGCCGGCCATCTCGGTGCTCTCGGCCGTCGAGGGACTGGAGCTCGCCTCGCCCGGTTTCAGCCGATATGTGCTGCCGCTCACCACCATCATCCTGATCGGCCTGTTCGTCATCCAGGCGCGCGGCACCGGCAGCGTCTCCAGGTGGTTCGGCCCGATCACGCTGGTTTGGTTCGTGGTGATCGCCCTCCTCGGCCTCAAGCACATCGGCGACGATCCCGCCATCCTCTGGGCGATCAACCCCTTGTGGGCGGCGCGCTTTCTCGCCGAGCACGGCCTCGGCTCCTTCGCGGTGATGGGCTCGGTGTTCCTGGCCGTCACCGGCGCCGAAGCGCTCTATGCCGACATGGGCCATTTCGGCCGCAAGCCGATCCAGTGGGCCTGGATCGCAGTGGTATTCCCGTCGCTCGCCCTCAACTACATGGGCCAGGGCGCCATGGTGCTGGCGCGTCCCGAGACCATCGAAAATCCATTCTTCCTGATGGCGCCGGACTGGGCGCTGGTGCCGCTGGTGGTGCTGGCGACGCTGGCCACCATCATCGCCAGTCAGGCCGTCATCTCCGGCGCCTTCTCACTGACCCAGCAGGCGATCCAGCTCGGCCTCTTGCCGCGCCTGGAGATCCGCCACACCTCGGCGGCGCAGGTCGGGCAGATCTACATGCCCAAGGTCAACTGGCTGCTGCTCACCGGCGTGCTGTTCCTGGTGTTCGCCTTCAAGAGCTCCAGCGCGCTCGGCAACGCCTATGGCATCGCCGTGACCGGCACCATGGTCAGCACCTCGCTGATGGCTTTCATCGTTTTCCACTATGCCTGGAAATGGCCGCTGTGGCGGGCAGTGGCGGTGATCGCGCCCATGCTGGCAGTTGAGATGGTATTCCTCGCCAGCAACCTGATGAAGCTGTTCGACGGCGGCTATGTGCCGGTTCTCGTCGCCGCCGCCATCGGCATCGCCATCTGGTCGTGGATGCGCGGCACCAAGCTGACTCACGCCAAGGCGCGCGCCGAGGCCATTCCGCTCAATGATCTAATCGGCATGCTCGGCCGCTCGTCGCCGGCCCGCGCCAAGGGCACCGCCGTGTTCCTCACCGCCGACCCCACCATCGCGCCCAGCGCGTTGATGCATAACCTCAAGCACAATCACGTGCTGCACGAGCACAACCTGATCGTCACCGTCGATTACGCCATGACGCCGCACGTGCCCGAGGACGAACGGATCGAGGTGTTCCCCCTCGACGGTGGTTTCAAGGAGGTGCACGTTCACCTCGGCTACATGGACGATTCCAACCTGCCGATGGCGTTGGAAAAGGCCCGCAGGCACGGCCTGAAGATCGACATCATGTCGACCAGCTTCTTCATCAACCGCCGCTGGTTCAAGCCAGCGGTGACCTCGGCCATGCCGCGCTGGCAGAACCGCCTCTACATCTCGCTCACCAGGGCGGCTACCAACGCCTCCGACTTCTTCCGCCTGCCCTCCAACCGGGTGATCGAGATCGGCCAGCAGTTCAGCATCTAGGGAAGCCCGAAAAGGTGTGAGACTTTTCGGATAAGCGGATGCGTGAGCGGACGGCCATCCGTCCGAAGTTGGAAAACTTTCGGATAGCCGGACGCGCGTATCTCTCGTAAGTATTACGGATGCCACTCAACCAAAAATTCAAATGAACCATATCATTCAGGCAAGTCGCGCATCCGATGGTTGCGCGCAAAACGCCGTGCGGTGAAAGTTCATGCATAGATTAATGGAAGATCAAACAATACATGGCACAACAGAGGAGCCTACGTAGACTCCAGATAATTTCTACCGATAGAGTTTACATCCTGTTTTCCTTGGAGGGCACGTATGAGAGCAACGGGCCCGGGGATTTCACGGAACGAAAGTTTGGATGAGCGGCCGTATCACCGGGAGATCCGGGCCGAACAGCTGAGTATTGCCCTCAATAATCTCCCCACCACCCTAATCTCCTCCGTCATCATATCCACGTCGGGAACGATCGTCCTCGGCACTGAGTCCGGTTATGCGTGGATTCCCTGGTGGCTCGTCGCCGTGATCGGGACATCGATCCTGAGAGGTCTCTGGCTCCTGGGAGTTCGTCGCTCGCCCGCGGCCGCGCGTGACACCGAGAGATGCCTCGGCCAACTGCGCCTACATGCCTTCCTGGCCGGCCTGACTTGGGCTGCCGTGCCGGTTTTGCAGATCGGCCATATCGAGACGATGTCGGGGGCGCTCACGGCCTTCCTCATGGCAGGCATTTCCGCTGGCGCGCTCATCCAGAGTATGACGCTAGCCGATCATGGCATCGTGTTCTTCACGCCTATCCTGCTGGCCACCGCCGCCACCTTCCTGGCCCAGGGGAACCTCGCCTGCGGCGTTGTCGGGGCGAACACCCTGCTGCTGCTCACCATGATGATCTTCCAGGCGCAGCGCGGTTCGGCGCGGTTCTGCCAAGGCGAAGAAGCTCGCCTCAGCTCGCTAGCGCTTGCCAAATCGGTCAATGAATCGAACCGCAAGCTGGACTACCTCGCCAACCACGACAGCCTGACCGGCCTCCATAACCGAGCGGCCTTCAATGCCGAACTGGCCGCCCGCCAGGCAAGGGGTGCCGGGCTGGCGCTCGCCGTCATCGATCTCGACAACTTCAAGCTGGTCAACGATACGCGCGGCCACCTCATCGGCGACAAGGTGCTGATAGAAGCGGCTACCCGCATCTCCCGCGCCTGCCAGCCCAGCGAATTCATCGCCCGTCTCGGCGGCGACGAGTTCGCGATCATCATCGACTCCGCCCCTTGCGAACAACGCGCCGAAGCCCTCAGCAAACGGGTGGTGGCGGTGATGGGACGGCCGTTCGTCATCGACGGCGTTACGTTGGTGATCGGTGCGTCGATCGGCCTCGCCCTGTTCCCGCAGGATGCTGCTGAACTCACCGAGCTGTTCGCCGCCGCCGACATCGCCCTCTATGCAGCCAAGGACAAGGGCAAGCATCAGGCCTCCCGGTTCGATGCCGACCTGCGCACCAAGCTCGAAAGAAGCCAGCGCATCGAGGCGGAGATCGGCGATGCCCTGACGCACGGCCTTCTCAACGTGGTCTTCCAAGGACAGCACAATCTCACCACAGGCGCTGTCATCGGCCATGAAACACTGATCCGCTGGGCGCATCCCGAACTCGGGGCCATCAGCCCGGCGGAAATCCTGTCGGCAGTGAGGAGCGCCGACATGGGCGACCAGTTGACGGAGTTCGTTGCCAAGGAGGCCTGCCGCCTCTTGCGCGCGCTGACCAAGGCGGGCGACACCACTTCCACGGTGGCCATCAACATCTCGCCAGCCGAATTCCTGACCGGCAACCCGGTGGGCATCATCCTTGAAATCATCGACCGGTTCGCCATCCGCCCCGAGCGCTTCGAGGTGGAAGTCACAGAGGAAACCATCCACGATCTGACGGGCGTCAACGCCGAACTCAACAGGCTGATGTCGGTTGGCGTGAAGATCGCCATCGACGATTTCGGCGCCGGCCACTCCTCGCTCGTCAAGCTGGCGTCCCTGCCCTTCGACAAGCTGAAGATCGACCGCTGCCTGATCTCGGGCATCGACGGCCAGGAAAAGAACGCTCAGCTCATCGCCACCCTGATCGGTCTCGGCAAGCAGCTGAATTTCACCGTGCTGGCCGAAGGCGTCGAAACGGCCGCCGAAGCCGAAACCCTGCGGCGCCTCGGCTGTGCCCAGGTGCAGGGATTCCACTTTTCTCGCCCGGTGCCGGCGCAAAGCATCGTGGCGCAGGCTCGGGAAGAGGGCGCGCGAACGAAAGAGCTGCGGCAGGTTTCGTGATAGGTCGCGCCTGCTGCGGAAAGCGAATGAAACGCCCCTAGATCAACCGTCTTGAGGATCCGGATATCGCGCGCTGCGAATTTCGTATTCATCAAGCGGCGCGCGGCGCAGGATATCCAGATAGCGCTCTCTCGCGCCCACTCACCCAGCTCCGGCGAAATATGCCCCATCGTTTCGATCGACGGTGCCATCCAGTTCCACCGCGAGTAGCTATCGTCCTTGAGGCCATCCGCGCGCAGTGGCGCATCCCCCGGCGCTCGCCTATCTCGCAATTCGGCCGTCAAGGCATGCCCCTCCGCCATACGACGAGGTAAGCTGGTTCTGCCCGTCCCGAAGATGCGGCGGAGTTTGCGGGGGTAATCGTTAATCGACCCGTTTCAGAGCCAGGATCAAAGGGGGAGCCATGCCGGTTGGTCTCAAAAGGGGGGCGTGCGTTGATCCCCGTCGGTTGAGTTGGGATGGCAATGCCCCTCGCCCTTTGGCTTGGACGGCTTGGTATCCTGCCGATGAGAGTTCGATCGCTGACGTACCTCTGGAAAGGTCATGGTTTCGGAAAGAACCTATTGCCCTCAACGCGCCTCTGGCTCGTTCAAACCGCGCGCTTCCGTTGGTTGTCCTTTCGCATGGAACTGGAGCAACCGGGGATGCATTGGAGTGGCTGGGACATCGGCTGGCTCAGCGGGGCTTTGTTGCGTTAGCAGTTGACCATCACGGGCACACTGGCTCCGAACCCTATCGTGCAGAGGGTTTCCTTTGCATGTGGGAGCGGGCGAGTGACCTGTCGGCTATTCTCGATGAGCCTAGTTGGAGAAGTTCGTTAGGGGTGGGGACAGTCGAACGTGTCTTCGCTGCGGGCTTTTCGGCAGGTGCATATACAGCTCTCCTGCTAGCCGGAGCCCGCGTCGCATTCTCACAGTTCGAGCCGGGAAACCCAGAAAAGAGTCCCATCCGGGGGCCGCGAGAATTTCCAAACCTCGCCGACGAACTACCCAAACTCTACGAGAATCCAGTTTTCCGGAAGTCCTGGGATCGGCGGCGAAGCGACTTTTCCGATCCCAGAATCCGCGCTGTCTTCGCAATTGCTCCCGGCCGCTCCGTCTTGGGATTCTCCCAGGATAGTCTTCAGACAATCAATAGGCCGGTGCATCTGATAGGAGGTGACGGGGATACTGTCGCGCCGCCTGAACAGTGCTGTGCGTGGCTGTCACAGAACATTCCCCGTTGCAGTTCTGAAATTCTCGTCGGAAGTGTCGGCCACTACGCCTTCTTGCCCGAGGGATCGGTCATCGGACAAGAGGCCGCGCCCGAGCTGTTTAGGGATCGGGAAGGGCTAAATAGGGCTCTCGTCCATGATGAAGTCGCAGGGAAGGCCGCGGAGTTTTTCGCCAAAGCGTAGCTTCAGTCATGGCCCCTGCGATGGCAGGAACAGACAAAGCCGCTCGCCGCCATCCCAATTGCAGGCGCCGGCCCCTTTGTGCGGCAATCCGATCCATATCCGGACGAACGACGACGCTGCGAGGCACAGACCGACGCTGATCATCGGCAGGCCGGCGATCCCCCCGCCAAATGGGGCAGCACCACTTGGATCACGTCTATCAGAGGTCGCACCAGTTTGCCTGCACCAACACGCGCCCCTACTATCCCCGTGCACGGCCGTCTATGACGGGCGAGCTCTCGCACCCATAGCGTCGGACAGAGGAAGTCTCGATGGAGGAAGCGGATTGCATCGTGGTGGGCGCCGGCGTGGTCGGCCTAGCCATTGCTCGCGAACTTGCCCGCTCCGGTCGCGAGGTTCTGATTGTCGAAGCCGAAAGCGCCGTCGGAACCGGCGTCAGTTCCCGAAACAGCGAGGTTATCCACGCTGGCATCTACTACCCCACCGGTCTCGTGAAAACGCACCTGTGTACCGAAGGGCGGGTGCAGCTCTACGCCTTCTGTGCGGACTACCGGATACCGCATCGACGCTGCGGCAAGATCCTGGTGGCAACCACCGATCACGAGATTGCCAAGCTCGAGGCGATCAAGGCCCAAGGCAATGCCAACGGCGTCGACGATCTTCGCTGGCTGTCGGCCGCCGAAGCGTGTGCGCTCGAACCGGAGCTTACGTGCGTCCGGGCGCTGCTATCGCCTTCGACCGGGATCATCGACAGCCATGCCTTCATACTGGCCTTGCAGGGCGACGCCGAAAGCCACGGCGCAATGGTGGCATTTCAAACGCCGGTCGTCGGCGGCGGCATCGAGAATGGCCGGCTGGTGATCGAGACCGGCGGCGCCGACCCCATGCGCATCGCTGCGCGTACCGTCGTCAACGCGGCGGGTCTCGGGGCACAACACCTCGCCTTGGCCATCAAGGGGGTGCCGGCTGAGACGGTGCCACTACTCCATCTGGCCAAGGGCAATTACTTTGCGCTGGCGACGCGCGCTCCATTCTCCCATCTCATCTATCCGATGCCGGTCGCCGGCGGGCTTGGCGTTCATCTGACGCTGGATCTCGCCGGGCGCGCCCGGTTCGGCCCCGACGTCGAATGGATCGATGCAATCGATTACAGCGTCGATCCGGCCCGGTGCGCGTCATTCTACCCGGCCATTCGTGCCTACTGGCCGAACCTGCCGGACGGGGCTCTCGCACCAGACTATTGCGGCATCCGCCCCAAGATCGAGCGCCCCGGCGGATCGACAACCGACTTCATGATCGCAGGTCCCCAAACCCACGGGCTCCCCGGACTATTCAACTTGTTCGGCATCGAATCGCCCGGGCTGACGGCGTCACTGGCCATTGGTCGCCTGTTGGCCAGCCTCGCCAACTGAATTGCCGCGGAGCTGGCCCGTCAGTCCTTAAACCCATTCCGAATGGCGGCGAACACTGGGTACACAACGCCCCCAGCCGATTGTCAGCCAAGCGAAGGGTCGAAGAATGCTATGCGCACTGACAAGCTTGGGCGACACCACCTCGACGGTGGCCGTCACCATCTCGCCGTTGGAGTTCCTGACCGGCAAAAGCTGCCTTCCAAGCCAGCTATTTCAGCGGCAAGAACAGCTCCGCCGCCGTCCCCGCCCCTTCCCCCTCCAGGAAGAACCGCTGGCAGTAGATGGGGAAGTCGCGCATGTCTTCGCCGCTCTGCGGTAGCCAGTCGCGGTAGAGGTAAAGGGCGGCAGGTTCGAGGTTGTGGGTGTCGCCGGTGACGCGCAGCACGGCGCAGCGCCCGCCCGGAATCTCGCCCGGCTTGGCGTTCTCGGGTCCAGCCTCGATCGGCTGATCGGCATCGACGCCGACGCAGAGATCCATGCTGTAGTCGGCGGGGTTGGCAGGGCGTCGCTCGGAATACCAGACGTTGAAGGTGGGATTGGTGAAAGGCGAAAATCCCCTGGCCTTGCGCCAGGCGATGAAGCGCTGGATGGTGGCATCGAGCGTTTCGGGATCGCCCCGATGCTCGAAGATGGCGACGCGGGTCGGGGCGACTTCGCGGATGGTGACGTCGGCGGGACTGAAGATCGTCTGCATGAGCTTGCTCCTGGCGTTTTCGAGTGGCCCGAAGGCGGCAAGCCACGGCTCCCAGTCGGGAGACTTGCGGAAGGACGACGGCGATTGCCCAATCCGTTGCCGGAAGGCGCGGGCGAAGGCATCCGGCGCGTCGTAGCCGGCATCCAGCGCAATATCCGTGACGCTCTTGGTTTCCCAATAGGCCAGCTGATGGGACGCGCGCTTCATGCGCGCCAGCTGGACATAGCGATGGACGGACAATCCGAAGATCGCCGCGAACTGCCGGTGGAAGTGGAACTTCGAAAAGGCCGCGACGCCGCTCAGCACCTCAAGGTCCAGATTGCCGTCGAGATGCCGTTCGATATAGTCCAGCACTCGCCGCATCCGGGCATGGTAGTTCTCGGCGGCATCCCTCATCGTTTCGTCGTCTCTCCTTGCGTGGCGGATTTGAGCTAACCCCATCCCGCCCCGCCCTGCTCCACCGATCTTGCGGTTTGGCACGGGGCCGAAAGGCGGACCGCAGGCGTCCAGGATACGTCGGGCACCCCGCCAGGGTCCATTCACCAGGCAATCAGCGGCGACTGACCTAGCCACTCATCGCTCCCCACCTGGTCGAGCACGAAGCGCGCCACGTCGGCGCGGGCGATGCTGCCGCCGTGGAAATGCAGGAGATCGGTGAGGGCGCGGTTCGTCCCGCGGCCGGGCTTGTCGCTGAGGATCGCCGGGCGAACCAGCACCCAGTCGAGGCCGCTCTGCCGCACGATCGCCTCCTGCCGGTTCTTGTCGGCATAGACCTTCCTGAGCAGCAGCGGGAAGATCAGCTTGTCGAACAGGAGGCCGCCGTGTCCCACGCTGTCGCCGGCGCCGAGGCCGGTGATGGCGACGAGGCGGTCGACACCCTCGGCTTGCATGGCCTTCACCAGCGTCTGGGTGGCGGTGGAAAGCAGCATCACCTCACGGAAGGGGCTCGCCGGCGTGCCGAGGGCGCTGACCACGGCATCGCGCCCCTTCACGGCCCGGCGCAACACCGCCTCGTCGCGGGCGTCACCGACGATCAGCGTCACGCCCTTGAAGTCTTTAGCCTTCTCGGCGGAGCGCACGAGCACGGCGACGTCGTAGCCGCGCGCCACCGCTTGGGCGACAATCAGGCGGCCGGTGCCGCCGGTGGCGCCGAGGACGAGAATCTTCGGCTGGGTGGAATAGATCATGATGACGGTCCTTCGGATGAGGGTTTGGTTCGGCCAGTCGCCCCGTCAGGAGGCGATGGCCTTGGCGAAATCGCGATAGGTGTGGAGCGGCCGGCCGAGTAGCTCGACGAGGCGGGCCATGTCGCCAGCCTCGGGAACCATGCCGTCGCTGACGTAGCGCTCGGCCATCAGGCGCATCTCGTAGGCCATCCACTTGGGCATCAGCGCCTGCAGGTTCTGCTCGAAGCCACTGGGGTCGTCGCCGCCGTAGACGATGGGGCGACCCAGCACGTCCGACCAGATGGCGGCGAGATCGGTGCCGGTCAGCGTGTCGGGGCCGACCAGATTGAGGATCTCACTCGGCAGCTTCTCGGCTGCGCGGTCGCGGCGGATCAGCTCGATGGCGGCGACTTCGGCGATGTCGCGGGCGTCGATCATGGCGACGCCCTTGCTGCCGATTGGCATGGGATAGACGCCGTAGTTGATGATGACGTCCTTGATCATCAGCTCGTTGTCGATGAAGTAGGCCGGGCGCAGGATGGTGGCGCTGAAGCCCATTTGCTCGATCATCCGTTCGACGCCGGATTTTACGGCGAAATGCGGCACGTTGACGAACTGGTCGGCGTGGATCACCGAGAGGTAGACGACGCGCTCGACGCCGGATTCCCGGGCAATGTTGAGGGCGATCAGTGCCTGGGTGAATTCGTCGCCGGCCACCGCATTGAGCAGGAACAGCGTGCGGACGCCGGCGAACGCCTGGCGCAGCGCATCGATGTTGAGCAACTCGCCCTGGGCGATCTCTACATTGGCCGGGAAGTCGGCCTTGGCGACATCGCGAACGAGGACGCGCACCTCGGTGCCGCGGCTCACGAGTTGATCGACGACGTGGCGGCCGACGCGACCGGTGGCACCGGTAACGAGAATGGTCATTTGGGTCACTCCAGGTTGGTGTCAGAAGACACCCCGAAAATGAGTGATCCACATTCGATCCGATAGACGTTATATCTGGACGCACCGTCTCACAGGTGGAACAGATGGACCTGCTCGCCCTCGCCGATTTCGCCCTGGTTGCCAAGCATGGCGGCTTTGGCCGCGCCGCCCGCGCCGCCAACCGGCCCAAGGCGACGCTGTCGCGCCGGGTGGCCGACCTCGAGGCCGATCTCAACCTGCGCCTTTTCGAACGCGGGGCACGTGACCTGAAGCTCACCGAGGAAGGGCGCGCCCTCTTCGAGCGGGCCGGGCAGTTGCTTACCGAGCTTGAGGAGACGGCGAGCGCCATTGCCTCGGGTGGCGAGCGCCCGCGCGGCCGATTGAGGGTCAGCGCACCGCTGCTGTTTTCCCAGACCGCCATGGGCAAGATCGCCGCCGGCTTTGCTCTGAAATACTCCGAAGTGCGGCTGGAGGTGACGACGGAGGATCGCCCGGTCGACATGATCGAGGAGGGGTTCGATCTGGTGATCCGCGTCAACCCCGAGCCGGACGACAGCCTCGTCGGCCGCGTCTTCCTGCATGACCGACTGGTGGTGGTGGCAAGCCCCATCCTCCCCCGCCCCACGGACGACAGCAAGGTGCCCGCCGTGATCCGCTCGGCCGGCGACCGCCGCACCTGGGAGGTGAGGACGCCGACCGGCCGTGCCGCCATCGCCATCGAGCCGGTGCTCGGCCTCGCCTCGCTCTTGATGGTGCGGGACGCCGTGTGCGCCGGCGTCGGCGCCGGGCGGCTGCCGCTGTCGCTGGTCAGCCACGATCTCGCCGCGGGCACGCTGGTTTCCTGGGGCGATGCCGACGCGCCGGACATCGCGCTCTGGGCGCTCTACCCGTCGCGGCGGCTGCTCAGCGCCCGCGTCTCGGCCTTCCTCGACTATCTGAAACAAGCCTTTCCCATGGGTACGCCCGACGAGCTCGCCACCTATATCGGCCGGTGACCCGGCGTCAGTCGTCCCGGTTTCTGAGGGACAGGCCAAAGCCCATCAGGGCGACGCCGCGCAGCGTCAGGTCGGCCCTGAGCACCAGATCGGCGGCCATCGGCAGCTCGAGCCCGATGTCGTTGGTGGACAGCAGCACCACCAGGAACCAGGCCAGCAGGAACAGGCCGGCAAGGCCGCTTGACCCCATCCAGGTGAAGGCGTTGGCGATCCTGTACGTCAGGCCGATCCAGATCCGGGCCAGCGACGACAGGGCAAAGCACAGCCCGAACGCGGCCAGAGACAGGCCGCCCGAGAGACCGGAATCGAAGATAAGGACACCGCCGATCAGGATGTCGCAAAGGCCCATGCACAGCCAGTCGGCGTAGATGGCGGGGCCGGCCATGCGAAGGATCAGCAGCGACTGCAGGAAGCCGCCGAAGATCGAGGCCATGCCGGGGAAGTAGCGGCCGTTGACCCGATAGGCGATCAGCGACACGATGGGAACGCCTGCCAGGCCCGCCAGCATGGTCCCGAGCGCCAGCATCCGACGCCAGCAGCCATTGCCGCGAAACCGGTCCTCGGTACGGTCGCGCGCCGCCAGGATGGCATCGATCAACGTCGCCACCGGCCGCAGGAGATGGGCGTAGCGGCGCCCCGAAGGTGGCCCGAAGAAGGGAGGCTCGTCGAAGGGCACGGCAGGGTCTCACCGCCGATGGGGTTGCCGGCGGCTCCCCGATCGCCGGGGAACCGCCTGTCGATCAGCCCGGCCTGGCCTGATCGATGGGAGTTGCAGGCTTGGGATGGATGCGGTGCCAGGCGACGTAGAGCGCCGGCAGGAATAACAGCGTCAGCACGGTTGCCACCGCGAGGCCGCCGACGATGGCGAAGGCCATCGGCCCCCAGAAGATGGTCGGCGCGATGGGGATCATGCCGAGCGTCGCCGCCGACGCCGTCAGCAGGATCGGCCGGAAACGGATGGCCGCCGCCTCGACGACCGCGTTCCACGGATCGAGCCCCGCCCGCTTTTCCTGCTCGATCTGATCGATCAGGATCACCGAATTGCGGGCGATCATGCCGATGAGGGCCAGCACGCCCAGGAGGGCGACGAAACCCAGCGGCTTCTGCGCCATGAACAGCGCCAGCACCACGCCGATCACCCCAAGCGGCGCCACGCTCAACACCATGAACACGCCGTTGAACGAGCGGATCTGCACCATGAGTATGGTCACCATCAGAAGCAGCATCACCGGCACCACCGCCATCACCGAGGCCTGCGACTTGTTGCTCTCCTCGACGGCGCCGCCAAGGTCGATGCGATAGCCGGCCGGCAGGCTGGCGGCGAGGTCGTGGATCGGCCCCTTCAGCGCCTCGACGATGGAGGCCGGCATGGTGCCGGGCGCGGCGTCGGCGGCGATCGTCAGGGTCGGCCGGCGATCGCGCCGCCACATCAGCGGGCTTTCGAGGCCATAGTCCACCTGGGCGACCTGGCTGAGCGGCACCGACTTGCCGCCCGTCACCGGCAGCTGCAGGGTGCGGATGGTCGACAGCGACATGCGCTCGTCGGCCTTCGCCCGGATGACGACATCGACGAGATAGATGTCGTCGCGCACCTGGGTGACGGTACCGCCGGAGACGATGGCATTGATCGCCTGCGACACCTGCAGCGAGCTGAGGCCGAGGAGGCGCGCCTGATCCTGATCGACATGGATCTGGATCGTCCGCGTCGGCTCCATCCAGTTGTAGTTGATCTTCTGCACGCGTCCGTCGCGGTTGAGGGTCTCGGCGACCTCGAAGGCGATCTCCCGCACCTTGTTTTCCGACGGCCCGCTGACACGATACTGGATTGGCCAGCCGACCGGCGGCCCCAGTTCCAGGGGATAGACGCGGCCGATGACGTTGGGGAAATCCTCCGTCAGGGCTTGTTCAAGCATGGCCTTGACGCGGTCGCGCTCGGCGAGCCCCTTGGTCACCACCACCGCCTGGGCGAAGAAATCGTTGGGCAGCTGCAGGTCCATCGGCAGGTAGAAGCGCACGGCGCCCCGGCCGACATAGGTGCTCCAGTGGTCGACGTCGCCATCGTCCGACAACAGCTTGTCGATCTTGGCGGAGATGTCGCGCGACGCCTCGATCGAGGCATTCTGCGGCAGCTTCAGGTCGACCAAGAGCTCCGGCCGATCGGACGGCGGGAAAAACTGCTGGGGCACGAAGCGCATGCCGTAGACGGCGACGGCGAACAGCACCAGCGTCAGGACGATGGTCGCCCAGCGCCAGACCATCACCTTGGCGACGACGGCACGGAACACCTTGAGGATCGGCCCGTTGCCGACCTCGTGGTGGCTCTCCTTGGGTTTCTTCAGGATCCACACGCCGAGCAGCGGCGAGAACAGCGCCGCCACGAACCACGAGGAGATCAGCGCGATGCCGACCACGGCGAAGATCGAGAAGGTGTATTCGCCGGCCATCGACTTGGCAAAGCCGATCGGCACGAAGCCGGCAATGGTCACAAGCGTGCCGGCAAGGCGCGGATAGGCGGTCGACTGATAGGCAAAGGACGCCGCCGCCTCCTTGCTCTCGCCGCGTTCGAGGCGGGTGATCATGCTCTCGATGGTGATCATGGCGTCGTCGACCAGCAAGCCGAGGGCGATGATCAGCGCGCCGAGCGAAATGCGCTGCAGGTCGATGCCGAAAATCTGCATCGCCACGAAGACGATGGCCAGCACCAGGGGGATCGACAGCGCGACGATCGAGCCGGCCCGGAAGCCGAGGCTCAGGATGCTGACGACCAGCACGATGGCGATGGCTTCCCATAGCGCCTCGGTGAAGTCGCCCACCGCGTGTTCGACGGTGGCGGCCTGGTCGGCCACCTCGTGCGTCTCGACGCCCATCGGCAGATCGGCCATGATGCCGGCCATCGCGGCGCGGATGTTCTTGCCGAGCACCAGCACGTCGCCACCGTCGCGCATGGAGACGGCAAGGCCGATCGCCTCCTTGCCGTTGACGCGGAAGAGAGGCTGCGGCGGGTCGGACGGTCCGCGCGTCACCTTGGCGATGTCGCCGAGGCGGATCAGCCGGCCGTTGGCGGCGAAGTTGACGGCGAGGATGTCCTTCTCCGACTTGAAGCCGCCGGAGGTGCGCACCAGGATCTTCTCGTCGGAGGTCTCCACCACGCCGGCCGGGGCGATGGCATTCTGCGCCTGCAGGGCGGCGATCAGTGCGTTCTTGTCGAGGCCGAGCCCGGCGATCTGGTCGGTGGAGAACTCGACGTAGATCCGCTCGTCCTGCACGCCGAGCATGTCGATCTTCGACACGTCGGGGATCTGAAGCAGCTGCGAACGAATATCCTCGACATAGTCGCGCAGTTCGCGGCTCGAAAAGCCGTCGGAGGTGAAACCGTAGACGATGCCGTAGGTGTCGCCGAACTCGTCGTTGAACCAGGGACCATAGGTGCCCTGCGGCAGCGTATCCTTGATGTCGCCGACCTTCTTGCGGACCTGATACCAGATCTCCGGCACGTCGGCCTTGGGCGTCTTGCCTTCCAGCGTCACGAAGATCGTGGTGACGCCGGCCTCGGTGTAGCTCTTGATATAGTCGAGATGCGGCGTTTCCTGCAGCTTGCGCTCGATGCGCTCGGTGACCTGCTTCAGCGTCTCCTCGATGGTGGCGCCGGGCCACTGGGCCTGCACCACCATGGTCTTGATGGTGAAGGCGGGGTCCTCGCCGCGCCCGAGGCCGGTGTAGCACCAGGCGCCGGCCAGCGAGATCACCAGCATGAAATAGAGGATCAGCGACCGGTTGCCGATCGCCCAGGTGGAGAGGTTGAAGCCCTTCTTCATGACGCGCTGCCCAGAAGGCGGACTGTCTGACCCGGGTGCAGCGACTGGACGCCGGCCGTGACGATGGTCTCGCCCGGCCACAGCCCGTTGGAAAGAATGACGCTCGACGGCTCGTAGCGCGCGACCTCGACGCTGCGCAGCGCCACGGTCAGCGCCTTGGTGTCCACCACCCAGACGGCGTTCGACGCGCCGCTGCCGTAGACGATGGCCGACGACGGCACCTCCATGCCCGCGGGTGCATCGAGCAGCGTGGTGCCCGACACCGTCGATCCCAGCTGCATGGCCTCCGGCGGCGTATCGAGCGCCACCTTCACCGTGTAGGTGCGGGTGACGGGGTCGGCCTGCGGCGCGATCTCGCGGATATAGCCGCTGGCGCCGATCTTGGTGTCCTCGGTCAGCGCGACGGTGAAGGCGGGCTTCTCCGGCAGGGCGCGGATGATCTGGCCGGACACGGCGAACACCGCGTCGCGGCCGCCATCGCTGGCGATCTGCGCCACCGACTGGCCGGCCGCCACCACCTCGCCGGCCTCGGCGCCGGTGGCGATGACCGTGCCGGCGGCGTCGGCGGTCAGGATGGTGTAGCTCAGTTGCTCCTCGGCGCTCTTCATCTGCGCTTCGGCGGAGGCGACCTGCGCCTCGGCCGACTCCAGCGCCTGCTGGGCCTGATCGAACTGGGCGTTGCTGGCAAAGCCCTTGCTGAGCAGGCCGTTCTGGCGGGCATAGGTGTTGCGCGCCTCGACGAGCTGCGCCCGGGCGGCCGACAGCAGCGCCTCGGTCTGCAGCACGGTGTTCTTCTGGATCTGGTCGTCGAGATGGGCGATCACCTGCCCCGGCATCACCTGGTCGCCGATGCGCACCGTGCGGTCGATCATGTGCCCGCTCAGGCGGAAGGCGAGGTTGATTTCGGTGCGCGCCCGCACCTGCCCGGTCAGGATCACCGGTTCGCCGGCGGGACGCTGGCCCACCACCACGGTCCGCACCGGGCGGGCCTCGGCGGCCGGCAGCTTGGGCTCATCGCATCCACTCAACAGGCAGGCAGCCATTGCCACCGCAAGGCTTGCCGCCGAACACCAACCACGCATCGTCTTACCTCTCAGGCAGGGGCACAGCCCCGAGAAGACCGCACAAAGCTCCGCCCACCGGGGAAAGGCCGATCCCACCCCGGGAAAAGAGCTGAATTGCAAAGTGAAAGGCTCCTAAATGCCGTGCAAAAAGAGCTCCGTTACCGACATCGACAGGTAGAGATAGGCGTCTTCCTTCGGAATCTCCGGCGCCAGCTTCGCCAGGATGTCCGGGAAACCATGCGGCTGACTGAGCGCATTGGTCAGGATGATGAAGAACAGCGCCGGATGGCGGCTGCGAATGAGGCCCGTTGCCATCGCCTCGTCAAAGGTTGCCTTTCCCGAGGCATAGGCAGGCGCCAGCAGCTTCTCGGCGATGAAGTCCGCCCGCTCGCCGCCGTCGGCCACCGAGCGGAAGGCGAAGTCGCGGATTTCCGGGTTGTCCTTGTAGAATGCAACCGTCTTCTGGATGATGATCGCCAGCCGTTCCTCGACCTTGAGCTGGGTGTCGCCGGAGATTTGCGTCACCACCTCCATCATCGGCTCGGCCCGCGACAGAACCCGTTCGGCGGCGGCGGCCCAGAGCTCGGCCTTGCCGCCGAAATGCACCCGGATGAGGTTGGCGCCGACACCGGCAGCCGTTGCCACGCTGCGGATATCGGTTCCCTCATAGCCCTGCGCCGCGAACAATCGCACCGCCGCCGCGAGCAGCGCCTCGCGTCCGCTCGGCATGTCCTTGGTCCGCCGCCCGCGCGGCACGGTCGCCTTGTCCATCGCCCGACCTCATAATATGTTCAACCGTACATATAATGGAAAGGGCCGGTTTGCAAGGGACTGGCGCGCGCGACGCCCGGCCCATAACGAAAGGCGGGGATGCGAGGTTGCCTCAACGACAAAGGGGTTCCCGACCACTGGCGCGCGGTGTAGCCGTCAACGCGGTCGAGCTGACGATGACAGCGGAGGCTATCCCGTGCCTTGCCTCAATTTGCGATCCACTGATTGATCATCCGCCTGACCCGCCAGTGTCCGCCCTTCTTTTCCAGGAAGATCTTCGTGCCGGACGCGACGAAGTCGCCGGGGCCGTCCGGCGTCCATTGATCGTTGCCGCCTTCCCGCTCGACCGTGGCGCGCGATAGGTCCCTGTTGAAGATCGGGTAGGTGAAGGTGGTGTCCGCCGTGTTGAGATAGGGTTTGGCCGCCCCGGCCAGCTTCTTGGCCATGGCGCGCGCCGTCTTGTTCCGCTCGGCGAGATCACAGAACTTCTCGGGATGCGCGTTGCGCGGATCGAGAGCCTCCCGCACGGTCAGCAACGGCTGAGGCGGCTTTTCGTCATCACCCACCCTGCCCCACGCCTCCCCGAAGACGCAGGGAAGATCATAGTTCCATCCGTCCCCCGGCTGGATCTTGGCGAGCAGCACCTGGAATATGGCCCGCACCTCGGCTCTCTCGCGCGCCTCATGCGCGGGGCTCGCCGCCTGTGAGGACTGTGCCCAGATGCTCCACAAGGCCGCCATCAGGACGGCCGCACCGCCGCAAGCTCCCTTCATGATCCCCCCGACCAACACAACCCAAGGCACCGACACTTAGCATCTTCGGTGGTGGCAACCCACTACAGCCCATCCGGCCATTTCTGAGCGGTATGCATCACGGTCAGGATCTCGATGGCGGAAGGCGTCACGCGATAGGGCACGATATAGGGGATGTCCGCAAACATCAGTTCACGTGTCCCTTCGATGCGCCCCACCCTGCCGATGGCAGGCTGCTCGGCCAACAGGTCCACACCGGCGATGATCCGCGCCACGACGCGGGCAGCGGCTTTGGGGTCTTCCCGTGCGATATAGGCGCCCGCCTGATCAAGTCGCCGAATGGCCCGCTTGGTCCATCGGAGGTCGCGCTTCATGCGCCCTGCCCCGGCGTCACATACTTGGCGACAACGCGCGCCAGATCCTCGGCCGAGCCGAACTCGTCGCTGTCGGCTTCCGAGAGACCTGCTTCGATTTCGGCTATCTGCCATTCCTCGCGGACCAGATAGTCGGCGATGGCCTGAGCGGCCAGATAGGAGCGCGGACGATCGAGCTTGCTCGCCAGCCTGTCGAGCTTTTCGGCCTTGTCGTCGTCAAGGCGCACTGTGAACGCGACCATGAAGGCACTCCTGCTGGTTCAGTGTGGATCTTCGGCACTATCGATGAACCCAAGAGGTTTCTCAAGAACCATGGCGCCCTTCGCATTGAAACGCCCTCACCTACGCGAAAGTCCATATCCGTTCTTTCGTTTCCGGTTGTATCCTTGCCAGCGCGGCGCAAGCCTTCGGCAATATTTCAAGCCGGATCGCCGCCCACTCGGAGCCCAATTCGGAGCCAATCATGTCACACTGGAAAGCGGGCGTCCTGCTGACGCTCGGACTTCTCGGCTTTATTCCGGCCGCCCTTGCCGATGCGACGCTGCCAACCAAGGACATCAAGGGGGCCGCCGACAACCCGCTGGTACCGCGCTACGAGGGGTCGTTCATCGTCAGCTACGCCCAGCAGAAGTTCACTGATTTCAATCTGCCGCTGTCGCCGCTCGAGGCCAACGGCAAGCTCGACGCCATGAACAACAATGTCTTCGCACCCAAGCAATCCAAGGATCTCGAGGGACAGCTGACGCGGCTCGTCTATGTCGAGCCTGAGGATCGCTCGCCGCTCGAGGTGCTGCGCAACTATCAGGACGCGCTGAAGAATGCCGGCGGCGAGGTGCTCTGGGAGTGCAAGGACGAGGACTGCGGCGGCTCGTCGGTGCGCTCGAGCTCCGGTGGCGGTGGCGACACCAGCCTCACCATGCATTTCTTCAAGGAGAAGGACCTGAAGGACGAGGCCTTCTCCAACGGCGCCTGCGCCGTCACCGCGAGGATCACCGACCAGCGCTATTTCTCCGGCCGGTTGCCGGGCGACGGCGGCGACACATTCCTCGCCGTGCAGACCTACACCATCTCCAGTGGCGGCTCCTATTGCGACGCCCTCACCAACCGCACCATCGCCATCGTCCACATCCTGGAGCCGAAGGCGCGCGAGCAGAAGATGGTGGTGGTGAAAGCCGAGGAGATGGCCAAGGACATCAACGCCGCCGGCCACGTGGCGCTCTACGGCATCCTGTTCGACACCGACAAGGCAACGCTGAAGCCGGACTCCGAACCGACACTGACCGAGATCGCCAAGCTGCTCGCGGACAATCCCGACCTCAAGGTGGTCATCGTCGGTCACACCGACAATGTCGGCGCCTTCGACTACAACATCGACCTCTCCAAGAAGCGGGCGGCCGCCGTGGTCGGCGCGCTGACCAAGCGCTTCCAGGTTCCGGCCGACCGGATGAAGAGCGCCGGCGTCGGCATGGTGGCGCCGGTTGCCACCAACACCACCGACGACGGCCGCGCCAAGAATCGCCGTGTCGAGGTGGTGAGACTCAACTAAGCCGAATGGAAGATGCGTGAGGGGCGCTTATGGCGCCCCTCCCCGTTATGCCGCGAATCCCTCCCGACCCCGGTTGATCAGGTCGCGGAACGGCCGGGAGGCCTCGGCGAGCCTGTCGTCCCAGTCGGGGTTGGGCCGCTGCCCCTCGATCTCGGCAAAATAGACCTGCATCAGCGCGGCGATGCAGAAGGGATCGATCAGCGCCCGCTGCAGGGCCACCGCCAGGAGCAGCGCGAAGGCCAGCGTCCAGCCGGCCGTCTCGCCCGGCACTAGGTAGACGAAGGCCGCTGCCGGCGAGATCAGCAGTGCGAACAGCACCACCGTCAGCGCCCAGCGAAACAGCATCAGCCAGACGGAGTTACGCAGGATGGCCGGCGCGTTCTGGGCATAGAGCACGATGCTTTCGCGCGCCGTCGTCCAGGGATCCGTCGAAGCGATGCGGATCTGCCGGGTCAGCACCAGTTCGTCGATGAAGTTGGTGGAGAGACGCACCACTGTATCCACCAGCCGCACGAAGCCGGAAAGGCCCGGCATCCCCATGAGATCGGTCAGCCAGTCGATGAGCCTCGTCACCGCGCGCACCGCGCCCTTGACCAGTTGGTCGAGCACGAATAACAGGCTCACCTCGCCAAAGCGTTCCCGCACGATGGCGAGCGCCGCCGCCACCTGCCCCTTGCCGGGCGGCAGCGGCGTGCCGTCGAAGGCCTGCGTCAGCGCCGCCACGTGACCGGCGGTGAGGAGATAGAGGAGATAGTCGCGAATCCACCAGAGGATGATGCCGAGCACGACAAAGCCGAGAAGGCCGCCATAGATCGTTCCAGCCTCGACAGGCACCGAGCTCACGATATGGCCAAGTCCCCAGCCGAGGAAGGCCCCGATGGAAACAGTGAGCATGGCGCCCACGGCGATCGCCAGATTGACGGCGAGCCGCAGCACCAGGAAGGGCCAGGTCCGGCCAACAAGGCCAAGCGACCGCCACACCGAAAACGACCAGAGCATCCGTCCCCTCCGTCCATGCTTACGCAAGCGATACGGTCCTTGGCATTTACCGCAATGGCTTAACGAAGAGGTTACTTTTACAGCAGAATGTAAACATTGATAAGAAGATGGAAGCGGTGGACGGGGCATAGTGGGGTTGACTTCGATGCCCGAGACCACCCCAACATGCGGGACCCCATTCGCCGTTTTCAGTCGATCAGTACAAATGCCCGCACAGCGGTGCGCGAGTTTCGCGACGGCGTGTCACAACCCAACATGGCCTTCGTGCTGTTCTTCTGCTCCAGCGCCTATGAACTCGACGAGATCGCCGAGGAGATGGCCCTGGGGTTTCCCGGCGTTACGGTTTTCGGCTGCACGACGGCCGGTGAGATCGGCCCCGAAGGCTATCTCACCTACAGCCTCAGCGGCGCCAGCTTTCCCCGCGACAGTTTCGCAGCCGTCGGTCGCCTCGTCCCCGACCTGCAGCGGTTCGAACCGGCATCGGCGCGCATCCACGTCCAGTCGCTACTGCTGGAACTCGATGCCGAAACCGCTGACCGCCCGAGACTCGTCAATCGCTTCGCGCTGTCGCTGATCGACGGCCTGTCGATCCGCGAGGAACTGGTCGGCCGCGCCTTCCAGTCGGCGCTCGACGATATCTGTCTGATCGGCGGATCGGCGGGCGACGATCTCAACTTCCGACGCACCCACGTCTACGCCGATGGCGGCTTCCACACTGACGCTGCGGTGGTGATGCTGATCGCCACGTCGCGACCGTTCCGCGCCGTGAAGATTCAGAATTTCACTCCGATGCAGGAACGGCTGGTGGTGACGGCGGCCGAACCAGAACGCCGGCTGGTCCGGGAGATCAACGGGCTGCCGGCCACCGAGGAATATGCGCGAGCGACCGACACCACCCCGAAGGGCCTCGGCCCAGCTAGGTTCGCCGCGGCGCCGATCGTCGTTTTCCTGAGCGGCAGCCAGTACGTGCGCGCGGTCCAGACCGCCCATGGCGACGGCAGTCTCACCTTCTATTGCGCCGTTGATGAGGGCATGGTGTTCCGTATCGCCAGCATGACGGATCTGCTCTCCGACCTGAAGGCCGCGCTGGCGGAGATCCGCGACGCCATCGGCAGACCCAAGCTGCTCATCGGGTTCGACTGCATCCTGAGAAAGCTGACTATTTCCGCCAAAAGCCTGACCCGGGACGTCGAACACCTGTTCGAAGAGAACAATGTCGTCGGCTTCTCCTGTTATGGCGAGCAATATCAGGGCATCCACGTCAACCATACCCTGACGGGCGTCGCGATCGGCGACTTGCCGGAGGACACCCGGCATGGCTAAGCGTCCGCTTCTGGGCTCTGAGTCCGACCCGAAACTGCTGCTGGCCGAGATCGCCCGGCAGAACAAGGTCATCGAGGCGCTAATGAACCGGCTGGAGCGCAACGCCGCCGGCGACTATCGTACCGAATTCGACGAACTCCAGACGGCCGTCGCCCTGAAGGGCGAGGTGCGCCGCCGTACCGCCGCCCTGGAAACCGCCCTCCGAGACAACGAGCTAATCACCCGCAAACTGCGCGAATCCGAGTTCAAGCTGCTCGGCGTCGTCAACCAGCCGCTGGTCGGCATCTCCACCTCCGAAGAGGGAAGATTCACTTTTGCCAACAAAAAGATGGCCGACATGTTCGGCTATGACGTCAGCGAGGTGATCGGCCGTGACGTTCTCACCCTGGTGGCCGAGTGCGACCGGCCGATGGTGGCCGAGCACACGCGCCAGCGCATGTCCGGCGAAGTGCCGATGGCCGACTACACCTTTCGCGGCCTGCGCAAGGACGGTGTGGAGATCGATATCGAGCTGCACGGCAGCGTCCACAACGTCGGCGTCAGGCCGGTCGCCGTCAGCATCATGCTCGACATCAGCAAGCGCCGGCAGGCCGAGCGGCGGGCCGAAGGGCTGCATGCCCTCTTGCGCGAGCAGTCGCTCCGCGACGCGCTGACCGGACTCTACAACCGCCGCTATCTCGACGTGGCGCTGGAAGAGGAATGCAATCGGGCCCAACGGGACGGCCATGCCTTCAGCGTCGTCATGTGCGATCTCGACCATTTCAAGCTGGTCAACGACCGATACGGCCATCAGGCGGGCGACGACGTGCTCGCCATCATCGCCGCGGTCATCGACAAGCGCTGCGGATCGGCAGCCCAGGCCTTCCGCTACGGCGGCGAGGAGTTTCTCGCCCTGCTGCCGGGCCAGACCGGTGCCGCGGCGGCCGGCTGGGCCAACGCACTGCGCAAGGAGCTGCAGACGCAGATCGTCAATCCCGGCCGCGACGCCTTCCGCATCACCGCTTCCTTCGGCGTCGCATCCTTCCCCGAGCATGGCCTCTGCGGCAACGATCTGATCGGCCTCGCCGATCAGGCTCTTTACCAGGCCAAGCGAGGCGGCCGTAACCAGGTGCGGATTGCCGATCTCTCAAACGGGCGAGCCTCTGCCCTCCAGGAACCGCCCCTTCCAATGACAGCACAGGGCAGAAGATAGCGAACCGGGCGGCGAAGGTGGAGAGTCACTTCATCTCGTCATGGATCGACAGCGGCAACAGCCATCCGCCTTGCGGGCTGAAAACGAAAAATCAGACCACTACAAGCATTTCTCGAGCGCTTAACCTTTCGCAACGCGGTGGAAGCGACGGGCGCTTTGCCGCCATTCTGGCGAAGGGAGACATGCGATGGCGACGCTCATTCTTCCGGGCTGGCAAGGCTCGGGGCCCGGACACTGGCAGGCGCATTGGCTGAACCTGATGGACAGGACGGTGCTGGTGCGGCAGCGCGATTGGGAGCGCCCGGATCTCGATGACTGGCTTGCAGAGGCAATCGAGGCGATCGAGCGCTATCCGAATCCCATTCTGGTTGGCCACAGCCTCGGCGCCATCCTGATCGCCCACCTTGCGAGCCGCTACCCGGACCTGCTGATCGCCGGCGCGCTGCTGGTCGCGCCCGCCGACGTTGACAACCAGGCGGACACCGTGCCGGCCGTCGCCTCCTTCGCTCCCATTCCGACCGGGCCGCTCGGCTTTCCGGCCATCGTGGTCGGCAGCCGCAACGATCCGTGGATGCCATCCGCCCGCGCCCGTATCCTCGCCCGCATGTGGGAGGCTGAGTATGTCGACGCCGGACATGCCGGCCACATCAATGCCATGACTGACCTGGGCGCTTGGCCCGAAGGTCAGAAGCTGCTCGCTCGCGTAACGGCGGTGGCACGAAGTCGGTCGCTGGCGCGCGGCAGCGGCTTCTGCGGCGGTGCGGCGCGCAAGGGAATTTACCCATTGGCCGCTGCCGCGAACTGAAAATGACCTGTCAACAATCAGCAGCGCGGCATCACCGCCGAGAATAGCGGCCGGCCTCCTGACGGAACACTGGCACTAGCCGGCGAGCACCATGGCAGCCGTGTTGGATTTCTGCAGCATGTCGGCCAGCGTGGTGCGGTCGAGCACCTCTGCCATGGCGTCCCGCACCTCGGTCATGACAATGCGGACCGAACAGGTGGAGAGGTCGCCGCAGTCGTCGCAGGGCTGGAAGGCGGTCCGACTGGCGCAGGCAATCGGCGCCAGTGGTCCATCAAGCGCCCGCACCACCGGTCCGATGACAATCTCGGCCGCCGGGCGGCTCAGAGCAAAGCCGCCGCCGGGGCCTTTCCACGAGCGGACGAAGCCAGCGTTCTTGAGATCGCGCATGATGGCGTCGAGGAATTTCTTGGAGATATTCTCGCGTGCCGCGATTTCCGCCACCTGGACCGCCTTGCCAGGCTCCGAGCGAGCAAGGTGGACCAGCGCCTTGAGCCCGTATTTGCCCTTCTTGGTCAGCATTGCTCGTCTCCAGACGCGTTAAAGGCCGAAATAGCGGCGTACGGGCATGGCGTCAATCGATCGGAGCTCCTTTGGCTCACCACAATGACGGAAGTTGATGCATCCCGTGAGTTCGCGGCAATTCGTTCTGGATCCGATCGGAACACCTTGGAAGATCAAGGCAAACCATGTGCGGTCAAACCGGCTTCTCGCGGCATATCGTTCCAGCATCACCCGGCAAAAGGAAAATACAAGCCTGATGACGCCCGGAAATATTGGCTAGCCTTCTCAGGATTGCTGGCCAGATCCAGCACACAGACCTCTTCCGGAGCGAGGAAAATGCCAGAAGGCCGAATGCCGAGCCCCCTGTCTACCGTCGCAGGCAAGCCACTGTCACGGGTCGGACTTGGTACGGCCGCTTTTGGCAAGGGTGGCAATGCAGACGACCTCGCTGACGCCACCTTGCGGCGTGCCCTCGACCTCGGCATCAACTGGATCGATACGGATGCAGTGTTCGGATTTGGCGGTGCCGAGCGGCTGATCGGCCGCACCCTGGCCGAGCTGCCGGTTGATGATCGTCCCTTCATCGCCATTGCAGCGGGCTACGATTGGGATGGCCGATCACGGCGAGTCACGCCGCAGCTTGCCATGCAACCGCGCCGCCTGCGTCAACAGATCGAACGGTCACTCGCCCGCCTCGGCATTGAAGCCGCCGACCTCGTCAAACTCAATCTCGACGCAAGCTCGGACGCGCTATTCGAAGATGCATGGTCGACTTTGCTCGATCTCAAGCAGAGCGGCCTCGTCCGAGCGGTTGGCCTGATCGCACCCGACAGCGCTCGCCTCGAACGCGCCGAGCGGATCGGCGCCTGCGACGCCGTCTACGTCGAGTTGTCGCTGGTCGATCGCCGCATCGGCGACAGTGAACTTCTATGGCGGCGGATGCCAACGTCTACGATCATCGCCTATCGGACGCTTGGCGGTGGCGAGCTGGTGTCACCCAGCGGCCCCATCGATGCGCCCAACAAACTGGCCCTAGGTCCGCTCAGGCAGCTTCTCCAAACAATCGCCACCCGTCGGCACGCAATGCCGTCGGCCGTCGCCGCAGCCTGGAGCCTGACCTGGCTAGGAATAGCCGGCATCGCCGTGGGGGCTCAATGTCCCGAGCACATCGCCGCTGTCGCTTCTGCGCCGGAGGTCGAACTCTCCGTGCGCGACCTTTCCGACATCGCAAACCTCTTGCCGACACTCGGTCCCGAGCGCGGCCCTCTTCATCCCCGCCGGTTCGCCAAAGCGGCATGAACCCAGTCGTTTTCTCTCAGAAGAGTTTCAGCTCCCGTCTCCCAACATCGCCCGCTCGGCGCTCGACAGTTCCCGAGACGGCCCCGCGAAGGCTCAACCTCTCGTCGCCGTTCGTCAATTCAAGCCGTGGGTTCTGCTTGTTCCTGCGTGAGCGCCAACGCTGCCGCCGAACGAATGTCGGCGGCGAGCTCATCGACGCGTGCCGGATCGGCGTCCCAGGCGAACATGAAACGGGCACCGCCGCCGATGAAGGTGTAGAAGCGCCAACCTCGACGGCGCAACTCGTCCAGCACGGCCTCGGGAGCACTCAGGAACACCGAGTTTGCCTCTACGGGAAAGAGCAATTCGATGCCGGGCACGCCGGCGATCGCCGCCGTCAACCGGGCTGCGCAAGCGTTGCCGTGGCGGGCATTGCGCAGCCAGGCCCCACTTTCCAGCATGCCGATCCATGGCGCCGACAGGAACCGCATCTTCGACGCGAGCTGCCCGGCCTGCTTGCAGCGATAGTCAAAATCCTCGGCCAGCGCCCTGTCGAAGAAGATGACAGCTTCGCCGACAGCCATGCCGTTCTTGGTTCCGCCGAAACAGAGCACGTCGACGCCGGCCTGCCAGGATAGCTCGGCCGGCGAACAGCCAAGCGCCGCACAGGCATGAGCAAAGCGGGCGCCGTCCATATGCAGCTTGAGCCCCAGCTCCCGGCAGACCGCGGCGATGGCTCGGACTTCCTCGATGCTATAGACGAGGCCGGTTTCGGTTGGCTGGGTGATGGTCACCACCCGAGGCTTGGGGAAATGGATGTCGGACCGACTGTTGGCCAGCGCCCTGATGATATCCGGCGTCAGCTTGGGTGCCGTCGGTGACGCGACAAGCAGCTTCGATCCGTTGGAAAAGAACTCGGGCGCGCCACACTCGTCGGTTTCCACGTGCGCCGACGAGGCGCAGATGACGCTGTGGAACGACTGGCAAAGGGAAGCGAGAGCCAGCGAGTTGGCCGCTGTGCCGTTGAAGACGAAAAAGACCTCGCAGTCCTTTTCGAACAGATGCCTGAACGCGTCGGCGGCGCGCTGGGTCCACGCATCCTCGCCATAGGCGATGGCCGAGCCGCCATTGGCGCGCTCCATCTCGGCCCAGGCCTCGGGACAGATGCCGGCGTAATTGTCGCTTGCGAATTGCTGGGCGGGATTGGTCACGTCAACTTCCTCTCATTTCAGAAGCGGAGCGACGCGTGGCTGGGATCCCGTTGGTTGCCGGTCGGCCACATCCCCCTCTTCACGAAGGGCACCACCTTGCTCGGGAGCAGGTTGGTGTCGGGCGTCTCCCCGACTCTTGATGCATGAATGGCAATTACCACTACAACCGACCTCCGGCAACCGTCTGTCGAGGCGTGCCGATAGAAACGCCCGGTCTCCTTGCCTCTGGTATCCTTTTGCCTGCTCCTTGATGCCGATTCATACCAAGCTGGCTCAAGTCCAAGCTTTCTATATTCTCCGGTGGCGCGGCTTGCGGCACATCATGTCGCCATCGGCGCAACTGCGGCATCCTGAATGCGCGCACGAGGCTTGCACGATCGGGACGCCTGCCGGCGCAAGGATCGCGGATAGGCGTGCGACCACGGAACGAATAAGGGGATATGGACTATGGCGCGGCTAGGTTTGGAACGTAACGTCGTCGATCAAGAGGTTCTCGACCGGACCATCGCGCGCCTCGGCCAGGAAGGCGTATTGCTGCCGACGCTGGGACAGCTCGCCAATCCCAAGACCGTTCCAGACGGCGTCCGCAAGCGTCTCGCCAGCGTCGATCCCGATGTGGCCAATCCCCTCAACCTGTTTCGTGTGCACTGGTTCAACGACGCGGCTCGCAGCGGACTCACCGACACGCCCGTCCACGTCGAGCTGCCGAGCGAGCTGACCGGCGTCAAGGCGCGCATCGTGCTGGCGCTCGGCAACCGCTTCCCGATGATCCGCGCCCACAAGGTGCTCGCCGCCTACGGCTGCCTGGTGCCGCGCCTCGTCACCGGACAGTTCGACCCCAGCCATCATAAGGCCGTCTGGCCGTCCACCGGCAACTACTGCCGCGGCGGCGTCGCCATCTCGCGCATTCTCGGCTGCCATGGCGTGGCCGTGCTGCCGGAGAACATGAGCCGCGAGCGCTTCGACTGGCTCGACAAGTGGGTGGTGGACAGTTCCGACGTCATCAAGACGCCCGGCTCGGAGAGCAACGTCAAGGAAATCTATGACGAGTGCGCCCGGCTCGACAGCGACGCCGACAACATCATCTTCAACCAGTTCTGCGAGTTCGGAAACTATCTCGTTCACCGTACCTGCACCGGCGCGGCGCTGGAGACGCTGTTCAAGGCGATCACCAAGGACCGCCCCGGATCCAAGCTTGCGGCTTTCGTGTCGGCCTCCGGATCGAGCGGCACGCTGGCAGCCGGCGACCATCTCAAGGAGCATCACGGCACCAAGATCGTCGTTGTCGAGGCGACCGAGTGTCCGACGCTCCTGGAGAATGGCTTCGGCGAGCACAACATCCAGGGTATCGGCGACAAGCACGTGCCCTACATCCACAACCTCATGAACACCGACATGGTGGCCGGCGTCAGCGACAGCGACACCGATCGGCTGATCGTGCTGTTCAACACCGAAGTCGGCCGCAACTACCTGATCGAGCGCCGCGGCATCGATCCGAAGCTGGTCGCCGACCTCAGCAATCTCGGCCTGTCGTCGATCTGCAACATGCTCGCGGCGATCAAGACCGCCAAGTATTACGACATGGGCCCGGACGACGTCATCGTCACCCTGGCCACCGATGGCGCCGCCATGTACGGCAGCGAGATCGACAAGGTGATCAAGCGTGATTTCGGCAACCGCTTCGACGCGGTGGCGGCTGGCGAGACCTGGGGCCGTTCGCTGGCGGCGGCGTCGACCAGCGACCTCCTCGAAATGACCTATGTCGACCGCAAGCGGGTGTTCAACCTCGGCTACTTCACCTGGGTGGAGCAGCAGGGCGTCTCCATCGAAGAGTTCAAGGCTCGCGCCAAGCAGTCCTACTGGGACGGCCTGCTCGATCTCGTGCCGGCCTGGGACAACATGATCGCCGACGTCAACGCCAAGAGCGGCGTTGCCAAGAAGCTGGGCGTCTGAGGCGATGGCGGTGAAGTTTCGTTGCCACGGCTGTGGCGCTGAGATCGACGCTGGTGTTCGGTTGGCCTTTGCCTGCCCGAATGCTGGCTTGGGCGACGATATCGACCACGTTCTCGTGGCCGACAGCGAAACGCTGCCGCTGTCGATCGGCAACGAAACCGACCCCTTCCTGCGCTATCGGCAATGGCTTTCGCCTTATAGGCTGGCACGGTCATCCGGGCTGTCTGACTCCGCCTGGTTCGATCTCGTTGGCAAGCTGGATCTGGCTCTGGCGGCTGTCGACGGAAGCGGCTTCCGCATCACACCTATGGCCGAACGCATTGGTCTCGCCAAGGCAATCGGTCTGTCGGGTTCGCTCTGGGTGAAGGACGAAACCCACAATGTATCGGGTTCACACAAGGCCCGGCATCTGATGGGCGTAATGCTCTATCTACGGGTCCTTGAGGCGGCTCGGTTGCCGGCCGGCGAAAATATGAAGGCACGGCGGCTGACGATTGCTTCTTGTGGCAATGCAGCCCTCGCTGCCGCCGTGATCGCAAGAGCCGCCGAATGGCCGCTGGACGTGTTCATTCCACCTGATGCCGATGAGGCGGTGAAAGCGAGGCTCAAGGAGCTCGGGGCGGCGATTACCATCTGTGAGCGGAGACCTGGCGAGGCAGGGGATCCCTGCTACCTGCGCTTCCGTGAGGCCGTGGCAGCGGGCGCCATTCCGTTTGGCGTACAGGGGACAGACAATGGACTGGCCATCGAAGGCGGCCGTACGCTGGCCTTCGAAATGGCGGAAGAATTCAGCCGGGTTGGCGTGGTCCCGGATGCGCTATTCGCTCAGGTTGGCGGTGGGGCATTGGCAAGCGCGCTCGCGCAAGGCTTGGCCATCGCGCGCGCAAACGGCCTGTTGCCCTCGCTTCCCAAACTATTCGCCGTCCAGACGGCAGGCTGCGCACCACTGGCGCGCGCCTGGGAGCGTCTCGACGGGATGGATCTCGACGTGCCGGCAAAGAAGCGATCACAGTTCATGTGGCCGTGGGAAACGACACCGACGAGCCTCGCGCACGGCATTCTCGACGATGAAACCTATGACTGGTGGGCAATCGCCGAAGGCATGCGCGCCAGCGGTGGCTCGACCGTCGTCGTCGACGAGAGCCAGGTCGCAACGGCACACAAAGCAGGACGTCTGCACACCGATATCGTTGCCTCTGCGACAGGCACTTCTGGCCTCGCCGGCGTGATCGCCAAGCCGGAGGCTGGCAGGCAGATCGCTGTTATTTTTTCCGGTGTGGAACGATAAGCCCCGGTGTCGCTTTATCCGGCATATCGCCGATTTCGCTTCGTGGGTGACGATGAGAGGCCGTCATGAATCGGTCGGCTATTTGGTCGGCCGTCCTTGTCGTAGATCTGCCCTTTCCATTGCGTTTTCAGGCCGGGGATCATCTCGTTATCGGGGCACCTCAGCACGACGGACGAGACAACACCATAACACCCAGATCAGCCAATCTGTGTTTGTTTGATAAGTTATGTTGATATTTTTGTGACTTTACGGTAGGAACTGTCTCAAACAGGAGAGCTACAATGTCATCCTTAGCCCAATGGATCAGGGACGAGGTTACAAGTATCCCGATAGCCGTTGGCTGCAGGAGGCTTTCTGATTGTGCGGTTGGCGCTTTTGTCCTCTCGCGCGATACCACGACGGATCCGTCTGCCTAAATCCCCAGCGACGGATTCATGCCGTGCAACACAACGATGATTTCCAGCAAGTGAAAGCGTCGGCCGGGCCGACCGGGCGACGTAAGGCGCTTCTCGACTACCTGCTGCCGGCCGGTTCGGCGCAAGTCGAGGAACTTGCCGATCATTTCGGCGTCAGTCGAATGACCGTCCATCGCGACCTCAGGCTTTTGGAGGAACAGGGAATTGTTCGCCGCGTCCACGGCGGCGTAACGGTTCGCTCGTCCAGCCTCGCCGACAGCACCATTCTCTATCGCGCCCGCCTTGCCGACGCCGAAAAGGACGCCCTCGCCCGCGCCGCCGCTGAACTCGTCGAGCCCGGCCAAGCCGTGATCCTTGATGACTCGACGACGGTCGGCCATCTCGCCGCGCATCTCGTCGACTGCAAACCGTTGACGGTGATTACCAGCAGTCTGACGATCATCGACACGCTCAAGGATGCTCCGGGCATCGAGACAATCTGTCTCGGAGGGCACTACAACGCACGTTTCAACGCGTTCTTCGGTTATCTTTGCGAGCAAGCCGTCGGCTCGCTGCGCGCCAATACCTTGTTTATGTCGACATCAACCATCCTCGGTCTGATTGCCTTTCATCAGCAAGAGGAAGTAGTGAAAACCAAACGCGCGCTGATGGAAGCAGCCGATCGCAAGATCCTGCTGATCGACAGCTCCAAGTTCGGCAAGACATCGCTGATCAAGCTCGCCATGCTGACCGAGTTCGACCAAGTGATTACCGATAGCGGCCTTTCTGAAGCAGACGCCGATGCGCTGCTCAAGGACGGCGTCAAGCTCACCATTGTCGAGGCTTGACCGTCGTCAGGGGATGCGGTGGCCGAACAAGAGTTCGGAAGGCTTCCGGCCAGAATCCCATATAGGCTTGGGGAACGTGGAAGACGGCCTACCCGATCGCAGGCATAGCTTTGGCGGGTGTGGAGGTCGCGGCTTTGCGCGCCGCCATGACCCGTGAGATCAATGCGGCGAACCCGTCCGCGGACCAGGCGGCGCGACCAACAAACAGGCCGTCGATGGCCTGTTCGCCGGCCAAGGCCGCGGCATTGTCCAGATTGACGCTGCCGCCATAGAGCACTGGCACAGACGGGGCTCCCAGCTCCTTCAAGGCGACATGGAGCGCAACGTGAACGGGGCGCGCCTCTTCGGGACTGGCCGGCACTCCGCCCTCTCCGATCGCCCATATCGGTTCATAGGCAACCAGACAGCGGCTGATCTCGCTCTTGGTCAAACCGGCAAAGGCGAGCTTCACCTGTCGCACCACCGCGGCACCCGATGCACCGGCTGCCCGCTCCTCGGCGCTGTCGCCGACGCAGAGCAGCGGCCTAAAGCCATGCCGCAAGGCGGCTTTCACTTTCAAATTGATTGTTGCGTCCGTCTCGCCGAAATGCTCGCGGCGCTCGGAGTGGCCGAGTTCGACAAGATCGATGTCAAACTCCTTCAGCATCACGGCCGATATTTCACCGGTGTAGGCCCCCGCGTCCGCCCAGTGCATGTTCTGAGCCCCGAGAAGGACCGGTGCCATACCGATCGCTTCACGGGCGGCGGCAAGCGCCGTAAACGGGGGGATGATGAAGAGTGCATAATCGGCCCCGGCATCATCGGGCAATCGCGCCTTGAGGTCGGCAATGTAGCGTCGTGTTTCGGCAACCGTCTTGTTCATTTTCCAGCCGGTACCGATCCAGAATGTGCTCACCTTTGCCTCCACCCACACGGAGACGAAGGCCCAGCCGCCCTCGCCTATCCGCTCTATACCCAGCCATCATTGTTGGAACGTTACGCGGCGATATAGTCGCGCATTGCCTCGAGGATCAGCGACATCGAGACGGCCCCCGGATCCGGGTGACCGAGCGACCGCTCACCAAGGGTCCTTGCCTTGCCGGTGGTGGCAATCATGCCTTTGGTCGCCTCAACACCGCCTTTGGCAGCATCGGTGGCGTTTCGCACAGCGGTAACGAGACCGCTCGCGATGGCGGCCTCAGCTGCGGCGGCGGCCGGCGCCAAGGCATCGATCATCGTCTTTTGCCCGGGCTGGGCGCCGCCACGTTTCTCCACGCCTTCAAGTCCGCGCGCCAGGAAACCTGCCAGACCCTCGGCATCCAGCGCGGCACGTTCTTCGAACGCGGCACTGCCGGCGCGAAATAGCGTGCCAAAAACGGCACCGGCAGCCCCTCCTGTCTTGGCCATGATCGCCGTACCAGCGGCCTTGAATACCTTCGCGACCGACTCTGGATCGGTGGTCGCCATTGTTTCTTCAACGGCGGCGAAGCCGCGGCGCATGCCGATGCCATGATCACCATCGCCGATCGCCTGATCGACCTCGGTGAGCATGTCAACGCTGGCGACGAGATGCCGGGCGACGGCCGTAAGCATATCGCGTGCCTGGGACGGAGTGAGTGTGTCGTACATGGATCAAGCCCTCGAATAGGCAAAGGAACGGGCGGGCATGTCGAGGTAATGCTTGAGCTCGGCATCGAGCTTCATCAGCGTGATCGACAGTCCGGCCATCTCCTGGCAGGTCAGGAAGGACCCCACATCAGTCCGATGGACGGCAATTCCCCGTTCTTTCAGGACCTGGTGCACCTTGCGACTGACGATCAGCATTTCCATGCAGGTCGTCGCACCGAGGTTGTTCACCAGGAGAGCGACCTCGTCGCCAGCTGAAAATGGCAGATCGGCGAGGATACGATCGGTCATCTCCTCGGCGATGGCGTCGGCCTCGGTTATCTTGCGGCGGGCGATGCCGGGCTCACCATGTGCGCCCATACCGATTTCGATCTCGTCTTCGGGCAGTTCGAAGGTGCGCTCTCCCGTTTCGGGAATGGAGCCGGCGGCAAGGGCCACCCCCATCGAGCGTGTATTGTCGCGCGCCTTGATGGCCACGCGATAGACTTCGTCAAGGTCGTCCAGCTCAGCTGCAGCTCCACCAGCCACCTTGATGACGAAGAAATCGCCGGCGATGCCGCGCCGATCGGTCATGCGCTCGGGCGGCGCGGCGGCGACATCATCCCAGACCCGTACCGTACGGGTGACAATTCCAGCCTCCTCGGCAAGCTCAGCGGCGATATCAAAGTTCATGTTATCGCCGGCGTAGTTGCCATAAACCATCAACACGCCTCGGCCCCGCTCAATGGCCGACAAAGTGTCGAGAATGAGATCGGGGGTCGGCGCTGCGAACACCTCGCCGCACGGGGCGCCATCGGCGAGATTGTAACCGACGAAGCCCGGAAACATCGGCTCGTGACCGCTGCCGCCGCCGATCAACAACGCCACCTTGTCGTCTGCCACCTGTGCCCTGACGACGGCATTGCGCCCCTCGAGACGGCGAAGATCGCCGCCACAGGCAGCGACCAGACCGTCAATGAGCTCAGAGACGACCTCAACGGGATTGTTGAGTAACTTCTTTGGCTTACCCACGCCAAATCCTCCCATTTTTTTGCTTATGCGGCCAGCGGCCGGAAGCCACCTGTCCAATTAGGCATATAGGGCCATCCGGCTGAGCACATGTCAATAACAATTTCATTGTTATGTTATTTTAGTATCCAAAAATTGTTGCTTTAGGACCACTCACCACAAGTTCGGACAGGCTAAAGCTTCCTGTATACACTAAATGGTTGCCGTAAGCCGATACTCACAATCAACTAAAATCCTGATTTCATTACATTTTAATCCTGCCTCAGTCCAATGCTACGCAAATTTACGTGGAACAGATACTAACTTCGATCGGGAGTGATTTGCTTGCATATATCGCATTCAAATGTTATCAAATGATCATAGGTCGTGATGCACGTAGCGAACCAGCCCGGAACGGGACGAAGGAGACTTCGCGAGGCTCAGGATCAAACCGCGCGGCGCCAAGCCGTCGCGAAAAGGCGGAGGAGAAAACATGAAGGCGCTTGTGCTCGAAGAGATCGGCAAGATTCGTCTGCGGGACATCGATCTGCCGACTGTGCCTGGCCCGGACGACGTCAAGATTGCCATGAAGAACGTCGGGATCTGCGGCAGCGACGTACACTTTTACGAATATGGCAACATTGGCCCGTTCGTCGTGAAGAAGCCGATGGTACTCGGCCATGAAGGCGCCGGCGTTGTTGTCGCGGTCGGCGCCAACGTGACCTCGTTCAAGGTTGGCGACAAGGTTTGCATGGAGCCGGGCATCCCCGACTGGACATCGCGGGCCGCGCGCATGGGCCTTTATAATCTCGATCCGGCCGTGCGTTTCTGGGCGACGCCGCCGGTGCACGGATGCCTGGCGCCGGAAGTGGTGCACCCCGCCAACCTCACCTTCAAACTGCCGGACAATGTTAGTCTCGCCGAGGGCGCGATGGTCGAGCCACTGGCCGTCGGCATGCAGGCGGCCACCAAGGCTCGCATCGAACCCGGCGCCACCGCAGCCGTGATCGGCTCGGGCACGATCGGCATCATGACAGCCCTGTCGGCAGTGGCTGCGGGCTGCTCGGATGTCTTCGTCATCGATCTTCAGCAGGAGAAGCTCGACGTCGCCGCGAAATATCCATCGCTGACGCCGATCAACCTCGCCAAGGAAGATGCCGTCGCCCGCGTCAGGGCCGCCACAGGCGGCTGGGGTGTCGATGCCGTCTTCGAGGCGAGCGGTAGCATGAAGGCCTATGACACGCTGTTCGACTACGCCTGTCCAGGCGGCTGCGCGGTGCTGGTCGGTATGCCGGCCAAGCCGGTTGCCTATGACGTGGTGGCGGGACAGGCCAAGGAGCTGCGCGTCGAGCACGTCTTCCGCTATGCCAACATCTACGATCGGGCCATCAACTTGCTGGCGTCCGGCAAGATCGACGTCAAGCCGCTGATTTCGAAGTACTATTCGTTCGAGCAGGCGGTCGAGGCGTTCGAGTTCGCTGCCAAAGCGCCCGCCAACATTATCAAGACGCAGATCGTCTTTGCTTGATCCTGATGCCGCCGGAGCCGAAGGGAGCCGGCGGCACCGTCTTCTTACGGCTGGCCCGCCGCCAAGCGTTGCGCCCGTTGCCGCCTTTTGCTGGTGGCGTCGTCGAGAGCCAGGACCGTGTGGGCGTTGGCCGAGCTGGTGGCCAGCGTGTTGACGACACCGGTCCTGAGCGCTCCCAGAATGCCGGCCGCCTTGGTGTTTTCGCTGGCGATGGCGATGACGTTGGGGATGCGCCCGAGTTCACCGATCGTCAATCCAATGATGCGGCCTTGCATCGGGGTCCGTGACTGATTGCCCTCGATGTCGATGAAATCGTAGCCCATCAAATCGCCAATGGTTCCCGACAGGCGCGCCTCGACGATCTCCTGCGGCGAGAACCATCCCATGCGAACCATGTTGCTGTCTTCACTGAGATCGCCAACCCCGATCAGCGCCATATCGGCCCGGCGGGCCCGGTCGAGTGTTTGCTTGATCGTATCGTTCTTCAAGAGCGCGGCGCGAATATCCGGGTTGGCAACCAGCGCCGGCGCATACAGCGTCTCGCTCTCACCGCCAAAGCGGGAGGCAAGGCGCCGGCAGATGTGATCCGGATTCATGAACTCGCCCGCCCTGAGCGAGCCACCGATGGCCGATACGAAGGTAACCGCCTTCTGGGTGGGGGCAAAGATATTGTCGGCTACCGCACCCACATTGCGCCCCATGCCGACGGCCACGATCATGCCATCAAGCAGTGTCTTGTCGAGATAGTTGGCGACCAAATTGGCGAGCGCCGCCCGCTGGGCGTCCGGATCGCGGTTGTCGGCGGCAATCAGTACCCGGTCGATCCCGAAGCGCTTGACGAATTCCTGTTCGAGTCGAAGGCTCAACGAAGGATGGGTTCGGACGGCAATCTCAACGATACCCTCATCGCGCGCCTGGCGGAGCAGCCTCCCGATCTTGGCGCGCGACATGTGATATTTGCGGGAGAGGGCTTCCTGCGTTTCTTGCTCGAGATAGTAGGCCGCGGCAATTTCGGTCAGAATGGTCAGCTCTGGATCGTTCATGGTCTCTGGCTCGTTCCATCCTGCAGCGCTTGCGACGCGGCGCCAGCCACCGCCGACGCGACCGCCAGACCGCCGATCGATGGTTGGTTCGTTCGGCTCGCCGGAACGGTGATTTAGCATATGGACGGGGCGTGATCAGCCCCGCCGACCGGCTTAGGGCGAAGGTCAAGCCGCCCGTATTTCTTCGACGAAGGCGCGCACTTCCTCTCCGAGCTGAGCAGACTGCTGTTTTAGCTCTTCGGAAACGGACAGTACGTGTCGCGCCGCCGTGTCGGTGAGCTGCGAGGAATTGCCAACCTTTTCCAAGATCGTCGTTACTTCCGAGGCCGCCTCGGCGGCGCGTTGCGTATTCCGGGCAATTTCGGCCGTTGCCGAGCCCTGTTCTTCAACGGCGGAGGCAATGGACTGCGAGGAAAGTTCGATGGTGGACAGTGTCTGAACGATGCCGTCCATCGCCCGCTCCGCCGCGTCGGTCGCCGCTTTGATCTCTCCAATCTTGCCACCGATCTTCTCGGTTGCTCCCGTCGTCTGGTTCGCCAGTTCCTTGACCTCGGCGGCAACAATGGCAAAGCCGCGTCCAGCTTCTCCAGCTCTTGCCGCTTCGATGGCGGCGTTGAGCGCCAAGAGATTGGTCTGCGAGGCGATGTCGCTGATCATGCTGACCACCTCGCCGATCTCGTGCACCGCCGTCGACAGCACCCTGACGCTGGAGACGCTGTCGCGAGCCTCTTCGGCTGCCTGGCTCGCCGTCAGCGACGAGCGCTCGACCAGCGATGCAATCTCCTGGATGGAAGCTGTGAGCTCCTCGGCGCTGGCAGCGACCGCATGGACATTCTGCGAGGCATGATCGGCGGACGACGATCCCTCCTGTCCATGCCGTGCCGTGTCGCTGGCAGTTCCCGTCAGATTGTTGGCCGAGTCGGCAAGCGCCATCGAAGAGGCGCCGAAGCCGGACACCATTTCCTGCGTTCGTTCGACAAAACGTTCGGCAAGCCTGGCGCGTTCGGCGATCACCGCCTGCTGACGGGCATCGATTTCTTTCTGGGCGGCTCGTTCGGCAACGCCGGCGGCCAAGGCACAGCGCAAGCCCTCGAGGCTCTCGGCGAGTGCACCCACTTCATCCTTGCGCTGATCGTGGGGAATGGAAAGGTCGTAATTGCCGCCTTCGATTTCGGCCATCAGGCCGAGCAGACGGCGCAGCGGCCGTGAAACCGTCCGGCTCATGAAGCCGATACCAACTGCCATCACCACGATGACGGCGAGCAACGTTCCGCCTGAGGCAAAGCCGATCGACAGCCAGGAATAGCCATTGTTGGCTTTCGACTCGGCCCGCACGTCCTTGAGCAGCAGATCGTTGAACCGGACGGCGGTCGCCTGGGTTTTCTCGATGGCCGGGGTGCAGGACTTCAGCATGTCACCGACGGCAGCAGTAACCTGCGCCCGATCGGGAGAGACCAATCTCTCCATGACGCTGCCGCAGGTCTCCAGGAAGAGCTTATCGAGACTGGACCGGATCGCCTTCAATTCCGCTTCCTTGGCCGGTAGAGCCTTGGTGGCAGCGTCGATATATTTGTTGAAGTTCGAACGGCTGGTGGTTCGCAGCATCGCAGCCTCTTGATTCTGCTCCGGGCTGGAGGCCGCCGCGTTCTGATACATCGATGTTACGATGTCGGAGATCGCTCGATTGGCTCGTCCGACATAATCGGCAGCAGCCACCGAGCCGTTGAGCAGGTCAGAATAACGCTGATCAACCATCAGCATGTTGACCGACGAATAGCCACTGCCGAGCAGCGCCATCACGCCCAGCATGCCGACCAACAGGTTGGTCTTGACCATGAGCGAAGCGTTGACAATTCGCATGTTCTCTCCCCTTCCAGGACTTGCGCTCCCTTGAGACAGCGCTCCAAGCGGCCATCCCAAAGCAGGCCTCCTCTCAGAGGCCCGCCCTCTTCTCACCACCATCGTCGTGGTCGTTGATCGACCCGGCGCCTCGGCGATCACAGGAAGCGACAAGACCGAATGGTCATTTCCCCTCGCCTTCTGACGGGAGTCGGCCAAGGGCTGTCACTTCACAGACGATAATATCACCATGAATATTGATATAATTCTAACGTGATGACGATATGTGCGCTTGTTATGTTTGACAATGGAAGACGTCGATTGCCAATCGGGGCTTTGAGTCCCTACCCATCAGGTCAAGCGCCTCGATTGGTTGGTGGCCCTCAAACAATCAGCACCCGGCCACTCGCCATTGGCCAGCCTATTGACGGTCGCTTCATCGAAGTCATCCAACAATAAAAAGGCCCGCATCACCAAGGCGATGCGGGCATACGCCCTGGTTTCCGGGCCTGCATCACACACTGCACACCTCAGCAGTGTGACCGGCGTCGGTTTGGCCGTCTCCGGCTCCGCCGCTTCCTTCGGGGGAGCAAAGGCCGACGGAGCCGGACGACCCGAAAAACATGGCTTCTCGTTGGAGGGCCCTCCGGCCAAGTGGCGACGTATCTCCGCGCACTCGACCGGAGGTCAGTTCAGTCGTTACTCGGAGAACACGAAGGGCGAGGTCATCTTGTCGACGTTGTCCTTGGTGATCAGGATGCAGTCATAGAGCTGCTTTTCGGTGTCGGCGCCGGTCTTGCCAGTCTTGATGAACTTGTCCGCCTGCTCGACGGCCTTCTGCGAGAAGACAGCCACCGGCTGAAGGACGGTGTACTGCAGTTCACCAGCCTTGATGGCGGCGACGGCGTCAGGCGAACCGTCGAAACCGCCCACCTTCACCTTGTCGAGCTTGCCGGCTTCCTTGAGGGCCGCGACCGCGCCGAGCGCCATCTCGTCGTTGCCGGAGATCACGCCGATGATGTCGGGGTGGGCCTGCAGCAGCGACTGCATCTTCTTGTAGCCCTGGGCGCGATCCCAGTTGGCCACTTCACGGCCGGCCTTGACGAGGTCGGGGTATTGGGTCAGCACGGTTTCGTAACCGTTGGACCGGGTGGCGGCGTTGTTATCGGCCGGGTTGCCGAAAAGCTCGACGTAATTACCCTTCTCGCCAACCATCTGCACCCACTGCTGGGCACCAATGGCCGCGCCCTGGGCGTTGTTGGAGACCAACTGTGCCTTGGCGAGACCTTCCTGGTTGATCTCGGCGTTCACCAGGAACACCGGAATGTTGGCAGCGATTGCCTTCTTGACGGCGCCCACCGAACCGTCGGCATTGGCCGGGTCGAGGATGATGGCCACCGACTTGTTGGTGATGGCGGTGTCGATCAGCGTGCTCTCGGTGTTGGTATCGCCCTTGTGCGCGGCGACGTTGGCGGTGTAGCCGAGCTTCTCGGCGGTCGCCTTGGCCACTTCACCTTCGGTGAACCAGTAGGGGTTGGCCGGGTCAGTGACGATAACGGAGATGAGGCCGTCGGCGTAGGCGTAGCCACTCATCAGAGGGGCTGCGGCAGCGGCGGCCAAGAGCACGCGGCGGAAGGCTTTAGGCATGTTTCACTCCCTAGGTTGTTTTTCGCGCCAGACAGGCAACGAAGCTTTCCGCCCAGGCATTTTCCTCCGGCCTGGAGCAGAGAAGAGCGTAAGGACGGTGGTCAGAGACGTTTGCCACCGTACTGAAGACTATTGAGCAACACGGCGAGCACGATGACCGCACCGGTGAATACGGTCTGCCAGTAGGCAGAGACGCCGATGATCACCAGACCATCCGACAGGAAGCCGATGACGAAGGCGCCAAGCATGGTCCCGCGCACGTTGCCACGACCGCCATTCAGCGAAGCGCCACCAATCACCACCGCCGCGATGGCAATCATCTCGTAGGTGAAACCGGCGGTCGGACCGGCTGAGGTCAGCTGCGATGACAGAACCAGTCCAGCCACCGACGACAGCATTCCGGAGAGGGCGTAGACGCAGATGTGAACAAACGGGACCGGCACGCCTGACAGCTCGGCGGCGCGCTGATTGCCGCCGGTGGCGTAGATCCAGCGGCCGAAGGCGCTGCGGGCCAGAATGATACCGAAGATGGCGGCCAGCAAAGCGAGGATGATCACGCTGACCGGAATACCGAACAGACGGTTGAAGCCCAGCCAGTCGAACCCGGTGTTGCCGTAGGTCTCGTTGCCACCGAGGTTGTTGTAGGTGAGGCCGTTGGTGATCAGCAGTGCTATGCCGCGGGCGACATAGAGGATGCCCAGCGTGGCGACGAAGGACGGAACACGCAGATAAGCGACAAGAACACCGGTGATCGAGCCAAGGAAGGCGCCGAAGGCCAGCGTCATCAGCGTCACGGCCCAAACGGGTGGATAGAGAATGACGCCAAACGCGTTGAAGGTGACGCCCTGCATCAGGAAGCCGGCGATGATGCCGGCAAGGCCGAGCACCGAGCCGACCGACAGATCGATGCCGCCGGTCAGGATCACCAGGAGCATGCCGATGGCCAGAATGCCATAGATCGCCACATGCGACGACATGATGAGTAGATTGCTGATCGTCAAATAGTTCGGCGACATCAGCGAGAAGAAGATGATGATAACCAGAAGAGCGCCAAAAGCACGGCCTTCGATGAGAAGGTTGGCTATGTTGATCTTCGGCTTGGCAGCGGTCGGGTTCATTTTTGAAACATCTGTGCTAGACATCAACGTTGTCCTGCTCACTGGACTCTAGTGGACAACGGCTTCACCCGAAGCCGCCATAATTCGTGCTTTGGTCACGTCTGAGCCGAACTCGGCCGAGATCTTGCCCTTGTGCATGACGATGATGCGATGAGCGACGCTCAGGCATTCGCCGACTTCCGAAGTCGTGTAGAGAACGGCAAGTCCCTCGCGAGCACCCTCGGCAAGCAGGCGGAAAACCTCTGCCTTAGCGCCGATGTCGATGCCACGGCTCGGTTCGTCGAGCAGGATGGCCTTCGGGTTGGTCGACCACATCTTGCCGATGACCACCTTCTGCTGGTTGCCGCCGGACAGCGAACCAATCAGGTGATCGGGCGAGCCCGCCTTGACTGTGGTGCGGCGAATGGCGTTGTCGACATGCTCGCGTTCAAGCCGCTTGGACGTGAACAGCCCCCTAACGAGACGCCGCAGGTTGGCGAGCGAGAGATTTTGGCCGATGGTCATGGTTTGCACCAAACCATCGCGTTGACGGTCCTCGGGGACCAGCACCAGGCCCTCGGCGATCCGTTCGGCGATGCTGGTGCGGGTGATGTCGCGGCCGTTGAGTTCGACCCTGCCATGCCGAGCAACAAGTCGCCCAGCCAGGCATTCGAGCAGTTCGGTACGCCCCGCCCCCATCAGGCCGTAGATGCAGACGATCTCTCCGGCACGGACATCAAGCGACAGTTCGTCGACCAGCTTCTGATTGCCGGTCGCATCCGCCACCGTGACCTCATCGACCTTGAGCACGACGTCACCGAACGGATAGCCCGTCGGTGGAGATCCGAGATTGAAATGCTCGCCAACCATGTGACGGACGATCCACTCGAGATCGATATCCTCGCGCGGAGCGTAGGCCGTCATGTTGCCGTCGCGCAGAACCACGGCGTGATCGGTGATCTGCAGCGCTTCCTCGAGATGATGGGAAATGTAGACGATCGACACCCCCTTCGCCTTCAGGTCGCGGATCACCTTGAACAGAACTTCCACTTCGGAAGCCGAAAGCGCGGAGGTCGGCTCATCCATGATGAGGATGCGGCTATTGACCGATAGCGCACGGGCAATCTCGACGATCTGCTGCTGGCCGAGGCGAAGGTCTTCGACCTTGGTTCGCGGATCGATGTTTTCCTCGAGTTCGGTGAGCAGCAGACGGCACTGCCGCTCTTCCTCGGCAAAGTCCACACCCTTCATGGTGCGGATTTCGCGGCCCATGAAGATATTGTCACGCACCGTCATGTTCGGCGCGAGGCTGAGTTCCTGGTGGATGATGGAAATGCCGTGGTTGCGCGCATCGGTCGAGGAGTCAAATTCGATCGGGTTGCCATCAAGAATGATCGTGCCGGAGGTCGGCTTGTAGACACCCGACAGGATCTTCATCAGCGTCGACTTGCCCGCACCATTTTCGCCGAACAGGGCGGTAACCTGACCGCTCCGAACATCGAAGTTGACGCCCTTGAGCGCCTGAATGCTGCCGAATATCTTGGCAACGTTGCGCGCGCTCAGAACAATTTCAGACGTTTCCGGCTCGGCAACGGGGATGACGGATGTGTCCACTTTATTGGACCTCCAGGCGCACCGGCGTCACCAGCCAGCTCTTGGGATTGATCAACCGAAACGCTCCGACCACGTTCACTTTCTTGCCAGCCAGCGCGCTGGTATCGACCGCAGAAAGAACCGTCTTCTTCATCTCGTTGTTGAGGGCAGAGCCGGCGTTCTGGTACTCGATCTGATTGGTGAACTGCCCGAAGTTGACGGTGCCGGTCGCATCCCGCAGTTCCGTGCCGTTGATGGCGGGGCCGGTCTGGATGCGGATCTTCACATCCGGCAAATCGGCAACCGTGACTTCATAAAGTCCGGAAGCTTGGCGCTCGCCGGCGACACCGACAAATTTCACGGAGAACACCGGTCCCGAACCGCCGGCAATGCCGTATTTCGAAACCGCTTCATTCTTGTTGGCAAGAATGGCCTGTTGCAGGGTCGCCGCTTCGACGGCGCGCGCCTCGATCGCCGCCTTGATCTCAGGAAAGGCCTTGGTGCCATATACGGCTGCCGAGAAGGCGGCCTGACGCAAATCCTCCGACGAGCCTATCCGCACGACCTTGGTGTCCAGTGCGATGGCCAGAATGACAACAACGACGCCGCCGAGCAGCGCAAAGCGACGCCACTTCGGCCGTCCGGACGGCGAGGCACCGCCCGTCTTCATCTCCATGATTGACGCATACGCCTTGTTGATCATCGCCTAAGAACCCCGAGCGTTAACGATCACACTAGGGCTGGTTGGAAGCGGCGCATTTGCCGGCACCATTCCGGCAGCCGAGACATGCCCTCTCGATCACGATGCCGACCATCGGCTTCGCAATTGGAATGTCTTGATTTCCTCCCAGTCGACGCGCCTCGGACTATCCTCGCCACCGAGCGTGTGATCTGTTGTTATTTTGATCAAACCATACGGCAAGCGTAACATGGATGTCAATGACATATGTTTATTTTATACCACAAACATGTTCTTTTAGGGTGAACCAGTGCGATAAATCGCATATCGCACGCTTGGCGGGAAAGGCTTCCGGGTTCGCCCAATCCGAGAAATAATGCATTTTAAACAATGGTATGATGGAAGTTCGGCCTCGTGACTTGATGGAGTCGGCCGACGGCCGCTTTCCCTCGCACCGATGCATCATGAAACGTAACAACATCCCTTGCCCAGTGCCGACCGGTCAAGAGGCCTGTCCTGGCCGGATCGCTGCAACGATAGTCTGCATCACCGGACCTCGTTTTGGCGTGGTGCCGTCGTGAGGAAACAGCCGCACGTGACGACGACTCGCAGTGATAAGCTCCAGCGCCTGGACATGAACAACGGCCCGGTGGCGCACTGAAGCGCCGATCGGACCGTTGCAAATGAGCCCCAATCGCCCAGGCGGTCAGGTATCGCGTTGCCTGCCCCGATGGAACAACCCGTTCCGTCGAGCGGCGGTCGAAATTCAGACGATGGTGTAGCCGCCATCGATCAGCAGGTCGGCACCGGTGATCATGTCGGCGCCGCTGGAAGCGAGAAACACGGCGGCGGCGGCAACCTCCTCGGGCAGGGCAAAACGCCCAATGGGAATGCGCGTCTTGAGCGCTTCGCCCTTGGGATTATCCCAGGCCTTCTTGCCCAGATCGGTGAGGACGACGGTCGGCGACAGCGTATTGACGTTGATGCCGTACTTGCCCCACTCGGCAGCCAGGACCTTGCTGAGGCCGATGACGCCGAACTTCGACGCGCAATAGGACACATGCTGGTCGATGGCCACCGTACCGGCCTGCGAGGCCATGTTGATGATCTTGCCACCGCGACCGGCCTTGATCATCGCCTTGCCGGCAGCCTGCGACATATAGAAGGTGCCGGACAGGTTGACTGCAATGGTCTGCTGCCAATAGTCGCGCGGCAGTTCCTCGGCCGGGGCGAGCTGAACGATGCCGGCGCTGTTGACCATGATGTCGATATGTCCGAACGCCTTCTCGGCGGCGACGATCACCTGTTCGGCGGACTCTGGATTGGAAACATCGCAGACGAAGGCCTTCGCACCATTGCCGAGCGTATCGGCCTTGGCCTTGGCAATCTTTTCATTGATGTCGATGACACCGACCGTTGCTCCCTTGGCGGCGAAGGCAGAGGCGATGGCGCTGCCAATGCCAGAGCCACTGCCGGTGACAAGCGCAACCTTACCGGTCAGAGAGAAGCTAAGATCAATGTTGCTGGACTCGGTCATGACTGTCCTCGATTCAAGGTGAGGGGCGGCGGCCCGCCCCTCCCGTCGTTGGTCTGTTCAAGCTAAATTCTCAAATTACTTGCGCGTTGCCAGCAGCGCGTCGACGTTCTCGGCAGTCACGGGCGTCCAGGGAACGTTGTATTCCTTGTCCTTGCCATCGTTCCACGGCATGTCCTTGCCGTATTTCGTCCAAATTTCGGATTCGGGCTTATAGTCGCCCTTCTTGGCATAGAAGATAGCGAGGTCCATGGCGCCCTGGGCCTGGGCGGTGGCGTCCTGCAGGATCGATGTCATCTCACCGGCCTTGGCAGCGCGCAGGCCGTCGGTGATGCCATCGATGCCGGCAATGGCGTAAGACTTGACGTCGTTGCCGGCCGCCTTGATCGCTTCGATGGCTCCGAGCGCCATCTCGTCGTTCTGGCCGATGACGCCCTGGATCTGACCCGGGTGGGCGGTAAGCCAGTTCTCCATCAGCTTCTGCGCTTCGGCGCGTGACCAGTTGGCGGTCTGGTCCTCGAGCACCTTGACGTTTGGACACTCGGCGAGCGCCTTCTTGTTGCCTTCGAGCCGCTGGATCTGCGCCGACTGGCCGATCGGGCCTTCGATGATCACGACGTTGCCTTTGCAGCCGATCTTGTCGAGGACGATCTTGGCTTCCATGTAGCCGGAGATCCGATCGTCGGACCCGACATAGGCGGACAGCAGATCAGAGTTGACGCGCGTGTTGGAGCCGATCACCGGAATGCCGGCGTCATGAGCGGTCTGCACGCCCGTCGCACCGGCATCGATGTCGATCGGTACGAAGATGATGGCATCGAACTTCTGGGTGACCATGGTCTTGAACTGATCGTTCTGGACCAAGGCGTCGTAACGGCCGTCGAAGACCGTCAGTTCGACATCACCATTCTTGACGGCTGGGTGCTGCTGCAGCGCAGCCGACCAGATCTGCATGAACTCGGCGTTGAGACCGTAGGGGGCGGCGCCGATCTTGAGCTTCGTCTGCGCCGAGGCCGGGACGGCCAGAAGGGCGGTTGCCGCAATGAGAGCAAGCGCTAGTTTTTTCATGACGTTTCCTCCACTTTTTTGTTGTGACGCCAATCCACACCACGCGACGGACGGCCGAACGAGCCGCCGTCCTCTCCCGAAAGAGCTAGGCGCCGTAGCTTCTCTTCTGGTCCAACATGACGGCTCCGACGATCAGCGCGCCCTTCAGCACCTGCTGGTAGTAGGATTGGATCCCCATCAGATCGAGGCCGTTGTTCATGACGCCGATGATCAGGGCGCCGATGAGCGTTCCGGTAATGCGGCCGATGCCGCCGGACAGACTGGTGCCGCCGATAACCACCGCGGCGATGGCATCGAGTTCGTAGGCAATGCCGGCCTGGGGCAGAGCCGAACCGGTGCGGGCGCTGAGCAGCATGCCGGCGAGGCCGGCGAGACCCGCCGAGATGACGTAGACGACGAAGCGAATGCGCACGACGTCGATGCCCGAGGTTTTGGCCGCATGCGCGTTGCCACCGACGGCGTAAATGTAGCGACCGAAGCGGGTTCGAGTGAGGGTCCACCAGGCGAGCCCGAAGACGATTGCCAAGATGATCACCGGGGCGGGAATACCCAGCACGTGACCGGTGCCGATCCAGCGGAATTCGGGCGTCAATGCCGGCACGGGCCGGCCGCCTCCGTAGATCAGCGTCAAGCCACGGGCCGCCGACAGCATGCCGAGCGTGGTGACGAAAGCCGGGACCGAGAAATAGGACACGATGAGGCCCGATAGCGCGCCACACGCGACACCCACCGCAACGCCGACCGCCAGGGCTATTATGACGGGATAAGGCGCACCGTAAATCGCAGCGGTCGAAGACGTTGTCGCAAAGCTGGCACTGACGATGCCGGCAAGCGCCACGACCGAACCGACCGACAGATCGATGCCGCCTGTCAAGATGACGAATGTCATACCGACGGCCAGCACACCGTTGATCGACGTCTGAAGCAGCACGTTCGAAATATTGCCAGGCGTCAGGAAGAACTCGTTCGATACCGAGAGGATCGCAGCAAGAATCAGGAAAGCGAGGAAGATGCCGTATTCCTGAATGAGGGTCCGCCGCCGCTCGGCGGTGAACCATCTGGATCGAGTTTCGCTCATTGACACCGTTCTCTCCTCCTGCGGCAACAAGCTCCGCGAACTGTTCAGGTCGACAGATTGACGAGCGCCTGAGCGTTCGTTTCGCGGCGGTCAAAGGTGCCGACGCTCTTGCCGTTCCGCATCACCATGATCCGATCGGCCATGCCCAAGACTTCGTCGATCTCCGACGACACCATCACCACCGTGCCGCCCGCGTTGGCGAAATCGCACATGATGCGATAGATTTCCCGCTTGGCGCCGACGTCGACGCCGCGCGTCGGCTCGTCCAGAAGCAAGATCCTGGGATTGCGCAGAAACCACTTGCCGAGCACAACCTTCTGCTGATTGCCCCCTGACAATCCGGACACTGGCATGGTGTCGCGAGCCGCCTTGATCTGGAAATCGGCCCGCATCCGCCGGCTGGCATCCACTTCGCCGGCGCGGTTCATGACAAACAGCGGGCTGAGCTCCGGCAGGCTGGCCATGCAGATGTTGGCCCTGACGGAATCGAGCAGATTGAGCCCCGTCGACTTGCGATCTTCTGTTACCAGGGCCACGCCGAGCGCCATGGCATCGGTTGGCTTGTTGATCGTGACCGACTCACCGTCGATGAAGATTGCTCCGGCGGACGCCTTCTCCAGGCCGAACAGACATTCGAAAATCTCGGTCCGTCCCGATCCCATCAGGCCGTAGATGCCGAAGATCTCGCCCTTATGGGCAGAGAAGGAAATCGCCTCGAAGGCATCGGATCGGCAGAGGCCTTCAACCTCGATACCGACGTCGTCACCCGGCGTATTGGTCTTTACATATTCTTCTGACAGTTCGCGTCCGACGATCATCCGGATCAGGTCCTGGCGATTGACCTCGGCCAGCAGGCCGCTACCAACAAAGGCCCCGTCCCGGAAGGCGGTATAGGTGTCGGCGATCTCGAAGATCTCCGACAGCCTGTGTGAGACATAGACGACGCCGCGGCCCAGCGCTTGCAGACGGCGGATGGCGGAAAACAGGCGCTGCGCCTCCCGCTCGCCGATCGCCGAGGTCGGCTCGTCCATGAAGATCACCTCCGCATCATGGCTGAGCGCCTTGGCAATCTCGACCAGCTGCATTTCGGCGACCGTCAGATCGATCATTCGCTGTGTGGCGCGGATATTGAACTCGAGCTCGTCTAGAAGAGCCTGAGCCGCCCGATTCATCGAATTGAAATCGATGCCTCCGAACCGGCGCGAAGGCTCCCGGCCGAGGTAAATGTTCTCGGCCACGGTCATATGGGGAATTGGGCTGAGTTCCTGCTCGATGATGGCGATACCGGCCGCCAGCGCTTCGGCAGGGCTGGCATAGTCCACTTCGGCACCCCGGCGCCGAATGACGCCGCCGTCGCGTTTGTAGATCCCCATCAGAATCTTCAGAAATGTCGACTTACCGGCGCCATTGCCGCCGCATAGCGCGTGGACCGACCCGGCGCGCAGCTCGAGCCGCCCATCAGACAAAGCTGCCACGCCGCCGAAGGACTTTTTCAGCCCCTCGACCTCAAGAAGAAGTTCCACGTGTTTCCTCCCGAATGCGCTCACCCCTCCGTGGCGCACCTCTGGCCATGACCCGAGCGTAACTCGGCACAAGAAACTGACCGGTCGGTGATGGCGTTCTGACGTTCACCCCATCCAGGAGGCAAAACTCTTCGCACGACCACCACGGACAAACGCCAATGGCAGCCTATAAGCGGCCTTCCTCCCGCCAAATGCTCGGACGCTCCTCACCGTACCCATACATGATTGTTGTTATTTTGATCAAAGACTATGACGTGTGTAACACGTGTGTCAATAGTATTTGTTTTCATTCTACCAAATTTTCGTGAAAATTGCTTCATCTGGCGGTAAGGAACCAACCAAACAACATCCGGCGCCGCAGTTGGAATAGCGACCCCGGGATAGGAGAAGGTCACTCAGCTGCGAAAAACAACATCTTTCCCGACACTCGGGGCCAGCCGGAACGCATAACTCGCCGATCGCAGCCCTCCCCTAAGTCGAGCCGGGATTTCGCTTCAAATGTAACATCGAGCAATGTCGCCCTTGTCCCGCGCGCGGATAACCGGCGCGGGACAACCCGAGGCAGAGTCAGGCAGGCAACTTAGCGCGCAGCAGCCCACACAGGGTTTCGGTGTCCTTGCCAAACTGGCGAATGCCTTCGGCCAGTTTTTCTGTCGCCATGGCATCTTCGTTGAGCTGCCAACGGAAACTCGTCTCGTCGAGATTAAGCGGACGGATATCGCGCGAAGGCGGAGTCGCGCCAAGCTGCCGCTCTACCGGGCCTTCGGCGGCCCGCAGTTCCTCCAGCAGATTAGGACTGATGGTCAGCCGATCGCAGCCAGCCAGGCCGAGGATCTGGTCGGTGTTGCGGAAGGAAGCCCCCATCACCACCGTCTTGTAGCCAAAGGCTTGGAAGTAGTCGTAGATCTCACGCACGGAGCGGACGCCGGGATCATCAGCGGCCGAAGTAACGACTGTTCCGTGAGCCTTGTACCAGTCGGTAATGCGTCCGACGAAGGGAGAAATCAGGAAGACACCTGCGGCGCCGCAAAGGGCCGCCTGAGCCTTGGCGAAGATCAGCGTCAGATTGCAGGCAATGCCTTTTTCCTTGAGTTCGGCCGCCGCCTTGACCCCTTCCCAAGTCGCGGCAATCTTGATCAGAATGCGCGACGGATCGACACCGGCTTCACGATAAATGGCAATCAGACGCTCGGCGCGCTTTACCGTACGCGCCGTGTCGAAGGAAAGACGAGCGTCCACTTCGGTCGACACATAGCCTGGCACGATGCGGGAGAGTTCGGCGCCGAAATTGACTGCCAGCTTGTCGAGCGCCAGCTCGAGGCGAGCCTCCCCACCGCGTTCGCGCGCCACGGCATAAGCCACGGCATCGTCCATCAGTGCGGCGTATTCGGGCTTGCTGGCCGCCTTGAGAATGAGGCTGGGATTGGTGGTGCAATCCTGCGCCCGCACGGCCTTGATCTGGGCAATGTCACCCGTATCGGCAACGATCACCGTGTGACGGGCGAGTCCGGCGAGTTTATCGGTCATGGCGGTTACCTTCGTTCAGGCTGCTGCTGGCGAAGGGGTCGCCAGCGCGCGCTTTGTTGGAAACGATGGGCTGAACGTAGCATGCAACTGGCTCGAGTCAAGAAAATATAACACAATTATGTTATTTATGTATCATATATGTAGTTGTAATGATACGATAACACGTTCGGGCTCACACCCCCTCCGGATAATTGCGAAGTCGGTTGCAAGCTTAAGCCGATGATCTCACATGACCGTCCGGGAGCCAGAATGCTTCTGCGGCCCCGCTTCGCGCGCCCACAATCACCCCTTGAGCAGGGTCGGCATCCACCTAAAGCAGCGGGCGTTGTAACGACAAGGTGCTATAATTTTCGCCGGATTGTGCTAACACCGGTACGGATTCCCCGATGAGGAACGTTACGACCGTGGATATCGAACAAGACCGACGCCGAGGCGTGAAGCCGTCGTCCGGACCGGAAGGGCGGCGCAAAGCGCTTCTCGAATATCTTCTGCCTGTCGGCTCCGCCCAGGTGGACGAATTGGCGAACCACTTCGGCGTCAGCCGAATGACCGTTCACCGCGACCTAAAGATACTTGAGGAACAAGGCATCGTTCGACGCGTCCACGGTGGCGTGACCGTGCATTCTTCAAGCCTTGTCGAAAGCACCATCCTCTACCGGTCGCGTCTCGCCGATGCCGAAAAGGAGGCCATTGCCCGTGCCGCCATCGAGATGGTTGAGCCCGGACAGGCCATCATTCTCGACGACTCCACCACCGTGTCCCGCATGGCACCGCTGATCGTCGGCTGCAAGCCGCTGACAGTCATCACCAATAGCCTTACGGTGATCGACATGCTGAAGGAGGCGCACGGCATCGAAACCATTTGCCTCGGTGGGCACTACAACTCCCGCTTCAATGCCTTCTTTGGCTATCTCTGCGAGAAGACCGTTTCGACGCTCAGGGCCAACACCTTGTTCATGTCGACTTCGACTATTCTCGGTGCCGTTGCCTACCACCAGCAAGAAGATGTGGTCCGGACCAAGCGAGCGTTGATGGAGGCCGTCGACCGCCGTGTTCTGCTCGTCGACAGCTCCAAGTTCGGCATCACGGCGCTGATCCGCCTGGCGGGTCTCACCGAGTTCGACACGGTGATCACCGATTCCGGCATTCCGCCGGCTGAGGCCGAACTGCTGCGCAAGAGCAACGTGCAGCTGCGCATCGTGGACGCCGCTCCGGTTGATTGACCGGCCAACGGTTTGGTATGCCCACAAACGCCGTGTCGGGAAACGTTCCTCGGCGCGACACCGCGGCGGCTATTGGTGCGTGGGCGGCTACGCCACCCACGCACGCCTTCGATCAGGGGATCAGCATGATCTTGAGGGACTTGTCGCCCTTCTTCATCATCTTGAAGCCGTCGTCATAATCCTTAAGCGGTAGCTTGTGAGTCACCACGCCCTCGGTCGGCAGACGGCCATCGGCGATGGCGTCGATGACGAACGGATAGACGTAGGGGCTCAAGTGAGCTCCGAGCACATCCAGCTCCTTACGATCGGAAATGATCGACCAGTCGCAAGTCACGTCGTGGCTGAAAACGCTGAACTCGACGAAGCGACCGAGCTTACGGATCATCTTGAGACCCTGCAGGACGCTGGACGGGTGACCGGTGGCCTCGATGTAGACATCGCAGCCATAGCCGTCGGTCAGATCCTTGACGATCTTGTCGACATCTTCCTTGAACGGATTGAGCACCATGTCGGCGCCGAACTTCTTGGCAAGCTCGAGCCGATCTTCCTTGCCGTCGAGAACAATCAGCTTCTTCGGATTCTTCAGCCTTAGGGCGCCAACCATGCCGAGACCCAGCGTACCGGCACCCGACAACACGACGACATCATCGAACTGGACATTGCCCCGGTTGACCGCGTGCGCCGAGCAGGCATAGGGCTCGATAAGAACAGCCTTCTCCAGCGGCAGGTTGTTGGGAACCTTATGGGTCCGCGACTCCTTGGGGAAGCGCATATAGGCGGCCATGGCGCCGTTGACGTTGGTCTGGAAACCGTAGACGTCATGCTTCTCGCACATCCAGTACTCACCGCGCTGGCAGAAGCGACAATGGCCGCACGGAACGATCTGTTCCGAGATCAGCCGGTCACCCAGCTTGTACTTGCCCTCAGCGGCGACATTTTCACCCAGCTCGACGGCGATGCCGACGAACTCGTGGCCGGGAATCATCGGCGCCTTGATGTAGGCGGGCTGATCCTTGTCGCCCCAGAAGGAAGGTGCGCCGTCATAGCTCTTGATGTCGCCGGCGCAGATACCACAGCCCTCGACCTTGATGATGATCTCGTCCGGACCGGCCCGCGGCACATCGACCTGGGTGAAGCGGAAGTCGCCGGGCGCGTAGGCAACGACAGCATCCATCTTGGCCGGCAGGTCACCAAGCGAGATGGAGCGGGCATTTTTCACGAAGTTCATTTCTTCCTCCCTGAGAGTTCGGCGGCGCCACATCATGACCGATGAAAACGCCCGCCAGCTTGGTACGTTGTCAGTCGCAGACAGCCCCTGACCGTGACGTGTTGGCCATGGTCGTCCTCGCACAAGGGGCCTTGGATCGGCGGCTGCTCCGGTCAGTTGAGTTTCGAGGCGACGCTGGCGGCCATGGTCTCCAGAATAATGCAGCAGGATGCCGAACCGGCATCCAAGACGCCGCGCGAACGCTCACCGAGACGGCTCGCCCGCCCCACCTTGGCAATCATGGCAACCGTTGAATCCCGCCCCTTGCGTGCGGCCTCGGTCATGTCGTTGAGAGCCGTCCGATAGGGCTTGCCGGCTGAGGTGGCCGCTTCGAAGGCCTCCACCGCCGGCACCAGGGTGTCGAGCAACGTCTTGTCACCCGGCTTGGCGCCGCCGATGTCGAGCACACCGTCGAGACCGGCGCGGATCATCCGACCGAAGGCGGTGGCGTCGAGCTCGGTGGCTCCATCGAGGGAGTCGGCCATCTCATTGAAGAACGTGCCGTAGAGCGGCCCCATCGAGCCACCGATGCCGGCCATCAACGTGTTGCCGAGGATGCCGAAGCTCTCTTTCAGGCCAGGTGTCGGCGAGCCGAGCGCTTGAGCGCAGAGGTTGAACCCCTTGGCCATGTTGACGCCGTGATCGCCATCGCCGATGGCGCCATCGATCTCGCTAAGGTGGTCGCGCTGAGCGACGATCGCCTTGACGAGATCTGTCACCAGAAATCCGGCCGCGTTGACGGGAAGGGTCATGACAGGTCCCCCGCTCACTTCACAAGACCGATTGACCGGGCAGGACGAGCCAGCAGCCGATCGAGTTCGTCGTCGAGACGCATGACGGTGAGAGTCGCGCCCATCATCTCGAGAGAGGTGAAGTAGTTGCCGACAAAGTTATGCTTGATCTCGATCTTCTTCTGCCCGAGCAGGTCGGCGATTCGATCATAGAGAATGTAGAGTTCCATGACCGGCGTGGCACCAAGGCCGGACAGCAGAACAGCAACCTTGTCACCTGCTGCGAAAGGCAGGTCGGGCAGCACGTAATCCACCATCATGTCGGCCATCTCGGCCGCCGGCTTGGTCTTCATGACCGATACGCCCGGCTCACCGTGATGGCCGATGCCGACCTCCATCTCGCCATCCTTGATCTGGAAGTTGGGATGTCCAACCGCGACCAGCGTACAAGGGCTGAGACCGATACCGATCGAGCGAGTGTTATCGATGGCCTTCTGCGCAGCGGCGATAACCTCATCGAGGCTGCCGCCTTCGGCAGCGCGCGCCGCGCCGACCTTCCACATCAGAATCTCACCGGCAACGCCCCGGCGCTTGGCCAGCTCGTCCTTGGGCGCCGACGCGACGTCGTCGTTGGCCACCACGGTCTTGACGGTGATGCCCTCCTTGGCGGCCATCTTGATGGCCATTTTCACGTTCATGTTGTCGCCAGCATAATTGCCATAGAGGCAGGCAATACCAGCACCGCCATCACAGGCCTTGAAGGCGTCATGGAAGGCTTGGGCCGTGGGGGAAGAGAAGATCTCCCCGATCGCCACCGCATCAACCATGCCCTCGCCGACATAACCAAGAAAAGCCGGCTCATGACCGGAGCCGCCTCCGGTTACTACGCCGACCTTACCGGCCTTCGGGGCCGAATTGACCTTGATCACGCGCGGGTTTGCTGTCGCTGACACCAGATCGCGATGCGCCTTGACATAGCCGCTCACGGCGTCTTCGACCATGCGATCAGGGTCATTGAATATTCTATTCATCGGTTGTCTCCACCCTAAGTCCGTTATTTTTATCAATCCGGCCGCCAAGCTGGACACACCTCACCCGTTACTGCCAACGCCTCTGGCGAGGGCAGTCGTCATCCTTCAAACTTGGCAAACCGTCCGCTGGCACGTCTACTTGCGTGGACCTAGCGACCCAATTCCTTCCCTATCGCAACCTTCAATGCTGCGTTTATTGTTTGATGGGACGCTACGCTTGGCCCGGCCGGATGTCAACACGAATGAGCGTTTGTTCGCGTTCTTACGGGCAAAAACGACACAAATAATGATACAAAAATCCCAAATATCACATATATAGGCCTGTTTGTGTGCGATTCTCGTTCAATCCCTCATCTCAAGCTGAGACCATGGTCAAAGCTGGTCAAAAACACCGGCCATATTTGTGAGCATCGGATCAGCGAGCGGTCATTTGCTCAACGCAGCGCAGGCGTATTTTTTGCCTTCGTGCTAAAATATTCTATTATTAATGACCCAGTAGAAGTAAAATTTGAATTTACTGAATTCCATATAAAGTAATAAATATCGATGCGCCGGTTCACATTGAAGTTTTTTACACCAAAACTTAAAAATTTAGACGGGCATATTTTCTATCGTCGGCATTCGAAAAGGAACTCGAGGCGCTTTTTTGAAAACATGCGAGGCCTCAACTCGCTGCGACTTGGATATCAACCCAAATGGTATGCGAGCATTCGGCGCAGTCGTAACATAGCTTCACATCGGTTGCGCCATAAACCCACTTGCGAGCCCTTTCGACAGCCCACAAGGTCATCGGCAGAGACGGCCGCAGAACGCATCGGGCGGCCGCGCAGATTGCCACTGCACGGCCGCCCGACGTCAAGCACGAGATATCAGCGCTTGTATTCCGGCAGCACCTGATAGCCGGTATGCAGGAGGTCGTGAGCCTTGTGACCGCCGATCTCACCTAGAAACTCGGCATAGAGTTCCTTGATGTAGGGATTGTGGTGCGAACAGCGCCAGAGGCCCGCTTGGTCTTCCTGGTAGAGTCCGGCCGCCCGCTTGGTACGAAGTTCGTTGGTGGCGCCATAAGGCTGTCCACCACCGCCAACGCAACCACCGGCGCAGGCCATCACTTCGATAAAGTGATAGGGCAACTCCTCGCCGGCCTCACGAGCGGCCCTCACCTTGTCGATCACCTGCTCGACATTGGCGAGACCATGCGCCACGGCGACGCGGATCTCCTTGCCGGCGACGGTGATCTTGCCTTCCTTGACGCCCTTGAGGCCGCGGGTCATCTCGAAGTCAACGCGCGGAGCATCCTGGCCGGTGACGTAGTAATGCGCCGTGCGGAGAGCGGCTTCCATGACACCGCCGGTGGCACCGAAAATCGTACCGGCTCCTGTGTAGGCGCCGAGCATATGATCCGGCTGCTCCTCGGGGATCTCCACGAAATCAATGCCCGACTGCTTGATCATGCGCGCGAACTCACGCGTGGTCAGCGACACGTCCACGTCCTGATAGCCCGAAGAACTCATCTCCTTGGAACGGATGATCTCGGACTTCTTGGCCGTGCAGGGCATGACCGACACCACGAAAACCTTGGCTGGATCGATGCCCATCTTCTCAGCGTAATAGGTCTTCGACAGGGCTCCGACCATCTCGTGCGGCGACTTGCAGCTGGAGAAATGGTCGATCATGTCGCCATGGAACTTCTCCATGAAATCAACCCAGCCCGGGCAGCAGCTGGTGATCAACGGCAGTGCACCCGTTCCTTCGAGCAACCGACTTTTGAACTCGGAGGCTTCCTCGATGATCGTCAGGTCGGCGCCGAAGTTGGTGTCGAATACCGCCTTGAAGCCCATCCGGCGCAACGAGGCGTAGATCTTACCGGTCAGGTTGGCGCCAATGGGGAAGCCGAAAGCTTCGCCCACGGCAACACGCACCGCCGGAGCGATCTGAACCACGCAATAGGCGTCCGGATCCTGCAGCTTGTTCCAGACATCGACGGTTTCGTCATACTCGACGATGGCGCCGGTCGGACAATGGGCAGAGCATTGACCGCACCGCACGCAGGGCGAATCCGCCAACGGAATATCGCCGGCTGCCGCGATACGGGTCTTGAAACCGCGATTGAGGAAGCTCAGCGCCCAGACGTTCTGATGCTGCTGGCAGACGGTGATGCAGCGACCGCACAATACGCACTTGCGCGGGTCAAGGACGATACTCCTGGTGGAGGTGTCAAGCGGCAGGTCGGGAACGATGTTCGGCAGATCTGAGGCATTCATGCCGAAGTCGGCAGCGAGCGCTTGCAGCTCGCAGTTCTGATTGCGCAGGCAGGTCAGGCATTCGTTCGGGTGACGAGACAGCGTCAACTCCAGGATACCGCGCCGCACCTCGACGATTTCCGGCGTCTCCGTCAGAATATCCATGCCCTCGTCAAGCGGCGTGCAGCACGAGCGCAGCATCTTGCCGGTGTTCTTCACCTTGACGATGCAGATGCCGCAGGCGCCGGTCGCCTCGAGATCCGGATGCTTGCAGAGCGTCGGAATCTTCACGTGAACCTTGCGCGCCGCATCCAGGATGGTGGTTCCCGGGGCGACCTCCACAGGCACGCCGTTAATCGTTGCATTGATCATATTTGTCATTTCGACCACTTCTCGATCTCGGGAAATCAGGCTTCGGCAGCCACGGGCTTCTTGAGGCGTTCGGTGAACTCCGACGTGAAGTGCTTGAGCGCCGACAGCACCGGGTTCGGAGCCGTTTGTCCGAGCGCGCAAAGCGAACCCCTCTGCATGGCTTGAGCGATCATCCTGATGTTCGCGATGTCCTCCTCAGTGCCGTCTCCGGCAACGATCTTGTCGAGAAGATGCAGCATCTGCGTGCCGCCGATGCGGCAGGGCGCGCACTTGCCGCAGGATTCGTCGACGCAGAAATCGAGATAGAAGCGGGCGAGTTCGACGACGCTATCCTGATCGTCGATGACGATCAGGCCGCCAGATCCCATCATCGAGCCCAGCTGTTGCAGATGCTCGTAGGAGATCGGCGTATCGAACTGGCTTTCCGGGATCATCCCGCCCGACGGACCGCCGGTCTGCACGCCCTTCACCTTGCGATCGGTGCCGGTGCCGCCGCCGATCGTCTCGACGATCTCGCGGATGGTGATGCCCATGGGGACCTCGACGAGGCCGTTGTGGGCGATCTTGCCGGTCAGCGCGAATACCTTGGTGCCCTTCGACTTCTCCGTTCCCTTGGCGGCGAACCAGTCGGCGCCCTTGAGCAGGATGCGCGGCACGTTGGCAAGCGTTTCGACGTTGTTGACGCAGCTCGGCTTGTCCCACAGCCCCTTGACCGAGGGGAACGGCGGGCGCGGACGCGGCGTACCGCGCTTGCCCTCGACCGAGGCGATCAGGGCGGTTTCCTCACCGCAGACGAAGGCGCCGGCGCCCAGGCGGACGTCGAAATCGAAGCTCCATCCCGAGTTCAGGATGTTGCGACCGACGAGGCCGGCCTGACGGGCCTGACGTATGGCCTTCTCGATGCGGTCGACGGCGAGCGGATATTCGGCGCGAATATAGAATACGCCATTGGTGGCGTTCATGGCGCGCGCGGCGATCATCATGCCCTCGATCACCGCATGTGGGTCGCCTTCCAGCACCGAGCGATCCATGAAGGCGCCGGGATCGCCCTCGTCGCCGTTGCAGATGACGTATTTGACGTCGGACTCGACGCGGCGGGCGAAATCCCACTTGAGGCCGGTCGGATAGCCCGCGCCGCCGCGGCCGCGCAGGCCGGAGGCCAGCATTTCCTTGCAGATTTCCTCCGCCGACATGGTCAAGGCCTTCCTAAGGCCTTGGTAGCCGCCATGGACCAGATAATCGGCGAGCTTTTCCGGGTCGGCGTGGCCATTGTTGGAGAGCACGACACGCTCCTGCATGGCGAAGAAGGCGGCATGCAGATCGACGACGTGGGCGCCGAGCGGCCCAACCGGATCATCAACCTTGCCGCCACTGGCGATCGGAGCGACCACGTCTTCGACGAGGCGCGTTGCGAGATCGGGTGTCATCTCGCTGAACAGGATATCCTCGTGCGCCTTGCAGGTCATGCGCACCAACGGTCCTTTGCTGCACAGGCCCATGCAGCCCGTACCGCCAACCTGGACTTTGCCGTCCAGCCCTCTCTCGGCGATGTCGGCCTTGATACGCGCGACGATATCCGCCGCGCCGGATGACTGGCAGCCCGTGCTCGAGCAGCAGACCAGGCGCACTTCCATCGCTTGCTGTTTGGCAAGCTCGGCGGCAGCTTTCACTTCAAGCTCTTCCGGCTTCATAACGGTCCCACTTGTGTCTGGAATTGTTCGGTTTCGTCGGCCTATTCGGCGTCGGCGGACTCGGCGGCAACGTGCATCGGCTGGTCGTGCTTGACGTGCTCGAGCAGTCCATGGGCGTCAGTGACGTCCTGTTTGCCGTAGACCTTGCCGTTGACCGAAGCGAGCGGCGCGAGACCGCAACAGCCGAGGCAACGCACCCCTTGAAGGTGATATTCGCCGTCAGGCGTGCTTTCGCCTTCCTTGATCCCGAGCTCAGCTTCAACGCCATGCAACAGCTTCGGCGAGCCCTTGATATGGCAGGCCGTGCCGGTGCACACCGAAATGATGTATTTCCCCGGGCTTTCCAGCTTAAAGTAGTTATAAAACGTCAGTACTTCGTAGATGTTGGCCAGCGGAACGCCCATCTCGCGGCCAAGCTTCATGGCGGACTCCCGTGGCACATAGCCAAGACGTCCCTGAAGCTCGTGCAGCGCCATGATGAGGCTGCCTTTCTTCTTTTTCCACTTCTGAGCCAGAACGATGATTTCGTCCTCCGGGGCCTCTTCGACCTCGATTTCGTCTACCGCAGTTTCGTCACTCATCTTTTTTTCGTCCGTGCAGCTTCTGTTATAGTTTCAATCGATTTAGCCGTCAGGCGACAACCCAGCCTCAGTGCATGCCGTCAATCAACGGGGAGTCGTTCCAATCGATCTGCCTTCAAGCCGACCCGAATATTAAGATCTTACTGTCATGTTTTCGGAGCCATCAGGCACTAGGACCATGTCGTTCGCTTTAACTCTTGATGAGGCTTTCACATCGTCGACCGCGCATCAAGAAGTATAGTCCCCTATAAGATGAAATCGGTATTCGATTCGAAACGTTACTATAGCTCTTTCGTTCTATTTCATGATTGAACGCGAAAGCGCTAGAGGGGCCCAGCGGCCGCCTCCAGTCACTTCGTCGATGGATTTGATGCAACAAGCTGGCGCGAATCCCGCCGCTTTCAGGCTTCGCTTTCGCCGAGATTCGCGGCGTATTTCCTGTCCACGTCTTCAATGGCCCTTACGTTCCCGCCGGACGGCCCATTTGGATCGAATTTTCCGGTGAGAGCCAGGAAGGTGTCGGCAATCAGCTTGGCGTGCTCGACGCCCACGACGCGTGCGCCCAAGGTGATGATCTGTGCGTCGTTGGAAAGCGCGGCTCGTTGCGCGGAATACACGTCGTGCGTGAGGGCGGCGCGAATGCCACGAACCTTATTGGCGCTGATGCAAACACCAATACCCGTTCCGCAAATGAGGATGGCCCGATCGTAAGTCCCATCCAGCACCCCGGTTGCCACGCGGTCGGCGAGATTGGCATAAAAGGGGTCGGCGACTTTGCCGTTACGCGACACTTCGAACACTTCGAAGCGCGTCTTGAGATGTTCGGCCAGCACATGGGCCAGCCCTTCTCCGGCACTATCACCGGCCACCGCCACCTTGATCATGCTTTCCTCTCCGCATGTTGGCGCCCGTTTTCGCTCGCCGGGGCTAATGGCCTCCGCTGGTCGGGTGCGAACCTGAACGTTTCCGTCTCTCGACGGTGACGTTCAAATTCTCATCACTCTGTGCGTCTCGGGTCTTTCTGGGCGGAAGATAACACCGTAACAGCCAAAATCAACCTATTTGTGTTGGTTTGATAACTTATGTTGATATTTTTGTGCCTTTGCGTTAGGAGCTGTCTCAAATAGGAGAGGCATCATGTCGACCACAGCTCAATGGATCATGGAAAAGGCCACTCACGCGCCAATCGACTTTCAGCTTGCCAATTGTATCAGGGCGCTTGCCATCGACGCCGTCGAAGCCGCGAATTCCGGCCATCCCGGAGCACCACTCGGCATGGCGGACGCGGCTGCCGTGCTCTTCGCCCGGCACCTGAAGTTCGATGCCGCCACGCCCGACTGGCCAAATCGCGACCGTTTTGTGCTGTCCAATGGCCATGCGTCGGCGCTGCTCTATGCGCTGCTCTATCTCACTGGTTATGAGGATATGACCATCGAAGAGATCAAGGCGTTTCGTCAGTGGGGATCGAAGGCAGCCGGTCACCCGGAATATGGGCACGCCAAGGGCATCGAGACCACGACCGGACCGCTCGGCCAGGGCATCGCCGGTGCGGTGGGCATGGCGATGGCCGAACGTCGCCTGGCAGACGAGTTCGGCACCGACCTCGTCGATCATCACACCTTCGTACTCTGCGGTGACGGCTGTCTCGAGGAAGGTATCAGCCAGGAGGCCGCTTCGTTGGCCGGTCATCTCGGCCTCGGCAAGCTGATCGTTCTCTATGACGACAACGGCATCACCATCGACGGCTCTACGACGGTCAGTTTCTCAGAGGACGTTCCCGCGCGCTTCCGCGCTTGTGGCTGGCATGTTCAAACGTGTGACGGTCATAACACGAGCGCTCTCGACGAGGCGATTACCGCAGCCAAGGCTGCCACCACACGTCCCTCGCTGATTGCCATGCGCACGGTGATCGGCTTCGGCTCGCCCAACAAGGCCGGCAAGGAATCCTCCCATGGTGCGCCGCTCGGCGCGGAAGAAGCTGCTGCCACCAAGGCAGCGCTCGGCTGGACGGCAGCCCCCTTTGAAATACCCGCCGAGTTGCTCGCGCGCTGGCGCGAGATCGGCGCGCGGGGCATGACGGCCCGCAAGGCCTGGCAGGAGCGACTTGCCGCTCAGCCAGCCGCTCTGCGCACGGAATTCCAGCGTCGAGTGAGCGGTGCGCTGCCCGCCGGCTATCCGAGTGCCGTCGAAGCGCTGAAGCGCGATCTCTTCGCCAAGCCGCAAAAGGTTGCCACGCGCCGCGCCAGCCAGATCGCTCTGGAGGCCATCACCGCCGCGGTGCCGGACATGATCGGCGGATCAGCCGATCTCACGGGCTCAAATCTCACACGGGTCAAGCCGGTCGACAGCCAATTCACCCGCTCGCAATCCGGGCGCTACGTCGGTTATGGCGTGCGCGAGTTCGCCATGAGCGCCATCATGAACGGCATGACAGTCCATGGCGGCTTCATTCCCTATGGCGGCACATTCCTGGTGTTCTCCGATTATGCCCGCGGCGCGATCCGTCTGTCGGCACTGATGCGCATCGGCACCATCTATGTGATGACCCATGATTCAATTGGTCTTGGCGAAGATGGTCCGACCCATCAACCGGTGGAGCATCTAGCCTCTCTGCGGGCTCTGCCGCGCCTCCTGGTGTTTCGCCCGGCGGACGTCGTCGAGACGCTCGAATGCTGGGATATCGCCGTGCGCAACCGCAACCGGCCGTCGCTGCTGGCGCTATCAAGACAAGCGGTGCCGCAGCTGCGCGGCAAGGAAGCCGAAGACCCGACAGAAAATCGGGCCGCCCTAGGTGCCTATGTGATCCGTCGCTTCGGGGGCGAGAAGCAGGATGTGACGCTGCTTGCCACCGGCACCGAGGTATCGCTAGCCATCGAGGCGGCGGAAGCCCTGACAAAAGAGGGCTTGGCGGTCGCCGTTGTATCGATGCCTTGTTGGGAACTGTTCGAGGAACAGTCCAAGGCCTATCGCCAAAGCGTACTGGGAACGGCGCCTCGCATTGCCATCGAGGCTGCCGGGAAGTTCGGCTGGACGCGTTATGTCGCCAGCGAGGAAGACGTCATCGGTCTTGATGACTTCGGGGCATCTGCCCCGGCTGAGCGGCTCTATGCAGAGTTCGGCATCACGTGCGACGCCATCGTCGCCAAAGCGAAGGCCCTGACGGGACGCGCCTGACGGCTGTCCTAGACAGGACCGAGGCGGAGAGCAGCTGAAGGCTCCACGGTCATCGACCGCTTCAGTGTTCCCGCAGCTAGAGGGCGGCCTCCTCCCGCCCCCACTGGAGCCGTGTCGGAGCACTCCCGATCCGACACGGCAACCGCTCCTCTGGTCAAAACGGATTGTTGCAAGAAACAGCGGCCCGCAGAAATGCCGCAAACGCCACGTATCGACCTTTTGATAAACACAAGGGCGATACGATGAACCAGCATGCGCGTGACATCGAGCCGGACCTCGGCCCGCTCCTCGATCTGGCGGACGATCTGCCTGAGCAAGACGCTCCGGGATACCGCAGGACTGAACCCAGCCTTGAAGCCGATAGCCGGAAAAAACCCGGCTTGGCATTCGGGCCGATGGACCGGATCGGTCAGGAAAGCTCCTCGCCTGCCAAACAGCCTGTCCGGCGCGGCGATGGTGCCCCAGCGCCCTCCAGATCTGCCTTGCTGACAGCTTGGGGCAGCTTCTGGCGCGCCGTGGTCATCGGGGTTGTATCCGGCACGGTAGGAGGTGTGATCGGCGCCCTTACGCTGGTCTGGCTCACCGGCGCCGGCTGGAGTGTGTTTGCCAAGCTGCTCATCGACGCCATCGGGCATCTCTGAAGGCAGATATTCGGTCTCCCAAGAAGCAAGCCGGCCAGTGCGATATACGGCACCGATCAGGCGGCAAGCCGTCCTGCGACCAACTGATCGACTTCTTCATCCGACAGCATGCGGTCGACGAACTGGACGCCCATGACCTCGGCATTCCGCCAGACCACCTTGGCCTCCAGAGCCCCGAGCGTCGGGTGGTTGACGCGGCATTGCACGCCGGGCTCCATCCCATCGACTAACGCGAGGCGCATACCGGAGCGTGAGATGTCATGCAGGCGAAGCGGACGCCGAGTGCCATTGGCGAATTCGACAGTCACCAGAACATCGGCCTCTTTGCGAGTGTGCCGGCGTTGATCCATGAGATCATGGACGAGAGCGTCCACTTCGGATTCAAGGCTCCGAACCTGATCGACCAGCTTGGAGCTCATATCCGCAAGCTTTCCAGCCGCCTCTTCGGTATGGGATGCGAGAGGCGGCAGGCAGTTTAGGCTGACGACCACGTCGTGGTTGGCCGCCGTTGAGCGATCCAGGCTCTTATTGATCTCAGATGTCGCCACGCTCTGCTGCTCTACTGCACCGGCAATCTTGGCGCTGAGGGACGACATGCCTTCGATTGATCCGGTAATCTCATCGAGCGAAGATGCGACTTCCTGTGCCGCGGCGCGAATGTCTTCCACCTGCCGGGTGATTTCCTCGGTTGCGCCCGCCGTCTGGTTGGCGAGTTGCTTGACCTCGGCGGCCACCACGGCAAACCCCTTGCCGGCATCGCCTGCCCTGGCCGCCTCGATGGTCGCGTTGAGGGCGAGAAGGTTGGTTTGCTGGGCAATGGCCGAAATCAGGGTCGTTACTTGACCAATCCGCTCCGACGCCTCGGAAAGTTTGGTTCCCAAAGCCTTGGCAGCCTCCGAGCGGGTGCGGGCCGCCGTCGCTCCCTTGGCTGAGACCACCGTCTGTTGCGCAATATCGGAAATGGAGGCCGCAAGTTCGGTAACGGAGGACACGACGGCGTTCATGTCCCTGTTGGTGAGGTCGAGCCGCGTCAGTGAGCGGTCGAGTTCACCACGTGTCGTCGACGCGTTCGTCGCGACAACATCGATGACGACGCTGACATTTTGGGCGAGACCGTTGATAGCTGCGACAACGGAGTTGACCGATAGGCGAAGGCGATCGGCGACCTCTGCCAAGGCATTGCGCTTGTTCTGGAGGAGTTCGCGTTGCCGCTCCTCGGAATTGGCTTCGTTGAGCTTTTCGATCGTCCGGTCTCGGAAATAGGCGACGGCACGCGCCAGTTGGCCGACCTCGTCGGTACGGCCGGCCTCGGCAAGTTCGGTGGAAATATCGGCGTCGCCGAGTTCCCGGATATGAACGTCGAGGCTGCTGATGCTGCGCACGATCGAACGCGACAACAGCACCGCAGCGGCGATGGCCAGGAGGGCAATGCTGAGCGCAAGACCGAGCATGGTGGCCATGCGTGTCCAAAAGCCAGAGACGCGAACGTCGAGCAGATGATCCAATTGCTCGGCCGATTGCCGCCAATAGGTATCCGCGGCCGCAACGAGCGTTTTGTTCGCCGCCGAAAGTGCGGCAACATCGGCGGATGCCCGTGCCGCATCGTTCCTCAAGTCAGCCGCGATTTTGTTGGCCGTTCCCGCAAAGGCTCCAACCCTGCCGACAAATGCCTTGGTTGGGCTGTCGAGCGCTGCGGCGACGGAACCCGAAGCGTTATTGGCCATCGCAACGTCAACCGAGGCTTTGATCGTGCCCATGTCGGTTTCGATCTGCCCCAGAAGCACGATGAAAGCGGCGCGAGCGGTATCGTCGAGGGTATCGAGCTTCGATTGCGCGCGCGCCAGCATATCCAGTTCGGCCGTGCGGGTGATCAGGTCCGGCAGACGGACGACAACCGTGTCCATCACATAGAAGCTGTCGAGATCCGGATCGAGGATGAGATTGCTGTCGTTGCCCGCCGCCGTCGCCAAATCACGGAACGCAGTGCCAACCTCAGGCGTTTTCTTGTCGGACAGCGAAAGGCGACCGGCTGCGTCGCGAACGGATGGCGAATAGTCAGGCCCAGCGAGAGACTTGGCGGCCTCCAGCACCTTTGCATCGCTGCTTTCAGGCTCGGATGCCCAGGCGATCAGCGATGGCCACATTTGGCGAAGCCAGCCGGTTCCGGCTAGTTCCGCTTCGGCAAATGCAATGTCTTTTTCGCTCTGCAGTATGAATAAGCCTGACATCAGCCCAAGCGGCAGAAGCAGCATGATAACAACGATAGCCAGCTTTTTCCGAATGGACATTCGTCTGCTCCGTCCCGCCCATACGCCGGCTTGTCGTTTCAGCGCTCATCGGCCTAATATTTAGGCATATGATGGAAAGCTGGATCGATTCTGCCGGAACCTCCACGAACACGGCTGATATTTATTAAAGTATATTTTCGGTCATATTTATTAATGTCGTATTTATTTTCCGGCCCAACAATATGCCGCGTCACCTTGCGCTCGCTGCCTATTGGGGACCTGGGAATTCTTGCCAGACCATAGATGAGAATGGCGCCCCCGGAAAATACGTTCCTGGATTGCATCGCAGAACTTTCGCTATTTGAAATCCTGCGACCTCATTCAGCCAGAGAGTGCCAGGCCGGCGCCCGCTACCGCCGAGAAGGCGACAACAAGCCACGGCGGCGCCTTCCACACCATAAGGGCGACGAAACCGGCGAGCGCCAGGGCGAAGTCCCGCAGATCGAGGATCGCGCTCGCAAAGACCGGAGAGTAGAGAGCCGTTCCCAGAATACCGACGACGGCGGCGTTTGCTCCGCGCATCAAGGATTGCGCGACGGATTTGGTGCGAAACTGGTCCCAGAACGGAAGAATGCCGATCAGCACCAGAAAACCCGGAAGAAAGATGGCCAGCAAAGCCAGTCCGCCTCCCATGACACCATTCGGCGCGGGCCCCAAAACAGCACCCAGATAGGCTGCGAAAGTGAAGAGCGGCCCGGGCACGGCCTGCGCCGCGCCATAGCCGGCAAGAAAGGCATCATGGGTTACCCAGCCACCGCGCACCACCTCGGCATCGAGAAGCGGCAGCACGACGTGGCCACCGCCGAAGACAAGGGCTCCTGCCCGATAGAATCGGTCGACGACAGCAAATGCCTGTGAGTGCCCGGCCAGGAGCGGCAGCAGGACCAGTAAAGCCAAGAAGGCCAAGATAGCTGCGACGGCCGCCCACCGGGACACGGGAACGGTGACGTGGCCGCCGGCCGGCTTCACCTCCTCCCGACCGAGAGCCAACCCGCCAGCCGCGCCCAGGACAATAGCGCCTAACATGCCGACGCTTCCCGGCACGAAGGCCATCAAGGCGACGGCTGCAACCGCAATGGTCGATCGCTGGCGATCAGGACAAAGATTTCTGGCCATCCCCCAGACCGCTTGTGCCACGATGGCCACCGCGACGATCTTGAGACCGTGCAGGGCGCCGGTTCCCATCGGTCCGCCGATGGTCGGCGCGGCCAATGCGAAGAGCAGCAGGATCAGCGCCGAAGGCAAGGTGAAAGCCAGGAACGCCGACAACGCACCCAACCAGCCGGCTCGCATCATGCCCAGGGAAAAGCCGACCTGACTGGAGGTCGGCCCCGGCAGGAACTGGCAAAGCGCAACGAGATCGGCATAGGTTTGGTCGTTCAGCCAGCGCCGACGAACCACCAATTCCTCGCGGAAATATCCCAGATGGGCGATAGGACCGCCGAAGGACGTCAGACCCAGTTTGAGAAAGGTGGAAAATACCTCAACAGCATTTCCGCGCGCGCCTTCTTCACCAGAGCCAACAACTTGATCCGCCATCGACGCCGCCCTTACCTGCCCATTTTGGACATAGTGTCATGGTGGTGGCGGGTGACAAGCCCATGACGGCTCCCAAGCCTAAGATCGACCAGACACCCCAGCCGGTGCGTTGGCGGCTGCCGTATCGACCCGAGCGATGACCGACATGCCGGGCCGCAACCGTTCAGCCAGCGGCTGACCGTCCAGCAGGCGGATGCGGACGGGGATGCGCTGCACCACCTTGGTGAAGTTGCCGCTGGCATTGTCGGCCTTGAGCACGCTGAATTCCGAGCCGGCGGCCGGCGCCAGTTCCTCGACGACCCCTTGCAGAGAGGCACCGTTGAGGCCATCGACGTCGATGGTCACCGGCTGTCCGATCTGCATGTGAGCGGTTTGCGTTTCCTTGTAGTTGGCCACAATCCAGCGAGCTGGCGGCACCAGGAACATCAGCTGCGTGCCGGCGGTGACATATTGCCCCTTCCGCACCGAACTCTCGCTGATCTGTCCATCGGCAGGCGCAGTGATCACCGTATTGCCGAGATTGATCCGTGCGAGATCGGCGGCCGCCTCGGCGGCCTGCACCTGCGCTGTCAGACCCGACCGTGAGACGTCGGTGGCTCGTACCTGCGCCTCCGCCAGGCTGACATTGGCCTCGGCGGCCGATACGCCGGCTTCGGCAACCTTGAGGTTGGCGACGGCGCTGTCGAGATCTGTTTCAGCGCGAATGCCCTTCTGGGCAAGCGAGCTCACCCGCTCATAAGCCGCCTTGACCTGATCAAGCTGCGCTGTCGCCTGATCGAGAGCCGCCTTGCGGACGGCGACGGTGGCGACGTTCTGCGCCATGGTCTGGTCGACATTGGCAAGCGATGACTTGGCAATATCGAGTTGCGCTTCCGCCTGCGCGAGCTGCTGGCGATAGATGCGGTCGTCGACCCTGACCAGGGGCTCGCCGGCTTTCACGAATTGAAAGTCACGCACCGGCACCTCGGTCACGTAACCGCTGACCTGCGACGACAGCGCGGTAACCTGCCCGCGAACATAGCTGTTTTCCGTCACCTCGACGGTGCTGGTGAACGGCCAGAGATGCCAAGCCCACAACACCGCAGCCGAGCCGGCGAACGCCACCAGCGCCATGGCGGCAACCATTGCGACGCTGGCCTTGGCGACCTTTGGCGGAGCGGATGCCTGGCTCGGCGCGGCGTCGGTGGTCTCGCCATCCATGCCGCGGCGAGCCTGGGCGGCTACCGTGGTGGTTTGTTCCGGCAGAGGCGGACGAACGGGCTGGTTCATTGCAGATGGATCCTGAGTTTGCGGGCCTGCCTGTAGCGCGCAGCGGTCAGGCGGCGATGGGTCAACCGGCGAGCCTTTTCGACGCCACCCGTCAGGACGCGGAAGATGTCGCTGGCGAAAGTCCAGAACAGAAAAGCGAATGCGATCAGGCTATTGAGAAGCGATGCGTCGTTGTAGGCCCGAACATTGGCCTCACGTGTGGCAACCTGAGCCAGCAATGCCTGCGCCTGGATATCGCGACGCGACGGATCGACGATCGTCTTGGCATAGACGCCTTGGTAGATCTTGATCCTCTGTGCCACTTGGGGATCGGCCGGGTTGAGCTCGGCGGTGAGGACGGCCGAATACTCGTGCTCCCGGTAGAGCTGATAGGTGCTGAGCACGGCCGGTCCGGCGAGGCCGCCGATCCCCTGCGATAGACTAAAAAGCACCGAGAAGGTCACGATGTGATCGGTACCGCGCGCCAGAGCCTTGGTGATCCCCATCAGCAGCAGCGGCCCGATGAACATGCCGGTGGCAAGCGAGATCATCAACTGGCTGAGATAGACATCCTGCGGCCGGGTGAGATTGGTGGCGCTATGTTCAAGGTAGCTGCCGGCGACGACAAGCGTGATGGAGACGCCCAGGATGGCCAGTATGCGCTTGGGACCGAACATCAACGCCGAGGCCACGGCGCCGGCGATCGTTCCGACAAAGATGACTGCGTAGAGAGGCTGCAATTGGTCCGGGCCCATGCCGAGCATTCTGAGCAGACCGGGCGCCGTGTAGCTCTGCTCTGAGAGCAGGAAGCGCATGCCCACCGCGCCCATGCCGAAGCGGAAGGCGTCGCTGGTGCCAAGCCAGCGCGTCATGACAAGGGGGTGGGCGCGATGATGCTCGATCAGCCCAGCCACCGTCACCATGACCAAAGCAGCAATGACCGCGTAGGCCATCCAGGAATTATCTTCCCACCACTGATAGCGCATCTGGGCGAAGACGGCGCCCACCAGGGCAATCGCCGGCGCCAAGAGTGCAAAGGACAGAAAATCCAGCGGTTCGAAGGTCTGGACGCGGATGCCCTGCGGCAGCTTGACGATAACGATCGCTGCCAGGCTGAGGAGGGCCATCCCCAGCTCGAGCCGATAGATTTCCCGGAAGTCACCCGTACTGGCCAACCAGGGTGACAGGACCCAGGCGAGCGGCGTCATGGCCTGCATCAGCCCCAGGGCTAGGCAGAGGGCCCGCCCAAGATGCTTTAAAGGAAAAGCCTGCATCAGATAGAACATGCCGAGCGTCGTCATCGGCGCGGCGGCAAAGCCGGCCACGGCGCGCAGCAGCAACGCCGTCGGGTAATCGGCGACGACGAGATGCAAAACGCAGAGGACGACATAAGCGATGATGCCGGCTTCGGCGAAATGGCGGATGCCGAATCTCTGCCGGCATTTGAAAAGGATCAGATTGGCCGACGCGTTGAACATGACATAGACAGCCGACAACCAGACGGCTTCTGACGGTGTCAGGCCGAGGTGACCCTGGATATTCTGCAAATTGGCGGCAATCAGGCCGGTGCCGAGACCACTCGTCGGGATAACCAGCAAGCCGACCAGACCATAGGCAAGGCGGCGGCGGGGTGTATGCTTGACGAAAGCAGGCGACCCGGGAATGCGAGGGCGCTCCTCAGGATCCCAGTTGGGTAATGGATCGATGGGCCGGGCGTTCATTTCGCTACCGCCCGAAGGGCCATCGAGCGCGGACGCAAACCTTCGACCATGAGTTCGAAAGCCCGCAGGCTGAGCCGGGCCTGTTCGTCGGCAGAGCGACCTCGCAGCGCCGAGCCCAGCATGCTCACGAGCAGCGTGACGTCCTCGACCTGGACGTCGGGACGACAGGTTTCAGCCTCGACGGCGCGAAGGATCAGCGGCGAGAATATCTGGTGGAAGCGCTCGCGCACCCGCCGTACCTCGGGTGCGTTGCGGTCGAGCACGCGCCAGTAATCGATCAGTGACGAGCGGGCATGGATACGTTCGGCATGGAAACGCAACAGCACGAAGAAGGCATCGTCACGGTCGCCGAGTTCAACCGCCTTGGCGGCTGTTTCCTCCAGCCCCTGTTCGAGGAGAGCGACGATCAAGTGGTGGCGATCCGGAAAATGCCGGTAGAGCGTGGCCCGCCCCACGCCGGCCTGTTGGCAAACGAGATCGAGCGGCACGGTGATGCCTTGGCTAGCGAACACGAGGTCGGCAGCTTCGAGGATAACCGAGCGGTTTTCCTCCGCGTCTTTTCTGAGCTTCGTCATGACGCAATAAATCGGACACGAATGTCCGTTTGTCAATGCGAACGGCTGTCAGTCGCAGGAAGGAGCGATGACATCTCGGTGATTGGGGCCATGGGCGCTGCCCAAAGCTCACCTGTGACGCGGCGACGCGATGGCCCGTCGTTTAAACGGACAAAATAGTCTTTATTGTCTCAGATCAGCAGATGCCGTTTACGGTTGGCCAGCCCAGGTCGTTTCGATTGGCTTGGCTTGAGAGCAACAAGACGGGCTGCGCCGCCGCCGCCTCACGGCCACATTGGCGGAACAACGTTCCCTCATGGATGTTTTTCACCGTCGCGGCGACGGATCAGTGGATGGAGGCCGTTCAACAGGGGAGCCAGCCTTTCAATGATGAACGGACCAGAAGCGACGAGCTGGAACAACAGATTGGCTAGCGAGAAGCAGGAGCCTTGAAGAACAATGATCCAGACGAGGCGCTGCTCGAGCGCGTGGCCCGCGGCGACAAGGGCGCCGTCCGAGAGATGGTCGCGCGCAAGCTCCCGCGCGTGCTCAGTCTCGCCAACCGTTTGCTCGGCGATCGTGGAGACGCGGAAGATGTCGCTCAGGAAGTTTTCCTACGCGTCTGGCGCCGGGCCGGGCAGTGGCGCCCTGGCGAAGCGCTGTTCGATACCTGGCTGCACCGGGTGGCGCTCAATCTTTGCCTGGACCATCTGCGTCGGCGGCGCGACACTTATGTCGCAGAACCTCCGGATCGTCCCGATCCTGGGCCGGGTCCCGACGGCGGGATCGCTGTGAGAGAAGAGCGTGACGCGATCAAGGCGGCAATCGACGCGCTGCCGGAGCGTCAAAGGGAGGCGATCGTGCTGCAATATTACCAAGACCTGGGTAATATCGAAGCGGCCGCGATCATGGGGATCAGTGTCGAGGCGCTGGAAAGCCTGCTGGCGCGTGCCCGCCGCAACCTACGGGCCAGTCTTGCCGGAGATCAGTCATGACACCGGAGAGATTCCGCGAAATCGTTGAAGCCTATGGCGCCGTGCCGCAGCGCTGGCCCGCAAAAGAGCGCGCGGCGGCCGAGGCCTTGATACTCAGAAGCTCCGAAGCGAGGGAGCTGCTCGCCCATGAGGCGGGCCTTGATCGTCTGTTGGATGCATACAGGATCGTCCCGCCGGATCGCGCCTTGACGGGGGCCATCATTGCCTCCGCTCCGTCATCCCGCAGGTTATCATGGGCCTCGCTGTTCAGGGGACTCGGCATCGTTGGCGCCGGTCTCGCAGGAGCGGTTGCCGGCGCATTCCTGATGACGGTCTATGCTCCCTCGATACCCACCACCATCGATGACGACGATCGGCCGATCTTAACGAGTTTCGACGTCAGTGTCGGTGAGTTCGATCTGGGCGAAAGTCAATGAGCAGATACGCTTTTAAAATTGTCCTTGCCATATCGCTGGCGCTCAACGTGTTCATCCTGGGCGCTGCAATTGGCGCATGGTTCTGGCGGTCGGTGCCTATCTCTGCCCAGTCACAGGATCAAGGGCTCGCAGCGGCGGCGCAGGCGCTGGATGCTGACAAACGTCAGGCCTTCCAGGAAACGCTGGCGAAGGCGCGACATGACGCGCAGCCTGATTCAAAGGCTGCACGCGAGGCTCGCGACAAGCTCGCTCAATTGCTGAACCAGACGGAGCTCGACCGCAACGCCATCGACGCGGCGCTCGACATGACCCGCACAGCCGACGTGAAAGTACGTTCCCGCATAGAAGCGGCGGTGATCGACTTTGCGGAAGGCCTGGACCCGAAGAACCGCGCCATCCTCATCGACGGACTGGCCGCACGCGGACAGATACTGCCGCGTCAAACAAAATAAAGCGGGCCGACGGAACCAGCTTTTCTCCCCGTTCAAGGATCATCGTCAACTCGAAGGAGGTTTGCGTGAGCACTCCCTCTGATGCCGGACGCTCGTTTATCGCGATGAACCGCTTCGGCCTCGGCGCTCATCGGGGCGACAAAGGCCCGGATGATCCGAAAGCTTGGCTGATCGGACAGTTCAACGCCTACGAGCCCAAACCAGCGGCGATGGCGGATCTCCCGTCATCGTCCGAGATCTTCGTGACCTATCGCGAGGACAGCGCCGATATACGTGCCATGCCCGAGGCGCAGCGCGCCCAGGCACGACAAGAGCTACACAAACGTGGCTACAAACTTTACGAGAGCGAGATCGGAGCGCGAACGCTTGCGGCCGTGACCAGTCAAGCGCCTTTCGTCGAGCGCCTCGTCCACTTCTGGGCCAACCATTTTGCCCTTTCCGCTGACGAGCCAATCATAACGGCCCTCGCGGGTTCCTTCGAACGCGAGGCGATCCGTCCGCATGTGCTTGGCCGTTTCGAGGATATGCTGCTCACTGTCGAGCAGCATCCGGGCATGCTGCTCTATCTCAACCAAAACCGCTCCATCGGCCCCAACAGCCTGCGTGCCAAGCGCGCCGCCGAAAAAGACCCCACCCGCAAGCTTGGGATCAACGAAAACCTGGCGCGGGAAATCCTGGAGCTCCATACGCTTGGCGTCCGAACGGGCTACAGCCAGAAGGATGTCACCCAGTTCGCTTTCGCCATGACCGGGTGGACGATCGCGGGGCAGGATGGAAACGAAGAAGCGCAGGCTGGCACGTTCGAGTTCAGGCCACAGCTTCATGAGCCCGGCCCGCGCACCATTCTCGGCAAGACTTACGACCAAAAGAGCGAGGATCAAGCGGTGGCAGTACTGCGCGACGTTGCACGCAGCAAAGCGACTGCGACCCATATAGCGACCAAACTCGCTCGCCATTTCGTGGCAGATTCTCCTCCTGCACCCTTGGTGGAACGGTTGCAATCAGCCTTTCTCAAGTCGGGAGGCGACCTGCCAACCGTCTATCGCACGCTCGTCAATTCGCCCGAGGCGTGGGAAGCGGGCAGCAGCAAGTTCAAGACACCGTGGGAATGGAACGTTTCCGCGTTCCGTGCGCTCGGGGCCTCTCCAGAGCAGATTACGAAGACGAATGTTGCTGACACCATAAAGCAGCTCGGTCAGCCGGTGTGGCGGCCACAGTCGCCGGCCGGTTATGACGACGTGGCGGCCAGTTGGGTGGCACCCGATGCCTTGGTTCGACGTGTCGAGGTCGCACAGCGGCTGGCCCGCAAGGCCGACCCCGCATTCGACGCGCGCGCGGCAGCCAGCGCGCTCCTTGGTCCATCGCTGTCCAAGGCGACGGCGACCGAGATCGCCCGCGCGGAATCACCAGCAACGTCGGTCGCCCTTCTGCTTGTTTCGCCGGAATTCCAGAGGAGATAACACCATGTTGGACCGTCGAAATTTCCTGCGCGGGGCAGCGCTCGGCGCCGGCGCGCTCATGATCTCGCCGCGCATGGTGTTCGCCAACGTCGAGACCGATCGCCGCTTCGTCTTCGTCATTCAGCGCGGGGCCGCCGACGGGCTCGATACTGTCATCCCCTATGGCGACCCGGCGCTTGCCGGCCTGCGCGGCTCGCTGGCCATCGATCAGGCCGACATGCATAAGCTCGACGGCATGTTTGCACTGCATCCATCACTAAGCCGGCTTAATGACCTTTATGGACAGAAGCAGTCGCTGTTCATCCAGGCAGTTGCTTCGCCCTATCGCGAGCGCTCGCATTTCGACGGGCAGAACGTGCTGGAAAGCGGAAGTTCCAGTCCGTACCAATTGCGAGATGGATGGTTGAATCGGCTGTCCACCTTGTTGCCAAAGAGCGAGGAAGAGGCGATCGCTCTTGCGCAGACCATACCCCTCGCCCTGCGAGGAGCAGCACCGGTCAACTCCTATGCCCCGTCAAACCTGCCGGAGGCGCCCGACGATCTCCTGATGCGGGTCAGCAAGCTTTACGATGCCGACCCTCAACTCCATGCTCTGTGGAGCCGGGCCATGGAAAATCGCGGGCTAGCCGAAGCGGTGGGTGCGCGGCAGGATCCGGCCACGGTCGGCAAAACAGCCGCCTTATTCCTTGGTCGCTCCAACGGGCCACGCATCGCCATGATCGAGACCGCCGGCTGGGACACTCATGACGCACAGAAACAGCGCCTCACCAATCAGTTGCGCGGGCTCGATCAGATGATCGGTGCCTTGCACGATGGCCTCGGCGATGTCTGGAAGAATACCACCGTACTGGTCGCCACGGAGTTCGGCCGCACGGCGGCCGTCAACGGCACCGACGGAACCGATCACGGAACCGCTTCGGCCGCCATGCTGGTTGGAGGCGCCGTTCAAGGCGGGCGGGTGGTCGCCGACTGGCCAGGCCTGTCCTCCGGCAAACTCTATGAAGGACGAGACCTCACCCCGACGCTCGACCTCGATGCGTTGATAGCCGTGGTTGCGGCAGAAAGCCTGGGGCTCGATCCGGAAAAGACCATGCGAACACTCTTTCCGGGACGCCCGCTCAACACGAAACTAAGCGGCCTGGTGAAGGCCTGACGCCGCTTCATGCCCTGAAGGTCAGCCTGCCACCTCCAGCGTAGCGTCGCAGAGCACTTGCGCACCGGCGATGATCTGGTGCGGTTCGACATATTCCGCCTCGTTGTGGCTGAGGCCGCCTCGACAAGGGACGAAGATCATCGCCGCCGGCCCAAGACGAGCCATGAAGAGCGCGTCGTGGAAGGCACCGGAAAACATCCGGCGGCAGGGAAAGCTACGTCGTTTCGCCATATCTTCGACAATGCCGATCAACCGTTCGTCGAAGCGAGCCGGCGCCACATCCATGCTTCGCCGCACCAAGGCCTGGCAGCCGCCGCTTTCTGCCGCCTCGGAGACCATGCTGGTGATTTCGGTCTCTAGTCGGTCGATTTCAGCGCCACTTGGATGGCGAAGATCGATGGAGAACACGACCTCGCCCGGGATGACGTTGACAGCGCCCGGCGTCAGCGTAAGGCGGCCAACTGTGAGGCGTGCATTGACATCGGCAGGCATCACCGTTGCCTGCAACTGGGCAATGATAGCGACAGCCACCGCCATAGCGTCGCGACGGTCGACGAGCGGCGTGGTACCGGCGTGTGCGACCTGCCCCGTGATGGTGACCTCCAGCCAGCGAGTACCTTGAATACCTTCGACGGCGCCGATCAGGGCGCCCTGGCGTTCGAGCAGTGGTCCCTGCTCGATGTGCAATTCAAGATAAGCCGTAAACGGGCCGCCGAGCGGCCGTTCAGCCGCCTCAGGCAGGGCCTTGAGCGTTGCAGCCAACTCGTCGGGGAGGCTGGCTCCATTGCTATCCACCGCGTCCTGCCAACCCGCAGGAAAAGCGCCAGCGGCATAAACCTGCGAGCCAAAAGCGCCGGGCGAGAAACGGCTACCCTCCTCGTTGGTCCAAGCCACGAGTTCGATCGGGCCGGCAGTGACGATACCGTTGTCCTCCAGCGTTTCCAGGACTTCAAGCGCGGCGAGCGTGCCGAGGGCACCATCGAAACGTCCGCCGGTCGGCTGGCTGTCGAGATGGCTGCCGATCAATAGCGGAGGACGGTCGTTATCAGTGCTGGCCCGCTTCAAAAACAGATTGGCGGCTGCATCCTGAAACACCGTAAAGCCGCGTGCCGTGCCGAGATTGGCCAGCAATGCCCGCGCCTTCCTGTCTTCAACGCTCAGTGTTGGACGGTTGACACCCCCAGCCGGTGTCGCGCCGATCGCCGCGAAAGCATCGAGACGAGCGAGCAGACGGTGGCCATTGATCGCAGGACCACACGTCATGAACGGAGCCCGGCCATGAAAGTCTTGACGCGATCGGGATCAACGGTGTTCCACCAGACGCCGTCGTGCTTGAGGGCACTCGCGACGATGACACCGTCGACGATACCGAGGATGTCACGAGCGTTGTCGGGCGTAACGCCGCTGCCGACCAGCGTCGGCAGATGCGACGCCTCCTTGATCATCCGGATGTAGCCGAGGTCGGCGGCGTGCCCGGTGCGCTGACCGGTTGCGATCACCGCATCGGCGTCGAAGAAGACGAGGTCGCGCACCAGTTCCTCGACCGGCCGGTCGGCGACGATGGCGTGCGCGCCATGCTTGACGTGGGCATCGGCAAAGATGCGCACGCCGTTTGCCCTGAGGCGGGCGCGGTAGCGCATGGCCCGCGCCGCCTCACCCTCGACAAAGCCCTCATTGGCGACATAGGCATTGGCCCATTGATTGACGCGGATGAAGCCGGCGCCTGAGGCGCTTGCCACAGCCAGCGCCGGCAATGCGGCGTTGGCCAGCACGTTGATGCCGATCGGTCGGTCGAGTTCGCGACGGATGCGGTCGGCAACCACCGCCATGTGAGCGGCCGTCTCGGGACCGATGTCGTCAGGCTTGGAAAACGGCACATCGCCGTGGTTCTCGACGATGACGCCATCGCAACCGCCGGCAAGATAGGCGCGCGCGTCGGCGAGGCCGCGCTGGTAAATCTCTTCGACGGGCTCGCCATTATGGCGTGGTGCTCCGGGTAGCGGCGCCAAATGGACGACGCCGATCACCACCTTGGTCCGTCCGAACAGTTGCTGAAGGACGTCGCCGGCCGTCTGGCCAACCGGTGTTGCGGCTTCGGTCATGAATCATTCCTCGATAGCCCCTGGATCAGGGCGGTAATTTCAGAAAGGCTCGGACAGGCGGCCAACGTTCCGCGTCGGGTGACGGCAACAGCCGCGGCCCGGACACCAACAGCTACGGCGTCGGAGAGCGACAGATCGAGGGCGAGGCAACCGGCCAGCACACCGGCGAAGACATCGCCGGCACCGCTCGTGTCAATCGCCGTCACCACGGGAGCGGCAACGCATGCTATCTCTTTCGCATCCTTGGCAAGATACATGGCGCCACCGGCACCAAGCGTAACGACCACGCTCGATGAGCCGTCCCGCGATAGCCTACGGGCCGCCTCGGCTGGTTCGGCGCAACCGGCAAGCGTTTCAGCTTCGACGGTGTTGACGATAATGATGTCCGCCTCCGGTATGGGAGCGCCCCCAAGCGGACTCGGATTGAAAATGGTGGTGGCACCCTTTTCACGAGCCGCGCCTAGGCAGGCTTTGGTTGTGTCCGCGCCCAGATTGCCCTGCATCAGCAGGTAATTCCCTCTCCCGGGCCAGGAGGAAAACTCCATCGGATCGAAGGCCATGGCCGAGGCTGCAGCGGTGACGACAACGTTCTCGCCCACCCTGTCGACCAGGATCGTCGATCGATCCGTTGGCGTATCGAGCACGACGAGCCCGTTGAGCGGCAGGTCGGAAGTAAGCGCCGTCCGCACAAAAACTGCATCGGGATCGGCGCCTAAAGCGGCGCGAAAGACAACTTCTGCACCCGTACGCGCTGCCGCGACCGCCTGGTTGGCGCCCTTGCCGCCAACGCCGCGCATCGCCGAGACAGCGTTCACCGTCTCACCAAGGCGCGGCAGTCGATCGACAAAGAACGTTTCGTCAACACAGACGTTGCCAACCACGTGGAGCGTCATCCTTCAGTCCCGCCGGTTGCCCAAGTCAGCATTTGCTCGAACAGCGTCTTGTAGCCCTTCCAGGCGACGAAGTCGGGCGACAACCAGTGCGGGCCGACGTCGGAGGTCCAGGCGACCGACCGCCCCTTGCCGTAAGTTCCCGTGACGAGCAGCGGCAGCGCGCCGTATTCCGACGACACGGTGGCGAGCACCTCGGCTCCCGGCTTGACCTCGACCTCGTTGAAGCCGAGGAGCACTGGCCAATCGCCACCGAGACCCTTCAGGATCGGATGGCTGGCCTTGCCTGTGACCTCGGCGGCAAAGCCTTCCGGCACTTCGACACGATCGTCATAGGGAAGGCAGGTGACCGGCAGGACCTCTTCGACGGCCGTCTTGCGATAGCGGGCGCCGCCATTGATGCCCTGGAAGGAATAGTAGCCGCCGAACATCAACAGGCCGCCGCCATTGCGGACATACTCGCGGATCAGCTTAAGCCGGTTGGGCGTCGTCTGCGACTTGATCCAGGTATCGGGATGCAGCAGCAGCGTGTTGGCGCCGATATCGGACAGCACGACAGCATCATAGGCCGACAGCGCCTCCATGGTCTGCGGGAAGTCGCGCTGCGCCTCGTGCGATGGCATGAAGGTGACGTCGAACGGCCCGCCCTTCAGTGCCTTCAAGAGTTCATCGGCGCCGGTGTGGTAGGTGACGGTGGCGAACTGGTCGAAGCCCTTGATGTGGGTGGCGGTCGACACCCAGGATTCGCCGGCCAGCAGGATTTTCTTGGTCATTTTGCTTTCCTCGGCAGTACTAGAAAGGGCGCCCGTCAGACGGAGAACACCGATTTCGGATTGTCTGTGAGCATGCGCTGGATCACTGCCTCGTCGAGACCGTGGCGCCTGAGGCGCGGCACGAAGTGGCGCAGCACGTGCGCGTAGCCGAAGCCGCCGTAGCGGGTCAGCATCATCTTGAGGAACACGTCCTGCGACATCAGCACGCGATTGGCGTAACCCTTCTCGACGAGATTGAGGATGCCGCGCGCATTGTCCTCATCGGACGGCGACTGTACCTCCTGATCGGCATAGTAGTAGTCCATGCCGATCATGTCGTATTCGATGAAGGCGCCACGAGCGGCGAGCGACGTCTGATAGGCCGTATCGTCCCAACTCGGGTTCATGTGACAGAGCACGGTATGGCGGAGATCCGCCCCCTCCGACTCGACGACATCGAGCACCTCGTGGGCGAGCCGTTCCCAGCCCGGCAGGTGGATGGTCAGCGGCACGCCGGTGCGCGCCGAGGCCCGCGCCGCGCCTTTCAGCGAGCGCCGCTCGGCCTCGGTAAAATCCTTGGAGACCCCGATCTCGCCGATGATGCCGGCCATCACCGGCGGTTGCGTCGTGCCACCACCGACATCGTCGATGATGAAGCGGGCAATGGCTTCGGCGTCCATCGTCTTCATCCAGTCGGGGTGACTGAATTCGAGATAGAAGCCGGTGCCCATGACGATCTTGAGACCGGACAGGCGGGCGATGCGCGCAAGCGCTTCCGGGTCGCGGCCGATGCCGATGGTGGTGGCGTCGATCATCGTGTTGCCGCCGAAACGGCGGTAACGTTCGAGTTCGCGCAAAGCGAGATCGGCATCATCGAGCGAGACGTTATCCCGGTTGAGATAGGGATTCATTCTGAGCTCGCCGATGATCTCAATATTCACCGGCTGCTCGGAGACACTGCGTCCCTCGTCGTCGATATCGCAGGGGCAGCGCCACGCCTTGGCTCCATCGAGCAGGATATGCTCGTGCATCAGCGTGACACCCATCTCGTCGACGGGGACAGGCCCGGTGACCGTCATCACCGCGCCCGATCGAACCCCGATCGGCGACCGCTCGATCGGCTTGCCTGCGAACAGATGATCCATGATCAACGGCTCCTGGATCCGCCCTTGAACAGGCGGAAATTCAGCCAGATGGCGACAAGGATGATTAGTCCGGTGACGATCGGCGTCAGGAACGGCGACAGATGCGCGAGGATCAGGCCGTTGGCGATCACCGCCACAGTCAGCGCTCCCAGCACGGTGCCGACCACCGAGCCACGACCGCCGAACAGTGACGTGCCGCCCAGTACCACGGCGGCGATGACATCGAGCTCGAACCCCTGGCCGGAGTTGGACGAACCGGAGCCGAGCCGCGAGGCGAGGATGATGCCCGCGAGTGCCGCCGCCGCGCCGGTCAGTATGTAGACCCCCAGCGTGACGAGGCGGGTATTGACGCCAGCCCGCCGCACCGCCTCGGCATTGGCGCCGACGCCTGTGACATAGCGGCCGAAGGCCGTCTCGTTGAAGACGAGATAGGCGATAACCAACACGACGACCGCGATCAGCGCTGGCACCGGCACGCCGATGAACCAAGCGCGGCCGATGACATTGAAGCCGCTGGCCGGATCGACGGGAATGGAATAGCCGCCGGTGATCAGAAGCGCGATGCCGCGGATCACCGATAGGCCGGCCAGCGTGACGATAAAGGCAGGGATGCCCTCGTAGGCGACGAAGAAACCCTGCAAGGCGCCAACCGCCGCGCCGAGACAAAGCAGCGCCAATACCACCACCGGCCACGGCACGCCCCACTGCAGCAGCACCGCCGAAAGCGTGGCAGTCAACGCCAATACCGAGCCAACCGAAAGGTCGATGCCACCGGTGGTGATGACGAAGGTCATGGCCGAGGCAACGATCAGCAACGGCGCCGACTGGCGCACGATGTTGAGGAGGTTGGGGGTGGTCAGGAAGGCGTCGGTCGCCAGCGAGAAGACGATGCAGACCACCACGAAGAACAGGGCAATGGAGACGACACCGCCCCGGGCGATCGCCTTCTCGTGCCAGCTTGCCGTGACGAGGCGCGAGGGCACTTGCTGTTTGATGGCATTGTCGCTCATGCCGGAACTCCCACGCTATCGGCCGCTCCGGCTGATCGAGCGATGAATTTGCGCCCGACGATCAGGTTGACCACTTCCTCGATGCTGGTTTCGGAAACAAGCCGCTCGGCGACGTTGCGGCCCTCGTACATGACTTGGATGCGGTCGCAGACCAGGAACAGATCCTGCAAGCGATGAGTGATCAAAATCACCGATACGCCGCGGGCACTGACGGCCCGGATCAGGTCGAGCACGGCTTCCACCTCGGCGACGGCCAGGGCCGCCGTCGGTTCGTCCATGATCAGCACACGCGGGTCGAAGGAAGCCGCGCGGCCGATGGCGATCGATTGCCGCTGACCGCCCGAAAGGTTCTCGACCTTGAGGCGGGTGTCGGCGATGACGATGCCAAGCCGGTCGAGCATGGCCCGCGCTTCGGCGTGCATGCGCGCCTTGTCGAGGAAAGACAGGCCGGCCAAACGGCGACGCGGCTCGCGACCGAGGAACAGGTTGCCGGCGACGTCCACCGTGTCGCACAGCGAAAGGTCTTGATAGACCATCTCGACGCGAGCGGCACGGGCATCGGCGGGCGAAGTGAAACTGACAACCGCGCCGTCGATCTCGATGGTACCGGCGTCGGGGATGATCGCACCGGAAAGCACCTTGCTGAGGGTCGATTTTCCAGCGCCGTTGTCGCCGACCAGCCCCAGCACTTCGCCGGGCCTCAGAGTCAACGATACGTCATCGAGCACTTGAATGGGGTGATAGCGCTTGGAGATACCCGTCATCCGAACGCGGTAAGGCGAGGTTTCCGTCATGCTGAAGTCCGCTCGGGAATGGCCTTGAAACGGCGCACTCCATTGAGAACGGCATCCCGTCGGCAGACCGAGCCGGCGACCGACGGGAGGCAACGATGAACCGGGACGCAGCAAACAAGGCTGGCGCCCCGATGATGCACAAGCTCAAATTACTGGAACATCGACTTGAAGCTGGCGACGTTGTCCTTGGTGACAATGGTAACCGGAACATTGATGATCGGATCGACCTTGCCGCCCTTCTTGAGCGTCTTCAAGGCCTCGACGGCGGCCTTGCCTTCCCCAGCTGGATCCTGCTGGACGACGGCGATGACCCAGCCCTCCTCGATACCCTGAACCGCCTGCTTGGTCAGGTCCCAGCCGAACACCTTGACGCTGTCGGTGTGGCTCTGAGCGGTGACGGCGGACACCGCGCCGATCAGCGCTGGTTCGCCGGTGGCGTAGAGCGTGCTCATGGTCGGGTTGGCAGTCATCAGGTTTTCCGAAGCCGACAGCGCCACATCCTGGACGTTCTGACCGTCGACGGTATCGAGGAAGGTTACGTCGGCGCCGCTGGCCGCCACCGCCTTCTTGAAGCCGTCAAGGCGCTGGTTCTGGATGAACGAGTTGAGGGCACCGACGACGCCTACCGTCGCCTTGCCGCTCATCTTGGCTTTGACGTAATCGGCGTAGAATTTACCGATATCCTCACCAGCCTTTGTGTTGTCGACACCGACGAAGGCGACATTATCGCCGCCCGGGATCTGGGCATCGATGGCGATCACCGGAATGCCGGCGGCCTTGGCGGCGGTAATGGCCGGCTTGACGCCATTGACGTCGATGGCCACCAGAATGATGCCGTCGACCTTCTGGGTAATATAGTTCTCGATGGCATCGTTCTGAGCCGAGGGAACGTTATTGGCATTGTAGATGACGAGATCGACACCGGCCGCCTTGGCAGCGGCCGTGGCACCGTCGTTGATCTGATTGAAGAACAGCGCTTGCTGGTTGATGTTGATCAGAGCGAAGGTTTCAGCGGAGGCCGGCGACAAGCCGACGGCGAACACAGACGCGAGGGCACAGCCCGCCAGAATCCTGGAAAGACGCATTTGGAATCCCCTTTGGTTTATTTGCGCCCCTTTTGAGGCTTATTGGCATCGGATGACACAGCGCGATGATTCAAGATCATTGACTGCCTGTCAAGTAACTTGAATGACGCTTTCTGCGGCATTTCGGCCAATTTGCAGGCGCAACCGGCGCTTAAGATGCGGCCTGCCCAAGGCGAGACACCAGTATGGATCCGCTTTTGGGTAGGTCCGATGCGCAAACAAAAGCCTGGAGTGGCGGCCGGATGCCAGGGGTATCCGCTGCTCTAGATGTGAGCTTTCAGGAGGTTGTCCATTCGGAGCGGATTTTGGAGACTGGAGTTACCACACCTCAGTTTTCCAGGATCGCCCCGAATGAA
>NZ_AUHB01000009.1 GCF_000422965.1 Pleomorphomonas oryzae DSM 16300
GGCCTGGTGCTGCCGGAGCTCAAGGGCAAGCTCGATGGCGTCGCCATCCGCGTGCCGACCCCCAACGTCTCGGTCGTCGACCTGGTGTTCAACGCCAAGCGCGCCACCTCGGTCGCCGAGATCAACGAGGCCATCAAGGCTGCCGCCACCAACGGCCCGCTGAAGGGCATCCTCGGCTACACCGATCAGCCGAACGTGTCGTCGGACTTCAACCACGACCCGCATTCGTCGATCTTCCACCTCGACCAGACCAAGGTCATGAACGGCACGCTCGTCCGTATCCTCTCCTGGTACGACAACGAGTGGGGCTTCTCCAACCGCATGGCCGACACCGCCGTCGCCATCGCCAAGACCATCTGAGATCGAACGATCCGCAAACTTTGGAACCCCGCCCCACAAAGGCGGGGTTCTTTTTCTCAGCCGGGAGTTGTTCGCGGGGCTGCCTTGCAGTACCGCGACGGAAGCGGCACTTCCCCTCCCCGCGGCCTTGTGTGTATACGAAGGCAGCGCTGGCGAGGAGTTTCCCTTAGGGTCAAACCCAAAGGGATTCCAGCCGGACGATGGTCGACAGACGTCAAGGAGCAGACATGAGCGCGCCGGCATCCTCGCGAACGGGCAGCAACCCCAAGATCCGCCGGCGCCAGACCAAGGTGGTCGCCACCCTCGGTCCGGCCTCCAGTACAATCGAGGTGATCCGCGAACTGGTGGCAGCGGGCGCCGACGTCTTCCGGCTCAATTTCAGCCACGGCGCCCATGACGAGCATCGCGCCCGCTTCGACTTGCTGCGGCAGGTGGAAACCGAGACCGGCCGGCCGATCGCCGTGATGGCCGATCTGCAAGGCCCGAAGCTGCGCATTTCGACTTTTGCCAACGGCTCGATCGATCTCGTCGAAGGACAGACTTTCCGTCTCGACCTCTCCACCGAACCCGGCGACACGACTCGCGTCGGTCTGCCGCATCCGGAAATCTTCGCCGCGCTCAAGCCGAACACGGACGTGCTTTTGGATGACGGTCGTGTCCGCTTGCATGTCGAGAGCTGCGCCAACGATCACGCCATCACCACCGTGGTCAGTGGCCGCGCCCTCTCCAACCGCAAGGGCGTCAACGTACCGGACGTGGTGCTCCCCCTCTCGGCACTGACCGCCAAGGACCGGAAAGACCTCACCTTTGCGCTGAAACTCGGTGTGGACTGGATCGCTCTGTCCTTCGTCCAGCGGCCGGAGGACCTCATCGAAGCGCGCGGATTGATCGGCGACCGGGCGGGGCTGCTCGCCAAGATCGAAAAGCCGCAGGCCATCGACGCCCTGAGCGCCATTATTGAGCTTGCCGACGGCGTCATGGTGGCGCGTGGCGATCTCGGCGTCGAGATGCGCCCGGAAGACGTGCCGACACTGCAGAAGCGCATCGTCCGCGAGGCACGCCAGGCCGGCAAACCGGTGATTGTCGCGACCCAGATGCTGGAGTCGATGATTACCAGCCCGGCACCGACCCGTGCCGAGGCGTCCGACGTTGCCACCGCGGTGTTCGATGGCGCCGACGCGGTGATGCTATCGGCCGAAACGGCTGCCGGCGCCTATCCGGTCGCCGCCGTTGCGATCATGGACAGCATCGCCCAGCGTGTCGAGCACGATCCGCTCTACCGCCAGATCATTGAAGCGCAGCGCCTGCCTTTCGGCGCCGAGACCTCATCGGACGCCATCACCCATGCCGCCAACCAGATCGCCAGTGCCCTGGATGCCAAGGCGATCGTCACCTACACCGCCACCGGCTCGACCACGCTGCGCGTGACCCGCGAGCGACCGGGCGTGCCCGTGCTGTGCGTGACGCCGGATCTCATCAAGACGCGCAAGCTGATGCTCGCCTATGGCGTGCTGGTCATTCCGAGCCAGCCGTTCCGACGGTTCCAGGACAAGGTGAACACCGGTGTTGCGCTCGCCACCGACCTCGGCATTGCCAAGTTCGGAGACACGTTGGTGGTAACAGCCGGTGAAGGCGTGCCGGGTTCGACCAATGTGCTGCGTATCGTCTCGGTCGGCGAAGCGGCCTTCTAGACGAAGCGGCGCACGCGCCGGCAGTCGAACACATTCGGATGGGCGCCCGCGTTCTCCTTTTGAGGAAACGCGGGTGCATTTTGTCGTCGGCCTATTGAAGCCCATGGTTTGGTAGCCGGAGATCGTCCACCTCGCCGAAACCTGCGTAATTCTCTCCTCTTTACATTTGCACACCGGCCGGTATCGCTGGCGCCGAACTAAGTTGAACCGGAGATACCCCAAATGGCAGACAATGTGCCTGGGCAGGCTAATACCATCCTCGGGCTCGATGCCTACGCGCCGGCCGAAATTCAGGACAAGGTCGAAAAGCTCGGCATCAAGAAGGCGCGCATGCCGGCGCTGGCCAGCTTGGCGCTGGCGGTCGTGGCAGGCGGATCGATCGGTCTCGGCGCGCTGTTCTTCGGCATCGTGCTGGCCGATCCCACGCTCGGCTTCGCTGCCCAGCGCCTGTTGGGCGGCCTCGTCTTCACACTGGGTCTCGCGCTGGTGATGATCGGCGGCGCCGAGCTGTTTACCGGCAACTGCCTGATCGTCATGGCCTGGGCCAATCGTCAGCTCGGCACTGGCGAAGTGCTGCGCAATTGGTTGATCATCTGGATCGGCAACTTTATCGGCGCGCTCGGGCTCGTCTTCCTGGTCTACATGGCCCACACGGCGGCGCTCAACAACGACGCCTTCGGCAACGGCCTGATCAAGCTGGCCGTCGGCAAGGTGGGGCCGGATGCGGTGACCATCTTCTTCAAGGGCGTGCTCTGCAACATTCTGGTCTGCCTCGCCGTCTGGCTCAGCTATGCCGGCCGCTCGGTGACCGACAAGCTGTTCGGCATGGTGCTGCCGGTGACCGCCTTCATAGCCGCCGGCTTCGAGCATTGCGTCGCCAACATGTTCATCCTGCCCTACGCCTGGGTGCTGGTTCAGACCGGTCATGTTCCCGAGGGCGTCGACGTATCGGTGCTGACCTTCGGCGCCATCATTCACAATCTCATCCCCGCCACGCTGGGCAATATCGCCGGAGGTGCCGGGTTTGTCGGCGGTATCTACTGGCTCGTCTATCGCAAGGCGCTGGGCGGATTGACGCCGCTACCGACCAAAGAACCGCGCCGAGTGCAGGGCAGATCTTCCCGTAACGGATAACCGTTTGGAATTGTTCAGCCGATGGGCGCTGCATCACGCGCAAGGCAGCTCCGCACCCTCGCATGGCTAAGGCGAAGTCTCCCACGCGATCGACAGGGCCCCGTCGGGGCCCTTCTCTTTTAGGTTGTCTTAAATTGGACGACAAAACGTCGCGCCCAATAGCCTCCATGCAGTTGCGAGGCAGCTGCACTGGCCTAAAATTGGCTGTTTTCCTTCATGTTTTTAAAAGTCGCACTATTTGGCGATTTTCTAAAAGGTTTCAGTTTCTCCGCCGCTTTTGACTGGCATGATACCCACCTTCGACGCGTGTCGCCGGTCTGCAATCAAAAGCTGCATGCATATCCGGATGGGCTGCCCCACGAGCGGCGCACGACCTACGACGAAGGTCGACAATAGCGCAAGATTACTTACTTAACTTCTGAACTCATATATTACATGAAGGGTGCGAAGCACTTGCAAATCAGTCTGATTTCGCAGGATTACGTAAGGGATTTATGTTATACGTCCTCGGACGCATAACTTTCCGGCCATCGAGCTGGCGACAAAACTGGAGAGAAGCCATGAACGTCTATGCGCGCGAACCGTTCGATACGATCGATACGGAGCTGACCGCCAAGGCTCCCTGGCGCGGTTTTCTCCCGGGCACCTGGACCCGTGAGATCGACGTCCGCAGCTTCATCATCGCCAACGTCACACCCTTCGAGGGCGACGCCGGTTTCCTTGCCGGCATCACGCCCCGCACCGCCGATCTCTGGGAGAAGCTGAAGCTTCAGCTCAAGGCGGAGCGCGACAAGGGCGGCGTGCTGGATGTCGACGTTTCCACCCCCTCCTCCATCACCTCGCACAAGGCCGGCTACATCGCCGAGGACCTCGAGCAGATCGTCGGCCTGCAGACCGATGCGCCGCTGAAGCGCGCCATCATGCCGTTCGGCGGCTACCGCATGGTCAAGAATGGTCTGGAGGCCTACGGCTTCAAGGCCGACACCTCGCTCGACAAGGTGTTCCCCAAGCTGCGCAAGACCCACAATGACGCGGTCTTCGATGTCTACACCCCCGAAATGCTCGCCTGCCGCAAGTCTGGCATCATCACCGGCCTGCCGGATGCCTATGGTCGCGGCCGCATCATCGGCGACTATCGCCGGGTTGCCCTCTACGGCGTCAACCGCCTGATCGAGGACAAGCAGGCCCAGCAGGCCAGCTTCGATCTTGCCACCATTGACGAGAACGTGCTGCGCGCCCGTGAAGAGACGGCCGAGCAGATCAAGGCGCTGAAGGAACTCGTCAAGCTTGGCGAGATCTACGGCTTCGACCTCACCCGTCCGGCCACCAACGCTCGCGAGGCAGTGCAGTGGACCTATCTTGCCTATCTCGCCGCGGTGAAGGAAGCCAACGGCGCCGCCATGTCGCTTGGCCGCGTGTCCAGCTTCCTCGACATCTTCATTCAGCGCGACATCGAAGAAGGTGAGATCAACGAAGCCGAGGCGCAGGAGCTGTTCGATCACTTCGTGATGAAGCTCCGCATCATCCGCTTCCTGAGGACCCCGGAATACGACCAGCTGTTCTCCGGCGACCCGACCTGGGTGACCGAGTCGATCGGCGGCATGGCCATCGATGGTCGTCCGCTGGTGACCAAGTCGTCCTTCCGCATGCTGAACACGCTGAACACCCTGGGGCCGGCTCCCGAGCCGAACCTCACCGTTCTGTGGTCCGAGCATCTGCCGAAGGGCTTCCGCGACTTCTGCGCCGAGACGTCCATCAGGACTTCGTCGATCCAGTATGAGAACGACGACCTGATGCGCCCCTACTGGGGCGACGACTACGGCATCGCCTGCTGCGTCTCCGCCATGCGCATCGGCAAGCAGATGCAGTTCTTCGGCGCCCGCGCCAACCTCGCCAAGACGCTGCTCTACGCCATCAACGGTGGCCGCGACGAGAAGAGCGGTGCCCAGGTCGGTCCTGCCCTCGCTCCGGTGGTCGGCGATTACCTCGATTACGAGGACGTCAAGACGAGGTTCATTCCGATGATGGAGTGGCTCGCCCGCGTCTATGTCAACGCCCTCAACTCCATCCACTACATGCACGACAAGTACATGTACGAGCGGATCGAGATGGCGCTGCATGATCGCGACATCCTCAGGACCATGGCCTGCGGTATCGCCGGCCTGTCGGTTGCCGCCGACAGCCTCAGCGCCATCAAGTACGCCAAGGTGAAGATCATCCGCGACGAGCGGGGCCTTGCCACCGACTTCGAGATCGAGGGCGATTATCCGGCCTTCGGCAACAACGACGACCGGGTCGACGACATCGCCGTCTGGCTGACCGAAACGTTCATGGGCTGCATCCGCAAGCACAAGACCTATCGCAACGCCATGCCGACGCAGTCGATCCTGACGATCACCTCCAACGTCGTCTACGGCAAGAAGACCGGCAATACGCCTGACGGCCGCAAGGCCGGCCAGCCCTTCGCACCGGGCGCCAACCCGATGCACGGCCGCGACAAGAACGGCGCCGTCGCTTCCATGGCGTCGGTGGCCAAGCTCCCCTACGCCCATGCTCAGGATGGCATCAGCTACACCTTCTCGATCGTGCCGTCGGCTCTCGGCTCGACGAGCGAGGATCGGGTGAACAACCTCGACAACCTGCTCAGCGGCTACTTCCTGCAGGGCGGTCACCACATCAACGTCAACGTGTTCGATCGCGAGACGCTGGTCGACGCCATGGAGCATCCCGAGCTCTACCCGCAGCTGACCATCCGCGTGTCGGGTTACGCGGTGAACTTCATCAAGCTGACGCGCGAGCAGCAGCTCGATGTCATCAGCCGGACCTTCCATGGCGCATCAAACTAACCTTCTCGACTTCCGGGACGCCCATGGTGGCGCCCCGGGCGTCCACGCCGACGGCGGACATGCCCAGCCTGCCCGCCGCCCCGTCGCCCACGGCTTCGTTCATTCGAAGGAAGCCGGCGGCGCCGTCGATGGCCCAGGCATCCGCTACGTGCTGTTCGTCTCCGGCTGCCCGCTGCGCTGCCTCTACTGCCACAACCCCGACACCTGGCACATGCGCAAAGGCAAGGAGACCTCGGTGGGCGAGATCGTTGCCGAGATGGCCAGCTATTCCAACTTCCTGAAGCGCGCCAAGGGCGGCATCACCATTACTGGCGGCGAACCGCTCACCCAGGTTGAGTTCACCGCCGAAATCTTCCATGCCGCCAAGGCAATGGGCCTTCACACCGCGCTCGACACGTCCGGCTTCCTCGGCAAGCGCGTCACCGACGAGATGCTCGAAGACATCGACCTCGTGCTGCTCGACATCAAGGCCTTCACCGAGGAAACCTATTTCGAGGTGACCGGCGCCCAGCTGCAGCCGACGCTCGACTTTGCCCGCCGCCTGTCGGCCAAGGGCAAGAAGATCTGGTTGCGCTATGTGCTGGTGCCGGGCCTGACCGACAAACTGGACGAAATCGAGGGTCTCGCTGCCTTCGCTGCCGAACTTGGCGTTGTGGAACGCGTCGACGTACTGCCCTTCCACAAGCTCGGTGAGTTCAAGTGGAAGGAATGCGGTCGCGATTACAAGCTGGCCGACACCGAGCCGCCGTCGGGCGAACTGGTCGAGCAGGTGCGCTCGATCTTCCGCAGCCACGGCCTGAAGGCCGGTTGATCGGCGATCGACCGACCGCTGGAAAAAGCCGGGGGCGCCGAAGCGCCCCCTTTTCGTTTTCACTTTCAGACAAGTTCAGGCGGCGGCGAGTTCGCCCTTGCGCTTCTCGACCACCTTCTGAGCCACCGGACCGGTGATCTCCTGAAGATGATCGAACGTAGCCTCGAAGGTACCGACGCCGGCGGTCGCCGACCGCAGCTCGACGATCAGCATGCCCATCTCCGCCTGCGGGATCAGCGCCTCGGTCACATCCCAGCCTTGCCAGCCTTCGCGTCCGTCGAAGCCGAGCAGCTGACCACGCCGGCCGGTGACGATCTGGTTGATGCGGGCGGTGAACTCGCTCGGTCCGTAGAACTTCACCTTGAGGATCGGCTCCAGCAGCACGGGTGAGCACTGCGGCAGTCCCTCGCGCATGCCGATGCCGGCCGCCGTCTTGAAGGCCATATCCGAACTGTCGACAGGATGGAACGAACCGTCGGACAGCGTCACCTTGACGTCGACAAGCGGGAAGCCGAGAGCACCGCGTTTCAGGCTGTCGACGACACCTTCCTCGATGGCCGGGAAAAAGTTCTTCGGTACGGCGCCACCGGTCACCACCTCGGCGAAGGTGAAGCCCTTGCCGCGCTCTTGCGGCTCGATGGTCAGCACGCAGTCGCCGAACTGGCCGTGGCCACCCGACTGCTTCTTGTGCCGGCCGCGCACCGTCGTCGACGACTTGATCGTCTCCCGATAGGGAATGATCGGATCGCGTGTGACCACGGCGACGCCGAACCGGCTTTGCAGGCGTTCGAGCTGGACACGGAGGTGCATTTCCCCCTGCCCTTCGATACGCGTCTCTGCCGTATCGGCATCCTGGATAACCACCAGCGACGGATCTTCCTCGGCCAGGCGGCTCAACGCCGTCGATAGCTTGACGTCGTCCTTGGCTTCCTTTGGCGCCACCACCATCGAGATCACCGGTGGCGGCGGGACGAGCGGCGCCAGCTCCTTGGGCGCTGCCTTGGCAGACGTCAGCGTGGAGCCGGTTTCGGCGGGATCGACCTTTCCGATACCAACCACCGCGCCGGCAGTCGCTTCGGATATCTTGGTCGGCGTTCCCGTCCCAAGCGCATAGAGCCCCGACACACGACCGACGGTGCCATCGGCACCGGTGAGGGCCAAACCGTCGGTCAGCTTACCGGAGAGCACGCGAACGATGGACAGCTTGCCAGCATGCGAGGTCTGGACGGTCTTGGCCACCTGAACGATGGCGTCTGCGCCGGCCGTAAGTCCCAGACGGGCGCGCGTGTCCTCTATGCCGGCCGCATCGTGACGCAGCGCCTTCAGAAGACGGGTGATGCCGTTGCCGCGCTCGGCCGATCCAATGAATACCGGCGTGATCAGACCAGAGCGCATCTCCTTGCGTAGGTCCTGGAAAATCTGGCTGCGGTCGGGGGCGACATCCGACAGAAGCTCTTCCATCAGGTCGTCGTCATAATCGGCAAGGCGCTCCAGCATTTCGTAGCGGGCGGCCAACTCGTCAGCCTGATGATCTGTTGGAATGGGGACTTCCTGGCTTTCGGCGTGTTCGCGGTAGACCAGAGCGCGCTCCAGCGCCAGCTCGATGGTACCAATGGTGATGCCGTCCTTCCAGATCGGTATCTGGCGCAGCACGAGCGGCGTCGTCGACGCCGACTGCATCAGCTTCAGCGTATCGCGAAGCGTCGCGTCTGCCTTGTCGATCTTGTTGACGAACAGCACATGCGGAACGCCCGCCGCTTCGAGCTGCCTCAGCACCAATTGCAGCGCCGGGATTTTCTTTTCGTCGGCCTCGCAGACGACGACGGCCACGTCGGCGACCGCAAGCACGGGCTGCATCTCGAAAGCGAATTCAACAAACCCTGGGCAGTCGAGGAAGGTGTAGCGGTCGCCGAGAAATTCAGCGTCGGCGGCGTTGAGGTCGATGCCCATGCCATGGGCGCGGGCTTCCTTGGAACGGTCGCCGACACTTGTCCCCGCTGCGACGTTGCCGGCTTTTGGAATTGCCCCCGTTCGTTCGAGGATTGCCTCGAGAAGCGTCGTCTTACCGCTGCCGTGAGGCCCCACGATGGCAACGCAACGGGGGCCGGCTGCTCTGCCGCTGGTGGATGTTCCGGTGTGTTCTGACATGGCTGACCTCCACAGATGTTTCCGTTATGTTCTCGCCTGTCCAATTCCGCAGCCCCCGATTTTCGGGACTGCGGATCACTTATCCTGAGATCGGGCATCCCTCCTCGGATGCCCCGACAAGGCGAGAATGTCCCTGTTTTCAAGGCTTGGCAATACGGGCAAACAGCCGCCGGCCACGAACCCGACTAAGGGATGAAGGCATCCCGACGGTCGAGATTGCGAGGTCGCACGCGTCGTGGGGGCAATACCAGACGCGGGACGCCGACCCGTTATGTCGCCATCCCGCGCCGCTGGAGCCGTCATTCGCTTCTGGAGGAACCGAAGCGAACGCCGGGATGAGCTTGCCGGAGCGGCTAAAATCCCGCTCCGGTTTGCGAGTGTTTTCAGCTGAGCCGAGCCCACTCAGGCAGCATGTCACCATGGGCACGGCAAAGGTCGTCGACCAGCGACCAGATCTGGTCGAGGTCGAGTTCGGCCGCCGTGTGCGGATCCATCATCGCCGCGTGGTAGAGATGGTCGCGGTTTTCGGTCATCAGTGCCGCCACGGTCAGCTCCTGAACGTTGACGTTGGTGCGGATCAGCGCGGTCAGCTGCGGCGGCAGGTCGCCGACATAGGTCGGCTGAATGCCGGACGCATCGACGAGGCACGGCACCTCGGCGGCGCAATAGTCGGGCAGCGATGTGATGCAGCCGTTGTTGCGGACGTTGCCGTAAATTACCGAAGGCTCGCCGGTCCACACCGAGTTGATGATCTGAGAGGCATACTCGTGGCTCTCCTTCACCTCGACGGTGTCGGAGGCCTTGAGGCTCTCCAGATCCTTCTCCCACCGGGCGATCTGCTCGACGCAGCGCTTGGGATATTCATCAAGCGGAATGCCGAACTTCTCGATCAGATCATCGCGGCCTTCCTTGATGAACCATGGCGTGTATTCGGCGAAATGCTCGGAGCTTTCGGTGACGAAATAGCCGAGCCGCGTCAGCATCTCGTAGCGCACCTTGTTCGGGCAGCGCGGGTTCCAGCTCGACGGCTTGGGATAGCGACCCTCCCGATAGCCGCGAACAAGATCGGGATAGAGATTGCGATAGCTGCCATCGGCCTGCCGATGCTCGAACTTCAGGTAGAAGGCCATGTGGTTGATGCCGGCCGCCCGGTAGCGGATCTCCGAGATCGGGATCTCCAGGTCTCGGGCCAATTCCTCGGCAGTCCCCTGCACGGAGTGGCAAAGGCCGACTTGGCGAATCTTGGGGTACTTGGCCGAGATCGCCCAAGTGTTGATGGCCATCGGGTTGACATACTGAAGCAGCACGGCATCTGGGCAGACCTCCATCATGTCGGCGCAGATGGCCCAAAGATGCGGCACGGTACGGACGCCGCGCATGATGCCGCCGACGCCCAGGGTGTCGGCGATGGTCTGGCGCAGACCGTATTTCTTGGGCACCTCGAAGTCGGTGACCGTGGCCGGCTTATAACCACCGATCTGGAAGGCGACGACGACGAAGTTGGCCCCTTCCAGTGCCCTGCGGCGGTCGGTGTAGGTCTCGACCTTCGCCGGCGCGTCGAGCAGCTTGAGAAGTCGTCCCACGACAACCGCGCTTTCGGCGAGACGCTTCTCATTGACGTCCATCAGGGCGATCGTGGCGCCCTTCAGCGCCGGCCGGTGCAGAACGTCACCGAGGATATTCTTCATGAACACCGTGGAGCCGGCACCGATGAAGGTGATCTTGGGATTGGCTGCCATATTCGCTTTCCTCCAGGCAAACAGACTTCCCACACGGTCCGGCCATGCCGGTCCGCCACTGGGACAGGTTAGGTGTTTTGTCGTATGAGGATCCAAACCAGCGCTTGTAGGCCGCTCTGGATCCTTTCAGTCTCCGTCCGCTCTCAGAAAAGCGAAGCGGAGCCCGGATTTCCGCCGCTTACGCGGCCACCTCGAAGGCCGCCTTCACCAGCTTTTCCGTGTAAGGCGTTTTTGGTTTGAACAGCACTTCCTCCACCGGGCCTTCCTCGACGATCCGGCCATGCTGCATGACGATGATGCGATGGCAGAGCGCCCGAACGACTTTCAGATCGTGGGAAATGAACAGATAGCTGAGCCCGCGTTCGTCCTGCAGCTTGCGCAACAGATCGATGATCTGCGCCTGCACGGACAGATCGAGCGCCGACGTCGGTTCGTCGAGCAGGATGAACTCCGGTTCGAGCGCGATGGCGCGGGCAATGGCGATGCGCTGCCGCTGGCCACCCGAGAACTCGTGCGGAAAGCGGGAAAGAATGTTGGTCGGCAGGCCGGCCGCCGTCAGCGCGTCGCGCACCCGGTCGAGCCGCTCAGGCCGATTGGCTCCAATGCCATTGACGATCAATCCTTCCTCGATGATCTGGCACACCGACATGCGCGGATTGAGCGAGGAGAACGGATCCTGGAATACCACCTGCATGCGCGAGCGGAGCGGCCTCAGTTCCTCGCGGTTCTTGCCGTGGATGGGCTTGCCGTCGAAGTAGATCTCGCCGGCGTCAGGATCGGAGAGACGGATCAACGCCTGGCCGAAGGTGGTCTTGCCGGAGCCGCTTTCGCCGACGATGCCCAGTGTCTCGTGGCGGCGCAGCGTCAGGCTGAGATTGTCGACGGCGACCAGCTCATGGAACTCGGCATTGAAGAAGCCACCCTTCTTCAACATGAAGGCGACGCGAACGTCCTTGCCCTCAAGGATCACCGGCGACTCGACCGGCAGTGGGTTGGCGTGGCCGCGTGGTTCCGAAGCGAGGAGATGCCGGGTGTAGGGATGCTGCGGGTTGCCGAACAACGCCTCGGTGGTGTTGTGTTCCTTCACCTCGCCCTTCTGCATCACGTAGACATAGTCCGAGAACTTGCGCACCACCGTGAGGTCATGGGTGATGAGGATCACCGCCATGCCATGGCGCTGCTGCAGGTCGCGAATGAGCTGAAGGATCTGGGCCTGCACCGTCACGTCGAGCGCCGTGGTCGGCTCGTCGGCAATCAGCACATCGGGGTTGTTGGCGAGAGCCATGGCGATCATCACGCGCTGGCGCTGGCCACCCGAAAGCTGGTGCGGATATTGGTTGATGCGTGACTCAGGGTCGGGAATGCGCACCTCGCGCAACAGGTCGATCGCCTTGTCGCGCGCCTTGGCCTTCGACAGTTTCTGATGAATGCGGATCGCCTCAATGATTTGCGCGCCGATCGAATAGACCGGATTGAGCGAGGAGAGAGGCTCCTGGAAAATCATCGAGATGCGGTTACCGCGCAGCATGCGGCGGCGATGCGGCGACCATTTGAGCACCTCTTGGCCATCGAAGCGGATGCTGGCACTGGGGGCAACACGGGCACGCTTCGACAGCAAGCCCATGATGGTTCGCGCGGTCACCGACTTTCCCGAGCCGCTTTCGCCCACCACGGCGATTGTTTCACCGCGATAGAGCTGCATCGACACGCCACGCACCGCCTCGACTTCACCGTCCTCCACCTTGAAGCGGACGGCGACATTTCGGCAATCGATAATCGGCTCTCCCGTGCGGCTGCCATGATCGAGCCGTACGTCCGGAGCGAGGTTTTCGTCTCTGTCCATGGTCGGCTTCCTCAATAGGGGTCGATGGCGTCGCGCAGGCCGTCGCCAAGCGCATTGAAAGCGAAGACGGTCACGAAGACGAAGGCCACGGGCGTCAGAATCCAGGGATAGGAACCGATGGCCGAGTAGTTGGAGGTATCCTGCAACATCAATCCCCAGGAGATCAGCGGCGGTTTCACGGCGAAGCCGAGGAAGCCAAGGAAGCTCTCGAGCAGCACCACCTGAGGGATCGCCAGCGTCACGGCGACGATGACGTGGCTCATGACGTTGGGGAAAATGTGCTGGAAAATGATGCGCCGGTCGCGAGCGCCGATGGCGATCGCCGCCCGCACGTACTCGATGCGGGCGAGCGCCAGCGTCTTGCCGCGCACCTCGCGGGAGAGCTGCGCCCAGCCAAGCGCCGACATCACGAAGATGACGAAGGCGAGGAACACCGAGGTTGGCGCCGTCACTGGGATCAGTGAGGTGAGCGCGAGGTAGAGCGGCAATTGTGGAAAGGCCAGCACCAGCTCGACGAACCGCTGCACCCAGATATCGAAGCGGCCGCCGAAATAGCCGGAGACCATGCCGACCGTGGTGCCGACCACGGTGATGATCGACACGACGGTCAGGGCGATCATCAACGAGATGCGCGATCCATAGAAGGCACGCGACAACACGTCGCGGCCGAACTTGTCGGTGCCGAGAAAATGCACGGGCTTGCCATCGGTCGCACCGAACAGGTGCCGTTCGGCCGGGATCAGCCAGAGGAGCCGGTAGGGAGCGCCCTTGACGAAGAAGCCCAGATAACGCGGGTTATCATAGTCTGGTCCGATCAGCGGCTGGTAGGTGATGGGGTCGAGCTCGGTGCCCTCCACCATGGGATAGACGCGCGGCGTGAGCGTCCAGCCGCCATCCTTGTCGGTAAAGGACATCAGCTCGGGGCTGGAATAGCCGACATCGGTGAACTTCGGATCGACCGGCGACAAGAAGTCGGCAAACAATGCGATGAACACCAGAAGGATGACCATCACCAGACCGGCCATGCCGGTCCAGGAACGCTTGAGGCGCCGCCAAACGAGGGCGGTGTAGCTTTCGCTGCCGTGTTTCTCGACGATCTCGGCCGGACCGTTCAAAGTGGATTCGCCAGGAACAAGCATCAGTTGGCTCCTCCACCGAGACGGATACGCGGATCAAGCAGGGCGAGCAGAATGTCGGCGATGATATTGCCGATGATCAGCGTCGCGGAAAGCACAAGCATGAAGGTGGCTGTGACGTAGACATCGCCGACCACCATCGACCCGACGATAGCCGGGCCGACAGTCGGAAGCGCGAAAATGATCGCCGTTTCGATCTCACCAGTCAGCATGTAGGGAAGCACCACGCCCTGGTACATGACGAGCGGATGCAGAGCGTTGGGTACGGCGTGGCGGAGGATCACCGCGCCTTCGGAAAGCCCTTTGGCCCGTGCCGTCTCGACATATTGCGCATTGAGCGTATCGAGCAGATTACCGCGCATGACGCGCATGTTGTAAGCGAGGCCGCCGAAGGTGGCGATGGCGACCACCGGCCAGACATGCTGCACCAAATTCACGAATTTGCCCCACGACCAAGGCGCTCCGCCATATCTCGGCGAGAAGAAGCTATTGATTTCATTGACGTTAAAGTGAAAAACCATGATGTAGACGATCACCAGCGCCATCAGGAAGCGCGGGACCGTCATCCCCAGGAAGGAGATGAACGACAGCAGGCTGTCGATCCACGAATATTGCTTGGTCGCCGCGATAATGCCGAAGGATATGCCGATGACCGACGCCAGGATGTGGCAAGTCAGCGCCAGAAGCAGCGTGCGCGGCAACCGTTCTGCAACAACGTCGGCCACTGGACGATTGTAGAAAAAGCTGCGGCCGAAATCGCCTTTGGTGACCATGCCGACCACCCAGTTGACGTACTGAACCGGGATGGGCTTATCGAGACCGTGCTCATGGGCATAGGCCTTGGCCTGCGCGTCGGCCGCTTCGAAGCTGGCGCCACCCTGGTTGATCAGCTGCGAGCGAATGAAGTCGCTGTAATCACCCGGCGGAGCCTGAATGATCGCAAAGGTGACGACGCTTAGAATGAAGAGCACCGGGATCGCCGAGGCGATACGGATGAGCAAGAAGCGGAACATGGATCTGAGACTTCCTGACTCTTGTCATGGATGTGAAGGACCCGCGTCTTACGAAACGGGCTGGCTTGGATCGCCGTCACCGACGGCTTGAGATCGTAGGCTCCCTCGGACTCCCGGACAATTCTGCGGAGGTCTCGGAAGAGAAGTCCCGGCGGCGGGGGGCACCGCCGGGACAATTGGCCATTCGAGTGGGAAGATTACTCGACGGGACCCTGATCGCCCGGCTTGCCGGGCAGTGAGTCCTTGGCCAGCTCGTAGTCACCCTGCTTGTCGGCGGGGACGTAGAGGCGCTCACGCAGAACCGAGTCTTCAGCCCAGTTGAACATGAAGATCGGGGTTCCCGGAGGAACGTTGTCGAAGCGCTTGTTGATGATCAGAGCCCCGGGGTATTCGGTCAGACCGACGCTGTTGACGTTGGTCGTCGCGATCTTGTTGTACTCTTTCATCAGGCTGGCGCGCTCGGCGACGTCCTGGGTTGCGATGAACTTGTTGATGGTGTCGACGAGCTGCTGCTCGAAGGGCATCAGATCGAGCTGTCCGCTCTCCGGGGCGCGATGGAACCAGGAGGTTTTCGGACCGACCGGTGCCAACTGCTCGGTATTCTGTACGACGGCCGTCAGTTCCGGACCATGCCGGTTGATCGTCCAGTCGAACTTGCCGCCATAATTGGCGTTGTCACGCTGCTTGCCGTCGAGGGCATTCAGAACGACGCGCAGACCGAGCTTTTCCATCTGGCCAATCACGCCTTCGGCAAGGCTCTTGTCGGTGGAATAGTCGGCGCTGACGAGCAGCGTGATCTCGACGTCCTTACCCTTCATCGGGCCGTCGGTGTAGTTCACCACACCATTGCCGTCGGTGTCCTTCAGACCGGCCGCTTCGAGCTCCTTCTTGGCCCCATCGAGATCGAAGGGATAGTAGAAGGTGCTATTGCGGTCATAGAAGCTCGAACCGGAGGAGATGCCGCCGGGGTAGATGGACGTGAACGGCCCTTTCACTAGCGCCTGACCGAGCTTCTGTCGGTCAAGACCCATGGTGACCGCTTTGCGGAAGTGCTCATTGCGGTTGAGCTCGCGCACCGCCTGGCCACGCGCATCGGGGCCACCCCAGCCATTGGCCGAGAAGTTCATGTAGAGGTTATAGCCGATGAGGCGTGGGCCAAACTCGAGGCGAGCCGGAGCGGTCGGCTGAGCGGCGCGCTTCAGCGACTCGACGAAGTTTTCCGGCTGCTCAAGGTTGGAGATGTCGCCCGAACCGGCTACCGCCTGAACGTCACGATCCGCCCAAGTCGACAGCTTGAAGTGGACTTCGTCGAGATAAGGCAACTGGTTGCCGTTCTCGTCGACCTTCCAGTAATAAGGATTGCGGCGCAGGACGATGATGTCATCAGGACGATAGAGCACCGGCGACCAGGCACCCATCACCGGCCAATTCATGTAGCTCGGCGGGAAGAAGTTCTTGTATTGATCGTAGGTGTTCTTGGAATACTTCGGATGCTGCGGCTTCAGCATATGAGCAGGGCCAGGGCAGAACGTGCCGTAGGCCATGTTATAGAGATACTGCTTCGGGAAGGCTTCCTTGAAGGTCCACTCGACCGTGTAGTCGTCGATCGCCTTCAGGGTCGTTCCTTCACCGAAGGTCGCCGCGGTGGCACCGTTGGTCGGCGAAACATTCGGGTCGAGGACGTTGTCCTCCCAATAGAACATCACGTCTTCGGAGGTGAACGGCACGCCGTCCGACCACTTGGCACCTTCGATCAGGTGCATGGTCAGCTTGTGACCGTCCTTGGACCATTCCCAGCTCTTGGCGAGGTTGGGGAGCGGCTCCATATCCTCGGCCTTGATCTGGAACAGCTGCGCGGTGCGCGTCAGGCATTCATACATGCCGATATCGATGCCGCCCCAGCCCTGAACCTGACCGGCCTGATAGTTCCAGCCTTCCGGACGACCGCCGATGACGTGACGGAGCACGTCGCCGTAAACGCCCATGCCGTTCGGCATGTTGCTGGTCTTGAAGACGAGGGGCTCCTTGGGCAGGCGGTCCTTGACCGGCGGCAGGCGCCCCTTGTCGACGAAATTCTTGGTGATGTATTCGGGCTCATGGTAGGCGGAAAGCGCCTTGTATTCCCAGAGATCGCCGCGCCCGACATAGTTGACCTTGCCTTGGCCCTGGAACACCGGAGCCTCCGGCACGACGGTCAGCTCAGACGCGAAAGCGGCGGTCGCAAAGAGCGACGCGCCGAGCATCAAAGCCGACGTCAGTTTCATCTGATAAATCATTCCGTCATGTCCTCCCTCATGAAGCCGACCACCGGCCTTGCCGGTGGATAGCCAATGCGATGGTCAGCGTCGGAACGCATCCCCCCGCGCTCTCTTCCCAAGTCGACCGGCTTCCTCATGATCCGATCGGCTTTCCCCTTGCGGCGGCGAACCGGCCTGCCGCGTCCGGCGCGGATGACCCGCGCCGGAAAACCTGAGACGGCGCGGTCTCGTCAGACCTTCGTACGCGCCTTTTCCTCACGAATTTCCTCGATGCCACGTGCCTCGCGGCGGGCCGCTCCCTGCCAGTCGCGCGTCTTGACCGTCGATTTGGCGACCCTCTGCTTGGCAGCGTCGATGGCGTAGGCATATTGCGGCAGCCAGCGCGCCTGGGCGACCAGCATTTCGTCCACCATCGCCCACACCTCTTCGGGCGTGCAGATGGCACCGACCAGCGGATCGTGCAGGACGGCGAGCTTCAAGAGGTCGACGTCGCCAGTGACCGCCGCATGCACCGACATACGCTGGACATTGATCGACGCCATGCAGGTAGCCGCGCAGGCTTCCGGCAGCGTAATGCCGGCGACCATGTTGATGCCGAAGCGATCGACGAAACCGGGCGACTCGATGATGCAGTCATCAGGTAGGTTGGTGATGACGCCGCGGTTCTTCTGGTTGAAATGGCCGCGATAGACTCGGCCCGTCTCCAATGCCTCGATGATATGACTGGCATGTTCGCTCGACCGGCGCTTGGGATCGATCTTTTCCTCGGCTTCCTTCAGGAACTCCGGGAACTCGGTCTCGAACCAGTTGCGCTGCTCGGTGGTGAAACGCAGGTAGCCGCCCGTCTCGCCATGGATCCAGTCGGACATGTCGATCCAGTTCATGATCTCGCCCGGCCGCTTGCGGTACCAGGGGAGATATTCCGACAGATGGCCGTTGCTCTCGGTGGAGTAGACGCCGAAGCGCTTCAGCACGTCGATGCGAACCTTTTCCTGCTTGGAATAGACCGGATGCGCCTCGAAGGCCGCGACGATTTCATCCTTTGTCACCTTGCGGCCGCGGATGCGAACGTCAACGTACCAAGTCTGATGGTTGATGCCCGAACAGACGTAATCGATCTCGTCGTGACCGACTCCAAAGATGTCGGCCAGTTGCTCGCCGCCGTGCTGCACGCCGTGACAAAGGCCGATGGTGTCGACCTTGCCGTACTCGATAGCCGCCCAGGTGTTCATGGCCATGGGATTGGCGTAGTTGAGGAACTTGGCACCGGGCTCGGCAACCTCGCGGATATCCTTGCAGAAATCGAGGATCACGGGAATATTGCGCTGGCCGTAGAGAATGCCACCGGCGCAGATGGTGTCGCCGACGCACTGATCGACGCCGTATTTGAGCGGAATGCGAATGTCATCCTGGTAGGCGTCGAGCCCACCGACGCGGACGCAGGAAATCACATAGCGTGCCCCTTCAAGCGCCTTGCGGCGATCGGTGGTGGCGGTAATCTTGGCAGGCAGCTTGTTGACTTCGACGATCTTTCTCAGGATCGTCGCGATCATCGTCAGATTGTGTTCCGAGATATCGGTCAGCGCGAACTCGACGTCGGCAAACTCTGGTACACAGAGGATGTCGGTGAAAAGCTTCTTTGTGAAGCCGACGCTGCCTGCGCCGATAATCGCAACTTTGAAGGCTGCCATGCTGTCCTCGTTCAATCGCCTAAACCGACCGGATGAAGGATACGTCCAGACAATACAAAAGTATTACGCAGCCGACATTGTCGTCCTGCGTCCAAAATCTTGTGCTGGGAAAGTCCCTGGCTCCGTCCGTTCCGTTCTTCTTGTTGGCTGCATTAAGACGTAATATGGCTGCCAAGGCCAGACGAGGATTGTGCTTCGATGGGTAATTCTGTGCTCGATAAACTCCGGCAAAATGGTCCAGGAATGACGACCATGTCGTTGCCTCGTGGACGGAATCTGCTCCACACGATGCCGACCAGTACCGGCTATGATATTCAAACATCAAAGGAATATTCCTGGGACGGGCGGAAACGCGGGCAAACGCCGTTCACCGTTCTTCAGCACACAATTTCCGGACATGGAAATTTGCGCTACGAGGACAAGCATTATCGTATTGGCGAGGGCGAGGCGATGCTGGTCCTCGTTCCCCACAACCATCGGTATTGGCTTGAGGACGGCGGACGCTGGGAATTTTTCTGGATTTCCATGAACGGCGAAGAGGCGCTGAGACTGCACCGTTCGGTGATGGCGGTGACCGGACCGGTGCTCCACCTCAAACCCCGGACGGTGGAGACGCTGGCCGATTGTTCCCTCAGAATGATGGAAGGCGAAGGCGAAACGCCGGGTGCTGCTTCGGCCCTGGCCTATCGTGCCGCCATGGCCCTTTACGACGATGTATTCGCCGGCACCTATACCGACGCGACCCAGGCGAGCCCCATGGCACCAGTGATCCGGCACATTCTCAACAACCTGCAGAGCGACCTGTCGGTCGATGAGCTGGCCGGTGTCGCCGGTTTGAGCCGCGCCCATTTCAGCCGCGTCTTCACTGCCACCGAAGGGCGGCCGCCGTCGGAATATGTGCTGGCCGAACGGATGCGCCGCGCCGCCAAGCTGCTCGCCGTCAACACGGAGATCTCGGTCAAGGAGGTGGCGACCCTGACCGGATTCTCCGATCCCAACTATTTCTCGAAGGTATTCCGCCGGTTCTTCGGCGCCAGCCCCACCGAGTTTCGGACCACCGGCATGTACGCGACGCAGACCATCGGTACGGATCACTGAACCGCTTGGTCCAGGCTTGCCCTACCCTGCCTTAACCACCGTTCGCGGCGATCCAGGCGCCCAGCGCATCGCGCTCCTGACGCGTGATGCCGGTCTCGTTGCCGAGCGGCATCACCTCCGAATCGACCGCCTGCATCTTGATGAGCGGCGCGTAGCGGCGGATGTGCTCGATATCAGTGAAGACGAGGCCTTTGGGTGGCTCGGTGAACCCTTCATGCGTCGGCTTGGCGGAATGGCACATCACGCAATGAGTCGCGGTTAGGCGAAGCACGTCGGCATCGGTGGCCGTGGACGCGTCAGTGGATGTCTCAGCGCGCGGTAGCGGCGCCGTCGCGACAATCGCCAAAGCGAGGGCGACCGCGCCCCCCGGCAACGCCCACCAGTATTTCCGGAAAGGGTCGCCCGCTTCGTGGCGGTTGAGGATGTGGCGCACCATGGCACCAACAACCAGAATCAGCGCCACCAGAAGCCAGCCATGCGGGTGGCCGGTGAGCAGCGGATAGTGGTTGGACACCATCATCAGCAGCACCGGCAGCGTCAGGTAGTTGTTGTGGATGGACCGCTGCCGGCCCTGCAATCCCAAGGCAGGATCGGGCTTTTCGCCGGCCATCAGCGCGGCGGCGATCTTCTTCTGGTTCGGAATGATCACTCGGAAAACGTTGGCGGCCATGATGGTGCCGACCAGCGCGCCGACATGGATGAAGGCGCCCCGCCCCGAAAAGACGTTGCTGAACACTGCAGCGAAACCAACGATCATCAGGAAGACGCAGACAACGACAAGGCCCGGATGGTCGTCGGTCGTGTGCTTCATCAGCCCGTCATAGGCAAGCCAGCCGAGGAGAAGCGATAGCATCGAGATGGCGATCGCCTGCCAGGGGGCGAGGTTGGAGACCGAGGGATCGATGAGATAGGCGCGGGCATTGAAGTAATAGACCGTCGTCAGCAGCAGGAAGCCGGAAACGAAGGTGAGATAGGCCTCCCAACGATACCAGACGAGATCCTCCGGCAACTCTTCCGGCGCCACCGCATATTTTTCGACATTGTAGAAGCCGCCGCCGTGCACGAGCCACGCGGTGCCATAGACGCCGGGATTCATCTTCGCCCGCTTACGGAGACTGAGATCAAGGGCAATGAAGAAGAAACTGGTGCCGATCCAGCCGATGCCGACCACGAGATGGAACCAACGGATCAGAATGTGCAGCCACTCGATGGCAAAGCTCAGCATGTGCAGTCAGATACCTTGAGGCGGACTTCGCCCGGCCCAACAAAAAGGCATGGCGCATCCCTACGCATTTAGCCGTAGTCTAGACCTACGAACCCAACCAAGGCAAGCCAGCTGGCAGACCGAAATGCCAATATTTCCGGCGGGTTGAAGAGGTCCTGAAACACGACGGGGCCGCCCTCAGGCGACCCCGCACAAGCTTTGCTTTTCGATGACGACGCTTACTGCGGCAGCTTGTCGTCAACGCCCTTGACGTACCAGTTCATGCCCAGGAGATCGGCATCCGGAGCGACGACGCCGGCCGCATAGCGCTCCTTGCCGCTCTGGTCGGCGATCGGACCGGTGAAGGGGTTCCAGCCGCCGGCGATCTTGGCCTGCGTGGCCTCGGCGAGCTTCTTGGTCTCGTCGGACATGTTGGCATAGTCGGCCATGTGGACGGTGCCGTCCTTGATGCCTTCCCACACGTCGTTGGCCTTCCAGGTGCCGTCGAGCACCGCCTTGACCGACTTGATGTAGTGCGGACCCCAGTTGTCGACGATCGCCGTCATCTGCGCCTTCGGCGCGAACTTGATCATGTCGGACGACTGGCCGAAGCCCTTGAGGCCGCGCTCCTCGGCGACCTGCATGGCGGCTGTCGAGTCGGTATGCTGGACGATGATGTCGGCACCCTGATCGAACAGCGCCTTGGCGGCGTCGGCTTCCTTGCCGGGATCGAACCACGAGTTCACCCAGACGATCTTGACCTTGAAGTCGGGGTTGATCGACTGCGCACCGAGCATGAAGGCGTTGATGCCCATCACCACTTCGGGGATCGGGAAGGAAACGATGTAGCCAGCGAGCGCCTTCTTCGATTCCTTGGCCGCGATCTGGCCGAGGATGTAGCGGCCCTCATAGAAACGAGCATTGTAGAGGCCCATGTTGGGGGCGCTCTTGTAGCCGGTGGCGTGCTCGAACTTCACATTCGGGAACTTCTTGGCCACCTTCAGCTCGGCGTCCATGAAGCCGAACGACGTGCCGAAGACAATGCCGCAGCCTTCCCGGGCGAAGCGCTCGAACACGCGCTCGGCGTCCGGACCCTCGGCGACGTTTTCGACATAGGCGGTCTCAACCTTGTCGCCCAGTTCCTTCTCGACGGCGAGGCGGCCCTGGTCGTGCTGGTAGGAATAGCCGAAGTCGCCGATCGGGCCGGTGTAGACCCAGCAGGCCTTCAGCTTGTCGGCGGCCGAAGCGCCGGAGACGGCGCCGACGGCGAGCGCCAGGGCCGTACCGGCAAGAAGCGCGAGTTTCTTCATGTTCATTCTCCCCTGGTGTGGGTTTGCCCCACGGTCTGTCACGGTCTTGAATGAGGCGCCGGCCGACCGTACTGCCGGCGCTGGTTGCTCGACATCCCGGCTCAGCGGTCGGGTACGAAGGGCTTGCCCAGGCTGCTGGGCGTATTGAACAGCGTTGCTCGCCGATTGCCGGAAATGGCAACCAGCACGATAACGGTGGCAAGATAGGGCAACATCGCCAGGAACTGCGACGGAAAGCCGATACCGAGCGCCTGAGCATGGAATTGCAGCACGGTGACCGCGCCGAACAGATAGGCGCCGATCGCTGCCCGCCACGGCATCCACGAGGCAAACACCACCAAAGCCAGCGCGATCCAGCCGCGGCCGGCCGTCATGTTTTCCACCCAGAGCGGCGTATAGGCAACCGACAGATAAGCGCCACCAAGCCCCGCCATGGCACCGCCGAACATTACCGCGAGATAGCGGACGCCGATCACCGAATAGCCGAGCGCATGGGCCGACGCGTGATTGTCACCGACGGCGCGCAGGATCAGGCCGGCGCGCGTCCGATTGAGGAACCAGGACACGCCGAACACGGCCGCAAAGGACAGGTAGACAAGGATATCCTGGCCGAACAGCACCTTGCCGACAAAAGGCAGCGTGGTGAGGCCGGGGATGTCGAGGCTGGCGAGCTTGATGCCGGGCTGGCCGACGAAGCTTTCGCCCATCAAACCCGAAAGTCCCAGACCAAACAGGGTGAGCGCCAGGCCGGACGCGACCTGATTGGCAACCAGCGTCAGCGTTACGAAAGCGAAGAGCAGCGAAACGATGACGCCGGCGACAGCGCCGCCGACAATGCCGAGAAGCGGACTGCCCGTGGAAACGGTGACGGCGAAGCCGGCAACGGCGCCCATCACCATCATGCCCTCGACGCCGAGGTTCAGCACGCCGGACTTCTCCACCACCAGCTCGCCGACGGCAGCCAGCAGCAGCGGCGTCGCTGCCGTGATGATGGTGAGGATGATGGCCTCAAGCATGGGCGCCCTCCCCCTCGCGGCCGGTTACCAGACGCACCTTGTAGAGGATCAGCGTGTCGGCGGCGAGTACGAAGAACAGCAGCACGCCCTGGATGACGGTGGCAAGTTTCGAGGACATCTGCAACGAGGTCTGGATGGCCTCGCCCCCCAGATACGAGGAAGCGATGACGAGGCCGGCGATCAGGATACCGACCGGGTTGAGGCGACCGAGGAAGGCGACGATGATCGCCGTGAAGCCGTAGCCCGGTGAAATCACCGGCTGCAGCTTTCCGATTTCGCTCATCACCACCATCATGCCGGCCAGCCCGGCCAGGGCGCCCGACAGCGCGAAAGCAAAGTAGGTCATGCGGCGGTTGGAAAAACCGGCAAACGAGCCGGCACGCGGGCTCTGACCGAGAACACGGATTTCAAAACCCTTCAGCGTCGAGCGCATCACCACCGCCAGCACGGCGACGAGGACGAGGGCGATCGGCGCCGAGAGATTGAGGTAGATGCCACCGACATCGACGGCGTTCAGCACGGCCCATTCGTGGAAGTCGATGGTGATGGGGAAATTGTAGCCCTGGGGGCTGCGCCAAGGACCGCGCACCATCCAGTCGAGAAACAGATTGGAACAGTAGACCAGCATCAGGCTGGTCAGGATCTCGTTGGTGCCGAAAGTAGTCTTCAGCTTGGCTGGGATCAGGGCAAACAACGCGCCGCCAACCATGGCCAGTATCAGCATCAGCGGCAACACGAGTGGGTTGACGAAGTCGGGAAACAGGATCGGAGGAATCGAGCCGACGATGGCGCCGATCGTGAGCTGTCCCTCGGCGCCGATATTCCAGTTGTTGGAGAGGTAGCAGACCGACAGGCCGAGCGCGATGATGATCAGCGGCGTCGCCTTGGTGATCAGTTGCTCAACGCCCCAGAGCGAGGTGATCGGCTCCAGGAAGAAGTACCAGATGCCGGCAAGGGGGCTGTGCCCTTGGGCCGCGAAGACGATGCCGGCGAACACCACCGTCAACGCGACGGCGACGACGGGCGAAAGCACGCTCATCAGCCGGCTTTTCTCCGACCTCTTGACCAGTTCGAGGCGCATCACGCCGCCGCTCCCTTTTTCTCGGCGCCTCCGGCCATCAGCAGGCCAACCTTTTCCGGCGTCAGCGTATCGGCGTCTTCTGCCTTTGACAGATGGCCACGCGAGATGACCGCGATGCGGTCGGCGATCTCGAAAATCTCGTCGAGATCCTGAGAGATGACCACAATGGCAGCGCCCTTGCGCGACAGATCGATCAGCGATTGGCGGATCACCGCCGCCGCCCCGGCATCGACGCCCCAGGTGGGCTGGGCAACGATCAAGATCTTCGGCGTACGCTCAACCTCACGGCCGACGACAAATTTCTGCAGATTGCCACCCGACAGCGATCGCGCTTCAGGATCGATGACGCCCTTTCGCACGTCGAACAGGCTGGTCACCTTCTCGACGATGCGGCCGGCTTTGCCAAAACGGGTGAAGCCGCGCCGGGCGATCCCTTCGCCAGTGCCATGGCGGGTGAGCACGACGTTTTCGGACAGCTTCAGCGCCGGCACCGCGCCATGCCCGAGCCGTTCTTCCGGCACGAAGGCGGCACCAAGCAGGCGACGTTCGTTGATGTCCATCGTGCCGGCGGCCTCGCCGGCGAAGATGACCATGTCTTCCTTCTCGGCCGGCTCCTCGCCCGACAAGGCGTCGAACAGCTCCTTCTGGCCATTGCCCGCAATGCCGGCGATAGCGACGATCTCACCAGCGCGAACGGACAGGTTGATGTCCTTCAGAGAGACACCGAACGCGTCCTGCGCAACTTGCGTCAGGCCCTTCAGCAGAATGGCTTCCGGCCCGAGCTTGCCCTTTTCGCGGATGACGCGGGTGATCTCGTTGCCAACCATCAGCTGGGCCAGCGTGTTGACGGTCTCAGTGGCTGGATCGGTCTCGGCCACCACCTTGGCGCGGCGCATGATGGTGGCGTGGTGGCAGAGCGTCCGCACTTCCTCGAGGCGATGCGAAATATAGAGGATGGCGCAGCCTTCTTCGGCGAGACGCCGCAGCGTTACGAACAACTGGTCGGCTTCCTGCGGCGTCAGCACCGAGGTCGGCTCGTCCATGATGATCAGTTCGGGATTCTGAAGGAGGCAACGAACGATCTCGACGCGTTGCCGCTCGCCCACCGACAGGTCGGCGATATGGGCGTTCGGGTCGAGCGGCAGGCCGTAGTTGGCAGAAACGCGGGCAATGGTATCGGAGAGTTCTCGCGTCGCCTTGCAGTCGGGCAGCGCCAAAGCGATGTTTTCAGCGACCGTCATCGCCTCGAACAACGAAAAATGCTGGAACACCATGCCGACACCGAGCGCACGCGCCTCGGCGGGCGAAGCGACAGTGACCGGCTTGCCCTTCCAGAGAATCTCGCCGGCATTCGGCTGCAGAGACCCGTAGATGATCTTGACCAGCGTCGACTTGCCGGCACCGTTTTCGCCCAGCAAGGCGTGGATTTCTCCCGGCATGACTTTCAGGGAAACGTCATCATTGGCGGCGAAGCCGCCGAAACGCTTGATAACATGACGGACTTCGAGAAGCGGCGTGTCGCCTCCCACCCGGCGGAGCCTTTCTCCGGTGCTATCCCCAGTCCCCTCGCCCATCAGAGCTGTTGTCCTCGTCTCACCGCGCTTTGTCTATTTTCTGTGCAGCATACAAGCACGATTTCGCCCACCGGACGCGCCAAAAGATTCAGCCGGAATGTCCGAATAATTGGGCAACCTGCCCATTTTGTAAGCTGTCGGCCGATTGCCCGGTGGCAGTTTCTCCGACCGGGGTCCTACGAAGTTTCTCGTCCACAATCAACAGCTCTGCCGCCACGGAAACAGCGATATGCGCTGGTTCCTTGGAGGTTATCCCCGGCACACCGATTGGGCAGGTGAAAGCCCTGATATGAGCTTCAGCGTGGCCGAGTTCGGCGAGCCGATGTTCAAAACGTGCGCGCTTGGTGCGCGAGCCGATCAGCCCGACATAAGGGAATCGATCCTCCGACAATGACGCGTGCAGGATGTCGAGATCGAGACCGTGATCGTGCGTCATGATCAGCACGAAGGCATCGGATGGAGCGGCCTTCAGTTCGGCGGCCGGCGTGCCAGTCACCACCTGCTCCAGCCGGGACAGAGGCAGATCGGGAAAAGCCGCTCTTCGGCCATCGATCCAGCGAATACGGAACGGCAGTGGTGCCAGTGCCAGCACGACTGCACGGCCGACATGTCCCGCGCCGAACAACAGCAGCTCACGCAACGGCTCGCCGAAGCTCTCATCAAGCCGACCGTCGGCATCGACTTCAGCGGTCGGTCCCACCAGTGCGGTGCCGATGACGCGGCGGTCGATCGGCGCGGTACCGGCACTGATAGCCGTGGTCTGGAAAGGCCCCTTTGCTTCCGCCTCGGCCAGTTTCGCGACCTCTTCGAGCCGGGCAGCCGTGAAGGTCTCGACCATCACGCTGACAGCGCCACCACAGCACTGACCGATGGACGGCCCAAGCGCCAAGTCAAGGCGCTCACTGCTATCACGCCCCTGATGCAAGGCGGCGATGGCATGCTCCATGGCGTCGAGTTCAAGCCGGCCGCCGCCGATGGTGCCGGAAATGGCGCCATCAATCGATACCACCATGCGGGCGCCAGCCTCACGCGGCGTCGACCCCTTCGCCCCGACAACCGTCACCAGAGCCGCGACGCCGTCACGGGCCAGAAGACGGTGAAGCGGGGCGAAGACCTCCCTCATGCCTCACTCCGTCGCATGAAGGATACGGCTCGCATGATCGACTCGGGCGTCGCCGGCGCGTCAAGCGGCGGCACGGCACCCGGCTTCAGGCTGGCGATGGCGTCGAAGATCGCCGAAAACACCGAACAGGCCAGCATCAGCGGCGGCTCGCCCACCGCCTTGGAGGAGTGGATGGTCTCCTCGCGGTTGGCGCCGTCCCAGAGGCGTGTGTTGAAGATGGCCGGCACGTCACCGGCGGTCGGGATCTTGTAGGTAGACGGGGCGTGCGTGGCGAGCCGTCCCTTATCGTCCCACACCAGTTCCTCGGTGGTCAGCCAGCCCATGCCCTGGATGAAGGCACCCTCGATCTGGCCGATGTCGATGGCCGGATTGAGAGATCGTCCGCAGTCATGGAGGATGTCCACCCGGTCGACCTTCATCTCGCCGGTCATGGTGTCGATGGTGACCTCCGCGCAGGCGGCGCCATAGGCGAAATAGAGGAAGGGCCGACCCTCGGCCTTCTGGCGATCCCAATGAATCTTGGGCGTCGAATAGAAGCCGGACGCGGAAAGTTGCACGCGGTTCTCGTAGCAGGCCTTGGCGAGATCGGCGAAGGACAGCGAGCCGCCGGCATGGCTGACCCGTCCGTCGGCAAACACCACGCTTTCCGGCGCCGCGTTGGTGGTCGCCACGAGATGGGCGATCATGCGCTCCTTGATCGCGTCACAGGCGGCGAGCGCCGCCATGCCGTTGAGGTCCGAACCGGACGAGGCAGCGGTGGCCGAGGTATTCGGCACCTTGGACGTGTTGGTCGCGGTGATGCGTACCTTGTCGAGCGGGATGCCGAAGGCATCGGCCGCCACCTGAGCCACCTTGGTGTTGAGGCCCTGCCCCATTTCGGTGCCGCCATGGTTCAGATGAACCGAACCATCGGTATAGACATGCACCAGCGCGCCAGCCTGGTTGAGGTGGATCAGCGTGAAGGAGATGCCGAACTTGACCGGCGTCAACGCGATGCCTTTGCGGAGGATGCGATTCTTGGTGTTGAAGGCGCGGCATTCCTGCCGACGCTTGGCATAGTCGCAGGAACGCTCCAGATCGGCGATCAACTCCGGCAGGATGTTGTCCTCGACCTTCTGGCCATAAGGCGTCACATCGCGGCCGGGGCCATAGAAGTTCCGCTTGCGGACCTCCAGCGGATCGATGCCGGTGACGATGGCCAGCGTATCCATGATGCGCTCGGCGGCGAGAATTCCCTGCGGCCCGCCAAACCCACGGAACGCGGTGTTGGTCACGGTGTTGGTCTTGAGCCGTTCCGACTTCAGCGCGACATTGGGGTAATAGTAGGCGTTGTCGGCATGGAACAGCGTCCGGTCGTTCACGCCGCCCGAGAGATCGGCGGAATAGCCGCAGCGGGCCATGAAGTCGATGTCGGCAGCCAGGATCTTGCCCGAGCTGTCATAAGCGACCGCGAAAGCCGTCGTCATGTCATGCCGTTTGCCGGTCATCACCATGTCGTCGTCACGGTCGAGCCGGAGCTTGCAGGGGCGGCCGGTGACGCGAGCCCCCAACGCGGCAAGGCAGGCCCACTGGCTCGCTTGGCTTTCCTTGCCGCCGAAGCCGCCGCCCATGCGCCGCACTTCAACCGTCACCATGGCGTTGGGCACGCCGAGCATATGGGCGACGCAATGCTGCACTTCGGATGGATGCTGGGTCGACGAATAGACGTGCATGTCGCCTGCTTCGCCGGGAATGGCGAGGGCGATCTGTCCTTCCAGATAGAAGTGCTCCTGCCCGCCATTGCGGATCATGCCATCGAACCGGCGCTGGGCACTGGCAAAGGACCGAGCGACATCGCCCCGGCCGTAGCCATAGTCGTCCAGCACACGCAGTCCCTTGGCTTTGGCTTCCTCGGCCGTGAGTACCGGCGGCTCAGCCTCGCCCTCGAACAGCGCAAGCCGCGTCGCCCGACGGGCGGCATCGCGCGTTTCGGCGACGACGCAGAACAGCACCTCGCCCCAGAACTCCACCTCTTTCTCGGCCAGGATCGGGTCGCCACCTGTCGAGGTCGACCAGTCGTTGCGACCGGGAATGTCGGCGGCGGTCAGCACGGCGACGACGCCGGGCGCCTGCCGAACGCGCGAGAGGTCGATGTCGCGGATGCGGCCGCGCGCCATATCCGGGCAGAAGCCGGGCGCCAGATGCAGCGTGCCGGTCGGCTCGACCATGTCGTCGATATAGACGGCGCGGCCGGTGACATGCAGAACGGCGCTGTCATGGGGCGTCGAACGATGAATGGCTCGGTCAGCCGTCACTTCAGGGAGCTCAGACTCGGGCGCGCTCATCAGGCCACCTCTGTTTCCGGCGCCTCGCGGCGGCCGATGACGCGGGTGCGACTGGTCGGCGCGCCGGCGCATTCGACCAGCGCCTTGGCGAGCAACGCCTTGGCGCTCTCCATACGATAGGCTGCCGAGGCCCGCATGTCGGAGATCGGTGCATAGTCGTCGCCGAGCGCCTCGATGGCCGCCCCCCAGCTCGCCGCCCGCGCCGGTTGGGCACCGACAAGGCGCGCCTCGGCATGAAGCGCCCGCCTCGGCGTCGCCGCCATGCCGCCAAAGGCGATCCGTGCCTCGGTGATGACGCCATCATCGATGGTGAAGCGGAACGCCCCCATCACCGCCGAAATGTCCTCGTCGAACCGCTTGGAGATCTTGTAGGCGCGGAACACCTGGTTCGGCGCCAGCTTGGGCACCAACAGGCCGGCGACGAACTCGCCCGGCTGTCGGTCCTGCTTGCCGTAGGCGATGAAATAGTCCTCGAGCGGCAGGGCACGCCCCTCCTCGCCATGGGCAAGTTCCAGCGTTGCACCGAGGGCAATCAGCGCTGGCGGCATATCGCCGATCGGCGAACCGTTGGCGATGTTGCCGCCGATGGTACCGACGGCCCTCACCTGCCGCGAGCCGAGGCGGCGGATGAGTTCGCCAAGGTCGGGGTCGAGGTCAGCGAAGACACCGGCGGCATCGTCGTAGGTGACGCCGGCCCCGAGAATCAGCGCGTCGCCGACATCTTCGATCTGCTTGAGCGCCGCGACGCGACTGACGTAGATGACCTGAGAGATTGGCCGCATGCCCTTGGTGACCTTGAGGCCAACATCGGTTCCGCCGGCCAGCAGCGTTGCCTCCGGGTATTTCACGACCAGTTGGGCCAGGACCGACAGGCTGGCCGGTGCGGCGAAGAAAGCGCTGTTGGAGCCGATGAACACATCCTGACCATCGGCGAGAAACTGCAAGAGGCCGGCCGTCTGGCTCATCGCATCGACGAAGCGGTCAGCGGGTGGCCCATCCATCGCAACGAGCGCGGCGTCGACGATCGGCCGGTAACCGGTGCAGCGGCAGAGGTTGCCGGCCAATGCGGTCACGACCTCGTCGCGGGGCGGCGGACCGTCGCGTCCCTCGCCGTGGTAGAGCGCAAAGAGGCTCATGACGATGCCGGGCGTGCAGAAGCCGCACTGCGAACCGTGAGCATCGACGATCGCCTGCTGCACGGGATGCAGCCGGCCGTCTGGCCAGGCGATGTCTTCGACGGTGACGATTTCCTTGCCATCCATGGCTCCGAGGAACTGGATGCAGGAATTGACCGGCCGGTAGACGACGCGGCCATCACGCCACTCGCCGATGACCACGGTGCAGGCGCCGCAGTCGCCCTCGTTGCAGCCTTCCTTGGTGCCGGTGGCGCGCTCTCTGAGGCGCAAGTAGTCGAGCAACGTCTCGGTCGGCTGGACCTCGTCGATTTCGACGATCCGCCCGCGGCGGACGATGCGGATGGAGTCGCGCATGGGCTCAGCTCCCGCGATAGGTTGAATATCCGTAAGGCGATATCAGCAGCGGCACATGATAGTGGGCCGCCGCGTCGGCAATGCCGAAACGGATGGGTATGATGTCTAGAAAAGCCGGATCGGTAAGGGTATGGCCAGCCGCGCGCAGATAGTCGCCGGCATGGAACACCAGCTCGTAGGATCCGGTGGAAAATGAGCTGCCGGAAAGCAGCGGGCCGTCGATACGACCGTCCTGGTTGGTCGTCGCTTCACGAAGAAGGTCGCGGCTGCCGTCGGCACGAACCGCCCAGAGTTCTATCCTCAGGCCGGCAGCAGGCCGCCCCGCCGCCGTGTCGAGCACATGGGTCGTCAGACGCCCCTCAGCCAACGCTCAGCTCCTCCCTGTCGGCGCCGGCAGAAAGCCGGCTTCTGTCGCAGACGTTTTGTCTGGCACGACTTGCCGCCTTTAGGAAGGCCCATTTCCCGAAACAGACTAGGTGATCCTAGCTTTTCCAGCCGTAAACCACGATGGGGTGGTGGGGAAATAGTATGGAAATCCAAACCAATCAGGCGACTTTTGAAAGTGAAAACTGAAGATATGGAACGGGCGCCGCAGCCGATAAGCCGCCGGCGCCCGTCAAGAAATCAGTGGAGGATCTGGCCGAGGAACAGCTTGGTGCGTTCGTGCATGGGGTTGGAGAAGAACTCCTCCGGTTCGTTCTGCTCGACGATCTGACCCTGGTCCATGAAGATGACGCGGTTGGCCACCTGACGGGCAAAGCCCATTTCATGGGTCACGCAGATCATGGTCATGCCTTCCTCAGCGAGGCCGACCATGGTGTCGAGCACTTCCTTGACCATCTCGGGATCGAGGGCCGAGGTCGGCTCGTCGAACAGCATGATCTTCGGCCGCATGCACAGCGAACGAGCGATGGCGACGCGCTGCTGCTGACCACCGGAGAGCTGACCGGGATATTTATGCGCCTGCTCGGGGATCTTGACGCGGGTGAGGAAGTGCATGGCGACCTCCTCGGCTTCCTTCTTGGGCATCTTGCGTACCCAGATCGGCGCCAGCGTGCAGTTCTCCAGGATAGTCAGGTGTGGGAACAGGTTGAAGTGCTGGAACACCATGCCCACCTCGCGCCGCACCTCGTCGATGCGTTTGAGGTCGTTGGTGAGCTCGATGCCATCAACGATGATCTTGCCCTTCTGGTGTTCCTCGAGGCGATTGATGCAGCGGATGGTCGTCGACTTGCCCGAGCCGGACGGCCCGCAGATGACGATACGCTCGCCGCGCTTGACGGAGAGATTGACGTCGCGCAGCACGTGGAACTCGCCGAACCATTTGTTGACGCCGATCATCTCGACGGCGGTTTCGGAGACAGGTGTGGCAGCTAAGGCAATATCGGCCATGAATGGGGTCCCTTTGGCGGCAGGCGGGGCGGCGGCGAACGGCCGGCTTACCGCTTGCGTCCGGTGTTGAGCTTTCTCTCCATGTACATCGAATAGCGTGACATGGAGAAACAGAAAACCCAGAAAACGGCGGCGGCGAAGATCAGGCCCGTCGGGGCGATCGACGGCGTCGACCAACTGGCGTCGGAGAAGTTGCGCTGGATCGATCCGAGAAGATCGTAAAGACCGATGATCATCACCAGCGAGGTGTCCTTGAACAGCGAGATGAAGCTGTTGACGATGCCGGGAATGACGATCTTCAGGGCCTGCGGCAGGATGATCAGCCGCATCGATTGCCAGTAGCTGAGGCCGAGCGAGGCGGCGCCTTCATACTGCCCCTTGGGGATGGCTTGCAGGCCGCCGCGAATGGTCTCGGCCATGTAGGCGCCGGTGAACAGGGCGACACCGATCAGGGCGCGCAGCAGCTTGTCGAAGTTGACGCCGTTGGGCAGGAACAGCGGCAGCATCACCGAGGCCATGAACAGCACGGTGATGAGCGGCACGCCGCGCCAGATCTCGATGAACACCACCGATACGATCTTGATGAACGGCAGCTTCGAGCGCCGACCGAGCGCCAGGAGAATGCCGAGCGGCAGCGAGGCGACGATGCCGGTAATCGCCACGACCAGCGTCACCAGAAGGCCGCCCCAGTTGGGAGTTTCGACGATCGGCAGGCCGAACCCGCCATAGAGCAGCCAGAAGGTCAGGACGGGAAAGGCCGTCAGCATCAACCACGTGCCCTCACGCCGACGCGGCATCTTGGGAATGGCGATCCAGGCAAGGCCGAGGAAGAAGCCGATCATCACCAGAGATGGCCGCCAGCGCTGATCGGCGGGGTAGGAGCCGAAGGTGAACTGCGCCAGTTTGGCATGGACGAAAGCCCAGCAGGCGCCCATGGGCTCGCCATTCTTCGGCAGGCAGGCGTCGCGATTGGTGCCCGTCCAGACGGCGTCGACGAACAGCCAGCGGAAGAGCGGCGGTCCGGCCCAGACCAGCAGGAGCGCCATCGCCAGGGTGACCAGAATATTCAGGGGCGACGAGAAAAGATGCTTGCGCGCCCAGCCGGGAAAGCCACCGAGCGAGGCCGGCGGTGCCTCGGGTTCAAGAAAATCGCGGCGGACGAAGACGGTATCGGTTTCGATGCGGCTCATGACCATCCCCTCAGCGTTCGACCAGCGCCACGCGGGCATTGAACCAGTTCATCAGCGCGGCGGTGATGAGGCTCAGCGCGAGGTAGACCGCCATGGTGATGGCGATAACCTCGATGGCGTGACCGGTGATGTTGAGCGTTGACCCGGCGAACACCGCCACCAGATCCGGATAGCCGATGGCCAGAGCCAGCGACGAGTTTTTGGTGAGGTTGAGGTACTGGCTGGTGAGCGGCGGGATGATCACCCGCATGGCCTGCGGCACCACGATGAGGCGCATGGTCTGGTTGGGGCGCAGTCCCAGCGAGAAGGCCGCTTCGCTCTGGCCGGCCGACACGGCGAGAATGCCGCCGCGTACCGTCTCGGCAATGAAGGTCGCCGTGTAGAGCGAGATGCCGAACAGCATGGCGGTCAGCTCGGGATGGATGACCATTCCGCCGACGAAGTTGAAGCCCTTGAGCTCGGGAAACTCGAAGGAAAGCGGCGCGCCAAGCACCAGAAAGACGGCAAGCGGCAGTCCGACGATGAGGCCGAGCGAGGCCCGGAAGACCGGAAACGACTGGCCGGTGGCGATCTGACGGCGCTTGGCCCATCGCGCCATAACCCAGGCCAGCACCATTGCGACCGGCACCGTCCACAGGACGATTTCGAAACCCTCGCCAATGATCGGGCGCGGCATGGTCAGGCCACGGTTGGAAAGATTGATCGAGAGAGGCAACCAGTAACCCTGGCGCGGTCCCGGCAGCACCGACAGGACCGCCTTGTACCAAAACAGAAGTTGCAAGAGCAGCGGGACATTGCGCAACGTCTCGACGTAGACCGTCGCAGCCCGGGCCAGCAGCCAGTTGTTGGACAGACGCGAAATGCCGACGACAAAGCCGATGATCGTCGCAAAAACGATGCCGAGCACAGATACGATGATCGTATTGAGAAGGCCGACCTTGAAGGCCTGAGCGTGCGAGGAATCGAGCGTGTAGTCGATGGGCTTCTGCGAGATATCGAAGCCGGCTCGCATGTTGAGGAAATCGAAGCCGAAGGGGATATTGGCGGCACGCAGGTTGACGGCGGTGTTGTGGATCACCCACACGGCGAACAGGATCAGGAAGAGCAAGACCAGGCCCTGGAACACCCAGCCGCGGATCGTCGCATCATAGAGAACGGCGCGAACCAAGGATCGGGGCGTTTCGTCGACCGTTTTGTCTCGGAGCGTCATGTCAGGCCTCGAGAGTGGGCGCCAAGCGGGCGCCAAAAGCACGTTTCACAAGAGCGGGCGCCACCGGCGCGACGCGCCGCACACGCTGGACACGGACCGCCTGCGCACGCTTATGGCGCCGGCCGGACGTATGAACGACCGGACGGCGGCATGAGCCGACGCATCGCGTTGGTCCGAGAGACGGAGGCGTCCGTTGAGAACGCCCCTCGCCTGTTCGATCAGCGGATCGGCGGAGCGTACTGCAGCCCGCCCTTCGACCACAGCGCGTTGAGGCCGCGAGCGATCTTGAGCGGCGAGCCTTCGCCGACGTTACGCTCGAAGGACTCGCCGTAGTTGCCGACGCCCTTGATGATGTTGTAGGCCCAGTCCTTGTTGAGACCGATCGGCGTACCGAAGTCGACACCTTCGCCAACGCCAAGAAGGCGCTGGATTTCAGGATTTTCCGACTTCTTCATCTCGTCGACGTTGGCCTGCGTCACACCGAATTCTTCGGCGGTCAGCATGGCGTAATGGCTCCAGCGGACGATGGATTCCCACTGATCGTCGCCTTGGCGAACGGCCGGCCCGAGCGGCTCCTTGGAGATGATCTCCGGCAGCACCATGCTGTCATCCGGCTTGGTCATCTTCAGGCGGATCGAATAGAGGCCCGAGGCGTCGGTGGTGTAGGCATCGCAACGGCCGGCATCATAGGCGGCGTCCGCCTCTTCCTGCTTCTCGAACACAACGGCGTTGAAGGTCATGCCGTTGGATTTGAAGTAGTCGGCAAGGTTGAGCTCGGTGGTGGTGCCGGACTGCACGCAGACCGAGGCGCCATTGAGATCCTTGGCCGAGGAAACACCCAGCGACTTCTTCACCATGAAGCCCTGACCGTCATAGTAGTTGATGCCGGTGAACGTGATGCCGAGCTGCGTGTCACGGCTCATCGTATCGGTCGAGTTACGGGCCAGCATGTCGATTTCCTTCGACTGCAGGGCCGTGAAGCGCTCCTTGGCCGAAAGACCGGTGAACTTCACCTTGGTGGGATCGCCGAAGACGGCAGCGGCAACGGCACGGCAGGCATCGACGTCGAGACCCTTCCAGTTGCCGGCATCGTCGGGCGCGCCAAAGCCGGCGAGACCGGTGCCGTTGACGCCGCACTGCACAAAGCCCTTGGCTTTGACATCATCGAGCGTGCCGGCCGATGCGGCAACAGCGCCAGCTCCTACGAAAGCAGCGCCGAGCAGCAGAGTCTTGAATGTGTTGGAACGCATGAATGTCTCCCCTGATGACCAACGAAGCCCGGTGCGTGGGTGCTCTTGTTGTTGTTGACACCCGCTCCGATCGTCGGAGCGCCGAAGCACACGCGATCCACCGAGCCTAGTTTTGAAACGATTTCCCAAGGCTAACCCTCGCCGCTTTCGGCCGAAGGATAGAAACCATTGGCAGTCGCTCCACGCCTGCCGAAACGACAGGCTCCTTAGTCACTAGATTACAAATTATGCCGATGGTCAATCGCAAAGCGCCTTAAATTGACCACAAACTACACATGCGCAAATGATAATCGAAACATCGCCCATGAAATATGCAGACAGGTTATTTTTTATCCAGTCCACAGGTTACTTAAGAAAAACTGCGGGGCCTATTGGCGCCAGCTGGAAAACCATAAGCCGGAATTCACAAAAAAAGGCCCCGGGGCGTCACGTGTTTTCACGTAGACACCGATGAACTTGATTTTCGGAAGAGTCATACGCGCCGGACAGCGTAGAAGCGCAGAGACGATTACCGGCGGCGGGCCGCAGCCAGCCACCGGTGCCGGGGATCATCCCTCATCACTTGGTCCAAGTCGGACTTAAATCTTCGGCTGAAAGGTATGCTCGAGGCCGGGGAAGGTCCGAGCCTTGACCTCCTCGGCATAGGCAGCGGCGGCCTTGGAAACCTCGGCTCCCAGGTCGGCGAAACGCTTGACGTGGCGGGGGATGAACTCGTTGTAGAGGCCGAGCATATCCTCGCTGACCAGAATCTGGCCGTCGCAATGGGGCGACGCGCCAATCCCGATCACTGGAATTGGGGATTCGCCGGTGATCTCGCGCGCGAGTGGCTCCATGGTTCCCTCCAGCACGAAGCCAAAGGCTCCGGCCTCTGCCACGGCGCGGGCATCGGCTTTGATCTTGGCAGCCTGGAACTGGTTGCGCCCCTGCGTTTTGTAGCCGCCGTAGACGTTGACCATCTGCGGCGTCAGGCCGATGTGGCCAAGCACGGGCACGCCGCGCTCGGTCAGGAAGCGGATGGTTTCTCCCATCTCCTCGCCACCTTCGAGCTTCACCGCTTGGGCGCCGGTCTCGGAAAGAACGCGCGACGCCGAACGAAAGGCCTGCTCGCGCCCTTCCTGGTAAGAGCCGAAAGGCATGTCGACTACCACCAGCGACGTCGTCGAGCCCCGCACCACAGCGGCGCCATGGGCGATCATCAGATCGAGCGTCACCGGCAGCGTCGTCTCAAAGCCGTAGACCACCATACCGAGCGAATCGCCGATCAGCAGGAAGTCGACATGCGGATCGAGTAGTGCCGCCATCGGCGCCGTGTAAGCCGTGAGGCTGACAATGGGACGCACGCCCTTCAGCGCCTTGATGTCGGCAACAGAGGTGCGACGGGAGCGAACGGGAGCACTCATCTTAAATCCTCCGGGACATAGGTCCGGCTGTGTCTGATCAGGTAACGGCGACGACGCGTTGATCGATCAGGCGCGTGCGACCGATGCGGACGGCAATCATCAGCGCGATCGCCGGCGGCAGTGCTTTCGGATCGACCGGTTCGAGCGTGTCGGCCGCGGCAATGGCGACGAGATCAGGGTCAGCCAGCGGCTCCGAGGCAAGAACACCTCGGACAATAGCCTCAATCTTCTGGGGATCCACGGTGCCGGCGCTAATGGCCTCCGCGGCGGCGGCGAGCGAACGGCTGAGCACCTGCGCTGCAGACCGTTCGGTCGGCGACAGATAGACATTGCGCGAGGACAAGGCGACGCCATCGACATCCCGCACGGTCGGGACACCGACGATCTCCAGCGGGAAGGACAGGTCGGCCACCATGCGGCGGATCACCTGGAGCTGCTGATAGTCTTTTTCGCCGAAATAGGCGCGATCGGGCTGGACGACATTGAACAGCTTGCCGACCACCGTCGCGACACCGCGAAAATGGCCGGGCCGACGCTCACCCTCCAGACGGCCCGACAGGCCTTCCACCTCGATATGGGTGGCAATCGGCTGGGGATACATTTCCTCGACTGTGGGTGCGAAGACAATGTCGGCGCGGTGGGCGGCAAGCATCTTGCGATCGGCATCGAGGTCGCGCGGATAGCGGGCAAAATCCTCGTTCGGGCCGAACTGCAGCGGATTGACGAAAACCGACGTGACGACAAGGTCGTTGTCATCTCGCGCCCGGTCGACGAGCGTGGCGTGGCCACGATGAAGGTAGCCCATGGTCGGCACCAGGCCGATGCTTTTCCCTGCCCAACGCGCCGGCCTCAACCGCTCACGGAGCTCGGCAATCGTGGTCACGGTTTCGAGTGGCAATCTTCCCTCCAGCGCCTTCGCTTTGGTGCGCCCTTTTACTGCCGCGAAAATCGCTTTGTCATCCAAGAATTGGGCAGATTGCCAAAAAGCCTGCCAACCTCGCTGAGCGTTTGGCGGCGGTACAGCCTGCCGCCACGGCACAATTCCCAGTCCGGTAAAATTTATCGGTTTCAAAAAACAATTATTTATATCGTAACGTTCACAATTCCACAAAAGACTTCTCTGCACGGTTTTATCCGCGAGAGCGAAAACGATATCCTTAGGTTGTACCGCCTCTTCGGCGACAGCCTGGACCTGAACGAGGTTGAACATGTCTGGTCTGCGCGCCCCTCAACGACCCTATGGACTCCTCGACCTGGAGGCGCTGGCGGCGGATATCCGTGGCTCGATCGGCGTCGTTATGGCGATCGCCCTGGTCGTTCTGGTGGTTGCCGTCGGCGCCGCCGTGGATCTTGCCCAAGCGCTCAGAGCGCGGGAAATCCTGCAGAGCGCTCTCGATCAAGCGACAATCCGGGCGGCGTTGACCACCGGTTCAGGATATGTCGAGGCCGGTCGGGCCACTCTCATCGCCAATTTGTCCGACACGGGCGTCGCGGAAGAGAATCTCAACTCCAGCTTCGTCCGCAACAGCGACGGCAGCGTTTCGGGGGCGGCCACCGTTACCGTTCCCCTGTCCTTCATGGCAATCGTCGGCAAGAACGATATGTCGGTCAGCGTCGTCGCCAAGGCGACACCCAAGACTAGTTCCGCCACCACCGCAGCGGCCGGCACCGTATGCATCCTGCTGACCTCTAGGAACTCGCAGGCTCTGCTCGTCAACTCGGGCGCCACCGTCAACGCTGCGAACTGTGAGATACACGTGCAGTCGAGCGCCAGTGGTGCGGCGATATTCAACTCCGGCACGACGATCAACTCGAAGAAGATTTGCATCAAGAGCGCCAGCATCATCGACAACGGCGGTACGCACCCCAACCTTGAAAAGGGCTGCTTGCCGGCAAATGACCCCTATGCGACCACCCTACCCGCCGTTACTGTGGGAAGCTGTACTTACAACAGCCGCAATATAGATGCCGCCACCTACACCTTTCTGCCGGGGGTGCATTGCGGTGGCGTGAACTTCAACAACTCCCATACTGTCTCAACGTTCAGCCCAGGCCTCTACATTATCAGGGGTGGCGACTGGAACATCCAGGGCACCCTGCAGGGCACCGACGTCACCTTCTATTTCGCCGACTCCTCGAAGTTCCAGTTCAACTCCGGGGCTGCCACCTACCTCAAGGCACCAACCACCGGGATCTACGCCAACATTCTGATGTATGAGACCACGGCCAACACATCCGTGTCGCAATGGCCGTGGAACGACAGCCCCGGCCATGAGCTTTCGGGGCTCATTCACCTGCCGAGCCGGCAGCTCACCATGAACTCCGGCATGACGGCGTCGCTCGACAAGGTCACCATCGTCGCGGACTCCCTGATCCTTAATCAGACGACCTGGAACCTGTCGCCAGACACATCGGCGATCTCCAACGGGTCGACGACGACCACAACGACGAACAGTGGCGTTTTCCTGTCGCACTGATGAAAAAAGCCCGGGCGCTCGCCCGGGCTTCGCTCATTTCACAAAAACAGCGAGCTATCGTCAGGTGATAACGTCTGGCGCCTGCCGGCCGGTGCGCGCCTTGATCTCGGCCAGCTTGTCGGCCGCTTCGATGACCTTGGCCAGCGCCGTCTGGGCGTCCAGACCGTGTTTGGCCACGTCCGGCTCGAAGCTTTCGAGATAGACACGCAACGTCGCGCCCTCGGTACCTGTGCCAGACAGACGGAACACGACACGCTCGCCGCCCTTGAACAGGATGCGGAGACCTTGCTTCTTGGTCACCGAGCCATCGACCGGATCGTTGTAGGCAAAGTCGTCGGCGCTCGCCACTTCAAGACCGGCCACCTTGGTGCCGGGCAGCGTCGGCAGCATTTCGCGCAGCCTGTTCACCAGCCCCTCGGCGGCGGCCGTGTCCACCGCCTCATAGTCGTGGCGGGTGTAGAAGGTGCGGCCGTATTCGGCCCAGTGCTTCTGCTGGATATCCTTGAGGCTCTCGCCCCGCACGGCGAGGATGTTGAGCCACAGGAGAACCGCCCAGAGGCCATCCTTCTCGCGCACGTGGTCGGACCCGGTGCCGGCGCTCTCCTCGCCACACAGCGTCACCTTGCCGGCGTCGAGCAGATTGCCGAAGAACTTCCAGCCGGTCGGCGTCTCGTAACAGTCAAGCCCCTTCTTGGCGGCGACGCGGTCGACGGCGCCGGAGGTCGGCATCGAGCGGGCGACACCGGCAAGACCCTTGGCGTAACCCTTGGCAAGATGGGCATTGGCGGCGAGCAGCGCCAGACTGTCCGAGGGCGTCACCACCGCTCCCCGGCCGATGACGATGTTGCGATCGCCATCACCGTCCGATGCGGCGCCGAAATCGGTGCCTCCAGGCGACGCCATGAAATCGTAGAGATCCTTGGCATAAATCGGATTCGGATCAGGATGACCGCCGCCGAAATCGGGCAGAGGCACGGCATTGACGACGCTGCCGGATGCGGCACCGAGCTTGCCTTCGAGAATTGCCTTGGCGTAAGGGCCCGTTGCGGCGTGCATGGCATCAAAGCGCAGCGTGAAGCCCGACTTGATCAGCGCGGCGATCTTGTCGAAATCGAACAGCTTCTCCATCAGCTCGACATAGTCGGCAACCGGATCGACCACCTCGATCTCGGTGTCACCGGCCTTGGAGATACCGAGGCGGTCAAGATCGATATCGGCGATATCGGCGATCCGGTAGGCGGTGATGGCTTTGGTCGCCTCGAAGATGGCGTCGGTGACGCTTTCAGGCGCCGGCCCGCCATTCGAACCGTTGAACTTGATGCCGAAGTCGCCATCCTCGCCGCCGGGATTGTGGCTGGCCGACAGCACGATGCCGCCGAAAGCACCGAGTTTGCGGATGACGTTGGACGCGGCGGGAGTCGAGAACAGACCGCCCTTGCCGATCACCAGCTTCTTGGCGGCGTGGGCGACCGCCATCTTGATGATGGTCTGAATGGCCTTGTCGTTGAAGAACCGGCCGTCGCCGCCGATCACCAGCACCTTGCCGGTGACGCCGCCGACACCGGCGAAGATCGCTTCGACATAATTTTCGAGATAGCCGGCCTGCATGAAGACGCGAGTCTTCTTGCGCAGACCGGAGGTGCCCGGTTTCTGGCCGTCGATCGGCTTGGTGGCGATTGTCTTGATCTGCATCCCTGTCACTCCCCGAGAGGCAACGTCGTCTTATAGCAATTCTTCAAGCTCTTACCTCGACGAAAGCGAGGAAGGTGCGCCCCGGCACCTCGACGGCCTGCCAGGCGCGGCGCGGCGTAGCGGCGGCGGGGCGGCCGGTCGGCATGTCGGAACTCAGAATGGGTTTCCAGCTGTGCCCTTCGCGCGTCGGCGGCAGATGGAAGCGGCGGTTGGTGCGGTGCGCGTTGAACACGAGGTAGACGGCATCGCCATCCGCCTCGGCATGCGGCAGCGCCGAATCGCGCAACAGCACGCCGAACGCCTTGCACTCGCGGCTGTTCCAGTCGCTGCCGGTCATCGGGCGACCGGACACGGCGATCCATTCGACGTCGGACAACTTGTCTTCCGGACGCGGCCGGCCATGCAGAAAGCGCGTCTGGCGGAAGACGGGATGGGACTGCCTCAGCCGGACGACATAGGCAACGAAGTCGGCGAGTTCGGCATCATCGGCCCGGTTCCAGGTGACCCAACCGACCGAGTTGTCCTGACAATAGGCGTTGTTGTTGCCGAGCTGGCTGTTGGCGAGTTCATCGCCGGCGAGCAGCATCGGCGTTCCCTGCGACAGAAGCAGCGTCGCCAGCATGTTGCGCATCTGCCGCTTGCGGGTGGCGACGATGGTGGGATCCGTCGATGCCCCCTCGATGCCATAGTTGGCCGAGTGATTGTCGGAATGGCCGTCGCGGTTGTCCTCGAGATTGGTCTCGTTGTGCTTGGCGGCGTAGGAGACCAGATCTTTCAGCGTAAAGCCGTCATGGGCGGTAATGAAGTTGATCGATGCCGACGGCCGGCGGTTGGAACGGTCGAACCTGTCGGGCGAACCGAGCAACCGTGCCGCAAGTTCCGGCGCCACCTGCTCGTCACCGCGCCAAAAGGCGCGCACCGTATCGCGGAAGCGGTCGTTCCACTCGGAAAAGCCGGGGGGGAAGTTACCGAGCTGGTAGCCACCGGGGCCGATGTCCCAGGGCTCGGCAATCAGCTTCACCGTCGACAGAAGCGGATCCTGCCTGAGCGCGCTCAGGAAGCGCCCTTCCGGGTCGAAGCCCTGCGGTTCACGGCCCACCGAGGTGGCGAGATCGAAACGGAAGCCGTCGACGCCGATCGCCTCCACCCAATAGCGGAGCGAATCGAGGATCAGCTGCGTCACACGCGGGTGGCCGGCGTTCAGCGTGTTTCCGGTGCCGGTGTCGTTGATGTACCAGCGCGGACGGTCGGGGTTGAGGCGGTAGTAACTGGCGTTGTCGATGCCACGGAAGCTCAGCGTCGGTCCGAACTGATCGACTTCGCCGGTGTGGTTGTAGACGACGTCGAGCAGCACCTCGATGCCCGCCTCATGAAGGGCGCACACCATGGCCCGTACGCGCTCGATCACCGATACGCCGCGTGGACCGTGGTCGAACCGCGGCTCCGGCGCGAAGTAGCAGAGCGGCGAATAACCCCAGTAGTTGACGAGCCCCTTGCGCGTGAGGAAGCCGTCATCCAGGAAGGCCTGGATGGGCATCAGCTCGATCGCCGTGATGCCGAGCTTCACGAGGTGCTCGATGGTCTCCGGCGCTCCCAGGCCCTCGTAGGTGCCGGCCTTGGTGCGCGGCAACCGCGGCATCTGCATGGTCAAGCCGCGGACGTGGGCCTCATAAATGATGGTGTCCCGCCACGGTCTCGTCGGCCGGAAGCTCACGCAGGGCGGCACCTTGGAATCGGTGACCAAAGCCTTGGGAACGACGCGGGCGCTGTCGCGCGTATCGAAGCTGGCATCGTCGAGCGTCACCGGCTGATAGCCGGCCATCAGATCATTGGCGCGCAGGCGCCCGGTCAGCACCCTGGCGTAGGGATCGACGACCAGCTTGTGCGGATTGAACCGATGCCCCTGTTCCGGATCATAGGGGCCGTGAACGCGAAACCCGTAAGCGGTGCCGATGCCGATGCCCGAGACGTAACCGTGGAAGACTTCATCGGTGCATTCCGGCAGCGTCAGGCGTGCCTGCTCGAAGCCGGTCAATGGTTCAAACAGACAGACGTCGACGCGCGTCGCATTGGCCGAGAAGAGGGCGAAATTAACGCCCTCTCCGTCGAACTGCGCCCCTAGGGGATACGGCCGGCCAGACCGGATCGACACCGTCATGGAGTTCAGACGCCCTCGACCGTCAGGTCGCGGTAGAGCGCGACATAGTCAGGCGCCGAATCCTCCCACCCGACCGGATGGGCCATCGCACGCGCCTGCAGCGCCCGCCAGACCTTCTTGTTGTGGAAGAGATCGAACAGGCGTTCGATGGCAAAACCGAGACCGCCGGCAGAAACCGGCGCGAACTGAATGCCGGTTGCCGTCCCTGCCCGCACCGAGGCGTCGTTGGCGTCGATGACCGTATCGGCAAGGCCACCGGTACGGGCTACCAGCGGAATGGTGCCATAACGCAGGCCATAGAGCTGTGTCAGACCGCAGGGCTCGAAGCGCGAAGGAACGAGGATGGCATCGGCGCCGGCTTGCATGGCGTGGCTGAGCGGCTCGCTGTAGCCAATATGGACGGCAACGGCGCCGGGATTGGCGGCAGCGGCGTCGACAAAGGCGCGCTCCATACTATGTTCGCCAGCGCCGAGGATAGCGACTTGCCCGCCCCGCTGGACGATGCTGTCGAGGTTGGGCAGCAGCATATCCAAGCCCTTCTGGCCGGTGAGGCGGCTCACGACGATCATCAACGGTGCGTCGGGATCGATCCTGAGGCCCATGCGCTTCTGCAGCTCGGTCTTGCAGGCGGCTTTGCCGGCCATCTTGCGCTGGCTGTAATTGGCAGCGATCAGCGGATCGGTGGCCGGATCCCATATCTTGGTATCGATGCCGTTGACGATGCCGCTCAACACGCCGGCGCGCTCATTGAGCACGCCCTCCATGCCGAAGCCGAACTCCGGCGTACGCAGCTCACGGGCATAAGTGGGGCTGACCGTCGTCAGCCGGTCGGAAAACACCAGCCCGCCCTTAAGGAACGAACAGTAGCCGTAATACTCAAGCCCAGCCGGCGTATAAAAGCTCGACGGCAGGCCGAAGGTGTCGAAGTCGGCACGGCCGCAGATGCCTTGGAAGGCGACGTTGTGAATGGTGAACACCGTCTTCGGCCGGCCTTCCGAGGGGCCGGCCAGAAGGTAGGGCGCGACGAGGCCGGTCTGCCAATCGTGGCAATGCACGATCTCCGGCTTCCAATCGCCTATGCCGAAGCGGCCGACAGCGGCGCCGATCGCCGAAAGCGCAGCAAAGCGGCGGATATTGTCCCACCAGTCGTTGCCGTCTGGGCCGAGATAGGGATTGCCGGGCCTCTCGTAGAGATGGCTGGCCTCGAGCGCCAGCACCTTCAGGCCGTCGGCCGTCTCGCCGGCCAGCAACCGGCCTGGGCCACCGAATACGTCCGGATAGATGGCCACTTCTTCAACGTGCTGAAGATGGCCGAACACGCCGGGATAGGCCGGCATCAGCACGCGAACGTCGCAATCGAGGCTGGCGAGTGCCAACGGCAGGGCGCCGGCGACATCGGCAAGACCACCCGTCTTGATCAACGGGTAGCATTCGGAGGCAACGAAAAGGACGCGCACTTGATCACTCCGACTGGTTATCCCAACTCGCAAAGATGCTGACGCATCCGCTCGTTGAAGTCATTACCAATTTCTCATCTGCCTCAAAGGCATGAGAATTTGGTGACCGGAGTACCAGATGACCCTGGTACTATCCGCAAGGCGGCAGAACGGCTTGCGCCCCGATCCTCACATGGCGGCGCCGCCTTCGGCGTTCTGCCGGCAGCGGCGCATGGTCATCGACCGAACGGGACGCAGGCTTTGCCACGCCCCTGAGCTTGTTTCAACGCCCCAGAGCATTTCCGTGTTTCATGGAAACGCAGAAATGCTCTATCTTGTTGAGTGGACGCATTTGCTTCACGCGAACCGGCATCCACTTCGCTCGAAAATGCTCTCGTCAGAGCTGCAGCCGATCGATCATATCCTGGGTGATCAGGCAAACACCGCCCTCGCTGCGGCGGAACCGGCTAGCATCGAGTTCCGGATCCTCACCGACCACCAGGCCGGACGGAATGATCACCCCTTTGTCGACAACGCATTTGGTGAGGCGAGCACCCCGATTGACCGAGACATAGGGCAACACGACGCAGTGCTCTACCTCCGAGTAGGAGTGGGCATGCACGCCGGTGAACAACAAGGACTTGTCGACACGAGAGCCTGAAATGATGCAGCCGCCCGACACCAGCGAACTGGTGGCCGCGCCGCGCCGGCCATCCTCGTCATGGATGAACTTGGCTGGTGCCGTCAGCTCGGTATAGGTCCAGATCGGCCACTTGTGATCATAGAGATCAAGCGCTGGGATGAAGTCGGTCAGGTCGATGTTGGCTTCCCAGAAGGCGTCGATGGTGCCGACGTCCCGCCAGTAAGGCTCGGCCTCCGACGAGGAGCGGACACAGCTATCGGAAAACTTATGGGCGATCGCCTTGCCGCCCTTCACGATGGCCGGAATGATATCCTTGCCGAAATCGTGGCTGGAGTTCGGATCGTCCTGATCCTTGCGCAGAAGGTCGATCAGGAAGTTGGTCTTGAAGACATAAATGCCCATCGAGGCCAGCGCGAGATCGGGGTGACCGGGCATGGCCGGCGGGTCGGCAGGCTTCTCCACGAAGTCGATGATGCGGGCGTTCTCATCGATCGCCATGACACCGAAGCCCGTAGCTTCCATGCGCGGCACCTCGATGCAGCCGACGGTCACGTCGGCACGGGACGAGACATGCTGGTCGAGCATGATCTCATAGTCCTGCTTGTAGATGTGATCACCGGCCAGGATGATGATGTATTCGATATTATGCGCTTCGATGATGTCGATGTTCTGGGTCACGGCGTCGGCGGTTCCGACATACCACTTGTCCTCGGCAACGCGCTGCGAAGCGGGAAGAATGTCGAAGCTCTCGTTGCGCTCCTGGCGGAAGAAGTTCCAGCCATATTGCAGGTGACGAATAAGGCTGTGCGCTTTGTATTGGGTCGCCACCGATATGCGGCGAATGCCTGAATTGAGCGCATTGGAAAGAGCAAAGTCGATAATGCGGCTTTTGCCGCCGAAGTAGACCGCCGGCTTGGCCCTGCGATCGGTAAGCTCCTTAAGGCGACTGCCCCGCCCTCCGGCCAGCACGAACGCCATCGCTTCGCGTGCCAACCGCCGATTGCTGTTAGAAGTGTCAATCATGCTGTCCTCCCGACTTCTCCCGCCGTCGGCCCAGTCCCGTCGATGGCGTAGCCGGCATTGCCGGCCCGGAACGGAACCAGAAACGAATGGGCTGGCGCTTCTTCCCCGCCCGCCCTTTCGCCATAATGGCTCGACGTAAGGGCACTATGGCGCGGCAGGTTTAATTTGTCTTCCCCCTATTTTGGCTGCGAAGGAATTCAAACTCTTGACGAAAACCGTATCGGGAGGTGGGGCGGAAGGAGGCCGCCCCGCACGCATATGGCAGGGCGGCGCAATGCTTAAACGACGGGAGACGCCGGGCGTTCCAACACCTTGACGACGGTGCCGACCGGCACCCGCTCGTAGAGGTCGATGACATCCTGATTGATCAGGCGGATGCAGCCGGAGGAAACGTTGCTGCCGATCGTCCAGGGCTCCACCGTACCGTGAATGCGGTAGAGGGTGTCGATATTGCCCTGGAAGAGATAGTGCGCCCGCGCACCGAGCGGATTTTCCGGGCCACCCGGCATGCCGTTGGCCCACTTACGAGCCTTGGGATCGCGCGCCTGCATTTCCACCGGCGGATGCCAGGACGGCCACTTCGCCTTGCGGCGAACGACGGCGGTACCAGCCCACGCAAAACCCTCACGGCCAACGCCGATGCCATATCGCATCGCCCGGCCGTCATCCAGCACCAGATAAAGATAGCGGGCCGGGGTATCGATGATGAGGGTGCCGGCCGGCTCGTCGGTCACGTAGTCGACTTCCCGCCGCAGAAAGGCGGGGTTGACCAGCGTCAGATCGACGGCCGGGACGGTGAACCCACTGTCCTCCATCGCGCTGTACATTGCTACATACTCACCAGACGGCCGAGGATAGCGCTTCGGCTTGGTCGGATCGATGAGCGGTGGCATCGCCGGTGCACCGGGAACGGAAACGCAAGCGGCGAGAGCAAGAGGCAGCGCGGCGAGAAAGGCTCGCCTGGACGGTAGGTTCATAGTCTCCACTTTCTGCTGATTCGGCGGTGGCACTCAGTCAACCCGATGAACGCACAATACTCCAGTCAGGTTGCTTTAAACTTGTCTGCGAATGTCAGATTTCCGCGAGCGGACGCTGAATACGCTCGCCATAGCGCTGGTGAAAGGCGGTCATCGACTTATCGGCGACGCGCACGGTGAGGTGCAGCGTGCCGTTCTCACCGTCGCGGCGCTCCAGCACCTCGCCATGATCGTAGAGCCATGCAAGCCCGGCGCCATCGGAGGGATCGAGAGTCAGCTCGTGGACCGGCTTTGAACCAACAAGCCTTTCCTCGATGGCCGCCAGCAGCTCCGGCAGCCCCTCGCCGGTAACGGCGGAAACAACATGCCGCTCCTGCCCGCCCGGCGACTCGGTGGCCGCTTGCGCCAGCAGAACGTCGCGCCGCGCCTCGTCGACCAGATCGATCTTGTTCCATACCTCGATGATACGGTCGCGGTCCTCGGGGTCGAGACCGAGCTGCTTCAGGACGTCGGCGACGTCGCTGGCCTGTGCCTCAGTGTCCTTATGCGAAATATCACGCACATGCAGGATGATGGACGCCTCGATGACCTCCTCAAGCGTCGCCCGGAAGGCTGCGACGAGGTGGGTCGGCAGATTGGAAATAAAGCCCACGGTATCGGACAGAATCGCATCGGTGCCATGCGGTAGCTTGATACGGCGGAGCGTCGGATCCAGCGTCGCGAACAGAAGATCCTTGGCGAAGACTTCGGCTTCGGTCAGATGATTGAAGAGAGTCGACTTGCCGGCGTTGGTATAGCCGACCAGCGCCACGACCGGATGCGGCACCTTGCGCCGCTGGCGCCGATGCAGGTCGCGCGTGCGCTTGACCTGTTCGAGGTCGGATTCGATGCGGGTGATCTTGTCCTGGAGTTGCCGACGGTCGGCCTCGATTTGCGTTTCGCCAGGGCCTCCGAGGAAGCCGAAGCCGCCGCGCTGCCGCTCAAGGTGGGTCCATGACCGGACGAGGCGGGACTTCTGGTACTTGAGGTGGGCGAGTTCCACCTGCAGCCGGCCCTCGCGCGTGCGTGCCCGCTCGCCGAAGATTTCAAGAATAAGTCCGGTGCGATCGATGACCTTGGTCTTCCAGGCCTTTTCGAGGTTACGCTGCTGAATGGGCGTCAGGGCGTGATCGACTATGACGAGGTCGATCTCCTCGGCCTCAACCGTCTCGCCGATTTCTTCCACCTTGCCGGAGCCAAATAATGTCGCCGGCTTTGGCTGGCTGACGGGCACGGGCAAAGTGGCGCGCACATCGAGATCGATGGCCTGAGCCAAGCCAAAGGCTTCCTCAAGACGCGCCTCAAGATCGCGTTGGCTGGTCTGAGCAGCTTCGTCCCTGCTTCCCCGCTGACGCAGGTCGGGCACAAGGACTAAAGCCCTCGCCGGCTCCTCGATGCGATCGACACTCTTCTTGCGAGGGCGGTCGCCCTCTTCAAGATCCTGTTCGTCGGTCACTTGGCCTCCCGAAACCGCGCCACTCGCGGGCAAAATTGAATTTCCGTGATGGTCCGCTCAGGGACGAGCCCATGAGCGGACAACAACGGAACAAACCGCACTCAGTTCGGTTCCTCGCTGCCTTCGAAAAGGGCCAGCGGCTGAGCCGGCATGATGGTGGAGATGGCGTGCTTGTAGACGAGCTGAGAATGCCCATCGCGCCGCAGAAGGACGCAGAAATTGTCAAACCAGGTGACCACGCCTTGAAGCTTGACGCCGTTGATCAGAAAAATCGTCAGCGAAATCTTGTTCTTACGGACGTGATTGAGAAAGGTGTCCTGAAGGTTCTGGGCTTTGTCCGCCATTTTATTCGGCCTTTTCGACTTCGTTTTTTTGTGAGGGCAAACGCCACACCGACGCCACGCGTCGCCCGAACTTATGGTTACGCCGGGCGCGTCGGAAATTACCAGTCCATTTCGAATGCGTGTCGCGGTCGGTGGGCTCGTGCTATCCGTGTTTCAGCCAACATGTGACAATTTTGCCAAGCGCGACCTCAGCCGTCAAATCGCTGTGCAACACAGCTCTTTACGGATGCCATAGGGGCTGGAAGTCCTTCTGCGCTTGACGCGCCGGCGGCCTTAAATCGGCGTGCGCTCGGCGATGTCATGAAAACGCCGCCGCAGGGTGGCGGCAACGCTGCCCGGGGCGCCGTTGGCCACCGTCTCACCATCGACACTCACCACCGGGCAGAGAATCGCGCCGGCCGAGGTCAGAAACACTTCGCGGGCCGCCTTCATCTCAGCCACGGTGAAGCGTCGCTCCACCACCGGCACGCCTTCGGCGGCGGCAACCTCCATCAGCACCGAACGGGTGATGCCTCGCAGAATGCCCCGCTCAGCCGGACGGGTGACCAGCCGGCCCTCCCCGTCGACCAGCCAGACATTGGCGGACGAGCCTTCGGTGACGAAGCCGTCGGCATCGACGAACACCGCCTCGAAAGCGCCAGCCTCGCGCGCCGCTTGCTTGGCGAGCGCATTGGGCAGCAAACCAACCGTCTTGATGTCCACACGCTCCCAGCGATTGTCGGGAAGGGTGATGACCGGCACGCCCTTCTCGTAGCGAAGCGCGGCGGCGGCAACATCCAGCGACTTGGCCGTTGCGGTAAATGTCGGATTCACACCCGTCGGAAAGGCGTGGTCGCGCGGCGCGGCGCCGCGGGAAATCTGCCAGTAGACATAGCCGTTTTCGACCCGGTTGCGGCGGGCGACCTCCCGCAACACGTGGGTCATCGCCGCCCGGCTCATCGGGCTGACGATCCTCAGTTCGGCCAGCGAACGGTCGAGCCGGTCGAGATGGCGGCGAAGATCGATGATGGCGCCGTCCTTGATCTGGCAGGCCTCATAGACCGCATCGGCGAACTGGTTGCCGCGATCCTCGACGCTGACGACCGCCTCCCTCGAGGGAACATAGCGTCCGTTGACGTAGGTAATGCGGGACATGGCCGGCTCTCCACAGCAATAAGGCAGGCGGTTCTAAGGTCACTCGAGCTCGACGATCCGTCCCTCGTCGAGGGTGATGCGCCGGTCCATGCGTTCGGCCAGCGCCATGTTGTGCGTGGCGATGATGGCGGCAAGGCCGGTGGCCCTGACCAGCGCGGCCAGTGCATCGAACACGTAATGGGAGGTCTTCGGATCGAGGTTGCCGGTCGGCTCGTCGGCGAGCAGCACCTTGGGCGCATTGGCAACCGCGCGGGCGATAGCGACGCGTTGCCGCTCACCACCGGAGAGCTGCGAGGGCAGATGCGTTCCCCGCTTCTCAAGCCGCATGTAGGCAAGAAGGTCCTTGCCGCGCTTGGCGGCCTCCTTCTTGTCGAGACCAGCAATCATCTGGGGGATCATCAGGTTCTCGAGCGCGGTGAACTCCGGCAGGAGGTGATGAAACTGATAGACGAAGCCGATCTCGGTGCGGCGCAGCCGCGTGCGAACGGCATCATCGAGCTTGCCACAGGCCTTGCCACCGATGACCACATCGCCGGCATCCGGTTTCTCCAGAAGCCCCGTGATGTGCAGAAGCGTCGATTTGCCGGCGCCGGAAGGAGCGACCAGCGCCGTCAGTTCGCCGGCGAACAGGTTGAAATCGCAGCCACGCAGGATCGGCAGCGTACCGGTGCCTTCCTTATAGGACTTCTCGATACCGACCAGCTTCAGGACCGGATCTTCGACGCCGGTGATGAGGGTTTCCATGGCCGGCATCACTCGTACCTCAGCGCGTCGACGGGATCGAGACGGGCCGCCTTCCAGGCGGGATAGATGGTAGCGACGAAGGACAGCACCAGCGCCATGATCAGCACGCTGACCGTCTCGTGCATCTGCATGTCGGCCGGAAGCTGGCTGAGGTAGTAAAGCTCCGGCGAGAACAGCTCGGTCGACGTCAGCCAGGATACGAACTGCCGGATCTTCTCGACGTTGAGGCAAACGAGCAGGCCAAGTCCGAAGCCGGCGATCGTGCCGGCAACGCCGATCGCCGAGCCGGTAATCAGGAAGATGCGCAGGATGGAGCCACGGCTGGCGCCCATCGTGCGGAGAATGGCAATGTCGTGGCTCTTGTCCTTGACCAGCATGGTCATGCCGGAGACGATGTTGAGCGCCGCCACCAGCACGATCAGCGTCAGGATCATGAACATCACGTTGCGCTCGACTTCGAGCGCCGAGAAGAAGGTGACGTTACGCTGCCGCCAGTCGGTGATCATCACCGGTCGCCCGGCATCGACGGTCAGCTTGTCCTTGATCGTGCCGATGTCGTCGGGATTGTTCAGGAAGACGTCGATGGCGGTGACCTTGTCCTCCATCATGAAGAACTTCTGCGCCTCGGCGATCGGCATGAACACGAAGGTGCCATCGTATTCGCTCATGCCGATCTTGAAGATGGCGGCGACCGGATAGGCCTTGACGCGCGGCGTCGTGCCGAGAGCCGTCACATTACCCTTGGGGCTGACCAGCGTCACCTTATCGCCGACCGTCACGCCGAGGCTCTCGGCGAGCCGCTGACCGATGGCGATGCCGACGCCTTCGTCGAACTTGTCGAAGGAGCCGATCTGCACCGTATTGTAGACGAGCGGCAATTTCTGAAGGTCGGCGCTGCGCACGCCGCGCACCAGCACGCCAAATGCGCCTGATGGCCCCGAGGCCAGCACCTGTCCTTCGACGAAGGGCATGGCAATCTTGACGCCCTCGACGCCGGCCAGGCGATCGGCAACAGAAACATAGTCGGTGAGCGGGCTATCGATCGGCTGAACCACGGCATGGCCGTTGATGCCGAGGATCTTGTCCATCAACTGACCGCGGAAGCCATTCATCACTGCCATGACGATGATCAGCGTGGCGACGCCCAGCATGATGCCGACGAAAGAGAAGCCGGCAATCACCGAAATGAAGGCTTCCTTGCGGCGAGACCTCAGATAACGACCGGCCAGTTTCCATTCGAAGGGAGCGAAGGGTCGCCCCGCTTTCGCCTCGCTCATCCAAAGACCTCCAAACGCCGGCCAACCACAGGAATTCCGCACCATGGCCGCGTCGATCGGTGGCCGACTCGCGGACGCCACCGGCGGCGACATGTGAGACTAGCAAATTCCGCCCGCCGGCAAGCTGTTGTTTCCGCGTTTTCCAGACGGAATCGAACAGCCGCAAGGGGCGGCACATAACCGCCCCTCTTCAGCGACAATCAGGCCTTTTCTGTGACGCGGGCGATAGCCGATTCCAGCGACACCAGTTCCTTGTCGCCGGTGGAGCGGCGCTTCAGCTCGACCACCCCGTCAGCAAGCCCCTTCGGGCCGATGATGATCTGCCAAGGCAGACCGATCAGATCCATCGACGCGAACTTGGCGCCAGGGCGGGCAGCCGTATCGTCGTAGAGCGGATCCTTGCCGGCAGCGGCGAGCTTGGCATAGGCGTCCTCGCAGGCTGCGCTGACAGCCGCGTCATCGGGCCTGAGGCTGACGATACCGGCACCGAACGGCGTGACGCTCTCCGGCCAGATAATGCCGGTGTCATCGTGGCTCGCTTCGATGATGGCGCCGATCAGACGCGATACGCCGATGCCATAAGAGCCCATGATCACCGGCTGTTCGCTGCCGTCGGGCATGGCCACCTTGGCGCCCATCGGCTCGGAGTACTTGGTGCCGAAGGAGAAGATGTGCCCAACCTCGATGCCACGCGCCGACACGCGCCGCTCCTCGGGCAGCGCAGCGAAGGCCGCCTCGTCGTGCATCTCATCGGTGGCGGCGTAGCGACTGGTGAACATGTCGACGATCGGCGACAGATCACCGCCGAAGTCGACGTCTTCGCCCGGCACCGGCAGGTCGAGGAGATCCTTGTCGCAGAACACGGCGCTCTCACCGGTCGAGGCGAGAATAATGAACTCATGGCTGAGCTTGCCGCCGATCGGGCCCGTATCGGCTCGCATCGGAATGGCAGTGAGGCCAAGCCGCTTGTAGGTCCTGAGATAGGCGACGAACATCTTGTGATAGGCGCGCAGCGCACCGGCCTGATCGACGTCGAAGGAATAGGCGTCCTTCATCAGGAATTCGCGGCCGCGCATCACACCGAAGCGCGGACGCACTTCGTCACGGAACTTCCACTGAATATTGTAGAGATTGAGCGGCAGGTCGCGATAGGAGCGGACGTAGGTGCGGAAAATGTCGGTGACGACTTCTTCAGCCGTCGGACCATAGAGCATCTCGCGCTCGTGGCGGTCGACGATGCGCAGCATCTCCTTGCCATAGGCATCGTAACGGCCGCTTTCGCGCCAGAGATCTGCCGGCTGGATGGACGGCATCAGAATCTCGACGGCGCCGGAGCGGTCCTGTTCCTCGCGAACGATCGCTTCGATCTTCTTCAAAACCTTGAGGCCGAGCGGCAGCCAGGAATAGATGCCGGCGTTTTGCTGGCGCATCATACCGGCGCGCAGCATCAGGCGATGCGAGACGATCTCCGCCTCCTTAGGCGCCTCTTTGAGAATGGGCAGGAAATACCGGCTGAGACGCATGGAATCCTCTCGCGCGTTGGGATGAGCGCGCTACTCAAAGCGCATCGACCTTGAAAAAACAAGATCGATCGGTCACCGACAGGCCGAAAGCAACGCCCTGCCCAGCGAATGGCTATGACTTTAGTCTATGAGGCAAACCACAGATGCCGCACCAATTAGGAACCACTCCAGAAGCCATTTCTAACCTGTTGAAAGGACGATATTTTCAGATTTAATTCGCAAGGCGTACGAACCAATTGGCCCATGCTGAACAAGCATGCAGCCTATGCACAAATGGATGACAAACCAAAAATCGCAGTGTATGGTACCCGCCATAAATAAGGACGGCACGGCCAAAAGACGCAACGCCTCAGTAAATGAGGCCGTCAAAATAGGCAAAAATAGAATGCCTTCCAGTTTATCGCGGTCTGAGTCTTGGGAGGGAAAACCCATATAGGCGCGGAAACGCTGCCGCCAGCGGATGGATTGGGAGGTCTTTCTATCTGTAGGCTTTATGGGCTGACACGCGGAACTAAAAGCAGGGCTTCGGCCCTGCTTTTTTATTTACTGCTGTCGATAGTCTTGTTTTTGTTTTTCGCGCTCGTCTCCCAGCGATCATGAAAACACCGTTCAACAAACCACCGCTACCGTTCATCCGCAGAACCCCTTATCCTGTCAGGCAACAGGAAAGGACAAGCTATGAGCATTCCCGGTAAGGGCGGCAACGACCGCATCGAGGAGATCATTCTTCCCAATGTTCGTGATCTCGGTGGCTTCAAGGTGCGCCGCGCCCTGCCATCGGTCCAGCGCCGTATGGTCGGTCCGTTCATCTTCTTTGATCAGATGGGACCGGTGATGTTCGGAGCCGGCGAGGCGGAGGACGTGCGGCCGCATCCGCATATCGGCCTGTCGACGCTGACCTACCTGTTCGACGGCGAGATGATCCACCGCGACAGCGCCGGCCATAAGGAGACGATCCGGGCCGGCGAGGTCAACTGGATGACGGCCGGCAACGGCATCGTCCATTCCGAGCGTTTTCCGACAGCAGTGCATACCGCCGGCGGCAGCCTGTTCGGCACGCAGATCTGGGTGGCACTCCCTAGGGACAGCGAGGAAATCGCCCCTCTGTTCAGCCACCACGACAAGGCAGTCCTGCCCACCTTCTCCGACACGGGCGTGCGAATGACGCTGGTGGCCGGCGATGGTTTCGGCACTCGCTCACCGGTGCCTGTCTATTCCGATCTCATGTATGCGGACGTTCATCTCGAGGCCGGCGCACGGTTCAAGGTGCCAGCCGACCATATCGAGCGTGCCGCCTATGTCATCAGTGGCGGAGTCGGCATCGAGGGGCAGGACGGCGTGTTCCCGCCGAACCAGCTCGTCGTTTTCAAACCAGGGATCGAGGTGATCCTGGCCGCCACAGAGCCGACACGCCTCGTGCTGATCGGCGGCGAGCCGTTCCCCGAGAAGCGCCACATCTACTGGAACTTCGTTTCGTCGTCCAAAGAGCGCATCGAAGCTGCCAAGGCCGACTGGCGCGCCCGTCGCTTCCCGGAAATTGCCGGTGAGACGGAATTCATCCCACTGCCACCCGATCCGCCCGGACTGAAGATCAGGGACTGACGGCAGCAGCTTCCCAAGCTGAATACAGAAACGAAAAGGGCGGCGCCTTTGGCACCGCCCTTTCCATATTGCAATCCGAAACTCGATCAGCGCTTCGAGAACTGGAAGCTCCGGCGCGCCTTGCGCTTGCCGTACTTCTTGCGCTCGACGACGCGGCTGTCGCGGGTCAGGAAGCCGAGCTTCTTGAGCACGCCACGCAGGCCCGGCTCGTAGTAGGTGAGAGCCTTGGAGATGCCGTGACGCAGCGCACCGGCCTGGCCGGAGAGACCGCCGCCGGCGACGGTGGCGATAACGTCGAACTGGCCGTCACGCGCCGCGGCGTAGATCGGCTGTTGGACGATCATCTGAAGCACCGGACGACCGAAGTAAGCGTTGAACTCCTTGTCGTTCACGATGATCTTGCCGGAACCCGGCTTGATCCAGACGCGTGCGATGGCGTTCTTGCGCTTGCCGGTGGCATAGGCGCGGCCGAACTTATCGAGCTTCTGGACGTGCACCGGGGCCTCGGCCACCTGAGCGACGTCGGCAGTGCCGAGTTCAGCGAGGGAGGAGAGCTCAGCCATGGATCAAGGCCTCGTGTTCATCTTGTTCATCGACTTGACGTCGAGGACTTCCGGCTGCTGGGCGGCATGGGGATGCTCGGCACCGGCATAGACGCGGAGGTTGGAAAGCTGGCGACGGCCGAGCGGACCCTCAGGGATCATGCGCTCAACAGCCTTCTCGAGCACGCGCTCCGGGAAGCGGCCCTCGAGGATCTGGCGCGCCTTGCGCTCCTTGATGCCGCCGATGTAGCCGGTGTGCCAGTAGTAGGTCTTGTCAGTGTACTTGCGGCCGGTCAGCACCACCTTGCCCGCGTTGATGACGATGACATTGTCGCCATCATCCATGTGCGGGGTGTAGGTGGCCTTGTGCTTTCCGCGGAGGCGCATCGCGATTACAGTCGCGAGGCGGCCGACCACGAGGCCTTCGGCGTCGATCAAGACCCACTTCTTCTCGATGTTCGCCGGCTTCGCCGTATAGGTCGTCATGGGCGTTACCGTCTTCCGGTTGGGCCGCCCGGAAAGGCGGCCGGTTCGTCTCAGCTTCCGCACCGTTACCGATGCGAAAGGGCGGCTCCCGTTGCCGGGCGCCGCCGTCGTGCCTTCCAATATGGAAATGCCGTCCGTTTGTCAAGCAGAACGGACGGCACTCAAACCATATGTATCAATGGGTTAGATTATGCGGTATCATGGTACCGCACGATTTTGACCGTCTAGACGAAGCCGAGAAGCGCCTTGACGTCGGCGATATCGGTCGGCTTGCCATAGTCGATTACGCCTTCGGCCGGCGCGATGCGGCGGATCAGGCCGGACAGCACCTTGCCGGCACCCACTTCGACAAACTTGTCGACGCCAGCGCCGGCCATGGCCGACACGCTCTCGCGCCAGCGAACGGTGCCGGTCACCTGCGCGACGAGCTGATTGCGAATGGCCTCGGGATCGGACGTGGGGGCGGCAGTGACGTTGGCGAAGATCGGCACGATCGGGGCAACGATGGTCGCCTTGGCGAGTGCCTCGGCCATCGCCTCGGCAGCCGGCTGCATCAACTGGCAATGGAAGGGAGCGGACACGTTGAGCAGCATGGCGCGCTTGGCGCCTTTAGCCTTGGCAATGTCGACGGCACGGATGACAGCCAGCTTGGTGCCCGACACCACAACCTGACCGGGGGCGTTGTCGTTGGCCGCCTCGCAGACATCGCCTTGAGCGGCTTCCTTGGCAACAGCCACCGCCGTCTCGAAGTCGAGACCGAGCAGAGCCGCCATGGCGCCCTCGCCTACCGGTACCGCCTTCTGCATGGCGTTGCCGCGCGTCCGCAGCAGGCGCGCGGCGTCGGTCACGGTCAGCGCGCCGGCGGCGGCCAGCGCCGAGTATTCGCCCAGGGAATGACCGGCGACGAACGCAGCATGCTGCTTGATGGTGATACCTTCGGCCTCCAAGGCGCGGAGAGCGGCCAGGCTGACGGCCATCAGCGCCGGCTGGGTATTGGCGGTCAGCGTCAGTTGATCCTCAGGACCGTTGAAGATGATGTCGGACAGCTTCTCGCCGAGAGCCTCGTCCACTTCTTCGAACACCGCCCGCGCGGTGGCATAATGATCGGCGAGGGCCTTGCCCATGCCGATGGCCTGACTGCCCTGACCGGGAAACACGAAGGCGTTGGTCATCTGTTGGCTTTCCTCAATGGCTTTCGGCCGGACACGACCATCTGGCCGCCCAAGAGTCAAGGCCGCGCCGCCTGCATCCGGGGAAATGCGGGCTTACGGACGGCGTGGCAGAAACGCCCCGACGGCAATGACCAACCAACCCAGCATCAGCGCGATGCCACCCGAGGGCGCCGCCAGCGGAAACAGGCTCCTCGCCATCGCCGCCTTGAAGATCAGATCACCGGAAAACATGAGGCAGCCAGCGACAAACAGCAGGGCCGAGAGGCTCCGCAGTCGCTGTCCATCGGCATTGGCGAGCGCCAGCAACGCGGCTGCGTGAAAGAGCAGTATGTTTCCCGCGACGTCGAGGTTAGCGCCGGTGACGGCGTGCGCACCGACAGCCAATGTCGCCACACCGACCGCTCCGGCAATTCCCGCGGACAATCCGATCAATCGATGGGCGGACATCTTGCTATCCTCTGATGGAGCGAATTTGACATCTGAATCCCAGTCGACATCAAGTGTCGGAGCCGAACCGTGCACGAGCCTCTGGCTTCCGCGCCACTCAGCTAATAACGGTGTCATTCCGTGTCTACCCGTCAATAAGCAGAAAGCGACGTCATGCTCATTACGGTCACCGATCCGGCTGACCCACGCCTCGCTCCGTTCATGAACATCCGGGATCGCGATCTTCGGCAGGCCCATGGCGACGCCTTCATCACCGAAGGCGAGAGCGTGCTCACCGTTTTCCTTTCGGAGGGATCGCGCTTTCGGCCGGAAGCGTTGCTGGTGGCGCGCAACCGGATCGACACGGCGCTCGCCTGGTCGCCGCCTGACGACCTGCCGATCTTCGTTGCCGAGCAGGGGGTGATGGACGCCATCGTCGGCTTTCCGATCCATCGCGGCCTCCTGGGCTTGGGGAGGCGCGCGCCCTCGCCTGCTCTCTCCACCTTGCTCGCCGACCGCCCCCGTGTCGTGGTCGGTCTGGTTGGTATTGCCAACCACGACAATATGGGCGGCATCTTTCGCAACGCTGCCGCCTTCGGTGCCGGCGCGATGGTACTCGATGCCACCTCGTGCGATCCCCTTTATCGCAAGGCAATCCGCGTGTCGGTGGGGGGTGTGCTGAGGGTGCCGTTCACGCGGCTCGATGCCGGCGCGAGTGTGGCATCCGCTCTGTCAGGCGAAGGCTATCGCGTGCTCGCGCTATCGCCACACGGGACCATGCGGCTCGACGAGGTGCCCACCGACCGGCCGTTGGCCCTGCTTCTGGGAACGGAGGGACCGGGGCTGCCAAACTCTGAAATGGCGAGCGCCGAGACGGTGCGCATCGATATGGCCGGCGGTTTCGACAGTCTCAATGTGGCGACCACCAGCGGCATCGCGCTTTACGAGCTGACGCGCAGACGGATAGGCGCCTGTTGACAATGCCCCCTCCCCGCCTCTGTAGGCTGGGGAGGGGTGATCATGGTTTCGATGTTGTCAGCCGCCGGAAATGACCGTGGCCGTGTTGCGCCAGGACCGCGCCGCCGTCGGCTCACCCAGTGCTTTTTCACGGGCAAACAAAGCGGCTTCACGCTGCGCGATATAGTCGCGCGTGATGGGGACGACGTCGTTCCGATGCGTCAGCTGGAACTGGTAGACCACCACGTCGAGGAAGCGGAACGCCGCCTCGCACAGAGCGAGATAGCACTCCCACATCCGGCAGAAACGCTCGTCATAAAGCGCCAGCGCCTTGTCGCGTCGGGCCATGAATCGCGCTCGCCATTCGCGGAGCGTATCGGCGTAATGATGCCGCAGCACCTCGACGTCGGCCATCATCAGGCCGGCCTTCTCGACGGCGGTTGCCACTTCCGACAGGGCCGGCAGGTAGCCGCCGGGGAAGATGTATTTGGTGATCCAGCCGTTGGTGGGGCCAGGCGTCGACGTATGGCCGATGGTGTGCAGCATGAAGACGCCGTCTTCGGCGAGAAGATCGGCCGCCTTCCGGAAGTAGGTGTCGTAGTTCTCGCGGCCGACGTGCTCGAACATGCCGACCGAGATGATCCGGTCGAACGTGCCGCGCGTGTTGCGATAGTCCTGCAGTTCGAACTTCACATGGTCGTAGCCCTTGTCGGCAGCGCGCTTTCTCGCGACGGCAAGCTGCTCGTCGGACAGGGTCACGCCCTTGACGCACCGGGCCTCGCCTACCTCTGCGAGATAGAGACCAAGCCCGCCCCAGCCGGAGCCTATGTCGAGCACGCTCATGCCGGGATCGATCAGCAGCTTGGCGGCGAGATGCCGGCACTTGGCGCGTTGCGCCTCTTCCAGCGTCATGTCCGGCGCCGCAAAATAGGCGCAGGAATATTGCCGATCGGCATCCAGGAACAGTTCGTAGAAGGCGGCGTTCAGATCGTAGTGATGGACGACATTGCGCCGCGACCGCAGCACGGTATTGCGCCCGAATAAGGAGTGCCTGAATTTGCGGGCCATCAGCAACAGCTTGCGGCCGGTAAAGCTACGCATACCGGTGCCGTGCTGCAGCAACAGTTCAACCGCCTCGTAGAGCGTACCCTCGACGACGTCGATCCGGCCGTCCATGTAAAGCTCGCCGAACCGCACTTCCGGATCTCTGATCAGCTCGCCCGCCACCTTCCGGTCAGCGATGCGGATCACGATGCGCTTGCCGCTACCGTCGCCGAATGTCCATCGCGTTCCATTATAAAGCTCGAGTTCGAGCGAACCGCGCGTCACCAGCTTGTTCAGCAGGCCGCGGAGAATATTTTCCGCCCAGACCATCGCATGGTTCCCCATATGATCGCGACGACATCGGTTTGCGGTGTTCAAACGGGCCGAAATAACGAGGCCAAATCAGATATGTCCGATGGCGCCAACTGGAATTTACAACTGGGCCGTAGAGGATCGTCGCAACAACAATAAAGTCCGGTCCGGAGCCGGGTCCGTAAAGAACGGACGGCGGCCCCTGTCGGCGGCCCGTTCATAAATATGTCCCAAACCGAAAAAGGTTCCAGAAAAATGGTGGTCGACATTGGCGACAGTCGATCACGACTGCGCGACCCATCGATATTTTAGATCAATAATCCCCATCACAATAGATCGATCGGGCTGGATACCGGCCGTCAAACGTTGATCGGGGTTGTCTTGCTAGCCATCCGAATGCTTGAGGGCCAACTGCTCGGGGACGGGAAGTCCTCGCTCGGTGAATAGTCGTATCACGCCGGCTGGCATGGCGCGGCACGGACAATTGGCTGTATGCCCCGTGTGCCAGGCCATGCGCTGTTCGGGTGTTGGGTTCTTTGGCATGGGGTTGGCCTCGTGCCATTGCCGATTGAGTTTGCTCATGCCCCCTCCCGTTCTCGGTTCACAGAGTCTTTCCGCCGCTGCTGCGACAGGATGAGTCAGCAGAGAACAGCATCGGTAATGGGACGGATCCGGTTCCTCAAAGCGGAACGGCCCCCGTTTCCGGGGGCCGTCCTTCATGGAGTCAGAAGATAGCTGCGGCTTGGCGCAAGCTTATCAGTCCTTGATTTCCCACACGTCGGGCGAACGCTCGAGACGGGCTGTGAACAGCTGACGCTCAAGCTCCACTTCCTTGGGAAGATGGGAGCCAAACTGGGCGAAGTACTTGCCCTGGTCCTCGGCCTCGGCAAGCGCCTTGGTCTTGGTAACCTTGAGGATGGCATCATACTTGGCCTTGGTGAAGTCGAGGCCCTTCATGTTGAGGTCATCGTAGCGCGGCACCAGGCCGTAGGGGCACTCGACTGCGTCAGCCTCGCCCTTGACACGGCCGACAATCCACTCGAGGGCGCGCATGTTCTCGCCATAGCCCGGCCAAATGAACTTGCCGTTGTCGTCCTTGCGGAACCAGTTGACGCGGAAGATGCCCGGCGCCTTCGGCAGGTTGCGGCCCATGTGGAGCCAGTGCGCCCAGTAGTCGCCCATGTTGTAGCCGCAGAAAGGCAACATGGCGAAGGGATCGCGACGCATGCCGGTACCCTCGGCCGCAGCCGTCTGCTCGGAGCCCATGGTAGCGGCGAGATAGACGCCGTGGCTCCAGCTGAAGGACTGCATGACCAGCGGGAAGGCGGTGGCAACGCGGCCGCCAACGATAAAGGCCGAGATCGGCACGCCGGCGGGATTCTCCCAGTCCGGATCGATCGACGGCACCTGGCTCGCCGGAGCGGTGAAGCGGCTGTTCGGGTGAGCGGCGGGACGGCCACAACCCGGAGTCCAGTCCTGACCGGTCCAGTCGATGAGATGGGCCGGAGCGTCGTCCGTCATGCCTTCCCACCACACGTCACCGTCGTCGGTCAGCGCAACGTTGGTGAAGATGGAGTTGGCATGCAGCGTGCGCAGCGCGTTCGGGTTCGACACTTCATTGGTGCCGGGGGCAACGCCGAACAGGCCGTTCTCCGGATTGATGGCGCGCAGCTCGCCGTCGGCATTCGGCTTCACCCAGGCAATGTCATCGCCGATGGTGGTGATTTCCCAGCCCGCATAGGCCTTGGGCGGGATGATCATGGCGAAGTTGGTCTTGCCGCAGGCCGACGGGAAGGCGGCGGCGACATAGGCCTTCTCACCCTTGGGGTTCTTGACGCCGAGGATGAGCATGTGCTCGGCCAGCCAGCCCTCATCGCGGGCCATGACCGAAGCGATGCGGAGCGCCAGACACTTCTTGCCGAGCAGGGCGTTGCCACCGTAACCCGAACCGAAGGACATGATCTCGCGGGTGTCGGGGAAGTGGACGATGTACTTGGTGTCGTTGCAGGGCCAGGCGACGTCCTTCTGGCCGGGCTGCAGCGGAGCGCCGACGGAGTGGATGCACGGCACGAAATCGTCGTTGCCGAGCACGTCGAGCACCTTCGTACCCATGCGGGTCATGATGCGCATGTGGACGGCCACGTAGGCGCTGTCGGAGAGCTCAACGCCGATCTGGGCGATCTTCGAGCCAAGCGGACCCATGGAGAAGGGGATCACGTACATGGTACGGCCCTTCATGCAGCCCTTGAACAGGCCCTTCATGGTGGCGCGCATCTCGGTCGGATCGGCCCAGTTGTTGGTCGGACCGGCTTCTTCCTTGGTCTTGGCGCAAATGAAGGTGCGGCTCTCGACGCGAGCAACGTCCGACGGATTGGAACGGGCAAGGAAGCTGTTCGGACGCTTCTTGGGGTTCAGGCGGGTGAAGGTGCCACCGTCAACCAGCTCCTGGCAGAGACGATCGTATTCTTCCTGCGAACCATCGCACCAGTAGATGCGGTCCGGGGTCGTCAGCTTGGCGACTTCATCGACCCAGGCAATCAGCTTGGCATTCTTGGTAGGAGCTTGTGACATCAGCTTTCTCCGATGGACATATCGCCGCCCGTTCCGGTCTCATTTGCAAGAGAGGACTTATGAGACGATGCGCCGACAGGGGTGGTTAAGGTTCGCAGCCTGAAGAAAGAGACGTCTGCCTTGGTGGCTACACCATAAAAGAGCATCGCGGGAAACCATACGGCCCCCATCAGACAACCCCATGACAGTCAACTCTCCTACCAGTCTCTCCAACGCTCGGCACCCATAACCGAGCGGCCCGGATTAGCGTTCCTGAAAAAGACAATACCGACTGAAGTATGAGGGATCAATCGTTGTAAGACCGTACGAGGGGACCGAGGGACCCGTAGAATTTATTGAACATACAGGGAACAAATTACCCCTCAGCGGCCTCGTCAACTCATCATTTCGGCTAATTTCTGCGCTTTTTCCTGCATCAAACGGTCCGGTTACCAATTCCTCCCAAAGTTCTACGCGCCACTACGTATCGAATACGTAGTTTGTACTAAGAACCATGAAAAAGCATTCCTCCTTTCCGGTATTGCGGGCAATGCGCGGCTCAAAAGGGCCGTTCATCCACATTCAATCGATTACGAATCTGGAGAAAAACGACAGAGAACAGCGCCGGGCAACCGAAGACTCACATGAATCACGCGAGGTCGATGCGACGCGTGATAGCGATAGCCTCCAGAAAGGCCTCGTCATGGCTTACAACCAGAAGTGAGCCGTCGTAAGCGCGCAGACCGGCCTCGACCGTCTCAATCGACTCGATGTCGAGGTGATTGGTGGGCTCGTCGAGAATGACGAGCTGAGGCGGATGGGCGCGCCCGAGCACGCAGGCGAGCCCTGCCCTCAATCGCTCACCGCCCGACAGACTGCCGACCGTTCTGAGCGCCGCGTCGGCCCGGAACTTGAACCGGGCGAGACTGGCGCGACAGGATTCCTCGCTGGCTCCGGGATCGAGGCGGCGGTAGTTGTCGCGGATCGTCTCGGCTTCATCGAGCAGCGAGACGTGCTGGTCGAGAAAGGCAAAGTCGACGTATCGGATCATCGTGCCGGAAGCCGGCGCGAGATCGCCGGTGATCGTTCGAAGCAACGTCGTCTTGCCTGAGCCATTGGGACCGGCGACGGCGATGCGCTCCGGGCCCCTCACCTCCAGCGACAGATCACGAACGACGAGGCTGCCGCCGTAACCGACCGAGATCCGATCGAGTCTCAGCACAAGGCGGTCGGCAACAAGACCGGAGGGCGGCAAGCTGACCGCGAAGGGCACGAGGATTTCCAGCTTGCCGCGTGCCTCGGTCACCGCCGAGGCGGCGTCCGCCAATCGGCGCTCAGCAAGACGCGCGTCGGCGGCGCGTGTTTCCTCGGCTTTCCGCTCGAGACCGCCGGCGACGATCTTCGGCATATCGCCTCTCGCCGCTTTGCGCGCTCCAACTCCGGCACGACGGGCCTGTTTCTCCGCCTGGGCCTGAGCTGCCTGCCGCTCGCCGGTGAGCCGCCGCTCGGCGTCGTCAAGATCATGGTGCGCCGCAGCAAGCTCCACAGCCTTGCGCGCCCGGTAAGCGCTCCAGCCGCCGCCATATCGGGTGGCACCGAGTGAGGTGAGCTCGACGATGGCATCCATGTTTTCAAGGAGGCCGCGATCGTGGCTAATCACCACCGCCCCGCCGCGCCAATTTGCCAGAAGCTCACTCACCGCTCGTCGGCCGTCGCGGTCGAGATTGTTGGTCGGCTCGTCGAGCAGCAGCATGTCCGGCTCATCGAAGGTCAGAGCGGCCAAGGCCGTGCGCGTCATCTCACCGCCCGACAATGTAGCGAGCGGCGTGTTCGGCTGAATGCCCAGATTGAGGCGAGAGAGCGATGCCTCCAGACGCGGCGGCAGCGTCCAGTCGGCAGCGGTCAGTTCAGAGAGGCTCGCCTCGCCCGCCTCGGCTCGGTCGAGCAAGGCGAGTGCTTGCCGAACGCCGAAAAGGTCGGCGACGGTCATGTCGGGCGGAGGCGCAACAATCTGCCGCAAGACTGCCAGACGGCCGCTGATCGTCGCGCTGCCGGAGCGTGGCGACAGATCGCCGGCAATCAGCCGCAGAAGCGTCGATTTGCCGACGCCATTGCGGCCGACAAGACCGGTACGCTCGGCGCCGAAAGCGATATTCAGATTTTCGAAGAGAGAGCGGCCGTCAGGCGTAGAATAGCTGAGACCGGAAAGCGTGATGGAAACGGGCATGAATGCGAGTCCTGATGGCAGGGAAAATAAGATCTGCGATCAGGCTGTCGTTCATTGCGAAGTGTCCGTCCTGCATTGGGCGGGAGATGCCCAGCGGGGCGCGATATAGGCCTGCGGCCGGACAGGCGCAAGAGGGTTTTCTCTAAAACTCTACGCTTTCTTTACTGTTTCCGTCGAAGAGCGGCTAGGCCTTGCTCTGCTCCAGATGCAATTTGAGGGCCTCGACGAACAGCCGGGCCTTTGGCGGCACGAGCCGAGCCGTTGGGTAAAGCGCCCAGATACCAAGCGTTTCCGGTTCGGCGTCTTCCAGCGGCAGCGGCACGAGCCGGCCGATGGCGACATCGTCGGTCACGTTCCATTCCGAGAGCAGCGCCAAGCCCAGCCCTCGAAGACAGGCCTCACGGAGCGCCTCGATCGAATTGCTCGAGCACCGCCCTGTCACGCGCAGCCGTCGCATCCGTTCGCCGACCGCAAAGGTCCAATGCGTAGCGCCTGACAGCACCAGACACTGGTGCCCATCGAGATCGACGAGCCGACGCGGCGTGCCGGAAGCAGCAAGATAGCCGGGCGATGCGTAAAGATGGCGGGGACTGTCGGCGAGACGGCGGGCGACCAGGGTACTGTCGCGCAGAGGAGCGATGCGGATGGCGACATCGACACCGGCGGCCACAATGTCCACCAGACCATCGGTCAGCAGCAGATCGACACGCAGGTCGGGATTGGCGGCGAGGAAAGCTGGCAACATGGCGCTGACCACCTTGCGGCCAAACGGTTCGGAGGCCGTGACGCGCAAGAGCCCGGCGGCACCGGCGGTGGAAGGCCGGACGGCGGCGCGGGCATTGGCGGCGTCCTCGACCATGGTCTCGGCATAGGGAAGAAAGGCTTCGCCTTCCACGGTCAGCGCCAGTGCCCGCGTCGTACGATGCACCAACCGGACACCTAGCTCGTCCTCGAGGGCGGCAAGCCGTCTCGAGGCCGCCATCGGCGCCAGCCCGAGCTTGCGGGCAGCGGCGGCAAGGCTGCCTGCCCGGGTTGCCTCCACGAAAACGGCAACGCAATCCACGTTCATTATATCTGTTTCCGTTATGCGGGCCTATCGATCGATCGCACTATACGCAATCCCGTTATGATTTGTAGGATCACCACACCTTACCTTCCGACCGGCGCCCAAAGGCGCGGAGCCCGCCATGACCTCTTCCTCCCATTCCCTAGGCGCAACGGTGCATGGCCTCTCCCGCGGCCTCACCATCGCCATGTCCGCCGCCACCGGCCTTGCCGTCGCCAATATTTATTACAATCAGCCGCTTCTCGGGGTGATGCAAAGCGACCTTCAGAGCCCGCTCACGCCCTATATTCCGACAGCCACGCAACTTGGCTATGCGGCGGGCCTGTTTCTGCTGGTGCCGCTCGGCGACATTCTGGAACGGCGGGCGTTGATCGTCGGGCAATTTCTCTTGCTGGCGGTATCGTTGGCCGCAACGGCGATGGCGCCGGGTGCCGCGCCGATGCTCGCCGCTTCCTTCGCGGTCGGCCTTGCCGCGACGGTCGCTCAACAGGTGGTACCATTTGCCGCCCATCTGGCGGCACCGGAACGGCGCGGTGCTACTGTAGGAACGGTCATGGCGGGCCTGTTTTCCGGCATTCTGCTCAGCCGCACGGTGGCCGGCTTCGTCGGCGAGTATGCCGGCTGGCGCGCCGTGTTCTGGCTCGGCGTTCCCCTTGCCCTCGGCGCCGCGCTTTGGATGGGGCTGCGTCTGCCGAGAAGCCACCCGGGCGGGGATCTCGGCTATCGCCGCCTTATGGGTTCGCTCATCCATCTTTTCGGTGAGTTTGCCGAACTGCGCCTGGCGGCAGCCACCCAGGCGTTGCTGTTCGCCGCCTTCTCGGCCTTCTGGACGGTGCTTGCCCTGCGCCTTGAGGACCCGCGCTTCGGGCTCGGCGCTGACGTGGCCGGCCTGTTCGGTGTCGTCGGCCTCGTGGGCATTCTGGCGGCGCCTTTGGCGGGCCACATCGCGGACCGGCGCGGGCCGCATGGCGTCATCGCCCTCGGCGCACTGTTGACCCTGGCGGCCTGGGCCGTCTTTGGCCTTTGGTCATCAATCATCGGTCTGGTGGTCGGCGTGGTGGTGCTAGACTTTGCGGTTCAGAGCGCCCTGATCTCCAACCAGCACATCATCTATGCCTTGCGTCCGGAGGCAAGGGCCCGCATCAACACGTTGTTCATGGGGCTCATGTTCCTGGGCGGCGCGGCGGGATCGGCGCTGGCTGGCGCCGTCTGGCCCGTTGGGGGCTGGCCCGCCGTCGCCGCGCTAGGGGCGATCTTCGGGCTTGGCGCCACCCTTCTGCAAGTCGGCAGCCTGATCCGCCGCAAGGCGAGATGAGGCGGCCCGCCGTCAAAGGCGAGCGACACCACGTCGGCGCAGAAGATCGATCACCCGATCAGGTGTCTTGAAACAGGGGATTCCCAGCCGCTGCTGCTCGATGATCAATTCAAGGATCATGAAATGCCCGGGCATGGTGTCGGGCGGCGGCTGCAGGCGAAACGCCCGAACCGACTTCAGGCTGAGATAGGTCTTGCGGTAGGTATAGTGGGCGAAGAAGCGTCTCCGCATCGGAATCTCGCGATCGATGACGACCAGTTCGTCTGCCGATAACAAGATCAACAGGCCGGTGGTAATGCGCCGCCGGTTCTGAAGATTGCGACAGGATTTGCCTGGCGGCTCGAAGTGGATCGGCAGCATGAATTGGCCGCCGTGACGCTCCTCGGCCAGCATCGCATTGAAAAAGAAATCTTCGAACTCCTCGGGCTCGTTTGGCAAGCCGGATGCAAAGTCGTCCGGTTCCGCGAAATGTTGGCGTGCAAAGGCGGCGACGCGGGTCATAAGTTCGGACGACACGGCGTTATAAGGGACCGTTAGCGCATCGCCTTCCTTGAGCAGCAGCATGAAATCGGCCCGCAAGAGATTGCTCACTGTCCTGACGGCTGCCACATCGCCCCAGACGACCTGACGACTGGTGAAGCCTTCGGCGCCATCGGCGGCGGTCAGAAGAGTGAATCCTTCGGCATCAAGCGCGAAGACGGCTTCATAAAGATCCGCACCCGGATAGGCGTCACGCCGATCGATAGAACGCGGGATTTTGACCAGATGCTCAGCGCCCTCAAGACCTGCATAGGCTGAACGGAACCGGGGGGGCATATCGGTCACCGATTTGACCGGCAGAATCCAGGGCCCAAAAGCATCGTATTCGCGAAGGACCTCCGGGTCGACATCTGCCCGGTTCCAAACCCGGCGCTGCGGCGAGCGTCTGCCAAAAAGCCCAAACATCATGTCCTCCTCGCCCTGGGCCGTCGGCTTCACACCACCGCATCGCCAGAGCCCATCCGCGAACCTGCCGTTTCCGCAAAATCGATAGGGCAACCTTACTCTCCGCCTATCGCAACGCAGACTAGATTAACGGCTGTTGAGGGAGCGGGCCGAGCGCCGGCCCCCCCTCAACGCAGCCGAGCATCTATTATTCATACCATCCATTTGATTGATTCTTTAGCCGTTAGTCAGCGTATTGGAGGCTCCCTCCTTGTGTGCCAGGCGGGAAGATCAACGCACTTGCTGCCAGCGATCGCATTTTCCGCCAACGTTTCAAATTCACAAAATTTGTCCGCCTCAAAACGACGCGTTCAATATCGAAAAAGCTGCTCAACGCTGCAGACCGGACCGCCCCGAAAGCGCTCTAAACCGGGCCACTACGCTTGGGCAGGCGTTCGTTTGCTAAGTACAAACCCAAGGTGAGCTTGCATCCGACCCCGAAATGGGCCTAGACCTTTAGTCGTATCGTTTTCGGTGGCATTGCCAAAGAACGCCGCGTTTTCAACATCTCGCTCGCAGGAGCTCTTCAGACCGCTCAATCGCCCTCTTGGACATAAGTCGAAGTTGCGTCTATTGCTCAGAGACGTCTCCTGTGCTACCCCATGGAAACGCTTCCACAACATGTTTGCCCACATGCGACCGACGATTAAGGACATAGCTGAGAGGGCTGGAGTCGGCCTTGGCACCGTCTCGCGGGTGCTGAATGACAATCCGCGCGTGTCTGAAACGACGCGCGCCAAAGTCATGGGCGCGGTTCGTGACCTCAATTACGTGCCGAATTTGGCAGCGCGTGGCCTGTCGTTAGGCAAGACGCAAAGTATTGCCGTCATCGCACCTTTCTTCACACGATCGGTTTTTGTCGAGCGGCTGCACGGCATCGAGGAGACGACTTCGGCAAACGGCTACGATGTTGTGATCTACAATGTCGACGCTGCCGAGAAGCGCGACCGCTATTTTCGCACCGTTCCTGATCCACGCCGCGTCGACGGCGTCATCGTCATTTCCCTGCCGCCGTCGGCACCGGACGTTGCGCGCTTCCAGCGCTCATCCGTTCCGATTGTCTTCGTTGACGTCAGCAATCCCATTTGCACGCCATTTGACCGTATCGTTATCAACGATGTGGAGGGGGGCCGGATGGCCACCCAGCACCTGATCGATCTTGGCCATCGGCGCATCGGCTATATCGGTGACATTCCGCAAGCCGGATTCAACTTCACCGCCGGTGAAGATCGCTTTGAAGGCTATCGTCACGCGTTGGCTGAGGCGGGCATTGCCATTCGTCCGGAGTACCACTTTGATGGCCGCTTCGGTCGCGAGGTGGCCCGTGAGCTTGCCCACCGGATGTTGAGCCTGTCCGAGCGGCCCACTGCGATCTTCGCTTCCAACGATACCCAGGCGCTCGGCGTGCTCGAGGCGGCCCGCGACTTGGGTCTCGACGTTCCCGGCGATCTGTCGGTTGTTGGTTATGACGACATTGAAATGGCTGATTTTTTGGGGCTGACGACGGTCCGTCAGCTGCTTTTTGAATCCGGGTGTCGCAGCGTCGAGGCCCTTCTCAGGCGGCTAGAGGAGCCGGAGGGGGTACCGATCTGCGATTCATTGCCCGTTGAGCTCATCGTGCGCCGGACGACAGCTCCGCCACGTTGATGACGCCGCCGCTTTCCGTCGAGGGGAAGGCGTCAAGGTCGCGCGAGGTGCGCGATTGTTCTTTAGGAAGACCCGACTTGGGAGGTTTGGATGAAACTGAAGTCTTTTAACGCTTGCCTGATGGCATCGGCTTTTGTCGCCTTTGCCGCCGTTACGGCCGCCGCCGCCGCGGATAATGCCCCGTCCGAGCTGGCCGATGCCTTCGCCGGCAAGTTCAAGGGCACCAAGGTTACCGCCTTCGGTCCCTTCACCGCTGGCGACGAAGTTCGCTTCAACGACACCGTCAAGGCGTTCGAGGAAGCCACCGGCATCGACATTCAGTATGAAGGCTCGAAGCAATTCGAGGCGACGATCGCCACGCGTTCCGACGCCGGCAACCCGCCCGACATCGCCGACTTCCCGCAACCCGGCCTGCTCGCCAACTTCGCCAAGGCCGGCAAGCTGGTCGACCTCTCCGCGCAGAAGGATTACTACCTGCAGCAGTACATCCCCAGCTGGATCGACATGGCGACCAAGGCTGGCAAGGATGGCAAGCCCGGTCTGTTCGGCGTGTGGGAGCGCGTGAACGTCAAGAGCCTGGTGTGGTATCCGAAGAAGGCCTTCGACGCTGCCGGTTACAAGGTGCCGACGACCTGGGACGAACTCGAGGCCCTGCAGAAGCAGATCGTCTCCGACGGCGATACGCCGTGGTGCGTGGGTATCGAATCCGGCGCAGCCACGGGCTGGCCGGCGACCGACTGGCTCGAAGAGTTCATGCTGCGCACGACCTCGCTCGAGAATTACGACAAGTGGACCGAAGGCAAGCTGCCTTTCGCCTCGCCCGAGGTGAAGCACGCCGCCGAACTGATCGGCAAGATCTGGCTCGACGAGAAGAACGTCTACGGCGGCCGCAAGGGCATCGTGTCGACCAGCTTCGGCGACTCGCCGGTCAACATGTTCTCTGATCCGCCGAAGTGCTGGCTGCACAAGCAGGGCAACTTCATCACTGCTTTCTTCCCGGAAAAGGCCAAGGCTGGCGTCGACTACTCCTTCTTCTACCTGCCGGGCATCGACCCCGCCTATGGCAAGCCGGTTGAAGTTGGTGGCGACATCTGGGGTGCCTTCAACGATCGTCCGGAAGTCCGGGCTGTCATGCAGTACTTCGCCAAGGCCGAGCATCTGAAGTCCTGGCTCGCCGTTGGTGGCGCCATCGCCCCGCAGAAGGACGTGGACCTCTCCTGGTACAAGAACGACGTCGACAAGGGCGTCGCCGCCATCCTGGCCGGCGCCACCGCCGTCCGCTTTGACGGTTCGGACCTGATGCCGGGCGAAGTCGGCGCCGGTTCGTTCTGGAAGCAGATGACCGCCTGGGTGTCGGGCACCACCGACCTCGACACGGCTCTCAAGGACATCGACGCCTCCTGGCCGAAGAAGTAAGCCATCGACTTAATCCGACTGGCCAACAAGGTTGACTATCGGTTAAGACTTACAATAAGCGCGCTCCCGCTCGATTAAGCGGGGGCCGCGACCCAAAAAGGCGGGACGGAACATGATGATGCTTGCAGCAAGCGTCTTCCTCCAGACCGACTTTTCACGCGGATTTTTCGGACAGAGCGATATTTTCCGTCCCAGCCAGCCTCCGCACCGGATGCCTGGTCTGAATCCGCCGATCGGGTCGACACCGGACTGGGAAGGTTCGGACGGAACACCCGATTTTTCAAACGCCGCTGAGCATAAGGAAGAGCCGGCCGCCACGGGGTCGCGCTCCGGGGGACAGACATGACGCTTCTCAATCCCGACGCGGACGAACACTCCGCCGAACTTGCGCGCGCCCGTCGACGGCGAAACCGCGCGATTTTCACCCTTCTGGCCGGCATCGTCGCAGCAATCGTGCTGTTCGAAGGCTTCTTCCTGCTGCGCGACAGCCGGGCGCCGAAGCTGGTGGTGGCCCTGTTCGCCATGATCTGGGGCGGAGGCGGCATGGCGATCCTTTACCTGATCGCCAATCAGCTGGTGGAATTCACGTCGTCCCAGTGGCAGCGCCGGCTGACGCCGGTCGTCTTCGTCGCCCCGGCGATTGCCTTCGTCGTCTATTTCCTCGCGCTGCCGGCGGTCCGCACATTCATCGCCAGCCTGTTTGATCGCGACGGTTCGAATTTCGTCGGCCTCGCCAACTACATAACGGTGTTCACCGAACCGTTCATGCTGGTCACTTTCCGCAACAACGTGCTGTGGATCGTGTTCGGCGCCAGCTTTACCATCATATTCGGCCTGCTCGTGGCCGCGCTGGCCGACCGCAGCAAGTTCGAGAACCTCGCCAAGGCCATCATCTTCATGCCGATGGCCATCTCATTGGTGGGCGCCGGCGTCATCTGGAAGTTCATCTACGCCGTCCGCGACCCGAGCGACGTGCAGATCGGCCTGCTCAACGCAATCGTCACCGCCCTTGGCGGCGAGCCGCAAGCCTGGATCGCCATGCTGCAGCCTTGGAACAATCTGTTCCTGATCGTCATCGTCGTCTGGATGCAGACCGGCTACGCCATGGTGCTGTTCTCGGCGGCCATCAAGTCGGTGCCGACCGATATCATCGAGGCCGCCCGCGTCGATGGTGCCGGCGAGTTCAAAATCTTCTTCTCGATCATCATTCCCTCGATCATGGGCACCGTCGTCACGGTATCGGCCACCGTCATCATCTTCACGCTGAAGATCTTCGACGTGGTGCTGGTGATGACTGGTGGTCAATATGGCACGGACGTGATCGCCACCCAGTTCTACAACCAGTATTTCGTCAACCGCAACTTCGGCCTCGGCTCGGCAATCGCCATCATCCTGCTGCTGACCGTCGTTCCGGTGATGGTCTACAACCTGCGCCAGTTCAACAAGAGGGAGACCCTGTGATGGCCAAGTCAAAGGGCAACCCCTTCCCACGCGTCTTCGTCAACACCACGCTGGTCGTCATCTGCCTGCTGTGGCTGATCCCGACGCTCGGCCTGTTCGTCTCCTCCTTCCGCCCGCGCGACGAAATCATGTCGTCGGGCTGGTGGACGATCCTGCCGCATCGCGTCTGGGTAACCACCGAGCAGTTCACACCCGACCCGTCGATCGACCGCACCGGTGTCATGAACTTCGAAGGCGCCACCGGCACCTTCGAACAGCTGCGCCAGGGCGTTGAATCGCCGGATGGCAAGCGCGTCGTCTGGATCGGCAACCGGCGTGCCGGCACCGTGCAGGTGCAGGAAAAGCAGTGGACCGGCATTCCAGCCACCACGCTGCAGAACTATCGCGACGTGCTGGTCGGCAAGAACGTGACCATCGAAGGCAATGCCGAAGAGGCGGCCCGCAAGGGCGAGGATATGGCTGACGCCTTCATCAACTCGATGGCCGTCACCTTCCCCGCCGTGGTCATTCCGATCCTGATGGCCGCCTTCGCTGCCTATGGCTTTGCCTGGATGCGCTTTCCCGGCCGCAAACTGGTGTTCGCGCTGATGGTGGCGCTGTTGGTGGTGCCTTTGCAGATCGCGCTGGTGCCGGTGCTCACCGACTATGTGCACCTGAAGCTCAACGGCACTTACATGTCGGTCTGGCTGGCCCATACCGGCTTCGGTCTGCCGCTCGCGGTGTTCCTGCTCTATAACTACATCTCGACGCTGCCGCGCGAGATCATGGAAGCGGCGATCGTCGATGGCGCATCGCACTTCAAGATCTTCTGGCGGCTGGTGTTGCCCCTATCGACGCCGGCGCTCGCTTCCTTTGCGATCTTCCAGTTCCTGTGGGTCTGGAACGATTATCTGGTGGCGTTGATCTTCATCGGCAACGTGCCGGGCGTGCAGGTTCTGACCATGCGGCTTGCTGACATGGTGGGATCGCGCGGCTCCGACTGGCATCTGCTCACCGCCGGCGGCTTCGTGTCGATGCTGCTGCCGCTGATCGTCTTCTTCTCGCTCCAGCGCTACTTCGTCCGCGGCCTGACGGCCGGCTCGGTGAAGTGATCGGCTGAACATTGGACAACACCCCGCGCGTGCGGTTCCGGGAAGACGGAACCCGCCGGTGTTAAGAGAACAAGGGAGTTACTACATGGCCAGCCTTACGATGCGCGACGTACGCAAGAGCTTCGGGCGGGTGGATATCATCAAGGGCGTCGACATGGACATCCGCGACGGCGAGTTCGTCGTGTTCGTCGGTCCGTCCGGCTGCGGCAAGTCGACGCTACTCCGCATGGTGGCCGGTCTCGAGGAGATCACCGCCGGCGAGATCCTGATCGACGACAAGGTGTGCAACGACATCGCCCCCAAGGACCGCGGCATCGCCATGGTGTTCCAGTCCTACGCGCTCTACCCGCACAAGTCGGTCTACGCCAACATGGCCTTTGCGCTGGAGATCGCCGGCTTCTCCAAGGCTGAGATCGCCGAAAAGGTGGCCAAGGCCGCCAAGATCCTGCACATCGAGCACCTGCTCGACCGCAAGCCCGGCCAGCTCTCCGGCGGCCAGCGCCAGCGCGTCGCCATCGGCCGCGCCATCGTGCGCGAGCCGAAGATCTTCCTGTTCGACGAGCCGCTCTCCAACCTCGATGCGGCGTTGCGCGTCTCGACCCGCGCCGAGATCGCCAAACTGCACGAGGATCTCGGCTCGACCATGGTCTACGTGACGCACGACCAGATCGAGGCGATGACGCTGGCCGACAAGATCGTCGTTCTGGAGGCCGGCAATGTCCGGCAGATCGGCGCACCGCTTGAGCTTTATCATCGGCCGCAGAACCTGTTCGTCGCCGGCTTCATCGGCTCGCCGAAGATGAACTTCCTGAAGGTGAAGGCGAGCGCCGCCGATGCCGAAGGCATCACGGTCGCCGGTGACGGCGTGCCGACCCTCAAGGTGGCGGTGGACTCGACCGGCGCGGCAGCCGGTGACGACGTGACGCTGGGCATCCGTCCCGAGCACATCAAGCTCGGCACCGAGGGTGGCCTGCCGGTCACCGTTACCTTCGTCGAGCGCCTGGGTCATCAGACCATCGTGCAGGCCCATCGCGGCAGCGAGGAAACGCCGCTACTCGCCGTGCTGGATGGCGACGTGCCGGTGAAGGCTGGCGAACAGCGTCAGTTCGTCTTCTCGGGCGACGACTGCCACCTGTTCAACGCCGCAGGCAACGCCTACGTCCGCCGCTTCGTGCCTGAATGAACTCGGCTCCGTCGCCATTGGCGGCGGTCGCTTCATCACTTCCGGGCCATCCCGGAAGTGATTTTTCATTTCCCCTCTCCCGGGACAGCACCGTGAAGAACCAAGTCCAGCTCATCACCTACGTCGACCGGCTCACTGCCGGCGGTTTCTCCGACCTCAAGGCGCTGGTCGACGGCCCGCTTAGCGGCGTCATCGGTGGTGTCCACCCCCTGCCCTTCTTCGACCCGATCGATGGCGCCGATGCCGGCTTCGACCCGAGCGACCACACGGCAGTCGACCCTCGCCTCGGTGACTGGAACGACGTTCGGGCACTGTCGACGTCGGTCGACATCATGGCCGACATGATCGTCAACCATGTTTCGGCAGACTCGCCGGCTTTCAAGGACTTCCTTGAGAAGGGTGACGCCTCCGAATTCGCCGACATGTTCCTAACCTTCGGCAAGGTGTTTCCCGACGGCGCTACCGAGCAGGACCTTCTCGCCATCTACCGGCCGCGTCCCGGCTTCCCATTCAACAAGATGACCTTTGCCGACGGCTCGAAGCGCCTCATCTGGACGACCTTCACGCCCAAGCAAATTGACATCGACGTGTTTTCCAAGCACGGCGCCGCCTATCTCGACGCCATCCTCTCCCGCTTCAAGGAAGGGGGCGTCACCGCCATCCGCCTCGACGCCGCCGGTTACGCCGTCAAGAAGCCGGGAACGAGTTCGTTCATGATCCCGGAAACCTACGCTTTTCTCGGCGAGTTGGCGGAGAAGGCGCGCGGTCTCGGCATGGAGGTGCTGGTCGAGATCCACAGCTACTATCGCGACCAGATCGAGATCGCCAAGAAAGTCGATCGCGTCTACGATTTTGCGCTGCCGCCGCTGGTCCTGCATTCGCTGTTCACCGGCGAGGCCGGACCACTCGCCGAATGGCTGAAGATATCCCCACGCAACGCCATCACCGTACTCGACACCCATGACGGCATCGGCGTCATCGACGTCGGCGCTGCCACCGACGGCCGCCCAGGCTTGCTCGCTCCCGCCGCGCTCGATGCGCTGGTGGAAACCATGCACGAGCGGTCCGGTGGTGAGAGCCGGCAGGCGACCGGCGCGGCCGCCTCCAACCTCGACCTCTATCAGGTCAACTGCACCTACTATGACGCGCTCGGCAAACGCGACAGCGAGTATCTGATCGCCCGTGCCCTGCAGTTTTTCGCGCCCGGCATTCCGCAGGTCTATTACGTCGGCCTGCTCGGCGGCGTGAACGACATGGGCCTCCTCAATCGCACCAAGGTCGGTCGCGACATCAACCGTCACTATTATACGCCCGAGGAAGTCAGGACCTCGCTCGACAAACCGGTGGTCAGAAAGCTGTTCAAGCTCGCCCGGTTCCGCAACACGCATCCCGCCTTCGACGGCGATTTTACGGTCGAGCAGCCGTCGGCGAGCCGGCTGGTGCTAAGCTGGACGAAGGACGACGAACGCGCTGCGCTCGATGTAGACTTCAAGACGATGACCGCCTCGATTAGCCACAGGGGCGTCGGCGGCGACGGTCAATTCGTTGTCGGCTAAATGGATGAGTATGTCTGATTTGCAGTTGCTCGGGGCGGATCGCAGCAGTCCCTCCCGAGCTGAGATTGCATGCCTTCAGGCCTCGGCGTCGCTCTCAGCACCGCCGTTCATGCGGTTGAGATATCGATATATGGTCGTCTGAGAACATCCGAGCTTCTCGGCAACATATTTGACCGCACCTTTCATCATGAAGATGCCCTTGTCGTTGAGGATCGCCACCAGCGCCAGTTTGTCGCGATGACTGAGTCGCTCGCCACTCGCCTCGCGTGACTGCAGTTCCTCGTCGATCAGGTGATCGGTGAGTTCGGTCAAGGAGTTGGGGAAGCTCTCGCTCACCTCGGTCGGTGACGGCGCAGCCCGCACGGCCGCCGCCTCCTCGTTATAGGCGAAGTTAGTCTCGACGAAGACGTCAGGGTGGCGGAGCTTCAGAATGCGATCGGATAGTTCGCGGTAGCGGCTGTCGTCGAAGTTGATGCACAGCATGCCGACCAGGCGCCCCTCCTCGTCCTTGACGAAGAATGTCGACGAACGCAGCAGCTTGCTGCCGGCAACGCCCACATAGTTGAGGCGATAATCCTGCGTCTCGTAGGAGTGGTTGATGATCGACTGCAAGGCTACCGAGGTGAGCGGTGCACCAATGGTGCGACCGCTGACGTGGCCATTGGCAATGGCGATGATCGACTTATCGGCATCGCCGAGGTCGTGCAGCACCACCTCGTAATCCGGCCCAAGCACGGAGCCGAGAAACTCCGTCAGCTTCATATAGCGCTGGATCCAACCGCCCGACATCGGCACGTCTCCCTGCCGGACTCCATCCGGCCTTTCCGCCCGACTTGCGGTGGTCGCGCCGGTTTTGTCAATCCGGATCACGGGAACCGGTCCTTCGTACATTTCCTGAAGGTCTCCCATTCTTCGCGCAATTGTTGGCAAGTTCGAGCCTCTTCCGACGCAATAGAATTTCCAACACGCGCGTCAATTGCAAAAATATCCACACATTCGGCCTCGGAAATCCGAGGAAACCCTAGGATAGTGTAAATTTATTGACAGATATGGGCCGAAATGCAACAGATGTTGACACATGTGCAGCAGATTCCAGCTCATGTGCAAAAATGTTTGCAGATTCCTAGAGACGCTGTCCGCCAGTCGCATGCGACGACCGGGGTGCCCAATGGTCTGTAGGAGGTAACGGACAATGGCTATCAAGTATTTCCCCGAACCGTTCCGTATCAAGGCGGTGGAACCGCTCCGGATGCTCTCGGCGGAGGAGCGCGCAGCCAAGATCGCTGCGGCGCACTACAACCTCTTCAATCTTGCCGGCGAGGATTGCTACATCGATCTTCTGACCGACAGCGGCACCGGTGCCATGAGCCAGGAGCAGTGGGCCGGCGTGATGCGCGGCGACGAGGCCTATGCCGGTTCGTCGAGCTATTACAAGCTGCTCGAGGCGGGTAAGGACATCTTCAATTACGGCTATATCCAGCCCGTGCATCAGGGCCGTGCCGCTGAGAAGGTGCTGTTCCCGATCCTGCTCGGCAAGGGCAAGTTCGCCATCTCCAACATGTTCTTCGATACGACGCGCGCCCATGTCGAGCTGACCGGTGCCCGCTGCATCGACTGCGTCGTCGGCGTCGCCAAGGACCCGTCGCACCGTGCGCCCTTCAAGGGCAACATGGATGTCGCCAAGCTGAAGAAGACCATTGCCGAGCTGGGTGCCGAGAACATCGGCCTGATCGTCATGACGATCACCAACAACTCGGCCGGCGGTCAGCCCGTGTCGATGCAGAACATGCGTGAGGTGGCCGAGGTCGCTAAGGCGAACGGCATCCCGCTCGACATCGACGCCGCCCGCTATGCCGAGAACGCCTTCTTCGTGCAGCGTGATGAACCGGGATATCAGAACAAGTCGATCAAGGAGATCATCCGCGAGATGTTCTCCTACGGCGACATGTTCACCATGTCCGCCAAGAAGGACGCCATCGTCAACATCGGCGGCATGATCGGTGTCAAGGATGGCGACTCGCCGCTGATCTTGAAGATCAAGGCGAACTGCATCTCCTACGAAGGCTTCTTCACCTACGGCGGTCTCGCCGGCCGTGACCTCGAGGCACTGGCGATCGGCCTCTATGAGGGTATCGACAACGACTACCTTCGTTACCGCATCGGTCAGGTCGAGTATCTCGCCGCTCGTCTCGACGATGCCGGCATCGGCTACCAGACCCCGGCCGGCGGCCACGGTGTGTTCGTCGACGCCCGCGCCATGCTGCCGCACATTCCTTACAATGAGTATCCTGGCCAGGTTCTGGCCATCGAGCTCTACAAGGAAGCGGGCATCCGCTCCTGCGATATCGGCTCCTACATGCTGGGCAACGACCCCGACACGGGCAAGCAGCTCAAGGCCGATTTCGAGTTCACTCGTCTCGCCATTCCGCGCCGGGTGTACACGCAGGCTCACATCGACATCATGGCCGAGGCCCTGATCGAGATCAAGAAGCGCGCTCACACCATCAAGCGCGGCTATCGCATCACCTGGGAGCCGCCGATCCTCAGGCACTTCCAGGCTCACCTCGAGCCGATCGCCAATGAGGCCGGCCGGGTGAACAAAGAGGAATACACGGTCGCCGCCCAGTGAGGGTGAACTGACCTAACCAAGCAGGCGAGCGCCGCAAGCCGAGGAGGGGCGTGGCGCTCGCTCCGACAGGGGATCGATCGGATCATGGCCAGCAGGGCCGTTATCCGGCTCAACGGGAGGACATCATGTCTTCGGAAACGCAATCACATCTCGCGCGCGGCCTCAAAAACCGCCACATCCAGATGATCGCTCTCGGTGGGGCGATCGGCACGGGCCTTTTCTACGGCTCGGCTGCCTCGATCAAGTTGGTAGGGCCCGGCATCATCGCCTCCTACATGATCGGCGGCTTCGTGATGTATCTCATCATGCGCATGCTCGGTGAGATGTCGACTGAAGAACCGGTGGCCGGCGCCTTCAGCCACTTCGCCTACAAGTACTGGGGCGAATTCGCCGGCTTCCTGGCCGGTTGGAACTACTGGTTCCTCTATATTCTCGTCTCGATGGCCGAACTGACCGTTGTGGGCATCTACGTCGCCTACTGGTTCCCAGACTTCCCGCACTGGCTAACGTCGCTGATCGTGCTGATCTCGATCACCGGCATCAACCTGATCAACGTCCGCCTCTATGGTGAAGCCGAATTCTGGTTCGCCATCATCAAGGTGCTGGCGGTGATCGGCATGATCGTGCTCGGCCTAGTCCTGATCGTCTTCGGTCTCGGCGGCGAAGCGACCGGTCTCTCCAATCTCTGGTCCCATGGCGGCTTCTTGCCGAATGGCATCTGGGGCCTCCTCTTGTCGCTCGTCGTGGTGATGTTCTCCTTCGGTGGCACCGAGCTGATCGGCATCACCGCCGGCGAAGCCGATGACCCCAAGAAGTCCATCCCCCAGGCCATCCGCCAGGTGATGTGGCGTATCCTGCTGTTCTACATCGGCGCCCTCACGGTCATGATGATCATCTTCCCGTGGGATCAGGTCGGCATGGAAGGCAGCCCGTTCGTCACCATCTTCTCGAAGCTCGGCATCGGCTCGGCTGCCAATATCCTGAACTTCGTGGTGCTGACCGCCGCCGTCTCGGTCTACAACTCCGGCATCTACTCCAACGGCCGCATGCTCTACAGCCTCGCCGAGCAGGGTAACGCGCCGAAGGTGTTCACCAAGCTCGGCGCCAACAAGGTCCCCTATGTGGCGATCCTGTTCTCGTCGGCCTGCACGCTGGTCGTGGTCGCCATCAACTATCTGATCCCGGAAGGCGCCTTCATGCAGGTGATGGCTGTCGCTACCACTGCCGCCACCATCACCTGGGTGATGATCGTGCTGGTCCACATGAAGTTCCGCAAGGCGCATGCAGCGGAGGCCGACAAGCTGACCTTCCCGGCACCCTTCTACCCGATCGCCAACTACTTCTGCGTCGCCTTCATGGCCATGATCATCGTGGTGATGACGCAAATGCCGGACATGCGCATGTCGGTGCTTGTCCTTCCGGTCTGGCTGATCGTTCTCTACGTCGGCTTCATGTTCCGCGGTAACGCCCGGACCGCTGCTGCCGAGTAATCGAAGACATCCGAAGACACAAAGCGGCGCGGCCCCATGGACCGCGCCGCTTTTTATTGTCGGGATGGCTGTCAGGCCGCTGCGTCGTCGTCGAACCGGATCGAGCGTAGCTTGTCGACGCCCATGACTTGCAAGGCGAGCTTCTCGTAGAACGGCTCGGACTGGCCGGATCGGATCTTCCTCAGGAAGTATTTTTCGAAGCCGACCTTGGCAACGTGAACCCAGTAGCCGGACGACGACCAATTGACGTTGCGCGGTGGGATTTGCGGCTGGGCGACGAAGGCCACGCCATTGTCACCGAAGTCGGCCAGGCAGATGGCATTCCACGACGCCTCGGCGTTGGGCGCCTTACCCTTGGTCATCCGCTCGATATTGTGGGCGGTTGCCGTCACCATGGATTCAATCATGAAGCCGGTCTTGGGCACGCCGACCGGCACCGCCGTCTTGGTCACCGGGGGAATGGCAACACAGACTCCAATGGCAAAGATATTCGGGAACTTCTGGTTCTGCTGGTGCTTGTCGATGGTGACGAAGCCGCGTGGATTGACGAGACCGGTTGCGCCTCTCACCGCACCGACGCCCCGGAAGGCCGGTAGGATCATCGAGAAGGCAAAAGGCAGATCGTGCTTGGCCTTCGGCGCACCATCCTCGGTCAGTTCCTCGACATGCATCATGCCGGCGTCGACCGTCTCGATACGTGCGTTGGTAATCCACTTGATGTGATGGCCGCGAAGCTGCCCTTCGAGAAGACCCTTGGTGTCGCCGACGCCATCGAGGCCGAGATGGCCGATATAGGGCTCGGGTGTGACGAAGGTCATCGGCACGCGATCACGCACCCGGGCGTCGCGTAGCGCCTTGTCCAGGACGAACGCAAATTCATAGGCTGGGCCGAAGCAGGACGCCCCCTGCGCGGCGCCAATGATCACCGGACCGGGATTGGCAATCAGCCGATTGACCGCCACCTTCGCCTCGACAGCGTGGCTTACCTGGCAGATCGACTGCGTGTGTCCCTCCGGACCGAGACCGGGCACTTCGTCAAACGCCAGATCCGGCCCTGTCGCGATAACCAGGTAGTCGTAGGAGACGCTGTCCCCGCCGATCAGCTCGATGCGGTTCTCCTCGGGCAACAGCCGTTCCGCGCCCTCGGATCTCAGAGCGATCCCTGCCTTCGTGAAGACCGGCGCAAGATCGACCTCAACCGAGGCCGGATCACGCCAGCCGACCGCCACCCATGGATTCGAGGGCACGAACGAATAGGTCGTTCCCTTGTTGACGACGGTGACCTGATGGTCCCGGCCGAGAACCTTGCGAAGCTCGTAGGCCATGATCGTCCCACCGAGCCCTGCCCCCAGCACCACGACATGCGACATGATTGCTCTCCCACCAGCCCTAACTGGACTGCTTTATTTTAGTATATAATAATATACAGTATTCTACGCAGGCGACCGATGCGACTTTCGTCTTGGACTGAGAGGGTCTGAAACGAAAACAAAAAGGGCCGCCACGTGTTGCGTGGCGGCCCCAAGCTCATCACTGGTGCCGTTGGTCAGATGAACAGCGTTGCCGACGACTGTTGCGCTTCACCCAGGAATGTCGCAACGCCACCAATCTCAACGCCGTCGATCAGCTCTTCCCGCCGAATGCCCATGACATCCATCGACATCTGACAGGCCACGAGCGTGGCACCGCCCTCGACCAGCGAGGCGAGCAGGCTGGCCGGCGTATCAACGTGCTTGTCACCCATCACCTTGCGCATCAGGCGACCACCGAGCCCGCCGAAGTTCATGTTGGACAGACGGTTGAGCCGGGCGGCACCCTTCGGAAGCATGAAGCCGAATGCAGCATCGATCATTGGTTTTCTTGGGCTTGGCACATCGGGTTTCCGCAACACGTTGAGCCCCCAGAAGGTGAAGAACAGCGTCACCTTCGAGCCCATGGCAAGGGCTCCATTGGCGATGATCAGTGAGGCCATCACCTTGTCTAGGTCGCCCGAGAACACGACCAGCGTCGTGCCATCCCGATTTGCGGCTGTCATTCTCTCGGCCGCCGCAACCGGCATCGGGGCTGCCTTGCGAATTCGGGCGGTGATCACGCCCTTGTCGGTGCCGACGACAAGCAGCTGATGGCCTGTCTTGTCGGCCCAGGCGCGGATATCCCGGCCAAATGCAGGGTCCGATGCCCGGACATCCAACAGATCGCCCGTTTCCATCGCCTCGATGGCCCGGAACGTCTTGAGGATGGGACCGGGGCATTGCAGGCCGGTGGCATCAAGCGTCTGAACGCCGCCTACCAGATCCACCCGACAATTGCCGCTCTGAGCTTCAATTTCAGAGGGGTCGCGGCGGCGAATATCCTCGTAGTCGAACAGATCGGTGCTCGTCTGCTTCTCGGTTGCCCAGGCGTAGGTTTTGAAGCCGCCCGTCAGGTTGCGAACATCCGTGAAGCCTGCTTGTTTCAGGATGCGATAGGCGAGATAGCCACGAAGACCGACTTGGCAGAAGATCACCATGGGCTTCTCGGGATTGAGCTCACCGATCCGTTCGCGCAGATGATCGAGTTCGATATTGCGGGCGCCAGGCAACGTGCGGATCGAGAACTCCTCTGGCGTGCGCACGTCGATGAGCTGAATGGAGGCGGGAGCATCCCGCAGCAGGTCGCGTAGGTCGCGCCAGCCGATGATCTCATGGCTGCCGTTCAGCACGTTCTCCGCGACGTAGCCGGCGATGTTGACCGGATCCTTGGCCGAGCCGAAGGGCGGTGCATAGGCCAGCTCCAGTTCGGTGAGATCGGTCACCTTGAGGCCGGCGCGGATCGCCGTAGCGATCACGTCGATGCGCTTGTCGGCACCGTCGATGCCCACCGCCTGCGCGCCAAGGATCGTCCCATCGAGACCGTAGACCAGCTTCAGGCTGATCTGCTGACTACCGGGATAGTAGGACGCATGCGAGCCGGAATGAGTGATGCTGGCACGGTATGGAATGCCCAGCGCCTTCACCGCCGCCTCATTGAGGCCGGTACAGGCGGCCGCCAGATCGAACACCTTGAGGATGGCGGTCCCCAGCGTGCCGCCATAGCTCTTGTAACCGGCGACATCGGCAGCAAGCATGTTGTCGGCGACGATGCGCGCCTGTCGGTTGGCCGGGCCGGCCAGCGGGATCAGCGCCATGCGGCCCGACACCTTGTTCGTCACCTCGATGGCATCGCCAACCGCGAAGATGTCGGAGTCGGAGGTGACAAGATGCTCGTCGACCTTGATGCCGCCGACGGCGCCGAGTTCGAGCCCCGCGTCGCGGGCGAGTTTCACCTCGGGGCGCACACCAATGGCCAGTACGACGATGTCGGCCTGGATGCGCTTGCCCGAAGCGAGAAAGACGAGGGTGTGATCGGGGCGATCCTCGAAATGTTCAACCTTGTCGTCGAGATAAAGCTCGATTTGCTTGTCCCGCATGTGGGCATGAACAATGGCCGCCATTTCATCATCAAAGGGGGCAAGAACATGCGGTGCGCCTTCGACAACGGTGGTGAACAGGCCGCGCTCATGGAAATTCTCTGCCACTTCGAGGCCGATGTAGCCACCGCCAATGACCACCGCCCGACGCGGCTTGTTGTCGGCAAGCGAAGACATGATGCGATCGAGATCGGGGATGTTGCGCAGCGTGAAGATGCGTGGAGAGCCGATTCCGGGGATTGGCGGCCTCAAAACTTCGGCGCCCGGCGACAGCAGAAGGCGATCGTAGCTCTCGGCAGTTTCCTCGCCGCTGTCGAGATTGCGCAGTGTCACCGTCTTGGCCGCGCGGTCGATGGATAGCGCCTCGGTGCGCGAGCGGACGTCGACATGATAGCGCGCCTCAAACCCAGCCTCCGAGGTCACCAGCAGCTTGCCGCGTTCGGCAATGGCACCGGAGATATGATAGGGCAGCCCGCAGTTGGCAAAGCTGATGTAGGGGCCCCGTTCAACCAGGACGATCTCCGCCCGCTCGTCGAGGCGGCGCAGGCGGGCCGCTGCCGTGGCGCCGCCAGCGACGCCGCCAATGATGAGGATCTTCATGCCCGACTCCACTCCATGTAACTCGTATATACGCAATTACTGAAATAATGGGGCTGGAACAAGACGGAGAAATAGGTATGCGATGAAGCGAGCCGACGGTTCCGCGTAGAAAGGTGCGCGGTTTGGGGGTGCGGGAGATCCCTCCTCCGCACCCGACATGACAAGATCAAGCGTGGCTGACTGGTCCGATCGGCCAGACAGTGCGGCCATAAACCTCGTTCAGCACCTGTGCCAGACCAGCGTAGATAGCCGAAGCGCCGCAGAACAAGCCTTCCCAGCCAGCCAGATGGGTGATCGCCTCATTACCGGTGGCGTCGCCGATGGCCAGCAGCGCAAACAGCACGGTCAGCGAGCCGAACACCACCTGCAGCGCACGATTGAGGCGCAGCGTGCCGATGAACAGGACGGCGGTGAAAACACCCCACATGCCGAGGAAGGCTGGCATGGCGGCGTCCGGCGACGGGCCGGCGATGCCGAGCGACGTCTTCTGGAGAACGATGAGGCCGACCAGCGACAGCCAGAACATGCCGTAGCTGGTGAAGGCGGTGGCGGCGAAGGTGTTACCCTTCTTCCATTCCATGATGCCGGCGATCATCTGGGCGAGGCCGCCATAGAAGATGCCCATGGCCAGGATCATCGTATCCATCGGGTAGAGGCCGGCATTGTGGAAGTTGAGAAGCACGGTGGTCATGCCGAAGCCCATCAGCCCAATCGGGGCGGGATTGGCGGTGGCGTCGTTCAAATGGGCGGAGCTCATGGGGACATCCGGTCAGGAGAGGCAAATGACCGGCGCTCGCCGGCGCCTCAACGCCCGCCGCAAGCACCGGCGGCGCCATCCCTAGAGGAGATGCCCGGAAAAACGAGTTGGGAAAGACGCATAGGTCAGGCAGATGCCGTCAGCTGTCGTCGCGCAGGAACATCACGGCGAAACCCATCTGCACGCTCGAAAAGGTCAGCCCCACCGAAAAGGTCAGCACCGAGAGCGCGAGAATTGCCGAAGACGACGCGAAAATCAGCGTCGCAATGCCGCCGATGTCGAACGCCAGTAACAGCCCGACAAACAGCAAGGCGATGCCGAAGCCGATCGCCGCATGGCGAATGAGGAAGCGAACCAGAAGCGGCAGGCTGTAGATGCTCATCGTCTCGCCTCCTTCATCCGGCGCTCAGGTTTGCCAATGGCGGCACGGCATCAATAGCGCATTTCGGACGAGAAGACGAGAAACATGAAACCCAGCTTCATGTTCCCCTCAGCCGGCATCATATTTCGCAGACTCGCTTTCCGAGCGGAAGTGCGACCGCTCAAACAGCAGCACCACCACCAGCGCCATCACGAAGGGAATGATGAGGTAAAACAGGCGAAACACCAGGAGGGCGGCAATGACGTCAGCATCGCCCATATCCGGCAGGCCCATGACGAACATCAGCTCCAATACGCCGAGGCCGCCGGGCACATGCGAGATCAGCGCGGCAGAAAACGACATCAGAAAAATGCCCAGCACGATGAAGTAGCCGGGATTGCCGGCTTCCGGCAGGGCGAAATAGATGATGCCGGCCGCCCCCAGCAACTCGCTGGCGCCGACGGCGATCTGTGACAGCGTCACGTGCAATGACGGATAGACGATGGCGAAGCGACCGAGATGAAGCGGCCGCAGCCGCATGACGCTCCCGAACAGATAGAGCGCCACCAGGAACAGCAAGAAAACGCCGGTTGCCCGCGATGCCGAGATCGGCAAGAGGTCGCCAAAGCGAAGGAGGACGTCCGGGTCGAGCACCAGGACGAAGCCGATCAGCGTCACCGTACCCAAAATGAAGGTGAACGAGCAGAAGGCGATGAGGAGGCCAATCTCCGCCGTCGACAGCCCCTTGGTCGAATAGGCGCGATAGCGCACTACCCCACCGGACACCACCGAAGCCCCGATGTTATGCGACAGCGCATAGGTGGTGAATGAGGAGATGGTGATGAACAGCCAGTCGATTCGCTTGCCGAGATGGAGCAGCGCCACCCGGTCGTAACCGGCCAGTGCCGTATAGGCGACCAGCGTGGAGATGCCGGCAAGAACCCAATGAAGGGCCGGAATGGCCGCGAGGCTGGCGCCGACCTTTTCCAGGGAAAGCCCGTGGAGCTCCCGAAGAAGAAGCCAGACGGAAAGCACAATCGTCGCCGTCGCCACCGTCGGCCAGAAATAACGCTTCAGCTTCATTCGCTCCGGCCGCTTTGACGCACCTCGTCTCGATGAAAAGGTCCGAAGACCTCGGCGAAGCACCCAGTTTACGAGCGGCGATGGGACCGGATCAATCCTCAAGAAGACATTCGACGGGAAAAGGTGCCTGAGCCCCCATCAGAAAACTTGAGTTTGCGATAGCACAAAGAAGACTGGACCGGCCCGAAGCAAACTGCGAACTGTTTGCAACTGAGTCGGGAGTGCGTTGTGGGCCGGTGGAGAGGCATGGCGAGGAGCATGGTAACGCTGGTGGCCACGCTGGCCCTGGCGCTGCAGCTCATTCTACCGATGCCGCAACCGGCCGCCGCTTCCACGCCAGGCACCGTCATCTGTCATTCGGAGCCCGCATCTCCTCACCATGGCGGCAAGCATGGTGCGCCGTCCGGCCAAGCCGGCTGCGACTGGTGCATGCTCTGCGGCAAGCTCGGCACGGCGGTCGGGCCACTCGACAGAGTCGCCAGCCTACCGCAGCGCGTCGAGGCGCCGGTTGCTGTCTTTGTCGTTACCGCCGATCTCGGCCATGGCATCAGCTGCCCGCGATCAGGGCCTCTCGGAGCCCGGGCACCACCTGGAACCGTATGATCGGATCACACCCATCATTCGACTCCAAGGACCCAATTCCCATGACCAAGACCAAACTGGCTGCTCTCGGAGCCGCCGCGCTGCTCATTGTTGCCCCTGTTACTGCCCTCGCCCACGTCACTCTGGAAGCCTCGCAGGCGACAGTCGGCTCCACCTACAAGGCCGTGCTGCGTGTGCCCCACGGCTGCGCCGGCGCCGCCACGCTGAGAGTGCGGGTGCAGATCCCCGAAGGGTTCATCGCGGTCAAGCCCATGCCCAAGGCGGGCTGGAGCCTCGACCTCACCAAAGGCAAGTATGAGCAGAGCTACGATCTTCACGGCGCCAAGGTGACCGATGGCGTGAAGGAGCTCTCGTGGAGCGGTAATCTGCCCGATGACTATTATGAGGAGTTCATCTTCCGCGGCACGCTGACCAGCGCCTTCGCGGCCGGCACCACGGTCTATTTCCCTGTGGTGCAGGAATGCGATGGCGGCAAGGTCGAACGCTGGATCGAGATCCCGGCCGACGGCAAGACCTCCGATGACTACGAGTCACCGGCGCCAGGCGTCAAGATCATCGCACCTGCCAAGTGATTGACGGGCGGCGCGTGAAAATCGCGCCGCCTTTTTCAAGGACGCTCCGATGCTGCGTTTCCTCGCAAGGCTCGCTCTCGTCGTCGCCGGCTGTGCGATGCTGGCTGGCCCATGCTTCGCCCATGCCACCCTTATCGGCAGCGAGCCTGCCGAGAGCAGCATCGTCGCCACGGCACCCGGCGCCGTGCGGCTTTCCTTCAACGAGCCGGTCACTCCCCTGGCGATCAGGCTGTTCGATCCCGCCGGCGAAAGCATCGACCTTACGCCGACGGCTGAGGATAGCGATCTCATTGTGAAGCTGCCGGTGGCACGTGGCGAAGGCACCTATGCGCTCAGCTGGCGCGTCGCCTCGGCCGACGGCCACCCGATCGGCGGCACGTCGACCTTCTCCGTGGGGCATGCCAGCCGTCGCGCTGCCACCGAGAGCGGAATGTCCGATGCAATGGAATTCCTCATCTGGCTGGCGCGGGTCGGTATCTACATTGGCTGGATCGGCGGCGTCGGTGGGGCCTTGTTCCTGACGATCATTGCCGCCGGGAAGCGCCCGGCCGTGGCGGATCGTACGGTTGCTGTCCTTCTTGGTCTCGGCGCCATCGCGACGGCGTCGTCATTCGGTCTGCAAGGGCTCGACGAGCTCGGCAAAGGCCTTGCCGAGCTTGGCGGTACGACCCCGTGGGTTGCCGGCTTGCAATCCCGCTATGGGGAAACGCTGTGGCTCGGTGCTTTGGCTCTCCTCCTCGCCGCCGTTGCCCTTCGCCTGTCCGTGCGCCCGATTGCCGCAACTGTCGCCTCAGCGGCGCTTGTCATCGTGGCGTTCGCTCTGACGCTCAGCGGCCACGCCAGCACGGCGGCGCCCGTTTGGCTGGCGCGCCCTACCCTCGGCCTGCATGGCGCTGCGGTGATGGTTTGGGGTGGCTCGCTGCTTCCCCTGCTGATCCTTGTGGCAACGCGTCAGGAAAATGCCGGCCGAACCGCGCTTCGGCTATCCGGTCTCTTGTTGCCGACCGTTGCCGTGCTGGCGCTGACCGGCCTAACGCTTGCCTATTTGCAAGACGTGACCGCCGCCAGCCTGATCGGAACGGATTACGGCCGCCTTCTGGCGGGCAAACTGGTGTTCGTGCTGTGCATGCTGGCCATCGGCGCCTTGAACCGCCGCATCCTCGTGCCTCGAGCGACCACCGGCGGCGAGGCTCCATTTCGACAGTTGCGGCGGGTACTCACCGTGGATGTCTGTCTGTTGCTGGCCGTTATCGCCGTCGTCGCGGGCTGGCGCTTTACCCCGCCGCCGCGCAGCATTGCTGCGGCAGAAGCCGCGCTCCGTCATCGCCAGATGCTGCATATCCACACGGCCAAGGGCATGGCGATGATCCAGCTTACGGATCACGGCGGCCTCGACATCCGATTGAGCACCGCCAACGGCCGACCGCTGGTCGCGCAGGAGGTTCGGGTGAGCCTTGCCAATCCCGCCGCCGGCGTCGAGCCTTTGCAGCGGCAAGCCACACGCATCGAGGACGGGCACTGGCGCGTCGACGGGCTGACATTCCCAGTCGGCGGGGCCTGGATCGTTCGGCTCAACGTACTGATCAGCGATTTTGAAAGCCTGCCTCTCGAAGGGACGCTGACGGTTCCCTGACTTGATGCAATCGGTTGCGCCGCCTTCATGCGGGGGAACCGGGCCGTCCTCCGGCAGTTTCCATTGGCAGTCGGAGGGTCGTCGATGGCAACCCATACGTTCTGGAGAGGCTACCTGAAGCTGTCGCTCGTCACCTGCCCGGTGACCATGCGACCGGCCACTAGTGAATCCGATCGGGTTCGCTTTCACGTCCTCAATGCCAAGACGGGCAACCGGATCATCAGCCGCTATGTCGATGCCGAAACCGGCAAGCCGGTCGATGAAGACGACGAGGTCAAGGGCTACCCCATCGACGAAGGCGGCAAACACGTCGTCCTGGAGGATGAGGAGATCGAGGCCGTCGCGCTGGAAAGCACGCACACGATCGACATCGATATGTTCGTTCCCGCCGATTCCGTCTCCTGGGTCTATTACGACCAGCCGCACTATCTCCTGCCGAGCGACCCTGTCGGCGAGGAAGCCTTCGCGGTCATCCGCGAGGCGATGGCATCAACCAAGACAGTGGGGATTTCGCGCCTGGTGCTTTATCGGCGGGAAAGAGCCGTTCTTCTCGAGCCGCGCGGCAAAGGCATCGTCGTCTGGACGCTGCGCTACGGCGACGAGGTGAGACCAGAGAAGGACTATTTCGACAAGATCGACGGCGGCAAGGTCGAGCCGGATTCCATGAAGCTGGTGAAGGAGCTGATCGACAAGAAAACTGTGCCCTGGGCTCCCGACATGGTTTCGGACCCGGTGCAGGAAAAGCTCCTCGACATCATCTCGGCCAAGAAGAAAAAACGGAAACGTCCCGCCAAAGCCAAGGCAAAACCGGAGGCGGAGGAGAAGCCGAGCAACGTCATCAACATCATGGATGCGCTGCGCAAAAGCGTCGCCTCGGAGAAGAAGGGCAAGTCGAGATAAGGATGCCGCCCCTCTCTCAGCTCGCTTTTCTTCGCTTCTTCCCGGCCTCCAGAGGCACCGCCGCCGCCCGGAAGCCTTCCCACGGATCGGATGTCATGGCCGCCAGCCGCGCCGGTAGGTTGGAAATCGTGAAATAGGCTGGGCCGATGCCGGGCTCCAGTTCCTCCCATGTGATCGGGGTCGAGACGGCTGCACCCGGCCGCGCGCGGGTTGAATAAGGCGCCACCGCCGTCTGGCCCCGCTGATTGCGGAGGTAGTCGATGAGAATCTTGCCGTGCCGCTTCGACTTGGTGATCGTCGCAACGAAACGGTCCGGGCTGTCGGACGCCATGGCTTCGGCCAGCGACTTGGTGAAGGCCTTGATCTCCGGCCATTCGGCCGATGGCTTCAGCGGCGCAACGACGTGCAGACCCTTGCCGCCCGACGTTTTCACGAACGGGTTAAGACCGGCATCCATAAAGCGCTGCCGAACCTCCTGCGCAGCGTCGAGCACGGACTGCCATGGCACATCCTCGCCCGGGTCGAGATCCATGATGATGGTGTCGGGCCGTTCCCAGTCGGCGATCGTCGAACCCCAGGGATGGATTTCCAGCGTGGCGGCCTGAATGAGTCCCATCATGCCGTCGAGATCGTTGATGCTGACCCATGGTTCCTCGCCGGGGTCCTTCGGATCGGCGACGGTGACGATATTCGGGTTCAGCCCCTTCCAGGCATGTTTTTGGAAAAACCGCTCGCCCTTGATGCCGTTGGGACAACGAAGAAGGGCCAGGGGGCGGCCGACGACATAGGGTCCCATCAGGCGCCATACGTCGGCATAGAAGTCCGCCAGCCGCTCTTTGGTGATGCCCTCTTCCGGCCAGTAGAGCCGGTCGGGATGGGTGAGCTTGACGGTTCGGCGCGGCGTCTGCGGCGCCTTGGCATTGGTGGCTTTCGGAATCTCACGCATGATTTCCTGCGCTGGCTTGTCCTCGCGCAGCCCTCTGAAAGACGCGTGGCGGAGATGGCCGTCGGCGGTCCAGGCCCGGAATTCGACCTCGGCGACCAGTTCTGGCCGAACATACCTGACGCCTCGGCGTTCGTCGGCCGTCAAGGCGTTTTCGAACGGCTTCTCGTCCGTCCGCAGGCGCTCGAGTTTGGTTTGGAGAAGCTCGGCGACCTGAGCGCCGAAGCCGGTACCAACCCGCCCCACGTGGTGAAGCTTGCCATCCTCATAGACGCCGAGAGCAAGTGAGCCGATGGCCTGGCGCGATACCGTCGACGGAACATAGCCGCCGATGACGAACTCCTGCCGTGCCGAGCATTTCGACTTGACCCACGACTTCCCTCGCCCCGGACGGTAGGGCGCGTCGCGCAGCTTCGAAACAATGCCTTCCAGACTGAGGCGACAGGCGTGCTGAAGCACCATCGCACCGCTCTCTTCCAGATGCCCACTGAAGCGGATGATGCCGTTGTCCTGGGGGATGAGCTTTTCAAGAAGATTCTTACGTTTGATCAGCGGCAGGCGTTGCAGATCAAAGCCATCGAGGTAGAGCAAATCGAAGACGTAGAAGACGAAGCGATCGGTTCGATCGGCGCTCAGGTCAGCCTGAAGGGCTGAGAAATCCGTCGCTCCGGAAGCCGTCTCCACCACCAGTTCGCCGTCGATGATGGCCGAGCCCATCGGCAGCTCCTGAAGAGCCGAAAGAACGGTCTTCCCGAACCTCTTGGTCCAGTCCAGCCCGCTGCGGGTCAGGAGCTTGACCCGTCCAGCCTCGATATGGGCGAGAAGGCGATAGCCATCGAACTTGATCTCGTGCAGCCATTTCTCGCCCGTCGGCGCGGACGATACCAGCGTCGCCAGCATGGGCTCGACAAAGTCCGGCATGGGCGCCTTCTTGGCCCCTTTGATCTCGGCCGGATCCGGAATGTCGGTATCAACGTCGAGTTCCGGGTCGGCCGGAACCGATTTGGCCTTCGCAGTGGACTTTCTCGGTTTGCGGATCTTGGTTGGCTTCGCGGCAGCATTCTCCGCCACCTCTTCCAGATCTCGCCCGGTTTTCACCGATTCCGGGCGCTCTTCGAGAATGTCGGCGTCGGTCTCTTCACGAGCGAACTCATCCTCGCCCTTGATCAGCAGCCAGTTTTCCCGCTTCTCGCCCGGCTTGCCGTGCATGCGCACGAGATGCCAGCGCCCGGTCAGCTTCTCGCCGGTGAGCTCGAATTCCATGTGCCCTTTTGCATAGCCCTTGTGGGCATCGCCGATGGGCGACCATGTGCCCCGGTCCCAAAGAACAACCGTGCCGCCACCATATTCCCCCTTGGGAATCGTGCCTTCGAAGTTGCCATATTCGAGGGGATGATCCTCGACGTGGACGGCGAGGCGCTTCTCGCCGGGAACGAGGCTGGGGCCCTTGGTGACGGCCCAGCTTTTGAGGACACCGTCCATTTCCAGGCGGAAATCGTAGTGCAAGCGCGTGGCATCGTGCTTCTGGATAACGAAGGCCTTCCCTTCGGCTGAAGCAACCCCGCCTTCGGGTTCCGGCGTCGACTTGAAATTGCGTTTCTGACGGTAGGTTTCGAGAGCCATCGTCAACCTGCCTTCCTGCGCGATCCGGACCGCTTTGCTGATTTTTCTTTCGACGACTTGATGCCGGCGCTTTCGCGGAGAGCGGCCATGAGGTCGATGACCTTTTCTTCCTTGGGCTCCTTCCGCCGCGGGACTTTCTTGCCCTCGATCTTCGCCTTCACCACTTCGGCCAGTGCCGCCTCGTAGCGGTCGTCAAATTGGGTGATGTCGAAGCTGCCCATCTTGGTGTCGATGATGTGCTCGGCGAGGTCGAGCATTTCGCCCTTGATCTTCAGATCGGGCACCTCGCGAAATGCATCCTCAGCCGCGCGGACTTCGTAATCGAAGTTGAGGGTCGTGGCGATCAACCCATCCTCGTGCGGCCGGATCAGCAAGGTGCGAACGCGGCGAAACAGCAGAGTACGGGCGATGGCGGCCACCTTCTGCTCCCGCAGGCCATCTCTGATGAGGACGTAGGCTTCCTCGGCAATGCGATCCGACGGCGCGAGATAATAAGGCTTGTCGAAATAGACGTCGTCGATCTCGCGACAACCGATGAAGGCAGAGACGGAAAGTGTCTTGTCGCTTTCGGGAACGGCGGCGCTGACTTCATCGGGCGTCAGCTCGATGTAGTTGCCCTCGCTGAGCTCGTAACCCTTGACCTGGTCCTCGCGGTCGACAGGCTTCTCAGTTTCGGAGTCGATGTACTGGCGCTCGACGCGATGTCCGGTCGCTCGGTTGAGCGTGTGAAAGACGATGCGTTCGGAGGTGGATGCCGCCGTATAAAGCGAGACAGGGCATATGACCTCGGCGATCTTCAGAACGCCTTTCCAGTTCGCCCGTGGTGCCATGGGTCTCGTTCCGCTTTCGAGGGGCCGGCGTCAATCGCCGTCTTCGAAATAGGAACTCATGGGCGGGATTTGCGGTTCCGATTATCCCCCCAGTACCGACATCTGCCTTTTCAGCGCGGGCTCGTGCCCCGGACTGGTTCCAAATTCATGGGATTTCGGCTTGGCTGCCACCGCGCAGCGGATGGCCTCTTCCAGTCTGGCCATGCCACCCTGCTCGCGAACAATCGACCGCAGATCGGTGGAGTCATCGTGACCGAGGCAGGTGTAGAGCGAGCCGGTGGCGCTCAGGCGCAGACGATTGCAGTTCTCGCAGAAGCAATTGCTCAAGGCGGTGATAAAGCCGATCCGGCCGCCGGTCTCTTCGATGCGGGCGTAGCGCGCAGGACCACCGGTTACCTCATCGGTATCCGTCAGTGTCCAACGACGCTCAATGATCCGCCGAAGTTCGCCGAGCGGAAGATAATGATCGGCGCAGTTGGATTTGACCTCGCCGAGCGGCATGGTCTCGATGAAGGTGATATCGAGTTGGCGGTCCTGGGCGAACTGAACAAGCGCGTCGGCATCGCCCTCAATATAACCCTTCTGAGCCACGGTATTGAGCTTGATCGCCAGACCGGCGTCGCGGGCGGCATCGATGCCTTTCAGAACCGCATCGAGATGGCCACCGCTGGTGATCTCGGCGAACCTGTCGCGGTCCAGCGTATCGAGCGAAACGTTCAGGCGGCGGACGCCGCATGCCGCCAGATCGCGGGCGTATTTAGACAGCAGGGTGCCATTGGTCGTCACGCAGAGTTCGTCGAGATCGCCGCTTCGAAGATGCCGCGACAGCCCCTCGAAGAGATGCATGACCCCCTTGCGCACCAGGGGCTCACCGCCGGTAATCCTGACCTTTCGGACGCCGCAGGCGACAAAGGCGGAGGTTATAAACTCCAGCTCTTCAATGGTCAGGACATCCCGATGGGGAGAGAACGATACCTCGCCCGCCATGCAATAGCCGCAGCGCAAGTTACAGCGGTCAGTCACCGATACCCTGAGGTAAGTGATCGCTCGGCCGAAGCCGTCAACGAGTCCAGACCGCATGTTTCACTCTCTACTGTCTCTGGGACGCCGCTTGTGCGAAAGCGGCGTCCGGTCGCTGGGCTCTCTGCAGACTGTCGTCAGGCGTTGGGATCGTTGGCGTTCGGGAAGAACAGCTGCTTGTCGCCGATATGATAGCCGGCGATCACCGCCTGCCCTTCCGGCGAGACCAGCCAGTCGATAAAGGCTTGGCCGTCGTTGACCTTGACGGTGGGAATTTTCGCCGGGTTGACCAGCATGACGCCATATTGGTTGAACAGCTTCTTGTCGCCTTCGACCACAACGCCGAGATCGCCCTTGTTGGCGAAGGCTATCCAGGTGCCACGATCCGACAGCGTATAAGCGGCCATGGCGTTCGCCGTGTTGAGCGTCGCGCCCATGCCCTGACCGATCTCCCGGTACCATTCGCCCCGGACGGCTTGCAGATCGACGCCAGCCACCTTCCAGAGATTGAGTTCGGCGGTGTTGGTACCCGACTTGTCGCCGCGCGACACAAAGGGCGCCTTCTTGTCGGCAATGGTCTTGAAGGCGGCCGCGACATCCTTGCTGCCGCTGATGCCGGCCGGGTCGCTCTTGGGGCCGACCACGACGAAGTCGTTATACATCACCGGATAGCGCTTCACGCCGAAGCCATCAGCAAGGAATTTGAGTTCCTGCGCCTTGGCATGCACGAACACCACGTCGGCATCACCGCGACGAGCCGTGTCGAGCGCCTGGCCGGTGCCCTGGGCGATGACCTTCACCGTAATACCGGTCTTGGCGGTAAACGCCGGCAGCAGAACGTTGAAGAGACCCGAATCCTGGGTCGAGGTCGTGGAAGCGACGGTAATGAACCGATCTTCGGCGTGAGCCGACCATGACAATCCGATGGCGACCAGCGCCGACGCGGCGGCTTGAACGAAGGTGCGGCGTAGCATTGAGATTTCTCCGGTTTTGCGGGGTTGATCGATACTCACCAGAACAGGCGGTGTTCGAGAAAGGCTTGGGCTTCGACGGTTTTGGGGTTGTTGAAGAAGCTTTGCGTGTCGCTCTCTTCAACGAGCCGACCGTTGTGAAAGAAGAAGATCACGTCGGCGAACCGGCGGGCCAGCCCGAGGTCGTGGGTTGTCAGAACCAGCGTGACGCCGCGCTCGTACAGGATTTCCAGCATGTCCTCGATCTGGTGGCTGGCCGTCGGATCGAGCGACGAGGTTGGCTCGTCAAGAAACAGCAGGTCGGGATTGAGGCTGGCAGCGCGGGCGATCGCCAGCCTCTGCTGCTCACCGCCCGACAAAACACGCGCCGGCACATCTGCCAGGGAAGCCAGACCAAACTGGGCCATCGTCTCGGCGGCGATGCGCCGCCGCTCCGACCAGCCGACCCCGGCCATCGCCAGCGCATGGGTGAAATTGGCGCGTACCGAGCGGCGCAACATCACCGGCTTCTGGAACACCATGGCCTGCCTGCGCCGGATCTCTGACGCCGGCCTTGGGCTGGTATATTCGATGCTGCCGGCCGTGGGCGGGACCAATCCGTGGCAAAGCTTGAGAAAGAGCGTCTTGCCGGCCCCGTTCGGACCGAGAACGACGTTGCGTTTGCGGTTCTGAATCCGGGCGACAGGAACATCGAGCAGAACGCGCCCGTCCTTTTCCAGCCGGAGATCTCGCACGACGAGCGGTAACAGAGAGGTCGTATCGCGCATCAGCTTTTCCCTGAAAACCGCGCGCCGACGCGCGAGATGCCATAGGCGAGACCATTGATCGCCAACGTGAGGCTCATGAGAATGACACCGAGCGCCATGGCGAGCGGCAGATCGCCTTTGGAGGTCTCAAGCGCGATCGAGGTGGTCATGGTTCGGGTGAAGCCGGCGATATTGCCGCCAACGATCAGGATCGCGCCAACTTCGGCGCTGGCCCGGCCGAGGCCGGCCAGCATGGTCGTCACCAAGGAGAAACGCGCGTCCCACAACAGTGTCGGAATTGAGCCCAGCCGTCCGGCACCAAGCGATGTGAGATGGTCTTGGTATTCGGTCCAAAGGTCTTCGATCGTCTGCCGAGTGAGTGCCACGACGATCGGCAGCACCAGAACGAACTGCGCGATCATCATCGCTTTCGGGGTGAACAGAAGACCCAATCCGCCAAGTGGCCCGGAGCGCGACAACAGCAGGAAGATCGCTAGTCCCGCGACGACGGGGGGAAATCCCATCAGCGTATTGACCAGAACGATGACGATCGTCCGCCCCGGAAACCGCGCCAAAGCCAGGCCGGCGCCGAGCGGCAGACCGACAAGTCCAGCGAAGGAGACGGCGGTAATTGTAACGCCCAACGATAGCAAGACAATCTCAAGAAGACGACCACCGCCTCCACCGATCATAGACAAAACAGAAGATAAGATTGTCGCATCCTGCAGCATATGGCTTTCCACGTAGTGTCTATCCGAGGCCTTATTCCGTCATTACCTCACTGTCCTGATTGATATCTCATCACGTAAACTTTAAAGTTTAGGAATATAGACCTTAGATCAACAGACCCGCGATCCCTACCCTCTTAATACATTCAGTAAAATTCTACTTCGTGCGCTCGACGCGCAATGAAGCGTGGTTGCCTGATGAGCTGCTGGCGGGATTATCCTCTTCATCCTGCCGTAAAACCTCCGCGCATAACCCCACTTACATTGGGTTCACGCGAAAGGCTGTCGTCCAGGCGACACGGTCGGACCCGTACGGTTTATTGCGAAGGTCGGGGCGATCGTGTTGCGAGCGAAAACTGCGCCGTGGGGCCGCACTTCAGCCGAGTTTTTACAGACAACAAAATACGTCCGAGCAGGCGTCGGACAGCAGGTATTGCCCAAAGCCCATGGTCATCAATGCGAGCGTTGCAATTCTGCTCGGAGGCTTTCGATGTCGGAGATGACGAGGCTGCGAGGGGTCGGACGGAAGATATCGCCGGCACGGATGAGCTCGGCGAGAACCGTAGAAACGGATTGGCGGGCTGCTCCGATGGCCATTGCAAGCTCATCGCCGATCGGCGCGGTGTCGATCACGACTCCAGCCGATGTTTTCCGGCCGTCGCGTTCGGCCAAAGTGCAAATATAGCGGATAACCCGGTAGCGCACGCTCCGGAATGCCATGTCGCCGACCATCGATAATGAGCGACCCAGCAGTCCCTCGATGACCGACAGCACGCAGCGACCAAACTCGGGGTATTGTCGCGCCAGCCTTTGAAACAGCGCCCTTGGGATGATGGCCACGTCGCCTTCACTGCAGACTTCGACGGCAAGATCGGCCCCAAGGGGCAAAGCATCGCCGCAACCGAGGGTGAAAAGGGTCAATTCCCGGCCTTCATGCGAGGCGAAACAACGGTATCGACCGGAGGCAAAGACCAGGATGGCCTCACCGCACTGGTCTTGAAGATTGGCGCCGTAAATGAGCTGCCCCGCCTTCATCTTGCGGAATCTCAGTGTTCCTCGATCCGGCATGTTTTCCAGGGCCAGATGGGGACGCACAGCCCGTTCATTTGCATCGCTGTCGATGCGCGCTTCCGGGTCGAGGGCGGAAACCGATTTTGGAGGCAGTTGCAGGCGCGCGAAGAACTCCCGGCCATCGGTTGAGCGAAGGTTGCTTCTGCCCGGGGCCGCCATCCGATCGACGGTGTCGTATCCGGTCGCGAAAAGCTCTTCGAACCGGGCCATTCCGACCGCCGACCAATCATGGCCGACGAGTTCCAGAGCCGCCCGGTTGGCTCCAACCAGGCGATCGTCGTCGAACGCCAGTAGCCCGTCGCGAATACCGCCGAAAAGATGCTCACTCGAATGGAAGCGAAGCTTCATCTGCCGAGGAAAACGCTGCTCGAACAAGCGCCGCTCGATTTCGAGCACCGACCGCCGGAGCAACAGCAAAAGATGGTCGTGAGCAACCGCGAGAGACGTCGAGACATCCAGAACGCCAGCCAGCACACCGGAGGGATCGAGGATCGGCACAGCGGAGCAACTGATGGACGTGTTGAGACAGAACAGATGCTCGGCGCCGACGATCGTGAGGGCGGTTCTCTCCAAGGCCGCCGTGCCAATGGCGTTGGTCCCGATCGCCTCTTCCGACCAGTCGAAACCCTCATTCAGCCCTAACCGATCGGCCTCCATGGAGAAGGAACCGTCGCCCTGGCGCCCCAGCACGATGCCCGACGGGTCGGTCAGGATGACAACGCCTCCCTGCCCGCTCAGTTCCTGACCAAGCGAAGCCATTTCCTCCCTGGCTGCGATGATCAGATCGCCATTGCGCTCCTTGAGGCTTCTGAGCCCGGGTTCAGCAAGCCGGTCGCGTTGTCTGCTCAGCGTCGGCGGCGCAAAGCCGAAATGACTGCTTCGCTGCCAGGATCGGACCAGCGGCGATGGCACGCCTTCCGGCACGGTGCCGGTGGACAGGAAGTGCGATCGCACCGCCTGGATCTGACCGCGGTGCGACCAGCGGCAATGATCGCCGGTCTGATGGTGATGCCGTACCGGAGAATGGCTGTGCCGGCAGTCCGACGCGCCTGCAAAGGACGATCGGCATTCCGGAACATCATTTCTGAGCGACAAATTCATCAGGCCCCATCCCTTATGCCGACGAGGACAGTCATCAGTTGAGCTGGCTATAGGCGTAAAACGCGATCGGATCGCCGGTTCTGACGTCCGTGCAATCCTCGGGAAGTTCCACCATTCCATCCGTTCTGGTCAGGGAGGTGAGAACGCCCGCACCGTCGACCGGATACTTCCGAGCGATGGTCTGTCCGTTCAATTGTTCGAGCGACACCCGCACGTATTCGCGCCGGCCGGCCTTCTTCTTGTAGTCGAAACCGGAGAGAACGGTCATGGCGGGAAGTGGCGATGGCTTTCCCCCGGAAAGAGCCGTCACCAGGGGCCGCAGTACGTGCGCAAACGTGACGAAAACCGCCACCGGATTGCCTGGCAGACCGATGAGGGGCGTCCCGTTGATGACCCCCATGGCCAGCGGCCGCCCCGGCTTGATACCAAGCCGCCAGAAGACGATCGAACCGCTCGCCGCGATGGCTGCCCGCACATGATCCTCTTCACCGGTCGAGACGCCGCCCGATGTCACGATCAGGTCGTGCGCGCGGGTGGCGGCGCCGAGGCGTTCGGCCGTGGTATCGCGATTGTCGGGAAGGATGCCGAGATCGGAAACTTCACACCCGGCGCGTTTCAGCATCACCTGCAACGAAAAGCGGTTGGAATCATAGATCGCCGCTGCACCCAGCGCCTGTCCCGGATCGCGCAGCTCGTTGCCGGTCGAGAACACGGCCACCCGTGGGCGCCTTCGGACCGCGACGGACGTCACACCAAGCGCGGCAAGCAAGGCAATGTCGCGCGGTTCGAGCCGCCGGCCGGCCGGCACCGCCACGGCTCCGCGCGCGATATCTTCCCCTCGCGGACGCCGGTTGGCGCCTTTGCGGAGCCCGGACGGCAGTTCGACGCGGCCGTCGTCGCGGACAGCCACGTCTTCCTGCATGAAGACGGTGTCGGTTCCCTCTGGCATCGGGGCGCCGGTAAAAATGCGCGCCGCCGTCGCGCGAGCCACACGCTCCGACGCGGCCTCTCCGGCGATGATCCTGACGCTGACCGGCAGCACCGTCGGTCCGCCCGCAATCAGGTCCGCGTGGGCCACGGCGTAGCCGTCGACCGCAGAATTGTCGAACACCGGCAGATCGATCGGAGCGATCACGTCGAAGGCAAGAAAGCGCCCGTCGGCCTCCACCAGACTGACCGTCTCGGTATCGACGATCGGCGGAATTCTGGCAGCAATCAGTTGAAGCGCCTCTTCAACGGGCATCAGATCGTCACCGAACGCGAAGGCATCCGAACTCAACTGCACCATAAACTAGCCTCCGCTCTTTCAAGAACGTCCGTCGCCACGGGCCAAACGCCCGCCGGACGAGACTCCTGCGTAGCCCATCTCGCCCAACGGAAACCTGGCTCTCTCGGCCCGGTAGGCATCCGCGAGCAGCTCGACCGGATGTGACACCGGCTTTTCCTGCATTTGCATGAACTGCAACCGGCAAGCCAGACATTCGGTGACGACCCTGTCAGGAGCCGCCGCATCAATCCTATCGATCAAGCCGCGCCCCATGGCCAGCGATGCGGCATGAAAATCGGTCTTGAATCCCATGATGCCGCCAAGGCCGCAACAGTCCATCGACTGCCCGACCGGTGAAACATCCGAGTGCGGCGCCTTTTCCAGGAGATGGAGCCAGGGGCGCCCCATGTTCTGCTCGCGGAGATGACAGGGCGGGAAATACGACAATTTCTCCGATGGACTCATGGCCGGCAAATGCAGCGCGCCCTCGGCATCAAGGGCGCTAAGGTATTCGCCGAGCTCGAAGACGTGGGCGGCAACCTTGATCCGCTGCCGGGCATCCCAAGCCGCGAAATAGCCGACATCGCCGCGATCTGCCTCGGCATGCAGGCCGAGGTTATAGTTGATCACCCAAGGGGCCAGAAACTCCGACGCAACGCTGCTGGTGCGCCCCGACGGACCAGCGACCTCGTCAGCAAGCGCCTTAACGACCGCCCCGGTATCGCCGCTCAGTTCGGCCGCCAAAGCCCGGATGCGATCACGATAGGCGGGCGAGAACTGCGCATCACGGGCCAGCACCGACTTGAACATGAACGAACAGGTCGGACAGGCGGTGACGATATCATAGCCGTCTTCCACACAGCGCTGCAGGATCGGCAGATTGGCAGCCACCAGATCGAGCGTGAACGGCTTGTCACCTTCGAGAAAAGTAGGCATGCCGCAACACTTCTGCTCCGGCACGTAAACGGTGACGCCGTTCCGCTCGAGAACCTCGATGGTCGCCTTGGCGACGCCGGGAAACATGTAGCGTGCGGTGCAGCCGACGAAATAGGCGACCTTGCGGCCCTCTGCTTGCTTTGGGCGATCGAGGCCGCGTCGAGCAACCCAGCGCGCCAGACGGTCGCGGGGGAAAGACGGCATTTTCCGGTCCGGGTGGACGCCGACCAGCCGCCGGGCCAACCGCCCCAGCAGGGGGCTTTTCATCACGATATCGACCAGCGCCGGAAAGGTGCCGCAGAGCCGCCCGACCAGTTGGACGTTTTCGACGAGACGGGTCGCCAATGGCAGGCCATCCCGCTCGACAAAGGCGTCCTTGGCTCTGCGGATATCGCTCTGAACCGGGCGACAGGGGCACTGGCCGCAGGCGTTGCAAAGGTCAATCAGCTCGGCCAGATCCTGCCCGGACACGGGCTTGCCACCGGACTTCGCCCGGTCGGCAAGATTGAACAGACGCGGGAAATACTGGCACGGCGCATCTTCCATGAGGTCGCGGCACTGCTCGCAGTTGACGCAAGTGGTCATGACCGCCCGCGCCAGACTCTCCGGTTTACCGAGGGTCATTGGCCGCTATCCTTTTTGACGTCGTCTTCATCGGCTGCTGAAAAAGACAGACCGAACGGTTGCGCGGGCTTTGCCTGGCCATGGATGCCGAGCAACAGGCGATGTGGTCCCGGTACGCCCGGCGGAATAAGGGCGACCCGGTCGCCGGGATGGATGATGGCGTCCTCGACGGCGATGGCCGACCGGTTGACGACCAGCGACTCCACGCTGGCGCTGTCGATCGAAAGGAAGCGCAACAGGTCCTCGCCCGTCATGTCGGTTTCGATCTCGGGGAAATGGGGGACCGACCAACCGCGGTCACTGAATAGTTTTCGCAGTCCCATATAGGCGATGAGTTCGATCTGTCCGCCCATCCGCCTCGCTCCTAGGTTTGCCTGAAGGTGGGCGACGCCGGATTTCGGTAGTAGTCGACGATATCGAAGCCCATGTCGCGGATATCGACCATCAGCAGCCGACCGATCAGCGGCTGGCCAACAGCGGTGATCAGCTTCAGCACCTCGCAGGCCGCCAGCGTACCCAGCACGCCGACGACGCTCCCGAGGATGCCGACCTCTGAGCAGGTGAGCGCGGCGGTTTCCGGCTCCCTGGGCATCAGGCATCGCCAACTCGGATTGAGCTGGCCGCCGGCATCCGTCTCATAGGGCAGAAGCGTGGTCAGCGACCCGTAGAACTCGAGCACACCCGCCGTTACCAGCGGCTTGCAGCAGGCGTAAGCCGTGTCTGCCACCAGAAATCGGGTCGGAAAGTTGTCGGTCCCGTCGACGACAATGTCGTAGGCCTTGACGAGCTCACCGACATTTTGGGCATTAAGGCGAAGGGGATGGAGCTCCACGTTGACGTGTGGGTTGATGGCCGCGACCCGCTCGCGGGCGCTCTCGACCTTGAGCTTGCCGACGTTAGCCGTCGAATGCACCACCTGTCGCTGCAAATTGGAAAGGCTGACCGTATCGTCGTCCACCAGACCGAGCGTACCGACCCCGGCGGCGGCGAGATACTCAATCACCGGCGACCCGAGCCCACCGGCGCCGACGCACAGAACACGAGCAGCCTTGAGCTTGTTCTGGCCAGGCCCGCCCACGTCCCGAAGCAGGATGTGTCGGCTGTAGCGCTGGAGTTCCACGTTCGAAAGCAAGGCCAACTCCCCCGACGACCCCTGGCTGAAACGGCTGAGGAGGCCCATTTCGGGGCCTCCTCCACGTTCGTTCCGGTTACTCCACGAGAAGCACGCGTTGGGGGCGCGGCTTCCCGACTAAAACGCCCCTAGGAGGAAACGAGCCTAGCCCCCTCCGAGGAGGGGAAAGAGTGCCAGAACGTCGCCTTCGCTGAGCACGCGGTCGAGTTCGGCCGCGCGCCCATGAATGAAGATCATGCCGATCAGGCCAGGATCGATCTCAAGGTCCGCCGCCACATCGGCAATGGTGGCTCCCGGCGGGTATTGCCGCCGGGCTTCCTTGAAGCGGTTTTCGCGAAAGTTCGCGAACAGTTTGACCGTGATCCACATGATCGTCTCGACTTAGAAGTTCCAGAAGGTTTCCAGTTCCTTCTGCTCCATGTCCCACTTGACGTTATGCGGAGCGATGGCTTCGAGTTCGAAGAACTCCGGCAGACGGTCCTGCTCCGGCCCGATGCCGGCCGCGAGGTTGAACTCGTGCTCGATCTTGAGCACGGTCTTGCCGAGGCCAACGACGTCGTCCATCGTCAGCTTGCCGCCGAACCGGGCATTCAGCATATCGACGACCGCCGGCAGACACTCGGCGATGTCCAGCGCCGGGAAGGCGATGAACAAGCAGAGGCCGGTGGAGTCGACGGCCGCCGTGGCGATCTGCAGATTGCGCGACAGCTCGACCTGCCCTTCGTTGGACAGCGGATCGACCTTGCCGCCGACGTTGAGCACGTTGGTGGCAACGGCATAACCTGCCGTATGATCGGCGCCCTGGGTCGTGGTCGCGTAGGTGACGCCGATGCCCTTGACCGAGCGAGGGTCATAGGCCGGGATCGCTTGGTTCTTGACGACCGGAACGCGCGCAATGCCATAGGTCTTGCCAACATGTCCGGTACCGCCGCCAAGGATGCGGCCGAGCGGCGTCGCCTTGCCGATCTCCTCGCGCAGCATGCGCAGCACTTCCACGCCATCGCCGAACTTGAGAAGGCCGGCTTCCATGGCAACGCCGAACATTACCGGCGTCTCGATGCTGTCGACGCCAAGATCATCCATGACGTTGTCGCACTCGGCGATCAGGTCGAGATTGTCGATCAGGCAGTCGGCGCCATAGGCCCAGATGGTCTCGTATTCAAAGCCGGAGGTGAGATACTTGCCGTCCTTGTCGTTATAGACCTGCGAGCACTGGATCACGCAGCCGAGCGAACAGCCGTGGGTCGGCTCGCCGCCGCGGGCGACGATGGTGTCGTACATGTGCTCGCCCGAGATCTTGTCATGATGCTCGCACTGACCCGACGTGAAGTTGCGGGTCGGCAGGCCGCCGATCTCGTGCAGGATGTTGACCAGCACGGCGGTGCCGTAGGTCGGCAGGCCCTGGCCGGACACCGGATGGTCCTTCAGCGCCTTGGTGAACACCATGTTGGCGGCCTTGAAGGCAGCCGAGTCGACCAGCGGAACCGGGCGGGTGCCCTCCTGATCGATGGTGATGAACTTGACGCGCTTGGAGCCCATCACGGCGCCAAGGCCACCGCGGCCGAAGCTGCGCAGCTTGCCCTCGGGGTCGCGCGTCGAGATATTCGAGATGAGCATCAGGTTCTCACCGGCGGAGCCGATGGTGATGACGCCCTTGTCTTCGCCATAACGGCGGGCAACCGATTCCAGAACCGCGAAGTTGTTCAGCCCAACCGTCTCAGTTTCAGGCTCAACCACCACACCTTCGTTGCTGATGCGGATGTTGTACCAGGTGTCGGTCGCGGCAGGCTGACCCTCGATGATGATCGCCTTGATGTCGAGGCGGCCAAGCATGCGGCCGCAGGTGCCGCCGGCATTGCTTTCCTTGATGGTGCCGGTCAGAGGACTCTTGGCGCCGGCGGACATGCGACCGGCATTACCGGCAGCCGTGCCGGACAGGAGACCGGGGCCGAACACCAGCTTGTTGTTGGGACCGAGCGGATGACAGGTCGGCGGCACTTCGGCCGCAACGATGGTCGACGTCAGGGCGCGCCCGCCGAGGCCGGCCCAAGCGGCCGGGGCTTCATCGATACGAACCGTGAGGTCCGTCATGTTGACGCGAATGACTTTAGGCATGGCTCTTCCTCCAACTGCCGATCCGGAGGGCCCCAAACGCCTCGTGATTTCGGCCTTGCCAAAATGATGGTTGGCAGCGTGAACCTTCACGCTCGCCTGAGCCATCCTTGCCGAAAGTCATCGCACCAAGCAAATCAGATGAAATACGAACCTATACTATTATGTTTTCACCGACATAATTGAATTCGCACAGGCATCAAAAGAATATTACGATCTGTAGTCAGTTATTTTTCTTGGAAATCGGCCCATTCAGAACATAACAGGCCGTTGGAGAGGAATTATACTCTTGAGAACATAATTATCGCGGGAGCCGGAACGCGCGCATGTTCTTTAGTCTAGATCCTGATCCGCGCCCGTAGCTGGGGCGGCAGCCATGACGGCAGCGTCGAGCACGGTCAGATGCGGTGCTGCGGCTTCGCGTGCCAACTGCTCGATGAGGCGATAGCGGCGGACCACATCGCCCCCCAGCTCGGTCAGCGACGCGCCGCCGGCGCTGCCGGTATGCCCGACCACCAGCGGCTGGCCGAAAGCCTTGTTCATATGGTCGATGAGTTCCCAGGCGCGGCGATAGGTCATCTCAAGCTCACGTGCCGCAGCCGATATCGAGCCGGCGCGAGCAATCGCCTCCAGGAGTGAGATCTTGCCTGGGCCGATGCGCGTATCGGCATCCACCCGCAACTGAAAGCGAAGTTCGATCATGGAAGCCCTACTCACGGCGCGCGAAGCATTCGTCGGCATTATCGGCCATGTTGGCCAGGAAAGGCTAGGCCACCTACTTCGCGGTTCAGCCCTCGCCCATTTGGCCTATCAGACCAGACTTTCCGTTATCGCGATGTCAGATGACTGACACTTTAGCTTCGCAGCAATCTGTTGGGCTTCGCGCCACCGCTTGCTACTCCGCAGCCTTTAGCTCGCAGCTTCCTTGCAAGCCTTGCTGAGGCGATGACGCTCCGCTTTGCTTCATCGATGCACGTTCAAGGCATGGATTCTGAACGACAGGCTCAATGCCGTAGCCAGGGGCGAGCTCATGCAGGAAGCATGGCGGAGAGGCATATTCCCTTGGCTCCAAGTGAAGCTCGTTCTGATCAGGCATCACGCGCTCCCTCACTACATTCCTTGAGCTACCGAGCTTCGAATTTTGCGCCACATGAAACGCTGAGGCAAACGGAATTAGGTACTATTCATTCAAGATATCGAGCCTTGGGCTAGCGACGCTTCAGGACATCGAGAACGTCGGAGAAACCCTCGGTGTTTCCATACAGCGTCACGACCGTTGCCAGCAGTGCACTGATGATCACAGACCGACAGAGACCCTGCTTGATTTCCATGTGACGGCAGACTTCGAGAAGATCGTCATAGGCAAAGCCGAAACTGGTTCGTTCCTCGGCGGTCATGGCTTCCATGATTTGCACCGCAGGGTTCTGGGATAAGGGAGTCATGGATGAATGCATTTGGCGATACCTGGCTTGGGCCTGCTGCCTTGGCAAATCGTGGGGCTCGATCTTCGAGATCGGCGCGACAGCCAGCAGCACTTCGGCAGGTTCAATGAAGAGAGCTTGGGTTGATTTGGAAAATCTGGAGACCGGTTCCTGGGGTGGGAAAGCCGGGCTCCTCATCGCCCAACGGATCGGCGAATTGTTTGGAAGTGTCGTTGGCCTGCAGTTCGGCCAGCAAAGCGTACACGAGCCATTTGACGCGATGATACATGGAAGCCCCGCTTTCCATGCGGCCGACGCCGCACCAAACTACAAACGAGGCCCAAGACCCAAGGTTCCACGATTTTGGCGAGAATTAGCAAAAGAAGTATAAGTACTTATAAGACGGTACCTCCAATCGAACCTACACTCCGTTTCTTCGCGTGAATTGACGCAGACCTGATCGTTATTGTTGAGACAAAATCTCAATACTAAGTCGCCAGATACATGCTTCTGCCGACGCGCAGGCACCAGCCCTGGCCGCCGCAACCGAACGAGATTTAGCTTGGCTTTTGCGTAGCGCCAAATTTTCGGACCCGTGAAGCCAAGTTAGTTGGGAACCATTCGTCCGCATGTACATCCAATGGTTCGAGGGTGAAGCTGAAGGACCAGATGGTTCTCCGGCTCACCTTGTAGTCATAGTCGTCATCGGAGTGCGAGGAGACGCCCTTTGCCAGACGTTCGACAAGATGCAACCGACGTCGTCAGGATGTCCGCTGACCTGGACTTGGCACAACGGGCTTTGGCGCGCGACGGCGGGGCCATTCGAATCATTATCAAGACGCATAACCAGCGACTCTATCGGCTTGCTCGGGGCGTGGTGCGCAACGACAGCGAGGCTGAGGACATTGTCCAGGAGGCCTATGTCAGCGCCTTTGCCCATCTCGGCGACTTTCGCGGCGACGCATCGCTTGGCACTTGGCTGTCTCGCATCGTCATCAACGAAGCGCTTGGTCGGTTGCGCAAAAGACGGCGAACGGCGGAGACGCGCGAGCTCCCGCAGGCCGAGATTATCCCGTTCCCCCTCAATACCGGCGACGATCCGGAGCGGACCATGGCGCAACGGCAGATCCTGGCTCTGGTGGAACGGGCGACCGACAGCCTTCCCGATGTCTATCGGATGGTGTTCGTGGCGCGGGTGATCGAGGGCCTGAGCAATGAAGAGACCGCGGAACTCCTCGGCGTTCGACCCGAGACCGTGAAGACGCGTTTGCATCGTGCTCGCACCCTGCTCCGCAAGGCACTGGACGATCAGATCGGCCCGGTGCTGCTCGATGCTTTTCCCTTTGCCGGCCGGCGCTGCGAGCGGCTGACCACCGCCGTGATGAAACGGCTCGGCCTCGATAGCTGACCACCCATCGAATTTGCTGATTTTGGCGGGAACGTCTTTCGCTGTCCTGCATCCAATGACTGTCAAGAGAAGACAAGCCGATGCGATTTACGCATCGACGAAGGAGGGATCATGTTTATTCAATGCAAATCCGCCCTGGCCGCTCTCATTCTGGTTGGCGCCATGCCCTTCGCGCAAGCGGCCGACAAGCCTACCGACCCGCAGATCGCCCATATTGCCTACACGGCCGGTACGCTCGACATCGAGGCGGCCAAGCAGGCGCTCAAGAAGTCGAAGAACAAGGACGTGCTTGCCTTCGCCCACGACATGGTGCGCGACCACGAGGCGGTGAACGTGCAGGCTCTCGATCTCGTCAAGAAACTGAAGGTCACCCCGGAAGACAACGCGACCAGCCAGGCACTGACCAAGGCTGCCGCGGAGGAGCGGGCAAAACTGGCCAAGCTCAAGGGCGCAGCCTTCGACAAGGCTTATGTCGACAACGAGGTGGCCTATCACAAGCAGGTCAACGGGGCGCTCGAAACGCTGCTCATCCCCTCGGCCAGCAATACCGAATTGAAAGGGCTGCTGGAAACCGGTCTGAAGATCTTCGAAGGCCATGAACAGCACGCTGAGCATGTCGCGAGCATGCTGAAATGAGAGCGATGGTACTCAGTCCGCATCTGGGACTCTCACTGGCGCTCGTCGTCATGGCGACGCCGGTGAAGGCCGAGACCATTCAGGTCACCATAGACAAACTCGTTTTTTCGCCGGCGAGCGTCGAGGCGAAGGTCGGCGATACAATCAAGTGGGTCAACAAGGACGCATTCGCCCACACGGCCACGGTGAAGAACGGCTGGGAAGTCATGATCCCACCCAAGAAGTCGGCGAGCCTGACATTGAAAGCGGCGGGAACAGTCGACTATTTCTGCCGCTTCCATCCGAACATGACAGGCCATATCGCGGTGGCACCGTAGCCGGCCAAATAACGAAGCCCCGGACACCAATGGCATCCGGGGCTTTTGTCTTCACAAGGCTAACTCAACCTGTCTCAGCTGCAGCCGCTCGTCGAGCCACAGGTGTCGCACTTCAGGCAGGTGCCGTTACGCACCATGGTGAAGTTGCCGCATTCCGAGCAGGACTCGCCCTCGTAGCCCTTCATGCGGGCGTGGGCAACGCGGGTCGCATAATCGGGCTGGGCCTGCGTCGAGCCAACCGACGACGGTGCCGGCGTCTCCTCGGCGTCGCGGCGGAAGGCGGTGGCGGCTGAGCCGCCAACGCCGGTTACCGCCGCACCAGCCCGCGCCGTCGCAAAGGCGGAGACGTTGGAGCCGGTGGCGCCGGCACTGGCCGCGCCCTTCGGATCGGGCGTGGCGGAAACCAGCTTCAGCTGCTTGCCGCGCACGAGACCCTTGGAGACAGCCATTTCGCCACCGCGGCCGCTGGTGTCCCTGCCCTCGCCGCCTGTCGGCTTCAGATCGTCCGGCACCACGTGCGCCAGCTCGTAGCGGCCGAGGTAGGAGACGGCGAGTTCGCGGAACACGTAGTCGAGGATCGACGTGGCGTTCTTGATCATCTCGTTGCCCTGCACCATGCCCGCCGGTTCGAAGCGGGTGAAGGTGAAGGCGTCGACATACTCCTCCAGCGGCACGCCCCACTGCAGGCCGAGCGACACCGAGATGGCGAAGTTGTTGAGGAGAGCCCGGAGCGCCGAACCTTCCTTGTTCATGTCGATGAAGATCTCGCCGAGGCGGCCGTCATCATATTCGCCGGTGCGCAGGAACAGCGTGTGACCGCCGATCTTGGCCTTCTGGGTATAGCCCTTGCGGCGAGTCGGCAGCTTCTCCTGCTCGCGGTCGCGCACGTGCTTCTCGACGATGCGCTCGACGATCTTCTCGGAGATCAGCGCGGCGCGCGCCGCAGCCGGCAGAGCGGCCAGCATCTCGGCGGCATCCTCGGCCTCGTCGTCCTCATCGGCGAGCAACTGCGAGTTCAGCGGCTGGCTGAGCTTGGAGCCGTCGCGATAGAGCGCGTTGGCCTTGAGCGCCAGACGCCAGGACAGCATGTAGGCTTCCTTGCAATCCTCGACGGTGGCGTCGTTGGGCATGTTGATGGTCTTGGAGATGGCACCCGAGATGAACGGCTGGGCAGCCGCCATCATGCGGATGTGGCTCTCGACCGACAGGAAGCGCTTGCCGATGCGGCCGCAAGGGTTGGCACAATCGAACACCGGCAGGTGCTCGGCCTTGAGATGCGGCGCGCCTTCCAGCGTCATGGCGCCGCAGACATGGGTGTTGGCGACCTCGATATCGGCCTTGGAGAAGCCCATGTGGGCAAGCAGCTCGAAGGACGGATCGTTCATCTGGGCATCACTGACGCCGAGCTTCTTCATCTCGTCGTCGCCGAGCGTCCAGCGATTGAACACGAACTTGATATCGAAGGCGCTCTTGAGGCTGCCCTTGACCTTGTCGATCGCGGCATCCGACATGCCCTTGGCTCGGAGCGAGCCAGGGTTGACGGCCGGCGCCTGATCGATGGAGGCATGGCCGACGGCGTAAGCCTCGATCTCGGCGATCTGGCTTTCCGTGTAGCCCAGCGTGCGTAGCGCATCCGGCACGGCGCGGTTGATGATCTTGAAGTAGCCGCCGCCGGCCAGTTTCTTGAACTTCACCAGCGCGAAGTCGGGCTCGATACCGGTGGTATCGCAATCCATGACGAGACCGATGGTGCCGGTCGGCGCGATCACCGAAACCTGGGCATTGCGGTAGCCGTGCTTCTCGCCGAGGGCGAGCGCGGCATCCCAGGAGGCGACGGCGGCGTCGAGCAGCGGCTGGTCCTTGATGGAACCGTGGTCAAGCGGCACCGGCAGCGTGTTGAGCTTCTCGTAGCCGGTCGCCTTGCCGTGGGCGGCGAGGCGATGGTTACGGATGACGCGCAGCATGTCCTGGGCATTCTTCTTGTAGCCGGGGAATGGCCCAAGCTCCTTGGCCATCTCGGCCGAGGTGGCGTAGGCAACACCGGTCATCACCGCTGTGATAGCGCCGCAGATGGCGCGACCCTCAGCGCTGTCATAGGGAATGCCCGACGACATCAGGAGGCCGCCAATGTTGGCATAGCCAAGGCCGAGCGTGCGGAACTCATAGGACAGCTGGGCGATCTGGCGCGAGGGGAACTGCGCCATGGTCACCGAGGTCTCGAGCACCACCGTCCACAGGCGGCAGACGTGCTTGAAGCCTTCGACGTCGAAGCTCTTGTCGGCGTTGAGGAAGGGCAACAGGTTGACGGAGGCGAGGTTGCAGGCCGTGTCGTCCAGGAACATGTATTCCGAGCACGGATTGGACGCGCGGATCTCACCCGACTGCGGCGAGGTGTGCCAGTCGTTGATGGTGGTGTGATACTGGATGCCCGGATCGGCCGACGCCCAGGCAGCATAGCCGACCTTTTCCCAGAGATCCGACGCTTCAAGCGTCTTGACCACGCGGCCGTCCTTGCGGGCGGTCAGGTTCCATTTGCCCCCGGTCTCGACCGCGCGGAGGAAGGCGTCGGTGACGCGCACCGAGTTGTTGGAGTTCTGGCCGGCAACGGTGAGATAAGCCTCGGAATCCCAGTCTGTGTCGTAGACGGGGAACTCCATCGAGGTATAGCCCTGCTTGGCGAACTGGATGACGCGGCGGATGTAGTTCTCCGGCACCAATGCCCGCTTGGCGGCGCGCAGCTCACGCTTCAGGGCGTGGTTCTTCAGCGGGTCGAAACGATCGTCGCCGGTTGCTTCCTCGGCCGTGATCGCCGCCATGATGGCCGTGAGGTGCTTGGAGCAGATCTTGGAGCCGGTGACCAGCGCCGCGACCTTCTGCTCTTCCTTGACCTTCCAGTTGATGTACTGCTCGATATCGGGATGGTCGATGTCGACCACCACCATCTTGGCGGCGCGGCGCGTCGTGCCACCCGACTTGATGGCGCCGGCGGCGCGGTCGCCGATCTTCAGGAAGCTCATCAGGCCGGACGATTTGCCGCCACCCGCCAGCTTCTCGCCTTCACCACGCAGCTTGGAGAAGTTGGAGCCGGTGCCGGAGCCGTACTTGAACAGGCGCGCCTCGCGGACCCACAGGTCCATGATGCCGCTTTCGTTGACGAGATCGTCTTCGACCGACTGGATGAAGCAGGCATGCGGCTGCGGATGCTCATAGGCGGTGGCCGAGCGGACGAGCTTGCCGGTCTTGAAGTCGACGTAATAGTGGCCCTGGCTCGGACCATCGATGCCATAGGCCCAGTGAAGGCCGGTGTTGAACCACTGCGGCGAGTTGGGGGCGACGCGCTGGGTGGCCAACATGTAGCGAAGCTCGTCGTGGAAGGCGTGGGCCGCCTCTTCCGACGAGAAGTGGCCAGCCTTCCAGCCCCAGTAGGTCCAGGTGCCGGCCAAGCGGTCGAATACCTGCCGCGCGTCGGTCTCGCCAACAATGCGTTCGGCCTCCGGCAGTTTGGCAAGAGCCTCTTCATCGGGCACGGAGCGCCACAGCCAGGACGGCACGGCATTCTCCTCGACACGCTTCAGCACCGCCGGCACGCCGGCCTTGCGGAAATACTTCTGGGCGAGGATATCGCTCGCCACCTGGCTCCAGGCGGCGGGCACGTGGATATCGGCAGCGCGGAAGACGACGGACCCGTCGGGATTGCGGATCTCGCTGACCGCCACGCGGAATTCGATCCCGTCGTATGGCGAGTGCCCTTCCTTGGTAAAGCGCCGCTCGAACAACATTGGTTAGCCCCTTGAAATTTGCCGGAAACCCACCGCCAGGGCGCGCTTCCCTTGATCTATCTGGCTCATTTTAAGTCCGCGGACGCCATTTGCCGAATGGGGCGGGAATCGGCCATTTGCCGGCCCCGCACTTCATCTAGTGTCCACATCCTTCAACTGGCCCCTACATGTAGGGTTCCGCCGATTCCGTAAATTAAGTGTTAATGCGTTTTCCCCAATCTTCGGAAGCTTTCAACAGCCTTCACCAGTCGGTCCCGATTTCACGCCTCGATGAGTGATTTCGTCTTGACGGAGCTTTGCCGGCAACCGATTCGCGAGGCGCCCTCGGCGCCCGTGCCTCAAGGGCGGTCACCCCTATGAAAGGGACACCGTCCATATGTCTGTTGTTCCGAAAACTGGCGTGGACTCACCAACACCATGGGAAAATGCTAGACCAATTACCCGCCCATGACAACATCATGTAGCGCAAATGTGATATGCACATACTATATATAGAAAACCTCTGAATTTCCTACGCTTCTAGAAAATGGATTCAGACTACCTAAACCATATCGATTCAAGGGTTCTTGAGGCTTTTGTGGTCTGCTCCGGATCACGATCAGCGAAGGCGCGGTCCCTCGGATAAACACGCGCCAGACCACATGAGTTCCGGAGCCTACAGGTCATGCCGCATCACGCCACCTATGCCGTTCCCAACGAACAGCTGGATGTCGTGGTCATCGACGACTCCAAGACCATGCAGGGCATCATCCGCTCGATGCTCAACGCCATGAAGGTGCGACGCATCCGACTGTTCGACAGCACCGAGGCCGCCCTGCATGCCATGCTGAATGAGCCCCCCAACCTCATCATCTGCGAATGGAAGGCCGGCCTCGTCAGCGGGCACCAGTTGCTTCGCATGGTGCGGGCGCGCTTCATGGAACCGCTCTGCTACGTTCCGGTCATCATCCTGACCGCGACGCCGACGCGCGCGATCATCGACAAAGCGATGGGGGCCGGTGCCAATCTCATCGTCGTCAAGCCGATTTCGCCAGCGATCATGCAGGAGCGCATCACCTGGCTGCAGCGCGATCAGCGTGAACTGATTCTCGGGCCTCGCGGCGCTTTCGAGATCGAAGGGGTGCGCGAATCCATGATGGCCCAGCAAGAGCGGGCCGCCGCCGTCCGCAAGGCGGCCACGGCCAAACCAGTCCGCAAGCCGGAAACTGCGCCGCCCCCCGCCCCAGAGGAAGCGCCAAACAACGGAAACATGGCCGCCGATCAGTGGCAGGCATTTCTGCGCACCAAGGAGCAGCTCGAGCGTAAGGCGGGACTCAGGCCAGACGAGACCGATCCCGCGCACAAGCCGGCCGTCAAACCTGCCTGGACGGCGCTCCGTCGAGGATGAGCTCACTTCCGTAAAAAGCCGAAGCCAGCTCTGGACAAGCCCCGGCCACCTCGCCATAGTCCGCGCAACTACGTGGATGGCGAGCTCCAATGCGCGCCGGTGCGATGGGTTCGAGGATCATGACCTTCAAGGAACTGCTGACCGAAATCTTCACCTGGTGGAATGGGCAGACCCTGGGCACCCGCTTCTACACATGGAGAATGGGCCAGCGCGTCGGCGAGGACGAGTTCGGCAACGTCTACTACCAGACCAAGGATGGCGTGCGCCGCTGGGTGATCTATAAGGGCGAGGCGGACGCTTCGAAGATCACGCCGGACTGGCATGGCTGGATCCATCACCGCACCGACACGCCGCCCACCATCGAGAGTTATCGTCGACGCGATTGGCAGAAGCCGCATCAGCCCAACATGACCGGTACGGTCGCCGCCTATCGTCCCAAGGGGTCACTCGCTTCAGCCAAAGGGCGCCCGGCCGTCACGGGCGACTACGATGCCTGGACGCCCGGTTCCTGACTTAAGGCGCCCCAACAGAACGTACACCGACAGACGACGGGACGGATCGCACCGTCCCGTTTTTCGTTGGCGGCGAAAAAGCCGAGAGGCGCGGTTTGCAGCGTTGGACTCGCTTTAGGGAAGCGGATAAGGTCACGATTCAAATAGGTTAGAATATCCGCCCACAACTATGGGGCGGCGAAGGAGGAATTGTTCCGATGTCTCCACGTTCGATCATCATCGACACAGATCCCGGTCAGGACGACGCCGTCGCCTTCATGCTGGCGCTCGCCTTTCCGGAGGCGATCGACGTGCTGGGTATTACTACGGTGGCCGGCAACGTCGGCCTGTCCAAGACATCGACCAACGCGCTGAAGCTTCTGGAGCTCGTCGGCCGTACCGACGTTCCGGTGTTTGCCGGTGCGTCGGCGCCCTTCGCCGTCAAGCTGGAGACTGCCGAATACGTCCATGGCGAAACCGGCCTCAACGGCTGGACCTTCCCGGACCCGGTAACGCCGCTTCGCCCCGAGTTCGCACCAGACTTCATCGTCGAGACGATCATGAGCCGGCCGGAGAAGTCGGTCACGCTGGTGCCGCTCGGCCCGCTCACCAACGTCGCCATGGCGATCGCGCGGGAGCCGCGTATCGCCACGCGACTCGACAAGATCGTGCTGATGGGCGGCGCCAACATCGAAGGCGGCAATTCCACGCCGGCCGCCGAGTTCAATATCTGGGTCGACCCGCACGCCGCTCAGCGCGTGTTCCGGTCCGGCGCCGAAATCGTGGTGATGTCGCTCGACGCGACCCACCAGGCCCTGATCCGCAAATCGTGGCTGGCCGATCTCGCCGCGCTGAAGCGGAAGGCGTCCGAGGCTTTCGTGGGACTTCTCTCCTTCTACGAGCGCTTCGACGAGCAGAAATACGGCTCGGACGGCGGCCCGCTGCATGACCCGACCACCATCGCCTATCTCCTGAAGCCCGAACTGTTCGAGGGCAAGTTCGTCAACGTCGAGATCGAAACCACTCCCGGTCTTTGCTTCGGTCAGACGGTGGTCGATCGCTGGTCGGTGACAGGGCGTGAGAAGAACGCCACTTGGATCACCAAAATCGACGCCGACGGCTTCTTCGCGTTAATTCTGGAAGCATTCCGACGGCTGCCCTGATAAGGGGATGCCAAGAGCTCGCCGCATTTAGCGTGTTGGGTGCCCAAAAGGTATCCGGCGCGCCGCGTCGGGCCAAGAGCCACGCCGGTCAGACGCACTCCATGACGTTCAAGTTTCTCATCCCGCTTGTTGCCCTCGGCCTGACGACCGCGCTCGCCGGACCGGCTGCGGCCGAAAAAATCGCCAATAAGGTGGCCGTCTTCACTGGGCTCGACAAGATCACCGGACGCACCATCGACTTCGATGTCTACGTCGATGAGACGGTGCGCTTCGGATCGCTGCGTGTCACGCCCAAGGTCTGCTACAGCCGGCCGACCACCGAGGCGGCGGAGACGGATGGGTTTGTCGATGTGGAAGAAATCACCCTCGACAAAGAGATCAAGCGCATCTTCTCCGGCTGGATGTTTGCCGCAAGTCCCGGTCTCAATGCCGTGGAGCACCCGGTCTACGACGTCTGGCTGATTGGTTGCCGCATGGACAGCGACGTTCCGCCGCCGGTCGCCAGCAGCACGGAGGTGCGCGTCGCGGTCTCGAACCAAGCTGACCGTGGGGCCGGCAGCGTCGATGACGGCGCGCCGATCCTTCTGACCTTTGTTGGGGGCATCCCTCTTCCTCCCGACAAGCCTGCCGTACCCAGCATGATGATGGAAGACGCGCCGGCAACGGAAGCCCCGGCCGAAGCTCCAGCCGCGGAAGGTACCAACGGCCAGATTCTGGACTGATCCACAATCTTAGCAGAACTGCTTTTCAATCATAAGCATCAACTTCTTATGGCGCCTTTCAAAAGCGCCACATGAGGTTTGCTTCTCTACGCTTGTTCACCGGGCTCCTGCTCCGGTAGCCAGCGAAGCGCTTCTGCGCCCGTGACCGACGAAGGCAACGCACCGAAATCCCCTTGAAGGGTGAGCGCCGCTGCAAGCCGCTGTCCATAGATGCGTTTCGGTATTTCGATCGTTCCGAAATGGGCGAGATGATCAGTGACGAACTGGGTATCGAGCAGCCGATAGCCACCAGCCCTGAGGCGCGCCACAAGGTGCACCAGAGCCACTTTGGAGGCGTCGGTCACGGTCGAGAACATGCTTTCGCCGAAGAAGGCGCCCCCAATCGAAACGCCATAAAGGCCTCCAACCAGTTGCCCATCCTTCCAGCTTTCGACGGTATGGCAATGCCCGCGTCGGAACAGTTCGCCATAGAGCTTGCGGATGGTGGCGTTGATCCAGGTTTTCTCGCGTCCCGGAGCCGGAGCAGCGCAACCGTCGACAACGCCATGGAAGTCGCTGTCGATTCGCATCTCGAACCCGTCCTTGCGCACCGTACGTGCGAGGCGACGGGAAATACGGAAACCATCGAGCGGAATGATGCCGCGCCATTCCGGCTCAATCCAGAACAGGTTGGGATCGTCGGCACTCTCAGCCATCGGGAACATGCCAACCGCATAGGCCTTGAGCAAAATGTCCGCCGTGAGCGTGGGAACGCTCGAGGTCCGATCCGCCATGTCCGCGTTTTCCTCCATCGGCCAAACCGGCCGCACAGTCGCAAGTTTTACCGAGCGCGTTTATAAACCGTTTGGTCAGTTGTATAACTTAGTCTATCGCCTAGGTGCATGGGCGGCACAGCGGGGGCGAGATGGGCGGCTTGTCAGGATACGAGATCGCAGTTGTCTCCGATACCTCTACCATCCCTGCCCTCCTCGCCACTCCAGGCTTCGAGCGAACTCCCTTCCAGTCGCCAAGCTGGTTCGATGCCTGGTTCGCGGTTATGCAACCGTCGGGCATGGACTGCTTCGTTGGCGTGATCCGCAAATCGGACAGCGGCCAGCCGCTGTTCCTATTGCCGCTCGTTCGCGAACGGTGCCATGGCATGACCGTGCTGACCCTGCCCGATCGAGGCGTTAGCGACTATCATGCGGCCCTCGTCAGTCCCGAATTTGCCCCGGACGCGGAGACGATGGACCGCCTCTGGGGCGCTCTTGTGGCAATGCTGCCACCTGCCGACATCCTGTCGATCGAGCGTGTTCCGCCTGAGACGGCGGCGCGCATGCACCTTGCGCACCGAATGCGCCCGTCAAACTTTTCCGCCCATCAGCTACCGATCGATGCCGATTTTGCCACGATCCGCGAGCGCCGGTTCGATCCCTCCAACGCCCGCCGGCTTGCCAAGAACCGCCGCAAGCTCGAGCACAAGGGAAATCTGACGTTCGACATCGTCAGCGGCCCGGAGGCTCTTGCCGACCTCGAACACCTGCTCGATTGGCGGCAGCAGCGTTTTCAGGATGCAATGAGTGACCGGGACGCGGCCATACAACGCAGCTTTTACCGGCGGTTGGTCGAAGAAGGATCGTTGGCCAGAGTTGGGCGGCTACGCCTCGACGACAGCTTGATCGGAGGCTGCCTCGGCCTTGCCGAGGGTGGGCGTATCCTGATCCTGATGATTGCCTACAGCAAAAGCTTCGCCAACTGGGCGCCGGGTCTCCTGACGTTCGAAAGCTGCATGGCCACCGCCGCCGGATTGGGGTTCACTGTCTTCGATCTGACGATCGGTGATGAGTCCTACAAGCAGTTCTTCGGAACCGATTGCGTCGGGCTTTTGGAGCTTCGCCAGCCGTTGACGCTGCGCGGCCGGGCTGTTCTCGCCGCACTCGACCTCAAGCCAAAGATCCGGTGCGTGCTTGAAAGGTTGGGCCTTCTGGACTTTGTCCAGCGCCTTCGGGGAAGGCGCCCGCCAAAAACTGAAAAGCGTCCGAAAGAAACCGAGACACAATAACAAAGACTTGAGGATAAACGCCGATCAGATTGGCGAGCTTTTGCTCTAGGCTTCGGTCGGCGGGACGCGAGTCGCACCCGCCGAGACAGCAGAGCGGGAAGCGAGTCATGGTGTCGCAGCGACCGAGAATTGCCATCTACTATGCGAGCCACGATGGGCAGACCCGCAAGATCGTAGACCGTCTCGGCGAGTTTCTGGGCATGCGCGGTGTGGGCGCGACTATAACCGACCTCTCGGCGAGTTCTTCGCCCATCGTCGACACCGAAGCCGATTTCGTGCTGCTAGCCGCCGCCATTCGCTATGGCTTCCACCTGCCGGCCGCGCGGCGCTTTCTAACCCGTCTGCGGGCGGTGGTTCCCGAGGAGCGCATCGCCTTGGTCTCGATCAACCTCACCGCCCGTAAAGCCGGACGGCAGACCGCCGAAGGCAATGTTTATTTGCGCAATTGGCTGAAGCGGACCGGTATCCGACCGGCCCTGGCCGTAGCGGTTGCCGGCCGGCTCGACTACCCTGCCTATCGGTGGTTCGACCGGATGATGATCCAGGCGATCATGAGCATTTCAGGCGGCCCTACCGACCCCACCACCGTGGTTGAGTATACCAATTGGTCGGAAGTTGAGAATTTGTCGCAAAAGCTGACGAATCTCGTCACGAGCACGCCGTAAAGACTTTCCTTACCATAACTTGCGATCCTGACCTCGGAACGGAGCTTTTCGCCCGCTGGCGCCCTGATGGGGAGCCAACGCTGTGGGCTTCGTGTGTAGGCGTTGAGTGAGTTTTGGCATGGCGACGTTGGCAGCGTATTCGAGCGGTTACGAGCCGGTTTCCTTCAGAGCAGCAGTTCGTTTTTCGGGTCTCCCGGCTGCCTCCGCCATCGTGACGGTGACCGCCGCGGCGACCCTATGGATTGGGCTCAGCCTTACTGCCGTCGGTACCGTCAGCGAAAATCTGTCGGCCGCCCGTCAGTCGGTTTATGACTCCGGCCTGTCTGTCCGGCCATTGCAGGCAACGCTGGCGCCAGCCAAGAAGCTGACCAAGTTCGACAAGCTGCCTTCGATCACCCAACCGGCAACGGACAGGCTTTCGGCGAACGCCATCTTGTTGTCGCGCCAGAACAAAGCGACCGCCGCTGTCGCCATGCACTTGGCCGAAGTGGCCGCGGGGCTGAGACAGCAACAGTTCGAGGCGCGGTTCCAGTCGAACCTGTCGCTGGCCAAACGCGCCGCCTTGGCGGTCGGGCATGACCCGCTCGCCGGTCCCGACGCAGGGGTGCGGCCGCCCGTCGCAGTGGCGGAAGCCCCCGTGCCGGTACCGCGTCCCGCCCTCCCGGCCAAGCCTGTCGAGATCGCCCCCGAGGTACCCAAGGTCGCAGCCGTCGCGCCGCCGGCGATCGCCCCCGCTCCGCCCGCGGTGGCCGTCGCGCCGCAGGCCGTGCCGCAAAAGCAGGACAAGCCGGCCGCCGCGATTATCGTCGACCCCAAGCCCAGAACGGACGTCGCCGTTGTCGAGCCGTTCCGGCGGCCCGGTGTTGCCATCTACGACATCACGGCCGGCGTCGTTCACATGCCCAACGGCGAGAAGCTCGAGGCCCACTCCGGCCTCGGCAACATGATGGACGACACACGCTACATCCACGTCAAGATGCGGGGCCCCACCCCGCCCGGAACCTACAAGCTCACCATGCGCGAGAGCCTGTTCCACGGCGTCGAAGCGATCCGCCTCACTCCGGTCGACGGCAAGAAGCCGTTCGGTCGCGATGGCCTGCTCGCCCACACCTACATGCTGCGCAGGCCCGGTGAATCCAACGGCTGCGTTTCGTTCCGCGACTATGGTCGCTTCCTTGCCGCCTTCAAGCGAGGCGAAGTCAGGCAGATGGTGGTGGTCTCGCGCCTCGGCAGCAAGAGCGAACCCAAGGTCGCCTCGCTGTTCTCCTGGTTCAAGAGCTGACTGGAGCGAGGGCCTATATCCGAGGAACGAACACCTTGATGGCGCCACGGCGCAGGCTAAAGACCGCCGGGGTCTGGGTGACAATCTCGCCGTCGGCGTTGACCGGCATCGGCCGGCGGGTGCGAATTTCAAAGCGGCTGCCGCTCATGGTTCGCACCTCGTCTCTGAGGCCATGGCGTCCCTGCCGAAACGCCAGCGCCATGAAGGGCAGCTTCCAGACGTCTCGGAATTCCAGTGAATAGAGATCAAGGCGACCGTCGTCGATCTCGGCGGTTTCCTCGACGATCATGCCACCCCCATAATGGCGGCCGTTGCCGACGGCGATCTGCAGCGAGCGAACGGGGGTGTCCTTGCCGTCATCGGAACGAATGACGGCTCCAAACCGGCGCGCTTCGATCAGCACCTCTGTTGCGGTCAGCGCATAGGCGAGCCGCCCCCAGCGACGTTTCGTCTCCCGGTTTAGCCGGTCGGCCAGCTTGGCACTCATGCCAAGGCTGGCCACGTTGAAGAAGGGCTTGCCGTTGACCTCGCCGACGTCAATCGCTTTGATCTGCCCGTCGGCGATGATACGTGCCGCGCCGACCATGTCGAGCGGCAGGGCAAGGGTACGAGCAAGATCGTTGGCAGTACCGCCCGGCAGGACGCCGAGTGGCAGGCCACTCTCGATCAACGCCGGGGCGGCTGCGTTGAGGCTGCCATCGCCGCCGGCGATCACCACAAGCTCGACCTTGCCGGCATGCCGTTCGATGGCAGCGGCGAGCGACTCGCCTTCACGCCAGGCCGGGCGCAACACATCGATGCCGGCCTTGTGCAGTTCGACCACAGCAGCATCGACCCCGGCACCGGCCGAACGACTATGAGGATTTGCGAGGATGAGGGCGCGTTGGTTCATTTGATATCAGCCAAGAAGGCCGCCGAAATAGGCTACGATATTGGCGCCGGCAAAGACCAGAACGCCCGTCCAGATGAACGTTGCCAGCGTCAGAACGAGACCGAGCATCAGGGCAAGCCCGTCGCGAGCCACCAGCGACAGACCGATGACCAGCAGGCTCGCCACCGGACCAATGTTGCCGAAGGGGATCGGCAACGCCAGCACCACGGCAAGCACCAACACGGGGAAGCCCACCAGAATGTGGCTCCATCGACCGGTCAGGGATCGCCATCGTCCCTCACGGACGATGGCCTCGAGCCTGTTCACCCAAGGGAGTGCCCGGGTGATGACCACCTTTACCCCAGCAGCCGTCACATGACGATCGGCGAGGAACTGCGGTAAGGCAAGGCGGCGGCAGCCGATCAGCATCTGGCAGGCGATCAGCACCAGGCAACTGCCCGTTATCATGCCGAATGGGCCAGGAATGGGAATCATTGCCGGCAACGCCAGCGCGATCAGGGCCAGGCCAAACCCGCTTTGCCCAAGACGCTGGATGAGATCACCGAGCGTTACCCGCTCCCGATCTGAGATATCGGCGGCTATGCCGTGAAGCACCGACGACGCGTAACCGCGGGCCTCACTGCCAGCCGTCATGGGGAAACTCTCCTGTCGATACACTTGCCGGCTCCGATCGGGACGGACGCCGCTCTCTGCAATATTTGGGGTAGTGATACGTATATTCAATTACGGCCCGCTGGATGGTCGTCCCGAATATGGGAAGCCGTACGCAGGCAGGCAGTTCTCCTCACGGGTAAAAACCCGAGGGTTTCCGAATGAGACTTTTGGAGCGGCCTGCGAGAAATCTTGCGAAATCGGGGGAGCCCAAACCCTTCTAGTTATTTCTCCGAGCTTTCTTGACCGCCCGGTCAAGATAATAGCGAGGGCTCCTGGGCTGAGACCCACTTTCCCCGGCACCAAGCCGCGGACAAGCAAGAATCATATCTCTGGGGGCTGGATTGAACTTCGTGAAAAAGAAAAGCATCGCCGATCTGATGGCGCAGGCGGGCGGTAAGGTCCTGCCGCGCACGCTCGGCGCCTTCGATCTGTTCCTGATGGGCATTGGCGTCATCATCGGTACCGGCATCTTCGTGATGACCGGCGTCGCCGCCGCGACCTACGCGGGACCAGGTATCATTCTGTCCTTCGCCTTTTCGGCAGTGGCCTGCGCCTTCATCTGCCTGGCCTATTCGGAACTCGCCGCCGCGCTTCCCGCCGCTGGCAGTTCCTATGCCTACAGCTACGCCGCCGCGGGCGAGTTCGTGGCCTGGCTGGTCGGCTGGAACCTGATCCTCGAATATACGGTGGGCGCCTCGGCGGTTGCCGCCGGCTGGTCGGCTTATTTCGTCGGTATCCTGAAGTCGGGCGGCATCGAACTGCCGCACGCACTGACCGCCGTGCCGCATGATGGAGGCATCGTCAATCTGCCGGCCGTGTTGATCATCGCCTTCCTGACGCTGCTGCTGGTGCTTGGGGTAAGGGAGAGCATGCGCCTGTCCCGCATCCTCGTGTTCATCAAGCTCGGCGCCATCTTCCTGTTCCTGCTGCTGGCGACGCCTCATGTCACCCCGCAAAACTGGGTGCCGTTCCTGCCCTTCGGCATGCAGGGCATCACTGCCGGCGCGGCGATCATCTTCCTCGCCTACATCGGCTTCGACTCGCTGGCGACAGCGGCCGAGGAGACGAGGAACCCGCAGCGCAACATGCCGATCGGCATCATCGGCTCGCTGGTCGCCTGCACGGTGCTGTACATGGCGGTATCCGCCGTGCTGACCGGCGTAGCGCCCTATACCGAGCTCAACAACGCCGAGCCGGTGACCTACGCGCTGCGCAAGATCGGCTACAACTTCGGTTCGGCCATTGTCGGCGTCGGCGCCATCGCCGGCCTCACCACGGTCTGCCTGGTGCTGATCTACGCCCAGACACGCGCCTTCTTCGCCATGGCCCGTGACGGGCTGATTCCTGAAGGCATCTGCAAGGTGCATCGCAGGTTCGGCACGCCGCATATCGCGACGATCTTCGTCGGAACGATGATTGCGCTGATCTCGGGCTTCACGCCGATCGGCATCGTCGCCGAGATGTGCAACATCGGAACGCTGTTCGCCTTCATCGTCACGTCGGCCTGCGTGCTGATCCTGCGCAAGACCCATCCGGATCTGAAGCGGCCGTTCCGCTGCCCGGCCGCCTGGGTGATCGCGCCGCTGGCCATCATCTGCAGCCTGATCATCATGTTCAGCCTGCCGGGCGCCACCTGGATCCGCTTCGTCGTGTGGAGCGTTCTCGGCGCAGTGATCTATCTGGCCTACGGTGCTCGCCACAGCAAGCTGACGACGGCGGAAACCGTCCCGGTGCCTGCTGAATAAGATGCACAATCAGCTACCGCCGGTCGTCGCTCGCGCGATTGTCATCGGCGGTGGCAACTCCATCTCTTGATGCGATTGAGAGGCGACGGCACATAGGAGGATCATCGCACGGAGACCTCCATGCCGCCGCTTTCCATCCTAGAGCTCGCCCGCGTTACCGAAGACACCGATGCAAAGGGCGCGCTCGACAACGCCCGCGACCTCGCCCGCCACGCCGAGGGCCTCGGTTACAAGCGCATTTGGGTCGCCGAACATCACAATATGCGCGGCATCGCCAGCGCGGCCACCTCGATCGTCATTGCCCACATCGCTGCGGGGACGTCGACCATCCGCGTGGGCGCCGGCGGCATCATGCTGCCCAACCATGCTCCCTATATCATCGCCGAGCAGTTTGGCACGCTCGCCCGCCTCTACGGCGACCGGATCGATCTTGGCCTCGGCCGAGCGCCCGGCACCGATCAGTTGACGCTCAGGGCCATTCGGCGCCCACCGGAGGCGGCCGATCATTTCCCGGAAGATGTTATTGAGCTACAGGCCTATTTCGAGCCTGTGGCCGAGGGCCAAAGACTGGAAGCGGTGCCGGCCGCCGGCACGCGCGTGCCACTCTGGATCCTGGGATCGAGCCATTTCGGCGCTCTGTTGGCGGCAGAACTCGGCCTGCCCTACGCTTTCGCCTCGCACTTTGCGCCGGATCTGTTGCTGCCGGCGCTCGACATCTACCGCAGCCGCTTCAAGCCGTCGGAGACACTGGGGCGGCCCTATGCCATGGTCGGCGCCAATGTGATCGCGGCCGACACCGACGAAGAGGCGCGGCGACTTTTCACCACGCAGCAGATGGCGTTCGCCAGCCTCCGGCGCGGTGCACGCGGTTTGTCGAAGCCGCCCATCGACGATATCGACAGCTTTTGGACGCCGGAAGAGAAGGCCGACGCCGGCCGCATGCTGTCCCGTTCGATCGTTGGATCGCGGGAGACCGTGCGGCGCGGCCTTGAGGATCTCGCCGGCGAGACTGGCGCCGACGAGATCATGCTGGTTTCCGATGTCTACGACCACGCGAAGCGGCTGAAATCGATCTCGCTCATTGCCGAGGCGGCCGGCATGACGGCGGATGCAGTGGTCGCTGTTCTTTGAGACGGGGCGGTTTTCTCAGCTGAACCCCGCCACAGCGTGCGGAATGTAAGGCCCTTCGAGCGCGGCAATTTCCTCGGGCGTCAGGCGCAGATCGAGGGCGGCAACGGCGTCGTCGATCTGGCCGGGTTTCGAGGCTCCGACGATGGGCGCCGACACTTCCGCCTTCTGCAGTACCCAGGCGAGCGCTACCTGCGCACGCGGCAATCCTCGCGCCGTGGCGATCGCCGCCACCGCCTCGACGATCTGCCGGTCGGAGTCCTCGGTGCCGTTGTAGAGCGTCTTGCCGAAGGCATCGAGCTCCTGCCGGCGGGAGACGCTGTCCCAGTCGCGGGTCAGGCGACCACGCGCCAGCGGGCTCCAGGGAATGACGCCGATGCCCTCGTCACGGCAGAGCGGCAGCATCTCGCGCTCTTCCTCGCGATAGAGCAGGTTCAGGTGGTTCTGCATGGTGACGAAGCGCGTCCAGCCATTCCTCTCGGCGACGTGCAGCGCCTTGGCAAACTGCCAGGCGAACATTGAGGACGCACCGATATAGCGGGCCTTGCCGGCCTTCACCACGTCGTGCAGCGCTTCCATGGTCTCCTCGATCGGCGTGCCATAGTCCCAACGATGGATCTGGTAGAGATCGACATAATCGGTACCGAGCCGGCGGAGGCTGGCATCGATGCCGGCGAAAATCGCCTTGCGGGAAAGGCCGGAGGAATTCGGCACCTTCTTGGCGTCGCTGAAAGCCAAGGGGAAATAAATCTTGGTGGCCAGCACGATCTCGTCGCGGCGGGCGAAATCCTTGAGCGCCCGACCGACGATTTCCTCCGACGTGCCGTCGGAATAGCTGTTCGCCGTGTCGAAGAAGTTGATGCCCGCCTCGACTGCCTGTTTGATTAGCGGCCGGCTCTGCTCTTCCGGCAACGTCCAGGGATGGGCACCACGCTCCGGCACGCCGTAGGTCATGCATCCCAGGCAGATGCGCGAGACGTCGAGGCCGGTGCGGCCAAGCTTGGTGTAGTCCATGGGAATCCCCTCAATCTTGCGACTTTGACCTGAGCCTAGCAGGTCCGGTAGGCGGCGCAAAAGCGCCCTTCAGCAGCCCAGCCGTGCGCCTGGGGCTGATCGATGGCGGAGACCGAAGTCATCGGCAATGGCGATTTGTCGGCAGGCTTGCATCGCGATAAAACTTGTCGCTCACAGCAAGCGAGGGCGCCATGCAGAGCTTCACCTACTGGAACACCACCCGCATCCATTTCGGCAAGGGACAGATCGCTCGCATCGCCGAGGAAGTACCGGCCAACGCCCACGTCCTGATCACCTATGGCGGTGGTTCGGTGCTGAAGAACGGCGTCATGGATCAGGTGCGGGCCGCTCTCGTCGGTCGCACGGTGTTCGAGTTCGGCGGAATCGAAGCCAATCCGCATTTCGAGACGCTGGTGAAGGTCGCCGACCTGGCACGCGCCGAAAAGATCGACTTCCTGCTTGCCGTGGGCGGCGGTTCGGTGGCCGACGGCACCAAGTTCGTGGCCGCTGCGGCGCTGTTCGAGGGCGACCCGTGGGACATTCTCGTCGAGCGTGGCACCAACGTCCGGGCTGCCCTACCGGTTGGCTGTGTCATGACGCTGCCGGCCACCGGCTCGGAGATGAACCGCAACGCCGTCATCACCCGCGCCAGCACGCAGGACAAGCTACCGATGAATTCGGTGCATGTGATGCCGCGCTTCTCGGTGCTCGATCCGGAGACCACTTTCTCGCTGCCGCAGCGCCAGACCGCCAACGGCGTGGTCGACAGCTTCATGCACGTGTTGGAGCAGTATCTCACCTATCCCGTCGGCGCCAAGGTACAGGACCGCTTTGCCGAAGGCCTTCTGCTGACCATCCTGGAGGAAGGCCCCAAGGCACTCAGCGAGCCGACCAATTATGCCGTTCGCGCCAATCTGATGTGGGCGGCCACCATGGCGCTCAACGACCTTCTGTCGCGAGGCGTCCCAGGCGATTGGGCCACCCACCGCATCGGCCACGAGCTGACCGGCCTCTACGGGCTCGATCACGCGGCGACGCTGGCCGTGGTACTGCCGTCGCTCCTGAAGGTGAAGCGGGTCCAGAAGCGGGAGAAGCTGCTGCAATATGCCGAGCGGGTGTTCGGCATCACGACGGGCAGCGACGACGATCGCATCGACGCCGCCATCGAGCGGACGCGCGCCTTCTTCGAGGCGATGGGCGTCAAGACCAGGCTGTCCGACTACGGCCTCAATGCTCGCATCATTCCAGAAGTGGCGGACAAGCTGCGCGAGCACTGGCAGGTGCCGCTTGGCGAACACCGCGACGTCACCCCGGAAGTCGCCTCGGAGATTCTCGAGCTGGCGCTCTGACGAACGCAGCTCAGACAGGGGCTAACCGGCTCGGACAGAAAGGGCGGCCGCCGCGCCGCCCTTCCCTCCCCCGATTACTGCAGCGGGCCGATCACCTCGACATGGCCAGCGTCGGTGCGGGCCTGCCGTTCCGGCCGATACATGTCCAAGAGCGTCGCGGCCGGCAAGTTGAAGCTGCCGGGCGCAACGGCGCGGGCCATGTAGGCGAACTGGAACTCGTTGGTGTCCTTCAGATCGAAGGCCACGGTAAAGCGGTCGGTCTGATATTCGGTATGCGCGGCATTATCGAGCGGCGCCAGCCAATCGAGCGCCGCCACGTCACCGGCCCGGACCAGCGACGGATTGTCGATGGCAAAGCCAGCCGGCAGCGGATCGTTCAGCACGAGGCGCGCCCAGCCGGACTGCGTCGAGGTAACGGAAAGGACCACCACCATGCGGTCGCCCAGCTTGACCGCCGCCGGGTCGATCTCCTTGCCGTCGAGATCGTAGTAGGCGCGCGTCAACGCATAACCGTTGCCGCCGGCTGGTTCCGGCGTCGTGGGAACGCCGGTGATGGTCATCCGGGCGTCGACCTGTGACTTGCCGACATTCTTCACGACAAGTCCCTTTGCCACATCGCCAGCCTCGTACTTCGCCGTGAAGACGCCCTCATGCGACGTGCCATCCACATCGAGCTCAGGCTTCATGCCGTCCTTCAGCATGGCGTGGGCGGCCAGCAGCAGCCAGGCCTGCTCCTGTGTCGAGGTATAGCTGCTCGCCTTGTAGAGCTTGCCCACCTCTCGGCTCAGGCCTTCGTAATCGAAGGCGGACAGCTTCGATTCCGAGGCAAGCGCCAGGATGGCGGCACCATCGCGAAGATCGGAGCCGTAATCGGCCCGCCAGACGCGCGCCTTGTCCTTCTCCTCATCCAGAAGATCGAGCGACGAACGGAACACGCCGGACGCCTTCTGGCTATCGCCATAAAGGGCCAGCGCCGCTCCGAGCTGGGCGCGGGCGAGCGGCGTGGCGAAGGAGTCCAGCTTGGTCTCGGCGTAGAAGCGCAGATCGCCGATCGACGCGCGGCCGTTGCGGGCCAGCACATAGAGGCCGTAGGCCACGTCCTCGCCACCGTCGGTGAAGTCGGAGGCATAGGCGACGCGGTTCTTGAGGTTGGTCACCGCCATGTCATAGGCCACCGGCGGTATCGTGTAGCCCTTCTCCTTGGCGCGGGTCAGGAAGTCGGTGACGTAGGCATTGAGCCAGAGATCTTCCGATCCCGGACCCCAGAGGCCGAAGGAACCATCCGAACCCTGGTTGACCAGGAGGGCGTCGATCGCCTTCTGCACACGCTCGCGCACCGGCGCCTCACCGGCAAGGCCAGCCGCCAGGATGACATCATCCAGATAAACGAGCGGCAGTGCCCGACTGGTGAGCTGCTCCGAACATCCATAGGGGTATTTGTCGAGCGCGTGGACGAGACCCGGCAGGTCGATGCCGGCCACCGTGCCAACGGTCAGCGTCGCCACCCCGGTTGCCGGCTTGAGATCGGCAAACACGTCGGACGTCAGCTTCAACTCGCCGCTTGCCGGCTTCAGCGAGAAGTCGCTGACGCGCGTGACCGCGGGTTCGTTGTCGCGTACGCCGAGCGTCAGCGTCTTGGTGAGCACAGAACCATCGGGCGATTTCAGCGCGGCGGTGATCGTTTCATCGCCGACAGCCTTGCCGGTGATCGGGATCAGCACGCGCGCCTTGCCCTTGTCGGCGAGGGAAACAGTCGTCTTCGAGAGCTTATCGTCGACGCCGACAAGATCGCCGGCCGCCGTCACCTCCAGAGAGAAGTCGCCCGTGGCACCCTCTATGTGCGTGAAGTCGAGCGCGAGACGCGAACGATCGCCGGGCGCCAGGAAGTTCGGCAGCGATGCCTGGATCACCACCGGGTCGCGCACCAACACGTCACGCGAAGCGTGGCCAATACCTGTCTTCGACCAGGCGACCGCCATGATCTTCACCGTGCCGTTGAAGTCCGGCATCTTGAAGGAGGCGTGGGCCAAGCCGTCAGGGCCGACCTTGGTCACCCCCTGGAAGAAAGCGACCAGCCGTTCGGTGGGTGGCGGTCCCATCAGCTTGGAAATGCCGCCGCCATCGCCGCCGGTCCGAACCTCGCCGAGCGCGCCGAGCGTGGTGTCGATCAGCTGGCCATAGATGTCCCGGAACTCGATACCGAGCTGGCGCTGGGCAAAATACCAGTCCTCCGGCGCCGGCGCCTTGAATTCCGTCAGGTTGAGAATGCCGACGTCGACGGCGGCGATGGTGACATAGGCGTCCTCGCCGGCCTTTCCGCCGTCGACCTTGACGGCGACATTGAGGTCGGTCTGCGGCCGCATATCCATCGGCGCGTCGACGGCGACCTTTAGCTGCCGCTCGCCGGGATCGACGCCGGCCCAGGCGACGCCGAGGGCGCGCGAAGGCATCCGCTTCTCGGCAAGGTCGAGCGGCCGGATCAGCGACGCCGTCACATAGGCGCCGGGGCCCCACTCGGCGGTGACGGGCAGCTCGATGGTCGAGCCACCGGCCGGCACCTCCACGGTCTTCATGGTGATCAGGCGATCATCGACCACGGACACCACGGCGACGCCGGCATAGCGCGGCTCGATGTGGGCCTTGACCGTGTCGCCGATGCTGTAGCGCGGCTTGTCCAAGGTGATCTTCAGAAGATCGGGAGTTTCCTCGGATTTGACGGGCACATACCAACCGGCTTCGAAGGTCGTGGAGACCGGAATGACCTTGCCGTCGCCACTGGTGACGGTGAGCTGATATTCGCCCCACTCGACACGTGCCTCGATGCGCGCCGGCTTCTCGGGATCGACGTCGAGCGTGCCGTTGGCGACGCGGGTGGTCGACTTGATGGCGTGATAGTCCCAGGAACCGTCGCTCTGGTACCACTGATAGTTCGTCTGGACGCGCGACAGGGTCCAGCTGAGATCCTTGGCGCCGACCTTGGCATAGTCGGCATCGAGCACGGCCACGTCAAAGGCGGCGCTGCCGCCCTCTTCCACCGTATCCTCGAACAGCGGCTTGACGCCGATCCGCTCATGACCGGTGGAGACCGGCAACGTCATGCGGCGTTCGACCGGGCGGCCATTGGTATCAAGCACACGGACGTGCACGGCCGCCTGCAGCGGCCGGGTCGTGTCGGCCACCTCGGGCGTCACCAGCGTCACGGTGGCGTCGCCCTTCTCGTCGGTGCCGTCAGACTGGACGTCCTGGACAGCCGAGGTGAAATCGTCGTCGATCAGGCCGAAGCGATAGCCGGGCGCCGAGGGGATATCGGCCGCCGGCGTCACGTAGACCTCGCCCTCGATGGCAAGGCCCGCCGCCGGGGCGCCGTAGAGCCAATCGGCATGCAGGTTCGCCTCGACCGTGTCCCCTGCGTGCAGCAGCTTGGTGTCGGTCTTCACCGCGAAGTCGATGCGTTCGGGCTGGAAGTCCTCCACCTTGAAGGTGACTTCCTGCAGCGAACCAGCCTTCGGATCGGTATAGGCGGCGGCGCGCCAGGTGCCGCGCTGCGCCTCGCCGGGCAGATCGAAGGAGAGATCGCGACCGCCAGCACCTTCGTCGGCGGCGAGACGGCGGATGAACTCGTTGCCGTCGGGACGGCTGACCACCAGCGTCAGCGGCACGTCCGGCACGGCCGTCGCGGTGGGATCACGGGCGAGCACTGTGAGGTTCACCGTTTCGCCGGGCCGATAGACGCCACGCTCCGTAGTCATGAACACGTCGACCGGCTTGGGCGGTTCGCGCCCTTCGACGCCTCGATCGCTCAGATCGAAGGCGGCCTTCTGCAGGTTCAGGAAGGCAAAATCGCCATCCTTGGTCGCCAGGAGAAGCTGCGGCGCCGAGCCGCCGGTTCCCTTGACGAGGCCAGCGTCGAAGTGGGCATAGCCCTGATCGTCCGTCTTGGCCGATCCCAGCACTTCGTTGTCGGCGGCGATCAGCTTCAACTCGACGCCGGCAACCGCCTTGGCGTCGCTCAACGCATGGATCACCACGTTGAGACCGTCGTTGCCGGTCATGGTAGCGAGGCCGAGGTCGGAGACGACGAACCACTGCGTGGCATCGGCCGACCACTCGTCCTTCTTGTTGACGTCGCGGACCACCAGCGCGTAGACGCCGGGCTCCAGCGCCTTCACCAGTTCGCTGACCGGAACGGCGGTGGTCACCTCATGGTTGGTGTCGCGCTTGATGGCAATCTTACCCGACCAGACCTCGCGGCCCTCGCGATCAGCGACGGCATCGGCGCTCCACTTGTCGAGCTGGCTGAGGAAACGGTCCTCGCCGACGGCGTTGACGAGGTTGCGGTCGCCGATCTTCAGGACGCGGGCGTCGAGCGTATCGACGTTGACCGACACCACGGGAATGGTGGAATTGGGCGTCTTCGGCAACACATAGGCCTTGCCGACGAAGCGCACCGACGGATCACGATCGCGAACATAGATGTCGAGCTCGACGGTCTTGTTCAGCGTCTCCTCGCCGTCCTTGGCAGGCAGGCCCTTGCGAACGGTGACGTGATAGCGATTTCCATATTCGACGCCGGTGGCGCAGATCTGGTTGTCTTCCGCCTCGATCTCCAGCTTGTCGCCACCATCGACGGCAACATAGCCGGTGATCGACGGGTCGTTGCGAGCGATCGGATCGGAGAAGGTGACGCAGATGCGCGGCGTCGACGACTGCGTATCCACCGAATTGTCAGTGATGCGGAAGCCATGCTGGGCGATCCAGTCATTGAAGGCCGAACGCCAATCGGGGTCATCCTGCAAAGCGAGGCGGCGGCGCAGCGCCTTGATGCCGAGGTTCCAGTCCTCGCGCGTCACGAAGGAGTTGGCGAGCGAGTTGAGGGCGGCCACCTGCTGGTCCACGTCGGTCGAGCGGAGATAGGCATTGACGGCAGCAGCGGTCGATTCCTGAACGTAGGTATCGTGGTGCTCGTTGTCGTCGGGAACCAGGATCGCCTCATCGGAATAGCGCCACCAGAGGTCGTTGCGCTCCGGATCGAGGCGGATCGCCTTGCGCAGATTCTCGGCCGCCTTGAGGTGGTCGCCGGCGTCGATCGCCTTGTCGCTGTCGGCGAGCAGCTTGTCGAGTTTGCCCTCCGCCGGCTCATCGGCAATGGCGCCTTCGAGCTTGTGGGCCTCGTCGATGAAGCTCTGGCCAATAAAGGCGAGTTCATCGCGGCGGGTTGCCGCGATGGAGGGATCTTTTGCTTCGGACGTGACAATCCGTCCGGCAACCGCCCCGGCAAAGGTGCGAAGATCGCCGACCGTGGCCTTCTTGAAGCACCACTTGGCCTTGGTGTTGTACGTGAAGGCGACACAACGATTGTCGCCGACGCAGGCTGCTTCGCAGTCGCTGAGCTCGACGCCCTTCAGCGTGTCGATGTCCTCGCCGAAATAGTCGGCGCCCTCGGTAATTACCGCCCGCCGCTCGGCCGCCTCGCTCGGTACGGCAAGGGCGAACCCCACCGACGAAAGACATACGAGCGCGAAAAGTCGCGCAAAACGCCGAACGGACACCATGGATATCCCCCTCGGAAACCGGCAGTCGGCCGGACAATGACATGAATCAAAGGCAACTGAATGAAAACACCTACCCAGCAATAGCCGCAGGAGCGGCGGCGGGCAACTCGGCCAAAGGCGATATTGCTGCCGGGGAAAGATCAGGGACGAGCGTTGGCCGGGTCGGCAGCGTCGACGACCCGGATATTGACGCGCGGCGCGCCCTGCCACCAGTCGAGATCGACATGGCCGGCGATATGGATCGCGGCGCCCCGGTGCGCTGTCAGAAAGTCGCCGAGCGGCTGCCCCGCCGCGCGGAAAGCCATGGCCTTGACCTTGGTGCCGGCCGAGGATGCCAGCGTCAGGCGAAGGTGATTGCGGCCGGCGACATCGAGGTAGAGCAGCCGATGGGCGGGAAAGACGAACAGCGGCTCCGGCTGGGCCGAGCCGAAGGGACCGACCCTGCCGATCGCTTCGATGAGGTCGGGCGTCGCACCGTCGGCGGTCAGCGCCGCATCGATTTCCAGCGCTTCGGCGGCGCGGGCCACCGCCACGCCGTCGGCGACAGCGGCCGATACGAAGGCCCGGAAAGCGTCGACACCTTCGGCCGGCAGCGAAATGCCGGCCGCCATGGCATGTCCGCCCCCCTTGGTAACCAGACCGCGTTCAACGGCGTGACGCACCACGGCGCCAAGATCGACACCGGCGATCGATCGGCCGGAGCCTACGGCTCCGCCCTCGCCATCCAGGGCGATGGCAAAGGTCGGGCAGCGATAACGATCCTTGAGACGGGAAGCGACAAGGCCGACGATGCCGGGATGCCAGTCGGCCGATGCCTCGACGATCACCGGCGGCGCCACACCTCCGAGCCGGGTGGCCACCATGATCTCGGCAGCATCCAGCGCTTCCGCCTCCAGCGTCTGCCGCTCGCGATTGAGCCGATCGAGCTCGACGGCAATACGGCCGGCCGCCACGTGATCGTCGGAGGTGAGCAGACGCGCGCCGAGGCCGCTATCGCCGATACGGCCACCGGCGTTGATGCGCGGCCCTAGCATGAACGCGAGATTGTAGGGCGTCGGCGGCCCGGCCAGCTTGACCACGTCGGCAAGCGCCGCGAGACCGCGGTTGCCGCGCGAACGCAGAACGGAAAGCCCCTTCACGACAAAGGCGCGGTTGATGCCGATGAGTGGCACCACGTCGCAGATGGTGCCAAGCGCCACCAGGTCGAGCAGCGCCAGGAGATCGGGTGGCGGCGTACCTTGCCGCTCGAACCAGCCGCGCCGCCTGAGTTCGCGATTGACGGCGACCAGTGTGACGAAGGTGACGCCGACGGCGGCGAGATGGCCGTGGCCGGAAAGATCGTCCTGCCGATTGGGGTTGACCAGCGCCAGCGCCGGCGGCAGATCGACGCCGGCCTGATGATGATCAAGGGTGACCACGTCAAGTCCGCGCCGCCGCGCCTCGTCGAAGGCTTCGAAGCTGGACGTGCCGCAGTCGAGCGTCACCAGCAGCGTGGCGCCACTATCGGCCAACTCGCCAACGGCGCGCGGGTTGGGGCCGTAACCATCGACGATACGATCGGGAATATAGACGGCAGGGTCGAGCCCCTGGCCGCGCAGATAGCGAACAAAGACGGCGACCGAGGTGGCGCCATCGACGTCGTAATCGCCGAAGACGGCAACCTTTTCGCTGTGCACGATGGCATCGGCGATACGGCTGGCGGCGGCGTCCATGTCGGTGAAGAGCGACGGATCGGGCAGCAACGTGCGGATCTGCGGATTGAGATAGGCTTCGGCAGCTTCCGCCGGCACATCACGGGCGGCGAGCAAGCGCGACACCACGTCCGGCAGGCCGACTTCCTGGGCGATCTGGCGGGCAAGCGCGCCGCCGCGCATATCGAGCCGATCACGCCAGGGACGGTTCGTGGCGGAGCGCGTCACGCCGAGGACAGCGCGGCGCTCGGCCGGAAGGATCGGCGGAACGGATTCGGCAGGAGAGGTCATGGCCTCTCAATAGAGCAAGCGGCGCGGCCACGCAAAGCCTTGGGGTATTGCATGGCCGCGGACAGTTCAGGCAGCGCGATGCTCGGCGGAGATCATCGCCGTGAGCTGACCGATCAGCGGGTGATCGGGCCAGATCAACCCAAGCAGGCCGGTGGCGAAACTGGCCGGAGCCGTGCCCGGCGCGGTTACCAGTCCGCTATCGATCACGGCGCGCGGCGAATCCACATAGAGCGCGCCGTCATAGTCGGTAACGTGCTCGCGCAGATAGTCGGCGGCGTTGCTGGTGTGGCGCCGCTCTCGCAGAACGCCGGCTCGTCCGGCAGCCAAGGTGCCGCCGCAGATGGCGCCAACGGGCCGCCCCGCCACCAGTGCCGAGCGCATGAGAGGTCCGACGTCCGGTGCATTGGGCGCCTCCCATCCGGACGATCCGATCACCGCCAGTGCGTCGAATTGATCCGTCGTCAGCGTCTCCAGCGCCGCTTCGGGCGTAACATTCAGCCCGCCCATCGACCGAACGACCTGCCCACCGGGGGTGTAGTGGTCGACACGAGCGCCGAGCCAAGCCCGGGCAGCCGCAGCGAACAATCCATGTTCCCAGTCGGCGAATTCGTCGAGCAGCACAACGGCGATGCGCTTGTCTGTCATGATCGGTCCTTTCACGCTATGGGCGGAAATAACTCTCGCACCTGTCGCGACAGATTTCCGTCAGCAGAAGGCTAAGCCACCGTTTGCCGCATCCGAGGCAAACGGTGGCTGCCCACAAGAGGGTATCAAGTCGTTCAATAGGAAGTCACCCGTTGAGATGAAGTGGACGATCGTATGCGCCGGTCTGATCGAAACCCAGGGATCAGCGGCATCTGCCGACCGGCTCGCTCCGGCAGGTCGTCATGGCAACAAGACGATTCAGACAACGGACTCCGCTTCAGGAGGTTTAATTTACCGATTTATACCTAGTTAAATTTTACATCTACGCTCATATTCGCGCAGTTAGTTACGACACCTAATATAATACTACGTAATATCCTCTTGTAATTATTATTATTTAAGTTTTTCGTGCGACATACCGAGTTCTGTGCGAAATAGGAACCGAGCATGAATAGAACTACGCTAGCGGGGTATGCGCTTATTCTGGTTGGCGGCATCGCTATATCCATGTTCCTGCTTCAGAAAGAGCGAAGCGATCTGGCTGTCGCCAAAACGTCCTATCGCACTGCGGTTCAAGCCAATGCCGAACCCTTCCAGGAGCGAATTGGCGAACATATCGGCGAAATCTACCGCAATCTGAGGACCATCAGCTTTCTGCCCAGTGTCCGGCATTTGACCCCAAGCGGCGCGGCAGTCAGCGACGATGCCCTGGCGTCGATCCAGCAGATCTACAACAACCTTGCCAGTAGCATCGCCGTTTCGGAGGTCTATCTCATCCCAGGACCGTTCAATCCGGACAGCATCGACCCGGCGACAGGCAAAAAACAGGTTCCGGCCCTGATGCTGGACGAACTTATCGCCGACGGTAGCCAGAAGGCCGAGGCTCAGACGACGACCTCCACCGCTGTTGCCGGCGTGCCGGAGGAAGAGGACGAAGAATACGCCCTGATCGTCAAGCAGATCCAGACGTTCGAAACGCTTCATCCGGATCTGGCAGCCATTTCCGATATGGCGGTGCCATTGCAGGCCGGTCCCGAGGTCATCACCTGCGACAATTCGCAAATGACCTCGGCGAGCGACGACAAGGGGCGGTCGGGACTGGTGTTTTCCGTACCAATCTATGGCAAGGACATGAAAGCCAAGGGCGCCGTGTCGACGGTGATCCTCTCCAATGTCATCCGGGCGATGCTGCCTGATGCTCATTTCGCCCTGGTCAATCCAAGCTATGGCTATGTCGCCCTGTCGAAGACACCTGGACAGGCCGAAGCGTCGCTCGCCTTTGTCAAGAAAGGTGTCGCCGATCCGTCGCTGATCGCCTCCTTCGCCCTGCCGGTGTCCACCGCCGACATTGAGCATCCTTGGGTTTTGTGGGTCGGTATTCCCGACGCCGAATTCGATGCCAGCACTGAAGTCGGCAACATCAAGAGCAAGCTGTGGTTCGGCCTCACCGCGAACGTCGTCGGCATGTTGGTGGTTGGCATCATCTGGACGCTGATCCGCCGCAATCGGGCTCGTGCCGAGGCAAGCGAACACGATCTTCGGCGTCGACTTGAGGAGCAGGCCAACGAGCTTTCCGAAATCGAACGCCATCGCAGCGAGGAGAGACTCAGCGAAGCGACCCAGAAGCGGGCTATCCTGCGCAAGATGGCCGCAGAGGTAGAACTGTCGACCGGTTCCGGCCTCGACCGCATCATCGGCGGGACGGAAACGCTGCACGCGCGCACCGCGGGCATGACACAAGTGATCGGCGACGTCCGAGTTGCCTCGCAACAGATCGCCAGTGCGGCACAGCGCTCGCGGACCCTCAACGAGAATGCGGCCAGCCTGTCGGATCAGGTTATCATCGCCATCAACGGCATATCCGACGACGTGCACCGGAGCGCCGATGTCGGCCGATCGGCACTGTCGTCGATGAAGGCCGCCCGGTCGGCGGTTGACGATTTATCGCGGGCTGCTGCTGACATCGACCAGATCGCCGCGACAATCGCAACGATTGCCAAGCAGACCAATCTTCTTGCCCTCAATGCCACCATCGAGTCGGCACGCGCCGGTGAACTTGGACGAGGTTTTGCTGTCGTCGCTGGCGAGGTGAAAATTTTGGCGTCGCAGACGGAAAAATCCACCCTCGAGGTTACGACCAAGATCACGGAAATCCAGGACACCAGTCGCCGCGTTGCCGAGGCACTACGCGACGCCGGCGAGACGGTGGAGACGCTGGGCGACACAACCAACAGCATGCGGGAGCGCGTTGACCAACAACGGGCGACCGTTGCCGATTTCTCGGCAACGCTACGCGAAGCACAAATGGCTGTCGCCGACGTCGGAAACCGGATCGGTGCCATCAACACCGCCGTCGAAAGCACCTATGCGCTATCGGCGGATGTTGCCAAGGTAACCGAGACGATCGAGCACTCGTCCCATTCACTACGAAACGACGTGCCCAAGATCATCAACGACGCCATGGAAAAGGCCGATCCGCTCGCCACAACGGCCGCCTAATACCGGCCAGCGCTTGAATGCTGATTGAGGACATACAAAAAGGCCTGGATTGCTCCAGGCCTTTTCTCATATTCGCGAGGCCCTTCGGCCAAGCACGATGTTCATCCAAAATGTCTGAGACATTCCGGCATCATGCTTTTTCGATCAGGCGCCCTTGACGACGCTGCGGCCGGCGTACTTGGCCTGGCTGCCCAGCTCTTCCTCGATGCGGATAAGCTGGTTGTACTTGGCGATTCTGTCCGAACGGGCCAGCGAGCCGGTCTTGATCTGACCGCAGTTGGTGGCAACCGCGAGGTCGGCGATCGTCGAGTCTTCCGTTTCGCCAGAGCGGTGGCTCATGACGGCGGTGTAACCGGCCTTGTGGGCGGTCTCGACGGCGTCGAGGGTCTCGGACAGCGAGCCGATCTGGTTGACCTTGACCAGGATCGAGTTGGCCGTACCGGCCTTGATGCCCTGGACGAGGCGCTTGGTGTTGGTGACGAACAGGTCGTCGCCAACCAGCTGAACCTTGCTGCCGATCTTGTCGGTCAGCTTCTTCCAGCCGGCCCAGTCGTCTTCCGACATGCCGTCTTCGATGGTGATGATCGGGTAGTCGGCGGCCAGCTTGGCGAGATACTCGACCTGCTCGTCGATCGAGCGGACCTTGCCTTCGCCTTCGTAGTGGTACTTGCCGTCCTTGAAGAACTCGGTCGAGGCGCAGTCGAGGCCGAGGTAGACGTCCTTGCCAGCCTTGAAGCCGGCCTTCTCGATCGAGGCGACGATGAAGTCCAGAGCCTCAACAGCCGAGCCGAGGTTCGGAGCGAAGCCGCCCTCGTCACCGACGTTGGTGTTGTGGCCGGCCTTCTTGAGGCCCGACTTCAGGGTGTGGAACACCTCGGTGCCGATACGAACGGCATCGGCGATGGAGTCGGCGCCGACCGGCAGGATCATGAATTCCTGGAAGTCGATCGGGTTGTCGGCATGAACGCCGCCGTTGACGATGTTCATCATCGGAACCGGCAGGATGTGGGCGTTCGGGCCACCGACGTAGCGGTAGAGCGGCAGGCCGGCGGCCTCAGCGGCGGCCTTGGCAACGGCGAGCGACACGCCGAGGATGGCGTTGGCGCCGAGGCGAGCCTTGTTCGGGGTGCCGTCGAGCTCGATCATGGCCTTGTCGACGGCCAGGAGATCTTCGGCATCCATGCCGGCGATCGCCTTGTAGATCTCGTCGTTGACGGCGGCGACGGCCTTGGTCACGCCCTTGCCGAGATAACGGGAGCCGCCATCACGCAGCTCGACCGCCTCGTGGGCACCGGTGGAGGCGCCCGACGGAACGGCGGCGCGGCCGAAGGAGCCGTCTTCCAGAACGACGTCGACTTCGACGGTGGGGTTGCCGCGGCTGTCGAAAATCTGGCGACCGACGATATCGATGATGGCTGTCATTGTGCGATGCACTCCCAGTTGGATTGGGGTCGAATTCCTTAGAGAACCCGAGCGTTCTATAGACCGTCAGTGTGACGCTGCAAAGATGCGAACTGGCACGGATGTCAAGATTGTAATTGGTTTAGGTGAACCGTTTATCGGCGGTTCGAATCGACTTGTCCGAGCATGGGCAGAAGACGCTTTTCGCAGCGCGAAGAAAAGAGGAAACTGCCGGAAATTCGGGAGAAGAGCCCCACGAAACGGCGGAACTGACGTCAGTCGTCCGTCGAACGAACAGAGGCTCGGGGGTCGCGCTAAGACTTTGGTCTCGACCATGCGTGCCAAATATCGTTTCACTGAGCTATTCAGCGGTCTTTCGCCGGTTTTCAGCCGAACTTACAATAGGTTGAAGGCGATGTTTCTTGACCTCGAAGTGCCGCTCGCCATGCTGGGACTCTCGTGGCAGTGCCGGGAGATCATCGTCACCGGAAATTGGAGCCCTTCATGGCCAACCATCGTGTCGTCGTCGTCGGAGCCGGGTTTGCGGGACTGCAACTGGCGCTCGATCTCAAAGGTGCGCCGGTCGACATCACGCTGATCGATCGACGGAATCATCACTTGTTCCAGCCCCTCCTTTATCAGGTGGCGACGACGCTGTTGGCCACCTCGGAAATCGCCTGGCCGATCCGTCGGCTGTTTCGCGACCGGCCGGAGGTGAAGACGATGCTCGGTCACGTTACGGGCGTCGATCGCGCGGCCAAGACCGTGCTGCTGCGGGACGGCAGCGCCATTCCCTATGACACGCTGGTGTTGGCCACCGGTGCCCGCCATGCCTATTTCGGCCACGACGAGTGGGAGGCCTTTGCGCCCGGCCTCAAGACGCTGGAGGACGCGACCACCATCCGTCGCCGCGTGCTCTTGGCCTTCGAGCGGGCCGAACTGGAGACCGATCCCGAGAAGCGGCAAGCGCTGCTCACCTTCGCCATCATCGGTGGCGGGCCGACCGGCGTGGAACTGGCCGGCATCATCGCCGAACTCGCTCACAGGACGCTGGTCGATGAGTTCCGATCGATTGACACGCGCAGCGCCCGTATCCTGCTGATCGAGGCGGGGCCGCGCATCCTGCCGGTGTTCACGCCGGACATGTCGGACTACGGCGCAAAGGCCCTCGGCGAGCTCGGCGTCACCGTACGCACCGGCGTGCCGGTGACCGACATTTCGGCCGAAGGCGTTCGCATCGGCGAGGAATTCGTGCCGGCAAAGACGGTGCTCTGGGCGGCCGGGGTGCAGGCATCACGCGCCGCCGAATGGCTGGGTGCGCCGGCCGACCGTGCCGGCCGGGCCATCGTCGAGCCCGACCTTAGCGTACCCGGCGCGCCGGACATCTTCGTCATCGGTGACACGGCTTCGGTGACGACGCAGGAAGGAAAGCCGGTTCCCGGCGTCGCACCGGCTGCCAAACAGCAGGGCGCGCATGTTGCCAAAGTCATTCGCAGTCGCCTGAGCGGCAGACCATCACCGGGACCGTTCGTCTATCGCCACCAGGGCAATCTCGCCACCATCGGCCGCAGCCGCGCCGTGGTCGACTTTGGCTGGATCAAGCTCAAGGGCGCCATCGCCTGGTGGATGTGGGGCATTGCCCACATCTACTTCCTGATCGGCACCCGCAGCCGCTTTGCCGTGGCCTGGAGCTGGCTGTGGATCTTCATGTCCGGCCAGCACTCGGCCCGCCTGATCACCCAGAAGGAAACGCTGAAGGACGAAAACGGCCGCTGAGCCGCCGGTCGTCGTCTCCACCAAAAGAGAAAGGCGCCCCTCTCGGAGCGCCTTTGCTTCATTCAGTCCCTGCGAGGCTTACTCGCCGGCGATCGCCCACTCCACGGGCTCGCGCCCATCGCGCGTCTTCTTGACGCGCTCGGCAACGAGGAAGGCCAGCTCCAGCGCCTGATCGGCGTTGAGGCGCGGATCGCAGTGGCTGTGGTAGCGATCCGACAGTTGCTCACCGGAAATGGCGACGGCGCCACCGGTGCACTCGGTGACATCGCGGCCGGTCATCTCGACGTGGATGCCGCCGGGATGGGTACCTTCAGCGGCGTGCACGTCGAAGAAGGCGCCGACCTCCTTCAGGATACGGTCGAACGGCCGCGTCTTGTAGGAGTTGAGCGTGATGGTGTTGCCGTGCATCGGGTCGCAGGACCAGACCACCGACCGCCCCTCGCGCTGCACCGCGCGGACGAGCGCCGGCAGGTAGTCGCCCACCTTGTCGGCACCGTAGCGGGTGATCAGCGTCAGCCGGCCCGGCTCGTTGTCCGGGTTCAGCGTATCGATCAGGCGGATCAGCTCATCCGGCACCAGCGACGGGCCGCACTTGAGGCCGATCGGGTTCTTGATGCCCCGGCAGTATTCGATATGCGCATGGCCCGGCTGGCGGGTGCGGTCGCCAACCCAGATCATGTGGCCAGACGTGGCGTACCAGTCGCCCGTGGTCGAATCGACGCGGGTCAGCGCCTGCTCGTAGCCGAGCAGCAGCGCCTCATGGCTGGTGTAGAAATCGGTCGTCCGCATCTCCGAGACGCTTTCGGGATGAATGCCGCAGGCCCGCATGAAGGCGAGGCTCTCGGTGATGCGATCGGCATATTCCTGATAGCGCGACGATTGCGTGCCCTTGACGAAGCCGAGCGTCCACTTGTGGACGTTGTCGAGGTTGGCGTAACCGCCGCTGGCGAAGGCGCGCAGCAGGTTCAGCGTCGCCGCCGACTGGCGATAAGCCATCTCCTGGCGCTGCGGATCGGGAATACGCGATTCCGATGTGAAATCCATGCCGTTGATGATGTCGCCCCGGTAGGACGGCAGCTCGACACCATCGATGGTCTCGGTCGACTTGGAGCGCGGCTTGGCGAACTGGCCGGCGATACGGCCGACCTTCACCACCGGCTGGGCGGCGCCATAGGTCAGCACCACCGCCATCTGCAGGAAGACGCGGAAGAAGTCGCGGATATTGTCGGCGCCATGCTCGGCGAAGCTCTCGGCACAATCGCCGCCTTGCAGTAGAAAGGCTTCACCGGCGGCCACCTTGGCGAGCGACTTCTTGAGCTTGCGCGCCTCACCGGCAAAAACCAGCGGCGGATAGCTCGCGAGACGTGCCTCGACGGCGGCGAGCGCCGCCATGTCGGGATAGTCGGGCACCTGCTCGATGGGCAGGGCACGCCAGGAGTCGGGCTTCCAGGTGGTGGGCATGACGCGGCTCTTCTTCTTCGATGCGTCGCCCCGCGGAAACCGCCGCGGAGCAGTCCGTATTTGGCGCCTTGTACATGAGGCGCCGGTGAGACACCACCACCAATGCGCGACGCGCAACGGGACGGTGCGGAAGGCGGCGGTTCCGTTTCACCAGGTCCGGCACCAGGGCCGGAGGCGGGCGGCCACGGAGCCGCAAATGCAAAAACCCCGCCTTTCGGCGGGGCTCGTTCTCGCGCTGGGCCTGTCAGTCAGACAGCTGCGGAACCGGCCACGCCGAAGCGGCATGCCACGCATAAAAGCCCATAAAGCCGTAAAAAGCCGGAACCGCGGCCCGCGAAAGCGGGGCGATCAAGGATGTCCGAATGTGCTGAGCGCGCAACATGGATATCGTCCGACGGGGCGCTTCCGCAGAAACTGCCGAAGCAAGGTTGGCGGACAAAAACCATCGCCCGCCGATCACGTCAAGTAAAATCACGCAGAGCCCTACCAAGGGAGCGTCAAATCAGCGCCAGTTCTCTCAGCGCTCGCCGCATGCCCTCGGGAATATCGCCATCAATCTCGGACTGGCGGATGTCCGCCGGTGCTTCCTTGGCGGGGAGATAACGCCAGCCCTGGAAGGCGCGGCAGGGCTTGTATTCGGTGCGGTGGAGCTCCGGATCGAGCACGATGCCGCAGCGTTCGATGCCGTCGCTTCCCCGGATGGGGCGCAGTTCGAGAATGGACTGCCGCACCTGCACGATGCCCTTGATCACCCAATAGAGCGAACCGCCGTCGAGGACTTCGTCGACCCGCTTGGGGAACATCCGGGTGACATGGATACGCTCATATGACTGGCCACGGGCAGCATGAACAAGCACCTCCTCGCGATACCATTGGTCGAGTTCCTCGACTGTCTCGACACCGACGCAGAGCTTGATGATGTGAAGCGGCATTGCTGATTTCCAAAGACCCGGATCCGTTCCGCCTATCATGGTGCGCCGTCCCAAGCGATACAAGTCATCGCGAGCGAGGCAAACCCAGGCGACCGACAGATGTTCGACAGGTTGGCTGAAGCAAGCTGCCGATGGGCGAATCTGTCACCTCCCTTGGTTTCGCCCGTTTGGAGGTATCGTATGAACGTCTCTTCCGTGAGCTACCGGCCGACGCCGGCTCTCGTCACGCCTCGGTCGAACGAGGCAGCCGAGGCACCCGGCCCCGACCGCGATGGTGATGCGGACGATATCGGGGCGGCGGCCGCCCCGGCAAAAGCATCTGTTGCTGCCGGTGTCGGCCAGAGTCTCGACATGCTTGCGTAACGGGTCGCTGTCCACGTCCCGGATTGATGCGCGCCCAGCTTTTGCGGGCGCGCATTTTTTGTGCGCGCTCCACGACTATTGGAGTAACTGAAAAAAGCGTGGTGCAGCCCGATTTCGCGAGTGCGTTAACCCGGCCTTTGCGTATTCGACAAGCCATTGATGTTTTTCTATTTTTCCCGCTTAACGCCGTTCGCGGGGCGCGTCATACTTGCAAGTGGCAGTCTACAGAGGACTAACTGCCAGCTGTGCTAGGAGGCCAACAATGAACATTGGCAGCGCCACCCAGAGCAACCCGATCTCCACCGCCCTGCGCCCCGCCGCCAGCGTGGAGACCAAGCCGTCCGAACGCGAGCCCGACGGCGACCGCGACGACAAGGCGATGAATCTCCAACCCGCCGCGGCAAAACCGCTACCGGCCGCCGTCGGCAAAGGCCTCGGCCTGCTGGTGGACGTCAGCGTGTAGGGCTTTCTGGCGCCGGACCGAAAGGTCCCGGTCGCACGAGGTCGACAAAGGCGGCCGCAGCCCGGCCGAAATAGCGCTCGCGATGTCTGAGCGCGTGAAAACTGCGGCCGGGCAGCGGCGTTTCCACTTGCACCAGCGAGCCGGCGACCAGCGCGGGGCCAGCGACCATGCGCGATAGAACGGTCATGCCCGCCCCCGCCTCAACGGCGGTGCGAACCGTCTCGTTCGAGGGTAATTCCAGCGCCACATCGACATCGGCGGCCGACAGATCGTAGTGGGCGAGCACCTGCTCGAGCGCAACGCGCGTACCCGATCCCTTTTCCCGCAGAACCCAGCGTGCGGCCTTGAGCCGTTCCGCCATACTGCCGCCGGCACCGAGCCACGGATCGGCAGGCGCCGTCACCAGCATCAGCTCGTCATCGAACAGGCGGTCGATGGCAAGGCTCGGCTCGTCTACCGGGCCCTCGACGAAACCGACGAGTGCCGCGCCGTCGCGCAGCCGATCGGCGACGAACTCCGTATTGCCGAGTTCCAGGGTTACGTGGATGCCTGGGTAACTGGCTTTAAAGGCCTGGACGACACGCGGGATCCAATAGGTACCGATGGTCTGGCTGGCAGCGATCGCCAATTCGCCACGGCGGAAATCGGCGAGGTCCGACAGCACCGCCTCGCCGTCAGTAGCCCGAATGAGAATCGCCCTCGCCTCTTCCAGAAAGGTACGGCCGGCATCGGTCAGCGCAATGCGGCGGCCGATGCGATCGAACAGCTTGATTGCATAGCGGCCTTCGAGAGCAGTGATCGCCGAGCTGACCGCCGACTGCGTCAGATGCAGGTCGTGGGCGGCCTGGGTGACGTGTTCGCGATCGGCGACGGCGATGAAAATGCGAAGCTGTTCGAGGGTCATGACTGCAGGAGCCCGAGGGATCAGGTCAGCCTTATCAACATCAGGCTCAGGCTGGCAATGAAAAGGCTGGCCAGCGCACCGGTGAGCGCTGGTTTCAGACCTTTTGCCTTGAGTTTGGCAATGCTGGTCTCCAGCCCCATAGCGGCGAGCGCCATGGTCAGAAGGAAGGTGCTGACCACGCTGGTGTCCGCCTTGAACGCGCTGGGAATGCTGACGATGCTGTTGACGGCGACGAGCGCGATGAAGCCGAGCACAAACCAGGGCAGCGGCGCCTTCGGCCGCTCCGAGCTCGTTTCGCCGAGCGACGGCAGGAAAGCGGCCATGGCGAAGACCATCGGCGCCAGCGTCATGACGCGGGTCAGCTTGGCGACGGTGCCAAAGTCGCCAGCTTCGCGACCAACCGCGAACGTCGCCGCCACCACCTGAGCGATTTCATGGATCGACGAGCCCGCCCAGAGACCGTAGTCGCGCGGCGCCAGATCGAGGACGCCCTGCAACAGCGGATAGGCGAACATGGCGATGGAGCCGAACACGGTGACGCAGGCGACCGCGTAGGCAACGTCCTCGTCGTGAGCATCGACCACCGAATTGGCGGCGGCAACCGCCGAGGCGCCGCAAATCGACGTTCCCGCTGCAATGAGGCGGGTGAGGCGCGGATCTGCCCCGATGAGCCGGCCGATGGCCAGCGTGAACAGGAAGGTGGCTCCGACAGCGGCGAGGATGATGGCAACGCCGCGCACGCCGGTCTCAGCCACCTGCCCAAAGGTCAGCTGCACGCCGAGCAAAATGATCGCCAGCCGCAGCAGCCGGCGCATCGAAAAGCCGATGCCGGCCGTGAGCGCCCCATGCGTTCCGACGGTGTTGCGGATCAGGATACCCAAGGCGATGGCGATGATCATCGGGCTGAAATCGTGCACGCCGGGCAGCGTGCGGAAACCGTAGGCGAGACCGGCGATCGCGGCGCAGGCACCGATACCTGGCAGCGCACGGGCAGCAGCGCCTCGCAAATTGAGAATGAGAATTGGTTTCGACGTCTCGAGAGATTGTTGGAACATTTTGCTCTGACATAGGCATCCAATGTGATGGATTTCCTATGGCTCAAGCGTTCAGTGCAAACCAACGCATTGTCTTGCACGAACCGTTCGCTTCGATCGAACGGTTTCGAAAACGGTCGTTCCGTGTTGATACTCTTTCATACAGATTGCGACCGCTTCCGTTGAATCCTCGGACTTCGCCGGACCTATGCTGGCTCCGTCAGACGAATGGGGGATTTCAATCATGAAGGGTTTTCTCGCAGGCATCGCAGTCACGATCCTGATGCTGGCTGCGTTTCCATCACTCGGCCACTGGGCGATGGCGATGCCATATAGGGCATTCGCAACGTTTGGCCCGGCAACAAGCGCCGTCCCCGCAGGTTGGCAAGGCATCGGTCGTGGCGGGCGAACAGCCTATGGCTGCCCCCGCGCCATGGCCGCCAGCTATGGCGAGTGACGTCAAACAGGCTGGTCGGCCCGCTCGGTCTTGCTGCCAGGGCCGAGAATGCCGAGGTCGTCCTCCGCCTTGACGCGGGCCAGCCGCGCCTCCGCCTCGTCGGCCTCGCGCTGACGCGCCCACATGGTGGCGTAGAGGCCGCCCTTGTCGATCAGCTCGGCATGCGAGCCACGCTCGGCAATGCGCCCCTTCTCAAGAACGATGATCTCGTCGGCATTGACCACCGTCGACAGCCGGTGAGCGATCACCATGGTGGTGCGCCCCTCGGCGACGCGGTCGAGCTCGGCTTGGATCTCGCGCTCGGTATTGGTATCGAGCGCCGAGGTCGCCTCGTCCAGGATCAGGATCGGCGGCGATTTCAGGATCGTGCGGGCGATGGCGACACGCTGCTTCTCGCCACCGGAAAGTTTGAGGCCACGCTCGCCGACCGGCGTCTCGTAACCGTTCGGCAGCCCCTCGACGAATTGGGCGATGCGCGCCTGCCGCGCCGCCTCACGCACCTCATCGGCGGAGGCCTCCGGCCGGCCATAGCGGATGTTATAGAAGATGCTGTCGTTGAACAGCACGGTGTCCTGCGGCACCATGCCGATAGCCGCCCGCAAGGACTCCTGGGTGACGTCGCGAATGTCCTGGCCGTCGATGGTGACGCGGCCGGAGGTGACGTCGTAGAAGCGGAACAGCAGGCGCGACAGCGTCGACTTGCCGGCACCCGAGGGGCCGACCACGGCTACGGTCTTGCCGGCCGGGATCTCGAAGGTGATGCCCTTGAGGATCTGGCGGTCGGGATCATAGGAAAAGTGCACATCCTCGAAGCGCACCGAACCGCCCTGCACGCTCAGCAAGCTGGCGTTCGGCGCATCGACGATCTCCGCCGGCTGGGACAGGAGATCGAACATCTGCTCGAGGTCAGTGACGCCCTGACGGATCTCGCGATACATGAAGCCGATGAAATTGAGCGGAATACCAAGCTGCATCAGCAGCGTATTGAGCAGCACGAAGTCGCCGAGCGTCTGGGTACCTGCCACCACTTCATGCGCCGACATCACCATGCACAAGGCAACGCCGACGGTGAAGATCACCGCCTGCCCCATGTTGAGCCAGGATAGCGAGTACCAGGTCTCGTTGGCGGCTGCCTCGTAGCGCTCCATGGCGACATCGAAGCGAGCCGCTTCCATCTTCTCGTTGCCGAAATACTTGACCGTCTCGAAATTCAGGAGACTGTCGACCGACTTGGTATTGGCGTCATTGTCGCTGTCGTTCATGCGGCGGCGGATGGCGATGCGCTTGTCCGAATAGCGGATCGAGAACCAGACGTAGAGCCAGATGGTGATGCCGATCACCAGCAGGTAGCTCACACCGAAATTCACCACGATGACGACGGCCGACAGAGCAAATTCCAGCACCGTCGGCATGGCGTTGAGAATGGTGAAGCGAACGATCGACTCGATGCCTTTGACGCCGCGGTCAATGACGCGCGTCAGACCGCCGGTGCGCCGCTGCAAATGAAAGCGCAGCGACAGGCGGTGCATGTGAGTGAAGGTGAGATTGGCGAGACGGCGGACGGCGTACTGGCTGACGTCGGAGAACAGGGCGTCGCGCAGATTATTGAAGCCGTTGAGTAAAATGCGGCCGACGTTATAGGCGACCACCATGGCCACCGGGAAGCTGAGCCACATCAGCGTCGGCTCGGGCACATTCGTCTTGGGGGCCAGCGCGTCGGTGGCGAAAGCGTAGAGGTACGGCACCAGGACGGTGATCACCTTGGCCAGCACCAAGGCCGCCATGGACAGTACGACGCGCATCCGGAGATCGGGGCGCCCCTCCGGCCACATGAAGGGCCAGAGCTGGATAAGTGTCGTCCACAGCGACTTGTCGCCGCGGATTTGGGCCTTACCACTAGCGTGGGGATCGACTTGGCTCATGGTCCACCGGAAAAACGTTGCTCAAAAAACCGCCCGACGCGAACGCGCCGGGCGGCTTGCCGTCATTCAGATAGTCTCTTTTTCCACCGTGTGCCATGGTCGGCGCCCACGATGGCGGTAATGTTACTGTCCCACAGGCTTCCAGGCGGAGTCGCCCTCGGGGACCACGAACACCTGACCGGGGTAAATCAGGTCCGGATTGCGGATCTGATCGGTGTTGGCCTGATAGATCGTCGAGTAGCGGATGCCTTTGCCGTAAAGACGCTTGGCGATCATCCAGAGATTGTCGCCGCGATGAATGATCAGCGTCGTCGGTTCAGCGGGCTTGGCTTCGCCGGCCGAGCCGGCACCGGCCTGGGCAGACCCCACGCCGGACGCGAGCGTCGGGGCCGACAGGCCATCCTCGGCAATTTCGAAGGGAACCTCGGCGCGGGCCAGAACGGTGCCGTTGGCGCCAATCTGGTCAATGCGCACCAGGTGCTTGCCCGGCGCGAGCTGGACATCGCCCTGATAGAGCCAGCGCCCCTTATCGGCCTTGGTATCGCCAACTTCCTTGTCATCGACGTAGAGGCGGACAACAGCGCCATTCTGGGCAGAGCCGGCAGCATAGAAGTGCTTACCGTTCTCAAGCTCGACGGCGTCGATGGTAACGGTCGGCGCCGGCGCGGCGGCCGGCTCGGCCTTAGGCGCGGCAGAAGAATCTGCAGCGGGGGCTGCCGGAGTTGCCTGGGCCGGGGTCGCTTGAGCCGGGGTGGGTTGAGCAGGGGTGGCGGTTGCAGGAGCCGGAGCGGCCGGCGTTTCAGCCACCGGCGCGGCAGGCTTTTCGGCAACTGGCGCCGGCGCGGCTTGCGCGGTCGGCGCCAGAGCGGGTGTCGCGGCCGCTGCGGCTTGCATATCGGCCGGCGGAGCAGGAATGGCAACGGTGGCCGGAACGGCGGCAGCCGGCGAAGCAGCAGGTTCGGTCGTCATCGCAGCTTGCGCAGGCTCGGCAGTTGTCGCCGGTGTCGTCGCGTTGCCGGCGATCGCCGTCGCAGTGGCACTAGCGGATACCGGCGGCTCGGGTGTGACCGCAGGTGCAGGGGCTGCCTTGGACGCCGCAGGAACGACGGCCGGCGTGGCCTCGGCGACCTGAGCGGGGTCGACACCAGCATCGGCCAGCTTGGCCTGTGCCTCTTGGAGGCCTGGAACCTGCAAAACGGTCGACGGCGAGCCAGGCTGATTCAGCACCACCAGGACATCGCCATTCCCGCCCTCCGGCACCGACACGGCAACCGATTGTTCGGAGGTCGCGACCTTGCCATCCTTGCCGGTGGCGCGCACCGACAGGTCATGGGCACCGGGCTTCAGCGGATCGGCAAGAACAATGGCCCAGGAGCCGGTGTCGTTGGCCTTGCCGCCAGCGACGACATCCTTACCGGAGAGGATTTCGACCTTGGCGTCCGGGGCGCTGCGCCCGGCGATGACGGCGTCGCCTGTCGGCTCGACGCGGACGAGATCGAAAATCGGGACGACCGTCTCGGCGGCGGGGACAGCCTGAGCGGCATCGGTCTTGACGGGAGCCGGCGTCGCCACGACATCCGTCGAGGCGACCTTGTCGGCGACAGACGCCGGGTGACCTGCGACATGGACATTGAGCTGACGCAGCACGCTGTCGAGCGCACCGGAGAACAAGCCAGCCAGAAGAACGACGATCACGCCGACAGTGCCGATCAGAATTGTACGAAGTCTCTTATTCATCACCCGTCCACGCCCCCGTCGGATTCGCCGACAAAAGAGTCGCATCGACAAATTCGCCGAATGCCGCCTACCGGTCGATCCGTCACCATCGACAGTCACACCAGGATGATCCACCGAGTCGCAACTGATCGAACACAATGATTTGAGCCACCATTAAGGCGTCTCTTCTGCAAGGGTCATGCCGGATCGTCCCCTCGCGGTGTTATTCATGCTGTATACACAAATGGTTAGGCTCACAAGTGCGGCTCTTTACAGGTTCCAGACCGCAAAAAGGCTAAAGCAGATTTCAGAGGAACCGATGCAAGAAAGCCGCACTTTCCAGCAGTTTCGGCGGTTGTCGGTTGCACGTGGCCGTCCCTATCGACGGGATCTTCTCTGATGCCGGCCGCTTGACGGCCGAGACGCGGCGATGCGACAACGCGAGCATGACCAAAATCAACAGCATTTGTGTTTTCTGTGGCTCGGCAAATGGCCGCAATCCCGAATATGTGGCTGCTGCGGAGCGGCTCGGCACCGACATGGCCGCGCATGGCATCCGTCTCGTCTACGGCGGTGGCAACGTTGGCCTGATGGGCACCACCGCCCGCGCCGTCATGGCCGCCGGTGGCAAGGTGACCGGCATCATTCCTGAATTTCTGGTGAGCCGGGAGCGGATGCTCGACGGTGTCGACGAACTCCACGTCGTGCCCGACATGCATACGCGCAAGCGCATGATGTTTGAGGCGGCCGACGCTTTTGTGACATTGCCCGGCGGCATCGGCACGCTGGAGGAAGTGGTCGAGCAGCTGACCTGGGCCCAGCTCGGCCGGCACAAGAAGCCAATCGTGCTGGCCGACATCGGCGGTTTCTGGCAGCCGCTCGTAGAAGTGATCCATCACATGAACCGCGAAGCCTTCATCCGCGAAGGCTTCGAGGTGCGTTACCAGGTGGCTCGAACCGCGGCTGACATTTTGCCGACCGTTCTTGCTGCCGCAGGGGAAAATGGCGAGATCGCGGGCGACGTGGAGACCATCGCCAAAATGTAGTTCTCAAGAACCGGCGTGGCCGTTCTTGAGAAGCTTGTAGGTGATGGAGTCGTCGAGAGCTTCGAACGATGCCTCGACGATATTGGCCGAGACGCCCACCGTCGACCAGCGGCGACCAGTCGCCCGATCGAGGCTTTCGATCAGCACGCGCGTCACGGCGCCGGTGCCGCCGTTGAGGATGCGCACCTTATAGTCCACCAGCTCCAGGGCGGCGATCTCGGCCTGGTACTTGCCGATGTCCTTGCGCAGCGCCTGGTCGAGAGCGTTGACCGGGCCGTTGCCCTCGGCGACCGACATCAGGATCTCGTCGTCGACCTTCACCTTCACCACCGCCTCGGTGACGACCACGCGCTCGCCGAGGGCGTTGACGCGGCTCTCCACCATGGTGCGGTAGGAGATGACGTCATAGAAATGCGGCACGCCGCCGAGGTGGCGCAGCGCCAGCAATTCAAAAGACGCATCGGCGGCTTCGTAGGAATAGCCGCGCGCCTCACGCTCCTTGAGCTCGGAAAGTAGGCCGGTGAGCCGACGATCGTCCTTTGCATAGATGACGCCGAGCCGGTCGAGCTCGGCGAACAGGTTCGAACGACCAGCCTGATCCGACACCAGCAGGCGCCGCCGGTTGCCGACGCTGTCGGGGCTGACATGCTCGTAAGTGCGCGGATCTTTCAGGATGGCCGAGGCATGGATACCGGCCTTGGTAGCAAAGGCCGACAGGCCGACATAGGGTGCATGGCGATTGGGAGCACGGTTGATGATTTCATCAAAGGCTCTCGACACTTGCGTCAAGGTCTTCAACTGCCCGGGCGTCACGCCGGTATCATAAAGGCCAGCAAATTCGTCCTTCAGTACCAGCGTCGGCAGGATGGTGGCGAGGTTGGCGTTGCCGCAACGCTCGCCGATGCCGTTGAGCGTACCCTGCACCTGACGAACGCCGGCGCGGATGGCCGCAAGCGAGTTGGCCACAGCCTGCCCGGTGTCGTCATGAGCATGGATGCCCAACTGGTCGCCCGGCACCACCTTGGCAACGGCCGATACGATCTCTGTCACCTCGTGCGGCATGGAGCCGCCGTTGGTGTCGCACAGCACCACCCAGCGGGCACCTGCATCGAAGGCGGTCTTCGCGCAGGCGAGCGCATACTGGGGATTGGCCTTGTAGCCGTCGAAGAAATGCTCACAGTCGACGATGGCTTCGCGACCTGCCTTCACCGCCGCCTCGACCGACTGACGAATGCAGTCGAGATTATCTTCGAGCGTCGTCTTCAAGGCGACATCGACATGATAGTCCCAGGATTTGGCGACGAACGTTACCGCATCGACCGGGGCCGCGAGCAGCGCGGCGACGCCGGGATCGTTGGAGAGCGACACGCCGGGGCGCTTGGTCATGCCAAAGGCGGCAAAACGCGCCTTCTTCGTGCGCTTCTCGGCAAAGAAGGCATCGTCGGTCGGGTTGGCACCGGGATAGCCGCCCTCGATGTAGGAAAAGCCCAGCTCCTCAATGAGCTGCGCGACGATGATCTTCTCCTCGACAGAGAAGTCGATTCCCGAAGTCTGGGCGCCGTCACGCAACGTCGTATCGTAGAGATAGAGGCGGGCCTTGTCCGTCATGGTCGGAAACTCGTTTGGGAATTGGCGAGCGGCAACCGCTCGCCTTCAAGTCTGGTCAATTCACTCCGCGAAGCGGTCGGTCGCCGAGATCAACTCGTGCAGCAATCCTGGCTCGACCAGCGAATGCCCCGCCCCTTCGACGATGCGAAGGTCTGCCTCGGGCCAAGCCTTGTGGAGGTCCCAGGCATTCTGCAGCGGCGTACACATATCGTAGCGGCCATGGACGATGACACCCGGAATTGCCTTCAGTCGACCGGCGTCCTCGAACAACTGGCCGGGCCGCATCCATCCTTCATGCACGAAATAGTGGTTCTCGATCCGGGCGAAGGCCAAGGCAAACTCGTCGTCGACAAAGCCGGAGGTCACTTCGTCGTTGGGAAATAGAGTCAGCGTCGAGCCTTCCCACAACGACCAGACACGGGCGGCGGCAAGCCTGGTCGCCCTGTCATCGGAGATCAGCCGGCGGCGATAGGCGGCGATCAGATCGCCTCGCTCAGCCTCGGGAATATGCTCGCGGAACGGCTCGAATTTCTCGGGATGGATCAACGAAGCGCCATACTGATAGAACCACTTCAGCTCGAAATCGCGCAGGCCGAAAATGCCGCGCAGCACCAGCTCGGTGACGCGTTCGGGATGCGTCTCGGCATAGGCAAGCGCCAGCGTCGAGCCCCAGGATCCGCCAAATACCAACCACTTGTCGACGCCGATCATCTTGCGCAGGCGCTCGATGTCCTCGACCAGATGCCAGGTGGTGTTGGCTTCGATCGACGCATGCGGCGTCGAACGTCCGCAGCCGCGTTGGTCGAACAGGATAACGTCGTATTTCGCGGGGTCGAAGCAGCGCCGCTGATTGGGCGAGCAGCCGCCGCCCGGGCCGCCATGCAGGAAGATAGCCGGCTTGCCGCCCTTTCGGCCGACCCGCTCCCAGTAAATCTGATGACCATCGCCGACGTCGAGCATGCCGGTCTCAAACGGCTCGATCTCGGGATAGTAGCTGCGCAATTCGGTCATCGTTCAGGCTTTCGGCAGCGGCCAGACGGAGGTGTCATGGTCGGGATGTTGGTAGGAAACCACGTCGTTCAAGAACTCGGCGCCTTCGAAGCCTTCGTCGGTCCGGACGCGCTTCAACGACGGCAGATCTGCCACAAAGGGGAGTTCGGCCTCGACTCCATATTGAACAGTCGGCGGCAGCACGACGGGATTGTCGAAAGAGCCGGCGGCAATCGACGGCTCGTAGCCATCGGCCTCGTAGGTTAGCGGCGTACCGCAATCAGCGCAGAAGGCGCGCGAGACATGGTTGGACGAGCGATAGAGCTTGCGACTCCCTCGCGTCCAACTGACGCCTCCCGCATTGAAGGCGACGAAGGGGGCGAAATAGTTGCCGACGGCCTTCTGGCACATCCGGCAATGACAGATCGAGACGGACGAGACTTTGTCGCCATCGCAGGCAAAGCGGATGGCCCCGCACTGGCAACCGCCGGTCAGAATGGTCATGGCGATTCCTCCCGAAGCTTTGGGTGACCTATCTCTTCACTTCCCAGCTGGTTTCGATTTCGCCGGTTTCCTTGTTCTTCGTATCTTTCAGCACCACCCCCATGGCGGCGAGCTCGTCGCGGATACGATCGCTCTCGGCGAAGTTCCTTGCCTTACGCGCGTCGAGACGGGCGGCGATCAGCGCCTTCACCTTGCTCTCATCGATATCAGCCGCCGGGCGACGCGACGCCCAAGCCGATGCGCTCTCGCCCAGGAAGCCGAGGAGCCTCAGCGATGCCGACAGGGTCGCCGCATCGCCCTTGACGGCATGCAGCTCGGCGATCGCCTTGGCCGTGTTGAGATCATCGCTGAGGGCTTCGATCACTCCCTCGGAAGGTTGGCCGGGCGCCACGTCGGCGGCGATGGCGTACCACTCGTCGAGCGTTTTCCAGCCGTCCTCGAGACCCTTCAGGGTGAAGTCGATCGGCTGGCGGTAGTGCGTCTTCAGCATGTTGAAGCGCAGCACCTCGCCGGGCCAATCGTCCAGCAGTTCGCGGATGGTGAAGAAGTTGCCGAGCGATTTGGACATCTTCTCGCCTTCGACTTGCAGGAAGCCGTTGTGCATGAAGATGTTGGCCATCACGTCCTTGTGGAAGGCGCAGCGAGACTGGGCAACTTCGTTTTCATGATGCGGGAAAACCAGATCGATGCCGCCGCCATGGATGTCGAAGGTCTCGCCGAGGTGCTTCCAGCTCATCGCCGAGCACTCGATGTGCCAGCCGGGGCGCCCCCTGCCCCATGGGCTGTCCCAGCCCGGCTCGTTGTCCGAGGATGGCTTCCACAGAACGAAGTCCATCGGATCGCGCTTGTAGGGCGCAACCTCGACGCGGGCACCGGCCATCATGTCGTCGAGCGACCGTCGCGCGAGCTTGCCGTAGTCGGGCATGGCCGGCACGTTGAACAGCGCGTGTCCCTCGGCAACATAGGCGAAACCACCGGCGATCAGCCGCTCGATGATGGCGATCATCTCGGCGATATGCTCGGTGGCGCGCGGCGTCACCGTCGGCTTGAGGCAGCCGAGTTCGGTCACGTCCTGCTCGAACTGGGCGTAGGTCTTCTCGGTCAGGTCGCGGATCGCCTCAACGGGCGGCACGCCGGGATAGTCGCGGACGGCACGAGCGTTGATCTTGTCATCGACGTCGGTGATGTTGCGCACGTAGGTGACGTGCGCCTCGCCATAGAAATGGCGCAGCAAGCGGAAGAGCACGTCGAAGACGATCACCGGCCGGGCGTTGCCGATATGGGCGAAGTCGTAGACGGTGGGTCCGCAAACGTACATGCGGACGTTGCCGGCATCGATGGGAACGAAATCGTCCTTGCCACGCGTCAGCGTGTTGTAGAGCCTGAGTGCCAAAAGCCCGTCTCCCCTCGCCATGGAACGCAAAATACGTCATCGCCGGGCCGACCGGGGAAACCCATCATCCGTTCTGGTCTTCGGAAAGATCGTGACGGGGACGTCCGCGGCCGGCGTGAAGCTCAGCCACAAATAATGCTAGCGGTAATGGTGATGCGCGCGTCCCGGAACATGGCCGCCGATATGCCGTGAAACGCCGTTCGCCGTCAAGGGAAGCCATAAAAAAACGCCGCCCGCGGGTGACGGACGGCGGCTCTTTGCATGGGCGTTTGCCTTGGCTTACTTCAGCCAATCGCCGCACTTCAATGCCGGCGCATTCCCCCAGGGCATGATGGGCACGGTGGAGGTCGAATTCTTTGGGCTGCCTTCGATCAGCTTGTCGGAATAGACGAGATAGACAAGCACGTTACGCTTCGCATCGCAGCCGCGAACGATCTGCATCTTCTTGAAGAACAGCGAACGGCTCTGGCGATACATATCCTCGCCCTGCTCGAACTTGTCCTTGAAGCTGATCGGACCGACCTGTCGGCAGGCGAGCGAGATATCGGACGTTTCCTCGGCAAGGCCGAGCATGCCCGAGACGCCGCCTTTCTCCGGCAACGTAAAATGACAGGCGACACCCTCCACCACCGGGTCGTCAATGGCATAGACGGCCAGCTTGTGATCGGGCGTCAGGAAATGCCAGACCGTCGATCGCTTGAAGATCAGGTCCGGATCGTCGGACGCTGAGGCTATCGAAGGGGCGAGGACGGCTAGACCCAGGGCCATCAGGCCGAAGAGCGACTTCACGACATCACGCATTTCAGGACACCCCCGGCTTTGGCAGGCCGAGATCAGTGCCGGCCGCATGCCGGACATATAGGCGTACATTGTCCCGGGCCAAGGTCTCTTACTGGAACAGATTTTTGCCGAGGGTGTGAATTGTCGCTTGCCGGAGAATCCGGGCGAGTTCCACGTAGCCCTTTGTCGAGAAATGGAGATTGTCCTCGACGTAGTTGTCGCAGGACAGGCGCTGGCCATCGGCACTCGGCCGCTTGCCATACTGGCCGCACGTGAAGGCATCGTCGTCAATGGAGACGGCGTGTACGCCATCGATGCGATCGGCCAACGCGCCAATGCCACGGTTTACCTCCAGCCTGCCAGCGTCGAGGACATGGAAATCGGCGCCTCGCGGCGGAATGGTCAGCACGAATATCCTTGCTTCAGGCCATAGGCTGCGCAACCGTCCAACGATGTTTTCAATGCCGATCGTCACCGCACAGGCCGGCGTGCCGCCCGCAAGATCGTTGGTACCGATCAGCAACACGGCGGCCTCCGGCCGAAGATGCGACAGATCGGTCTTTTCGAGCCGCCAGAGGACGTTCGGCACCCGGTCGCCGCCCACGGCAAAGTCGTAGATGGCAGTCGCCGGAAATGCCGCCGGCAGATCGGTGCTCCAACCGGCCAACAGGGAGTCGCCGAGCATGACTACGTCGGCTCGCGCCGGACGAGCCGCCTGCACGCTCAGCGTTTCCTTGAGGCTCGGGTAATTGGGCGTCCGTTGCGGCGTCAGTGTGAGATCGATGGCGAGCGGGTCACAGGAAGCCTGTTCAGCCCGCCCTTCACCCGCCCCAACCAGGCCCACCAGGAGAGCGACGGCAACGGCGAAACCAGTCCACAGTCGCATCACCCCTCCTGATGAGTTGGTTTCAGCGCCCCACCGCGGCGGAAAGGCGCTCGCGCACCGCCTTGGCGCCGATCAGCGGCAACAACGGCGCCAATTCCGGCCCATGATCGAGGCCGGTCAGCGCCTTGCGCAGCGGCAAGAACAGATCGCGGCCCTTGCGGCCGGTCTTGGCTTTCAGCGCCGACGTCCATTCGCGGAAACTGTCGTCGGTCCAAGGCTCTGGCGGCAGAACATCGCGTGCCGCTTCCAGGAAATCGCGGTCTGCCTCATCAACCAACGGCGTCACCGGGCCGGTAATCAACTTCCACCAGTCGGCCGCATCGGCAATGCGCATGCAATTGCCCTTCACCGCCTGCCAGAACGCCGGATGGGCGGGGATGCCGAGATCGGTCAGACGCTTCCGCACGGTCGAGAAGTCGAGACCGTGGACGATATGAGCGTTCAAGGTCTTCAGTTCGTTGGGGTCGAACTTGGCTGACGAGCGAGAAACGGCCGCGAGATCGAAATCATTGGCGAGTTCTGCCAGCGAGCCGACCTTTTCGACGGCGTGCGACGTGCCGACATTGACGGCGAGCGACGCCACTGCCTCCGGCTCGTAGCCCTCGGCGCGCAGATTGCGCAACGACAGCGATCCCGTCCGCTTGGAGAAACCTTCGCCGGTGGCATCGGTCAGAAGGTTGTGGTGGGCGAAGATCGGAACAGCGCCACCCAGCGCCTCGAACAGGGCGATCTGCACGCCCGTGTTGGTGATGTGGTCACCGCCCCGGATGATGTGGGTGACGGAGGTGTCGATGTCGTCGACCACCGAGGTCAGCGTGTAGAGGTAAGTGCCATCTTCGCGGATCAGCACCGGATCGGACAGCGATGCGAGATCGACCGTCTCCTCGCCGCGGCAGAGGTCCTGCCAATGCACGAGGTGGCGGCTCGGCGACAGCGGATCGCTGTCGAAATTGGGCAGCAGGAAGCGCCAGTGTGGCTGCCGCCCCTCCGCCTCAAGGCGGGCACGGTCGTCGGCGGTCAGCTTCAGCGCGGCCCGGTCGTAGATCGGCGGCAGATGGCGCGCCAACCGGCGCTTGCGCCCATATTCCAATTCTTCCGCCGTTTCATAGCAAGGGTAGAGGCGCCCTTTGGCGATGAGATCGTCCCTGGCAGCGGCGTAGCGGTCGAGCCGGTCCGACTGACGGAACGAGGTATGCGGCCGGATGCCGAGCCAGGCGAGGTCGGCGACGATATTCGCCGCGAACTCCTCGGTGGATCGGGCACGGTCCGTGTCGTCAAAGCGAAGAATGAACTGGCCGCCCGTCTTGAGCGCGAACAGCCAGTTGAACAATGCCGGGCGGGCATTGCCGATGTGGATATTGCCGGTAGGGGACGGCGCGAAGCGGACGACGGTATTCATAATCGTGGTTCTAACCGAGACCGGGCGGGAATGTCAGAGGAGTTTTTCGGAGAGACCATGGATGCAAGGCGCAATCGGTCCCGCTTCATGCTTTGCGTGTCCACCGTCCCTCACCGTCCTGTTGCCAGTAAGTGACCTCGAGCTCGCGGCCTTTCAACGTTTTCCAGGCAGCGCGGGCTTCCGCGAGAGCCGCATCGTCGGTGCCATCGAAGATCAGCACCAGACGCTCGTACCGTTCGGCGTCCTCCGGCAGCGGAGCCCGGTCAACCAGAAAGCGGACGGTTGCGCCGTTGGGTACCTCCGGACCGGCCGCCAGATAAACCGGCTGCAGAGCGGCATGGCCATCGGCCGCAGTGCCGTGCGGCAGGAAGGCGGCGTCGTCAAAAGTCCAGAGATGGCTATCAAGGGCGGCGAGTCGCTCAGGCGTTCCCGCCTCCACCACCACGCGCCAGCCGCGTTCCACCGACTTCTGCAGCAACACCGGCAGAACCCGTTCGAGCGGTTGGCCGTCGAGATGATAAAACAGCGCTTCGGTCATCGATCAGGCCGCCCAATAAATAGTGATGGTCGGCGCCAGCGAGCGCCGACCATGTTACCTATCAGCTTTCGAAGCGGTTGCGCACCAGGCGGTCCAGCAGGCGCACGCCAAAGCCCGAGGCCCAGGCCTTGTTGATGTCGGTCTCAGGGCTCGACATGGCGGTGCCGGCGATATCGAGATGAGCCCAGGGCGTCTCACCGACAAAGCGCTTCAGGAACTGCGCCGCGGTGATCGAACCAGCGTTGCGGCCGCCGGAGTTCTTCATGTCGGCGAAGCGGCTGTCGATCAACTTATCGTATTCAGGCCCCATCGGCATGCGCCACAGGCGTTCACCGGTGTCCTCACCGGCTTTGACGAGATCCCCGGCCAGTTGGTCATCATTGGAGAACAAGCCGGCGATCTGGGCACCGAGCGCCACCACGATGGCGCCGGTCAGCGTGGCGAGATTGATCATGAAGGCCGGCTTGAAGCGATCGGCGGCATAGGTCAGCACGTCGGCAAGGACGAGGCGTCCCTCGGCATCGGTGTTGACCACCTCGATGGTCTGACCCGACAGCGAGGTCAGGATGTCGCCGGGACGGTAGGAGCCGCCGTCGGGCATGTTCTCGACGATGCCGAGGATACCGATGGCGTTGACCTTGGCCTTGCGGCCGGCCAAAGCCCGGAACAGGCCGGTGACGGCGGCGGCGCCGCCCATGTCGGCCTTCATATCTTCCATGCCGGCGGCCGGTTTGATGGAAATGCCACCCGAATCAAAGACGAGGCCTTTGCCGATGAATACGGCAGGACGCTCGTCACTCTTGCCGCCGTTCCACTTCATGACGACGACGCGCGGCGGACGGACGGATCCCTGGGCTACGGCGAGCAGCGCGCCCATGCCGATCTTCCGGAGATCCTTCTCGCCGAGCACTTCCACGTCAACGCCGAGCTTCTTCAGTTTCTCGGCCTCGGCGGCGAATTCCTGCGGACCGAGCGCATTGGGGGCTTCGTGAACGAGGTCGCGGGCAATCACCACACCCTCGGCCACCGCTTCGGTCTCGGCCCATGCCTTCTTGAGCTTGCCGGCGTGCTCGGCCACGATCGTGACGGCCACAGGCCCCGGAGCATCGTCCTTCTTTACGGTCTTGTATTTGTCGAACTCATAGGCGCGCAGGCGCAGGCCCAGCAGGAACTCGGCGCCCAGTTCGGGCGTGAATGTCCCGGCGGCCATCTCGAGAATCACAGTGGCCGCCTTGGCCTTGATCTCTTTGAGCTTGCCATAGACCTGGCCACCGAGCTTCAGCGCCGCCTTGTCGTCAAACTCAACGGCCGCGCCGGTGCCAACCAGAATCAGCCGGCCAACCGTTAGTCCGGCTGGGGCAAGAACATCGAGGAAAGAACCGGCCTTCCCTGAAAAGCCAGTGGCCGCCACAGCGCGGTCGAGACCGCCGGTCAACTGATCGAGCACCGTGCTCCCCATGACGCCGGCCTTGTTGTCCGGGTCGACGAGTACCACCAGCACCGGGGCATCGGCCTCGAGCGTCTTGGAAAAAGAAAGAGTTGGAGCAGCCGCCATGATTTCTTCCTGATTGCCGGGCACCCCTAAGCGGGCGCTGTCCGGATCTGCCGGCCGAATGTGGCGCTTGACGAGGGAGAGAGCAAGGCTGGAGTTGCATTCCAGCATGGCCGCCGCCGGCGGATGTTGGCCGGCTTCTGGAAGAGCCCGAAAATTTACCCTTTTCGGGAAGGAAGGATTCACTATAGGTCTGCTAGCCTCCCCTTTCCGACCCTCGGCGGGTTCGACACAGGTTCACAATGCGGCGTTTCGGTAGCTATCTCTTTTTGCGAACGCTCTACGCCTTCATCGGCGTAATGCTGACGCTCGCCGGTATCGCCTGGGTGACGCAGGCACTCCGCCGCTTCGACCTGGTGACGGCCAAGGGGCAGGCGATCGCGGTCTATCTCGGCCTCACCCTGCTGTCGATGCCGCGCGTTCTCGGCGTGGTGGCGCCGTTCGCGCTGGTGGTGGCTTTAGTCCTGGTCTTGCAGCGCCTCCAGGCGGAAAGCGGCATCGTGGCCATCACGGCTGCCGGCGTTTCACAGCGTCGCCTTGCCCTGCCCTTCATCACCTCGGCGTTAGTCGTATCGGCTTTCGTCACCGCACTGGCCTTCTGGTTCAACCCGATTGCATCGCGCTCCGTCATGGACATGATGCAGACAGTGAGAGCCGATGTGGTCGCCAACGTCATCCAGCCAGGTCGGTTCACTCAGGTTGATACGGGCCTGACTTTCCATATCCGCAATCGCGACGGCGACGGGTCTCTGCTTGATCTGTTCATTCTGGACGAACGAAACCCGGAATATTCCTATACCTACTCGGCCAAACGCGGCCGCGTTGCCGAGGTGACGGGGCGTTCGATGATCGTCATGGAACAGGGAACCATCGAAAGAAAAGCGAAGGCAACCGGGGCCAACACGTTCGTCACGTTCGGCTCATATGCCTTCGATCTCAGCCAGTTGGCGGGAAAGCCGGGCGCCGCGAATTACGGTCTCTCGGAGCGGACGATCGGCGAACTCTTGGGCCTGCGCAAGACTGAGGACACTCCTGAAATCGCCCCGGAAATCATGAACCGTCTTGCCGAGCCCATCTATCCGCTGGCCCAGACGCTTGCCGTTTTTCTGTTCCTCGGCTTTCCGACGACCAACCGCCGTGGTCAGACTCTGCCGGTGACAATGGCAATCATCGTCGGCTCGATCGTTCGCGTGCTTGGCTTTGTTGTCATGGGGATATCAAAGGGAGCGCCCGAAATATCCTTCATGGCGGTTGCCGCGCCGACGCTCCTGACGATTGTCTTCGCCATTATGATCATCGTCGGGATCCATCCGACGGTCTCTACCGGTTTCGTGGACAATCTGATCGACCGCCTGCGGCGAGCGATCATGGGTCGGCAGGAGGCAGCCCGATGATTGGCCGGTCGCTTGCCACCTATTTCACACTCCGTTTTGCGGTGTGGATCCTGGGAATGTTCGTCGGCATCTTCATGCTGGTCTTCCTCATCGATTCGATCGAGTTATTACGCTCATCGGGAGGGCGCGACGATATTTCGGTGGCGTTGGTCATCGCCGCGTCGGCCTTGCGTGTGCCGGCTCTGATGGAGCAGGTGTTGCCTTTCGCCGTGCTGCTTGGTTCGATCGCCGCTTTTGTGACGCTGTCACGCGGATCCGAGCTGATGATCGTGCGGGCGGCCGGTCTCTCCGTCTGGCAATTTACCCTGCCCGCCCTCGTCTTCGCGCTGGTGCTCGGCATTGCTACCTCGACGATTTACAATCCGCTGGCGACCTGGGCCCGCAATATATCGAGCGACATTATGGTGGGCTCTCGCGCCAGCGTTATGACCGCTCTGCTGTCGGGATCAGCGACGCCGAGTTGGACACGGCAGCGCACCGGCGATGGCAACGCGGTGCTGCATACCGAAGGCGTCACGGATGGAGGCAACACCATTCTTCAGCCAGTGTTTTGGGTGTTTGGCGCCGACGGCATGCTGGCCGAACGCGTGGAGGCCGAGATCGGTCGACTGGAACCCGGACAATGGCGCCTCTCCGACGCAACAGTGACCCAAAGCAGCGGCGTCCCCGAGCATCGCGACAGCTTTTTTGTCCCGACGGCGCTGACAGCCGAGCAGGTCGCCGGCGGCCTCGGTTCGCCCGATAGCATCTCCTTCTGGCAGTTGCCTGACGCGATCGCTCAGGCGCGCGCCTCGTCGCTGCCGGCAAACAGATTCAGCCTTCAGTATCAATCGCTCCTGGCCCGTCCGCTGCTGCTCGCTTCGATGGTTCTCATTGCTGCAACAGTGTCTCTGGGATTTGCGCGATATGGCGGTGGCGAGAAGATGATTCTCGGTGGCGTCGTCGCTGGCTTCGTGCTTTATGTCGTCATCGAGGTTGCCCGTTCGCTGGGCAGCGAGGGGCTGGTTTCACCAATCCTCGCCGCGTGGGCGCCCTCGATCGTGGCGATCCTGTTGGGTTCCACGGTTCTGTTGTTCCGCGAGGATGGGTGAGCGTGCGTAGATCTATCGTATCGCAGGCATCGGAGCCGAGAACCGCCGCGCGCCTTCTGTGCGGCGTGGCGGCTACGATTCTCATCTTCCTGCCGTCTGGCGCCCTTGCCCAGTTCGTCAAAGACACGTCGCTGACCGGCATGATCAGCTCGGCCAAGCCGCCGAGCCCCGACGAGAAGCTGATGATCGAGGCGGACACGGTCGCCTACGACATGGATGCTGATTCGGTCACCGCGACCGGGCGCGTCGTCATCTATTATCTCAACCACGTGGTGGTGGCTGACGAAGTGATCGTCAACCGCAAGACCAATCGCGTGACGGCGGTCGGACACGTCGAAATCACCGATCCTGACGGCAACGTTGTTCACAGCGACAAGGTCGACCTCGATAACGATCTCGCCAACGGCGTCATGGAAGGCCTCGAACTGGTCACGTCCGATCGGGTTGCGTTCACGGCCCGCCATGCCGAGCGAAGCAACGGCGATCTGACGGTTCTCAATGACGGCACCTATCTTCCCTGCGTCGACTGCAATGGCGTGAAGGGCAAAAAGCCAATTTGGCAGATCAAGGCGAATCGCATTCTGCACAAGCAGAAAGATCAGACGATCGTCTTCGAAAATGCCACGTTCGAGTTTCTGGGTGTGCCGCTCGCCTGGGTGCCGGTGCTGTCCCAGCCGGACCCGTCGGTCAAGAACAAGACCGGCCTGTTGATGCCGAGCGCCAAGAGCAGCAGAATGCTCGGCTATTCGGTCAGGGTCCCCTATTACATCTCGCTCGATCCGAGCTACGGCTTGACGCTGACGCCCTCGGTTTATACGCGCCAAGGCCTGCTGTTCTCCGGCGAATGGCGCCAGAAGCTGGAAGGTGGTCAGTACTCGATTACGCTCTCCGGCATCCATCAGAATGATCCTGAGGCTTTTGGGAAGTATTCGTCCGGCAATGAGCTTTGGCGCGGCTCCGTGGAATCCTCGGGCAACTTCACGATCAACGAAAATTGGTCGTGGGGCTGGAATTTCGCTGTGGCGAGCGACAAGACTTTCATGAAGAACTACGACCTCAAGTCCGGCAACTCGGACGCGGCGGTCAATGAGATCTATCTGAGAGGCGCTCGCGATCGTAACCGTTTCGACTTGGAGGCCTACGGCTTCTTTGTGCAGCAGGAAGATTCTCAGACGTCGACGCTGGCGCAGGATCATGATCTGCAGGAGAAGCAGCCTTACGTTTACCCGGCGATCGACTCCAAGGTTTATGCCAAGGATCCGGTGTTCGGCGGTGAAGCATCGCTGGCCACCAATTTCACCAGTCTCACCCGGACCAAGGACGACATCTACCAGATCGATAGCAACGGCAACGGCGTCTTCGATCCGGGCGAGAAAACCCGCGTTCGGGCCGCGGCCGGCACCTTTGACCGCCTCAGTATAGACGCTATGTGGCGCCGCCGAATGGTCGACCAGACCGGTGGTGTGTTGACGCCATTCCTCTATTTCCGCGGCGACGCCATTTTCTCAGACCCGCACAACAGTTCGGTTCTTCCGGATACATCGAGCGGGCTTATCGGGCGGGCCATGCCGGCGGCCGGCCTCGAATACAGCTATCCGGTGGCGATCACCTCATCGGTTGGAAACCAGATCATCGAGCCGATCGCGCAGTTGATCGTTCGTCCCGACGAGATGGAGGCGACCCACATTTCGAACGAGGACTCTCAGAGCCTCGTATTCGACGCCAACAGCTTGTTCGATTATGACAAATTCTCGGGCTACGATCGTGTCGAGGGTGGAACGCGCGCCAATGTCGGCCTTCGTTATTCCGGCTCCTTCAGCCATGGGTTCGGTGTGAGCGGCACCTTCGGCCAGTCGTTCCAGCTCGCTGGCGTCAATTCCTTTGCCGAAGCAACCCGATATGACACCGGCCTTTATTCGGGTCTGGAGTCCGACGTCTCGGACTATGTGGCAGGCCTCAGCCTCAGTACCAAGACCGGGTTCCTTGCCAGTACCGGGGTGCGCCTCGATCACGAGGATTTTGCGGTCAATCGCTTTGACGGTCAGATTCTCGGTATCGGCGGCCCCCTGACGGCGGCGCTGACATATGCCTACATTCGCTCGCAGCCCGCTCTCGGCATTGACGAGGACCGCTCCGAACTCCAGGCTGCCACAAGCCTCAGGCTGACCGAAAATTGGCGCGCCTTCGCCTCGAGTCGCTACGATCTCATCAATGATCAGTTCGTTCGGCATGCGCTGGGGCTTGCCTATGATACGGAAGAGTTCTCGCTGTCCTTCTCCTATTCGAAGGATCTGACGACGACCCCCGATAACCAGACCTTCTATGTTCGGGCGGGCTTCAAGACGCTCGGCGAGGTTGGCACCTCCTTCGGCCTGGGCAAGTAAGGTTTCTGATCGTCGTAGGTTCGGCATTCCGGACCATCGACTTGACAAATTTCATCGTTAATTGCCTCAGGGATTCGGACAGAACGGGCGGAGAGGGGTAAAGATGCAACATATCGTGACGGTCGCGAGGAATATGCGGGGCGCGCTCTTGGCTGCGACCATTGCCGCGGTGGCCTCGCTGTCGCTGACCGGTCCTGTTCTCATCACCCCCGCTCAGGCGGAAAACAACATTAAGGTCGTGGTCAACGATCAGGCCATCACGACGATGGATGTCCAGTCGCGTGCGCGCTTGCTGCAGCTCGCCATGCACCTTGCCCCCGGCGCCGCGGCCAAGGCTGCTGTGGACGAACTGGTCGACGAGCAGTTGCGGCTTCAAGAAGGAGCGCGGCGCGGCGTCGTGGTCACCGAGGATGCCGTGGTTGCCGCGCTGACTACCATTGCCTCCCGGTCCAAATTGACTGTGCCGCAGTTCGAGCAGGCGCTCGCCCACGGGGGCGTGCCGATCAAGACCTTCAAGGATCGCATTCGCGCCCAGATGGTCTGGGGGCGCATCATTCGCGCTAAGATCCAGCAGGACATCAAGACCGAGTCGGCCGATCTCATTCAACAGATGCGCAACCGTGAAAAGAACGCCAATAGCGTCACGGCTAGCGACTACATGCTCCAGCGCGTGGTGTTCGCCGTCCAGCGGAGCGCCTCACCGGCCGACGTCAACCGCCGCAAGGCCGAAGCCGAGGCGATGCGGGGCAAGTTCCGCACTTGTAACGAAGGTCTGGCCATGGCCAAGGGCCTCCGGGAAGTGGCGGTCATCAACATCGGCCGCAAACTGGCGAGCGAAGTGCCGCCGGGCCTGAAGGACGAGCTGGAGAAGACGCCGGAGGGTCACCTCACGGCCCCGCAGCGCTCCGATCTCGGTTTTGAGATGTATGCGGTGTGCAGCAAGATCGAAGTCACCGGCGAGGCCGCTGTTGCGGCTGGCCTTGATGCCGAAGCGCTCGACAAGCGTGGCGAAGAGACTTCGAAAAAGCTCACCCAGGAACTGAAGCAAAAAGCCAACATCATCTATCGCTGATCATGCCGGACATGTCAGCCGTCAAGCCGGCAGCCCCTCTCGCAGTATCGGTTGGCGAGCCCGCCGGTATCGGCGCGGAAATCATTGCCAAGGCTTGGCTTATGAGGCGAGAAAAAGCGCTGCCGCCCTTCTATGTGGTTGCGTGTCCCGCCTTCGTTGAAAGCCGCCTTGCTCGCCTCGGTCTCAAGGTACCTGTCGCCGTAGTCACCCCCGACTCGGCGGCGGCGACCTTTTCGGACGCATTGCCCGTATTCGATCTCGGGCGCCCAGTGGAAGATCGTCCCGGAGAACTGTCGGAAGCAACGGCGGCGGCCACCATCGCCGCCATTGAGACGGCAGTCCGTCACATCCGCGACGGGCAGGCGAGCGGCATCGTCACAGCACCCATCCAGAAATCCAATCTCTATGCGGCCGGATTCAAATTTCCCGGCCACACAGAGTTTTTGGGCGAGCTTGCTCGCCGGCTCTGGCCCGATGCGCCGCACGAGCCGGTGATGATGCTGGCCGGGCCGGAACTGGCCACCGTACCCGTCACCGTGCACATTGCGTTGCGGAACGTACCCGACGTGCTGACCGGCGACATGATCCTGGCAACCGCTCGCATCGTCGACCGAGAAATGAAGGCGAAGTTCGGCCTTGCCCGACCGCGTCTTGCCGTCGCCGGCCTCAACCCACATGCCGGCGAAGAGGGAGCCATGGGGCGCGAGGATATGAAAATCGTCGCACCGGCCGTCGCGCAGCTCCGGGCGGAGGGAATCGATGCGCGGGGACCGTTGCCGTCCGATACGCTTTTCCACGCCGCCGCTCGCAAAACCTACGACGTCGTGCTGGCCATGTACCACGATCAGGCGCTGATCCCGGTCAAGACCATCGCCTTCGATGAAACGGTCAACGTGACGCTCGGCTTGCCATTCGTCCGGACATCGCCCGATCACGGCACTGCGCTGGATATCGCCGCCAAGGGCGTCGCCGATCCATCCAGCCTGGTCGCCGCCCTCAAAATGTCGGGGCGCATGGCTTCGGGTGGCACACGGACATGAGCCAGATCGACGATCTGCCGCCTCTGCGCGATGTCATTGAACGGCATGGCCTATCGGCCCTGAAAAGCCTGGGGCAGAACTTCCTTCTCGACCTCAACCTCACAGCCCGCATCGCCCGCGCCGCCGGTAACCTTGCCGGCCGGACCGTAGTGGAGGTTGGCCCGGGCCCCGGCGGGCTGACGCGCGCCATTCTTGCCGCCGGTGCGGCCAAGGTCCACGTCATCGAACGGGACCGTCGAGCCATTGCGGCGCTCGAGGAAATCGGCAGTTACTATCCCGGCCGGTTGCATATCATCGAAGGCGACGCGCTCGAAGTGGATAGCGCCGCCCTCGGCGATGAACCGCCGGTCATCATGGCCAACCTGCCCTACAATATCGCGACGCCACTTCTCACCGGCTGGCTCTCGCCGGCAAGCTGGCCGCCGCGCTGGACGGCCATGGTGCTGATGTTTCAGAAGGAAGTCGCCGATCGCATCACAGCCGCGGCTGGCGACGATGCCTATGGTCGCCTCGGCGTCCTTTGTGGCTGGCGGAGCTATGCCACCGAGATGTTCGACATCTCACCCAAGGCCTTCGTGCCACCGCCCAAGGTGACATCGACGGTCGTGCATTTCGCGCCGCGCCCCGAGCCCCTGCCCTGCGATCAGGCGGATCTCGAAGCCGTCACCGCCGCCGCCTTCGGCCAACGCCGCAAGATGCTGCGGCAAAGCCTGAAGGCGCTGGGCGTTGATCCGGCCGCCCTGTGCGCCGCTGCCGGCGTCGAACCGACGGCCCGCGCCGAGACGATCCCGGTGAAGGGCTTTGTCGACATTGCCAACGCCTGGAAGGCGATGCGCTGACCTAGACCGTTTCCGGCGAACAGATTCACCGAAACCGCTCTATCCCATTGTTAAGACGCAATTTCGGACGCAAAACCGGTTTCCACTTTTGCTGAAATTGCTTCACGTCAGCAGCGTTGCGACGAACCCTTCGATTCCCTCGGCTGCCCGCGACCGTCGGCTGCGTTCGGCGCGCAGAATGGCGGTGAGATCGGCGAAGGCGGCATCGAGGTCGTCGTTGACGACGACATAATCGAAGTTCGACCATTCGGCGATTTCGCGCCGGGCGTTGACCAGCCGCTTCTCGATCACTTCCGGGGCGTCTTCGGCCCGGCGCGTGAGGCGCGAGCGCAGCTCGGCCATCGACGGCGGCAGAATGAACACCGACACGACATCGGCCGACATCTTGTCGCGCAGCTGCGCCGCGCCTTGCCAGTCGATATCGAACAGTACGTCACGGCCGGAGGCCAGTGCTTCCTCGACCGGCGCTTGCGGCGTTCCGTAGTAGTTGCCGTGCACTTCCGCCCATTCCAGAAGCTCGCCGCCATCGCGCATCGAGATGAAGCGCTGCTGTGAAATGAAATGGTAATGCACGCCGTTGATCTCGCTCGGGCGGCGATCGCGCGTCGTCACCGAGATGGACAGCGTCATGTCGCGGTCGGTGTCGAGAATATTGCGCGACAGCGTACCCTTGCCGGCACCGGACGGCGACGAAATGACGAACATCAGTCCACGGCGGGGAAAGCGGATATGCCTTTGATCTGCGGCGACCATGAGATTCACTCGACGTTCTGGACCTGCTCCTTGAACTGATCGACCACCGCCTTGAGAGCGAGGCCAATCCGTGTCAAGGCCGTGTCGTTGGACTTGGAACAGAGGGTATTGGATTCCCGGTTGAACTCCTGCGCCAGGAAGTCCAGCCGGCGACCGACAGCGGCCTCGCTGGCCATGAGCTCGCGGGCCTGGGCGATATGCGCCTTGAGGCGATCGATTTCTTCGCGCACGTCGGCGCGGGTGGCGATGAGCGCGGCCTCGACGTGCAGGCGCTGCGGATCGATATCTTCGCGGGCCAGCAGCACGGCGAGCTGCTCCTCAAGCCGGTCACGGATCGCTTCGGGGGTGCGGGCCGGCAGCGCCTCGGCTTCGGCAACCAGGCGAGCGACTTCGCTGACCTGATCTCCGAGGATGCGGGAGAGCGCCACGCCTTCACCGGCGCGCGACGCCTGAAAGTCGGCCAGCACCTTGTCGAAAGCGGTGATCAGTTCGGCTTCGAAGGCCTTGGCGCTCTCTTCGTCCGGCGCCGCCTCGACGACTTCGACGACGCCTCGCACCGCGAGCAAGCCGTCGAGCGATGCCTCGCGGATACCGGGCGTGCCCGCATAACGGCGAGCCGTATCGATGAGAGCTGACAGCAGGCTTTCATCGATGCGGAAGGTCTGCGCCGAGGTTTCGCGGGTCACCGTCAGGTTGATTGTCACGTTGCCGCGCGACAGCGCCTCGGACGCCTTGCGGCGCACGGCGATTTCCACGGCATCAAAACCAGGTGGCAGGCGCAAGCGCAGGTCCAGCCCGCGCCCGTTGACGGAGCGCAGCTCCCAGGCAAAGCGATTGCCAGCCGCCGAGCCGTCAAAGCGGGCAAATCCAGTCATACTCTTGAGCGGCATGGTCTCACCTCCAGTGCAAGCCGGCTTTTACACCAGCGGGGCGAAGCGCCAAGCAAAAAATGAGTATGCGGACAATGGCCGTTTGGCTTCGGCTTCACAGCCCTTTGGGCGTGACATAGACTCGCCCCAACGACAAAGGGAGAAAGCCAATGGAATACCGTCTGCTCGGACGTTCTGGCCTCAAGGTTTCGACGCTCACCATGGGCACCATGACCTTTGGTGGCAAGGGTGCTTTCGCCAAGGTGGGTGCCGTGGGCCTGACCGAGGCGGCGCGTCTCGTCGATCTCTGCCTTGATGCCGGCGTCAACCTGATCGACACCGCCGATGTCTATTCTGAAGGCCTTTCCGAAGAGATCGTCGGCGATCTCATGCAGACGCGGAAGGGCAAGGGCGTGCTTCTTGCCACCAAGGTCCGCTTTCCCATGGGCGCCGGGCCGAACGACCGCGGCCTCAGCCGTCACCATATCATCGCTGGCTGCGAAGCCAGCCTGCGCCGTCTGAAGACCGAAACCATCGATCTCTACCAGGTGCACCAGTGGGACGGACTGACGCCGGTCGAGGAGTTCATGGAGGCGCTCGACAGTCTGGTGCGGGCCGGCAAGGTTCGCTACATCGGCTGCTCCAACTTCTCCGGCTGGCACATCATGAAGGCGCTCGGAGCCGCCACAGCCGAGCATCGCCAGCGCTTCGTCTCGCAACAGATCCACTACACGCTGGAGGCTCGCGAGGCCGAATACGAACTGGTGCCGATCTCACTCGACCAGGGCCTCGGCATTCTGGTCTGGAGCCCGCTTGCCGGTGGCCTTCTGTCGGGCAAACATCGCCGCAACGCCGCTCCCGAGGGGACGCGCCAGCTGGCCGGCTGGACAGAGCCGCCGATCCGCGACGAAAACCGTCTCTGGGCTATCGTCGACACGCTGGTGGAGATCGGCAACGCGCGCGGCGCCAGCGCGGCCCAGGTCGCGCTCGCCTGGCTGCTCGGTCGGCCGGGCGTCACCTCGGTGGTGATCGGCGGTCGCACCGAAGCGCAATTTGCCGACAACCTCAAGGCTGCCGATCTCCAGCTTTCAGGCGATGAACGAAAGCGGCTCGACGACGTCAGCGCGCTGCCGATCCTCTACCCCTATTGGCATCAGATACAGACTGCCAGAGATCGGCTGGGGCCAGCCGATCTCAGCCTGTTCGGATTGGCGCCTTAGCCCAATAAACAGAGCCGCCGGCGAAGAGGCATCGCCGGCGGCCTGATTTTGATGGGAGACTTATCGCTTGCGAGGCTGTGCCGTCGAGCCAGCGATAACCAGCTCGACTGGCAGTTCAATGACCCGGTCGCCGATACCATCGGCCTTATCACCGAGAATCATCTCCACAGCAGCCTCCCCCTTGCCGATGGCCGGCTGGCGGATCGTGGTGAGCGGCGGAACGAAGCTTGAAGCCTCTTCGATGCCGTCAAAACCGATCACCGAGAAGTCGTCGGGCACCTTGCGGCCGAGCGACTGCAGATAGGTTATGACGTGAAGCGCCACGCGGTCCGAGGTGCAAACGAAGGCGGTGGTTTCCGGATGGGCGGCAAGAACGGCATCGACGCCGGTACACACGCCGTCGTACTCGGAGCCGGTTTCGAAGACCGGTTGTGGTGGCAGGCCGGCAGCGTGGAAGACGTCGCGGTAGCCGGACAGGCGGCGCCGAACCACTTCGAAGGTCGACCGTTCGGCCCGGAGGTCATCGACGAAGCCGACGCGCACCTCTTTCTCGGTTTCGAAGGTGAAAACGGCGAAATGCCTGTGACCGAGGTCGACAAGATGCTGCGCCGCCTCGCGGGCGCCGCGATAGTCGTCGATCTTGACGACGTCGAGGCCGGGGCCGACCGGGAAATCCACCGCCACGAAAGGAAGGCCGCGCTTCTTCGCCAGTTCGACCAGCGTGTTGCCCTCGTTGAGGCAATGCAGGATGAAGCCGTCGACCAGTGCCGTGCGGATGTTCCAGGCGGCGATCTCGTCATCGGTCGCCGACACCAGGGAGATGCCGGCGCCGCGCGCTTCGCAGGCCCGGGCAACGCCGGACAGGAACAGGCGGGTATATTGATCGTCGAAGAAGCAATTGAGCGGCCCGATGGCCACAACACCGATAGCGTTGACGCGCCCTGCCCGCAGCAGCCGGCCACGCGGATCGGGACCTCGGTAACCAAGTGATCGCGCCGCTTCCTCGACCCGCTCGCGGAGTTGTTCTGAAACAAGACTCGGCCGGTTGAAGACGTTGGAAACCGTTCCCTGGCTGACGCCGGCGGCCCGCGCCACATCGGCAAGCTTCACGGTTTTGTTTTGCGAAGTTGAACTTTCACCCATCTGTCCGTCCGATGCACCGGAACTCCGGCTGTACTGACGAGGGACAACGGCGTCTCTCTTCCCGAGATCGCGACCTAAACCCGCGCAACGCCCGCCGGTCAAACCGGCAGGCGCCACCCGGAAGTCTGCCGCCCATGCCCCCCGGCGAACGTCAGACTGATCAGCTCAATTGATGCGACCGATCTCGTTGAAACGATATACGCAAAACCCTTGAGAACAACAAGAAACTTGCGTTTCGCAATCATCTCGATCGGTTAAGACTTGAGAAGCATGCCGTTCCCGAACTCAGGGTCGGCACCCGCAAGCCTAGCCGTTCGTCGCGACTGACGAAGGACGTTTCCTCCGGAGAAGGCGTTCTCCGGAGGAAGCACTTAGAGAATGAACCGGCTGAGGTCGGTATTGTGGGCGAGGTCGCCGAGCGCCGCTCTCACCGCGGCTCCATCGACGGTGATCGTCTCGCCGGCGCGGTCAGGGGCCGAGAAGGAGATATCGTCGAGAATGCGCTCCAGCACCGTCTGCAAACGTCGAGCACCAATGTTTTCGACGGTGGCGTTGACGTGGACGGCGATCTCGGCAATGGCGTCGATGGCATCGTCGGTGAAGGACAGTGTCACCCCTTCGGTCTGCATCAGCGCCACATATTGCTTGATGAGGCTCGCCTGCGGCTCGGTCAGGATGCGGCGGAAGTCGTCCTTGTCGAGTGGCTTCAACTCGACGCGGATCGGCAGACGGCCTTGAAGCTCGGGCAGCAGGTCCGATGGCTTGGCGACGTGGAAGGCACCGGAGGCGATGAACAGGATATGGTCGGTCTTCACCGAGCCGTGCTTGGTGGATACCGTCGTGCCTTCGATAAGCGGCAGCAGGTCACGCTGCACGCCCTCACGCGACACCGATCCGTCGCGACCGTCCTTGGCGCAGATCTTGTCGATCTCGTCGAGGAAGACGATGCCGTTGTTCTCGACCGCGTCGATCGCCTCGGCGACGATCTTGTCCTGATCGATCAGCTTGTCGGCCTCCTCGGCGGTGAGCAAATCGTGGCTGTCCTTGACGTTGACGCGGCGGGTCTTCTTCACGCCGCCCATCATCTTCTGCATCATCTCGGAAAGGTTGATGACCTGCCCGCCCGGCATGCCTGGGATTTCCATGCCGCCGGGACCAGGGCCCGTGGCCGTCAGTTCGATCTCGATCTCCTTGTCGTCGAGTTCGCCGGCCCGAAGCTTCTTGCGGAAGGTGTCTCGGGTCGAGGGGCTCGCCGACGTGCCGACCAGCGCGTCGAGCACCCGCTCCTCGGCGGCAAGATGTGCCTTGGCCTCGACGTCCTTGCGCCGCTGCGTCCGAACAAGCGAGATGCCGACCTCAAGAAGGTCGCGGACGATCTGCTCGACATCGCGGCCGACATAGCCGATCTCGGTGAATTTGGTGGCTTCGACCTTGACGAAGGGCGCGTTGACCAGACGGGCGAGACGACGGGAGATCTCCGTCTTGCCGACGCCGGTGGGGCCGATCATCAGGATGTTCTTGGGCAGCACCTCTTCGCGCAGCGAGGAGTCGAGCTGCAGGCGGCGCCAGCGGTTGCGCAGCGCAATGGCGACGGCGCGCTTGGCGTCCTTCTGACCGACGATGTGACGGTCGAGTTCGGAGACGATTTCGCGGGGCGAGAAATCGGGCATGTCTTTATCCTTAGGTGGAGCGGTCCGGAGTGGCGCACGAGGGCCAGCAACCCGGACGGATGGAACTCAGGCCTTGGGCAGGCTTTCGACGATGACATTCTCGTTGGTGTAGATGCAGATGTCGGCGGCGATCTTCATGGCCTTGCGGGCGATCGCCTCGGCGTCATTGCTGCTGTCGGCAAGCGCGCGGGCGGCGGCGAGCGCGTAAGTGCCGCCAGAGCCGATACCGGCGATGCCGCCCTCGGGTTCGAGAACGTCTCCGGTGCCGGTCAGCACCAACGTCACGCTGGCGTCGGCGACGATCATCATCGCCTCAAGCTTGCGAAGATAGCGGTCGGTCCGCCAATCCTTGGCAAGCTCGACGCAGGCGCGCATCAGCTGGCCCGGATACTGCTCCAGCTTGGCTTCCAGCCGCTCGAACAGCGTGAAGGCGTCGGCGGTGGCGCCGGCGAAACCGGCGATGACGTCACCGCGGCCAAGCGGCCGCACCTTGCGCGCCGTGTGCTTGATCACCGTCGCGCCAAGGGTGACCTGCCCGTCGCCTGCGATCACCACCTTGCCGTCCTTGCGGACCGATACGATGGTGGTGCCGTACCAGGTGGACGGGTTCGTATGTTCCATCATGAGATGCTCCTTGCGGCAACGGCCGTCCGCCCGTGGCGCGGAAGCCGTCCCTGAATGACGCCTTTATGTAGGACAGAAATGCCTCTATGCAACTTGCCTCTGGCAAAGCCCGCATCACGGTTCCGAAACCGTCAGGAGACCCATCGATGAAGCTCATGGCCTTCGGCCTCGGCTATAGTGCCACGGCAGCTCTGCGCCGCCTCGCCCCCAAGGATGCCGTCGGCACGACGCGCTCGACAGCAAAGGCCGCCGCCCTCGCCTCGCTGGCCGACATGCACCTGTTCGACGGATCGCGCGAAGCGGCCGAAGCCTTGAGGCCCGCGCTGTCGGGTATCAGCCATATCGTCGTGTCTATCGCGCCCTCCGAGGGACCAGATGGCGGTGATCGTGTGTTGCCGGTGCTCGCCGAAGCCCTCGCCGACGAGAAATCGCTTGTCTCCATCGCTTATCTCTCGACGGTCGGCGTCTATGGCGACCATGACGGCGCCTGGGTGGACGAGACCTCCGAATGTCGCCCCAGGAGTGCCCGATCGCTCGCTCGCGTGAAGGCGGAAAACCAGTGGCTGGCCTTTGGCGAACAAGTCGGCGTGCCGGTGGCGGTGCTGCGCCTGTCCGGCATCTACGGACCGGGCCGCAACGCCTTCGTCAACCTGACGGACGGCAGCGCACGTCGGCTCATCAAGCCGGGTCAGGTCTTCAACCGCATTCATGTCCAGGACATCGCGGCAGCCGTGGATCGCGCCTTCGCGACAGGGGCCAGCGGCCCCTTCAACATAACCGATGACGAGCCGGCGCCACCGCAGGACGTTGTCGCCTATGCGGCCGATCTGATGGGCGTGGCGCCGCCACCTGAACAGGATTTCGAGACGGCCGAGCTGTCACCGATGGCCCGCAGCTTCTATGGCGAGAACAAGCGGGTCGCCAACAGCCTGAGCAAATCCACTCTCGGACTTACCTACGCCTATCCGAACTATCGCGCCGCCTTCGCCCGCATGTGGGCGGAGGGAAGCTGGCGCTGAACGACAAACCGCCCCATCGATGAACAACGGGGCGGTTGGAATGATGGCGAAACTATTTGATCAGGCGAGCGTTGCCGCCGCCTTCTGCAGCTTGTTGGCGGCTTCATCGATCGATTGCGTCGACCGGCTGATACCATCCAGTGCCTTGGCAATCTCCTCGACGCCGCTCGCGGCGGTATGCATGCTGCCGGACATGTTCTGCGTCACGGCCGCCTGCTCCTCCACCGCGGTGGCGATCGACGACGATATCTCATTGATGCGGCCGATGATGGCCGTGATGCCGTCGATGGATTGAACCGCCTTGGAAGAAATGGTCTGTACCGCCGCGATTTCACTGGCGATTTCGTCAGTGGCGCGGGAGGTTTGAGCGGCGAGCTGCTTCACCTCGGATGCGACCACGGCGAAGCCCTTGCCCATTTCGCCAGCGCGTGCCGCCTCGATGGTGGCGTTGAGGGCCAGAAGGTTGGTCTGGCCGGCGATGGTGTTGATCAGCTCGACCACCTGATCGATCTTCTGCGCCGCCGTCGCCAGACCTGAGACGACCTTGGTCGCCGTATCGGCCTGGGTGACGGCCTCCTGAGACACCGACAGGGCGACGCTCACCTGACGGCTGATCTCCGCGACAGAAGAGACAAGCTCCTCCGCTCCGGCGGCCACCGCCTGAACGTTGGAGGCGGTGATGCCGGCGGTCGAGTTGGCGCCTGTGGCCTCGGTGTTCGATCGGGCGATCATGTCGGCGACTTCGCCCAGTTCGCGATTGATTTCCGCCTGGGCGGCCTGACGCTTGCGTCGCCGCTCCATGACGGCGGTGATGTCGGTCGCAAACTTGGTGACGCGAACAAGATGGCCGCTGAGATCGAAGATCGGATTGTAGGTCGCCTGTAGGAAAATATCCCGTCCACCCTTGCCGACGCGGTGGAATTCGTCCGACTTGAACTCGCCGGCCCTGAGGTCTTCCCAGAACTTCTTGTAGGCGGGGCTGTTGCGTTCCTCAGGTGTGACGAACATCGTGTGATGTTTGCCGACGATCTCCTGAAGACGGTAGCCGAGCGCCTTTTGGAAATTCTCGTTGGCATCAATGATGGTGCCATCCGGGTTGAAGGAGATGACAGCCTGGGCGCGGTTGATGGCGTTGATTTCGCCCTGAATCCTGGCATCTTCCAGCTTGCGTTCGGTCACGTCGGAGGCAAACTTCATGACGCGATAGACCTTGCCGGACTTGTCCAGCAGTGGGTTGTAAGTGCCTTGGATCCAGACCGAGCGCCCTCCCTTGCCGATGCGTCGAAACTCGGCCGACACGAACTTGCCGGCCTGCAGATCGCGCCAAAAGGCAGTGTAATCCGGACCTTTCACTTCCGTTGGATCAACGAAAATCGAATGATGCTTGCCGACGATGTCGGCGAGCTCATAGCCCATGACCTTCAAGAAATTGGCGTTGGCAGTGAGGATTCGGCCCGTCGGATCAAATTCGATGACCGCCAGAGAACGGTCGAGAGCCGCAAGCACCGCCGCCTCGTGACTTGAAAAAGGCCACATCAATCTCAGCTCCTACCCTGCCCATCGACCAGCAGCGTCAAGCAATGGTCCGGGATCTGGCCGAGAAATATGCAGATCGCATATAATGAGAGCCAACCGGAAAATATCACGCGCGGCCGAGGCTACATTGCCTGTCACAATCACTTAACTGATTATTTATTTACGGAGCGTTTACGCCACCTTAAGCACGGGTAGATCGGACCATCTGCTTTCCGCTGCGTGGCTAAAACCACTCTCGGAGAATTCGTAACGCTCACCATTAGTAGAAATACTTCGTGACCACCCGACCAACCCGCCTGCAAAGCGTTACCTGTCTTCGGTCATCGCAAACCTGTCCGGCGCCATAGGACTGGCGCCGATCCATCGAGCCGTATAAGAAATGGGCGCCTTTTCAATCGCGGTGACCCCAATGCTGAAAGCACGCGTCATCCCCTGCCTCGACGTCAAGGACGGCCGGGTGGTCAAAGGGGTCAACTTCGTCGACCTCATCGACGCCGGTGATCCGGTCGAGGCCGCCGCCGCCTATGACGCGGCCGGCGCCGACGAACTCTGCTTCCTCGACATCACCGCCAGCCATGAGAATCGGGGCACCATCCTCGACGTGGTCCGCCGGACAGCCGAGCGCTGCTTCATGCCGGTCACGGTGGGTGGCGGTGTTCGATCGGTCGAGGACATCCGCGAGCTGCTACTCGCCGGCGCCGACAAGGCGTCGATCATGTCGGCGGCGGTTCGTGATCGCGATCTGGTGCGCCGCGCCTCCGAGAAGTTCGGCGACCAGTGCATCGTCGTGGCCATCGATGCCAAACGCGTCTCCTCCGATAACGGCAAGCCGCGCTGGGAGGTGTTCACCCATGGCGGCCGGCAGGCGACCGGCATCGATGCCGTCGAATATGCTCAGGAAGTAGTGTCGCTCGGCGCCGGGGAGCTTCTGTTGACCTCGATGGACCGTGACGGCACCAAGATCGGCTTCGATCTCGAGTTGACCCGCACCATCGCCGACTCGGTGTCTGTGCCGGTGATCGCCTCGGGTGGGGTCGGCACGCTCGACCATCTCGTCGAAGGCATTCGCGACGGACATGCCGGCGCCGTGCTGGCCGCCTCGATCTTCCACTTCGGCACTTTTACAATCGGCGAGGCCAAGGCGCATCTCGCTGCGGCCGGCGTTCCGGTCCGCCTCCAGGGATGAACGGCATGGCTGACAGCACTTTCACGCTCTCCGATCTCGAAGCGATCGTCGCCGACCGCCTCAAGAATGGCGATGTCACGTCCTACACGCGCAAGCTTGCTGAAAAGGGCCTCCCCAAAGCAGCTCAAAAACTTGGCGAGGAGGCGGTGGAGACGGTGATCGCGGCGCTTGGCAGTGACACCGACGCCGTGACTTACGAGAGCGCCGACCTCCTCTATCATCTTCTCGTCGTGCTCGCGCTCAAGGGGATCCCCCTCGAAGAGGTTCTCACCGAACTGAAGCGCCGCACCGCCCAGTCCGGCTTGCAGGAAAAGGCCAGTCGCTCGGGCGACTGACCCAGAGCCTTGGTGCGTCGGCTTCGGCCGACGGCCATTTGCCGCATGCATCTGAAATCAGCGGATCGCCAAGCAACGATCCGGAGATGGTGACGAATGGAACAATTCGTGCGGAAAGCGTTGTCGCCTTACGAAGTCTATACCCGCGCCGATTGGGCCGTCCTCCGGGCCGGCATGCCTCTGACATTGACGCTCGACGATGTCATTCGGCTGCGCTCCCTCAACGACCCGGTGCAGCTCGACGAGGTATCCGACATCTTCCTGCCGCTGGCGCGGCTATTGTCGCTCTATGTCGAATCGGCCCAGTCGCTGCATTCGTCGACGCGCCGCTTCCTCGGTCGCTCCGACGCCAAAAAGCCGTTCATCATCGGCATTGCCGGCTCTGTCGCCGTCGGCAAGTCGACGACCGCCCGTATTCTGAGAGCCATGCTGGCCCGCTGGCCGTCGTCGCCGAAGGTCGATCTCGTCACCACCGACGGTTTCCTGTTTCCCAACGCGGTGCTGCGTGAGGAAGGCCTGATGGAAAAGAAGGGCTTCCCGGAAAGCTACGACCGGGCGGCACTGCTTTCGTTTCTCACCGATATCAAGGCTGGCAAGCCCAATGTCTGGGCACCGGTCTATTCCCACCTCGTCTACGACATCGTCCCGGACGAACGGATTGTCGTGGACCAGCCGGACATCCTGATTCTTGAGGGGCTCAACGTTCTGCAGACTGGCAAGCTGCCGCGCGACGGACGCGCCATTCCCTTCGTCTCCGACTTCTTCGACTTTTCGATCTTCATCGATGCCGACGAAGCCGACCTGCAGCGGTGGTATGTCGAGCGGTTCATGCGTTTGAGGCAAACCGCCTTCCGCGATCCCCAATCCTACTTCCGCCGCTACGCCGAGATTTCCGAAGAGGAAGCGTTGGAGACCGCCATCGGTCTCTGGACGCGCATCAACCTCGCCAATCTCCGCGAGAACATTCAACCGACCCGCCTCAGGGCCGATCTGGTGCTGCGCAAGAGCACCAACCACGCCATTGAGCAGGTCATGCTCAGGAAGCTCTGAGGCGTCGTCTGCGCAAAAGACGGTCTCTCATGCCGAATGCGCCTTCTGACCACCGATCCACGTCGATTGGAGATCGAAAGTCGGGGTCATCAGCAGGAAATCGGCGTCGAAGCCGGGAGCGACCCTGCCCTTGCGATGTCCGACACGCATGGCTTCGGCCGGATAGAGAGTGGCCATGCGGATCGCCTCGTCGAGACCGATGTCGAAATGCTCGGCGGCATAGCGCACCGAGGAGAGCATATCGATGTCGGCACCGGCCAGCGTGCCGTCGGCGAGCGCCAGGCGGCCGTCGCGGCGGAAAATGGTTCGGCCGTTGAGCTCGAAATCGGCCAGATCGGTGCCGATGGTCAGCATGGCGTCGGTGACCAGGAATATCCGTCCAGGTCCGCGCTTCGCCCTGAGGGCTATCCGGGCCGCCGCCGGATGCACGTGAATGCCATCGGCAATGAGGCCGGCAGAGATGCCGCTTTCGAGGATCGCGCCGACCATGCCCGGCGTGCGATGGCCGAGCGGGCTCATGGCGTTGAAGAGATGGGTCGCCGTGGTGGCGCCGGCGGCGATGTAGGCCAATGCCGTGTCATAATCGCAGTCGGTATGGCCAAGACTGATGACACCGCCGGCAGCGACAAGACGCCGCACAGCGTCGACCGGCGTCGATTCAGGAGCAACCGTCAGCATCGTCGGGCCGGCACCGGCGAGCGCACCCATGAGTTCCCTGATATCCGTGTCGTCCATGGGGCGCACATAGGCCGCCGCATGGACGCCTCGCTTGGTGGCGGAGAGATGCGGCCCCTCGAGATGCAGACCGAGAAAGCCTGGCACACCGGCCGCCCGCGCCGCCTTGCCGGCGGCAATGGCCTCGGTGCGTGCCTCGCGGCGGTCGGTGATCAAGGTGGGCAACAGCGCCGTCGTACCGAAACGGGCGTGGGCCGTGCAGATCCGCTCGATCGTCTTGAGCGAGGGCGCATCGTTGAAATTGATACCGCCGCCGCCGTTGACCTGCAGATCGATGAAACCGGGCACCACGAGAAGGCCGCGGGCGTCGATCACCTCGGCGCCGGCCGGCGCATTGCTGGCGGGAACAAAGCGACCGTCGGCCACGGCAATGACTGCGTCGTCGCGCCAAGTATCGCCGTCGAACAGGCGAGCACCGCGAATGAGAAGGGCGGACATTGGAACGTCTCCTTAAGTGGTGACGGATCAGGACTGAGGGAGCGTCAGCTCGGCGACGAAGTCGTAGGCGTCGGCTCGATAAAGCGACCGGGTGAATTCCACCACCCGGCCGGAAGCGAGATAGGAAATGCGCTCGATGGACAGGCCGGCGTCGCCGGTCTGGACGCCGAGCAGCGCCGCATCATCGCCGCGAATGTTGCAGGCGGAGATGCGTTGCACCGCGCGCACCGGTCGGTGACCGCTCCGGGCCAATACCTCGTACAGCGAGCCAGTGACGGCGGCGGGGTCGGGCAGGACCTCGGCCGAGAGCGACGCCCTTTCAAGGGCAAGCGGCAGATCGTTGGCGATCCGGAGGCGTTCGAGCCGGGCAACCAGCCCCCCGCCGGCAAGTCCCAGCATCATCGCCTCCTCCGGCGATGGCAGGTGCAGCCCCCGATCGAGCCAACGCGAGCTGGCTTTGAGGCCGCGCCGCGCCATGTCCTCGGTGAACGAGGTCAGCAGCGACAACGATTGCTCCACCCGCTGCACCGGCTTCACCACGAAGGTGCCGGAACCATGGCGCCGCACCAGGAGACCGGCTTCGACCAGATCGTCAACCGCCTTGCGCACGGTAACGCGGCTGATGCCGGCGAAATCGGCGATCTCACGCTCCGGCGGGAGCGCGTCGCCATGCTTGAGCTGGCCGGCATTGATTGCCGTCTCGATGGCTTGCTTGAGCTTGAGGTAGAGCGGCCCGGTGCCGGCTGCCTGCAATTGCTCGGGAGAGAGAAGGCTGGAAATGTCGCCGCTCATGCCGCCCCTCCCTCATGTCCAAAAAAATGCCGAACGGCCAGGGCCACCGCCCCGGCAAGTGCGTTGCTGATGGGAGCAACCAGGCGCGGCAGATGCCGCTTGGCGAGGTAAGCGGGATAAAGCGGTGCGAGGCCACCCAGTAGCGCGATGCGGTCCACACCATCGGCAGCGATGCGATCGAGCGCCATGTCGACCGACGCGGCCGCCTTCCTGACGATATCGAGCCCGATGGGATCACCACTCTCCGCCGCCGCAAAAACGGCCGGCGCAAAACGCCCGAAATCACCCGGCGTTGCCGTTCTGGCAAATTCGACCATGGGTCCGGGCGCGCCGCCGAATTCGGCGAGCAGCCGATCGGAGAGGGGCGAGCCGGCAATGATGCGATCGTAGGCGAGCAGCGACGCGGCCAGGGCTGCACGGCCAAGGCTGGCGCCAGAGCCGAAGTCACCAATGACGAATCCCCAGCCGCCGTAGGAGCGAACCAAGTTGCCCTGTCGCGCAAAAAAGATCGAACCCGTTCCGAGAATTGCCACTGCGCCGTCAGCGTCGCCAAGAGCGCCCTCAAGGGCGATGAGGCCGTCCGAGACCACCTCCACGCTGCCGGCCGGCAACGATGACATGATGAAGGCGGCGGTATCGCTGACATTGCTGCCGGCAAGGCCCAGCAGCACGCCGGAACGCTGGAGTGTGTTGTTGTCCAATCCCGCAGCCGCGATAGCCGCGTTGATGGCGACCAGGATGTTGGCCAGCGCCCCGGCGCGATCGCTCAAAACGTTGGCGGCGCCACCAGCGCCAGTGGCAATGACGCGCCCGTCAGGGCCTGCCACAGCCGCCCGGCAACCGGTTCCACCCCCGTCGACGCCAATTACGAAATCCACCATGGACGCCCTCCTCCTCAGAAAGTACCAAAAAAATACCATTTGCCAATCGGCTTGTTGGTGGCTCCCACCGATTTTTTGAAGAGATTGCCTTATTTATTTGATTTTACGAACAAAAATCATAGACGCCGCTCTTGGCCACATCGTCATCACGGCAAAAATGAATGAATTATGATTGCCCCTCTAGACAAGTGGTAGCTTTTTGGCATTATTGCCCCAGTGGGGAGTGACACAATGACGGCACAGCTCGGCACCGAGGATCGTGACAGCCATGCGAGAGGGTTCGACACCCTGCCGCCAGCGCGGATACTCGAAGTGCTGGCCGCCGCCCAGGTTGCTGCCGCTCGGTCCGTCGAAGCGGCCATTCCCGCCATAGCGGATGCCGCGAGCCTGGCCGCCGGAGCATTGGCCTCGGGTCATCGCCTCGCCTATGTCGGCGCCGGCAGCTCCGGCCTGATGGCGCTCGCCGACTGTCTGGAATTGCCTGGCACCTATGGCATCGGCCTCAATGAGGCCATCGTCATCCTGGCCGGAGGTCGTGACAGCCTTGTCGACATGTTGGGGTCAGGTGAAGACGACGTGGAGGCCGGCGCGGCCGACCTCGCAGCGTCCGCCATCGGCCAGGGCGACTGCGTGATTGCCGTCTCCGCCTCGGGCTCGACGCCCTATACGCTGGCCGCCGCTCGTGCGGCCAAGGCGCGTGGTGCCGCAGTGATCGGTATCGCCAACAACAACGGGGCGCCGCTTCTCAGCGCCGCCGACGTCGCCGTTCTACTGAAAACTCCGCCCGAGGTGGTGTCCGGCTCAACGCGCATGGGCGCGGCAACTGCGCAGAAGATCGCTCTCAACATGCTGTCGACGCTGATGGCCGTCCATCTCGGCCATGTGCATGACGGCCATATGGTCAACGTCAGGGCTGACAACGAAAAGCTCCGCATGCGCGCTGCCCGCATCGTGACCGACATCACCGGTATTTCGACCGACACGGCATCAGGGCTCCTCAAGGAGAGCCGTGGTTCGGTCAAGCACGCCATTCTACTCGCCGCCGGCGCGGGAGATATCGAGGCGGCGGATGCCGCTCTCGTCGAGGCCGGCCAAAACCTGCGTCGGGCGATGTCGCTCGTCGCAAAATCATAATCGGGGTTCTCACGCGCGTCTTCGAGCGCGAACAAAGGGAGACGGACGATGTATCGTACTACGTTGCAGGGTATCCTGCTGGCATCGAGCATCCTTGCCGGCGTCGGTGCGGCCGCCGCGGCCGACGTCACGCTCAATATCGAGAGCTGGCGCAACGACGACCTGCAGATCTGGCAGGAAAAGATCATTCCGGCCTTCGAGGCCAAGCACCCGGGCATCAAGGTCACTTTCTCGCCGAGCGCGCCGACCGAGTATAACGCGGCGCTCAACGCCAAGCTTGACGCCGGCTCAGCCGGTGACCTCGTCGCCTGCCGGCCGTTCGACACGTCGCTCGAACTGTTCAACAAGGGCAAGCTCGAGGATCTGACGGCCCTCGAAGGCATGAAGAACTTCTCGGACGTCGCCAAGGCCGCCTGGTCCACCGACGACGGCAAGAAGACCTTCTGCGTACCGATGGCCTCGGTCATCCATGGCTTCATCTACAACAAGGATGCCTTCGCGAAGGCCGGCGTCGAAGTGCCGAAGACCGTCGACCAGTTCTTCGCGGTCCTCGACAAGATCAAGGCCGAAGGCAGCTACATCCCCATGGCCATGGGCACCAAGGACATGTGGGAAGCCGCCACGATGGGCTACCAGAACATCGGCCCCACCTACTGGAAGGGTGAGGAAGGCCGCAAGGCGCTGATCGCCGGCGCGCAGAAGCTGACCGACGACCCGTGGGTCGAGCCCTATCGCGTGCTCGCCAAGTGGAAGCCTTATCTCGGCGACGGTTTCGAAGCCCAGACCTATCCGGACAGCCAGAACCTCTTCACGCTTGGCCGCGCCGCCATCTACCCGGCCGGTTCGTGGGAGATCTCGCTGTTCAACACCGCCGGTCTGAAGCTCGGCGCCTTCCCGCCGCCGGTCGTGAAAGACGGAGACACCTGCTACATCTCCGATCACAACGACATCGGTATGGGCCTCAACGCGGCCAGCAAGAACAAGGACCAGGCCAAGGTCTTCCTCGAGTGGGTCGCCTCGCCCGAGTTCGCCTCGATCTATGCCAACGCGCTGCCGGGCTTCTTCAGCCTGAACTCGACAGCCGTCGAGATGAGCGACCCGCTGGCCAAGGAGTTCGTCTCCTGGCGCGAGAAGTGCAAGCCGACCATCCGCTCGACCTACCAGATCCTGTCGCGCGGCACGCCCAACCTCGAGAACGAGACCTGGACGGAATCGGCCAACGTCATCAACGGCACCGACACGCCGGAAGCCGCTGCCAAGAAGCTGCAAGCCGGCCTCGACAGCTGGTACAAGCCCGCCAAGTGATGTGAAATGCGAGCGACGGCGCGGTCTTCGCGCCGTCGTCCTCTCCACTCCCGGTCCCTCACCGACCAGCCGCTGGCGCCCCAGAGATCGACATGACTGACCTTGCACCCGAACAGGGCACGGAAGCCGCTCGGCGGCGACCGCGGCGCTGGCACATCTTCGTCTTCCTTGCTCCTGCCGTCGTCGTCTACACGGCGGTGATGATCCTGCCGCTGTTCGAAACGCTCCGGCAGTCCTTCTTCAATACGGTCGAAGGCGAAAAGGTCTTCGTCGGTTTTGCCAACTTCGCGACGCTATTCGGCGACCCGCGCTGGGCGGCCGACTTCTGGAACGCGTTGCGCAACAACTTCATCTTCTTTCTGATCCACATGGCCGTGCAGAATCCGATCGGCGTCGCCCTAGCGGCGTTGCTGTCGCTGCCAGGCTTGAAGTTCGGCGCCTTCTATCGCACCGCCTTTTTCCTTCCGACGCTGCTCTCCTTCGTCATCGTCGGCTTCATCTGGAAACTGATCCTGTCGCCGATCTGGGGCGTCGCGCCCTGGCTGATGGATCTCGTCGGCCTGAAGTCTGCTTTCGGGCCCTGGTTGGGCAAGCCCGGCTCGGCGCTGATCGCCGTGTCGCTGGTCTCCGTCTGGCAGTTCATCGGCATTCCGATGATGCTGATCTATGCCGCGCTTCTCAACATTCCCGAGGAGGTCATTGAGGCGGCCGAGATCGACGGCATCGTCGGTTGGGGGCAGTTCTTCAAGATCAAGCTACCGCTGGTGCTGCCGGCCATCGGCATCATCTCGATCCTGACTTTCGTGGGCAATTTCAACGCCTTCGACCTTGTCTACACCATGCAGGGCGCACTGGCCGGGCCGGACAAGGCGACCGATATTCTCGGCACCTTCCTGTACCGGACCTTCTTCGGCTTCCAGCTGCAGCTCGGCGATCCGTCGATGGGCGCCACCATCGCCACCATGATGTTCCTGATCATCCTGACTGGCGTCTGCATCTACCTGTTCGGCATCCAGCGGCGCATCCGCCGCTACCAGTTCTGACGGGAGGAACGCATGTCCAAGGCAAGACAATCGACACTGCGCACCAGCCTCGTTCATGTGGCGCTGATCGCCTATACGCTGGTGGCGCTGTTCCCGGTGTTTCTAACCATCATCAACTCGTTCAAGAGCAAACAGGCGATCTTCGGCCAGCCGCTTCGCCTGCCGGGTCCCTCGACCTTCAGCCTGATCGGCTACGAGACCGTGCTGAAGCAAGGCGACTTCATCACCTACTTCCAGAACAGCACCATCGTCACGGTTGTGTCGATCTTCCTGGTGCTGCTGCTCGGCGCCATGGCCGCCTTCGCGCTGTCCGAATATCGCTTCCGCGGCAATACACTGATGGGGCTCTATCTCGCCATCGGCATCATGATCCCGATCCGCCTGGGCACGGTGGCTTTGCTGCAGGGCATGGTGGCGACCGGCCTCGTCAACACGCTGACCGCTCTCGTGCTGGTCTACACGGCGCAGGGGCTGCCGCTCGCCATCTTCATTCTGTCGGAATTCATGCGGACCGTATCGGACGACCTCAAGAATGCCGGACGCATCGACGGTCTTTCCGAATACGCCATCTTCTTCCGTCTGGTGCTTCCGCTGGTGCGGCCATCCATGGCGACGGTGGCCGTCTTCACCATGATCCCCATCTGGAACGATCTGTGGTTCCCGCTGATCCTGGCCCCCAGCGAGAGCACCAAGACGGTGACGCTCGGCGCCCAGCTGTTCATCGGCCAGTTCGTCACCAACTGGAACGCCGTGCTGGCGGCGCTGTCGCTCGCCATCTTCCCGGTGCTCATCCTCTACGTCATCTTCTCGCGGCAGCTGATCCGCGGCATCACCTCGGGAGCGGTCAAATGACATCGCCCGTTCGCGTTCTTTCCGCCGGCCTTGGCAACATGGGCCGAAGCCACGCCCTCGCCTACCACCGCAATCCCGGCTTTGAGATCGTCGGGCTGGTCAACCGCACCAAGGTGGCGGTGCCGGACGAACTCAAGGGCTACGACATTGCCCCCTCGTTCCCCGAGGCCCTCAAGGCGCTGAAGCCGGACATGGCGTCGATCAGCACCTATTCGGAGAGCCACGCCGACTATGCGGTGATGGCCATGGAACAGGGCTGCCACGTGTTCGTGGAGAAACCGCTGGCCACCACGGTGGCCGACGCGCGACGGATCATCGACTGCGCCATCGCCAACCGGCGCAAGCTGGTCATCGGCTATATCCTGCGCCACCATCCGTCGTGGCAGCGCTTCATTGTCGAGGCGCGGACGCTCGGCGGCCCCTACGTGTTCCGCATGAACCTCAACCAGCAGTCCTCCGGCAAGACCTGGGAAACGCACAAGGCGCTGATGAACACCACGCCGCCGATCGTCGACTGCGGCGTCCACTATATCGACGTCATGTGCCAGGTGACCGACGCCGAGCCTGTGGAAGTGCGCGGCATGGGGCTTCGTCTCTCCAACGAAATCGCCCCCGACATGTACAACTATGGCCACCTGCAGGTGCTGTTCTCCGACGGCTCGGTCGGCTGGTACGAGGCTGGCTGGGGACCGATGATGTCGGAGCAAGCGTTCTTCGTCAAAGACATCATCTCGCCGAACGGCTCGGCCTCCATCGTCATGAAGGAAGGCAAGTCGGACGATGTCGATGCGCATACCCGCACCTCGACCATCCGCATCCACAAGGCCGCAACCGGCCCTGACGGGGCTTTTCTCGCGCCCGATGCCGACTACACGATGACCGGCGAACCGGGCCATCAGGAGCTCTGCGAGCTGGAGCAGGCCTATATGCTGAAGGCCATCGTCGAGAACATCGACCTCACCCAACACATGAACGACGCGTTGAAATCGCTGGCCGTCTGCCTTGCCGCCGACGAGAGCGTTCGCACCGGCAAGCCGGTTAAACTGCAAGGATGACGCCCCGTGGGATCGCTTGAACTCAAGAACATCAGGAAGTCCTTCGGCTCCATGGAAGTGCTGAAAGGCATCGACCTCCAGGTGAAGGACGGCGAGTTCGTCATCTTCGTCGGTCCGTCGGGCTGCGGCAAATCGACGCTGCTGCGCTCGATCGCCGGCCTCGAGGACGTCACCTCGGGCACCGTGCTGATCAACGGTGAAGACGTGACGGTGACGCCGCCGGCCAAGCGCGGCATCGCCATGGTCTTTCAGACTTATGCGCTCTATCCGCACCTCAGCGTGCGCGACAACATGTCGCTCGGCCTCAAGCAGGCTGGCACGCCCACCGCCGAGATCGACGTCCGCGTTGCCAAGGCAACGGACATGCTGTCGCTGGAGCCCTATCTGAAGCGCCGGCCGGCCGAACTGTCGGGCGGCCAGCGCCAGCGCGTCGCCATCGGCCGCGCGCTGGTGCGCGAGCCGGAACTCTTTCTGTTCGACGAGCCGCTCTCCAACCTTGACGCCGCGCTGCGTGTACAGACCCGCGTGGAGATCGCTCGCCTGCACCGCCAGCTCGGCGCCACCATGATTTATGTGACGCATGATCAGGTGGAAGCGATGACGCTGGCCGACCGCATCGTGGTGTTGAATGGCGGCGTCATCGAGCAGATCGGCTCGCCGATGGAACTCTACAATCGCCCCGCCAATATGTTTGTCGCCGGCTTCATCGGCTCGCCGCAGATGAATTTCATCGAAGCGGCGCGAGTTGGCGAGGCGGGCGCCACCATCGGCATCCGGCCGGAACATCTCGGGGTATCCCCCGCTGAAGGGCGGTTCCGCGGCAAGGTGATCCACGCCGAGCATCTCGGTGCCGACACCAATCTCTATCTTGAGACCGAGAATGCCGGCCTCGTCACGGTGCGCCTGTTCGGCGAGCATCGCTATACGGCGGACGACATCGTGTATGCCACGCCGGAGGCGGGCAAGATCCACCGCTTCGATGAGAACGGCAAAACGATCGTTGCCTGACACTGTCCTTGAAACGCCACCTCCGGGTGGCGTTTCTTTTTGGCTGCCAGCAATTGCGATCAAGCGATATCTTTTGGCCCAGGGCATGAAGAGGACGCCTCTCAACCCGCGAGGATGAAAATGGGCGTCCTGGAAAAGGCGATCTGGTACCTGGAGCTGAACGTCGGGCGACCGATGACGCTTGCCGAGCTGGCGAAGCTCTGTTCGGTCAGCCCCTGGCATCTGGCACGTCTCTTCCAGACGAATGTCGGTCTCGCACCGATGAGCTATCTGAGAACCCGGCGGCTTGCGATCGCCGCCGAGGCTTTGGCGTCAGGAGACCAGGAGATCCTGCCCATCGCTCTCGATGCCGGCTACAGCTCCCATGAGGCGTTCACTCGGGCTTTTGCCAGTTGCTTCGGCGTGCTGCCGAGCACCGTTCGGCAGACCCGAACCACAAGCCAACTGACCTTGATGGAGCCATGGACCATGCACAAGGACATGATCGTTGACCTAGCCGCCCCCAAGATGCGCGAGCGCGGCGCGTTTCGCGTCATCGGCCTATCGACGCGCTGCACGTTCGAGACCAATGCCGTCATTCCTCGCCTCTGGGGCGATTTCAATCCGCGCTGCGGCGACATCCCATCACCGGTGGGCAAGGCTGCCTATGGCGTCTGCTGCGACATGGAAGCAGACGGGCATTTTCGGTACGTCGCGGGCCTCGAATCGACGTCGACACGCGTTCCCGAGGGGTTCGATTTCGTCGACATCCCGGCCAGCCGATATGCCGTGTTCGAGCACGTCGGCCATCTCTCGGACTTCAACAAGACCGTCTACACCATCTGGAACAAGGCGCTGCCGGATGCTGGGCTAGAGCCGGCCAAGACCCCGGACTTCGAGCTTTACGACGAGCGCTTCCATCCCAAGACCGGCGATGGCGTGGTGGAAATCTGGATTCCCATCGCCCGATAGAAGAGACGGCACCGCCCTCCGTCGCGCAAGACCGACTACCTGTGCCGTACGGAGGGCGTCCTCAGCGTCACCAGTTCCTCGGACGCGGTGGGATGAACGGCCATGGTGCGATCGAAGTCGCGCTTTGTGGCGCCCATGGTCATCGTAATACCAACGACCTGGATCATCTCGCCGGCTTCCGGTCCCATGATGTGGACGCCGAGCACGCGGTCGGTAATGGCATCGACGACGACCTTCATGAAGGTGCGTTCGTCGCGGCCGGCGAGAATGTTGCGCATCGGCCGGAACTCAGTCTTGTAGATATCCACCGCCTTATAGGCCGCGCAGGCCGCTTCCTCGGACAGACCGACGGTGCCGATCTCCGGCGTGGTGAAAATCGCCGTCGGCAGGATCGAATGATCGGCGAAGCTCTCCTTGCCGCCGAATACCGTATCGGCGAAAGCGTGACCTTCACGGATTGCTACCGGCGTCAGTTGAGCGCGATTGGTGACGTCGCCGACGGCGTAGATGCCGGAGATCGACGTTTCCGACAGCGCGTTGACGACGATGGCGCCATCCTGATCGAGCGCCACACCCAGGTTTTCGAGGCCGAGCCCGGTGGTGTTCGGCTTGCGGCCGGTGGCGGCGAGAATGAGATCGGTGTCGAGATTGGCACCGTCCATCAGCTCGACGGCGAAACCGACCGTCGTCTTGTCAATGCGCCGCGCCTGGACGCCGGTCCTGAGGTCGATGCCACGCGCCCTCATCGCATCGGCGAGCTTATCCCTCACCTCGCGGTCAAAGCCGCGCAGCACCTGCTCGCCGCGATAGAGCACGGTGGTGGCAACGCCGAGGCCATTGAGGATGGATGCGAATTCGAGAGCGATATAGCCGCCGCCGACCACGATGGCCTTTTCAGGCAGGGCCGGTAGATCGAACATATCGGTCGAGGTGACGGCATGTTCCATGCCAGGAACGTCCGGCAGAACCGGGCGATTGCCGGTAGCGATCAAGATGCGGTCGGCCGTGATGGTCCGCTCCTCCGCCACAAGGCGGATTTCATTGGGGCCGGTAATGACCGCACGATCGCGGATGACCTCCACGCCGGACCGCTGCAGGTTGCCGACATAGATGCCTTCGAGGCGGGTGATCTCGCGTTCCTTGGCCGCTCTCAGGGCCTGCCAATCGAAGGTCCGATCGCCGACCGTCCAGCCGAAACCGGCAGCGTCATTGAACTCACCGGCAAATCGGGACGCATAGACCAGCAGCTTCTTCGGCACGCAACCGCGAATGACGCAGGTGCCCCCCACCCGGGATTCTTCGGCAATGGCCACACGAGCGCCGTAGCCTGCCGAAATGCGAGCGGCGCGAACTCCGCCGGAGCCCGCGCCGATGACGAAGAGATCATAGTCGAAGGATGCCATCACCAACCGCCGTATAGAGGAACCAATGTCCTCATATCACGCCGGCGGTCGGTCGTGGCAACCGCGTCACTTAGAAGTTATAGCCACGCTTGTTGAGCTCATCACGCGAACGGGTGACGATCTCGGTGGAGATGGCGTCGCGCCAGATGCCGGCGGAACGCATCGAATCCTGGATGATCACCGGGGCCATCTGGCCATATTTCTCGCCGACCGGCGACTTGAAGAATGCCGTGATCTGCTTGAGTTCCTCTTCGCTGAACCGGCCGGCCCAGACGCGCTCGAGCTCGCGATCGAGCTCCGGACGACGCTTGGCAAGATCGAGAGCGACGGAGCTCACCACTTCCTCGATGTCCTTGGCGGCGCCCGGGTTGGAACGCTGGAACAACGCCTTGGTCTGGTCGGCCAGGGCGATGAGAATTTCGTTGAACTGCTCGGACGCATGGGCCGCGGCGATGGTCTCGCGGGCTGCGGCGATATGGGACTCGGTGAAGTCCTCAGAAAGGGCCGGAGACGCCAGCGCGGCGATCACCATGGCCGCCGCCAGTGGGCGGCGGAGAAGGTTCAGGGTCCGGTGCATACACAAATCTCCGATATCGACTTCGTCGTTGGTTTCATTGGTCCCAGGGGGCAAGCTTTTGTGACAACCTCCCACATCGCCAACGCCACGTCATCGTGGAATCGTTGACGGCGTCGGTTATCGAAAGTGCCGTCGCCCCAGCCTGTGAAACCGAATTCTGGCGAAATGATGCGCCCGCCGCGTTCAAGCCTCATTTCCCCCGAAACGGTCCCCGCTGGTTTGCCGCAATCTGGGCCATGTCGCAAGCCCGTTGCACGGAGTCGCGACCTTTGACCCACCCTGCCGACAGCTTTGACGGCAGGTAGCCTTAGCGTCTGCCCCTGAGCATGCTAAATCCTTATCCTCATTGGGTAAGGAAAGGCGAGAGGATCGATGCGTCCAGTTGTGGTTTTCGATCTTGATGGCACGCTTCTCGACACAGCGCCCGACCTTCTGCGGGCGCTCAACCGCATCCTCGATGCCGAAGGCCTTTCCGCCGTCCAGCGTGCCGACGTAGCGGGTCTGTTCGGCCATGGAGCGCGGGCGCTGATCGGCGAAGGGTTTCGCCGAGCCAACCGCCCGCTCGATGACATGCGTGTTCCCGAGTTGGTCGAGCGATTCGTCGCCCATTATGCAGCGGAGATAGCGGCGGAGACGCGCCCCTACCCCGGCCTGATCGACGCCCTTGCACGCCTTGCCCGGCGCGGCTTCGGTTTTGCCGTCTGTACCAACAAGCGGGAAGTGCTGAGCCACGCCGTGCTGAGTGGCACCGGCCTTTCCGCACTGTTCTCGGCAGTCATCGGTGGCGATAGCCTGCCAGAGCACAAGCCGCATCCGCGCCCGCTGCTCGAGGCGGTAGCGCGTGCCGGTGGCAGTCCGGACATGGCAGTCATGGTTGGTGACAGCGAAACCGACATCGCCACGGCACGAGCTGCCGGCATACCGGTGATCGCCGTGGATTTCGGCTACGGCGGCCGGCCAGCCGCCGAATTTGGCGCCGACGTCGTCATCAGTCATTACGACGACTTGGATCGGGCCATTGATACGCTTCTGCCGAACCCAACATAAGCGCCGGTATTGGCTGGAACGGCAGGCGCCGGACCGCCGCTCCGTGCTTTGGGAAATCTTCGTCCGGCCCGGCGTCTATTCACCCGTCTCAGCGTTTGTTGCGCCGACCGGCTTTGATTCCGGCGAGCCCTGCTGGCGCAAAAAGATCGAGAGGACGACCAGCACGGCGGTCGACAGAAATTCCGACTGCCAGTTCTGGAAGGACTCAAACCACAGCTGAGCGTCAAATAGATAGGCCATCATCGACTGAGGGATCTCGCCATGCCGGAGCGCCTCTTCGCTGGCCGCGGCGGAACTGGCCGACCAGTGCAAAACAAACGACAGCACGAACAGAAGAGCCAATGCCAAGCCCAGGCTGTTGCAATATAGCCAAGAGAGAACGGGGTGACGTTGCCGGAGCTCGGCAGGCAGTTCGTCGTTTGGCCGGCCGGGATCGTCCGGATCGCGCGACTCCGAAGAGCCGCGCTGAAACAGCATGGCCGTCAAAATGACGTAGGCCGACATTTGCAGGAATTCGCTTTCCCAGTTCTCGAACAGCGACGACAGGAAAGCGCCGCTGACGAGATAGGCGAAAAGGCCGATAGCCGGTGCCCCATGCTTGGCGAGTTCGTCGTTGTGGTTCACATGGCCGGCCCAGACCATGCCGATAAAGCTGAACAAAAACATCGCCATCAGCGCAATCGTCAATCCGTTGTCTCTGAAAAAGGCTCTCACACTCACTCTCCTTCCCCAGTGCCGAGCACCACGGATGCCAACGCATCAAGGCAGCGGATCGCATCGACAGGGCAGACGCCATCTTCAGACGGCATCGGCTCGCTCAGGCGCTGTGATCGGACGGGATTCTTATTCAGACTGCCTGAAAGAAACGCCGGCTCGCCCATTCCGTTCCGATCGAGCAGCCAGATCGAACGGACTGTTGGCACGGCACCGCTTCAGTCATTCTTGAGGCCGGTTGCGTACTGCATGCGGCGCAGCAGCCACAGAATGGCCACCCCGGCGAGACTGGCGACCAACGCGACGGACCATATCCCCAGCCCACAGGCGAGGCCGATGGCTCCGGAGAGCCACATGCTGGCGCCGGTCGTCAGCCCCTTCACATCGCCCTTGGTGAAAACGATAACCCCGGCCGCAAGGAAGGTGATTCCGGCGGTGACGGCTTCAACCAGCCGGATGGGATCGAGCCGCATGGCGGGGTTCCCCACCGCCAGCCTGTCCATCATGAACAGCGTGATCATGCAGAAGGTAGCGACGGCGAGCCCGACCAGCATATTGGTTCGCAAACCAGCCGGATTCTTGTGGACGCCTCGTTCAAGCCCAATCAGACCGCACAGCAGGGCAGCGCCGATGGTCCTAAGCAGAAGGATCTCTATCGGCAATGGGAATTCAAAGGTGAATTCCTTAACGAGGCTTTGCGGCATGGTGATTCTCCTGCTTTCCGGCACAAGCCTTTAGTCGGAGAAAGGTTCCGGGAAATCCTTACGCAGCTGTCACCGTACTAATACTAGGTTCGTCGACCGGAAAGCTCATGAGATGGTCGGTTGATGAAGTTGGCTTCTCTCCTTGCGAAAGCTGACAAAATATTGGGACGCTCCCAGGTTTAGTATTTGATGAAGCTGAGATAATTCCGTCGGCTAACTGCCAGCTATACAACACCTGCGCGAATTAGTGATCGCTCGCCCCTTGTAAACAATACCAGGGCGATCTCTATGAACCGAGCCAAGCGTCGAATCATGACATAGCCAAAAGGCTGAATCCTGCGGTTTATTGGGTCACGAATATTTTTTCGTTGTTAACGAGTGCCGGCTAGACAGGAGGTAGCTGCCGTAATGACAGCGGCGTCTGAACTGGGGGCTCCAGTGAACATTCAATCGATTAAGGTCAAAATCGTCGCATTGTCAGTGGTTTGTCTGCTGACGACTGTCGCGGCCGTTGTTGGCTATGGCATCTACGCCAACAAGCAACTCAACGAGCAGACGAACAAGAGTGTCTCGCAGTTGCTCGATGCCAAGTCCCGCGAAGCCCTTCAGGCCATCGCGACAACTCAAGCAGGCGACATCCGCGCCGAGGTCGATACGGCCTTCGCGGCAGCCCGCAATATGGCCCGTGCTTTTGAGGTCATGGCGGGGGACAGTCAGTCGGGCACACCGGTCGAGCTGCGCAGAGCTCAGCTGAACGCGACGCTCCTCAACGTCCTCAAGGACAATCCTCGCTTCAACGGCACTTACAGTGCCTGGGGCGTCGACAGCATCGATGGCAACGACGCCGCGTTCAAGGGCAAGACGAACCTCGGCTCGGATCAGACAGGGCGCGCGCTTCCCTATTGGACTCGCGACAGCGCCGGCAAGATCGCGCTTCAGCCGCTCGTCGAATATGACAGCCGCGAGAGCCATCCCAACGGTTTGATGAAAGGTGGCTGGTTCATCGGCCCACAGGAAACCGGCAAGGAAAGCATTCTGGCTCCCCTGCCCTACATCGTCCAAGGCAAGGCGGTCTTCCTATCAACGATGTCGGTTCCCATCACGGTCAACGGCAAGTTCCTGGGCGTCGCCGGTGCCGACTTCGATCTGTCCGCCATTCAGAAGCTGGCAGAAGCCGTCGACGGGCAGATTTACGGTGGCGAGGGTGCCGTTACCATCGTTACCGACAAGGGATTGATCGTCGCGTCCAGTCTCGACCCAACAGCCATTGGCGGCCCCCTGTCGAAGATCGACACCGCCTGGCAAGATGAAATGACCACGATCACCTCGGGCAAGCAGGCCATCACCTACGATCAGGCATCGGATCGTCTGCGGGTGTTCGCTCCGGTGACGCTCGGCCGTACAGGTATGAACTGGTCGGTCATCATCCAGATCCCGCGTGCGGTTGTCATGGCGGATGTCACCAAGCTCGCGAATGAAAATGCCGCAGCCCAGGGCGACAGCAACAGCAACCAGGCCATCGTGTCGCTGGTGGCTACCCTTGCCGGCATCATCGTGATGTGGCTGGTGTCGCTGTCGGTCAGCAAGCCGATCCAGCGCCTCACCACTGCCATGGAAGGCCTTGCAGCCCGCAAGACCGGCATCGTCGTGCCGGGTACCGACCGCAAGGACGAGATCGGCGCCATGGCGCGGACCGTCGGCGTCATCCAGGATAACGCCGTCATCGACGCCAAAGCGGCGACCGAACAGGCGGCAGCCAACGACGCCCGCATCGCGGCGGAACGCAAGGCAGCGATGGACCGCATGGCTGACGAGTTCGAGAGATCGGTCGGCGCCATCGTCGGTTCGGTTTCCTCGGCATCGACCCAGCTTCAGTCGGCCGCCCAGACCTTGACCAGTACGGCCGAGGATACGTCGGTGCGCTCCGCCGAGGTTGCCCAGGCATCCGAAGAAGCTTCTGCCAACGTCAACACGGTGGCCTCGGCTTCCGAGGAAATGGCGGTTTCCGTCCAGGAAATCAGCCGCCAGGTTGCCGAGAGCGCCAGAATGGCAGCTAGCGCCGTGCAGGAAGCCGTCGGCACTGCCAAGACGGTGAAAGACCTGTCGGACGCAGCCCAGCGGATTGGCGAAATCGTCGACCTCATCGGCAATGTTGCCGGCCAGACCAACTTGCTGGCCCTCAACGCGACGATCGAAGCGGCCCGTGCCGGTGAAGCCGGAAAGGGCTTTGCCGTGGTCGCTTCCGAGGTCAAGAATCTGGCCGATCAGACCGCCAAGGCGACGGCGCAGATCAGCGCGCAGATCTCCGGCATCCAATCGTCCACCGGAACGGCGGTCTCGGCGATCGACAGCATCTCCAAGACCATCGAAAAGATGGACGAGATCGCTGCCCTGATCGCCTCGGCGGTTGAGGAACAGGCGGCCACGACGCAGGATATTGCCCAGAACGTGCAGAGCGCGTCGACCGGCACCTCCGGCGTTTCGCGGAATATCGTCCTGGTCACCCAGGCCGCGTCGGCCACCAGCGCCGCTGCCGAGCAGGTTCTGAGTTCCTCGGCCGAGCTGTCGCAGCAGTCGGAAATGCTGAAGGAGCAGGTTAGAACCTTCCTGGCGACAGTCCGAGCTGCCTGAAGCCGATTGACAACCATGAGACCTGCGAGAGACCCTTGGGTTTCCCGCAGGTCTTTCTTTTTGAAGTCATTCGCGCCCGAAACCATCAGGGAGCTGGAAACCGACGCGCCGATACGTGATGATCGCCTTGTCAGCCAACCATCGATTTGGCAACCAAGGCATCAGTTGACTTGGGCTTCGCCGTCCCGACGGTGTGTCAGGCCCACCGAGGAACCCTTCAATGACCTCCTCCCTCAGCCAGGACGAAATCCGCCGTTACTCCCGCCATTTGCTCCTGCGGGACGTCGGCGGGCCAGGGCAACAGAAGCTGAAGGCAGCCAGGGTTCTGTGTATCGGGGCCGGCGGGCTCGGCTCTCCGATCATCGAATATCTGGCCGCCGCCGGCGTCGGCACGCTTGGGCTCATCGACGACGATGTGGTGTCACTGTCCAATCTGCAGCGGCAGGTGGTGCACTCCACCGCCAACGTCGGCAAGCTCAAGGTGGAAAGCGCGGCCGAGCGCGTCGCGGCTTTGAACCCGCACGTGGCCACAGAGCTGTTCCCGGTTCGGCTTGATGGCGCCAACATCGCCGAGATCTTCGCCGGCTTCGACATCATCGTCGACGGAACGGACAATTTTCCGACACGCTTTTTGGTGGCAGACGCCGCCTATGCGCTGGGTAAGCCACTCGTTTCGGCGGCCGTGCAGGAGTTCTACGGCTCGGTGACGACGCTTCAGCCCTATGTGCTCGACGAAGACGGCAAGCCCGCACCAAGCTGGCGCTGCCTGATGCCGCGCGAACCCGAGGGCGATGTGCCGACCTGTTCTCAGGTCGGCATTCTCGGCGCGGTGGTCGGCGTGCTCGGGACGCTGGCGGCCTGCGAAGTCTTGAAGTTGATCACCGGCGTCGGCAAGCCGCTGATCGGTCGCCTGCTGATGGTCGACATCCGCGATATGAAGGTCGACACCATCGGCTACCGGCGCCGACCGGATACGCAGGTTCCGGAGTTGCCTGGCCTGCAGGCAGACGTGGGATAGCCCTGCCCCGACAGTGTCATACCAACTCGCGAAGATGCTGACGCATCCGCTCACTGAGAGCATTGCCGATTTCTCATGCGCCTGATGCAGATGAGAAATCGGCAATCAGAATCCCAAGGGGCATTTTCAATACCTCCTGGTATCGGGCTTTGCTAAAGCCGAATGACCTCCACCGTTTCGCCAGCGGCTATGGCCGGCGCATATTCGGGCCGGATCACCAGCGCATTCGCCATGGCCATGGTCCGCAGCAGGGATGAGTCCTGCCGCGCGAAGGGAGTGGCGCGGAGCTGCCCATCCCTCATGGAGATCTCGCCACGCAGATAGTCGCGCCGCATATCGTTGGCTGCGAGAGGCGCATCGAGAATGGCGGTCGATGTTCCCGGCAGCACATCGCCAAGGCCCAGCATGGCGCGGATCAGCGGCGCCAGAAACAGCACGCCGCAAACCAGCGTCGACACCGGGTTGCCGGGAAGGCCGAGTACATGGGCCTGATCGATACGGCCGTGCATCAGCGGCTTGCCGGGGCGCATGGCTACCTTCCAGAAGCCGATCGCAGCCCCTTCCGCCTCGAGAGCCGCGCGGGTGAAGTCGTGATCGCCGACCGAGGCGCCACCGATCACCACCACAATGTCAGCCCCATCATCCAGGCCGCGCCGAATGCGTCGGCGCAATGAGCCGAGATCGTCAGGCGCGATGCTGAGATCGATCGGTTCGCCCCCCGCTTGCCGGACGAGATAGGCAAGCGCCACCGATGAAGAGGCGATGATCTGGTGAGGCTGCGGGTCACCTCCCGGCGGCACCAGTTCGTCGCCTGAAGCGATCAACGCCACACGCGGCCGGCGTCGCACCAGCAAGCTGTCGTGATTCATGGCAGCCGCCAGCCCAAGCGAGGCGAAGCCGAGATGCGTCCCGGCGTGGAGGCCAACGTCGCCCTCGTTGAAATCGAGGCCACGAGGACGGACATACTGGCCGGCGGCGAGCGCTATCTTGAAGCGGACACGATCGAGGTCCCGTTCGGCATCCTCCTGCATGACGACGCAATCGGTTCCCGAGGGCAACGGCGCGCCGGTGAAGATGCGGACCGCTTCGCCCTCGCCGACGGCCCTGCCGAAGGCGTGTCCGGCGGCCGATTCCCCCACGACGCGAAACCAAGCGTCCCCTGACGAAGCCGCCGCGCGGACGGCGTAACCGTCCATCGACGACAAGGATACCGGCGGCTGCGTCCGACGCGCCTCAAGGTCGACCGCGAGCACGCGGCCGCCCGCTTCGCTCAGGGACACCCGCTCGTTGCCTGTCGGCCGGACGGCGGACAGGAGTTCGGACTGGGCAGCCTCAACGGAAATCAGCGTCATGACAACTCCTGTTCAGGCACTAGTGCACTGACGCATTCATTCGGTCCACGCTATGGACAACGCGAGGCGAATGAATGCGTCGGAAAGTGCACTACCAACAAATTGACTCTAGTGCAGTTTACGACACCGACACTTGATCGGTCACTTGCCATCAACGTGAATCAAGTGTCGGTGTCACTGCACTAGCCAGCCAATGGCCGGACTTGCCACCGCTCTTCTCGACGAGGTGGATGGCCTCGATGCGCACGCCCTTTTCGACCGCCTTGACCATATCGTAGATGGTCAGACAGGCGACCGAAACAGCGGTGAGCGCCTCCATCTCGACGCCGGTCTTGCCGGTGCAGCGCACTGTTGCCGATACGGCAATCCCAGGCAACTCCGGATGAGAATCGAGTTCCAGCGCCACACCGGAAAGCGCCAGCGGATGGCAAAGGGGAATGAGGTCGGCCGTCTTCTTCGCCGCCATGATGCCGGCCAGGCGCGCAGTGGCGATCACGTCGCCCTTCGGCACCCTGCCGTCGACGATCAGCGCCAGCGTCTCGGCCTTCATGATCACCCGTCCGCTCGCCGTTGCCACGCGGTGGGTGACCTCTTTTTCGCCCACGTCGACCATATGGGCAGCGCCCTTGTCGTCCAGGTGACTGAGACCGTCCTTCATGACGTGCTTTTCTCCAGCAAAGTTGAGACTTGGGCCACCAGTTTGTCCGTCGCCCGCTCCGATCCCTGAAAGCAACGAGGACGCAACACATGCCCGCGACACTGACCAAGCCGCCCCGGCGATCGCCTTCGATACCGCATCAACGGTCCTTGGCCAACCTCAAGGCCGTTGCCCTCGACTACGACGGCACCATTGCCGAGCGCGGCCGGATGAGCGCATCCACGGAGGCGGCGCTGCAATCTTTGCGTTCCGCCGGCTTCCGGCTGATCCTGGTATCCGGCCGGCGGCTCGAAAATATCCAGCAGATCTGCGGCGCACTCGATCTGTTCGATGCGGTGATCCTGGAAAACGGCGCTACAGCCTTCTGCCCAGCGACCGGCACCGAGCAATTGATCGCACCACCCGTCGACCAACGCTTTGTCGCCGATTTGGAGCGGGAGCTTCCCGGCGAACCGTTGTTCGTCGGACGAGCGATGGTGGCGACGGCCACCGAGAATGCCGGTTGCGTGGAAGTGGTGATCGCCCTCGGCGGCTATGACCTTCATATCGTCGGCTGCGGCCGGCGGGTGTTGGTTTTGCCGAAGGGGGTCAACAAAAGCAGTGGGCTCTCTCACGCCCTCGCCAGCCTCGGACTGCGCCGGAACCAAGTGGTCGCAGTGGGCGACGAGGAAAACGACATCGAACTCTTCAGAGGCTGTGCCCTGACGGCAGCGGTCGGCAACGCCACGCCCACATTGAAATCGGCCGCCGACCTGATACTGCCGGGGGAGCATGGGCAAAGCGTGCAGTATCTTGCCGATATGCTGCTTGCCGGCGTCGCCTGAGGCGGCGGTTCCCTGAGGTTTGTTTCCGAGCATCAGCCACCCAAAACCGACAGGCGAAAGGTGCGAGTGGCTCGGCCAAGACGGTCGGTTGGCGAAGCACATGATCGTTGGGGCACGTCTTGACTTGTCTTGGGATCGGCTATCGCGCAGCAGACCGCCGCGCCATCCATGGCGGCGCGGCAGAGCCTGCTCAGCGCAGAACGCGCAGTTCCTCTTTGAGACTTTCGATGTTGGGAATGACGAAGGTGCGCGGGCTCGGCCGCTGGACATCGCCGGCCCGGATAAGCTCCGCCAATACCGTCGATACCGACTGGCGCGCCGCGCCAATGGCCATGGCAAGATCATCGCCATGCGGCGCGGCATCGATGACGACGCCCGCCGGGGTCTGGCGGCCGTCGTGCTCGGCCATTTCGCAGAGATAGCGGATCAAGCGGTAGCGCACGCTACGGAAGGCCATTTCGCCGACCATGGTGAGCGACCGGTTCAGCATCCTTTCGACGGCCGGCAGAATGCAATTTCCGAACTCCGGGTGATCGCGGATCAATCGCCGGAATACCGTGCGCGGTATCACCGCAGCCTCGCCTTCCTTGCGCACCTCCACCACCATCTCCGGCTGGAGCGGCACGGCGTCGCCCGGGCCGAGGGTGAACAGCGTGAGCTCCTTGCCCTCATGTGAGGCGAAGCAGCGATAGCGGCCCGATGCCACCACCAGGATGGCCTCTCCGGTCTCGTCCATCAGGTTGGCCCCATAGACGAGATGGCCGACCTTCATTTTGCGCAGCTTGGGGCCGCCGTCGGATTGCAATGTTTCGAGGACGACATGCGGCAGCGTATCCTTGGCAGCCGGTTCGGCAAGCGCCGGCCGTATCGGTTCCCGGTCGATCGTTCTGCCGGACTCTACGCCGCCTTGCGCCTTGCGCGGCATCTGCATACGGGCAAAGAAGGTCGATCCCTGCGCAGACTGCACCACACATTCGTCGGCGGACGCCTGGCGCGTTACGCTGGCGTGCTGCACCGAAAAGAGCTGCCGGAAATGCATGACGCCGATGGCCGACCAACTGAGACCGATCAGCTCGACCGCGGCCCGGTTGGCACCAACCAGACGATCACTGTCAAAGGCCAGCAATCCTTCATTGGGGCTACCGAGCAAGCGCGGATTTGAATGCAGATGCATCTGCTCGAAGCGTCCGTATCGCCGCTCGAACAGGCGCCGCTCGATCTCGTTCGCCGCCCGCTTGAGCAGCGGCAGCGAATAGTCGTGCGCTACCGTGACCGAGGTCGAAAGATCGATGATGCCGGCGAGAGCGCCGCATGGATCGATGATCGGCACCGCCGAGCAACTGATATCGGTATTGCCGTTGCAGAAATGCTCTGCCCCGATGACCGACAGGGCGAAGCGTTCGGACAGGGCCGTTCCGATGGCATTGGTGCCCATCGCCTGCTCCGACCAGTCGCCTCCGGCGCACAGGCCAAGCCGCTCCGCCTCATCGCTGAAGTTATTGTCGCCAAGGCGAACCAGCACCACGCCGTTGGGGTCGGTCAATACCACCACACCACCCAGCGGCTGCGTTTCGCGACACAGCGTGACGATCTCACCCCACGCGGAAACCAGCAGCTCCTCGTTGCGCTCCCTGAGTTCCTTGAGGGCGGTCTCGGTCAAGCGCGTGTCACGGCGCCTGGGTGTGCCGTTGACCAGGCCATGCATGCTGCTGCGCTCCCAGGAGCGCAGGATCGGCAGCGGCACCCCCTCGGGCACAATGCCGTCCGCCATGAACTTCGATCGAACGGCCAGCAAACCTCCCTGGTCGGGAAGGGGGCCGGAACGGGCGCGTTCATGCCGTACGGACGCGCTTCTACACGTTCCACAGGCGGCCGGGCCACCTGTCGGAATCGCACATGTGTCGGTTTCGAGCCGTTGAGGCAGGACCATTGCAGCACCCTCCAGGTGCATCCACCGCTGAAGTATCAAAGACTTCGTTCGCGTTTTTCTCGCGACGAGACCACCTCAGACGCGCCATCCAGCAGCGAGGCCGGACTTCAAGTAAAAGTGGGCTTTCCTGTCATGGATTCGATCATAAACTCTGCTGCGCTAAATCGTTATGATCCTTCAGTCTATGTTGTTTCAGTCCCTGTAACGATACAATTCTTCTTTTCTTGTCAGTCACTTATTCCTCCCCACGCATCATCGTCACCCTTCGCTTGCGGCAAAGCGAAAAAGGCGAGCCAGACGCTAACTTGACAGCAATGTTAATTTTCTCCGATTGCAATAGAGGCCCCGCGATCGGATGGCTCAGAAGCGCTGACCGAACTGCCTCGGTTGTCCACGGGTCGTCGGCGACGATGTCGATGGACAGGCGTGCGTGCCGACCCGTTCTCAGCTCGACCGAGAAGTCGATGACCCCTTCAACTGAGAAAATGGCATCATCGATCGTTTCCGCCGGTAGCCCCCCGCCTTTTCCGGAAATGATCGGCTCGTCCATTCGCCCGCCTAGTCGCAGCCGGCGGAGCACCGACCCGCAGCGACAGCGTGTTTCGATCATGCAGCCTCTGTCTCCGGTGCGATAGCGGATCAGCGGAAGGCCGCGGCGGCGCAAAGTTGTGACGACGACTTCGCCTGTCTGACCGGTTGGCAGTACCTCGCCGCTCTTCGCATCGATGACTTCGAGGTAGAGATCGGTTTCGCGGATATGCAGACCGTCGTGCGCCTCGCAGGCGAGCGCGCCGCCATATCCGGTTTCGGTCATGCCCCAGTGCTCGAACACCTCGGTGCCCCAGATGACGGCCAGCGCCGCCTTGAAACTTGGCGAAACGCTGTCGGCGCTGACCAGTGCCGTTTCGATCCGGAGGGGCGGGCCGCCATCAGTCGCCATGCGCCGCGCGGCAGCCCCCAGCGTCACCGGCATACCGGCAATCGCCACCGGCTGCAGTTCGCGCAAGGCGCCGACCATCGTATCCAGCGAACCATCGAGAGGGAGTGCCACGGGCAAGGCGCCGAACCGGCTCAGCCCTCGCATCAGCAGATCGCCGACGCTGTCGGGCCGCTGGGCGGGAAAAGCAACGGCCACCGAACTGCCCGGACGAACGATGGTCGCCATGCCATGCTCGAAATAGGCGACGATCGCCTCGATATCCGCTTCGGTGAAGAACAACCGCTTCTGCTGGCCAGACGTACCCGACGTCGGGATGGTCACGAGACGCACCGCGTCGCGCATCGGCAAGGCGATCAGCGAAGGATCGCCGCGCACGAGGTCGGCCGATGTCGTCAATGGCAACCGGGCAATGTCAGCGAGCTGGCCGAGAGTATGTGATTCCGGCCAGCCTTCCTGCGAACGATAGAAAGGGCTATGCGACCGGGCGTAAGCCATGGTCTCGTTCAGGCAGCGAAGCTGATAAGCCTCGACATCCTCGCGGATCGGCAGGTGCGCGGTACCAATCGTCCGCGCCACCCAGTCGTCGAGCGTTCCGAAACCGCTCATGTCGACGGCTCGCGGTAAAGAGACCGGCCGCCGATATCGGTCAGATTATAGGCGCAGAACGGAACGACCCGGCCGTCCGATTGCGCCACGTGGATATGGCATTGGCGCAAGCGGTCGAGATCGAGTGTCCAGGCATCCTGAAAAGCCATGCCGGACAAGGACAGGCGATGGCTCTGCTGTTCCAGAAAGGCATCGAAGGCTTCAAGACCGGCAACGGGCGCTTGCTGTTCAGGCGTTGTGGCCCACTGTCCCGCGACATAGCGCTGGGCGCGCACCACCTCCGGTGAACGCCTTGCCGTGGTGCCGCAACACCCCCCTTCGCCCACGGCCGCCTCGACCTCAGGGGAACCGCAGCAGCTGGACTGGGGCTCCGGATCGGAACGGAAGCGGCCGGCGCGATCGACGGCGAAGCGGCCACTGAAGGAGCAGAACGGATTCTCGGCCGAACCGGGACGAAAATCCTCCAGCCTGATCGCGCCGTCCGCATGATCGATGAGCGCCTCGATCACCTCCGGCAGGGTGATGCGGTCCTGATCCCTTGGAGCGCGAAGATTGCGCCCGAAATAGGAAACCGGCTGGAAATGCACCGCCCGCACCGTCGGCATTTCCGCCTTGGCGAAATCGACGATGGCTCCGATCTCACCGGTGTTGACGCCGGGAACCAGCGTCGGCACCAGCACGACGCCGACACCGGCGGCCCGCGCGCTGGCAATGGCAAGGCGCTTTTCTGCCAACAGGTTTCGGCCACGCAATTGCTTGTACACAGCGTCGCTGACACCATCGAACTGCAGGAAGACGCAGTCGAGCCCGGCGTCGACCAGCGCGGCGAGATAATCCGGCTCGCGGCCGATCCTGAGGCCGTTGGTGTTGAGCTGGACGAAATCGAAGCCCTTGGCGCGCACCAGCGCCACGATCTCCGGCAAATCGTCGCGGACCGTAGGCTCGCCGCCCGACAGTTGGATATGCACCTGCCCACTGCCGTCCCGCAACTTGTCGAGGGCGAGACCGATGTCGCCGATCGGCGTATCCACGCCGTGTCGCCCGGCCGAGGCAAAGCAGACCGGGCAAACGAGGTCGCAGCGCGACGTCACCTCGATCAGCACACAGCAGCTTTGCTGGCGGTGATCGGCACAAAGGCCGCAATCCCTTGGGCACCCCTCGGCGATGTCCGCGGCCGCGCTGACCGGCAGGGCGGTAGCGCGAGGACTGCGGGACCACATCTCGTAGCTGCGAAGCCCCCGCCATACCGGCGTCACGACGCGGCCATGCGTCGGACAGGTCTTGTCGAGATAAACCGTGTCACCGACGGCGAAGCGCTCGGCCGGAATGGTCGTGAGGCATTCCGGACAGACGCTGCGGGTGCGCCCGAAGGACAGGCGAACGGGGCCGGTCATCGTCAGCTCTCCACCGAGACGACAGGATTGCCAACCGACAGATGGCCGAGCGGACCGATCACCGCCTCGACAGCGGCGAGAACGGCGGCGACGGCCGCGCGGCGGCGTTGCGCCCCGGCCAGTGCCGCGGGATCGGCAGCGAACGCGGCAAGAGCCGGCGCAAAGCGGTCTTCCAGACTGACGCGTTGCTCACCCTTGATCAGCTTGTCGGCGAGAAACACCAGATGCCTCGCGTCGATCGGCTGCCCGGGTTCGAACGGCATGTTCATATGGGTGGCGACGATGTCAGCGACTTCGGTGAAACCATACGCCGCGACCTGCCGGGCGCCGGCCATCGCGTGATCGGGCTCGCCCTTGGCAACGTCATGCAGCAGCGCTCCGGCCCGGACAGCCTCGATATCGACCGGCATGCCCTTGGCGACCAGCCGGTCGGCAATCTCGACCGCCAGTTTCGCGACAATCGCGCAGTGACGGCGCGTCGGCTCCGGCGTGCCCACGGCATCCTGTATGGCCGCGCATTCCGCCTCGTCGGGGTGGCGGCGGTGTGGCAAGGCATCGGCAAGGCGGCGATAATCGCCAGAATAGTCCATATCGCGCAGCACGCCGCTATCGATGACGGCGATGGTCTGTGCGTGCTGTTGGTGGCGATCGAGAATGTCGCGCAGCGTTGCTTCGGGTGACGCTGCGAGGATTTCGGCAAACAGGCGTCGGCGGATCAAAGGCGGATGGCCGCACTGACCGCGAAAGGTCGGACGAAGAATGGCCGCCTCCCCCTGCCCGGCGCTTGTGGCGATCTGGGCCAGGGTGGTTGCCCGAACCAGCGGCACATCGACGGGCAGGATCATGGCGCAGTCGACCGTCTCGGGCAGCGCCGCAATGCCCGCCTTGATGCTCGACATCATGCCGTCCGCGAAACCCACGTTGACGACGGCCACCGCTCCGCGGGCCTCGACGGCCGGAACCATCCGCGCCGCCTCATTGCCGACGACAACATAGGCCGGCCCGATCGCGGCCTCGGCTATGGTTGAGATCACGTGTCCGAGCACCGTATCGTCGCCGAAGGGCAGCAGCGGTTTGAACGCCCCCATGCGCGACGACCAGCCGGCCGCCAACACGATCACGGCAATACCCGGCGGCTGGTTCTCGACCGGATCGCTCACGGTTTCTCCTCCTGTGGGACCACCGTGATATCTATGCCATGATCGGCAAGCGTTTCCTTGATCTTGCCCCAGGTCTCGATGATGAGGGCTGGGCAGCGGTCCCGCTTCAAGGACTCATCGAACTTCATGATGTCCGAACAGTTGATGCCGCCATATTGACCGGTGGCAGCGGCGGTAAACCAGCCGACGAAATCATCCAGCATGGCGCCCAGCTCGGGATGCTCGCTCTCGCCATCACCACCGCGCCCCGCATAGTAGCCGATGACGCAACAGCCGGCGGACAAGGCCCCGCAATTGAAGCCCTGCCCCATGCCCAGCGACAGGCCGGACATGGCCCGGACCAGATCCGGATCGTCGCGCCCCTGCGCTTCGAGGGCGAGGCGCATCAGGATGTGGCTGCACTTGAAGTCGTCGAGCAGCAATTCGGCAACGCGGAAGGAGTCCTCGTTCATGAGCTGGCGCTCCCTGCCGACGATATTGCCTTGGCCGACCTTATGGCGACCAACAGCCGGTAGCGCGGCCGGCCAGCCGCTTGTCCGGTGCAAGCGCGATCGCCCCACAAGGCGTCGAGCGAACCGTACCGAAAGATGAAGCGGGCAACAAAGGCGGGGAGAACGTCCGACCTGTCTTCCTCGTGAAGAATGGTGAAGCCGGCCGCTGCAATGTCGTCAACGAGCTCATCCCGCCCATCGTGACTTGGCCAATCGACATCGGCGAGCAGCAGTCGTCCGCCAAGTTTCATCACGCGGGCCCACTCGGCAAGCGCCGCCCGGCGGTCCGACATCAGTGACAGGCTGCATTCGGAGAGCACCGCGTCGACAGCGGCACTCGCGAACGGCAGATGAGCGCCGTCGCCATGGAATAGCGCTGAAACGACACGCGAGGCAGCGATCGCCAGCGCTCTCTCATCGCGGTCGACACCGATGCCGACGAAGCCATGCCGCTCGAGCCAGGAAAGGCTTTCGCCGGTTCCACAGCCGACATCGAGCACCAGGGAGCCGAGACGCAGGCGCGAGTGCTCGAACAACTCCTTGACGATCGCACCGTCGCCGGGTCGCAGCCGCTCACCGGCGGCATCCTCGACGCAACCACAGCCGAACAAGCCAGGAAGAGCGAGGGAATCCGCCATCACTTATCCTCCAGGGCCTGCTCGACCTTGAGCATCCGGCCGTATGCAAGCTCCTCGGAGATGTAGACGAAGCCGCATGACGGACAGCAGGGCAACTCGACCGGGAAGGTCTGGCCAAGATAGCTCGCCTCGACCTTGCGCATTTCCAAGGGTTTGTCACAGCGCGCACAGATGAGATCGGGAACACCGCCGGACATGTCGGTCATGGCTTCACCTCGACCTGCATGCGATGGCCGTAGGCCCGATGAATGACGAAGCCCGCTTCCGTCGGCTCATACTCTACCCAGGTGGTGACCGTGCCGATGCGGCCGGAGGTGGTCAAATGGCCGCTCGCCCGGTCCTTCAGAACGCGCCCTGTTCGCTGCGCCTCGGCAATGATGTCGGCGATATCGTCGACCAGCAGCAGCTTGCGTTCGATGTCGGCCCGGACGGCGTCGGCAATGATCAGGGGAACGGATGGGACCGGATCGCTCATGCTTTCTCCCCAGAGGTCTCGCCGCATACGTCGGCTCAGCCGCAACCGGTTGTCGCGACGCCCGGAAAAGCCGGGATCGGGGCGCGCCGCCGGATCGTCGTCACAGGGAAAGATCAGGTCAATGAGATGAAGGGCGCGCTTGCCACGCCGGGCGAAGTTGTCGCGGCACATGGCGCAATAGGCAAGATAATCAGCATCGCTCTCTTCGATCCGCCGGTCGACGAAGGCGTTGCCGACCTCCGGGTTGGCGAAGGACACAAGGCCACCGTAGCCACAGCAGGTGGTCTTCTCGGCGCCTGTCAGTTCGCGGACGTCCGCCCCCATCGACGCGGCGATCGACCGCACGGCGGCCTGAACCTCATGGGCGTGCCGGCTGGTGCAAGGATCGTGAATGGCGAGCGGCCCGACGACAGGCCTCGGCGTGGCGACATCCGGTAGGCCGATGGCGACAAGCTCGGTCCACAGCGAAGAAACCGGTATGGCCGGCAGAAATTCGCCGATCTCCTTGAGACAGGTCGAACAGGCGGTGACGATGCGCGGCCGCCCCTGCTCTTCCCATGTGATCTGAAGGCGATCGAGCACCTCCTCATGCAGCGCCTTGCGGCCCGACCAATGGGCCGGCGCGCCACAGCAGTCGAGCATGAAACCGACGCCGCCGGGGATGCGATCACAGAGGTGGCGATAGACCGCTTCCACCTGGCGCGGCGCCGAGGCCGGTAGCTGACAGCCAGGGAAGAACAAGACGGCGCTTCGATCGTAGCCCGGCTGATGACGAACGAAGGCGACCTCGTCCGAACGGCTGAAGGCCATGTCGCGCAAGGCGAAGTCGTGATGGGAGGCCGGCATATGGCCGCGTTCGACCATACTCTGGCGAGCGTCGAGGCAGACATCGCCCATGGCGAGATCGTTGGGGCAGAGCGTCTCGCAGAGGCCGCACAGGGCACAACTGTCGATCATCCGGTTGGACTTGCGATTGCCCATGATGATCGAGTCGTTGTTGTAGATCTCACGCACCGCCCGTTTGGGATAGGTCTTGTAATGGGCGAGATAAGCGCAGGCCTTGACGCACTCGAGGCAATGGCAGGGGAAGCAGCGCGCCGCTTCGCTCATCGCTTCCGCGCGGCAGTAGCCGGCGATGGGATCGGATGGCTCAACCGGCGGCACAACGGCGTGGCTCGCCGTATTGACATAAAGACAAGTGCCGGTGGCGTTATCATCGGCGCGGCTCGCCGTCAGTGAGGCACCCTGCAGGAAGCGATCGATGGAAACCGCCGCTCGCCGGCCGTCCCGAACCGAGAAGATGGCCGAATAGGTTTCGTCGTCTCCGGTATGAAGACTGCTGCCGAACACCGCCGGGCGTGACGTCGCCAGCGTTAGCGGATCGAGATCGAGACGCCCGGCGGATGTCTGGCGCAATGTCCCCGCGAATTGGATGGCCGGACCGGGGCCGATGGCCAGGAGAACGGCATCATGTGCTGCAACGAGCTCGTCGAGCATGAATAGGCCGTCGCCCCCCGTCACCCTTTGCCGACAGCGAATATCGATACCGAGCGAAGTGAGCGCCCCGAGATCCGCCTCGATTGCCGACGGCGGCAAGACGGACGGGTGGATGTCATGGCGGAGGCGTTCGAGCGGGCGAGCTTCGGCTTCGAAAATCGTGACGGCATGGCCCTTCATGGCAAGGTCGGCAGCTGCCGTAAGCCCAGCCAGACCGGCACCGACGATGGCGACCGACTTGGGTTTGCGCGACCGCTGGGCCACGCGACGGATTGTGGGATAGGCTTCTTCGACAAGAGCGCGCTCGAGCGCGCCCAGTTTGACGGCACCGCCGGCCTCGGCCCGACGACAGGCACCCTCGCAAGGGTGCTCGCAAATGTGGGCGATGATCGCCGGAAAAGGCACGATGCGCGCATAAAGGGCGATGGCCCCGGCGAAATCACCGGCGGCCATCTTCTCGGCCATAGCGCGCGCATCGACACGCAGCGGACAGGCAGCGGCGCATGCCGGCGGCTGCTCTTCGATGCAGAGCGCTTCCCATGCCTTGACCTGATCGCCATCCATGATGGTCTCGATGCGCGGTTGGTGAACCGAATGGGGTACGGGCGGCCCGGGAGAGGACGGGCCGCCCGCATTGCGGGGAGCGGGCGGGATGCTCCCCGACTGTCAGAACTCAGTTGTGCTGAAGTTCAGACTTCGCTGTCGGCTTGCCGGCCTTGGCCTCGAGCCCCATCCTGATCACCTCCGGCAGGGCGGGAACGCGGAACACGCGCACGCCGCAGGCGTTGTTGATGGCGTTGAGGATGGCCGGGTGCGGCGCGGTGAGCGGTGCCTCGCCGACGCCTGCGGCTCCGAACGGCCCGAGGTCGCGCGGCGTTTCGAGATAGAGGATCTCGATGTCGTCGGGCACATCCTTGGGATACGGGATGCCGCAGTCCTTGAGGTTGGTGTGCAGTTCCAGGTCCTCGAAGTCCTCGGTCAGGGCAAGACCGATGCCCTGGGCGAGACCGCCGTAGATCTGGCCATCCACCGTCGCCTTGTTGATGATGGTGCCGACGTCGACCGACGTGGTGAACTTGACCACCTTGGTCTCACCCGTTTCGAGATCGACTTCCACTTCCGGCAGGAACACCTCGTACATGTAGATCGGGAACGGGTTGCCCTGCGCGGTATCGGGCGAGCAGTCGGTGCAGGCCGCCGCCACCCACTTGCCGTCGTAGGACAGCGGGATATTCTCGGCCACCATCTCCTTGTAGGTGCGGAAGCTGCCGTCCGGCTTCTTCATGGCGTTCAGCATCATCTCTGCCGAAACGCGGATGGCGTTGCCGCAGAAGACGTTGGAGCGGCTGCCGCCAGCCGGACCGCCGTTCGGGCCGAAGGTGTCGGCCATCACTAGGCCGATCTGCTCCGGCTTGACACCGGTCGCGCGCAGCACCTCATGCGCCATGGTCTGGGCCGAGAGATCGGCGCCCTGGCCGTGGTCTTCCCACCCGGAATGGACGATGAAGCCGGTCGGCGTCATCTCCACGCGGGCTTCCGAGCTGTCGGGCCCGTCGAGACCGCAGCCGTAGATGCCGAGAGCCACGCCAACGCCGCGCTTCTTGTCGGTATTGGCCTTGTTGAACTCGGCGCAGCGCTTCTTGGCTTCCTGATACTTCGGCCGGATCATGTCGAACAGCTTCGGCAGCACCAGCACTTCCGGCTTCTGGCCGGTCGGAGTCGTCGAGTTCTCGTTGTAGAGATTCTTGTAGCGGAACTCGAAGGGATCCTCGCCCATCTTCTCGGCCAGCATGTCGATGGCGATTTCAGAGGCGAGGAAGGACTGCGGCGAGCCGTAGGCGCGGAAGGCCGAGCCCCAGGCATGGTTGGTCGCAACCGTGCGGCCCTTGCCGCGGATGTTTTCGAGATGGTAGCCGGCACCGGTGAACTGGGCCTGGCGCAACGTCACCAGATCGCCGAATTCCGAATAGGGGCCGTGATCCAGCCACCAGTCGGTTTCCATGGCGGTGAGCTTGCCGTTCTTGTCGCAGGCCAGGCGGATGTTGATGTTGGCCGGGCTGCGCTTACCGGTATAGGTGATGTTCTGGTACTGGTCGTAGACCAGCGACACCGGCTTCTTGGTGACCAGCGCGGCGACGCCGAGCAGGGCTTCCATGGTGGGCGAGAACTTGTAGCCGAAGGTGCCACCGGTCGGGTTCTGGATCAGCCTGAGCTTCTCGGGAGGAATGCCGAGGCCCGGGCAGATCATGGCGTGATGCAGATGCACGCCGATCGACTTGGACAGGATCGTCAATACGCCGTCGTCATCGACGAAGGCTTCGCCGCAGTCGGGCTCCAGATGCAAATGCGGCTGGCGCGAGCAGTAGGTGGTGATGTCGACCATCGCAGCGGCGCTGGACATCAGCGGCTTGGTGTCGCCACCCTTGACGACGCCCTGCTCGTAATAGGCATTGGGAACGCCGGGGTGGATTTCCATGGCGTCGGGCGCCAGAGCCGCGAAACCGGACATGTAGGCCGGCAGAACTTCGAGCTCGACCTTGACCTTCTTGGCGGCGGCGCGGGCATGTTCCTCGGTGTCGGCGGCGACGATGGCGATGGCATCGCCGAACTGGAAGATCTTCTCCTTGCAGAGGATCGGGCGATCCCAACCGTCACCCTTGTTGGTCGGGAAGGTGATGAGGCCGGTGATGGCGTTCTTGCCGCCCACGTCCTTCCAGGTGATGATCCGCTCGACGCCGAGCATCTTCTCGGCTTCCGCCGTGTCGATGTTCTTGATGAGGGCGTGGCTGACTTCGGCCTGCACCAGGGCAAGGCGCAGCGTGCCGGACGGCATCTTCAGCGCGACGTCGGCGCCGAAGTCCCAGGTACCCGTGACCTTGGCGACAGCCGACGGACGAATGTATTCGGTGCCGAGGATGGAGCCGTCTTCCTTGGCCTTCGGCAGGACGTCGTAGATGGTCTTCTCGCCGCGCATGATGGCGGCGGCATCCATCACCGAGTCGATCAGCGGCTTGTAGCCGGTGCAGCGGCAGAGGTTGCGGTTGCGGTGGAACCAGGCGCGGACTTCCTCGCGGGTCGGGTTGAGGTTCTTGTCCAAGAGCGCCTTGGCCGACATGATGAAGCCGGGCGAGCAGACGCCGCACTGGGCACTGCCGTGGGCCATCCAGGCGATCTGCAGCGGATGCAGGTTTTCAGGCGTACCGATGCCTTCGATGGTGACGACTTTCGAGCCGGCCGTCAGCTTTTCCATCGGCGTCACGCAGGCGCGGATGGGCTTGCCATCGATCAGCACCGTGCACGAGCCGCACTGACCGTCGGCGCAGCAAACCTTGCAACCGGTCAGCATCATCTGCTCGCGCAGCACGTCGGCGAGCGAGCGTTTGGGGTCGGCAACCACCCAGCGCTCCACGCCGTTCACATTGAGGGAAATGCGTTTCATATCTTCCTCCTAGGTTGATCCATCCGTCGCAGCATCCCCAATCAGCTGGCGGCAGAGAGAGAGGCTCCCTCTTCGGCCGCCCCACACCAGTCCATGGTCCGTGTCAGTGGACACGCCTTATCGACACCTCGGATGTGGGCGATCATTTCGGCGGTCACGGAGACCGCGATTTCCTCGGGCCCTTCGGCCCCAATTTCGAGACCAACCGGCGCGCGGACGCGCTGGAACGCTTCCGGAGCGAAGCCGGCGGCAACGAGATTCTTGTAGACGGTGAGCACCTTGCGCTTCGAACCGATCATGCCGATGTAGCCGGCCGGCGTGCCGAGCGCCCAGGCGAGCGCCTCCTGATCGAGGGCGTGGCCGCGCATGGCGATGAACACCAGCGACGAGGCGTTGGGCGTGAGATGTGGAGTTGTCTCGGCGAGCGGTCCGGCGTGGGTGCCGGCGGCCGCAGGGAAGCGCTCGGCATTGGCGAACTCGGCGCGGTCATCGACGACCACCGTCTCAAGGCCCAGCGTCCGGCAGATCGTCTCGGTCATCAGGCCGACGTGACCGCCGCCGAAAATATAGACGGTGCGGTTGGGCATGATCGCCTCGATATAGAACTGAAGATTGCCGCCGCAGATCATGCCGAGATCGAGCGTCGGGTTCTTGTGCAGGTCGATGGTCAGCATCTGCGACAGGCCACTTTCGATGACCTCGCGGGCGACCATGATCGCCCTGCCCTCGGCAGCGCCGCCGCCGACCGTGCCGGCAATCGTGCCGTCGGCCCGGACCAGCATTTTGGCCGCGGTCGCCGATGGCGTAGAACCGGATTGAGTGACGATGGAAACCAGCGCCGCACGGCGACCGGCATCGCGTTCCCGGATGAGTTCCTTGTAGATGTCCATGTCGTCCTCCGGCGGCTCGCGAGACGCGATACTTCCGGACGGTCAGCCCTCTTCGGCTTCTCTCTGCCGCCCCCCATTCTCCTCCGGGGGACGCAGCGTCGAGCGGCGACCTGTCCATGTTGGTCAGCGTCAGCCTTCGCGAGGGGGAAATCTGTCCGGTACAGGACTCGCCGGGCAGAAATCGGTGTCGCCTGTGTGACGGGTTTGGACAGGTGGAATGGGAACCTAGGCGGGATTGGCAGAAAACCGCCATTTGTGGGCGCTCCACCCCGCGCCGGGCGACGCATGCGTATGACCACTCATAGAGGGATGCCGCGTAGCCCTTGCCGACCAATGAGGGCGGCAACAAGCTCGCCTCGCCTGGCGTAGCCGTGACAATGAACGATGAAATTGCGAAGTGATGAAGCGGGTCAGCCGCCGGTCATCGGCGGAAACAGGGCAATTTCCCGCGCCGGGCCGAGTGGCTCGTCTTGCTCGATATGCAACTGATCGACGGCGACGCGGATGGTCGATGGCGATTCCAGCGCATAGGCATAATTGTCGCCGCGCCCGGACAGCCAGGCGATCAGGTCGCCGGCTGTACGGACGTGGCCGGGCAGGTTCAGATGCTCGTCGGAAAGACCGATGCGCTCGCGCACCCAGGCAAAATAGATGACGCGGACCTCACGGCTCTGCGGTTCCATCGGTCCCTCCCAACGTCGTGCGGCGCTCAGGCCGGAACCAAGGTGCCGGCGTGCGCCGCGGCGATATCGTCGGCGAGGCGGTCGAGCTCGGCGAACGCCGCCTCACGTGGCAGGCCCTTGACCATCACCGGCTCGAAGAAGGTGGCGCTCAGCTTCGGCAGCATCGACTGGATGATTTCCGGCAGATTGCCCTCCCAGCCGAACGAACCGATCACCGCCGCATACTTGGCCTTGAGGCCGAGCACGTTGGCGAGAAGGGCCGCGTAGGCGACGCTCGGGTGCGGCCCCGACAAGACTGTCGGCGAGGCGAATACCACGGTCGATGCTTCGACGAGGCTCATGGCGAACTCGCCGGTGTCGAGATCGACGACGTTGATCGGCTTGACGCCGATGCCGCGCTCGACGAGCCGGTCGGTGAGATAGCTGACCATCAGCGCCGTGCTTTCATACATCGACACGTAGGGGATGACGACGAAGGGCTTGGGCGCGTCGGACGTCCAGCTCCGATAGAGATCGAGAATGAAGGACGGTCGCGCGTAGACGGGGCCGTGGCTGGGGGCGATGAAGGCGAGATCGAGCGCACCGACCTTGTCGACAGCCTCCTTCGAGAAGCTCCGGTAGGGCATCATGATCTCGGCGTAATACCGCTTGGCCGCCGTCTCGACCCGCGCCTCGTCATCGGCGTAGAGGTCGGTGGTGGCGAGATGGGCGCCCAGAAAATCGCAGGTGAAGGCGACGCGCGCTTCCGGCACGTAGGTGACCATGGTGTCGGGCCAATGGACCCAGGGCGTCATCAGGAATTGCAGCGTCTTGTCGCCCAGTGACAGGCTGTGACCGTCACCGACGGTGATGAACGCGTCGCGGTCCACCGGCAGCGTATCCATGATGAAGCGCTTGCACTTGGCATTGGTCACCACCTTGGCCTCGGGAAACAGCTCGAGGACAGCCGGGATGGAGCCCGAGTGATCCTGCTCGGCGTGGTTGGCGACGATGTAGTCGATCCGCTCGATGCCCGACTTCTTGATGGCGGCGACGAACTCGGCCGTCTTGCGCGGATAGATGGTGTCGATCAGCGCCGTCTTCTCGCTACCCTTGACCAGATAGGCATTGTAGGTGGTGCCCTCCGGCAGCGGCACCAGCTCGTCGAACAGTTCACGATCCCAATCGATCGCCCGATACGAGACAATGCCGTCGGTTACCGTTTGCGGGATCATGTCCAAGACCTTTCAATGAGCGGCATGACTGGGGCGGTGAAGCGCATGACCGGACGCGGCGCCCATCGGCCGCCATCCTGCTGTCCGCCACACCTACATCCTGCCGAATGTCAGCGAACTTCACTTAAGACCATCGCTCGGGAATGAAATCGGGTCTGTCACGTAGAGGACAGGGATCAAAAATGATCTCTCTGTCAGACGACAAGCAGCATCCCGCTGCATTTGGTCGAGTCGACCAATCCCGGCCAAACCGCTAAGGAATGCTGTTGCCGCGTGTTGCGGCTTGCGGATGCAACGCCCTGAGTATGTTTCCAAGTCCAACTTAGTAATTCAGCTCCTCTCTGACGCACGCCTGATATTCAAGCTTGGAATCAAAATGCGATATGCACTTGTTTCTGATGGCGACTGCCGTCATTTCGGTGGCGTCATAATACCCATCCATACTGTCTTCTACATACACAAGATTTTTTTCCAGAAATTTTTTGTACGGAATATTAAATCCTGTCAAAAATGACATAGACTCCCGCACACACTTTTTTACTTCGGCCATATTTCCTGTCTTTACAATGATCTGCGCATTAACGTTGTGACGAATATATTCATCTGTCGATGACTCAAGATAGCACGATGCGTCATCCCGCAGCATGGAGAACATTTTAGGAAAAAGAATTTCTATCTTTCCTGCCTTCGCATCGTTCATAACGTTATCGCCGATTACTATGCGTATTTGACTTGAGGCCAGCTTGTCTTTGAAATTGAAGAAATAACCGTAAAATCGGGTCAGCTTTAAAACATACTCAACTTCCAAGGCATATTTATCTGCATCGCTAGTAGCCACATTTATAAAAATCGAATCCATAGGGTCGAATGACTTGTCACTCGTCTCCGACAATATGTAGTTCAGTATGTTCTGATGATCCAGGGCTCCGGATAACGCAGTTTCGGCGCACGCTGGCGTAGAGCCAGTCACAGCGATCACTAGGAGAGATAATAGTACGGAACAGAACCGTCTCACGGAGAAACATCTGGGTCTTTTATAGTTCACGGCGACCGCCCCCCACACAACGCTCGTTCCGAAGCGCCGTCTTCTCGAACATCGATCAATATTCTACACAACCAGCGCGAGGAAGGCCTTCATCTCGATACCCAGAGCAACGCCAGTAGTCACTATTGTTAAGTGGCGGCAGGCGAAGACACTGCGTCCATGGCTACGTCCTGAAAAACAAAGGCCCCGCTGTTGCCAGCAGGGCCTTTTGTTGGATGGTGGTCGCTGTAGGGATTGAACCTACGACCCCCGCAGTGTGAATGCGATGCTCTCCCGCTGAGCTAAGCGACCTTGAACCAACCTACTACAGGGTACGATCACGTTTTTCAAGGAAGCTTACACTGGCGATAACCAAGTGCTCTTCGCTGAGCGACGCGCCCGAACCATCGTGCGGTGGCGCGATATAAGGGTGCTCGGCGGGGCAAGTCAAGGCGTCGGGGGCACGAAAATTCGATGGCTGGGGACAGTGCGGACGAGCCCGGAACGCCTTCAGCGCAGATGATTGGCGCTCGGCCAAAGGGGTGCCGGCTGCAAAAAATTCCGCGGCGCCCGGGGGGATCTCCGGGCGCCGCGCGCAGGGCGCTGCGTAGGGGAAGCGCTCTCGACCGGGTCAGGCAGCGGTGTCGAGCAGAGTACGCAGCGAAGGATGTATGTCCGGGCTTTCCTCGGACAAGAATTTCAGTAGCGCCTTTTCGTTGGCGTGGATCACCCCGTCACGGCCGATGCGGTCGGCCAGCCATTTCACTTCCTCGGAGGTGACCGCTTCCGCCTCGCGGATGCGGGTCTCGTCGGCCTCAACTAGCATTGAAGATGTGTCATCTTGCTGACGCCAGGCTGACCAAATGCCACGCAGGCCGTTGGACAGCATGTTCGACAGCATGTCGCCGAACAGCGCGGTAACGCCGCCGGACGGCGCATCGAGCCAGGCGTCGCGGCTCAGCGTCTCCTCGCGCGACATCAGCGTGTAGCCGCGCGCCGCCATCAGGAAGGAGGCGATCGCCTTGACGAACAGGTCGGACCAGGCGGGGTCGTTCTCAGCCTCGCGGCTGCGATCGTTGAGGTCGAACAGCACCTCGGCTTCCTCGCGGCTGACGCCGACGGACCGTTCGCTGCCGAAAGCATAGAGGATGGAGCGCATGCGCTCGACGTCGGCGGCGGAGATAACCCCACCCTCGCCGTCGTCCGCGCCGTTCAGCACCGATCGCGACACTTCGGACAGCGCGAAAGCGGAAAGCTCCGCCGGAACCGAATCGGCCCGGCGCATGATGTTGACCAGAAGGTCGATCTCGAGATCGGTTGTGATGCCGTCAGCCGAGAGCACGCCGATCAGCCAGCGGGCCATATCCTCGCTGACGTGGCCGCTCGGCGCCGTCTGCAGCGCAACGTAATCGGTCAGCGCTTCGATATAGAGCTGGCGGCCGGCCACCGTCGGGAAGCCTTCCTCGGCGGCAAGACGGCAAAGGCGGCGGACTTCTTCCGCGTCGACGTCGCCATCCGCGTAGATCGCGGCGCGTAGACGGGCGACCGCATCGAGCGGCGCGGCGCCTGGCGCTATCGTCTTTCCGCTGTCGGACATCATCCCCGCTCCCGGTGGCTTCGGTTATTTGTGAAGCTACACCACAATTCCGACTTCGAGCTTAAGGGAACGGGTTAAAAAACCATTGAAGACAGATGGTTAACGGCGACATTCAGCGATTTCAGCGGCTTGCCGAGGACACAAGAGCCGTCCAGCCTCGACTCCGCCGGGAAAAGCGTCCGTCAGGCCGTGACCGTCTGCCGCGATCGTTAACCTCAGCTCTCGCCTTGCCGCTCGCGACGCAAGCGAGACCAATAGTCGAGGCGCTTCCTGAGCTCGCGCTCGAAACCACGCTCAACCGGCTGGTAGAACGACCGGCGGCCCATCTTCTCCGGGAAGTAATCCTGACCGGAGAAGGCGTCGGGCTCATCGTGGTCGTAGCGGTAGCCGGAGCCGTAGCCCTCGCCCTTCATCAGCTTGGTCGGGGCATTGAGGATATGACGCGGCGGCACCAGGCTGCCGAATTCCTTGGCGGCCGCCATCGCCGTCTTGAAGGCAGTGTACACGGCGTTGGACTTGGGGGCCGTCGCCACGTAGACGACAGCCTCGGCAATGGCGAGTTCGCCTTCCGGCGAGCCGAGCATCTCGTAGGCGCCCTGGGCGGCGATGCAGACCGACAGCGCCTGCGGGTCGGCAAGGCCGATGTCCTCGGCGGCCATGCGGATCACCCGGCGGATGACGTAAAGGGGATCTTCGCCGGCATCGATCATGCGGCAGAAATAGTAGAGCGCCGCGTCGGGATCGGAACCGCGCACCGACTTGTGCAGCGCCGAAATCAGGTTGTAGTGGCCGTCCTGCGCCTTGTCGTAGACCGGCGCTCGCCGCTGGACGATCTCCTGCAGCGTCTTGGCGTCGAATACCTCATCTTCGCCGGCGGCGCGCCAGACGTCCTCGGCAAGCGTCAGCGCGGCGCGGCCGTCGCCGTCGGCCATGCGGACCAGCGCCGCTCTCGCCTCTTCATCGAGCGGCAGCGGCTTGCCGGTGACCGCCTCGGCGCGGTCGAGCAACTGGCCGATCGATGTTTCGTCATGCGCCTTGAACACCAGCACGTGGGCGCGCGACAGCAGGGCCGCGTTGAGCTCGAAGGACGGGTTCTCGGTGGTAGCGCCGATCAGCGTCACCGTGCCGTCTTCCATCACCGGCAGGAAGCTGTCCTGCTGGGCACGGTTGAAGCGGTGGATCTCGTCGATAAACAGCAGCGTGCCGCGCCCGAGCGCCCGCCGCTGGCGCGCCGCCTCGAACAGCTTCTTGAGGTCGGCGACGCCAGTGAAGATGGCCGACGCCTGCTCGAAGGCGAGGTTGGTCTCGTGGGCAAGCAGGCGGGCTACGGTGGTCTTGCCCGATCCGGGCGGTCCCCACAGAATCAGCGAACCGAGCGAGCCGGAAGCCAGCATGCGGGTGATGGTGCCGCTCGGCCCGACCAGATGATCCTGACCGACCACTTCCGACAAGCTGGCCGGGCGCAGCCGGTCGGCCAGCGGCCGGCCCGCCCGATTATCCGCCGTGCTGACGCCGAACAGGTCGCTCATCGGAAGGCCATGCGCAGGACCTGACCGTTGCGGTCGATGGCGACGCGCCAGAACATCGGGTCGGAGTTGGCCACGGCAGCCAGCACCTTGGTCGCCGTGATGTCGTTGCCGTTGACCGAGACGATGATGTCACCCCGCTGCAGGCCGATACGATCGGCCGGCGAACCGGACGCGACGGCGGTGATCACCACGCCGGTCTGGCCGCGATAGGTCAGGCCGATTTCGGCAGCGACGGCTGGGGATACGTTGGCGACCGTCGCCCCCTGGAAGGGCGAATGTGCGTCGATCGTCAGAGTTTCCCGCGGCGTCGTCTCGGGCGCCGTCGTCAGCTTGACGGACACCTCGATCATTTTGCCGGCCCGGTTGATGGTCAGCTTGGCCACATTGCCGACACCCTTGGTGGCGAGGCGATAGTTGAAGACACGGGGATCGCTGACTTCGACGCCATCGACGGCAACGATCAGGTCGCCGGCATCGAGGCCGGCCTCCTCGGCCGGGCTCTTGCGAAGAATGGAAGTGATCAGCACACCCGAGGGCCGATCGAGGCCAAGGCTCTCGGCGATGTCGGAGGTGACCGGCTGCAGTTCGGCACCGATCCAGGGAAGCTCGACGGCCGAGCCGCCACGACGGGCCGAATCGACGAACACCTTGACCATGTTGGAGGGAATGGCAAAGCCGATGCCGTTGGAACCGCCGCCACGGGTGAAGATGGCCGTGTTGATACCGACCAGCTTGCCATCCATGTCGACCAGTGCGCCACCGGAATTGCCGGGGTTGATGGCCGCATCCGTCTGGATGAAGAACTGATAGTCGGAAATGCCCACCTGGCTGCGGGCCAAGGCCGAGACGATGCCCTGCGTCACCGTCTGTCCCACACCGAACGGATTGCCGATGGCGAGAACGAGATCACCCACCTGCAGCTCATCGGAGTTGGCGAGCGGCAGCGTCGGCAGTTCGCCCTTGGGGGTGCGGATCTTCAGCACGGCGAGATCGAGCTGCTCGTCTTTGAGCACCACGTCGCACTCGAACTCGCGGCGGTCGGCCAATGCCACCTTCACCTCATCGCCATCTTCGATGACGTGGTTGTTGGTGACGATGAGACCGGTAGGATCGACGATGACGCCGGAGCCGAGCGACTGCTGGTGCCGCTCGCGCTGTTGTCCGCCCAAACCGGGAATATCGCCGCCGAAAAACTGACGAAAAAACGGATCGTCCATCAGCGGCGAAGAGGCAACCTTGACCGTCTTGGTGGAATAGACGTTGACCACGGCCGGGCCGGCCACCTTGGCAACCGGCGCAAACGACAGCTTGACCTGCGCCTCGGAGGTCGGCAGCGCCCGTTCCTGAGCCGTCGCCGCTCCCAGCGACGCGCAGGCCAGGAAGCCAAAGGCCAGGATGAGGCGAGACAGTCCGTTGGGTCGCATCGCGTATCTCCGGAAGCGCATGATCGACATGCCGTCTTCTACGCCGCCGAATATGGCAACGAAAGGACGTCCAAACAACAAGGGGCGACCCGATGGGCCGCCCCTTGCTCAACTTTCAGCGACGCTTATCGACGATCAGGCGGCAGCCGTCTCGGCCTCGGCCGGCTGGGCAGCCTGGCGGGCCTTGTCGGCGGCGCCCTTGGCGGCGACGTCGCGATCAACGAACTCGATCACCGCGACCGCGGCCGAGTCGCCGTGACGGAAGCCGGCCTTCAGCACGCGGGTGTAACCACCGGCGCGGGCCTTGTAGCGGGGGCCAAGCACGTCGAACAGCTTCTTGGCAGCAACTTCGTTGTTCTGCAGCTCGGAAGCGAGCTGACGACGAGCAGCGAGATCACCCTTCTTGGCGATGGTCACCAGCTTCTCGACGATCGGACGCAGGTCCTTCGCCTTCGGCAGGGTGGTGACGATCTGCTCATGCTCGACCAGCGAGATGGCGAGGTTGGCGAGCATCGCCTTACGATGGCTCTGTGTGCGGTTGAACCGACGGCCCGCATTACCGTGACGCATGGCCTACTCCTATTTGTCTTTCGCGCGGCTCACGCCGGGCATGTTGTTTTGAACGAGCCGGAGAGCCACGCCCTCCGGCGAGCGTGATGCTCAGTAGTTGTGGTCTTCGTAGCGCTTGGCCAGGTCTTCGATATTCTCGGGCGGCCAGTTCGGGACTTCCATGCCGAGATGCAACCCCATCTGCGCCAGCACTTCCTTGATCTCGTTGAGCGACTTGCGGCCGAAATTCGGCGTGCGGAGCATTTCCGCCTCGCTCTTCTGGATCAGATCGCCGATGTAGACGATGTTGTCGTTCTTCAGGCAGTTGGCCGAACGGACCGACAGCTCGAGCTCGTCGACCTTCTTGAGCAGCGCCGGATTGAAGGCGAGCTCCGGAACGGTCTCGACCTTGGTGTCCTTCTGCGGCTCTTCGAAGTTGACGAAGATCGCCAGTTGGTCCTGGAGAATACGGGCAGCGTAGGCAACAGCGTCCTCAGGCTTCACCGAACCGTCGGTCTCGACGGTCAGCGTCAGCTTGTCGAGGTCGAGATCCTGGCCCTCGCGGGTGTTCTCGACCTTGTAGGACACCTTGCGAACCGGCGAGTAGAGGCTGTCGACCGGGATCAGACCGATCGGAGCATCTTCGGGACGGTTGCGGTCGGCCGGGACGTAGCCCTTGCCGGTGTCGACCGTGAACTCCATGCGGATCTCGGCGCCCTCGTCGAGGGTGCAGAGAACCAGCTCGGGATTCAGGATCTCGATGTCGCCAACGGTCTGGATGTCGCCAGCGGTGACGACGCCCGGACCCTGCTTGCGCACGACCATCCGCTTCGGGCCCTGGCCCTGCATGCGGACGGCGATTTCCTTGATGTTGAGGATGATGTCAGTGACGTCCTCACGCACGCCGCCGATCGAGGAGAACTCGTGCAGCACGCCGTCGATCTGAACCGCCGTCACCGCCGCACCCTGCAGCGAGGACAAGAGGACACGACGGAGCGCGTTGCCGAGCGTCAGGCCAAAGCCGCGCTCGAGCGGCGAGGCGACGACAGTCGCGAAGCGCTTCGGATCGCGGCTCGGGATAACCTCGAGCTTGTTCGGCTTCTTGAGCTCTTGCCAGTTCTTCTGGATGCTCACGTTGATACCCTTTCATATGAAGCGGTTCGCCGCGGGCCGCATCCCCCGCAGGGACCACCGCCTTGACGGGCCATGCCCGGCGCCTTGCCGGCCACCGGACGTTCGCGGATGAGCGTCAGACGCGGCGACGCTTACGCGGACGGCAACCGTTGTGCGGGATCGGGGTAACGTCGCGGATCGAGCTGACCAGGAAACCGGCGGCCTGCAGAGCGCGCAGCGCCGATTCACGGCCGGAGCCCGGACCGCAGACTTCGACTTCCAGAGTCTTCACGCCATGCTCGGACGCCTTGCGAGCGGCATCCTCGGCGGCCATCTGGGCGGCATACGGGGTCGACTTGCGCGAACCCTTGAAGCCCATGGTGCCAGCCGACGACCAGGAGATGGTGTTGCCCTGAGCGTCAGTGATGGTGATCATCGTGTTGTTGAAGGTAGAGTTCACGTGGGCGATGCCGGACGTGATGTTCTTGCGTTCGCGACGGCGGACGCGGCCTGCGGCTTCCTTGGCCATGCTCTCTTCTCTCTCGTTTCGATCTCGTCACCGCCGTAATTCCAGCGGCTACACCGGAGCGCACGCCTCTTGTAGAAACCCAGCGCACCGGAACGAATTCGGGAGGGCACCCTGCCCTTCCCCCTGTCGGCGAACGGTCCTCTCAGACCTTCCACCATGGACAAAGCGCCGACCGCGATTGCTCGCGGAACCGGCGCCATGTCCGAACCCTGTCGCCAGCCCGGCATTGCACCGGGCCGACGAAAAGGAATTACTTCTTCTTGCCGGCGATCGCCTTGGCCGGACCCTTGCGGGTACGGGCATTGGTGTGCGTGCGCTGGCCGCGGACCGGCAGGCCCTTGCGGTGACGCAGACCGCGATAGCAGCCGAGGTCCATGAGGCGCTTGATGTTCATCGCGGTCTCACGGCGGAGGTCACCCTCGACGACGTAGTCACGATCGATCACTTCGCGGATCTGCAGAACTTCGGCGTCCGAAAGCTCGTTGACGCGCTTGGCCTGATCGATGCCGACCTTGCCCAGGATTTCCTCGGCGAACTTCGGGCCGATGCCATGGATATACTGCAGCGCGATCAGGGCGCGCTTGGCGGTGGGAATATTGACGCCAGCGATACGGGCCACTTCACTTCACTCCTGTCGACGCGATCCTTTTGGATCGCTCCCTCCCCCGTTCGAGCCGTGGAGGTCGGTGTCTAGACGGCGGCCCATCAGGCGGCGCCGGCCGGGTTATTGTTCGCGAGACCGATAACACTGCGTCCAACATGGACAAGCGCATACGGGCCATCGCACGAAGAACCCGTGGATAGGTGGCGGTTCATAGCCGGAACCGGCCTCTCCGTCAACCTTTCGGACACGGGTTTGTCGCCGAAATCGCCGCCGGAAAGTCCGATCGGCGACCGATCGCCCGGCGATGGAACTCAAGTTCCTCGCTGGGCGTCCGTCTCATTCGAGGGCGGCGCGAATCGCGCTGGTGACCTCTTCGATGGGGGCCATGCCATCAACCGACTTCAACAAGCCGCTCTTGGCATAGAAAGGGGTCAGTGCCGCGGTCAGCGCCCGGAACTCTTCGAGGCGCTTGCGGAACACTTCCGGGTTGTCATCCTTGCGCACCGGCTGCCCGGCCGCCTTGGCGTCCTCGGCACGGCGAACGATGCGGTCGACAAGCTTTTCCGCGTCGACTTTGAATTCGATCACCGCATCGAGCTTGAGCTTCTTGTCGGCAAGCAGCTTGTCCAGCGCCTCGGCCTGAGCCACGGTGCGCGGGAAACCATCCAGCACGAAACCGTTCTTGGCGTCGGGCGCTTCGATACGATCGGAGACGATGCCGATGACAATCTCATCGGAGACCAGCTGGCCGGCGTCCATGACGGCCTTGGCCTTCTTGCCGATCTCGGTGCCGGCGGCGACAGCCTCGCGCAGCATATCACCGGTCGACAGCTGGACGATACCGTAACGGTCGACCAGCTTCTGCGCCTGCGTCCCCTTGCCGGCGCCCGGCGGCCCGAGAAGAATCAGCCTCATCTACGCTTCCCCCGAAGTTTGCTCTTCTTGATCAGCCCTTCGTACTGATGGGCCAGCAGATGCCCCTGGATCTGGGACACGGTATCCATGGTGACCGACACAACGATCAGCAGCGAGGTGCCGCCGAAGTAGAAGGGAACACCGGTGGTGGAGATCAGGAATTCGGGCAGCAGACAAACGACCACGAGGTAGATGGCACCGAGGACGTTGATGCGGGTCAGAACATAGTCGATGTAGGAGGCGGTGCGCTCGCCCGGCCGGATGCCGGGGACAAAACCGCCCTGCTTCTTGAGGTTCTCGGCCGTATCGGTCGGGTTGAACACGATGGCCGTGTAGAAGAAGGCGAAGAAGACGATCATCGCGGCGTAGGACAGCATGTAGAGCGGCTGGCCATGCGCCATCAACGTGCCGAAGGTCTGCAGCCAGCCGCCGGCGGCGTTGGCACCGGCAAAGCCGGTGATGGTGCCAGGGATCAGCAGGATCGACGAGGCGAAGATCGGCGGAATGACGCCGGACGTATTGAGCTTCAGCGGCAGATGGCTCGATTCGCCCTGGAACATCTTGTTGCCGACCTGGCGCTTCGGATACTGGATCAGCAGCCGGCGCTGGGCGCGTTCGAAGAAGACGATGCCGCCGATGACCGCCACGGCGAGGATCAGCACAGCCAGGATGATCGGCGTGGCGAGGGCGCCCTGACGGCCGAGCTCCAGCATGCCGACGAGGGCGTGCGGCAGGTTGGCGATGATGCCGGCGAAGATGATCAGCGACGTGCCCTGGCCGATACCGCGGGAGGTGATCTGCTCGCCCAGCCAAAGGAGGAACATGGTGCCGCCCATCAGCGACAGCACGGTGGATACCACGAAGGTCGGACCGGGGTTGAGGACGATCGAACCCTGCCCCTGCAGGCCGACGGCGATGCCGTAGGACTGAACGGCGGCCAAGAGCACCGTCAGGTAGCGGGTGTACTGGTTGATCTTCTTGCGGCCCGACTCGCCTTCCTTCTTGACCGCTTCCAGCGCCGGAATGACCGAGGTCAGGAGCTGGATGATGATCGAGGCAGAGATGTAGGGCATGATGCCCAGGGCGAAGATGGCCATGCGGCCAACGGCGCCGCCGGAAAACATGTTGAACAGGCCAAGGATGCCCTGACTCTGCTGCTTGAACGCATCAGCGAGCGCCTGCAGGTTTATGCCCGGCAGCGGGATGTAGGTGCCGAGGCGATACACCAGAAGGGCGCCAAGGGTGAACCAAATCCGCTTCTTGAGCTCTTCCGCCTTGGCGAGCGCGCCAAAATTCAGATTTGCAGCGAGTTGTTCTGCCGCAGAGGCCATGTCTCACTCCGCCCGAATGGGGAACCTCGGGGTGCACCGCCCCGCCGTTGCGAGACCGTTCCACCCGTCATGCCGCCGGCCTTAGCGCCTTCGAGCGATTCGATGAAGCGCCTTGTTCCGGTTTCGGACCGCCGCGGCGCAGGAATCCACGCGCAAGCCAATCCAGACCGTCCGCTATATAGACCCAAGTCGCGGACGAAATAAGCCCCCGGGAGATGCCGAATTCAACGCGTCGCGAAAACGATCACGTGAAGACGGCGTCATCCCGAGGGCGTTGTCGTTACGCCTTGGCGGCCACCGAAACGGTGATCTTGCCGCCGGCAGCCTCGATCGCCGCGACCGCGGGTGCCGAAGCACCGACGACCTCGAAGGTCAGGGCCGACTTGATCTCACCACCGAGAATGCGCACGCCATCGAGCGTACGGCGCAGCAGGCCGGCAGCGACCAGCGCTTCGACGGTCACCGGCGCCTTGGCGTCGAGCTTCTTGGCGTCGACAGCGGCCTGGACCTTCGTCAGGCTGATCTCGTTGAGATCGAGCGCGAAGATGTTCTTGAAACCGCGCTTCGGCAGACGGCGATGCAGAGGCATCTGACCGCCTTCGAAACCGGCAATGGCAACGCCCGACCGCGAGGTCTGGCCCTTGACGCCGCGACCGGCGGTCTTGCCCTTGCCCGAGCCGATACCGCGACCGACGCGCATGCGCGGCTTGTTCGCGCCTTCGTTATCCTTGAGCTCGTTGAGCTTCATTTCATCGATCCTTTCGACCGGCGGGTATCTCAGGCCTCGTCCACGACGCGGACGAGGTGCTGGACCTTCGCGATCATGCCGCGCACCGAAGGAGTATCCTCCAGCGTCGACGTGCGGTGCAGCTTGTTGAGACCGAGGCCGACCAGCGTCGCGCGCTGATCAGCGGGACGGCGGACGGGGCTGTAGATCTGCTCGACCGTAACGGTCTTGCTCGACTTCTTCTTGGGCGACATGGTTTTCACCTTACGAAAGCCAGTTTACGAATGAGGAGGGAGGCAGGCCTCCCCCCGTTCGATCCATCAGCCTTCGGCCGACGCCGCAGCTTCCGGGTCGATGTCGCGACGACGGGACTGCAGGGCCGAAACCTTGAGACCACGGCGGGCGGCAACCGACCGCGGGCTATCTTCGTTCGCCAGGGCGGAGAAGGTAGCGCGGATCATGTTGTAGGGGTTCGACGAGCCGAGCGACTTGGCAACCACGTCCTGGATGCCAAGGGTCTCGAACACGGCGCGCATCGGGCCACCGGCGATGATGCCGGTACCAGCCGGAGCGGTGCGCACGTAGACGCGACCGGCGCCCCAGCGCCCAGCGACGTCATGATGCAGCGTCCGGCCTTCCTTCAGCGGCACGCGCACGAGGGCACGCTTGGCGGCTTCCGTCGCCTTGCGGATGGCCTCGGGCACTTCACGCGCCTTGCCGTGGCCGTATCCGACACGGCCCTTCTGGTCGCCAACGACGACGAGCGCGGCGAAGCCGAAGCGACGACCACCCTTCACCACCTTGGCGACACGGTTGATATGGACCAGGCGATCGACGAACTCGCTGTCGCGCTCTTCGTTGCGATCCCGGTCCCGGTTATTGCGTTCACGTTCAGCCATTGTCTTTATCTCTCTCGATCGGGACCGGCCTTAGAAGTCGAGTCCGCCCTCGCGGGCGGCATCCGCGAGCGCCTTGATGCGGCCGTGGTACAGGAACTGTCCACGATCGAAGATGACCGAAGTCACCCCCGCCGCCTTGGCGCGTTCTGCGATGAGCTTGCCGACCACGGCGGCCGCGGCCACGTTGGCCCCGGTCTTCAGAGCGTCGCGGACGTCCTTGTCGAGGGTCGACGCGGACGCCAGGGTGCGACCCTGAACGTCATCGATAACCTGTGCATAGATGTGCAGCGACGAGCGATGCACGGAAAGCCGGAGGCGACCGTTGGCCGCCGCCTTGATCGCGCGGCGCACGCGGGCGCGGCGGCGATCGTTGCCGGTGAGGTGAGCCATGATCGTCCCCTTACTTCTTCTTGCCTTCCTTGCGGACGATGAACTCGCCCGCGTACTTCACGCCCTTGCCCTTATAGGGCTCCGGCGGACGGTACTTGCGGATTTCGGCGGCAACTTGCCCGACACGCTGGGCGTCGATACCGGAGATGACGATTTCCGTCGGCTTCGGAACGACGATCGCGATGCCTTCCGGCACCGGATAGGCGATGTCATGGCTATAGCCCAGCGACAGCTGCAGGGTCTTGCCCTGGAGCGCCGCCTTGTAGCCAACGCCGGAGATCTCGAGCTTCTTTTCGAAGCCGACCGTCACACCCTTGATCAGGTTGGCGATCTGCGTACGGGACATGCCCCAGCTGGCGCGGGCCAGCTTGGTCTCGTCCTTGGGCTCGATCTTGATCGAGCCGTCTTCCGTCTTGGCGACGTTGACGTGCTCGTTCAAAGCGAATTTGAGCGTGCCCTTCGGTCCCTTGACCGAAACGGTCTGCCCAGCGATGTCGGCTGTGACCCCCGAGGGGACCGGAACAGCCTTCTTGCCAATGCGCGACATGGTTTTGAACCCGTTTCCAGTCGAAGGTTAGAAGACGCGGCAGAGAACTTCGCCACCGACGTTCTGCTCGCGGGCATCGTGGTCGGCCATCACACCGCGGGGGGTGCTGAGGATCGACACACCGAGGCCGTTGGCAACTCGGGGCAGGTTCTTCACCGAAGCGTAAACGCGGCGGCCCGGCTTGGAGACGCGCTCGATCGTACGGATGACACCAAGGCCATCATAGTACTTGAGTTCAATCTCAAACTCGGTACGACCTTCGGCATCAACCTCGGCGTAGCCACGCAGGAAGCCCTCAGCGACCAGGACATCGAGGACGTTCTTACGCAGCTTGGAAGCCGGCGTAGACACCTTCGACATCTTGCGCATCTGGGCATTACGAATGCGGGTGAGCATATCACCCAAAGGATCGGTCATCGGCATGGGACCGTTCTCCTTACCAGCTCGACTTCACAAGACCAGGAATGAGACCGAGCGACCCCAGCTCACGCAGGGCGATACGGCTCATCTTGAGCTTGCGATAATAAGACCGCGGGCGGCCAGTGACTTCGCAGCGATTGCGGACACGCACTGCCGACGAGTTGCGCGGAAGCTCGGCGAGCTTCAGGCGAGCAGCGAACTGCTCCTCGATGGTCAGCGACTTGTCGCTCGCAACAGCCTTGAGGGCCTCACGCTTGGCGGAGAACTGCTTCACCAGCTTCTGGCGACGCTTGTTCTTTTCGATGGCGCTCTTCTTTGCCATTTAAATCCGAACCCCTCTCGTCACTGCCGGAACGGGAAATTGAAGGCCTTCAGAAGCGCGCGCGCCTCGTCGTCGGTCTTCGCCGTAGTGCAGACGATGATGTCCATGCCCCAGACCTGGTCGACCTTGTCGTACTCGATCTCGGGGAAAACGATGTGTTCCTTGATACCCATGGCAAAGTTGCCACGACCATCAAAGGACTTCGGGTTCAGACCACGGAAGTCACGAACGCGCGGGAGCGCGATGGTGATGAGGCGATCGAGGAACTCGTACATGCGCTGGCGGCGAAGCGTCACCTTGGCACCGATGTTCATACCTTCGCGCAGCTTGAACGTCGCGATGGAGTTACGGGCCTTGGTGATCACCGGCTTCTGACCGGCGATGAGCATCAGGTCGCCAACGGCAGAGTTGATCTTCTTGCCGTCCGCAACGGTCTCGCCGACGCCCATGTTCAGGACGATCTTGTCGAGAACCGGGACTTCCATCGCGTTCTTGTAGCCGAACTGTTCGATGAGAGCCTTGCGGATGGTCTCGTCATAGGTGCGCTTGAGGCGCGGAATGTAGACCGCATCAGCCATCGATCACATCTCCGGAACGCTTGGCGAAGCGGACCTTGCGGCCGTCGTCGAGCAGCTTGAAACCAACGCGAGTCGGCTTGCCGTCCTTGGGGTCGGCAATGGCGAGGTTCGAAAGGTCGAGCGCCGCTTCCTTCGCGACGATACCGCCTTCGGACTTGGCCGACTGCTTCTGATGATGGCGAGCGATGTTGACGCCGCGGACAACGGCGCGATTCTCGGACGGACGGACCTCGATGACCTCACCGGTCTTGCCCTTGTCCTTGCCAACGAGAACCACGACCTTGTCGCCCTTCTTGATCTTGGCGGCCATGGTTACAGAACCTCCGGGGCGAGCGAGATGATCTTCATGTGGTTCTTGGCGCGGAGTTCGCGCGGAACCGGTCCGAAGATACGGGTCCCGATCGGCTCTTTCTGGTTGTTGATGAGAACGGCGGCATTCTTGTCGAAACGAATGACCGAACCGTCCGTGCGCCGGATGTCCTTGGCCGTGCGGACCACGACCGCCTTCATCACGTCGCCCTTCTTCACGCGACCACGAGGGATGGCTTCCTTGATGGAGACGACAATGATGTCGCCCACCGAGGCGTACCGCCGCTTCGCGCCGCCGAGCACTTTGATGCACATAACACGACGTGCGCCGGAATTATCCGCCACGTCGAGGTTGGTTTGCATCTGAATCATGACTTGGCCGCCTTATCTTGATGCATGCACCCACCGGCGCCGGATGGCGCAGGCGGGCAGCGACTTTGTTTTGGAACTCGGAAAATAGAGGTACGGCGTGCCGGACCCTGGTTTCGAGTTCATCCCAATCCCTGGCCGTATCCGCAGCCTGGGAGGCCCGACCCCTACCCTGCCGCCTCGTAAGGCGGCCGGAAACAAGGCCGGATGTCTCGTTATCGCCGTCAAGTCGCGACGCCCTCAGGCAGCCCCGACGAAACAATCCGAAACGGAACGGCACCGAGTGCCATTCCGTTCTGAAACTAGCGTCTGCCGCTTAAGCTTCTCCAGGTCAGAAGTCAATGACCCGGGGTCGCTAAATCGGAGCAATCGCCCGAAGGCGGCACTCCTGACACAGCTTTTTGCTTCACTGGGCACCGGATGAGTGCCGGAAGCAACTTCTCACCCGCTCAGCTGGCGCTTGCGGTGGAGAGCACAACCCAGCGCTTGGTCTTGGAAATGGGCTTGCTTTCCTCGATGGAAACCACGTCCCCGACCTTGTACTGGTTCGTCTCGTCATGCGCCTGGTAGTTCTTCGTCCGGCGCACGGTCTTCTTGAGCACCGGATGGGTGAAGCGACGCTCCACCTTAACTACGACCGTCTTATCGGTCTTGTCGCTGACGACGACGCCTTGCAGGATGCGCTTCGGCAACTCGTCTCTCCTTAAGCGTTCGCAGTCGCGCGCTTATCGCGCAGAACCGTCTGGATGCGGGCGATGTCGCGACGCACGACCCGCACGCGGGACGTATTCTCAAGCTGGCCTGTCGCCTTCTGGAAGCGCAGGTTGAACTGCTCTTTCTTCAGCTTGGCCAACTCGTCCTCGAGCTGGTCGGGCGTCATGGCCCGAACGTCGTTCGCCTTCATCGTTTTCTCGTCCTAACAGTAGGGCCGGTCTTCCGATCGGCACCCGCTTTGGAGGTCATCGACCGTCCGGGCGGGTGCCCCGCGGATCACTCGGCGATGCGCTGAATGAAGCGCGTCTTGATCGGAAGTTTGGCCGCGCCGAGACGGAGCGCCTCACGGGCGACCTCCTCGGGCACGCCGTCGAGCTCGAACATGATCCGGCCGGGCTTGATGCGGACGCACCAGAACTCCGGCGAACCCTTGCCTTTACCCATACGGACTTCGGTCGGCTTGGCGGTGACCGGAACGTCCGGGAACACGCGGATCCACACACGGCCGATACGCTTCATCTGGCGGGTAATCGCGCGGCGAGCCGCCTCGATCTGCCGCGCGGTGACGCGCTCGGGCTCCATGGCCTTGAGGCCAAAGGCGCCGAAGTTCAGCTCAGTGCCGCCCTTCGACACGCCGTGGATGCGGCCCTTGAACTGCTTACGGAATTTGGTGCGCTTCGGTTGAAGCATCGTCCTTCTCCCAAAACTCTAGTTAACGCGCACCATCGGCGTCGCGGTCACGACCACGGCCACGGCCACGGCCTTCACGGTCACGCGGGTCGCGATCACGGCGGCGGTCGCCGCCCGAACGCTCGCCATCGTTGCCACCCTCAAGCGCCCGACGCTCGGAAGCCATCGGGTCGTGCTCCAGGATCTCGCCCTTGAACACCCAGACCTTGAGGCCGTTGGTGCCATAGGCGGTGTGGGCAGTGGCAATGCCGTAATCGATGTCGGCACGGAGGGTGTGCAGGGGCACACGGCCCTCGCGGTACCACTCCAGGCGAGCGATTTCGGCGCCGCCGAGACGACCACCAGCGTTGATGCGGATGCCCTCGGCTCCGAGACGCATCGCCGACTGGACCGAACGCTTCATCGCACGGCGGAAGGCCACGCGGCGCTCGAGCTGCTGGGCGATCGACGCGGCGATCAGGGTCGCGTCGGTCTCGGGCTTGCGCACTTCAACGATGTTAAGGTGCACTTCCGAGGTGGTGAACTTGGCGATCTGCTTGCGAAGCTTCTCGATGTCAGCACCCTTCTTGCCGATCACCACGCCCGGACGAGCCGAGTGAATGGTGACGCGGCACTTCTTGTGCGGACGTTCGATCACAACCTTGGACACCGCCGCCGCCTTCAGTTCCTCGAAGAGGAAATTGCGGATGGCGAGGTCCTCGTGCAGCAGCGCACCGTATTCGGTCTTGCCCGCGAACCAGCGCGAGTCCCAGGTCCGGTTGATGCCGAGACGCAGACCGATCGGATTAACTTTGTGGCCCATCTCAGGCGGTCTCCTCGACTTCGCGAACCACGATCGTGAGGTTCGCAAACGGCTTCTGGATCTGACCGACGCGACCACGAGCCCGCGGCGAGAAGCGCTTCATGACGAGGCCCTTGCTCACGAAAGCTTCCTTGACGACGAGCGCGTCGACGTCGAGGTCGTGGTTGTTTTCGGCGTTGGCAATCGCCGACTCCAGCGTCTTCTTCACGTCGCCAGCGATACGCTTGCGAGAGAAGGTGAGATCGGCCAGGGCCGTGTTGACCTTCTTGCCGCGGATCATGGCCGCGACAAGGTTGAGCTTCTGCGGCGAGACGCGAAGGTTGCGGGTCACCGCCTGCGCCTCGGTATCGGCGAGCGTGCGTTCACGCTTCGGCTTGCCCATGGGTTACTTCCTCTTCGCCTTCTTGTCCGAGCCGTGGCCATAGTAGGTACGGGTCGGCGCGAACTCGCCGAACTTGTGACCCACCATGTCCTCATTCACGGACACCGGGATGTGCTTCTGGCCGTTGTAGACGCCGAACGTGAGTCCGACGAAATTCGGCAGGATCGTGGAGCGACGGCTCCAGATCTTGATGACTTCATTGCGGCCGCTGGCGCGACTGACTTCCGCCTTCTTGAGGAGGTAGCCGTCGACGAACGGGCCTTTCCAAACCGAACGAGTCACGGTCGTTCCTCTCTCTTACTGCGACTTCTTGCGCGCGTGGCGGCTACGGACGATGAACTTGTCCGTGGACTTGTTCGATCTCGTCTTCTTGCCCTTGGTCGGCTTGCCCCACGGGGTAACCGGATGACGGCCACCGGAGGTGCGGCCTTCACCACCGCCGTGCGGATGGTCGATCGGGTTCATGGCCACGCCGCGGTTGACCGGGCGCTTGCCCAGCCAGCGATTACGACCGGCCTTGCCGATCGACACGTTGGCATGGTCAGGGTTCGACACGGCGCCGATGGTGGCGAAACATGTGCCGAGCACCTTGCGCTGCTCACCCGAGTTGAGGCGCAGGACAGTGTAGCCCTGGTCGCGACCCACGATCTGAGCGTAGGACCCAGCCGAACGGGCGACCTGGCCGCCCTTGCCGGGCTTCAGCTCGACGTTGTGAACCAGCGTACCGACCGGAATGGCCGACAGCTGCATCGCATTGCCGGGCTTCACGTCGGCGGCGGCAGCGGCGACGACGGTGTCGCCAACGGCCAGACGCTGCGGGGCCAGAATGTAGGCCAGCTCGCCGTCCTCATACTTGATGAGGGCGATGAAGCCGGTACGGTTGGGGTCGTACTCCAGACGCTCAACCACGGCATTCATGCCGAGCTTGCGACGCTTGAAGTCGATGAGACGGTAAGAGCGCTTGTGACCACCACCGCGATGATAGGCGGTGATGCGGCCGTGGTTGTTGCGACCGCCGGTCTTGTTAAGACCCTCGGTCAGCGCCTTCACCGGTCCGCCCTTGTGAAGCTCGGAGCGATCGACGAGGACCAGCTGGCGCTGGCCCGGGGTCGTCGGCTTGTAATATTTGAGTGCCATAATCGTCCTGCCGCTCGGATCAGAGGCCCGTCGTGATGTCGATCGAATGGCCCTCTTCGAGGGTCACGATCGCTTTCTTCACGTCGGACTGGGTGCCGATGATGCCACGGAAGCGCTTCGTCTTGCCTTTACGCACGAGCGTGTTGACGCTCTTGACCTTGACCGAGAAGAGCTGCTCGACGGCGGCTTTGATCTCGGGCTTGGTCGCGGTCTTGGCAACGTTGAAGACCACCTTGTTGTTCTCAGCCTGAATGGTCGCCTTTTCAGTGACCACCGGCATGCGGATGATGTCGTAGTGCTTCAGATTGGTCATTTGAACCGCTCCTCGAGCGCCGACACGGCCGCCTTGGTGAGAACCAGCGTGTCACGACGCAGAATGTCGTAGACGTTGATGCCCTGCACGGGCAGCACGTCGATCTGCGGAATGGCACGGGCCGCCAGGCGGAACTGATCCTGCGGATTGGCTCCGTCGATGATCAGCGCGTTGGTGAGGCCGAGCGCGGCGAGCTTCGTCTTCAGGGCCTTCGTCTTGGGATCGGCGGCGATCGCCTCGTCCAGGACGAAAATGTTGGCACCCTTGGCCTTGGCCGACAGGGCAAGCTTCAGGCCGAGGGCCCGAACCTTCTTCGGCAGATCGTGCTCATGGCTGCGCACCACGGGACCGAAGGCCTTGCCACCACCGCGGAACTGCGGGGCTGCCTTGTTGCCGTGACGGGCGCCGCCGGTGCCCTTCTGCCGATACATCTTCTTGCCGGTCTTTGTGATCTCTGTACGGGTCAGAGTCTTATGCGTGCCGGCCTGGCGCTTGGCGAGCTGCCAGCGCACGACGCGCTGCAGGATGTCGGCACGCGGATCGAGACCGAAGATCTCGTCCGAAAGCGCGACCGTCCCGGCAACAGCGCCATCGAGGGTCTTGACTTCGAGTTCCATCACTCACCTGCCTCCGCGGTCGCAGCGGGCGCCGCCTTGCGGAACTTGCCCGGGGTGGGAACACCTTCCGGAAGCTTCTTCTTGACCGCGTCGCGGACGAGGATCCAGCCGCCCTTGGCACCGGGGACTGCGCCCTCGACCAGGATCAGACCGCGATCGGCATCGGTGCGCACGATCTTGAGGTTCTGCGTGGTCACGCGCTCATCGCCCATGTGGCCAGGCATCTTCTTGTTCTTGAAGACCTTGCCCGGATCCTGGCGCTGACCGGTCGAACCCAGCACGCGGTGCGAGACCGAGTTACCGTGGGTGGCGCGGCCGCCGTGGAAGTTCCAGCGCTTCATGGCGCCGGCGAAACCCTTACCGATCGAGGTACCGGTTACGTCGACGAACTGGCCGGCAACGAAGTGATCGGCCGTCAGTTCGGCACCCACCTCGATGAGGTTCTCGGGGGAAACCCGGAACTCGGCGACTTCACGCTTCGGCTCGACCTGCGCCACGGCAAAGTGGCCGCGCATCGCCTTCGAGACATTCTTGACCTTGACCGTACCGGCACCCAACTGGACCGCGGTATAGCCATTCTTTTCTTCGGTACGGTGAGCAACCACCTGGCAGTTCTCAAGCTTGAGAACCGTCACGGGAACATGCTCGCCTGCGTCGTTGTAGACGCGGGTCATGCCGACCTTCTGTGCAATGACACCTGAGCGCATAGCGTTCTCTCTCAACCCGGCTCTTGTTCTCAGAGCTTGATCTCGACGTCCACGCCGGCCGCGAGGTCGAGCTTCATCAGCGCGTCCACGGTCTGCGGGGTCGGATCGATGATGTCCAGGAGGCGCTTGTGGGTGCGCATCTCGAACTGTTCGCGGCTCTTCTTATCGATATGGGGCGACCGGTTGACCGTGAACTTCTCGATTCGCGTGGGAAGCGGAACCGGGCCCCGGACCTGCGCGCCCGTGCGCTTGGCCGTGTTGACGATCTCGCGCGTCGAGGCATCGAGGATACGATGATCGAACGCTTTGAGACGGATACGGATATTCTGACCGTTCATTTGTTTACCTCTAGAGGAGACGCGGGCGGAGCGAACCCCGCCCCGTATCACCTCGAAACGATCAATTACTCGACGATCGAAGCGACGACGCCGGCGCCGACAGTGCGGCCACCTTCACGGATAGCGAAGCGGAGCTTCTCTTCCATGGCAATCGGAACGATCAGCTGGACGTTCATCGTCACGTTGTCGCCGGGCAT
>NZ_AUHB01000010.1:0-119904 GCF_000422965.1 Pleomorphomonas oryzae DSM 16300
TGACGTCGGCCGCAAGGTCCGGCTGGCGCGCCAGCTTGAAACGGGTATCCCATTGTCGTCGTCGGGCGGCCAGGCGGTGCGCCCGTTCGCCATCGTAGGGGCCGGACCACTGTTTGGTCGGCTTGGCGTTGCGCCTGAGCTCGCGGCTGATCGTCGATGCTGATCGTTCAAGCCGCGCCGCTATGCTTCGCACCGATAGCCCTTCCCGGTGGAGAAGCTCTACCGTCACCCGCTCTCGCAACGAGAGCTGAGAGTAATGTTGTCCCATCGCAGCAACACCTTAGCAGGTGTTGCACTTCACTCGTGAGTCCAAGCAGGACCTCAGGACGAGAGGGTGAGGAGGGCTGTATCAGGCTCCCCTCCCCTGCTTGGAGCGCGATATCGGCCGCTCGCTTCATTCTGCCGAGGTCCACCTTGAATTCGCTCGCGAATTCAAGCGGCTCTTGTAGGGATGACAGCTTGATCGGAAGCGATGCCGCCAGGCTGCTGACAGGAAAGTGTCACTGCCTCTGCATGATGGGCGACGCACCGATCAACACAGCCGCGTCGCTTCGCTCGCTCGCACCACAAGGGTTTGCTGCCGGCGTCTCATGTCCGCCCCGCCAGGGCGTCGCGTCTTTTTTAAATGATATCAACATCTAGGAGCATTGCCTTGACCCCGATCCTGCTCGTTCCCGGCCTGGTGTGCACGGCCGAGGTTTTTGCTCCGCAAGCCGCCGCCCTGTGGCCTTACGGCCCCGTCACCATCGCATCGACGCTGGAAGGCGGCTCGATCCATGACATCGCTGCTGCCATTCTGGCCGATGCGCCGCCTCGTTTCGCCCTCGCCGGGATTTCGATGGGCGGCTACATCTCCTTTGAAATCCTGCGACAGGCCCCCGAGCGCGTCCTCAAGCTGGCGTTGCTGGATACCTCGGCGCGTCCCGATGCGCCCGAGCAGACCGCGGCGCGACGCGCCGCCGTGGAGCGGGCGCGAAACGGCGAATTCGCTGCGCTTCTCGAAGAGTTCGCAATGTCATTCATGCATCCGTCGCACCGCGCCGATGCCAGACTGCTGGACATCAACCTTCGGATGGGCCTGACGGTCGGCGTCGATGGCTTCATTCGCCAGACCGAAGCGATCATCAGCCGCATCGATTCCCGACCGTCCCTTCCTGCCATCGCCGTGCCGACGCTGGTTCTGGTGGGGGACGCCGACCCGTTCACCCCCGTTGAACTCTCTCGCGAGATCGTCGCCGGCATACCCCAGGCCAGGCTGGCTGTGATCGATGAATGTGGACACGGGTCCACCCTCGAACAGCCGGAGGCGGTCAATCGGCAGCTCGTAGACTGGATCAGCGCTCCCTGACGACCGCCACCGCGCCGTCGAGTGAGCCGGGCAAGGGAGTCGTCTACTTCGTTATGCTAGGACACGCTGTAGCTTTATCCTGCTAATCTCAGATTGCAGCCGCAGGCGAGACTCGGACATTGGGGGCAATGTCGGGCTGGCGCATGCGGCACGACAGTCTCAACAGGGGATGACGTATGCGGTTTCTCAAAAGCTTCATGATGATCGCAGTACTCGGCCTGTTGGCGGTGCCGTCGGTCTCGCACGCCAAGTCGATGGAAAGTCTGGTTCAGGACGGCTTCAAGGTCAGCAAGCTGACGAGAGGAAAGTCAGGATTGGCGGGATGGTATCTCACCAAGGAAGATCAGAAGTACTTCTGCCCGATACGGGTGGCCCTCGTGTATGTCGACAGCAAAAAAATGATTGGCCTATCCACTCAGGGAAGCCAGATCATCCTGGACCGAGCGACATTCGACGCCCACATCGGCGGTCCGGATCCGACTATTCCGTACTGGAAGGATGTTGTGGTCGGAAACGTAAAGCCGCAACACGTGAATCCTTGCCTGCCATCGAAGTAGATGACCATTCCGGCGCATGACGTCGGCTTTGCAGGACTATAGAGCTCGGTATTGGCAGCCTATATCCGTCGCTCGCTTCGTCCTGCCCGAGGTCTCGCCTGTCCGAGGTCTCGCCTGCGCGAGGATGACGGCTTGATATCGGACTCGAATAGCTCAGGGGTTTGCTATGCCACTTTACCATCACGCATACGATTACGCGCCTAGGTACTATTTCAGCTTCGCCCTCCTGGACAGGGAGGGACGCGATGTTTCCAAATCCTTCGCTTTTTGGCTTGACCAGAACATGCGCAAGGGTATGCAGGCCCCTATTCCCGCCGAAGTTCGTCCATTGGTCGCACGCCAGAAAAATGCGACAAAAGTCAAATACGATATTCTATTTGGAACATATGTCCCCCTGGTTTCGCAGGGCTTCAAGGATCTTGTAGAGGAGTTCGCGCCGGGAGAGAATTATTTCTATAATTTAGAGATGTTTGTAAAATCCGGACTAAAGCCGGAAAAGACATATTACATAATGCAGTTGAGAACGATACTTGACACAATCATCGTCGATAAATCGAGTATTACTGTTAACGTAGATAAATTTGGATTAAAAAGCTACACACCCCTCGGTGTTGGAGATTACCGAACGCTCCGAGAGAAGGACGTACGCAGTAGCAAAATATGGGTAGAAAAAATGTTCCCAGAGCATATTTTCATGTCCGATGATTTCTACAAAGAATTTTCAAGGCGTGGACTGTCCGGCTTCAGACATCTGTACAAAGCCGACCTGGAATGATCGCGCGCCGTGGCGGCAGGCACAGGAATAGGCTGGGGAGCCGTCCTGGCGGTTCGCCCTGAGAGATTGGCCTTGCCCCCCTCACACCCCCCTCGTGCTCTCCGTCATGAAATCGACAAACGTCCGCACCTTGGCGGAGAGGTATTTGCGGCTGGGGTAGACGGCGTGCAGCGTCGTCTTGAGGCTGACGGCGTCGGGCAGCACCGGTTCGAGGCGCCCGGTTTGGATGTCGGCGGCCACCATCCAGGTCGGCAGCAGCACCATGCCCATGCCGGCCAGCGCCGAAAGGTGCAGCACGGTTTCGTTGTCACTCAGCATCACCGTGCGGAAGGTCACCTTGTGCGCCCCGTCCGCCCCTTTCAGCAGCACGCTGTCGCCGAGGTTGACGCCGCTGTAGCGCAACAGGGCGTGGCCGCCGAGCGCCGTTACCTCCGTGGGTCGGCCGGTGCGCGCCAAATACTCCGGCGAGGCCACCAGACGGAACTCGATATCCATGATCGGCCGGGCGATCAGGCCGGGGTCGAGGCGGTCGGGCGCGGTGGCGCGCAGCGCCAGGTCGAAGCCCTCGTCGACCAGGTTGACAAGGCGGCCGGAGAGATCGAGGTCGAGGCAGACGTTGGGATAGCGGCGATTGTAGTCGGCCATCCGCTCGACGAAAAACGCGCTGGCGATCCACACCGGGGCGCTGAGCTTCAGGGTGCCGCGCGGCGCCAGCGTGGCGTTGCCGATGGCCGCCTCCACCTCGTCGAGACCTTCCAGCATCTGCCGGGTCTGGTTGAAATAGAGCGTGCCCGCCTCGGTGAGGCTGACGCGGCGGCTGGTGCGGTTGAGCAGCCGGCTGCCGAGGCGACTTTCGAGCTGCGACACATGCTTGCTGGCCATGGCCGGCGACAGGCCGAGCCGGTCGGCGGCGGCGGTGAAGCTCTTGAGTTCGGCGACGGCGCAGAACACCCGGAGGCCGGCAAGCGTATCCATCGATCATCAACCTGATCATCAACACTGGGGAAATGGTTCTTCAATAATCGGCAGATTGATCCTCATCCGGGCAAAGATCAATGTCGACAGACGAGACGGCGACAGGCCGTTCGGCATCCCGAGGACGATTTCCCATGGCAGCGTCCCGACTTCCCACCTATTTCGTCAGCCACGGCGGCGGCCCGTGGCCCTATATGACCGGCGAGTTCCGCAGCAACTTCGACCAGCTGGAAAGCTCGCTCGTCGACATGCGCCGTGAGCTGGCGGAGAAGCCCAAGGCCATCCTCGTGGTCTCCGGCCACTGGGAAGAGCGCGGCTTTGCCATCTCCTCGGGCGTCAAGCCGGGCATGGTCTACGATTACTACGGCTTTCCCGACTATCTCTATCACATCGCCTATAACGCGCCCGGCTCGCCAGAGCTGGCCACCCGCGTGCGGCATTTGCTCGGCGCCGCCGGCATCGGCGCCGCGCTGGATCCGACGCGCGGCTACGACCACGGCACCTTCTCCATCCTGAAGCCGCTCTATCCCGACGAGGACGTGCCGGTGGTGCAGCTGTCGCTCGATGCCAGCTACGACCCGGAGCTGCACCTCTCAGCCGGCCGGGCGCTCGCCCGCTTGCGCGACGAGGGCGTGCTGATCGTCGGCAGCGGCCTCAGCTATCACAACCTCGCGGCCATGCGCGGCACCGGCGGCCACGAGCCGTCGCGCCGCTTCGACGCCTGGCTCCAGGAAACGCTGGTCGATGCCACGGGCGAGGCGCGCAGCCACCGGCTCATCGACTGGGAACGGGCGCCGGCCGCCCGCGCCGCCCATCCGCGCGAAGATCACCTGATCCCGCTGATGGTGGTGGTGGGCGCCGCCGAGAACGAGCCGGGGGCCGTCACCTACCACCAGGACGATTTCTTCGGCGGGCTCACCGCCTCAAGCTTCCGGTTCGGCGAAGTCGCCGCCGTGCCCAAACCGTCGACCGCTGACACCCTGAACGCCTGACCCCCCAAACGCCTGACCCTAGGAGATTGATCATGATCGACACCACCGTCTGGGCCCCGCGTGGGCTTGCCGTATTGCGCATCGTCACCGCGCTGCTGTTCCTCGAGCATGCAACCCAGAAATTCTTCAGCTTTCCAACGGGCATGGGTGGCCCGCTGCCGACGCTGATCATGGTGGCCGGCGCCATCGAGCTGATCTCCTCGCTGCTGATCATCGCCGGCTTCTACACCCGCATCGCCGCCTTCATCGCCTCCGGCGAAATGGCCGTCGCCTATTTCATGGCCCACTTCCCGCAGAGCTTCTGGCCGGCCGTCAACAAGGGCGAGGCCGCCATCCTCTTCTGCTTCATCTTCCTCTACATCGCGCTGGCCGGCGCCGGTGCCTGGGCCGTGGACAACTCCCGCCGCACGGCCGCCTTCGTCTGACGGCAACCACCCCGGCAAACAACAAGGGCGCCGCCACCATGGCCGCGCCCTTTTCTTTTGGGAACAAGCGAGCCCGGATAGAGGCTTCCTCACCGCCCAAACGGCTTGATCATCTCCTCGCTGCGCTCCCACAGCTCTTTTGCCACTGTGCCATTGGCGTCCTTGAAGGCCACCTTCATCGGCTTGCTTTTCGAGTAGACCTCGCCCTGTTTCCAGTCCCTCCCCGGCGTGCCCTCGATGAGGCTCACCAGCCGGCGGGCGCTGGTTTCCGGGCTGATGGTGCCGAGAAAGCGCAGCGGCGAATGATAGAACCAGCGCATGAAGAACGTGGTGTCCTCGGCAAAATTCGACCGCACGAAGCCCGGATGGAACGCCACGGCCGAGATGCCATCGGCGCGATGCCGCCGGTCGAGCTCGCGGGTGAACAGGATGTTTTCGAGCTTGCTGCGGCCATAGGCGGCCGTCGGCGAATAGCCATGCTCGTTGTTGAGGTCTTTGACGTCGAAAGTCCGGCCCCAGACGTTGGCCGCCATGCTCGACGTCTGGATCACCTTGGCGCGGCTCGAAATCAGCTTGTCCATCAATAGCTTGGTCAGCAGGAACCCGGCGAGATGGTTCACCTGGAAGGTCGCCTCGAAACCGTCCTCGGTGATCTGGCGCGGCCCCATGATGACGCCGGCATTGTTGGCCAGCACGTCGATCTGCTCGTAGGCGGAGAGCTCCTCGGCAAGCCGCCGGACGTCACCGAGCTTGGCGTAGTCGGCGAGATAGAACGGCGCCTTCAGCTCCTTGGCCAGCGCTTCCGTCTTGGCCTTGGAGCGGCCGACCAGCACCACGTGGTGCCCCTTTTCTTTCAGCTGCCGGGCGGCGGCGGCGCCGATGCCATCGCTGGCGCCGGTGATGACGATGGTTTGCATGGCTGTCTCCCTCTGCCGACCGCCACTCTACGCCACCGCGCCGCCAATAGGTCCGCACTCTTTGGTGGAGTGCGCGCCGCCGCCTATCGCCGATAAAGGATCATGCCGGCGTGGTGCAGCACGCCGTCGATGAAGTCGCCATCGGCGGTGAAGCCGGTGTCGTCCCAATAGTCGATGTGATCGGCGGTGACCTCGTAGCGGCCCTCGTAGGCCCGTTCGCGAGACCCACGCGCCTCGACATAGCGCCCGCTCGGCAGCAGTTTGTGCCGGATATGGCCGTCCGCCGTCACCCAGAGGCCGACGTAGGGATGGGTGGTGCTCATTTGCCGTCCGCCTTCCGCTGGTAGTAGTGCGCGATTGCCTCCGGCTTGACGACCCAGGCGTAGTTCAGCTCCTGGCGGATCTTCCAGGCGCCATCGCTGCACACCCAACCGAGCTGCGAGCGACCGTCGAAGGCCAGCACCTCGCCGTCGAGGCGGGTGAGCTCGCCGACAAAGCCGATCGTCGTCGAGGCGACCTTGTCACTGACAATCTGGTCGTGCCCCTCGGTCAGCGCGTGCCGAACCGAGCGTGCCTTGTTCTGCAGGTCCTGCCAGTTGGCACCATAGACGGCGGCGTCATCGAATAGCTGCGTCTTGCCCGGTGCGAAGTTGTCGAAGAAAACGCCGCGCGGCGCGGTCAGGTCGTAGTAGCGCTGCATCTTCTGGGCGAAGACGAAGGCCGGATCGCCCTCCTTGCGTTCCCACCCCTCCAGGATCCAGGACTTGTGCAGCGCCAGCGGCGCAGCGTCGCCATCCCTCGCGCAGGTCTGGGCGGCGGCCGGCCCGGCCAAGGCAAGCACGCTCACGGCGAATAGCAGGGTTTTCATCTCGGTCATCCTTTCGTGTCGAGTGACAGGCGAAAGATGGACGGGAACCGTTGTCGCGTGTAGCTATCGATTGCTTGACTGGTTGATTAGCGGAATTTGACAATGTCGTTCGACTACAACCTCCTCCCACTCTTCCTCGCTGTCGCCGAAGAGGCCAATTTCCGCGCCGCCGCCGATCGTCTGGGCGTCACCCGCTCCGCTGTCAGCCAGGGCATGCGCCGGCTGGAGGATGGGTTCGGGGCCACATTGGTCACCCGAACCACCCGTGCCGTGCGCCTGACCGAGGCGGGCGAGCGGCTCCATGCGGCGCTCAATCGGCCGATGTCGGATATCGCCGAGGCGCTCGAAGGCGTCGGCGGCGATCCGTCGCCCCGCGGACGGCTGAGGATCGCCGTCACGTCCATCGCCGAGCCGTTTCTCTCCGGCCCGCTGGTGGCGAGCTTCGCGGCGGCCCATCCGCACGTCACCGTCGACATCACCGTCACCGACGAGGAATTCGACATCGTGGCGGCCGGCTTCGACGCCGGCGTCCGGCTGGGCGAGGTCATCGAGCAGGACATGATCGCCGTGCCGGTCGGCGGCCCGGTGCGCGAGGCCGTCGTCGCCTCCCCGGCCTATGTCGCCGCCCATGGCGCGCCGGAGCACCCCCGCGACCTGACGCGCCACCACTGCATCGGCTGGCGGCGTTCACCCGGCATCGCGCCGCATCGCTGGGAGTTCGAGGAGAACGGCATCCCCTTCAACGTCGCCGTCGAGCCGCAAATCACCACCAACGATCTGCGCTTCATGCTGCGGAGCGCACTCGCCGGCGCCGGCATCACCTTCGCCACCGAGGAAACGTTCCGTCCCCACATCGACAGCGGCGCCCTCGTCTCGCTGCTCGAAGACTACCTGCCGCCCTTCCCCGGTTTCTATCTCTATTTCCCCAACCGGCGAAACATGCCCCCGAAACTCAGGGCACTCATCGACCACGTGAAAGCCAGCCTGGAGCTTTTTCAGTGAAGCGGATTTCACCGGAATTGCGCAAATATGGGGGTTACACTGTCATCATCGACGGTACCGTCCCCATCCGTCGCAGCCTCGTTGTGCGCTGCGCCCCGCTTCGCTATTAAGATGCAGAGGCATCCACGCGAGAATGCCTGACGAGCCGCCAGTCCGGCACCAGCCGATCCTGATATCCGAGCGCTTTCTTGTGGGGATCCATCATGGATGAAAGCCTTCGACCCGCCTTTACAGCCGAGGACGTTCTGGCTCACCCCCGGTTTGCCGAGGCGCGCGCCGCCTACATGCAGGAAATTCTCGGCATGCACGAGAAGAGGACGTCCCTCAATCGCCTGCTGATGGACGAGGGGCGCGCCTACGTCTTCTTCACCGTCATCACCATGAATGCCGGCTACCGGCCGGACGATCGGGCGAGCTGGCCTACGGTCCAGCGTCTCAAGGACGCGATGGAGGAAAACGGCATTGCCAGCGGGCGCCGGGTGCACGACATCGTGCAGCGCCTCGTGGAGACCGGCTACGTGCATCTGTTCTCCGCGCCGACCGACAAGCGGACGACGCTTCTCGAGCCGACGGAGAAGATGCTGGTCCACGACCAGCAGGCGCTCCTCGCCTACTATCGCCCGCTCGACGTGCTCTTCCCCGACCCCGGCTACCCCGAGCCGATGCGGCGCGACCCGGCGTTTCAGCGCGTCGCCCGGCAGATCGGCTTCGGGTTCATCAAATACTCGCAAGCCTTCATCATGGCCAATCCCACCATCGCGCTGTTCCTGCCCCGCGAGGCCGGCTTCATGATCCTGACCAAGCTGATGGCGCTCAGCCTTGAACGGGACGACGATGCGCGCCTCGACATTTCGCTGACCGAGATCGGCGACAGTTTCGGCGTGTCGCGCACCCATGTGCGCAAGCTGCTGAGCGAAGCCGAGCGACAGGGCCTCGCCCGCCTTGAGGACGGGCGCGTCGCCCTGACGGAAGCCGCCCAGGCCGGCTTCGACCGGTTTGTAGCCGATACCAGCGTCGGCAACGACCTGGTCTACCGGATGGCCATGCAGCAGTTGCGGCTAGCCGCCGTGGCCTGAGCCAAGGGCCCACAGCTCCCGCCTGCGTTGAAACGGCTCGCCCCCGTTGCGGCCCTGCGCGCCGCCACCGCACGCGGCGACGTCCACGAAAATTGCATGCAAAAAGTTCCGGGCGGCGCTCAGAAATGCGCTGGCGGCCCCCTGATGGCTATGGCTTATATCCGCTGCATCAGACTTTTTACTGATGGTCATTTGCAGGTTCCAGACATGCTCTTCGGCCCGCCAAACGGCATGGGTGCCGCGCTCCGCTCCCCGGCCCTGCCGGCACAACTCACGCGCTACTTGGCCGCCCTCCTGCTGGCCAGCACGGCGATCCCCGCCGAGGCGCTGGCCGGCGCCATCCTGCCCACCGGCGGCACGGTAGTGACCGGCTCGGCGAGCATCGACACCGGGCCGTCCAGCGTGACGGTCAATCAGAGCTCGGCCACCGGCATCATCAACTGGAACAGCTTCTCCATCGGCGCCGGCAATTCCGTCCAGTTCAACAACGGCTCCGGCTCGACCCTTTCCCGCGTCACCGGCAACGTGACATCTGAGATCGACGGGGCCCTCTCGGCCACCGGCACCCTCTATCTCGTAAACCCGGCGGGCGTGGTCGTCGGGTCCTCAGGATCGGTCCTCACAGGCGGATCCTTCATCGCCTCGGCCCACGATATTTCCAATGACCAGTACCTTAATGCCGGGGCGATCGAATTTTCCGGAACCTCCACCGCGGCGGTGATCAACGCCGGCACCATCGCGTCGGCCAACGGCGACGTCGCGCTGATTGCCAGCAAGGTCGAGAATTCCGGCAGCATTTCCGCGCCCAATGGCACGGCGGCGCTGGTCGCCGGCTACGACGTCTTGATGAGCGACGCCGCCGGCGAAAACGGCAAGTTCTCGGTCAAGGTCGGCGGCGGCGGCACGTCGGTCGTCAACACCGGAACGATCAAGGCGGCCGAGATCGAAATGCGCGCCAACGGCGGCAACGTCTACGCGCTCGCCGGCAATACCGACGCGGTGGTCAAGGCCACCGGCGTGACGACATCGGGCGGCCGCATCTTCCTCACCGCCGGCAGCGGTGGCACGGTGAAGAGCACCGCCCACCTCGTCGCCCGCAAGCACTCGGCAAAGCCCGCCGCGCGCCCGGCCGACCTCGACGGCGGCGCCATCACCGTCACCGGCGGCACCGTGGATCTCGCCGGCACCGTGGACGCCTCGGCGGAAGGCCAGGGCACCAAGGGCGGCATCCTCTCGGCCATTGCCACCGGCCACGGCAGCTATGCCGGCGATCTTCTGGCCACCGGCGGCATCGGCGGCGACATCGAGACCTCCGGCGCGACGGTCTCCATTGCCGACGGCATCCACGTCGACACACTCGCCAGCGGCGGCATTGCCGGCAACTGGCTGATCGACCCCTACAACGTGACGATATCCAACGGCGCCGCCAGCGGCTCCGGCTATACCGCCACCACCGACGACACGGTGATCAACGCCGCCACGCTGGCCAACGCCCTCGCCTCGACCGGCGTCACCATATCGACCGGCGCCGGCGGCGGTCAGGCCGGCAACATCACCGTCGCCGCCGCCCTCAGCTGGGGCGCGGCCACCACGCTGACGCTCACCGCGGCCGGCGACATTGCCATCAACGCCGCCATCACCGCGCCATTGGGCGGCCTGACGCTCAACGCCGGCACCGAGACGGCCATACCCGCCAGCACGATTCCGGCCGATGGCAAGATCACGCTATTCTCGGGCGGCACGATCACCGACAGCGCCGCGCTCGATGTCGGCACCTTCACGCTCAACGTCGGCAACTGGGTGCAGAACGGCGCCAGCCTGCCCGCCTTCCACGCGAGCAATTTCGTCCTGCCGGGCCAGACCGGTACGCTGTCCGGCGGCGTCTTGACCGTCTACGGCGGATCGTTCCTGCGCGCCGCCGGTGGCGATGGATCGACCTCCACCCCCTACGTCATCACCGACATCTACGGGCTTCAGGGCCTCAACAGTCTGCGCCCCTATGCCTATGCGCTGGGCAACGACATCGATGCCTCGGGCACCGCCGGTTGGAACAACGGCGCGGGCTTCCTGCCGATCGGCAGCAGCAACGGCATTTTCAAGTTCAACGGATCGCTGGACGGACGAGGCCACAGCATCACCGCCCTCACCATCAACAGGCCGGGAATGAGCAGCGTCGGCCTGTTCGGCTATGCCTACCCGCTCAGCGCCAGCCCGACCGTCACCATCGAGAACCTGTCCCTTCTCAATGCCTCGATCAAGGGAAACAACGAGGTCGGCGCACTGGTGGGCCATGGGGCCGGGGTGATCACCAACGTTCGCGCGACGGGGACCGTCGAGGGCGGTAGCGATGTCGGCGGCCTGTTCGGCTATCTGGAAGCCACGCCCGTCACCAACGCATCCGCCGACGTCACCGTCCACGGCACCAACAATACCGGCGGCCTACTCGGCGAGGGATATATCAACACCATCACCGCCTCGCATGCGACGGGCAATGTCAGCGGCGACGTCCGGGCCGGCGGCCTCATCGGAACGACCTATCAGGACAATGTCTACAACGTCTACGCCACTGGAAATGTCAGCGGCAGCAGTGATGTCGGCGGGCTGATCGGCTCCAATGCCTACAACAATCTGCACGATGTCTACGCCACCGGCGCGGTATCGGGCGACACCGAGGTCGGCGGTCTGATCGGCACCAATGCGGGCGCCAGCGTCAGCTATGCCTATGCGCTGGGCTCCGTCACGGGCTCGGGCGATGTCGGCGGCCTGGTCGGGCGAAACACCCTCTCGGGCGGCAACATCACCAACAGCTACGCCACCGGCCGAGTCATCGGCACGACCAACGTCGGCGGCCTGGTCGGCAACGACGATTATCAGGTCAGCGTCTCCAACTCCTATTGGGACACGATCACCACCGGCCAAAGCGTCGGCTGCGGCCTGGTTGGCGCGACGAGCAGCTGCTCGGCAACGGGCCTGACCACCGATCAGTTCAACACCGCCTCCAACTTCTCCGGCTGGACCTTCGGCACCACGCCGGGCGGCAGCGGCTGGGTGATCGTCGATGCCGAGGGAACGCTGAACAATGCGGCGGCCCTGGCCTACAGCAGCGTCTATCCCGAAGGCGGCAACGGCCTCACCCGGCCTTTCCTGCTGTCGGAATGGTCCAGCACCATCACCAACATGCATCAGCTGGAGCTGATGGCGCTCGACCTTTCGGCCCACTACACCCTGGCGAGCGACATCGACGCAGCTAGCGAGCTTTCGTCCGGCCCCTCGGGCATGTGGCGCGTCGCCAGCAATGCCACCGCGCAGGGCTACGGCTTCGTGTCGATCGGCGATATCTATTGGCAGACCTTGACCGGCACGCTCGACGGCGCCGGACATACGATCTCCAATCTCTCCATCTACAATAACGATCCCAGTATATACGCGGGATATGTTGGCCTTTTCTCGGTGGTCGGCAGCGGCGGCCTCGTCGAAAACCTCGGTCTCCAAGGCGGCTCGGTCTATTCTCGAGGGGGCCCTGTCGGCGCTCTCGTCGGCGGCAACGCCGGCACGATCCGCAACAGTCACGCGTCGACAAGCGTCGACGGCGGCGCGGAAGTCGGCGGACTGGTCGGAGATAACGGTGGGGCCATCGAGCAATCCTATGCGACGGGCGATGTTCACGTCCGCTCTTCGGCTGGCGGCGGATTGGCGGGCGTATCCACTGGGACGATCACCCAGTCCTATGCCACCGGCGCCGTCTCCGGCGGCAACGGCGTGAGCTCGCTGGGCGGCCTCGTCGGATCGGTCTTCAACGGCGGCAGTGTTGCCCAATCCTATGCCAGCGGCGCGGTCACTGGCGGCAGCGGCTCGTCCGGGATCGGCGGCCTCCTCGGCTATCTGGACGGTTCGATCACCGACACCTACAGCGTCGGCGCGGTGACGGTCGGCTCCGGCAGCCAGGCCTACGGGGGTCTTGTCGGCCTGCTCTATGCCGGCGGCATCACCGACAGCTATTTCGCCCAGGAATCCGGCCTCAACGCGGGACTTCACGGCATTGGCCGGCTCCAGTCGACGTATGCCCCCTCCGACATCGGCGTGACAGGTGAAACCATCTCGGCGCTGAAGGATGCCTCGACCTATGCTCCGAGCTGGGACTTCTCGCTCGGCGGCGTCTGGGGCGTCAATGCCTACACCTCCTCGGGGCTCGTCAACGGCGGATTGCCCTTCTTCCAGTGGGAGCATCCGATCGTTGCGTCGATCACCGCCAACGACCAGACGACCATCTACAACGGCACGGCGACCGGCGACGGCTTCTCTCAAACCGGCTACAGCGTGGCCTATGCCAACGGCTATTCCAGCGCCGACAATCTGCTCACGAATGTGACGCTCACCATATCCGGCGGCAACGTCAACGCCGGCACGACGAACGCCATCGACATCTCGGCAACGCCGACGGGGTCCTATGCCGTCATGCTGGCGGGCGGCACGGAAAGCATCGCCGCGCGCAGCGTCACCGTCACCGCCGACAACCTGACGCGCGCCGTCGGCCAGCCCAATCCGGCGCTGACCTACACGGCGAGCGGCCTCATCAACGGCGACACCCTGACCGGCGGCCTCATCACCGCGGCGCTGCCGTCCTCGTCGCCCGGCCAATACGCCATCACCGAGGGAACGCTGGCCGCGTCCGCCAATTACGCCCTGAGCTTCCTGCCCGGTACGCTGACGGTCGAAGGCTCGTTCTTCACCGATGCGCCTCGTCAGCCCAACTCCTATGCCGCCGCCCAGGGCCGTGCCACGCCGGCTCTCGGACCGCCGCTGAGCTTCGTCTCTGGCACTCCGGCAGATGGCTTTTCCTGGCAGACGCTCGTCAACCGGCCGACGGGATCGGTGACGCCCGACGGCGACAGCGGCGCGTCCTCGGGCACGCCCGAGGGCTTCGCGCTGACCTTCGCCCCCGGCACCTTCGAGGTGACCAGCTTCTCGATGGCCTCCAATTCATCCGGCAGCTCCGAGGACCAGACGACCAGTCCTTCGTGCGTGGTCGGCGTGGCCGGCGGCGGGCTCGGCAACGTGCCCTACCCATGCAATTGACCGGCGGACAATGGACAGTCAGGGATTCTGAAGATGGGGCGTAGGACAGGGCGGGGATGGTCGGTCGCTTGCGGCTTCGGGGTGTTGGCGCTCATGGCGGCCAGCGCTGAGGCGCAGAGCGTGCTGGAGCGCCATCCTGTGGCGGCACCGCCAACGAACGCCGCGCCGATCACCATCGACGCCTCGACCTACGGCTCCAACGACACGACGCCCTACGGCGTCAACCTCGCCGGCGTCTCGCTGATCGGCGAGCATGACGCGGTGGCAACGCGGCCGGCGAACGGCATCTCGGTGTCCCTGGCGCCGGTGACGGCGGGCAAGGACGCCCTCCGGCCGGCGCTGGAGCAGGCGTTGAGGCCCTTCCTCGGCAAGCCGCTTTCGGCCCATGCGATCGCCGCACTGCAGGCGGCGGTGGCCGGCGTCTACCGGTCCTTCGGCCTGCCTTTCGTGTCGGTCACCGCGCCGCCGCAGGAGATCACCTCCGGCGTGGTGCAGCTCAGGGTCGTCGCCTTCCAGCTCGGTCGCTCCACCGTCTCGGGTGCCGGCGCCGACGAGGCCGCCATCATGGCCGGCGTCCGGGCGAAACCCAACGAAACGATCGATGCGCGAGAGCTCAGCGAGGACCTCGACTGGCTGAACCGCACGCCCTACCGCCACGTCGGCGCCGTGTTCTCCCCCGGCGAGGCCACCGCGCTCACCAACCTCTCCCTCGGCGTCACCGAACAGAAGCCATGGTCGCTCACCGCCGGCTGGTCGAACAGCGGCTCGTCGGCAACGGGACTGCAACGCTATTCGCTCGGCGCCGGCCTGTTCCTGCCATCGCTGAACGGCACCACCCTGTCGGTGCTGGTCACCGGCGGCACCAACTTCTGGTCCGATCCCAGCCGTATCGTGCTCGATGGCGGCGACTATCCCGACTATCTCAGCGAGGCGGCGCGCATCGTCATCCCGACCTTCGCCCGGCAGCAGATCGAAATCACCCCGGACGTGGTGGCCACCCGCCAGAGCCTCGACGCCAACCTCTCGGTGGAGAACCTCACCTGGGAGGTGCCGGTCTACTACCGCTCGGCTGTCTCCAACATCCTGCCCGGCCACTACTGGGGCGACATCTACGGCGGCGTCGAGCTGAAAGGCCTGCAGCGCGATGTCTATTACGACGGCGTCAAGGCCGCCGCCGGCACCGCCGGGCTGATGCAGTTCGCCATCGGCTGGTCCAACACCATCGCCGATCCCCTCGGCCAGACCGCGCTCGATCTCAGGCTGGAACTCAACCCCGGATCGACCGTCTCCGACTCCGATAACGCGGCATGGTCGAGCTATTCCAACGGCCGCGTCACCGACACCTCCTATGTCTACGGCGTCGTCAACCTGACGCGGCGCACCGACCTGCCCAAGGGCTTTGCCTGGATCGGCGGCATCACCGGGCTGATCGCCGATACGCCGCTGCCCGATACCGAGCAGCTGGCGCTCGGCGGCTCGGCGGGCTCGCGAGGCTACGGCTTTTCCAATGTCGCCGTCGACCGTGGCCTGATCTTCCGCAACGAGCTGCGACTGCCAACCCAGAACCCGCCGCTCCCGGGGCTCGCCCTCGGCCTGTCGCCCTATCTGTTCGCCGATGCCGCCTGGGGCGAAAACCTGTCGACCAAGGCATCGAACAAGCTGGTCTCGCTCGGTGTCGGGCTCGACGCGGCGGTCGGCGACCACCTCACCGCCAGCGTCACCGCCGGCCGGGCGATGACCGATGCCGGCAGCGTCGAGGCCGGCGACTGGACGGTGCTCGGCACCGTCAACGTCAGGTTCTGATCCCTTCCGGCCACCCGCACACCATGCCAAGGATGACGTCCATGCAAGGTCGAATGTTCCGCCGCCTTCCCGCCGTCCTTCTTGCCTCGGCGAGCCTTGCGGGCATCGCTCCGGTTCATGCGGCCAGCACCGACGCCCCGCAGTCGACCACCGCGCAATACCGCGACTGGCAGCTCCACTGCGTCGCCGTCAAGGACGACAGCAAGACCTGCGAGGTCGCCGGCGTGGCCCCCACGCCCGATGGCAAGAACGTCGCCGCACGGGTGGTCGTCGGCCGCCCCGATCCGGACAAGCCGGCCCAGATCGTCATCCAGCTGCCGCCCGGCGTCTGGCTGCCGGATGGCGCCAGTCTCACCGTTCCCGGCGGCAAGGCGCCTGTCAGGGCCGAATTCAAGCAGTGCCTTCAGGTCTGCTTCGCCCAGGCTGACATCGACGACGCCACCATCGCCGCCATGAAAGCCGCCGACAAGCCGGCGACGCTCTCCGTCGTCGACGCGCAACGACGGCCCGTGACGCTGCCGATCTCCCTCAACGGCTTCAAGGCCGCCGAAGAGGCGATGAGCGGCAAGTGAAAAAGCGGTGCTCGCTAGAGCAATTTCAGCAAAAGTGGGAACCGGTTTTGCGTCCGAAATTGCGGTGAAACAAGGAGATAGAGCCCTTCGCCGCCCCGATCAAATGCCTGTCACGCCACCCGCCCCATTTCGAGGAACCACCCAAGGCGCGTCCCATCTCCCTCGTTGCATCCGGCTTCCATGGGTGCCCCATAGCAGCCTCGCGCTTTATCCTGCCCGAGGTCCCCGCCTGCGCGGGGAAGACAGGAAATTATATATAACAAAGACATAGATGATCGGCGGCGCCTCTATCAAGCTGTCTTCCCCGCGCAGGCGGGGACCTCAGGAAGGTGGGGCGAGCCGCTGATATAGCATTCCGAAGACGTAGGGCTCCTAGGCCTGAACGGAAATTCGCTGGGGCGAGGCAGATGGCGACGGCTTCGAGAACCGGAGCGGAGCGGGCTTCAAGCAACGCCAGCAAAAGTGCCCAGCGGTTTTGCGTCCGGCGTTGCGCCCTAGGAAACCACCCGTGAGCACCGGAAGCGCAGAAAACTAGGCCAAAGCATCGTTCGGAAAAGTGGGAACCGGTTTTCCGAGAAAACGATGCACCAGGAAAGAGGAGAGCAGCGTTCGTGAAAACGAGCGCTGCTCTCCGCCGCCCCAGTAGAGTTTCCGTTTAGGCCGCCCGCACAGTTGCCAGGAACCGGCCCACCTCCTGCCTGAGCCGCGACGATTGCTGGTTGAGCTCGGAGGCCGAGGCTAGCACCTGGGTCGAGGCGGCCGAACTCTCGGACGCCGCCTTGGTGACGCCGACGATGTTCGACGACACTTCGCTGGTGCCGGCCGAGGCCTGCTGGACGTTGCGGGCGATCTCGTTGGTCGAAACGCCCTGCTCTTCCACCGCCGAGGCGATGGCCATGGCGATGTCGTTCATCTGGCGGATGGTGCCGGTGACGGTGCCGATGGCCGCCGCCGATTCCTGGGTCGAGCTCTGGATGTCCTCGATCTGCCGGGCGATTTCGCTCGTCGCCTTGGCGGTCTGATCGGCGAGGTTCTTCACCTCGGCGGCCACCACGGCGAAGCCCTTGCCGGCATCGCCCGCCCGCGCCGCTTCGATGGTGGCATTGAGCGCCAGAAGGTTGGTCTGGCCGGCGATGTTGGTGATCAGGCCGATGATGTCGCCGATCTTCTGCGCCGCTTCCGACAGACGGCCCATCTTGTTGGCCACGGCATCGGCTTCATGGGCCGCCTCGCTGGAAATGCGCGCCGAATGCTGCACGCGCTGGCTGATCTCGCCCACCGACGCCGCCAGCTCCTCGGCGGCCGAGGCGACCGTCTGCACGTTGGAGGAGGCCTGCTCGGCCGCCGCCGCCACCGCCGTCGACTGGTGCGTCGTTTCCTCCGCCGTCGCCGACATGGTCTCGGCCGCGCCCTGCAGCTGATGCGAGGCGCTGGACACCGCGCCCACCACGCCGCCGACCGCCGCCTCGAAATCGTCGGCCATCTTGGCCATGACGGCCCGCCGCTCGGTCTCGGCGATCGCCTTCTGCGCCGCCACATCCTGTTCGAGCTGGCGATTGTGGATGAGCTTGTCCTTGAAGAAGCTCACCGCCTCGGACATGGCGCCGATCTCGTCGCCGCGCCCGGCGCCGGGAATCTCCACCGTGAGGTCGTTGTCGGCAAGGCTCGCCATCGCCTGCGTCATGGCGTTGAGCGGCCGCACCACATGCCTGCGGACGACCAGCAGGCTCAGCACCGACAGGGCGATCGCCAGCACCATCAGCGCCGCGTAACCGAGGAACAGTTCGTTCTCACGGCTCGCCACCGCTTCGGCCCGATCGAGCGCCACGGCAATCACCGCGCTGGCGACATTGGCCACCTTGCTGAGCGCGCCGGTCACCTGGCCCTTGAAGGTGTCGAAGGTCATCGCGCTCTTGTCGCCGGCCGACAGCTCGTCGATCGTCTTGAGATAGGCGTCGTTGAACGATCCGGCGAAATAGGCGTCGTCGGCCGCGCTCACGGCGCTGTCGAAGGCCGGCCCGAGGTTCTGCGTTTTGGCCAGCTCCTTCATGGTGGCCCAGTTGATCTCGGCCTGCGCCCGCCCGGCGATGATGGCGCGCACGCTGTCCGTCGTCAGCTGCTTGCCGGCCGACAGCGCGCCCTGCGTCAGAATGGCCGGCGTGCCGGACACCGAGCGGGCCGTCCAGGCCATCTGCTTGGTGAGCAGCAGCTCGCCGCTCTCGGCATCGAGCCGGCGGATCTCGGCGTCGAGCTGTTTGGAAGCGCTTTCAAAGACCGTCAAAATGCCGGCCGACGTCTTGAGATAGTTCTTGAGGAAGTCGGCGTCCCGCTCCGCCGGCGCCTTGGCGAGGTTGGCGTCCGCCGTGGCGCGCAGAGATTTCAGCAGGTCGTAGCTCGAGGCGATGGCACCGGCCGTCGGCTTCCAGGCCGCGAAATCGTCGAGGCTTTCGGCCGAGATCTTCGCCATGTTGGTATCGACGATGTCGCGATAGCCGGCAACGCCCTTCATCAGCGTGGCGGCCTTGTCGGGGTCGATGTGCATGCTGGTGTCGGTATCGCCGCGCTCATAGCGCAGCGACTGCAGCACGTTGAACACATACTCGTCCATCTTGGTCAGCGCGGTGACGGACTTCGCGGTCTGCAATGATGAATAGCTGCCGAGCATCAGCTTGGCCGTGACGCCAATCACCGCCACGCAGATCAGAACGGTGAAAAAGCCCAGCACAGTCCCCAGCGAGAACCGGCTCAAAATCCTGCCCATTTTCAAGCCCCTTTTATTAATGTGAACTATGGTTAGGATTCAAAATTGAATAGTTTCTTAAATAAAAACCGGAGCCGGTAGGCGATCTATTCAAGCTCACGCATGAATGATCGCACACAATTTTTTGGCGAACCGCAGAAACAACCCTTCATGGTATAGCAAATACCAGCCCGGCAACCGGAAGCGGCGCAGATTACACTATCGGACCGATTAGTTCTTCTTGATGTAGAACGGTCCATGATCCAGCAACATCGATCCTCTCGACGGTAATGCCGGCCATTGTTCAATCAGACGAACAACTCAATTGGCATCGTTGCGAGTGTTGATGATCGCCATAACCCGCCAATCTCGTCACGAAATCCAATCGATGCCATCAGCCACCGCCGCTGGAATGGTCCGATATTGAAAATTTTTCTGGGAAACATTATCGATAAATTTAACTAGTGAACCTCGGTTACGCGCAATCCACTGCGGCCGCCGGTGAACGGTGAGCGGCCCGGGTGCGCAGCCCTCCCCTGCCATCATCGCCTTAACTCATACGAAAGTAGCGATGGAGCGAGACGGCATCGATACCGCTAACGCCGTCCCTTCACTTCGACAGCCCCATGTCGATCAGCTCCAGCAGCCGCGTCGGTGGGCGCGGCGACCAGCAAGCTTCACACCGTAGTCTTCATCAATGACGACACGTCACAAGGCCGGCCTTGCCTCCTCCAGTAACCAGTCGGCGAAAGCCCGCAGCGGCCCGTCGCTCAGTCGTACCGGCTCCGGAAGAACGAGGCAGAACGTCTTGGAAACCGACCTTCCCTCCGGCCATGGCGCGACCAGCCGGCCGCTGGCCAGCTCTGCCTCGACATAAAGGCGCGGCACCAGCGCGACGCCGAGGCCGGCCAGCGCCGCCTCGATCAGCATGGCGTGGAGATCGTAGCGCGGGCCGATCGCCGGGTTGCTCAGCGTGACGCCGCTCTCCTCGGCATAGAGCCGCCAGGCCTCCGGGTTCTGGCGGCGATGGAGACGCGGCAGCGCATCGAGCGCCGTCGCCGCGTCCCGTCCCTCCATCAGCGACGGATGACAGACCGGCACCAGCACTTCGTGCAGCAGGCGGTAGGTGCGCATGCCCGCCCAGGCCGGATGCTCGAAGTGGATGGCCGCATCGAAACCGCTGCCGGCGAGAACGAAAGGCTCCATCTGCTCGGCAAGATGCACGGTGACGTTCGGATGCCGCTCCCTGAACCGGCCCAGACGAGGGATCAGCCAGCGCGTGGCGAAGGTCGGCAGGATGGCGATATCGAGGCTCGCGCCGTCCGCCGGCTGGCCCATCAGGTAGTTGCTGTCGCGCTCCAGCCGGTCGAGCGTCTCGCGAACCTGCACCGCGTATCGCTCGCCATTTGGCAGCAGCCGCACGCGATTGCCCACCCGTTCGAAAAGCGTGACGCCGAGGAAGGCTTCGAGACGGCCGATCTGGCGGCTGATCGCCCCCTCGGTCAGCGCCAGTTCGTCCGCCGCATGGGTGAAGCTGCCATGGCGGGCTGCCGCTTCGAACGCCATCAGCGCGGAATGGCTCGGGATCCTGCGGCGCATCGGCCTCTCCTCGATCAATGACATTCAGTCACTGAAGCATGAGGCAATATCGATGTTCTGGCCAGCAGAGCGCGACTAGCTTGATCAAAGATCAACACAGGCAGGACGGCAGCATGCCCCGGCCGGAGGAGGATCAAGTGATTTACACGGTGGAATGCAGCTTCGCCGATCCCGGCAGCGAAGCGGAGTGGAACGACTTCTACAGCCAGGGAAAGCTGCCGGCGCTGATCTCGGTCGGCGGCTTTCACACCTCGCAACGCTTCAAGGCGCTGAGCTCCGGTTGCCCGGTCTATCTCGCCCTGCACTCGATCGACGGTCTCGACGTGCTGACCGGCGAGGAGTACCGCCAGAAGGGCGGCGGCAACTTTGCCCGCTGGCAGCAGCACATCACCGACTGGCACCGCAACCTCTATGACGGTCTCGACCGGGCGCCGGACGTGGGCCCCGACGAGCTTCTGCTGATCAGCTCTGTCGGAGCCCAGGCGCTGGCCGAGCTGGGCCTCGCCCCATCCCATCTGCTGGCGACCGCGCTGGAGAAATCTCCCGCCCAGCGCTGGCTCGCCAAGGTGGCCCGTACCCAGTTGCCGCCCGCTAAACGCCTGCCGCGCGGCATTGATGTCTATGAAGCGATGACGGCGCAACTGAACCGCGCCGCCGCGCGACCGGCTCGATAGGATCGCCATGCCCAACGTCACGATCTTCATTGCGGCGGAAGAGATGCCACCCGATGCGCGCCTTTCTGAGCTGACCGACCGATGCGCCGACCTGTGCATCGGCGTTCTCCAGGCAACGCCGGAAAATGTGCACGTCATCACCGTTCCCGTCCGCCATGGGCGCGGCCATCCTGTGTTCGCCTCCATCAGCTATCGACTGACGGGGTCGCGCACGCCGGAGGTGATGGACCATTTCATGGTTGGGCTCGACGAGGCCATCCGCAAGGCCTCCGGCTTCACCGCGCGCATCCGCTGCTTCGGCTACGCGGCGTCCCAGCTTTATGCCCGCAATTGATGCGCCGCTTGGAAACAGGCATGTCTGCTTCCCTATTCTCCACCCGACGGGTCGGCGACGTCACAGTGACCGCTATCAGCGATGGCTACATGCCGGACAGCCTCGGCTTCCTCACCAACATCGATCCAGCCGACGCGCTTCGACTGCAACACAACGCCGGCGCGCCGGACCCGACCGCCCTCCACGTCAACGGCTACCTGCTGCGCATGAGAGGGCACACCGTCCTGATCGACACGGGAACCGGCGGGCTCCGGCAATCGGGTGGCAAGCTGAAGGACAATCTGCGTCTCGCAGGCGTCGCCCCCGCCGAGATCGACGCCATCCTGTTGACCCACGCCCACCCCGATCACATCGGCGGACTGCTGAAACCGCTGGACGACGTGGGCTTCTCCAATGCCGAACTCGTCCTGCATGAGAGCGAGCTTGCCTTCTGGCAGGACGACGGCCATCTCGCCCGCGCCAGCGAGCGGGCTCGCGGCGCCTTTCTGATCGCCCGCCAAGCCTTCGACGAGAACCGCGACAGGCTCCGCACCTTCAAGAGTGGCGAAGTGCTTCCCGGCATCACCGCCCTGCCCCTGCCGGGGCACACGGCCGGGCACACCGGCTATCGCCTCGATGCCGGCGGCAACAGCCTGTTGATCTGGGGCGACATCGTGCACTTCCCGGCGATCCAGATTGCTCGCCCGGATGTTTCCATCGCCTTCGATCTGGATGCGGAGCTGGCAGCCACCACACGATCGAAGCTTCTCGACAGCGTCGTCACCGAACGCCTGCCGATCGCCGGCATGCATATCGGAGAGCTCGGTTTCGCGCGGATCGAACGGACCGGCGCGGGCTACGCCCTGACTTACGACGAATGATACCGCTTCCGTCTGGGTTCGACCTTCCGGGCGGAACCTGACGGAAGCGGAAGTGCCCGACCAGGCGCCGGCCGATCAGGCCGAAATCCGTTTGAGCCGATGAGTCCAGATCAAGCGGAACGGGTATGACGCGTCGATCCCGGCTACGGGAAAGACAAACGCGCCAACGCCGGAAACCGTTCAGCCGCATGGTGTCTGACAGCGTCGACAATCACCATCCATCCGGACCAACCACTAGGCACCCCCCGCGCATGGTGAAAACGGTTCCAATAAAACCACCCCTCCGCTTTCAATCCGACACGAAAGCAGGCTAAACCCGGCGACGATCGCTTTTCTCCCAGCGTGGGCAATACCTTGAGCAATACCGTCTCCGCCCTCACCCTCGCCGGCTTCCGCGCCCTCATCCGGCTGCGCCGCTATCGCGAACTGGGCCTTCTCGTCATCGCCACGCTGGTCGGCTGCCTGGCCGGCGTCGTCGTCACCACGATGAGCTGGATCACCAACGTCGCCCATCACCTGCTCTACGGCCTGCCGTCCGGCGAGCGATTGAGCCAGCAGGACAGCCTGTCGCATCCGGCCCTGGCGCTGGTGCCCATCGCCGGCGGCATCGCCCTTGCCCTCATCACCTATCTGACGCGCCGCCGCTTCACCCGCCCGCCGGTCGACCCCATCGAGGCCAACGCCCTGCACGGCGGCCGCATGTCGGTGCCCGAGAGCCTGCTGCTCGCGGTGCAGACCATGGTCTCCTCCGGCTTCGGCGCCTCGGTAGGGCTGGAAGCCGGCTACACCCAGGCGAGTTCCGCCTTCGCCTCGCGCCTTGCCGAGGCCATGCGCCTCAGGCGTCGCGACATCCGCACGCTGGTCGGCTGCGCCGCCGCCGGCGCCATTTCCGCCGCCTTCGACGCGCCGATCACCGGCGCCTTCTACGGCTTCGAGCTGATCATCGGCACCTATTCGGTGGCCCTCGTCGCCCCCGTGCTGGCCGCCTCGCTGGCCGCCAGCCTCACCGCCGGCTGGCTCGGCGCCGTGCAGACCACCATCGAGGTCGGCCCGGTGCCGGTGCTGACCGCCGCCGACCTCACGCCCTTCATCCTGCTCGGCCTGATCGGCGGCCTGCTCGCCGTCGCCGTCATGCAGCTGGTCACCGGTGTCGAGCGCGCCTTCCGCTGGGCGAAGATCCCCGCCTGGGCGCGCCCGGCCATCGGTGGCGCGCTGGTCGGTGCGCTGGCGCTGATGACGCCGCACGTGCTCTCCTCCGGCCACGGCGCGCTGCATGTCGACCTTGCCTCCGACGCCGGCTGGCAGATGCTGATGGTGCTGTTCGTGCTGAAGGTGCTGGCCTCGGCGGTGTCGCTCGGCTCGGGCTTTCGTGGCGGCCTGTTCTTCGCTTCGCTCTACCTCGGCGCGCTGTTCGGCAAGGCCTATGCGCTGCTCTTGGTCGACGCCGGCATCCTGCCACATCTCTCCCCGCTGCTCGCCTCGGTGGTCGGCATGGCGGCCATGGCGGTGGGCGTGGTCGGCGGCCCGATGACCATGGCCTTCCTGGCGCTCGAGACCACCAGCGACCTCAGTATCACCGGCGCCGTGCTCGCCGCGTCCATCGTCTCGGCCGTGGTGGTGCGCGAAACCTTCGGCTACTCCTTCTCCACCTGGCGCCTGCACCTGCGCGGCGAGACCATCCGCAGCGCCCACGACATCGGCCGCATGCGCTCGCTCACCGTCTCCAGAATGATGCGCTCCGACGTCCGTACGGTCTCGGCCACGCTGACGCTCGATGCCTTCCGCTCCATCTTCCCGCTCGGCTCCACCCAGCGCGCCATCGCCGTGGATGGCAATGGCGGCTATGCCGGCATCATGGTGGTGGCCGACGCCTACGCCGCCGGCACCAGCGAAGGCCGAGGCGAAATCGCCCCGCTGCTGCGACACCGCGACGCCATGCTCCAGCCGTCGATGAACGTCTCGGAAGCCGCCGAACTGTTCGACGCCGCCAAAGCCGAAGAACTCGCCGTCGTCGACAGCCGCCAATCCCGCCGCGTCATCGGGCTGCTGACCGAGCAGTATCTGATGCGGCGATATGCCGAGGAGCTCGACAAGGCGCGGCGGGAGCTGATGGGGGAAGGGTGAGGCACCCTTTAGTTCCCCCTCGCCTTCCTCGTCCTGAGGTACACCTTGAGTTCACGTGTAAATTCAAGGTGTACCTCGGTCAGGATGGAGCACCCGGCTGATATAGCGCTCCAGCCTTGATGGCAGCCTTCGTCTCGGGCACCCTGCCTGATGGCGGCCTCAGGATGATCGACGGCCTGTGGCACATTTTATCAGCGCCGGGTGTTCGGCGCCGACAACTGTGGCTACATGAGTAGGCCAACCACGAGGACGCGCCGTATGGCCAACACGATTTCCAACCCAGAGCTTGCCGCCCAGCTTGCCGCGCTCGACCAGTTGACCAACTGGGAGCAGCGGCCGCGCGGCGGCATGCGGGTCGGGCTTGAGCCGATGCTCGACCTTGCCGGCCGCCTCGGCAACCCGGAGCGCGCCTATCGCATCATCCATGTGGCCGGCACCAAGGGCAAAAGCTCCACCTGCGCGCTTCTGGCGGCGGGGCTGATCCGCGCCGGCTACAAGGTCGGCCGCTATAGCTCGCCGCATGTCGTCCATATCGGCGAACGCATCACCCTGAACGGCCAACCGGTCAGCGAGGCGGACCTTGCCGCCGCGCTCGGCCAGACGCTCGATGCCTTGCGGGCGGCGCGCGCCGAGGGCAGCGCCGGGCGCGACGCTACCTGGTTCGACGTGCTGACCGCCACCGCCTTCCTGATCTTTATGCGCGCCGGCGTGCAATGGACGGTCATCGAAACCGGCCTCGGCGGTCGGCTCGATTCGACCAACATCGTCGAGAGCGAGGCGGCGATCATCACCAACATCGAGCTGGAACACACCGAGGTGCTGGGCAAGACGCGCGCCGCCATCGCCTCGGAAAAGGCCGGCATCATCAAGCCGGGCTCCCTCGCCATAACGCCGCTGGCCGAGGCCGACGAGGCCGGCGCCGTCATCGCTTCGCGCGCCCAGCAGCTCGGTGCCACGCTCATCCGTCCGGCCATTCCGGATGACGCCGGCATCGAGGAGCGCAACGCGGCGCTGGCCGGCGCGGTCCTCGATGCCCTCGGCATCGGCGACGGCAAGCTGGCGTTCGGCGCCGCCCTACTCGATCCGGCCACTCGGGAGGCCGCGCGGCTGCCCGGCCGCCTCGAGACCTTCATGACGAAGGTGAGGCGTGAAGCGGGGCTGGCCACCGTCCATGTCGCCCTCGACGGCGCCCATGTTCCGTTCAACCTCGCGGCCGTCATGACCGACCTCGGCAAGCAGGCTGCCTTCGCCGGTCCTTGCATCGCCGTCGTCTCCTTTGCCGAGGACAAGGACGCGCTCGGCCTCCTCTCGGTGCTGGCGCACCATCAGGTGTCGATCATCTTCACCGTGGCCAGCGGCCGGTCGCGCTCGCCGAGCGAACTGAGCGCCATGGCCAGACAGCTTGGCTTGAGCAGCGAAATCGAACCCGATCCGCGACGGGCCTACCACAAGGCGCTTGGGCGAGCCGCGACATCCGGCGCCTGGGTACTGGTCACCGGCTCGCTCTATCTGGTCGGTGCCATCGAGGCGAATGGAAAGGCGTGATACGATCCTTCTGGTTCGCGAGAAAAGCGACGGCCGTTGGACCTTGCCGGGCGGCTTTGCCGACGTCGGGCATTCGGCCTCGGAGAATGTCGTGGCCGAAATGCGGGAAGAAGCCGGCCTCACGGTTTGCGCCACCCAGCTCTATGGCCTGCGGCACTAGGCCAAGGCCTACCCGCGCACCCATCGTGCCGCGGCCTCGGCGGTGTCTTCCGGTCGCGTGTTGAACGCAATCGCCGCTCCGGGGGCGGCCTTGTGCACAAGGTTCACGACGATTTCAAACATCACGAGCCCCTTCGGGGGCAGACGCATTCCGCCGCCGATCACCACGCAATCGTAGTTGGTCGATGCCAGCTGTTTCTCGAGCGTGGCGCGGCCCGCGTCGTCTGGCGAGATCATGCATTCATCCGCCTGCCATCCACGCTCTCTCAATTTGCTCATGCCGATGGCGATGCCGGCGCGGATCTTCTCCGCGTCGAAGCCCGGCGGCAGCGCAGGGTCGGAAAAATCCACGGTCTCCGGGGTCTGTCCGATAAATAAGACACGGGTCATGGGATGGTCTCCTTTTGCAGGGGCCTTGCGGCCCTGTTTGGTCGGCCGTTCTTAGAGCCTGCCTCGAAGTTCGCTGGGGCGCGGCAGCTGGCGATGAGTTCGAGAACCGGAGCGGAGCGGACTTAAAGGTCCGTGAGCACCGGAAGCGCAGCGTTCTAAGCTAGATGCCCGCCCCAGTAGAGTTTCGGGGCAGGCTCTTACCAGGTGATGAGTGGCGCCTGGCGCAACCAGGCCTCGGTCGTGAGTTGCTGGACGACGAATTCGGCGACGTCGGCGCGCGCGATCGAGCCGCCGTGCACGGTCGTGAGATCGGTGAGAGCCCGCACATGACCGTTGGCCGGTTTGTCGTTCAGCACCGTGGGCCGGACGATCGTCCAGTCGAGCGTGCTGGCCCGGATGGCGTCTTCCTGGCGGTTCTTGTCGTCGTAGACCTTGCGGAGCAGCAAGGGCAGGAACACCCGGTCGAAGAAGAACCCACCGTGACCCCGGCTGTCGCCAGCGCCGAGCCCGGTGATGCAGACCAGCCGCCGGACCTTTTGCGCTTCCATCACGCGGACCAGCGCCCGCGTCGCCGTCGACAGCAGCGTCACTTCGCGAAAGGGGCTCATGGCGGTGCCGAGGGAACTGATGACGGCATCTGAGCCGGCGATCGCACGGGTCAGCGCCGCTTCATCGCGGGCATCGCCCTCGACAAGATCGATACCGCTGAGGCCCACCGCTAGGGCTTTTTCCTTGGACCGAACCAAGGCAACGACGCTGTGTCCCGCCGCCAAGGCATCGCGGACAATCAGCAGGCCGGTGGCACCTGTCGCGCCGAGAACGAGAATTTTCATGGTCGGCTCCTGTCGTGTCGCGTGGAGAAAAAGCGCTTATCTCAGGTGCTGGGCGAGAAATGCGGCGATGGCGTCGACGGACTGCTCCGCCGCGACAAGTTGACCGATCGAGGACTGGAAGACATGCGGCATGCCGGTCCAGATCGACAGCGCTACCTCGGTGCCCGCTGCCTGGGCTCGATCCGCGTAGCGGATTGCATCATCAAGCAGGATCTCATCGTCGCCGACGTCGATGCGGATGGGCGGCAAGCCTTCGAGAGGACCAAAAAGCGGCGACGCCTTGGGATCTGCGGCATCGGCACCGTTCAGGTAGGCGCCGGCAAAAGCCTGGAATACGGTCTTGGTGAAAATCGGGTCCGCATCGGCGCGGGTCTCGAAGGTACTCCCTGTCAGCGTGAGGTCAAGCCAGGGCGACATCACGGCCGCGCCGGAGGGCTGAAGCGTTCCCTTCGCTTTCTCGGACGCGACGATCGATAGCAGGGACAAGGCCAGACCGCCGCCGGCCGACTCCCCGGTCACCACGATCCGTTCGGCGCCTTCGCCGACCAGGCCGCGATAGGCAGCCACGACGTCGTCAATCGCCGCGGGGAAGGGATGCTCCGGTGCAAGCCGATAGTCCGGAACAAACGTGTCGGCGCCGACGCGGCTGGCGATCTGGCTGGCCAAGCCTATGGCCGCTTGCGCCGAGCCAAGACTGTAGCCACCGCCGTGCAGGTGGAGAAGACGCGCCGTCGGCAGCGCCTTGTCCGGTCGGAGCCAAAAGCCCGCAACGCCGCCGACAGTCGCCGGCTCGATCCGGACACCAGCCGCAGTCGGTGTCGCGGCCATCATGGCGTCGAACATCGGTCGCGCCTCTGGACCAAGCGGCTCGCCCTTGTGGGCGCTGGTGGCCTGCCGCATGGCAGCAACAAACGCCGCATCTTCAGATGCAAGAGGGTGGATCGTTGTCATGTCGAAAACGCCTCAAGGTGTTGTGTGCCTTGAGGACAACCATAACCGTTTCACTTTTATCGAATAGATGCCAATATTGGAATAGATCGTTACAAAATCGGAACAGTCATGGATTTGCAGGCCTTGTCTGACTTCAATCTGGTCGCTGCCAATGGCGGGTTCGGCCGCGCCGAGCGGGCCTCCGGTCGCTCCAAGGCGACGCTGTCGCGCCGGGTCGCCGAACTCGAACAGAGTCTTGGGGTGAGGCTGATCGATCGCGGATCGCGAAGCTTGCGCCTGACGGACGAAGGGCGAGCGCTGCACGAGCGAACCAATGGATTGCTATCTGAAATCGCCGAAGCGGGAGAGGCCGTGGCACTGGGCGCATCGACGCCTAAAGGAAGCCTGCGCGTCAGCGCGCCCGTTGCCTTCGCCCATGTCGCGCTGGGCCGGCTCGGCGCCCGCTTTGCCATGGCCTATCCGGAGGTACAGCTGACCATCGTCGCCGAGGACCGTCTGGTCGATCCGATTGAAGATGGCTACGACCTCGTTATCAGGATCAACCCTTTGCCGGACCAACGCCTGGTTGGTCGCCATTTCCTCAACGACGAACGCTTGATCGTGGCACCTCCCGGCATGCCACGCCCCGCCTTCACGGCGGATGGCAACGAGATCGCCGTGAAGGCCATTCTGCTTGCTGCGACGGCGCCAGCGGTCATCTGGCGGATGAAGGCGGACGCAGAGGCTGACATCCTGATAAAACCGCAACCAGTTCTGCGCCTGTCGTCTCTGCTGATGGTCCGCGATGCCGTGCTGGCGGGTGCCGGCATCGCCTTGTTGCCAAAGCTTCTTGTCGACGAGGATCTCGCGACAGGAAGGCTCGCCTATTGGGGAACCCAAGCGGGACCGCCGGTGGAAATCTGGGCCCTGCAAAGCTCCCACCGCCTGATCGGCGCCAAGGTCCGCGCCTTCCTGGACCTCGTGGAACAGGAATATCCCGAAAGAGTTTTTGTTCCGCCGATCTGACCACCGCGATCGTCGCCTTCTTGGCGCCCGACAAAAGCGGATGTGCCTCAATCCTTTGGTCTTGGATCTTCGGCTTGGCCGAGTCCGGTCGGGCTTCGCCACCGCAACGGAGCGATGAACACTGACCGATGCCAAGCGAGGCTGGCCCTGGCTCATGGGGATCTGCCGCCTCGCCTTTCCTCCCATCGCCAAAGCTGCTGAGGAGAAAAATCTCACCTCACGGAACTGGATGGCCTTTGCGCGGTTGAACACGGGGGCTGCCAACCCAAGAGGTGACTCATGAACTACCGTACCATGTTTGCCGCCACCGCCATCGCCTGCATCATCGCCAGCCCGGCTCTCGCCAAGAGCGACAAGTCGTTCCTGCGCGACGCCATCAAGGGCGACAATTCCGAAGTCGCTCTCGGCCAGCTCGCCGCCCAGAAAGGCATGAGCGACGGCGTCAAGGGCTTCGGCAAAACGCTTGCCACCGATCACGCCATGGCCAAGGACCAGGTGGCCACGGTTGCCACGTCGATGAAGGTCAAGGTCACCGACGAGACGACGCTCGAGGCGCGCAAGGAAATGCGCAAGCTCGACAAGCTCTCCGGCGCTGCCTTCGACAAGGAATTCGTCTCCTACATGGTCAAGGACCATGAGATGGACATCAAGGAGTTCAAGGCAAAGGCGGCCGGCGGCAAGGGTGACGTTGCCATGCTCGCCAGCAAGCAGTTGCCCACCCTCGAGCAGCACCTCAAGACGGCCCAGTCGCTCGAAAAGATGTAACGGGCCCTACCCTCGGTCAGCGGCGCGCCGGACCACCGGCCGCCGCGACCTTGCGGCGAGCCGGACCACTTCACAGCCATAAGCGCATCGCGTTCCGAGCTCGTTCGCTCCCGCAGGAGGCCAGCTTTTGCGCGCGCTTGATAGATCCCCCACCAACATCTCGTCCTGAGGTCCTTCGCCTTCGCCACTGCTGTCCGGTTTAAATGTCTGGACAGGGTGCATGACATTGATTCTACTTGTTTTCAGACGTTTGGCCGCGTTCTGGACACGAGCAGGGGATCAACGCCATGCAGCATCACAATAGCGTCTTTCATCAAATTCAGCGCCATATTCCGTGGGCGACCTTCGATCGTCTTGTGGAAGACTACAAAGCCGACCACCGCGTCCGTCGTTTGCCGTCCAAGAGCCAGTTTCTGGCGCTTCTATTCGGTCAATTGGCCGGCGCTGTGAGCTTGCGCGAGATCGAGGCGGCGATGAGCAGCCACCAAGGCCGACTCTACCATGTCGGTGCCAAGCTGCCCGCCCGATCGACACTGTCCGACGCCAATGCCAGGCGGCCTTGGCAGCTGTTTGCCGACCTGTTCGCCCATATGGCGCAGGCGGCCAGCAAGCGGACGCGCCGACAGATGAGCGAGGCGGTGCGGATCATCGACGCCACCCACATCCGCCTGTCCTCGCTCAACGCGGCCTGGCTCAGCGAACGCAAGGGCCTATGGGCCGCCAAGATGCACCTGGTCTACGATCCCAACGCCGACGCCCCCATGGAAATCGCGCTGACCGACCAGACGGTACACGACGTCACCCCGGCCAAGGCGTTCAAGCCAATCCCCGGCATGACCTATGTCTTTGATCTCGCTTATTATGACTTCGCCTGGTGGGCCAGGCTCCACGCCGAGGGATGCCGCATCGTCACTCGCTTCAAGTCTCACACCCCGCTTAGGGTGAGCCTGGTCAACCCGGTGCCTGAGACCGGTTCCGTGCTCACCGATCGCATCGGCTTCCTGCCCGAGCGCCTCGCCTGGTCACGGCAGAACCCCATGAGCGATCCGGTGCGGGAAGTCACCGTCCGCATCTCCACCGGCAAGATCCTGCGCATCCTCACCAACGATCTCGACGCCCCGGCCCAAGAGATCGCCGACCTCTACAAGCAGCGCTGGCAGATCGAACTGTTCTTCAAATGGGCCAAGCAGAACCTCAGGATCAAGCACTTCCTCGGCACCTCCGAGAACGCTATCCGCATCCAGATCTTCGTCGCCCTCATCGCCTACATCCTGATCAGGATGGCTCAGGCAACCCAGACCGAAGTCTCCAGATTGCTCACTTTTACTCGCCTCGTCCGTGTCAACATCATGCACAGGAGGTCCATTTGCCACCTCAAAACACCGCCAAAACCGCCTGTCATCGACCCAAGCCAGATGGTTCTCCCAGGGCTCGCAATTTAAACCGGACAGCAGTGGCCTTCGCGAAGGATGACAGGTAAATTATATATTGGATACAATCGGATAGCGCCGCGCTAACCCTCCCATCGTTGTCATCCTTCGCGAAGGCGAAGGACCTCAGGAAGGTAGAGTGATCGGCTGATGTAGGTGACCGTCAGATCCAAAATGCCCTTTCACCCTGACGCGGGTTCCCGCGCCGCCACCCCCAGCTCCACCGCCCGCCGCGCCACCGCGTCGGGCTCGTTGGTGGTGATCTGGTCGGCCTTGAGCTCGATGAGCCGCTTGAGACTGTCGTCCGCGCCGGGGTGGTGGAGATCGAGCGTATAGGCGTCGATGCGCTTGCCGGCCGCGTGGAAGGCGGCGATCAGGTCGAAGCCGCGACGATCGGCAGCCAGCACCGCGCGATAGTCGAGATAGATGAGGCTCGCCTCCGGCAGCGCTTCCAACGCCTCGGCGACGAAGGTGCCGAGATCGGCGCCTGACACGATATCGGACACCGTCCGGTCGTTGCAGGGATCGAAGCCGAGGTTGAGGCCGGCGGTTGCCCGGCCGAGCCGCGCCACCGCTTCGCGGTCGCCGCCCGAGAGGATGAAGTGCGGTGCCACACCGGTCATCACCTCGGCGAAGGCATCGACGGCTGCCTCGCTGATCACATCGTCCCCCACCTTGAGGTCGAGCTGGATCAGCGTTTCCGGATGCACCGATCCGCCGCGCACCAGCGCCGCGAGATCGTCGAGCAGCAGCACCTTCTCGTCGGTGATCTCGCCCGAGGGGCGGCGCAGCTTCAGTCGCCTCAACTCATCCGGCGTCACATCCATCACCGGCCCATGGCCGTCGGTCTCCCGATCGAGCGTCTCGTCATGCAGCACGGCAAAGCCGGCGCCGGCATGCGGGTTGAGATCCACCTCGAAGCTGGCGCCCAGCGCCATCGCCTCACGCGCCCGGGTGGGCGTGAACGGCACGTCGGAGCGGACGCGTCGGCCCATGTGCCACTTCAACCGCGTGCGGTGGCCGTCGCGATAGAGATCGAGACCCGGTTCGTTGAGATCATGCATAACGGGCGCCGCGAAAGGAACGCACCGTGTCGGAGCGATAACGGCGCGGCTCGTCGCCCTCGGTGAACACCGTCCAGCTTTCGACGCGGATGCCGATCTGATCGCCCTGACTGACGCGGATCGCCTTGTCGGTCTGGATGCGCAGATGCGTGCCGTCGGCGAGCTTGCCGTCGATCACCACATGGGCGCCGAAGTCGATCATCCGCCGCACCGTCACCGTGCGCCCTTCCGCCGGCTCGGCCAGCTCGATGTCCTCGGGGCGGATGGCCAGCTTGGCCGGTCCGCTGCCCTCGGCGGGAAGCTTCAAGCCGCTGGCGGTGATTTCACCGTCGGCCAGCGTGCCCTCCAGCATGTTCATGGCGCCGATGAAGCCGGCGACGAAGGCGGTCTTCGGTTCGGCATAGATCTCGCCGGGTCGGCCGACCTGCTGCATGCGGCCGTCGGCCAGCACCACGATGCGGTCGGAAATGGCCAGCGCTTCGTCCTGGCCGTGGGTGACGAACACGGCCGTGATGCCGAGGCGCTGCTGGATGTCGCGTACCTCCTCGCGCAGCCGCTCGCGCAGATGCTGGTCGAGGCTGGCGAAGGGTTCGTCGAGCAGCAGGATCTTCGGCTCGACCACCAGCGAGCGGGCGAGCGCCACGCGCTGCTGCTGGCCGCCGGACAATTGGCTCGGCAGGCGAGCGCCGTAGCCGGTGAGGCCGACGAGGTCGAGCACCTTCTCAACACGCTCGCGGATCTCCGCCTTCGGCAGGTGCCGCAGCTTCAGCCCGAAAGCGATGTTGCCGAACACCGTCATGTGGCTCCACAGGGCGTGGCTCTGGAACACCATGGCCGTCGGCCGTCGCTCCGGCGGCAGGTCGGTGACGTCGACGCCGTCGATGGCGATCGTGCCCTCGCTCGGCATCTCGAAGCCGCCGATGATGCGCAGCAGCGTCGATTTGCCGGAGCCCGACGGCCCCAAGAGACAGACGAGTTCGCCGTCGTCGATGGTGAGGTCCATGGCGTCGAGCGCCGTGACCTTGCCGAATGTCTTGGCGATGCCGCTCAATTGAACCTGAGCCATGGGAAATATCCTAAAAAATGAGGGGGGCCTAACCGCCCAATCCTTTGGCGAAAGCGTCGGCGCCCATCACCCGGCGGGCCGCCAGCATCAGCACGAAGGACGGCACCCAGAGGAAGACGAACAACACCGCGCCATATTGGACTTCGAGGGCGTTGTTGATGAAGGAGATCATCACCATCGGCATGGTGCGCACGTTGGGCAGGCCGATCAGCCAGGCGGCGTCGGTCTCGTAGAAGGTGCTGACGAAGGTGATGAGCAGGGCGGCGGCCAGCGTCGGCAAGGCCTGCGGCAGGGTGATCGACCAGAACACTCGCATCGGCCCGGCGCCGACGTCGCGCGCCGCCTCCTCGAGCCGCCTGTCGACGCCCTGGAAAGCCGACACCGGAATCCAGATCATGTAGAGCAGCGTGCCCACCAGTTGGATCAGCACGACACCCCAGAAGGTGCCGACGAGGTGCAGCGTCAGGAAGATGGTGGCGGTGGCGACGATCAGGCCGAATTTCGGGAAGGCCTGCACGCTGAGGAAGGCGAGGAACAACACGTTGCGGCCGGGGAAATCCAGCCTGGCGAAGGCGTAGGCGGCCGGAAAGCAGATCGCCGCCGAAATCACCGTCACCGTGGTGGTGATGCTGAGCGACAGCCATAGCGCCTGCCAGACGTCGTTGCGCGTCAGCGTCTCCTGCCAATAGCCGAGGCCCATGCGCTGCGGCACGATGGCCGGAAAGCGCCAGACTTCGGCAAAGGCCCAGACGGCGGTGACGATCAGCGGCAGCAGGATGACGATGGCGAGGCCAGTGAGGAAGGCAATGCCGGTCCAGTCGACCGGCTCGCGACGGCGAACCCGTGTTCGGAGATCGGACAAGGCGCCGGCGGGTGGGAGTCTGGCGATATCGGTCATCTCAGACCCTTTCTGCCCTTGGCGATGGCGCGCACGTAGATGAGGCCGAAAGCGGCGCAGAAGGCGAAGGTGATCACCGCCTGCGTGGTGGCGTTGAGCGGATCGGCATTGTCGGAGAAGGTGCGCTGCATGTACGGCCCCATCATCTCCGGCGAGGCGGGGCCCAGGAGGTAGGGCAGCGTGAAGGCGGAGAACAGGCCGAGCACGTTGAAGGCCAGCGCCACGATGATCGAGCTCTGGATACGCGGCAGGATGATGCGGGTGAAGATGGTCACCCCCCCGGCGCCGAGATCCCGCGCCGCTTCCACCGAGGCGGTGGAGACGCGGCCGAGGCCGGAGAGCAGCAGAAGAAGTGTCAGCGGCAGCCCCTCCCAGACGAGGCCGATGATCGGCCCGGCCGGCTGCAGATAGGGGCTCGGCAGCTTGGGCAGATGCACGGCGACGAGCAGCGTGTCGACGATGCCGTTGGGGCCGAGAACACGGATGAAGGCATAGGCGACCAGCACCGACGGCACGAACAATGGGAACAGCGCCAGGCTCTGCACCAGCGCGGCGATGGAGCCGGTGCGAAAGCGCAGATAGAGCGCGATCGGCATGGCAGCAGCGACGCGCAAGATCGAGGTCAGCGCCGTCACCCACAGCGTCAGCCACAGATTTCTGAGGCTATAGGCATCGCTGAAGAAATAGACGTAGGAGGCGGCGCTGAAGCCCTTGCCCGGGAAATACAGCGTGCCAACAAACGCCTGCAGCACCGGCCACAGCACCAGCCAGAGGAGAAGCAGGACCGGAAGGGCGACGAGAAGGAGGCCCGAAAGCCCCCCTCCCCCTACCCGTGAACGGGGCGCGGAAATCATCGCGACGATCAGGTGCGCGAGATGTTCGGCGCGACGTTGCGATACCAGCCGTCCTGCACCGCCGTGGTCCATTTTCCCTGCGGGAAGGTTGGGATCGAGGACGGGATGACGTCGGCATACTTGTCGTGCAGATCCTTCGGCAGGCTCGACCAGTCGACGGCGGGGAAACCACCCAGCTTTTCGATGATGGCGGTCTGCATTTCCTGCGACAGCAGGAAGTCGGCAAGCTTCAAAGCATCGTCGCGATGGGCCGCGTTGGTCGGGATAACGGCCTTCGAGAAGTCGCCGCATAGCGCAAGATCGGTGAGCTGTACGAGGCCGGTGGTCTCCGGCAGCACGCCCTTGGCGATCGCCTGCAGGGCCTGATCGGACCAAGCCGGGATCATGGTCACGGCGCCCTGAGCCAGGAGCTGCAGCGAGGCGGTGTTGCCGGCCGTATAGGCGCCCTTGTCGTAGAGCGACGGCGCCAGATCGTTGAGCACCGCCCAGGCCTTGCCCAGCACATCGTCGGCCGTGGCCTGGTCGAAGTTGTCGACCTTGAACTTCGAAGGATCGCGGCCAGATACTTCGTGCACAACGCGGTTGACGAAGTTATTGCCCGAACCGCCCTTGTCGGGACGGTTATAGATGAACTGGCCGGGGTTGGCCTTGATCCAGGCGACGAGGTCCGCGAAGGTCTTCGGCACCTTGTCCTTGGCCAGCTTGGTGGTGTCGTAGGCGAGCAACACCTGCGAGCCGCGGTAAGGCAGGCCGTAGGGCGTCTGGATCGCCAGCTTGTTGAGCGTGCCGTAATTCTTGAGGCCAGCCTTGCTGAAATCGGTCCAGAGGCCTGCGTCGATGCCACCGGCCGGCAGCAGCGGATCATACTGCTCGATGAAGTCGAGCTGCGGATCGGCCTTGGCCGAAAGGGCAGCCAGCGCCCGCTGCACCACGGCATCGAGCGCCGCCTGCGGGCGAGCGATGACGACGTTGAGCTCGGTGCCGGAATTGGCCGACTCAAAAGCCGGCTTGATGATGTTTGAAAAGAAATCCGAGATATTGGCGTCGGACGACGTGTACATGTCGAGACGCGTGGCGGCGGAGGCAAAGCGGGTCGTGGCGGCGAGAGTGGCGGCCGTGCTGACCATCAAAAATTCACGACGGTTCATGGTTATCTCCCAGGAAGCGGTCTGTGAAACCCCTTTCAAGGGGTAGAGACCGGTTCTCGCACACGGGACGCTAGGCAGGCTAGTTATCAATTAGATGACAAACAGACGCTACTTTGATGACAAAGCAAAACCATCTGGGGACTAAACAAAACCAATATCAATCGCGAATGAGTCCGCCAAAATAGCGCAACCCGTAGGCGCGAATATCGCGCACCCGGATCTCCTCGAAGCCGAAGAAGGCGCGATAGTCGCCGTCGACGATGTCGATATAGTCGTGGCCGTTCTGGCGGAAGCGAAAGCCGCCGAGGAACCGCCGCTCGCCATAGAGGGTGGTCAGCGCCGCCTTGATGGTGGCGCCGGCCTCGGCGCCGGTAATCAGGTCGTCGCGCAGCACCCGGCCGTGGTAGTTCATCGCCCACACCGGACGGTCGCCCCGCCATACCACTTCCTGGCCGGAAAAGTCGGTACCGCCGAAATAGCTGTCGAGATAGCGATAGTCGCCATCGGCGAAGGCAAGATCGTGCGAGCCCGGCCGGCAACTCACCGCCGGCGCGCCGCCGCCAACATAGGTCGCCGCCTTGGCGGTAATGATGAAATCTTCCAGCGCATCCATTGACGGCCTCCGGTTTCCCATCGCGGAACCTAATGCAGGCCACTGCCGTTTCATGGCAGCAGGAAGAGGCAGCTTGTCCTTGCCGGGTCGCTTTTGGCGTGGTGGACAAATCAGCCGGCTTCAGGCACTTTCTCCTTCGGGTTGTGAGGGTTTGAAAGCTTCATGGACGCAGAGACGTTTCGCGCCTGGCGGCAGCGCCAGGGCCTGACGCAGGACGAGGCAGCGCAACACCTCGGCCTCAAGCGGCGAATGATCCAGTATTACGAGCGGGGCGAGCGCGGCGGTCGGCATGTGGCGATCCCCAAACACGTCCGCCTCGCCTGCTGGGCCATCAGCCAGGGCATCCGCGATTTCGACGGCCAGGAAGCGGGCGAGGCCAAGGCCGCCAGCTAAAGTATCGGCGGCTGGGCGAACGCATGCCTCGGTGCAGATCGCGCGGACCAAGGGCACGCGCTCAACGCGCTATTCAAACCGCTCGCTCCATCCTGCCCGAGATCCTCTGCCTCCGCAGAGGAAAACAGTCTATAATATTGGTTTCATTAATATAATTCTGTCTTCCTCTGCGAAGGCAGAGGACCTCGGGCCGAAAGAGGCGCGGGGCACATATCGGCTCCGGGATATCGCGGACGCGATCATTACCGCCCCAGTCATCCGATACGCCGCACCATCATCACGTCATCGATCTCCCGGCCTTCGTGCAGGAAGCCGCCGGGAATCCGGCCCACCTCGATGAAGCCTTCTCGCTGGTAAAAGCGGATGGCCGCCGGGTTTTCGGCGGTGACCGCCAGTTCCAGCAGCCGGATACCGATCTCGCGCGCATGGTCGGCGGTGGCCTTCAGGAGGTCCCTGGCAACCCCGCTGCCGCGCAGCCCCTGGCGCACGTAGACCATGATGATAATCGCGCGATGGGACATTTTGCTCGACCGCTGCCGGAACAAACCCGTTAGCCCAACGGGTTCATCCCCTTCAAAGGCGACGAATACTGGCTCGCTCAACCGCGCCACCCACTCTTCGGTGGAGAGCGTTGCCCAATGATCATAACTGGCCGCAAAGGCCGAGGGCTCGGCGCGCAGCGCTTCCAGGCGAATGCGCTTGAAAGCCTCGACCTCGGTCGCGTCGATGCGCCGGATGGTGATGTCGGTCCCCATTGGACTTCCTCCGCCAAAACCACATAGAGAACAATGCGCAGATGCCGCAACGGCGGGTCAAGCAGCATGTCGCGAACCCCGCCTGCCCCGCCTTGTCGCAAACCTGCCTAACAAAGCCGCCAATTCAAAGCGCAGCGGGGTTTGCGGCCGCGCGCTTTTCATCTATAAGCCCGGCAACGGTCCGAACGACGATCACCCTTCTTGCTGCCCGCCCCGGTCGGTGCCCCGCGCACCGGCCGCGTTTACACGCGAGTGAAGATGCCCAGACGCACCGATATCGACACCATTCTCATCATCGGCGCCGGCCCGATCGTCATCGGTCAGGCCTGCGAGTTCGACTACTCGGGTACCCAGGCCTGCAAGGCCTTGAAGGCGGAAGGCTACCGAATCGTCCTCGTCAACTCCAATCCGGCCACCATCATGACCGATCCGGAGATGGCGGACGCCACCTATATCGAGCCGATCACTCCGGAGATGGTGGCGCGCATCATCGAGCGCGAACGGGCCGAGCGGCCGAATGACCACCTCGCCCTCTTGCCCACCATGGGCGGTCAGACGGCGCTCAACACCGCCCTGTCGCTGAAGAAGATGGGCGTCCTTGAAAAGCACGGCGTCGAGATGATCGGCGCCACCGCCGAGGCGATCGACAAGGCCGAGGACCGTCAGCTGTTCCGCGAGGCGATGACACGCATCGGTTTGGACACACCGAGGGCCGCCTTCGTCAACACCTCCGCCCTCAAGCAGCAGTTCCGCGCCGAATACGAGTCGCGCCGCGCCGCCGCCATTGCGGCCCACCCCGAGGATGACGCCCGCGCCAAGGCGCTCGCCGCCTTCGAAGGCGAATGGGCCGCCGACGAGAAGGCCCGGCGCGAGGAATACAACCTCACCGCCCGCCTCAATGCGCTGAAGGCCTACAAGGTGACCGGCCTGCCGGCCATCATCCGCCCGTCGTTCACCATGGGCGGCACCGGCGGCGGCATCGCCTATACGCTGGAAGAGCTCTACGACCTCGTGATGTCCGGCGTCGAAGCCTCGCCGACCAACGAGGTGCTGGTCGAGGAGTCGGTGCTCGGCTGGAAGGAGTTCGAGATGGAGGTCGTCCGCGATCGTGACGACAACTGCATCATCATCTGCTCCATCGAGAATGTCGACCCGATGGGCGTGCATACCGGCGACTCGATCACGGTGGCCCCGGCGCTGACGCTGACCGACAAGGAATACCAGATCATGCGCAACGCCTCTTGCGCAGTGCTGCGTGAGATCGGCGTCGAGACCGGCGGCTCCAACGTGCAGTTCGCCGTCAACCCGGCCGATGGCCGGATGATCGTCATCGAGATGAACCCGCGCGTGTCGCGCTCCTCGGCGCTGGCCTCCAAGGCCACCGGCTTCCCGATCGCCAAGGTGGCCGCCCGCCTCGCCGTCGGCTACACGCTGGATGAGCTCGCCAACGACATCACCGGCGGCGCCACGCCGGCCGCCTTCGAGCCGACCATCGACTACGTCGTTACCAAGATCCCGCGTTTCGCCTTCGAGAAGTTCCCCGGCGCCGAGCCCAATCTCACCACCGCCATGAAGTCGGTGGGCGAGGTGATGGCCATCGGCCGCACCTTTCAGGAATCGTTGCAGAAGGCGCTGCGCGGCCTGGAGACCGGCCTTTCCGGTCTCAACGAGATCGAGATCCCCGGCACCGGCGTCGACGAACGCGGCGCCATTCGCGCCGCCCTCGGCGTGCCGACACCCGACCGGCTGCGCCACGTCGCCGAAGCCATGCGTCGCGGCTTCACGCTGGACGAGATCTACGACATCTCCCACATCGACATGTGGTTCCTGCGCGAGATCAAGGGCATCGTCGATACCGAAGCCAAGATCCGTCAGAACGGCCTGCCGGAGACGGCTGGCTGGCTGACCCGCCTCAAGGCCATGGGCTTCTCCGACGCCCGCCTCGCCGAACTCGCCCACAAGCCGGTCGAGGACGTGACGGCGCTACGCGCCAAGCTCGGCGTCCACCCGGTCTACAAGCGCATCGACACCTGCGCCGCCGAGTTCGCCTCGCCGACGGCCTACATGTATTCGACCTACGAGACGCCGTTCGCCGGTCAGCTTGCCGACGAGGCGCGCCCGTCCGACAAGAAGAAGGTGGTCATCCTCGGTGGTGGACCCAACCGCATCGGCCAGGGCATCGAGTTCGATTATTGCTGCTGCCATGCCTGCTTCGCGCTCAGCGACGTCGGCTATGAGACCATCATGGTCAACTGCAATCCGGAGACGGTCTCCACCGACTACGACACCTCCGATCGCCTCTACTTCGAGCCACTGACCGGCGAGGACGTGCTGGAGATCCTGCGCGTCGAGCAGCAGAACGGCACGCTGCACGGCGTCATCGTCCAGTTCGGCGGCCAGACGCCGCTGAAGCTCGCCGACACGCTGGAACGCGCCGGCATCCCCATCCTCGGTACCTCGCCCGACGCCATCGACCTTGCCGAGGACCGCGACCGCTTCAAGCGCCTCCTCGACAAATTGGGCCTCAAGCAGCCCAAGAACGGCATCGCCTACTCGATTGAGCAGTCGCGCCTGGTAGCGAACGAGCTGAAGTTCCCGCTGGTGGTGCGTCCCTCCTACGTCTTGGGCGGCCGCGCCATGGAGATCATCCGCGACGAGACGGGCTTTGACGCCTACCTCTCCGGCACGCTGCCGGCGCTGGTGCCGGCCGACGTCAAGGCGCAATACCCCAACGACAAGACCGGCCAGATCAACATGGTGCTCGGCAAGAGCCCGCTGCTGTTCGACCGCTATCTTTCCGACGCCATCGAGGTGGACGTCGACGCGCTCTCCGACGGCAAGGACGTGTTCGTTGCCGGCGTCATGGAGCATATCGAGGAAGCCGGCATCCACTCGGGCGACTCGGCCTGCTCGCTGCCGACCTATTCGCTGCCGGCGGCCACCGTCGAGGAGCTGAAGCGCCAGACCCGCCAGTTGGCGCTGGCGCTCGACGTCGTCGGCCTGATGAATGTCCAGTATGCGGTGAAGGACGGCACCATCTACATCCTCGAAGTGAACCCGCGCGCCTCGCGCACGGTGCCCTTCGTCGCCAAGACCATCGGCAAGCCGGTGGCCAAGATCGCGGCCCGCGTCATGGCCGGCGAGGCGCTGGCGAGCTTCGCGCTCACCGAGCAGAAGCTCGGCCACGTGGCAGTGAAGGAGGCGGTGTTCCCCTTCGCCCGTTTCCCCGGCGTCGACACGGTGCTCGGCCCGGAGATGCGTTCGACCGGCGAGGTCATGGGTCTCGACCGCAATTTCTCGGTGGCCTTCGCCAAGGCGCAGCTCGGCTCCGGCACCAAGGTGCCGACCGCCGGCACGCTGTTCGTCTCGATGCGCGACGCCGACAAGCCGCGCATCCTCGACTCGGTGCGCGGCCTCGTCGAGATAGGCTTCAAGGTGATCGCTACCTCCGGCACCCACGCCTATCTGGTCGAGCATGGCATCCCCGCCGTTCTCACCAAGAAAGTGCGCGAGGGCCGGCCGCATTGCGTCGACGCCATCAACAATGGCGAAGTGCAGCTGGTGTTCAACACGACGGAGGGCGCCCAGGCGCTCGGTGATAGTCGTTCATTGCGCCGAGCTGCCCTCTTGCAGAAAGTCCCGTATTATACCACCTTGGCGGGGTCGATCGCGGCGGCGCGCGGAATCGGGGCATGGTCCTCCGGCGTACGCGAAGTCCGCCCGCTGCAATCCTACTTCGGCTAAGCTCGGGTAGGCAGAATTGGTGTGTCGCTGAGCATCCGCCCGAAAAGTCGCAGACTTTCGGGACAAGCGGATGCCCTGGTGAAAAGGTTTGGGGCAAGGTCCGTTCTGGTTGATCGGCTATGCTCCGGACAGCGGCGTGCCCGTGTCACAGAGCTGCTGGCCGAAGCCCGAAAGGGGCCCGGCACCGGCGGCGCAGGAAACATCGCGGCCCGGTGCCTTTGGCGCCGGGCGCTGTGATTTTTTGAAAGGCCTTGAGACCGATGGAAAAGATCCCGATGACCGCCGGCGGGCATGCCGCTCTGGAGAGCGAGCTGCAGCGGCGCAAATCCGAGGAACGGCCTCGCATCATCGCGGCGATCGCTGAAGCGCGCGCCCATGGCGACCTCTCTGAAAATGCCGAATATCACGCCGCCAAGGAGCAGCAGAGCCACAACGAGGGCCGCATCTCCGAGCTGGAAGACATGCTGTCGCGCTCCGAGATCATCGACGTCGCCAAGCTCACCGGCAAGACGGTGAAATTCGGCGCCACGGTGAAGCTGATCGACGAGGATACCGAGGAAGAGAAGACCTATCAGATCGTCGGCGACGCCGAGGCCGACGTCAAAGGCGGTCGTATCTCCATCTCCTCGCCGATCGCTCGTGCCCTGATCGGCAAGTCGGTGGGTGACCAGATCGAGGTCACGGCCCCCGGTGGCGCGCGTGGCTACGAGATCCTGGACGTGGTCTTCCGGTAAGGCAAATAGACGGGGCGTCGCAGCTCATTGCGGCGTCCCGTTCTCGCGTTTGACGAGACAGTCCGTGAAAATCGCCGTCATCCTGCCCCGCGGTACGCACTTCGGCCCCGACAGGGCCACCGCGATCGACCTTTGCGCCTACGATTTCGTCCGCTTCTCCCGCTATCGCGACGAGACCGTCGTCATCGGAGAGGCTATTGACCGACCATTCGACGGCGTACGCTTCATCGGCCTGTCCCGCGCCGGCAAAAGCCAGTCCGCCTTCGCCGATGCGCTCGCCACCGCGGCCACAAGCGAACGACCCGATCTGGTGGTGGTCCACCAACACATCCCCTCAGCCCGCCGCATTGCTCGCCGCCTTGGCGATCGCCCGGTGCTGCTCCACCGCCACAACAATCCCAAGACGCCGAAAGGCTTTCTCGGCCGCTGGCTGGAGGCGCGGAAATACGCGCCGTTTGCCCGGATCATCGTGATCAGCGCCTTTTGCCGCGATCGCCTTCTAGACCTGTTCCCCAGCCTCCAGGTCAAAACCCACGTGGTGCACAACGGCCTCGACCTCGGCGAATGGCCTGTCACGGGCGCCAAGCGCCCGGAAATCCTGTTCGTCGGCCGGGCCGTGCCGGAAAAGGGCGTGCTGGAAGCCGCGCACGCCGCCGTGTCGGCGCTCCTCGATGCGCCCGCCAAGACGCCAGATTGGCGCATCCGCTTCATCCTGAGCGGCCTCGACGGCAACGCCGCCTATGCGGCCGAAGTCATCGAGGCGCTGCGGCCGCTTGGGTTCCAGGCCGAAGTGCTGCGCGACCTGCCGCACGCCGCCGTGCGTCAGGCATTCCGCGATGCCGCCATCGCCCTGGTTCCCTCGCGCTTCGAGGAGCCATTCGGCCGCACCGCCATCGAGGCCATGGCGGGAGGCGCCGCGCTGATCTCGTCGCTGCGCGGCGGCCTCAAGGAGATCGCCGAGGGTGTGTCGCTCGAAATCGATCCCGACGCCCCCGCCTCCATCGCTGCCGCGATCACTCACCTCATCCACGACGAGGTGCTACGCCACCGCCTTGCCGATGAAGGGCGAAAAAGAGTGGAGAGCGCCTTTGCCATCGAGCGCTCGGCTGCCCAGCTCGACGATATCTATGCTAGCGTCCACAAGGGGATGGGGGCTTGAATAGATGAGTGAAGCAGCGACGCGGATCGGCATCATGGTCTGCACGGCTGAGCGGCCGCGCATGCTGCAAGATTGCGTCGAGTCGCTCCTCGCCCAGCAACTGGCCGGCGATTGGCAGGTCGAGGTCTGCGTCGTCGAAAATGACGCGACGCCCAATTCTCGCGCCGTCGTCGAGGCCATGCCGGCCGACGCGCCGGTCAAGGTTCGCTATTATCAGGAACCGCGCCGCGGCATCCCCTTCGCCCGCAACAAGACGCTCGAAGTCGGCCTTGCCAACAACTACGACTGGATCGTGCTGATCGACGACGACGAGCGCGCCGACCCTACCTGGCTCGCCTGCCTGATGCGGACGGCCATCGCGCATGGCGCCGACGTGGTGTCCGGCCCGGTTCGCCGGACCTACGAGGCGCCGCCGCCCAAGTGGTGGAAGCTTCTGAAGCCGATCGTCGGCCCCGAGGGCATGCCGCTCAAGGAAGCGCCGACCAACAACACGCTGCTCAGCGCCAAGCTGATCCGCGCCGACGGTGGCAACCTGCGCTTTGCCGAGGCGCTGACCTTCGGCTACGAGGACATCGATTTCTTCTCCCGCGCCCATAAGCTCGGCTATCGCATCGTCTGGTCGCCCGACGCCTTCGTCGAGGAAACGATCCCGGCGAGCCGCGTGCAGCCGGAGCGGATGATCGCCCGCGTGCAATCGACGGCCGCCGCCCAGGTGCTCGCCGCCAAGATACGCCGTGGCGCGGTCCGGACCTTCTTGGCCTTTGCGTTCAAGGGCATCCGTCGACTGATCGGCGGCGCGCTGACCTGCGCTCTGTTCTGGCCCGGCAAGCTTCTCGGCTCGGAGAAGGCGACCAACAGCTATTATCGCGGCCGCCTGCGGCTTGCCCGTGGCCTCGGCATCTTCCGCGGCCTCTTCATGATCCTTCCCAACTATTACAGCACTGTGGATGGCAACTGATGATCCCTGAAGGCGAAGCGTTGCGGGTGGTGCATGTCCATCTTGGGATCAAGGGCGGCGCCGAGCGCTTTTTCGTCAGCCTCGTCAACGCACTGGCCGAGCGCGGCGTCGAGCAGAAGGCGCTGATCTTTCCCGACCGCGTCTGGAAGAAGGACATCGAAGCTGTCTGCGGCATCGAGGAGATGCGGTTCAGCCGGTCCCACATCTCGCGCTTCTTCACCAACCGGAAGATCGCCAGGATCAACCGCGCTTTCCGCCCGCATGCCATGATGTCGTGGATGCCGCAGGCGACGCGCTGGATCCCTGATGATCCCAACATCCTGACGGCGGCCCGCCTCGGCGACTATCCCGAGCGGCTCGACTATTTCGTCAACTGCGACTACCTCGTCTGCAACACGCCGGACATCGCCCGCGCCGCCGCCGGCATCGGCTGGGATATCAACCGCACCCGCGTCATCTCCAACTTCACCGACGTGCGCCGTGTGCCGCCGATTGATCGCGCCGCTCTCGACACAGCCAAGGACGCTTACGCCATCCTTGGCATGGGCCGCTTCGTCGACCGCAAGGGCTTCGACACGCTGATTCGCGCTGTGGCGCCTTTGCCGGGCGCCATCCTCTGGCTGGTCGGCGAAGGCCCGGAAGAAGAGGCGTTGCGCCAGCTCGCCGCCGACCTCGGCTGCGCCGACCGGGTGCGCTTCCTCGGCTGGAGTACCGACCCCAGCCCCTATCTCGCCGCCGCCGACGCCCTCGCCATCCCCTCGCGCCATGAACCGCTCGGCAACGTCGTGCTGGAAGCCTGGGCCGCCGGCAAGCCGGTGGTCGCCACGGCGAGCGAAGGCCCGAGCTGGCTGATCCAGGATGATGTCAACGGCCTCCTCGCCCCCATCGATGATCACGCCGCCGTCTCCGCCGCCCTCGCCCGCCTGATCGCCGACCCCACCCTCGGGCCCCGTCTCGTCGAAGCCGCCAGCGCCAAGCTGGAACAGAGCCATTCCCGCAAAGCCATTGCCGACGCCTACATGGCGTTTCTGTCGTCGGGCCGGGAAACGGGGAGAAACAGGGCGGCGTGACAGACAAAGCGCGGGCGGCAAACGACCGCGCCACGCCTAACTGACGATAATTTCGAGCAAAATCATTCCGGACCCTTTCTTTCGGTAGTCAACTGTGGAAGGCTCAACCACGCCGACATCCGGAAATCGGGAGGGGGTCCCGCGTTTCTGAATGTGGCTTTATGTGACGCTTCGGGGGGAGCCGATCCGTGAAGTCATCGAGAAAATGGCTGGCCCATGAGCTGGCCGCATTCGCCGCATCCCTGCCGCCGGACAGCCGCGTTCTGGATGCCGGCGCCGGCGACCAGCGCTACAAGGGCCTGTTCGAGCGCCACACCTACGAAGCGGCCGATTTCGAACAGGTCGACAAGCCCTATGCCAAGAGCACCTACGTCTGCGATCTCACGGCCATCCCGGTTCCGGACGCTACGTATGACGCCATCGTCTTCACCCAGGTGATGGAGCACCTCAGGGAACCGGGCGACGTCCTGAGGGAGTTCCACAGGATCGGCAAGGAGGGCTGCAGGATTTTCTACAGCGCCCCGCTTTGCTCGGACGAGCATGAGGTGCCCTACGACTTCTACCGCTATACACAATTCGGCGTCCGATATCTCCTCGCCAAGGCCGGCTTCGAAGTGCTGGACCTCCATGGCATGGAAGGATTTGCCTGCACCGCGGCCTACCATCTGAAGAGGATGTTGAACAACATTCCTCGGTCGCCCAAGGCCTTGGGGGGCACGCGGCACGCCTGGATCGTCGTTACACTGATTACTGTTCTGAGGCCGCTTCTGAGATTGTTGACCCGGCAGCTGGAAGCCAGCGACAGCGAGTTCAGATATACGAAGGCGGGATTTCCTCTGAACTATATCGCCATAGCCCGCAAAGCCGGGCCGGCTTGAGACCGGCAAATCGCATGCCCGATCGACGGCTGCTTTCGCTCACCGAAGCTTCAGCCGCCGCCGTTCCTCCCAGGTCATGGCGATCCGGAGCGCCCGACCGGCGCTGAGGCTGACGGCGATGACGAAGCCTTCGGCGCCGACCGCGAACAGGCGGCGGAGGAAGTAGTTCTTCACGAAAAACCAGATGGGATCGAGGACCAGCGTGGCGATCCCGGGGTTGCGGCCTTTCGCGACCCAGTCGCGCGCCGACAGTTCGCTGTAGCTGCGGATCTTGTCCCACATGTGGGCGAAGGATTTCATGGAGATGTGCGAGACGTCGCCCTTCAGGACCACCGGCTTGCTGCCGTCGCGGATCTCCACCTTGTCGTGGACGGCGCTCGACTTGAAGCCGGCCCGCCGCCGGTCGTAGAGGCGCGGCGTGACGTTGGTCGGGTTGAAAAGGCCCGGCTGAAGGCTCGACGCCAAGCGGCTCACATGCCGGATGCGCAGCGAATAGGCGGCGGCACGCGCCGCTTCCGGCTCCGCGAAGACCGCGCGGATCGAAGCCTTCACCTCGTCGAGCAGGACTTCGTCGGCATCAAGGTTGAGCACCCAGTCGTGCCGGCAGAGGCCCTCGGCATAGACCTTCTGCTCGCCGAAGCCGGTCCAGTCGCGATGATAAACCCTGTCGGTATAACGGCGGGCGATATCGAGGCTGCCGTCCGTCGAGCCGCTGTCGACGACGACCAGATCGTCGGTCAGTTCGCGGAGAGCTTCCAGCACCAGTTCCAGCCGATCTGCCTCGTCCTTGCAGATCATGAAGACGGAAAGCGGCAGTGGCGACATGGAGGTTCCCTCGGCAAACAGCACCTCCCCTGTCCTACCATGCGCGGGAGGCCGGCGGAACAGGCCGGTTGACGGGGACGAGCGGCGCTTTTTTCCGAAAGCTCAATGGGGTAAGTGAAATGGACATCACAATCGCCCTGCCGAGGAGTCCGCGATGCACTTGATGCTGACGCAATGTTTTCCTCCGAAACTCGGGGGGATCGAGAACATGATGGGCGGGCTGGCCGAGGCGATCGTCGCGTCGGGGGCCGAGCTTGTGGTGCTGGCCGACGGCAAGGCCGATCCCTCGGCGGCAAGGCCCGGCTATCAAGTCCGCCGTTACATCGGCTTCAAGCCGTTCCGGCGCTGGTGGAAAGCCAGGGTCGCCGAGCGCATCACCCGCAGGGGCAAAGTCGACGTGGTATTCGCCGACAGTTGGAAAAGCCTCGAGCGCTTTCAGCCGTCCGGCCAGCCCGTCATCTGCCTCGCCCACGGCATGGAGTTTCCGCCCAAGCCCACCGAGGCCAAGGCTGCGCGCATCCGTGCAGCGCTGGCCAAGGCGACACGGGTGGTCGCCAACTCCCATTACACGGCGTCGCTCGCAGCACCCTATGTCGATGCCCGGCGCCTGTCGGTGGTGACGCCGCCTGTCCAACCGCAGCCGGCTGCCGATCCGGCCGCCGTCGCCGAGCTCGAGGCAAGGTTCGGTACCGGTCCCACCATCGCCTCCCTCTGCCGCCTGGAGCCGCGCAAGGGCATCGACCGGCTGATCGAAGCCATGACGATGCGACCGTCCCTGGCGAGCGCTCGGCTGCTGATCGCCGGCGACGGCCCCGACCGGAAGCGCCTCGAAGATATGGCCCGTTCGTCGCCGGTCGCCCGTAACATCCACTTTCTTGGGCGGGTCGACGAACGGGAAAAGGCGGCGCTTCTGACCTTCTGCGACGTGTTCGCCATGCCGAGCCGGCGCGAGGGGGCGTCGGTCGAAGGCTTCGGCATCGTCTACCTGGAAGCAGGCTGGTACGGCAAACCCGCCCTGGGCGGCACCGATGGCGGCGCGGCCGACGCGATCATCGACGGCGAAACCGGCTTGCTCTGCGATGGCGCCAACGGCGAGATGGTCGCCGAGGCCCTGGAACGGCTGCTGACCGACAGCGACCTCCGGGCGCGCCTCGGCGCGGCGGCCGAAAGCCATGCCCGCTCGCAAGTCTGGGCTCGGAAGGTCGGAGAATACCTGCCTGCATCGGTGCCGAATGCCATGGATTTGCCTGTAACGACCGGCCTATAAGACAGCATGCTCAGCCCGGTTCACGTCTCCCCCCGCATCCTGCAGCTTCTTCCCGCGCTCGGCGACGGCGGGGTGGAGCGCTCTACCGTGGAGATGGTCGGCTATCTCCACGAGCAGGGCATCATCAACTTCGTGGCCAGCGGCGGCGGCGATCTGGTGGCAGCCGTCGAGGCCGGCGGCGCCCGGCATGTGACCATTCCCGTCGGTCGCAAGTCGCCCATCGCCATGATCAGAAACGCCTTCGCGGTGGCCCGAGTGATCGACCGCGAGGCGATCGACATCCTGCATGCCCGCAGCCGGGCGCCCGCCTGGGCCGGCTGGCTGGCCATCCGCCTCGCCCACCGCCCCTGCCGCTTCCTCACCACCTTTCACGGCGTCTATGGCCATGGCAACGCACTGAAGCGGCTCTACAACCGAGTCATGCTGGCCGGCCCGCTGGTGGTCGCCAATTCGGAATTCATTCGCGATCACATCGAAACCGTCTACGGCTTTCCCAAGGACCGCATCATTGTGGCGGCGCGCGGTATCGAGCCGGAGCTGTTCGATCCGGCCCACATCTCCGGCGAACAGCGGGCCGCCGTCCGTCGCGAATTCGGCATCGGTGCCGACGAACCGATGCTGATCATGGTCGGCCGCGTCACCAGTTGGAAAGGCCACGCCGTGCTGGTCGATGCGTTGGCGCGCCTTGCCGACCGCCCCTGGCGCCTGGTGCTGGTGGGCAGCGGCAGCGACGGCGTGATCGCCGACCTCAAGACGCGCATCGACGGTCACGGCCTGTCCGAGCGGGTCGTTCTCGCCGGCAGCCGGCGCGACGTACCGGTGCTGCTTGCCGCCGCCGATCTGGCCTTTTCCGCCTCGACGCGGCCGGAGGCCTTCGGCCGCGCCGCCATCGAAGCGGAAGCGATGGAAACGCCTGTCATCGCCACCGACCACGGCGGCAGCCGCGAAACCGTGCTGCCGGGCCGCACCGGCTGGCTGGTGACGCCCGGCGATGCCGAGGCCATGGCGGCCGCCATTCGGGAGGCGCTATCCTCTCCCGATCGGCTCAAGGAGATCGGGAAAGCCGGCCGCGCCTTCGTGCTGGAGAATTACACCACGGCGCGCATGCTGGAACAGGAGTTCTCCGCCTATCGCCGCCTGATGGACGAGACGCCATGACGGAACCGTCGGTCTGGATCCTCACCGACGGCAAGGCCGGCGACGAGCAGCCGCTCGCCGGCATCGCCGAGGCAATGGGCGTCACGCCGGACTTCCGCCGTGTCCATCCACGCAAGCCCTTTGCTTGGCTGATGCCTTGGGGTCCCATCGACTGGCGCGACAGGCCGAGCCAATCCGGCTCGTCGCTCGCCCCGCCCTACCCTGACATCTGCCTTGCCACCGGGCGCCGCGCCGTCGCCTATCTGAGACATCTGAAGCGCGTCTCGCCCGCCACCTGCACCGTGCTTTTCAAGGACCCGCGCACCAGCCGTCATGGCGCCGACCTGGTGGTGGTGCAGGCGCACGACAAGCTGCGCGGCCCCGGGGTGAAGGTGGTGACGACGGCACCCAATCGCCTCTCGCCCTTCCGGCTCGATGCCATCCGCGCCGCCCCGCCAGCCGACCTCGCCGCCCTGCCGCAGCCGCGCCTCGCCGTACTGGTGGGCGGCAACAGCCGCCATCACCAATTCACGCCCGAGGACATCACCCGGTTCATCGGAGGGCTTGAGCAGCGCATTGCCGATGGCGCCGCGCTGATGATCACCGCCTCCAGGCGTACACCGCCGGCGCTTGCCACGGCGCTCCGCTCGCTCGCCGATCAGAACGATCGCGTCGTCTTCTGGGACGGCCAGGGCGCCAACCCGCTTGCCGCCTACATGGCGCTGGCCGACGAACTGATCGTCACCGCCGATTCCACCAACATGATCGGCGAAGCGGCCTCCACCGGCCGGCCGATCCAGATCTTCCACCCCTCGGGCGGCCATCCGAAGATCACCACCTTCATCGGTCTTCTCAGCCAGGAGGCGCGCGTCGGCAGCTTTTCCGACGCGCCGGCGGCCGGCACCTACCCGCCGATCAACTCGACGGCCGCGGTTGCGGATGCCGTGCTCACGTTTTGGAGAAAGCTCAGCCGCGGCGGCTGATCAGCTCGCCGCCGCCTCGGTGACGTGAGCGGGCTTCTCGTCCTTGAACTGCAAGGCGCGGAGATGGGCATAAAGCCCGCCTTCGGCCATCAGTTCGTGGTGCGTGCCGGACTGCACCACCTCGCCCTTGTCCATCACGTAGATGATGTCGGCGTCGCGCACGGTGGCGAGGCGGTGGGCGATGACGAAGGTCGTCCGCCCCTTCATCAGCCGTCCCAGCGCTTCCTGGATGTCGCGCTCGGCCTGGGCGTCGAGCGCCGAGGTCGCTTCGTCGAGCAGCAGGATAGGCGCCTTGCGGAGGATGGCGCGCGCAATGGCGAGGCGCTGGCGCTGGCCGCCAGAGAGATTGCCGCCCCCCTCGCCCACCCGTGCCTCGAAACCGCCGGGCATTGCCATGATGAAGTCATAGGCGTTGGCGTCGCGTGCCGCTTCCTCGATTTCGGCGCGCGTGGCCTCCGGCCGGCCGTCGGCGATATTGGCGGCCACTGTGCCATCGAACAGGAAGGTGTCTTGAGTGACGAGCGCCACGTGGCGGCGCAGCGACTCGACCGTGAAGCGGCGGATGTCGGTGCCGTTGATCAGAATGGAGCCGGCCTTCGGGTCGTAGAAACGCTCGACCAGCGCGAACACCGTCGATTTGCCGGCGCCCGACGGGCCGACCAGCGCCACCACCGAGTTCTTCGGCGCGGTCAGGTTGAGTTTCCGGAGCACCGGCGCCTCGCCATAGGCGAAATCGATATTGTCGAAGGTGACGGTGGCGCTCTCGAAATTGGCCTCCACGGCGTCCGGGGCCGACTGCAACTCCGGCACCAGGTCCAGCACCTCATACATCATGCGCACGCCGACCAGCGATCTCTCGAGGTCGAGGTTGAAGCGAGCCAGCCGTTTCGCCGGCTCGTAGGCCATGATCAGCGCGGCGATGAAGGAGAAGAAGGAGCCGGGATCGGCGTTGTAGTGGACGATCTGATAGCCGCCGAACAGCACCACGAAAGCAATGGCAAAACCGCCCAGGGTTTCCATCAGCGGGCTGGAACGGGCGCCCAGCGTGGCCATGCGATTGGCAAGCCGCTCCGAGTTGGTCGTAGCCGTGTTAAAACTCCGGCGCAACCGATCCTCGAGGCCGAAGGACTTGACGACGCGGATGCCCTGGACGCTCTCCTGCACGATGGTGACGATCTGGGCCGAGGTCATCACCTCCTTGCGCGCCGCGGCGCGCACCTTCCTGAGGAGGTGGGTGATGCCAATGACGGCCGGGGGAGCGATCACCAGCGACAGCAGCGACATCACCGGGTTTTGCCACACCATGACGCTGACCAGCGACACCAGGGTGAACAGGTCGCGGCCAAGGCTCATCACGATCAGGTCGATCGCCGATCGGGCCGCCCCGGCGTTCTGTGAAATGCGCACCATGATGTCGCCGAGGGCATGCTGCTGAAAGAAGGCGATATCCTGCTTCAACACCGCCCCATAGAGCTGCCGTTGCAGTTGGGCGACCATGCTGTTGCCGATCTTGGTCAGCGTAACCGAGGAGAAATAGGTGGCAAAGCCCTTGACGAGATAGATGCCGATGATCAGGCCGGCGATGGTGAACACCAGCCCCTGGCTCTTCTCGATGAAGATCTTGTTGACGATGTCCTTGAGGATATAGACGCTGCCGGCCGTGGCTGCCGAGGCGATGAGCATCATCGCGATCGCATAGGCGTAGCGCCAGGCGTAGGGGCGGAAATTGGCGCGGAACAGCCGTACCAGCGGCCCGAGCTTCTCTTCCGTTCCGATGAAACCGTCGAGCCGGCCCTTCAGGAAGTTCAAATGCATACTCCACGTCCGACCGGTCCGCCGGCCCAAGCGACAGATAAGCAGCGGTCCGAAAATTTGCGCGACTTTTCGCACAAAAGGCCGCCTAAAAACAGACCGCAGGGAAATGCTACGCCCGGCGGCGTCTGTCAACAGCGCGACGAACGCTTACTTCAGGGCGCAAAAGGCTGCGATCCTGGCGCCAAAGGCCGATATTCAGACGATCACCGGCTCGTTCTTGACTTGCCGGAGCGTCAGACTGGTGCGCACCTGGCCGACGTTGGGCGTCGCTGTCAGCTGCTCGATCACGAAATTCTGACAGGTCTTGAGGTCGGGGGCGACGCATTTCAGGATGAAGTCGATCTCGCCCGACTGCATCCAGCTTTCTCGCACCAGCGGCCAGTTCTTCACCCGCGCCTCGAAGGCGAGAATTTCCGCTTCCGACTGCGAGGCGAGCGAGATGAAGGCGAACAGCGTCACATCGAAGCCGAGCGTCTTCTCGTCGATCAGCGCCCGATAGCCCTGGATGACGCCGGCTTCCTCCAGCGCCCGCACCCGCCTGAGGCAGGGCGGCGCCGAAATGCCGACGCGGCTGGCCAGCTCCACATTGGTCATCCGCCCATCAGCCTGCAATTCGCGCAGGATTTTCCAGTCGATGGCGTCAAGACGGGCCTTCATGTTGCATCCTCCGGAGAGCCGCCCAAAGCGGACGCTTGTCGACGGGTGACTCACCTCGGTCGAACCTCTCGATACGGCCGGGAACATACCGTTCCGGTCGCCGTGGCGAAAGCATATTTCCGTAGCACGAACACTTATTATACCAAGAGGCATTGAAAATGATCTTGGTATTCCTTTTGCCGATTCTCATGCCTCTGACGCAGATGAGAAATCGGCAATGGTCTCAATGAGCGGATGCGCCAGCATCTTCGCGAATTGGTATTATCAAGGCGAGCCGCTGGTCTTCCCACTTCGCCATGGCCAGCCAGGCGTCGGGTTGACGGCGGGCGATCAGGAACCATGTTCTGAAGACGCGCGTTCAAGGTCCGAGGCCGACACGCAAGGAGGCACGCCATGAGCCTTTCCCATGAATTGGTCGACGGCATTCCGCTGGTCTGGTCGGCGCCTGCCTCGCCAGCCGGACTGCTGATCCATATTCCAGCCTTCGGCCAGACCAAGGAGGCGGCTGCGCCGATGGTGGATCGAGCGACCTCTCTCGGCCTTGTCGGCATCGTCCTCGACGCCTACCAGCACGGCGAGCGCGGCAACGAGGATCGAGAGGCCCTGACCCGGCGGGTGTTTGCCAATTTTCGGCGCGAAATGTGGACGATCCTCGGCGAAACCACGTTGGACGTCCCGCGTGTGGTGGCCTGGGCAAGGCAGAGATTCGGGTCCGATCTCGGCTTGCATCTCACCGGCCTTTCCATGGGCGGCGACGTCGCGGTGGCGGCGGCTCCTCTCGTCGATAAAGTCGTGAGCGTCAACGCGGTGGTTGCCACGCCGGACTGGCAACGTCCTGGAATGCAAGATATCAAGACAGGTGAATTGGTCGACCAGGGCGAGCCGGATCCCAAGGCAAAACTGTTTTTTGACGCCCTGGAGCCGTTGCACCACGCCGACCGCTACAAGGCGCTGCCCATCCATTTCATCAACGGGGCGGCCGACCAGCACGTTCCGCCCGATGGCGCCCGGCGGTTCAAGGCCATGGTCGGCGAGACGAACAGCATTGTCATCACCGAGAAGCCCGGCCTGGGGCATCTCGATTTTATTGATCCCAAGGCTTGGATCGGCGAACTCAGGCTGAACAGGTAAGGCGCCGCCGGCCCGTCGATCGGTGAGTTTCGGTCGCCACGGCGAAAGCATCTTTCGGTGGCACGATCACATATTATAAGCCTGTCGGCCGACACAAAGGCCACTCGGCAGGGGAAGACGACGCGCGCCGGAGCCCACCGAGGCCGCGCCGCCTTGAAACCGCACTGCCGGACACCTACCATCCAATCGATTCCAGGCGCCGCCGGCGGCGCCCAGCCGAGACCATCGCGGCCGGCGAACGCAACGAGACGAGCATGACGCATACCCATACCAAGGCCCTGATCATCGGTTCCGGCCCGGCCGGCTACACCGCCGCCATTTACGCCGCCCGTGCCATGCTGGAGCCGATCCTGATCGCCGGCCTGCAGCAGGGCGGCCAGCTGACCATCACCACCGATGTCGAGAACTACCCCGGCTATGCCGACGCCATCCAGGGTCCCTGGCTGATGGAGCAGATGCGCAGTCAGGCCGAGCATATGGGCACACGCCTCGTCTCCGACATCGTCACCTCGGTCGACCTCAGCAAACGACCGTTCCAGCTCACCTGCGATTCCGGCGACACCTATTCCACCGACGCGCTGATCATCGCCACCGGCGCCCAGGCGCGCTGGCTCGGCCTGCCGTCGGAGCATAAGTTCCAGGGCTTCGGCGTGTCGGCCTGCGCCACCTGCGACGGCTTCTTCTATCGCGGCAAGCATGTGGTGGTGGTCGGCGGCGGCAACACCGCCGTCGAGGAAGCGCTCTACCTCACCCATCACGCCGACAAGGTTGTCGTCGTTCACCGCCGTGAAGCTTTCCGCGCCGAGCGGGTGATGCAGAACCGCCTGTTCAACCACCCGAAGATCGAAGTGATCTGGAACAGCGTTGTTGACGAAGTGCTGGGCAAGGAGGGCTTTCCGCCGTCCGTCACCGGCGTCCGCCTCAGGAACGTCGTCACGGGCGAGCTGCGGGATGTCGCCACCGACGGCGTGTTCGTCGCCATCGGCCACGCGCCGGCCACCTCGCTGTTCACCGGTCAGGTTCGGATGAAGTCGTCGGGCTATATCTGGACGGCGCCCGATTCGACGGCCACCTCGGTGCCCGGCGTCTTTGCCGCCGGCGACGTCACCGACGAGCATTTCCGCCAGGCGGTAACGGCGGCCGGCATGGGCTGCATGGCGGCGCTGGAGGCCGAGCGCTACATCGGCGCGTTGGAAACTGATACCAAGGTTGCGTAAGCAACTGGCGGAGCGACGCAATTCAAGGCTTGCGCCGGAGCGAGGAAGCGTCGAACGTAGAGCCGTCCTCCGAACAATTTTCACATTGTTCGGATAACTGGACGTCCTAGGAAGAAATGACGAGCCTGTCCGAAAAGTTGCCCAATTTTTCGGACAAGCGAATGAGACAGAACAAAGAAGCGGCGAAGCCGGTCCCGTAGAAGACTGGCTCTCGCCTCGACGAGAGAGCGATGGCCGACTGCGGCCTGAGCAATATGGGGGCGGCAAAGGGGGACGCGATGGATTGGGACAAGCTCAGAATATTCCACGCCGCCGCCCACGCCGGGAGCTTCACCCATGCCGGCGACAGCCTGAACATGAGCCAGTCCGCCGTCAGCCGTCAGGTCAGCGCGCTTGAGCAGGATCTCGGCGTGCCGCTGTTCCACCGCCACGCCCGCGGCCTCATCCTCACCGAACAGGGCGAGCTGCTCTACCGCGCCGCCCATGACGTGCTCCTGAAGCTGGAAGACGTGCAGGGCCGGCTGACCGACAGCCGCGAACGCCCCTCCGGCTCGCTGCGGGTCACCACCACCGTCGGCATCGGCTCGACATGGCTGACCTCGCGCGTCGACGAGTTCGTCGATCTCTACCCCGACGTCCAGCTGCAGCTGATCCTCAACGACGACGAGCTCGACCTTGCCATGCGGCAGGCCGACGTCGCCATTCGCCTGCGCCAGCCGACGCAGCCCGACCTCATTCAGCGCAAGCTATTCACGGTGCACTTCCACCTGTTCGCCTCGCCGGCCTACATCAAGCGCTTCGGCAGCCCCAAGACCATCGAGGAACTGGACCAGCACCGGATCATCACCTTCGGCGTTGCCGCGCCCAACTACCTGCGCGACATGAACTGGCTGGAGAGCGTCGGTCGGCCCTATGACAATCCGCGCCTGCCGGCCTTGAGGGTCAACAACCTCGTCGCCATCAAGCATTCGGTGCAGCGCGGCGTCGGCATCGCCCTTCTCCCCGACTATATCGTCGAGGAGGATTCCGGGCTGCAGCAGCTGATCCCCGAGGTCGACCTGCTGTCCTACGACACCTATTTCGTCTACCCCGACGAACTCCGGAACTCGGCGCGCGTCCACGCCTTCCGCGACTTCCTGGTCTCGAAGGCTCAGCGCTGGTCCTATTAGGCCGCTGTCCGTTCCGACCGATGCAATGGGGTTTTCCGAGACTGGATTCCACTTTCCGGTCCGGAGCTCTAATACCTCGGTATTAGCCGTCAACACATCCAACGTATCGTTGTGCGCTCCGCGCAAGACTCGCGTTTTCCCTTAACGGAAAACACCGATGAACGGTAAACACTTCACGATGATGTTACGGTTTGGGCAAAATAACCGGGATATTGCATAGCAGATTTGCAGATTGCCTGCTTGTTTTGCACCGGTGAGGGGTGCATATAGACCTCAGCTGATGTGTTGGTTCCCTCGTCATCCTCCCGACGAAAGCGAATCTTCAGCTGTTCCCCTCTGGAAGGTGCGGGTCGTCCCTGCGAACCGCATTCCAAAACTTAATAGCCGGGCTCACGCCCGGCTTTTTTTTGCCCAATCGAGACCTGTCTCAGTTGATGGCGCCTCCCGTTCCCTCAAGTGCCCTTTCCAGAATGCTGCGGGTTGCCGCGTCGGCCGGAAAGAACGCTTCGATGGCCATTTCCGAAAGCAGAATATCGCGTGGCGTGCCGAACACGGTGGTCGTCGAGATGAGCGACAGCTCGCCGCGCGGTGTTTTCAAGCGCAAGGGTACCAGGACGGCGGCCTGCTCGGACGGCATGTCCTGATGCGGCGTGGCCGTGGGGTAGTCCATCAGTTCCGCCAGCAGCCTGATCAGCAACGCGTCCTGCGTGGTGGCGATCTGCCGCCGCAGCCGGTCGAGGAGATGGCCCCGCCATTCTCCGAGGTTGACGATCTGCGGCGCCAACCCGCCTGGGTGAAGGCTGAGCCGCAGCACGTTGATGGGGGCGGCGAGCAACTGCTGGTCTTCGACATCAGTGAGCAGCGGCGCCACGGCGGCGTTGGCTGCGACGAGATTCCAGTGTCGGTCGATGGCCAGCGCCGGAAAGGGCTCGTGCCCCCTCAGCAGCCTGTCGATCGCCTCGCGGGCACCGCCCATCGCCGGATCCTCCAGGCGGCGTTCCGGATAGACCGGGGCAAATCCCGCCGCGAGAAGCGCGGCGTTGCGCTCGCGCAACGGGATGTCCAGGCATTCGGCGAGATGAAGGAGCATGTCCCGGCTGGGGGCCGCGCGGCCGCTTTCCATGAAGCTCAGGTGCCGTTGCGAGATATTGGCCTCCAGCGCACAATCGAGCTGACTGAGCCGCCGCCGCTGCCGCCAGCTGCGCAGAAAGTCGCTCGCCTTGGGGACAGCTCCCTCCATCGCCCTCTCCTTAAACCGGAACCTTGTCCAGGAACCCCACCACCGCCTTGATCCGCTGGCCCTCGAGAAGGACGAAGTCCGTCCCGATGATCATGTCAGGGTCGCTCTCCGGTCCAAGTGACCAGGAGAAGCGCACCCGGTCGCCATAGCCGTCGGCGCCGCCGGACAAGGCAAAGCGGAAGCCGGGAAACCGCTCGTGCACCGCACCGATCAAGGCGCCGATCTCGCCAGCCCCTTTGCCGCCCATCATGGGATCGACGTATTCGGCATCCTCGGTCCAGCTTTCGGCCAGCAGCGCCTTTCGCCGCGACGGGTCCCTCTCGTTCCAGACGGCAATATAACGGGCCGCCACTTCAGCTGCATGGGTCATTATGGCCTCCAACAATGTCGGTTACTGGGTTTGCGGGCAACGCCCGACGCAAACCGCGAGGGCTTTTGCCGGAGTTGCTCTGCTGCGTCGTTCGCAAGGCCAAGACTGGCGGCTCCCGGACATCGTCTCAATTACGTCGGAGGTAATTGAGCGCGCCGCCCATCCGGCCGAGGCTAGTCCGACGTCGCAGCAACCCCACGCGACGCCTTGATCGGCAACGGATGGAGAGAGCTCATGACCGCCTTCGCAGTGGCACGGCTGACCGACGTGAAGATGGGCCCGGAGATCGTGGCCTACCTCACACGCATCGACGCGACACTCGCCCCCTTCGAGGGCAGGTTCATCATTCACGGCGGTCCGAAGATCGAGCTGGAAGGCAGATGGCCTGATGACCTGATCGTCATCGCCTTTCCGAGCCTTTCGGCAGCGCGGGCCTGGTACGACTCGCCCGCCTATCGCGAGATCCTGCCGCTCAGGACGGGCCATTCGTCAGGCGTCGCCATCCTGATCGAAGGCGTCGATGCCGACCACAAGGCGACGGATATCCTGTCCTATCCCGTTGTCCTGACCTAGCGCTCCTGACCTAGCCCCCTGGCGCCGGCCCGTCGCTCTCGCCCGGTACCAGCGACAAGGGCACCCGGCACTGCACGACGCCTGACGACACATCCGACGCCGTCATGGGGATCTGCGCCAGCATGGCGCGGGCCGCGGCCATGCCGAGGTCCTGCAGCGACAGGTGGAAGCAGGTGACCTGCGGCGTCAGGAAACGAACCGAGTCCTCGCCGCGCAACCCGATGATCGACAGATCCCGGCCGGGCTTGAGGCCACGCTCCGCGAGACGCCGGTAGATGCCGATGGCCGTCACCTCGTAGAACAGGATGATCGCCGTGGCCGGGTCGGGCCGATCGAGAAGGCCGTCGACCACGCTGTCGCCGTCGTCCTCGCGGCGGCGGGTCGGGAACACCAGCGTTTCATCGACCGTGAGGCCGTGCCGGACGAGATTGTCCCGGTAGGCCTCGGCGAAAATTGCCCCGTAATTGGCGTCGTTGTTGGGCACCGTCAGCGCAATGCGCCGGTGGCCCTGCCGCACCAGGCGATCGACGGCGGTGGCCATCACCGCTTCGAAGTCGAGGTCGATCCATGAATAGCCGCTGCCGCTGTCGCTGCGGCCCAGCGTGACGAAGGGAATGCCCGACGCTTGCAGGAAGTCGATGCGCCGGTCGATGCGCCGGGTTTCGGCGAGGATCATGCCGTCCACGGCGCCGCGCGACACGAAGCGCTGGAGATAGGTGAAATTGTCCTGGCTCTTGGCGCAGGGCAGCACCAGGAGGTCGAGGCCGTGGGCGGCGAGGACGCCCTGCATGCCCTCCACCACTCCCATGAAGAAATAATCGGTGCTGGAGGTGCTTTCCTGGTCGAGCTCGATCATCAGGCCGACGGAATGGGTCACCCCCTGGGCAAGCGAGCGCGCCGCCTGGTTCGCCGCATATCCAAGGCGTTGCGCTGTTTCCAATACCTTCTGCCGCGTCTCGGCATTGACGTTGGGATTGCCGTTGAGCGCGCGGGACACGGTCGCCGTGGACACCCCGAGCTCTCGGGCCAGACGGGCGATTCCCCTCATGGATCCTCCAACCGTTCATCACCCCATTGACAGATCGGGCGCTGCGAACTTAGCATTGTAAGCGCTTACATTAACATGGCCACGATCTCAAGTCTGTCCGGCGAGGATGAAACGGACGGCAGGCGAGAGATCAGCACAGTGATTGTAAGCGCTTACAATCGCAGAAAACCGCCGATCATGGGAGATGTCGGCGGTGGGCCTGCCCGAAATGCGATGGGTGAGATTTGCGGGCCGGAACCGCCGCGTGAGGGCGGCGCCTGAGGGACGGACAACAAGGGAGGATTCGATGACAGCGACGTGCAACACGACATCGACCGCAAGGGGCGCGATGCATAGGCTGGCCCTGGCCGGCGTCTCGTGCCTGGTGTTCGCCCTGACCGGCAGCGCCAGCTTCGCGGCGGACAAGGTGACGCTCACCTACATGGCGAGCCAGGACTGGGTGAAGGACGCCGAGCAGACGCTCGCCAAGAAGTTCGAGGAAAAGACCGGGATCGCCATCGATTTCCAGATCCTGCCGTCGGGCCAGTATTTCAACGTTCTTCAGACCAAGCTGAACTCGGGCGAAGGCCCCGACCTGTTCGGCGGCCAGAGCGGCGTCACCGATCTCAAGCTGCAGTACAACGTCGAGAAGAACGCCGTCGATCTGACGAACGAGCCTTGGGCGACCAAGGAAGACAAGCTGGTCGCTGCCCAGTCCACCCTGGGAGGCAAGCTCTACGGCCTCACCTATTGGGACGTGCTCGGCAACACCTGGGTGATCAGCTACAACAAGAAGCTGTTCGCCCAATACGGCCTCAGCGAACCCAAGACCTATGCCGAGTTCAAGGCCGCCTGTCAGAAGCTGCTCGATAACGGCGTCCAGCCGATCTACGAGCCGGTCGCCGACGGCTGGCACCACGTGCTGTGGTTCCCGGAGCTGGGGCCGCGCTTTGAACAGGTGACGCCGGGCCTTGCCGATGCGCTCAACGCCAACAAGGCGACCTTCGCCGGCAATCCCACCATGCTCTCGGCCGTCACCGAGCTCAAAGAGATGTTCGACCTCGGCTACATGGGCAAGAACGCCCTCGCCGACGTCTACACCGGCGCCTCCAAGGCGATGGCCAGCGGCAAGGTGGGCATGGTGCTCGCCAACACCGGCTTCGGCTCGCTGGTCGAGCACGACTATCCCGATATGAAGGCCTCCGATATCGGCGTGTTCCTGATGCCGCTCGCCGACAACCAGCAGGTCAACATCAACCCGGCCGGCCCCACCCACTTCATCTATTCGGGTTCGGCCCATGTCGACGCAGCCAAGCAATATCTGGCCTTCCTCGCCGAGCCGGAAAACGTCGACTATTTCATCGACAACACGCCGACCGCCATGACGCTGCCCTTCGACGGTGCCAAGAGCAAGTTCAGCCCCGACGTGCAGGCGCTGTTCGACAGCCACAAGGACGCGCGCGGCACCGTCTATCAGACCGCCGTCGCCTATGTGAACCCGCAGTGGATGGACCTCGGCGCCGACCTGACCGCCATGTTCACTGGCTCGATGGGGCCGGACAAGGTGCTCGCCAACATCGACAAGCGTCGTGCCGATCTCGCCAAGGCCGCCAGGGATCCCGCCTGGAAGAAGTAGCTCCTCCCTGCTTCGCCTCGGCCGGCGCAATTCCAGCAGAAGTGGCTGCGACTTTACGGCAGGAATTGCGCCCTCGGAGATCAGCGTCCACCCCCGGCCTCGGAGCATCGACTCCCTGGCCGGGGGCGACTGCGAGCGACGGAAATCGCAATGAAATCGCACAGGTCCTACCCGTTTTATTTCGTCCTCGCGGCGCTCGTCCTTTACGTGACGTTCTTCATCATTCCGAGCCTCAGCGGTATCGCCTATTCCTTCACCGACTGGAGCGGCTATTCCGACGAGGTCGAGTTCGTCGGCCTCGACAATTTCCGCACCATCCTGTCGCCGGATGAGAACTACCTGTCCTTCATCGGCAACACGCTGCTCTTCACCTTCTGGACGATCATCATCAAGACGGTGTTCGGCCTGGCGCTGGCGCTTCTGCTCAACCAGGGCGTCCGCTGGTTCGTCAACGGCTATCGCGTGCTGATCTATCTGCCGGTGATCCTGCCGACGCTGGTCGTCGCCCTGATCTTCCGCTCGATCCTCGATCCGGCCTCGGGCCTTCTGAACAGCGCGCTGCGCGGCATCGGCCTCGATGCGCTGGCGCTCCCCTGGCTGACCGACCCGCGCATCGCGCTTTATTCGGTGATCGGCGTCGATAGCTGGAAGGGCATCGGTTACATCATGGTCATCCTGCTGGCCGGCCTGCAGACCATCCCCAAGGATCTCTATGAGGCCGCCTCCATCGACGGCGCCAGCGCCTGGGCCAAGTTCCGCTTCATCACCCTGCCCATGCTGATGCCGGCGCTGATGATCGTCACCGTGCTCAACGTCCTCTACGGTCTCAGAGTGTTCGACATCGTCTACGCACTGACCAACGGCGGACCTGGTTACGCCACCGAGGTGCTGTCGACCGAGATCTTCAAGGCCTTCTCCAAAGGCCAGTTCGGGCTCGGCACCGCCATTTCCAGCATTCTGTTCCTGATCCTGGTGGTCACCGGCTACCTGGTGATCCGGGTGATGGAACGCCAGTCGGATCGCGAGTGAGGAGCCAAGCGATGCCCAAGAACTTGCGCGCCACCGCCGCCCATCTCGCCGCCTTTGTCGCCAGCCTGATCATGCTGCTGCCGGTTTATCTCATCACCATCAACGCGCTCAAATCCACGCCCGAGGCGAGCACGATGAGCGTCGATCTGCCGACCGAGCTGCATTTCGAGAACTTTCTGATCGCCATCGAGAAGGGCAAGCTGCTCCAGAGCTTCTTCAACAGCCTGCTTTATGCCACCTCGGCCACCGTCCTCGCCACGCTGGTATCGGCCATGGCGGCCTTCGTCATGTCGCGCCACCGGACGCGGTTCAACCGCTTCCTGTATCTCTTCCTGATCATGGGCATAGCCCTGCCGATCAACTTCTTCACACTGACGACGATGATGCAGGTCACCCACCTCATCAACACCAAGATCGGCATCATCATCCTCTACGCCGCCTTGCAGGTGCCCTTCTCGATCTTCCTGATCTACGGCTTCGTCGACACCATCCCGCGCGAGCTCGACGAAGCGGCGATCATCGACGGCTGCCGGCCGCGACAGCTGTTCTTCCTGGTGATCCTGCCGCTCCTGAAACCGGTGCTCGTCACCGCCGGCATTCTGAATTTCCTCAATATCTGGAACGACTTCATGATGCCGCTCTACTACCTCAACAGCAGCTCCAACTGGCCGATGACGCTCGCCGTCTACAATTTCTTCGGCCAGTACCAGAGCAGCTGGAACCTGGTCTCCGCCGACATCCTGCTCACCATCGTCCCGGTCATCATCATCTATCTCATGGGCCAGCGCTTCATCATCGCCGGCATGACCAGCGGCTCGGTCAAGGGCTGACCGCCATGACCATCGAGCATCTTCAACCACCCATCAAGATTTCGGGCATCATGACCACACGCACTCTTTCCAAGCCGGACTTCACCAAGGCCTATGCCGGCGGCGTGCTGTCCGTCGCAGCGCTGAGCGACCGGGCCTTCCGGGTCCGCTTCGCACCCAGTGGGCATGACGGGACGATGCCCGAAAGCCGGATCCTGGTGGACGATCTGCCGGCTGTCGCCGCGTCCGTCAGCGCGGGCAGTGGAACCACCCACCTCACGCTGCCGCATCTCACCTGCGAAGTGACGGAGGCCACCGGTCGCCTGCGCTTCTTTGGATCGGACGGCACGCTGCTGCTCAGCGAGATCGAAGCAGGACGGCGGCTGGCGCCGGACAAGCTCGGCGGCGAAACGGTCCACGTCGCCAAGCAGGCCTTCGCCTGCCCGCCCGACGAGCACCTCTACGGCACCGGCTGCTTTCAGGATGGCGCGCTCGATCTGCGCGGCCTGCCGCGCCGGCTCACCCAGGTCAACACCCAGATCAGCCTGCCCTTCCTGTTGTCCAGCAAAGGCTACGGGCTGATCTGGCACCATCGTGGCCAGAGCGAACTCAATCCGCCGCCACATCGCATCGCCCTTATGAAGCGCGCCGTCGGCAAGGCGCAGACCGCAACGGTCACCACCTCCTCGGGCGGCGCCGACGTCGAGCGACGCATGGCCGTCTTCGAGGGTGAGATCCAGATCACCACCGGCGGCCGGCAGGCCATGCTGCTCGACATCGGCAAAAAGATGGGCACCCGCTACCGGGTCGAGATCGACGGCCAGACCCTTGCCGATCACGACAACTTCTGGCTCCCGCCGACCACCAGCTTCTTTGCCGACCTCACGCCCGGCCGCCATCTGGTGCGCGTCGAAGCCAACGAAACCGACGAACCGGTCCTGCACTACGGCCCGGTCACCGATCGCACGGTCTGGCGGTCGCCGGTCACCGACGCCATCGACTATGTGGTGATCGCCGGCCCCAGCGCCGCCGAGGTGATGGGCGGCTACCGCGAGCTCCTCGGCGCGACGCCGATGCTGCCGGTCTGGGCCTTCGGCTATGTTCATTGCCGCGAACGCTTCCATTCCTCCACCGAGATCATCGACACGCTCGACGAGTTCCGCCGCCGCGAGCTGCCGCTCGATGTCATCGTGCAGGACTGGCAATACTGGGGCTCGCACGGCTGGAATGCCATGCGCTTCGACGAGGCGCACTACCCCGATCCCAAGCGGCTGGTCGACGAGGTGCACCGGCGCGATGCCCGCTTCATGCTGTCAGTGTGGGCGCGCATCGATCCGTCCTCGGAGCTCGGCCAGGAGTTTAGCCGTCGCAGCTATTTCATCGAGGGCACCGACTGGGTCGACTTCTTCAACCCCGACGCTGCCGCCTTCTATGCCGCCGAGCAGGAAACCCGTCTCCGGCGCTTCGGCATCGACGCCTGGTGGCAGGACGCCACGGAGCCGGAGAACGACGATCTCGCCGGCCGCATGACCGCCGCCGGACGCGGCGAGCATGTCCAACTCGCCTATCCTCTCCAGGTCACCCGCGCCGTATCCGATTCCTGGCAGGCCGCCCTGCCCGACACCCGCGCCTTGATCCTGACCCGCAGCGCCTTCCTGGGCCAGCAGCGCTATCCCGCCTTCACCTGGTCCGGCGATGTCGGCAACGACTGGGCGACGCTCGGCAACCAGATCGCCGCCGGCCTCAACATGGCGGCATCAGGCTATGCCTACTGGACGGTAGACGCCGGCGGCTTCTTCCGCCCCGGCCCCGGCCAATATGACGACGAAGCCTATCGCGAGCGGTTCCTCAGGTGGTTCCAGTTTGCCACCTTCCTGCCGATGCAGCGCGTCCACGGCTTCGAGACCGACACCGAGTTCTGGCGCTACGGCGACAAGGTGGAGGCCGTCTCAAGAGCCTATCTCGAACTGCGTTATCGCCTGCTGCCCTATATTTACGCGACGGCCGCCGAGGTGGCGGAGGCCGGCCTTCCCATGATGCGGCCGCTGGTATTCGACTTTGCCAGCGATCCCTGCGCGCTCGACGAGGTCCACAGCTACATGTTCGGCGGGGCGCTGCATGTCGCCCCGGTGCTGGCGGCCGGCGTGGACAGCTGGCCGGTCTATCTGCCCGAAACCGAAGGCGGCTGGTTCGATATCTGGACCGGCGAACACCGGACCGGCGGCCGCATTCACAACGTCCCGAGCCCGCTCGACCGCATCCCGCTGCATGCGCGGGCCGGCAGCATCCTGCCGCTCGGCACTGTCAGGCAATCGACCGCCGGCATGGTGCAGGACAGGCTGGAGATCTACGTCTTCCCCGGCCGAGACGGCAGCTTCGAGCTCTACGAGGACGACGGCCTCAGCCTTGGCTACCAGCGCGGCGAATGCGCCCGCATCTCCTTCGCCTGGGACGACGCCAAGAGTACGCTCACGATCGGCAAGTGTCGGGGCGCCTACCCCGGCATGCCCGGCAAGCGCCATCTGACGATCCATCGCGTCGGCCCCGGCCTATCGCCGATGACGCCGGCGACCAGGCTCTCCGTCACCTATAACGGCAGCGTCCTCTCGGTCATCTGCCGATGAACCTGCCTCAACGCCCTTCCGGATGAACGCCCAGCCTTTCGGAAATCTCCTGGCACGCCCGCGTCAAAGCATCGATGTAGGCGGCGCGGTTGCGCAAACCGTCCTCCTTGGGGGCCACGAGACACAAGGTGGCAATGCAGGCGCCGTCGGCCTGATGGATGGGGGCGGCAAAGCAGTGGGTGTAGGTGTCCACCATGCTGTTGAAGGTGAAGTGGCCATCGAGAGCGGCCTGCCTGACCTCGGCGATGAACACGGCCGGATCGAGCGGCCGGCCGTTGGGCAGGATAAAGTCCTCCGGCGGGATCAGGTCGAGAATTTGCTGATCGCTGAGATGCGATACCAAGAGGCGGCCCGATGCGGTCCAGGGAATGGGCACCAGTTCGCCGATGCTCGAGGATATGCGGAACGGGCGGGCGCTCTCGCGCATCATCGCCACGGTGTATTTGTTGCCCTCGAGCAGGCACATCTGCGCCGTCTCGCGCGTCTCCTCAGCGAGGTGCACCAGCGCTCGATCGCATTCGCGCATGAAGTCGAACTGTTCGGCATAGGCGGCGCCGAGAAAATACAGTTTGCGCCCGAGAAACACCCGCCCGTCACCGCCCTGGTAATCCAGCATGCCGTGCCGAACCAAGAGATTGACCAGTTCGTAGACCGATGAGCGCGGCGCATCGATCTCCGAAGCGATCTCGTTGGGCCGCATCGGCTGGCGTTTGACGCGCAGGAATTCGAGAATATCGAAGGCGCGATCGAGTCCGCGCGCGCGTTTCATTGTCATGGCCTCGGCGGTATCGGCCATCTCGTCCCTCAAATCGAAGCTGCCCACCTCCGGTGCGGGAGGTGGCGCAGTATCCCAGGTTATTTACGGTCGGCGCGATAGGCGACGCACTCAACCTCGACTTTGCAATCGACCATCATCGGCGATTGGACGCAAGCGCGGGCCGGCGGGTTGGCGCCGAAATACTCGGCGTAGACGCCGTTGAAGCTCCAGAAGTCGCGCGGGTCGTCCAGCCACACGCCGACACGCACAACGTCTTCAACGCCATAGCCGGCCTCCTTCAGGATGGCGATCAGATTTTCGATGGCCTTGCGGCTTTCGGAGACGATGCCACCCTTGACGATTTCACCGTTCTCCATTGCCACCTGTCCGGAGACGTAGAGCCAGCCATCGGCTTCGACAGCCCGGGCGAAAGGAAGGGGCTGTCCGCCCGCACCGGTGCTGCCGGTGCCGTAACGCTTGATGGTCATGATCACTCTCTTTCAATTGAAACTGGAGGTCTTGAGGAATTCCGCCAACCGCTCCGTTTTGGGCGCGACGAACATTTCCCTGGGGTTGCCCTCTTCGCCGATGACGCCCTTGTTCATGAAGATGACCCGGGACGCCACCTCATAGGCGAAACGCATTTCATGGGTGACCAGCAACATGGTCATGCCTTCGGCGGCCAGATCCTTGATGACCTGCAGCACCTCGCCGACCAGTTCCGGGTCGAGCGCCGACGTCACCTCGTCGAACAGCATCAGGCGCGGATTCATGGCGATGGCCCTGGCGATCGCCACCCGCTGCTGCTGGCCGCCGGAAAGCTGACCGGGATAGTGGTTGGCCCGGTCGCCCAGGCCGACCCGGTCGAGCCATTTCAGGGCGATGGCATGCGCCTCGCCCTTCGGCAGCCGCTTCACCTTGACGAGGCCGAGCATGACGTTCTGGGCGGCGGTCATGTGCGGAAACAGGTTGAACTGCTGGAAGGCCATGCCGGTCAGCGCCCGCTGGCGGGCAATGTCCTTCTCGCTCTTGCGTCGGCGCGTCGAACCTTCGACGTGATAGCCGATCTCCTCACCATCAAGGCGGATCGTGCCGTCCTGAAAGTCTTCCAGCATGTTGATACAGCGCAGCAGGGTGGTCTTGCCCGAGCCGGACGAACCGATGATGGCGATCACCTCGCCCTCATGCACCGCGCAGTCGATGCCCTTCAGCACCTCCACCGCGCCGTAGGTCTTCCGCAATCCCGCGATTTCGAGGAGTGTCTTGGCCATGGATCGAAATCCTCAGGATGGAATGGCGGTCTTGCGCTCGACGTATTTGCCGAGGCGCTCGATGCCGTAGTTGACGAGGAAGTAGAGGGCTCCAGCGAAGAAATAGAACTGGAGGCTCATGAAGTTGCGCGAGATGATCTCCTGGCTGCGCAGCAGCAGTTCGGCGACGCCGATCACCGACAGCAGCGTCGAGGCCTTGACCATTTCGGCGGCGGTGTTGACCCAGGCTGGCAGAAACTGCCTCAGCGCCTGCGGCCACAGCACGTAGGCGAAGGTCTGGCCGAAGGTGAGACCGATCGCCTTGGCCGCCTCGGTCTGCCCTTTGGGAATGGCCTGCAACCCGCCGCGCACGATTTCGCCGACATGCGAGGAGCAGAAGACGGCGAGCGCCAGAACGCCGGCCGAGAAGGGATCGAGGTTCACGCCCACCGCCGAGGAGACGTAATAGCTGGCCAGCACCAGGACCAGCACCGGCGTGCCGCGGATGATGTCGGTATAGGCGCGGACGACCCAGCGAAGCCAGCGGTTGCCATAGACCAGCGACAGGCCGACGACCACGCCGAGCACGGAGCCGGCAAAGATGGCCAGAAGCGAAATCGCCACGGTGATGCCGAGACCGTTCAGAATGACGTGGCGGGCGAGCCAGAGCTGGTCGAGGAAGGATGGAGCGATCATCGCCTCACCTCGGCACGGCAAGGCGCCGCTCGATCTGCCGCATCAGCGCGGCGATCAGGGCACAGGTGATGACATAGAGCGCGGAGGCGACGATCCACGTTTCGATCACGCGGAAGCTCTCCACGTTGATCTTGCGCGCAGCGAAGGTCAACTCCGGCACGGCGATGGTGGCGGCCAGCGAGGTGTCCTTGAACAGCGAGATGATGGTCGACGACATCGACGGCAGCACGTTGCGCAGCATCAGCGGGACGATGATGGTCGAGCGGATCTGCATCGGCGTCAGGCCGATCGCCAGCCCCGCCTCGGTGAGCCCCTTGGGAATGGACAGGAGGCCCGCCCGGAAGACTTCGGCCAGATAGGCCCCCGAATAGAGCGCCAGCACAGCCACGAAGCTCTGCACCTTGTCGAGCCGGATGCCCAGCTGCGGCAGGGCGAAATAGGCGAACAGCACCAGCACCAGGATCGGCAGGTTGCGGATCAGCGTCACATAGGCCGTGGCAGGCCAGGCGGTCGCGCGATAGCGGGACGTCAGGGCGAAGGCGACGGCAAGGCCGATCACCGCGCCGATCAGGATCGAGATGACGGCAAGGCCGAGGCTCAGCGCCAGGCCCGCCAGCAGTTGGTCGAAGTTGCGCCAGACCACGGCAAAATTCAGCGTATAGCCCATGGTGCCTCGCCGGTTGCAAGGGAAAGGAGCGGAAACGCGCGTCTCCGCTCCTTACAAAAGCTACTTGAATTCCACCGGGAAGCCGATCTGCGGCGGCGGCAGGTCCTTGCCGAACCAGGTCTTGAACGACTTGGCGTAGAAATCGAATTCGACGCCGGTCATCGCCTCGTGCAGGGCGGTGTTGACGAAATTCAGCCAGTCCTGATCGCCCCGTTTGACGGCGCAGGCATAGGTCTGCGGGTTCCAGCCGTAGCCGGCATCCACATAGCGGCCCGGATTCTGGGCCATGTACCAGGCGAGCGACGACTGGTCGGTGGCCACCGCGTCGGCGCGGCCCGATTCCAGCGCCTGATAGATGAGGTCGACGGAGTCATACTGATCGACCTTGGCCTCCGGCAGGGCGGCGTGCACCATCGACTCGGCGTAGACATTCTGCAGCACCGAGATGGTCACCGACGCGCCGGCCGCCTTCAGCGTCGCATAGTCGGTGTACTTGCCGCCGGCCTTCAGCATGAGACCCACGCCCTCGCGATAGTAGGGAATGGTGAAGGCCACCTGCTGGGCGCGCTCGCCGGTCACCGTCATGAACTGGCAGGTGATGTCCACCTTGTCGGTGGTGATGTTGGGAATGCGCGCATCCGAGGACTGGTTGACGAACTCGATCTTGTCGGGATCGCCGAACAGCGCCTTGGCGATGATGTGGCCCATGTCGACGTCGAAGCCCTGCAGCTTGTCGTCGGCGCTCTTGAAATGCCACGGCGCATTGGTGCTGCCGGTGCCGAGCACGAGGTGGCCGCGCGCCAGAACGTCGTCGAGCTTGCTGGCTTCGGAATAGGCGGACGTTGACAACAGAAGGAAGACGGAAGCGGCGAGGACGCCACCGGTGTGGATGGACCTGTGCATGTTGTTCCCCATTTTTGTTCCACCACCCGGCATGTCCGGTATAGTGGACATTAGTCCGCTTTAACGGACACGCCTATTGACGTACAGGGTGCGCATCTTGTCAAGAGCCCGCTAAGTTGAATCTGGAGACCGTAGGCACGCCCTTTCCGAGCACCTGGTCGCGGTCGACTGGCGTTCCCAGGATGGCTCCAGGTATCTGGCAGAAACAAAAAACATACCTGCGGGAGTCACGATAGCCACGCGCAACCTTTGGATGCTTTAGTCCTCGCCAAATATTCGAGGAGCGGCCAAATGCTGTCGACCTACCTGAGCTACACGCTTCTGACCCGCGACTTGAACAAGTCGCTCGACCGGGTCGCCCAGCAGACCACGGTCAAGCGCGAGGCGGACTATTACGAGGCCAACATCGGCAAGGTGAAATCGGTCGACGATTTCCTGAAGAACGACCGGCTCTATCGCTATGCCATGAAGGCCTACGGCCTTGAGGACATGACTTATGCCAAGGCCTTCATGCGCAAGGTCCTGGATAGCGATCTCATGGATTCCACGAGCTTCGCCAACAAGCTGACCGATGCCCGCTACCGGCAGTTCGCTGCCGCCTTCTCGTTCAAGAACGGTGAGAGCGTCATCGCCCAGTCGCCCGACCAGACCGACGATCTCGTCGAACTTTACACCGCCGGGGTCAACAAGCAGGCGGCCTCCGTCGCCGAGGAAACCCGCTATTACAATGCCGCCATCGGCTACGTTCGCAACGTCAACGATCTCCTGAACAACGACCGGCTGCGCAGCTATGTGTTCACCGCCTTCGGCATCGACAGCAGCCGCTATTCGCGGCAGGACATGGCGGCCGTCCTCGCCAGCGATCCGGCCGATCCCGCGAGCTACGTCAACACCGTCTGGGGGCCGCGCCGCGACGAGGCGACCACCTTGCGAAACACCGCGCGCGACGCCGTCAACGATACCAGCGCCAAGATCGACGACTATACGGCGCAACTGAAACTACCCGGCGCCGATACGGCGGATCTGAACGCCAAGATCACCGAGCAGCGGCGCCTGCAAGCGGTGGCCTGGGCGGACATGAACACCCAGGATTCGGCACTCGCCACCATCAACCGTTACTTCGATCTCGCCGCCGCCTTCCAGTTCTCGGCCGATGGCACGCTCCCCGACGGGGTGAATGCCCAGACCGACGAAAGCCGCGATGTGACCAACCGCCGCTATGTCGTCAACCAGCCGAGAACCTCGCCCACCGGCGCGCTGATGGAAAGAAGCTTCTTCGAGGCCAAGGTGGCCAGCGCCCGAACCGTCGACGATCTCCTCAATGACGGCTCGGGCGGCGAGCGCATGGCCAAATTCCTGGGAACCGCCTTCGGTCTCGGAAGCATGCCACCGGCGACCATCAAGGGCATCCTGACCTCGGACCGCGACCCCGCCAATCCGACCAGCTTCGTCAATTCGTCCGGCCGGTGGAAGGAGCCCTTCACCCAACTGATGAACACCTTCAACTTCAAGCAGGACGGCACGCTCGACCCCGCCGACAACGCACAAACAGCGGCGCAAACCCTGTCGACGACCAACCGTTACATGGCCGCCTACAACGACGCCGACGAGGAAGCCGATCGTCTGGCCATCAAGAACTTCCGCCAGAGCGTCTACTCGATCACCTCGCTCGACCAGTTCCTGAGGACACCGAAGGTCTATAACTTCGCCCTGCAATCGGTCGGTCTCGACCCGGCCAAGGTGCCGACGGATACCATCAAGAAGGTGCTGAAAAGCGACCTCAACGACCCCAAGAGCTACGTCTACCAGCTGAAGGACGATCGTTATCTCAAGCTGGCCCGCAGCTTCAATTTCGACAGCAAGGGCAACCTCACCACGCCGCTGGTGGCGCAGGACCGCAGCGAAATCGTCGAGATCGCCAAGGCCTACATCATCGCCAAGACCAAGTTCGCCAAGGGCGCCGAGCTGGTTTCGCTGCGCAAGAAGGCGGACGCCGACGCCAAATATTACCAGACCGCCGTCTCGGGCGTCGACAGCGTCGCCGATCTCCTGGCCGACCGGAAAGCCGTCGATATCCTGCTCACCGCCAAGGGCCTCGACCCCAAGAAGGTGACCAACGACTATCTCAAGAAGGTCCTGACGTCGGACCTCAAGGACCCCAAGAGCTTTGCCAACAAGGCGAGCGACAAGCGCTTTGCCGAGATCGCCAGCGCCTTCAACTTCGACAAGGCCGGTAACGTGGTGCGCGTGGTGACGACCGGACCGCAGAAGCCGATTCAGGTGCGCGAGACCGTCGGCGACTACAATCAGCAAACGCTTGAAACCCAGCAAGGCGACAGCAACCCCGGCGTTCGGCTCGCCCTCTATTTCCGCCGCAAGGCGGGCGATATCCGCACTGCCTACGACATTCTGGCCGACCCGGCGCTGGCCCAGGTGTTCCGCACGACCTACAGCATGCCCGACGCCATGGCCAACATGGACATCGACCAGCAGGCGCACGTCGTCGAAAAGTACCTCGACCTCAAGGAATTGTCCGATCCGACCAAGCTGGAGAAGTTCCTCAAGCGGTTCACGGCCATGTACGACCTCAAGAATGGCCAGTCGGGAGGGTCATCGCTTGCCACCCTGATGCAGGGCGGACGCGGCAGCATCAACCAGAATACGCTGATGGCCATCGCCAAGCTCGGTCGTACTCATGGGTGATGAAGGACAAGCAAGTCGAAGTCGAGCATCGCCGAGGTGATCGTTAGCCGGCGTCAGGTAATGGGGTCGGCTTTCGATTAACGCCAAATTAGACATGTCCGCCCATCATTTGGCCAACATTGACCTGTGGCCGAGTGAAGGCAACCATCCCATGAAAAACCTCTCGATTGCTCGGAAGATCCTTGCCGTTGTCCTTTTGGTTGGTCTTGTTGCCGTATCGATCGCCGTTGTCGGCTGGGTCGAGCTCAAATCGACCACCGAGACCTACACCGAGGTCGGCCGCTCCGAAGAGGCGGCCCGCGAGGCGATGGACCTGCGCATCGACATCATCGCCATCAGCCGCATGACCTACCAGCTGGCGCAGGCACCGGAAAAGGCGGCCGATTTCAAGACGGAGGCTGCCAAGCGGTCGTCCGAAATGCTGGCCCGCCTGCCCAAGCTCGAAGCGGTGGCCGACGCCAGCGAGAAGACGCAGCTTGCCGACGTGCGCGGCTCGCTCGAAGCCTATTTCAAGGCGATCGACGCCATGGTCGACGCCGCCGCCACCGGCGACAAGGCGGCCGTCGCAACCGCCCTTGATAAGGCGTTGGATGGCCAGAAGGACGTCACCGCCAAGGTGAAGGTCTACAGCACCTATTCCTCCGACAAGATGGCGGCCGCCCGCGCCGACGCCGGTGCCCAGGCCGACCGCTCGGCCCTCGTCCTGCTGCTGTCGGCCACCGTGGCGACCATTCTCGGCATCGGCATCAGCCTGCTGCTCGCCAACCGTGGCATCGCCCGGCCGATCGTCGCCCTCACCTCGGCGATGCATCGCATGGCCGGCGGCGACCTTGCCGTCGACCTGCCCGACGCCATGAGGCGCGACGAGATCGGCGCGATGATCGGCGCCGTCGCCAGCTTCCGCAACGACCTCTCCGAGCGCCAGCGCCTGCAGAAGGAGGCAGAACTGCGCGACAGCCAGTTGGCGGTCGAGCGCCGCCGCATGATGGAAGAGATTGCCGCCAACTTCGAACGCCAGGTCGGCGAGCTGGTTTCCTCGCTGTCGGTTGCCGCCACCGATATGCAGACCACGGCCATCGCCATGTCCGGCAGTGCCGGCGAAACCAGCCATGCCGCCGGCGAACTGTCGCAAGCGGCCGGTCAGACCACCGACAACGTCCAGACCGTGGCCGGCGCCACCGAGGAACTGGCGACCAGCGCCCGCGAGATCGGCGAGCGCATCCTGACGGCCTCGCGCCTTGCCGCCGAGGCGGTGGGCCAGGTGGAGCGCACCGACCACGATGTGCAGACACTGGCCAGCGGCTCCCAGACCATCGGCGACATCGTCCAATTAATCCGCGGCATTGCCGAGCAGACCAACCTTCTCGCCCTCAACGCCACCATTGAGGCCGCCCGCGCCGGCGAATCCGGCAAGGGCTTCGCTGTCGTGGCGCAGGAAGTGAAGACGCTGGCCAGCCAGACGGCCAAGGCCACCGAGGAAATCTCCGCCCAGATCGATCAGTTGCAGGCGGCCACCCACAACGCCGTCGGCAACATCAAGGGCATCGGCGAAGCCATCAAGCGCATGCACACCGCCTCCAACGACGTGGCGGCGGCCGCTGAGGAACAGCAGGCGGCAACGCAGGAAATCGCCCGCTCGATCACCGAGGTGGCCAACGGCACCAATGGCGTCGTCCGGCGCGTCGAGACCGTCTACCGCAATGCGGCCGAAACCGGCACCGGCGCCGACCGGATGCAGGCGACCGCCCGCATGCTGGCCGACAACGCCACCCGCCTCAAGGAGCAGTTCAAGGCCCTGCTCGACGGCATCCGCGCCGCCTGACGCCTGATAGCCACCCGATACGGACCTGGATCTCGGCCGCCTGCTACCCCGCAGGCGGCCGCAGTTCTATTCCGGGAACCGAAACGGCTTGCTTTTCGCACGGTTTGACCTTGCGCGAGCCGGCTCGCCGCAATAGAGCAGGAGGGTCGTATTTAAACCGATACGATTGACTCCCTCAGCGTTCGGAGACGTCCTTCAATGTCTTTCCTTGCCCAGTCGCTCGCCCGTGTGAAGCCCTCTGCCACCATCGCCGTCACCAATAAGGCGCGTGAGCTCAAGGCGGCCGGTCGCGACGTCATCGGCCTTGGTGCTGGCGAGCCGGATTTCGATACTCCGGACAACATCAAGGAAGCCGCCATCAAGGCGATCCGGGACGGCAAGACGAAATACACGGCGGTCGACGGCATTCCCGAGCTGAAGACGGCCATCGTCGACAAGTTCAAGCGCGAGAACGGCCTGACCTACAAGGCGGCCGAAATCACCGTCGGCACCGGCGGCAAGCAGGTGCTGTACAACGCGCTGATGGCGACGCTGAATCCCGGCGACGAGGTGCTGATCCCCGCCCCCTACTGGGTGAGCTACCCGGACATGGTGCTCTTGGCCGGTGGCACCCCAACCTTCGTCGAGGCGTCGATGGAGACCAACTTCAAGGTCACTGCCGAGGCGCTCGACAAGGCGATTACCCCGAGAACGAAGTGGTTCATCTTCAACTCGCCGTCCAACCCGTCGGGTGCCGCCTATACCCGCGCCGAGCTGAAGGCGCTGACCGACGTGCTGGTTCGCCATCCGCATGTCTGGATCATGACCGACGACATGTATGAGCACCTCGTCTACGACGAGTTCGTGTTCACGACGCCCGCCCAGATCGAGCCGGCGCTGATGTCGCGCACGCTCACCGTCAACGGCGTGTCCAAGGCCTATTGCATGACCGGCTGGCGCATCGGCTATGCCGGTGGCCCGGTCGAGCTGATCAAGGCGATCGCCACGATCCAGTCGCAGTCGACCTCCAACCCCTCGTCGATCTCGCAATATGCCGCGCTCGAGGCCCTCACCGGCCCGCAGCACTTCATCGCCGAGAACAACAAGGTGTTCAAGGAGCGCCGTGACCTCGTGGTGTCCATGCTGAACCAGGCGCGCGGCATCCAGTGCCCGACGCCGGAAGGCGCCTTCTACGTCTACCCGTCCTGCGCCGGCCTGATCGGCAAGAAGACGGCGGCCGGCAAGGTGATCGCTTCCGACGACGACTTCGTCACCGAGCTCCTGGAACAGGAAGGCGTTGCCGTGGTGCAGGGCTCGGCCTTCGGCCTCGGCCCCAACTTCCGCATTTCCTACGCCACGGCCACCAAGGACCTGGAGCAGGCCTGCATCCGCATCCAGCGCTTCGCCGCCTCGCTGTCGTAAGCGCTAGGGGCCAGAATCGAACAGGGGATCGGAGCTTCGGCTCCGGTCCCTTTTTATTTCCGGCGCCGGATAAAAGACTGCTCCAGTAGTTCCTTGCCCCAATGCGTGCCGACATGCTGCTCGGCCAGCACGAAGCCGCGCGACTCGTAGAGGTGGCGGGCGGCATTGAGGCCGGCGAAGGTCGACAGATGCGTTTCGCGGACGCCGCGTTGATCGGCGAAAGCGAGCGCCGTATCCAGGAGCTGCTTGCCGGCACCGCCGCCGCGCACGCCGTCGCTGACGATGAACCAGCGCAGATGGGCGATATCAGCGCCCATGTCCTCGCCGTCGATCGCCAGCGAGCCGACGATGTTACCGCCTTGCTGCAAGGTCCAGATGCCATTGCACGGGCTGTCGAGGCGACCGCAGAACTCCGCCAGTCCGCCTGATACCAGCGACTCGAAGCGCGCGCCCAGCCCATGTTCCCGCGCATAGTAGAGCGCATGCATTTCGGTGATGCGGGCAATCAAGCCCGGCCGATAACCGGCGACGATCTCGATCGGAGCAGAACCGCTGTCGCTCCGCCCTTGAAGCGCCGCGCTGTAGAGACGCAAGCCCTCCAGCACGGCGCGGTCCTCGCCCTCCCCCAGGCGGCCGAGCGCGCCGGTCACCTGACGGCGGGCAAAGGCATGGATCGCCGCCACGCGCGCCCGTCCCTCAGCCGTCAGCGACAGCATCTTGACGCGACCGTCGGTCTCTCCGGTCGTCTCCGCCACGTCGCCGAGGGCTACCAGCTTGCGCAGCAGGCGGCTGACGCTGGATTTTTCCAGCCGGAGCAGACCGCCGAGGTCGCGCGCCGTCACACCGCCCTTCTCAATCTCGATCAGCGCATGAACGGAGGATGGCGACAGATCGGTGCCGGCGAAGGCACCACCCATGAAGCCCCAGGCGCGCACCATCTGGCGCGACAGGGAACGGATTTCTTCGACGACAGCGGGATTGGCGTTCACTTGGAATGGCCCCATAATTTAGTTGTATCGTACAACCAATATCCCGGAATGCAACGAAGTCCACCCGTTTCTCCGCCGTCCGAGGCGTGCCCCATTGTCGCGTCAGCTTCTGAAAAAGCGACCTTTTGCCTTTACGTGGCGTTAACCAAGCTGCGCAGCGGTCGCACCTCAACCCACTGAAAGAAATAACGAATCATAAACCACTCGTCTTCTCCACCAACCCTCCACCGGTCAAGTGTTAACCCCGCCACAAAATCGCCACGATATCTCCCGTCACCCACCTCAATCCCGGCATGGGTGCGACCCATTCGCACGTCATACCTCAGCCCATCGAAAGTCACCGACCGAAGGCCCGGTTGGTCCCGAGATAAGCTGAAGCGGCAAGGACGAGAACGATGACGGACAGGATCGACGACACCCCATTCAATAGCACCACCGGACACCACGAACTCTCAGTCGGCGCCGGCGCTTCGATCGTCATCGCGGTTGCCACGTCGCTCATCCTGGCGGTGACGCTGCTGTTTGCCAGCTTGTCGCCGGTGAGAGCGGCCGAAATCGTGCCGGCCGTCGCCACGCTCGACACCGAGACCGGCGCCATCCACCCGGCAGGCAATCCCGTTCCCTATGTCAAGGAGCTGCCGCGCGACATGAGCTACTCGATCGCCCCCGCCGGCACGCCGGCCGGTGGCCGTTCCGACAGCCTGGCGCTGATCGTCGTCATGGCCGTTCTGGCCGGCTGGCTGACGGTATCGGCCGACCTCTGGCGCGCCCTGTTCAATCGGGTTAAAAGCTGGGATCGCTCGCGCTCGTGACCCCGGTATCCAATGTCCCCTCTGCGTTTCCTCGGTTTGGTGCTCGCGGCCCTCTTAGGGGCATTCATGCTCCTCGTGCTGGCCTTCTACACCTACGGACGGGAAGCAAGCTGGGACGCGGCGTTCGGCTCGCCGGATCTCGGTCCCTATGATTTCTCGGTGCCCTCGCGCACCGGCAAGCTCAACGACAGCCTGGCCTGCCCGGCCGACGAATGCAAAAAGGGCATCCCCGACATCGAGACGCGCCGTTACGACCTGCCGCCGGCCTCCCTGTTCGCCATCGTCGAGAAAGTGGTGAGGCACCTGCCGGGCAAGGTGCGCGTCGTCGGCGCGAACCCGGTCAATACGCGCCTCAGGGCGATCGTCTTCTCGCCGGCCCTGCGCATGCCCACGACACTGTCGGTGATGGTTACACCCGCCCGTGGCGGCGGGGCTTTCCTTTACATCTACTCGCGCAGCCAGATCGGCTACTATGACCTCGGCCGCAACACCGCCAACGTCGTGGCCTTGATCGCCGCCATCGACGCTGAACTGGCGGCGGCGACGCCCGTCGCGACGCCCCAGACCGGGCCAGCCAAGCCGCCCCCCTCTGCCAAGCCAGCCCCTGCCCCAGCCACACCCAAGAAATGAAAGAACCGCCCGCGGCAAATGCCAGGGCGGTTCTCTCGTTAAGCCTTGATCCGAAAAGTCTGCGCCTTTTCGGGCAGATGTGGTGATTTCTTTTCCGCATCCGCTTTATCCGAAAAGTCTGCAACTTTTCGGGCAGATGCTTATTCGTCTGCCGGCACCAGATCCATGATCTTCTTGTCGGGTTCGTTGGCGCACTCGCCAGCGATCTGCTTCACGTTGGCCACCAGCTGATCCATGTCGATCACCGTGTTGCCGCTCTGATGGCTGAGATAGCCGTCGATCCAGACCACCGTCGGCAGAATGCCCTCTTCGTCGGCCAGGAACTGCTTGCAGGTGAGCTCGGCCATATCGACCTTCTCGCCGGCCGCGGCCAGCGTCGGCAGAACGGCGAACAATGCGCCGACACCGGCGGCGACCCAAACTGATTTCATGATATGCCCCTTCCCCAGTAAACCAGCCGCAGACGTTCGCGCCTGCCATCACCGGCTAATCCTTCATAACATGAAACACTTGAGGCTTGGTGAAGGCGGTATCGGCCGCCGTACCATTTGAAGCCGGCGCCGTAGGCCTCAGAAAACGACAAAGCGCCCGAACCGGTCAGGTATCGAGCGCTACACGTCGTGGTCAGGCTTGTCGGCTTGCTGCCGTCAGATCCTCAGAGGCCGAGGGTCCGGTTGAGGTTGCGGCGGCTCAAGTTACGCTCGCGGGCTTCGAGGTCGTAACGGTCGCCGGCTTCGTTGAGGTAGGCCAGGTCGCGCTCGGCCTGGGTGGGAAGGCTGAAGAGCTTGGCGGTACGCTTGAGGGTGGCGAACATTTGGTTTTTCCTTCTTCCAGACCGGAGGTTTCCGGCCTCTTTCTCTCATTTCTTTTTGCACCCTCAATATAAGTCCGGTTGCCCTTGCGAGCTAATCGCAAGTTCTGAAAGTCACCTTCAGATTCTCTGTGGGGGATGCTCGCTCAAACCACCCTGACGCCGTGCTTCACGCTTGAGGCCAGGAACTCGCAACCGTGGACACCAGCGTTTGCACCGGCGAGGAAATCAAGGGACGATAGGCGATGGCCAGCATCAGAGGCGCCGGTCCGTCGACGAGCGGTCGCATGGTCAAGGTCGCCGGCATCAGGCGCTCGGCGTAATCGGGCATCAGCGAGAAACCGTCCGTCGCCATGATCAGCGAAAAGGTGGAGGCAATGTCCCCGGCGACGTGGGTCGGCGACAGGGCAAGACCGCGCTGCTGCCCCCAGGTATCGATCTCGCCGCGCAGAAAGGGCGCCACACGTTGGTTGACGGCAACGTAGGTATGGCCGACGAGGTCGGCAAAGGTCAGCTCGGGTCGGAGCGCCAGGGGATGGCCGGTCTGCAGGAATACGCTGATACGATGGCGGTCGATCGGCTCGAAATGCAGGTCGAGATCGGTCACCGAGGGACGAGCAAAGGCGAGGTCCAGATTGCCGTCCTTGAGATACTGAATCAGCGCGGTGGACGGAGCGCTGGTCACCTCGATATCGACCTCGCCGGCGATCTCGCGTGCCAGCCGCCGGAACTCGGGCAGCACGAAGGTTTCCAGCCCCGGAATAATACCGACGCGGATCATCATCGGCGCGTTGCGCACTACGTCGATGGCGTCGTCGAGCTGCTTCAGCACCTGCCGAACATGGCCGAGAAACAGCCGGCCGGAACGAGTGAGAGCCACGCCCCGCACCTGCCGGTCGAACAGCTCGACGCCCAATTCCCGTTCCAGATCCTTGAGTTGGCGGCTGAGCGACGGCTGCGCCGTGTGCAGACGCGTCCTGGCCGCGCCGCTGACGCTGCCCTCGTCGGCCACGGCCACGAAATAGCGAAGGTGCCTCAGCTCCATTGCGTACATATCTCCCGAGTATGGCAATCACGCCTATCAAGTCTTTGTAGAGATGGCAACGCTAGTTCTAGGCTGACGCCAACCTGCCCGGCTGGGCAGCAGGCAGTCGCCAGTAACCAGAGGCGCGGGGCTTGAACCGCGAACACCGTGATGAAGCAGAACCACGAAATCCTGTTCGAGCCGATGAAGATCGGCAGTCTCGAAATCAAGAACCGCTACGTCATGGAGCCGATGGGACCGGGCGGGCTCTGCGATGCCGACGGCACCTACAACTATCGGGGTGTCGAATATTACGTCGAGCGCGCCAAGGGCGGCGCCGGCCTCTTGATGACCGGCGTCACCATGGTGGAGAACGAGATCGAGAAGTGCGCCCTGCCCTCGATGCCCTGCCCGACGCTGAACCCGCTCAACTTCGTCAAGACCGGCAAGATCTTGACCGAGCGGGTGCACGCCTATGATGCACGCATCTTCCTGCAGCTCTCCGCCGGCTTCGGCCGCGTATCGATGCCGTCGATCGTCGGCCGGACGGCCGTCGCGCCGTCGCCGATCCCGCACCGCTGGATCGACGGCGTCACCTGCCGGGCGCTGACCATCGAGGAAATCAAGACCTACGTCCGCAAGTTCGCCGACAGCGCCGAGATCGCCCAGCGCGCCGGCTTCGACGGCATCGAGATCCACGCGGTCCACGAGGGCTACCTGCTCGACCAGTTCGCCATTTCGATGTTCAACCAGCGCACTGACGAATACGGCGGCAGCCTGGAGAACCGCCTGCGCTTTGCCGTCGAGATCGTTGAGGCGATCAAGGAGCGTTGTGGCGCCAGCTATCCGGTGTCGCTGCGCTACTCCATCAAGAGCTTCATCAAGGATTGGAAGAGCGGCGGCCTGCCGGGCGAGGAATTCGTCGAGATGGGCCGCGACATTCCCGAAGGCATCGAGGCAGCCAAGCTCCTGGAAGCCGCCGGCTACGACGCCTTCAACGGCGACGTCGGCTCCTATGACAGCTGGTACTGGAGCCACCCGCCGATGTACCAGGCCAAGGGCCTCTATCTGCCCTACAACAGGATCCTGAAAGAGGTGCTGAAGGTGCCGGTGATCACCGCCGGCCGCATGGACAACCCCGATCTCGCCGCCGAGTCCATCGTCTCCGGCCAGACCGATTTCGTCGGCCTCGCCCGCCCGCTGCTCGCCGATCCGCAACTGCCCAACAAGGTGCGCGCCGAGAAGATCGACCGCATCCGCCCCTGCCTCTCCTGCCAGGAAGGCTGCATGGGGCGTCTCGCCAGATATTCGCAGATCTCCTGCGCCGTGAACCCGGCCTGCGGCCGCGAGGCGGAGTATGGCCTGACGGCTGCCCTTGAGAAGAAGTCGGTGATGATCGTCGGCGGCGGCATCGCTGGCATGGAAGCGGCCCGCGTCGCCACCCTGCGCGGCCATGTCGTCACCCTCTACGAGAAGTCCGATCGTCTCGGCGGCGTCGTCATCCCCGGCGGCGTGCCCGACTTCAAGGAAGACGACCACGCCCTGATCCGCTGGTATGAGTGCGAGCTCCGGGAGCTGAAGGTGCCGATGATCTTCAACAAGGAGGTCACCGAAGAGACGGTGCGGCTTGCCAAGCCCGACGTGCTGATCGTCGCCACCGGCTCTCAGCCGAAGATGCTGGGGATCGGCGACGCCGAGAACGTCTACACGGCCGAGGACGTGCTCAACGGCGTCAAGCCGGCCGGCGACAGCACCATCGTCATCGGCGCCGGCCTCGTCGGCTGCGAAACGGCGTTGTGGCTGCACGACCAAGGCAAGAAGGTGACCATCGTCGAGCTGGCGCCCAAGATCCTGGCGCTGGCCGGCCCGCTCTGCCACGCCAACCACGACATGCTGCACGATCTCCTGATCTTCAAGAAGATCGACATCCTCACGTCGAGCTACGTGGCCGAGCCGGTCAGCGGCGGCTTCAAGGTGAAGACTGGCGACAAGGAAACCATCGTGCCGGCCGACAGCGCCATCGTCGCCATCGGCTACCGGTCCGATCGCGGCCTCTATGACAAGGTGCGCAACCTGGTGCCGGAGGTCTACAGCTTCGGCGACGCCCGCCAGGTCTCCAACATCATGTACGCGATCTGGGACGCCTACGAGGTGGCACGCTCGATCTGATCCGCGCTGAGCATTCGCCACATGCCGCGTCGTCCCCGGGATGGCGCGGCATCTCCATTTCACCAGCGCCAGAAACGACAAAGCGCCCGAACCGGTCAGGTTTCGAGCGCTCACGTCTTGGTCAGGCTTGTCGGCTTGCTGCCGTCGGATCCTCAGAGATCGAAGCCACGGTTGCCGCGGCGGCTGAGGTTGCGCTCGCGGGCTTCGAGGTCGTAACGGTCGCCGGCTTCGTTGAGGTAGGCCAGATCGCGCTCGGCCTGGGTGGGAACGCGGAGGAGCTTGGCGGTACGCTTGAGGGTGGCGAACATCTCGGTTTTCCTTCTTCCAGACCGGAGGTTTCCGGCCTCTTTCTCTCATTTCTTTTTGCACCCTCAATATAAGTCCGGTTGCCCTTGCGACCTAATCGCAAGTTCTGAAAGTTGCCTTCAGATTTCCTTTTGAGCAGGGTCCCTTTGCAACTCGAGGCACGCTGCCCTCCTGATGCTCATGCCTGTCATTGTCGTCTTGCCGGCCAGCCGCTATGCTCCGCCCGCCGCCGGCCATCTCTCAGGGTATCGCCGCGAGCCGGGTTGCCAGGCGACGCCATTGCTGAACGAGGACAAGATGCAAGTCAGGACGATATCCATTGCCTTTCTCTGCCTGTTTGCCTCGGCGGCGGCAGCGCAGACGGTTGATCAATCCAGCCCTCCGTCGCGCGCGGAAATGCGCCGCGCCTGCTCGGCCGACTACCGTCGCTTCTGCAGTGACTTCTCGCCGGGAAGCGACGGGCTGCGCCAATGCTTCGCCGACAACAAAAGCAAGCTGTCGTCAGCCTGCGTGGACGTGTTGAAGCGACAGGCAACCGCCAAAGGCTGACTTCAAGGCGTCTGCCCGGGGTGGGCGAGCCGGTAGATGGAGACGTGCGAGCCGGACTCGACAGTGAATGGCGTGCCAGTCCAATCGACCGGCCGCCGATGAAACAATCGGCGCAGGCTCCCATAAGTATACAATTAGATCACTTGTTCAATTATTCGCGCATCAGGACACGTAGACTTTTCGTGAAAGAATTTCATCACGTTATAAGCCTCGCCTCGATACAACCAAAAAAAGACAAACTGCCTCCTCTTGCCATGGAGGGGGTCGTAATATATACGGACGAAATCAGATTGATGCGTATGATTGTGAAGCCTCGGCAAGGAGCAGGTTATATCCTGCCATATCGAGATCGGCCTATTTGCAGGCCGTTTGGATGATGACGACAAAGTTTTTTAAATGACACACCGACTAGGACCTGTAGATAATATCTGACGGACATAGGTTATCGTCTCTAGACATTGGAATTATTGAGTTCAACACCATACCCAGTCCGCATTGAAACGTTATTGAGCTTTTAGGGTTGTGCCTGTCATGTGGCTTGGCGCGAAGAAAGATCTTCGCATCCATAAGTCATATGAAACTATTTCTCAAAGCCAGCCAAGCCTTCGCTCGACCAAAGCGAAGTCGAACCTCTTTCTTACTTTCTAGACAGAAATACTGCGGTGATAGAATGCATCCCAAAATTCTTAAACGGCGGGGCGCTGTATTGACGGCGCAACTGGCCGAGATCGATCGGGACATCAAGGCCGTCTGCGCCTCTCTGGCGCATCGCGTACGGCTTGCCGGTTCGATGTGCATTGGTGACGAGGAGGCCAGACACCTCGAGCGGCAGTTTCAAAGCAGCGTGGATTACGTCATCCGGATACCGCCTACCTCCGAAGAAGGAAGAATTGCCCGTCGCGCGCTCATACAAAAATTGGTAGAGTTGGAAAAATATCTCGACTCTTTATTTCACGCCACATGGGCTAAAGCAGAATTGGACTCCAGGTCGCGGCGGGAATTATATGAATGCCGAGAAAATTTGGACCGGATCAAGGCTCTTGAATACCGATAACGAAAGGCGCGAAAGCTCTTTAAATTCATTATTACATAGGGTGTGAAATGGCGCATTGCCCATACTGCCTGAGCAAGATATCCGAGCGCGAGTTTGTCTGCCCCGCCTGCGGCGCGGAGAAAGGCTATGTCTACTTTAACCGGAAATCCCGAGGGCTTGCCTTCATGCTCATGGTCGGTTTTTTGCTGCCCCTGGCCATTTTATTGGCCGTTCCTCTCTATTTGCAGGGCACCGGTACACTCTTCTGGATGTCTGCATCGATCGCTCTGGGGATCGGCGCCTTCACGGTCTATCGGCTGATCGTCGGACCGATCTGGTATCGCTAGCGTTCTGCGCCCACGAAGATAAACCGTATTTGCCTGGCGGCGAAAACGACAAAGCGCTCGAACCGGTCAGGTGTCGAGCGCTCAACGTCGTATCCAGGCCGGCTGACTTGCCGGCCGCTCCGCCTCAGAGGCCAAGACCCCGGTTGAGGTTGCGGCGGCTGAGGTTGCGCTCGCGAGCTTCCAGATCGAGGCGGTCGCCGGCTTCGTTGAGGTAGGCCATGTCGCGCTCAGCCTGGGTGGGAACGCGGAGGGCCTTGGCAGCACGCTTGAGGGTGGCGAACATCTTAGGTTTTCCTTCTTCCAGACCGGAGGTTTCCGGCCTCTTTCTCTCATCTCTTCGACACCCTCAATATAGACGCAGAGGCCCCTGCGACCTAATCGCAAGTTCTGAAAGCCTCCTTCAGATTTCGTATCGTTAAGAGGCCGTTAGCAAGCCGGCGTCCCGGAAATCCAGGAGGGATCACGACAGCTCGGCCGGCTGCCTTTCCCGGACAGTGTTGGCGCCCGCCGCGCTGAACGAGGCGATCACCGCTTCGGTACCCAGCCCTCATGAAGCCCGATCTACAACCCCACCCATATACATGCATGCACAAGCAAACATATTGACAACCCGTGCGCAGTCATTTATTTGCATGCGCATACATCTTATTGTAACCCCATCCCATGAAAGGAAGCAGGCATGAATTGGCTTTATCTTGCAGTCGCCGTGATCTTCGAGATCACGGTTGCCATCAGCGCCGGCAAGGCAAACGGATTCACCGACCTTCCCTGGACGATCTCCACGCTGATCAGTGGCGCCATCGGCACCTATTTCCTCAGCCTTGCGCTTCTCACCTTCGATGTCGGCGTCGGCTACGCCATCTGGACGTCCATTGCCGGCGTCGGGATCGTCATCTTCGGCGCGTTGTTCTTCGGCCAGTGCCTGAATTGGAAAAAGGTCGTGGGCATCGCCGTGATCATCGGCGGCGTCGTTGGCCTGCGCCTGAGTGGCGCGGTCTAATCCATTTCATCCAAAAGGATTTTCCATGTCGACACCACACGAAACGACGACAAGCCGCGGGCACGCCTGGATGATGCTGATGCTCGCCGGCGCCTTTGAAATCGGCTACGCGCTCAGCGTCGGCGGCAGCCACGCCTTCACCGTGCCGAGCTGGTCGGCCGCCGCCCTGATCTTCTTCCTGCTGACACTCTACTTCCTGAGCGCCGCCCTCAGAACCATCGACATCGGCATCGGCTATGCCGTCTGGGCGGGGACCGGTTCGGTCGGCGCGGCGATCCTGGGCAGCATCCTGCTCGATCAGCCGCTGACGCCGATCCAGGCCGTCTGGCTGGCGGTCATCATCGCCGGTGTCGTCTGGCTGAAGCTCGCCGACAGTGTGAGGCTTCAGCGGCAAGGCAGGTGAACGCCGCACCTTCGGCCCGCCGGCACGGAGCGTCTTCTCCGTCGCTCACCCCGCCGGAGCACCCGCCGATCAGGTTGTCTCAACCCGACAGAAAAGTGGCTGCTCCAGGCGGCATGTCTCTTGAGCACTCCCTTGCATGGCCATACATGTAGGCGTTCCCGATCGCTCGAGAGGAGATCGCACCGGTCATGACACAGAGAGGCGATGCATGGCTGGCGCTGACCCGCGTGGTGGCCGCCATCGAAGCCGAGCTGGGCAAGGTCCTGCAGGAGCGGCACGGGCTGGGCCTCTCGGACTATCGTGCGCTCGATATCCTGTCGCGATCGCCGAATTCCGAACTCCGGATGCAGGATCTGGCCGCGCACCTCGGGCTCAACCAAAGCTCGGTGTCGCGCATGGTCGAGCGTCTCGAACGGAGCGGACTGACCATTCGCGACCTTTGCCCCGACGACAAACGCGGCGTCTACACCGTGCTGACCGACGAGGGACGCGCCCGCCTCGACAGCGCCCGGCCCGCCTACGACACGGCCCTCGCCGCAGCCCTCAAGACGCATGACGGCGAGGCGCTGCTATCCGCAAGGTTGAACGGCAAGAGCTGAGCCGCTCCGACGACGCGACCGCCGTCCTCGTGGAAATCGATGGCTCGGCTCGCTCCCGCAGGCCCAAAGCGCGCTCACAGGCGCGCGATGACCATCTCCTCCGAACTCGAGGGGTGCAGCCCATCCTGCCGATCCCTGAAATAGCGCTCTGCCAGATCGGCCGCCGAGACGTGCGTGACATCGCCGAACCCCGCCTCGCGACAGGCCCGCAGGAACTCCTCCGGCCTGTAGAAACTGACAAAGGGGGTGCCCCTTGATCTTGCGCCTTGCTCGGTCCGTTGGCGCATGGTCCGCTCCGACGTCTCGACGAGGTCCAGCGGCACCATGAAGCTTGCGCAAAGCACGGTCCCGGCGCAAAGAGACCCGATCCGCCTGAGGATGGCGGCGTTCGTTTCCGCGCGAAGGTAGAGCGTTACGCCCAGCAGGGAGAACACGGCCGGCAGGTTCGGATCGAAGCCTGCGGCCCTCAAGGCTTCGAACCAGTCGGCGCCCTGTTCAAAATCCACCGGCACAAACGTCAAGCGCGGCGTAATGCCGTAGCCGCACGCATGGAGCCGCTGCGCCTTCCATGCTTGCGGTCCGGGCTGGTCGATCTCGAATACCCGCATCGTCAACCCGTGGCGCCCCATGCGCTGGGCGAAGGTATCGAGCCCGGCGCCCAGGAGCACATACTGGGTGGTGCCGCCGGCAGCCTCCTTCACGACCAGATCCTCCGTCATCCTCGATCGGGCGACAATTGAGGCACGGGCGCGCGCCGAGCTGCGAAGGTGCATGTCTCCCCGCGAGCGCCACCCTTCAGGTGGGGCGGCAAGCTCCAATCCGAGCTGGTCATCCAGGACATGCGGCTGCGGATCGGCGAGGACGTGGAGAGCCCTCCACAAGGCGACCCGCTCGGCTGTCGGCTCCGGGCCATTGCTTTGCTCGATGACCATTGTTCGCCTCCCATCATTCCGCTGTTACCGCAGGGGGCAGGCCCTTGCGTGTCCTGCCGGGATCGCTGCTGGCGACCGCAATCACCATCATGATGAGGACGGCGCCGAGCGAAGCGAGGTTGACGTATTGGAACCCCTTTGCGACGGCAGCCGCCCCGGCGATTGTTGCCGTGCCAGCGCCAGGCAGGTTGAACAAGGGCACGAGCAGGGCCAGGCCAAGCGCACTGCCCACCTGCTGGAAAGTGGATGCCAGGCCGGAAGCGATGCCCTGGTCGCGAGCGCACACCCCGTTGGTGGCGGCGGCAAACATCATCGGGAAGGTCAGGCCCATGCCGATGCTGTAGAGCGCTAGCCCCGGGATGAGCGCGGCATAGCTCGACGCGCCGGTTGCCACCAACGCCAGGCCGACCATGCCGGCGCCGCCGACCGCGATGCCCAGGAGCAGGACGCGCCTCATCCCGAAGCGGTTGCCGAGCGGGCCGGAGGACGAGGAGGCGACGAAAATGAGCCCGTAGGGCAGGAGGTACCCGAGGCCGGTCTCGAAATCGCCGAACCCCAGTACGTCCTGGAAATAGAGGGCAAGGAAATAGAGGATCGCGCCGAAGCTGCTCGTGAAGAGCAGAGTGATGGCGAGGCCGGTTGCGAGCGTGGCACTGCGGAGGATGTCCGGCGGCATCAGCGGGTCACGCACGCGCCGCTCGATCGCCAGGAAGGTGGCAAACAGCAGCGCCGCGCCCATGGCCGCGCCCACGATGGTCGCGGATCGCCAGCCGAGTTCCGGCCCCTCGACAAGCGCCAGGACCAGCAGGATGACGCTTGAGGTTCCGGTCAGCGCGCCCGGAAGGTCGAAGCGGCCGCCCCCTGCGCGCCGTTGGTCGCGCGGCAGGATGATCAGCGCGATCAGACCGGCGGCGGCGCAGAGCGGCACGTTGACGAAAAAGATGGCAGGCCACCCGAAAGTCTGCGTCAGCGCGCCACCCAGCAGCGCGCCGAGCGCCATGCCGCTGCCGCCGACACCCGCCCAAACCGACAGGGCGCGGTTGCGCTGGGCGCCCTCCTCGAACATGGTCGCGATCAGCGAGAGGGTTGCCGGAAACAGCGCTGCGCCACCCAGCCCCTGCACGCCCCGGGCCGCGATCAGCACCGCGGGATCCGACGCGAGCCCGCCGACGGCCGACGCCAGGGCAAACAGCGCCAGCCCGAAGAGGAACATCCGCCTCCGGCCGAGCAGGTCGCAGCAGCGGCCGCCGAGAAGCAGCAAGCCGCCATAGGGCACGACGTAGCCACTGACAATCCACTGCATCGTCTGGCTGGAGAAATGCAGTTCGCGGGCGATCTCTGGAAGCGCGACGAAGACGATCGTGTAGTCGAGTGAGATGATCAGATGCGCAAATGCGAGAAGCCCGAGCGCAAGGCGCTCCCTGGGCAGGTTCCGTGTCGGCACAGATGGCCTCCTTCATGTCCGATGTGGGATTGGCAGCTCTGTTCCGCCTTGTTAAGCCAACTTGCGCGGACCGGAAGGCATACATATTCGTATGCAGGTCATTCACTCACGAAGGTGCGAGATGGACTGGGACGATCTGCGATATATTCATGCGATCGCGCGGCACGGTTCGCTGGGGCGTGCCGCCAAGGCGCTGGGCACAACACAGCCAACCGTCGGCAGGCGGCTGGCAGCCGCCGAGGCCCGCCTAGGGGTCAAGCTCTTCGAGCGCACGCTGAACGGACTGCAGCCAACGGAGCTCGGTGCGGCGCTTGCCGAGAACCTGGACCAGATGGAGGCGTGCGCGCTCGGGGTGGAACGGCGGATCGCGGCGCGCGACACCGGGCTGCAAGGCTCGATCCTGGTCACCACCCTGGACTGGCTTGGCGACAGGATCGTCGCGCCCACCGCGGCGGCCTTCGGTCGGTTGCATCCGCTGGTTTCGGTCGAGGTCGTCAATGATCCCCGCCTGGTCAACCTCTCCCGCCGGGAAGCCGACATAGCCATCCGCTTTCTGCCCTTCGACAAGGAAGATCTCTACGAGCGTCGCATAGCCGATGTGGCCTACGGGCTCTACGCCTCCCATGCCTTCCTGGAGAAACTCGGCCCGCCCGATTTCGAGGCTGGCTGCGAGTGCCACCCAATCATCACGCTGCACGAGGGAGCGGCAAGAGTGTGCCAGGCCGACTGGCTGCTGCGCCTCGCCCCCAGGGCGCCGATCGCGCTCAGAGCATCGGGCATGCACGGGCAGATGTGGGCAGCCGAGGAGGGACACGGGATGGCGGCGCTGCCTAGGGTGCTGGGGGACGGCCGTCCGGGGCTCGCGCGGATTCCAACCCCGCTTCCCGAGCCAAGCCAGGGCGTGCGCCTGGGGGTTCACGCCGACATGCGCGACGTGCCCAGGATCCGCACCTTCATCGACTTCATGGCGCAAAGGCTCAGGGCCCAACCGACCTGAACGAGCTCACGAGACCTGCCGGCCACATCGCCCCGGCCAAACGCGGGCGTATGGGGACTATCCGTAACTGCCGGCCTGCCGCTTCGCCATGCGCCGAGACAAGCCCCACCATCATCCTCCCCCTCACCCCCGCTCCAGTTCCCTCTCTCTCACCCTCTCGCCCGCCGCGCTGAACGAGGCGATCACCGCTTCGGCGATGGCGACGAAATGCGCTGACGGCCCATTGGGCCCAACCGAGCGGCGGTTGACGCGCGCGCCCTCCAGGAGCAGCCCCAGCGCGTCGGCGAGGCCCTCGGCCTCGGTGATACCGGCGCTGCGGCAGAGCGCCACCAGCTTGCCGCGCTGCTCGCGCTTGAACGCTTCCACCACCAGGCGTGCCGGGTGGTCAGGCTCGGGCAGTTCGAAGGCGGCGGTGAGCAGGTCGCAGCCGCCCCCTTCCATGCTGGCGTAGGAGGCGACGGCGCGCACCCATTGGTGCAGCTTGGCGAGGGAATCTTCGGGGGTATCTTCGGGATATGTCGCGTCAAGATCGCGCCAGAACACCTCGGCCTGACCGGCGGTATCGCGCAGACACTCGGCGATCAGCTCATCCTTGGAGCCGAAATGCCGGTAGAGCGTCATCTTGTTGGTGCCCGCCTCCTCGGCGATCGTGTCGACCCCGACGCCGCGAATGCCATGCTTGCGGAACAGGAGCTGGGCCATTTCGATGATCCGCTCGCGGGGCCGCTTCATCACGCAGCCGCTCACCAATTTGTCATTCTCCATCATGCTGAGGCGCCTTGACGCCTGTGTTACCGATCTGTAACTTTACGACTGTTACTGACAGGTAACACCCCTCCCACAAGACGTCAAGGCTAGCGCCCCTCTGGCGCGGCAATGACCTTGTACGCCCTTGGTCTAGGGCGTCGGACCGATGAGTGGTCCGAAGAGCGGGAAGCGGTTTTCGGGTCACCCGATGCCGCGCGGAAGACAAGGCATCGGACCGAAAAGTGGGCACCGGTTTTCGGACCATCCGATGCCAAGCAAAAGACAAAGCAGCCGAATTCGTCGGCGGCTCGATGCGAAGGAGACTTGTCATGAAGAAAGAACTCACTCTCGACGAACTCCTCCGCGACCCGATCGTGCTGACCGTCATGCGCGCCGATCGGGTGCATCCCGACCATCTGCGCCGCAAATTGCGGCAAGTCGGCGACCGATTCATCAACAACGTGGACGGCAAGGCGGTTCCCGCCCGGTTCACTGGCAAACCGCAAGGCGGGGCCTGCACATGGTAAGCTTTTTCACCGGACGTCCGATCTTTGCGTCGGCCATCGCCATCATCATGGTGCTGGCCGGCGCCATTTGCTATGTGCTGCTGCCGGTCGCACAGTTCCCCGAGATATCGCCGCCGCAGGTGGTGGTCTCCGCCCATTACCCCGGCGCCGGCGCCCAGGTTGTCGCCGACACGGTGACCACGCCGCTGGAGCAGCAGATCAACGGCGTCGAAGGCATGACCTACATGTCCTCGACCAGCTCCAACGACGGCTCGTCGACCATCACCGTCACCTTCAACGTCGGCTATGACATCAACACCGCCGCCGTCGATGTGCAGAACCGCGTGTCGCAGGCCTCGTCGTCGTTGCCGGCCATCGTCAACCAGTCGGGCGTTTCGGTCAAAAAGCAGAACCCCAACTTCGTGCTGATCGTCAACCTGACGTCGCCCGACCACTCGGTCGACTCGGTGGCGCTCAGCAACTACGCCGCCCTGCAGATCCTTGACCCGCTGAAGCGCGTGCCGGGCGTCGGCGACGTGCAGGTGTTCGGCGAGCGCCGCTATTCCATGCGCATCTGGCTAAACCCCGACAAGCTCGCCAACCTCGGGCTCACCGCCGTCGACGTGCAGCAGGCGATTTCCGAGCAGAACGTCCAGGTGGCCGCCGGCAAGATCGGCCAGGCGCCCGCCCCCACCGGCACCGCCTTCGAAATGCAGGTCAACGCCATCGGCCGCCTCAGCACGCCCGAGGAATTCGGCGAGATCGTCGTGCGGGCCGATGGGCCAAGCGGCGCCGTGGTGCGCCTCAAGGACGTCGCCCGCATCGAGCTAGGCGCGCTGCAGTATTCGTCCTCCGCCTTCTTCGGCAAGGACCCCACCGTGGTGCTGGGCGTATTCCAGATGCCGGGCTCCAACGCGCTCGCCCTGCAGGCCGGCGTCAAGGCCAAGATGGAGGAGCTGTCCAAGCGCTTCCCGGCCGGCATCTCCTACGCCATGCATTACGACACCACCCGCTTCGTGCAGGCGGCGATGGACGACGTGCTGAAGACGCTCGGCGAGGCGCTGGTGCTGGTCATCGCCGTGGTCTTCATCTTCCTGCAGAGCTGGCGCACCACCGTCATCCCGGCCATCGCCATTCCGGTGTCGCTGATCGGCACGCTGGTGGTGATGGAGCTGATGGGCTTCTCGCTCAACATGCTCAGTCTATTGGGCATGGTGCTGGCCATCGGCCTTGTGGTCGACGACGCCATCGTCGTGGTGGAGAACGTCGAACGCCAGATCGAGGCCGGCCTCAAGCCGCTCGCCGCCACACGCAAGGCAATGAGCGAGGTGACCGGGCCGATCATCGCCACCACGGCGGTGCTGATGGCGGTGTTCATCCCCGTCGCCTTCATCCCCGGCGTCACCGGCCAGCTCTACAACCAGTTCGCGCTCACCGTGGCGATCTCCGTCGGCATCTCCGCCTTCAACTCGCTGACGCTGAGCCCGGCCCTGTCGGCCGCCTTCCTGCGCCATCAGGGAGCGACGCGCTTCCCGCCGTTCCGCTGGTTCAACGCTGCCTTCCATTGGATGTCGCACGCCTATGCCTCAAGCGTCGGCTTCCTGGTGAAGCTGCGCTATGTGGTGCTGGCGCTGTTCGTCGTGGCGATCGGCACCACCTACTGGCTCTGGAACCGCATTCCCTCCACCTTCCTGCCGGTGGAAGACCAGGGCTATTTCTTCGTGGTCGTCCAGCTGCCCGACGGCGCCTCGCTGGAACGCACCAACAGGGTGGCCGAGCAGGTGCGCGACATCCTGGAAAAGACGCCGGGTGTCGACATCGTCGGCGCCATCTCCGGCCTCAACTTCCTGACCTCGGCGGCCCAGTCCAACTCGGCCGTGGAGTTCGCCATCCTTAAGCCTTGGGAAGAGCGCGGGCCGGAGCAGAACGCATCGAAAATCGTCGAGGAAGTTCGTCCCAAGCTCCTCGGCATCCCCGACGCCTTCGCCCTCTCCTTCGATCCGCCGTCCATCCCCGGTCTCGGCGCCACCGGCGGCTTCGAATTCCAGGTGAAGGACCTGACCGGCCAGGGCAGCCAGGCGCTGAACGACGCGACGCAGGCCCTGCTTGCCGCCGCCCGCCAGCAGCCCGAACTGAACGCCCGGCAGATGTTCTCGAGCTTCGGCACCTCGACGCCGCAGTTCATCTACGACCTCGACCGCAACAAGGCCAAGCTGCTCGGCCTCAACCTGCCGGACATCTTCAACACGCTGCAGATCTATCTCGGATCGCTCTACGTCAACGACTTCAACCTGTTCGGCCGCACCTTCCGCGTCACCTTGCAGGCTGATCAGGACGCCCGTTCGGCGGCCACCGATCTGACGCGCCTCTACGTCCGCAACAACACCGGCGGCATGGTGCCGCTGTCCACCCTCGGCGAACTGAAGCCCACCGTGGGCCCGGAAACGGTGCCGCACTACAACTCCAACGCCTCGGCGCTGATCAACGGCGGCCCTGCCCCCGGCTTCTCCTCGGGCCAGGCGATCGCCGCCATGGAGCGGGTGGCCGGGCAAGTGCTGCCGCGTGACTTCGGCTACGAGTGGACGGGCATCACCTTCCAGGAGCTGAAGGCCGGCTCGGCGGCAACGATCGTGTTCGGCCTTGCCCTCGTGTTCGTCTTCCTGATCCTGGCGGCGCAATACGAGAGCTGGACCATGCCCTTCGTGGTGCTGCTCACCGTGCCCTTGGCGCTGCTCGGCGCCATGGGGGCCATCAACCTGCGCGGCATGCAGATCGACGTCTACTCGCAAATCGGCTTCGTCATGCTGATCGGCCTCGCCGCCAAGAACGCCATCCTGATCGTCGAGTTCGCCAGACGGCGGCGCGAGGAAGGGGTTGGCATCATCGAGGCGGCGAAAGAGGCGGCGCGCCTGCGTCTCCGCCCGATCCTGATGACGGCGTTCGCCTTCATCCTCGGCGCGGTGCCGCTGATGTTCGCCACCGGCGCCGGCGCCGCCAGCCGGCAGTCGCTGGGCACCGCCGTGGTCGGCGGCATGCTGGCGGCCACCGTGCTGACGCTGATCTTCACCCCCGTGTTCTACGTGGTGATCGAGCGCCTCAGGGAGTGGATGAACCCCGCTGCCAGCCACGACGCCCACGCTCACCACGCCCCCCATCCCGTGGCCGCCAACGAGGAAGATGACATCGACCTCGCCAAGGCGGCCGAGTGACCGGAGTTCCGCCATGTCTTTTCTAACAAGACGCCCCATCGCCTCTCTCTTCACCCTTGTGGTGATCGCCGGCGGTGCCAGCCTGTTCCACCCGGCCGTGCGCAACTACGCCCTGAATACCCTGCACGTTCAGGACTTCTTCGCCACCCCGGCGGCGGCCACCGCCGCGCCGCCGGCGCCCCAGGCCATGCCGGTGCCGGTGGCGAAGGTGGAGAAGCGCACGCTGCCGGTCTATCTCGACTATCCCGCCCGCACCGAGGCCATCCAGTCGGTGTCGCTGCAGGCCAAGGTCACCGGCTTCCTCAAGGAGCAGGTCGCCGCCGACGGCGCCGACGTGAAGGCCGGCGACGTGCTCTATCGCATCGACGACCGCGACGCCCAGACCGCGCTCGACACGGCCAAGGCGCAGTTGCAGCGCGACACCGCCCAGGTGGAATACACGCGCTCCAACCTCGACCGCGGCCAGGAGCTGTCGCAGAAGGGCTTCCTCGCCAAGGATACCTACGACCAGCGCTCCAGCGCGCTGCTGCAGGCCCAGGCGTCGATCGGCATCTCCCAGGCCGCCGTGCGGGCGGCCGAACTCGACATCGATCGCTCGACCATCCGCGCGCCCTTCGCCGGCCGCCTCGGCCGCAGCGCCGCCTCGGTCGGCACGCTGGTCTCTTCGGGCAACACCGTGCTCAACACGCTGGTGCAGCTCGACCCGATCTACGTAACCTTCAACCCCTCCGAGAAGGAACTCGCCGCCATCAAGACGGCGTTGGCCAAGGGTGAGGTCTCCGCCGACATCAGCCTCGCCGGTGCCGAGGGCACCGACGCCGGCAAGCACTATCCCGGCAAGCTGACCTTCATCGACAACCGGCTCGACCAGTCGACCGGTACGGTGGCCGCCCGCGCCACCATCGCCAACGCCGCCTTCGACCTGTTGCCCGGCCAGTATGTCCACCTCCGCCTCAGCGTCGGCAGTGAGCCAGACGTGCTGATGGCGCCGCAGGTGGCCCTCGGCTCCAGCCAGCTCGGCAAGTTCGTCTTCGTGGTCGGCAAGGACAGCAAGGTCGAACAGCGCATGGTCCAGATCGGCCGCACCGACGGCGACCAAATCGCCATCCTCTCCGGCCTCACGGAGAACGACCTGATCATCTCGGGCAACCTCCAGAAGATCTGGCCGGGCGTGCCGGTTGCGCCGCTGCCGCCTGAGAAGGTGGCGATGAAGTGAGGGGCTGAGGCCTGAGTGCTTCGCTGGAGATTATGAACGACCGACCGCCGCCGCCTCAAGATAGGTCGGCGGCGGTGGTGTTTTTGAAGGAGGAGCTTGTTGCCAAATACGGGGGGCCTGCATTCTGGCGCTAAGCAGAGGGCATAGCCGCTCCCTGAAGAACAAAAGTTGGCGCCGGAGGCGGAACCTGTTTAACAAACGCATTCCCAAAGTAATTTTCTATAATCTTGAATGCAGCGGAATTTGTAAGCGTGTGCATAAAGCAATGATGAAGCGTCAGAACTAGATCTTGGAATTTCTGGTCTTTTTCCATTATCTCGACATTAAGCCCCATTTCGAGACACTCCTCGACATGAAAGTGCTTATCATGGGCTTTATTTTCGTGGAAATCCAACAATCTTGCAGTTATTGCGTTGGCCTTGGCTTCCGCATCAGGCGCTCCACTAAACATATTCTTTGCTAAGCATTCGCGGACGAAATTTTCTGTCCACGCAATCGCGTAGTCGCACTGCTGCAAAAAAGTCGGGTGTAGCTGTTGAAGTATTGGGGCCCACGCCGGAGCAGCGCGGGGGTTTTCAAGTATCTCTTTGTAGGCTTTCTCAAATTCAGCTTTCGTTGCGAAGGCTGGAATGCCATTCATCTGAGGATCGGTCGGCCCAATATTGGACTGTCGTCCCATAACAATAGACTTGCAAGAACAAGCTATTATTGTACCGGCGGACATAGAAATTTGAGGGATGATTGCGCGAATGTCAGAGCCAAAAATTGAATGGAGATAGTGTATTATGGACGCGGTAGGCGCAATACCGCCTCCCGGCGTATGCAAAACTAAATCCAGTCCTCGGTCCTTGGGCAGACCGTGGACACAAAGCATGAACCCGTTCTTATCTTCATCGTTTATTTCAGTTCCGACGACCCTTTTGGTCAGCCAGCCTGAGTAGTAGGCTATGGTTGGCCTTCCCGTATACTCATGAAGCGCTCGCAAATACTTACGCCGCACGGTATCGAAAGCTGACATATCGCCAGCTTGAAGCCCATCATTAATTTCCTGAAGGACTTGTGCCCAATTTGGCATTTTTCAACACACCCTCGTTCGATTGGTCGTGCGAGGGATATGGCGTGGTGGTGCAAGCGCTGAGGCAGCCAACGTCATCAAAACCAAACGTCTGCATCGCGCGCAGCTCAAGTGGCTTTCCGAGAACACCCATAGTCTGAAGGTTCTCATACATTTCGACGAGCTTCATAGCGAATCCCCCTACGCCAAGGTGTATCAATGAACTCTTGAGTTGTTAAGAACTTGTAACCCTGCTCTGTATCGCACTACGACCAAAGGTCAAGTGTATTGACATAGCCTCACCATCGAAGGCCATCGAATTGATAACCACCGTCGGGTTTCCAGGTTCCCGGAGCTACCTGAAGCTGCCTACGCCCAACGGTATCCCTACCGCCCCTCCCTCAGGAACGCCACAAACCGCCCGCTAAACGCCCCCACCGCCTCATCCCCACACCTCAACTCCGCCTCGATCTCGATCCGAGCCCGCTTCCGTCTCTCCAGCATCTTCAGAAACGCCGGCCACTCCGAAGCGGCACCTATCGCCCCCGTCGCCACGAACTCGCCGCGCACCGGCCTCTCATATTCCATCGTATTGGATTGAATGACGATCTCGGACGGCAACCCGGCGTCGAGTAGGCGGACATGCAGGGTGGACCAGGCAGCGAGGATGGAGAGGGCCGAGGCGCTGCCGCCAAACACGGTGCTCTTGTGATTGATGTTGGGCGCGAGAGGGGCACTGAGAGTGACGGACGCCTCGGTGATCGAGCACACCGACACGCCCATCGCCGCTGACAACGGAATCTGCTCGCGCAGATAGGTTTCCAGGTCTTCTCGTTCCATCGAAGCTGACGACTCCAAACCATCGAGCCCTATCGGGCAAGGCGTGGGGCAAGCTAGCCCAACACCTTGCCGGAGCCAAATGCGGCAGCCGCCACAAGCCCCCACTCCACCTCCCCCATTGACGCGACGGCCTTTCCCCCCGATACGGTCAGGCAAAGACCACGGCGGGCACCGCCACGAGTGACAGGAGCGTATTGTGAGCCAACCGACCGTAGCAGACGCCATCGAGCGGGTTTACCAGTCTCTGCAGGCGGACAATGCCGATATCGACCTGCACATCGCCACGCTCAAGGCAGCGCTGGCGCAGGAAGGTACGAAGGAAGCGGTCTTCGACCCGGCTCGGCTCCCGCATGGCAACCGCTCCGGCCGGAAGCTGATGCAGGCCTACTTCCGGCAGCGCGGGGTGACGGTGAAGTTTTCGGGCGCTTGAGGTGTCCGACCGATCGCTCCGTCGCCGCTACGGCGCGGCCGTTCCGCGCCACTCGCCTTGGTAGCGTTGCACCCGGCAGGCGTGTTATGCCTTGCCGGCGGATGGGGTGGCTCAGCGTGCGGCGATGAACCAAGGCGATGGATTTTGGACGAAGCGCAGGCTGGTCGCGATTGCGATTAGCCTTTTCGTCCTCCTGACGTTCGGATGCCTCGCGCTGACATATGTCCTCGCGGCATTTCACATTCAGTATCTTCCAACTCCCGCCTATATCGAAAGCGTGAAATATTACGCGATGGCGAGCGCGGCGCTCTGCGCCATGATCGGCTTCAGCCTGGTTGTCAATCTGCCGTTCGACGAAAAGAAAGAATCCGGGTTAGGGCATCTCCTAGGCATTCTACTGTTGCTAGTTCTCTTCGCTATCATCGGTCATCAGCTTGTAACAACGACCATCCCGCTTTGCGCGGCGCTCTTATCTGGAGAAAAGGTTCACGTTGCCTACACCGTGACGTTTCCCGAATACATCGGCGGTAAGTTCTGCAAGACCGCGATAGGTCTTGCCGGAATGCCGACACTCGACGAGACGCTGTGCAACTTCCCCCCAGATTTCCAGCAGCAACTGAAAAGCGGCTCCGAGATCATCGTCACCGGGCGTGGAACGCACATGGGCCTGTTCGTTGAGAGTGCCCGCCTGGCGGAGCCGGCGGTAAGGCCGTGAATGCAGCGCCTCACGCGCACTCCGCTAGCCGCTCGCCAAACACGCCGCGCCCGATGGCCTCTGTCCTGTCCAGCAGCGCCAGTGGAGCGCCCGTATCCGGCAGATGCAGCAGCTCCGAGGTCAGCACCGGGGCGCCGCAATAGTTGAAGATGCCGTGGTCGATCTGCACCTTCATTGCGTCGGTATAGCCGTGCCTGTCGTAGGTGCCCCTGTCGGCAGCGCCGATGGCAATCAGGTGGATCGGCAGGCGGCCCAGTTTCTTCACCAAGCCCTTCTTCGGACTGTAGTCATAAGCCCAGCCGTTGACGAACACCCGGTCGATCCAGCCCTTGAGAAGGGCGGGCATCGACCACCAGTAGACCGGATAGACCAGCACCAGCGCGTCTGACCGGTCGAGCCTTGCCTGCTCGGCCAGCACATCCTGCGACGGCGCGGCCTCCTCCGCGAGAACGGCGATATCCCGCGCCGTGAAACGCGGATCGAATCCCTCCACCATGAGATCGACGATCTCCGCGCTATGTCCGGCATCGGCGGCGACGATCCCCTCGGAAACCCTCCGGGCCATCTCCTGCGTCAGCGACTGGTGGATGGGGTGGGCGACGACGATGGTGGCGTGCATCACATCTCTCCCGCCAGGCGATTGCGCGGCGCACGGTTGTTCTATATACTTTTAGTAAGTTACCTTTGGTATATAGGCATGTCAATAGCCCCGTCTCCATCTCAGCCGCCCGCCGGCAAACGCATTCGCCTCAGCCGCGCCGATCGGCTGCGTCAGCTCATCGACATCTCCTGGCGGATCGTTCGCGAAGAAGGCACCGACGCGCTGACCCTGCCTCGGCTCGCCCAAGCAGCGGGCGTCGCCAAGCCGGTGGTCTACGACCACTTCGGCACGCGCAACGGACTGCTGGCGGTGCTCTATCGCGATTATGACCTGCGCCAGACCGCCGTGCTCGACACGGCACTCGCCAAGAGTGGCCCGACGCTCACCGACAAGGCGGCGGTCATCGCCTCCGCCTATGTCGCGTGCGTGCTGACCCAGGGCAACGAAATACCCGGCGTCCTCGCCGCCCTTGCCGGCTCGCCGGAGATGGATCGGGTCAAGCGGGACTATCAACTGGCCTTCATCGAGAAATGCCGGGCTACCCTCGCCCCCTTCGCCGGCGAGCGCGGCATCGGCAACGCCGGCCTCTGGGCCATGCTTGGCGCCGCCGATTCTCTCTCCGAGGCCGCCGCCTCGGCCGACGTCACGCCGGAAGAGGCAGAGGTCGAGCTTTCTGACATCATCGTTGGCATGGTGGACCGCCAGCGCTGAGATGGCGCGAGAACAGCCCCCGAAGGCTCACCCTGCCCGCGCTTCCCTCAGGATGCCCGGCACGATGGCATCCGCCGTCCGGGCGCCGGAGATGAAGGCGGCTTCGGCGCCGGGGCCCATGTTGCCCGAACCGGCGACGTAGAGGCCCGGCAGCGGCGTCTGCGATCCCGTGAGGCGATCTCCGCGCGCTAGGCCGTAGATGGCGCCGCCGCTTGCCCGGTCGTAGCGGGCGAAGGTGACCGGCGAGGCATCTTCCCTCAGGACGATATGGTCGGCGAGGCCGGGGACCAGCCGGCTGGCGGCAGCGATCATCCGGTCGCCGACGGCCGCCTTGCGGTCGATATAGGAGTTGCTGGCCCGTAGCGCCTCGAAGTCGGGATCGTCGTCGTCACTGCCGGCAAACCAGGTCGCCGCCTCGCTCTGGGGAACCAGGGTGAGCAGTGTCAGCGTGCCGTAGCCTTCCGGAGCGCCGGTCGGGTCGGCCACCGTCGCCGAGATCACGCCGACGGCAAGGCCATCCTCGCCGACGACCCTGCCCATCACCGAGACATCGGGCTGCATGTCCAGGCCGAGATGGACCATGAAGGCCGAGGCGGCGGGCTCGGCCTCAAGCATGCGGCGCCGGAAATCGTCGGGCAGCGCCCCTTCGGGCAACAGCTTCAGGCAGGTCGCCTTGAGATCGGCGTTGGAAATCACCGCCCGCGCCTTGATGCGACGGCCGTCCTCGAGTTCGATGCCGGCGGCGCGACCGGCCTCGACCAGGATGGAGCGGACCGGCGCGCGCAGCAGCACCTCGCCGCCCCGCTGGCGGATGGCGTCGGCCAGAGCCTCGGACACGGTGCCCGAACCGCCTTTCGGATAGAAGCCGCCGTAGAAATAGTAGCCGAAGATCGGCGCCATGTTGCCCACCGTCAGTTCGCCCGCCTTGTCGGTGAGATAGCCGGTGAGGCTGCTGAGCGCCCGGCGGGCGGCTTCGTCCGGAACAAAGGCCTCGAGCATGTCGCGAAACGGCTTGTTCATCCAGGCCATGGCGGTGGGGTTGTCGCGCTGGAAGGCCAGCGCCGCCGAGGCGGTTTCAGGCGGCATGGGCACCCCGCAATTGCCCTTGCCGAGCGAGCGCATCTCCTCGCCCACCTTGCGGATAGTGTCGAACAGGGCGGCGATGCCTTCGGCGCTGCCGGGGAACTCTTCGCCGAGGCTCCGCACATACTCCCGCCAGTCCTGAGGCACCTTGACGGAGGCGCCATCACGCCAGGAGGAATGGCCGACGCGCACCCAGTCGAGCCGGATGCCCAGCCGGGCGAGCAGCTCGGTGATGGTCCCACCATCGCGCACGCCGGAGAAATCGTGCAGGCCGCCGTCGAAACGGAAGGCGCGCATGGCGCCGGCGTGGCGCACCTTGCGGACCCAATGCTGGCAGAAGCCGCCGGGAATGACGTGCTGCTCGGCGACGATCACCTTCAGTCCGGCATCGGCAAGGAGCGCGGCCGAGACCAGCCCGCCGAGGCCGCCGCCAACCACCGCGATGTCATATTCACCGGGTTCCTTGCCCTCGAAACTCGGGCGCGGCCAGCCGGAGGGCTGGCGGTCGGCGATCATCCGTCCGACCACCAGCCGGATCATCGCTTTCGGCCCCCAGATGCTGAGGACGATGCCGGCCAGCACCACCGCCGTCGTCCACCAGCCGCCGATGTGCGCCCAGGAAGCCGCTGCCAGGGCGAAGAACAGCACGATCCAGACATAGGAGAGGATGGCGTTGACGGTGTGAAACGCCGGGTTTTCAACGGCGCTCGGATATTCGGCGGACGAATAGTCGGTCGTCCAGTGTCGCCCGCGCGCCGCCGCGTAGAGGCCGCCGATCCCCTGCCCCAGGAGCTGCAGGGCAACCGCCTGATCGGTGAGGTCGTAACCGAGGTGGGTGATGGCCGCCGATCCGAACAGGGTCAACAGCAGCATCGTCTCCAGCGGGCGGCTCAAGCCGCGCGACACGTTCCAGGCGACGAGGATGGTGGAGATCACCGCTGCGAGATCGAGCGCCGCCAGGCGATAGCCGAGCGCCGTCAGGATGCCGAACACGATGGCCGGCAGGAAGGCCAGCTTGATCAGGAGAACCGTTTTCATGAAATGATCGCTCGAAATTGTTGGTACTGCGTGGTACCAAATGGCTATAGCACGTCTTGGTACCGGTTGGTACCAAAAAATCGGGAGCGACGAGACCGCCGTGACAAGCGACGACGAACGACGAACAGCCATCCTGGAAGCCGCGGCGCATGTGTTTGCGACGAAGGGCTTTTCCGGAGCGACCACGGCGGAAATCGCCAAGCTCGCCCGCGTCTCCAAGCGCGATCTTTACGATCACTTCGAGAGCAAGGAGGGACTGTTGGCGGCCATGGTGCGTGCCTATTCCACCACGCTGCCCTTCGCCGATGACCTCGGCAGTCCCGATACGCTGGATGCTTTCCTAGACCTGCTCGGCAAATTCGGCCGCAGATTCGCCGCCGATCTCTATCAGCCGCATAGAACCGCGCTTTTCCGCCTGGCCGCGTCGGAAGCGGGGCGAGTCAACGAGCTGGGCAAGGCCATCCATGAGGCAGGGGCCGGGCCGGTAGCGGCATCGGTGCGGGTGTTTGTCGGCAAGGCCATCGCAGCGGGCGTGCTGACGCCGCAGAACGCGGACTTGGCCATGCGCACCTTCTTCGGGATTCTGCTGGGCGACAGGCATGTCTGGCAGATCGTCGGCGCAGCTGACACACCGACTCCCGAGGAGATCGCGGCCAGCGCCGACATGGCCGTCAAAGCCGTCCGAAGGATCATCGCCTCCTGACGGAGCACAGCTGAAAGCCGTAGGGATGCTGGACGATGACTTCGCGAAAGAAAGCCCGGCTTCCCCTGGAATCAAGTGAAGCGTCGCCGCCGTCGGCTCCACACTCGTCGGTAGCGCGGTGCCCGGCGAACGTGCTAGTCGTCGCCAGGATACCTGCCATCCCATGGTGAGGAACTCTGCAGCTTCCCTCCAGGAAGCCAACAGCGATGTCGCTCGAACTCCACCGCATGCGGCGGCCCAGTCCAAGGCGGGTTGTCGACTAAAAGCGTCTCTCCTGAGGTCATGATGGCTCTTGGCAATAAAGCTGAATATTACGCAAGGTATGCTTGGGTCAATGCCAAGAAAAGATTAGGGCTCTCGGTTAAGTCGGATAAGAAATTTTTCTGCGAAGTGATTGTTCGTGGAATGATGTCGGGCGACATCAACAAGAACGTGGTCTTCGTAAATGAGGAGATGCCAGACGAAGGCATAGGATCTCAGATCCTCTCCAGGCTATCCGTGGCGTCCACCGCAAAATATCTCGGTTACGGATTTGCCTATACTCCCCTTTATAAGCTGGGGCATCCCGAAGGGGAGAAATCCACCTGGACGAAGCGGATTGACGAAACCTTCGGTCTTGGCCGGGATGAGCTTCCCGCCGATGCCTGCAAGCTTCGGCGCGTCAATTTTACCCAGTTCTGCAACGACAAGGATCTGTGGCGCGAAGACCTCATGGTCAGTGTCAGAGATTTCTACGCCTACACGGACCATAACCCGGACGTTCTGGTCAATTACGCGAAGGAGAAAATCCGCCTCGACGGGAAAGAAAGATCGGAACATCTAGACATAGCGATGCACGTCAGAAGAGGCGACGTATCAAAGAAGCAAAACAAAAACAGATACATCCCCAACGCGCGCATCAAGCGCACGATTGAAACGACAACGAAACTGATGAGCGCCCTCGATATCCCCTTCAGGATATCGATCTATACGAACGGCTCCACCGAGGAGATGTCCGATCTTCTCGGAGACAATGTCTCCATTGTAAATACCTTGGGCGCAATGGACACCCTCAGGGGATTGGCGAATTCCGACATGCTGGTGGCGACCAACAGCACGTTCAGTTATTTGTCTGCCATACTCAACAAGGGCGTCGTCATTTTTGATCGCTATACGCATCCACAACTGAGCGAGTGGATTCACCTTCGCAAAGACGGGTCATTTGACGAAGATCGCGCCAAGCAGTTGATTGAGCAGAAGCATCTTGAACGGTGATCGGCGTCTGCCTGACTGGCAGATGTGTTCGGCGGGCGGATCCCGTCAGACAAACACCCGCTGCGCGTTGGCACAGCGGGTGATCATCCCATTCCATCAAAGAGCTTGAGCCGTTCGAGATCTGCCGCCAGGGCAGCCGTCACGCCGGTCTCAGATCACTCGGCAGCGGCCTTCTTGGGCTGCACTTCGGCGAGATAGGCGTGCATCAAGAGCTCGCTGATCGCCGCCGGCTTGAAGCGATGCTCGCCGATTTCCGAGATCGGCGTGACCTCGGCGGCGGTGCCGACCAGGAAGGCTTCCGTGAAGGTCGACAGTTCCTCCGGCAGGATGTGCCGGCGGTTGACCTTGATGCCGTGGCGGGCGGCGATCGCTTCCACCGACTGGCGGGTGATGCTGTCAAGGAAGCAGTCCGGATCCGGCGTATGCAGTTCGCCGTCGCGGACGAAGACGATGTTGGCGCCGGTCGATTCCGCCACATAGCCACGATAGTCGAGCATCAGGGCGTCGGTATAGCCCTGCGCTTCCGCCGCATGCTTGGAGATGGTGCAGATCATGTAGAGACCGGCCGCCTTCGACTTGCAGGGGATGGTCATCGGGTCGGGGCGGCGATAGGGCGCCCAGGTCAGGCGGATGCCCTTCAGCTTCTCGGCCGGGCTGAAATAGCTCGGCCATTCCCAGACGGCGATCGCCATGTGGATGGTGTTGTTGGGGGCCGAGACGCCCATGTTCTCCGAGCCGCGCCAGGCGATCGGCCGGACGTAGGCATCGACGAGGCCGGACCGGGCGAGCGCCTCGTTGGTCGCCGCCTCGATCTGCTCAAGGCTGTAGGGCAGCTTGAAGCCGAGGATCTCGGCCGATTCGATCAGGCGCTGGCTGTGCTCCCGGAGCTTGTAGACCTCGCCGCCATAAGCGCGCTCGCCTTCGAAGACGGCGCTGCCATAGTGAAGCGCGTGGGTCAGAACGTGCACCTTGGCGTCCTTCCAGTCGACGAACTTGCCGTCGTACCAGATCACACCGTCGCGGCTGTCAAAGGGGACACTGGCCATCTTGAACTCCCAGACCTTCTTTTTTCTGTTGCCCGGCACCTCCGGGACACGTTTTGCCTCGGCGTTGACAAGCGGTTATGCTCGCTGATTGAAAATCCTCAGGGGCACCGGATGTCCGTGGCGACCGCGATTTGCGAACGATCGTTTCGTCGTGACGGCTATTCAAGTAACAAATGAATCGAAGTATGTCAACATGGCTGCCATAAATTTCTCCTCTGACGCCACATCTCCGCCCGACGTGTCCCAGGCGAGTCGCGTAAGTGGCAGCGGCGGCGAGGGGCTGGACCTCGAATTGATCGAGCTTTTGTTCTTTGCCTACCGGGACTTCGTCGGCGAGGCCGACCACATATTGGAAGCCATCGGCTATGGCCGTGCCCACCACCGCGTCGTCTATTTCGTGATGCGAAACCCCGGCCTCCGGGTATCCGATCTCCTGGACATTTTGCAGATCACCAAGCAGAGCCTCGGCCGCGTGCTGAAGCAGGTGATCGACGACGGCTATATCGAGCAGCGCCCCGGCCCGGTGGATCGGCGCGAGCGCCTGCTCTACGCCACGGAGAAGGGCGAGCGGCTCGCCTCCGATCTCTCCGCCCGCCAGCATGCGCGCCTGACGCGGGCGCTCGCCCCGCTGCCGCCGGACGCGCGCGCCACCGTTCGCGACTTTCTCGGCAACATGATCGACGCCCGCGCCCCCGGCGCGCTGGTGGGTGAGGAAGACTGATGGCCGCCATTGCCCCCGCCGACGCCGCCAGCCACGTGCTCGTCGTCGATGACGACAGCCGCATCCGCCAACTGCTCGCCAAATATCTCGGCGGCCACGGCTACCGCGTCACCGCCGCCGCCGATGCCGCCGAGGCGCGGCGCAAGATCTCGGCCATCGAGTTCGATATTCTGGTGGTCGACGTGATGATGCCCGGCGAGGACGGCCTCAGCCTCACCCAGTCCTTGCGGGCCGAGCAGGACGTGCCCATCTTGCTCCTGACCGCCAAGTCGGATGGTGCCGACCGCATCCGCGGCCTCGAAGCCGGCGCCGACGATTACCTGACCAAGCCCTTCGAGCCGCGCGAGCTCCTGTTGCGCCTCAACAATATCCTGAAGCGGCGGCCGCTACCGGAAGCGCCGCTGACCCGCGAGGAAATCCGCTTCGGCCGCTTCGTGTTCAACGCCAAGCGCGAGGAACTCGTCGATGGCGAGATGCCGGTGCGCCTCACCGACCGCGAGCGGCAGCTGCTCGGCCAGTTCGCCGCCAGCCCTGACGGAACCCTGTCGCGCGAGGCGCTGAGTGGCGAGCCGGGCGACGTCGGCGAGCGGACCATCGACGTGCAGATCAACCGCCTCCGCCGCAAGATCGAGGTCGATCCCGGCAATCCCATGTTCCTGCAGACGGTGCGCGGCGTCGGTTACCGCCTGCGATTTGAGTGATACCGAGAGACATTGAAAACGCCCCTCGGTATTCGGTTTGCCGATGTCTCATGCCCTTCATGCACATGAGACATCGGCAGTGACTTCAATGAGCGGATGCGTCAGCATCTTCGCGAATTGGTAAGAGGAAAAATGACGGGAACACCCGTGCCCGAGCCCAGTGAGCGTCGCGGCCGCATCTCCGCCGGCCTCGACCGGCTGGACGACTTCACCCGGCACGTCCGCGTTTTCGTCAGCCGCTATAGCCCGAGGGTGCTGCGCCGCGCCTGGGTCGGCACCGGCCATGCCATCAACCGGTGGCTGCCCAAGGGCCTGCTCGGCCGGTCGCTCCTGATCGTCGTCGTGCCGATGCTGATCCTGCTCAGCGTTCTCACCGGCGTATTCATGGATCGCCACTGGATCCTGGTCACCCAGCGCCTGTCGGATGCCGTCGCCGGCCAGATTGTCGGCCTTGCCACCATTGCCGACACCAACGATCTCACCGACCTGCAGCGGGCTGCGATCGTTGCGTCCACTGGCGGGGCCATGGGTCTCAATGTGGAGATCATGCCGACCAGCGAGATCGGCCGGTTACGCCGCTCCTCGACCGACATCGTCCACTCGATGCTGGCCGACGGCATCCTGAAGCGCACGCATATGCCGTTCTCCATCCGCGACCTCAAAGACGACAATCGCATCGAGGTGCGGATGGTGGTCCATGGCGGCGTGCTGCGGGTGGAATTCGCCCGCAACCTCGCCTACGCCGCCAATTGGCACTTCTTCCTCGTGTGGATGGTCTGTACCGCCCTGTTCCTGGTGCTGGTATCGCTGATCTTCCTGCGCAACCAGATCAAGCCGATCGAGCGGCTGGCCGCCGCCGCCGACGCCTTCGGTCGGGGACGGCCGGTGGAAGGCTTTGCGCCGTCCGGCGCTCGCGAGGTCCGGCAGGCCGCCCACGCCTTCATCGGCATGCGCCGCCGCCTCGAACGGCAGATCGAGCAGCGCACCACCATGCTGGCCGGCGTCGGCCACGATCTCAAGACCATCCTCACCCGCTTCCGCCTCGGCCTCGCCCTGCTGCCGGAAGGAGAGGAAACCGCCGACCTCCGCTCCGATGTGGCGGAGATGGAGGCCATGCTGGAGGCCTATGTCGATTTCGCCCGGGGCGACGCCGATGAGGCGCCACAGCCGATGGATGTCGAGGCGACGATCGCCGACTGCCTGCGCCAGATGGCGGAGCCTGTCGGGCGAACGGTGCATTCCACCTTCACCGGCGACGGCGCGCTGACGCTGCGCCCCACCGCCTTCCGCCGGCTGATCGCCAACCTCGTCGGCAATGCTGCCCGTTATGGTCGCTCGGCAATCTGGGTCACCGGCGAGCGGCGAGAGGGCTGGCTATCGATCGTCGTCGAGGACGACGGGCCCGGCATTCCCGACAGCGAGCTGGAGGCGGTGTTCCGCCCCTTCTACCGGCTGGACGCGGCGCGCAATCAGGATGTGCCCGGCACCGGCCTCGGTCTTGCCATCGCCCGCGACGTCGCCCGCAGCCACGGCGGCGACATCGAGCTCGGCCCCAGCCCGCACGGCGGCCTCAAAGCGACGATCCGCCTGCCGGCGTGAAGCCGCTGCCGCCTACGTCGCCACAACATCAGCCCGAGCCCCTGGGTGACGACTCCCTAGACAGATTTCGTATTTCAATAAATTTCCGCCGATGTTAAGGAGGGCTGCAAACTATTTCACGGAGGTCGATCTGTCAGAGTCCATCGGACAGGAGTCGGGTTCATCGCGGGCCCTGCTGCACACAGTCGCCAAGCTGTACTACCTGTCGAACATCCCCCAGAACGAGATCGCCCGACAGCTCGACCTCTCAACAGCCACGATTTCGAGGTTGCTCAAGCGGGCGCGCGAGGAAGGCATCGTCCGCATCGAAGTTCGCGATCTGGTGGGACCGGATGATCTGGCGCGGGACCTCGAACGCGCGCTGGGGCTGAAGCGGGCCGTGGTTGCCGAGGTGCCCGAGGTCAACGCGGTAACTTCGCTGGCTGGCGCCGTTTCGGGTTGCCTGGCCGACGCAGGCCTCCACCCCGGTTCGGTGGTTGCCATCGGCTGGGGGCGCGCCGTCCGGGATATCATCCAAGGTGGTCTTCAAAAGTTTCCCGGCGTCATCACCGTCCCGGCCAACGGCGGCATGCAGGAAACAGCCGACCATTTTCAGATCAACGAATTCGTTCGCCTGGCGGCCGAGCAGATGGGCGGCACGCCGCGCTTTCTGCACGCTCCCTACCTGCCGTCGAGCGCCCTGCGTGAAGCTTTCCTGAGCGATCCCAGCATCCGCGAGACCATTGCCCTTTGGGAGCGCACGGATGCGGCCCTGGTCGGCATCGGTCTGCCGCATCTGTCGCCGACGCCCGGCCAGCTCGGCGTGACGGCTGATGAGCGCCAGCTCACCAACGCGGCGGGCGACGTCATCCGCCACTATTTCGATACCAACGGACAGCTGGTCTCCTGGAGCGGCGCCGACCGGCTGATCGCCCTGTCGGTGGAACAGCTGAGAAAAATTCCGTTCGTCATCGGCGTCGCCGTCTCGACCGCCAAGGCCGCCGCCATCGTCGGCGCAGCCCGGTCGCGCCTGATCAATACCCTGGTCACCGACGTGCGAACCGCCCAGGCCGTTCTCGATCTCTGCAGCTAAAGCCATCGCTGCCAGAGTCGGGAACGAGACAGACAGTCGATAACCACCGGACATACAATCACATAGCCAACCTGAACCGGCGCGAGGCTCTCCGAGCTCACGCCGGGAAGACCCATGCGGCGCCACCGGATGTTCCGCCAGCGCGGCATCGGTGCGCGTCGTCACGTCGCGCGCCAGCAGGGTTTGATACCGGTCTCCGCAAGTTATTTCACGGCATCTGGACGATTCCAGAAATTTTCATCAGTCCCTATTGAAATTTGTTTCGGAAAGATGTTACGTCTCTCTCACCGATCTCGTGTGGCCAAGCAGGGCCGCTCAGGCGGAAGGCGCGTTTGAGGAAACGCCGCCGGATTTGGGAGGAAACTCATGAAAAAGATTGCAGCTGCGCTCGCCGCCGTTCTCGTATCGACGACCGCCGTCACGGCGGCTTCGCTGAAGCCCGCCGACATCACCATCGCCCTCGTCTACGGCATCAAGGGCGACCCCTTCTACGTCACCATGGAAAAGGGCGCGCGCGCCAAGGCCAAGGAGCTCGGCATCACGCTGGTTGCCGATGGCCCCTCCCAGTGGAATCCGCAGCTTCAGACGCCGCTGATCGACGCCATGATCGCCAAGAAGGTCAACGGCATGGTAGCCGTGCCCAACGATCCGACCGCCATGATCGCCGTTCTCGAACGCGCGTCTCAGGCCGGCATCGTCCTCGCCACGGCCGACACCTTCATTGGCGATGGCGACTACAAGAAGGGCACCGTGACCTTCCCGGTGGCCGGCGTGTCGTCCGACAACTTTGCCGGCGGTGAGACGGCCTGTAAGGCCCTGATCGACGGCATGGGCGGCAAGGGCTCGCTCTACGTGCTCGTCTCGACGCCGAACGTTCCCTCCGACACGCTGCGCCGCGACGGGTGCAAGGCCGCCGTCGAAGCGACCAAGGGCGCGGTCAAGCTGGCCGGTGTCGATTACACCCAGAGCAACGCCACGACGGCCACCAACCTGACGCAGGCCGCGCTGCAGCGCGACAAGACCATCGGCGCCGTCTTCGGCGGCAATCTGTTCAGCGCCCAGGGCGCCGCCGCCGCCGTTCGCACCGCCAACCTGCAGGGCACCGTCAAGATCGCCAGCTTCGATGCGCCTGAGGAAGCCATCGCCAGCCTGAAGGACGGCCTGATCGATATCGTCATCGCCCAGCAACCCGGCCAGATCGGCGCAGTCGCCGTCCAGTCGGTCTACGACTCCCTGATGGGCAAGACCGACATTGCCGCCAAGGTGGCCGTCCCCTTCGTGACGATCACCCGCGACAACGTCGACAGCCCGGAAGCCCAGTCGGCAATCTACAAGGCCAAATAAGACGGCAAGACCCGTCTGGGAGACTCCACTCTCCCAGACGCCTGCCAAGCGCGGCGCCGGGTCGATCTTCCCTCCACGCGACCCGGAGCCGCCTCGGCGGCCTCACCGCCCATCGACAGGTCGATGGCGTTCGGCGCGGTGCGCGCCCCCTTCCCCTTCCAGCTCAAGGACGCGCTCCATGAGTGCCAAATCAACCAGCCTTTCGTCCCCGGCCCAAGATGCCTCCGCGGGGCAAGACGAAGTCCTGGCGCCTTCCAATCTCGTCGCCTTTGCCGGACGCATGTGGGCCGTTCTGTTTCTGATCGCCCTGATCGTCTTCTTCTCGATCACCGCGCCGGGTTTCTTCGATCTGTTCAACTTCCAGGCGGTCGGCGCCAACATGGCCGTGCTGCTGGTGCTGGGCCTCGGGCAGACCTTCGTCATCATTTCCGCCGGCATCGACCTGTCGACCGGCTTCGTGATGGGGCTGTCCAGCGTCGCCAGCGCCATCGTCATGCAGGCGCTGACCGGCTACCCGCTGCCGGTAATCATCCTGCTCGGCCTGATGACGACGCTGTTCATCGGTCTGGCCGCCGGCGCGGTCAACGGCGTGCTCGTTGCCTATATGCGCGTGCCGCCGTTCATCGCCACGCTCGGCACCTTGTCGGTCGCCGAAGGCGTTGCCTACGTGCTGTCGGGAGGTCCGCCGGTTTCCATCAGCACGCGTGGTCTCGGCTTCTTCGGCAACGGCTTCCTGGCCTATTTCCATCCCGAAGCCGGCCTCAGCTTCCTGGCCATGCCGAGCGGCGTGACGGGAACGGCCGTGCGCGATGTTCTCGGCTTCTTCCCGCTGCAGGTCGTCTACATCGTCATTCTCGCCTCGTTCTGCGGCTGGCTGCTCGGCAGCACCCGCTTCGGTCGGCACGTCTATGCCGTCGGCGGCAATCCCAAGGCCGCGTCGCGGGCCGGCATTCCGCTCGCCTGGACGCTGTTCAAGATCTACGTGCTCTGCGCCGTCTCGGCGTCGCTCGCCGGCTTTCTCTATGTGCTGCGCTTCAATGGCGGCGTCGCCAATGCCGGCGACGCGCTGATGCTGTCCTCGGTCGCGGCCATCGCCATCGGCGGCGCGTCGATGCTGGGCGGCCAGGGCCGCATCCTCGGCACGGTTGTCGGCGCCCTGGTGATCGCCGTCATCCAGAACGGCCTCGTCATCCTCGGCATCGACCCCTTCTGGCAATACGTCGCCGTCGGCGCCGTCATCATCATGGCCGTCCTGGTGGATCAGGCCAAGGGGAGGTTCTTCCCATGACCATGCTCGCCCCTCACTCCGTCTCAGGTGCCGCGTCGATCCCCCAGGCCCCGCATCCCGAAGGCCTAACCCCGGTCCTGCGCTGCCGCAAGATCACCAAGCGCTTCGGCGGTCTCGTCGCCGTCGATCAGGTCGACTTCGACGTCTATCCAGGCGAAACCGTCGCGCTGCTCGGCGACAATGGCGCCGGCAAGTCGACGCTGATCCAGACGGTCGCCGGCGTTCATCGGCCGGACGGCGGCACCATCGAACTCGATGGCAAGGAAGTCGACATCCCCTCGCCCTTGCAGGCCCGCGACCTCGGCATCGAAACGGTGTTCCAGGACCTGGCGCTCTGCGACAACCTCGGCGCGGCGGAGAACATCTTCCTCGGCCGCGAGGTCCCCGGCAAAGCCTATGGCTTCTTGCCCGGATTGAACAACGCCAGGATGCGGTCCGAGGCGAAAGCCGTCCTGTCGGAACTGCACATCAACATCCGCAATCTCGAAGCTCCGGTTCGCACGCTATCCGGCGGACAGCGCCAGGCGACGGCCATCGCGCGCGCCGTCTACTGGAAAGCCAAGCTGATGATCATGGACGAGCCGACCGCCGCCCTCGGCGTGCCCGAGCAGAAGAAGGTGCTGTCGCTGATCGAGACGCTGAAGTCGCGCGGCGTGCCGGTGATCATCATCTCCCACAACATGCAGGACGTTTTCGAGGTCGCCGACCGGCTGTTCATCATGCGCCGCGGCCGCGCCGTCGCCGACCTCAGAGCCGCCGACACCAACGCCAACGAAGTCGTCCGCCTGATGGTCGGCTGACCGCCTTCCGGCAAATCCAATCAATAGCGAACAGGAAATTCAAAATGCCCAACAGGATGACAACCGCGGAGTATCGCGGCTACCAGCAGATCTGCGGCGCCAACGGCCGCATGATGGTGGTGGCCTGCGACCAGCGCGGCGCCATGCGCCAGATCCTCGCATCGACCCCCGAGGAGCGGGCCAAGATCGACGAAAACAAGCTCGGCGACGTCAAGTCCGACATCGTCGCCTATCTTGCCAACTCCGCCTCCTGCGTGCTGCTCGATCCGGTTTGCGCCGTGCCGCGCGTCATCGACGACGGTGTACTCGGCCGCAACACCGCACTGCTGATCGGCCTCGATGCGTCCGGTTGGGACGTCGACGCCAAAGGCTACCGTCTGTCCAAGCTGGTGCCGGGTGTCGATGCCCGTCGGGTCCGCGAGCTGGGCGGCACAGGCGGCAAGCTGATGGTCTACCTGCGTCCCGACCGTCCCGAAGCCAACACGCACAACATCAAGATCATCCGCGATTGCGTCGCCGACTTCGCCAAGGAAGACCTGCTCCTGGTCGTCGAAATCCTGACCTACGCCTTCGACGGCGAGGACGAGGCGGCCTACAAGGCAAAGTTCGGCGAGTTGATCGAGGGCTGTGCCCGCATCGCGCTCGACAACGGCTCCAAGGTTTTGAAACTGCCGTACCCGGGCAGCGCCGCCTCCTGCCGCGCCATTTCCGACATGGCCGGCGACGTGCCCTGGGCCGTGCTGTCGGCGGGCGTCGACCACAAGACTTTCCTCGGTCAGGTGGAAACGGCCATGCGAAACGGCGCCTCCGGTGTCATTGCCGGTCGCGCGCTCTGGAAGGACTGCATCTCGCTCGATCGCAAGGTGGAGCAGGACCGACTCGCCAATATCGCCACGCCGCGCCTCAAGGAAATCCAGAAGATTCTGGAAGCCTTCGCCGCGCCGGCCCTTGTGCCGGCCTGAGCACAAAGCATCGGACCGAAAAGTGGGAACCGGTTTTCGGAAATCCGATGCGACAACAAGAGCTGGAGCATCGGACCGAAAAGTGGGAACCGGTTTTCGGAAATCCGATGCGACAATCTAGACGAAAGGAGCGGCCCAAGGGCCGCTTCCTCGCGCGCGTTTTCGTACGCTTTCGAATTATGATCCCCCGCTAAAATAACGAGGCCCCCATGACTGACGGCGCAACGGCTCTCGGAATCGACGTTGGCGGTACAAACTTGCGCATCGCCGAAATCGACGCGTCCGGCCACATCCTGTCGCGCCATGCCGAGGGGGTCACCAACGGGCGGGATGCCTTCTCGAACCGACTTGCCGAGCTGGTCGCCAGCTGCCGAAGCCCCAACGTCGGGGCCATCGGCATCGGCATCCCCGGCCGCGTCAACGCGGCGGCCGGTCTGGTCTTGTCGGCGGGCTATCTGGATATCGGCGGGCTGCCGCTGGCCGCCTGGCTCGGCGCCGCCACGGGGCTTCCGGTAGTCGTCGAGAACGACTGTTCCATGGCGCTGATTGCCGAATGCGCCATCGGCGCCGCGCGTGGCGCCGAAAACGTGGTGATGTTCACCATCGGCACCGGCATCGGCGGCGCCATCGTCCAGGGCGGCCGACCGCTTCATGGCCACGCCACCGCCGGTCAGCTCGGCCATATCACGGTTCGCCCCGGCGGGGAGCGGTGCAATTGCGGGCGACACGGCTGCGTCGAAACGACGAGTTCCGGCACATCACTGGGCCGCTTGATCCGCGAGGTCGGGCTCGCCCCTGAGACAACGGTGGAGACCCTGTTCGCTCGGTCCGAAGCCGGCGACGAGGTCACCGAGGCCGTGTTGCGCGCCTGGGCGGAGCCGATGCGCGACGCGGCCACCTCGATGGCCGCTGCTTTCGATCCCGACCTCATCGTGTTCGGCGGCGGTCTCGGGGACGCGATGGTCCGGGCGCTCGGGCATCTGCCACCCGAGAACAGCTGGTACAGCTACGACATCCGGGCGGCGGCACTTGGCGATGACGCCGGTGTCATCGGCAGCGGACTATGGGCGCTGGCGGCACATCGTCGTGAAGGAGTGCCGCAGTCCAGCTTGCCGGTCTTCGCGGCTGATGTCGGCCGTGTGCCTGCCTTTACCCCGCAACAGCCGTGAGATGTGTTCAATGCATCCGGTCTTTCTCGTCAACGGCGTGCCGGCCAGCGGCAAATCCACCGTCGCGGCCATCATTGCCAGGCACCTGTCCCTGCCCGTTCTGACGGTCGACACCATCAAGGAAGCCTTTTTCGACCATCTCGGCATTGGCGACAGGGACTATAGCCGCAAGCTCGGACGAGCGAGCTATCAGGCGATCTTCTCCAGCATTGCCGGTTTTCCGGACGACCTCGGCGCCATCGTCGACGCCTGGCACAAGTTCGTGCCCCTCGACGTGCTCGAAGCCCATCTCGCCCGCGCCAAGGCAGGCCCGATCGTCGAGGTCTGGTGTCACGCACCTCCAGAGGTCTGCGCCGAACGCTACCGCGCCCGTGCCGCGTTTCGCCACCCCGGCCATCCACCTGCCGGCTACGCCCCCGAGTTGGCGGAACTGGCGGCTCGCGCCACGCCCATCGGGCATTGGCCCATCGTCGACGTCGAGACACTAGAGCCCCCCGACGAAGACGAATTGATACTGCGGATCAGAAAGGCCACCACCCCGGTGGAGCGAACTCGGCATGTGAATCCCGGCTGATGCCGGCGTAACCCCCAGGGCGTTGAAAGCCTCCGGCCGTGGTATACTTGTGCGTCGATCGACGCGATCGATTGCTGCTGCCCGCATGCGCCGAGCTTTTGAAAAAGGGGGAAGTCCCATGGACAACGCCGAACCGCCTCGGGACCCCAGCGCCATGTCGCGCAGCGCGGCCATCGCCTATGCCATCGGCCTGCCGCTGGCGCTCCTTGTGCTGATTTTCCTGCCGGCCGGCAGCATCGCCTGGGTGCCGGGCTGGATCTTCATTGCCGTTCTGGTCTTGGCGTTCGGTGCCTCGGCTCTCGTGCTCGCCCGGGTCAACCCGATCATCTTTCGGGCGCGCAGCCGCTTCCAGAGAGGCACCAAGGCCTGGGACAGGGCGCTGCTCGCCGCCATTCTGCCGGCCATGGTGGCGATCCTGCCGGTCGCGGCGCTCGACACCGGGCGGTTCCACTGGCTGCCGCTGCCGCTCTCAGCCGTTGTCCTGGGCTATGCCGCCTTGCTCGGGGGCATAGCGGTGACGGCCTGGGCGCAGGCCGTCAACCCGTTCTTCGAGCCGGGCTTCCGCATCCAGTCCGAGCGGCATCAGCACGTGATCGACGGAGGCCCCTACCGCTTCGTGCGTCACCCCGGCTACATCGCCGCCATTGTGATGTTCTTCGGCATGGCGCTGGCCCTCGGCTCGGTCCTGGCGCTGCTGCCCGCCGTGCTGGCGTCCGCGCTGCTCGCCCTCCGCACCTCCTGGGAAGACCGCCTGCTGCAGGCTGAGCTCCCCGGTTATGACGATTATGCTCGTCGGGTACGATGGAGATTGGTCCCTGGCCTATGGTGACAGCCGCCCCTGTTTACCCGCCAGCCTTCTTGAAGGCAGCCTTCAGGCCAGCGATGAACTCGAAGTAGGGCCCGGGACCGCTGGAAATGCGGGCAACACCCGTCGACGCGAGCTCCGATACCGAGGGCGCGGCGCCGGTCCGCATCACATTGACCGGTAGATCGACGCCGTCGCAGACACGCGCGATCAGGCCGAGATCGGTCAAGCCGGGAACGAAGAAGCCGGAGGCGCCTGCCTCCGCATAAGCCTTAGCCCGCGCAATCGCCGCATCGACAAGCCCGGCTTGCCGGCTTACGTCCCTCTCCTGAAGAAACAGGTCGGTGCGCGCATTGATGAACAGGTTGGGGGCGGCTGTGCGGATCGCCGAGATACGGTCGCATTGAGCGGATATGGCATAAAGGCCCGTGCCGCCGACCACCTGGTCTTCGAAGTTGATGCCGATGGCGCCCGCCGATGCCAGCTTCGACGTATTCTCGGCCAGCCCATCAAGGCTGTCGGCATATCCGCCCTCAAAGTCGACCGTGACCGGCAGGTCCACCGCCCGGCAAATTCGATCAACGACGGCCAACACCAGCTCGAAAGGTATGTTCTGGCCGTCCTCATAGCCATGAGCCAGCGCCATCGACATCGAACCCGTGGCGATGGCCGGCGCGCCGGCGTCGGCAATGGCCTTGGCCCCTCCGGCGTCCCAGATGTTGTAGAGAAACAGCGGATTACCCGGTTGGTGAAGGGACGCAAACAGTCTGGCTTTATCGATCTGAGATGACATGCTTTTTCCTTTCACGAAATTGCCGTTTGATCTCGCTCAGTCGCGCCATAGGCCGCCGTAGCTCTTCAGCAACCCATTGGAATTGAACCGCCAAAGCGATTGCAGCAAAAGGATAGCGCCGGTTGCGTCCGGATTGCGTCAGCACAAAAAGATAAGGCATTCCGGTGAACCCGTTTTCACCGGAAATACTCTACCGCAGGAAGATCGCCTTGGCCGCCGCCTTGACGATCTTCGCCAGCTCGACCGGATCGGTGGAGATCATTCGCCGGTGGTGCGGCGCCGCCATGGCCAGCGTGATGGAGCTCATCAACAGCGAGAAGAAGACGCTTGGCGCCACGTCGGCGATCACCTTCTCGCGGATGCCTTCCTCGATCAGCGGCATGGCGTCCTGTCCGAACGGTCCGATCAGTCGATCGATCAGCATGTCCATGCGTTCGCCGGGGATCGACGCCTCCTGAAGCAGGAGGCCCGGAAACACCGGCAGGTCGATGGCCACATCAACGACCACCTCGATGAACAGCTCGAGCCGCTGCCGCACGCCCATGCCCGTGTCGTCCTTGATGGCCCGGAGCGCGGCGTTGCGGCTTTCATGGGCGGCGGCGAGATCGATCATCGCCGACCACAGCCCCGCCTTGGAGCCGAACAGCCGGTTGATCAGCGCCATGTCGACGCCGGCCTCGTCAGCCACCGCCCTGAGCGACGTGCCGTCATACCCCTTGCGGGAAAACTGGTGCATTGCCGCCCTGAGCAGCGCCGTCCGTCCCGATTCCGCCGTCTTGGGCCGCCTGCCGGTCCGGCGTCGCGCACCACTCTCCCCGTCCATTCCCAGCCCTTCCTCCAACGCACACCCCCATATTTACAGCCGGATCGGCCGATGGGTCGTCCCGCAAAGCTACCTATCACTTCGCCATTGACGGTGAAATCGGTCACCCGTATTAAGTCATCAACTGATGACTTTTTTACCGGACGTGGGAGCGTCCAGTCTCGGGAGGATAACCATGACCAATCCCGTCACCGGGAGCCGCTCCGCGCCGCGCGTGATCCTGGAGATGCGCAACATCACCAAGACGTTTCCCGGCGTCATGGCGTTGCGCGATGTGAGCTTTTCGGTCGAGGAAGGCGAAATCCACGCGCTCTGCGGTGAAAACGGCGCCGGCAAGTCGACGCTGATGAAGGTACTGAGCGGCGTCTATCCCCACGGCACCTATGACGGCGAGATCTACTACAACGGCGAGCTGAAGAAGTTCGCCTCGATCAAGGATACCGAGGAAGAAGGTATCATCATCATTCACCAGGAACTCGCGCTGATCCCGATGCTGTCGATCGCCGAGAACATCTTCCTGGGCAACGAGGTTGCCAAGGGCGGCGTCATCAACTGGGCCGAGGCGACGCGTCGCACCACAGAGCTTCTGGCCAAGGTCGGCCTCAAGGAAAACCCCTCGACGCTGATCACCAACATCGGCGTCGGCAAGCAGCAGCTGGTGGAGATCGCCAAGGCGCTGTCCAAGAAGGTCAAGCTGCTCATCCTCGACGAGCCGACCGCCTCGCTCAACGAGAGCGACTCCAACGCCCTTCTCGATCTCCTCCTGGAGTTCAAGAAGCAGGGCCTGACCTCGATCATCATCTCGCACAAGCTCAACGAGATCTCCCGCGTCGCCGACAAGATCACCGTGCTGCGCGACGGCGCCACCGTCGAGACGCTCGACTGCCATGCCGAGACAATCTCCGAGGCGCGCATCATCCGCGGCATGGTCGGTCGCGAACTCAGCGACCGCTTTCCCAAGCGCGTACCGAAGATCGGCGAGACCATCTTCGAGGTACGTAACTGGACGGCCTATCACCCGATCCATTCCGACCGGAAGATCTCCAACGGCATCAACCTCAACGTCAAGCGCGGCGAGGTGGTGGGCATCGCCGGCCTGATGGGTGCCGGCCGCACTGAGTTCGCCATGAGCGTGTTCGGCCACTCCTACGGCCAGAAGATCTCCGGCGAGGTGCTGATCAACGGCAAGCCGGCCGACGTCTCCAACGTCGAGCGGGC
>NZ_AUHB01000010.1:119914-229470 GCF_000422965.1 Pleomorphomonas oryzae DSM 16300
GCGACGCGTCGCACCACAGAGCTTCTGGCCAAGGTCGGCCTCAAGGAAAACCCCTCGACGCTGATCACCAACATCGGCGTCGGCAAGCAGCAGCTCGTCGAGATCGCCAAGGCGCTGTCCAAGAAGGTCAAGCTCCTGATCCTTGACGAGCCGACCGCCTCGCTCAACGAGAGCGACTCCAACGCCCTTCTCGATCTCCTCCTGGAGTTCAAGAAGCAGGGCCTCACCTCGATCATCATCTCGCACAAGCTCAACGAGATCTCGCGCGTCGCCGACAAGATCACCGTCTTGCGCGACGGCGCCACCGTCGAGACGCTCGACTGCCATGCCGAGACAATCTCCGAGGCGCGCATCATCCGCGGCATGGTGGGACGTGAACTCAGCGACCGCTTTCCCAAGCGCGTGCCGAAGATCGGCGAGACCATCTTCGAGGTGCGTAACTGGACGGCCTATCACCCGATCCATTCCGACCGGAAGATCTCCAACGGCATCAACCTCAACGTCAAGCGCGGTGAGGTGGTGGGCATCGCCGGCCTGATGGGCGCCGGCCGTACCGAGTTTGCCATGAGCGTGTTCGGCCACTCCTACGGCCAGAAGATCTCCGGCGAGGTGCTGATCAACGGCAAGCCGGCCGACGTCTCCAACGTCGAGCGGGCGATCAAGTCGGGCCTTGCCTACGTCACCGAGGACCGCAAGCAGCTCGGCCTCGTCCTGATCAACAACGTGATGCACAACACCACGCTGGCCAACCACAAGGGCATCTCGAAGAACTTCGTCATCGACGAGCACACCGAGCGCAAGGCGGCCAACGAATATCGCCAGAAGCTCCGCATCCGCACGCCCAGCATCTATCAGGATGTCGTCAACCTCTCCGGTGGCAACCAGCAGAAGGTCGTCCTGGCCAAGTGGCTGTTTGCCAACCCGGACGTCTTGATCCTCGACGAGCCGACGCGCGGCATCGACGTCGGCGCCAAATACGAGATCTACACCATCGTCAACGACCTCGTCGCCGCCGGCAAGGCGGTCATCTTCATCTCCTCGGAAATGCCGGAACTGCTCGGAACCTGCGACCGCATCTACGTCATGAACGAAGGTGCGATCGTCGCCGAAATGCCCGTCGCCGAGGCCAGCCAGGAAAACATCATGGGCGCCATCATGCGCTCGGGGGAGAAGGTTTGATGTCCAGCGTAAATCCGCCCGTGGCGGAAGGAACTGACGGGTCACTCATGTCCGTACTCCGGCGCAACGCCAAGGATTACGGCATGCTCATCGCGCTGATCGCGGTGATGGTGTTCTTCCAGGTCATCACCGGCGGCGTACTGTTCATGCCGGTCAACCTGACCAATCTGGTGCTGCAGAACTCCTTCGTCGTCATCATGGCGCTCGGCATGTTGCTGGTGATCATTGCCGGCCATATCGACCTCTCCGTCGGCTCGATCGTCGGCGTCATCGGCGCGCTGGCCGCCATCCTGATGATCCGCCTCCAGATCAATCCCTGGGTCGCCTGCCTCATCTGCCTGATCGCCGGCGGCGCCATTGGCGCGGCGCAGGGCTATTGGGTGGCCTACCACCACATTCCGGCCTTCATCGTCACCCTGGCCGGCATGCTGATGTTCCGCGGCGTCACATTCTGGATTCTCGGCGGCATCAACATCAGCCCCTTCCCGGCCGAATTCACCAAGCTCTCCACCGGCTTCCTGCCCAGTCTCGCCAACGTCGGCGGCTTCGACTCGACTGCAGTGATTCTCACCCTGTTGCTGGTGGCCGCCTTCGTTCGCGGATCGATCCTGGGCCGCAAGAACGACGAAGCGCATGGCGAGGACGTTCTGCCGATGCCGGTCTTCCTGGTGCAGACAACCGTCGTCGCGGCGATCATGCTGTTCTTCGGCTACCAGTTGGCGGTCTACAAAGGCATTCCCAACATCCTCATCATCATGGGCGCCATGGTCGGTGCCTATTATTTCCTGACGACACGCACCACCATCGGTCGTTCCATCTACGCGCTCGGCGGCAACGAGAAGGCGACGCGGCTCTCCGGTATCAACACCAACCGCTATTCCTTCTATACGTTCATCAACATGGGCGTCATGGCGGCCTTTGCCGGTCTGATCGTCGCCGCCCGACTCAATTCGTCGACGCCCAAGGCCGGCACCGGTTTCGAGATGGACTGCATCGCCGCCTGCTATATCGGCGGCGCCTCGACCACCGGCGGCGTCGGCCGGGTGACCGGCGCGGTGGTCGGCGCCTTCATCATGGGCGTGCTGAACAACGGCATGTCGATCATGGGCCTCGGCATCGACTTCCAGCAGATGGTCAAGGGTGCCGTCCTGCTCGCCGCTGTCGTCTTCGACCTCTACAATAAAAACAAGGGGTGATACCTCACGCCTCCAGCCCCGATCCTCCAGCAACCTCAGCGGGGCCGAAAGGCTCCGCTTTTTCATGCAAAAACGCCCCGGCACCGGGTGCCAGGGCGTTTCAATTCGCTTGCGTTTTAGTCCGTCAGGCGGCGCGCTGATGCGGCGGCATGCGCAGATTGGCCACCGGCTCCCAGACCGAACGGTCGAGTTCCCGCTCGGCGGTCTCGCGGCAGAAGCCGACATCATCGAGCAGATACGGGTCTTCGACCAGCCGCTGCAGGTCATGCCGAAGCAGGCTGCGCTTGCGCCACTGCCGATAGAGCTGACCGATATTGAAAGTGCTACCGGCCCACTGACGGAGGGACATCGAGTTGATCATGATTGAACTCCGTACTGTTCGCTTGAGCTCTATATGCCGATGCCGACCCGCCCCTTCAAACGCCTTTTTTGCCCACTTGACGTTCCAAAAACTCAACCGTAAACAAATGCTTACCAAGGACATCCGATCGACCGCGCCACGGCCGGCACACCCTAAGGGAAACTGCGTGGAAAGCCGTCATATTTCTGACAAAACTGACCTTTTCGCCTTTAAATCTACGGGATTTGCGGGATGGTAAAGCACCGCTGATACCTTGGTCGAAAGGTGCCTTCCACAAGACTCCGCGGCGCCATGCCGTGCATGAAAATCAACCGGACCTCATTTTGCGGGAGCGCCCAGCGTGGCCGTCCATCGCCTGCCCAGCCTCAACGCCCTCAAGGCTTTCGAAAGCGTCGCCCGCCTCGGCGCGCTCAACCGCGCCGCCGAGGAGCTCAACGTCACCGAGAGCGCCGTCAGCCGACAGATCAGGGCGCTGGAGGACGATCTGCGCGTCGAGCTGTTCCGCCGCGTCCATCGCGGCGTGCGCCTGTCGCCGGAGGGCGAACAGCTGGCGCTGTCGCTCGGCACCGCCTTCGAGGCGATCCGGCGCGGCGTCGAGCATATCCGCGCCCGCCCCGGCGTCGTCCGCGTCCGCACACCACCCACCTTCGGCGCCCGCTGGCTGCTGCCGCGCCTCAGAAGCTTCGAGACGGCCAACCCCGACCTGACGGTGCGCGTATCCGTCCTATGGGAGAACATGGACCCCAGCGACGTCGAGAACGACGTCGGCATTCTCTACGAGTCGCGCCAGTGGCAGCCGGAGGAACTGGTGCCTTTCCTGATGGAGCGGCTGACGCCCGTCTGCTCGCCCGCCTATTACCAGACGGTCGCCCACCTGGAACCGCTGGAGCAGTTGCGCCGCGGCCAGATCCTGCACTGCTCCGGTATGGCCGACTGGCAGCGCTGGGTGGCCCGCGCCTTCGGCGATGACGAAGTGGACGTCGAGCACGGCGAGACCTTCGACACCATGGACACCGCGCTGCGCGCCGCCGAGGCGGGGCGCGGCTTTGCCATGGCCGACCTCTCCATGATCAACGACGATCTCGGCCTCGGCCGCCTGGTGGCGCCCTTCCGCATCATCGCCCCCGGCGTCGACAACTTCTATCTCGTCCGCCGCGACCGCCTGCGGCCGAAGCCGGAAGTCACGCGCTTCGTCGAATGGCTCTACGCCCAGGTCGAGGAGATGAACGAGGGACGCTAGTACTTCTTGGCTCCCCCACCTAAAATGCACTTTCCTTTTCGCAGAACTACGCGTAGGGCGCCTGCACGACAGCACCGGCTGAAACGCCCGTCGAACGATTCGGATGCCCGGCGCCGACAAGATTGTGTCACTGTTGGACGTCGCTTTGCCGGCCACGGCACATGCAGGATTTGGGTATGAACGACGCAGAAGTTTATTTGCTCAGCCTCAATCAGCACATCGTGGAGGGGACGGAGAGCGGCGCGAAGCCGCAGATTCTTTGCGGCCCTGACTCGCCACGCGCCGGCCAGCCGGGAGAACGTCTATCCCGCGTCTTCGAGGGGCTCGCCGATACCTACGATGCCGCGACGGCCGTCATCGACAACGGCCGCGTCTGGACCTATCGCGAGATGGACGCCGCAGCGAACCGCTTCGCGCGTCTGCTCGCCGATCGCGGCGTCAAGCCCGGCGATCGCGTCGCTCTGTTGCTCGACCGCTCCGCCGAGACCTATATCGCCATCCTCGCCGTGATGAAGGCGGGGGCAGCCTACGTGCCGCTTGCCCTGGCCTTCCCCGAGGAGCGCATGTCGCTCATCATCGAGGACGCCGGCGTCAGCCTCGTCGTCACCATTGCCGACCATGCGGCACGCGCCGCCGGGCTTTCCGTTCCCCATCTGGTGATCGCGGCCGATAGTCCGGAAGCCGCCGGTTACCCCGATACCCCGCTCGAGGTCGCCGGGTCTGACGACGAGATCTGCTACATTCTCTACACGTCCGGCACGACGGGGCGGCCCAAGGGTGTAGCCGTAAGCCACCAGAGCATATGCAACTTCGTCCGCGTCGCCGCCGATGCCTACGGCTACCGGCCCGATGACCGCATCTATCAGGGCATGACCGTCGCCTTCGACTTCTCTACTGAGGAAATCTGGGTGCCGTTCGTCGCCGGTGCAACCGTCGTTCCCGCGCCGGGCCGCATGACGCTGATTGGCGAAGAGCTCGCAGACTTCCTTCGCGCCAACGCCATCACCTGCATGGCCTGCTCGCCGACGCTCCTCTCCTCGATCGAGAGCGACGTGCCAAGCCTTCGCGCCATCCTGGTTGGCGGCGAGGCCTGCCCGCACAACCTCGTGACGCGCTGGTCGCGACCCGGTCGCCAGATCCTCAATACCTACGGCCCGACCGAGGCAACTGTGACGGCCACCATGTGTTACCTGACGCCCGAGCGTCCGGTGACCATTGGCGCACCGCTTCCGACCTATTCCATCGTCATTCTCGATGCCGAGTCGCCGCAGCTCACGGCGCCGGGCGAGCTTGGCGAAATCGGCATCGCCGGCATCGGCGTTGCGATCGGCTATCTCAACCGTCCGGACCTGACGGCCCAGAAGTTCATTCAGGACTTCATCGGCCTGCCGAACAATCCCTCGCAGCGCATCTACCGCACGGGCGATCTTGGGCGCATCAATGCCGACGGCGAGATCGAGTACCACGGCCGCATCGACACGCAGGTCAAGATCCGCGGCTACCGCATTGAGCTGGGCGAAATCGAGGCTGCCTTGTTGGACCAGCCAAGCATAGCGCAGGCTGCAGTCACAACCTGGAAAATCGAGCCCGATCGCATCGAGCTGGTGGGCTATTATGCCGTGAAGTCCGGCATGGCTCCCATTGCCCGCGGCGACCTCGTCAACGAGTTGCGCCGCCGCCTGCCCGACTACATGGTGCCCTCCTTCCTGGAGGAGTTGGCGGCTCTGCCGATGACCGTATCGGACAAGGTGGATACCCGCCGGCTGCCGAAGCCCACCAGCCTGCGGCTAACCACCGAGCGCAAGGAAATCCTGCCTTCAACGGATGACGAACGCTTCCTGACGGAGGCGCTGCGCGACGTGCTGAAGATGGACGACATCTACGTCGAGGATCATTTCTTCAACGACCTCGGTGCCAATTCGCTGCTGATGGCCCGCTTCTGCGCCCGGCTGCGCGCACGCAAGGAGTGGGCGACCACCTCCATGCGCGACATCTATCTGCATCCGACGGTGGCCGACCTGGCCCGCCACCTTCGTGGACCGGAAGAAGTGTCTGCGGCAGCCGAGGAAGTCTGCCTCACGCACCGCGCATCGAACTTCGCCTACTGGGCCTGCGGAGCCGCGCAGCTCGCCTTCTTCGGCCTTTACAGCTACCTCGACCTCTGGCTGCTGAACTACGGTCTCGACTGGGTCTACGACATGCTCGACGACCCGTTTCAGCTCTACCTGCGCTGCGCACTCCTTTCCGCCGCCGTGTTCTTCGGTATGTCCGGCTTCGCCATCGCCGTGAAGTGGCTGTTGATCGGTCGCTGGAAGGCGGAAAGCTTTCCAATCTGGGGGCCACGCTACTACCGCTTCTGGCTGGTCAAGACACTGATCCGTACCGCCCCGGTCGTCCTCTTTCGTGGCAGCCCGCTCTACAGCCTTTACCTGCGCCTGCTCGGCGCGCGACTCGGTCGCAGCACGACCATCGAATGCCGGGCGATTCCGGTCTGTACCGATCTCATTTCCATTGGCGCGAACACGATCCTACGCAAGGAATCGACGATACTCGGCTATCGCGCCCAGGCCGGCTATATCCATACCGGCCCGATTTCCATCGGCCGCGGCGCCTTTGTCGGCATCGGCAGCATGGTCGACATCGATACCTCGATCGGCGACCGCGCCCAACTCGGCCATGCCTCCTCGCTGCAGCGTGGGCAGCATATTCCCAATGATGCGCACTGGCACGGTTCGCCGGCCAGCGAGACCACGGCCGACTACTGCAAGGTGCCAGTGGTCACGCTCCCCAAACTGCGACGCATCCTCTACGAGGCGGTGCAGCTCGTTACCCTTTTCGTTGTCGTGACGCCGCTTCCGCTGTGGTTCCACAGCTTCTGGACGAACGTCAGTGACGACTATCAGGAGACAATCGGTATCGTCGCCATCGGCACGACCGTCACGCTGCTCGGGATCATCCTCGGCCTGCTCTTTGCTGCCCTCGTGCTGCCGCGCCTGTTCAGTCTCGTGCTGAAACCCAACCGCACCTACCAGCTCTATGGCTTTCATTTCTGGCTGCAATCCATCATCGAGGTCTCGACCAACGCGCGCCTGCTCAACCTGATATTCGGCGACAGTTCCGCCATCGTCCGCTACATCCGGGCGCTTGGTTGGAAGCTGAACAAGGTGGTGCAGACCGGCTCGAACTTCGGCAGCAACCAGCAGCAGGACAACCCGCTGTTTTGCGAGATCGGTTCCGGCACCATGGTGTCGGACGGCCTTTACATGATCAACGCCCACAAGTCGGCTTCCGCCTTCAGGCTGGAGCACACCAAGGTCGGCGAGCGCAATTACTTCGGCAACAACATCTACTATCCGCCGGATGGCCGGACTGGAGACAACGTGCTTCTGGGCACCAAGACGATGGTGCCGATCGACGGACCTCTGCGCGCGAATACCGGTCTGCTCGGTTCCCCATCCTTCGAGATCCCACGCATGGTCAAGCGGGACAGGGAACTCATCCAGGGTGTCAGCGAAGACGACCGCCGCGCCCGCCTGCCGCACAAGAACCGGCACAACCTTGTCACCGCGCTGATGTTCGTTGCGGTGCAATGGATGATGCTGTTCGTCACGCTGGCGATCTGGGATCGGGCGCTGAACTACTACACGGAATGGGCGGAGGTGGCGCTGTTCGTTGCCTTCGTTCTGACGGCGGCCATCGTCATCCCCATCCACATTTTTGTCGAATGGGCGAGCATGGGCTTCCGCAGGCTGCAACCGCGCACGGACACCATCTACGACGTTGCCTTCTGGTGTCACGAGCGTCACTGGAAGCTGTCGGATTCATTCGTCCTGCAACTCTTTGCCGGCACCCCATTCCGCCCCATGCTCCTACGGGCGCTCGGAACGAAGGTCGGCAAGCGCGTCTACGACGGCGGAGCCAATCTCACGGAGCGGTCGCTGGTGGAGATCGGCGACGATGCGACGCTTAACGAGGGATGTGTCCTTCAGGCGCACTCGCTGGAGGAAGGCGTCTTCAAGTCGGATTATATCCGGATCGGTAATGGCTGCACGCTCAGCCCCACCGCCTTCGTTCACTACGGGGTCACCATGGGCGACGGTTCGATCGCCGATGTCGACTGCTTCGTGATGAAGGGCGAGAGCCTAGAGCCAAACTCAATCTGGCGCGGGAATCCCGCCAAACTTCACGGCTTCGTCAAGCCGATCGTGGACGAATGAACGACAAGGCGGATGAAACCGCGCTACGGGCAGAGATGGGACGGCTTGCCCTGCCGGGCATCCGGGTCGGCTGTCGTATAATCCGCGACGGCGACGAAGCCTTGCTCCTGCCCGAAGAGGCTGCCGCTATTCCCGCTCGCCACCCCGCAGCCCGACGCGCGAGCGGCACGGCCCGCGCGCTCGCGCGTCACTTGCTGGCGCTCGAAGGTATAGAGGCGGTTCCCATCGGGCGTTCCAGTGCGGGAGCGCCACTCTGGCCGTCGGGTTTCGTCGGCTCGATCGCCCATGATGAGGAGATGGCGGTCGCTGCCATTGCTAGGCGTGCCGATACTCTCTCGCTCGGCATCGACACCGAGCCCGCCGAACCGCTACCGGACGACGTTGCCAGCCTTGTCGCGATTCCTGGCGACGTTCTTGCGGGTATCGCCCCACGCCTCGCGACGCGCCTTCTCTTCAGCGCGAAGGAGGCGGTCTACAAGGCCACCTATCCACTCGACGGGGAAGTCCTTGGCTACGAACACATTACCGTCGATCTAGCGCGGTGCGAAGCTGTCACCGCGAACGGCCGCAGGATACGGCTATCCCACAGCCTCTTCCCCCGTATTGTCGTGCTGGCCGTGGCGACCTGAGCAATTTCAGCAAAAGTGGGAACCGGTTTTGCGTCCGAAATTGCGGTGAAACAAAAGAGCTAGAGCATTCCCGGCGACGGCCTAATAGAGCCGTCCGCCGACCACCGCGTCCTTGTCGGGCGCCACCAGCACCACCTGGTCGTTGGAATCCGGCACGCCCAGCGTCAACACTTCCGAGCGCATCGGCCCGATCTGCTTGGGCGGGAAGTTGACGACGGCGAGCACCAGCCGTCCGACGAGGTCTTCCACCTCGTAGTTTTCGGTGATCTGGGCCGAAGACCGACGTTCGCCGATCTCCGGTCCGAAATCGATGCGAAGCTTGTAGGCCGGCCGACGCGCCTCCTTGAACACCTCGGCCGCAATGATGCGGCCAACGCGGACGTCGACTTTCAGGAAGTCGTCGTAACCGATCGGCTCGCTCATGCCTCAGCCCGCCAGCTCGCGCGACCGATGGGCGGCGGCGGCAACCGCCGCGTCGATCAGCGGCTGCCAGCCCTGCTCGCCCATCAATACCGCCAGCGCCGCGGCGGTGGTGCCGCCCGGCGAGGTGACGTTCTTGCGCAGCGTTCCGGCATCGGTCGGCACGCCGGCCAGGAGCGCGCCGGCACCGACGATGGTCTGGCGGGCCAGCAGCATGGCAAGGTCGGGTGCAAGGCCCGCCTTCTCGCCGGCGGCGGCCATCGCCTCGACCAGCAGGAACACATAGGCCGGCCCGCTTCCCGACAGGCCGGTCACCGCGTCGATCAGCGCCTCGTCGCGGATCCAGGCCGACTTGCCGACGGCATTGAGCAGACCGGAGACGGCGCGCCGATGCGCCTCGGTGACGGCGGCATTGCCGACGGCTACCGACATGCCCTGCCCCACCTGCGCCGGCGTGTTCGGCATGACGCGGATGATCGGCCCGTCGCCGAGCGCCGCCGCGAGAGTGGCCAGCGTCGTGCCAGCGGCGATCGACACCACCAGTGTCGACGGCCCGACCACGCGCTTCAGCGCCGGCAGCGCCTCGCCCATCTGCTGCGGCTTGACGGCCAGCACCACCACGTCGGCGGGATCGGTAATGTCGGCGGCGTCCTTATAATGGGTGACCGAATATTCGATCAGCATCGAGAAAGCTTCCGAGCCGATGTGCGGATCGACGATGGACACCGCCTTGGGGTTCATTCCCTTCTTCAGCCAGCCATGCAGCATGGCTCCGCCCATCTTGCCGGCTCCAACGAGCACAAGCGATCCGATATCCGAAAACGGCATGGTGATCTCCCCGACCGGCCCGGCCTCACGCATACGCTGGCCATTGTTCCGGTTGCTTCCGGTCTGCCACAAAACGACCGGTCAGAAAAGCCGCGCATGCCTTCGGCAGCGATTCGTAGACGTGCCGATTCGGTCCATCCGCAAAATTCCTCATGCCTTGCGGCTCTCTGCGCCCCATTTATGGTTAATCAAATATGTTCCTTAATCGCGCAAATGTGATAATATTCATTTGTATTAAATTTTGATTGCTGCACCGTTTCAGATCAATAACCATACTGTTGCATCAATACATCAGCCAGAATGCGCCGTCATCTTGCCCAGATTTCGTCAAATTCTCGCATCGACACCGCCTCATTTGGCCATCATCTTCCACTCATCGAACAGCCGGGCAGTGATTGCTTACGGCCAGATGCAAGGTGTGCGGGGACAGCTCCCAATGTCACCGCACCAGATGTGTAAGGAGTGAATAAATGAGCAAGCTGCTTCTTGGCGCCGTCGCCGGTTCGGCCCTTCTCCTGTCGGCCCCCGTTTTCGCCGCCGACCTTAACGAGCCGGTCCCGGCTGCTCCCTATGTCGCGCCGGTTTCCACCGCCTTCGACTGGACTGGTGCCTATGTCGGTGCCGACGTCGGCTACGACTGGGCCAGCAAGGCCTCGTCGGTCGGCAAGAACCATGACGCGGTCGTCGGCGGTGTGTTCGCTGGCTACAACTACCAGATCCAGAACAACATCGTCGTCGGCGGTGAAGGCGAAGTCGCTTACGGCGGCGCCGACCCGCTCGCCACCTGGACGGGCGCCATCCGTGGCCGCGCCGGCTACGCCTTCGACAACATCCTGGTCTACGGCACGGCCGGTGGCCTGGTTGGCCAGGGCGAGATGAAGAACAACGGCTCCGACAACACCCGTACGCACTACGGCTATCAGGTCGGCGCCGGTGTCGAAGCCGCTCTGACCAGCAACATCACGGCTCGTGCCGAGTACCTCTACACCGGCACCAACAGCCGTAACTACGGTTCGGCCGGCGGCGACAGCGACCTCAACGGCAATGCCGTCAAGCTTGGCGTCGCTTACAAGTTCTGATCTCCCGTAGATCGATAAGACAAGGCCCCGGCAGCTTCGGCTTCCGGGGCCTTTTTCATGTCGGCATCTCAGTGCGGCACGGTCTCGGCAAAGCCGGGACAACGCTCGCCGAAGCGCGCGAACCAGCCGGCAAGGCGCGGCCGGCTGGCGCGCCAGTCATCGCCAAGGCGGAAATCGATGAAGCCGAGGCCGCAAGCGACGGCGATCTCGCCGACGAGAATGTCGACCTCCGAGGGCGGCTCCTCCTCCAGCACGTCGAGCGCTCGGTTCATCTTGCCACACTGATGGGCGAGCCAGCGGTCCGAGTAGAGCGGCTCGTCACGGAACATCGTCTCAAGCCGCCGGAGAACGCCGGCGTCGAGAATGCCGTCGCCGATCGCCTGCAGCTTGAGCGCGGCAAAGCGCGCCACCGGCTCGACCGGAATGATGCGGTTGCCGCCGGCGAGATAATCGAAATACTCGAGAATGACGCGGCTGTCGTAGAGCGTCGCGCCATCGGCCAGCACCAGCGTCGGGATCTTGCCCAGCGGATTCTCTGTCCTGAGGCTGTCGGTGTCGTCAAGAAAGTCGGCGGGCACCACCTCGATCCGGTCGGCAAGGCCGAGGACGGCGGCGGCGAGCCGTGGCTTACGGCCAAAGGGCGAGGTCAAAGATGTGCGCAGGATCATGTCGGCCATAGCGAGTCTCTTCTATTAAGGCGCACAAACTACGAGCTTTTTTCGCAAGAGCGGATAGGTGAAAAGCCGAGGCGGAGACTTTTTGCTTGGGTGGCCGGCGAAGCATCGCGCGCGCTCGATAGATTCAAAGACGGCCTTGTTTCTATACTGAGTACACATTTCCATTGACCGTACGAACGGAACGGACTAGGGAAATATGTACTGAGTATATATTCACGTCCGGATAGCGCAATCCGCGCCGACCGGAGGCGCCTTCAAGCCCGCCGGAGCAGCCCATGAAAGCCATTCGTTTCACTCGCTATGGCGGCCCTGAGGTCCTGACCGTGGCCGAGGTCGAGCCGCCGCGTGCCGGCCTCGGTCAGATCCGCATCGCCGTCCGTGCCTCGGGCGTCAACCCGTCCGACTGGAAGCGGCGCCAAGGCCTCTTCGAGGAAGTGACCTTTCCGGCCGGGGTCGGCGTCGAGGCATCAGGCGTGGTCGATGAGATCGGCCCCGGCGTGACCGGCGTTGCCCTCGGCGACGCCGTGTTCGGCTTTGGCACCGACACGGCGGCCGAGCAGGCGATTCTCTTTCATTGGGCGACCAAGCCGGACAACGTGCCATTCGAGGTCGCCGGCGGACTGCCGGTGATCTCCGACACGGCAACGCGAGCGCTCGATGAAGTGGGCATTGAGGCCGGCGAGACGCTGCTGGTGAGTGGGGCGGCCGGCGGTATCGGCTCGGCCGTCGTCCAGCTGGCGCGGTTGCGCGGCATCGCAGTGGTCGGCACCGCCAGCGCCGGCAAGCACGATTATCTCCGCGGCCTCGGCGCCATCCCCACCACCTACGGGCCGGGCCTCAAGGCGCGCGTCGCCGCTCTGGTGCCGAGGGGCATCGACGCGGCGCTCGACATCGCCGGTTCTGGGGTCATTCCCGAGCTAATCGATATCGTTGGCGCCCCTGCGCGCGTTCTCTCCGTCGCCGATGTCTCGGCCGAGTCCTACGGCGCCAAGTTCTCTCATGGCCCGCCGAAAAACCCCGAGCGGATCTTCACCAGCATGGCCCAGCTCTGTTCGGAAGGCCGCTTCCATCTGCACATCGACCGGACCTTTGCGCTGGAACAGACCGCCGAGGCGCACAGGATCAGCGCCGAGGGACGGGTGACCGGCAAGCTGGTCATTTGCCCGGATAGACGTCTTTCCAGCTAGCCGAAGTGCCGCCGCAACTGGTGGCGGCCGACAGATGGTCGAGCCTGAAGGCCGTGTCGGTGAAGGTCCAATCGGCCTTGAAGGCGCAGCCGTGATCGTCGGCGCCCTGGGCTTCCAGCCGGTGGCTTGCCGGATCATAGGCGACGCTCGAGAGTACATCGACGCCATACCAGCCGAGCCGGTCGGAGAAGCCGGCAAAGATCAGCGGCGCCATGCCGCCGATCTCGCCGCTTTCGATCATGTAAAGGCGCGAGACCAGACCCGAAGCGTTGCGGAAGCAGGGAATGGCATAGAGTGTCGCCGTTTGGCTGAGCGGTGCGATCAGCGGCTTGGCATCGACGATATCGGTGGCGTCGGGCGCCTCGCAGGCGGCCGAGGCGAGATGCAGTTCGAGAAGGCGCGGCGGCACGCCGGCCGCCGCCAGATGGGCGGCGACGTCGACGTCCGGCGCTTCCGGCAGGCCGATCGGCGGCCCGGCTCGGCGGTCGCCGGGAATGCCGCTCTGCTGCGCGTCGATCTCGTTGAGGGCCGATGCCAAGCCATCGAGCGGGAAGCGGTCGGAATGCGCCGCGCCAGCGATGTCGATGAAGGAGAAGCGCAGCATATGACCGCGCTGCACCTCCAGCATCAGCCGGTCGAGCGCCGTCTGCGACACCAGGTAATAGTCGGACGGATGGACGAAGGGCGCATAGTCCGACACTGGCCGAAGCGTGATGTCGACCCCGTTATCGACCGAGAGTGCCACCGGTCGGTCACGATCGGCTAGCACGCCCTGCGTCGAGATCAGCACCGTCCAGCGCGCCCGAGTCTCCGGCGCCCGCGACAGCACGAAGACGCTGGCCTTGTCCGGGTTCACCGCCTGCACGCTGGCCGCGCAATGCTTGCTCTCGTCGCAGACCACCGAGAAGGCGCCGAACCGCTTGGGTTCCGCGGCCGCGGCGCCAACTGCCGTGCTGAGGGCGATCGCCAGCAGCGTTATTCCGAAAACCAATCGCCGCGACATGTTTCCCCCGATCGCCTCACCTCGCATCGTCTCGCAAGCGGCAAGGCCGCTCGGGCGTGGAAGGCGCTCCTCCTCTTAGGTGGGGGACCATGACACAGTTGTCGAGCAACCGAAAGGCGACCCGATTTCCGGCTGGATCAGACCTGAAAGGCGTCGCTTTCCCGCGCAATGAGATGCAGCGGAAAGATCTCCTGGATCGGTTTGCCGCCGAATTCCGCGGCAAAGCGCGGCATGCCGGACAGGACCGCCTCGGCCAGACGCTCGCCAAGGCGTTTGAGGTCGACCCGGAAACAGGTGAGGCCGGGCGTGAGATAACCGGCCATCGGCGTATCCACCGAACAGCTGGCGATGGCGATGTCACGGCCGGGAATGACACTGGCCTCGCTGAAGGCAAGGCAAGCTCCCGCCGCCGGGCGGGAGTCGGAGAACACCACCGCCGTCGGGCGCTCGGGCGCGGCCAGCACCCGCTCCACCACCTTGTAGCCGCCCTTCTCGTCCGCATCGGTTTCAAGGACGAGACGGAAGGGCAATCCACGCGCATCGAGCTCGCGCTGGTAGGCTGCCTGAAGCAACTGATCGAACATCAGCTCGGGCGTTTTGGAGACCAGCGCGATACGCCGATGACCGAACCCCATCAGCCTGTCGATAATGGTGGTCATCGCCCCGTCGAAGTCGAGATCGAGCCAGGGATGCTGGCCGCCCGACCGGCTCTGCCCCCAGGTGGCGAACGGGATCTTGCGCTTGGTCAGATAGTCGAGGCGAGGATCGTTCTCGCGCGTTTCCACCAGCACGATGGCGTCCGCCTGCCGGCGCTCGACGACGCGACGGACGCGGTCGTTGAGCTCCTGGCCGGGCTCGTTCAGGTGGATCATCAGGTCGAGCTCGAACCGCCGGAAAACCGACTGCATGCTGCGGCTGATCTCCATGAAGATCATCGCTTCCTGGCTCGACGTCCGGTCGGTGGAAAGCACCAGTGCGATGGAATTGACGGTGCCCTTCCTGAGGCTGCGGCCCGATTGGTCGGGCGCGTATCCCAGCTCGTCGGCCGCCTCCAGCACCCGGCGGCGCGTCTCGGCATTGACCAGCGGATGGTTGTTGAGGGCCCGCGACACGGTGCCGATCGACACGTTGAGATAGTCAGCCAGTTCCTTGATGCCCACGATCATCCCGCCCTTTTGCCCAAAGACTACAAGTCCTAGTGGTTCGACTCCGACATTTGCATCCGCCTGATACCAGCCTCGGAGCAAATGTCGGAGTCACTAGAACCACTAGAAAGTCATTGGCTCTAGTGGAGCTTTTGAATTTGACATTTGATCTGGAGCTTGATGTCAGGCGGGACTCAAATGTCAAATTCGCTCCACTAGGCGTTCACCGGAAGCCCTCCGCCGGAACAAGCCCTCTCCGTTTCGCCCGCATTCCTGATACCAGCATCCGAACGTCTCGTCCAAAAACAATTTGACTCGACATTCGATGAATTGTAAATTCGCAATCGTTTACAGCAGCACTGAGCGGAGAGAGTAATCAGCGCTGCGACGCTTTACGCATGGCTATACATCCAAATCGCGTTACGATTCGCGATGACGCAGCATGTCGCGTTGTTTCAACGGCGCGGCAACGGGCTTTTGCATGCCAAGTGGAGGAAAACGACTATGATGAGGAAGCTATTGCTTGGGCTTGTCTTCTCGACAGCCGCCACAAGCGCCGTTATCGCCGCGCCGGTGACGCTGCAAGTGTGGGCGCTCGACGAGCCGGTTCATTTCACCGAAAACATGGCCAAGGAATTCGAGGCCAAGAACCCGGACATCAAGCTCGACATCAAGCTGGTCAATTTCGCCAATATTCTCAACGACACCATCCGTGCCGTGTCGACCAACACCGCCCCCGATCTCCTGATGCTCGACAATCCGGATATCGCCTCGGTCGCCTCGCACGACGTGTTGCTCGACCTCAGCGATCGCATCGCCGCCTCCAAGGTGGTCGACGCCAAGAATTTCTATCCCGGCCCGATCAATCAATCGACCTGGAAAGGCAAGATCTACGGCTTCCCGCGCGGCGGCAATACGCTCGGCCTCTACTATAACGCCGACCTGTTCAAGGCTGCCGGCCTCGACCCGACCAAGCCGCCCCAGACCTGGGACGAAATCTCCGCCGCCGCCGCCAAGCTCACCGACGCCAAGAAGCGCCAGTATGGCTTCGGCTTCTCGGCCGTCGCCACCGAGGAATCCACCTTCCAGTTCCTGCCCTGGGCGCAGTCGGCCGGTGGCGACTTCAACGCCATCAACACCGACGGTTCGGTGCGGGCGCTGCAATTCTGGCAGAAGCTCGTCGACGACAAGGTGGCAACGCCGGAAGTGCTGGTGCTCAACCAGCCCGACCTCGGCAGCCAGTTCGTTGCCGGCAACATCGGCATGATCGTCACCGGCTGCTGGGAGCTGCCGCGCTTTGCCAAGGAAGTGAAGTTCGACTGGCGCGTCGCCCTGATGCCGATCGAAAAGGCCGGCGCGCCGCGCGCTTCCGCCCTTGGCGAACTCGCCTATGCCGTTCCCAAGACCTCGGCTCATCCCGACGAGGCCTTCAAGTTCCTCGAATACATCTATTCGCAGAGCTCGCGTGACTGGAACGAGTACGGCTGGCTGCCGCTCGACCAGACCGCCACGCCGAAGGACCCCAAGTGGCCGGAAGCCTACTCCGTGTTCGCCGAGCAGATGAAATACGCCCGTGGCCGTGGTCCGTCGCCGGTGTGGCCGAAGGTCTCCAAGGCCATCCAGACGGCGATCCAGGACACCCTGACGCACAAGACCGACGCCAAGACTGCCCTCGACACCGCCCAGGCCACTATCGACGGCCTCATCAAGTGACCTGAAACCGGTCGGGTTGTCCTCTCCTGCAACCCGGCGCCTCCGTCCGGGGCGATCCCCCATCGTCCCGGACGCCACGACCAGACGGATATCTTCCGCATCGGACGACGGGATCATGCTTCAATCGGGTTTTGCCAAATACTTGCGGGACGGCAAGGGCTTCGAAGGCACGCTGATCGTCGCCGCCGTGCTCTACCTCCTGGTCTTCGCGGCCTTTCCCCTCATCTACACCGTGGTCATGTCCTTCCAGGAAGTCGACATGTTCACGCTCGGCACGCTCGTCCGTCCCTTCGCCGGCTTGCAGAACTACACCGACCTGTTCCATCGGCCCGAATTCGCGCCGATCGTCTGGAACACCGTGATCTTCGTGACGCTGTCCATTGCCTTCCAGCTGACCATCGGTTTCGCGCTGGCCTTGTTTTTCCTGCAGGATTTTCCGGGCTCCACCTATGTCCGCGGCCTGTTCCTGGCCGGTTGGATCCTGCCGGCCCTGGTGGTCGGCGCCGTCTGGCGCTGGATCTTCGCCGGCGACTTCGGAGTCCTCAACTACGCCCTCCAGAGCCTGGGGCTGATCGACGGGCAGATCTACTGGCTGTCGGACCCCGCCTATGCGCTCTACTCGGTGATCATCGCCAACATCTGGCTCGGCATTCCCTTCAACATGATCCTGCTGTCGGTCGGCCTCGCCGGCATCCCCGGCGACGTCTACGAGGCGGCCGAGATGGACGGCGCCAACGTATTCCAGCGTTTCCTGACCATCACCCTGCCGATGATGGGGCCGACGCTCGGCGCGGTGATCGCGCTCGGCGTCATCTTCACCTTGCAGCAGTTCGACCTCGTCGCCGCGCTCACCCAGGGCGGCCCGGCCAACGCCTCTAACGTCGCGCAATACTGGTCCTGGCAGATGTCGTTCCAGACCTATGAGATCTCCGGCGGCGCCACCGTCGCCACCATGATGATCGCATTGGTGATCGTCGTCGCCGTCATCTATGTGCGCTCGGTGCAGCGCGAACAGTCGTTCTGAGCGGGAGGCGACGATGAAAAGATACCTGCTCCTGGCGCTCGCCCTGCTGTTCGCCGCCATCTACCTGTTCCCGGTCTACTGGATGTATGCGACGGCGCTGAAGACCTCCGGCAGCATCTTCAAATATCCGCCGGAACTCTGGCCCTCCGAGCCGCTGGTCCAGGTGTCGCGGGTCTTCGCCGAGCACGACATCGGCCGCTATCTCTGGAACTCGCTGCTGGTGGCGAGCGGCATCACCGCCATCACTATGCTCTTGGGCACCGGCGCCGCCTATGCGCTGGCCAATGCCCGTGGCACCAAGGCCAACATCGCGCTGTTTCTGGTGATCGTGCTGCAGGTGCTGCCGCCGTCGCTGATGGTGACGCCGCTGTTCGTCGCCTTCAACCACGTCGGCTTGCTCGACTACCCCCGCACCGCCGTGGTGCTGGCCACCGCCGCCAAGACGCTGGCCTTCTACATCGTGCTCTGCCGCGCCACCTTCACCCAGGTGCCGCGCGAGCTGAAGGACGCGGCGCTGGTCGACGGCAACTCCCACCTCGGCGCCTTCTTCCTGATCATCCTGCCGCTCGCCCGCAACGGCATTCTGATCACCTCGGTGCTGGTGTTCCTGCAGTCCTTCGGCGAATACGTCTACTCGCGCTCATTCATCGCCACGCGCGAACTCCAGACCGCCACCGTCAATCTCGCCACCTATCTCAGCGCCAACTCGGCCGACTGGGTGGGCCTGATGAACTACGCCGGCATCTATGTCGCGCCCATCCTGATCGTCTTCATCCTGCTGCAGCGGCAGATCGTCACCGGCCTTACCTCCGGCGCGCTGAAATGAACGTGGATCACCCGTCGATGAACCAGATCGAAATCGAGCATCTCAACAAGAACTACGGATCGCTGCAGGTGCTGCACGACATCAGCCTCGACATTCCCATCGGCGCCTTCGTCGCCTTGGTCGGCCCGTCCGGCTGCGGCAAGTCGACGCTGCTCCGCACCATCGCCGGCCTGGAGACCATCACCTCCGGCACCATCAAGGTGGCCGGCGAAGTGGTCAACGACAAGGCGCCGCGCGAACGCGACCTCGCCATGGTCTTCCAGTCCTACGCGCTCTATCCGCACATGACGGTGGAGCAGAACATGTCCTACTCGCTGCGCCTGCGTCGCCGCCCCAAGGCGGAGATCGACCAGCGCGTCGGCGAAGCCGCGAAGATTCTCGGGCTGGAAAAGCTGCTGAAGCGGCGGCCGAAGCAGCTCTCCGGCGGCCAGCGCCAGCGCGTCGCCATGGGGCGGGCCATCGTCCGCAATCCCAAGGTGTTCCTGTTCGACGAGCCACTTTCCAACCTCGACGCCGCCCTGCGCGTGCAGATGCGCAGTGAGATCCGCAAGCTGCACAAGAACCTCGGCGCCACCTCGGTTTACGTCACCCACGACCAGATCGAGGCGATGACCATGGCCGACCTGATCGTCGTGCTGCACGACGGCCGCATCGAGCAGATCGGTAAGCCGCTCGACCTCTACCGCCGCCCGGCCAACCGCTTCGTCGCCGGATTCATCGGCTCGCCGGCCATGAACTTCGTGCCCGCTGAAATCACGGCCGACGGCCGGGCGATCGCCCTCGGCGCCGGTGCGCTGCTGAAAATCCCCCGAGCGCAGGAGCCGGGTCGCAAGGTGCTGGCCGGCCTCCGGCCCGAACACCTCCGCCTCGACGGCAGCGGCGAGCGGCTTGCCGCCACCGTGGATATCGTCGAAGGCACGGGATCCATGACCTTCATCGAGGCGAAGGTTGGCAGCGAACTCGTCAACATCGCCTATGCCGGCACCTATGAGACCGAGGCCGGCGCGCCGCTGACGCTCGGTATCGCCAGCGAGGACATCTACCTGTTCGATCCGGAAACCGGCCGCGCGCTTTAGGGCATCATCCGACCGGAGTGAAACGAGGATCGATAAGATGATGCTTACTAAACAAAGGCCTAGAGCGCCGATCTGATTCTTTCAGATCGAACAGCGCCCTAGCGCTGTGGGCCTCCCAGAACTGAATGACCGGGGCGGTCCGACCGCCTCGCGGGAAAAGGACTTTTGCCTTGGAAACTCTGTCGATTGAGCGCGATGCGCTGTGCTGGTCCTATAACGGCGCCTGGCTGAGGATCGAAGCCCACGGCAAGGATGGTCTCCGGCTGAGGTCGTCGATCTACCCAGCACGCGAGGAAAAGACGGAGGGCGCGCTGCTGCACTCGAAGGATCATACGTCGATCATTAGTCGGCTTAAGAGCGGTATGCGCATCGAAAATGGCGCCATCGCTGCCGAGGTCGACTTGCAGGGGCGCGTCAAGTTCTTCAACCGCCAGGGTAACCTGCTGCTCGAGGAGAAATGGCGGCAGCGCGACACGCTGACCAAATTCTGGACCATCGGCGACCACGCGGCGGAGACCATCAGCGCGCTTTGTCTGTCGGGTCGCGAGTTCAAGCCGCTGCACGGCGGCGCCTCCAGGATCACCGTCCGCTTCGAGCCCGTTCCCGGCGAACGGCTCTACGGCATGGGCCAGTACCAGCAGCCCAACCTCGACCTCGTCGGCTGCACGCTGGAGCTGGCCCAGCGCAACTCGCAGGCCAGCGTCCCCTTCGTCGTCTCTAGCCACGGCTATGGCTTTCTGTGGAACACGCCGGCCATCGGCGAAGCCTCGTTTGCCAGGAATGGCACGCGCTGGATCTCGGAAGCCGCGCAAGGCATCGACTACTGGATCACCGCCGGCGATACGCCCGCCGACATCCTGCGCAACTATGCCCAGGCGACCGGCACGGCGCCGATGATGCCGGACTTCGCGCTGGGTCTCTGGCAGAGCAAGCTGCGCTATCGCACGCAGGACGAACTCATGACGGTGGCGCGCGATTATGCGGCGCGCGGCATTCCCCTGTCGGTGATCGTCGCCGACTTCTTCCACTGGCCGGTACAGGGCGACTGGCGCTTCGACGAGCGCGAATGGCCGGACCCGGCCGCCATGGCCGCCGAGCTCAAGGCGATGGGCACCGAGCTGATGGTGTCCATCTGGCCGACCGTCGACGCACGATCGGAGAACTACGCCGAGATGGCCGAGAAGGGCTATCTGGTGAACACCAACCGCGGCATCCCCGTCCAGTTCGATTTCCTCGGCAACAGCCGCTTCATCGACCCGACCAATCCCGCCGCCCGCGACTTCCTGTGGGGCGTCGCCCGCAAGAACTATTACGACAAGGGCATCCGGGTGTTCTGGCTGGATGAGGCGGAGCCGGAATATGCCGCCTATGATTTCGAGAATTACCGCTATCACACCGGCAATCTGCTGGAAGTCGGCAACGCCTATCCGGCCCGCTATGCTCAGGCCTTCTATGACGGGCTGAAAGCGGCCGGCGAGACGGAGATCGTCAGTCTCGTCAGATGTGCCTGGGCCGGCAGTCAGCGCTACGGCACGCTGATCTGGTCGGGCGACATCCAGAGTTCCTTCGCCTCGATGCGCAACCAGCTGAGCGCCGGGCTCAACATGGGGATGGCCGGCATCCCCTGGTGGACCACCGACATTGGCGGCTTCCATGGCGGCCACGTCGACGACCCGGCCTTCCACGAGTTGCTGGTGCGCTGGTTCCAGTGGGCGGTGTTCTCGCCGGTGCTGCGCATGCACGGCTATCGCGAACCCACCGCGCCGCCGGCCGTGCCGTTCCGCGATGGCGTTGCCCAATGCGACAGCGGCGCCGGCAACGAACTCTGGAGCTTCGGCGACAATGTCTACACCATCCTCAGCCGCTATGCCGACCTGCGCGAGCGCCTGCGCCCCTATGTCCGTGAGCTGATGCGGGCAGCGCATGAGACTGGCGATCCGCTGATGCGCACCCTGTTCTACACCTTCCCCGGCGACGCCCGCTGCTGGGAGATCGACGACCAGTACATGTTCGGCGACGACCTTCTGGTTGCGCCGATCCTCAAGGCCGGAGAGACCGAACGCAGCGTCTACCTGCCGGTCGGCACCGACTGGGTCGACGCCTGGACGGGCCGCGTCTTCGCCGGCGGCGAGACCATCGTCTGCCCGGCACCGCTGACGGAGATACCGGTGTTCGTCAGGAAGGGCGCCGCCGTGCTCGGTCTATTCCCTGCCTGAGTGGCGGCCAATGGTACTGCTCAAAGCGGAAGGGTGCGGCGCACCGGCCACGTCATGGCGAGGACGCCGGCCAGGACACAGATCAGTCCGATCGACGCCGTCCAGGAAAGCTTTTCGCCCAGGAACAGTGTGCCGATCGCCACGCCGATCGGCACACGCAGATAGGCCTGTGCCGTGGTGCCGACCGAGCCGAGCGTTTGGATGAGCCGGAAATAGATCACGAAGGCCAGCGCGGTGGAAAAGACAGACAGGGCGGCGAGTGCGAACAGGGATGCGGCGCTCGGTGCCAATGTCCAGGGATGATCGACGACAAGGCTCGTCGGAACGAGGATCACGGCGCCCGAGATCAGCGATCCGGCCGCCGGCACCATGGGATCGAGCCCCCTAAAGGTCTTGCCGAAGATGGCGGCACCGGCATAGCAGATGGTGGCCGCGACGATGGCAAGTTGTGCCCAGACTTCGTCTCCGAGGCCGCCGAGCGCCTGGACGCCGACGATCAGACACGTCCCGACCAGCCCGGCAGCGACACCGAACAGCCGACGACCAGTCACCGTTTCATGGTGGGTAATCAGCGCGGTCAGCAGGAACACGAAAATCGGCGCCGTCGAATTCAGGATGGTGGCAAGGCCTGCCTCGGTGGTCTGTTCAGCCCAGGCAATCAGGGTGAAAGGCACGACGGAGTTGAGGCAGGCTTGAAACAGAAAGCGCCGCCAGGTGTTGAGGTCACCCGGCAACTTCAGCCCACGCAATCGGATGATGGCAACGAGGATGGAGCCGGCGATCAGCGTCCTCAAGGCGATCAGCGTGACCGGAGGAACAGTCTCGACGCCGATCTTGATGAGGGTGTAGGAGGCGCCCCAAAGCGTCGAGAGCACCAGCAGCAGCGCCAATTCCGTCGCCATGCCTGTCTTTTTGGTCATCCGATGCCTGCTTTTGTTCGGGCTCTCGCTCATTGCTAGCGCTTCCCGAGCACCGGATGCTTCGATGCGGGTCGAACCGTTGATAGCCGAGGCAACCTCCTCCGCAGCGGCCGTCAGGCCCGGCAACAGCCCCTCACCTCACCGGCGGCAGCACCACCTTGTCGGCGCGGCAGGCGTGCCGGTCGACCTCGTCGCAGGCCCGGAAGCCGAGGTCGCGCGTCAGGCAGATGCGCACCTCGCGCAGGCGCCGCCCATCGCAGGTGACGGCGACACCCTCCGGCTTCAGCCCCGGATTGGCAGCGACGAAGGCGGCCTCCACCTCGGCAGGCGACACCGTCTTGTAGCTGTCGATGTGCTGGAAGGCGGCGGGGATGCGCACCGTCTCGCGCGCCGCGCGGATCGTCTTGAGATAGTCGGCCGGCGCAAGGCCGGAACAGGCGCCGTGCTTGCGCCACTCGTGTCGAACGAGGCCATCGGCCGGCATCAGGTCGGAGAGGCCCTGGATATCAGCCTTGCTGGGGAAAAGACTCGTCGGGCAATCCTCGGGATAGCCGCGTTCATATTGCGGCCAGAGGCCATGCACCAGGAAGCCATAGCGGCGGCCGCCCTCGCATTGTGCATCTTCCCGCTTCCCGCCCTCCGCCGCGCAATAGCTCGGCGACCAGGTGAGCGACAGCAGATAGAAATCGAAACGCCCCGGTACGTCCTCGGCCAGCGCGGCGGCCGGCCAAAGCACCAACAGCGCCAGCAGCAGCCGAACGAAGCGGCTCGTCATTTCAGAACCTGACAGTCGGCGCCATAGACGTAATAGGGATCATGGCCGGATAGGCAGAACTCGACGTTCCAGCCATAGCCGGCGAAGCCTTCATCGGCCGAGACCACATAGTAAAGCGCCGTCGGCCGTGCCGAGGTCAGTTCGGCGCGGGCGGCGCAGTAGCGGCGATCGATGGAGCTGAAGCCTTCGGTCACCAGCCGACGCTCACCCACCCGATCGACAGCGGCGATGGTCACACCGTCTTTCCAGGTATGCGCCTCGGCCCAAGCCTGACGACCCGACAGGGTGGAAAGCACCGAGGCGTCATCGCAAGCGGGAAGCTCGCCGGCGGCGGCCATGACGGTCGAACAGCAAAGCGCAAACAAAGCGGCGGTAAGGCGCATGATCGTCCTCGAATGAGCGAGAAGAGAAGCGGCAAATCAGTTCAAAACAACAGGATCGCAGCATAATCCGGCGCCCCAGCTTGTCGACCTGATTTTTGGCTGGGTCGGGCGAACCGCCAAGAGCGGTGCCCCCTGCGGTTGAAGCGGGCCGGTCCGCACGCCACCTTGTCAGGGTCGACGGTAACCAACACAGGGAAGGACGACGATGAAACCACGCATTTCCATATTGACGCTGGGCGTCGAGAATCTGGAACGGGCCGTCGCCTTCTATCGCGACGGCCTGGGATTGCCCACCGAAGGCATCGTCGGCCGAGAGTTCGAGCATGGGGCCGTCGCCTTTTTCGATCTGCAATCGCAATTGAAGCTGGCCGTCTGGGCGCGCGACGATCTGGCCTTCGACACCGGCTTGTCAAAGACAGCTCCCTGCCCGACCGGCTTCACCATCGGCCATAACGTCGGCGACAAGGCCGAGGTGGATGAGGTGATGGACCGGGCGCGCGCGGCAGGCGCCACGATTCTCAAGCCGGCGCAGGATACCTTCTGGGGCGGCTATGCCGGCTATTTCCTCGATCCGGACGACCATGTCTGGGAGATCGTCTGGAACCCCGCCTTCATTCCCCTGGAGTGAGCTGGTTCCGGCTTTCCGCAGGCTATTGGGGACGGGCCAACAGAACTCGCCCGTCCCATTCGGCATCGATTGGCGCATCGGCCCGCAACGGCAGGCTGCCGCCGAGAGCCTGCACCAGCGCCTGCCTCGGCGCATTGAGATCCGGCTGGGTCGAAACGAACGTGCCGAGCGACAGAGGATGAAGGAGACGCTCTTCCACCACCGAACCCGTCCAGAGCGGCGTTGCGTCGGCCAGCTCCTTGTCGGTTGCCCAAAGTCGAAGGACGAGCCGCGATGTAACGGGCGCCTCCGAGAGGCGAACCAATGTGAGAGCCGGAAGCCGCCCGCTGTCAAAAAGAGGGATTACCGGGAGAGCGGCGGCGTCTGAAGAGGAGTTCAGCCAGATTGCAGCACTCGTCAGAGACCAATCGGCGGCAGACTTCCATCCCTGTTGCTGCAAGATAGCCTGCAAGGCGCCAAGGCTGCCCGCCCACTGGACCGTCAATGGTTCTTCCTCCTCGCCCGTGAGATCAACCCGCCAAATGGGAAGCGTCTGCCAACCCGTGGCCTCCCAATCGGCAACGATCTCAGGCTTCACCTCACGAACCGCATAACGCTGAACATCGACGGCATGGCTTTGAAAAATGTTGGCTCCTCCGGCAAGGATGAGCCCGGCACAAGCCGCGACCAGTAGGGACGGCGAGCCTATTCGTTCGGCCGGCCGGCGCAGATAGAAAAGTCCCAGCAGCATCAGCCAGGCCGACCCGAACGCGGCTCCACCGACCACATCGGAAAACCAGTGCGCGCCGAGATAGAGACGTGAAAAAGCGATGAGGACAATCAGCGTGGCGCCCCCGAGGGCAACCGGCACCTGCAGAGCCGGACGCAGCCCACGGGCAATCAGGAATGTCAGGAAGCCATAGAGCACCAGATTCGTCGTGCTGTGACCGCTTGGGAAGGAAAAGGCGCTCCAGCCCGAATAAAGCAGCTCGTCGGGTCTCGCCCTGTGCAGCGTGACTTTGATTACCGTGTTGAGCGCCGACGCCCCGGCGACGGCCACCAGCCAGAACGCCGCCGTGCGCCAGGCGCGCTCCCAGGCGAGCCACAGGAATACGATGGCCGTCATCGCCACCACGACCTTGGTGTCGCCGAGCTCGGTGATGCCGATCATCAGGGTGTCGGTGACCGGCGAGCGCAAGTCCTGCAGCGCGGTGTAGATGGCACGATCGGCAACGACCAGCGGCTCGCTATTGGCGACATCCTCGAGAATACCGAGGAACACCGTGGCGGCGCCCGCCAGAGCCGCCAGCATCAGGGCGACGATCCGCGCTTCCGAACGCTCCGGGTCGAGCAGGCTTGCGACGACGCGGCCGAACCGGCTGTCACGGCCCTCAGCCCAACTGCGGACATGGGCGATCGCGGCGCCTAGCAAAGGGACTGCCCGCCTCACCGCCCAGCCCACCAGACGCCAGACGACCCAGCCCGTCGCGATGACGATCACCAGCAGGATCGCCACCGGTTTTGCCGCTTTCCCCAGCGCGCGGAAGCTGGCACCAAACAGAACGGCCGGAAGAATATGCGCCGGTGCCCAGACCAGGGCCGAGGCAACGTTGACGGCATAGAAGCGCCACACCGGCAGTCCGAGCATGCCAGCGAGAAGCGGCACGAAAGCGCGGACCCCCGGGACGAACCGGGCGATGAACACGCTCTTATCGCCGTGCTTCTTGAAGAAGGCCTCGCTCCGCTCGATCAGCTCCGGGTATCGGTTGAGCGGCCAGCGCCCGAGGATCGCTCGGTGATACCTGTGGCCGAGCCAGAAGGAGAGGCCATCGCCGACGATCGCCCCTGCGGTCGCGGATATCAGCAGCGGCCACAGCTTCACGACGCCACTTGGGACGAGCGCGCCAAGGGCGAGGATCACCGCCGTACCCGGAACAACCACGCCGATCAATGGGATCGACTCGGAAAAGGCGAGCAGGAACACCGCGAGATAGGCGATGAGCGAATGGGCGCTGAGCCAGTCGGTTACCGATGAGATCAGAGATTCCAAGTCTACTGTCCTAGAGGATGCTGGTCATCAGACGGTCGGCTCTGGTGCCCTCACGTTACACCCAGCGAACGAAGAACGCGGCGACAATCCCTGCCGCCCCCCGTCACGTCATCACCGCCGGCACCGGGCGGCGCAGTGAATATGGCATCTGTGGACCATGACCAAATCGCATGACGATGTCGGGACGCAGACCCGGCTCGCCGACCAGAGATGCCAGTTCGGGGCGAAGGCGCGCCACCTCGACGGGTTGGTTGATGAACGCGTGCTTGAGCCCGAGCATTGTCGCGGTAAGGGCGAAGCGCTGGCAGGCCCGGCCCACCCTGATCCAACTCTGGATATCCGCGCGCTCGGCGAGAAAGATGGCGATTCCGGACGAGGAATCGATCTGCTTGGCATATTTGTCGTTTTCGCCGGAGGCCGTGAAAAACGCATCGAAGGCAAGTCGACCCGCGAAGTCCGGAAGGGTGGGGTTGCCACTTGCCGGCGCGTAGAGGCCGTCTCCTGTCGCCATCGCGCTACGTGGATTGAAGCGCAGCCACGTCTTGATCTCGGCCCGAAAGGCCGGATCTTGCATTTGCACTTCGTTGCCGGCGACCACCAGGTCGCGGATCTGATTGATGCGCGCTCGTTCCTCGATGATGATCAGCCGCACGCCATCGGTCTCGGCAGCCTGGCGCAGGGTGTCGAGATCGGACGCCGGGACGGGCTGCCCGTCGTAGAGCGCGCGGGTGGTCTGGCGCTGGGCAATCGCCTGCAGCAGCGGATCGGGCTGCGGCGTGCCGAGCCCATAACTGTAACGCAGGCTGCCGTCCGGATTGCTTTCCAGCACGCCATGCACGCCGATCGCGGCCCCTGCAATGACCAGATTCTCAGCCGCGCACCCCAGACTGAGGAACAGATGATGGTTGTCCGGATCGACCACCGGCGTGGCCCGAGACAGATCGGGCAGGATATTGATCGCTGTCTCGGCGACCTGAAACCGCCACGGCTGCGTGTTGTGGCTGTTGGCGGCGAGCGTCGCCAAGCGAATGAGTTCGGGGACAGCGAAATCGATGGGAATTGAGCGCAAAATAGTACTATAGCGCCCATAAGCTCCAGACGAACCGGTCGCCGCGTGCAGCCCCGCACCTCCGGCACCGACCAGCACGGCGAGTCCACCAAACCCCATGAGCAGGGACCGTCTGTGCATCTTCTGATCTCCGGATAGCTGAATCCGGCTGTTGGATGAGTTTTACTTGATCTGAAAGACCAAACAGCTCACCCCACACCGAACGGGCCAAGCTGTATCACCAGTTCATGGCGGAAGATCAGCACGCTCGGCGGAAATAGGAAAATCGGCCACTTTCCAGTCATCAATAGCAGGGCCGATCCGTTGTGTTGAAATGTCGGCGAGACCGGGACTAGTTTGCAGGAGACTTGTATGTCCAACGGGGAACCAAACGGAGCCGATAATAGACAGAGCTTTTCCAGTGAATCTGATTTCACCAAAAAAGCTCTGGATTAAACATTGCAATTCAGGCAGCCCTGCGCGCTGGACATCGCCAACGCGCAGGGCTTTCCCGATCTTACGCGGCGCGGATCGAGCCGAGGAAGTTGGTCAGTTCGTGCCGGAGGCGCTCGGCATTCTTGCTGAGCTCGGAGGCCGAGGCCAGCACCTGCGTCGCCGCGCTGCTCGATTCGCTGGCGGCCATGGTGACGGAGGTAATGCTTTCCGACACCGTTCCCGTGCCGATCGAGGCTTCCTGAACGTTGCGGGCGATCTCCTCGGTGGCAGCATTCTGCCCATCCACCGCGCCGGTGATCGACTTGGCGATGTCGTTCATCGTCTCGATGGTGGTGCCGATGCCATGGATGGCCTCGGCCGCCTCGGACGTGGCCGACTGGATGGCGCCGATCTGGGCGCCGATCTCGGCCGTCGCCTTGGCGGTCTGGTCGGCGAGCTGCTTCACTTCGGCGGCAACGACGGCGAAGCCCTTGCCGGCCTCGCCGGCGCGAGCCGCCTCGATGGTGGCATTGAGCGCCAGAAGGTTGGTCTGCCCGGCGATGTTGTTGATCAGCTCGACGACAGCGCCGATCTTCTCGGCGGCAGCGGCGAGCCCCTTGACCTTTTCATTGGTGCTCTCGGCCTCGACCACCGCCTTGGAGGCGATCTCGGACGACTTCTCCACCTGGCGGGCGATCTCCGCCACCGATGACGACAGTTCCTCGGTCGCCGACGCCACGGAGGCGACGTTGGCCGAGGCCTGCTCGGCAGCGGCGGCCACCGAGGCCGACTGGTTCTGCGTGGAGTCGGCGAGCGACGTCAGCGACTTGGCAGACAGCTGCAGCTCCGTGGACGCCGAGGCGACCATCGTCACGATGTCGCCGACCGCGTCGTCGAAGCGCTGGGCCAGATCGTTCATGTCGGCGGCCCGGCGTTCGCGGTCGACGCGCTCCTGGTCGGCCCGTTCGGCGCGCAGCCGCTCGGTCTCCAGCATGTTGTCGCGGAATACCGCCATGGTCTTGCCGAGGGCGCCGATCTCGTCGCCACGCTCCACATAGGGCGCTTCGATCGAGAACTGGCCGTGGGCCAGCGCCATCATACGCTCGCCGATGACGCTGAGCGGATGGATGATGCGCCGTTGCACCACCATGGCGATCAGGATGGCCAGCGCCAAGGCGCCGGCGAACAGGCCAAGCTGCGTCCACAGCGACCAGGTGGCCTGACTGTTTGCATCCACGGCCTTGGCTTGGGCGATGGCCAGCGCGGCATTGGCGACATTGAGCAGGGCCGTCAGTCGCGGTGCGTTGTAGGTGCTCCAGCCAAGGGTATCGGTGTCGGGTTTCTGTCCGCCGATCACCGTCTTGAGCAGCGCCGTCTGTTTCTCGATGGCGCCGGAGCTGAAGTAATCGCGGTCGGCGGCGGCCATCGCCTCGGCGAAAGCCGGCGGCAGATCGACGCCTGAGGACATGTCCTTGATGGTCTTCCAGGCGACCTGAGCGGAGGCCATGTTGTTGAGATAGGATTCCAGCCCGTTCTCCGGCACGCCGATCGGGCCGAGCGCATTGGCCGTCAGGCCGGACGCCTCGCCGGCCGTGTTGCGCATCACCCAGCCAAGCGCCTTGATGTCGAGCAGCCGGTCGATCAGGCCATCGGCCAGACGCACTTCTTCGGCGATCTTGGCGGACGCCGACGACAACTGGTCGATCATCGCCGTCGAAGCCTTGGTATAGTCGTCGGCCAGCGACGCCTGCCGGCTAGCCTTGTCCTGCTTGAAGGCTTCTTCGGTCTTGGCCTGCAGCGCCTTGAGGGTGTCGGCCTTCTCGCGCAGCGACTTGGCGAGCTGCGCACCATCGGGCAGATCGGCCGCCTCCAGCGTGGCGATCGCCGCCTCGATGGCCGGCATCTCGATACCGCGCGCATCGGAAACTTGCTTGACGTAGCCCTCAAGCCCCTGATCGGCCTTGATGGCTCGGCCCGTGCTGCTGCGGTCAATGCGCAGGTTCGGCAAGGCCTGGAACATCTGCAGCGAGGCCCGAGCAACCGTTTCGATACGGGCCGCCGTCCGGGCATTCTGCCAGGAGGTCCAGGCGCCGAACCCCAACTGGAATAAGATGCCGGCGACCAGCACGGCGATGGTTATTCTCAGGGTCAAGCTTACGGTCAGACGGTTCATGTGAGCCTCTCGATGAAGACGCTTAACGCTATCAACAATTTATAGAGGAATACTTAATTCGACCTCGATAAATATCGCCCTGTCATCTTTAACGAGCGTAGCTTGCGCGAGACTCTTGTTCTGCTGTGACCGGCAGCAAGATCTGGGCGTAGAAATACCGATTAAGGCACGTAAAAGACGTCGGTCTCGGGATCCTCGAATGCCTCTGTCTCCCGGCCAGAGACAAATTCCGTTTCTGCCACGCTGTAGAGACTATGCAGAACTTCATCGACGTCCTTGGCGTAGAACGGCTTCTTCAGGAAGAACTCTACGCCGATGTGCGCGGCCGCACGGCGAATCGCCTCGTCGTTCTTGCCGGACATCAGCACGACGTGGGCATCGCCCGAGGAGTAGAGAATCTCCCCCGCGGCTTCGAGCCCGTCGATGCCCGGCATTTCCACGTCAATAAAGGCGAGATCGAACCGGCCGTCGCGGAACAGGCGGATGGCGTCGGCGCCGTTGGCAGCTTCCTCGACGGCAAGCTTGAATCGGCTGTGCTCGATGATGCGTTTGACCACCGTGCGAACGGTGGCGCTGTCATCGACGATCAGCACGCGGCGCGACTGAACCATCTTGATGACGCGCAGCAGCATCATGGCCACTTTTTCCTTGTCGAACGGCTTGGCCAGCAGGGCATAGGCACCGCGCGCCTTCAGTGCCGCCAAGGTGGCCGGTCGCATGTCGGTGGAGATGGACACCACGATCGGCGGACGGCGACCGCCGAGCACGGCATCGAACCTGTTCAGCAATTCGATACCGTTGATGTTGGGCATGTTGAGGTCGAGGAACAGAACGTCGGGCACGCTGCGCAACAGAAACCGCCCGGCTTCCAACACGCTGGCGCATTCGAACACACGGCAGTCGGGCGCGATCTCCTGAATCTCCTTGCGCAGCTGCGTGCGGATGATCGCGGAATCATCGACAATGAGGGCTCTGAGGTTCAGCATCGTCTCTACCCGTCAGGCAGCGGTCGCAGCTCGCCCGAGGCGGCCGTCGCATTCGGCGGCCACCTTTTCGAATAACCGCACCAGGTCCGGATCGAGCTTCGTTCCGGCCATGGATTTGAGGATGGAATAGGCTTCGTCGAACGGCTTGGCCGGCTTGTAGGCCCGCTTTTCCGTCAAGGCGGCGAAGATGTCGCAGATGGTGATGATGCGGGTGATGTCGTCGATCTGTGGCGCCGTGATGCCGTTCGGATAGCCGCTGCCGTCGAGATACTCATGATGGTCGCGCGCCACCCGGGCGATTTCGCCGCAGGTGTGCTCGTCGCGGATGAGGATGTCGTGGCTGTGGAGGACATGCCGCTGCATGATCTCCCATTCGGCCGGGTCGAGGCGGCCGGGCTTGTCGAGGATTTCCAAGGGGATCATCGCCTTGCCCACGTCGTGGAAAAAAGCCGCGTCGAACAGCCGCCCGGTCTGCTGGTTGCCGGCGCCCAGCACCCGGGCGAAGGCCAGCGTATAGCCCGAAACGAGCGAACAATGCTGGGCGGTGCCGTCGTGGTAATTCTGGATCAGCTCGATCCACACCGACATCGGCGACTGACCGATCAGCGCGCTCATCGCCCGCCGCTGCTGATGGGACTCCGCGAGCTTGGGGGCCACCGGATCGGCCCGGAGCCGGCTGAACAGGTCGACCACCGTGTTGGCGATTTCAGTCGACATCGACGCCCGCATCGCCGCGGTCTTCGACGCCTGATAGACGGCGTTGGGATCGACCTGGGCAATCAGGCCGACCAGGCTTTTCACCGTCTGGTCGGTGGTGACGTTGATGAAGGAAAAGCCCGCCTGTTCGAACAGCGCGAAGCTCTCGGGGTCCATATGGCTGAGGAACAGGATCGTCCGGTCCCGTTGAGCGCCGACCAGCCTGGAAAGATGGGTCGGCGTGTGCAGCTCAGGGCGATAGCGCCCTGTGACGGCCAGAATATCCTGCTTTTCCGCCGTGGCGGCCTCCTCGGCCGGCAGCGCCGCCCTGTCGGCGGTAAAGCCCTGCGACAAAAGACCTTGCAGGCAGGTGTCCGCCTCACCACCAAGCTCGCCGAGGAGGTGAACGCCGATCCGAGGTAGGGCCATCTGACTTTTTGCCGTATCCGCCCCCATCGTTCTGTTGTGGCCTGGTCGAGCCGTGCCCTCACAGCCTTTTGAGACGCGACGAGCGTTTCTCCATGACCGAAACCGAGTGTTGCCAAGCCCTTGCCTGCCTCGACGATCCGCAGGGCGACTGCCAGGTCGGCAGCAACGGCCCCTGTCCTTCGCGGCACGGCGGACGGCCCAACTGTGCCCTTCAACCTGTGAAGCGGCCAGGGAGGTGATCACCGGAGATGATCGCCAAGCGAAAGCATTCCCGCCTTGATGGGAAAAGTCGCCTCCTCCATCAACGCGTTCTAATCTATGCACATTGAGAAATTATTACTCGGATCTCGTAGAACCCGTTAATTCAGTTGAGAGTTTTCCATTTGGCGACTTCGAAATGCCAACCCGTTGATCGGTCTACGGTTTGCAACGGTCACTCAACTGGACCGATAGCCCAACGGGACGGCCTGAATCGTCAACCGTCCTCGGCGAGCCGCAGAACCCGGCCGCCGGCGTCGCTATCTTCGGCGAGCAGGCGGGTCAGTTCCGGCAGAATGGCTTCGGTCTCGTCGGCCAGCGTATACGGCGGATTGGCGATCAGCACGCCGGCGCCGCTGAGCGGTCCGTCGCCCCCCGGTTCGCGGATCCACTGCTCGATGGCAATCAGGCGCGGATAACCCACCTTGGCCGCTTCTTGCAGGAAGGCGTCGACGGCGGCGACATCCTTGATCGGATACCAGATCATCAGGCAGCCGGTGGCAAAGCGCTTGTAGGCATCCTGCACGGCCCGCAGCAGGCGGTCGAACTCGCCGGCCTCCTCGAAGGGCGGATCGACGATGACGAGGCCGCGCCGTTCGTGCGGCGGCAACTGGGCGCGCACGGTGATGTAGCCGTCTTCCGAACTGAGGCGCACCCGCCGGTCGCCGGCATAGAGCGCGGCGAGCGTCGCCGCGTCCTGCGGATGCAGCTCATTGAAATGATAGCGATCCTGCAGGCGGCCAAGCGCCGTGGCGATGGCCGGCGAGCCAGGATAGAGGAGAAGATCGTCGCCGCCGTTGACGGCGCGCAGCGCCGTGAGCCAGGGCGCCAGCCAGTCGCTGAGCGCCGGCGACAACCGCGCCGCTCTGATACGACCGACACCGCCCTGCCATTCGCCTGTTTTCAGCGCCTCGTCAGCGGCAAGGTCGTAGAGCCCGATGCCGGCGTGGCTGTCGATGACGCGATAGCCGGAATCCTTGCGGGCGAGGTAGGCGAGGATGCGCGCGAGCACGGCGTGCTTCAGCACGTCGGCAAAGTTTCCGGCATGAAAGGCGTGACGATAGTTCATGGCGCGAGAGCTAGAACATCGGCCTATTCGACGGCAAGGAAATTCTCCATTGCCGCATGGATGCCGCATGGCTGCCCTAACTGCAACCCAAGTTCGCGGTCGAACGTTGAGTCTCAGATGAACAGCCTATGAACGGCAGGTTCAGACCCCGCTCAAGGGAACGATGCGATAAGCACGATCACAGGAAGCCCGTCGGCTTGGCCGACAAAGACAGGAAGCCCGTCGGCCTGGCCGACAAAGGAGTGAAGATCAAGATGTTAAAATCCCTGCTGTCGATTGCCGCGCTCACTGCCGCAGCGACCGTGGCTGCTCCAGCGGTGGCTTCCGCCTCGCCTGCCCAAGTCACGGCCAACGTCAACCTTCGGGCCGGTCCGGGCACCCAGTATTATCCGGTGGTGGTGCTGCCAGCCGGCGCGCCCGTCGAACTCTACGGCTGCCTGCAAAGCTACACCTGGTGTGATGTCGCCTATGGTCCAGACCGCGGCTGGGTGTCGTCGCGCTATCTCTCAACCTTCTACAGCGGCCCGGTTTACCGTCCCCGGCCCTACCGGTCGGTGCCCTTCCTGACCTTCAATTTCGGCTACTGGGACAACCACTATACGGACCGGCCGTGGTATAGACATCGTCCGCGCTCGGATTGGGACGGTGGCCCGGACTGGGGACGCGATCGTCCGGACTGGGATCGCCCGAGACCCGATTGGAATCGGCCGCGTTCAGAATGGGATCGGCCGCGTTCGGACTGGGATCGCCCTAGGTCGGATTGGAATCAGCCGCGTCCGGACTGGGATCGAGACCGCCCGAGGACAGATTGGAATAGGGACCGAGATGAGAATCGAAACCGTGATCCGCGTCGCGATGGCAGGCCGGTTCAGCCGGGCTGCCAGCCCGATCAACCTGATTGCGTATCCATCTCGGGCAGCCATTGACCGGAGATAAACCGCGATGAGGATGCGATATCTAGCCGCGCCGCTTTGTCTGGCGGGCCTGATTTCCTCCATGACCGGCGCGCTCGCCGCGCCGGCCGAAGTTCTGGCTGCGGTCAATCTGCGCACTGGCCCCGGCGCGCAGTACTATACGATCGTGACTCTGCCGCCCGGTACGCCGGTGGAGATCTACGGCTGTCTCAACGACGATGCCTGGTGCGATGTCGGCTACGGCAACACGCGTGGCTGGATATCCTCGCGCTATCTCGGCACCGTCCGCAACTGGGCGCCGGAAGACCAGATCATGCGGCCGCCGGTGTTCTCGCCGCCGCCGATCTACCGCGAACCTCCCGTCTACGCCAATCCGCCGCCGGTCTACCGCCAGCCGCCGCAGGACGCCTATCCCGGTGACATCTACATCGAGCCGCCGCCGGTCTACGTTTACCGGCCGCCGGCCGACATGGGACCGGCCATGCCGGATCTGCCCCAGCCGAATGTCGGCGTCTACAGAGTGAGGCCGGGAATGCCGCGCACCGCCGCACCGCCGCCGGTGGTAACGGGCCCACCGATGCCGGAGCTTCCCCAGCCGAACGGGACCTATCGGGCTGCACCGCAGACCGCGCCCCGGGTGGCCAGTACGCCACCGGCCACCGTACGCCCCGCGCCCACCGCGCCATCGACCACCGTGACACAGCCGACTGCACCTGTAACCCCACCCGTCGGGACGCAGCCGACAGTGCCCAGTGTGACGCAGCCGCCCCCCACCGTGACGCAGCCCGCCGCACCGTCGGTCGCCACCTCAGCCCCGCAGGCGACACCGACCGCGCCGGCCACCGAGGCCAAGCCCAAATATGGCAGCGCGCTCGGCAAGCCCGGCGCGCCCTGCAAGTGGGTGAACGGCGTCTGCCGCAACGACTGACGACCAGACACGGATGACAGGGGCAACCCTGTCGTCCTGCTGCCATGCTCTGACCGCAGTGAGTGTGATAAGTTGGTCGTTCGCTCCCGACACCGATGAGTCCGCCATGGCACCCCGCAAGCCCGCTTCAGTTCCCAACACAGATTCAGGGCCCGATAACGACCCGGCACTCGGATTTTCCGAGATGCCGCAGACGCCGTTTGAGCCGGTGCCGATCGAGACGTCCTTCTCGGACTGGCTGAAGGATGTGTCGGAAGAGGCTACCAAGCCCCTGCCGTCAGACTCGCGGATCGTCGAGGAAACCATCGCCAAGCCCGGCAAGCGCAAGCCGAAGGCCGAGCTGACCTCGCGCAAGTCGTCGCGCGGCGGCTCGCTGGGCGGGTCCACCGATCCGAAGACGCGCGCCGCCGGCGGCCTCAATCCCGTCGCCGGCATGTCGGTGTCGATGGAGGAGGCCGAGGCGCTGCCGCTCGGCGGCGTCACCGCCACGGTGAAGGCGCTGGAAGAGATGATCCAGAAGGGCCGCGACATCTTCCGCGATGGCCAGCCCTGGGTGCCGCACCGACCGGAGCGTCCGCCCAAGTCGGAAGGCGGCATCCCCTTTCGCCTGTCCTCGGCCTACGAGCCGAAGGGCGACCAGCCGACCGCCATCGCCGATCTGTTGTCCGGCATCCAGCAAGATGACAAGACGCAGGTGCTGCTGGGCGTCACCGGCTCCGGCAAGACCTTCACGGTGGCCAACATCATCGCCGCCACCAATCGCCCCGCCCTGGTTCTGGCGCCCAACAAGACGCTGGCCGCCCAGCTCTATTCCGAGTTCAAGAGCTTCTTCCCCGACAACGCCGTCGAGTATTTCGTTTCCTACTACGACTATTACCAACCGGAAGCCTACGTTCCCCGCACCGACACCTATATCGAGAAGGAATCGACCATCAACGAGCAGATCGACCGCATGCGCCATTCGGCGACGCGTGCCCTGCTCGAGCGCGACGACGTCATCATCGTCGCCTCGGTGTCCTGCATCTACGGTATCGGCTCGGTCGAGACCTATACCGCCATGACCTTCGGCCTGGAGGTCGGCAACCGCATCGACCAGCGGCAGCTGCTCGCCGACCTCGTCGCCTTGCAATACAAGCGCGCCGATGTCGGCTTTGCGCGCGGCACCTTCCGGGTGCGCGGCGACACCATCGAAGTCTTCCCGGCCCACTTGGAGGACCGCGCCTGGCGCATCTCGCTGTTCGGCGACGAGGTGGAGTCGATCACCGAATTCGACCCGCTGACCGGCCACAAGTCGGCCGACATGAAGTTCGTCAAGATCTACGCCAACTCGCACTATGTGACGCCCAAGCCGACGCTGGCCCAGGCCATCAAGTCGATCAAGACGGAGTTGCGCGACCGCCTCGTCGAACTCAACGCCCACGGCCGTCTCCTGGAAGCGCAACGTCTCGAGCAGCGCTGCACCTTCGACATGGAAATGATGGAGGCGACCGGCGCCTGCGCCGGCATCGAGAACTATTCCCGCTATCTGACGGGACGCGCGCCCGGCGAGCCGCCGCCGACGCTGTTCGAATACCTGCCGGACAATGCCTTGGTGTTCATCGACGAAAGCCACGTCACCGTGCCGCAGATCGGCGCCATGTATCGCGGCGACTTCCGCCGCAAGGCGACGCTGGCCGAATATGGCTTCCGCCTGCCCTCCTGCATGGACAACCGTCCGCTGCGCTTCGAGGAGTGGGACGCCATGCGGCCGCAGACGGTCTGCGTCTCGGCCACCCCCGGCGGCTGGGAGCTCGACCAGTCGGGCGGCGTGTTCGCCGAGCAGGTGATCCGCCCCACCGGCCTGATCGACCCGCCGGTGGAGATCCGTCCGGCCCGCACCCAGGTCGACGACCTCCTCGGCGAAGTGCGACAGGTGACCAACGCCGGCTACCGCACGCTGGTCACCGTGCTGACCAAGCGCATGGCCGAGGACCTCACCGAGTATCTGCATGAGCAGGGCATCAAGGTCCGCTACATGCACTCCGACATCGACACGCTGGAGCGCATCGAGATCCTGCGCGACCTGCGCCTCGGCGCCTTCGACGTGCTGGTCGGTATCAACCTGTTGCGCGAGGGCCTCGACATTCCCGAATGCGCGCTGGTCGCCATTCTCGACGCCGACAAGGAAGGCTTCCTGCGGTCGGAAACCTCGCTGGTCCAGACCATCGGCCGCGCCGCCCGTAACGTCGACGGCAAGGTCATTCTCTACGCCGACAGGATCACCGGCTCGATGGAACGGGCGATGGCCGAGACCAACCGCCGCCGCGAGAAGCAGGTGGCCTACAACGTCGCCAACGGCATCACGCCGGAGAGCGTCAAGCGGTCGATCGGCGACGTGCTGAACTCGGTCTACGAGCAGGACCACGTGCGCGTCGACACCGGCCTCGCCGAGGAAGGCGAGATGATCGGCCACAACCTCAAGGCCTATATGGCCGACCTCGAAGGGCGCATGCGCAAGGCTGCCGCCGACCTGGAATTCGAGGAGGCGGCCCGTTTGCGCGACGAGTTGAAGCGGCTGCAGGCAGCCGAGCTGACCATCGCCGACGACCCGATGGCCCGCCAGAGCGACGTCGACGCGGCCGGCGGTGGTTTTACAGGCGGCAAGAAATACGGCCGAGCCGGCAACACGCCACCCTCCCGCGTCCGCAAGAACAACCTCGACGAAATGACCGTCGGCCGCACCGAAGTGCCGCTCGGCAGCGAACCGCCCAAGCGCCCACCGCCCAGCACGGCGGCGGGAACCGTGGCCGGCAAGAAGCGCGGGCGGTGGGGGAAGTAGGCGAGAGCTTGCGATCCACTCGTACATATCAGGTGCAGTGCGAAGATTGCCGTTTCGCGCTGATTGCGAGCATCTGGCTGCTCGACTCCCGTTTATACTCGAATAGATCTGGCGATTTGTCCTGATGCGCTCGATTGCGGGAAACGCTACCCTCCTGGGTTGAGAAAGTTTCGCGTCAAGTAGCGGCGGAGGAGAATAGATATGCGGTTCCTAATATTGGCTGCGCTGTGCCTGGGGATGGTGGGAACAGCGCGGTGCGAAGAGACTGTCACATTCAAATGCGCCGTCAAAGATTATGAGTGGAACAGCCCCTATGATAAGAAGGACAAGGAGGTGGAGGAACTCAGCCGGAATAAAATATTCGAGATAACCGATGCGGGAGATCGGCTGAGGGTAAGATCAACCACAAAAAACGGCTACACTAGCGGAGTTGATTTTTTTATTATTGGGCGAAATAGTTCCTACATACTGGCGACAAGAAATGCCATGAATATTGGAGTCGGAACAATTGTTCTGGGATTGGGCGTGCAGCCAAATCCAGAAACGGGGAATATAGTCGCGACGCTGACGGACCAGACCTTCAAAGCCGTCTTTGTATTTCATCTCCTTTGTGATCAAAACTGAGCAGCAGAATAGAAGCGCCAACCAGCTTCTCTCGAAGGACTTGGCGAAGGGACAAGCATGCCGGCAGCCGATCCCGACCTGGAGTTCTTTCGCACCCTCGAACAGAAGCTGCACCGCCCCGAGGTGCGACGGTCGCCTGATGCCGTACGCGCGCTCCTCGCCGATGAGTTCATCGAGTTCGGCAGTTCCGGTACGGTCTACGACAAGGCTTCGATCGTGGCCGCCTTGGTCGAGGAATCCACTGCCGAAGCAGCTCTCGTTCCGGACGTGCATCACTTCGCCGTTCAATCCATCGCTCCGGACGCCGTGCTCGTAACCTACCGAAGCAGCCGTCGCTACCCCGACGGGACAGGTACAAGAACCACGCTGCGCAGTTCCATCTGGAAGCTGATCGATGGTCGCTGGCAGATGCTGTTTCACCAGGGAACGGTTGTTCCGTCTCCCTGAAGCTTGGCCTCCATCGCAGTTGGCTTCGTCAGCCTTTGGCGACTGACGCCCGCCGCCACAGAAACGCTGCCGACAGGGAACCATCCTTGCCCATCGCCGTTGCGAGTCTGCCGAAATCGCCACTGCCGCGATGTCGCCGGTACTGCTGTCATCCAGCGAAGTGTGCCTGTTGTCCGAGAACGGGGAGCCCAGCATGCGAACAGTCAAGACGGATACCCTCGAGATCGCCTATCTGGAGTCCGGACCGACCGAGGGTTGGCCGGTGGTACTCTCGCATGGCTTTCCCTATGACCCGCACGCCTATGACGAGGTCTCGCCTCGCCTGGCGGAAGCGGGTGCCAGGGTGATCGTTCCCTATCTGCGCGGCTTCGGGCCGACACGGTTCCTGTCGGACTCCACCATGCGCAGCGGCGAGCAGGCTGCCCTCGGCAAGGACCTCATCGATCTCCTCGACGCCCTCGGTATCGAACGGGCCGTTCTCGCCGGATATGACTGGGGTGGCCTCGCCTCCTGCGTGGCGACAGCCCTGTGGCCGGAGCGGGTGACGGCCCTGGTATCCTATGCCGGCTACGACGTCATCGACGTGGAGCGACTCGGCCATGCCTATGCGCCAGGTCTCGAACTGGCGGTCTGGTATCAGCATCTGTTCCAGCAGGAGCGCGGCCGGGAATGCCTGTCGCTGCACCGGCGCGAACTGTGCCGCATCCTGTGGCAGCAGTGGTCGCCGACCTGGGCCTTCGACGACGCGACCTTCGAGCGAACGGCCGTCTCCCTGGACAACCCGGATTTCGTCGACGTGGTGATCCACGCCTATCGCTTCAGCTTCGGTCTGGCGGCGGGTGACCCGGAGCTCGCTGCGCTGGAAACCCGGTTGGCGGGAAAACCGCCCATCACCGTTCCCGCCGTCACGCTCGATGGCACGCAGGATCCGCTGAAACCGGGCGGCACCGCCGACCATGCTTCGATGTTCAAAGGCCGGCACGAACATCGCGTCGTGCAATGCGGGCATAATCTGCCCTGGGAGGCGCCACGCGAGTTCGCCGATGCTGTTCTCACCGTGCAAGCGTGGACTGACGAGGCCGTCCGCGCCTGACGATGGAGAGCTCTACCTTCCCCGCCTCAGCCCTCGCTGCCCCAAGAGAATGCTGGCGAAGATCAGGGCGATACCCAGCCATTGCAGGAGCGACAGGGTCTCGTTCTTGAACAGCCAACCGAGCGCAACGGCCGTCACCGGGCTGAGGAAACCGAGCTGTGCCACGAGGTTGGGATTGAGCCGGGCGACGCCACGGAACCAGATGAGGTAGGTGAGGCCGGCGCCGATCAGGCCGAGGTATGCGATGCCGACCAGGTTATGAGCCGTGAAACCGGCGAGCGCCGGAAGGTTGCCGATGAGCGCCGGCAGCAGCAGGATGCCGCCCGCCGTCAGTTGCCAGGCGGTGAAGGTGAGCAGCGGTACCGGCGGCTGCCAGCGCCGCGTCAGTACGGTGCCCAGCGCCATCGACAAGGCGCCGGCCAGGCCCGCCACGATACCGGTGGCATCGAGCGCCGCGCTAGGCTTCAGGATCAACAGGCCAACACCCAGGGCACCGCCCACCGCGGCGGCGATCGACACGGTTCTGACCGGCGTCCCCACGAAAAACCGCGCCAGGAACACCACGACCAGCGGCTGGACCGCCCCCACCGTGGCGGCGACGCCGCCCGGCAGCCGATAGGCGGCGGTGAACAGCATCCACCAGAAGAAGGAGAAGTTGAGCGCGCCCAGCAGAAAGACGCGCGGCCACCAGATGCCGACAGGCAGTTGACGGGTGATCAAAAGCAGCAGCAGGCCAGCCGGCAAAGCCCTGAGGAGCGAGACCAGCAGTGGATCGAGCCCCGGCAGATAGGTCACCGTCACGATATAGGTGCTGCCCCAAATGAGCGGCGCCAGGGCGGTCAGCGCGATGTCGGAAAGCCGGTGCATGATCACTCCAATTATCTCGACATCAAGATAAATCGACAAATCTTGCCGTCAAGAGATCGTCCGATCACACCTCCGGCATGAACGGCTAAGCCGCCGTCCGCGTCGGCACGATCGCGCCTCAGCCTGCCGACCGTGGCGGGCCAGACGTTGGGTAAGATGCCGGCCGGTCACGGAAATCGGGTGGGCGCAACGCAGCGAACATGACAAGCTGCCACGTCTTTCCTCGCCCGAGTCCTTCCCATGAAATGCCTCGTCGTCGTCGCCCACCCGTTGCCGGACAGTCTCTGCCGGTCGCTGGCCCGCTTTGCCACGGAACGGCTGGAAGCGGCCGGCCATCAGGTGGTCGTCGAGGATCTCTATGGCGCCGGCTTCGATGCCGCGCTGACCGAGACCGAACGCCGCAGCTATTACGCCGCCGCCTTCGACGCCTCGGCTTTGGCAGGCGAAGCGGCCCGGCTCACCGAGGCCGAGGCGCTGGTGTTGGTGTTTCCCACCTGGTGGTATGGCTTTCCGGCCATCCTGAAGGGCTGGTTCGACCGCGTCTGGTCGCCGGGCATCGCCTTCGACCACGCGGCGAATTTCGGCCCGATCAAGCCGCGCCTCAAGCTTGCTCGCGTGCTGGCGATCACCACGCTCGGCTCGCCCTGGTGGATCGACACGCTGGTGCTGTGGCAGCCGGTGCGGCGCATCCTGCGCATTGCCATTCTCGGCGCCTGTGCCCGCGGCGTCCGCTTCGCCATGCTGTCGCTACACTCGGCCGAGAAGCCGACCCCGGAACGGGTGACGCGTTTCGAGCAGCGCATCGCCAACGTCCTCGACCGGTGGCGGCAGGCTGAGGAATCGCCTCCTCTCAGGCTATGACGGCAGTCTCGGCCGACTTATCGGACCGCACAAGGACCATGCACACCACGCCGAAGACGAGAACGAGCGCCAGAACGTCGAGGCCGATACGATAGTCGGCGGTCGCGCTCTTCAGCCACCCCATGATGTACGGCCCGAAAAAGCCGCCGGTGTTGCCGATCGAGTTGATCAACGCCACGCCGACGGCGGCGGCGAGGCCACCCATGCGCGCGGTGGTGAACGCCCAGAACGGCCCGATCACCGACCAGAGCCCGATCAGCGCCAGCGACAACGCGACGAGGCTGCCGATAAGGCCGGTGGCCGCACCGGCAAGAACGCAGCCGATCGACGCCAGGACGAGCGCGCCGATCACATGCAGCTTTCGCTCGCCAAGGCGGTCGGAATTCCAGCCGATCGCCAGCATGCCCAGAATGGCCGCGAGGAAGGGGATCGCGTTGTACCATCCGAGCAGCGACAGGTCGCTGCCGCCGAGGATCTCCTTCAGGATCTGCGGCATCCAGAAGGCCACGCCATACATGCAGAGCACCATGCAGAAATAGACGATGCCCAGAAGACCCACCTTCCAGAACAGGTCGCGCCCGATCAGGTTGAACTGGTGTAGTTCCAGGTATCCCGCTTCCCGGTCCAGGGCGGTCTGGAGCGCCGACTTCTCTCCGTCCGTCAGCCATTTCGCCGCCTTGGGCGTATTCGGCAGCGCAAAGAGAACCAGCACCCCCAGAACGATCGCCGGTATTCCTTCGAGGGCAAACAACCATTGCCAGCCGCGCAAGCCCCACAGGCTGTCCAGCCCGAGGAGTGACATCGACAGCGGGCTGCCCACCAGTCCAGCCACCGCCGTCGAGGACGCGAGGATCGACAGCGCCCGAGCGCGGTCTTTCGGAAGAAGCCACTGATTGAGATAGAGGATCGCGCCCGGCAGGAAGCCCGCCTCGGCGATGCCCAATAGAAAGCGGCAAAGATAAAACGTCGCCTCGTTATGGACGAAGGCCGTCAGCGCGGAAATGACGCCCCAGCTGATCATGATCCTGGAGATCCACAGCTTGGCGCCGACGCGCCGTAGGATGAGGTTGCTCGGTACTTCGAACAGCACGTAACCGGCAAAGAACAGCCCGGCACCGAGGCCATAGGCGGCCGGCGACAGGCCGAGATCCTGGTTGAGCTGAAGCGCGGCAAAGCTGACGTTGATGCGGTCGAGATAGGCCGCCACATAGCCAAGGCAAAGCAACGGCAGAATTCTCAGGGCAACTTTGCCGGAGCTGAACCGCAGGACGTCTTGCATATCGTTCTCACCTTCCGGCACGCGTCGATCAGACCGTCTTTGAGAAATGCCGGACCTTCTGCCTCATAGCGATCTTCAGGCCTCGTGCCGAGAGCTTTCTCTCCGACGATTCTCTCCGTCTGCCAGACGGCGTCGCATTCCCGCCTCGTTGCGTCCCGGTTGATGCCAACCTGCCACGAGTTGCCCCGTTCGGATTGTGGCCTATATTAGGCAAAATTTCGTAGCCGTCCGGAAGGGGACTTCATGCGTAGCGTCACTGCCGTCCATCCTGCCCATCGTGACGACATCGCCGATCTCGTCACCCGCCGGCCACTGCCGGGCCCCGATCTTGAGCAGGTGGACCCCTTCCTGTTCCTCAATCACCATGGCCCGCAGGTCTACCCACCGAACAACCAGGGCCTGCCCTTCGGCCCGCACCCGCACCGTGGCTTCGAGACGGTGACCTTCATCCTGCAGGGCAGCCTGTCGCATCTCGACAGCGGCGGCCACGAGAGCATCATCGAGGCAGGCGGCGTGCAGTGGATGACCGCCGGCTCCGGCCTCGTCCACGCCGAGCTGTCGCCGGATGAGTTCCGGCGCGACGGTGGACCGCTGGAAATCCTCCAGCTTTGGGTCAACCTGCCACCGGCCCTGAAGATGACCGAGCCGCGCTACACCGGCGTGCAGAAGGACGACATTCCCGCTCTATCGATCGCCGCCGGCAACGGCACGCTTCACCTTGTCGCCGGTGAATTTGCCGGAGCCACCGGCCCGATCGAGTCGCTCACCGACGTCTTCATGTCGACCATCGAGTTGAAGGGCGGCGCCAAGACGGCGCTGCAGGTGGAAAAGGGGCGACACGTTTTCCTCTACGTCGTCTCCGGCCGGGTCGATGTCATGGGAACCCAGGTCGACAAGTGGAACCTGGTGGAACTCTCCGACAACGAGGACAGCTTCATCGTCGGCGCCGCCGACGACAGCGTGCTGCTGTTCGGCCACGCCCTGCCGATCGGCGAGCCGGTGGTGGCGCACGGCCCCTTCGTCATGAACACCGAGGATGAGATCAGGCAGGCCTTTGCCGATTACCGCGACGGCAGGTTTGGCGATCCGGCCAAGCTCATCAAGGCGGGAGACTAGCGCTTCTCGTCTTTTCGTTCGGCTGTAATCTCCCCGGTGTCTTCTGGAACCAGCGCGTCGATGATACCATCTTACCAATTAAGCATCGATCGAAGGACGGTAGCACTATGTCTGCGACAGCTAAGCTTTCTTCCAAATTCCAGATCTCCATTCCCAAGGAAGTTCGCGCAGAGCAGAAATGGGAGGCGGGACAGGAATTCGCGTTCATTCCCAAGGGGACTGGCGTTCTGCTCATTCCGGTGCCGAAGCTCAAGGACCTCGTTGGCGTCGCAGCCGGGATAGATACAGATGGCTACCGCGACCGCGAGGATCGGTATTGATGCGTGTCGTGGATACCTCCGCATGGATTGAATACCTAAGCGATTCCCATGCAGGGCGGATTGTCGGGCAAGAACTCCCCTCGCCGGAGAACTGGATTGTTCCCACGATCGTCCAGCTCGAACTTGTGAAGTTCTTCACCCGCAAAGTCGGTGAACGCACGGCTGACGAAGTGTTCGCGATCAGCCAAGGATATGCGGTCATCCCGCTCGATGCCAAGATCGCATTTGCGGCCGCCGAGGTGTGCAGGCTGTACAGACTGGCTACCGCCGACGCCATTATTTACGCCACCGCACAGCGACTCGGCGCCGATCTTCTGACCTGCGACGCACATTTCAAAGAGTTGGATGGTGTCCGCTACGTGCCGAAATCGGCCGCTGCGGTAAAACCTGACGAGGCAGGCTCCTAGCCCTTCTCACCCTTCCACCGCTCGGCCCGCGCATCGTCGTGGGCCTTCGCTTCCACCCAGCCACCTTCGCTTCGGTCGGCCGGGTGCTCCTTCTTCCAGAAGGGGGCGCGGGTCTTGAGGAAGTCCATCACATAGTCGCAGGCGGCAAAGGCGGCGTCGCGGTGGCTCGACGATACCGCCACCAGCACGATGCGCTCGCCCGGCTTGATGCGGCCACCGCGATGGACGACGGTGATGGCGTAAAGCGGCCAGCGGGCGACGGCTTCGTTGACCACGCGGCCGATCTCTGCCTCGGCCATGCCGGGATAGTATTCCAGCTCCAGCGCAGCGAGCCGGCCGCCTTCGTCGCGGCAATAGCCGACAAAGCTGGTCACCGCGCCAACGGCAGGGTCGCCAGCCTGCAAGGCATCGATCTCGGCGCCGACGTCAAAATCGTCGGGCCCGACGCGGACGATGATGCGCGGCTCGGTCGCTGCCATGATCAGCCGCCGGTCATCGGTGGAAACAGGGCGATCTCGCGGGCGTCCCCGAGCGCTTCGTCCTGCTCGATATGCAGCTGGTCGACGGCGACGCGGATGGTGTCGGGCGTCTCGAAGGCAAAGGCGTAGGCATCGCCGCGACCCGACAGCCAGCGGACCAGATCGCCGGCCGTCACCACTGTCTCCGGTAGCGCCAGCCGTTCCTCGGACAGCCCGATGCGTTCACGCACCCAGGCGAAATAGCGGATCAGCACCGGCTCACGGCTCATGACCTGCCTCCATCAGATGGACGACGCCACTGCGGAAATAATCATAGCCGGTGTAGAGCGTGACGATGGCCGCCGTCCACAGCATGGCAATGCCGAGCTCAGTGATGCCGGTCACCAGCTTGTCGCCGGTGGGGCCGAGCAGCAGGATGCCGATGGCGATCAGCTGCAGCGTCGTCTTCCACTTGGCGAGGCGGCTGACCGGCACGCTGACCTTGAGATCGGCGAGGAATTCCCGAAGGCCGGACACGAAGATCTCGCGCATCAGGATGATCACCGCCGCCCACAGCGAGAAGCCGCCGATGGTGCCGTAATAGGTGAGCACCAAGAGGCAGACCGACACCAGGAGCTTGTCGGCGATCGGGTCAAGCATGCGACCAAGCGTCGATTGCTGCTTCCACAGGCGCGCCAGATAGCCGTCGAAATAGTCGGTGATCGACGCGGCCGCGAACAGGCCGAAGGCCAGCCAGCGCCCAGCGTCACCCTCGATGTAGAAGGCGGCGACCACCGCCGGCACGGCGACGATGCGGAGATAGGTGAGGATGTTGGGCAGGGACCAGACGAATTTCATAGCGCCGACATATGTTGATCCGCCAAAGACATTGCACGATGTCCCTGTCAGGGCAAGGGTCGGCAGCCGCCGAAAGTCAGCGCGGTAAATGTTCGACGTTCACCGTGGCGTGAAGCCATCACCAGGAGACACCGGTCACGAAGATGTGGCTCTCCCGCACTTGAAAAGAAACCGACCAATCGGTATCTTTCGCGCCGATTTCAGGAGCTCTCCATGAACCCCGCCCTCTCCGCCTACGGCTTTCTCGCGCTTGCCATCCTCTCCGAGGTGACGGGATCGTCGCTGCTGCAGAAGAGCGAGCAGTTCTCCAAGGCGCTGCCCACCCTGGGCATGGCCATCTGTTTCACCGCCGCCTTCTTCTTCCTGTCGCAGGCCCTCAAGGTGATCCCGCTCGCCATCGCCTATGCGATCTGGAGCGGCGTCGGCATCGTGCTGACCGCCACCATCGGTTTCTTCGTTTTCCGTCAGGCGCTCGACACCTGGGCGCTGTTCGGCATGAGCCTGATCGTGCTAGGCACCATCGTCCTCAACACGATGTCGCGCAGCACAGTTCACTGAGATGGAAACCGACGCTCCGGAAACCGGCTATCGGCGCAAGAAGCGGCCCGAGCTCGTCCACCGCGCCCTGCTGGATCACGCCGCCAGGCTGGCTGTCGAACACGGGCTCGCCGCTGTCACCGTTCAGGCCGTCGCCGAGGCGGCTGGGGTCACCAAGGGCGGTCTGCTGCATCATTTCCCCAGCAAGCAGGCGCTGATCAACGCCGTCTTCGCCGATCTCCTGGACGCGCTCGATCGCCAGCTCGATGCGCGGATCGCCGCCGATCCCGAGCCGCACGGCGCCTTCACGCGCGCCTATATCGACTCCGTCTTTGCCATCGAGCCGGAAGGAAACGCCGCCGTCTGGGCGGCGCTCGCCATCTCCATGCTGACCGACCCGCCCTTGCGGCAGCTCTGGGCGGACTGGGTTCAAGACCGCCAGGAACGCCACCGCGACACCGACGGCACGCTGGCGCTCGCCGCCATCCGCCTCGCGGCGGACGGCATATGGCTCGCCGATCTCACCGGCGTCACCGTCGAGAAACGGACAGAGATGCGCGACTTCCTCCTTCGGGGGACCACGGTCTAGAATAGCCACCCGAAGCGGTGGCTTGGGTGACCGCAGCCGAACAATGGCGATTGCAACTCCGACCGCGCAGGATAAAGCTGGCGAAGTTGCTCGTCATCCGAGGCGTCATGATCACAACATCTCCCCGCCGTTCCGTTCTGGTCCGCAGCTTTCATGCCCTGAGGATCAGGCCGCGCCTCATCACCGGCATGGTGATCGGCATCATCGCAGGCTTCATCTCGTCCATCGCCTTCAAGGGCCAAATCCATCTGCTGATCGGCTGGGATACCGGCATCGGCTTCTATCTCGTGACGACCTGGGCGATGATGATCAGGTCCAATGTCCATCAACTAAGGGTGCGCGCCGCCCGCCACGACGAAGGTGAGTGGACGATCATCCTGCTGTCGATTGCCGCCTCCCTGTCGAGCCTCATCGCCATCGTCGCCGAGCTGATGCGTGCCCATGCGGACGACCCGTTGAGGGCTTGGCGGGTGGCGGCGGCGGCCGTGACTATTCTGATCAGCTGGCTGTTCATCCACACCATCATGGCCCAGCATTACGCCCACGACTATTATCTGCGCGAGGGCACTGGGCCCCGCCTGATATTCCCCGATCATATCAAGGAACCGGACTACTGGGACTTCGCCTATTTCTCCTTCACCATCGGCGTTGCCGCCCAGACCGCCGATGTCGCCATCGCCACACCGCGCATCCGCCGCGTGGCGCTCGCCCATTCCGTTCTGGCCTTCTTCTTCAACACCGCCATCCTGGCCATGGCCATCAACGTCGGTGCGAGCCTGTTGTGAGGAGTTGAGACATCAGCACTGCGTCGGAGCGTACGGCTCCCGTCGCGAGCCTTTGCTTGGCGCTCAGCCTATTTCCTGGGCGAGCCCGATGAGGAGCCCTTCAGGCCCGCGGATGTAGCAGAGGCGATAGACGTCCTGGTACTGAACAATCTCGCCAACAAGCTGAGCACCGCGTGCGCGAAGCCGTTCGAGCGTCTGATCGAGGTCGTCCACGGCAAACATGACGCGGAGATAGCCGAGGGCGTTGACCGGAGCGTTCCGGTGATCCTCGACGACCGCAGGCTTTAGAAAGCGCGAAAGCTCGAGACGGCTGTGACCATCAGGCGTGCGCATCATGGCGATTTCCACATGCTGGTCGCCCAGCCCCGTGATGCGACCGGCCGATGCGCCTTCTATTGTGGCCCGCCCTTCCAGCTCGAGGCCGAGTTCGCGGAAAAACTCGATTGCCTCTCCGAGGTCCTCAACGACGATTCCCACGTTGTCCATCCGCTTGATCGCCATGTTTCCTCCCCCTGGTGTCACTTCGCCGCGAAGCAAGAGGGACAAGCCGGCGAGCCATTGCGGACTGGTCGCTGGCCGTCACCCTTTCCTGAAAAAGTCGTGGATGGCCTTGGCGGTGGCGGCGGAAATGCCGGGCACCTTTTCGAGGTCGGTCAGCGCCGCCCGCTCGATTTCCTTGAGCGTGCCGAAGTGGTTGAGCAGCGCCCGCTTGCGCGTCGGACCGACGCCGGGGATCTCCTGCAGGCCGCCTTCGGATATCTGCTTGGAGCGCCGTGTCGCATGGCTGCCGTTGGCGAAGCGGTGCGCCTCGTCGCGCAGCCTCTGAATGAAGTAAAGGATCGGGTCGCGGGTCGGCAGCATGAAATCCGGCCGACCCGGCACGAAGAAGCGCTCGCGGCCAGCGTCGCGGTCCGGTCCCTTGGCGACACCCACCAGCGGCACGTCGGTGATGCCCAGTTCGTCGATGATCGATTTCACCGCCGACAGCTGGCCGGCGCCGCCGTCGATCAGCACCAGGTCCGGCCACGGTCCGAAACCGTCCTCGTCGCGCGGCGCCTCGGCCCGGCTGCCGTGTTCCTTGACCAGCCGCGAGAACCGCCGCTCCATCACCTCGCGCATCATGCCGAAGTCGTCGCCCGGCGTGATGTCGGTCGAGCGGATGTTGAACTTGCGATACTGGTTCTTCACGAATCCGCCAGGACCGGCAACGATCATGCCGCCCACCGGATTGGAGCCCATGATGTGGGCATTGTCGTAGACCTCGACGCGCTTCGGCGTCTCGGCAAGTCCGAACACCCGCCCGACACCCTCCAGCAGCTTCAGCTGGCTCGAGGTATCGGCCATGCGGCGGGCCAGCGCCTCGCGGGCGTTCTGCACGGCCTGCTCGACCACGTCCTTCTTCTCGCCGCGCTGCGGCCGCAGCACCTCGACCCGGCGGCCAGCCTTTTCGGACAACGCCTCGGTCATCAGCGCCATGTCCTCGAAGGTGTGGCTGACCAGCACCAACGACGGGCATGGCTTGTCGTCATAGAACTGGGCGATGAACGAGGACAGCGCCTCGCCGGCCTCGGCACCACCCGCCTTGGGGAAGAAGGCGTGGTTGCCCCAGTTCTGGCCGGTGCGGAAGAAGAACACCTCGACGCAGGTCTGCCCGCCCTCCTGATGGACGGCGAACACGTCGGCTTCCTCGATGCCCTGCGGATTGATGCCCTGGCGGCTCTGCACATGGCTGAGCGCGGCGAGACGATCGCGGCAGACGGCGGCCCGCTCGAAATCCAGATTCTCGGCGGCGGTGTTCATCTCGATGGCGAGATGTTCCTTGATCTGGCGGCTCTTGCCGGACAGGAAATCCTTGGCCTCGCGGACCAGCTCGGCATAGCCCGCGGCGTCAATCTCGCCGGTGCAGGGCGCCGAGCAGCGCTTGATCTGGTAGAGCATGCAGGGCCGCGTCCGCGTCTCGAACTCGCCGTCCGAGCAGGTTCGGATCAGGAACGCCTTCTGCATGGCATTGATGGTCGCCGTCACCGCCGAGGCCGAGGCGAAGGGGCCGAAGAAGCTGCCCTTGCGCGAGCGGGCGCCGCGATGTTTGACGAGCTGCGGCGCCGCATGGTCGCCGGTGATCAGGATATAGGGAAAGCTCTTGTCGTCCCGCAGCAACACGTTGAAGCGCGGGCGAAGCTGCTTGATGAGGTTAGCCTCGAGCAGCAGCGCTTCCGTCTCGGTCTTGGTGACGACGAATTCCATCGCCGCCGTCGCCTGCACCATGCGGATGATGCGGGTCGGCAGCTGGCCGAGCCTTGTGTAGTTGGTCACCCGTTTCTTGAGGCTCTTCGCCTTGCCGACATAGAGCACGTCGCCCGACACCGACAGCATGCGATAGACGCCGGGGCTGTTGGGCAACAGGCGCACCATCGCCTGCACCACCTCGACGCCGCGTCGCGTCTCGGCCGTCGACAGGTCGATCTCGCCGCCCTCTTCCTCCACCGCGTCCTCGAGCTCGGGCAGCTCGGCAGTCGGGGCGTCGTCGGCGTCAATATCGGGAATGAGATCGGGATCGTCGGTCATGGGCTCTGGAGCGATGCGCGTTCAAGGGAACGCACACCGCTCTCTCTTTTTGGTGTCGCATCGTTTCTGCGGAAAACCGGTTCCCACTTTTCCGCACGATGCTCTGGGATTCGCGGGCGGCTCAACTAGCATATCAAGGATGGCTGCGTCAGCCGATGGCGGCAGCCCTCATCAAAAAGGAAGGTCCCGGCCGATGAAGCGACCGGGACCTCGTTGATCACCAGACAAAAGGCTCAGGCTTCGCCAACCGTCTCCAGCAGCGCATGGTCGAGCGCCTCCTTGGCGTTGCGGCCACCGCGCACCACGAAATCGAAGGCGAGGCGATGCCGCTCACAGGTGTCGACCGCCGTTTCGATCAGCGCCTCCATCTGTTCCGACGTCACCTCGGCCTGGCCGGTCAGCAGCAGCGTGTTGCGGTACATCACCACGCCCTCCGCCTGCCAGATGTCGAAATGGCCGATCCAGAGCTGCTCGTTGACCAGCGCCAACAGCTTGGTCACCTCGGCCTTGCGGACGGTAGGCACCTTGATATCAAAGGCACAGGCCACATGCAGCGCTTCGATCTCGGAGAGCCAGCTGACCGCGACGTTGTAATCCGCGCCGTCGCCAGCGATGGAGATGGCAATCTCGTCGTCGTCTGAGCGCTCGAACGTCCAATCGTTCTGCGCGGCGAGCAGTTCGATCTCGTCCACGGGATTGGCGGTTCGCTCGGGATGCACGTCGATGAGGGTCATTTTGACCTCCAGGGTTGCCGCTGCGAAACAGCGTGTGCCGATACCGATGTCGACCTTCATTGCTCCGCCAAGGCGAAACGCCGACGCCGACAGCTTTGAGCCAGGGACGGAGAACCGCCAACTGGCAACACCGAAGCGGCCGGAACCGCCCGGAATTCAGCAACCCAACATGCGCCAGTCCGCGATACAGGAGGCGCACGAATCTCACGTTGACTTCAGAATATGCCTGAAGACCGTTGAAACGGAAACCCTTATGGTCCCTCGGCGGTTTCCGCCTCGGCTTCGCTGTGGGAAAGCCGGGTCTCGAGCTCGGCAACACGGGCGGAAAGCCGCTCTACTTCGGCCAACGCACGGGTAGCGATCTCCTGCACCGTCTCGAGGTCCTCGCGGCGAACGAGGTCGAGTTCCGAGGCCAAGCGCTCGCCCTGAGCACGGAAAGCCGAAGACACTTCCCGCCCAGCCGACTGGGCGAACCCGGTGGCGTCGTTCATCAGCTTGGCGAATTCGTCGAAGATGCGTCCCTGGGGGCCGGTCGTCATGGCAGTCGTCTCCCGAGTGGCAGGTCAGACTCTCTATTTGGCCCCTCGCCCGTTTCGCTTCAAGCGGAAGATGATCGAGACGGGAGAAAGGTTCCCTTTCGCCGGAAATCAACGGCAAACGCGGCATGCCCTAGCGAACAATGCCAGATTAACAAGCATTTGCCTAAGTTAAGCCCTCATCAGACTTGACGAAGGACTGAACGCCCATCAATCCTCGCTCGCGGGAATTGCCACCCCGGGGGTTCGCGCCGCCATTCGCCAGAAGGACCACAATGCTTTTTGCCCTGCCCTTCCCGCCGATCAGCCCCGTCCTCGTCGAACTCGGCCCCGTCTCCATCCGCTGGTATGGGCTCGCCTATGTCACCGGTCTGATCTTCGGCTGGTGGTACATCATTCGTCTGGTGGAAACCGAGCGGCTGTGGAACGGCCTCAAGCGTCCGAAGGCCACCGACATCGACGACCTCCTGGTGTGGATGACGCTGGGCGTCGTGCTGGGCGGCCGCGTCGGCTACATCCTGTTCTACAATTTTGCTGCCTACAGCGAGAACCCCTGGGAGATCCTGCAGATCTGGCACGGCGGCATGTCGGTACACGGCGGCTTCATCGGCACGGCCATCGCCCAATACCTGTTCGCCCGCCGGCGCGGCCTCAACGTGCTCACCGTGTTCGACCTGTCGGCTGCCGCCGTGCCGGTCGGCCTGTTCCTTGGCCGCCTTGCCAACTTCGTCAACGGCGAGCTCTACGGCCGGGTCACCGACGTGCCCTGGGCCTTCGTCTTCCCCAATTCCGACGGCCTGCCCCGCCACCCGAGCCAGCTCTACGAGGCTGGCCTCGAGGGTCTGTTGATCTTCACCGTGCTGACGCCGCTGATCTGGAAATCCGGCATCCTCAAGAAGCCCGGCCTTGCCGTCGGCATTTTCGGGTTGATCTACGCCGCCGCCCGCATCCTGGTGGAAACGGTGCGCGAACCCGATCCGCAGGTCGGCTTCCTCGCCGGCGGCTTCCTGACCATGGGCATGCTGCTGTCGGCCATCACTGCCGTCGCCGCCCTGGCCCTGGTTGTCCTGGCACTGGGCGGCCGGACGCGGCGGCCGGAACCGTCGTCATGACCGGTCTTGAAGAGAAGATCCGCCGCCTGATCGCCGCCGTCGGCCCCATCTCGGTCGCCGACTACATGAGCCTCGTGCTGTCCGATCCCGAGCACGGCTATTACACCACCCGCACCGCCATCGGCCTCGAGGGCGATTTCATCACCGCGCCGGAAATCAGCCAGATGTTCGGCGAATTGATCGGCATCTGGTGCGTCGCCGCCCATGAGGCGCTCGGCCGGCCGCAACGCCTGTCGCTGGTCGAACTCGGTCCGGGGCGCGGCACGCTGATGGCCGACCTGCTCCGCGCCGGCCGCGTCGATCCCGGCTTCATCCGCGCCGCCGAGGTACACCTCGTCGAGATCAGCCCGGAGCTGCGCCGCCGGCAGGAGGCCCGCCTCTCCGGCCTGGCCAGCCCCGTCTGGCACGACCGCATCGACGACCTGCCGGACGGGCCGCTGATCGTCATCGCCAACGAGTTCTTCGATGCCCTGCCGATCCGCCAGTTCGTCCGCAGCGAACGCGGCTGGCGCGAGCGCGTCGTCGGCCTCGATGAACGGGACAATCTCGCGTTCGGCATCGGCGCCGCCGCCCCCGACCTCGCCTTGCTGCCAGCGGGTGCCAGCGAGGCATCCATCGGTGCTGTGGCCGAGATCAACCGCCCGGCCGAGGCGATCGTCGCCACCCTCGCCCATCGCCTCGTCCAGCATGGCGGCGCCGCGCTGATTTTCGACTACGGCCACCTGAAAAGCGGCTTTGGCGAGACGCTGCAGGCCGTGCGGTCCCACCACTATGCCGACCCGCTCAGTGAGCCCGGCGAGTGCGATCTCACCGCCCACGTCGATTTCGATCGCCTCGCCCAAGCAGCGGTCGCCGAGGGCGCCAGTGTGCTTGGACCAATCACCCAGGGCGATTTCCTCATCACCATGGGCCTCGTCGAAAGGGCCGGTGCCCTTGGCAGCGGTCGGAGCGAAGAGGAACAACAGAACATCGTCGCGGCCGTGGAGCGACTGGCCGGCCCGGAAGAAATGGGCACGCTGTTCAAGGCAATGGCCGTGACGCACCCGCCGATGGAACTGCCCGGTTTCTAAAGGGGACGCCAACGAAGCCGAGCCATCCGGACAATGTCATGCTCTTTCCCAAACCCCGCCCGAAAATGGTCGCGTTTGCATTGTCCCTAGAGGGACATAGACCGCGTCCAACGCCCTCTCCCGGAATACCCAGATGATCGTCCGTTCGCCCGTCCTCTCGGCCCTCCCCGGCATACGCCATGGCTGGTTCACCCGCGAGGGCGGCGTGTCGGGGGGGCTCTATGCCAGCCTCAACACCGGCTACGGTTCCAACGACGAGCGGGCCAACGTCACGGAAAACCGCGGCCGCATCGCCGATGCCGTCGGCGTCCCCCGCAACAAGCTGGTCACCCTCTATCAGGTGCACTCGCCCGACGTCGTGGTGGTCACCGAGCCCTGGGCCGTCGAAAACAATCCGGAAGCCGACTCCTTGGTAACCCGCGTTCCCGGCATTGCGCTCGGCACCAGCCACGCCGACTGCGGGCCGGTGCTGTTCGCCGACGCCGAGGCGCGGGTGATCGGCGCCGCTCATGCCGGCTGGAAAGGCGCCTTCACCGGCGTTTTGGAGGCGACCATCGACGCCATGGTCCAACTCGGCAGCCGGCGCGGCGACATCATGGCCAGCCTCGGTCCGACCATTTCCGCCGCCGCCTACGAGGTGGGGCCGGAATTCGTCGCCCGCTTCCGCGAGGCCGGCGAGGCGATCGATCGTTGGTTCGTACCGTCGAAGCGAGCGGGGCACGCCATGTTCGATCTGCCGGGCTACATCATCTTCCGGCTGGAGCGGGCTGGCATCCGCGCCACCAATTTGGGCCTGTGCACCTTCGGCGACGAGGCGCGCTTCTTCTCTTACCGCCGCATGACGCTGAACGGCGAGGCCGACTATGGCCGGCACCTGGCGGCCATCGCGCTCGAAGGGCCCTGATGCCGGTTGGGCCATTGCCCTCAACCAAGGGATAGGCAACGCAAAAACGGTTTTCAGACGGACCGAAAAATGCTCTAACGGCACACGGCTGTGATTTGCCGGGAGGCGGATGGATGGGTTTCATGAGCGGAACGAAGCGCACCGGATCAATCCGGATGTCGGGCGCCGTCCTGGCAATCGCCCTCGCCTCCGTGCTCACGGCCTGCCAGTCGACCGCGCCCGTTCGCCCGAAGCCGGCCGTCCTTGCCGGGCCGACGGTGCCGGCGCCGCCGGAGGCGACGCAGCCGTCCGTGCCGGCCGTGCCGGCCGCCATTGCCACGTTCTCCTTCGATCAGATCAAGGGCGTGCCGACCGACAAGCAGCAGGATTTGGCGAAAGCCATCGCTAAATACGCACAACAGCGCAACCTGCACCTCGTGCGCCGCATCGACACCACGGCCACCTACCACGTTTGGGGATATCTCTCGGCCGTCGGCGGCGATGTTGGCACCAACGTGACCTATGTCTGGGACATCATCGATCAGAGCGGCAACCGTGTGCTGCGCTTCTCCGGCGTCGAAATCGCCGGTGGCGTCAACGACGACCCATGGCAGGGCGTGTCCGGCGGTACCCTCGACACCGTCGCTGCTCGCACCGTCGAGGACGTTTACGCCTGGATCAATCGCCTGCCACAGCCGTCGATGGCCGGGGCGCCGGCCGCTCAAGCCGGTGTCGGCGCGACCAAGCCGCCTGCCGGTACGCTTTAACCTTATAAGCCAGCGCATAACGTCGACGACATGGCAGCATTCGCGAGATCGCGTGTTTACGCGCCCCTGTCGCGCTGCTAAAAGGCGCGCGAAACCAGCCAGCCAGCCGGTCGCTGCCCCCTCCCTCACCTGGGGCGGCATGGTCTTTTCGCGAGGTCGACGTTCATGAAACTTGTCGCTGGAAACTCCAACCCGAAGCTGGCCGAACAGGTCTCCGAATATCTCGAGCGACCGCTCACCAAGACCTCGGTCCGGCGCTTCGCCGACCAGGAAATTTTCGTCGAGATTCTCGAGAACGTCCGCGGCGAGGACGTGTTCGTTCTTCAGTCGACCAGCTACCCGGCCAACGACAATCTGATGGAGCTGTTGATCATCACCGACGCGCTCCGTCGCTCGTCGGCCAAGCGCATCACCGCCGTACTGCCCTATTTCGGCTACGCCCGGCAGGACCGCCGCTCGCAGGGCCGTACGCCAATCTCGGCCAAATTGGTCGCCAACCTGATCACCAATGCCGGCGTCGACCGCGTCCTTACTCTCGACCTGCACGCCGGCCAGATCCAGGGCTTCTTCGACATCCCCACCGACAACCTGTTTGCCGCGCCGGTCTTCGTGCGCGACATCAAGGAGCGCTACGCCACCGATAACGTGGTGATCGTGTCGCCGGACGTCGGCGGCGTGGTGCGTGCCCGCGCCCTCGCCAAGCGCATCGACGCGCCGCTGGCCATCGTCGACAAGCGCCGCGAACGCCCGGGCGAATCCGAGGTGATGAACATCATCGGCGCCGTCGATGGCCGCGACTGCATCCTGGTCGATGACATCGTCGATTCCGGCGGCACGCTGTGCAACGCCGCCGACGCGCTGCTGCTGAAGGGCGCCAAGTCGGTCACCGCCTACGCGACGCACGGCGTGCTGACGGGCGGCGCCATCGCCCGCATCGATGCTTCCAAGCTGAAGGAAATGGTGTTCACCAACTCCATCCAGCCGACCGAGGATTTCGTGGCCAGTCCGAAGCTGCGCTCGATCTCCATCGCCCCGCTGATCGGCGAAGCCATCTCGCGCACCGCCGCCGAGCAGTCGGTGTCGAGCCTGTTCATTTAAGGGATTGGGCGGCCAAAGGGCTGCCCGAGTTCGGTCAGATTTAACGCCATGGTTCGTTCTGCGGGCCATGGCGTTTCTGTTTCTGCATCACCCCTTGAGCCGTTCCAGCATCTCAAAGCAGGCGCGGCTGTTGTGATAGGGACATTTCCAGGGGCCGGCGAGACAGGCGTCGGCATCCTCGGCCGACGTATAGGGCCGGCCGTCCGGCGTCAGCTTGGCGTGCCATTCGCCATGCGCGCGGTCAGCCACATGATCGCGGATAAAGGCCCAGACATCGCGCACCGCATCGCCGAACGCCGGATTTCCCGTCATATCCCAGGCATTCTGAAAGCCGACCAGCGCCTCGGCCTGCGGCCACCAATGCTTGTCGGCATCGATCAGCCGGCCGTCGCCGTGCGCTTCGTAATGAAGGCTGCCGTCGGCATCGCGCCCCTCCGCCAGCGTTCGCTCGGCCATCAGGATGGCAGCCGCCCTCGCCCTGGCGATCAGCGCCTCGTTGCCGAGCACCTCGGCCGCCTCGACAAGCAGCCAGCTGCCTTCGATATCATGGCCGTAGGAGATGTGATCGTTCAGCGACCGCCAGTCCATGTCGAAGAACAGCTTGAAATGGCCGGTCTGGCCGTCGACGACGCGGTCGAGTGTGACGGCGATAAGCTCGGCCTGCCGCGCTACCAGCGCCGGGTCGCGCCATATGCGGAGCAGGTTGGTGTAGGCCTCCATGATATGGAGGTGGGTGTTCATCGACTTCGGGCTGTTGAGATCCTTGTCGGATAGCCGCATGTCGGAGAGCGGCCCCCAGGCACGGTCGAGCGCCTCGATATAGCCGCCGCGCTCGCGGTCGGCGGCGTGCTTCTCGATCAGCCGGAACAGATCGATCGCCAGCTTCAGGCTGTCGCGGTCGCCGGTGGCGCGGGCATATTCGGAAAAGGCGTAGATGGCAAAGGCCTGGGCGTAGATCTGCTTGCGGTCAGACACCGGATGCCCCTCGGCGTCGAGTAGCCAGTGGATTCCGCCATGCTCGCCGTCGAGGAAGCGTGTCCTGAGATAGTCGAAGGCCCAGTCGGCAGTGGCACGATAACTGGCGCCGAGCACCCGCGTTGCGGTGGCGAAGGTCCAGAGAATGCGGGCGTTGACGACCGAGGCGCGCGGCGCGCCTTTATCAACGATACCATTGCAGTCGGCAGCACCGAAAAACCCGCCCTGCGGATCGCGCATACGCCCGTGCCAGAACGGCAGGATATTGTCGGTCAGCTCGCGCAAAACCTCCGCCCGCCTGCCCTTGCCGTCCGTCGCCATGGCCTTCCGCTCCTGTCCGGCCGGACGCGAAGGCCCGGCCCGGTCTTCCTAAACGTTTTCATCAGGAATTCCAGACCGAAGAAATTCGAAGCGCCGGCGCGCATCAGAGCGTGGAGCGCCGCGCGAGGTCAGCCATCGAATGAGCGATCGTTCTGCCCAGGGAGGCCTGGAACATCGCATAGTTCTTCTTGGCCTGCTGATAGCTCGCCGCCGAACTGACGAGTGTTATCAGAAAATGGCTATTGGAGCCGGCCGGCATATGTGCGGATAGATGGCCGCTATGGAAAAAATCGGCGGTAAACCCTGGAGCGGGCAACGGTCGCCAATGGGTCGGTCGGCCCTTCTTGTCGATCGCATTCGGATATTCGCACGTTTCGTAACTGCCGGCATTTTTGCAGGTGATGGGCAGGCGAGGTTCTTTTTGCTTCGCGCGAATATCGGCTTTGGTCGGGGCCGGCAGATCATGAAAGTGGAAGCTAACGATCGAATCTTTGCCGCAGATCTTGGGTGAGACACAGTAATAAAAAACGGTTTCCGTTTCCGCCACCTTGGTTACCCAGCCTGGAAATATGGGCGATGGCACGGGCTGGTCCTCGGCGGCAGCGGGGAAGGCGGCGGCTGACAGACAGGCAAACGCGACGGCGGCGGCAAAGGATCTCATATCGGCACCATGCAGCAACACTTTCAACGAGATGTTTGTAACCGGAAGTAGTGGGAAGAATCCATCCTCGCCCTTCGACTGATCCCATCCTTCCTATGCGCTTCGCCCGGAAAATCCCGCATTCCCTTGCCTTCCCCGGCCGTTTCCGCTATAGCGCCCGCATCCGCGCCGACCCCCCTGGAGGGAGCGTCGGATCGGTGTCGGCCGCGTGGCCGCCGCCGCCAGTACTCCGAATTAGAAAGCACGAGAAAATGGCTCAGACCTACGAGCTCATCGCCTCGCCGCGCGACCGGGTGGGAAAGGGGTCCGCCCGTGCCCTGCGCCTCGAAGGCAAGACGCCCGCCGTCGTTTATGGCGACAAGCAGCCGCCGCTGGCGATCGCTGTCGATACCAAGGAAACCTTCCTCAAGCTGCACGCCGGCGGCTTCATGACCCACGTCGTCACCCTCAAGGTTGACGGCAAGGAGATCAAGGCTCTGCCGCGCGACTACCAGCTCGACCCGGTGACCGACACCCTCGTCCATGTCGACTTCATCCGCGTCTCCGACACCACCAAGGTGTCTGTCAACGTGCCGGTGCACTTCGTCGGCCAGGACAAGTCGGTCGGCATCAAGCGTGGTGGCGTTCTGAACATCACCGCCCACGAAGTGGCGCTGCTGGTTTCCGCCAACAACATTCCCGAGCACCTGACCGTCGATATCGGCGCGCTCAACATCGGCGATTCCGTGCACATCTCCGGCGTGACGCTGCCGGAAGGCGCGACGCTGATCGGTCATGACGACTTCTCCGTCGCCGCGATCGTCGGCTCGGCGGCCGGTACCTCGGAAGAGACCGCTGCTCCGGCCGAGGCCGAGGCTGCTGCTGCGCCGGCCCCCAAGGCCTGATTGCTTCGGTCTTAAGCCTGACATTCGGGGTTCCGGTCGCGAGGTCGGAACCCCTGATCTTTTCGGGAGAGGCGCGTGCTCATTCTAGTCGGTCTCGGCAATCCCGGCGCCAAATACGCGTCGAACCGCCACAACATCGGCTTCATGGCGGCCGACGTCATCCACACGCGCCACCGTTTTCCCGCCTGGCGGAAGAATTTCCAGGCCGAGGTGTCGGAAGGCACCATCGACGGCGAACGCGTTTTGCTGATGAAGCCGCAGACCTATATGAACGAGAGCGGCCGTTCAGTCGGCGAGGCCATGCGCTTCCTGAAGCTCGCGCCGTCCGACGTCGTGATCATCCATGACGAACTCGACCTGCCGCCCGGCAAGCTCCGGATGAAGGTGGGCGGCGGCCATGGCGGCCACAACGGCCTGCGCTCCATCACCGCGCAGATCACCGACGCCTACCGCCGCATGCGGCTCGGCATCGGCCACCCCGGTGATAAGGCGCTCGTCCACGCCCACGTGCTCTCCGACTTCGCCAAGGCCGATCGCGACTGGCTGGTGAAGCTGCTCGACGCCATCGCCGATAATGCCGGCGAGTTGGTGAAAGGCGCCGACGCCACCTTCGCCAACCGCGTCCACGCCATCACCGAGCCAAAGCCGGACCGCAAGCCGAAGCCTGAGGCAAAGACAGAGGCGGCCGCACCGGTTGCCACCGCCCCCGCCGAGCCGCCGCCGAAGAACGCCATGGCGGCGGTGCTCCGCAGCCTGCTGGCCCAGAAGGACAGACGCTAGGCCAGACGCTGGCCAGCCATCCGGACATTTTCCTTGACGGGCAGCGGCGCGCTTCCCTAACACCACGCCAGACTTCACGCCTTTTACGAAAGCCTGATCACCATGGGTTTCAAGTGCGGCATCGTCGGCCTGCCCAACGTCGGCAAGTCCACGCTCTTCAACGCGCTCACCAAGACCGCGGCCGCCCAGGCGGCAAACTATCCCTTCTGCACCATCGAGCCGAACACCGGCGAGGTGGCGGTTCCCGACCCGCGCCTCACGGTGCTGGCCGAGAAGGGCAAGTCGGCGCAGATCGTGCCGACCCGCATCACCTTCGTCGACATCGCCGGCCTGGTGCGCGGCGCCTCCAAGGGCGAAGGCCTCGGCAACCAGTTCCTCGGCAACATCCGCGAGGTGGACGCCATCGTCCACGTGCTGCGTTGCTTCGAGGACAATGACATCACCCACGTCGAGGGCCGCATCGATCCGGTCAGCGACGCCGAGACGGTGGAAACCGAGCTGATGCTCTCCGACCTCGACAGCCTTGAGCGTCGCGTGGTGCCGCTGAGGAAGCGCGCCCAGGGCGGCGACAAGGACATCAAGGAGCAGGTCGAGCTGATGGACCTCGCCCTCGAGGTACTGCGCGACGGCCGCCCGGCCCGCACCGCATCCATCCCCAAGGGCTCGGAAGCCGCCTTCAACGCACTCAACCTCCTGACCTCCAAGCCCGTGCTCTACGTCTGCAACGTCGAGGAAGCGGCGGCCGCCAGCGGCAACAGCCAGTCGGCGCGCGTCTTCGAGATGGCCGAGAAGCTGGGTGCCAGGGCCGTGGTCATTTCGGCGGCCATCGAGGCCGAGGTCGCCCAGCTCGACGATGCCGAGCAGAAGGAATTCCTGGAGACGCTCGGTCTCGAGGAGCCGGGCCTCGACCGGCTGATCCGCGCCGGCTACGACCTGCTCGGCCTGATCACCTATTTCACAGTCGGCCCGAAGGAGACGCGGGCCTGGACCATCGTCAAGGGCACCAAGGCCCCCCAGGCCGCCGGCGTCATCCACACCGATTTCGAGCGTGGCTTCATCCGCGCCCAGACCATCGCCTATGAGGATTACATCGCCTATGGCGAGGTGAAGGCGAAGGAACTGGGCAAGGCCCGCGACGAAGGCAAGGAGTATGTCGTCGCCGACGGTGACGTCATGCTGTTCAAGTTCAATACCTGATACGATTTTCGCCACATTTTCGACGCCGCCGCGGAACTTTCGTGGCGGCGTCGGCGTTTCTATTGATGGTTCCCTTTGTGCATTTCCGATTGGAACAGTCCGTTTACCAATTGTTTACCGCGATGAACGCGAGATGAACGATGGGTTCGGCACCTGTTCAAGCCGGCGGTAATACGGTGACATCATGGCGCGGAAGGGATCGCGCCACACGAGAACGGCAGCATGCCATGGCCCGCAAGACCAAACTTCTGAGCTGGATCGCCGCCGCACTGGTGGCGCTGACCACCGTGGTCGCCGCCCGCACCCTGCCCGATCGCATCTGGCCGGGCAATTTCTCCGTCACGGTCGAGATTTCCGGAACGGCGGGCGCCGGTGTCGCCACCAGCTGGCAGGCACCATAAGAAAACGGCGGGCACGCTTGGCATGCCCGCCCGAAATCGATCCGGAGCGATGAAAGACAAAAGGACGCCGGCTGGGAAGATCAACTGGCGTGATAGGAGCGGCGGCCCGCCACTTCGTCGAGCGCGTCCTGCTCGGCCATGTCCTGAGCGGTCTTCTCGCGCATCTGATCGCGCTCTTCCAGAAGCTCGATCTTCTTCATCTCCTCCACCGCCTCGCTGAGCGCTGCCTGCGCCGCGTCGAGCTGTCCCCTGAGATCGTTGGCCGATCCCATGAGATTGTCGCGACGGGTCATCGCCGCCTTGGCGAAGGTCGGATAGGCGAAGTGCGTGATGTCGGTAATGCCGCTGCGCTTCTGCTCAGCCAGAATCTGCTCGTCGAGCTCGGAAGCCATGCGCTCGAACTCGGCAATCATCATTTCGATCTGCATCACCTGCCGACGCTTCTCGTCGACCTGAAACCGCTTGAGTCGGATGAGACTGTTGCGAGATTTCATTTCAAATTACTCCCCGGAATGCGTGTATCGTAAACCGACAGTGCTTTCCAAAAGGTGAGCAAGATCGCGGTAACCGTCATGACGACGGGTGCATTCGTCTTTTCCCTGGGTCAAAAAGGCTTCGAGCGGGCCGGAAACGTCGATCGACTGGTCGACTTCCGGGTTGCTGCCGCGCCGGTAGGCGCCGAGGCGGATCAGTTCCTCCATATCGGCAAAGGTGGCCATCAGTCGCTTGGCATCGCGAATCATCGGCCGGATCTCCTCCTCGACGCAGCCCGGCATGGTGCGCGACACTGTTTTCAATACGTTGACCGCTGGATAGCGCCCACGCTCGGCGATGGCGCGCTCCATGACGATATGGCCGTCGAGGATGCCACGCACCGCGTCGGCCACTGGTTCGTTGTGGTTGTCGCCGTCGACCAGCACGGTGAACAGGCCGGTAATGGTGCCGCCGCCCACCGGTCCTGGGCCGGCACGTTCCAACAAACGCGGCAGCTCGGCGAACACCGTCGGCGTATATCCTTTAGACGTAGGTGGTTCTCCGGCCGACAGACCGATCTCACGCTGGGCCATGGCAAAACGCGTCACCGAGTCCATCAGGCAGAGCACGTCCTGCCCCTCGTCGCGAAAATGCTCGGCGATGGTCAGCGTCATATAGGCGGCCTGCCGCCGCATCAGCGCCGTCTCGTCGGAAGTTGCCACAACCACCACCGAACGAGCGAGGCCCTCCTCGCCGAGGTCGTCCTCGATGAACTCCTGCACCTCGCGGCCGCGCTCGCCGACAAGGCCGATCACCGACACGTCGCAGGCTGTGTAGCGGGCCAGCATTGACAGCAGCACCGACTTGCCGACGCCCGAGCCGGCGAAGATGCCCATGCGCTGGCCGCGGCAGCAGGTGGCGAAGGTATTGAGAACACGGACGCCGAGGTCGATCGGATCCCCCACCCGCGCCCGCTCGGCCGCCTGTGGCGGTGAAGCGCGCAGCGGCATTTCCCGTGAGCCCAGGGGGAGCGGCCCCTTGCCGTCGATCGGCTCGCCGAAAGCATTGACCACCCGGCCGAGCCAGCCGTCCGACGGCCGCACCGACGCCGAGGAGGTGGCGATCGTCGCCTTGGCGCCGAGGCGCACGCCCTCCATCGAGGCGAACGGCAGGCAGAGCGCCTTGCCGTTGTTGAAGCCGACCACCTCCACCGGCACCTGGGCGCCACCGAAGCCACTGACCATCAGGCGGGCGCCGACGCTCATTTCCTGCACCGGACCGGCCACCTCCACCAGCATGCCCTGCACGCTGGAGACGCGTCCGTAAATCTCAAGCGGACGGAGGGCGGCGATTTCGGCGGCGAGCCGATCGAGGGGCATGGCGGCGTTTCCGGCAAAAGGTTGCCAAATTGATTCGGATTTGCTGGTCAGTGTAACGCTTCGTTAAGGTCGGGCGTTAATACTTTGCTTAAGAGTACGGCGGCGACCGACCGGGTCATCCGGGGTGTGGACAAGGAATCTTCGTAGAGTCGGCAGAATCGCTTAGGCAAAAATGTTAATTTGCTAGGTGAGGATAACCAAGGCCGATTTATCGTTGAATCCTAAGGACCTGCCCGACCTTTCGTAGGATTTTCGTCAAAGTGCTTGCGGCCGAGAATCATTGTTTGTTAACCATTCGGGACTAGCCTTGGATCCGATAAGCCATGTCCGGCGGAAGACCGGACGAGCTACCGACAGGATGTCGGGCCCGAGGCCCTAGAAAAAGGGGATAACGGAATGCGAGTTTTGCTGATCGAGGACGACAGCGCGACCGCACAGAGCATCGAGCTGATGCTGAAGTCCGAGAGCTTTAACGTCTATACGACGGATCTTGGCGAGGAAGGTATCGACCTCGGCAAGCTATATGACTACGACATCATTCTGCTGGATCTCAATCTGCCGGATATGTCTGGTTATGAAGTGCTCCGGACGCTGCGCGTGTCCAAGGTCAAGACGCCGATCCTGATCCTGTCCGGCCTCGGCAATATCGAGGACAAGGTGCGCGGTCTCGGCTTCGGTGCCGACGACTACATGACCAAGCCGTTCCACAAGGACGAGCTGATCGCCCGCATCCATGCCATCGTCCGCCGGTCCAAGGGCCATGCCCAGTCGGTCATCGTGACAGGTGATCTGGTGGTCAATCTCGACACCAAGACCGTCGAGGTCAATGGCAACCGCGTGCATCTGACCGGCAAGGAATATCAGATGCTGGAGCTGCTTTCCCTGCGCAAGGGAACGACGCTTACCAAGGAGATGTTCCTCAACCATCTCTATGGCGGCATGGACGAACCGGAACTGAAGATCATCGACGTGTTCATCTGCAAGCTTCGCAAGAAGCTCGCCAATGCCACCGATGGCCGCAACTATATCGAGACCGTCTGGGGCCGCGGCTACGTGCTGCGCGAGCCCGACGAGATCCAGGAAGCGGTCTGACACGACCCAACCCAACGAGCCGCGGCGCGTTTTCCCCTTTCGCGCCGCGCTCGATTTTGCGCCCCGGCTTTGCCGGGGTTTTTTATTGCCTGAACGGATCCTACTCGACGGACTTGAAGCTCATGGGCAGCGCCGTGCTGCCCTCGCCGCCGGTTTCCGCCCGGATCCAGGCGGCAACGCCGCGTCCGGCACCGGCCAGCGCCACCACTTCGATGGCTGGCTGCTGATAGGGATGATTGGCGACGATCGCTGTAAACAGCGATTCCACGAAGTCCTCGCGCGTCTTCATGGTGACGAGCACCTCGTTGTCCTCGTTGACCTCGCCCATCCAGCGATAGACGCTGCGAACGCCCGGTACGATGTTGGCGCAGGCGGCAAGGCGCCGCTCCACGACGAGGCGAGCGATGGCGAGCGCCGTCGCCTCGTCCGGACAGGTGACGCTGACGATGCGCAGGTCGTCGACAGGTTTCGACATGAATTCTCCCGCAGCTTCAGGAAATTACCGGGCCGGAGAGAATCGCGGCCGGCACGGCACGTTTCCTTTTCCACGAGCCCATGCTAGACCATATCCCACGAAAGTGGACCCCCATTTGCGGCGGGCGTATCGTCCGGATGCCGGCTGGCAGGGGGCGGCGACGGCCGATCGGAGTAAGCGGCCCACTGGACGACTGACGCGACGGATCTGATGCCGCAAAACGGACGCCCTTCTTTCGAACACCTCTCCTTCGTTTCCAGCGATACGTCCGAGGCCCAGGACGCCAAGGCGCGGCTGATTGCCGAATATGGCATGGTTGCCCCTGAGGATGCCGATGCCATCGTGGCGCTGGGCGGCGACGGGCTGATGCTGCAGACGCTGCACCGCTTCATCAACACCGACAAGCCGATCTACGGCCTCAACTGCGGCTCGGTCGGCTTCCTGATGAACGAGTTCCATGTCGAAGGCCTGCGCGAGCGGCTGACCGATTCGGTGGTCACCGCCCTGCATCCCCTGGCCATGGAGGCGACGACGGTGCTCGGCGACACCCACCTCGCCCACGCCTTCAACGAAGTGTCGATGATGCGGCAGACCTATCAGGCCGCCAAGCTCAGGATCTCCATCGACGACAAGGTGCGCCTCGACGAGATGAGCTGCGACGGCGTGCTGGTGGCGACGCCGGCCGGCTCCACCGCCTACAACCTTTCCGCCCACGGTCCCATCCTGCCGATCCACGTGCCGCTTCTCGCGGTGACGCCGATCAGCGCCTTCCGGCCGCGCGGCTGGCGCGGCGCCGTCATCCCCGACCGCTGCTCCATCGTCATCGACGTGCTCGAACACCAGAAGCGGCCGGTTTCCGTTGCTGCCGACCACCAGGAAGTGCGCGACGTGCTGCGCGTCGCCATCAAGGCCGACGTGCGCCAGCGCAGCCTGATCCTGTTCGATCGGAACCATGGCTGGGAGGAGCGCGTTCTCACCGAACAATTCCGGACCTAGCATCATCCGACCGGAGTGAAACGAGGATCGAAAAGATGATGCGTTCTAAACAAGACCACAGAGCGGCGTCTGATTCACTCAGATCGCCCGCCCTAAGGCCGCAACGTTTCCTTAAGCCGCAGCGGCGACAATCACCCCTTGCGGCCCACCCCGTGTAGTCGACGGAACCAACGCCGATGTCCAAGCCTTCTGACGCCCCCGAATACATCGAGGCCAAGAACGACCTTCGCAAGAAGGTGCGGGAGATCCGCCGTCGCTCGCCAGCCGACGATCCGGTGAAGCGTGCCGAGGCGGCGCTGCAGATTCTCTCGACCCATTTCGACGACTGGATGCTCGACGAGGTCAAGACGATGTTCGCGACCCGTGATGCCTGGGTCGCCGTGGATTATCGCGAGGGCGAGGAGAAGCGCGCCTTCCATCGTGCCGTCCACGACATCAAGGGCCAGTCGACGACGCTCGGCTTCCCGCTGGCCACCCGTGTGGCCGGCAGCCTCTGCGCCCTGCTCGAACGCATCACCGATCGCGCGCTCACGCCGATCGACCTGATCAACCAGCATGTCGACGCCATCCGCGCCATCGTCCGCGAACGGGCCAAGGACGAACAGAACCGCGTCGGTTCGGCACTGACGCACACGCTGCTTGAGGTGACGGAAGCCTATATCGCCAAGCACGGCCACGCCGACGAAGAAGACGACGGCGTCATCATCCGCGATCTCTAGCCGCAGCGGATCAGATCGCAGTGCACCAGTGCGCCCTCCGCCAATGCGGAGGGTTTTTCATGTGCGAAACGAAACTCGCGATGGCATTCAGGCGGCGGCTCGCCGACGCTCGCGCCGTGCCGCCATCATCTCGCGCGCTGCCAAGCGGGCGCTTTCGGCGGCGAGGCGCCGGAGCATGGCGAGGAGATCGTCCACCTCACCCGGCGCAAATTCCTGATAACGGGTGAGGATGCGCTCGACCATCCGACGGCCGAAGCGGGGCTCGTCGCCTTCGCGACCGTCATAATCGAGCTCACGCCAGACATCGAGCGCGGCGAGGAAGGCCGCATGGCTGCGCTCCGGCAAACCGGCACGCGAGAACAGCGCCCGAAGTGCGGCCGGCCGCCCATCCATCAGCAGCGCGTAGACGCGGGTGGCCGGCAGGCCGGACAGGCGGGCGAGCGCCGCTTCCAGGAAGCGGATGTTTCCCTCGCACATCGAGCGGATGAGCAGCGCCGTGGTCAGCTGCCCGGAGGCCCGGAGATGCTCGACCAGCGCGGCGAGTTCCGCTTCGGCGGCCGAGCCGGCCAGGAATACCGTTGCCTTGTCGCAGGCCTCGCGCAGCACCACGCCGGCCCGCTTGGGCGCGATCCACGCCCGGTCCACCAAGAAGCGACCGAGCTTTTCGCCCAGCGCCGAGATCAGCGATTGCCGCACGGCAAGCGGGAGGTCGCGGCGGGCGAACAGAGCCTCGCGGATATCGCCGTCGGCACCCAGGCGGCCGGCGATGGCCGCGAAGGCCTCGCCATCGAGATCAGCGCCGGGGTTGCCGAGCATGGCGAGCACGGCGTCGCGATCGCCTTCGGCGGCGATGGCGTCGGCGACATCAAAGGAAATCCAGGGACGGCCGGCGATCGCCTTGACGATCGACGGCGTGCCCAGCGACACGGCAGCCACCAGCTCGCTATCGATTAGGCAGGGCGAGCGGCGAAAGATCGGCTCGGCGATGACCGGCAGATCCTGCGACAGCGCCACGATGAGATGGCGCGGCGCCGTTTCGTGGATCGACAGCGCCTCGGAGAGCGCGCGGCGGACGTCGGGCGATGGATCGTCGGCGATCAGCGTCAGCGCGGCTTCCATCATCTCGCGCGCTTCCGGCGTCATGTCACCGTGGACATAGCTCCTGACCAGAGCCGGCACCGCCGAGGCGCGCGCCGGCGCCGGAGCATTGTCCATCCAATCGATGAGCCGAAAACGCCCCATATCCCACGTCCCGTCACGCTCTCCACCGGCATTACGCGCCGGAGGTCACGAGCGGGATGTTCCCACGCCGACCCTTAAGGATTGGTTCACCATGATCTTGATCGATCAGGAGTATTCATCAAAGCCCGATCGCAGAAGCCATCATGCCGAAGACCACCCCTGACAGGCAAGCCCAGCCATACGTCAGTCTTTGAGGAAAGCGGCGAGATCGAGCGGGCCGCTGACCTTGAAACCGCGATCGAGGATCTGGCCCGGCTGGCTGGCGCGCAGCGCCGCGCTGGTGTCGGCCGCGGCGGCGGCGGTCTTGGCGAGCTGCGAGCTATCGTCGGCCACCGCTGCGTGGAACAGCGTGGGCGACAGGCTGAATCCCTGCCAGAAGGAGCTGGCTGCATTGGCCGCCGCCGGAGCGTCGGTGCGGTAGATCGACGAGAAGGCGGTGGTCGGCGCCGCTGCCGTCCAGCCGGAATTGGTCGGCGTGCCTTCGGTAGACGTCAGCGCCGACAGGGCCGATTCCGCCTCGGCGATGCGCCGCGATGCGCCGCCGCCCGACTCGGTATCGGTATAGCCGAGCGCCGGGTCCCAACGGGTGGTGACCGGCTCTTCCGTCCGGTCGAGGCGGGCCACGATGTGGCCGGCATCGATGGCGACAGGCGCCGTCTCGCCGTGCTTGCCCGTCAGGTTGGCATAGACTTCGGCAACCGTACGCTCGCGCCTACCCTCGTAGAAAATGGTGGGATTGGCCCGCGCCGCCTGCGGGAACAGATCGGCGGCGCTCGACGTCGGGTCGCTGCCGGCGGCGCTGATCAAGGACGACGCCCCCTTGGCGCCGAGGAAATGGGCGATGTAAAGCTCACCGGCCGTGGCGTCACGGCCGATATCGTCGCGGAGCGAGGCGGCGTTGCGGCGCGTCAGCGCGCCGGCCACCAGCGAGGACACGTTGGGATCTTCCCGCAGCGCCAGGATCTTCTGCCGCTCGGCGGGGTCTGCCACCTGATAACGACCGTTGGCCGTCTTGGTGATCTCGGCGCTATACTGCCCGAGACCCAGCGACGGGCCTTCTTCCTTCAGCGTCTTGAGCCAGGTGCCTTCGACGAACTGGAACAGGCCGGTCGCCGAGGAGGTCGACGCCTTGGCGTCGGGCCGCAGCGACGACTCCCGTTGTGCGGTGTCGAGCAAATATTGAAAGGACGTGCCGGTGGTGTCGCTCGCCGCGTCAAAGGCCTGCTCGATGCGGCCGGAAATCCCCGTTCCGGAGAGGCCCGTTTCCGAAATGCCTGTTGACGGGATCGGCGGCGCCGTCGTCTTCTGCGCCGGCGTCCCGTAGACCCATTGGAAAACTGGATTCATGGGTGTTCCACCAGCAAGGACCCTCCCGAGAACCCTCCAGGTCTCCCCGGCGGATCAGAAGGGCAAGGCTTGGCAGCCTTGGTTAGTTCTTTGTTAATCATTCTGGAGTGGAATGGTTAAGGATTAGTAAATGTCATTCATCTTCCAGTTACTCGGCAGAAACATCAGAAAAGACTTGGTCAATCGGCCGGCGTTGCTCTGGCCGCTTGTCGCAGCTGGTGACCCGTCGCCGGGGGTCACTTTTTCCGTGGCAACCAGCGAGCCCGATGCCGCGAGCATTGCCATCGCCACCGGCGCCCGCGCCGTGCTGGTCGCCGTCCGGGATGACCTGGCACCGGCCGATCGCATGGCCATCGCGCTGTCGGTCAAGGAAGCGGAACTCGGCCTTGCCGATGGTGCCCTGGCACTGATCCTTGAAATCGCCGGCCCCGGTGCTGCCCTTCAGCTCGCGCATAACCTGCCGGCATCGCGGCGGCTTGCCGCCATCGGCATCGATCTCGACGGTTTCAGTTTGGGAGCGACGGGAACCGTTGACGCCCCGCGCTCGGTCGCCGCCGGTTTTGTGGCGCTTGCCGGCGCGGCGCTTGGCCTGCCCACCTACCTCACCGGGGCGGGCAGCCTGTCGCCGTCCGGCACGCCGGCCGTCGCCGGTTTCACCCATATTCTCGTCAACCTCGATGGTAATGCTCGCTCCCCAGCGGCGAGCGGTTCCCGACGGACAACGGGTCTTTTGCGGTGATGCTTCACCGCCGGTATCCAGCGGGTGGCGCTCCACGCGTCAGGAATCCTTCGTCCATACCGATCCCCTGCAGAGCAAATTCGAGGTTCAACTAGGCGCCGGATCAAGCGCAAGGCGAAATCCACCAACGCCATGGATAGCTTAACGGGTACTTGTCCTTTTCGACTCATGCATCGAGGCGCGGCGCGCCGACGCAAATGCCTGGGGCGGAACCACTAGCGAGAAAACCGAACAGCCTGTATTTTTCCTAAACGAGCAACTTGCGACGGAGCAGCCGGGCACCCCCCGCACCCCATGGGCTACCTCTTTGAAATCGGCGTTATCTTCATTCTCCTGATCCTGAACGGCCTCTTCGCCATGTCCGAGCTGGCGGTCGTATCTTCGCGCCGTCCACGCCTGGAAGCCATGGTCGCCAAAGGTTCGAAGGGCGCAGCAACCGTCCTGAAACTTGCCGCCAATCCCGGGCGCTTCCTGTCCTCGGCGCAGATTGGCATCACCTTGGTCGGCATCCTGGCCGGCGCCTATTCCGGCGCCACGCTATCGGAACCCTTCGCCGAATTCCTGCTGGCTGAAGGCGTTCCCGCCTCTTTCGCCTCGGCGTTGTCCATCGCGGTGGTGGTCGGCTTCATCACCTATTTCTCGCTGGTGATCGGCGAGCTGGTGCCCAAGCAGATCGCGCTCGGCAACCCGGAGGCGGTCGCCTCGGTCATGGCCCGGCCGATGGCCTTCATCGCCTTCATCGCAACGCCAGTGGCTTTCGTCCTCGAACGCTCGAGCCGCCTGATCATCAGCACGCTCGGCCTGAAATCCACCGGACAGAGCGCCGTCACCGAGGAAGAAATCAAGGCGGTGATCGCCGAAGGCACCAACTCCGGCATTCTCGAACCCGAGGAAAAGGAGCTGATGGCCGGCGTCATGCGCTTCGGCGACCGGTCGATCCGTGCCGTAATGATCCCGCGCCCCGACATCACCGGCATCGACCTCGACTGGGACGATCAGCGCATCATCGAGGCGATCGCCAACTCCTCCCACTCGCGCTATCCGGTGTTCACCGGCTCGATCGACATGGTGCAGGGCGTCATCCAGGCCAAAGATTTGCTCGACCAGCAGCTCAAGGGCCAACCGCTCGACATCAGAGGCCGCATCCGCCAGGTTGACATGGTGCCGGACACCGCCTCGGCCCTCGACGTGCTCGACACCCTGCGCCGCTCGCCGCTGCAGATGGTGATGGTGATCGATGAATACGGCTCGGTCGAAGGCATGGTGACCGCCGCCGACATCCTGACCGCCATCGTCGGCAACCTCGGCGGCGAAGCCAGCGAAGAGCTGAGCGAGATCGTCACCCGCGCCGACGGCAGCTGGCTGATCGATGCCGATCTCGGCGTCGATCTGGTGGCCGAGAAGATCCACTGTCAGGGCCTCGATGACCCCGACCGCGACTACGAGACGCTGGCCGGCTTCGTGCTGTCGGTAACCAAGGCCATTCCGTCGACCGGCGATATCGTCGACTGGCGCGGCTGGACGTTCGAAATCGTCGACATGGATGGGCGGCGCATCGACAAGGTGCTGGTCACCGCGCCACCGGGGTCAGAGGCCTGACGTCTGAGGCCCGACGTCTGAGACTGGACCGACAGCCCGCAAACAAAAACCCGGGATGGTCCGTGCAGGAACCACCCCGGGTGAAATCCACCCATGATGCGAGATCGTCTCGTCATCAATTGCCGGCAGTGAAATTGCTTTCAATCGTCGCCAGGTTGTGCGCCGATCTGCCGGACAATTCCGGAACAGGCCGCGGCGCAGGCATTCACCGCCTCGCGGCCGATCGACTCGGCGATGCGCTGGCTGAGCTCGGCATAGGCCGCTTCGATCGGCGCGATCGTCTTGCGGCCATAATCGGTCAGCGACACCAGCGTCTTGCGGAGATCTTCGAACTGCTGGGCCCGGTTGATCAGGTCACGCGCTTCGAGATCACGCAGAATGCGCGACAGGCTCGACGCCCGAACGAACGTATTGGCCGCCAGCTCCGAGGCGATCATCGGCGACCGCGCTCTGAGCTCGTGCAGCACCCGCCATTGCGGTTCGGTAAGGCCGGCGACCTTCATGCTCGGCCGTAACGTTTCGATGACCGATTCATAGGCGAGCAGGAAGGTTTTCATGAGGTCGGGTTCGACCGCCATGGCTGCCTCCCCTGCATTTTGTCGAACGGAGGAAAGGAGGGTGCTGGTGACCACTTGCTTCGACCTTGGGAGAATCGCGTTGAGTTTTTACCTAGTAAACAACAACATCAGAGATTTCAAGCATGCGCTTCGCATATGACGGAAATAGCGACCCTGTCCTGCAAGACTTTAGGAAAGTTTCCGTAAACCGTACCAGCAATGAAAATTGTTTCCTAATCATTGACATAATTACATTTACATACCGGAATGTATCTCCATGATCCTGCCGGGTAAATAAGATTTGATCGCCCCTAGTTTCGAAAATTTTCAAAGAGTGCGCTGCGCGTTACAAACCGGCAATTGACCTAGCCGGCAGTTGACCCGGGAAATGTTATGTTATAACGCTTCGTTCCCCCGAACCGCGCACCCAGCAAGGGGCCGCCATGCCGCACGATCCGCCTCGCCCCCTGCCGTCCCCCATGGCTGATGCCGGTCGATCTGTCATCGTTGTCATCAGGCCATCGGTTCTCCGTCTCGGTCTCGGCGCTCGTCTTGTCGGCGCGGCCTGCCTTGTTCTCGGCATCTGGATCGTCATCGGCTGGGGGCTCAGGTGAGAAACAGGGACGAGGCTGTCCAGTCGACCGGCGGTGCGACGCTCGCCTTTGTGAACGCTACCATCGGCTACGATCGCCACCCGGCACTGCATCATGTCACCGCCAGCTTTCCGGCCGGCAGCATGACCGCCGTCGTCGGCCCCAACGGCGCCGGCAAATCCACCCTGCTCAAGGCAGCCATTGGCCATATCCGGCCGATCGAAGGCAGCATCGGCGTCGAAGGCTGTCGACGGAGCGATATCGCCTACCTGCCGCAGCTCGCCGAAATCGACCGCAACTTTCCGCTGCCGGTGTTCGATTTCGTGGCCATGGGGCTCTGGCAGCGGCGTGGCGCTTTCGGCGGCTTCCGGCGCGCCGACGATGAAGACGTGGCGCGGGCCTTGGCCGGCGTCGGCCTGATCGGCTTCGAACAGCGTTTGCTCGATACCTTGTCCGGCGGCCAGTTGCAGCGGGTTCTGTTCGCCCGTCTCACGCTGCAAGACGCGCCGCTGATCCTGCTCGACGAACCGTTCACCGCCGTCGACGACCGCACCACCGACGAACTGGTGAACGTGGTGGCCAACTGGAATGCCGAGGGTCGCACGGTGATCGCCGTCTTGCACGACCTCGACCTGGTGCGGCGCCGCTTCCCACGCACCCTGTTGATCGCCCGCCAGCTGATCGCCGAGGGCGACACCGAGACCGTGCTGACGAGCGACAACCTCGCCGCCGCCCGCCACTACATCGAAGCCTGGGATGAAGCCGCTCCCTATTGCGAGGTCGAGCCCACCCCATGACCGCCGCCGATCTGCTGTCCGTCTTTTCCGATTTTGCCTTCATGCGCCGGGCGCTCGCCGGTTGCCTGGTGCTGTCGGTGGCCGCCGCGCCCGTCGGCGTGTTCCTGATGCTCCGCCGCCTGTCGCTGACCGGCGACGCCATGGCCCATGCCATTCTGCCGGGAGTCGCCGCCGGCTATCTTCTCGCCGGCCTCAACCTGTGGGCCATGACGGCGGGCGGCCTGGCCGCGGGCCTTGCCATCGCGCTGTTGGCAAGCACCGTCACCCGACTGACGCCGCTCAGGGAAGACGCTTCGCTCGCCACCCTCTACCTCGTATCGCTGGCGCTCGGCGTCATCCTGATTTCGGCGCGCGGGTCGGCGGTGGACGTCATGCACCTGCTATTCGGCTCGGTGCTGGCCATCGACGACACGGCCCTCACCTTCATCGGCATCGTCGCCTCGATCACCGTCGTCGCCTTCACCATCCTGTGGCGTCCCCTGGTGCTGGAGTGTGTCGATCCCGGCTTTCTCAAGGCGGTCGGCGGGCGCGGCGCCATCATCCACGTCGCCTTCATGCTGGTGATGGTGTTGAATCTCATCGCCGGCTTCCAGGCACTCGGCACGTTGCTGTCGGTCGGCCTGATGATGCTGCCCGCCGCCAGCGCCCGTTTCTGGACGCGCTCGCTCGGCGCCATGACGGCGGTGGCCATGGCCCTTGCCGCCCTATCGTCGGTGATCGGCCTCATCGCCTCCTTCGTCGCCAACCTGCCGTCGGGCCCGGCGATCATCGTCACCGCCGGCATGCTCTACGCCTGCTCCATCGTCTTCGGCCCGACCGGCGGCCTGATCGCCCGGTTCAGGCCGGCCCGCCACCGCACCGGCTGAATGGGCGCCTGTAAGTGAGCAAGCGCGCGGTCTCGGAAACCCGTTCGAACTTGAAGGTCCGCGCGCACCGGAAGCGCTGAAGACGATCAATTGCCGCCGAACGACAATTCGAGCGCTCAGTCAGGATGGAGAGCCTGATTGCGGCGCGTCATCCGACGGCTCATTGCCCTTGGCCAGGGCGGATTCGATGCGCTGGCGGGCGACCGCGTTACGGGCGCGCAGCATCTTCAGCCGGTTGGCGAGATCATCGATCCGCGCATCCTCATCGGCATCGACGATCTTCGGCTTATCGGCTTGCCGCTCGGCCTTCGCCCCGAAATCGACGTGAATGACCGGCGCCGGCGGCGTGGTAGGCATCGACGGGGTCATCGGCGCATGCACGATCGGCGGCGTGTGGGTGAGATCGGCAATGGTCTCGGACAACACGGCAATGCGGGCCTCGGCCTCGACCAATGCCATCTTCATGTCGGCCGCCAGCGATTCCGCCTCGTCGCGGCTTTCCTCGGCTTCCATCGACCGGATGGCGACCTGACGCTGCAGGTCGCGCCGCTCGGCATCGACGCGCGCCACCGCCTCATGGGCGTAGCGGGCGATCGAATGGGCCTCGTTGAGACGCTTTTCATAGTCGGCGATCGTCGCCTCGAAGCCGACCTTTTCCGCTTCGAGCGCGCGCGCCAGCTGGCGATCCTCAGAACTACGAAGTTCGGCGGCGGCCACCGCCTGCCGGGCGACGTCGAGTTCGACCTCGATGCGCGCCATGCGGGCCGCCATTTCTGCCCGGATCGCATCCTTGGCAGCCGCCATCTCGGCAACCGAACGCGGCAGTTGCTGATCCAGCCGTCGCCTGTAAAGGCGCACGGCACGCGAGTTGATCGCCGGCATCAGCAGCAGCGCGAAGAGCCCCGCCGTCAGCACACCCGCCAGAAAGATCAGCACCGTCTCGATCACGTCATGCCATCCTGCGGCAGATCTATCTACCGGATACTATTTGTCGCGCATCGAGAAGGAAACGGTCAAGGGCGGACCGGGGTTCCGATCCACCCGATGACGAAAAAAGGTGCGAAAGCTGGCTCGCCAGCCGCCGGAACCATCAGAATGGGTTCCAAGTTGCCTGCGGCGTGAACTTGAGATAGCCGACATTGACGCCGAGACGGGCACCGACGCCGGTGCGCACCGGCACCAAAGTGATGTTGCCCTGGCGCAGCGCGGTGATGCCGAAGCCGCCGACCAGATAGGCCGAACCGTTGACGCCGCCGTAGCGCTGGTAGATCGCCTGCATCGAGGGCAGATTGTAGACGAGGATCATGGTGCGGGCGCCGTCGCCGCCGACATCGAGACCGAAGGTCGGTCCCTGCCAATAGACGCGCGCCGAGCCAGCGTTGCGCGTATAGAGCGTTCCCTCGCCGTAGCGCAGGCCGCCGACAAACGCACCCGAGCCCTCCTGGCCCAGGATGTAGCCGTTGGGCTCGCCATAGCTCGACGCCGCCCGTTCGATGGCCGAGGCGAGGCCGCCCGACATTTCACCGAAGAACTTGTGGCCGGTATCCACCAGCTCGGATGACGAATAGGTCTGCTGCTGCCTCTGCTGGGCGGCGGCGGCGGGCATCACCGCGGCGGCCACGAAGGCCAGCAGAAGGAAGGGCAGCGCTTTCAGCACCGACAGACGCGACATCGGCAATCCCTCCATATCCCGGCACCATCCGCCGATGCGGCAGGTGGCGAGACCATCCAAACATTAACCTCACCGACACTCCATCCAGGCAAGATGAACGGCAGGGTCGGCCGGTGACATCATGATCATACAGACGAATCAGACATCACGACGGCAAGATTGGGTGAGTTTTATCGCCCGCGCCATTGTCTTGTCGCTGTTTTTCCTCATCCCTTGCCAGCCGGTAAACGCGCTAGACGAAAGGATAGTGTTCGATCCCTATACCGGACTGTCGATCGGCGGCTACGACCCGGTGGCCTATTTCGTCAGCGGCGCCGCCATTCCCGGCCTCGCCGACTATGAAGAAGTCTATGGCGACACCTACTGGCACTTCGCCACCGAAGCCAATGCCGCCGCCTTTCGCGCCGCACCGGCCGTCTACATCCCCGGCTTCGGCGGCTACTCGATGGCCGCCGCGGCCCGTGGCGTCGCCCAGCCTGGCAACCCGACCCTGTTCGCCATCCATCGCAACCGCCTCTATCTGTTCGCCACCGAAGACGAACGGCAGGCCTTCCTCGCCGATCCCGACGCCATGATCGCCGCCGCCGCCGCCCACTGGCCCGAGGTGCTGAAGCTCCTGGCCTACTGACGCCGCCGCCGAAGAACGCGCGGTCAGATGGGTAGCGATCCTTTCCCGCTGGCAAACAGCTGCTTCGACACGAAATCGATAAAGACCCGCAGTCTTGGAGACAGATAGCGGCTCGCCGGCCAAAGCAGGCGCATGATGCCGACGTGCGCGAGGTGGTCATCGAGCACCTTCCTGAGGCGGCCGCTCGCCAGTTGCTCCTCCAGCAGCACGTCCGGCAGGCAGGCGATCCCGAGCCCCTGCTCGGCCATCAGCAGCAACGGCTCGATGGTGTTGGCCACCGCGGCCGGACGAAGCGCGACATCGAGATCGTCACCGTTTCGCGTCAGCGGCCAACGCTCGAACTTACGGCTGGTCGCGAACCGGTGCAGCAAACAAGCGTGGTGCGCAAGGTCCTCGGGCAGTCGGGGCGTGCCGGCGCGTGCCAGATAGTCCGGTGAAGCCACCAGTTTGAGGCGGAACTCGCCGAGAACGCGGCTCATCAGCCGCGAGTCGGAGACGTTGCCGGCGCGGATCACCGCGTCGAAGCCCTCCTCGATGATGTCGACGAGATCGTCGCGAAAATCGAGGTCGAGCTGGACATCGGGATAGGCCTGCATGAAGCCGTTCAGCATCGGCACCATGAAGGCGTTGATGATCGGCAGGCTGACGCGAAGTGTACCATTGGGGGAGCCACGCGTCTCAGCCAGCTCCAGCTCGGCCGCCTCGATCTCGGCCTGAATGCGGCGGCACCGCTCGAGGAACATGGCTCCCTCCTCGGTCAGGGTGACCGTGCGCGTCGAGCGGTGGAACAGACTGACGCCGAGCCGCTCTTCCAGGCGACCGATCGCCTTACCCACCGCCGACGACGACAGGCCGATTTGACGCCCAGCCGCCGTGAAACTTCTGGCATCGGCAGCCAGAACGAAAGCCGTCATCGCCCCGATCTTGTCCATGCCGCTCCCCTATTTCGGAATAATTATCCGAAGTGATGAGAACTCTAGCTCAATTGTCTGAAATGTCGCAACCCGCCATCTTCGGCTCATCGGAGGCAGGACCGACGCGCAACAATGCCCCGGTCGCTCCGCCAGATAGGGAGTTCAAGATGGAAAACGCGCTCTACGCTTACTCGCCCATCATTTCCCGGCCCAGAATCAATTGGCCGAATGGCGCACGGGTGGCTTTCTACGTCGGCCTCAACATCGAGTATTTCGAACTCGGCAAGCCTTCCACCAGCATCTGGGAAGGCACGGCCGGCCTCATGCCGGATCCGCTGAACCACGGCTGGCGCGACTATGGCCCACGCGTCGGCATCTGGCGCATGATCGAAACCTTCGACCGGTACGGCATCAGGCCATCCGCCCTTCTCAACTCCGACGCAGCGACGCATTATCCCGAGATCGTCGCCGCCGGTCGGGCGCGTCGCTGGGCTTGGCTCGCCCATGGCAAGACGAATTCCATGCTGCAGACCGGCATGGCGCCCGACGACGAGCGGCGCTTCTTGGAGGAGATGACCGAAACGATCGCCACCGCCACCGGTCAGCGCCCGACGGGTTGGATGGGGCCCGGGCTTTCCGAAACCTTCGAAACGCCGAATATCCTGAAAGACCTCGGCTATTCCTACATTCTCGACTGGACGGCCGACGATCAGCCATTCCCTCTCAATATGCCGGGGCTGATCTCCGTGCCCTATTCGGTCGAGCTCAACGACCTTAGCCTGTTCGGCACCAAGGGAATGACCGGCGAGGCGTTCTATCGCACCGTCGTCGATCAGTTCGACCAGCTCTACGCCGATAGCGCCGGCTCCGGGCGCGTGATGGCGCTGGCGCTCCATCCCTTCGTCACCGGTCAGGCTTTCCGCGCGAGCTATCTCGACAAGGCGCTCGACTACATCGCCTCCCACGGCGGGGTGTGGCTGGCCACCAGCGACGAGATTGCCGAACATTACCGCGCCGCGACGTTGCAACCGGGCGAGATCAACGACAAGCCGGCGAGCAACGCGGCCTAACCTGTCCCGACACCCCGGCGGACGCCGAAGACATTGATAGATTTGTTTCTCCGACGTCCTCATCCCAAGGAGAGGTCAACATGACGACCGCAGAGGAAAACAAGGCCTTCATCAAGGACATGCTGGGCAGCAAGAAGCAGCTCGAAGACTATCCGGATCGCTTTGACCGGAACCTGGTGATGCACGAACCCGCGTGCCTTCCATTCGGCGGCACCTATATGGGCCTCGAGCAGTTCCAGAAATTCTACCCTGAGGTCCGGGATTTTTACGATTTCAGTCGCTTCGAGTTGCTCGGCGTCTACGGCGATGGCGACATGGTCTTCGCGACGGTCCGCGCCGGGCTGGCCCACTCGGACGGCACCATTTTCATTGCCGAGCAGTTTCGCTTCGAAGGCACCAAGCTCGTCGAAGTCCGCCTGCACATCTGCGACGACCAGAAAGCTGCCCGGACAACCGGCATGCGCATCGGCGGGTAAATCGTCGCGACGGAGCGCCGTCACGCCCGTTGGTCACCCTCCTGCAAGGCGCCGAGCAGCTTCTGAAGCGCTGCGCGCAAGGCTTCGAGATCGCCGTCGCCCAAGAGACGCCCCCACTCATCCTCCACCTGCTGACCGGCAGCCATGGCAAGTGGGCGGATCTTCCTGCCACGAGTCGTGAGAAAGATGAGACGCGCCCGCCTGTCGCTCGGGTGCGGCTTCCGTTCGATGTAGCCGAGCTTTTCCAGCTCCTCCAACGCCTGGGCCATCGACTGCTTGCGGACACCGGCTTTCAGCGTCAGCTCCGACATCTGAATGCCTTCGGGCGGCACGAACGTGAAGACGTTGGCGTGATGCGGACGGATATCGCCAAAGCCGGCCTCACCGAGCGCCTCGTCGACCGCACTGGAGAAATGCTGGTGAGCAAGCCGCAACAGAACACCCAGCGACTGGGAAGAGGACATGAAACCTCCGGGTATTGACAGGCACCTGACTATCGATCATAAATAGTCAGGTAACTGACTATATCACCGAGCTAGACAGGTAACTTACTAGTTCGCACCCGAGGACAAAAGCCATGCCTTCACTGCCCATTCTCGACTCCACCCTGTTCTATCGCGACAGCGGCGCCGGAGCGCCATTCATCTTCCTTCATGGCAACCCCACCTCATCTCACCTCTGGCGAAATGTCATTGCCGACGTGGGGTTGCCCATCCGCAGCCTCGCGCCCGATCTCATCGGCATGGGGGAATCCGGCAAGCCCGACATCGCCTACCGGTTCACCGACCATGCCCGCTATCTCGATGCCTGGTTCGACGCGCTGGCCCTCGATGGCGTCGTGCTGATCGGCCACGATTGGGGCGGTGCGCTGGCCATGGACTGGGCGGCGCGCCATCCCGAGCGCGTTCGCGGCCTGGTGCTGATGGAGACCATCCTGAGACCGATGACCTGGGGCGATTTTCCTGGCCCGCACCGGACGCGATACGAAACCTTGCGCGCGCCGGGTAGCGGCGAGGTCAAGGTGCTCGACGAGAATTTCTTCATCGAGCAGGCGCTGAAGCTGACCGTTCGATCCGGCCTGGCGCCCGAAGATCACGATGTCTATCGTCGCCCTTATCCGACACGCGAAAGCCGGCGGCCTTTGCTGGCCTGGCCGAGGGAAATGCCCATTGAAGGCGAGCCGGCCGACACGGTTGCACGGATCGAAAGCTACGACGCTTGGCTGGCGTCATCCCCGTTGATTCCCAAGCTGCTGCTGACCTTCGACGGCCCTGAGGGAAGCCTCATGATCGGCCCGAAGATGATCGATTGGGCGCGGACCAACATCGCCGCTGTCGACATCGAAGCCTGCGGCCCGGCCGCTCACATCTGCCCCGAGGATCAGCCACAGGCGATCGCCATGACCATCGCCGCCTGGGCGACTCGTCACATGCTAGTCCGCAGATGAGGGCAAAGCGGCTAAGATCGAGGTAGAAACAATTCAGAACGATGTCCCGTGCTTGTGAGGCGCGGCAACGGGCGTTATCCATTGGCCGAGACATCTGCCCGATTCGTCGAGGGGCCTTGCCCGTCGTCAAACCCAATGGAACCGTCCATGTCCGACCTGGCCAAGCTGGAAGCCCTGGATTTTGCCGCCCTGCTCTGCTCGCGCGTCTGCCATGACATCATCTCGCCGGTCGGCGCCATTACCAACGGTCTCGAGGTGCTCGACGAGGAAAACAATGAGGAGATGAAGGCCTTTGCCTTCGACCTCATTCGCAAGAGCGCCCGCACCGCCTCCTCCAAGCTGCAGTTTGCCCGCCTTGCCTTTGGCGCCGCCGGCTCGGTGGGCGCGGAGGTCGATCTCGGCGACGCCGAGACGGTGGCCAAGCGCTACATGGAAAGCGAAAAGGCCGACATCGACTGGCAGGCCACCCGCCGTCTTCTGCCGAAGAACCAGGTGAAGCTGCTTCTCAACGTGCTGCTCATCTCGCTGCAGGCCATCCCGCGTGGCGGCAAGGTGGTGGTGCGCGTCGAGGGCGACCTGCCCTTCCCCACCCAGCGCATCGAAGCCACGGGCGCCGCTTCGCGCATTCCGCCGCGCATCGTCGAGCTTTTGGCTGGCGACCTCGGCGACCACGTCGACGCCCACGCCATCCAGCCCTACTATGCCGGCGCACTCGCCCGCGCGGCTGGCCTCGCCATCGAAATCTCCAAGGATGGCGACACGGTGATCTTTGAAGCGAAAGCAGCCGACACCGCCATTCCGGTTGATTCAACTGAATAAAGCGTTAATCACCTGTGGCAAATACTTACGTCCGTAACGATCCGTGAGGGTCGTTCCGTTGGCAACTTGCGTCAAGCTGGGTCGTATGCGTCTTGCGCGCAGGTTTGAGACCGCGACTTCAATCAATATTAACAGTTTGACGGGACACTTCACCCCAAAGCGGCTGGTAGAGCGAGCGCCCCAGAAGGAATGCGGCGCTTCCGGTTCGGCCTTCCCTGGGGGTGAAGTATGGACGACCTTTTGCGTGAATTCCTCACCGAGACAAACGAGTCGCTCGATACGGTAGACGTGGAATTGGTGAAGTTCGAGCAGGAGCCGAACAACGCCCGCATACTCGATAACATTTTCCGCCTGGTCCATACGATCAAGGGCACCTGCGGGTTCCTCGGCCTGCCGCGCCTCGAAGCGCTGGCGCACGCCGCCGAAACGCTGATGGGCAAGTTCCGCGAAGGCACCGCCGTCACGGAAGAAGCGGTCAGCCTGGTCCTTCAGACCATCGACCGCATCAAGGGCATTCTGGCCGAGCTCGAAGCCAACGAGGGCGAAGAGCCCAAGGGCGAGGACCGCGACCTGATCTCGGTGCTCGAAGCCATGGCAATGGCCGAGGCGCCCAAGAAGGAACCGCCCAAGAAGGACAAGAAGGAAACCGCCGGCACGCTGGTCGCCCAGGTTCTGGAGCGTGAGCTGCGGCCCGGCGAAGTGTCGCTCGACGAACTGGAGCGCGCCTTCCGCGAAACCGCCGTCGAGGTGGAGATTCCCGCCGACGGACCAGCCGCTGAGGAAGCGGCCGCGCCTGCCCCGGTCGGCATCGACTTCGCCCGTGTCGCCGCCGAGATCGAGGCGCGCATGAAGCAGGCGAGCCCGGACGACAAGCTCGGCAAGGCCAAGGCGTCCGCCGAGGATGGCGAAGCTGAAGCCGAGGCCAAGAGCGAAAAGGGCTCGGTGTCCAGCCAGTCGATCCGCGTCAACGTCGAGACGCTCGAACACCTGATGACCATGGTCTCCGAGCTGGTGCTGACCCGCAATCAGCTGCTGGAGATCGTCCGCCGTCACGAAGACAGCGAATTCAAGGTGCCGCTGCAGCGCCTTTCCAACGTCACCGCCGAGCTGCAGGAAGGCGTCATGAAGACGCGCATGCAGCCGATCGGCAACGCCTGGCAGAAGCTGCCGCGCATCGTTCGCGATCTTGCGCAGGAACTGAACAAGCAGATCGAACTGGAGATGATCGGCGCCGACACCGAGCTTGACCGCCAGGTGTTGGAACTGATCAAGGATCCGCTCACCCACATGGTCCGCAACTCGGCCGACCATGGCCTCGAGCGCCCCGACGATCGCCGCAAGGCCGGCAAGACCGAGAAGGGCACCATCCGCCTCGCCGCCTATCACGAGGGTGGCCACATCATCATCGAGATCGCCGACGACGGTCGCGGCCTCAACCTCGACCGCATCAAGCAGAAGATCGTCGAGAACGGGCTCGCCAGCGAGGCCGAGCTCGAGAAGATGACCGAAGGCCAGATCTACAAGTATATCTTCGCCCCCGGCTTCTCGACCGCCGCCAAGGTGACCTCGGTGTCCGGCCGCGGCGTTGGCATGGATGTCGTCCGCACCAACATCGAAACCATCGGCGGCACCGTCGATCTGAAGTCGGTGCAGGGCAAGGGCACGACCTTCACCATCAAGATCCCGCTGACGCTGGCCATCGTTTCGACGCTGATCGTCGAGAGCTGTGGCGACCGCTTCGCCATCCCGCAGTTGTCGGTGGTGGAACTGGTGCGCGTTCAGAACAACTCCGAGCATCGCATCGAGCGCATCAAGGACACTCCCGTCCTTCGCCTGCGCAACAAGCTGCTGCCGCTGGTGCCGCTCGCCGGCCTCCTCAAGGTCGAAGTTTCGGCCGAGAAGAGCGAGGATGAAGGCTTCATCGTCGTCATGCAGGTTGGCAACGTCACCTTCGGCCTGGTGGTCGACGGCGTCTTCCACACGGAAGAAATCGTCGTCAAGCCAATGTCGAAGATGCTGCGCCACATCACCATGTTCTCGGGCAACACCATCCTCGGTGACGGCTCGGTGATCATGATCGTCGACCCGAACGGCGTTGCCAGCGCCATCGGGACCGCCGTCGCCACCGACGCGCTCGACGCCCACGCCGACGCCGATGCCGCCCGCGGTGTCGATAACGACGCCAAGATCTCCATGCTGCTGTTCCGCGCCGGCTCGCCCGAGCCGAAGGCGGTGCCGCTGTCACTGGTCACCCGCCTCGAGGAATTCGAGATCGAAAAGATCGAGCATTCCAACGGCCGCGACCTCGTGCAGTATCGTGGCTCGCTGATGCCGCTGGTCTACCCGAACTACGACGTCCGCCGCCGCGAGGAAGGCACCCAGCCGATGCTGGTGTTCTCCGACTCCGGCCGTTCGATGGGCCTCGTCGTCGACGAGATCGTCGACATCGTCGAGGAGTCGCTCAACATTCAGGTCGGCTCCGACGTGCCAGGCGTGCTCGGTTCGGCGGTGATCAAGGGCAAGGCCACCGAAATCCTCGACATCGGCCACTACCTGCCGCTCGCCTTCGAGGACTGGTTCAAGCGCAAGGAAATCTCGTCGGCCGCGTTGACCCGCAAGCTGCTGTTCATCGACGACAGCGCCTTCTTCCGCAACATGCTGGGCCCGGTGATGAAGGCTGCCGGCTTCGACGTGACGGTCTGCGCGTCGGCCACCGAGGCCATGCGCCTCCTGGGCGAAGGCGCCGCCTTCGACGTCATCGTCTCCGACATCGAGATGCCGGTGGTCAATGGCTTCGAGTTTGCCGAGATGCTGCGCCGAGACGCCCGCTTCCGCACCACGCCGATCATTGCGCTGTCGGCACTCTGCACGCCGGCTTCGATCGAGCGCGGCCGCCAGTCCGGCTTCGACGAATATGTCGCCAAGTTCGACCGTCCGGGCCTGATCGCCGCCCTGAAGGAAATCACCAGCGCTGATTTTGGGATTGCAGCATGACCGCCACCAGCCACACCCCCGGCGCCGCCGCCAACGACAGCCACTCCGGCCAGATTCAGTATGTGACCGTGATCATCGGCGGTCAGCTGTTCGGCCTGCCGATCCACAAGGTGCATGACGTCTTCGTGCCGGAGAGCATGACGCGCGTGCCGCTGTCGGCGCCGGAAGTGGCCGGCGTGCTCAACCTGCGCGGACGCATCGTGACGGCGATCAACATGCGCCGCCGTCTCGGGCTGCCCCAGCGCGAGGGCAACCACGGCATCATGGCCGTCGGCATCGAGTATCGTGGGGAATCCTACGGCCTCATCATCGACGAGGTCGGCGAAGTCCTCAACCTCGACGCCGCCGGCCGCGAAGCCAACCCGGCCAACCTCGACCCGCGCTGGGCCGAAATTTCCGGCGGCGTCCATCGCCTGTCCGGACAGCTCATGGTCATCCTGGATGTCGAACGTGTGCTCGGTCGCATGCACGGTGACCTCGCCGCCTGATGTGACTGCTCAAGCAAGCCGGCGTCACCCGCCGCAGGAGTAAAACAATGAAGACCTGTCTCGTGGTCGACGACTCGAGCGTCATCCGCAAGGTGGCCCGGCGCATTCTTGAGGATCTGTCCTTCACCATCCTCGAGGCCGAGGATGGCCAGCAGGCCCTCGAGAAGTGCCAGGAGACCATGCCGGATGCCATTCTGCTCGACTGGAACATGCCAGTGATGGATGGCCTGGAATTCCTCGCCCAGCTCAGGAAGCTGGAAGGTGGCGATACGCCGAAGGTGGTGTTCTGCACCACCGAGAATGACGTCGGCCATATCGCCCGCGCCATCCGCGCCGGCGCCAACGAATACATCATGAAGCCCTTTGATCGGGAAATTGTCGAAGCCAAGTTCCAGGAAGTCGGGCTGCTCTGACGGTTTTATAGATCGATGCGAAACTGGAGACCGATTCAATGTCGGCCATCGCGCGCGCGCCTTCTTCTTCCGGAGCCGTCACTGACCCTATCCGTGTGATGGTCGTCGATGATTCCGTGGTTATTCGCGGCCTGGTCGGCCGCTGGCTCGACGAGGAGCCCAACCTCGCTGTGGTGGCCAGTCACCGCAACGGCCGCCTCGCCGTCGACGATGTTCTGAGGTCCAATCCCGACGTGGTCATCCTCGACATCGAAATGCCCGATATGGATGGCCTCACAGCCCTGCCGCTGTTGATTGAAAAAAAGAGAAACCTCGTCGTCGTCGTCGCCTCGACGCTGACCCGCCGCAACGCCGAAATCTCGCTGAAAGCGCTGTCGCTCGGCGCCGCCGATTATGTGCCCAAGCCCGAATCCAATTCTGGCGTCACCACATCGGCTGAGTTCCGCCGCGAACTGATCGAAAAGGTCACCAACCTCGGCATGCGCGCCAAGAAGCGCGGCCTGCCGGGCCAGGCCCTTGGCACCCGGCCAATGGCTCGGTCGCTGACGAGTGCACTGCAGGCCAATGCGCCCGCCGCCTCAAGCGCGCTGCGCGCCACCCGGCCAGCCTCGTTCACCATCCGCCCCTATTCCTCGGTGCGTCCGCGCATCCTGACCATCGGCTCGTCGACCGGCGGCCCGCAGGCCCTCAATACGCTGTTCGGCGAGATCGGCTCGTCCATCGGCATGGTACCGGTGGTGCTGACCCAGCATATGCCGCCGACCTTCACCGCCATCCTGGCCGAACACATCACCAAGGCAGCCGGGCGTCCGGCCGCTGAAGGTCGCGACGGTGAGGTGATCCAGCCCGGTCACATCTACGTGGCGCCCGGTGGCAAGCATATGCTGCTGGTCAAGCATGGCAACGATGTCACCATCAAGCTGAGCGACGCGCCGCCCGTCAACTTCTGCAAGCCCGCCGTCGACCCGCTGTTCAAGTCGGTGGCGGAAATCTACGGCACGGCGACACTCGCCGTCGTGCTGACCGGCATGGGTTCCGACGGCGCCGAAGGCGTGCGCAAGATCGGCGAGATCGGCGGCAGCGCCATCGCGCAGGATGAGGAAACATCGGTGGTCTGGGGCATGCCCGGCGCCGCCGCCCATACCGGAATGTGTTCGGACGTTCTCCCGCTCAACGAAATCGGCCGGAAGGTGTCCAAGATCCTGCTCGGAGGCCGTCCATGAATCCGGCGGAATACGACTACCTGCGTCAGTTCCTGAAGAGCCGTTCCGGTCTCGTCCTGTCGAACGAAAAGCAATATCTCATCGAAAGCCGTCTGCTGCCGGTGGCCCGCAAGGCCGGCCTGCAGTCGATCGCCGCCCTGGTCGCCAAGCTGAAGGAACCGCGTGAAACGGTGCTGGCCGAGGCGGTCGTCGAAGCGATGACCACCAACGAGAGCTTCTTCTACCGCGACAAGACGCCGTTTGAGCATTTCACGCAGATGATGATGCCGGAAATGCTGAAGGCACGCGCTGCCCAGAAGAAGATCCGCATCTGGTGCGCCGCCGCCTCCACCGGCCAGGAACCCTACACGCTCGCCATGTGCCTCAAGGAGATGGAGAGCAAGCTCGCCGGCTGGCGGATCGAGATCCTCGGCACCGACATCTCCAACGAGGTGCTCGACCGGGCCAAGGCCGGCACCTACACCCAGTTCGAAGTGCAGCGCGGCCTGCCGATCCAGTTGCTGCTCAAGTATTTTACCCAGCAGGGTGAGAGCTGGACTATTTCGCCGCAGCTCCGCTCCATGGTGCAGTGGCGGAAGTTCAACCTGCTCGACAGCTTTGCATCCTTCGGCCAGTTCGACATCGTCTTCTGTCGCAACGTGCTGATCTACTTCGACCAGCCCACCAAGGTCGACATCCTCGGACGCATCTCGAAGGTCCTGGCGCCCGACGGCTATCTGGTGCTCGGCGCCGCCGAGACGGTGGTCGGCCTTACCGACGCCTTCAAGCCGGCACCTGATCGACGCGGTCTCTACGTTCCGGCCGCCGCCATTCCGCAGGCAGCGCCGCGTTTCTCGGCTTTCGCCGGGGCCGCTCGCGTCTGACAACCCAGCCCATTGAAACAGCGCCGCGGAGAAATCCGCGGCGCTGTTTTTTATGCTCCGGTTTGCCGCCCCTATGCGTATCGATCGTGGTGGCGCACCCAGTCCATTCCCTCGGCCTCGTTGCGACCTTTGGGTAGGAGGTCGAGCATGGCGTAGGTTCCCATCATCGCTTCCACGCCGCGTCCGAACGTGGAGTAGGTGTGGAAGACGGTGCCGGACTCGTCCTTGAAAAAGGCACTGATCCCCGGCCATTCCTCGCCGACGGCCTGCCATTCCCCGAAATTGTAGTCGACGTGTCCGCTTTCGATGTCCTCCGGCGTGAAGCTGACGCGGAAGTCGTAGTTGAACGAGGTGCCGTTTGAGGACACCCAGGGGAATTGCCAGCCCATGCGGCGCCGGAAGCGCTCGATTTCGGCAAGCGGCGCTCGCGAGACGGCGATCATGGTGACGTCGTGATGGCTGAGGTGCTTGGTCATGCCGTCGGTATGATCGGCCATGAAGGAGCAGCTCCGGCAACCCTGGCTCCATCCCGGCGCCAGCATGAAATGCTGGATGAGAAGCTGCGAGCGGCCATCGAACAGATCGGCCAGCGCGCGCCGACCGTCCACCGTATCGAACGTATAGTCCTTGTCGATCCGCACCCATGGCAGGGCAAGCCGCCGCTCGGTGAGCTGGTCGCGCAGATGAGTGAGCTCCTTCTCCGCTTTCAGTAGTTCCCGCCGAGCGGACAGCCAGTCATGGCGTGAAATAACAGCATGTTGCATTGTCAGTCTCCTTCAGTTTGGCCGATGCGGCGCTGCGAGGCGGTGGGAAAGAACCCTCAGCCACGGCGAAAGGTGGAAAAGGCTCATCAAGAGGTACATCAACGCCATGTCGTTGACGGGCATCCAGGGCGGCGCGGCCGTGCACATGCCAGGCGGGCCGAGAGCAGTGACCCAGGCCATGACGGCAAACGTCGGGGTGGCTGCCAGCCCCAACCAGCCGGCTCCCTCAGCCATCGGCTTGCCGGTCGGAGCGTCGCTTCTTGTTGCAGCAAGTCTCATCACGTCCCATCCTCCGTCGACTGCGCTGTCCAGCGCTGTGATGGGAAGAGGCTAAGCCGAATGGCCGGCCGGCTGGGAGTTACAAGTGTGACGGGATTTCCATGGACCTGCTGATCGCTGAAGCGGCACGCGCCCTTGCCACCGGCGATCCCTTGGCCGCGCTGAAGGGGATCGCCCTGCGTCAGGATGCCCCCGCGCTGGCGCTGCGCGGCATCGCGATGGCCCAGCTTGGCGATCTTCCCCGTGCCCGCGAGCTTCTGCGCGGTGCGGCACGCAGCTTCGGCCCGACAAATCCACTGGCCAGCGCGCGCTGCATCGTCGCCGACGCCGAAATAGCGCTCGTTTCGCGCGATCTGGGGCGATCCTTGCAAGCGCTCCCGGCGGCGCAGGCAACGCTCGCCGCCGCCGGCGATCGTACCAATGCCGCCCATGCCGGCTACCTCGAAGCCCGCCGCCTGCTGCTGATCGGCCGCCTCGACGAAGCCGAAGCCGTGCTCGACAGCATCGAGGTCGGCGCTTTGCCGCGCCCATCGGCGGTCGGGCGCCTGCTGGTGGTGGCGGGCCTCTCGATCCGGCGCATCAGGACGGAGCCGGCAAAAACCGCCCTGGAGCAAGCCGGACAGATCGCCGAGAGGACGGGCATTCCCTCCCTCTCGGCCGAGGTGGACCAGGCCGTGCGAGCCTTCGAGGCGCCGGCCGCACGCCTCCTCGCTCAAGGCGGAGAGCGCTGGCTCCGGCTCGATGAGGTTGAAGCCCTATTGGCCTCGGATATCCTGGTCGTAGACGCCTGCCGCAACGTCGTGCGCGCCGGAGCGATCGTCGTTTCCCTCGGCACGCGCCCCATATTGCTCGCGCTTCTCCGCGCTCTCGCAGAGGCCTGGCCGGCAGACGTTTCTCGCGAAACCCTTCTCAAGCGGGCCTTCCGCGCCCAACATGCCGACGACTCGCACCGTGCGAGGCTGCGTGTGGAAATCGGCCGGCTGCGTGAAGCGCTCGAACCGCTGGCAGCGCTCAATGCAACCCGGCGAGGCTTTGCTCTGCAGCCTCATGCCGAGAGGAATGTTGCCGTTTTGGCGCCACCGACCGAAGACGACCATGCCCGAGTGTTCGCCCTGCTCGCCGATGGCCAGGCGTGGTCGAGTTCAGCATTGGCACTGGCATTGGACGTGAGCACACGCACAATACAGCGCGCGCTCGAAGAGCTCGCCCTGGACGGCAAGGTGGAATCGTTCGGGCGGGGGCGCGCCTGCCGCTGGATCGCAACGAACGTGCCTGGATTCCCGACAAGTTTGTTACTCCCGGTCGTGGGAGCCTCTGTTTAGGATCAGCCCATGAAGCACTCCGCCGCCGAAATCCTCCGTGAATACGGGCCCTTTCCTGAAGTCACCGACGTGGCCGGCGTCACATTCGACGGCAATCACGTCTGGTTCGCCACCGGCGAGCGGCTGAATGCCCTCGACCCGGAAAGCGGCGACATCTTGCGCTCGCTCGACATCGCGGCCCAGGCAGGAACCGCCTTTGACGGCAAGCACCTGTTCCAGATCGGCGACGCCCTGATCCGCAAGCTCGACCCCAGGACCGGCGAGGTGATCGCCACGATCCCCGCGCCGGGCGATGGCGACGACTCGGGGCTGGCCTGGGCGGAGGGCTCGCTGTGGGTCGGTCAGCATCGCGGCCGCAGGATCCATCAGGTGGACCCCGAAACGGGAAACGTGCTGCGCACCATCGAGTCCGACCGATTCGTCACTGGCGTCACCTGGGTCGACGGAGAGCTCTGGCACGGCACATGGGACGATGACGGAAGTGATCTCCGCCACATCGACGCCCAGACGGGCGAAGTTCTGGAGCGATTGGACATGCCAGAGGGGACCGGCATTTCCGGGCTCGAGTCCGACGGCGGTGATCGCTTTTTCTGCGGCGGCGGCCACAGCGGAAAGCTGCGAGCCGTCCGCCGCCCGAAAAAGGATCTCAAGTAGGCCCGGAAGGATAGCTTCAATCGCCGAAATGGCTGACGATATCCTCGAGCGCCGGCCGGGGCCGATCGGTCGGCTTGATGGTTGGCGTGCCGATGTGGATGAAGCCGACGATGGTCTCGGCGTCGGTGAGCCCCAGCGCGGCGCGCGCCTCGGCGTCATAGGCCGGCCAGTCGGTCAGCCAGCAGGCGGCATAGCCCATGGCATGGGCGGCGATCTCCAGGCTCATGCAGACGGCACCGGCCGAGTAGATCTGTTCGGCCACCGGAATCTTGATATGCTCGGCCGCCCGCCCGACCACGGCGACCACCAGCGGCGCCATGGCAAAGCGACGACGTTCATCCTCCAGCCGGGCTTCGGAAATCTCCGGCTGGCGCGCCGCCACGATCTCGGCCATCCGCCGCCCCGCTTCGACCCGCCCCTCGCCTTCCAGGACAAGGAACCGCCAGGGCGCCAGCTTGCCATGATCGGGAACCCGCGAGGCGATGGTCAGCAGCGTCTGCAACTCGTCGGCGCTGGGGCCGGGCGCGGCGAGCATCTGGGCCGGCACGGAACGGCGGGTGAGCAGCAGATCGAGTGTAGCGTTCATGACGGACAGGCTCCGGGTGAAATAACTGAGCGGAAACCGGCATATCGCCATTCGGGCTCCATGGAAATACCTAGATCGCCGTGCGTCCTGACGGACGCAAGGTGACGATCTAGGTCTTTGTTAGCGCATCGGATTATCCGAAAACCGGATTCCACTTTTCGGTCCGATGCTCTAGACGGCCTCCCGGTGGCAATGCTGTCCGTATCCCGCCCGCCGGACTTGAAATCAACACGATGATCGGCGAAGACTGAACACGAATGGCACGCCTGATGGGAGAGCGCAGGGCATGACGCGGTGGAGCGCCACCCGCATCACTTGGATTTCTGTGGCCCTCGCATTGATGGCCGCAACGCCCTCGCTCGCGCAGAACCCGCCGCCCGGGGGCCCCGGTGGCGATCCCGGCGGTCCGATGCCGGGCTTCATGCAGCCGGGATCGGGACCGCTTCAGCTCATGCCGCCCGGCGCTGGCCCGGCCGCGCCCCTACCCGAGGCCGCCACACCCTACGCGCCGAGCACCGCCCCGGCCGTGGGAACCAAGCCGCCGCTCTCCACCGTCTCCCCGCGCGAGACGGCGACCCTATCGCTGACGGCCCGGCTGACGCCGGACGGCCCTCCGATCGCCGCCGGCGTTGTCTGGCGCGTTTTCAACGAGACGCAGGGACCGGACGGCAGCCGTGAATTGGTGGCTGAACGGCATGGCGGCTCCGCCGACTTCGTTCTGAAGCCGGGAGGCTATTTCGTCTATTGCGGCTTCGGCTATGCCGGCACCACCGAGCATGTCGTGGTGGGCACCAGTTTGAAGGCCGATTCCGTCATCCTCAACGCCGGCGGCGTCCGCCTGTCCGCCGTGACCGGCAAGGACAAGCCGCGGCTCGGCAAGGACGATCTCAGCTTCGACATCTTCTCCCAGGAGCTGGATTCGCACGGCGAACCCAAGGCCGTCGCCCTCAACATCGCTCCCGGCACCATCGTCCGTCTGCCGGCCAAGACCTACAACGTCACCGCCAACTATGGCGATGCCAACGCCCGCACCACCGCCGACATCGACGTCAAGGCCGGCAAGCTCTCGGATATCACCCTGACGGAGAAGGCCGCCAAGATCACCCTGAAGCTGGTGAGCGCCGAGGGCGGCGAGGCCATCGCCGATACCCGCTGGTCGATCCTGACCCAGGCTGGCGACCTCGTGACTTCGGGCGTCGGCGCCTTCCCGTCGTTCATCCTGGCCGAGGGCGACTATACCATCATCGCCAACCATGAGGACGGCCAGTTCCAGCGTATCGTCAGCGTCGTCTCCGGCGAGGACGCCGACGTGGAAGTGCTGGCAACGCCGGATCACAAAGCCACTAACTAGCCGATCGCAAGCAGCTGTTTCCCCTGCCTGCGAAAGACTCACCCGAGTCCATACGGGGCCATCAGAGTCTCTATGATTCATTGGGACTCACGGGAGTCCATAGTCTGCCATGGGCTCCGGCAGCCGGCCAAATCCCAACGGCGATTCCGCCGGGGGAACCACCTCATTCCTCGATGTAGCGAGCGAAAGCGTCCTTGTAGTCGGCATGCCAGCGAGACAGCGCCGGGCGATTGTGGATGACGTCGCCGATCGCCCAGGCCATGCGCTTTTCGTCGAGGCGGCGCGGCGTCTCGTTGTCCGGACAGAGAATGTAGAAGTCGCCCTTTTCCAACGCCGTCAGCATGAAATCCACCACTTCCACGGCGTGCCAGGCGCCTGCCGGCTTCTCGGCTGTGGGATCGGCGGCGGTCAAGCCGGTAAACGTCCAGCCGGGGATCAGGAGATGGGCGGAAAGCTTGCTGTTCCGGCCGCGCAGTTCATGGGCGAGCTGCTCGGTCACCACCTTCACCGCCGCCTTGGCGGTATTGTAGGCGGCGTTGCCGGGCGGCGTGGTAATGCCCTGCTTGGAGCCGGTGTTGATCACATAGCCGGGGTTGCCGGCCTCGATCATGCGCGGCACGAAGGCCTGGACGCCGTTGACGACGCCCCAGAAATTGACGTCGATCAGCCGGCGCCAGTTGTCGGGATTCTCCAGGACACCACCGCCCTCGCCGATCGCCGCGTTGTTCATCAGCACGTTGACGCCGCCGAAGCGTTCGAAGGCCGCCGCAGCCAGCGCCTCGACCGCCGCGCGATCGCCGACATCGGTGGGCACGGCAATGGTGTCTGGGCTGCCGGCCGCCTTGGCCGCCGATGCGACGGTCGCCAGTTCGCCGCCGACCACGTCGGCCAGCACCAGTTTCATGCCCCGCTGAGCCAAGCGCAACGCCGCCGCCCGGCCGATGCCGCGCGCCGCGCCGGTGATCACCGCGACCTTGCCTGCTGTGATGATGTCATTGGCCATGGCATCCTCCCGATGTTGGCTGTTCAAAGGATGGTCGTCGACCCGCGTCAGCGTGCCAGTTCCTTGAGGCCCTGGCGGATCAGTTGGGTGGTGGTGGCCTCGCTGCCGGCTGCCTTCGCCGCGGCTTGTACCGCTGCGGCGGCCTGCAACTGGGCATAGCCGAGATTGACCAGCGCGGACACGGCTTCGGCCACCGGGCCGGAAACGCGCGCCTCGGCCACATCGACGGCGATGCGGATCACCGATGGGTCGGCATCGGCGAAGGCCGGCGCCTTGTCCTTGAGTTCGGTGGCGATACGTTCGGCGACGCGCTTGCCGACGCCCGGCGCCCGAGCGATGGCGGTGAGATCGCGCATGGCAATGGCGGTGGCAAGCTGGCCCGGATCGAGCACCGACAGCACCCCCAGCGCCACCTTGGCGCCGACGCCCTGCACCGTCAGCAACAGACGAAACCACTCGCGCTCGATGTCGTTGGAAAAGCCATAGAGACGGATCATGTCCTCGCGGACCATGGTCTCGATGGCAAGCGTCGCCGCCTCGCCGGCCTTCGGCAGCCGCTGCAAGGTGCGCGACGAGCAATAGACCTGATAGCCGACGCCATGCACGTCGAGGATCATCCAATCGTCGCCGAAGCTGTCAACTACGCCCTTGAGCTTGCCGATCATGCTGCCCCTCCCCCGCCGGTCAGCCGGCTGCCAATTTCGCCAGTCGGCCGACCACCGAGCCGCGATGATGGGCATGCGTCAGCGCAATGGCCAGCGCATCGGCCGCGTCATCGCTCTCGAAAGTCGCCTTCGGCATCAAGACCTTGACCATGACGCGGATCTGCCCCTTCTCGGCATGTCCGGCGCCGACGATCGCTTTCTTCACCGCGTTGGGCGCATATTCGGCCACCGGCAGGCCGCGCTTGGCCGGCACCAGCAGCGCCACGCCGCGCGCCTGGCCGAGCTTCAGCGTCGCCCCGGCGTCCTTGTTGACGAAGGTGATCTCGACCGCCGCCTCGTCCGGCTGATACTGATGCAGCACAGCATCGAGCCCGTCATGGATCTGCACGAGGCGCGAGGCGAGATCCAGGGCGCCATCGGAATTGACCGACCCCGAAGCGACGAAGCGCACCGAGTTGCCGAGGCTGTCGACGACCCCCCAGCCGGTGTGCCTGAGGCCCGGGTCGATACCGATGATTCGCGTCACAGTGGTCATGACGGCACGCTATCGGGCTGTTCCCGGTTTGTACAGATGGGACGCCAGGAACCGTCCACCGATCGCGGACAGTGATGGATCGTGCGCGTTTCGAATGTCGTCAGGCAGCGGTTGTCCGGGCTCTCTCGATCGCGATCTCTGCAAGACGCGCGGCAAGCTCGATCACCTGGTATTCGACTTTGACCGGCTCCCGCACAGATCTCGAATACATGTCGAACGTGCCGAGGACGTGGCCTTTCCGCGAGATGATCGGTTTGGACCAGCAGGATCGGAAGCCATGTGCGCTGGCGACCTGCCGATATTCGTCCCATAGGGGATCGCTCAGGATATCGGACACGATGACCGTCTCGCGTCGATGAACGGCTGCGCCGCAAGATGCGTTGCCGGGACCAACGCGTATTCCCTGTGCGTCGCCCAGGAATGGCTCGGAAACACTGGGGGCCGCCCCACGCCGCAAAGTGACGCCATCGGCGTCGAGCAAAAGTACGGAGCAGAACAATCCAACGCTCTGGGATTCCGCCAGGAGAACCACCTGATCGAGCACGTCCTCCAACGGAGCATCCGCAACGATCTCTTCAAGGATCTTGATCTGCTCTGCCTGCAAAACCGAGGCAAGTTTCCGGGCGGTGATATCGCGGGCGATACCGACCAAGCCGATCACCTCGTTCCGGTCATTGCGAAGCGGAACCTTCGTTGAGGATATCCATTTCCTGGCGCCAGCCGCATCGGTCACAAGCTCTTCCCGATCAACCATCGGAATGCCGCTCCGCATGATCTCGACCTCGATGGCTCGAAACTCTTGGGCAATCTCGGGGGCGTGAAGCTGCGCGTCGCTCGTGCCGATCATGTCACTCGTGCGCGCATAGCGCGTATCGGTTGCGAGAGCCCGGTTCACGACGACGAAACGGCCTTCGACGTCTTTGACCCACAAGTAGTCGGGAACCAGATCGATCAGGACCTGCAATGAGATACGCTCGGACGCCAAGGCGCGCGCCGTCGTGATCTCAGTCACATCCTCATGAGTCGAGACCCAACCGCCACCTGGCATGCTTTGGTTCGAAATATGAATGAGGCGACCATCCGGAAGCTCGGTGAGCCTGGATACTGGGATCCCCGAGGCAGTGACTTCCGCCGCCAAGCGCAGATACTCGTCCGGCGACACCGGCGAGGTTCCAACGGCGTACCGTGCCTCAATGATGTCTCGAAGGGACATGCCCGGGCGCATTTGATCGGGTGTCAGGCGGTAGAGTTCGGCGTAGCGATCGTTGCAAAGGACCAGTTTGCTGGAACCGTCAAACAGGCAAACGCCCTGCGAGATGTTGTCGAACGCTGCCCGATAGCGTGAAATTTGCGCTCTGAGCGCAACGACTTCCGCCTCGTCATCGCGCGCCTCTGCCTTCGTCCCGGTTTGCACAGGCGTGACCTGGGCAAGAGCGTCGGACTGCGCTTCCGCATGTGGCCTATGATCGGATCCCATGATGCGCCCCCAAGTCGAGCTGTTTTCCAGAGCAACACTGGCTCTGATGTGCGGCAAAGCAGGTTGCAGTTACGTTGGAACAGATCGCAAACTTTGTATACTGCGCTAAGAAATATTCTCAATATCAACCTTTGAGCGCGATACCACCTCGTCCGGTTGATACGGCCGCAGCTTTTCATCCATCACGTGACGATGCGGCCGCCGCCGGCCAGGAGGCCGGCGATGATGGCAAGGCCGCCCTCGACGCGGCGATCCTCCACCTCATAGCTGAGGCAGAGCCGGACGGCCTGGGGCTTGTCGGTGCCGACTGCGAAGAGATCACCGGCATTGATCCGCACCCCGGCCTCGTTTGCCGCCGCCACGAAGGAACTGACCTGCCATTCCCTCGGCAGTGGCAGCCACAGATGCAGTCCGTGGGGATCGGCCGAATAGGGACGGTTGCCGAGAAGCCGGCGGGCCATGAGCTGCCGCCGGTTGGCATGCGTCTGCTGCGCCGTGTTGAGCCGGGCGCCGGTGCCGCTGACGATCCAGCGGCGGGCGATGTCGGCCATCAGCGGCGGCGGCATCCAGGATGAGATGGCAACGGCCGCCTCGATGGCGGAGAGGAGAGAGCCGGGCGCCGCGACATAGCCGACCCGAAGACCGGGCGCCATCGACTTCGAGACCGACGTCACGAAGACCGTGCGAGAGGGGGCCAGCGCGGCGATCGGCACGGGCCGCTCCCTTGGCAGAAAGCCGAAGACGTCGTCCTCGATGATCGTCACCTCCCGCCGCTCGGCAATGGCGGCGATCTCCCGCCGGCGGTCCAGTCCGAGCGTGGCGGTGGTCGGCGTGTGCAGCGTCGGCATGAGGTAGGCGAGATGGGCGCCGCTGCGCCGAACGGCGGCCTCGAAAGCGTCCGGAAGCACGCCCTCGCCGTCCATGGCGGCCGGCACGAGACGAAGCCCGAGATGGAGCGCCATGGCCATCACCGGCTGGTAGGTGAGCGCTTCCACCACCAGCGCGTCGCCGGGGCGCGAAAGCGCCATCAGCGCCGCAAAGACACCCTGCTGGCCACCGTTGGCGAGGGTGATGTTCGATGGCGGAACATCGAGACCGATGCGTCCCAGAAAGGCGGCCGCAGCAGCGAGCTGCGGCGCCCTGATACGCTCTTCGCCACGATCCAGAAAATCGGCCAGACCCGGCTCCCTGCCGAGCTCCGTCAGCGTCGCGGCAAGCTCCTCAGCCGCTGTGCCGGTGAAGGGCAGATTGCGCGAGAAGTCCACCGGACCGCCCTCGGATCGGCTGAGGGGCGTCAGGCCGCCGCGCGGCAGGGCGGGTGCCGGCGCCCGGACATAGGTGCCGCGCCCGACCTCGCCGGCCACCAGTCCCCGGCGACGCGCCTCGTCATAGGCTCGCATCACCGTGTTGGGCGATAGCCCGAGCGCCCAGGCGAGAATGCGCTGCGGCGGCAGCCGGTCGCCGACCGCCAGTCGCCCCGAGGCAATATCGGCGGCGATGGCGTCGGCAATCGCTGCTGCACGGTTGGAACTGTCGGGATCGAGTGTGGGGCGCCAGATTGCCATGGCGGCAATATAGAAATTGCATCGACGCCAAGGCAATCCTACCAATGCATTCATAGCAATTCTTTCTCGGATGCCGTCATGACGACTTTCACCGGCACGCCGCGCGTCGGCGTGGCGCTCGCCCTTTGCTGCCTCATGCTGCTCGGCGCCATGCCGGTGATCGTCGGCGGACGGCCGGCCGGAGCGAGCGCGCTCACCTTCGCCCTGCTCTATTCGGTCTGGCAGTTGGTCTTCTCGTTACCGCTCACCCTCGCCGAGGCGCGGGCCGGCAAGGGTGGCGTCTTCCGGTCGGGCCTGCCGCAAGGCGAACGACGCAAGATTCTGGGCACCGCCTTGTTCACCGGTGCGTTGTTCGCGCTCGCCGCGTGGGCCTATGTGCTGGGCTTCGAGAAGGTCGGCGCCGTCAATGCCGCCATCGCCTTGCAAATCTATCCGCTCCTAGCGGCCAGCCTCGAAGCGGCGCTGTTCGGCCGCCGCAAGAGCCGGACGGAACTCCTGTTCACGCTGCTGATCGTCGGCGCCCTGTTCCACCTTGCGACGGGCGGACGCTGGCAGATGACCGGCCTGTCGCCCTGGTTCGCCGTGGCGCTCGCCGTCCCCCTTCTCTGGGCCGTGGCGCACGTGATCCTGCGGGAAACCCTGCTCAGGACGGCGGCGACGCCCAATGAGGTGACGACGTCGCGCCTCGTCATCGTCGTGGTGCTGCTGACGCCGCTGGCCCTCGTCGTTGATGGCCCGGCAGCGGTGGTGGCCGCCGCGACTGATACGATGACCGAGGCCTTCACGGTCGCCATGGGGCTTGCCTATTATGTCGAGCTGATCCTCTGGTTCCACGCCGTGCGCCACATCGATGTGTCCGTCGCAAGCTCGGTGACCGTCCCCGCACCGGCCGTCACGCTGCTCTTGTCCATGGCCTTTCTCGGAGCGACGGCCGAAGCCTATCAGCTCGCGGCCCTCACCGGCGTCGTCGCCGGCCTCCTGGGCCTGATGTGGGCGTCCACCCGGCGGGTCAGGCCGGCGTGATCGTCATGGCAGCGCCGCAACAGACGACAACCGAAGGTAACGACGCCCGCTTTTCCTGGTTGCATCGGCTGCCGGCCATGCTATTCAGCCGCTCCGTTTGAAGGAACAAAAGAGGCGTCGCCTTGCCGTTGTAATGCCGGTCTCATCCTGCAGCACCCGCATTATCGGAAACCCAGGTTTCCGAATGGCTTTTGATGTCCATCGGGTGGCGGATCGAGACCGGCCTGGCTTTGCCGCCGTCGGCGTTCCGCCGCACACCATTCTGGACAACTCGCGCATCCGCCAAGCCGTGCCCGCCCCGTCGGGCCTCGTCCGCCATGCCGCTGGACTTCCTTTCAGGAAGACCTTGGCATGTCCGACCGCCTGTCCGTCCGCTGGACCATCGTGCCGCGCGACTGTCCCCGTCCCGTCTTCGCCTGCCCGACCTGCGGCGGCGACCGGCCCTTCCACCAAAGCGGCAAGCTCCGCCTCAACGCCAATGGCAAACGCCTCGACGCCTGGCTGATCTACAAATGCGACGACTGCGATCGCACCTGGAACCGGCCGATCTACGAGCGCCGCCTGGCGGCCGAGCTGCCGCCCGATGATCTCGCCGCGCTGAGATCGGGCGATCCGGCTTTTATCCGCCGCCTCGCCTTCGACCTCGCCGCCCTGCGCCGCAAGACGCCGGTGATCGCCCAGTCCGAGGAGGTGGGTGTCGAGAAGGTGGTGACCGGCGGCTCAGCTCACGCAACGGACATCGAGATCACCCTCGCCGTCCCCTATCCGGTCGGCCTGCGCCTCGACCGCCTGCTGGCCGCTGAACTCGGTCTCGCGCGCAGCCGGATTGTTGCCCTGGCGGGTGAAGGCCAACTGGTTGTTGGGGGCGGCGGCAATGCCTTGAAGCGCCCGCCGCGCGACGGCCAGTCGGTCCATCTCGACCTCGCGGATGCCAGCGACGGACGCGGCATTATCGACGCCGCCGGCGGAACGGCGAACTGCGCGGCGCATATGAACGGACAGACCACGTAGGGCGATGATTAATTTCTGTTTGACGGCGTAAAATTATTGAATTACGATAATTTTGTCAGCACAGAAAGGTGTGGACACTATGAACTCGCTTTCACTCTCAGACATGGCGCAGGCTCCAGTCGACACGTCGCGCCACCATCGATTGATCCGGCTTTCCGGCTTCGCCTCATGGGCCAGCTTTGCCTCGGCGATGCTCATCGTCGTTGCCACGGCCTGCCTCTGGCTGTTCGACGGCGCGCTGTCCGACTGGCTCGCCAAATCGGTCGACGGCATCCTGGTGACGCCCTCCTCGATGGTGTTGGCAGCCGCCGGCGGCGTCGCCATGGTGCCGATCGCTCTGCTGGTTGCCATGCTCGTTGAACTGGGGCGGCTCTTCCGGCTGTTCGCCGCCAACAAGGTGTTCGATCCGGCGGTGCCGCGTCGGCTCGGTCGCGTCGGCTGGTTGGCGTTCTCCAGTTGCGCCGCCACCGTCGTCTGCAAGACACTGGTGATACTGCTGATGACCTCTGCCAACCCGCCCGGCCACCACATCCTGTCCATCGGCGTCGACTCGCAGGCGCTGGCCGGTCTGATGTTCGGCTTCCTGTTCCTCGTCTTCTCGCTGGTGATGCAGGAAGCCCTCGGCCTTGCCGAGGAAAATCGGAGTTTCGTCTAGGCTATGCCGATCATCGTCAACCTCGACGTCATTCTGGCGCGGCGCAAGATGCGCTCCAAGGAGCTCGCAGCCGCCATCGGCATCACCGAGGCCAACCTGTCGCTCCTGAAGTCGGGCAAGGTGCGCGGCGTCCGCTTCGAGACCCTGGCCAAGATCTGCGAAGTGCTCGCCTGCCAACCCGGCGACATCCTGGAATACCGCCAGGAAGGGGAAAGCTGAGCGGCGCCATCGGAAATAACAAAGCGCCCCGCGACGGTCTCGCCGCGGGGCGTTTCATTGTGGCCAAGTCAGGCGATTATGCGGTGACGGTTTCCAGCGCCGGGTAATCGCTATAGCCGAGGGCGCCTTCGGCGTAGATCGTCTCGGGCACCAGCGGGTTGCGCGCCGCGCCGGTACGGAAGCGCTCGACGAGGTCCGGGTTGGCAATGAACTCCTTGCCCCAGGCAACGGCGTCGGCCCGGCCGGCGGCGACTTCCGCCGCGGCCAGATCGAGGGTGAAGCCCTCGTTGGCGATGAAGGCGCCGCCGAACTGTTCCTTGAGGTAAGGCGTCAGGCGGTCGTCGCCCAAATGCTCGCGGGTGAAGATGAAGGCGAGGCCGCGCTTGCCCGCCTCGCGGGCGACGTAGCCGAAGGTGGCCTTCGGATCGCTGTCGCCCATGTCATGGCTGTCGCCGCGCGGGGCGAGATGCAGGCCGACGCGGCTGGCACCCCAGACGCTGATCGCCGCATCCACCGCTTCCAGCATCAGCCGAGCGCGATTCTCGACCGGGCCGCCATAGGCGTCGGTGCGCTGGTTGGTCTTGTCCTGCAGGAACTGGTCGAGCAGATAGCCGTTGGCGCCGTGCAGTTCCACGCCGTCGAATCCCGCCTTCTGCGCATTCTCGGCGCCCTTGCGGAAAGCCTCGACGATACCGGGGATTTCTTCGATGTCGAGGGCGCGCGGCGTCGGATAGGGACGCATCGGCCGGAGCAGGCTGACGTGGCCGGCCGGCTGCAGGGCGCTCGGCGCCACCGGCAGATCGCCGTCGAGCAGCGACGGATCGGAGATGCGGCCGACATGCCAGAGCTGCATGACGATCTTGCCGCCCTTGCGATGCACGGCCTCGGTAATCGGCTTCCAGGCTTCGACCTGGGCGTCGGAATAAATGCCCGGCGTGCTGGCATAGCCGGCGCCCTTCGGCGTGACGATGGTCGCCTCGGTGAGGATGAGGCCGGCGGTGGCGCGCTGCTCGTAATACTCGCGCATCACCTCGGTAGGAACGCGGTCGGGCGTAGCACGCGCCCGCGTCAGCGGCGCCATGATGACGCGATTGCTGAGCTCGAGGGCGCCGAGGCGGACGGGATCGAAAAGGGTGGGCATCAAGAAGTTCCTTACGGGATGCTGGATAACGGCAGTGTCCAGAAAGTAGGGGTATATGCACGCATTTCTAGTAGCCGCCGCGTCGCCTGCCTAGAGCCCGCCGATGAACATTTCCGTGAAGAGGTAGAAATAACAATACATCAAATGGTTATGGGCGCCCTGCGTCCCATTCCAAATGAAACGCCCGCCGTCTCCCGAGAGCGACGGCGGGCGCGAATGACGAAACGAGGTCAGCCTCAGCCGGCGAGCTTGGCCGCCACTTCGTCGGAGACTTCCATGTTAGTGTAGACGTTCTGCACGTCGTCGTCGTCTTCGAGAAGATCGACCATCTTCATCAGGCTCATCGCCTTTTCTTCGTCGAGCGGCGACGTGGTCTTCGGCTTCCAGACCGACTTGATCGACGCGGCGGCGCCCAGCGAGGCTTCGAGAGCCTTGGTCACTTCGCCCATCGATTCGAAGGCGCAGTAGATGAAGTGGCCTTCTTCATCGGACTCGACGTCGTCGGCGCCGGCCTCGATGGCGGCTTCCAGCACAGCGTCATTGGAACCGGCCGTCAGCGGATAGCTGATCTCGCCGAGGCGATCGAACATGAAGCCGACCGAACCGGTTTCGCCGAGCGCGCCACCGGCCTTGGTGAACACCGAACGAACCACCGAGGCGGTGCGGTTGCGGTTGTCGGTCAAGGCCTCGACGATGACGGCGGTGCCACCGGGGCCATACCCCTCGTAGCGCACCTCGTCGAAGTTCTCCGTATCGGCGCCGGCCGCCTTCTTGATCGCCCGGTCGATATTGTCCTTGGGCATGTTCTCGGCGCGGGCGTTGAGGATGGCGAGACGCAGACGGGCGTTCATCGCCGGATCCATGCCGCCGATCTTGGCCGCCACCGTGACTTCGCGGGCGAGCTTGGCGAAGATCTTCGACCGCTTGGCGTCCTGCGCGCCCTTGCGGTGCATGATGTTCTTGAACTGTGAATGACCGGCCATAGTGCCTCCTGAGGGAACCGCGAAAGGGTGCGGGGCGCATGCACACGCCTCCGCAACCATCGATCACGGCACAAATCCACGAATGGGGCGCCTTATAGGCGTTTGTTGGCCTTAAATCCAGCCGGGGTAGTTACCAAAAAGTCGGCAATGCCTCGGCAAGGCGGCCGCCGATCCTGACCGGCCCGATCGCCTCGGCAAGCCCGCTGGAATCGCTGATGTCGACGGCAACGCCGCACAGGGTCGGCTCGCCCAGCGCCGGCTGGAAACGCGCCGTCGGGATCTTGCGCAGGAAGCGATTGACCGGCTCGTCCTTTTCCATGCCGAGCACGCTATCGTAGTCGCCGGTCATGCCGGCGTCCGACAGATAGGCGGTGCCGCCGTCGAGGATCTGGTAGTCGGCAGTCGGCACGTGCGTGTGGGTGCCGACGACCAGCGACGCCCGGCCGTCGAGATAATGGCCCATGGCCTGCTTCTCGCTCGTCGCCTCGGCATGCATATCCACCACCACGGCGTCGACCATGCTGCCGAGCGGGCAGGCATTGAGCTCGCGATCGGCAGCGGCGAAGGGATCGTCGAGGGCGTCCATGTAGACGCGGCCCATGACGTTGACCACCAGCACGCGGGCGCCGTTCCGGGCGATGGCGACGGTGCCGCCCCGTCCCGGTGTTCCGGCCGGGTAGTTGGCCGGCCTCAGGAGCTGCGGCTGCCGCTCGATGAACACCAGCGCCTCGCGCTGGTCCCAGGCGTGATTGCCAGTGGTCACCACGTCGGCACCGGCGTCGAGAAAGTCCTGGCAGATCTCCTCGGTGATGCCGAAGCCGCCGGCAGCGTTCTCGCCATTCACGACCACCAGGTCGAGGGCATAGTCGGCGATGAGGCCCGGCAGAATGTCGGAAATGGCATTGCGACCCGAGCGGCCGACCACGTCTCCCACGAACAGCAATCGCATTATCCGGCGATCTCCCCCCACGTCCTGTCGAAGTCAGCGAACGAAGCGGAAGACGTCCCGCTCGGTGACGATCATGTCGAGTGGCGCGTCATGGGGTTCCATGGGCACCGTTGCCACTTCCTGCACCGAGAAGGCGATGCCGATCAAGCGGGGAAAACGGCCAGCCGCGCGTAAACCGGCAACGGTGCGGTCATAATAGCCGCGGCCATAGCCGACGCGGCCGCCAAGCCGATCGAAGGCGCTGAGCGGCATCAGCAGCACATCCGGCACCACCTCGGCGGCCTCCGGCCCGGGGCCGCGCGTGCCGAAGCCGAGCGGCACCAGCGCATCGCCCGGTCGAAAGCGGCGGAATATGAGGCCGCGCTCCACCATGATCGGCAGACCGATCGGATGACCGCGTGCGTCGAGTCCGGCGATCGCCTCGCCGAGATCGACCTCGCTCTGGATCGGCAGGAAAGCCGAGACCGCGCAGGAGGGCTGGAGATCGAGCGCCAGCACCGTCGCCGAGATGGCCGCCGATCCCTCGGCGCGCGCCGCTTCGTCGACCGCATCGCGACGGGTCAGCGCCAGTTTGCGCACGCGCGCCTTCTCGGCGGCGATGAGAGCACGGGGCGGATCGGGGAGAATGTCGACGGGAATGACCAACCTCCGGGAATCGCGGAAACGTATGGCCGGCGGAAAGAGGGTGTGGCGCCCGCGAACGACCGTCGGAAGTGTGATCCCGGGAAACCTACAGTGTAGGTGGGCGCCGTGTGCCCGAACCCACGGGTCCGGACGGGGACAGCTCCCTTGGGATCAGTAAGGCCCCGGGGATATTGATTCCTAACGAGAAGCGCAGCTACGCCACGTCTCCTATATAGGCGAGACCGGCGATCCGGCAAAGGGCCTCAATTCGACAAAAAATCTCCAGATAAATCCTGGGCAAAAAAAGCCCAGTCGAAAGCCCTGGTAAAAAGAAGGGGCGGCAGGAAGAACCCACCGCCCCAGTCGCTGCGCGGATCGCAGTATCCGTTACCGACCAGCCGTCATGACGACCAGCGTGCAAAGCATCGCCGCCGTCCCGGCCAGGGCAAGCACGATAAGCGCGGGGTAGCCGAACAGCGCCACCGCACCAATGCCGACCAGAAGGATTACCACCATCACCGCCAACACCTTCAAGGCGCCACCGCCCTGACCTTCGGCTGTCGACTCGTGGCTGGCCATGTAATCCTCCGAAAAATCCTGTCGCGCCCCATATATGGAATTATCCTTAGCGAGGCAACGGTGCTTTCGCCGCATCAGCCTTGCGCGGCCTGCATGGACCCTCCGGAACGATCGAGCGGTAAACTCAGGGTCAGCGTGCCCTGTTTTCACCCCTGCTGCCAGTAGACGAAAGCTCATGTGCGCCGGGCAGTTGGCCGAATAAGCCTCAAAGGAGGATGGCCGGATCAGACCATCTTCTCGGCGGCGGCCTCGATGCGGGCGGCCACGTCCACCACCTTCTCGGCAAGGCGCCGCTCCACCTCGCCCTGACGCTCCAGAAGCGCGTCGCGGCTCTCGCGCAGCGAGCGCACCTCCGCTTCGAGGCCCTTCAGCCGCCGCTCGGTTTCCGACAGCTGGTCGAGCACGGTGATGGCGCTCATCACGGTCAGTCGCTGGTCGCCGATCTCGCCGAACACGCCGCGGATCTCGTTGAGAATGGCGTCGAGACGGCTGGCAAGGCCGTAGAGATGCTCTTCCTGGCCATCGTCGCAGGCCATGCGGTAGGTCTTGCCGGCAATCGTCACCGTCACCTGGCTCAAGGGGTCAGCCTCCATGAGTATCGAGAACGGAGCGGATTGACTCCATGGCGGCGACGAGGCGGCGCGACACTTCGCGATTGGCATCCTCAAGACGGCCGGCCTTGGCGAGGGCATCGTCGAGGTCGCCGGCCAGACGCGACCGATCCTCCCCGAGGCGGAACAACTCGTCCTCGAGGCCGGAAATGGTGCGTTCGCCGGCTAGCCGCCGCTCCACCGCAAGTTCCAGACGCCCCAGCGCCTGGTCGAGCCTTTCAAAGGCCGCGTCCAAAGACGCCACTCCGGCCATGACCGCCTCCGGATGCTCACCCGGTTCGACAGAAAATCGTCCGGAGAATTCATCGCTTGTCAGAGATCGTTTTGATTTCGCTCCGGGGAATCGGCTGGCACGGCTTTCGAGAACCGAAGCGGAGCGGACATTGAGGTCCGTGAGCACCGGAAGCGGAAGAAAGCCTTGTCAGACGGCCGCTGGAGTCAAATTTCAAGACGGTCTCTCTGGTCTGGTTGCCATAAACCATGAGACCTGACAACGGTCCGTTAGGGGTGCGATCTGGGAAAATACCAGCTTTCCCCTTTTTTGGCCTGCGAGCGCTTTGGCAGGGGCCTGTTGTCATTGACAGATGATACCGCCCTGCTATTGATCGGCCGCTTTAGCCGAAAGACGTAATGGCGTGGCGTATCTGCCGGAAGATACGTATTTGTCCGTCGTTTGGCTCGCCCAAGGAGTTTTCCGGCCACATCCTGTCAGGATATAACAATGACTGACTCTGCCCGGTACAAGAATATGGCCAACGCCATCCGCGCTCTTGCGATGGATGCTGTCGAAAAAGCCAAGTCCGGCCATCCCGGCATGCCCATGGGCACGGCTGATATCGCCACAGTTCTTTTCGGTGACGTCATCAAGTTCGACGCCGCCAACCCCACTTGGCCCGACCGCGACCGCTTCATCCTGTCGGCCGGCCATGGTTCCATGCTGCTCTACTCGGTCCTCCACCTGATCGGCGTCGAAGACATCAGCATGGACGACATTAAATCGTTCCGTCAGTGGGGCTCCAAGTGCGCCGGCCACCCGGAATACGGCTTTGCTCAGGGCATCGAGACGACCACCGGTCCGCTCGGCCAGGGCCTTGCCATGTCGGTTGGTTTCGCGCTTGCCGAGCGCATGCTGAATGCCGAATTCGGCGACGACATCGTCGACCACTACACCTATGTGCTGGCCGGCGACGGCTGCCTGATGGAAGGCATCAGCCACGAGGCGATCTCGCTGGCCGGCCACCTCAAGCTCAACAAGCTCGTGCTGTTCTGGGACAACAACGGCATCTCCATCGACGGGCCCGTCTCGATCTCCGAGACCGGCGACATTCCGGCCCGCTTCCGCGCCGCCGGCTGGAACACCGACGCCATCGACGGTCATGACCCCGTGGCCATCCTTGCCGCCCTCGAGCGCGCCAAGAAGTCCGACAAGCCGGTGCTGATCGCCGCCAAGACGACCATCGGCTTCGGCGCCCCCACCAAGGCCGGCACCCACGCTGCCCACGGCGCCCCGCTCGGCGCCGCGGAAATCGCCGCTGCCCGCGAGAAGCTCGGCTGGCCCTATGCGCCCTTCGAGATCCCGGCCGACATCCTCGCCAACTGGCGCGCTGCCGGCAAGCGCTCCGCCAAGGACCGTGAGGCCTGGCTCGCCCGCTACAACGCCATGGACGCCAAGAAGCGCGCCGAGTTCGACCGCCGCCTCAAGGGCGATCTGCCGGCCGCCTTCACTGAGGCCCTGGCCGCCTACAAGCAGAAGCTCGTCACCGAGCTGCCGAAGGTCGCCTCGCGCAAGGCCTCCGAGATGGCCCTCGAAGTCGTCAACGGCACCATCCCCGAGATGGCCGGCGGTTCGGCCGACCTTACCGGTTCCAACCTGACCAAGACCAAGGGCCAGGTTGCGGTACAGGCGCCCGACTATAAGGGCACCTACATCCACTACGGCATCCGTGAGTTCGGCATGGGCGCCGCCATGAACGGCATCGCGCTGCATGGCGGTTTCATTCCCTACGGCGGCACCTTCCTGGTGTTCTCCGACTACGCTCGCCCGGCTATGCGCCTGTCGGCCCTGATGCATCAGCGCGTCACCTACGTCATGACCCATGACTCCATCGGTCTTGGCGAAGACGGCCCGACGCATCAGCCGATCGAGCACCTGGCCTCGCTGCGCGCCATCCCCAACATGACGGTGATCCGCCCGGCCGATGCCTATGAAACGGCCGAGGCCTGGGAGTTCGCGCTCAACCATAAGAAGGGCCCGACGACCCTGGCGCTGTCGCGCCAGAACCTGCCGGCGGTCCGCTTCGAGGTCAGCGCCGACAACAAGGTCGCCAAGGGCGCCTATGAAGTCGCCGCCGCCGAGGGCCGCGCCGAAGTGTCGATCTTCGCCACCGGTTCCGAGGTCGCCATCGCCATTGAGGCCAAGAAGCTGCTCGACGCAGCCGGCCACCCGACGCGCGTCGTCTCGGTACCGAGCTTCGAGAACTTCCGCGCCCAGTCCGACGCCTACCGCGCCGAAGTGATCGGTGGCGCCAAGGTGAAGGTCGGCGTCGAAGCCGCCCTGCGCATGGGCTGGGACGAGATCATCGGTTCGGACGGCATCTTCGTCGGCATGACCGGCTTCGGCGCCTCGGCGCCGATCGAGCTGCTCTACGAGAAGTTCGGCATTTCCGCGAGCCACATCGTCGAGCTCGTCTCGGTCAAGCTGGCCTAACCACATTGCGCGGCGGGATCGGCGGCCTCCGCCTTTCCCGTCGAGCGAGGAAAGTTGGGGGAGCGATCCGGAACTCGCCGGACCGTCCCCAGACCAAACGAGGATCGGGCCGGAAGAGGCTCGCCTCTGCATCAGGAGAGAGAACAATGGCAGTCAAGGTCGCCATCAACGGCTTTGGTCGTATCGGTCGTAACGTTCTGCGCGCGATCGTCGAGTCCGGTCGCAAGGACATCGAGGTTGT
>NZ_AUHB01000011.1 GCF_000422965.1 Pleomorphomonas oryzae DSM 16300
AGGCCACTGCTGTCCGGTTTAAATTGCGAGCCCTGGGAGAACCATCTGGCTTGGGTCGATGACAGGCGGTTTTGGCGGTGTTTTGAGGTGGCAAATGGACCTCCTGTGCATGATGTTGACACGGACGAGGCGAGTAAAAGTGAGCAATCTGGAGACTTCGGTCTGGGTTGCCTGAGCCATCCTGATCAGGATGTAGGCGATGAGGGCGACGAAGATCTGGATGCGGATAGCGTTCTCGGAGGTGCCGAGGAAGTGCTTGATCCTGAGGTTCTGCTTGGCCCATTTGAAGAACAGTTCGATCTGCCAGCGCTGCTTGTAGAGGTCGGCGATCTCTTGGGCCGGGGCGTCGAGATCGTTGGTGAGGATGCGCAGGATCTTGCCGGTGGAGATGCGGACGGTGACTTCCCGCACCGGATCGCTCATGGGGTTCTGCCGTGACCAGGCGAGGCGCTCGGGCAGGAAGCCGATGCGATCGGTGAGCACGGAACCGGTCTCAGGCACCGGGTTGACCAGGCTCACCCTAAGCGGGGTGTGAGACTTGAAGCGAGTGACGATGCGGCATCCCTCGGCGTGGAGCCTGGCCCACCAGGCGAAGTCATAATAAGCGAGATCAAAGACATAGGTCATGCCGGGGATTGGCTTGAACGCCTTGGCCGGGGTGACGTCGTGTACCGTCTGGTCGGTCAGCGCGATTTCCATGGGGGCGTCGGCGTTGGGATCGTAGACCAGGTGCATCTTGGCGGCCCATAGGCCCTTGCGTTCGCTGAGCCAGGCCGCGTTGAGCGAGGACAGGCGGATGTGGGTGGCGTCGATGATCCGCACCGCCTCGCTCATCTGTCGGCGCGTCCGCTTGCTGGCCGCCTGCGCCATATGGGCGAACAGGTCGGCAAACAGCTGCCAAGGCCGCCTGGCATTGGCGTCGGACAGTGTCGATCGGGCGGGCAGCTTGGCACCGACATGGTAGAGTCGGCCTTGGTGGCTGCTCATCGCCGCCTCGATCTCGCGCAAGCTCACAGCGCCGGCCAATTGACCGAATAGAAGCGCCAGAAACTGGCTCTTGGACGGCAAACGACGGACGCGGTGGTCGGCTTTGTAGTCTTCCACAAGACGATCGAAGGTCGCCCACGGAATATGGCGCTGAATTTGATGAAAGACGCTATTGTGATGCTGCATGGCGTTGATCCCCTGCTCGTGTCCAGAACGCGGCCAAACGTCTGAAAACAAGTAGAATCAATGTCATGCACCCTGTCCAGACATTTAAACCGGACAGCAGTGGCGAAGGCGAAGGACCTCAGGCCGAAAAGGGTTCGAGGTTGATATAGGTCTCCGTCACCTCGTGAACCGCTCGACCAGCCACGGATGGACGGTCGGCGAAGCTGCTAGCACGGCGCCGGTTTTGGGGATGGCGTGGCCATCGAAGCCGCTCACCACGCCGCCGGCTTCCTCGACGATCAGCACCGAGGCGGCGTAATCGTAGGGCGCAAGCCCGTCCTCGAAGAAGGCATCGTGCCGGTTGGCGGCGACATAGGCGATCGACAGCGCCGCCGAGCCCATCCGCCGCATGGTGGCGGCATGGTCCATGATTTCCATCAGCACTTCGCGATAGCGGGCGACCGGCATGGATTTCACCTGGCCGGGGATCGGCAGGCTGGCGCCGATCACCGCATGGTCGATGTCGCGATCGATGCGGATGGTGAGCGGCGCGCCGTCGAGAAAGGCGCCCTTGCCGCGTTCGGCGTAGAACAGCTCGTCACGCATCGGGTCGTAGACGACGCCGGCGTCGATGCGGTCGCCGCTCAAGAGCGAGATCACCACGCCGAAGAAGGGAATGCCCCAGGCAAAATTGGTGGTGCCGTCGATCGGGTCGATCAGGAAGCGCGGCACGTCGGGGCCGCGGTCGCGGTTGCCGGCCTTCTCCTCGCCCTCGATCGACCAGCCGGGAAAGGCAGTGCCGAGCGCGGTGGCAATCGCCGCCTCCACCGCCACGTCGGCCGCCGTCACGTAGTCGCGCGCCCCTTTCTCATCCACCTTGGTCTGGCCGCAGGCGGCGAAATGCCGGCGGGCGATATCGCCGCCCAGGCGAGCGGCGGCAATCATGGTGGCAAGCAGCGGGGAGGGGGCGTCGATCTCGGGCATGGTTCGGACTCACCTGAAGCAATTCCAGCAAAAGTGGGAACCGGTTTTGCGTCCGGAATTGCGTGACAGCCAAAGGGATGAGCCTATTTGGCGAACAGTGGTTCGCCAGACAGACTCACGAGAAGGGTGCATCTACATGCGCCGGCAAGACGACAGTTCGGTGTCAGCCGGCGGGGGAACTCACGGCGCGGTTTGCTGTTATAATCTCAGGATATGCGGAGGGCCAAGCATGCTGTGGAAGGGACGTCGCCAGAGCGACAACATCGAGGATGTCCGCGACAGCGGCGGCGGTTTCTCCGGCGGCGGCATCCAATTTCCAAGTGGCGGCTTCGGCGGTGGCCGGCGCGGTGGCGGCCTCTCCATCGGCGGGCTGATCGTCGTCGGCCTCGTGCTGTGGTTCCTCGGCATCAACCCGCTGGTGCTGCTCGACGGCAGCATGGGCGGCGGCTCCACCATGGGCGGTGGCTCCCAGGCGATCGATCGACCGCGCGCCGGCCAGCATGACGAGATGCGCGATTTCGTCGCCACCGTGCTGGGCGACACCGAGGATACCTGGACGGAGATCTTCAAGGCGGAAGGCAAGCGCTATACGGCAACGCCGCTCAGGCTGTTCACCGGCCAGACCCAATCGACCTGCGGCTTTGCCAGCGCGGCGACCGGGCCGTTCTACTGCCCCAATGACGGCAAGATCTACATCGACCTCGGCTTCTATGATGAGCTGAAGCAGAAATTCGGCGCGCCCGGCGACTTCGCCCAGGCCTATGTGATCGCCCATGAAGTCGGCCACCACGTGCAGGACCTCTTGGGCCTGTTGCCGGCCTTCAACGAACGGCGCCAGCAGCTCGACAAGGCCGATGCCAATGCGCTGTCGGTGCGGGTGGAATTGCAGGCTGATTGCTACGCCGGCGTCTGGGGCCATTACGCCGAGAAGAAGGGCCTTCTCGAACGCGGCGACCTCGACGAAGCGCTGAACGCCGCCACCCAGATCGGTGACGACGCCATCCAGAAGCGGATGCAAGGTTACGTGGTGCCCGAGAGCTTCAACCATGGCACCTCGGCCGAGCGAAAGCACTGGTTCAAGGTCGGCTTCGATAGCGGCGACGTCAATTCCTGCGACACTTTCTCGACGGCGAAATTGTGAGGTTCTTGTTTTAAAACATATACATAGATTGTCATCCTTCGCGAAGGCGAAGGACCTCAGGAAGAAAAGAGCGAGTGAGATCTATCAGACTCTCCAGCTCGATATCGGCCGATCGCCCCATCCGGGCCGAGGTCCTTTACCTGCGCAAAGGATGACAGATTTATATATAGGAAACAAAAAGATAGCTGCCACATCGGATGCGCCTTAGGAAAGCGGCTTCGGCTTTGCGATGCTTCTCTCCGCCGTAAACCGCAGGCCGAGCACCAGCGGCACGGCGATCAGGTTGACGGCGACGGCCGACAGCCAGATCGCGCCCGGCCACGCGGGGCGGACCAGGAAATAGAGCGTCGAGAAGATGAGCGGTCCGACGACCGAGGCGAGGCTCATGGCCGAGGCCAGCACGCCCTGGAATTGGCCCTGCCTGTCATCGGCGACCAGGCGGGTGGCCAGCGACTGCAAGGCCGGCGTGCCTACGCCGGCGAGGGCGACGATGGGCATGATGACAAACACCACCCAGCCCCGCGTCGTAAAGGCCATCGCCACCAGGGCGGCGCAGGCGCCGACGAGGCCGGCGAGAACGGCGCCGCGCTCTCCCAGGAGCTTGACGGCCGGCCCCGGCAGGAAGGCCTGGGCTAGCGACTGGCAGACGCCGAAGGTCCCCAACGACAGGCCGATCCAGAGACCATTCCAGCCGAACACGTCGTTGCCCCAGAGCGCCCAGCAGGTGCCATAGACCTCGCCGGTGCCGCTCAGCACGAAGAACAGCAGGACGACCGGGGTGAGCGCCTTTGTCGACAGCGCCCATTGCAAGGGCGGCAACGGATTGAGGGCGGTGAAATCGATCCTCTCGCGGCTCGGCTGGCGCGACTCCGGCAGGACGAACAGGGCGAGCAGCAGATTGCCGGCGTTGAGCAGGGCGGCGGCGATGAAAGGAAGCCTGACCCAATAATCACCGAGGATCCCGCCGAGGACCGGGCCGAGGATGAAGCCGGCGCCGAACATGGCGTTGAACAGGCCGAAGCGCTTGGCGCGCCTATCTTCGGGCGTGATGTCGGTGATGTAGGCGGTGGCGACCGAGATATTGGCGCTGGTCAATCCGGCGATGGCCCGGCCGAGCAGAAGCAGCCAGAGCGACGGCGCGACCGCCATCATCGCATAGTTGACAGCGGCGCCGGCGAGCGAGATCAGCAGCACCGGCCGGCGGCCGAGGCGATCGCTGAGAGCGCCGAGAACAGGCGCGAAGACGAACTGCATCGCGGCATAGAGCGCGGCAAGGATGCCGATGGTGGGCGCCACGTTGACCGACTGCGTCACGTCCTCGATCAGCTTCGGCAGGATCGGGAAGATCAGGCTGATGCCGACCGCGTCGAGGCCGATGGCTGTGAAGATGACGACCAGGGGCTTGTTCATGCGAAAGCTGCGCTCACCGGTTTGCCGTCGCGGAAGACGCCGCCGGTCGGCCCATCGGCGGGAAGGGTGGCCGCCCAGACGACGCCGCGCGCAGCTTCAGCCGGCGAGCGGTCGTCGGCATCGTCACCGCGTTCGGGATGGCTGGCGACGGGACCGGGGTCGACGGCGTTGACCAGGATCGGCGTGTCGGTCAGTGCCGCTGCGAGGGTGGCGGTCAGGGCGTTGAGGCTATGTTTGGCGAGCGCGTAGGCCGGCGAGAAGACGGGGCCGCGCCGGCCGATCTGCTCGGCCGCCTCGCTGGTGAGGTTGACGATGCGGGCGGTGGGCGCCCGCCGCAGCAGCGGCAACAGTGCCTGGGTCAGGCCCCAGCAGCCGAACACGCTGACGGCGAAGATGGCGTGGAGCGCTTCGAGATCGACGTCGAGCGCCGAGCGGGTGCGGAAGTCCGGCATGGCGCTGGCGTTGTTCACCAGCACGTCGAGATGGTCGAAGCTGCCCGCGAGGCGGTCGGCCGCGTCGTGGATGCTGACGGGTTCGGAAAGATCGAGCCGCAAGGCGCTGGCGCTGAGGCCGGCGCGACGCAGTTCGGTGGCCAGTGCTTCGGCCTGGCTCAGGTCTCTCGCGGTCAGGATGACGTGGTGATCCTGCTCGGCGAGCCGGCGGGCCACGGCGAAACCGAGGCCGAGCGGACGGCTGACGCCGGTGATCAGGGCGATTTTGGATGTCATGAGGGGGCTCTTCGGAGGATGAAGTACACCGTTGATGTGTACTGAAACCAAATTTGTACTGAGTATATATATTGATAACCGAGCGCTGTCAATTCGCATGTACTCAGTACAGGAATCGGACTACCAATAGTGGCATGCAGACCCCACCCGACCGCCGATCCCGCAAGCGCCTGGCCACGCGACGGGCCATTTCCGAGGTTGCCGACCGCCTGTTCCAGGAGCGCGGCTTTGATAACGTGACGGTGGACGAAATCGCCGCCGCCGCCGATGTCGGGCGGATGACGGTGTTCAACCATTTCCCGCGCAAGGAAGACATGTTCTTCGACCGCGACGAGGAGGGGCGGGAGACAGTGCGCGCGGCGTTGCGCCAGCGGGAGGCGGGGGTATCTCCCGTCGAGACCCTGCGTCGGGTTGTCCATCGGCTGATTGCCGACAAGACGCCTTACTTGGAGTTTTCAAGCCGCAGCGAGGGCTTCATCGCCACTGTCGAAGCCAGCACCACGCTGAAGGCGCGGGCAAGGGCGATTCGCGACGAGCTCACAGAGGTCGTGGCCCTGGCCTTGGCGGAAAGCGTCGGTACGGCGCCCGATGATCCCGAAGTGCGAATGGCCGCCGGCCTCATCCTCGCCACCTGGACCGTGGCCTTCCTGGAGGCGCATCGGCATTTCCGCAAGACGGGGAACAGCGAGGCGGCAGCAGCGCTATTCCTGGCGCTGATCGACCGGGGAAGCGCCGGCGTGGCCGCCGCGCTGGCCGGCACGCCCTACGCGTGAGCGATGAGCTATCTCGGAGCGCTATATCGGCCGCCAGCCCAATTCTGCATGAGGTCCCCGCTTTCGCGGGGATGACAGATTTATACAAATGAAAACAGTTATATAGTTCTGTCATCCTCACGCATGCGAGGACCTCAGGACGAGAAGGCGAGGAGGGATGTATCAGGCTGCTCACGTGTCTTGAGCATCCTCAAGCCGAAGAGCGCGAAGCGCTGATACAGTGCCATCTCCTTCCTTGTTGACGTCTGCTTGCTCGATGACGTACATAGGTACATATGTACCAAACGGAGCAAGCTATGACCGGACCGGTGGTGGAGCGGGTGCAGACGGGCATTCGCATCGAGAAGCGTATTCTGAAGGTGCTGAAGGCACTGGCCGAGCATGCCGACATCACGCTGGGCGATCTCGTCGAGGGCATCGTGCTGCATGCCTTCGAGGGCAAGACGCCGTTCTCGCCAGAGACGCTGGAGGTGATCGCCCAGCTCAAGGCCATCTACGGCCTCGATCTCGATGCCGGCGCCAGCCACAAGCTGATCGAACGGGAGGAGGGCGACGGTGACTGACCTTCTCCTTGAAAACCGGCGGGCCAACGGTTTCGTGCTCAGCACCGCCTTCCTCGACGCGGCCGGCCTCGGCATGGTGCTGCCGGTGCTGCCGGCGCTGATCGCCGCGCTGACTGGCCAGGGCATGGGCGCTGCGGCGGTGGAGGGTGGACGGCTGACCTTCGTCTACGCGGCGATGCTGTTCCTGTTCTCGCCGCTGATCGGCGGCCTGTCCGACCGGTTCGGTCGGCGGCCGCTTTTGATCCTCGCCGTCGCCAGCTTTGCGCTCGACAATCTGATCTGCGCCCTGGCGCCGTCGCTTGCCTGGCTCTATCTCGGCCGTCTTCTATCGGGCATTTCCGGCAGCACCGGGCCTGTCATCGGCGCCTATATCGCCGATACCTCGGCACCCGATGATCGCGCCCGCCGGTTCGGTCAGGTCGGCATGGCCTTCGGCGCCGGCTTCGTGCTGGGGCCGGCTCTCGGCGGCCTCGTCGGCGAACTGTCGCCACGGGCGCCTTTCCTGGCCGCCGCTTTGTTGGCCGTCGTCAATGCGTTTGTAGGCTGGGCGTTCCTGAAAGAGAGCCTGCCGGTCGAGCGCCGGCGTCCGCTGGTTGTCGCCAAGGCCAACCCATTTGGCGCGCTGCGTTTCATCACCGGTGCCGCCGGCATCGGCCTGCCGATCGTCGTGCTGGTGCTGATGCAGGTCGCCCACGACTCGCTGCTGGCGGTCTGGACCTTCTCGCTGAAGGAGCGTTTCGGCTGGGGCGAGCGGGAGATCGGCCTCAGCCTGACGCTGGTCGGCGTCGTCATGACGGCGGTGACCGGCCTCGTCGTCGGTCCCTCGGTGAAGCGCTTTGGCGAACACGGCGCGGCGATGGTCGGACTTCTCGTTGCCGGTATCGGCTTCCTGGGCTTTGCGTTTGCCACATCCGGCCTGATGATCACGCCGTTTATCGCCGGCTTCGCCTTCATCGGCCTCGTCGGGCCGTCGCTCTCCGCGCTGATGAGCCGGCGCGTCGCCGCCGATCGGCAGGGTGAATTGCAAGGTGCGATCGCCGCGGTCAAGGGCGTCACCATGGCGCTGGCGCCGATCCCGATGACCGAGCTGTTTGGCTATTTCACATCGGACGCAGCGCCCATCCGTTTTGCCGGCGCCCCGTTCCTGCTGTCGGCTGTCTTGATGGCGGCGGCACTCGTCGTGATCCGGATCGATCGGAGGGTGTCGTCCCGATGAGTTGCGGCGAGGGGCGGCGGTCTGCAACATCACTCTAGTGTAGCGGAAACTTGTGGCTGCAGAAATCGTACTCACGCTTAATTTTCGAATACAATGAATGGTTTAATTGAAAATCATATGTAGTTATATGCGCGCGCTACTCTGATATAGCTTGTGATAAGCCGAAAGCTATTATGTGAATGATACTTACATCGACGAATTGATGTGGTGGTAACCCCTTCGAAAGATACTGTCCCCTATGATAGGACGTGTATAAGTTCTGCGACCAAGCCGGCACTACTGGGTGGTGCGGCGGTCTGAGATTGTTCGTCGAAGCTCTGCCCGAAGTCGGGCTTGTATTCGGCACTAATGCCTCTCCCAGACGGAGTCGCAGAAGGCGTTGCCGAAGGGCGAAACGACTTCACCGTCTAAAATGGCATCCCCACACATCGCGTACCGACCAGTCATCGGCGGTCGCGCAAGAAGGGTTCTATGCGGACGACCGAAGCCACCGAAATGGTGCCCACTGCTTTCTCTTTCACCTGCAATCGCTTGGTGATATTCGCCGTGCTCGCCTTTGCCGTGGTCACGCTCTCCTTGATCGCGCCGGGCCGGTTGATGCGCGCCAAGCGCGGCCGCTCGTGGATCAGTCTGCTCGATCCGATGGGCGACCCCGCCGCCCGCGCCGAATGGATCTGGAGAATCGTCGGATTTGTCCGCGCGCACGGCGGTGGGGCGGTGTTCTACCAAGTGGCGGCGCGCAAGCTCTCCCGCTATGTGGACTTGGGTCTGTCGGTTTTCAAACTGGGTGAAGAAGCGATCGTCGATCTCTCTGTGTTCGATATCAAAGGCTCGAGGCGCAGCAACATGCGGGATGGTCTCAACCCGCTGCTCGCCTTGGCCGATGTGATCTTCGTGATCGGTGGCGGCTTGCGAGGAGTGGTCGCCGAATGAAGCGCGTCCTGAGTCTTTTGGCCGGTTGCATCGTCACCCTTGTCATCGCCATCCCAATCGCCGCCTATTTCGTGCTGTTTGCCCGCCTCGACTCCGGCGATCCGAAAATGCTTGCGGTCGGCGAGGTGGTTGCACCACGCGGCGCGGCAAGCGGCATCGCCTTCTATTTGTCAGGCGCCGGCGGATACTCTCTATGGGACGGCATTGCCGCGAGACGGCTCGCCGCCGAAGGCAACATCGTTGTCGGCATCGATACGCCGAAGACACTCGAGAAAGGCGCCGGGGCGGCGAAAGACTGCGTCTATTTCGTCTCCGACATCGAACAGGTGAGCCACGACCTTCAGCGAACTCTCGCTTCGTCGCAGTATTATTCGCCGGTCATTGCCGGCGCCGGCCTTGGCGGCACGTTCGCGCTGGCGCTCGCCGCGCAGACTCCGGACGCCACCATTCTGCGCACGATCGCCGTCGATCCATTGCGCGTGCTGCCCATCGGCAAGGCGCTTTGTTCGGCCGCCCCGTTTGAGAAAGCCGCCGATGGCAAGGGCATGATTTACGGCTTGCAACCAGGGGTACTGGCCGATCCGATCGATGTCTATGCCACCACGGCCGCTGACTCTGACGGCCTTGCTCACGTCGATGCACTGCGCGCTGCCGGCTTCGATATCGGCCGACATGACACACAGCAGGCGGCGGCAACGGCATTGCGTCTGGCCATTGCCCGCGCCACCGATAGCGTCAAGACGGGTGACGATGCCTTTGCCAAGCTACCGCTGACGATCCTCGCCACCGAAGCCAAGTACGACACCATGGCGATCATCTTTTCCGGCGATGGTGGCTGGCGCGACATCGATGCCCAGATCGGAGGCGCCCTGAAGGCCGCGGGCGTGCCGGTCATCGGCGTGGATTCGTTGCGCTATTTCTGGAATGAGGTCCAGCCTGGCGAGGCCGCCGTTGACGTCAATGCCCTGATCACCGCCTACAGGACGAAGTGGCATGTCTCCAAGGTAGCGCTCATCGGCTATTCTTTCGGCGCCGACGCGCTACCGGCGATCTATGATGCCTTGCCGGTTACGTCGAAGCCGAGCGTTTCGCTGCTGTCGCTCTTGGGCTATTCGGGCGCCCGTCAGTTTGAAATTCAGGTCGCCGACTTCATCCCTCTGGCGTCCACCAAATCGGTGTCGACAACCCTCTCAGACCTCAGAAAGGCGCCCGCCTCGATCGTCCAGTGTGTCTACGGCCGTGACGACAAGGAAAGCCTCTGCGGCAAAATCGGTCTGTCCGCTGCCGAGTTGGTGCAACGTCCTGGGGGGCATCATTTCGATAATCACTATGCCCCCATCGCCGCCGCCATTCTGAAGCGGCTGATACCTGCTGCGCCGGATTCCAGTTCTTGGCCCCGGAACGATTTTGTCCAGATACGCGGAGACGAAGGGCATGCGGACGGCCGTCTGGTGCCCGAGTTCAGCGCCGAAGCCGGGCGAAAGCGACCGGTCGCGGGGGATGCCAAGCCAGCTACGGCGGGGTGACATCGTTCTTGGCCAACCGGAGAGGGCGCCGCGGCCGAGCATCACGCCGGAGATCGGTTGCGGAATTGGTGTTCCTAGCCGTTTGGACCGTCGGGAGACGCGGCGACAAGCTGTTGCAACAGCTCGATGAAATGGCTGGTGCGGATGCCCTTGGGGTTCTGCGCCTGATCGACGGTTTCAGCGACGACCAGATGCTTTGACGGCACGATGGCGATTGTCTGCCCGCCGAAGCCGGAGGCAAAGGCCGCTCCCAGACCGAATACGTCCGGATTCAACGTCCACCAAAGATAGCCGTATCCCTGGCTCGCGTGGTCGGTGCGGGAATAGGCGGTGGTGGATTGGCTCACCCATGAGGCGGGGACAATCTGTCGCCCACTCCACCGACCATCATCCAGATAGAGCTGCCCGAAGCGGGCTGCGTCTCTGGCGCTCAGCCGAAACGGATAGGCAGGGTGAATGGAGGACCGTTCGGTCACATACTCGCCATCCCCTGCCGAAAAATCCTCCATGCCGATCGGCGTGGCGATGCGCTCGGCGAAACTGCGGAAAATGTCCTCGCCGGTTTGTTGTCGGTAGATGGTGCCGAGGGCGTTGAAGTCCCAGTTATTGTAGAACCAGAAAGTGCCACGGGCATGGCTCCCGCGCTCCGGTCGCTTCTTGCGCATGTCGGCGGTTTCGTGGGCGGCGACATGGTAGATGCCCGATCTCGCCATCAGCAGATCGCGCACCGTCGCCTGCTTCTCCGCGGGCGTGAGAGACGGCGGCTTATCGTCGATGCCGAGATCGGCAACGGTACTGTCGAGCTTGATCCGTCCCTCGGATATCGCGATGCCGTAGAGGGCGCCGAGCAGGCTCTTGCGGACGGAAGCAAGGTTCACCTTGCGGGACACATCGCCCCAGCTGGCGACCACCTTGCCGTCCTGAACCACCATGACGGCCGTCGGCTTCAGGCTAGCGGCATAGTCCTCGGCGGCTTTCAGCTTCTCGATGGACCACCCCGCCGACGCGGGATCGACGCTTTGCCATGGCTGGGCCTGAGCGGCGCCAGCCTGAACGACCATCAACAGGCAGAGAACGGTAACAATAATGCGCATCGTTGGCAGCCTTGGGTCGTCCGATTGAAAACGGGTTCATCGGGATACTCCAGGCAATTTAAGGCACAATTCCGGACGCAAAACCGCGACCCATTTTGCTTGGACAGCTCCAGTGACCGGCCTGCCGGTGAATCCGGCCGTCGCGGTCAGCGCTGATGAGTCGAGGCGATTGCCGTCGTCAAGGGCATCACATGGAGCTGGCACCCATCCCGATGAACGGGCTGTTCGGCTATTTCATCTCCGACGCCGCGCCCATCCGCTTTGCCGGCGCGCCGTTCCTGCTGTCGGCGGTGCTGATGAGAATGGCGCTCGCGGTTGTCGTCGTGGATCGGCGGGCGCATCGTCATGAATTACATAACGAAAACAGGATATGATATCCGGCTTCCCGTGTGTCGCAAGGCGAGGGTATGACTTGTTATCCACACGCAGGGCGCTTAAGTGGAGGCTGGCCTCCTGCGAGGGCCGGGCATTCTGAGTGCCGAAAATGCTCCTGACCTTGTGGATTGTCGTGGTCTTGTCAGCGATCCTTTTCTCATATCTCTATGCCGATACGCGGCTCGTCATAAGGCAATTTATCCCGCTGGAATTCCAGGGCCCAAATATCTATCCATTTCATATTCAATATTACTTATTCTCGTCTGGCGTTCCTTTGAATGTACAGAAGAAATATTTACTGTCAGAGGCATTTTCGATCGTTTTGTTTTTTTGTGTCGCCGCGCTTTTCGCTATTTACGGGAATTATATCCTGTTCGCTCTGTATGGAGTGGTGTCCATATACGGACTCTGGAACCTGATCCGCGATTACCGGCGCTTTCTCAAATCAATTTCATGACGCTCAGCGGTTTGGTCTAGTTGGGCCGGTGTCGCCAATACACTCTCCTGCTGGCGTCAGCGTTGACGGTGCCGGCACTCGCGGCGATTCCATCGGCCGGGCGGCGCACAAATGAAAACCGGCCCGAAAGCGCGAGGCTTCGGGCCGGTTTACCGTCATTGAGGAAATGGATCACGCCCGCTCGGGCACCGGGGCTTCACCCTTCTTCTCGCGGATCAGGTTGACGAAGCGCTTGAAGAGATAGTGGCTGTCCTGCGGGCCGGGGGAGGCTTCGGGGTGGTATTGCACCGAGAAGGCTGGCTTGTCCTTGACGCGCAGGCCGCAGTTCGAGCCGTCGAACAGCGACACGTGGGTCTGCTCGACGTTATCCGGCAGACTGTCAGGATCGACGGCAAAGCCGTGGTTCATCGAGGTGATTTCCACCTTGCCGGTGGTGTAGTCCTTGACCGGATGGTTGGCGCCGTGGTGGCCCTGGTGCATCTTCATGGTCTTGCCGCCGAGGGCGAGGCCCATCATCTGGTGGCCGAGGCAGATGCCGAAGGTGGGCACGCCGGCATCGATAACCGCCTTGATGGTTGGCACCGCATAGTCGCCGGTGGCGGCCGGGTCGCCGGGGCCGTTCGACAGGAACACGCCGTCGGGCTGGTGGGCGAACACCTCTTCCGCCGTGGCGGTGGCCGGCAGCACTACCACCTCGCAGCCCTCGTCGACCAAGAGGCGGAGGATGTTGCGCTTGATGCCGAAGTCGAGGGCGACGACCTTGTACTTCTTGTCCTGCTGGTGGCCGTAGCCCTTGTTCCAGGCCCAGCTCGCTTCCGTCCAGTCGTAGCTCTGCGGATTGGTGACCTCGATGGCGAGGTCGAGCCCCTCGAGACCGGTCCACGCCTTGGCCTTGGCCTTCAGCGCCTCAAGATCGAACTTGCCGTCGGGCGAGTGGGCGATGACGGCGTTGGGCATGCCCTTGTCGCGGATCAGCGCGGTGAGCGCCCGCGTGTCGACACCGGTGATGCCGATGATGCCGCGCGAGGTCAGCCAGGCGTCGAAGCCCTTCAGCGAGCGGTAGTTGGAGGGGTCAGTGACCTCGTCCTTCAGCACCACGCCGCGCACGCCGCTTTCGGCCGCCATGTTGACGGTCTCGATGTCCTCGTCGTTGACGCCGACATTACCGATGTGCGGGAAGGTGAAGGTGACGATCTGGCCGGCGTAGGAGGGGTCGGTGAGGATCTCCTCGTAGCCGGTCATAGCCGTGTTGAAGCAGACCTCGGCCACTGCCTCGCCTCGCGCGCCGATGCCGAAGCCCTCGATGACGGTACCGTCGGCGAGCACCAGGACGGCGGTGGGCGTGGGTTCCTGCCAGGCGGCGGTGGTCATGGCGGACGCTCCTTTGGGCTGAAAAAGGCATCACGGATGGCGCGGCGGCGCACCAAAAGGCCGGCGCGGCGGACCGCCCGGCAGATCTGAGGCTACATAGGCGAGCGGGCCGGCGGCGTCAATGACGACGGCGCCTCAATGACGGGCAGTCTCATTTGCCGGTGGCGGTAACCGACCTTGTCGCGAGGCGAACGAGGAGACCGGCGGGTTGCGCCGAAGCCTGACCCGAGACCCCAATGGGACGGGTACCTCGTTTCAGGGCGATTAACCTGGCAAACTGTGGCGACCACTGCGATTCCGCGCCACACGAACAGGAGTACGTCATCATGACCTCAACCACCGCCGGCTCCTGCTTGTGTGGCACCGTCCAGTTTCAAATCTCAGGTGAGTTCGAAGCCTTCTTTCTTTGTCACTGCAAGCGCTGCCGAAAGGACACGGGGTCTGCGCATGCGGCCAACCTGTTCTCGGCAACGGCGAAGCTAAACTGGGTTTCCGGTCAGGACAGCGTCCGGACCTACCGGGTTCCGGAGACGCGTCACGAAAAGAGCTTTTGCGTGAAATGCGGATCGGCTCTTCCGGGTGTTCAGTCGGTGGGTATTTTGGCGGTCCCTGCCGGGAGTCTCGATGGCGCGATCGACATCCGACCCAATGCGCATATCTGCATTTCAAGCCGAGCGGAATGGGACGAGCATTTGGAAAACATCCCGAAGCTGGACGGTCTTCCAGGGTAGGTTCGCCACCAGGGAATCGGTTGCGGGGGAGCTCAGTTGCCTTTCAGGAATGGGCCCATGGTTTCGATCTTGTTGGTCCAGACATAGCCGTCGAAACCCTCGGGGATTTTGGCGGCCAGCTCCGGCGTGTCGATGCCGGCGGTGAAATCGCTGCCGCCATAGGGGCCGACCAGGATCACGTCGGTGTCGGCGTCGCGCATGCGCTGCATGAAGCGGTTGGGCCAGCCCCAGACATAGGGCGCGTAATCGATCGGCAGGGCAACGAGCGTGTTGCGGCAGGCGGCGGGCAGGATGCCGGTCCAGCCATAGGCCTCATAGGGAAGAAGGCAGGCCTTGAGGGAGGCCTTGTCGAACCCCTTGAGGCCAGGCACTGCTGCCTCGGCCGTCCGCGTCGGTTCCTCGCCGCCGTAGACGCCGAAGGTGGCGTCCTTTGCCTTGGGGTTGGCGTTGAGCAGGACGGCCAGCGCTTCGCCTTCCTCGACGCGGCGGCTCTTGAAGTTGACCAGGAAGGAGCCGTTGGGGAAGGCGGCGTAGACTTCGTCGAGGCGCGGCATCAGGCCGACGCCCTTGCCGCGCAAGGGATATGTCCTGCCGCCGTCGGCGGTGTAACCATAACCGACATCGAGCGTCTTCAGCACCGGCCAGGGCGTTTGTTCGGTGACGCCGTGGCCGTTGGTGCGGCAGTCAAGCGTCCAGTCGTGCAGCACGGCAAACACCTTGTCGGGCGTCAGGTGGATGTCGAGTTCGACCACGTCGGCGCCGGCGGCGAAGGCGGCGCGCATCGACGGGATGGTGTTCTCGATGAAGTCGTGGGTGGGCGGGGCGATGCGGTTCGCCGTGCAGGTCTCGGCATCGACGTCTTCATGCGAAAAGGTCTGGTGGACGCCGCGATGGGCGATGATGCGGGGCGAGTCGTTGCCGGCGGGCGCCGCCAGCCAGGAGGCGTTGAACAGATAGACGGCGCCGACGAGGACGACGACGCCCCCCAGGATTCTCTTGCCGCGCATGTCGAGCCCTCCGCGATGGACGAAGGGGTAAATTCCAAATGCGGCGCCTCTTCGGCGGTCAGCGCAGGATCCCGTCGAAGAGCGGCAGGCCGACGACGACGGCGAGGGCGATCAGGATGAGGCAGATGTGGCGGAACGTCATCTCGGAGGCGATGCCGAACAGGCGCGAGCCGCCCCAGAGGCCGAGGCCATAGGCGGGCGCCGTCATCAGGCAGAGCGGCACCAGGGCCGAAACGAACAAACCGCCCCAGAGGTAATTGAGCAGCGTCAGCGTCGTCGACACCTCGAAATAGAGCACGATGTTGGCGCGGACGATGTTGGCCGGAATGGCGCCGCCCAGCCAATAGGCGATCACCGGCGGTCCACCGACCTGGCTGGCGCCGGAGAACAGGCCGGACAGCGCGCCAACGCCGACGGTGAGTGGCGCCTTGGGCCGGCCGTGATAGCGCCAGCCGGTGAGCAGCAGGACCAGAAGAACGGCGCAGATGGCGATGATCGCCCAGCGGATGGTCAGCGGATCGAGGTGGGTGAGGAGGTAGACGCCGGTGGGCACGCCGACCAGCGCGCCGAGCGACATGACTGCCACCTCGCGACGATCGGCCCGGCGGAAGGCGTCCGGCACCAGGCCGACGGTGGTGATGGCGTCGATGATCAGGATCACCGGCGCGGCGAGGCGCGGGCCGATCAGTGCGCTTGCCACCGGCATGAAGATCAGTGCTGCGCCGAAGCCGGAAAAGCCACGGGCAAGGCCGGCGACGAAGGCGGTCAAGATAAGGAGCGTCAGCGTTGCGGGGGTAAGATCGGCGGGAATCCACATGAACGGCGACTCGGAACGGCGCCGGCGCGGCGTCCACCTGTCCTAGCGCATCGCCGGGAACCGTGGAAACCGGTTTTCGCGGGCCGGGCAGGCTGCCTAGAGCGCTGTTCGATCTGATTGAATCAGATCGGCGCTCTAGGCTCTTGTTTATCAAGCATCATCTTCTCGATCCTCGTTTCACTCCGGTCGGATGATGCTCTAGGCGATCTTCGCCGAGGCCGGTTGGCCGAGAGCGGCGCGGATGTCGTCGGCCATCTGGTGCTTCAGCGCGTAGCGGCGAAGCGTTTCCGCCCGTTTCTTCGAGGGGATATCTTCGACCGCCTTGAACTGCGTTTCCAGCGGCAGGACGAACTCGCCGTCGTGTCGCCGCTCGCCGCCGAGATCGGTCCAGAGGTCCTCGAAATCGGCTTTGACCAGGCCCTTCGGATCTTGGCCGGCCTGGACGTGCCGCTTTTGCGATGGGGCGAGGATGGCCGAGACGGCGAAGATGGAGCCGATGGTCTGCGCCGCCGCCATGGCGAGATCGCGCGGACGAAGCTGATGCAGATCCTTGGTCACCTCGCGGGTGAAATCCTTGGCTCCTTCGCCCTTGGCGCCCTGCAGGGTGCCGACCAGGAAGACGAGCTGGCCATCCCGGCGACAGAAGCTGCCGGCCAGGCAGCAGACGCGTCGCTGATCCCGGCGCAGTTCGATCAGCATCTCTCCCTCGCGCATATGCAGGGCGCAGGAGGTGAGAACCAGATGATAGTCGGCGCCGGAACGGCCGCGAAGGGAAGCGATCGTCGCCTCGCTGGCGCAAAGATCGAGCAGCCGCTGCCCGGCGGGGCAGGACAGCATGAGCTCGTAGTGGTCGCGCAGGCAGTTCAGGCGGTCGCGCAGCCGCCAGCCGAGGCGCATGTATCGAGAAAAGGGTTTGGCGGCGATGAAGGGATGGCTGGCGACATAGTCGCGTAGCGGCGCCGTGGCCTCGATATGGCGGAACCACTCCGACGCTGACCGCCGCCACCAGAGGCAGCGCAGGAGAAAATGCACCCGCCGCCGCAGCGCATCGCTGCGCATCGACGGGTAGAGCAGCGTCGCCCGATCAAGGCACATTCCGACGAAGGAGGGGTTCATGGTTGAGAAATATCTCTAAGTATCTATCCCGCAACCTTTTGGTGAGTTTCTTGGGGCGGAGTCAAGGACAGAAAGAAGAATTTTTCCTTTAAGACAGATATGTAGTGGGAATATGGCGAAACAACTTATGCTGGTTATGGCTAAGTAGAAGTACCGGATGACTTGCATGTGGCTCCAAGAGGGCTGGAAACAGTTTGCAGGGAAGCTCTGGGGCGGTCAAGCCGCGGTGGAACCGCCACGCCGGCGAGTGGCGACGCTGCGACCCGATCGTCGATGGGCTAGGTCGGACCGCTGGCGCGTGGCAGGCCGGAGACTACCTCGTCGAGCACCCGACGGACCCGTTCGGGGATGTGGCGGCGGGCTGGGAAGACGGCGTGGAGGTCGGCGCCCGCCGCGTGCCAATCGGGCAGGACGCGGACGAGGCGGCCGGTGGCGAGATCGTCGGCGACATCGAGCCAGGAGCGGATTTCGAGGCCGAGGCCGGCCAGCGCCCAATCGTGGATCACCTCGCCGCTGGTCGAGGAGAGATGCGCTTCGAGATGCACCGTCCGTTGCTCGCCGCCGGGGCCGACGAAGCTCTGGTCGCGCCCGGCGTCCGAGCCGATCAGCAGCATGCGTCGCGTCGTCAGATCGTCCGGCGAGCGTGGCGGTTCGGTGGCGGCTAGGTAGGACGGCGCGGCCGCGACAATGCGGCTGTTGGCGGTGAGGCGTCGCACCACCAGGCCCGGTCCGCCGGACACGCCGTAGCGAAAGGCCAGATCGATGTTGTCGCCGACCAGATCGACGATGGCGTCGGTCGGGTGGAGATGCGGCCTGAGTTCGGGGTGGGCGGCGGACAGGCGGGCCAGTACCGGCGCCACGAAGCGGCGGGCGAAGGCGACGGGCGCGGTGATGCGGATGGGGCCGGCCATGGCGCGCGCCGCGCCACCCACCGCCGCTTCCGCTTCGCCGAGGTCGGCGAGGATCCTCAGCGCGTCGGCATGAAAGCGCAGGCCCTCGGGCGTCGGCGCCTGCTCGCGCGAGGTACGGGCGATCAGCCGGGCGCCGAGGCGGCGCTCCAGGCTGGCGAGCTCCTTGCTGACGGTCGGCACCGACCGGCCGAGGGCGCGGGCAGCAGCGGAGAGGCTACCGCTCTCGACGATGCGCACGAAGGTCTCGATTTCCCGCAGCCGGTCCATCGCCATCCTTTCCGATTTCGAAAAGATCCATGTTCGGTTCGCTGTCTACCGCAGCTTATTGGAAAAGGCGATCCTGTCTCCATCAACACAGGAGATCGTCATGACCAAGCTTTCCAACACCCTCGCCCCTGCCGGCCTTTCGGCCATGGTCGCCTCGGCTGCTGCCTCCGACCTGCCGGTGCCCGCCCTATCGACGGTGCGCGGGCCGGCCGAGGTGGTGACCGCCGCTCGCACCTACGCCGCCTTCTGGAATACCGGCGATCCGGCGCTCGCCCATGCGGCGCTGTCGCCAGACTTCATGGACCGCACGCTGCCGGAGGGGCGGCCGCAGGGCGTCGCCGGGCCGATCGCCGCCTCCGCCGCCTTCCGCGCCGCCGTTCCGGATCTCAAGGCGGAGATCGAGGATCTGATCGTCGCCGACGATCGCGCCGTCGTCCGCTTGCATTTCACCGGCCATTTCAGCGGGCATTTCCAGGATCTGGTGGGCGACGGCCGCGCCATCGATTTCCACGCCATCGACGTCTATCGCGTTGCCGGCGGCCGCATCGCCGAGAACTGGCACCTCGAAGACAACCTGACGCTGCTCACCCAGCTGGGCAAGATCGGTAAGTGAGGATTTGAGGCCGGCGATCCCGAGGGCTGGCTCTCGGGATCGCAACGCTCATTTAGCGCCGGTAACGCGCCAGATCACATTGCCGACGTCGTCGGCGACCAGGAGGCCGCCGCGCCCGTCGGGTGTGACGCCGACCGGCCGGCCCTGGGCTTCCCCCTTGGCGTCGATGAAGCCGGTAAGCACGTCACGTGGGCTGCCGGCCGGCTTGCCGCCGCTGAACGGCACGAAGATCACCTTGTAGCCGGCGAACGGCTTGCGGTTCCACGAGCCATGCTGGCCTACGAAGGCACCGGCCTTGTAAGGCGCGGGCAGGCCGCTGTTGCCGGTGATCGACAGACCCAGCGAGGCGGTGTGGGCGCCCAGCGCGTAATCGGGCACGATCGCCTTGGCGACGAGATCGGGCCGTGGCGGATTGACGCGGCTGTCGACATGCTGGCCGAAATAGCTGTAGGGCCAGCCGTAGAAGCCGCCGTCCTTCACCGAGGTCATGTAGTCCGGCACCAGATCGCTGCCGATCTCGTCGCGCTCGTTGACCGAGGTCCATAGCGTGTTGCCGGAGAAGCTGAGGCCGTTGGGGTTTCGGAGGCCGGTGGCATAAGGGCGATGGGCACCGGTGCGGATATCCACCTGCCAGATCTGCGCCCGCCCGTCCTCGGCGGCCATGCCGTTTTCGCCGACATTGCTGTTGGAGCCGATGCTGGCGTAGAGGAAGCGGCCATCCGGGCTGGCGACCAGGTTCTTGGTCCAGTGATGGTTGATGGTGCCACCGGGCAAGTCGGTCAGCTTGGTGCCGGGGCTGGTGATGGCGGTCGCGCCCCGCTTGTAGGGGTAGCGCATGATGGCATCGGTGTTGGCGACGTAGAGATTGCCGCCGACCAGCGCCATGCCATAGGGCGAGTTCAGGCCGGTGAGGAAGGTGCTGCGGACATCGGCGACGCCGTCGCCGTTGGTGTCGCGCAGCAGGATGATGCGGTTGGCGCTCGGCCCGCCGGCGCCGGCATGGGCCATCAGGCGGCGCATGACGAAGCCCTTGAGGCCGGGGCTGTCGTCGGGCTTGGGCGGCGCCGCCGTTTCGGCCACCAGCACGTCGCCGTTCGGCAGCACCAGGACGTTGCGCGGATGGTCGAGGCCGGTGGCAAAGGCCGTGACCTTGAGGCCCTCGGCCGGCGTCGGCATGCCGCCAGCCGGCCAGCCGACGGCCGGCGCGACGTTGACGGTGGGGACGGCGCTTTTCACCGGTTGGACGATCTGCGGCGTCGGCCCGATGTCGGCACTGGGTGGCAGCAGCGAATGTTCGGCGCAGCCGGCGAGGCCGAGTGCGGCGAGCGGCAGAAGGAAACGCATCACCGGCGTGGTGACGCGCTCTGCAACACCGAAACCAGACATGCCCAGGTCCTCCGTCCCATAGGGGAAATTACGCTGGGCGCATTGGCGCGGACTGTCAAGCGTGAGGCGCGGTTGCCGCCGGCTCTTCCTCGCCTGTTGCCTTATTGCGCGGGAATGGCCTTATCCAGGAAAGCCGAGATCCGCTCGGCGACCTCACGGTGAATAGCTTCCCGGCCCCTCGTTCCGCCATCCTTGCAGACGATGCCGTCGCCGGGCGTGTCCTGCTCGATCAACTCGACGGCGCCCGGCTTGCAGAGCTGCATGAAGCTGAAATGCATGGCGTCCGGGATTTCGATGTAGGTTGTGGTTGTCTTCGGCAGATTCTCGGCGAGGTAGCCAGATTCCAGCTTGGCCGGCAGATCGCCGATGTCGATGCCTGCGCCGAAGATCAGCACCGGCACGTGGACGGTGGCGAGGCTTTCCGGGGTGAAGCCACGGGCCAGCCCTAGATCGAGCGAGACGACGGCGCCAATCCTGGCATCGCCCATGTAGGTGTCGAGGGAGGCGGCGTTTGCCTTGGTGATGCCGAGCTCGGCGGCAAGGCCGCAGGTGCGCGGGTTCGGCTGTGCCTTGCAGTCCTCAAGGAACCGGTCGGGGCTAAAGCGCGCGCCGGCCAGGGCGGCCACCGTCCAACCACCGAGAGAATGGCCGACGGCGGCGATGCGATGCAGCGCGATAGTCCCGGCCAAGGTTGGATCGCCGGTCAGCGCATCGATCACCCGGCTGAGATCGTGGGGGCGTTCCCAGAGCCTGGCGGCCTCGGTCGGGGATTTGTCGAAGGTCGTGGTGCCCGGGTGGTCGGGCGCGGCAACCACATAGCCCTGATGGACGAGCTCTCCGGCCAGCCAGTTGAGGTTCCGCCAGTTGCCGCCGTAACCGTGGGACAACACGACGAGCGGGCGCGCCTCGCCGAGCGGCTTGGCGTTGGTGACGGCGGAAATGCCGTGGAAGACGCGGTTGGCGCCGACCTCCGCGACTGGCTCCGCGTTATCGGTCGGATACCAGAGGCTGATGTGCAGCGGCCGGCTGCCGCCATTGTCCGGCAGGGTGGTTTCCTTGAAGCCGATGGCGTCGGCGGCTTGCGCGGCGGACACGTAAAAGGCGGCCAGCAGGATGGCGGGTAGGACGGATCTGCGCATGGGTTCCTCCGGCAAGGATTGAGTGGTTAGTCCTTGCCGGATGCCGAAGCAACCGGAGACCTCGAACATGATCGAGGACCGATTTGAGGCCGCGTTTACAGCGCCTTTTCGATCGCCGCGACGATGATGTCGGCGTCGGGGGCGGTGTCGGGGGAGAAGCGGTCGATGACCTTGCCGTCGCGGCCGATCAGGAACTTTTCGAAGTTCCAGAGCACTTCCGGCGCCTCGTTGGGCGTGATGCCGTGGCCGCGCAGGCGGGCGCGGAAATCGGCGCCGGGCAGGGCGCGCGCCTCGGGCTTCTCAGCGGTCAGCGCCTTGTAGAGCGGGTGCTTGTCCGGGCCGGTGACGGCGATCTTGGCGAACATCGGGAAATCGACGCCGAAGGTGGTCGAGCAGAAGGTGGCGATCTCCTCGTTGGTGCCCGGCTCCTGTCCCTTGAAATCATTGGCCGGGAAACCCAGCACCTCGAAGCCGCGATCCTTGAAACGCTTGTAGAGGCTGACCAGCACCTCGTATTGCGGTGTCAGGCCGCACTTGGAGGCGGTGTTGACGACGAGCAGCACCTTGCCGAGCCAGGGCTTCAGCGTGGTGGGCAGGCCGTCGAGCGTGGCGAGCGGAATATCAAACAGAGCAGCGGTCATGGGATGGTTCCAGTTCAGAAGGGTTTCACGGTCATCAGGCCATAGAGGCCAATCAGGATCGCCACCTGGATGAACAGGCAGGCGGCAAGCGTGCCGGTGGCGCCGGCCGCCATGGCCCGGCGGCCGCGCACGCCGGCCATGCCGTGCAGCCAGACGCCGACAAAGCCGATCCAGGGGAAGAAGAAGGTGATCCAGCCGCCCATCCAGGCGAGGATCAGGCCGAAGATGCCGGCAAGGCCGACGGTGGCCGCCGCGGCGCTATAGAGCGGCTTCCAGATGCGGCGCTGCGCCGGCTGATGGCGGAGCGCCGGCCACAGGGCGGCGATCGCCCAGGCCACGGTGGTGATGCAGCCGATGATGGCGAGGCCGCGATGAATTTCGAAGAGGGCAGGGTACATCGGAGCTCCCCAGGACGATGGTTCAAACGGATCGGCGGAATCGGTCCACCTGAAATCTGGTGTTATCTGTTCAGGATGCCGCCGTCTTCGCAAGATGCCGTGACCGAGAGGGCGAAGGATGGAGGCACTGCAGCCGATATATCTGCCGTTTGCTCCGTTCTGCCTGAGGTCCTTCGCCTGCGCGAAGGAAGACAATCTATCATATTGTTTTATTATACAAATCTCCTGTCATCCTGCGCGCAGGCGCAGGACCTCAGGCCGGATAAGGTGAGCGGCCTATATAGATGTTACGCGTGCGAGGGACATACGTCCGCTCGTCGAGCTTTCCATCGATAGTCCGCTCTGACTATATGACGGCCATGCGCTTTGAACCGTCCCTTCTCGACCAGATCCGGGCCCGGCTGCCGATCAGCCAGGTGGTGGGGCGGCGCGTCACCTATGACAAGCGCAAGAGCCAGCCGGCGCGCGGCGATTTCTGGGCCTGCTGCCCGTTCCATAAAGAGAAGACGTCGTCCTTCCATTGCGACGATCGGCGCGGCATCTACCATTGCTTCGGCTGCGGGGCGACCGGCGACCACTTCAAGTTCCTGACCGAAACGGAAGGGCTGACCTTCCCCGAGGCCGTCGAGCGGTTGGCCGAGGAAGCGGGCGTGACGCTGCCGAAACCCGATCCGCGCGACCGCGAGCGCGAGGCGGTGCGGGTCGATCTGGCCGGCGCCTGCGAGATCGCCGCCAAGTTCTTCGAGCAGAAGCTGCGCTCGCCCGAGGGCAAGCCGGCGCGCGACTACATGCTGAAGCGCGGCATTCTCGAGAAGACCTCCATCGAGTTCCGCTTCGGCTATGCGCCCGATGAGCGGGACGCGCTGAAGCGCCACCTGATCCAGAACGACGTCAAGGAAGAGACGGGCGTTGCCGCCGGCCTGTTGATCAAGCCGGAGGACGGCCGCCCCGCCTACGATCGCTTCCGTGGCCGGCTGATGATCCCCATCCACGACGAGCGCGGCCGCGTCGTCGCCTTCGGTGGCCGCACGCTCGACCCGGAGGGGCAGCCGAAATACCTCAACTCACCGGAGACGCCGCTCTTCCACAAGGGGACGATGCTGTTCAACGTCCACCGGGCACGCGAGGCGGCGCACAAGTCGGGGACGATCATCGTCACCGAGGGCTATATGGACGCGATCTCGGTCTATCAGGCCGGCATCCGCAACGTCACCGCTGCCCTGGGGACGGCCTTCACCGAGGACCACATCGCCCGCCTGTGGCGGTTCGCCGCCGAGCCGGTGATCTGCTTTGACGGCGACAAGGCCGGCGTGTCGGCCGCCCACCGGGCGATCGACCGCATTCTGCCGGCGTTGAAGAGCGGCTATTCCTTCAACTTCTGCTTCCTGCCGGGCGGCCAGGACCCGGACGATATCGTGCGGGCCGGCGGCGCCGACGCCTTTCTTGCCGAAGTTGCCAAGGCACGGCCCTTGTCGGAAGTGCTGTGGGACCGTGAGGCGGCCGACGCCCGCGTCGATACGCCCGAGCGCAAGGCGGCGCTGGAAGCGCGCATCGACGAACTGGTTCGCCAGATCAAGGACGAACGGGTGGCGCGGCGTTACCGTCTGGCGCTGCGCGTCAACATGTCCGAGCTGTTCTGGAGCCACGACCAGCGCGGCCGGGGTGACGGGCGCGGTGACTATCGGGGCAAGGGAAGAGGCGAGTTTCGGGGCGAAGGCCGCGGCGACTTCCGGGGCGGCGAGCGCCGCGAGGGGCAGGGGCTGGCCATCGCCGCCGAGATGCGGGCGCCCAGCGAGCCGGATCTCGCCAATATCGAGCGTGTCCTGCTCGGCCTCGCCGTCGAATATCCCGACCTCTATGAGGCCAACATGGAGCGGCTCGCCCGGCTGGATTTCCACGTGGCGGCGCTGGAGGATTTCAAGCAGGCGCTCTATCGCATCGCCGTCGACTTCGACGCGGAGTCGGTCAGCGATTTCTACGAGGGGCTCGATGCCCGCTTCTATTTCGTGCTCAACGAGGTGCACGGCGACGAGATGAAGCGAGACGATGGCGTCAGCATCGGCCGGGGCCACAAGCTCCGGGAACGGCTGCCGATCCTGCGGTTCCATCCGCCGGAGAGCTTCGTCGAGACCTGCTTCGACCTGCTGGTCGAGCGGCTGTGCCTCAGGGCGCTCGCCGCCGACATCGAGCGCGACATGAAGACGGTGACGGCAGAGACCGATGAAAATTTCACCGCCTACATCTACGAGCTGACGCGCGACCTCAACCGCCGCCGCGAGGAGCTGTTCCGTCGCGAGCAGGAGCTGGCCGAGGAAGCCAAAGCCATCCGCGACGCGACCACGGGCGGCGGCTCGTCACAATCGACGCTGTGGAAGTGAGCGGTCTGATAGCGTTATTGGTCGCTTTCCAGATCGATGTCTTGCCCCGCATAGAACATCCTTAGGATGGTGACGGTGCGATCGGAAACAGTGAAGGCGATAGTGGCCCTGCGGCGAAATCCGACGAGCCGAAGGCCGGGCCGGATATCGTCCCGCAGTGTTCCGCGTTCAGGGAATGTCTCGAAGCCCAGGCAATAGCCATAGATTTTGGCGACGTAATCCCTGGCAACTCGCTCCCCACCCCGGGGTAGGATATAGTCGTAAAGCGCAGCAAAATCTTGCCGTGCTTCGACCGCAAACACGACGGTGTAAATCATGTACCGGAGGCCGCTTTGGTGCTCCTGGAATCCATGTGCGCCTGAAGCTGGCGCCACGTCTCGGTAGCGCTTTCCGTCTTTCCCGCGGGATCGGCTTTCACGGCGTCAAATGTCGCGGCGACTTCCTCGCGTAGCCATTTTTCAACGGCGGAGTCCCTGGCGGCGAGAACGCGCAGTCCATCCCGAATGACCTCGCTTTCCGTGGCATATTCGCCGGAGCTGACCTTGGCTCGCACCATATCGGCCATGTCGTGCGGCAGGGTGATACTGAGTGATTGGGTGGTTCGCATGGGGACGTCCTTGTTTGGCTACCCTTTTACCATGCAGCACGATTAAATCCTAATGCTGTAGACTGTGATCGTTGGTCGCGCAGGCGTAGCGGCGCCACTCGGAGCACGCTCGGGCGTGCCCGCTGTCAGCCCCTGGAGTGCCCTAAAAGCCAGATCTAAACTCGCCGAATCACCCCGGCGGCACCCGAATCGTTCCGAATCACAAGATTCCCGAACGAATCACCCTTGCGGAATCCATTTGCGCCGCTAAATAAGCCTTTCCGGGGATTATCGGCGGGTCGGCAACGGCCCGCCTGTTTGGCTATGGTCTCAGCGATGCCGTGGGTTTTCAGGAGCGTCAGGGTTAAGTTGGGCTTAAGGCCTCATCCTTATTGGTAGCGCGGAGCTGCGTAACGGGACCTTTTTGTCTCGTGGCGAGTTGAGCGAGCATAGACGCAAGGCGCCCGGCGCCCGGCGGACGGCGGAGATGACAATGGCAACCAAGGCCACCGAAAACGACGAAGTCCAGGATACCGCTGGCGAAGGGCCGGACGGTCCGCTTCTCGACCTCAGCGATGCCGCCGTCAAGCGGATGATCAAGCTCGCCAAGAAGCGCGGCTATGTCACCTATGACGAACTGAATGAAGTGCTGCCGTCGGACCAGAACTCGTCCGACCAGATCGAAGACATCTACGCCATGCTCTCCGACATGGGCATCAACGTGGTCGATTCCGAGGAGGCCGAAGAGGCCCCGGCCGTCGACGACAGCCCGTCCGAGGAAGATGGCGAAGTGGGCGAGCCCACCGGCACCGCCGTCGCCAAGACCACGACCACCCGCGAGCCGACCGATCGCACCGACGATCCCGTGCGCATGTATCTGCGCGAGATGGGCTCGGTGGAGTTGCTCTCCCGCGAGGGCGAGATCGCCATCGCCAAGCGCATCGAGGCCGGCCGCGAGGCGATGATCGCCGGTCTCTGCGAGAGCCCGCTGACCTTCCAGGCCATCATCTTCTGGCGTGACGAGCTCAACGAGGGCAAGATCCTCCTGCGCGACATCATCGACCTCGAAGCCACCTATGCCGGACCGGACGGCAAGGCTGGCGCGCTGCCGTTCGAAGCCGAAGGCGGCGAAGAGGCGGTGGAAGAAGGCGCCGAGCCATCCGAGCGTCCGGCCGCCCCGCGTGGCGAAGACGGCGAGGAACGGCCCGAGGGCGAGCTGCCCGAAGGCGAGATGACCGACGAAGACGACCTCGAGAACAACGTGTCGCTGTCGGCGATGGAAGCCGAGCTGAAGCCGAAGGTTCTCGAAACCTTCGACCGCATCGCCGAGAACTTCAAGAAGCTGCGCCGGCTGCAGGAGCAGCACGTCGAGAACCGCCTCAAGAACACCACGCTCAGCCCGTCGCAGGAGCGCCGCTACAAGAAGCTCGAGGAAGAGATCCAGGAAGACGTCAAGTCGCTCTCCCTCAACGCGGCGCGTATCGAGGCGCTGGTCGAGCAGCTCTACGACATCAACAAGAAGCTGATGGGCTACGAGGGCAAGCTCCTCCGCCTCGCCGAAAGCTATGGCGTCGGCCGCGAGGACTTCCTGCGCCAGTACCAGGCCTCCGAGCTCGATCCCAACTGGATCCGTCGCGTCGCCTCGCTGGCCTCCAAGGGCTGGAAGGAATTCGTCGCCAAGGAAAAGGAAGACATCCGCGAGCTGCGTCAGACCATCCAGACGCTATCGTCGGAGACCGGCCTCGAGCCCAACGAGTTCCGCCGCATCGTCCATCTCGTCCAGAAGGGCGAGAAGGAAGCGCGCATCGCCAAGAAGGAAATGGTGGAGGCCAACCTGCGCCTCGTCATCTCCATCGCCAAGAAGTACACCAACCGCGGCCTGCAGTTCCTCGACCTGATCCAGGAAGGCAACATCGGCCTGATGAAGGCGGTCGACAAGTTCGAGTACCGGCGGGGTTACAAGTTCTCGACCTACGCCACTTGGTGGATCCGGCAGGCGATCACCCGCTCGATCGCCGACCAGGCCCGCACCATCCGCATTCCGGTGCACATGATCGAGACGATCAACAAGATCGTCCGCACGTCGCGCCAGATGCTGCACGAGATCGGCCGCGAGCCGACGCCGGAAGAGCTGGCCGAGAAGCTGGCGATGCCGCTCGAGAAGGTGCGCAAGGTGCTGAAGATCGCCAAGGAGCCGATCAGCCTCGAAACGCCGATCGGCGACGAGGAAGACAGCCATCTCGGCGACTTCATCGAGGACAAGAACGCCATCCTGCCGATCGACGCGGCCATCCAGTCGAACCTGCGCGAGACCACCACGCGCGTGCTCGCCTCGCTGACGCCGCGCGAGGAACGCGTGCTGCGCATGCGCTTCGGCATCGGCATGAACACCGACCACACGCTGGAAGAAGTCGGCCAGCAGTTCTCGGTGACACGCGAACGTATCCGTCAGATCGAGGCGAAGGCGCTCAGGAAGCTCAAGCACCCGAGCCGCAGCCGCAAGCTCCGCAGCTTCCTCGACAACTGAGGATACGGCAGGCGGAAAGAACAGGACGGCGGGTCGAAAGGCCCGCCGTTTTTGTTTGTAAAGTCCAGTTTTCGGAGTTGTCCCTGTTGGTTCATCCCGACTACCGGGTTCAAAATAGCCGTTATGATCGTAGTTGTTTATGCATTCAATTTTCTGCATATTGTGCGGCATGTTTGCTGAACGCATGGTTAGGTGCCGACTAACCTACATACTCTCGAGTTTTTCTTTTGGAGCTGACAGTTTACTCCATGTTCATGTAATGGGGACACTGTTGGCCTATCTAAAGCCGATGGTCGAGGATACCGGTGAAATCCGCCTCTGATGAACGTTCCAGCCTGAGCGGTGGATTATCACCCGGTTCCGACGGATGGTTTTATTCACCGGCATTCCCTGCGGTCTGCCTGGATGAGGCTGGCCTGATACTCGACGTCAATGACATCTTCGCACGGACCTTTGGTGTTGTCGCGGCAACGGTGATCGGTTGTCGTCTGGACAGCCTCGTAGCCGTCGAGGCACACGTTGCGCTTTCCGCCACCTTTACTGACCTTCGTGCCAATCCCCAGAACACGCGGCAGATGGACCTTTGCCTGTGCCTGCCCGGCTGCCACTCCCGCTGGTTCCGCGTTGTCTTCTATGTTCCCCGCCGGATCGGTGCGCCATCAGATCAGGTGTGCATTGCCGCTCAGCTGTGCGAGATCGACGACCTCACGACGCGTGCCCAAGGCTTGGCCGATCTTGCCCAAAGCTGGAACGAAGCGATGGGCGCGGCCAAGATCGGCATCTGGGATGCCGATTTGGTTTCACGCGTCAGTACCTTCTCCGACATGTGGTACCAGATCAGGGGGCTGAAGCGGGGCGATCCGGCTCCGGCCAGACATGATGAGATCCTGGAGTTCATCCATCCGAGCGACCGCAAGCATGTGATGGAAGAGTTCGCCCGCCAGCGGCTTCCCGATTTCAAGGAATGCCGATACGAGTATCGCTACAAGCATAGCGACGGCCGCTGGATCTGGATCGAGTGTCGCGGCTCGTGCGCGCAGAGGGTCGACGGCAAGGTTGTCCGCATCATCGGCTCCGATATCGACATCACGGAACGCAAGCTGGCTGAAGAACAGCTCTCGCTGGCGACCAACCGCCTGCAACTGGCCATGGAAGCGTTGCGGGTCGGCGTCTTCGATGCCGATTTCAGCACCGGATACACCTACTGGGACGCGCCGACGCGGGCGATCTACGGCGTCGCCAGCGACCAGCGGATCGAATTTGGCGGCCTATGGGAGAGCTTGCTGTACCCCGATGATCGCGATCGCGTTCTCAGGGCCGTCGACGAGCACATCACCAAGCTCACACCCTACGACAACCAGTTCCGCATCATCCGGCCCGACGGCTGCGTTCGCCATATTCGGACGCGCACGCTGCCCTTCATCGACGTCGACGGCAGCAAGCGAATGATCGGCATCAACTGGGACGAGACCGAGGATATCCTGCTGCGCCTCGACCTCGAACGGGCCAAGACACTGGCCGAGGCCCGCAACCGTGAGCTCGAGATTGCCAAGGCCGAGATCGAACGCATTGCCATGCTCGACCCGCTCACCGAGCTGCCGAACCGGCGCTTTCTCGACCACCGCATGTCGGAGTTGGCTGCCCAAGGTTTTGACTGTGAACACGGCCTCGCCATCCTGCATATCGACCTCGACCGCTTCAAGCAGATCAACGACACCTTCGGCCACAGCGTCGGCGACGCCGTGCTCCAGCACGTCGGTCGCCTGTTGCAAGGCGAGGCGGGAGGCGACGGCCAGGTCTTCCGCATCGGTGGCGATGAATTCGTCATGGTCCGGCTGTTCGACGGCGATTACCCATCGCTCGAAGCGATGGCAACGCGGCTCGTCGAGATCCTGCGCCGGCCGGTGACCGTGCGGGGGCACGACTGCCGCTTCGGCGCCAGCATCGGCATCGCCATTGGCGTCGGCAAGGACATCGAGCCGCAGCAGTTGTTGCTCAACGCCGACATCGGTCTCTACTGCGCCAAGAGCGGGGGCAAGAACCGCTGGGAGTATTTCCGGCGCGAATCGCACGACCGCATGATCCTGACCAAGCACATCTCCGACGACATCCTGCGCGGCCTCGAACGCGACGAGTTCAAGCCCCATTACCAGCTTCAGTTCCGCGCCGGGTCGCTCGACATTACCGGAGTCGAGGCTCTGGCGCGCTGGTACCACCCCGAGCGGGGCATCCTGACGCCCGACAAATTCGTCACCATCGCCGATGAGCTCGGCATTCTGGGCGAGATCGACGGCGTCATTCTCAAGAAGGCGATCGCCGATTGCCAGTTGCTCGAACAGTCCGGCATCCACATCCCCAAATACTCGGTCAATGTTTCGGCCGGCCGACTGCGCGATCCGCACCTGGCGGAAATCCTGGCGGCCTTGCCGGCCGAGCGTTGCCCGCTCTCGTTCGAACTTCTGGAATCGATCTTCCTTGACGAGCTGGAGGATCAGGTTGCCGTCAATATCGCCCATATCCGCAAGGCCGGGATCGGGATCGAGATCGACGACTTCGGCAGTGGTCACGCGTCGATCACCAGCCTGCTGCATTTGAGGCCGGACGTCATAAAGATCGATCGCCAGCTTGTCAGTACCATTCCGACCTCGGCCGAGCGGCGGTCGCTGATCGGCGCCATCATCGAGATGGGGCATTCGCTGGGGGTGACGGTGGTCGGCGAAGGCGTCGAAACCAAGGAACACGCTCATTGGCTGCACGTGCTGAAGTGCGACCTTCTGCAAGGTTTCGGATTGGCGCTTCCCATGCCCGCCAACGAACTCATCAACTTCATTGACGCGCAGTCCTGGCGACAACACTGCGTCGCGCCGGCTGCTTCCTTGGGCGTAGACTGAACACTCCCTATCGAGGCCAGGGCGCTGCGCAAGCTCCGGCATCCGGGCCGCTTCAATGCTTATGGTCTATTGCCGCGGCAAGTTTCGCTCGTGTGGCCTCGATACTTCGGGCAAAAACCGCCGTGTCGTCCAAGGCTCGCGCGAGCACCAGGGCGCCTTGTATGGCGACGACTGTTTCCTCGGCCAAGGCGTGGGCGAGATCGGGGCTGCAGCCAGCTCTTTCCAGCGCCGAGGCCAGCGCCGATCGCCATTCGGCGAAGTAGCCTTTCACCGCTGCGGCGAAGCGGTCGCGGACATTGTCGAGGGCGAAGGCGCCGACCAGGCAGATGCGGCGGCCAGAGCGGAAATAGTCGTCGACCGCGCGGAGCATGCCGTCGATGGCGGCGCGCGGGTCGGTGGCCTCGCGCAGCGGCTTGTAGATCTCAGCCTCAAACCACCGGTCGATCTCCTGCAGCACGGCGGCCGCCATCTCCTCCTTGCCGCCGGGGAAGAAGTGATAGAGGCTGCCCTTGCCGAGGCCGGTCCTCTCGCCGATCACCGAGAGGCTGGCACCATCGAAGCCATACTCGCGGAAGACTTCCGCCAGCAGGGGTACGACATCGGCGCGTTCGGCGATGGTCTTTGCCATGTCTACAGCCCAAGTTCGGTAAGGCCGGGATGGTCGGCCGGGCGGGGCGCCGACCGGTCCCAGAAGAACTTGCGGTCCGATTCCCGGATCGGCAGGTCGTTGATGCAGGCATAGCGCCTAGCCATCAAGCCGTTGTCGTCGAATTCCCAGTTTTCATTGCCATATGCGCGGAACCAGTGGCCGGAATCGTCGCGGTATTCATAGGCGAAGCGGACGGCGATGCGGTTTTCCGCGGTGGCCCACAGCTCCTTGATCAGTCGGTAGTCCAATTCCCGCGTCCACTTGCGGGTGAGGAAGGCGACGATCTCATCACGCCCGCTAATGAATTCGGCGCGGTTCCGCCAGCGGCTGTCCGGCGTGTAGGCGAGCGATACCCGCTTGGGATCACAGCTGTTCCAACCGTCCTCGGCGGCGCGCACCTTGAGGATGGCCGTTTCCTCGGTGAAGGGCGGCAGGGGCAGGCGTTGCTCGGTCATGGGATACCTCGTTATGTACCTATTGGTAAACTATGGAACGATCGGTACAATAGAGGGGTGGGCCTGTCAATCCATCACCATCCCTAGTCGCGAAGATGACGGGCAAGGGCGTCGATACCCGATCGGCCGCACTGCCGCCCGAAACGGGGATAAGGATGGGCTGAGACCTGGGGAGGCCGGACTTGAAGACGCCTGCAAGATCATCCCGTGCGCCGTTCCTGAAATCGCTGTCGTTTCGCAAGGGCGAGGAGAGCGACGACTACCCGTTCTCCGTTCCGCTGTTCTCGCGCGATTTCGACATGCAGTTCCTGAAGCCGGTATCGATCTTCGTCGGCGAGAACGGCGCGGGAAAATCGACGCTGCTGGAGGCGATTGCGCTCCATTGCGGCTTCAACGCCGAGGGAGGTAACCGCGATCATCAGACCCACGGCCGAAGCGACGTCGATCCGGTGCTCGACCGCATGCGCTTCTCCTGGCTGCCACGGGTGACGACGGGTTTCTTCTTCCGGGCCGAGAGCTTCTTCGCCTTCGCCAACTATATCGATGACGCCTATGGCGGCCGGGGCGCGGACGGCTACAGTCTGAGCGGTGGCGGCTCACCGCACCAGCAATCGCACGGCGAGGCGTTCCTGGCGCTGTTCTCCAAGCGACTGGGCGGTCGTGGCGTCTACATCTTCGACGAGCCGGAGGCGGCGCTGTCCCCGTCGCGGCAGATGACCTTCCTCACCATCCTGAGACGGATGGAACTTTCGGGGCAGTGCCAGATCATCATGGCGACGCACTCGCCGATCCTGATGAGCTATCCATTCGGCGAGCTGTTCTCCTTCGAGAACACCGGTGAACTCCGGGAGATCTCCTTCAAGGCCAGCGAGCACTGGAAGCTCTACGGCCGCTTTCTCGCCAACCCCGAGAAATTCCACGAGGCGCTGTTCGAGGACGAGGCGTGAGGGCTAGGGCGTTAGGCCGCATCCGCTTGTCCGAAAAGTCTGCAACTTTTCGGGCGGATGCTAGCGCCGCACCAGCGCGGTCAGCTCGGTGACCAGCGCGTCGAACACTGCACGGCAGCGGGTGTTGCCGCTGAGGTCCTCGTGCATCACCACCCAGGTCTCCAGGTCTTCGTGGAAGGCGTCGGGCAGGACGCGCTGAAGGTCGGGTTCGGCGTCAGCGATGATGGTCTGGCAGATGCCGATGCCGAAGCCGGCGCGGATGGCCGTGAGGTGGGCGATGTTGCTGTCGACGCGCAGCGCGAAGCTGGCCCGGTCGAGGCCGGGATGGCGCTCGGCGAAGGCGCGGATGGCCGGCGTCTCCGCGTCATAGCCGATGATGTCGTGATGCTTGAGATCGTCCATGCTCTTGGGCGTGCCACGCCGGGCGAGATAGTCTCTGTGGGCGTGCAGGCCCACCGGAAAGCTGCCGACGCGCTTGGCAATCAGTGTCTGCTGTTCGGGGCGGACCATGCGGATGGCGATGTCGGCCTGGCGCTTCAGGAGGTCGTCGACGGCGTTGGAGAGCGACAGTTCGATGGTCAGCCGTGGGTAGCGCTGGCGGAGGCGCGTCAGGATGGCTGGCAGGTGGATGATGCCGACCACTTCGCTGGCGCTGATGCGGACGGTGCCGTCCACCTCGCCGCTGCGGCCCTCGGCGGTGCGCAGGAGGGCGGCAGACGTGGAGGCCATCAGTTCGGCGAAGGGTCTGAGCTCCAGCGCCGCGTCGGTGGGCGACAGGCCGCGCGACGTGCGCAGGAACAGTGGCGCGCCCACCGCCTCTTCAAGCGCGTCGATATGGCGGGCAATGCTCGGCTGCGTCAGGCCGAGTGCCCGCGCCGCGCCGGACAGCGAGCCCTCGCTGAGTACGGCGTTGAAGGTGCGGTAGAGATCCCAGCTCGGTTCCTGGCTCATATATTTTCGTATAGCATATGCACGGTTTCAGGCAATTTCGTTTATGCTTCGATAGGGCCATCTTCATTTCATCAGCAAATGGAGATGCAAGATGACCAGCAAGATAGCTCTCGTTCTCGGCGCCACCGGCGGTATCGGCGGCGAACTCGCCTCTCAACTGGCCTCCGGCGGCTGGCAGGTGCGGGCGCTCAACCGCAATCCTGACAGGGCCGGCAAGGATGGCCGCTTCCAGTGGATCAAGGGTGACGCCATGGTGGCGGCCGACGTGATGGCCGCAGCCAAGGGCGCCGCGCTGATCGTTCATGCGGTGAACCCTCCCGGTTATCGCGACTGGGACAAGGTGGTGCTGCCGATGCTCGACAACTCCATCGCCGCCGCCGAGGCGAATGGCGCCCGGATCGTGCTGCCCGGCACCGTCTATAATTTCGGCCCCGACGCCCTGCCGGTGATCACCGAGGACGCGCCGCAAAATCCGCTGACCCGCAAGGGCAAGATCCGTGGCGAGATGGAGCGGCGGCTAAAAGAGGCGGCAGCGCGCGGCAAGGCCACGGTGCTGATCGTCCGCGCCGGCGACTTCTTCGGCCCGACGGCGGCCAACAGCTGGTTCAGCCAGGGGCTGGTGAAGGCCGGCAACCGCCCCAAGGCGATCACCTACCCCGGCAAGCGCGGCGTCGGCCATCAATGGGCTTATCTGCCAAACATGGCCAAGACCGTCTTGCAATTGGTGGAGCACCAAGGCCTCGACGATTTCGCGACCTTCAACCTGGGCGGCCATTGGGACCCGGACGGCACCGCGATGATCGGAGCGATCCGCCGCGCCCTCGACGAGCCGTTCATGTCCGTGAAGGGCATGCCCTGGCTGATCATGCGCCTTGCCTCGCCCTTCGTGCCGTTCCTCAAGGAAGTCATGGAGATGCGCTATCTCTGGAAGGTGCCGGTACGGCTCGACAATGCCAAGCTGGTGGCAACGCTGGGTTCCGAGCCGCACACCCCACTCGAGGAAGCGGTGCGAGCGACGCTGAAGGCAACGGGATGTCTTGAGGGTGGGGCTTCGGAGCAGGTGGCGAAGGGTGCCAAGCTATCGAGGGTTTGAGCGAGAGCCTAGAGGGGGAGACCTATATCGGCCTCCCACTTTATCCTGCCTGAGATCCTTCGCCTTCGCGAAGGACGACAGGATTATATAAATAAAAACATATATATAGATTGTCTTCCTTCGCGAAGGCGAAGGATCTCAGGCCGAAAGGGGCGAGCGGTCGATATCGGTCTCGACGCCGGCGGTGCCTGGAGCGGCAGATGCTATCCTGCCGTCGGATGGACAAACAAAACGCCATGACGGAAGAATGGGTCGCGATGGGGGAGGCCCTGGAAGCGGCGGTCGCGTCGCTCTCTTGGCGCGAAGGGTTGGCCATGATGAAGCGCTCGAACGAGGCTGGCAGAGTACGGGACGAGGCTGTGGCGTCCTCGCCGAAGCCGCTCATGCGGCAGCGTCCCCTGATCGGCTCGTCCGGACGGTTTGCCATCGGGGCGGCGATCGGGGCCGGTCTGGTGGCACGTTCGGCGGTGCGCGGCGGTGCCGATTTCATCCTGGCGCTGAGTGCCGGACGGGTTCGGGTCATGGGGGCGCCATCGGTCGTCTCAATGCTTCCCATCCATGAAACCAACGCCTTCGTGGCGGATTTCGCCAGGGCCGAAATACTGGGCCGTGTCGATGTCCCCGTGCTGTTCGGCGCTTCCACCCTCGATCCACGCACCGATATTCCGGCGCTTGTCCGGCAAATTGCGTCGTGGGGGTTCGATGGCGTCATCAACTTCCCCAGCGTCATTCTGCTCGACGACGAAGCGCGGGCTCGGATGGCCCGGGCCGGCCTTGGCTGGCAGCGCGAGGTCGAGCTGATCTCAGCGGCGAAGGACGCCGGTCTCATCGCTGCCGCCTACGTTCGGACGCCCCAACAGGCGACCGACATGGCGACGGCGGGCAGTCGGCTCATCTGCGTCAACTTCGGCTGGACGGCTGGTGGCTTTGCCGGAGAGCCGGCCACGCAGGATACTGCCGGCGCGGCCGCCGAGGCAAAGGCGGCTTTCCGGCAGGTGCGGCGGCTCAGTCCGAAGACGCTGTGTTTTGTCGAGGGAGGGCCGATCGTCACGCCCCAGGCGGCGGCCGAGGTTTGCCAGGCTAGCAATGCTGATGGCTACATTGCCAGCTCCACGCTCGATCGCATTCCGCTGGAAACGGCGGTGTCCGATGCCGCCACGGCGTTCAAGGCGGTCGCCGGTCTGACGCGCAAGGTCGAGGCGCTGAAAAATGAGATGCTGGGCGACGGGCGCCGGTTCGGCCTGTTCGGACGTTCGGCGGCCATGACCCAGCTGGTTCGCATGATCGAGCGCCTCGCCGACAGCGACCTGACGGTGCTGATCCAAGGCGCCAGCGGCACCGGCAAGGAACTGGTGGCGCAGGCGCTTCACCGGGGCAGTCGGCGGCGCGATTGTCCGTTCGTCGCGGTCAACTGCGCCGCCATCCCGCGCGACCTCATGGAAAGCGAGTTGTTCGGGTTCGAGCGGGGCGCCTTTACCGGCGCCAACCGGTCGCGCGTCGGCCGCTTCGAGGAGGCCAATGACGGAACGCTGTTCCTGGATGAGATCGGCGATCTCGATCTGTCGCTGCAAGGCAAACTGCTGCGCATTCTTGAAAGCGGCGTGGTCGAGCGGCTCGGCAGCAACCAGCCGCATCGCCTGAACGTCCGGGTGCTCTGCGCCACGCATCGCGATCTCAGGGCGATGAGCGCCGACGGCCGCTTCCGCGAGGATCTGTTCTTTCGCCTGAGCCAGCTGGACGTCCGCGTTCCCGCCCTCTCCGAGCGGATCGACGACATTCCGCTGTTGGCGCAGAAATTCCTGTCGGATTTCGCCTCCCGCCATAGCGCAACCCCCAAGGTCATCGACAACATCGCCTATCAGTTGCTGATCGGTCATTCCTGGCCCGGCAACGTCCGCGAATTGCGCAATGTGGTGCAACAGGCGGCGATCCTGACGGACGGCGAGGTGATCGGCGCCGCCGATCTGGTGCCTTTGCTTGGCAAGAAGGCCGATGGTCTCGTGGTGGCCAAGCCTCAAGCGGTGGCGCTGGTCAACGACGGTCTGGGGAAGTCTTCCCTGGTCACCGTCGAGACCGAACGGGAGTGGATCCTCGAGGCGCTCCGCCGCAATCGCTTCCGGCGTGGCGCCGCCGCGCAGGATCTCGGCCTGTCGCGCAAGACCCTCTACAACAAGATCCGGCAATACGGGATCGAGTGATCGCCCTTAGCCTGCGGATTTCTCGCGGCCGCTGACCGCCCACTCGACGACGCCATCGCTGGCGGCGATCAGCGGGGCCAGAAGGGGGCCGTAGCTCGGGTGGCGAAACGCCAGGACGGTTGCGTCCGGCGCGGCTTCGCGGATGGCCTGTGCGGTGTCCAGGGCGATCGTGGCGGCATGGTTCCGGCTCGCAGGATCAGCCTCGACGGGTGCCGGATAGACGAGCAGTTGGCGTAGGCCCGCCGCGATCGCCTGACGGGCCTGCGCACCGGTTGCCACCACGGCCAGAACGTTCAGACCGAGCTCCGCCGCGCGCGCCAGTGTTGCCAGTTCGCTCGCATAGTCGACGCCGGCATGGCTCAAGGCCTCCGCGAGACCGTCGGTGATCCGGGCAACCGTCGGAAGGTTGACCACCGCGCGGACGCCCGCGTCCTGAAGCAGGCCGACAAGCATCGGTGCTGGCCGAAACGGATCGGCGGCAAGAATACCGGCAAAGATCTTGTCGTCATCGCCGAGCGTGCCGGCCGCTGCCAGCATCGCGCCGTTGGCGTCGCCGATCGGCAGGCAACCGACCATATCGGCCTCGTCCACACCGAGCCCGGCGAAGTGAGGGCAGACGATCTGAAATCCGCCCGAACGCCGGGTGACCCGATCGACGATTTCTCCGCTTTTCAACACGACTCCCCCTCCTGATTTCCAGATCGCCGACGCCCGGTCGGTTGGTTAAGGCCGCGTTAACGATTGGGTAAAAATGGGTACATTTGAGTAGCTCTTTCCTCTTTACCCATCGGCTGTGGGAAAATCGCCTGATATTTGCGGGTCTGCCTCATGGCACGGCACTTGCGTTCTTTTTAGTCAGGGCGGGGAGGAAAGTCCGCCTCATTTCGGGAGGAAATGTAGATGCCATCGTCATCCGATGCTGGCCCGGGCGTAGCTTACGTCGCGGGGACCTTCGACACCAAGGGGCCGGAGCTCACTTTCATCGCCGATTGCTTGCGGGCCGCCGGCGTTCGCGCCGTCACCGTGGATCTCGGCACGACCGGCGCGGCGTCTTCGGCCGACATTTCGGCCGCGACGGTTGCCGGACATCATCCCGATGGGGCCGCCGCCGTGTTCACCGGCGATCGTGGATCGGCCATCGCGGCGATGACGCTGGCGTTCCGCCGCTTCGTCACGTCGCGCGCCGATCTCGGCGGGTTGATTTCAGCGGGCGGCTCCGGCGGCACGGCTCTGGTGACGCCGGCCATGCGCGATCTCGCCGTCGGCGTTCCCAAGGTGATGGTGTCCACCATGGCGTCGGGCGATGTCCGCCCCTATGTCGGTCCGTCCGACATCTGCATGATGTATTCGGTGACCGACGTCTCGGGCATCAACCGCATCTCCGAGCAGGTTCTGTCCAACGCCGCCAATGCGCTTGCCGGCATGATCGTCCACCATCGCAAGCCCAGCGCCGCCGGCAAGCCGGCCATCGGTCTGACGATGTTCGGCGTCACCACGCCGTGCGTCCAGGGCGTCACCGCCGCCTTGTCCGATCGGTATGACTGCCTGGTCTTCCATGCCACCGGCACCGGCGGTCAATCGATGGAGAAGCTCTCGGACTCCAGGATGTTCGCCGGTGTGATCGACATCTCGACCACCGAGGTGTGCGACTTCCTGATGGGCGGTGTTCTCGCCTGCACCGAGGATCGTTTCGGCTCGATCATCCGCACCAAACTGCCCTACGTGGTGTCCTGCGGCGCGCTGGACATGGTGAACTTCGGCGCGCCGGAAACGGTCCCCGCCCACTACAAGGGCCGCCGCTTCTACCCGCACAACCCGCAAGTCACGCTGATGCGCACCACGGCCGAGGAAAACGCCCGCATGGGTGTGTGGATCGGCGAGCGGCTGAACCGGATGGAGGGGCCGGTGCGCCTGCTGATTCCGGAAGGCGGCGTCTCGATGATCGACCGGCCCGGACAGCCCTTCTACGACCCCGAGGCGGACAAGGCGCTGTTCGACGCGCTGGAGCGGACCGTCGTTCCGACGGCGAACCGTCGCCTCATCCGCCGTCCCGAACACATCAACGATGCCGGTTTCATTCAGGCGCTGGTCGCCAACTTCCTCGAAATAGTCTGATCAAGGAGACTTCATCATGCCCAAATTCACCCGTGCGGCCCTGCTCGACAAATACCGCAAGATGATCGCCGCCCACGATCCGATCGTCGGCGGTGGCGCGGGGACGGGGTTGTCGGCCAAGTGCGAGGAAGCCGGCGGTATCGATCTGATCGTCATCTACAATTCCGGCCGCTATCGCATGGCGGGTCGTGGATCTCTGGCCGGTCTGATGGCCTATGGCAACGCCAACGACATCGTCGTGGAGATGGCGTCCGAAGTGTTGCCGGTGGTCAAGCACACGCCAGTGCTGGCCGGCGTCAACGGCACCGATCCGTTCATGCTGCTGGAGCCCTTCCTGCGCAAGCTCGGTGACCTCGGCTTCTCGGGCGTGCAGAACTTCCCGACCGTCGGCCTGATCGACGGCGTCTTCCGGGCCAACCTCGAGGAGACCGGCATGGGCTATGGCCTGGAGGTCGACATGATCGCCAAGGCGCATGAGCTCGACATGCTGACCACGCCGTATGTGTTCGATCCGGAACAGGCGCAAGCGATGGCCAAGGCCGGTGCCGACATCATCGTCTGTCACATGGGCCTGACGACCGGCGGCGCCATCGGTTCCAAGACGTCGCGCAAGCTCGAGGACTGCCCCAAGCTGATCAACGAGTGGACGGAAGCGGCGCTCAAGGTCCGCAAGGACGTGATCGTTCTCTGCCATGGCGGGCCGATCTCCGAGCCGGACGACGCCAACTACATCCTGAAGAACTGCCCGAACTGCCACGGCTTCTATGGCGCTTCGAGCATGGAGCGCCTGCCGACCGAACGGGCCCTCACCGACCAGACCAAGCGCTTCAAGACGATCCGTCGCAGCTGACGCCGGGTCGCCTTGCCGCGGGATTTGCCTGCTTCCGCCCGGCCGTTTCCGGCCGGGCGGAAGGAGCTGGCCGCACGGAGGGTTGAAGCAAGGCGGCTCACCCGCGGCGGGAGGTTTTCAGCATATCTGGGAAAAAAACGGGAGGAAACACAATGAGCAACAACGCAGCCGCCGTCGAGACACCTGGGCCGGTGGTGATCAACCGGGTTCCGCTCTGGCTGGCAGTGGCCATCACGGTGGTGATATCGCTGCCCTTCGGCCTCTGGTTCGGAAAATACAACTTCACGCTCTGGTGCGCGTTCATCGCCTGGGCAGAGTATTTCGCGCTCGGCGCCAAGCCAAGGGCCATCCCAACGATCCTCATCAGCTTCGGCTACGCGGCCGTGCTGACCGGTCTTTCGCTGGCGATCATTCCGATCTTTGGCTTCCTGCCGACCATGGTGACGCCTGGTGATATTCCCACGGCGGTGTCGCTGTTCATCGTCATCGCCTTCATGGTCTATTCGATGAAATGGTCGCATCATTTCATCGATGGCAGCCTGCCGTTCTTCAACGGCATCTCGATGGGACTGGCCGTCTTTTTCACCAGCTCCTACCCGCAGTTGGGGCCGGCCAGTCTGATGCCGATCACCGCCGCCATCTGGGCGACCGCGATGGCCGCCTTCGGCATCCTGCTCGGCGTCATCACCGTGCTGCTGCAGTTTCCCGCCAAGCGGTAGACGCTACGGCGTTGAGCCAGCAATCCGTCCGAAGGTGATCCGGACCTCATGAAGTCGATCGTCTGTGGCGTCCGAGGGCCACAGACGATCGATTGCGTGTCATCACTCTGCCGGGCTTTCCACCGGTGTCGGCTCGCTCTGCCGCCGGGATGCCATGGTGCGCAGCTTTTCGCAGCCGATGAAGATCACCGGGGTGATGTAGAGGGTCAGGAACTGGCTGACGATCAGGCCGCCGACCACGGCGACGCCGAGGGGCTGGCGGAGTTCGGCGCTGGCGCCATGGCCGATGGCGATGGGCAGCGTGCCGAGCAGGGCGCAGAAGGTGGTCATCATGATCGGCCGGAAGCGGCGTGTCGCCGCCTCGTGGATGGCCTCCTTGGCCTTGGCGCCATCCTCGCGCATCAGCTGCAGGGCGACGTCGACCATCATGATGGCATTCTTCTTGACGATGCCGATCAGCATCAGGATGCCGATCAGCGCGATGATCGACAGGTCCATGCCGACGAGCTTCAGGGCGAGCAACGCGCCAAGCGCCGCCGACGGCAGGCCGGAGAGAATGGTCAGCGGGTGGATGAAGCTCTCGTAGAGCACGCCGAGCACCACATAGATGGTGAGGATGGCGGCGACGATCAGCAGCGGCGTGTTGGACGTCGATTGGGCGAACACCTGCGCCGTGCCGGCGAATGAAGTGAACACGGTGGTCGGCAGGCCGATCTCCTGCTTGATGCTGTCGATGCGGGCGGTGGCGGCGCCGAGCGACACGCCCTGCGGCAGGTTGAAGGAGACGGTGATCGAGGTGAGCTGGCCCGTCTGGTTGACGGTGACCGGACCGGACTTGCGATCCACCGTGGCGAAGGCGGTGAGCGGCACCAACGCACCGGTGGTGCTGGAACGAACCTTGAGCTCGGACAGCCGATCGTTGCTCCAGGCGAGGTTGGGATCGTATTCCAGGATCACCGAATAGCTGTCGCCGGTCGACTGGATGTCGGCGACCGATTGCTCGCCAAAGCCTTCGCCCAGCGTCTTGCGCAGCGTCTGGGCGTTGATGCCGTACATCTCGGCTCGGTCGCGGTCGATGACGATGCGCGCCTGCAACGCGTTGTTCTGAAGGTCGGTGGCCACGTCAGTGAAGTTGGCGGTATCCTCAGCCATGGCAGCGCGCAGGCGTTCGGCCCAGTCGGTCAACTGGCCGGAATCGAGCGACTGGACCACCAGCTGATACTGGCTCTGGCTGGAGCGGCCGCCGAGGCGCAGGCTCTGCGACGGGGTGACGAAGCTCTGCAAGCCGACGACGCGGCCGAGCGACTGGCGCAGCCGGCTGACGATGACGTCCATGGAATCGCGTTCGGCCGCCGGCTTCAGCTGCACGTACATGTTGGCCGAGTTGAGCTGCGACGAGCCGACCTGGGCGTTGACGTGGGCGACGGCCGGGTCGCGGGCGACCACATCGGCCGCTTGCTTCTGCAGGATCGCCATGGCGTCGTAGGAAATGTCCTGCCTGGCCTGGGTGGAGATGGAGAGCTGGCCGATATCCTCCTGCGGCAGGAAGCTCTTGGGCAGCGAGGCGAACAGAAAGGCCGAGCCGGCGAAGGTGGCGAGGAACACCAGCACCATGGGCAGCGGGTGGCGCAACGTCCAGCCGACGCTGCGGGAATAGCCGCTCAGTACCTTGGAGAAGCCGATATCGAACAGACCGGCCGGGCTGTAACGGGCGGTGGGCGCACCGATATTGACCGGCAGGCGGGCGGCCAGCGTCGGCGTCACGGTGAGCGACACCAGCGCCGAGGCGGTGATGGCCAGCGACACCACCATGCCGAATTCGGTGAACAGCCGGCCGACCACGCCGCCCATCAACAGGATGGGCAGGAAGACGGCGATCAGCGACAGCGACATGGAGATGATGGTGGAGGTGACCTCGGCCGAGCCCTTGAAGGCGGCCTCCATCGGCTTCTCGCCCTGCTCGATGTGATGGACGATGTTCTCCAGCATGACGATGGCATCGTCGACCACGAGGCCGACCGATAGCGTCAAGGCCAGGAGCGACATGTTGTCGATGGAATAGCCGAGCACATACATGGCGCCGAAGGCGATCAGGATGGACAGCGGCACGGCGATGGCGGGAATGGCCGTGGTGTAGAGCTTGCCGAGGAAGAGATAGATCACCAGGACGACGAGGCCGATGGTGAGCAGCAGCGTGAACTGCACGTCGGCGATGGCGGCGCGGATGGCCACCGAGTTGTCGTTCATCAGCGACACGTTGACCCCAGGCGGCAACTGGGCGGTGATGGCCGGCAGGGCAGCCTTGATGGCGTCCACCACTTCCACGGTGTTGGCGTCGGGCTGGCGCTGCACGGCCAGCGTGATGGCGCGCGTGCCATCGTACCAGCTGGCCTGATCGCGGTTCTCGACGCTGTCGATGACGTTGCTGACGTCGCCGAGGCGGACGGGGCCGGCCTTGGTGGAGGAGACGATCAGCGTGCGGAAGCCGTCGGCCGAGGTGAGCTGGGTGGGCGCGTCGAGCGTGATGGTCTGCTGGGCATTGTCCATGCTGCCGACCGGCGACTGGTTGTTGGCGTTGGCGATGGCGGTGGCCAACTGGTCGAGGCCGATGCCGCGGGCAGCGAGGCGGTCGGGGTCGGCCTCGACGCGGACGGCATATTTCTGCGAGCCGAACACCTGCGCCTGGGCGACGCCGTTGATGGTGGAGATGGCCGGCGACAGCACGTTCTGGGCCAGCGAGTCGAGCTCGGTGAGCGGCACCGTCGGCGAGGTGACGGACAGCAGCAGGATCGGCATGTCGGCCGGGTTGACCTTCCGGTAGCTCGGGTCGGAGGTCATGTTGTCGGGCAGGCGGCGGCGGGCGACGTCGATGGCCGATTGCACGTCGGCGGCGGCGCTGTCGATGTCGCGGCTGAGTTCGAACTGCAGGGAGATGGAGGTGGAGCCGAGCGAGGACCGGGCCGAGATGGTGTCGATGCCGGAGATCGTCTGGAACTGCTTGATCAGCGGCGTTGCCACCGCCGTCGCCATGGTCTCGGGCGAGGCGCCGGACAGCTGGGCGGAGACGGTGATGGTGGGGAAGTCGACGCGCGGCAGGGCCGCCACCGGCAACAGGCGGTAGGCGAAGAAGCCGGCGAGCGACAAGCCGATGGCGAGCAGGATGGCGGCAACCGGCCGCCGGATGAACAGGGCCGGGAGGCTCATTATTGCGCCTCCGCCGTGCTGGTCGGCTTGCCGGCCTTGTCGCGGTGTTTGCCAGACGCAGATTGGCCGGCATCCGACTGGGCGGCGCCGGGCTGGCTGGCATCCGGCTTGGCCGCGTCGGGCTTTCCATTGGCGGTCTCAGCGGAGGCGTCGATCACCTTCATACCCTCGGCAAGGCGCACCTGGCCCTCGACCACCACCCGCTCGCCGGCGGCGATGCCGGCGGTGAGGCCGGAGCGGTCGCCGGCCGACAGGGCGACGGTCACCGGCCGGACGGCCACCGTGTTGTCGGGGCCGACGACGTAAATGACGTTGCCCTGCTGCGTCGCCTGCAAGGCGACGGTGGGCACCGAGACCACCGGTGTCGAGCCGATGGCGGCCATGACGGCGATCGACTGGCCGGGCACCAGCCGGTCGGCAACGCCGTGGAGTGTTGCCCGCGCCGTGAAGGTGCCGGAGGTGGGATCGACCGAAGCGTCGATGAAATCGACGGTCCCGGTGAAGGCATCGGTGCTGCCGAGTGGCGTGACGGAGACCTTGATCGGCTTGCCGGCCGCCTGCGCGGTGCGCACCAGCGAGGCGTCGCTTTCGGAGATCGCGAAGGTGGCGTAGAGCGGATCGATGCGGGTCAGCCGGACGATGGCGGTCTGCGGCTGCACCAGGCTGCCGATCACCACCTGCAGCGCGCCGAGGCGGCCGTCGAACGGTGCGCGGATGGTCTTCTGGTCGAGCGTGACGAGATCGGATTTCAGCGTCGCCTGATCGACGGCGACGGTGGCCTCGGCGGTCTTGACGGTGGCGTTGGCGTCTTCCAGCGACTGTTGCGACACCGCCTCGTTGCTGAGCAGCTTCTGCTGGCGGGCGGCGGTTTCCTGGGCGTGTTCCAGCGTCGCCTGATCGCGGGCCAGCGCCGCCTGATCCTTCTCGACGGTGGCCTCGGCGATGCGGCTGTCGAGACGGACCAGTACGTCGCCGGCCTTCACGTCGGTGCCGTCCTTCACCAGGATTTCGGTGACGAGGCCGGAGGTCTCGGTGGATACCGTCAGGTTGGCCGGCGAGGCGATGGTGCCGATGGTGCGGCGCTCGATCGGCATGTCCTCGGCGCTGGCGGCGACGGTGGACACACGCGTCGGCCCACCGGAGCCGCGGCGGCCGCCGCCCTGTCCGGATGCCTTGGCCCCGGTTTGGCCCGAACCGCTGCCGGCGGCCTGACTGGCGCCGTTGGCTGCCGAGGCATCGCCGTTCGCATGTTGCTTATGGCCGTTGCCGGTGGTGGCGGGATCCTTGACGTCGGCTGGGGCGGCCGGCGCCGCGCCCGGCGATACGGCGGCGAGCGCCTGGGAGACATAGGGCGCGGTGGTCGAAACGATGTCTTCGCGCCAGTAGAGGCCGGCCGCGATGGCGGCGACCAGTATGATCCCGAGCGTCTTCTTCATCGCCAATGGTCTTTCGTGTCGTAAGTCCATGGAGCGCGCCGTCGTGGGAGGTCGACGGCGTTCGCCCCATGCATGCCATGTGCCGCTCTGGCGGTGCCGGAAGGCATGTCAGCGTAAGCGGTTTTCCATTGCGAATGTCAGAACAACTGTGGCGAATCGTGGAAATTGCGACCCTTGATACAGATTGATGCACTTTTGTCGGATTGACAGGTGAATTCCGTCTTGCGCGGACCTCTCCCGCCGGTGACCGCCGGGCCGGTTACGCCGGTCTCAACTGGCGGATTTGCGCGACATTCTAGCCCGGCGGAGGACAGAGGGCGAGCCAGACCTAAGCCGTCCCGCCGCGAGCCGTCTTTGGCGCTGCCCGGTCGGCTGGCTTCGACAATCTCCGGCCGTTTACAGTCGCCCTAAATAGGGATATCCATTGTCCGTAATAGCTCCTGGCATGCCTGACCGTGGAACGCGTTGATGATCCTGAAAAGCCAAGTCGAATGGGCGCTGCATTGCTGCGCCATTCTCGCCGGCCTGCCCGAGGGACGGTATCTCTCCACCAAGGCGCTGGCGGAGTTCCATGGTCTGCCGAAGGAATATCTCTCCAAGGCGCTGCAAAGCCTGTCGCAGGCGGGGCTCGTTCATACGACCCTCGGCCCGTCCGGAGGCTATCGCCTGGCAAGGTCGCCGGAGGAGCTGACCTTCCTCGACATTGTCGAGGCGGTGGAAGGCAAGACGCGGACCTTCGTCTGCAACGAGATCCGCGCCAACAATCCCTGCCGCCCGAAGGATCATTGCGACAGCGCACCCTGCGCGATTGCGCGGGTGATGTGGGGGGCGGACGAAGCCTGGCGCCAGAAGCTGCGCAGCGTCACCCTTGCCGATCTCGGCCGGACGCTGGCACAGGAGCTCCCCCCGTCGCTCTGGCAGGACACCATCGACTGGGTGGAGGATCGCGCAGGGTAGGGTACGCCGACAGCCGGAGCGGGCTTTCGCCACGCACCGGCTGCGGGCAGGGCATTTGCCGGGGCTTAGTTCAAGCCGGCCTTGTCGAGGCCATAGAGCTTGTCGGCCGAACCGGGCACCGCCTTGAAGGAGATGGCGAGCCGGTTCCAGGCGTTGATGACCATGATCGAGAAGGTCAGGTCGGTGATTTCCTTCTCGGAGAGCTGGCCGCGCACGCGCTCGTAGAGCTCGTCGGGAATGCCGCCTTCCGGCAGCCTGGTCACCGCCTCGGTCCAGGCTAGCGCCGCCCGCTCGCGCGGGGCGAACAGGTTCGATTCCCGCCAGATGGCCACGTGGTAGAGCCTCAGCTCACTCTCGCCGTGGATCTTGGCTTCCTTGACGTGCATGTCGAGGCAGAAGGCGCAGCCGTTGATCTGCGAGGCGCGGATCTGCACGAGGTCGCGGAGTTTCAGCTCGATGGAGCTGTCCTTCAGCGCCATGCTGAGGTCGGACATCTTCTTGATGAGTTCGGGGGCTTGCTGGGCGTAGTTCAAGCGTTGGGTCATGGTCTTTTCCCTTCAATCAAGGATATATCATATCCTTATGGATATTTAATATCCTTAATCTCTGGACGGTAAAGCCGTTCCGTCATAAGCTCCGGACATAAGGCCTATGCGGGGAGCGAACAGGGATGGATATCGTTGGCGCGCTCAGGACATTCCTGCGGGTGGCCGAGACGGGATCGTTCTCGGCGGCCGCCATCGATCTCAAGTTGACGCAGCCGGCGGTTTCCCGGCAGATTTCGGCGCTTGAGGCGCACCTTGGCGTACGCCTTCTACATCGGTCGACCACGGCGCTGGCGCTGACCTCGGAAGGCGAGCGGACCATCCCGATGGCGCTCCGGGTCGTCGAGGCGGTGGAGGCGCTCGGCGAGTCCGCGGGTCTCGCGGGAACCATCTCCGGCAAGGTGCGGCTCTCCCTGCCGGCGCCGCTGGGGCTGTTCATGAGCGATCGGTTGGGCACGCTCCTCGATCGTCATCCCGGGCTGCATGTCGAACTCATGTTTCGCGAACAGCCATCCGATCTGGTGGGAGAGGGTATCGACATCGAGGTGCGCCTCGGTCCCATCGACGACCCAAGCCTGATCGGCCGCAGGATCGGCTGGACCACTGCCTTTCTGGTCGCTGCGCCGGCCTATCTTGAAAGGCGAAGCTCGCCGCAAACCCTCGAGGATCTGAACGGCCATGACTGCATCTGTTACAGGCGCGGCGGCGACGGCCACGCCTGGCTGTTCTCCAACGGGGCTGAGGATGTGGCGGTGCGGATCGTGCCGCGCCTGGTGATGGACAATGCGGTGGCCGTCCACCGCGCCGCGCTGGCTGGCGCCGGCATCACCATCCTCACGCATATCCTGGCCGTGCCGGACATCGAAAGCGGCCGTCTTGTCAGTCTGATACCGGACTTTCCGCCAGCCCGCCTGCCGATCAATCTGGTCTACCCGTCGCGCCGCAACATGCCGCTGCGGGTCAGAACCGTGATCGATTATCTCGTCGCGGCGGTGCGGGACGATCCATTGATGGCGTCGTCCTCGGCGCCGGAAGCCTGAGCGCTCAGCTCTTTTTGGCGGCCTGCCTCGCCTCCTGCACCATGGCGAACACCTTGCGCGCGTCATCGATGCCGATCAGCTGTGGCGACGTATCGAAGGCGGGTGACCAGTAGCCCGAGAACCGCCGTTCGCCGTCATAGTTTCGGGGCGTATCGAACAGGATCGTTCCCTTCCCCTCCTTCTCCTCGACGAGGTTGACCGGGCCGATCTGGTCGTGCGCCACGGCGGTGAGCTTGGGGAACGGACGCTTCCTGTTGACGAGCACGCGCCTGTCGGTCACCGCGTAGACGATGTTTCGGCGCGCCCAGGCATCGAGGAAGAAGCGGCCGACCATCAGATAGAGGCCGATGATGACGAAGGGAATTCCCCAGAGCCGGAAGAAGAGGGGCGCGCCATCGGTCATGACCGACACCTCCCAGAAAATGGCGAAGCCGCCCCATAGGATCGAGAAGGGGATCATGAACAGATCCTTGGACGTGAAGCGGATGCCCTGCTCGGGCGCGCCCGACCACAGGACTCTCTCGTGCGGCAGAAGCAGATGCTCGATCTCTGGGGACGCCATGGCGGTCTCTCCGGTGAGGCTGGTGGCCGTGCCAAGTTAACACGCGGCGATGACGCGAGGCTGCACACCTCCGGGGCCAGCCTCACTCCGGCCATAAAAAGCCGACTTGACGACGTACCGACTAGTTGGTATGTGTTGTTGCGAGGAGGAAGCAATGGCAACAAGCGCTGCAAAACCCGATGCCCGGTCGAAGCTCTTGGACGCCGCGCTGACGGTGATCCGCACCAAGGGTTACGCGTCGACCACGGTGGACGAGCTCTGTGCGGCAGCGGGCGTGACCAAGGGCGCCTTCTTCCATCACTTCAAGACCAAGGACGAGCTCGGCGTCGCCGCGGCCGACTACTGGTCGGAGACCACCGGGGCGATGTTCGCCGCGGCGCCCTATCACCAGCTCGCCGATCCGCTCGATCGCTTCCTGGCCTATATCGATTTCCGCAAGGGGCTGCTGCAGGGTGGCGTGCCGGAGTTCACCTGCCTGGTCGGCACCATGGTGCAGGAGACCTACGAGACGGCGCCGGCCATTCGCGACGCCTGCGACCGCAGCATCAGCCGCCATGCGGCAACGCTCATCGCCGACATCGAGGCGGCGATGGCCGAGCGTGGCATGACGCCGGCGTGGACGGCCCAATCGCTGGCCCTGCACACGCAGGCGGTTCTGCAGGGCGCATTCATCCTCGCCAAGGCCAAGGGTGGGGCAGGGGTGGCGGCCGACAGCGTCGACCATCTCAAACGCTACATCGAATTGCTGTTCGGCCGGACGCCGAAGAGCATCACCTGAGCCTTCCAGTGAGGACGGTCACCGGAACGCTTTCATACGACCCTGAGGTTCAAGAGGAGGAAACTGACATGACCGATCTGGTAACGTGCCTGTGGTTCGACCACGGTGAAGCCCGCAGGGCGGCGGAATTCTACGCCAAGACTTTTCCCGACAGCCATGTCGGCAAAGCCGGCAACGCACCCAGCGATTTTCCCGGCGGCAAGGCCGATGTCGAGCTGACAGTGGACTTCACCGTGCTCGGTCGGAAATTCATCGGCCTCAATGGCGGGCCGATGTTCAAGCCGGACGAGGCGGTCAGCTTCATGGTGATCACCGAAAGCCAGGAGGAAACTGACCGCTACTGGAACGCCATTATCGAGGGTGGCGGCGCCGCGAGCGAGTGCGGCTGGTGCAAGGATCGCTGGGGCTTTTCCTGGCAGATCACGCCGCGCGTGCTGCTCGACCTGATGGCCAGTTCCGACCGCGCCAAAGCCAAGCGCACCTTCGATGCGATGATGACCATGAGCAAGATCGACATCGCCACGCTGGAAAAGGCGGCTGCCGCCGCCTGATGCCAACCTGGGGGGCTTTCGATGATTCCGACCATTACGGCCTTCGAGTGCTCGCCCGATCGCGGCAGGGGCCTAGCGCGCGACATGCGCGTGCGCTGGGCACTGGAGGAAGCGAGCCAGCCTTATGACGTTCGGCTCGTTTCCTTCGACGCGATGAAAGAGGCGGCGCATCTGGCGCTGCACCCCTTCGGCCAGATTCCGACCTATGAGGATGGCGACCTCGTGCTGTTCGAGACGGGATCGATCATCCTGCACATCGCCGAGCAGGATGCCAGCCTGCTGCCCAAGGCGGCCAAGCCGAGGGCGCGGGCGATCACCTGGATGTTCGCGGCGCTCAATACGGTGGAGCCGCCCATCCTCGATCTCATGACCGCCAGGATCATCGAGAATGACAAGCCCTGGGCTCAGGAGCGCCTGCCGCTGGTGATGGATCGCATCCGCGTCCGGCTGGCTCAGCTATCCGCCCGGCTCGGCGACGCTGAATGGCTGGAGGATGCGTTTTCTGCTGGCGACCTGATGATGGTGTCGGTGCTGCTGCGCCTTAGGATGTCCGGGCTGCTCGACGAGTATCCCAACGTCGCCGCCTACGTCGCGCGCGGCGAAGCCCGCCCGGCTTACCAGCGTGCCTTTGCCGCGCAGTTGAAGGTGTTCACGGACAGGGCATAGAGGCGTATCGGGGCCATTGGCGTGGAGGCGGTGCGACGGCTCGGCCGAAGCCGGACCGCCGCACCAGGAGGCGCCGATGTCGATGTAAAATGGGGGGGGGCATTCGGCGCAGAAATGTTCTGACAATATAAAACCAGTACACCTTGAGCATATCTGCCTCGACATGATCGAGACAGTCAGTAAAATCCCCATTTTACAAGTCTAGTAGGCAAAAAATGCCTACCAGTCGCCTTGACGCAGATAACGTCGCGTCGACAGTGAATCGTATTATTACGACTTATTTAATGATTCAAGCGAGAAAATGCAGAATTCACACAATGAAACATTAACCAATTCTCATTGCGAATATATAAATATTTATTAGAATGTATTTCTGTAAATCTTTTATCATCAGTTCTATTGCACTCAAATGGTATATATTGGTTAAGAGTTTGTTATATGCTGGTTTGGTGTCAATTAAATCCGCCAAAATGGAAGTTTGATTGTGCGTTTTCTATTTTTCGCCACCGGTGGATAATGCCGAGTAGGTCTGCCACCGGATGACATGGTCCCGACGCCTTTGGCGACTTGCGATAAGTCCCAGTATTCGATGCGGGGCAGCTAGCCTCATCGCGCCTCGCGGCCATGAATTTCACTCGTCAGAGCAAATACTTATGCGAATGCGATGCATTTGCAAAAATGACCCCGTCAACCTAGAGATTCTCACTGTCATGGCAGCGCCCCGCCTTTGGTTCGGCGTTCGGATGATCGCGGCGGACAGCGGCGATCGCTGTCGGACGAATGACCGGTACCAGGTCTGAAGACGATCGGTCTGCACGGGATATTAAACTTGACTTACAATCTCAACTTTGAGATTGGCGAAGGATCGGTCCGCCACAATGGGCGATCGAGTTCCTGCATCGACGGGGCCCCTCCGGCCTCGATCACGGATAGCGCCACGACCTGTTCACCGAGGGGTAAGCCCAGCGTGTTTTCCATCTCCCATCTCGGCGTCTCCATCGCGGCAACTCCGCTGCTTCAGGATATCTCCGCCACCTTTGCGCCGGGGGAGATGGTCGGGCTGATCGGCCACAACGGCTCGGGCAAATCGACCCTCGTCAAGGTGCTGGCTCGCCAGATCGATCACCATGCCGGCGTGGTGACCTATGGCGGCAAGCCGATCGCCGCCATCGAGCCGCGCGTTTTTGCCCGCGAGGTCGCCTACCTGCCGCAGCACACTGGCGACACCGGCCTGATGACGGTGCGCGAGCTGGTCGCCTGCGGCCGCTATCCCTGGCACGGCGCGCTCGGCCGCTTCAGCGAGGCGGACGCCGCCACGGTCGAAGAAGCGATGGTCCGTACCCATGTCGACGGGCTGGCCGGCCGGGTGGTGGCAACCCTATCCGGCGGCGAGCGCCAGCGCGTCTGGCTGGCCATGCTGGTGGCGCAGAACAGTCGCTTCCTGCTGCTCGACGAGCCGACGTCGGCGCTCGACATCGCCCATCAGGTGGAGGTGCTCCAGCTGATCCGGGCTCTCGCCCATGATAACGGCCTCGGCGTGATCATCGTACTGCACGACGTCAACATGGCCGCCCGCTTCTGCGACCGGGTGCTGGCGCTGAAGGGCGGGCGGCTGCTGATCGACGCGGCGCCCGCCACCATCATGGACCGCCGGCTACTGGCCGAAATCTATGGGCTCGACATGGGCATCACCCGCCATCCCGAGCTCGGCATGCCGCTCGCCTACGTCAGTTGATGAGGGCGGACATGCAATCTCTTTCCCGACGCGCTTTCATGATGGCGGCCGGTATCGGCCTGTGGTCGCTGCCGGCCCGCGCGGGCGGCGTGGCGCCGCGTGTCGTCAGCCTCGATTACGGCCTGTCGTCGACCCTGCTGTCGCTCGGGCTGACGCCGGTCGGCATCGCCGGCGTCGACGATTGGGGGAAATGGGTGGTCGAGCCGCCGCTGCCGCCGGAGGTGGCCGATGTCGGCGACGCGCTGATGGTCAACCTGGAAGCGCTGACGGCGCTGGCGCCGACGCTGATCCTGTCGACGCCCTATCTCGACGGCCTGACACCGGTCCTCGAGACAATCGCGCCGGTACTGCGGCTCTCGGTCTACGACGCCAGCGGCGGCTCCATCCTGCCGAAAGCCGAGGCCGCAACGCGCCTCCTCGGCGATCGCATCGGACGGCGCGCCGAGGCCGACGCCTTTCTGCAGCGTGCCGACCAGCATTTTGCGCGATGCCGCGATGCCGTGCGGGCGGCCGGTGCGCCGCCGGTGGCGCTAATCAGCTTCCTCGATGCGCGGCACGCCCGCATCTACACGGCGCCCGGCCTGTTCGACGACACGCTCGGGCGCATCGGCATGCGCAACGCCTGGCCAGGGGGCGGCCAATACTGGGGCTTCGATACCATCGGCATCGAGCGACTGACCGAGATCGACGCGCCGAACGCGCATCTGATCGCCTTCGAGCCGCTGCCACGCGAGGCGCTGCCAACGCTGCGGCAAAGCCCGATCTGGAACGGCCTGTCCTTCGTGCGCGACGGCCGGTTCGCCGTGCTGCCGGAGACGCTGATGTTCGGCATGGTCAACGAGGCCATGCGGTTTGCCGGCCAGATGGCCGATTATGTGGGGCGGCTCAGATGAGCGTTTCGGTTTCCCCGTCGCCGGTGCGGCGCCTTCGACATCCTGCGCCGTTCGCGGCGGTTCTCATGGCCTTGGCCGGGTGGTTGGCCTGGGCGGAGATCGGCCCACTGATCGCGGCCAGCGCGCAGTCGCCGGTGGCGGCGCTGATGCTGATGAACTCGGCCTTGCCCCGACTGGCGGTGGCGCTTCTCTCCGGCATGGCCCTCGGCCTCTCCGGCGCGCTGTTCCAGCTGGTGCTGAAGAATCCGCTGGCCTCGCCGGCCACGCTCGGCGTGTCGGCCGGTGCCAATCTGGCGCTGGTGATCGCCATGCTGTTCGCGCCCGCCCTGATGGGCTTCGGGCGCGACGTGGTGGCGCTCGCCGGCAGCGGCATCGCGGCCGGCATCGTGTTGCGCCTCGGCGCCCGGCGCGACTTCTCGCCCTTCGTGCTGATCCTCGCCGGCCTCATCGTGTCGCTGTGGTGCGGCGCGCTGGCCGCCATCCTGATCCTGATGAACGACCATTATGTCGCGGGGCTGTTCATCTGGGGCGCCGGGTCGCTGTCGCAGCAGAGCTGGGATCCGGCACTGTCGCTGCTGCCGAAACTCATGGTGGCGGCGCTGCTGGCCGGCCTGATGATCCGGCCGCTGTCGCTGATGGAAGCCGGCGACGTGACGGCGGCGGCGCTGGGCGCCCGCGTGCCGCGCCTGCGCTTCCTGGCGATCACCATCGCCGTGGTGCTGGCGGCGCTGGTGACCAGTACGGTGGGGGTGATCAGCTTCGTCGGCCTGGTGGCACCGGCGCTTGCCCGCCTCAGCGGCGCGCGTCGGCCGGCCGGCATTCTCGTCTGGTCGAGCGTGTTCGGCGCCGGCCTCTTGGCGGCCACCGACGGCTTGGTGCTGTGGACGACCGGGGCGATGAAGGATTTCGTGCCGACCGGCGCCGTCACCGCCGTCATCGGCGCACCGCTGCTGCTGGCGCTGCTCGGCGGGCTGAAGGCGCACCACCGGCCGCTGCCGTCGGCCCGTCCGAGGCCACTGCCGGCGCAAGGCCTGCGGCGGGGCAGGGGGCGCTGGATTTGGTTGGCGGCGGGGTTTCTCCTGCTGCTGGCCCTGGCGCTTCTGGTCGGCCGCGCGCCGCTCACCGGTGGATGGAGCTTGCCGGCCGTGCCTGTATTCGGCGACATCCTGGCGCTGCGCCTGCCACGCGTCGTCGCGGCACTGTCGGCCGGCGCCATGCTGGCGGTGGCCGGCGTCATCCTGCAGCGGTTGACCGGCAACGAGCTGGCCAGTCCGGAAGTGCTGGGCATCAGCGCCGGATCGACGGTCGGCGTCACCGTGTTGCTGTTCGTCGCCGTGCCGACGCTGCCCCTGCAACTGGTCGCCGCATCGCTGGGCGCGCTGGCCGTGCTCGCCGCGATCTTCGCGCTGGGCCTCGGCACGCGCTTCGAGCCCGAACGCCTGTTGATGGCCGGGGTGGCGCTGAGCGCGCTGGTGGATGCGGTGTGCGGCGTCATCGCCGTCAACGGCGATCCCCGCGCCATGATCCTGCTGCGCTGGATGAGCGGCTCGACCTATTCGGCCAACCTCACGCTGTCGCTCACCGTGCTGGCAGTCGGCCTGCTGCTCACCACGGCCGCGCTCGCCATGCGGCGCTGGCTCGACATCCTGCCGCTCGGAAGCGAGACGGCGTCGGGCGTCGGCATCGATCTCGGCCGCGCCCGCTTCCTGCTGTTCCTGGTGGCCGGCATCCTGAGCGGCGCGGCGACGCTGGCCGCCGGTCCCCTCAGTTTCGCCGGGCTGATGGGGCCGCATATCGCTAGGGAGCTGGGGCTCAAGCGGGCCGGTGCGCAGATCGTCGGCGGCGGGCTGGCAGGCGCCGGCATCCTGGTGCTGGCCGACTGGGCGGGCCGCAACCTCGCCTTCCCCTATGAGATGCCAGCCGGCCTCGTTGCGGCGCTGATCGGAACGCCTTTGCTGCTGGCCTTGATCCGGAGGCGATGAGTCAGGACCGCCCCTGCGGCAGGGGGCATGTGGCGCCGCAGCCACCGACGCCGGGCACCAGATAGCGCAGGCAGCAGACCTTGCGTTGCGACTGCACGGCGTCGCCGACGGAGATCCGCTTGATCGACCCGTGCAGCGGATTGTCCGCGCCGCTGGTGAGCTTGTAAGGACTGAACAGCTCCAAGCCCTTGGCGGCTTCGTCGCCCGGGTCGAGTTCCCTGGCGATCCAGTCGATGTAGCCGGCGGCGTTGCACCAGAGAAGGCGCGGCGAAAGCCGGCAGCGGCCGCTCATGAAGGCGATGGCCGGAGAGAGGTGATCCTCGATCATCGGACGCAGGGCTTCGCTGGCCCTGAGGCCGAGCGTGACCTTGCCGCCGCCCGGCAACAGGAAGGCTTCCGGCAATCCCGTGTCGGGCGCGGCGATCAGCTGGAGATCGTCGAGCGCCAGCGGCAGGACGACGCCGAGCCGCCGCCACAGGATGACCGGGACGATGGCCAGCGTCGAAAAATAATAGAGCGACCACAGCGACACCACGGCCCGGCGATCGGCACTGGGATATCGGGCCATAAGCGGGGCAAGCGCCTTGTCGAAGCCATCGGCGGTGAACAGGTCGCGGCAGGCGATCGCCCCGCCGCCCGGTGGAGCGGCGAGGCGCAGCTTGCCCTGGAGATGGCCGGCCAGCGCCGGTTCGGCGCGGGCCAGCAGGTCGTCGAGGTCGGCCGCCATGTCACCAGTTGTATTTCAGCGTGCCGAACACGGCGCGGCCGTCGCCGTAGAAGTCGGTGCCGTAATAGGAGGTGGCGACGTACTTCTCGTCGAAGAGGTTGGTGGCGTTGACCTGGAGCGTGACGTTGTCAGTCACCTTGTAGGCGGCCATGGCGTCGAAGACGATGTGGGAGGCAACCTTCACGGTGTTGGCCGCGTCGCCATAGGTCGAGCCGACGTAGCGCGCGCCGGCGCCCAGCGTCAGGTCGCCCAGCTTGCCGGTGCCGGGGATGGTGTAGTCGAGCCAGGCGGAGGCGATGTGGTGCGGCACCCGCTCGGGCGTGTTGCCGACAAGGCTGCTATCGCCGTCGCCGGTGATCTCGCCATCCCAATAGGAATAGGCCAGCGTGGCGTTGAGCCGGTCGAACACCTCGAACTTGCCTTCCAGCTCGACGCCGCGCACCCGCACCTCGCCGATCTGCTTCTGTACCGTGTGGGCGTCGTTCCATGAGGGCACGTTGGTCTGGGTCAAGTCGAAGAAAGCCAGCGTGAACAGGCCCTTGAAATCCTCCGGCTTGAACTTCAGGCCGACCTCGTATTGCGTGCCTTCCTGGGGTTTCAGCGATCCGCCGACCGCATAGCCGTTGGCGCTGGGCGCCACCAGAGGCTGGAAGGATTCCGAATAGTTGGCATAGGCGGAGAGTTCGGGCGTCAGCAGATAGCTGGCGCCGAGCCGTTTGGTCAGGGCGTTTTCCGTCGAATGATCGCTGGTGCCGCTGTCGAGATAGTCAGCGGTGCTGTCGACAGTGTCGTAGCGCAGGCCGCCGGTCAGCGTCAGCTTGTCGAACAGCGTCAGCTCGTCCTGGGCGTAGATGCCGAGGGCGCTCTGCTTGACCTTCCAGTTCACGTAAGGCGCCGGGTGGACGCAGGAGAGGCCGCAATAGGTGGGGTTGTAAATGTCGATCGGGCCGGCGGTGCCGTAGACGATGTCTTCCCGCGTGTTGTCGTAGGTGAAGTCCGAACCGACCAGCAGCTTGTTGCGGGCGCTGCCGATGTCACGGTCGTATTGCAGCTGGTTGTCGATGGCGAAGCGGTTGGAATTGCCGTCGGCACCGAAGGAGGTGCGGTCGGCGGTCGGGTCGGCCGTGGCGCCATAGACCTCCTGGTAGTCGAGATCGGTGTGCGAGTAGCGCGCGTTCTGCCGGAAAGTCACGCCATTGTCGAAGCGGTGCATGAATTCGTAGCCGGCGTCGGCCTGGATGGTGTCGAACCTGTTGTAGTCGGGTTCGCCCAGGAAGGTGTCGATGTCGATGTTGACGCCGTGAGGAATGCCGCGTGCCGGCGCGCCATTGCGCTTGGAGAAATCGGTCAGGAGCGTCAGGCTGGTGGTGTCGTCAGGGCTGTAGGTCAAGGCCGGCGCGACGTAGAGGCGGTCGTCCTTGGAATAGTCGTAGCTGCCGTCGGCCTTCTGGCCCTTCACCGTGATCCGGTAGGCCCAGGGGCTGTCGGGCGAGAAGGGGCCGCCGATGTCGAGGCCGGTCTCGACATGGTTGTCGGTGCCGAGCGTGGTGTAGACCTCGCCGAACGGCGTCTTGGTCGGCTTCTTGGTGACGGCGTTGATAAGACCGCCGGGGCCGTTGAGGCCGAACAGCGTCGACGTCGAGCCCTTCAACACCTCGACCCTTTCGAGGCCGTAGGGTTCGAGCCGGGCGGCGGTATACCAGGCGGGAATGCGCGCCGGCAGGCCGTCGCGATAGGTGCCGAGGGCGGTCTGGTCGAAGCCGCGAATGCGGTAGTAGTCGTAGCGGTCGTCGGAGCCGAACTCGTCGACCGACACGCCCGAGGTATAGGACACCACCGCCTGCATCGACTGTGCCGCGCGCGTCTCGATTTCCTTTTCGGTGACGACGGACACCGAGTTGGCGCTTTTGAGGATCGGCGTATCGCTCTTGCTGGTGCTCTGGGCCGAGCCGGAGACGATCGATTTGGCCGGGTTGTCGCCCGTCCCCGTCTCGACGACGATCGGTTCGAGATCGGTGGACGATTGGGCGGCGGCCGGTGGCGCCGAGAGTGCGGCGATGACGGCAAGGCTCGCTCCAGACATGAGTCTGCCGGCACCGCGACCGGCTGGCCGCAGCTTGTGGTTTCCTATGGCTCGATACACGGAGCCCCCCTTTGAACTGTCCCGGCATCCGGATCAGGATGTCAGGATAAATATGAGTCTATAACTCCACTTTGTATGGGCGGGGGTGTTCCCGTCAACGTAAAAGGCGAAATTTAGAGGTGTTTTAAATTGGCTATCACCTTGTCCACAAATATAGATTTTGAATAATTCCAATATGGAAAGGTGTGCCTGGGCGGAGACGAGGCTCTCCGCCAGCAATGCTTGGGATCGGCTCGCAGCGGTTGGCGGCTCTCGGCGCGGTCTCGATGTCCTTGAGCGCTGTTCGATCTGATTGAATCAGATCGGCGCTCTAGGTTTTTGTTTGCGAAGCATCATCTTATCGATCCTCGTTTCACTCCGGTCGGATGATGCTCTTGGCCGGCATCGGTTTGCCGAACAGGTAGTCCTGCGGCTCATGACCGCGCCTCGGTTCTCGGCAGGCTGGCCATCAGGCTGCGGTCGATCTTGGTTCAGCGTCGCCCGGCCTATTCGGCCTTAAGCGCCGTCACCTCAACTTCGACCTGAAAGTCCGGTCGCGTGAAGCCGGAGACGATCAGCAGCGTCGAGACGGGGAAGGGCGCACGCGTGTAGCGGTCACGCACCGCCATATAGACCGGGAAGTCTTCGCGCCGGGTGACGAAGCCGTTGATGCGGATGACATCGCCGAAATCCATGCCGGCGTCGGCGAGGATCGCCTTGATGGCTTCGAAGCAGAGGACCGCCTGTCCTTCGATATCCTCGGGAATGACGCCGTCGGGCGTGATGGCGAGCTGACCTGAGGTGACCAGCAGTCGCCCGGTTGCCGGCAACGACAGGCCGTGGCTGTAGGCGCCGAACGGGCGGGCCACGCTTGGAGGGTTGTGCGGGGTCTTCATCGGATGCTCCCCTCCCTCGGGATTGACCGGATTGCGGTCAAAGCGCTGCCATCGCTCGCGCCACGGTCTTCAGGTAGCGGGCGCGGGTCTCCTGCGTATTGTTGTTCATGTCGTAAAGCGGCAGCAGGCGGCAGCTGCCGCGGGGATGGATCTGCGCCCGGATGACCCGCTTGACGATCTTGCCCGGCGGATCGCCGGCGAGAAAGGTGCGCAGCGCAGTGCCGCCGTAAGTGAGACAGGCCGCCACCTTGCGAATGTGGTGCAACCTCGACTTCAGCTTGCCATCGATGAGGTCGAAGGAGACACCCGGCAGCCACACCCGATCGAAATACCCTTTCAGGATGGCCGGAAAGCCGTAGTTCCAGATCGGCGTGACGATGACCAGCGCCTCGGCCCGGTCGAGCCGCTGGCAGTAATCGGCCACCAATTCCATGTTCTCAGGGTGGTTGTGATAGGTCAGCCGGTCGTGGCGTGACATCACGGGATCGAAACCCTCGGCATAGAGATCGCAGTCGTCGACGTCGTGGCCGGCGGCGACCAGCGCCGTGCGGGCCGTCTCATGCACGGCGGCGCCAAAGCTCGACTCCACCGGATGGGAGAACAGGAGCAGGACCTTCATTGGCTCGCTTCCAGCTCGGCAAGACCAGGAAAGAGAAACGGCCGCCCGGAATTGAAGTCGAAGTCGGGGTTTTCCCAGGCGATCATCTTGCCCGGATTGAGCAACCCCTTGGGATCGGTCTCGTGCTTGAAGGCGAGCTGCACCGTGTCCGTCCGCTTCATGCCGCCTTCCTCAAGCGTGTAGCGATGCGGATTGAAGATCGGGCAGCCGTTGTCCTCGTGCAGGCGGATGATTTCCTCGAGCCTTTCCTCGGTCGTATAGCGCACCAGCGGCAAGCCGGCACACTGGATCTCACCGTCGAACTTGATGAATTCGAGATGTCCGATGACCTCGTCACCGAACAGTTCCACGGTGCGCGCCACCTTGGCGAGATGATCCGGGCTGGCGTACTGGACCTGAAGGTAGGTGAAAGTCGGCTCGACCTTGATCGCCCTGAGCGTCGTGTGGTTCCAGCAGAGCTCGTAGATGTCCGGCACGCCCTTGAGGTCCGCTTCCTGGTCGGCGCGGAACATCACCTCGGCCTTGCGCAGGACGCAGAAGGCGGCGAAGGCATCGATCGACATCGGCGCCACCATCACGGCGACCACCGACTGTCCCTCGCGCAGCCACTTCTTGTGTCGGCTGAAATAGAGATGCGGCGTCGGCGCGGCAATGACCGCCAGCTCCTTCAGCAGGATGCCGTTCTGGTGCGCCAAGAGGTCGGCGAATTTCGCGGCTTCGAGGAAGTCATCGAAGCCGACAAGGGCGTCGATCCAGTCATAGGCAGGCGCCAACGGCATCTCCACTTCGGTGATGATGCCGTTGGTGCCGTAGGCATGGGCAACCTTGTGCAGGTCGAGCCCGGTCAGTTCCAGCACCCTCGGCTCGGCTTCCATGGTGACGATGCGCAGACGCAGGATATTGCCGAAATCGCGCAGGCCGCCCCAGGTGATGGAGCCGACGCCACCGGATCCTCCCGCGACGAAGCCGCCGACGGTCGCCGTCTTGTGGGTGGAGGGATGAAAGCGCAGTTCCTGCCCGGACTGCGCCTGGCATTCCTCATCGAGCTTGGCCATGACGATGCCGGACTCGCAGATGACCCGGCCGACGTGAATTTCCTTGACCCGGTTCATGTTGGCCATGCTGAGCACGATGCCGCCGGAGAGCGGCATGGCCTGGCCATAGTTGCCCGTGCCGGTACCGCGCGCGGTCACCGGCACGCCATGGGCATAGGCAACCTTCAGAACGCGGATAACCTCTTCCTCGCTTTTCGGCGAGACGATCAGATCGCCGGTGACGGCGTCGAGCTGGCTCTTCAGCACGGGGGAGTACCAATAGAAATCCCGGCTCTTCATCTGAACAAGACGGGGATTGTCCTCGATGGCGATCCCTTCGAGCGCGGTCTTGATCGCATCATAATCAGGCATGATCGGCCCCCAGAAGGCTGTCGAGTTCACGATAATCGGGCATGCGGCGGTCGATGGCCCGGCCGCCGCGCAGCACCACCCGGTCGGACTGCGGCCGCGACAGGAATTCGCTCCAGCGCCGGGCGGAAAACAGTACGAGATCGGCGCCGCCGCCTTCGGCGAGACAGCCGAGTTCCGGGCGGCCGAGGATCTCTGCCGGCGAGCGGGTGATCACTCTGGGCGCGTGGTCCAGCGGATGATCGAGATGCAGGATGCGCACCGCTTCGCGGAACACCTCCACCGGATCGAGGTCGCCATAGGCGTAGAACGGGTCGCGCGTGTTATCCGATGACACTGCCGTGCGAACGCCGGCCGCGGCCAGCTCCTTCAGCAAAGTCACACCGCGCCAGCGGGGCGTGCGATGGGGATGGCGGTCCTGAAGATACATGTTGCACATGGGCAGCGAGACGACGGAGAGGTCGGCCCTGGCGACCAGATCGATCACGTGTTCCGTGGTCTCTTCGTCCTGACGGGCGAGCGAGCAGCAATGGCCGACGTTCACTGCCCCCTCAAAACCATGGCGCAGCTTGGCGCGGGCAATCGAGGCCAGCGTCAACACCTCTCGATCTGCGGTCTCGTCAACATGCAGGTCGATGTCCAGGCCCGCCTTGGCGGCGGTCTCGAACAGCAAATCGAGTTGCGCCTCGATCTTGGGGTGCAGAAAGGTGACGCCACCCAGAACACCGCCCGCCTCGCCGACCACCTCAACGAGGTCGGCCAGATAGGTGGCGTCCTCCATCAGTTCCAGCGGAAAAAGTGCCACGGCCTGCAGTTCGATGCGGCCACGCCAACGCTCGCGCATGAACTTGAACACCTCGAAGGAAATGCGGTGCTGGGGCGCCAGACTGTCGAGATGGGTGCGGATCAGCTGCGTACCGTGGGCGTAGGCGGTGCGCAGCGAGAAATCCATGCGCGCCGTCACATCTTCAGCCGACCAGTTGGCGACGCGATCGGAGCCGACAGCCTCCAACGCACCGGCAAAACTGCCGTCCGGATTGGGCCGGCGTTCCCAGATATGCCCCTTGTCTAGATGGGTGTGCATGTCGGTGAAGCAGGGCCAGACCAGCCCGCCGTCGAGGTCGACTTTCTCGATGTCGTAGGGAAGCGCGGTCTCGGCGGGCAGTATGGCGGCGATCCGCCCGTCATCGATGATGACATGCGCCGGGATCAATCCTTCCCGCACTGGCCCCGCCAGCGGCTTGGAGAGCAGCGCCGTCGGCAGCGTCGCATTGGTCAGGGCGAAGCGGGACACATCTGGCGTTGCGACAAAATCGGCGGACATCAGTTCTCTCTTTTCAAACTGCTTTCGTGCCAGCGGTGAAGCAAAAGCCATGAAAGGAAGGACGTGAGCGCGAAGATTGCGATCCCCAGCGCCGACAGCATGATGAGCGCCGCAAAAAGCCGGGGAATGTTCAGTCGGAACTGCGCTTCGAGAATGCGGAAGGCGAGCCCCGATCCCACGCCGCTGGAGCCGGCGGAGAACTCGGCCACGACGGCGGCGATCAGCGACAGGCCACCACCGATCTTGAGGCCGGTCATGAAATAGGGCAGCGCCGTCGGCAGTTTCAGATGCCAGAGCGTCTGGAAGCGGTTGGCGCCATAGAGCTCGAACAGATTGAGATGGTTATGGTCGACGCTCTTCAGCCCCTGCACCAGGTTGGAGAGGATGGGGAAGAAGGCCACCAGATAGGCGCAGATCAGCAGCGCCGATTGTGTCGTTGGGGCGTAGATGAGGATCAGCGGCGCGATGGCGACAATCGGCGTCACCTGCAGCACGACGGCGATCGGGTAGAAGATCAGCTCGAGCCAGCGGGCCTGCACCAGGAGGATGGCAAATACCGTTCCGCCAAGAAGCGCCAACCCCAGCGACATGAAGGTGATCTTGGTGGTGACCACGAAGGCCGGCCAAAGGGTCGGCCAGTCCTTGACGAGCGCAATGGCGACGGCAATCGGGTCGGGCAGGATATAGGGCGGAATATTCTCGACGTGGACGATCAGATACCAGACCAGCAACAGCGCCAGGACGACACCGACGGGAATGGCTATCCGGATCAGCCGATCCATCTGCTCGCTGCGTTCACCGTTTTCCATCAGTGCGCCCCCTCGTTGCCCATGGCGGCTGCCAGTGAATGAGAAACTCTCTCGCAGGCGAGACGATAGGATTCCGAGATGCGAAAGTCGGCGTCCCGCTCTATGCCGACATTGACCGGGAAATCCTCGTGGATGCGCCCCGGCCGGGCCTTCATCACGACGATGCGCGAGGACAGGTAGGCGGACTCAAAGACAGAATGGGTGACGAAGACCACCGCCAGGCCATTCGACTTCCAGAGCTCCAGGACTTCGTCGTTGAGCTTCTGCCGGGTGATCTCATCGAGCGCCGCGAAGGGCTCGTCCATCAAAAGCAGTTTGGGGCGGGTCACCAGCGCGCGGGCGATCGACACGCGCATCTTCATGCCGCCGGATAGTTCACGCGGATAGGATTTGGCGAAATCGGCGAGGAATACGGTTGAGAGGGCCTCCTCGATCCGGGACTGCGCCTCCTTGCGCGAGATGCCCTGCAGCTGAAGCGGCAGGTAGACATTCTCGGCCACGGTGCGCCAGGGCAGCAGCGTCGGCTCCTGGAAGACGAAGGAAATATCACCGTCCGGCCGGCCGTGACTTGTGATGCGCGAGGCCGGCCAGTCGATGTTACCCGAGGATACGCCACCCAGCCCGGCCATCAGGCGCAAGGCGGTCGACTTGCCGCAGCCGGACGGTCCGAGCAGGCTGACGAACTCCCCGGCTCGGACGGTGAGCGACACGTCTGCAAGCGCCGCGGTGCCGTTCGAGAAGGTCTTGGAGACCGAGGCCATGGTCATCAGCGGCCGTGTCGGCTGGGGAGGCGTCAATGTTGCCCTCTCGGTGGGAGTGTCTGCCCGAAATCGCTGGGGTGCGAACATACGGGACCTTTCAAGACGACATGAGGAACAGAAGCGTCACGGTCCGATCATCCGCCTGCGGCGACGACGGTCGAACCGTGCGGGATCGTTCGCTGTCGGTTCACTTCTTCAGGGACATGCCGACGCCCTTGCAGACGAACTGGGTCGTGAAGGCCTTGGTGTAGTCGGTGTCGGACTTGAACACCTTGATCGCCACCATGGTGTCGAAGAACTTCTTGTACTTGGCGTCGGTCATGCAGCCGATGCCCTTGTCGAGCGCTTCGCCCGATTCCAGAATGCCGTGTTCCTTCATCTTGGCGATGGAAAAGGCGATCTGCCCGTCGGTCATCTCGGGATTGTCTTTTTTGATCAAGTCATTGGCAGCCGAATTGTCGCCGTAGAGATAGGTGTACCAGCCCTCGATCGACGCATCGACGAAGCGCTGCACCAGATCGGGATTGGTTTCCACCAGCTTCGATTGGGTGGCGATCGTGGTGGAATAGGGTGCGAAGCCCTGGTCGGCCAGCAGGTAGACCTGGGGCTTGAAGCCGGCCTGACTTTCGACCGCATAAGGTTCGGACGTCAGATAGCCCTGCTGGACGGATTTCGGATCGGCGATGAAGGGCGCGGAGCTGAAGGTATAGGGCTTGTATTGCTCATCCTTGAAGCCGGTGTAGTTGGCCTTCATCCACTCGAAGAAGGTGGTGTAGCCCTCCTTGCCGAGGAAAATGGTATCGGCCTTGGCGAGGTCGGCGAAGGTATCCATGCCGACACCGGGGTGGGCCATGAGGATCTGGGGATCCTTCTGGAACATGGAGGCCACATCCATGATGGGGATGCCCTGCTCGACAGCCGATAGCTCACCCATGCTGCCGCCCATGTAGAACTCGATCTTGCCGGCAACCAGAAGCGCGCTGTTGGCGGCGTTCGGCCCACCCTGGACGATGGTCACGTCGAGGCCGTGCTTGGCATAGGTGCCGTCGGCAACCGCTTGGTAGAAGCCACCATGCTCGGCCTCAGCCAGCCAGTTGGTGCCGAAACTCACCTTGTCGGCGGCAAGCGCCCCGGACGCGGAGGCGATCAAGCCGACGGTACATAGCGTGAGGAAGCTGGTGTTGCAGCGCATTCGGAGTCGTCCCCTTTATCGCTCCTCCCCGGAAATCAGGGGGATTGAACGATACTGCACCACTTGCATCGAGCCGTGAAAAGCATCTAATTGCGCACGCTTTGATGCCTTTTTTGCACAGTTCGGTTTTCTGTTGCTGCAATAGGCATCCTGCCTAAGCATTGCGCAGGAGGTGAACATGTTGCACTCACGCAAGCTGCTTTACATCAACGAAATCGCTCGCTGCGGTTCGATCCGCAAAGCGTCGGAGCGGATGAATGTGGCCTCCTCGGCCATCAACCGGCAGATCTTGGCGCTGGAAGAGGAACTGGGCGCGCAGATTTTCGAGCGACTGCCGCGTGGCCTGAGGCTGACGGCGGTCGGCGAGCTGTGCATCGAGCACGTGCGGGAAGTTCTCAAGGATTACGACAAACTGCAGGCGCGCATCCGGAACCTCAAGACGCCGCAGATGGGCAAGGTGTCCATCGTGACGACCATCGGGCTCGCGGCCGGTCCGCTGCCGCACCTGATGGGCAAGTTCTTCGCGGAATATCCGCGCATCCGCGTTCTGCTGCGCGGCGATGGCGGCATCACCACGTCCATGCCGGTGGTCTCCGGCGAGGTCGATCTCGGCCTCGGATTCAACATTCCCGCCCTGCCCGGCATTCGCAGCCTTGCCAATTTCGACGTGCCGCTGGGGGCAGTTTTCGCCCCCGAACACCCGCTTGCCAAGCAAAGCCAGGTGAGCTTGGCCGATCTTGTCGAGGAGAAGCTGGTTCTTGCTCTGCCCGGCACCTCGCTGCGCGACGCGATCAATCTCGCCTTCTCGCCGTTGACGGTGACGGTGGAGCCACTGCTTGAAACCAACTCGACGGAGATGCTGCGGACCTTGCTGCGGCAAGGCCCCTTCGTCAGCATCCTCAACCCGTTGGACGTGCTCATGGACTGCCGAAGCGGCAATCTCGTCTATCGTCCGCTGTCGGACGCCCACATCAGGCCGCAGCCAATGAAGCTCTTGGCACGCGCCAGGGCCACACTTGACGCGGCGACCAGCATCTTCGTCGAGTTTCTGATTGCCGATCTGATTGAGATGATCCGGGAGGTTTCGGCGGGAACGGCCGGTCAACCGGTATAGAGATTGGCTAGGGGATAGCTGATGACGTCGCCGATCAATTCGACAAAGCGCTGCGCTACGTAGCGGCAATAGGCCTCGCCCTTGCCTGCATCGGCATTGGCGGCATTGCCAACCACCCCATGGGGGTTGAGATCATGGGCGACCCAGGCCAGCGCATGCGGCGGCAGCGGTTGCAGATATTTGCTCTGGGTCTTCATCCATTCGGCCCTGGACGCAAAATTCTGGGCCTTGTCCATGTGAACGAGATCCGGCCGGAAATAGAGCATCATCGACGTCTCCACGTCGCCGCCGTGGATACCAAATGCCATTTCGTGAGCGCTGAACAGGCCCTCCGGGCTACCGAACCGGCTCCATTGCGTGGCGACCGCGACCATGCCGAAGCGCACGCGCATCTCGCGGGCGACGATACTCATCAGGTCGAGGTTGCCGCCATGAGAGTTGACCATGATCAGCTTGCGGACGCCGGCTTCGGCGACCTTCTGGCCGATGGCCGTCCACATCTGAATCAAGAGTTCGGCCGGCAGCGACAATGTCCCCGGCCCGAACACATGCTCGTTGGCCTTGCCGATTTCCTGCGTCGGCAGCACGAAGACGTTGTAGTCCGCCGGCAGAAGCTCGCGCACCAAACCCAACATGCCGTTGGCTATGGCGACATCCGTGGCGATCGGCAAATGCGGCCCGTGCTGTTCGGTGGAGGCCAGCGGCAGGATCGCCACCGTCGTGTCGGGGTCGAGCCCGGCGAATTCGAGACTGGTCAGTTCGTTCCAGTAGAACCGCTGCGCCATGGCACGCCTCCTTGGGATTGAAGTTCCCTCAACAGCTAGGCAAAGACGCGGGCATGGAAAAGCATCAATTTTCGCTCCAACATGTGCCTATTTGAGAGCGCTTCGGATATCCGCCGATCAGCGCCGATCCCAGGAACCGGTTCGGGCCTTCATCGACGCATCACGGCACATGTTGCAGATCTCGGGCAATGCGAGGGGATGGCTGTGCGTCCCAGCCTTGCCCTCGCTGCCGCGCCGTCTTATTGCTGGGGCACGCGAAAACGGAGGAAACCCATGTCGTTCCTGAAAAAACTGTTCGGCCTCGGTGACAGCGCCCCGGCGGCGGAAAAACCGGCCGAGACGCAGGAGTACAAGGGCTTCAAGATTGCCGCGACGCCGTTCAAGGACGGCGGCCAGTGGCAGCTCTGCGGCGTGGTCAGCCTCGAGGAGGATGGCGTCGTGCGCGAGCACCGTTTCATCCGCGCCGACAAGTTCTCCGACGCCGACACGGCCAAGGAAATGGCCTTCGAGAAGGGCCGGCTGATCGTCGATCAACTCGGCAAGTCGGTCTTCAATTAACGCTTCGGTGGCTCCACCGCCTCCGCCTTCATGCGCAGGCGATGGCGCTGGGCCTTGACGCGGTTGCCGCAGGAATCCATGGCGCACCAGCGGCGCTTCTGCGAGCGGCTGGTGTCGAGGAAGACGCCGCCGCAGGGATCGGCCTCGCACATGCGCAGCGTGCCGGCGTGCGGCAGGGCCAGGAAGGCTCCGATGGCGAGCGCCGTCCGGGCGAGCGACAAGGCCATGTCGGCGCCTGCCAGCGTGTCGGCCGGCAGGCCGGCAATCGCCAGGGGCGCGCCGAGCGCCTTGGTGACCAGATGCCGCACCGCGTCGAGCGGCTGGCTGAGGTCGGTCGGCAGCTCCGTGCGCGTCGCCTCAGCGAGATAGATCTTCCAGATATCCCTGAGCCTGACGGCGGCCGAGAACACGTCGGCCGCCTGAAGCGGCATGATGGCTTCGGCGTCCCGAAGGCGGTCGTGTTCGGCCCGGGACAGCAGCCCGGCGACGACCGCCCAGTCGATCAAGGCCCTGTAGCCGGTGAGAAAGTCGATCTCCCGGCCATCGCGCCAGTGGCGGGTGTTGGCGAAATCGAGCGCCGCGTCGCCGCCCAGCATCCTGAGCCGCCCCAATTCGGAGAAATAGGCCGGCACCTCGTCCATTGATCGATCTTGCTTCATCGTGTAACCTCTTATGGGGTTACTTAAGTGTGTCGTTGCGTCTTTCAAAGTGTTCAGCCCACCATAGCGAGGGGAACCATGCGACGCATTCAATTGTTTCCGCCAGCTTTTGCGCTTCTGGCCGTGCTCGCCGGACCGGCCGCCGGTTTCGAGCCGAGCGACATCTACACGTCCCAGGTGGTGGTGAGCGGGCAGGGCGAGGCCAACCGCATCACCGGCTTCGGCGTCTGCCTCGAACGGGTGCTGACGCGTGTTACCGGCGACGTCGAGCTGGCCGGCAAGCCGGCCGCCAAGGTGGCGAGGGCCAAGGCGGCTGATTTCGTCGCCGCCTATTCCTACCGCGATCGGCTGGAGGGACGGCCTGTTCACGACGAGCAGGGCACCTACGACCGGCCGCACAACCTCACCTGCCGCTTCAAGACCGCGCCGCTCGACAAGCTGATCACTGAACTCGGCGGCAAGCCCTGGCTGATGCGCCGACCGGTGATCGCCGTGTTCCTCGATGTGGAGAAGCCGGCCGCCCACTATACGGTGGCCGCCAACAACGCCCGCGATCTCGCCATGCGCCAGTCGTTCGGCAACGCGTCCAACCTGATCGCCCTCGACGTGGTGTTCCCGCCGGAGACGGCGGCGCTCAACCTCAGCGCTGCGGAGCTCGATCCGGCGTCGCCGGAGCTGAAGCAGGCGGCCGAGGCGGCGGGCGGCGATCTGCCGCTGGTCGGCCGGCTCAGCTGGAGCGATGCCGATCATGGCTGGGTGGTTAACTGGGCGCTGGAGCAAGGCGGCGCCGTTCATCGCTGGTCGGTGCGCGGCGTCAGCTTCGACGATGCGTTCCGGACGGCGCTGTGGGGCGCGGCGCGGCTGCTGTCGGAGAGCGGCGAACCCACGACGAATCCTCAATAAGCAGCAGTTGCATAGGCCCGGTGGTTGGCCTAAGACCCGGATTATTGCTTATTATTCTGCCCGGGAACCACCGCATCATGTCGGACGAGCCGCACGGCGAACTCACCATCCGCACCATCGCCATGCCCGCCGATACCAACGCCAACGGCGACATTTTCGGCGGCTGGCTGATGAGCCAGATGGACTCGGCCGGCGGCATGGCGGCGGTGCAGCGCTGCGGCGGCCGGGTGGTGACGGTGGCGGTCAACGCCATGGTGTTCCACCGGCCGGTGAAGGTGGGCGACATTCTCTGCGTCTACACCGACATCTTCCGCGTCGGCCGCAGCTCCATGCATATCCGCATCGAGGTCTGGGTGCGCCGGTTCATCACCGACAAGCACGAGAGGGTGACCGAGGGCGAGTTCACCTATGTGGCGATCGACGAAAACGGCCGTTCCCGGCCGGTCGATCCGGTCTGCTGATAGCGAATCGGCGGCCTTTGGGGCCGGCTAAGCCCCGCGGATTTTTCGTGTGCCCCTATGGCATGCAAAATCCGCGAATGGAATCGACGCGCCGAAAGGCGCGCCGATCTCTGCGTTGCGTCGGAGATGCCGTGATTACTTGGCAGCCGGCTCGATTTCCCAGGTGATGTTGACGGTGGCGCGGATGTCCTGCTCGCCGGCGGAGAGCGGCACCGAGTCCGACTGCGGGGCGGCCTTGGCCATCATCATCGGCATCGGCGGGTTCGCCTCACCGCCCTCGGAGATGGCGAGGATGCGCTTCAGCGTGAAGCCGCCCGTCTTGGCGTAGAGGTCGGCGCGGGTCTCCAGCTTCTTGATGGCGGCGACGCGCGCCGCATCCATCAGGCTGTCCTGGTCATCGACGGTGAAGCTGATGCCGCGCACGTCGTTGGCGCCGACGCGGATCACCTTGTCGAGCAGGCCGCCGGCTTGGGCGATGCCGTGCAGCTTGACGGTGACGGCGTTGGAGACGCGGTAGCCGGTGATCTTCGGCGGCGCCTGCGTGCCGTCGGCCTTCTGCGGCGGATAGCTCATCACCGGGTCGATGGTGAAGGAGGAGGTGGCGATGTCCTTGTCGGCGACGCCGGCATCCTTGAGGGCCGCCAGCGCCTTCTGCATCGCCGCGTTGTTGGCGCTGAGCGCCGCGTCGGCCGTCTCCGATTCCTTGACGACGCCGATCGACACGATGGCCATGTCGGGGGCCACGCTGACGATGCCGTCGCCCGACAGCGTCAGCGTGGCCGTTGCCGGGGTCGTGTCGGCGGCGAAGGCGGCGGCGGGCAGCAGCGCCAGGCCGGCGGCGACCAGGAGCGGGCGGGAAAAGGCGATCATCGTCAGTCTCTCCGTCACGTGTTTTCGGGGCCAGCCCCGAGAGCAATCTCAATCGGGGAAAACCCCGATGGGCGCCGACCATCGCCCGGCATTGAGGCGGATTCGTGAGACCCTGCCAAGAATAATGATGTGCGGATTGGACTTTAGCCGATCCGCGCCTGCCGCGTGGCGGCGTCGGCGAGCGTATTGTACTGGCCGTCGACGAGGCGAAGAATTTCTCGCTCGACCATGTCGGCCAGCGTGCCGTCCGGGTCGCGGTTCCTGAGGCGCGCCACGTCGAAATCATGGCCGGGGCCGCCGAACTCCGAGCGATAGGCGACGGCGGCGATCTCCCAGTCGTCGCCGTCGTGTTCCAGGGTCACCACGCAGTCGATGCCGCCGATGAGTACGCCGGCCCGGCCGATCAGTTCGACATGGGTGGGCACGTCGACGGCCTCGCCCTCAAGGTTGGGGCCTTCGAAGCGATCGGGATAGGCGGCAAGGCGATTGGCCCAGATGGCATCGGTATTGAGCAAGACGGTCTCCATGGAGCCGGACCTTCGTGCCGATGGGCAGGAAGGTGGGCGTATGGAGCAATGATGGGCTGGGACGGGTTTATTTCATCGAATGAAAATGGTTTATTGCCCACTATTGGGCGCCGCTAGTGGGCTCTTCGAGCGCTGCGTGAGCAGCTGCAAGACGCTATATCGGCGTTGTGCTTTATCCTGCCCGAGGTCCTTCGCCTGCGCGAAGGATGACAGAATTATATAAGGATGCCAATCGGTTGACCGCTCGGGCGGCTTCCATCAAGCTGTCATCCTTCGCGCAGGCGAAGGACCGGGACGAGAAGGCGCAACGGTTCCTATAGAGCTCCGAACCCGGATGTGGCCTACATCCGCGACCACTTGCCGATCACCAGCCCAATCACGCGGACCAGTTCGGCCGGGCGGCGCTTGGGGGGCACGGCGATGTTTTCGGAGATGATGTCGACGGTGCGCGGGTTGTCGTCGTGGTTGAGGCGCAGGCGCTTCACCGAGGGGCCGTCGCCCTCGTCGATCACGTAAATTTCGGCGTCCTTGATGTCGCTCACCGCCGTGTCGACGGCGACCACATCGGACGGGTTGAGGATCGGCTGCATCGATGTGCCGATCACCGGAATGAAGATGACGCGGGCCGGATTGGCGCCCAGATGGGCGCGCGGCACCACCCATTCGCCGGTGACGAGGTGCCCCGACTGGATGCCGCCGGAGCGCAGCGTCAGCACCTGGCCGGACGAGCCGTCGCCGGCGCCGGCCCGCGCATCCACCTCGGCCGAACCACCGGGCAGGCGGGCCTGCCAGCCTTCCGTCCAGCCGTTGTCGTTATCTTCGTCGAAGGGGATGTGTTCGGGCTCCCCCTCGTGCGTGACGAGGTCGGGTTCGCTGAGGATCTCGTTCATGCGGACGCCCAGCACCTCGGCCAGGACGCGCGCCTTCTCGACGCCCGGCTCGCGGCCGCGCTTCAGGATATCGCGCACATAGGTTTCGCCGAGCCCGGCTTTGAGCGACAGGGACTTCATGTTGAAACCCTTTTCGCGCATCAGGCGTTCGAGACGTGATTTCCATGTCTGTTCCATACTTGGGATTATGCCCATTGTTTAGGGACCCGTCAACGGGTTTTTGCCCATTGACATGATGGAATTTTGCCCATTACAATCTATGCATGAACCCGATAACCGAACTTCTCTCCCGCATTGAGTGCTACTGCGCAGCGCGCGGCATCAGCGAGAGCACCTTTGGCCTCTATGTGGTCAACGACGGCAAGTTCGTGGCGCGGGTCAGGGCCGGTGGCTCGATGACGCTCAAGACCTTCGAGCGCGTCGAGGCGGCCCTCGCGTCCGATCCCGGCGGGCAGCCTCCCGGCCCGCCGGGCACCTCATGAGACCGCCCGGAGATTCTACTCCAGCGGCTGTCTAGCGCGCCTCACTGGAAGCGAATTTCGAAAGCGGTCCCTAACGAATAGCCGGCCCGGCTGATCGGGCGGTTCCAACCAACAGAATTCGACGGCCGACGGGCTCGTCGTGGGGCGGGGGAGGCATGCGTCTCCAACGGCGCACCTCCCCCATGCTCCCTTTTCAGAGGACCAGGAGATTCCGATGGCAACGCTCGATCGGCAGCTTCGCAACGACGCGGCTCCCGGCCTGCTTCCCAAGGGGGATTATCAGGCGGAGGTGGTGGAGAGCGTCATCGTTCCCACCGCCTCGGGCAGCGGCGAGATACTGAAGCTGACCTTCGAGGTGATCGCCGGCGATTTCCGGCGTCGGCGCGTCGTCGAGTGGCTCAACATCGTCAACGACCACGCCACGGCGCAGCGCATTGCCCAGGACAGGCTGGCCCGCCTCTGCGTCGCCGCCGGCCTTGCCGGCATCGCCGACAGCGAAGAGCTGCATGGCATTGCCGTGGTCATCCGCGTCGATATCCGACCAGGAAGCAGCGGTTACGGCGACCAGAACATCATCAAGGACTATCGAGCGCTGGCGGCCGTCAAGCCGCCGTCGCGCCGACCGGCGGTGACCGGCGGCCGTCCTTGGGATCCCTGAGTCCTCCTCAAGTTCCCCTTTGACAAGTCCGATCCACCCCACATCGCACGGAGGCGTGACGATGACCGCCGAACCCATGCCTGACGACAAGACCCTGATCGCGCTGAAAGCCGCCGCCGGCGTGCTCGAAGCCATCCGTCCTTATTGCCTTCTGGAACTTTCGACCAAATACAGCGTATCGCACGACGGCCACCGCCTCGGCGCCTTTACCATCGACGAGGCGCTGGACATGGCAGACGCGGCGCTCACCCCGGAGAGCCGGCGATGAACCACCCGCTGCGTGGCACCTTCGTGGGCAATTCCATCGTTCGCCTCGCTGACGAGGGCGTGCCGATCGGCGCGCTGAGCCGCACCTTCAAGATCCCCTATGACAGCGCCCACGGCATCGTGCGGCAGGCGATCGAGGATGGGATCATCGTCGACATGCCCCAGGCCGACTGGCCGGCCGGCTCGCGGCTGCGCAAACCGACCACCGCGCTGATCCGCCTCGAAGAGCGGCCGGACTTTCTGATGACCTGCAAGACGCTGTTCGGCCTCACCCCGGCGGAAAGCCGGCTGCTGCAATGCCTCATGCAGGCGCGCGCCTGCACCAAGCCGCATCTTCACGCGGTGGTGGCGCCGGAGGCCGAGCCGAAGATCATCGATGTGTTCGTCTGCAAGATCCGCGCAAAGCTCCGGAAATTCCATGTGAGCATCGAGACCATCTGGGGCCAGGGCTATGCCATGTCGGAGGACAGCAAGCGCCAGTTGATGTCGCGGATCGGCGGCGCTTGCCAATGAGGGACCGACGGGAGGCGTCAGGGCCAGCGGATCATCGGATAGGCGGCCCGCACATCGGCGATGGCGCGCCGAATGGCGATCTCCCGATGGCCGCCGCTGAGGCCGGGGTCGGTGGGGGCCGCGCGGAAGGCGAGGTCCCAGTTGGCCTTGGTGTCCGCATCCTCGGGGAGCGGGATGAACTCGAAATGCACGATGCCGATCGGGCCATGCATGGCGGCGGCCAGCTCCTGCACACGGGCGATCGCCTGCCGGGGCGTGATTGTCTGCCAGCTGTCGGCGTTGGCGCGGGTTTGAAAGTTGTCCATCACAAGAGTGTCCTTGGTTGGACGAGGAAGCGAACGATGCCGTGGTCGGGGTCTGTTGCCGCGATTCTCACGCCGAGCCTTATGCCCTCGTGGTTCAGATTGAGGCGCCCGGAGGCGCCGATCATCAAAGTCAGATCTTCTTCGAGACTGGCCTTGCCTTCAACGATCAGACTGCCGTCGCTGCGAAACCAGGCGCTGGTTCGGAAAGCGAGCGGAATGGGACAGCGCCCCTCGAGTTCGAGGCGGACGCTTCTGATTGACATGCCTGGTACAATCAGTGGTCGTTCTCCCTTCAACGATGCAGAGTGCGCGGCGGCGGGAACGACATCTAGAAAGCCGGCAAATGACGGCCTTTCTCACGACAGGTTAAGAATGTCTTATTTGTTCCCAAAAGGGAAGCGCAATTTTTGGTGGTTGCCACTCACCTTTTGGCGGATGGCGGCATGAGACCTCCCGCCTCGCGTCATTTTGCCACGTGCGGCATCTGCCAGCGGCGGGCCGACGGCATCGGCTATGCGCCGGAGGGACGGATGCCGGCGGTCTGGGTCTGCAACGAATGCGGCCCCGAGCGAGCCCGGCAGGCCACGCGCCTTCGCGCCTTCGATGCTGTTGAAAGGCAAGCCTTTCGCATCGCGGCGCGGCGGGCCGGCGAGTTTCTCGACACCATCGGCAAGACCGATTTCGCCCTGCTGACGCGGGAGGAATACGAGGGCTTTCTCGGAGCCTTCCAGGCGCATTTCGTGACGGAGATCCGCCGGCTGGTCGAGGGCGAGGCGATCGGCTGATCATGACGCGGCTGTCGACGCCCTTTGCCATCGCCGACCTGCCGCCGGCCCCCAACCGGGCGCTGGCGCTCGACCTGGCGCGGGCGGGCCTTTCCGTGTTCCCGGTGCGCGGCGCCGGGCCGGATGCCAAGAAGCCGTGCCCCTCGGTGCGTTGGGGTGAGGACGCCACCACCGATGTCAAGGCGATCGACGGCTGGTGGCGGCGCTGGCCGGATGCCATGCCGGCCATCCACTTGGGACGCTCCGGCCTTCTGGTGGTGGATCTCGACCGGCACGATGGCGGCGAGGACGGCATCAAGGCGTGGGACGAGGTCAACCGGGGCGTCGAGGCGCCGGCCGTCGATACGCCGTCGGGCGGCCGCCACATCTATTTCCGCCAGCCGGAGGGCCGCGCCCATGGCAACCGCGAGGGGCTGCTCAAGGGGCGCGGCATCAACATTCGCGGGCTGGGCGGTTATGTGGTGGCGCCCGGCGCGCTGCGCGCCGACGGCGAGGGCGCCTATCAGCCGGTGCCCGCCGGGGCGCTGATGGCGGCGCCCGCCGTGCCCGACTGGCTCTACGCGCTGATCGATCCCCCTCCGGCCTCTTGGTCGGAGGTAGCGCCAAGGCTGGAGCCGAGGCAACAGCCCTACGCGGCAGCCCCGTCATCGCCCCCAGACGCTCGGCTGCGCCGCTATGCCGACAAGGCCATCGCGGCGGAGATCGACGCCCTCGGCGCCGCCGGCAAGGGCGGCCGCAACAACCAGCTCAACCGCAGCGCCTTCGCCCTGGGGCAGATGGTGGGCGCCGGCTGGATCACGGAAGGGGCGGCCATCGCGCAGCTGAGCTCGGCGGCCGAAGCTTGCGGCCTTGCCGCCGATGACGGCCTGCCGGCCTGCCTTGCGACGATCCGCAGCGGCCTCAGGAAAGGCCGGACGATGCCGCGCGAGGCGCCGCGCGACAGCCGGCCCGAACCGCCGCGCGCGCCCAGTGGCCCGCGCCGCCTGGTCAAGGAAGGCAGTGGCGCGGTGGTCGACCAGGAGACCGGCGAGGTGGTGCATGAGGGCAAGCGCGCCCGCGCCGCCGTGGAATTTCCCGACGCGCTGACCCATGTGCCCGGCCTCGTCGGCGACATCACCGACTGGATCTGCGCCACCGCCCGCCGGCCCAACCGTGTCCTAGCGCTCGGCGCGGCGCTGACGCTGGTGGGCACCGCCATGGGGCGCTTCTGGGCCGGGCCGACGCTGAGCTCCACCGTGCTCTACATGCTGGCGCTGGCGCCCTCAGGCGTCGGCAAGGACCACGCGCTGCAGCAGATCAAGCGGCTGCTCGCGGCCGCCAAGATGACCCGCACCATCGGGCCGGACGAGTTCATCTCCATGCCGGCCGTCATCCACTTCATCGAGCGCGAGCCGCTATCGCTCTGCCCGATGGACGAGTTCGGCGCCTTCCTCAAACGCATCAACGCCAAGCGCGCCTCCGGTTTCGAGCGCGGCATCTCCAAGATCATGCGCTCGGTGTGGGGCACCAACTTCGGCCTGATGACCACGCCGGAATGGGCGGCGACGCCGGCCCGCACCATCCGGGCGCCGGCGCTGTCCATCTACGGCGCCTCGACGCCGGAGGATTTCTTCGAGGCGCTGGACGGGGGCGACGTTTCCAACGGCTTCCTCAACCGCTTCACCCTGCTCACCGTGGCGAGCCGCACCGAGGATCGCGAGCCGAAAGAGCCGCCGCTGGTGGTGCCCGAGAAGCTGTCGGGCAGCCTCAGGCGCCTGTTCGGCGGCGGCAACCCGCTGGTGGTCGCCTCCAAGCTGCACGAGACCGACATCGAAATCGAACCCTTCGTCATCCCCTGGGGTCCGGGCGCCGAGGCTGTTTACACCGACTTCCAGCGCGAGATCCTCGCCTGGCAGGACCGCGACGCCGACGCCGAGAACTTCATCGGCCGCGCTGCCGAAATGGCCGTGCGCATGGCCACCATCTGCGCCGGCGGCCGCGACCCGGTGATGCCCAGGATCAGCGAGGCCGACATGCAATGGGGCCGCGCCGTCGCGCTCTGGTCGGCCCGCACCCTCTACCGCATGGGCCGCCTCTACATCTCCGAAACCGACTTCCAGGCCGAGGCGAACAGGGTGCTACGCATCATCGACAAGGAGGGAGGGGAGATCAGTCAGGAGACGCTGAGGGCGCGGATGAAGAACAGGCTGAGGGCGAGGGAGCTGAGGGAGGTGATCGAGACGCTGGAGGATACGGGGGCGATCGTCAGGGAGAGCGTGGCGACGGAGGGCGGCGGGCCTAGGAAGACGCTGTATTTTTTGAGGTAAGGATATTTGTCGGTGCTTTATCGATGGGACGCACGGAGCTGTGAGATATTGCCGCCAACCGGGTTGCGACGTACAACGAATTTACAACTCAAAGCACTTATAGCCGCCCGTTCCTAGCTTTTAGTCGTGGCTGTATAGTGGCCAAGCGAACGTAACTTGTACGTCTCGCTCTAGTAGAGGCAGATAGCGAAATGTCGGAGGTAGCGTCCCGCGGTGTGCAGGGTAGTCTCGATTGTCCGCCAATGATAATTGAGTCTTCGACGGAAAAAACAGTCATGATGCTGTTGATGTGCATGGTTTTTGTATGCGGTGGCGTGCTCATTGTCGCGAAAGGACCCGTGACATCTAGGGAGTACATCGGCGGCTATGGCAGCGTAATCTTTTTTGGGTTTTGCGCCTGTGCTGCCGTTTTGCGCCTTGTCGCACCGCCGCGCCTAATGCTCTCACCCGAAGGTCTAGCCCTCTTCAACGGCTTCAGGACGCGAAGCTATGGATGGTCGGAGTTCTCAAGGTTTGTCATTTATTCCCCGGCGCGGACGAGGGCTCAGTCGGTAGGTTATGTTCGCGAAAACCGGGCTGGCGAAGAGCCGGGCTTTACCAAGCGTCTGACGGGAATAGATGGTGGCTTCGGCGGGGGCTGGTCGGTAGGTCCGTCCACCGTGGTCGAGCTGCTCAACAGCGCAAAAGATCGATGGGGCAAAGGCAGCGACGAGGGATTGACCGTGAGGTAGGTTGTCGAGTGAGATCGCATGATAACTCCTTACATAATCAGCCCCGCGACCAACGCTTGCGCCTTGGCTTGCTACCAGATGACGGCGCGGTCGTTCTTTCCTGAGGTCGATACGGATGAGATTGCCCGGATCACCGGCTGGACGCCCGGCCATATTGTCTGGGCCTTTCCGTTCTGGCTCTGGATGATGGAGCGGGGCGTCCGTATCCACGAGTATGACACGATCGATTATGCCGCTTGGGCCGAGCGCGGCATAGCCGGGCTGGAAGAGTCGCTTGACGCGGCTTCACTGGATTATGTCACGCAGCGGACCGAAGACTTGAAGGCGTGCGAGGAGCCGCTGCGGCGCTGCCTCACGCATCCCAACTTTGCCTTCTCCCGGCAGGAGCCGGATCTCGCAACGCTGCGGCGCAGCCTGTCGCCCGGTTCGGTGTGCGAGGCGGCGGTTTGCTCGAAGACACTCGATAGGGAGCCCGGCTTTTCCCTGCATAAGGTCGTGGTCCTAAAAGCGCCTGATGACCGCGTCGATCTCCACGATCCGGTCTGGCCGGGTGCATCGCCGCGCCCCTTTCGCGAGGTGGCCGTCGAGGATTTCATGGCGGCTTGGCAGTTGGGCAAGGAACTCACGGTCTACGAGCGCGACCAAGCTTGAACCGAACCCATTAGGTAGCGCGCAACTTTTATGCTAAGGTAGTGCGCAACCTTATGGAGGGCACTATGCCACGCCCCAAGCAGACAGAAGACGGGCTGACCAAGTTCCAGCGTTACCGGCAGCGACAGCAGCGCCGTGGCATGAAGCAGGTGCGGATCTGGGTGCCAGATCCCAACCGGCCGGAGTTTGCCGCCGAAGCCAGGCGGCAGGGACTTTTCTTGCGTGGCCGGGCCGAGGAAGCCGAGGCGTTGGGCTTCATCGGCTCCGCGTTTGAATGGCCCAAGGAATGAAACGCGGCGATCTCGTGACGGTGGCGGCGCAGGGCGATTATGGCAAGCCGCGCCCCGCCGTCGTCATCCAATCCGACGCGCTTGACGCTGCCGATAGTGTGCTCGTTGCCTTGCTCACCAGCACGATCGCCGATGCGCCGCTCTATCGGCTCACCCTGGAACCCACCGTCGGCAATGGCCTCAAGGCCGTCTCGCAGGTGATGGTGGACAAGGTGCTGGCCTATCCGCGTGCCAAATGCGGCCCGGTGATCGGCCGGCTTTCGCCTGAGGACATGCTGGCGCTCAACAACATGCTGCTGGTGATGATCGGCCTTGCCGACTGACCTCAAACCTTACGTCCGGTCGGCGTCGCTGTCCCAGTCGGTGAGGGTGCCGAGGGGATTTTCGGGGTCGGGGGGCGGGGCGGGGCGAGACCTTTTCTCCCACTCCGACCTCAGCAGCGCATAGACATACTCGTCGCCCCATTTGCCGTTGAACCGGTCGTTTTCCCTGAGGTGGGCTTCGCGGCGGAGGCCGAGGCGCTCGACCACGCCGACCGATCCCAAGTTGGCGGCGTCGAGGCGGGCGAAGATGCGGTGGAAGCCGAGGGTGTCGAAGCCGATGGCGAGCATGGCGGCGACGGCTTCGGTGGCGTAGCCCTTGCCGGCGTGGGCGGGGCTGAAGATGTAGCCGACCTCAGCCTGCAGCGCGTCGCGGCTCTCCAGCTTCAGCATCACTTCGCCGGCAATGGCGCCGCCGTCCTTGAGGGTGACGGCCAGCCGGTAGACGTCGCCGTCGCTCTCGAAGCGGGGGCGCAGCACGCGGTCGAACTGCTCTCTCAGAGCGGTGCCGGTGGGGGCTTCCCGGTAGAGGAAGGCGTAGACATCGGGGCGCGCGTGATAGGCGGCATACTCCGTCCAGTCGCCGGCGGCAAACGGGCGCAGCAGCAGGCGGTTCGTTTCCTGGCGCGTAGGCAGATTGACGAGATTCATCGTGGCCCCGGAACAAGGTCGTCCGCGATGATTGTGCCTTTCATGGGGGAGGCGCGCCAGACTTCCTTTGTCGCGCGCCTGTTCGCGTGAACGGCCCTTGCCGGTCGGGATCTGCCGGTGATCCCGAGGGCATGCCGGAGCCTCGATCCTCGCCTGATTTCGGAACGCAAGTGGCGCGCGATTGCGAGCCCGAGCGGTGGATGCTATTGCTTGTTATGTTCAAGTATTGGCGGATCGTGCGATGACCTTGTGCCTTTCCTCGCCCGCGAGGTTTCCGCCAATTCCACCGGTGTGCAATCTTGGCGATGATGACGGCCTGGCTTTCTCGGCCGACTCGAACGACGCCGGATCCGCCATTGCCGGCATTAACTACCGCGACCTGCTGGACCGGATCGATCACGGCTTCTGCATCATCGAAATGCTGTTCGATGCCGAGGAAAAGCCGGTCGACTACCGCTTTCTCGAGGTCAACGCCGCCTTTGAAAGCCAGACGGGGCTGAAGAACGCCACGGGCCGGACGATGCGGTCTTTCGCACCGGATCATGAAGATTACTGGTTCGAGATCTATGGCCGCGTCGCGCTGTCGGGGGAGGCGGCACGGTTCGAGCTGCCGGCGGAAAAGCTCGGTCGCTTTTACGACGTTCACGCCTTCCGGCTCGGCCCAGCCCATCTCAGGCGGGTGGCCGTGGTGTTCAGCGACATCAGCAAGCGCAAGCGGGACGAACATCGCCTGGCGCTGGTCTCCGCCGAAATCGACCATCGCGCCAAGAACCTGTTTGCGATGGTGTCCAGCATGATCCGCCTGACCAAGGCCGAGACCGTGGGCGAGTTTCGGGAGAAGCTGTCCGGCCGCGTTGCCTCGCTCGTCAGGTCGCATCAGCTGCTGGCGGCGACGCCGGATGCCGACCTCGAAGAGCTGATCGAATGGGAGATGGATGGGTTTCGCGCGGAGGGCGGCCACCGGATTGCCTGGTCGGGCCCGACCGTCCGCCTGCCCCGCCAGGCTGCGCAATCGGTTCTGCTGGTTTTGCACGAGCTGGCAACCAATGCCTTGAAATATGGTGCGCTGTCGGCGCGCGATGGGCGGCTGGACCTGTCCTGGTCGTGGGGCGAGCAGGGCCAGCTCGATCTCCAGTGGGTGGAGTCGGGCGGCCCTGAGGTGCGGCCGCCGCGGCGCCAGGGTGTGGGTACGGGCGTCATGCTGGGCGCCATCGAGCGCCAGTTGGGCGGCAAGGTTAGCTTCGACTGGCGTCCAGGCGGGCTGGTCTGCCGCCTGTCGCTGCCGAGGAGCGCGCTGTTCAAGTAGCCTCCAACGCGGCTTGCCGATCAATCGATGATCTTGTCCCGTCCCTCGCGGGCGAGGCGCGCCAGGCCCTCCTTCATCTTACGCACCTCTTCGGGCGAGTGGCCCTGCCAGTTGGTCACCTCGCCGATGATCCTCAGGGGATCGCGGGAGCGGTAGGAGAGGGTGGGGTTGCCGGGGAATCTCTTGCCGGTGAGGTTGGGATCGTCGGCGAAGGGTCCGGTGGGCTCCACCACGTAGATGCGGCCGTGACCGCTGCCGGCGGCAAGCTCGGCGCCCCAGATGGCCGCGTCCAGCGTGGCCGAGAAATACACCCAGCTGAGCGCCTGCGCTTCGGTGAAGTTCGACGCGTGACCGACGGCGATCAGATCGCCCGGCTTGAGGCTGGCGCGGGTTCCATGGAAGAAGGATTGCGCGAACACGCTGGCGGAAGCTGACATGGGCACGGGCTCCTTGGGACAGAGGGACGGCGCGATGGGGGATGCGTGGATATGGTGGTCGAGGACTGGGACTCCAATGGGGGTGCGCCATGCCGACGCCGGTTGAGATTGTGGCTTACGATGCAAGCTGGCCACGGCTTTATGAAGAGGCCGAAGCGCGCCTGAAACATCTGCTCGGCCCCCTCGTTCTGGCGATCGACCATATCGGCAGCACCGCCATTCCCGACATGCCCGCCAAGCCGATCATCGATATCGACGTGACGCTGTCGAGCCTGGCGGAGGTTTCCGAGGCCGGCCGCCGCCTGGTCGAGGCGGGGTATGAGGCGCGCGGCAACCGGTATGACGACGACGTCTGGGCGTTTCTTCTGAAAAGTGCCACGCCCCGGCTTCGGGTCTATCTCTGCCCGCCGGCAAACAGAACGCACGAGCGCCGCCTGGCGTTCCGCGACTATCTCCGCCATCATGATGCCGCCGCCGCGGCCTACGCGCTTCTGAAGGCGCAACTTGCCGAGCGGTTTGCCTATGACGGCGATCGCTACACAGCGGAAAAGAGCGGCTTCGTTCGGCAGATCCTGGCGATGGCCGAGGAGACTGCGCCTGGCGGTTCCCGCCGATCCGGAAATGGATCATAAGCGGGTTTCGCGATCTGCTTATCGATCATGCCGCACAGCGAGGCCTGCCATGCCCACGCCAATTCAAGCCATCCTGATCGCCGGCACGTCGCATGTCGGCAAGTCGACGCTGGCCGAGAAGCTGGCGGAACGTCTCGGCTGGAACGGCTTGTCGACCGACAAGCTGGGGCGGCATCCGGGGCGGCCGTGGCTGGGTGTGCCGGCGCCCGTCACCGAGTTCTACGAACGGCTCACACCCGAGACGATCCACTGGTTCCTCAAGGTGCACCACGAGAACATGTGGCGGCAGGTCCGGCCGATGATCGAGGCGGAGCGGGCGGCCGGGCGGCGCTTCGTGCTGGAGGGGGCCGCGCTCAGGCCAGAGTATATCGCGCCGCTGCTCACCGACGAGATGGTCGGCGTGCTGCTTCATGCCGATGACGGCTTTCTGCTGGCGCGCATGCGGGCGGCGGCCAGCTATGAGGGGCGCGACGCCGGGGAGCGGCGGATCATCGATGCCTTCATCGATCGCTCGATCCGGGAAAACGCCGCCCTGATGGCGGCCTCGCAGGAGGTGGGGCTCAGGATGGTCGACGCCGCCGACGCGCACGCGGTGGCGGCCCTCGCCGACGAACTGGTCGAACGGGCGGCGGGCTGATCCTGCTCAGACGCGGCGGTCGGGCTTTGAAGGAGCGCCGAGCACCAGTCGCTCGGCGAGGAAGCCGAACAGGAGGCCCACCGTCGCCCAGATCACCGCCTGCAGGCCGAGCGCGGCCAGGCGGAAGCGCCAGAGCAGCACGGCGGAGAAGCCGTCGGGCACCTCGTTGACCTCCGGCAGCAGCGCCATCACCACGGCGATTGCCAGCACATAGGCAAGGCCGGCGACGATGGCGGCATTCCAGGCGCCGAGGCGGGGCCGCATGCGTCGCGCCAGGGCGAAGGCGGCGATCATCAGCGCCAGCGAGACCAGGAGCATGATGAAAAAGAGCTGGGTGCGGTCGCCGATGGTGTCGGCGGCGCCGACGGCCGGCGGATTGGCCGGGTATTTGACGACCGGCACCAGGATCACCGCCACGAAGCCGCTGAGCGCCATGATGGCGGCGAGCGCGCGGACGCCGAGCCGGCTGAAGCGGCCATAGACCACCGCGAAGGCCAGCGCCAGAATGCCGCCGAGCGCCGCGCCATAGACGACGACGCCGGTGAGCAGGCCGAGGCCGGCCTGCGTCGCCCGGCTGACCATCTCGGGCTCGGCCGCGTCGTGCGCGGCGCCGGCGTGCTCCTCGAAGGCGATGGCGACATCGATCAGCGGCTCGCCGTAGAGGCGGGCGAACAGAAAGGCCAAAAGGCCTCCGACCACGCCGGCAATCATGCCGCGCAGCAACAGCTTACCGGTCATGATGGTGGCTCCTGCCAATTCGCGAAGATGCTGACGCATCCGCTCATTGAAGTCATTGCCGATTTCTCATTTGCATCGGGGGCGTGAGAAATCGGCAAGCGGAATACCAAGCTGCATTTTCAATGCACTTGGTATCAGTGGCAGGGGAAACCGAGCAGGTGGCGGCCATCGTGCACGAACTCATGCACGGTGGAGCCGCTGAACATGGCCATGGCGCCCTGTTCGGTGCCGACGAAATAGACCATCAGCATGAGCATCAGCCCGGCGAAGGTCGCCCAGGGCATGACTTCGCCGAGCGGAATGGCCACGGGCTGGGCGGTAGCGGTGCGGGAAAGAGCTGACATCTAGGCCTCCTGGGATGACGCGTCCCTTGAGCGAGTGCTCAAGATTTTTTGCCGGGGCAGCCGCTTTTCGATCGGGTTTAGCCAACCCGATCGGCGGGTGCCCTCGACGGATCGATGCGAGGCAGGTCTGGCTCACGGGCTTCCCCGATGACAGTGGCGCGACCGCTCCGGAATTTCACCGGCTTCCGCTTAGCATCGCCGTCACCTTCGGCTAAGCGCACATGCCTGTCAATCGCAATTCGGTTGCCTTGGAAGGGGTCTGCTGCTTTACTTTCGGTGCGACGTCCGATGCACGACGGCGATCCGCTTGGTTTGCAGAGGTACCCGATGGCTGCTCGCTTGACGCTGATCTCGGTGCCGACCGGCAATGATCGCCGCGCACCGCACTTTCCCGGCCGCGACCGGCTGGACCTGCCGGCCGAGGGCTTGCCGGAGGCGGTCAGCCGCTGCCTTGCCGATGCCGACCGTCTTGTTCACCCGCCCGAGATCGCCATCGGTGCCGGCCACCCGGCGCCGGTCGAGACGACCAAAGCGTTGTCCGACCTCGATTACGGTAACTGGACGAACCGGGCGATCGCCGACATCGCCGGCGCCGAGCCCGCCGCCTTCGAGCTGTGGCGGACGGACATGACGGCGGCCCCGCATGGCGGCGAGTCCTTTGCCGTGGCCCGGCAGAGGGTCGGCCGCTGGCTGGCCTCGCTGGCGGAGACGCCCGTCGTGGCGCTATGCCCGACAACGATCGTCCGGCTGGCCCTGGTGACGGCCCTCGAGGCACCCTTGCCGCTGATCTGGCGGCTCGACCCCATGCCGTGGTCGGCAACCGAGCTGACGCGCCATGGCGGCCGATGGGCGCTGCGGCTGACCTGAGATTTCGACTCGTCTCCGGCTTGGCTGGGCTCTTGCCGTAAATGTATCCATTTGTTGCCAACCGCCCGGCGACGACGGCTTACGACAATTTGCCACACCCACACCATCGAAAGCGCCCAATTCGGGCGTTTCCTCTGCGCCTCGCGGACGTGAGGTGACATCATGCGATGCCTTCCGAAAATCAACGCCGTCTATTGGCTGTGCCTCATTCTGGCGAGCCTGTTCGGCGCCAACCTCGGCGATTTTCTGGGTACTAGCCTTGGCCTCGGCCATCTCGAGGGTCTGCCCCTTCTGGCCGTCGGCTTTGCCCTGGTGTTCCTGGCCGAACGCTTCCTGAAGCCCACGAGCACGCTCTATTTCTGGGCGGCGATCGTTATCAGCGGCGCGGCGGCTGCCAACGTGGCCGACGCCTTCCACGATTTTCACATCCGCCTCGCCTCGGTGCCGGCGGTGTGCCTGTTGTTGGCCGTGATGGTGATCGTCTGGCGGGCGCGGGCGCCCTATAGCGAGGACCAAGGCTTCATCCCGGTCACCGGCTATTACTGGGTCACTCTCGTCGTATCAGGCGTGCTGGGTGCCGCGGCCGGCGACGCCGCCGCCTATCCGCTGGGCTTCGGCGATCTGGGGGCCGTGATGACCTCTGCCATTCCACTCGCCTTCCTGCTCAGCATTGGGCGCAAGGGGCTCTACTCAGACCTCGGCTTCTACTGGCTGGCCTTTGTGTTTGTCGTGGCCACCGGCGCGACCAGCGGCGACCTGTTGGCGCATTCGCTCGGACGCATCGGCCTCAGCACGGCGCTGAGCGGCGCCGCGTTCCTGGCTTTCGTCGTCATTGCCTACGAGACGCGGACCTGCAACCGCAGCTTCGAGGTGCAGACCGCGACGACCGCCCTTTCATGAGGGCTGAGAGAGGCTGCCCCTGCATCGAGCCCGACTCTGCATAGAGCATCATCCGACCGGAGTGAAACGAGGATCGATAAGATGATGCTTCCCCAATAGAACCTGGAGCGCCGATCTGATGAATTCAGATCGAACAGCGCTTCAGGCGCCGGTGGACTCCCATGGACTCCCATCGCCGACCGGCGAGCGCTGCCTCGGACTGGCAGCCGAGGCGGCTGGAGCACCCGCCGATCAGTGTTCATGAACCTGACCGGCGGGTGCTCAAGTTCAGCCGTGGCAGGCCGGCTGGCCCGGAGCACCGCAGGGCGGCTTCTTTTGCTGCGGCTTGGCCGGCGCGGCTTGGGCCGGCTGCGGCGCGTGGGCCTGCGGCATTATCTTCGGGGCGTGGGCTACCATCGGCGCAGCGGCATGCGGCTGGACGTTCACCGGCGGCCGGCCGACATCCGGGGCGCGCGCCGGAGCCCTGGCTTGAGCGTTGACGGGAGCTCTGGCGATGGCCGGGCGCATCTGCGTCGCCTTCGGCGGCGCGAAGCTCGGCGCAGTCCGGGCCGCCTTCGGCCGCAGGCTGGGCGCGTTGGCGATTGTTGCCGGCGTCCTCGGCTTGAAGCTGGGCGCGTTGGCGATCGCCCCCGGCGACTTCGATTTCAGGTTGGGCATCACCTGCGGTGCCGGCGCCTTGGCCATGTGCTTGTGGCCTTTCGGCTGCGGCGGATTGGCCGCGACCGGGAGAGCCTGACCGTCAGCGCCGGGCAGGGCATGCGCGCCTTTGCGGCCCGATGGGGCTGCCGGGGCTTTGACGGCGGAGGTCGTGTCGGGCAGAGGCAGCTTGGCGACGTTCGGCTTGGCTGCGCCGGCTGGCGTTCCATTCGGCTGGGCTTTGTTGAACGGGGCGCCGTTCGGCTGGTTGGGCTTGGGCTGAGCGTCGGTCACCTGCGGCGCGATCGGCGGCAGTTTGCCAGCCTGCGGCAGCGGCTTGCCGCCGAGGCCGGGAAGCGTGTGGGCGGCGGCGTTTCCAGCCTCTGGCTTGGCCGGGGCCGCCACCGCCTCGCTGGCTACCGGCGCCCGAGCGACCGCCTTGCCAGAACTATGTTGCGCCTTCTTCTGCACCGACGGCGGCAGGGCGACATGCAGCGCCGCCGCGCCGGCCGCGCCGAGAACCGCCGCGCCGACGAGCGTCTGTCCTGTCGTCAGACCAGTGCTCTGGCCGGTCGTCTGGCCGGCCGCTGCCGGCGGCGCGTTGACCGTGGTGTTGTCGATGGTCACGTTGTTGATGACCGTCTTGTGGATGTCATTGAAGATGATGTTGTTTTCCGGCGGCGCCACGTTGCGCGGCGGCTCCACCCATTGCGGCACCGGCACGAACACCGGTTCAGGCAGCACGTAGACCTCGGTGGGCGGCGGCGGTGGCGGCAGCGTCACGAACTCTGGCGGCGGCGGCGCCAGAAAAATAGGCGGCGGCGGTGGCGCGTAGCCGAAATCCGGGTCGCCGAAATAGATCACCGGCTGTTCGACATAGACCACTTCCGGCGGCGGTGGCGGCGGCACGTCATAGGCGATCACCGCGAAGGTGGGAGGCGGCTCCAGTGCCGCTTCGAAATGGGTCAGACGCCGGCGGGCGTCCCACACATGCGGGCCGTGTGGATAGCGGCGGAGGTAGGACCAGTAGGCCTCCTGCGTGTCGGCCTGCCAGGTCTCGCGCCAGGTGATCGCCTCGCGGCGGGCGGCGACGATGGCGCGGACGCGCTTGGCCATGGCGTCATTCGGATAGGCGGCGAGGAAGTCCTCGTAGCCGCTGAGCGTGTCGCGATCGAGCGCGGCGAAATAGGCGTCCTTCTCGTCGAACTCGCGGATCGGCTTGCTGCGGATCGTCGCGTCGCTTTCGGCGACCGGAGCCGGTGCGTCGGGAGCGCGATCGAAGAAGGTGAAGGGCGCGGTGAATTTCGAAGCGTCCCAGGCCACCTCGGCACCCTTGGTCAGGTCGCTGACGCGGAGGCGCGTGCGATCGAACACGTCGGCGAGCGGCAGGCCGCCGGTGCGGATCATTTCGGCCAGCGCGTGCGCATAGGCGCCGTAGGGGCCGTTCTCCTGGGGCGCCACCGTGCCGGGCGCCGCGTTGAAGGCGATCAGCTGGTTGGGGTCGGGGTCGACCAGCGCCAGGCCGCCGGCCAGTTCCGGCGCCCCAGATTGCGAGCCAGAGACAGATTGCGGGAACGGATAGCTGCGGGCGGCGTCGAGCACCACGATGCTGCCGTGGTTCTTGAGCGTGGCCAGCGACTTGGTGAAGTCGGACAGCCTCATCGCCTGGATCGGCACATCGGTGGCGTTGGCGATCTCAGCATCCACCGGCAGGAAGTAGTTGTCGCCCTGGTATTGCAGGCCGTAGCCGGCGAGGTAGACGAAGACAACGGCGTCCGGCCCCGCCGCGCTGGCCTTGCCGAGGAAGTCGCGCATGGCGTCGCTGAGGCCGTTGTGGTCGAGGTCGCGGGCGCCGATCACGTCGAAGCCGGCGGCCTGCAGGGTCTGGGCGATCAGGCCGGCATCATTGGCGGTGGTCGGCAGGGCGCCGGCCGTGTAGGCGGCGTTGCCGACCACGAAGGCGATCCGCTTCTCCGGGCCGCCCTGACCGGAAGTGTTCTGTGCCCGCGCCTCTCCGACAAGCGCGACGCAGAGCAGTACGAGGGCGAGGAGCGCCGAGACGGCCGCGCCAACGGCCTCCAGTCTCCAGCGTCGGGACGACACAGATGTTGCAAGACGAGACATGCGCGCCTCCATCCACCCAGCCCGGATACAGGGCAGATAACGCCCGAACTCGCGTCCGGTTCACCGCCCTTCGTTCTTTTCCGCTCCGGTCTTCAAACCGCGCCTCAGGCTTGTAGGCGGGCAAGATGAAGCGGGGCTGAAGGAAGTGGGGCGGGCAGGTGGCCGACTCCGCATAGTCGCAGGTGGACTCCCATGGACTCCCAAGAAGTTGGGCAGCCGAGGCACCGATCTAGAAACGTGACGACTTTCCAGAGCAGGGCGTGGACGGCGGCTTTCCGGTCACTGGCTTGACCGAGCCGCCACCGCCCTGCTGGCCGCGGGCACTGACCGACCGCACGCCAGATCTCAACGAAGCCATTTTTCGAGCCGGCGTGGCAAGGCAACGCGTCGCGCCGGAAGGCGTGCCGACGCGCGTCTGCCCGACATGACGACCCATCGGAGCAACCGCGCGCCGGCTTTGCCACCGCGTCAGCCTTGTAGGAGCGGGACCTGAAGCGAAACTGAAATTAGAGGAACAAGTGACCGGGAGCGTCTCCCCCCGCTTCCCGCCCTCGAAACCAAGACTACCCTATTTCAACGTTGCGTTGCCGAACCGAAGAATTAACATGTACTGGCTTGATGGGGGCTATCGTGGGGTTGCGGTCGGCTATTTGCGCGGCGTGTGTTCTGCTTGGGTCTGTTGGGGCGGCGATAGGCGTTACTGTCGAGCACCTTCCCATGCAGGGCGTTCCGCCAGTTTTGCTGGTGAAGGGAGAATTCGTCTTTTCGGACGATCCCTCGATACTGGTTAGAGAAGCCAATGCTACCGGGGCCAAGATCGTCACCTTCGATAGCGAAGGCGGCAACATTATCGCCGCGATGGCTTATGGTCGGGCCATTAGGGCTCTTGGCCTAGCCACTCTTCAGCTGCGGTCCTCGCAATGCGCGTCGGCTTGTGCGCTGGCATTCGTCGGCGGCGCTTTGAGACAGGCTCAGCCGGGGGCTATCGGAGTCCACCAGTCCTCGTTCTCGCCAGACAGTCAACTCGACGGCCAAGCCGCTGTGTCGGCGATTCAGGTTATGACGGCTGAGATCATGACCTACTTTATCGAGATGGGAGTGGATCCGAAATTATTGCAGCTCAGCCTTTCGGTCCCACCAAACGATATGCGCTATCTCACCGGCGCTGAAATGGAGCAATACAAGATCACCTCAACTGGGGGGCTTGATTTACAGCCTGATGCCTTGGTGGGCCAAGCATCAGCTCCCGCCGTCGCGAGCCCGGCAGGTAGTGGAAAGCCAGTCGAGCCGACCATCGAGGATAAGGCTTTGGCATTCATGGCGCGGTATCACGACACGTGGTCGCGTTCGAACACTGCCGCGTTAGCATTCCTGGAGACCGCCTATACCGACACCATCGAGTTCTACGGAAAGACCGTCAGCAAAGAATTCGTTCTCGATGAAAAGCGCAAGTTTGCAGATCGGTGGCCGAAGCGGGCCTATAGTGTACGCTACGGCTCCGAGCACGTAACCTGCTCTGGTCCCTGCACGATGACAGGCATCGTGGAATGGTTCACCGAGAGCCCGGCCCGCGCCCGAATGACGTCGGGTATCGCCGAGTTCACGTTGGTGTGGGATGCATCGGCTGGCAAAATCATGTCAGAGAGTGGCCAAGTTCTGGCGACGGACAAGGGCGTTTCGGAGCCTCATCGCATCATCTCGCAGTGGCTAGACGAAAATGCTAGATGCCGGGGTGGATCAGGCGACTCCAGTGAGACGTGGAAAGCCTGCGACCGCCGCAAAGCGATTTCGGCAAAGCTTGAGGCCGTGGGATGGTGCTATGGCCGTCCCGGCGAAGCGGGGTACCAGATGAACTGGCATCGGTGCGACGATGGCGGTGAGATCGCGTCGGCGGATGCCAAAGCTGCGGGGGCAACGAGCAAGACAAAGTTCAGCCCAGCCGACTATCCGGCGAAGGTTATCTTTACCGGCCAGACCCGGCTTCCCGACTTCAAAGGCCGGGACAGGGATTTCAATACATACCGGACGCGAATTCGGGACGGTATGCGCGTGGGTCCGAATTATGCCGGGCAATATTCGGTGATTCAGATCGGTTGTGGGACCGGTTGTTCGTTCGTCATTGTCGGCGACAACCAAAGCGGTCGGCCCATGAACTTCCCGCGCGGCGGCGAAGACAACATGTACCTCCAGCTTCAGTTCAGGCTCGATAGCCGGTTGTTGGCAGCTCAATGGGCCAATTACGACAGCGGCAAATGCTACGTCGAATGGTTCGATTTCGAGGGTGAGAATTGGAAGCCTCTCGCCAAGATCGAGGCTGGAAATACGGACGCTTGCTATAAGGACATTGCAGAGAACATCAGGTGATTGCGAAACCCTTGCCCCCATCCCCCTTCCTGCGCTATCTCTCCCCTCGGTCGGCAGTTCACCGAGGCGTCGCTGTTCCCGCTGGGAATGCTAAACCTGCCCAATTGAGCCATTGACGGACACCCTCTCGTGCCGCGTCGTAAGGCAGCGACCACGACAATCTCTCGATTTCGGCACGCCCTGAGGATGAGTCATGTCTACGATCAAGTCTCAATCGGCCGACGCGCGTCGGTCGCCTCGTTTCATTCCGCTCACCGACAAGCCGCCTGTTTTCACGACCGACACGCCGCTCGGCGTCATCCAGCACACCGATGGCGGCGAGGGGCCGGCCTTTCTGGCGCTGCATGGCGGCATGGGCGGCTATGACCAGAGCCTGGTGCTGGCCGAGACGCTGCTGGGAAAATCGCCCGCTTACCGGGTGATCGCCGTTTCGCGCCCCGGCTATCTCGGCACGCCGCGCGCCTCTGGCAACAGCGCCGCCGAGCAGGCCGACCTGTTTGCCGCCCTGCTCGACAGGCTCGGCATCGAGCGGGCGGTGGTGGCGGGGGTGTCGGCCGGCGGCCCCAGCGCCATTGCCTTTGCCGCCCGCCATCCCCAGCGCTGCGCCGGGCTGATCCTAGTGTCGGCGGCGAGCGGGCGCTTCGATATCCCCGAGTATGTGCTGAAAAGGCTGAGGTGGTTTGGCTGGCTGGTGCGCGTGCCGGGCCTCATGTCGCTGCTTGCCTGGCTGCGGGGGCGGCAGCCCGAGACGGCGGCGGCGCGGGCGATCGGCGATCCAGCGCTGGCACGGAAGACGCTCGACCATCCGGAGGCCGGGCCGCTGCTCATCTCGCTCCTTGGCAGCACCTTCGAGCGGATGGCCGAACGGATGCCCGGCACGCTGGCCGAAACCATGGCCTTTGCCGATCTGCCACCGCTACCGTTTGGCGAGGTGTCGGCGCCGACGCTGGTCATCCATGGCGATGCCGACAAGGTGGTGCCGTTTTCCCATGGCGAGCAATCGGCGCGGCAGATCGCCGGGGCGGAGCTCTGCGTCATAGCCGGTGGCGGCCACACCAGCCTCCTCACCCATATCGATGAGGTGCGGGCGAGGGTGAAGGCATTTCTGGGGCGGATTGGCCGCTGAAACAAGACGTAGCTGTGGGGTGCGCGGCCACTCTTGGCCACGTGCCCCGTTCTGCCCGAGGCCACCCCATGCGCGGGGCGGCAAATCATGGGAACGAGACAAATGGATGGGGCGCTCTCGTTCTCTTGTCTAGACGAGATGGAAAATACTCGCGACGACCAAGAAAAGGATGAGATGGGCGAGGGCGGCGAGCGGAAGATAGACCAGTTTCTTGGCGGCCTCTGACTGGTAGGGAAAGAATCCGAGTTGCCCGAAGAAGAAACCGGCAGGGAGAGCTGCAAATGATATGACGCAGTATGCTTTCCAGAACGTATCCCCGGGCGAGTCATATATCATGCCGGACAATAACGCGACGAAAGCGGTTATGATCGCCAGCACGATGTAGGAGACAACGCGTAAAACCCACATAGGTCCATCCTCGATGGTCCCCGGGGTTATAAGCCTGATGGCAATCCCTCGCCACTGGGTTGTATGGCTATGGTTTACCGGCCAGAGATCGTAATTCCCACGTGCGTCAAACCCACCCAGCCCCGGCGCTGCCTTCTCAGCTCGGCATGGCGGAGGCGCCGAAGGGGATGACGATCCCGCCCCTGAGGCCTTCGGGCGCGTAGGTCAGGTCGACCTTGCCTTGGGGCAGGGCGGTCTGGATCAGCCTGGTGCCGAAGCCGGCCTTTTCCGGTGGCTTCACCGGCGGGCCGCCGCTTTCGACCCAGGTGATCTGCAACTGGCTTTCCGCTGTCGCGAGCTGCCAGGCGATCGACACACGCCCCTCGGGCACCGACAGCGCACCGTGTTTGGCGGCATTGGTGGCGAGCTCGTGCAGAACGAGGCCAAGCGATGTCAGCGTGTTGGCTCCGAGAATGACGGCGCCGTCGGTCTCGATCCGCACCGCCTCGGGGTTGGTGGCGTAGGGGGACAGGACGCGCTCGATCAGCGCCCGGAGGTCGGTGGTGGCATTGCCGGCAAAGCCGACTTCCTGCGCTTCCACCAGCGCCCCGAAGCGGCCGAGGAACTCGTCGCGGAACTGGTCGGCCGATCGATCTGCCGTCGGGGCCTGGCGGGCGATCGACCGCGCGACGCTCAGCAGGTTTTTCATGCGATGCTTCAGCTCGCCGAGCAGCATGTCCTTTTCGGCGTCCCGGTGGTCGCGCTCGGTGATGTCGACGATGGACAGCAGCATGGTGTGGCTGCTGTTGTCGGGGTGATGCAGCATGCGGGCAGTCAGCAGCATGACCTTGCGGCCGAGGTGGGGGAAGTCGTGTTCCACCCGGTAGTCGATCAACGCCGTGCTCTTGGGGATGACCTGCTTCAGCAGCGTTCTGAGCTCGGCAATATTCCATTGGCCGTCGCCCAGTTCGTAGATGGGTTTGCCGATCGTCTCGTCGCGATCGACCTTGAACACCTCGAAGAAGGCGCGGCTGGCGTTCTGGACGCAGAGGTTTTCATCGAGCAGCAGCATGGGATCGGCGACGGTGTCGACAATGCCCTGCGCCTGAACGTGGCTGGTGCGGAGAAGGCGATAAAGGTCCTCCATATTCATGCTGAACACCTCCGTCGGTGGCCAGGTTGCAACGGCGCCGAATCTAAATCCTGAGTGACAACAAGAGAGTGCGGGTAGGCGGCGGGACGCGAAAAGCCACGTTTTATACGAGACGCTCGAAGCGCGCCGAGGTTCCCCTGGCACGCTGATTTTTTGCTTCGGCGCGCTTCGCTCGGTCGGCCCGGCTCTGCCTGGCGCTTGCCAATCCAGGATTGCAGGCTTCCTCTCCGGCCGCCGGAGCTCGCACGGCAGGGCGGCGCGAAGCGCATCGCCATGAGTGGCGGAAAGCCAAGCCTAGCGCAGCGAGCAATACATCTGTTGCCTTGCCGCCTCACTCGCCGGGTCACTATAATCAGACCACTTCCGCCCATTTATGCACACGTGTAGCGTGCTGCCTGGATTGATTCGACAGTTCCATCGATCGGAGCCGCCATCATGCAGTTTGGTGTTGGTCATCGTGCCTCTGTTGCCTTGATGTTTGTTGCCATCCTCGGCGGTTCGCTCCCGGCCGAAGCCGCCGATGCCACCGCCTCCCGCGTGTTGTCGGGTTGGTCCGTCTATGGCGGCGTCGGCGCCAGCAATGCCGGCCTGTTCACCACCGGCGACGTCAATGGCGCGCTGATCAACGCCGAGGTGCGGGCGCCAAAACTCGATGCGCCCTGGTGGCTATTCTCGCCACGGCCGACGCTGGGCGTCGACATCGCCACCAAGAACGAACTGATCAGCGACGCCTATGCCGGCCTCACCTTCACCTTCGCAAAATATGGCGACCTGTCCTTCGAGGGGCAGCTCGGCGGCTCGCTGAATGACGCCAAGCTGAAGGATGACCCGTCGGGCCGCCGACTTGGCTGTCATGCGCTGTTCCACCTCGGCCTCGACCTCGACTGGCGAGTGACGGAAAACTGGTCGGCGCAGCTTTACGCCAGCCACATCTCCAACGCCGATCTCTGCGACCGCAACGCCGGCTACGAGAGCGCCGGTCTGCGCGTCGGCTATCACTTCTGAACCAGGGACGAGAGCAATAACGAAGCGCGGCGGAACAAACCGCCGCGTTTTGCGTTGGTGTTGGGCATCATCAGGAGATACCGCACCATGACGCTCCGCTTTGCTCGGTTCAAATCTCTGGCCATGGCCCTGGCGCTCCTCACGCTGGCCGCGCCGGCTACGGCGCAGGACATGCCGACGGCGCTGCCCAACAACTACGTGCTCTCCGACATCCTCAACAGGCAGCGGGTGGAGACGGCAATCGGCACCGACCGCAGCACCGACCCATCGGCCGGCTCGTCCGCCCGGCGGGAGGCTCCGGTCAGGGTCATCACCAAATATCACGCGTCGCGTGAGGTGAGCGCCCGCGTGCGGCGCCAATTTGCCGAATGGATGTCGGGCCTTGCCGGCGCGCCGGGCGGCCGCCGCATCGCCGCCTCCATGCGCGACAGCGATCCGGTACGCAGCTGGGCCAGGATCGTCGGCGACGACGAGCTGAAGCCCGGCGACATGGCCGACGCCGTTACCGCCTACTGGATTCTCAACTGGGTGATGGCCAACGACGCCGACAGCACCCGCGACGAGGCCCAGGGGGTGCGCCGCCAGGTGCGGCGGATGATGGCCTCGAGCCCCGGCTACGGGCGGCTGAAGGAGGCCCAGCGCCAGGAGATTTCCGAGGTGCTGATGCTGAACTTCCTGATCCAGCACGCCGCCTTTACCGACGCCAAGGCGCGCGGCGACAGCGAGACTATCGACCGGCTGGGCCAGGCGGCCGTCGCCCGCTTCAAGACGGAGATGGGGGTCGATCTCAATGGCCTCAGGCTGACCGACGCCGGCTTCATGCTCATCCGCCAGGATGCCACCGGCGCCACCGGCGCCACCAGCGCGACCGCTCCGTGAGGGCAGCGGCGATTTTTTACTTGCGCTAGAGCATTCGACGACCAGATTGAAACATCTGGTCGCCGAGCGAATGCTCCAGGGCCTGCAAAATCGGCAAACGGGTATGCCACGCCGTCGCACGCCAGGGATCATCGGACTGAGGGAGATGCCGATGCCGAACACATCGCTCGCCGCGCTGACGATCGTCGCCGGTCTGTCCATAGGGGCCTGCACGCCGTCGGTGCCGCCGCCACCACCGGCCAACGCCGTGGCGCTGGTGGGGCCCGGCGCCTATGACCTGCGCATCGACGACGTGACGCAGGAACTGCGCGATGCCCTGGAGGCGCGTCACGGCCCGCTGGAGTTCAAATCCTACAAGATCCCGCTTCCGACCGCTTGGGCCACCATCAACGCCTATTATCAGGGCGCGCTCTCGAAGTGGAAGGCCGAGCCCGCCCTTCCCAAGGCCATCCGCGCGGCGCATGGCCGGGCGTGGCAGCAAGGGGGGACGCTGTTCGCCATCGCGCTGATCGACAAGCCGGTGCCGGGGGAGGATCGCGATTACAAGGTGCTGGTGGTGGCGACCAACCCGCAGTAGGTCGTTCTCAGCCTGCGCGGGTGCCGCCGAACTGTTCCGGTAGCATGTTGTCGAAACGGGGATCGGGCGGAAGTTCCGGCGGAGCGGGAAAAGATGGACTGCCGTTGACTGGTGGTTCGGCGATATTGCGCGCCGAAGCTGGGCCAACCCGGCGACATAATTCATCCAATCAATGCTCATCATCACACGGGGGCAGACGCCGGCCCCAGCGGAATGGCGATCTTCGTTTCAAGACCGGTCGGCGCATAGTGCTGCTTGACCTCGCCCAAGGCGATGGCGGTGTGGATCAGCTTGCAGCCGTAGCCGGTGACGGCCGGCGGGGTGACCGGGGGGCCGTGGCTTTCCACCCACCAGAGGCGCAGATGCTTGCTTTCGTCGTCGAGCAGCCAGCCGATCGACACCTTGCCGTCCGGCACCGACAGCGCGCCGTATCGGGCGGCGTTGGTGGCCAATTCATGCAGGACGAGGCCAAGCGCCATCAGCGTGCTGGCACCCAGAATGACTGCCCCGGCGGCCTCGACAACCACGGCCTCGGGGGTGCCGAGATAGGGCGCTACGATGCGTTCGATCAGCACCTTGAGATCGGTGGTATCGTTGCCGGCGAACCCCACCTCCTGCGCTTCCACCAGCGCGCTGAAGCGGCCGAGGAAGTCGTCGCGGTATTGCTCCGCCGTGCGGTCCTTGGTGGTGGTCTTGCGGGCGATGGCGAGCGATACGCTGAGCAGGTTGCTCATCCGGTGCTTGAGCTCGCCGAACAGCATGTCCTGTATGGCATCCCGCTGGTCGCGTTCGGTGATGTCGACCAGCGACACCAGCATGGAATGGCTGCCATTGTCGGGGTGGTGCAGCGTGCGCGCCGTCAGCAGCATGGTTTTCCGGCCAAGGTCGGGGAACTCGTGCTCCACCTTGTAGTCGATGAGGGCGGTGCTGCGCGGGATGACTTTGAGCAGCAGATGGCGCAGTTCGGCAATATCCCATTGTCCGTTGCCCAGCTCATAAAGCGGCTTGCCGATCGTCTCGTAACGGTCGACCTGGAACACACGGAAAAAGGCGCGGCTGGCGTTGAGAACGCAGAGGTTCTCGTCGAGCAGCAGCAATGGATCGGCGATGGTATCGACGATACCCTGGGCCTGAATGTGGCCAGTGCGGAGAAGCCGGTAGAGATCCTCCGTGTTCATGCCGCGCACTCTCTACTGAAGATCTTCCTGTAGAAAGGGACAATCTACAATCGGATCGACGAATTTCTGGCCGGTTGAATGACGTAATTTCTATCGGGACGTTCCCTATAAAGACGCACAGAACTAGCGGTGGTTCCTGAAAACCGCACCGCCCGCCGATTTTCTGAATCGATCCGGCAGATTTGCCCGATATTTTCTTGGAAAAGCGCGCCGCGCCGCCTAATGCGCTGCCAGCGCCTGCATCAATCGGCCAGCGAAGCGGGGCCAAGCGGGATGACGATTTCCACCTCGAGGCCCTCAGCGGCAAACACCTGACTGACCTTTCCGACAGCAATGGCCGAACGGATCATCTTGCTGCCGAAGCCGGCGGTTTGCGGCGGCGTGACCGGCGGTCCGCCGCGTTCGATCCAGACGATGCGGAGTTCGTGCACCGCCTCGTCGTTCTGCCAGCCGATCGACACCCGACCCGTCGGCACCGACAGGGCGCCATATTTGGCGGCGTTGGTGGAGAGCTCGTGCAGAACGAGGCCGAGCGCCATCAGCGTGTTCGGCCCGAGGACGACCGGCGGACCAGCGACGATCATCACCGCTTCGGGGGTCGAGTAGGGGGCGAGCAGGCGCTCGATCAGCAACGCCAGGCCGGTCGCGCCCTGCTCGGCGAAGCCGACGTCGTGGGCATCGGCCAAGGCGCCGAAACGCCCCAGCAGGTCCTCGCGGTATTCTTCCGCCGTCCGGCCCTCGGTGGTGGTGCGACGCACGATGGATTGCGCCACGCTGAGCAGGTTCTTCATGCGGTGCCTGAGCTCGCCGAACAGCATGTCCCTGGTGGCGTCGCGGCGGGTGCGCTCGGTGACGTCGACGATGGACAACAGCATGGTGTGGCTGCCGTTGTCGGGATGATGCAGCGTCCGCGCTGTCAGCAGCATGGTCTTCCGGCCGAGACCGGGAAAATCGTGCTCGACTTCATAGTCGATGATGGCCGCGCTGCGGGGGATCACCTCGAGCAGCAACAGGCGCAGGGCGGGAATGTCCCACTGGCCATCGCCCAACTCGTGGATGGGTTTGCCGATCGTCTCGTAGCGGTCAACCTTGAATGTCTCGAAGAAGGCGCGGTTGCCGCTTTGGACGTGCAAACTCTCGTCCAGCAAGAGCATGGGGTCGGCGACGGTATCGACGATGGCCTGCGCCTGGACGTGGTCGGTGCGAAGGAGGCGGTAGAGATCTTCCACGTCCATGACGATCGCCGCTCCCGAAAAACCCAGATTATAAACAATCCGCCGGGCCTACAACCGGAATAGAGGGAAGCGAAGCGGACTTTGGGCCGAGCCGGAACCCGCCGCCCCATTCTTCGTTCATCCCCGAGGGATCGGGCATTTTTCAAGCCTTCGGGCTGCCCGATGCCGGATGATCGGGGAACCGCGATGTTCGACACGTTCAAGCTGGAGATGATCAAGCTGCCCGAGGCGACGCTGCGCGTGCGCCATGGCGGCTCCGGCCCGCCGCTTCTGCTGCTGCACGGCCACCCACGCACCCACACCACCTGGTACAAGGTGGCGCCGCTCTTGGCCCGTGACTTCACGGTGGTCTGCCCCGACCTGCGTGGTTTCGGTAAATCGTCCAAGCCCATCGATCCGCATCACAGCCACGAGACCTCGTCGAAGCGGGCCAAGGCGCGCGACTGCGTCGACCTGATGAAGCATCTCGGCTTTGGCGCCTTCCATATCGCCGGCCACGATCGCGGCTGCTACACCGCCTTCCGCACCGCCATGGACCACCCGCAGCAGGTGCTGAAATTCGCCGCGCTCGACGGCGTGCCGATCCTCTCGGCGCTCGAACGCTGCGACGCCCGCTTTGCCGCCCGCTGGTGGCACTGGTTCTTCTACGCCCAGCCCGACAAGCCGGAGCGCGCCATCCTCGCCGATCCCGACGGCTGGTACGGCGGCACGCGGGAGGCGCTCGGCCCCGGCAATTACGAGGATTATCGCGCGGCGATCCACGACCCGGAGACGGTGCGCGGCATGCTCGACGACTATCGCGCCGGCCTCTACGTCGACCCGCTGCACGACCTTGATGACCAGGAAGCGGGCTTGAAGCTCCGCTGCCCGGTGCATGTGGTCTGGTCGAAGCAAGACGACATCGAGGAAATCTACGGCGATCCCCTCGCCATCTGGCAGCCTTGGGCCGAACTGCCGGTCACCGGCGCCGGCCTCGACTGCGGACATCATATGGCCGAGGAGGCACCCGAGGAGCTGGCGAACGAGCTGACGGCGTTCTTCATGGATGAAGGCGCGTGAGGGCACGTTGCTCTCGCTCAACGAGCCCTATAGCAGCGTTGCGCCCCATTCTGCCCAAGATCCTTCGCCTTCGCGAAGGAAGACAGTTTATGTATTTGTTTTAATTATATAATTTTGTCTTCCTTCGCGAAGGCGAAGGACCTCAGGCGGGATAGAGCTCTGGGGAAGTATAGGGCTCCTTATCTCCCATCCTCCCAGGCCCTTGTTGCCTCAGCTGCCGCCTCGGGCCGGTCGCAGATCAGCACCAGCCGGTTGTGGTGGTCGGAATACTGGGTGAGGATGTTGACGCCGGCGTCGGCTAATGCCCGGGCGATGGCGCCGAGCTGGCCGGGCGTGCCTTGCTTCAGTCGGCGGATCAACGGCTCGTGCAGGGCGACGACCCGGATGCCTGCGGCCTCCGCCGCCGCTTGCGCCGCCTCGCCATCCTGGAACAGAAAGTGCGCCACCGCCCGGTCACCCTGGCCGAACACGCCGCCGCCCTCGAAGGAGACGCCGGCGCGGCCCATGGCTTCGCCGAGGTCGGCGAGAGCACCGGGGCGGTTGGCGAGATCGAACTCCAGGTCAAACATGCTGGCTCCTGTCTTCTTACGACGCAACTCCGGACGCAAAACCGGCGACCACTTTTGCTGAAATTGCTCTAGGCATGAAAGGCGCGGCTGTCGGCGGGCGCCTGGTCTCGCTCGGTCATGCCGTAGTCGCGCAGCACCTCGGCCACCCGCAGGCGGTAACCGGCGAACACGTGGTCGCGGCCGGCGGCCTGGGCACGGCGGTGTTCGGGCAAGGCGCGCCACTGGGCGACAGCGGCCTCGTCGCGCCAGAAGGACAGCGACAGCAGATGGCCGGGCGTCGAGAGGCTCTGGAAGCGTTCGATGGAGATGAAGCCGTCGATTGTCTCGAGGAGGGGACGCAGCTCGGCCGCCCAATCGAGATATTCGGCCTGGGTTTCCGCCAATGTTTCCACTTCGAAAATCACCGCGATCATGGACGCCTCCTTTCGTCTTGTCATAAGCCGGTGGCGTTCGCCGATGGTTCGGTTATCATCGAACCATGACAGAAGGCCCCGACATCGCCCGCATCGCAGCCCTGGTGGCCGATCCGGCCCGCAGCTCCATGCTGCTGGCGCTGATGGACGGCCGCGCGCTGACCGCCACAGAGCTGTCGAGCCTTGCCGGCGTCACCAAGCAGACGGCCAGCAGCCATCTCGCCAAGCTGGTGGATGGCGAGGTGCTCCAGATGGAGGCGCAGGGGCGGCACCGCTATTTCCGCCTGGCCGGCGCCCATGTGGCGGCGCTGATCGAGGCGCTGATGGTGTTTACCTCCGACGCCGCCGCGCCGGTCCGCACCGGGCCCAGGGAGCCGGCGCTGAGGAAGGCGCGCGTCTGCTACGATCATCTGGCCGGTGAAATGGGTGTGGCGCTCTACGACCGGGCCCGCGATGCCGGCTGGCTGGCCGACGATCTCGGCGTGACCGATAAGGGCTGGTCGAAGTTCTCCGCCATCGGCGTGACGCCGGACAGCCTGCCGCGCAGCAACCGCCCCCAATGCCGCGCCTGCCTCGACTGGAGCCAGCGACGCCACCACCTCGCCGGGATGATCGGCAAGGCGACGCTCGACCGGTTGTTTGCGCTGAGTTGGGCACGGCGGTTGCCGGCTTCCCGCGTGGTGGCGTTCACGCCGGAGGGCGAGCGGCGGTTTCGGGAATGGATCGGGTAGAGACCGATATCAGCGTTACGTTCAATTCTGCCTGAGGTCCACCCTGAATTCATATGTGAATTCAAGCGGCCTGCGCGAGGATGACAAACCTATATATTTGTTTTCATTATATATAATGCTGTCATCCTCGCGCAGGCGAGGACCTCAGGCAGGAAGAGGTTCGAGGCTACTATCAAGCTCCATCCCCTACATGCCCCGATCATCCAGTGCCGAGGTCAGCGACTTGAAGCGCCTGAGCACGTCGCCGGCGTAGGGATTGGCGGCGAGGATGGCGTGGCGGACTTCCGGGGCGTCGTTGCGGACCATGTCGACCGCCGACATCATCAGCTCGAAACTCGCCGTGGTGAGGCGCGTGGGGTGGAGATCCATTTTCAGCAAAAGACTCGCCACCAGATGCGTTAGCCCCTGCACCTCGGCGGCGTCGCGGTCGTGCTGTTCGGGCGTGGTCATGATGACATCGAGGCCGAGCCGGCGGCAGAAGGCGGCGACGCGGAAGCGGCGGCCGCGCAGCGGGCAGATGGCAATGCGCGCGCCGCGGAGCCCCGCGCGGGCGCTCACCGGCCCGAACAGCGGATGGGTGGCGACGATATCGACGTGATCGGGCAGCGTCTCCAGCATGATCGTGGCAGGCTCGACCTTGACGCTGCCGACGTCGAGCACCAGCGCGCCGGGGGTGAGATGCGGCGCCAGGCGGACCGCCACGCCGTGCATCTCGCTCACCGGCACCGCCAGGATCACCACCGGGCAGGCGGCGGCGACTTCCAGGGACACGATGGATGCGTCCAGCGCAGCGGCTCGGGCCGCGTCGGGGGCGATATCGTAGACCAGGATGGGGAAATAGGCGCGGAGATGCTCGGCGATCAGTTGCCCGAAGGCACCAAAGCCAATGAGGCCCACGGGCCTGTCCGATCGTCTTTGGGAAGCGTCTGACATGACATCCTCACGCTGGCGAGCCCGCCAGGGGGAGTGTCCTTCGACTTCAACCGCTGGTCAGGCCGCGGTTGAAAAAGCAAATGATGCCCTCGCCGCTATGTCAGCAGCGCATAGTACAGACCGGAAATGGGCAGGGTCACCATCATGACCGTGCGATAGCAACCCGGCCCCTGCAAGTCAATGCGGCGGGCGAGGCGGACGGTCAGCGTTGCCGCTCAATTCTTGGGCGTGAAGTCTTCGAGCCGTAGCGGAACCGGCCTGTAACCGCCGATGTCCGCGATGTCGTAGTCACGCGCAAGGTCCGCGGCGATCAGAACGCGCCCCGACTTCTGCATCCGCTCCGGATCTCGCCAAAGCGCCGCGATGACGTGGCCGATGAAGGCTGGCGATTCCGAGTTGGAGAGGTCGAAATACTGGGCGTTCTGCATCACCGCCTCGGTCCGCACCAGGCCCGGATAGAGCGACACGGCGGCGACGTTCGAGGACCTGAGATCGTGCGCAAAATCGGCCGCCATCTTGTCGGCGCCCGCCTTGGCGATGCCGTAGATCGCATTGCCCTCGTAGGTCTGGGCGGCCCAGAACGAGATGTTGACGATCAGCCCGCTCCGCGCGGCGACCATCATGGGAGCAAGGGCGCGCGAGGTGATGAAGGCCGCGCGCAACGCGGTGCCGATCATGGCTTCCCAGCGCCAGACGGGCTGTTCCCAGAAGGGGCGCGGCCAGGTAAACGCGCCGTCTTCCTCCATGCGCTCGTAGCCGGGCCAGGCATTGTTGACCAGGATGTCCAGCTGGCCGCCGGTCCGGATCGCCGCCGCCACGGCCTCGGTGTCGGCATCGTCGCGATGGTCGCATTGATGAATGACCAGCGTTCCCGGCAGTTCAGCGGCTTCGGCCTCCAGCGATTGAAGCGACCCGATCCGCTCGGAGCCGGCCTCGAAGCGCGTCCGGCCGGTGACATGCACCACGGCGCCCTCTTCGAGCAATGCCAGCGCGATCCCGCGCCCGACACCGCGGCTTGCCCCGGTGACCAATGCGACGACGTCTTTCATCCGGGTGGCGCTACCTTTCCGCCACCATGGCCGGGGCGACATTGCTGTCGGCGAGGAACTGCTGGAAGGCGGCTTCCGAGCCGTTGAAGACGTTGCGATCCGCCTTGCCGTTAATGCCGGCGACGCGGCCGGTCGATGTGTACTGCCAGAAGTGCCAGGGGCGGCTGCCGTAGCGCTCATGCGGCTCGGCGGCGGTGGAGCGCACCCACAGCGGATAGTTGGAGAAGGCGCCGTCAGCCAGCCGGTCCTGGTAGAAATCGATGGTGGTATAGATCACCGGTCGCTTGCCGTAATAGGCCTCGACGGCGTCGAGGAAGGCCTGCATGTCGGCATGCAGCGTGGCGGCCGGCGGGCGCTTGGTGCAGGTGGGCGAGGTGGGCGTCCACTCGATGTCCAGCACCGGCGGCAGGGCGTTGGGGTCGCGCGGCACGTTCTGGATATACCAGGCAGCCTGCTCGGCGCCGGAGCGGCAGTGGTACCAGAAGTGATAGGCGCCGCGCAGCACGCCGGCCTGGGCCGCGCCGACATAGTTGTCGGCAAAGCGCTGGTCCACCCGGTCGCCGCCCTCGGTGGCCTTGATATAGGCGAAGCGGATGTTGTCGGCCTTCACCGCGTTCCAGTTCACCGCCTCCTGGAAATAGGAGACGTCGATGCCCTCGACGGCGGTCTTGGACGGCTGGCGAATCTCGAAATCGGCGCCCTTGCGGGTGGCGGTGCGCACCGGTGCGTCGTCCATGCTGAGCGCCGAACAGCCGACGAGCAGGGCCGAGAGCGCCAGAACAGCCGAGCGGAAAGCAAACGAGCGGGACTTCACCATCAACAAGCCTCTTGCGCGGGATCCGGCGCAGCGGCGCACGCTCCCTCGGCGCCCATCATCCCAGCACATGGATAAGGATTTGTTAACCACGACGAGTGGGGGTGGGCAGAGCCGGCAAGATTGGACGGCATCGCCAGCTTTGTTGTGAGGGGAGGGCGTTTGTTCTATATTAGTTTCCCTAATACCAGATCGCAGAGCGGCTGAGATGTCCCAGGCGATTTCGCAAGTGCTGACGACCGTGAACGCGCCCTATAGCGTGAAGGTGTCGGCACATGAACTCGCCGCCAAGCTTCAGGACCCGTCCAGCGCCACCAGTTTTGACGCCTCGGCCTTTGCGTTCTTCTCGGAAGTCAGCCCCAAACTTCAGACCGAATTCTTGGAAGAGATGGGTGTGAACATGGCCGATGTCATCGCGGTGGCCACCTTGTTCTCTGCAGCGGCTGGCTACAAGTTGCCGCTGGCCGCCTGAAGCGGCTCCCCTGTAATCCGTAGTTCACATATCTTGACGCAGCTGGAACTGTGAACTACAGTTCACACATGTTCGAAGTCCGCAAAACGGCCGTCTTTGCGAGTTGGCTCAAGTCTCTCAAGGACGTTCGCGCGCAGGCCCGCATCTTCATGCGGATCAACCGCCTTGAGGCTGGTCTGTTGGGAGACGTCAAGTTCTTCAACGGGATCGGCGAGCTTCGCATCGACTATGGCCCCGGATACCGGGTTTACTTCGTCCAGCGCGGAAACGAAATTGTCATCCTGCTTTGCGGTGGTGACAAGAGTACGCAGAGCAAGGACATCAAGCAGGCCATCGACATGGCTAGGGAGCTCTGAATGGGAGTCGAGACAACCAAATGGGACGCCGCCGAGTTCCTGATCAGTGACGAGGCGATCGCCGCCTACCTCGAAGCCGCCTTCGAGGATGGCGATCCGAAAATGATCGCCGTTGCCCTGGGTGACATCGCCAAGGCCAAGGGCATGTCGGCCATTGCCAGGGAGGCCGGCGTGACCCGCGAGGCGCTCTACAAGTCGCTCAGCGACCGGGGCGATCCCAAGCTGTCGACACTGATCGGTGTGATGAAGGCGCTTGGGCTGCGGTTCACGGTGACCAAGGCGGATGAGGCGGCCTGACCTTCACCCCCCCCCCTCATCCCCTGTAGCGCAGCGCCTCGGCCAGGACGCGCAGGGCAGGGGAGGCTTGGCGGCGGCTCGGGTAGTAGAAGTGGTAGCCGGAAAAGGGCGTGCACCAGTCGTCCAGCACCTGGACGAGGCGACCGGCCTCGATCAGGGCGCGGGCGGTGTCTTCCATGACGAAGGCGAGGCCGAAGCCGTCGAGCGCCGCCTGCAGCCCCTGTGGCGTCGAGTTGAACACCAGTTGCCCCTCGCCGCGCACCTTCAATTCCTGTCCATCCTTCTCGAATTCCCAGGCATAGAGGCCGCCGTAGGTCGGCAGGCGGGTGTTGATGCAGCGGTGGGCGACGAGGTCGTGCGGGGTGGCCGGCGCCGGATGGCTGGCGAAATAGGCGGGCGATCCCACGACGATCAGCCGCAGCTCCGGCCCGATGCGCACGGCGATCATGTCTTTCGCCAAGTGCTCGCCGAGGCGGATGCCGGCATCATAACGCTCGGCGACGATGTCGGTGAGGCCGTAGTCGACGATCACCTCGACGGTGATGTCGGGATAATCGGGCAGGACTTCCCTGAGCTTCGGCCAGAGGATGGTGGTGGCCGCATGTTCGCCGGTGGTGATGCGCACGGTGCCGGCCGGCTTGCCGCTGAGGGCTGTGACGGCAGCAAGCTCGCTGTCGATCTCGTCGAGCCGTGGGCCGATGGAGTTGAGCAGCCGCTCGCCGGCCTCGGTGGGCGCCACGGCGCGGGTGGTGCGCGTCAACAGGCGGATGCCGAGCCGCTCCTCAAGGCCGCGAATGGTGTGGCTCAGCGCCGATTGCGACACGCCGAGCTGAGCGGCGGCGCGGGTGAAGCTGCGTTCGCGGGCAACGGCGAGAAAGGCGACGAGGTCGGAGAGGATCGGCTGGCGCGGCATTCATGAGATCTCCTCATGTGTCTATGCGCGCTTGCCAGGGAGTCGGCAAGCCGGTGGCGAAGATGGATTGGCGAGAAAGGCATTTCCGGGCGGTGTCGCCGGGCCTCATTCATGAGCCATGCTCATGACGGCATGCCGTTTGGCATGGCTAATCGCGGGGGATGCCGGCTGATAGGGTCCGTTCATGCCGAAGCCACGCTGCTTCCGGCGACGCGACAGGTCGCGTTCCCTATTCCGGAGATATCATGCCCCTCAACGTGCTCGGCTACGCCGCCCGCTCGGCGACGACGCCTCTCGCCCCCTTCCGCTTCGAGCGCCGCGACCCGCGTCCCGATGACGTGACGCTGGAGGTGCTCTACTGCGGCGTCTGCCATTCCGACTTGCACAACGCGCGCAACGACTGGGGCTTTTCCAGCTACCCGGTGGTGCCGGGCCACGAGATCATCGGCCGCATCACGGCGGTGGGCAGCAACGTCACCAAATTCAAGGTCGGCGACACCGTTGGCGTCGGCTGCATGGTGGATAGCTGCTTTGGCTGCGACCCCTGCGAGAACGGCGAGGAGCAGTATTGCCCGCACTGCGTCTACACCTACGGCCACGTCGACCCGAAGGATGGCCGCGTCACCTACGGCGGCTATTCCGAGCGCATGGTGGTGACCGAGCGTTTCGTGCTGAAGGTGCCCGACGGGCTCGACCTCGCCGGCGCCGCGCCGCTTCTTTGCGCCGGCATCACCACGTGGTCGCCGCTCCGCCACTGGAACGTCGGCAAGGATAGCAAGGTGGCCGTCGTCGTCCTCGGCGGCCTCGGCCACATGGCGCTGAAGTTTGCCAAGGCTTTGGGCGCCGACGTCACGCTGTTCACCCGCTCGCCCGGCAAGGAAGCCGATGCCCGCCGCCTCGGCGCCGACCATATCGTGCTCTCCACCGATGTGGGCGAGATGGCGGCGGTGGAAGGGCGCTTCGACCTGATCGTCGATACCGTTCCCTACGTACACGACGTCAATCCCTACATACCTTCGCTCGCCGTCTCCGGCACGCTGGTGCTGGTGGGCTATCTCGGACCGCTAGAGCCGGCGCTCAACTCGGCGCCGCTGGTCATGCGCCGCAAGGCGGTGGCCGGCTCGCTGATCGGCGGCATCCGCGAAACGCAGGAGATGCTGGATTTCTGCGCCGAGCACGGCATCGTCGCCGACATCGAGACCATCCGCATGGACGAGATCAACTACGCCTACGAGCGCATGCTGAAGAGCGACGTCAAGTATCGGTTCGTCATCGACATGTCGACACTCTCCACCTGACTTGAAACTCACCTGGGGCGGGCAACTGACCCCAGGCTATGTATCTGTTTCATATATATAATACTGTCATCCTCCGCGAAGGCGGGGGACCTCGGGCCGAAAGGGGCGAGCGGAAGATATAGGGCGACTCGTTGCTTTGCGGGCTCGGGTGTTGGTGAGGGCGGATGATATTCGCCGTCCGCCCCATCCTGCCTGAGGTCCTCTGCCTTCGCAGAGGATGACATGTAAATTATGTATATAAAACAATCTGATAGCTTATCGCTGGGGCCGGGCAAAGCCTGCGGCAGGCAGCTACAGCCCCTTCAAGGACAATCAATGACCAAGGTTCTGATCCTCGGCGCCAACGGTCAGTTGGCCCGCCATACGACAAAGGCTTTCCTCGAAACCACTGGGGCACGGTTGACGTTGTACCTGCGCCGGGCGGAGCGGCTCGCCAACCCCGATCCGGCACGCGTTGCCATCGTCGACGGCGACGTGCTCGACCGGGAAAAGCTTGAAACGGCGATGGCCGGGCAGGATGTCGTCTATGCCAACCTGGCCGGTGACATGGCGCGGCAGGCGCGGGTGATCGTCGATGCCATGCAGGGCACCGGCCTCAAGCGGCTGATCTTCATCAGCTCGATGGGCATCTATGGCGAGGTGCCCGGCGAGCGTTATCGCAGCGTGCTCGATCCCTATCGCGACGCCGCGCTGACCATCGAAGCGTCGAACCTCGACTACACGATCCTGCGGCCCGGCTGGTTCACCCGCGATCCGGCCATTCGCTATCGGCTGACGCAGAAGGGCGAGCCGTTCCGCGGCCACGACATTTCGCTCGCCGGCCTCTCCGACCTGATCGTCAAGCTGGCGACGACACCTGACTTCCACATCCGCGAAAGCCTCGGCGTCAGCGACGCCTGAAAGGAAATCCCATGCAGATCATCCGCACCGGCACGCGCCCGTCGATGAAAGGCCCGGCCGACTGGTTCACCGGCTCCGTCCGCATCGATCCGCTCTATCCGGCCGCCGCGCCGGCCCGGGCGGCCGGCAACACCGTCACCTTCGAGCCGGGCGCGCGCACCGCCTGGCACACCCATCCCTTGGGTCAGGTGCTGATCGTCACCGCCGGTCTTGGCCGCGTCCAGTGGCTCGGCGGGCCGATCGAGGAGATCCACCCCGGCGACGTCGTCTGGTTCGAGCCGGGCGAGAAGCATTGGCACGGCGCCGCGCCGGACACCGCCATGACCCACATCGCCATTCAGGAAGAGCTCGATGGCAAGGCCGTCGACTGGATGGAGCAGGTCAGCGACGACCAATATGCAGCCAAGGGCTGACAGGAGATTTCAATGCAAAAGCGTATTCTCGGCAATGGCTTGGAAGTATCGGCCCTCGGTCTCGGCTGCATGGGCCTCAGCTTCGGCTACGGTCCGGCCACCGATCGCAGCGAGGCGATCAAGCTGATCCGCGCCGCCCATGAGCGCGGCGTCACCTTGTTCGACACCGCCGAAGCCTATGGGCCGTTCATCAACGAGGAAGTGCTGGGCGAGGCGGTGGCGCCGTTCCGCGACGATGTGGTGATCGCCACCAAGTTCGGCTTTCCCGGCGGCGAGACGGCCAAGGGCCTCGACAGCCGGCCGGCCAACATCCGCGCCGTGGCCGAGGCGTCATTGAAGCGCCTCCGCACCGACCGCATCGACCTCTTCTATCAGCACCGCGTCGATCCGGCCGTACCGATGGAGGATGTCGCCGGCACCGTCAAGGCGCTGATCGCCGAGGGCAAGGTGAAGCATTTCGGCATGTCGGAGGCGGGCGCTGCCAGCATCCGCCGGGCGCATGCCGTGCAGCCGGTGACGGCGCTGCAGAGCGAGTATTCGCTGTGGTGGCGCGAGCCGGAAGCCGAGATCCTCCCGACGCTGGAAGAGCTCGGCATCGGCTTCGTGCCGTTCAGCCCGCTCGGCAAGGGCTTCCTGACCGGCGCCATCGACGACAAGACCAGCTTTACCAAGGACGACTTCCGCAACGTGGTGCCGCGCTTCTCGCCGGAGGCACGCAAGGCCAACCAGGTGCTGGTCGATGCCATCGGCACCATCGCCGAGGGCAAGGGAGCGACCAAGGCGCAGATCGCGCTCGCCTGGCTGCTGGCGCAGAAGCCGTGGATCGTGCCTATTCCCGGCACCACCAAGCTCAGTCGCCTCGAGGAAAACCTTGGCGCGACGGCCATCGAGCTCACGGTCGACGACCTCCAGACGATCGCCAAGGCGCTCGACGCGATTTCCGTCGAAGGTGCCCGCTATCCGGCGCATTTGCAGGCACGCGTCGGCAAGTAACGCCGCGCATTCGGCTTTGACATCGCCCCACCGCCTCGACCCGGCGGTGGGGCCTGCCTTTTCGGCCTATCCAAAAATGACAGGATCATCCCATGCCCGATTTCGGCGAGCCCGAAACCGCCGGACGGCGCACGCGCGCCGCCGACATCCTGTTGCTCGTGGTGCTCGGCGCGCTGATGGCCTTCGCCTCGATCTCGACCGACACCTATTTGCCGGCCTTCCCAGTGATCGCCGCCGATTTCGGCGTCACCGAGGGCCGCATCCAGCTGACCATTTCGAGCTATCTCATCGGCTTCAGCCTGGGCCAGCTCGTCTGGGGACCGATCAGCGACCGCGTTGGCCGGCGCGGGCCGATCATCTGGGGACTGGGACTGTTCATGGCCGTCTCCATCGGCTGCGCCCTGTCGGACAGCGCCGAGGCGCTGATCCTGTGGCGGCTCATGCAGGCGCTCGGCGCCTCGGCCGGGCCGGTGCTGGCGCGTGCCATGGTGCGCGACCTCTACGCCCGCGAGCGGGCGGCGGAGATGCTGTCGACGCTGATGCTGATCATGGCGGTGGCGCCGCTCATTGGCCCCATCGTCGGCGGCCAGATCCTGCTGGTCGGCAGCTGGCGGGCGATCTTCTGGTGCCTGACCGCCGTCGGCGCCCTGTCGGTGGCGGGCGTCATCCTGATCGACGAAACGCTGCCGGATGACCGGCGCGGTGGGGGGCGGCTCGCCGGCGTCTGGAAGAGCTACGGGCGCGTGCTGGCCGACCGGCGGCTCATCGTTTATGCGGCGAGCGGCGGCTTCTATTATGGTGGCGCCTTCGCCTATATCGCCGGCACACCCTTCGCCTATATCGACTACTACAAGGTGCCGGCCGCCGCTTACGGCCTGTTGTTCGCCGTCAACGTCATCGGGCTGATGGCCGCCAATTTCGCCAATGCGCGGATGGTGGCAAGGCTTGGGTCCGACCGCATTCTGCGCTTCGGGGCGGCGGTGGCGGCACTGTCGGGTGTGACGCTGGCGATCGATGCATGGTTGGGTCTCGGTGGCCTCTGGGGCCTTACCATTCCCCTGTTCTTCTATTTCTCGGCCTCCGGCCTGATCGTCGCCAATTCGGTGGCCGGTGCGCTCGCGGCCTTCCCGCGCGAGGCGGGTGCCGCGTCGGCGGTGCTGGGAGCGGTGCACTACGGCGCCGGCATCTTCAGCGCCACGCTGCTCGGCTGGATCTCGGATGGCACGCCCTGGCCGATGGGAGTGGTGATCGGCGCCGGCGGTGTGCTGAGCCTGGTGGCGAGTCTGATGATGAGAAAGGCCTGAGCCTCACCCCTTGAACCTGCGGATGGTCGCCCGGAACAGCGCCCGGTCGGCGCGCGAGAAATAGAGCCAGGTATGGCCGCCGCCGAACACGATCGACGCGGCGAAGGCGATGTCGATGTCCATGCGATCGGGCGAGGGCGGAGGGACGATCAGCGGCTCGATGCAGCGGTCGACCACCCTGCGATATTCGGCATCGAAGGCGATCCAGCCGATCCGCCAGCGCGCGTCCTGGGTGGCGCCGTTGTAGAACATCACCGGCTGATCCTTGTCGTTGGTGAGCAGCGGGCCGGTCGACAGATGGAAATTGTCCCAGGCGCCCTCGCGCGGAGCGAAGGGCTGGCGTTCGTGCTCCCAGGGACCGGCGACGTCTTTCCCGATCGCCAGGCCGATCAGCGAGGCGCCGCCCGCGGCATATTCGTAGAACATCCGCCAGCCGCCGGCCTTGGTGCGATCGACCGTGGCTTCCTTGACGTTGCCCTCGGACGGGGTCGACGCCATCGCCACCCCCTTCTTTTGAAGCTGCTCGATGCTGGGGCCGGCGGCATAGAGCATCTCGCCATGGCGGCGATCGGCGGCGACGCCGGTGTAATAGACGACATAGCCGCCGCCCTGCAGCTGAACCACCGTCGGGTCCTCGCAGCCGCCGGCATCCTCCGGCTCGGGGCCGGGCGCGATCGCCGGCTTGTCGGTGGCAGTGAAGGTCAGCCCATCCTTGCTGGTGGCATACCAGATGGTGCCGGTGTCGCCTTCCTCGCCGAGGCGGGGCACGGCGCGCACCATCATCTGGTATTCGTGATCCTGCGGCCCCTTCCACACATAGGGGCTCATCAGGTCGCGGTGCGCGAGCGGGTTGGGGCCGCGCATCACCACCGGCTCGATCTTCTCGACGTTGAAATCGATCTGAACCATGTCAGGCCCCCAGCGCTTGTTCGAGCGTCAGCCCGCCATCGATCGTCACGACCGCGCCGGTGATGTAGTCGGCCTTGTCCGAACAGAGATAGACGGCGAGAGAGGCGACCTCCTCGGCCTTGCCGGCGCGGCCCCAGGGAATGTGATCGTCCGCCGCGTCGAGGATCCTGGCATCGGCCTGCGCCTTGATGTTCATCGGCGTCAGGATCATGCCGGGCGCGATGGCGTTGATGCCGATCTTCAGCGGCCCGCATTCCACCGCCATGGTGCGGGTGAGGCTGTCGAGCCCTGCCTTGGCGGCGCAATAATCGGCGCCGCCATAGCGAACCGCGGTGGAGTGGATCGAGCTGATATTGACGATGCGCCCCGGCCTCTTCGCGTCGCTGAGGCCGCGCACGAAGGCGCGCGAGGTGAGGAAGGCGCCGGTCAGATCGGTGCGGATCAGCCTGTCCCACTGGGCGAGCGTCATGTCGACGACCGGCACGCCGCTCATGTTGAGCCCGGCGCTGTTGATCAGGATGTCGGGCAGGCCGAGTTCGGCGGTCACCGCCGCGAAGGCGCTCTCGACCAGGGCTTCATCGCCGACGTCGGCGTGGACGACCATCGCCTTGCCGCCGCTGGCAAGGATCGCGTCACGCACGGAGCCCGCCGCCGCGGCATCGGCATAGAAGGTGACCGCGACCGCCGCGCCCTCCGCCGCCAACGCTTTGGCTGAAGCAGCCCCAATGCCGGATTCGCCACCGGTGACGAGCGCAACACGGCCATCAAGCAATCCCATGGAGACCTCCGGCTGCGCCCCAGCCACCAATAGAACTCGCCACCTGCGGGGTGGTTCCCTCGGCACGCCGATCGATGGGGAGGCTTGAGCTGGCGGTGGTCTGAGGGCATGGTCTGCGGCCGAATTCTCTCGTCGGGGCAGGACAGCAAAACCGCTGGCACTTTTGCTGGAGTTGCTCAGTCCGCTCCGCTCCGGTTCTCGAAGCCGTCGCTATCTGCCGCACCCCAGCGAATTTCAAGGCCGGCTCTCGAGCAGACCCGCCTGACCAGAAACGACAAAGCGCCCGAACCGGTCAGGTTTCGAGCGCTCACGTCGTGGTCGGACTTGTCGGCTTTATGCCGTCAGATCCTCAGAGGACGATGCCACGGTTGCGGTTGCTGAGGTTACGCTCGCGGGCTTCGAGGTCGTAACGGTCGCCGGCTTCGTTGAGGTAGGCCAGATCGCGCTCAGCCTGGGTGGGAACGCGGAGGAGCTTGGCGGTACGCTTGAGGGTGGCGAACATTTCGGTTTTCCTTCTTCCAGACCGGAGGTTTCCGGCCTCTTTCTCTCGTTTCTTTTTGCACCCTCAATATAAGTCCGAATGCCCTTGCGACCTAATCGCAAGTTCTGAAGATCACCTTCAGATTCTCTATGGATGATGGATCGTCAGCGGAGTTGGGACGGAGGCCTCGAAGCCAGGCACAAGGAAAAGCCTTGGTTACTGGCTGGCCGGATACGGAAAACCGCCTTTGGAAACAGAAGTCGCTTTAGTTTTTCGGAACTGACGATCTTTGGTTGTACCCAGACAGGTAAGTTAAAGCACCCACTTGCGACCGACCAGAGAGTGGCTTCTTATCAAGTTTATCTAAAGCGTTGAATTCATGAAGATTTGTATCCGGAATAGTGAAGAAGATAGAAATCAAGTTTACGAACATATAAATACCACGCAGAACCAAGTCGTTATATATGGCCTACTTAAATGAAAAAAACTGGTCTCCGTCACAATTTTCATCTTTACGTTGCATCTTTTTCCGGACTTCTAGCGGTCTTTTTTCCTGATTTTTCGTTTGCAGACTCCTACAGTTTTACTGGCGTTCCATCGACAGATGTAACCTATGCTCCGTCCATATCTGCGGGAGTGAACACAAATATAACGTCCTATAGTTCGTCATTTAGGTGGATATATTCGCTTTATCCGTTCAGCGTTGGCTCTTCTGGAACCTATAGCCTTACATCGACGACAACGAGTGTCGTGAACACGACCTTCGTGCTGCATGGCACCTACACGCCGTCAACCACATTCCCGCCGACGACGCCGATTTCCCAGTTCATCGTGAGCGATTTCAGCGGCGGACTCACGGCGACGATTCCGAGCCTGCAGTTGGTCTCTGGGCAGACCTACAGCGTCCTTGTCGCTTACAATCAGACGACACCTGGGTCATACCCTTACACGGTCACACTGACCTTCAATGGCCCAGGTTGCGTGCAGATCAATACCAATGTCTGCGCTGCCGTGGTCACCGACAGGCAGATCGCCGAGGAACTGAAGCTTCAGGCAGCCCAGCAGGGCATGATGCTAAGTGATATGCAGAGCGATGCGATCGTCGGCCAGTTGCATCAGCGCATGGGACAATGGGGCGCCAACCGGGCGTCGGCCGCCGTCCCTCTTGCGCAGGCCTACGCCGACGAACCGCTGAACAAATATGCATCGCTGTTCGATAACGCGATGTCGCAGCAGGCCGCGCAATCGGGCTGGACGGCATGGGCCGATACCGGCGCCGACGGGCTGCGCACCAACTGGAACTCGGATGTTCGGGGCTATCAGGCCGCACAGCAGTTCGGTCTCGACTATCGCATGGCCAACGGGTGGGTCGCCGGCGCCAGCTTCGGCGGCAGCGTCTTCAAGAGCGACTTCGACAACGGCGGCGACCTGTCCGGCAGCGCCTACTGGATTTCGCCTTACCTCGGCATGCGCATCGACAACTGGCTGGTCACGCTCCAGACCGCCTATACCTATACCGACTACGACAGCTTCGACACCGGCACCGGCACTTCCGGGAAAACGCATGGCCAGCGGTTCAGCGGCTCCGTGTCCGTCTCCCGTCAGTTCGATCTGGGCCAGGATTTCTACGTTGTGCCGGAGGCCGTGCTAAGCGCCGGCCGCGAGCACATTTCCGATCTGTCGGGCGCGCAACAAGGCAGCGATCCAAGTTTCTTTTCGACAAAACTCGGCGGCGAACTCGGCTACAAGCTGCAGGGGGGCGGACACGTCTACGGTCTTGCCTATGCGGAATATACCAGCACCAACGCCGATGGTTCGGCGAGCTACCTCTCCACGGACTACGCATCGCAGGATTGGTCGGCGACCCTGGGCGGCGGGTTCGACGCGATGCTCGGCGAACGAGCCAAGCTGGGCCTTGAGGGTAAAGTGCGCGGCGTCGGATCCGAGCGCCTGGTTTATGGCGGGAATGCCCGACTGAGCCTGGATTTTTGAGCAACTGGCGTTGAGTTCGCCTTTACGGAAGGCGGCATCTTCATTCGAGCAGACCGCAGAAACGACAAAGCGCCCGAACCGGCCAGGTTTCGAGCGCTCACGTCGTGGTCAGGCTTGTCGGCTTTCCCGCCGTCGGATCCTCAGAGATCGAAGCCACGGTTGCCGCGGCGGCTGAGGTTGCGCTCGCGCGCTTCGAGGTCGTAACGGTCGCCGGCTTCGTTGAGGTAGGCCATGTCGCGCTCGGCCTGGGTGGGAACGCGGAGGAGCTTGGCGGTACGCTTGAGGGTGGCGAACATCTTAGGTTTTCCTTCTTCCAGACCGGAGGTTTCCGGTCTCTTTCTCTCATTTCTTTTTGCACCCTCAATATACGTCCGAGTGCCCGTGCGACCTAATCGCAAGTTCTGAAAGCCGCCTTCAGATTTCCTATGGGAACTGGTCCGCCGCGAGGGCAGCCTGGTCAGCCTGGCGGAAGCTGATGCCGAATACAATGATGTGCCAGTTGTCGAGGGATCTATTGGCGCCGCACTAAAAGCAACTTCCGCCGTCCTGTTTTCAAGGTAGGACCGAGAGAAGTTGGGTGCCCCGGTCAAATTATCTTCTTTGTATTCTTCGGTTGTAGAAGAATATCTGTGCTACTAGGAATAAATATCGATGCCAGAAACAATTTATTGACAAATATACTTTATATGAATCGAGGGATTTACGAGCGTTTACGACCCCCGTGCGATTGACTCTTGCAGTAGTCCTGGTCGGTCTCGCCAGACTTCGTAGAGGTGGGAATGCGCATTCGGCTCATCGTTCTGGCTGTGATCGCTCTGTGTCTGACGCCATTTCTGGTCGTGCAGCTCCTCGGCGCGCATAAGGAGAGAGCCGCCTCCATTCAGAGGGTGGAGCAGAGCCTGCAGGTTTCGATCGATCGCATTCGCGACCTTCTCGATGGCACGCAGGCCGATATCGAAAACATCTCGGCCAACATATCCATCAGTAGCGCCTATCAGAACACCTCGCCGGAAAGCTGCCGCAACCGCCTTCGGCGGGTGGCGAGCCTGTATGACAGCGTGGCGCATGTTTCCATCCTGACGCCTGAGGCCATCGTCTTTTGCTCGTCCATCGCCGGAGCCGAGGGCGTCCGGGCATCACATGACGGCAAACTCGTCAGAAGCCGGCACAACAACGATACGTTATGGGGAGAAACGCAGGTCAGCGGCATTTCCAATACGCTGGTGATCCCCTCCATGACCGCCATCCGCAATGACCTCGGCATCGACTACATGATCGTCGCTTCGATCGCGGCGAGCACGATGCTCAGCAAGGCTCTGGATTTGTTCGATGTTCCCCTGTCGGAAGCGGCCATTGTCGACGGTCAGGGAAAGGTGGTGACGTCGGAACAGTTCTCCACGTCGGAGTCGATCATTGGCGCCAATCTCATCCGGAGGAGCCTCGACATGCCCTCGGGCGTCTTTGCCGAGAACATGTCGGAGAAGGACGCCTATTATGTTGGCGTCGTGAAGTTCCCCATGAACAATTCCAGGCTCATCTTCCTGTCGCCGCTGAAGGAAGAATACGACAGGGCCAAGAACAGGTTGAAGGGGGCCATCATCCTGGCGCTCGTCGAAGTGTTCATCCTCGCGGCGCTGATGATGTTCTCAGCCGAGTTCTTCTTCGTGCGCAATCTCCGGCGCATCGGCGCCTTTGCCACCGAGATCACCGCCGGCAATCAGGATCGCCGGATCTCGGTCAAGTCGCCGCTTGCCGAGTTCAATGCGCTCGTCGCGGCGCTCAACCTGATGGTCGACAAGCTCGAGGATACCAGCCGGCAGGACGCGTTGACCGGCATCGCCAACCGGCGCGCGCTCGATGCCCATCTCACGCACTGCGATCAACAGCTCGCCGCGGGAAAGGGGCCGTTCGCGGTGGCCATGCTCGACATCGACAATTTCAAGCTGTTCAACGACCGGTTCGGCCACGCGGCCGGCGACAAGACCTTGCAGAGGGTCGGGGAGGCCTTGCGGCGGTTCACCAAGCGCCAGGGCGAGATGGCGGCCCGCTATGGCGGCGAGGAGTTCACGCTGGTGCTGAACGACTGCGATCCGGAGCGGCTGCTCGACCATCTCGAGGTTATCAGGCGGGCGGTAGAAGATCTCGACATCCCCCACCCGGATTCGCCCTACGGCCGCGTCACGGTGAGCCTCGGCTACACGGTAGCCAGCGCGGGGACGACCATGCACCAGGCGATCGAGCGCGCCGACGCGGCTCTCTACCGGTCGAAGGCCAATGGGCGGAACAGGATCAGCGCCGACGACGCGCCGGAGCTGAGCGCGGCTTAGCTCAGAGGGCGGTGTCGAACGGACGCAAGTGTCGGCGTCGAACTGCTAGCGTTTCCGGTGAAAACAGGTTCACCGAAACCGCTCTATCTCTTTGTTAAGGCGCAATTTCGGACGCAAAACCGGTTCCCACTTTTGCTGAAATTGCTCTAGGGCACCGTCGTCCCGACCTTCAGGCGTTCGACCTCTCGCCGGAGGCTGTCGACATCGAAAATGGGCCGTTTGTCGTCCGAGCCGCACTGCCCGCTCCAGCTGATTTCCAAGGCATCTTTGAGCTCCACCAGGGCGCGTCGGTTCTCGTGGAGTGCGCTCAGGATCAGTCCCCGCAGCGCCTTCGTCCGACAGTCAGGTGACCATGGCCTGTCGGTGTCGATCTCCTCAAGCGCCCCGACGAGGTCCCCGCTTTCGAGATTTTTCTTGGCGAGAGAGAGCCTGATCTCGTCGTGTAGCCCATCGCCGCCGATCATCGAGAAGTTCATCTGCTCCACGAAGGTTTCGATCTGACGAGCCTTCGTCGGATCGTCTTGGCGCAGTGCTTCCTCCGCCCGCGCCATCGCCTCATCGGCCGTCTCATAATTGGAGTTTCCGGTCGGCATCGCCTTTTTGATGTAGTCACTCCGGCAGTCGTCAAAATCGAAGATGCGTTGGACCGCCCGCCGCCAGTAGTCGCGCGGCATACTCCCTCCGAGGCGAACGGCTTCGGCCGTCCTGGACTTCATCTCGTCGAGGAAACTCTTTTCGAAGTTTGGCGTGATGGTGTTGAGACAGGCCGAGGCGGCACCGACGTAGAAGAACCAGTCCGTCCCCACGTCGTTCCAGGGCGCACTGTCGATGGCGGCCGATTTCGGAGGCCAGTCGATGCTCAGATACAGTTCGCCGGACCTCGGAGATACAAGCATGACCGGTCCGCGGACATACAGCTGTGCCCCTCCTGCCGTGAGGACACCCCTCGGTCCAAAGGTGCGGAGAAGCTCTTCATCGGGCATGTTCAACAGCTCGCTCAGGATCGCCGGTACGCGATCGAAGTCCATGATGCCTTTGGATTCCTTGAGGAAATTCGCGATGAACAGCCTGACAAGCGCGCTGCGCACTTCCCGGGCGGCGTGCACGGCCGGCAAGGCCTCGTCCTTTCGGGGCGGCACCAAGGTCCAGAGCGCGGCATCAAGTCGCGTGTCGGCTTCCGCGCCGCGCAGAAACTCGACCCAGTCGAACACCTTCGTCTCGATCTTTCGGCGCTGTTCCGCCGGCGCAGCGCGGTAGGTCTCGATGATCAGCCTGAGCTTGCGCTCCCGCTCGACGCGCGGGCCAAGCGGTGCGATCGGATCACGCGCTTGATCACCATGAACCCTCATCTGCGCTCTGACGCTGATGATGTCCAGGTAGCCGGGGACATCCCCGAGCTTGGCGCTCGGCGGCAAGCCTTGCGAGGACATCTTGTTGCGGACGTCAACGAGTGTCGCCATCAACTCCGCAAAGTTCTGGTCCGACAGGGCGTCGTTGCTGGCCGCGGTCTCGAACAGCGAGAGCGTCAACGCATCGAGGGCTTCATCCGCCGGCAGGTTCAGATAATCCTGGTTGAAAAGAGCCGGAAGCACGGCCAGCGATCCGATGATGACACAGACCGTGGCCCCAAGTTCCAACGCCGAAGCTGCGACTCCGAGGCCGGGAATCCGGCTTGATGCGACGAGAAACGCCCGGCGTGCATGTCCGAGCAGCCCGCGTTGATCGGCCGCGCGGACCAGAGCACCAAGTCGGACGAGATGATATTTGCCGACCAGCATGGCCGCCGCGATGCGCAGGCCGACAAGCATCACGATGCCGGCCAACAAGAGAAAGAGCAAATGGTTGAACTGGACGGTGAAAGCCAGAACGGCAAGGGCCGCGGAATAGGCGGACAGGGCGAAGCCGGCGCCCTTGAGACCGTAGGCGAACAGCGTGTCCGCCGGCAAGACCAGGCAGCGCATGTCGAAGCGGAACTGCCTGGAGGTCTTCTTCTTGCCGGACCTTGCGCCGGTGCGCTTGTCGAGCAGCAGGAGGTCGAGATCCGCCGCCGGCAACGCCCGCAGGGCGTCTTTCGGCTCACCATAGGAGTTCGAGGATCGCCGGTCGAGCAACTGGCGAGCCGCCTGCGCCTGCGCCAGCAAGAACTGATAGCGTTCGGCGGCCACAAGGCCGACCCTCTGCTCCAGCGTCGAGCCGGACCAGTTGAAGTGGCACTCTCGTTCGATCATGTCGACGAGCGCAGCATCCCCTTCTCCATGTTCAAAGGAGCCGACGTTCTCCAAGGGTCTTTGAACGCTGTCCGAAAGGATTGTCGACAGGCGCCCCGCGACTGCATCGTGAAAGACCCTGTTAGCCGCGATATCGAGGTCGGAAGCCCTGGCAAACAGCTCGGCCCATGCCGTGTTGGGCGCGCGAACGCTTGACCAGACCGGCCTCTCGGGCGCGAGGCGATTGAGCTCGTCAAGCAGCTCTTGCAACAGCGCATTCGGCGGGGCGCGATCGTCGGGCAAGTCCGGCAGGATGCGGTCCGCGACGGGATCGCCCACTGAAGCGCGCTCGGGCGGCTCGGTTGCCTGAGCGGGCTCCGGCTCGTTGTCATCGCTCCAGGACAGCTCTTCGATATCCTCCGGCGAAAGGACCACCGGCTGGCTGAGGCCGATCCGAAGGGCTTGCTCGCGCGCCTCGACCAGCCGCTGGAAACCGGCCGGGTCTTCGTCCGGACGACAGGTCTTGAGGCATCTCGCATAGGCCTTGAGGATCGCCCGCTCGTCGTCCGTCGGCTCGATCCCCAGAACGGACCAACACTCGCTCGTCTCTCCGAACAGCATCAGAAGCTGACCCCCATTTCAAACCGCTGAAGGGCTTCGGTGAACTGCTGGCGGACCTGCCTGAGGTCGCTGCGGGATTGATCCTCGATGCATTGCTCGAACCAGAAGATCAGCGCCTTGACCTGCTCTCGTTCCTCGCCGAGACAGTCGGCGTAGAGGCGCTCGGCATGCGCGATGAGCGCCCTGTTCTCCTGCTGATCACGCGGCAGGATCTTGATCGAGGCAAGCGCGGCAAAGCGCGCCGCCAACTCCTGATCGGTGAGGGTAGACTGGTTGCGGAACAGGCTGCGGACCAGCTTGCCCGTCGATACCACCTTGACCTCGACCTCGAGCGCGCCGTTGACGTCATAGGTATAGCGAACATCCACGGCTTCCTTGCCGGCCGGTGCCGGCGGCAGGGAGACCTCGATCTGGCCGATCAGGATGTTCTGCGAGGGACGGATGAACTCGCCCTGGAGGACATCGATCCTGATGACGGTTTGCCCGTCGCTGACCGTGTAATAGCGGTTCTCGCGACTGATCGGCACGATGGCGTTGCGCTCGATGATCGACGACATCACCGTTTCGTTGCGCGAGCGCCCGTCGACGACGGCCGTGCCGAGCGTGAAGGGGCACACGTCGGTCATGACGATTTCTTCAAGCCCGCCATCCCTGGTCTTGAGCGCCACCTGAACGGCGGTGCCGAGCGCGATGATGTGATCGGGCTTGGGATGCAGCAGCGGGAAACGCCGGAACAGCCGCGCCACGAGGTCGCGGACGAGCGGCATGCGCGACGCACCGCCCACCAGGACAACCTGATCGAGACGCGTGATATCGATGCGTGCGTCATGGATGGCCCGCTCGATCGGCGCCTTCATCCGGCGAATGAGCGGCTGGCACTGGGTCTCGAACTCGGAGCGGAGCAGGTCGCCCTTGATCGCCTTGCCGGCGATGATGAGCTCATAGTCGACGCTGAGGGCCTCGGAGAGCGCGCGCTTCAGCCGTTCGGCCTCGGCGAGCAACCGGGCCTTCTCGCTGCCGCCAAGATCACCGACGACCAGACCATGGCGCTCCGACAGCATGGCCAGGATCGCGTCGCGGAAGTCGTCGCCGCCGAGCCGGGAATCGCCGGCAGACGCCTTGATCTCCATGATGCCCTCGAACTTGTGCAGCAGCGACACGTCGAAGGTGCCGCCGCCGAGATCGAGAATGAGGAAGGTGCCCTCCTCGACATCTTCGAGGCCATGCGCGAGGGCAGCGGCCGTCGGCTCGTTGATAAGCCGCTCCACGTTCAGTCCGGCAAGATGCGCCGCATCGAGCGTCGCCTTGCGCTGGGTATCGTTGAAATAGGCGGGAACGGAAATGATGGCTTCGGACACCTCCTCGCCAAGTGCCGTCTCGGCATCAAGCTTCAGCGACCGCAGCACGAAGGCGGACAGCTCCTCCGCTCGCCAGGAATGGCTCCCAAGCTTGAAGATCTTGGCGCTGCCCATCGCCCGCTTGAACGACGCGGCGGTCCGATCCGGATGGGTGACGAGGCGATCGATGGCCGCCCGGCCAATCAACACCTCGCCGTTGTCGGCGATGCTGACAGCCGACGGCGTGAGGGCGTCACCAAGTGCGTTCGGCAGGGTTTGGGGACCGTCCTCAGTCCAGACCGCAACGAGAGAGTTCGACGTTCCGAGGTCGATGCCAATGACCGCCATTTTCCTACTTTTCCAATTTCGCCGCCTGCCTCAGCGCAGGCAAAATGCAGGGTTGCGCTTCCTCCCGGATGGAGGTCGCCGCTTGATGGTGTCGACCGATGAGCGATGCGGTACGGAGCAGGAGGGTGCCTGAGCATCCCACCACCGGTGCCTTGCTCGAGGGGAGCTTCGGCAAGCGCTACGGTGCCTTTCTGCCCGCCATGGAAAGCGGCGCACTCACGGCGAGTCACCTGGCAGTTCCCACAAGGGGATGCAACCTGGACGCTATTCCCTCTCGGTGTGGTGCTTGTCAAGATTGACGAGTCGGCAAGCCTGGCCAATCAGATCGTTTAGTGAACGGCTTGGTAATTTGGCGGAGGATTTTTGAGATGCCCGGACTGCCTGGTTATCGACTTCGTTGACCGGCAAGCGCGGGTGAGCGATCTCGGCAATGCGTGCCGGGATGGCGCTCGATACGACAAAGCGCCCGAACCGGTCAGGTATCGAGCGCTCAACGTCATGTCGTAAGTGTCGGCTTTATGCCGCTTCAGTCTCGCATCGGATTTTTCCGAAAACCACTTTTCGGTCCGATGCTCCGTCCTCAGAGGCCGATCGTCCGCGGGAAGGCGCGGCGGTCGAGGTAGCGCTCGCGGGCTTCGAGGTCGTAACGGTCGGTGGCTTGGTTGAGGTAGTCCATGTCGCGCTCGGCCTGGCTGGGGGCGCGAAGGAGCTGGGCAGTACGCTTGAGAGCGTTGAACATTTTCTTTTCCTTTTCCAGACCGGCATATTCCGGTCTCTTCTCTGTTTTCTCTGACATCCTCTATATAGACCCGGAAGCGCCTGAGACCTAATCGCAACTTCTGAAGGCCGCCTTCAGATTTTCTATAGGTGAAAACCCGTTGACGCCCCGATGCGGCCGTCTTCTCAACAAGATCGGCAAGATTGCGTCCTCGCCCCAAGCCGTCATATCTCGGCCTGGCCTTCCAGATAGAAGACGCAGCGTCCCTCCAGCTTCACCCGGTCGCCGACAAGGCGGCAGCCGATTTCGCCGCCGCGGCGGGACGCCTGACAGGCATGAAACGCCGTCTTGTTAAGCCGGGCAGCCCAGTAGGGCGCCAGCATGCAGTGGGCTCCGCCGGTGACGGGGTCTTCCGGGATACCTTTGGCCGGCGCGAAATAGCGACTGACAAAATCGTAGTCGCCGTCGCCCGGGGCCGTGACGATGACCCCCGGACGATCGAGACGGGCGATGGCGGCGAGGTCGGGCGCGAGGCCGCGTACCTCCTGGCTGTCGGCCAGAATGGCGAGATAATTGAATTCATTGCCGTAGACCGCTTCGGGAACCACGCCCAGGGCTTCGGCCAGTCCAGGCGGAGGCGGGATCTCGACCGATGGCCTTGCGGGGAAGTCCATCGCATAGCCATTGCCGGCTCGGATCACAGGAAGCGGGCCGCTCGCCGTTTGGAAGATCACCTCGTCAAGGTCCGGCTCCAGCCGCTCCATGACCACCGCCGCGCTCGCCAGCGTCGCATGGCCACACAGCGGAACCTCCACCGTCGGGGTGAACCAGCGCAGATGATACTGGCCGGCTTGCCAGATCAGGAAGGCGGTTTCGGCCAGGTTGTTCTCGGCGGCTATGGCCTGCATCGTCGCGTCAGCGGGAAAGCGCGGCAGAACCAATACGGCGGCGGGGTTTCCGGCAAACAGCCGATCGGTAAAGGCGTCGATCTGATAAATGGGCACGCGCACTTGGGAGCGCTCCTCGATCCGATTCAAAGGCGAGACAGTCCGGAGGCGCCTTAGAGCTTTGTTAAGACGCAGTTCCGGACGCAAAACCGGTTCCCACTTTTGCTGGAACTGCTCTAGGCCTCGATGTCGAAGTGCGCCACCTTGCCATCTCGCAAGCGGAACACGTGGCCGATCACGTTGGTCGCCAGCACCTTGCCCTGGAGATCGCGGACGGTTTGCTGAACCTCGACCTTGATGGCTCCGTCGTCCCTGCGCTCGAAGCCGACGGGCTCGACGTTTGGATCGATCATGGCCCATTGATGCGTCCAATAGGCGCGGATGGCCTCGCGTCCATAAACGTAGCCGCCCTCCATGCCATTGGCCCAAGCGACATTGTCGGTCAGGGCGGCGAGTACGCCGTCGATGTCGCGCATGTTGAACCGGTCGTAGAGGTCCTGCAGAAACGCGATGCTGTCATCCATGGTGCCTCGGTTGCGTAGGAGCTGTGACTTGCGAGATACGCGAGCGTGACAGGCAAAGTTCCAAACCTTATGACGCCGCCTCACCCCGCCGCCTTCTGCATGGCCAGCCACCGCCCCGGCGGCATGCCGAAGGCGCTGCGGAAATGGCGGGTGAAGTGGGCCTGATCGGCAAAGCCGGCGTCCAGCGCCGCGTCGGCGAGGCGGGTGCCCCGGGCGATCAGCCGCTTGGCGCGATCGAGCCGGCGCATCACCAGGAAGCGGTGCGGGCTGGTGCCGGTGAGGCGGCGGAACTGGCGCGCCAGCTCGTAGCGGTCGAGACCGGTGACCGCTTCCAACGTCTCTGAGCGGACGGCCTCCATGGCATGGGCTTCGAGATAGTCGCGGGCGCGGCGGACGGCCGCCTCGGCGGTGGCCGACGATCTTGTCTGCCTGAGTCCGGCCTGGCGGACGAGGCCAGCGGCGAGGCGCATCAACACGTCGTCCATCTGAAGGTCGCCGGGCTCGCCGTCGAGGTCGGCCAGGATGTCGGCCAGCGCCTGCCAGAGGCCGGCATCTTGCACCACGGGGTCGGCGACAAAGGGCAGGGCGCCGGGGGAGGCGCCCGTGGCGGCGATCATCTCCGGCGGCAGGTAGATCATGCGGTAGATGAGGCCAGCCTCGTCGCCGGCCGCGCCGTCGTGCAGCTCGTCGGGGTGCAGCACGATGACGTTGCCGGGCCGGCTGAACCGCTCGATGCCGCGATAGCGGAAAGTCTGCACGCCGTGCAGCGTCAGGCCCAGCGCGTAGGTGTCGTGGCGGTGCGGCGAGAAGCCGTTGCCGTGAAAGCGCGCCTCCAGCCGCTCGACACCGCCGTCGTCAATGGAAACGCGCAGCCCGTCGCTGAAGCGGCCGCACGAACGTTCAAGACCGGCGGCGGTGCCGGGCGCTAATGCGTCAGCTCTTTCGACCCCTCTCACGGAGTTTGCCGGCATGTTCGACACCAAGATCGCCCTCGTCGTCCGCGATGACCTCGCCACCTGGCAGAAGCTCAACGTCACCGCCTTCCTGACGAGCGGCATCGTCGCGCAAACGCCAACGATTATCGGTGAAGCCTACCGGGATGCGGCCGGTCATGTCTACAACCCGATGTCGATCCAGCCGATGGTGGTGCTGGTCGCCGACCAGGAAACGTTGCGCACCATCCATAAGCGGTCGTTGGAGCGCGGCGTGGTGACGTCGGCCTATGTCGAGGAAATGTTCTCGACCGGTCACGACGGCGCCAACCGCGAAGTGTTCGCCAAGTTCTCGCCGGAGGACGCCAAGCTGGTGGGCATCGCGATGCGGGCCGAGAAGAAGGTGGTCGACAAGATCACCAAGGGGGCGAAGATGCACCCGTGAGGGGAGCAATTTCGTCAATAAGTTGTAGTCGCCACTGGCGCGTGTTTCCAGCCGCACCATATGGAGGGCGGTGACAATCAGGCATACGCCAGAGGCATCAATGTATGACAAGGACCCGTCCGGCTTCCATGAAGCCTTGGGTTTATCGCGGTCCGCCGCACTGGAACAGATCTGGGCTCCCCATCGCAGCCCGGACTATGCGCCCGGCAGCGACGAGTCCGAGCAAGTTTCTGTCGGCCAACTTACCAACGACCCGAAGTTTTCAGAGGGGCAGGAAGCTGGCTCCAAGCGATCCCTTGGCGAGAAAATCATCGATGACATGGCGTACTCGCTGTTTGACGGAATAACGGACGCCCTGTTTTCCAACTGGTGACTCAGCAATAGGCCATGGTGGCGCGCTGCTCGCGCAGCGTCCATTAGAAGGCCGCTACAACCTATTGGCCGATTCCGAGACATATACGCACCACAGCGACCCCCGCCCTGAGGGACGGTAGGCCGGACGCGGCGAATGGCATCGGGATCTCGTCAATAGGTTGTAGACGCGACTCGCTTACGGTTGGCTCTCCGTCCATATCGGACGGCACCAACCGGCGAGTTTCCCGAGGCGGCGATGATCCACAACGACCCCATGGACCTTTACCGTGCCCTCGGGCTGACCTCATCGGCGACCATGGAGGAGATCGGCGCGGCTTTCAGAAAGCGGGCAAAGGAAACCCACCCGGACAGCACGGGACAGGCGTCGGCCGACGCGTTTCGCGAGATGTCAGACGCCTACGATATTCTGGGGGACCCGGTCCGCCGTCAAGAGTACGACAGAGTCGCCCGCGAGCTCTACGAAGAGCAGCAGGGGGGCCGGGAGGCAGTGCGGCTATCTGAGCCGTGGTCTGCACGGCCGTCCGCACGGCGGACAACGCGCTGGCCCATACGGGCCATCGCGCGCGTCTTGACGCTTCTGGTCGGCTGCGCGTTACTCGTTTGGGCGGCCATCGATATGAATGACGAAAGGAACGCCGAGATCGCACTTATCCATGAAAGAGAGGTGGACATCGAGCGGCGCTTTCCGACGTGCGCGAGCCCTCCTTTTGCCGGAACAATTTTGGGGGTCGAGGCGCAGAACGCTGGCTCGTATACTGTATTGCTTGAGAATAGTAGCTTGTATAACATTATCGCGAAGGTGCGAGATGTAAATTCTGGACAGGTCGTTGTGTCTTTCTATATACCGCGTGGGCGGTTGGTTTCATACGATTATCTTTCCGAAAAGAATTATAAAATACAGTATGCTTTTGGAACCAAGTTGGACGTCGAGTGCAGAAATTTGATAGAGCCTGTTGCAATCAGTGAAAATTTTATGGACTTTGACAAAAGTGGATCAGATAGGATCATCTACTATAGATTCGACTATCTTCCGCGCGACTATCCTGCCGACTATGGCCGCCATAGTCGTCCAGCTATCTATTACGTGCGAGTTCCGCTGCGGGAGTTTCTAAAACCCTAGGCGAAGCCGATATCTCTTGGAGTGGCTCAGACAGATGCCTAAGGAGGCCGTCACTGCGAAGGCGCGAAGGTGTTTCCGTTGAGCTTCCCCTCTATGCACTTCGTCCCAACAACGTCAACGTGAATCCCAACTCGGCATATATTCTTGCCATTTGGCGTGAAGCGCCTATATTCACGACAAATGACAGGACAGGCCATGCTGCTGCAACCCATCGAAACCACTCCGATCGAGCGTACCGAAAGCGCCGCCATCACCGACGAGGAAGCGGCGGCGCTGGCGCGGGCGACGGTCAATCTGTTCAAGGCGTGGAAGCTCAGCGATGCCGAGGCGACGACGCTGCTCGGCGGCCTGTCGACACGCACCTGGGCGCGCTGGAAGGAAGGCAGCATCGGGCGGATCGATCGTGATCTCCGCATGCGCATGGCGCACCTGATGGGCATCCACAAGGGGCTGCGCTACCTCTTCAAGGAGCCGGCGCGCGGCTATGAGTGGGTGCGCAAACCCAACGACACCTTCGACGGCAAGTCGGCGCTCGACCTGATGCTGCGTGGCGAACTGTCGGATCTCTCGGACATGCGCGCCTATCTCGACGCCGAGCGGGGCGCGTGGTGACCGACGCCGTCGGGGTTGTCAGGCGGCGGGTTACGTGGCCGAGAACCTATCGCATCATCCGCTCCATCCACCCGCCGATCGACCTGTTCGAGGATATCGCCGACCCGCATGACTGGGAGGCGCTGGCCGCCGTCGAGGCGAAAACCAATCCGCGCGTGCGCGGCCTGATCGGCGATCTCGGCAAGGTGCCAAAGTGGAGGCGGGTCGGCGGCCCCAACGCCAGCTATCTGATGGCGCCCTTCGTCCATTGCTCGCCGCTCAGGCCCGGCCGCTTCACCGACGGCAGCTATGGCCTCTACTATGCCGGCGACAGCGAGGACGTGGCGATCGCCGAGACGATCTATCACCACCAGCGCTTCATGGCGGCGACCCGGGAAGCGCCGGGCTGGACGTCGGATTTCCGGGTGCTGGTGGGGGCGGTCGACGCCGATCTCGACGACGTCAGCGCCGTGCCGGGCGCGCTCGATCCGGACGATTACGCCGCCTCGCAAGCGCTGGGGCGGCAGTTGCGCGGCGCCGGCAGCGACGGCGTGGTCTATCCGAGCGTGCGCCGGACCGGCGGCTGGTGCATCGGCATCTTCTGGCCCGACGTGATCCCCATCCCCGTTCAGGGCGCCCACTATTGCTACCACTGGAACGGCACGCGGGTGGACTTCGTCAAGCGCTACGAGGCGGACGAGACGAACACGGTGTTCGAGGTGGTGTGAGGCAGACGGCTCGACCAGCGCGACCTCCCGCCGAAATTTTCGGGACAAAGGCCGGCCTCCCCTTGTGCGGTGAGGGTCATTTCTGCTGAATTCCGGAACCACCACTTCGCGGGTACGCCATGGTCGCCGGTCCTATGCCTGTCCTCTGTCGTTCCCTCTGGCTCGCGGCGTTTTTGGCCACATTGTCCGGCCCAGCCTTGGCCTTCGGCGAGGACTACTACACCAGCGACAAGGTCTATGACAAAGACGGCAAGTGGACGATTTCGGTCAACACCACCCGCAAGTCCTGCCTGATGCATATGGCCTATGACGACGATACCGTCATCGAGGTCGGCGGTGACCACAGCGAGGACGAGTTCTCCTATTTCCTCATGTTCGGCAACGAGTCCTGGGCCTACGAGGAGGACGAGGACTATGGCGTCATCGTCAAGTACGACCGGCGCAGCACCTGGACCGGCGATGGCGTCGGCGTGAAGGTCAACGATTACAAGGGCGTCGCCGTCGAGGGCGTGAAGGAGGAGGCCGTTGAGGAGTTTGCCGGCGGCAGCAGGCTGAACCTCAAGATTGGCCGCCACGATTACGGCAATTACAGTCTGTCCGGCACGCAGAAGGGCCTCGCCAAGCTACGCGAATGTATCGCCGCCGTGGATGACGGCAGCATTTCGCTGAAGGCGATCGACGACAGCTATCAGGCAGACGCCAGCCCGACACCATCACGACCGGACAAGAGCCATCGCGGGAACACGACGACCGGTGGCGTTCGCGACGACGCGCCGAGCGACAAGACGGAGCCGAGCGACAAGACGGAGCCCACCATTGCCTCCGGCACCGGATTCTTCGTCGACGATGCCGGCCATCTCCTGACTAACGCGCATGTGGTGGAAGGCTGCAGCAAGGCAACGCTCAGGCTCGGCAAGGACCACACCGAGCCCGCCACCATCGTGGCGCGGGAGACAACCAAGGATCTCGCGCTTCTGAAGATGCGCGGCCAGAGCCCTGCCGTCGCCAAGTTCCGCGCCGCGCCGCCGATCCGCCTGGGAGATTCGGTGGTGGTGTTCGGCTACCCACTGACGGGTTATCTGTCGAGCAGCGGCAACCTCTCCACCGGCCTGGTGGCGTCGCTGGCCGGTACCGAGGACAACGAGGCGGAGATGCAGATCTCGGCACCCGTCCAGAGCGGCAACAGCGGCGGCGCGGTGGTCGATCAATCGGGCCATGTCGTCGGCGTCGTCGTTGCCAAGTCGAACATCCAGACCATCGAAAACGACGACATCGAGGTGATCCAGAACGCCAACTTCGCCATCAAGGCCGACGTGGCCAAGGCTTTCCTCGACGATCATTTCGTCGCCTATAAGAGCGAAGCGCCGGGCGATGACCTGAAGACGCCCGATGTCGCGGAGATCGCCCGTGCCTTCAGCGCCCAGGTGACCTGCGAGGTGACGGAGTAGCACCCCTCACGCCGCCACCGATTTCTCGCGCGAGGCCTTGATGTCGCGGCCGGGCGGCTGGCCGAACAGGCGGGCGTATTCGCGGGTGAACTGCTGCACGCTTTCGTAGCCCACCTCGTAGGCGGCGAGGCTGGCGCTCCGGCCTTCCGACAGCATCAGGCGGCGGGCTTCAATGAGGCGCAGTTGCTTCTGGAACTGCAGCGGCGACAGTGAGGTGATCGCCTTGAAATGCTGGTGGAAGGCCGAGGGGCTGAGACCGGCGATATCGGCCAGCCGCTCCACGCGGATGGGCGCGGCGAACTCGGCGCGCAGCACGGCGATGGCGCGGGAGATCCGCTGGGCGTGGCTGTCCTTGACGCCGAGGCTGCGCATGGCGCCGCCGTGCCGGCCGGCAAGGAGCCAGTAATGCAATTCGCGCAGCAGCTGGTTGCCGAGAACGGCCAGCGAGGCGGGGCGATCGAGCAGGCGCATCAGGCGGAGCGCGGCATCTGCCACTTCGGCATCGGTCGGCTCGACGCGGACGGCCGGGCCGAGCGGCGAGGGGGCGGCGGCCATTTCGATGGCGAGTTCCTCGACGAGGCCGAGGTCGAGCTCCAGCACCAGCGAAAAATAGGGCACGGCCGGGCTGGCCTCGGTGATCTGGCTGACGGTGGGCACGTCGGCGGAGATCAGCAGCGATGCGCCGGCGCCGAAATCGAGCGTCTCCGGGCCGATGGTCACCCGCTTCTCGCCCTGCAGTACCAGCGCCACCAGGGGGCGGTTGATGGCATATTGCAGCGCGCTGGGCATGGTGGCGCGGATGACGGCAAGGCCGGGGATCGGCGTCGGCGCGACACCCGAGGCGTCGGCATGGACGGCGGCATGGCGGCGGACGGCGGAGAGCAGCGTTTCGGTCATAGGAGAAAAGTAGGCACGACGGGCTGATGCGCGCAAGAGGGCGTGGAGGATCGGGCAAAGAGGCGCGAGGTCTAGGCAAAGCCAGGTGGCGCTACTGACGGGTGGTGACAGTTCCTCTGAAGGATCAGGCAAAAAGCGGCCAGCTTCAGGCAACCGCAGGTGATCGCGCCGGGCGATGATCGTCCCGTCAAACGAACCAAGGAGACGGCACATGACCATCGCACTCATCACCGGCGCCAACCGTGGCCTCGGCCGCAACGTCGCCACCAGCATCGCCCGCCGTGGCGGCGATGTGATCGTCACCTATCGCGGCAACAAGGCCGAGGCCGACGCGGTGGTGTTCGAGATCACCACCATGGGCCGCAAGGCGGTGGCGCTGAAGCTCGACGTTAGCGACATCAACAGCTTTCAAGGCTTTGCCGAAACGCTCCAGACGACGCTGAGGGACGTCTGGGGGCGCGACAGCTTCGATCACCTCGTCCACAACGCCGGCCACGGCGAGATGGCGGCCTTCGCTGACACCACCGAGGCGCAGTTCGACGGCCTCATCACCGTGCATGTGAAGGGGGTGTTCTTCCTGACGCAGGCGCTGCTGCCGATGATCGCCGATGGCGGCCGCATCGTCACCTACTCCTCGGGGCTGACGCGCGTCTCCTACCCCGGCTTCTCGGCCTATTCGGCGGCCAAGGGGGCGATCGAGGTGCTGACGGTCTATCTCGCCAGGGAGCTCGGGGCGCGCGGCATCACCGCCAACTGCGTGGCGCCCGGCGCGATCGCCACCGATTTCCTGGGCGGCGCAGTGCGCGATACGCCGGAGTATAACGAGGCCTTCGCCAACATGATCGCGCTCGGGCGCGTCGGCCTGCCCGATGACATCGGCCCGATGATCGCCAGCCTCTTGGGCGAGGACAATCGCTGGGTGACGGCGCAGCGGATCGAGGTGTCGGGCGGCCAGGTCATCTGAAAGCCTGGGGACGCGCGACGAGGCGAGGGCGCTCGATGGGCTCCCTCGCTTTGCCTACCGCAACCAAAGCGCGATTGCCTTGGGAATGGCAACAGCCTTAGCTTTCCGTCGAGACGCACAGCGGCGAGGCAGGCCCATGGTTGACCCGTTCCCACCGATCTCTGTGAAGCGGGACCCGGAAGGTCTCGCGCTGGTCGTCGAGGTGACGCTGCCGCAGATCTCGAGCTGGCTGATGCATCAGTTCGAAGACCTGCCGGAACATCTGCTGCAGCATATCCGCGACCTCGATCTGCTCAAGAAGGCGCTGGCGCCGCTCTACGACGAGATGGCCGATGGCGACAGCCTGTGGCTCTGCCGTGGCCGCCCGACGGGGCCGCACGCCGACGAAGGCGTGGCGCTGGTTCGCGAGGGGCGGCCGATCCTCTATATGCGCATGGTCAGCCATTGATCGGAGGGCGCGCTCTTGCAGCGCTATATGAGCGTTGCTCCTCGTTCTGCCTGAGGTCCTTTGCCTTCGCGAAGGAAGACAGTATTATATAGTTGAATCATATACATAGATTGTCTTCCCCGCGAGGGCGGCTTAAGTTCACGCGTGAATTTAGGGGGGATCTCGGGCCGGAAGGGGCGAGGCGCGCCTATAGCGCTCCTCCACCGCATTCGGTCGCCTTGGCTGTCGCTCGGGCCGATCAGCGGCACCAGGAAGAACCAGGCAAGCAGCGGGGGTGCCGATCCATAGCAGAGGGCGGGCGGCGTGAGGAGGACGCCGCCGAAGGCCTCCACCCAACCGCTCTATCTACGACGCCAGCTTGCGCGCGTCGTTGCGCAGGCTGGGCTCGATCTCGGCCATGGGGCGCGGCCTGGCGATCAGGAAGCCTTGCAGCTCGGTGCAGCCGAGCTCGCTCAGCAATCGGCGCTGCTCCTCGGTTTCCACACCCTCGGCGGTGGTCTCCACGCCGAGGTGCCTGCCCAGTTGGACGAGCGCCCGGATGATGGCGTCGGCGTCGGATACCTGGCCGAGCGACCGGACGAAGGTCCTGTCGATCTTGATCTTGTCGACGGAGAGATGGCGCAGGTGGGACAGCGTCGAATAGCCGGTGCCGAAGTCGTCGAGGGCGATGCGCACCCCGCGGCTGCGCAGGCTGTCGAGGATTTCGATTTCGGCCTTGTTGGCGTAGAACACCGCCGTCTCGGTGATTTCCAGCTCTAGAATGTCGGGCGAACAGCCAAGCCGGGCGATGGTGGAGAGCACCCGCTCGGCAAAGCCGGCCTGCCTGAGCTGAACGGGCGACACGTTGACCGCCACGCGGATGTTCAGGTCCAGCGCCTTCACCTGCCGGATGGCCTCCTCGAGGATCCAGTTGCCCAGCGGCACGATCAGCCCGGTTTCCTCGGCGATGGGAATGAAGCGCGACGGCGCGACGATCCCCAGTCTGGGGTGGCGCCAGCGCACCAGGGCTTCCACCGCAACGACCTCGCCGGTGCTGCTCTTCACCTGCGGCTGGAAATGCAGCTCGAATTGCGAGAAATCGCCGAGCGCCTGCCGCATCTCCAGCTCGAGTTGCATGCGGATCTGCCGCCCGTCGTCCATGTCCGGCGAGAACAGCGCGAAGCGGTTTCGGCCCAGCGACTTGGCGCGGTAGAGCGCCACGTCGGCCCGGCGCAACAGCTCGCTGCGCAGGTCGCAGTTGCCGCAGGACTTTGCCACGCCGATCGATGCGCCGATGGTGACGGACGCCTCGCCCATGCTGAACGGCGCGCACGCGGCATCGAGGATGCGGGCTGAGATCGCCTCGGCCTCCTTGGCGTCGGCGAGGAGCAGAACGAACTCGTCACCACCGAGCCGCACGGCCAGATCGCCAGCGCCGGCGCAGGCGGCCAGGCGATCGGCGAAGCTGCGGATCAGCTCGTCGCCGACCAGATGGCCGAAGCAGTCGTTGACCTCCTTGAAATGGTCGAGGTCGATCAGCAGCACGGTCGGGTGCCTCGGCTCCGGGGCACTGAGAATTTCGTCGAGGCGCTGGTAGAGCATCGCCCGGTTGGCAAGCCCGGTCAGCTGGTCGTGGAAGGCGAGATAGCGGTTGTGCGCTTCCGCCTGGCGGATCTCGGTCACGTCGGTGATCACCGCCACCAAGAGGTCGTCGCCGGAGGCCAGCTTGATCGGGCTCTTGCGGGTGATGATCCGCCGCATGTTGCCGGCCCGGTCGAGCAGGTCTTCCTCGTTCTCGTTGGTCTCGCCGGTGGAGAACAAGAGGTCGTCCATGGCCCAGTATTCGTCGACATGGGCATCGGGAAACAGGTCCCGGTCGGTGAAGCCGAGCAGCTCGCTGCCATCCATGCCGAAGAAATCGGCGGCCGTCCGATTGACCAGGGCGAACCGGTGTTCCCGATCCTTGACGAAGATCGGGCAGGGAATGGTGTCGACAAAAGCCTGGAGTGCGTCCACGCTGTCGAAGATCCCGGGAAGCGCCAAGTGAGCCAATTGCGCCGCTCCAGCTGCGGTCCAAACTGCCGCTGTTTTAACCCGGGAAAGCCTTTCCAAGGGTTAAACATTCCCGTTTCAATTGATGGGTTGGAAAAGCACGACCAGAGACTCAGGTTATCCTGCGGTCAACTCGACCAGGAGAGCAGGAGGCGGCAATGGCGCGGTATGCGCCGAACATTGAATATCAAGAATAGCTTACCGGGGCGGGGGGCGGTTAATCCAGTGCCGGGGTCAGGCTTGTGTTTTGTAAAATGTGTATTACATTATAGCACTTAATGAAAAGCAGGTTTGCCAAATGCCGGCTCCTACCCAGATCACGCCCGCCACGAAGCGGGAGCTCAAAGCCATCGGAGGCAAGCTCAAGCGGGCGCGGCTTCTAAGGCGGCTGCCGATGGATGTCGTCGCCGAGCGAGCCGGCACGACGCGCCCGACCTTGCAGCGCATCGAGGCGGGTGATCCCAACGTCCGCGCGGCAACCTACCTGATGGTCATGCAGGCACTCGGTCTTCTCAAAAATCTCGAATTGACCGACCCGCTCGATACCGAGCTCTCGAACGAGCATCTGCCGGTCAGAGTGCGCGGCAAATGAGCGATATCGAAGTCTTTCTCGATGCTTATGGTCGCCTGACGCGCGTCGGCGTGTTGCGCCGACAGGCGGGCGTGCGACGCGAACGGGTCTCCTACGAGCATGACACGAAATGGCTTGCCACATCCGAGGCCTTCCAGTTCGATCCCGGCCTGCCCTTGACACGAGGCTCGATCTCACCGTCCGCCGGACGGGAGATGTTCGGCACGCTCGGAGACAGCGCTCCGGATACCTGGGGGCGCGAGCTGATGCGCCGCCGTGAACGTCGTCTGGCCGAGCAGGAAGGACGACGGGTACGCACGTTACAGGAAACCGACTTTCTGCTGGGCGTCTCAGACGAAACGCGCCTGGGGGCACTGCGATTTCGTTTTGAGGGAGACGAAGAATTCCAGGCCCCGCAAGGCCAGGGCGTTCCGACGACGGTGGCGCTGGGTCGCCTGTTGCAGGCCTCGCATCGTATCCTTCGCGGCGAAGAAACGGACGAGGACCTTCTTCTGATATTCGCCCCTGGCTCCTCGCTGGGAGGCGCGCGGCCGAAGGCATCCGTCGTCGATCAGCATGGACATCTGTCCATTGCCAAGTTTCCCAAGGAAACCGATGCCTATTCCATCTCTCGGTGGGAAGCCATTGCGCTCGACATGGCGCGGGATGCAGGGATCACGACGGTCGAGCACGATCTGATGCCGAGCGATCACGGGCCGATTTTCATGACCCGGCGGTTTGACCGAAAGGACGGCCAGAGGATTCCCTTCATCAGCGCCATGGCGATGACGGAACATGACGATGGCGACGATGACGGAAGTTACCTTGAAATGGTCGACGCCATCGCGCGCCACGGCGCCGAAGCGGAGCGGGATCGCGCCGAGCTTTTCCGCCGCATATGCTTCAGCATCCTGATCAGCAACACCGACGATCACCTCAGGAACCATGGCTTTCTCTGGCAGGGGCGTCGCGGATGGACTTTGAGCCCCTGCTACGACCTCAACCCGGTGCCGGACGGACCTCGCATTCTCAAGACACGCATCGACTACGACGAGGCCACGGCGTCCTTGCAGTTGCTGCGGGATGTCGCGGAATTCTATGTATCCCCCCAGGTTTCGGACGAGATCCTTCGAACATGCGTCTCGGTGACGGCCAACTGGAAGCAATACGCGCAAAGACGTCACGCGCCGCCAGCCGAAATCGCCAGGATGGCGCCCGCCTTCGAGCACGAAGATTTTGACTATGCCATGAAGGTTTGAAGCGATATCAACGTGCCCAACAGGCAGCTCATCTCCCGACGACAGGATGCAAGCTGATGATTACGCTCGCCAAAACCCCGGTTCTGGTGACGCCAACGATGGACGGGCTTGGCGGCTATGAGGACGCGCTCAAGAGGGGCTGGTCGCCCGATCCGAGGCGCGTGGGCGATGCCGCCTATATCAAGGCCGAGCTCGCCGCCCTCCGGAAAGACCGGGTCGGCGCTCTCGACAGGATCCTGAACCATCCCGCCCCGGCGCATAACGCCTCACCGACGATGCCGGTCAATCACACCTTATGGCACGCCCTCTGGATCTCCGACGGCGAGTTCGCCGGCAAGGCCGACCTGCGCTATGTGCCCGAGACCGGCGCCGTGCCCCAGGGCGTGCCGGGCCACATCGGCTATTCCGTCGTTCCCTGGAAGCAGGGCCGGGGCTACGCGACGGCGGCGCTCCGGGCCCTCATCGATTTCGCCAGAAGCAAGGGCCTCACGGAGCTTCAGATCCTCTGCAACGTCGAGAACCTCGCCTCCAGGACGGTGATCGAGAGGGTGGGTGGGGAGGTTGATTTCGTGGGGCCGCATCCGTCGGATTGGCTGGAGCAGGTGAAGCTTTATTATCGGGTGAGGGTTTGAGGGGGCTGGAGGCGCGATAGCGAGCTGATGCGGTGAAGCCACCTCGTACATCCGGGGACTGCGCTGCAAATCTTTGCGGTGATGAGACTAGATTCGGCCCTTGACTGAAGAAGCACTTGGTTGAGCAGATGCTCGACAACGCCGTGCTGAAGGATTTTCTGGGAAAAACTGAGCACGCCCACAGCCAAGTTCGGGGCCGTGCGGCGCCACATCACCCGTCCGGACCTGCCTACGCGCCGTCGGCTGCCGCGGGTGGAGCGAATAAGCGCAAGAGCATCTTCAGAAGCAGCTTGCCGCTCTCCTCCTTATCGAGTTTGGGGTCGCGGACGGCGATGGATTGAGAACCATCGATCACGCTGATGACAATCGCCGCGGCCAATTCCGGATCCAGGTTCGTGTCGACCCGCCCCTCTTCCTGACCCTTGCGCAAAAATGCCGCCACCACGGCCTGCCCTTGACGCGTGCTCTCTTGGACGATCTCGGCCATCGTGGGGTTGTGTCTAGCTTCTGCCAGCATGTCCAGCAACAAGGGGTTATTCATTCTCCCTTTGGTCAGCAAAGCATCCTTTATTCCGTTCACGAACGTGCCAAAGGGGTCTGCACTCTCCATCACGCGCTCGGTGCGCACCATGGCATCGTCGAGGCGGGCCTGGGTGATCGCCGCTATCATTGCCTCCTTACTGTCAAAGTAGTGGAAGAGATGTCCGGGGCTGATTTTTGCCTCCGCGCAGATTGCGGAGGTCGTTGCGCCATGAAATCCGCTGCGAGCGAAGCATCTCCCGGCGGCCTCCAGGATTTCCCGACGCTTCTCTTCGTGCTTGGCTGGATCGACCTTGCGCATCGCATCTTTCCTAAAATTAGATGGCACAATCTATGAAATCGAAATGACGCCGACAATCCTCTGGCCGCGTTCCGCTCTCGCCCGTCTTGCGGCGATCGGAATACCCAGCGTGGAATCTGCGCGCCCTGCCCATGAGGGCCGTTTGGTTGCCGGTAGAAGGCTCACCGCGAGCATCTCAGCTCAATTAATAGACTAATTGGTCTATTAATGTTGACGTCTCAGCGCCGCTGAGTTACGTGGATGAGCGATCAGTCTGAAATCCGGAGGAACATCGCCTCAACTTGATCGCGCGTGGTTCATACCGAGTGTGGGGATGTCCTATGGTAAGGCTATCAAAGATATCGCTTGCCCTTCTCTTGGTGACAGGCGGGTTGGCGGGATGCGCTTCACAACCCGTTCGCTACCAAGGGCTTGCATCCGCAGCGCAACTCACGGCCAATCCGAAAGACAAGGTTGGGCACGTACCCTTCGTCTATGCCGCAAGTAACACCGACTGGTCCCAATACAGCGCTTTTCTCCTCGACCCTGTGCTGATCTATTCGGGCCCCGACGGGCAATTCGGAAACGTCTCCGATGAGGATAAGCGAGCATTGGCGAGCTACATCCAGGAGCAATTCGCCGGAGCCCTTAAAGCCAAATTCGCTGCAGCGACCACTCCCAGCGCTAACACCTTGCGCATCCGGGTTACGCTGACCGGCGTCGAGGCCAACGTACCCATTCTTGGAACGGTATCGAAAGTGGTGCCGGCTGGCGCGGTGATGAATACCGTGCAGACCGCCCGCGACAAGCAGGGACTGCTATCAGGTTCGGTAAGTTACGCGGTCGAAATCTATGACAGCACGTCCAACCGCCTCCTTCGGGCCTACATCAGCAAGCAATACCCCTGGGCTGTAAACGTCTTCGCCAGCTTCGGCCCGCTCGATGCCGCCCGCGCGGGAATCCGCATGGGCGCGGACGATCTTGTCCTTCAACTCGGCCGTAGTCCGAGCTAGACGGCGTTGTGCGGTTGAATCCGCGGCTTCAGAACGGTGCCCTGCACGCGAGGGGATCACGCCCGGGTTGCCTGTTCGGTCTGGCCTGCGGCCACCTGGCCAGGGCCTGGCGGGCGATCGCCGCCAGCTTCTTTCTGGAAAAGCCGGCCTCTAGACTGCCCCTGGTTGCTGATCGATAGTCGGGCCATGACCAACATCCTGTTCATTTGCGGCAAGGCCCGGAAAAGAAGCCCCACGGCAGCGGCAGTCGCCGCCGAACGCCTCGGACAGCCGACCGATTTCGCCGGACTGAGCGCCGACGCGGACGAGCGCGTCGGCCCCGAGCAACTGGCTTGGGCCGACACGATAGCCGTCATGGAGAAGGCACAGCTGTCGCGTTTGAAACGCCAGTTGGGGCCGTCTCTAAAAGGAAAGCGACTCGTCTGCCTGGATATTCCAGACAATTTCGAATTCATGCAGCCAGAACTCGTGGAGCTTGTGACAGCGCGACTGGGACGTATCCTCTGCTGAAGGTCGGGCGCCGACGTCCGCTACGCGCTGTTTCAAGGTGTCGTCAGCCAAAGAAGTTTCCGAGGGCAGAGGCGACTGCCTCGGGCTGCTCCTCCGGTTGGAAGTGTCCGCAGTTCGACACGGTCTCCGAGCGCACGCTGGAACAGAAGGGGGCGAGGGCGCCTCCCAGATCCCGGATCGAGCCCTGGTCCGCCCCGAGGGCTAGGACGGGCAGCTCAAGGCGGCGGCCTTGGGCCAGGCTGGTGTTCTGCTCGGCCGAGCGGGCCAGGTCGCGATAGAAGGCCAGTCCGCTGCGCATGGCCCCCGGTGCGGTGAAAATGCGCAGGTATTCCGAGAGGCAAGCCTCGTCGCACCATGTCGGATCTGCCGATTTCTCCCGAAAGAACCATTCGAGATAGGGACGCTCGCGTCCCTCGAGCAGCAGCTCGGGAAGGTCTGGAACCGCATGGAACGGGAAATGCCAGGTTTTCCACGAGACGTCGGACGAGGACGGCAGGCTGCCGGGCAAGGTAACGCCGGGAATGCCGGCGTCGAGGATCGCCAAGGCTTCCATCTCCGGCTCGAAAAGGTGCGCGTAGGGGAACGCCACCCAGGCACCCACATCATGCGCGGCGAGGAAATATCGCTGCAGACCGAGCGCCGACACGAAGCCATGCAGGCGACGCGCCACCGTTTGCGTATCGTAACCGTTGAGCGGCTTGTCGCTGTCTCCCTGTCCGGGCAGGTCGACGGCCACGATCCGGTAACGGTCCGAGAGGCGCTCCATGACGCCATGCCAAGCGAACCAGCTTTGAGGAAAGCCGGCGAGGAGGAGAAGCGCCGGACGGTCAAGGCTCCCTCCCTCGACATAGTGGAAGCGGAGGCCGTCCGCCCTCAGGAAACGATGGGCGAAGCCATCCGGCGCTGCCGGGAGGGCTGAGGTTTGCATGGTCATGTCCTATCGAATGAGAAAGGCGCCGCTCAGCAGCAAGGCTGCCGCCAAGGCGCGTTGAAGCGTCACCGCCTGGGGGGCGAGCCCGAAGAGCCCGAAGTGGTCGAGCACGAGCGAGAAAATCACCTGGCCCGTCACCACGAGCGCGACGGTACTGCCGGCTCCAAGCCGGGGCGCCGCAAAGGTGATCCCCGCCAGCGTCACGAGACCGCAGACGCCGCCGGCCCAGGCCCAGGCAGGCACGGCGGAGAGGTCGCCGGTGCGCGGCGAGCCGCCCATCGCGAAAAACCCTGCGAGGACAAGCAAAAGGGCGGACAGGGCGGCTGAAAACCCGGCGGCATAGAACATGGAGCCGACGGATCGACCGAGGCGGGCATTGAACAGAGCTTGCAGGGGAAGCATGGCGCCCGCCGAAAGCGCTGCCAGAATGAACCAGGGCATGGGCTTAGCTCAGGAGCTTGAGAGCGCTGGCGATGAGATCGTCATCGTGTTCCCCGATCAGCTCGGCTTTCCCGACCACCCGCAGGCCTTGCAACAGGGCCAGAAGCAGGTCGGCCGTTGCGCCCACGTTCACGTCTGCGGCGATCGAGCCATCGATCTTGCCGTCGCTGAGGAGTTCGACGAGCCATTGCCGGCGCCGCGACATCTGGCGGCGCAGGAGGTCGGCGGCGCTGCCAACAAGGTCCAAGTCGGCAACGCCGGAGACGACCATGCAACCAAGGCGTCCTTCGGGGCCGCGACTGATCTGGAGATAGAAGTCGAGCAAGGCGGCGATCTTGCTCCGCGCATCGTCAAGGCCTCGGAGACGGTCGCCGATCTCCGCCTCTCGCAAGGCGATGTAACGCTCGAGCGACTTGGTGAAGACTCCCAGCTTGTCCTTGTAGGCCTTGTAGATACTTCCGGCGGTCAGGTCTGAGGCCGTGGTGATGTCGCTCACGCTGACGCCCGCAAACCCGTCGCGGCTGAACAACTTGATCGACGCGTCGAGAAACTTCGCTTCGTCGAAAGCGCGAGGCCGGCCCCGTGTCCGCTCCATGTCGATCATTCGCCGATCCCATAATAGGAAATGATCGTTTCCTAATATGAGTTGAAGTCGGCCGTGTCAAGCACGCTATGTGCCCGCCACCGGCGCCGTGCCCGATGGCGTGCCGGGCCACGTGGGCTATTCCGTCGTTCCCTGGAAGCAGGGCAGGGGTTACGCGACGGCGGCGCTCCGGGCGCTGATGGAGCTTGCGAGAGCCAAGGGGCTGGGCGAGCTGCAGATCCTCTGCAACGTCGAGAACCTGGCCTCAAGGACGGTGATCGAGAGGGGGCGGGGAAGTGGATTTCATGGGGCCGCATCCGTCGGATCGGCTGGAGCAGGTGAAGGTGTATTATCGGGTGAGGATTGGTGGGTGAGAAGGCAACAAGGCCAGCTTCACGAGCTGATTCAGCACTAAAGTACGTGACGCCGAAGTCTCTCGGCGATACGCGGCGCGACGGCATGTGCCTACTAGTCGCCTATTGCCTTGTGGCTAAATCTGTTCCATTTCCGTTCTGCGCTCCGTAGTTGTATTAGGCTCAAGAGAGAGGCGCATGCATAAGGGTGGGATCGCAGACAAAGTCGGCAACCGTTTCGAAGCTCGCTGGCTAACGCACCAACTGCTCGGGCTTTTGGACGGAACGATTCTGACTATCACGATCGAAATGCTCGGTGACGACGAGCAAGGCTTCGAGTTCTCGGTTGTTCGGACAAGCGGTACTGAGTGGCACCAGTGCAAGCGCCAGACTGCATCGGGTACGTGGTCGATCGCCGCCCTCGATGCTGCGGGGGTACTGGCAGCGTTTCGCGCCAAGATCGGCACTGGTGGCGCACGTTGCCTATTTGTATCGAGCGATCCCTCACCGCAGCTGAAGTTACTTCAGGAAAAGCTCCCGGCGACTCATAATATCGAAGCCTTCGAAGCCAGCCTTTCGGATAATGAAAGCAGATATTGGAGTGTCCTAAAGGAACGGCTGGGGGGCGACGCCGCTGATGCATTTCGATTTCTCGGACATAGCGAATTCCGCACATTATCCGAGCCCGACCTCACCGACATTGTGCGTGCGCGCCTCGCCTACTGGTTCAAGGGAGACCCAGATACCATTGCCGCTCAGTTCCGCACTTGGCTGGAGGAGGATCATAACTTCAACCGACCGATCGGCTATGACGATGTCATTGCCTTTGTCCGTAAGGCAGGGATTGAGGCCAAGCAATATGAACTTGACCGTTCATTGCCAGGGCGCATTCGCGATGCGACCTCAAGTTATGTCGGCTCCTATCCGCCGCTCGGCGCCGGACTATTCCGGATCGATCGAGAAATTGTTCAGGACATCCTTGGTGGGCTACGGGCCGGCGCAGGAGTGGTTCTGCTCGTAGGCGCCGCAGGTACCGGTAAATCGGCGATTGTCGCTGATGTGATTGATCGGCTGCGTGAGGAGGGCACGCTACATCTCGCGTTCAGGGTCGACCAAGCCGGCTCTGTCGCAACTCTTGATGAGTTGGGCTTGCAGACCGTCGGTACCGCAGATAGCCCGGTCGTAGTCCTTGAAAAACTTGCTGCCCAAAAGAAGGCAGTATTAATCATTGACCAGGCCGATGCGGTTAGTGAGGTTTCAGGACGTGTAGCCAAGCTACGCCGCGTAGTGCTCGATCTAGTTAGAAAAGCTGCGCACTATCCGCACGTTCAGCTCATCTTCGCGTGCCGCAGCTTTGACCTGGAAAACGACCACGCTTTTCGAGAGATCGCCAAGGTTGAGGGCAACGTACGAATAGACGTCGGGGCTTTCGATCGATCCGAGATTGACCCGGTGCTCACCCGGCTTGGCATCCTCCACGATGCCCAAAATTCCCGACTGATGGCGTTGCTTGGGATGCCGATTGGCCTGACGCTGGCCGCGACGCTTGCGCAAAGCGGAATCAGCGATTTGCGTCGGGTCGAGCATCTCTCAGAACTCTATAGCCGGTTGCTCCAGGCGCGTGAGCAAGAGATCCAGCGTGACTTTCGTCCCGGCTGGAATGTTTATGAGCCGCTCACCGCGATTGCCAAAGCGATGAGTGAACGACAGGAACTCGTCGCCTCCGTTGCCACGCTCGATCTCTACGCAGGTGCGCTCGACATTCTCCAGCGTGTTGGGCTTATAGTCGCCCGCGGTCACCGGGTTGGATTTATTCATGAATCTCTGTTCGACTATCTCCACGCGCGCGCGTTCGTGCGGGAGGGCAAGCCTATAATCAACTTTCTGCTCGCAAGCGAACAGACTCTGTTCCGCCGTACGCAGACCCGCCAAATCCTCGCCTTCGAACGTGAGCTTGAACGCGCTCGCTATCTCTCTGACCTCGGTACAATCCTCAGCGATACGCGTGTACGCCCACATATCCGTGAGACGATCGTGCGCTGGCTAGCGACGATTCCCGATCCGACCCCCGCCGAATGGGAGCTGATCGCAAGCTACGCCAAGTGCGATGGGCTTCCACGCAAAACAGGTTATGTAATTTTCGAGCGAAAGCCTTGGTTCGACCTGCTCCAAACGCTGGGTATGCTCAACGGTTGGCTGGCATGTGAAGGCGACGATCTCACCTGGGCGCTAAACTTCCTGCGCTCGATCGTTCCGTTAGCACCGGACGAAATCGCCAAGCTGATCGATGATTTTCTAGAGCGCCGACCCGAGCGTGTCCGTGAAGTGCTCGATATGCTTCGATTCATTGACCCCAAGGTTGATGCGGAACTACTCGCTAACGGCCTAATTACTGCGCTTAGTCTCTCGACGCCGGGAGATTGGCAAAGAGATGGTGACGACTGGGGCGCCTATTATCGATCATGGGTCAAGTCGGCTCCCCGAGAGGCTGCGCGGATCTTTGGGGCACAGTTGGGGCGTTGGTTCGACCTGAATCCGGAAGGGCATCCGTTCATGCGTCGCTACGAGGACGGCGGAGCATCAATGCATTCGCTAAGCGAACTCGCTAGGGCCGCTCCGCTCGCATTCCTTGAGCAATTGCTGCCATTTATGCGCCTAGCGATGGAGCGTACAATCGCAGGTGATAAACGTCCTGCCGAGAATAGCATTTGGCCTTGGCGCCCCCTGAACCGGACCGATGTGCGATCGGTCGACTTGCTTGACATTGTGCGCTCCGCGCTAGCGGAAATCGGCCGCTATGACCCTCTCGCCGCCATGCGGCTGCTCCGCGCGATGGAACCTGAAACACACATCACTAGCCTGCATCTTTTGCTTGAGACAATTCCCGCCAATCCCGAGGCGTTGCATGATCTACTGCTCGAACAGCTCGAAAATCCCGGGCTTTTTGAAGCGGGTTGGCATATGGCTGATGGCCATTCTGCTGGCCGAGCAATTGCGGTAACCATGCCTTGGTTGAACGGGGCCGAACGGGATCAGGTGGAAGCCACAGTCCTGTCAATACGCACCGAGATAGATTATGCCAAGCGTAATCTTCTTCGACGCCGGGACGAGGTGGGGGCACCCGACTTCCCGCTGAAAACTAGCGGTTACGTGATGCATTGGCTCAATCAATCGGGTCGATGCGAATGGTCGGTACTGCTCCAAATCGGCGCGGAACAATTGTCACCGCACGCAGCGAAACGCCTTGCAGAACTTGATCGTAAGTTTGTCGGACAGAGGCCTGAAGAACCCGAAGGCATCAGCGGCGGTTGGGTGCGTTCACCGATTGCTGGCGAGCGCACAAAGTTCATGAGTGACGACGCGTGGCTCAGCGCAATTAAGAAATTCAGCGGCCCGCGCGACGAGATGCGGTCACGCGGGAATGGCCTCATCGGAGGCGCGTGGGAGCTATCGCGAGAGCTAAAAGAACGCGCAAAGGAAGCGCCTGAACGTTTCCTCTCACTATTCTTGCGGTTTCCTGAAGGCACGCACCAAGATTTCGCCAGGGGGATCACTTCCGGTATCGCGGAGTCCAAGCCTAATAGGGAAATGATAGAGCGGGTTCTTGCAGCCGTGAACGCCAATCCGGCTGCGCGTCCGGACGACCAGTCGCTGGCCTGGATGATCCAAGCTTGCAAGGAACCACTCGGACCACAGGCGGAAGCACTGCTTTTGAGGATCGCTACAGGCGACGACGACAGCACGGGCCTTGGTGACACCGATCACAGCAAAGATGCCAACGAGCCCGACTGGAAGCGTGCGTTCACTCTTGGTAGCGACCTGATTGGCAAGGCCATCAACTCAGCGCGCGGTTCAGCCCTCGATACCTTGGGCAGGATCAGCTGGAAATCAAAGGAAGCTTTCGAGAAGTACCGCGCTGCGATCGACGCGATTGTTGGTAAGCCAGCCGCTGCACATATTCATTCGGCACTTAGCGGCCTGATTATGAGCGCGCTGAAGCACGAAGGTAAGCAAGGCGTTGACTGGACGTTGCGAACCGCGCGTTCCTGCCCCGAAGCGTTTTACACCAACGACGGCCAACAGATCATCGGCTGGATCGCCGATCTGGATGCGGAGAGTTTTGCGCAACTGATTAAGCTCTATCTCACCAACGACAATCCACTTGCGCGCGGATTCGCTGCGTTGGCAATATTTCGTCGATCTTTAGACGATCAAGGCTGGTTGCCGCTTGCCGAGACGCTAATTGATGCCGATGCCGAATACCGCTCTGCGGCCGCAGCAGTTGCTGCTTCTAATTTCAAGTCTGCGCGCTTCGGCACGGCCTGTACCGGTTGGTTGACTCGGTTTTTCGATGATGAGGACAAGACGGTCCGGGATGAGGCGAGCGATTGTTTCCGTCAGATGGAGGCCCCTGATATCGTCGTGTATGCTGGCCTCTTTGAAGCATATATTGCTTCCAAGTATTTCGAGATTGATCATACCTTTTTTCTGCATCAGCTCGAACAGGCTCCGCCGGGGCTCGACGAGGTTCTGCTAAAACTGCTTGAAGATACGCTCCAAGCGATCACCAAGAACGGCCGCAAAGCTAATCTTTATGAGATGCATCAGATCGGCGAGCTGTTACTCAAGCTCTATGCGTCGAACATCGCTTATCCCTCAAGGCGAACCCGAGCGCTTGACATGATCGATCTGTTGATTGAGCGAGGTCTTATGGAGATGCAGAAGCTCGAAGCGGTCTGACCGGCGCCGAAGTAAATGAGATACAGAGGCCTGCTTCAGCGCGATGCGCCGTGATGCTCTGCGCAACTGACCAGGCCGAATCCGATCTCTGGTGAACGTCCCAGCCCCTACATCGCCGAATAATCTTCCGTATCCTCCGGAATCCCCAGTCCATCCAGCGGCACCGCGAACTCGGTGAACTTGGCGCAGGAGCGGTCGGCGATGCGGTCGGTGCCTTGCAGGATCACCAGGCCGGAGTTGGCGGCGGCGCCCACCTGAGGGTTACCCTCGGCGGCGTAGAGGATGTAGCTGTAGTCGTCGCTCTTGAACCGCAGCTGGTATTCCATGCCGGCGTAGCGCTGGGCCATCTGGAAGACGTTGCCCGAGGCGGGGGTGCCGACGATCGTCAGCTCGTCGTGGGCGCGGGTGCCGAAATGATAGGTGAGCTGCCCGTCGGCCAGCGTCACGGAGGCGGTCCTCTTGCCGATCGCACAGCTGAAGATCGTTTTGGATTTGCCTTCGGCATGAGCGGGCGACGCGAGGGCAAGAGCGATCAGTGCGCCGAGCGTCGGCAGGATCATGGTCTTCATGGGTCACTCCATCGGCCGGGTCATGTCGGGCTGAACCGCTGGACCTCAGCCGTTTGGCTATTGTTTCGCAGTTGCATCTCGGCCGTCACATGCAGCATGCTAGCGCATGCGCTTGTTGCTGGTCGAAGACAATGTCGAGCTTGCGAGATGGCTGGCGCTTCTTTTGCGCAAGAGCCACTACGCGGTGGACTGCGTCTACACGGGCGAGGATGCCGACGAGGCGCTCAGAACGCAGGATTACGCGCTGGTCCTCCTGGATCTCGGTCTGCCGAACGGCGACGGCTTTTCCGTTCTCAAGAACCTGCGCGGCCATAACCGGAAGGTTCCGGTCATCATCCTGACGGCGAACGACGCCATCTCCAGCCGCGTCAGGGGGCTGGACCTCGGCGCTGACGACTATCTCGTCAAGCCGGTCGACATCACCGAACTGGAAGCTCGCATCAGGGCTCGCTTGCGGCAGACGCTGACCAACCACGCCAACACCGTCGACTATGGCCCGATCTCGCTCGATCTCGGCGCCAGCCAGTTCACCGCCGACGGCGAGGTGCTGCTGTTGACCCCGCGCGAGCATGCCGTGTTGCAAGCCCTCATTCTCAAGGGCGGCAAGCCCATTCAGAAGGCGCATCTGTTCGACGCAGTATTCGGCCTCGACGACGAGGCGAACCCCTCGGCGGTGGAGATCTACGTCCATCGCGTCCGCAAGAAGCTCGAAGGGACCGGCGTTGGAATCGTGACGCTGCGTGGTCTCGGCTATGTCCTGACGCAATCGGAACCCACCCGTGCACCGTGACAGCATTCGCCTCAAGGTGGTTCTCAGCCTGATCGGGCCGCTGATCTTTCTCGCCCTGATCAACGTCTATCTGACCTGGCGCAACGCCGTCGAAACCGCCGATCTCCTGACTGACCGCCTGCTCGCCGCCTCGGCCGCCGGCATCGCCGAACGCATCCACATGGGCGATGACGGCATCGAGGCGCTGATCCCGCCGTCGGCGCTGGCGGTGTTCTCGAACGGCGACGTCGGCGAGCGGATCCACTATCAGGTGCGCGGGCCCGACGGCGAGCTCATTGCCGGCGACCCGGATGTCGCGCTGCCGGCGGAGCCGCTCAGGGACCTGCACATGGTGTTCTTCGACGCCAGCTTCCGCGCCCATGCGGTGCGCCAGGTTGCCTTGCGTCAGCCCGTCATCGGCGGCGGCGACAATGCCAGCGCGGTGGTCATCGTGGGAAGCACCCTGAAGAGCCGCGATGGGCTGGTCTACCGCCTGTGGACCCAGTCCATTCAAGGCCAGCTGTTGCTGGTGGCGGCGGCGGGCCTGCTGTCGGCGGTCGGCATCGGCCTGGGGCTGCGTCCGCTGCTGCGGTTTGCCCGCGAGGTGGAGGAACGCGAGCCGGATCAGCTGCAATCCTTCGATGTCGGCGCCCTGCCGAGCGAACTGCGTCCGCTGGCAACGGCCCTCAATCACGCCTTCGAACGCGTCAGCCGGCAGATTGGCGCGCAACGCCGGTTCATCGCCAATGCGGCCCATCAGCTGCGCACGCCGCTCAGCATCTTGAAGGCGCAGGCCAGCTACGGCCTGCGTGAGCCCAGCCTGGAAGGCAAGCAGCTTGTCCTCGAGGCGCAGGAAGCCCGGATCAACCAGATGTCGCGACTGGTGTCGCAGCTCTTGTCCCTGGCGCGCGCCGAACAGGGCGCCCTGCTGATGAAGGCCGATGTCGACTTCGCCGCACTGACGCGCGACGTGCTGGAAGAGTTCGCGACCGTGGCCATCGACAGGGAGATCGACCTGTCCTTCCAGGACGAGGGCGGCCCCCTTGTCGTCACGGGGCATGCCTCGCTCTTGCGCGAGATCGTCGCCAATCTCGTCGACAACGCCGTGAGATACAGCTCGCCCGGGGCAACCGTGGCCGTCGATCTCTTGCGATACGAAGGGCATGTCAGGCTGACGATCGAGGATAGCGGCCCCGGCGTGTCGGACGAGGACCTGCCGCGCCTGACGGAGCGGTTCTATCGCGGCTCCGGCGCCGAGGGGGAAAGTGGCGCCGAAGGAACCGGCCTCGGGCTCGCCATCGTCCGGGACATCGTCGAGGCACACGACGGCAGCCTGACGCTTGGCCGGCGCACTACGGGTACGGGGCTGGTAGCGACGGTGACGTTGCCAGAGGCGAAAAGCGCCGGGGACGAGCCCTCAGGTCACTCCACCTGAGAGCCCGCCCCGGCTGCCGGACCTGGACTATTCAGTGCATGTCGTGCTGGGGCACCGGGCGCCACTTGGCCAGGCGCTTTTCCACCGCGGTCATCAGATACTCGGCGATCAATGCCACCGCCATGATGATGATGATGGCGGCATACATGCCCGAAGCGTCGAACGATCCCTTGGCGATGTTGATCAACAGGCCGATGCCGTAGCGCGAGCCGACGAACTCGCCGACGATGGCGCCGATGATGGCAAAGCCGAACGACACGTGCAGGCTGGCGAAAATCCAGCTCATGGCCGAGGGAATGATGACATGCCGCGTCAGCTGCCACTGGTTGGCGCCGAGGATCATGGCGTTGGCGATCATGTTGCGGTCGGCCTCGACCACGCCCTGGAAGGCGTTGGAGAACACCACGAAGAACACCATGACAAAGCTGAGCGCGATCTTCGAGCCGAGCCCCAGGCCGAACAGCATGATGAAGATCGGCGCCAGAACGACGCGCGGCACCGAGTTGATCAGCTTGATGTAGATGGAGAAGATGTCCGACAGCATCTTGTTGCGGCCGAGCGCGACACCGGTGACCACGCCGGCGATGGCGCCGGAGAAGAAGCCGGCCAGCGATTCCTCCATCGTCACATAGAGATGGTACCAGAGCGGACCTTCCGATGTGCCTTCCGTGATCCACTCGTAGAGGCGGGCGACGATGCTGGTCGGGATGGAATAGAAGAAGGGGTCGATCCAGTTCATGCGGCCCGACAGCTCCCAGCCGCCCAGCAGCAGGACGAGGATGGTCAGGCGCCAGAACAGCACCTTCTGCCGGCGCTTGCGAATGGAGGTCAGCGCGGCCTGCTCGATTTCGGCGTCGCTGGTGCCGACCGGCACGGTCGATCGGTCTTCGAGGGTGATATCGGTCATGGTTGCCCTTTCATACCAACTCGCGAAGATGCTGACGCATCCGCTCGCTGAAGCCATCGCCGATTTCTCATTTGCATCAGAGGCATGAGAAATCGGCAAACGGAATACCGAGGTCATTTTCAATGCATCTCGGTATCACGCTGCCAGTCCGGCTTGCCGGTAACTGCGTTGGACCTCGTCGCGCAGGTCGTTCCAGATGGTGTGCGCGATGTCGATGAATTGCGGCTCGTAACGGATCTCGGCCATGACGCGCGGGCGCGGAATGCCGATCGGGTAGACGGATTTGACCGTCCCCGGGCCCGAGGTCAGGACATAGACCTTGTCGGCCAGCGCGATGGCTTCTTCCAGATCGTGGGTGATGAAGATGACCGACGCCTTCGAGCCAGCCCAAAGCTTCAGAAGTTCTTCATGCATCAGCACGCGGGTCTGGACGTCGAGAGCCGAGAAGGGCTCGTCCATCAGCAGGATCTTCGGCTCGTTGATGAAGGTCTGAGCGAGCGAGACGCGCTTGCGCATGCCGCCCGAGAGCTGATGCGGATAGTGATGCTCGAACTTCGTGAGGCCGATACGGCTCAGCCAGTCCCGCGCCACCTGGTAGGACTCAGCCTTCGGACGGCCGCGAAACATCGGGCCGGCCACGACATTGTCGATGACGTTGCGCCAGGGAAACAGCGCGTCGGTTTGAAAGACGAAGCCGATGCGCCGGTCGATGCCGTTGATCGGCTGGCCGAAGATGCGGACCTCGCCGGCCGACGGCTTGTTGAGGCCGGTGATGAGATTGAGCGTCGTCGACTTGCCGCAGCCGGTCGGGCCGACCACGGCGACAAACTCGCCCTCGTCGACGCGCATGGAAAAATTGTGGAGGGCAGTCAGGGACTTGCCCGTGGGCGAGACGAACCGGCGGCTGACATTGATCAACTCGACCGAGGGGGCGTTGGAAGCTTGAGTCGACATGAGTTCCTTTCCCTCGGCCCGCGGAACGGACCAAGGCGACATGTGTGATCGCGACGAAAAGGGTGGGGCGACGAAGTCCGCCGCCCCGTGACAATGGACGCGTTACTTCGCGGCCTTCACGAACTCGGTCGTGTAGGTCTTGGTGAGATCGATGGTCTTGCCCTTGACGTTCTTGGAGAAGCCGGAGAGGACGGCGAGCACCGTGGCCGGGCCGTCTTCCGGCATCACGCCATCGGGTGTGAACATCCCCTTGCCGGCATCGAGAGCCTTCACATAGCCCTCCTTGTCGCCGACGTAGTAGTCGGCCGGCATCTCAGCGGCGATCTCGGCGCCGGTGTGGGTGTTGATGTACTTCAGCGTCTTGACGAAGGCATTGGCGAGCTTCTGCGCCGTGTCCTTGTGGCTCTCGACATAGTCGGTGGCCATGTAGAGCGAGGCGGCCGGATAGGTGCCGCCGAGCGCGGCCTTGGCGCCTTCGACGGTGCGCATGTCGACCAGCACGGCCGCCTGGCCGGTCTTCAGCAGGCGGGTGATGGTCGGCTCGGTGGTCATGCCGGCCTGGATCTGGTCCTGCTGCATGGCGGCGATGAAGGTGTCGCCGGCGCCGACGGGCACCGAGGTGAATTCGCCGAGCTTCACGCCGGACTTGACCGCCATATACTGGGTCAGGAAGTTGGTGGACGAGCCGAGCCCGGTCACGCCGAGGTTCTTGCCCTTGAAGTCGGCGGGCGACTTGATCTCGGGATGCTTGGTCGACACCAGCTCGACCTCGCCGGGCGCCCGGCTGAACTGGACGACGGATTCGACGAACTTGCCCTTCGACTGCAGGTCGATGCAATGGTCGTAGAAGCCGACCACGCCCTGCACCTGGCCGGCGAGCAGTTCGTTCTCGGCGTCGACGCCGGCAGCCTCGTTGATGAGGTCCACATCAAGCCCTTCGTCCTTGAAGTAGCCGAGACGCTCGGTCAACTTCGCCGGCAGATAGATCTGCTTTTCATAGCCACCCACGACGATGGTGATCTTGTCGGCGGCATGAACGGCCGACACGGACGCAACGGCGACGAGCGCAAGGGCGGTGGACGAGAGAGCTTTGCTGAATGCCGACATAGGGTTCCTCCTCAGTGATTCTTAGCGCGCCGTTCGATCCGACTGACTCGGACCGGCGCTCCAGGGCCTTGTTGTGTAAGCCTCATCTTGCCGATCCTCTTTTCCCTTCGGCCGGATGACGCTGTTGTTTCTTGGTATTGCATTGCTTTCGCGGAAAACCGGTTCCCACTTTTCCGCACAATGCTAGCGATCGGCTGCTCTTTGTTTCGAGAGCGGATAGGCTAAGTCCGACCGCTAAACTACGTACGTAACACTACAAGCTTTCAGTGAGCTTTCAGTGAGCGCGATGGGCGGACGTGCTTGATGTCCGACGGGTGGGACTGGAACATCACCGTGCCGCATGGCTCGCATTGTCACCGGATTGAGCGGCTGGTTTGGCATCCCACGCGAGCGATACCTGCTGATCTGGTCACGGCTGTGAGGGGGCAGCTTTGCGCTCATGCCGGACATTCGGGGCTAGCCACGATGAACATGAAATCGGACAGGCACTTAAGACACACTAAGCGCCCTTCCATGAGGCCCTGCTTGCCCTATATCATAAGCTATTAAGCCGGGGGGCGTGCATGACAGATTTTCCGGTACCAGGTCCGGCAGGATCAACTCTTACTCTCATGGTCGCATCCGGCCACCCAGTATTCATCGTTGGTCGCAACGGGACGGGCAAATCCGCCCTCATGAACTGGCTCCGGCAAAAGTCTCAGGCGAACGTAGTCTACCTGCCGGGGAGCAGGACTGCTCTTTTCGATGGTGAGAGCCTGTCACTCACGCCCCAAAGCAGAAGGGATCTCACGGACAATCTGGCATACTGGGACATTAAAACCGAGTCCCGGTGGACAAACAATTTTGGCAATCGGCGAAATGAGAAAGCGATTCACGACCTGACGGCGGCGGAACACCAATACAAGAATGACTGCGCGAACACGATCGCAGTAAATTCAGACCCGGTCATAACAGCCGCTGCGATTGCCAAATTGCAATCTAGAGAGTCCCCTCTCGATAAGGTCAACCAGCTCCTTGAGCAAGCCAACATTTCCGTCCAGATGCTCATAGCTGACGATGAACTCAAGGCAGTGTCAGGCGGCAATATATTCAGTTATGCCCGGATGTCCGACGGAGAGCGTATTGCGCTCATACTGATCGCGGAGGTGATCTCGGCGAAGCCGGGCGTGATTTTCTTGATCGACGAGCCCGAGTTGCACCTTCATCGTTTGATCGTCATTCCCCTGATCGCGACGCTTATCAAGTCGCGTCCCGACTGCGAGTTCGTAATCAGCACGCATGAGCTGGATTTACCAACATCTATCGCCAAGTCGCGCGTGTGCATCGTGCGGTCGGTCACTTGGCAATCCGATGGGGAGAAGGCGCATTGGGACTTCGATATCGTTGATCAGATGGACGACCTTCCCGAAGGGCTCGTCACCGATATCCTTGGTTCAAGGCGTCGCGTTCTTTTCACCGAGGGCGCTGCCAGCAGCCTCGACGTTCCAATGTACTCCGTTTTGTTTCCAAAGGTCTCGATCAGGCCGAAAGGCAGTTGCAAGGAAGTGCAGCATGCGGTGTTCGGCATCCACTCGACAACCGGACTTCATCGCACAGAAGCCTTTGGCCTGATCGATAATGACGGTATGACCGAGCAAACCATCAGCGAGTTCCAAGCGGAGAATATCTATCCGCTTCCATTTTTCTCGGTGGAGTCGCTCTACTATGACGCGGATGTCCTAGCTGCTGTCGCTAAGCGGCAGGCGTCGACCCATGAGGCAGATGAGGAGAAGCAAGCCGAATTGGTGGCGGGCTTTCTTGCCGATGTTCTTGCTCAGGGGATCGACGCAGCGGCAAAGCAAGGAACGGCAGAGCATCTGGCCGGTCGGCTCGCCGAGCGGCAAGTGCGCGACGCACTTCTTGCCCAGATGCCGAAGCGGGAGGAACTCATCGCAACGATCTCTCCGACCATTCAGATCGTTGGACAGTCCGCCTATCCTGCAGAGCTTGCGCGTTTCCAAGAAATGATAGCCGCACGAGACCTTCAAGGCATCATAGCCCGCTACCCGGTTCGGCATTCGCAGATCCTCGGTGCCATAGCGAAGGCGCTGAAGTTTCAAGGCCGCGCGGACTATGAGACGGCGGCTGTCGCTCGAATATCTTCGGACGAGGCGTTGCGCGAGAAGCTACTTTTGAAGCTTGCTCCTCTATCAACTGTGATCAACGGATAGACGTGCCGCCAAATTTTACCTGAATCAGAAGCAATCCTTATCTGGAAGCGAAAGATCGCTATCCGCGTTTGGTTTCCCAGAAGCCGCCCGTCCCCTGCCGGCCAATAGCGGACGCTCAGATATTCATCTTCTGAAGCCGATGCCGGCGCCTACCATCCTCATCGTACCACCGGCCCTACCTCCGCCCGGGCCCCGCTTCCCCACATTGAGCGCCACGGCGTCCCGCACCAGCGTCTTGAACGCTTCGGCATCCACCGTTTCGCCCAGCTCTCCTTGTCGCGGATCGAACGGCTGCCTTGGGACCCCAGTCGACGTCACGGCTCCGGCGACCTCGGGGGCGCCTCGCGATCTCTCCCTCATCGATCCTGCACCATTGCCGATTTGGCGTTCATCGGCGCAAAGCCGAACTGCGCCTTGAAGGCGCGGCTGAAGGCGGCCTCGGAGTCGTAGCCCACCTGTCTTGCCACCGACCCGACCTTGGCATCGGGCTGGCGCATCAGGCTGAGGGCGAGGGTCAGCCGCCAGCGGCTGTGGTAGGCAAGCGGGGCCTCCTTCACCAGGGCGGTGAAGCGCGCCGCGAAGCCGGATCTCGACAGGCCGGCCACCTTGGCCAGGTCGAGCACAGTCCAGCGCCGATAGGGTTCGTCGTGGATGGCCTTGAGCGCGCGGCTGATGCGCGGATCGCCCAGCGCGCCCAGCCAGCCGACGCTGCCGCCCTGCTCGATCCTGACCCAGCTGCGGAGAATTCGGATCACCAGCACGTCGATCAGCCGGGAAATCATGATCGACGCGCCGGGATACACCTCGCGCGCTTCCTTCATCATGAAATAGCCGAGGCCTTCGGCCCAGCCGGTGGTTTCGCCGCTCGCCTTGGGAATGTGAATGACCGACGGCAGCGCCGACACCACCCAGGGCACCGCCGCGCTTGCGAAATGAAAGGCACCGGCGATCAGCCGGGTCGGCGCGCCCCCGCCGCCGTGAGAGACGTTGAGCTGTTCGGCGGTGAATTGCTCCGCCATCAGGGTGGCAAGGTCGGCCTCAGTGGTGCACTGGCCATCGCTCAGGCCGTGCCCCACGCCGCGCGGCAGCATGATGAGATCGCCGGTGGCCACCTGAAGCACCCGGCCCTGATCGTTGGCGATCGTCAGGCCGCCTTCCAGCACGATCAGGAAATAGGCCGCCCCCGGCGGAACGCGCAGCGCCCAGGGCTGGCTGAGCTCGGCGGTGAAGACGATTTCGCCATGCAGGCTGACCATGGCCAGGATCTGCGACAGCAGGTCGACGCGCGAGGCGAGCATGCCCTGAGTTTTGGACGATGGAGCATGCAATTCAGGGCCTCGGTCATGGTCATGCATCATGGAAAGCCCTAATTTGGCGGTGTCTTCAACGAGAACTTCTCTCGCTGAAAGAACAGGTTACGCGGAGCGAGGGGCCAGTCCAGGCCTTTCCGGCGCGATCACCGACAGCATTGCAGATTATCCGAATTAGGCAACCGCGCCGATGCGCGCCCACAGGAGTTCTAAATGAAAGCCCTTTTTGTCTCTGCCCTCATGCTCACCACCGCCCTCATGGGCGCTGCCCCGGCCTCGGCCCAGTCCAAGCCTGCCATCAAGAACATCGTTCTCGTGCACGGCGCCTTCGTCGACGAGACCAGTTGGGATGGCGTCGCCGCGATCCTTACCGCTAAGGGTTACCACGTGACGGCGGTGAAGAACCCGCTGACCTCGCTCGCCGACGACGTTGCCGCCACCAAGGCGGTGGTCGATGCACAGGATGGTTCGGTTGTCCTGGTCGGGCATTCCTGGGGCGGCGTGGTGATCGGCGAGGCCGGCGACGACGCCAAGGTGGCCTCGCTCGTCTACGTGTCGGCGTTTGCACCCGACAAGGGCGAGACCATCAGCGCGCTGGCGGCCAGCGGCCCGGCAACGCCTGGCGTGGCGGCCATCCGGCCCGACGCGAAGGGCTACCTGACGATCGATCCGGCCGTGTTCCCCAGCGCGGTGGCGGGCGATCTGCCCAAGCAGATCGGCGAGCATCTGGCGGCGCACCAGATGCCGATCAACCACACCGCCTTCGATGAGCCGGCCAAGGTCGCCGCGTGGCATGAGAAGCCGAGCTGGTACGTGCTGAGCGCCAAGGACCTCGTCCTCGATCCCCACGCCCAGGCCTTCTTTGCCGAGCGGATGAAGGCCAAGGTGACCTCGGTCGAGGGCAGCCATGCCTCGCTGGCCTCGCACGCCAAGGACGTGGCCGCGGTGATCGAAGCGGCGGCCGGTGCGAAGTAGTTTCCGGCAACCGATGCCATCGCCCGCAGGTGCTGGGCGGTGGCATCCGCGGGCAACGCGCGTGAAGGTGCTGGCCGCGGTTTCAATTGGCGCGGCCGAGAAGTAAAAGAGATCACTGGACGCCGTTTGTCCGGTGCGCCATGTCTGGACCATGCGTCCTGTCGTCGACATTCTCGCTGATGAGCCAACCGCTGATGAGCGCGAGCAACTCCTCAAGTTGCTCCTGGACTTCAATGGTCGGCACACAGCTCACCTGATGGAACGGCCCGATCTTGGGATCCTTCTCAGGGACCCCGATACGGCCGAGATTATTGGCGGCCTCTACGCTTGCGACGAATACAACTGGCTGTTCATCAAATATCTCATTGTGCCGGAGGCGCTGAGAGGCAAAGGCCTGGGTGCCGAGCTGATGCGGGAGGCAGAGCGAGTTGCCCGTGAGCGAGGATGCCTTGGCATGTTCCTCGACACGTTCGACTTTCAGGCGAAGCCGTTTTACCTCAAATTTGGGTTTGAGCAGTTTGGCGAGCTTGAGGGAGATGCCCACACGCCTCGCCGGTTCTTTCTGAAGAAGCTGCTTTAATTTCGCCGGGGTTTCTGCTTGCCGACGTTGAGCGCAACGGCGTGGCCGATCAGCGCCTTGAACGCCTCGGCGTCCACCGTCTCGCCCTCGTGGATGTCGATGGCGCGGCGGGTGCCGCCGGTGAGGCCGGCGTTGAACAGGCCCGAGGGGTCGGGCAGGGCGGCGCCCTGGGCGAAGGTCAGCTTGACGTAGGTCTTGTAGACCTCGCCGGTGCAGATGATGCCGGCGTGCTCCCAGGTCGGTACGCCCGAGGGGTTGGTGGGCTTGGCCCATTTCACGGCCTCGACGACGTCGGGATCGGCCTCGCGGATCAGGCCGCGCATCCTTTTCAGCGCTTCGCCCCGCCAGTCGCCGAGCCTTTCGAGCTTCAAGTCGATCTGGGCGGACGGCGAGTCTTGATCGGTCATGGCAGGTCCTCCGGTGCACGCGGCGGTGGCAGCATGCATCGCGTCCCGGCTGGTACGCAATCCCCCTTAGATTCCTCGCGCGTATCTCGCCGGCGGCACGCCGACGTGCCTTGAGAAGGCGATGGTGAAGGTGCTGGCGGAGGCGTAGCCGACGCGTTCGGCGACCTCGGCGACGCCGGCTTCCTCGCGGCGCAGGAGATCCTTGGCCAGCGCCATGCGCCAGGCGAGGAGGTAGTCCATCGGCGACAGGCCGACGACGCGGCGGAAGCGCTCGAAGAAGACGCTGCGGGAGAGGCCGGCTTCCCGGGCGAGCTCCGGCACCGTCCAGGTGCGCGTCGGGTCCTCGTGCAGGCGGCGCAGCGCCACGGCGAGGCGCTCGTCGGCAAGGCCGTTGATCAGGCCGGGGGTGGGGCTGCTGCGTCCGATGGCGCGCAGCGCCTCGATCAGCAGCACTTCCAGAAGGTGGGTGAGGATGACGTCGCGGGCCGGGCGGACAGCGCGCGCCTCCTCGTCCACCAGTTCGACCAGCGTGGCAAGGCGCGGCTCGCCCCGCACGTGAATGAAGCGCGGCAACAGCGACAGCAGCAGGTCGGCATCGGCCGAGCGGAAGGTGCAGTAGCCGATGGCCATCCGCGCGTCGGTCGGCCCGTCCGGCCGGCCGAGCCGGAAGCGCCGCGGGCCGATCTCCAGCGGCAGGGTCACCACACCCTCGGGCGGCGGTTCGACGCTGGAGGTGGAGAAGTCGTTGACCGAGGGGATCAGCACGAAGTCGCCCTTCTCGACGACGATTGGCGGCTGGCCGTCGACCGTCAGAAGGCAGCTGCCCTCGAGGATGGCGGCATAGAAGGGGCGGCCCTCCTCGACCCGCCGCACGCGCCAGGCGCCCGCCGCCTCGACCAGCTTGGAGAAGGAGGCGCTGGGCTGGAGAAGGGTGACGACCTCGGCGAGGGGATCGGTCATTTCCGGACGCTCATAAAAGGATTCTGGACGATGCATCGTAGCAGATCCGGCATTGGCAATCTAGGATGAAGCTCTCAACAAATCAGGAGTAGGTTCCATGACGACGGTCTTGATCACCGGCTGCTCATCCGGTTTTGGACTTGAAACCGCCCGCCTGTTTTTGGGTCGCGGCTGGTCGGTTGTTGCGACGATGCGCCAGCCGAAGGCGGATATTCTGCCGGCCTCCGATCGCTTGAAGGTGCTGCCGCTCGACGTGACGGATGCCGGAAGCATTGCCGCGTGCCTCGCGGCGGCCGGCCCCATCGACGTGCTGGTCAACAATGCCGGCGTCGGCTTTCTCAATGCGCTGGAAGGCACGCCGATGGAGACGGCGCGGCTGCTGTTCGAAACCAACACGCTCGGCACCATGGCGATGACGCAGGCGGTGCTGCCGCAGTTCCGCGAGCGCAAGGCGGGCGTGATCGTCAACGTGACCTCGACGGTGACGGTGGCGCCGCTGCATCTCCTGTCGGTCTACACGGCGACCAAGGCGGCGGTGAATGCGTTCACGGAAAGCGTGGCGCTGGAGCTGGAGCCCTTCGGCATCCGCGCGCGCATCGTGCTGCCGGGCCGGGCACCGGACACCTCGTTCGGCGACAACGCCCGCGGGCTGATGAAGGCGGGCATCCACGACGCCTATTCCGAGATCGCCGAGGGCGTGTTCGCCAGATGGGCCAAGGAGCCGGTGGACGAGGTGACGCACGCCGTCGACGTGGCCGAGGCGGTGTGGCGGGCGGCGACCGATCCGGCGTGTCCGATGCTCATTCCGGCGGGGGTGGATGCTGTGGCGATGATGCGGGCGGCCGAGCGGGTGCTGGCGTGAGGTAGGGCCCGGACGGCCCCGGTACGCGCGCACGATCGTTCAAGATCGGCGTCAGGTCTCGTGCCAAGGTTAGTCGCAGCTAGCCTTGCACGGGATCGATTTCCGTTCCCAGTCAGACACAGGACGTTCAGATGAAACCAGTCAACCTCGACGACAAGCTGAGCCAGTTTTCAAGTCACTGGGATCCGCATGTGGTCGCCGACTATAACGACAACGACGTGATGGTCGTGAAGTTCATGGGCGAGTACCCCTTCCACAAGCACGATACGACCGATGACTTCTTCTATGTCCTGGAGGGCGAAATGGAGATGGACATCGAGGGGGAGCCGCCGCGCACCGTCAAGGCCGGCGAGCTGTTCATCGTTCCCAAGGGCGTCGTGCATCGTCCTCGCGCCAAGAGTGAGGTCAAGGTGCTGCTCATCGAACCGAAAGGCGAGCCGAACTCCGGCGATTCCGGCCGGGAACCAGCCACCAAGCCACGCATCTAGCCGTTCCATCGCTCGATCGACCCTCCGAGGCGGGAGACCCATATGGGCCGATCGCTCCATCCTGCCTGAGATCCTCTGCCTGCGCAGAGGAAGACAAAATTATATCTACGCAGAGGAAAGCAGAATCATTATATCCACGCAGAGGAAAGCAGAATTATATAAAAGAAACAAATATATAGATTGTCTTCCTCTGCGCAGGCAGAGGATCTCGGGCAGAAAAGGGCGAGGCCGGATTATCGGGCTCGACGGGCTTCAACCGTCGCCCTTGTATCTGGCAGCCCTCCGCCGCTGGAAAGGGCGCTACGTTTCGAACGGCTGCGAGGGCGGCTCGGCCAGGGTGAGGTGGTTGCCGTCGGGGTCTCTCATCTGGGCGATGTGTCCGTAGTCGCCTTGGGATTCACCGACCAGGTTCACGCCGAGTTGCTGGAGCGATCGGCGTGCGTCATCCATTTTCGGCACGACGATGGTCAGTCTGCCGGACCCCGCATGCAGCTTATCCAGGAAGATCTGGATGTTGGCGCCGGCGACGTTGCGCCATTGGATCAACCCATCCATGGGGCGATCGTCGGGCTCACGGTCGAAGAGCTGGGTGTAGAACGCTTCGGCAACATCCATGTTCGCCGAGGCGATCGCGGCGTAAATGCCCTGGATTTGCATGCATCGGCCTCCTCATCCGGCCGCCGGCAGGCCGGCCCGATAGCAGGGCGGCATGCCGGCGGAGGTGAACGTTTCATGCCGTTAGCCGGTCTGGCTGTGCATGCCGCCGGGACGGGAGATGCCGGTCAGCGCTTGCCCGGCCACGCCATCGGCGGTGGCCACGGCTATGTCGCCGAGCGAGAGAATGCCCACCAGTTGCTTGTCGCGATCGAGAACCGGCAGGCGGCGCACCTGGGCGTCGCTCATGTTGCGCGTCACCTCGTCGATCTGCTGATCGGCGAAGCAATAGCTGATGTCGTCGGTCATGACGTCGCGCACCTTGGTTTCCGGCCCCTTGCCTCGAGCCACGGCACGGATCGCGATATCCCGGTCGGTGATCATGCCGACGAGGCGGTTGTTGTCGCTCACCGGCAACGCGCCGGCGTCGAGCCTTGCCATCAGCTGGGCGGCTTGGGCGATGCTTTCTTCGACATTGGCGATGGTCACATCACGCGTCATCGCTTCGCTTACTTGCATGAAGGCCTCCTCTGTCTGGGATCGGGCCGCGAGCCGTTCGAGGTCGTTTCTCGCGACGCCGATGGAGGGAAACCAGGCAATCGGCCCGATGTTCCCGCCATGGCGGGTTTTCTTCGGGCGGCCGGGCTTACCGCACCTGCTGCAGCCGGCCGTTGGCGTCGAACCAGCAGGCGAAGACGGCTTGGCGGCCGCGGTCGCGGAAGCTGCCTTGCACCACGAAGCGGCGGCCGTCGCGGCTGGGCAGGCTGGTCATGATGTCGGATGGACGCACGCGGAACCGGGCCGATGCTTCGTCGCGGCAGACGGCGGCCATGCGCTCCATGACGGGGCCGGGACGGCCGGGGATCGGCCCGCCTTGAATCGGCGGCGGCATGCGCGGCGGCATCACCCGGCAGACGGCGTCGGGGCCGCGCATCCTGGAGGACACGTCGAGCCGACCGCCGGGGCCGACGATGACCGAGACGGCGATGGGGCCGAGGCGGGCTTCATAGGAGCGGTCGTCGAAGGTTCTCACCCGGGCCGGCTGGCCGTTGATGAAGATCCGGCCGCCGTTGTCGGCCTGAACGTCGATGCGGCCGGGGCAGGCGGCGCTGAAGGCCGGCACCCTGGCCTCGGCCGGCGTGGCCAGCCAGAAGACGCAGAACACCAGCGACGCGGCGGCGGTGACAGCCGCCTTGCTGCTCGAAATCCAATGGGCGGTCGCATGGACGATCGACATGACAGGGCCTCGTTGTTCGATTGCGGGATCCCCTTTGTTTCCTGGCAATCGGGCGACAGCGAGGCGCCGGAGCAACACGGAGGCTCTAGCTCCGAACGATCTCCATCAGCTCGATGCGATTGCCGAAGGGGTCGCTGACGTAGCGCCGGAGGTAACCGTCGAGTGGCTGGTCGGCGACGGTGGGAAAGCCGGCTTGCTCCAGTTGGGCACAGAGGCTTTCGAGGTTGTCGACGATGAAGGCCGGATGGGCTTTTCTCGCGGCGACAAAATCGGCATCGACGCCGAGATGCACCTTGACGGCGCCGGCTTCGAACCAGCAGCCGCCGCGCGCCTGAAGATGGGCCGGCTTGGGCCGCTCCGTCAGGCCCAGCAAACGGCCGTAAAACGCCCGCGCGGCCGCTTCCCGCCCCGCCGGCATCGCCAACTGGATATGATCGATGCGCTGGATCGCCATGCCGCCTCCAGGTTTGCCTTGGCAGTATAGCCCTGTTTACTCCGTCCGGTCGAAGCTCCGCAGCAGGGTCCACATCTCGCGGCCGCGTGACGGTTGTCCGCGCTCCCGCCCGGATATCAGACGATGCCGAGCTGGTCCTTGATGGCCGGCAGCAGGCGGCGGCTGATGGGGATGGCGCGGCCGCGCCGCGTGACGAATTCGGCGAGGCCGGCGTCGATGTAGCGCAGCTTCTCCACCTGATTGACGTTGATCAGAAACTGGCGGTGGCAGCGCAGCAACGGCGTGCGCCGCTGCAGGAGGTTGAGCGGCACGGCCGTCGGCCGTTCCTCGCCGGAAAGGTCGGTGACGTAGACGCCGGAGAGGCGCGACTCGACGCTCTCCACCTCGTCGATCTTGACGAAATACACCACATGCTGGCCGAAGCAGGGGATCTGGCGCAGGTGGTTGGCTTCCGGCAGGACGGAGAAATCCTGGGTGTGACGATCCGAGCGCAGGCGATCCAGCGTCAGGTCGAGGCGTTCGCGCGTCACCGGCTTCAGGAGATAGTCGAAGGCGTTCTTCTCGAAGGCCTGCACGGCGTAGTCGTCGAAGGCGGTGAGAAAGACGATGTAGGGCATGTTGCCGTGATTGATCAGGCCCAGCATCTCGATGCCGGTGATCTGCGGCATCTGGATGTCGAGAAAGACCACGTCGGGCTTCCGCCGGCCGATCGCTGCGAGCGCCTCGATGGCGTTGCCGCATTCGCCGATGATCTCGATATCCGGCGCTTCCGCGAGAGCCCGGCGCAGCTCCTGGCGGGCGTGCGGTTCGTCGTCGACAATCAGGGCGGTGATCATTGGGGCACGACCTCCATGGGAACGCGGACCGTCGCCAGCGTCGCGACGCCGCGCTGGCAGCTCATCGTCACGCCTGAGCCGTCTCCATAGCGGTTGCGGATGCGCCGGTCGACGATGTTCATGCCGAGCCCCTCGCGCTCGGGCTTGGGCTGATAGAGGCCGGCATTGTCTTCCACCTCCAGGATCAATTCGCCGTCTTCCTTGCGGGCCCGGATGGCGATGCGGCCGATGTCGAGCAGCTGCGAGGTGCCGTGCTTGACGGCGTTCTCCACCAGCGGCTGCAGCGTGAAGGCCGGCAGACGCGCCGACAGCAGATCGTCGGGGATGTTGAACTCCACGACGAGGCGGTCGGGAAAGCGGGCCAGCTGGATGCTGAGATAGGCGCGGATATGCTCGATCTCGTCGGCGAGCGTCACGTCCTCGGTCGGCCGCTTGAGATTCTTGCGCAGGAAAGTCGAGAGGTCAGCGATCAGTTCGCGCGCCTTGGCCGGGTCGTCGTAGGTGATGGACAGGATGGTGTTGAGGGCGTTGAACAGGAAGTGCGGGTTGATCTGGGCGTGCAGGAGCTTGAGTTCGGATTGCAGCAGCAGGCTCTTCTGCCGCTCGTAGCGCCCGGCCAGGATCTGCCCGGACAAGAGCTTGGCGATGCCTTCCCCCAGCGTCCGGTTGATGGTGGAGAAGATGCGCGTCTTGGGCTCGTAGAGCTTGATGGTGCCGATGACCTGCCCGTCCTCGCCGGCCAGCGGGATCACCAGGGACGAGCCGAGGCGGCAGGTGGGACTGATCGAGCATTGATAGGCGACCTCGTTGCCGTCGGCAAAAAACACCTCGTTGTTGGCGATGGCGGTGAGGGTATGCGGCGAGGTGATGGGTGTGCCCGGCAGGTGGTGGTCGTCGCCGATGCCGATGAAGGCGAGAATCTTCTCGCGGTCGGTGATGGCGACGGCGCCGACACCCGTCTGATCGTAGAGGATGCGCGCGACGCGCATGCTGTTTTCCTGGTTGAAGCCCTGGCGCAGCACGCCGTCGGCGTGGGCGGCGATCTCCAGCGCCTTGGCCGAGAAGGCCCGTGACTGGCGATCGATCCGGTCGCGCTGGTCGATGAGGATTTCCATGAACAGGGCGCCGCCGAGGGTGTTGGCGATCAGTTCCGGCAGGGCGATCAGCGCCACGATGCGGAGAGATTCGTCGAAGGGCCGCGACAGGGCGAGGTCGATGGACAATTCGAGAAGGATGCCGATGGCGATGACGGTGGCTGCCAGCGACGGGCTGAACAGCATCTTCACCTTGCCGTGCCGGACCAGGTAGCGGTGGGTCAGGCCGCCGATGAGGCCCTGCACCGCGATGTCGATCGCGGCGGCCAGCGCGAACGAGCCGCCGAGAAGATAGCGGTGGATGCCGCCCGTGATGCCCACCGCCAGCCCGACCACCGGGCCACCCAACAGACCGCCGAGAACGGCGCCGATGGCCGGCGTGTTGGCGATGGCATTGGCCTTGACCACCGGCAGGCCGAGCAGCGTGCCCATGATGCAGAAGGCCGAGAAGATGGCATAGCAGGCCAGCCGGTGCGGCCACAGAATGGTGGCACGGGTCAGCGGGATGAACAGCCGGGTCCGGCTGAGCAGGTAGGCGACGGCGAAGTAGACGCACATCTGCTGCAGCAGCGCCACCGACAGGGATATCACCGACTGAAGGTCCATCGCCAAATCCATCCGCCCCGGCGCCGCGAACCCGCCGCCGGTTCGGTGCACTATAGCCGGGCGGGCAGGCGCCCCGCCCGCTGCAATTGGTTGGAGGGACCGGCCGGTGAACCGGTCCCCCGTTTGGTCTCCCGGCCGTTCTTCTGTTCGTTCAGGGCGCCCAGCGGATGGCCTCGAACACCTGTTCGGCCGCCTCGGGCGTCGGGGCGGCGACCTTCAGCGCCAGGCCGCCGCACGAGGTCTCGCGGTACTTGGAACTCATGTCCTTGCCGATCTCGAACATCACCTCCATCACCTTGTCCAGCGACACCAGCGGCTCGCTCGACCGGCAGAGGGCCATGCGGGCGGCATTGATCGCCTTGATGGCGCCCATGGCATTGCGCTCGATGCAGGGGATCTGCACCTGCCCGCCCACCGGATCGCAGGTCAGGCCAAGGTTGTGCTCCATGGCGACTTCGGCGGCGATGCAGACCTGAAGCGGCGAGGCGCCCAAAAGCTCGGCGAGGCCGCCGGCCGCCATGGAACAGGCGACGCCCACTTCGCCCTGACAGCCCACCTCGGCGCCGGAGATCGAGGCATTGGTCTTGAACAGCGCGCCGATGGCGGCCGAAGCCAGGAAGTAGCGCTGGCAGATGTCGTCGTCGACCGGTTGGATGAAGTGGTTGTAATAGGCCAGCACCGCTGGAACGATGCCGCAGGCGCCGTTGGTCGGGGCGGTCACCACCCGTCCGCCGGCGGCGTTCTCCTCGGAGACGGCCAGGGCGAACATGTTGACCCAGTCGATGACGCTCATGGGATCGCGGCTGAGCGCTTCCGACGAGGCCAGACGCCGCCTGAGCGCCGCCGCGCGCCGCGGCACGTGGAAGGGGCCGGGCAGCACGCCGTCGGCCTTCATGCCGCGCTCCATGCACTGCCGCATCTTCAGCCAGATGTTCGCGAAATAGTCGCGGATCTCCGTCTCATCGTGCAGGCACAGCTCGTTCTGAAGCACCAGCCCGGCGAACGACAGACCGGACCGCCGACAATGGGTGAGCAACTCCTCGGCCGTCGCGTAGGGGTAGGGGAAGGCGGTGGCATCGGGGCCGGCGGCGGTCTGCTCGCCGTCCTCGACGATGAAGCCGCCGCCGACGGAATAGTAGCATTTTTCAAGGAGCACCTGCTCGCCGCAGCGGGCCCGGATGCGCAGGCCATTCTCGTGGCGCGGCAGGTTGGACCGGTGGAAGGTCATCGCCTGCTCGGGAAAGTCGATCTCCGGACCGCCGCGGCCGAGGGGGAGCCGCCGGGTGTTGCGCACCTTCTGGATCAGGCCGGCGATGGCGTCGACATTCACCGTGTCAGGCCGTTCGCCCATCAGCCCGAGAATGAGGGCGACGTCGGTGAGATGGCCGCGCCCGGTGAGGGCGAGCGACCCGTAGACGTCGACGTCGAGGGCGGTGACGCCGGCAAGGCACTCTCCGGCCACGAGGTCGTCAAGGAAGCGGTTGGCGGCCTTCATCGGGCCGATGGTGTGCGAGCTCGAAGGGCCGATGCCGATCTTGTAGAGATCAAACATGCTGAGCATGGCGGAATTCCCTTGCGCGTGGGGCTGAAGGACTCGGCTGAAGGTCTCTCCGGCCGGGATGGCCGGAGAGCCGGGCTCTCAGAGGCTGAGCAGGGAGTAGGAGATGGCGGAGATCGCCACGGCGCCGATGAACACCACCAGGACGTTGGACGGCCGATGGGCGTACTTGCGCATGGCCGGCACCCTGGCGATGGCGTACATCGGCATGATGAACAGCAGGGCGGCGATCACCGGACCGCACAGCGACTCGATCATGCCGAGAATGCTGGGGTTGAGCGTGGCGACGACCCAGATGGCGACGAACATCACCACGGCGCTGATCGCATTGAGCAGGCGGGGCGAGACGGCCTTGCCATGGCTGGCCAGCTCCTGGCTCATCAGGCCGTTGAGGCCTTCGCGGGCGCCGAGATAGTGGCCGAGGAACGATTTCGACATGGCGACGAAGGCGATGGCCGGGGCCAGATAGGCCATCAGCGGGTTCTGGAACTTGTTGCCGAGGAAGGACAGGATCGAGATGTTTTGGGCCTTGGCGGCGGCCATTTCGGCCGGCGACAGCGCAAAGACGCAGCTGAAGACGAAGAACATGACGACGGCGACCATCATGGCGACGGCGGCCTTCTCGATGCGGCGGGCCTTGGGCTCGGCGTCACGGCCGTAATGCTGCTGCTGGGCGACGGCGAAGCGCGAGATCACCGGCGAATGGTTGAACGAGAAGACCAGCACCGGAATGCTGAGCCACAGCGTCAGGCTGAAGTGGCCGACGGTGGGGGTGGCTTCGAGCACCGCCCCGTTCCACTCAGGCGCCAGATAGAGGCCGAGGCCGATCAGCACGAGGCCGAAGGGATAGACGAGCCAGCCCATGACGCGCACCACCATCTGCTCGCCGAGGGTGACGATGCCGAGCAGACCCAGCGACAGCACCAGCGACAACAGGGCGCGGGGCGGCGCCGCCATCGCCAGCTGATGGGTCATGAAGGTCTCGACCGTGTTGGTGAGGCCGACGCCGTAGAGCAGCAGGATCGGCAGGATGGTGCAGAAATACAGGAGGGTGATGAGTTTGCCGGCCGTGGGGCCGAAGTGCTCACCGACCACTTCGGTGATGTCGCTGCCCGGCTTGGACGACGACAGGATGAAGCGAATGAGGCCGCGATGGGCCAGATAGGTCATGGGATAGGCGATGACGGCCATCACCAGCAGCGGCCACAGGCCGCCGATGCCGGCGTTGATTGGCAGAAACAGGGTGCCGGCGCCGATGGCGGTGGCGAACAGTCCGAGCATCCATGTCGTGTCATGGGTGCTCCAGGTCGGTTGTGCGGCCCGCTCCAGGCCAATGTCGATGGTTGAACTGTCGGTCATGATATCTCCTCCCAGTGGGGTGACGGCGATGGGGGTCGCGGTCGTGGGAGGAGGCTAGCGAGGTCGGTCCGGCCGGTGTTGGGCAACCTTCGGAACGGCGGGATAGCAGATCGAACGGTCGAACGGCGCGCCGAGCGGCGACCGACGCGCGTCTTAGGGCCCGTCCGCCGTCCCCGATTCGGCCGGACGCCGCTCGCAAAGGGTCGCGCCGGCGGCGGCCGGCATCGTCGCGATCGGGGGCGGCTGTGTCCCGACCCTCCTTGGGCATCGGGCTTGCGGGGTGATGGTTCGGGGACGCAGCGCCCTTCCGCGCGGGCGGGAGGGCGCTGGTGGAGGCGCAGCCCCATCAACCGCCGAAGCGGGCGGCGATCAGGGCGGCGGCGTCGGCGATCACCTTGTTCTGGCCCTTCATGTCGAGCGGCGAGCCGGTGGTGTAGATCGCCGCCAGGATGGGCGCGGTGTTCGGCCGGTAGAGGACGCCGATGTCGTTGCGGGTGCCGTTGGCGCCGGAGCCGGATTTGTCGGCCACCTGCCAGGTTTTCGGCACCCCGGCCTTGATCAGTGGGCCGGTGACGGTGCCGGCCACCATCCAGTCTTCCAGCTTGTCGCGCGAGGTTTCCTTGAGGGCGTCGCCGATCATCACCGTGTCGAGGTTGGCCAGCATGGCGGCGGGCGTGGTGGTGTCGCGCGCATCGCCTGTTACGGCGCTGTTCAGCTCCGGCTCGGTGCGGTCGAGGCGCGAGGTGGTGTCGCCCAGCGTGCGGGCATAGGCCGTCCAGCCGGCCGGGCCGCCGATCTCCTTGAGGAGGAGGTTGGCGGCGGTGTTGTCGCTGACGCCGACGGCGGCGGCGCACAGGGCCTCGAGCGTCAGATGGCCCTCGGCCACGTGCGCCTTGGTGACCGGGGCGTAGCTGAGGAGATCGTCCTTGCCATAGGCGATCGACTTGTCGAGCTTCAATTCGCCCTTGTCGACGCGGGCGAGAACGGCGGCGGCCGCCAGGAACTTGAAGGTCGAGCACATGGCAAAGCGCTCGTCCGCCCGATAGGCGATGCGCTTGCCGGAGGCCTTGTCGACGGCGGCGACGCCGAGCCGGCCGCCGCTCTGCTTCTCGAGCTTGGCGAACTCGTCATCCGCCTTGGCCATCGCCTGATTGGCCAGCATCAGGCTGAGACCGGTGCCGGCGGCGGTGCCGAGAAAGGTACGGCGGTCTAGAAAAAGAAGGTCGCGCATCGATACCTCTAGCAATCTGTTTGTTGAAAGCCCCGGCGCCACTCTACCGAGGGGCGTGGCGGATATAGGGCGCGAACTCACAAAACTGTTTGGCATTTATCGGCGCTGCCGTGTTCCGAGGCCGATGCTCTCACGGATTCTATTGAAGTTCGGGGCGTCGTTTTTGCCGACAAGGGCTACGACACCAAGGCCATTCGGGCCTAGGCGTGCGGAGCGAAGGGCTTGGCATTTTGCCCTCTCGATCTACGATGCTGCAGTTCTACCTAGGAGAAACTGGATTCTACTGATAGTATCTATCAACAATGGGCCGCAGGAAAAGTATGTCATTATGAGTAATATTGACTCTTTAAAAGAAGATACTAGGGGCAACTCTTGGTAAGAGGGCGCATATATACTTTTAGATTCTGTCGGAATATTATAGAAAGAAACAATTAATATAATTATATATATCAAAACAGTTGTAAAATACTTTTTATTGCTCACCTTCTGTTTTACATTAATTTGTCTCGTTATCGATATTAGAAATACGAAACAGATCCAAGTGATAAATATGATCGTTATGATGTCATTTGAAACAATATAAGCTGCAATTGAACTTTTGAAATCGCCCCTGTCAACGAAGCCGGTCTGTGTGTATCCGTCTATTATAGATTTATTCATTGGCCATGCGGCCATTATAATCGGATTATTCTTAATTGCATCGAGCGTTAGGTATTTTTGGAGCGCGAAATTAGTAATAATAGCGAGAGTTGCGCATAAAAAGCACATATATCGTCCGGTTCGATAACATGTATCCATGGTTCGTTTAAATCGAATGCGCCTTTCACGGTCGTCATTGGATAGGTCTTTGTTATTTAGGTCCAGGTATGCCCAAGGATCGTTCATTTTCGACTCCTCGTAACGGTGACTAGAATAGCATACGGCACCCAAACTTACGGGCGCGCTAGCGCAGCAGTTCGCCGAGGTCGTCCCACGCCATGATGATGTTCTCAGAGCGCCAGATCGGACCGGGGTCGATATGTCGGCCGATGACCTTCGCGCCGAGTGCTTTGTAAAAGCCGATGGCTGCCAGGTTGCCGTCGACCACGCTCAATGCCGCGCCGGGGTAGTGTCGCTCTCTCAGGTGAAGAGCTAGGCGCTTCAGCAGCTGGCGACCGATGCCCCGGCCCTGGAAATCCTGATCCACGTAGAGGAACTTGATTTCACCGCGGCTGCCGAACAGCGGCTCGGATGCGGCGCCGGCCGCGCCGATGCCAACCAGCCGTCCATCGCTTTCGGCAAGGAGGATGAGCTGACCGTCCGTCGGCGCGGCAAGCTTTTCCTTCCATCTCTTACGGCGATGGGCTTCGTCGAGCGTGGCGAAGGCCTCGGTCGGCGCGAGCTCGCTGTAGGTCTGCTGCCACACCACCACATGCAGATGGGCGATGGCCTCGGCGTCTCTCGGTTCGGCGGAGCGAAAGGTGATGTCTGCCATGTCGGGAGGAGGCTCGCGTTATCGACGCCGCCAGCTTGCCCGGTTTGGTGGGATGGGTCCAGAGTGGCTCTCACCGATACGCGAACAGGTCTGCATCCGGATCTCTACGGCCGGCGATGGCGGCGGAGACGATTTCGGCGGCGATGGTTGAGAAGGTGATGCCGTTGCCGCCGAAGCCCATGATGGCGAACACCCGCTCGTGGCCCGGCACGCGGTCGATGATCGGTAGGCCGTCGCGGGTAATGCCGAAGGGCGCGCCCCAGGCATAGGCCGGCTTGCCCAGGTCGAAGCCGGTCAGCGCCTTGAACTTGCCGGCGATCGCCTTGGCTTTCTTGCCAATCTTGTCGGGATCGCTGTTGCTGTCCTCGGACGCCTCGTCCTCGCCACCGACGATGATGCGGCCGGCGGCATCGGCGCGGAAATAGAGGTAGGGGTCGGACGCTTCCCAGACCAGCGTTTCCTTCAGCCAGGCGGGCAGGCGGCGGAGCGGCTTCGAGGCAAGCGCCCAGGTGGAAACGACGCTGTGGGCGGCGCTTTCCATCTGAGGCAGAAACTCGTAGCCGGTGGAGAACACCACGTGCTCGGCGGTGAGCACGGCGCCGTCGCGCGTGGCGAGCGCCACCCCGCCGGGCAGTTCGGCCATGTCGGAAATATCCACCGGCGAGACGAGCCGCGCCTTGCGGGCGAGCGCCGCCTTCAGAAGCCCGGCTGCCAGCTGCGCCGGGTTGGCCGAGGCGGACATCGAGGACAGGATGGCGGCGGGGCGGTCGAGGTCGAAGCGCTCGCCGAGCGCGGCGCGGTCGAGATAGGCGGCGTCGATGCCGATCTCCGCCCGTGCCGCCGCCTCGGCCTTCAGCGCCCGCACGCCCATCTCGTCGCCGGCAAGATAGAGAGCCGGCTTGCGCTCCATGCCGCAGTCGATGCCCAGCCGCTCGGTGAGGGCGATCAGGTGGTCGACCGACCGGGCCGAGCGACGCCAGGCGGCATTGGCCTTGGCGTCGCCGATCTTGCGGCGGAGCCGGACCAGCGGCACGTCGATCTCGTGCAGGATCATGGCGGTGGAGGCAGGGGTGGAGCCGCGCACCGGCGGGCGGCGATCGACGATCAGCACCGACTTGCCATCTCGCGTCAGCGCCTCGGCGACCAGTGCGCCGCTGATGCCGGCGCCGACGACGATCACGTCGAAGCGCTGGCGCGGCAGCGTCCGCTCGGCGGCGACGGTGGAGTTGGGCGTTCGCGTCCAGAGGGAGACCCCCGTGCGGAGGTTTTCACTGCGTGTGGCGCTATCATGATCGGGCATCGGGTCTCCGTTCGGCGGCTGCCAGCGGAGCCGGCCCTGGCGCACCATCAACGGGCGGCGCGGGCGGGCGGTTCCATGGTCATTGCCGTTCTCCTGCCATCTCCTGGCCGGCGATCGTTCGAGGATGGGCGCATTGCGAGAGGAGGTCACGATGAGATCGATGGTTCGCTGGCGGGAGTGGGAGGGCGAGGGCCTGGAGCATTGCGCTCTCCGTTTCGATGATGACGGGCTCACCCTCGAGGGCGTGGTGGTGACCACCGATGAGGGGCTGTTCGGCGCCCATTACCGGCTGCGGACCGATGCCGCCTTCCGGACGCGCGAGGTGCGCATCGCCTTCGTCGGCGGGCCGGTGCTGCATGTCGAGGCCGATGGCGAGGGGCACTGGCGCGACGTGGTCGGCCATCGCGCCCTGCCGGCACTCGATGGCTGCGTCGATGTGGACATCCGCATCACGCCGTCCACCAACACGCTGCCGATCCGGCGGCTGAGGCTGGGGCCGGGCGAAAGCCGCGACATCCGGGTGGCCTATGTGCCGCTGCCGGAGGGCGGCGATCTCCGGCCGATCGCTGTCGGCCAGCGCTACACCTGCCTGATGCCGGACAGCCTTTATCGCTATCAAGGCCTCGACAGTGGTTTTACCGCCGACCTGCCGGTAGACGGCGACGGTCTTGTGATGGATTATCCGGGAGTATTCCGGCGGGTATAGGTGCGAGGGGGCAGCATGCAGGTTGAGACCGTTCGCCAGGGGCGTTGCGATTGCGGCGGCCTCAGCTTCACCGTCCGGGGCGAGCCGGTCCACACGCATGCCTGCACCTGCACGGAGTGCCAGCGCAGCACCGGCAGCGTGATGAGCCATTCGGCCTGGTTCCCGGAGGCGGCGGTGGCCATCGAGGGCGATTACACGCTGCATCACCATCGCGGCTCGGAACATCCCGACCGCTACAGGTGTTTCTGCCCCACCTGCGGCACCGGGCGGTTTTTCAAGTCGGGGGCGGCGTTCCCCGGCACCATCGGTTTTGCCGTGGGTTCCTTCGCCGATCCGGATTTCCCACCCCCACGCTACGTTCTCTACTGGGGCAACCGGCCCAACTGGCTGGGCCAGCCGGAGAGCGTGCCCGTCCGTGCCGAGGCGGAGGAGTGACATGACACTATCGCCTACCTTCCTCGGTTTGCCGGGCCGCCTTGCCGAGGGGCGGCTGCCGCGCGCGGTGATCTTCGGTGCCGGCCATGGCACCGCCTATCCGGGGCGTGACAGCCTTTCCACCGCGGCGGCCGTCGCGGTTCGCGCGGCGAGCCAGGGTGACGGCCCGCTGATCGAGCACTGGGATTTCGACCTCGGCGGGCCGCTGTTCGGCGGTGGGCCGGTTTCCTGCGTCGATATCGGCGATGTCGCCACCAGCGCCGAGGACGGCGCCGGCAACCGCGCCCGCATTTCGGCGAAGACGCGCGAAGTGCTGGCGACCATGGCGGTGCCGATCCTGCTGGGCGGCGACGATTCCGTGGTGATCCCCTTCCTCGCCGGCTTTGTCGACCACGGGCCGATCTGGGTGTTGCAGATCGACGCCCATATCGACTGGCGCGACGAGCTCATGGGTGAGCGCCACGGCTATTCCAGCCCGATGCGCCGGGCGAGCGAGATGGGCCATGTGGAAGGCATCGTGCAGGTGGGCATGCGCGGCGTCGGCAGCGCCCGCCCTGAGGAGATCGAGGCGGCGCTGCGCTACGGCAGCCACCTGGTGACGGCGCGGGAGATCCACGGTCAGGGGGTGGAAGCGGCGCTCCGGCATATTCCCGGCGGTGCGAAGGTGGTGATCACCCTCGACTGCGACGGCCTCGACCCCGGCATCATGCCCGGCGTGGCGGCGCCCAGCCCTGGCGGCCTCAGCTACACCGAAACCATCGACCTGATCGCCGGCATCGGCCGCCGCGCCAACCTCGTCGGCTTCGACCTGGTGGAGCTCTGCCCCGGCGCCGACGTCGGCAACCTCTCGGCGCTGACCGCCGCCCGGCTGGTGGTGAACGCCATCGGGGTGGTGGTGCGGCAGGGGTGAGCGATTGAGATGATGCCGGCCAACCATTCCGGGTCTGTGCGCCGTGTCAGTTTGCACACCGAGCGGCTGACCTTGCGCCCAACGAACCGGGCCGATGCCGACAGGGCCTTCGAGATCCAGTCGGATTGGGACGTGACGCGCATGTTGCGCATGGCCCGGTTCCCGCCGGATCTTGATGAAACGGTGGGCTGGTTTGCCGAGCATGAGCAGGAGTGGCTGGCCGGAACGGCTTACCGGTTCGCCGTGCTGCGCGAAGGCCGCATGATCGGGCTGGTGGATATCGACGAGGTCGACGGCGGCGAGGGCGACCTCGGCTATTGGTTTGAAAAGGCAGGCTGGGGGCAGGGCTTTGCCTTCGAGGCGGCGCGGGCGGTGGCGGACTTTGCCTTTGGCGCATTGGGGCTCACGCGGCTGCGCTCGGGCCACGCCGCCGACAACCCGGCCTCCGGCAACGTGCTCATGAAGCTCGGCTTTCGCCCGCTTAGCGCAACCCGTCGCCCCTCCCGTTCACGCGGCGAAGACATCCTGCACCAGAGTTATGTTCTGATGCGCGAGGAGAGCGGGACGAGATGAGGGCAGCCTATGGCGGCGGCTCGCCTTATCCTGCCCGAGGTCCTCTGCCTTCGCAGAGGAAGACACTCTATGGGAACGGGTGCGAGCGCCTATGCATTTGTTTCCTAAATATAAAACTGTCTTCCTCTGCGAAGGCAGAGGACCTCGGGCAGAACAGGGCAAGCGCAGACTATAGGACGCTTCGATTGCTCGGTCCGTGTGGCCAGCGGGCAGGACGACGCTTCGACCATTTTGGAATCCTCAGTTTCCGCCCCGCCAGGGATCGATGATCGGGACGCCGGCTGCCTTGAAGGCGCTGGCGTCGCGGGTGGCGACGGAAAAGCCGTGGGCGGTGGCGATCGCGGCGATGTAGCCAATCCCTCCCCTCGGAAGGGGAGGGATCACAGTCCGGCTCGCCAGCGTCAGATGCTGGCGTGCACGTTGTGCAGGCCGGCGTAGACGCCGCCGGCGGCCATCAGGGCTTGGTGGGTGCCTTCCTCGACGATGCCGTCGCGCGTCAGCACCAGGATGCGGTCGGCGTGCCGCACGGTGGAGAGGCGATGGGCGATGACGAGGGTGGTGCGGCCCCGCGCCAAGCCCAGCAGCGCCTTTTGCACTGCCCGCTCGCTTTCATTGTCGAGCGCGCTGGTGGCCTCGTCGAAGATCAGCACCGGCGGGTTCTTGAGGAAGGCGCGGGCGATGGTCAGCCGCTGCTTCTGGCCGCCGGAGAGCTTCACGCCGCGCTGGCCGATGTCGGTGTCGTAGCCGTCCGGCAGCGCCTCGATGAACTCATGCGCGTTGGCGGCCCTTGCCGCGGCGACGATCTCCTCGTCACTCGCCTCCGGGCGGCCGTAGCGCAGGTTGTCGATCACCGTGCCGCTGAACAGGTAGACGTCCTGCTGCACCACCCCGACGTTGCGCCGGAGCGAGGCCAGCGTGACGTCGCGCACGTCCTGCCCGTCGATGGTCACGCTGCCGGCCTCCACGTCGTAGAAGCGGGGGATCAGGCTGCAGAGCGTGCTCTTGCCCACGCCCGATGGCCCGACCACCGCCACGAACTCGCCCGGCTCGATGACGAAGGACACGTCCTGGAGCACCAGCGGGCCGTCGTCCTCGTAGCGGAAGCTGACCGCGTTGAAGCCGATGGTGCCGGCCACTCGGCCAAGTGGCCTGGCGGCGGGGCGGTCGGCGATGTCGGGCTGCTGTTCGAGCAGCTCCATGGCGCGGACGAAGCCGGTGTAGCCTTCCTGCCAGAGCCGGAAGAAGTTATCGAGTCGCCGCACCGGATCGACCAGTACGCCGACGCAGAGCAGCAGCGTTAGGAGATCGGCGGCGGATAGGCCGGCGGTCAGGATGCGGATGGCGCCGACCACGATCACCACGACGGTGACCAACTGGGCAAAGCCATCCATGCCGACCCACAGCAACGCCTCGCTGCGATAGCCCGCCTTGCGGCTATCGAGAAACCGCTGGTTCTGCACCTGAAAGCGGTGGAGCTCGTCGCGCTCGTTGACGAAGGACTGCACCACGCGGATGCCGCCCAGCGCATCCTCCACCCGCTCGTTGATGTCGCCGATCCGCTCCTTGGTGGCGCGGAGGGCGACATTCATGCGGCCGCTGTAGCGCGCCGCGTAAGCCACCGCGAAGGGGATCAGCAGCGCGACCAGCAGGGCGACGATGGGATCGATCCAGGCGAGGACCGCCATGGCGCCGCCGAACTTGAGGACGCTGATGGCAAAATCCTCGGGGCCGTGGTGGAAGAGTTCGCCCAGCCACTGCGAGTCATTGCTGATGCGGCTCATCAATTGGCCGGTCCGCTGCTGGTCGTAGAAGCTGAAGGACAGCTTCTGGCAGTGCTCGAACAGTTCGCGGCGCACCTGCGCCTCGATCTTGGCGCCCATCACGTGGCCCTGATAGTCCACGAAATAGGTGGCGAAGGCCTGCACCAGGAAGACGCCGAGCATGGCGCCGCCCAGGATCAGGATCTGGCGGAGAGCATCCGGAGCGCCGGCCAGATCCGGCAGTCGGTTGATGACGTGGTTGGCGATCAGCGGCATGGCCACCGCCGTGGCGGCGACCAGCACCGCGCAGACGAGATCGGCCATCAACAGCGGCAGATGCGGCCTGTAGTAGCCGACAAAGCGCCTGATACGGGCGCGTGCCGTCTGGCGCGCCGGTGAGCCGTTGCGGGAAGACAGGAAGCGGGGGAGGAAGCGTTTACCGCGTCGTTGCGCGCGCGCCTCCCCGTTGGGATGATTGGAAAGCATGAACGATCATGTCCTGGTGTGCACTGAGGGTTTTGCGGCTGGACATGATCGCTTTCATTTCAATCTCCCTCGGTGAAGAAGGGTGAATATGCCGGTTCTGCCGCTCTTTGACAACGATTGGCATGAGCGGTGCCGTAAAAGCCGGGCAAGGCGTGTCATTCAGACAACGCGGTGTGCCGCCCGTTTGCCGCGCGCGGGCCGGTCGCGCCTTGCCATCGGCGCGTGTCGGTCTCGCTATTCTCCGACGTGCTTGGTAGCTTGGCGGGACGGAGCTTTGCCATGACGATTATCCTGAAAGACGAGGATCTCCAGGGCTATGCCTGCATGGGCGTCGCGATCGACGCGGTGGAGAAGGCCCTCGTGGCGCGGGCGCGTGGCGAGGGCGTCTCGCCGCCCCGCCATCACGTGGCCTTTCCGGGACGGGGCGATCTGGTGTTCACGGTGGGCGGCGTTCTGGGAGAGCAGCCGCTGGCCGGCTTCCGCGTCTACGACACCTTCGAGGGCGCCGAGCACACGCAGATCGTTGCCGTCTGGTCGGCGGACGATGCCGAGCTCAAGGGCCTCATCCTTGGCAGGTGGCTGGGCGCCATCCGCACCGGCGCCATTGGCGGCGTCGCCATCCGGCACATGAGTTCGCCGGACGCCCGTGTCGTCGGCGTCGTGGGCAGCGGCCAGCAGGCGCGAACCCAGCTGGCGGCGGCGGTGGCGGTGCGGGATATCACTCTGGCGCGGGTCTTTAGCCGCGACGAGGCGCATCGTGCCGAATTCGCCGAGGAGATGCAGCGGGAGCTCGGTATCGAGGTGCGGCCGGCAGGGAGTGTGCAAGAGGCGGTCGCGGATGCGGACATCGTTCTTTGCGCCACGTCGAGCCCCGAACCAGTGGTCAGCGCCGCCGATCTGAAGCCGGGGGTTCACGTCAATACGCTCGGCCCCAAGGACGTGGACGCGCATGAGCTGGCACTCGACGTGGTGGAGGTGGCGAGGGTCATCGCTACCGACTCCCGGGAGCAGACCCATGCCTACGCCGTGCCGTTCTTTTTGGAAGGCTCAGGCCACGAGCAACGCATGATCGAGCTGTCCGACATCGTCGCGGGAAAGGCGCCGGGACGGAAGGCGGCGGAGGATACCACCCTGTTCTGCTCGGTTGGTTTGGCGGGTACCGAAGTGGCTGTGGCCTCGGCGATCTTCGACAATCTGTGAGGGCGCGCGCGAACCCGATATCGGCCGCTTGGTTCCTCCCGCCTGAGGTCCTGGCCTTCGCCAGGATGACAGATTTATATAAGGGAAACAGATACATATCTGCCCCGGGGCATCTATCAGGCTGTCATCCCCGCGAAGGCCGGTTGAATTCACGCGTGAATTCAAGGTGTACCTCGGGCAGGATGGGGCTCGGCGAGCCATATAGATGGGTGCTCCGTCACATCAAGCCTTCCTCGACGGCTTGATGGATGGTGCGGACCGTGGGGCGGAAGCCGAGGCGGCGGGCCAGCGAGGTGTCGACGTGGAGGTGCCAGGGGTTGGCGAGCGGCGCCGATGACGGCTCCATCGTGCCGCCGGCGATCATCGCCAGTTCGTAGATCGAGGTGGGCGCTTCGTCGGCGATGTTGACGATGTGGCCGTCCATCGCGCCTGTCAGCGCGAGGTCGACGGCGGTGGCGATGTCGCGGTGATGGACGAGGCTCATCCGCTGGGCCGGGTGCATGTTGAAGCGCGGCGCCTGGCGGGGCAGGTCTTCCAGATGGCCGTCGCCCTCGCCATAGACGAAGCCGAAGCGTAGGATCGCCCAGGTGAGCCCGCTGTCGCGCAGCAGGTTTTCGGCGGCGAGCTTGCTGGCGGGATAGGCCTGCTTGGGGTTGGCGGCATCGTCCTCGCGGCCGGGGCGCGGGGTGTCGGCGTTGTAGACGTTGGTGGTGCTGGCCATGATGAAGCGGGCGCCGGGGGCGTGCTTCTGAGCGGCGGCGATCAGGTTGCGGGTGCCGTCGAGATTGCTCTTCCAGATCAGGTCGGTGTCGGGCGTGCGGAACACCGCCGCCAGATGGACGATGGCCGAGACGCCCTCCACCGCCGGCACGAGCGAGGCGGGGTCGAGCAGGTCGGCCTCGATCGCCGTCACGCCTGACGGCGCCGGCTTTCCGGCCCGCAGGAGAGCGCGGCAATCGAGCCCCGCCGCGGCAAGACGCGGCAGAAGGCGGGCGCCAACCAGGCCGGTGCCGCCGGTTACCAGGATGGTCATGATGGTGCTCCCTCAGACAAAAGCTGTTCGAGGCGCTCCGTCGCGGTTTGCAGCACCTTGACCGTCACCGCGATATCCGCCTCGTCCATGCCGCCGAAGGCGACGGAGCGGATGAAGGTCAGGTCCGGCAGCATGCTCCAGAGCGCTGCGCCGGCGGCGGTCAGGCTGAGGCGCTTCTGGCGCTGGTCGGCGCCGTCGGGCCGCTGCTCGACCAGCCCCTTGCGCACCAGCGTGGCGACGATGCCGGTCATGGTGGCCCGCTCGATGGAAAGCAGCCGCACGAGATCGCGCTGCAGGATCGGGCCGGCGGTGGCGAGCTGGTAGAGCACATACCATTGCACCGAGCCGAGATCGTAGGGGCGCAGCACGGAATCCATGACGGCCCGGCCGGCGAAGTAACACCGCTTGGCCCAGGCGCCGACGATGTCCTGACCAAGGGGTTGCGGATCGTCGGGCAAGAGAAGGTCCTCCATATCGCTAGTTACCTAGCAAATATGTATGGTACCAAACAAATGTCAAGAAGGGGTTCCGTTGCTAGGATATTCGCCGGTGCGGCATGGTCGGTCGGGATGGCCATATCGGCCGCTTGGTGCCCTCAGCCCGAGGTCACCGGTCCGCGCCGAGGAAGACGGTATGAGAGAGGCGCACACCGGCAAGGCTCTGTTTCAAATATATAATTCTGTCTTCCTCTGCAAAGGCAGAGGATCTCGGGACGAGAAGACTCGGCGGCTCATATCGAGCTCCCGATCAACTCAGGCGAACTGAGGTTCACCCTCGGCTTGATCGAATGGAAATGTCGACGCGCTCTATATCAATCCTTCGTCCCATTCTGCCTGAGATCCTCTGCCTTCGCAGAGGAAGACAATCTATGGGAGGGGAAACGAGCGGATAGTGTCCTTGCCGCGCTGTCTCCCCAATCCATCAAGCTGTCATCCTGCGCTTTAGGCGCAGGACCTCGGGCAGAAGGCACCAAGCGGTCGATATCGGGCTCGGAGAGACGCGCGTCCTACCGCCAGCCGGAGCGAACCGCTTACAGCCCACCCCTCAATCGCACGGCATCCTTCGAGGGTGGCAGGCCGAATTGGCGGGCGTATTCGCGGCTGAACTGGGTGGGGCTTTCGTAGCCGACGCCGAAGGCGATGGAGGTGGCGTTGCCTTCGCCTGAGATCAGCAGCGAGCGGGCGTGCAAGAGGCGCACGTGCTTCTGATATTGCAGCGGGCTCAGTGCCGTCACCGCCTTGAAGTGGCGGTGGAAGGCGGAAACGCTGAGGGCGGCCATCTCGGCCAGCGCCTCGACGCGCAGCGGCTTGGCGAAATTCTCCCGGATCCAGGCGATGGCGACGCCGATCCGCGACAGCGCGGTGCCGGGGCTGGCGATATCCCGCAGCATCCAGCCGAGCGGGCCCTGCAGCACGCGGAACAGGATCTCGCGCTCGTAGGCCGGCGCCAGGGCGGCGATCTCGTCGGGACGATCCATCAGGCGCAGCATGCGCAGCCAGGCGTCGAGCAGCACGGGCGTCACCGGTGCCACCGAGAAGCCGGAGCCGTAGAGCTCACCGCCGGCAGGTTTGGGCAGGTCGGCCAGGAGGCCCGCGACGATGGCCGGCTCCAGCGTCAGGCTGACAGCGAGATAGGGAGAGCCGTCATCGGCGGCATGCACGGCACCGACCGCCGGCACATCGACCGACAGCAGGAAATAGGTGGCGGGATCGTAGCGGAAGGTGCGATCGCCGACCGTCATGGTCTTGGAACCCGTCAGGATCAGGTTGATCATCGGGTCGTAGACGGCGGCGAGCCGATGCTCGGGGATTTCGCCCTGCACCATGGCGACGCGCGGAATGCCCGTCTCGGTGCGGCGGTTTTCCGCCCGAGCGGCCAATTGCCGGAGGTGGTGAAGCTGATCCTGAAGCTGGCTGTCCATGGCTTCGGTTGTTTCACGGGGCAGGGCTCCGATCAACACAAAAGCAGAAATAGGCAAGGATCGAAGAGGATCGGATGAGCGGTGGCGGGGCCTGCCGGCTATCAAGGATCGACCGAACGAAAGGCCCTTACATGAGCATCGTCATCATCACCGGCGGCAGCCGCGGCATCGGCGCCAGCATCGCAACCGAGTGCGCCCGGCGCGGCAGCGGCGTCATCCTCACCTACAACAGCAACCAGCGGGCGGCCGAGACGGTGGTCGGCGCGATCGAGGCGAAGGGTGGTAAGGCCGTGGCCCTGCAGCTCGATGTCGGCGACAGCGCGACCTTCCCGGCATTTGCCGACGCAGTGCGCCAGCAGCTCACTGCCACCTGGGGCCGTGAGACCTTCGATGCCCTGGTCAACAACGCCGGCTACGGGCGCTTCAACCCGATCGCCACGGTGAACGAAGCCGAGTTCGACGGCCTCTTCCGCGTGCATCTCAAGGGGCCGTTCTTCCTGACGCAGGCGCTGCTGCCGCTGATGGCGAACGGCGGCCACATCGTCAACGTCACCAGCGCCACCAGCCGCGTCGCCACGGCGGGCGTTGCGCCCTATGCCGCCTTCAAGGGCGGGCTCGAGGTGCTGACCCGCTACATGGCCAAGGAGTTCGGCGACCGCCGCATCCGCGCCAACGCTGTCGCGCCGGGGCCCATCCGCACCGAGCTCGGCGGCGGCCTCAGCGCCGACTTCGAGGCACTGCTGGCCGGAGAAACGGCGCTGGGGCGCGTCGGCGAACCGGACGACGTCGGCCGCATGGTGGCCAGCCTGCTGTCGGATGACAATCGCTGGGTCAACGCGCAGATCATAGAGGTCTCCGGCGGCTACATCATCTGACCGCCTGAGCGGAAATCCTACTGGGGCGGGCATATGACTTAGTCTTCTGCGCTTCCGGTGCTCACGAACCTTACGTTCGCTCCGCTCCGGTTCTCGAAGCCGTCGCCATCTGCCTCACCCCAGCGGATTTCGGCTCAGGCTTTGGCGCCTATACTTGGAATATAAAGGTTTGGAGATGCCAGGATGACCGACGACACTTTGCGCAGGACGGCCGATGCGCTGATCGCCGCCACCAACGCCTTCGACACCGAGGCGGCGGTGGCGCTGTTTGCGCCCGACGCGGTGATCGACGACCCGTCGACCGGCCATCGGTTCGACGGTGAGGCCGGCGTGCGCGATTACATCGAGCGCTATTTCGTGGCCTATCGCACGGTGACCCGCTTGCTCTCCATCGACAGCCTCGACGAGGGGCGATGCCGCCTGCGCGTCGATTTCACCGGCGATTTCGGCCACGAGATCGGCCGGCTGGACATCGCGGTCAATGCCGATGGACTGATCGCGCGCATCGATGCCGAGCTGGAATAGCAGCGGATCGCAGGATCCGGGGCGATCGATGGACGGCCAAGGCGGCCGGTCGCCTTCCCGAGTCCCGCAACGCGCGCGCGGCCTATCTCGTCCAGGGGGGCTCGTATTGCCCCTTATTAGGTATCCATGACATGTCGCCCCGCATATCTGCGAGGCGGCCCGGGAGGATTGTCATTCTTCCGCGCAAATGACCTAGGGCAAACATGAGTCGTCGATTCTGGTTTGTTTAGAAATATGCCGGATGGTGCAACCTCCGTGCGTAGTCGGTTTTCGAAAACGCCATTTAGCTGAACCTGACGCGGGGCTCGGATGTCCATACGGCTTCAATTGCTTTTCGTGACTGCACTGACGGCTATTTTGCTGACCATCCAGGTGGTCCTTTCCTTCATGAGTGCCATCGAGGCCAGACGAAGCGCCGATGAGACGATCCAGGCGCAGGCCTTGCAGGACCTTGCCCTCGGCGTGACCCAAGGCTTTGCCATCGATCGCGGCCAGACCAACGGCGTGGCGAGCGGTTTGCAGCTTTCCCCCGAGGCGCTCGACAAGCTGACGGCCATTCGCAAGCAGAGCCTTGCCGATCTCGACAGCCTGCTGACCGAGGCCGGCGGCAACGACACCAGCCAGGTGAAGGTGGCCGTCGCCCAGGCGAGCGACATTCGCGGCCGCATCCACGGCAGCCTGCCAGAGGCCAAGGAGGAGCGGCGGGCGCTGGCGCGCGACTGGTTCGCCGCTGAGACCAAGGCGATCGAGGCGGTGGACAGCCTTGCCAGCACCATGGTGGCCCAGGACGACCACATGGCCAGCTCGCTTTTGGTGCGCGCCGCCGAAGCCCGCCATCAGATCTGGGAGATCGCCGAGTTCCTGGGGCGTGAGCGTGGGCTCGTCAACGGCCTTCTCGCCTCGCAATCGGTGCCGACCACCGAGCAGCTGATGCGCCTTGCCGAATATCGCGGCCACGTGGTCTCTGCCTGGACGGCGGCACGGCCCAAGGTGGAGCAGCTCGGCGCGGACATGTCCGCCCCGCTGGCTGCGGCCGAGGACGCGCTCTCCGGATCGTTCGATGAGGTGCGCCAGACGGCCTATGGCGCCTTCCTTGCCGGCAAGGCTCCGGCGATGTCGGCGCAGGATTGGTTTGCCGCGGCGAGCAAGGCCATCGACAGCGTCGGTGCGCTGCAGAAGGCGGTGGGCGGACATGTGGCGGCGATGATGGAGGCGCAACGCTCGGCCGCCAACGGCGAATTCATCTGGGCCTTCGTGCTGCTGGCGGGCGCCCTCGGGGCCACCGCGCTGACGCTGGCGATCGCCCATTGGGGCATCACCTCGCCACTGACGCGGCTGACCGGCATCACCCGCGCGCTGACGGCCGGCCAGCTCGACGTGGCCATTGCCACCACCGGCCGGCGCGACGAGATCGGCCACCTGTTCCGCTCGGTGATCGACTTCCGCAGCGCCCTGGTGGAGGCGGCGCGGCTGCGCGAGGAGCGCGCCCGGCTGGAACGCGAGGCCGAGGAAGAAAAGATCCGCAATATGCTGAAGCTCGCCGACGGCCTGGAGGCCACGGTGGGAACGGTGGCCGCCGCGCTCGGCACGGCCAGCCAGCAGCTCGAAAGCGCCGCCAACACGCTGTCGGCCGGCGCCGAGGAAACCTCCAACCAGTCGATGGCGGTGGTGCGCGCTGCCGATTTCGCCCAGCAGGGTACGCAGTCGGCGGCCGGCGCCGCCGAGGAGCTGGCCTCGTCGGTGAAGGAAATCGGCCGGCAGGTGGAAGCCTCCAGCGAGGCGGCGAAATCGGCCGTGCGGCTCGCCGACGACACCGCCAAAAAGGTGCTCGGCCTCGCCCACACCGCCCAGCAGATCGAGACGGTGGTGGCACTGATCGCCGACATCGCCGCGCGCACCAACCTCCTGGCGCTCAATGCCACCATCGAGGCGGCGCGAGCCGGCGAGGCGGGCAAGGGCTTCGCCGTGGTGGCCTCCGAGGTGAAGCAGCTGGCGGCGCAGACGGAAAAGGCCACGGCGGAAATCTCCAGCCAGGCGACGCAGATCCAGACCGCCACCAAGGCGTCGTCGGAAGCCATCGAAACCATCGCCACCCGCGTGCGCGACATCGGCGCCACCGCCGCCGCCATCGCCGCGGCGGTGACCGAACAGGAAGCCGCCACCGCCGAAGTGGCCCGCTCCATCTCGATGGCCGCCGACGCCGCCAGCGAAGTGGGCGGCAGCATCTTCGGCGTCGCCGAAGCCGCCAGCGAGACGTCAAGGACCTCGTCGGAGGTGCACGACTCCGCGTCGTCGCTGAGCGGGCTGGTGGGGCAGCTGAAGCAGGAAGTGGCGAACGTGGTGGTGGGGCTGAGGGGGTAGGGGACTTTTTCTGACGCCGGCTTGCCGCCGGCGGCCTATTTCCTGAGCCAGGGTGAGGCGCTGCTCCAGAAGATGACGTCGGCGCCCAGGAAGTCCTCGGCATAGGCCTGGAACTCGGCCTTGGTGAAGGGCTTGCCCGTCTTGGGGTTCTTGTAGGTCAGGGTGGGTTCCTGGACGGCCATGCCGACGAAGGCGAGCTTGCCCTTGTAGCGGTTGAAGAAGGGGTAGGAATTCTTCATCTGGCCCTTGCGGCCGGGAATGATATCGGGTCCGCCGAGGCCGACGTTGTCCCTGGCGGCATAGTCGAACATGCGGCTCATATAGTTGTGGTCGTTGTCCCATTCGCAGGGCCAGAAATTGATGTATTGCACCACGTGCGATTTGGCGAAGGCCCGGCGGGCGAAGGTGAGGTTTTCCATCTCGGCGTCGAAATAGGCGTCGCAGGAAAAGCCGGCCGGCGGCGCGGCGCTGGAGACGTCGATGGAGGTTTCCGGCAGATTGACGCCATAGATGCGGCCGTCGAAGCTTTTCGCCAGCGCGGCCAACAGCTTCTGATAGCGATCGCGTACCGCGGGGTTCCACTGCATGGCCACCCAGCCGGAACCGACCGGCTTGTTTTCACCGGGGTTGTCGATCTGCGGCGCCAGACCGCCGCCATAGGCGGGGTCGGCCATCAGGTAATCCGGCACACGCTTGGCGGTGGGCTCGAAAAAGCGATCCTGCACCTGAATGAAGAGCTTCTTCTTCAGTCCGTCGGCGACGGCGAGATCCGTCTCGATGGCGGAAAAGTCATAGCGATCCTTCTCCGGTTCGAGCTGCCGCCAGTTATAGACGATCTGCACGCCGCCAATATCCGGCCGCTCGAGAATCCTGCGGTTGAGTTCGAGATCGCCGGAGCCGGTGTAGAGGAAACTCTCGGCGGCCGAGGCGGGGGCGCAGAGCGCGACAAGCGCAAGGCTGGCAAGGAAGCTCAGGGATCGCATAAGGGCGGCCTCGGTGTTGGGAACGGGGGAGTTTGGTCGGCTGGAAAGGCGGCTGTTTGATGGTGGGAGGTGAGGCTCCCGGGGGGGGGGGGGAGGGCGACGAGCGCCCTCCTGTTCGTCAGCCTCTGGCAGCCTCGAAAAACGGCTCGGGGCTGTCCGTCTCGATCAGTTTGCGGCCGTCGATCAGCCAGAAGCGATTGCCGGTGGCGCGCACGAAGCTGCGGTCGTGCGACACCAGCAGGCAGCTGGCTGCGTGGGCCAAGAGTTCGCCTTCAAGTGCTTCCTGTCCGTCGATGTCGAGATGGTTCGTCGGCTCGTCCAGCAGGTAGAAGTTGGGCTCCTTGAGCCTGAGCACCAGCAGCCCGAGCCGCGCCTTCTGCCCGCCGGACAGCTCGGCCACCGGCCGACCCTGCATCTCGATGGTCATGCCGGCGCCGGCCAGCAGGCTGCGGGCCCGCTGGTCGCCGACATCGAAGCGGTGGGCGATGGTGTCGTGCGGGCTCTGCCGGTCGTCGAGATCGGCGAGCGCCTGATCGCCATAGCCCAGCACCAGCGAGGGCGTGGCCTTGATGTCGTCCACCGTAACAGACGGATCGGAGATCGCCCGGCGCAGCATCATGACAAGCCGGGTCTTGCCCGTGCCGTTGCGGCCGAGCAGTACGATCCGGTCGCCCTGGCAGATGAACTTCTTGCCCGTTCGGAACAACAGCGTGCCGTCCGGGGTGGTCACCGCCGCGTCGTCCAGCGTCACCAGCACCTTGGCGTGGGTGCCGCGATTGGCGAGCCGGATGGTGCCGGCCGACCGCTCGAGATGGGCGGGCTTTGCTGCATCCTCCAGCTTGTCGGCCCGCTCCTTCAGTTGCTTGGTCTTGACCACCAACAGGTCGCTGCCGGAATTGATGCCGATGTTCTTCAGCTTGGCCGCCTGCCGGCGCAATTGTTCCGCGGTTTTCATGTCGCGGTCGTAGCGCCTGATATCGGCGGCATCCACCTCGTCGAGCGCCAGCCGGGCACGGCTGTAGGGCAAGGCGAAAGCTTGCGAATTCTGCGGCCGCAGAAACAGCGTGCGATTGCACACGGCGTCGAGGAAGGCGCGATCATGGCTCGCCAGCAGCACCGGCATGTCGCGCGGCAGGGCGTTCAGCCAGCTCTCCAGGAGCGCGATCTTGGCGAGGTCGAGATGGTTGGTGGGCTCGTCGAGCAGCAGCACGTCCGGCTCGCTCACCCAGGCGCGGGCGATCAAGGCCAGCCGCTGCCAGCCGCCGCTCAACGCCTTGAGCGGCTGTTCGCGCAACGGCTCCGGCACCTCCAGCCCGTCGAGGACGACGTCGGCGCGCCAGCTTTCGCTGTCGACGTGGTCGGCCGGGAGTGCGTCGAGCACCGCATCGCGGAAGTTTGCTGCCATCAGCGCCGGCCGCACATCCTGCTCCACCATGCCGATGGTCAGGCCACGGGCGCGGGTGATCTCGCCCACTGTGGGGTCCAAGGCCCCGATGATGCACTTCATCAGGGTGGATTTGCCGCGGCCGTTGGCGGCGACGATGCCGATGCGGTCGCCGGCGTTGACGGTGAGGTTCAGGTCGGAAAACAGCGTGCTGGTGAAGGTCACGCCGAGATTGCGCAGGTTGAGAAGGCTCATGTCGGATCTCTGGTCTTGAAGCCTGCATCAGGGCGTCGCGGGCGCGCGGCCGGTGCGATGTGTGATGCGGCAGATAGGGCCAGCGCGAGCGAAAGGCTCGGCGCTAGGGCTCACAAAGGGCAGACCAGGAAATGATCGAGTGAGAAGGCCTCTGGTCAGCCCTGCAAACGCATTTGCAGGGCAGAGACGGGACCACGTGTCCGGTGTGACCGGATATGAAACGCATGCATGTGACCCCTCCTTTCTCCTCAAGCACGGGGCCTGAATATCATCGCTTTTTTTCGGGCGCAATCGGTGGTGGCGTAGACCGCCAGCGTCGCAGGCGGGTATGACTACCTCCGAGCACCGATCCGAGGCCATCCGGAGCGAGCATGACCGGCGGGGCGCTGTGGCGCTTCGCCTCTGGGGAGACAGATGATGACTGCACCGATCAAGATCATGGCGATCCTCTCGGCACGCCCGGGCAAGGCCGCCGAGCTCAGAGCCCTTCTCGACACCATGGTGATCGCCAGCCGGGCCGAGCCGGGCAACCTGCGCTACGACCTCTGGGTCGATCAGGCCGACGACACCCGCTTCGCGCTCGATGAGCTCTATGTCGATGACGCCGCGGTGGCCGCGCATCGCGCCACGCCGCATTTCCAGGCCTATCGGGCCACCGTGGGCGACCTTGCCGAGCGGAGTTCCGTGACGCTCAACGGGCTCTCTGTGGCCTGACAGGAGAGGGCTTTCGATGCTCTGGGTGCGGAGGCGGTTTCAGCGATGAAGCGCGGTTGGCCATAGCCGCCGCGCCTCACCCCTCGCCCTACCTCTCCGCCATGTACCGCCCCGGCGACGTGCCCAGCGTCTTCCGGTACGGGCGGGCTGATGGTCCGCATCGACGCCGATCTCGATTGATGCGTCGCCTTCGTCAGAAGCCCACGCCGGTATAGCGCTCGGAGAGCTCCCAGAGGCGGGCGGCGGCCGTGGCATCCAGCGCTTGCGGCGGGATCTTCGCGTCGGTGGGGTAGCCACGGGTTTCGCCGAGCTTGTCGGGGCCGTAGTAGGCGCCGCCCTTGGCATCCGGCGAGGTGGCGGCATAGAGCGTCGGCAGCGCGCCCTGGGCGGCGGGCTGGAACAGGAACCACAGCAGGGACCGTGTCAGCCCGACGACGCTGCGGCGGCCGGGCGCGTTGTGCAGGAGGTCGGTGCGGGAGATGCCGGGGTGGGCGGCGATGCTGGTGACGCCCCAGCCGGCGGCTTCGCTGCGGCGTTGCAACTCCAGCGCAAACATCAGGCAGGCGAGCTTGGACTGGCCGTAGACTGCCATGGGCTTGTAGCTGTTGGTCGCGCCGAGATCGTCGAAATCGAGGGTAGCGCTTTGAGCGGCGATGCTTGACAGCGTCACCACCCGTGCATCCCGGCCGGCGCGCAACAGCGGCATCAAATGGCCGGTCAGCGCGAAGTGGCCGAAGTAGTTGGTGCCGAGCTGCAGTTCGAAGCCGTCGGCGGTTTCCAGCCGCTTGGGCGGCGTCATCACCCCGGCATTGTTGACGAGCAGATCGAGGTGGCCCCGCTGGCTGTGGAGCCGCGCCGCGAAATCGGCGACGGAGACAAGGCTGGCGAGATCGAGCGGCTCGAAGCGGATCTTGGCGGCGGGTACCTTGCCGGCGATCTCGGCCACGGCCGCCGCGCCCTTCTCCGGGTTGCGGCCGGCGATGATCACCTCGCAACCGGCCCGCGCCAGGGCGAGCGCCGTCTCAAAGCCCAGCCCGCCGGTGCCGGTGACCACGGCCGAGCGGCCGGACTGCGCGGGAATGTCGGATGCCGTCCACTTTGCCATGACGCTGCCTTCTCAAAATACCGCACTCGGTGTAAAATAATATTCGCACTGAGTGTAAATTTCAAGGGCGGGCGGGATGAATAGCAAGGGCGGGCCGGATGCCGCGCACGAGGGCCTCAGGGAGCGCAAGCGGCGGGAGACCTTTCAGCGCATCACCGATCGCGGCGTTCGCCTGTTCATCGAGAAGGGCTATGCGGCGACGACGCTGGACGATATCGCGGCGGCGGCGGGCATCTCGCGGCGAACGTTCTTCTATTATTTCAAGTCCAAGGACGACATTCTGCTGTCGCTGCAGGCCAATGTGGGCGGCATGCTGGTCGCCGCCTTCCGCGAGACGCCCGAGGGCCAGCGGCCGCTCGAAGCCATCCGCGACGCGGCGGTGAAGATGTGCGACAGCATTTCCACCGACGAGATGATCGCCATCGATCGGCTGATGCGCGAGAGCGAGGCCGTTCAGGCCCGCAAGCAGGCGAGCTATGTGGAGCAGGAGAAGGCGCTGTTCGCCGCGCTCCGCGAGCGATGGCCCGACCCGGCCCGCGAAACCGGCCTGAGGCTGGTCGCCATGCTGGCGATCGGCGCCATGCGCCTTGCCACCGAAGCCTTCAACCAGCAAGGCGGCAAGCGCTCGCTCGCCGAGCTGTTGAAGGAGGCCTTCGCGGCGCTGGAGGCCGAGGTGTGATGGCCGTTCACGAGGCCGACGTGAGGATGGCACACACATCGGCCTTGGGCGGCGCGCCGAAGCTAGAGCGCTTTGTTAAGACGCAATTTCGGACGCAAAACCGGTTCCCACTTTTGCTGAAATTGCTCTAGGGACGGTTTTCATACTTTTCGATAAGCGCGATGATGCGCTGCCTGCGGCGCGCCACCTCGTCGATATGCCGATCGAGCGCCGTGAGCTTCTCGCGGAGTGCCGAGAGCACTTCCTTCCCTGTCGGCGGCCCGCCGCTCCTCTGACTGAGGGCTGCCCTGATCTCGTCGAGGGTGAAGCCAAGATCCTGCGCCTGGTGAATGAAGTTGAGTGTCTCCAGCACGTCCACGCCATAGCGTCGATAGCCATTCTCGCCTCTTAGGGCGCGAGGGATCAGCCCGTGCCGCTCGTAAAAGCGGATACGCGAGGTGGAGAGACCCGATCGCCGCGCGACTTCACCTATACGCATGGAAAGTCCTTGACCTTAAACCTAGGTTGAAGGTGTACGCCTGTGTCTTCTCTCCAGCAAGGAGCCGACATGGCGAGGGTTTTGGTAACGGGCGGGACGGGGTTCCTGGGCGCATATTGCATCATCCAGCTGCTTGCGGCCGGCCATGAGGTGCGCGCTACGGTCCGCGATCTGCGGCGAGAACACGATTTGAAGGCCATGCTGCGACAGGCCATACTACGACAAGGTGGGGCGGGAGATCGCGCCGATCAGGTCGCCCTGTTCGCCGCAGATCTCACCATCGACGCGGGATGGAAGCAGGCGACCGCAGGCTGCGATTACGTCCTGCATGTTGCATCTCCCTTTCCGGGCAGGGTCCCCAAGGACGAGAACGAGTTGATCAGGCCCGCGCGGGACGGCGCGCTCCGGGTCTTGCGCGCGGCGAGGGACGCCAAGGTGAGGCGAGTGGTGCTCACCTCGTCGTTCGCGGCGATCGGATATGGGAAGGGCCGCGCGGGAACCTTCACGGAGACGGATTGGACCGATCCCGGCGATCCGACGATCCAACCCTATCAGAAATCGAAGACGCTGGCCGAGCGTGCCGCGTGGAGCTTCATGAAGGAGGAAGGAGGCGCGCTCGAACTTGCGGTCATCAATCCCACCGGCATCCTTGGTCCGGTGCTCGGGGCAGACCTGTCCACGTCGACCCACCTGATAAAGCGAATGTTGGAGGGCAGCACGCCTGGTTGCCCCGACTTGTGGTTCGGTATCGTGGACGCTCGCGACGCCGCCGATCTCCATCTCCGGGCGATGACGAATCCTGCCGCAGCCGGAGAGAGATTTCTCGCGACCGCCGGCCATTTCATGAACGTCGCCCAGATGGCCCAGACCTTGAAGGACCGCTTGGGTGGTTCGGCGCGCGCCGTGTCGACGCGCCAGTTGCCCAATTGGTTGCTGCGAGCGGTCGCACTCTTCGATCCCGAAGTGAGGAGCCTGTTGCCCGAGCTTGGAAAGCAAAAGAATGCGACCGCCGCCAAGGCGCAGCGCCTGCTCGGCTGGAACCCTCGGCCCCCCGAAGAGGCGATCATCGCCACGGCGACCAGTCTGGCGGACCTCAACCTGCTCAAGTCCTGATCGGTCATTCGCCTTCCCGCGGCTGCCGAATTCCAACGTTCGCAATCAGGCGCTTGATGTCAGACGCAGTTCCGGACGCAAAACCGGTTCCCACTTTTGCTGGACCTGCTCTAGCCCAGGCGGGCAAAGGTGGCGCGGATGTCGTCCACGAGCACCTCGGGCCGCTCAAGCGCTGCGAAGTGGCCGCCGTCATTCTCGCCGTTGAAATAGATCACTTGGGAATAGCGCTTTTCGGCCCATCGCCTGGAGATGCGGACGTGCTCGCCCTTCAGCATCGTGAAGCCGGTTGGCACGGCGATCGGACCTTCAGGCTGTCCGCCTGCCGGCCCGCCAGCCTTGGCGAGCTCCCAGTAGAGCCGGGCGGCGGACGCGCTCGTGTTGGGAAGCCAATACAGCATGATGTCGTCAAGCATCTCGTCGAGAGAGAAGGACCCCTCGGCGTCGCCGCGCGTGCCGCCGGTGTCCTGGAACATGGCGTAGATCCAGGCCGCCAGCCCGGACGGCGAGTCCGCCAGCGAATAGCCGATCGTCTGCGGACGCGTGGATTGTTGCTTGGCATAACCGGAAAGATCGTCCCAGAAGTGCCTGGCGTCGCCGAGCATCGCCTTTTCCTCAGGTGAGGCTTCCGCCATTTCCTCAGGCGTCGGCATGACCATCGCGAAATTGAGGTGGGTCCCCACCAGGCCCGCGGGCGTCTTGCGCGCAATGGCGTCGGCGACGCCGGCGCCCAGGTCGCCGCCTTGCATGCCCCAGCGGGTGTAGCCGAGCTGCGCCATCAGCTTGATGTAGAGATCGGCGATCTGGGGCAGGCCGCAACCGGTCGAGGCCGGCTTGCCCGAGAACCCGAAGCCGGGCATCGCGGGCGCCACGATGTGGAAGGTGCGGCGGGCGTCGCCGCCGTGCGCGGCCGGATCGGTCAACGGACCGATCACCTTGCGGAACTCGAGCACCGAGCCCGGCCAGCCGTGCATCATCAGGAGCGGCAGGGCGTCGGGCTCGGGAGAGCGGACGTGGAGGAAATAGAGCTCCTGGCCGTCAATCGTCGCCGTGTGCTGGCCAAGGCTGTTCAGCAGAGCCTCGCAGGCCCGCCAATCGTAGCGGGTGCGCCAATGTTCGCAGAGCGCTTGTACTTTCGCCAACTGCGGCCCTTGGCTGGTATCGGCGACCGTTTCGCGATCCGGCCATCGGGTTTTCGACAAACGCACGCGCAAATCCACGAGCACGCTGTCTGGGATCGCCAGATGGAAGGGCTTGATCGTTCCGGGCATGGTCGTTTCTCCAAAGGCTGGGGCGGCGGCGGGCATCGCGAGGGCGGCGGCGAGCGCAAGGAAGGCGCGGCGATCCAGTTCACCGGGTTTGGGCGTGGGGTCGGAGGCTGGCGGCATGGCGGATCCTTTCACCGCCCCGATGTAGCTTGTTCCGGAAAGAAGGATTAGACGTGGAGAGTGGCACACAGCGTTCCACCTGGGGAACGAGACAATGAACCTGGATGATGTTCGAGTGTTCGCCCGAATTGCCGAGCTCAAGGGCATATCGGCGACCGCACGGGCGCTCGGCCTTCCCAAATCATCGGTCAGCCGGGCGTTGGCGCGCATGGAGGCCATCGCCGGAGCCGCCTTGGTCGAGCGATCCACACGGCATGTTCGGCTGACCGACGCCGGGGTGCTGCTTCACACCCACGCCCTGCGCATTCTGGATGACATCGCCGAGGCGGAAACGGCCCTGGAGGGACTGGCGGGCACGCCGCGCGGACGCCTGCGCGTGAACGCGACGCATGCCTTCGGCATTGGCGTGATCGCCCCGATGCTGCCTGACTTCTTGGCGCGCTACAATGAGGTGCAGGTGGCGCTGGACGCCGACGATCGCCCCATCGACCTGGCAGCGACGGACACCGACCTGGCAATCCGGATCGGCCCGATGGCGGACTCCGCGCTGATCGCTCGCCGGCTGCCTTCGGTGGACTTGTGGCTCTGTGCCAGCCCGGCGTACCTGGCGGCGCACGGGACGCCGAGGACCGTGGCGGACCTGGCGGCTCACAGCCTGGTCGATCGCCAGGATCGCATCAACTGGCGCTTTGCCGACGCCGGCGTGATCGACGTGGAGCCGCGGGTGGTCATACCGGACGCAAGCACACAAAAGATCGTGGTGGAGGGCGGAGCGGGGATCGGTCACCTCCCCGATTATCTCGTCCGCCCGGCCGTCGCGAGCGGGCATCTCGTTCGTCTATTGCCGGAGGTGACCGCCGCCTCGATCGATGTCCATGCGCTCTATCCCAGCCGCCGCAGCCTCTCGGCCAAGGTGCGCGTATTCATCGATGCGCTCGCCGAACACATGCGCGTCACCGCTCGTTTGGCGGAGGGGCGCTGACCTCTGGAAAAGACCCGGGAGCGGACAAGAGCTACTCTCCGTGGCGCAGACTCTGGATCGCCGCGCACGTTCTTCTCCTATTTCAAGTCCAAGGACGACATCCTGCTGTCGCAGCAGGCCAATGTGGGCGGCATGCTGGTCGCCGCCCTCCGCGAAACGCCCGAGGGCCAGCGGCCGCTTGAAGCCATCCGCGAGGCGGCGGTGACGGTGTGCGACAGCATTCCCACCGACGACATGATCGCCCTCGACCGCCTGATGCGCGAGAGCGAGGCCGTCCAGGCCCGCAAGCAGGCGAGAGCTGAGTGGAGCCGGAGAAGGCGCTGTTCCGCCGCCCTCCGCGAGCGATGGCCCAACCCGGCCCGCAAAGTGGGCAGCAGCATCTTCGGCGTGGCGGACGCGGCAAGGGAGACGTCACGAACGTTTATGGAAGTGCGCGCTCTGCATCCTTGCCAGGCGGGCTGGTGGGCCATTAAATCAGGAAGTAGCGAATATGGCGGCAGTTACGCCTCTCGGCCGTGGCATTTCTTCCACTTCTTGCCGCTCCCGCAGGGGCACTTATCGTTTCTGCCGATCTTTTTCTTGGCCTGCGCGCCTGCAATCCGTTTACGCTGCAGCGCTCCGCCCTGCGCGCGCAGACGCTCGATCTCTGCCGTGGAGAGTCCGAAAAGAGTTACATTGCGCAGATGAGCACCGAATAGCTTGGCGTTTTTGTCGTATTCAAGCTCAATGAGGCGGCGCTCTGTCTTGTCGTCCGCGAGCATGACAACGCGCGTATGTTCGAGTGCGCCCTCTATGTTGCGTGGTGCGTCGAGAGACCAAACAAATAATGTCGTCTCCATTTCACCATACCATGAGAGCGGGCGCGCGCGCTTTAGCTCCTTATTTTCCTTCAGTGCGTTCTCGATAGACGAAGCAAAGTTGTCTCGCCAATCGCCGGCGCCGTCCAGGATGAAACTTGATAACTCAGCTCTGTGTAGCTCGTCCGAGGTAGCCAACAGATCGAGAATTTCTGCAACCCGGTATGGCATCTTTTGCCGAGGTTTCGGTGGCGCGTCGCCGACGAGCACGCCACTAAAGTATTCGTCGACCACAGTCGTATAGCCGTCGAACTGCATCTTTTCAGCATTCTTGGAAAGCTCTTCCGCATACTGCGTATAGTTGTTCTCTGTAATGTACATACCGAAGTGATCCATCTCGTCATTGAGGTCGACCTTTTCAGAATGTCCGGCTCTTACGCGCATTTCGACGAAATGCAAAAAGATTAGCGGATTGTCGAACAAATCAGCATAGACACGAAGGTCGTCAATCGAAAGCGGCCACAACGGGCGTTGACCGACATTGATCCCGAGCGGTGCAAGATGTTGCGCGCGAGCCGCCAGCGCTGTGAACGCATCAAGTGTGATTGTGCATACGGTCACATGCCGGAAATCCGAACGTCGCAGTTTCGCAATTTCATTGTGTTCCGCGTCCGCAATCGAGACTTCTGGCGCGCTTTCCAAGAAATCGACAAACCGGCTTCCTTGCCGGGCAGGCGCTTGGAGGAGCGCACGAAGTGACTCAAGATGTGCATTGAGGTCGTTCGCAGGCGACGTGTACGTGAAGGCGCCGCCCTTCACCTCGATTATGAATAAGTGGTCTTCATAGATTAAGATGCCATCGGCCTCATGCCATTGAGCCGGACCGCTGCCAACTTTCCATCTGTAATAAACTGGGCGGTACGCTCGTGCTCCGGGCATCAACCGTTTTAGGTAGGTAAACGGCAATTCTTCAGAGATTGCCTTTTGACCAATATTCCAAGCTTCCTTGTAGGTGGGGTCAAGCTCAACAACGATACGTCGCAGTACGCGGTATATGTTGTCGAACAGGCTGAAGAAGTCAAAGCAATGGGTTGATCCATTGAGCCTAACAAAAGGGCGCCGCATTATCGGCCAAATGCGCAGGGGCCATCCCGCAAATTCGCCGGGGGCGAAGAACTCGGTGTCTTCGCCGGGAGAATAACTCAGCGCGTCGAGCAAGACCTTAGGCAGGTTTGTGTTTTTGCCAACATCGAACAGATCAAAGCCGATCATCGCGCCTGCAAAGCGGTCACGCTGAGCAGCAAGATCGTGGTCTTCAAATAATTCATTCATTAGTTCTTCAAAATCTGCGACTTGGCGCTTAGCAGCAAGTTCGTCAAGCCGAACTATCGATTTCGCGTGTAACTCCTTTATTTCTTCCGCGATGTCTATAAGGCCATGCGTTAGTCGAGTTAGAATCTTATCGAACTCAGCCGCGAGGTCATCTGCGTCCAGCCCGAACAGCTTCAATAGAATCTCAGAATGCGGCGCGAGTACGTCGAGTAACGCCTGCCGCTCATGAAGCTGATAACGTTTGCCCCGAATATTCAGCCAGAGTGTTTCGGCGCGAAACCGAAACTCCTCTAGCTGCATATCGAGTTGTGCGTCTTGAGCTTTTCGGTGAGCCGTCATGCACATCTGATAGTCGAGCGTAAGACGACGGAACAAGCCTTCGATATCCGCTTTCAGCGCAGTCCAATCTTCTTCACCTACATCCGCGGCATACTGCTCCGGCTTCACTGACACGATCATGCTCTGCACATAATCGACCATCCGGGCTGCTAAGAGTTTTTCGGAGTCACTCGCATCTTTGCCACCTATGCCGACCATCATTGTAGAATATTCCCACCAGCCGCGTTGAAGCAGGCGATCGGGGGGGAGACGGGCGATCTGCGCTGCAATGGAAGCGACAAGATCATCGATATCGCTGACTATGATGGGATACTGGGCTGCCAGTCGTGCTTGAATTGCGTCATACTCTTCTCGGGTTGCCCGCGAGCGACCTATTACGAGACGGCCAAAACGCGCAAATTCAATAGGCCCGGCGGCAAAGTGGTCGTCGGGCTTTATATTTTTGGCCTTGTTTCTTTTTGACTTGGCCACGTGAGTTCTCCTGCGCGAGGCGATGTATGCCACACGCTTTTTCGCTTCGGTTTCGAACTTGGTGACATTAATCCTTGAGTGTGAGTTTGGAAGTTCAACTTAGGGTTTTCTACTCGCGAACTGACCGCAGTCCTCGCAAAACCGCAAGGTATCAACATCAGCGCTTGCGCAGGTTTTACATTGTTGTGGAAGTTGATCGTTATTGGCCCGACCTTTGCGGCGCGGACGCTCTACCGGTGCCGTTTCGGCGATGGAATGTAGCTTTTAATCGCAGCGTTTTCCTCACCCTCGCCCCTCTCCGCCATATACCTTCCAGGCGACGTCCCCAGCGTCTTCCTGAACATCGTCACGAAGCTCGGGCCGCTTTTTTACCCGAGTCATCGGCGGCTTTTTGGACGAGGTGCCGACGGTCTGCCATTGGATGGCCGGCACGACGGTGAGCCGTCGTCCCTTCCGCCACCCCGGACAAGAAACGTGCATTCGCCCACCCGCTCCGTCACCCTTTGGGCGCCAACCCGTCCATCACGACATCCATCAGCCGTTCGGCCAGGGCGCGCCCGTCGGCGTCGGCGGGGAGGCGCCAGAGGAAGCTCATGAGCATCAGGATGTCGGCGGAGAGGAGGCCGGGGCGCATGCTGCCCTCGGCGGCGCAGGCGGCGATCAGTTGGTCGAGCGCGGCGATGACCGGGGCATAGGTGTCGCGGATCGCCTCCTGCGCGGCCGGGCTGTGCAGCGCTTCGCCGAGGCCGTGCTTGACGCGGACGTAGTCGGCGAGCGTGGCGAACCAGACGCGGAAGGCTTGATGCGGCGCGTGCTCTGAAAGCAGCCTCGGCACCGACGCCACCAGGCGTTCGATGTCGTGGGCGTAGACGGCGAGAATGAGCGCTTCGCGGCTGGGGAAATGCCGATAGAGCGTGCCGGCGCCGACACCGGCGCGCTTGGCAATCTCGTTCAGCGACGTCTGCCCCGACACGGCGAAAGCGTCATGGGCGATCTCCAGGATGTGCTGACGGTTTTTCGCCGCATCGGCGCGCTGGGCCGACTGGGATTGCTCTTTCACGCCGCCACCTCTCATACCAATTCGCGAAGATGCTGACGCATCCGCTCATTGAGAGCATTGCCGATTTCTCATGTGCGTCAAGTGCATGAGAAATCGGCAAACGGAATGCCAAGAGTCATTTTCAATGCATCTTGGTATCACATATTTTACCGCATGCCTCTTGTTAAACGGAGAACTCTCCGTTAATCCGTTGACAACGAAGCGGAGAACTCTCCGGTCTCGTAGTCTAGCACTGTTGGAGGCATCATGGACACCATCAAGCTCGGCAGCACCGGCCTAGACGTTTCGCCGATCGCCATCGGCGCGATGACCTACGGCGACCCCAAGCGCGGCCATCCCGTGTGGTCGCTGCCGGAGGAAGAGAGCCGGCCGCTGATCCGGCACGCCATCGAGCAGGGCATCAATTTCTTCGATACGGCCAACATGTATTCGCAAGGCTCCAGCGAGGAGATCCTGGGGCGGGCGCTCAAGGATTTCGCCAATCGCGACGACGTGGTGATCGCCACCAAGCTGCGCCATCCGATGCGCCCCGGCCCCAACGGCAAGGGCTTGTCGCGCAAGGCGATCATGACCGAGATCGATCACAGCCTCCGCCGGCTCGGCACCGATTACGTCGACCTCTACCAGATCCACCGCAACGATCCCCTGACGCCGGTGGAAGAGACGCTGGAGGCGCTCAATGATCTGGTGAAGGCCGGCAAGGTGCGCTACCTCGGCGCGTCGTCGATGCATGCCTGGGAATTTGCCAAGGCGCTGCACTTGCAGAAGGCTAGGGGATGGGCGCGCTTCGTCTCCATGCAGGACCACTACAACCTGCTGGCCCGCGAGGAAGAGCGCGAGATGCTGCCGCTCTGCAAGGACGAGGGCGTCGGCACCATCGTCTGGAGCCCGTTGGCGCGCGGCCGGCTCGCGCGTGGCTGGGACGCGGCCAAGGCAACGGCGCGCTCGGGCAGCGACCCGTTCGCCGACATGCTCTACACCAAGCTGACGGCCGACAGCGACCGGGCGATCATCGATGCGGTGGGGGCGATCGCCGAGGCGCGCGGCGTGTCGCGGGCGCAGATCGCGCTCGCCTGGCTGCGGCGCAACCCGGTGGTGACGGCACCCCTCGTCGGCGCCAGCAGCAAGGGCCAGATCGACGACGCCGTCACCTCGCTGTCGATCACGCTCAGCGACGAGGAGGTGCGACGCCTGGAGGCGCCCTATACGCCGCGCCACGATTTCCAGGGCATTTCCGACGATCGGGAGATGCAGCGCATCATGGATCAGGTGCCGGGGTTTGCGCCGGCTGCGCGCTGAGGCGCAGGGTTGCGGCTCCCACAGCGGCGGGCTGCCGATCGACGCCTTGAGCGCGTCGGTGAAGGCGCGGACCTTGGCGCTCGGCTGCGGCAGGGCGCGCAACAGGGGAATGCCGGCCGGCGCCTTGTTCCAGGGCTCGCCCTCCGGCTGAAGGCGGATCAGCTTGCCGGCCTTGACGTCGGGGCCGGCAACCCAGCTCAGCCCCTGTGACGCCGGTCATGCCTGCGGTTGACCAATCGCTGGTGCACCAGACATCCACTCGCGGCGCAGGATGGCGTATTGCATGGTGTCTTCGTAGATCGGATTGCCCGCATCGTCATTGATGAACGATACGAACTCGACGAACACGCCTTCCCGGCGCATGCCAAGCTTTTCGCAGAGGCGCTGCGAGGCCTTGTTGTGGTCTTCGACATAGGCATAAATTCGGCGAAAGCCCTTTGCCCGGAAAAGATGGTCGAACAGGGCCCTTGCGGCTTCGAACGCATATCCCTGACCACCGAATTGCGGATTGAGGTTCCAGCCGACCGAGGCCGTCTCGTCTTCCTCTTCTTCGCTGCCGCCGCCGAACAGATCGCCGATGACCTGACCGGTCTGTTTCAGGCATATCGCCACGCAGCTCTCGTCGAGGGCGCGTTTCCTGACCTCGGTCTCCGCCTCAGCCAGGTCCGCGAGCTTGAGCGAGAGGAAGCAGCGGGCCGTGGGCGCGCGCAGGTAGGCAAAGAGGTCCGCTGCATCGCCCTCCCGGAAGGGCCTGAGGATCAAGCGCTCGGTTTCAATGATCTGCATGTCCAGTACTCTGCAAAAGGCCGTCAATGATGCGAACGGGAAAGGTTGCGATTGGAAACCGGTGTTCCGAGAAGTTGACGGCTCGCATCCCTAGGCGTCGAGGCGATTTCAGCGATGAATTGCGGCTTCAAATTGGAGCTTCCGCTCGCCTCTCACCCCTCGCCATAGCGCTCGGCCATATACCGTCCCGGCGAGGTCCCCAGCGTCTTGCGGAACATCGTCACGAAGCTTGGGACGCTTTCGTAGCCGAGGTCGGCGGCGACCGTTTGCAGGGAGGCGCCGGCGGCCAGCCATTGGATGGCGAGCATGACGGCGAGCTGCTGGCGCCAGCGGCCGAAGCTCATGCCGGTCTCCTCGACGATGCGGCGGGCCAGCGTGCGCTCGCTGAGGCAGGCGCGCTTGGCCCAGACCTCCAGCGTCGAGCGGTCGGCGGGGGCGGCCATCATCGCCTCGGCCAGCTGGCGCAGCTTGGGATCGGCGGGCATGATCAGGTGAAGATCCTCGATCTTCGAGGCTGCCACCTCGTCGAGCAGCACGGCGAGCAGGCGCGAATTCGCCCCGCCTTCCTCGTAGAGCGACGGCAGCCGCGCCCCGCGCCGCATCAGCTCGCGCAGGAGGGGCGACACCGACACGGCGCAGCAGCGCTGTGGCAGGCAATGGCTGACGGAGGGATCGATGAAGGCGTTGTAGCCTTCGAGCGCGCCGCTCATCCACACCGAATGCAACGCGCCGCCGGGAATCCAGATGGCGCTCTGCGGCGGCACGATCCACAACCCGCCCGCCACTTCGCAGCGCAGCACGCCGCGCTGTACCAGGATGAGCTGGCTCTTGACGTGGACATGCGAGGGAAGCTCGACACCGACAAACTTGTCGGCCACGAAGCCATAGATGAGCACCGGCCGGGGCACGTCGTCCGGGTCGATCCAGTCTTCCTGCGGGGAGCCGTTGGTGAGGATGGGCATGCGCCATGCTGGCCTGTCGGCGCCCGTTTGGCAAGATCGAATAATAAACTGTCAGGGCTTCGTAATGACGCCATGGCGGCTTGTCGCTATCTATTCGCAAGAGGCTGTAAGGCCTCCACGACGGTACGAGGACGGCCATGAACGCACTGATCACATTCCCCACGTCCGAGGCGCTCAGGCGGCTGCATCTGGTGGCCGAAGCGTCGGACCGCGAGCTGATGGAACGCAAGAGCCGGGCGATCGCCGACGGCTCCGCCGACCGGGCGATCGCCGACGTCCTGGCCGCCGAGGAGGCGGATTATCGCGGCCTCTATCAGCGCTATCAGGCCAATTTCCTGTCGGTGTCGCCGGTCTACGGCCGCTTTCTCTACATGATGGCGCGCTCGGTGGGGGCCAAGCGGATCGTCGAGTTCGGCTCGTCGATGGCGGTGTCGACCATCTATCTCGCCGCCGCGCTGCGCGACAACGGCGGCGGGCTGTTGATCGGCAGCGAGATCGAGACATCCAAGGTGCTGCGCTCGCAGTTCCACCTCGGCGCGGCCGGGTTGGGCGATCTGGTGGAGATCCGCGAGGGCGACGCGCTGGAGACGCTGAAGGACGTGGGCGGCGAGGTGGACCTGTTGCTGCTCGACGGCGCCTTCTCGCTCTACCTGCCGGTGCTGAAGCTGATCGAACCCTGGCTGAAGCCCGGCGCACCGGTGCTGGCGGAAAAGGCCATCTGCCCGGACTTCCTCGCCTACATCAACAACCCCGCCAACGGCTACCTGTCGCTGCCGCTGCCGATCGATACCGGCCGCCGCAACATTTTTGCAGTTCGAGTAGGCTAATGAACGCACCCCTGAAGGAACCCGGCCGGATCAGCCGCACGCTGATCCGCCTGATGATGAAGCGCGCCCGTGTGGCGGCGAACGAGGCGATTGGCGACGGCTACCGGCTGATCACGCTGGAGGGACCTGAACTCAGGGGCGTCGATTGGCTGCCGGGGCAGAAGATCCAGATGGCCATGGGTTCGGCCTTCGTGACGCGCACCTACACGCCGATCGACTGGGACACGGACGCCGGCAGCACCCGCATCCTCGGCTATGTGCACGGCATGGGCCCGGGCAGCGCCTGGGTGGCCGGCGTCCGGCCGGGCGATGAGTGCGACATTTTCGGCCCGCGCTCCTCGCTGGACCTCAGGCGCATCGACGGGCCGGTCGCTCTCTATGGCGACGAAACCTCGATCGGGCTGGCGCACGCGGCGATGCATGCGGACGCGTCGCGGCGGGTGGCCTGCCATTTCGAGGTGGGGGATAGGGTCGGAAGCGGCATGGCGGCGGCCAGACTCGGCATCGCCGCCGCCGCCACATTCCACGAGCGACGGGCGGACGACGCGCAGCTTGCCGCCCTGGAAGAGAGCCTTGCCGCCCAGGCAGCGGCAGGGGCTCGCTTCGTGCTGACGGGCAAGGCCACCACCATCCAGCGGCTGAGGCAGAGCCTCAAGCGGCTCGGCGTTGCCAGCGGAAGGATAGCCGCCAAGGCCTATTGGGCGCCGGGCAAGGTGGGGCTGGATTGAGAGGATGGGGAGGGGAGACCGATAGTGGCCGGGCATTCCGTTCTGCCCGAGGTCCTTCGCCTACGCGAAGGATGACAGCTTGATAGTTGCTCCTGCGCGGCGTGGATGGTTGCCGATATGTGGCGCTGATGTGCGGCGTCAATAGCTGCTGCAAACGGCTAGATGTTTGTTTGCAAATATAATTCACCTGTCATCCTTCGCGCAGGCCACTGCTGTCCGGTTTAAATTGCGAGCCCTGGGAGAACCATCTGGCTTGGGTCGATGACAGGCGGTTTTGGCGGTGTTTTGAGGTGGCAAA
>NZ_AUHB01000012.1 GCF_000422965.1 Pleomorphomonas oryzae DSM 16300
AGAGCTTGAGGTAACAGGCGATGACACGGCAGATGACAGGCGCGGAAATGGTCATCCAGGCGCTGATCGATCAGGGCGTCGACACCATTTTCGGTTACCCCGGTGGCGCTGTGCTGCCGATCTTCGACGAACTGTTCCAGCAGGAAGAGGTTCGCCACATCCTCGTCCGTCATGAGCAGGGCGCGGGACATGCCGCCGAAGGCTATGCCCGCTCGACCGGCAAGGTCGGCGTGGCGCTGGCCACTTCCGGCCCCGGCGCCACCAACATGGTGACGGCGCTGACCGATGCGCTGCTCGACTCGATTCCGATGGTCTGCATCACCGGCCAGGTGCCGACGACGCTGATCGGCACCGACGCCTTCCAGGAGGCCGACACGGTCGGTATCACGCGGCCCTGCACCAAGCACAACTGGCTGGTCCGCCGCATCGAGGATCTGCCGGCCATCCTGCACGAGGCGTTCCGCATCGCCACCACCGGCCGTCCCGGCCCGGTTCTGGTCGACATTCCGAAGAACATCCAGTTTCAGACCGGTACCTACGAGAACTGCAAGGACAAGTCGCTGACGCAGTATCATCCGGCGGTGAAGGCCCCGGATGCCGCCATTCGCGAGGCCGTCGAGCTGATGGCCGCCGCCAAGAAGCCGATCCTCTATACCGGCGGCGGTGTCATCAACTCCGGTCCCAAGGCGGTGGCGCTCTTGCGCGATCTCGTCAAGATGACCGGCTTCCCGGTGACCTCGACGCTGATGGGCCTCGGCGCCTATCCGGCTTCCGGCAAGAACTGGCTCGGCATGCTCGGCATGCACGGCACCTACGAAGCCAACCTCGCCATGCACGATTGCGACGTGATGGTTTGCATCGGCGCGCGCTTCGACGACCGTATCACCGGCCGCATCGATGCCTTCTCGCCCAAGTCCAAGAAGATCCACATCGACATCGATCCGTCGTCGATCAACAAGAACGTGGTGGTCGACCTGCCGATCGTCGGCGATGTCGGCTCGGTGCTGGAAGACATGATCGCCGCCTGGAATGCCCGCAAGCCGGTGCAGGATAAGGTGGCGCATGCCGCCTGGTGGAAGCTGATCGACGGCTGGCGGGCCAAGAAGTGCCTGACCTATCGGCATTCGGCCGAGGCGATCATGCCGCAATATGCCATTGAGCGGTTGTTCGAGCTGACAAAGGGCCGTGACACCTACATCACCACCGAGGTGGGCCAGCACCAGATGTGGGCGGCGCAGTATTATCATTTCGACGAGCCGAACCGCTTCATGACGTCGGGCGGTCTCGGCACCATGGGCTATGGACTGCCGGCGGCCATCGGTACCCAGCTCGCCCACCCGGGTTCGCTGGTGATCGACATCGCCGGCGACGCGTCGATCCAGATGAGCATCCAGGAATTGTCGACGGCGGTGCAGCACGATGCGCCGGTCAAGGTGTTCATCCTCAACAACCAGCATCTGGGCATGGTCCGCCAGTGGCAGACGCTCTTTCACGGCAACCGGCTCAGCCACTCCACCACCGACTCGCAACCGGATTTCGTGCATCTGGCCGAGGCCTATGGCGCGGTGGGGATCCGCTGCTCCAAGCCTTCCGAGCTCGACGATGCCATCGAGGAGATGATCCGCATCGATCGTCCGGTGCTGTTCGACTGCCAGGTGATCAGCCTCGCCAACTGCTTGCCGATGATCCCCTCGGGCAAGGCGCATAACGAGATGCTGCTCGACACCGGCGTTTCCGACGAGGAAATCGAAACGGCCATCGCTACAGTCGGCAAGGTTCTGGTGTGAGGCGTCATGGCCGATCTTGAACTCGATCATCTGTTTGTTTTCGTTGATCCGGCGGATGCGCAGCCGGGCGGCGTTGCCTTCGATCGGCTTGCCGCGCTCGGCCTCGAACCATCGTTTACGCGCCGGCACGTGGGGCAAGGAACGGCCAACCTTTGCTATGCCTTCGACAACGCATATCTCGAACTGCTTTTCGTCGTCGACGAGAGTGAACTGAAAGCTTCGCCGCTCGGCCGCGCCGGTTTTGCCCAGCGGGCGGCGTGGCGGCAGACCGGCGCCTCGCCCTTCGGCATCGCCTGCCGGGGCGATCTGCCAGGCAAGAGCTGGACCTATCGCAACCCCGACTTTCCACCCGGCGTGTCGATTGCCATGTCTGAGGAAGGCGACGATCCGGCGATGCCCTTGGCTTTCTCCTCGCCGGTCCATGCGCCACCAGCAGACTGGACCGACGGACGGGCCGGGCGTCGGCAGACGGCGGCCGGGTTGACCCAGCTGACCATCGAACGGCTGACGCTGCCGAGGCTCCCCGTCGCGGGCGGCGCGCTCGACAGCTTCCACCGCGCCGGTCTGATCAAGGCACTGGAGATCGCCGAAGGCGAGCCGGAGCTGTTGATCGGCCTTGAGCCTGGCAGGCGGCTTCGTCTGCCGTTGTTTATGGCCGCCTGAAGGCCGCTTGTGCGGCGAGGGTCGCCGGACTATCGTCCGGCCCGTCCCAACCTTCAGGTCGGCTTCGATGACCCACACCAAGCTCTCCGTCAACGTCAACGCCATCGCCCAACTGCGCAATCGGCGCGACTTGCCCTGGCCCTCGGTGGTCGGCCTGTCGCGTATTGCCTTGGAGGCAGGGGCTGCCGGCATCACCGTGCATCCACGGCCGGACGAACGGCACATCCGCCGCACTGATGTCTTCGCGTTGCAGGAGATGTTGAGAACCGACTGGCCGGGCCGCGAATACAATATCGAGGGCTATCCGACCGAGGAGTTCCTGAAACTCTGCGAGGCGGCACGCCCCGACCAGGTGACGCTGGTGCCCGACATGCCGGGCCAGAACACCTCCGACCACGGCTGGGATTGCGTCACCCACCAGGCGTTCCTGTCGGATGTGGTGAAGCGCATCCAGGGGGAGGGCATGCGCGCCTCGATCTTCATCGACGCCGATCCGACGCAGGCGGCCGCCGCCGCGCTGACCGGCGCGCGGCGCATCGAGATCTATACCGGCCCCTATGGCCACACCTTCGATCCCGCCGAGCAGCGGGCGCGGCTCGAGGAAGTGGCGATCACGGCCGATGCGGCGGTCAAGCTCGGCATGGCCGTCAACGCCGGCCACGACCTGACGCTCGACAACCTGCCGCCGCTGGTCAAACGGACGCCGCACATTGCGGAGGCGTCGATCGGCCACGCGGTGATCGCCGATTGCCTTGTTTACGGCATGGCGGAAACGGTGCGCCGCTATCGCTGCGCGCTCGGTGACTCCGACGCGTGAGCGCATGAGGCAATTGATATTGCCGTTGCACCTCTTTCTGCCTGAGATCCTCTGCCTTCGCAGAGGAAGACAAGAAAATTATATATCAGAAACAAACATATAAGCTGTCTTCCTCTGCGAAGGCAGAGGACCTCAGGCAGGATAGGACAAGGCGCTGATATAGGGCGCCCTGTTACTCCGCAGCCACCTTCATCTCGCCGGCCAAGGCGAAATCCACTGCCGCAGCGGCATGGATCGTGGTGCTGTCGAAGCCCGGCAGCGGCAGGGCGTCGGGGTCGAGCAGCAGGCAAATTTCGGTGCAGCCGAGGATGACGGCGTCGCAGCCTTCGTCCTTCGCCTGAGCGATCAGATTGAGGAAGGCGGCGCGGGATTCGTCACGGACGACGCCGGCGCACAGCTCGTTGAAAATCACGTCGTGAACGACGGTGCGGCCGGCCTCGCCGGGCGTGGTCATCGCCAGGCCATGGGCGGCCATGCGCCGGGCATAGAAGCCCTGTTCCATGGTGTAGCGGGTGGCAAGCAGCAGCGGCCGGCGGATGCCGGCGGCGCTCAGCACCTTTGCCGTCTCGTCGATGATGTTGAGGAGCGGGATCTGAACGGCGGCGGCCACTTCGTCGGCCACGAGATGCATGGTGTTGGTGCAGATCAAGACGCAGTCGGCGCCGGCCCGCTCCAGCCCTTGCGCGGCTTTGCCGAGGCGGGCGGCGGCATCGTTCCACCGGCCAGCCTTCTGCAGATCGACGATCGATTGGAAATCGACCGAATGCATCACCAGTTCGGCCGAATGCAGGCCGCCAAGACGCGTCCGCGCCGCCTCGTTGATCATCTTGTAGTAGATGGCGGTGCTCTCAAAGCTCATGCCACCGATAAGGCCAATGGTGCGCATCACAGGTCCCCTTGTCGCGATGGCTAATCATAGCGTCGTTCACGCGCAAGGCGTTTGCAAGCCGCGGCGCTCGATAATCCATTCACGCAAACAACTGGCGCTCTTGTGGCATATCGTGCAAAATAGATGCGCCATCTTTCTGATGCAAGGGAATCGGGGGCGCATGCTCGACGAACGCGACCGAAAGCTCCTGGAGCTGCTGCAACGCGACGCCGGCCTTTCGGTCATCGATCTGGCCGACCGGGTGGCGCTGTCGGTGTCTGCCTGCTCGCGACGCATCCAGCGGCTGGAGACCGAGGGCTACATCGCCCGCCGCACGGTGGTGCTTGACCGTGGCCGGATGGGCGTGCCGACCACCGTCTATGCCCTGATCCGTACCGCCCATCACTCGGCTGACTGGATGGAGCGTTTCGCCGCCGTCATCGCCGACATACCCGAAGTGGTGGAAGCCCATCGCCTGACCGGCAACGTCGATTACATCCTGAAGCTCGCCCTGCCGCGTGTCGAGCATTACGACGTGATCTACAAGAAGATCATCCGCAAGGTTGAACTGTTTGACGTGAGCGCTTCCATTTCGATGGAAACGCTGAAAGACGGAGCGCCGCTGCCCGTCGACTATGCGCCATGATGCTATTCTTAAGGACGAAACGGCTATTTCTTGGTCAGCCGGCTAAGCCGATCAGGGATTCTTAACCGTACTTATGCAGACAATCCGATGTATCGGGCGTATGTCGGGAGGAATGCATGGCCCTCAAAAATCTGCGAATTTCGCTGAAGATAGCGATTTCGCTCGTCTCCATTATCGTCTTCTCGCTGGCTGCCGTCTTCTACGCGGCTGAAAGCATGACGAAGCTCAACGCCGAGCAGGCGCAGTTCATCGATCGCGATGCCCAGTCCACCCTCCTTGCCAAGGAGATCGAGGGCGCCGCCTACCGTCTGAACACCACGCTTTATCGGCTGATTACCACCTTCGACAGCGACCAGCTCGACAAGCTGACCGCCGAGGTGAAGAACGCCGAGCCGCAGTTCCGGACGGCGATCGATGGCATCCGCTCGCGCCGGGCCGATCTGTCGGCCGATCTCGACGCCATCGCCCAGCCGCTCGACGAGCTGTTCGCCAAGACCAAGGAGGTGGTCGAGGCGGCCAAGCTGATGGATGCGGGCCATGGTCGCGAGGTGATCTCCGGCGAGGTCGAGCCACGCATCGACGCCATTTTGCAGGCCACCGACAAGCTCCTGTCGACCGTCGAGACGCAGTTGGTTGCCAACCGAAGCGCGCTCGACGCCGAGGCCAATTCCACCGTCACCGTCATGGTGGCGATGGTGGCCGGCGGGCTGATGGCCGGCCTGCTGGTGGCTCTTGCCATCTCGCAACGCGGCATCGCGGTGCCGATTCATCAGCTGTCGGCGGCCATGTCACGTTACGCCAAGGGCGAGTTCTCCGAGGCGCCGCACGGCACCGAGCGTAAGGACGAGATCGGCACCATGGCGCGGGCGCTTGCCGTGTTCCGCGACAATGGCGTCGAGGCGGAGCGGCTGCGGGAGCAGCAGCGCGATGCCGAGGCGGCCCGCGAATGCGACCGGCTCGCCCTGCTAGCGGAACTCGCCAGCGATTTCGAAGGCACCATGGGCGGCGTTGTCGAGGCGGTCGGCAAGGCGGCTGTCGAGATGAACCAGGGTGCGTCGTCGCTACAGACGGCCACCGAGCGGACGGCATCCACCGCCTGCAGCGTTTCCGCTTCGTCGCAGGTGATGTCGCAGAACGTTCAGGAAGTGTCGGCGGCGGCCGGTCAGATTTCCTCCTCGATCGAGGATATTTCCCGTCAGGTGGAAAGCGCCAGGTCCATTGCCGAGGAGGCCGGCACCCAGGCAAAGCAGACAGCGACCATCGTCGGTGACCTCACCGAGGCGACGCATCGTATCGGCGAGGTGGTGAGCTTGATCACCTCCATTGCCGATCAGACCAACCTCCTGGCCCTCAATGCCACCATCGAGGCAGCGCGAGCAGGCGAAGCGGGCAAGGGCTTTGCCGTCGTCGCCGGCGAGGTGAAGGCGCTGGCCGGCCAGACCGCCAAGGCCACGGACGAAATCTCCGGCCATATTTCGACGGTGCAGGATGTGACCGATCGGGCGGTGAAGGCGATCAACCGCATCTCCTCGACCATCGGAGAGATCAAGTCGGTGAGCGTCACCATGTCGGCGTCGATGCAGGAGCAGATGGCGGCGACACAGGCCATCGTGCAGAGCGTCACCTACGCCGCATCGGGTGCGCAGGAGGTGTCGGCCGGCATCAACGGCGTCGCCGAGACGGCCCAGACGTCGGGCACGGCGGTCGCCACCATCTACGCCATGTCGGGCGAGTTGCTCGGCTCCGTCGATCAACTGAAGACCAAGTCGTCGGAATTCGCCACCCGCATCCGCGTGGGGTGAGCGGTGTCGATCGTCAATAAGGGCCGGGCAGCTTGCTGTCCAGCTCTTGTCGTTTGGGGCTGATGACAAAACCTGTCGATACCCCAGGCGATACTGCGCTTCATAGGAGCGCAGAATGATTAGTCTTCATGACATTTCCGTGCCGGTGTTCGGCCGCTATCTCAATCGGCTCGACGGCCTTGTCCTCATTGCGGCGGCCTATGTCGCTGATCGCGACCTGCCGCAGGAGGCGCTGCTTCAGTCGCGCCTCGCTCCGGATATGCTGCCCTTCGAGGCGCAGGTGCGGATCGCCGCGCGGTTTCCATTGAGGGCTCTCGGACCTCTGGTTCCGCGCTTGCCGGACTTCGATTTCCCGGAGGCTGCGTCGTTTGCTGATCTCAGAGCCGATATTGCCGCCGTCGTGGGTGCGCTGTCGGCTCTAGGACCGGCCGATCTCGACGGTCGCGAGAGGGAGATCGTCACCGACCGCGCCGGCCTTGCCGACATCACCTTGCCGGCAGCGCGCTTCGTCGCCGAATACGCGCTGCCCAACATGTTCTTCCACCACACCACCGCCTACGCCATCGCCCGCTGGGAGGGCGTGAAGCTCGGCAAGGCGGATTTCGACGGGTGGCACAGGTACTGAGGCTCACTCCGGTCCGATCATCCGCTCCGGCCTGACCAGGGCGTCGAACTCCGCATCGGTGACGTAGCCGCCGCCGACCGCTTCCTCGCGCAGCGTGGTGCCGTTCTTGTGGGCGGTCTTGGCGATCTTGGCGGCGATGTCGTAGCCGACCTTGGGGGCGAGGGCGGTGACCAGCATCAGGGAGCGGCCGAGGGCGGCCTTGATGTTGTCTTCGCGCGGTTCGATGCCGACGACGCAGTTGTCGGTGAAGGAGATGGCGGCGTCGGCGAGAAGCGTCACCGATTGCAGGAAATTATAGGCCATCACCGGGTTGTAGACGTTGAGCTCGAAGTGGCCCTGGCTGCCGGCGAAGGTCAGTGCCGAATGGTTGCCGAATACCTGGACGCAGACCATGGTCAGCGCCTCGCACTGCGTCGGGTTGACCTTGCCCGGCATGATCGACGAGCCCGGCTCGTTCTCCGGCAGCGACAGCTCGCCGAGGCCGGAGCGCGGGCCGGAACCCAGGAGGCGGATGTCGTTGGCGATTTTGAAGAGGCTCGCCGCCACGGTGTTGAGGGCGCCGTGGCTCATCACCATGGCGTCGTGGGCGGCCAGCGCCTCGAACTTGTTGGGCGCCGAGGTGAAGGGGTGGCCGGTGAGTTCGGCGACGCGGGCAGCGATCTTCTCGGCAAAGCCCTTGGGGGCGTTGAGCCCGGTGCCGACGGCGGTGCCGCCCTGGGCAATCTCCATCAGCATCGGCAGCGTCTGCTGGATGCGCTTGATGCCGTTCTCCACCTGCTTGGCATAGCCGGAGAATTCCTGGCCCAGCGTCAGCGGCGTCGCATCCTGGGTGTGGGTGCGGCCGATTTTGATGATGTCGGCCCAGCTCCTGGCCTTGGCGTCGAGCGCCTTGTGCAGGTGGTGGAGCGCCGGCAGCAGCTTCTCGATCACTTCCGAGGCGGCGGCGATGTGCATGGCCGACGGATAGGTGTCGTTGGACGATTGGCTCATGTTGACGTGGTCGTTGGGATGCACCGGCTTCTTGGAGCCGAGCGTGCCGCCCAGGATCTCGATCGCCCGGCTAGAGATCACCTCGTTGGCATTCATGTTGGTCTGGGTGCCGGAGCCGGTCTGCCAGACGGCCAGCGGGAAATGGGCGTCGAGCTTGCCGTCGATCACCTCCTGCGCCGCCGTGACGATGGCGTCGCAAAGCTTGGGATCGAGTTTGCCGAGATCGCGGTTGACCTCGGCGGCGGCGCGCTTCAGCACACCCAGCGCCTTGACGATGGCCTTGGGCTGCTTTTCCCAGCCGATCTTGAAATTGCCGAGGGAGCGCTGCGTCTGCGCGCCCCAATAGACCGAAGCGTCGACGTCGATGGGGCCAAAGGTGTCGGATTCAATGCGGGTGGACAAGCGCGAACTCCCTCATGTCTTGTCGATCGTCGGTGACGCGCCGATGTGGTGGACGGGTAGCGCCATGCGCAAGCGATTGACTTTGGAGCGTTTCCTCGTTGGCCGGGTGCGACCATCCGGTCGGCAACTGCTCTAGGCGATTTTCATCAGGGATTCCACCCATGCCTAAGGAGAAAGACGGGGTTTCACTGAAATGTGGTCATGAGAAAGAGGCGCTTGACAAGGGAAGGGCACTCGCACTAAAACCACGGAACCGTACCGTACGGTACATAAGTTTTCGACACCGCTGACAGAGAGCGAACCTTCCGCCATGGAGCCCTTCACGCCCCGCCAGAATGCCGTGCTGGAATGCGCGCTGCAGCTGTTGGTCGCCGGTGGCGAGCGGGCGCTGACCACGGCCGGCCTGGCGCGGGCGGCCAATTGCTCCAAGGAAAGTCTCTACAAGTGGTTCGGCGATCGTGACGGCCTGTTGGCGGCGATGATCACCTATCAGGCGAGCAAGGTGCGGACGCCGGGGCCGCGCGAGAGCATGCCGACCCTCGACGATTTCACCCGCAGCCTCGTCGTCTTTGCCGAGGATCTGCTCGGTGTGCTCTCAGGGGAAGTGTCGCTGGCGCTCAATCGTCTCGCCATCGGCCAGGCCGACCGCGACGGCGCTCGGCTCGGCGCCCTGCTGCGCGAGCACGGTCGGCTGCCGATCGAGCAGCGTGCCCGCGCCCTTCTGGAGCTTGGCCGGCGGCACGGCTACCTGCAGTTTTCCGATACGCGCGAGGCCTACGAGACGCTTTATGGCCTGATCGTTCATGACGGCCACGTGCGGATGCTGCTCGGCGAACCGCCTGCAGGTCTGGCCGAGGAACGGTCGCAGCGGGCGCGGCTGGCGATCTCGCAGTTTTTCCGTCTCTATGGGCATGGCGCCCAGGACATCGAGTAATCCGATTTCACGAGTGAACCGACGGCCGGCGGGGATCGGCCGTCTCAAGAACGCCAATAGCGAGGAAGGACAACAACATGCGCGTCTATTATGATCGTGATGCCGATCTCAACCTGATCAAGGGCAAGAAGGTGGTCGTCGTCGGTTACGGCTCGCAGGGCCGTGCCCATGCGCTGAACCTCAAGGATTCCGGCGCCAAGGACATCGTCATTGCCCTGCGCCCGGGGTCGGCGACCGCCAAGAAGGTCGAAGCCGACGGCCTGAAGGTCATGTCGGTGGCCGATGCCGCCAAGTGGGCCGACTTCCTGATGATCGCCACGCCGGACGAGCTGCAGGCCGACATCTATCGCAACGAGATTGCGCCGAACATCCGTGACGGCGCGGCGATCGCCTTCGCCCATGGCCTCAACGTCCACTTCGGCCTGATCGAGCCGAAGGCGACCCTTGATGTGGTGATGATCGCCCCGAAGGGACCCGGCCACACGGTGCGCGGCGAATACCAGAAGGGCGGCGGCGTGCCCTGCCTCGTCGCCGTCGAGCAGAACGCTTCCGGCAACGCGCTTGAGCTGGCGCTTTCCTATGCCTCGGGTATCGGCGGCGGCCGTTCGGGCGTCATCGAGACCACCTTCCGGGAAGAGTGCGAGACCGACCTGTTCGGCGAGCAGGTCGTTCTTTGCGGCGGCCTCGTCGAGCTGATCCGCAATGGCTTCGAGACGCTGGTCGAGGCCGGCTATGCGCCTGAGATGGCCTATTTCGAGTGCCTGCACGAAGTGAAGCTGATCGTCGACCTCATCTACGAGGGCGGCATCGCCAACATGAACTACTCGATCTCCAACACCGCCGAGTGGGGCGAGTATGTCTCCGGCCCGCGCATCATCACGTCCGAGACCAAGGCCGAGATGAAGCGCGTGCTGAAGGACATCCAGTCGGGCAAGTTCACCTCGGAGTGGATGCAGGAATACAAGGCCGGCGCCGCCCGCTTCAAGGGCATCCGCCGCAACAACGACAGCCACCAGATCGAGGCCGTCGGCGAGAAGCTGCGCGCCATGATGCCGTGGATTGCCAAGAACAAGCTGGTCGACAAGGCCCGCAACTGATCGCCTGGGGCAATCCACGCTTTATGCCTTGCGCCGGGCGGTAGCCCGCCCGGACGCGGGGTATCGCCAAGGAACAAGCTGGTCGACAAGGCCCGCAACTGATCGCCAGACGCAGGCGTAAGGTTCGGAACAGCTAAGCGCGTCATTCTCAAGATGACGAAGCCGGGAAGCCTCGAGGCTTTCCGGCTTTTCTTTTTGGAGTGCAGGAAATGTTATTCAACCGACGGTAGAATAGACGCCTCGCCGAGCGGCTTACTGTTATCCGAGCCTCAAGTTATGCCGAGGGAAATGCAACCTTTATTCATCAGCGCGGCGGTTTCCGCCATCTGTACGGTACAGTTCATTGGAAACATTCCACTCGTTAATCACTCGGCAATGGAAATATTTCTATTCTCCGGCTTAGTCAGCCATTCCCTGTGTCTAGACTGACGGCGTTTGCGGAAGCTCGAAAATGAAAATCCAAGGAAAGCTCTATTCGATCGTCGCCCTGCTCGGCGTCATCGCCATTGGCGTGGCGCTGCTCGGCATCCGCCTCATGCAGGGATATAACGAACATGTCGATGCCTTTCAGTTGGCCTCGCAGCGTGCCTATGACGGCGAGCATCTCAACCGGCTGATCACCGCCGTGGTGATGGACTCGCGCGGCATTTATGCTGCCAAGGATGTCGAGAAGGCCAAACCGTTCGCCGATGGGATCGTCAAGGGCCTGAAATCGATTGACGACCTGCTCGGGGAATGGTCGTCGCGCGTGCCCGACGACCGCAAGGCGGCGTTCGACGCCGTTGTCGCCAAAGCTCAGGAATTCAAGACGTTCCGCACTGAAACCGCCCGGCTTGGTATCGAAGTATCGCCGGCCGCCGCCAACGAGCAGGGTAACAACGACGCCAACCGCAACAATCGCAAGCAGTTGCAGGCCGATGTCGACAAGCTCGTCGACGCCGATCGGCAGGATCTCGATGCCGTGCGCGCCGCAATCGAAGATTACTATGTTGCCGGTCGTCGCACTCTGATCATCTTCGCCGTCATCGGCATCCTAGCCGGCATCGGCATTGCCTCCTGGATCGGCACGGCCAAGATTGCCGGCCCGCTCAACAAGGTCAACGGAGCCCTCGCCGACCTTACCCGGGGCAAGATGGACGTTGCAGTTCCCGCCAAGACTGGGCGCGACGAGATCGGCCTTCTCTGGAATACCGTCGGCACCTTCCGCGACACGCTGGTCGAGACCGAGCGGCTCAAGGCGGCGCAGGCTGACGCGGAAGCGCAGCGGCGCGCCGAGCAGAAGGCGCTGCTCGATCGGCTGGCCCGCGAGTTCGAGAAAGAAGTCGGCGCGATGCTGGCCACCGTGTCTCAGACCGCGCAGTCGACCCTGAAGGCCGCCGAAGTGATGGTTGCCGACGCCGAAGAGACCTCCGGCCGGTCGGTTGCCGTGGCCGGGGCCTCCGAGCAGACGTCTGCCAACGTGCAGGCGGTCGCCGGCGCGTCGGAAGAGCTGTCGTCGTCGATCGCCGAGATTGGCCGCCAGATCGGCGAAGCGTCGACGCTGATCGGCGCTGCCGTCGAGCAGGCCCGCCTGACCGACCATGATGTCCGCTCGCTGGCCGACAGTGCGTCGAAGGTCGGCACCATCGTCGCCATGATCCAGGCCATTGCCGAGCAGACCAACCTTCTCGCCCTCAACGCCACCATCGAGGCGGCGCGCGCCGGCGAGGCGGGCCGTGGCTTTGCTGTCGTTGCCTCGGAAGTGAAGGCGCTGGCCAGCCAGACCGCCAAGGCGACGCAGGACATCGAGGCGCAGATGGGCACTATCCAGAGCGCCACGCAGCAGTCGGTGGAGAAGATCGCCGATATCACCCGCCGCATCGCCGAACTGGAGCACATCACCTCGTCGATCTCCGGTGCCGCCACCCAGCAGAACGCCGCCACCGGCGAGATCTCCCGCAATATTTCCGAAGCGGCCGTCGGTGCCGCCGAGGTGGCTCAGACCATCATCGGCGTCCGGACCACCGCCGAGAAGAGCGGTGCGGCCTCGCGCGATCTTCTCGACCGCATGTCGCATCTCGCCCAGCAGTCGGCGGTGCTGGAGCAGAAGGTGTCGGCCTTCGTCGGAACCATCCGCGCCGCTTGATATCTGACCTCGCAAGACAATCGATCCCCGCCGGTATCCGGCGGGGATTTTTGTTACTCGGCCACCTGATCGGAGCGGTGCGTCTTCCTTTGGTCGCATCGGCTGGCTAGAGTTTGCCGATCCGCCTGATTGGCCGGCTTTTCCGGAACGCCTCATGCTTCACGAAATTACCGATATTCGCCTTCGCCTTCGGCCAGGCGCGTGGCCGATCGCCGACGACCTGCGCCCCAAGATCGAGGCCCACTGGGCGGCCTGCCTCAACGCCAATCCTCACCTCTGGAACGGTCGGGTGCTCGGCACCATCGCGCCGGGTGCGCCGGGCGGCATCGCCATCAACGCCGGCGTGCTGACGGGCGAAGCAGTGGAGGGCGATTTTGCCGGCTTCATCGCCTGGCGCGATTGGGGCTTTCCGGAGATCGGCATCCGCAACCTGTTCGGCTCGGCGCTGGTGCTGTCGTCGGACGGCGCGCTGATCCTGGGTGTGATGGGAGCAACGACGGCCAATGCCGGCAAGATCTATCCGCCCGGCGGCAGCCTGGAGCCGGCCGATGTCGACGCCGACGGCAATGTCGATGTGATCGCTTCGATCGAGCGGGAGCTCAGGGAGGAGACCGGCCTGATTGCCGGGGAGGCGACGATGGAGGGGATGCTGGCCGCCTTCGACGGGCCACGGGTATCGATCGGCCGGGTGCTGCGCTTTCCGCTGCCCGCCGACCACCTCGTCGCCGTCATCATGGCCGAACTCGACCGGCAGGAGGAGCGTGAGCTGGCGAAGGTGGTGGCCTTCCGCAGCGCGGCCGAACTCGATCGTCCCGAAGTCACCGCCTATAGCCGCGCTTTCGCGAAGCGCCTGCTCGCGGGCTGATTCCGGCTGGATATAAAGAAACCGCCCGCCTGGAGGTCATGGCGAGCGGTTTAAGGTACTGCGATCTGCCTGGGGTGGTGGCTTTCCGATCAGCCGCCGTAGTAGGGCGACTGACAGGGGCGCAGGTTTCCGCGGTTATCGACCCACGTATTGTCGTAAGAATTATAGGAACGATAGCGGCCGGCACACCAAGCCTGGTGCTCCTGCGGCATCGGTGCCGCATAAACCGCAGCGGGCTGCTGATAGACGACCACGGGTGCCGGGCGATAGACGGGCGCCGGGCGATAGACGACCGGCGGCGGAGGCGGCGCGTAGTAGACCGGCGGCGGTGGCGGGTCGTAATAGGCCGGCCCTTGCGCCGGCTGCGAGGCCAGCGTGCTGCCGAGCAAGGCGCCACCGAGAAGGCCAATCGCGCCTACGGCGGCGAGGTCGCCACCATCATAGCGATGCCCATGATGATAGTAGCCATCCGCCAACGCCGGTAAAGCCAGCGAGGAGAGAACGGCGGCAATGGCGACTGGTGCGGCAATCTTCGATAGCCTGGACATTTCTCGTCTCCATGCTCGGTCTTGGAATAACGACGGACCGATGCATCCTTTCCATTAGCCATAGCTGGTAATTTTGGTCGCATTTGGGAAGAGGCGTGGTGAAATTCGGGTGATAACCGACGTGGACTAACGCCACCGCCGCAACTATGGTGGCCGGCACCGTACGCCCAGGAGAGACCAAGTGGCTCGTCGATATGCGATTCTTGATGTTTTCACCGCGAAGGGACTGACGGGCAATCCGCTGGCGGTCGTACTGGATAGCGACGGCCTCGACACGGCCACCATGCTGGCGATCACCAAGGAATTCAATCTGTCCGAAACCGTGTTCGTGGAGGCGCCGTCGCGCCCCGGCACGTCGGCCAGAATCCGCATCTTCACGCCGGGACGCGAGCTGCCCTTCGCAGGCCATCCCACCGTCGGCACCGCGGTGTTGCTCGCCCACGAACGCCTGCAGGGCATCGAGCGCGAGACCGATGCCATGGTGGTGTTGGAGGAGCAGGTGGGCGTGGTCCGCTGCGGCGTCACCATCTCGCCGCAGCGCTCCGGCCGCGCCGTCTTCGATCTGCCCAAGCTGCCGGAAGAGCGCCCGTTCCACGGCGACATCGGCCTTGCTGCCTCGGCACTCGGTCTCAACCGGGGCGACATCGGCTTTGAGAATCATGTGCCCTGCGTCTTCGACGGCGGTGGCCCGGTGTTCGTGTTCCTGCCACTGGCCGGTCTCGACGCCATGCGCCGTATCCGTGTCGACAAGTCGCACTGGGCAGGCGCTTTCGGCTCCACCGAACTCGACCTGTTCGTCTATAGCCGCGAGGTGGTGACCAAGGGGCATGACTTCCACGCCCGCATGTTCGCGCCGCATCTCGGCATCGGCGAAGACCCGGCCACTGGTTCGGCCGCCGCCGCTTTCTCGGCTGTGGTGCGCCGCTTCGACCGGCCGGCCGATGGCGAGCAGAAGCTGGTCATCGAACAGGGTTTCGAGATGGGGCGGCCCAGCCTCATCGAGCTTGAGATCATCATCGAAAAGGGCAAGCTGGCCGGCGGCCGCATCGGCGGCGAGGCGATCATCGTCGGTCGCGGCGAGCTCTACGTCTGATCTCCAGACAATCCGATCCCAGGATATAGACGGCGGTTCGCAAGCGAGCCGCCGTTGTTTTTATGGGCTGCCGCGAGATCGGCATCCGCCGGTGTCCATTGCCGGCTAGCAGATTGATATCAAAGCATATTCATTTTTTTCGCCTAACCGATCGAAAAGGGCTTGCGCCCAATCTCCGGCATGGTTATAAGCCGCCATCGCTTCCGGACGACACCGACGTCCGGCGAGAAAAGTGGGCGCGTAGCTCAGTTGGTAGAGCAGCTGACTCTTAATCAGCGGGTCACAGGTTCGATCCCTGTCGCGCCCACCACTTTTCCTAAGCCAATCAAAAACTTGCCGGTTGTTGAGCGTTAGCGCGCTTTGGCCGTGACCTTGGTTTGCTGTCTGGCGCTTGTTTGCCTATATTAATGACGGCGATCATGTATTGGGCCGTCGGAGACTGGGAAATGAAGGTCAGTCGCGAGCAGATGGCGGAGCACCGCGCCCGGATTCTGGAGGCGGCCAGCCGGCTGTTCCGTGAGAAGGGGTTCGAGGCCGTCACTGTGGCGGAGGTGATGAAGGCGGCGGGACTCACCCATGGCGGCTTCTATGGCCATTTCGCCTCCAAGGACGATCTGGTGGCACAGGCGCTCGCGCATGCTCTTGAGGCAAGCCTCGGCAAGACGTCCGATGCGCGCGCCTTCATGGACGATTACCTGTCGCCCGAGCATCGCGACAATCCCGGCAAGGGCTGCCCGACCGCCGGGTTGGCCGCGGAGACGCGCCACGAGGGCTCGGCGGCGCAATCAGCGATGACCGCCGGCCTGCGCCAGCAGATCGATGGCCTGAATAGGGCGCTCTCCGGCAAGAATGACGCCGACAAGCGCCGCAAGGCGATTGGAACCTGGGCCGCCATGGTGGGAGCGGTCATCCTTGCCCGCGCCGTCGACGATCCCGCTCTGTCCAATGAGCTGCTGGACGAAACGCGGGCCTGGCTCGATGCCAACCTGAACGGCTGAGCCAATCGGCTGCAAGCGGCCTTGCGGTCCGAGGCATGCCGTTCATCAACACGATCTCTTGAACTCACGAGACGGTCGGCGAGCGCGGCTCCGCATTGACTGTTTTCATGATGACCATCATATTTTCTCTCATTGATGATAACCATCATGAATAACTGTCCGACAAGAGAGCCGTCATGACCAAACCCACAGTTCTGATTACCGGAGCCTCGTCCGGCATCGGCGCCACCTATGCCGACCGGTTTGCCCACCGCGGACACGATCTCGTTCTAGTCGCGCGCGACAAGGCGCGGCTGGAATCGTTGGCGACTCGCCTCAGCGGCGAAGCCGGCGTTGCCGTCGATATCCTCCAGGCTGACCTCACCAATCTCGACGATCTCCGTGCCGTGGAAACGCGGCTTGCCGACGACCGGCGGATCGGCATCCTCATCAACAATGCGGGGGCGAGCCTTGGCGGAACCTTTGTCGATCAAACAACCAACGACATCGGGCGTCTCATCGCCTTGAACGCGACCGCCGTCGCCCGGCTGGCCGCCGCCGTGGCCAAGAGGTTCGCGAGCGAGGGCAAGGGGGCGATCGTCAACATATCCTCGGTGGTCGGGCTGGCCCCGGAATTTGGTTCGACGGTGTATGGCGCCACCAAGGCCTTCGTGACGTTCCTGTCGCAGGGGCTCGACCTGGAGCTCGGCCCCAAGGGGGTCTACGTGCAGGCGGTGCTGCCGGCGGCGACGCGGACCGAGATCTGGCAGCGCGCCGGCAAGGACATCAACACGATACCCGGCTTGATGGAGGTCGACGACCTGGTGGATGCCGCGCTGGTTGGCTTCGATCGCGGCGAACTCATCACCATCCCGCCGCTGCCCGACCACGGGCAATGGGAGACCTATCAGGAGGCACGAAAGGCCATGCGGTCGGGCTTCGGCGAGGCACGCCCCGCTGCGCGCTATCGGACGTCCGGCTGAGGTCGAAGCAAGGCGGCGCGGCTGCAATGGGCCGCGCCGGCCACCGGTGTTATTGCAGGGACGGCCTGATGCCGTCGGCCGCCGCGGCGCAGGCGGCTTCGCAGCGCCGGCAGGCGTCGGCGCAGACCCTGCAATGCTCGTGCATCGAGGCATGCCGGCCGCATTCGGCGCCGCAAGCCTGACAGGCATCGCGGCAAACCAGAATGGCGGCCCGGAGGACGGCGTCGTTCGAGCCGGTCCGCCGCGACGCGAGCGCCGCCGTGACCGTGCAAAGATCGGCGCAATCGAGATTGAGGCGAATGCACTGGCGCAGGTCGCCGACGTTGCTCTCGCCGAGGCAGGCATCGGCGCAGGACGTACAGGTCTGAGCACAGTCGAGACATTCCTCGACACAGCGCAGCAGGGCTGCGTCGATATGACCGTTGAGGGCGGGGTGAGAGCGGATCATCGCTTCGGCGTGCATGGCGGCCTCCAGGGCTTGGAGATTTGATGGCATTTGCCGGCCCCGAGGCCGGAATGACCTACAACAATTCTGCCCCGGATTTGTTCCGCCCGCCTCGCAGGCCGGACTTGCGATCAGCTCGCTTTCGGTCCACCGGTGGCGCGCCGGCGCCCTTCATTGCATGTGGCTTTGATTGCGCCCGTTCTTCTTGGCAATGTACATGGAATCGTCGGCTCTCTGGACGAGATCCACCGCGAGATCCTCGCGGGTGAGAGACGAGATACCGATGCTGATCGTGGTGCTTTGGCCGAGCTGCTCGAGCCTGGTGTTTTCGGCGGCGGTCCGGATGCGCTCGGCGATCGACAGCGCTTCGAGCCGGTCGGTTTCGACGAGGATGACGGCAAATTCCTCGCCGCCATAACGGCAGGCGGCGTCGGTGCCCCTCAGCCCGTTTCTCAGAACGGCCGCCATCATCCGCAGCACTTCGTCGCCAATGACATGCCCGTGCCGATCGTTGACCTGCTTGAAATGGTCGATATCGATGAACAGGAGGGATAGCGGGCGGTTATAGCGCTGCGCCCTCTGTATTTCCAAATCGAGCCGCTCATCGAAGGCTCTCCGGTTGAGAAGTTCCGTCAGCGGATCGGTGTTGACGAGGCGTTCGAGCTGTTCGGTTCTTTGCGCGACCAGCCGTTCCAGCGTCGCCGTTGTTTCCTTCATGGCGGTGATGTCTGTGTCCGCTCCGACGAGGCCGACAAATCGGTCGCTATCGAGCCGGGGCATGACCTTTTCCACCACCCATTTCATCTGTCCGTCTCGGGCGCGAATTCGGTATTCGATGAGCCCGGCGTCGTGCCGGCGCAGCCGCTCCTCCAGGAATGCCCTGTAGCGCTCCCGGTCGGCGGGGTGCAGAAACAGCGTCCAGTCCTTGGCCTTCAATTCGGTTTCGGAAAGGCCGATAAACTCGATCCATTCGCGATTGACGAACTCGCGCGTGCCCGAGGCGCCGGCAAACCACAGCATGGTCGGCGCCTGTTCGGCCAGCTGGCGAAAGCGGCGCTCGGACTCGTTCAAAGCGGCGATCAATATCTCCTGGACGGAAAGGGGAGAGGTGGTGCCTTCGGCATGCTCCGGAAGGGCATGGACCATGCGATGGTCCAGCTTGAGGATGTGGGTGACCAGCCAGTTGACGAGGAAGTTGAGGATCTCACTCACCGTCTCGGCCTGGGCGAGATTGGATTTGGCCGCGATGCCTTGCACCCGCGTTTGAAACGACCGGTGGGCGCAGACATGCCGCTGTCTTTTCGAGAGATTCAGCGACGACTGGCACATCAGCTGCTCTTCGTCGCAGAAATGCGTGTCGGCGTAGTCCATCAGCTGCGCCAGCAAGCCGGGAGCGTCCGGCAAGGTTCCCCGTCCGGAAACCGCATCGGCGATATTGTTCGTCAGTTCGAACAGCCGCTTGTGCTGGCCGTCGATCTGACCGTTCCCCGTTTCCAGATGCGTGTTCCAGTAAAAGAGTGCCATTCGTCACATTCCGGCATGCATGCTCGTTTCACCGGGCGGGGTCGGCAAGGGCCGAAAGCCGGTGATGATACCGCATGTCCGCATTCCGCCTTCACAGGTCCTCGGATCCGGTTGGCAAAGCTCCGATGCCGGCCGGATGTCGTCTCCCTCCGCTACTTATCATGGGGATGGTGAAAGCTTTCCACTCAGTCTTTAGGCTCTCCACCTGTGGGTTGTGCTTTCCCGTGGGTAATACCGATAAGCAAAGCCCCCACGCGGTTGGCGTGGGGGCTGCGACGTATTCGGCGAAGGAGGCGAGGGTCAGGCGGCCTTGAGGCTCCGGACGAAGGTTTCGACCTCGCGGCGCAGCGTGGCCGAATTGGCACTCATGCCTTCCGAAAGGCCCATCAGTTGGGTCGCGGCGGCGCCGGTCATCTCGGCGGCGGTGCCGACGCCGGAGATGTTGTGGCTGACGGCTGCCGTTCCCTGTGCCGCCCGCTGGGTATTCTGGGCAATTTCGCCCGTAGCGGCGCCTTGCTGCTCGACGGCCCCGGCAATCGCCTCGGAAGCGTGCTGGATGGTGTCGATGGTCTTGACGATCCGCGAGATGGACTCGACCGCAACGCCGGTGGCGGCCTGGATCTCGTTGATCTTGGTACCGATCTCATTGGTCGCCTTGGCGGTCTGGTCGGCGAGCTGCTTGACCTCGGCGGCGACGACGGCAAAGCCCTTGCCCGCTTCGCCCGCCCGTGCCGCCTCGATGGTTGCGTTGAGTGCCAGGAGATTGGTCTGGGCGGCGATGTTGCTGATCAGCTCGACCACGGTGCCGATCTGCTGGGCCGAGACTGACAACGACTGGACATTCTGGCTGGAGGTGGCTGCTTCGGCCGCCGCTTCCTTGGCGATCTTTGACGAGTTGGTCACCTGCTGGGAGATTTCGCTCACCGACGCGGTGAGTTCTTCGGTGCCGGCAGCGACCGTCTGGACGTTGGTCGAGGCCTCTTCCGATGCACCGGCCACCGACTGCGCCTGCCGGGCGGTTTCTTCCGCCGTGGCCGACAGGTTGCGGGCGGCGTCGGCCACCTCGGTCGAAGAGCCGGTGAAGGCGGCCGATAGCTCTTCGATGCGGCTGGCGAAGCGGTCGGTCAGCTCAGAGCGGCGCTTGAGTTCAGCTGCCTCGGCCGCCTTGATCGTTTCGGCGGCATGACGGGCGTCTTCGGCCAGCTTCAGGCTCACGCGGAATTCCTCGAGGCTGTTGGCGATTCGGCCGATCTCTTCCTTGCGATCGCGATCTTCAATGGACACGTCGTAGTCGCCGTCCTGCATCGCCCGCATCTGCTTGAGCAAATGGGCGAGCGGCTGCGTGACGGACTTTCGCATGACAACGATCGACAGCGCGCCGATCGCCAGGGTCGCCAACAGAATGCCGGCGATGGCGGACCAGATGGTCCGGGTCACCGTCTGACGGTTTTCCTCGATCTGAGCGGCGACCTGCTTAAGCACCTCGTCATTGAAGACGACCGTGGCCTGCTGGATGTTGGCGATGGCGGGCTGGCAATCGCTGACCAACAGCTGCAGGGCCTTGGCATTCTGGCTTGGGTCGGTGCTGCCCGACAGCTTGACGACCTCGCTGCAGGAGCCAGCAAGCGCCCCTTTGACCTGCTCGCCGAAAGCTTTGATTTCCGTCGCCCGGGCTGGGAGGCTTTGAGCCGCCTCGGCAAGATAGCTCTGGGCCGCGGCTTCCGCCTTGTCGCGAGTAGCAGCGGCATCGGCATTGTCCTTGTCCGATGTAGAGGCGGCGTTCTTGAACAGCGAGGCCACCACGTCAGAAAGGTTGCGATTGGCGCGCGCCATCAGGAAAGGCGCATGGGCGTCGTTCTGGATCAGATTCTGATAGTTGTCGCTCACCGTACTGGTTTGCCATCCAAAATAGCCGGCTCCTGCAATAGCAACTAATCCAATAGAACCGGCAACTAAAACAACCTTTGTTAGCAACGACAGATTCTTGAGCGACATAGATACCTCCGGTCGAATACGTAGGACCATGTCGCTCCTTACTCATTAATAAGGGATAAAACGGATCCGTGGTTGAAGATTATTATTTGTCTGCCACCCGATGGAATGAATGAGTTCTTTCGCCACCTGGCGAAATTGCCGATGCGCCGGCGGCGCCTTTATCTTTCGTTCCAACCGATCGGACTCTGAACCGATCGGCGCTCCCCGCGTTATCTCCCTTGCAGTGCCGCCCCCATTTGCGCCGGGCCGGATCGCTCCCATGTGGCCTCTGCCGGCCAGCGAACCCAGCGACAGGAGACTTACGATGCGGCTACGCCTTGTCATTCTCACCGCGGCCTTTGCGCTACCGGCTGCCGATGCTTTCGCCCAAGAGAAGGTGGACACGCTTTCCATCCTGCCTCAGGCCTGCCGGGCGGCCATGATGTCGGCCGACCATACGATGGTCAGTTCCAGCGCCGACGCCAAAGCGAACGCTCCCAAGACGATGCCGGGCATGGATGCGACCAAGCAGGTTCAGGAGACGGCCTCGGACAGCGCCCAGCAGGAAGCCCTCGACGCGGTCAATCGCATGCATGAGCCAATGATGGCGGCGGCCAAGATCGCCGACCCCGATCTCGCCTTCAATTGCGGCATGCTGGTCCATCATCAGGGCGCGATCGACATGGCGCGCCTCGAGCTGAAATACGGCAAGGACGACCAGAGCAAGAAGATGGCCGAGATGATCATCGAGGCGCAGACCAAGGAAATCACCGAGATGTCGGCGCGTATCGAGACGATGACCAAGCAATAGAGGCGACGGCCGGCGAGAGATCGCCGGCCGTGCTGCATTGATCAGCCGCGATCGGGCTGAACGGTGGCGAACACCTTGGTGCTGCCGTCCTTGCCGATCAGCAGCACGTCGTAGGGCTGGGCATCGGCATCGGCACCCATGCCGGGCGAGCCGAGCGGCATGCCGGGGGCGGCAAGGCCGACGGCATCGGGCTTTTCGGTGAGCAGCCGGTCGACCAGCGCTGCCGGCACGTGCCCCTCGATGGCGTAGCCGCCGACCAGGGCGGTGTGGCAGGAGGCCGCATCCTCGGGAATGCCAAGCTGCTTCTTCCTGGCAGTGATGGCGTCGTAATCGAGCTCGGTTGCGTTCACTTCATAGCCGGCCGCCTGCATGTGGCTGATCCAGCCATGGCAACACATGCAGCCTTCGTTGAGCACGACATCGACCTTCTGTCCGGCAGCGCCGGCCAGCGAGGTGGAAGAGGCAAGGAGAAGAAAGGCGACGAAATAGGATTTCATGATTTTACCTGTGAGGATGGTCACGGGACCGCGGCGCTTCATGCGGCCGGCGGTGCGACGAATAGGAAAACTGCTTCGAGAAATGCCGTTCAGGTGCGCGGCGGTTCGAGCGGCGGCGGCAGGGAACGACCTTCGAGGCCCGCCACGACGACCGGCGACTTGGCCGCGCGTTCGACGAAGACCGCCAGGACCGGCGTGGTCGGCAGCAAGGCAGGGGCGGTCATGGCGCAGCCGGGGCCAAGGCAGTTGCTGGCGAGGCCGGCCTTGTCGGCCGGGGCGTTCGAGGTCTTGCCGCAGCAATCATGCCCGCTGTCGAGCGTCGCCATTGCCATCTCGGCGTGCGCGGCAGGCACGGGCAAAACAATGCTCCGTCCACCCAGAAGACCGATCAGGGCAGCTGCGACGAGAACGAAGCGAAAGCCGGCAAGAAAGCGCATGATGCAAGTCTCGCATTGTTCGGGGCACCTCGCCAGCATGGAGTGATGCGGATGCGCCGCGCCATGCTTTTGCCGCAGAGCCGCTGCCCGCCGCAATTCGCCCCTCTTTTCTTGTTGCCGGCGCCTGATAGGGTCTCGCTCAGACCACCGATCCGGAGAGCCCGATGCGCGTTGCCGTTTTCAGCACCAAGCCCTACGACCGCAACTTCCTGAGCCGCGCCGCCGCCACGCACGGCCACGAGCTCACCTTCTTCGAGCCGAAGCTGGATCTGGCAACGGCGCGGCTCGCCGAAGGGTTTCCAGCCGTCTGCGCCTTCGTCAACGACACGCTCGACGCCGAGGTAATCGCGACGCTCGCCTCCGGCGGCACGCGCATCGTGGCGCTCCGAGCGGCCGGCTTCAATAACGTCGCCCTGGAGACGGCGGAGGAGAAGGGTGTGACGGTGCTGCGCGTGCCGGCCTATTCGCCGCACGCCGTTGCCGAATTCTCGGTGGGTCTGCTGCTCGCCCTCGACCGGCGCATACACCGCGCCTGGGCTCGGGTCAGAGAAAACAACTTCGCGCTGGAAGGTCTGCTGGGGCATGACCTCTACGGTCGCACCGTCGGTATCGTCGGCACCGGCCGCATTGGTGCGCTGGTGGCGCGCGCCTATCGCCTCGGCTTCGGCTGCGAGGTGGTTGCCCACGATCGCTACGAGGTCGACGATCTCAAGGCGATCGGCGTCACCTATGTCGACCGTGACGAGCTGATCGAGCGGTCGGATATCATCAGCCTGCATTGTCCGCTGACGCCGGAGACGCATTATCTGATTGACGAGGCCGCCATCGCCCGCGCCAAGCACGGCTTCATCCTGATCAACACTTCGCGCGGCGCGCTGATCGACGCCGAGGCGGTGATCAGCGGCCTGAAGAGCGGCCGGCTCGGCGGCGTCGCTCTCGACGTCTACGAACAGGAAGCGGACCTGTTCTTCGAGGATCTTTCCAGCGAGATCATCCAGGACGACGTATTCCAGCGCCTGTTGACCTTCCCCAACGTGCTGATCACCGGCCACCAGGCCTTCTTCACCGAAGAGGCGCTGCTGGCCATCGCCGAGACCACCATGGGCAACATCGCCGACGAGGAAGCCGGCAAGGTGTCGCCCAATCGTGTGCTCAGTGAGAAGGTGGCGGGCCGCTGAAACTCAACCTTTGGCGACGAGAATGTCGCGGGGAAGGCCGGACAGGATTTCCGGTCCGTCCTTCCTCAGAATGACGATCTCCTCGAGCCGGCAGCCATAGCGGCCGGGCAGGTAGATGCCCGGCTCGATGGAAAACACCATGCCTTCTTCCAGCACGGTTTCCGAGGTGGCGGTGATATAGGGTGGCTCGTGGCCGTCGATGCCCATGCCGTGGCCGGTGCGATGGGTGAAGAACTTGCTGTAGCCGGCGTCACTGATCACCGTGCGGGCGGCGGCGTCGACGTCGCGGGCCAGCACGCCGGGCTTGGCGATGGCCAGCGCCGCCTGAACGGCCCGTTCGACGACGGCGTGGACGTCGGCATAGCCTTCCGGCGGCCGGCCGACGACAGCGACGCGGGTGATGTCGCTCGGGAAGCCCGACTTGATGCCGCCGATATCGATCACCACCGCGTCGCCTTCAACGATGTGGCGGTCGGAGGCGGTGTGGTGCGGGAAGGCGCCGTTGGGGCCGCTGCCGACGATCCAGAAGCTCGGCGCCGCGCCTTCCTTCAGGAAGTGATTGCGGATGACGGCGGCAAGCTCGTTTTCCGTCATGCCCGGCACCAGGGCGGCAACGGCCGCCTCGATCGCCCGGTCGGCGATGCCGGCGTTCATCTTCAGGAGGTCGTATTCGCGCTCGTTCTTGCGCATGCGCAGGCCGCCCAGCGTGTCGGCGGTGAAGGTGCGCAGCACGTCGGAGGGCAGGGCGTCGAGTACGAGCAGCGCGAAGTCGGCGCGCATGGTCTCGTCGAGGGCGACCCGGTCGGTGGCGTTGGCGCCAATGGCGCTGAGCGCCTGGCACAGAGCGACATGCGGCCCTACCTCGTCCGACCAGCGGAAGAAATCGATATCGGTGTGCTGGCGCACGTCGTCGGCATTGAGCGCCGGCATCAGGAAGGCAGTGCCGCCCGGCGAAACCAGCAGCAGGCAGGCGCGCTCGTCGGAGGCAGGGGTGAAGCCGAGCAGCCATTGCATGTGCGAGCCCGGCGCAACGGCGACCAGGCCAGTTTCGGTGGCGACCATCCGCTCGCGCAGGGCGGCGAGGCGGACTTGGGTCTCAGGGGTCATCAGGCGGTCCTTGGTGTTTGCCGGCGTCTTGCGGCCGGCTATCGGTCTACGAGTATAGACTTTCGGCGCACGTCCACCAACTGCATTGCCGCGTGGCTCCCTTGCGCCGCAGGCATTGGCTGCCGATAATCGCGGTTAATCAGATCGCCCTGCGTCCTGGCAGACGCAGAGTGGCGATCTGGTCTTTTGCTGTCGCATCGGATTTTCCGAAAACCGGATTCCACTTTTCGGTCCGATGCGTTTAGGGGACCCGGGTGGCCAACGAATTTACCTTATCCGACGCCGGAACCGGTGCGCTGCTTTTCGACGTCGCCCAGGACGGGGTTTTCGACGAGACGCGGCAGGCGAGGCTGCTGGCGCTGGCTGACAGCCTTGCCGGTACTCCCGGCATCGACGACGTCGTGCCCGGCATGAACAACCTGATGGTCGCTTTCGATCCGCTGACGGTCGACGCCGACGAGATCGGGCGCCGCCTTGCCGAGGGCTGGCGCCGCGCGGCATCCGCTGGTGAACCCGGTCGGTCGCACGAAATCGCCGTGGTCTATGGCGGACCGGATCTCCAGGATTTCGCGGCCGGGCTCGGTCTCTCCGTCGACGAGGTGATCGAGCGGCATTCCCAAGCCCTCTATCGGGTGGCGGCCATCGGTGCCATGCCCGGCTTTCCCTATCTTTCGGGGCTCGATCCGAAGCTGGCCACGCCGCGCCGGGCGGTGCCGCGCCAGGGCGTGCCGAAGGGGGCGGTGATCGTCGGCGGCGGGCAGGCTGGCATCATGCCGATCACCGCGCCGTCGGGCTGGCACATCCTCGGCCACACCGATTTCCAACTGTTCGATCCCCATCGCGCCGTGCCGGCGACGCTGCGGCCGGGCGATAGCGTGCGCTTCATCGGCAAGGGAGGGGAGCGGTGATCGAGATCCTTTCCTCCGGCGCACTCAATTCGGTGCAGGATCGGGGCCGTCGCGGCCTGCTGTCGAGCGGCGTCTCCCGCTCCGGCGCCATGGATCTGCCGGCCCTCGATGCCGCCAACGCGCTTCTCGGCAACGAGCCGAACGCGGCGGCCGTCGAGGTGGCTACTTTTCCCTTTCGGCTGCGCTTTGTTGTGGTGGCGACGGTGGCGGTGACTGGCGCCACCGCCGAGGCGAGGCTGGCCGGCCGTCGCCTGATGCCTTGGGGGGCAGCGGAGGCTCGGCCTGGCGACGAACTGACAATCGATCCACCAACGGCGGGCGCCCGCATCTATGTCGCCTTCGGCGGCGGCGTCGACGTGCCGCAGCTGCTCGGCGGGCGGGCGACCGATCTCAAGAGCGGTTATGGTGGCCACGAGGGGAGGGGACTGAAGCGCGGCGATCGTCTGCCTTTGGGACGGCGAGCCACGGGTAGGCTGCCCGATGGCGGCATCGGCGCCTTGCCGCCGCCCGGACGGAGCGATCCCGATCGGCCGTTGCGCGTGCTGCCGGCGGCCGAGTGGCTCGATTTCTCCGACGCAGCTCGTCAGCGCTTCCTATCCGTCGGGTGGCGTGTCACGGCCGAGGCCGATCGGCAGGGCTGCCGGCTCGACGGGCCGGAGCTTGTCCGCGAGCGGCGGCGCGAGCTGTTGTCGCATGGCATCGTGCCGGGCACGGTGCAGGTACCGCCCTCCGGCCGGCCGATCGTGCAGCTCGCCGAGGCCAACACCTGCGGCGGCTATCCGAAGATTGCTACGGTGATCGAGGCTGATCTCTGGCGCCTGGGGCAGGCGATGCCGGGTGATGCATTGCGCTTTGCCGTGGTGGACCGCGCCGAGGCACTGGCGGCCCTCCGCGAGACGGCCGACTGGCTCGACCGACTGCGCTCGGCAGCGGCGCTCTATCGCGTTTCGTAGAGCGACATGCCCCAGGCGACGGCGTCGCCGTCATCGGCTAGGGCTTGGCCGAGCGTCAGATCGGCAGCGGCAATGACCGGCAGCAACAGGCCATTGGCCTCGACGAAGGCGATCGTTTCGCCCTGCCTGACGACCTCGCCCGGGGCAAAGCGCGGCGTGCCTTCGAGAGGGTGCACGGGACGGAAGCGGCCGGGCGACGGGGAAGCGACGCGAGAGAGCGGCGGTTCGAGTGGGCTCGGCTCGGAGGCTTCTTCCGAGGCGAAGCGCAGCCTGAGGTGCGCTCGGCCGGCGCGGATATCGGCGGTGGCAATGCCTTGACCATCCAGCCGGCGGACGATGGCCTCGATTTCCTCGAAGGTCATGACGGTTCATCCGGGACGATGCGGAACAGCGTGGCGCCGCGGATCACCAGAGCGCCGTTCTCGGCGGCGATCGATATGACCCGGCCGGCCCGGTCGGCCTCGATGGGGTTCAGCATCTTCATCGCTTCGAGAAGGCCGATGGTCTGCCCCTCCTCGACGTGGTCGCCGACTTCGACGAAGGGCAGCGCCTCCGGCGACGACGATCGATAGAAGGTGCCGGTGAGGCCGGCGGCGATGGTGTAATTTCGAGCTGCCATCAACTCGGGTGCCAGAGCGGGCGCCGGCGCAGCCGGAACGGCCGGCCGGGTGGCGCCATCCTTGACGAGATGGATGTGGATGTCGCCTTCCTCGAACTCGATCTCACGGAGGCCGGAATCGTTGAGGAGAGCGACGAGGCGGTCGAGAAGCGCGTCGTCCATCAGGCCTTGTCCATGAAGGAGGCGGCCACAATGCCCTCGACGGCGAGGCGTTCTCGCAAAAGACGCGCCGTTACCACGGCCGTCGGACTGTCGCCATGGACGCAGATGGAATCGACCGAGGTCGGCAGCACTTTGCCTGAAACCGAGACGATTTCGCCGGTTTGTACCATACGGCAGGCCCGCTCCACCGCCTCGGCCGGGTCGTGGACGAAGGCGCCGGGCCGGGCGCGCGGCATCAGGCTGCCGTCGTCCTGATAGCCGCGATCGGCATAGACCTCCGAAAAGGTGGCCAAGCCGGCGTCACGGGCCAGCCGCTCCTGTTGTCCGTGGGCGATGGCAAGACAGGCGAGCGAGGCATCGACGCCCTTGATCGCCCGGACGCTGGCGGCGGCGATATCGGGATCAGCCACGGCGAGGTTGGCGAGCGCGCCGTGCAGCTTCACATAGGCGATCGGGTGGCCGGCTAGTGCCGACAGGGCCAGCGCCGCGCCGATCTGATAGGCGATCAGCCGCTCGATCTCGCCGGCCGAATAGGGCAGGGCACGGCGGCCGAAGCCCCAGAGATCGGGAAAGCCAGGGTGGGCGCCGACGATCACGCCGCCGGCCTTGGCGAGCCGGAAGGTTTCCACCATGATTTCGGGATCGCCGGCGTGAAAGCCGCAGGCGACGTTGGCCGAGGTGACCACATCGAGCAGCGCGGCATCGTCGCCCATGCGATAGGCGCCGAAGCCCTCGCCGAGATCGGCATTGAGATCGACGGCGTGGGGGAGGGCAGCTGTCATCGCGGCGGTCTCCGGTTCATTCCAACCAATATAGAGGCTCGTGTGGCGAACGGAAGGCGTGGCAGAGCGTTTTGAAATTCGAGGCCGGGAAGCCGGCTGGCTTTCGGATTGGACAGCGGATAGGGTGCGCCGCGCAACTTGCGGACCAGACCATGACCACGATTTCCCCGGCCGATCAGCATGTCCTTACCGAAGACGACAAGACCAAGATTGTCGTCACCGCGCTCCTCTGCATGTTCCTGGCGGCCCTCGACCAGACCATCGTCACGCCGGCCCTGCCGGTGATGGGCGCCTCGCTCGGCGGAGGCCAATGGGTATCGTGGATCGTGTCGGCCTATTTCCTGACGGCGACGGCGGTGACGCCGCTTTACGGCAAGCTCGCCGATCTCAAGGGGCGGCGCCCGGTGCTTTACTCCGGCGTCGGCATCTTCGTTGCGGGATCGCTGATCTCGGCGCTGGCGCCATCGATGGCGGTGCTGATTGCCGGCCGTGCCTTGCAGGGCCTGGGTGGTGGCGGGCTGATGGCGCTTGTCCAGACCATCATCGGTGATGTGGCGCCGCCGCGCGAGCGCGGCAAATACATGGTCTATATCGCCGGGATCTGGGCGACGGCGAGTATCGCCGGGCCGGTGCTCGGCGGTGTCCTCGCCGAGTATGTCCACTGGTCGGCCATCTTCTGGCTAAACCTGCCGCTCGGCGCGATGGCCGTTGGCCTGTCTCTGAATCCACTGTCCAAGCTGCCGAATATTCGTCGCGACCACAAGCTCGATATCCTCGGCGCGCTGATGATCATGGCGGCGACGCTGCTGTTCCTGCTGGCGCTGACGCTGGGCGGCCACTCCTATCCCTGGAGCTCGCCGCTGATTCTCAGCATGCTGGTGATATCGGCCGCCACCTTCATCCTGTTCGCCTGGTACCAATTCCAGCCGGCCGAGCCGCTGCTGCCGCCGCGCATCTTCGGCAACAAGGTGATTGCGCTCACCTCCGCCACGGCCTTCCTGGCGACGGCCGGCATGTTCGGTCTGTCGGTCTACTACCCCGTCTATTTGCAACTGATCGAGGGTTTCGGCGCCTCGGCGGCCGGTCTCGCGCTGCTTGGGCCGATGATCGGCTCGGTGGCTGGGTCGAGCATCTCGGCGCGGATCTTGCGCAAAGGCCGACATTACAAGCGCCTGCCGATGATCGGCAGCCTCATATCCCTGGTGTCGCTGGCGGTGGTCGGCCTGCTGGTCGGCAGTGTCTCCTTCTGGGTGATCGAGGTATTGGCCTTCCTCACCGCCTTCGGTCAGGGCACGCTATTCCCGGTCGGCACGGTGATGGTGCAGAACGCCGCCGATCCGCGCGATCTCGGCACGGCGACCGGCGCCTACACATTCGTGCGCTCGCTGGGCTCGGTGGTCGCCATCGCCGTGCTGGGTGCCATCGTCGGCAGCGCCGGCATCGGCGATCATATCAGCGTCGGCGCGCTGGATCCGGCGGCGAGAGACGGCGCCATTGCCGCCTTCCGCGCGCTGTTCTTCGCCGCCGCCGTGGCGCAGCTTCTGTCGCTGGCGCTGCTCGCCCGTATCGAAGAGCATCCCCTGCGCGGCCGCACGCCACCGCCGGTCGAAGAATAAGAGTTCTGGCCGGCTGTTGTCCGGCGAGGGAGGAGTTTGAATGATCCTGCACTGCGTGTTCATGAAGATGCCGGCCGCCGCTTCGTCGGCCGACGTCCTGAAGCTCTATGGCGCCGTGGCGGCGCTGAAGTCGTTCATCCCCGGCATGGTGGACTTCAAGGCCGGCCCGAACGCCTCGCCGGAAGGCCTCGGCCATGGCTTTCAGCACGGCTTCGTCGTCACCTTCACCGACGCGGCGGCGCGCGACGCTTATCTCGTCCACCCCGAGCACGTGAAGGTCGGCGACAAGATCGTGGCGGCGGCGGATGGTGGGCTCGACGGCATCCTCGTTTACGACTTCGAAGTCTAAAGGCACGCTTTTGGGCGTCTTGGGCGGCTTCCATATCGATTCAACCGTCAAGGCATTGTCGGCGGGCGGCGTTGGCTGTAGACCTTAGGAATGTTGCGGACGATACTTTCGTCTGAGCGACCTTCCTTTCCGCCGACCAACGCAGGCCCATGTCATTCATCGATCCGCACGACCTCGCCGCCCTTTTGCCCGCGCCCGACCGCCTCGCGCTGTTCCTTGATGTCGATGGCACATTGATCGGCCCCACCTATGCCGACCGCGAGCGCGGCATCGCCGCCGATCGCATCGCCCTGATCGACCGGCTTTATGGCCTGTTGGGTGGCGCGCTGGCCATCGTCAGCGGCCGTTCGGTTGAAACGGTCGATCCGATGTTCAAGCCGCTGAAGCTGCCGGTGGCGGCGCTGCAGGGTGCCGATCGCCGCTTTGCCGATGGCCGCCGTTTCACGCCGGTACAGACGCCGGAGGAGCGGAAAGCGCTCAAGAAAATCGCCACGGTGGTGTCCGAGACCTATCCCACCATGGACATCCAGTGGAAGATCGGCGCGCTGGCCATCGTCTACAACGAGGGCGATCCTCTCGCCGAAAAGGCGGCTGTGCTGGCGGAGCGCTACTCCGGCGGCCATGTGGCGGTCATCCCCGGTCGGGTGTCGATCGACGTGGTGCCGCAAGGCGCCAACAAGGGCTCGGGCATCGCCTTCCTGATGGAGCACCGGCCGTTTCTCAATCGCGTGCCGGTCCACGTGGGCGATGATTTGCCCGACGCGCCCGGTTTTGACACCGCGCAGGACCTCGGCGGCTACGGCATTGCCATTGGTGGCAAGGTGGGCGGCGTCGCCCATCGGCTGACCGACCACGAGGAAACCTGGACAATGCTGGCCGCCTACGAAGCACGCTGGATGACCGAAGAGCGCGCCGCCGCGCAGTGAGTGGCGTTGTTTGCGCGTCCGCTTATCCGAAAAGTCTGCAACTTTTTGGGCGGAAGCGGTGGGTTAGTTTTCTGCGCGTCCGCTTATCCGAAAAGTCTGCAACTTTTCGGATAAGCGGACGCGTCAATCGATCTCGATCCTGAGATAGGTGGTGTCGTCGAAATAGTCGCGGCCCGGCACGAAGGGGCGCGACCCCATCACCAGATCCACCATCAGCGGATCGTTTTCCCTGACGCGGGCGATCTCGGCCAGCCCCTCGGCAAGGCTTGGTGACGGCGACAGGAAGCCGTCGGAGGCGAGCACGACCTCGCGGGCGTCCGTTGCTCCGAACACCTCGATAAAGCGGTCGGGCACGAAGGTACCAGCCAACGCGCCATAAGCGAGGGGATCGTCGCTGTCGAGGTTGAGGAAGGCGTGCTGGGCGAGAACCAGTGGCCGAAAGGGCTGTTCCAGCGTCGGCACCCGGCGCTCGGCCTCAAGGCTGGTCATGCCGAGCCTGAGGCGCGCCCGAATGACCGCGCAGCGGAACTCGTAGCCGATGCGGTCGATCTCCTTGCCGCCGGAATACTCCTGCCGGTCGATGCGGACGTGGCAATCGCCAACCCGCCACACCTCGCCGCGTGCCCGCGACCAGACGGCGGCCACCGCCGAGGGGCGCATGATCGTTTCATCCGGCCAATGGCCGATCGCCTGGGCGATGTTCGCCGTGGCGCGGTCGACGAAGTCGCGAACGGTGGCATCCGACGGGAGATCCTTGATGGTTTGCTCCACCGCCTCGGCGGCGACGATGCCGCCCGCCCGGCCGCCGATCGGACCGGAGGACGTGGCGCCATCGATGACGGCGGCGAAGTCGTCGGTGACGATCAGCCGGTCTTCCTTCTTCGCCTCCGACTCCTTGCCGGTGGCGCACAGGCTTTCGACCACCCGGAAGGGGCGTTTAGCGGCAATCATCGGGTTCTCCATGCTTCGGCTTTCCGCGAAACCGATGTCCGCTCAGTCGGCGTGACCGGTGATCTTCGGCAGGTATTCGCCGCCGTGCTCGACCCAGAAGCGATACATCGCCTCGGCCGACGGCAGCAGACGCTTGTCGGTACGACGGACGACGTTCCAGGTTTTCATCAGCGGCAGGCCGACCACATCCATGATAACGAGGCGACCGGCTTCGACCTCGGCGGCGATGGTGTGCGAGGAGATGAAGGAGATGCCCAGGCCGGCCATGACGGCCTGTTTGATGGTCTCGTTGGAGCCCATCTCGAACTCGCGGATGTCACGGCCGCCGTCATGTTGGGTCATCAGTTGACCAAAGGAGTTGCGGGTGCCGGAGTTGACCTCGCGGACCAGGAAGGTCTCGCCCATCAACGCTTCGATCGGAATGTTGCGCTCATGAGCCAACGGATGGTCGGGCGCGCAGATCATCACCTGCGGGTGCTTGCCGATGGTCTTGGCCTCGACGTCGAATTCCACCGGCGGTCGGCCCATGACGGCAAGGTCGACCTCGTAGTTGCGAAGCCGCTGGATGGTCTCGTCGCGGTTGCCGACGATGAAGTCGATATCCACCTTGGGCCGTTCCTTGCGGAAGGCGGCGAGCACCGTCGGCGCAAAATAGCGGGCGGTGGAGACAACGCCGACGGCGACGCGGCCGGCTCCGGCCTCGCGCATCTCGGCCAGCGCGCCCGAGCATTCGGCGAGCAGCGCCTCGATACGGTCGAGCGTGGTGGCGATCTCCCGACCGGCCGATGTGGCAATGAACCGGTCGCCGACGCGCTCCAGGAGCGGCAGGCCGACGAGGTCTTCCAGGGCTTTCACCTGGGCAGTGATGGCCGGCGGCGTGACGTTCATGGCGGAGGAGGCGGCGGTGACGGTGCCGGTCTTGATGACCGCCGACAGGAATCGCAGCTGCTTCAAAGTTGTGTGGCGCATGCTCGGTTCCCGTCTCTCCATAGGTCGATGCCGGTGTGACCGGCGATGCTGCCCGCTCCGGAATCACAATGGTCTTCCGAAGCTTACCGCAAGCTCACGTCCGACACCATTTGCAGGGCGTCGTTTCGACCATTGTCGCGGGGGAAAAGGTGGCGGGCCATTCCCGTCCCCCGGCGGCGCCCTCTCGGTGCTCGCCAAAAGCGACGGGATCGTGACCTCGGCGCAACAATCGACAGATGACCGACCGGGGCGGCCGCTGCCTGCCGTTGACGCCCGGCGGGGCAGCCGGCAGGATCGGGCCATCGCAGCAGGAGCGTGGATGTCACGTCAGTCTGAATCCCGGTGAGGGCCCGCCCGGCATGGTGCCGGTTTCGGGCCGATCCAAATGTCGCCCCGGAGGCCTTGAGGCTTCCGGAACGCTTTGGTGCGCCCAAGTGGCGCTTCTTCCGGACTTCAGACGATGGATATTTCACGTGCCGAGCAGCGCGTTCTGCACCTGCTCGCCCAGGGCGGACGCATTGAAATCGCCCGCGACGATCGCGGCGATATCGAAGAGCTCGCCTGCTACAGCCGCGACGGCTGGCTCTACACCGACTTCAACTTGATCCTGTTTCGAAAGTTGAAGCAGAAGCGGGCGATCGCCTCGCGGGACAGCAAGCCCTATCGCATCACGCCGCGCGGGCTGGAGCTTGTGCGCTCGCAACCGGACAACAGATGAAGCAAGTGCCGGCGACAGCGTCACCCGCCGTCGCCGGCACTTGATCGATTACGGCCGGATTTTCCTTTGGCTTTGGGGAAACGGGTTAGCGCTCGGCGGCGTCTTGCTTTAAGAACGTCTGGCTTTTGAACACCTTTGCCGGAACGCTGCTCATGACCGTCAAGATTGCTCCTTCCGTATTGTCGTCGGATTTCTCGCGCCTCGGCGAAGAACTCGCCGCCGTAGAAAGAGCAGGCGGCGACTGGGTCCACATCGACATCATGGATGGCCACTTCGTGCCCAACATCACCTTCGGCCCGTCGGTGGTGAAGGCGATGCGGCCGCATACCAAGCTGCCATTCGACGTGCACCTGATGATCGAACCGGCCGATCCATTCATTGCGGCCTTCGCCGAGGCCGGCGCCGACGTGATCAGCGTGCATAAGGAAGGCGGGCCGCATATCCATCGCTCGCTGCAAGTGATCCGCTCGCTCGGCAAGAAGGCCGGCGTGGTGCTCAACCCCGGCACCGATGTCGGCGGCCTCGAATACATGCTGAACGAGATCGACCTGGTACTGGTGATGACCGTCAACCCGGGCTTTGGCGGCCAGGCGTTCATTCCGGCCGTCGTCGAGAAGGTGAAGAAGGTGAAGGCGCTGATCGGCGACCGCCCGATTCACATCGAGATCGACGGCGGCGTTTCTACCGCCAACGCCGGCCTCCTCGCCCGCGCTGGCGCCGACGTGCTGGTGGCTGGCACCTCCGTGTTCAAGGGGGGTACCGAGGCCGACTATCGCCGCAACATCCAGGCCCTGAGAGACAGTCTATGAGCATTCGCGCCCTGATCTTCGACCTCGACGGCACGCTGGTCGACAGCCTGCCCGATCTTGCCGAGGCGGTGAATGAACTGATGGTCGCGAACGGCCTCGCCCCGCATGCGCAAAGCGCCGTGGGGTCGATGGTCGGCAAGGGCGTGCCGGTGCTGGTGCAGAAGGCTTTTGCCGCCCATGGCATCACCATGGAGGGCGAGGCGCTCGCCACGCAGGTTAAGACCTATCTCGGTCTCTACGAGCCGCGCGCCACCCGCCTGACGCACCTCTTCCCGCACACCGCCGAGATGGTGAAGGCGCTCTCTAGGAGCTATCGCCTCGCCGTCTGCACCAACAAGCCGACGGCGGTCTCCCGCAAGATCGTCGACAGCCTGGGTATCGGCACGGAGATCTCGGTGGTGGTGGGCGGCGACAGCGGCGTCACGCCGAAGCCGGCACCGGATATGCTATGGTTGGTAGCCGAGCGGCTTGGCCTTGCCAAGGATGAGGTGCTGATGGTCGGCGACAGCGAAAATGATGTCGCCGCGGCCAAGGCGGCCGGCGTCAAGGTGGCCGTGGTGCGCTACGGAATTTCCGACATTCCCGCCGATGAGCTCGACGCCGATTTCGTGATGGACGATTTCCGGGAAATTCCGGCAGTATTGGAGCAGTTATCCGAGAGAGTGTGATGGCCCCCCCGATCAAGGCGCTGATCTTCGACGTCGATGGGACGCTGGCGGAAACCGAGGAGGTTCACCGCCTCGCCTTCAATCGTGCCTTTGCCGAGGCCGGCTTGCCCTGGGTGTGGGAGCCCGCCTTCTATGGCGAGCTGCTGGCCGTGCACGGCGGCCGGGCACGCCTTGCCCATTTCATCGAACATTGTGCGCCGCCGATGGCCGAACAGGGCCGCCAACAGATCGACGAGTTGCACGCCGCCAAGACGCGCCTGTTCGCCAAGCTGGTGGACCGGCGGCTGGCCCGGCCGCGCCCCGGCATCGAGCGGCTGATCGACGACGCCCGTTCGCAGGGACTCGCCGTGGTGCTGGCCACCACGTCGAGCGTCGAGAATGCCGAGGCGCTGATCCTCGCCAATTTCGGGCTGGACGGGCTGGAGAAAATCACCGCCATCGTCGGCGGCGCCGATGCCGTGCGGCCAAAGCCGGCACCCGATGTTTATGAGTTGGCGCTCACGCGCCTCGGCCTGACGCCTCGGGCGGCGATCGTGTTCGAGGATAACGGCCCGGGCCTTGCTGCCGCCACGGCGGCCGGTATCCGGACCATCGTCACACCCAGCCGCTACGCCGGCAACGACGACTTCGGCACTGCCTTCGCCGTGCTGTCGCACCTCGGCGACACCTTCGAGCCCTACCATCATATCGCCGGTGTCGGCGACGAGGGAGGCACCGACATGGTGACGGTGGCCGCCCTGCAGCGCTGGGTGTCGGATGACGACGACATGCTGGGTCTGCTGACCATCGGCGGCCGGCCGGTCTATTGACCTCCGGTTATCCGAGCCCCACCGGGAAGCCGGTGAACGGCTTGATCTCCTTCAGCACGAAGGTGGTCTGCATTTCCTTGATGCGCGGCAGGCGGCGGATCACCGTCATGGCGAAATCGGCGTAGGTGTCGAGATCGGGCGAAACCACCTGCAGCAGGAAATCGGCGTCGCCGGCAATCGAATAGCAGGCGATCACCTCGCGCAGGCGGGCGACGCTCCTGGAAAATTCCTCGGCTTCCGCCTCGCTGTGGCTGTCGATCTTGACGCGGACGAAGGCGAGCACGCCGAGACCGATCTTCTGACGGTCGAGCGCCGCGCGATAGCCGCCGATGACGCCGCTCTCCTCGAGCTGACGCACCCGCCGCCAGCAGGGCGACGTCGACAGTCCCACCTCGGCGGCCAGCGCCTGGTTGGTGAGGCGGCCGTCGGTTTGGAGCGCGTCGAGAATCTTGTTGTCGACCGGCTCCAACGGCGAGTTCGGCATGTTCTACCCTTCCTTGGTCTGTATAAGGTAGGATCTACCACATTTCCCGGTTAGGCCACAAACTTCGGTAAGAATTGTCCCGATAACGCAGATAGCCTGCCGACGTGTTCATTCACTTCGGAGTTCTCATGTCGCCCGACCACCGCCTCGCCATCGTCGTCAATCCCGACCTGCAGCTCGGTCTTCTCGCCAATACGGTTGGTGCAATCGGCATCGGTCTCGGTGCCCGCCTTCCGTGGCTGGGCAATCGGCCACTCACCGACCTGGACGGTCGGACCATCGATGACAGTTCCGTCCTGCCGGTGCCCATCCTCGCGGCTTCGCCGGAAGCCATGACCGCACTGATGCTGAAGGCGATGCCGCGCGGCGACGACAGCGCACTGGTGGTGTTTCCCGCTTTCTCGCGGGCGCTGCACGACTACCGTGAGTACGAGGCGCTGCTGCCGGACAAACGTCTCGCCGAGGAGGTGATCGACGGTGTTGGCCTGTGTGGTCCGGCCAAGTGGGTGAAGTCGCTGACCGGCTCGTTGCGTCTTCTCCGGTGATCGCTGTCAACGGAAGGGGCGGCTCAGGAAGACAGATCCCTTGAGACCGAAACGCCAGGGATGGTCAACCGCCTTGGTAATGCCGATACGTGGACCGACGACAATGTCGGGCATGCCCTCGCGTGGGACCAGGCGAAAGGGTGGGACGTCGACCGACAGGCCGTTGTGGGCGATGGTGATGCCGAGCGCTTCTGTCAGCCGGCCGGGACCGGAGGCAAGAAGGCGCGGCTCGGCCGTTCGGCGCCGCTCCGCCATCGTCGCCAGGCCGGCGGTCGGTTCGATGGCTCGCACCAGCACAGCGGCACCGTGACCGATCGGACCGGCGACGATGTTGAAGCACCAATGGATGCCATAGGAACGGTAGACATAGGCGGTGAGCGGCGGGCCGAACATCGCCCGGTTGCGCGGCCGTTCGCCGGCGAAGGCATGCGAGGCGGGGTCGTCCGGCTCGTAGGCCTCGGTCTCGACGATGATGCCGCCGACACCGTCTACCGTAAGCGTGGCGCCGATCAGTTGTGGCGCCAGCTCGAGAGCGGGAAGAGGGGCAAGGGCAGAGATCATGGTTGCTTCCGAGGAGCGATACGTCGGACGAGGCGATCGGCAAGACGATCGGCAACAAAGCGGATGCGACGGCTCGGCCTAAGGTCTTCGTGATAGGTCAGCCAGAGCGGCAGCGCAAAGCCGATATCCTCGACCGGCAGACGGATGACACGTGGCTCGGTCTCGGCGATCGGCACCTGCGCGAAGCCGATGCCGGCACCGGCGATCACCATCTGCCAGCCGACGATGTGGTCGTCGCTGCGAATGGGAAACCACTCGCGCGATACCGGCAGGCCAAAGCGGGCGAAGCCCTGCAAGAGATCGTCGGCTCGGTCGAAACCGATGACATCGTGATTGATCAGGTCGGCCAGCCGGGTCGGCGTGCCGCGCCGAGCGAGATAGGCCGGCGAAGCGTAGACGGCGAGCGGGATATCGCCGACGTGGCGACGGACGAGCTGGGGTTGCCGCGGCTCGTACATGCGGAGGGCGATATCAGCGTCGCGGCGCAGCAGGTTCTGTGTCGCGTCGCTGGCGACGATCTCGATGTCGATGGCCGGCTCCTCGATATGCAGCGCCGCGACGATCTCCGGCAGCAGATAGGCGGCCACCATGCGGCTCGCTGTGACGCGCACCGTCCCGGCCAGACTGTCTCCGGCGCCGCTGGCCTTGCGCTCCAGAGCAAGGGCCGCCTCGCCCATGCGTCGGGCATCCTCCACCAGATCGAGGGCGGCTGGCGTCGGCTCCAAGCCGCGCGGCTGCCGGCGGAACAGCGCCGCGTCGAGCGTTTCCTCAAGCTCGCGAATGTGTCGGCCGACGGTGGGCTGGACGAGGCCGAGCCGATCGGCGGCCGCCGACAGCGAACCGGTATCGACCACGGCGAGGAAGGAGCGAAGGAGGGTCCAGTCGAGCATTTATCCATGCAAATTCGAATACCATTCCGACAGATATAGCGAATTGATGTGCGGAATAAAACTATCTAATTCAGACCTTAGGGGGTCCGCATCGACGGACGGCGGGAGAGATAGCCCCATAAACCATTATCGTTGCTTGTATTTCAGGAGTTTGCCATGAGCGGACATGTCCTCGTCCTCGGTGCCCTGGGGGGCGTCGGCCAAGCGGTCGCCGAGGAATTCCATCGCCAGGGTTGGGAGGTTTCCGGCCTGGTGCGCAAGGGCAGGGCCGGCGAACTGCCGGACTGGATTTGGCCGGTGGAGGCCGAGCTCCAGGATGCCGAGGCGGTGGCCAAGGCTGTGAGCTCGCCCGTTGATGTGGTCTTCGACGGTCTCAATGCCCCCTATCACCGCTGGGCCGAACTGGCGGAGCCGCTTTATGCCGCCGCGCTGGCCATCGCCGAACGGCTCGAGGCGTTGCATCTCTTTCCGGGCAACGTCTACGGTTTCGGCGAGGGGATGCCGGATCGGCTGACGCCGGATCTCGTCGCAGCGCCGACTTCCGAGAAGGGCAAGATCCGCGTCGCCATCGAGCGGAGTTTCGCCGAGGCGGCGAAGGCCGGCCGCGTCCGGACCTGCATTCTCCGGGCCGGCGATTTCTTCGGTCCGACCATCTCCGGCCAGAGTTGGCTGTCCGCCTTCATCGCCACCAAGGCGGCCGAGGGCCTCATTCGGTCGCGCGGACCGAAGGATGTGCCGCATGCCTGGGCCTATCTTCCGGATCTCGCCCGCGCCTTCGTGCAGCTCGCCGAACAGCGTGACCGCCTCGGCGCCTTCGAGGTGTTCCACTTCGAGGGACATACCGCGTCGATCAGCGATATCGCGGCGGCTGCCGGCCTTGCCCATCAGCGGCCGATGCGGGTGCGGCGCGTGCCGGCCTTCGTCTTCACCTTGATGGGCCTGGTCAACCCGGTGATCCGCGCCTCGCACGAGATGGCTTATCTCTGGCGAGTGCCGCACCGGCTGGTCGATCGCCGCCTGGAAGCAGTTGCGGGGCCGCTGGCGGCGACCCCGCTGCCGAAGGCGCTGGCGTCGATCCAGGTCTGATCGGCCTAGGCCATTTCGACGACGATCTTGCCGAAGGGACCTCGGTCGAGATGGTCGAGCGCCGCCGGAAGATCGGCAAGCGGGTAACGCTTGTCGATCACCGGCTTGAGGCCGGCGCGATCGACCTCCGCGACGAGGTCTTCCAACGCCCGGCGATGGCCGACACCGATGCCCTGCACCGTGACGTTCTTCAACATCAGCGGGCCGGCAGGGGATGCGATCTCGAATCCCTCCAGAACTCCGATCTGGTAGATCCGGCCGTTGATCGCCGCTGCCCGCACGGCCTTGGCGAGATGCGGCCCTCCGACCAGTTCGAGGATATGGTCGGCACCGCGATCGGCGGTCAGGCGGTAGACCGCTTCCACCCAGTCCTCTTTCGACCGATCGATACCTTCATCGGCGCCGAGCGTCTTGGCGCGCGCCAACTTCTCCGCGCTGCCCGAGACGACGATGACGTTGGCGCCGCGCGCCTTGGCAATCTGCAAGCCGAACAGGGCGACGCCGCCCGTCCCTTCGATCAGCACGCTTTCACCGGCGCGGATGTGACCTTTCTCGACCAGCGCGAACCAGGCCGTCACTCCGGCGCAGGGCAAGGTGCTCGCCTCGCTGTCGTCGAGAGAGGCGGGTGCGCGTACGAACCAGTCGGCTGGAAAGGCGACATAGTCCGCGAGTACGCCGGGATAGTGCCCGCCGAGCGTCTGATAGGGCGGGAAGCGGCCATTGCCGCGCGGTGGGCCATCGAGCCATTCCGGCGCAAAGACCGAAATGACGCGGTCGCCGGCGGCAAAGCGCGTCACGCCGTCGCCGACCGCTTGCACCACTCCCGAGAGATCGGAGCCGGGGGTAAAGGGGAAGGCCAGCGGCAGGCCCATGCCGCTGTCGATCATCAGCTTGTCGCGGTAGTTGAGGGAGACGGCCGCTACCTTGACCAGCACCTCGCCGTGCCCGGGGTCGGGGATGGGCACCGACCTCAGGACCAACTTGTCGCGTCCGATCCCATCCATTTCCCAGCGCTGCATCGTTCCGATCATTGTTCGCTCCTTGACGTTGACCAGGAGTGCGCAGCATATCGTTGAGTTATTGGAGCCGGTGGCGACATCTACTCCGATCATTGGCGCCTATGGGATGACAATCATGGCGGACATATTGAATGGGGTCGATGTCTTCGTGGCGGCGGTCGAGACCGGCAGCTTCGCCGCGGCGGCCGAGCGGCTGCACGTAACGCGTTCGGCGGTGGCCAAGACGATCGCGCGGATGGAAGCCCGGCTCAATGTCCGCTTGCTCCATCGCACCACACGCCGCCTGGCGCTCACCGAGGACGGCCAAGGCTATTACGAGCATTGCCTGCGGGCTCTGGAGGAGCTGCATGCTGGCGAGGTGGCCTTGGATTCGGGACGGCGGGAGGTGGCGGGACGACTCAGGGTGTCGGTGCCCATGCTGTTCGGCAAGCGCTGCGTGGCGCCGGTCCTGTCAAGCCTGGCGGCGGAACATCCCCGGCTGGAGCTCGATCTATCCTTCAGCGATCGTCAGGTGGACCTGATCGAGGACGGCTTCGACCTAGCCATCCGCAATGGCGACATCGGCAATGGCGCCGGCCTCATGACCCGGACGGTGAGCTTGCAGCGTATGACGGTTTGCGCCTCGCCGTCCTATCTCGATCGCCATGGACGGCCGGCAGACCTCGATGATCTGGCTCATCATCAGGCGATCACCTACGGCCGCTCCGGCCGGATCAGAAGCTGGCAATTTCCCATGGAGGACGGCGTGTTGCGGGAGGTGACGCCACCGAGCCGGATGCGCTTCGACGATCTCGAAGCGATCGCCGATGCGGCGGAAGCCGGCTATGGGTTGGCGTGGCTGCCCTGTTGGCTGATCCGCAGCAGGGTCAGGGCGGGCACCCTCGTTTCCCTGCTCGGTAACGTGCCGCGCCAGGTGTTCAGGACGCATGCCCTCTGGCCGGACACCCCGCATTTGCCGCTGCGCGTTCGGTGCGCCATCGATGCGCTGGCGGCCGTGCTTCCCGGAAGCGCCGAACTCTAGCCTGTTGGTCTCACGCCCCCGGACGCAAAACCGCTTCCCACCTTTGCGGGAGTTGCTCCGGCCATGAAAAAGGACGCGGTACGGATCGACCGTACCGCGTCCTGTGCAATGGGTGCCGCGATGCCGGCCTAGAGCAGTTCGCCCTGCACCGCGAAGCAGGCGACGTCGGCGTTGCCGCCGGGCGCCCTCAAGAGCTTTGGCGTGTCGACGTCGCAAGGCTCGTAGGCGAAGGGACAGCGCGGATGGAAGGCGCAGCCCCTCGGCGGACGCAGGGGCGACGGCAGTTCGCCGGTGAGGCGAATGCGCTCGCGCCGCTTCTCGGGTTCGGTGGTGGGCGTCGCCGACAACAGGGCGCGCGTATAGGGATGGCGCGGCGTGTTGAAGATCTCCTCGGCCGTGCCGAATTCGACGGGGCGGCCGAGATACATCACCATCACCTCATCGGCGATGTGGCGCACGACCGAGAGATCGTGGCTGATGAACAGGTAGGCGAGGCCGAATTCCTGCTGCAGGTCCATCAGAAGGTTCAGCACCTGCGCCTGGATGGATACGTCGAGCGCCGACACCGGTTCGTCGAGCACCAGGATCTTCGGGTTGAGCATCAGCGACCGGGCGATGGCGATGCGCTGGCGCTGGCCACCGGAGAACATGTGCGGGTAGCGGTCGTAATGTTCGGGCCGGAGACCGACCTTTTCCATCATCGCCCGCGCCTTCTGCTGGCGCGCGGACGCCGACAGCGAGGTGTTGAGGCGCAACGGCTCTTCCAGGATGGTGCCGACCTTCTGGCGCGGGTTGAGCGAGCCATAGGGGTCCTGGAAGACGATCTGCACCGTGCGGCGCAGCTCGTGGCTCGGCGCCACGTTGTGGTGCACCTGCTTGCCGTCGATGATCAGCTCGCCGGCGGTCGGCGGCTCGATCATGGTGACGAGGCGGGCCAGCGTCGACTTGCCGCAGCCGGACTCGCCGACGACGGCCAGCGTCTTGCCTGCACTGAGCTTGAAGGACGCTTCCGACAGAGCCCGCACGGTGGCCGGCTCGGCGAACATGCCGCGCCTCAGGCTGTAGTGACGGGCGAGGTGTTGGGCCTCGAGAACGACATCGGATGAAACGGGGGACGAAACGGGAGCGTTCATGCCGAAAGCCTCCGGTCGAGGATGGCGGCCGGGCCGGGGTGGCCAACCGGCTTGCCCTGATTGAGCGGGTAATGGCAGAGCGCGTAGCCGGCAGCCTGGCCCTGAGTGACCGGCGCCTTCTCGACGCAGCGTTCGGTGGCGAAGTCGCAGCGCGGGCTGAACAGACAGCCGGCGGGGCGGTCATACTGGCCTGGCACCACGCCCGGAATGGACGGCAGACGGCGGGTGGTTGCCCGCTCCGGCAGGGCGGACAGAAGGGCCGCCGTATAGGGATGGTGCGGGTCGGCGAACAGCTGGCTGACCGGCTGCTCTTCCACCTTCTGCCCGGCATATTGCACCGAGACGCGGTTGGCGGTTTCGGCGACGACGCCCATGTCGTGGGTGATCAGCACCAGCGCCATGCCGGTGTCGCGTTGCAGCTTGGCGAGGAGGTCGAGGATCTGCGCCTGGATGGTGACGTCGAGCGCGGTGGTCGGCTCGTCGGCGATCAGCAGCTTGGGATTGCAGGCAATCGCCATGGCGATCATCACGCGCTGGTTCATGCCGCCCGACATCTGGTGCGGATAGGTGTCGAGGCGCTCGGAGGCCGAGGGGATGCCGACCAGCTCAAGGAGCTCGACGGTGCGATCGCGGCGGGCGCGCTTGTTGAGGCCGAGATGGACCTTCAGCACTTCGCCGATCTGCCAGCCGACCGTGTAGCACGGGTTGAGCGAGCTCATCGGCTCCTGGAAGATCATGGCGAGGTCGTTGCCGATGATCCGGCGGCGCTCGCGGGCCGGGATCGTCAGGAGGTCCTTGCCGTCGAACATCATCTTGTCGGCGGTGATGGTGGCCGTCCACGGCAGGAGACCCATCAACGCCAGCATGGACACCGACTTGCCCGAGCCGCTTTCGCCAACGATGGATACGATCTCGCCGGGATCGACGGTCATCGACACGCCGTCGACGGCGCGGAACTGGCCGCCCACCGTGCGGAAATCGACCGAGAGGTTGCTGATTTCGAGAATGGGCATCACGACCTCTTCAGCTTCGGATCGAGGGCGTCGCGCAGGCCGTCACCCATCAGGTTGATGGCCAGCACGGTGATCAGGATGGCAACGCCCGGGAAGGTGACGACCCACCAGGCACGGGTGATGAACTCGCGCGCCTCGGCCAGCATGGTGCCCCATTCCGGCGTCGGCGGCTGGGCGCCCATGCCGAGGAAGCCGAGGGCGGCGGCGTCGAGGATGGCGCCCGAGAAGGAGAGGGCGGCCTGAACGATCAGCGGCGCCATGCAGTTCGGCAGGATGGTCACGAACATCAGCCACAGCGGGCCGGCGCCGGACACCCGGGCGGCCGTCACGTAGTCGCGGTTGCGCTCGGTGAGAACGGCAGCGCGGGTGAGGCGCACATAGTGCGGCTGGGCCACAATGGCGATGGCGATCATCGCATTGGTGAGGCCGGGGCCGAGGATGGCAACCAGCGTCAGCGCCAGGAGGAGCGACGGGAAGGCGAGGATGACGTCCATGACGCGCATGATCGTCGTATCCACCCAGCCGCGGAAGAAGCCGGCGAACATGCCGATGATGACGCCGCCGATCAGCGACACCGAAACGACGACCACACCGATGAACAGCGAGAAGCGCGAGCCGAAGATCAGGCGCGACAGAATGTCGCGGCCGAGTGCATCCGTACCCAGCAGGAAGATGCCTTCGCTGCCATGGGTGAGCGGCGGCGCCAGAAGCGCGTCGCGGAACTGCTGGTCGGGGTTGAACGGGGCGAACAGCGGCGCGGCAATCGCCACGATCACCAGCGCTACGAACAGCACGAGGCCGGCGACGGCACCGTGGTTTTCCGAGAAATAGCGCCAGAATTCCTTGAGGCGCCCCGGACGGACGGAAGCGGAGACGGCGGTCATCGGATTACCTCTGGTGCCGGATCTTGGGATTGACGAGGCCGTAGAGCATGTCGACGATCAGGTTGACGGCCATGACGATGAGGGCGATCAGCACGAGGCCGCCTTGCACTGCCGGATAGTCGCGGCGGAAGATGGAATCGACCATCCACTTGCCGACGCCCGGCCAGGAGAAGATCGTCTCGGTCAGGATGGCGCCGGCCATCAGCACGCCGATCTGCAGGCCGATGGTGGTGATGACCGGGATCAGCGCGTTGCGCAGCGCATGCACGGCGACGACGCGGAACGGGCTGAGACCCTTGGCCTTGGCGGTGCGGATGTAATCCTCGCCCAGCACTTCCAGCATGGCCGAGCGCGTCTGGCGGGCGATGACGGCGAGCGGGATGGTGCCGAGCACGATGGTCGGCAGGATGAGATGGCTCATCGCCGACTGGAAGGCGCCTGCCTTGCCCGACAGCAGGCTGTCGATCAGCATGAAGCCGGTTACCTTGGGGAAGAAGAACATCAGGGAGATGCGGCCGGACACCGGCGTCCAGCCGAGCATGACGGAGAAGACGATGATGAGCAGCAGCGCCCACCAGAAGATCGGCATGGAATAGCCGACGAGCGCGGTGCCCATCGCCGTATGGTCGAACCAGGAGTTCCGCTTGACGGCGGCGATGACGCCGGCTGGCACGCCGAGGGCGACGGCAAAGATCACTGCGCAGAACGACAGTTCCAGCGTCGCCGGGAACAGCGTGAAGAACTCGGTGAAGATCGGCTTCTTGGTTGAGATAGAGGTGCCGAAATCGCCATGCAGCAGATCGGTGAAATAGTAGATGAACTGCTGCCAGAGCGGCAGGTCGAAGCCGAAGCGATGCATCAGCTCGGCGTAACGGTCTGGCGACATGCCACGTTCACCGGCGAGCAGCAGGACCGGATCGCCGGGCAGCAGGCGGATGAAGAAGAAGGCGACCAGGCTGACGCCAAGGAAGGTCGGGATCAAAAGGCTGAGGCGTCGGAGAATGAAACCGAACATGATGCGGGGTCAGTCCAGGCTCGAGAGTTGCTTGACGAAGATGTGGGTCGGATGTGTTTCGTGGCGGCCGTCGGGAGTCCAGATCGGAGCTTGCCGGACGCCGCTGTCACGCCAGCCCGTCCGCGCGTAGAAACGGTGGGCACGCTGGTTGCCGGCCGAACACTGGATCACCGCGTCGCGTATGCCGCGCCGGGCGAGTTCCGTCTCGGTGGTAGCAAGCAAGGCGTGGGCGACACCGGTGCCGCGCACCTTGGCGGCGACGAAGAACTGGTCGATCTCGTTGCCTTCGATGACGGCAAAACCTACGACACGGCCATCCGCCTCGGCGACGAGGCAGCCGGGCTCAAGCGGCCCGAGCCGATGATCGAAGCTTTCCAGGGTCCGCTCGGCGATTACGTGGGCCGGCAGGACCGAGCCGTGGCCGTCGTGCCAGGCATCGTGCCATAGCCGGACGACCGCGGGGCGGTCATCGGAACGGAAGGGACGGAAGGCAGTTTTGATCGACATGGGGCTTCCAGTAGCCGCCGGAACCCCGGCCTGCAAGCGACAAGGACGCGATTTGACCATTTTGGCGGCATGAAATTGCCGAGATTTCCGCCGTCCTACATGATTTTCCGCATGACGGCGTCGGGCTCGGCTTATCCAGACCTTGTTTGCACATGCAAAAACGGTTCCGGAGAGGATTTCCCCGGAACCGCGTCTGTCGATTTGGCCTGCCTTACTCGGCGACGTCGACCTGTTCGAACCAATGCAGTCCGAGCGGATCAACCTTGTATCCCGTGACGCTCTTGGCCAGCGGCATATAGGTCGTCGAGTGCGCGATGGTCGCCCACGGCGCTTCCTTCTTGAAGACCACCTGGGCATCTTCATAGAGCTTGGTACGCTCGGCCACGTCGGAAACCGTCGCGGCCTTGGTCACCAGGTCGGTGAAGTCCTTGTTGCACCAGAAGGCGCGGTTCGAGCCGCTGTCGACGGCAGCGCAGCTCAGAAGCGCGAACAGGAAGTTGTCCGGATCGCCATTGTCGCCGGTCCAGCCCTGCAGAAGCGCGCCATCACGGGTCTTTTCCTTGCCGCGCTTCAGATACTCGGCCCACTCGAAGGATACGATCTCGACCTTGACGCCGACATTGGCGAAGTCGGCCTGGATCAGCTCGGCCATACGGCGGGCATTCGGGTTGTAGGGACGCGACACCGGCATCGCCCACACCTTCATGCTGAGATCCTTGACGCCAGCCTCGGCGAGCAGCTTCTTGGCCGCTTCCGGATCGTATGGGTCGTCCTGAATCTGGTCGTTGTAGGACCACATGGTCGGCGGGATCGGGTTCTTGGCGGCCTGGCCGGTACCCTGATAGACGGCGTCGATGATCGCCTTCTTGTTGATCGCCATGTTCAGAGCCTTGCGGACGCGCACGTCGTCGAAGGGCTTCTGCAGGGTGTTGTAGGCGAGATAGCCGATGTTGAGGCCAGCCTGATCAAGCAGCTGAATGTTGCTGTCGGTCTTGAGGGCGTCGATGTCGGCAGGGTTCGGATAGGGAGCGGCCTGGCACTCGCCGGCCTTCAGCTTCTGAACGCGAACCGAAGCGTCAGGCGTGATGGCGAAGACGAGGTCGTCGATCTTCGGCTTGCCATTCCAGTAGTCGGCGAAGGCCTGGTAGCGGATGACCGCGTCCTTCTCGTAGGCAACAAACTGGAACGGGCCGGTGCCGATCGGAAGCTGGTTGAGGTCGGACTGCTTGCCTTCGGCGGCCAGCTTGTCGGCGTATTCCTTCGACATGATCGAAGCGAAGGCCATCGCCAGGTTGGCGAGCATCGGCGCGTTCGGCGACGTCAGGGTGAGCTTGACGGTATAGTCGTCAACCTTCTCGAGCGACTTGACCAGCTTGGGCATATCCATGCCCTCCCAATACTCCCAGGAGCCGCCGGCGTAGGAGTACCAAGGACTGTTCTTGTCGTTCTGGCGCGTCAGCGAGAAGATCACGTCGTCGGCGTTGAAGTCGCGCGTCGGCTTGAAATACTCGGTGGTGTGGAACTTGACGCCCTTGCGGAGATGGAACGTGTAGACCGTACCGTCTTCGGAAATGTCCCAGCTCTCGGCGAGGCCGGGGATGACGGAAGTCGTGCCGTGCTCGAACTCGGTCAGGCGGCTGTAGACCGGAACCGAGGACGCGTCATGCGTGGTGCCGGAGGCGTAGGGCGCCGGGTCGAAGCCTTCCGGGCTGCCTTCGGAGCAGTAGACGAACGTCTTGGCATGCGCGGCACTGACGAGGCCGGCGACAAGCATGGTGGCCGCCAGAAGGCGGGACATCGTTTTCATAAGGTATACTCCCCTGTTGCCGAGCGAGGTCGGCGAACCCCGTGCCTGGTCAGACGGTCTTTTTGTCACTTATGCCCGTCAGCCGGCGAGCCCTTATCCGAACCGACAATTGGCCGGTTGGCAAGCCTTTTTTCCCATCCGGTCAGAAATGAGGCATCTCGTCGCCCTGGCGTTGTTCCCGCAACGGTTTTTGCCTCTGATCGATTGCCCGGAAAATCCGAATCGTTGCCGCTGCGGCTCGTCAAAGCGCTCCGACAACGATAGGATCAAACCAACGGATGAGGAGCGTGAGATGGCCGACGGGATCGAGGCGGAACTGAAGGTGGCCGTGGACGCGGCCGGCGCCTCGCGTCTTGCACGCCTTGCCGCTCTGCCGGGCCTGACGGTCACGGCGAAGGGCGACAAGCGGCTCGTCAGTACCTATTTCGACACGCCCGACCTCGCCTTGAGGGCGAAGGGCATCAGCCTGCGTCTGCGCCGCACTGGGCGGAGCGGCGAACAGACGGTGAAGTTTCCGGGCGGTTTCTCGCTGGGGCTTGCCGAGCGGCCGGAATTCAACGTGCCCTACGCCGGTCGTGTGCCGGATCTGGCGCGTCTGCCGGACGAGGCAGCGGTCGAGCTCACCAAACTGGTCGATGGCCGGCCGCTGGTGCCGCTGTTTTCAATGCGGGTGACGCGGCGGCGCTGGGAGATCACTACGCCCGGCGGCGATTGCGTCGAGATGGCGCTCGACCGGGGCACGGCGACGGCCGGCAGTCGGCGCGCCGATATCCGGGAAGTGGAGTTCGAACTGCTTTCCGGCGACCGGCGGGCGCTGTTCGAAGTGGCGCGACCGGCGCTGGCCGGTATTGCCTTTCACTTCTCGACCCATGCCAAATCCGATCTCGGTTACGCCCTTCTCGAAGGCGAGATCGGCGCGGCCGAGCCGACCACGGCGGTAGACGCCGATCTCGACGACGACATGTCCGTCGAGATGGCGTTGCAGCTGGTGCTCAGATCCTGTGCCGCCCAGATTTCCGCCAACGTCGCGGCGCTGAGAATTGATGAGGCTCCCGAGGGCGCTCATCAGTTGCGCGTCGGGCTGCGTCGCCTCCGGACGGCGCTGAAGATTTTCGCTTCCGTCATGGCGCCGGGCTCCGCGGATGCGCTGGCCGCCGAGGCGCAGCGGCTTGCCCAAGAGGTTGCCGTCACGCGCGACATGGATGTGTTGATCGACGAACTCGTTGCGCCGCTCGACGGCGGTGGGGACATGAGGGCACTGATCGAGCTTCTCGAGAAGCGACGCAAGGCGGCGCGAGTGCGGCTCGCGACCGTGCTTGCCGATCGAAGCAGCGGCGATTTCCTGATCGACCTCCTGGCTTTCACCGAGGCTCGCGGCTGGTTGTCGACGGACGACATCGGCCAGAGTCTCGGATTGGCTGCGCCCATCGAGCCGTTTGCCGAGCGCGTCATCAGCCGCCTGAGACGCAAGGTTGAAAAGCTCGGACGTGATCCTGAAGCACTGTCTCCAGACGAACGACACGAACTCAGGAAGAGATTCAAACGCCTACGTTATGCCTATGATTTCTTTGAGCCTTTGCTGCCAAAGTCGACGCGGCGCAAGTTATTGCCGAGAGTCAAGGCGGCTCAGGACGTGCTCGGCGTGCTCAACGACATTCACATGGCTCACCTGATGCTTGATGACGTTCGCACCGTTGGGCCCAAGGCGGGCGCGGTGGAGCGCGCCATCGGCTATTGCCTCGGCTGGCATAGCGCGCGCGCCAAGGCCATCTGGGAGCGGCGCTCCGACGACCTGTCGCTGGACTGATGTCCGCAATGGCGGAATTATGCAGTTTACATATCAGTAAAAATACGTGACTGTCGGCGCGGGCTTGGGGCATCTTGCCCCCGGGGGAGCTGAGTTCGGCTTTTGAAGCTCGTCCTAATCAAGAGATTCAAATACTGAATCCAAAAGCTCCACCGAAACACCAAGTCGTAAGTGGTTCGTTTTGCTCTGATATTTTCTTCGTGAGTCAGGCCGGGCGAGTGCCGGCACCGAACGGAATCCAGGGAGCCATCGACATGAGCGAACGCATCGCCATCACCCAGGACATGATCCGTCTCTACGACGAATATACTCACCTGACGCTCGATCGCCGCGGCTTCATGGAGAAGCTGGCCAAGCTGGCCGGATCGAGCGCCGCGGCTGCCGCCATCGTGCCGCTGATCGAAGCCGGGCAGGCCAAGGCGGCCGTTGTTGCGGCCACTGACGACCGGCTGGAGATATCGACGGTCGAATTCGCCGGCGATGGCGGCACGGTGAAAGGCTATCTTGCGCGCCCCAAAGCGGTGACTGGGCCGCTACCGGCCGTGATGGTTATTCACGAGAACCGTGGGCTCAACGGCCATATCGAAGACGTCACCCGCCGTTTGGCTCTCGAAGGCTTCCTCACACTGGCGCCGGATTTTCTTTCGCCGGCCGGCGGTACGCCCGTTGATGAGGACAAGGCGCGCGACCTGATTGCCGGTCTCGACCGGGTGAAGACGGTCAAGAACGCCGTGGCGGCTGCCGCCTTCCTGCGCAACCATGAGGGCGGCAACGGCAAGTCCGGCAGCGTCGGCTTCTGCTGGGGCGGCGGGCTGTCGCTTCAGACGGCGGTGGCCGATCCCGACCTCGGCGCGGCGGTGGCCTATTACGGCGCCCAACCGGCGGCAGAGCAAGTGGCGGCCATCAAGGCGCCGCTGCTCCTGCATTATGCTGGCCTAGACGACCGCATCAACGCCGGCATTCCGGTGTTCGAGGCGGCTCTGAAGGCAGCCGGCAAAAGCTACGAGCTCCACATGTATCCCGGCGTCAACCACGCCTTCAACAACGACACCTCCGCGGCGCGCTACGACAAGGCGGCGGCCGACCTCGCCTGGACGAGAACGGTCGGCTTTCTAAAAGCCCATCTTGCCTGAGAGCCAGTCCCGAAACTCTACTGGGGCGGGCATCTGGCTTCGACTTCTGCGCTTCCGGTGCTCACGAACCTCAAGTTCGCTCCGCTCCGGTTCTCGAATTCATCGCCATCTGCCACACCCCAGCGAGTTTCGGATCAGGCTCTGAGGCTGGGCCAACGCGACGCCAAGTCCAAAAATATGACAAATGGGCCTTGGTGCCGCGGCAAATCGCTATATAAGCGGCTGAGCTAGGAGCTGTCTTTTCCATGTCGCCGACTGCCGCGGGCGTTCTCTTCAAGCTCGCCTCGACCATTGCCTTCGCCTTCATGCTGACCTTGATCAAGCTGGTGTCGGGTCGCGTGCCTCCAGGCGAGATGCTGTTTTTCCGATCTTTCTTCGGCATCGTCCCGGTCATCGTCTATCTCGCTGCCCTCGGCGTGTTCCCCGCCTCGCTCGCCACCATGCGCCCATTGGGCCATGTGCGCCGATCGCTGGTCGGGACCGCGTCGATGTTCTGCTGGTTCACGGCGGTCACCTATCTGCCGCTGCCGGACGCCACCGCCATTAGCTACTCGGGGCCGTTGTTCGGCGTCTGTCTCGCCGCTCTTCTGCTGCATGAGCGGGTCAGATCCTTCCGCTGGGTGGCGGTTGGCATCGGCTTTCTCGGCGTGTTGATCGTCTTGTCGGAACAGCTCAACGGTTTCGATGCCGGATTTCACGGCAGCCGAGCGATCGGCGCGGCCTGCGCGCTCGCCTCGGCGATGCTGGGCGCCGTTGCCGCCGTTACCGTGCGCGAGTTGACCTCCACCGAGACCACCGGCGCCATCGTCTTCTACTTCCTGGCCTGCGGCTCAGCGTTCTCCTTCGTGACGCTGCCGTTCGGCTGGGTGGTGCCGAGCTTTTCCGATGCTGCCATGCTGATCGTCGCCGGTCTGTTCGGCGGTATCGGACAGGTGCTGATGACACAGTCCTATCGCCTCGCCGAAGCGTCGGTGATCGCTCCGCTCGACTATATCAACATGGTCTGGATTGTCCTCATATCCTACATGGTCTTCGGCGACGTGCCGACAGTGGTCGTGCTCGCGGGTTCGCTGGTGGTGATCGCCTCGGGCGTCTTCGTGGTCTGGCGGGAGCGGCGCCTCGGCATCCTCGAAGCCAAGGCGAGGGCGAGAAGCGCCGACACGCCGACTTAGGACTTTGGCGTTGTAAGTCTCGCTGGTGCGATGTGATCGAAGGGACTACGGAGAAGTTTGGGTTCGTGCAGATATGCCGTCTGAGGACGGCCGATTGGCTTTGACGGCGCTAGGAAGGGGGACCAAGCCTCATTTCGTGTCGGACAGTAGCTTATCTGTAGCGTCCCTGAGCGGCTGCGGTTCGGGACAAGGGGCACTCAAATTGGTGGCCGAATTGAATTATAGCCCAACTAAATGGCTCAATCCGTCCAGGATTGGAGTCTCCTATCGCAGGAGTTACGCCATCGCATGGGGTTCGGTAATTGGGGCGGATAGGCTTTGTCGCTGAAGTGCCCGGGCCTTCTTTACCGGCATATTGTGAGTCGTTATCATCCAGGCCGGAAGAGTAAGATACAAAACTCAGCATCTAAGGCTACGTCTACATGAGAAAATTTCTAAATTACATCCTATCTCCATTTGGACTGCAGGTCTTGAAGAAGCCAAATCAACGCCAGAGTAAATATTTCGGATTGAATAATCTAGACAAAATACTTGAGGAATACCTTCCTTTTGATAATGGTTTTTTTGTTGAGCTTGGTGCCAATAATGGGGTCGATCAATCAAACACGCTGTATTTTGAGCTATTCAAAGGGTGGAAAGGGGTTCTTGTTGAACCTGTAGCCCATAATTATTTTATGTGCAGAAAAAATCGTTCAGAGGAAAACTCTATTCACTGCAATGCTTGCGTCTCGTTTGAGTATAAAGATAGATTTGTTCCTATATCCTATGCAAATTTGATGACTATGCCCATAATTGAGTCGTCCAGCATTGTCGATAAAGAAGAATATGTGAATATTTCTAGACCTCACCTGGAAAAACATGAAGATGTGGTTATTTTTGGGGCGGAGGCGAAAACACTGAACGACATTCTCCTTGAATCCGGCGCGCCGAAGGAAATCGATTTTCTTTCTTTGGATGTTGAGGGGGCGGAGCTTGAAGTCCTGCGTGGCATCGATTTTCAAGAATTTCGATTTAAGTATATGTGCATCGAATGCTTTGATCTTGAAAAAATTTTCTCCTATCTGGATGAGAAGGGCTACGAAATGATCAGGAAAATATCTACTCACGACTATATATTTAGGAATAAAGTACTCGTATGATTTTTCTAGAAAACGAAAACAAAGTATATTGTCTAGCTGCACAAAGTCTAGACCGAGCGTTGGATAACCTGCTTCAAGTGATTGCCTTCGGACAATCGGTCGACATTGACACTCCTTCGGGAGCGGGCCAAAAGGTTCTGCCGAGCCTGCAGAGAAATTTCGGCGCGAGAGATATTCGATGAGCGAGATTGCGAGCGGCAAGCGCGAGACCGTCGATGTGGCGATCGTCGGTGCCGGTCCCATGGGGCTTGTCACCGCCCTGATGTGCCTGCGGGCGGGCCTCAAGGTGGCGATTTACGAACGGCAGGCCGATTTTGCCGGCTCCCCAGCCTGGAACGGCACCGGCGTGCTGGCGCCTGACTGTGAGGCGGATGGCGCGGATGCCACGATCGTGGATCTCGGCCGTCGCTCGATCGAACTTTGGCCGACGCTGATCCCCGGCATCACCCTCAACGGCGCCCTCGTGCTGGGCAATCGACGCCAGCCGACGGCGATCGATGATTATTCCACCTTCGTCCTCAATTACGAATGGGTCGACGAGGAGCGGATCGCCGCTCTCGAACCGGCACTCGCCGCCATCTATAGCCGGGGTATGTTTTTCCCGCAGGCCGCGCATGCCGACCCGCGCCTCATGTTTACCGGCCTCCGGGACGTGCTGGAGGCTGGTGGTGTCCGGATTCGCTTCGAGTGGGTCGGCACGATCGACGGTCTGCAAGCCGAGCGCATAGTTGACACCCGAGGTCTTGGCGCACGCGACCGCTTTCCGGAACTCCGAGCCGTCACCGCGGAAATGGCCCAGGTGCGCAGCCACAAGGTGGAACTCAGCCGGCCGGTCCGGCTTCTGCACAACCGCCATTCCCTCTATGTGACCCCGCGCGGCCAGGGGGTCTATGTGATCGGTGCGACGACGGTGGATGACGACCGCGGCGGCATGTCGGTTCGCTCGGCTGGTGAGCTCATGACGCATGCCGTATCGCTGTTGCCCGCCTTTGCCGACGCTGAGGTGCTGGAGCTGCGCTCCGGCCTGATGCCGGTGCTGATGAACGGCGTGCCGAAGGTGCAAGTCGGCGAGCGGGTGATCGCCGTCAACGGCCTTTATCGTTACGGCTGGATGGTGGCGCCGGCCATTGCCGAGGATCTCCTGCGGGTGATCTACACGCAGGCGACCAAGGTCATCCATGCCCACCGGCCGATACGCCCGTAATCCAATTTCCTCTCAAACGGAAAGCCGATGCTCGACCGCTTTTATCTCATCATCGACCGGGCTGCTTGGCTGCCCCGCCTGCTGCCGCTCGGGCTGAAACTGGTCCAGATCCGCACCAAGGCGCCCGACATCGCGACGCGGCGGCGGGAAATTGCCGACTCGCTCACTCTCTGCAAGGCAGCGGGCGCAATGTGTGTGGTCAACGACCACTGGCGGGAGGCGATCGAGTTCGGCGCCGAGTGGCTGCATCTCGGCCAGGAAGATCTCGATACGGCCGATCTCAAGGCCGTCCGTGCCGCCGGCATCCGTTTCGGCGTCTCCACGGCAAACCGTGAGGAACTCGATAGGGCGCTCACCGTCGACCCGCACCACGTGGCGCTGGGGCCGATCTGGTCGACGGTTTCCAAGGACGACGCGGCGCCGGCCAGCGGTCCCGAGCTGCTCACCGAGTGGAAGCGCATCGCCAAACGGCCGCTGGTGGCGATCGGTGGCATCTCGCTCGACCGGGCGCCGATCTGCTGGGACGCCGGCGCCGACAGTGTGGCGGTGATCTCCGATGTCTTGTCGGCCAAAAGTCCCGAGGCGCGGCTGACCGAATGGCTCGATACCGCCAAGGCTTGGGAGGCGCGGCCATGACGGCGATCGCAGTCACCATCGCGGGGTCGGATTCGGGCGGTGGCGCCGGCATCCAGGCCGACCTCAAGACCTTCTCGGCGCTGGGCGTCTACGGCGCCTCGGTGATCACGGCGTTGACGGCGCAGAATACGCGCGGTGTGACGGCGATCCACGAAGCGCCAGCCGATTTCGTCCGCGCCGAGATCGACGCCGTGTTTTCCGACCTTGCCGTCAACGCGGTGAAGATCGGCATGCTGGCGAGCCCCGAGCTGATCCGCACCGTAGCCAGCGGCCTGCGCGATTATGGCCAGAGCCAAGTCGTGCTCGATCCGGTGATGGTGGCGACGTCGGGCGACAGCCTCCTGAAAGGCGAGGCGGTGGCGACGCTGCGCGAGGTGCTGTTTCCACTCGCCAGCCTCATCACGCCCAACCTTCCGGAAGCAGGCAAGCTGTTGGGGCGAACCGTTGGCGAAACGCCTGAGGACATGCTGGCGGCGGCGCGTGAGCTCAAGTCGCTCGGCCCCAAGGCGGTACTCGTCAAGGGCGGCCATGGCACGGGCGCCGAAAGCACCGACCTCTACCTCGATGGCGACGGCGAGCGTTGGCTGTCGGCGCCGCGCCACGCGACACGCAACACCCATGGCACCGGCTGCACCCTGTCGTCGGCGATCGCTGCTGGTCTCGCCAAGGGGCTTGGCTTGGTCGAAGCCGTCGCCGAGGGCAAGGCCTATGTCACGGCGGCCATCGTCGCCGCCGACCGTCTGGAGATCGGCCACGGCCACGGTCCGGTGCATCACTTCCATGCCTGGTGGTAACTAGGTCCGGTCGAGCCGACGGCTGACTGTTTCGTCGATCCAGCGGGCGACGGCGCGGACCGAGGGCGCCTTGCCGCGCTCGGGATGGGCGAGGCGATAGACGTCGCGAACAGCGGCGCCGCGCGTGCCGGCCACTTCCGAGAACCGAGCATCGTCGTCGCCCATCAGCGTCGGCAGCATGACCTCCGCGCCGTTCGCAGCCGCCGCTTCCGCCAGCACGTCCAGTCGGTTCGAGCGCGTGACAACCCGCGCATCCGGTCGTAGCGCCTTAAGGGCGAGCGCCTCGGGTAACTCGGCATAATCCTGGCCATAGGCGACCACCGTGTCGGGGCGGGCGCCTTCCCTCGGGCGGTAAAGGGCAAAGCCGAGGTGACCGAGGCGGCGGATGGTGGCGTTGTCATCAGGCCCTCGGCCGAGCCGCACGGCGAGATCGGCCTCGCGGTCTTCGAAGCTGACGCTGCGATCCTCGATCGTCAGGTCCACTTCGATATCCGGATGGAGGGCTGAGAGATTGCCGAGCGCCGGTGCCAAGATCAGCTTGTGGATGAGCCCGAGGCTAGAAACGCGGACACTGCCGGCCGCTTCTTCCCGTGATTGGCGCAGGCGGCTGTCCGCTTCCTCGGCGACCGCCGCCATGGCCGACAGTTGCGGCAGGATCGTTCTGAGCAGCGGCGTCGGCCGCAGCCGGCGGTCGATGCGGTCGAACAACGCGGCCCCGAGCCGGGCTTCGATGCGGCCAAGCCGGCGGGCCGCCGTGGTTTGATCGACGCCGAGGCGACGGGCTGCCTCGCTCAGCGTCGCGCCAGCGACAATCTCGCTCACCAGTTCCAGCTCGTCCCAACGTATGTCTGCGTTCATGCAGGTTATGTTCCGAAAATTGCCGATTTTCTGCATCCATGCAGAGCGTATTGTCGCCCTCAGTTCAAGCAGAAAAGGAAATTGTCATGCCGCGCACCCTCAACGAGCTCTTCGGCCGCACCGTGGTACCCGCCCGCCTCGGTGTGGCACCGCTGGTGCTGGTCGACTGTCAGAATGACTATCTCTCCGGTCCGCTGGCGCTCGCCGGCATCGAAGCGGCGGTGGCAGCGGCGGGCCGGTTGCTCGACGCAGCGCGGGCACGGGGATCCAAGGTGATCCACGTTGTCCAGCGCGGCGCGGCCGGTGGTCTGTTCGATCTCAGTGGTCCCGGCGGCGCCATTATCGACCGGCTCGCGCCGCAGGCAGGCGAGAGCATCGTGATCAAGACACGGCCCAATGGCTTTTCCGACACGACGCTGCTCGCCGAGCTTGGGGATACGGGCGGCGAAATGATCATCGCCGGTTTCATGACACACAACTGCGTTTCCTCGACGGTTCGCGCCGCCCTCGATCTGGGTATTCTGCCGACGGTGGTCGCCGACGCCACCGCCACGCGCGACCTGCCGTTGTCGGGTGGCATCGTGCCGGCCGTCGATCTCCAGCGGGCGGAACTGGCGGCGCTGGCCGACCGGCACGCCGTGGTCGTCACGGTCGCCGACCTCACGGGAGAATAGGCTTTCGGTTCAAGCCGCTTGTCACGGCAATGCTACCGAATTCGCAATCAAACCTAGACGAAGGTACTAGCCTTGCTTCCATCCTCTCCGTAATATCCCGCGCCAACCGGTGGAACATAAACGGGCGTTTGCCCGGCATGGGAGTGCGTGAAATGGTCGCGGAGCTGGATCCTATCTTCAAGCGTCTGGAAGCCAAGAAGGCCGCGCTGGCCAATCGCCCGATGCGCAAGCTGTTCGCCGAGGACGCCGGTCGCTTCGACCGCTTCAGCGTGCACCTTGACGACCTGCTGCTGGACTTCTCCAAGAACCGTCTCGACGCCGAGGCCTTCGCCACGCTGATCGAGCTTGCCAAGGCGGCGGGCGTTGCCGAGCGGCGCGATGCCATGTTCGCCGGCGCCGTGATCAACACCACCGAAAAGCGCTCGGTGCTGCATACGGCGCTGCGCAACCGGTCCAACACGCCGGTCATCGTCGATGGCAAGGACGTCATGCCCGACGTCAACGAGGTGCTTGGCCGCATTCGCGACTTCGCCGAGGGAGTGCGCTCCGGCAAGATCGCCTCGTCGACCGGCGCCAAGTTCACCGACGTCGTCAACATCGGCATCGGCGGCTCCGACCTCGGTCCGGCCATGGCGACGATCGCGCTCACGCCCTATCGCGGCAATGGCCCGCGCCTGCACTACGTCTCCAACGTCGACGGCGCCCATATCGCCGACACGCTGGCTGAGCTCGACCCGAAGACGACGCTGTTCGTCGTGGCGTCGAAGACCTTTACCACCTCCGAGACCATGACCAACGCCGGCACCGCCCGCGACTGGATCAAGCAGCATCTCGGCGAAGCGGCGGTCGGTGCCCACTTCTGCGCCGTTTCCACGGCGCTCGACAAGGTGGCCGCCTTCGGCATGGACGTGAAGCGCGCCTTCGGCTTCTGGGACTGGGTCGGCGGCCGCTATTCGGTATGGTCGGCCATTGGCCTGCCGGTGGCGATCGCCGTCGGTTTCGACAATTTCGTCGCCTTCCTGGCCGGCGCCCATGAGGTGGACAATCACTTCCGCACGGCGCCGCTCGAGAAGAACATCCCGGTGATCCTCGGTGTTCTCGGCGTCTGGTATCGCAACGTCTGGGGCTTCTCGACCCATGCCGTGCTGCCCTACGACCAGCGTCTTTCGCGCTTTGCCGCTTATTTGCAGCAGCTCGACATGGAATCGAACGGCAAGGGCGTCCGCACCGACGGTACGCCGGTGCCGCGTGCCTCCGGCCCGATCGTCTGGGGCGAGCCCGGCACCAACGGCCAGCACGCCTTCTATCAGCTGATCCACCAGGGCACCGACGTCATTCCGGCCGACTTCCTGGCCGCTGCCGTGCCGCACGAGCAGGTGGGCGATCACCACGCCAAGCTGCTGTCCAACGTCCTCGCCCAGACCGAGGCGCTGATGCTGGGCAAGACGGTGGAGGAAGCCGCTGCCGAGCTGAAGAAGGCCGGCAAGTCGGATGCCGATATCGCCGCGCTGGCGCCGCACAAGGCGTTCCCCGGCAACCGGCCGACCAACACCATCCTCTACAAGACGCTCGATCCGAGGACGCTCGGCCGGCTGATCGCCATCTACGAGCACAAGGTGTTCGTGCAGGGCACCATCTGGGGCATCAACTCCTACGACCAGTGGGGCGTCGAGCTCGGCAAGGAACTGGCCAACCGTCTCCTGCCGGTGCTCAAGGGCGAAGCCGAGCCGGCGGCGAGCCAGGACGTATCGACCAAGGGATTGGTTGCAGCCATCAAGGCACTTCAAAAGAATTGAGTTTCCGACACAGTCGGCGACGATTTTCGTCGCCGACTATTCCCGTGCTGGTTTTTCCACTGCAGGGACCGACACGGTCTGATAGGGATTACTGAATGTCGGCCGGTGCCAACGCCGGCCGACTGTGTATATTGAATAAGGGGAAATAGGCCGGCACGGCATCGTCCGATGTATCGGCCACACTCGCCGCCCAGCCGATAACGGCCGGCGGCGCTACGGGATCGCCGATCTGGAGGAAACGGATGTACGAGTTTCAGGAGTTCGAAAACGGCGCCGCGCTCGCCGACGCGTTGACCGTTGAGGTTGCCGGTGCGCTCGCTCATACCATCCGCCTGCATGGCAAGGCAGCGCTGGCCCTCTCCGGCGGCAAGACGCCGGTGCGTTTCCTGGAAGCGATGTCGCGTTATCGCATGCCATGGAACGACGTGGTGGTGACGCTGGTCGACGAGCGCTGGGTACCGGAGACCAACGAGCGCTCCAACGCCGGACTCGCCCGCCGTCACCTCCTGAAGGGGCCGCTCAGCAACGTCGAATTCGTGCCGCTCTACCGGCCGGTGCCGAAGCCCGAAGACGCGGTGGCCGAGGTTGGCAAGGTGATTGCCGATCTGCCGCTGCCGTTTGCCGCTGTGGTGCTCGGTATGGGCGAGGACGGTCACACCGCGTCCTTCTATCCCGGTGGCGACAACCTGGCGGCCGCCAATTCACCGGACTGCAAGGCGCAGGTGATGGCCATCAACGCCGCTGGAGCGGGCGAGCCGCGTATCACGCTGACACTGCCGCTGCTGCTCGCTTCCGATGAGATCCTGCTGCATATCGAAGGCGCGGAGAAGCGTGCTGCCTTCGAGAAAGCCGTGGCCGGCGACGACGTGATGGAGATGCCGGTGCGCAGCCTCCTCAAGTCGGAGAAGCTGGTGAAGGTTCTCTGGTGCCCGTGAGGGATTGCTAATTTCTCCAAGAGCACGGCCCGGTCTTGACCGGGCCGTTTTGCATTTGAAAGGCGGGATAGTGTTCCTCCTGACGCTGTTTGGAGGCGAATAGGCGTCTTTGTCATAAAACTGAGAAGCTGTCGGGACAAAAGGAGGTATCGGGATCGGCGAATTGCCATCGATTCCCGCCTCGGAGAAGATGCAGCACGCATCTTTGTTTGCCATGACGGACGCCAATACTACTCGAAGCCTCAGGGCGCTGTTCATATCCGACATTCATCTCGGTACGCGCGACTGCCAGGCCGATCTTCTGCTCGATTTCATGCGGGTCCACGAGGCGGAGACGATCTATCTCGTCGGCGACGTCGTCGATGGCTGGCGGATGCGTCGCTCCTGGTTCTGGACGCAGAGCCACAACGACGTGGTGCAGAAGCTGCTGCGCAAGGCGCGCAAGGGCGCGCGCGTCGTCTATATCCCCGGCAATCACGACGAATTTCTGCGCGGCTATCTCGGCACCCATTTCGGCGGCGTCGAGGTGATGGATCGCTGCGTGCACGAGGCGGCCGACGGTCGCCGATATCTGATCATTCACGGCGACCAGTTCGACGTGGTGGTGCGTCACGCCCGCTGGCTCGCCTATCTCGGCGACTGGGCCTACGAGATGGCGCTCTGGACAAATACCTGGGTCAACAAGCTGAGACGTGCCATCGGGCTGCCTTACTGGTCGCTGTCGGCTTGGGCCAAACTGAGGGTAAAAAATGCCGTCAACTTCATCGGCGCCTTCGAGGATGCGCTCGCCCACGAGGCGCGGCGCGTTGGTGCCGACGGCGTCATCTGCGGCCATATCCACCACGCCACCATGCGCGACATGAACGGCATCGCCTACATCAATACTGGCGACTGGGTGGAAAGCTGCACGGCGGTCGCCGAGAACCACGACGGAAGCCTGGAAATTATCCGCTGGACACGCCTGGAGCACGAGCGTCAGTCACCTCTGATGCTGCCGCGGGCCGAGGCGGCGGAATGACGCGCATCACCGTCGTTACCGACGCCTGGCATCCGCAGGTCAATGGCGTCGTCCGCTCGATCGAGCGCACCAATGCCGAACTGATTGCCATGGGCGCCGAGATCACCATGGTGACGCCCGACCTGTTCCGGACGCTGCCTTTGCCAAGCTATCCGGAAATACGGGTGACGATCTCGACCTATCGGCGCGTGGCGCGCGAGATCGAACGCGGCCAGCCGGCCTACGTCCATATCGCCACCGAAGGCCCGCTCGGGCTCAAGGCGCGCAAGTGGTGCCGTCGCCACGGCATGCCCTATACGACGAGCTATCACACTCGCTTTCCCGAATATGTGGCGGCCCGCCTGCCGGTGCCCGAATCCTGGCTCTACGCTTTCGTCCGCCGCTTTCACAATGGCGGGGCCGGATGCATGGTCGCCACCGACACCCTGGCAGCGGAATTGTCGGCTCGCGGCTTCCGTAATCTGATGCGCTGGGGGCGTGGCATCGACGCCGAGCTGTTCCGGCCACGACCGGCTGAAGAGGGCGTGTTCGACCTGCCGCGACCGATCTTCATCAATGTCGGACGTGTTGCCGTCGAAAAGAACCTTGAGGCGTTCCTGGCTCTCGACCTGCCGGGCTCCAAGGTGGTGGTGGGTGATGGGCCGCAGCGGGCCAGCCTCGAGCGGCGCTACCCGGACGTCCATTTCGTCGGCGTGAAGATCGGCGAGGACCTTGCTCGCGCTTATGCTTCGGCCGACGTCTTCGTGTTCCCCTCGCGTACCGACACCTTCGGCAACGTGCTGCTGGAAGCGCTGGCCTCGGGCCTGCCGGTCGCCGCCTATCCGGTGATGGGGCCGCTCGATATCCTCGGCGACAGTGACGCCGGCATTCTCGACGAGGACCTCCGGGCCGCCTGCCTTGGCGCCCTGGCGATCGATCGCGAGGCGGCGCGCGAGCTGGCGCTGTCCTTCAGCTGGCGGCGGGCGGCAATGCAGTTTCTCGACAATATCCGTCTTGCCAACGGCGAGACGTTGGATGAGGCGCCCCTCGTACCGGTGACGGTCTAGCGTCGCAGAATCAGACGGTCATATCCACCAAGCTACCCATGCCAGCCGGTGGCGGGGCAGACGCTGCCGACTGGACGGCTTGGCTCATAAGGTCGGCCGCCGATTGGTCCGACTTGAGCGCCATCTTCATGACCGCCGTGCCGATGTCGCTTTTGGTGTTGGCCTGCAGCATGGTCGTGACGGTCGCAGCAAGGTCCATGTCCGATACTCGCGCCTGTTAGGTGGCTCTGTCGGGTGGAGTGAACGCCCGAAAAATTGACAAGTTGTTATTGGCGCGACGCTGCGATGGCGCACAGCGGTTATCGCTCCGAGATCGCTCGCACCCGCAACGAACAGGGCGAGACGAACTGTCGGCCTAACGTCCGGCTGCCTTCCGGAAAAGCCCCCGGTGATCCCACTCAGGAGAACAGTGCCTGTCGCTCGGCCTTGGTCATCTTGGCGAAGGGGTCGTCGACGTCCTTGCCTTGCCGTACCGTGTCCGACACTTCCTTCAGCGCCTCGATGGCGGTATCCACCGCCTCGGAGGCGATGGCGAGAGCTTCGTCGGTCGGCTCCTCGGCGGCTTCCGCCTCGTCCGGGGACGGCTCGATGGCATCGAAATCGATGCTGTCGGCCAGCTCCGCAGCCGTTTCCGGCACGGCGTCAGCGGTATCGATGGCGTCGAAATCCAGGCTGTCGGCGAGCGCTGCGGCGGTCTCCGGCGTATCATCGCCGGTATCGATGGAATCGAAATCCATGCTGTCGGCAAGCGCTGCGGCGGTCTCCGGCGTGTCATCGCCGGTGTCGATGGCGTCGAAATCGATCTGACCGTCGGCTCCAACCATTGACGGGGCAGGGGCCTGACCGAGGCCGGCCATTGCGTCGATGCGGTCGAAGTCCAACTCATCGATGGCATGGTGGGCCACCGCGTCGAGAGCCGCGCGATCGGCTTCGGCATCCTCGACCATCAGGTCGTCAACGAGATTCTGCTCGATGCCTTCGCCGGCCAGCGCCGGGCCGTTCAGGAGATGGGCATCCGGACGGTGGTCGTGGGCGTTGACGGCAACGCGGCGGTCAACCGACGACTTATGGACTTCGTCGTCGTCCATGCCCCAGATCTCGATCATCGCATTGATGCGGTTCTCGAGATAGCGCAGCACCTGCACGACCTTCTGCGTCCGCTGGCCGGTGAGGTCCTGGAACGAGCAGGCCATGTAGATGTTGGTGGTGAGGTTCTCGATCTCGTCACACAGGGCGTTGTCAGCGCCAGCCTCGCGCATCGTCCAGGCGAGTTCCTGAATCTTCTCGGCAGTGCCCAGGATTTCCGAAGTGGCGGCCTCGGTCTGCTCGACGACGGCATCGAGCTCATTGGATGCGCGATCGAAGCGGCTGAGCGGCGAACGGCCGTCGCTCTTGATCTGGGCGATTTCGAGCTTGGTGCGCTCGATGGCATCCTTCATCTCGCCGATGTCGAGGCGAATGCGATCGGCGTCCGGCCGGCGCTCCCGCTTCAATATGGTTTCGAGCCGGCCGATGGCCTCAACGACCATGTCGGTATCGACCGAACGGTGCCGCCGAGCGTATTCGAAAAGAAACCAGCGGCCCTTCTCCGTCTCCATGACGGCGGCTTCGATGGCCTCGTAATCGGATTCGCGCAAGGGCGAGAGGGCTTGCGAATTTTCCATATTTTCGCCGCAGACCCCTTTGTAGACTAAGCGGATACAGCTACAGCTAAAGCCCCAGCCGAAGACAGGCAAGCGATTCAGGTCGGCAAGTGACCATCATCGCCGCGAATCCTTCACAACGAGTTTATTCCGAGTTGCTCCGTTGACAAGAATGATCGGGCGCTTTGCCCCCGTCTATTTGATGAGCGCCTTCTATGCCATCGCGTTCTTCGTCAACGGCGTGCTGACGCCGTTCTTTCCGGTTCTGCTGCAGGTCAAGGGCCTCAGCGGCGAGCAGATCGCCTTCGTGCTGGCGACGCCGCAGGTGATGCGCATGTTCACCATGCCGGTGGTCAGCGGCCTGTCGGACCGGGCGGGCGATCGGCGCCAAGTGATGGCCGGCCTCATCGGCCTGACGCTGGGCTTTGCCGTGCTGTTCGGCCTTGCCCATGGCGACCTCGCGGTGATGGCCGTCGGCTCCATCCTTTTGGTGCTCTCCTATTGCGTCGGGCCGCTCGCCGATGCCTTTGCCATGATCATGGATCGCCACGGCCTTGGCGAATACGGCAAGATGCGGCTTTGGGGCTCGGCGTCCTTCATCCTGGGCAATATCGTCGGCGGCTATGCCATGCAGCATTCCGGCTCGACGGCGGTCTATCTCTTGGTGCTGTTCGGCTTCGCCATCGCCATGACGTCGACCGTCGCCATCCCGCCGGCCCCGCCGACCACAACGCAGTCTTCGGCGGCGGCGCTCACCGTGCTGCGCAAGCCGGCTTTCCTGGCGGTGCTGCTCGGCCACGCGGTCAATCAGGCCGGGCACGCCGCGCTCTATAGCTTCGGTACGATCCTGTGGCGGGCCAACGGCTTCTCGGACTTTACCATCGGTATCTTCTGGGCAACCGGCGTCATCGCCGAGATCATCCTGTTCTCGCAGGCCGGACGGATGTTCCGGGTCGTTTCGCCGCTCAAGCTGATGGCCGGCGGCGCGGTGATCGGTTGTCTGCGCTGGCTGCTGTTCTCGATGGATCTGCCGCTGGTGCCGACGCTGGTGCTGCAGGTGATGCACGCCGGTTCCTTCGCGCTCGCCCATATCGGACTGATGCGGTTTCTGCGCGAGGTGGTGCCGACCGAGCGGGCCGCTTCGGCGCAGGGCACTTTCGTGATCTTCAACGGTCTTGCCATGGCGCTCGGTACGGCGCTGGCCGGCCGGCTGGTGCCGACGCTCGGCTCGGATACCTATGTGGTGATGTCGGTGTTTCCGATCCTTGGCCTGATCATCCTGACGGCGGCCGGCGGTGGCGCCCGGCGCCTGCCGGCCCATGACGCAACGTTCACCGTGACAGGGACCACAGAGATCATGCCCGCCCCAGGCCCAGAAGCACCTGCTCGGTAAAGCGGAGCTAGTCGTGCGAGCTTCGCCCGGTCAACCCCAGAGATCGGGGTAGGGCGGGTGGACGATCGAGCCGGAGAACATCAGGCCCGGCAGGCGATCGCGGGCGAGAAGAAGCGGGCCGTCGATATCGGCATATTGGGCGCGCTGCGCGGCGACGAAAGCCGGTGCCATGGCAAGCGAACTCGACACCATGCAGCCGACCATGACGATCAAGCCTTCCTCCTCGGCAGCGGCGATCATCTCCAGCGCTTCGGTGAGGCCGCCGGTCTTGTCCAGCTTGACGTTGACGGCATCGTAGCGGCCGACCAGATGCTTGATGTCGGCGGTGGTATGGGCGCTTTCATCGGCACAGACGGGAACGGGGCGCTTGGCCTCGATCAGGTAGTCGTCGGCGCCGGCCGGCAGTGGCTGTTCGATCATCGCGACGCCCAGCTCGATGCAGGCCTCCATCATGTCCGGGAACATCTCCGGCGTCCAACCCTCGTTGGCGTCGACGATGATGCGGCTGCGCGGTGCGGCCCGGCGAATGGCGACGAGGCGCTCACGGCCACCGTCGCCGCCGAGTTTCACCTTAAGGGTCGGTCGGTCGCTGGCCGACTTGGCGGCGGCCGCCATGTCCTCGACGCTGGCGAGCGAGATGGTGAAGGCAGTATTGACCGGTTCGAGCGGCGGCAGACCCAGAAGATGGGCGACGCCGCGGCGGGTTGTCTTGGCTTCGAGGTCGATTAGGGCACAGTCGAGCGCGTTGCGGGCGGCGCCGGGCGCCAGAGTGTCGCGTAGGGCAAAGCGGTCGCCGCCCTGTTCGATGAATTGCCGGGCGCTTTCGATCTGAGCGACGACGCTTTCGACCGACTCGCCGTAATGGGCATAGGGAACGCCTTCGCCCCGTCCCGATACGCTACCTTCGCTGACGGTGGCTACGACGACGACCGCCTCCGTCTTGGAGCCGCGAGAGATGGTGAAGGTACCGGCGATGGGAAAGCGTTCGACGGCTATGCTGAGCTTACGCAATGAGACCTCACATTGATTTCCGCGTGGTTAGGGCGGCTTCGGTCGATGCCGCCGGCGCTACGCTGGAAACGCCATATCGTGGGGACCGAACAACTGTCTGTTTCGGTCAACTTTGTCCATCAGTTGCTCCACGGACACTGCATTCGCGTGGGTCCGTTTGGCCCTAGAGTAAAGATATCAAGGCCCCATGGAAATCCTTAAAGGGACTTCGCTATGTCGAAACCCTTATCTTTCGTCTAGTCAAGCGGGGTCGACATCGGAAGTGCGAGATATGGGCATCCGGGTCGATCTGTCTCTGGCGGACGAAATATCGGCAGCTCATGGAACCGTTCGCGTCCTCTCACGGTTTTGGGAATGCACGGATTGTCTTTGGAGGCTGGCGCCAGCAGGCGAGGCTGATGTATCGTGCATGAGGACGCAGCGCTTCCGGCGCGGCGCAGGTCCTCGAGGAGTGTGGCGTGCGGTCGGCTGACGGGGCGAGTAACGATGTGACGGTGCTCGGCGTTGCCGGCGACTGGACGGTGGAGACCGTCGGCGAAGTGCTGCCCACTGTCGCTGACAAGGTAACGCCCGGCCATCATCTGGTGTTCGATGGCAGCGATCTCGGACGGCTCGACACGGCCGGCGCCTGGGCATTGGTCGGCCTGATGCGGCAGCAGGAAGAGGCCGGTGGCTCGAGCGAACTCAAGGGCTTTTCCAAGCCTGCGGCGACGCTGATCGCGGAGATTGATCCGCTTGGCCGCGAGCGGCTGCCAGAGCCGGAGCGCGTCAACCCCATGGCCTGGACGCTCGAGGAGGTTGGTCGTGGGGCGGCCGGCATCATCGACGACGGCTATCTGCTGATATCGATGATGGGTGAGGCGTCGGTCGCCTTCTTCAACGTGTTGCTGCTCCGTCGACGCATGCGCTGGGCGGCTGTTTTCAACAACATCAATCAGGCGGCGATTCTGGCGGTGCCGATCATCGCCCTGATGAGCTTTCTGGTCGGCATGATCATCGCCCAGCAAGGCGGTTTCTATCTGTCGAGCTACGGTGCCAACCTGTTGGTGGTCGATCTCGTCGGCGTGCTGACCTGCCGCGAACTGGGCGTGCTGCTCACCGCCATCATGATCGCCGGCCGCTCGGGGGCGGCCTACACGGCCGAGCTCGGCTCGATGAAGATGCGCGAGGAGGTCGATGCGCTGAAAGTGCTCGGCCTGTCGTCGGTGGAAGTGCTGGTGCTGCCGCGCCTCGTCGCCCTGATCATCGCCTTGCCGATTCTGACATTGGTTTCCAACCTCGCGGCGCTGGCTGGCGCCTGGGTGGTGGGGCTTTATTATCTCGGCATACCCACGGACGTCTTTCTCAGTCGCCTCAAGGCGGCGCTGACCGTCACCCATGTGCTGATCGGCCTTTCCAAAGCGCCATTCATGGCTGCGATCATCGGTCTCATCGCCTCGATCGAGGGTATGAAGGTGAAGGGCTCGGCCGAGTCGCTCGGCGAGCACACCACCACGGCGGTGGTGAAGGCGATTTTCATGGTGGTGGTCACCGACGGTATCTTCGCCATGATCTTCGCGACGATCGGAATCTGACGATGGCGGACGAGGTGGCGCGGCAGGGCGATGAGGAACGGGAAGCGGTGATCTCCGCCCGCGATCTCGTCGTGGGCTTTTCCGGGGAGCCGATCCTCGACGGGCTCGACATCGACGTCTGGCGAGGCGAGATCCTCGGCGTTGTCGGCGGCTCGGGCACCGGCAAGTCGGTGCTGCTTCGTACCATCATCGGCCTGAACAACCGCTCGGCGGGCAGCATCAAGATCTTCGGCAAGGATTACGACGACATGTCGAACCAGGAGCGGCAGGAGATCGGCCGCCGCTGGGGGGTGCTGTTCCAGCAAGGGGCGCTGTTTTCCTCGCTGACCGTTCTTCAGAACGTCGGCGTGCCGTTGCGCGAACATATGCGGCTGCCCGAAGAGTTGGTCGACGAACTCGCCCGGCTGAAGATCGAAATGGCCGGCTTGCCGGCCGATGCCTGTGGCAAGTATCCGGCCGAGCTTTCGGGTGGCATGATCAAGCGTGTGGCGTTGGCGCGGGCGCTGGTGCTCGACCCCGACATCGTGTTCCTCGACGAGCCGACGGCAGGCCTCGATCCGATCGGCGCCGCCGAATTCGATCAGCTGATCCTCAAATTGCGCGCTACGCTCGGCCTGACCGTGTTCATGGTAACACACGACCTCGACAGCCTCGTCACCATTACCGACCGCATCGCCGTGCTGGGCAACCGCCGCGTTCTCGTTGATGGTACATTCGCCGAGCTCAGGTCTTTCGACCACCCCTGGGTGCGCGCCTACTTCAATGGCCCGCGTGCCGAGCACTTCACCTTCGGATAGGAAACGCCATGGAATCTCGGGCCAACTATGCGGTGATCGGCGGCTTCGTCCTGGTCATGCTGACGATCGGTCTGGCGTTCCTCGGCTGGCTCAGCAACGCCGGCCAGACCCAGCGACAGGCAGAGGTGCGCGTGATCTTCTCCGGCGCGGTCACCGGCCTTTCGACCGGGTCGTCGGTGCTGTTCAACGGCATCAAGATCGGTGAAGTGCGCGATCTCCGGCTTGACGAGAAAGATCCCCGTACCGTCATCGCGATCATTCGCGTCAATCGCGATGTGCCGATCAAGACCGACACCCGCGCGACGCTGTCCTATCAGGGGCTGACCGGCGCGGCGACGCTGCAGCTCGAAGGTGGATCGCGCAACGCTCCCAGCCTGTTTGAATCGTCAACCGATGGCATGCCGACCATGCCGGCGGATATCTCTCCGTTCCAGGACATCCTCGAAAGCGCGCGCAACGTGCTGACGCGCGCCGACAGCGCCATGGCGGCAATCGACGATTTCATCACCGAGAATGGTCCGGCCTTCAACCGAACCGTCAACAACGTCGAGAAGTTTTCGGCGGCACTCGCCGACAATTCCGACAATATCTCCAAGGCGATGGCCTCGATCTCGTCGGCCGCCGATTCCATCGGCGACATTTCGCGCGATCTCAAGGGAGCGGCGGCGCAGGTGACGCGCATCCTCAACGCGGTGGATCCGCAGAGGGTGACCGAAATTACCGAGCGGCTGACGAAATCCTCCGAGCAGCTCAGTGCCGTGTTGGAACGCGCCAATGTCATCGCCGACGGCATCGATCCGGCAACGGTGAACAGCGTCGTCAAGAACGTTGCCGACGCGGCGCGGACGCTCGACGAGACGATCGCGCAAGCGAAGAGCATTCTGGCCGCTGTCGATCCGAGGGAAGTCGATCGGCTGGTGGCGAGCGTCACGTCGACATCCGACGAACTGCGGGCCACCGCTACCCGGGCCGATGCGGTGCTCGCGGCCGTCGACACGGAAAAGCTGAAATCGGTGGTCGCCTCGGTGGATACCGCCTCGAAGAATATCGCGGCCGCCTCGAACTCGTTCGGCATGGTGGTGGATGACACCCGTCAGACGATCGGGGCGGCGCGAAGCGTCGTCGAAGCCGTCGATCCCGCCAAGGTGCGATCGACGGTGACCGACGTCAGCGACTTCGCGGCCATGCTCAAGGGCTACAAGCCGCAGATCGATGCCATCATGGCCGATGTCAACCACGCCTCGGCCAGCCTGGCCAATCTCGGCAATACCATCGATGCCCGCACGCCGGATGTCGACCGCATCGTCCGCGACACGCGGACGTTGACCGACCAGCTCAACGGCATCGCGGCGCGCGCCGACGGCATCCTGCAGAAGGTCGACGGCTACGTGACTGGCGATGGCAAGGGCCTCGTTGCCGAGGCAACGGCGGCGGCCAAATCGATCCGCGAGGTGGCCGACAAGCTCAACCAGCAGGTCGGGCCGATCGCCGACAACGTGTCGAAATTCTCGAGCCGCGGGCTCGACAGCGTGGTGGCGCTGACGGATCAGGGACGGCAGGCCCTGGCACGGCTTGACCGCGTGCTACAAGGCGTTGAAAAGAATCCTCAGCAGTTCATCTTCGGCGGGCAGGGCGTGCCCGAGTATGCGCCACGCCGATAGAAAAGAGCGATGGTCCGCAACGGCTTTTGCTCCAGCGCGTTGTTTTCAGGCATCCGAACGGATGTTGAGATCTTGGTTTGACGCATCCGCGTTGTCTGAAAAGTCTGCAACTTTTCGGGCGGATGCCTAGGGTTTTGGTTTGACGCATCCGCGTTGTCCGAAAAGTCTGCAACTTTTCGGGCGGATGCTCTAGGAGGCGATGTTGATTTCTGTTCATCCGGGCCGGCGAACGGCCTCTCTGGCGGCTATCCTCCTGGCGCTCGCACTCACGGGCTGTTCGACGCTCGGCATCGGGTCTTCGCCCAAGCCCGATGCCATCTACGATCTTGCCGTGCCGACGGCGTTTGACGGCGTGGCCAAGCGCTCTGCGACGCAGCTTCTGGTGCCGCTACCGAGTACCAGCGACGCGTTGGCGACCCAGCGCATCGCCGTGCGCGCCGGTGGCGGATCGATCTCCTATCTGCCGGGCGTCTCGTGGTCCGATCAACTGCCGCCGCTGATCCAGACGGTCACAGTCCGCGCCTTTGAAAATTCCGGCCGTGTCAAGGCGGTCGGCAAGCCGGGCGAAAGCCTGGCCATCGACCGGGAAGTGATCGTCGACATTCGCGCCTTCGAGCTGGACGTCACCGGTTCGCCCGCCGGGCACGTCACCCTCGGCGTCAAGCTGCTTGACGAGCGCACCGGTAAGGTGCGGGCCACCCATGTGTTCGATGTCAGCCGTCCCGCGGCGTCCGACCGGCCAAAAGATGCCATTGCGGCAATCGATCAGGCCGCCTCGGCAGCTGTGGCGGAGGTGGTGACCTGGACGGCGTCGTCTTTGTAGGCGATGGGCGCCCCATGCCTCAACAGATGATCGCCTGGTGTCCCCTCTCCCACAAAGGATAGGGAGGGGATACCTCCTGCGATCGCAGGTGCGTGCGGCACTCTAGCGGCGAGCCGGATAATGCCCTTGACTTAGAGTGCACTCTAAGCCGTATCTGTTTCTGCGTCGTGGCGAGACAGGTGCTCATGAAGATCGGTGAACTGGCCAAGCGTTCGGGATTGTCGGCCCATACCATCCGTTATTACGAGCGGATCGGGCTGTTGCCCTATGCGGACAGGGACCAATCGAGCCAACGAGACTACGACGCATCGATCCTGATCTGGATTGAATTCCTAGGGCGTTTGCGAACGACCGGGATGCCGATCCGGGACATGCTGCGCTATGCAGCCTTGCGGGAGCGTGGCGTCGACACGGAGGCGGAACGACGCGAACTGTTGGAACAGCATCGCGACCGCGTCCGCGCCCATGTGGTCGAACTGCAAGCCTGTCTTCTCGTCCTTGACACCAAGATCGCCGGTTATGCCGGCCTGGAACAGAGGATCAAGGATTATGACGCAACACTCCCAGAACATCGGCGAAAGCCGGCTGGAACGCGGGCGGCGCGCGCTCGCTGAGATCGACGGCACGGCCGGAGAGAAGGTTGTCGCTTCTCTCGCGGATATTGCGCCTGACTTCGCAACTTACGTGCTCGAGTTTCCGTTCGGCGATATCTACAGCCGTCCGGGCCTCGACCTGCGCGCCCGTGAGATCGCCACCATCGGAGCTCTGACGGCGATGGGAAATGCTGCCCCTCAACTGAAGGTGCATATCGAGGCCGGTTTGAATGTTGGGCTAAGCCGGGATGAAATCGTAGAGATCATCATGCAGATGGCCGTCTATGCCGGTTTCCCGGCCGCCCTCAACGGACTGTTTGCCGCCAGGGAAGTTTTCGCGAACCGCTCCGCTCAGGAAGCTGAGGCAGCGGCATGATGAACATTCTTCGCGCCGCGGCTGTTGGCCGTCCTACTGTGGTGCTGGCGCTGTAGCTCGCGACCTTCCCAAGGAAGAAAGGGCGCTGCGTGGCGCCCTTTTGGAGTGCAGATCGGTCGCCCCTGGTGAGGACAAGGCAATTACCAGCGAAGGACGCGGCGACCGATCAGCGAACCGGCGGCTGTGACGACCAGTATGCCGATCGAGTACCAAGTCGCCAAGAACAGTGGGCTGTCGTCCGGGCAGTGCCAGGCGTAGATGGCGGCCGCGATGCCGCCGGCGGCAAGGCCCGCGACCGCGCCGGCCAGACCTGGGTTTTGCGGCGCACCCTGGCGGATGGAATAGAGGATAGCCGCGAGCGGGGCGATCGAAAGCGTCGGCACGAAGAACAGGCAGAAGCTCGAATATCGCCCCTCCACACTGGCGCCCCAGGCCGCTGCGGGCACGACCGACAGTTCGGCTGCAATGCCAATGAGCAAGGCGCTGAGCGGCAGCAGAAGCGTCAGCGCAGCCGAACGCAGCGACACCCCCGGTTTGCCAATCAGGAAGGCGAGACGCGTGGCGGTGATGGCGAGCAGCAGGGTCAGGCCGAGTTTGAAGAGGACGCGCGGCGTCTCGATCATCTCGGCCATATTTTTGCGGATGCCCAGGGTCGACAGCAGCAGAACGGCGGAGATCACCACTCCGATCGCCAGCGCGATCCGGAATATGTGGCCGAAGCGGACACGCACGTGGGCATCCTTGGCCAGAAGGTTGATCAGGTCATCCGTTTGCACGTCTGTCGCTCCGATAGAGGGCCGCCAGTCCTTTGAGCGCCCTGTGGAGTGCCACCCGCACGGCACCTTCCGTCATCTGCAATCGCTCGGCCGTTTCGCGGATGCCGGCGCCGCCGAGCGAGATGGACCGTACGATGTCGCGTTGCGGATCCCGCAGGCCTTCCAGCATGCGGTCGACGTCGAGGCGATCGGCACCCTCGTCGTGGGGGATAGCTTCCAGCGTCTCCATCACGTCCTCGATCGGCACGCTGACGTGGCGGCCGCGCCGACGCAGGCTGTCGATCAGCTTGTTGCGCACGATGGCCGATAGCCACGGGCCAACCGGCCGGGAGGTGTCCCAGGTTCCGCGCTTCAGGTGCACGGCCAGCAGAACTTCCTGAACCACGTCTTCCACCTCGCTCGGTGGGGCGCCGAACTGGTCGCAGCGCCGGCGGGCGATCGATCGGAGGTAGGGTGTTATGGCCTTCAGGAAATGGTGATAGGCCAGCGTATCGCCGGCCATCGCAGCGCACATCCAGGCCGCCCATTCCTCTTCACGGGCCGAATGGTTCATCCGCCAGCACCCTCTCAGCGCGGACCCACGTTGTGAACGCATTGGCAGATAAACGTCAAGGGAAGACAAGTGTCACTTTTCCTTGTCAGGTCGGCGGAGAGAGGGATTTTGTCGGATCGTCCCTCCTCATGCTTGGCGAGCGCCAAAGCCAGATGCCCTGGCGAGCAGATGGTCGAGCGATAGTCGCCCCGGCCCGTGGCGCGTGATGGCGAGCGCCATCGCTGCCCAGGTGAGGTGGATCGGCCAACCATCGGGAATGGTCAGCTCGACGATGACCGTCATGAACAGCAGGCCGAGGCTCGCAAAGCGGCTGGCAAGCCCGAGGACGAGCAGCGTCGGGAAGATGATCTCGCCGCAGCCGGAGAGGAAAGCCATCGCCGTCGGTGCCGGGAAGGGGTAGGGGCCGCCCGGCAAATGCAGCATGAATTCCTGGCTAAACAGGTCGACCGCCGTATCGTTCAGTTGCAGGAAGCCATCCCATTTCAGGATGCCGGAGCGCCAGAAGGGAACGGCGAGCGCCAGACGGAGGACGACCTGCACGAAATCCGGTTGGGCGGCGGCGCGAACGAGGCAATTGGCCTTGGCAGCGAGCCGGACCAGCGGAGAAAGAGCATCTCGGCGGGGAATGGGGCTAGACGTGCTCGACATGGTCACTCTCCGTCTCGATGTGGGAGAAGGCGCCCGAAGCGATCATCTCGCCGATGGCGCTCGGAAGGTCGAAAGCGGGCTCGGCTTCGAAAGCCCCCGCAACGGCCGCTGCCAGGCATTGCCCGCCGAGCAGCATGTTGAGGAAGGCGGCATTGCCCGGCGCCAGACGCCGCACGGCCACCTCGTCGTCGATCCGGGTGATCAGCCCGACCTCAGGCCGATCTTCGATGCGGCCGACAGGGCCGGCGCTGCGGTTCATGGCGAAGACGCTGACGACGGGATGGGCCGAGGACATCAAACGGGTTGCCGGATGCGGCCTGAAGGTCAGCCTAGCAAGGTCTTCCGGCGGCACGGCTGACAGCACATCGGCCTCAAGCGTCGGCGCATCGGCGGCGTGATAGCTGTCGAGCCACAGGCGTTCGATCCGCGCCACATCGGAAAGCCAGGGCATATCCTGGGCATACTCGTAGCGGTCGATGAAACCCGGAAAGTCTCTTCCGTACTCGAACAGCAGCGGCGAGGTTGGCGGCGTCTCACGCACATGGAACCGGGCCATGGCGCGAAAGAAATCCGGCCCAGTGATGCGCTCGACAGCCGGGAAGATCGAGGTCAGCGCCGCGATCAGACTGACCGTGACGTTGTTGCGATAGACACTGTAGCGCTTCTCCGCTCGTTTGCCGCGCGGACCGGTCACCAGCGTCGGCGTTGCCACGTCGGGCGAGAGCAGGGCGGCCGAGAACGGGCCGGTGAAATCGAGTGATTGCGACCTGAGCGGCAGGATGTCAGCCGTGGGCATGGGATGGCTCCCTGGCGTTTCTCTGCCGGTCGAGGATGGCCTGCGCGGCCAACGCCTCGGCCCGCAGCACCGGCCAATCGGGGATCTGGCTGTCCCACTCGATCAGCGTGGGGATCGATCCGCAGCGGACGATCACCATCTCGTAGAGCCGCCACACGGCGTCGGCGACCGGTCCGTCATGGCTGTCGATCAGTAGAAGGTCGCCCTCGTCGTCCTCCTGCTCGGCATGTCCGGCAAGGTGGATCTCGCCGACTTTCGAAAGGGGAAAGTCGGCGAGATAGTCCAAGGCGGAAAAGCCGTGGTTGGTAGCGGACACGAAGACGTTGTTGATGTCGAGCAGCAGACCGCACCCGGTCCGTCTGGAAATCTCCCGGATGAACTCGGTCTCGCTCATCGAGGAGTCCGAAAAAAGCACGTAGGTGGACGGATTTTCCAACAGGATCGGCCGGCCGATCGCGGCCTGCATTTCATCGACATGGTCGCAGACGTGAGACAGCGTCGCCGGCGTGTAGGGCAGGGGTAGCAGGTCGTTCAGATAGGTGTTCACATGGGTCGACCAGGCGAGATGCTCGGAGACCAACGCCGGCTGGTAGCGATCGACCAAGCTCTTGAAGCGGGCGAGGTGCTGCCGGTCGAGCGGCTGAGGGCCGCCGAGCGACATGCAGACGCCGTGCAGGGAGATCGGATAATCGCGGCGCACGCGTTCGAGTGCCCGATGCGGCGGGCCGCCGGCGCCCATGTAGTTCTCGGCGTGGACTTCGAAGAAGCCCCGCCGGTCGTTGGCGGCGAAGATCGCCGTCAGATGTTCCGGCTTGAAGCTGGTGCCGGCTTGGCCGGCCGGCGAAATCGTCGGAAAGCGGGGCAGCGTTTCCGTTCCCAAAATGCTGGATGTCATTTCGGCTTGCGCCATCGTCGCCTCCGCTTTCCGAATTCGTCGGTTAGATGTCGCGATCGAGCGGCATGAGCGAACCATGGCGGCCGCCCGGCAGGTCGAGGGAGGCGCAGGTGCCGCCCTGGACGAACTTCCATGAATTGCCCTGGAAGTCCTTGACCGAGGTTCCCTGGCACGTGGTGCCCGGACCGGCGGCGCAGTCGTTCTGGCCTTTGAGCGCCACGCCGTAGCACTTCTCCTTGTGGGCGGCCATGGCGGCAGCCGCTTCCGCCTTGGTCAGCGGCGCGGCGCTGGCAAAGGTCGCGAGGGCCGAAGTGATTGCGCCGGCGAGAAGGACGGTGGTGACGGAAGTCCTCAGCATTGATGTTCTCCGTGTTTTAAGACGCGCCCTTTTTTGCTGGGCACGTCAGAAACTCGGAAGCGGACTACGTTTTGTTACAGATGGCTTGATCACGAACGCGTGATGACCTGAAGACAGCAAGCGCCAATGAGAAAGGGCGCCGTGTGGCGCCCTTTTCCTGGATGGTTCTGATCCTCAGGTTCAGCCGAGCTTGCCGCTGGCGTGCGCCAGAAGCGTGTAGACCTTGCCGGTATCGGAGTTCAGGTAGTTCTCGGCGAGACGGCCGTTCGGATCCTTCTGGACCGCTTCCTCGTAGAGCGAGGAGAAGTGGTCGATGTAGCGGTCGACGGCCTCGCGGAAGTCGGCCTCGCGGCCATAACGGCGGCGCACCTCATCGAAGGTCTGCTGGCCCTGCAGCGTGTAGACGCGACGCGTGAACACGTTGCTGTCGCCACGCCGGTAGCGATCCCAGAGATCGGCATAGGTCTCGGGATCGATCGACCGGGCGATGTCCGAGCTCAGCGAACCCAGACCGTCCAGCGGATTGCCGGCCTTGTTGCCTCGATCGGATGACGGCAGACGCGGCGAGGCGCCTTCCTCATCGGAGACACGACGCAGCAGATCGGAGATCCAGCCGCTCGCCCGCTCACCGCGCTCGTCGCTCACCGGCTGGCGCGGCTCGGACCGCCGCTCGGCAACGGCCGGGCGGGGAGGCTGGTTGGCCGGCTGGCGCGGCGTGAAGGCGCGCGGCGCCTCCACGGGCTGCGACTTTTGGGCCGGCAGGCTGCGACTGGACGACGCCTGGGCCGAGGCCTGAGCGCGAACCGGCACTTCCGCCGTGACGCTCTCACCGGGCAGCTGGCGCGAGACGATCTCGGAGAGTTCGTTGAGCGCCCGGATCTGCTCGCTGACCACGCGGCGCATGGCGGCGGTATGCTGGCTGGTCTCTTCCGGCAGGTCGAGGATGCCACGGCTCAAATCCTCGCGGATCTGTTCCAGCTCCCGGCCGACGGCGCGGGTCGCCTTGCGCATTTCCTCGGTGGCACCGGCGAAGCGGTCGACCGCCGAGCCGATGGAGGAGTTGATCTCGGAGATCAGCTCGCCGCGCACCCGCTCGATGGTCACCTTCGTCTTCTGCCCTTCTTCCTCGGCGCTGACCGACAGCTGCTCGAGCTGCTGGGTGACGCCGTTCATCGCCGTCTCGGCGTTGCGGGCCAGCTGATAGCCGACGTCGCGGGCGCGGCGCTCGGCGTTGGACAGCGTGTCCTGGATCTGGCCGGCGATGGACTGCAGGCTTTCCGACATCATCTCGGTCCGCTCTTGCAGCGTGGAGACCACGCCGTCGAGCGCGGCGAGACGATCGCCGATGACGCCTTGCAGGGTGCCGCCCACCGACGACAGCGCACGGGCCGACGACTGCAGGTCGCCAGTCTGCTCGGAGAGCGAGGTGGCGATGGAGCCGATATCGGCCAGCACGGTCCGCGACACGTCGCGCAGCACTTCGGTCGTCTCGGCGACGGTGGTGCTGGAGGCGGTGGTATCGGCGACGACGCGCTCGAGGGACAGGCGAAGGTCGCCGGTCTGTTGTTCGAGGCCGCGTTCGATGCGGGCGAGGTTGCCAGCCGCCTGATCGACCAGGGAGCGGAGGCTGCGGTTGGCGCCGTCCACCTGCTCCAGCACGGCAACCACGTCGGTCTTGACGCGGGTCGTGGTTTCGTCGAGCGACTGCAGGACATCGCGGCCCTGTTCGTCGAAGGTGGCCATCAGCGACAGCGTGGCCTGCTTCAGCGTTTCCGCCGCATCATTGCCGCGCTTGGTGATGGCGCGGCTGACGCCTTCACCACCCTCGGACAAGGCCGCCAGCACGTCGCTCGCGGCGGTGCGGACCAGGCTGGCCACTTCCTCACCACGGCTGCCGACGGCGTCGTTGAGGGCGCGGGTGCCGGAGAGGAAGGCATTGGCCAAGTCGCCGCCGCGTCCGTCGACCAGCTCGGCCAGGTCGGCCATGCGCCGGGTGACAAGATCGACCACCTTCTCGGCGCGGCTGTCCAAGGCGCTTGCCGCCGCATCGGTGCGGGCATTGAGGACGGCTTCGAGGTCGCGGGTCGCATCGGCCAGACGCTCGGTGGCAGCGGCGATGGCGGCTGCCAGGATCTCGCTCGACCGCTCGGTTTCGCCGGCGATGCGGCCGGTGACCGCTTCGGCCGAACCGATAAGGTTGGAGCGGGCGCGGGCGGTCTCTTCCGACAGACGGTCGGTGACCTCGTCGATGGCGCCGATCAGGCCGGCGCGTGCCTTCTCGCTTTCCGCAGCCATGCGGCCGGTGACGTCGTCGACCGAACCGATGATGGTATCGCGGACGCGCTCGCTCTCGCCGACGAGGCGGCCTTCGACGGCGGTGATCGCCTCGTAGACGTTCTCGCGCGCCTTCTGGCTTTCGGTGGACAGCACATCGGAGAGCGTGGTGATGAGCTCGTTGAGCGTGCCGTGCGTCTCGTCGCGCAGGCTGGCGAGGCGGTCCTCGGCGCCGGCCAGCGACTGGCTGACGGCGAGCGAGGTGTTCTCGCCTTCGGCGGCAAGCCGCGAGGCGGCACCGTCGATGGCTGTAACGACGACGCTGCGGACCAGCTCGCTCTCGCCGGCCAGACGTTCGGACATGCCTTCCAGCACGCCGGCGACCACGTCGCGCGCCCGGACCGAACCGGTTTCCATTTCGCGGGCGATCTCAGCCATCGCTTCGGTGACGATCGCCTTGGCGCGATCGGCCTCGATGCGCAGCTTGTCGGTGGCCGCTTCCACGGAGCCGGTGAGGTCTTCGCGGGCGCGGGCACTTTCCTTCTGCAGCACGGCGGCGGCGTTGATGAGGGCGCGGGCGAGTTCTTCGCGCGCCGTCTCGGTCTGGCTGCCGAGCATGTCGACGATGGAGGCGAGGCGCTGGGTGAGGGACACTTCCAGCGAGTTGGCGCGGCTGTCGAGCGTCTCGGCGACCTCGAATACCTTGGAGCCGAGCGACACGTTGATCTCGGCCACCTTGTCGGCCAGCGTCTCGGTGAACTCTTCCGTCTTGCGCTGCAGCGAGCGGCCAACGGCGTCGAGGCGACCCTCGATGGCGTCGACCATTTCCGACTGACCGGCCGAGAAGGCCTGGGCCAGATCGCGGGTGCGCGCCATCAGCGTTTCGGTGATCTGGCGAGCCCGGCCATCCAGCGCGTGGTCGATCAGCTCGATGCGGTTGTCGAGGGTGCCGGTCAGTGCATCCGCCTTGTCGGCGAAGGTGCGGGTGGCATCCTCGAGACGCTTGCCGACGCTGCCGTCGAAAGCGGAGAGCTGGCCTTCCAGCGCTTCGCCGAAGCTGCCGGCGCGGCCTTCCAGCGAGGTGAGGACCGACTGGGTCCGGCCATCCAGCGTCTCCACGAGGGCGCTGGACCGCTTGTCGAATTCGGCGCCCAGACGCTCGACACGCTCGTCGATGAGGCCGGTGATGGCGCCGGAACGGCCGGATAGCGTCGATTCAAGAACCTGGGTGCCTTCGGAGAGGGCGTTCTGAATGGTGAGTGTGCGCTCGGCAAGCGCGGCCTCGATGCGGGCGATCTGCTCTTCGAGCGAACCGTCGAGCATCGACGTGCGGCTGACCAGGCTTTCCACCAGTTCGGCGGCGCGGCCGTTGATGATCTCGTCGAGCACGCGGATACGCTCGGCGAAGCTGACCGACATGCTGTCGGAGCGGTCGTCGAGCAGGTTGGCGATCTGGCTGCCGGCGGCGAGGATGGTCTCGGCGACGCGCTCGCCACGGGCGTTGACCGCGCGGGCGATCTCGGCGCCGATGGTCGACAGGCGTTCGGAGAACAGGCTGCCGCTATCGGCGAGCAGCGTCTCCACCGACAGCGTGGCGCCGTCGATGATGCCGCGGATCGACGTGGTCCGGTCGTCCATCATGCGGGCGACTTCCTGACCGGACGCGGCGATGCGGTCGGCAAGGTCGTAGCCATTGACGTTGATGGCGGTGTGAACGGCTTCACCGGTGGTCGCCAGCTTGTTGACGAGATCGGTGCCGCGCTCGGTGATCGTCGAGGTGATCAGGTTGCCGGTCTGGTCGAGGCGATCGGTAATCTCGCTGCCGCGGATCGACAGGTCGAGCAGCACGCCTTCCGACGTGGAGCGCAGTGTCTCGTTGATGGTCTCGATCTTTTCGGCCATCGCCTTGGAGGCTTCGTCCGTGGTGCGGGCGACCTGCTCGCTGACGGCAAAGGCGCGCTGCGAGATGTCCTCGGCAAAGGTCTGGCCGGAACGGGCCAGCGTCTCGTCGATTTCCTTGGTGCGCAGCGTGAGGTTTTCCTCAAGGGCGGCGACGGTGGTGTCGATCGAGAAGATGATGGCGTCGCTACGGTCGCGCAGCAGCGTCTCCAGCGAACCGGTGCGGCTGTCGAGGGTGGAGGAAATCTCCTGCGAGCGCTCGGTGAGCACCTTGTCGAGGTTGTCGGTACGGGTCAGCAGCTGCGTTTCCATGATCGACGTCGAGGTGGCGATCGTGGAGACCAGTTCGTTGACGCGGTGGCCGATGGTCTTGTCGAAGTTGGACGACTGCTCGGCCAGGGTGGCACCGAACAATTCGGCGCGGGTCGCCAGCGTCTCGGCCAGCTCGTTGGTGCGGCCGGAGATCGTCTGATCGATCAGCTGGGTCTTGTCGCTTAGCTCGGCGCTGAGTTCGCCGGTACGGGCCTCGATGGTGCTGGCGAGCTGGGCAGACCGCAGGGCCAGCGTGCTCTCCAGCGCTTCGCTCTTCTCGCTGAGGGCAGCGGAGAATTCGGCCGTGCGGGTGGATAGCGTGGTGCCGATCTCCTCGGCCTTTTCGCCGAGCGCCTTGCCGAGCTCGAAGGTGCGAACCGACAGGGTCGAGGACAGTTCGTCGGAGCGGGCGGCGATCGAGGAGACGATCTCCTCGGTGCGGGCCGACAGCGTGAAGGCGATATCGGCGGTGCGGTCGGTGAGCGTCGACGACAGCTCGTCGGAGCGGGCGGCGAGGGTGGAGACCAGTTCCTCGGTGCGCGAGGCCAGCGTGAAGGCCAGCTCGCCGGTGCCGTCGCTGAGGGCTGCCGACAGGTCGGCGGCGCGGGTGGCGATGGTCGACACCAGTTCCTCGGAACGCTTGGCAAGTTCGCTGCCGAGCTGCTCGGTTTCCGTACCGATCGCGCTGACCAGACGGCCACCTTCTTCGGTGATGGTGCGCGTCAGCAAATCGCTGCGGGTGGCGATCGCCTCGTTGATGGCGGTGCCTGTTTCGGACAGACCGCCGATCAGGCTCTCACGTTCGGCGCCCAGCGTCGCCAGGAATTCGGCACCGCGCTTGCCCACCGTCTCAGTGACCGAGTTGCCGGCGGCCTCGAAGGCCAGGGCCAGTTCCTCGGCCTTGGAGCCGAAGGTGCGGGTGACGTTGCGGCCGGTTTCGTCAATGCGGTTGGTCAGAAGGTCGCCGGCGGTGCGCAGCTCTTCGGAGAGGTTCTGATGGGCACCGGAAATGGCGGTGCGCGCCTTCTCGGCGTTGGCGATCACGCTCTCGCGCTGGTTAACGAGTTCCTCGACCAGGCCGCGAATGCGCAGCTCGTTTTCGGCATAGGAGCGCTCAAGCGAGGAAACCTCGTTATGGACCAGCACTTCCAGTTCACTGGCGCGGGCAAGCGCCCGTTCGATGCCGTCGCCCATGGCGGCGACTTCGCGGCGGATGGCCTGTCCGACGGTGACGACGTTTTCCTTGGCGGACAGCTCCGGCTCGGCGAGCTTGATCGCCACTTCAGTGAGCGAGCGGGCGGCGAGCCGCAGATCCTGGGCGCGCCAGATCATGGTGGCGATGGCGAAGAACAGCACGACCGGCGCGATGATGCCGCCGACCAGCGCAAATCCGTCGGGACGGGCGAACAGGGCAGCCGGCTGGGCCAGCACGGCAAAGTCGCCAAAGGCAGCGCGGGCAACGTAGAAGCCGCCAGCGACCCAGATAACGGAAGCGAGAAGGGCGATCCAGAAAGGCGCAGCCGACGGCCGGCGCTGCATCTGATAAAGCAGCGTCGAGACGGACCGGCGGTCGTCATTGGCCGGGGCGCGACCTGGGCGGGCCGTGACGCGTGGAGCGTCGGCAGCATCGATGTGCGGTTGCCGCTGAGCAGTGTCGGCGGTTTCGGAGAGGGTATCCTGGTCGGGCGATTTCGGCTCATCGGCCGAGACGCCGAAGTCGATCTTCAGGGCCTCCTCGACGGCGGAGAGTGCGGCCTCCGCCGGATCCGATGCCTTGGTGCTTTTTACCATGATACCCTCATGTCCGCATACTTGCTGCGGGACAACTCCGGAAGCGTACTCCCGGTTGCCGTCCCGGTCGAACCATGTCCACGCCCGGCCTAGGCGAGAGACATGAACTCGGGCTTTCCTGACCGCCATCCGTCCATGGAAGAGACAGCAATGGCTACGCTGGCCGAGGAATGCCTATTAAAACGTAATGGCACAACAGGCTCTTCCGGACAAGGAAAGCTCCCCCGGCGCCCGGTATTGTTAACAAGCCACTAATAGGCACCTCACATTGTTATTCATCTTCTGGTTGTTATTTCCTGACCCGAAGGTGGATATTTGAGGCGGCCATTTGGCTCCGTCGATCGGCGCGTACGCCGGGGTCCACGGTGGCAAGATGCCGGGCGGACACAGTCAAGACGCTAGGCGATCCACTTGAATATTGGCTTAAAACATATGGTTACCGTCCGGATTGACGCGGTTTGCCCGTTCGATCGTCGATGCGGCGACGTACGCTGGCGGCGATCGAAAACCGACCTGCCATGTTTAACGGCGGCAACAGGCTTGGATTGCATTGGATGAATTAACCATATCTTCAGAATTCCGGCCGCTCCTCGAAGCTGGCGGAGCATGTTGAGGTCCCGTCCGGCGCCGTTTGCAACGCGGTGGGAAGGCCAGGGACGCATGCGGAAGGGGCGATAGCGATGAGCCATAACGACCGGGACACCGGTGCTCCTCTCGATCTCGGGCACCTCTCCGAACAGACGTTCGGCAATGCCGATCTCGAGGCCGAAGTATTGCGCCTGTTCGTCAAGCAAAGCCGCGACTGTCTGGAGCGCCTCCAGGCGGCGCCCGACGCCCGCACCGCCCACCTGCTGCTGGGATCGGCGCGGGGCATTGGCGCTGTGGCCGTGGCCAGCGCGGCGGCGGCGCTCGAAGCCGGCCTCTTGCGCGGCGAGGGCGGGACGGCCGAACTCACCCTTTTGAAAGACGCTGTTGTCGCCGCCAATGCCTTTATCGAGGCCCGTCTCGGCCTCAGGGGTTGACGACGGCGGATGCTTCTATATTTGCAAGTGGCTCGCGTGGAGCGGATTTGGCGTTTGTATCGGGAAAGCACCGGCATCCCGTTGCGGAACGATCCAACAGCTCCTTGGAAAACAACACTATGCTGGTGGTTGTGGCGTCGGCTTTTGCTCCGTGATGTCGATCGGAGGCAGGTGACGAAGCCCTACTGCCGGAGGAAAGGGGCAGCGCCCCGCAGCCGCAGGTAGCCATGCCCAAGATCACCTACGTCTCTCACGAAGGCAATCGCTACGACGTCGACGCCGAGATCGGCACCACGGTGATGGAAAACGCCGTCAAGAACCTCGTGCCCGGCATCGAGGCCGAATGCGGCGGCGCCTGCTCTTGCGCCACCTGCCATGTCTACGTCGACGACGCCTGGGTGGCGGCCGCCGGCGAGCCCGAGCCGATGGAAGAAGATATGCTGGATTTCGCGGCCGATCCCCGGCCGACGTCGCGCCTGTCCTGCCAGATCAAGGTGAATGCCGATCTCGACGGGCTGGTGGTGCATATTCCAGCGCGGCAGGCCTGACTGGAGCTTTGCCGGAAGCAAGCATCTGGCTTCAAGCCCCGGGTATCCGATATTAACGAACGTTAAGGGTTGGTGGCGCATACCAGTGCGACACGTCTGACTGAGGCCGGACAGCGTCGTTATCCTTAATTCTCAGTTTAGATTGCCTCCAGCCGACAGTCGGAATTAAAGATGAGCTCCCTCACGAAGTTTTGTCGTGAGGTTGTCGCCGCAGCGTGGCCGGACCGGTTCCGGCATGCCGGCAGCGAACTGGAGCGATGCCATGCGCATGAAGGCACTCGACGGCTGGAGAGGGTTTGGGGCGCTTGCCGTCTGCTTTATCCATTTGCAGCTCAACGGCTACCTGACCTCGGTGGCCTCGCTCGACTCCTGGACCCTGGCGGTCGACTTCTTCTTCGTGCTCTCCGGCTTCGTCATCGCCCGCGTCTATGCCGACGACCTGGTCGACGGCGAGCGGCTCGCCATCTTCGCCGTGCGGCGTCTCGGCCGCCTGTGGCCGCTGCATCTCACCATGCTGGCGCTATTCATTGTCGTCGAGCTCGCCAAGCTGGCGCTCCTGCGCGAAACGGGCTTTTCGTCCGAGCACGCCGCCTTCGCAGCCGCCCGCAATCCGTCGGACATCCTGCCGATCGCTTTGTTCCTTCAGACGGTTCGTCTCGGTCCGGAACTCACCTGGAATTTCCCGAGCTGGAGCATCTCGGCCGAAATCTGGACCTATCTGGTCTTTGCGCTGGTGGCCGTCATGACGGCGGGCCGCCCCGGTCAGCGTACCGCTGTGGCCGCTCTCATCGCCGTGGCGGCCTGGATCGTTCTTTTCATCGATCCCACCGGTCGCGGCATGATCAGCACCGACGTGTTCGGCATCGTCCGCTGCTTCCTGGGCTTCTTCTCGGGTGTCGTGGCCGAATGGCTGCACCGCCGGGGATCGTTCCGGGCGCTCATGGACGGGCGGGCTGAGGTTCCGACTGCGCTGGCCGGTGTCGCCCTCGTATGGATCACGGCCTCGCAGGCGGAGGTTCGTTACGCCGCGCCGCTGGTGTTCATGGTGCTGGTGTTCGCCCATGCCGGCGATCATGGCCTCATGTCGCGCTTCATGGCCACCTGGCCCATGCAGTGGCTGGGCCGGCTTTCCTACTCGATCTACCTGACCCACCTGTTCCTGGTCGCCTATGTGGTGCCGCGCCTGTCGCAGACCGTCGACGGCCTGGCATCAGGCAACCTCGTGCTGCGGGAAGCCATCGTGGCAGCGATCTACATCGCGCTGGTGATGGCCTTCTCGCTGGCGACCTGGCGGCTGATCGAGCTGCCGGGGCAGCGCCTCGCCGCCGCGATCGCCGCCCGCATCAACAGGTCTCAGACGTTGAGCAGCAAGTATTCGCGTTCCCAGCTCGAAATCACACGGTTATAGAGCCTCAGCTCGAGCTGTTTGACGTCGATATAGGCTTCGACGAAGCGGGCGCCCAGCACGGCTTTCAGGCGCTCGCACTCACCAAGCTCGATCAGCGCGTCCGACAGGTGGATGGGCAGCGTCACGCCCAGCGTCTTGGCATCGACGGTCACCGCTTCATCCGGCTCCAGCTTGTCCTCAAGGCCGATCAGGCCGCAGGCCAGCGTCGTCGCCATGGCAACGTAAGGATTGCTGTCGGCGCCGATCACCCGGTTCTCGACGCGGCGCGATTCCGGCCCTGAATCCGGCACACGCAGTCCGCAGGTGCGGTTGTCGCGGCCCCAGTGGACGTTGATCGGCGCGTCGCTTTCAAGGCGGATGCGGCGGTAGCTGTTCACGTTGGGGCAGAACAGGCTCATCGACTTGGGAACATAGCGCTGCAGGCCACCGATGTAGTGGTGCAACTGGTCGGTATCGCTGCCGTCGGGATTGGCAAAGATGTTGCCGCCATCGCCGACGCGCACCACCGACTGGTGGATATGGGTGGCCGATCCGGGCATTTCCTGGTGCGGCATGGCCATGAAGGTGGCGACCATGCCGAACTTGCGGGCGGCAAGCCGGGCGGTGCGCTTGAACAGGAACGTCTGGTCGGCGAGCTCGATCGGGTCGCCATGCCGGAAGTTCATTTCGAGCTGGGCGGGCCCCGCCTCATGCGCCATGGTGGCGATCTCGATGCGCGAGGCCTCGCAATAGTCGTACATCTGGTTGACGACGTGGTCGTAGTCATTGGCGTGCTCGATGCCGTAGGCTTGGCTGCCGCTTTCCTTGCGGCCGGACAGGCCGATCGGCACTTCCAGCGGCAGGTCGGGGTCGTCGTTCTGGCCGGTCAGGTAGAACTCCACCTCTGGCGCCACAACCGGCCGGATGCCCCGCGCGGCGTAGAGCTCGACGACATGACGCAGCACCGAACGCGGTGCGAAATCGACGAGGCGGCCGTCGGCAAAATGACAGTCGCAGATCACCTGCGCCGTCGGCTCGTCGTACCAGGGCACGAGACGCAGCGTTGAAAGGTCGGGAATGCAGCGAATGTCGCGGTCGAGCGGATTGACGATCTTGCTCTCGACGGCGCTGTCACCGGTCACCGCCTGGAAGAACACGAATTCCGGCAGCCGGACGCCGGCATCGATGATGCGGATGAAATCCTCGCGCGGCACGATCTTGCCGCGCATGATGCCGTTCATGTCGGGGATAATGCACTCGACCTCGTTGATCCGACGGTCGCGAAGCCAATGGATGGCGTCAGCCTGGTTGGAAAAGCGCGGCGCGACGTCCGAAGCGGTAGGCATGAAATGATCCTTTGCGATCCGGACCGGTGGAGTTTGCGAAGCTCGACGGAAGCGACAAATCGTCGGAGCCGCGTCGGCAGCCCGGAATCAGGTTAGAATGAGTGGACATTACGCCAAGTCCGGCGCGATGGGAGTCCCGGAGGCCGCCCATGCCACGTCTTTTTCTGCTCCGTCATGCCAAGTCGCCCCAGGGGCTTCCTGGCCAGAAAGATTTTGACAGGCCGCTTGCCGAGCGGGGAAGGGCGGCCATGCCGGCCGTCGGGCGCTACATGGTCAAGGAAGGCTACGTGCCCGATCTGGTTCTCTGTTCCCCATCGGCGCGGACGCGGGAAACGTTCGAGGCGCTACGGCCGTTTTTGCCTGATCATATTGCTGTCGACTATGTGCGGGAGCTTTACGAAGCCTCGCTGGGCGCCATGCTGAAGGTGATCGCCAGCCACGCCGACAGTTCCGAGCGGCTTCTGGTGGTCGGGCATAACCCGTCGATCCACAGGTTGGCGGCAACGCTACCGGGGGAGGGCGACCCGGCCATGCTGGCCAACCTCGAAACGCGGTTTCCGACTGCCTCGCTCGCCGTCATCGATTTCTCGGTCGGTTGGCATGAAGTCCGGCAGGATAGCGGTCGGCTCGTATCCTTCGTGACGCCGGCTGATCTCGGCGGGCCAGCCGGAGACTAGAGTGGTGGGGTGGGCAGGCCGATGCGCTGAGCCATTGTGACGGCGCGGGGCGTGCCTACATAGAGGCCGCGGCGCCTTTCGCGCCGGAGGTTCGAGGGGCTGTGAGCTTCACCACGCTTTCCGACGAGGCGCGCATCGCCCTCGACAACATGGCTGATTTTGCCTGGAGCCTCGGTTCGCCGTCGCTTCGCCTGGGTGTCACGGGGCTTTCCCGTGCCGGCAAGACGGTGTTCATCACGGCGCTCATCCACAATCTGACCCATGGCGGCCGGTTGCCGATGCTCGAGCCCTGGCGCTCCGGCCGGCTTCTCGGCGCCGATATTCGCCCCCAGCTCCATCCGGATGTTCCGACCTTCGATTACCGTGGCCACGTGCGCAAGCTGACCGAGGCCCGCGTCTGGCCGGAGTCGACGCGGCAGATTTCCGAGCTGCGCCTCACCATCGCCTATGAGAGCGCTACCTTCCTCGGTCGATCGCTGGGTCGTGGCAAGCTCGATCTCGACATCGTCGATTATCCCGGCGAATGGTTGTTGGATCTGCCGCTGCTTTCCAAGGATTACAGGGCCTTTTGCCGCGAGACGCTGGAGCGGGCGCGCGAGCCGCGACGCACTGCCATTGCCGCCGACTGGTTGACCCATACCTCCGGCATCGACCCGCTGGGGCCGGCCGACGACGAGGTAGCCGGACGGCTGCACGAGTTGTTCACCCTCTATCTGAGCGCGGCGCGCAGCGGCAGCCTGGCGCTGTCCATGGTGCCGCCCGGCCGCTTCCTGATGCCGGGCGACCTTGCCGGGTCGCCGGCGCTGACCTTTGCTCCGCTCGATCTGCCCGAGAGTGGCGAGGCGCCGCGCGACAGCCTGTGGGCGCTGATGGAAAGCCGCTTCGAGGCCTATAAGGACGTGGTCGTCAGGCCGTTCTTCCGCACGCATTTCGCCCGCCTTGATCGGCAGGTGGTATTGGTCGACGTCCTGGCGGCGCTGAATGGCGGCCGCGAGGCGCTGCTCGATTTGGAGGTGGCGCTCGGCGAGATCCTCGGCTGCTTCCGGCCCGGGCGGTCATCCTGGCTGGGGCAGGTGCTGACCCGCCGCATTGATCGAATCCTGTTCGCGGCCACCAAGGCCGACCATCTCCACCATGTGAGCCATGACCGGCTGGAGCTGATCCTCCGCCGCCTGACCGACCGGGCGATCGCCCGCGCGTCGTTTTCCGGCGCCGAGGTGGAGGTGAAGGCGCTGGCGGCGGTGCGGGCGACGCGCGAGGCGACGGTGCGGCGCAATGGCGAGAGCCTGCCGTGCATCCTCGGCGTGCCGCAGGAGGGCGAACTTCTCGATGACCATCTCTATGATGGCAAGGAAGAAATCGCGCTGTTCCCAGGGGATTTGCCGGAGAATCCCCAGGCGTTGTTCAAGGCGCCGGAGGAGGGCAAGCCGGCCTTCGACGCCGTGCGCTTCCTGCGTTTCCGTCCGCCGCCGGTGGAAGTGACGGCCGAGGGCGTCAGCCTGTCGCTGCCGCATATCCGCCTTGACCGCGCCCTCGATTTCCTGATCGGAGACCGCCTGGCATGACGCGCCGCCCCACCGCCTTCGATCTGACGGCCGATGACGTCAGCCATGTCCGCCCCGGCGAGGTGCCGGCAGCCGATGCCGCCGTCATCGTCGAGGAAATGGTCGAGACCGACGATCTGCCGGTGCCGCTGCTGCCCGTCCGCAAGCGTTTTTCCTGGTCGCGGCTGTTCTTCGGCGCGGTTGGCGGCATCCTGTCGCTGGCGATCGGCCTGTGGCTCGACCAGTTGGTGCGTGAGCTGTTTGCCCGCGACGACTGGCTGGGCTGGCTGGCGATCGGTCTGATCGCCCTCGCCATTGTTGCCGTGATCGCCATCGTTACCCGCGAGATCGCCGGCCTGATCTGGCTGAGGCGCATCGACCGCATGCGTCGGCGGGCCGATCTCGCGGCCGCTCGCGACGACCGGCCGGAAGCCGAGGCTGTCGTCGGTGAGCTGATGACGCTCTATTCCGATCGGCCCGACCTCGCGCCTGGCCGACATGCCACGGAAGCCCGCGTCGACGACATCATCGATGGCCGCGACCGGCTGGTGCTGGCCGAAGCCGATCTTCTCGCACCGCTCGACGCTGCAGCCAGGCGGCTGGTGTCGGATGCCGCCGCCCGCGTGTCGGTGGTGACAGCCGTGTCGCCGCGTGCCGCCGTCGACGTCATTTTCGTGGTGGTGGCAACACTGGGGCTGATCCGCCGCCTCGCAGCACTCTATGGCGGCCGGCCCGGTTTCATCGGGCTGGCGCGGCTGACCCGATTGGTTCTGACCCACCTCGCGGTCACCGGCTCCATCGCCGTCGGTGATGGCCTTGCGCAGCAATTGATCGGTCACGGCCTTGCCGCCAAGCTGTCGGCGCGCCTCGGCGAAGGGGTGATCAACGGCCTTCTGACCGCCCGCGTCGGCATTGCCGCCATCGACGTCTGCCGCCCCCTGCCGTTCCTCGAACGCCGGCGGCCGCAAGTGTCTGAAATCATGGCCGGCATCCGCGCAACACGCGCCAAATAGGACCGGACGACCAGTTCGGCCCGGCAAAACCTGCCGGGCGCGCCGAACCTTGCCGGGGCGTTAACACTTCGTTCATCAGGGACAAGCGCTTGTTTCCTGAAAACAAACGGAAAAAATTCGACGTCCGTTTGGCACGCCCATTGCCCTTACCTCTGTAGCGGCCACTCCCCGGCCGACCGCGTTGCAGATCGTAAGGGAAACGAGCATGGGTATCCTATCCGCAATGAATTCGGCCGTCGGTGGCCTCGGAGCGCAGTCTTTCGCCCTCGAGAATATCTCGGGCAACATCGCCAACTCCTCGACAACCGGCTTCAAGCGCAAGGACACCAGTTTTGCCGATCTGGTGCGCTCCAACACATCCAATCCAGCTCGCGTTGCCTCGGGTGGCGTCCAGGCCTCCTCGCGTTCGACCATCACGCTCGATGGCGATATCCAGGGATCCAAGGTGGATACCCACCTTGCCATCAACGGCACGGGGTTCTTCACGGTGTCGGCCGACCCACTCGATAACACCATCGGTGCCCGCTACACGCGCGCCGGCGATTTCGAGCAGTATTACGATTCCCGCAACGGCCAGACCTATCTGCGCAACGGCTCCGGCTACAGCCTGATTGGCATCAACATGACGCCGGCGGTTGGTGAGGATCCGAAGGGCCCGATCACCATCGACAAGACGTCGCAGAGCGCCAAGGCTTCGACGCAGATCACCTACAAGCTCAACCTGCCAACCGAACCGGTGACGACCTATTCTACCGCCAACAAGACGGTAGCTGGTGCCAACATCTACAATCCCAACTGGCCGGCGGGCAGTGCTGCCCCCATCAGCTACACGATTTCCAAAACAGGAAAGGTGGTCGGTAATCAGGTTACCGACTTCATGAACAACTCGATTTCCGGTGGCACGGTTACCGTTTACGACGCGCAGGGCACACCGGCCGTGGTGCAGCTTCGTTGGGCAAAATTCGACGAGGTGCCGAGCAGCCCAACCCCTGCGACCGCCGCGACGGTCACCGGTAGTTCGGCTTTGCCTGCCAATGGCAGCTTGACGTCACTCAACAGCACGACGTTCACCGTCTCGCTGGACGGTGGCGCGGCGAAGACCGTCACCTTCGGTGCCGGCGCCTTCACTGGCGCCACTACCAGGAGTGACGTCGCTACAGCGATCCAAACGCAGCTCGATACTGCCTACGGCGCTGGCGTCGTGACTGCCAAGGTCGACGCGACCACCGGCGTCCTCTCCCTTGAGTCTGCGGCGGGTGCCCATACACTCGCGGTTGCAGGCGCCGACGTTACCAGCTTCTTCGGTGCGACCAATACCGCGGTCGCCGGCACAAATGTTATTCCTCCCAGCGCCGATGCTGGTCGTAGCGAGTGGGGTCTGTTCTATCGCAATCTGGAAACCCACGATGCTTCCAACACCACCGATGCTGTCTGGACGCAGGTTTCGTCCAATACGGCCGTCACCAACGGCAAGCTCGGCCGCACGGCCGTGAACGACGGCGGCGGCAACGTTCCAGGCTCCGCGGCGTGGACGCCGACCTATACGAACACCGCTCCGACCGGCTTCTTCTTCGACAAGAGCGGCAAGCAGATCGACGCCACCTCGGCTATCGCCATTAATAACCTGACGGTCAGTGGCAAGAACTTCGGTACGCTGACGCTCGACATGGGCGCCACGGAATTTGCCGACAAGAACGGTCTCGCCACAGCCAACCAGTTGACCCAGGACGGTTATTCGACCGGCGCCTTCGAGGGTGTATCGATCGACGATAACAGCGGCATTGTCAGCTACAACTATTCCAACGGTCAGACGGTCCAGAAGTGGAAGATCCCGATCGCCGCCTTCAACGGCGCCAGCTATCTGAAGGCCGAGGACGGGGGCGCCTATACCGAGACTATTCAGAGCGGTAGTCCCATCGAGATCGACGGCACTCTTTCGAGCTCGGCGCTGGAGGCATCCAACGTGGATATCTCCGAGGAGTTCACCAAGCTGATCGTCACACAGCAGGCTTTCTCGGCCAACTCCAAGGTGATCACCACCGCCGACCAGATGATGTCGGACATCCTGCAGATCATCCGCTGACGCTTCTGGTAGCCGTCGCGCTTCCCGCGTGACGGCTACCGAAATCCGCGACGTTCTCCGACCGAGAGACGGAAATGCCTGTTTCGAGTGCCCTTTCCACGGCTCTGTCCGGTATCAGAACGACCCAGCAACAGCTGGGCGTGACGTCGGGCAACATCGCCAATGCCAAGAGCACTGGCTACAGCCGCCTGACGATGTCGTCGACGGCGCAGGTCGCCAACTCCAGGGTCTACGGCGTCGAGGCCAATCAGGTCACGCGCGAGATCAACCTTCTCGTGCAGAAGCAATGGCGGACTTCCCAGGCCAGTTCGGCCTATGCCGAAACGCGCGTCAATGCCCTCTCGGCGCTCGACAACTACTGGGGCGCCCCCAATAGCAGCAGTTCGCTGAACGCGGCCTATGGCGCTTTCAACACGACGCTGCAGAAGCTGGCGACCACACCCGGCGATACGGCGATTCAGGGTAGCGCCGTTTCCTCCGCCCAGACCCTTGTCTCGCGCCTCAATCAGCTGTCGGGCGACGTGCAGTCACTGCGTCAGGAGGCGGAGGTCAATATTGGCAATGCCGTCAGCCGCGTGAACTCGCTGCTCACGACGATTTCCGATCTCGACAAACAGGTGGTGGCCGTCGGCGCCGGCGGCACCAACAGCACCGCCGCCTTGCAGGACAAGCGGGACGCCGCCATCGATGAGCTGTCCGAATACATGGACATTCACGTCACCGATCAGCCGGGCGGCGGCATTGCCCTGTCACTGACCGACGGCACTCAGCTTTATGACGACGTGCCGGTGACACTGAGTTTCGACCAGCAAGGCGTCGTCGATGCCTCGCGCACCTACTCGACCGATGATACCAAGCGTTCGCTCGGCACCGTCCGCATCAGCGCCGGCCCCGGCTCAGGCGTCGATCTCTTCAAGAGTGGATCGATCCGCTCGGGCAAGATCGCCGCCTACAAGGAACTGCGCGACGACACGCTGGTTGACGCCCAGGCACAGCTCGACACCATCGCCGCGACGCTGTCCAAGGCGACCTCGACACGGCAGGCTTCGGGCACCACCGCCACGACGGCCACCACGGCCGGCTACACGATGGATATCACCGGCCTTACCGAGGGCAACACCGTCAAGGTCGAGTATACCAACGCTTCCGGCGTCAAGGGCGCGATCACCTTCGTCGCCTACAAGGGCGGCACGGCTCCCGGCAATGGTTTCACTCCCGATCCCAACGATACCGTCGTCGGCATCGACCTGACCAGCGCCACCGACGTTGGCACCCAGATCGCCAATGCCCTCAACACGGCCACTGGTGGCACTGATTTCTCGGGTTCTGTGGCAACGTCGGGCGGTACCACCACCGTGACCCTTGCGGCGACGACCGTTCCGGCCAGCCACGGCACCATCAACACCGTCACCGGTGAGATCTCGGCGAGCGAGCAGGGCGGCTACCAAGCCTATCCGCTGTTCATCGATGGCTCGACCGGCAGCGCCTACACCGGCCTTACCAACGGTACCGACACCATCACCGGCCTCGCCAGTCGCATCTCGGTCAATCCCAAGGTGGTGGCCGATCCGTCGCTGACGGTGAAATATTCGAGCGGCACCTTGTCGGGTGACGGCACGCGGCCGCAGGCGATCCTCGATGCGCTCGACAGCCGCGTCTATTCCTATTCCTCCTCGATCGGCATGGGCTCGCCGACCACGCCGTTCAAGGGGACCTTCGAAGGCCTTCTGTCGCAGGTGGTCAACACCCAGGGTGCCATCGTCGAGGATGCCAAAAACGTCGCCGACGGCCAGTCGGTCGTCACCTCCAATCTCAAAGAGCGCTACGACAACAGCCGCGCCGTCGATCTCGACACCGAGCTGATGTCGCTCATCCAGCTTCAGAATTCCTATTCGGCCAACGCCCGGGTGCTCTCCGTGGCGCAGGAGCTGATGGACACTCTGATGAATACGTTCAGGTAAGCGCCGCCGCTTAGCGTCGCCGAAGTCACGGGTAGGATGCCATGCCGATCAATAGCGTGCTCGTCAATCCGAACATGTCGCTCCTGTCGACCATGCGGCAGCAGCTCGAGGACATGCAGCGCCAGCTCTCCACCGGGCAGAAGGCGGCGACCTACGGCACCCTCGGCGCCGGGCGCACGCAATCGATCACCTTCCGGTCGAAGATTTCCGAGATCAACGGTTACCTTCAGAACACCGACGTTCTGAACATGCGCATTTCCTTGCTCGACAAGGGCATGGGCCGCCTCGAAGACATTCCGAGCGAGGCCTCCTCCGCCATCGATCCCAACACCTACAACATCGATTCCACCGGCACCACCACCGGCCAGAAGGGCGCCAAGATCGCCCTCAACGAGGTGATCGGTCTGCTCAATTCAGAGGCCGACGGCCGCTACCTGATGTCCGGCAAGACCACCGACACCAAGCCGGTGGTCAGCATGAACGACATGCTCTACGGCACGGGCAGCAAATACGGCCTCAAGAAGGTTGTGCAGGAGCGCTATACGGCCGATCTCGGCACCGGCAAGCTCGGCCGGCTCGACCTTGGCACCGCCACGGGTGCGGTTGCCGGCGATACGGTGACCATCACCCGCCAGGGTGCGACACCGGCGACGCTGTCGGCTGAGTTCGGCTACAAGCTTTCCAGCGCATCGGCTTCGACGACCGATGCCACCCATATCAAGATCACCCCGACCACCGGTACCGATAGCGCCGGCAAGACCGTCGACACGGCCTATGCCGTCCAGTTTGGCGCCAACCTTCAGGCGGGCGACAGCGTTTCGCTGGAACTTCAGAATCCGGATGGGACGAAGTCGACGGTCAAGCTGACCGCGACGCTGACCAGCCCACCGGGCGACGGCCAGTTCACCATTGCGCAGACGGGCTCGCCCGCGACGGTCGACGTGGCAGCAACGGCCACCAACTTCCAGAACCAGCTCAATGAGAGCCTCAAGACCGAGACGAAGACCACCTTCCAGTCCGCCTCGATGATGCGGGCGGCCGACACGTTTTTCGACACCACTGGCGGCGGCAAGCCGCAGCGGGTCAACGTGACAGATCCCACCGACAACAGCCTGCTCGCCACCGCGACCGGACTGCGCGACGGCACGGATACCGATACGGTGGAGTGGTATGTCGGCTACAACGCAGCGATCGATCCCAACGATACCGCGACGTCGCCGCGCAATGATGTGACGTCACGCGTCGACAACAACATGACCGTCGGCTACGGCGTTCGGGCCAACGAGACCGCCTATGCCAACATGGTGCGTTCGCTCGCCGTGATGACCGTTGCCGAGTTCGATCCCAAGGCGGGCACGCTGGGTGATCCCAATGCCACGACCGACGCCCAGCGGCAGAAGAACCTCGGCGTCGAGAAGGCCCGCTATTCGGCGCTGGCCTCGCGGGTCGACGGCGTCCTCGCCTTTGCCGACGGAACCCAGAAGCCGACCGACATCCACACTGAGATCGCCGTTGCCGGCAACGTCGCCAAGAACGCGGCCGATCGCCAGACCACGTCCAAAACGACGCTGCAGGTGATGCTGGACGGCGTCGAAGGCATCAACAAGGAAGAGCTGACCGCGCAGATCCTGACGCTGCAGACCCGCATGAACGCCAGCTACACGACGACGAGCATTCTCAACAGCCTCAGCCTGCTCAACTACATGAAGTAATGAGCGGGCTGGGCGGGTGAAAACAAAAACGCCGATCGGGTTGTGATGACCCGACCGGCGTTTTTCATTGTCGTGGATTGACCCGGCCGGATCGGCTGTGTTGGGACGTCAGCCTATTTCTCCGCAGCCGCCGCAGCGGTGGGATTGAGGGCCGCGAAAATCTTCTTCTCGTGCTCGATCAGGGCGCGGGCTTCCTTCAGCGCCTTGTAGAGCTGATCGGCAATGATGTGGTTGCTGATCCGCGTCACGAAGGGGATGGTGCTCGGCGCCGCCTGCATGATGTCCTGGATCAGGGAAAAGTAGTTGTCCTGGAACTTGGTGACTTCCCGCGACAGATACATCAGCTGGACCGCGAGATAGATCCGCTTGGCCGGCGTATTGGCGGAGTCGAGGGTCAGGATGTCCTTCTCGCGGAGGATCGGGGCATTGCCCTCGATATAGAGGCGGGTGCGCTGATCATCGTTGGTGATCATCGACTCGCCGATGATGATGCGCTCACCGGGCTTCAGTTCAACCTTGAGGGTCATCGTACCTAAATCCTGTCAGAGGGTCAGCTGTTTCCGCCGCCAAGCAGGCGGAGAAGGCCGCTATCGGCGGTTTGGGTGATCGAGAAGGAACTGATGGCCAACTGCTGCTGCGTGTTGAGCGCCAGCAGGATGGCGGCGTCTTCATTCTTGTCGGAGGACCGCATCGATTCCGCGGTGGAACTGAGTACGTTGGAGAAGCTGCCGACGTAGTCGGCCCGGTTGTTCAGCATCGTCAGCCCGATGCCGATGTTGGTGGCGTGTTTTTCCACCGCATGGCGGGCATCGGTCACGGTCTGTTGCCCGGCTTCGGCGTCGGTGCGCTTGACCCAGGACGAGGTGGTGGCCGTCGTCAGGTCGACCGAAATCGAGGACTTGTCGATAGCGAAAGCGGCCGACGCCGAGTTGACGGTCAGAACGCCAGCGCCATCGATCGAAGCGCTCAGGCCTGACGCGGGAATGGTCATGGCGTTGATGAGGTCGCCGACCGTGGTCGCCGCGCCCACCGTCAGCGAGCCCACCGCCGTGTTGCCTTGGCGAATGGTAATGACATCGCCCTGTTTGTATTGCCCCGTCGCCGTCAGCAGGTCCGCACCGGTGGCCGGGGTTGCGCCGATCATCAGCGGGCTGGTCGATGCGGTGGGGGGCGTTCCGCTTGACGCGATCGTATCGGCGGTGCGGGTGACATCGACCGTCATCTTGTCCGCCGCGTCCAGCGCCAGAACACCGTCGCTGGCGAAGGTGGCGCGCAGGCCCTTGTCGGGCAGAGTGAAGGCGGTCACCAGATCGCCGACTGTGGTTTCGGCGGACACCGTGAGCGTGTTGATGACGTTGCCCGAGCCATCCTTGACGGCAATCTGGTCGCCAACAGCATATTGTCCCGACGTGGTCAGCTTGCTGGTGGATTTCAGCGGGAGGGGGGGCAATCCACCGTCGGTCAGCTTCGTTTCGAAATGGGCGGGCTTGCCTTCATCGAGCTTTTTGAGACCGAGCGTGTTGAGAAGGTCGGTGAAGTCCACCGCGTTGATGGTGACCGACTCGTTCTGATCGGTCGAAAGATAGAGCGTCAGGTCGTTACCGGCGCCAAGCAGCAGGTTCTTGCCGCTATAGGAGGAGTCCTTGGCGGTGTCGACGATCTTGTCGAGAATACTGTTGTATTCCTTGGTGAGATCGGCCCGCTCGAAGGCGTCTTTGCTGGAAGCGGCGCGCGTCACCACGCCTTTCAGCGTGTTGATGCTGTCGGTGATCGAGGTAATGCCATTGTCGGCGGCTTTGATGACGCCCAAGCCTTGATCCAGGCGCTCGAGATATTTGTCGAGCGCGGCAGCGTGCAGCGACAGGCTCTTGGCCGAAATGTAGGTACTGGGATCGTCGAGCGCGGTCTGCACGCGGACGCCGGTATCGAGGCGCTGGCTGGTCGCCGCGGATTCCTCGCTCACCTTATTCAGCGTCGCGACGGTGCTGCGCAGCGATTGTGTGAGGGAGATATCGACCATCCGCGTGCCTCTCGTGAATGCCTTTGGGGGCGGCCCGTTGCATTTTGAGAATCATAACGTCCAATTCGTTAAGAATAGCTGTTCGCGAACCGAAGAAAAGCGGTGAACTGCCGGAAAAATCGGCCAATTTTTCTATTTTGGACCATTAACGATTTGCTCCGCTGACGATGACGGCCAGATACGCAGAAAGTCGTATTTGGTGGGAATTTGTAGGGCAAGACGGCATTTGAACCAATGCGTTAACGGCTCGGCAACACCTCGGCGCTAGGTTCGGGCCACTTCCTCAGGATGGGGAAGATGAGTTCACCCAAGGAATGGGATGTAAAAATGTCTAATATCAATCTGACCGCATCAGTCCGCCAGAACCTGCTCTCTCTGCAGGGCACCGCCACGATGATGGCGAAGACGCAGAACAAGCTGTCGACTGGCAACAAGGTCAACTCCGCTCTCGACAATCCCTCCAACTTCTTCACGGCTGCCTCGCTGAACTCTCGTGCCAGCGATCTCGGCAACCTGATGGATTCGATGGCGAATGGCATCAAGACGATCGAAGCCGCCGACAATGGCCTGTCCTCGATCACCAAGACGCTGGAATCGATGCAGTCGACCCTGCGCCAGGCCCGTCAGGACAAGTCCTTCGAGACGGCTTCCTACTCCATGTCGAACCTCGATCCGAACTCCGGTGCGACCAATCAGCTGGCTCTCTCCGGTGGCGCCTTCACCGGCACGACCAACGTCGCCCTGACGACCACTGGCACCGGCCAGACCTCGGCAATGAGCGCTGTCTACGCCACTCCGGCGGCGAGTGCTGCCACCTTGACCGGTACTCCGAATATCGATACCGCTGGTAACACGGCTGGCACTCTGAATGTTACATACGGTGGCACTTCAGTTTCCATCAACGTCGGCGCCAATCTCGCCGCCGGTGGTGCTGGTGCCGCGCTGGTGACCCAGCTCAACACTGCCATCGGAAGCACGTCGCTTAATGGCAAGGTGACCGCCTCGGAGGATGCAACCCACCACATCATTCTGACCGCCGCGAGCAATGAAGATGCCTCGATTGCCGTTTCCGGATCGGCTGCGACCAGTGTCTTTGGCGCTGCCCCCACGGCTGCCCGCGGTTCCGATGGCAAGCTGTCGTTCTCGGTGAATGGCGCCGCCGTGTCCCTCGACGCCACGACCGGCTCCAGCCTGACCAATGCCGTCGCCAACACCAACATCGCCCTGAAGGCGGCTGGCTCGAAGTTCCAAGCCTATGACGACGGTGCCAACCATCTGGCAATCCGTGCCATCACGACCGATGCTGGTGCCCTGAGCATGGGTGGCGCAGACGGTGAACTGTTCGGCGCTTCGGCCACGAACAACAACCTGAAGCTTGGCCTGACGACCGACGAGCTTGTTGCCAACATCAACAACTCGACGAACTACAACACGGCGGTCAAGGCCTCGAACGACAACGGCAAGCTGCGCATTCAGAACCTGTCGACGCAGGATCTGACCGTCGGTGGTACCAACTCGTCGAACCAGATCATCGGCACCAATACCGCCAGCACGACGATCAAGGGTAACTCGGTTCGTTCTGGCCTGGCCGATCAGTTCAACGAACTGCGCGACCAGCTCGACAAGCTGGCCGACGATGCCTCGTTCAACGGTATCAACCTGCTGCGCGGCGACAAGCTGTCGATCACCTTCAACGAGACCGGTACCTCGTCGATCGACATCCTGGCCAAGAACGGCAAGTCCGTCGACTCCACCACCCTCGGTGTGCCGACCACGCTGACCGCCAAGAGCCTGGACGCCGACAGCAACATCGATACCACCCTGTCGCAGGTGCAGACGGCCATCAACACGGTCCGTTCGCAGTCTTCGGCCTTCGGTTCGAACCTGTCGGTCGTTGAGAACCGCCAGGATTTCTCGAAGAACATGATGAATACCCTGCAGACGGGCGCCGGCAACCTGACGCTCGCCGACATGAACGAGGAAGCGGCCAACATGGTTTCGCTGCAGACCCGCCAGTCCCTGGCGACCTCCTCGCTCTCCATGGCCAACCAGGCCAACCAGAACGTGCTTCAGCTTCTCCGCTGACGCCAGGTTCGGCCGAATCAAGCGACAATCAAGGGGGCGGGCCAGAAGGCCCGCCCCCTTCGTTTTTGCATCTGAGCACTCGAAACGGTGTGCCGTGCGGATCGTTTGTTAACGAGTTGTTTTCAAATTCTTAAGACTGCCGCGCCTGCGCGCCTTTCGCTGGTCGCTCATTCTGTCGAGCCGCAGAGAGTTTTCCCTCTGCGCCGGTGATCTCAATAAAATCAATAGTTTAAGCGATTGTCTCGATGGGGCGATACTGTTCGCCGGCCTCGGAAACATGCCGATACACTCGGACATGATGGCCGGCGGTCGTCTCACGCCGGCACATTTCGTTCGCCAAAATTAACAAGCGTTTATCGGGATTAATTCCGCTTCGTTGCAAAACGGTAGGCGGAAACTTTTTGTTAACCATGTCGGGTGTTAATTCCAAACCGAAAGGTACCGCTGCGTCTGCCAAGCACCCGCTGGTCGACCGTTAGGTCCGGTTCGTTTTCGGGGTGAAAGAGACCCGTCAGCCCAAGGAAGTGGGATGCAGAAATGAGCGACATTAATCTGACCAAGGCAGTGCGCCAGAATCTTCTGTCTCTGCAGAACACCGCCAAGCAGATGGCGACGACTCAAAACCGGCTATCTACCGGCAATAAGGTCAACACCGCCCTCGATAACCCCTCCAACTTCTTCACCGCGTCGTCGCTGAATTCGCGTGCCGGCGAACTCAGTTCGTTACTCGACTCGATGAACAACGGTGTCAAGACGCTTGAGGCGGCCGATAACGGTCTGACCTCGATCACCAAGACGCTGGAATCGATGCAGTCGACCCTGCGCCAGGCCCGTCAGGACAAGACTTTCCAGACGACTTCCTACTCCCTAACGAGCCTTGACCCGAACTCCGGTGCGACCAATCAGCTGGCTCTTTCCGGTGGCGCCTTCACCGGCACGACCAACCTGGCCCTGACGACCACCGGCTCCGGCCAGACCTCGGCAATGAGCGCTGTCTACGCCACTCCGGCGGCGAGTGCTGCTACCTTTACCGGTACCCCGAATATCGACACCGCTGGTAACACGGCTGGTACTTTGAATCTTACCTATGGTGGCACATCAGTTTCCATCAACGTCGGCGCCAATCTCGCCGCTGGTGGCGCTGGCGCTGCTCTGGTGACCCAGCTCAACACTGCCATCGGAAGCACGTCGCTTAATGGCAAGCTGACCGCCTCGGAGGATGCAACCCACCACATCATTCTGACGGCTGCCAACAACGAAGACGCCTCGATCGCCGTCTCCGGATCGGCTGCGACCAGTGTCTTTGGTGCTGCCCCAACGGCTGCTCGCGGTTCCGATGGCAAGCTGTCGTTCACCGTGAATGGCGCTGCGGTGTCTCTCGACGCTACATCCGGCTCTACCCTGACCAACGCCGTCGCCAACACCAACATCGCCCTGAAGGCGGCTGGCTCGAAGTTCCAGGCCTATGACGATGGTGCCAACCATCTGGCAATCCGCGCCATCACGACCGATGCTGGTGCCCTGAGCATCGGCGGTTCTGACGGTGAACTGTTCGGTGCCTCGGCCACGAACACCAACCTGAAGCTTGGCCTGACGACCGACGAGCTTGTTGCCAACATCAACAACTCGACGAACTACAACACCGCGATCAAGGCTTCCAACGACAACGGCAAGCTGCGCATCCAGAACCTGTCCACGCAGGATCTGACCGTCGGCGGAACCAACTCGTCGAACCAGATCATCGGCACCAATACCGCCAGCACCACCATCGGCGGCAACACGGTTCGCTCTGGTCTGGCCGATCAGTTCAATACGCTGCGCGACCAGCTCGACAAGCTGGCCGACGATGCCTCGTTCAACGGCATCAACCTGCTGCGCGGCGACAAGCTGAAGATCACCTTCAACGAGACCGGCACTTCGTCGATCGATATCCAGGTTCCCGGAGGCAAGTCGGTCGATACTACCCAGCTTGGTCTGCCGACGATGATGCAGGCCAAGGATCTCGATGCTGACACCGGCATTGATGGTCTGCTCGACAAGGTCAAAACGGCGCTGAACCAGGTTCGTTCGCAGTCTTCGACCTTCGGTTCGAACCTGTCGGTTGTCGAGAACCGCCAGAACTTCACCAAGAACATGATGAACACCCTGCAGACGGGTGCCAGCAACCTGACGCTCGCCGACATGAACGAGGAAGCGGCCAACATGGTTGCGCTGCAGACTCGCCAGTCGCTCGCGACCTCCTCGCTCTCCATGGCCAACCAGGCTGACCAGAACGTGCTGCAACTGCTCCGTTAAGACCGGTGGCAGGATATCCGAAAGTACAAGGCGGGCCGTTCGGCCCGCTTTTCTTTTCTGTTGTTCTTGCTACTTTTGTTTCTGTCTCTGGTTGAGTTGCATATTGTTAACTTAGTTTGGTTGCTATTTTCTTTGGAGAAACTTGTTGTTAACCGTGCTGGGTGTCTAATTGTTTGATGATCGGTTCGAGGCGGTGAAAGCCTCGGGAGCCAAGCGCGGGCAGCAGCATCGCCAGCCAGGGTGACTGAAAAGTCTCCGAGTGGTGCGAAACGACAGCGAAGCTCGCGGCTACAAGATCGGGCAATGGGTTCGGAAACACTGGGGAGTGTTTGTTCGATGAACGGTTACGGAGCGTCGGCGTACCAGAGGGCCCAGACAACGCTGGGTCCGCGCGAACTGGAGGCCCACCTGTTGCTCAAGGCGGCCGCCCAGTTGCAGGCTTTCAAGGACAACTGGTCGGATGATGAGCAAGCCATTGCGGAAGCCCTGGCCTTCAACCGCAAGCTCTGGACCATTCTTGGCACTTCGGCGACCGAAGAAAGCAATCCCCTGCCACTGGAAGTCAAAGAAAACATCGGCAATCTCACCGTGTTCATTCTGAAGCGGACGCTCGAGGTCATGGAAGATCCGTCGCCGGAGAAACTTTCGGCACTGATCACCATCAATCGTTCGCTGGCCCAGGGGCTGCGCGGGCAGGGCGATGACGAATAGGTCGTTGTCGGCCGATGAAATGCGAAAAGGCGCCCGACAAGGCGCCTTTTGTTATTCTAGGGCATACTCAGCACGGCCGGGAGCGTCAGGAGGCTGCTAAAGCCTGCCGGACGCGTTGCCGTCAGGCAAGGGTGCTGGCCGAACTCGTCTGCCCATGCATGGCTTCGGTCCAGGCGTTGATCATGGCCCGCATGCGCAGGCGACTTTCGTCGGGGATCTGGCTGACGACGTTGCCCGTGATCTCGTCGATCTGCTTGTAGACGACCGCATCGGCTTCCTTGTCGACCGTGACCGTGGAACGCACATCGAGGGGGTTGGGAACGTCCTGGTTGGTTTTGCCGCGCGCATTATTGCCGGCATAGGCCGTCCCATCGGATTTGACGACTGCCGATCCGACGGGCAAGTCGGTGCTAGCCGCTTGTTCCGCCGCCGCCGGCGCTCTCGGCACCGGCACGCTCAGGCCCGGTACCACCGGTCTCACGCTGCCGATATCCATGACCAATGTCCTTTTCCACGAATCCCTTGGGGTTCGCCTGAAAAGGACGCTAGCACGGGTAATTGAAGGGGGCGTTTATAGAATAGCTAAAGTTTTAGCGATCCGGCGTTTTCCGCAGGTTTTTCTCGGTTGCTCGAAATGGGACTGGAGGACTGCCTGACGCATCTCCGGCCGCTCCAGATAAGGGCACGAGTCTTAACAAACAGCGAAGGAAAGAGGCCTCTGGCCATGGAAATAATGACAGGTCGTAGTATCGCGTATATGGCCAGCGAAGCGACCGTCTGCGCTTCGACATCTTCTCAGAGTCGGGTTGAGCGATTTGGCGCCGGATTAACCGGGAACTCATCGATGCGATGGTAGAAGCGGCCAGCGATCGCCGACGATTGTCGGGGTGGCGTTCCCATCCAATGCGGAGCTGGGCAGATGCGGGTCAATTTTCAGGACGTGAAATACATACCCGGCCTCGATGGTTTTCGCGCCATCGCTGTCCTGCTGGTTCTCTTCGCCCATTTCGGCTACGACCACATCGTGCCGGGTGGTCTCGGGGTGACGATCTTCTTCTTTCTCTCGGGCTTCCTGATCACCTCGCTGCTTCTCTCGGAAAGAAACAGGTTCGGGTCGATCTCGATCCGCAACTTCTACATCAGGCGTTTCCTGCGCCTTTTGCCCGAGCTCGTGGGATTGATTGTCGTCAGCGGATTCTACCGCGCCCTGCTTGGCCATCCGCTCGGCTTCGGCGAAATCATCGCCGCGCTCACCTACACGACCAACTATTTCGTGTTCTGGCTTGAACGTCACGGAGAAGCGTTCTCGCTGGCCTGGCCGCAGCTGTGGTCGCTGTCGGTCGAGGAGCACTACTACATCACCTTCCCGGCGATATTCGCCTTCCTGCTGGTTAGCCAAGGCCGGGTGAAGGCTTTCTTCGCTTCGGTGTTCGTCTTCGGCGTCGTCTATCGCCTCGTCTTGGTGTTGGGTGGCTACATCGACGTTTCGGCGCAGCATCCCTACACCTATCTGGCTTCGGAGGCGCGGTTCGACTCCATCGCCTATGGCGCGGCCTTGGCTTTCATGTGTCAGCGCTCGTGGGAGCTGTCGCGGGGGAGGGGACTGGCCGTGGGCGTTGCTGGCGGCCTGCTGCTTTTGCTGACGCTGCTGGTGCGCGGCGACGTATTTCGCGAGACGATCCGCTATTCGATCCAGGGCGTGGCACTGCTCCTGATCTTCATGGCGCTCTACCGGTCAGTCGCCTGGGACTGGACCATGTCCATCCTGGAATCGCCGCTGTTCCGGCGCCTCGGCGTGCTGTCCTACGGCGCCTATCTCTGGCACTTCGAATATCTTTTCCTGGCCGATTACGTCTTGGATAACACCCTGCCTGTCAGCACGGTTGGGCGGCTTCTTTACGTTGCCTGCGGCCTGATCTTTTCCTTCGGAGCGGCCGAGCTTTCCTACCGCCTGATCGCGCAGCCCATGCAGGCCCTGCGGCGCCGCTTCTCCATGCGCGCACCCAACCCGGCGGTAGCCGAGTAAAAGCGGGCCGAAGAATCAGAGGCTGCGGTTGATCGCAACGCCACGGGCGCCCACGGCATAGGCGGCCTGTGCGTGGCCGGAGCGTCCATAGACGGCCGGTGCCTCGCTCCGGCCCACCTCGGTTGCCACCGTGCGCAGGATGTCCTCCGCGACGTCGCGGGCGGTGTCGAGCACTGCGAGATTGATCTGCACTTCCGCGCGGAACAGCTCATGGCGCTTGAGGAGAGCAGCGGTCGCGTCGGGCACATAAGCCTTGAGCGTCTCGATCTCGTCACGGGCCGCCAGCATCAGGCGGGTGTAGAGAGCGGCCTTCTCCTCCTTGTCCATGGCGAGTTCGCCGGCCTGCCTGAGCTTGCCGGCCTTGACCAGCGCCGTTTCCTCGCGGAGCAGCACCAGAAGGTCTTCCATGGCATGGCCGAGCTTCTCGACCAGTTTGCCGGCGATTTCCGGGCTCGTCACGAGCTTCGGACGGTTGTCCTGCAGCGCTAGGCTCATCCGGCGTGCCCTTCCTGTATCTTGATGAGTTCCGAGGCGATGCCGTCGGCGATGCCGATGCCGCCCTTCTTGACGAAATCCTTGGCGTACTGGTCGAGCAGCATGTCGCGCCAGGTTTCGTTGGAATTGTCAGACTTGCCGTTGAGCGGGTCGACCGAGACGTCCTTGAACATCGATTTGAAGGCGTCGGCGATATAGACCGACTCGAAATCCTCGGCGACGGCATGCGCCTTCTTGGCGACCGCGCTCTTGTCCATGCCGGCATAGGCCTTGGAGGCAAAGGCGGAGGTGATCGAGGAAAGACCGCTGTTCTCCATCACATCACCTGCACGTCGGCTTGGAGGGCTCCAGCGGCCTTGATAGCCTGAAGGATGGAGATGAGGTCGCGCGGGCCGAGGCCGAGGGCGTTGAGCCCATCGACGAGCTCCTGCAGCGTCACGCCGGAGCGGACCACGGCGAGCTGATGCTCCTTGCCGTCGGCCACCTGGATCTGCGTCTGCGGTGTCACCACGGTCTGGCCATTGGCAAATGGCTGTGGCTGCGACACCTGCGGGCTTTCGGTGATCATCACCGTCAGATTGCCCTGGGCGACGGCCACCGTCGACACGCGCACTTCCTGGCCCATGACGATGATGCCGGTGGCTTCGTCGACCACCACCTTGGCCGGCAGATCCGGCTCGACGATCAACTGTTCGACGTCGGTCAGGAGGTCGACGATATTGCCCCGGAATTTCGGGGGCATCGACAGGCGGACGGTCGCGGGATCGGTCGGCTCTGCCACCGGCGAGCCGTAAAGGTCGTTGATAGCGAGGGCGATGCGGCGCGAGGTGGTGAAGTCGGGGTTGCGCAGCGACAGGCGGACCGAGCTGAGGTCGGCCAGCTTGAACTGCAGCTCGCGTTCGATGACGGCGCCATTGCTGATGCGGCCCTGCGTCGGTACGCCACGGGAAATCTTGGCGGCGTCGCCCTGGATGTCGAAGCCACCAACGGCGATGGCGCCTTGAGCGATGGCATAGACTTCGCCGTCGGCGCCCATCAGCGGCGTCACCAAGAGCTGGCCGCCCTGGAGGTTCTTGGCATCGCCGAGCGCACTGACCGACACGTCGATGGCGGTACCCTGGGCGGCGAAAGCCGGAAGTTTGGCGGTGACCATGACGGCGGCCGTATTGGCGGTGCGCATGGTGGAATCGCGCACGTTGACGCCGAGCCGCTCCAGCATCGCCTGCAGGCTCTGCTTGGTGAAAGGCGAATTGTTGAGGCTGTCGCCGGTGCCTTGCAGGCCGACAACGAGACCGTAGCCGATGAGCTGGTTCTCGCGAACGCCCTCGACATTGACGATATCCTTGATGCGCGAGGCGGCGATCGCCGCTTCGGCGCCCATCAGGATAAACATGAGAGCGCCCAGTGCGCCGAGAATCCTAAACCGCATTGTCATCATCCCCGTGTTTCCCGACACGGCTTCCCACCAAAGGTTTCGCAATCGGCATGCCAAACCGGGGCTGATCGAGTCATTTTGTAACCCACTGAAATGCAATGTTTATTTAGGTGCACTTCCAATACCCTGCTAGGGCGTGCGCTTTGTGGCCGGCATTTCTTGCCGGGTGAGCAGGGAAGCGGTAACCTTGCCCTGCCGAAACTGCCGAGCCTCAAGGAACGATCGATGCGCATTCAGGGTCCGAACCGCCTCGGGGGCGTCTCCTCGGGATCACCAGCCAAGCGAACCGATGGGACAGGCTTCACGCTGCCATCCGAAGGCGAGGGCAGCGCGCCGAAGACCAGCACGGCCACCGCCACGCACGCGCTGGCCGGACTGGATGCGCTGATCGCCTTACAGGCGGTGGATGCCGATGCACCGCGCAAGAAGCGCAAGGCGGTGAAGCGGGGGCGCGACCTCTTGGATCGGCTTGACGAGATCCGCATCGGACTGCTGTCCGGCCATATGTCAGGCGAGGCGATCGCCCGCATTTTGAACCTGCTCGGCGAAGCGGAGCCGACCGGCGATCCGCGCCTCGATGAGCTGATGGAGGACATCGCGCTGAGAGCGGAAGTGGAGCTCGCCAAGCTCGGATATTTTCGCAGTTGAGCCGTTCGCGTCGCGATGAAAGCGGCAAAGCCTAGCTTAACCTTCTGATATTTATTTATAAACGCCGTTCCTACAAGGTTTGGTGATTTTCTCGCATTTGCCGTTGTGGGGCGAGGGAGGGATAGCTATATTCCGCCCGCCTTTGTGGTGTGTGAGGACCGTCGATGTCGATTGAGCTTGCCGATGACTACCGGCCGTCCGACGACGAGCCGTTCATGAATGATCGCCAGCGCGAATATTTCCGGCGCAAACTGCTTCAGTGGAAAGAGGACATCCTGCGCGAAAGCAAGGAGACCCTCGTAAATCTTCAGAACGAGAACACCAATCTGCCTGATATCGCCGACCGCGCGTCGTCGGAGACCGACAGGTCGATCGAGCTTCGGGCGCGGGATCGTCAGCGTAAGCTGATCTCCAAGATCGAGGCGGCGATCAAGCGGATCGAAGATGGCTCCTACGGCTATTGCGAAGAGACGGGCGAGCCAATCTCGCTGAAGCGTCTCGATGCCAGGCCGATCGCTACGCTGTCGATCGAAGCCCAGGAACGGCACGAGCGGCGCGAAAAGGTCTATCGCGACGAGTAACAGAGCCGTTATCGCGGACATGACGAAAGGGGCGCCCTCGGGACGCCCCTTTTCGTTTGCGATGTCCCGCTCCGATTGGGCGCGACCTCCCGGATGACTTGGGAAAGGGAGGTCGCGCCGCTCGGGAAAGCCGGCCCGGATTTGGGAAGAGGCCGGCGAGATCGCCTTGGACCAGTTGGGGAGCGGTCCTTGGCGACACGGCTCGCTTGGGATGCTTGGGGAGCGCGAGCCGATCTTTGATGCCGGTCAGAACGGCAGGAGAATATCGAGCACTTGCTGGCCGGTACGCGGCTGCTGCACGTCGGAGATCTGGCCGCGACCGCCGTAGGAAATGCGGGCCTCGGCAATCTTGGTGCTCTCGATGGTGTTGTCGGAGGCGATATCTTCGGGGCGGACGACGCCGGCAACCACCAGCTCGCGGATCTCGAAATTGACGCGTACTTCCTGCCTGCCCTCGATGACCAGATTGCCGTTGGGCAGCAACTGGGTCACCACGGCGGCAACGTTGGTCGACAATTTTTCCGACCGGTCGATCGTGCCGGTCCCCTTGTAGGCTGAGGCGCCCTTGGTTGACGCGAGGTCGCTGGCCGCCATGCCGCCGGGCAGGGCGATGGTGTCGATCGCCGTGCCGAGCGCGCCGCCGACGCCGGTCGAGTCGCTCGAAGCGCGCGTCCGCTCGGACGAGTTATCGAAGGCGGCCTTATCGGAAATCGCCACCTTGACGGTGAGGATGTCGCCGATATTGCGGGCGCGCTGGTCCTTGAAGAAGGTGCGCGAACCGGACTGCCAGAGCGAGTTGGGGCTATAGGCCATCGGCTGCACGGTGGGCATCGGCATCTGCACCGGCTTGTAACCGGGCTGGGCAGTCGGATTGTCGATGGCCGACAGTTTTGGCGTCTGGCCGACCTGGGACAGGCGGTCCATGGTGCTGCCGCAGGCGGAAAGACCGATGCCGAGGAGGGCGATGGTGAGAAGGACGGACAAACGCATCTTGTGATCCTCAGTTCATCGCGGTCTTGAGGACGGATGGCCCGCCCGACGTAGTGACTTCAACGATGCCGGCCCCAGTGACAACGCCCTGGACGGTCCGCTTGGACTGTTCGTTCAGCACCGAGACGAGGTCGCCCTTGGCGCCGTCGCCGAGGGCGCGGCCGCGGGCGCTGAGCGTCAAACCGGGGCGGGAAAATTGCAGCGTGACAAGGTCGCCGCGCAGAATGATCCGCGGCGGTTCGATGTCTGCGGTGGCGATGATTTCGCCGGCGCGGAGGGGACGCTTGGCCGCCATGTCGATGAGATCGTTGGTGTCGATAACCGACGGACCGGGCACGCGCCGCTTATCGATGCGCACGACCGTCAGATCCGAGGCATGGATGACGTCGCGGCGGTCGATCGGCCGATTCAGCACGGGGACGGCCATGGTCTCGATGGCGCGGCCGGTGACGACCAGCCTCCGGTCGTCGCCGCCGAGGTCGATGGAGACGGTGGCGTTGAAACGGCCGGATTCCGTTTGCAGAACGAAGTCGGACAGGGTGGCCGGCGTGGCGGCAGTTGCCGCGGCGGCAACCGGCGCCATGGTCCCGTCGATGGCGATATCGATGTTGTCGATGGCGACGGCCATGCGGTTGGCGGCAGCGTTGCCGATCAGCGCCTTGATGGCATCGGCGTCGACCATGACGGCGCGGCGAACGACGGTCACGCTGTTGAAAGTCGGCAGGTGATCCACGGCAAGGCCGGCGGCAACGGCGGCCTTGACCGCGTCGGCAGCCGGCAGAGCGCCGGTGACGCCGAGGTCGGGAGCCCGGAATACGGCGCGTTCCGCGAGAGCGCCGGCTCCGTCGAACAGATCGCCCAGCGTGACGATCGTGCCGTTGATCTCGACGCGCTGCCTGAGTTCGGCGGCGGACGCCTGATGGGTGGCGATGAAGCCGGCAGCCAGACTGGCAAGCACCGCGGCGAGGACGATCCGGAGGAGGGTGCGCATCATGATCATGCTCACTTACCGAGGTTGGATGTCGTCTGGGACATCTCGTCGGCGGCTGTGATGATCCGGGAATTCATCTCGTAGGCGCGCTGCGCCGCGATCAGCGACGACAGTTCGTTCACCGACTCGACGTTGGAGGACTCGAGATAGTTTTGCAGTAGCGTGCCGTAGCCGGCGTCGCCCGGGTTACCGGTCTGGGCGGTGCCGCTCGACGCGGTTTCCAGGAACAGGTTGTCGCCCATCGGCTCGAGGCCGTTCTTGTTGACGAAACGGGCGAGCTGGATCTGACCGAGCACCGTGGCGGTGGTGGCATTGCCGATCTTGGCTTGCACCTGCCCGGTGTTGGAAATGGTGAGATCGCTGGAATTGTTCGGCACGGTGATGGCCGGCTGTACGGTGTAGCCGTCAGCCGTCACCAGTGTTCCGGTGGTATCGAGTTCGAAGGAGCCGTCACGGGTATAAGCGGTGCGGCCGTCGGGCAGGGTGATCTGGAAGAAGCCCTCGCCGCGGATGGCGACATCCTTGTCGTTGCCGGTGGACTCGGGGTCGCCCTGCGTCATGTTGCGCGGCGTGGCGACGACGCGGACGCCGGACCCGAGCTGCACGCCCGCCGGCACCTGGGTGCCGGCATCCGAGGTGTTCGAGCCCTGCCGGCGCAGCGTCTGGTAGAGCAGATCCTGGAAGTTGGCGCGCTGGCTCTTGTAGCCAGTCGTGCGCATGTTGGCGATGTTGTTGGAGATGACGGAGACATTGGTCTCCTGGGCCTTCATGCCTGTGGCGGCGATGGTCAGGGCTTTCATGTGCGGTCGCTCCCTAGAGCCGGTCAGGCGTTGACGGAGCCGAGGCGGTCGATCGCCTTGGCGCTGAGGTCGTTCTGCTGCTTCACCATGTTGGTGACGCGCTCATAGGCGCGCTGGACGTCCATCATGGCCGTGAGTTCCTGAACGCCCGAGACGTTGGATTTCTCGAGGGCGCCCTGGCGAACGCGGACGTAGGTGGGCACCTGAGGAGCGGCGCTCGCCGAATAGAGGTTGTCGCCTTCCTTGGAGAGCACCGTGGTGTCGGGAAAATCGGCGATGCGCAGCTTGCCCTTGAGGCCGGCGCTCGAAGAAATCGTACCGTCATGGGCGAAGGAGATGTTGGTCTCCTCCGACCCGAAGGTGATCTCGCCGCCATCGCCGAGCACCGGCTTGCCGTCGGAGGTCACAAGGCGGCCGGTGTTGTCGATGGCGAAATCGCCGGCGCGGGTGTAGCGCTCGCCAGCCGGCGTATTGACGACGAAGAAGCCATTCTCGCCTTCGATCGCCACGTCGAGGTCGTTGCCGGTCATCTCGACCGAGCCGGCCGAAAAGTCATGCACGGTGGCCAGCTCGCGGACGAAGCGATTGTCGCGGTCGCGGCGTGGAAAAAGCGTCGCAGACGCCTTCGGCATCGTCGTCTCCTCGAAGTCGAGCGAAACGCGCTTGAAGCCGGCGGTGTCCATGTTGGCGACGTTGTTGGCGATGACGTCCAGCTTGCGTCTCAACGCAACCTGACCCGACAGCGCCACCAGAGTTGCATTCTGCATGGCAAATCGTTCCCAAGTCCTAATCGGACGGCATCACGCTCCCCAGCGCCGCTGTCCGAAATTAGTATCGCAGGGAACGTGCCAACTGAATTGACGTTAAATAACAGTGAATTATGAGAAGATGCCCGCTGCTGGCGCCCGGTCTTTCTTGCCGACCGGCAAGCCAAGCCGGCAAGATTTGCCCAGCCGTTAACCAATTATCAACCAATCGTTAACTATCCTGACCATCAATGAAAGGGCTGTGGGCGCCGGCAAAGAATCGTTGTCGCTGATGAGGGGCCGACCCATAGCTTTCCGTTGGAGGCGCTTGGCTTCCACCGATTCCGGAACAGGCGCCAGAGGCCATGGCCAAGACCCCGAAAACAGAGGGCGAACAGGAAGGCGGCGAGGCCGGCGGTTCCTCCTCGAAGAAGAAACTGATCATCATTGGCGGCGCGGCTGCGGCGGTGGTGCTGGTTGGTGGTGGCGCGGCTTTCTTTCTGACGGGCGGCACGCCGGCAACGCCGGCGGTCAGCGATGTCGCCGCGGTTGAGGCGGCGGCGTCTCAGCCGCATGCCTATTACTATGATCTGCCGATGATGATCCTCAATCTGTCGACGGCTGATGGACGGCCGACCTTCGTCAAGATGGAGATCGCCCTCGAGGTCAGCGACGAAAAGATGTTGGAGACGGTCAAGCCCAACCTGCCGCGCGTGCTCGACGCCTTCCAGACCTACATGCGTGAGCTCAGGGCCTCCGATCTGCAGGGGTCGGCCGGTCTGTTTCGCCTGAAGGAAGAGCTGCAGCGTCGCGTCAACATCGCGGTCTATCCTGCCCGCGTCGATGACGTGCTGTTCAAGAACGTGATCGTGCAATAAGGATGTCGAGCATGGCTGGCGACGACGACGATCTCTCGGCGGACTGGGGCGCGGCACTGGCGGAGCAGCGCGCCGACAGCGGCGACGATATGGACGATCTCGCCGCCGAATGGGGCGCCGCGCTCGAAGAGCAGGGCGTCGAGAATGCCGACGCGGTGGCGGCCCAATGGGCGGCGATGATCGACGACAACGACGCCGAGCTCGACGCGTCGAGCCGCGGCGCCGACCGCGTGCTCAACCAGGAAGAAATCGACAATCTGCTCGGCTTCAACGTCGAGGATCACGTCTCCAGCGAGCAGAGCGGCATTCGCTCGCTGGTCAACTCGGCGCTGGTTTCCTATGAGCGCCTGCCGATGCTGGAAATCGTCTTCGACCGCTTCGTGCGGGAGACGACGACGACGCTCAGAAACTTCACGTCAGACAACGTCGAAGTGTCGCTCGACGGCATCTCGTCCGTGCGCTTCGGCGACTATCTCAATTCGATCCCGCTGCCGGCCATTCTGGCGGTGGTCAAGGCCGAGCAATGGGACAACTACGGCCTGATGACGGTCGATAGCTCGCTCATCTATTCGATCATCGACGTGCTGCTGGGCGGCGGTCGCGGCACCTCGGCGATCCGCGTCGAGGGGCGGCCTTATACGACGATCGAGATGAATCTCGTCCGCCGCATGATCGACCTTTTGCTGGCCGATTGCGAGAAGGCCTTCGCGCCGCTCACCCAGATCAACTTCACGCTGGAGCGCCTCGAAACCAACCCACGCTTCGCGCCGATCTCGCGCCCGGCCAACGCCTGTATCCTGATCCAGTTCCGCGTCGACATGGAGGATCGCGGCGGCATCGTCGAGATGCTGCTGCCCTATGCCACCATCGAGCCCATTCGCAATCTGCTGCTGCAGATGATCATGGGTGAAAAGTTCGGCCGCGACAATATTTGGGAAGGCCACCTCGCCACAGAGATCTACAATGCCGACCTGGAAGTCGACGCCGTGCTGGTCGAGGAAGAGCTGCCGCTGTCCATGGTGATGGATCTCGAAGTGGGGCAGACGCTGCTGTTCGGCGTATCGCCGAGCGACCCGGTGGCCATCAAGTGCGGCGACGTTCACATCAGCTCCGGCAACATCGGCCGGCTCGGTGACAAAGTGTCGGTCAAGATCAACAGAAATCTGAAGCGGCCGCGTATGACGCTGGCGGCCTTCGAGCGCGCGGTTCAGAAGGAGATGCAGAACACATGACCTCCGGCCTCAATCTGGGCGTGGCGATCGAGATCGTCGTTGCCATCCTTCTCGCGCTCACCATCGTCTACTGCGCCATCCTCAATCGCCGCCTGACGCGTCTCAGAGCCGATGAAGAAATATTGCGCGCCACGATCTCCGAGCTGATCACCGCCACCGAGATCGCCGAACGGGCAATCCTTGGCCTCAAGGCGACCGCCTCCGAGTGCGAGCGAGCGGTGGGTGGCCGCATGCTGGCTGCCGAAACGCTGCTCGGCGATCTCGATCAGCGGCTGACGGCCGGCAACGAGATCGTGAAAAGGATCGGTGCCATCGTTGGCGCCGCCCGCACCGGGGCCGTTCCGCCGATGGCCGACATCGAACCGGAGCCGATGGGGCGCGAGAGCAGCGCGCGTAACCTCAAGGCAGCTGCCGAGGCGGCGGCGGAACGTTTGTCGGCTCTTCGGCGCGGCAAGCGGGAGGCCGCTGCGTGAAAAGGATCCGCCTGCTTCCATTGGTGCTGATTGCCGTTTCGGCGTTGCTCGCCGTGAAGGTGCTCGGCTTCGTAATGGGGGTGGAACCGTTCGCGGTGGGGCCGCTGTCGGCCGTTGCATCGGGCGGTGAGGCGGCAAGTCATGGTGAGGCTGCGGCCCCGGCGGCCGCAGCGGCCGATACATCGGCGGTTGACCGCCTGACGGCGCCCATCGACCTTGCCGACGAATACAAGAAGCTCAAGGCAGAGCAGGATAAGGCGGCGGCCGGGCATGGCGAGGCGCCTGCCGAAGGAAAGAAGCCTGCCGAAGACGGTCACGCCGCCGCGCCGGCTGCCACGCCCGCCGATGGAGGCGCCCACGAGGCCGCCCCGGCGGCGGACGCCACCCATGGCGCTGCGCCGGCAGAGACAAAGCCCACCGATGCGAAACCCGCTGAAGGCGCCGCCCCGGCGGCCGACGCCGCGCATGGCGCTGCCCCGGCGGATGCCAAGCCAGCCGACAATGGCGCACCGACGGCCGATACCCACGCTGCTGCGCCTGCCGATGCCAAGCCCGCAGCGGCTGGCGGTCACGAGGCCGCCCCTGCCGCCGATGCCCACGGCAAGCCGGCCGATGCCGGACACGAGGCCAAGACGAAGACCGGTGTCTATACCGAGCGGCCACAGGAATATTCCCCGCCGATCGGCTCATCGGAACGGGCCATTCTGGAAGGCCTCGCTCAGCGGCGAGACGATCTCGACAAGCGGGCGCAGGATCTCGACCTCCGCGCCAAGCTGCTCGAAGCTGCGGAAAAGCGTCTCAACGAACGACTGAGCCAGTTGCAATCCATCGAAACCCAGCTCGGTGTGGCCGGGGGCGGGGTTCCCGCCGCGGCCGCTCCAGCACCGGCTTCGACATCGGCGGCAACGCCGGCATCGACACCAGCATCCGCCTCGGCATCCGCGCCGAAGTCGGCATCTGTTTCTACGCCCGCCTCCGCATCCACGGCGGCTTCCCCCGCGGCGCCAGCCGCTCCTGGGGCAGCCCCGGCGATGAACGAGCAAATGGCCTCCTTGGTGTCGCTCTATGAGGGCATGAAGCCAAAGGCCGCCGCCGCCGTGTTCGACAAGCTCGACACCGGCACGCTGCTCGAACTTGCCGGCCACATGAACCCGCGCAAACTGTCGCCGATCATGGCCGCCATGGACCCGGAGAAGGCCAGCCGCATCACCGGCCTGATGGTTGGCGCCCAGCAGGCGCAGAAGCACGTCGTCGTTCAGGTGGAGCAGATGGCGCCGGCGCTTGGACCGGCGCCGGATGCCGGTGGGGCACCGCCGGCCGACACCTCGCAGTTACCGCAGATCATGCCTGCGCCGACCGGACACTGATCGTTGCTCGGTGGCGCAGAATTCCCCTGAAAATCCGGTTATTTCTCAGACGGAAGTAACGGCAAATTAAGCGCATATCTCCTAGGCTTCCGAGGCGCCGGTGTGTTTCGGCGTCATCGGGGTGTGTTCATGCGTTTTGCCCGGTTGGTGCGTGAGGCAGCGTTGCGTATTCGGTCGTCGGTCCGTCTTGTGGCCGTCGTCGCAACGCTATGTCTTGTGACGATCGGGGCGTTGAGCGCGGCAAAGGCCCAGCAGGCTGCCGAGCCGGTGAACGTCGAGTTCCGGTCCGACGCCCATTTCGGCCGCATGATCCTGACCTTCCCCAACCTCAACCTTCTGCCGCCGCATAAGGTGACGTCGGACAGCGGCGTGTTGGTCATCCAGTTCGATCAGCCAGTCAATCTCGATGCCGAGGCGGCGGTGACCCGGCTCGCCGACTATGTGCTGATCGCACGCACCGATCCCGATGGTCTCGGCGTTCGCATGGCGCTGGCCCGCTCGGTCAAGATCAACGTGATGGAGGCCGGGCCGCAGCTTTTCGTCGATTTTCTGCCCGGCAACTGGACCGGCGAGACACCGCGCCTGCCCGATGAGGTGGTCACTGCGCTCGCCAAGAAGGCGGACGAGATGGCCAAAGCGGCCGCGGCGGCGCAGAAAATGATTGCCGAGACCGAGAAGCCCATCCGGATCGATGTCTCCGCTGCCAAGGCGCCGACGTTCAGCCGCCTGACCTTCAAGTGGAACGTGCCGTTCGAGGTCGACTTCCGGCGCACCGATCTCGGTGTGGATCTGCGCTTCAATCGCATGGCGACGCCCGATCTGACGCCGATCCGCGCCGATCCGCCCCCATATGTCAACGACATCACCGCCGAGCAGGGCGAACAGGGCCTCACCGTCCACGTGCTGGCCGACAGCGTAGCCGACGTCCGTGCCTATAAGGATGGCGATAGCTATGTCGTCGACGTGCGCGGACCCGACAATCCGGCTGCGATGACGCCGCTTGATCGCGCGCTGCAGTCGGCCGTCTCGCCGTTGCCAGCGGCGCCGGCTGGCGCAACGCAAGCGGTGAGCTCCGGCGGGCACGATGCTCCGCCACCGGCTGGAGAAAAGGCGGCGGCCACGGTCCAGCCTCCCGTCGCCGATCATGTCGCCCCGGACGCCCCCAGCGGGGCCGCTGCGCCGACCAATGGCAAAGTGGCACCGCAAACCCAGACAGCGGCGGCCGATCCCGGCACGCCGGTCGCCACCGCGACGCCGGACGGCTCTCATCAGACTGTTCCGCCAGCCAATGGCGTGGCACCGCGCGCCGACACAACGGCCGTAGCGCCGGTCGCAACCCCTCCGACGACTGACGCTGGAGCCACCTCAGCACAGCCGAACGCCCAGCCGGACATGGCGCCAGCAGCGCCCATGCGGCCGGAGATCGTCGCGCCGGCCGGCAAGCCGAAGGCCGATGTCGCCGAGCTGCCCGAGAACGCTGTTGCGCGGGCGCTGGTCGACGGTGTGATCCGTGTCGAGTCCGAGCGAGTTGGCCAGGCCGTCCACATCACCTTCCCCTATCAGAAGGAAGTTGGCGCGGCGCTGTTCATGCGCGACAACACGCTTTGGATGGTATTCGACGATACGGCGCCGATCGATGCGGCGACGCTACAGGATGCCTTCGTCGGCTATGCCAAGAGCATCGAGCCAACGACGCTCGACGGCGCCCAGCTGATCCGCATCGAGTTGATCGATCGCTACGTTTCCACCATGAGCCCCGATGGTCCCAAGTGGGTGGTGACGATTGGCGAAATGGTCACTGATCCGACCCGGCCGCTGTCGATTGCTCGGCAGGTGCATCCGGATGGATCGAAGTCGCTCGATATCCCCTTCGGTCCGGTCTCCCGCATCCACAAGCTGACTGATCCGCGCAGCGAGGATTCGGTCATTGTGGTCACCGGCAAGGGGCAGGCACGCGGCCTCGTCAAGCCACATGCCTTTACCGAGCTCGATGCACTGGCTTCCATTCACGGGCTCGCTTTGGTGCCAAAGGTGGATGACCTCCAGGTGACCTCCGACGGTATTCTGGTGTCGGTCGGTCGTCCCGGAGGGCTCGCCGTGTCGACGCTTGCCGAGGAGAAGAAGGCGACGTTGTTCGACCTGCCGGGCGCGCTCGGCTCGTCGATCGCGCGCAAGGAGGCGGTGATCGATTTCGGCGACGTTCGCAATGCTGATGCCGCCAATTATCGGAGTACCCGCCAGAAGCTGATGACGTCGATCACCCAGGCTCGCGATGTGCCGGAGCGCGTCAATCTCTGGTACAAGGCGGCGACCCTTGCGCTGGCCGAGGGGCTTGGTCCCGAGACCACCGGCATTCTGGATCTCGTTGGCAAGCTGGCGCCGGAAGAGACCGCTGCGGGCCGTATGGCCGCCCTGAGGGCTGGTGGCGAGTATTTCACCTACCGGCCGGAGCAGACGCTGAAACTTCTGGATCGGCGCGACTTCGACGACAGCGCCGATGCATCTGTGTGGAAGGCCATGGCGCTCAGCGATCTCGGCCGGCATGAAGATGCCGTGGCGGAGTTTGCCAAGGGCGACGCGGTGATCGGCACCTTTCCGCCGGCCATTCAGCGCCGCTACGCGCTGAGCCATATTGCCTCGGCGATCGATCTCAAAGACTACACGACGGCGCGCGACCTCCTGGCACGGCTCGACCCGAGCAGCCTCAGCCCCAACGAACGCGCGCGGCTCGATCTTCTCAACGCCCTGGCGCGCGATGCGGCGGGCCATGCCATGGACGCCGTGGCGCTTCTGTCCAACATCGTGCGCGAACACCAGGGGCCGATCGCCGCCGAGGCGACCTACCGCCTGGTCCAGATGCAGCGGCGCGAGGGCTTGATCACGCTCGACCAAGGCATCGACCGGTTGGAACAGCTGGCTGTCACTTGGCGTGGTGATGAACTGGAGCTCAAGACGCTGCGTCTGCTCGGTCAGTATGCGGTGGAGCGTGGCAATTATCGGCGCGCCTTCGAGGTGATGCGGGTTGCCGAACAGGTCAATCCCAATTCGAGCACCTCGCGGCAGATGACCGAGGAAATGCAAACCGCCTTCTCGCAGGTCTTCCTCGACAAGAAAAATTCCGATCTCAGCCCGGTGCAGGCGCTGTCGCTCTATTATGACTATCGCGAACTGACGCCGAGCGGACGCCGGGGCGATGCCATGGTGCGCAAGCTCGCCGATCGTCTTGTCGGTGTCGACCTTCTGCCTCAGGCGGCATCGCTGCTCGACTATCAGGTGAAGAACCGGCTGCGCGGCGCAGCGCGCGCCCAGGTCGCCGCCGATCTCGCGCTCGTCTATCTTCTCGACCATCGGGCGGACAAGGCCCTGTTCACGCTGTCGACCACCCGTCAGGCCTCGCTGCCGGTGGCGATCGAGCGTCAGCGGCGCACCGTCGAAGCCAAGGCCATGGCCGACTCCGGCAATCCCGACGGCGCGCTTGAGGTGCTGCAGCCGCTCGATGGTGTGGAGATCGGCCGCCTCAGGGCCGACATCCTCTGGTCGGCCAATCGCTATGCCGATGCCGGGACGGCCTATGAGCGAATGCTCGGCACCCGCTGGACCGACGCGATGCCGCTCAGCGACAGCGAGCAATTGGCCGTTCTCAAGGCGGGGATCGCCTACACGCTGGCCGGCGACCGCATGAGCATCGACCGCCTCCGCTCCAAGTATACCGAAAAAATGGCGCCGACCGCCAACGGTTCCGCCTTCGACGCGGTGACCGGACCGATCGTGGCGAGTGGCAGCGACTTCCAGACCATCGTCAAGTCGATCGCCGATGCCGACACCATGAAGAGCTTCCTCGCCGACTATCGCAAACGCTATCTCGACGTCGAAACCAACGGCGACAAGCCTGACATGGTTGCGCCGGCCGAGGGCGCCGTCACGACGAAGCCGAGCGAATCCAACGCCTCGGCCGATGCCGGCGGCCCGACCAACGCCGGTTAATTCCGGTTTCGCCAATCAGATTGTGTGAGCACAGGCTGCAATATGGCACTTATCCGCCAGCGTAGCTGCGCACCAAGCTGCCGGCGAGCAGCGCCCAGCCGTCGACCAGCACGAAAAAGATCAGCTTAAACGGCAGCGACACCACCTGCGGCGGCAGCATCATCATGCCCATGGCCATCAGGATCGACGACACGACCATGTCGATGATCAGGAAGGGCAGGTAGATCAGGAAGCCGATCTCGAAGGCACGACGCAGCTCGGAGATCATGAAGGCCGGGATGATGATGCGCGTTTCGAGATCGGCCTGGCTTTCCGGCTGCGGCAGGTTGGCAAGGTCGACGAACAGGCGCAGGTCGGACTCGCGGGTGTGCGCCAGCATGAAGGCACGCATCGGCCGCATGGTGCGGGCAAAGCCCTCGGTTAGCTCGATCTGATTGTTGACTACCGGTTCGATACCGTTGGTGTAGGCCTCCTGAAAAGTGGGGGCCATGATGAACGCGGTCAAAAACAGCGCCAGCGAAATCATCACCGCGTTGGGGGGCGCCGACTGCAGGCCGATGGCCGATCTCAACAGCGACAGCACGACGACGATGCGCGTGAACGACGTCATCATGACGACGATCGACGGGGCGAGGCTCAAAACGGTGAGAAGGCCGACGAGCTGAACGGCGCGTTCGGTCAGCGTCGACCCTTGGCCGAGCGAAATGCTGACGTCCTGAGCCTCGGCTATCCCGACGGACAAGCCGAGCCAGAGTAGGCCGAGCAGAAGGGGACAAAGAACAACGAGGAGCGGCCGCAATGCGGCTTTGCGCCGGTCTTGCGCCGGAGTCGTTCCGGTCTCATCGGTTCTGCCGTCGTCCGCCGCCATCGCGCCCTTCCGAGAGGACCGGCGTGCTGCGCACCCGGTCATGACCGGACGCGAATCATCCGGCTTCTCGGCACACTGTCACCCTGGCCGGTGAGCGGCTCAAGGCGACAGCCTTCGAAAGCGGGGAAGCGGTCAGCGTTTTCCCTTGGAATCGCCAGCCAGCTCATCGAGCAGGCGGGCCATCTCGTTTTCCAGAGAGGAGAAATCGGCGTTGTTCCGTGCATCGTCTTCCGACGCTTCGGCCGAGGGAGGCGCCACGACCGGCTCCGGCGCGACCGCGACGGGCTCGGCCGGCAGCTCAACCGCCCGTGGCTCGGCGACCGGCGGACGAGCCTGCGACCGTTGAGCGATCGGTACGACCGGCTCGCGCTGTGCGACGGGTTCGCGCTGTGCGACAGGCTCCCGAGTTATACTGGAGGCTCGAGATACGATCGGTTCGCGCTGGGCAATGGGTTCACGGGGCTGGCTGGCTTCACGCTGAGCCACCGGTTCACGAGGGGCAGCGGCCGGTCTTGGCGTCGGAGCGGCGCGGGGACGAAGCCAGGCGGACGCGGCCGATGCGACGGCCGGCTTCGGCGGCTCGGCCTTGGGTGCTGGCTCCTGAACGACAGGGGCGGGCGGCTCGACCGCCGGCGCGGCGGCCTCGATCTTCATTTCCTCGATTTCGCTTTTCAGCGCCTCATCGAGCTGACGGGCCAGATCATCGAATCCAGAGTCTTCGTCGTTTGAGGGGGCGGGCTCGCTCACGGGCGCGCCGCGCGTCGGCTCGGCGGCTTTCTGCTCGATTGGCTGGGCCTCGGGCGTCGGTCGCTCTTGGGCCGACTTGTCGGTCACGATGGGCGAAATGGCGGAGACTGTCGGCTCTACCCGATGCGCTTCCGGCGGGATGTAAGGAGAGGGCGGCGTGGTGCGCGCGGTTTCCGGCATGCGGGGCGGAACGCGGTTGAGCCGAGCTTGAATGGACGTCGCCTTGGGGTGCTCGCTGGCGACGTGCGAGGGGAAGGCAGGACGGATCGGCTCGACAGTCGGCGCCTGGCGCGGTGCGGGCATGGGGCGATTGGCAGCGGCCGGAGGTTCGGTTGCAGCGACGGCGGGTGTGGCGACGGCAGGCGTCTCGGCCGCGCGAGGCTCGGCCTCGGCTTCGGTCGACACGGAACTGGCCGGACGAGCCGCCCGCCCCAGACTTCCAACCGGTACGCCGCGAATGATGGTTGGCTCGACGACGAGATCGTTGCCACCGCCCACCAGAATCAGATGCTCGACGCCGTCGCGTCGTACGAGCAGAAGCCGTCGGCGCGGGTCCAGAGCGATCTGCTCGACAATCGTCAGCCGGTTGTGGCGGCTCCGGCCGATCGAAAGCTGGCCGCCCGTAGCATAGTTCCGCAGAACCCAGCGAAGCAGCAGCAGCAGCCCGATCACGACCGCGAGGGCTACGGCGTAGCGCACAACGGTGGCACCCGTGGCGCCAAACCAAGTTACCAGCAAATCCTGCATCTCACTTTTCCACTTAAGACCCGTTGCGTTGAAGGGGCCAATTCGTCAAGTCGATAGCCGGTTTATCTCGAAATGGGAAATTATTCGGAAACGTCTTCGCTCGTTGCTCGCATTGTTTCACGTGGCTCGGTTACGTGCGGTCGGTCTGCTGTTGCAGAGTGCAACCCTAAGCCAATTCGGTACTTTTGCCCAGCTATCAGCGAAATTGGGCGCTTTTCAAGTCTCTAGGCTGGCAGAAGAACAAATTGTTAACCATTCATTAACCACGCAGTCGGCAAATATTGCCTATGGTTTCAGGTTGCGAATCCTTGTCGGGGATCGCGACTTCCAGGGCGCCGCTCCCCAGGCGGTGTTTGGCTGCTGGATTGGCCGCCATTTCCGGTGAGTTGTTCAATGTCGATGACCGATCTGCCGGTTTTGCAGGCCCTCAAAGGAAAGCTTCGTTTTCACGAGACGCGGCAAAAAGTGCTCGCCGAGAACGTCGCCAACGCTGAGACACCAGGCTATACGGCGCGCGACATCAAGGCACCGGACTTCTTCCGCGTGGCGGTGGATGGCGATGCCGATGCCGGTGTCTCGACCGTGCTGACCAACCCGATGCACATCGCCGGGCCGGCCATTGGCAACGGCACGCCGTTCCGTCCCGAGAAGGTCGGCGGCTACGACGTGACGCCCGATGGCAACGCGGTGTCGCTCGAAGACCAGATGATGAAGGTCACCAGCAACCAGATGGATTTCCAGACGGTGACGTCGCTCTATCAGCGCAGCCTCGGCCTTCTGAAAACCGCTGTCGGCAAGAAGTGAGGTAAGGCCATGGATTTTCTCAAGACACTGATGATCTCCTCCGCCGGCCTCAAGGTGCAGACCGGCCGCATGCGGATCATCGCCGAAAACGTCGCCAACGCCGACTCGGTGGCTTCCACGCCCGGGGGCGACCCCTATCGGCGCCAGATTCCTACCGTGACGTCCAAGTTCGACAAGGAACTCGGGGCTGAAATGGTGCGGCTCGGCAAGGTGGTGCCCGACCGCACCGACTTCGAGGTGAAATACGAGCCGAACAGCCCGGCCGCGGATGCGCGTGGCAACGTCAAGTATCCCAACGTGTCGCCGCTCATCGAGATGGTCGACATGCAGAGCGCGCAGCGCACCTACGAGGCCAACCTCAACGTGGTCTCGTCGACGCGTAACATGCTTCAGAAGACCATCGACATCCTGCGCGGCTGAACCGGTCGACCGTTTTATTTTACCGCAGTTCCTGACGCAAAGCCGCGACGTGCTCTTGCCGGAATTGCCCCAGAGGGATCACCGTCATGGCGCTTACCACCACCGCGCTCAATGCCAGTCATGTGTATGGCGCCATGTCGAAGCTGGCGAATCGCGGCCAGTCGGGGCAGGCTATGGACGCGACGGCCAGTCTGGCCGGTGGGGCGAAGTCGTCCGATTTCGGCGCCATGCTGCGCGATCAAGTGCAGCAGGTGGTCGACCAGGGCAACGCCTCGGAGGCCAAGCAGGCGAGCTACATGGCCGGCAAGGGCGACATCATTGACGTCGTCACCGCCGTGTCGGAAGCCGAGGTGGCGCTCGATACCATGGTGTCGGTGCGCGACAAGGTGATCTCGGCCTATGAGGAAATCATGCGCATGGCGATCTGACGCCGGCGCGGGCTCGGAGCGGACGGAATGGGTGGCGCTGAGGTTCTCGACCTGGCCCGGACCGCGATCTGGGTAACCATCAAGATTGCGGCGCCGGTAATGCTGACCGGCCTCGCGGTCGGTTTTGTCGTGTCGCTGTTTCAGGCGCTGACACAAATCCAGGAACAGACGCTGGCCTTCATTCCGAAGATCCTGTCGATCTTCGTCGTGCTGCTCCTGACGCTGCCCTTTATGGCGGATTCGCTCAACAGCTTCATGATCACCCTTTCCGAGTGGATCGTTCGCGGATGACCATTCACATCCTTCCCGATGTGACGGTAGTGTTCCTCCTGCTGTTCGCCCGGATCGGCGCGCTCTGCATGCTGATGCCCGGCATCGGCGAGCAGACGATATCGTCGCGCGTTCGCTTGACCTTCGCCCTGCTGCTCACCGTCGTCTTTTATCCAGTGCTGTCCAACCGGCTGCCGACCGGGCTTGCCAACGATATGAGCCGGTTGATCTTCACGCTGGTCGCCGAGGTGATCATCGGCGTCGCCATCGGCCTCACCGCCCGCCTGCTGATGAGCGTGATCCAGACGGCGGGCACCGCCATTGCGTCCGACATCGGCCTGGGGTTTGCCCAGAGTGTCGATCCCACCATGGGGCAACAGGGCGCCATCATTTCGTCCTTCCTGTCGGTGACGGGCGTCACCGTCATTTTCGTGACCGACCTGCACCATGTGGCGCTGGCCGGCATCGCCGGCAGCTACACCATGTTTCCGCCCGGCGAGATGGTGCCGGTGGCCGACTTCAAGGACGCCGCCATTCTGACCATCGCCGAGTCCTTCAAGACGGCGCTGCAGATTGCCGCGCCCTTCATGGTATTTGCCCTGGTCTACAATCTCGGTCTCGGCGTGTTGCAGAAGCTGATGCCTCAGTTCCAGGTCTACTTCCTGGCAATGCCGCTCACCATCATGATCGGTCTTGCCATCCTCGCGTCGCTGATCGCCACCATCCTCGGCCTCTACCGGTCCTTCCTGGAAACCGGTCTGATGCGCCTCATCCCCAGTTGAGGTAGCCATGGCCGGTTCGGACGACGACAGCGACAAAACAGAAGAACCTACCCAACGAAAACTCGAGCAGGCGCACGAGCAGGGCGACGTCATCAAGAGCATGGAGGTGAGCACCTTCTTTGGGCTCGTCGCCGTGACTGCCGTCATCGGGCTCACCGGTTCAAGCATGACCAGCCTGCTGCTGCCGAACTTGCGTGGCCTCATCGAGCATGCTGCCGAGATTACCGTCGATGGGGGTGGTTTGCGCCGCCTCTACTTCACGCTGGTCGGCGGCTTTCTGATCGCACTGGCCTTTCCACTGGTGCTGATGGCGCTCGGCGGTATCGCCGGCAACCTTGCTCAGCACCGCATGGTGTTTTCGTGGAAATCGCTGGAGCCCCGGTTCGACAAGGTGTCACCGCTCGCCGGCCTCAAGCGCATGTTCTCGCCGGAGAGCCTGGCCAACTTCGTCAAGGGCCTCCTGAAGATCGCCATGCTCGGCACCGTGATGGTGTCCGTGCTGTGGCCGGAGCGCGACCGGCTCGACGCGCTTGTTACCATTGACATTGCGCGCACGATCCCGGTGGCGGAATCGCTGACGTTGCGCATGCTCGGCTTCATGTTGGCGCTGATGTTTTTCATCGCTGCCATCGACTATTTGTGGGCGCGCTTCCGCTACATGAAGCGCCAGCGCATGTCGCTGCAGGAAGTCAAGGACGAGCACAAGCAGACCGAAGGCGACCCTCACATCAAGGGCCGTATCCGGGCGATACGTATGCAGCGGGCCAAGCAGCGCATGATGCAGAAGGTGCCGGAGGCGACGGTGGTGGTCACCAACCCGACCCATTATGCCGTGGCGCTGAAATACGACCAGTCGACGCCGGCGCCGATCTGCGTCGCCAAGGGTGTCGACGAGGTTGCCCTGCGCATCCGCGAGCTTGCGAAAACCTCTGATGTGCCGATCGTCGAAAACCCGCCGCTCGCCCGCGCGCTCTATGCCAGCGTCGATCTCGACGAAGCCATCCCCGAGCAGCACTACAAGGCGGTAGCGCAGGTGGTGGGCTACGTCATGAATCTCAAGAAGAAGGCGAGCTGGCGGTCGTGAATGAGCATGACCACGACGGGGATAAGCGCCAAAAGCTGGTATCATCCGCTCCAATTCACGAAAAGGCGCAAGTCAGCGTTTGCCTCGTCACGGGCGATTGCTAAAGATCATGGCGTGAACAGACGATTCCCGGCGGGCGCGCGAACTCACGCAGCGCGGCACCGGCAGGCGGGCAGGGCAAGAGCAGCATGAATGAAACCGAACCGTCGGCACCTTCCGTTGAAACGCCGATCGTCGACCGTTCCGAGCGCGGCGGCAACGTCGGCTTGGTGATTGCCTTAGCGCTGGCGCTGGTGGCCGCCGCTGCGGTGTTCGCGGTACTCGACCGGGCAGCTGCCGAACCCTATGTGCTCGGCCTCCTCGGCCTCTTGGCAGTGATCGGCGTGTTCTCGCTGTTCGCCATCGCCATCGGCCTCGTCCGCCTGTCCTCGCGCAACGACGGCCAAGTGCAGCTCGCCAAGCGCTTCCTCGACACGATGACCGACGGCGTCTGCGTGACCGACGGCGACGGCCGCATCGTCTACGCCAATGCCACCTATGGCCGGCTGATCCGCGCCGAGTCGGCCGTTGATGTCCGCACCGTCGAGCGGGTGTTCTCGGGCGATCCCGACACCGCCGACGTGATCTTCCGTCTCGCCCAGGCGTCGCGGGAAGGGCGGCGAGCGACGGAAGAGGTGCGCGTTGCCCACCCGCTCGGTCGCATCGACGGGCCGGCTCGCTGGTACCGCATCCGTGTGCGGCCGCTCAACGGTCTGTTCCAGCCGCTCAATGTCTGGCAGGTGGCCGATATCACCCGCGACCGCGACGAACAGGAGAACAGCTTCCAGGCGCTGCAGCGGGCGGTGAATTTCCTCGATCACGCGCCGGCCGGCTTCCTGTCGGCCAACGCGCTCGGCCGCGTGGTTTACATGAACGCCACGCTGACCGACTGGCTCGGCTACGACCTCGCCGAATTCGAGGCCGGCGCCATGCAGCTCAAAGAGATTGTGGTCGGCGACGGCGTGGCGCTGCTCGACGGCATTCGCGGCGCCTCGGGCGAGGTGAAGACCGGCATCGTCGATCTCGACATGATGAAGCGCAACGGCCAGATCCTGCCGGTCCGCATCATCCACCGCGTGCCGGTGGGCAGCGACGGTTCGGTCGGCGACAGCCGCACGCTGGTGCTGAACCGCTCGCCGGGCGAGGATGTCTCGGAGTCGCTACGCGCTGCCGAAGTGCGTTTCACCCGCTTCTTCAACAACACGCCGGCCGCCATCGCCTCCATCGACAAGGAAGGCCGCATCGGCCGCAACAACGCGCCGTTCATGCGCCTGTTCGGCGCCTCGATCAAACCGGACGCCTCGGCACCGCGCGGCCGTCTTGCCGACGTGGTTGCCGAGCGCGACCGCAAGGCGATCTCCGAGGCGATCGTGTCGGCGGTGAACGGGCAGGGCAATATCACCGGCATCGACGTGTCTCTGCCCGGCGAGGGCGATCGTTCGGCTCGCTTCTATGTCTCGACCGTCGAGGAAGGGGCCGGCGACGGCGAGGTGGCGATTGTCTACGCGCTGGAGACCACCGAACAGCGGGCGCTGGAGGCGCAGTTCGCGCAGGGCCAGAAGATGCAGGCGGTCGGCCAGCTGGCCGGCGGCGTGGCGCACGACTTCAACAACGTGCTGACCGCCATCATCGGCTTCTCCGACCTGCTGCTGAACAACCACCGGCCGACCGATCCGTCCTTCCAGGACATCATGAACATCAAGCAGAACGCCAACCGCGCCGCCGGCCTCGTCCGGCAGCTCCTGGCCTTCTCGCGGCGCCAGACGCTGCGGCCGCAGGTGTTGGTGCTCTCCGATGTGCTGGCGGAACTGTCCAACCTCTTGAGCCGGCTCCTTGGTGAGAAGGTGCAGCTCAAGGTCAACAACGGCCGCGACGTCTGGCCGGTGATGGCCGACCTCAACCAGTTCGAGCAGGTGGTGATCAACCTCGCGGTCAATGCCCGCGATGCCATGACCAAGGCCGGCAAGCTGGAGATCCGCACCTCCAACGTCACGGCGGCCGATTGCGCCAAATCCTACACCTTCAAGGGTATGCCGGCCGCCGACTACGTGCATATCGAGGTGGAGGACAACGGCTCGGGCATGACGCCGGAGATCATGGAGAAGATCTTCGATCCCTTCTTCTCGACCAAGGAGGTCGGCAAGGGCACCGGCCTCGGCCTATCCACCGTCTACGGCATCGTCAAGCAGACCGGCGGCTACATCTATCCGGTGTCGGAGCTGGGGGTGGGGACCACCTTCCACATCTTCCTGCCGCGCCACGAAGCGCCGGCCGAAGCGATGCCGAAGAAGAACGTCGAAGCCACGCCGATGGCCGATCTCACCGGTACCGCATCAATCCTGCTGGTCGAGGACGAAGAGGCGGTGCGCGCTTTTGCCGCCCGCGCGCTGATGTCGCGCGGCTATACCGTCCACGAGGCATCGACCGGCGCCGAGGCGCTGGAGGTGATGGCCGAAGTGGGCGGCAAGGTCGATCTAGTGGTGTCGGACGTGGTGATGCCGGAGATGGACGGGCCGACGCTGCTTCGGGAGCTGCGCAAGACGCAGCCCGACCTCAAGATCATCTTCGTATCGGGTTATGCCGAGGACGCCTTCAAGAAGAACCTGCCGGAAAACGAGCAGTTCAACTTCCTGCCCAAGCCCTTCTCGCTGAAGCAGCTGGCAACGACGGTGAAGGAAACGCTGGCCGAATGAAGGCGGCCTGAAGCTGAAAATGAAGCCGGGGCCGGCGAACCAGCCCCGGCTTTATTGTTTCATCAGGCCTTCAGCGCCTTGGCGACGTCGGCGGCAAGGCGGGCGTTGTTCATGACCAGCGCGATGTTGGTCTTGAGCGAGGAGCCGGCGGTGCGCTCGAACATGTCGGCGAGCAGATAGGGCGTTACCTCCTTGGCCGAGATGCCGGCTGCCTTGGCCGACGCCAGCGAGGCGGAAATGAAGCCCTGCATGCGGACGGCCGGGATCTCGTCGGTCTCGGGCACCGGATTGGCGATCAGCATGCCGCCGTCGATGCCGATGGTCTCGCGCGCCTTTTGGAAGGCGGCAATCTCAGCAGCGGAATCGAGCCGCAGCGGCGCTTTCAGGCCAGAGCCGCGCGACCAGAAGGCCGGGAACTCGTCGGTGCGATAGCCGACCACCGGCACGCCCTTGGTCTCCAGCACTTCCAGCGTTTTCGGCAGGTCGAGGATCGCCTTGGCGCCAGCGGCGACGACGATCACCGACGTGCGGCCCAGTTCCTCGAGATCGGCGGAGATGTCGAAGCTCTCCTCGGCGCCCTGATGCACGCCGCCGATGCCACCGGTGGCGAAGACGTCGATGCCGGCGAGGCGGGCGCAGATCATCGTGGCGGCGACGGTGGTCGAGCCCGGACGGCCGGTGGCCAGCGCAAAGGCGAGGTCGGCGCGCGACAGCTTCATGACGCCAGTCATGGTGCCGAGGCGGTCGAGCGTTTCGGCATCGAGGCCGACGCGGATCTTGCCTTCGAGGACGGCGATGGTGGCCGGCACGGCACCACGGTTGCGGATCTCCGCCTCGACGGCGCGCGCCGTCTCGACGTTGTCCGGATAGGGCATACCGTGGGTGACGATTGTGGACTCAAGCGCGACGACCGGCTTGCCGGCAGCGATCGCGGCTTCGACTTCAGGCGAATAGACGAGTGGCAGGGATGCCATCATGCCTCCGAATGTGGCCGCACGACATGGCCACGGAGTGGGCACGCGACGTCGGCGGCGGGTGATGGATCTCCGAGCCAAACCCTATACGACGAGAGGGACGGCTTGCGAAAGAGGAAAGACGCAGATTCGCAAAAAGTTGAAGATTATCGTTTCTTTTCAATGTGAGCGCAGCGCTTTGGCGCGCTGCTTGTCAGGTCTCGGCCCGCTCTCCGGCCTTCAGAGCCGCCGCCAAGACGTCTTTCGGCAGCTCGCCGAGCGCGCCCGCGGTGGCGAGCGCGGCGCGGGCGGCTGCCATGCCAACCTCGACGGCGGCAACGAGCGGGGCACCTGCCGACAATGCCAACAGCAGGCCGGCGGTTTGAGCGTCACCGACGCCGGTGACGTCGACCACCTCGGCCGGCTGTGGCGTCAGTTCGGTAATCTGCCCGGCTTCGAGAATGGCCAGCGGTTTCGATCCGCCAGTGATCACCGCCCGCCGGGCGCCAGCGGCGGCCAGCCGTTCGGCAGCTTCGATCGGCCTGTTCACCTGATGGCCAACCAGCAACTCCGCCGAAGGAAGGTTGCAGATAAAAAGGGCGCCGGAAGCAACGAGTGGCTTGAGGCGCGGCGCCTTGGCGCGGGATATGGCGTCCAGCACCAATCTGTCACCATGGGCTTCGGCGAGCCGAGCCAACTCGTGAGGAGCGAGATTGGCGTCGGCGAACACCAGCGGCCCTCCAGCGCCTTCGAGGGCGGCCGGCGGCAGCACGAAGCCGTCGTAAAGGCCGAGGTCGGAGATGGCCGACACGAGTTCGCCGGCCTCGTCATGGACCGCGAGATAGGTGCCGGTCCGACCCTTGGCATCCACCACCATCGCAGCGGTATCGATGCCGGCCGAGGAGAGCTCGGCTCTGAGTTCGCGACCGGCAGCGTCGTCGCCGACCACCGAAACGAAGCGGCAGGGTGCCCCGGCCCGTCCCAGCAGCACCACGACATTGCGCGCCACACCGCCGGGGCGGCGCGTCACGATTCCTGGACAGGACGTTGCGGGCTCGTAGACGAAGCTCGCCCGGCCAAGTACGTCCTGATGGCAGCCGCCGACGACCAAAAGTGGTCCGAAGCCGCCGTTTCGATTCCCCGCGCTCAGCGCTTTTCTCCCTATTTTCCGGTGCCTTAGTCCTGCCGGAACACGACGGGAACGAAATCAGACTTGTATTTTTATGTCAAGGACATATATCCGCTTGCTCATAGGAACAAATCGTGTACATTGACCGTGAGTTTGAAATCCGGGAACGGTCGTGAAATAAGGAGCGGAGCCAGTGTCGCAGAATTCACTTCGCCTCGTGGAAGGAACCTCCATGGACAAGACTAAGGCGCTCGACGCCGCCCTGTCGCAGATCGAACGGGCCTTCGGCAAGGGGTCTATCATGCGCCTCGGCAAGGGGCAGGTGGTGGAAGTGGAGACGGTGCCGACCGGCTCGCTCGGCCTTGATATCGCGCTCGGCATCGGCGGTCTGCCCAAGGGGCGTATCGTCGAGATCTACGGACCGGAATCGTCGGGCAAGACGACGCTGGCGCTGCACACGGTGGCCGAGGCGCAGAAGCGCGGCGGCGTTTGCGCCTTCATCGATGCCGAGCATGCGCTCGATCCGGTCTATGCCCGCAAGCTGGGCGTCAACCTTGATGATCTCCTGATTTCGCAGCCGGATGCCGGCGAGCAGGCGCTGGAGATCACCGACACGCTGGTTCGCTCCGGCGCCGTCGACGTGCTGGTCATCGACTCGGTGGCGGCGTTGACGCCGCGGGCCGAACTCGAGGGCGAAATGGGCGACCAGCTGCCCGGCCTGCAGGCCCGTTTGATGAGCCAGGCGCTGCGCAAGCTCACCGCCTCGGTTTCCAAGTCGAAGACCATGGTCATCTTCATCAACCAGATCCGCATGAAGATCGGCGTGATGTTCGGCAGCCCGGAAACGACGACCGGCGGCAACGCGCTCAAGTTCTATGCGTCGGTGCGTCTCGACATCCGCCGCATCGGTGCGCTGAAGAACCGCGAGGAGATCGTCGGCAACCAGACCCGCGTCAAGGTGGTCAAGAACAAGCTGGCGCCGCCGTTCCGCGAGGTCGAGTTCGACATCCTCTACGGCGAAGGCGTGTCCAAGGTGGGCGAACTGATCGATCTCGGCGTCAAAGCCGGCATCGTCGAGAAGTCCGGTGCTTGGTTCTCCTACAATAGCCAGCGCCTCGGGCAGGGTCGCGAGAACGCCAAGCAGTTCCTGCGCGAGAACGAAGCGTTGGCGAACGAGATCGAGGCGGCCATTCGTCAGAACGCGGGTGTCATTGCCGACTCGATCCTCAAGGGTGCACCCGAGGACGACGCCGACGGAACGGCGCCTGAACTCGAGTGAGGGCAGGGCTGCCACAGCCTCCTCTCGGGAGGTGAAGGCGGGCGCCCGGCGCCGGTTCGGAGGAATCGATGCAGTTTCGCAATCCGGCCGGCGTCCATGCGCCGGTCGCCGCTTATAGCCACCAAGTCGAGGTATCGGCGGGTGCCCGTTGGCTGGTGTTGGCCGGCCAGGTCGGCATACGGCCTGATGGTGTTTTGCCGGACGACGCAGCCGAGCAGCTCGAGGTGGCGCTTGATAATGTCCGCCGTAATCTCGATGCGGCGGGTATGACGATTGGTGACCTCGTCAAGGTGACGACCTATCTGGTCGGGGAGGTCGATCCCGACCGACGGCGGCAGATATTCGGCGCATTTTTCGGCGACCATAGGCCCTGCACGACGCTTCTTTACGTCTCGGCGCTGGGCACGCCCGCCCTCAACGCAGAGGTCGACGCCTGGGCGGCATGTGAGATGCCGACGAGCTGATACGGCCCGTTGGGCAAAAAGCAGCTACTCCGCAATGAAATCGCTCCGTTGCAGTCGTCCACCGCCGCTGGACAGGCGCATAGCCGGCGGCTAAATAACCCTTTGCCTTGCCTGGAACCGATATCGTCGGAGCCGGTCTGGCCCGCGCGTTCTTCCCACCGAGGCATGCCGTCAGGGCGCCGCCCGGATGGCTGGAACGATCCGCCGGCCGGTGCCCGTTTCTTCGATCGCTCGACGCAGGGCTCTGGGTTGCGGGAGCGTGCGAGCGGCTCGCGGGAAATGGGGTTCGGACGGATTGGCCGCGCGTGATGCGGGCGATGCCGTCCCAGCGCAGGCAGGCGGATCGTCATGAGTGGTGTGAACGAGATCAGAAAGACCTTCGTCGACTATTTCGGCAAGAACGGTCACGAGGTGGTGTCGTCTAGCCCGCTGGTACCACGCAACGATCCAACGCTGATGTTCACCAACGCCGGCATGGTGCAGTTCAAGAACGTGTTCACCGGCCTTGAAAAGCGTCCCTACAGCCGCGCCACCACGTCGCAGAAGTGTGTGCGTGCCGGTGGCAAGCACAACGATCTCGACAACGTCGGCTATACCGCCCGCCACCACACCTTCTTCGAGATGCTGGGCAACTTTTCCTTCGGCGATTATTTCAAGGACCGGGCGATCGAGCTGGCCTGGAACCTGATCACCAAGGAATTCGGGCTGCCGAAGGACAAGCTGCTGGTCACCGTCTATTCCGAGGACGAGGAAGCGGCGACCTATTGGAAGAAGATCGCCGGTCTCTCCGATGACCGCATCATCCGCATCTCCACCTCGGACAATTTCTGGGCGATGGGCGACACCGGCCCTTGCGGTCCCTGCTCGGAGATCTTCTACGACCACGGCGATCACGTCTGGGGCGGTCCTCCGGGCTCGCCCGAGGAGGATGGCGACCGGTTCATCGAGATCTGGAATCTCGTGTTCATGCAGTATGAGCAGCTGTCGAAGACTGAGCGCGTCAATTTGCCGCGGCCGTCGATCGACACCGGCATGGGGCTTGAGCGCGTTGCCGCCGTGCTGCAGGGCGTCCACAACAACTACGACATCGATCTGTTCCAGGCGCTGATCCGCGCCTCGGTCGAGGCGACCGGCGTTGCTGCCGAAGGCGATCGTCTCGCCTCGCATCGCGTCATCGCCGACCATCTGCGCGCCTCGAGCTTCCTGGTGGCCGATGGCGTGCTGCCGTCCAACGAAGGGCGCGGCTACGTGCTCCGTCGCATCATGCGCCGGGCGATGCGCCATGCCCATCTTCTGGGCTCGGAGCAGCCGCTGCTGCATCGCTTGGTGCCGGTGCTGGTGCGCGAAATGGGGCAGGCCTATCCGGAGCTGGTGCGCGCCGAGGCGCTGATCACCGAGACGCTGAAGCTCGAAGAGAGCCGCTTCCGTCGCACGCTGGCGCGCGGCCTCGGCCTGCTCGATGAAGCCACCAGTGGCCTGGAGAAGGGCGGCAGCCTCGATGGCGAGACGGCGTTCAAGCTTTACGACACCTATGGCTTCCCGCTCGATCTGACGCAGGATGCGTTGAAGGCGCGCGGCATCTCGGTCGACACAGACGGCTTCTCCGCCGCCATGGAGCGGCAGAAGGCCGAGGCGCGCGCCAATTGGGCCGGCTCCGGCGAAGCGGCCACCGAGACCGTGTGGTTCGGCCTCAGGGAAAAGGTGGGCGCCACCGAGTTCCTCGGCTACGACACCGAGAAGGCCGAGGGCGTCGTGGTCGCCTTGGTCAAGGACGGCAAGGAAGTCAACGAACTGAAGGCCGGCGACACGGGTTCGCTGATCGTCAACCAGACGCCGTTCTATGGCGAGTCGGGTGGTCAGGTGGGCGACAGCGGTGTGATCTCCGGCGCCGGTTTCCGCCTGGCGGTGACCGATGTCGGCAAGAAGGCCGACGGCCTGTTCGTGCATCAGGTGACGGTCGAGAGCGGCACCGTGAAGGTGAGTGAGCCGGTCGAGCTCAACGTCGATCATGCCCGCCGCTCGCGCATCCGCGCCAATCATTCGGCGACCCATCTGCTGCATGAGGCGCTGCGCGAGGTGCTCGGCAAGCATGCAGCCCAGAAGGGTTCGCTGGTGACGCCGGACCGCCTGCGTTTCGACTTCTCGCATCCCAAGCCGATGGACGAGAAGGAGCTTGCCGAAGTGAGCCGTCTTGCCAATGCCATCGTGCTGCAGGACAGCCCGGTGACCACTCGCCTGATGGGTCAGGAAGAGGCGATCGCCGAGGGCGCCATGGCGCTGTTTGGCGAGAAATACGGCGATGAAGTGCGCGTGGTCACCATGGGCACGGCGCTGGAAGGCGAGAAGGCGGGCAAGACCTATTCGACCGAACTTTGCGGCGGCACCCATGTGTCGCGCACCGGCGAAATCGGCCTTGTCCACATTCTGGCTGAAAGCGCGGTGGCGGCCGGTGTACGTCGCCTCGAAGCGCTGACCGGTGACGGTGCCCGCGCCTATTTTGAAGATCAGGAAAAGACGGTCCGTAACGTCGCCCGGGAGCTGAAGGTGCCGGTCGGCGACGTGGTCGATCGTGTGGCGGCGCTGGTCGAGGAGCGGCGCAAGCTGGAGCGCGAGCTGGCCGATGTCAGGCGCAAGCTTGCCATGGGTGGCGGCGCGGCGGCTGACGAGGTGGCGGAGATCGCTGGCGTCAAGTTCCTGGGCCGTGTGGCCGAGGGCGTCAGCCCGAAGGACCTGAAGGGCCTCGTCGATGAGGGCAAGGCCAAGCTCGGCTCGGGCGTGGTGGCGCTGGTCGGCGTCTCCGAGGATGGCAAGGCCGGTGTGGTGGTCGGCGTGACGCGGGATCTCACGGCGCGCTTCTCGGCCGTCGATCTGGTGCGTGTGGCGTCCGAGGCGCTGGGCGGCAAGGGGGGCGGCGGTCGTCCGGACATGGCCCAGGCCGGTGGCCCGGATGGCGCCAAGGCGGCGGAAGCGCTCGACGCCGTTCGCAAGGCGTTGGCTGGCTGAAGCCTGGCCGACAGCCCAAAATAACGACGCCCGTCCGAGCGGTGGCTCGGGCGGGCGTTTGCTTTGGGATGGAAGCCGCGTCAGATCTGCTCGATCTTGCGAGCGGTCTCGTCGAGAAGTTCGGCCAGCGCGTCGATCTGCTCGGGCGTCAGCGTGGCACTCTGCGTCTTCAGGCGCAGGGCTAGGCGCATGTTCTCAACGGCCCGGATGAGGCGCGGATCGCGCTCGGGCCGACGATCGGAGCCGGCTTCGGCGAAGCGGGCGAGGACGGCGTCGATGGCGGCGCGGTTCTCCTCCACGGCGGCCCGGCCGGCGTCGGTGGCGGCGTAGAGTTTCTTGTTGCCCTCTGAGTTCGCGACCTCGATCAGGCCGGTTTCCTCAAGCAGCGTCAGCGTCGGATAAATGACGCCAGCACTCGGCGCATAGGCGCCGCCGGTGCGCTCTTCGATCTCTTTGATGATCTCGTAGCCATGCCGAGGCTGCTCGGCGATCAGCGCCAGCACGACGAGGCGCAGCACGCCGTTGTCGAAGAAGCGGCCGCGACCGAACGGACCGCCGCGATGGCCGGGACCATGGCGGTCTGGACGCTCGCCCCGCTCGCCCCAAAGCGGGCGGCCGAACGGACCGCGTCCGCCGGTGGCGCGGGGATCGTCGTGGTCGTGGTTCTGTTCATGAAGGGCGCGAAGGAAGTGGAATTTGTGATGCATGGATATCTCCGTTAGCTCGTGATGTAATTAGATATATCTAAAGTGAATCTTATTGCAAGAGGCGAGAGCTTCGAGATTGCCAGTCCAGAAATTTCTGAGAAAAAATTATCGGCCAACCTTCTGAAAAATATGGATATAATCAGTCGATCACAAACCCGTGTTTCCCGTCGCCGATAACGGATGCGCCTGTTACTCTTACCGGACGACCGGCATCGGCTATATCTAAAGTGGCTCGCGGCTATCGGTCTTGCGGTGAGAGCCAGTCAGGGAAATGGAGACGGGCAGTGTCTTTTGAGGCGGACATCGGCGAGATGGTTGGGGATGAGCGCGAGCAGGTCATTGCGCTGTGGTCGCGCTGCGGATTGACGCGGCCGTGGAATGATCCGGAGGCGGATATGGCGCTAGCCGAGGCGAGCGAGAACGCCACCGTTCTGGTGGCGCGGGCGGACGGACGAATCGTCGGAGCCGCCATGACCGGCCATGACGGCCATCGGGGCGCACTCTACTATCTCGGCGTTGATCCCGATTGCCGCCGGGGTGGCATCGGCAAAGCGCTGGTGCGAGCGGCTGAAGTCTGGTGCAAGACACGCGGTGCACCCAAGCTCAACCTACTTGTCCGTAACGAAAATCAAGCCGTGCTCGCCTTCTACGCGGCGCTTGGCTATCTGCCGACCAATAGCATTTCGCTCTATCGTACGCTCGATCCGGAGCGCGCCGAAAGCGAGCGGGCCGAGAAGGTGGCGTGGATGGCGGCGCACGGCTGAGAGACGCAGCACAAACGATCATTCGGATGATCATGCCGACTAAAGTCTAATCGTGTCGTAATATGGTTAAACCTCTAATGAAACGAGCTATTTAACTGACAGCCGGAAATTGTAGGGTGCGCTTTTACAGGGCATCCGCTGTTTTCACGTGATATTACGACTAAGTAGAAATAGACCGAGTAGGAAAGTTTAAACATGATACGTTCCTACTGCAATTGACTCGCAGCCTGAATGGCTCGTTCCGATCCCGCGGCGGGGGAGGGCGATCCAGAGTGTCGGAGGCCGGTACATGCTTGCGCTCGAGGTGGTGCTGATGCTGGTCGTGGCTGGCCTCATCGTGGGAACACAGTTCCGAGTGTCGGCCATGGCACCGCTGGCGTTGGCTGCCTGTGCGTGTGCTTTTCTGGAAGCCATGACCATTGGCGCATCCGGGCCACGTATAGCGTTGCATATTGCCGAGGCGGTCATCTTCTTTGAAGCCGCCTATGCCCTCGGCGCAGCGCTGGCCTATCTCAGGCTTCCGTTCCTTCCGATCCGTACGCGCGTTTGAGCGCGCACTGCCAAGTACCCTTGCCCTCCATGTTCGAATGCTGACATATTTTGTCAGCAGTGTGTCGTAAGCAGGCTCCTCGCTAGGAGATGAGGAGATCCTGATGCTTACGCCCACCTATTATCTGCTGCATGTTACCGACCCTCAGCAAAGCGCGGGTTTTTACACCGAGCTGTTTGGTCGCTCGCCGGTCGAGACGTCGTCGACCTTCGTGCTGTTCGTCCTCGAAGGCGGCATGAAGGTAGGCTTGTGGTCGAAGGCCACCGTCGAACCGGCAACGGGCGGAGCGCCGGGAGCGCTTGAAATCGGCATTGCCCTCAAGACGCCAGAGGATGTCGATGCCTTCCATCAAAGCTGGCTTGCGCGCGGCCTGCCGGTATTCCAGCAGCCCACCGACATGGATTTCGGCCGCAGCATGATGGTGGTTGACCCGGACGGGCATCGCATCCGCATCTTCGCCGTTACCGCCTGACGATCGGTTCGGGCGCCCGCCGGGCTCGGCCCGGCGGGCTGATGACTTGCCGGAGGTCAGCTGTTGTCTTCGGTGGGCGCTGCTGGGCCATTCTTCTTGATCGACTCGATGGCATTGAGCGCCGACGCCTTGGACTTGTAGCCCTCGGTCCAAAAGATGGTTTCGCCATTATATTTGAAATAGGCGACGTATTCGTCGGCCTTGTTCTTCTTGATTTCGAATTTGTGCGCCATGATTTTCCCCTCCATTTTGGCGGCTTGCCCGTAAAACCGTGGGTCGCCGCGTCGTTCAGGGCGGGTTCACCCCGATGCAATCGAGGTTGTCGGACGTGTCGGAGCAATTCCACCCCGAGTAAAGGTATTGACAGCCAGACAGGCTGTCATTGGTCTTCAAGTATGAACGCGGCTATTTATCCTCATCAATATGTCTAGAGAAATTCAGAGTTAGTGCTTCACGGGCGGAATTGTGCGTCAAGGAAGAGCTGAAGCTGATCCCGCGATCTACGCGAGCGGACAGCTAGAGGCCGGGTTTTGAGAAGAGACGCCGGTCGCTTCCTGCGATGTGATGGGCGCACATTTCAAAGGCCATAAACTGTACGAGCGCCTCTAGGGGCAGGGCATCGCGCTGAAAGCGCTCCGTGAGGAAGCCTAGACGCGCCACGAGTGCCGCATGTTCGAAGCGATGCTTTTGAAGATCGTCTGGGCTGACATCGGCGATGGCAACCTCCTCTCGGGCGAAATGGCGGCGCATGTCCAGCCCGATTTCATTCAGATCTTGGCTGATCGCTGCCTTGTTGCCGCTCGTCCTGACGTTGCGTAGCAGCTGATTGACCTTTTTCACCAGTTGACGATGGTCGGCGTCGAGTTCCGGTACGGACGTTTCAAACATGGACGACCAGTTGATAAGCGTTAGGCCATCCTCCCACTCCATGGGAATGTCGTGGGAAACGCGATCTTTGCCAGCCGCCTTGGCGCGATAAAGCGCTGCATCGGCGCGATCGAACCAGCTTTTCCAGCTGTCATAGCTAAGGCAAAGCGAGACGCCGATACTGACGGTTACCCGTCGAGGATTGCCGATGTCCGTTGCGCTTGTCGCATCGCGCAGCGCCTCGGCGAGCAGCAGCGCATCCCGCACGCCGGTTCCGGGCAAAACGACGACGAACTCCTCTCCACCCCAACGGCCCAGAACGTCGGTGTCCCTCAGGATAGTTTGCCAAGACGAGGTCACGGCCTGAAGGACGGCGTCGCCGGCGGCGTGCCCCTCGGAGTCGTTGATGGCCTTGAAGTCATCGAGGTCGAGGATCAGCAACGAGGCCAATGTGCCATGGCGGACAAGGCGCTGGATTTCGCCTTCCGCGACCTCTTCGAGCTTTCGGCGATTCCAAACGCCGGTGAGTTTGTCACTCAGGATCATCTGTTGATTGAGATGTTCGGTGCGCTCCTTGGCCATCAGCAGAAAGCCCACGGTGAGCAGCGTCAGGCCAACAAGGGTCGCCGTATAGAGAAGTGCCTGCGACAGTTCGCTCATCGAAATGGCGCCAGACGCCTGGAGCGAGTAAACCGCCGTCAATTCGCGATAAAACAACGTTGTCAGATTGAGCAGAATGGCCGCGACGATCAGATACTGGCCCCGTCCTGGTGTTGTCGCGCGCCTCGCCCACAAGAACCGCAGAATGGTGGCCTCGGTCGCAATGAGAATCAGGCTGTCGCACATGGTCCTGGCTGGCCGGTTGTCGAGCAGCAAGGCGGCGACCAGCGCGATCGAGCCAATCAGCAGCAGATGCCAAATCCAGCGCTTTTTCCTGCCGAAGAAAACTTCCAAGGCCTGAATGACGAACGAAAAGAAGAGTGCGATCGACACCTCGGCGAGCCAGACGGCTCCGAGCCCGAGTGAAGGAGATAAGGTGAACAGTCCATAGGCTATGCCATGTGCTATCAAGCCATAGGAAAGCTCGTGAAGTCCCCATTTCAGTTCTGTGGTCTGTGTAACCCTGATCGCGCCGCCCAGTGTCAGGCTGAGAACTGATATGAGTATGAATACCGTTGGAATATCGAACATATATCGTCCAGCAAGGCAGGGAGTAGGTAAGAAAAGCCGCCAGTACCTGCTTGGTGCCGCTGGGCCGAGCCGACATTCTCCAGGCAAATCCATACCTGCGAATGGTAACATCTTACAAGTATGAACAATTTCCTATGGACATCAGACCGTTAAAATGAAAGGCGGCGGACCGTTTCCGATCCGCCGCCTAATAATTCCGTTCGTGAGTATCAGTTTACCACTTGGCCATTTCGGCTTCGAGGTTGGAGGCGACCTTCTCGAGGAAGCCGGTGGTGGAGAGCCACTTCTGGTCCGGCCCGATCAACAGGGCGAGATCCTTCGTCATGAAGCCGCTTTCGACGGTGTCGACGCAGACCTTTTCCAGCGTGGCGGAGAACTTGGCGAGCTCGGCGTTGTTGTCGAGCTTGGCGCGGTGGGCGAGGCCGCGCGTCCAGGCGAAGATCGAGGCGATGGAGTTGGTCGAGGTCTCCTTGCCCTTCTGATGCTCGCGATAGTGGCGCGTGACCGTGCCGTGGGCGGCCTCGGCTTCCACCGTCTTGCCATCCGGCGTCAGCAGCACAGAGGTCATCAGGCCGAGTGAGCCGAAGCCCTGGGCCACGGTGTCGGACTGCACGTCGCCGTCATAGTTCTTGCAGGCCCAGATATAGCCGCCGGACCACTTCAGCGCCGAGGCGACCATGTCGTCGATCAGGCGATGTTCGTAGGTGATGCCGAGCTTTTCGAATTCGGCCTTGAACTCGGTCTCGTACACTTCCTGGAAGATATCCTTGAAGCGGCCGTCATAGGCCTTGAGGATGGTGTTCTTGGTCGAGAGATAGACCGGCCACTTGCGCATGATGCCGTAGTTCATCGATGCGCGGGCGAATTCGCGGATCGATTCGTCAAGGTTGTACATGGCGAGCGCCACGCCGGCGCCGGGGGCCTTGTAGACTTCCTTCTCGATCACCGCGCCGTCTTCGCCAACGAACTTGATGGTCAGCGTGCCCTTGCCGGGGAACTTGAAGTCGGTCGCCTTGTACTGGTCGCCGAAGGCGTGACGGCCGACGACGATCGGCTGCGTCCAGCCGGGGACGAGGCGCGGCACGTTCTTGCAGATGATCGGCTCGCGGAAGATGACGCCGCCGAGGATGTTGCGGATGGTGCCGTTGGGCGACTTCCACATTTCCTTGAGGTTGAATTCCTTCACGCGCGCTTCGTCGGGCGTGATGGTGGCGCACTTGATGCCGACGCCGTGCTTCTTGATGGCATTGGCGGCGTCAACCGTCACCTTGTCGGCCGTGGCGTCGCGGTTTTCGACGGAAAGGTCATAATATTCAATGTCGATATCGAGATAGGGCAGGATCAGCTTGTCTTTGATCAACTGCCAGATGATGCGGGTCATCTCGTCGCCGTCGAGATCGACGACCGGGTTCGCAACCTTGATTTTCGCCATAGTGGGGTGACCTTCCGAACGTGTGACCGGGGCCTTGAGGCCGGTTCGTGCGCCTGCCGGTACGCAAACGCACGGATGCTCCGCCTGTAGCATGGCGTTGCCGCCGAGGCCAGTGCAACCGCTTGGCTTTTGGGCGTACGCTGACGTAAACGGAAGGTATCAGGAGGGCAGGGTCACCACCACCGGCCCGTTGCGGGTGGCAACGATGGTGTGCTCGAATTGCACGGTGGGTGCGCGCGGCTCGGAATAGAGCGTCCACTCGTCGTCGCCATCCTCGGCCCACTCGGCACCCAGCGACAGGAAGGGTTCGACGGTGAAGACGAGACCCTCGGTGATGACGCGCCGCTCGCGCGGATCGGGCCAGGTGGCGATATCGGACGGCTCCTCGTGCAGCGAACGGCCGACGCCGTGGCTGCCGAGATTGCGCACCAGTGTGTAGCCATTCTTGCGGGCGAAAGCGCCGACGGCGCGGCCGACGCCGGCCAGCGGCTTACCGGGCGCGACGGCGCCGATGCCGGCCCACATGGCGCGCCGGCCGTCACGGCAGAGCTTGTCGAGCTTGGCCGGGACGGGCGAGACGGCGAACGAGGCGCCGCTGTCGGCGAAGAAGCCGTCCTTGGAGGCGGAAACGTCGAGATTGATCAGGTCGCCGACCTTCAGCACCCGGTCGCCGGGGATGCCATGGGCGATCTCCTCGCTGACCGAGATGCAGGCGACGCCGGGGAAGCCATAGGTTGCTCTCGGCGCCGGTATGGCGCCGGCTTCCTCGAGCACTCGGCCGGCGATCTCGTCGAGTTCGGCGGTGGTGACGCCGGGGCGGACAGCAGTGGCCATGGCAGCGATGGCGTCCGCCACGGCGCGGCCGATCGCCTTGAGCCCTTCGAGCTCGTCTTCGCTGGTAATGGTCATGCTATCTCTCCTGGCGCCACCTTGAGTGCCGTTATTTGTGTTTGCCGATCCAGGTCGCAAAGGCGGCAAGGAAGCCGGTGAGGAAGGCCTTGGTATCGTCGTTTGCGAGCTTGCCGTCCTTATCTAGGAGGTCGCCGACCTTGGATACATAGGCTTCAGGCTGCTGCATGACTGGCATGTCAAGGAAGACCAGCGGCTGGCGCAGGTGGTGGTTGGCGCCGAAGGCCCCGAGCAAGCCGGGCGAGACGCTGACGATGGCGGTGGGCTTGCCTTTCCAGACACTGTGGCCATAGGGGCGGGAGCCGACGTCGAGGGCGTTCTTTAGAGATCCGGGAATGGAACGGTTGTATTCGGGCGTGACGAACAGCACGGCATCGGCGCCGACGATCTCGCTGCGGAACCTGGCCCAGGCGGCCGGCGGCGTGCCCTCGTCGAGATCGGGATTGTAGAGCGGCAGCTCGCCGATCTCCACGCTGCGAAGCGTCACCTTGTCCGTGGCAAGCGTTGCGAGGTTGTCGGCCACTGCCCGCGAGAAAGATCCCTTACGCAGGCTGCCGACCAGAACCGCGACATCATAGGCCATGATTTTCTCCTTTGCCCCGGCGGAGTGGCTATTGCCGACCTCCGTCTCAACGCCGTCGGCCGCAATTGGCACGGCGGATCGCCGCCGTTGTTATAGGGGATTTGCCGGAGGACTGTCCATGTAAGTGATCGTTGCGTCGTGTTGCTATTTTCACGATAATTTCCCGATATTCATCGGGATGTCGGGAAAATGTATTGACTCCATGGCTTATGACGGGATTATTTCCTGTATGGATGAAATCGATCGTCAAATCGTGATGTGCCTTGGGGATGATGCGCGCCGTTCGCTGGCCGATATTGGTGGCGAGGTCGGCCTTTCAACGTCGGCGGTGAACGAACGTATTCGCCGTCTTCTGGCAAATGGCGTGATCCGCCGCTTCACCATTGACGCCAACGCCGAGGCCATGGGGCTTGGTATCAGCGCCTTCGTCTTCGTCGCGCTTGCTGCTGACGCCGACGAAGCGGTGTTTCGGGCGGTGGCCGCCGATCACCCTGCCATCATCGAATGCCAGCACGTGACCGGCGGCTGGAACTATCTCATCAAGATCCGCGTGGCGTCGCTTGCCGGCATCGAGTCCTTCCTCGACGATTTCAAGCGGTGGCGGCTGATCGCCCGCAGCGAGACGATGATCGCGCTTTCCACGGTCGTCGAACCGCCATTCCGACCGCGAGGGGATCGATCGTGAGTCTGTTGCTGTTTGCCGCCAAGGGTTTCGCGCTCGGCTTTGCGGTCGCCGCACCGCTCGGACCGATCGGGGCGCTCTGCATCAACAGGACGCTGCAGCGCGGCTTCTGGGTCGGGCTAGCCGGCGGGCTCGGCACGGCGTTCGCCGATGCCTTCTACGGCGCTCTGGCGGCTTTGGGCTTTGCCGCCTTCTCAGCCTTTCTCGCCACGATCGACGGGCCGATGCGCCTTGTCGGCGGCCTTGCCATGATCTGGCTCGGTTGGAAGGGCATGCAACCGAAGCCGCCGCGCCCGGCGGCCGAGATCGGCGCACGCGATCTTCTCGGCACGATCGGCGCCACCTTTCTCCTCACCATCGCCAACCCGACGACCATTCTGTCCTTTGCCGTATTCTTTGCCGGCTTGGGCCTCGCCTCGGCGGCGGACGCTCCGTCTGCCCTGGTGGTGGTGGCCGGCGTGTTTGCCGGCTCGCTCGCCTGGTGGATCATTCTGACGGGCGGCGTGGCTTTGGTCCGCCACAAGGTCAGCGATCGCTTTGCGCTCTGGGTCGGGCGGCTGTCGGGTGGTCTGATCCTGGCCTTCGGCGTTTTGGCGGTGGGCTCCTTCGTCGCTGGGCTGTTGCGCTAGGTCCTTGATCGCTCGCGCATGCTTCTGAGGCAGGCGTCGATGAAGACGCGCAGCTTGGGCTGCAGCCGGCTCGACTTGGGATAATAGAGGTAGAGCGCGTCTTGGGCCGGCGCAAAATCGTCAAGGCAGGTTTCGAGGCGGCCGTCGGCCAGCTCACGATGGGCGGTCTGCGACGAGGCATATGTCAGTCCGAGACCGGCCACGGCCATGGCGCGCAGCAGGGTCGAGTCGTCGGAGGTCATCTGTCCTGGCGGGTCGATGGTCACGGCGACTCCTTCGCGCTCGAATTCCCAGCGATAGAGATCGCCGTTCGGCGGCAGGCGGAAGCGCAGGCAGGTGTGGTTGGCGAGGTCGTCTGGCGTCTCCGGCCTGCCGTGGGCAGCGAAATAGGCGGGAGAGCCAACGACGATCCAGGAGAAGGGCGGGGTGACGCGGACCGTCAGCATATCCTGATCGATGAACTCGCCGATGCGGATGCCGGCGTCGAAGCCGCTGCCGACAAGGTCGTTGCGTTTGGTGTCAGTGATCACCTCGACGGCAATATCGGGATAGGCTTGAAGGAAGGCTGGCAGCATCGGCGTCAGCACTTCGCGGGCGGCAATGTGGTGGGTGAGAAGGCGGAGTGTGCCGGAGGGTCTGCCGCTGAGGTTGGCGAGATTGTCGAGCGAGCCGGCGATCGCGGTGGCGGCTGGCTGGACCTCGGCGAGAAAGCGCTCGCCGGCCTCGGTGAGGGCGACATGCCGGGTGGTGCGATGGAGAAGGGGCAGACCGATCCGCCGCTCCAGTGTCTGCACTGCCTGGCTGACGGCGCCAGGGGTGACGCGGAGTTCGCGGGCAGCGGCGCGGAAGCTGCCACGCCGGACCACGGTGAGAAACTCGCTGATGCCGTCGAAAAGGTCCGTTCGGGCCATGGTCGTTCCTATCGCGGGATGCACGAGCTCGCCCAAGCGTGATTTGGCGACCCGCGCCAGAGGATGCATAATAACAACCTCAAAAGCAGCCGATTGTATAGTTCAGCTAATCAGCCTGTTGTGTTTGGCATGGCTATTCCGGCCACCGCTGGCGGCCTATGTCATTGGCAGGCGCCGGGGCCGTTTTCGTTCGAGCCCGCTTCCGCCCGCCGCGCATTCCCCTGCCGGCTGCTCTTTCGTTCCTCAATCCATTCTTCAAGGTGATGACATGCGTTACAATACGCTCGGTGGCACCGGCCTCCTCGTCTCGGAAATTTGCTTGGGCACCATGACCTTCGGCGGTCAGGGCTTCTGGACCGCCATCGGCTCGCTCGATCAGTCAGTGGCCGACAGCATCGTCGCCGGGGCCCTCGATCAGGGCGTCAACTTCATCGATACCGCCGACGTCTACTCGGAAGGCCTGTCGGAAGAGATCACCGGCGCGGCGATCCGCAATTCGGGTCGTGCCCGCTCCGACGTCGTCCTGGCCACCAAGGTGTTCGGTGCGGTCGGCAAGGGCGTCAACGATCGCGGCGCCTCGCGCGGCCACATCATGGATGGCGTCAAGGCCAGCCTGAAACGGCTCGGGACCGACTATATCGACCTCTACCAGATCCATGGCACCGACCCGGTGACGCCGATCGAGGAGACGGTACGGGCGCTCGACGATTTGGTTCGCGACGGACTCATTCGCTATGTCGGTGTTTCCAACTGGCCGGCCTGGCGCATCATGAAGGCGCTCGGCATCGCCGATCGGCTGGGGCTCGACCGCATCGCCAGCCTGCAGGCCTATTACACCATCGCCGGTCGCGACCTCGAACGTGACATCGCGCCGCTGCTGCAGGCCGAAAAGGTCGGCCTGATGGTGTGGAGCCCGCTGGCCGGTGGCCTCCTGTCGGGCAAGTATAGCCGCGACGGGTCCGGCGAGGGCCGCCGCGCCAATTTCGATTTCCCACCGGTCAACAAGGATCGCGCCTTCGACGCCGTCGACGTGATGGCCGAAATCGCCAAGGACAAGGGCGCGTCGGTGGCGCGCATCGCGCTCGCCTATGTGCTGCACAAGCCTTTCGTCTCCTCGGTGATCATCGGTGCCAAGTCGGTGGAGCAGCTCAACGACAACATCGCCGCCAGCGAGGTGGTTCTGTCGGCTGATGAACTTGCCCGTCTCGATGCCGTCTCGGCCCTGCCGGCCGAATATCCCGGCTGGATGCTGGAGCGGCAGGGCAGCGAGCGGCTGTCGACCGTCGCCAAGCCCAGATAAAAGAGGAATCGGGTGGCGCGGGACCGCGCCGCCCGCCTTCCCACGCGGCCATATCCGGGATTTCTCCCTTTTCTTGGCCGGCGCGATGTGCCAAACCCGCGCCAAAAGCGGAATGGGCAAGATCATGTCGGACGAGACAGCGGCCGGACGCGGACCGGCCATCATCCTCTGCGAGCCGCAGATGGGCGAGAACATTGGCGCGGCGGCCCGTGCCATGGCCAACTTCGGGCTGTCGGATCTCCGGATCGTCGCCCCGCGCGACGGCTGGCCCAACGAGAAGGCGGAAGCCAACGCCGCCAAGGCGACGCACATCATCCATGCGGCCCGCGTCTACGACCGGCTCGAGGATGCAATCGTCGATCTCTCCTTCGTCTATGCGACCACGGCACGCGACCGTGACGTCACCAAGGCGGTGCGCGGACCGGTGCATGCCGCCAAACACATGCGGGCGCTCGAAGTCCAGGGCGCGGGCGTCGGTTTGCTGTTTGGCCGCGAGCGCTGGGGGCTCAATAACGACGAGGTGGCCCTTGCCGACGAGATCCTGACGCTGCCGGTGGCGCCGGAATATGCTTCCCTCAACATCGCCCAGGCGGTGCTGGTGGTGGCCTATGAGTGGCGCAAGGCGGGCTTCGAGGATCCCGACAGTGCGCTGCCGTTTGCTGCCTCCGACCGCTCGCCACCGGCCGGCAAGGCAGAGTTGCTGGGCCTGTTCGATCATCTGGAATCGGCGCTCGACGAGCGGCATTTCTTCCATCCGCCGGAGAAGCGGCCGACGATGATCCGCAACCTCCGCGCCATTTTCCAGCGCCAGCAATTGACGCAGCAGGAGATCCGGACGCTGCGCGGCATCATCACCTGCCTCGACGGCAAGAACCATCGGCCGAAGAAGCCGATCACCGACGATAGCGAAGCATAGGATTTCGTTAACCGTGCGGGCCGAGGATGAGGGCGGCTCGGCCCGATGTCGCCGCATTCGGCTGGCACTGCTGGGTGAACGAGGCAGGCTCTAGGGAATCCCATGCGTATCCTGGTGTTCGATAGCGGCGTCGGCGGCCTCTCGGTTGCCCGCGAAATCGGCAAGGCGCTGCCGGGCGTCGGCATGGACTATGTCGCCGATCTCGCCGTCTTCCCCTATGGCGCACTGGAACCCGACGTGCTGATCGACCGCGTCGTGTCATTGATGGACGAGGCACTCGCCGTTCTCGACCCAGCGGCTCTGGTGATTGCCTGCAATACTGCTTCGACGCTGGTACTGCCGCCGCTCAGAGCCCGCTTCAAGCTGCCGATCGTCGGCACCGTGCCTGCGGTGAAGCCGGCCGCCGAGCACAGCCGATCGCGACTCGCTTCCGTGCTGGCAACGCCCGGCACCGTGAAGCGCGACTACACGCGCGACCTGATCGCTAAATTCGCTGGCGACTGTCGTTTTACGCTGGTTGGCTCGATGGCCCTGGCCGAGCTGGTCGAACGCGAGGTGTCAGGCATACCGGTGACCGACGCCGAGCTGCTCGCTGAAATCGCTCCCTGCTTTGTGGAAGAAAGTGGGAGGCGGACCGATACCGTCGTGCTCGCCTGCACCCATTATCCGTTGGTGCTCGACCGGCTGAAGGCGCTGGCGCCCTGGCCGGTGGAGTGGATCGATCCGGCGCCGGCCATTGCCCGCCGCGTGGTGACGGTGACGGCTGGTGCCGGCCTGTCGCGTGACGAGGACGCCCCGCGCCGCTTCTTCTCGACCGGTCGCCGGCCTGCGCGCAGTATGCTCGACGCATTCGGATTCGAGGAGAGCGACGGTCTCTTCGCCGGCGAAGCGTTGAAAATCGCCCGGGCCTGACCGAAAAGGCCGGAAACGCCGCGCTTTCAGTTTGACAGCGGCACCTCACTCGACTATTCACCCCTCAACCCGCCGGTTCCTTGGTAACGAGGAGCCGGCGTGGCCGTTCACGTGTCCCGTGGGGAGCCTGCCGCGCGCAGCGTTTCCCTGTCGGTTTCGGGTGGTCTTCGGACCGCATCGGAGCAGAGGAGGGCGCGAGTCCTGAATAGAACACTGACAAAAAGCGGGATACGCGATGTCTAAGCGCCATAGTGCAAAGTACAAGATCGACCGCCGCATGGGCGAGAACCTCTGGGGTCGCCCCAAGAGCCCGGTCAACAAGCGTGAATACGGCCCCGGCCAGCACGGTCAGCGCCGCAAGGGCAAGACCTCCGACTACGGTCTGCAGCTGCGCGCCAAGCAGAAGCTGAAGGGTTACTATGGTGACCTCAGCGAGAAGCAGTTCTACAAGATTTACGAGGAAGCCGTCCGTCTGCGTGGCGATACCTCGGAAGCGCTGATCGGCCTGCTCGAGACCCGTCTCGACGCCGTCGTCTATCGCGCCAAGTTCGTGCCGACCCCGTTCGCGGCTCGTCAGTTCGTCAACCACGGCCACGTCACCGTCAACGGCCGCAAGGTCAACGTCGGTTCTTACCGCTGCAAGATCGGCGACGTGGTCGAAGTTCGCCAGAAGTCCAAGGAACTGGCGATCGTTCTCGAGTCGGTTGAGCTCGCCGAGCGCGATACCCCCGACTACATCGAAGTCGATACCGCCAAGAAGGTCGCCAAGCTGGTCCGCGTGCCCGGCCTGGCCGACGTTCCCTACGCCGTCAAGATGGAGCCGAACCTGGTCGTCGAGTATTACTCGCGCTGATAGGGTTCCGAAGCTTCGGACTTATGGAGAGGCCGCCCATCGGGCGGCCTTTTCGCTTTTGGGATCAGGCCTGAAGGTCTCTGTAGACGGCGTGGAGGATGTCCTTCGGGAAGGCGCCTATGCAGCCTTCGAGCGCCGTGTTGGTGAAGATGACGATCGTGAGCCCTGTCGCCGGATCGACGTACCACTGATGGCCATAGGCGCCGCCCCAGGCCCAGGTGCCGGGCTGGCAAGGCAGCTTTTGCATGGTTGGGTCGCGGTAGATTGACCAGCCGTGCGAATAGCCCTGACCGGAGGGGGCCGGATCGAGATCCACGGTATGCGCTTCCGTCAAGAGCGGCCTGGAGGCCGGCGACAGGATGGGCGTGCCGCCCTGGCGCATCACCTCGAGGAAGGTGAGGAAATCTTCTGCCGTGCCGATCATGCCGGCGCCGCCTGACGGGAAGGCCTTGGGATCGAAGGCACGGCCGGTCCAGAACTCCACGAAACCGTCCTCGTTCTTGACGCGTTCGATATAGACCATCCGGGTCGGCGGCGTTCCGTCGGCATAGGGTACGGCTAGACGGTTAGGATCGGTCGGCCAGAAGCCCGTATCCGTCATGCCGAGGGGATCGGTCACCCGCGCCTTGACGATCTCGGGCAAGGTGCGGCCGTCGACCACCTCCATGACGCCGCCCAGCACGTCGATGGCGACCGAATAGCACCAGCTGGTACCCGGCTCGAAGGCGAGGGGTAGGGCGGCGATACGGCGGATGTTTTCGGCAAGGTCGAAATCGGACGGACCAGTACCGCCGCAGGCCGGCTTGCCGTTGCCGTTGTCGGTGTCATAGGTCAAACCCGACGTGTGGGTCATGAGCTGGGAGATGGTGATGGTCGGCGCGCGACCGTCGGCAAGCCGCGGGCGAAAGTCGGGCAGGTAGCGGGTCACGGGATCGTCGAGGCGCATCTTGCCCGCCTCGACCATGGCGAGCGCGGCAGCGGAGACCATTGGCTTGCTCACCGATGCCAGACGAAAGATTGTGTTCGGGGCCATCGGCCGTGACGCTTCGCGGTCGAGGAAACCGGCTTGCCTACTGTAGACGAGTTCACCGTTCAGCTTGATCAATAGGTTGGCGCCGACGATCGTCCTGCTTATGGCGTGGTCGACTACCCTGTCGACGGCGGAAAACTGACTGGCGTTGCTCACTTGGCCCTCTCCCTGAAATTGTCCGCAGCCATACTGCCACTCTGTGGCTGCGTGCGGCATCCTAATCTTTGGCACGTCGATTTCTGGCGGGAGTGGAATGGCCGGCCATATGAAAGTGGCGCCGCGTCTCATACGTTACTATATTGACACGTTACTAAATAGGAACATATTATCTCCCCATGGCCGACGTTTTTGATGCCCTCGCCAGTGCGCACCGTCGCCAGCTGCTGGACGCCCTCAGAGAGCGGGATGGCCAGACGCTGGGCGAGCTCGAGACCTGTCTGCCATTGTCACGCTTCGCGGTGATGAAGCATCTCGGCGTCCTTGAAGATGCCGGGCTGGTGGTCACCCGCAAAATCGGGCGCGAGAAGTTTCACTATCTCAACCCCGTTCCCATTCAGGACGTGAGCGATCGCTGGATCTCGCGCTACGCCTCGCCGTTTGCGCGCGGTCTCGCTGACCTAAAGAGCGGATTCCAGCAGGGGGTATTTAAAATGGATACCGTGAAGATTGCGCCGAAACACATTTATGAGCTTTTCATCGACGCCACGCCGGAGGCGGTGTGGGCGGTCCTGACCGACGACGACAAGACGCCGCTCTGGCAGCATTTCAACATGACGTCACGCACCGAATGGCGCGTCGGCGGCAAGATCGAATTCCTGATTGGTGATCGGGCGATGATCGTTGGCGAGCTGATCGAGATGACGCCGCCGAAGCGCCTTTCCCATAGCTTTTCTGCCCGCTGGTCCGAGGATGTTGCCGGCGATCCGCCGTCGCGGGTTACCTGGGAACTGGAGCCGGTGGGGAATGGGGCTACCAAACTCAGCCTGGTTCATGACGACTTCGGTGGCGATACGACGACCAGCCGTATGGTAGCCGTTGGTTGGATCGAGGCCATCTCCCGTCTCAAAACGCTGGTGGAAACCGGACGCCCCTTCGCCATGCCGGGGCTGCCGGGCTGACATCCGCCAATATGCGAAAAGGCCGCCCGAATGGGCGGCCTTCCCGACAAGCGTCAGCTTTCGCCGACCGGTTGAGCTCAAGCTGACGATCAGTTGCCGATCACATCGCTGTTGGCGGCATAGGGGATGTAGTGCGGCTGGGCGATCTGAGGGGCAGCGCCCGGCAGAACGGTCTTCGTCACGAGATCGGTGCCGGCAGCCGCGCCCGGATCATATTCAACGACGGTGCTCGGCGAAGCGCCATGGGTGCCGACCACAGCCGAACCAACCTGCGCATAACGCTGGGCGTCGGCAGCGGCGGCGGCGGCATTGGCCGAATTCACCTGAGCCGGGGCGGTGACGAACGTCGGGGAGGCATTGTCAGCACCCGGGTCGAAGGACGAGGCGGCGTTGGCAATGGCGGGAACCAGAACAACGGCGAAAGCGGCGGCAGTGAGGAACTTCTTCATGATGTATCTCCGGTCTAGAATTCTTGGTCAGGTCGTTGGTTTTGTCGGGTGGCAGCGGGGAGGAGGTCTTGTTCGCTGCCGATGACCAACATTTGGACCTAGACCGATCACGGCGAAACCGGCCTCCGCTGACGAGTGCGCGTTAGAAAGTTGAACATGGGATCGCGAAATCGTGTGCTGGGAATTGATCGGTTGGCGCGGTGCCCAATGAAATCGCGGTCTGCCGCCAAAAATGGCATCAGAACCGCTCACGGATCGCGAGCGCCGGCGTGAACGGAAGAGGCCGTCCGTTCACGAGCGCATTCGACTAAAGTCGAAAATTTTCCATTGAAACCAGCAAAATAGGCGTTAGCCGCCTTTGAAACGGGCCGACGGAGCGCTTCATCCCCCGCGCAGCGTTCATTCAAGGAAACGAAAAAGCCCCCGAAGGTTGGTGTCCAGCTTTCAGGGGCAGTTCACTGCGCCGGAGCTGCCGGGCCGACATCCGCCAAGACGCGAAAAGGCCGCCCGAATGGGCGGCCTTCCCGACAAGCGTCAGCTTTCGCCGACCGGTTGAGCTCAAGCTGACGATCAGTTGCCGATCACATCGCTGTTGGCGGCATAGGGGATGTAGTGCGGCTGGGCGACCTGAGGGGCAGCGCCCGGCAGGACGGTCTTCGTCACGAAATCGGTGCCGGCAGCCGCGCCCGGATCATATTCAACGACGGTGCTCGGCGAGGCGCCATGGGTGCCGACGACAGCGGAGCCAACCTGCGCATAACGCTGGGCATCGGCGGCGGCGGCAGCGGCATTGGCCGGGTTCACCTGAGCCGGGGCGGTGACGAACGTCGGGGAGGCATTGTCAGCACCCGGGTCGAAGGACGAGGCGGCGTTGGCCAGGGCGGGGGCCAGAACAACGGCGAAAGCGGCGGCAGTGAGGAACTTCTTCATGATGATAACTCCGGTCTAGAATTTTTGGTCGGGTCGTTGGTTTTGTCGGGTGGCAGCGGGAGGAGGTCTTGTTCGCTGCCGATGACCAACATTTGGACCTAGACCGATCACGAGGAAACCGGCCCCCGCTGACGAGTGCGCGTCAGGAAGTTGAACATGGGATCGCGAATTCGTGTGCCGGAAGTTGATCGCTTGCCGCAAGGCTCGATGAAACTGCGGCTGGCCGCGATAAAGTGCGTCGCAACTGCTCACGGAGGTCTGGATTGGCCGTGAATGGCGGAAGATCTCCGTTCACGAAAACCAGCCGCAAAAAGTCAAAAATTTTCCGATGAAGCCGCCAGATTCGGGATTAGCCGCCTCTTGAACGGCTTTTGGCCGCCCGCTTTTTCAGGTGACGGGGCCTGAGAAAGCAAAAAGCCCCCGCCAAGCGATGGCGGGAGCTCGAAAGGCTCGGAGAACGAAGCCTGGTAGCCTTACTCGGCAGCCGCCTCATTGACGGCGATACCGGCCTCCTTGAGGTGAGCCTGCAGCTCCTGCTTCTGGAACATCTCACGGACGATGTCGCACCCGCCGATGAATTCGCCCTTCACGTAGAGCTGCGGAATCGTCGGCCAATTGGAATAGGTCTTGATACCGTCGCGCAGCTCGGGATTTTCCAGCACGTTGACGCCCTTGAAGGGTACGCCGAGGTAGCTGAGGATCTGCACGACCTGTCCGGAGAAGCCGCACTGCGGAAAGTCTGGCGTGCCCTTCATGAACAGGACGATATCGTTGGTCTTCACTTCGTTGTCGATGAACGACTTGATGTCAGCCATTGGTCTACCTCGGTCGGTCGGATTCAAGGTCCGAATTGGAAGCATTCAAAATTAAGGCGCGCTGGTCTGAAGTGCAAGGGCATGCAGCTCGCCGCCCATTTTTCCTTTGAGCGCGTCGTAAACCAACTGGTGCTGCTTGACCCGCGTCAGGCCGCGAAAGGCTTCCGATACGACGATGGCCGAATAGTGGTCGCCGTCGCCGGCAAGGTCACGGATTTCGACGCTGGCGTCCGGCAGCGCTTCCTTGATCATCGCCTCGATGTCTCTTGCCTGCATGGCCATGTCGAACACCCCTCTCGTCGTTACCGGCCAGGAGCTACCTAGCACCTTTCGATCAGATGGCATCATCCGGTCAAAAAGGAAATGCTCTGGGTGATGCCTTCGCGCATATTCGACTGGCCCGGGCTGCGTCAGCCCGAGCCAAATGCGGTGCTTTAGGCTTTGCCGCCCATGTAGGTGGGGAACCAGCCGTCATAGGCAGCGCGGAGGTCGACGATCGTTGCCTTGCCGGCGGCGCCGAAGTCGACGGCGTCGCCGCCGACAGTGCCGATCCGCTCGGCCTTGACGCCCGCTTTGGCGGCTTCCGCCAGAATGGTGGCTGCTTCGGCCGGTTTCACGGCGATCAGGTAACGCGCCTGATCCTCGGCAAAGACTGCCACATGCGGCGCCAGACCGCCCAGTTCGACGCGAACGCCGCGACGGCCGGCCATGGCCATTTCGGCAAGCGCCACACCGAGACCGCCATCGGAAAGGTCGTGGCAGGTGGAGACTCGTCCGGCGGCGATGAGACCGCGCACGAAGTCGCCGTTCTTCTTCTCAAGCGCGAGATCGACCGGCGGCGGCGTGCCTTCCTCGCGGCCGTAGAGGTCGCGCAGGTAGACCGACTGGCCGAGATGGCTGCCATGGCCGCCGATCAGGATAACCTCGTCGCCATCGGCCTTGAAGGCAATGGTGGCCATCTTTGTCACGTCCGGCAGCAGACCGACGCCGACGATGGTGGGCGAGGGCAGGATGCCTTCGCCGTTGGTCTCGTTGTAGAGCGACACGTTGCCCGAGACGATCGGAAAGGTCAGGGCACGGCAGGCCTCGGCGATGCCCTGCAGCGCCCGCACGAACTGGCCCATGGCTTCGGGCTTTTCGGGATTGCCGAAGTTGAGATTGTCGGTCAGCGCGATCGGGTCGCCACCGACGGCAGTGACGTTGCGCCAGCTTTCGGCGACAGCCTGCTTGCCGCCCTCGAAGGGGTCAGCTTCGCAGTAGCGCGGCGTCACGTCGGCCGACATGGCGAGCGCCTTATTGGTGCCTTCGACACGCACGACGCCGGCGTCGCCGCCGGGGATCTGCGCCGAGTTGCCCTGGACGAGGCAGTCATACTGCTCGTAGACCCAGGCGCGCGAGGACTGGTCCGGCGCACCCATCAGCCTGAGAAGCGCGGCGCCTACATCGTTCACCGCGGGAATGGCATCGGCGGCAAGCGGCGCAGCCTTCTTCGGCTCGACCCAGGGGCGATCATACTCGGGCGCTTCGTCACCCAATTCCTTGATCGGCAGATCGGCAACTTCCTTACCCTGCCAGATGATGCGGAAGCGCAGATCGTCGGTGGTCTCGCCACAGACGGCGAAATCGAGCTCCCACTTGCGGAAGACGGCCTCGGCCTCCTTCTCCTTGGAAGGCTCCAGCACCATCAGCATGCGCTCCTGGCTTTCCGAGAGCATCATCTCATAGGGCGTCATGTCCTCTTCGCGCTGCGGCACGCGGTCGAGGTCGAGGCGGATGCCGAGGTTGCCCTTGGCGCCCATTTCGACCGCCGAGCAGGTGAGGCCGGCAGCCCCCATGTCCTGGATGGCGACGACGGCGCCGGTCTTCATCAGCTCGAGGCAGGCTTCCAGCAGGCGCTTCTCGGTGAAGGGGTCGCCGACCTGCACGGTCGGGCGCTTCTCCTCGATGGTGTCGTCGAATTCGGCCGAGGCCATGGTGGCGCCGCCGACGCCGTCGCGGCCGGTCTTGGCGCCGAGATAGACGACGGGCAGGCCGACGCCCTTGGCTTCGCTGAGGAAGATGCCGTCGCGCTTGGCGATGCCCAGGGCGAAGGCGTTGACGAGACAGTTGCCGTTATAGCGGGCGTGGAAGCGCACCTCGCCGCCGATGGTCGGCACGCCGAAGGAGTTGCCATAGCCGCCGACGCCGGCGACGACGCCGGCAACGAGATGGCGGGTCTTGGGATGCTCCGGCTCGCCGAAGGACAGCGAGTTCATGGCGGCGATCGGCCGGGCGCCCATGGTGAACACGTCGCGCAGAATGCCGCCGACGCCGGTCGTGGCGCCCTGGTAGGGCTCGATGTAGGACGGGTGGTTATGGCTCTCCATCTTGAAGATGGCGACATCGCCATCGCCGATGTCGATGACGCCGGCGTTCTCGCCTGGTCCGATCACCACCTTGTCGCCCTTGGTCGGCAGCGTCTTCAGCCATTTCTTGGACGATTTATAGGAACAATGCTCGTTCCACATCGCCGAGAAGATGCCGAGTTCCGTCAGGGTCGGCTTGCGACCGATCAGATGAAGGATGCGCGCGTATTCGTCGGGCTTGAGCCCGTGGCGAGCGATGAGGTCGGGTGTAATGTCGATGTCGTTCTGGAACACGGGCAATCCCCTTGGAGACCTGGCCGACGGTTGGGCAGGGGATAGAACGACTGGCGCAAAACCGCAAGAAAGCGGGCGCACAAAAAACAGAGTGTCGCCGATTTTTCAGACAGAGATGACGGAAACCGTCAGGTCGGCGCCGCCGACTTGGTATTGACCACCTTGATCGTTTCGACCGGCGGGTCCTGTCTAGGCGGTGCAGGACGGGCTGCTGTTGCCTGCTGAAGCGTGGGAGCGGGCATACGCTGCTCGGCAAGGCCGGTCCGCTGCACATAGAGGGTATCGAGCGCACAGAACTCGCGGACAAAATCGAGAACAGCCACCGCCGACATGCTCGTCGGGTTGATGTCGACTGTCGGGCTATATTTCAAGTAGAGCCGCTCGGCATCGATCGTTCTGCCAGCATAGCCTACAGCCCAGCCCTCGAACACACGTTTATCGATGGTGTTGACGGCAAGTACGGTCAGTTCTTCGATGCGCGGATCTTCAAACAGAAGCCGCAATCGCTTTGAGACCTGCTCACGCGCGCCTTCTATGACTTCCATCATGTATTTTTCGTTGAAGACCAGACCGCCGGTAAGACCGGAGGCCGGGCTATAATCACTGGCCGCCATCAGGATGCTTTTGATCATCCCTGCGGATTCACCAATTTTGACATTGGTGCGACCGTAGAACACCAGGCGAGACAGCATGGCACAACGCTCCGGCCAATGTTGATCCAATCAACACAGAGGCTATGCCTGCATGTGGCAGAGAAATGGTTACCAAGGGCCGGCGGCGGTGAAAAACGATCCGCGATCTGCTCTTTACGGTAAATAGCGGTTAATCAACTCGTTAAAACTGTCAATGACGCATCTCCGCAACCGGCGATGCGCATGCCCATCAGGCAGCGAGAGACGTGACGACGCTTTCGAACAAGCCGCGGCCATCGAAGCCGCCCTGCAGCGCCTCGATCAGATTTTCCGGGTGTGGCATCATGCCCAGCACGTTGCCCGCCTCGTTGAGAATGCCGGCGATGTCGTTGATCGAACCGTTGGGGTTGGTGCCCTCGGCATAGCGGAAGGCCACGCGATTCTCGCCCTCGAGGCGTGCCAAGGTCTCGGCGTCGGCGAAATAGTTGCCGTCGTGGTGAGCCACCGGGCAGCGGATCACCTGACCCTTGGCATAGGCGCGGGTGAAATCGGTGTCGTTGTTCACCACTTCGAGCTTCACTTCCTTGCAGACGAAGCGGAGATGGGCGTTGCGCATCAGCGCGCCGGGCAACAGGCCGGCCTCGGTCAGGATCTGGAAGCCGTTGCAGATGCCGAGGACGCGGACACCGGCTTTCGCCTTCTTCGCCACGTCCAACATGGCCGGCGAACGGGCGGCGATGGCACCGCAGCGCAGATAATCGCCGTAGGAGAAGCCGCCGGGCAGGACGATCAGGTCGACATCGGGCAACGTCGCGTCCTGATGCCAGACGACGGTCGGCTGGACGCCGGTGATCGAATGGAGTGCCTTGACCATGTCGTGGTCACGGTTGGAGCCGGGAAAGAGGACGACGGCCGAGCGCATATCGTTTTCTCCTCGAAGGGTCAGGGCATCAGAAACAGAACGGCAAGAGCGGCGGCGATAACCGGTATCCCGATGAAGATCGCTGCCTTGATCAGCATGAAGACAATGATCCGGCGGGTATCGTCGGAACCGTCGGCCATGCCTGCCTCAGCCGAGAATGGCGATATCGTAGTTTTCGATGACGGTGTTGGCGAGCAGCTTCTCGCACATGTCGGCGACCGTTGCCCGAGCCTTGTCCGGGTTGGTCTCGGCGAGGGCGAGGTCGATGATCTTGCCCTGGCGGGCACCGTCGATGCCGGCAAATCCGAGGCCGCGCAGCGCGCCCTCGATCGCCTTGCCCTGCGGGTCGAGAACGCCCGCCTTGAGGGTGATGGTGACGCGCACTTTCATGGCCGTATCCCGAAAATGAAGAACGCCGGGGGAATAACCCGGCGTTCTCAGATTCACAAGTCGGTTTTCGCGGCGTCTTCGCCTTTGGTGGCGCTGCTTTGCACAGCGTCCGTCCTTATTTCACCAAGGTCGGGCCGGAAGGGCGCGTCTGCTCGGATTCATTGAGGATGCCAAGGCGGCGGGCGACTTCCGTATAGCTTTCGACGAGGCCACCCATATCCTTGCGGAAACGGTCCTTGTCGAGACGGTCGCCGGTGGCGATATCCCACAGGCGGCAGCTGTCGGGGCTGATCTCGTCGGCCACGACGATGCGCATCATGTCACCTTCCCAGAGACGGCCGCATTCCATCTTGAAGTCGACAAGGCGGATGCCGACGCCGAGGAACAGACCAGCCAGGAAGTCGTTGACGCGGATGGCCAGCGCCATGATGTCGTCGATTTCCTGCGGCGAAGCCCAGCCGAAGGCGGTGATGTGCTCTTCGGAGACCATCGGGTCCTTCAGCTCGTCGCTCTTGAAATAGAACTCGATGATCGAGCGCGGCAGCTGCGTGCCCTCTTCGATGCCGAGTCGCGTGGCGATCGAACCCGCGGCCACATTGCGCACCACCACCTCAAGCGGAATGATCTCCACCTCGCGGATCAACTGCTCGCGCATGTTGAGCCGACGGATGAAATGGGTGGGAATGCCCATGTTGTTGAGATGAGTGAAGAGGTATTCCGAAATCCGATTGTTCAGAACGCCCTTGCCGTCGATGATCTCGTGCTTCTTGGCATTGAACGCCGTGGCGTCATCCTTGAAGTGCTGAATCAATGTACCCGGCTCAGGACCTTCGTACAGGATCTTGGCCTTACCTTCGTAGATACGCCGGCGGCGGTTCATGGGGATATACCGTGGTCTGTTGATGAAATCCATGAGGCCGGGGCTCCGGGTCCGAATCATACATTAGCCCGCTTGTCGCCTCGGCGGGAATTCAGGATGCGTCGACATGATGACCGTGGTGCAAACCTCAGGCCAACGTGGACACATTCTAAGCACAGAAAGCGGGCGAACTGACGTCCGCCCGCTCCCTCGCCTATGTGCACACTATCCGATCGGGTCTCGGATAACAATCCCGTTGCGGCGCAATTTCGCGTAGTGGTCATTCCTTAACTCTAAACGTTCTTTACCGACTTCTGTCCAAGTTGATCACGGCAGTGTGAAAGCATATATTTAATGCAAGGAGAGTGCTCGCGCTTTTGCCTTTCAAAGAAAGGAGGTTCGGATGTCCACGACATGGAGCCGAAGCCTACCTTTGTCTGGCGAAAGTGGCCACAACGGTACCATCGCAGTCTTCGATCACCGCGAAAAAGCCTTTGAGACCAAGTTCGCCCGCGACGAGGAATTGAAGTTCCGCGCCACGGCGCGCCGCAACAAGCTGATCGGTCTGTGGGCGGCGCGCAAATTGGGTATGGGCGATCAGGAAGCGGCCGACTATGCTCGGACCGTCGTCCTTGCCGATCTCAATCGGGTTGGTGGTCGCGATGTCGCCGCCAAGCTGGCGGTAGATCTCGCCGGCGCCGGCCTTACTGTGACGGACGACGAGATACAGGCGACGCTGCGCGATCTGATGACGCGCGCCGAACTCGAGGTCAGAACTGAAGCCTGACCCGTCCGAAAGGGAGCCGATGGACCGTTCCTCTTTACGTGCCGCCCTTGCCGGCGACCGTCCGCTCCGGGTTGGCTGGTCCTGCCTGCCTGATCCGCTGGCCACCGAGACCATGGTGCGCGCCGGTTTCGAGGCGGTGTTGATCGACCTGCAGCACGGGCTGATCGACATGGGCGTCGCGCCAGCCATGCTCGGTGCGATTCGCGCCGCCGGCGGTCATGCGCTCGCCCGCATTCCGGTCGGCGAATATCAATCCGCCTCCCGTCTTCTCGACTGGGGCGCCGATATGGTGGTGGCGCCGATGATAGAGACGGCGGAGGACGCCCGCGTCTTCGCCAGCTTCATGAAATATCCGCCCGACGGTCTCCGATCCTATGGGCCGGCGCGTGCCGTTCAGCTGTCCGGCCTGTCGGCGGACGCCTATCGCACATCGGCCAACGGGTCGACGCTGGCCATCGTGATGATCGAGACGCGCTCGGCGCTGGCCAATCTCGACGCCATTCTGGCGGTGCCGGGGATCGATGGCGTGTTCGTCGGCCCCTATGACCTTTCCATCGCCCTATCGCCCGATGGCGAGCCGGGGCTCGACCGGCCGGATACCATCGCCGCCATGGAGCGGGTGGCGCGGCAAACGAAGGCGGCCGGCAAGGTCTGTGGTGCGTTCGGAGCCAACGCGACGCTGGTGCGTCGTTATCTCGGCCTCGGGTTCACCTTTGCCACGCTATCGACCGACATGGATTTGATTGCCGGCGCCACCAAGGCGGCGATCGCCGAAGTTGAGAGCGAGGGCTGATCCGAGGCGGCGGTGCCGGTCAGGGTGACGCCGGTGCGCTGGCGCGCCTCAGCAGCGTTGCAAAGCGTGTCAGGCCTTCCGGCCAAGGGCCGTAGCCGGTTTCACCGTTGATGTGACCGGCAAATCCTGCGTCGACGAAATCCGAGCCCCAAGCGGCGGCGTATTCATCCGCCCGCTCGAAGGCGCAGTAGGGATCGTCGCGGCTCGCCACCAGCATGGATGGGAAGGGCAGGGGATCCGTGGACAGGCCGGCAAAGCTGGCAATTTCCGGCTCTTCAAGCCGGTCGACATCGGGCAGGCCGACCAGGAAGGCGGCCGCCACTTTCCGTCCCACATAGGGCGCCGCGTGGATCACCGTGGCGACGCCAAGCGAATGGGCGACCAGTACCACCGGGCGTTTCGCCTTGCCGACGGCGATGCCGAGGGCGGACACCCAGGCGTCGCGTTCGGGGTGATCCCAGTCGCGTTGGATGACGCGCCGCGCGGTGGTGAGACGCTTTTCCCAGCGGGTCTGCCAGTGGTCCGGGCCGGAGTTGTTCCAGCCGGGAACGATGAGAATGTCGCATTCCGAGGTCTTCATGGCGTGACCTTGAATGCCTTTCGGACGGAATGCAAGGCAGACCGTTTTGCGATCCTGGGGTGGAGGAATGGCGCTTATCCGATCGTATCGCGCTTCCGTTCATGTGGAGAGTCGGGTTTCGATCGCGAGTCGAATCAACGGTTTACCAATGGAACTTCCGAGGACGATTCGACGCGTTGAAGCGTAGATTCATTTCCTTGCCATGCCGCTTGCCGCCAACGAAAACGGCCGGGCAGATGGGCTGCCCGGCCGTCTTCAAGTTCTGATTCAGGAGCCTCTCGCGCTCGGCCCGTCAGTCGCCGAACACGCGGGCGAAGATCGTCTCGACGTGCTTCAAGTGATAGTCGAGGTCGAACCTGTCGCGGATCTCTTTCTCCGAGAGGGCGGCGCGGACTTCCGTGTCGTTCAGGAGTTCGGTGAGGAAATCGACGGTCGAGCTGCCGCCGTGATGGTAGCTTTCCCAAACCTTCATGGCGTTGCGCTGGACGAGGCGATAGGCGTCTTCACGCGACACGCCGGCCTGCGTCAGTGCCAGGAGAATGCGCTGCGAATGCACGAGGCCGCCCAGCCGATCCATGTTGGCGACCATGCGTTCGGGGTAAACCAGCAGCTTGTCGACGACGTTGGTCAGGCGAGCGAGGGCGAAGTCGAGGGTGATGGTGGCGTCAGGGCCGATATAGCGCTCGACCGACGAGTGCGAGATATCGCGCTCGTGCCAGAGGGCGACATTCTCCATCGCCGGCGTTACGGCGGCGCGGACCACGCGGGCAAGGCCGGTCAGATTCTCGGTCAGCACCGGGTTGCGCTTGTGCGGCATGGCCGACGAGCCCTTCTGACCGGGCGAGAAATACTCCTCGGCTTCCAGCACCTCAGTGCGCTGCAGATGGCGGATCTCGATGGCCAGCCGTTCGACCGACGAGGCGACGACGCCAAGTGTTGCAAAGAACATGGCGTGGCGGTCGCGCGGGATGACCTGGGTCGACACCGGTTCGGGCCTGAGGCCGAGAGCCTCGGCAACGTGGATCTCGACGCGCGGATCGATGTTGGCGAAGGTGCCGACGGCGCCGGAGATGGCGCAGGTGGAAATCTCCTCCCGAGCGGCAACGAGGCGGGCGCGGCAGCGGTCGAACTCGGCATAGGCCTCGGCCATCTTCAGCCCGAAGGTGACCGGCTCGGCGTGGATGCCATGGCTGCGGCCGATGCAGACGGTGCGCTTGTGCTCCATGGCCCGGCGCTTCAGCGCGGCGAGCAGGGCGTCGACGTCGGCGATCAACAGGTCGGCGGCGCGCTTCAGTTGAATATTGAAGCAGGTGTCGAGCACATCCGAAGAGGTGAGGCCCTGGTGAACGAAGCGGCTGTCCGGGCCGACGAACTCGGCGAGGTGGGTCAGAAAGGCGATGACGTCGTGCTTGGTGACCCGCTCGATCTCGTCGATGCGGTCGACATCGAACTTGGCCGCGCCGCCCTTCTCCCAGATGGTCTTCGCTGCTTCCTTCGGGACGACGCCGATGGCGGCGAGCGCGTCGGTCGCGTGCGCCTCGATCTCGAACCAGATGCGGAATTTGGTTTCCTGGCTCCAGATGGCGGTCATCTCGGGGCGGGCGTAGCGCGGGATCATGGCTCGGCCTTCTCTTGAGGGGATGGCGCGCGGTTTAGCAGGAAGGGCGAACAGGCTCAACCGGAGTCAGAGCGGCGAATCCTGGCGATCAGACCGGAGTTTCGCGTCTTGAGTCCGAAGTGCTGGCCAAGCCTCTGATTTTTCTGCCGAACTCATGCTTCCCCGTAGTGCCTGTCGTGATAGATCAGCACTTCCTTGGCGCCGTCGGGATCGCGCGGCTTGGTCTCCGTGGCGACGACCCTGCCGAAGTAGACGATATGCGAGCCGACCTCCTGCAAGGACAGGAGCTGGCAGTCGAGCGCCATGACGGCATCCTTCAGCACCGGCGAACCGGTGGAAAGCGTCGTCCATTGCCCATGCTGGAAGCGATCTTCCAGGTGCAGGCCGGTTCGGCCCGCGAAAATGTTGGCCAGCGTCACTGCATCTTTAGGTAGCAGATTGATTGAGAACTGGGCATTTTCCTGCATAAGCTTGTTTTGTGGGCTTTTGCGGTTGAGGCAAACCAATACGGTCGGCGGATCGTCGGATACCGAGGCGACGGCGGTGGCCGTGAATCCCGCCTTGCCGGCCGGGCCGGCGGTGGCGACGATGCTGACGCCGGATGGAAGGCGCGCAATGGCGTTGCGAAACGCTTCGCCGGTGGCCGGTGCCAGGGTGGCCGAAGCGCCGGACGGCGTCGCCAGGTCGCGATCGGCTGTACTGTCGGTAGCCATTGTTGCCTCTTGCAATTCGAATCCTTTGAACTCGTTAGGTTTATCACGAAGGCCGCGGTCGGCGGACCGTAATATTACGGTCCTCCGGAAACCGGCAGACTTCTTGCATAGCCCGGTTGGAACGGGGTTGGAAATCTGATCGCTCTTTTCCGGATACTACGCGTAAGTCGCGGCGGGATCGGTAGAAAGCGGGCTTATTCCCTACACCTGGGCATGATTATCGCTTGTTTTCACTCATGGGGAATTCCGTACGGATTAACAAGTAGGCTTGGTTGTCTTGATCAATCGATGCTGCTAATGGAATCCATAACGCCCACAAATGAAGCAGCTAAAAATGCTGTCACAGGGCGACTGCAGGGGGTCTCAGTTTCATGGAAGTTTTCGTCCAGCAAGTGATCAATGGGATCACGATTGGATCGCTGTACGGTTTGATCGCCATTGGCTACACCATGGTGTTCGGCATTATCGGCATGGTGAATTTCGCCCATGGCGATGTGTTCATGGTGTCTGCCTTCTTCGCGCTCATCTTTCTCTTGGTGCTGACCTCCTGGTTCGGCATTGCCTCGATGACCTTGGCGCTGATCCTGGTGATGGTGGTTTCGATGGTGCTGACGGGATTGCTCGTCTGGGCGATCGAACGGGTCGCCTACGCACCACTCAGAGGGTCATTCCGCCTGGCGCCGCTGATCTCGGCCATCGGCATGTCGATCGTGCTGTCGAACTTCATCCAGGTTGCCCAGGGCCCGCGCAACAAGCCGATCCCGCCGGTGACCCGCGATGTCTACACGCTCTGGCAGGGTAGCAACGGCTATCCGGTCAACATTTCGCTGAAGCAGATCATCATCTGGGTGGTGACGGCGCTGTTGCTCGCCGCCTTCTGGTATGTGGTGCAGAAGACGGCGCTCGGCCGGGCGCAGCGTGCCTGTGAGCAGGACCGCAAGATGGCCTCGCTGCTCGGCGTCAACGTCGACCGCACCATTTCCCTGACCTTCGTCATCGGTGCGGCGCTGGCGGCTGTCGCCGGCACTTTGTACCTGATGTACTACGGCGTGGTGGTGTTTTCCGATGGCTTTACACCGGGCGTCAAGGCGTTCACGGCGGCGGTTCTCGGCGGCATCGGCTCGCTGCCGGGCGCGGTTCTCGGTGGCCTGCTGATCGGGCTGATCGAAACGCTGTGGGGACAGTATGTGTCGGCCGACTATCAGAATGTCGCCGCCTTCTCCATCCTGGTCATCGTGCTGATCTTCATGCCACAGGGCCTGCTCGGGCGTCCGGAAGTCGAGAAGGTCTGACCATGAACTCTGCTGTGAAGACTAACGAAAGGGCGGGCATCGATTTTGGCCGCGCCCTCAAGGACGGCGTGATCGTCGGCATCATCGCCTTTGCCCTGCTCGGTCCGCTGGTCGGCCTGAAGACCGAGCAGAACATGTCCAACGAGCTGATCGTGCAGAACCGGCTCGGCCTTGCCGCCATATTGTCGGTCATCGTCGGCGTCGGCCGGTTCCTGCTGTCGGCCTTCATCTATCCGCGGATTGCCGCACGCGGCAACCGTTCCAAGGCGGCGGCGACGCTTGCCGAGCTTGAGGCACGTGCCAAGCTCACTCAAGGCCTATCGATCGTCGGGCTGATCTTCCTGTTCGTCTACCCACTGCTGATCATCTCGCTGTTCGGCGTGCAGGGCTCGATCAAGTGGGTCGACAATTACGGCGTGCAGATCCTGATCTACGTGATGCTGGGCTGGGGCCTCAACATCGTCATCGGCCTCGCCGGCCTGCTCGACCTCGGTTATGTCGCCTTCTACGCGGTCGGCGCCTACTCCTATTCGCTGCTGGCGATCAACTTCCACCTGAGCTTCTGGGTGCTGCTGCCGATTGCGGGTATGCTCGCCGCCTTCTGGGGCATCATTCTCGGCTTTCCGGTGCTGCGGCTGCGCGGCGACTACCTTGCCATCGTCACGCTGGCCTTCGGCGAGATCATCCGTCTGGTGCTGATCAACTGGAAGGCCTTTTCCGGCGGCTCGGCGGGTATCTCGTCGATCCCCAAGGTGACGATGTTCGGCATCTACTCATTCGATGTCAGCGCGCCCAACAACTTCGCCAAAGCGTTTCACCTCGCGGCCTCCTCGGCCTACTACAAGGTGTTCCTCTATTATATCATCCTGATGCTCGCCCTGCTCACCGCGTTCATTACCTTGCGGCTGCGCCGGTTGCCGATCGGCCGTGCCTGGGAAGCGTTGCGTGAGGACGAGGTGGCCTGTCGGTCGCTGGGCATCAACACCACCAACACCAAGCTGACGGCCTTCGCCATCGGCGCGATGTTCGGCGGCTTTGCCGGCTCGTTCTTCGCTGCCCGCCAAGGCTTCGTTTCCCCCGAGTCCTTCGTCTTCATGGAATCGGCTGTGATCGTTGCCATCGTGGTGCTGGGCGGCATGGGGTCGATGATCGGCGTCGCGCTGGCGGCGGTGGCGATGATCGGCGGCACCGAGTTGCTGCGCGAGCTCGACTTCCTGAAGGCCGTGTTCGGCAACGACTTCAACCCCGATCAGTACCGCATGCTGATATTCGGCCTCGCCATGGTGGGGATCATGGTGTGGAAGCCGCGAGGCTTCGTCTCAGCCCGTCAGCCAACCGCTTTCCTGTTCAAGCGAAAGACGGTGTCCGGCGATCTCGTGAAGGAAGGCCACGGCTGACATGACGACCTCTCTCAGGAATTGGGACAGCGATCCTGTCCTCGCCGTCGAGCATCTGACCATGCGGTTCGGCGGTCTCGTGGCGGTGAACGATCTTAGCTTCTCCGTCGGCCGTGGCGATATCACCGCGTTGATCGGTCCCAATGGTGCCGGCAAGACGACGGTGTTCAACTGCATCACCGGCTTCTACAAGCCGACCACCGGCATGATGTCGATGCGGCCAAGAGACGGATCGCTGCATCTTCTCGAGCGGATGCCCGACTTTGTCGTCGCCCGCAAAGCCAAGGTGGCCCGCACCTTCCAGAACATTCGCCTGTTTTCGGGCATGACGCTTCTGGAAAATCTCCTGGTTGCCCAGCACAATCCGTTGATGATCGCCTCCGGGATGACCTTCCTAGGCGTGCTCGGCATCGGCGGCTACAAGACCAAGGAGAGGGAGGCGATCGAACGGGCGCGCTATTGGCTCGACAAGATCGGCCTCATCGGTCGGGCGGACGATCCGGCGGGCGATCTGCCCTATGGTGCGCAGCGTCGCCTGGAGATTGCCCGCGCCATGTGCACCGGTCCCGATCTTCTCTGCCTCGACGAGCCGGCGGCCGGCCTCAACCCGCGTGAATCGGCCGAGCTCAATGCGCTGCTGCTGTCGATCCGCAAGGACGATGGCACGTCGATCCTGCTCATCGAACACGACATGTCCGTGGTGATGGGCATTTCCGACCATGTCGTCGTGCTCGAATACGGCACCAAGATCGCCGACGGAACTCCCACCGAGACGCGGAACGATCCGCGCGTTATCGCCGCCTATCTCGGCGTCGACGATGAGGAAGTGGAAGAGATCGAGCAGGAGCTCGACGTGGTGACCGGAAGCGAAGAGGGCAGGGCATGAGCGCCGAGGACAACAAGCCCCTTCTGACCGTCAGGGGCGCCAAGACTTATTATGGCAACATCATTGCGCTGAAGGGCGTCGACATCGACGTCAATCGAGGCGAGATCGTCACGCTGATCGGTGCCAACGGCGCCGGCAAGTCGACGCTGATGATGACCATCTGCGGCAACCCGCGGGCGCGGGAAGGCTCGATCGTCTACGACGGGCAGGACATCACCCGTCTGCCAACCCATGAGATCGCCCGCCTCAGGATCGCCCAGTCGCCCGAGGGGCGGCGCATCTTCCCGCGCATGACGGTGCTCGAGAACCTGCAGATGGGCGCGTCGATCGACAACATGGAGTTCTTCGACACCGACATCCAATACATGTTCGACCTGTTTCCGCGCCTCAAGGAACGCATCAACCAGCGTGGCGGCACGTTGTCGGGCGGCGAACAGCAGATGCTGGCCATCGCCCGCGCTCTGATGGCCCGGCCGAAGCTGTTGATGCTGGACGAGCCGTCGCTCGGCCTGGCGCCGCTGATCGTCAAGCAGATCTTCGACGCCATCCGCGAGCTCAACCGGAAGGACGGCCTCACGGTGTTCCTGGTCGAGCAGAACGCATTCCATGCGCTGAAGCTCGCCCATCGCGGCTACGTGATGGTCAACGGCGTCATCACCATGAGCGGCTCCGGCCGCGAACTTCTGGAGAACCCCGAGGTACGCGCCGCGTATCTCGAGGGTGGTGCCCACTAAGGAGATCGGCCATGCAGGGCATCCTCTACGAAGAAAGCTCGATCCTCACTTTCATTTTCGTGACGCTGCTTCTGGGCGGCCTCGGCGCCTGGATGACCGGTCGCGCCTGCGCCAGAACCTGGAAACCCCGGATCGTCCTGGCGGTCTACGTCGCGATCCTCAGCATCGGGATCCGCTTCATCCATTTCTCGATCTTCGGCGGCACGCTGCTGTCGCCGCATTATTACATTGTCGACGCTATCGTGCTGGAAGCCATCGCTTTCGCCGGATTCCAGTTTACGCGCGCCCGGCAAATGGCTACGCAATACTACTGGCTATATGAGATCACCGGCCCCTTCTCCTGGAAGGGGCGCGGCTGAACGGAAACGACAGGGCTGTGGCCGACGTCGGCCGCCGTCGAGGAGCGTTCCGGGTGGCGACCGGTCAGGGTGCAGGGGTTTTCTCCGCCGGTTGCCGCTTTGAGACCCAGGGTTCGGGATTGAACCCACCAGACTTCCAGTGACAGAAAAATGGGAGACCACAACATGAAGAAATTCCTCCTGTCCGGCGTCGTATTCGCCGCTGGCCTCGCCTTCGCCGGCGCTGCCTCGGCCGATGTGATCATCGGCGTTGCCGGTCCGCTGACCGGCCCGAACGCCGCTTTCGGCGCCCAGCTCCAGAAGGGCGCCGAGCAGGCCGCTGCCGACATCAATGCCGCCGGTGGCATCAACGGCGAGAAGGTGGTGATCGAGCTCGGCGACGACGTGTCGGACCCCAAGCAGGGCGTCTCGGTCGCCAACAAGTTCGTCGGTGACGGCGTCAAGTTCGTGGTCGGCCACTTCAACTCGTCGGTGTCCATCCCCGCCTCGGAAGTTTACGCCGAGAACGGCATCATGCAGGTGACACCGGCCTCCACCAACCCGACCTTCACCGAGCGCGGCCTCTGGAACACCTTCCGCGTCTGCGGTCGTGACGACCAGCAGGGCGCCGTTGCCGGCAAGTACATTGCCGACAATCTCAAGGGCAAGAAGGTGGCCGTCCTCCACGACAAGACCACCTACGGCCAGGGCCTCGCGGACGAGACCAAGAAGGCGCTCAACGCCGCCGGCGTCACCGAAGCCCTCTATGAAGGCGTCAACGTCGGCGACAAGGACTTCTCGGCCCTCATCTCCAAGATGAAGGAAGCCGGTGTCGAGGTCATCTACTGGGGCGGCCTGCATACCGAAGGCGGCCTGATCGCTCGCCAGTCGGCGGAAGCCGGCCTCAAGGCGACGATGATGTCGGGTGACGGCATCGCCTCCGACGAGTTTGCCGCCATCGGCGGTCCGGCCGTCGAGGGCACGCTGATGACCTTCGGCCCCGATCCGCGTCAGAACCCGGCCGCCACGGAAGCCGTGAAGAAGTTCCGCGCCGCCGGCTTCGAGCCCGAGGCTTATACGCTCTATAGCTATTCCGCCGTGCAGATCATTGCCGCCGGAGCCAAGGGTGCCAAATCGATTGATCCGCAGGCCGTGGCCGACAACATCCACAAGGGTGAGAAGATCTCGACCGTCATCGGCGACATCGCCTATGACGCCAAGGGTGACCGCAAGGACGCCGACTACACCATTTACCAGTGGTACAAGGCCGACGACGGCAAGATCACCTACAAGATGCTGAAGTAAGCCTGTTACCTGCCACCGTGGTGGTGGGTTCCAGCAGTCCTTCATCGAGCGCCGCCGGAGTGATCCGGCGGCGTTTCGTTTTGTGGGCCAAGCTGCTATTGCTGCTGAAAGTGGGACGGATGGCAGAGGCTACGGTGGTCATGGCGGGCATCTCAGGCGGCACGTGTCGGGCTGGTCTTCTGGTCGTGGCGCTGGGCGTCGCTTCCCTGTCGCCTGCGCAGGCCGACGTGACGATCGGGATCGCCGGTCCCATGGGTGGAAGCTTTGCCGATATCGGACGCGACATCAAAGCCGGCGTCGAAATCGCCGTGGCGGCGGCCAACGCGCGCGGCGGCATCAACGGCGAGAAGATCCGCACGGTCGCCGTCGACGATAAATGCGAAGCCGAGACCGGCACGGCGGTGGCCAATCAGCTGATCGGCAAGGGCGTCAAGGCCGTTATCGGCCATGCCTGTACGGCGGCGGCGCTGCCGGCGGCGCGCGTTTATGCTCAGGCGGGCGTACTGTTCCTATCGACGGGCGCGACCAACCCGCGTCTGACCGACGAGAAGGTCGGCGCCGGCGTGTTCCGCATGGCCATCCGATCCGATCGCGAGGCGCGAGCGATCGCCGATTACCTGAGCAAGCGTTTCAAGGGCAAGCGCGTCGCCTTCGTCCACGATGGCAGCGTCTATGGCCAGGGGCTGGTCGAACAGGCGGCCAAGCTGTTCGCCGACGCCAGCGGTTCCGTTGCCATGACCGAGGGTTTCACGCCCGGCGAAAAGAGCCAGAACAATCTGATCGGCAAGATCCAGGATGCTGCGGTGTCGGCGGTGGTGGTGGGAGCCCTCCAGGCCGACGCAGCGGTGATCGCCACCGAGATGAAGGCGCGTGGTCTGAATGCGGCGCTGATCGGCGACGAGGCCTTGGCGCTGGCCGAGTTCAAGGCCTTGGCGGGCGATGCCGCCGAGGGCGCCGTTTTCTTTCTGCCCTTCATCGACAAATCGCAGCCCGAGGCGGTGAATCTCATTCTCTCGCTCGAAGAACGGCAGCTGATGCCGACCGACACGATCTTTAGCGCTCATGCGGCGACCGAGGCGGCGATCGCGGCGCTCGCCAAGGGCGGCGATCTCCCGGGCGAAGCAACCTTCCTGCACAAGAGCGGTGCCAACACCGTGCTTGGCAAGGTCACCTTCGACGACAAGGGCGATTGGCGCGAGGGCACCTACGCGCCGCAGGCCTGGCATGGGGATAGCTTCGCGCCGCTGCGCTGAGGCTCGCTCCCCGAGACATCTCCATACTGGTAGCGACCGCCATGCAGGACCTCCACTAGCCTTTGCTGGCGGCAACTGGTACTGTCGACCCGACGACAAACGAGCATGCGTGCCGCTCGAGCCCCCGTGCCGGTCCTCTAGGGAACGGTTCGGATGAAGGTCGGTTGCCCCACAAGGTAGCCGGTCCCTGGATCGCGGCGCGCTGGAGTGATCTCAGTGGGTGACGCGGGCGATCAAAGCGACCGCGCAGATACCACGAGAGGACGAGCCGACCCCACTGCCAACGCAGCGGCGGACGGAGCGTCCGATGCCCTGTCGAAGCGAGCGGCACGACGCCGCCGCAAACGCCGGTCCGGTTCGGGCGCGGCGGCCGACAGGACCTCGGTGGGACATGCGCCGACAACAGGCGACAAGCAGCCGGAGCGGGCTACCAATCCGCCGCCGGTGCGGAGCGATTCGCCAGCTGTAGCCAAATCCGACAAGACGGAAGCGCCGGCTGGAAAGCCGCGTGAGGAAGGCCCTCGACGCCGCCGGCGGCGGGGCCCGGCCAAGGGTGCCTTGCGCGGCGTGCGCAAGCCCGGCCGCGAGGATGGACGACCCGAAGAGGGACGCGGCCGTGAAGGCGAACGCCGCAAGAGTGGGGATCGCCACGCCGAAGGTGGCGAAGCGCGATCTTCCGCTGGTGCAGCCGCCCACCATCATCACGGCCATGCACCGCACGGACGCGAAGGCAGCCGTCGTGGAATGGTGACCGGTCCGCTTTACGCGGCACTTGACCTCGGCACCAACAATTGCCGCCTTCTGGTGGCCGAACCGCAGGATCGTGGCTTCAGGGTCATCGACGCTTATTCGCGTATTGTTCGGCTCGGCGAAGGCATTGGCCGCACCGGCCGGCTGTCCGACGCGGCCATGGATCGTGCCGTGGAAGCGTTGGCCGTTTGCCGTGGCAAGCTCGCCGATCTCAAGGTGCGCCGCATGCGGCTGATCGCCACCGAGGCCTGCCGGCAGGCCGAAAACGGCGCGCTGTTTCTCGATCGGGTGCGGCGCGAAACCGGCCTCAGCCTGGAGATCGTCAGCCGGGAGACCGAGGCGCGGCTTGCGGTCGCCGGCTGCGCCACGCTGATCGATCCGCGCTCCGAGGGCGTGCTGCTGTTCGACATCGGCGGCGGGTCGTCGGAACTGGTCTGGCTCGATCTCAGACATCGTGGCGAGGCGCGAGGCTTCGCGCTGACCCGCTTCATCAAGAGCTGGACCTCTCTGCCCGTCGGCGTCGTCACGCTCAGCGAGCGGCACGGCGGCCATATGGTCACCCCCGACATTTACCGCGACATGGTCGACGAGGTGAGTGGCCTTCTCGAAGGGTTCGAGGGCATGGAAGGCGCGGCGGACCTCGTTGCCTCCGGTGGCGCCCATATGCTGGGCACCTCCGGTACGGTCACCACGCTCGCCGGTATTCATCTCGGCCTCAAGCGCTACGACCGCCGCCGCGTCGATGGTGTCTGGCTCGATGGCGGTGAGGTGGACAAGATGATCCATCGCCTGATCGACATGGGCTATGATCAGCGCGTCGCCAATCCCTGCATCGGCCTGGATCGCGCCGATCTGGTGCTGGCCGGCTGCGCCATTCTCGAAGCGATCCGCCGCAAATGGCCGTGCCAGCGACTGCGCGTCGCCGATCGTGGCCTGCGCGAAGGCATCCTGGTCGAACTCATGGCCCGTGACGGCGTCTGGCGCCGCCGGCCACAGCCCGCAAGGACGGAAGTGCATGTCTGACAAGGGAAAATCCGGCGGAGACAAGCCGGCCGGCCCGGACAAGTCCAAGGGGCCGGATAAAACCAAGACCCCGGATAAAGCCAAGGGCAAAGGACGCGCCGACACCGGCCTCAAGGTGAAGGTGAAGACGGCGCGCGGCCGTACCGCCTCGTCGGTGCGCTGGCTGCAGCGGCAGCTCAATGACCCCTATGTGGTCAAGGCGCGCAAGGAGGGCTGGCGTTCGCGCGCCGCCTTCAAACTGATTGAGATTGACGAGAAGTTTCACCTCTTGAAGCCGGGAAACCGGGTGGTCGACCTCGGCGCCGCGCCGGGCGGCTGGTGCCAGGTGGCGGCCAAGAAGACCGGATCGACATCCGCCAATCCGCTGGTGGTCGGCATTGACTATCTGGAGATGGATGGCGTGTCCGGCGTGGCGCTGCTGCAGAAGGACTTTCTCGACGAAGACGCGCCGGCAGCGCTGATGGCGGCACTCGGTGGCCACGCGCCGGACGTCGTGGTGTCCGACATGGCGGCGCCGACCACCGGTCACCACAAGACCGACCATTTGAGGACCACGTACCTCTGCGAGGTGGCGATCGCCTTCGCCGTCGATGTGCTGCGGCCGGGCGGCGCCTTTGTCGCCAAGGTGTTCCGTGGCGGTACCGAGAACGAGCTTCTGGCCTCGCTGAAGCAGAATTTCGCCCAGGTCTTCCACTTCAAGCCACCGTCGTCGCGCCAGGAAAGCGTCGAGATGTATGTCGTCGCCAAGGGCTTCAAGGGACGGCCGTCGGCCGAGACGGAGGCGCAGGAGGACAATCGGCCGTGAGGAGCAAGCGGGGCGGCGGATGGGATCGAATCCCCGATGCGCCGGATGCCCCCATCCAAACGACACCGACCGACCCGAAGAAGCTCCGCGAGAAGCTGCGCCGCTCGGGGTTTACTTATCTCCAGCGCTATTCTGCCTCGGAGGCTCATTTCGCCGAGCTGATGGAGCAGAAGCTGCGCCGCTGGGAAACGGCCGGCTACGTGGTGCTGGGTGAGGCCCGCGCCGGCGATCTCGTTGCCGCGCTGACAGCCGAATTTCGTGAACTCGGCCTCCTTGATGACGCTGGCTTTGCCGCGTCGCGCGTCGCTTCGGCGCGCCGGAAGGGCACCTCGCGCCTCAAGATCGCACTCGGTCTCCGGGCCAAGGGCGTCGATGGCGAGCTGGCGCGAACGGCAATCGAGGAGGAGGGCACCGACGAGATGGTGGCGGCCTTGCGCTTTTGCCGGCGCCGCCGGATTGGCCCGTGGCGGCGGGGCGAGCGGCCCGACCGTGACGGTCTCAACAAGGAGATCGCCATGCTGGCGCGGCAGGGTTTTGCCACTCAGCTTGGGCGTGCCGCCGTGTTACTGTCGCTTGAGGATGCCGAGGAAAAGCTCGGCCTGATTTGAGACCGTCGATGGAATGGGTGTCGGAAGCGCTGCTGATCGGCCTTCGTCCGCATGGGGAAACCAGCGCGGTGATCGAGGTGATGACGCCCGACTACGGCCGCCACCTCGGCCTCGTCAAGGGCGCGCGCTCGCGGCGCCTGCAGCCGGTGCTTCAGGCCGGCAACTCGCTGCTGGTCACCTGGCGGGCCCGGCTTGAGACCCACCTCGGCCTGTTTTCGGTCGAACTGTCGGAAGCTCGCGCCGCCCGACTGATGGAGAGCGCGGCCGGCGTGTTCGGCGTGCAGGTCGTGGCGGGGCATCTCAGGCTGTTGGCCGAGCGCGAAGCGCATCCCGGCCTCTATCGGGCAGCGATCACGCTGCTCGACCATCTCGACGGCTTTCTGCAATCGGCGGCGCTGGTGGCCCGCTTCGAACTGATGCTGCTCGAGGAGCTGGGCTTCGGGCTCGACCTTAGCTGTTGCGCCGCCACGGGCCGGACCGACGATCTTCGCTTCGTCAGTCCCAAATCGGCGCGGGCGGTGTGCGGCGATGCCGGTGCGCCTTACGCCGATCGCCTGCTGAGGCTTCCCGCCTTCCTGCTGTCCGGATCGGAAGAGAGCCCAGACGCCGCCGACGTCGCGGCGGCGCTGAAGCTCACCGGCTTCTTCCTCGATCGGCATGTCGCCGGCCCCCGGGCGATCGATCTGCCGCCGGCGCGAGCGCAAATGCTCGGCAAGCTCGAAGCCGAACAGCGGACGAAAGTGCCGGACACCTCAGGGACGTAACCGCTCAGGCTACCGCTTGAAGAAACAACGCTTGGCGGCGCACCGTGCCGTCGGCATCGCGCGGGATCTCCGACACCGAGAGCAGCGCAGCCGGACGGTCGAGCTTGCCAGCTTCCTCGCCTTCGAGCCAGACCAGCAGTTCGGTGAGCGACGGCCGTTCGCCGGCTTTCGGCACCACGGCCAGGCCGAGACGATGGCCGACCGGGCCGGCCTCGATGGGGAACACGGCCGCGTCTTCGACGCCGGGATAGGTGCGGAACAGCGCGTCGAGCCGCTTGGGCGACACGGTGATGCCGGCGATGCCGATGGTCTCGCCGAGCGTGCCGGTGATCACCAGCCGTCCGTCCTGTTCCTCGGCCGCAAGACCGGTGCGCAGGAAGCCGTCGGAGGTGACGCCGAGCAGGGCGCTGCGGCGGCCGGACTGCGGCTCCGGCCAGGGGGCGTCGGGGATGGCGGCGCCACCGAGCAGCAGTTCGCCGTTCTCAGCCCTGCGGTTGCGAGCCGCAGCCTTTGCCTTGATCCTGGCTTCGAACAGCACCGGTGCAGCGTCGAGACCACCCATGCGCGCCTCGCCAATCGGCAGCGCCACGGCGCCGCCGGAGGCGTCACGGCCACGCGGGATGAGACAGAGGCCACCTAGCGTCACCAGGTCGACGGTGCGTGCCGCCGGCGCCGGAGCGAGGCCAAGGCCGGCGCCAACGGCCGAAAAGGCGATGTCGCGGTCGAGGCTGGCGGCAAGCGGAGCGACCATCACCTCCGGCAGCACGACACGATCGGCGCCCGCCGTCTCCACCGCATCGGCAAGGCCGGCGAGCGAGGTACCGTGATGGAAGGCGACACGGCCGCCGGACATCAACGCGGTCGCCATCGAGCCGGCCACCGAGGCGAGGCTGGCCGGATGCATGGTGGACAGCACCGTCTCAGGCGCGACAATGCCGGCCTCGATCAGATGGCCGGTGGCGATCGCCATCAGTTGGTTATGGCTGTAGGGGACGATCAACAGCTCGTCGTCGGGCGTGCGCGCCATGGAGAGCAGGGCAATATGATCGGCCGCCTCACCGCGCCGCGTGACCTCCGGCGCATCGCCCAGCGCATCGAGGTCGGCGAGCACTTCCGAAAGATCGATCAGGCCGTCCGGCTGGCCGTCGCCGACGGCGAAGACGAAACGGATGGCGAAAGTGTCGGCGGCGACGTCGCGCACCAACTCACCCGACGGCTCATTCTCGATTTCGGACCCGGTGACCATGGCCTTGATCGACGCCGCTTCGATGGCCGCCTCGATTTCCGACTTGGTCCAGTAGATGGGCAGCGGCGCCACCACCAGGCCGGCCTTCAGGGCGGCGAACAGGATGATGGCGGCGTCGGCGCAGGGCGGCAGGTGAATGCCCAGCACCATGTCCGGCCGGAGACCGACGGTGGCGAAGAAGGCGGCCAAGCCGTTGATGCGCTTCTCGGCGTCGGCGAAACTATAGCGGGCGGAAAGTCCTGGTACCGCGCCCACGCCGACGTCTTCGAAGGCAACCGTCTCAGGCGCGGCGACCGCAGAGCGGTGCAGCAAGTCGCCGAGCGTCACATTGTTCCAGGCGCCGGATGCGACGTAGGCTTCGGTTCGTTGTTCGGACGTCAGGATCATCGCGGGTTTCCCTGTTGGCCCCTTGGTTCACGCCTTGGGCGTCAGGATTTGGCGTCCGCCCACCAGGCGGACGGTTGAATGCCGGTCAGCGCCGTCGCATCCGGTCGGTGGATGCGTGTCCAACGGGCGACCAGATCCTCGGGCAGGTGGAAGAGCGGTATGCAATAAAGGCCGGAAATCAGCACGCGGTCGAGTGCACGCACGGCCGTCTCGAATTCGGCTTGGCCGGTGGCGGCGAGCAGCGCATCGATCATGGCGTCGATGGCCGGGCTCGACGCGCCGGCATAGTTGAAGGTGCCTTCGGTGACGGCCGCCTTCTGCGACCAGCGGTTCACCTGCTCGTTGCCGGGCGACAGCGACGCCGTCAACAGCATCTGCAGCATGTCGAAGTCGAAGCTCTTCTGCCGATCGTAATACTGCGTCGAGTCGACGAGCCGGACCGACATGTCGATGCCGACAAGCTTCAGCGTCGCCTGATAGGCAAGGGCCAGGCGTTCCTCGTCGGGCACCTTGGCCATGAATTCAAAGGCGAACGGCTTGCCGTTGGCATCGACCAGCTGACGGCCGTCGAGCTTCCAGCCGGCCGTGCCGAGCAGATCGAGAGCGGCGCGGAGCGCCTTGCGGTCGCGGCCCGAGCCGTCGCTGACCGGCGGCGCATAGGTGCCGGCCATGACGTCCGGCCGCACCTGATCCTTAAAGGGGCCGAGCAGCGCCTTCTCAGCGTCGGAGGCCGGCACGCCGAGCGCCGACAGGCTCGATCCCTCGAAATAGGAACCGCTGCGGGCATAGGCGCCGTAATAGAGCGTTCTGTTGACCGCCTCGAAATCGAACAGCAGGGTCAGCGCTTCGCGCACCCGGATGTCCTTGAAGATGTCGCGGCGGGTATTGAAGATGAAGCCGGTCATGCCCTTGGGCGATCCGTTCTTCACCTTTTCCATGACGACACGGCCGTCCTTGACCGCCGGGAAATCGTAGGCCTTGGCCCAATGACCGGGATCGTTGTCGATATTGAGATCGAAGGCACCGGACTTGAAAGCCTCGAAATAGGCGGTGCTGTCCTTGAAGTACTCGATGTGGATCTCGTCGAAATTGTCGAGGCCGCGCTTGATGGGCAATTCGCGCGCCCAGTAATTCGGGTTGCGCTTCAGCACCACCTGCCGGCCCTCGTCGACGCTGGCCACCTGGTAGGGGCCGGAGCCCATCAGCGGCTTCATGGACGATTGGTCGAACGTATCCGAGTCCACCGCGTGCCGGGGCAGGATGGGCGTAAAGCCACCGATCAAGAGCGGCAGCTCGCGGTCAGCACCGTCGGCGAATGAGAAGCGCAGGGTGCGCTCGCCGACACGATCAACCGACACCACCTTGTCGAATCGCCGCTTGTAGACCGGCCGGCCCTTGTTCTTTAGCAGGTCGACCGTGAACAGCACGTCATCGGCCGTCACCGGTTGACCGTCGGCGAAGGTGGCGCTGGCATTGAGCGTGAATTCGACCCAGCTGCGATCGGCCGGCATTTCGACGCCCTCGGCGAGGAGGCCGTAGAGCGAAAACGCCTCGTCGGCGGAGCGGTAGAGAAGCGTATCCCAGACGTTGTTGCCATAGAGTATGTCGGACAGGCCGCGCGGCGCATTGCCCTTGACGATGAAGGGGTTGAGGCTGTCGAACGATCCGGGGAAGCCCAGAGCAAAAGTGCCGCCCTTCGGGGCCGTGGGGTCGGCATAGGGAAGATGGTCGAAATTGGCGGGAAGAGCGGGCTCGCCATGCATGGCAATGCCATGGCTCGGCGCGGCGCGCGCCGGCAGCGATAGAAGAAGGCCGGCGCCAACAGTGCCTAGACAAAAAACGCGGCGATTGATGACGCCAGACATAAACAGGGGCTCCGTGCGGACGCGAATCTTTATGAGACGTTAACATACCCCTTCTACCCAGACCGCTGATTTTTGGCACGAACGGCACTTGGTCCACCGCCGAACCGCGCTGTTGGGCAAGGATTTTTCGTCTATTGCCTGGGGGCCACCGTGTTGCCCAAATTTGCCGTCATCGGGTTCTCCTGACTTCCGGGCGGGGGTGGGGTGCGCCCTGCGTGCCGCAGGGCGGAGAAAAGTCACTTTCGGCAGGCTTCCTCGGGTTCGGATTGCACGAAGCGCTGTTGACAAGTCGATCGAAATCAGACGATCGGTAGCGCCACAGATGTGAGCCTCCGGATCGACGCATGCGAAGGATTGGGCGAATGGCAACAGTTTTTTCTTACAGAACTCTGGGTTGCGTTGCGGCGCTGCTCTTGTCGGCGACGGCCACCCTGGCTCAGGACAAGCCGACTGCTGCTCCGGCACCTGCGGCTCCCGCCGCCGCCGGCGCTGCCACTGACGCAGGTGCGGACAATCCGTGGAACAAGCTCTGCGGCGAAGACGGCCGCACCAAGAAGCAGGTCTGCTTTACGGTGCGCGAGCTCCGCACCGACAGCGGCCAGTTCCTCGCCTCGGCCGGCGTGCGCGAGGTTGACGGCGAAACCCGCAAGATCCTTCTGGTGCAGACGCCGGTTGCCATGCTGATCCAGCCGGGCATCCGCGTGCAGGTCGACCAGAACACCCAGGTGCCGGGCAAGTACACCATCTGCATGCCCAACGCCTGCTTTGCCGAGATCCCGATCACCGACGATTTCACCGCGTCGATGAAGAAGGGCAAGGACCTGATCATCACCACGCAGAACCAGCAGGCGAAGGCGCTGAATTTCCCGATTTCGCTTTCCGGCTTCACCACCTCCTACGAGGGGCCGGCGATCGATACCGCTGCCCTGCAGCGCCAGCGTGACCAGCTCGCGTCCGAAGTGCAGCGCAAGGCCAAGGAAGCGCAGCAGAAGCTTCTGGACGCGCAGAGCGCCGCCTCCGGTAACGCCACAAAGCCCTGATCAAGGCTTGCAGTCTGAATAAAAGAAGCCCGGCCAGGTTCTGGCCGGGCTTTTTGTTGACCGTCATCCGTCCGCCTCAGCCGACGCGAAGGGCTTGACGCACACCGGCGGCGTAGGCCGGATCGGCTTTCTCGAAGTGCCCGAGCTGACGCTCGACGATTTCCAGCGGCACGCCGGCCATGGCGGCGGCGATGTTGTGGAATAGGCGCTGCTTCTGCTCGTCGTTGAACAGGCGGAACAGCGCGCCTGCCTGCGAATAGTCGTCGTTGCCGGCGCGGTGGTCGTAGCGGTCGGCGTCGCCCGATATTTTCAGCGGTGGCTCACGGAACTCTGGTGCCTGACGCGGGCCGCCGAAGCTGTTGGGCTCGTAATAGGCGTCCGGATTGGGCTTGTTGGGCATGAAGTTCATGGCGCCGTCCTTGTGGTAGTGATGGACGGGGCATTTCGGCGCGTTGACGGGCAGCGCCTCGTAATGAGTGCCGAGCCGGTAGCGATGGGCATCGGCGTAGGAGAAGATGCGGGCCTGCAGCATCTTGTCGGGCGAAAAGCCGATGCCGGGCACGATGTTGGACGGCGAGAAGGCAGCCTGCTCGATCTCGTTGAAATAGTTGTCGGCGTTGCGGTTGAGTTCGAAGGTACCGACCTCGATCAGCGGATAGTCGGCGTGCGGCCACACCTTGGTGAGGTCGAAGGGATTGTAGGGCGTCTTCTCGGCGTCGAGTTCCGGCATGATCTGAACGAAGAACGTCCAGCGCGGATAATCGCCGGCCTCGATGGCGCCGAACAGGTCTTCCTGCGTCGATTCGCGGGCGCGGCCGACCAGTTCCGCCGCCTCGGCGTTGGTGTAGTGGCGATGGCCCTGCTGCGTCTTGAAGTGAAACTTCACCCAGAATCGTTCGCCGGCGTCGTTGATGAACGAGTAGGTGTGGGAGCCGTAGCCGTTGATGTGGCGCACATCGGTGGGCAAACCGCGATCCGAGAACAGGATGGTGACCTGGTGCAGGCTCTCCGGCGACAGCGACCAGAAGTCCCACATGGCGGTGGGCGAGCGCAGGTTGGTGCGCGGGTGCCGCTTCTGGGTATGGATGAAATCGGGGAATTTCAGCGGATCGCGCACGAAGAACACCGGCGTGTTGTTGCCGACGATGTCCCAGTTGCCTTCCTCGGTGTAGAATTTCAGGGCAAAGCCGCGCACGTCGCGCTCGGCGTCGGCGGCGCCGAGCTCGCCGGCCACTGTCGAGAAGCGGAGAAGCAGCGGCGTCTTCTTGCCGACCTCGGAGAACAGGCGGGCGCGGCTGTAGCGCGTGATGTCCTCTGTCACCGTCAGCTCGCCGAAGGCACCCCAGCCCTTGGCGTGCACGACACGCTCGGGAATCCGTTCGCGGTTCTGATGGGCCAGTTTCTCGATGAGCTGCCAATCCTGCATCAGCACTGGGCCACGCGGACCGGCCGTCAGCGAATTCTGGTTGTCGGATATGGGAGCGCCGGCAGTGGTGGTCTGGATCGGTCTATCGGTCATGGCGGATCTTTCTGTGATGGCGGACGGGAAAAAGGTTTGGCTGCCACCGACATGACGGCATTTCCTGGAATCATTCCAATTGCATTGTCCGGCCGGGCTGATAGGTTTTTCTTATGAGGATTACCCTTCGCCAATTGCGATATCTCGATGCGCTGGCCATCGAGGGCCATTTCGGCCGGGCCGCCGAGCGCGCCGCCGTCAGCCAGCCGGCCTTGTCGGCGCAGATCCGCGAGCTGGAAGAGGCGCTTGGCTGCCAATTGATCGAGCGTGCCGCTTCCGGTGCCCGGCTGACGCCGGCCGGCCAGGACATCGTTGGACGCGGCCGCCGCATTCTCGCCGAGGTGGAGGATCTCGAAACCTTCGCCCATGCCGCCGCCGACCCGACGGTCGGCTCGCTGCGCCTCGGCATCATTCCGTCAATCGGTCCTTATCTGCTGCCAAGGCTGCTGCCGGCCCTCTCCGAAAGCTTTCCGGCGCTGAAGGTCGGCGTGCGCGAGACCGTCACGGCGGGTCTCGTCGGAGAATTGCAGGCTGGCGCAATCGATCTCGTCATCGCCAGCCTGCCGCTTGGCGATCCTTCTTTTGTGGAAGTGCCGGTGTTCACCGACTCGTTCCTGCTGGCGACGCCGGCCACCGGGCTGCTGTCGCTCGGTGCGTTTGACCGGGCGGCCGACATTCCCACCGAAGCGCTGCTGCTGCTCGAAGACGGACACTGTCTGCGCGATCAGACGCTCGCCTCCTGCGGCGCTCTCGATGCGCGGCGGTTGACGCGGGCCGGCGTCACCTCGCTGGCCACGATCCTGCAGCTCGTCGCGGCGGGCCAGGGTATCACGCTGCTACCGGAGCTGTTTTTGGCGTCGACGCCGCTCGATGCCAGCCGCGTGCGTCTCCGCCGCTTCTCCGCGCCGGAGCCGCACCGCAGCATCGGTCTTGCGTGGCGGCGCAGTAGCCCGCTTTCCTCGCTCTGCGAGCGCATCGCCGGCCTGACGGCGGAGCTGAAGCCGACGGCGGGCGCCCTTCCGGCGTGAAGCCGGCTCAAGACCGCCGTATTGTCATACCAGACAGAGGAAGGGGCAGCGCCGCATGCCCCGGCACGAAAGTCGACTTGCCATCGGTTTTCGAGGCTTTGCCGCGCTTGCCCCGGTTTCATCCCACGGCTATAAGCCGGCCTGACCAGCGGATCTGGTGACAACCGGACCCCGCCGTGCCGCCAACCATAGAGGGGCAGTTTTTCATGGCGATCGAACGTACTTTCTCGATGATCAAGCCCGACGCGACCCGTCGCAACCTCACCGGCGCCATCACCGCCAAGCTCGAGGCGGCCGGCCTGCGCGTTGTCGCGTCCAAGCGAGTGTGGATGAGCCGCAAAGAGGCCGAGGGCTTCTACGCCGTCCACAAGGGCAAGCCTTTCTATGACGAACTCGTCGAGTTCATGTCGTCGGCGCCGACCGTCGTCCAGGTGCTGGAAGGCGAGAACGCCATCGCCAAGAACCGCGAAGTGATGGGCGCCACCAATCCCGAGAAGGCCGCCGCCGGTACCATCCGCAAGGAATTCGCTCTGTCGATGGGCGAGAACTCGGTGCACGGTTCCGACGCGCCGGAGACGGCCGCCCAGGAAATCGCCTACTGGTTCTCCGGGACCGAAATCGTCGGCTGATATCTTCACCGACAAGGTCAAAAATAAAGGGCGCTCCTCACGGTGCGCCCTTTTTTGTTGACGATCATGGTGTAGAAAACGTTGCCGCCGTAAACCAAATTTTCTCTATTCCGTGACAAGCCTGAAACCCGGAAGAGGAGATATATCGCTCTAGTAGGTTGTTGTCTTAGGGTTTTTCGCTTCATGATCGATCCGCTGGATCACGGTACCTATGTGCGTCTCGACGCTTTGCGTGTCGGCATTGTCGACGATAGCGCCTATTTCCGCAAACTTGCGGAAACGATGCTGACTGCCTTCGGTGTGCGCGTCATCCTGCAGGCGGCGACCGAGGCGGAAGCCCTCACCCTGGTTATGACCCAGTCGCCGGACGTCCTTCTTCTCGACTGGAATCTCGGAACGGCCGGCAACGGGGCGGCGCTGCTCGATCTGTTGCGTCGCCATCCCGATGAACGGGTATCGACGCTTGCCGTGATCATGGTCACCGCCTATGCCGACAAGCGCCGCATGCTGACCGCGGTGGAACTCGGCGCCAATGATGTTCTGGTCAAGCCGCTGTCGGCCCGCCGTCTCTACGAGAGGCTTGCCGAACTGTCATCTGCCCGGCAGCTTTATGCGCGGCGGGGCAAGCGGCTGATCCCGGCGATACCGCCGGCCAAAGTCATTCACGATGGTCCAAGCGAGATCATTCGGGTGCGGTCGCCGCTGCAGGGCAAGCCGATCCGCTGATCCTGGTTGCCGCGACGGCGGCTTTCCGTCTAGATTGCGGGCATCATGGCAAATTCATTCCGCACCCTGAAGCTCGCGCTCGCCCAGGCCAACCCAGTCATGGGCGACATTTTCGGTAATCTGGACAAGGCGCGGCAGGCGCGCGCCGAGGCGGCCCGGCTGGGCGCTGATATTCTGGTGCTGCCCGAGCTCTATATCATTGGCTACACGCCGGAAGATCTGGTGCTGAAGCCGGCCATCCAGCGGGATTGCCGCCGGGCGATCGAGCAATTCGCAGCCGAGACCTCCGATGGCGGCCCCGCCGTGCTGATTGGCACTCCATGGGTGGGAGAGACGGGTGAGCTGCACAATGCCATCGCGCTGCTCGACGGCGGCGCCGTTGCCGCCCTGCGTTTCAAGGCCGACCTGCCCAACTATTCGGTGTTCGACGAGAAGCGGGTGTTCGTGCCCGGCCCGATGCCGCTGCCGGTTGCCTTCCGGGGCATTCGTCTTGGTTTGCCGGTGTGCGAGGACATCTGGAAGCCTGAAGTCGTCGAGCACCTGTCGGAGACGGGCGCCGAGCTGCTGATCGTCATCAACGGCTCGCCCTATCGCTGGACGGTCCTCAGCGAGCGGCTTGATAGCGCCAATGCCCGCGTCGTCGAAAGTGGCCTGCCTATGGTCTACCTCAACACCGTCGGCGGCCAGGACGAATTGGTATTCGACGGCGCCAGTTTCGGCCTCAACCCGAATCGCGAGTTGGCCTGCCGCCTGCCGGCCTTCCAGGAAACGGTGGCGCTGGTGACGCTCGCCGAAGGCGACGATGGCTGGCGGATCGTTCCCGGCGATGTGGCACCCTATCCAGAGGTTCACGCCGCCAACTGGCAGGCCTGCGTCATTGGCCTCCGCGACTATGTCGAGAAGAACCGCTTTCCCGGTGTGGTGCTCGGCCTGTCCGGCGGCATCGATTCGGCGGTGGTGGCGGCAATGGCCGTCGACGCCTTCGGTGCGGACAAGGTGCGCTGCCTGATGCTGCCCTATCGCTACACGTCGGCCGACAGCCTCGAGGATGCGGCGAAATGCGCCGCCTTGCTCGGCGTCCATTACGATGTGGTCGCCATCGCCGATCCGGTCGAAGGCTTCCTGAAGTCACTGGGGCCGCTGTTCGAGGGCACCAAGGCGGATACGACCGAGGAAAACCTGCAGTCGCGCGCTCGCGGCACCATCCTGATGGCGGTGTCCAACAAGTTCGGGTCGATGGTGCTGACCACCGGCAACAAGAGCGAGATGTCGGTCGGCTACTGCACGCTCTACGGCGACATGAACGGCGGCTTCAACCCGATCAAGGACCTCTACAAGATGCAGGTCTATGCGCTGGCCGAGTGGCGCAACGCCCATAGGCCGGAGGGGCTGAAGGGGCCGGCCGGCGAGGTGATCCCGACGCGCATCATCACCAAGGCGCCGACCGCCGAGCTGCGCGAAAATCAGACCGACCAGGACAGCCTGCCGCCTTATCCGGTGCTCGATGGCATCCTGAATGGCCTCGTCGAGGAGGAAAAGACGGTGGCCGAGCTGATTGCAGCCGGCTTCGAAGAGGCGACGGTACGCCGCGTCGAGCACCTGCTCTATATCGCTGAATACAAGCGGCGGCAGGCAGCGCCCGGCGTCAAGATCACCACCAAAAACTTCGGCCGCGACCGCCGCTACCCGATCACCAATCGCTTCAGGGATCGGGGGTAGGGGGTATCCCCGCTCTTATTTATAGGGTGGGATGGGAATGGCTCGGTAGGCGGCGCGCAGCGCCGCGCTCCAGCGTTCGCGCAGGTCATGGAAATAGGGCTCGCCCGGCTCGATGCGATGCAGGATATCGTGGGCGATGGCGTCGCGCTTCACCGTGACGATGTCGATCGGCATGCCGACACCAAGGTTGGAGCGCATCGTCGAGTCCATCGAGATCAGGCCGAGCTTGAGCGCCTCGATGAGGTCGGAGGCATAGGTGATGGCACGGTCGAGGACCGGCTTGCCATACTTGTGCTCGCCGATCTGCAGGAAGGGCGTATCCTCGGTCGCCTCGATGAAATTGCCCTGGCGGTAGACCATGAACAGGCGAAGGCGCCCCTTGGCTACCTGACCGCCGACCAGCATGGTCACCTCGAAGCCGGCGTTGGACTGCTCCAGCGCTTCGCCGTCGATGCGGTAGACCTCGCGCACCGCGCGACCAACGAGCTGAGCCGTTTTGAACATCGACGGCGTCGTCCAGATGGTTTCCATCTGACCGGTGTCCTTGTTCTCGATGCCTTCGTTCAGAAAGGATAGCACGGCCTGGGTGATGGCAAGGTTGCCGGCGGTGGCCACGGCGATCATGCGGTCGCCCGGCTTTTCGAAAATGTGCAGCTTCTTGTATTGGGAGACGTTGTCGAGACCGGCGTTGGTGCGCGTGTCCGCGATCATCGTCAGACCTTCCTTGACGAGGATGCCAACGCAATAGGTCATCTTTTTCTCCCGAGCGCCCAGAATTCCGTTCTGTTTAGAGCATCGGTTTGCGATTCCAAAGCGTCATTTGAGCCAGGCTGCCAGTGAGCCGAGGATGATCCGACGGTCAAAGAAAAAGGCCGGATACCCTCAAGGATATCCGGCCGGAAGTATGCGATCGCCCGCACGGACAACGCGGAAGTCGATCGTTTTGGCGGGGAACCGCCGAAGCACCACCGTCGCGAATAGGAGTGACTGATCCAGAACGACGAAGACTGCGGACGTCGCGCGACCAGCGACCGCCAATCCCTTGAACAACCAAGCAAAGGCCGGAGACGATGCGATACCATCTATCTGGAAGCGCTTCGGCGGCAGCAATGCGCGTCCGCGGTTCCTTGTTGCAAATGATTATCATTTGTAGCCCGTCGCTTGGCGGCCGGGCAATTCGGGAAAATGCGAAGGTTCATAGAAAAACTTGGGAATCGTCGTCCGAAAATAAGGCGGGCGCGGCACCCTTGGGATACCGCGCCCGCCTCAGCCGCATTTAGCCGATGTCTCAGCCGTAGTAGGCGGCGGTATAGAGTGCCTTCACATCCGTCACCGAGGGCGTGCCGGGGTTGGTCAGCGTGCAGGGATCGGCGAAGGCGTTCTCGCTCATGCGGTTCAGCACCTTCTTGAACTTGCTCTCGTCGAAATCGACCTCGTCGCAGTCCTTGAAGGTCGAGGGGATGGCCAGCCTCTTGTTGAGCTTGCGGATCGCCTCGGCCAGATCCTTGATGCCGAGTACCCGCTCCACATAGGCATACTTGTCGGTGAACTGCCGGTTGAAGTCGATAATGTAGGGCAGCATGATCGCGTTGGCGAGGCCGTGGGTCACGCCGAACTCGCCGCCGATCTTGTGGGCCATGGAATGCACCAGGCCGAGCGAGGCGTTGGTGAAGGCCATGCCGGCCAGCGCCGAGGCGTTGTGCATGTTGAAGCGGGCCGTCTTGTCGGTCGGCGTCGTATAGGCCTTTTCGAGGTTCTCCAGCACCAACTTGATCGCTTCCACCGCGTAAGGGTCGGTGAAGGACGTGGCGGCGATGGAAGCGACCGCTTCCACGGCGTGGCACATTACGTCCATGCCGGTGTTGGCGGTGACGTTGGCCGGCATCACCATCGGCAGGGCAGGGTCGAGAATGGCAATGTCCGGCACCATGTCGGCGGCGACGATCGGGTATTTGATATGGTTCTTGGTGTCGGTGATCACCGAGAAGGCGGTGATTTCGGAGGCTGTGCCGGAGGTCGAGGGAATGGCGACGAAGCGAGCCTTGTTGCGCAGCGGCGGCATGGCGCCGACCGGAATGATGTCCTCGAAGGTGAGGTTCGGGTGCTCATAGAAGCACCACATCACCTTGGCCGCATCGAGCGCAGAGCCGCCACCGATGGCCACGATCCAGTCGGGCTCGAACTCCTGCATGGCCTTGGCGCCGCGCCAGACGGTTTCCACCGACGGATTGGGCTCGACACCGTCGATGACGATGGAATCGATGCCGCCCTTCTTCAGGATGGCGATCGCCTGATCGAGGAAGCCGAAGCGCTTCATCGAACTGCCGCCGGTGACCAGCGCAGCCTTCTTGCCCTTGAGATCGGCCAGCTTGGCGAGCGAGCCTTCGCCATAGATGATGGTGCGGGGGATGGAGAAGTTCATCACGGTCATCTCTGTCTCCTTGTCGGAACGACGGGAGGGCTCGTCCGGACATGACATTCCGGTCCATCTCCCGGCGGGAGGCGGCGGCAGGCGGGCTCTCGATTGTGAATTCTTGCGCGGCATCAATCGGTTGGCTGATGCCGGAGGATTGATTTCCTGATGTCTAGATCAGACTTTCGGCGGAGAAACACAAGCCATCTAAAAACGTTTAAGTCCTTGTCCCGACGATATAAACGGTTTACATGCCAATCACTCTCATCTTTGGACGAGAGCAGAATTCAGGAAGGTCATAGGGCTGAGGGGATCACCGGGATTGGGATAGCCGGGGTGGTTCATCCACGAAAAGACCGAGCTGACATGCGCCAACTCGGCCGTATTTGGTGCTAAAAATTGCTTTACATATGAATTGATTTTTACGCGAATAGGCACAATGGGAAACCGTATTTGCGCGTAAGGTTTACAATTCAAATAAATCAACTACTTAGGTCATGTTTCCACAATGCAACGCAGCGCTGCTGGGCATCGACATGCCGGCCTTCCAGGCAGGCGGTTTTCAGCGCTTTGCCGTGAAGAAGCGCCGGGTTTTTGAGATCATAGGAGATTGGAAGACTGCCCCTGAGCGAGGAGGTGGTGCGGACGGCGGGGCTCGCCAAAATGCTAAGTTAGCGTATCAGCAAAATGGTAAAATGATGTTATATTTCAGTATATTATATAATTTCTACGTCAGTGGAGTTAGGAGCTATTTTGGGAAGATTTTTGGGAAGATGTCCATAGTTTGATCCCCTACGGTTATAAACCGGCCGGCTCAAAGAGGCCATTGTCCGTCTTATTGGTGCGTTCTTCCTTAAGCAGAATGATGGATGGACCACCCAGCGCGACTGCTCCGTGAGACTGGAAACCATCGCGCCAATAAGCGATTCCACCGGTAGCCTACCTGCTATCGCCAGCTGACCGGCCCGGTCCAAGCCGGTGATGCGGAGATGCACGGTCAGCTGCATCACGCTCTGGGACACGATCCCTTTGATGTTTGGCTTGGCCCTTGGATACTATAGCCTGATACGTTTGAATACTGATGCGGTATCTCGCAGGACGGATTGTAACAATTCACCATGGACAGAGATTAACTGACAGTCGGTTCAGGACAACCGCATTTCAGGTGGCCCCTTGGATCGGCAAAACAGCGGGTTTCAGCGGATTTCCGGTTTACGGTGTGGCTCAACCCTTATTGCGTGTTTAATTCTGGTGTGCGCGCCTCTTTCCGCTACCGGAGTTTGAAGAAAAAATATCTGTGGGTGCATTGCGCGGAGATGGAGTCCGAGAGGTTGCGCTGACGCATGGATTCCTTGTAACTTTCGTTTCGATTTGTTTCCGTAAAATATGGCTGCAGCAGCCGGAGGGGCGCAATGAAGAAGGCGCTGGTCGTCGCTGGATTTTTTTCCGGCGTGCTAAGTTTATTGTCTCTAGCAAGCCCTCTGTTCATGCTCGAGATCTATGATCGTGTTGTGCCTTCAAAAAGCACTTCTACACTCATCGCTCTATTGGCCTTAATTTCGGTAGTATATGCGTTTTACGGCTTCCTCGACATTATCCGCTCCCGCCTGATGATTTGGTTCGGAGAGGCCGTTGATGTCTCATTGTCTCGCCGCGTATTCGCGGTCATCGCCGGAACACCGCTCAGGGCTCGTATCCTCCATGATGCCTTGAAACCCGCGCAGGAAATGGACCAAATCCGGGCATTCCTGGCTGGAACCGGTCTTGTCGCGCTTTTCGAACTGCCGTGGTTGCCTGTGTTCCTCGCCGTCAGCTTTCTTATGCATCCGCTGATTGGCGTTTTGGTATCGGGGTCAATAGTACTCTTGATCGGACTCACAGTAACGACCCATGTCCTGATCAAACCTCTCATCCGAGACGCTAGCCTCGCTCTCGCTCGCCGCAACCGATACGGCGAAGCTGCTTATGGAAGCGCCGAAGCTCTCGCAGCAATGGGGATGCGTGATCACGCCCTCGAAATGTGGGAGGAGGCACACCGGTCCTATGTTGATCTGCAGAGAAAGTCCGCCTCGGCCACCTCAATTCTATCCGGCATCTCCAAAGCCTTTCGATTGATCCTCCAGTCAGTGGTACTCGCGCTTGGAGCTTGGCTTGTCATCAAGGGCGAGATGACCGGAGGGGCGATTGTTGCAGGATCGATTATTGTCTCTCGTGCACTTTCGCCCGTGGAGCAAATCATTGCCAACTGGCGGGCTTTATCGTCTGCACGGTTAGCCTGGAGCCGCCTTCAAGAAATCTTTCTCTTATTTCCGGAAGATACGGCTCGCACTGTCATCCCTGGTCCGAGAAAGACATTGTCCGTCGAGTCGATTGTCGCCGCGCCTCCTGGTGATCGTCGACCTTCGATTCAAGGCGTTAGCTTTGAGGCAAAAGCAGGAACAATTGTCGGCATCATTGGCCCCAGCGGCGCAGGAAAGTCCTCTTTGGTTCGCGCCATCGTCGGGGCCACGCCGCTACTACGGGGTAGCATCCGGCTTGATGGCGCCGATCTTGAACAATGGCCGGCGACGGTTCGAGGACAACATATCGGCTATCTGCCACAAAACGTCGAGCTGTTCCCAGCCACAGTCGCCCAGAACATTGCTCGCCTCGATCCAAGAGCGGACGATCAGGCGGTCATCGCCGCGGCGGTTGCCGCTGGTGTGCATGACCTGATTGTCACTCTTCCTAATGGATACGACACGCTCATCGGCGAAGGCGGTCTCAATCTATCAGCTGGCCAGTTGCAACGCATCGCATTGGCCCGTGCACTCTACCGGGATCCCTTCCTCGTTGTCCTTGACGAGCCCAACTCCAATCTCGACGCCGAGGGAGACAAAGCGCTGACTCTCGCTATGGAAGGGGTGCGGCGTCGCGGCGGAATCGTACTCATCGTCGCCCACCGTACCAACATCCTTCCAATACTCGACGACGTGCTGGTGATTGAAAACGGCATGGCCAAGGCATTCGGGCCACGGGACACGATCCTCAAACCTCAATCATCGGTTTCCCGAGCACCCGCGAATACCTCCCTCAAAGTTGTCGCAGGCGAGGGAGTACAGTCTTAATGCGCTCCACCGAACAGACGATTCAAAAGGCCATGCGCCGCAATATGGTAGCTGGACTGGGAGCCGTGATCCTGCTCATCGGTGGCGCGGGTGGATGGGCGGCGATCACCGAAATCTCAGGCGCAGTTTCGGCTCCCGGCATCGTAACGGTCGAGGGCAGTAGCAAACAGGTACAGCACCCGAGTGGTGGCATCATCGCCGAACTGTTGGTTCGGGAAGGGCAACGGGTCGACGCCGGACAGGTGCTTATCAAGCTAGACGCGACAGTCTCGAAGACGAACTTGGCTGTGGTGACGAAGGCGCTGGACCAGCTCTATGCGCGTCGTGCACGCCTGGAGGCGGAGCGGGATGGACGGGAGGATGTTTCCGTTTCCGCTGATCTGGTCAACCGGCACGGCCCTATGAGTGCGGAAGCGTTGATGGCCTCCGAGAGGCGGCTATTTGAAGATCGCCGCGCCTCCCGTCGAGGTCAACAACAACGGCTTTCCGAGCAGGTCGCGCAGATCGACGAGAAAATTCGTGGATACGTCGCCCAGCAGGATGCCAAGAGTGACGAAACCCAACTGATCGAGAAAGAACTCGCGGGCGTTCGCACCCTATATGATCGCGGCCTAGCCCCAGTCGATCGGGTCAACAACCTCGCTCGGGCAGCAGCTCGGCTACGCGGAGAGAGCGGCCTCATTATCTCAGCCATCGCTGAGGCCCGGCAGAAGCAGTCTGAAATCGGTATCCAGCTTCTGCAAATCGACCAAGCCTTGCGTAATGACGTCTCTACCGAACTTAGAGACCTCGAAGGCAAAGAGGGGGAGTTGCTCGAACGCGAGGTTGCGGCCCTAGACCAGCTAAAGCACCTTGATCTAGTCGCGCCGGTTTCTGGCTTCGTGAACCAACTGTCCGTCCACACTGTTGGTGGGGTCATTCGCCCCGCCGAACCGCTGATGCAGATCGTGCCTCAGCAATCGGGCCTCACGGTCGAAGCCCGCATTTCACCTCAGGACGTTGACCAAGTTTCTCTTGGGCAGGCGGCCACCCTGCGGCTCAGCGCCTTCAACCGAAGCACCACTCCTGAGCTCTTCGGCGAAGTTATCCGGGTATCGGCTGATTTAGTCACGAACGAAAAGTCTGGTGCTGGATTCTATCGAGTCGGCATCAAGCTACCCGAAAGCGAAGTGGCGCGGATCGCCCCGCTGACGCTTGTCCCTGGTATGCCGGTCGAAACCTTCATTCGGACCGGCGATCGGACGGTCCTTTCCTACCTTAGCAAGCCAATCCGCGACCATGCAGCCCGGGTCTTCCGAGAGCAATGAGGCTCGCACAGATTCAAATCGACAAGTTTTAGGGAGCATCAAGATGGCGACGATCACTGGAACTACTGGGAATGATGTTCTGAACGGAACAACGGGCGACGACCAGATATCCGGTCTTGACGGTAGGGACACTCTGATCGGTGGGGCCGGTGCGGATGTTCTCAACGGCGGGTCTGGTACTGACACAGCGAGTTACGCTGATTCCTCTGCGGCTGTTAACGTCGACCTCACGACCGGCAAAGGCACTGGCGGCGATGCCGAGGGCGATCAATTGATCTCAATCGAGACGGTCGTCGGTTCCAGATTCAATGATACCCTGACCTCCAACACGAGCGGTCAGACCCTCATAGGCGGTGCCGGTGACGATGTTTACATCGTCGGCGACTACCGCGTTGTGGTCACCGAAGACGTCGGTGGCGGCATCGACGAGGTTCGGTCTGCCTCCGGCTTTAGCATCGCATCCTACGCCAACGTCGAAAAGCTCACGTTCACCGGCTCCGGCAGCTTCATCGGTATCGGCAACAGCGGCGACAACATCATCACTGGCGGTGCCGGCGACGATACCCTCAATGGCGGAGGTGGCGCCGATCAATTGCACGGCGGCGGTGGCAACGACACGGCGAGCTACGAGAATGCGACCACCGGCGTCAGCATCAACCTGAGAACCGGTGTCAACACCGGCGAAGCGGCGGGCGATACCTACGACAGCATCGAGCGCTTCCTCGGGTCGAACTACAACGACACATTTGCCGGAACTGCCGGAGGCGAAAGCTTCAATGGTTACGGTGGGATAGATACCGTCGACTATTCGCTGTCAGAAGCGGCGGTCAACGTGAACCTCACCACTGGCGCGGTCAGCGGAGGCGATGCCCAGGGAGACTCACTCACCTCGATCGAAAGAGTTATCGGCTCCAAGTTCAACGATACCCTGAGCTCCAGCACGAGCGGTCAGACCCTTATGGGCGGTACCGGTGATGATGTTTACATCGTCGGCGATTACCGCGTTGTGGTCACCGAGTTTGCTAACGGTGGCATCGACGAGGTTCAATCTGCCTCGGGCTTCAGCATCGCATCTTATGACAATGTCGAAAAGCTCACGTTCACCGGCACCGGCAGCTTCATCGGCATCGGCAACACCGGCGACAACATCATCACTGGCGGTGCCGGCGACGACACCCTCAATGGCGGAGGTGGCGCCGATCAACTGCACGGCGGCGGTGGCAACGACACGGCGAGCTACGAGAATGCCACCACCGGCGTCAGCATCAACCTGAGAACCGGTGTCAACACCGGCGAAGCGGCGGGCGATACCTACGACAGCATCGAGCGCTTCCTCGGGTCGAACTACAACGACACATTTGCCGGAACTGCCGGAGGCGAAAGCTTCTATGGTGCTAGCGGCACCGATACCGTCGACTATTCGCTGTCAGAAGCGGCGGTCAACGTGAACCTCACCACCGGCGCGGTCAGTGGAGGCGATGCCCAGGGAGACTTTCTCAGCTCCATCGAAAGAGTTATCGGCTCCAAGTTCAACGACACGCTGAGCTCCAGCACGAGCGGTCAGACCCTTTGGGGCGGCGCTGGCGACGATATCTATATCGTTGGCAATTCCGGCGTAGTTGTCACGGAGGGAACCAACGGTGGCATCGATGAGGTCCAGACCGCTCTCACAGGTCTCTCCATCGCTGGCTACACCAACGTTGAGAACCTCACCTACACCGGCACCGGCACAAACAATTTCATCGGCACCGGCAACGCCGGTGACAACATCATCACCGGCGGAGCCGGCAATGACGATCTGACCGGTGGAGCGGGCAACGACACCCTCATTGGCGGGGCCGGCAGCGATACGCTGCGCGGCGGCGCCGGCGCCGACCATCTGATCGGCGGCGGCGGCGCTGACGTAGACATCGTTAGTTATAGCGATGCGGCCGTCGGCGTCATCATCGACCTCAAGAACGGTGCCAACAACGCCGGTGACGCGGCCGGCGACACCTATGACGGCATCGAGGAGTTCCTCGGCTCGAACTACAACGACACCTTCGTCGCCTCGGCTGGCGTCGACTTCTTCATCGGTTCCGGTGGGACCGACACCGTCAACTACTCGACGTCCAGCGCGGCGGTGAACGTCACCCTCAGCACCGGCGTGACTGTCGGCGCCGGCGGAGACGCTCAGGGCGATAGCCTATACACCATCGAGCGGGTCGTCGGCTCGGCCTACAACGACGTCCTCTCCACCTCCGTCTCCGGCAATACCCTTCAGGGTGGCAACGGTGACGACATCTACGTCGTCGGCAACCAGGGAGCCATTGTCACCGAGTTTGCCAACGGCGGCACCGACGAGGTGCAGACCACGCTGACCAGCTTCTCCATCGCTGGCTACACCAACGTTGAGAACCTCACCTACACC
>NZ_AUHB01000013.1 GCF_000422965.1 Pleomorphomonas oryzae DSM 16300
GGCCGTGTCTCAGTCCCAGTGTGGCTGATCATCCTCTCAGACCAGCTACTGATCGTCGCCTTGGTGAGCCGTTACCTCACCAACTAGCTAATCAGACGCGGGCCAATCCTTTGGCGATAAATCTTTCCCCCGAAGGGCACATCCGGTATTAGCTGAAATTTCTCTCAGTTATTCCGAACCAAAGGGTATGTTCCCACGCGTTACTCACCCGTCTGCCACTCCCGTATTGCTACGAGCGTTCGACTTGCATGTGTTAAGCCTGCCGCCAGCGTTCGTTCTGAGCCAGGATCAAACTCTCATGTTCAAGAGTTCTTTCCCGAATTCACAAGTTCACTTGACGAGGTCCATTCTAACTCCATCCTCTCGGACAAAGCCAAAACGGTCCTTTTATCAAGAAACGTAAACCCGGTTCTTTAGCTCTTCTTGGCACCAACCTACCCCGAAAGGACAGTCAGTGCCGACGAGCCCTAAGCGCCGGCCACGTTTCTCTTTCTTCCTATTCACTTGTCAAAGAACAGAGAGGAACTAAGCCCCTCAATTACCCGAAACCGGGAAAACCAACCTTAAGAGCGCACCGGACCTTGATCTGCCAAACCCGTCAACGTGACGACCTCGACCGACCCAAACGCCCGGACATGTTCTTAACGTCCGTTCTGGAAGATCACTGATGAACCCACCGTTTCAGGCGTTTCATCTCCCTTCCGGATCATCGCTAGAAGCGACGACCATTCCGCCGGCACCACGTCGCCGCAGCGCCGCCGTCGTTGGAGCGGGTTATAGGAGCCCCTCTTCGGCCTGTCAACGGCTTTTCTTCAAAAAACCGTCACACAAGCCGGCGGCTCGTAAAAGCCCGGATTTCCGGGCTTATGTGAACCATCTCTGTCCACAGGCGCCACTTGTCGGTTCTGCCGATCCCGGCATTTCCGGACTTTTCCGGCGAGCCTCGGGAAAGCCTCGGCTGATAGCGTGAGGTTTCCTCTGCGGCACGATGCAGATATGGTAAACAAAACGGAAACGACAAGGAGTCGCCGTGCCGGATTTGTTCAAGACCACCACCCTTGCGGACGCGATGCCGATCATCGTTGTCGCCGCGATCCTGGTGGCGGGCCTCGTGGTGTTTGCCCTGAAGAGTGCCGCCGCTCGCAGCCGGATTGCAGCGAGCGAAGCGGCTGGACGGCTGGAATTCGCCCGCCTTGAAGAGCGCGCCCTTCGCCTCACCGATGCCGACAACCAGCTCTCCGCAATGAAGGAGAAGCACGCCAGCCTCGCCGCCGACTTCGCGCGCACGCGCGCCATGCTTGATGAGCGCGACAACGAAACGCGGCGGCTGAAGCAGGAACTGGAGGCGGCCCGCGCGGCGCTTGCCGACACCAAGAGCAAGAACGAGGAAGACGAAGCCGACCTGCGCGAGGCGCTTGGCGCCGTTCAGTCCAAGCTCAGCGCCGCCAACGCCGACCTCAGGGCCAAGACGGAAGAGGCGGAAACGCTGAAGGCCGATCTTCTGCATGCCCGCGAGCAGCGCGAGGAAGCCCAGCGGCTGCTCGGCGAGGCGAGCAAGGCGCTCGCCGAGGTGCGCTCGCGCAGTGAGGCGGAGCGCAAGTCGGCCGAAGAAAAGCTCGCCCTGCTGCAGGACGCGCGGACGCAGCTTTCCGACCAGTTCAAGGCGCTTGCCGCCGATATCCTCGAAGAAAAGTCCAAGTCCTTCTCCGAGGCCAACCGCGCCTCGCTCGGCACCTTGATCGACCCGCTCAAGGTGCAGCTCGCCGACTTCAAGGGCAAAGTCGAGGAAGTCTATATCAACGAGGCCAAGGAGCGCTCGGCGCTCGGCGAGCAGGTTCGCCAGCTGTTCAGCCTCAACCAGCAGCTTTCGCGCGATGCCCACAATCTCACCTCCGCATTGCGTGGCCAGAACAAGAGCCAGGGCAACTGGGGCGAGATGATCCTCGAGCGGGTGCTGGAAGCAGCCGGCCTCGTCAAGGGCGTGCACTTCACGCCGCAGGAGAGCCATTCCCGCGACGACGGCAGCCGCATCCAGCCCGACGTGGTGCTGAACCTGCCGGGCCAGCGCTTCATGGTGATCGACAGCAAGGTATCGCTCAACGCCTACGAGCTGTTCTCCACCGCCGAGGAGGATGGCGCCCGCGAGGCGGCGTTGCGCCGCCACCTCGACAGCATCCGCGGTCACATCAAGGATCTCTCGGCCAAGAACTACCAGGAGATCCACGGCCTCGCCGCGCTCGACTTCGTCATCCTGTTCGTGCCGATCGAGCCGGCCTTCCTGGTCGCCATCACCCGCGATGCCGAACTGTGGCATCAGGCCTGGGAAAAGAACATCCTGCTGGTCAGCCCGTCGTCGCTGCTGTTCGTCGTGCGCATCGTCGCCCAGCTCTGGCAGAAGGAGCAGCAGACCAAGAACGCCCAGGACATCGCCAGACGTGGCGCCGAGCTCTACGACAAGTTCGTCGGCTTCGTCGAAGACCTGGAAAAGGTCGGCAAGGGCCTGAAAGATGCCCAGAACGCCTATGAACGCGCCTACGGCAAATTCGCCACTGGGCGCGGCAACGTCATCCGCCAGGCTGAAATGCTGCGCGCCCTCGGCCTCAAGACAACCAAGCGGCTCGATCCCGGCCTGCTGGAGTCCGCCGACATCGACGAGGATGCCGGCGCCCTGCCCGCTCCGGAAGATCAGCTGTCGTAATCGGGGTCAGTGGCAAAGCGAGGCAGACCGTCGGCAAGGCAGAGCCACTGCGGACGGTCGCCATCGCAGGCATACCGGCCGACCTCAGCACAGTATTCGGAGACCAACAACAAGCACGCCCAGAGGATCGTCACTGAAGGCGCGAATTCACGAAAGCATAATGGCGGAAATGCCCTTCCAGCTCATAAAGCGCGGATGCTCGTTTCAGCGCTACTTTCCAGCTAAATCGCAGTCGTGCCGGATAAAGCGCTCAGAAACCAGGGGCGCTGCAAGGGCTCCAGATTTATGGTCAAAGTCTCTCCGAGCTGTAGCGCTGAACTACGCTGTCGAAAATGGAAAATCTACGCATAACATCGAGCGGTGTATCGCCGTACTCATTTGCCCGCCGAATGTCGGCGCCATTCTCCAACAAAGCTAAAGCAATATCTATGTGTTGCCATAACGCAGCGCAGAAAAGCGGTGTATTTCCTAAGTCCCCGGGAACATTGATATTCGTAACGAAAGGGAGCAACTGTCTCAAGAGGTCAGTTCTCCCAATCATAGCCGCGACATGAAGTGGCGTGTCTCCGTCCAAGCTAGGACTCTCCGGGCAATCGAGCGTGACATCTTCAAACATCGCCATCTGTTTGAATGGAGCGAGTGCAGTTTCCAGTTCGCACGGACAGCCTCCCGACAGCAGCGCCATGGCTCACTCCTCGCCAGCCGGCCGCTGCCGGTCGCGCTTGATGGCGCCGCGCTTGGTCTTGGCGTCGACGCGGCGCACCTTGCTCGCCCGCGTCGGCTTGGTGGCAACGCGCGGCTTGGGCGGAATGGCCGCCTCGGCGAGGATGGCTTTCAGCCGCTCGACGGCATCTTCCCGGTTGCGCTCCTGCGAGCGGAAACGCTGCGCCTGGATGATGATTTCGCCGGCCTGCGTCAGTCGCGACGGACCGGCGATGCGCGAGGCGCGCACCTTGGTCTCCCAGGGAATGCCGGCCGCATTATAGAGGTCGTAGCGCAGCGCCACCGCCGTCGCCACCTTGTTGACGTTCTGCCCGCCCGGCCCCGACGCCAGGACATAGGAGAAGGAAAGGTCCTTCTCATCGATATAGAGGCGGTCCGTCACATAGATCATGGCGGCAAGATAAAGATCGCGGCCGGCCTCTGCAAACCCTTGTTTATGCTTTGAGGAAGCGTCCGCTTGCCGCCACGCCGATCAGGAACACCGAGATGATCAGGAAGGCGGCCGGCAGCGAGGCGACATGGGCGACGAAGCCGATGGCCGCAGGCCCCAAGAGGATACCGGCATAGCCGAGCGTCGTCACCGCCGGCACGGCGACGCTCTCGGGCATCAGCGTCTGCTTGCCGATGGCACTGTAGAGCACCGGCACGATGTTGGAACAGCCGGCGCCGACCAGCGCAAAGCCGATCATCGCCGCCAGCACCGACGGCACCAGCGTCGCCACCAGCAGGCCTGACGCCGCGAGAAGCGCCCCCACCAGAATGATCGTCGTGCGGCTCACCCGGCGGACGATGGCGTCGCCGCTGAGGCGGCCGATGGTCATGGTGGTGGCAAAGGCGGCATAGCCGAAGCCGGCATGCGCCGGATCGGCGCCGCGCGTGAAGGTGAGGAACACCGCGCTCCAATCGAGGATGGCGCCCTCGGTCAGGAAGACGATGAAGCAGAGAATGCCGATGAACAGCACCACGCCATGCGGCAGCGCGAAGGCCGGGCCGGAGGTGTCGCCGCCATAGGTGAGGAAATGCGGCGTCGCCCAGGCGAGCAGCGCGACGGTGAACACGACGGCGACCAGCGACACCGTGACCGGCGTGGCGCCCAGGCTGAGCAGGCCGGCGCAACCGGCGGCACCGGCAATGCCGCCGACGCTGAACAGGCCGTGAAAACCGCTCATCAGCGCCCGCCCCGCCGCCCGCTCGACGATCACCGCCTGAATGTTGATGACGCAGTCGACCGAGCCGACGCCGGCGCCAAGAATGAACAGCGAGGCAGCGAGCAGCACGGCATTCGACATGGTGGCCAGCGCCGGCAGCGCGACGCAGACCATCAGCGACGTGACGATCAGCACCCGGCGGCAGCCGTATTTGCCGGCTAGCGCCCCGGCGAGCGGCATGGCGATGATCGAACCGATGCCAAAGGACAGCAGCAACAGGCCGAGGCCGCCCGCCTCAAGACCGGCGCGTATCTTGGCAAATGGCACCAGCCCCGCCCAGACCGCGCCGCCGAAGCCGGCGATGAAGAAGGCGACACGGGTCGAAAATTGCTCGGCGCGCCCGATGCTGTCGGACGTCAGAATGGCGGTGGACATGGCGAACGGCCCCTCAAGAGAAACGCCGCCTCTCCCCCGGGCAAGCCCAAGGCGACGCGCCAATTGATTCGATTCAGGCCGGCTTCGTCAAGAGGGTGAAGCCGCGTTAGGCGTTTTAGTCTTGGCTGTGACATCGCCGCTCGCCCTCGGGCGCAAGGGGGCGAAGATTAAATCTGCAGCGCCCTGCGTCATTTTACGGAACCGTATGGTTAACGAAACGTTCTCGCCACGTCGACAGGATCCAGCGGCGAGGACACCCGAAGATCGTCGGGTGAATTCGTCAGTCATCCCGTCTTGCGCCGTCCCGCTCTACGTCGGGGCAAGTCTGGAACGCCGTCCGTCCGGAGGCGAAAGCATGGCCATCCTTTATTCGACACGCCGGCCGTCCTGGCTGGTTCTTCTTCTCGCGCTGATCATCGGCCTTATCGGCCTCGTCCTGTTTTTGGGGGGCGCCTACCTCGTTTACCTCGGCGGCTCGCCCTATTACGCGCTCGCCGGTCTCGGCCTTCTGGCCACCGCCTGGCTGCTTTGGCGCGGCAGCGGCATAGCGCTCTGGTTCTATGTGCTCGTCTACGCCGCCACGCTGGTCTGGGCGGTCTGGGAATCCGGCCTCGACGGCTGGGCGTTGGTGCCGCGCGTCGTCGCGCCGACGGTGATGCTTCTCTTCATCGTCACGGCCGTGCCGGCCCTGTTGCCACGGCGTTTCGGCTGGCGCACCGCATTCCTCGCCGACGTGGTGATCGTCGTCGCCGCCGTCATCATCGGCCTTACCCTGCCGAAGGCGCACATCACCGAATATACCGGCGATCTGCCGCCGGCCGGTGCGGCCAACGCCATGGCCGATCCCTCGCTCTGGCAGGCCGGCACCGACTGGCCGGCCTATGGCGGCAGCTACAGCGCCCGCCGCTACTCGCCGCTGTCCCAGATCACGCCCGACAATGTCGGCAAGCTCCAGCGTGTCTGGGATATCCATACCGGCGACCTGCCCCAGTCGGACTTTGCCAAGGGCAAGTATGGCGCCGAGACGACGCCGCTCAAGGTGGGCAACGCGCTCTACATCTGCACGCCCAAGAACATCCTCATCTCGCTCGATCCGGCCACCGGCAAGGAACGCTGGCGCTATGATCCGAAGGTCGACGACAAGTGGATCCCCTACACCGCCGCCTGCCGCGGCGTGTCCTACTACAGCCTGCCCGGCGTTGCGCCCACCGAGGCCTGCGCCAGCCGCATCTACGAGGGTACGCTCGACGCCCGCCTGATCGCCGTCGACGCCAACACCGGCATTCCCTGCTCCGGTTTCGGCGACAACGGCTCGGTCGATACCAAGGCCGGCATGGGCGAGGTGGCACCGGGCATGCTGTCGATCACCGCGGCGCCCACCATCGTTCGCGGCATCATCGTCACGGGCCATCAGGTGCTCGACGGCCAGAAGCGCGATGCGCCTTCCGGCGTCATCCAGGCTTACGACGCCGTCACCGGCGTGCTGCGCTGGGCCTGGGACATGAAGCAGCCGGAGATGACCGGCGTGCCGCCCGCCGGCGGCACCTACGCGCGCGGCACTCCCAACATGTGGACCACGGCGAGCGGCGATGAAAAGCTCGGCCTCGTCTACATCCCGCTTGGCAACTCGGCCGTCGATTACTTCAGCGGCCAGCGCAGCGACGTGGAAAACCAGTTCGCCAGCTCGCTGGTGGCGCTCGACGTCAACACCGGCAAGCCCGCCTGGCACTTCCAGACCGTGCACAAGGACGTCTGGGACTACGACCTCGGCTCGCAGGCGACGCTGATCGACTTCCCTGCCGAGGGCGGCACCGTGCCGGCCCTGATCCTGCCGTCCAAGCAGGGCGACCTCTACATTCTCGATCGCCGCACCGGCAAACCGCTGACGCAGGTGGAGGAACGTCCGGCCCCGACCGGCGGCGTCGAGCCCGAGCAGCGATCGCCCACCCAGCCGCACTCGCTCTATCACACGCTGCGTAAGGCCGACCTCGCCGAGAAGGACATGTGGGGCATGTCGCCGATCGACCAGATGGTCTGCCGCATCGAGTTCCGCACCGCGAGCTACGGCGGCTTCTACACGCCGCCCACCTCGGCGACGCACAGCATCGAGTACCCCGGCTATAACGGCGGCTCCGACTGGGGCGGCATTGCCGTCGATCCGGGCCGCGGCATCATCGTCGCCAACTACAACGACATGCCCAACTACGTGCAGCTGGTGCCGCGCGATGAGGCCGATCGCCTGGGCTGGGCGCCGCGCGGCCAGGAGCGTGGCAAGCTTGGCGGCGCGGAAGGCGCCGGCGACCCGCAGGCCGGAACGCCCTTCGCCATCAACGTCAACGCCGGCTGGCGCCTGCCGGTCACCGGTCTCCTGTGCAAGGAGCCGCCCTATGGCGGCATCCGCGCCATCGATCTCAAGAGCGGCAAGACCCTCTGGGATCGTCCTCTCGGCCAGGCCCGCACCAACGGCCCGTTCGGCATTCCCTCCATGTTACCGGTCGACATCGGCACGCCCAACAATGGCGGATCGGTGGTGACGGCCGGCGGCGTGGTGTTCATCGCCGCTGCCACCGACAACCTGATGCGGGCGATCGACCTCAAGACCGGCAAGACGCTGTGGACCGACACGCTGCCCGGCGGCGGTCAGGCAACGCCGATGACCTACGAGGTGAACGGCAAGCAATATGTGGCGATCATGGCCGGCGGCCATCACTTCATGGAAACGCCGATCAGCGACGAACTGATTGCCTATGCGTTGCCTTGACCGACCATGACCCACGAAGGGCCGGGCATCAGCCCGGCCCTTTTTTCGCCGACGAGCGCAACGGAGGCCGCCCTGTCCCTATTTCAGGTGTTCGCACTGCTGGTCGTCACCACCGCCGCCTTCGGTTGGCTGAACCGGCGATTCATCGGCCTGCCCGAGCATATCGCCCTGCTGCTGATGGGACTTGGCGCGGCGGTCATGCTGGTGCTGGTGGAGTGGGCAGTGCCATCGCTGTGGCCGGTCGCCGCCGTCGAGGCGATGCTGCGGCAGATCGATTTCGGCGAGACGCTGCTGCAAGGCGTGCTGGCCTTCCTGCTGTTTGCCGCCGCCATCACCGTCGATTGGGAGGAGCTCAAGCAGCGCAGCCTGGCCATCGCGTTGCTGGCTACCATTGGCGTTGTGCTGTCGGCCGTGCTGGTGGCCACCATGCTGTGGGCCATCGCCCAACTGACTGGCCTGCCGATTTCCTTCGCCTGGTGCCTGGTGTTCGGCGCGCTGATCGCCCCGACCGACCCGATCGCCGTGTCGGCGGCGCTCGAACACCTGTCGCTGCCGGATCGGCTGCGCATCGATGTCACCGGGGAGTCGCTTTTCAATGACGGCGTCGGCGTGGTGCTGTTCGCGCTCGCCCTGTCGATGGCCACCGGCGACGGTGACGCGAGCATCGCCACGGCCGGATTGCACATGCTGATCGAGATCGCCGGCGCCCTGCTGCTCGGCGTCATCACGGCAACCATCGCCGTGCGGGCCTTCCGCCAGATCGACGATTACTCGGTGGAGGTGCTCATCTCGCTGGCGCTGGCCATGGGCGGTTACGCTCTGGCCGACACGCTGGGCGTCAGCGGGCCGATCACCGTCGTCGCCTCCGGCGTGCTGGTCGGCAATCTCGGCGCGCCGCGCGTCATGAGCCAGCGCTCGCGCGCCTACTTCTACGGTTTCTGGCGCCTGATAGACGACCTGCTCAATGCCCTGCTGTTCGTGTTGCTGGGGCTCGAGGTGCTGGTGCTGCATTTGCAGACGGCGCCCTTCCTCTTCGGTCTGATCGCCGTGCCGGTGGTGCTGATCGCCCGCGCCGCCACGGTTGCCGCCACGCTCGCCACGCTGGGCAGTTGGCTGCGCTTCGATCGGGGAGCCGGCGTCATCCTTACCTGGGCTGCCGTGCGCGGCGCCATTTCGGCGGCGCTAGCCCTGTCGATTCCCTATGGTGCCGAACGCGAGCTGATCCTGGCCGCGACCTACGCGGTGATCCTGTTCTCCTCGATCGTCCAGGGCCTGACGCTGGAGCGCGTCATCCGGCGTACGACAACCAGCTCGTCGGCCAACACGACCCCGACGACCAAAGTGGATGTGGAACCGCCGCCCGTTCAAAAATAAATGATGGGTATGCCTTCAACCTGCGGAACCAGTTGCATCTTTCCGTGTTAATACGGAGGGGCCTCGTTCGGTCGCGGGTTACCGCGCACCGCCGAATGTTGCACGTCTTATTTTGAAGTGTTGTTCCGGAGTTGGTGCTGTGTCCTTTTTTCGAGGCTTGACGCCCAGCAAATCCCGCCTTGCCCGCCTGCGTTCGGCGTCGCTTCTTCTAGGTTTCACCCTTCTCTCGGCAGGATGCCGTTACGCCGTGCTGGACCCGAGCGGACCGATCGCCGCCAAGGAGAAGCAGCTGATCCTCATTTCGACCGGGCTGATGCTGCTGGTCGTCGTGCCGGTGATCATCCTGACGCTGGTGTTCGCCTTCTGGTACCGCGCCTCCAACACCCGCGCCAATGCCATGCCGAACTGGGCGCACTCCAACGCCATCGAAGTGGTGGTGTGGACGGTGCCGCTCCTGATCGTCATCACGCTCGGCTGGCTCGCCTGGACCACCACCCACGCCCTCGATCCCTACCGGCCGATCGAAGAGAACGGCAAGAAGACGCTGGAAATCGACGTGGTGGCGCTCGATTGGAAGTGGCTGTTCGTCTACCCCGAACAGAACATTGCCAGCGTCAACGAGGTAGCCTTCCCCGTCGATACGCCCGTGCATTTCAAGATCACCTCCGACACGGTGATGAATTCCTTCTTCATTCCCGGCCTCGCCGGCCAGATCTACGCCATGGCCGGCATGCGCACCGAGCTCAGCCTGGTCGCCAACAAGCCGGGCACCTTCGGCGGCCTGTCGGCCAACTACAGCGGCGCCGGCTTCTCGGGCATGCGCTTCAACGCGCTCGCCACATCGGATGCCGATTTCGAGGCCTGGACGCGCAAGGTCGCGGCCAGCGGCCACCCGCTCGATGAAGCGGCCTATGGCGAGCTTGCCAAGAAGCAGGAGAACAGCCCTGTCGTCTATTACGCACCGGGCAATGCCGGCCTGCTGCAAAGCCTCATCGACAAGTACCGCCACACACCGCCGCCGGAACACACCGGCAGCCCGATGAATGCGTCCGCCGCCAAATGACGGCATCTGTGGAGAGCGTGACGTGAACCTACTGCTTGGAAAGCTTACCCTCGATCAGATCCCCTACCAGGAGCCCATCATCATGGGCGCGGTCGGCGGCGGTGCGCTGCTGGTCCTGGCGGTTGCGGCGGCCATTACCTATTACGGGCGTTGGACGTGGCTCTGGTCGGAATATCTCACATCCGTCGATCACAAGAAGATCGGCATCATGTACGTGCTGCTCGGCCTCGTCATGCTGCTGCGCGGCTTCACCGACGCCGTCATGATGCGCATCCAGCAGTCGATGAGCCTCGACCCCAATCCCGGCTATCTGCCGCCGCACCACTATGATCAGGTGTTCTCCGCCCACGGCGTCATCATGATCTTCTTCGTGGCCATGCCGCTGGTGGTCGGGCTGATGAACATCGCCGTGCCCCTGCAGATCGGCGCCCGCGACGTCGCCTTCCCCTTCCTCAACTCACTGAGCTTCTGGCTGACCTTTTCCGGCGCCATGCTGATCAACGCCTCGCTGGTGTTCGGCGAATTCGCCAAGACCGGCTGGGCCGCCTATCCGCCGCTGTCGGAGCTGTCCTTCAGTCCGGATGTCGGCGTCGACTATTACATATGGGGCCTGCAGATCAGCGGCATCGGCACATTGCTGACAGGCGTCAATTTCCTGGCGACCATCCTGCGCATGCGGGCGCCCGGCATGAAGATGATGCGCATGCCGATCTTCGTCTGGACCGCCTTCTGCACCAACGTGCTGATCGTCGCCGCCTTCCCCATCCTCACCGTAACCTTGGCGCTGCTCGGCCTCGACCGCTACATCGGCACCCACTTCTTCACCAATGACGGCGGCGGCGAACAGATGATGTATGTCAATCTGTTCTGGGCCTGGGGTCATCCGGAAGTCTACATCCTGGTGCTGCCGGCCTTCGGCGTATTTTCTGAAGTCGTCGCAACATTCTCCGGCAAGCCGATCTTCGGCTACAAGTCGATGGTCTGGGCGACAGTCGCCATCACCTTCTTCTCCTTCGTGGTCTGGCTGCATCACTTCTTCACCATGGGCGCGGGTGCCAACGTCAATGCCTTCTTCGGCATCGCCACCATGATCATCGCCGTGCCGACCGGCGTGAAGATGTTCAACTGGCTGTTCACGATGTTCCGGGGACGGGTGCGCTTCTCGGTGCCCATGCTCTGGAGCATCGGCTTCATCATCACCTTCACCATCGGCGGCATGACGGGCGTTCTCCTGGCCATGCCGGGCGCCGACTTCGTGCTGCATAACAGCCTGTTCCTGATCGCCCACTTCCACAACACCATCATCGGCGGCGTGGTGTTCGGCATGTTCGCCGGCATCAACTACTGGTTCCCCAAGGCGACCGGCATCCGCCTGTCCGAACCGCTGGGGCGGGCCTCCTTCTGGTGCTGGCTGATCGGCTTCTACGTCGCGTTCATGCCGCTCTACGTGCTCGGCTTCATGGGCATGACGCGCCGGCTCAATCACTACCCCAACCCGGAATGGCAGCCCTGGCTGATCCTGGCCGCCGTCGGTGTGGCGATCATCGCCGTGGGCATCCTCTGCACGGTGCTGCAGATCGTCTACAGCATCTGGAAGCACGAGGAATTGCGCGACACGACGGGCGACCCGTGGGATGGGCGTACGCTCGAATGGGCCACCTCGTCACCGCCGCCGATCTACAATTTCGCCGAGACGCCACAGGTCACGGAGATCGATGCCTGGGCCAACATGAAGGCCAACGGCGGCGGCATGTTCGTGCGCTCGACGCCCTATGAAGGCATCCACATGCCCAAGAACACACCAGCCGGCCTGTTGATGGGCCTGTTCAGCATCGGCCTTGGCTTCGGCCTCGTCTGGCACATCTGGTGGTTGGTGGGCGTGAGTGCCATTGCCATGATCGCGGCGCTGCTCGTTCGCCTGTTCGATGACGACATCGCCTACATCATCCCCGCCGATGAGGTGAAGGATACGGAAATGCGGCGCCTCGCGGGAGCTGGCCAGTCATGACTCTTCTCGATCTGCCCGAGGCCCATTCGCTGCACGCCAAGCAGCACCCGGCCGCCCACGAGGACGACGCCGAGCTCACCGAGAAGACCGTCTTTGGCTTCTGGCTCTACCTGATGAGCGACGTGGTGCTGTTCGCCACGCTGTTCGCGGTCTTCGCCGTGGTCGGCCGCAGCTATGCCGGCGGCCCGACCGGGCAGGAGCTGTTCGACCTGCCCTATGTGCTGATCGAAACGGCCGTGCTGCTCGCCTCTTCCGTCGCCTTCGGCTTCGTGACGCTCGCCGCCCAGGACAACCGCAAGCAGGCGACGCTTCTCTGGATGGCGCTGACCTTCGCTATTGGCGCGATATTCATCGTGATGGAGGTCTACGAGTTCCATCACCTGATCGGAGAGGGCGCCGGTCCCGACCGCAGCGCCTTCCTGTCGGCCTATTTCACGCTGGTCGGCACCCACGGCCTGCACGTCTTCACCGGCCTCTTCTGGATGATCATCAGCGGCATCCAGTTGGCCCGTGACGGCCTCACCGCCACGGTCCAGCGCCGCCTCGGGCTGCTCGGCCTGTTCTGGCATTTCCTCGACGTGATCTGGATCGTCGTCTTTACCGAAGTCTATCTGATCGGAGTGCTCTGAGATGGCAGACCACAAGACCGAGCATCTCCCCGGCGCCGGCGCCTCGCTGCATCACTATGTCCGCGGCCTCATCCTGTCGGTGATCCTGACCGGTGCGGCCTTCGCCCTGGTGATGATGCACGTGCTGCCGCGCAACGCGACGATCGTCGTTATCCTGGCGCTCGCCGCCATCCAGATCTTCGTCCACCTCGTCGACTTCCTGCACATCGACAGCTCGCTCGAACAGCGCTGGAACGTCTACGCCGCACTGTTCGCGCTGCTGGTGGTGGGCATTCTGGTCGGCGGCAGCATCTGGATCATGTTCAACGCCCACGAGAGAATGAACCCCGGCATGCCGGGCATGACCATGACCCCCGAGGCATTTTGAGGTGACCGCGCTCAGCCGCAACCCCTATGTCAGCCTTGTCAAACCCGGCATCGTCGGTGGCAACCTGGTCTCCGTGGCTGGCGGCTTCCTGCTGGCGGCGCGCGGCGCCGTGGATATCAGGCTGTTCGTCACCACGCTGCTCGGCGTGGCGCTGGTGGTGGCGGGCGGCTGCGTAGTCAACAACGTCATCGACCGAGACATCGACGCGCGGATGGTCCGCACGGCGCACCGGCCGATGGTGACCGGCGCGGTCGGCGTCCCCGTGGCCATGACCTACGGCGGTGTTCTGGCCGGTAGCGGCTTGCTGCTGCTGGCGCTGGTCTCCGGTCCGCTCGCGGCAACCGTCGCGGCCTTCGGCCTCGTCATCTACGTCGGCCCTTACAGTCTGTGGTTCAAGCGGCGCTCGCCGGTCAGCGTGCTGGTCGGCAGCCTCGCCGGTGCGACGCCGCCGGTGATCGGTTATTGCGCCGTCACCGGCCGGCTGGATGGCGCCGCCGTCATTCTGTTCCTGATGTTCGCCCTCTGGCAGATCCCGCATTCCGACGCCATCGCGGTGATCCGCCGCCAGGATTATGCCGCCGCCGGCGTGCCGACCTATCCGTTCCTTCACGGCATCGCCGCCACCCGGCAGCGCATGCTTGTCTCCATCGGCGCCTTTGCCGCCACCTCGGTGGCGCTGCCGTTTGCCGGCTTCACCGGCCTTGCCTACCTCTGCACGGCGGTCGCCTGCGGCGGCTACTGGCTGCACATCGCCGCCACCGGCCCCGCCGCCATGGACGATCGCGGCTGGGCCAAGCGCATCTTCTTCGCTTCGCTCGGCTGCCTTCTGGCACTCTGCCTGCTGATGGCGGTGGATTTCCGCTAATTCTGCTCGGTCAGAGCCAGCTTGACGCCCAGCAGCACAAAGGCGCCGGCGAACAGGCGACGCATCATGGCCAGCACCGACGGCCGCGACAGCACCTGATCGCGCACCGTCGCGGCGGCAACGCCATAGACCACGAACACCGCAAACGTCATCGCCATGAACACGCCGCCGAGCTCGACGAAACGCAGCGTCGGATGCGCATCGCCGTGCCCGACGAACTGCGGCAGGAAGGCGAGGAAGAATACCGTCAGCTTGGGATTGAGCAGGTTGAGCAGGATCGCCCGCACCGTGATGTCGAGCGCCGAAGCATCGCGGCCATCGGCCGCCACGGCCAGCGCACCGGTCTCCTTCAGCGTCATCCAGGCCATGTAGAGAAGATAGGCGACGCCGGCCACCCGCAGGATCTCGAACGCGAGCACGCTGGTCTGCATCATGGCGGAGAGGCCGAGCACGGCGGCGGCGAGATGCGGCAGAATGCCCAGCGTGCAGCCAAAGGCGGCGATCACCGACGCGCGGGCGCCACGGCCAAGACCGGCGCCGAGGGTATAGAGCACGCCGGTGCCGGGCGAGGCGACGACGATCAGCGAAGTGATGAGAAATTCGGGAGACATGAAAGCGGACATCGGCGAGCTCCGGTGGTTTCGCCCTACCCTGTCGCCGCCGAACGACCGAAGCCACCCGATTTCAGAAACAACGCCGTCGAGCCGATCGAATAGCCTAACCGAGCTCTATATCCAGTAGCCTTGCGGATGGCAGTTCGACACAGCGCCGCGGTTCGGTAAGATATTGAAATATATAGATTGTCATCCTTGCGAAAGCGAGGACCTCAGGACGAAAAGGTGACCAGGGCTGTATCAGGCTCCAATAGAAGCAAGGTGAGCCAACATCTACCTTCACTCTGTTGGATTGGGTGAGGGCGCTCTATAGCAACCATCTCGCCCCATCCTGCCTGAGGTCCTCGCTTTCGCAAGGAAGACAGATTTATATATAGGAAACAAATACATAGCGAACAGTAAACGTTGCCTCCTAGCGTTATTCTCGCGCAAGCGCAGGACCTCCAGCAAAATAATGCTCAACGTCGAAACAAGGCCAGGATTCCAGCGGCGCCTTTGTCAGGGCGTGCAAACAAAAGCATTGTTCTCCCGGACAGGAATCGTAGGTGCCATCACCACAGGCCCGGCAAGTCCAGAAAACTGCCGGGCTGCTGCCTGCCCCTCTCCCAGATCCCTGCGTAATTCAAAGCCGTCCTTCTCACCCTTGTACACGTAGGTTCCGACGTAGGATACAGTCCCAGGGGCCGCGTAGAACGCCGCCGCATCGGTTACGATTCTGTCAGGCGCTGAAAAGCGGTTCAGAACGAAGTAACCTGGATCGACGATGAAAGCCGAGAATTTCGGAGCGCCGATCTTGGTTGTATCGAGCAGACTTTCTGTATGGTTGAAGCGCCAACAGTTGCCTTTATTACGACCGGCGACCGCATCATATTCTTCAAAATTAAGCGTGGCCGGCCTCGCCATCGAGCCGCCCGGCCACGGGCTTTGTAACTCGCCCCCGTAGAGAAGTACGGCCTTCTCCGAAGTGGGTCGGTAATGCTGGCTAACATCCAGCTCACGCACGTTATTCAACCCGGCACAGCCTGATAGGGCTGACAGAAATTCCAGCAGAACCACAGCCGCCGCCGAGGGGCCAGCACGACGCTTCATCATCACCATCCGAAATGCTCAAAGCCGAATACGGCAAATCAGATGGCACACTCTGGGTCGGGCAGTCGATGCACTCTTCGACACGGTCCCGAGCTGGAGGCACTGCCTGAAGAAAGCACCCAAAACGAAACCGGGCGGCCTTTCGACCGCCCGGCTCAATTCACTCAGCTACGGTCGTGGTTCACACCAGCGACTTGTACTCGGGCACCCACACCTTGGCCTTGATGGCGGCCTTGATGGCAGCGTCGTCCATCTTTGGGGCCAGGCCCTCGGCCATCGCCTGCTTGGCGACGGCGACGGCGATGTAGGAGGAAACCTCGCGCATGCGGTCCAGCGTCGGCAGCAGCTTGTCGCCCGGCTTGGACTTGGCCGGCGACAGCTCGGCGAGCGAGCGGGCAGCGGCCAGGAACATGGCATCCGTCACGCGCTTGGCGCCAACGGCCAGCGTGCCGAGGCCAACGCCCGGGAAGATGTAGGAGTTGTTGGTCTGGGCGAAGTGGTAGGTCTTGCCTTCGAACTCGAAGGGCAGGAACGGCGAGCCCGTGCCAATGATGGCGCGTCCCTCGGTCCACTTGATGACGTCCGACGGCTGAGCCTCGACGCAGGAGGTCGGGTTCGACAGCGGGAAGACGATCGGACGCTCGGTGTGCTTGGCGATCTCGCGGATGATTTCTTCCGTGAAGACGCCCGGCTGGCCGGACACGCCGACGAGCACGGTCGGCTTGGCGTTCTTGATCACTTCATAGAGCGAAGCCTTGCCGGCCTCGGCAACGTCCCAGCCGTCGATGATCTTGCTGTCCTGACGGAAGCCGAGCTGGAAGGTGTCGAGGTTCGGGGTCTTCTCGGTGACCAGGCCGTAGCGGCCGACGATGAAGAAGCGCTTGCGGGCTTCCGCGTCGGAAAGGCCTTCCGAAACCATGGCCATGCGGATCAGGTCGGCGATGCCGATGCCGGCCGAGCCACCGCCGAGGATGGCGACGCGCTGGTCCTTGAGCGGCTTGCCGGTGATCTGGATGGCCGCCAGGAGCGTGCCGGTGGCAACCGAAGCGGTGCCCTGGATATCGTCGTTGAACGTGCAGAGCTCGTCACGATACTTGTCGAGCAGGCGGTTGGCGTTGTTCTTGTGGAAGTCTTCCCACTGCAGGAGAACGTTCGGCCAGCGCTTCTTCACGGCCTTCACGAACTGGTCGATGAAGCTGTCGTATTCCTCGCCCCGGACGCGCTCATGCTTCCAGCCGAAATAGAGCGGATCGGCGATGCGCTCGGCGTTGTTGGTGCCGGTGTCGAGCGTGATCGGCAGCACGGTGTCGGGGGCGATACCACCGCAACCGGTGTAGATGGCCAGCTTGCCGACCGGGATGCCCATGCCACCGACGCCCTGGTCGCCCAGGCCGAGGATGCGCTCGCCGTCGGTGACGACGATGCACTCGACGTTGTCATAGCGCGGGTTGGCCAGGATCTCGTCCATTTTGGCGCGGTTCGGATAGGAGATGAACAGGCCACGCGGACGACGGATGATGTGGTGATACTGCTGGCAGCCGGCGCCGACGGTCGGCGTATAGATCATCGGCAGCAGTTCATCGAGGTTGCGAGTGATCACCGCGAAGTAAAGCGTCTCGTTGGCGTCCTGCAGGTCGCGCAGGTAGACGTAACGGTCGAGATTGGTCGGCAGCGCGCGGATGGTCTCAAGGCTGCGGGCAACCTGCGTGTCGAGCGTCTCGACTGCGTCGCCGAAATAACCGTTGAGCTTGAAGGCGTCGCGCTCAGCCTGGGTGAAGGCCGTGCCCTTGTTCAGCAACGGGTCTTCGATGAGGGCCTGGCTCGTGGGGATCGCCTTGGCGGGGGCGCCCTTGAGGATCACGTCGGTCATCTGATGCTCCATCCTTCTCAGTGTCGAACCGGGCCCGCCATTTTGGCGGAACACCCGCGGGTTGGCGCGGTCGCCTCCCCCCGCTTTTCGGGGTCTTAGTGCCCCTTTTGCATCAGAAAATCTTCCGTAGAAACACGACGTCGTCTTTGCCCGCAGGAGCTTAAACAGTTAAATCGGGGAGCGAGAGACTACTATATCGATGTAGTTGGCACTCATTGGCAGAAACACGACATCGATCCGGCACGCATTTTCAAGGCGGCAAGGCCTCTTTCTTCAGGAAAACTCCGGATATCCAGGGGCTCTTCACGGTCTGGCAAGGTGATTGCAAAGGACGACGGAAACTCGACACGAAGACCGGAAACAAACCATGCCGTCCACCGACCATCCCGCCACCAACCGCTACGTCACCTTCCAGGGCATCGACTTCGAGGGCAACATCGAGGCTGTGCTCGTCCATCTCCGCCGCTACATCGACGATCCCGCCGTCGCCAATCCCTTCTGGGAGCGTTTCCGCCAGCGCCTCGCGACGGCCGAACAGGCGGAGCGGCCGATGGCCGACCGGCTGCTGTTGATGCACGCCCACCTCTATTACATGGCCGAGCTGTTCGAGGATAACGACGACACGGATGCCCTCGTCGCTCTCCATCGCCTGGAAGACCAATGCTTTTAAGAATTGTTCGCAGTTCAACCTACGGCACTGGCCGTCAACAACAACAATAGAACGCAGAATCATTCTCTTTGCGTGTCATATAAAATTCATATGATTACTTCACGGGATTTAGACCTCATTAAGCGGAGGCCGGCTTATTCATCGCGAAAATCGACAGCACTGAGGTCAATACGATGCGAACAGGCCAAAGCATCACCGCGCAACTCTTCTCCTTCGCGCTCCTGCTGGTCCTCTTGGCCGGCGCCGCCGGTGGTGCCGGCTTCTTCGGCCTGATGCGCACCGGCGCCGCCATCGACGCGGTGACCGAGGTGTCGGCGGCGCTCACCAACATCAACACCGCCACCGCCGCCATCCAGTCGCTCTACGCCTCCGGCAAGCCCGAGGATGCCGACGCGGCTCTCACCGGCATCGCCGCCGTCGATCAGGGCACAGCCGCCACGCCGGCGCTCGCCGGCGTCACCTCCGGCCTTGCTGAGGCGGTCCACGGCCTCTCCAGCGGCTGGCGGGACATCAACACCGCCAGCACCGACATCGACAAGGCCTTTGCAGCGCTCGCCGCCACCGCCGCCAAACTGGAAGCGCGCGCCGTCGACGATCTCGGCAAGGCGGAAGGCGATCTTGAGACGGTCAATGCCGGGCTGGACGGCACGCGCGCCGTGGTATCCGGCCTGACCGACGCCGAACTCAGGCTGGTCCGGAGCCGCGCCGCCTTCGAGGCCTATCTCAGAACCGGCGACTTTTCGCAGCTGACAACCGGCCAGAATGCGCTCTCCACCGCCGCCCGCCTGATCGAGGACACCCGCGTTCAGAACGAAGACCCGGCTTTCGCCGAGGCATTACGCGGCATTTCCGGCCTCGCCGCCGATCTCTACCAGACCATCGCCCGCAAGGGCGACAACAGCCAGCTCATCGATCTTGCCGGCGAGTGGTCGCGCCTGTCGCCGCGCCTCACCACCATCGACCAGCGCATCGACGCGGTGAATGCCGATGCGCGGGCTGGCGCCGACAAGGCTTTCAACAGGGCGTCCGGCCTGTCGATCCGATGCGATCATGCCGCCAGCTTCGGCGCCAGCGTCCGCGATTTCCGAACCGCCGCCTATGAACTCCTGCTCGCCACCGAGGACTACAGGCTGAAGCCCGACGCCGCCCACACCAAGGCAATCGACGCCGCCCTCGACAAGGTGAACGGCGCCATCACCGCGCTCGGCCCTGACGCCGCCAAGGAGGTGGCCGCGCCGTTTGCCGACTATCGCAAGGCGGCCACCGGTCTGCGCCGGGCCACCGAGGCGCTGGAAGCGGCGCGCGCCGACGCAACGCGTCTGTCGGCCACCGCCGCCGACGGCCTGCATCAGACGGCCGACGGCGTGGCCACCGCCGCCAAATCCGACCGCGACCGCGTCAGCCTGATGGTGCTCGCGGTGATCGCCGGCATCGTCGGCGTCGCCGTGGTGGTGACGCTGCTGCTCAATCGCCGCATCGCCAAGCCGCTGCGCGCCCTCACCGAGGTCATGCGCAGCCTGGCCCACGGCAATCTCGACGTCACCGTGCCCGTCCGCAAGGGGCGCGACGAGATCGCCGCCATGGGCGACGCGCTCTTGGTGTTTCAGGAAAATGGCCGGGAGCGCGAGGTACTGCGCCGCGCCGCCGAGCGCGACCAGGCCCAGCGCGAAGAGCGCCGGGCTGCCCTTGAGGCCGCCATCGCCACCTTCGACGGTGCCGCCGCCGGGGTGATCGCCACCGTCGAGGGCCTTGCCGGCCAGCTCGGGCGCGGCACCGCCGATCTCTCGGGCGCCGCCTCGCATGCCGCCGAGCTTGCCGAGCGCACCTCGTTGGCCGCCGGCAGCGCCGCCGAAAGCGTTCGCACCATGGCCGCCGCCGCCAGCGAGCTTGCCCGTTCGCAGACCATCGCCCGCGATCAGGCCGATGCCGCCGTCAAGGTGGCCGGCACCGGCGCCGGGCACGCCCGTACGGCCAGCGGTGTCATCGCCGGCCTGTCGGAGACCACCGCCCGCGTCGGCGAAGTGGTGGAGCTGATCGGCTCGATCGCCGCCCAGACCAACCTTCTGGCGCTCAACGCCACCATCGAAGCGGCGCGCGCCGGCGAGATGGGCCGCGGCTTCGCCGTGGTGGCCGGCGAGGTGAAGAGCCTCGCCAACCAGACGACGCACGCCACCGACGACATCCGCGCGCTGATCGACGGCATCGGCAATGCCACCCGCTCGGCGGTCGAGCTGATCCGCGACATCGCCGCCTCGATGGCCGATATCGACAACGCCGCCGGCGCCTTGTCGGACTCGGTGGTCGGCCAGGGCGAGGCGACGGCGGAGATTTCCGGCAGCGCCGCCATGGCCGCCTCCTCGACCGACGACATGGCCGCCGGCACCATGGATCTGGCGGAGGCCGTCGGTCACACGCGGACGGTGGCCGGCGACGTCACCACCACCGCCGGCACCATCCACACCGAAATCGTCCGCATGCGCGGCCTGATCGAGTCCTTCTCAAGGGATGCCCGGGCGGCGTAACCGCAAGACAACAGCGAAGCGCGCCGGTTCGGTCGGCGACCTATGTCAGCCGCTCGCCATTTCCTGCCTGAGGTCCTGCGCCTTCGCGCAGGATGACAACCTATGTATATGATATATATATGAATCTGTCATCCTGCGCGAAGGCGCAGGACCTCAGGCAGAATGGAACACCCGGCACATATCGAACTCCGGATCTACCTAGCTCTCGGCTTCCTTGCCGCGCCGCCGCTCGGCGAGCCGAACGTCCCCTTGGTGAGGAACTTCTGCGCGCCATTCTTGGACCCGGTGCGACGGCCTTCGCCGCCACCCAGGCCGGTGCCGGCCGGCTGGAAGTTGGGGATCAGGTGGTGCTTGCCGTTGCCGATCAGGTCGGCACGGCCCATCGCCTTCAGCGCCTCGCGCAATAGCGGCCAGTTTTCCGCGTCGTGATAGCGCAGGAAGGCCTTATGCAGGCGGCGCTGCTTGAGGCCCTTCACCGTCTCCACCCGCTCGGAACCGCCGCGCCGCACCGCCTTCAGCGGGTTGACGCCGGAATGGTACATGGCCGTCGACAGCGCCATCGGCGATGGCAGGAAGGTCTGCACCTGATCGGCGCGATAGCCGTTCTTCTTCAGCCACAGGGCGAGGTTCATCATGTCCTCGTCCGACGTGCCTGGATGGGCGGCGATGAAATAGGGGATCAGGAAGTATTTCTTGCCGGCCTCGGCGGCGGCCGCGTCGAACAGCTGCTTGAAGCGGTCATAGGCGCCGATGCCCGGCTTCATCATCTTGGAGAGTGGCCCGTCCTCGGTATGCTCGGGGGCGATCTTCAGGTAGCCACCGACGTGGTGGCGCACCAGCTCCTTGATATAGGTCGGGCTCTTGACGGCGAGGTCGTAGCGAACGCCGGAGGCGACCATCACCTTCTTGACGCCCGGCACCGCCCGCACCTTGCGATAGAGCTGGATCAGCGCCTCGTGGCTGGTGTTGAGGTTGGGACAGATATCCGGATAAACGCAGGACGGCTTGCGGCAGGCGCTCTCGATCTTCGGGTCCTTGCAGCCGATCCGGTACATGTTGGCGGTGGGGCCGCCGATGTCGGAGATGATGCCGGTGAAGCCCTCGGTCTTGTCGCGGATATGTTCGATTTCCTTGAGGATCGAACCTTCCGACCGGCTCTGGATCACCCTGCCCTCATGCTCGGTGATCGAGCAGAAGGAACAGCCGCCGAAGCAGCCGCGCATGATGGTCACCGAGAAGCGGATCATCTCCCAGGCGGGAATCTTGGCGTCGCCATAAACGGGGTGCGGGCCGCGCGCATAGGGCAACTCGTAGACGCCGTCCATCTCTTCGGAGGTCAGCGGGATCGGCGGCGGCGTCACCCAGAGCTCGCGGTCACCATGCCGCTGCACCAGCGGTCGGGCGTTGCCGGGATTGCTCTCACGATGGAGCACGCGGGACGCGCGGGCATAGGTCTCGGAATCCGCCTCCACCTGCTCGAAGGCCGGCAGGCGCAGCACCGTGTTCGGCCCGAGCTGGCGGGCGCCCTCGTCGGCGCTGTCGATGTCGTCGGCATGCGCTTCGGTCCAGCCGTCGGGCACGGCGTGCTTCATCAGCGCCACGCCGCGCACGTCGTCGAACGTCTGCGGGTCGCCTCCCTTGGCGATGCGGTGCGCCACCTCGACGATCGCCCGCTCGGCATTGCCGTAGAGCAGGATGTCGGCCTTGGAATCCACCAGGATCGACCGCCGTACCTTGTCCGACCAGTAGTCGTAATGGGCGATGCGGCGGAGCGACGCCTCGATGCCGCCGAGCACGATCGGCACGTCGCGGAAAGCCTCACGGCAGCGCTGCGAATAGACGATGACGGCGCGGTCGGGCCGCTTGTCGCCCTCGTTGTTCGGCGTGTAGCTGTCGTTGTGGCGGATGCGGCGGTCGGACGTGTAGCGGTTGACCATCGAATCCATGTTGCCGGAGGTCACCCCCCAGAACAGGTTGGGCTTGCCGAGCGCCTTGAAGGCGTCGGCGCTACGCCAGTCCGGCTGGGCGATGATGCCGACGCGGAAGCCCTGGGCCTCCAGAAGCCGGCCGATCACCGCCATGCCGAAGGAGGGGTGATCGACATAGGCGTCACCGGTTACCACGATCACGTCGCAGCTGTCCCAGCCGAGCGCGTCCATCTCGGCGCGGCTCTGCGGCAGGAACGGCGCCCTGCCGAAGCGGGCGGCCCAATATTTCTTGTAGGAGAAGATCGGTTTTGCGGCTTCCATCATGGCCTTGGCGTTAACAGATTTGCGGCGGCGAGGAAACGCCGCCCGTACCGCGTCCGGTGAATGCCGGACAGTGGGTTCGCCCGCAGCAAGCCACTGGGAGAACAGCCGTTCACAGGCAGAGACGGCTTACACGTATTATCCCTAATAGGAAAAACATTCAAAAAATAACAGGCACCAGGGGAATCCACCTTTGAGGTCGGCGGCGTTTTGCGCTATTGTTAAGCCATGGTCAATTTCTAAGCGATGGATTTAGTAAAAACAAAAAGCAAGCCGTTCAGGAAACGCCAGAGGCCGAGCGAAACAGAAAAGAACGATTTATGAGTTCGATTTTCATGACGTAAAGCTAGACGCCCCGAGCGAGCAGTTATACTTTAGGCAATATTTTCATAAAAAGCCGGAACAGTTTGTTCCGGCTTTTATTTTTGCCGATAATCCATCCAGAGGATGCGCGCCCGCGTTGCCATTGCTGCAAAACCGATCATGATTGCATTGAACCAGGTGTCGAAATCGACCAGCAGCTTTTCCGTGAGGATAACCGAACGCCAGGCAGGCGCCTCGGCCTCGATCAGCCCCAACGCCTGCGCCCCATGCAAGAGGTTCCATATCTGGCTTTTCGACACACTAAAGGCCGACGCGGTGGCCATCACGTCGAAAGCGACGCGGGTCGATCCGGTTTTCTGCCACTCGCGTAGCAACTCCAGCAGCATGGAATAGCCGCCGTCGCGCATGAAGAAGAAGGCGATCGACGGATACTGCTCCATGAACGCGGCGATCTGATCGGAGCGCGTCGTCCAGGCGACGCGGAACGCCAGCACGAACTCTGGTGTCGTGCGCTCCTCCTCGGTCAGATGGAACAGCCCCAGCGGCCCCAGCGGCTCGAAGCGGGACATCAGCCAGCGATGATCCTCGATCACCATCTTTTCCGTCGGCTTGAGAATGCGCTGGCGGCGATCCTCGGCCGGGTGGGTGGTGATAAGGCCGAGCTTGCGGAGGAGATGCACCAGCGCCGTCACGCGCCCGGCGCTGATACCGCCGTGATCGCCGGACAGCTTCTGCAGGCGGGTGAGCGTCAGCTCCGGCGCCGAGGGGTCAAACACATGCTGGGCATAGACCCGCATCGCAAAGCCGAAGATGAGGTGGCGCGGCAAGGTACTGATTGCCTTGTTCAAAAGCCCCGCGTCTCGAAGAAGAGCGCTCGCTCCTTCGATGAAGACGGCTTTCGCCTCATCAGCTTCCATGGCACCCCCGGCAATGACCGATAGAATATTCTACTTTAACGGTCACATTTTTCAAAGTGTGTCTCGTTCGCTTCAAAGCATGTCTATCGGGCAATTGCCCAGCTGAGCGGCACTCGCTCTCAGATTTTCCTTGCGCCAGCCCTCGCGCCGCCGCACATGCTCGCCTCCGGGTGAAGCGGAGACAGGCATGACGGACGTGGCGATCATCGGTGGCGGGCCAGCCGGGCTCATGGCGGCGGAAGTGCTGGCGACGGCCGGCTGCCGCGTCACCATCTACGACGGCATGCCCAGCGTTGCGCGAAAGCTGCTGCTGGCCGGCAAGAGCGGCCTCAATCTGACCCATTCCGAGCCTTATCAACGCTTTGTCACCCGCTATCATCCTGCCGAACACGCCCTGATCACCGCGCTCGATGCCTTCCGCCCCGACGATCTCATCGCCTGGGCCAACACCCTCGGCGCCGACTGCTTCGTCGGATCGTCCGGCCGGGTGTTCCCCAAGGCGATGAAGGCCTCGCCCTTGTTGCGCGCCTGGCTGAGGCGGCTTGCCAGCCTGGGCATCACGGTAAAAACGCGCCACCGCTGGATCGGTTTCTCAGGAAAAAACCTGATCTGCGAAACACCGGACGGACGACTTGAAGTTGCAGGCGACGCCATATTGTTCGCGCTGGGCGGTGCGTCCTGGCCCCGTCTCGGCTCGGATGCCGCCTGGGTTGAACCCTTCAGGACTGCTGGCGTCGACGTCGCCGATCTCCGCCCCGCCAACGTCGGCTTCGATGTCGCCTGGGATGGCCTGTTCATCGAGCGCTTCGCCGGCACGCCGGTGAAATCGGTGACGGCAACCTCCGACGCCGGCACCACGCCGGGCGAGTTCGTCATCTCCCGTCACGGCATCGAGGGCAGTCTGGTCTACGCTCACTCGGCCTCCTTGCGCGACCGGCTCGACCACGACGGCAAGGCGAATTTCGTCATCGATCTCGTACCCGGCCGCACCGCCGAGCGGCTCGCCCGCGACCTCGCCCGACAGGATGCCAAGGCGTCGTTCAGCAATCAGCTGAGGAAGGGCGCCGGCCTCGACGGCGTCAAGGCGACGCTGGTCAGGCTATTTTCGACCGAAGAGGAACGGCACGATCCGGCAAGGCTCACCGCCCGCCTCAAGGCGCTGCCGATCCCGCTTGTGCGGATCCGGCCGATCGAGGAAGCGATCTCCTCGGCCGGTGGCATCCGCTTCGACAGTATCGACGCCCGCTTCATGCTGAAGGCACGGCCGGGCACCTTCGTCGCCGGCGAAATGCTCGACTGGGAGGCACCGACCGGCGGCTACTTGCTGACCGCTTGCATGGCCACCGGCCGCGCCGCGGCCAGGGGCATCATCGACTGGCTGGAAAGCCGCTGAAGGTCACTTGCTGGCAGCGATCCGCCGCGCCGCAGAATCCAGCGTGTTCAGCATCAGGCAGGCGATGGTCATCGGGCCGACGCCCTTGGGCACCGGCGTGATGTGTCCGGCCACCTCGGCCACCGACGCGAAATCGACATCGCCCACCAGCTTGCCCTTGCCGTCCACCTCGATGCGGTTGATGCCGACGTCGATCACCACGGCGCCCGGCTTCACCCAATCGCCCTTCACCATCTGCGGCCGGCCAACGGCGGCCACCAGTACGTCCGCCGTACGGCAGAGCGCCGGCAGGTCGGCGGTCTTGGAATGGGCGATGGTGACGGTGGCATTCTTCTGCAAGAGAAGCTGCGCCATCGGCTTGCCGACGATGTTGGAACGGCCGATCACCACCGCATGCTTGCCGGCGAGGTTGGGCAGCACCCGGTCGATCAGCATCTGCGCGCCGCGCGGCGTGCAGGGCACAAAGCCCGGCAGACCGATGGACAGGCGCCCGGCGTTGACCGGGTGGAAGCCGTCGACGTCCTTGTCGGGATCGATCAGGCCCAGCACCTTGTCGGCATCGATCTGCTTGGGGAGCGGCAGCTGCACCAGGATGCCGTGCACGCCCGGATCGGCGTTGAGTTTGCCGACGAGCTCGAGCAGATCCGCCTCCGACGTGTTGGCCGGCAGAACATGCTCGACGCTACGGAGACCGCACTCGGCGGTCGCCTTCAGCTTGTTGCGCACATAGACGGCGCTCGCCGGATCGTCGCCGACCAGAACCACCGCCAGACCGGGAACCACGCCATAGGTCTCTTTCATCTCGGCGGCGCGGGCAGCGATATCCCGGCGAAGCTCGGCGGCGATGGCAAAGCCATCGATAATCTCAGCGACCATGGCAGTGTCCCCCTTTGAGGCTGGAGATCGGGCCTAACCAGATAAGCCCGGCAAATGCAAGCGGCCGAACAAAATCAATCGAGTAAGGTGGCAGAATGGAGGTACCCCTTCGGCCCGGGGTAATCCGCATCCGCAGCTATAACCGCTTGGCCGGCCCATAGTTTCCACCCGCGTCCTCTGTACGAGTTAGGCCAGTAGGCAGTGTGAGGGAGAACTACAAAAACCTCGCTCCCCTTTCTGCCGGAGGTAGAGCGAGCGGTTGATTTCGGGCGCCTCTGGTAGGGAGCATGATATCGGCCTCGCGCCCCATTCTGCCTGAGGTCCTCGCTTTCGCAAGGATGACACCTTGATAGAAAGGGGAAATAGCTGGAGTGGCGTCCTACAGCTTGATGCCGCATGAGCGGCAAGCGTTGCGGATGACAGTAGGATGAAAGAGGCCCCTCACCTAACCAATTGTCATCCTTATATATAATGCTGTCATCCTTGCGAAAGCGAGGACCTCAGGACGAGAACGCGAGGGGCCAATATCAGGCGCCCTTAGCTCTCCAGCGCGCCGCCGTCTTTCGCCGTCACCGAGCGCTTGTCGCCCACGATCTTGACGAGATCGTCGCCGATGCGGATGGCACGGGCGAGCACGCGGGTCAGCACCAGGCCCGGCGCCACGGCATGCACCGGCACCACGGCCGAGGCATCGCCCGGCACCGGGATCAGCTCGGCAACGAGCTGCCCGGCCCTGACCACGTCGCCCGGCTTCACGTGGAAGAAGGCCATGCCACCGACTGGCGCGCGCACCATTTCGACATAGGACTGCGGCACGCCCTTGCCGGTGAACGGCCCGACCGGCGTCGCCGCCGCGTCAGTGATCACGCCGCGGCCGACCAGGAAGCGATAGATCCCCTCGCCGTCCTTCTGGGCCGTCTCCGGCCCGACATCATGGATGCCCTTCAGCTCCACCGTCGCCACCACGCGACGCTCGAAATTGCCGGACGCAAGATGCGGCCGGAAAGCTGCCTCGTCGAACGAGGCATCGGTGCCACCCTCGAAGGTCAGCACGGCGCCGCAGTCGAGCGCGGCGGCGAGATCGGCGCTGTGCGGCCAGAGCTCCGCGGGCATGTAGAGATAGTTCGGTCCCTCGTTGTCGCAGTGGAGATCGAGCACCAGATCGGCGTCGAGCGCCAGCGTCTGCAGCGTTGCCTTGAGGCGACGATCGCAGGAGGCAGTGTCCGGTATGGCGAGGAGCGACGGATCGGGCCGGTCGATCAGCGCGAAGGCGCGGTTGAAGTTGGTGCGGTTGCCGTAGAAGAAGCGGCCCTGATGGTCGTCCCACTGGAACTGGTTGAGACCGATGGGGTTGGCGAAGGGGACGACGGTGACGGAACCCTTCAGCCGTCCCTCGGCCTCGGCATCCCTGAGCATGGGGATCAGCACATGCAGCGCCGCGACGCCCGGCAGCTCGTTGCCGTGCAGCGCCGCCTGCAGATAGGCCTTGGGCGCGGTGGGGTCGGTGCCGGTAAAATGCAGCACCGTCAGGGAATAGCTGAGGCCCGGCATGTCGCCGGGAATGGTCTCTATCGTCTTGTCCATGCCGTCCGTCCATAAAGCTTAGGTGGAGTTCCTAACACCTTGAACGGCGGCAAGGCCATGAAAAACAATGGTTCAAGAAGCGCTGACAGTCTCGGCCGACGCAGAAACCGCCAGCGTTCCCGCCGCGAACACCTTGCCGATGCCGATCACCAGCGGCTGGTCGGTGGGCACCGAGCCGAGCGCCTTGAGATCGGCAAGGCGGTGGCGTTCCAGCCGCTGGCCGCGCTGACCGACGCCGAAGCCGAACACCACCGGCGTCTCCTTCGAAAGCCCCTCGCCGATCAGCCGGTCAGCCAGCTGGCCGGCGGTGCGGCCGCCCATGTAGACCACCAGCGTCGTGTCGGGGTCGGCAAGGCCGCGCCAATCCAGCCCCTCGTCGAGCTCGCCGCTCTTGGCGTGGCCGGTAACGAAGCGCAGCGAATGGGCGGCGTCGCGATGCGTGAGCGAGGCGCCGAGCGCCGCTGCCAGCGCGATGCCGGCCGAAATGCCCGGCACCACCTCGACGGGGACACCTTCGGCGATCAGCCGCTCGATTTCCTCGCCGGCCCGGCCGAATACCATGGGGTCGCCGGCCTTGAGCCGCACCACGCGCTCGCCGGCCCGCGCCAGCTCGACCATCAGGTCGTTAATGTCGTCCTGCTTGCAGGAGGCCTTGCCGCCGCGTTTTCCCACCATGACGCGCCGTGCCTCACGACGGGCGAGTTCCAGCACGTCCGGCGACACGAGATCGTCGTAGAGCACCACGTCGGCCGATTGCAGCGCCCGCACCGCCTTGAGCGTCAGGAGTTCCGGCTCGCCGGGACCGGCACCTACCAGGATCACCTTGCCCGGCTGTTCGTCGGCATGCGCGGCGCCTTCCGCCTCGGCGATCAGGCGGGCGGTGTCGCCCTCCTCCGGCGCCGGCCCGAAGGCTCGCTCGGCGAAGCGCTCCCAGAAATTGCGGCGTGCCGCACCGGGCGCCAGGCGGGAGGTGACGGCATCGCGGATGCGGGCGGCCAGCGCGCCCCAGGCGGCGACGGCCGGCGGCAGCAGGGTTTCGATGCGGCGGCGGATCGCCTGCCCGACCACCGGGGCGGCGCCGTCGGTGGAGATGCCGATCACCACCGGCGAGCGGTTGACGATGGAGCCGAACAGCACGTCGCAGGCATCGGGCTTGTCGATGACGTTGACCAGCGCCCCGGCGGCGTGGCCGGCCGCCTGGAAAGCGGCAATCTCCTCGCCCTCCTCGCTGTCGAGCACGACCAGCGCGCTGCCGGCAAGGTCGCCCTCGACCCAGCGGCGCCGGTTGAGCGTCAGCTTGCCCGGTGGCGTGCCGCGTTCGATCACGGCGAGAAGTTCCACGTCCGGCGTCTCGGCGAACACCTGCACGTCACCGCCGGCCGCCGAGAACAGCTCTGCCTTCCAAGCCACCGCCTCCGAGCCACCAGCCACCACCACGCGCCGTCCCGTCAGATCGACGAACAGCGGCAGCCGAGCGAGCGGCTGCATGCGGGCCGGAAAGGTGCGGAGCGGGGCGCGTGCGTCGCGCTCAGTCATCTCAGGTCTCCTGGTGAGGGTTTGGTGGGCCTCGTTGCCCTAGACTATCTCATTGGCGGAGCCACGGCAGAAGAACCGCCGTGCCATTCTCCGTCCATAACCGGATTATCGTTGCCCGAATACTGGGATCGACAATCAGGTTTTTCTCGGCCTGCCAAACGAACCTCGATCCCCGGCGCCGTTGCCTTGGGGAGTTCGTCGCCGGCAGTTGGCGCCTCGAAAGGCGACACTGCCGACGACGATGGTGCGTTTTGGCCTCGTTGCTGGGCCGGTTCCCTTGGAAGGTGCGCCGTGCTCGGCCCACTCGGGTCCATAAAAAGCAGGAAGCGTGCCAGCCGTGGAATGAGCCATTCCCGTGCGAACGACGGCCGCGCGCCGCAGGCACCGCCTAATTCGGCGGCATCTGCCTATCGGTCAGCCAGCACCCATGGCGAGATCGGCCACCAGATCCATGTCGATCAGCGCCCCGCGTGCCTGGATCACCCGCGAGGCGACCAGGTGGCCATGCCGCACGGCCTCGGCCGGCGAACGGCCGCCGGCAAGGCGAGCCACAAGATAGCCGGCGTTGAAGCTGTCGCCGGCGCCGGTGGTATCCACCGGGTGATCGACGCGCTCGGCCGCCACCCAGGCATCGAGGCCGCCCGCCCTGACCAGCGTCGGGTCGGCACCGGCCTTGACGATGATCTCCTCGACGCCCAGCGCCGAGATGCGATCGGCCGTGCCCACCGCGTCGGCATCGCCATAGAGTTCGGCATCGTCGGGCGAGGTCGGCAGCGCAATGGTGGCCGCGCGGTAGCCCTCGATGACCGCCGCCGCCATGGTCGCCTTGTCGGGCCAGAGGCGCGGCCGGAGGTTGGGGTCGAATACCACCTGGCCGCCGCGTGCCCGCACCTTGGCCAGCGACATGAATAGCGTGCGCCGATGCTCTGATGACAGGATGGCCAGGGTGATGCCGGAGAAATAGGCCACGTCGACATCGGCAAGCGCCGCGTCGAGGCGGGCGCCGACCGAGGCCAAGAGCTTGGCGGCGGAGTCGTTGCGCCAGTAGGTGAACGAGCGTTCGGCGCCATTGAGGGTGATGAGATAGAGGCCGACGGTGCGATCGGCGATCCGTTCGACGGCCGAGGCGTCGATGCCGGCACCGGTAATGAAGCGGATCATCTCGTCGGACAGGGCATCGGTACCGACGCCGGTCACGTATTTGACCAGTGCGTGCTGGCGATCGAGAAGCGCCCTGAGATACCAGGCGGTGTTGAGCGTATCGCCGGCAAAGCCACGCCGATAGAGGCCGCTCTCCAGCGGCGCCAGTTCGACCATGCATTCGCCAATGCTGGCAAAGCGTGCCGCCATCGTTTCCTCCCCCAAAATGGACGGCAAACCTATGCTGGCCTCAGGAGGCGATCAAGGTCGCAACCTGACGGATGCAAGGCATTGAACAGTCCGTTAGGAGCATCGAACCGAAAAGTGGCATCCGGTTTTCGGAAAATCCGATGCGATAACAAAGAACGAGATCTTCACCTTGCGTCCGTCAGGACGCATGACGATCTCGGCGAAGGCATTGCTAAAAATGGCGACGCGCCGGGTGGGGGACCCGGCGCGTCGATGGTCGGCCGTTAGGCGGGGACGGGGGGAGGGGCAACCCGCCTCAGAGCACGACCAGGGTTTTCTCGATGTTGCCACGCGTCGCATGGCTGTAGGGGCAGACCACGTCGGCCTTCTTGACCAGATCCTCGACCACGGCGCGATCGAGACCCGGTACCTTGATCTCCAGCTTGGCGGTGATGCCGAAGCCGGCGCCATCGTCACGCGGGCCGATGCCGATGCTGGCATCGATCGACGCGTCGGCGGGAATGGTCACCTTTTCCTTGGAGGCCACGAACTTCAGCGCACCCATGAAGCAGGCCGAATAGCCGGCGGCGAACAGCTGCTCCGGGTTGGTGCCCTGCCCGCTGTCGCCACCCAATTCCTTCGGCGTCGACAGATCGATCTTCAGACGACCGTCGCTGGTCTCCGAATGACCGGTACGGCCGCCGATCGTGTGGGCATGGGCAGTATAGAGAACGTTCATGGCTTCCTCGCCTGTTTGTGTTCCGATGCCCACATTAATTGCGCGCAATTTAATTACGAGCAATTCACAATTCCGTGAACTCAAGCGTTTTCCGCTGAGAAAACGTGACTTGCACCGTATAGTGACCCCCGAACTCGGCGGGACAACGCCGAAAGCCATAAAAAGTTCCAACCTCGGACCGAAATGACCAGCGCCCCCAAGCTCTCCGACCAGCTCTGCTTTGCCGCCTATTCCTTCACCCATGCCCTTAATCGCGCCTACCGGCCTCTCTTGGAGCCGCTCGGCCTCACCTACCCGCAGTATCTTGTCATGCTGGTCTTGTGGGAGGCTGACGGGCAGACGGTGAAGGAGATCGGCGAACGGCTGAAGCTCGACTCCGGCACGCTGACGCCGCTGCTGAAGCGGCTGGAGACGATCGGCTACCTCACGCGTCGGCGCGGCCGCCAGGACGAGCGGCAGGTGATCATCCACCTTACCGACGAGGGGCGGGCGCTGTCGGAAAAGGCGGCCGAGGTGCCGGTCGCGCTCGGCTGCGCCATGGGCGCCGAATGGGGCGAGATCGCCGAACTGCGCGAACACCTCCTCACCCTCCGCGATCGCCTCGCCGACGCCGGTTGCGCCGTGGGCGAGCCGGAGGACTGAGCCCCTCAGGCGAGCCTTAGGCCCGCCTCGTCGAACAGATGCAGATCATCCGGCGCGAAGGAGAGACGCACGCTTTCGCCGGTCCGCAAAGCGTGCTGGCCGGCCAGCACCGCCTGCAGGCGCTCGCCGGTGGCGGTGCGGCTATGGATCACCGTTTCAGAGCCCAAGGCTTCGACCAGCGCCACCTCTACCGGCACGCCAGCCTCACTGTCGCCGGCCAGCGAAATATGCTGCGGCCGCAGCCCGATGCTGACGGCCTGCCCCGCCACGGCGCCCGCCGCCGGGCGCGGCAACGCCACCGTCGTCCCCATCAGCGACACCGACGCCGCCACCTCCCCCACCTCGACCACGGTTCCCTTGACGAAATTCATGCTGGGCGCGCCGATGAAGCCGGCAACGAAGCGGTTGGCCGGCCGATTGTAGAGGTCGAGCGGGGTGCCCACCTGCTCGACGCGCCCCTTGCGCAGCACGACGATGCGGCTCGCCAGCGTCATCGCCTCGATCTGGTCGTGCGTCACATAGATCATGGTGGTCTTGAGCCGGTCGTGCAGGGCCGACAGCTCGGCGCGCATGGAGATGCGCAGTTCGGCGTCGAGATTGCTGAGCGGCTCATCGAGCAGGAAGGCGGTGGGATTGCGCACGATGGCCCGGCCGATGGCGACGCGCTGGCGCTGGCCGCCCGACAACTGGCCGGGACGCCGGCCGAGATAGTCGCCGATCTCCAGCATGCGCGCCGCTTCGGCGATCCGCTTGTCGATCTCGGCGCGCGGCATGCGGGCGTTCTCCAGGCCGAAGGCCAGGTTCTGCCGAACGCTCATATGCGGATAGAGCGCATAGGACTGAAACACCATGGCGAGGCCGCGATCGGCCGCCGGCACGCTGTTGACCAGCTTGCCGTCGATGCGGATGTCACCGCTGGTCGGGCGGTCGAGCCCGGCGATCTGGCGCAACAGCGTCGACTTGCCGCAGCCGGACGGGCCGACGAAGACGACGAACTCGCCATCCTCGATGTCGAGGTCGATGTCGTGCAGTACGCCGTAAGCGCCGAATGACTTGCAGACTTTTTCGAGCGTGATCCGGCTCATGTGACGTGTTCCCTCATTTCAGTCCGGATGTGGCGATGCCGCGCGTGATGAACCGCTGCAGGAAGACGAAGACCAGCACCACCGGGATCATGGTGACCACCGTCATCGCCAGGATGTAGTGCCATTGCACGTTGAGCTGGCCGGCATAGACGTTGAGGCCGACCTGCAGCGTGTAGAGCTGCGATTGGTTGAGCACGATCAGCGGCCACAGGAAGTCGTTCCAGCGCCAGACCACCGAGAAGATGGCGAGCACCGCCAGCGCCGGCGCGGCGAGCGGCAGCACGATGCGCCAGTAAATCTGCCATTCCGACGCCTTGTCCATGCGGGCGGCATCGATCAGCTCGTCGGGAATGGTCAGCATATACTGGCGCAGCAGGAACACGCCGGTCGGCGTCGCCACCGTCGGCCAGATCACGCCCCACAGCGAGTTGAACAGGCCGAGCGCCGAGATCATCGAATAGAGTGGCACCATGATCACCCCGAGCGGCACCATCAGCGTGCCGACGATGACGATCAGGATCAGCGACTGGCCGCGGAACTTGTATTTGGCGAGCGCAAAGGCCGCCATGGAGTTGATGAGCAAGGTGACCGCGGTGGCCATCACCGTCACGAACACCGAGTTCCACAGGAAGCGAAGAAAGTCGAAATGGACGAAGGGCTCGGTATAGTTGGAGGTGGCAAAGGACACCTTCTCCACCGGCTTGCGGTCGGCGATGTTGACCTTGACGATGGCTCCCGGCACCTTGGGATCGACCATCTGGGCGATGATGCCGATGCGCCTGACCTCGGCGAGGATGACGGTTTTCCCGTCGGCCTGCTTCACCTCGTAGAGCGGCAGCGGGCGGTCGTAGCCGGCAACACTCACCTCCTCCGTCACATAGGGCAGCAGCGTCGGTGGGAAATCGGCAAGCGCCGCCGGGGTCTTGAAGGACGACAGAACCAGCCAGACCGCCGGTCCGAACATCACCAGAAGGCCGCCGATCAGCCAGACCCAGGTGACGATGTCGGTCCAGTGCCAGCGGTCGCCGCCGCGCCGGCGCGTCAGGAAGGCGAGAACATGACCCATCATCGCTCTCCTTGCTTCTCTTTGCGGCGGGAGGCCGCCATCTGCGCCAGCGTCAGCACCACCAGCACGGCGCCCATCAGGATCGAGGCGGCGGCGGCAAGGCCGGGATCGCGCAGGTCGGAGGCGAAGCCCTTCTCGTAGATGTATTGGGTGAGATACATGGTGCTGGTGCCGGGGCCGCCGCCGGTCAGCACATAGGCCTCGTCGAACACCTGCACCGAGCGGATCAGCCCGAGCACCAGCACCACAATGAGATTGGGCATCAGGAGCGGCAGGGTGATGCGGAAGAACACCCGTGTCCGCCGCGTGCCGTCCATCTCGGCGGCTTCATAGAGATCCTTGGGAATGGCTTGCAGGCCGGCCAGCAGGATCAGCGCGAAGAAGCCGACGCGCGCCCAGATGGTGACGCCTACGGCTGCGACAAAGGCGGCGTTGCGATCGGTCAGCCAGCTGTAGGGTTCGAAGCCGAACAGGTCGTAGAGCACCAGGTTGAGCAAGCCCTGGCGCTGCAGGATCCAGCGCCAGATCAGTCCGACCACCACCGGCGACAGCAGCACCGGAAAGAAGAACACCGCGCGCCAGAAGCTGCGACCGGCGATTTCCCGATTGAGCACCAAGGCAGTGATCAGCGCCGTCAGGATCATCAGTGCCACCTGCACCACGACGAACAGTGCCGTATTGCGCGTGGCAATCCAGAAACCGTCCTCCACGCAGGTGCTGGGATCGACATAGCTGCGACAGTCGAGGAGATCGCGATATTGCGCCGCCCCGACATAGAAGCGCTGATCGAGGAAGATCTCCGAGCCGCCGGTCATCGAGTAGACGAAGTTGATGACGAAGGGCACCAGCACGAAGATGCCGAACACCGCCATGTTGGGCAGCAGGAAGAAGGAGGCCATGCCGGTGAGGCCGGTGAGCCGCTGCCAGGCCCGGAGCGGCATGTCGATCACCTGCATGGCCGCCTTGACCGGGACCATCATCAGGCCGCCCAGCCAGCCGGCCGGCAGCGCGTCTTTCCCCTGGTGTCGGTTGCTCATGCGATATCCGTCCGGAAGCTGCGAGGGAGCCGGCGTGCGCCTGCCGGAGAACGTGCGGCCCGGTTTCCGAGGTCGGCACGGTTCATCCGTGAGGTCGGCACGCCGGCCTGTGGTCTCGTATCTTACTTGGCCTCGGCGACCTTGGCGGCGACATCGGAATCGATGCGCTTGAAGGCGTCATCGAGGCTAAGCTCGCCGGCCACCGCCTGGCTGACGCGTGTCACCAGCGCACCGTAGTAGGTATCCGACCACTTCCAGCCCGGCAGCTTGAGGGCGACCGGCGACGTGGTGGTCGATGCGGCGACGAAGGCTTTCAGAGCCGCCTTCACCTGCGGGTCGTCGGACTTGAAGTCGAGCCCGCCGGCGATCACTTCCTTGTTGGCCGGCAGGAACAGCGTGCGCTCGGCAAACTCCTTGGCGACCGGGGTCGAGGCGAGATAGTCCATCACCTTGGCCACGTCCTCGGGGTTCTTGGTGGCCTTGACGGCGACCAGACCGGCGCCGCCCGGCATGCCGGTGCAGGTGGCCGGGCCGCAGGGACTGCCCGTCGCCACCCAGTCGAAGGCATTGCCGATCTTGGTGGCGAAGTTCGGGATCTGCCAGGAGCCGGAATAGTAATAGACCAGCTGGCCGTTGATGAAGTCCTCGGAGGCCGCGCGATAGGTGGTGCCGGCCGCCGAGACGTAGACGTCCTTGGAGGCGGCGCCATCATTGTTCCACTTCACGAAGTCGCTGATGAAGGCCTTGGTTGCCGCGTCGATCGGCATCGGCTTGCCGTCGGCGTCCATGTAGTTGCCGCCGTAGGACAGGGCGGGTCCGGTCAGGCGATGACCCGAGCGGTCGAGCGCGATGGCATAGGGAACCTTCTGATTGTCGGCCACCTTCTTGGCGGCGGCCACCCAGTCGCTCCAGGTCGCCTTGGCGTCCGGCAGCGGCACGCCGGCCTGATCGAACAGCGTCTTGTTGGCGAAGCCGCCGGTCAGGGTGATCTGCGTCATGAAGCCGGTGATGGCCTTGGAGCCATCCGGCCGCATCCAATCGGCCTGATCGCCATAGTTCTTGACCCAGAAATCAGCGTCCTTGAGATAGGGTGTCATGTCGAGCCAATATTGCGACAGCGCCTTCAGCGCAGTGACGCGGGCGATATCCGGGCCGTTGCCGCCGGCGAGCTGCACCGGCAACTGATCCTTGACGGTGCCGTAGGCCACGTCGTCGATGGTGACGTGAACGTCCGGATTGGCCTTCATGAAGCGGTCAATCAGGTCGTGAAACACCTGTCCCTCGACGCCATCGGAATACCACATGATCCGGACGTCGCCGGCCCAGGCGGTGGACGTAAGCAGCCCCATGGCCGCCGCGGCAAGTATGACTTTCCTCATGGTCTCTCCTCCCCTTTGAGATGGACGGATCTCCAGGCCGTCCACCGGCGGTTCCGATTGGACCCGCCTCTTGCTTTCAGCTTGGCCGAGCCAGCGGTCCCGACGGCAGATGCGTGGCCTCTCCCGTCACGGTCCAGTCGGCGGGGTCGACACTGCGGCCCTCCGCTTCGATGCGGCCATCGGCATGCAGGCGCACGCGGCCATATTCCGGATCGGCGATCACCAGCGTGCCGCCCTCTTCCTCCGTGAGCGTCAGGCCGGCAAAGGTGTTGATGAAGTCCTCGGGCGAGGCATGACGCGACGCCTCGCCGAGCCGCACGATCCAAACGGCCTTGCGACCGGGGAGGCGCAGCTCGTTGCCGGCCGTCGGCCCTTCCGCCACCTCCTCGAAGGGCGCGTGACCCTTGAGGAGAACGAGGCCGTCGCCACAGGCGGCCATCGCCACATCGCCCTTGACCTCCGTGCGGTCGAAGGCCAGACGCGGGAACCAGCAATGGGTGAAGCCCGGCTGTTCCTCGGCGCAGGTGAAGATCATCACGGCCAAGCCGCGATAGTGATGGAGGCGCGGCAGCGCGCCCGAGCCGCCCCAGTAGGACGGACGGCCATAGCCGGAATGAATCACCTCGCCCGGATGGTTGATCCAGATCTGGGCGTCGGGATTGGCGCCGAGCCGCAGATGCAGCACCGTTTCCTGGTAGCCCCACTCGCCCCAGCGATAATGGGCAGCACTGCCAACGGCGAAGGCGGCCGTCTTGTAGTGGTAGAGCTTGGCCATGCGGTTCTGGCCCTGGGCGAACACCCATTCCTGGGCGCCCTCCCACGTGAAGTCGGCGACGGCGGCGAGCTCCGGCAACTCAAGGCCATGATCGCGCAGGCAGAGCGCCAGTTGCGGCAGCGCATGCACGCGGCGGCCGTAGTTGCCCCTGCCCCAGAGAAGCCGGGCGACGCCCGACAATTCCAGCGACGACGAGGCGCGTAGCGTGTGTTCGTAGGAGCGCCCCTGAGCTCCGGTCAGTACACCATGATGGGCCGACCGGGCGATGACGGTAACGAGACGGGCAATCGCCTTGCCGGCCCGGCCGCGTACGTCGGCGTCGGGCGCCAGTGCGTAGAGCGTGGTGAGCCCCTTGAGGTCGATCGGGAAATAGGGTGCCGAATTGAACTCGGCCATTTCCCATTCCTCGAAATGATCGAGCCAGGCCCGCACCCGGCCAAGGCCCACGCCGCTCTGCTCCCGGCCCGTACGCCCGGAACGCACGAAGCGATCGTCCGGCAGCAGCGCGCCGGCCAGATAGGCAGCGGTGTGGAACAGCAGCGCGTGATTTTCCGAGAAATACCACTGCACATCGTTGCCGGGCTCGTCCATCCAGTAGCGATAGGCGAGAATGGCCCGGTCCACCCGCGCCCGCACCTCCGGCGCCATGTCCTTGCCGTAGACGATCCGGCTCCACAGAAGCGGCACCAGGGCGAAGTCGGCACAGTCGTGACAGTCCTCGATGGTCGGCAGGAAGGAGAGGATCATGGCGTCGGTCTCGGCGCCAGGCCGGCCCGAGGCGAGGCGCGCCAGCGCGGTCACCGTGTCCGCCTCGCCATGCAGCGACACCTCATCGAGAGCCTCCACGATGCGCGCCTCACGCGTCGCCGGCGCCGCCCCTTGGCGAACCGTGTGGCAGATCTCGACACCGAACACCCGCGTTGCCGTGAAGGCGCCGACGCTGAGGGCGACGTGGAAGTGGCGGAAGTCCGCCGGCAGCGTTTCCGCCCCGGCGAGCGCGAGACGGCCGGCGCCGGCCTCGAGCCGTGTCTTTATGCGCGGCTTGTCCTCGCGCGACATGAAGTCGCCTTCGATGACGATCGAGGCGTCCGCCGCAAAGGACAGCGGCGTGGGGATGAGCAGAGCGATCTCCTCGTTCTTGTAGACGGGTCGCTCGAAATGCATGCCGTCGAGCGCCGCTTCCAGCTCAGCCGCCGCATCGGCCTTCACCGGCAGCGGCAGCGCCTGCTCGGCCTTGGGGCCGGCGATATAGTCGAGCTCGAAGAAATAGCGGGCGTCGCGTTCGGCGAGATCGTCGAACCAGATGGCGATGTCGTTGAGCCCGGCCTTCAGCGAGACGGAGAACTCCGTCTTGACCTCGAGATTACGGACGTAGTCGGCCATGAAGCCGACTTCCTCCCCGTTGACGAACAGGATGGCGCCGCCGCAGGTGCCGAGGCGCAGCCGCGCCTCACCGGCGCTCTCCGCCCAGATCGCCGTGCGCGCCCAGGTGCCGATCACCATCGGGCGGAACCAGAAGCCGGAGAGATCGACGCGCGGCGAGCCGAAGGGTAGCCAGAACCGGTCGAGCTGGAACTCGGTGGTGATCGCCGGGCGCTTGCCGCGCCGTTCGAGGCCGAAGGCGGTGCGGCAGGGATATTCGTGTGGAATGAAGTTCTTGTGCTTGGTCAGGAAGAAGAACGGATCCATCTCGCCCTGCATGGGCTGATCCGGCACGTCGTAGCGCGCTTCCTGGATGGCGCCGAGCTGCCAATAGGTGATTGGCGCACCCGATGCCAGCGGGCGGCGAAGGTGATCGAGGGCGGGCGAGGACGACACAGCGATGTTCATTTGAGATCTGCCACGGCAACGGGGGTCACGTCGGTATAGGCCTGATTTTCGCCGGTCATGCCCCAGACGAAGGCATAGGGACCGGTGCCGGCGCCCATGTGGATCGACCAGGCCGGCGACAGCACGACGTCGCCGCCGGCAACGATCAGGCTGCGCGTCTCGTCCGGCCGGCCCATCAGGTGGATCACCCGATCCTCGGGGGCGAGGTCGAAATAGCAATAGGCCTCCATCCGCCGTTCATGAAGGTGCGGCGGCATGGTGTTCCAGACGCTGCCGGGGGCGAGATCGGTGATGCCCATCAACAGCAGGCAGGAGGGCGCGACCTCCGGGTGGATATACATCCGGAGGCGTCGCTGATTGGAGCGCGCGGCATCGCCAAGGTCGAGCGGCTTAGCCTCGCTCTGGGCGATCAGACGGTGCGGGATGTCGCGGCCAGCCGGCACCGAATTCATGTAGAAGCGGGCCGGCTTGGCACCGTCGACGCTTTCCAGTGTCACCTCGCGGGCGCCGCGCCCAACATAGAGGATATCGCGGTTGCCGAGCGCAAAGGTGGCGCCATCCACCGTCACGCGGCCTGCCCCGCCGAGGTTGGCGATGCCCATCTCGCGGGCGGTGAAGAACAGGGGCGTGCCCACCTCGGTGCCATCGCCGAAGGTCAGCGGCACGGTCGTCGGCATGGCGGCGCCGACGATCAGCCGATCGATATGGGTATAGGCGAAGTGGATCTCGCCCGGCCGGAACAGACTCTCCACCAAGAATTCCGCCCTGAGGCGTTTGGTGTCGAAGCCGGCGATGTCGGTCGGCGACGCGCCGTAGATCACGCGCATGCTCATCACTCCTCGATGCCCACGTGGTGCAGCCCTTCGGCCAAGCAGAGAATGGCGAGCGCCTGCCCGTAGCCGGTGGGCTGGATGGGAATGTCCTTGTAGAATTGCAGGTCGTGGCCCATGCGCGTGCCGTAGGACACGTTGGCCACCGTTCCATCGGGACCGATATCAGCCATGACGCGGGCGAGCGCCCTGAGGCCGGCCTCGCGGCAGCCGGCAGGGCCGATGCCAAGGCGCGCCGCCTTCATCAGGCCATAGCCGATGGCGGCCGTCGCCGACGTCTCCTCGTAGGAGGTGGCATCGTCGAGCAGCGTGTGCCAGGCACCGGAGGGAGCCTGCAGAGGAAGAAGGGCGGATATCTGCGCTTCCAGCACACCCAGGAGGAAGGTGCGCACCGGCGCCGGAATATCCGCCAGTTCGATGAGATCCAGGATGGCAACGGTGATCCAGCTGTTGCCGCGGCCCCAGAGGGCGCGGGCGAAATTATGCCGGCCGTCGAAGGTCCAGCCGTGGAACCACAGGCCGGAGTGGGGATCGGCGAGATAGCGGGTGTGCAGCAGGAACTGGTGGCAGGCCTCGTCGACGAGATCCTGCCGGCCGCTGGCCTCGCCATAGGAGGCAAGGAACAGCCCGACCATCACCAGCGTGTCGTCCCAGAGCTCCTGGTCGTTGATTTTGTCGGAGACGATATGCGGCAGCCCTCGCTCCGACGTGCGTGGCATGTCCAGCACCCGGTTGGCCCAGTCGTCCATCACAGGCTGCCAGCGCGGATCGCGGGTCTGCCGCCACAGGAGCGACAGCGCCAGCATCGGGGCGGTGGTATTGACGTTGAGGGCCGGCAGTCCAGCAGCGAGGCGGGCCTCGTACCAGCCTTCGATCACGGCGCGCAGCTTGACGTCGCCAGTGTGCTGCCAGAGGCGGACCAGGCCATAGAGCCCGATGCCCTGCGGCCATTCCCAGGAATGGAAGCTGATGTAGTCGCCAGCGGTACCGTCGAGGTTGGGCTCGTTGAAGCGGCCGTCATGGCGCAGCTTCGTCATGCCATCGACAAGCAAGGTCAGTCGTTCACGCAACGCGTGCCCGTCGAGGATCATGTCCCGCCTCCCAACGTTCCTCCGCCGCCTCCTGTGCCCTAGCTCCTGTGTCTTGGGGCATCCCGTGCGGCTTGATGAAAGCGTCTCACAGAGAAAAAACTTGCGCAATCTGAAAATTTTTTGCAGTTTGGCGCTGATATAGGGACCGGCGAGATGAACAAGATCGGCAAACGGGGAAAGCCCAGCCGCAAGGTGCGGCTCGAGGATATCGCCGAGCGCTGCGGCGTATCGCTCAGCACGGCCTCGCGGGCGCTGGCCGGCGAAAAGGGCGTCCGTCCCGAGATCCGTGCCAAGGTGGCCGAGGTGGCGAAAAGCCTCAATTACGCGGTTCCCACCTCGATCGCCGGGCGCAAGATCGTGCTCGCCGCCTCCAGCGTGGCCATGGTCGACTACGTGCGCAACCAGTTCACCTATCACGTGCTGGAGGGGCTGAACGCCCGCGCCCAGACGCTCGGCGTCGAGATTGTTACCCTGCCGATCGCCGATCCCCGTCACGCCATCGGCTCGCTCGAAGCGGCGCTGGCCGACGACGACATCGCCGGCTTCCTGCTTCTGACGCTCGATGACGAGGACATGCTGTCGCTGGCGCGCGGCTTCGCCAAGCCGGTGGTGCTGGTCAATGGCGACGACCCGCTGATGCGCCTATCGAGCGTGACGCCCTGCAACCGCTCGGGCGCCCGCGCCGGCGCCGAGCACCTGATCGAAGCCGGCCATCGCCGCGTCCTGTTCCTGATGCGGCGCGGACGGCGGACCATCGAGCGGCGCTTCGAGGGCTGGCGCGACGCGCTGGTGCAGCATGGCTTCGATTGCGACGCCGACCTGGTGGTGGAGGTCGACGACTGGCTTCCGGAACTTGCCGCCGACGCGATCGCCACCCGGATCGCCCAGCGCGGCCTCGACTTCACCGCCGTGCTGACCGCCGGCGACAGTCTGGCGATCGGCGCGATGATGGGACTGACGCGGGCGGGCCTGCGGGTGCCGGACGACGTGTCGGTGGTCGGCATGGACGACCTGCCGCAGTCGGCTTTCATCAGCCCGCCGCTGACCACCGTTCACATTCCCATGCGCGAAATCGGCGCCACCGCGCTCGACCTGCTGCTGGACGCCATCGACGGCTTCGGCACCCCCGCCCGCCGCCTCGAACTCGCCTGCCACGTCGTCGAACGACAGTCGGTGGCGCGGGCGCCGTGAGAAGGCTGGCTTTCGGCGGACCTGTCAGCGACCAACAGAGTTGATGCCGGCTTGATAAGGGCGTGCAACGCTATGTGACTGTTACCTATATATGTCTCAATAATTTAACGGCGAGTGCGCTATGTCGAACCGGCATCCCGCAAGACTGCCGAGCCTTAATGCGCGAGAGGCGCTGGACCTCAGGCCGAAAGAGGCAAGAGGTGAATATAGAGCCTTTCTCACCTCAAGCTTCCCGTCGCGACGCCCCCTCCCCGGACCGCCCGCCCCCTCCGCATAGCTCTCATGTGCTCGTTTGCCTTGACTTCTGGGGCCTAAAGCCTCATGTGAACAGCAACGGGTGGCATGCCGCCCTCACTTTACGGCCGCGTGAGCGGATCGATTTCGATCTTTGGCCGTTCCTCCTGACGATAATTGGCCCGATCACGCGGGGCCGGTTGCTCCCCGCGAACGTCACCGGCTTTTCCGCCGGCGATGACGCTTGGTTTTGAAAGCAGTTTTCCCTTTGACGTCTTTTTCCGACTTCGGCCTTGCCGATACACTGAACCGTGCCCTTACCGACGCGGGTTATGAGACCCCCACCCCCATTCAAACGCAGGCGATCCCCGACCTTCTGAAGGGTCGCGACCTCCTCGGCATCGCCCAGACCGGCACCGGCAAGACCGCGGCCTTCGCCCTGCCCATCCTGCAGCGCCTCGCCCCCGGCAAGCCGGCGGCCCCGCGCCGCGTCCGCGCTCTCATCCTGTCGCCGACCCGCGAGCTGGCCACCCAGATCGCCGAGAGCTTCAAGCTCTATGCGCGCTACATGAACCACATGTCGGTCGCCGTGGTGTTCGGCGGCGTCGGCCATCGCCCGCAGGAAGACCGCCTGAAGCGCGGCGTCGACATTCTCGTCGCCACCCCCGGCCGCCTGATGGACCACATGGCCGCCGGCATGGTCTCCCTTGAAACGACCGAGATCTTCGTGCTCGACGAGGCCGACCAGATGCTCGACATGGGCTTCGTCCAGCCGGTGCGCCGCATCGTCAAGACACTGCCCAAGGCGCGCCAGAGCCTGTTCTTCTCGGCCACCATGCCGAAGGAAATCGGCCAGCTGGCCGGCGAGATGCTGTTCAACCCGGTCACCGTGTCCGTCGCTCCGGCCGCCACGACGGTCGAGCGCGTCGAGCAGCGGGTGATCCACGTCGAGACCGGCGCCAAGCGCCGCCTTCTGCTCGACGTCATCGTCGCCGAAAAGCCCGAACGCGCCCTGATCTTCACCCGCACCAAGCACGGCGCCGACCGCGTCGTCCGCCAGCTCGGCCAGGATGGTGTCGACGCCGCCGCGATCCACGGCAACAAGAGCCAGGCCCAGCGCGAGAAGGCGCTGGCCGCCTTCAAGGCCGGTTCGACGCAGATCCTGGTTGCCACCGACATCGCCGCCCGCGGCATCGATGTCACCGGCGTCAGCCATGTCATCAACTTCGACCTGCCGAACATCCCGGAAAGCTACGTCCACCGCATCGGCCGCACCGCGCGCGCCGGCGCCTCGGGCGTTGCCATCTCCTTCTGCGCCGATGATGAGCGTCCTTATCTCAAGGACATCGAGAAGATCACCCGCCAGAAGATTCCGGCCGAGGATCGTCGCGGCACCATCGCCATCAGCGAGAAGGCCGACTCGTCCGAGCGCGGCGAGCGCTCGTTCGGCAAGCGCCCGCAGCCGGGCAGCCGCTCCAGCAACCAGGCCGCGCGTAACAACCGCCGCCCCGCGCCGGCTCCGGTTTCGGCCGAGCAGCAGCGGCGTGACGCCATGCCCGCCGCCAAGGCGCGCCAGCCGGGCGCTGCCAAGCCGTCGCATGCCGCCCACGCCAAGCCCGGTCAGGCCAAGCCCTCCAACCGCCCCGTCCATCGCGATACCGGCGCCTCCGAGGAGAGCCTCGGCCGCGTCGGCTTCCTGGCCGGTGGCCGCGACGGCATGAAGCGCCGCCCGGCTGAAGGTCGCGGCCAGCGCGACGGCCGCTAAGCTCCTTGTTGCCCCTCGCTTGGCTCCGGTCCTATAAGATCGGAGCAAGTGAGGGAGCGACACGATGGCCTATGAAGCTAAGCCAAGCCGTTACGACGACATGATTTACCGCCGCGTCGGGCGGTCCGGCCTGAAGCTGCCGGCCATCTCTCTCGGCCTCTGGCAGAACTTCGGCGAGAACTCGCCCATCGAACGCGGCCGCGCCATCTGCCGCACCGCCTTCGATCTCGGCATCACCCACTTCGATCTCGCCAACAACTATGGCCCGCCGCCCGGCACCGCCGAGGAGGCCTTCGGCAAGCTTGTTGCCAGCGACTTCCGCCCCTATCGCGACGAGATGATCGTCTCCACCAAGGCCGGCTACGGCATGTGGCCCGGGCCCTATGGCGAATGGGGCAGCCGCAAATACCTGATCGCCTCGCTCGACCAGAGCCTGAAGCGGATGGGTCTCGACTATGTCGACATCTTCTATTCCCACCGCTTCGATCCGGAGACGCCGCTCGAGGAAACCATGGGCGCGCTCGACCATATCGTCCGCTCGGGACGGGCGCTCTACGTCGGCATCTCCTCCTACAATTCCAAGCGCACCCGCGAAGCTGTCGCCATCCTGAAGGCGCTCGGCACGCCCTGCCTCATCCACCAGCCCAGCTATTCGATGATCAACCGCTGGGTGGAGGAAGACGGGCTGCTCGACACGCTCGACGATCTGGGCATCGGCTCCATCGCCTTCTCGCCGCTCGCCCAGGGCATGCTGACCGATAAATACCTGAGCGGCGAGGTGCCCGAGGGCAGCCGTGGCGCCCGCAAGGGCCCGCTGAAGCCCACCTTCCTCACCGAGGACAACCTCGCCCGCATCCGGGCGCTGAACGACATCGCCGGCGCGCGCGGCCAGACGCTGGCCCAGATGGCCATTGCCTGGGTGCTGCGCGGCGGCCGCGTCACCTCGGCGCTGATCGGCGCCAGCCGGCCGGAACAGGTGATCGACTGCGTCGGCGCCCTGAAGAACCTGGAGTTCTCCGCCACCGAGCTGGCCGAGATCGATGCCCGCGCGCCCGACCTCAACGTCAACATCTGGGCCGCCTCGGCGGAGCGAACCGGGCCGTCGCGGTAAGCCCATATAGAAAAGGCCCGGACGAGCCGGGCCTTTCCCTCAAACCCCGAAGGGATTGATATTACCACACGCGAACGAGGCGGGTGACGGCGGTGAAGTCGCTCCAGTCGTTCTGACGGCCGTAGTCGACTTCGCCCTGCAGGTTGAGGCCTTCGGCGAGCTTATAGTCGACGCCGAGGTTGCCGTAGAGGAAGTCGTCAGCCGAGGCGCCGGCCGGCGCGTCGACGATCTGGTAGCGGACGCCGGCATAGACGGCCATCGGATCGGTCACCTGATAGGACGCAGCGAGCGCAAGGTCGATGATGTTGTCGGCCTTGAAGCCGGCGATGTTGGTCAGCGACGACGAGGAGCCCTTGCCGCCGTCGGTGTAGGCGGCCCAGGCGCGCAGCGACAGATTGTCGATGAGCTTCAGGTTGGCCGTGGCCTTGACGCCGAACAGGTCGTTGTCGCCCTTGTCGAAGGTCCGATAGACGCCCGACACGTCGAAGCTGCCCCAGGACTGGCCGGTGATGCCGACGATGCCCGAAGCCTGGTAGCCGGCTTCCTGACCGGTCGACCAGATGGTCGGACGGCTGACGCTCTTGGTGTTGCTGTAGACGCCGGCACCGACGTAGAAGCCGCCGGCCAGCTTGTCGACCAGTACGCTGGCGCCGACGGCGGTGTAGTCGCCGGGAGCCCAGGTCGAGTCGTTGATGCCATAGAGGCCATCACCGTCGGCGACTTCGTCATGACGGCCGACCGTCACGTAGCCAACCTGGATGAAGGACTGCATCAGCAGGATGTTGTTGGTGGCGTCGTCGAGGCCGAACTCGAAATACGACCGGACCATGCCAAGGTCGGACGCCGAACGGGCGTCAAAGCCGACGCGGGCGTCGGCACGCAGCGCGACGTTATCATTGTTGCCCTGGGCAGCGGCAAGGTCGCCGCCGTAGTTGTTGTAGGCGACACCGGCGCGAACGCGGCCCTTGATGCGCAGGCAGGTCTCGGTGCCGGGGATGTAGAAGAAGCCGGCGCCGTAGGCATCGCAAACCTTCACATAGTCAACGGCGGCCGGAGCGGCGTCGCCCGGCAGGTCGGCGGCGAGGGCGCCGGAGGCGGCCATCAGTCCGGCAGCGGTACCAAACAGCATGCTTTTCACGTTCATCTTTATCTCCAAAAAATCGTGAGCGAAGCCCTTCCCCGCCGGCGAGCAGCGTGGCCGCGACCATCGTGAAAATGCTTCGTTTACGACCGCACCCCGGCCGTCCGGCTCCCCAGCCCGACCCTTCCGAAAGCGGTGGCGGGTTTCACCTCGGCGGAACCCACGGCCGCCTGTTTAGCGATCCACGCATAACCTGCAATGTCATAATTCACGAGTTTCCGTCACAATTGGAGTCAAATTGTCCATGTTGCAAAAAAGCAACTATTGACGTTTAGCCGGAGAAATTAGCTGATTAATGAAAGACAATATTCTCCATTTCGCGAATTCTCCGATCTAATTCGTGAATATTTCACAATCTGTATGTTTTTACGTACAATATATAGAACTACACGACTCATGATGGACCCGTTCGATCAATAATATATGTCTTCTGACCGACATAAACCTGAATTCTCGCAGGAAATACGCCTACATGAGCGAGCGAAACGAACACACTCGCAGCGAGAGGCGTCAAGCATAGCTGTAAAATCTATGTAGATTTGTGCTGGCGCGAAATGAGCTACGCATCGCGCAGCGCGTCGAACTTCGCCCGGTTCAGCCGCAGGCCGGAGGCATCAACGGCCCGCCCAACCCAGGCGCCGGATCGGCCGATGCAAGGTTCGGAATCGGCCGACGCCATCTCTGGCAGGCCGATATGACAGCGGTGTAACAACGGAGAAGATCGTTCCGCTTGGCCATCGGTTCGGAAAGCGAAATCCGGGAATCCGAAACCCCGGTGCCATGCATCCATCAGGGCGCACCGGGATCAACGGCGCCCAATACATCCCTCGGCACCCTCTCGCCCCCCCCCCGCTTTCGCGAGGGCGTTCGGACGAGATGAGACTCCATGGTCGATTGGGGCTCGGACCGGCAGGGAACACGCCGGCGAGGGGCCCGGGCGCCCTGCCCTCACTCCGCCGCCAGCGAGGTCCTGAGCGAGGCGGTGGCGTCGATAAAGCCGCCACCCAGAACGCGCGCCTCATCACCTGGCGCGTCATAGAGCACGCAGGCTTGGCCGGGCGCGATTCCCTGCTCGCCGTCCAAGAGCTCGACGGCAACCCGCCCGTCCTGACGGACGATCATCGCCGCCTGCGGCGGCCGCGACGAGCGCACCTTGGCGAACACCGTGCGGCCGCTGTCGATCTCGGCCTCCAGCGTGTTGCCGCCGATCCAGTTGAGATCGCGCAAGGTGAGGCGATGGGTGATCAGCGCCTCGCGCGGCCCCACCACCACCCGCCGGCTGGCGGCATCGAGGCGGATGACGAACAGCGGTTCGCCGGTGGCGACGCCAAGGCCCTTCCGCTGGCCCACGGTGAAATGGATGATGCCGGTATGCTGGCCAAGTACCCGGCCATCGACATGGACGATGTCGCCGGCTGCCACCGCTTCCGGCTTCAGCTTCTCGATGACGTCGGCATATTTGCCCTGCGGCACGAAGCAGATGTCCTGGCTGTCGTGCTTGTCGGCCACCTCCAGTCCGAGATCGCGGGCGATCGCTCGGGTTTCCGGCTTGGTCAGGCCGCCGAGCGGGAAGCGCAGGAAGTCGAGCTGATCCTGGGTGGTGGCGAACAGGAAATAGCTCTGGTCGCGGTCGAGATCGACCGGCCGATACATGGCGCGATGACCGTCCAGGAGGCGCGAGCGCACATAGTGGCCGGTCGCCAGCGCCTGGGCGCCGAGGTTGCGCGCCGTATCCAAGAGGTCGGAGAACTTGACCGTCTGGTTACAGGCAACGCAGGGCACCGGCGTCTCACCGGCGATGTAGCTCTCGGCGAAGCGATCGATCACCGCCTCGCGGAACCGGCTCTCGTAATCGAGCACGTAATGGGGAATGCCGAGCCGCGCCGCCACGTCGCGCGCGTCATGAATGTCCTGACCGGCGCAGCAGGCACCCTTGCGATGAATCGCCTCGCCGTGGTCGTAGAGCTGCAGCGTCACACCAACGACGTCATAGCCCTCGCGTTTCAGAACGCCGGCCACGACCGATGAATCGACACCGCCGGACATGGCGACGACGATACGGGTATCCTCTGGGCGGCCTTCGAGATCGAGCGAGTTCAGCATGGCGTCTTTCCGGCGGATGTCTGGCGCCGGCGCTGCCGGCCCGCTCCGCTCACAACTCGTTCCTAATAGCTGCTTTGGCCGACAAGCTCCAGAGCCGTGCCGGCATGGCTGGGTCAATTCTGCCGGGTAGCGGCAAGCCTTGCCGGCCGGACGGAACGACGTTTGCCGCGCACGTTGACCGCCCTGCATAAAAAGCCATTCCATATCAAGGAGTTGTAGCCAGACGCCCCGCTTCGAGGCGTTGGCCCTGACTTTGCACATCGTCAAGGGACTGAGTTTGTCTCGCGTGTAACGGATCCGTCCATGGCCACTGTCGCTCCCGTTCTGCCGCTCCCCCAGCCCGCCACCCCATCGGTGGCGGCCAGCTCCAGCGTCGCCGTCAGCAAGGACGTCGGCAACAACTTCCGCGACATGGTGGCCGACGCCACGGATTACGAGCCGACGAGCCAGCAGACGGCGGCGCGCGATGTGACCCCACCCCAGCGGGCCGACCGCACCGACAGCACCTCCGACCGCCAGACCGATAACAGCTCCGACCGCCGGACCGACCGCGCCGACAATAGCTCCGATCGCCGGGCCAACCGCGCCGAGCGCGCCGCCAATCGCCGGGCCGACCGCGCCGATGATGCCGCCGACCGTAGCGCCGACCGTGGCGATGCCACGTCGTCTCGCCGCAGCGCCCAGCGCGAGGCCCCTGCCACCACCGATGCCGCCGCGCCTTCCACCGACGATACGCAGGACGCCCAGACTGCCGACGTCGCTGCCACCGGCGAGGCTGCTCAGGCCGATCCGGCAGCCGCCGCTCAGTTGGTCGCCGTGCCGCTCGATCTCGCCAATTTCTGGTCGGCCTATACCGGTCTGCAATCGGAAGGCGGAAACGATGCCGTCGCCGCGCTCAACGCGGCAGCGACCACCCCCGCTGCCGCGCCACTGCCCCAGGCGTCCACCCCCGCCGAAGGCTTCCAGCAGGCCCTGGCCGATGCCGCCGCCGGTGCCGCAACACCGGCGCAGCCACAACCGGCCACTGATAACGCCACCGCGGCTGCCACTGCCGCCGCGACTGCCGCGGCCGCCTCCACCGCCAACGCCTCGACCGACGACGCGGCGCTTGCCGCACTCAAGGCGGCGATGACGGCTGTCGCTCCCGAGCAGCCCGTCCCCGCGCAGTCCACCACGCCGCAGCCTGCCGCGCCGCAGACTGCCGTGTCGCAGACCGCAAAGCCGGCCGTCACGGCCGACCAGACCGCCGCCGCCCTCATCGCCGATGCCGTGGCCGCCGCCGCGACGCCGGCTGCGTCGACGCCGGCCGCCGCGCCCACCGACACGACAGCCGCCGCGACCACCCCCGTCGCCGCGCCGACCACTGCCGACTTGCCCGTGGCGCCGGTCGCCGCACAGACCGCTCCGGTCACCGACACGTCGAAAACCAGCACGCAGCCGGTGATTGACATGACGGTGACGCGCCAGCCGTCGCCGGAAGCCGTCGCCCCTCCGCTCGCCATGCCCGTCGACAGCGCATCGGCCAACACCGTCCCGCAGACCGCTTCGACCACGACCGCTTCGACCCCGGATGTCTCGACCAACAAGCCGGTCGCCGACATGCCGAAGGTCACCGTCGCCCAGCCGATGACGGCCCCGGCAACGGCCGCCAGCGCAGCCGTCCCCGTGACCGCCGCCAGCCAGCAGGCCGTCGATGCCGAGACCACCGCGGCCCAGCCGGCCAGCGTCGTCTCGGTCAGTGCCCCGAAGCCGGCGGTTTCCGCCGACAAGCCGGCGACAGCAGCCACCGATGACAGTGCCACCGCCGCCGACGACACCACCTCATCGGCAGCGACGGCCCGCGCGCCCCTGCCGCCGGTCACCGCCAGCGGTCAGACTGCGGCCACCAACGTCGCCACTGCCGCCACCGATGTCGCCCAGAGCGACGCGGCGGCCAACGCCGGCGCCATCGCGGCAGCCGCCAACATCAAGCCGGCCAATGCCAAGGGTGCCGCGTCCGACAAGTCGGTGAGCGCCACCGATGCCACCGGCGACCGCACGTCCGCGAGCGACAACGGCGTCGCCCCCAATCAGGCGGCCGATAACGGGCTTGCCAAGTCGAAGACAGTGAGCGGCGTGTCCAGCGCCGCCCGCGCCTTCGCCGATCGTCTGCGCGACGCTGGCGTCAGCTCCACGCATACCGATACTGCCGGCACCCAGACCGCCGCCCTCCCCGCCGGCCAGACCACCACGTCCGCCACGGCTTCCACCGCGACGACCAGCACCACAGGCGCAGCCGTCAAGCTCGATGACGTCGGGGCCACCATCGTTCGCCACGTCAAGGCCGGCGAAACCAGCTTCTCGGTGCGGCTCGATCCGGCCGAACTCGGCAAGGTCGACGTCAAGGTGGATTTCTCCGCCGACGGCAGCGCCAAGGCCCATCTGGTCGTCGAGCGCCGAGACACCTTCGATGCATTGTCGCGCGATCAGCGGCACATCGAACAGACGCTGCGCGACGCCGGTTTCGAGGTGAAGGATGGTTCGGTGTCCCTTTCGATGCGCCAGGACGGCCAGCAGGACCGGTCGGCCTCCTTCGCCCGCCAGGACCAGCAGCAACAGCAACAACAGCAGCAGCAATCTCGTCAGGCCCAGGCAAACGCCGCCGTCAGGGTCAGGACCGAGGACGATACCCAGCCGACCGTGAGCCCCGTCACCTATCGCGCGCGTGGCACCGGCCGCATTGATATCAGCGTCTAGGCATTCGCCCGAAAAGTTGCAGACTTTTCGGACCAAGCGAATGCAAAAAGAAACAGTACCAAGGTCCACACAACCATCAGCGTCTGAGTAAAGAGTATCAGGAGACGATCATGAGCGTATCCGGTGTCGGCAATTCGAAGAACACGAGCACCCAGGACAACGCGTCCTCGGCGACCAAATCGCTGACGTCGAACTACACCACGTTTCTGACGCTGCTCACCACGCAGCTCAAGACGCAAAGCCCGCTGTCGCCGATGGACGTCAACAGCTTCACCCAGCAGCTCGTTCAGTATTCCTCGGTCGAACAGCAGATTCAGACCAACGCCAATCTCAAGTCGATGATGGACTCGATGACCTCGAGCGCCGCGCTCCAACTCGTCAACTACGTCGGCAAGTCCGTCACCGCCTATTCCGACACCACCAAGATGGACAGCGGCAAGGCCAATTGGACGGTCAACTCGTCCGCTGCGGCGCCGGGCTCCAAAGTGACCATCACCGACGAGAATGGCGGCGTGGTTTATCAGGGCAGCGTCGATCTCAAAGCTGGCAACAATTCCTTCTCCTGGGACGGCAAGGGCACCAACGGTGCCGACTACAGCTCGTCCACCGGTGCCTTCACCATCGCCGTCAACGGCACCGACACCGCCGGCAAGGCGGTGACCATCACCACCGAGATCACCGGCAAGGTGCAGGCCGTGGATACCTCCTCGTCGCAGCCTTACATCAAGGTCAACGGCCACCTGCTGCCGCTGTCGGCACTGACCGAAGTCTCGGCCTGACATCTCAAAACATGGTGCGCCGGCCGATGCAGCCGGCAACGCTCATCCCCGCGCCCGCAGCGCCGCCGTCAAGGGCAGGCGCGTCGCCGCAACGGCTGGCAAGGCGCCGCCGACCACCCCGATTGCCAACCCGAGCAGCGCCGTCGTCAGCAGAACGCCCCCATCGAGGGTGAGGCGGAAGGACAGGCTGGCGTTATTGGCGCCGACGGTGCTCGCCTGCCATCCGTTGAAGATCAGCCAAGACGCCGCAAGGCCGATGGCGACGCCGATCGCCGAAAGCACCGCCGCCTCCACCCAGGTCGCAACGAAGGCCGACAGCCGGCTGAACCCCAGGGCGCGCACCGTGGCGATCTCCACCGTCCGGTCGGAAACCGAACTCATCATGGTGTTGATGGCTCCGGCAGTGGCGCCGAGCGCCATCAGCAGGGCGATCGGCCAGCCGAACAACCGGATGAGAGTGGCCGTGCCCGCCGATTGGGCGGCATAGAGATCGGCCTCGACCACAGCCACAAGTGGCGTGGCGGTGAGGCCACCAAGAGCCGACCTCAACCTGTCGATGCCCCCCGCCCCATCGAGCCGGACCCGAACACTCTGAACCTCACCCTGCCGGTCGAAGGCGGAGCGCACGACATCGAGATCGGCCCATAGTTCCGACTCGAAGGCGCTGCCGCCCGACGAAAAATGTCCGACCACCGTGAAGGTCACCGCGCCGAGCCGCACCTCTCGCCCCACCGCCAGCGCGGCAAACGCCCTGGCGATGCTGTCGCCCACCACGATTTCTCGCGCGCCCGGCCTCGCGAAGCGCCCGGCCGTCAGCGCAACGCCATCGCGGAGCGCCGGCCCGGTCGGGTCCATGCCGCGCAAGGCCAGCATCTTGGCGCCGGCCTGATCGTTCGACAGTTCGACGGGAACGACGATTTCCCGCGACAGCGCCGGATTGCCCGCCGCGTCCCGCGCCACGCCGATATCGCCGCGCATCGCCTCGATGGTGCGGATGACGGCGGCCGGAATATCGGAACCGGTCTCCTGGTTCGTACCGCCGCCCAGGATCACGGCCACCGACCGGGATCCGGCGCTGGTGAGCGCCCTCTCGAAGCCCGCGGCCATCGACAGGAAGCCGGCGAGCACCAAGACGACCAGCGCCACGGAAAACACCATGGAGGTGGCGATCGCCATCCATCGCGGCAGGCTCAGGAGATTGGCCCTGATCATCACGCGCGTCTGTCTGAAGGGGAACAACATCGGCTTACCTCGTTCTGAAAGCTGCGGTGATCGGTGTTCGCATGGCATTGAGCGCCGGGATCAGGCCAGTGATGAGCCCCAGCGCCAGGATGATCGCGGCGCCCCAGACGAGCACGGCCATGGAAAAGACCAGGCCCAGCATCGGCCCGCCCAGAATGGCGCCGACTTTTGCCAGGATCAGACCCAACGCGCCGCCGACGATGAAGATGAACAGCGTCTCGCCCAGCACCAGCGCCAGGATAGTCCTTCGGGAAAAACCCAGCGTCTTCAATACGCCGGTCTCGAAGGTGCGTTCGCGCATCGCAAACACCATGGTGTTGACGACGATCATCATCAGCGTGACGAAGGCCGCGCCGACCACCAGATCGATGATCAGGCCGATGTCGGCATATTGGCGCAGGAAGGCTTCGAGAAACTGCTTTTCCGATTGGGTGCGCGTCGGCGCCGCCGAATTAGCGAACAGCCCGTCGAGGCGCGTGGCCAGCGTGGCGGCGGACACGCCGGCTGCCGGGCGCACGACGAAAGCATCCACCGTATCCTCGCCGCGCGCCCTGATGGTGTTGATGTAGTCGTAGCTTGCCAGCATGAAATAGGTGTCGGTACTGGCACTCTCGCCGTCGAAAATGCCGGCGATCTCGAACCGCCAGTCGCGCCCGCCGTCTTTCTTCGCCATCTGGAAGGCGGTGACGGTGATCGACTGGCCGACCGACCATCCCTGGGCCTCGGCGAGTGCCCGGCCGACCAGCACCCGATCCCGCGTTTGACCGAGGGCTGACATCAGCGCCGGCGTCAGGCCGAACTCGCGGCCGTTAACGTCGGCGATCCGCGCCGGGTCGACCGCGCTCACCGCCACCACGTTTTTTGGGGCGCCCACATACCCGCGCAGGCGCGTCATGGGGGCAACCGAGGCGACGCCGGGCGTGGCGGCGATGCGCGCACCATAGGCCATCGGCAGCGGCAGCGTGCGCCCCGCCGCGTTGGTCACCCCGAGAAGATCGTCGCTGGCGCCGGCTGCCCCTTGGGTTCCCGAGAGGAAGCTGGCGGTCAGCCCGTAGATCAGGAAGGCGACGGCGACGCAGAACATCAGCAGCAGCGTGCGCAGCGGCTTTCGCCAGGCGTTGCGCCTGGCAAGACCGAGAAACGTCATCAGGCGGCCCTCCTCTCCTCGATGAAATGCCCCTTGTCGAGATGCAGCGTCCGCTGGGCGTGCGATGCCGCCCGGGGATCGTGGGTGACCATCACGATGGTCTTGCCGAGTTCACGGTTGAGGAGGCGCAGCATGTCGAGAACGTCGTCCGCCGATGCGCGATCGAGGTCGCCGGTCGGCTCGTCGCAGAGCAGCAAATCGGGATCGGTGGCGATCGCCCTGGCGATGCCGACCCGCTGCTGCTGACCGCCTGACATCAGCCCCGGATATTGCTTCCCGCGTCCGGCAAGGCCGACCAGATCGAGCACCCTCTCCACCCGGGCACGCCGCTCCCTGGCCGGGATGGGCCGGAGCAGCAGCGGCAGCTCGACGTTCTCCGCCGCGTTGAGCATCGGCAGGAGATTGTAGAACTGGAAGACGATGCCCATGTTGCCCGCTCGCCAGGCCGATCGCGCCGCCTCGCCCATCAGGTCGAGCCGGGCGCCGCCGATGCTGACCTCGCCGGCATCGGCGCTTTCGACACCGGCCAGCATGTTGAGCAGCGTCGATTTGCCCGATCCGGAGGGGCCCATGATGGCGACGAAATCGCCGCGCGGAATGTCGAGATTGAGGTCGGCGAAGATCGGGATGGCTTGCTCGCCGAGCCTGTATCCCTTTCGCACGCCTTTGAGAGCGATATACGGTCGTTCGGTCATGGCAGGGCTTCTCCCATTGTACCTGGTGTTTCGGGGACGGCGATGCGGATGCGCGCCGCCATGTTGGGCCTGAGGCCATCAGGCGGGTCGACGAGGATGAGCCGAAGCCCGATGGTGCCTTTCTCCGCCGAGGCGACCGGCGCGATCCGCTGGAGTTCGACGGCGAAGGGCCGGTCTGGAAAGCCATCCAGCACCGCCTCGCCGCGCAGGCCGGCACGGAGCCACGGAAGATTGGTCTCCGCCACGTCGGCGTCGATCACCAGGCCGGTGGTGTCGGTCAATGCCAGAAGGCTCTGGCTTTCCCGAACGCTGTCGGTGCGGGCGAGAACGGTATCGCCGATGTGGGCGTTGAGCTGGGTGACGGTGCCGGCAAAGGGCGCCCGCACCGTCATCTCGTCGAGCTGTTCCTCGGCGACGCGGATGGCGAGATCGGCCCGCACCGCCTCCTGCCGGCCCTGCGCGACGGCGTTGAGCGCGCTCTTCCAGCCCGTTTCGGCTTCTTCCAGGTCCTTCTTGGAGGTCGCTTCGCTGCGCGCCAGAATTTCGCTACGGCGAAGCGTCGCCACTGCCTGTGCCAATGCGATCTGCCGCGCCGCGACCACCAGATCGGCCGAAACCTTGGCGGCCTTGGCCTGTTCGAGCGCAAGCCGGGCGCTGACGTTGTCCAGCGTCACCAAGAGCTGGCCGGCCTCTACCCGATCGCCAACATCGACCGAGATGCCGGTGATCCGTCCCTCGTATTTGGCAAAGACGTGGGTCAGTCGTGGCGCGATGACATAGCCCGAGCCGGTCATTTCACGGGCGGCGGCCGGTGCTTTGGCAGGCGGCGATGACGCGTCAGGCGCGGCGGAAAGCACCGTTGCCGGGGCCGCAAGCCGGGCCGCGTCCGGTTGGCCTTGCAGCACCGCCCTGATGTCGCCGAACGTGCCCGGCCAGACCAGGACAGCGACAACGGGGACGGCCACCACGACGACGCCGGCCACCCAGCGAATAGCTTTGCGGCGAGGCGCGGGCGTCTCTGGCATCGGCGCCAGAGACAGCGATTTGAGCGCTTCGGTGAGTTGGCGATCGTGTTCGGTGAGCGTGTTCATGCCGGCAACATGAACCCGCCGATGCCCGGCCTCGACCTTGAACACGATCCCGAACGTCCTCGATCGCGATCGAGAACCTCGGAAGCCATCGCTGTTACTTGAAATAGCGGCCGGGCGTCGTTCCGAACTGGGCCTGGAACGCTTCGATGAAGGCGCTCACCGTCTCATAGCCGAGATCGAGGGCGACAGTGGTCACCGGGTTGCCCTCCGCCAGCATTTCCAGCGACCGCAGCAGCATCACGCGCCGCCGCCAGGCGGAGAAGGTCAGGCCCGTTTCCTCGGTGAAACGCCGGCTGAGGCTGCGCGGGGCGATGCCGGCCCAGGCGGCCCATTCCGGCATCCGCCGCCTTTCGGCACCCCCCTCGGCGATCGCCTGGGCGATGCGCCGCAGCCGAGCATCCCTGGGCATCGGCAGCTCCAGATCCTCTTCCGGCGCCGCGGCGATCTCGTCCAGAATGACGCGGGCGATGTTGATCTCGGCCGGCGACAGCGGCTTGTCGTCCCAGCCGGCGGCGCGGGCGACCGCCTCGTTCAAGAGACCCGACAGGCGGATGACGCGCGGCGCCCCGGGCAAGGCATCGCAAGCCTCCTCAGCCACATAGACGCTCCAGCCCTGAAAGCTGCCGTGCGAGATGAAGTCGTGCTCGACATGCGGCGGCAGCCATACCGCATTGACTGGCGGAATAAGCCAGCGGCTCTGATCGGTACGGATGCTGACAACGCCGCGCAACGTGCCGAGCAGTTGCCCTCGCCCATGGCTGTGCCGTTCCGTATGCCGCACGCCGGCCTGCCGGCGGCTGGTCGCCAACAGGATCGGCGCCTCAGTGGACTGCAGCAGGAGGGGATCGATGAGAAAATCGGTCATAGCCTCAAAGCCGTATTGAATTGCCCCGATACGTTAGCGGCGCAACGACCAGCCGGCTAGTCTCCGCATATCCAAGGCGGACAGGAGCCAGCGATGACCACGGATAGCCCACTCACCACCAGCGAAGTCCACGACCTGTTGCGGCGGCTGTTCGCCGCCTTCACCGACCCCACGACCAAGCCGGAGACCTTTGCTGAGCTGCTGACGCCCGACTACGTCCAGCGCGTCGATGGCAAGGAGCTCGACTATGCCGGCTTTCTCACCCACAGCGCCGCCCTTCAGGCAAGCCTCGCGTCTAGCCGCGTCACCTTCGAGCACATCGTTACCGACGGCCGCGCCGCCGCGACGGTGCATATCGCCGAGGCCGTGAAGACCAACGGCGACCGCATCCGCCTCAAGGTCATCGCCTACTATGAGTTTCGCGACGGGCGCATCAGTCTGGTGGACGAACTCACCCACCTCATGGACGGCGCGGACCAGGATCGGGACTTGGGATCGAGACTACAGCCTTGATGGCGGCGATTTTCGCCTTATGCGACTGTTGCACGGCCAACAGGACAACCATCAAACCTTGGCAGGGTCACAATGACGCACACAGCGAAGGTTCTTCTCCACTGGTTGGTAAGTGGCCCTCCGGCCCATTCAGCCCGTGGCCAGCTGTTCTCGTTACCCGCTCGCTTCGATCACCAAGGCGAAGACTGGGCGCATAACGCCTGGAGTCTCGTTCTCAACGTCGAAGGGGCGCCTGATGATCGAGGCTACCAAGTCGGAACAGCAAGGTTTCTGACGCCCAATGCACCCCATGCTTGGCTATCGCAAGGTGCTCGGTTCGTCCTTTTTGAAGGCCGACTTGCGCTTGCCGAGGGGGAAGTCACTCGGGTTGAGGGCGACTGAAGAGATAAAAGATCTGGCTCACTCGATCCGGCGGCGGCAGCTTTCCGCCCAGGCTTGGCCGCCCCCCCCCGCAAAATAAGTAGTTATTTCCTGCATCACCCTCTGCGGCAAAAGGGCCCGCTCACTGCGCCGAAGCGGCATTCCGGCCCTCTCCGTTAATCTTTCAAAGGAAAAAATACGTCGTTTCTGCGGATGGGCGCCCCAATTCCTAAAGCGCAGCAAACAGAGCGCTTTCAGCAAGTCGTTCAAAATCTTACCGAATTCTTGCGAGGGAGTTAGGCGTTTTTTAAACGGCTTGATTTAGGATGCTCTTCTGAAGGTCAGATTTGTGTGAGAGTAGAATGACCGAGCAGATGCGTCCGCGCGTAAAATACGTCATAGGGCCTGATGGTAGCCCGCTGACGATTGCCGATTTACCACCCGAGGGCACCCAGCGTTGGGTGATCCGCCGCAAGGCCGAGGTGGTAGCTGCCGTCCGTGGCGGCCTCCTGTCTTTGGAGGAAGCCTGCAAGCGCTACACCCTTACGGTCGAAGAGTTCCTGTCCTGGCAGCAGTCGATCGACAAGCACGGGCTTGCCGGCCTTCGGGCGACGCGGGTTCAGCAATATCGCCCCTAACCGGGTTTTTCGATTGTCCTTTTCCAAAGGCGACCGATCCCCAGCGGATCGGTCGCCTTTGCCTTTTTGGGCAAATTTCGCCACACCCGGCAAAAAATGCCGTGAATAATGCAAATCTTCATAAACCGGTTTTGGCGGTTTTCCGGCATTCGACGTCGACGAGCCGTCGGGCGTTAATAACTTGTTTACCATAAGCGTGTGGAAGTAATTGCCGCGTTGGTCCGCGGCGGCGATGACGATTCACGCCGCGTCGAACAATGGGGAAAGCGGCGTGGGTGGTTTTGGAGAATTCGTAAAGAGCCTGGGACCAAGTCGGCTGGCGGCCATGGGCGCCGTCGCGCTGGGCCTTGTCGGCTTCTTCGTCTTCATCGTGCTCCGTTTCTCGGCCATCCAGCAGGTGCCGCTCTACACCGGCCTCAGCCTCGACGATTCCGCGGCCATCGCCCAGCAGCTCACCTCGGCCGGCACCGCCTTCACGCTCAAGGACAACGGCACCACCATCCTGGTCGACGAGACCAAGCTCGATCAGACGCGCATGACGCTGGCCCAGCAGGGTCTGCCGGCCGGCGACAGCGTCGGCTACGAGATCTTCGACAAGACCGACGCGCTCGGCACCACCTCCTTCGTGCAGTCGGTCAACGCGCTGCGCGCCCTGGAAGGCGAGCTGTCGCGCACCATCCGCACCATCCGCCAGGTCGATCAGGCGCGCGTCCATCTGGTGCTGCCGGAGAAGCAGCTGTTCAAGAAGGACGAGCAGAAGCCCACCGCCTCCATCGTGCTGAAGACGCGCGGCACCCTCGATCCCGGCCAGATCCGCGCCATCCAGCACCTGGTGTCCTCCGCGGTCCCAGGCCTCGATCCGTCGCGCATTTCGGTGATCGACGAGACGGGCCGCCTGCTCGCCCAGGGCAGCGGCGACGAAAACAGCGCCTCCTTCCTTGCCTCCAACGCCGACGAACGAACCTCCACCTTCCAGAACCAGGTGGAGGGCCGCGTCCGCGACATCGTCGAAAGCGTGGTGGGCGCCGGGAGAGCCCGCGTCCGCGTCGCCGCCGAGCTCGATTTCAACCGCGTGCAGGAAACGCAGGACACCTTCGATCCCAACAGCCAGGTCGTCCGCTCCACCCAGACGCGCGAGGAAAAGTCGCTGAGCCAGGACAATCAGGGCAACCCGCCCGTCTCGGCCGGCAACCAGATCCCCAACGCCAACCAGCAGCAGACCCCCAACGCCTCGCAGACCTCGGACAACGCCCAGACCACCGAGGAAACGGTCAACTACGAGATCTCCAAGACCACCCGCACCCAGGTGTCGGAAGTGGGCGGCGTCAAGCGCCTGTCGGTCGCCGTGCTGGTCGACGGCCGTTACACGCCGGATGCCAAGGGCGTCATGGTCTACGCGCCGCGCCCGCAGGCCGAGCTCGACCAGATCACCGCGCTGGTGCGCACCGCCATGGGCTTCGACGACAAGCGCGGCGACCAGCTGCAGGTGGTCAACCTCCAATTCGCCGACAGCCCGCCCGGCCCGGCCGACCTTGCCACCGCGCCCGCCTCGATGTTCGACTTCTCGCGCGAAGACATCATGCGCTTTGCCGAGATGGGCGTGCTGATCCTGGTGACGCTCCTGGTTCTGCTGTTTGCCGTCCGGCCGCTGATCCGCCGCATCCTCGGCTCCGACATCGACGACGAGACGCTGCCGGCCATCACCTCCGCCCTCAGCGAGGCGCAGGCTGCCGGTCGTAACGCCGTGAGGGTGATGTTCGACGCTGACGGCAAGCCGATGGTCGTCGGTCCCGATGGCGTCGAGACTGCGGCCGCCACGTCGGAAGTACCTGCCCTTCCCAATGACACTCGCATCGAGAGCGCCAGGGCGGTCGGCGCCCAGCAGCTCGACCAGGTGCGCAAGGTGGGCGATCTCGTCAACGACAATCCCAACGAAGCGGCGATCATCATTCGTAACTGGTTGTCGGAGGTTCCCGTCTAAATGGCCCTTTCCCCGACCGCGCTGGTCGCCAAAGGCAACGCGCTCACCATTTCCTCGGACGGCGAGAACCGCGCCCTGAACGGCGCCGAAAAGGCCGCCGTGATGATGCTCGCCCTCGGTGACCGCTACGGCGGCCCCATCTGGAAGCTGCTCGACGAGATCGAGATCAAGCAGCTGTCCGTTGCCATGTCCAAGCTGGGGCCGATCACCCCCAACATGCTCGACGACCTGATGATCGAGTTCGTCACCCGCGTCTCCTCCTCCGGCGCGCTGATGGGCAACTACGACACCACAGAGCGCCTGCTGCTCGCCGTGCTGCCGCAGGACAAGGTCAACGCCATCATGGACGAGATCCGTGGTCCGGCCGGCCGCAACATGTGGGAGAAGCTCTCCAACGTGCAGGAGAACGTGCTCGCCAACTACCTGAAGAACGAATACCCGCAGACCGTCGCCGTCGTTCTCTCCAAGATCAACTCCGACCACGCGGCGCGCGTCCTGTCCAAGCTGCCCGACGAATTCGCCCTCGAGGTGGTCGACCGCATGCTGAAGATGGAAGCGGTGCAGAAGGACATCCTGGAAAAGGTCGAGCAGACGCTGCGCGTCGAGTTCATGTCCAACCTCACCAACACCCAGCGCCGCGACGCCCACGAGCTAATGGCCGAGATCTTCAACTCCTTCGACCGCAACACCGAGGCGAAGTTCATCGCCGCCCTCGAAGAGCACAATCGCGACGCCGCCGACCGCATCAAGGCACTGATGTTCACCTTCGACGATCTCGGAAAGCTCGATCCGGGCGCTGCCCAGACGCTGCTGCGCCAGGTGGAAAAGGACAAGCTGGCGCTGGCGCTGAAGGGTGCCAAGGAAGGCGTGCGCGACTTCTTCTTCGCCAACATGTCGGCCCGCGCCTCGGCCATGCTGAAGGAAGACATGGAAGCCATGGGCGCCGTCCGCCTGCGCGACGTCGACGAGGCCCAGGCCGCTCTCATCAATCTCGCCAAGGATCTCGCCGCCAAGGGCGAGATCATGATTGCCAAGAACAAGGCCGAGGACGAGCTCGTCATGTGACGGCTCTCCTTGCGAAGGAGTAATTGCTTATGGCGGCACCGGCCCGCTTCCTGTTCGACACCGACTTCTCGGCCCCGGCGCGTGATGACGCCGTGCCGGCCACCGTCATGCTGCCCGAGCCGGAGCATTTGGCGCGTCTTGCCGCGGCGGAAGCTGCCGCCTATGAGCGCGGCCTTGCTGCCGGCCGCGAAAGCGCCGAGGCGCAGGCCGCCGACCGCACCGCCCGTGAGGCCATGCGCCTGTCCGACGAGGCGCAGCGCCTTGCCAGCGCCGCCCAGTCGATCCTCGCCGTCCTCGACACCGAACGCGCCCGCATCGAGGCCGACGCCATGCGTCTTGCCGAGACGGTGGCCATCAAGATCGCCGGCACGCTGGTGGAACGGCAGCCGCGCGAGCGCATCATCGGCCTTCTCAACGATTGTTTCGCGCCGTTGCGCGCCGCGCCGCATCTGGTGATCCGCCTGTCGGACGCCGATGCCGAGCCGATCCAGACCGAGTTGAAGCGCCTCGTCGCCGAGCGCGGCTTCGAAGGCCGCCTGGTGGTGCTGGGCGAACCCGGTATGGCGCGCGGCGACTGTCGCATTGAGTGGGCAGACGGTGGTATCGTGCTTGACCACGCTGCCATCGTCGCCGGCATCGAAGCGGCGATCGCCCGCCACCTGCCGGCCCTTGACCCGGCCGACCCAACGTCCCAGAGCGGAGCTGCCCCATGACCCCCGCCGACGAACCTTCGGGTATCGACCTCGAATCCCACAGCGCCGAACGCCGGCGCGGCGGCGATGAAGGCGAGGATCAGGCCATCACCCGCTCGGCCGCCGAGCTCGAGGCGGTGTTCGACGTTCCCGTGCGCGTTTCGGCCATTCTCGGCCGCGCCCGCATCGGCGTCGCCGACCTTCTTCAGCTCGCCCCCGGCTCCGTCCTGGAACTCGACCGCAAGGTCGGCGAAGCCATCGATATCTATGTCAACGACCGCCTTGTCGCCCGTGGCGAAGTGGTGCTGGTCGAAGACAAGCTCGGCGTGACGATGACCGAAATCGTCAAAGCCGAGCGCTGACCGGAGACAGACCCATGCGCCTTCTAATCGTCGGCTCACTCAACGGGCAGCTCACCGCCGCCACCCGCATCGCCATGGACAAGGGTGCCTCGGTGCTGCAGGCCGACACCATCGACACCGCTCTTCGGACGCTGCGCTCGGGGCGCGGCGCCGATCTGGTAATGATCGATGTCGCCCTGCCGATCGCCCGGTTGATCACCTCGCTGGAGGAGGAACGCATCCACGTTCCGGTGGTCGCCTGCGGCATCGCCACCGACGCCAAGGCAGCCGTCGCCGCCATCCGCGCCGGCGCCAAGGAATACATCCCGCTGCCGCCCGACGCCGAGCTGATCGCCGCCGTGCTCTCCGCCGTCGCCGCCGACAGCCGCGACCTGGTGGTGCGCGACGAGGCGATGCAGGCGGTGCTGAAGCTCGCCGATCAGGTGGCGCCCAGCGAAGCGTCGATCCTGATCACCGGCGAGAGCGGTACCGGTAAGGAAGTGCTGGCCCGCTACGTCCACCGCAAGTCGGCCCGCGTCGACAAGCCCTTCGTCTCCGTCAACTGCGCCGCCATTCCCGAGAACCTTCTGGAATCCGAACTGTTCGGCCACGAGAAGGGCGCCTTCACCGGCGCCGTGGCGCGACGCGTCGGCAAGTTCGAGGAAGCCACCGGCGGCACGCTGCTGCTCGACGAAATCTCCGAGATGGACGTCCGCCTGCAGGCCAAGCTGCTGCGCGCCATCCAGGAGCGGGTGATCGACCGCGTCGGCGGCGGCAAGCCGGTGCCGGTGGACATCCGCATCATCGCCACCAGCAATCGCAACCTCACCGACGCCGTCAAGGAAGGCCGCTTCCGCGAGGACCTGCTCTACCGCCTCAACGTCGTCAACCTGAAGATCCCGTCGCTGCGCGACCGCCCGGCCGACATCCTGGCGCTGGCCGAGCATTTCAGCCGCAAGTATGCCGAGATCAACGGCATGCCGGAGCGGTCGCTGTCGGCCGACGCCAAGCGCGAGCTGATCGCCGCCCGCTGGCCGGGCAACGTTCGCGAACTCGAGAACACCATCCACCGCGCCGTGCTGCTCGCCAGCGGCATGGAGATCGGCGTCGAAGCCATCCGCCTGCCCGATGGCGCCCGCATGGAGACTGCCGTGCCGCGCTCGGCCGACCCGGCCATCCGCGCCGCCCAGACGGCGGAAGCGGTGACACGCGCGCTGGTCGGCCGCACCGTCGCCGAGGTGGAGCGCGACCTCATCCTCGACACGCTCGACCACTGCCTCGGCAACCGCACCCACGCCGCCAAGATCCTCGGCATCTCCATCCGCACGCTCAGAAACAAGCTCAACGAATACGAAGCCGACGGCATCGACGTGCCGGATCCTGGGACGAGCCGGATCGCGACGGCGTAAGGAAGCAGGAATAACGATACGCGTAGCGCCGGCCGCTGAAGAGCGCCGGCGCTTCCTGTATTGGGACCTAACCCGCTTGGTCTGACTGACGCCTGTGGTAGTCAGGTACAGTTACACATCAAATGATAGATCTATTCCAAACTCTTCCACACGCTAGCGTGTCTGACTGAAACGTCGCTTCAAAGTTTACGTCACCAAACCGCCCGATAAAGGACTCGATCCGATCAGATCTTTCTTTGACTTCCTGGAAGAGTTATTTGCAGGGGAGCAGCACTCGCATTCTTCGTCGTACGAGGTTGTTCTATTTTTCTGATTCAATTTTCTATAAAACAGCAAGCCTATAGCTGCCAATAAAAATCCTACTGGTTGCATGTATTCTCGTATCAAATATGTTGTTCTATTTATATATACGTGGGTATTGAGCCACAGAACGACTTCAATATTTGCATCTGCAGGCGGCATGTAGTGTGGGGACCTTAGATACCAATCCATAAGTAGATTAAATGGCAAAAGCATCAACACCCCTATCACTCCGACCAGCAAAAATATAAACTTAACGATATTCACTTTTGAATACATTACCATAGCCTTCCCCAAGGATAAATATTGGTGCCAGTTATTGCACTTTTTACTGATGCCCCCGCACCAATTCCAACAGAAGCCCCTCCACCGGTAATAACGCCGCCTCGCTCCAGTCCTTCAAATGTATCAACACTTCCCGATGCAATAACTCCCCCCGCGATGCTTTGATTGGCGAATGGCCCGCCCAAGTCGCAAACCGTTGAGGCAGTGGAAACCGAAACTCCAGCGGATGCTGATGCCTCTCCTCCGACCCCAGCACCGCCCCCGCCAAACGTATAACCAGCGATGTTTCCAGACGAATCTACCGCAATTCCTCCCCCGAACTGAATGTTTACTACTCCAAATTGTCCATTGACTGTACCGCCAACCTGAACAGTCCACAATCCAATTGGGTCGACTCGATTTGTGATGCTTTGCTCAACGTACCCGTAGAGATTCCCTTCTGCGCTGCTCCTCTCCCCAATCGGGTCCCGGCTGATCCACCTCCCAACCCGCGGGTCATACGCTCGGTAGTTCGCCAGCCCCAGCCCGCTATCCGGTTCGTTGATCAGGCCGGCATAGCCGAAGTCGGTGAGCGGGGCGGTCGTTTGCAGCGGTACACCATAGGGATCATAGCTATAGGTGGGAGCGCTGCTCGGGCTGGCGAACACCCGCCGCACCGAACCGAGCTGATCGACGCCGTAGTAGAGCGATGACGGCGAGTTGCCGAGCAGCCCCTCGCCTTCGGTGTAATAGGCTCGCTGCGGCTGGTTGGAGGCATCGCGTGCCTGGCAGGGCTTGTCGCCACACCAGACGTGGGTGGTGGCAACCGCCGCTCCGCCGCCGGCCGGCGTGTGGCTGATCGTGGTGCGCCGGCCGAGCCCATCATAGGCAAGGGTGGCGGCCTTGCCGGGCGTAGCCGGATAGGCGATGCCGATCAGCCGGTTGTCGGCATCCCAGCTATAGCTGCGCGTTCCGTCCGAGGTCAGGTTGCCGTTGGCAGCGACGGCCTGAGGGCAAGCCGGGAGGTTCATTGGAACTGAAGCGACCGCGTCGCCGCTAAGCCTGAACCGGAGGCAACGCCGCCGCCGCTAGTGTCGCCTCAGAACGGATCGGCTGGGCAGGAGGCGGCGTCCATGACGAGCTCGGTGAGCGGAACATTGCCGTCCGCCTTGACTTCGTCGAACTGGGCTCTGATCGTCATGCCCAACTGAACCATGACTTTGAAATTATCCTCGTTGCACATGCGCTCCTTCACCGCCGCTTTCCAAGCGTCCATCGGAGGGACGACGTTGAGCGCGTAGCGGTAGCTCACGGTCTTGTCCTTGTAGCTCGCGCCAACGATGGCTCCCATCTCGCCGAGCTTCTGGGGCAATTCCATTGCCTCGATGTCGGCAATGATTTCCTTTTCCTTTTTCGCGCGCCAGGCATTGCAGGTCTCGGTATTGATGATCAGTTCAGACCGCTTCTCTCCGTTTGAAGACTGGTAGACGTTCTTCATCGTGGCGCCCATTTTCATGAACATCGCCTGGTTCTTCGAAAGGCACAGGCGGCCGGTATTCTGGTCGCGCCAGGTGTCGTCGAAATCGAAGGTGCTGTCCTTGACTTCCTGCGTGGTCACGACAACATCGCCCTCGACCTCTATGCTGAGCATTCTTGCCAGCTCGGTGTCCGGCAGTGGCACGTCCGCCACCATGTCCTTCAGGGTCGCTTCCAGTCCCTTGCTGTCGGACGCGTAGACCATGGCATTGTCGCGAAGCTCAGTGTCCGTTCGCACCCTGGCGCTGACACTGGCCAGATAGTCTTCGCCCGGGCCGGGGATGGCTCTGGCCAATCCAACCAGAACAAGTCCGCAGACCACCAGCACAATACCGCTCACCCGCCGGCCTATCCCTTTTGGGCGCTTCTCGCGTGACGGGTAGAATATCAAGGCCAGGTTGGCGAACGGCACGAAGACCAGCGGCCACCACATCATCGTACCGAAGGCATCACGCGACCTGCCAGCCGAGATGATGCCCGTTATGGCGCCGATGGCGAACCAGATGAGAATATATGCAAAGGCGAGACGACCAAGCTGCTGCTGCTTGAGAGCGTCGAGAAACAGGAACTGAAGCAGATAGCTCAGTTGGCCGGCCGCCACGCAAACGCACAAGGCCGGGAAATAGGCCGAACGGGGCATGGTCCACGCTGGCCGATACAGGGCCACGACAACGCCCGCAGACACGACCACCGCCACGATGAAAATCACGGCGAACTCCAGTTCGCCCGCCGTCAGCAATTTGTAAGCAAGCCCATCCATCGCGCAGCCTCCACCCAGAATTGCTAAGCTACCGTTTTACACCGGCGGCGCCAATCAGAGGGATCTACCGATGACAGATTGCTGCCAGACCGGAGAATCAAGGGCGAGGCATTGCAATAGCGCCTGACCGAACGAGACAACGCGTTGCCCTCGCAGCGCAATTGGCCGTACGCCGGCTTCAGGCCTCCTCACATCGGCGGCATCGTCTCGAAGGCCGCCAGGGTCGGATCGACGCAGTCCCAGGCGAGGCCACGCACCGCGTAAGTCACCATGTCAGGCTTGAAGCGGCTGGGATCGTCGAGGCTGGCGGCGTGGATGGTGAAGAGGTCCGGCATGGCGGTGAAGGTCATGTAGACGGGCGCGCCGCAGGTGGGGCAGAAGCCGCGCCGCTTGGTGTTGCCGCTGTCGCCCACCATCTCCCACTCCGTCGCCTGGCCGGTCAGCGTCACCGCCTGGCGGTTCGGGAAGGTGAGGTAGGAGCCGTGGCCGGTGCCGCTCGCCCGCTGGCAGTCGCGGCACTGGCAATGGTTCATGGCGATCGGTTCGGCCGCGATCTCATAGCGGATCGCCCGGCAGGCGCAGCCGCCGGTGTAGGACTTGCTCATGGAATTCTCCTGCTGTCAGAGCCTGATCCGAAACTCGCTGGTGCCTGGCAGATAGCGATGGTTTCGAGAACCGGAGCGGAGCGAACTTGAGGTTCGTGAGCACCGGAAGCGCAGAAGACTAAGCTAGATGCCCGCCCCAGTAGAGTTTTAGGCCAGGCTCTCAGTCCGCTTCGCCGGCGACGGCGCCGATATTCGGCACCACCTTCTTCCAGCCTTCGCCCATGTTTTTGAAGGCGACTTCGTTGGCCGGCAGCACGAAGCCGGAATGGATGAGGCGGAGGCGCGTGCCGCCTTCCACCTCGGTCAGGATGAAGGTGACCACCGTATCCAGCCGCGAGCCATAGCCGAAGTTCCCTTCGTCGCCGCCCTTCCAGGCATAGGCAAAGCGCTCGTTCGGCTTCACCTCCAGCACCTTGCAGTGAATGGTGCCATCCCAGGCGCCGGCCGGCTTCGTCTGGTAGGTGAAGCGCCGCCCCTCCACCGGCTCGAAGCCCGTGGGCGCCATCAGCCAGCGGCCCATCAGATCGGCCGTCGTCAGCGCTTTCCAGATCGTCTCCCGGCTGTGCGGGAACACTTCGTCGACCACGATCTCCTGGCCGTCGGGTTTGGAAGTCACATCGGTCATGGATCGATTTCCTTCAGCAAAGTCCTGAGATCGGCAAAGCGGCTGCGCCAGAACACGGCATAGTGGCTCATCCAGTCGAACAGCGGCTCGAGGCCGCCCGGCTCGGCGCGGTAATAGACGTTGCGCCCCTCGGGCCGTTCGGCAACCAGGCCAGCCTGTTTCAGCGTTTTCAAATGCTGGGAAATGGCGCCCTGCGTCACGCCGCTACCGCGCGTCAGCTCGACGACGGTGATTTCTTCCGCACCGACGATCCGCTCGAACACCGCCCGCCGGGTGGGATCGGCCAAAGCCCGCATGACGGCGGTGATGGGAGCGGCTTCGTTCATGCATATCTAATAGCAAATACTAATTGATGAGTCAATGCTAATGCATCAGTGCCGCCAGTGCTCGCTTCGGAGCGCCGCTTCGCCTCAGGCCTGCTGCTTGAGCTCGGCATTCTCCCGATGAAGGGCAAGAAGCTGGGCGAACGGGCCGTCGACATAGGCCTGATAGGTCGGCAACTGCTCCGGCGGCCGGCCGCCGTTCCTGGCAAAGCGGGCAATGATGTCGTCGGACTCCGTCATGTACTCCTCGCCAAAGCGCGCCGTCGGATAGCTGACCTTGGCAAGATGCGGCGACAGCTCCGCCCTCATGGCCTCCTCTTCCTCCGGCGTGCGGCTTTCGCACAAAATCACGCTATCGAGCAGGCCGGCCTCCAGCAGATAGAGGCGCAGCTTCAGGCAGAACGGGCAGGTGTGCTTGACGAACAGGACGGGCTTTGAAGATACTTCGAGCATGGGAACCTCCGGTCGGTTCGGCTTGAAGGAGGTCTCCCGGTCCCATTGCGGACCGGGAGACCGATGCGTCAGAGTTGAGAACCGCCACCGTCCACGGCAAGTTCCGCCCCGGTCGTGAAAGTGGCGTCGAAAGCCAGGAAGGCCACGGTTTTGGCGATCTCCTCCGGCCGGCCGAAGCGCTTCATCGGATTGTTCTCGGTCATCGCCTGCTTGGTCTGCGCGGCCACATCGCTTGGCAGCGTCTTGTCGAGAATGCCCGTTTCGATCGGACCAGGGCTCACCGCGTTGACGCGGATGCCGCGCGGCAGAAGCTCGCGGGCCAGGCTTCGCACCATCGACCGCAACGCCGCCTTGCTGGCCGAGTAGGCGCTGATCATCGGGTAGCCCATCTCATTCACCACCGATGTGGTGACGACCACGGCGCCGCCCTCGGCGATCAGCGGAGCGAGCTTTTGCACCGTGAAATAGGGCCCCTTGGCATTGACGGTGAGAACCTCGTCGTAGACGGCCTCGGTCATGGCCTCGAAGGGCATGAAGCGCGTTATGCCGGCGTTGACATAGAGGAGGTCGATCGTGCCGAATTCCGATTTCACCCGATCGGCCAGCCGATCGATGTCGGCGAGAGAGGCGGCATCGCTTTCGACGGCTATAGCGTTGTTGCCGAGCTGTTCGCGGGCCGTTTCGAGCGTGGCTTCCGTCCGCCCGGTGATGAGAACCCGCGCGCCTTGGGAAATGAGAAGCTTGGCGGTGGCCAGCCCTATTCCGCTGGTGCCGCCGGTGATGACCACGCGTTTTCCATCATGTCGTTCCATGACCGGATCTCCTTGTTGAGAGTCTTGCCTGAGCTTTTGTTGCTCATGACAGTCAACATAAGGACTTGGAGGAATACGGCCTACGCTGTAAAGTCCGCGATCTCTCTTCGATCGTCCAGGAGTGCATCATGGACCCGCTCTCCAACGTCTTGTCGCTGCTGAAGCCGCGCAATTACCTGTCGGCGGGTTTCGACGCCGGCGGGGATTGGTCGATCCAGTTTCCCGACCAGCAGGACGGCATCAAATGCGGCGCGGTGGTGTTCGGCCAATGCTGGCTCACCGTCGAAGGCGTGGCCGACGCCGTGCACCTGAGGACTGGCGATTCTTTCCTGCTGGCGAGCGGCCGACCGTTCCGCCTTGCCAGCGATCCGGCCCTGGCGGCGGGCGATGGCGGTGCCATCTTCTCATCACCCTGCAAGCCCGGCATCGCCACCTACAACGGAGGCGGCGATGTCCGTCTGTTGAGCAGCCGTTTCGCCCTGGAAGGCGGTCATGCCGACCTCCTGTTGCGGACGCTGCCGCCCATCGTCCATATCCCAAGCGAATGCGGCCAGGCCGCCCTGCGCTGGCCGGTGGAGCGGACGATGCAGGAGTTGCGCGACCCGCAGCCAGGCGGCTTCCTGGTGATGCAGCATCTCGCGCAGGTGATGCTGGTCGAGGCGCTCAGGCTGCATCTCGCCGACGGCCTGAAAGGCGGCGTCGGCTGGCTGTTCGCCCTGGCCGACCGGCAGATGAGCGCGGCGATTACCGCCATGCACGACGCCCCGGCGCACCGCTGGACGCTACAGGAGCTGGCAACACTGGTCGGCATGTCGCGATCGGCCTTCGCCCAGAAATTCAAGGAGATGGTCGGCACCTCCCCCATGGATTACCTTGCTCATTGGCGCATGACGCTGGCCGGCGAAAGGCTCGCCAACTCCAAGGACCCCATCTCGCTGATCGCGCCATCGCTGGGCTATGAATCCGAGACCTCCTTCAGCGTGGCCTTCAAGAAGATCATGGGCTCGTCCCCGCGAAGCTATGGCCGCCGCCGGCTGTTGTCGGAGATGGCAACCTAACTTTTATGGGGACGATCCCGCCGCCCCTCCCCCCTCATGCTCGACGTATTCGACGACCATGCCGTCGGCGTGCCGGAAGCGGGTCTTGCGGCCGCGCGGCATTTTCTGGATCGGCTCCAGCTGTTGACAGCCGGCTTTCGCCAGCTCGTCCATATGCGGCTCCAGCCGATCGACCTTAATCGTCAGCCGCGTCGCCTCAAAGGGCGCGCGGCGCTCGGGCGGGCCGGCGATGATCAGCACGGACAGCTTGTCCGAGGAGACAGCGGCCATCTCCAACCCGGCTTCCGGATAGCTGAAGCGCATCGTCTGCCGCCCGGAGGTGAGGCCGATGTAGAAGGCCACTGTCGTCTCCAGCGCATCCTCCTCGACGAAGACCCGCGCGAAGGTCTCCAGGATCACTGGATCGCCCCCTGGTCGGTGGCGAGCCCCGCCGTTTGGGCGCTGGCGACGGGCTGTTTCAGGGTAGCAGCCGTGGCCGGCGGCACGATGAGAATCGGCGGCTTGGCCATCTTGGCAGCAGGTGGCTGAGCGACCGCAGGCGGCTGCGGCGCCTTCGGAGCCGTCGCGGTTTGTACAACGGCAGGCGGCGAAGCCGCTTTGGAAACGTCCTTCGCCTGGGGCTGCGCGGCCGATGATGGTTTGGCGACCGTCGCTTGCGATTGCGCAACGACCGCAGGCGGCTGCGGCACCTTCGGAGCCGTCGCGGTTTGTGCGACGGCGGACGGCGGAGCCACCTTGGAAACGTCCTTCGCCTGGGGCTGCGCGGCGGATGATGGTTTGGCGACCGTCGCCTGCGATTGCGCAACGACCGCAGGCGGCTGCGGCGCCTTCGGAGCCGTCGCGGTTTGTGCGACAGCGGACGGCGAAGCCGCCTTGGAAGCGGCCTTCGCCTGGGGCGGCGCGGCGGATGATGGTTTGGCGCCTGTCACCTGCGACTGCGCAACGACCGCAGGCGGCTGCGGCACCTTCGGAGCCGTCGCGGTTTGTGCGACGGCGGACGGCGGAGCCACCTTGGAAACGGCCTTCGCCTGGGGCGGCGCGGCGGGTGATGGTTTGGCGCCCGTCACCTGCGACTGCGCAACGGCAGCGGCTGGCTGCGGTGCCTTGGGAGCGGCCTTGGCCTGTGCCTGCGCGACAGCCGGCGGCTTGGCCTCCTTGGGGACGGCCGTTGGCTGGGTTTGCGCAACGGCGGCGGAGGATTGCGGCGCCGGCTTGGGAGCGGCTTTCGCCGCCGGCCCCGGCGCCACATCCGGCGTCTCGCCCATGAAATCCAGGATCGCTTGCAGATACTGCTTGGGGTCCTGCGAATGAGCGGGGTGGCCCACGTCCTTCAGCACGATCAGCTTGGCGCCGGGAATAGCATGGGCGATATGGGCGATATGGGCGGGGCGGATGACCGGATCGTGGTCGCCGATGACAATGGCGGTGGGCACGTGGATCTTGGCGAGATCGGCATCCGAATAGTTCGGCTCGGTCGCCCAGAGGCGACGGAACACGCGCTCGCGCGCCACCTGACGCCTGTGCGCCTTTTCGCGTTCCGGATCGGCTTCGAAGGCGCCGCCGGGCAACAGGTCGTCGGAGAGCGGTGGCGGATCGATCGTCGGGACCGACGTCAGCCCATCCGGCGTGACGTTGGGCGCCTGGGCGAACAGCCGTTCGAGCAGCTTGGGGTGATGGATGGCCATGTCGATGCCGATGATGCCGCCATCGCTCCAGCCGACCAGCGTCACCTTTTCGATCTTGAGCATGTCGAGCAGCGCCACATAGTCCTCGGCCATCCGGTGATAGGTCAGCCAGGCAAGACCACGGGTCGAGCGCCCCTGCCCCCGGCTATCGGCAACGATCACCTCATGGTGCTGGGCCAGCGTCGGCACCTCGAAGCTCCAGACGTCGCTGCTGGACATGCCGCCGTGGATCAGCAGGATCGGCGCCCCCTTATCCTTGCCATAGACCGAATAGAACATGCTGATGCCGCGGAACTCGGCGTAACCGCTCTGATCGGCCGGCGGCATCGGCGGCGGGGCCGGGAACTGCTGCCACTTCGGCAGGGCGAAAGCCGGCCCGGCGGCGACCAGCAACAGGCATACGGCCCTGAGGAAACGTTGCGACATCGGCAAAGCCCCGTCTCGTTGAATGCCTCACACGAACGACGCGCTCCGACGAACGCCAAGCGTCGTTCCAGCTTCTTGAGTATCGTACCGTCTCGTGAACAACCGGTTCCTGCTTTACGGACAATAATCAGCCCATCGAGAGCAGCCTCCCCAGTGTAGCCACGGTGCGGGCATTGCATCGATCAAACAATTGTCATCGATCGTAGCCGCCGAAAACCAGTTCATTCATCCCCACCGCCATGCAAAACAAACGTTCCAAATAGCAAGAATAAATCAGACTATTACAACCGGAACAAGCACTGGCCCGAATGGAAGCTTCGTGTTATTCTGCAATCAAATCGTATGGTTGTGGGGGCGACCGGCATTTTTACGAGAACGTCTTCTTCGGTGATTCTATCGATCGCCCTTGCCGGCATCGTTTGCGGACCGGCCGCGGCGAACGTCCTCCATTTTCTTCAATCCGAACCGCTCCCCACTGGGTCGCATGGTCCAGTCACGCTCAAGCTTCTGCAGGGCGACGGCGTGGTTTTTTCCGATCCGGTGAGGGCGATCGTCGTCAGTGGCGACGGACGCTTGCTCGCCGCCTCGCCGGTTTCGTCCTCCCTTCGCATCATCTGCGAGGGCGCCGATCGCCAGCGCACCTGCCTTGCCTATGACGACCTCACCCGCACCATCTTTCAACCGGTGGAGAGCGACTGGCGCGACGGCGGCCTCATCGAGCAGAACGGTGAGCCGCGGGCCTTTCCGGAGGACATGACGGTCGATTTCGGCTTTGCCCTGAGACCGGCAACCCTTGGCGAAGCCGTCAGGTTCGAACTTGCCGGCATCATGGCGTCATGGGCGACCACCGGTTTCGCACTGGTGTGGTGGACGTCGTTCTGGCTGCTGCTTCGACCCGTCGCGCGCTTTCTGCTCGGGCGCGGCGAGCCGCGCAACATCGGCATGCTCGTGCCGCTTCTTCTGCGAACGGCCGGCGCGCTGCTGATGATCCCGATAACGGCCTACGCCTGGCTGACGGCGCCCTATTCCGGCCTCTACCTGGCTTTCGTCGTCCTCGTCGGCGCCGGGGCTGCCCATCTGATGACGGGATGGCGCAAGGAAACCACCGCCTGAACGGACCGCCGCCCCGGCCTTTCCGGCCGGAGCGGACGGATTTCTCACCGTTTCGCAGGCTTATCCTTCAGGATCGAGCGCACCATCCTGCCGAATCCCCGGTCGCGCTGGCGCCGCTCGGCAAGGCTCGCCGAGTTGAAGGCTTCCTCGCGCTGAAGCTTCTGCCAGCGGTGCAATCGCGCCTCGTCGACCTCGCCGTTGGCAATGGCCGCCCGCACGGCGCAGCCGGGCTCGCTCTCATGGCGACAATCGCTGAACCGGCAGTTCGCCGCGAGATCGGCAAGGTCGGAGAACACCTCGGCGATGCCCTCCGGCGCGTCGGCAAGCTGGAGTTCGCGCATGCCCGGGGTGTCGAGCACGGCATAGCCCTCCGGCAGCACGTAGAGATTCCGGCTGGTGGTGGTGTGCCGCCCCCGGGAGTCATCCTCGCGAATGCCGCCGGTCGCCGCCGTCGCCCTGCCGGACAGCGCGTTGACCAGCGTCGACTTGCCGACGCCGGACGAGCCGAGGAAGGCGACGGTGCGGCCCGGCTTGCACCAAGGGGCGAGCTTCTCTTTCGGTTCGGGACCAAGCGCGTCGAGAACGACGGCCGGCGCCGCCACCGCCGCCACGGCGGCAACGAATTCGCCGGGGTCCTCGGTCAGGTCGGCCTTGGTGATGACGATCACCGGCTCGACGCCGGCCTCGTAGGATTCCGCGACATAGCGCTCGAGCCGCGCCACGTTGAAGTCGCGGTTGCAGGAGGTGACGACGAAGACGGTGTCGACGTTGGCGGCGATCAGTTGCACGCCGCGGCCGGTGCCGGCCGCCCGTCGGCGGAACAGGCTCTTGCGCTCGAGCAGCCGGCTGGCGCCGGGAGCCGTCGCGTCATAGAGCAGCCAGTCGCCGATCGCCGTCTCGGCGCGCGGCGGCAGCGACGCCACAAAGCCATCGCCCTCGACGCGGAGACCGCTGCGCTCGATGTTGGTGACGCGCACCGGCGGCGTGCGGGCGAGATCGTCGACGCTCACCTGTTGGGCGAAGAAGCTTTGCCAGCCGAGCCCTTCGAGGCCGGTCGGTATGTGGGGTCCGGAACCGCCCGGAGGGGACGGCAGAAAGCGGGAATAGTCCCGTGCCATTGCGGTAGGCTTTCCAATGTGGCCGTGGGCAAAACCCCGGCGCGAAATGATAACACATGGAAACGCGCAAGCCTCCACGCGCCCGAGATATTGTCAGGCGATGGGTGGATCGGACTTGCGAGGGGGAGGAACCCTGTCCTCCCCGCCTTAGCGGGACATAAAGCCTCCTGCGATGCTTGAGGAAAATATAAACTGTAGAATAGTCTGTCAACAAGGAGTCGCCGAGAACTGAAAACTCTGATATGTAAAGTGAATTATCCAGCACCCACCAACCAAAAAACAAACTCGCACTTATAAACCAAATTATAGAGATAAAAGATGCGCCATGCCTTGACTATAGTTTATTTATTAATGGCATTGGCTTCAATGTATATTTCATATATATTATATAATATTAACATTGGCACCCCGATTGTTCTAGCTTGCCTGGTCATACCCTTCCTATTCCTTGGAGGTGCTGCGACCTGTTACGCATCTAGCAAGAAGCGATACGCCGTATTGGTATTTCCCTGGGTGTACCCGATCGCCTTGTTCCTGCTGCTAAGCGCCGGCTACACCGGCGATTTATGAGTGCGTCCACAGGCAAATCCGCTCCGTTAACCACCCGTTAACCATGAACTCGGCAAATTCTGCCGGGTGGCGCAGTGTGCGTCGCGCGACCGGCAACCCTGGAAACGAACGACTTGAGCGACCTCACTTCAGCCCCCGAGACCGCACCGTCCAGGATTCCTTTCGGCCTCAGCGTGCCGACCGGCGCCGACCTGCGCACCAATCTCTTGCGCGGCGATATCGGCCTGGCCGTCGGCATCATGCTGATCATGGTCATCCTGATCCTGCCGATGCCGGCGATGCTGCTTGACTTCATGCTGGCGGTGTCGATCATCTTCTCGGTGCTGATCATGATGACGGCGCTGTTCATCCAGACGCCGCTGGAATTCACCGCCTTCCCGACCATCCTGCTGATCTCGACGATGCTGCGCCTGTCGCTCAACCTGGCGTCGACGCGTCTCATTCTCAGCCATGGTCACGAGGGAACCGACGCGGCCGGCCACGTTATCGAAGCCTTCGGCGGCTTCGTGATGGGCGGCAACTTCGTCATCGGCATCATCGTTTTCGGCATTCTGGTCATCGTCAATTTCATCGTCATCACCAAGGGTTCGGGCCGCATCGCCGAAGTGGCCGCCCGCTTCAACCTCGACGCCATGCCCGGCAAGCAGATGGCCATCGACGCCGACCTGTCGTCGGGCCTGATCAAGGAGGACGAGGCGCGGAAGCGGCGCAAGGACCTGGAAGCGGAAAGCGCCTTCTTCGGCGCCATGGACGGCGCCTCGAAGTTCGTGCGAGGCGACGCCATCGCCGGCCTGCTGATCACCTTCATCAATGTCATCGGCGGCATTATCATCGGCACGATGCAGATGGGCATCACGCTGTCGGAAGCCGGCCACTCCTACACCGTCCTCTCGGTCGGCGACGGCCTGGTCAGCCAGATCCCGGCGCTGATCGTCTCCACCGCCGCCGGCCTTCTGGTGTCCAAGGCGGGCGTCTCCGGCGCCGCCGACAAGGCGCTCTCCGGCCAGCTCACCGGCTATCCGGCCGCCCTCGGCCTGTCCGGCACCGTGATGGGCCTGTTGTCGCTGCTGCCCGGCCTGCCCTTCCTGCCGTTCGCCGCCTTGGGCGCCGGTGCCGGTGGCCTCGCCCTCTGGGCCAAGCGCGAAAACCTCAAGCGCCGCGTCGCCGCCGTCGCCGCCAAGGCGGAAGCCGAGGCGCCGCCGCCGCCGCCGGCCGAGGAGCCGATCGCCACCGCCCTCAAGATGGACGACCTGCGCGTCGAGCTGGGCTACGGCCTGTTGCCGCTGATCAACGACAATGGCAAGGGCGGCGGCGAGAAGCTGTCCGACCAGATCAAGGCGCTGCGCCGGCAGATTGCCTCCGACCTCGGCTACATCATGCCGCCAGTGCGCCTCCTGGATAACGTGCAACTCGCCGCCAACGAATATGTCATCAAGATCAAGGAAGTAGACGCCGGCAAAGGGACGCTGTTCCCCGGCCAGTACATGGTCATGGACCCGATGGGCGGCAAGGTGACCATCCCCGGCACCCAGACCACCGAGCCCACCTTCGGCCTGCCGGCCACCTGGGTGGACGGGCGCCTGCGCGAGGAGGCGGCGATCCGCGGCTATACCGTGGTCGACCCGGCCACCGTTCTCTCGACGCATCTGTCGGAAACGCTGAAGACCAACGTCTCCGAGCTCCTGTCCTACGCCGACGTCAAGAAGCTCTTGGCCGAGGTGCCGTCCGATCAGGCCAAACTGATCGACGAAATCGTGCCGACCCAGATCACCGTCTCCGGCATCCAGCGCATCCTGCAACTGCTGCTCGCCGAGCGGGTGTCGATCCGTGACCTCGGCACCATCCTGGAAGGCATCGCCGAGGGCCTGTCGATCTCGCATGCGACGCAGACCATCGCCGAGCACGTGCGCGCCCGCCTCGCCCGCCAGATCTGCTCCGCCAACATGGCGCCCGGCGGCTACCTGCCGCTGATCAGCCTGTCGTCGGCCTGGGAGCAAAACTTCATCGAAAGCATCGTTGGCGAGGGCGACGATCGACGCCTCGCCATGGCGCCCAGCAAGTTGCAGGAATTCGTCGGCGCCGTGCGCGACCAGTTCGAGGAAGCCGCCAAGAAGGGCGAACTGCCGGTGCTGATGACCAGCCCGATGAACCGCCCCTTCGTCCGCTCCATCGTCGAACGCTTCCGCGCCCACACCACGGTGATGAGCCAAGCCGAGGTGCACCCCAAGGTCCGCCTGAAGACCATCAGCTCGATCTAGCATCCGCCCGAAAAGCTGTAAGACTTTTCGGATCAGCGGATGCGCGAGGCAGGCTATCCGCCCGAACAGTTGCAGGACTCTTGCCGGGGGCGTGAAAGGGGAGCTTTCACCTCTCTCGAACCTGTTCTCTCCTGAACATCTCGGTGCGTCGGCGAGACGCCAGCCCCTTTCAATCGCAAGACCGTTCGAGCCCCGATTGGCAACGCTTGGGCGCAGATGGACAAAGCCTATCAAGGCCCGCTTGCTATATGTTATGTTATAACATAACGTTTTGACTGGGCACGGGGTGAACCCAGAAGGACTATCGCATGATCAAACAGATTTTCGGCGGCCTCCTTGCCGCGTCGGCGCTCCTCGGCGCGGCGAGCCTTGCCGACGCCAAGACGCTCAACGTCGTGGCAAGCTTCGGCGTTCTCGCCGACGTGGTGAAGAATGTCGGCGGCGACAAGGTCAATGTTGTCAGCCTGGTTCCGACCGGCGGCGACCCGCACGTGTTCGAACCGACGCCGGCCGACGCCAAAAACCTGTCCGATGCCGACCTCGTCTTCATCAGCGGGCTCGGCTTCGAGGGCTGGATCGGCCGCCTCGTCGAGGCTTCGGGCTACAAGGGCAAACCGGTCGTCGCTTCAGAAGGCATCTCGACCCACAAGATGGAGGACGACGGCAAGACCGTCACCGATCCGCACGTCTGGAACTCGGCCGCCAATGTCGGCATCTGGATCGGCAATATCGACAAGGCGCTCGCCAAGGCCGATCCGGAGGACAGTGCGACCTTCCGCGCCAACGCCGAGCACTATGCCAAAGAGGTCGCCGACCTCGACGCCTATACCAAGAAAGCCATTTCGGCCATTCCCAAGGAGCGGCGCAAGGTGCTGACCAGCCACGACGCGCTCGGCTATTTCGGCCGCGAATACAGCGTCGAGTTCCTGTCGCCCGTCGGCTTCTCGACCGAGGCGGAAGCCGCGGCCGGCGACGTCGCCAAGCTGATCGACCAGATCAAGAAGGAGCAGGTGAAGGTCTACTTCTTCGAAAATTCCAACGACCCGCGTCTCGTGCGTCAGATCGCCGACGCCACCGGCGCCCAGCCGGGCGGCGAGCTGTTCGTCGAAGCGCTGTCGCCCCCGGACGGTCCGGCTTCGACCTATCTCGCCATGTTCAAACACAACGTCGACCTGCTGGTCGCCGGCATGAACATGTAGCATGTAGGGGGCATCGGACCGAAAAGTGGAATCCGGTTTTAGGAAAATCCGATGCAGCCATGAAGACTGGATCGTCATGCTTCAGCTAGTGGAGCGAATTTGACATTTGAGTCCCACTTGACATAAAGCGCCGGCTCAAATGTCAAATTCAAAAGCTTCATTAGAACCAATAACTTGCTAGTGGTTCTGATGACTCCGACATTTGCTCCGAGGCTCGTATCAGGCGGCTACAAATGTCGGAGTCGAACCACTAGGATGCAAGACGATCCAAGCGGCGGGCTTCGTCGCCCTTTCCGACCAGAGCCCCCGCCGGTGATGACATGCTCCGAAGCCAGTAACCACCGCGTTCGCCGATCGACGTTGGCCGGTTGCCTGGTGGCGATCGTCGTCGCCTGTGGCGGCGTCTCGGCGCCCTCGCCCGCTTATTCGGCCGACGCCGCCCGCGTCCAGAAGATCGCCGCCGAACTGGATATTCCCAGGCGGGCCTGGACGATTTGCACCGTCAACCAGATCGGCAGCGCGGTTCAGACCGGACAGGCCGGCGACGCGGCGGCCATCGCCGACCTCGCGCTCATCCACTGCGCGAGCGAAGAGCAGACTCTGCGGACCAAGGCAGTTGCGCTGCTGGGGGCAAAGGCCGCCGACCGCCTGATGGAACGGCTCGTCACCGAGGCGCGCGGCGCGCTCGTCGGATCGGCCCGCACGCTTGAGGCCGCCAAGGCCGGCGGCAGCCGGATCGATCCCGCCTGGCCACGCGTTCTCGGCCCGGTCCAACGATGACACCCCCGTATTCGCCCCAGGATGCCACCCGGTTAACGTAAACCACGCCTTAAGGCCTCAGGTTTAATTTGAGGGTATGAGACCCTCTCGTATCGCGTCCGGTCTGATCTCTCTCGTGCTGTCCGCCGCACTGGCGGGCTGCGGCTTCTTCGAGTCGGAGGAGCGCGAACCCTGGCGCGCCCAGGCGGAAGCCGCCTGCTACGCCCGCAACCTCGTCAAGCTGTCACCGCTGATCCAGCCGGCCAATGCCATCGAGGGCAAGGGCATCTGCGGCATCGACCGTCCCTTGAAAGTGAAAGCCCTCGAAGACGGCACCGTCAGCCTCGGCTCGCGCTCACTGGTGCTCTCCTGCCCGATGACGGCGGCGCTCGAACGCTGGGTGGCGCAAAGCGTCATGCCGGCGGCGCTCGCCCGCTATGGCCTGCCGGTGGTCGAGATCAAGAATTTCGGCACCTATAACTGCCGGTCGCGCAACAACATCTCCGGCGCTCGCCTGTCCGAGCACGCCTTCGCCAACGCCTTCGATTTCGCCGGCATCGTGCTGTCCAACGGCTATACCGTGACGGTGAAAGAAGGCTGGTACGGCAATGCCACCGACCGCGCCTTCCTGCGCGAAGTGGCGCGCGGCGCCTGCGGCACCTTCACCACCGTGCTCGGCCCCGGCGCCGATCGCCAGCACGACAACCACCTGCACCTCGATCTCGCCCGCCACAACAACGCCGGCACCTACCGCTATTGCAAGCCGCACCCGGAGGTGCCGCCGCGCACCGCGCCGATGTTCACGCCCGATCCGAACATGCCGATGGCCAGCAACATGCCGGCGAGTCCCGTCTGGCCGGCCGCCGCGCAGCAGGCGCCCGCCGAGCCCGTCTATGCCAACGGCAACCCGGCCTTCGACGCGCCGCTGCCGCCCGCCCCGGTCGGCAGCGGCCAGCCGGTCTATCAGGCGGCCCAGCCCGCTTACCCGGCACAGCAGCCCTACCCGGCCGCGCCGCAACCAGCCTATCCGGCACAGCAGCCCACATATGCCGACGCGCCCCAGCCGCCCGGCTGCCCGGCCGGCTATATCTGCACCCCCGTCGGCCAGGGCAATTACGTTCCGCCGCCCACAGGCACCGGCAACATCGGCTGGAGCGTCGGCGCCCAGCCCGCCCAGGGCTATTCGCAGGGCGACATCACCGGCTCGGTTCCAGGCCCTTATTCGGACGATTGAGGGCCAGGAAGCGTTATTCTCTCGGCGTAAGGCGCAATCGCTGTTGCTTTCGATGGGCCGCGATCCCTTGCTTCAGTGCCTCGAAAATGCCAACCGGCAGAAAGCCCCAGGCGAAGACCTCCGGCTGCCCCCTCGCAATCGGCCTCAAGTCGTAACCAGGCCAAACGAAGCGATTGAGCTCGCTGGTAACGATCCAGGACGGAGCATCGTCTAGCCCGAGCCGTCGTTTGACTGAAAGCGGCAGTTCGACGGCGAGCGGATCGTCCGGTTTCGAGTGAGTTATCGGCGAGACGTAGACCTTCGTGTCGCCATCCTCATCCCGAGTGGCAACCACAATTGCGCAGGGCCTCGCTTTACGCCCCTCTTCCGCGCCGGCAACATGCTGTTCGTGCCATAGATAAGAGTAGGAAATGACGAGGCCCGGCGCAGGTTCTGGAAGGGCCATGGTTCATTCTTCGTAGCGATGTTCGGCGGGAATCTCAGCCGCTTCGATCAACGCCAACTCTTCGTCTGTGAGATCGGCCGACGCGAGCGCCTCACGCTGTGCGCGCTTCATTTCATGATAGGTTTTAGCCGAGACAATATACACCGTTTCCCGGCCATATTTCGTTACCCTAACGGGCTCGCTCAAAGCTTGATCATGATAGGCGCCGAAATTTCTCTGAACCTCTGATGCCGAAGCCGAATTGGACATCGTCACCTCCTTTTCCGTATCTTCTGTAACATACGGATTTCAGGCTTCTTGGGCAAGTACGACCTGCAAAAGGCAGCCCCTCGCCCTACGCATTTCCCCGATCACATTTTGCTGACCTTGGCTCATCGGGCTAGAAAAAAAGTCTCTGAACCGCTACAAGATTTGTCCAGGCAGGCCGCAATGATTTGCGCGTCCCGGCATTCTCCGGGCCCTGCTTCCAGCAATTAGGTTTCATCATGACTTTCACGACCGGCTTGCCGGCTCGCAGAGGTCCCGGCTTTGCCGAGACCGTCGCTCTCATCGCCGCCCTGATGGGCCTGACGGCGCTTGCCATCGACACCATGCTGCCGGCGCTGCCGGCCATTGGCTCGAGCTTCGGCATTGTCGAAGCCAACGAGCTGCAGCTCGTCGTCTATGCCTACATGATCGGTTTCGGCATCGCCCAGGTCATCTACGGGCCGCTGTCCGATGTCTGGGGACGCCGCCCCCTGGTGATTGGCGGCCTCGTCATCCTGATCGCCGGCGCCATCGTCTCGGCCGTGGCCACCAGCTTCGACCATCTGTTGATCGCCCGCGTGCTGCAGGGCATTGGCGCCGCGGCCTTGCGTGTCATCGCCATATCCATCATCCGCGACCGCTATGACGGCCGCGAGATGGCCCGCGTCCTGAGCTTCACCATGATGGTGTTCATGGTGGTGCCGGTGCTGGCGCCCACCTTCGGCACGCTGCTCTTGGCGCTCGCCGGCTGGCGGACGATTTTCGCCACCATGGCCGCGCTCGCCGTTGCCGTGGGACTGTGGTTCTACATCCGCATGCCGGAGACGCTGCATCCCGAGTTCCGCCGCCCCCTGTCGGTGCGGTCGATCCTCGACGCGGCGCTCATCTGCTTCACCAACCGGGCGGCGGTCGGCTATTCGCTGGCCATCGGCCTGCTGTTCGCCATGCTGATGGGCTTCATCGGCTCGGCCGAGCAGATCCTCGGCTCGGACGGCTATCACCTCGGCGTGCTGTTCCCGGCGGCTTTCGCCTCGGTGGCGATCACCGGCGGTGTCGCCGCCTTCGTCAACAGCCGTCTGGTGCGCACCTGGGGCATGCACCGCCTGTCGCACGGCAGCCATATGATCCACGTGGCGCTGACGGCCGTCTTCTTCATCACCGCCCATCTCTGGAACGGCCTGCCGCCGCTCTGGCTGTTCATGGCGCTGATGGTGGCGATGCAGTTCTTCTTCTTCATCGCCATTTCCAACTACAACGCGCTCGCCCTCGATCCCCTCGGCGAAGTGGCCGGCACCGCCTCCTCGCTGATCGGCGCCTTCACCACGCTGCTCGGCACCGTCGGCGGCGCGCTGATCGGCCAGGCCTTCGATGGCACGGTGGCGCCGCTGTCGGCCGGCTTCTTCAGCCTGTCCGCCCTGACGCTCGGCATCGTCACCTGGACCGAGCGCGGCCGGTTGCTTCAGCCGACACACGAGGGCGGCGCCATACCGGCGATCGCCGAATAACGGCGAGCCCAAGCCGAAGTCTGGTCCTTGAGAAACATGAACATCCCGGTGAAGCTGCCTTCACCGGGATGTTTCGTTTTATCCAGCCCGTGGCCGCCTTATACCAAGATGCATTGAAAATGACTTTTGGTATTCCGCTTGCCGATTTCTCATGCCATTGATGCAAATGAGAAATCGGCAATGATCTCAATGAGCAACTCCAGCAAAAGTGGGAACCGGTTTTGCGTCCGGAGTTGCGTCTTGGCAATGAGCGGATGCGTCAGCATCTTCGCGAACTGGTATTACGTGTTCGCACCATACGCGCCTCTCCCCACCCGACCTTGGTAGCAAAAGCAGCAAAGCTGTAGCGTCCACTACTGAAACGCTCGGGCTCGGGCAGTAAACAGGCATTAACGCATCCGAACCAATTCACCCAGCCGGACCCCAAATGACCAAAGCCGCGGGACCCGCCAACCCACCTGCCCCACCCATCGTGCCCTGGCTGGAATTTCAGAACCAGGAAATGTGGGAGAAGGCCTTGCCACTCGGGCGCAAGGTGCTCTGGAAGGGCAAGAGCTGCATTCAGCGCCCCGGCGATGACGTGACCAGCATCTTTCTGATCCGCGAGGGCGTCATCAAGGTGTCGGCCACCAGCACCGAAGGGGTGCAGCGCACCCTCTGGTTCATGGGTCCCGGCAGCATTCTCGGCGAGGCGGCCCTGTTCGCCGGACAGAAGAACACCCACTACATCGACGCGGTCGAGGACTGCGTCGCCTACGAGTTCTCGCGCAGCAACGTCGTCGATCGGCTGCTGGTCGACCACCCGGACCTTGGCGAGGCGCTGCTGACCAACCTCGCCACCAAGAGCTACATCATGTCGACGCAGGTCGAGGAAAGCACCTTCCTCAGCGCCTACCGACGGATCTGCCGGTTCTTCTACGGCCTCTGCCTGTCGCGCAATTCGCGCCAGATCTCGCTGTCGCACAGCGTGATCGCCGATCTGCTCGGCCTGCACCGGGTCACCGTTTCCAACGCCATCGGCGACCTCAAGCGACGAGGGCTGCTGGAGGAACGCGGCCACGACCTGGTCGTCGCCGACATCGAGGCCATCGCCGCCTTCATCAACTCGGACATCTGATCGGCATCTGACCGACAGCCGAACACGTCTTCCCCCGGACCGCCGCGGCCCGGGCCGGGCACTTCTGCGCCCGAATTCCTGAGACCCGCTGACCATCAGCATGAAAGAGGAGTAACGTCCATGGACAGGACCTATGTTGCCGAACCCTACAAGATCAAGGTCGTCGAGCCGATCGCCGTCACCACCCGGTCCGAGCGCCAGCGCTTCATGGCCGAGGCCGGCTACAACACCTTCCTGCTGCGCTCGGACCAGTGCTACATCGATCTTCTGACCGACAGCGGCACCTCGGCGATGAGCGACAACCAATGGGCCGGCATGATGCTGGGCGACGAAGCCTATGCCGGCAGCCGCAACTTCATTCACCTGCAGGAGGTCGTGCGCGAATACTACGGCTTCAAGCATGTCGTGCCGACCCACCAGGGCCGCGGCGCCGAGAACCTGCTGTCGTCGATCTGCATCAAGCCGGGCGACTACGTTCCCGGCAACATGTACTTCACCACGACGCGCGCCCATCAGGAGCGCAATGGCGCCAACTTCGTCGACATCATCATCGACGAGGCCCACGATTCCCAAGCTGAGCTGCCGTTCAAGGGCAATATCGACATTGCCAAGCTCAGCCGCCTGATCGATGAGGTCGGCGCCGACAAGATCCCCTATGTCTGCCTCGCCGTCACCGTCAATCTCGCCGGTGGACAGCCGGTCAGCATGGCCAACATGCGCGCCGTCCATGAGCTCTGCTCCAAGAACGGCATCAAGGTGATGTTCGACGCCACCCGCTGCGTCGAGAACGCCTACTTCATCAAGACGCGCGAGAAGGAATACGCCGACACCACCATCGCCGCCATCCTGAAGGAAATGATGAGCTACGCCGACGGCTGCACCATGAGCGGCAAGAAGGACTGCCTGGTCAACATCGGCGGCTTCCTCTGCATGAACGACGACGACCTCTACCAGAAGGCCTGTGAGCTGGTGGTGCTGTTCGAGGGCATGCCGAGCTACGGCGGCCTGGCCGGCCGCGACATGGAGGCGATGGCGCGCGGTATCATGGAGTCGGTGGACTACAACTACATCCACCACCGCGTCAGCCAGTGCGAATACCTCGCCGAGAAGCTGAAAGAGGGCGGCGTTCCGGTCGTCAAGCCGACCGGCGGCCACGCGGTATTCCTCGATGCCCGCGCCTTCCTGTCGCATATCCCGCAGGACCAGTTCCCGGCCCAGGCGCTCGCCGCCGAACTGTATCTCGAGAGCGGCGTCCGCTCGATGGAGCGCGGCATCGTCTCCGCCGGCCGCGACAAGAAGACCGGCCAGAACTACCACCCCAAGCTCGAACTGGTGCGCCTCACCATTCCGCGGCGCGTCTATACCTACTCGCATCTCGACGTGGTCGCCGCGGCGGCCGTGTCGCTCTACAAGCGGCGCGAAACCATCAAGGGCCTGGAGATGATCTACGAGCCCAAGCTGTTGCGCTTCTTCACCGCACGCTTCAAGCCGCTGGCCTGATCAACGCGCCCGGAGGGGGTCTCTCCTCCGGGCATTTTCTCATCGCAATTCCAGGATAGCCCGCGCGTCTCGTCGCGGGCCGTAGAAGGACGTGCCTATCGCCGACAACCAAGGGGAGCGCTGCATGGTTCGAAGAGGACGAGCCGTGCCGCGCCATCGGGAGGAACCATGAACATTTTCCGCACCAAGGATCCAGATTTCCTGAAGGAACAGGACAGTGGTCATTCGCTGAAGCGCGCGCTCACCGCGCTCGATATCACACTGATGGGCATCGGCGTCATCGTCGGCGCCGGCATCTTCGTGATGACCGGCATCGCGGCCGCGAAATATGCCGGCCCGGGCATCATGATATCCTATGCCGTTGCCTCGCTCGCCTGCGTATTCGTCTGCCTCGCCTACTCGGAGCTCGCCTCCGCGATCCCGGCCGCCGGCAGCGCCTACACCTACACCTATGTCGGGGGCGGCGAACTCCTGGCCTGGCTGGTCGGCTGGAATCTGGTGCTCGAATACTCGGTTGGCGCCAGCGCCGTTGCCGGCGGCTGGTCGGCCTATTTCGTCGGCATCCTCAAGTCGGCGGGGATTGAACTGCCGACGGCGATAACGTCGGTTCCGTATGATGGCGGCATCATCAATCTGCCGGCCGTCCTGATCATCCTGTTCATCACCTTCCTTCTGGTACGTGGCGTCAAGGAAAGCGCGACCGTCAACCGCTGGCTCGTCGGCATCAAGCTCGCGGCCATCTTCATTTTCCTCCTGCTCGCCGGCCCGAAGGTCGACGCAACCAACTGGACCCCCTTCCTTCCCTACGGTTTTGCCGGCATCTCCGCAGGCGCATCGATCATCTTCTTCGCCTACCTTGGCGTCGACTCGCTCGCGACAGCGGCCGAAGAAACCAAGAACCCGCAGCGCGACATGCCGCTCGGCATCATCCTGTCGCTCGTCGTCTGTACGGTCCTCTACATCTCCGTGTCGGGCGTCCTCACCGGCGTCGTGCCCTACGCCGAGCTCAACACGCCGGAGCCGGTCACCTATGCCCTGCGCAAGCTCGGCTACAACTTCGGCTCGGCCGTCCTCGGCACCGGTGCCATCGCCGGGCTGACCACCGTCTGCCTGCTGATGATCTACGCCCAGACCCGCGCCTTCTTCGCGATGTCGCGCGACGGACTGATCCCGGCCAGCCTGTGCAAATTGCATCCGAAGTACGGCTCGCCGCACATCATCACCATGATCGTGGGCATCACCGTCGCCCTCATCGCCGGCTTCACACCGATCGGGCTCGTCGCCGAGATGTGCAACGTCGGCACGCTGTTCGCCTTCATCGTGGCCTCGGTCTGCGTGGTAGTCCTGCGCAAGACACGTCCGAACATGAAGCGGCCGTTCCGCTGCCCGGCTGTCACGGTCGTCGCCGCGCTGGCGGTTCTGTCGAGCCTCTACATCATGTCGGGCCTCGCCACCGAAACCTGGATCCGGTTCATCGTCTGGACCCTCGTCGGTCTGGTCATCTACTTCGTCTACGGCGCTCGCAACAGCCGCGTCGGCCTCAGCGCCGAGGGCAAGGTGCCGGCCTGAGCCCTCAGAGCCTGACTCGAAACTCGCTGGGGCGAGGCAGATGGCGATGATTTCGAGAACCGGAGCGGAGCGAACTTTGGAGTTCGTGAGCACCGGAAGCGCAGAAATCGAAGCTAGATGTCCGCCCCAGTAGAGTTTCGGGTCAGGCTCTCAAGCCGCCGGATGTCAGCGGTCCCCGATATCCGGCGGCGTCCCCTCCAACCGATTTCCGGGAGAACCTGTTATGACCGACATCGAGCGGCGCCTTGCCGCCCTGAATATCGTGCTGCCCGAAGCGACGCTGCCGGCGGCCAACTACCTGCCCTATGTCGTCAGCGGCCATCACCTCTATCTCTCGGGCCAGCTGCCCGCCCACGAGGGTCGCTTCGCCTGCGTCGGCAAGCTGGGCGACACGCTCACCATCGAGGATGGCTATGCCGGCGCAAGGCTGTGCGCCATCAACCTGGTAGCCCAGATCAAAGCGGCGCTCGGCGATCTCTCGCGGGTGCGACGCATCGTCCGCCTCGGCGGCTTCGTCAACAGTACCGCCTCCTTCGTCGACCAGCCCAAGGTGATCAACGGCGCGTCCGACCTGTTCGTCGAGATCTTCGGCGATGCCGGGCGGCACGCACGCTCGGCCGTCGCCTGTCCGTCGCTGCCCTTCGGCGTCGGCGTCGAAGTCGATGCCATCGTGGAGTTCGCCCTGCTACCGTGACGGCGACGAACCGACGAGAGAATGAAAGCGATAACCGCCTTCCGGGCCTTCAACCGGCAACTCCCGCTTCCCATATATGAGAAGCCACGTTACGGGGTCCCCAAGCGGACGCCGATGAGGCGTTCGTTTCGTCCTGGGGCACTCCGCGAGACAAAGGAGTTAGCCATGGACAAGAAATCCCTGATGCCCTTCGGGCGCGGTTCGGCTCCCTCCCGCTCGCACGAGGATCCGTTCCTGTCGCTGCGCCGCGAGATGGACCAGTTGTTCGACAGTTTCACCCGTGGATGGGGGCTGCCGACGCTTGCCTCCGATGAGCACTTCCTGAGCCCGCGCGTCGACATCGCTGAAACCGATATCGGCCTGGAGATGACCGCCGAACTACCCGGCATCGATCCCAAGGAAATCGACCTGGAAGTCGACGACGACGTGCTTACCCTCAAGGCCGAGCATAAGGTTGACCATGAGGAGAAGGACGACAAGCGCCACTATCGCCTGACCGAGCGGTCGAGCGGTACCTACATGCGCTCGTTCACCCTGCCGTTCACGCCTGACCGCGACAAGATCACGGCTGAGTTCGACAAGGGCGTGCTGAAGGTGACGGTGCCACGTTCGCCGGAGCAACCCAAGACGACCAAGCGGATCGATATCCGCCCGTCAGCTCTGCATTGAACAGATCCACTAGAGCCTTCGCCGACCAAATTGAAACATTTGGTCGTCCAGCGAAGGCTCTAGGTTATTTGCTGGAGCAGCCGCTTTTCGATCAGGTTGATTCAACCTGATCGGCGGGTGCTCTGATCAGCAAGACAGGGGGCGCTTCGGCGCCCCTTTTGATCTCTATCTGAGAGCGGCGATCACTGCCTTATCGGGATAGCAGGTGACGGGAAGGCCATTCTTGGCCTGCCAGCGGCCGATGGCAACACGGGTACGGAAGCCGACCAGGCCATCGGTGGTGCCGACATCGTGCCCCATGCCCTCTAGCCGCTTCTGCACCGCCCTGACGTCGCTGCGCGTGAAGCCACTCACCTTGCCCCAGTCACCCCGGATCGTCTGCGCCCCGGTCAACCGGTCGCCGACCATGCCGATGGTCAGTGCGTAGACGTCGGATTCGTTATAGGCCTTCAGCACATAGAAATTGTCCGACACCAGGAAGGCCGGCCCCATCCGCCCGGCCGGCATCAGAAGATGCCCCAAGGGCCCGACATCGGCGCTGGCGAGCGGCCGGCCATCGGCGCGCGTCACCCCGGCCTTCACCCAGGCCGACAGCGATTGCCCCTGATCCGGCCCTTCCAGGCTGCACGGCACTGCGGCCGGCAGTTTCACCTCGACGCCCCAGGGCACGCCAGCCTTCCAGCCGCGCGATTTCAGGAAATGGCCGATCGAGGCGAGCACATCGGGCGTCGAGTTCCAGATGTCGCGGCGGCCGTCGCCATCGCCGTCCACGGCGTCAGTGAGAAACTTGGTCGGCATGAACTGCGGCTGGCCGAGTGCGCCGGCCCAGGAGCTCTTCATCGCAGCGCGCGTAATATGCTCCTGCTGCAGGATGACCAGCGCCGCCACCAGTTCGGGGAAGAACTCGTCGCGCCGCGAGCCCATATAGGCCTGTGTTGCCAGCGTACGGACGGCATCCTTCTCGATCCTGGCGGCGCCGAAGGCCGATTCCTTGCCCCAGACGGCGAGCACGATGCCGGCAGGCACGCCGGTTGCCCGCGCCGTCCGGTCGAGCACCGCCCGGTTGGCGGCAAGCCGCTTGCGGGCGCCGGCCGCCAGACCGTCGAGCTTGCCGTCGGCGAGATAGGAGGCCGGGCTCTGGAACTCGGCCTGGAAGGCGTTGCCGCCGCCGGTCGGCTTGAGATCTGGCAAGGAGAGATCGGGCTCCAGGCCGGTCACCGCCGCCTCGAAGGTGGCGCGCGTCACGCCGGAGGCCTGAGCAGCCGGCCAGACCTTGCTTTCAAACCAGCGGGAAAAGCCGGCGTCGGCCGCCGAGGCGCCATGGGGGGCGAGCGCCAGGGCGCTGGCGAAGAAAAGTGCGATTCGTTTCATCACCGGATGGAATCCCCCTTGCGGCCGGGGGTCAATGGCCGGCCGGCAAGCCGCCGTCGGCGTGCAGTTTTGGCGCCCCGTCAAGCCTCGCCGGCAAAGGGTCATTACGGGGGCAATGGCGCTTGACAGCCCCCCGCCCCCGCCCTTATATCGGCGCACTTTCCGCCGGCCAGCCGGTGGGTCGTGGCAGTGTAGCTCAGTTGGTTAGAGCGACGGACTCATAACCCGTAGGTCGGCGGTTCGATTCCGCCCGCTGCTACCACTTCTCATCATCCCAATTCCTCATCGTCTTGCAACCTTCGCGTTTCATCTGTCACATTCCCCATCCATAACGGGATCGATGCGACGAGGAGGATACGATGCGACATCAGGACGGTAGTGCCGGCGATGCCGATTACGGCCGGATCGGACAATCCTATAGCGCCTATCGCCAACCGGATCCGCGTATCGCCGCCATGATCGCCGACGCGCTTGGCCCGGCGAAAACCGTGCTCAACGTCGGGGCCGGCGCCGGCTCCTACGAGCCTAGAGATCGCGAGGTCACCCCAGTCGAACCCTCTGCCTCGATGCGGGCGCAACGTCCGGCGCACCTGGCGCCAGCCATCGACGCCACCGCCGAGCACCTGCCGTTTGCCGACGACAGTTTCGACGCGGCCATGGCGAGCTTCACCATTCACCAGTGGGCCGACCTTGCCGCCGGCCTCAAGGAAGTGCGCCGCGTGACGCGCGGCCCGGTGGTGATCCTCACCTGCGACCCCAATGAAGTCGAAGCCTTCTGGCTGAACGATTATGCCCCGAAGGTGCTGGCCACCGAAGCGCGCCGCTATCCCTCCTTCGACAAGGTGGCCGACGGCCTCGGCACGCCGATCGAGCGCATCGCCGTGCCCGTCCCCTTCGATTGCCATGATGGTTTCAACGAAGCCTATTACGGCCGGCCGGAAAGGCTGCTCGAACCGGCGGCCCGCCTCTCCTGCTCGGCCTGGAGCTTCATCACCCCCGACGAGGCAAACGCCGCCGTCGCCCAGCTCGCCGCCGACCTCAAATCCGGCGCCTGGGACGCCAAATACGGCGCGCTGCGCCACCAGCCCACCTACCTCGGCTCGCTCTACCTGTTGGTGTCGCAGCGACAGGGTTGATCCAGATGGGGAGTCCCGCCCTTAACTCTGCACCGGTTCCAGCGCGTAAAGGCTGACGTTGATGCGGCCGGTGCGGAAGCCCGCCTCGCAATAGGCGAGGTAGTAGGTCCACAGGCGCTTGAAGGCGGCGGAATAGCCGAGGTCGGCGATGCGTGGCCAGGCTGCCTCGAAGCGCTGCCGCCAGTCGGCCAGCGTCTTGGCGTAGGAGAGGCCGAAGTCGAGGCTGTCGCGCAGGGCAAAGCCGGCCTCGGCGGCCACCTTGGCGAACATCGCCTTGCTCGGCAGCATGCCACCGGGGAATACCATGGTCTGGATCATGTCGGGATGGGCGCGATAATGCTCGAAGCGATCGTCAGCGATGGTGATCACCTGCACCACCGCCCGGCCGCCCGGCTTCAGCGCATCCCGCAGCTTGTCGAAATAGCCGCGCCAATAGGCCTCGCCCACCGCCTCGAACATCTCGATCGACACGATGCGGTCGTAGCGCCCCTCGACGTCGCGATAGTCGCGCAGTTCCAGCGCCACCCGCTCCGCAAGGCCGCGCTCGCGCACCATGTCCTGGCCGATGGCGAGCTGGGCCGGCGACAGCGTGATGCCGTCCACCGAGCGGGCGCCGGCTTCGACGAGATAGGCGGCGAGCCCGCCCCAGCCGCAACCGATCTCCAGCACCGATGGGCCGCCGTCGAGGTGGAGCATGTCGACGATGCGTTGAAACTTGCGCTTCTGGGCGGCTTCGAGATCGTCGCCCTCCTCATAAAGCGCCGAGGAATAGACCATCTGCCGGTCGAGCCATTCGGCATAGAAGGCGTTGCCGAGGTCGTAATGGGCCATGATGTTGCGCCGGCTGCCGCTCTTGGAGTTGCGGCGCATCAGCATGAACAGGCGCCGCGCCAGGCGGATCGGCATGGATGCCTCGGCCGCGGTCACCAGCGTATCGAGATTGTCGGCACACAGCGTGACGAAGGCGACGAGATCGGGCGTATCCCAATCACCATCGACATAGGACTCGGCGAAGCCGACGTCGCCGCCGGTCAGCAGCCGGCTGATGGCCCGCCAGCGCTGAATGTGGAGCTCGGCTACAACACCGGGCAGATCGCCGCCGGCAGCCAGTTGCGTGCCGTCGGGCAACAGCACGGTAAGGCGCCCACGGTGAACGTGGGTCAGAAGACGCCTGACGAAGGCGACGCGCAGCCGGGTCGGCAATGCCAAGCCGACGATCGAGGGCAGGATCATGGAGGTCGACACTGACGTCATCCGGATGACCTTTCCGTTGGATTGAACCCCTTGGGGCCGCCACCGGGGCGAGAATGGAAGGGGATGCGCTTGCGCCACAGCTTCAGCGCCTCCCAATGGATGCCAGCCACCACCTTCAGCGTCATCAGCGGGAAGCGGACGAGCAGGCGAGCGATGGCGCGGTCGTTCAGCGGCTGACGCGTCAGCGACATCGACGCGGTCAGCATCAGGCCGTCGCCATCGTGATCCTCGATGGCGATGGTAAAGCGTTCGGCCGGTGGCTTGACGTGGAAGCGGTAGCGCATCTCCATCGGCAGGAAGGGCGAGACGTAGAACGCCTTCTCCGCCGCCTGATGGATGGTGCCGGCCGTCTCGGGCGCGACATCCTCGGCGTAATGATGCATGCCGCCGAAGGTGTTGCGTACCTCGTAGACGATCGACGCGAGACGGCCGTCGGCGTTGCGGCAGAAATAGACGCTGAGCGGATTGAACACGAAACCGAGAAGGCGTGGCATGGCGATCAGCGCCACCTCGGACCCGTCCCAGGCAAGCCCCCGCGCCTCGGCAAGCCGCCGGATGCGCGCAGCAAGCCTGCCCTCCCCGGCCGGCCCGTGGTCGGCCTCGTGAAAGGACAGGACATTCCAGCCGTTGACCGACAGCAGGCGGCTCGCGTGCTGAAGCTCGTCCAGCCGATCGAGATCGGCATGCAGCATGTAGACGCCGTATTTGAGGTTGTGGACGGCCGGGCGCAGACGCCGGTGCAGCACATCGCCGAGATAGAGGGCGTGCGTCATTCCGCAGCCTCTTGCCAAGTCCCGGGACCGATGTGGATACGGCCGGACTCGTTCTCCACCGACCATGGCCGTCGCACGCCGCCCATCGCCTCGGCGGCGGCAAGGCCGGCCTGCAGGCCATCCTCGTGGAAGCCGGCCCCGAAATAGGCGCCGGCGAACCAGGTGTTGCCACCGCCCTGCAGGGACCAGAGCTGTTTCTGGGCCTCGATCGCCGCCTGATCGAACAGTGGGTGCTCGTAGGTGAAGGTGCGATAGACGCTTTCCGCGCGCGGTTCGATCAGCGGGTTGAGCGTCACGAACAGCGGCACCGAGGGGTCGATGTGCTGCAGCCGATTCATCCAGTAGGTCACCGACGGGCCGGCCGAGTGGTCGCTGGTGGCAATGTAGTTCCAAGCCGCCCAGGCCGCCCGTCGCCGCGGCATCAAGCGCTCGTCGGCATGCAGGACGGTGTGGTTGCGGCTGTAGCGGAAGGCGCCCAGCACGCGCCGCTCCGCCTCGGTCGGCGTCCTGATCACCTTGAGCGCCTGATCGGCATGGCAGGCGAGCAGCACCTTGTCGAAGCGGCGCCGGCTGGCACCGTCTTCGATCACCACGCCAGCCGCCGACCGCTCGATGATATTGACGTCGCGGCCGATCAGGATGCGTCCGGCAAGCGGTTCGGAGAGGCGTACGACATAGGCGCGGCTGCCGCCTTTCACCGTCCGCCACTGCGGCCGGTTGCGCAGCCTCAACAGTCCATGGTTGTCGCAGAAGCGGATGAAGGCCTCGGCCGGGTAGGCACCGACCTCGGCGGCCGGCGTCGACCAGATGGCCGCCGCCATCGGATAGAGATGATCCTCACGGAAGGCGCGGCCATAGCGGTTGGCGTCGAGATAGGCGGCCAGCGTCATGCCGTCGAGCCGGCCGAGATCGCGCGGCGCCTGCCGGTAGAAGCGCAGGAGGTCGATGATCATGGAATAGAAGCGCGGCCGCAGCATGTTGGACGGCTGGGCGATCAGGCCGGCGAAGTCGGAGCCGGCATATTCGAGACGGCCGCCATCGATCGACACGGCAAACGACATGTCGGTCGGCTCGGTGGCGACGCCGAGATGGGCGAACAGGGCGATTAGGTTGGGATAGGTGGCGTCATTGTAGACGATGAAGCCGGTATCGACGGGAATGGAGGCACCATCGGTCGGAGCCAGCACGGTATTGCTGTGGCCGCCGAGCCGCCGGTCGATCTCATAGAGCGTGACGTTGTGGCGTTCGGCGAGCAGCCAGGCAGCCGACAGACCCGAAATGCCCGACCCGATCACGGCGATGTCTAGCCGTTTTCCGGAGGACCGCTTGCTTTCGCTCATGTGAACTCCACTGGCCCTGAAATAACTCGACAAACCATTCTACGTTGGGCCCATTGCGCAGGATCACCGGTGCGGTAACGAATTTGATCGTGAGGCCACGCCAGCGCCCCGTTGAGTGATCCGTTGCGGGGACCGGCGCGTAGAAGAGGCATGAGACGTGGACGGGCGAACTCTTTTCCTGTGCAAGCAACCTTTGAGACGGCGGTCAGTTCCATGAGACCAGCCGACGCAGCGGTTGAACCCCTCGATGCTGCGGAAGCGGCGCACCTCGTCGCGGCCATCGCCGAGGCAGGCGACCGGCAGGCCTTTGCCCGGCTGTTCGCCTTCTATGCGCCGCGTCTCAAGTCCTTCCTGTCCCGGCAGGGTTTCGGCGCATCGGACTGCGACGACCTGATCCAGGACACCATGCTGACCGTCTGGCGCAAGGCCGGCCAGTTCGATGCCGAGGCCGGCGCCGTTTCCACCTGGATGTTCACCATCTGTCGCAACCTCGGCATCGACCGACGCCGCCGGCAGGGCCGCCGTCTCAAAAACGACCTGCCACCGATGAGCGACATCGACCCCAGCCCGTCGGCCGAGGGCGAGATCATCAGCCGCGAGAACGAGAGCCGGGTGCGCCGCGCCCTCGACCAGTTGCCTAGCGAACAGGCGGCGGTGATCTCCCTCTCCTTCTTCTCCCAATCGCCGCAGACCGAAATCGCGAAATCGCTCGGCATCCCGCTCGGCACCGTCAAGTCGCGCGTCCGCCTCGCCATGAACCGCCTGCGCCAACTCCTCGACGAGCCGTCATGACCTTGAGCCGCCACCCAAGCCCCGAACTCATCGCCCGCTATGTGGCCGGATCGCTGTCGCCCAGCGCCGCGCTGGTGGTGGAAAGCCACCTTTCGCTCTGCGACACCTGCGCCACCGATCACCTGGACATGCTGGCGCTCGGTGGCTCGCTCCTCGAACGCCTGTCGCCTTCCGAACTCGACGCCCGGCTGTTCGAGCGGACGCTGGCCCGGCTGGATGAGAAGCGCCCCGCCGCCGCCCCGCCGGCGCCGCGATCGGTTCGCGACCTCGGCATCAAGCTGCCGGCGCCCATCGCCGAGCGGGCAACTTCCGGCTGGCGCTGGATGGGGCCGGGCATGGCCTATGCCCGCCTCGACGTGCCGGAGGACTCGCGCACCAATCTGGTGCTGCTGAAGATCGCCGCTGGCAGGCGCATCCCCACCCACGGCCATTCCGGCGAGGAGCTGACGCTGGTGCTGCAGGGCGCCTTCGAGGACGAGCACGGGCGGGTGGCCGCCGGTGATCTCGCCGAGGAGGATGACGACACCCACCACACGCCGGTGGTGACCGGCGAGGAGACCTGCATCTGCCTCGCCTCCATCGAGGGGCGGCTCCGGCCGCATGGCTTGATCGCCCGCCTCATCAGCCCGCTGATCGGACTATAGCCATGTGGACCGGCGCCCTGCTCTCGCTTGGCATTCTGGTGGTGGCGATGAGCGCGGCCTGGGCCATTGCCGAGCGCACGCGCCGCTCCGGCTTCATCGACGGCATCTGGGCATTGGCAACCGGCGTCGCCACGCTGGTGCTGATCCTTGTCCTGCCGCCGCCCATTGGGCGCCCGCTGATCGTCGCCCTTCTGATCGCCATCTGGGCCGTGCGGCTCAGCCGGCATCTGGTGGGACGCACGTTCCGCGCCGCCAGCGACGACCCGCGCTATGCCGCGCTTCGGCACGACTGGGGGGAGCATGCGGCGCGTCAGCTTTTCCTTTTCCTGCAGATGCAGGCCGTCGCCGGCTGGCTGCTGGCGTTGGCGGCCGGCACCGCCGCAGCGCGCACCGGCCCGCTCGGCTGGCAGGATGGCCTCGGCGCCACCATCGCGCTGATGGCCCTCGCCGGCGAATGGCAGGCCGACCGCACGCTCGCCGCCTTCCGGCGCGAACAGTCCGGCAAGGTGTGCGATCGCGGCCTCTGGGGCTGGTCGCGCCATCCCAATTACTTCTTCGAATGGCTGTTCTGGGTTGGCATCGCGGTGCTCGGCATCAGCGGCATCACTTGGCAGACCGGCCTGGTGCTGATCGCGCCGATCTCCATCTACTGGCTGCTGGTGCACGTCTCCGGCATTCCGCCGCTGGAGCGGCACATGCTCGAAAGCCGGGGCGAGGCGTTCCGCGCCTATCAGGCCCGCGTCTCACCCTTCTTTCCCTGGCCTGCCAAATCGGCTCAGGCGGAGAGCCAGCGCGACAGCACCAGATAACTGATGGTCGCGGCAAGGCCGCTGGCAATGGTTCCCCAGGCGAGGTCGACGACGGTGATCACCATCGGCCAGGCCCGCACGGTCGCCTGATTGGTCAGGTCGTAAGTGGCATAGGCGACAAAGCCCAGCGCCGCGCCGGATATCAGGGCGGTCGACCATTTTCCTGAGGCAAGCGCCGGCTGGATGGCAAAATAGCCGAGGCCGGCGGCATAGATCAGGTAGAAGATCACCGCCGGCACCGGCTGGAAGGGATCGGCGACAAGGTCGCCCATCGCCGGTTTGTAGAGGCGCGGCACCATGGTGCCGAGCCAGATGGCGTCAAGCGCCAGAAAGCTGATCAGTCCGGCGGCGTAGATAGCAATGGCATTGGGCATGACGGTCTCCGTGTCCGAGCTCATTACGTTGTCAAGCGCCGTTCAGATCAGCGGCCCGGCAAGATTCATCTCACCGGGCCGCGACCGTCGCCCCCATTCAAATGCCGCAACCGTCCGGCTTACCTCAGGCCGCCGCCCGGCTCGGCCTGCTTGCGATGGCTGCGCGCCAGCGACTCCGGCGACATGAAGCTCGCCATGGCCGCCTGCAGCTTGTTGCTCCAGCCGGTGACGATGTCGGCCTCGCCGCTCATCATGGCCTGGTAGCCGGCGTGCGCCACATAGCCGGCATCGTCCTTTTCGCCCCGCCCCATCCTGGTATCCATGAGGTCGGCACGTTCGAAGAACTCGGTCTCGGTCGGGCCGGGCATCAGCACCGTCACGCTGACGTCGGTGTCGATCAGTTCTTCGCGCAAGGCGTAGGCGAAGCTGTCGATGAAGGCCTTGGTGCCGTTGTAGACGGCCTGGAAGGCGCCGGGGATGTAGCCGGCGATCGAGCCGGTGAACAGGATGCGGCCGAACTGCTGGTCGCGCATCTGTCGGCCGATCCGATGCACGATGTCCAGCGTGCCCATGATGTTGGTGTCGACCACCCGGCGGATATCGTTGAACGACTGGTCGAGGAAGGCGTGGCCGAGGCCTCGGCCGGCGTTGGCCATCAGAAGCTCCACCGGCCGGCCGTCGGAGGCGATGACGTCGATCAGCCGGGCAATGCCCTCCGGCGTCGAAAGGTCGGCCTCGACGGCGCGGATCGAAACGCCATGCTCGGCGAGCATGTCGGCGGCCTCGTGGATAGCCGGCTCGTCGGCGGCAATGATCAGGTCATAGCCATCGGCGGCAGCGCAGCGCGCGAGTTCAAAGCCGATGCCGGTTGAGGCACCGGTGACGACGGCAATGCCGCGGTCTGGATACATCTGGCCCATGGTGTCCTCCTTGTCACGGCGGCACGGCAGCCAGCCGGCCGCAGAAGGAAAAACCCTGGTCCGCGACAAAGTTCCCGCCTGGCGCCCCATCACTTCAGCTCGGCAGGCGCACATCCGTCGCCAGATAGCCGGCCAGAGACTCGAGCAGCCCCGACCAGCCATGTTTTCGTCCCGCCGCTCCGTCGCTGGGCGGGATGATGCACATCTGCTCGGTATAGGTGAGACGGGTGCCACCGTCGTGGTCGGCGAAGGCCACCGTGGTGAGGGAGACGGTGTGGACACGGCCATTGAGGGCCATGGAATAGGCGAAGATGATCCGCTCGCGCTCCTTGATTTCGAAGTAGCGCGTTTCATTGCTGTGCCTGCCCATGTCCGTATCGAAGGCGCTGCGTTCGGCTCCCATGGGGCGGAAATCGAATTCCGCCAGCCGATCGCCAAACCAAGCCTTCTTCTTTTCCTCCACCGCCCAGGCCGACCAGACGTGCGCCAGGCAATTGGGGTAGATCCGCTCGATGGTGATGGTCTCGTGCTCGTGTGTGGGCTTGGCCATGTCACTGCTCCTCCTTGAGAAAAACCCCGAGACGATCGAGACGGCTTTCCAGGCCGGCGCGATGGCTCCGCAACCAGTCGTCCACCCAGGTCAGCGGTTCCGGTGCCAGTTTCACGGTACGGACACGCCCCTTCTTCACCGAGGTGATCAGGCCAGCATCCTGCAGAACCCTCAAATGCTTGAGGAAGGACGGCCCGGCCATTGGAAACGCGGCGGCAAGCTCGGATACCGACGCCGGGCCACTGACGAGCTGTTCGACGACGGCGAGGCGGGTTCGGTCGGAGAGGGCCGCGAAGACGGATGGAAGCTCGGAACGATAGGTAGCCATTTAGCTACCTTATAGCTCAAACGCCTCCCCGTCAATTCACATAGCCATTTGGCTACCTTTTTGAATGGGCAGATCACGTCCTCTACCGCCGCGTGGACGAAGGGGAACAATCTGCCCGCCGAGCGGTTGTCGACATACGGCCGGCGCTGCCGGCCCGTCTTCGAAATTCGAAGGAGGCCGCCATGAACGACAACATCCAAAACACCGAGCACCGCGAGCAGGACCCGGCCGAAGGCTCGCGCGAAATCATCGAACGCGAGCTTCGGCGCCAGGACAACAAGGCCGGCCAGCGGGCCGCCGCCGGCAAGCCAATCGATCCTATCCCCCTGCCGCCCGAGGAGCGGCCGCAGCTCAACCAGAAGAAATGACCGGCTAAGAGACCGGATGGACCGCTGGTCTCGCTATCGAATGGGTTCGCGGCTCGGATTGCGCCAATCCGGGCCGTTGGCGTTTCTCAGGCCATGACCTCGCGATCGATCTCGTCGAGGCAGGCCCTCAGCTCGCTGAACCTCGGCGATATCTTGTTGGCGCGTCCGAGCAACTGCCGCACCGTCATCAGCGAGAAGGCCAGGACATAGCGATCCTTCTCGTTCATCTGGGCGTGCTGGCGGGAGAAGTCGGCCAGCGCAGCGATCTCCGGCGATTGCAGCGAATCCGCCTCGAACAGCTTCAGCCGGTTGATCAGGATGCTCGGCCGCGACGTCTCCGTCTGCTCCACGGTGAGGCGCATCTTGTAGCGATAGGTCTTGTCGTCGGGAGACCGTTCCATCAATGCGCTCCGCTGGTGTCGATCGGCCCCTTCGGCCGAGGCGCGAGCCAGGGCAGCAGGGCCGCGAAGACGAAGACCACGGTGATCACCGAGAACATGTCGAGCGTGGCAAGCAGCACGCTCTGTTGCTCGACGATGCGGCTGAGGCTGGCCACCGCCACCTCCGGCGAGGCGCCGCCCGCCACCATGCCGGCGATCACCTGATCGGAATTATGCATGGCGCTGACCAGCTCCGTCTGGTTGGTGCGCGCCGCGTTGGCCCAGCCGGTCTGCACCAGCGAGGTGGCGAAGGCGCCGGCCAGCGTGCGCATGAAGTTGGAGAGGCCGGCGGCATTGGCCTGTTCTTCCGGGCTGACGCTGGCAATCGCAAGGCCGGTGACCGGCACGAAGAACATCACCATGAACGGTCCGGTGAGCAGCGTCGGCCAGGCCATCTGCAGGAACGTTACGTCTGAATTGAAGCTCATGCGCCAGGCGGTCATGGCGCCGAGGCCGAGGATACCGATCGACAGGATGGCGCGCGGATCGAACTTTTCCGTCGCCTTGCCGACGATCGGCGCCGAGATGATGGCCAGCACGCCCATGATGCCGGTGGCGTATCCCGCCCAGGTGGCGGTGTAACCCATGTTCTGCTGCAGCCACAGCGGCAGGATGACGACCGACGCGAAGAAGGCTGCAAATCCGCAGGCAAAGGTGACCGCCGCCGCCGTGAAGCCGCGGTAGCGGAAGATCCGGAGGTCGACGATCGGTTGGGACTCGGTGAGTTCGTAGATCACGAAGGCGAGGAAGCCGATCACCGCGACGACGGCGAGCACCTGGATTTCGGGGGCGGCGAACCAGTCGTTGTTGCGCCCCTCGTCGAGCATGATCTGCAAGGCCCCCACCCAGAGCACCAACAGGGCGAGACCGATCTTGTCGATACGGGCGGGGCCGGTCGGATCGGGCTGCCCCAGCGTGACGAAGAACACGATGGCGCCGCCCGCCAGGGCGATCGGCACCTTGATGAAGAAGATCCACTGCCAGCCGATGCCATCGCAGATGATGCCGCCGAGGATGGGGCCGGCAATCGGACCGATCAGCGTCGTCATCGCCCAGATCACCGAGGCGATGGTGGCCTGCCTGGGCGGGAAGATGCGCATCAAGAGCATCTGCGACAGCGGCATGATCGGGCCGCCGAACAGGCCGAGCAGCACGCGGCTGCCGATCAGCATGCCGATGGATTGCGACAGGCCGCACAGCACCGAGATGGCGGCAAAGCCGAAATAGCAGACCAGGAAGACGCGCAAGGCCCCGAACCGCCGGCTGAGCCAGCCGGTGAGCGGCACGGTGATCGCTTCGGCCACCGCATAGGAGGTGATCACCCACGACCCTTGCGAGGTGGAAACACCCAGCGAGCCGGCGATGGTCGGCACCGACACGTTGGCAATGGTGCTGTCGAGCACCACCAGGAAGTTGCCGGCGCCGATGGCGAGCGCGGCCACCATCAGGCGGGCGCCCGTCAGCGGGGCGGCGTGTTCCAGGGTAGGTGCGGTCATAGGATTACTCGGCGACGGAGATGTCGGTGGTCATGGAGAGGCCGACCTGCAGCGGATGCGCCTTCAGCTCCGCCGGATCGAGGGCGATACGCACCGGCAGGCGCTGCACCACCTTGATCCAGTTGCCGGTGGCGTTCTGGGCCGGCACCACCGAGAAGGCGGCGCCGGTGCCGCCGGAGAAGCCGACGACGGTGCCGGTGAACGGCACGTCGCTGCCGTAGAGGTCGGAGGTGAGCGTCACCTTCTGGCCGGCCTTGACGTGGGCGAGCTGCACTTCCTTGTAGTTGGCATCGACATAGGCGGCCTGAAGCGGCACCACCACCATCAGCGTCATGCCCGGCTGGACGCGCTGGCCCACCTGCACCTGGCGGCGGGAGATGACGCCGTCGACCGGCGCCCGCATCACCGTGCGCTCGAGGTTGACCTTGGCCTGATCGCGGGCCGAGCGGGCGGCCAGCACCTCGGGATTGTCGTCGATGCCGACGCCGGAGATCATGGCAGCGTTGGCCTCCTTGGCGGCCACGGCGGCGTCGCGAGCGGCAATGGCACCGGCGGCGCCGGCCTCGGCAGACGCCATGCTCGCCTCGGTGGTCTTGAGCGCCGTCTCGACGGCGGTGACCTCGTCGCCCGACACCGAGCCCTTGTCGGCCAGCGTCTTGCGACGGTCGAGATCGATCTTGGCCTTTTCATAGTTGGCCTCGGCGGAGGCCAGCTGGGCGGCGGCCTGTGCCCGATCGGCCTCGCGGCCGGCGATCTGGGCGGTGAATGCCCTGTCATTGGCGATGAGGGCGGTCACTCGGCGGATGGCGCTCTGGTAGTTGGCCTCAGCCAGCTCCAACGCCAGCCTGGCGTCAGTATCGTCGAGACGGACCAGCACGTCGCCCTTTCTCACCATCTCGGTATCGCTGGAGAGGACCTCCGTCACCGGCGCGGCGACCAGCGGCGTGATCGACGCCACATCGGCACCGACATAGGCGTTGTCGGTGATGGCATGCTTGGACGCGTAGAGCACGTCATAGGCATAATAGCCGCCGCCGGCCGCCACCACCGCCAGGAACAGCCCGAAAAACAGCGGGCCGCGCTTCCTGGGATTGACGGCGGCCTTGGCGGCCAAGGTTTCTTCGACATCCGCGTCGATCTTGCTCATGTCGTTCACGACTGCTTCTCCGTGCTGCGGAACCCGCCGCCGAGGGCGCGAACCAGTGCGATATCCAGGGTGAAGGCGCGGGCCTGCAGCGCCGCCGTCGCCCGGCGGGCGGTGATCAGCGCGTCTTCGGCGGTCAGCACTTCCAGATAGGTGGCAAGGCCGCCGTTATAGCGGTCGCTGACCACCCGCCAGGCCTTCTCGGCGGCGGCCATCGAACGCTGGGTTTCCGCGAGCCGGCGCGTCAGTTCGCGCTTGCTGACCACGGCGTCGGCCACCTGATGCAGCGCCTCGGTCAGCGTCTGGTCGTAAGTGGCAACGGCGATTTCATACTGCGACACGGCGCTGCGCTCGCCGGCCCGGAGGCGGCCGCCATCGAAGATCGGCAGCGAAATGGCCGGGCCGACCGAACCGAACGTCGAGCCGGTATCGGTGAGCATGTTGAGGCCGAGCGCCTGCTTGCCGATCATCGCCGCCAGGTTGACGTTGGGATAATAGGCGGCCTTGGCGGCGTCGATCTCGTGCGAGGACGCCTCGGCGGTATAGCGGGCGGCCAGGATGTCGGGGCGGCGGCCAAGAAACTCGACGGGCAGGCTCTGGGGAACGCCGGTGAACCGGCCGCCCCGCACCTTCGGCCGGGTAATGGTCAGGCCGCGATCCGGCCCGGCGCCGATCAGCGCGGCAAGCTGGTTCTTGGTCAGGCCGATCTCTTCGTCGATTTGCGCGAGCTCTGCTTCCGCACCGGCCTCGGCCGCGCGCGAGCGTTCCAGCGCCCCCTCGTTTTCGAGGCCCTTTCCATAGCGGTCGCTCATCAGATCCAGTGTCTGCTGGCGCACGTCGATGGCGCTCTTGGCGCTGTCGCGGTCGGCATAGAGGGCGGCGAGACGGCCGTAGACGTCGGCAATTCCCGAAGCGAGCGCAAGGCGGGTGGCGGCGGCTTCCGCCTCCGCGGCGGCGGCCTTGCCCTTGGCGGCGGCCAGCGACGCACGGTTCTTGCCCCAGAAGTCGATCTCCCAATCGAGCGACAGGGTGCCCATGCCGGCATCCTTCCAGCCCTTGGGCACGAAATCCTTGCCGATCAGATAGTTGTAGGACTGCCGCTCGCTGTCGGCCTTGGCGGAGGCGCCGACGGTGGGCAGCAGCGAGGCCTGCGACGCGCCAACGCCGGCATAGGCCAGCGCCACGCGCGCGGCGGCGATCCGCATGTCCGACGCGCCGGTGAGCCCTTCGCCGATCAGCGTGGTGAGCTGCGGGTCGCCATAGGCCTGCCACCAGCTGTCGGCCGGCCAGGCCGCGTTGGCGACCGGGGCCAAGCTTTTGCCCGACTCGTAGTCGGAGATCGGCTTCACCTGGGAAACCGCCGCGTTCTCGGGGAGCATGGCGCATCCGCCGTAAAGCGCTGACACAAAAAGCAGAACGCCAGCGGAACAGCCCTTATGACCTAGCCTCAAACGCATTCGGCACCTATATAACCGTACAGTACGGTTTAGTTATAAAAGCCCCTTGCGGCCGTCAAGGCCCAAACCTAGTGTTCCGATCACGAATGGGAGACCGGTATGCGATCGAAGACCGATGAGAAGCGCAACGCCATCATCGCGGCTGCGACGGCCGTGTTCGAGGAGGTAGGCTATCAACGGGCCAGCATGGCGATGATCGCCGCCCGGCTCGGCGGCTCCAAGGCCACTCTCTACGGCTACTTCCACTCCAAGGAGCAGCTGTTCGCCACCGCAGTGACCTCGGCGTTCGACGAGACCGGCGAGGAGCTCTTGGCCTCCCTCGCCTCAACGGACGACATCGCGACCGTTCTCGCCCACTATGGCCGGCTCTATCTCGACCTGGTCACCCAGCCGGAAATCCTGGCGATCCAGCGAACCGTCTTGAGCGAAGGCCAGGGCACGACCCTGGGCCAAGAAGTCTACGAGCTGGGCCCACAACGTGGCCTCAACGGCCTCATGGAATTCCTGGAGAAGCGGGCAGCAGCAGGCGAAATCGATCTGCCATCGCCGGAAATCGGTGCCCTCCATTTCAAGGGCCTCGTGGAAGCAGGCATCACCGAACCACGTCTCTATGGCATCACCGAGACTCGCGACAAACGCGAGGCCGTCGAAACCGCCGTCGCGGCCTTCATGCGGATCTACGGCAGATCTCAGACCTGAACGGGCCGAACAAACGAAAGTTCAATCCAAACACTCAAGTCGTCTCGATAGAATTGCTCAACACAAACAAACAGAGAAAGTCGCCAAATGCCAACGGCCGACGATTTCAAAGTTGAGTTGAAAGGTATTCTCCAGCGAGCCGAACGACAGGGACGACCGCACGTTGAGATAAACGCAGGCGAGTTGCATCGCTCAGTCGGCGATTATCCATCCAGGGACGGCAACCAGCACGCCATGCCGACCTGTTGCGGCGTCATGCGCAGCGAACTTGAGGCAGGAAAGGACGAGATCATCTATGCGCCGGATTGCGACAACGGCGCGTCGTTGACTATCCGGTATTACCTGCCGAGGGTGCAATCACGCCACTAGGCACCGCTATCCCGTGATGGCCGCGTTTCATGATCGTGGAAGTCGGCTATGCTCATTCCATCTCCATTTGTCTCGACGCGATTGAGTGACTACATCTGCGGCGGCCCGAAACCCCATCGCCTGCCCGCCGGCAGTTGGAGACGCCCGGAGACTCTATGACCGAGACGGATGCGCCGCGACGCGGCATTCCCATGGGATCGATCGACGAGGACAGCATTCACGCGCTGGTCCACGGCTTCTATGGCAAGGTGATGGCCGACCCGGACCTCGTCGCCATCTTCGGCCGCGAGATCGAGAAGCACGAGTGGCCTGCCCACCTGGAGAAAATGTGCGCCTTCTGGTCGTCGGTGCTGCTGCGTTCGGGCCGCTATGACGGCCGGCCGATGCGGCCGCACATCCAGATCGCCGATATCGAGGACCGGCACTTCGAGCGCTGGCTGGCACTGTTCGCCGAAACCGCCCGCCAGGTGTTCGACGAGCCCGACGCCAACGGCGTCATCGCCACCGCCGAACGCATCGGCAACAACTTCCGCCTCGCCCGCGCCCAGAACCGCGGCCTCGACAGCACCCGCATGGAGATGATCCGCGCCGAGCCGAACGGCCCGCAGAAGCCGGCCATCTGGACCCCGCCACGGTAGTTTCCGTGACAAGTGGTCTAGAGGAGTGCTCTTAGCCTCTGCCCCTGTATGTGGCCACGCCCTGGTCGGGTAGCCAAAGATCCTTGGGCGGCGCACCGGTCTGCCAGAACACGTCGATGGGGATGCCGCCGCGCGGGTACCAGTAGCCGCCGATCCGGAGCCAGCGCGGCGCCAGGCGCTCGACCAGCCGGCGGGCGATCATGATGGTGCAATCCTCATGAAACGAGCCGTGATTGCGGAAGGACGTCAGGAACAGTTTCAGCGACTTGGACTCGACCAGCCACTGATCGGGCACGTAGTCGATCACCAGGTGGGCAAAATCCGGCTGGCCGGTGACTGGGCAGAGCGAGGTGAACTCCGGCGCCGTGAAGCGGGCGAGATAATCGATGTCGGGATGCGGATTGGGCACCCGGTCGAGGACCGCTTCCTCGGGCGATTGGGGCGTTGCAGTCACTTTGCCAAGCTGGTTGGCGCCGGTGGCATCACTGGTCATGTCGGACAATCCCAAATCGAGGAAGCGGAGCGCAGCGGCACGCATCCGAACTGAGACCAAGCCCTACCGGAAACCGGCTTGGTTTCAAAGCCCAGGTTAAGGTGGCGGCGGAGCCTGGCTGGAAATTCGCTGGGGTGAGGCAGATAGCGACGAGCGCGAGAACCGGAGCGGAGCGAACTTCCTGTTCGTGAGCACCGGAAGCACAGCGCGCTAAGCTAGATGCCCACCCCAGTAGAATTTCCAGCCAGGCGATCAGGCGACTTCCGTCCTGAAGCTGGAGAATATCTCCAGATCGTGGTGCCCCTCCGGCACGCCTTCCACCCGGTTGCGGCCTTTTCTCTTGGCCAGATACATGCAGCCGTCGGCCCGCGACACCGCCGTCAGCGGACTGTCGTCGCGATTGGCGGCCGCGTAGCCGATGCTGACGGTGCAAATGCCGTGCGGCGAGTAGAGATGCGGAATGTTGAGCGCTTCAACGGCTTTTCTGAGCGCTTCGAGATGCGGCGCCAGCTTCTGCGGATCGGTCTCCGTCAGGATCAGGGTGAACTCCTCGCCGCCGTAGCGCGCGGCGATCTCATCGGCCCGGCGGGCGAAGCGCTGGATGGTCGCCCCCACGGCCTGCAGTACGTCGTCGCCCCGGCTATGCCCATAATGGTCGTTGAACAGCTTGAAGGCGTCGATGTCGATCATGACGACGGTAAAGCCCGCGCCATGGCGCTTCAGCCGGTTGAGGCTCGCCAGCAGGAAGCCGTCGAGGGCGCGGCGGTTTTTAAGGCCGGTCAGCACGTCGGTGTTGACCGAGGCCTCCAGGCTGTCGAGCATCATGTTGACGGAGCGCCCGACCACCGCCAGATCCGGCAGCAACGAGGTCCGGGTGATGCGCGAGGTCCAGTCGCCGGCGGAAACCCGTTCGGCGACGTGCACCACCTGCCTGAGGCCGCGCAGTACCAGCCATTCCAGCAGGACGATCACGGCCGAGGCGATGCCCAGGGCGACGAGGCCCACCATCACCAGGCGATCGATCATTGCCTCCACGGCAGCGGAGCGGATTTTCTCGGTCGACACGGCAAAGGCGATACGGTCGGTGGTTCCCGGCAGCGTCGTCACGCCGAAGACATCATTGCCCGCGCCATAGGTGCCGGGCAGGATCAGGCCGGTGCCTATCGCCGCCAGCCGTTTCGCCGTCACCTCGGAAAGATGGCCCTCCACCCCCGGCATGGGGCCGCCGTCGAGCACATTGCCGCTGGCATCGAGAAGCATGCCGTAGCTCAGCGGGAAGGTGAACTGGTCGAGCGACGCCTGGCGCAGATAGGCGGGGTTGAGGGCGATGGCCAGCACGAAGTCCACGTGGTCGCCGGTGCGGATCGCCTTGGCCGATTGCAGGATCAGCCCGCCAGTGACTCGGCTCTGGATGAAATCGCTCCAGATCACCCGTTTCGACGCCAAGGCGCTGATGAAATACGACCGGTCCCCCAGATAAACGTTGATCGCTTTCGGGTCCGTCGAGCAATAGATCGTCCCGCCTGGTGACATCAGGGATATGCGCTCGACCTTCTCGTAGAGTTCCAGAATCCGCGACAGGTTCCGATTACATTCGGCGGGCGTCATATATTTGAGATTGTCGTAGAGGGCGACGGTCTCCGACAGCCGCTCGACCTCGATGCGCGCCTCGATGAATCCCCTTTGGCTCCGCGACAGTGACAGCAGCATGCTATGGTTGATTGTCTCGAGCTGCTTGGCCATGTCGGCGCGTGTGCGCATGATCTCGCTGGCCACGAAGGGCACGAGCCCCAGGAACACGGCGGCCAGGATAACGATGCGGATCTTGAGCAGCCCGAACATGCGATTCCAACAAGCGCTGTTGCCGGCTCTATATATTTGGCGATGTATATATAAACTTCTAACACCTTATCTGAGATGCAGAATTCTACTTTATGAAAGCCAGTTTAAGTAATACAAATACGTCCGTCTTCGATAAAAATAGTCTCAAAAGAGAGCGATCCACGGCGCATCGGTGTCCAATGCGGACCAAAAGCATGCAACCCCTGGTGATTGGCATCCGCTGAGAGAACAAAGCGGCGGAGATTTGCGGCGCACTTTTTTATGGTGGTAACAGCGCCACACCAGCTCATTCCGCCGCCTGCATCATCATGCTCTCAAGAATGCGCCGGATCTCAGGGCGACAGGAGCCGCAGTTGGTGCCTGCAGCCGTCGTCTCGCCCACGGCGGCGACGGACTGGCAGCCTGAAGCGATGGCGGCGCGGATGTCGTTGATGCCGACGCTGGCGCAGGCACAGACGATGGCGCCCTTGTCGCTGCCGCCCTTGCCGGGACGGCCGGCCACCACGTCGGCCCGGCGGTGCGGGTCGGCAAAGCTCTGGCCGAGCTGGTCGGCCGCCCAGGGGCGGGACACGGCAACCGGCCCCTCGCCGACGTAGAGCGCGGCGACGAGGCGGGTCCCCTCGAAGGCGGCCATGCGAGTCCCTGTGCGGTCATAGTAGCCGATGGTGTCGGTTTGCGACGACAGGCCGGCCACCCGGCGCAGCCAGTCCTCCCACCCTTCCGCCGGCTCGGAGCCGGCCAGCTCCAGCCGCCAGCCATGCTCGGTGCGGGCGAGCGCCCAATAGTCGGTGTCGACACCCTCGGGCTTTTCGCTGGAGACCAGGAAGCCGTGGACGGCGCTGTCGTGGCGGCGCAACCGCACCGCCGTATGCTTCAGCGCCGGCTGGCCGGAGACCGCGTCGACGCGGCCGGGGAACAGCGCGTTGACGCGGGCAAGGGCCGAGGTCTCGCCCGTCCAGTGCATGGGCACGAACAGGTTGCAGCGCGCCTGCCGGTCGGTGAGCAGCGCCCGCACGATGACGCGGCCGCCCTCGGCGCTCTCGATCTCCACGAGATCGGCGTCGTCGATGCCGCAGGCCCTGGCATCGGCCGGATGGATCTCGGCGAAGGGTTCGGCGAGGTGGGCCGACAGGCGCGGCGATTTGCCGGTGCGCGTCATGGTATGCCACTGGTCGCGGATGCGGCCGGTGTTGAGCACGAAGGGGAAGCCCCAGTTGGTGCGGCGCTCGGCCTCGCCCTTCGCAGCGACGAAGCGCGCCCGGCCGTCAGGGTGATAGAAGCGGCCATCGGCGAAGAAGCGGCTGCCGCCGTCGGGTGATGGACCATCGGCCGGCTGCGGCCATTGGAAGGGCTTCAGCCGCTCGTAGCTGGCGGCGTCGATGCCGGCATGGGCGGAAATGTCGAAGTCGCGCGCCCCGCCGTTCTCGAAGCCCGAGAGACCCGCGTGTTCGGCAAACACCTGGTGCGGGCCGGCATAGGCGAAGGCGTCGCCAAAGCCCATACGGCGGCCGACCTCGGCGAACTGCCACCAGTCGGCCCGCGCCTCGCCCGGTCCGGCACGGAAGGCGCGCTGACGCGAAATGCGCCGCTCGGAATTGGTGACGGTGCCGGACTTCTCGCTCCAACCGAGCGAGGGCAAGAGCACATGGGCGAGCCGCGCCGTGTCGGTGTCGCGCTGGATGTCGGAGACGACCACGAAGGGGCAGGCCGCGATGGCCGCCCGCACCCGGTCGGCATCGGGCATGGAGACGACCGGATTGGTCGCCATGATCCAGAGAGCCTTGACGCGGCCGTCGGCCACCGCCTCGAACAGGTCCACCGCCTTGAGGCCCGGCCGATCGGCCAGCGACGGCGCGGCCCAGAAGCGGCCGACGCGGTCGCGATCGGCGGCGTTGTCGAGATTCATGTGCGCCGCCAGCATGTTGGCGAGCCCACCCACCTCGCGCCCGCCCATGGCATTGGGCTGGCCGGTGAGCGACAGCGGCCCCATGCCTGGCCGGCCGATGCGGCCGGTCAGGAGGTGACAATTGATGATGGCGTTGACCTTGTCGCTGCCCGACGACGACTGATTCACCCCCTGGCTGAACAGCGTCACCACCTTTTCCGCGCCGGCAAAGCGCTCGTAGAGGGCGGCGATCTCCTGCGGCAACAGGCCGGTAATCTCGGCAAGCTCCGTCGGCCCCAGCCGCCGCGCCTCGGTGAGCGCCGCCTCAAACCCCTCGGTATGCTCGGCCACGAACGCAAGGTCGGTCCAGCCGTTGTCATGGAGATGGGCGAGAAGGCCGTTGAACAGGGCCACGTCGCCATCGGCGCGGACGGACAGGTGCAGGTCGGCGATGTCGGATGTGGCGGTACGGCGCGGATCGATCACCACCACGGCCATCTCCGGCCGCGCCGCCTTGGCTGCCGCGAGGCGCTGGTAGAGCACCGGGTGGCACCAGGCCATGTTGGAGCCGACGATCACCACGAGGTCGGCGAGCTCGATGTCCTCGTAGTTGCCGGGCACCGTATCGGCGCCAAAGGCGCGGCGATGGCCGGCCACGGAGGACGCCATGCAGAGCCGCGAGTTCGTGTCGATGTTGGCGGCGCCGATGAAGCCCTTCATCAGCTTGTTGGCGACATAATAATCCTCGGTGAGGAGCTGCCCCGAGAGATAGAAGGCGACGGCCTCGGGCCCGTGCTCGGCGATGGTCTGGGCAAAGGTGCCGGCCACGAGGTCGAGGGCCTCGTCCCAATCCGCCTGCCGCCCGCCGATTTCCGGATGATGGATGCGCCCGTCATCCCCCAGCGTCTCGGCCAGCGCCGAGCCCTTGGAGCAAAGCCGCCCGAAGTTGGCGGGGTGATCGGGGTCGCCCGAAACGCTCGTCCGCCCGTCGTCGTCGACGCGCACGAGCACACCGCAGCCGACGCCGCAGTAGGGGCAGGTAGTGCGGGTTTCCTGAGCCATTCTCGGGCAGTCTCTCCGAAAGCCTACTCGGCAGCGACACGCAGCTCGGTCAACTCGAGCAAGAGCGCACCGTTATCATTGCGCACAGCCATTGTGCGAACCTGACCGACGTCGGCGCCCTGCGCGCTGCCCGACTCCAGCGAGATCACCCAGTTGTGCAGCGGGCAGGTCACGCTGGTGCCGTGGACGATGCCCTGGCTGAGCGGCCCGCGCTTGTGCGGGCAGCTGTCCTCCATGGCGAACACCTGGTTGTCGGCGGTGCGGAACACGGCGATCCGCCCCTCCGGCGTATCAACGCAGCGCGCCCCGCGCAGCGGAATGTCCTCAAGACGGCCGATGGTAACCCAGGTCATCTTATGCTCCTGATCTCTTTGATTTATTCCGCAGCTTCGCTGAAGCCGGTGACCACCAGCGGCTTGAACTCGTGCTTGTCCTTGCCCGAGACGCGCTCGGACCAGGGGTCGACCTGGGCGAATTTCTGGCTGAACACGAAGCGGTCGAAGTAGCCCTTGCGCTTCTCCGCATCGTCCATGATCTGGCGGCGGATCTCGTCGAGGCCGACGCGTTTGGCCCACTTGTAGATGCGTTCGAGATAGCGGCCCTGCTCGCGGTACATCTGCGTCAGCGCCACGATATATTCGAGCGCCTCGTCCTCGGTCTTCACCTGACCCAGTACTTCCGTGCCCTTGATCTCCAGCCCGGCGGCGCCGGCGAAGTGGATCTCGAAGCCCGAGTCGACGCAGATGACGCCGATGTCCTTGCAGGTGGCCTCGGCGCAGTTGCGCGGACAGCCGGAGACGGCGAGCTTCAGCTTGGCCGGCGTCCACGAGCCCCACATGAACTTCTCAAGCCGGATGCCGAGACCGGTAGAATCCTGCGTGCCGAAGCGGCACCAGTCCGAGCCGACGCAGGTCTTCACCGTGCGCAGGCCCTTGGCATAGGCCTGGCCGGAGACAAAGCCCGCCTTGCCCAAGTCGGCCCAGACGGCGGGCAGATCTTCCTTCTGGATGCCCAGCAGGTCGATGCGCTGGCCGCCGGTGACCTTGACCATCGGCACCTCGAACTTGTCGACCACGTCCGCGATGGCGCGCAGTTCGGCGGCCGAGGTGACGCCGCCCCACATGCGCGGCACCACCGAATAGGTGCCGTCCTTCTGGATGTTGGCGTGGACGCGCTCGTTGATGAAGCGCGACTGATAGTCGTCGGCATACTCGTCCGGCCAGTCGCAGACGAGGTAGTAGTTGAGCGCCGGCCGGCATTTGGCGCAGCCGCAGGAGGTCTTCCACTCCAGTTCCTGCATGACGGCCGGAATGGTCTTGAGGCCCTTGGCGATGATCAGGCGCCTGACGTCGTCGTGGCCGAGATCGGTGCAGTCGCACATCGGCGTCACGGCGGCAGGGTTGTAGCGATCGCCCAGCGTCAGCTTCATCAACTGCTCGACGAGGCCTGTGCAGTTGCCGCAGGAGGCCGACGCCTTGGTATGCGCCCTCACTTCATTGAGCGTCGTCAGTCCCTTGGCGGTGATGGTCGAGGTGATCTTGCCCTTGCAGACGCCGTTGCAGCCACAGATTTCCGCGTCATCGGGCAAGGCTGCAACGGCCGCCATAGGGTCCAGGGGCGCCCCTCCCTGGAACGACTGGCCGAAGATCAGCGTGTCGCGCATGGCCGAGACGTCGCTGCCCTTCTTCATCAGATCGAAGAACCACGAGCCATCGGCCGTATCGCCGTAGAGCACTGTGCCGACGATGCGATTATCCTTCAGCACCAGGCGCTTGTAGACACCGGCCGCCGCGTCGCGCAGCACGATCTCCTCGCGGTCGGGCGCCTCGGCGAAATCGCCGGCCGAGAACAGGTTGATGCCGGTGACCTTCAGCTTGGTGTTGGTGACCGATCCCTGATACTCCGCCGAACCACCGGCCAGGCGATCGGCCAGCGCCCGGGCGCTTTCGTAGAGCGGCGCCACCAGGCCGTAGCAGACGCCGCGATGCTCGGCGCATTCGCCGAGGGAATAGATATTCGGATCGGAGGTGGCCATGCCGTCGTCCACGACGATGCCGCGATTGACGGTGAGCCCGGCGGCGCGGGCCAACGTGGCGTTGGGGCGGATGCCCACGGCCATCACCACCATCTCGCCGGGAATGATCCTGCCGTCGTCGAGCTCGATGCCCTCGACCTTGTCGGTGCCGAGGATCGCCTTGGTGTTGGCCTTGGTGATGATGTCGATGCCCCGGTCGCCCAGCGCCTTCTTCAGCATGTAGGCGGCCGGCGGATCGAGCTGCCGCTCCATGATGGTCGGCATCAGGTGGATGACGGTCACCTCCATGCCCTGGCGCTTCAGGCCATAGGCGGCTTCGAGACCGAGGAGACCGCCGCCTATGACGATGGCGCGGCCGCCATTCCTGGCGATCTCCAGCATGCGCTCGACGTCATCGAGGTCGCGGTAGGCGAGCACGCCGGGAAGCTGGTGGCCGGGCACCGGGATGATGATCGGCGACGACCCGGTGGCGATCACCAGCTTGTCGTAGCTGGCCGTCCGGCCGTCGGCGGCGGTCACCGTGCGGCTCTCGCGATCGATCTCGGTAACGCGGGCGCCCTTCAAGAGCGTCACGCCGTTGCGCTCGTACCAGGCTTCGTCGTGGATGATGATGTCGTCGTAGCTCTTTTCGCCCGACAGCACCGGCGACAGCATGATGCGGTCGTAGTTCACCCGCGGTTCGGCGTTGAAGATGGTGACGTCATAGGCGCCGGGCGCCTTTTCGAACAGTTCGTCGAGCATGCGCCCGGGGGCCATGCCATTGCCGATGATGACGAGTTTCTCGGTCATTTGGCTCACTCCGCGGCTTCGACGAAGCGGTGACGTTCGTAGAGGAACTTCAGCACGGCTTCGCGGCACTTGAGGTAGGAACGGTCGGAAGCAAGGGCGATGCGGTCGCGCGGCCGGGGGATCGGCACGTCGAGCACTTCGCCGATATGGGCAGCCGGGCCGTTGGTCATCATGACGATGCGGTCGGACAGCAGCACCGCCTCGTCGACGTCATGGGTGATCATGATCATCGTGTTGCCGAGGCGGGCGTGGATATCCATCACCGCGTCCTGCAGGTGGGCGCGGGTCAGCGCGTCGAGCGCGCCGAAGGGCTCGTCGAGCAGCAGGATCTTCGGCTCCATCGAAAGCGCCCGGGCGATGCCGACGCGCTGCTTCATGCCGCCGGAAATCTCGGCCGGCCGCTTGTCCTTGGCATGGGCCATCTGCACCAGGTCGAGGTTGTGCATCACCCAGTCATGACGCTCGGCGCGGCTCTTCTTGCCGGCGAACACCTTGGACACCGCGAGGTTGACGTTCTCGTAGACGCTGAGCCAGGGCAGCAGCGAGTGGTTCTGGAACACCACAGCACGCTCGGGGCCGGGCTCGTTCACCTCCCTGCCCTCGAGCAGGATGGCGCCGGCGGAGACGCGCGTCAGGCCGGCGACGAGGTTGAGCAGCGTCGACTTGCCGCAGCCGGAATGGCCGATGATCGACACGAACTCGCCCTTGTCGATGGTCAGCGTGATGTTGCTGAGCACGTGGGTGTCGACGCCGCCACGGGCGAAGCTCTTGTCGACGTGATCGATTTTCAGATAGGCGCTCATCGGGCTCTCCTCAGGCTGCCGTGCGGGTGATGACGCGGCCGAGGAAGGCCACCAGCTTGTCGAGGACGAAGCCGGTGACGCCGATGTAGACGAGCGCCACGATGATGTCGGAGAGGCGCGAGGAGTTCCAGGCGTCCCAGATGAAGAAGCCGATGCCGACACCGCCGGTCAGCATTTCCGCCGCGACGATGGCCAGCCACGACAAGCCCACGCCGATGCGCAGGCCGGTGAAGATGTAGGGCGCCGCCGCCGGCAGCATGATGCGCAGGAAGAATTCCAGCTGGTTGAGCCTGAGGACGCGGGCGACGTTGCGGTAATCCTCGGGGATGTTGCGCACACCGACGGCGGTGTTGATGATCACCGGCCAGATCGAGGTGATGAAGATCACGAAGATGGCCGACGGTTTGCTGTCCTGAAAGGCGGCCAGCGACAGCGGCAGCCAGGCGAGCGGCGGCACCGTGCGCAGGATCTGGAAGATCGGGTCGAGACCGCGCATCGCCCAGACCGACTGGCCGATCAGCGCGCCGATCGCCACGCCGATGATGGCGGCGAGGCCGAAGCCGATGCTGACCCGCTCCAGCGAGATCAGCACCCGCCAGGCAAGGCCGATATCCTGCGGGCCATTGTTGAAGAAGGGCTGGGCGATCAGGTCGGAACTGTCGGCCCAGATCTGCGACGGCGGCGGCAGTGGCGCACCGGCGCCCGAACAGCTCACCTGCCAGATAGCGAGCAGCACGGCGAGCACGACGAGCGGCGGGATGACGTTGCGAGCGAGGTTGGCGGCGATGCGGCCGAGATCGATCCGGCTCACCGGGGCGCGGCCGAGCGGCACGACCTTGCCGGATGGAGCCGGGCGGGCAACCGTTTCGATGGGTGCTTTTCTGGCGGTGGCAGTCATTGGGCTGTCTCCGGTAATTCAGGGGAAGGCTCAGGCCATGGCCTTGATCGACAGGCTCGACAGGTAGGCTTGGGGATTCTCGGGATCGAAGACCTTGCCGTCGAAGAAGGTCTCGGGGCCGCGCGAGGCCGTTGCCGGGATATCCGCTGCGGCAATGCCCAGATCCTTGGCGGCGGCGCGCCAGATGTCCTCGCGGTTGACCTTGTCGACCAGCGCCTTGATATCGGTATCGCCAGGCAGCTTGCCCCAGCGAATGTTCTCGGTGAGGAACCAGCTGTCGTGGCTCTTGAAGGGATAGGAGGCGTGCTCCTTCCAGAACTTCATCTCGAGGCCGGTGTTCTCGACGACGCGGCCGTTGCCGTAGTTGATGGTGCCCTTGAGGCGGCCGAGCACGTCCTTGGGCGGGACGTTGAACCATTGGCGCTTGCCGAGGATCGCCGCCATCTCCTCCTTGTTGTCCATGCTGTCGGCCCACTGCTGAGCCTCCATCACCGCCATCAGCAGTGCCTTGGTGGCGTTCGGGTTGGCCTCGATCCAGTCGGAGCGCAGGGCCAGCGCCTTTTCCGGGTGTCCCTTCCACAGTTCGCCAGTGGTGCAGGCGGTAAAGCCGATGCCCTGGTTGACCAGCTGCTCGTTCCACGGCTCGCCGACGCAGAAGGCGTCCATGTTGCCGACCTTCATGTTGGCGACCATCTGCGGCGGTGGCACGACGATGGTGGACACATCCTTGTCGGGGTCGATGCCGCCGGCCGCCAGCCAGTAGCGGATCCAGAGGTCGTGGGTGCCGCCGGGGAAGGTCATGGCAACCTTCACCTCACCGCCGCCGGCCTTCTTGGCGGCGAAGGCCTCCTTGAGCTTACTCGCATCGAGGCCGACGCCGGTGCCGGCGTAATCCTTGGCCACCGAGATGCCCTGGCTGTCGAGGTTGAGCCGGGCGACGATGGACATCGGCACCGGCACGCTGTTCTGCGTCACCTTACCGGTAGAGATCAGGTAGGGCATCGGCGTCAGGATATGCGCGCCGTCGATGCCGTTGGCGGCACCGCCGAGCACCAGGTTGTCGCGTGTGGCGCCCCAGGATGCCTGCTTTGACACCTCGACATTGGGCAGCCCGTATTTGGCGAACAGGCCCTTTTCCTGCGCGATGATCAGCGGCGCCGCGTCGGTCAGCGCGATATAGCCCAGCTTGACGCCGGTTACTTCCGGGCCGGCCGTGGCGGCGAAGGCGCCGGAGGGAAAGGCGGTGCGGACGGCGCCGAGCAGGGCCACCGTGGCGGAGGTCTTCAGGATGGAGCGCCGGGAGATATCGGTCATGGGATGCCCTCGAATTTGGCGGAGCCTGAAAAACAAAAAACGTCGCGAAGCTGAGCCGGTCGTGGGATGGGAGGATCCCGCCAGCAGGAGCTTGCGACGTCGATGTCGAATGGAGTGCGCGCTTCAGAGCGCCCATTGCCTTCAGGTCGCCATTGACCGAGGCAATTCTAGTAAAGCAATAGCCGTGCCACTTGGCCGCAAACTGGAATGGTTCTTGTTTTCACAGACATTTTGGCAGCTGAAGGCACTGTCGCCTAATTTCGCACCATACGACTTTCTGCTTAAATGGACGCCGATAGCCTAGGCAGTTGCACCCTGATTGGGCGTGATGAAGCTTCGGACATAAGCCTCGAGCTCAGCCGGATCGAAGCTGCGGCCGTCGATGAAGGCATCGGCGACGCCCTCCTCGCAGGGGCTTTCCGAGAGCCCTAGCGCAGCCGCGTAGAGGTCGGCGCGGAAGGCGGAAGCGGCCGTCGCGGCGGCCTCCGGCGAATAGGCGACCTGCCCCCAGCGGACCATCTGGCTGTAGACCCAGAGCGCCTGGGTGGACGATGGGCAATTGGCCGCCGCCCCGTGAAACACGAAATAGTTGGGCACCACGCGCGCGTTGCCCTTGGCGTCGAGCGCGAACTGGCCGGCCAGCACGCGTTGGATGATATCGACGGGCGCGCCGAGGTTGGCCCCTTGCGCCAGCAGGTCGGCCAGCGCGCCGTGGTTGGCCGGATCGTCGCACCAGCGGGCCGCAGCGTTCAGCGCCACGATCAGGCGCGAGACGCTGTCGCGGTTGCGATCGGCCCAATCGGGCCGCAACCCGATGACCTTCTCCGGCGACGACGCCCAGATGTCTTGCTTGGTGGCGACGATGCGGCCGACGCCCTTTTCCGAGGCGATCATGTTCCACGGCGCGCCGACGCAGAAGCCGTCGATCGCGCCGGCCGCCAGCGCATCCGAGGTCATGGGCGGCGGTACCACCTCAAGGCGCACGTCGCGGTCCGGGTCGATGCCACCGGCCGCCAGCCAGTAGCGCAGCTCGTAATTATGGGAGGAATAGGGATAGGTCATGCCGAGCGCCAGCGGCCGCTCGCCGTCACGCCGGCGGGCGGTGATGACGGCCGCCAATGCCTTGGCGCAATCAAGCGCCCCGGCGTCGTCGGCCAATCCGGTCTGCGCCTGCATGGTCTCGAACAGGCGCGCCGAGAGCGTGATGGCGTTGCCGCCCCGCCCCAGCACGAAGGGCGCGATGGTCGGCGACGGGTTGGAGCCGAGCTCCAGCATGGCGGCGATCGGCATCGGCGACAGCATGTGCGCCACGTCGAACTGCCGGTAAGCCAGGCGGTCGCGGATGTTGGCCCAGGAGACGTCACGCACCAGGTCGAGCGTCAGCCCCTCGCGGGCGGCAAAGCCCAGCTCGGCGGCGGTGATCAGCACTGAGGCATCGACCAGCGGAATGAAGCCGGCGCGGAGATGCGTCTGCTCGGGCCCGGACGTGATGGCCGGGGCGGCGATATCGGGATGGTCGATCGTGTTCATCGCCGTGGGCTCCCAAAGCAATTCCAGCAAAAGTGCATCGCGGTTTTGCGTCCGGAATTGCGTTTAAACAAACGATCAGAGTGCCTCGGCCAACGAGGCACTCTGATCACATCAGCAGGCCGGCCGCCGTCACCACGGACTGGGCGATATCGGCCAACTTCTTCTTCTCGTTCATGGCTGTCTGACGCAGCAGCGCGTAGGCCTCCTCTTCGCTGAGGTTGCGAAGCTTCATCAGAATGCCCTTGGCCCGCTCGACCACCTTACGATCCTCCAGCGCCGACTTGGCATCGGCCAGCTCCCGCTGCAGGCGGCTGAAGGCGTTGAAGCGGATCACCGCCATGTCGAGGATCGGTTTCACCCGCTCCTTCTTGAGGCCATCGACGATATAGGCCGACACGCCGGCCTCCACCGCCGCCTCGATCGACGCCGAATCCGAGCGGTCGACGAACATGGCGATGGGACGGCTGACCGACCGCGTCAGCTGGAACAGGTGCTCCATCATGTCGCGATTGGGGTTCTCGATGTCGATGATGATCACGTCCGGCCGCGTCGTCTCGATGACGCGGGCAATGCCGTTCACCGTGTGCACGACGGTGACGTGCGCATGCCCGGCCTCCCGCAGCCCATCCTCGATGATGGCCGCGCGGACGGCATTCTCGTCGATCACAAGAATGGTCAGATCGAAGTGGCTCATGGCCTAGGGATGCCCGACCACGCTCCCAAAGGCAAGCATGAATGGCTAGTTTCTACTCATATCGGCTAACGCCTAAATTATAGGCCAATATTTGCCGCGATTTCAGGCGAACGACTTCCCACTCACGCGGCAAAGGTCGAGATCGGACTGTCCGGCTTGCCCCCCCCGATTAGGACGACGAGCGCATCGCCGCGGAGCGCTCGAATTTGCGGCATACTCGAACCGCTTCTCCTACTGAATATTATCCTGGGTTCGGTTTCCGCTGTTATCGTATGTGTAGCCCACTACGTTGGCCCCAGTGTAGTTCGAATACGCATCACCGGCCAAGCGGCCAAGGCTATCATAAGTATAGGTTACGGCGGGAGAGCCCGCCGCTTGGCTACGAGACGCGACCAATCCGCCTGCGAGTGCTAACATCACTGAGAGAGTCAACAAGAATAGACGAATATTTCTTTTCATCATAATACCCCCTAAAAGGACGTCGGGAACTGAGGCATATAACTTATCCCTTACTCGCGCCCACTGCATCTTTATGATAAAGCGCTACTCAACGCTTGGGTCCATCGTAGTTCTGGACAAGACCTTGTCGCCAAGAATCAATCAGCTGGCTAAATATATATGGCCCCTCTGAATCAGCTCTGAGTAGAGCCGAGATTGGCTCTGCATACACTCGTTCTAAGCACTCTCGATATTTCTCAACATCTTCAGATTGACGCAAGGCAATGACGGCGATTTCGTTCCACCTTTCACAGTAGATGCACCACCTCCCTCGATCCGAGGCACTTCCATAAAAGTCCACGACGTACAACCAACCGCTAGCTGGACCGCCTTCTCGCAACCGAGCGCCATACTCATCCGGCTTTGTCTCGGCGTCGATGAATAACATGTCTGCCGACCCATATTCTGTCCGTTCCGTTTTGCTGAAATTCAGAAGGCAACAAACCTCCGCTCCCTCCGCGTTCAACAAACCAGCCATGAACGTGGCAAACTCTGGAATGAATAAGTGATCAGGCTCGAAAAAAAAGAATGCATCCCAGCTGCCAAGAAACACCTGCGCAGGAAAAGATGTCGAAAGATCGATCGAGCTAACCACGTGTTCAAACGCGCGTCGCTTTGCTTCCTCGGAAGCACCCGTGCCCGACATTTTAATGCTCCTCCTCGTACAAGCTACTCATGGCCCGCCGAGCGAATATTTCACGTGGCCACCGTCGGCTCCCAAAAACTCTGCTCCGGCGCGCCCTCCTGCGCTCGTCCGGGGATATATAGTCCACCTATTTGTTCCGTTACTTAAAATCGTGCGGCCGTTCACCTGCCCTTGAATCTGATATCCGTTCGCCATCAAGTTCTGCTGAAATTCCGCCGCTCCCACGTCAGTCCGCACATTTGGGGTGATGGCTCGTCGCCAGGTGATGGACGTATCATATAGGGACGACTCCCCCACCCACCAACGTGCGGCCGCAGCTGCTTCGAACGCGTCTGAAGTGAAGGTTACAAGATTGGCAAACTCCCCAATAGGAAGACCCGGAACCACACTTCCAATAGCTTCCGGAATTTCGCGCGGGTGGGTAATCAAGCCGCCGAGGTCGCGCCCCACTTGCGGAAAGTTCACGACATCGTACGTCAAGAAGTGACCGACCGTACCCGTTAACAACCCCTCGGGGTCAATCAGATTGGCCGGATCATTCCGAACATAGGCATAGAGATTGAGACTATCGACCGTCCCGATCGGATCTGGCTGCAGGAAACGGCCGAATACGGGTGAGTAATAACGAGCGTAGTCGTAGTACAGCCCCGTCTCGGGATCGATGCGCATTCCGGCATATTGGAACGGGGTGCCCGTCACGATCTTGGACACGCCATATGCGGTGTAGGAATGCTTCTCGGTGACTGTCCCGCTTGCATTGGCGAGCGCCAGTGTCGAACCCTGCGCGTCCAGAAGGTGGAAGCTGCGGGTACCGGCGGCATCCACCGCCGCCAGCGGTTCGTTGTCGTTGGCGCCGAAAACATGCCTTTGGATCAACGAGCCAGAGGACGAGTACTCGCCAATCATCTCGTTGCCGGCATAAACGAAGCGCGTTGTGGCAGACCCGACGACTTTCTTCGTCTGGCGCCCAAGCGGATCGTAGCCGTAAGATGAAAGAAGCGTCGCACTGCCGGCAGCGCATGGGGTTGCCGGCGCCGTAACGGCGCTGCCCACCTGAGCCAGGCGGTTCAGCGCGTCGTAGCAATAGGCGAATGTTCCGTCATAGCTCAGGTTCCCCGCGCCGTCGTTGGTCAGCGTCGTCGCATTGCGCTTGGTATATTGATTGAGAGCATTGGCGGTATAGGCGTTGGCACCCGTCGGAAGCGCCGACGGAAGGTAGCTGCTGTCGGTGATCTGAAGGCTTTTGCGTTGGCGATCCAGATTGTAGGCGTAGGTGAGCCCGATCGCGCCGCCCGTAAGAGTGTGCGTGATCTGCTGTACGTCGCCGGAAGCGGTATAGCCAAAACTGCCGGTGATCTTGGCCGAACTGCCCGCAGACGTTGCGAGAGACTGAGATGCCCGTTCGGACAATAGGTCATAACCGTAGTGACCAAGACGATATCCGGCGGTGCCAACGCCCTCGAAGACGTCCGTCAGCCTGTCAAGCGCATCGAAGCTGTAGGTAACCCGGTAGTTGCTTGAGTCAGCGGGCCAATCCAGCTCCGTGCGGTTACCGACGGCGTCGAGTTTCCAGGAAACGGCCTTTCCATCGGGATTGGTCTCGCCGATCCGGCGGCCGGCACTGTCATACACGAGAGCAAGAGGCGAGGCATCGGTGCTCAGTTTGGCCTGTAGAAGACGGCTCGAAAGGTCATATCCATATGACGTGGAGCTGGCTGCAGACACCGAAGTGGCACTCAGCGACAAGGTCAGCGGTCGATTGAGCGCATCGAAAGTCCTGACATGAGAGGCACCACCCCGTGGGTAGTATCCCAGAAGATTGCCATTGGCGTCATAAGTCTTGAAATAGTCGAAGGCTCCGCCGGGATATGTAATCTTCTGAAGGCGGTCATAGCCATCATACACGTAGCTGGTCAGGTTGTTATTGCCGTCCTTCGACGACGCGATAAGCCCGTTTTTCGTGTATTTGCGCGTTTCGCGAACGACCGATCCAAGATTCACCGTGATCGAGGGATCGAGCGTGCCAGACACACCGTCCGTGATCGTCGATATTCTGGAAAGAATGTCATATGCGTATGTGACTTGACGGCCGCTGCTGCTCGTTACGGTCGATAGACGACGTGTGGTGTCATAGGCAAAGGTCGTCGTCCGGTTGTCCGGATCGGTGGCCGTCTGAACCTGGTCGTCCAGCGTATAGGTCTTGCCGAATGTCTGATAGGTGAACGGCGAGGTGGAATTGGACCGTCTCTGAATTGAGATGACGAGCCCGTTGGGATCATACTGATACTTGGTAACGACGTTGGCGATCGGCGCATCCACCTCGGTCAGCTGCCGCAACGCGTTGTAGGTGTTTGTCGTATGATGGCCGTTGGGGTCTGTGATCCCGTTGATGTCACCATAGGCATCGTAGGTAAAATGGGTCGCGAGATTAAGGTGCGGTGAGGCACCGTAGTCGCCCGTGATCGTTACGACTTCGTCCGCATGGGTCGGGTCGTAATCGTAACGGGTTGTCCGACCTTCTGGGTCAACGACCGTTTGAGGAAGTCCCTGTGAAGTGTAAGTGTACGTTGTTTTGGGAACGACGGTGCCCGACAGCCCCGGCTTGGTCACGGCCGGCTGATCCATCTCCGTGAGATTGCCGGTCGTTCCATCATACTTATACGTTGTCGTATTGTTGTTTCCGTCAATTGCGGTTTGGACTTGCTCGAAATTCGAGAGCGCCGCCACCGGTTTTACGTAGGTAAATTTCTGCGTTATCGGAACCGGCGTTGTGCCTGTATTTGGATCAACGGAGCCTGGCTTGGCGATGCGCGTGACCGTTAGCGGATGGGAAAGACGGTCATAGGTGTAAGTGATCTGGTCGCCTTCAGCCTGGGTTTGAATACTCAGCCTCTGCTGCCCGTCGTATTGGAATGAAGTTACATTGTTGAAGTGGGAGCTCGAACCGAAGTCCTCTACATGAACCGTCGGGTTGCCGAATGGATTACTGATCCACACGTCGCGATCGCCAGCAGGATTGACGACCTCCATGCGAGAGCCCGCAGCGTACACCTTCGTCGCGTTACCATTGGCATCCAGCTGCTGAACGACACGACCAAAGACATCGTAGGAATTTGCGACGAAGGCGACAGTCGGATGGCTCGGATAGAAGACCTTGGTCAGGCGGCTCGAACCATCATAGGCGTAGGTGTATGTTTGAGAGAGCGGATCCGTCAGACTCGTGAGGTTATTGCCGGTATACCCGTAACTTACGCTGCGTCCGTTGCCATCAGAAACCGACGTTATGTGGTTGCCTGTATAGGCGAATGTGAGCGTCCTGCCGCTGGCCGCGTTGGACACCGTCGTCAACTGGTTCGAGGTATTATAGGTGAAACTCAGACTTGCCCCAGCAGGGTTTACCCATGACGCAATATTCCCGGCGCTATTGAAGGTCAGCGTAATGCCTGACGACGTTCTATATTTGAAGATCCCGGCGCTTTGTGAAAGGACGGTCGCGGATCCAAGTGGCGCAGCGTAGGTGACCCCGTCGGCAAGCTTGGTAAAGTGTTCGGTGCTGCCCGCCTGGGAGATGGTGACAATATTCTGCGTCAATAGGTCGGTAAACCATCGGCTTACCGCGGCTTGAATGAGGAAGTTGTTAGCGTTTGGAACGCCTGAAGCTGGAGCAACCATAAGGTCGGAGGAAATGTAGATACCCACAATCGAGCTGGCGGCGCTAAGCGGCGAAGCCTGCCCAAGTCCGTCAAAGGCATCACTGCCGACCACGGCGCTGACGGCAAAATTATGCGTCCAGCCTTTGCCGAGAGGGCCGTCCAACAAGTTCGCCGCCGATGAGTAGGTTCGCTGGAGAGGCAACGAGTACGGAAGGCGGAGAGGCCCGACAGCCAGATCATCATGCTGGTAGAGGAATGCGCCGGTCTGCCGATTGATGGGATCGGCAAGGGCATCCTTGATCGCATCGAAAACCGAACTGAAGGAAAACCCGCCGGGGAAGGCCGAAGGGGAAGTGGGACTAGCGGCCTGCGCTGCCGCGGTATTGGCGGTTTGAGCAGCAGGCGGATCATTAACGCCCGCATAGCCTCCGCTTAACCCGCCAGATATGATCTCGGCGAATAGATAGCCGCCAGGCTGTGGTAGGAGCGCTATGAAGCCTGCACCTTTCCAAGATCCGATGGAAACCAATCCGTGGAGTGGAGCAATGACTCGGTAATTGGCGCTGACATATGCATCGAGAGACGCCAGCGTTTCTGTGCGATAGTTGGGGACCAACTGCGGCCTGATCGTCGTTGTGTAATATTGCTGCCCGGAGGTCGTCCCGCCGCTATTTATATCAAAGAACGTGTCCGCATTCTGCATGCCCGTATCAAGAAGCTTCATTGTCGACGCAGCGACAAAACCTGACGTTTTGGCCTGGGTCTGTTCGAGAATTCCCGATTCCAGTGCGCTCATTGCGCTAACACTATTTAGAAAAGCCGCGAGCGACTTTGGCGTCTGCTGTGCCGCACCATTAATGCGGGCTGGCGTATTGAAAATATTCAGTGGCAAATCGACGTAAGGTGTGCTAAACGAGGCTGAAGTTACTTGGCCAACAAGCCCAACACCATAGAAATATTGTGTTGTCGTGCCGAGAATTTGATCCGCAAGATGCTGTTGGGCTGCGACCTCTGCAAGCCATGTATAGCCGAGTACGGCAAGACTCTCACCCAGCACAGGCTCCGAAGTAGCAGCCCCACCAGCGGCGATTGCCTGATTTAGTGTTGCGCGATGCCTTTCAACCATCCCGCGCCCCACCTGATCCCATCCATTTTGGATGATGTAGGCGCCGCCGGCGCTCATGTATTGTTGCCTGCTGTTACTTGCAGTCGTCGCCCAGGGAACGTTAACCGTCAAGGAAATCGGGACATAGGTACCGGAGGTTGCTGCTGCCCCACTGACAACGCTCGTGCCATCCAAGTACAGCGTCGGCACACAGGACGTAGTACATCCCGCGCTATAGAAGACAGACAACCGGCGGCCGTAAATGTCGTCCGAATTATATGTTTGGGTGGCGGCGCCGGGAAGACCAATTGCAAGTGTAGCGTGATAGCTTGCGGGAATGGTGGTTCCCCAATCTGTTGGCGTTGTACCAGGCATAAGATTGGGGTTTGACGTCTGACGGATCGTTTGGCCGTTCGTCATGGTAACCGGAACAATCGTGCCACCGCCAATGATGTCACTTACACCAGCATTGGGATAGTTCGTCCTGATATTGCTTGTGAGGGCATTAGCGTATGTCGTCAGATCGGAGCGGAGCTTTGCACGACCGGCCGCAGGTATCTGAACTGTCGTCGAAGTTACCGTAGCTTGCGCGTCTGAGACAAATGTCGACTGGTTATATCCGGCACCCGTCATCGCGGCAGAGAGGTCTATGCCCGCCGTTCGATTGTAGCTTTTAAAGGCAGGATCGAAGACATAGTCGGTTCCGCCGATACTTACTTTGACCCAAACATGACCCATCTGTACGTAATTGATCGTGTCATTTGCTCCGTAGACGACGAAAGATGGGATCCACCCGCTTCCCAATACGCCAGACAGAGAATGCCAATTATTATCGACGCCCAGCCAGCTCATAGCTTGGGCGCCGGTGATTTGAATTTGCCCGAACTCGAAATTGATATTGGATATGGCCGTATTGCTAAGGCTGGCCTGCTGCAGTAGTGCCACCATCAAGGCGGCTTGATCGAAGCTATCGCCTCTGAGGTCAAGAAGCGTACCAACCGGCCCCTTCAGGGTGCCAAACAGCGGCGTGAATTCTATATTATCGTGGACATACTGATAGATAAGATCTGGATCGTTCTTCAGCGCTCGCGCCAGCGCCACTATTTCAGGAGCCGGGGTTGCGGCGAGTGTCGCGGCCGCCGCTCGGGAGGCATTGGCTGACGCCGCAGGTTGTGCAGATAGCTGCTGGATCGCTTCATTGAAGGGCACCGGCTTTGCTATGAAGCCGGTTTGGAAAGTTGGCGTGGGGTTGACGTTCTCAAGGTTCGACTGAGCCCTCGCTGTGAACGAGGCCGGGGGGAAGGCCAGCGCCAACCAAAACCCGGCAACAACTCCGAGAGAACGAGCAAAGGACCCCATTTGACCCTCCAAATTTTCAAAATAAAATCGCGCCTCTGGAAATTATCCTGAGGTTTTGCTCATTCATATCTCAATGTGAGATCGATATATTGAAACTGCGGCAGGAATTATACAGTATTAACTAAAAGGGAGGCCGCTTTATATGAGCGATCTTCTGCCATTGCGGTCCAACTGTGTAGCTCATTTCCTCACAGCCTTCAATAGAAAAATTCCCGTTTAATGGGAGTTATTTTCTGCACGCAACTTTAGCTATGTATGTAATATTCCAGAGCAATTGAAGTTTGCTCCCTTCAATCCTGCCCTAATGCACGCGCGAATTGATCGGCGAACGGCGAAGAGGGCGGTTCGCTCCCCTGCCGCGGCCTGGGGCAAGACGAGTTGGTTTCGAGCTGCGCAATGGTCGACGGATACTGAGGGACCAGGCCCTACCCGCTCACGTGGCAAAGGTCGAGATCACCCTGTCCTGGCCGTCGACGAACAGGGCCGACATGCCGAGGCGCCGGGCCAGGGCCACGCCTTCGTCGAGGCCGCGTACCAGGAGCGCGGTTGCCCAGGCGTCGGCGGCCATGCAGTTGTCCGCCAGCACAGTGACGGCGGCGATGCCGTTGTCGAGCGGTTGGCCGGAGCGCGGGTCCATGGTGTGCGACACCGTGCGGCCGGCCACCTCGCGGCAATGCCGATAGCCGCCGGAGGTGGCCACCGCTACGTCTTCGAGCTCCAGGACGCCCATCAGCTCCCGCTCGCCGATGACAGGTCGCTCGTGGCCGATGGCCCAGGCGCTGCCGTCCGGCTTGCGGCCACGCGCCCGCATCTCGCCGTCGATGCCGACCAGCCAGGCGGCGATGCCGAACCGGTCCATCACCTCGCCGAGCCGGTCGACGCCATAGCCCTTGGCGATGCCGGAGAGGTCGAGCCTGAGCGGCGTCCGCTTGCGTGCCCGGCGGCCGGCGGCGTCGAGTTCCAGGTTCTTGAGGGCAACGCTGTGCAAGGCCGACTTGCCATCGGGCACGCCCTCGCGGGCATCGGCGCCGAAACCCCAGGCGGCCACCAGTTCGCCGACGCCGACATCGAAGGCGCCACCCGACGCCTCGCCGATGGCCAGCGCCGCCTCGATCACCGCAATGGTCTCGGCCGGCAGGTCGACCCAGGCGCCGACCGGCGCAACGTTGAGCCGGTTGAGGTCGGAATCCCGCCGGTAGGTCGACATCTGCCGGTCGACCTGATCGACCGCCGCCTGCAAGGCAAGCCGGAGATCATCGTGCCAGCCGAGCGGATCACCGTAGAACACCGCCGACCAGCGGGCGCCCATGGTGGGGCCGCTCAGCGCCAGTTTCACGGGAGCATCAGTATACATCTTCGACATAGCGTCCGTCCGACTTGAGGGTGGCGAGATCGAGGCCGAGCGGCCGCACGACACCACCAAGCGCATGGGTGACGGCCTCGGCCATGTCGCGGCCGCCGCACACCAGCACCTGGGCGCCATGGCGGATCAGCTCGCGCAGCTTGGGCGCGTCGGCGGCGAGGCGGTCCTGGATGTAGCCGCCATCGGGGCCACGCGAGAAGGCTGTCGTCAGCGAGGTCAGGCGCTTCTCCGCGAGATGCTCGGCCAGCTCGTGCTCGTAGAGGAAATCCGACGACGGGCTGCGGCCACCCCAGTAGAGATGCACCGGCCGGCGGTCGTCGTTGGCGCGCACGAAACCGGTCAGCGGGCCGATGCCGGCGCCGGCGCCGATCAGGATCAGCGGCGCGCGCCCCTCGATCGGCCGGAAGCGGGCATTGGTGCGGATGAAGGCGGGGACGCGCTCGCCCGGGGCAATGGCATGCAGGTAGGACGAGCAGACGCCCCCCTCTCTGAGACGCACGCAGATCTCCAGGAAGCCGTCGCGCGCCGACGAGGCCAGCGAATAGAAGCGCGGCATGGTCTCGCCCGGCGGCAGCACGCCGAGGATGTCGCCGGCCTCGAAGTCGGGCGACTTCTTGTCGGTGGCAAAGCGCATGATGGCAACGGGCGCGCCGACCGCCTCGCCATAAAGTTCGCTCGAGATGAGCTCGATCGGCTCGGTCTTCGGCAGGCGGGCGCGGTGGTTGAGCGTCAGCTCATGGCCGAGCAGTTCGCCGAGATCGCGACCCCAGGCGGCGAACTCCTGCGCCGACTGACGGTCGATACGCTTCAAGCCCATCATGACAGGCCAGCCCTTGGCGGCCACCGCCTCCGACACATGCTGCGCGAAACGGCAGAAATGCGGGAAGCTGCGATCGCCGAAGCCGAGCACAGTCACCGGCACCGAACCGTCAAGACCGGCAAGGCGCGTCAGGAAGGCATTGGCCGACGCCGGCGCGGCGCCGTCGCCATAGGTGGCGGTCAGGATCAGCATCCGTTCGGCGGAAAGATGGGCTGGTGACAGCGCATTCATCGGCGCGATGTGGACGCGATGGCCTGATGCGGTCAGCGCCGCGTGCAGCGTGCCGGCAAAGCCCCAGGTGGTGTTGCCCTCGCTGCCGACCAGGATCACCGTGTCGGCGAGGCGGGCGGCGACGTTGGCGGCAATCGCCGGGCGGCTGGAGCGGCGGCGCCACCACATCAACACGCCGGTGACGCCGAGCAGCGGCACAGAGCCGGAGGCGGCGCCGAGCAACAGGCCGAGCGCCCAGGCGCCGCGGCCGGTGTGCAGCATGAGGACGGTTTCGCGGATGCGGTCCCAGGTGTTGGCCGGCATGAAGCTGACGATGGCGCCGGTCGACGCATCGACGCAGCTGTCGCCCTGGGTCGTGGTGGCCATGTAGACGTCAGCAGGATCGCCTTTCGCCGGGAAAGTCAGCTCGCGGAGGTCGGCGACGGAAATGGATTGCAGGCCGAACAGGCTGCCGACCGGCGCCGCCGGGCCGCCGCTGCTCTCAGCCATGGGCGGCATGGCGTCGGCCGAGGGATCGGGCAGGAAGCCGAAGGTGTCGGCCGACATATAGAGGCCCGTGAGCGAGGACAGCATCAGGCCGACGACGGCGAAGCGGCTGACCTCGCCATGCAGTCGCGTCAGGAGGTCGCCGCGCACCGGCGCGAAGAAGCCGCGCCAGCCGCCCAGCGACCGCATCAGCAGGAAGATGCCGGAAAGGCTGAGCGCCAGCATGCCGACGGCGGCAACAGCGGTGCCGATCTTGCCGGCGTTACCGAGGAACAGCGAACGATGCAGCTCGGTCATCCAGCGCACCAGCGCCGATGGGGTCTGCGGCGCGCCGATCGCGGCACCGGTCGTGGGATCGACCTGTTCGGTGCCGGTCACGCCATTGTCGGCATAGGTGACGGTCACCGCGCCGCTCGGCCGCACGCTGATCTTGTCGATCTCCTGATGGCGTGCGCTCACCGCCTCGGCCAGCGTGGCGACGCTGACATTGGAAGAGGCCGCCGGGTTCGCCAGCCGGTCGAGTGCCGGGGTGACTGACAAGAAAGCACCGGAAACGGCGATCACCGTCAGGAGGATGGCGAAGACGACACCGGGCAGCGAGTGGATGCGACGCAACATGTGAGCGGTCCCGAACTCAATAGGAAACGGTGAGCGACTGGACGTAGCCATTGCCCGGCGCCGGCTTGCCGGCCGATGCGGCGCTGAGCGGCGCAGCGGCATCGGCTGCAAATTCATTGCCGCCCTCGATGGCGGTATCGACCTGCACCTTGTAGCCGGCGTCGAGCATGGCGTCGGCAACCTCGGCAGTTACCTTCAGCGTGCCGCCCGAGCCGATGCTGGCGCCGGTCAGCCCGTCGATCGAACCGCGAGCGCCGCGCGCCCAGCCAGAGAGGTGGCGATAGTATTTCGCCCGGGAGCCGGCGACGTGCAGCGTCTGCACCACCTTGCCCTGCGGATCGGTGACGTAGACCGCCGCGTAGAGGCCGTAGCCGCCGTAATCGACGAACTGCGCCGTGACGGTGACGGGCTTGGCCATGGCGAGCGTCGGCAGCGCGACGGCGGCGGCAAACCCGAGCGGCAGGGCATAATAAGTTTTCACGGAAGGCACTCCTGTACTGATGCGACAGGAGAGCAATGACTGGGGGACCTGACACCTACCTGACAGACGTGCGGAAAGCTGTTCAGCTGATTGTCAGCTTCGTTAAGCCGCCTTGGAGCCGGCAAGCCCTGTCACTCGCACCGAGAAGCCGTCCGGCCATCCCGCCACCGGCGAGCCGATCGTCATGTCGAGGCCGGCGCCCTGACAGACGGCGGCGACGATGGCGAGGCCGAGGCCGGAGCCATCGGATCGGCTGGGGCCACGCTCGAACGGGCGCATCAGCCGCTCCACCTCGTCGGCCGCCACCACCGGGCCGTGGTTGCGAACGGTGAGGCTGTCGCGCTCCAGCACGATCTCCACCGTCTCATCCGGCGCGCCATGCTTCAGGGCATTCTCGATGAGGTTGCGAGCGAGCACGGCGAAGGCGTCGGGATCGACATCGGACGGCACGCCGTCGTCGGGCATGATGAGATCGATACGGTCATCCTCATCGCTCGACCGGCCGATCTCGTCGACCACCAGCGCCAGCACCCCCGCAAGGTCTGACGGTTGTTCGGCAATCAGGCCGCCGCCCTCCGCCTTGGCGAGCTGCAACAGCTTCTCCGACAGGCGCGTCAGACGCCTGAGCGCGCTTTCGATGGAGCGGGCGCGCTCGCGGTGGACCTCCGGCATTTCGGCGATCAGGCGCTGCGTCTGAGCCAGCGCGGCGGCGATCGGCGTCCGGAGCTCATGGGCGCTGTTGGCGGTGAAGCTGCGCTCGGCGTCGAGCGCATTGCGCAGGCGGGCAAGCAGCGCGTTGACGGCGGCGGCCACCGGTGACAGTTCGCTCGGCAACCCGCCGCCGTCCACCGGCGTCAGATTGCCACGCCCGCGCTGCTCGATGGCGTTGCGGAAGGCGATGACCGGCCGGAAGGACAGGAGGATCGCCAGCCAGACCACCAGCGCGGTGAGCGGCAGCAGCGCCAAGAGCGGCCAGACGAACGCCCCCACGGCGCCGCCGAACACATGCCGGCGATGGTCGAGATATTCGGCGGTGGTGACGACGATGGTTCCCTCGACCGCCGTTTCCGTATAGGTGCGCAGGGTTTCGGTGGTCTGAAAGCCGGGCGCCAAGCCGGCGGGAATATGCATGGCGTCGGCGGCGCTCGAGCGCAGCAGCTCGCGGCCGTTGCCGTCGCGCACCACGTAAGAGATGAACTCGTGGCTGCCGACCGGCGGCAGGCGCAGCCCGCCGCCGCCGCCGTCCTCGTCGGCCAGCATTTGCTCGTAGGCGAGCGGCAAGATGCGCTCGGCCACCTCGCGCAAGGTGCTGTCGAATACCTCGTCGGTTTCGTGCTGGAACACATGGCCGGCAAACAGCGACGCGCCTATCCACAGCAGTGTCAGGCTGACGGAAAGGCCGGTAGCGAGCCGTGCCCTGAGACTTTTCGGCAGGAGGCGCATCAGCCAGCCCCCACCGGCACGCCCAGGCGATAGCCGAGGCCGCGCACCGTCTCAATCACATCCGGCCCCAGCTTCTTGCGCAGCCGGCCGACATAGACCTCGATGGTGTTGCTCTCGATCTCGTCGGAGAACGAATAGAGGTGCTCCTCGATCTGCGCCTTGGAGAGCAGCACGTTCGGCCGCTGCACGAAGGCCTCGAACAGCGCCCACTCGCGGGCGGTGAGACGCACCGGCTTACCGGCGCGGCGCAGGGTGCGGGCGGCGAGGTCGATGTCGAGATCGCCGATCCTGACCAGCGGATTGGGATTGCCGCCGTAGCGCCGGCCGACGGCGCGGATGCGGGCGGACAGTTCGAACAGATCGAAGGGCTTCACCAGATAGTCGTCAGCACCGGCATTGAGGCCGGCGATGCGGTCGGAGATCTGGTCGCGCGCCGTCAGGATGATCACCGGCGTCACGTCGCCGGCCACCCGGCGCGCCTTCAGGAAATCGAGGCCGCGCCCGTCCGGCAGCATCAAGTCGAGCAGGATCAGATCATAGGCTGCCGCCAGCACGGCGTCGCCGGCGTCAGCGATGCGCTGCGCCCAGTCGACCGAATGACCGTCGGCGACGATCTGGTCGCGCACCGCCATCCCCAACACCGCGTCGTCCTCAACCAGCAGAATCCGCATCGCCACTTTCCCGTAACGGTGGACGCCAAACGAATGCGGTTCTCACCCACCGTTCAGGTTGCCGTCAGATGGACATGGGATAATCTAGGCCAGGAAAAAGTAAATCCCGCTCATGGAACGAGGAATTTGGTCGATGTCCCACCGCCTTGGTCTCGCCGCGATGCTTGCGAGCAGCCTGCTGATCGCCTTGTCGTCGGGAACCGCGCGGGCCGACAGCGACGACTATTCGCGCTGCGACATCCCCCTCAGCGACTGGAAACCGCGCGCGGCGGTCGAAGCGGCGCTTGAGGCCAAGGGCTGGACCGTCCTGTCGATCCGCTCCGACGACGGCTGCTACAAGGTGAAGGTGCTGACCGACACCGGCGAAAAACGCCGCATCAAGCTCAACCCGCAAACGCTGGAACCGGTGGACGAGACGGATTGAGCGTCTCGCCCTCACCGATCGCCAACACTCTGAAGGATTTTGGGGACGCTCTCGACAGGCACCATCACGTCAGAGTGTGAAGGATCTCGGCGGTCTTTGGCATACGAGCAAGGCTTGCTTCCAGCCGCTCCCGCCAGCGCGGACCGCGCGAAAGCGCATCCTCATAGGCCTCGCGCAGGTCGTCAGGTCTGTCTTCAGCCAGGACCTCGATCAGAAACGCTGCCTGCCCACGGTCCTTGCGGGATTTGGCGTGATCGGGGCCGCCCTGGCGACGGTCGGCGACGATCAGCTTGTGGATCGCGAAGCGCTCGGGTCGGGGGATCTGCACCAGCACACCTGAGCGATAGAGTGCGACCGCGGGAATAGGCTCGGCGATCAGAAAGTTCAGATAGTTGAGAGCCTGCGCACTCACTCCCAACGCAGGCAGAGGCTTGACCCGCTCGTCTCCAAAAGCCGGCGTTAGAAACTCGACCATCGCCGCGCCCCGACTCTGTCGCCATTTCCAGACCTGCCGGTCCAGCACCCCCGGTACCGGGTCGAACTTCAACGCCTGCAGAATGTCGCCCGGATTCTCTTCGACTTCATCCCCCAACGCGACCGAAAGCCGTTCGAAACTGGCAAAGTCGATGTCGCCCGTTTGCGCCAACTCTTCGGAATCAAAGCGAACTCCCAAATCGCCCTGAAGGAGGGCGTAGGCGGCCGTACCAACGAGCGTGCCACCTAGCCGAAAGACCCCAGCGCGCGCAAAAGCCAGAAGCAGTGAGCCGGTGTCGCGGTCAGTGCCGATGAGCCCTTCGGCGCGCAGCACGCGGGCCAGCCGCGCCATTGTCTTGCGACGCTCCTCACCCGCCGCCCTCAGCTCGGCGGCACGGCCCAGGCGCGCGCACAACTCGGGCGTTCCCTCCCCGAGATAACGGCTCTTCATCTCGGTGCCGATCCGGAACTTGTCGTAAAGATAGACCCGCCCGTTACGCGACCGCTCTTCGATGCTGCCGATCAACTCCGAAGCGAATTCGTCGAGATGAAGCCGCAGCAAATCCTGATAGGCGACTTGGGCGGCTCGGGAATGGGAGATGATGGCCATTGGACAATCTCGGGTGTGTGCATCAATTATAATTACGCTGCACACGGAGACAAGTGTGCAGCAAAAACAATTTTGATGCACACAAAGCTGCGATAAAGGTAACGGCCGCCGTAGCGCACTGACGACGTGAGACGGACAAATTCGAACGTCCCTTCTAAGGTTGACTGGACGTTTGACAAACTTTGCCAAACATCCATAATCCCAGGCAAGAATGGAGCGTCCAGCATGGCCACCATGAACGTCAGCCTGCCATCCGATATGGCGAGATTTGTTGAAGACGAAGTCGAGGGCGGTGGTTACGCGTCATCGAGCGAAGTCGTTCGCGAGGCGCTGCGTTTGCTGCAGCGGGACAAGGCGCTTGAAGCGGAAAAACTGGCCATCCTGCGTCGCGAAATCGGGATTGGTCTGGCCGATGTCGCCGAAGGACGGTTTTCTCGCAAGTCGGTGAAGGACATTGCCAAAGAGGTACGGCGGGAGCACCTCGGCAAGTGATCTACGACATCACGGCAACGGCGGAACGCGATATCCGAGAGATCCTGACGGCAACGCTCAAGATGTTCGGAACGCACCAACTGTCGGTCTACACGGGCATCATCGAACGTGGGATAGCTCTGGTGGCGGAAGATCCGGAGAGGCCCGGATCAATCGACCGCTCATCGATCGCCCCCAATGTCAGACTTTTCCACCTCGAATTGGCTGCCGGCCGACGGGGCGCTGCCACGCACTGCCTTTTCTACACCAGGGGAAAGGTGTCGAACGGAGAGGTGGGCGTCATTATCCTTCGTGTTCTTCATGAGGGAATGGAGCCGCGCTACAGGCTCTTGCGAACACTCAGTCAATACAAGCGAACGCACGACGAGGAAACAGAAGCGCCAGATGACGAGTTGAATTGAGCTGTCCCGTCCGTCACGGCGCTCGGCCTCGACAGTGTCTGTTACCCTCACCGCTTCCGTGGGATTGCTGATCACCTCGACATTGCGAGACGGGCTTGAAAGTGGTTTGGTCGACTACCGTGGCAGTTTCGAACGGTAGTGTGAGGACGAGTCTTTTGACGAGCTTTCGAGTCTTTCGCGCCGCGCTGAGGCGTGCCCCCCTCACCTCGCTGGCCTTGCTGCCGCTTTTCGCCTCCCCTGCCCTTGCCGCCACCGAGAGCCACGGCCTCGACGGCGCCTCGCTCGGCGCCATCTGGGCAGTACCCTTCGTCGGCATGCTCTTGTCGATCGCCCTTTTCCCGCTCTTGGCGCCGCAGGTCTGGCATCATCACTTCGGCAAGATCGCCGCCGCCTGGGCGCTGGCCTTCGTCGTGCCCTTCACGCTGCAGAACGGCGGCATCATCGTCGAGCCGCTGGTCGAGACGGTGCTGCTCGAATACCTGCCCTTCGTCATCCTGCTCGGGGCCCTCTTCACCATCGCCGGCGGCATCCTGGTCACCGGTAACCTGCACGGCTCGCCAAAAACCAATCTGGCGCTCCTCGCCATAGGCACGCTGCTCGCCTCGGTGATCGGCACCACCGGCGCGTCCATGGTGATGATCCGGCCGCTGATCCGCGCCAACGACGGCCGCCGCCACAACGTTCACGTCATCGTCTTCTTCATCTTCCTGGTGTCGAACATCGGCGGTTCGCTGACCCCGCTGGGCGACCCGCCACTGTTCCTCGGCTACCTCCGGGGCGTCAGCTTCTTCTGGACCATGTCGCATATGCTGAAGGAGACGGGCTTTGCCGCCATCGTGCTGCTCGCCCTGTTCTGGCTCATCGACCGCAGGCTCTACCGCAACGACGCCGACTTCCGCGGCAAGTTCGACCCGACGCCCGACACTGGCCGCGTCGGCGTCGAGGGCAAGCGCAACATCGCGCTGTTGATGGTGGTGGTGGCCGCCGTGCTGCTGTCGGGCTCGTGGAAGCCGGGCATCGGCTTTCCCGTGCTCGGCGTCGAGGTGGAGCTGCAGAACCTCTGCCGCGACCTGATCCTGATCGCCGCCGCGCTTGCCTCGCTGCTTCTGACGCCGAAGCAGCTCCGCATCCGCAACGGCTTCGAATGGGCCCCGATCCTGGAGGTGGCCAAGCTGTTTGCCGGCATCTTCGTCACCATCATCCCGGTGCTGGCCATGCTGAGGGCCGCCCACGAAGGCGCCTTTGCACCGCTGGTCGGCCTCGTCACCGCCGCCGACGGCACGCCGGTCAACGCCATGTATTTCTGGGCGAGCGGGCTGCTCTCGTCCTTCCTCGACAACGCGCCGACCTATCTGGTGTTCTTCAACCTAGCCGGCGGCGATCCCGCCCACCTGATGGGCGAGATGTCGACGACGCTGGTGGCGATCTCGGCCGGCGCCGTGTTCATGGGCGCCAACAGCTATATCGGCAATGCCCCCAACTTCATGGTCAAGTCGATCGCCGAGGGATCGGGCATCAAGATGCCCTCCTTCTTCGGCTACATGGCCTGGTCCTGCGGCATCCTGATCCCGCTGTTCCTGATCATGACCTGGCTGTTCTTCGGCTGAGACGGTCCGCCTCAGATAAAAAGTTCGGCCGGAGCGACATTCCAGGCCTTGATCGAGAAGCCGAAGCCATCGCCGATCAGATGGGCGACGGCGCCGGTGTTCATCTTGGCCGCCGCCGCCGACAGCCCCAGGCTCTTGGCAACCAGTCGGAAGATGCCGTTCGACGACACCACCAGCACCACGGCATCGCCCTCGTTCTCCTTGCGGATGCGGACGAGCAGCCGCTTCCAGCCGGCGATGACGCCGGCCTCATCGGGGTGCCAGCCGCAGCCCTCCGGCCAGATCGAACGCTTCTGCCAGTCGTCGATCACATGATCGCCCACTTCGGCGCGAATCTCGTCGTTGGAGCGGGCCTCCCAAGTGCCGTAATCGATCTCACGCAGATCGTCGCTGATGACGATCTTGTCAGCATCGAGCCCCCGGTCCGCCGCGATGATGTCGGCGGTCTGCCGCGTGCGCTTCAGCGGGCCGGCATAGATGCGCGACGGCCTGAGCCCGGCCGTGGCAAGGCCGGCGGCGACGGCGGCCGCCTGCTCGCGGCCCTTCTCCACCAGATCGAGATCGGTGCGCGCGCCGACCCAGACGACCTTGTCTTGGGGACCGAAGGTGTTGCCGTGGCGAACCAGGATCAGATGCATTCCGGCACTCCTCGCTTTTAGGCAGAAACCAGCTCGCCCTCGCGGGCGATCAGTTGCTCGACGACCGCGATGTCCTCCGGCGTGTCGACCGAGGCATGCGTCCGCCCGCGATAGTCGACCACCACGACGCGCACCGTCATGCCGTTTTCCAGCGCCCGCAACTGCTCGAGGCCCTCGGTGTTCTCGAGCGGCGACGGCGGCAGCGCCACGTAGCGCTTCAGGCCGGGCTGCGTGTAGCCGTAAAGGCCGATGTGGCGGTGAACGCTGGTGAAGCCCGGCTTGCGGATGAAGGGAATGATCTGCTTGGAGAAGTAGAGCGCGTTGTGATTGAGATCGAAGGTGACCGTGGTGCCGCTCGACGGCGCCTTTTCCTTGTGGGCGCGCAGTTCGGCCAACATGTCGTCGGTGAGCCGCACCGCCGGCGTCACGATGTCGAAGCTGACAGGCGAGGAGAAGGCGGCGATCATTTCCTCGAGGATCCAGGGCGGCGTCAGCACCGCATCGCCCTGAAAGTTGATGACGCCCTCCTCGACGATCCCCGCCGCCTCGATCGCCTCGGCCACCCGCTCGGTACCGTTGCGGCAGCTCTCCGAGGTCATCACCGCTTCCGCGCCGAAACCGCGGGCGAACGCCGCCACGCGCTCGTCCTCGGTGGCGATCACCACGCGCGACGCCCCCTTGGCGGCGCGGGCAATGCGCCAGACGCGCTCCAAGAGGCTGACGCCGGCAATGTTCAGCATCGGTTTGCCCTGCAGGCGCTGGGAACCGTAACGGGCAGGAATGACGATGGCGACGGACATGGCTGGCTGCTCTCCCCCAAGTGGGACCTCACTATTACAGCTTCAAACCACTGTCGAGAAAAAGGAGGGCGACCCACTGCCAGCGGTCGAGCCGCTTCCGGAGCAGCGCGAGCGGTGCACCCGCACCGTCGATCTTGAGTGCGTGCGTGGAAACAGTTCTCTTGTCCAAACTCCGGCCAACCGGGCGGAGCCGTCCGGTCCGGTCCACAATGTGAGTGGTTCGACGCTCGTCAGCCGCGCTCGGCAAGCGCCAGGGCCAGCGCGATGATGGCACCCTTGGCGATCAGCTGGATGTCGATCGACACGTTGAGGATGTTCATCCCGTTGCTCATGATTCCGAGGAACATCACACCGACGATCGTCCGGGCAACCGAACCGTTGCCGCCCATCAGGCTGGTGCCACCGAGCACCACCGAGGCGATCGCGTCGAGCTCGGTGCCGAACTCGCCATAGGTGGCCGACGCGGTGTGAACCTGCGACGACTGGATGATGCCGGCAAGCGCCGCCCCGAAGGAGGAGAGGGCATAAAGCCACATCTTGGTGGTGCGGGTGCGATGGCCGCTCAGGAAGGCGGCGCGCTCGTTCTCGCCGATGGCGGCGACGCAGATGCCGATCGGCGTCATCTTCTGCAGGAAGATCACCAGAAGGGAGACGGCGATGAACAGGTAGATCGAGAACGGAATGCCGGCGATGGAGCCCGTGCCGATGAAGGTGTAGCCGGGCTGGTCGCGGATGCTGTGCAGGTCGGGACCGCCAAGCAGCAGCGCCGAACCGCGCACGATCGACAGCATGGCCAGCGTGACGATGATCGGTGGCAGGCCGAAGAAGGCAATCATGGCGCCGCTGACCATGCCGACGGCAACACCGGACGCCAGCCCGACCGCCAGCACGATCGGCAGCGGATAACCGGCCTCCATGACGAAGAAGGCGACGACGCCCGACAAGGCCAGCACCGGGCCGACCGACAGGTCGATGCCGCCCGTCATGATCACGAAGGTCATGCAGGTCGCCATGATGCCGACCATGGCCACCTGCCGCACGATGCCGACGAGATTGTCCGGCTTGAGGAAGGCGGGCTCGATGATCGAGAAGACCACGACGAAGGCCGCGATGGCGAGGGGCAGCGCATGCGGAGCCAGACGAGTGGCGATATTGGGAGAAAGGGCGCTCATCATTCGGCTCCGATTTCGGCCACCACCTGGGCCATGCTCATGCCGGCGGCATCGTGGATCGACCTCAGTCGCCCCGACACCATGATGCCGATACGGTCGGCGACGGTCATCACCTCCTCGAGGTCGGAGGAGACCACCAGGACGGCAGCGCCCCGGTCACGCTCGGCGCGCAGGATGGCGTAGATTTCCGCTTTGGCACCGACGTCGACGCCGACGGTCGGCTCGTCAAGGATGATCACCTTCGGCCCGAGCCGCAGCCATTTGCCGACCAGCACCTTCTGCTGGTTGCCGCCCGAGAGGTGGCGGACCAGCTTGCGGCCGTCGGGCGGCTTGACGCTGAGGTCGTCGATCGACCGGCGCGAAGCGGCCTCGATACCCTTGCGGTCGAGCAGGAACAGCCGCCGGAAGCGGTTGAGCGTGGTCATGACAAGATTCTCGGTCACCGTCATGCCGGACATGAGGCCGTCGCGATGGCGATCCTCGGGCACAAAGCCGACGCCGCCGGCCATGGCATCCCCCGGCGAACGGAAGTTGACCGGCTTACCGTCGACTTCCACCGTGCCAGCGTCGCACGGCTCCGAGCCGAAGATGGCGTGCATGAGTTCGGTACGCTTGGATCCGATAAGGCCGGTGATGCAGAGGATTTCACCGCCGTAAAGGTCGAAGCTGACGTCGCGGAACATGCCGCGGCGGGTGAGCCCCTTGACTGACAGGCGAACCTCGCCATTGCCGCGTGGGTGGCGGGCCTCGTGGGCCGCCGCCGAGCTTTCGCGGGCGAGGCGATCACCGACCATCAGCTCGATCACTTTGGCACGCGTCATATCGGAGACATCGGCCTCGGCGATCACGCAGCCGTCGCGCATGATCGTCATGGTGTCGCAGACCGTGAAGATTTCGTCGAGCATGTGGCTGATGTAGACGATGCCGACGCCGCGGCTTTTCAGGAGGCGAATGGTGTCGTGCAGGCGCCGGACCTCGGAGGTGGCCAGCCAGCCGGTCGGCTCGTCCATCAGCAGCACCTTGGCGTTCAACGCCAGCGCCTTGACGATTTCGACCTCCTTCTGCTTCACGGTCGGCAGCTCGCCGACCACGGCATCGAGGTCGAGGTCGATGCCATAGCGCTCCAAGAGTTCTTCCGCCTCGCGCCGCTGCGCCTTGACGTCGACGAGGCCAAAACGACGGGTCGGCTGGCGGCCGAGGAAGATGTTGTCGAGGACGCTCATCGCCGGCGCCATGTTCGAGTGCTGGTAGATGCACCCGATGCCGTGGCGGATCATCTCCTCCGGACGGCCGAGCGGCAGTTCGACGCCGTCGAGCTTCACGCTGCCCGAGGTTGGCATCACCGCGCCGGTGAGGATCTTGATCAACGTCGACTTGCCGGCGCCGTTCGAACCGATGAGGGCCCGGACCTCGCCGCGCATCACGCGGAAGTCGGCCTTATCGAGGGCAACAAGGTTGCCATAGATCTTGGTGAGGCCACGCGCCTCGACGAGCGAGGATGAAGCGGCATTCGGGTTGGCTGCTGCGGGCATCTCAGGCCTCCTCGGCGAGGTTGGCGGCAAGGCGCTTCTGCCGGCGGATGGCGAGGAATCGGTCGTGGCCGACGGCGATCAGCAGGATGACGCCGGTGAGAATCTGCTGGACGAACTGGGAGATGCCGAGCAGCGTCAGGCCGATCAGCACCATGCCGAGCAGGAAGGTGCCGATCACCGGACCGGAGAGACCGCCTATGCCGCCCGACAGGCTGACGCCGCCGATCACCGCCGCGGCGATCGCGCTCATCTCCATGCCGAGACCCAGCGATTCCGTCGTCGTCGACAAGCGGGCGATCATCAGAAGCGCGGCGAGGCCGGCACAGAAGCCGCAGATCGCATAGGCGATGATGATGGTGCGCCCGACGTTGATGCCGGCGAGGCGCGCCGCCTCGGCGTTGCCGCCGACCGTGAAGATATCGCGACCGAAGCGGGTGCGGCTCAACAGGACACCGAACACCACGAGCGTCGCGATCATGATGAAGAAGGACAGGGGAAACCAGGGTAGCTCGATGAACGAGGACAGGCCGGTCGCCGAACCGATGTCGAAATAGGTGTCGAGCCCCATGATCCAGGGATCGCTAAGTGGCGTCGTCGCGAGCTCCGGCACCAGCTGGCGCCCGGAAATGGCGTAGACGAGGCCGCGATAGGCGGCGAGCGTCGACAGCGTGGCGATGAATGGCTGGAGGCGCAGCTTGACGATCAGCACCCCGTTAAGCGCACCGCACAGCGTCGCCACGATCAGCGCCGCGGGTATGGCGAGATAGCCCGGCAGGTCGAACATCAGTGTCATGTCGAAGGCGACCATGCCGGCCAGCGCCAGCACGGCGCCGACGGACAGATCGATGCCGCGCAGGAGAATGGGAAAGGACTCACCGATGGCGAGGATGGCAATGAACGAGAATCCCGCCATCAGATCCTCGAAGTTGCTCGCCGTCGCAAAATTTGGTGCGAACGCGCAGAAGAATGCCAGCACTGCCAGGAAGAACAGGACTACGGCGATGAATGCGGATTGGACACGCATTGCGGACCTATGGATCGGTTTCTAGCTTCAGCGTTGCTGACGGAATGGTGCGTTCGGCTTTGACAGGCAGCCGGCCGCCCCGTGGAGACACTCGGCCACGGCAAGGCTCGCGGCGAACGGCTGGCCGACAGCCGGCCGTCGCGCTCAATCTGGTCGGGTCCGGACAGCCTGAGCCGTCCGGACTGCGTTTGACAATGCGGCTTCCCGCTTACCAGCGCTGCGACGGCTGGATCTGCCCCACCGTCTCCTTGGTGGCGATCACATAGGGCATCAGAAGCTTGCCCTGCTGACCGAAGGCGGAGGCGTTGACGAGGCCAGAGGTCAGCACCGTGGCGGCGGCGGCGGCGAAGCGACCCTGCTGGAACACGTCAGTGTACTGTGTGCCGTTCAGCTCGCCCGCCTCGATCGATGCCAGCGCGTCCTTCTCGCCGTCGTTGCCGAAGATCACCATCTTGCCGAGAAGGCCCTTCTCCTTGGCGACGTCGACCGCGCCGAGAGCCATCGAGTCGTTGACGCCATAGACGCCGACGAGGTTCGGATTGGCAGCCAGGATGGTTGAAAACACGTCCTGGGCCTTCTTCCGCGACCAGTCGGCAACCTGATCGGCAACGACGCGGATATCGGAATAGTACTTCTTGAGGCCGTCGACGAAGCCGTTGGTGCGCTGGTCGCGGATGATGATGCCCGGAGGGGCGTTGAGGATGGCGACGTCGCCCTTGCCGCCCATCTTGTCGCCCATCACCTTGGCGATTTCCATGGCGCCGTAATAGTGGTTCATCTCCACGTGGGCGGCATGGGCCTCGGTAGCGTCGATGTTCAACGTGATGACGATGATACCCTTGCGCTTGGCCTTCTTGATCGACGGGGAGAGCGCCACGCTGTCGCTCGGCTGCAGGAAGATCACCTTGGTGCCGTTGTTGATCAGCGTATCCATCAGGCTGACCTGCACCTCGACCTTGTTCTGGCCGTCGAGTTGCGTGTAGTCGATGTTCTGTTGGGTGCTCAGAACCTCCTCGATGCCCTTCGACCAGCCGGCCGAAACGGTGTGCGGCTGGATCTGCAGGAAGGCCATCTTCACCCGCTCCTCGGCGCGAGCGGCGGAGATGCCAATGGCACCGGCAATCGGGTCGATGCCCGCCATCAGACCGGTCGCGGCGCCCGTCAGGGCAGCCGAGCCGAGGGCCATGGACTTGAGGATGGAGCGGCGATCCGCCAGCATTCTGCTATCGTCTTTCTGGGTCATGTCTCTCTCCCTAATTTTTCGTTTCTCGCCTTGAGGACCTCACCGCGCGGGTCGCACGGCGCCGCGCACCGCCGTGTAGACGGCGTAGACGGATGTCGACGCCGTGATGAACAATCGGTTGTTCTTGGGGCCACCGAAGCAAAGGTTGGCCACGGTCTCCGGCACATGAATGATGCCGAGCGGACATCCGTCCGGCGCGAAAATCTCGACGCCGCGTGCCGTGGAAACCCAGAGATTACCGTATTCGTCGAGCCGTAAGCCGTCCGGTACACCTTCCTCGAGGGTGATCAGTACCTTGCCCTCGCCGACCCGCCAGTCGTCTCCGAGCGGAAACGCCATGATGTGGCGGAAGCCCGCCGCGTCATGGGAGGCGGAACTGTCGGCGACATAGAGCGTCCGCTCGTCGAGCGACAGGGCGAGCCCATTCGGCTTAAGCATCGAGCGGATCTTCGCCTCGACCTTTTGGGTCACCGGATCGACGCGATAGACGAAGCAGCCTGCCTGTTCGGATGGCGAGCGCTTGCCCTCGTAGTCGGTCATGATGCCGTAGGTCGGGTCGGTGAACCAGACGCCACCATCGGACGCCACGATCACGTCGTTCGGCGAATTGAGCCGCCGCCCCTCGAAGGCGTCGGCCACCACCGTACGCCGGCCGTCCAATTCGAAGCGGACGACCGAGCGCGTCAGATGCTCGCAGGCCAGAAGACGGCCGGCGGGATCGATCGTGTGACCATTGCAGTTGTTGGCCGCATGGTCGAGGACGCGGACGCCCAGATCGGCAATCCACTGGTACATCCTGCCCCGCGGAATGTCCGACCAGATGAGGAAGTCGCCCGTTGGAAAATAGGCCGGACCCTCGGTCCAGAGGTGTCCCGTGCTCAGTGTCTCGAGAGGGCTGCTTGGCAGCACGAGCTGCCAAAGACGCTCGTCGAGCGCGGTTATGCGTTGCTGGCTCATTGGCACGTAATGCCCTTGTCTTTGCGATTTCCTCAGTGTCATTGAAACAGAGATGCATGGGCCGAGACAGCGCAGGTCCCACCTCGTTTTTGCGGGAACCCGCAAAACTTGACGCGCTTTTGCGCTGGCGTCATCGCATGTCTGCGCCGACAATCGACGCGTTCTGACAAGAGGCTTCCATGCTCAGTCGTGCCCCGTTCGATCTGCAACGCATCATGGCGGTTCTGAGGTCGATCACCGGCCAGCTCGACCTCAAGTGCGTCGTCCAGGCCGTGTCGACGGCGGTGAGCGACATCCTGCCGCACGACCACATCGACGTCGCCCTGATGAATGCCGGCCGCACCATCGTCTCCACCTACGAGGCCGGGCTGCACACGGAATGGGACATCGAATCGCGCGGCACGCGGTCCGTTGCCGTCAGCCCCATCCGAACCCTTTTCATGGGCGAGGTCGACCACATCATCACCGCTGACGCCCAGGCCGACCCTCGCTTCCACTTCGAAGGCGCCTGGTCCAAGCCGATCTTCGACGCCGGCCTCAGGGGCCGCCTGCACGTGCCGGTACTGGTGGAAGGGCGGATCATCGGCGCGCTGTCCTTTTCGACGCAGGTGCCCGACACCTACAGCGAGGCCGATCTCGACAATGCGCGGATTGTCGCCGACATCCTCGCCGCCTACATGTTCGCCCTGCAGCAGAGCGATCTGGCGGCTCGCCGGGAAATCAAGCGGGTGGAAGCCGAAGCACGCGCCGAGGGGCTTCGCATCGGTGCCCGCCACCTCACCGAGGAATTGGAAAACGCCCGGCAGGCCATCGGCATGGACCTGCACGACCAGACGCTCGCCGACCTCTCTCGCATCTCACGCAACCTGAAGCGCCTCGAAGGCAAGGCCAACCTCAGGGGCAGCGAACTGCAGCCGATCCAGGACGACATCTCGCACTGCCTCACCGAACTCCGGGTGATCATCGACAACGCCCGTCCGTCGGTGCTGCAGTTCTTCGGCTTTTCCGAAGCCATCGAGGCGGTACTCGACCGCTATGCCCGCGCGTCGGCCAAGCCGCTGGTCTGCCGGCTGAAAGACGAAGGCTGCGCGGCCATCGACGCCCTGCCCCCCAACACGCAGGTGGCGCTCTATCGCATCGTTCAGGAAGCCATCAACAACGCCGGCCGTCACTCTGGCGCCTCGACCATCGGGGTTCAGGTGTTCTCCGACGAGACGGGTATCCGCATCACCATCGTCGACGACGGCTGTGGCCTGCCCCCCACGCCAGGCAAACGCACGGGCGGCCTTGCCAACATGCGCACCCGCGCCTCGCTGATCGAGGCGGACCTGACGGTCACTTCCGGTGCCGACGGCATCGGAACCCAACTGAGCATCACCATTCCGCTAGCCCGTCTACCTGAGCCGGCGCGAGTCCGGGAGGCAGAATGAGCACCTACCTGATCGCCGAGGACGATGTGCTGCATCGCGGCTTTCTGCGCGAGGTCATCGCGCTTGGCGAGATCGACTGCGAGCAGGTCATCGAGGCGGAGAACGGTGAGGATGCCATCCGCCTTTCCCGCGAGCACGAGATCAAGGGCGTCATCCTCGACCTGCAAATGCCCAGAAAGACCGGTGTTCAGGCTGCCAAGGCGATCTGGGCCGACAACCCGGCGATGCCGATCATCTTCTGGTCCAACTATGCCGATGAGGCCTACGTACGCGGCGTTGCCCGCATCGTGCCGCCCGGCGCCACCTACGGCTACCTTCTGAAGACAGCATCCAAGGACCGGCTACGGCGGGCGATCCAGTGCGTGTTCGTCGAGGGACAGAACATCATCGACCGGGAAGTGCGCGGCCTTCAGAAGCGCGGGCAGAAGGACTCCGAAGAGCTGACGGAAGTCGAATACGAAATCCTGCTCGACATCGCCATCGGCCTGACCGACCAGGCGATCGCCGCCCGCCGCAACATGTCGATGCGCTCCGTCCAGGGGCGGCTACAGCAGCTCTATGCCAAGCTCGGCCTCACCTCCCTGCCGCTGATGCCGGATGGGCGCGCCGTCTTCAACAGTCGCTCGCGTGCCGTGGCGCTCGCCCTGTCGAGCCGCATCATCAACTCCAAGACCATCGAGATCGCCGAGTCCGAATACCAGCAGAACCCCGATCGCGGCTTCAGGGGGTGATGCGGCGCGGGCTGACGGCTGTCGCCACTCAGTTGAGAGCCCGCATGCCCTGTCGCTACATCAGGAGGTTCGGCAGGAACAAGGAGATCTGCGGGAACAGGATCAGGATCGCTACCAGGACCAGGATGGTAGCGATATGCGGCAGCGCCTCGACCAGATACTCGTCGATCGAGCAATCGAGGAGGCCGCAGACCGTGAACATGGCGACGCCGACCGGTGGCGTCATGCCGCCGAAGGTGACCATGGTCATCATGACGATGCCGAAATGCACCGGATCGACGCCGAGCTGCAGCACGATCGGCAGGAAGATCGGCGTGAGCAGCAGCACCAGTACAGTCGCCTCGATGAAGCAGCCGGCGATCAAGAGGAACAGCACGATGAGGAACAGGATGGCGACCGGATTGTGGGTGAGGCCGAGCATGCCCGAGGCGATCGCCTGCGGCGCCTGATCGAAGATGATGGCATAGCCCACCATGCCCGAGAACATGATGATCAGCACGATCAGGCCGTTGTCGGTCACGCCATGCAGCAGCGCCTCCATGGCGCCCTGCCAGGTGAGTTCGCGATGGAACAGCACGCCGACCACCACCGCGTAGACCACGGCGAAGGCACCGACTTCCGATGGCGTGAACACGCCGCTGCGGATGGAGACCAAGAGCGCCACCGGGAAGAACAGTGCCCATTTGGCGTCCCACACCGCGCTGCCGACGGCTTTCCAGCTCGGCTTGGTGGCGGTGGCCGAGCGATAGCCGCGCCGGCGCGACACCACCCAGACGGTGAACATCAGCCCGGCCATCATCATCAGGCCGGGGATGACGCCGGCCAGGAACAGGCGGCCGATCGAGACGTTGCCGACGAAGCCGTAGAGGATCAGCCCGAGGCTCGGCGGGATGGTGGCGGTGATCAGCGAACCCACGGCGATGGTGGCGGCGGTGAAGCCCTTGGAATAGCCGTTGCGCACCAGATCGGGGCCGAGGATGCGCGCCTCCATGGCGGCATCGGCCACCGCCGAGCCGGAGACGCCGCCCATCAGCGTCGACAGTACGATGCAGACCTGTGCCATGCCGCCCGACATCCACGACACCAGCACCTCCGAACATCGGATGAGGCGCGTGGTGATGCCGGTCTTGTTCATCATGTGGCCGGCCAGCACGAAGAAGGGCACGGCGAGCAGCGGAAAGCTCTGCGAGGCCGAGGCCACCTGCTGCACGCCGATCGACGCCGGCATCACCTGCGATATGACGAAGAAGGAAAAGCCGGAGATGCCGATGGCGAAGGCCACCGGCGCGCCGACGATCAGAAGACCAAAGAACAGGCCGACCAGAAGCAGCATTTCGCCGGTCATAGTTCGCTCTCCCCGATGGCGGCGAGCGCCTCTTCCTTGCTGCGGATCGGTGTGAAGACGAGAACGGGATTGCCCATCGCCGTGCGCACGGCTTCGAGGATCTGCCCCGCCAGGGTGATGGCGAGCAGCAGGCAGCCGATGGGAACGGCGGCGGTGACATAGGCGTAGCTGATGCCGCTGTCGCCGAACTGCCGCTCGAGGTTAAGCATCACCAGCTTGTAGCCGAGATAGCTGAGCGACAGCAGGAAGACGAGGATCAGCAAGCCGGTGGCGATGTCGAGAAACACTCGATAACGCAGCGGGATCCAGCGCACGAACAAGTCGACGGCAATCAGGCCGCGCTTGCGCATCGCCATGTCGGCGCCGATGAACGACGCCCAGACGAACAGCAGCTGCGCCACGTCCATCGACCATACGAGTGGATATCCGAACCAGCGCATGACGCCGGCCATGAAGACGAGGCCGACCATGGCCGCGAGCAGAACTCGGGCCACGACGGACTCCACGCTGATGATCAAGGATGACATAGCGCAGGCTCCAGAGTTTCAGAGCGTCGGACCGACCGGCTTCGGACAATCCGATGCGACACAAGGAATTGGATCGCCGCGGGTCCGCCAGGACCCACGGTGATGCAGACCGTTACTGAGCGAGAATGGCGTCGACCTGCTTCTTGAGGTCGGTATAGCCGAGCTTCTCGTAGACGCCGGCCGTCGCGTCCTTGAACGGCTTGGTGTCGATCTCGTTGATGGTCATGCCGGCCGCTTTCATCTTGGCCTCGATGTCGGCGATGGCCGCCTCGGTGCCGTGCGAGGCGACGTCGCCGGACTTCAGCGATTCTTCCTTCAGGATGGTCTGCAGGTCGGGCGGCAGCGCGTCGAACCATGCGGCCGAGGTGACGAGGCCGGTGATCAGGTTGAAGTGGCCGGTCTTGGTCAGATACTTGGTGACTTCATAGAGGCGCGAGCCATAGGCCGCCGGGTCCTGCGCCTCGACGGCGTCGATCACCTGCGTCTGCAGCGCCGAATAGACGTCGGCCCAGGCCATCGGCGCCGGTGTCGCGCCCATCGCCTTGACGGTTTCGGTCCACACCGGCGCGCCGGGGGTGCGCATGCGAACGCCCGAGAGGTCGGCCGGTACCGTGATCGGCTTGTTGGTCAGAAGATGCCGCTCGCCCTGCCACCAGTTGAAGGACAGCACCTGCAACTGGGCGCCGTCGTGCAGCTTCTTGGCCATCTCATCGAGCAGCGGCGAGGTCACCACCTTGCGGATGCCGTCATAGCCGGAAGCGAGATAGGGGCCGGAGAGAACGCCGAAATCCTTGACGTAGACGGCGAGGCGGCCGCCATCGACCACCACCGCGTTGCCGGCGCCGGCGCGCGCCTGCTCCAGCACGTCCTCGTCCTTGCCGAGCTGCGAGCCGGGGAACAGGCGGATGGCGAGCTTGCCGCCCGAGCGGGCCTCGACGTTCTTCTGCAGATCCTCAAGGCCCTTGTAGAGCGGATCGTTGGTGGTGAGCGCCGTGTTGATATTGAGCGTATAGTCGGCCGCCGAGGCGACGCCGAGCGTTGCGGCGGCCACAGCCAAGCCGCAGACAGCCGTCAATGCGGCCCGAGACAAGAATTTCATGGGTTCCTCCCAAACGACACGGCGCGCCGTTCCTCCACCACGCGCCTCGTTGACGAGTAGTATGGTAGACGGCTAGAATGGCTTCGGCAATCAAAAACTGAAGCCGCGGCCTTCGAGGCAGCGTCTTGCGAAAGACAGGATTGCCGGGATGGTGGTGCCTGCGGCAAACCGAGGCCGACCCATTGGATAATGGGCGGCGTGGCGAAAAGCGTGTTTGTTGCCGGAAGCGGTTGCCGCGCTCCGAATCCCAAGGGGCGAGGCGGAATGGGAGTTGTCGCGAGCATGTCAGGTCAGTTCACCCTCCACCCCGACCGGCTGTTTCCGGCCGATCCGACGACGCGCGCCATCGCCCGCGACCTCTACGCCGGCGTCGCCAAGCTGCCGATCATCAGCCCGCACGGACATACCGACCCCGCCTGGTTTGCCGACGATCAGCCCTTCGCCGATCCAGCCACCCTGTTCGTCATCCCCGACCACTACGTCCACCGCATGCTCTATTCGCAAGGGATTCGTCCCGAACAGGTGGGCATCCCCCGCCTCGACGGCGGCCCGGTGGAAACCGACAAGCGCAAGATCTGGCGCATCCTCGCCGAGAACTTCCACCTCTATCGCGGCACGCCCTCCTTCCTCTGGCTGACCCACGCCTTCGAGACGGTGTTCGGCATCACCGAGGTGCCCACCAAGGACAACGCCGACCGTCTCTACGACACCATCGCCGAAGCGCTGCAAAAGCCGGAGTTCCGGCCGCGCGCCCTCTACGAGCGCTTCAACATCGAGGTGATCGCCACCACCGAAAGCCCGCTCGACGATCTCCGCCATCACCGCAAGATCCGCGAGAGCGGCTGGAAAGGCCGTGTCGTCACCGCCTTCCGGCCCGACCCGGTGGTCGACCCGGCCTTCACCGGCTTTGCCGACAATCTCCAGGCGCTCGGCCGCCTCACCGGCAAGGACACGTCGACCTACCAGGGCTATCTCGCAGCGCTGGCCGACCGCCGCCGCTACTTCATGGAGGTGGGCGGCGCCACATCCACCGACCACGGCCACCCGACCGCCCGCACCGCCGATCTTCAGGCAGAGGATGCCGCCGCCCTCTACGATCGCGTCCGCACCGGCAGCGCATCGGCCGAGGACGCCGAGCTGTTCCGCGCCCAGATGCTGACCGAGATGGCCCAGATGTCGACGGTTGACGGTCTGGTCCTGCAGATCCATCCCGGTTCCCGCCGCGACCATAACCCTGAGATCTTCCGCACCTTCGGCAAGGATAAGGGCGCCGACATCCCCGGTCCCACCGGCTATGTCGAGGAGCTCCGCCCGCTGCTCGCCCGCTTCGGCAACCGGGCCGACCTCACCATTATCCTGTTCACGCTGGACGAGACGGTCTATTCGCGCGAGCTGGCACCGCTCGCCGGCCACTACCCTGCCCTGCGCCTCGGCCCGGCCTGGTGGTTCCACGACAGCCCCGAGGGCATGCGCCGCTACCGCGAGCAGATGACCGAGACGGCCGGCTTCTACAACACCGTCGGCTTCAACGACGACACCCGCGCCTTCCTGTCTATCCCGGCCCGCCACGACGTCTCCCGTCGCGTCGACTGCGGCTTCCTCGCCCGTTTGGTTGCCGAGCACAGGCTAGGCCTCGACGACGCCCACGAAGTGGCGCATGACCTCGCCTACCGCCTTGCCAAGAAGGCTTACCGTCTTTGATCGGGACCCATGCAATGCCTGACACCAAGCCGACGTCCGCCGCTGAGAAGCGCCTCGGCAATGCCCGCCTCGCCAAGCTGCCCGCCAGCGTCGGCCGCCCCGCCTATGACCGGACCAAGGTGACGCCCGGCATCGTCCACCTGGGGCTCGGCGCCTTTGCCCGCGCCCATCTCGGCGTCTACACCGACGACGTGCTGGCCGCCGGAGCCAGCGATTGGGGCATCGTCGGCGTCAACTTCCGCTCGCCCGACGTCATCGACGCCCTGAAACCGCAGGACGGACTCTACACCCTGCTCTGCCGCGAGAACGGCGACGACAGGCTCCGGGTGATCGGCGCCTTCCTCGACGTGCTGAATGCCGGTACCGAGCTCGCCGCCGTGCTCAAGGTAATGACGAAACCGGAGATCCGCATCGTCACCATCACCGTCACCGAGAAGGGCTACTGCCACGATCCCGCCACTGGCCGCCTCAACGAGGCGCACCCGATGGTGACGGCCGATCTCGTCGACCCCATGCATCCCCGCAGTCTGCCGGGCCTGATCGTCGAGGCGCTGCGCCTGCGCCGGGCGGCCGGCGTGCCGCCCTTCACCGTCCTCTCCTGCGACAACCTGCCACAAAATGGCAGGATCACGAAGGCGGTGGTGACCCGCTTTGCGGCGCTACGCGACGCCGACCTCGGCCACTACATCGCCGACAGCGTCGCCTTCCCCTCCTCCATGGTCGACCGCATCACCCCGGCCACCAAGGAGCCGGACCGCGCCACCGTCATCGCCGGCCTCCGCCTCACCGACGCATGGCCGGTGGTGGCCGAGCCCTTCCATCAATGGGTGATCGAGGATCGCTTCCCCTCCGGCCGTCCGGCCTGGGACAAGGTCGGCGCCATTTTGACCAATGACGTCCACCCCTTCGAGACCATGAAGCTCCGCTGCCTCAACGGCGCCCATTCGACGCTCGCCTATCTCAGCGTTCTCGCCGGCATTGAGACGGTGGCCGACGCCATGGCCGATCCGCAGTTGCCCAAGATCATCCGCCACCTCTGGGACGACGACCTCATCCCCACCGTGCCGCCGGTGCCGGGCACCGATGTCGCCGCCTATACCCATGACCTCGCGGCGCGCTTCCGCAATCCGGGCATCCGCCACCTGACGCTGCAGATCTCCTCCGACGGTTCGCAGAAGCTCGGTCCGCGCCTCCTCGCCCCCGCCATCGAACGCATCGCGATCGGCAGGGCGCCGCGGGTGGTGCCGCTCACCGTCGCCGCCTGGATGGCCTTCCTGCGCCAGCGCGACGGCAGCGGGCGGACCTGGACGGTGGCCGACCCGATGGCGGCCCGCCTGACGGCGATCGCCGCCGAGCATGGCGACGACCCGGTGGCGCTGGCCGACGCGCTGTTCGCCGTCAGCGAGATCTTCCCGGCCGCCATCTCCGGCAATGCCCCTTTCCGCAAGGTGACGACCCAACACCTCAGGAGCCTGCTCGTTCGTGGCGTGCCCGCCACGCTCACTGCTTTCCTGTTCCACTAATCAACGCATCGGACCGAAAAGTGGCCCCGCTTTTCGGAAAAATCCGATGCGCAAACAAACCTTGGAGCGGCAGCCCGGATAGGTCCGGGCATCTGCCGCTCTGGGCCAACCAATCCCTGGAGGACCCCACAATGCAAGAGACCTGGCGCTGGTTCGGCCCCGATGATCCCGTCAGCCTTCAGAAGGCCCGGCAGGCCGGCGCCACCGGCATCGTCACCGCCCTCCACCACATGAACCAGGGTCAGGTGTGGTCGGTGGAGGAGATCGAAAAGCGCAAGGCGGAAGTGGAGGCCGCCGGCCTTGTCTGGTCCGTCGTCGAGAGCATCGGCGTCGGCGAGGAGATCAAGACGCGCACCGGCAACTACCGAGAGAAGATCGACAATTACAAACAGTCGATCCGCAACGTCGCCCGCTCCGGCATCAAGACCATCTGCTACAACTTCATGGTCATCACCGACTGGAGCCGCACCAACCTGATGTTCAAGCTGCCGAACGGCGGCTACGCGCTGCGTTACGACAAGGTGGATTTCGCCGCCTACGACCTGTTCGTGCTGAAGCGCAAGGGGGCCGAGGCGGACTATACCGCCGGCGAGATCGCCGCCGCCCGGACGCGCCTTGCCGCCAAGAGCCCCGACGAACTCTCCGAGCTGGAACGCAACCTGATCGACTGGCTGCCGGCCCGCGATTTCGCCTATACCCGCGACAGCTTCCGCGACATGCTCGCGCTCTATTCGGAGATCAGCACCGACGATCTCCGCGCCAACCTGGTGGAGTTCCTCAGGGAGATCACGCCGGTGGCCGAGGAGGAAGGCGCCCGCCTCTGCATCCACGCCGACGATCCGTCCTTCCCGATCTTCGGCCTGCCGCGCGTCATGTCGACGGCCGACGACGTCCGCAAGATGTTCGAGGCGGTGCCTCAGGAGGCCTGCGGCCTGACGCTCTGCACCGGCTCCTTCGGCTCCAATACGAAGAACGACCTCGTGGCCATGGCCAAGGAATTCGGTCCGCGCATCCACTTCGTCCATCTCAGGAACGTCAAGCACGAGGCGGACGGCTCCTTCTACGAGGCCGATCATCTCGGCGGCGACACCGACCTGATCTCCGTCGCCGCGGCCATCCTCAGCGAGGAGGAGCGCCGCCGCTCCGTCGGCCGGGCGGACGCCGAAATCCCCTTCCGCCCCGACCACGGCCACCTGCTCGGTGACGACGTCGGCCAGAAGTCCAACCCCGGCTATTCCTTCGTCGGCCGCCTCAAGGGCCTCGCGGAACTGCGCGGCGCCATCAAGACCATCGAGGCCTTCCGGGCCGGCCGCGTCTCCTAGGCGGGGCGCGGCGAGCCAGGAGGTGTTCGGATCGTCACCCGCGATACGGCCCGCCCGGCGGCCCCCAATCCCAGCGCGGCATGGCAGCGTCGACCCCTGGTTGAGCGACGCCCGGCTGGGAATTGATCACGGCGATACGCGTGCCCCATTCAAGATAGCCGACCAGCGCGGAGCGGAATTCCGGGTCGTCGGGCATACCGATCTCATTGGCCGCCTCCAGCATCAGCGCCAGCCATCGGCTGCGCTGGGCCTCGGTGAGGTGACGCCCGAGATGGTGCCGGATCATGCCGGCATGCGATCCGCCGCCGTCGCTGTAAGGGCGGCCTCCGCCGAACACTTCGGTGATGAACGCGGCCACATGCGCGGCGTGGTCGGGTGCCTTGTCGGCAAACAGCGGGCCGAGCAGCGGATCGCCGTCGACCTTTTCGTAGAAGCGCGCCGTCAGCGCGGCGATGGCGGCCGGGCCACCGACCCAGTCGCAAAGTGTCGGCGTTCCCGCCGCAGTCTCCGATCCAGTGCTCATCGCGACCACTCCACGCCGGTGGCGGCATAATGGCGCATCTCGGCGATCTCGCCGATGAAGGGCTGGATGGCAGCCAGGAACGGCGGGAAGTTTGGCCCTTTCCGAAACTTCTGAAGGTGATCGCTGGTCGAACTCCAGCGGATGCGCAGGATGAAGCTGTTGGCCGCTTCCTCACATGCAGCAAGGTCAAAGCCGAGGCATTCGGGCGATGCCTTCAATGCGTCCGCAGCTTTTGCGTAGGCGGCAATCAGTTCCTCTCCGCGGTGCTTGTTCAGCTCATAGCGAATATACTCGATGGTCATTGAATATCCTCGGAATGTTCTGTCGCCGGCCGTCGCCTCGATCCGACCGAAGGGCTTGGTCGGCCAACGATAGGCTTGTCCGAGCCACCATCAAACTGATATCCGTTCATAATGGATATCGATCAAACTAAGATCAGGCGCCTCGATTTCTCCCTGCTGCTGATTTTCGATGAACTGCTTCGCCATCAGCGGACGACCGTTGTTGCCGACCGGCTTGGCCTTAGCCAGTCGGCCGTCAGCCATGCGCTGTCGCGGCTGCGCGAACTTTTCGACGACCCTCTCTTTTCAAGGCGGCCCGATGGCTTGACCCCGACGCGCCGCGCGCTCGAGCTTGCTCCGCGGATTCGCGACCTGATGCGCGTCACGCGGAACCTGATCAATAGCGGCGGTGTTTTCGAACCGGCGACATCCGCCAGGCAGTTCCGACTGGCGGCCAACGATCTCGTCGCCACGCTGTTCGGCCCGCCCCTCGTCAAGCGACTGGCCGACGAGGCACCGGCAACACGATTGGCAACCCGGTTCGCCGTTGGGAAGGCCGCGCTCGACGCCTTGCGCAAGGACGAGCTTGATCTGGCGATTGGGCGCTTCTACGGGACCACCGATGAATTCCTGACAGAAACCCTGGTGTGGGAGCGCTTCTCCGTGGTGGCGCGCCAGGGCCATCCGCGGATCGCCGATGCCCTCGATCTGGCTCTCTATCTCGACCTCGAACACCTGCTGGTGTCGTTCTCGGGCGGGTTTTCAGGCGCTGTCGACGAGGCACTCAGCCGTGAAGGGATCACGCGTCGTGTCCGCGCCAGCGTGCCGATGTTTCTCACCGCCTTTGCCGCCGTCGCCGCCAGTGATCTCATCGCCACGGTGCCGGCAAGATTGGCGCGACAGTTCGGCGCCGCCTTCGGCCTTCAGGTCTTCGATCCGCCCCTCACCATCGACGCCTTCCCCATCAGCCTGGCGCGCCATGTGTCCACCGAGACCGATCCCGGGCTCACGTGGCTTGTCGAAAGGGTCCGCGCGATCGCGGCGACGCTGGATTGATGCGGGAGTGCGATATCGGCCTAGCAGCTCCATCCTGCCTGAGATCCCCCGCCTTCGCGGAGGAAGACAGCCTTATACAATGAAAATAAATATATAGATTGTCTTCCTTCGCGAAAGCGAAGGATCTCAGGACGAGATCGCGGGCCGGTCATATCGGGCTCCCATATGCCCCCTACCCAATCTCGTAATCGAACCAGATGCGGTGAGCTTCTGCGTCAACGGAAATGCCGCCGCTGCCGCGTATGCCCTTGAAGTCGCCGGTGCCGCTGCCTTCGGCGATGGCGAAGAACTCATTGGACCGGTCGCTGCCCTTGGTCGAGGCCGAGTGGAGGAAGTTGAAGGTGCCGCTTTGGCCGCCGATCCTCCCTTCGAAGCTCTCCATGGCCACGTAGGAGCCGACGCCCGTTGCCGGATCGAAGGCGGCGGTAAAGATCGTGGTGGACCGGCCGACGATATCGCCGGCATAGGTCTTTTCCATCGTGCTCACGCCGACGGGGAGCGCCGTCGTCACCGACGCCGGCAGGGCCAGATTGGCGCGCTTGAAATCGGCGACCTTGAACGTTCCTTTTGCCAACATGTCGAGCTCTCTTCGCTTAGGTGCATGTTCGCTCTGTGCTGTTCGCTTCAAAACGAATATGCAGCCGTCGGGGGGCGCTGTTCGGGGCAGACCCTGCCGGGCAAGCCAGCAGGACAAGGCAACGCATCATCCATGTTCTGACGATGCGCACAACCCGTTTCGACCATGGGAGAAAGCTGCCCCGCCGGCCGCGCCCGCCTCAAGGCCCCACGGACGTCCATCTGGACAGCCGGCGCCGGGATATGCCATGGTAGTATCTCACAGGAGAAACCAACGTGTTGCCAACTGCCGCCGCCGGATATGAGCTCGATCCCAAGCAGCCGATCGGTGCCCAGGTCTATGGCCTCCTGAAGCGGATGATCATCGGCCTGACGTTCAAGCCCAACGAGGCCTTGAGCGAGAAGGAACTGGCGCTGCGGCTCGGCGTCAGCCGCACGCCGGTGCGCGAGGCGCTGATCCGCCTTGCCGACGAAACGCTGGTCGACGTCTTCCCGCAGCGCGGCACCGTCGTCTCTCCCATCCGCGTCGCCGAGGTGATGGAAGCGCAGTTCCTGCGCGAAGCGCTGGAGGCGGCCGTCGTCCGCCGCGCCGCCGAGCAGCCCTCGCCCACCCTGATCCGCGACCTCTCCCGCCTGATCGACGACCAGCGCCACGCCGCGACCGCCGGCTCGCCGGAAGACTACATGCCGCTCGACGAGGCCTTCCACCGCACCATCAGCGAAGGCACCGGCATGCCGCGCTCCTGGCGCCTCATTCAGAGCGTCAAGGGCCAGATGGACCGCGTCCGCTTCCTGAGCCTGCCCAACAAGGCGCACATGCTGCTGCTCACCGACCAGCACGCCGAAATCTTCAAGGCCATCGAAACCCAGGACCCCGACCGCGCCGAAGCCGCCATGCGCCACCACCTCAAGCAAGTCCTGAAAACCATCCAGGAACTCGCCGCGGAAATGCCAGCGATCTTTGCGTGAGGGAAGGCGGTCTGTAGCGACCGCTTCTTGCGTTCTACCGAGCGGTTTTCATTCGCGCAACGCGGCACATTGGCATCAAGGCTGTCTCTTGCCCCACCCAGTTCAGGACCATCTCCTGCAACTTGGAGAGGGCCTGGACTGATGCGATGCCGATGCAGGCGTGTATCGGGAGTCGTCCCGATCACCTTTTATTGTATGTCTCCAAAAATATCATCACAGACGCATCCCTAGCAACGCCAACGACTCTTGAATGATAGTCCTTGACGTCTGGGTCGTAAGCCAAATTATTCTCATGAACTTCATTGATGGGAAGCTGGTTTTCTTTCGTTTTCAACTTATCCAAGCTCAGACTCAATTCTCCATCATCCCAAAGATAAACGACGGAATGATTCTCCGGGGGAGGTGAGCAAGCCACTCTATCACAGTACGCAATGTGCGGATCGTGTACCCAGCAAATGGACATTGGCATTTCCCGGGTCGGGAGCTCTATTTTCCCATCAATGAAGCGGATGAATTCCCGTCCGATACGACAGGATGAGCCGTGACATGAAACGATACTCGATTTGAATCCAAGACGTTTCTTGAGAGGTCTTTCAATAAAATCGACGGCACGCCGATCAATCGATTCGAATTGTTTCGATCCCGAAAGTTTCTCGATGCCTTTACTGATGTTTGCAGTAGGCGGCTGGGTGCAAGTCCAGTCGTCAGCCAACGCAAAGCCTGCGCAAGCAAATGAAAGCACCACATAGGCAGCGGCCCGAAGCCCGAAAAGCATATACTTCATTCCGCTCCTCCGACGCCCAGCCTATGGCCCTTCCCTATACCGGGAGTGGAGCATTTCTACCAGAAGTCAGCAAGACTGGGGGCTCCCCCGACCTTGTCGAAGCCACGGTCCGCGCAAAATCACCCAGCCCTTCGCACTCTGCGCCTCGCCCCTTCCGGTCGATCGGCGACCGGGCGGGTCATGCTGGCGACGATGCGGTTGAGGAGGTCGGCGGCGCCGGGTGGGGAGAAGACGTTGTCGACCACCAGTTGGCCGGTGCCCAAGAGGGCGATGTCGGCCTGCGGCGGGGCGAGGACGATGTTGAGTTCGCGCGTCGCTAGCGGCAGGCAGCGCTGATAGACCAGCTCGCGGATACCGGACAGCAGGAAGTCGCCGCCGCGCGCCAGCGTGCCGCCCACCACGATCAGGCCGGGATTGAGGATGCTGACGACGTCGGCCGTCACCTCGCCGATGACGCGGCCGGCCTTGCGCAGCAGCATGATCGCCTCGGGCACCTGCTCGTCGACGAGGGCGATGACGTCGCGGGCATTCTCCGCCTTGAAGCCGAGCGCGCGCAGGTCGCGGGCAATGGCCCAGCCGGCGGCGCGGGCCTCGACGCAGCCGAGCTTGCCGCAGCGGCAGAGCGGCGGATCGTCGGAATCGAACTGGATGTGGCCGATATCGCCGGAGGCGCCATGGGCGCCGCGAAAGATCTTGCCGTCGGCGATGAAGCCGGCGCCGATGCCGGTGCCCACCTTGATGTACAGGATGTCGTCGGCGAGCTGGAAATGCCGGCGATACTCGTAGAGGGTCATCAGGTTGACGTCGTTGTCGACATAGACGGGCGCATCGAAATGGGCGGCCATCGGTCCGATGATGTCGACGTCGTCCCAGCCGCGCATGACCGACGGGCCGACGACACGGCCGCGCTTGTAATCCACCGGCGCCGGCAGGCTGAGGCCGATGCCGAGCAGGATGCCGTTGTCGCCCGTCTCAGCCTGCAACTGACGAAACCCGTCGGCAATCCGGTTCAGCGTCGCCGTCGGCCCCTCCGCCACCTCGTAACGCAGCGTGCTCTGGGCAATCATCATGAGGTCCGGCGACATCAGCGCCAGATGCAGGTGGGATTCGCCGATATTGGCGACCAGCACATGGCCGACCTGGCGATTGACGGTGAGCACGCGGGTGGGCCGTCCGCCGCTCGGCAGCGTCTCAGCCGCCTCGCCGATCAGGTCGGCGGCGATCAGCGCGTTGAGCCGTTGCGTCACCGTCACCCGCGACAGGCCCGACCTCTCGAGCAGCGCCGAGCGCGAGACAGCCGTACCGGTGGCAATCAGAGAAAAAATGTCGCTGGCATTGGTCAGCGCCGCGGTATCGCCAACGCCGTCTCTGATGGGCATCCGATTGTCTCCTACTCAACCAGATGTAGCCAATAAACGTCCTCAGTGAAAGCGCCAAGGGCCTCGTTGCTGTTACTTATGTATAGAAATATACAAAATGATATTGACTTTTGATCACATCAGGCCTGACTAGAAGACCGCGGCCGGCAGGCGCCCTGCCGCCGAAGGCTTCATGGCGCGAAGAACGCCAGTGTCGGTTGGGAGCGGCGACATGGACGGGCGTTATCTCATCGGCCTCGATTTCGGAACGCTGTCGGTGCGCGGCGTGCTGATCGACGCCGGTTCGGGCGTCGCCGTCGATCATCACGCCTCGCCCTACCGCCATGGTGTGATGAGCGGATCGCTGCCTCAGGGAACGCCGCTGCCCCCGGGCTTCGCGCTGCAGGATCCCGGCGACTATCTCACCGCCGCCGAGGAAGTGCTGGCCCGCCTCGGGCGAGACCGCCACATCTTGGCGATCGGCCTCGACTTCACCGCCTCCTCGCCCCTGCCGACCACGACCGACGGCACGCCCCTGTCGGCGCTTATGCCGGGCGAGCCGCACGCCTACGTCAAACTCTGGAAGCACAGCGCCCAGCGCTATGCCGACGCGATCAACGCGGCCGGCGGCGCGTTTCTCGACGATTTCGGCGGCCGCCTCTCCGGCGAATGGCTGCTGGCCAAGGCGGCGGAGATCGCGGCCGAAGCGCCTGATGTCTGGGCGGCGGCCGACCGCTTCATGGAAGCCGGCGACTGGATGGTGCTGCGGCTCACCGGCCGCGAGGCCCGCAATCTCGGCTTTGCCGCCTACAAGGCGCAGTATTCCGCCGCCGCCGGCTATCCCCCGGGCATCGTGCCCGGCCTTGAAGCCCGCCTTGCCCGGCCGTTGCCGGCGGGCAGTCCGGCCGGCGAGCTGACCGACGACTGGCGCCGCCGCACCGGTATCCTCGGGCCGGCCACCGTGGCGGTAGCGATCATCGACTCGCATGCCGTGCTGCCGGCCGTCGGCGCCGTCGAGGGCGGCACCATGGTCGGCGCGCTCGGCACCTCGGCCGGCTATCTGTTTCTGGCCGAACGCCGCGTTCCCCTGCCGGTCGGCCTCGAAGGCGTCGCCCATGGCGGCTCCCTGCCGAACCTCTGGCTCTACGAAGCGGGACAGGCTGCGTTCGGCGACCTGCTGGCCTGGTTCGTCCGCACCTTTCCGCGCGGCCCCGATCTCTCGGCGAGCTTTGCCGCCTACAACGCCGAGGCGGCAACGCTGGCGCCCGGCGACAACCACCTCGTCGGCCTCGACTGGTGGAACGGCAACCGCGTTCCCCACGCGGATTCGCGGCTATCAGGCCTCTTGATGGGCTTCGGCCTCGACACCACGGCGGCCGGCATCTACCGGGCGCTGATGGAGGCGCTCTGCTACGGCACGCGCCGGGTGCTCGAATTGGCCAATGCCGGCGGCCTCGACACGCGGCGGCTGGTGATGACCTCCGGCCTCGCCGAGACCAACCCGCTGCTGGTGGCGATCATGGCCGATGTCCTCGGCCGGGAGATCGAGCTGCCGACCATCGCCCACGCCACGGCAAGCGGGGCGGCCATCCACGGCGCCGTCGCGGCCGGCGTCGTCGCCGATTTCAAGGAAGGCGCCGCCCGTTTCGGCGCCCGGTCCCGGCGCATGTTCACCCCCGACTCGCAGCGATCGGCGCGCTACGAGCTGCTGTTTTCCGCCTATTGCCAGATGGCCGATCTGGCGCCGGTGCGCGCGGCGATGCGCCGGATCGGTCCGCAGGGCGGCGCTGCGCCCGACATCCGCGTGACAGCCGCCACAGCCAAACCAAAGCCTACTTTTGGATAAAAATATACAAATATAAATCGTTTATGTTTGACTCCATCCTTAATAGGTGTCAAATCGAGGTGGCCTCGGAGGATGGCCATGGAGCCGACGAGGAACCGGCTCCAGACAAAACCCGGGAGGAAAACATGCAGACTTCTCATCACGACAGGTCTCGTTACGCGTTGTCGCAGCTCACGGCGGGTTGCGCGGTGTTCGCCATCGCCTTCGGTCTGGCCGGCGCGATTGGCGTCTCCTATGCGCAGGCAGACGACGTCATCGTCGGCCTGGTGACCAAGACCGAGGTCAACCCCTTCTTCGTCAAGATGCGTCAGGCGGCCGAAGCCGAAGCCAAGACCAAGGGCCTGAAGCTGATCGCCCGCGCCGGCAAGTTCGACGGCGACAACGAGGGCCAGGTGGCCGCCATCGAGGACCTGATCTCGGCCGGCGCCAAGGGCATTCTGGTCACGCCCAACAACTCCTCGGGCATGCTCGGGGTCATCAAGAAGGCGCGTGACGCCGGCGTGCTGGTGATCGCTCTCGACACGGCCACCGACCCGGCTGATGCGGTCGATGCCACCTTCGCCACCGACAACTTCCAGGCCGGCGTCCAGCAGGGCGCCTATGCCAAGGCCGCGCTCGGCGACAAGAAGCCGGTGATCGCCATGCTCGACGGCACGCCCGGCGGCACGGTCGACACCTTCCGCCACAACGGCTTCCTGAAGGGCTTCGGCATTGCCGAGGGCGACCCGGCCATCGCCGGCGCCGCCATCACCAACGGCGCCCAGGACAAGGGCCAGGTGGGCATGGAGAACCTTCTGTCCAAGAACGGCGACATCAACGTCGTCTACACCATCAACGAACCGGCGGCGGCCGGCGGCTATCAGGCGCTGAAGTCGTTCGGCAAGGAAAAGGACGTGGTCCTGACCTCGATCGACGGCGGCTGCGCCGGCGTGCGCAACGTCAAGGCCGGCATCATCGCGGCGACGGTGATGCAGTTCCCCTACAAGATGGCCTCGATGGGCGTCGACGCGGTGGCCGACTATGCGGCGTCCGGCAAGAAGCCCACAGGCTTCGTCAACACCGGCTCCTACCTGATCACCGACAAGCCGATGCCGGGGCTCGACTCCAAGGACAGCGCGTGGGGCCTCCAGAACTGCTGGGGCGACTGATCCCTTCGTTGAGGGACGGTATTTGGCGTCATCATCGGTTGACTTCCCCCTGACCGGCCGATGAGCGCCCTCCCGGGCCGGCGGACCGCCACGCGTCCGCCGGTTCGCCTTCAAATCCTGTCAGTTGCGAGGTCCCCATGAGCAGCGCAACCCCGTCTGCCCCCGAGGCCAGCGCCGGGCTGTTTTCGCGAACCAAGGCCATTCCCGCCGTCGGGCCCATTCTGGTCCTCTTGGCCTTCTGCCTGGTGTTCGCCATCACCAATCCGCGCTTTCTCGCCCCCCACAACCAGTCGATCATCCTGCAGCAGACCATCGTGGTGGGCACGCTGGCCATCGGCCAGACGCTGGTGATCCTCACCGCCGGCATCGATCTGGCGGTGGGCGCCATCTGCGTGCTCGGCACCATCGTCGCCGGCAAGCTGGTGCTCCTCGGCTATGATCCCGTGCTGTCGATGCTGTTCGCGGTGTCCCTGTGCACGCTGTCGGGCTTCGTCGCCGGAGCGCTGGTCAGCCGGCTCGATCTGCCACCCTTCATCGTCACCTTGGGCACCCTCGGCATCCTGACGGCCGCCTTGCGCCTCATCTCCAAGGGCGGCGCCTTCCCGGTGCAGGACGATTTCCTCGGCCTGACCGGCAACACCTTCCGCGTCGGCAGCTTCGTGCTCACCTATGGCGTCATCGCCATGCTGCTGCTCTACGCCATCGTCTGGTATCTGCTCAACGAAACGCGCTGGGGCCGCCACCTCTACGCCATCGGCAACAATCCGGAAGCGGCGCGCCTCGTCGGCATTCCCGTCCGCCTGCACCTGTTGCAGGTCTACGCGCTGGCCGGCCTGATCTACGGCATCACCGCCTGGCTCGCCCTCGGCCGCATCCCCAACGCCGACCCCAACGCGCTTCAGACGGCCAACCTCGATTCCATCACCGCCGTGGTGATCGGCGGCACCAGCCTGTTCGGCGGTCGTGGCGGCCTGGTCGGCACGCTGATCGGCGCGTTGATCGTCGGCGTCCTCCGCAACGGCCTGACGCTCGCCGGCATCGATCCGCTCTGGCAGGACCTCGTCACCGGCATCCTGGTGATCGTCGCCGTCGCCTTCGACCAGCTTTCCCGCAGGAGGCGCTGATGTCTGCCCTCGCCGCCAAGCCCCAGCCCGGCAATACCGTCCGCGTCGTGCTCGAAGCCCGCAAGATCGTCAAGAGCTACGGCCATGTCGTCGCCCTCGACGGCGTCGATTTCGACCTGCGCGCCGGCGAGATCCTGGCCGTCGTCGGCGACAACGGCGCCGGCAAATCGACGCTGATCAAGACGCTGACCGGCGCCGTGGTGCCCGACAGCGGCGAGATCCTGCTCGACGGCCAGCTGGTGCATTTCAAGGGACCGCTCGACGCCCGCCATCGCGGCATCGAGACGGTCTACCAGGACCTCGCCGTCGCCCCCGCCCTCGACATTCCGAGCAACCTGTTCCTGGGCCGCGAGCTCTTGTCGTCGGGCATCCTCGGCAGCGTGTTCCGCCGGCTCGACAAGCGCCGCATGCGCGAGGGGGCGGCGGCGGCCATGGCCGAGCTGAAGTTCCGCCTGCCGTCGATCAACAGCCTCGTCGAGAACCTCTCGGGCGGCCAGCGCCAGGGCGTTGCCGTGGCCCGGGCGGCGGTGTTCGCCAGCAAGCTGGTGATCATGGACGAGCCGACCGCCGCCCTCGGCGTCCGCGAAACCGGCCAGGTGTTGGAACTGATCCGGGCGATCCGCGACCGTGGCCTGCCGGTGGTGCTGATCAGCCACAACATGCCCAACGTGTTCGATCTGGCCGACCGCATCTGCATCATGCGGCTCGGCCGCCGGGCAGCGGTCGTCTCGCCGAAAACCCATACCATGGCCGACGTGGTCGGCATCATGACCGGCGCCATCAAGGTGGAAGGAGGCTGAAGGATCAGCCTGCGCCGGCTTCGCCGTCGTCAGGCACCACGATGAGCAGCGTGCCCGCCGCTTCGAGCGCCGCCTGAATGTCGGGCGGGGGCGGCGCGTCGGTGACCAGCGCGAACACGCGTTCGAGCGAGGCGACCTTGGCGAAGGCGTGGCGCCCGAACTTGCGGCTGTCGGCCAGAATGATCGTCCGCCGTGCCGCCTCGATCATCGCGGCCATCATGGTGGCCTCGGAGAGGTGGCTGGTCCAGAAGCCGGTGGCGTCGACCCCGCCCACGCCGATGACGGCGGTATCGGCGGTGATGGCGCCGGTGCCGACGAAGCCAATGGGCCCCACCGTCACCTGGGCGCCGCTGCGGATTTCGCCGCCGAGCAGATAGAGATTGAGGATGGCCGCCGGCGGTACGGCGGACGGCAGCCCAAGATTGTTGGTGACGATCGTGAGGCGCCGCCGCATGTCCAGCGCTGCGGCGAAGGCGATGGTAGTGGTGCCGCCGTTGACCAGCAGCGTCTCGCCATCGCCGACCAGTTCCGCCGCGGCCCGGCCGATGCGTGTTTTTGCCGCATGATGCGACTTCATGCGGAGATCGAACGGCGTATCCGCCGTCGCCATGCCCGAGGCCGGGAGCGCACCGCCATGAATTCGGCTGACCAGACCCTGTTCGGCGAGAATATCGAGATCGCGGCGGATGGTATCCAGCGACACGTCGAAGCGCGCACTCATGTCCGTCACGGTAATCTGCCCCAATTGCTGGGCAAGTCGCAGGATGTCGGCCCGCCGCCGCGCCGGCAGCGTGGCGTCCGAACCGGTCTTGTCAACATCCTCTGTAGTCATCGTCGTCTGGCCTGCCGTTGCAATCGCTTGAGCGTCGCGCCGACCCTATCATACCGGGTTTTGCGTCACAAAGTGGTATAAAGACGCAAAATAGCGCACAAACTAATGCTGCTTTATGCTTGACAGTTCGACTTTATGCGGCTTTTATCAGCCCGCTCATGAGAGAAGTTTCGCCAATTGGACGAAACCCGCGAGTGCAAGGGAGTGAGAACGCATGACTGACCATGACGATCATGTCGGCAAGCCCGCGTCTGTCGGGCGCCGCCAATTTCTGAAAGTGGCTGGCATCACCACCGGCGGCGTGTTGGCCGCCCCAGCCATCCTGAAGCTGACCTCGGTGGCCTCGGCCGCCGACCGTACCAACATCACGTTTGCCAGCGCCAAGTTCTTCGGCAAGCGGACCGTCGCCGAGATGGTGGACGTCTTCAACCAGTCCCAGAGCCGCATTCTCGTTCGCTATGACGAGCTGCCGCCGCCCAGCTCTTCCACCGAAGTCCACCAGGGCCTGGTGCAACGCCTCGCCAAGAAGGACGGCTCGCCCGACGTCTTCACCCAGGATGTCGTGTGGATCGCCGAGTTTGCCGGCGCCGGCTGGGCTCTGCCGCTCGACGAGTATGTCACCGCCAATGAGGCCGCCGCCTATTTCCCCGGCGTGCTGGCCGCCTGCAAGTGGCAGGGCAAGCTGACCGCCCTGCCCTGGTATGTCGATAGCGGCATGCTCTATTACCGCAAGGATCTCGTCTCCAAGGCACCGGAGACCTGGGAGGAACTGGTCGCCGCCGCCACCGATATCATGAAGGCCGGCAAGGCGAAGATCGGCTTCTCCTGGCAGGCCAAGCAGGCCGAGGTGCTGATCTGCGACCTGGTGGAATTCGTCACCTCCAACGGCGGCAGCATCCTCGGCGACGACGGCAAGACCGTGCACATCGCCGACGACGCGGCGGTGGAAGCCGTGCAGTTCATGTACGACACCATCGAGAAGTACAAGATCAGCCCGCCGGACGTCCGCAGCTGGGACGAGGAGCCGTCGCGCACGCCATTCACCGGCGGCGACGTCGCCTTCCTGCGCAACTGGTCCTACGTCTATCCGATCTGTCAGGACGCCAAGGCCTCCTCGGTGGTCGACAAGGTCGGCGTCGTGCCGCTGCCGCATTTCGCCAAGGGCAAGAGCGCGGCCTGCCTCGGCGGCTATCAGTATGGCGTCAACGCCTCGACCAAGAACCGGGACGCCTCGGTCGAATTCCTGAAGTGGCTGTCGAGCCCGGAGACGCAGCTGCTGTTCGCCACCGAGCTCGGTCTCGCGCCAAGCCGGCCGGCCGTGTTCGACAGTGCCGAACTCGGCAAGGCGCAGCCGTTCATGCAGACGCTGAAGCCGGTGTTCGTCGGCGCCACGGCGCGCCCGGTGACGCCGAAATACTCCCAGGTGTCGCTGGCGCTGCAGTCGGCCGTCTCCAAGGCGGTCACCAACGGCAACGTCGCCGACGCGCTCAAGGAAGCCAAGGCCAAGCTTGAGGGCATCGTCGGCGCATGACCACGCTTCCGTCGGTCGGCCGCTTGGCCGACAGCCGACGGAGCAAGCGACTGACGCAGAGGAGCCGTGCCGAACGGTGGGCGCCTCTGCTCTTTCTCCTGCCCGCGGCCTTCACCCTCCTCACCGTCTCCGTCTATCCGGTCATCGACGGCCTGCGCCTCTCCTTGCGCAACACCATGCTGTCGACCCAGGAAGACGCCTTCGTCGGTCTCTCCAACTACGTTCGGCTGACGGCTGACCCGGATTTCTGGTCGGCCTGGCGTCACACCATGCTGTTCACCGCCGCCTCCACCCTTCTCGAGACGGTGCTCGGCATGGCCATGGCCATCGTGCTCTACGAGACCTTCAAGGGACGGGGCTGGGTGAGGGCCGCGATGCTGGTTCCCTGGGCCATCCCCACGGTGGTCACCTCCAAGATGTTCGGCTGGCTGTTCGACGGCCAGCACGGCGTGGTCAACTGGCTGCTGATGCAGACCGGCCTGATCGACGGCTACGTCAACTGGTATGGCGACAGCCAGACGGCGCTTCTCACCATCATCATCGCCGACGTCTGGAAGACGACGCCCTTCATGGCGCTGCTGCTGCTCGCCGGATTGCAGACGGTGCCGCATTCGCTGGTCGAGGCCGCGCGCATCGACGGTGCCGGCCCCTGGCAATGCTTCTGGTCGATCCGCCTGCCGCTGTTGTTCACCACGCTCTTGATCGCCGGCATGTTCCGCGCCCTCGACGCCTTCCGCATCTTCGACCTGGTCTACGTGCTGACGGGCGGCGGTCCGGCCGACTCCACCGAGGTGCTGTCGACCCTGTCCTACAAGGTTCTCTTCTCGGGCCTCGACTTCGGCTACGGCAGCGCGCTGTCGGCGGCCATGTTCATCACCGAGGCTCTCATCGCCCTTGGCTTCGGCCTGTTCATCGTTCGCCGCATGCGGCGCGACAACGGCTGAGGAGGAAACCCATGCTGTCGTCCTGGCGCGCCCAACTCTTGATCACCCGCATCGCGCTTTACATCGCCTCGGCGCTGATCGTCGTCTGGTCGGTGGCGCCCTTCCTGTGGCAGGTCTCCACCTCCTTCCAGGAAGACCGACTGCTGTCGTCGCCGACGCCCAGCTTCCTGCCCTGGCCCGGCACGCTCGACCATTTCTACAACATCTTCGTCGAGAAGCAGTTTCACCTCTACATCATCAACTCGGCCATCGTGGCGGGGCTGACCACCCTGTTCTGCCTGGCCATCGGCGGCGGCGCCGCCTTCGCTCTCGCCCGGCTGCGCGTCTACTACCACTTCGGCATCCTGGCGCTGATCCTGTCGGTGTCGATGTTCCCGCAGATCGCCATCGTCGCGCCGCTCTACCTCGCCGCGTCGTCGCTCGGCCTGATGAACACCTACACCATCCTGGTGATCATCTATCTGTCGCTCGGGCTGCCGCTGGTGATCTGGGTGCTGTTCGGCTACTTCCAGACCATTCCCCGCGAAATCGACGAAGCCGCCATCATCGATGGCGCCGGTCCCTTGCGTCTGCTGGTCTCGGTCATCCTGCCGATGTCGCTGCCCGGCTTCGTCACCACCGGCCTGCTCGCCTTCATCATGGCCTGGAACGAGTTCATGTTCGCGCTCGCCTTCACCTCGGGCGTCGAGCGCCAGACCATTCCCGTCGGCATCGCCAACTTCACCAACCTCTACTACGTCCCCTGGGGCGATCTCGCCGCCGCCTCGGTGGTGGTGACGCTGCCGCTGGTGCTGCTGGTGCTCGCCTTCCAGCGCTGGATCATCCAGGGGCTGACGCAGGGCGCGGTCAAGGAATGACCACCATGAACAGCCCCCAGACCATCCACATCTCATCGATCGACTGGCCCAGCGCGTATGACCGGCTCGCCGCCGAAGTGCCAGCCATCGTCAGCGAAGCAACCAGGCTGGTCACCGGCTTCGCCGTCTGTCTCGACCGGCGCATCGATCTGCACGCCGTCGCGCCGCTGCTGGCCGAGCATCCCGATGCCGGGGCCCGCCGTCTGTTCGCCGAACTGATGGCGCGCGCCAAGGCCGGCCGCGGCGGCGAAATGCTGATGAACGACTGGCCGGACGGCCCCGCCTTCTTCGATCCGCACACGCTGCCGGGCGGCACGGCGATCGGCGGCACGTCGGCCCAGGCGGCCTGGACGCTGGCGGCAATCGGCGCGCCGTCCCTGCTTGCCCTGGGCGAGGTCGGCCCCGAAGAGCTCGCCTCGCTGCATGCCGGCATAGGCCTGGCCGAAAGCGACACCGCGATCGGCTCGCCGAAGCGTCGCTGGCCGGCACTCCAAGATAAGCCGGCGCATTACATCATCGAGTATACCGCCGGCCGGCCCCTGCCCGGTTTCGTGGCCGAACGGTCGACCCGCATCATCGTCCGCTTCGCCGATGAAGCCCTGCATGAGGATGCAACGTTCGACCGCTGGGTCGCGGCGAACGGGCATCAGTTGCGGGCCGGTCTGTTGTCATCGCCCAACACCGTTCCGCTGGCCGAGTTGCCGCCCGTCCTCGAGCGCCTCTCGAATGCGGCACACGCCTGGCGTAAGGCCGGTCTGTCGGTCGTCCACCTGGAACTCGGCGCCTATCCCTGGCCGGGAACGCTCGACGCCACGCTGACCGCCCTTTCGCCCGTGGTGACGTCGATCGGCCTCAATCAGAACGAACTGCGCGGCCTGGTGCCGGGCGACGACCCGCTGGCGCAGGCGGACGAGCTGTCGCGCCGGCTCGGCGTCGACCGGCTGGTCGTGCATGCCGATGGCTGGGCGTTGGCCGTCACCCGAGGCGACGCCCTGGTGGAGATGGATGCCCTCGCCATGGGCTGCCTGCTCGCCGCTTCCCGCGCCGAGGCCGGCCAGCCCTCCTCCCACCCCCGGGTGCCGCACGGCGCGCGCTTTGAGCCCTTGCCTGCGCCATCGATCTCCGCCCTGACGGATGGCCGCCGGGTTGTCTGCGTCGCCGCGCCCTATCTCGAACGGCCCGCCTCGACCGTCGGCCTCGGCGACAGCTTCACCGCCGGCTGCCTGCTCATCCATTCCATCGCCAGCCACCAGCCCATTCTCGGCTCGGCCGGTCTTGCAGCCCCACGGAGACCGTAATGGCACCCGTTTCCCTCAGATCCGTCACCAAGGCCTACGGTGCTTTCGAGGTCATCCATGGCATCGACCTCGAAATCGAAGACGGCGCCTTTGTCGTTCTGGTCGGCCCCTCGGGCTGCGGCAAATCCACCCTGCTTCGCATGATCGCGGGCCTCGAAACCATCAGCGGCGGCGAGGTGGTGATCGACGGCGACGTGATGAACGACGTGCCGCCCAAGCACCGCGACATCGCCATGGTGTTCCAGAACTATGCGCTCTATCCGCATATGACGGTGGCGCAGAATATGGGCTTTTCCCTGCGCCTCGCCAAGATGCCCCAGGCGGAGGCGGCCGAGAAGATCAGGGCCAGCGCCAGCATTCTCGGCCTCACCGATCTGCTCGATCGCTACCCGCGCCAGCTCTCCGGCGGCCAGCGCCAGCGCGTCGCCATGGGCAGGGCGATCGTCCGCAATCCCAAGGTCTTCCTGTTCGACGAGCCGCTATCCAACCTCGACGCCGCCCTGCGCATGCAGATGCGGGTGGAGATCGCCGAGCTGCATCAGAAGCTTGGCACCACCATGATCTACGTGACGCACGATCAGGTGGAAGCGATGACGCTGGCCACCAAGATCGCCGTCGTCAACAAGGGCACGCTCGAACAGGTGGCCACGCCGGTCCGCCTCTACGAGCGGCCGCAGAACCTGTTCGTCGCCCGTTTCATCGGCTCGCCGCAGATGAACATCCTGCCGGCGCGTCTGGCCGGCGCCGCCGAAGCGCGCCTTGCCGACGGCAGCGCCATCGCGCTACGGCAGCCGGTGACGCTCGGAGAGGGAAGCCCCCTCAGCGTCGGCATCCGTCCGGAGGCCTTGCTGCTGTCGGCCGACGGCCCGCTCGGCGGTCGCGTCACCCTGACCGAGCATCTCGGCGGCCTGACGCTGATCCACATTGTCCTCAGCGACGGCACGCCGGTGGTGCTGCAGGCCGTCGGCGCCCCCACCGTCGCCATGGGCGACGTCGTCCGTCTCAGCATCGACCCGGCCGGATTGCACCTGTTCGACCCGGATGGCCGCCGCATCGCCGCCCCGGGCGAAAGATGAACCCCTTCCGCACCGCTGCCCGGAAAACGGCGGCATCCCAACCAAGAAAACAAGTACCCAAGGAGAATTCAATGTTCCGCATGAATACCAAGCTCGCCAAGATCCGGGCCGGCAACTACGCCAAGGGCGACTTCATCATCGCCGACGCCAAGGACGGCGACATGTCCAACCCCATTCCCGGCACCGGGCCGATCCGCGACAAGGCCGGCAAGTTCGTTCGCTTCCGGACGCGTGCCGAGTTCCTGGACATGATCACCCAGCTGGTTCGCCAGGATCTGCTCGACATCATGCTGGTGTCCTGCTCCAACCTCGAACTGCTGCAGGAAGCCGGCGCCTTCAAGAACAGCCCCGTGCGGCCCGCCTTCCGCGCCAACGACACCACCGACATCTGGGGCGCCCGGCCCAACGGCTACGGCAAGCTCGGACCGTCGCGGCCGTTCCGCACGCCGTCGCTGAAGCGGATCGCCGAAGCCAAGATCGGCAATCTCGGCCTCTACTCGATCACCTTCGTCAACGACATCGAAGCCGACCTGAGGTCGCTCGAAGCCTTCAGCGCCTTCCGCGAGGACGCGGCGAAGAACGGCATCGAGTATTTCCTCGAGGTGTTCAATCCCAACGTCGAATGCGGCGTCGCGCCCGCCGATGTCGGCTCCTTCGTCAACGACAATCTGGCCCGCTGCCTGTCCGGCGTGCTGCGCGTCGACCGGCCGCAGTTCCTGAAATATCCCTACAACGGCGCCAAGGCGCTGGAGGAACTTGCCTCCTACGATCCGCAGCTGGTGGTGGGCGTGCTCGGCGGCGGCGCCGGCACGACGCGCGACACCTTCGAGCTGCTGTTCCAGGCCGAGAAATACGGCGCTCGCGTCGCGCTGTTCGGCCGCAAGATCAACCTTGCCGAAAGCCAGCTCGACATGGTCCGCCACATGCGCGCCGTGGCCGACGGCGAGTTGAGGCCGCTCGAGGCCGTCAGGTCCTACCACGCCGTGCTGAAGGAAAAGGGCATCGCCCCGGTCCGCAGCCTCGAGGACGACAGCGTCGTCACCGAGGCGGTCCTGAAAGCCGCGGCCTCCACCTGACGCTGCTTCCGAGGGCCTCTCGCCCGGAGCGATCCTCCCGCTCCGGGCGTCTTTGTTCAAGATGGGCGTCGGCGCCGCTCGGCACGCGATCGCGCCTAGAGCCTTCGCCGACCAAATTGAAACATTTGGTCGTCCAGCGAAGGCTCTAGGTTATTTGCTGGAGCAGCCGCTTTTCGATCAGGTTGACTCAACCTGATCGGCGGGTGCTCTAGCCTCTCCGATCAGAATCCGGTTGACAACGCAACCGAGCGCCACTGCGCCACGATCGCTGCATCGGAGGCGTGCTTGGCTTCGATCGCAACGATGGTGTCGGCTCCGAGTGGCAGGCGCACCGGCGGGTCGGCCACCTCGACAAAATCAACGAGGACCTCGGCCAGCTTGGCGGGATCGCCCGGCTGGGCGCCATTGATCCGGCCGGCATTCATCCTGACCTTGCCGGCCGTGCCGTCGTAGTCGGCAATGCTCGCGCCGCTGACTTTGAGCGACGAGGCGTCCATGAAATCCGTCCGGAAATAGCCTGGTTCGATAGCGGTGACATGAATGCCGAGGGGAGCCAGTTCGGCCCGCAGGGCCTCTGAAAGCGCTTCGACGGCGAACTTGCTAGCGCCATAGACGCCGAACCCGGCGGCACCCCGATAGCCGCCGATCGATGAGATGTTGAGGATGCGGCCCGACCGCGCCTTGCGCATGTGCGGCAGGACCGCGCGCGTCACGGCCAGCAGGCCAAAAACGTTGGTCCGGAAAACGGCCTCGATCTCGGCCGCGCTGGCTTCCTCGACCGCGCCGATCAGACCGAAGCCGGCGTTGTTGAGGAGAACGTCCACTTTCCCGAACCTGTCGATCGCCGCCTGGGCGGCCGCGACTGCCTGGTCTTCCTGGGTCACGTCGAGCGCGACGGAGAGAAGGTTGGGATGCGCGCCGATCCGCTCGATGACGGCCTGCGGATCGCGGGCCGTGGCCACCACGGCATCGCCTTTTTCGAGCACGCGCCGGACAACCAGGGCACCTATCCCACGTGAGGCACCGGTAACAAACCAAACTTTCATGGCATAATCCTTTGATGTCGACCGTCAGGAGGGGGCTTCACATCGCGCTGGATGTTGGCGACAGGGCCAGATCGGACCACAGATCATCCAGCAAGGCCTGGGTCTCGGCTGCTTCACGCGCGAAGTTGACGGCGTCTTCACCGGCGAGAATTCGCGTCGGCGGGCAGTCAAGGTCGGCAACCTGAAGCACAAGAGCGGCATGGCCGCGGGGGTCGCCCAGGTGGGACGCGTAGTCCGGAGATGTCATTGCCGCGACCGTCGCGCCCACGGTGGCATCATAGGCAGCGTTCCACGGCGTGATCTTGAGGGAGGAGGCTTCGGCGAAGCGTGTCCGCATTCCGCCGGGCTCGATGGCTGTTACCCGAATACCCAGCGCCGCCGTTTCAAGAGCGAGGCTTTCGGCCAACGCGGATACGGCCGCTTTCGACGCGTAGTAGACCCCGGCGCCCGGCGTGGCGATCCGCGCGCCAATCGATGAGATCAGAATGATGCGGCCATGCCCTTGCCCGCGCATGATCGGCAGGACCGATTGGCAAGCGTGGATGGTGCCCATCAGATTGGTGTTGATCAGGTCGCCGATCACATCGAGGGGGGTGTCTTCGATTGAGCCCACGGCGCCGTAGCCGGCATTGTTGACCAGGACATCAATACTGCCAACGTGGGCGACAGCGCCATCGATGGCCCGCGTCCAGGCCTCCCGATTGCCGACGTCCAGCGCCAGTCTGTGCAGCGTCTCAGGATGTCGTGCGGCAAGCTCATCGAGAGCGGACGGGTTGCGAGCGGTGGCCACCACCCGGTCGCCTCTGGCCAGAGCCGCCTCGACGATCGCCCGACCGAGGCCGACCGAGCTTCCGGTAATCATCCAGGTCTTCCGCATCTGGTCTCTCGCGTGTTTGGGTGTGGACGGCAAAATCGGTGGACGGCACGCGCCAGCCATCGACAGCTTCCGGCAGCAAGCCGAGGCACGCCAGCAAGGCGGTGTGAGATGGTGTTGGACGGCATGCAGTTACCGCCTCTCCACCTCGGATCGATCCGCGTCAGCTCAGCAGGCGCTTTTCCCATAGCCACGAGAGGGCGACATCGCCGAGAGCCCGCCCCTCGGCAGGGGCATGACGACCGGCGGCGGCCTGCCGATCGCCGCCCGCATCCAACTTCAGACAGGCGAAAGCGCGCATCGTATCGAGCAGCCGATAGGACGTCGCTTGACCGTCCCGCACAACGGCAAGCAGGGATTTCTCGACCAGAGACTGCAAGACGCCGGCGATCTCGGTGGCCGTGAGGTCGTCCCCCAACGTCAGCGACATGGCATCCGTCAGTTGAAACGGGCCGGAGAATATGGCGAGGCGGGCGAAGATCATCTTCTGGATGGGGTCGAGGCGATCGTAGCTCCACTCGATCGCCGACTGCAGGGTCTGGTGTCTCGCCGGGGCGGTGCGCCGGCCGCTCCAGATCAGCCTATGCCGTCCTTCCAGAAGACGAGCCGTCTCGCTCCAGCCATACTCGGCGACGCGGCTGGCGGCCAGCTCGATCGCCAGCGGCAGACCGTCGAGCGTTCGGCAGATCCCGGCGACGCAACCTGCATCGGCATCGCCGATCGTCCCGACATATCCGGCTGCCCGCGCCCGTTCGATGAGCATGCAGACCGCCGGGAAACGCATCGCCTCTTCCAGGGTGCGGCATTCGCCCAGTGAAGGATGCGCGAGCCCGCTCAATGGAATGGTCCGCTCTCCCTCGACGCGCAGCCTCTCCCGGCTGGTGGCAAGAATTCCAACCTGGGGAGCCTGGAGATAGATCTGCTCCGCCAACTTCGCGACCTCATCCACCACGTGCTCGCACCCGTCCAAGACAATGAGTCTCCGGCGCTCGCGCAGATCGTCGATGATCTCCGCCGTCGGATCGCTGGATGGGGTATCGATCGCCAGGGCCGTGGCCAACGTGCTGGCGACAAGCGTGGGATCGGCGAGATCACCCAGGTCGACGAACAGGATATCGTCGCCGTAATCCCCGGCGAGCTGATGGGTGACCGCGATGGCAAGGGTGGTCTTTCCCGCGCCACCGGCGCCCAGGATCGTGACGAACCGGTGCGTCCTCAGCGTCTGAACAATGTCGTGAATGGCGGCGTCGCGCCCGACGATGCGATCGAGAACGGGCAGCAGAGGCTGGCGGCCTAATTGCGATGTTTGGGAAGGCATTGTCGCAACGTGCTGTGTCGCCGTCGCCAAGCAATAGCCCCTGCCGGGTACGTTGACGATGTACCGGCGGCCGCCCGTTCCGTCGCCGAGGGCCTTGCGCAATCCGACGATGTGGAACCGAAGGTTGCTCTCGTCCACCGTCAGGTCGGGCCAGCCTTTGCGCAGCAGTTCGCTTTTGCCAAGCACTTCGCCAGGCCGTTCGGCAAGGGCAATCAGGATATCGAGCGCGCGACTTCCGAGGGTGACAGGATGACCGTCGCGCTCAAGCCGGCGCTCCGTGGGTACGAGCCGGAAGGGGCCAAAGAAATAGATCGTTCCAGTGGCCCTTGAATCACTCGCCGGAGAAGCGCTCATCAATGTCATGGCTGACCTCCACCCAAAGCCGCAATTGAAATGTCGATGGCGATTTTTCCCAGCCCATCGGCCTTCTTCAGCGCCTCGTAGGCCGCATCGGCCGTATCGAGCGTGAACCGGCGCGGGTCGACGAGCGGGGTGAGCTTGCCGGCCTCAACCAACTGACGAGCCTCTTCCAGAATCTCCCCATGGTGCTCGCGGCCCTCACCCAGGATCAGCGGCATCAGCGTGAAGACGCCGGAATAGGTACCGCCCTTGAACGACAGCGGCGCCAGTGGATGTGTGCCCCACCCCAGGGACGAGGTGACGTGGCCGAACTTGGCGACGGCGGCGAAGGCGACGTCGAGCGCGCCCACCGTGTCGTAGACGATGTCGAAGCCGCGCCCTCCGGTCAGCCGCCGCACGGCGTCGGCGATCGGCTCCTGGCGATCGATGAACTGAGCGCCGAGGCGCTCGATGACAGACCGGCTCTCCGCATTGCCAGTGGCGTGGACTGTCGCGCCGAAGGCTAGGCCCAACTGGACGACGATGTGGCCGACACCGCCCGCGCCCCCGAGCACCAAGAGGCTCTGCCCTGTCCTGACGCCCACACGGTCGATCAACCCTTCCCACGCCGTGATGGTCACCAGCGGCAGGACCGCGGCCTCACGCATACTGAGATTGGCGGGCTTGGCGGCGAGCAGTCGCTCGTCGGCACTGACATATTCGGCCAGCGTACCGGGATTGCCGCCGACCCCGCCCACCATACCGTAGACCTCGTCGCCGGTGCGGAAACGGGTCACGCCCGGCCCGAGGGCTTCAACGGTACCGGCCATATCCAACCCGAGAATGGCTGGCGCAGGGTGCCGGGCGTGGGCGGCCTCGCCGGCGTGGATCTTGGTGTCGAGCGGGTTGGTGCCGGCCGCCGCGATGCGGACCAGGACCTCGCCGGCCCCGGGGGTGGGACGGGTCACTCGAATGATCCGCAGGGGTGCGCCCACTTCGTGAAGAACGGCGGCTTTCATAGATGATGTCATGTGTGAGCTCCTGCGTGTTTTTCCCAATATGACCCCTTGTGGAACGCATGGAAATTATCGAAGCTGAATGTCGTCCATTCAGTTTTGAATGGATCCATAACGAGATCTGGACACCGCCATGGAATGGAGCGACCTGCGGATCTTTCTGGCGATCGCGCGCGATGGCACGCTTGGCGCGGCCGCCCGCCGGCTTGGCCTGTCACAGCCCACCATGGGACGACGCCTGTCGGCTCTCGAAGCCTCCGTGGGGCACGCCCTCTTTCAGCGCACGTCCGAGGGCTTCGTTCTTACTCACGAAGGCGCGGCCGTGCTGGCGCATGCCGAGCGGATGGAGGAAGAGGCGCTGGCCTTCGAGAGACGCCTGGCCGGCGCTGAGGCGCAACTCGACGGCTTCCTGCGACTGTCGTCCTCCGACTGGTTCGGCCGGCTGATGCTGGCGCCGGTGCTGGCCGAGTTCGGTCGCCTGCACCCGCAGGTCAGCGTCGAACTCCTGACCGACGCTCGGCTCTATAGCCTGCCCCGGCGCGAGGCCGACTTGGTCTTCCGCATCCGCCCTTTCGACGAGCCGGAGGTCATCTCCCGCCGCCTCGTGCACATTTCCTACGCCGTCTACGGCCCGCGAGATGGTCCCGCGAAGATCGACGGTGATGGGGAGGGGATCAGGGTCGTCACGATGGATACGGCCTTCGCCGACATGCCGGACGCGCGCTGGCTGGCGCGCCGGCTGCCAAAGGCCGATGTCGCCATGCGGAGCAACAACCGGGATGTGCAGGCGGTTCTCTCAGCGCAGGGAGCGGGCCTTGCCGTCCTCCCCCGGCCGCTTGGAGACGCAATGCCGGGCCTCCGGCCGGTCGATGTCGGCGAGCCGCCACCTGGGCGGGACACCTATGTCGGTTATCACCGGGACTTGCGTCGTCTCGCCAGACTTCGGGCCCTGCTCGATCTGGTCATCGCCCGCCTGGCATCGGCACCAAACCCGGCCGGTCCATGACCGGCCGGTGCTGTCGTGAGAACCGCTGGCAAGCTGTTGATTCCAGCGGTTTGCTTGGAGCAGACATTTGTCCCGGCGCTTGATGCCCGCCGGGACTCGGCGAAGGCTCTAGGGTTGTTGCTTCAGGACCGGCACCGCCTTGGCCCATTCCGCCCGGGTCTGCGGCACGCCGTCGAGCGTTTCGACGATCGTTTTCGACTTCTGCAGCGTCGCGGTCAGCGAACGCGGCCCTTCCCAGGGACGGCCGCCGATATGCCAGCCATCCGGGTGCAATTCCTCGATCAACACCCATACGACCTCGCGGAAGGCCTCTGATCCCTCGAATTCGACCAATACGTCGGTCAGCGCCTTCGCGAGCCGGTGCTTTTCCGCCTCACTGAAAACGCCTTCGACAAGCTTCACGTTTACGAACGGCATGGTGGCTCTCCTTGGAAAGATGGACAACGGAGCCATGTTGGGCGGAGCGACCTCTTGCCGCGAGCGAGGCGTTGTGAGCTTTGGTGAGCCGCGGTGAGCTGCGGTGCAGGGGCCTGAGCGGCGCGCAGCCGGCTGCTGTTGAAAGCGCGGGCGATGTCGGGCTCGCACCATCTCGCAAGGCTTCACCAGACCAGACGCGTCTTCGCCGCGCCAGGCGACCCCGCGCGACCGCCCACAACGTCTCTTAAGGCTTAACTGGCAGACGGTGCCGCTCTCCCGAAAGATCGACGGGCAACCAAGCCTGACACCGACACATCCGGGAGACAGTCATGAAGCCCATCCAGACAAGTAGACCTCCGACTCGGCGAACTATCCTCGCCGGCTCGCTCACTGCCGCCGCGGCTGCCGTTCTCGGCACTCAGGCGCAGTCCAGGCCCGTGGCGCCATCGGCCTCCGCGGTCCATCACCTCAAGACCGGAGCAACGAAGATGAGCAGTGGTTTCGTCAAGACGTCCGACGGGACGGAGATTTTCTACAAGGACTGGGGCAACGGCCAGCCCATCGTCTTCCACCACGGTTGGCCGCTCACGTCGGACGAGTGGGACACGCAGATGCTGTTCTTTCTCGCCAAGGGCTATCGCGTGATCGCCCATGACCGGCGCGGGCACGGACGGTCCTCCCAGACCGATCTTGGCAACGAGATGGACACATACGCCGACGACGTCACGGCCGTGGTCAGGCACCTCGACCTGAAGGACGCGATCCATATCGGCCATTCCACCGGTGGCGGCGAAGTGACGCGATATCTGGCGCGCCACGACAAGGGGCGCGTGGCCAAGGGCGTGCTCATCGGGGCGATCCCGCCGATCATGCTGAAGACGGCAGGCAACCCGGGCGGCCTTCCCATCGATTCCTTCGACGGCTTGCGAAATGCGCTGGCGGCCAACCGCTCGCAGTTTTACCTCGATGTCCCCATGGGCCCCTTCTATGGCTTCAACCGGCCAGGCGCCAAGACGTCGGAGGGTCTGATCCGCAACTGGTGGAGACAAGGTATGATGGGCGGTGCCAAGGCGCACTACGACTGCATCAAGGCCTTCTCCGAGACCGACTTCACCGAGGACCTGAAGGTGATCGACGTGCCGGTGCTGGTAATGCATGGCGAGGATGATCAGATCGTCCCCATCGACGACTCCGCCCGGCTCGCCGTGAAGCTCCTGAAAAAGGGAACGCTGAAGACCTATCCGGGTCTCCCGCACGGAATGGCGGCCACCCACGCCGACGTGATCAACGCCGATATCCTGGACTTCATCAAAGCCTAGATGTGAGCTTTCAGGAGGTTGTCCATTCGGAGCGGATTTTGGAGACTGGAGTTACCACACCTCAGTTTTCCAGGATCGCCCCGAATGAACATCCACAAGAATGCCCGCCTGACGCCGTTGCGTCGAGAGGAAATGGCCGTCGCGGTGATCGAAGGCCGTCTGTCGAAGGCGGAAGCGGCCCGCCGTTATGGCGTTTGCGTGAAGAGTGTGTCGCGTTGGGTTGAGCGCTTTCGTGTCGAAGGATCGGTCGGAATGGTCGATCGTTCGTCTCGTCCAAAGACCAGCCCCAGGCAACTCGCGACGGACGTGTGCGTCCGGATTGCGGCTTTGCG
>NZ_AUHB01000014.1 GCF_000422965.1 Pleomorphomonas oryzae DSM 16300
CAAGCCGATGAACGAGGCGACGCGCCGGGCCAACAATCTCAAATCCAAGGTGCGCTCCCACGTCGAGCACGTCTTTGCCGAACAGAAGGCCCGGATGGGTTTGTTCATCCGGACCATTGGTATCGCCAGGGCGACGACCAAGATCGGTCTCGCCAACCTCGTCTACAACATCAAACGGCTGATCTGTTTGGAGCGGAGCGCGGCGGCGTAGGCCGAAGGTCCACGGAGATAAGCCCCCCAGCAAAGCGGCTGTTCCCAAAGCCGAGCCGTCAGGATACTGCGCCGAGGCGGCTCCTACGATCCCGTAGCCGTCCAGAAAACCCGGTTAATCGAACCGTCCAGTTCGCTGGCGTTCTTCTGGGCTATTGCGAGGCCGGCGGCATGCGCACGCTCGGCAAGCCGGGTTGCGAAGGCAATGTTGGCCTCTTTGCCCAGGACGGACCGGGAGCGTGTCCAGCTGTCCAAATTGTCAGCCTCGATGGCGTTGAAGCCGTCGCGCGCACATTTATCGATCCAAGGACCGACGACCGACATCAGGGCGTTCCGCTTTCCCGCCGTGGAGGTGTCGAGCAAATACTCGTCTTTCCATTCGGGATCTGCGACATAGGTGCCGTTCTTGCGAAGCAGCAGATCGGGGTGGTTCTTCAGCCACCATTTGGCCTCGGCTGGCTGGGTCTGGAAGGCATTCACGTAGCAGATGTTGTACTTGCCTGCCGCGGGCGAGGCGAGCCTGTCGCGCACGACAATCCCGACGCCGCTAGCAGGCGCGTAGGCGCCGCCCAACTGGTAGTCGAACTGCTGGTTGGCCGGTGGAAGCGAGGCATCTCGGGCGCTTGCAGTGCCTATCGTCAACACGCTCAGAACCATAGCGGCCGGCCCTGTCAGTATTCGGTGGGGCAGCGACGTCATCATCATCCCGAGGAGTCCTTCGTCTCGTGTGGTCGATGATCGCGGTTCGGTTTTCTTATAGCTGCTTCGCTGGGCAAAGCGAGAAATGCTCCTGAAGCAGGTCTGGTCCGGTGTCTCAGCCGTGGTCGAGAAGTTGGTCACGGGCCACCTCGCACAGATGGGCGCCTCCAGACATAGAGACCGATCGTGACTGGCGTCAGACAGCTCATGATCATGCGGGCTTGCCATCTCTCACAATGATCCTCCTTTCGCCAACGGGTCGAGACCATAACGCTGAACAATCAAACCGCACCAAGCCGGACGAAAGACGCTTGCTGAGGTTGGATGCCCTAAGATTTTCGCGACTGACAACTTGGCGTCCGCATCCGAGAGGTCCGCGAATGTCACCTGAAGCGACAAGCTCCAGTGGAGACTGGCAGCCTACTACGTAGTATCGCATAGCAATTCCTGTTCCCTCATCTTGACGCGGCGACGGTCAGATGTTTTTGTCCGCAGGAAAGCCGCCGCATATACGGGCCGCAATGCCGTGATCGGCAAGGCCGCCACGCCGGAAAGGACCGAGACTTGAACACTCTGAACCAGCCGTCCACCGCCTTTACCCGCTCGCTCGCCAATTCGAACGGCGCCGTCAAAGTGGCAACCGTCGTGTTCGGCTCGCTGTTGATCGCCGCTGCGACGCAGATCGAAGTGCCGTTCTTCCCGGTGCCGATGACGATGCAGACCTTCGCCGTGCTGCTGGTCGGCCTGCTGTTCGGTGCCCGTCTCGGCGCCGCCGCCGTTCTCGTCTACCTCGGAGAGGCGGCGCTTGGTTTGCCGGTGCTGTCAGGAGCCGCCAATATGGCGACGCTGTTCGTCAAGCCGGCGACCATTGGATATCTCGTGGGCTTCGTCGGCGCTGCCTTCGTCGCCGGCCTGATTGTCGAGCGCACGGCCGGCAAGCTCTGGGGCGTCGTTGCCGCCGCCCTGGCGGGCGAAGTGGTGCTGATGGCCCTCGGCGTTGCCTTCCTCGCCTATCTGATTGGCGCTGAAAAGGCCGTGACCTTCGGCTTCCTGCCGTTCGTTCTTGGCGATGCGCTGAAGATCGTGCTGGCCGTGACGGTCGCCCGCGGCGTCGGCCATCTGTCGCTGCCGGGCGCGCGCTAAAAGCTTATCCACCGAAGATGAATTATGCGGCCGCCGGGTTTTCCGGCGGCCGCCGTTTTATGTAGATGATTCGTTTTTAATCAGTTCCGATTCAGTGTTTGGAAACGATCACCCCGCACACTCCCGCCGTGGGGACGGCTGCGGCGATTCTGCCGAGCCGGGGAGTGATGAGGGCGATGACCAGATCGGGCGCAATCGAAAAGAAGCGACTGCGCGAGCTCTATCGCTATCGGATTCTGGACACCGCACCCGAGCCAGAATTTGACGGCCTTTGCGATCTTGCTCGCAGTCTGCTGAGCGCCGATGCCGCCGTCATTACCTTTCAGGATGCCGATCGTTCGTGGTGCAAGGCTTCTGCCGGCCGGCATGTCACCGTACTGCCGCGCTCGGCCTCGGTCAGCGAGCAGGCGGTTCTCGCCGGCGAAGTCGTCGTGTTCGAGGACTTGGCGAAAGATCCCCTATTTGCCGATCATCCTCTGGTCCACTGCGAGAATGGTCTTCGCGCCGCCGTTGGCGTCCCCATCGAAGTGAAGAAGGGGCTGTGCATCGGCGCTGTCGTGGTGATGTTTGCCGAGCCAAGGCAGGTTTCTGTTTTCGACATCGAGAACCTGCAGCGCCTGACGCATGCCATCATCGACCGGCTGCATCTTCGCCGCATCCGTATCGAGCGCGAGCTCGACCAGATCACTCGCGCCAAGAAGGACGCCGAGATTGCCGCCCAGAAATGGGAGATTGGCAAACAGAGACGCCTCCTGGAGCAGACGGCCCGCCTCGCCCGCATCGGCGGCTGGGAATATGATGTTGCCGCCGATCGCATGATCTGGTCGGCCGAAATCTACCGCCTATTGGAACTCGACGAGACGTCGAGGCCGCCCGATCTGATGACGCTCCTGGCATATTGCCAGGAGGAAGCTGCCGGTGAGGTCAAGCGGCTGATTGTCCGTGTGCTGACGCGCGGCGAGTCCTTCGAGACGGAAATACCTCTGGTGACCGAATCCGGCCGTCGTCGCTGGGCGCGTTGCGTCTGCGAGGCGGAGGTCCAGCGCGGCAAGGTGGTTCGCCTGCTCGGAACGGTGCAGGACACGACGCTGCAGCGGGCCACCGAAGAGGAAGTCAACTTCATCGCCACGCATGACATGGTGACGGGGCTTTTGAACCGCGCCGTGTTTCAGGAGCGGCTCGACCGCGCGCTGACCTTCCGCACGCCGGCCCGCACCGTCGGCCTTTATCTGATCGACGTTGATCACTTCAAATCGGTCAACGACACGCTCGGCCATCACGCCGGCGATGTGCTGTTGGCCGAGGTGGGGCGGCGCTTGCGCGAGGCCGTTGGCGAACTTGGTGTGGTCGCCCGTCTCGGTGGCGACGAGTTCGCGCTGCTGATGCCCGATTGCGGCGGCGAGGATGAACTGACCGCCATCGGCGAGCAGATGATGCGCGGCCTGCAGGAACCGATCGCCTACGAAGCCGAGTCGATTCCGGTGACCATCTCGGTCGGCATCGCCCGTGCGCTGTCGGGCACGCAGCCAGACCTGTTGTTCAAGGATGCCGACATCGCCCTCTACGAGGCCAAGGGCGAAGGACGAAATCGCTTCGTGCTGTTCGATCGAGCGATGCGCGAAGCTATCGAGCTGCGCCATTCCATCCTGAGGGCGATCCGCCAGGCCATCGACCGGGGTGATCTGCGCCTGCACTATCAGCCGAAATACTCGTTGCGCACTGGCGTGCTCGCCGGCTTCGAGGCGCTGCTGCGCTGGCATCGCCCGGACGGCTTCATTGCCAGCCCCGGCTTTTTCGGCATCGCCCTCGACGATCCACAGTTGGGCCTTGCCATCGGCGACATGGTCATTCGCGAGGCCGTGCGGCAGGCGGCCGATTGGCGGGCGCGCGGCATTATCTTCGACCATATAGCGATCAACGTCGCCACGCCGCAGTTCCGGCGCGGCGACCTTTGCGACTGTCTGACCGCCGCGCTCGATGAGTTCGACGTGCCGGCGGCGGCCTTGATGGTCGAGGTGACGGAGAACGTGCTGCTGTCGAAGGTGGCTGACGAAGTCCAGTCGACACTGTCGCAGCTGGCTAGCAAGGGCATCAAGATCGCCCTCGACGATTTCGGCACCGGCTATGCCTCGCTGAGCCATCTCAAGGATTTTCCCGTCGACCTCCTGAAGATCGACCGCTCCTTCGTGGCAACACTGACCGAAGAGCGCGAAAGCCGCTCCATCGTTCGCGGCATCACGGCGCTCGCCCATGACCTTGGCATACCGGTGATTGCCGAAGGCGTCGAGACAGCCGCCCAACGCGATATGCTCCGGCATTTCGGCGTCGATTTCGGCCAGGGCTACCTGTTTTCCCGCGCCATGCTGCCGGCCCAGATCGAGTCGTCGGGCATGGTCAGCATGGTCGCCACGCAGGCGCGGGCCTGAGCCCAAAAATCTCGCCGGCCAAGCTGTTTCAGCCCGACCGGCGAGTTCGATGCTCGACTTGTTCGCGAAATGCTCAGACGGCGATCGCCGCCGCTTCCCTTGCCAGTTGCTCGATACGCGCCCAATCGCCGGCCTTGACGGCGTCGCTTGGCGCCACCCAGGAGCCGCCGACGCAGATGACGTTCTTGAGCTTCAGGTAGTCGGTCGCGTTTTCGAGGCTGACGCCACCGGTCGGGCAGAACACCATGTCGCCGAGCGGCGAGGCCAGCGCCTGCAGATATTTCGGCCCGCCGGCAGGACCGGCCGGGAAGAACTTGACGATGCGGTAGCCCTTGTCGCGGGCGACCATCGCTTCCGAGGCCGTGGCGACGCCCGGCAGCAGCGGCACATTGAGCTCGATCGCCACGTCGAGCAGGTCGGGCGTGGCGCCCGGGCTGACCAGGAACTTGGCACCGGCTTCGACGGCCGCCTTGGCCTGGGCACGGTCGAGCACCGTACCGGCGCCGACCACGCCGCCTGGAATGGCGCTCATCTGCCGAATGGCTTCCAGCGCCGCCGGGGTCCGCAATGTCACTTCCAGCGCCGGCAGGCCGCCCTTGACCAGCGCGGTGCCGAGCGGCACGGCGTCTTCCAGACGATCGATGATCAGCACGGGAACCACCGGCGCGCGGCGGAGAACGGCGAGAAGGGCGGCGGTGTCGAACATGGCGGATCCTCTTTATCGGCGGTCGCTGTGCCGGGACGTGTCAACGCACAGGCCGGAAGACGGCGGCAGGACTGCCGGAGAGCGCCCAGGAACGTCCTGCCATTCCAGTGTGGTATGGCAGAAAACCGCCTTGTCAGCCACTCGATTCCCGAATGACCAGATGCGGAGCTATGAGTTTATGCTCGAACGGCGGTTCCTCGCCGACGATCAGCGCGTAGATGGCGCGCGCCGCCTCCTGGCCGATCTCCTCGGAGCCATTCTGCACCGTGGTCAGCGCCGGCGCCCAGGTTTCGGAGCCATCGACGTCATCATAGCCGGTGACGGCGACATCGACGCCGGGGCGGATGCCGAGACGGGTGAAGCTGCTCATCAGGCCGAAGGCCAGCACGTCGTTGAAGCAGACGACGGCAGAAGGACGGGGCGAATGGGCGGCGATGATTTCAGCCGCCTTGCGGCCATCGGCCTGATTCATCAGTTCGGGGATATCGAGCACCGGCGTCAGGCCGGCTTCGGTCATCGCCTCGCGGAAGCCGGCGTAGCGATCGCGGCCTGACGAGGTGTAACGCAGACCACCGACGAAGGCGATGTCCTTGTGGCCCTTGTCGATCAACAGGCGGGTGATCTCGTACATGCCATGCCGATCGTCGCCGCGCACGCTGGGGGCGTTGGCACCGTCGACGTCGCGGCAGACCAGCGTCACCGGCGTGCCGGTACGCATGATGGCATCGATATCGGCAACCGTGGTGCCCACCGACGGGCAGAGGACCAGACCGTCGGCGTTCTGCTGCTGCAGCACCTGGACGAAATTGCGCTGGCGCTCGATGCTGTCGCGATGATTGCAGATCAGGATGGTCAGGCCGTATTTCTCGAGCTCGCTCTCGACGGCACGGAACACCTCGGCGAAGTAGGGGTTGAGCACGTCGTGCACGACCACGCCGACGATGTCGGTGCGCGCGGTGCGGAGCGAGGCGGCCTGCCGATTGTAGATGTAGCCCATCTCGACGGCCAGTGCCTGCACGCGCTTGCGCGTCTCGGCCGAGACGGCCGGGTTGTCGCGCAGCGCCAGGGAAACCGTCGCAGTCGACACCTCAAGCTGCGCGGCCAGCTGGCTCAGCGTCACGCGGCGGCGGCGGAATCGGCGGAGGTCTTCCCGTTTGCTCGTGGTCATCGAGGGTCCTGTTTTCTGCCTTCTCAATCGATCACATGAAACATAAGGGCGGGCGGCGTCAACTGGATTGCCTACGTACGGAGCCAGTTGCCGGCCATTGCCTCAGGAGTGTGCGGCGGCAGCCATTTCGCGGGCGTGGACGACGCGTTCGCGATGGAAGAGATAGATGCCCGAAGCGATGACCACGCCGGCACCGAGCAGCGTCCAGATCGATGGCACGTCGGCGAAGACGAGATAGCCGGAGATGATGGTCCAGACCAGCTGGATATAGCCATAGGGGGCGAGGGTGGCGGCTGTCGCAAAGCGATGGGCGGTCATCACCAGGAAGTGGCCGAAACCGCCGGCGGCGCCCATGAAAACCAGCAGGCCCCAGACAAAGAGTGACGGCGGCGTCTGCCAGACGACGAACAGCGCCGGGATCAGCAGAAGGCTCGGCACGGCGGCGAGCGAGATCACCAGCGAGCCCGGATTGACCCGCGTGGCAAGGTGGCGGGTGACGAGATTGTAGACGGCACCAGAGGCCATCGAGGCGAGCGCCAGCAGCATGGCCGGATGGAAGGTGCCGAAGCCTGGCTGGGTGATCAGCAGCACGCCGAGAAAGCCGACGACGATGGCGACCACGCGGCGAATACCGATGGCCTCATGTAAAAAGATGACTGACAGCAGCGTGATCACCATCGGCGACAGGAAGCCGATCGACGTCGTCTCAGCTACCTGCAGGTAGCGGAGGGCGCTGAAGTTGGCGAGCGTCATCACCGTCAGGAGGAGCGCCCTGACGACCTGCAATCCCGGCAGTTTGAACCGCCAGGCGCCGGGCGAGGAGATTGGGTTCAGCACGGCCACCGCCATCAAGAGGTTGATGACGTAGCGGAACCAGGAGATCTCGATCACCGGCAGGTAATAGCTCATCGCCTTGGCCGTCGTGTCGAGGCAGGCGAAGACCATTGTCGAACCGAACAGCGGGATCAGGGCCTTGAGGGGCGCGCGGGCAGGTGGGGCAGGCGACGGGATTGGCCCGGAGGAGGACATTGAGGATTTCACTGGCGCAGGACGGACGGCACACCGGCGCGGGTGCCGCCTCCGGATCGATTCAAAGTCATACTAAAGTATTATCCGCGCCGATGTAAGCTAGGTTCGTGAGGGCTCGGTTCAGTCGGTGGCGCCCTCATCGGCCTCATCGTGAAGGACAGCCAGAACCGGCTTGGCGACCGTGACTTCGGGCGCGTCGTCGTCGTCATCGTCGGCGTTGGCGGCCACGCCGGCCGGCATCAGGTTCTTTTCGATCTGGCGCAGCAGCTTCTTGAGGCGCTTGCGGTCCTTCTCGTCGAGGCCGGCCAGCGCTTCCTTCTCCACGCGCTTCCATACGGCATCGACGGCGCCGGCCCGCTCGCGACCGGCGTCGGTCAGGAAGACGCGGGCGAGGCGGCCGTCGGCGCTGGAGGTCTGCCGGGTGAGCAGACCCTGCGCGCCGAGACGGGAGATCATCTTGGTGACGGTTGGCGGCTGCACGGCGAGTTCGGCAGCCAGTTCCGACATCGACTGGCCGTCGCGGTCGGCGAGCGCCTTCAGGACCGCCTCCTGGCCCGGATGCAGGCCGATACGGCCCAAATGGACCGCGGCGCGCGTGCGATGAACGCGGGCCGCCTGGACCAGCCGGTGGGTGACGCTCTTGCGATGGTTGAAGCTCATGCCCGTCTCCGTCGTCGGCGCCGGTTGGGCCGGTCGCCGCTCTACACCTTTGAGTGATCCCCTTTTCACACGAAACTATGACACTTATTTAGGGGCCGAAGATTTTTCCGTGAGCCGCCGTCCGCCTTTGTCGTGCGCCCGTCAGGAGGGCGTGCTAGGACAGCGGTCCTCTTATCCGTGGAGATGCGCATGTCCGCTCCGGCCGCCGCCCCGTCCATTCCCGTTACCGTCCTCACCGGCTACCTCGGTGCCGGCAAGACGACGCTGCTCAACCGTATCCTCACCGAGGATCACGGCAAGCGTTATGCGGTCATCGTCAATGAGTTCGGCGAGATCGGCATCGACAACGACCTCGTGGTCGATACCGACGAGGAAGTGTTCGAAATGAACAACGGCTGCATCTGCTGCACCGTTCGTGGCGATCTGATCCGCGTCGTCGAGAACCTGGCCAAGCGGCGCGGCAGCTTCGACGCCATCCTGGTGGAGACCACCGGCATTGCCGACCCGGTGCCGGTTGCCCAGACCTTCTTCATGGATGAAGAGGTGAAGAAGTTCGCCCACCTCGACGCCGTCGTGACGCTGGTCGACGCCAAATTCTTCCTCGACCGGCTCGGCGACGCGCCGGAAGCGGAGGATCAGGTGGCCTTCGCCGACGTCATCGTCCTCAACAAGACTGACCTTGTGACGCCGGAAGAGCTGCGCGAGGTGGAGGCGACGGTTCGCCAGCTCAACCCTTACGCCAAGATCCATCGGGCCACCCGTTCGGGCGTGGCGCTCGACGCTGTTCTCGATCGCGGCGCCTTCGATCTCGACCGGGTGCTGGAGCTCGATCCCTCGTTCCTCGATGCCGACGAGCACGATCATGACTATGATCACATCTGCGGTCCGGACTGCGATCATGACCATCACCACCATGACCATGATCACGATCATCATCACCACGGTCATGAGACGCATCACGACACCGAGGTGACGTCGGTGTCGCTGAAGGCTGGCGAACTCAACCCCGACAAGATCCTCGGCTGGATCACCGAGATCACCCAGGCGCAGGGGCCGAACATCCTGCGCCTCAAGGGCATTCTCGCCTTCCCCGATGAACCGAAGCGCTACGTGGTGCAGGGCGTGCACATGATCGTCGAAGGCGACCTGCAGCGCGATTGGAAGCCGAGCGAGCCGCGCGAGAGCCGTCTGGTGTTCATCGGCCGCAAGCTCGATCGCGCCGAACTCGAGGCCGGCTTCAAGGCTGCCGCTGTTTGAGTTCGGCTTCAAAATGACGGATGCCGGCGGCTGGAGACAGCCGCCGCTCTTGCATTTGCGGCCTGAATGACGCACTCCCGTCGCACCAATCCCAACACCGCTCCGGAGCCGCACCCGTGCCCGAGGTTACCCCGCTTCCGCTTTCCGGCTATGTCGTCGATGTCCACTACGTTGCCGGTGTGCCGACCTTCATCACCGGTGATGGGGCCATTGCGCTCGGTACGGCCGGCCGGGTGGTGAAGCCGCATGGCGGCGGCATCCTCGCCTCGGCGCTGGCTGCCGACGGCAAGTCGATGATCACCGGCGGCGACGACGGCAAGGTGATGCGCACCATGGCCGATGGCACCAGCACGCTGGTTGCCGAGCGCGGTCGCAAGTGGATCGACGTGGTGGCCGCCGGGCCGGGTGGCGCCGTTGCCTTCGCCTCGGGGCGGACGGTGGTGGTGATCGACGGTGCCGGCAAGGTGCACGAGCTGGAACGGCCGCGCGCCGCCCTCGGCCTCACCTTCTTCCCCAAGGGGCTGAGGCTAGCCATTGCCGGCTATAACGGCGTTGGCCTGTGGTTCCCCGGCACGGCCGCGCCGGTGCAGGAACTGGAATGGAAGGGCTCGCACATTGCGGTGACGCTGTCGCCCGACGGCGCCAATGTCGTCACCTCCATGCAGGAGATGGCACTGCACGGCTGGCGTCTTCGCGACGGCCAGCACATGCGCATGTCCGGCTATCCGGCCAAGGTGAAATCGATGTCCTGGTCGGTCAAGGGACGCTATCTCGCCACCTCCGGCGCTGGCGTTTCGGTGCTGTGGCCGTTCTTTCACAAGGATGGGCCGATGGGCCAACGACCGCTGGAGCTGGGCGGCCGACAGGAACTGGTCACCCGCGTCGGCTGCCATCCCCTGGAGGAGATCGCCGCGCTCGGCTATGACGACGGCATGATCCTGCTCAGCCGCTTCTCCGACCGCGAGGAGGTGCTGCTGGCGCGCCCGAACGGTTCTCCGGTGTCGGCCTTGACCTGGAGCGGCAATGGCCTCGAGCTGGCCTTCGGCTGCGAGAGCGGCGCCGCCGGTCTGATCGACCTGACACGCTGATGACCGCGCTCCGATCATCCCCTTCCGATCGCACCACGCCGGGTGAACAACGCGAGCTCGACGCCGCCTATGCGGCGCTGGCCGTCCGCGAGCGGCTGTTGCCGATCAAGATACCGGCTTTCTACCAGCGCAAGCTCGACGAGGAGGCAGCGACGCTCGGCCACACCGAGGGGCCGCTCCACCGCATGGTGCGGCCGACCCGAGAGCGCTTCGGTGCGCCGGCCGGTGGCGAGGTGCCGGACTGGGTCGATGATCGCTCCAACATGCCGGTACCCGGCTCGCAGACGATCATCCATAAATATGCCGATCGCGTGCTGTTCATGCCGACGTCGATCTGCGCCGGTCATTGCCAATACTGCTTCCGCCAGGACGTGTTGACCGACGCCCACGCCGAGGGGGGCGATCTCAAGGGTCTCGCCGCCGAGGTAGAGAAGCTGACGACCTATCTCGGCACGCGGCCGGAGGTGTCGGAAGTGGTGCTGTCCGGCGGTGATCCGCTGACCCTGTCGACGCGCGACCTTAGCGTGGTGCTTTCGGGCCTTCGCGCCGTGCCGACCATCCGGTCAATCCGCCTGCACACCCGCACGCCGGCCTTCGCGCCGAAGGTGTTCGCCGATGACAGAAAGCTCGACCTTCTGGCCGAGGCGAACGTGCGACTGGTGCTGCACTTTGCCCACCCCTATGAGGTCTGCGGCGAGGTCGGCGAGGTGCTCGACCGGCTCGATCGGCACCGCATCCGCCTCTACAATCATTTCCCTCTGCTGCGCGGCGTCAACGACCATCGCGACGTGCTGGCGCGGCTGATCGAGGCGCTCGACGACTATCGCGTGCGCACGCTTTCGGTCTATGTGCCGGAGCCGATCCGCCATTCGGCGCCGTTCCGGGTGACACTCGACCGTTTCTTCGCGTTGCAGGATGAGCTGACGGCCACCACGCCGAGCTGGATCAACGCCGTCCGCTTCACGCTCGACAGCCCGGTCGGCAAGGTCCGGCGCGAGCATATCGTGGCTCGCGACCGGACGACCGGTCTCGTCACCTTCGAGAAGTCGGGAAAGCGCTTCGTCTTTCCCGACTTTCCGTCCGAACTCGACGTCCCTGGCGACCGCGATACCCTGCTCTGGAAGGGTTAGGCGGTCGCCGTTGGCTGGAACAGCAGCACCGCGAACAGGATGGCACCCAAGAGCGCCAGGAAAGACGCGGCGGCAACCAGCGGCTCGAAGCTGGGGTGGCCGTTGAGCAGCAGTACCAGCGACGGGAACATCACCACGGCGGCGATGGTGTTGAGCGCCCAGAGGATCTTCGGCAGGCGGCCAGTGCTCCTGCCGGGATTGAGCGCAAAGAAGATGCCGTAGACACACATCACCACGAAGCCGATCAGGTTAAGATGGGCGTGGGCAGCGGCGGCGGCGTGATTGCCGCTCGCCGACATGTAGATGCCAAAGATCATGCCGACGATCAGCAGGACGGCGGCGGTGCGAAAGAACAAAAGCGAAATGGAATTGCTCACAATAGTCCCCCCTCCCGGCTTTCTGCCGGTCAGGGAGACCATACCATATTATACGTAGAAATACAGTGCAGGCTTAACGGCGTGGAGCCCAAAAGCGGGCGCTGCCCTATCGCACCAGGATGTTGCGGAAGCTCCAGGGGTTGGTCTCGTCGATATCCTCGGGGAAGAAGCCGGGGCGGCCGGCGAGCGGCGTCCAGTCGGTGTAGTAGCCCTTCACCGGCCCCAGGTAGGGCATCTGGATCTCCAGGCAACGCGCGTGATCCATCTCATCGGTTTCGACGATGCCGGCTTCCGGGTTTTCCAGCGCCCAGACCATGCCGGCCAGCACGGCCGAAGTTACTTGCAGGCCGGTGGCGTTCTGGTAGGGGGCGAGCTTGCGCGCCTCTTCGATGGTGAGCTGCGAGCCGTACCAGTAGGCGTTCTTGCCGTGGCCGTAGAGCAGCACGCCGAGTTCGTCGGCGCCGTCGATGATCTTGTCCTCGGACAACACCTCGGTCACCGTCTGCACCTGGCCGCCGCCGCCGAACATTTCGTGCAGCGACAGCACGGCGATGTTGGCCGGATGATAGGCGTAGTGGCAGGTCGGCCGATATTCGGGGTGGGTGCCTTCGCCGACCGTGTAGTAATCGGCGATGGAGATCGCCTCGTTATGGGTGACGAGGAAGCCGAACTGCGCCCCCGGCGTCGGGCACCAGGTGCGGACGCGGGTGTTGGCGCCGGCCTGGAGAAGATAGATCGCCGCCTGGCAGCCGCCATCATGATGGCGGGCGGTTTCCGGTTCCCAGGTCTCGCCGGTGCCCCAGCCGAGTTCGGCCGGCTGCAAACCTTCCGACACGAAACCGTCGACCGACCAGGTATTGCGGAAGACGTCCATCGAATGCGGGATCAGCGTGCGCTGGGTATCGCGCTCGGCGATGTGGATGCCCTTGACACCGATGGTCTGCATCAGCCGCGCCCAGTCTTCGCGCCCTTTCGGCGGCGTGTAGGCAATGCCCATGTCACGGGCGAGATTCTCGAGTGCCACCTTGACGAACCAGGAGACCATGCCGGGGTTGGCGCCGCAGCAGGAGACGGCCGTGGGGCCGCCGGGATTGGCCAGCTTCTCGGTCCGCACGGCTTCGCGCAGCCAGTAGTTGGTGCGATGGGCCGGCTCGACTTCCTTGTCGAAATAGAAGCCCTCCCAGGGCTCGATGACCGTGTCGATATAGAGCGCGCCGATCTCACGGCAGAGCTTCATGATGTCGAGCGAGCCGGTATCGACGGAGAGGTTGACGCAAAAGCCCCGGCCACCGCCGACGGTGAGCAGCGGCTTGAGGATGTCGCGATAGTTGTCGGGGGTGATCTTCGCCTGAATGAACCGGATGCCGTGATAGGCCAGGATATCCTTGCCGGCGTCGCTGGGGTCGATGACGACGAAGCGTGATCGGTCGAATTCAAGGTGCCGTTCGATGAGCGGCAGCGTACCGCGTCCAATGGAGCCAAAACCGATCATCACAATGGGACCGGTGATCGTGCCATGCACGGGCGATGAATTCATTCAAACTTCTCCTGTCACGACACCCCTGGTGCCGGAAGATCTCCGCGTCTTTCAGGTCAACGGGAATTGCGAATAAAGGGTTAAACGGCGGCGCCTGTGCCTTCCATGCCGTCCCCTTCAGACATTAGAGCATGCCGGCGCCAAGTTTTCCAGTCACGGTCTTTGCGGAAAAGCCGTCGTTCGACATTCGGTGAGGCAGGGAAAACCGTTAATAGTCACGGCTGCCGCCAAAACACGGTGCGGTGGTCTTTCCGAAAATTTCAAAAACCGTGTTGCCGGCTACTAGAACTTTTCCGACGAAATCGGGTTCGCCGGAAAAGCTCTATCTCCTTGTTAGGCCGCAGTTCCGGACGCAAAACCGGTTCCCATTTTTGCTGGACCTGCTCTAAATCCAACCTTGAAGCTCGCGGCGTACCACGTGTTCGATGACGTTCATGCCGTCATCGCCGTCATTGAGACAGGGAATGCGGGCAAAGTTGACGCCGCCGTTAGCCCGGAAAATGTCGGCATTCTCGACGCCGATCTCCTCGATGGTTTCGAGACAGTCAGCAACGAAGCCCGGGGTCATCACGGCAATCGACTTGATGCCCGATCGGGCCAGCCCCTCGACGGTCTTGTCGGTATAGGGCTGCAGCCATTCTTCGGGTCCGAAGCGCGACTGGAAGGTGATGCGAAGCCGATCCTCGCTCCAGCCGAGACGTTCGCGCAGCAGACGCCCCGTCTTCTGGCAGTGGCAATAATAGGGGTCGCCCTTTTCAAAATAGCTTTTGGGAATGCCATGGAACGAGGCGAGCACCACCTCCGGCTCGAAGGAGAGCGTGGCGAGATGCGCCTCGACCGAGCGGGCGAGGGCGTCGATATAGACGGGATCGTCGTGATAGGGCGGCACGGTGCGCACCGCCGGCTGCCAGCGCTTGGTGAGGAGATGGGCGAAGGCCTTGTCGTTGACGGTGGCCGTGGTGGCGGCGGCATATTGCGGATAGAGCGGGTAGATGAGGATGCGCTCGCAGCCCGCCGCCTGCAGCACGTCGAGCCGGCTGGCGATCGATGGGTTGCCGTAGCGCATCGCCCAGTCGATGATCACGCCGCTGCTGCCGAGGCGCGCCGCCAGCTTCTCCGCCTGAGAGCGCGTGTAGGTGCGCAGGGGGCTCTCGTTGAGCTCCCTGTTCCAGATGGTGTCGTAGTCGCGGCCCTTTTTCTGCGGCCGCGTGTTGAGGATGATGCCGTAGAGCACCGGGTACCAGATGAGGCGCGACGTTTCGATCACCCGCCGATCGGACAGGAATTCCTCGAGATAGCGCCGCATCGAGCGGCGGTCGGTGCCGTCGGGCGTACCGAGGTTGACGAGAAGAACGCCGACCTTGCCGTGAGAGACGATCGGATGATTGGGCGGCAGCGACATTGGGCGGGATCCAGACAATGAGTTTAGAGAATTTCTAGCTGAAAGCGGTGGGATGCGCGAGGCCTCCAGTGTTGCCGATCGGTGGTGGTGAAAATCCGCCAAGACCATATAGGTATTGCGTATTCCCTGCGGGTTGCTTGTGTTTGTCGCCGAAAATGAGCTATGCAGGCCCGGCCGCCGCAGGAAATGTGGTGGCGTGGGCGGAATGGCGATCGCACTCACGGCGAGCGGCAACTGTCCGGCCGGGGGAAGACGATGCGAGGCTTGCTTAGGGTATGCGCGGCGATCGACGCACTGAACGTCGGCGTCAACTATTTTGCTCGCTGGCTGGTGCTGGCGGCGATCCTGCTGTCGGCGGGCAATGCCATCATCCGCAAGCTCTTCAACTATTCGGCCAACTCGCTGCTGGAAGGACAATGGTACCTGTTCTCCGCGGTGTTCCTGCTCTGCGCCGGCTATACGCTGCTCAGGGGCGAGCACGTCCGGATCGACATCATCGCCTCACACTTGAGCCGTCGGGCGCAGGTGATCGTCGACATCCTGGGCACGCTGATCTTCCTGCTGCCGTTCACCGTCGCTGCCGTCTGGTTCAGCTGGCCGCAGGTGGTATCGAAGGTTCTCTCCGGAGAGGTGTCGTCGAGCGCCGGCGGCCTGCCGCTGTGGCCGGCCTGGGTGCTGATCCCCATCGGTTTCTCGCTGCTCGGTTTGCAGGGTGTCAGCGAGGTCATCAAGCGCATCGCCTTCCTGACAGGCGACGGGCCGGACCCGTCGCCAGCTCACGCGTCCCATAATTGATCGACGAGGATCGCTTGCCATGACCGCCTTCCTCGTCGCCAACCTCGCGCCGATCATGTTCGGCTCGATGCTGCTGTTCCTGCTGATCGGCTATCCCGTCGCTTTCGCGCTTGCTGCCTGCGGCTTCGGCTTCGGCCTGATCGGCATCGAGCTCGGCCTGTTGTCGCCCAACCTGTTTCAGGCGATCCCCGATCGCGTCTGGTCGGTCATGAGCAACGACACGCTGCTCGCCATCCCCTTCTTTACTTTCATGGGCCTGGTGCTGGAACGTTCGGGCATGGCGGAAGACCTGCTCGACACCATCGGTCAGTTGTTCGGGCCGATCCGGGGCGGCCTTGCCTATGCGGTGATTTTCGTCGGCGCGCTGCTGGCGGCCACCACCGGCGTCGTCGCGGCGTCGGTGATCGCCATGGGCCTCATTTCGCTGCCGATCATGCTGCGCTACGGCTATGACCGGCGCGTCGCCTCAGGCGTCATCGCCGCCTCCGGCACGCTTGCCCAGATCATCCCGCCCAGTCTGGTGCTGATCGTGCTGGCCGACCAGCTCGGCCGGTCTGTGGGAGACATGTATAAGGGGGCCCTCTACCCCAGCCTGATCCTGACCGCGCTCTATGCGCTGTTCGTTTTTGTCGTGTCGCTGGTTCGTCCCCATTGGGTGCCGGCGCTGCCTGCCGAAGCGCGGACATTGCGCGGCTGGCGCCTGTTGGTCAAAGTGCTGACGTCGTTGGTGCCGCCGCTGGTGCTGGTGTTCCTAGTGCTCGGCACTATCTTCATCGGCCTTGCCACGCCGACTGAAGGCGGTGCCATGGGTTCGGTGGGCGCGCTGCTGCTCGCCATTTTCAACCGTCGTCTTACCTTCACCATGGTGGTGCAAGCGCTGGAGCAGACGGCCAAGCTCTCCGCCTTCTGCATGTTCGTGCTGCTCGGCGCTCGCGTCTTCTCGCTGACCTTCTACGGCATCAATGGCCATCTCTGGGTGGAAAGCCTGCTGGCAGGCCTGCCGGGCGGCGAGGTCGGCTTCCTGATCGTCGTCAATATCCTGGTCTTCTTCCTGGCCTTCTTCCTCGATTATTTCGAGCTGGCCTTCATCATCATCCCACTGCTCGCGCCGGTCGCCGACAAGCTCGGCATCGACCTCGTGTGGTTCGGCGTGCTGCTCGGCGTCAATATGCAGACCTCCTTCATGCATCCGCCGTTCGGCTTCGCGCTGTTCTTCCTGCGCTCGGTGGCGCCGAACCATCCTTACGTCGACAAGATCTCCGGCCAGCGGACGGCGCCGGTGACCTCGTCGCAGATCTATTTCGGCGCCATTCCCTTCGTCCTGATCCAGGTACTGATGGTGGCGCTGGTCATCCTGTTCCCGGGCATGGTGACGCACTACAAGGCTGATCGTGCGGCGGTGAACCTCGACAACGTCAAGATCGACATCATGGCGCCGACGCCGGCTGCGCCGGCCTTCGGCGCGCCGGGCAATCCGGGAGCCAGCCCATTCGGCACGCCGGCGGCTCCTTCATTCGGCGCGCCCGCCCCATCCTTTGGTGCTCCAGCGCCGGACTTCGGCGCCAAGCCATAACAATGAAAAAGGCCGGTGGATTGCTCCGCCGGCCTTCTGATTTTTGCAAGAGGGCTCGGCTTACTTGCCGGCGGCCTGCTGCGAGTAGACGTAGCTGTCGAAGTTGTATTCGGCGACGCGGAACCACTGATAGCTCTCGGCGCGGAACTGCTTCCACGGCTCGTAGATCTTCTTGAACGCCGGGTTCTTGGCCGCTTCATCCGCATAGAGCTTGAAGGCGGCGTCATAGGCGGCGTCGAGGATCTCGCGGCTGAACGGCCGGAGCTGCACGCCCTGCGCCACCAGGCGCTTCAGGGCGGCGAAGTTGCGGGCGTCATAGGCGGCGGTCATGTCGTCGTTGGCGAGCGCGGCGGCGGCCTTCAGCACGGCCTTGTAGGCCTGCGGCAGCTCTTCCCACTTCTTCTTGTTGATCATGTACTGCAGCGCCGACGAGCCCTCCCAGAAGCTCGGGTAATAATAGTATTTCGCCACCTGATAGAGGCCGAGTCGCTCGTCGTCATAGGGGCCAACCCATTCGGTGGCGTCGATGGTGCCCTTTTCAAGGGCCGGATAGATGTCCGTTGCCGGGATCTGCTGCGGCACCACCCCGAGCGCCGACAGCACCTTGCCGCCGACGCCGCCGACGCGGAACTTCAGGCCCTTGAGATCGGCGACAGTGTTGATCTCGTTGCGGAACCAGCCGCCCATCTGCGTGCCGGTATTGCCGCCGAGCAGCATCACCGCGTTGTAGTTGGCGAGGAAGTCATTCATCAGCTCGAGGCCGCCGCCCTGGTAGATCCAGGCCTGCTGCTGGCGGGTGTTGAGGCCGAAGGGCAGCGAGGTGGCGATGGCGAAGGTGAGATCCTTGCCGATGAAATAATAGGAGGCAGTATGGGTGATCTCGACAGTGTCGTTCTGCACGGCGTCGAGCACCTGCAACGGCGGCACCAGTTCGCCGGCCGGGAACACCTGGATCTGAAACTTGCCGTCGGTTGCCTCGGACACCGTCTTGGCGAATAGCTCGGACGAGCCGAAAATGGCGTCGGTCGATTTTGGGAAGCTGGAGGCAAGGCGCCACTTGATCTCCGGCTGCGACTGCGCAATGGCCGGCATGGCGAGCGTCCCCACGCTCGCTGCGGCACCGGTGGAGACCAGCCCGGCCTTCTTGATGAACTGACGACGATCCATGCGATCCTCCCCTTGCCCCTTATTTCAAGCCCCGCTCAGGCGGCGACATCGTTGAAACTTGAACGCCACCTGGCCTTCGACCCGAAGACACGAACCGGCGTGTGCGGCATTAAAAACGGAAAATCCGGCATCGCGCAATTAGTCGATGCTTCAATTCTGCAAACTTTTCCGAAAGTTGCGTAAAATCGTCACGCCTGGAAATCCCTCCCAAACTCGGTCAAGAATGGGTCTCCCGCTTTTCCAGCCGATCGGCTAACAAGATCGGGTTGTCAACGCTTCGGATCCGTTCATGACCGCTCCCGTCGTTCTCTTCACTGCCGACACCCGCGACTTCGATGGCTACACTTGGCATTGTGCACCCAGCACCTACCTCGAGGCGGTGCTCGGGGTGTCGGGCGGCATCCCGCTGATTCTGTCGGCCTTCGGATCGCGCCTCGATCTTGATGCGGTTCTCGATCGCGTCGATGGCGTCGTCGCCACGGGGTCGAGAACCAATGTCCATCCCTCGCATTACGGTGTGACGGCGACCGAGGCAATGGGGCCCTATGACGAGGTGCGCGACGCGACCAGCCTACCGTTGATCCGGCGGACCATCGAGCGCGGCATTCCCTTGCTCTGCATCTGCCGTGGCTTGCAGGAACTCAACGTGGCGCTCGGCGGCTCGCTCGCCTCCGATATCCAGGACCAGCCGGGGCGCATGGATCACCGCCATCCCGATGTGGCCGACATGGACGGCAAGTTCGCCATCCGTCATGGCGTGACGATTGCCGCCGGCGGCTGCCTTGGTCGCATCGTCGAGGGCGAAATCGAGGTGAATTCGCTGCACCGGCAGGCGGTGGCGCGGCTTTCCGACCGGCTCGTCGTCGAGGCGACGGCGCCGGACGGCACTATCGAAGCGGTATCCGTGAAGGGGGTGGCCGGCTTTACGCTGGGCGTTCAGTGGCACCCCGAATACTGGGGCGCAAAGGATGGGCCTTCCAAGGCCATCCTGGAAGCTTTCGGCGCGGCCATCGCCGCCGAAGCTGCCAAACGCTGAGCCGTCAACCCCAGAGCGACGCGCCGAACATCAAGAGGCCGAACAGCAGCACAACAACGGCGGCGCCCGCTTCAATGACGGCATGCAGGTGATGGGCGAACTCGCCATTGCCGGTCGCTGCCAGGCGGACGGCCAGGCCGCGTGTCGTCACGGCAGCGAGCGTCAGGGCTGCGACGGTAAAGCCGGTGCCGAGCGCCATGGCAAACGCCGAGGCGATGCCGGCAGCGAACAGGCCCTGGCTCAAGGCGAACACCAGCACGATCAGCGCGCCGGTACAGGGGCGGAGGCCAACGGCGACTACGGCCGACCACGCCTTCTTCCAGTCGAGGCGACCGGCGGCAACTTCCGGCGACGGCGCATGAACATGACCGCAACTGTCGTCGTGTACATGCCGCGTCGGCTTGAGCCCCAGCCGGCGATGATCGTGGCCGCAGTCGTCGTGCGTGATGGCGGTGGCAAAGCTGGTGGTCATCACGACGGGCGCCCCACCCACCGTTACGATCACGGGGGCATAGCGTTCGGCGAACCATGCGCCGAGCGGCTTGACGATCTTGCGCCAGACCAGCCAGAGGCCGAGCAGGACGATCAACGCGAAGGAGCCGGTCTCGAGCGTGGCGGCTGCCCGTGTCATGGCGATGGACGTGGCGCCGAGCACAATGGCGGCGACCACCACCATCACCACCGCCGTCACCGCCTGGGCGAGCGCCGAGACCATGGCGAGGATGGCGCCGTTGCGTGCCGTTTCGCGGTTGGCGAGCACGTAGGTGGAGATCACCGCCTTGCCGTGGCCGGGACCGACGGCGTGCAGCACGCCGTAAAGAAAGGAGAGCGCCATCAGCCAGACGCCGGCGCTGCCATTCGCCTTCATGGCGGTGAGCGTTGCTGTGAGATCGCGGTAGAAGACGGCTTGCCAGCCGGCGATCGCCCGGAACAGGCCGGGAAGGAAAGCCCCGCCGGTCGCGGCTGGCTCCGGCAGGCCAACGCCGAACGGGCCGGTGGAGGCAAGGGCCGGAGCGGCCAGAAGAAGCAGGGCGAATCCGGCGGCGGCAGGGCGAAGCTTCAGGGACATGTGATGTCGGCCCCGTTGGTCTGATCGTCGGCGAGAAGCTGCAACTCGGGAGGCAGATTGCGCTGGTCGGCGGGGATGGCGGCCAGTGCCGCGGCGGCGGCCGGGTCCATGTCCGGCGGCCGGAAGGTTTTGGCGGTGCAACTGGCGGGCGCGCCGTCGAGAACGATCGGGCCATCCTTGTCGTCGATCATGCGGAAGGCGACGAAGAACGTCGGATCGTAGATCTCCAGCCGCATCTTTCCCTCAACTTTCACCGGCGCCTTGGTGGGCAGGGTGAAGAACAGGATGAGGCGGCCGCCTTCGTCTTGGAGCCAATATTCGGTGGGCTTGTTGAAATCGACATCCACACCTCCGTTGGCTGTGATGAAGGTGAAATAGGCGTAATCCTTCAGCGACTGGACATTGATTTCGGCAAGCGGCTTCAGCTCCTCGGTGGAAAGCTTGCCATCGCCATTGGTGTCGAGGCCCTGGCTCGCGAAGGCCGAATAGGCATCGTCGAAGCGCCAGATGTTGCGGACGGCGGTGATTTCACCCTTCGCGTCGTAGACCACCTCCGCCTTGGCATCGACCCAGACATGCGGATGGGCAGCGGCCGGCGCGGCCGCGCTAAGGGCGCCGGCAAAGGCGACAGCGAAGAAATTCGTCCTGTTGGTCACGCGCGACATCCCGTGGCAGTACGCGGCGGCGGTCAGCGCCTCCGGCGACACATCGCTGCCAAACAAGGCGGGACGATGTCAACTCGGCTCGACGATCTCCGTCGCCGGGGCGGTCGGCCCGCCGCTGCATTCATCACCGTTCTTTTGGAACCAGTCGGCCATGAAGTCGACGAAGGCGCGGATCTTGGCGGAAAGATGCCGGCGATGCGGATAGACGACGTAGATATTGGCTGCGCCCAGCTCGAACTCCGATAACACGATTTTGAGCCGGCCAGCGGCGATGTCGTCCTCCACCATCTTGTAGGGCACCGAACCGAAGCCGAGACCGGCCAGCACGGCAAGGCGCACGGCCGATGGCGAGTTGACTTCGACGCGGCCTGATACCGGCACCGTCTGCCGGATGCCGTTGACGAGGAAGCGCCAGTTGAAGCGGTTGCGCAGGTTGGAATCGATGATGCAGGGCAGCCGGGTCAGATCGTCGGGAGTATCCGGCAGGCCGTGGATATCGGCGACATCGGGACGCACCACGGTGGCAAAGCGATAGTCGGCGAGTTTCCGGGCGATCAGGCTCGAATCGGAGAGCTCGCTGACGCGGATGGCGCAGTCGAAGCCTTCGTCGATCAGGTCGACGAAACGGTCGTCCAGCCGAAGATCGAGCCGGATGGCGGGATTGGCCGCCACGAAATCCATGATCGCCTTGCCGAGCGTCGAATCGCCGAAGGTGCGCGGGGCAGCGACGCGCAACAGGCCGGTGGGTTCGCCGTGGCGTTCGCGGACCATATCCTGAAGGTCGTCGACCCGCTGCAGGATTTCGCCCGCATCACGGAAATAGGCCTGACCCAGCTCGGTAAGCGCCAGACGCCGCGTCGTGCGGTTCATCAGGCGGGCGCCCAGCTCGTCTTCAAGCTCTTTGACGTATTTCGAGATCAGGGCCTTGGAACGGCCGAGCTTTCGTGCTGCCGCGGAGAAGCCGCCCGCTTCGACGACCTCCACGAACGTACGCATGCGAGTGAATGTATCCATTATCCGCCGCCAGTTTGAGACGCTCCGGACTTTCGTCCACATGACGCGAGCGGTTCCGTGGCCTCCGGACCGCTTGAGAGATGGCGAAAGCGCTTTAGGGCCGACCATGTGAAAGCCCCGTAATCGGCCAACCGGCAGTCGCGCCCCGTTAACTCTAATGACCTGAATCCACTCAGTTTCGTCAATATGAAAAATTGAAATTTCATCGCAGAATCGCTGGATTTTCTACTGTTTTACGTATCGTTTCCCATGGGTGGACAATCGAATTCTTCCTGTTGAACTAATGCGGCTTTTGAAGTGCCGTTTGCACTTGGCCGGAGTGCGCCGGGAAACGCTCGCCTCGCTCCGTCGGCCAGCGTGGCGCTGCGAGGGCACCTCGCATGAAATTGTCGTCACAAACGGATTTTCGTAGCCCAGGGTCTTGCAGAAGGGGGCGACGCAGAGTACATGCGTCCTTGCCCAATTTCGCACGTGCCTGTGGTTGCGTGCCGGTTTCGCTAGGGCCGCTAACGGCGGTTCCGGCGAGGGCAACCGGTGACCGGAGTTAAACCGGGTCTAAGCCGCTTCTCAAGCGGCGGACGCGACTTAAAGCAACGACGTAGAGGGCTTTTTTGGTCTCTGCTGGCGCTCCAAACGCTGGCGTTACTAAAGAGGCACTTACTTCCTTGCCGGACGTGCGGACTGGAGTGATCCGTCCAATCAAAGGCTGCACGACTGAACGTTACGATCGCATGGCGCATCTTCGCCGGGCGTTCGCGATCGACAGTCGAAACTGACATCCACCGCCTTTCGGTAACGGAAGGCGAGGGGAGCATTCACTTGCGCGCATCGGGTCCACACCGGTCGCGGAGAGAGGCTGCTCGTCCTCAGAACGCAGAACTTGGACGACGGAGTTCACTGGCCATGACCGCGCGTATTCTTGATTTCCTTGCCAGCCGACGACCCGAAGGCCCCTGCCTTGTCGTCGATCTCGATGTCATCCGCGACAACTTCAACGCCTTCCGCCATGCGTTGCCCGACACCCGCATCTATTATGCGGTGAAGGCCAACCCGGCGCCGGAAGTGCTGCAGTTGCTCGCCGATCTCGGCTCGTCCTTCGACTGCGCCTCGATCCCGGAGATCGAGATGGTGCTGGCTACCGGCGCCACCGCCGATCGCATCTCCTTCGGCAACACCATCAAGAAGGAGCGCGACGTCGCCCGCGCCCTCGAGCTGGGTGTCAACCTGTTCGCCGTCGACTGCGAGGCCGAGGTGGACAAGGTGGCCCGCCAGGCCGAGGCGACCGGCAAGCGCGGTGCCAAGGTATTCTGCCGCATCCTGTGCGACGGTGCCGGCGCCGAATGGCCGCTCAGCCGCAAGTTCGGTTGCGAGCCGTCGATGGCGGCCGAGGTGCTGGAGCATGCCCATCGTTCCGGTCTCACCGCCCACGGTATTTCCTTCCACGTCGGCTCGCAGCAGGGCAACCTCGACGCCTGGGACGGCGCGCTCGCTTCGGCCGCCGCCATTTTCGCCCAGTTGGCCGAGCGCGGCATCCAGCTCAAGATGGTCAACCTCGGCGGTGGCTTCCCGACCCGCTATCTCAAGGACGTCCCGGCGACCGAGGCCTATGGCCGCTCGATCGACGAGGCGGTGCGTCGTCACTTTGCCAACCATGTGCCCGAGACGATCATCGAGCCGGGCCGCGGCATGGTCGGCGGTGCCGGCATGATCAAGGCGGAAGTGGTGCTGATCTCCAAGAAGCATCGCGACGACGAGCAGCGTTGGGTCTACCTCGACATCGGCAAGTTCGGCGGCCTCGCCGAGACGATGGAAGAGGCGATTCGCTATCCGATCCGCACCCGCCACGACGGAAGCGCCACCGCGCCCTGCGTGCTGGCCGGACCGACCTGCGACAGCGCCGACGTCCTCTATGAGAAGACGCCCTACGAGCTGCCGATCAGCCTGGAGATCGGCGACGAAGTGCTGATCGAAGGCACCGGCGCCTACACGACGACCTATTCGGCGGTGGCCTTCAACGGCTTCTCGCCGCTCAAGTCCTACGTGATCTGAGTTCACTCCGGGCGGCCAGCCTCCGACCGGTTCCTTTGTGACTTCATCGCCCCGCCGAGCGGCGGGGGACGGGGTTGCCTCGATGATCGCTTACATGACTGAACAAGCGGGTGACATTTTCGCCCGTGAGACGTTGCTCGACCGGGCCTTTGGTCCGGCTCGCTTTCGCAAATCCTCGGAGAAAATTCGCTCGGGGCGTCTGCCCTCCGAGGGTCTGGCGCTCGTTGCCCGGGACGGTGACCGTCTCGTCGGCAGCGTGCGTCTTTGGGAGGCGGCGGCCGGACGGACGCCGCTGTTGCTGCTCGGCCCGCTTGCCGTCGAAGACGAATGCCGGGGCGCCGGCATCGGTGCCGGATTGATGCGTCTTGCGACCGAACGGGCGCGGGCGTCCGGCCATGGCGCCATCGTTCTGGTCGGCGACGAGCCCTACTACCGGCGCTTCGGCTTCTCGACGCGCGGCATGGAAAAGCTGTCCATGCCCGGTCCCTTCGAGCGGGCTCGGTTCCTGGGCCTCGAACTGGCTGCCGGCGCGCTCAGCGGCGCCGAGGGCGTTCTTCGGCCGACCGGCCGGCTCGTTCCTGCCCAGCCCGCGACGGTCGCGGCCTGACGCGGCAATCGCTCATTGGCGATTGCTTTCCAGCCCCAAGCGCCGGTGAGCCTGCCACCCCTGGCTCGCCGGCGACGCGGAGGCCGGCCTCGGCTTTCAACCCTTCACTGATCCGCATGTCCATTTGAAATTCCTGCTGGAAATGCCTAGACTTATTCAGCATTTCCGGGAGGCATTCCATGAACGTCTTTTTGAGCGGCGGCGACATCGCCATCATCGCGCTCGTCCTGTTCGCCATCATCGTCCTGTTCGCCGGCATCAAGCAGGTTCCGCAAGGCTATAACTGGACGGTGGAGCGCTTCGGCCGCTACACGCGCACGCTCCAGCCCGGACTCAACCTGATCGTTCCGTTCTTCGACCGCATCGGCGCCAAGCTCAACCGCATGGAGCAGGTGCTGGACGTGCCGAGCCAGGAAATCATCACCCGCGATAATGCCACCTGCACGGTGGACGGCGTTGCGTTTTACCAGGTGCTCGACGCGGCGCGGGCCGCTTATGAAATATCCAATCTGCAGCGCGCCATTCTCAACATCACCATGACCAACATCCGCACGGTGATGGGCTCGATGGACCTCGACAATCTCCTCAGCAATCGCGACGAGATCAATGCGCGTCTGCTGCATGTCGTCGACGCGGCGACCGAGGCCTGGGGCGTCAAGATCACCCGCGTCGAGATCAAGGACATCAATCCGCCGGCCGACCTCGTCGCCTCCATGGCCCGGCAGATGAAGGCGGAACGCGAGAAGCGCGCCCAGATCCTCGAGGCTGAGGGCTCGCGCCAGTCGGCCATCCTGAAGGCCGAAGGCGAGAAGCAGGCACAGGTGCTGCAGGCCGAGGGCCGGCGCGAAGCGGCCTTCCGCGACGCCGAAGCGCGCGAACGCCTTGCCGAAGCCGAGGCCAAGGCGACGGCGCTGGTCTCCGAGGCGGTGTCGAATGGCGACGTGCAGGCGCTCAACTATTTCATTGCCGACAAATACACCCAGGTACTCGGTCAGTTTGCCCATTCGCCCAACCAGAAGATCCTGATGCTGCCGATGGAAGCGACGGCCTTGCTGGGGTCGCTCGGTGGCATCGCCGAACTGGCCCGTGCCGCCTTCAGCGATGATGGCTCGCGAGGCGCACCCACGGACGGGACGCCGCGCCGGCGTGGGGCCGTGCCGCCGGTTGGTGGCTGAGGGAAAGGCGCATCATGGGTCTCCTCGAAGGACTGATCGCTTATCTCGGGCCATGGTCATGGCTGGTGCTGGCGCTGTTGCTGGCCGGCATCGAAGTGGTGGTGCCCGGCACCTTCTTCATCTGGTTTGGTGCGGCGGCGCTGGTCGTTGGCCTGTTGGCGCTGGCCATCAGCCTGAGCTGGCAGGTGGAGCTCATTCTGTTCGTTGTGCTGTCGGCGGCGGCCGTGCTGATCGGCCGGCGCGTCTATGGCCGGGCGGCCAAGGAGGGCGATGGCCTTGCCAACGACCGGCTTGGTCGGCAAGTCGGTCGGTTTGCCGTGGTCGACAGGGCGATTGAGGATGGCTCCGGCCATATCCGCCTCGACGACACCGTCTGGCGGGCTGACGGGCCGGACATGCCGGTCGGCACGAAGGTGCACATCACCGGCCACCGCGACGGCCGCTTCCTCATCGAGCCGGTGACAGGAACCGGCGATTGAAGCACGGATCGCCGCCGAGGGGTGAGCGATCGCGGACGGGTGCCTAACGACTCGTTAACCATCTCCCTTTACGCTTCGTCAACACTGAACACCGCTCGGGGCGGTCAGGGCGACGACGGAGGCGAGCGTGCATCGGCGGCAGACCTTTGGGGCTCTGACGATGACGTTCGTCCTCCTCGCCATACCTTCCCGTGCGCAGGAAGCCGACGAACCGGAGGCTGTGCCCGCGCTCAGAGCCTCTCTGCCGGTGAAGTCGGCCAACATCCTCGCCGATCCGTCGCTCGACACCGAAAAGCCAACAACTCCCAAGCCGGAGACGGCCGAGATCGCCATCCCGCCGTTGCGTTCCAGCCTGCCCACGCCCGAACTCAGGACGGTGGTTCGACCTGTGCCGCCGGTGCTTTCCGCCAAACTGCCGGCGGTGGCGCCCAGTCTGCCGCTCGTCACGCGCGAGGCCGATGCTCGTGCCGAATACGAGCCGCTGGGCCTGCGGCTCGGCAACTTCATCGTCAACACCACCACGTCGACCGGCCTTGGGCTCCGCCATCATTCGACGCAGGGCGATGAAACCTTCCTCCGCTCGACCGGCGATGTCGCGGCCCGTTCCGACTGGGAGCGCAACAGTCTGGAGCTGCGCCTTGGCGGGGCCTACCGCCGTTCGCTCTCCGGCATCGATGAATCGCTGCCCGAAGGCAACGCCAATATTACCGGCCGTTTCGACCTTACCAACGCCGACCGGCTCACCGCATCGGCCGGCTGGACCTTGCGCGACGATACGTCGGGAGACGGCAAGGAAAACACCTTCTCCGGCACGCTCGGCTATGAACGGTTCGGCGGCGTTATCGGCCTCAAGACCGGTCTCGGCATCGACCGCACCGCCAACGAGACCGATCCGACGCTCGACAATACGGCGCTGTCCTCATCGCTGCGTCTGTCGCTCGACAACGGTGCCGTCCTGCAGCCCTTTGTGGAGATCGGCGCCTTCAGCCGCAGCTTCGATCGATCGGCGGCCGGCGATGGGCTCAGCCGCAGCGGCGTCGGCGGTGAAGCCAAGGCCGGCGTTGCCGTGGCGCGCGACGACGTGACTGGTGAGATCGCCCTCGGTTATGGCTACGAGTGGCTGAGGGAAGATGGCCTTGCCAATATTTCCGGGGTGGTCGGCTCGGCCTCGCTCACCTGGGATCCCAGCGAGTTGTTGCGCCTCAACGGCATCGCCTCGACCAGTTTCGCGCCGACGTCGGCGGCTGGCGCCTCGGGCGTGCTCAAGCACATCGGCGAGCTGACCGTCACCTATGCCCTGACGCCCAATGCTTTCGTGGTCGGCGGCGGTGGGCTGACGCTGGAGGATTATGCCGGCATCGACCGTCAGGTCACCACCACGACGCTGAAGGCCGGCATCGGCTACAAGCTCAACCGCACGGTGGAACTCGGCCTCGACGGCGAGCACAAGATCGTCCGTTCCAACGCGGCAGGCGGCGACTATACCGACAGCAGCGTCACGGCAACCTTGACGCTTCGGCAATAGGACGCGCGGATCATTTGACAGTTTGGCCGCGCTTGCTCCACTCCGCCCAGAAGATGCCGCCCAGCACCAGCGCCAATGCCAGCGCGTGATAGGCCCTAAAGCTTTCGCCGAGTACCAGCACGGCGAGGATCGATGCGAAAACCGGAATCAGGTTGATGAAGACGCCCGCCCGGCCCGGTCCGACCAGCTCGACGCCGCGCACGAAGAAGATCTGCGAGATCACTGACGGAAAAACCGCGCAATAGGCGACGACCAGCCATCCGAAAGGCGTTGGCGCCACATATTGGCCCATGGCGATCTCGGCGGCGAGGAAGGGCAGCGAGGTCAGGAAGGCGGCGACCGAAAGGCCGGCGAAGAAGGAAAGACCGGCAATCCTCGGTCGTCTCGGCAGCAGCACGGTATAGAGAGCGTAGACGACGCAGGCGCCGAGCATCATCAGATCGCCAACGTTGAAATCGAGCGCGGCGAGGGTGCTGATGTCGCCCTTGACGGCGATGACGCCGACGCCGACCAGCGTCGTTGCCATGCCCGCCAGTTGGCCGGTGCCGGCCCGCGTGCCGGCAATCAAGTAGGCAAAGACGAAGACCAGGCCGGGCAGGGCGCCCTGGATGATGCCGATATTGACGGCCGAGGTGAAATGGGCGGCGATATAGAAGAAGGCGTTGAAAAAGGTGAAGCCCAGCGCGCCCATCGCCAGCATGTAGGGAAGCCGGCTTTTCATCACCGACCAGTCGGCCATGACGGGTTTGCGGGCGAAAACGAGCAGCAACAGCAATACGCCCAACCAGCGGAAGGTGGTGAGCGCCATGGGTGACACCTCGCCAACCGCGAGGCGGCTCGCCACGGCATTGCCGGCCCAGAAAAGGGGCGCCAATATCAGCAGAAGATACGGCCGGTCGTAGAGACGCGACCAGAAACCGTCATCGGTCACAAAGCACCTCTCGTCGATCTTGGATGCTTGTTCCTAACGGGTCTGACGGTTCCCCGCACGCCTCTTTCGTGCAATCCGGTACGCTGACTTCAGGATAAATGGCAGATTTCCGACATCGCGACTTTCATTGACGGGCGGGCGTCGTTATAGTCGGTCAAGCCCCGGTGCCCAAGGCATCGGGGCTTTCCGTGCGCGTGCTGCCGGCGGTGGCGCGGCGCGGAAAGGTCTGACACTTGAACGACGGGACCTTTTTCAATGGCGAACGTAGTGGTGGTCGGCTCCCAGTGGGGAGACGAAGGCAAGGGCAAAATCGTCGACTGGTTGTCCGAGCGGGCCGACGTGGTCGTCCGCTTCCAGGGCGGTCATAATGCCGGCCACACGCTGGTGATCGACGGCGTTTCCTACAAGCTGTCGCTGCTGCCCTCCGGTGTCGCCCGTCCGGGCAAGCTCTCCGTCATCGGCAACGGTGTCGTCGTCGATCCGCGCGCCTTCGTCAACGAAGTGACGCGCATCCGCGAGCAGGGCGTCAAGATCAGTCCCGACAACCTGCGTATCGCCGAGAATGCCACGCTGATCCTGTCCATTCATCAGGAGCTCGACGAGCTGCGCGAGAACGCCGCTTCGCCGACCACCCGCATCGGCACCACCAAGCGCGGCATCGGCCCCGCCTATGAGGACAAGGTCGGCCGCAGAGCCATCCGCCTCGTCGATCTCGCCCATCCCGAGACGCTGAACAACCGCATCGAGCGCCTGCTCGCTCATCACAATCCGCTGCGCCGCGGCCTTGGCCAGTCGGAGATCGCGCCTGAGACCGTCCGCGAAGAGCTGATGGCGGTGGCCGATTTCATCCTGCCCTATATGGACGTCACCTGGCGGCTGCTCGATGAGAAGCGCAAGGCGGGGTCCCGCATTCTGTTCGAGGGTGCCCAGGGCGCGCTGCTGGACAACGACCACGGCACCTATCCCTTCGTTACCGGCTCCAACACCATGGCCGGCCAGGCGGCGGCCGGTTCCGGCATGGGTCCCGGCGCGCTCGATTATGTGCTCGGCATCACCAAGGCCTATACGACGCGCGTCGGCTCCGGGCCGTTCCCGACCGAGCTGTTCGATGAAGTCGGCGACTTCCTGGGACAGCGCGGCAAGGAGTTCGGCACGGTGACGGGTCGCAAGCGCCGCTGCGGCTGGTTCGACGCCGTGCTGGTGCGCCAGACGGTGGTCACGTCGGGCATCAACGGCATCGCGCTGACTAAGCTCGACGTGCTGGACGGCCTCGACGAGATCAAGGTGTGCATCGGCTACGAGATCGATGGCCGCACCCTCGATTACCTGCCGGCCAACCAGGAAGATCAGGCACGGGTGAAGCCGATCTATGAGACCATGGAAGGCTGGAAGGAATCGACCGCCGGTGCCCGCTCCTGGGCCGAGCTGCCGGCGCAGGCGATCAAGTATGTGCGCCATATCGAGGAGCTGATTGGTGCCCCGGTGGCTATGTTGTCCACCAGTCCTGATCGTCTCGACACGATTCTTGTGCGTGATCCGTTTCAGGATTAAGTGATTCACCACGTTTTGCCGGCCTTCCCGCCGCAAAAAAGCCCGGCCGCCATCGCAAGGCTCGCCGCCGGGTGTCCTATCGAAACAGCGTTCCGCCACAAGGCGGGGCGCCAAGCCGAGAGATGCGGTACATGGCGGACTACTATCCCGTATTGAAGCGTGCCATTTCCTCGCTGCCATCAGGCTCGGGCGAGGCGAGGCGCGCCGTCTACGAGAAGGCTCGCGTCGCGCTCCTCCGCCAGCTCAGTTCCTACAATCCGCCGCTGTCGCCGACCGAGATCGCCGACCAGCGCGTGGCGCTTGAGGATTGCATCCGTCGGGTAGAGGCAGAGGTAGCCGGCGTTGCCGACGAAGCCGCGCCCGCTGAACCTGCTCCCGCGGCGCCGCCGCCTGTCGCCAAGGCATCGCCGCCGCCGGTGCCGGAGCAGCCTGCCCCCCGCGTCGAGCCGGATCTGCGCGCCGAACCAAAGCGCCCCGAGCAGTCGACTCCGCCTCGCAAAGGCGGACTGGCTTCGCTCGCCACTCCGGATATGAATCCGTTCCGTCATATCGAGCCGCTCGCCACGCCGGACATGAATCCGTTCCGGCACATCGAGCCGCTGTCGGCGCGCGGCACTACGCCCGCTCGCGCCGAGCCGTCCGACCGGGACGCCCCACGGCCGCCGACGAGCCTGCCGACCGAGCGTCCCCGGCTGCCGACCGCGCGCCTGCCGGAGGAGCATGGCGAGCCGCGGATCGGCGTCGGCGTCAGCGCGCTATCGCGCACCCTGAAACAGGCCGATTCGCTGGGTGAAGCGTCGTCCACCGCCGTGCGTGCCGCGCGCCACGCCATGAATGAGGTGGACGAGGTCGACGAACCGGTCTCGGCCGATCGGGTCGAGCCGGATCTCGGCAATGGCCGCGCGGCCGGTTCGCGTCCCGAATCGGTCATGGTCGGAATGTCCGACAAACTGGAGCCGGAACGGCTGCAGGCCCAGCGCGAGGCGGCAACGCTGCCTTGGCCGGAAGATCGTGCCGGCGCTGGCCGGCGTGGCCGGCTGCTGCTGATCGGGCTTGCCGCGCTCCTCGTGGTCGCGCTCGGCAGTGGCATTTTCGTCTATCGCGATACGCTGTCGGGGCTGTTCGCCGGGGAGCCGCAGGCCGAGACCAACGCGGCGACGACCGGCGACGACGGTCTCGCTCCCAAGATTCTTGATCGCCTGCCCGCCGAAGGTGAGGCGCCGGCGGCGCCGGTCGCCCCGGACGCCGTCGCGGTGCAGACCGAGGCGGTCCACGGGGCGACAGCCGTCGATCCCGACTTGCCGCCGGCGCCTGGCAGCGCAACGGCCATGGCCGCTCCGGCAGCGCCGGCCCAGCAAACGCCGCCCCCGGCCGATGCCGGCCCCGTTCTGGCAGCGCCTGCCGCGTCCACTCCGCCGCCGGCCGCCACCGCCCAGGCCGGCCAAACGATCGGCGTCGCCCAAAAGGCCATTCTTTACGAAGAGCCGATTCCCGGAGCTCCCGGCACCAAGCTCGATGGTACAGTGGTCTGGTCCTTCGTCAACGAACCGGCATTGCCCGGCGACAAGCCGGTGCCGCAGATCCGGGGCGATATCGAGATCCCGCAAACCGGCCTCAAGATGCGCCTCTCCATCCATAAGAATGACGATCAGGCGCTGCCGGCCAGTCACATCGTGGAATTCTCTTTCGACCTGCCGCCGTCGTTTGCCGGCAAGTTCATCGACGCGGCGCCCGGCATGATCGCCAAGCAGACCGAGGAAGCGCGTGGCGACACGATCACCGGTGCCGTCGCCAAGGTGTCCGACAGTCTGTTCTGGCTGGCGCTGTCCGGCCTTGAGCAGGATGTCGCCCGCAACATCCAGCTCTTGAAGGACCGGCCGTGGATGGACATCCCCATCCGCTATGGCAATCGCCGTCGCGCCATTCTCACCTTCGAGAAGGGCGCTACCGGCGAAAAGGCTTTCGCCGACGCCTTTGCCGCCTGGGGACAGTGATCAAGCTACAAACCGGCGCCGCCTCAGAAGCGGCGCCGGTTTGTTTTGGAGCGGCTTTCAGGCGGAGTTCGACAGCTTCATCGGCACAAGGCCGGTGAGTGTCAGCGACGCGGCAACAGGCCGCTGGCGGTCGATTGTCTCGCTCAGCGCAAAGCTGTCGGCGGAGATGGCGTCAGGCTGCGTGGGCAGTCACTTTGCCAACAGCACGGCACGGCCGACCAGCTTGCCGGATGGAAGGTGATGGATCTCGATCACCTTGCCCTCGGGGCCGTCGATGGTCAGCGACAGGCGGTCGGCATCGACTTGAGTGCTGACGACGGTGCCCGGCGTGACCACTTCGATCAGGGTCTGGAATGGCGCGCCGGCCGGCGGCGTCGCCTCACCGCTTCTTGCCACACGAAAGGCGATAGCCACGAACACGGCGATCAGGCCGATGCCGAGCGTGCCGGCGGCGATCAGCATCATGGTGCGCAAGCGAGCCTGCACCCGGGCGATGGCTGGATCGAGCGGCGCCTCGCGGTCTTCGTCGATCGGCCCGGTCATGATGCTTTCCTTCAGCGCGGATTTCTGCGATAGGCGGCATAGCGAATTCGGCGCGGTTTGTCGACGCGCCGCCTGGAGCGATGACGATCCAACGGGTCGACTTTCGCTCGGCCGGTTGTTTTCATGCACCCCTTTTCCGAAAGTGTCGCAACTTTTCGAGCGGGTGCCTTAGGGGTAGCGATGGCGGACGAGGACGATATCAGCCTGGAAGACGAGTCTGGCGAGGCGCGGACGGCCACCGTTGAGGCGGCGGCGAAGACGCGGTTCGACAAGCTTGTCGCCGAGGCTTTTCCGGATGTCAGCCGTTCGCGTCTGAAGGCGCTGATCGAAGCCGGCGCCGTTGCCGTCGATGGTACAGTGGTGACCGACGCGTCGAGGAAGCTGATCGGCAATCTGGCGCTCAGCGTCGTGGTGCCGCCGGCCGAGGATGCCGAGCCGCAGGGCGAGGACATTCCGCTCGACGTCGTCTACGAGGACGACGACCTGATCGTCATCGACAAGCCGGCCGGCCTCGTGGTGCACCCGGCGGCCGGCAACTGGACGGGCACGCTGGTCAACGCGTTGATCGCCCATTGCGGCGACAGCCTCTCGGGCATCGGTGGCGTGCGGCGGCCGGGCATCGTCCACCGGCTTGACAAGGACACCACCGGCCTGATGGTGGTGGCGAAAAACGATCGGGCGCACGCCGGCCTTTCCGCCCAGTTCGCCGATCACGGCCGAACCGGCCCGCTCGAGCGCGGCTATCTGGCGCTGGTCTGGGGTAGCCCGGAGCCGTTTCGCGGCACCATCGAGGCGCCGCTGGGCCGCTCGTCGTCCGACCGGACCAAGATGGCCATCATTCGCGGTGGTGGCGGCAAGGAAGCGATCACCCATTACGAAGTGGCCGAGCGCTTTCCCGCCGAGGCAGGGCGGGGTGCCGTTGCCGCGCTCGTCGAGTGCCACCTCGAAACGGGGCGCACGCACCAAATCCGCGTGCATCTGACCTCCGCCGGCCATCCGCTGGTGGGAGATGTCGTCTATGGCTCGCACTTCCTGACCAAGGTCAATCGCCTGCCGGAGGGAGCGGCAGCAGCGGTACGGGCTTTCCAGCGTCAGGCGTTGCACGCATTCTTGATCGCTTTCGAGCATCCTGTGACCGGTGAGCTCCTGCATTTTGAGAGCGGATTGCCACAGGATATGGCAGACTTGGTGGAGGCGTTCCGGGAACTTTAGGCTTTTTCATAGGTTACCCATGAAATTGCCGGGATCGTTCCTATATTCGTCTCTCAGTGCGCTTGCACGGCAAGGCACCGAAGGGGATGCCGTGTCCGTTTGGGAGCGGTCCCAAGACCATAAGGGGGGTGCTCAATGGCCCGTACCACATTGCCGATGATCGCCGCGGGAGAAGGCGGCCTTAGCCGCTATCTCGACGAGATCCGTCGCTTTCCGATGCTTGAGCCGCAGGAAGAATACATGCTGGCCAAGCGCTATGCGGACTATGACGATCGCGACGCCGCTCAGAAACTCGTGACCTCGCATCTGCGCCTCGTGGCCAAGATCGCCATGGGCTATCGCGGCTATGGTCTGCCGATCGGCGAAGTGATTTCCGAAGGCAATGTCGGTCTGATGCAGGCGGTCAAGCGCTTCGAGCCCGACAAGGGCTTCCGCCTCGCCACCTATGCCATGTGGTGGATCAAGGCCGCCATCCAGGAATACATCCTGCGCTCGTGGTCGCTGGTCAAGATGGGCACGACGGCCAACCAGAAGCGGCTGTTCTTCAATCTTCGCAAGGCCAAGAGCCAGCTGCAGGCGCTCGGCGACGGCGACCTCAAGCCCGATCAGGTGGATTCGATTGCCACCAAGCTCGGCGTGACCAAGGAAGACGTCATCTCCATGAACCGGCGCCTGTCCGGCGACGCCTCGCTCAACTCGCCGCTGCGTTCCGACAGCGAAAGCGGCGAGTGGCAGGATTGGCTGGTCGACGACCGTGACGACCAGGAAACGGTGTTGGCGGAGTCGGAGGAACTCGATCAGCGCCGCGGCATGCTGAAGCGGGCGCTGGGCGTACTCAACGAGCGCGAGCGGCGTATCTTCGAGGCGCGACGGCTCGCCGAGGATCCGATGACGCTGGAAGACCTTTCCACCGAGTTTGGCGTCAGCCGCGAGCGCGTCCGCCAGATCGAGGTGCGCGCCTTCGAAAAGGTGCAGGAAGCCATGAAGGCGATGGCCCGCGAGCAGTTGCCGACCCTGGTCGACGCAGACTGACGGCGGGCGCCGCAAACCGGCGCGAAAAGCGCCGCCTATGCGTCCACGGCGCTTGTTCGCGCCGAGCCTTTGCGCTATAGAGGCGCCCGACCGGGCCATGCGGTGGACCGGAGACGAGCCGCTCGAGGATAGTCCTCGGGGCGGCTCGTTCCTCTGATGAGCCGCAGCGTGGCCGACACCCCACACCGGGCGCCCCGACAAGGCCGGCGTCATTGATCGCGTCCTCGGGACGCCGGAAAGGACCGAAAAGATGAAGCAGGGCATTCATCCCGATTATCATGACATCAAGGTCGTCATGACTGATGGCACCGAGTTCGTCACCCGTTCGTGCTACGGCGCGAAGGACGCGACGCTCAACCTCGACATCGACCCGAAGGTGCATCCGGCCTGGACCGGCGGTACGCAGCAGTTGATGGACCGCGGCGGCCGTCTGTCGCGCTTCAATTCGAAGTTCGGCGGCCTGTTCGCCACCAAGTAAGGCTTGGCGAAAGCGCAGATATGAAAACCCCGGCGAGTGTTACTCGCCGGGGTTTTGTTTTGGGCTATGAGGGGCAGCGTGAAACGGCAGCTCGCCGGCGCCTCCCCGCGCCAGCGAGCTGTCGAAGACGCTCAGCCGTCGATGCGGCGAGCGCCGAAAGCACTGGCGAGGCGGTCGAGATCACGGGCAACGAGATTGGCGGCCGGTTCGACGGCGATTTCGTAGATTGCCTTGTCCATGTGGACGATGCGCTCGTGCAGCCGGTCGGTGCGCTCGATGATCGAGCGAAGCGTCTCCGGCAGCTCGCTCCACAGCGGGCCGGACATCACCGGCGACTGGAAGTCGAGGCGGACCTTGTTCTTCTCGCTGCGGGCCTGCTCGGAGGACATCTCGCCTTCGTTGACGGCGCGCTGCATCAGAAGCCAGGAGGCGATCTGCATCAGGCGCGTGGTGAGGCGCATCGACTCGGTGGAATAGGACAGCGTGGCGGCGCGGCCGAGCGTCCGGCTTTCGATGCGGCCGGCGCCATCGAGATAGCTGGCCGTCTCCTCGACCAGCGCCATGCCCTCGCGGAACAGCTCACGAAACAGCTCCGAATTGAGCGCTCGCGCACCGAAGGCGATGGCTTCCGTACCGGAATGGGACTTGCCGAATAGATCACTCATTACGCCACCTCTGCACCAGACGCTCGGACAATCGGCCCGGCCGGCTCCGCGGCCCATGACTTGGACCGTCGAAGCGCCGTCGCAAAGAAAAAAGCTGGCGGGTGCCGCCGCTCTTCCCCGCAATCCCCAGAACGAGACGAAATGGCATCCCTTTCCGGAACAGTCGTCCGACTTTGCAGTGAAGTTCGCAACAGGCGTGCCAGAGACGGCCAACGCCGCCCCAGATGTTGATGAAAGGTTAACGCAAAGCGGCGGGAGAGTCTCGGCAAATCCGAGCGCGGATGGAAGCTCGCTCAATGCCCGCGCTTCTCTTGCTGTCTTGCCCCTATATACGCGCTCGGTCAGCTGGTGTCCGTAGCGTCTCCCGACAGCGTTGCCGCCATGCGGTCAAGCACGGCGTCGAGCCGGCCGCGCGGGCCGGCGCGCAAACGCGTCATGACAAAATGATCAATCCCCTCGAGAAGAACCAGCTCCCGAGCGGCATTCTTCGCAGCATCGTGGCAGCGATGGATCACTTCCCTCGGAATGACCTCATCGTCCCGACCGGCCACGACGAGGAGGGACCCCGTGAAATCGGCCAGAATGTCCCAGGCATCGCTGCGGTCGTAACTTCGCTGCGCGCGGATCACGTCGGTAAAGCCTGCTCCGAACGGCACAGGATAGGCAGCCGCGTCATACATGGCCGGTGCGATGAGGACCATCGCCGGCAAGCCAATCAGCTTGTGAATACGCACGGCAACATAGCCGCCCATACTCATCGAAACACTGCCCAAGAGTTTGCTCGGCTTGACGAAATCGATCGCGGCAAGCACTTCCTCGACGCGCCGCTGCAGGGATGCGCGGGCCAGATCTCCACCCGTTCGGCCATGGCCAAGATGATCGAGCGCCAGCGTGCCGATGCCACGCTGCGCCAAGTCCTCGCGCAATGGGAAAATCCTGTCCGACGAAGAACTGCCGCCGCCATGCAGCAATAACGCCGTCTGGTCGGTCGGTCCGAAATGGCTGACATGGACCCGGTAATCGTCGACCGGCACGGAGAACACGCTCAGCGCATCGCTCATACTGGTCTGCCGACGGCAAAAAAGAAGGCCGCCAGAGGCGGCCCTTCATAAGTTAAACAGGGAGGCGTCAAAAGAGTGACAAGAGCCACTCGCGATCCAAACGTACGGATCACCTTCTTGATAAACGAAAATGGTAAATGGACGCTTAACAATGAATATTTTTGGCGGGATTCCATTAGCCAAACATTTCAGAACTTGAAGAGGGAATCGGCGGCGCTGCGGACGTCGTCCTTGAGGCGAAGAGCGTCCTCGACCCTGGCGATCTCGGCGTGCAGCAGCTCGATGCGGGCGCGAAGTTCCGCTACCGAGAGGCGCGACAGATCCTGGCCGACGACATGGGCCGGCGGCGGTGGTTGAGGCCGATCGTCATCATTGGTCATGGCGCTTCCTCCTCATTCGGGCACGGCAAAGTGAAGGCTCACCCGGCCGGCGTGTCAAGCCGGCGAACGGGGGATAGGCTACGCTTCGGACTTGAAGATTGGCGATTCGGCGCGAGGGACCCACCATGGCAGCTTTACCCACCGACATGCTGGCGATTGAAATTTCCCGTCCCGGCGGACCGGAGGTTTTGAAGCCGGCGCGACGGCCGCTGCCCTCCCTGCCCGCCGACGGGGTGCTGATCGCCGTCGAGGCGGCGGGCGTCAACCGGCCGGACGCGCTGCAACGGCAGGGCGTCTATCCGCCGCCGCCCGGCGCGTCAGATATTCCCGGCCTGGAAGTCGCTGGCCGTATCGCGGCGGTTGGCGCCGAGGTGAGCGGGCTGGCGATCGGGGACAAGGTGACGGCCCTGGTGGCCGGCGGCGGCTACGCCCAATATTGTGCGGCGCCGGCTGGCAGCTGTCTGCCCTGGCCGGATGGCTACGATGCCGTGCGGGCGGCGGCTTTGCCGGAGACCTTCTTCACCGTCTGGTCCAACGTGTTCGACCGGGGCCGCCTCCAAGCCGGCGAGAGCTTCCTGGTCCATGGCGGCACGTCGGGTATCGGTACCACGGCGATCCAACTGGCGCGCGCCTTTGGGGCCTGCGTCTTCGCCACCGCCGGCAATGCCGAGAAATGCGAGGCCTGCCGGCAGTTGGGCGCCGAGATCGCCGTCAACTACCGCACGGAGGATTTCGTTACCGTGCTCAAGGCGGCGACCGAGGGGCGGGGCGTCGACGTCATCCTGGACATGGTGGGCGGCGACTATATCGACCGCAACTATGAGCTGGCCGCCGTCGACGGCCGCATCGTGCAGATCGCCTTTCTCGGCGGCGCCAAGGCTTCGGTCAATTTTGCCAAGCTGATGCAGAAACGGCTTGTTCATACCGGCTCGACGCTCCGGCCACGCGAAGCGGCCTTCAAGGCGGGCATTGCCGCCGCGCTGCGCGACAAGGTGTGGCCGCTCCTGGCCGCCGGTAGCGTTGCGCCGGTCATCGACCGAGTGCTGCCCTTCGAGAAGGCGGCGGAGGCCCATGCCCAGCTCGAAGCCGACCATGTCGGCAAGATCGTGCTGACCTTTGGCTGAAACCGGGATTTTCCGGCCTGCTGCGATTGCGGAACAGGCGGGTGATCTGTATATAGGGGTCATTCCCCGGTCATCGTGATACGAGACGGAGGGCCGCCGGTGAGAGCCGGTGGACCAGCGAAGAGGATTTATCGATGTCGACCCCGTTGATGCCCAAGGCAACCGCCGTCTGGCTGGTCGAGAACACGGCCCTGTCGTTCGACCAGATCGCCGCCTTCTGCAAGCTACATGCCCTTGAGGTCAAAGCCATCGCCGACGGCGAAGCCGCGCAAGGCATCAAGGGGCTCGATCCGATCCTGACCGGCCAGCTCAGCCGCGAGGACATCGAGAGGGCCGAGAAGGATGGTTCGATCCGCCTGAAGCTGCTCGACCCGAAGGTGCGTGTGCCCGAGGCCAAGCGCCGTGGCCCGCGCTATACGCCAGTGTCGCGCCGTCAGGACCGGCCGAACGCCATTCTCTGGCTGGTGCGCAACCATCCGGAACTCAAGGATGCGCAAATCATGCGCCTCGTCGGCACCACCAAGACGACGATTGCCCAGATCCGCGACCGTACCCACTGGAATTCCGCCAACCTGACGCCGTCCGACCCGGTCACCCTCGGCCTCTGCTCGCAGATCGAGCTGGACATGGAGGTCGAGAAGGCGGGCAAGGTGTCGCCGGAAAAGGTGCTGACGCAGACGCTGCTGCCGGTCGAGGAGACCACCTCGCCCGACGCGCTGTCCGGCTTCCGCGCGCCATCGCGCGACGACGAAGAAGAGCTCGATGCCGAGGCGGTATTCGCCAAGCTCAACGCGCTCTCCGGCCCCAAGCCCGACGAGGACGACGATCTCTGATCGTTCGTCGGCGATACAAGCGCTGCCAAGACGGCCGTCCCTGGGGGGCGGCCGTTCTCATTTTAATGGGTCAGGGTGGCGAGAAGCGAGCGTCGGGAAAGATCGAGGCGATCCAGCCACGATGAGACGATACGCGGCAGAACCAGGAGGTTTCGCCGTATTTTGCTTCGCCGGTGCCGCTGGAGTTGACGCCGACCAGCAGCCAGCCGGCCTTGGTCTTCATCCAGGCAGAGCCGCCGCTGTCGCCCGAGCCAAGCAGACCGACGAGCGGCGTCGCCGGCCAGTTGGAGCCGCCGAGCGAGTTCTCGATCGATCCGTCTTCCTTGGCCAGGAAGATGCCGAGTTCATTGCCGGCGTCCTCGCCCTCGACCGGCGGGCGCACCAGTCCGTCCCAACTGTCGACGATACCTTGGGCTGCCGCCTTGTCGGATCCTTCGTAAAATGCCTCCTGTTCGCCGGCCGAGCCGATACCGCGATTGCCGTAGCCAACGAAGGTGATCAGCTTTCCCGCCTCGTTCCCTCCGGTGTAAAGCACCGGCTGCGGTCCGGCGTCGTCGATCTCGCCGTCCAGGCGGAGGATGGTGAGGTCGTAGCCGGCGCGGGTGTTGGGGTCGCCATTCCATTCGGGCAATACCCAGAGATGGTCGATGCCGAGCGTATCGCCGCCGGGCGTACGCACCACATACTGGTCGGTGGTGGCGGGAAGATCGAAGATATGGGCGGCGGACAGGATATAGGCGTGGCCATCCTTGTTGCCCAGCCAGGTGCCGGAGGCTTCGCCCCAGGATTCGCCGTCGGTCGATAGCGCCAGCACGGCGCGGAATTGCGGCTCGGCGGCAAGGCGCAGGGCGGCGCCGAAACCGGCCGCCTCGTTGTCCGGCCCGCCGCCTTCCTCGGCCCAGGTACTATCGAGGATGACGACGGCCTCGGCGGGCATGGCCGCGAAGGCCAAGCCCACGGTCAGAAGCAAGGCGGGAGCTTTTCCGGCGCGCACGTTCACCTCATGGCAGACGGGACCGGCGCGATGAGATGCGACAGTCTGATGCCGCCATTTCTTATCAGCGAAGATTTGGTGATTGGTTGACAACAGGATAGTCGGCTAGCCGCCAATAACGGGCTATTGGATGCATTCGGCTTTGTACGGATGGAGGGCGCTGGCCGCTGCGACCTTGGTCGATGTCGCAATAACTGCAAACGCAGACCGTCATGTCGCGCAATTATACGAAAGTATTAGGGGGCAGCGGCGCAATTTATTAACAACCGTCACCACCTTGAAAGGCGGGACCATCGACTTCATATCAAAATTGTGACACGATCACTGCGTTGAGGCTCAGCCCACAGCAAGGAGGCCCGAATGTCTGTTCAGTCGCATATTGCAGAACTTGAACGCCGTCATGCCGCTCTCGAGCGCGAACTCGACGAAGCCAATCAGCATCCGAGTACGGACGGCACGACCCTGCGCGAATTGAAGCGGCAGAAACTGGCCCTGAAAGACGAAATCGTTAAGCTTTCCGCCGACGCCAAGGTCCTTCATTGAGGACAACGCGGTTCGGAATACGCTAATCCGGCAAGCGCCACGGCCTCTGGTCCGTGGCGTTTTGCTTTCGTAGGGCAGCTTGCGCACCCAACCGAAAACGCATCCGTTCTTGAGTCCTAGGCGCACGCAAAAACAAGAGCGGCGGCCCGGATTCAGGGGCCGCCGCTCTTGTTCGTTCGTTGTTGCCGCATCGCCTGGGAAAGCCGGGACCCGCTTTCCCGCACGATGTCCCAAAGGTCAGGCCGCCAACGCCCCCTTGCCGGCGGTCGACGGTTCGAGGCTCGCGGCCGGAGTGGCCTTGGCCTTCGCTGCCTTGCCTGCCTGCCCGAGGTAATCGAGGATGTAGGCGAGGCCTGCCTGGGCGGCGATGCCCACGACGATAAAGGCGATCTGTTCGATGGGGCTGGGCTGATCGGCGAACAGCACCACCTGGCCGACCACCGACAGGGCCGTTCCCAGCCAGAAGACCGGCAGGGAATTGCGGCCGATGCGCGACAACAGGCCTTCCGGCGACAAGCGCCCCAGCCAGGTCATGATCATTCGGCTGTGACCGATGACATAGGCCAGCGACAGGATGTGCAGCAGACGGGGCAGCGCCACCCACGGCTTCTCGTTGATCTGAAAGTTGACCGGCAGCCAGCTGACGGTGGGAATGCTGCCGTAGAGGTTGTAGCGGTGGTAGATGCAGGCGGCGATCAGATAGGCGAGTGCCAGCCACCAGAGCGGCCGGTAGAAGGGCACCGGCGTTTCGCCGCGCAACACGCGGACGCCCGCGAAAAAGCCGACGCCGAAGATCAGCTGCCAGGTGAAAGGATTGAAGAACCAGCCGCCGGTGCTGGGATAGCTCGGCATATTCAGCGCGAAGATATGGGCGGTGGCGTAGATGGCCACCGATGTTGCCAGCATGGCGCCAAGGCCGACGAAGCGGGCGACCGTCATCAACACCGGCAGGAAAATCAACAGGCAGACGTAAAGCGGCAGAATGTTGTGATAGCCGATCTGCTGGGTCATCAGGGGTATGCCGATGAGGGCCTTGGTCGGCTCGGCATAGATGGCGTCGATGTTGAGGGGCGTGTCGAGGATGGGCATGCCCCAGCGCTGGAGGGCATAACAGAAGATGCCGAGGCCAACCATCAGCGAGGCGAGGTGGGCGACGTAAAGCACCACCACCCGCTTGGCGATCTTGGCGAGCGGCAAAATAACGGCCCCGGCATTGAAGCGGGGAAAGTAGGCGAAGGCCGACGCAACACCGGCCAGAAGGACGAAAGCCTCGGCTGAATCGGACAGGCCAAAGTTCTTGTGGGTGAAAGGTTCTAGAACGTTGCCGGGAATGTGGTTGATGAAAATCGATAGGAGCGCCAGGGCGCGTAGGACGTCGATACGGTGGTCGCGTTTGCCGAGGGGCTTGATATCCATAGTTTTTCTCCCTTCTCGGTAGCCCTTGCGGGCGTTTTGCAAAGCCGGTTCCTGGAAAAACGTAAGCGGCGACCTCGGCGAGGACGCGGCGAAACTGTGGCTTACGGGCAATAACGCGTCAGACGGGAAAGAGATGCATCGCCCCGTCATAAATTAGTTTTAGGCCGACCACGAACACCGAGATGGTCAGAATCCGGTAGAAAAGCCGCTCGTCGATCCCCTTCACCATCTTCACGCCGACATAGGTGGAGCCGACGGTTACTGGGGCGAGAATGGCCGACATCAACAGATTTTCGGCGGTGAACTGGCCGAGCATGGCATAGGGAATCACCTTCATCATGTTGAGCGCGCCGAAGAAGATGGCCGACGTGCCGGCGAACAACATGGGGCTGAGCCGCATCGGCTGAACGTAGGTTTGAAACGGCGGCCCGCCGGCGTGGGCGACAAAGGAGGTGTAGCCGGTGAGCGTGCCCCAGATGGCCGCGCCGAGCGTCGACTTGCCGGTGGGCGGTGGCTCGCCGATGGCCGTGCCGGCGGCAACCTTGCGGGCGTGGGCTCTTTCCAGCAACCAGATGCGGGCGACGAAGGCGATGGCGAGCACGCCGACGAGGAGGCGAAGCGCATCGTCCGACACGTAGCGGGCGGTGGCCCAGCCGAGCAGCGTGCCGACAACCGCGGCGGGCATCAGGTGCCAGATGAGGCCGGCGTTGAAGGCTCGCCGGTAGGACCACATGGCCACCACGTCGGAAATGAGCAGGATCGGCAGCATCAGCCCGGCGGCGCGGACCGGCGAGACAACGAGGGCGAGAATAGGCACCGCCGCGAGGCCGAAAGCGGCTCCCATACCTCCCTTCGACAGGCCCGTGAGCACCACGGCCGGAATGGCGGCGAGGTAAAACAAGGGGTCGTCGATCATCGTATCGTCACCTAGCCCGGCGCTCGAGAGCGGTGGATTCGTGTGTTGCAGTCGCACTTGTATCGATTCGGAGCTCAAGCACGACTACGCTCCGCATGGGGCAGACCGCCGATTTACCGATGGTCCGTGGGTGGTCTCCGAGGAGGATCGTGTCGCTCGGGCGCATCCTTAAGTCTGGCGCGGCAACCCTCGTTGTCTAGACACATTCGCCGAGGCCGGCAAGATGGAGAAAGCGCGACTTGTCCGCCCATTCGCCCGAAAGTGCGGGATAACCGCTGCGAGGCGACTAACTATTTTCGGTGCCGATGCCGCGGCCGAAAAGGGATTCGGCCTGACGCTCCGCTCCCAAAGGAAGCCGGGGGCGCCGAGACCGAACAGGTCGGATAGCAGAAGGAAAGGCGGGGGCTTTCCCGCCGAGGATCATGAAAAGGCGGCGGCAATCTGCTAGACTAGGGCAAATGCCGGCGCTCAGCGGCCGGTGGGGACGAGGCGAAGGGTTTGCTGGATGACCGGGCAGGAAGAAGCCAATGAGCAGGTGCAACTGGAGCTGGCGCGGCTCCGCCAGGAGCATCGGGATCTCGATGCGGCCATCGATGCGATGGTGTCGCTCGGCACCGCCGATACCATCCAGATCCAACGCCTCAAGAAACGCAAACTGGTGCTGAAGGACCGGATCAAGCAGCTCGAAGACCAGACGGTTCCCGACATCATTGCCTGACCCTCGGGTTGGAAATCGTTAACCCTTCGATCGCCGGACCGGAGGCCAGCGACACGTGGCTACGTCTCGCGATAATGGTCGCACGGAAGCGTTGGTTTCCGGCATGAGATTGGCGGCTGAGGCTTGCCAGAGCCCGTTATTTCCCCTACCGCCATGGGCATCACGCTGCGAGCCGGGGATTTCCTGAGATGACCGATAAGCCGCCTGTCGCCATCATCATGGGCAGCCAGTCCGACTGGGCGACCATGAAACACGCCGCCGACACGCTGGACGTGCTGAGCGTGCCGCACAAGGCGATGATCGTCTCCGCCCACCGCACGCCCGATCGTATGGTCGCCTTCGCCAAGGGCGCACGCGCCGAGGGGTTCAAGGTGATCATCGCCGGTGCCGGCGGCGCGGCGCACCTGCCCGGCATGGTGGCGGCGCTGACGCCGCTGCCGGTCCTGGGCGTTCCCGTCGAAAGCCATGCTCTCAAGGGGCAGGACAGTCTGCTCTCCATTGTGCAGATGCCCGGCGGCATCCCGGTGGGCACGCTGGCTATCGGCAAGGCCGGGGCGATCAACGCAGCGCTGCTGGCCGCCGCCGTGCTGGCCTTGTCGGATGCCGCCCTGGCGGCCCGGCTCGACGATTTCCGCGCCCGCCAGACGGCCGCCGTTGCTGAGGAACCTGCCAATGGTCTCTGAGAAGCTTCCGCCCGGTTCGGTGATCGGCATGCTCGGTGGCGGCCAGCTCGGTCGCATGATGGCATTGGCCGCCGCCCGGCTGGGCCTTTCCATGCATGTCTATTGCCCCGACCCCGGAAGCCCGGCTTTCGATGTCGCCAAGGCGCATACCATTGCCGCCTATGACGACGAGGGGGCGCTCGCCGCCTTCGCCGATTGTTGCGATGTCGTTACCTACGAGTTCGAGAACGTGCCGGCTCGCGCCGCCGAGGTGATCGCAGAGCGGACTTTGCTGAGGCCGGGCGCACTGGCGCTCGCCACTTCGCAGGACAGGCTCGTCGAGAAGACCTTTCTGCGCAAGGCCGGCGCCGAGGTCGCGGCCTTCGCGCCGATCGATCGGGCGGCTGATATCGATGCAGCGATCGCCGTCACCGGCTTGCCTGCCATCGTCAAGACCCGCCGCTTTGGCTACGACGGCAAGGGCCAGCGCAAGGTGGAGAGCCGAGAGGCGCTTGCGGCGGCGGTAGCCGAGCTCGGCGGTGCCGACCTCGTCTTGGAAGCACTCGTACCCTTCGCTCTCGAAGTGTCGGCCATCGTGGTGCGCGGCGCCGATGGCGCGGCCGCCGTCTACGACATCGGCGAGAATTCGCACGCCAACCATATCCTCAAGGAAACACGTGTGCCCGCCCGGGTGGGTGCCGAGACGGCTGCCGCCGCGGTGACGCTTGGCCGCCGCATCGCCGATGCGCTTGATTATGTCGGCGTGCTCGGCGTCGAACTGTTCGTGGTGCGCGATGACAAGGGCGAGCGTCTCGTGGTCAACGAGATTGCGCCGCGCGTCCATAACTCCGGCCATTGGACGGAAGACGGCGCGGTGACCTCGCAGTTTGAGAATCACGTGCGGGCCATCGCCGGCTGGCCGATCGGCTCGGTGGCGACCATTGCACCGACCGTCATGGAAAACCTCATTGGCGGTGAGGCCGACGCCTGGGCGACGATCACCGCCGATCCCAGGGCGCGGCTCCATCTCTATGGCAAGGCCGAAAGCCGCCCAGGCCGCAAGATGGGCCACGTCAATCGGGTCGGCGTCTAGCGCCTTCCGGCGAACTCAGGTTCACCGGAAGGCCCTACTCTTTGTGCCACCGCAATTACGGACGCAAAACCGGTTCCCACTTTTGCTGAAATTGCTCTGATCTCAGGCTATGGCGACGCGGGTGGCAACCCGGCGGTCGAGTTCGACCTCGAAGCTGGCGAGGCGGACACGGCCGCCCGGCTCCACCGTCAGCACCGTATTGGGAGCGACGGCCGTCCACTGATCATGCGCTGCATCGATCGGCTCGGACACCACGGTGATGCCGTCGTCGCCATGCCGCCAATAGAGGCTGGGCGGCTTGTCGTCGGACGAATAGCGAAAGGCGTGGAGATGCTTGCCGTCCGACAAGGCGGCGGTGAGACGCAAGGGTTCGTCGACACCGGTGTCGATCATCGCCCGCCGCGTCTCGGCGAGCATCGACCGCATGGCTGCAATCGGATCGGCGGCGAGGACGTCTGCGTCGAGCAGCAGGAACAGAACTTCGGAATCAGTGGAGCCGCGACGCTCGTGGTAGCGGGTGTCGGACAGGCGCGCCTCAAGGCGGCGGCGAATGTGATCCCAGCCGCCGACCTGGCCATTGTGCATGAACATCCAGCGGCCGCTGGCAAAGGGGTGGCAGTTGACGCGGGTGGTGGGCGTGCCGGTGGAAGCGCGGACGTGGGCAAAGAACAGCGGTGATGAAATCTGATGCGTCAGGCTCTTCAGATTGTCGTCATTCCAGGCAGGCATGGCGTCACGGAACAGGCCGGGCTCTTCCCAGGCGCCATACCAGCCGAGGCCGAACCCGTCGCCATTGGTGGCGGCAAGGCACTCGGTTGCCGACTGGCTCTGATGGATAAGCGAGTGGCAGGGCTTGGAAACCAAGGTATCCAGGAAGATCGGACGACCGGAATAGGCGAGCCAACGACACATTTAAGGGAAACCCCAACGCAGACGCATCACCTCAGGGCAGGCCTCGATCCTGACCCGATTTCACCTTTGCGAATTCGCTTCGCGTATTCATCTTCGCAAATCCCATGCCGACCATATTGGCGAAAATGCATTAACCATGACCTACCGACCTCATAAGGCGGCTCAGCTGTGGCTTTGATGTTGCGCCGGCTTTTGCGGGCCGTCCGGCAGGCGCATTTTCCGCACTAACCCGCCGATCTCTAGTGGACAGGCTGCCGATGATTTGCTAGAGAACCACCACTTTTGCGGCGCCCTGGCGCGCTGCGGCGGAAATTTGTCATTTCCGCAGGATTGGTTTCATCATGTCGCCTGAGACACGAAGCTGTGGGTGTGTCTGCCCCCCGGCCATATGGGTTTCACGGTGACCGACCACGGGAAGAATAGGCGTGCAGGTACTCGTTCGCGACAACAACGTCGACCAGGCTCTCAAGGCGCTGAAGAAGAAGATGCAGCGCGAAGGCATTTTCCGCGAGATGAAGCTGCGCGGCCATTACGAGAAGCCGTCGGAGAAGAAGGCGCGCGAAAAGGCCGAGGCCGTTCGCCGTTCGCGCAAGCTGGCTCGCAAGCGGGCTCAGCGCGAGGGTATGGTGTCGCTCAAGGGCCGCACCCACTAATATACGGGCTCCGTCGCCCGATTGTGTTTGTTGAAGTCGAGGGACGGTCACGCGAGTCGACCGTCTCTTTTGTTATGTCCGGTTTCTAAAATCGGTCTTGGGTGGCACAAAAGCGCTACCAGCTGGTTTTAGATCATCGTGTGCCCCGGCGGACGTGCGATGATCCGGTCTTTGTTGCATCGGGTTTTCCGAAAACCGGTTTCCCCTTTTCGGTCCGATGCTCTAGCGTGCGGACGACAGCGCCGACCAAGGGTGCCCGCCGATCCGGCTTGTCCGGATATTGCCTGAAAGGGATGGATTGATGCGGTTCATTGCGACGTCTTCGGCTCTTCGCGGTCTCACGGGTGCTATTGCCCTTGGCCTTCTGGCTTCCGCCTGCACGACGTCTGGGCCCTCGAATGAGCCGACCTGGGCCGTCGATGCCAACGCCGGTTCGGCGGCCAACATCGGCTCGCTGACGGCGGCGATCCAGCGCGACCCGCAGAATCCGGTGAACTATAACGTGCGCGGTTCGGCTTATGGTCAGGCCGGTCAGTTTCAGGCTGCGCTCGCCGATTTCACGATGGCGATCCAGCTCAATCCTGGTTTCTCGCAGGCCTACAACAATCGCGCCCTGATCTATCGTCAGCTGAATCAGCCGCAGGCGGCGCTCGCCGACTACAATCAGGCGATCACGCTCAATGCCACCTACGAGCCGGCCTATCTCGGGCGAGGTACCCTCTACCGGCAGTCTGGGCAGCTTGATCTGGCCATGTCCGACTTCGATCAGGCGGTGACGCTCAACACATCCGACGCCAAGGCCTATTACAACAGAGCGCTGATCTACCAGACCCGCGGTAACCACATTCGGGCCATTGCCGACCTCGACGCCGCCATCGCGCTCGATGCCAATGCTTCCGAGCCGTATAACGCGCGTGGCCTTAGCCGCCTGCAGATCGGCAAGAACAAGGATGCGCTGCAGGACTTCGCGGCGGCCGTCAACCGCAACAAGCAGTCGGCCGAATTCTGGACCAATCTCGGCATCGCCCAGATCCGCACCGGCGATGTGCAGCGTGGTCGCGATTCGATCAACCGCGCCATGGTGCTGAAGCCCGGCTACGGCCCGGCTCGCGAAGCGCTTCAGTCAGCCGAAGCACAGGGCTGACCTTATCTGCCTTTTGCGCGTTCGAACGGCTGCCGGTTTCGGCGGCCGTTTTGCTTTGTGACGTCGTCGCGACGCGAAGCCGCATCTCTCGAACCGCACTACTGCCTGGGGCAAAAAAGAAGGCGCCGGAACCATGGTCCGGCGCCTTTTCATTTGGTTCGTTCGTGCCGATCAGGCGGTCGGCTGCGGCGTGGCGCCGTCGGGCTCTTCGCCCTTCGGACGCGGCTTGGTGGTCGGAACTGCCGAGCCACGCGGCGGCGTCGTGTCGTCGAAGGCGTCACGCACCGGCGAGCGGCCGTTCATGATGCCGCGCAGTTCCTCGCCGGTCAGCGTCTCGAATTCGAGCAGCGCCTCGGCGATGGCGACGAATTTGTCGTGGTTCTCGGTGATGATGCGGCGGGCATTCTGCTCGCCTTCCTCGATATAGCGACGCACTTCCTCGTCAATCAGCTTGGCCGTCTCGTCGGCCATATTGGTCGACTGGCTGACCGAATGGCCGAGGAAGACTTCCTGCTCGTTGGGCCGGTAACGGACGCGGCCGAGCTTCTCGCTCATACCCCATTCCATCACCATCGAACGAGCGAGGCTGGTGGCCATCTGGATGTCGCCGGCAGCGCCGGTGGTGACCTTTTCGGGCCCGAAGGTCTGGATCTCCGCCTCGCGGCCACCGAACAGCATGGTCAGGCGAGCCACCGCCTTCTCATAGGTCCAGTTGTAGCGGTCGCTTTCCGGCAAGGTCATCACCATGCCGAGCGCACGACCGCGCGGAATGATGGTCGCCTTGTGAATCGGGTCGATGGTCTTGTCCAGCATCAGCGCGATGATGGCGTGGCCGGCCTCGTGATAGGCGGTGTTGCGCTTCTCCTCGGCCGTCATGGCCAGCGACTTGCGCTCGGCCCCCATCATCACCTTGTCCTTGGCATCCTCGAACTCACCCATGGTGACGATGCGCTTGTTGCGGCGGGCAGCCAGCAATGCGGCCTCGTTGACCAGGTTCATCAGGTCGGCGCCGGAGAAACCGGGCGTGCCGCGGGCGAGGATCTTGAGGTCGACGTCGGGCGCCATCGGCACCTTGCGCACGTGCACCTTCAGGATTTTCTCGCGGCCGTTGACGTCCGGGTTCGGCACGGTGATCTGGCGGTCGAAGCGGCCGGGACGCAGCAGGGCCGGATCAAGCACGTCCGGACGGTTGGTGGCGGCGATGATGATGACGCCTTCGTTCTGCTCGAAGCCGTCCATCTCCACCAGCAACTGGTTCAGCGTCTGCTCGCGCTCGTCGTTGCCGCCGCCGAGGCCGGCACCGCGATGGCGGCCGACCGCGTCGATTTCGTCGATGAAGATGATGCAGGGCGCGTTCTTCTTGGCCTGTTCGAACATGTCTCGAACGCGCGAGGCGCCGACGCCGACGAACATTTCGACGAAGTCCGAACCGGAGATGGTGAAGAAGGGCACATTGGCCTCGCCGGCGACGGCGCGGGCGGTCAGCGTCTTACCGGTGCCGGGAGGACCGACCAGCAGCACGCCGCGCGGAATGCGTCCGCCGAGACGCTGGAACTTCTGCGGATCACGCAGGAATTCGACCACTTCCTGCAGGTCTTCCTTGGCTTCATCAATGCCGGCGACGTCGTCGAAGGTGACGCGGCCGTGCGCCTCGGTCAGAAGCTTGGCCTTGGACTTGCCGAAGCCCATGGCCTTGCCGCCTGCGCCTCCCTGCATCTGCCGCATGAAGAAGATCCAGAGACCGAGCAGGATCAGCATCGGCAGCCAGTTGAGCAGCGTGCCGATCAGCGAGATGCTCTCGGTGGGCGGACGGGCGACAATGGTGACGCCGGCCTTGGTCAGCTCGCCGATATAGTCGGCGTTGTAAGGCGCATAGGTCTGGAAGGTCGAGCCGTTCTGCAGATGACCCGAAATCGTCTGATTGACGATGGTCACGTCGCGCACGGAGCCTTGATCGACGTTTTTGAGGAACTCCGAGAAGGCCACGTCGTTGCCGGGCTGGCGAGTGTCCGAGCCCTGGAACAGCTGGAACAGCGCGACCAGCAGCAACAGAATGATGACCCAGAGTGCGAAGTTGCGGAAATTTGCGTTCATCGTCGACCTTTGAGGCGCATCGCGCGATGCGGGAAGGGCCAGGCGAGTAGGTTTGGCCCCCATCACCCTTAGCCCATGTCGGGTTAAGATAGGTTGTCGGTGCTGCCTTGCCAAGCCACGGGCCGGCAATCCTCGCTTTCGAGAGACAATTGCCGGTCGATCGGACGAATTGTGACCGCCAATCGGGCTGGCAGGTCGCCGCCGTCGGCGGCGGTGACGGTGGGAAGGCTCGCCATGGCGGCCGCGGGCATGTCACCGCTTCGCGTTCCTGGGCCGCTCGGGCCGATCATCAGGTGGTGGCCTTCGCTGCAGGTGATCGTGACCGTGAACCGGTTGTCCCACACATGGTCGCCGTCGGTTTCGACGACGAGCTCCGGGAAGCCGACGCGTCCGGCCTCGGCATAGAGCCAGAGGCTGTCGTGGCGCAGATGCAGCACGACGCCGGCCATGGTGGCGCGCCGGGGCGCGGCATCGGCACGGAAGGCGGCGTGCCACCCCTCCGGGGCATCGGCGCGTGGTGGATAGTCCGACGGACGGATGGCTCGGATCAGCTGAATAATCAGGCGGAGGCCGATTTCGTCGGGCGCGGCGGCGAGCGCCGCCCTGTCGACCGACCAGACACCGCCATGATCGATGGCCGCGCGGCGGCGGAGATCGTCGGTTGCTGATCGTAGCGCTGCTTCGGCGCGGGCCATGCGTTGGGCGGTGCCGGCCAGGCGATCGGCGGTGAGACCGAGGGCGGCGAATGTCGGCAGGGCCTTGCGGATGCGAACGCGCGTGTAGCGATCCGACGCATTGGAGGGGTCGGTGATATAGGGGACGCCGGCTTCTTCGAGGACGGCGATCAGGTCGGCCTTGGCCGTACCGAGAAGCGGACGCAGGAAGCGGACGCCGTCAATCGTTCGTTCGGCCGGCATACCGGCGAGACCGGTGACGCCGGATCCGCGTGCCAGATGCATCAGCAGCGTTTCGGCTTGATCGTCGAGCGTGTGGGCGAGCAGGACGGCGTCGAGCCGGTGCCGATGGGCGGCCTCGACGAGCAGGCGATAGCGGGCAGTCCGAGCTTCGGCCTGAATGTCGCTGGTCGGTGGCGGACCATCGTGGTGCCAGACGAGCTTTTCGGCCGGATGACCGAGGCGGGCGGCGAGGCTGACGACGGCATCGGCCTCGCGAGCGGCTTCCGGCCTGAGGCCATGATCGACGGTCAAGACATGAAGGACGGGCGCGGCCGGGCTCTCGCGCCTCCAAAGATCGAACAGAATGAGCAGGGCGGTCGAATCCGGGCCGCCGGAAACGGCGACGCCGACGCGGCAAAGGCCGGCGAGCGGAGCAAACAGACGGTCGCGCAACTTCGCCATCAGGAGATCGGGCGAGGTGGGACGGTCATTCATGTCAGCTGCAGCCGAGTTTCTGCTTTCGGGTGGTGACGCGCGAGACGAGACCGGACTGTGCCTTGGGGAACTTCTTGGTCAGTTCGCCATAGGTGGCGCAAGCGGCAGTGGTCTCACCGAGGCCCTCAAGCGACAGGCCGAGCTTGAACAGACTGTCCGGCGCCTTCTGGCTGGTCGGATGATTCTTGTAGGTGGCGAGATAGGAGGTGGCGGCGTCGCGATACTGGTGGCGCGAGTAATAGCTCTCCCCAAGCCAGTATTGCGCATCGGCGGCACGCGGGTCGCCCGGGAAATCGGCGAGGAATTTCTTGAAGCCGGTCTCCGCCGCCGCGTAGTCTCCGCCGACGATGGAGGAATAGGCGCGGTCGTAATCGGCACCCGGATCGACGGCGGTCGGCGCCACCGAGGCCATCTGTTGCTGGGGTGTAGCCGGCACGCCGGTAGGCGGCGGGGCCAGTGTACCCGCTCCAAGCGAGCCGCTGCCCACCGCGAGATCCTGGCTCGCGGCGGCGGCAAGGCCGCCGGAGGTGGCGATGGCTGGGTTGTTCGGGGCCAGTTCGCCGCGGGCGATTGCTGACAGATCGAGCGGACCGCCGACGGCACTCGCCGAGGGTACTCCGGTGTCGGAGGCGACGGTGCTGGGAAGCGTGCCGAGCGGAGCGGGCGGTGCGCCCAGCGAACCATCGGCGGCGGGCTGGGCGGTGGCCACCGCGCCGGGCGCATCGATGGCAAAGCCGGCCGGCACCGTGCCGCCTTCGCCAACCGAATCCATCGGGGCGCCGCTGTTCAGAAGCGCCGTGTTGGCGGTGGTGGTCGTACTGGCGGCCGGTGGCGTTGCCGGCGAGGTGGCTTCGGAGCGCTTCTGGCTCTTACCGCCGCCTTCGAGCTGTTGAAGGCGGAATTCGGTGTCCTCCTGGGCGCGCTTCAACAGGTTCTGCAGCTGATCGATCTGATGCGTCAGCTCGTCGATGCGACCGTTGAGCTGGCGCACCTGCTGTTCCATGTTGTCCAGGCGAACCGCTTGCTGCGCTGCGTCCTGCTGGACGGGAATATTGGCCGGCGGCGTCGGGTCGGAACCAAACAGGCCCGCCGAGGCGGGCGCGGTGGTCAGCAAGGCGGCACCAAGCGCGGCGGCAGCCAGCGCGGCGAAACGGAAGCGGCTCGGTGGACGAAAAAGGCGGCTGGTCATCAGCGCGAATATCCCAGGCAATCTAGCGGCGCCTTCCCGTGCGGCCGGTGGTCCGCCAGCCGGATGGCGCCTTCATCGAAGACAGGACCATGTTGCCGTTCACGGCGCAACCCCTCGGACGGCGGCGGTCGGACTTCCGGAGATTGGGATCGTGGTGTCGGCCACTCCCGCGTAACTAAGCGCCGGACTTCGGCGTTATTGCGGCCGCGATACGAAAATCCCGGAGTCCCATAGGGGATTCCGGGAATGATCGTGCCTGGGGTGAGGCGGCGGTGGCGGCTCTAGATTAGCCGCCCGTGTTCAGCACGGTGACGGCGCGGCGATTCTGCGCCCAGCAGCTGTCCTGGTCGCAGAGGGCGACCGGGCGCTCCTTGCCGTAGGAAATGGTCTTGATGCGGTTGGCAGTCACGCCACGGGCAACCAGGAAGTCCTGGGCGGCCTTGGCACGACGGGCGCCGAGGGCGAGATTGTATTCGCGGGTGCCGCGCTCGTCGGCGTGGCCCTCGACGGTGACCGTGTAGCGCGGATAGAGCGCCAGCCACTGGGCCTGCCGGCCGAGAACGGTCTGGGCCTCGGTGTTGAGCGAGGTCGAATCGGTGTCGAAGAACACGCGGTCGCCGACGTTGACCACGAAGTCCTGGGCGCTGCCGGGCGTCGCGGCGCCGGCACCGCCGGCTCCAGCGCCGAGCTGGTTGTCGAGCTCGCTTGGGCTCTTGGCGCAAGCGGCGGCGAGAAGGGCAAGGCCGAGGGCAAGCGCTGCGCGGCGGCTAAATATTCTGGTGGCTGTCGTCATGATACCGGTAATCCTCGAATACGTTCTGACCGGATGTTTCGAGAGTCTTGGTAAACGGCTTTGGTTAAGCGCACGTTCAAAGACGTGGTTAATAAAGCACTAAATCTCGGGATCCCGGCCTTTTGATGGTAAACGCGCGCCGGACGGGCGTCCGGCGCGCCGAATTCGTTACTTGAGCAGCGGCGACCAGGCAGGGTCGGAGGCGAAGTTCGGGGTCGGAACCTTCTGCTCGTTGCGACCGGTCAGGTCGACCGAGAAGAGCTGCGGGCCGCCGTTCGGGCCACCCGAATCACGGAAGAACATGATGACGCGGCCGTTGGGCGCCCAGGTCGGGCCTTCGTTATGGAAGCCCTCGGTGAGAATGCGCTCGCCCGAGCCGTCCGGCTTCATCACGCCGATGGCAAAGCCACTGCCGGACTGGCGGGTGAAGGCGATCAGGTCGCCACGCGGGCTCCAGACCGGCGTGCTGTAGCGGCCGTTGCCGAAGGAAATGCGCGTGGCGCCACCACCGCCGGCACTCATGACGTAGAGCTGCTGGTTGCCGCCACGGTCGCTCTCGAAGACGATGCGCGAACCGTCAGGCGAATAGGAGGGCGAAGTGTCGATCGCCGCCGTGTTGGTCAGCCGCGCCGGGGCGCCGCCGATCGGCATCGCGTAGATGTTGGCGTTGCCGTCCTGCTCGAGGCTCATGATCACCGAATTGCCGTCCGGCGAGAAGCGCGGCGAGAAGGTCATGTTCGGGAAGTTGCCGACGAGGGTGCGCTGGCCGCTTTCGATATTCAGCAGATAGACGCGCGGCTCGGCAGTGCCGAAGGACATGTAGGTGACCACCTGGGAGGTCGGCGAGAAGCGCGGCGTCAGGACGAGGTCCTTGCCATTGGTGAGATAGCGGACGTTGGCGCCATCCTGATCCATCAGCGCGAGGCGCTTGACGCGGTTGCCCTTGGGGCCGCTTTCGTCGACGAAGACGATGCGGGTGTCGAAATAGCCCTTCTCGCCGGTCAGCCGCTCATAGATGGCGTCGGCGATGATGTGGGCGATGCGGCGCCAGTTTTCCGGCGTCGTGAAATACTGCTGACCAGCCAGCTGGGCGCCGCCGAACACGTCCCACAGGCGGAAGTCGGCCTGTAGGCGGCCATCGGCGGCACGGACGATGCCGCCCGACACCAGGGCCTGGGCGTTGATCGCCCGCCAGTTCTGGAAGTTGGGCACAGCGTTGGGGTCGGTGATGCGGTCGACGTAGGAGGCCTGATTGAGGACCTGGAACAGGCCAGAGCGCTGCAGGTCGGCGGCGATGACACCGGCCATCTGCTGGCCGACGGCGGCCGTGTCAGCCCCACCTACGAAATTCGGGATGGCGATCGGCAGCGGTTGAACGTTGCCGCCGTTGATGTTGATGGTGATTTCAGCGTTGGACGGCGCCGCTGCGGTGACGAAGGCAACGGCTGCCAACGCGGCAAACAGAGTTCGGACCAGTTTTCGCATCCTGAGGTGCTCCCAAACGGATGTTCCGGACGTGCTCCGATCGAATGGTGCGGCCCGGGTCGATTTAATTGGCTCGCCGCGTCAGTAGGACGATGGCGGGGTGAAATTCATGTTCACGACCTGCCAGTTGTCGAACTTGTCCTTTGGCAGGAACGGGTAGGGCGCGCAGCGCTGGACGGCGCGCACGGCCGCCTCGGCGACCGCCTGACCGGCCGGGCCGGCAGGAACTGCTTTGATCTCGGGCGGCGCGGCAAGGTCGCCATCGATGGTGAAGGTCACGCGCAGCGGCACGACCATTTGATCGACGCCTTCGGCGCCAACCGGCGGATTGAAGCAGGCCGTCACGGCGGCGGTCAGTGCATCGAGCTCGCTCTGGCTCATCTCGGCCACCGGACCTGTCCGGTTCTCCGAGCCCAGCGAGGCTTCCTTGTCGGATTCCTTGCCGCCACCGCCGGACGGATCGACCTTGTTGAGCAGCGCCGCCATCTCGTTGGGGTCGAAATCCTTGCTCTTGGAATCCTTCTGCGTCTGCTTTGGCTTTTCCTTGACCGGTTTGGCGTCCGTCTTGTCCGGCTGGTCGGCCGTGTCCTCTGTCGGTGTCGGGGCCGGCGGCTTCGGCTTTACCGGCGGCGGCTTGGGCGGCGTCGGCACCGGCTTTTCAGCTTCCTTGATCTTTTCGGCAATTTCGCCGGTGTCAGCCTTGGGGGCGTCCTCGGCCGTCGCTACCTTCTGCTCGGCCGGCTTTTCGGCGGGCGGCGGCGGCGTTTCGACCGGCTTGGGTGGCGCGGCCTTGGGCGGTGGCGGTGGCGCGTCGGCCGTTTTGGCCGCAGCCGTATCGGTGGCCTTCTCGGTGATCGGCGCTGATTGATCGTTCTTGGCGGCGCCGGCCCGCTGCGAGTCGGGCCTCGGTATCGGCGGCTTCACCTTGGCCTGCGAGGCATTGTCGGATTTTGGCGCGGTCTTGGTGCCTTCGGCGATCTTCGACACGTCGGAGATCGGCACGAGGTCGACCGGCAAGGCGTCGATCGGCGTCACGTCAAACGGCTTCGCGCCTGAAAAGGATGCGAATCCCCAGACGAACAGCAGGACGTGACCGATGACGGATGTCGTAAGACCTATGCGCATGTATCAGTTGGACGGCGCCGCAGCCGTCCCCGTTTCCTCTTGGGTGATCAGACCGATTTTCTTGAAGCCGGCAGCGGAAATGCGTGACATGACACGCATCACCATGCCGTAGTCGGCGGCTTTGTCGCCGCGGACGTAGATGCGTTCCTCAACACCGTTCTTGGCGACCGCCATCAACTTGGGAACCAACTCGTCGTAGGAAATCTCGCTGTCCTGGATGAATACCTTGCCGGCGGCGTCGACCGAGATGTTGATCGGGTCGGTCTGGCCTTCCATCGGCTTGGCGGCGGTCTCCGGCAGATCGATCGGCACGCCGACGGTCATCAGGGGCGCGGCCACCATGAAGATGATGAGCAGCACCAGCATGACGTCGACCATCGGCGTCACATTGATTTCGCTCATCACGCCACTGGCATGACGGCGCCTGCGGCGACGACTGCCTCCTGAGGATCCACCTCCTGGAACGCCCATGCCCATCGGTCAGCTCCTATCGTCGATCTGACGGGACAGAATGGCGGCGAATTCGTCGGCGAAGCCATCCATGCGGGAGCCGAGCTTGGCAGCATCGGCGGAGAGTTTGTTGTAGGCGAGCACCGCCGGAATGGCGGCGGCAAGGCCCATGGCGGTGGCGAGCAGCGCCTCGGAGATGGCCGGCGCCACCACGACGAGGCTGGTGTTCTTGGACGAGGCGATGGCCTGGAACGAACTCATGATGCCCCAGACGGTGCCGAACAGGCCGATGAACGGGCCGGCTGAGCCGACGGTGGCCAGGAAGATCAGACGTGCCTCAAGACGCTCCATCTCGCGGGAAATGGTGACGTCGATCACCTTGCCGATACGATCGGTGATGCCCTGGAAGGAGACGCGGCCAGCTTCGTGGCTGCGCTTCCATTCCCGCATGGCGGCAACGAAGATGGCGGCGAGCCCCTCGTTGGAACGGGACGTCAGCGAACGATAGAGTTCTTCGAGCGACTGGCCGGACCAGAACACCTTCTCGAAGTGGTCCATCGAACGGCGAGCACGGTTATAGGCAATGATCTTGTCGACGATGATAGCCCAGCACCAGACCGACGAGGCCAACAGGCCGAGCATTACCGCTTTGACGATGAAACTCGCCTGCCAGAACAATGCCCAGACGGACACCTCGGCGGCCGGTGCTGCGAGCGCGTTCTGGGTCAGTTCGACCGCATTCATGGTGTGTTCCGTTGTCCTCAGGATGGGGCGGCGATCTCTTGGCGCCAAGTCGCGTCGGCCGGGGTAGGCTGTGGCGGCATGCGTTGATGCCTAGGCTTTCCACATGCCGCCCAAATTTGGCGAAAACGGGACTTGACGGTCAGGAAAACTGGGGTATTTCGCCCCTCTGCCGCCGGGACGGGTTCCGCCGCCGACGGCGCCGGGGTCCCGTTCCTGTCATCCTATGGTATGGTTAAGGAAGGTTTACCAGAATGCGGCTTTCAACGCGCGCTCTCAATGAGGGCAGCCATGGCCGGCGGCAGGCGGCGCGGCCGGCCGTTGCCACCGGTCGCCACCACCTCGACTTCGGCCTCGGCGATGAGATCGTCACCGCGCAGAAGGCGCTGGGCAACCGTAAAGCGCGGGCCGGAAATGGCGCCGATTTCGGTTTCCACCGTCAGAAGGTCGTCGAGAAAACTGGCCCTCTTGTATTCGATGGCAAACCGTCGGACGACGAACAGCAGTGCGTTTGGATCCGTACGGTCGGCGGTTAGGCTCTGGCTGATGCCGAGATCGCGGAGGAATTCGGTGCGTCCGCGCTCGAAGAAGCGCATGTGGCTGCCGTGGTAGAGAATGCCGCCGGCGTCGGTGTCTTCAAAATAAACGCGGACGGCAAGGCGGTGGACGGTCAAAATGCGATTTCCTCGGCGGGAGCGACCGAAACCGGCGCGTCGAATCGCGACCACACCCACGTATGATGGCGCACCACGTCGGCGGCCGGCAGATGCGGCCGCTCCGATGTCGTGTGTCCATCGGCGATGACGGTGGTGGCAATGCCGCGCGAGGCGGCGGCGCGGACGGTGGTGTCGACGCAGAAATCGGTGGCGTAGCCGCCGACCACGATGCCGTCGACGCCGAGCCGGTGAAGCGTGGCGGCAAGTTCGGTGTCCCGGAAGCCGTCGCAGAAGGATTTGGCGACCACGGTGTCGCCAGGCTTGGGCGCCAGCGACGAATGAAACTCCCAGCCGGGCGTGCCGCGTTCCCACTCTGAGCCGAGCTCTTCATGCTGAATGAAGATCACCGGTACGCCGGCGGCGCGCGCCTCGGCGGCCTTGCGGCCGAGCAGGGCGGCTACTTCGTCGATCCGGTAAGCGCGCGGCGTGTCGAACAGGTTGGCCTGCACATCAATGATGACGAGCGCGCGGGTCATGTCACTCCTCCTCGCCGCTGGAAAACAGCGTGAACTGGGCTTCCTCGGCGGATTTAGGCACGGCGAAGCCCATGTGGCGGAAGGCGTGGGGCGTCAACAGGCGGCCGCGCGGCGTGCGCTGCACGAAGCCTTTCTGGATCAGATAGGGCTCGACGATGTCCTCAATGGCGTCGCGCGGCTCGGCGATAGCCGCCGCGATGGTCTCGATGCCGACGGGGCCGCCGTTGAAACTCAAGGCGATGGTGTTGAGGTAGCGAAGATCGAGCGCATCGAGGCCGATAGGGTCGACGTCGAGCCGAAGCAGGGCCCGGTCGGCGATCTCGGCGGTGATCGTCTCGGCGCCGGCGACGATGGCAAAGTCGCGGACACGGCGCAGCAGGCGGCCGGCGATGCGCGGCGTGCCGCGCGAGCGCTTGGCGATTTCGTTGGCGCCATCATCGGAAATGCCGATGCCGAAAATGCGTGCACCGCGCCGGACGATCAGCTCCAACTCCTCGGTGGTGTAGAACTCGAGACGGATGGGAATGCCGAAACGGTCGCGGAGCGGCGTCGTCAACAGGCCGAGACGGGTAGTGGCGCCGACCAGCGTGAACTTGGCGAGATCGATCCGGACTGAACGCGCGGCCGGTCCTTCGCCGATGATCAGGTCGAGCTGATAATCCTCCATCGCCGGATAGAGGATTTCTTCCACCGCCGGGCTCATGCGGTGGATCTCGTCGATGAACAGGACGTCGCGCTCTTCGAGATTGGTGAGAAGGGCGGCGAGATCGCCGGCCTTGGCAATCACCGGACCGGAGGTGGCGCGGAAGTTGACACCGAGTTCCCGCGAAACGATCTGCGCCAATGTGGTCTTGCCGAGGCCGGGCGGGCCGACGAACAGCACGTGATCGAGGGCCTCCTTGCGCGCCTTGGCAGCCTCGATGAACACCTGGAGATTGGCGCGCGCCGATGCCTGGCCGACGAATTCGGAAAGCGCACTCGGCCGGATCGACTGCTCGAAATCCTCGGCGCGCTTCTCGCCCGTGACGAGGCGGCTCTCTTCAGTCATGGGGTTCGATCGTCTCCGGCGGTCTAGTGGTTCGACTCCGATATTTGCCCCGCCTCACGAAGGCAGAAGTGGTCGTGAGGCCACGAAGTCGAATCGGTGCAGGGCACCGGCTGTTCGCCTTTCGTTTTGCACGAAAGGGACGCGATTGCCAAGCTGCCGGCCGGCATCGGAGCAATCCGTTGGGCGAGTGTCGGAGGATGTTGTGCCTAATTGTTGGCTGTCAATGATCACAATTGCGTCACGCATCCGTGATCAGATGAATTGACGTGAGGTAAGCTCTGGTTAATTCTTCCCCTGAGTTCGAGGCGTTTCCATCCCCTGCGGCGAGGTGGTCATGGTGGCTTTCAGGACAGTATTCGGGCTGATGCTGCTCGTGGTGGGGCTGGCTGCGGCCAGTCATTTTTGCGTCAGTCCGGTGCGGGCTGAAGGCATCGTCGGCTTTTCCGACGACGAATTGATGGATGGCTTCCGGAAAACCGTGTTCGGTGTCGAATACGGCAGTGCGTCGGCGGGCAGCGCCGTCAAGAAGTTCGAAGGCCCCGTGCGCCTCCGCGTCGTCAATGTCGCGGACAAGGACCGCCAGCGCGATATCGCCGGATTCGTCTCCCGCCTGCCGCGCCTCGTTAAAGGGCTCGACATTCGCATGGCTCGGCCAGGCGAAAATCCCAATTTCACCGTGTATGTCGTCGACCGTGCCGATTATATCGGCGTTGTGCAGTCGGACGTGCTCGAAGGAACACATGGCGCCGCGCCGGGACAGTGCCTAGTGCGCGTCTATCCGAGCTCGCTCGGTATCGTCCATTCCACGGCGGTGATCGTGTCCGACGAGGGCGACAGTCTGTTCCATCGCTGCATGGTGGAAGAAATCCTGCAGGGTCTCGGCCCGATGAACGACAATAACGCGCTCTATGCCTCGGTGTTCAACGATCGCTCGCGCCATGATCGCTTCATGCCCTTCGATCGGGCTGTCGTGTCGATGCTCTACGACCGGCGCATCCGCCCCGGCATGTCCAGCTCTCAGGTCGGCACGCTGCTGCCGGCTGTGCTAGCCGATGTGCGGCGTTCCGTCCGTTAAAGGGCCGGCTTACTGAAACACCCGTCGATCTGGGCTGTTCGGGCCGATCGGCGGGTGTTTTGTCATAACGGTTGGTCGGTTGTTTCAGGCGCTGCGGTCGGGTAAGCGAGGCGAGCATAAAATGTTGGCGTTCGACGCTTCAGCTCGTCACTGCATGTTGCGCTTAACAAGACCCAAGAACCCGCGCTGCTCGTTTGCCGGCCGCTTTTCGACCGCCGCTGTGATTCGGTCGCGCTTATCTGGGTTGGAAAGGTAGATGGTGGCCAATTGCTGGAGCCCGCGATAGCTGGCGGCCAACGTTTCGAAGTCGGCATCGGCGATCGCCTTGATCGCCGGCGGAGCGTCCGGGAGCAGGCTGATCAACTGCACCCTGTCGCTGGCGAGCGCATATTGCCAGGGGCCGTAGGCGCGGCTGAGTTCAAGGGCCCGGAACGTGATGTCGCGTCGATTGGCATCGGTTGCCGCGAACCTGGCAAGCGACAGCCACAGGATGGCGTTGCCCGGCGCCGCCTCGACTAAGGACTTGGCGCGCTCATAGCAGCCTTCGTTCAGGCGCGGTCGGTCCTCGAAGGGGATCGGGTCGGCCGTCTGGTCGAAGGCAAGCCTGCGGCAGTCGAGTTCATAAACGCCGAGTGCCCGCTTGCTGGAGAGGAATGGCACGTCCGGATCGGTGGCGACCGACTGCAGCCGTTCGGCGGTGGAGCCGGCCGTGCTGAGGAAGGGGGCGGACTCCAGGCCCATTCCGTAAAGGCCGAGGCCAAGCAATCCGACGGAGAACAGGCCAATGAACGGCGCGGACAGCTTCAACGACAGCATCAACAACTTCCCCAAATCAAATGCCCGCCGACATGAAACGTCCAGCGGGCAAATGTCCCAGCACGGAACCGTTCGGCATGGTCGCCGTTTTTATTCTATCTACCCTGGTCTGCCTTAACCGTCTCTGTAAAATTCGAGGCCTGCCAGGAGAAACCACTGGACGTTTCCAAGCTTAGATCGGATAAATACGTAAACACAAGTCGTATTGCCAGCCCCATAATAGACAGATCTTCGCCGGTGGCCTGCCGGCTTGCTAGCCAGTTTGGAGTCTCCTGTTGCTCACCGCGGTTCGATCGCTCTTCGGTCTCGGCGCTAAGTCCCAACCGGCACCGCCTGCCGGCCGCCGTGAGCGCATCGAGATTGATCCCATGGGAACGGTCGTCTATGCCATTGGCGATGTGCATGGTTGTCTCGCCGAACTGAGGGCAGCCGAGCGGCGGATTATCGCCGACGCCGCTAACGTTCCTGCCCAGCGCCGGATCATTCTTTGCCTTGGCGATCTTGTCGACAGAGGACCTCAATCGGCCGATGTGCTCGATCACCTGATCAGTGCGCCGCCGCCCGGCTTCGAACGTCGGTCGATCTGCGGCAACCATGACGAAACCTTCCTCGCCTTCCTCGACGATCCCCACGGCAACATGGGATGGCTGGAGTTCGGCGGCGAGCAGACTCTGGAATCCTACGGTATCGATCTCACGCGTCTGTCGCGGCATCGTAGCGGTACGGGCGGGCTCGGCGAGATCACGCGGGCAACTGTGCCGGAGACGCATGTCAACTTCCTGCGGGACCTGCCGGTGGCGGTGCGTTTCGGCGACGTGCTATTCGTCCATGCCGGCATTCGTCCCGGCGTGCCGCTCGAGGCGCAGGACGACGGTGACCTGATGTGGATCCGCGAACCCTTTGTCAGTCAGACGAATGGGTTGGGGCTGACGGTGGTGCATGGCCACACACCGGCCAACGAACCGGTCTTCGCGCCGGGGCGTATCGGCATCGACACCGGCGCTTATGCGACAGGACGGCTCACCGTGCTGCGTGTTTTCGACGGCCAGGCGACTGTCATCGGGTGATGCCTGGGCTGGACAGATCGGCGTCTCATTCTTGCAAAGCAAAACGCCGGCCTCGAAAGACCGGCGTTTCTCATTGAAAGCGGCAACCTCAGCGCATGGCTAACTGGCGGCGCGTGAAGTCGAGGATCTGTGCGGGCGCCGCCACCGAGCCGGCAAAGCGGGTCGACACCAGCGCACCGTAAGGCTGGGCGCTGAAAGTGGTGTTGACCACCTGAGCCGGCGCCTCGAACATCGTGGCGAGGTGTAGCTGGTCCGGATGGGTCAGCGTCCGGAAGCGGCCCCAATAAACCGACTGACTGCCGTCGAGCAGCAGAGGACCATCCTCGGAGGCGATCTCCGGCAGCTCGACGTTGCCAAACATGTCGCTCTTGCCGCCGTCGATCAACGGCTTGGCGAGATTGGCGACGGATGCCGGTGGTGCCGGCTTGCGCGGCGCCGGCGAGAGGGCAGCCGTTTGCACGGGCTGGCGAGCGGTTGCGGCCGGCGGCAGCGGCGCCTCGGCGGGCGGGGCGAAGGACAGGGCGGTGGCGGGCTGCGGCGCCTGATCCTGAGCGACTTCGGCCAGCGCGAGCTGGGCGGCGATGGCGTCGTCCTGACGGCTGGCGGCCACCGGCAACGGCACCTCGACGGGTGCCGGCGGCTTGACCGGCGGCAGCATCATCGGTGCATCCACCATGGCCACCTCCACCGGATCGCCGGCGATCTCGGAGGGCTTGGCCTGTGGCAGCGGCACATTGTCCATCGCCAGCCGATCGGCGCCGGTCAGCTGCGGCACGGCGGCCGGTTCGAGCCCGGCTGGCAGCGTTGCCTCGGCGAGGCTGGTCACCCGGCGTTCGGGCGCAGCGGCGGGCGGCGGTGGCGTGAAGGCGGCGGTCAGCACCGGCGCGGTGGGTGCAGCCTGCGTGGCAATCGGTGGGGTTGGCTTTGGCATGACCACCGGAGCCAGCTTCGGGGCAGCGGCGGCGGGCGCATCGTCATCGCCGCCGGCCGAGCTGATCTCTTCGCGGCTGTCTTCCTCGTCATTGGAGAACAGCATGGCCAACAGACCCTTGCCGGAACTGCGGGAAGACGAATCGGCCGATGCCATGGCAACCGAGCTGGCTCCCTTCTCACGCTGCAGCTCGGCGAGCGCCTGCTGGTAGCCGGGCAGCGGCTTGCCATCGGTCGGGATGTGGGCAGTCTTGCCGTCAGGGAACAGGCCGACGAGCTGCGTACGGGTAAGGCGGGGCCAGGCGCGCACCGAACCGACGTCGATATGCACGAAGGGGCTGTTGGCAGACGGATACCAGCCGACGCCGCCGTTCTGCATCTGCACACCGATCATGCGCAGCTTGTCGACGGACACGTCGGGAATGTTCATGTCCATCGCCTTGCCGAGCGTATGCTGGCTGTGCTTGGCGACGGCCGACGAACGAGACCTGAGGAGGTTGTTGGTGGCGAGCGACCGATAACCGCAGACCACTTGGATCGGCTGACGCGATCCGGATTTCTGGTAGAGCTCCCACACCGTGTCGAACAGGCGCGGATCCATGCGCGTCGCCTCGTTGCGACGCCAGTCGCGCAGGAAGCGGTTGAGTTCGGACAACGCCGAGGGAACGTAGCGACCATCCTTCTTGAAGGTGATGGTCAGCCGTTCCTTGGTGTGCATGTTGTAGAGGTCGAGGGTGCGGGTATCAGCCGCCTTGGCTGCCGAGGCGAAGATCGCCAGCGCCGCGGCTGTCCCTACGAAAGCGCCGAGCGCCGTGCGACCGGCGGCAAGGGCGAAACGGGAGGAGATCGCCGATGCCCCGAAAGCCTTGGCTGCTTTCATTGAAGCGATTCCTCTTCCAGATGATGTGTTCGTTGTCCGGGTTTTCACGCGTCTTTGTCCGCTTGCTCTCGTCACCAGCCAACTTTGATTATTGGCGGAGAGAATTAAGCAACGGTTTACCGTAAGCCAATGAAGGCCGGCTTAAGGCTCCGATGGTCGGAAACTGATGGTCGGAAACTTCCCCTGGATTTCACGGGCCGTACAATACCCGTCACCGGTCAAAAGGCCAAGTGGGTAGTTTATGGCATGGCAAGAACGCCAAAAGACCTGCTTCGCCAATGGCAAAGCAGGTATCTGGCTGGGGAAAATCGCTTGGCTGCAGATCAGACCTGCGACATGCCCAGCGCCTTCTTGATGGCCTGAATATGGCCATAAATGTCGTCGCGGATCTGCAACTTGCCGCCGTCGTCGACGAAGGCGGTGAAGTAGGCGAGATGCACTTTGAGGTGGGTGGCGATGTCCACGCGCTTCTCGTCGCCGCCGAACATGGCCTGCAACTTGGGCACCGTCCACTCAGGGTCGCCCTGCAGAACGGCGTCGGCGAAGGCCATCGGATCGTCGACGCGCACGCAGCCGTGGCTGAAGGCGCGGACGTCGCGGTTGAACAAGCTCCTCAGCGGCGTGTCGTGCAGGTAGACGGCGTGCTGATTGGGGAACATGAACTTGATGTGGCCGAGAGCATTGGCCTCACCCGGCACCTGACGGATACCGACCGCCTTCACGGCGTTTTCGTCCCAGATAATGCGGGTCGGGTCGATGACCTGACCGTCCCAGGTCGCTTCGTAGCCGTGGCGGGAGAAATAACCAGCCGGATCCGCCTGGATCTCCGGCAGCATCTCCTTGACCTTGATCGATTCCGGGACGTTCCAATAAGGATTGACCACCAGATATTGCATCTCGCCGGAAAACAACGGCGTTTGGTTGGTGGTCTTGCCAACCACCACGCGCGCCTCGTGAACCTTCTGCCCGTTGCGGAAGACGCGGACCTTGAACTCGGGGATGTTGACGAAGACGTAGTTCTGGCTGAGGTCGCGCGGCATCCAGCGCCACATTTCCATGTTGGCGATGATTTCGCCCTCGACGTCGCGATGGGCGCCATTGAGGACGGCCACCGTGCGGCTGCCGACGACGCCATCGGCGGAAAGGCCGTTCGCCTTCTGGAAGGCCTCGACGGCGGTGACCAGCGTCTCGTCGTAAAGCGCCGGATCGACGCCGGCCTCGGGGGCGGCGAGACCAAGCCGGGTGCGCAGCGTCGGCACGCCTTCATCGCTCATGCCGGGCTTCAGCGACTTCGCCAGGGCGACCGGCTCGGTGGAGACCGTTCCGGTGGTGTTCTCCTTGGCGGCTCGCACCTCGGCCAGCATAGCCTTCAGGCGGCGGAAGCCCTCGGTCGGCGGATTGAAGCTGTCGAGCGCGGCGGCGGCATCGCCGGCGTCGGCCACCTTGGCCAGCGCCTTGTCGGCCGGGATGCGCTCAGGCGTGCGGGTGATATCCTTGGAGATGGACAGCGGCGCGACGCGGCCGCCGGAGGCCTGTTCGGCAAAGGTCGCCACCGCCATGGAGACGCGAAGGTCGGCGTTGGCGACGAGTTCCGTGGTGGGCGCCGAAAGGTCGCTCTGGGGCAGAGCGTAATCGATCGGGTTGAGACCGTCGGTCACGGCATCGGCCAGACGGGCGATCACCGCCTTGGCCTTGTCGGAATAATGATCGCCCTCCACCCAGAGCGGCTGGTTGGCGCGGGCGGCGTAGACCTTGGCAACGGCGTCGGCCCGGCGGCGGGCATCGCCCGTTGCCGAGGCGACCACCTTGCCGATCTCGGCGACGATCGCCTGATCGATCGGCATGCTGGGAGAGGTCGTGGCAAGCGCCGGGTCGGCGGCGGCAGGCGCCACAGCGGGGGCGGCGGTCTCAACTGCCGGCGTGGTCGGCGCTACGGTGGGCGCAGCGGTTTCGGTTGCCGGCGCGGTGGGAGCAACGGCAGGGGCAGCGGTCGCCGTTGCCGGCGCGGCGGGTGCGACCGTGGGCGCCGAGGCAGCGGCGGCCGGCGCCGTGGTTCCGGTGGGCGTGGCTGTCGCACCCGCGGCCGGCGGCAGGGCCTTGGTCTCGACAGCGCCCGGCGTCGCCGTGTCGGTGGCCTTGGCTCCAAGCGGGTCGAAGCCGGCCTCGGCAAAGGCGGGTATGGCGGAAAGGCTGAAGCCGATCACGGCGGTGGAAAGAAGAAGTTTAGACAGGGAGGAGGTCATAACATTCACCACGGCCATTCCTGCGGGCATGCGAGCCTGCCAAGAGATGCATAAAGGTCTGTTTGGCGTTTCGGCGAGGCGTCGACAAGGTCGACACTCCGCCAAAAGTCGATTAACGGCGTCTTGTTACTCAGCGGCCACACCCGCGTCATCGTCGTCGCCCTCGGCGAGGCCGTATTCCTTGAGTTTGCGATAGAGCGTCGAACGGCCGATGCCGAGCCGGCGCGCCACCTCGGCCATGCGGCCGCCGTAGTGGTCGATGGCGAGGCGGATCATCTCCTCCTCGATGGCGACAAGAGGCCGTACATGGCCGTCGTCGGCCAGCGACCGCAGGAAGCCGAAGGGCGCCGGATCGTTGCTCGGTCCTGAGTTGACGGCGACGCCGATCAGACCGTCCTCGGATGCCACCGGGGGCAGGGCGGTTTCGATGATCACCGGATCGGCCGGCGGCGGCGCGTCGGCGCCCTCGACGCGGCGGATGGCCGAGACATGGCCGGTCTGGGCGGCGATCTGGGGGAACTCGTCGACCGTGAGGTCGCCGCCGTCGCAGAGGATGACGGCGCGAAACACTGCGTTCTCCAACTGGCGGATATTGCCCGGCCAGTTGAAGGCGCTGAGCATGGCAACGGCATCCGGCCGGATGCCGGTGATGCGGCGCTTGCCCTCTTCGGCGGCAAAGCGGGAGACGAAATGCTCGACGAGCAGCGGGATGTCCTCGCGGCGATCGCGAAGCGGCGGCACGAAGATCGGGTAGACGTTGAGGCGGTAGTAGAGGTCTTCGCGGAAGCGGCCTTCCTTCACCATGTCCAAGAGGCGCCGGTTGGTGGCCGAGATCAGGCGGAAGTCGACCTTCTGCGATCGGCGGGCGCCGACCGGTTCGATCTCGCCCTCCTGGATGGCGCGCAGGAGCTGCACCTGCACCTCGAGCGGAAGCTCGCCGACTTCGTCGAGGAATAATGTGCCGGTGTGCGCCTCCTGGAACTTGCCGGTATGGCGGTCGACGGCGCCGGTGAAGGCGCCCTTCTCATGGCCGAACAGCGTGCTCTGAACGAGGTTCTCGGGGATGGCGCCGCAGTTGACGGTGACGAAAGGCTTGGTCCGGCGATCGGAGGCGTTCTGAATGGCGCGGGCCACCAATTCCTTGCCGACGCCGCTCTCGCCCTCAATCAGGATGGGAATGCCGGAGGTGGCGGCACGCTCGCCAAGGCGAAGCACGCGGGCCATTTCCGGGCTTTTGGTAATAATGTCGCGAAAACCGAGGCTGGCCGGCGCCGATCGCCTGCTGCGGCGGATCTCGCCTTCGAGGGCGGTGACCTTCAGAGCATTCTGGATGGAGACGGCCAGCCGTTCGTGATTGACCGGCTTGACGATGAAGTCGAAGGCGCCGGCCCGCATGGCGCCGACCACCGTGTCGATGGAGCCCCGCGAGGTCTGAACGATCACCGGTATGGTCTCGCCGGCCTTGGCAAGGCGTTCGAGCACCGCCATGCCGTCGAGGTCGGGCATGACGAGGTCGAGGATCATCAGCTGGAAATCGCCGCGCGCGGCGGCCAGCGTCGCGAGACCGGCCTCGCCGCCGTCGGCGGTGACCGCCTGGTGGCCGAAGCGCTTGACGGCCTCCTCAAGGAGGCGGCGCTGGATCGGATCGTCATCGACGATCAGGATACGAGCGGCCATGCGTTAGTTCGTCCTTCCGCGTCTGTGCCAATTCGGGGCACTGTGCCGACCGAAGGGTTAAGAGAAGGTTAGGCTCGGGCCATCGATCACGCCTTTTTCACCGACATTTCCCGTTGATCGTCGATGGCCGGAGCACGTAGTCTTGCGCATGGTGCCTTGCGCCGTATTTGGAGTTGCCGTTCGATGAGCCGTTACCGTCTGCCCCGTCCCGCCTTCCATCCCGCCGATGTCGGTGCTGCTGCCGAAGTTCTGCCGGAGTGGGATCTTTCGGCGCTCTATGCGTCACCAGACGATCCGTCCATCGAGCGCGATATCCAGGTGGCTGGCGATGCGGCCATCAGTCTGGCCGACCGCGCCAAAGGCAAGCTTGAGGTGATCCTGAGGGGACCGGGCGGCGCGTCGGCCTTTGCCGCGCTGATTGCCGACTATGAGAAGCTCGATGATCTGCTCGGTCGGCTGGGGTCCTATGCCGGCTTGCTCTATTCGGGCGACACCACCGATCCCCAGCGCATGAAGTTCTACGGCGACATGCAGGAGAAGATCACCGCCATCTCCTCGGGGCTGCTGTTCTTCACGCTGGAAATCAATCGGATCGACGACAGCTTGATCGAGGCCGGCTTTGCCGATCCGGCGCTCGCCCATTATCGCCCATGGCTCACCGACATCCGCCTCGACAAGCCCTATCAGCTCGAGGATCGGGTGGAGGAGTTGTTCCACGAGAAGTCGATCACCGCCTATTCGGCTTGGAATCGTCTGTTCGACGAAACCATCGCCGGCCTTCGCTTCCCCGTCGATGGCGAGGAGCTCGCCATCGAGCCGACGCTGCATCTCCTTCAGGAAGCGGACCCGGCCAAGCGAAAGGCGGCGGCCGAGGCGCTTGGCAAGGTGTTCGGCGACAACATCGGCATCTTCGCCCGTATCACCAACACGCTCGCCAAGGACAAGGAAATCTCCGACCGCTGGCGCGGTTTCAAGGATATCGCCGACTCCCGTCATCTTGCCAACCGCGTCGAGCGCGAGGTGGTCGATGCCTTGGTCGAGGCGGTGCGGGCCGCCTATCCGCGCCTCAGCCATCGCTATTACCAGCTCAAGTCGCGCTGGATGGGTGGCGAGACCATGCCCTATTGGGATCGCAACGCGCCGCTGCCCGGCGCCGTGACCCGGCAGGTGCCCTGGACGGAAGCCAAGGCGACGGTGCTCGACGCCTACGGCCGTTTCTCGCCGAAGATGGCGGATATCGCCCGCCGCTTCTTCGACGAGCGCTGGATCGATGCGCCGGTGCGGCCGGGCAAGTCGCCCGGCGCCTTCGCCCATCCGACGGTGCCGTCGGCCCATCCTTACGTGCTGCTCAACTATCTCGGCCGCACGCGCGACGTGATGACGCTGGCCCACGAGCTCGGCCACGGCGTGCATCAGGTGCTGGCCGGCCGGCAAGGGGCGCTGATGGCGCCGACGCCGCTGACGCTCGCCGAGACCGCCTCGGTGTTCGGTGAGATGCTGACCTTCCAGTCGCTGCTGCGCAACGCCGCGACGCCGGCCGAGAAGCGGACGCTGCTCGCCTCCAAGATCGAGGACATGCTCAACACGGTGGTGCGGCAGATCGCCTTCTATTCCTTCGAGCGCAAGGTGCATGCCGCCCGCCGCGAGGGGGAGCTGACGTCCGACCGCATCAACGAGGCTTGGCTATCGGTGCAGGGTGAGAGCCTTGGGCCGGCCATCACCTTCGGGCCGGGCTATGAGACCTTCTGGGCCTATATCCCGCACTTCATTCACTCGCCGTTCTATGTCTACGCCTATGCCTTCGGCGACTGCCTGGTGAACTCGCTCTACGCCGTGTTCGAAGGCGCCGAGAGCGGCTTCCAGGACAAGTATTTCGCCATGCTGGAGGCGGGCGGCACCAAGCACCACACGGAACTGCTCAAGCCCTTCGGCCTCGACGCCAGCGATCCGGCCTTCTGGCAGATGGGGCTTTCGGTGATCGAGCGGATGATCGGCGAACTGGAAGTGCTCGACGCGGAGATCGCCCGGCAGGGGTGAAGAGACCGCCCATCGTTGATAAGTATTTGCGCGCAAAAGTGTGAACCCGCCGGTCAGCCGGCGGGTTTTTCCTTTTGGGCCAAATACCTATCGGCGAATATGCCTCAATAGACGGCCCGGCGTCGCTTTGCGCCGCTTGAAGGTTACGTTGCATTACGCAAGCAAAAGGCTCTAGGAATTTTCCCGGAGGTCCGGCTGGCCTCGGCTCGCATTCCGGGGAGGGAAGGCGGGGAAAGGGAGCGCCAGGGGCGGCTCTCCCCGATGCCGGCACATGCGAGACACCCTGGAGAAGCTCAATGAAGATTGCGGTGTTAAAAGAACCCGATCCCGAAGAGGGGCGTGTCGCCATGACGCCCGATACGGCCAAACGCTTTATCGGTCTCGGTGCCACGGTACTGGTCGAGGCCGGGGCGGGATTGCGGTCGCTCATCCTGGACTTCGATTACTCGATGATCGGTGCGGTGTTGACTGAGACGGCTGCCGATGCGGCGCGTGACGCCGACATCGTGCTGACGGTGCGGCGCCCGTCGCAGGAGGTTCTGTCGCATCTCAAGAAGGGGGCGCTCGCCATTGCCATGATGGACCCTTACGGCGACAATGACGCCATCAAGGCCATGGCCGATACCGGGGTGACCGCTTTTGCCATGGAGTTCATGCCGCGCATCACCCGTGCGCAGGTGATGGACGTGCTGTCGAGCCAGGCCAACCTTGCCGGCTATCAGGCGGTGATCGACGCCGCTTCCGAGTATGGCCGCGCCTTTCCGATGATGATGACGGCGGCCGGCACGGTGCCGGCGGCGCGCGTGTTCGTGATGGGCGCCGGCGTTGCCGGTCTGCAGGCGATCGCCACCGCCCGCCGCCTCGGCGCCGTGGTGACGGCGACCGACGTGCGCCCCGCCGCCAAGGAACAGGTGGAAAGTCTTGGTGCCAAGTTCGTTGCCGTCGAGGACGAAGAGTTCAAGCAAGCCGAAACGGCGGCGGGCTATGCCAAGCCGATGTCGGCCGAATACCAAGCCAAGCAGGCGGCGCTGGTTGCCGAGCACATCAAGAAGCAGGACATCGTCATTACCACGGCGCTGATCCCCGGCCGGCCGGCGCCGCGCCTCGTCTCCGCCGACATGGTGAAATCGATGAAGCCGGGTTCGGTGCTGGTCGACCTCGCCGTCGAGCGTGGTGGCAACGTCGAGGGTGCCCGACTCGGCGAGGTCGTGACGACACCGGAAGGTATCCGCATTGTCGGCCACAAGAACGTGCCCGGCCGCATCGCCGCCACCGCCTCCCAGCTCTACGCCAAGAACCTCTACGCCTTCGTCGAAACGTTGATCGACAAGAAGGAGAAGGTTCTCGCCGTCAACTGGGACGACGAACTCGTCAAGGCGACCGCGCTGACGCGCGAGGGCGCCGTCATCCATCCCGCTTTCCTGAACTGACGCGGAGAACCATCCGATGTCCTCTACGCTCACGGCCGACCAGGCCCTTGAACAGGCGCGGCTCGCTGCGCGCGTCGCCGCCGAGGCGGCCCGCGCCGCCGAAGCCGCTGCCAATGCCGCCGCCGACGCCGTTGCGTCCGGCCAGGCTGGTGCCGCCGCCGACGCGGCCGGCGCCGCCGCCCACGCCCTGTCGGGCGGGGTGATCGATCCCTTCGTGTTCCGTCTATCGATCTTCGTGCTGGCGATCTTCGTCGGCTACTTCGTGGTGTGGTCGGTGACGCCGGCTTTGCACACGCCGCTGATGGCGGTGACCAACGCCATCTCCTCGGTGATCATCGTCGGCGCCCTTCTGGCCGTCGGCGTCGAGCTCTTGGCGCCCGGCACCGGCGTGGCGCGCGGCTTCGGCTTCCTTGCCGTGGTTCTCGCCTCGGTGAACATCTTCGGTGGCTTCCTGGTCACCAGCCGCATGCTCGCCATGTACAAGAAAAAGCACTGAGGACACGGACATGACAGCCAATCTTTCCGCCGTCCTCTATCTCATCTCGGGCGCCTTGTTCATCCTGGCGCTCCGGGGGCTCTCCAGCCCGGTGACGGCCCGGCGCGGCAACCTCCTGGGCATGCTCGGCATGGCGATCGCCATCGTCACGACGCTCGCCTCGATCAAGCCGTCGTTCGGGGCCTATGCGCTGATCGTCGTCGGTCTCGCCATCGGTGGTGGCGTCGGCGCCTATATCGCCCGCAAGATCCCGATGACAGCCATGCCGCAGCTGGTCGCCGCCTTCCACTCGCTGGTCGGTCTCGCCGCCGTGCTGGTGGCAGCGGCTGCGCTCTACGCGCCGGAAGCCTTCGGCATCGGCGTGCCCGGCGCAATCCACGGGCAGGCCCTGGTCGAGATGAGCCTCGGTGTCGCCATCGGCGCCATCACCTTCACCGGCTCGGTGATCGCCTTCCTGAAACTTGACGGCAGGATGAGCGGCAAGCCGATCATCCTGCCGTTCCGCCACTTCGTGAACGCCGGCCTGGCGGTGCTGCTGGTGGTGTTGATCGTGCTCCTGGTCAACACGGAAAGCCACTTCGTGTTCTGGCTGATCGTGCTGGTGTCGCTGGCTTTCGGCGGCCTGATCATCGTACCGATCGGCGGCGCCGACATGCCGGTCGTCGTCTCGATGCTGAACAGCTACTCTGGCTGGGCGGCGGCCGGTATCGGCTTCACGCTGGGCAACACGGCACTGATCATCACCGGCGCGCTGGTCGGCTCGTCGGGCGCCATCCTCAGCTACATCATGTGCAAGGGCATGAACCGCTCGTTCATCTCCGTCATTCTCGGTGGCTTCGGTGGCGAGACGGCGGCGGCCGGTGGCGCGGTGGAACAGCGACCGGTCAAGCAGGGCTCGGCCGAGGATGCCGCCTTCATCATGAAGAGCGCCTCCAAGGTGATCATCGTCCCCGGCTACGGCATGGCGGTCGCCCAGGCGCAGCACGCGCTGCGCGAAATGGCCGACAAGCTGAAGGCGGAAGGCGTCGAGGTGAAATATGCCATTCACCCGGTGGCCGGTCGCATGCCCGGCCATATGAACGTGCTGCTCGCCGAGGCGTCGGTGCCCTATGACGAGGTGTTCGAACTCGAGGACATCAACTCGGAGTTCGCCACCGCCGACGTCGCTTTCGTCATTGGCGCCAACGACGTCACCAACCCCGCCGCCAAGACCGACAAGTCGTCGCCGATCTACGGCATGCCGATCCTCGACGTCGAGAAGGCCGGCACGGTGCTGTTCGTCAAGCGCGGCATGGGCTCGGGCTATGCCGGCGTCGAGAATGAGCTGTTCTTCCGCGACAACACGATGATGCTGTTCGCCGACGCCAAGAAGATGGTGGAGACGATCGTCAAGAACCTCGAATGAGGGTTGCGACGAGGTGAAAGAGAAAAGGGGCCGTCGCGGGTTACGCGGCGGCCCCTTTGCCGTTCAGACCACCGATCAGGCCAGTTCGACCTGGCCGATCCTGCCGTGGAAGATGCCCCAGGCGAGATGATGGCGGCGGGCGTTCCAAAGGAGCAGGGTGGCGACTATGCCGAGCATCACTACGTCGCCGACCGGATAGGCGATCCAGATGCCGAACTCGCCGGCCGCCATCGGCAACAGGGCAAGGAGCGGCAGGCCGATGACGTAGGTGCGAACGAGGTTGAGGATGGCCGCACTGCCGGCCATGCCGAGCGCCTGATAGTAGCCGCCGAGGATCATCAGCGGTGCCGACAGCACATAGGTGACGTTGGTCACCGGCATGATGCGCGCCACCTCGCCGATCACCTGAAGATCGGCAACGAACAGCGAGCCGACCGGCCGAGCGAGAAACATGAACATCGCTTCGAAGAGAACCGCGTAGACCACGGCGATGCCGAAGGCGACCTTCAGCGTCGTCCTGACACGATCGTGCAGGCCGGCGCCGAAGTTATTGCCGGCGATCGACTGGCAGGCCATGGTGACGCCGAGCAGCGGCAAGAAGGCAAAGGTCATGATGCGGTTGATGACGCCGTAGGCGGCAACGGTGGTGGCTGGGGCGGTGGTCGACCAGATCTGGATATCGGTGATCACCATGGCGCTCGACAGGCTGATGCCTAGGAGACCCAGCGACGGCGGTGCGCCGAGGGCGAGCATCTCCTTCCAGTTGGCAATCAGCGAGCCGGTGCCGCGTGCATAGAGCGGCAGCCGCGTCCGGCCGGAGAGACGCAGGTAGAATACGGCGGCGATCGCCACCACCTGGGCCAGCACGGTGCCGGTGGCCGAACCGGCGACGCCGAGGCCGAATGGGCCGATCAGGATGTAGTTGAAGACGATATTGAGCAGCGTCACCGATATGGCGACCAACGCCATCATGCCGACCTTGCCCTCCGAGCGCAGCGCGTCGCCCTGGATCGACAGGAAGAAGCTGAAGGGCGAGAACACCACCATGATGGTGGTGAAGACGAGGCCCATATGAGCGATTTCCGGATCGCCATCCGACAGCGCCTGTGTCATCGGCCCGCCGACGAACAGCAGTACGAGAATCAGAACGCTGCAGACGATGAGGGCCAGGAGGTTGGCGGCGTTGACGCTGCCTTCGGCGGCGCGGATGTCGCCGGCGCCGATCTCCCGGGCGACGATGGACGCCATGCCGGAGGACACCATGCTCTGCAAGGCGACGATCAGCATCATCACCGGGAACATCAGCGTCACGGCGGTGAGTGCCTTCGGTCCGGCAATCCGGCCGAGCAGCAGCGCGTCGACCACCGTATAGAGCCCGCTCACCGTCATGAACAGCACGATGGGTGCGGCGGTACGCACGAACACTCGCGTCAGCGAGCCGTGAAGATAAGGATTATGCGCTTGTTCTTGTTCAGACATGACCTCGCCTCTCAGCGCACTCCGGAGCGGAGCCCAGAAGGGAATTGGGCTGTTGCTCTACCGCTTTGTGGTAGGCGTCCGCTTGATCGGGCTTGCCAGAAGCCGGCCAGCGGAGGCTTGGAAACGAGACGAGGGGCCCGCATTGCCGCACATCGGAGTGCGAAAATGGATGAGACAAGGAAACTGGCTTCACCAATGCTCGGAGAGCATGCGGGCGGCCGGCGCCAGGGACCGGGCGGGTGATTATGCCCTCGCGGCATGGTTGTCAATGCGCCCGGCAAGGCCGTTCGGCCTATCGGATCTGTTCGGGCCGGTCGGCTTGGCCGTGGAAGATGCCCCAGGCGAGGTGATGGCGGCGGACATTCCAGGCGAGTAGGCCGGCCACCACGGCGAGCATGACGACATCGCCGATGGGGTAGGCGATCCAGATGCCGATCTCGCCGGCCGCCATCGGCAGCAGGGCGAGCAGCGGCAGGCCGATGAGATAGGTGCGAGCGAGATTGAGGATCGCCGCGCTGCCGGCCATGCCGAGCGCCTGGTAATAGCCGGCCAGGATCAACAACGGCGCAGACAGCACATAGGTCAGCGAAATCAGCGGCATGACGCGGGTGATCTCGGCCACCACCAGGGGCGCGTTGACGAACAGGGCGCCAAGCGGCCGGGCCAGGAAGATGAAGACGCCCTCGAAGATCGCCGCGTAGATCACGGCGGCGCCGAAAGCAATCTTCAGAGTCGTCCGCACCCGTTGCCGGAGGCCGGCACCGAAGTTATTGCCGACGATCGACTGGCCGGCCATGGTGACACCCAGGAGCGGCAGGAAGGCGAAGGTCATCAGGCGGGTGATGACACCGTAAGCGGCGACGGTGGCTGCCGGATCGACAGTCGACCACACCTGGATGTTGGCGATGATCACGGCGCTCGACAGGCTGAAGCCGAGCAGGCCGAGCGACGCCGGCGCGCCGAGCACGACGATGTTCTTCCAGTTGGCGAGGATCGCCCCGCTGCCGCGGGCATAGAGCGACAGTCGCGCGCGGCCGGAGAGACGGAAGACGGCGATAGCGGCGATGGCCGCCGCTTGCGCCAGCGCCGTGCCGATGGCCGAACCGGCAACGCCGAGGCCGAACCATCCGATCAACAGCGAACTCAGGGCGATATTGAGGGCCGTCATCGCCACCGAGATCGCCGCCGTGGCGCCAACCCTGCCTTCCGAGCGCAGGGCGTTGCCCTGGATCGACAGCAGGAAGCTCAGCGGCGAACAGACCACCAGGATCGAGACGAAGGTGAGGCCCATGCGGGCCAGTTCGGCATCGCCGTTGGACAGGGCCTTGGCCAGCGGTCCGCCGGCAACGGCGAGGGCGGCGATCAGCAGGCCGGCCACCGTGAGGGCGAGGAGGTTGGCGGCGGTGACGGTGCCCTCGGCCGCCCGGATATCGCCGGCGCCGATCCGGCGGGCGACCAGCGACGCCATGCCGGAGGAGACCATGGTCTGCAGCGCCACGATCAGCGTCGTCACCGGGAACATCAGCGTCACGGCGGTCAGTGCTTTCGGGCCGGCGAGGCGGCCGAGCAGCAGCGCGTCGACCACGGCATAAAGGCCGTTGACCGTCATGAACAGCACGATCGGCGCGGCGGTGCGGGCGAACACCCGGCTGAGCGAGCCGTGAAGATAAGGGTTCTGGTCCCGCCCGGTCATGAGCGTGCCCTCAATGGTGTGATGCTGCGACCGATGGGTCGCTCAAGATGACGATCTGAACTGTGGCAGGCGGCCTATTGCCGGCCGTCCAGATAGACTTCGAAAGCCTTGAGCGTCGTCTCGGAGACGTAGTGCTCGATGCCCTCGGCGTCCATTTCGGCGGCTTCCGGCGGCACGCCGACGGCGATCAGCAACCGGACCACCAGGCGGTGGCGGGCCTTCACCTCGCGGGCCATGGCGGCGCCGGCCTCGGTGAGAAACACGCCGCGATAGGGCCGGGATATGACGAGGCCCTCGCGCTTCAGGCGCAGCACAGCCTTGTTGGCGGTGGGGTGGGTGACGCCGAGCCGGCGGGCAATGTCGGTGATGCGCGCCTCGCCGAACTCCTCGGTCAGGTCGGCGATCAGCTCGGTATAGTCCTCGAAGAGGGCGGTCGAGCGGATGGCGCGGGCGTTGGTGAAGCGGTCGGCGTCGGTCGCTTCCGGTGGGATGCCGTCGTCAGGCTCGGGCGGCAGATCATCGCTCGACATGGTCTTGTCCCTCGCGGCCTGTGCGCGGCACCGGCTCGCTCCGCCGTACCGTATTGATGAGGCGGAACATTATGCAGCCTCGGCTAAGATTTGCAACCGTCACACAAGTCTCATCCCTAGGGAACCGATCCGGGGCTCACGAACTTTACTCAGGGAGCCAAGCGTCATCCCTCAGCCGGAACCGGATACGGTCGCGCAGATTTTATTGCAAGTCACTCGCAACTGGCTTGACGGAAATGTAGCCTGTGCTATATTTCCAAGCATAGGAAACCTCCTGGTGGTCCAAATGTCCGTAGTCTCCCAGTCCGCTCTCAGCGTTACCCCCTCCGGAATGACCGGGCGCACGTCGCTCGCCATCTCCGAAGCGCTGGCCGGTCGGCTCAAGGGACCACGGGCGATGCTGGCCTTCGTCGGCCCGGCGGTGATCGCGTCGATCGCCTACATGGACCCCGGCAACTACGCCACCAACATCGGCGCCGGCGCCGGCTACGGCTACGCGCTGATCTGGGTGGTGGTGATGGCCAACTTGGTGGCCATGCTATTTCAGGCGCTGTCGGCCAAGCTCGGCATCGTCACCGGCCGCAACCTCGCCGAAATGAGCCGCGATCACTTCCCCTTCCCGGTGGTGATCGGCATGTGGGTGATTTCCGAAATCGCCGCCATGGCCACCGATCTCGCCGAGTTCCTGGGCGGGGCGATCGGCCTGTCGCTCTTGTTCGGCACCTCGCTGATGACCGGCATGGTCATCACCGCGCTGATCACCTATGGGCTGCTGATGTTTGACCGTGGCGGCTATCGCCCGATGGAACTGATCATCGGCAGCCTCGTCGGCGTCATCGGTGTCAGCTACCTGATCGAGATGCTGATCGCTCCGGTCGACTGGGCGGCAGCCGCCGCCGGCGCCGTCACCCCGGTTCTGCCGGATGCCGGCGCGTTGACGCTGGCCGTCGGCATCATCGGCGCCACCGTCATGCCGCACGCCGTCTATCTTCATTCCGGCCTTACCCAGAACCGGGCACGGGTGCGCAATGAGGGTGAACGCCGCAAGGTTCTGAAGTTCTCCAACATCGAAGTGGTGGTGGCGCTGGCCGTCGCCGGTCTCGTCAACATCGCCATGGTGATGATGGCCGCCTCGGCCTTCCATGCCGGCCATAGCGACGTCGCCGAGATCGAAACCGCCTATCACACCCTGACCCCGCTGCTGGGGGCTGCCGCCGCCGGTGTGTTCCTGGTGTCGCTGATCGCCTCCGGCATCTCCTCGTCGGTGGTGGGCACCATGGCCGGCCAGATGATCATGCAGGGCTTCGTCCGCATGGAGATCCCGGTGTTCGTCCGCCGCCTCGTCACCATGATCCCGGCCTTCGCCGTGGTCGCCGCCGGCGTCAATGCCACCGATGCCCTGGTCATCAGCCAGGTGGTGCTGTCGCTGGCGCTGCCGGTGCCGATGATCGCCCTGGTGCTCCTGACCCGCCGGACCGACATCATGGGTGCCTATGCCAACAGCCGCCTGACCGACGCCCTGGCCATTGGCGCCACCGTTCTGGTGCTGTCGCTCAACGCGGTGCTGGTGGCGGGCTCGGTGGGGGCGGCAATCCCCGGTTTCACCGGCTGACGGGCGCAACTTTCAGTCTGCGGAGCGTGGTGGATTCGGTATCCGCCGCGTTCCATTTATTGTTGGTCGCGCCGGACGAACTTCTATTCGACCTCCGGAAACGACATAAAAACACCTATTCACGACTCTTTCGGCTAGCTCCGCGAATCGTGATGGGAGACTTCTTAACCTGTGAACGCACAATAAGCACATTGGGGTCATCAAGAAGAGTGGCGATCCCTGCCATTCCTGTCGTATAAGTCTTGCGACAAGCCCTGCGAGTTCCGCGTTCCGATGTCCATGTCGACCCGCCTCATACCGAACCAAATGGTTCCCCAGCTACGGGTGAAGACCGTTGGTGGTCCGTGCTGGCGGCTGTGCGACCAGAAGCCGAAGCACTTCACGCTGGTGCTGTTCTATCGTGGCCTGCATTGCGGCTTCTGCAAGGCGCAGCTTCAGGCCTATGAAGCGCGCTACGAGGAGTTTCGCAAGCTCGGCGTCCGTGTGCTCGCCGTTTCCGCCGACGATCAACTGCGGGCCGAGCAGACGGTGCGCGACTGGCATCTTGACGAGTTGACGGTCTGCTGGGGCCTGACGGTCGATCAGGCGCAGGCCTGGGGCCTTTATCTCAGCGAGGGCCGCGGCAAGGTCTTTGACGGCGTCAAGGAACCAAGCTGGTTCGTCGAACCGGGCATGTTCTTCATCAAGCCCGACGGTCATCTCTATGCCGGCTTCGTCCAGACGGTACCGGTGGCTCAGCCCCGCATTGATGACGTGCTCGCCGGTATCCGCTTCGCCATAGAGACGGCTGCCGAGCCGCCGGGTGGCGCCGATGAGGAAGCCTGCCGCGGCGAAGACTGCGGTTGCAAGGAGCCCGTCAAGCTCCACGCCGTCGGCGAGTGCTAAGCCCGCCTCTTTCACTTTCATTCTTTGACGCATCCGCCCGGAGGGTCACCTTCCGGGCGGTTTGTTTTTTGCGGTCGATTAACGCAGCTCCACCGCGTAGTCCTCGACCGGCTTCACCGTCTTGATCAGGCCGGCGTCCTTCATGAACTGAGAGAAGCGCTGGTAGCGCCCCGCATCGAGCGCCGCCGGGCGCTTGGCAAAGCGCGGCAGGGTGTCGGCCCAGGCGCGGCGGTTGAGGTCGTCGTTGAGGTCGGGATAGGCCTTGATGAACAGCGCCCAGGCGTCGTCCGGATGATTGGTGAGGTAGATGGTGGCCTCTTCGACGGCGGCGAGGAATTCCGGCAGGCGCTTGTCGCCGACGAGTTTCTTGTTCGTCACGTAGATCAACTCGTCATAGGCCGGCATGCCGTTCTCTTCGGGATAGAAGGCGACGCCCTCATGGCCCTCGATCTTCATCTGGTTGAGCTCGAAGTTGCGATAGCCGCCGACCACGGCGTCGACCTGGCCGGCGAGCAGTGATGCCGACAGGGCGAAATTGACATTGACGAGATCGACGTCTTTGACGGTCAGGCCGGCGGTCTTCAGGAATTGGCCGAGCATGGCATCCTCGAAGCCCGACACCGAATAGCCGATCTTGCGGCCCTTGAGGTCAGCGAGCGACTTGATCGGGCCATCCTTCAGGGCAATCAGCGTGTTGAGCGGCGTCTCGATCAGCGTGCCGAAGCGGACGAGCGGCAGGCCGGCATCGACATCGAGGTCAAGGCTCGGCTGGTAGTGCAGCGCCACGTCGGCCTGCCCGGCGGCGACGAGGCGCGGCGGTGCCGACGGATCGGCCGGGGCGACCAGATCGACGTCCAGGCCATGGGCGGCAAAGATGCCCTTCTCCTTGGCGATCACCAGCGGTGCATGGTCGGGATTGACGAACCATTCGAGCAGCACGGACAGTTTGTCGGCGGCGGCGGCTGGAGACGCGGCGAGTATGAGGGCGGCGGCAAGGGCAGGAAGAAGGCGCATGTCAGGTCCTTTCGGAGAGGTCAGTCTTTTTCGATCCAGGGAATGAGGCGGAGGGTCAGCCGATCGACGGCGATCTTGAGGAGAAGAGTCGCCGTGGCCAGCATGCCTAGAGCGGCGAACAGTAGTGGCGTCTGCATGCGGGCGTTGGCCTGCACCATCAAAAGGCCGAGACCGCGCGACGCGCCGACCCACTCGCCGATCACCGCGCCGATCGGCGCGTAGACGGCGGCGACGCGGATGCCGGTGACCAGCGCCGGCAGGGCGGCCGGCACGCGGATCAGCCGTAGCGTGCGCAAGCGGCTGGCGCCGGTGAGGCGGGCAAGGTCGAGGAAATGCGGCGGCGTGCGGCGGAGGCCATCGGCGAAGGCAGACGCGACGGGGAAGAAGATGACTAGCGTCGTCATCACCACCTTGGAGGCAAGGCCGAAGCCGAACCACAGTACCAAGAGCGGCGCCAGCGCGAACACCGGCAACGCCTGGCTGACCACCAGCAGCGGCGACAGCAGCCGGCCGGCCAGCGACGAGGTGGAGACAGCAAAGCCGGCTGCGACGCCAAAGGCGATGCCGGCGGCAAGCCCGAGCGCAGTCTCAAGCAGCGTCACGCCGGCTTCCGCCAGAAGGCGCGGGCCATAAGCGCCATAGGCGGCGACCACATCGGCCGGCGACGGTAGCAAAAAGGAGGGGAGGGCAAGGCCGGTGGCCGCCGCCTGCCAGAGGATGAGCACGGCGGCAAAGGAGACCAGCGCCTGGATGGCGACGCCTCGGCCCATGGCTAGACCCGTGGCAAGCATCGTCTTCGAGCGCATCGCGAGGTCCCATTGTTCGCCGTGCCCTGAAAAAGGGCGGATGGGCCACAAGCGTTGGGGGAAGCACGGCCTGATAGCCGCATGGGATGCGGCGAGGCCATGAGGTTCCGTCCCTTCGCCGGTATGACCCGGATCAGGTTCGAAGGGTTCGACCCGCCACGCGGATCATCTCAGCCTTCCCGGATGGAAGACACCCCTCGGAACGGCGTCTTTTATGATCGCCTCCGGAGCGGATGTCCAGAGCGGCGCTGACCGGAGCGTCATAAGCCGATCGAAAGCCGCGGTTCACGCGAGGAAAGGCCGCGGTTCAGCTCTCCGAGGAAGGCTTCGATCCGGTCGGCGGATCGTCGGCACGGCGGCCGCAACATGGCCAACTCACCGGACTGCGGAGGTTTCCCATCGGGGCTCTTGCGGCTTCCGACAGCGCGCCCCAAAAGCCGAGCCGGAAAATGAAATACCCCCTTGCGCTCTCATAGGGCCTTCGCTATATCCGCCCCACGCTTTCAACGGCGTACCGCGCTCCCATCGTCTAGCGGTCCAGGACGTCGCCCTCTCACGGCGAAAACACCGGTTCGATTCCGGTTGGGAGTGCCAATTCTTCCATGTCTCATTGATATCTTTGGGCTTTTCGCTCGAATTCCCTCACCAGGAAAAAAAGGTGAGGGATTAACGGAAGTGTGGTTGCAATTCGCGCTGCTACACTTGGGTGGGTATCCTCTCGGTTCTACCATCCGCGCTGATGGCGCCCGAAAACGTCTAGCGGCAAACATAGTCGTCGTGGCTGACTCGTGATCAATCGTCTCGGAGGCGGCCTTTCTTCTCGACTTGGTGGCAAGTTCGTCGCTGTGCGGCAGTGGCGAACTTCACAGCTACGCTAGGTTTTAATCGTATGCGAGGCCGACAAGGGTTTGCGTTATTGGCAAGCCCGTGGCGATTGGCTCCTGGTTTACCCGCTGCCAAATCAAACAAATACACCCGTTGGCGGGACGCGGTCGCCTTTGTCCTGCTCACGAGGCTTTCTTCCCGCGGTCATCATGAACGCGTCAACGGCCTCGCTTACCTTCAGGGTATCGCTCGCGACAAGCAACTCGTCGCCAGATCGTTTTGTTTGGGCCGAATAGTAAACGCTAAATGGGAACTGTTTATTTCTCAAATAGAGTTCTTTTATTTCGTCGACGTTATCATACGTCAGTATCCACTTACTATTAATTGATGAGATTGAGTCGCGGAATTCTTCGTGATCGTTTTGCCTAAAGAAGCTCGTATAGAGCTCAGAGCCCTTTTTAAAATATGGCGGATCCGCATAGATAAGTGATCTTCTCGGTAGTTCGCCGTCGATCGATTTTATGAAATCGCGTGCGTCCATAGAAGAGAAATGAATTCTGCTTCTATATTTTGCAATGCGCCTTATGCGCTCTGAGAGTTCGGATGCATTATACCTACAATCGATAAGATATTTCCCTTTTTGAGATATGCCGCCAATAGCGCCTCCCGTTCTTATGATACCACTTCTGTTTACTCTGTTCAGGAAGAAAGCTGAAAATCCTATACTTAATTCATCTTTAGCTTCGCCGTTAAAATAAATCTCTCTCTGCCGCGAACGCTCTTCAATTGTTACTTTTGTGGTCTGTATGAGGGAGATCAGTTCCTCGGTTCTAGTCAAAACCGATCGCCAAAAGGCGGCAATGGCTGGGTCGAGATCGTTAATGTGTATTTCACAAACTTCGCCGCTATAGAGTAGCATTAGGGCTAGGCCTGCGCCGCCTGCAAAAGGCTCCGCATAATGACCTCGTCCGATATCGTTCTTTCGAAGTATTGCGCGAACGAGATGGAAAAGATTCGATTTTCCGCCGGGGTAGCGCAGTGGTGAGCAGGTCCTTGCCACTTCTAATCAACCCTGTCGGTCTGCAATGTCGTCGGCGATGGCGACAATTATTGGCTTAAGCGTATCAACTGCGTTGCATAGTTGGCCGTGGTCATATGCAGCAGCCTGCCAATCATGTTTTGTCACGTTTCCACCGTTGGCAATCCAAGCCAGCATGAGAGTTCGAGCGTTGCGCGCTGGTTGTGTATCGACACCGAGCCTCCCTACAATGCTGTTAATATATCCCGAAAACTCGGCGCCATCGTTGCGTCCGTGCGCGCGCGTCAGTGTCTCAAAAAAGGACCAGCACCCGATCATTGAAAGGAGGGCATGCTGTGGCGCCTGGACCGACGAGAATGAAATGTAGAGATCGATCAGTTTGGGAACGCCAACTCGACGGAGAGAGGCGAGTATCTCGTCATCTATACCAATACAGTTTCGGCGCGAGCGCGGGTTGCGGTTGGGCGCTGGATTGTCGTCGGGATTGCCTTGGTCCTCACTAGGAGGGGGCTCGCTGCTCGGCGTTCCAGCCTCGCTTTGGGCTCCGCCGCCGCCGGAGGCGTTGTCGTTGCTCGAGTCCCTGCTCCCGGCACCGTGCCTGCTATCATCAGTATCCTGTACGTGATTGTCGCCATCTTCACTAGGTCGCCGCTCAAGCGGACCTTGTGGAACCCCTCGACGTTCTAGTCCCTCCAACTGCTCTAGGCGTTGTGCATACTCGTTGATATCTCCACGCGCATTGTGTGAGCGTGAATTCACTACGCCGTTTGCAACATCAGATAAGAATTGTTGCAGCATAATGACGAAATCGCTCCAGCAGCTAGTCCTCTCAAGACGTCCATTATCGAGGCGGACTAGTCCCATCGCTTGACGGAAGCGTGAATTCGATATGAAACGTTGTTGAGTTGTAGTTGTTCTTGATAGCGACTGCGCGTCAACTAGTCCTAACTCAACACCTAGGTCTCTAAGCTGAGTTGCCGCCCTATTAGTGAGATCGCTAGTATTTCTTGCCTGCTGCTCTGGGGTCCAGCGCCGTCGCCCGGTTCCGTCACGAGCGCCATTGTGTAGGCGTTCAAGCCAAGGTCGTGTCTCATTCATGTCGACAAATACTTGACATGGCACTGTCAAAAGGGGGGCGATCCTATGGGAAAGATCTGTAAATGTCCGCACATAGCGGGCACGGTTAGGCATGTCAGGGGGAACTGCCTCGGGGTCGTCAATGAGCAGTAGCGCGCAGAGCCTACGATTCCCCTCGGCTGTTGTGTACTGTTGATCCTCGCCATCCCCGGTTCCTTCCAGCGGGAAGACAGCCAACCGTTCTAGAGGGTTTATACCGCCGAGAGCGACTATATCTCTCGCAAGTTCAACGATCTGCTCGTTTTGGAGTAGAGCGATCATGGCTTCATCGCGCCCATCCATGTCCTCGAAACGAGGATTGGAGAGGTTCAGTTGAAGCCTCGCCAGAGCTATATCCCGAGGCTCGCCGCGCTCGACAGTCATTCCCGCCCCCATAATAGTCCGCCAGATTTTGTAGGGGACCATGTCGCACCAAAATTAACTGGTCAAGTGACGCGTGAGTAGTGGTGTTGCACAACCTTTTCTAGAGTCTGTTGCGCCTCATTGCGCATTACGGAATTTGGCTAAGCCGATCAGAGCCGCTCAGTCCCAGCTTTCTTCTTTCCGCTGCTCGCGTATACCACTCGGCCTCTTGCAAAGTCGTCCAGCCGAACATGGCCATGAGTTCGTTCGCAGTGGCACCGTTCTCTGCGCATCTGGTGGCGGCTGCTTTGCGCAGGCCATGAGCCGAGCCAGGCACTCCGGCCTCGTCGCAGCGATCGCCGAAACAGTTGCCGAAGCCCTTCACTGCGAATGGCTTGCCCCAGCCTGAGATCAACAATGTCTTGTCGCCGGTGGTCGTCTTCGCAATGGACTCTGCCAGAGCAGGAAGAATGCGCACTGTGACGACGTCGCCGGAGCTGCGCTGAGTTTTGACCGGCTGGATGGACAGGACGTTGTCGGCGATTTGCTGCGGACCTACCCGGACCACGTCGGAGCGTCTCAGGCCAGTGTAAAGGAATAGGTCCATCGCAAGTCGCGCCATGTGCCAACAGGGTGACGTGCCTCGAAGGCAGCGACCTCAGCGACGGTCCAGGTGTGGAAGCCGTCTGACTTGGAGCTGATCTTCTTCACGTCCCTGACCGGGTTATGATCGATCAGGCCGGCCTCCAGGGCGAACTCCATCAACACCGACATTGCTTTGAGGAAGCTATTGGCTGCCGAGGGCGTGGCGGCTCGCCGATCGCGGCCAGCCATCGGCCTTCGGCGATCAATTTCTTCGATGCGAAGATCTCGCCGGTATCAGCCAAGACCATGGGCGTAAAAAGGACCGCCACCGATCAAGGTAGCGGCCCTTTCGTTATGCCCTAAAGCCCGCGGCCTTACGCCGCCGAAACGTCCTGCAGGAATCGCTCCACGGTCTTGCGCAGATCGGTGGACCGATCCGTGACCAGCTTGGAGGCGTCGAGGACGTCGGTGGCGCAGTGGAGGGTTTCGCCGACGCGGCCGGAGACGGCGGTCATGGCCCGCACCACATCCTTGGCGCCATTCGCCGTTTCAGTGATGTTGTGAGAGATCTCCTGGGTGGCGAGGCCCTGCTGCTGCACCGCCGACACGATGGCCGAGGTGCTGTTGTCGATGTTCCTCATGATCTCGGTGATCTGGCGGATGGCGTCCACCGCCTCGGCGGTCGACGACTGCACATTGGAGATCTGCTCGGAGATCTCGCCGGTAGCGCTCGCCGTCTGCGAGGCCAGCGACTTGACTTCGGAGGCCACCACCGCAAAGCCCTTGCCGGCCTCGCCGGCCCGCGCCGCCTCGATCGTGGCGTTCAGGGCCAGGAGGTTGGTCTGTTCGGCGATGTCGGAAATGAGCTGGACCACCGTGCCGATCCGATCGACCGAGGTGACCAGGCCGTCGATCTTCTGGCTGGTGGATGTCGCCGCATTGGTGGCGTTGCGGACGATGTCCTTGGTCTGGGTCACCTGACGGGAAATCTCCTGGACCGAGGCCGACAGCTCCTCGGTGGCCGAGGCAACCGCGTCGACGGCGGCGGCGGCTTCCTCGGATGCCGATGCGGCGCCAGTGGCCTGGTTGGATGTCGCATCGGCAATGCCGGTGAGGGTATTCGCCGTCGTGGTCATCTCGCCGGCGGTGGTGACCACCGCGCCGAGCGAGCCAGTGATGTTGCCGCGGAAGGAGTCGACCAGCGAGTCGATGCGCTGCTGCCGGTCACGCTGCCGGCGGTTTTCGATTTCCTGCTCTTCGCTCAGCTTCTTGCGCTCGATGATGGCATCGCGGAAATAGGCAACGGCGTGCCGCATGGCGGCGATTTCTTTCAGGCCGCCAGACTCATCGAGATAGATGTCGGTGTTGCCGGTAGCCAAGGTGCGAAGCTCTTCAACGGCGCCTGCCAGCGGCCTCAGGATGGAGCGCATGATGAGGAGGGCCAGAACGGCCGATGCTGCCAGGAGAACCACGCAGATGGCTGCGAGAATGGCGGTCAGCCGGGAGGTGCGCGCGTCGAGGTCGTCGACGTAAAGACCCGTGCCGACCACATAGCCCCAGGGCTTGAAGAGTTTGACGAAGGAGCGCTTCGGAAACAGCTTGGTCGGCTCTTCGCCGGGCTTTGACCATTGGTAGCTATAGGTGGCTTCGTCCCCGCCCGCGGCGGCTATGGCCGCGTTCATGCCGATGAAGATGGCTGTTCCGTCGCTGCCCTTGTAGGTGGTGAGATCCTGGCCGTTCAGCTTCGGCACCATGGGATGCATGATCATCGTCGGATGCAGATCATGGACCCAGAAATAGCCGGTTTCGTCGTAACGCATCGACTTGATGGCGGCCAGCGCCTGGGCCTTGGCATCCTGCTCGGAGATTTCCCCTTTGGTGACGCGCTCCTGATAGCCGGCAAAGATGCTGTAGGCGCTATCCACCATGTTCTGCAGACGGTGGTCGGTATCCCCATAGAGGGTAGAGCGAAACTGAACGACCGAGTATACGGCGAGCAGGATGAAGCTGAGGCAAAGAACGCCGACGATAGTAATCAGCCGACCGCGGATGGTGTGCATGTCTTTCTCCAGAAATGGAGCGCCATTTTCCTAACGTCTTGTAAGCGCAAAATAAAAACAGGAGGTAAATGAAAAGTGCGAATAGAAGAACTATCTCGCTGATTGTGGTCGTATTGCAGTCTACATTCGTAAGTATACATAGGCCAACGCTGATTTTTCCAAGTAGTGTGTATTCTTAATGTCAAAAATAACTAGGAATAACGGGGAAATTAAGCTTTCATTAAGAAGGCTGTATCCCAAGGGTGGATTGGATGATCTATTGCTCTCTGACGAAGGTGGCCTACACAGGCCTCCGTCCGTCCTGTTCGCATCTGGTCCGTTCCCTCAGGCTGCCAATGTCGCGCTTGGGCTGAACTTGGGAGCTCTCATAGCCGACTCTGGCGAGACGCAAATCGAGGCGGAGGCAATTGCCGGCCATGTGGGCAGTAACAAGTCGTTGTCGGGAGGTACGGCAAAGCGATCTGTAGCGCAAAATCTCTTAAGTATAATTGCTAGTTGCTTAGCCAAATACCAGTCTGCGGGGGCATTTTTTTCAAATGGCGTATCTCGCAGCAGGTCCTGCCGATAAAACATTGAATATTCTCACCTCGTGGCCTGTTGTTCGTGCTGTATTCGGCATCTTTTCCAAATTGGGATGCTGTGCCGTATAGGTTGTTTTTACGATCCTACAACCCGGGGTTCACGAATATTTAAACCCGCAAAGATATCTAGGCTCACAGGAGTTCTAGATGCGCAATACGGAACTATATCGTCGGCAATCTTCGCCCAGAGTCGAAACGTCTCCGCCTGTTAGGGCAGATTTGGCGCGGCTGGGTGGTTCGGAGGTCCAGGCCTGGGAAGGGACGGCAGTCTTCAGCGTCTGCCGGTCTCTCTTCCTGCGCAGCCGCCTGGAGAACTGGGTCAAGGCAACCCGATCGGCAGGCGCGGCGCCGCTTCTCAAGGAACTTTACGGTTTCGAGGAGGAGGCTCGTCTCGATGATGCCATGCTGCTCCTGCAGCAAGGCGACGATTTCATCTATGTCCATCAGGGGACGAACTCAGTCCACGAGTATGGCAAGGTGTTCCGCGGCGTCCTCTTGTCTTCCATCGTCGGCAATATGGGCCTGTCCTTCCGGCGACTTTACAACGCAGCCCTTGCCGACATGCGGCCGCGCTACATCCAGTTCCGCACCGACTTTTCCGCCCGTCACGTCCGCTGGGAGCGCGTCGTCCTGCCCCTCGTTTCGGATGAGCAACAGACGACCAAGTTTCTGCTGCTCTATTCCGAGCCGCTCGATGACAAGCTGGAGATCCTGCAGGCGGCTTTCGACAAGTCGTCGATCGGCATGGTCGCCGCCACCAAGATGATCGGCGAGGATAAGGCGCTGGAAGACGCGTCGATCCTGCTGGTCAACAACCGGGCGCGTTCCATGCTGGGAATGGATGAGGATTTCGTTCCCGTCTCCACGGTGCGCGACCTCAGGGCCTGGATTCAAAACGTCAAGAAATGGGAGCAGATCGACGAGCCCAAGACTACCTTGGGCAAGACGATCATCGGTTTCCGCGACAAGGAGAAGGCGAAGAATATTACGGCGGTGATCGAGCCGATCGAGCACTTCGTCATTTTTCACTTCCTCGACTGACAAAGCCCAAAACGACGAACGCCGCGACTGGGGGAGTCGCGGCGTTCTTGCGGGCCAGCAGACGGGAGCGCTGCCGGCAGGGTGCGGCAACCGGGGAAGCGGTCGCCGCGCGCCTTATCTATTTTCACGCAATTCCGGACGCAAAACCGGTTCCTACTTTTGCTGGAATTGCTGTGGCTTTGCCTCAGCCCTTCGGCTTGGTGACGATGACGTTCCAACTGCCGGGCATCAGCTTGGCGGTCAGCGCGTCCTTTTCGATGGCGACCGACTTGATCGGCGCCGGCGCCACGGTGTTGGGGGCGTCCTTGGTGTTCACCGCCTTCATGTTGGGGTGATAGACCTGCAACGCCTCGGTCACTTCGCGCGTGCCGCCGAAGCCGCGCAGCTCGACCTTGAGGTCCATCGGTTCGGCGAGATTGCGGTTGAGCGCGAAGATCACCACTTCGCCGGTGCTCTCGTCCTCGGTGACCGCGGAGATGAGGTAGGGCATCTCCTCGGCCGTCTTGCCGGCGAAGCTGCCGGAAGTGGCGAGTGTCCGGAGCACCCGGCCGCGGGCATATTTCGCCGTCAGCGCGAAGGGGTGGAAGATGGTCTGGCGCCAGGCAGGGCCACCCTGCTCGGTCATGATCGGGCCGATGATGTTGACGAGCTGCGCAATGCAGGCGCACTTCACGCGGTCGGCGTTGTTAAGCAGCGTGATCAGCGCGCCACCGATGAGCAGGGCGTCCTCGGTGTTGTAGACTTCCTCGATCAGCGGCGGATGCTCGGGCCAGCCGGGCTTGCGGAGGTCGTCATGACCGCGCGCCTTGTACCAGACGTTCCACTCGTCGAGCGACAGCATGATACGCTTCTGCGAGCGGCGGTTGGCCGCCACGGCGTCGGCGATCGCCACCACTTCCTTGATGAAATAGTCCAGGAGCTCGATGTTGCCGAGGAATTCCTCGGTCGAGTCATGCGGGTTCATGAAGTAGGTGTGCAGTGAGATGAAATCGACGTAGTCGAAGCTGTGGTCGAGCACCTCGTACTCCCAACGGGCGTAGGTGGCCATGTCGCGGTTCGATGAACCGCAGGCGGCCAGTTCGATCGACGGGTCGACCCAGCGCATCACCTTGGCGGTTTCCTGGGCGGCGCGGCCATATTCGGCTGCCGTCTTGGCGCCGATCTGCCAGGGGCCGTCCATCTCGTTGCCGAGGCACCAGAACTTGATGTCGTGCGGCTTCTCGTAGCCGTGGCTCTTCCTGAGCTCGGAGAGTTCGGTGCCGCCGGGATGGTTGCAATATTCGATGAAGCGGCGGGCCTCGTCGAGGCCGCGGGTGCCGAGGTTGACGCCGAACATCGGCTCGACGCCGACCTGCCGGCACCAGTCCATGAATTCATTGGTACCGAAGGCGTTGGTCTCGGTGGAGAACCAGGCAAGGTCGAGCCGGCGCGGGCGCTGTTCCTTCGGGCCGACGCCGTCTTCCCAGTTGTAGCCCGAGAGGAAGTTGCCGCCGGGATAGCGGACGATGGTGACGCCGAGCTCCTTGGTGAGGTCGGCCACGTCCTGGCGGAAGCCGTTCTCGTCGGCGGTGGGATGGCCCGGTTCGAAAATGCCGGTATAGACGCAGCGCCCCATATGCTCGACGAAGGTGCCGAATACCCGGCGGTCGAGATCGGAAATGGCAAAATCGGCGTCGACGATAAGACGAGCGGACGTCATGAGCTTTCAGCTTTCGGGTTTGAAGGATCTTTAAGGTTGCAGTGCCCCGGCTGGGGAGAGGGCACCGCAGACCCTGGCGCGGTTTCCGGCCCTTGAGGGACGGAAGGCGCTCGTCGTCCGTATCCAACCGGTGGGAGGAGGCCGGCCGGGCGACTGCGGCGGGTGTCCTGCCCGGCCGGTCGCAGTGATCCGGCCGGGCAGAGTGTCGTGGCTTACTTCGCGTTGGCGAGCAGCTCGTTGATGCGGGACTCGGCGTCGGTCAGGGCCTGATCGACCGGCTTGTCGCCGCGCATGGCCGAACCGACTTCTTCGCCCTCGATTTCCTGGATCGAGAACTGACGCTTGACGGCCGACGGCAGAGCGGTGCCGTTGACGGCGAGCGAGGCGATGTCGCCACGGTGCGGCAGGTTCTTGAACTGGTCGCTGTTGATGATCGACTTGCGAATCGGCAGGTGACCGGTGCGCGACCACTCGTAGTTATTGTCCCAGAGGAACTTCATGAACTCGATTGCCGAGGCGCGCTGCGCGTCGGTGAGATCCTGCTTCAGAAGCACCCAGCTATGACCGTCGGCCCAGACACGCGGGCTGCCGGGGTAGATCTGCGGGAAGGCGGTCACGGCATAGCCGTTGGCCAGCGCGCCGCTCTTCTTGGCTTCCTGGTCGTAGGTGTCGATCAGCCAGGTGCCGCAGATGAACACGCCGCCTTCGCCAGCTGCGAAGCTGGACACGGACGCCGCGTAATCCTGGTTCTTGGTGGTCAGGTCCTTCGAGAAGATGTCGGCCAGGAGCTGCAGGGCATTCTTGGCTTCCGGCGAGGAGAAGTTCACCTTGTTCGGATCGGCGAAGAAGTCGACATTCTGCTGGTAGAGCAGCGTGTCGAAGGTGCGGGTGTAGAAGGCGGTCTCGTTGGCCAGCGTCGAGATGAAGTAGGGCTTGCCCGTCTTCTCCTTGAACTGCTGGGCCTGCTTCATCAGCTCGTCGGTGCTCTTCGGCAGGATCGGCTTGCCGGCGCTATCGACGAGGCCGGCCTGCTTGAAGAGGTTCATGTTGATGTGCCACAGCCAGGTGTGGGTGTCGAACGGCATGGCGTAGATCTTGCCGTCCTTGGTGACACCCTGGCGGGCGGCATCGGTCATGTCATTGACGTCGACGCCGGCCTTGGCGAAGTCGTCATCGAGGGGTTCGAGCAGGCCGCGCGACGAATAGTCGGAAATGACGGCTTCGTGCATGACGGAGATGACCGGCGGCTCGCCGGAGCGGATGCGGGCGGTGAGCTGGTCATAGCCCGGCCACTCGACGATCTCCGGCTTGACGACGGTGGTCTTGCTGTCGGCGTTGAACTTGTTGATCAGCGCGGTGATGATGCCGCACTCGCCGTTGGCCTTGGTCACGTCGGTGACTGTGCCATAGTCGGCCTCGCAGGCGCCGAAGAAGCGCGCAACGGAGATCTCGGTCTTGTCGGCCGCAAGCGCTGCGCTTGCGCCAGCGGTCACGACCAGACTCGCCAGCAGGGCAGTTGTTAGCTTTCTCATTGGACCTCCTCCAATACGGCCGATCTCTTTGAAAATCCTTCGCGCTCGGCCGGTCATGCGCTGGATTCCGTCTTGCTGAACCCCTCCTCCGAGGGATCAGCTGATCGCCGCGCCGGCCACGGCCCGGACGATGTATTTCTGGAAGAACAGGTAGACGACGAACACCGGCAGGCCTGCGAAGATCGCCTGCGCCATCAGGAAGCCGAGGCCTTCCGATTGGGCGAAGTTGGTCTGGGTCGAGGCCATGCCGACGGTGATGGTGAACATCTCCGGCTTGGTCGCCGAGATCAGCGGCCACAGGTAGTCGTTCCAGGCGCCGAGGAAGGAGAAGATGCCGAGCGTCGCCTGGGCCGGGATGGTCAGCGGCAGCAGCACCTTCCAGAAGATCTTGAAGCGGGAGGCGTTGTCGAGCATCGCCGCCTCGTCGATATCCTTGGGGATCGCCTTGAAATACTGGGTCATCAGGAAGACGCCGAAGGCACTTGAAAGGCCCGGCAGGATGATCGCCGGGTAGGTGTTGTGCATCTTCAGGTCGGAGAACATCTGGTGGCGGGCAATGATCACCGCCTGCTCCGGCACGGCGAGACCGAGCAAGACCAGGACGAAGATGATGTCGCGGCCCTTGAACTCGGCACGGGCGAAGCCGTAGCCGGCGAGCGAGGACAGAACCAGGATGCCGACGGTGACGCCCACCGACACCACCGCGCTGTTCCACAGCCAGCGGAACACACCCGATGTCTGGAAGATGTCGGCGTAGTTCTTGAGCGTGTAGGGCGGATGGAAGGCGGAGGCCGTCGAGATCATCAGCTCCGAGTTCGGCTTGAACGATAGCAGGAGCGTCCAGGCGATCGGCAACATCCAGATGACGGCGACGAGGACGACCGTGAAGAGGATCAGCTTGTTGCCGATGCCGCGGCCGACGATGTGTTCACTGGCAGCCATGGCTTATTCCTCCACGCGCTTGCGGGACACGAAGAACTGGGCGAGGGCGGCAACCGCCATGATCAGGAACAGGATTTCCGAGGCGGCGGCGGCATAGCCGAGGTTCCAGGAGCGGAAGCCCTGCTCGTAGATGAACAGAACGATCGGGCGCGAGGCGTTGTTGGGGCCACCCTGGGTGAGCAACTGGGCCTGACCGAACAGCTGGAACTGGGCGACGATCTCGTAGATGACGACGACCAGCATGGTGCGGCGGATCGACGGCAAGGTGATCGACCAGAACGAGCGCCAGCGACTGGCGTTGTCGAGGGCGGCGGCTTCATAGAGTTCGCCGGGGATCTGCTGCAAGGCGGCGAGGAACAGCATCATCGGCAGGCCGATGATCCACCAGATGGTACAGATGGCGATCGCCACCAGGGCCAGCGAGGACGATGTGACGAAGGCGACCGGCTCGAGGCCGAGAAGCTTGAATATGCTGGCGATTGCGCCGTTGCCGGGCATGTACATCATCTTCCAGATGATGGTGACGATGGTGACCGACAGCACCGAGGTGCCAAAGAAGATGGCGCGCAGCACCGCCGCGGTACGGTCGCTGCTGTTGAGCGCGAGCGCCAAGAGAAGGCCGATCGCCACGAACACCGGCACCGTCATCACCACGAACCAGACGGTGTTCCAGACCGTGCCGATGAAGATCTTATCGTTGAACAGCCGATGATAGTTGGCCATGCCGGCATATTTCGACGTGTTGTCGAACATGTCGGACTGGAGCATCGACATCCAGATGCCCTTGAACAGCGGGTAGACCAAGAGCACGACGTAGAACACCAGGTAGGGTGCCACGAACAATGCATTGGACCAGCGGGGGCCGATCGAGGCGCCGGTCGGGCGCTTGACCGCCGCAACCGCCTTGCCGGGAGAAAGCGTGACGTCCGTCATCTCACCCTCCGTCACTGGCGCGCGTGATAGGCGAGGCCGTCGGCATCGAAGAGGTGCGCCGTGGCGCCTTCCACCGCGAGGCGGACGCTGTCGCCCGGCTGGACCTGGCTGATGCCCTTGTCCTCAGCCACCAGCGTGCTGCCGTCTGCGAGGCGAATGTGCGCATGCGTACGGTCGCCGAGGCGCTCGACCACTTCCACCTTGCCGGGGATCGCACCGTCTTCACGGACGCGGATCGCCTCGGCGCGGAGACCAACACGCAACTCGCCGGACGGCAGGATGTTGATGGGAACGTCGGTCTCGATGACCGAGCCGTCGCCCAGCACGGCGGAGGCGAAGCCGCCGCGATCCTTGAGGTTGATGGTCAGGAAGTTCATGGCCGGCGAGCCGACGAAACGGGCGACGAATTCAGTGGCCGGGCGGCCATAGATTTCCATCGGCGTGCCGACCTGTTCGACCTTGCGGGCGTTCATCACCACGATGCGGCTCGCCAGCGTCATCGCCTCGACCTGATCATGGGTGACGAAGATGGTGGTGGCACGCGTCTGCTGGTGCAGACGGGCCAGCTCGACGCGGGTGCGGACGCGCAAGGCGGCGTCGAGGTTGGAAAGCGGCTCGTCGAACAGATAGGCCTTGGGGTCTTTCACCAGGGCGCGGCCGATGGCGACGCGCTGGCGCTGACCGCCGGAAAGCTGGCCGGGCTTGCGCTTCAGAAGGTGGCTGATCTCCAGGATGCGGGCGGCTTCCTCGATGCGACGGCCGATTTCCTCGGTGGGCGTGCCGATGTTCTTGAGACCAAAAGCCAGGTTATCGAATACGGTCATGTGCGGATAAAGTGCATAGTGCTGGAACACCATGGCGACGCCGCGTGCCCCGGGGGGGAGATTGTCAACCCTTTCGCCGCCGATGCGGATCTCACCGCCGTCGACCGTCTCCAGCCCGGCAATCATGCGCAGAAGCGTCGATTTGCCGCAGCCAGACGGTCCGAGGAAGGCGACGAACTCGCCGGAGTGGACGGTCAGCGACAGCTCCGAGATCACCTCGACGGAGCCGAACCGCTTGGACACCGAATCCAGTTCGATGCTGCTCACTGCACTCTCCTCCACAAAACCAGTTTTCTTCTTATGGTATGATGATAAGATTGTACGGCGAGCAGGAGCCTTGTCAATCCTCGCGTTGGACATTTTTGGCGAGAAAGGTACAGCTAGCCGGTGCTTCCCGGGGGAAGGGCGGACGAGCTGGGCGACAATTCCCTGCTGAGGTCTCGATCGGGCTTACCGCTGCAAGCGGAGGCTGGCCCGCTTCATGGCTCGAGTGTTTGTCGGACTGAGGCAACTCAGAGGCCGGCGAATGCTCCGTATCGGATTGGCTGGGCAGCCACTGTTCGATCTGGCCGGTGCGGCCTCGACGATGGGTGCTCTGGGAAAGAGACATATGTTCGAAAGAGATTCCACCATCAGCACCATGAGTGCACAGGTCGCGCGAATCATCGGCACCCGTATCGTCTCTGGCGAATTCGGCCCCGGTGACTCCCTGCCGATCGAGGCCGAGCTTTGCCAGGAATATGGGGTCAGCCGTTCGACGGTGCGCGAAGCGGTGAAGAATCTCGCCGCCAAGCGGCTGATCGAGGTGGCGCCCAAGGTCGGTACGCGGGTGCTGCCGTTTGCCGACTGGAACCTTCTCGATCCGGACGTGCTGTCCTGGCGCCTCAGTGCCCAGTTCGACGAGCGGATCATCGAAGATCTTTACGAGGTGCGCCAGTGCTTCGAGCCGCGCGCCTGTTACCTCGCCGCCCGCTCCGGCACGACGGAAGATCACGACCGCATCCGCCGACGCTATGCCGACATGGTATCGATGCTCGATCAGGCGCCGTTGGCCGCCGGCGCCGAAAGCGAGTTCCACCTTGCCATCATCGCGGCGACGCACAACGGCCTGTTCGTGACGATCGGCGGCGCCGTCAAGACCGCGCTCAAGGCGTCGTTCAGCATGACGCAGAAGGACGCCAGCGGCACGCCGATCGACCTTGCTCCTTACGAGGCGGTTCTATCGGCCATTCTGGCGCGCGAAGGCGAGCGCGCCGAGGCGGCAATGCGGTGCCTATTGGATCTGTCACGACAGCGCGTGCTGGCGGCCGTCGCCCATCATCGCGAGCGCGGCCGCGGCTGGCGCTGACGTTCCGGACGGCTCATACCGGTGCCTGTTGCCCGTCCGTCGCCGGCCGGCTCGCCTGAGGCGAGGCGCCCCGTCGCTTGCTTGTCCGGCGCGCCAAAATCTGAAAGCCGTCGGAAATCAGCACTGCCAGGATGCCGGTGATCACGCCGCCCTGGACGACGAAGGCGAGATTGTTGGACTGAAGGCCGGCGACGATCACCTCGCCGAGCCCCTTGGCGGCCACCGTCGAGCCGATGGTCGCCGTGGCGAGACCGATGACCGCCGACAGCCGGATACCCTCGATGATCAGCGGCATGGCGAGCGGCAGTTCCACCTTGAGGAGACGCTGGCGGCCGGTCATGCCCATCGCCGACGCGCTCTCCACCACGGCGGGCGGCAGCGTCGACAGGCCGACCAGACTATTCTCGAAGATCGGCAGCAAGCCGTAGAGGAACAGGGCCAACCGGGTTGGCCCCTCGCCGAACCCCATGGCCGGCACCGACAGGGCCAGCACGGCGACCGGTGGAAAGGTCTGGCCGATGTTGACGGCGGCGCGCGACAGGGCGAGGAACTCGGCCCCCGCCGGCCGGGTGACGAAGATGGCGAGGCCGACGGCGACGATGGTGGCGGCCGACGTCGCCAGCGCGACGGTGAAGAGATGCGACAGCGTCAGGCTGACGAGGCTGCCCTGATTGTAGATGGCCGGCGCGCCATTGTCGGTCAGCGGCGCCAGCAGGCCGGCGAAGCGGTCCGGCATCGCGAGGAAGGCGATCAGCGCCGTGAAGACGACGAGCCTGAGGAGGAGGCCGGGGCGGATCATCTGGGTTGCGCCGCCCTGTCGGTAATGCCGGAAAGGCTGACGCGGCCGAGAGGCGCGCCGTCGTCGCCGATCACCGGGGCAGCCTTGCGGCCGGACCAGAGCAGCGCGCCGAGACCCTCGTAGAGGCTGGCACTGGCGGCAAGCGGTGCGCCATCGGCTTCGCCCGGCTCGACGGCCGAGCCTAGCGTTCCCAGCGTCAGGTAATGGAAGGGACGGTCGGCGGTACCGATCAGGTCGTCGACGAAGGCGTCGGCCGGCCGGGCCAGGATGTCGGCGGCCGGCGCATACTGCTTGAGTTGTCCAGCGTCCATCACGGCGATGCGGTCGCCGAGGTGGATGGCCTCGTCCATGTCGTGGGTGACCAGCAGGATGGTGGTGCCGGTGCGCCGCTGAATGGCCTTGAGGTCGGCCTGGGCCTTGCCGCGGATGATCGGGTCGAGGGCGCCGAAGGGTTCGTCCATCAGGAGCAGGGCGGGTTTGGCTGCCATCGCCCGGGCAACGCCGACGCGTTGCTGCTGGCCGCCGGACAGTTCATGCGGATAGCGGCCGGCGAATTGGGCATGATCGAGCTGGAACAGCTCCATCAGTTCCTCAACACGGGCGGCGACCTTCTTGCGGTCCCAGCCGAGCAGCATCGGCACAGTGGCGATGTTGCGGGCGACCGTCCAATGCGGAAACAGGCCGTGGCTCTGGATGGCGTAGCCGATCGATCGACGGAGCTCGTAGGCCGGCATCTTCAGGACGTCGCGGCCTTGCACCAGGATGCGCCCCTTGGTCGGTTCGACCAGCCGGTTGACCATGCGGAGCAGCGTCGACTTGCCGGAGCCGGAGGTGCCGACGATGACGGTGATGGTGCCGGCTTCGACGTGCATGTTGACGTCGTCGACGACGGCGGTATCGCCATAGACCTTGGTGAGATGGCTGAGATCGATCATGCCTTGCCTCTGCCGGAAATCTCGATGGCGGCGTCGAGCACGACGGCGGCGGCGAATGCCAAGGCCACCGGCGGCAAGGCGCCGAGCAGGATGAGGTCGGTGGCCGTCTGGCCGAGCCCCTGGAACAGAAAGACGCCGAAACCGCCGCCGCCGATCAGCGCCGCCACCGTGGCAAGGCCGATGTTCTGCACGAGGACGATGCGGATGCCAGTGAGGACGACCGGCAGGGCCAGCGGCATTTCCACCTGCAGGAGCCGTTGGAAAACGGTGAGGCCCATGCCACGCGCCGCGTCGACCACGGCGCGCGATACGCCGTTGAGACCGACCACGGTGTTGGCGACCATCGGCAGCAGCGAATAGAGGAACAGAGCCAGAAAAGCCGGCGCGGTGCCGATGCCGCGAATGCCGATGGCGTGGGCGCCGGGAACATTGGCGGCAACCCAGCCGAGCGGGGCGATCAGGATGCCGAACAGCGCCATCGACGGGATGGTCTGGATGATGTTGAGGACATTGATCAACGGATCGCGGATGGCGCGGAGCTGATAGGCGACGACGCCGAGCGGCAGGCCGATGACCACGGCGGCGGCGAGCGAGCCGCCGGCAAGGATGACGTGATTGATCGCCTCGCGCCAGAACACGTCGGCGCGGCTGCGGTATTCGGCGATCAGCGACAGATGGCTCCAGGCGCCGGAGGCGAGGAGGCCTGCGACCAGCGCCACCGTGACGGCGAGCGCGATCAGCCTGCCGACCGGGCCGAGCTTCAGCCGCACCATGGCATCGGTCATCAATATGGCGCCGGCGAACAGGCCGACCCAGAAGCCGCTTCCCGGGGCGATGCGGGCATAGGGACTGTCCGCCGGCGTCAGATGGGTACCGGCGGCGCCGGCCCCCAGCGCCAGGGCGACGAGCGCCAACGCGCCAAGGGCGAGGCGCAAACTCGGCCGACGATTTGCCACCGCCGTGACGAGCGCGGCGATCAGCACCGCGCCGACAGCGGCGGCGGCCGTCGGCGGCAGCGCGTCGAACAGCCTGAGGCCGTTTCCGGCGGCGATGCGGGTCGCCCGGAAGGTGACGAAGGGCAGGGCCAGCGCCACGGCCATGAGGATGGCGATGACGACGCCGAGACGGTCGATCCGCGGCGTGGCGGCTCCGTCCGTTGCGGCGTCGGCGAGCGTCGTCATGACAATCCTTTACGCTGGGAGACAAGTGGAGGGGACTGGAATCCAATCCCCTCCGTTTCAGGTTGTTACTTCAGAAAGCCCTTGGACTTCAGATAGTCCTCGGCGACCGTCTTGGCCGGTTCGCCGCCGATCTGGACACGGGCGTTGAGGGTTTGCAGCGTCGTGAGGTCGAGGCTCTCGAAGATCGGCTTCAGCGTGTCGGCAATGGCCGGGTTGGCTTTCAGCACCTCTTCGCGGACGATGGCGGTGGGCTGATAGACCGGCTGCACCGCCTTGTCGTCAGTGAGCACCACGAGACCGGACGGGGCGATGGCGCCATCGGTGCCATAGACCATGGCGGCGTTGGCGCCGTTGGTCTGGTCGGCCGCCGCCTTGATGGTGGCTGCCGTATCGCCGCCGGACAGCACGATCAGCTGCTCGGGCGTCAGCTTGAAGCCGTAGGTGGTCTGGAAGGACGGCAGCGCCGAGGCGGAGTTGACGAACTCGGCGGACCCCGCCAGCTTGACCTCGCCGCCCTTAGCCACCCAGGCGCCGAAGTCGCTCAGCGTCTTGACGCCGGCCTTATCGGCCACATCCTTGCGGAGCGCGATGGCCCAGGTATTGTTGGCCGGCGACGGCGTCAGCCAGACGATCTTGTTGGCGTCGTAATCGAGCTTCTTGGCTTCCTCGTAGGCCTTGGCGGCATCCTTCCAGATCGGGTCGTCGGCCTTGTTGAAGAAGAAGGCGGCGTTGCCGGTATATTCGGGATAGATGTCGATCTCGCCTGCTGTTATCGCCTTGCGCACCACCGGCGTCGCGCCGAGCTGGATGCGGTCTTCCACGTCGATGCCGGCATTCTGAAGGGCAAGCAGGATCATGTTGCCGATGACGCCGCCTTCGGTGTCGATCTTCGAGGACACCACGACCTTGGCATCGGCGGTGCCGGCGAAAAGGCCTAGGGCAAGCACAGCGGTGGCATATCTCATGGGGGTCATCACTGTTCTCCTGGCTGATAGCGGAATAATCCCGATCTTCTCAATCCTGCCGGCGATCGGGAGACACGGCGGTCTCGGATCAGTCAAAAATAGCAATAGGATTGTCGAAAGCTGGCAGTGGTGCGCGCTTATCGCTCGCCACGACACTTCAAACCGGGCGTCTGTCGCGGTAACGCGGCGGAGTCGGCGCAAAATGGAAGGAAGGACAATTCGGGCACGCTCTCACCTTTCGCCGGGAACAATACGCGAGGTTCCCGATTTAGGGAAATTCCCTAGGGGTGCGATCGGTTCCGCATTTTTCTGTCCGTCGCGCCGGCATGGGTTGCCAGTGCCGGCCGGCCATCGAACACCGGCTAAAGTCACAAGGGCCAGCAACGCTCGATGCGTCGCTGGCCCTGGTCCAGTTCTCCGACTCTCGGCGTAATTTCAGGCAGCCGACGTTTCTTCGCGGTCGGCCTCGGCATAGTAGCGGCCGATGCGCTCGACCTCGTTCGTGGAGCCGAGGATCACGCCGGTGCGCTGGTGCAGCCGCTCCGGCATGATATCGAGGATGCGCTCATGGCCGGAGATGGCGCGGCCGCCGGCCTGCTCGATGATGAAAGCCATGGGATTGGCTTCGTAGAGCAGGCGGAGATGACCGCCGCGCGGGGCATTTTCCCGATCGACGGGATACATGAACACGCCGCCGCGCATCAGGATGCGGTGTACCTCGGCGACCATCGAGGCGATCCAGCGGGTGTTGAATCTATGGCCACGCGGTCCCTCGGGGCCAGCGACACATTCCTGGACGTAACGACGGATCGGCGCCGGCCAGTAGCGCTCGCGCGAGGCGTTGATCGCGTATTCGCTAGTGTCCTCGGGGATGCGCATGTTGGGATGGGTGAGGACGAAGACGCCGATGTTGCGGTCGAGCGTGAAGCCGTTGACGCCGTGGCCGGAGGTCAGCACCATCATGGTCGACGCGCCATAAATGGCGTAGCCGGCCGCCACCTGCTTGACGCCGGGCTGCAGATAGCCGCGCTCGTCGGAAGGGTCGACACCCTCGGGCAGGCGCAGGATCGAGAAGATGCTGCCGACCGCCACGTTGACGCCGATGTTGGACGAGCCGTCGAGCGGATCGAACAGCAGGAGATAGCGGCCGTCGGAGCCGCGCGACATGTAGGCGTCTTCCAGTTCCTCGGAGGCGACGCCCGCCCAGTTGCCGCTCTGGTCGGTCATGTAGAGGAAGATGTCGTTGGCGAGAACATCCAGTTCCTTCTGGTCCTCGCCCTGCACGTTGCGCGAACCGGCATAGCCGAGAGTGCCCGCCATGGCGCCGCGATTGACCTCGTTGGAGATGGTCTTGCAGGTGGTGCAGATGTCGGTCATCAGCGCGGTGAACACGCCGCTGCCGCCGAGGCGGCGCTGTTCCTGCACCAGGAAGAGCGGCAGGGTGATGCGTCGATAGGTCATGGTCTCTCCTGTCGGCTTCGGGAGGCTGGCTCTACATGCCGCTTTACGAGGCTCAATGGGCAAAAAACGGGCGGGCGCTATTGGTTTTAGCCCTGAATAAAATCGGTCCTAGAGCGTATTCAGAGATAGTTCGACGAGTTGTCAAATCGTTTGGTTGGATAATAGCCTCGCTATAGTGTCATCAAAACTATCCGTTCGGCGAATTAGTCGTTTGAATCGCCTTTGCATGGCACATATACGAAAAATGGATAGCTGATCCTTGTCTCAGTCTTTCGCTCATTGCCGCGGAACGTGAGAGACGTGGCGCGAGAGGAGGCTTCCCATCGCCCGAGGGAACGCTATGCTTTGTTGAGTTCCGCCCCTGGGAGCCAATCATGCTCGTTCTCGACGCTGCCGAAACCGCGTCCGCCCTCGACTATCCGTCGCTGATCGCCGAGCTGCGCGCCATGTTCGCCGCCGGCGTCACGGCGCCGCTTCGCCATGCCCACGGCCTGCCGCGCTCCGGCGAGCCGGATGCCACGCTGTTGATGATGCCGGCCTGGATGGGCGACGGCAGCCATGGCGGGGTCAAGATCGTCAACGTCGTGCCGGGCAATGCCAGGCGCGGCCTCCCGGCGGTGACGGCGAGCTACCTCTTGTTCAACGAGACGACCGGCGCCCATGTGGCGCTGTTCGACGGCGCCGCGCTGACCGGCCGGCGTACCGCGGCCGCCTCGGCGCTTGCCGCGTCGTATCTGGCACGTGCCGACGCCCATACGCTCTTGGTGGTTGGGGCCGGCCATATCGGTTCGGAAATGCCTGGCGCTTATCGCGCCGTGCTGCCGATCGACCGGGTGCTCGTCTGGAACCCGACGCCGGCGCGCGCCGAGCGGCTGGTCGAGCAGCTCAGGGGCAAGGGGGTCGACGCGGCGGTCCGGACCGATCTCGAGGCGGCGGTCGGCGAGGTGGATATCATCTCCTGCGCCACGCTTTCCACCACGCCGTTGATCCGGGGCGACTGGCTAAGGGCGGGCCAGCATCTCGATCTCGTCGGCTCGTTCACGCCTGATATGCGCGAAGCCGATGATCGAGCGATGGCGCGTGGCCGGGTGTTCATCGACGGGCCGGCAGCGGCTGTCGAATCGGGCGACATCAAGGGACCAATGGTATCGGGGGCGCTGAAGGAGATCGCCGGCACGCTCTACGATCTCTGTGGCAATAGGGTCGAGGGGCGCCGTTCAGTCGCCGACATAACGGTGTTCAAGTCGGTCGGCCTCGCCGTCGAGGATCTCGCCGCCGCCCGCGTCGCTCTGACGGCGCGGCGGCAGGGCTAGCGTTTCCTCGAACAAACCGCCTGCCGATTTCAAATCGATCACTGCCTTGACCGGCAGGTGATCGGAGGCGCGGCGCGCCGTCGGACTGTCGTGAATGCCGAAATCGCTGATCAGCCCGTCGGGCCAGCCGAAGATGCGGTCGAGCGGAAAGACCGGCCGGCGCGAAGGGAAGCTCGGCACGGCATTGGCGGTCTGGAATAGTGGCGACAGCCGTTCCAGCGGCGAATTGGTCCGGCCCGGCCGCCACTCGTTGAAATCGCCGCAGAGTAGCGTCGGCATCGGTTCGCGTGCTTCGAGCTGCGAGCGCAGGCGTTCCATCTGCAGGCGGCGGGTGCGGCTCAACAGACCGAGATGGGCGGCGACGACGCGCAGACGGCGGCCGCCAATGTCGAACTCGGCCAGCACGGCGCCGCGCGGCTCGGCATGCGGCAGATGCAGGCGTTCGGCACGGATGACCGTGCCGCGCCGGTAGAACAGAGCATTGCCATGCCAGCCGTGGCTCATGGGGCGGGCGGCGAGCGGCACCAACGTCAGGCCGGTTTCCTTTTCCAGCGTGGCGAGGTTGAGCCGTCCCTTGCGATCGCCCAGCCGGCGGTCGGCCTCCTGGAGAGCGATGATGTCGGCGTCGATCTCGGCGATCACCGAGATGGTCCGGGCGGGGTCGTAGGTGCCGTCGTTGCCGATAGCCTTATGGATATTGTAGCTGGCGACACGGACAAGATCGCAGCCATCGCAGGCTGGCCCTTCGGCGGCGGCGTGGGACACCCGGCCGAGCCGCATGAAGCGGCCGACGCCATCAAGCAGGCGGGAAAGGCTGGCAATCTGCCCAGACATGGTGTTCGAGCCTCGTCGTCCGACGTCGGGAAGCGACTTTGGAACTCCGGGCATCGGTCCCGGTACGCATGCGATAACAGCGGAATGGCGGCGAGAAAAGGGCGAGGCCGACGATAACTCAACTGGCCGGTGCACGGAACCGCCGCTTGGCAAGATGGTTGTCATTCTGTGCGTGTCGTCTCGCTGGTCCCTCTGGAGCGCGCTCCCGGTCCCTCTGGAGCAGCGCCCCAACGAGACGGACGACACCCGTTCACAACACGAGGTCATCATGAACGGTTCCTCTCTGTCGCGTCTCTTCTCGAAATTTGCCTCTGCCATCTCCGAGTTGTCCGGCCGGCCCGCCACCTTCGCCCTGGCCGTGGGGCTGGTCGCGGTCTGGGCGATCTCCGGGCCGTTTTTCAACTATTCCGAGACGTGGCAGCTGGTCATCAATACGTCGACCACCATCATCACCTTCCTGATGGTGTTCGTGCTTCAGAATTCCCAGAATCGCGACGGCAGGGCGCTGCAGGCGAAGATCGACGAGTTGATCCTCACCTCGGCGGCCCAGAATAAGTTCGTCGGAATCGAAAAGCTCGACGAAGAGGAAATCCGCCAAGTCAGCGAAACCCTGGCCGAGAAGGCCGAGGCGCTGGAAGACGTGGCCGATAGAGCCGGGGCGCTGAATGAAGTGGCGAAGAGGGGCGGGGGTGCCAAGGAGAACGCGGAAGCCGGTTAGCCGGCACGCCGCCCAGCCAGCGGTTTCTCAGCCATCGCAGAATCAGCCAACTCTCCCCGAAAAGTCGGTCATCGCGCAATTGACATCTTCGAGGTCGATACGTATGGTCCGCCCGAATTCGGGCAAGGGGGCCTCAGCCCTTCTGGCATCGGGATTGACCACGTCGGGCATTGCCCCGTCGGCGGCGCGTCGCAAGGCGCTGACGCCGTGGCGGGCAGTCGGCAAGGATGGACCAAATGAAGATCAAGAACTCTCTCCGGGCCCTCATGACCCGCGACCGCAACAATCGGATGGTCCGTCGCAAGGGCCGCATCTACATCATCAACAAGAAGAATCCGCGCTACAAGGCCCGCCAGGGCTAAGGACGGGCGGGCTTTGACCCGCCTCGGCGCCAGGATGCACTCGACGATCGCTGCCCGGGAAGGTACCTTTCCGGGTATGCGTGTTTTTGTGCCCTTCGCATTGCTGCTGATGACTGCCGTCGGACCGGTCTGGGCCGACGACGGATTGCTGCCGCCTGCTTCAAGCGGGCGCGAGCGGCTGGTGTCGGTCGTGCCGGCCGACAAGGCTGTGGAATTCAACGACCTGTTTGCCCGCCTGGCCGCCGCCAAGGACCGGAACGAAGCGGCCGGTATCGAGGCGGAGATTCGCCAGCGCTGGGCGACGAGCGGCGGCGCCACCGACGATCTTCTCCTTTCCTGGACCGCGAAGTCAGTGGCGGCGGGCGATGCCGCCGGAGCGCTCGATATTCTCGACGAACTGACGGTGCGGCGGCCGGCCTTTGCCGAGGCCTATTATCGGCGTGGCACGCTGCATCTTCTGGCCGGCCGGGTGTCACAGGCGCTCGGCGATCTGCAGACCGTGCTGCGCATCGAGCCCCGCCATTTCCTGGCCATGAAGGAACTGGCCGAGGTGCTGGAGAGTCTCGACCAGCACGAGCGGGCGCTGGAGGTGCTGAGGCGCCTGCAGGCCGTCGACCCGCAAATGGAAGGCCTCAGCGAGGCGATCGAGGCGATTGTCGCGGGCAGCCACGGCCGGGATATCTGAAATAGCAAAAAAGGCCGGATCGCTCCGGCCTTCTCCATTCATACGGCACGCAACCGGTCAGATCCCCGACTTGCCGTCGGCGCCGATGCTGGCGATGCGCAGAAGATTGGTCACGCCCGCCGTGCCGAAGGGCACACCGGCGGTGATGATGATGCGATCGCCCGGCTTGGTGAAGCCCTCTTCGGCCGAGATGCGGCTGGCACGCTGCACCAGGTCGTTGAGCGAGCGGGCATCGTCGGTGACCACCGAGTGGATACCCCAGACCAGCGCCAGACGGCGGGCCATCGAGCGGTTGGGCGACAGCGCCAGGATCGGCGTCGACGGCCGCTCGCGGGCAGCGCGCAGGCCGGTGGCGCCGGAGGCGGTGAAGCAGACGAGGGCGGCGATGCCCAGCGTCTCGGCGATCTGACGGGCGGAGGCCGAAATGGCATCGGCGGGAGTCGCGTCCGGCTCGCCGCGCTGACCGGCCAGGATCGACTGGTAGTGTTCGGAACTCTCCACTTCCTCGGCGACGTTGCTCATGGTGGCAACCGCCTCGACCGGGTAAGCACCGGCCGCCGATTCGGCTGAGAGCATGACGGCGTCGGCACCTTCGAAGACGGCGTTGGCGATGTCGGACACTTCGGCGCGGGTCGGCACCGGCGACTGGATCATCGATTCCAGCATCTGGGTGGCAACGACCACCGGCTTGCCGGCCTTGCGCGTGGTGCGGGTGATGCTCTTCTGGACGCTCGGCACCTGCTCGAGCGGCAGCTCGACGCCGAGGTCGCCGCGCGCCACCATGATGGCGTCGGACAGTTCGAGGATCTCGTTGAAGCGCTTGACGGCCTGCGGCTTCTCGATCTTGGCCATGACGCCGCACTTGCCGTCGACGATCTCATGCACTTCCCGAAGGTCGTCCGGCCCTTGCACGAAGGACAGCGCGATCCAGTCGACGTCGGCTTCGAGCGCCGCGGTGAGGTCGGAGCGGTCCTTCTCGGTCAGCGCCCCGGAGGTGAGCACGGTGTCGGGCAGGCTGACGCCCTTGCGGTCGGAGATCTTGCCGCCGACCTCGACCACGGCAACCGCCACCTTGCGATCGTTCTCGACGATGCGCAGCCGCAGGCGGCCGTCGTCGATCAACAGGCGGTGGCCCGGCTCCAGCGCATCGATGATTTCGGGATGTGGCAGCGTCACGCCGGTGACATCACCGGCGAACTTCTCGCGGTGGAAGCCGAACTTCGCGCCGATCTCCAGGAAGACAGGACCTTCGGCAAAGGTGCCGACGCGCAACTTGGGGCCTTGCAGGTCGGCAAGGATGCCGATGGGGCGGCCCGCCTCGGCTTCGACCTCACGGATGGTCGAGACGTAGTAGCGCAGCTTCTCGTGATTGGTGTGGCTCATGTTGATGCGGAAGCAATCCGCACCCGCCTGGTGAAGCCGGGCGATCATGTCCTTGTCGGAGGAAGAGGGGCCCAATGTTGCAAGAATCTTGACCTTGCGGTTTCGTCTCATTTCGCCCCGTTTCCTTTTTGGGTCGGCTGGTAGAGGTGTACGGTCCAGCTGCGTTGTTCGGCGGTGTCGACCTCGAAGAAGCCCGTCCGCTCATAGCCTCGTGCGACACAGTTCTCGACGCCGCCGATGGTAAACATCTTGCGTCTCGTGCACATGAACGCCTTGCCACCCCATTCGCCACCATGCTGGCTGTCGACGGCGTAGAGGTAGTAGTAGCGCGAGGCGAGAGCGCCGGTCAGCAGCGTTCCGCATTTCGATCCGCCGATGTTCCACCAGCCTTCGGAGCGCCAGCCGTCCGCGGCCTTGTAGCCGATCGCCACGGAAATGGTGCCGTCGGTCTTGTTGCAGAGCCTGAGATCGGCCTTTGCGGGTGTCGCTGCGGCAAGGGCGAGAAACGACAGCGTCGCGGCAATGAGTGCCGGCCGCGTCCGTCGTACCGGTCCCTTGAGTGCCGCCATCGGTATTCCGCCCGCCAACGATCCTTGTCCGGTGCTCATCGGAGAATGCCCCGCCTTATCGCGTGACCTACGGCAAAATGTCAACGTATAATTACGCAAGCCGCCGCGCAGTTCCGCCGTGTCCGGTCCCCTTCCAGCATTAGCACGCACCCTCAAGGGCTTACGCTCCAGTCTTTGGTCGCGTTGAGACACATGAATCATGATCGCGGCCGGGCGATCCAGATGCCACCGAGGATCATCAGGCCGCCGGCTGCCTGGCTCCAGCCGATCGCCTCTCCGAACACCAGGAAGGCCAGCGCCGCGGCGGCAATCACTTCCATGAAAATGACCAGCGAGGAGAAGGCGGCTGACAGATAGCCGAGGGCGAAGGCGAGCAGGCCCTGTCCGCCGATATGGCTGATGTAGGCGAGGGCGGCGAGCGTCGCGGCGCCGGCCAGCGAAGAGGGCAGGAGCTTCGGTTCGAAGGCAAAGGCGATGACGCCGAGGCAGAGCGCGGTCACCGTGGTGGCGCCGAAGGTGACGGTGCCGGTGCTGTGCTCGCGGCGGGCGGCGCGCACGGCAAGGAAATAGGTGCCGAAGCCGAAGGAGGTGCCAATACCGTAGATGTCGCCGATCAGCTTGCTGGAATCGAGCGTGTAGGAGCCGCCCAGCAGCACGGCGCCGCCGAGAATGCAGACGATGACGCCGCCTGCCTCGCGTCGTCCGACCTTTTCGCCGATGAACAGACCGGAGAACAGCAATACCCAGATCGGCGCCATCGACGACAGGAAGGTGGCGTTGGCGATCGAGGTGTGAAGGATCGAAAGGTGCCAGAAGAACAGGTCGATCGAGAAGAAGAAGCCCGCAAGCCAGATGGCCTTGGAGCGGAAGGCAGAGAGGAGGGCGCCCTTGCCGCCTTCGCTGATCGCCCAGATGGCCAGCACCGGCACGGCGAGCGCCACGCGCCAGAAGGCGCTGGCGAACGGGCCGACGTCGGCGAGGCGGACGAAGATCGGCGACACGCCCATGGCGACTGCGCCCAGGCAAAGGGCGAGAAAGGCCGCGACCTGACCGGGGCGGGCGGAGTGCGACAGCGTTCGGGCAGCGGGCATGAAGCAACCTGGCGGCGGCGGCCGCCGGGCCGGACCGCGGCGGATGTGCAACGGTCGGCGGGTCGGTGGCGCCGATGGATGGATCTCGACTTTATCCGACCGATAGCAGCATTTAGGATCGTTAGCCATGCAGGACCCGACGAACGACGCTCCTTTCATTTTTCTGCCCGGTAACGATGCCGGTGGTCTCTTGATCATCGCCGATCATGCGTCCAACCGGGTGCCGCCGCCCTATGGCGACCTCGGCCTGCCGCCGGCCGAGTTCGAGCGGCACATCGCCTATGACATCGGCACCGAATGGCTGGTTCATCGCCTCGCCGCGTTCACTGGCGCGCCGACGCTGCTCACCCGCTTCTCGCGCCTGTTGATCGATCCCAACCGTGGCGAGGACGATCCGACGCTGGTGATGCGGCTCTCCGACGGGGCAATCGTGCCGGGCAATGCCGGCGTCGATGCCACCGAGCGGCAGCGGCGCATCGAGCGCTTCCATCGTCCCTATCACCAGGCGATTGCCCGGCAGATCGACCGGATGATCGCCACCGGCGTGGCGCCGGTGATCCTGTCCATCCATTCCTTCACACCGGCCTGGAAGGGCGTTGCCCGTCCGTGGGACATGGCGATTCTCTGGGATAGCGACGACCGCATGGTGGTGCCGGCACTCGATGCCTTCCGAGCGCGCGGCCTGGTGGTAGGTGACAACCAGCCCTATGACGGGGCGCTCAAGAACGACACGCTCTACCACCACGGTACGGCGCGCGGCCTTGCCCATCTCCTCATCGAGGTGCGGCAGGATCATATCGCCGACGAGGCGGGCGCAAATCACTGGGCGCAGACGATTTTCGAGGTGGTGGCGCCTTTGGTGGCGCAGCCGGCCATGCACGAGACCGCCTTTTACCGATCGCGCGCTGACGGACCGGGCGTGTGAATGGACGCTTGAAAACGGTTGACGCGCCCCTGAACTTCGGACTTCATGCGCCCCTCACGGGCGGCACCCCGCCCGGACCCAATGACAAGATCGGCAGGACAGACATCCCATGAGCATGGAATCGGCAGAATCGCAGGGCGGCGTCGCGGCGGGTGAACTTCGGCAGTTCATCGAGCGCGTCGAGCGGCTTGAGGAAGAGAAGGCCGCTCTCCAGGACGACATCAAGGACGTGATGGCCGAGCTCAAGGGCCGTGGCTACGACGTCAAGGCCGTCAGGGCCATCCTGAAGCTCCGCAAGCAGGACCCGGACGAGCGGCAGGAGGCGGAAGCCATCCTCGAGCTGTACATGAACGCTTTGGGCATGGTGTGATAGACGCCGGCTGAACCCGAGGGCTGTGCCGAGCTCATTGTCTCGGCGGGCGGCTTTCGGAGCGGTTGTTGTCTCTGGCTGGCGATCGGTCCAGCCTCTCCCAGTCTGCAAGAAGGCGCTGCGCCAACTGCCGTTGACCGGTGGTGGCGGGCGCCTTTTTTGCGTGTCGTACCCCCGGGTTCGGCCTGCCGAAGCGAACCACCGGACGGGACTGACCGATGGTGATCCACAGCCTTTATAGGTAGAACCACTCCCGTGAACCTCTTTCATTGACCCGACTCGTGAGGCGCGAAATACTATTCGTAGAGCCGAGGTTCTTCAGGTGCCACAACATCTGGAGTGAAAAGGGAAGCCGGTCAATGCCGGCGCTGCCCCCGCAACTGTAGGCGGGAAGTGGCCGATCCAAGAATGTCACTGGTGCGAGGCACTGGGAAGACGGATCGGCCGCCGAGACCCGTGAGCCAGGAGACCTGCCCCGGCCTATGTGAAATGTCCTCGGGCGGGGTGCACCGGTGGATCGTCGTCGTCCTGCGTCCGGAGATCTCTCCGGGCGGCGTGTCGATTGCGCTCCCCGTTCTCTGCCTCTCTTTTCGGTGCAGGGAACGATGTCGGAAATCACGTCAGTCAAGCCGCCTCTCAGCGTCCTCAAGCGGTCGGGCGCGCTCGCCCTGTTCGACGCCGAGAAAATTCGTTCTGCCGTCGAACGGGCTGGCGCTGCCAGCGGCGAATTTTCCAGCACCGAGGCGCATCTGCTTGCCATGCAGGCCGTGAAGGTGATCGCCCACCGGTTTGCCGAGCGCATGCCGTCGATCGAAGAGATCCAGGACGTCGTCGAGCAGGTGTTGATCTCGGCCAACCATTTTGCCACGGCGCGTGCCTACATCGTCTATCGCGAACAACGGGCGCGCCTTCGCCGCGATGCCAACGCCGTCGTCGATGTGGTGTCGTCGATCGACGAATATCTCGAACGCGCCGATTGGCGGGTGAACGCCAACGCCAACCAGGGCTACTCGCTGGGGGGCCTCATTCTGAACGTCTCGGGCAAGGTGACGGCCAACTACTGGCTTTCCCACGTCTATCCGCCCGAGGTCGGCAAGGCGCACCGCGACGGCGACATCCACATCCACGATCTCGACATGCTCGCAGGCTATTGCGCCGGCTGGTCGCTGCGCACGCTGCTCACCGAGGGGCTGAACGGCGTGCCGGGCAAGGTGGAGGCCGGGCCGCCGAAGCATCTTTCGAGCGCCGTCGGCCAGATCGTCAATTTCCTCGGGACGCTGCAGAACGAGTGGGCCGGTGCTCAGGCCTTCTCGTCTTTCGACACCTATATGGCGCCCTTCGTGCGCAAGGATCGGCTCTCCTATGAGGATGTCCGGCAGTCGATCCAGGAGCTGATCTACAATCTCAACGTCCCCTCGCGCTGGGGCACGCAGACGCCGTTCACCAACCTCACCTTCGATTGGGTGTGTCCCGACGATCTCAAGGATCTGGTGCCGGTGGTCGGCGGCGTCGAGATGGACTTCCGCTATGGCGACCTGCAGGCCGAGATGGACCTCATCAACCGTGCTTATATGGAGGTGATGACGGCGGGAGACGCCAAGGGGCGCGTCTTCACCTTCCCGATCCCAACCTACAACATCACGCCCGACTTCCCCTGGGAGAGCGACAACGCCACTCGCCTGTTCGAGATGACGGCGAAATACGGGCTGCCCTACTTCCAGAACTTCCTCAATTCCGAGCTGACGCCCAATATGGTCCGCTCGATGTGCTGCCGGCTGCAGCTCGATCTCCGGGAGCTTCTGAAGCGCGGCAACGGCCTGTTCGGCTCGGCCGAGCAAACGGGGTCGGTGGGCGTCGTCACGGTGAACTGCGCCCGTCTCGGCTATCTTCATAAGGGCGACGAGGCCGGATTGTTGCGTCGGCTGGACGAGCTCCTGGCCATCGGTCGCACCAGCCTGGAGATCAAGCGCAAGACCATCGAGCGACTGATGGCCGATGGCCTGTTTCCCTACACCAAGCGCTATCTCGGTACGCTCCGGAACCATTTCTCGACGCTGGGCCTCAACGGCGTCAACGAACTGATCCGCAACTTCACCGGCGATACCGAGGACATCACGACGGCATGGGGCGAGGCTTTCGCCATCCGTCTGCTCGACCATGTGCGGGCAAAGATGGTCGCCTTTCAGGAGGAGACGGGCCATCTCTACAATCTCGAAGCAACGCCGGCGGAAGGCACGACCTATCGCTTTGCTCGCGAGGACAAGAAGCGCTTTCCGAGCATCTTGCAGGCCGGCACGCTGGATGCGCCCTACTACACCAACTCCAGCCAATTGCCGGTCGGCTTCACGGACGATGCCTTCGAGGCGCTGCGCCGCCAGGAGCCGCTTCAGACCCGCTACACCGGGGGCACGGTACTTCATCTCTATCTCGGCGAACGGGTGTCGTCGGCCGAGGCCTGCAAGAAACTGGTCCGGCGGGCGCTCGAGAATTTCCGACTGCCCTACATCACGATAACGCCGACTTTCTCCATCTGTCCCAAGCACGGCTACCTCGCTGGCGAACATGAGTTCTGCCCGATCTGCGATGCCGAGCGGCTCGCCGAGAAGCAGGCCGCTGCCGAGTGAACCAATCCGCCAAGGAGACCTGAAATGAACAAGCCGCTTTCTGCCATTGAAACCGATGCCGTCACCCTGCTGTCCAATGACGAGCGCCAGCCCTGCGAAGTCTGGACGCGGGTGATGGGCTATCACCGCCCCGTCTCGTCCTTCAACAAAGGTAAGAAAAGCGAATTCGCCGAGCGGACCGCGTTCGCCGAAGGCAAGAGCCTTACCAATGCCCGCCGATGACATAGCGGTCGGCGGCTTTTCCCCGTTGTCCACCTGTGACTGGCCGGGCGAGCTGGTCGCCACGGTGTTCTGCCAAGGCTGTCCGCTCGCTTGCCACTATTGCCATAACGCCGATCTGATCCCGCCCGGCCGAGGTGCCGGGCCGGACTGGCGGGAGATCTTGTCCATTCTCGAAGGGCGGCGGGGCCTCCTTGACGGCGTGGTGTTTTCCGGAGGCGAGCCGACCTTGCAAAAGGCACTGCCCGAGGCGGTCGTTGCCGCTAGGGCGCTCGGCTTCCGCGTCGGCCTGCACACCGCCGGTCCTTATCCCGACCGCTTTGCCCGCCTTTTGCCTGATCTCGACTGGGTGGGTTTCGACGTCAAGGCGCCATTTGCCGAGTATGAGCGCATTACAGGCGTGCCGGAGAGTGGCCTACGGGCACGCGAAAGCCTGATCGCACTGGCCGGGAGTGGCGTCGCTTTCGAAGTTCGCACCACCGTGCATGCGGCGCTGCTGGACGAAGCCGCCCTCGTTCGCCTCGACGCCGATCTTGCCGCGCTGGGTCTGGGGCCGACACGGCGTCAACCGTTCCGAAGCCAAGGCTGCCAGGACGCGAAGCTGCTGGCCGCCGGCTGATCGTTCATCTCCTCGATGAGCGCGTCTCTTTGCTTGACAGCCCGGGGATGCGGGCCTAGTTTTCTGTATCGTTTCAAAGGAGGCGTCGCGCCGACTGCCGGTCTACCGGTGGCGGAGGGCGCCTTCTTCATGTGGATCCCATGACCGCCCCTTCGATCTCCCCGTCCATGCCGGCGCCCATTCGGCGCGACCGGTTGACTTGGTCCGCCTATCTGGCGCTTGCCCAGTTCACCTTCTTTCTGAACATTCAGGGCAACATCATCCCGTTCCTGAAAGACGAGTTCGACCTCAGCTACCGAGTGGTGACGCTGCACCCGGCGGCGGTAGCGGCGGGTCTGATCGTCTCCGGTCTGTTCGGTGAACGGCTGACCCGCAAGCACGGTCGCCTGTGGTCGGTGATGGTGGGGCTCATCGGCATGGCGCTCGGCGCGATCGCCATCATTCTTGCGCCACACCCGGTGGTCAGCATCCTCGGCTGCTTCCTGATGGGCGCCGTCGGCTGCCTGATCCTGATCGTCGTGCCGACGCTGCTTGCCGATTGGCATGGCGCCAACCGTTCGGTGGCGATCGGCGAGGCCAACGGCATTTCCTACGTCGCCTCGCTGACGGCGGCGATGGCCGTGGGGCTGTTCGTCGCCATCGGTTTGGGCTGGCGGGCGGCGCTGCTGCTCGGCGTGGTTCTCGCCGGCTTTCTGCTCCTATTCCTGCGCGGCACGCCGATGCCGGCGGCGCAAATCACTCCTGTCGCGGCCGATGGCGGGCGCGGCGGCCGTCTGCCGCTGGCCTACTGGTTCTACTGGCTGACCATCATTGCCTTCGTCGGCGTCGAACAGTCGGTGCTGGTGTGGGCGACGGAGTTTCTCACCCGCGTCAAAGGCGTACCGGTGGCGTCGGCCGCCATCGCCGCCGGCGCCTTCTCCTTGGGCATGCTGATCGGCCGTCTGTCATCGTCCCTCGTGCTGACGCGGATCACGGCGGCACGGGCACTCTATCTGTCGGCGGTCGTCACGGTGCCGGCCTTCTTGCTGTTCTGGGGTGCCCCCAGCCTGACGCTGGCGATCGTCGGCCTGTTCACCGTCGGCCTCGGCTGCGCGCTGCAATATCCGCTGACACTGACCAAGGCGATCGTCACCGCCGGTCCGTTCGGCGAGCTGGCGACGGCGCGCGCTTCGCTGGGCAGCGGTCTTTCCATTCTGGTCATTCCCTGGGCGATCGGTGCGCTGGCCGACCAAATCGGGCTTTGGGCGGCCATGTCCGTGCTGCCGGTCTTCACCATCGCGGCACTGGCTTTCCTGTTTGCTGGCGAGCGGACCGTCCGACACTGACTATTTGTTGGTGAGGCCGAGCGCTGCCTTCACCGCTGGCTCAAGTGTCAACGCCTGGCTGTCGCCGACCACCGAGAAACCCTGCTTGGGCTGGGTCAGGCCGGCGGTGAACACGGCCCAGGCAAAGCCCTGCCTTTCGGCGGCGGCGCGCGTCGTCTCGATGAGCGCGATCCGCGACGCCGGGTCGGCGGCATCCTGGAAGATGCCGAACTCGCCGAGCAGGATGCGGCTCGCCGGGATATTGTTCCGAGCCGCCCAATCGGCCACCCGCTGGAAGTCGGCGGCAATGGTGATCGGTCCCGCATCGGTGGTGCGGTAATCGTCGAGCGCCTGGCCGACCGCCGCGTCGAGTTTTTTGCGTTTTTTGGGATCGAGCCCGCCATTGGTGATGCGTTGATGCGCGTCGCGTGACAGCCGCTTGGCGGCCGCGTCGTCCAGGCGGTCGGCCGGGTAGGGCAGATGGGTGAGATAGCGCCCGACGTCGTCCGTCCACGGCCGGCCGGCATGGCTGACGGCCATCGGCTCGTAGTAGTGGAAGGTCCAGACGATATTGGGGTCGCTTGCGAAGGGCGCCGGGTCGAGGCGTTCGAGGCCATCGATGTTGCCGGAGCGGCCACCGGTCAGCACCAGCGTCAGCGTCGGCGCGGCGGCCCGGACGGCGGTTCTGAGCGCCGCCAGCTGATCGGGCCAGTGGTCGGTCAGGCGGAGATGCGAGCTCCAGTCCTGGTTGGGCTCGTTGATCGGTTCGAGGAGGGTCAGGTCCGGCGGCAGGCTTGCGAGGCGGGCGGCAACGCGCGTGACCAGACCGAGGTAGCGGTCCCACAGGACGGGCTCGTGGTCATTGGTGCCGAGCACGTCTTCCAGACCCTCGGGGCGGTCTCCGTCGACCGGCAACAGATGCAAATCGACGATCACCACAAAACCCTGCGCTTGAAGGCGCTCAGTGGCCGCCACGATGCGGTCGATCAGCGGCCCGGCGCCATCATCGCCCACCCAGAGCAGGGCGGCAGAATCGATGTCGAGACGGACGAAGTCGAACCCCTCGGCCTTGAGGCGGGCGAGCTGGCGGTCATCGACGCGGCCCATCCAGTCGGGGAAATTTTCCCGGTCGAAATCGGTGGCCAGAAAGGTGTCGCGTCCGGTCCAGGTCTGCCAGACCTCGAAATTGATGCCACGCTTGAGTTGAGGCGCCGCGACGGCGGCGCCTATAAGGGCGGCAAGGCAAAGCATCGCCAGGGGCAGGACGCGGCGGGCACGGGACATGGGTCATCTCCTGCCGACCGACAGACAGCGGGCCGGCGAGCGATCATGCCGGGGCCGAGGCACGCACGCAACGGATCGGTGCGGAAGTTGACGGTCTTTCGTCCGGCGCGCCAACGTGAGAGAAGGCGGCCAGATTATTTCAAATCCGGTGCGGACGTCCGTCTGCCCGGCAAGACCGGTAGGCTCATCATGTTCCTCACCCTGGTCGACTTCGTCGGCTGTTTCGCCTTCGCCTTGAGTGGTGGTACCCGCGCCGTGGAGCGGCGGCTCGATCCGTTCGGCATCGTCTTCCTGGCCTTTGTCGCCGCCACCTTCGGCGGCATCATGCGCGACGTGGTGATTGGGGCGGTGCCGCCGGTGGCCTTTGTCACCTGGCATTACTTCGCCATCTCCTGCGCCGCCGGCTTCTGCTGCATCTTCGCCCATCACCTGATCGCCCGCCTGGCGACGCCGGTGGCGGTGTTCGATGCGCTGGGGCTAGGGCTCTATGTGGTGGTGGGCACGCGCAAGGCGGTGGATGCCGGCCTGTCGCCGCTGATGGCGGCGCTGGTCGGCATGATCACCGCCATCGGCGGCGGCATCGGTCGCGACATTCTGGCCGCGCAGACGCCGATGGTGCTGCACAAGGAGATCTACGCGCTGGCGGCGCTGATCGGCGCGCTGATGGTGTCGGTCGGCGATTACTACCACCTGCCGTCCGTGCCCGTGGCCGTTGCCGGCGGCGGGGTTTCCATCCTGCTCCGTCTCGCCGCCATGCGCTGGGACTGGAACCTGCCGCCACCGACCAGCCGCGTATAGCTTTTTGCTTCACGCAACTCCGGACGCAAAACCGCGATGCACTTTTGCTGGAGTTGCTTTAGGCGGCCGGCGGTTGGCAGCGACCTTGCCTCAGCCGGCGCGTATGCTGGAAAGGAACGTGCCGAGTTCGCGTCGCAGCGTGTCGGACTGCTTGGCCAGATCGTTGGCGGCCGACAGCACTTCCGTGGCGGCGCCAGAGGACTCGGTGGCCGCCTGAGTAATGCCCACCACGTTCTGCGACACCTGATGGGTGCCGATCGACGCCTGGCTGACGTTGCGGGCGATCTCGCCCGTCGCCGCGCCCTGCTGGTCGACGGCGGTGGCGATCGACGTGGCGATGCGGTTCAAATGCTCGATCACGCCGGTGATGGTGACGATCGCCTCGGCCGACGACTGGGTCGATGCCTGGATCTCGCCGATCTGAGTGGAGATCTGCGAGGTGGCCCGCGAGGTCTGGTCGGCGAGCTGCTTCACCTCGGCGGCGACCACGGCGAAGCCCTTGCCGGCCTCGCCGGCCCGCGCCGCCTCGATGGTGGCGTTGAGGGCGAGAAGGTTGGTCTGCGAGGCGATGCTGTCGATGAGGTTGACCACCTCGCCGATTCGGTTGGCGCTTTCGGCCAGCTCGCGCACCCGGGCCGCCGTCGATTGGGCGTCCTTGCTGGCCTTGGAAGCCACCGCGGTGCTCTCGTCGGCTTGGCGCTTGATCTCGGCGATCGACGTGGCGAGTTCTTCGGCCGCCGCCGCCACGGTTTCGACGTTGGTGGATGCCTCTTCGGCAGCGCTCGCCACGGTGACCGACTGGTTGGAAACTTCCTCGGTGGCTGCCGACATCGACTGCGCCGCTGCCTGCAGCTGCGTCGAGGCGCCAACCACGGTCTCGACCACACTGCCGACCGCCGTCTCGAAGGCGTCGGCCATTTCCTTCATCTCGGCCCGCCGGCGTGTCTCGGCCTCGGCCTTGGCGCGCTCCTGATCGGCGCGCATGCGCAGGTTCTCTTCCAGGCCCTGTTTGAACACGTTGAGCGTTGCCGCCATCGTGCCGACTTCGTCGCCTCGCCCCAGGCCGGGAACGGCGACGGCAAGGTCACCCTCGGAAATCCGCTGCATGGCGCCGGTGATCGCAATGATGGGACGCGACAGGCTGCGACCGATCAGAATGGCCAGCACCAGACCGAGCAGCAGGCCGCCGATGGCGAAGGTCCAAAGCGTGGTGGTCGTCGATGCCTGGGTTGCTCCGGTCTCGGCCTTCAGTCTGGTCTGGTCTTCGTTGACCGCTGTCTGGAATCCGGTGAATTCCTCGGTGACCTTGGTGACGACGGTGCGCATCTTGACCGCCTGATCCTCGATGGACCGGGTGAGCGACAGAACCTTGCCGAAGGTATCGATGTATTGCTTGGCATGGTCGCGGATGGCGTTGAAGCGGCTTTCGAAGGCCGGAGGAGCGAAGGTCAGTGCTTCCTTGAAGGCAGCGTCGGCATCTTGGAAGGCTTTGGCCGCGTTCTTGTCGGCGTCTGCTTCGGTTCCCGACATTGCGTTGGCGGCGAAGATGCGGCCGGTCAGAATGAAGCGCAGGGATTTCTCGGCGCCCGCCGCCACGGCCGTTCCTTGCCCTGCCTCGTTGATGATCGCTTCGAGATCGGTGCGCAGCGAGGCGCCGAGCGGATTGAGTTCGGTATCCGTGAGGCGCTTGGCCTCGCCGCGCGTCTTGATGAGATCGGCGAGCATGCTGTCGTAGGTTTCGAAATCGGACTGCATGGCCTGGAGATGACCAAGCTGTTCGGCGTCGGTGGTTGCCTTGAGGCTGTCCTCGAAAGCGGCCCGCATGGCCGAAGCCCGCTGGGTCACGGCGGCCTCCGTGTCGGGGAGGGTCGTGTAGATGACCTCGCGGGCGGCTCGCCGGTATTCCAGGAAGCTCGCCTGCACGGTGCCGGCCTTGTCGATGACGTCGATCTGGGAGGCCAGCGTTCCGATCGCCCCGCCGACGCTGGAGAGGCCTCGGAGCGACATGCCGGCCGAGAAGGTCAGGATCAGCAGGATGGCGGCAAAGCCCAGGCTGATGCGCATCGAAATGCTCACGGACCATCTGGATCCGGAGGTCTGAGACCGCGCTTGCATGTTTGTTCCCCTATCCCTACTAAATCGTCGCCAACTTCAGGTAGAGCCGGCTTGATGCTGGCCTGCCTGAGCCGGGAGTACGCACAATTTCCCGTGAAGATGCTTAATTATCGATTAATTCCAAACATCATTGATCATATTGTTATGTATTATAAATCCGGACTAGTCGGCACTACTTTCATATAGCTCAATTAAAGCGTGCGGTATCGAGTTCCTTACTTTAGTTTTGATAGGAATTTTCTCACGAAAATTGTTATGGAAAAAATTGTTCGCCAGAAATTTGCGCAGTTAAGTACTCCCGATTGTTCAGGCTAAGTCTGCGGCGACCTTCAACCGCGCTCTCCCCTCGCGATAATTATTATAATTCTAGTTATTTTTATCGATGGAATGTCTCTTGGCGGACCGGTCTACAAAGGCGAGCTTGAGCCGGGCTGAACTGTTTTGCGGAAAGCAGCTTTCTTCGGGAGGGCTTGGGCGGCCGTCGACCGGCGCCACGGCCGGCACGAAGACAACTTCTGAGGGACGTGAGAGATCTGGCTCAAGCCGGGTGCGGCCTCAAGTGTCATCCGGATTTGAGGCTTGGCTTTCAGACATAAAAAAAGGCGCCATGGCGCCATTTTTTAGTCGTCCGGAACCGGATGGTGGGCGTGACAGGGATCGAACCTGTGACCCCTACGATGTCAACGTAGTGCTCTCCCGCTGAGCTACACGCCCGTTTCCGTTTTGGCGGGGCCACCTCATCGGCGGCGTGGGCGGGGATATAGCGTCCTTTCCCGCCCCACGCAAGGGCCTTGCGACGCTTTTCCGAATTCCCCTTCAAATCCTTGATTCAGAAACCATTTCGGTGGGAAATCCGCACCCTGCCGTCAGGCGGCGGCCAGCATCTTCTCCACCTCGCGCACGAGATCTTTCAGATGGAAGGGCTTGGAGAGCACCTTTGCATCCTTGGGCGCCTGGCTGTCGGGATTGAGCGCCACGGCAGCAAAGCCGGTGATGAACATGATCTTGAGATCGGGGTCGAGCTCGGTGGCCCGGCGGGCCAGCTCGATACCGTCCATCTCAGGCATGACGATATCGGTCAGAAGCAGCGTGAAGGGCTCTTCGCGCAGCCGCTCGTAGGCGCTGCGGCCATTATCGTAGGAAACGACATCATAGCCGGCGTTGGCGAGCGCTTTGGCCAGGAAACGGCGCATGTCATTGTCGTCTTCGGCCAGGAGAATACGGTTCATTTGCAGTTCCGGTCAAATGAGAGGCGGCATCGGTCCGCACGATAATTCAACTATCTCACAAGTGCACCGATAGGGTAAACTTGTGGTTAGCGGCTCGCGTTTCGGGCGATTTCCCCCTGTGTAGAACTTTTCAGAAGGGCGTTCAAACCCCGTAGTGGAGCGAATTTGACTTTTGGATTCCATCGGCGAGCGTCGGGCCGACGCCGGCCGGTTTTCTCTCCGCCGGCGGGCTCGGTCGCGACGGGCGGCGGCGCCCATCAGCCACCTTATTAATGGACAGGTTAATCAAAACAGGGCAAATTCCAGAATCAGGAGTGCAAAAGCCCTGTTTTCCGGCCTTCAGAGGGCCGCGAGAGAGGCTCTACGGACTGGAGAGGGATGCGCGTCGTCACCGATTTCCGCTCGGAACCGCCCTTCGAGATCCTGTCTCCCGCGGAGCAGACTCATCCTTTCGTCTTCAACTCGCCGCATTCCGGCACCGCCTATCCGGAAGATTTCCTGGCCGCGAGCCGGCTGGACAGCCGCCGCATCCGCCTGTCGGAAGATGCGCATGTGGACAAGCTGTTCATGCATGTCGTCACCGCCGGCGCACCGCTCCTCAGGGCGCACTTCCCGCGTGCCTATCTCGACGTCAACCGCGAGCCCTACGAACTCGACCCGCGCATGTTCGACGGGCGGCTGCCGGCCTTCGCCAACGTCCGCTCCATCCGGGTGGCTGGCGGGCTCGGTACAGTGCCTCGGGTGATTTCCGAAAGTGAGGAGATCTATGCGGGGACGATGCCGATCGAAGCGGCGCTTGATCGGATCGAGACACTCTACAAGCCCTATCACGCCGCGCTCACCCGCCTTCTGGCACAGACCCATGTGCGTTTCGGTCGCGCCGTGCTGATCGACTGCCACTCGATGCCGTCGCTGGTGAAGGGGCAGGATGCCAAGGCGAAGTCCGACTTCGTGCTCGGCGACCGTCATGGCACCTCGGCATCGCGGGCGCTGATCGACCACGCCGCCAGCGCGCTTTCAGGCTTCGGCTACAAGGTGGCGATCAACCGGCCCTATGCCGGCGGCTTCATCACCGAACACTATGGTCGGCCGGCCAAGGGGCTGCACGCCCTGCAGATCGAGATCAACCGATCGCTCTATATGGATGAACGGACGCTGGAGCCGCATTCCGGCTTCGTCCGCCTCACCGCCGAGCTGGCCGACTTCATCGACGGGCTGATGCGGCTGCCGCTCGAAGTGGTCTGCCCGTCTCCCGGCCGCTTCGCGGCCGAGTGACATCCGCCGTTCATTGAAACGTTTCGGATGGGACGCCTCTGGCGCCGCCCTGCCTGACGCGATAGGCTGAAAAGAAAAGGGGCCGTCGCAAAAGCGGCGGCCCAAGTCTTAGGGAGGAAACGCCCAAGGAGGGCGGGCAGCGCAGAAGCCTGCGCCACACCCCACTAAAATGCCTACTTTCGTCTAATTGGTCAACCCCTCCGGGTAGAAGGTTGCGCATTGACTCGCGTTTGAGTGGGGGATAACGCCGCCAGCAATCGAGGCGCTCAGAGAGCGAAAATTTGTATTTCTTTGAATCCAAAAATAAAAACAACGGCCTGAAGCCCTAGCCAAGACAGGGTAGCAACGTTGCGCTTCGCCCTTTTGTTATGTGGGACATATCAGTCATGCAGATCACACCCATCTCCAAAGCCTTCTTCGACCGGCTGGCGGACGCGGCTTCGGCGGCGATCATGCCGCATTTCCGCACCGAGCTTGCCGTCGAGAATAAGCTCAAGGGGGCGTTCGACCCGGTGACGGTTGCCGACAAGGCCGGCGAATTGGCGATGCGCGAGCTGATCGGCGCCGTTTATCCCGACCACGGCATCCTCGGCGAGGAATTCGGCAACACCGGGCTCGATAGCGAGCAGGTCTGGGTGCTCGATCCGGTCGACGGTACACGTTCGTTCATCGCCGGCATCCCGCTCTGGGGCACGCTGATCGGTCTCCGGGCCGGCGGCCGGGCGGTGCAGGGCATGATGGCACAGCCGTTTACCGGCGAGCGCTTCTATGGCGACGGCAAAACAGCGCTCTACAGCGGGCCGGGCGGCGAGCGGGCGCTCCGGACGCGGGCCTGCGGCGACATTTCGGAAGCGACGCTGTTCACCACCTCGCTCAAGCCGTTCTCGGACGCCGATCGGCAGGCCTATCTTTCGGTCGAGCGGCAGGCAAAGCTCGTCCGTTACAGCGCCGATTGCTACGCCTATTGCATGGTGGCGGCCGGGCAGGTCGATGTGGTCATCGAGGCAGGCCTGCAACCCTATGACATCACGGCGCTGATCCCGGTGATCGAGGGCGCCGGCGGCGTCGTTACCTCCTGGACCGGCGGCAGCGCCGTCGATGGTGGCAGCGTGGTGGCGAGCGGGGATGCCCGCCTGCACGAGCAAGTGCTGAAGTTGCTGAGCTGAAGCCTATTCCGACGAGCCGGGAATGAAAGCGTCAAAGGCCGCCCAGAACTGGGCGGCGTAGACCTCGCGCTCCATCATGATTTCGTGGCGGGCGCCGTGGATCAGGACATAGGCCGGATTGCGCAAGCGGCGCGCCATCGTCTCGATGGCCATGCGGCTCACCACCGTGTCGGCGCCGGAATTGACCAGCATCACCGGTCCCGCCACGTTGTCGGCGAGGTCGTGCGCCGACAGACGATCGAACATGCGGGTCGCCGCTGACACCCAGCCGAGCGTCGGGGCGGCGAGCCGGTAGATCGGCCGGGCAGTGACGATCGCCTCGTTGATGCGATAGCGGTCGGGATCGGAGGTCAGCGGGTTGCGCTCTAAGGTTCTGGCCTTGGCGGCCCGTCGGCGCTGGCCTGGAATGTAGCGCTGGCCGGCGCCGCAGTGGACGGCAAAGCGCAGCAACAAACGACGGAAGCCCGGCATGGTTGTCTTCTGAGGCAGGCCGAGCATTGGCGCCGTCAGCACTAGGCGGTCGAAGGTCGGTGCAAGGAAGCGGCCGGCGGCGAGAAGGATGCCGCCGCCCATGGAATGGCCCAGGGCGAAATAGGGCGGAGGACAATCGGGTAGCACGACGCGGCGGCGAAAAGCCTCTATATCTCGCAGATAATGGCGGAAGCTGCGGACGTGGCCCTTGGCCGGATCGTCGGCGAGCCGGGTCGATCCGCCCTGGCCGCGCCATTCGAGAATCGCCACTGCAAAGCCGCGCTGCCGCAAGCGCTCGATCACATGGAAATACTTCTCGATGGTCTCCGTCCAGCCTGGAAACAGGCAGACGGTGCCCTTGGTGCCGCCCGGTAGGGCCGGCCAGCGGGCGGTGCGCAGACGAACGCCGTCGGAGGTGGAGATCACTTCCAGCCGGCAGCCGGCCGGGATCGGATTGTCGGCGAGATCGAGCAGATCCATGGGCGCTCCCCGGCGACCATACCGAGCCGCCGCGCGCCGTTTCTAGCACGGAGGCGGCAGCGTATGCCATCACCGTAGCAGCTGAAAACGCGTTGCTGCTTCCCTCTTGAAATGCGTTTCGGCCGTACCAAATCAAGGAACGCGGACGCCCCGGACGGGGGTCTGCGGCGACCGGACGTTCCGCCTTGAAAGGGGAACAGAAAGCCGGCCGGCCAAATCACATCTGTCGCTCAATTGGAGGACATCATGCGTAATTACGACCTTTCTCCGCTTTATCGCTCGACCATCGGCTTCGATCGCCTGTTCTCGCTGCTCGATCAGGTATCCAGCAGCGACGCGTCGGCCCAGTCCTATCCGCCCTATAATATTGAGCGCACCGGCGAGAATGCCTACCGCATCACCATCGCCGTCGCGGGCTTTTCCGAGGATGAGCTGACGATCGAGGCGCGCGAAGCCGTGCTGACGGTCAAGGGCGAGAAGAAGCCCGAAGCCGAGGACAACGGCCGTGAGATGCTCTATCGCGGCATCGCCGCCCGCGCCTTCGAGCGCCGCTTCCAGCTTGCCGATCATGTCGAGGTGAAGGGCGCCTCGCTTGAGCATGGCCTCCTGCACGTCGATCTGGTGCGCGACATTCCCGAGAGCAAGCGGGCACGCACCATTCCGATCGGCAAGGGCGAGGCCCCGCAGATCGAAGCGACCATCAACTAATCTGATCGGCATGGCGAGCGGGGACCGCCCCGCTCGCCTGTTCGGACATGATAAAGGGCGCCCCGCAAGGGACGCCCTTTTTGCATGCGGACGTTTCCGGCTCTCGGCTTACTTGCCGAGCGCCTTCAGGAAGTGGTCGACTTCGTGCGCGGCAGTGGCAAAGGAGGTGACGAGGCGGACGAGATCCTCGTCGGCACCAGGCTTCTCGCTGTCGGCGAGGCCTTCGGGATTCCACTCGTAGAACTGGGCACCGGCCGCCTTGAGGCGGGCGCTGACCGGTTTCGGCCAGATGGCGAACACTTCGTTGGCCTCCGGCTCCCACAGGATGCGGGCGGTGGAGAGCTGGCTGATACCGGTGGCGAGGCGCTTGGCCATGGTGTTGGCGTGGAAGGCGTTGTCCAGCCAGTGGCCGCGGTCGAAATAGCCCTGGAACTGGGCGGCGACGAAGCGGCTCTTGGAGAACAGCTGGCCGGCGCGCTTGCGGATATAGCCGAAATCCTCGGCCTTCTTGCCGTTGAAGAAGACGACGGCCTCGGCGCACCAGCAGCCATTCTTGGTGCCGCCGAAGGACAGAACGTCGACGCCGGCCTTCCAGGTGATGTCGGCCGGCTGGCAGCCGAGGAAGGCGAGGGCGTTGGCGATGCGGGCGCCGTCCATATGCACCTTGAGGCCGTAGGCGTGGGCGACGGCGGCAAGCGCGGTCACTTCCTCCACCGTATAGACAGTACCCCATTCGGTCGACTGGCTGAGCGAGACGGCGACCGGCCGGCCATGATGGACGGCGGCGGGGAAATAGCGGCCGATCGCAGCTTCCAGCGCGTCGGGCGTCAGCTTGCCGCGGGCGCCGGCAATGGAGACGAGGCGGCCGCCCGACAGGAACTCCGGTGCACCGGCTTCGTCGGCGGCGATGTGCGCCACGTCGTGACAGAGCACGATGCCGGCCGGCTTCATCACCGAGGCGAGCGACAGCGAATTGGCGGCCGTGCCGGTGGCAACGAAGAAGACGGAAACGTCGTGCTCGAAAACTTCCGAGAACCAGTCGACGGCGACGCGCGTCTGGTCGTCGGCGCCATAGGCGGGAACGGAGCCGTTTCCGGCGTTCAGGAGGGCATTGGCCACTTGCGCCGAAGCGCCGGCCCAGTTGTCGCTGGCAAAGTACATGGAGCTAAGTTTAGCCTTGTCCGTCTCGGGCGACAGCCGCCGAGTTTGCGCACCACCCATGCAGGCCGTTCATGCCGCCGTCAATCCGGATATTGCCCCAAAATAATGGGTCAGGATGGTTGACGGGACAGCAAGGTTATGCAAATAACGCATCGCGCATTCGGGACCGCGATAGTTTGGTTCCGGATGGGCGGATCCAGGGGCTTGGGCCGACTTTTCGGAGGAAAGGGCGGCCGGCGCATTTTCTCGAATTCCCTCGCTCGCGGATTTTGCTTGCCTCGAAGAGGCAACCGGTGCAAAGCGCGAAACGGAGTTCCGGGGAGGAGTGAGCTTCGGGATCATCTGGCGAAACGGCTATTGGAGCTGTCTCCTTATTCCGCTTTGACGGGATGGGGATGACGGCTGTCGCTGTCGCGCCGTCTGGCAGAAATGCCAGAAAGGACGGGCGGGTCCACAACGAGGGCATAAGCGGGTATATAAGGAATATCCCGCTCCTCGCGGAGGCGTCCGGAAAGAGACACCCATCGGCGGGCCAAGCCCGCCGCACACTGATGAGGACTTCGCCATGAAGACGCTCGACCAATCGATGCCGCACCTTGCGCCTGCCGCGCCGAATGCCGCAACGAGCGCCACGCGCACGACGACCGAGATCGCCGATATCCGCGCGAAAGCCGGGGCGGAGGGCCTCTATAGCGCCCAGCACGAGCATGATGCCTGCGGCGTCGGCTTCGTCGTCGATATCAAGGGCCGCAAGAGCCACCAGACCGTGACCGATGCCCTCTACGTGCTCGAAAACCTCGAGCATCGCGGCGCCGTCGGCGCCGATCCGCTGATGGGCGACGGCGCCGGCATTCTGGTGCAGATCCCGCATCGTTTCTTTGCCGAAGAGTGTCTGAAGCTCGGCTTCGAGCTGCCGGACGCTGGCCGCTATGGCGTCGCCCAGTTCTTCCTGCCGCAGGACGAGGCCGAGCGGACCCGCGCGGTGGAAATCGTCGAGCGGTCGGTGAAGGGCCAGGGCCTGGCCATTCTCGGCTGGCGCGACGTGCCGGTCGACAACTCGGCCCTGTCCGAGGGCGTCAAGGCCACCGAGCCGGTGCATCGCCAGCTGTTCGTCATGCTGCCGGGAACGTCCGACCAGGAGGCGCTGGAGCGCAAGCTCTACATCGCCCGCAAGGTGCTGTCCGGCGACGTCTATGAAGCCGACTGGAACGGCGCGACCAAGCGCAACCAGGATGCCTTCTACGTGGTGTCCTTCTCCTCGCGCACCGTCGTCTACAAGGGCATGTTCCTGAGCTATCAGGTCAAGCGCTACTATCCAGACCTCTCGGACCCAAGGTTCGAGTCGGCGTTGGCGCTCGTCCATCAGCGCTTCTCCACCAACACCTTCCCGTCCTGGAAGCTGGCGCATCCCTATCGCATGGTTGCTCACAACGGCGAGATCAACACCCTGCGCGGCAACGTCAACTGGATGTACGCCCGCCAGGCGACCACCACGTCCAAGGTGCTCGGCGAGGATATCGAGAAGATCTGGCCGATCTCCTACGAGGGCCAGTCGGACACCGCCTGCTTCGACAACGCGCTGGAATTCCTGCTGCGCGGCGGCTACTCGCTGCCGCACGCGGTGATGACGCTCATCCCCGAGGCCTGGGCCGGCAACGAGAGCATGGATGCCGAGCGCAAGGCTTTCTATGAGTATCATGCCGCCATCATGGAGCCGTGGGACGGCCCGGCGGCGGTTGCCTTCACTGACGGCCGGCAGATCGGCGCGACGCTCGACCGCAACGGCCTGCGTCCGGCCCGCTATGTCGTCACCGACGACGACCGCGTCATCCTTGCCTCCGAGAGCGGCACCCTGCCGATCCCCGAGGAGAAGATCGTTCAGAAGTGGCGCCTGCAGCCCGGCAAGATGCTGCTGATCGACCTCGTCGAGGGCCGCATCATCTCCGACGACGAGATCAAGAAGACGATCTCGACGGCGGAACCCTATGCCCAGTGGATCGACGACACCCAGCTGGTCCTCGAGGACCTGCCGCCGGTGCGCGCCCGTGCGCCCAAGTCGGGGGAGAACCTCCTCGACCTGCAGCAGGCCTTCGGCTACAGCCAGGAAGACCTCAAGGTGCTGATGGCGCCGATGGCCACCACCGGCCAGGAGGCCACCGGCTCGATGGGCACCGACACACCGATCTCGGTGCTGTCGTCCAAGTCCAAGCTGCTCTACACCTACTTCAAGCAGAACTTCGCCCAGGTGACCAACCCGCCGATCGACCCGATCCGCGAGGAACTGGTCATGAGCCTGGTGTCGTTCATCGGTCCGCGTCCGAACCTGTTCGACCGCGGCGATGATGCGCACAAGCGGCTCGAGGTGCGTCAGCCGATCCTGACCAACGAGGATCTCGAGAAGATCCGGTCGATCGAGACCGTCGAGGACTCCGGCTTCAAGACCATCACCATCGACATCACCTATCCGGCGGCCAACGGTCCCTCCGGGATGCGGCCGGCCCTCGAGGCCATCTGCATCCAGGCCGAGGCGGCGGTGCGCATGTCGGCGGCCGGTCAGGTCTACAACATCATCATCCTCTCCGACCGAGGGGTTGGGGCCGAGCGCATCGGTATTCCGGCGCTGCTCGCCACGGCGGCCGTGCATCATCACCTGATCCGCAAGGGTCTGCGCACCCAGGCCGGTCTGGTGGTGGAATCGGGTGAGCCGCGCGAAGTGCATCACTTCGCCTGCCTCGCCGGCTACGGCGCCGAAGCGATCAACCCGTATCTCGCCTTCGATACGCTGATCGCTATGAAGGACAAGCTGCCCAAGGGGGTCGACGAGCACAAGCTCGTCTACAGCTACATCAAGTCGATCGGCAAGGGTCTCCTGAAGATCATGTCGAAGATGGGCATCTCGACCTATCAGTCCTATTGCGGCGCCCAGATCTTCGATGCTGTCGGCCTGTCGTCGCGCTTCGTGCAGAAGTATTTCTTCGGCACCGCCACCCGCATCGAAGGCGTCGGTCTCGACCAGATCGCCAAGGAGACGGTGGCCCGCCATGCCCGCGCCTTCGGCGGCGACCCGACGCTGGCCAGCATGCTGGAAGTGGGCGGCGAGTATGCGCAGCGCATGCGCGGCGAGGCACACGTCTGGACGGCCGGTGTCATCGCCGGCCTGCAGCACGCCGTGCGCGCCAACTCCTTCGAGCAGTTCCAGAAGGAATTCTCCGAGGCGATCAACGCCCAGAGCGAGCAGGCCATGACCATTCGCGGCCTGTTCCGCATCAAGTCGGCCGAGGAAATCGGCCGGACGCCGGTGCCGCTTGAGGAAGTTGAGCCGGCTAAGGACATCGTCCGCAAGTTCGCGACCGGTGCCATGAGCTACGGTTCGATCAGCCGCGAGGCGCATACCAACCTTGCCATCGCCATGAACCGGATCGGCGGACGCTCGAACACCGGTGAGGGCGGCGAGGAGGCCGATCGCTTCAAGCCGCTGCCGTCGGGCGACAGCCTGCGCTCGGCGATCAAGCAGGTTGCCTCGGGCCGGTTCGGCGTCACCACCGAATATCTGGTCAACGCCGACCAGATGCAGATCAAGATGGCGCAGGGTGCCAAGCCCGGCGAAGGCGGTCAGCTGCCCGGCCACAAGGTCGACGCGATCATCGGCAAGGTGCGTCACGCCACCCCCGGTGTGCAGCTCATCTCGCCGCCGCCGCACCATGACATCTACTCGATCGAGGATCTGGCGCAGCTGATCTTCGACCTGAAGAACGTCAACCCGACCGGCGAAGTGTCGGTGAAGCTCGTCTCGGAAGTCGGCGTCGGCACGGTTGCCGCCGGCGTCGCCAAGGCGCGCGCCGATCACATCACCATCTCGGGCTTCGAAGGTGGCACCGGCGCTTCGCCGCTGACCTCCATCAAGCACGCGGGCTCCCCGTGGGAGATCGGTCTGGCCGAGACGCAGCAGACACTGGTGATCAACGGCCTCAGGAGCCGCGTCGAGCTGCAGGTCGATGGCGGTGTCCGCACCGGTCGCGACGTGATCGTTGGCGCACTGCTCGGTGCCGATGGCTTCGGCTTTGCCACCGCGCCGCTGATCGCCTCGGGCTGCCTGATGATGCGCAAGTGCCATCTCAACACCTGCCCGGTTGGCATCGCCACCCAGGACCCGGTGCTGAGGAAGCGCTTCGTCGGCCAGCCGGAGCACGTGATCAACTACTTCTTCTTCGTCGCCGAGGAAGTGCGCCGCTATCTGGCAGCGCTCGGCTTCCGCAAGCTGGAAGAGCTCACCGGCCGCACCGACATTCTCGACAAGCAGGCGGGCATCGAGCACTGGAAGGCCAAGGGCCTCGACTTCTCGCGTCTGTTCTATCTGCCGAAGGCGGATCCGGCCGAGATGCGCCACACCACGGTGCAGAAGCATCCGATCGACGACATCCTCGACCGGAAGCTGATCGCCGAGGCGATGCCGGCGCTCGAGGGCGGCAAGCCGGTGAAGATCGAAACGTCGGTGATCAACGTCAACCGGTCGGTCGGCGCCATGCTCTCCGGCGAGATCGCCAAGCGCTACGGTCACGTCGGCCTCAAGGACGACACCATCCGCGTGACGCTGACCGGTACCGCCGGCCAGTCGTTCGGCGCCTGGGGTGCCCACGGCCTGACGCTCGATCTGATCGGCGACGGCAACGACTATGTCGGCAAGGGCCTCAGCGGCGCTCGCCTGGTGGTGCGTCCGAACCCGAAGTCGAAGATCGTGCCGGAGAAGTCGATCATCGTCGGCAACACCGTGCTTTACGGCGCCATCGCCGGCGAGTGCTACTTCCGCGGTGTCGCCGGCGAGCGCTTCGCGGTGCGTAACTCCGGTGCCATCGCCGTCGTCGAGGGCGTCGGTGACCACGGCTGCGAATACATGACCGGCGGCATCGTCGTCGTACTCGGCAGCACCGGCCGCAACTTCGCGGCGGGCATGTCTGGCGGCATCGCCTACGTGCTCGACGAGGATGGTAGCTTCAACAAGCGCTGCAACATGTCGATGGTCGAGTTCGAGGAGATGATCGAGGACGAGCTGGCGCTGCCGATCGGTCTCGATGGCAAGGTCGACATTCGCGGCGACATGACGCGCCACGACTGCGAACGCCTCAAGGCGCTGATCGAGCGGCACCACACCTGGACTGGCTCGCCGCGTGCCAAGGCGATCCTCGACGACTGGGCCTCTTACCGTGGCAAGTTCGTCAAGGTGATGCCGACCGAGTATCGCAAGGCGCTGGAAGCCATGACGGCGAGCCGCTTGGCTGCCGAGTAACCGAGAGGGGCGGCCCTTGGGCCGTCCCGCCCCACCGAGACAGAAAAGGGTCCTCAACTTCCCCCGCGAGCGGCGCCAAGGACGGCGCCCCCGGTCGGCGAGCGGACCCACACAGGCTAGACGGAGTGTAAGATGGGCAAGGCTACCGGCTTCCTCGAGTTCGAGCGCCAGGAACTCAAGTACCAGAAGGTCGACGACCGCGTTCGCCACTACAACGAATTCACCGTTCCGCCGCTGGAAAGCGACATGCAGACCCAGGGTGCCCGCTGTATGGAATGCGGCGTTCCCTACTGCCATCGCGGCTGCCCGGTGAACAACCAGATTCCCGACTGGAACGACCTCGTCTACAACGGCGATTGGGAGACGGCGGCGCGCAATCTCCACTCGACCAACAACTTCCCGGAGTTCACCGGCCGCGTCTGCCCCGCGCCCTGCGAGGCGGCCTGCACGCTGAACCTGTTCGAGTCGCCGGTGACGATCAAGCAGATCGAGTACACCATCGCCGAGCGGGCTTGGAAGGATGGCCGCGTGCAGCCGGAGATCGCCAAGGTCAAGACCGGCAAGAAGGTGGCGGTGATCGGTTCGGGACCGGCCGGTCTTGCCGCCGCCCAGCAGCTTGTTCGCGTCGGTCACGACGTGCACGTCTACGAGAAGAACGCCCGTGCCGGCGGCCTTCTCCGCTACGGCATTCCCGACTTCAAGCTCGACAAGCACGTGGTCGAGCGGCGCGTACAGCAGATGGTGGCCGAAGGCGTCGTCTTCCATTTCAACGCCCATGTCGGCGTCGACGTGAAGATCGAAGACCTCAAGGCCGAGTATGACGCCGTGCTCCTGGCCGGTGGTTCGGAAAAGTCGCGCGATCTGCCGGTTCCAGGCCGGGAACTGCGTGGTGTTCACTTCGCCATGGAGTTCCTGCCGCAGCAGAACCGTCGCGTCGGCGGCGAGCCGCTCGGCGCCGTCGACCCGATCTCGGCGCTGGGCAAGCGCGTCGTGGTCATCGGCGGCGGCGACACCGGTTCGGACTGCATCGGCACCTCGAACCGCCAGGGCGCGACCGCCGTCGTCCAGCTGGAGATCATGCCGAAGCCGCCGGAGAAGGAAGACAAGCTTCTGACCTGGCCGAACTGGCCGCTGAAGCTGCGTACGTCTTCGAGCCATGAAGAGGGGGCGGAGCGTCTGTTCGGCGTCACCGCCATCTCCTTCGAGGGCCAGAACGGCGTCGTCAACAAGGTCAATTGCGTCAAGGTCGATGCCAAGTTCCAGCCGATTCCCGGCACGGAATTTTCCATCGATGCCGACCTGGTGCTGTTCGCCATGGGCTTCGTGCACCCGGTGCATGAGGGCATGATCAACGAGCTCGGCGTCGACAAGGATGGCCGCGGCAACGTCAAGGCCACCGAGGCCGATTATCGCACCTCGGTCGACAAGGTGTTCGCGGCCGGCGATATGCGGCGTGGCCAGAGCCTCGTGGTCTGGGCGATCCGCGAGGGCCGTCAGGCGGCTCGCGCCATCGACGAGTTCCTGATGGGCTCCACCGTGCTGCCGCGCTGAGCGACAGTCGCACTTCAATCCTGCGGCCGGATTCCCTCTGGGGTCCGGCCGTTGTCATTTCCGAAGGAAGTTCAGCCTTGCTCACCGCAAGGCGGTGGAATCGTAGCGGCCAGGCACCGGATCGAGCGGCAATCCCTCGACGACCAGGCGGTGGAGGGCGGAGCCGGGTTTGGGCGGCTTGAGATCGGCGGTGGTGATCAGCTTGTCCTCACCGGCGGCGCTGGGATCGTTCAGGAGCATGACGAGCCCGCCGCCGGACACCTGCTGCATCAGGTTGGCGGTGGGCGCCGCAACGTCGAGGGCGCTACCAAGGCTTTGCTGCACATAAAAGGCGAGCTTGCGGGCTCCGGAGCGCGTGAAGCCCACACCATCCTTGAGGCGCAGTTGCCGCACCTGTCCGTCGAGGTCGGGACCGCTCGCCACGAAGGCGCCGTTCTGCGAGAAAGGCTCCCAGACGTCGATATAGGTCGCCCCCTTTTCGCTGGCCTCGTCGCGGATGACGCCATCGATATAGGTGACGTCATTGGTATCTTGCTGGCTGGCGACCGGCACTAGGCCGACCCACTGGAAGGGCACGGCATACTCCCGCGTCACCCGCATCAGTTCGTTGAGCCGGGCCTTGTAGATGGTCTCCCAGTCAGGCGAGGGGAAATCGACCGTACGGTCGGGAAGCTCGATCGCCCGGCCGTCGGCGCGGCCGATCATGGCCACCACCGCCACCGGCCGCGGCTTTGCTTCGAGGCGCTTTTCCAGGAAAGCCTTCCAGTCGATATCCTGGGTGGAGGCAAGGCCGGCGTCGTCGATTGTCTTGGTTTCGATGCGCACGTCCGGCCTGTCGGCAAAGGCGATGTCGAGGCCGCGTCCGAGGTCGGCAGCCAGCCGATCGCCGATCACCAGCACCACGCGCGCGTCGTCCTGTTTGGGGTTTTGCGGCTTGACGACCACTGCAGGCGCGGCCGCCGTCCTGCGCTGACCACCGGGAGAGCCGGCTGGCGGCACTTTGATGATGCGGGCACCGCCGGCTGGCGGCTCGACTGGTTCGGGCCGGCCCAAGCCGAACAGGCGCATCAGGAAGGGTCGGTTGTCCACCTGCTGTTGCTGCTGCTGAGGTGGCGGCTGCGTCTTGAAGAACTGCGCCGATGCTGGCGTCGCGAGCCAGGCAACGGCGAGCATGACGACAGCCAACGGACTTGCCCAGCCACGAAACACGGACCCTAACCTCCAAGCCGAGGCCGTCGTTCTCAGCCGTTCCTGAGCAGCGTCAAAAGTTCGAGCGACGCGTTACCGGTGACGGCGAGGCCGCGTTGCGCCTCATAGGCGCGAATGGCGGCGACGGTTTCGGCGCCGACCTTACCATCGATCTTCTGGAGAGGGAATCCGATCGCCCTGAGCCGGGCCTGCAACTCGGTGCGGCCGGCCTCATCGAGCGGTGTATAGCCACGCGGCCAAGGAGTGACGAACGGACCGCCACCGGCGAGGCGGTCGGCGAGATGACCGACGCCGAGAGCATAGGCGGTGGCGTTGTTATAGCGCTTGATGGCCTGGAAGTTCCTGAGCGTCAGGAAAGCCGGGCCGCCGGGGCCGGCCGGCAGCAGCAGGGTGCCCTGATCGCCGGGGCGCGGGAAGGCACCGCCGGCGGCGCGGGTGAGCCCACGCGCCGTCCAATCGGCGAGCGATGCGGTGCGGCCTTCCAGCGAAGCGTCAAAGCCCGGCGGCAGGATCACCTCATAACCCCAGGTGGCACCGGGTTGCCAGCCGGACTTCCGAAGATAGTTGGCGGTGGAGGCGAGGGCGTCCGGCACCGAGGTCCAGATATCGCGGCGACCGTCGCCGTCGAAATCGACGGCATAGCCGAGATAGGTGGTGGGAATGAACTGGGTCTGGCCCATGGCGCCGGCCCAGGAGCCGATCATGTGACGGGCGTCGATGTCGTGGTGTTCGAGGATGCGCAGCACCGCGTTGAGCTGCTGCCGGCCATAGGCGGCGCGCGAACCACCGCGCCAGCCGAGTGTCGCCAGCGCCCGCACCACGTTCCTCGCCTTGGTGGGGTCGCGCAGGATGGCGCCGTAGGTGCTCTCCATGCCCCAGATGGCGACGACCACCTCACGGTTGACGCCATAGGTCGCCTCGATGCGGTCGAGCAGCGAGCGATAGCGGGAGAGCATGTCGCGGCCGGTGGCGATGCGGCTTTCCGCCGCCATGTCGTCGAGATAGTCCCAGATGGCGCGCGAGAATTCCGGCTGGATCGTGGCCTTGACGAGAACGTCTTCGTCCGGGCCGACGCCCCGGAAGGCGGTGTTGAAGGTGGCACGCGATACGCCGCGTGCCTCGGCGGCCGGCCACTGGCTTTCAACGAAGGCGGTGAAGGCCGGCGGTATCGGGCCGTCGGCAAGCGGTGGCAGGCCGGGCTCGCCTGAAGAGGCGAAGTCGTTGCCGAGCACGGCGCAGGCGGCGAGAAGAGCGGCGAGCGACAGGGCGGCACCGCCTCGGGCGATCCGTGACATTATCGGCATGGCGTACGCTCCCTTTCTCGGCTTGTTCAGTCTCTCAGAGACGAGACTTATGGTAAACGATCGGTTAAGTTTTGCGGCGTTTCGTCCTCGGCCGTCCGGCATTCGGATCTTTCGCAAAGGAATTTATTCGACCAGCTTCACATTTCCAAAATTAAACATTTTTCCGCTATTGATGGTCCCGCCCACGCGGCAGACGTCCAAACATCAGGGCGTCATCCAAATTGCCGCTCAGGAGTGCTTCATGTCCAAACGCATTCGTAAAGCCGTCTTTCCCGTCGCTGGCCTCGGCACCCGTTTCCTTCCGGCCACCAAGGCCGTGCCGAAGGAGATGATGACCGTCGTCGATCGCCCGGCGCTCCAATATGTCGTCGACGAGGCCAAGGCGGCCGGCATCGAGCATTTCATCTTCGTCACCGGCCGCGGCAAGGAAGTGATCGAGAATCATTTCGACCTCGCCTATGAGCTGGAGGCGACGCTCATCGCCCGCAACAAGACGGCGGCGCTTGAAGAGCTGCGCGCCGAACGTCCGGCTGCCGGCACCACCTCGTTCACCCGCCAGCAGGAGCCGCTCGGTCTCGGCCATGCCGTCTGGTGCGCCCGTGACATCGTCGGCGACGAACCTTTCGCGGTGCTGTTGCCCGACATGCTGATGAAGCACACGACGCCTTGCCTGAAGAGTATGGTCGACGCCTATCAGGTCAGCGGCGGCAACATCGTCAGCCTCGAGGAATGCGATCCGGCCCAGACGTCGTCCTATGGCATCGTCGCCCTCGGCAAGACGCTGGCTCCCGATGTCTACGAAGTGACCGACATGGTCGAAAAGCCCAAGCCGGCCGACGCCCCGTCCAACTTCTTCATCTCCGGTCGCTACATCCTGCAGCCGCGCATCTTCGAGTTGCTCGGCAACCAGGAAAAGGGCGCCGGCGGCGAGATCCAGCTCACCGATTCCATGCTGCGCCTCGCCAAGGAGCAGGCCTTCTCGGGCGTGCGTTTCCGCGGCACCACCTTCGACACTGGCACCAAGCTCGGTTTCCTCAAGGCCAACATCGCCTATGGTAGCGAGCGGACCGACATCGATCCCAATATCGTCAATGAGCTGAAGAGCGTTCTGGGTTGATCAGGCTTTTTGTTTTCAGCCTCAGACGCCGGCGGGCCTCCGGCCCTTAGGCTTTACGCTCCGCTTTCCGCCTGACGGGGCTTTGCCACGTCAGGCCCGCTCCGCGCGGCGCCGCTTGGCGCCGGAAGCCGCCTTTGGGCGGCTTCTGTTTTTCTGCGGCCAGCAGACCGATAAAACTTGAGAAGCATGCTTGCCTTAAGGCCATCCCTATGGATTGCTCTGCTTTCCAACAATGTGGAGGGTGAGCATGTCCATCGAACTCTGGCTGGCTTTCGTTGCCGCGTCGGCGGTTCTTTTGGCGATCCCGGGACCGACCGTTCTCTTGGTGATTTCCTATGCGCTCGGTCATGAGAGGCGCACGGCCACGGCGACCGTGGCGGGTGTCGCCCTGGGCGATTTCACGGCGATGACGGCGTCGATGCTCGGTCTTGGCGCGCTTCTCGCCACCTCTGCCGCGTTGTTCACCGCGTTGAAGTGGATCGGTGCCGCCTACCTGATCTATCTCGGTCTCAAGCTTTGGCGGGCGCCTGTGGCAAACGATGAAGCGTCGGCAGAGGCAGCTTCGGTTCCGAAGGAGCGGCCGCTGCGTATCTTTCTGCACGCCTACGCCGTCACGGCCTTGAACCCCAAAAGCATCATCTTTTTCGTGGCGTTCCTGCCGCAATTTCTGAACCATGCCGAACCGCTGGCGTTCCAGATGGTCACTTTCGAAGCGACCTTCCTGGTGCTGGCGACGGCTAACGCCACGATCTACGGCCTGATGGCCTCGCTGGCGCGCCAGACGATCCGCAAGCCGCGTGTGCAGAGGCTGGTCAATCGTACCGGAGGATCGCTGATGATCGGCGCGGGCCTCCTCGCCGTTGGCTGGAAGCGAGCCGCCGCTTGAGCCTAAAGGGCGATCGAGGGAGGCTGGCTGCTTCGGTGATTTCGGCAGAAGAAGGCGAAGTCGCGCAGGAACTGCTCGGCCGGGTCCCGGTTGGCCGGCGCTTTCACAATGTCCAGGATGGCCTCCGGGGTTTCCTTCATCACCGGAAGCCGGAAGAACAGATCGCGATTGAAATTGGCACTGATGGTCATGAGCACGGTTCGCAGGATCGCCAGCATATCGTCGCCCCGGTGCGACGCATGCACCAGCGCGATCGGCTTGCCGACCACCTGATCGCCGGATACCAGCCAGTCGATGGCATTCTTCAACCCGCCCGGGATGCTGCGGACATATTCCGGGCTCGCTATGAGAAGCCCGTCGCTCCGAGCGACCAGCCGCATGAAAGTCCCGACACTCTCGGGCAAACTGGCGCCTTCCCGATCGGGCGAGAAAACCGGCAGGTCGCCGATCCCATCGAAGACATCCAGGGTGATGTCGTGGGGTGCGATTGCCCGCAACGCCCTCAACAAGGCGGTGTTGGTCGAGGTTTGGCGGGCACTGCCGGAGATGGCCAGGATCTTCATTGGCCAAAGTTATCGCTCTTGATAGGCGCTCGCAATGGAGCTCTGGATGGTTCGGTCGACTGTCTTCCTTGTCTCGATGGCGCTGCCTTTCGCGTTCAAAGAGAACGTTGCGCCAGCGCCAAGCGTAAGCCGAAACCGATCAACAATGTGGCGAAGACCCATCGTTGAACTATCTGTGCGAGCAGATGCCGAGTGCTCCATCGGCTGAGCGTTGCGCCTGCGCAGGCATAAGTCAGGTCGAACATGAGACCGATCGCAACGAGGATCGTTCCCAGCAGCATGAATTGTCCGGGTATGCTTCCGTTCTCAGGCCGGACGAACTGCGGCAACAGCACCGAGCAAAACAGCAGAGCCTTCGGATTGAGAAGATTGGTCAAAAGGCCACGGACCACGGCGTGTGGCCAGGTCCGGTTGTTGTCGTCCGTCGCCGGTCCTTCTCCTTCCGGCAGCCGAGATCGAGACCGGAGGATTCCGACGCCAAGCCATATGAGATAGGCCGCGCCGGCGATGCGTACGATCTCGAACGCCCAAGGCGCCGTCTTGAGGAGGGCCGCCAGCCCGGCGGCGGCAAGGAACACGTGGATCGCTCGGGCCAGGGCAAGCCCGATCGCGACGGCCAATGCATAGGTTCGCCCCCGGAGCACTCCGGTGTGCAGGACCAGCACCATATCCGGCCCGGGAATAAGGTAGGCAACGGCAAGCGCGCCGACGAAGATCCAGAAATCAGTCATGTCCGCCTCCTTCGCTCTCCGTGCTGGAGACTACCTCGGCAGGCGCGGGCATGTCCTTGCGAGTTGCGCTTCGATCTGATGTCAAACTGGCGTATTATGCCAATGCTGGCGCTGAAACTGAGGGGATATGCCAATATTGAAGCTGGATGCTATCGATCGGCGAATCCTGACCGCCCTGCAGCGGGATGCTCGCCTGACCAATGTGCAGCTCGCGGAGGAAGTGGGGCTGTCGCCATCGCCCTGCCTGCGACGGGTTCGGATACTGGAGAAGGCCGGCGTGATCGGCGGCTATCACGCTACCTTGGATCGCGGTGGCGTCGGGCTCGATCTGACCGTCTTTGTTGGGGTCAAGGTCGAGCGTCACCACGACGAGACGGCATCGGCCTTCCGAGAGGCTGTCCAGGCGTTGCCCGAGGTGATCTCCTGTCATTTGGTCTCGGGAGAGGCCGATTTTCTTTTGCAGGTCGTCGTTCCCAACCTCGCCGGCTACGAGCGGTTCCTGCTCGGCACGCTGCTCAAGTTGCCGGGGGTCAGTGATGTCCGCAGCAATTTCGCCATCCAGACGGTGAAGGCGGAGGCGCCGCTCCCGCTGGATCATTTGCCGGAGAGACATGCTGCCGGAATCCCGGCTGTCCAGCGAATAGGGCGCTCTCAATCAGGGACCGCAGCCGTTGCCGGCGGCACCTGAATGGAAAGGGGCGCCGTGAGGCGCCCCTTGTGGTCGGATACGGTCGGCGGTGTCGGTCAGAACTTCAGTGCCTTGACCTGGCGCACCACCGGAATGGCCTTCACCTTGTCGAGCACCTCGGCCGGCACGTCGCCGTCCACTTCGACGAGGCAGATGGCGTCGGCGCCCTGCTCGAGGCGGCCGAGGGCGAAGGTGGCGATGTTGATGCCGGCGTCGCCCAAGAGGCCGGCGAACTTGCCGATGAAGCCCGGCTTGTCCTCGTTGGTGACGTAGATCATCGACGGCGCGAACTCGGCGTCCATCTTGATGCCCTTGATCTCGACGATGCGCGGATGGCCGTCAGCGAAGACGGTGCCGGCGATCGAGCGTTCCTGGCGGTCGGTGGTCAGCGTCAGGCGGATCAGGCTTTCGAAGTTGGCCGAGGCGTTGTTGCGCACTTCGGCGACGGCGATGCCGCGCTCCTTGGCCATCACCGGCGCAGACACCATGTTGACCGACTGCAACAGCGGCTTCAGCACGCCGGTGATCGCCGCGGCAGAGAGCGCGCGGATGTTCATGCCGGCCACTTCGCCTTCATACTCGATACGGATCGCCTTGAGTCCGGTTTCGGTGAGCTGACCGGCGAACGAGCCCAGGAGTTCGGCGAGCTTGACGAACGGGGTGAGGCGCGGCGCTTCCTCGGCAGTGATCGACGGCATGTTGAGGGCGTTGGAGACGGCGCCCTTCATCAGGTAGTCGGACATCTGCTCGGCAACCTGCAGGGCGACGTTCTCCTGCGCTTCCGTGGTGGAGGCGCCGAGATGCGGCGTGCAGACCACCTTGGGGTGGCCGAACAGCGGGTGGGCGGTGGCCGGCTCGGTCTCGAACACGTCGAGTGCGGCGCCGGCAACATGGCCGGAATCGAGCGCCGCCTTGAGGTCGGCCTCGACGATCAGGCCGCCACGGGCGCAGTTGATGATCCTGACGCCCTTCTTCATCTTCAGAATGGCCGAGATGTCGATGATGTTGCGCGTCTTCTCGATCAGCGGCACGTGCAGCGTAATGAAGTCGGAGCGGCGGAACAGGTCGTCGAGCTCCACCTTTTCGACGCCGAGTTCAACGGCGCGCTCGACCGACAGGAACGGATCGTAGGCGATGACGCGCATCTTGAGGGCGACGGCGCGGTCGGCGACGATGGAGCCGATGTTGCCGCAGCCGATGACGCCGAGCGTCTTGTTGGTCAGCTCGACACCCATGAAGCGGTTCTTCTCCCACTTGCCGGCATGCGTCGAGGCGTTGGCCTCGGGAATGTCGCGGGCCAGCGCGAACATCAGGGCGATGGCGTGCTCGGCGGTGGTGATGGAATTGCCGAAGGGCGTGTTCATGACGATGACGCCGCGCGCCGTGGCGGCGGGCACGTCGACGTTGTCGACGCCGATGCCAGCGCGACCGATCACCTTGAGGTTCTTGGCGTTGGCCAGCAGCTTTTCGGTGACCTTGGTGGTCGAGCGAATGGCGAGGCCATCGTAGTTGCCGATGATTTCGGCCAGCTTTTCCTTGTCCTTGCCGAGGTCGGGCTGATAGTCGACCTCGACGCCGTGGTCCTTGAAGATCTGGACGGCGGTGGCGGACAGCTTGTCGGAAATGAGAACGCGAGGAGCCATGGGAGTCATCCTGGTTGGAAGGCACCTGCACCTTGCCCTTTTCCGTTCATCGGAACGGAGAGAAGAGACCGGTGGCGCCGGATGGAATGTCACTGCGGCTAAAGGGATTTCCCGCCCCGCTTCAGGGGAGGGCAAGGAGGAGGCAAGCAAGGCTCGCCTCTCCGATAGTAGAAATCAGGCGGCCTTCGAAAGGCCGGCCAGCGCCTTGGCGAAGGCCCAGTCGATCCACGGCGTCAGGGCGGCGACGTCGGACGTCTCGACGGTGGCGCCGCACCAGATGCGCAGGCCCGGAGGGGCGTCGCGATAGGAGGCGATGTCGAAGGCGACGCCTTCCTTTTCGAGAAGGCCGGTCAGCGTCTTGACGAAAGCCTGCTGCCCGTCGATGTCGAGGGCTGCGACGGTGGGATGCACGAAGCTCAAGCACACCGAGGTGTTGGAGCGGATCGCTTCATTCTTCGCCAGGAAGGCGACGGACGGCGTCTTGGCAACCCAGTCGGCGATGGCCTTGGTGTTGGCGTTGGCGCGAGCGATCAGCGCTTCGAGGCCACCGATGGCGTCGGCCCACTTCAGCGCGTCGATATAGTCCTCGACGCAGATCATCGAGGGCGTGTTGATGGTGTCGCCCTTGAAGATGCCTTCGATCAGCTTGCCGCCGGAGGTCAGGCGGAAGATCTTCGGCAGCGGCCAGGCCGGCTTGTAGCTCTCGAGCCGTTCGATGGCGCGCGGAGAGAGGATCAGCATGCCGTGGCCGCCCTCGCCGCCCAGCACTTTCTGCCAGGAGAAGGTGACGACATCGAGTTTGTCGAAGGGCAGGGGCTGTGCGAAGGCAGCGGAGGTGGCGTCGCAGATGGTGAGGCCCTGACGGTCCGCCGGGATCGCGTCGCCATTCGGCACGCGGACGCCGGAGGTGGTGCCGTTCCAGGTGAACACAACGTCGCGGTTAAAGTCGACCTTGGCGAAGTCGACGATGTCGCCGTAGGGCGCCTCAAGGACGCGGGCGTCGAGCTTCAGTTGCTTGACGACGTCGGTCACCCAGCCGGAGCCGAAAGATTCCCAGGCCAGCATGTCAACCGGGCGGGCACCGAGCAGCGACCACAGCGCCATTTCGACGGCGCCGGTATCGGAAGCGGGGACGATGCCGATGCGGTAATCGGCGGGAACGCGCAGCACCTTGCGCGTGAGGTCAATCGCCTCAGCGAGCTTGGTCTTGCCGATCTTGGCACGATGGGAGCGGCCGACCGGCGCCCCCGAGAGAGCCTCGACGGTCCAACCTGGGCGCTTGGCGCAGGGGCCGGAGGAAAAACGGGCATTAGCCGGCTTGATAGCCGGCGCGGCGGTCGCGTCAGTCATGTAACTATCCTCTCAGATAGGTGCTCCTCGGTGGGGAGGAGTGTCCCGCCGTCTGAGCTATCGGAAAGGTCGCGCGCCGTCAAGCCGGCTCGACGCGGCTCGCTTGAGTGTGTTGCCAAAAGACAAACGGCGGGGAGACAGATGTCTTCCCGCCGTCTGAAGATGAATTCGTCAGCTCTCAGTTGAGGTAGTAGCGAAGGCCGAGGCGCACTTCGTGGGCCTGGATATCTTCGTAGTTGATGTGGGTAACGGCCCCACCCGGATTTGCCGTCACGCTGCCGGTCTGGGCATCGCCGAGGTTAAGGTAGCGATAGCCGAGATCGAGGCTGAGGCGATCGCTGAGGGGATATTCAACGCCGGCCATCAGAGCCCAAGCGAAGTTCCACTTGCCTTTGCCCGCGGGATAATTGCCACTAAAGGCGTCCTGAGCGCTAGATTTGACATCACTGGTCTTGAGATAGGATGCGCCCGCACCCGCCCCAAGGTAAGGCTTCAAGCCATGGAAATCGCCGAGGTCGGCGTAGACGTTGGCCAGCGCGCTATAGGCGGTGATCTTTGCACTTTCGGAGCTTTCCCATTCGCCGCCACCACATGGACCGGCGAGTGTACAGTAGGCTTGCCCCTTGAACTTGGCCGGTGTCTCGTAGTCGACCGTCAGGTCCGCTCGAAGATAATCATTGAACTTGTAGCCGACACCGGCGCCGAAATCGGCGGCACCTTGCATCTTCTCGCTACCAAATTCGCCGTTGTTGCCGAAGCTACCCCAGGTGCGGTCGCTCAGAACGCCCTTGGGCGCCTGATAGTATTTGTAGCCGATGTCGCCGCGGAGATACCAGCCGCCGACGGCCGGCAGCGGCATCGGTTCGGGCGCTTCGATGACTGGTGGATATTCCACCGGCATGTCGGCGGCGCGGACGGCGCCGGAAAAAGCCGCGAGGCCGAATGTCGCAGCCACGGCCAGAGAGAGGTTCATTGTGAGACTGCGCATAGGTCGATCCTTCCGAAGAAGCATGATCGCGAGGCGGCGAGCCGCCGTTCATCATCGCTTTCGAGCCAATTCTTAGGGCAAGTCGGTTAATCTGGACTTAACTACGTTGCTTAACCTTGATGATCGACGAATTTGATGGATCTGCCGGATATTGCAGACGAAAATGCCCCGGCGGCATTGCGCGGCCGGGGCAGCTTTGGAAACAAAGGGTAGAAAAAATCAAACGGCGACGTTGCCGATCGCCTCGACGATCTCGCCCACCGCCACGGCGACGAGGTCGGCGTTGTCACCTTCGCCCATGACGCGAATCAATGGTTCGGTGCCGGAGGCGCGAACGAGAATGCGACCGCCAGCGCCGAGTCGGCCCTCGGCGGCGGCGATCGCCGCCTTGACGCCGTCATCTTCCAGCGGCTTGCCGCCTTTGACGCGCACGTTCTTCAGGAGCTGCGGCACCGGATCGAAGCGGTGGCAGACCTCGCTCACCGGCTTGCCGGAGCGCTTGACGACGGCCAGCACCTGAAGCGCCGCGACGAGACCGTCGCCGGTGGTGGCATAGTCGGACAGCACGATGTGGCCGGACTGCTCGCCACCGACATTGTAGCCACCGGACCGCATCGCCTCGACGACGTAGCGGTCGCCCACCTTGGTACGGATCAGCTCGAGGCCGATGCTCTGAAGGTAGCGCTCAAGGCCGAGGTTGGACATGACGGTGGCGACGATGCCGGGCCGGGCGAGGCGGCCGTCTTCCTGGAAAGAGGCGGCGACCACGGCCATCAGCTGATCGCCGTCGACCACCTGGCCTTTCTCGTCGATGATGATGACGCGGTCGGCGTCGCCATCCAGCGCAATGCCGATGTCGGCCCTGACCTCCCGCACCTTTTCGGTGATGGTGGCGAGGCTGGTCGAGCCACAATCGCGATTGATGTTGAGGCCGTTGGGATCGACGCCCAGCGCCACGACCTCGGCGCCCAGCTCCCACAGCACTTCCGGGGCGACCTTGTAGGCAGCACCGTTGGCGCAGTCGACCACCACGCGGAGGCCTTCGAAGGAGATGTGGCGGGAGAGCGTGCGCTTGGCCGATTCCACATAGCGGGCGCGCTCGCCGTCGACGCGCTTGGCGCGCCCGAGGTCGGCGGGGGCGGCGAGGCGGCCGGTAAAGTCGCCGTCCAGCATCTCCTCGATCTCCAACTCCACCTCGTCGGACAACTTGTAGCCGTCGGGGCCGAACAGCTTGATGCCGTTGTCGGCGAAGGGATTGTGCGAGGCGGAGATCATCACGCCGAGATCGGCCCGGAGGCTGCGGGTCAGCATGGCGACGGCCGGCGTCGGCACCGGGCCGGTCAGGAACACGTCGACGCCGACGGCGGTGAAGCCGGCGGTCAGCGCTGGCTCGATCATATAGCCGGAGAGGCGGGTATCCTTGCCGATGACGACGCGATGACGGTGATCACCCCGATGGAAGGCGAGGCCGGCGGCCATGCCGACCTTGAGGGCGATTTCCGGAGTGATCGGCCAGCTGTTTGCCGTGCCGCGGATGCCGTCGGTTCCGAAAAATCTGCGTGCCATGTCGTTCGTCCGCGCTTTCCAGTCATGCGCCGCCCTTGGCGCTTCGTTCTTTTCTGCGACCCGGATGATAAACGGCCGGTGAACGAGCAAGGGTCAAAAATTGTGAACGACTGTTACGTCTTGGCGTATCGACGGATGAGTGCTCTCTTGTTGTCGCATCGTGTCTCGCGGAAAACCGGTTTCCACTTTTCCGCACGATGCTCCGATCAGCGCTCGGTCAGCTTCAGCTCGATGCGGCGGTTCTTGGCGTTGACCTCGTCGCTATCGCCTTCTTCCAGCGGCTGAAACTCGCCGAAGCCGGCGGCCACCAGATGGTTGGGCGAGATGCCCTTGCTGATCAGATACTTGACCACCGATATGGCACGTGCCGACGAAAGCTCCCAGTTGTCGCGGAAGCGGCCGTTGCCGGACAGCGGCCGGGCGTCGGTGTGGCCGTCGACGCGCAGCACCCAGGCGATCTCCGGCGGGATCTGCCCTTCGAGCTGCAACAGCGCTTCGGCCAGCTTGTCGAGCTCGCCGCGGCCGGCCGGGTTGACCTCGTCGTTGCCGGAATCGAATAGCACTTCCGACTGGAAGACGAAGCGGTCGCCGACGACACGGATGTCGGAGCGCTGCGACAGGATCTCCCGGAGGCGACCGAAGAAGTCGGAGCGGTAGCGGGCGAGTTCCTGCACGCGCTGGGCCAGCGCCACGTTGAGGCGCTTGCCGAGATCGGCGATCTTGGCCGAGCTCTCCTTGTCGCGGGACTCCGAGGCGTTGAGGGCGTCCTCGAGAGCGGCGATCTGGCGGCGCAACGCCGAAATCTGCTGGTTGAGCAGCTCGACCTGGGCGAGCGCCCGCTGGCTGACGCGCTTCTCGTCGGAAAGCTGGGAGGTCAGCGCCTGCATCTTGGTGTCGGCGGCATCATTGGCGCCCGACTGGCTGGCGATCAGTCCCTGAAGGTTGTCGCGGGCGGCCAGCGCGTCCTTGAGGTTGGATTCGAGCAGAGACACGTTGTCCTGCAGGTCGCGGTTGGAGGCGCGCTCCATGGCGAGCAGCTCGGTCAGCTCGGCGATCTGGGCATTGAGGCGGCCGAGCACGGTGTCCTTGTCGGTGATCTGCTGACTCAGGAAGAACTGGGCCAACGAAAAGACAGACAACAGGAAGATGATCGACAGCACCAGCGTGGTGAGCATGTCGACGAAGGCTGGCCAGTAGTCCTGCTGGGTCGAAAACCTGCGACGTCCAAGGGCCATGTTCGGTCAATCTCTCTATTGTCGAAGCTTTTCCGCACAATTTCCGACGGAAAGTGGCCGACACTGTTCCTGGAAAGGCGTCACCCGCGTTCCGACCGCTCGACGGCGCCGGTCAGGAGTTCGAGCAGGCGGCGAATTTCCTTCTGCTGCTCGCCCTGGCTTTCGGCCCAGGCCCGCACCAGTTGCTGCTCGGCACGCATGTGCTGCACTAGCCCCTGGATGCCTTCGGCGAGATTGGCCATCGCCTGGCTGGACCGGGTGCCGGCGCCGCCATCCTGGATCTGCTTGGAGAGGTGCTCGAGGGCGCCCCGGAGGTCGTCGATGTTCTGGGCGTCGCGGATGCTGGCGCCGACATCGCCGGCCGAATCGAGCTCGGCCTGGGTGGACAGCCAGTCTTCGAGGTCGAGATAGAAGCGGTTCTGCGCCTGTCCGGCCTGAAGGTCGAGGAAGCCGACGATCAGCGAGCCGGCGAGGCCGAACAGCGAGGACGAGAAGGCCGTGCCCATGCCGGAGAGCGGCGCCTGCAAGCCGCTCTTCAGATCTTCGAAGATGACGCTGGCCGTGCCGGAGCCGACGTCGAGGCCCTGGATGGTGGCGCCCACCGAGTTCACGGTGGAGATCAGGCCGTAGAACGTACCGAGCAGGCCGAGGAACACCAGAAGGCCGGTCATGTAGCGCGAGATGTCGCGCGCCTCGTCGAGACGGGTGGCGATCGATTCGAGCAGCGAGCGCATGCCCGAAGCGGTAATCGCCCGCTGGCCGAGCCGGTCGCCGAGCAGCGTCGCCATGGGGGCGAGCAGCACCGGCTGCTTGCGCACTTCGAGGCCGGGCTCGCCGAAGCGGTAGGTATTCACCCAGCGCACCTCGGGGAACAGGCGGATCACCTGCCGGAAAATCAGCAGAATGCCAACCAGCGCCACCGAAAAGATCAGGCCGTTGAGGCCGGGGTTGGCCATGAAGGCTGTCTTGAGCTGCCGCGAAAGCAGCAGACCGACGAAGGCAGCGATGACCAGGAATACCGCCATCCGCCAGAGGTACACCTGGGGACTGGTAAGCTTGATACCGGACGCGTCTTTGGCCATGGCTCTCGTCGCTTGCTCTCACTGATCGCGGCGCATAGTAAACGCGATTTACGGCGAAAAGAGCAAGGCATACGGGCGGTTCCCCCGAATTTTTCGGGGGAAGCCAATTGATTCAAACAATAGCTGGCGATCAGGCCTTCCTGAGCGTGGCGAGAAGCTGGGCGTGGATCGCCTCGTTGCCCGCGACCAAGGTGCGCGAGGCGTGCATGTCGTCCTTGCCCGCCTTGTCGGTGACGAAGCCGCCGGCTTCCTTGATCATCAGCCAGCCGGCCGACGTATCCCACGGATTGAGGTCGTCTTCCCAGAAGCCGTCCAGCTTGCCGGCGGCGACGTAGCAAAGATCGAGCGCCGCCGAACCAAGACGGCGGATGCCGGCGCAATTGGCCATCACCTGCCGAAGTTCGTTGAGATAATGCGGGTGGTTGCCGCGGCCGAGGTGTGGCACGCCGGTGCCGATCACGCATTCGGGCATTTCACGGCGGGCCGAGACGCGCAGACGACGGTCGTTGACATAGGCGCCGGCGCCGCGTTCGGCAGTATAGAGCTCGTCGGTGGCCGGGTTGAAGACGACGCCGGCGATCGGCACGCCGTTGCGCTCCAGCGAAACCGAGATCGAGAAGATGGGGATCGAGTGCAGGAAGTTGGCGGTGCCGTCCAGCGGGTCGACCACCCAGCGGTGCTGCTCGTCCTCGCCGGCCACTTCGCCGCGCTCCTCCATCAGGAAACCATAGGTGGGGCGCACCCGCTTCAGCTCCTCGAACAGTACCTGTTCGGAGCGCTTGTCGGCGGCCGAGACGAAATCGCCGGGGCCTTTCATCGACACCTGCAGGTTCTCGACCTCGCCGAAATCGCGGGTAAGGCCGCGTCCGGCCTTGCGGACGGCCTGGACCATGACGTTGAGGAGGGCGGAACGAGCCATTTTCTGGAGATCCTTCAGGAAAAACGTTGGCTGCGTAGCCATCACAAACGGCCGCCGAGCGCAAGCCCTAACCCGCCAATCGCTTAAAAGCGGTTGGCGGGTTAGGGCTTGCTTCTCGGTTTTTGTTCTCTGCCTCAGTCGCCGGCGGGCCTCCGGCCCTTAGGCTACCGCTCCGCTAGACGCCTTCGAGACGCTTCGTGTCTCGAAGGCCGCTCCGCGCGGCGCCGCTTGGCGCCGGAAGTAGTTTTTCCGCCTCAGTCGCCGGCGGGCCTCCGGCCCGTGGCTTTCGCTCCGCTAGACGCCTCCGAGACGCTTCGTGTCTCGAAGACACGCTTCGCGTGGCGCCGCTTGGCGCTGGAAGCCGCTGACGCGGCTTCGGGAGTGTTTCCCGGCATGCCCTGAGCGAAGCCATCAATTGCCGGCGTCGACGCCGGGCAGGTTGAGTGGCTTATCTTCGGGCTTCGGAGCGTCCGGCTTTGCTGTGTCTGGCGCGGGAGCGCCCGGCGCCAGCGCTTTTTCGAGCCAGCCGTCGGTGAGGCCAGCGCCCTTGGCGAAGCCGTACCAATGGCGGGCGAGGTCGAGATCGCGCGGCACGCCCTCGCCGACGGCATAGAGCCGGGCAAGGCGGCTCTGCGCCACCGGATTGCCGGCCTCGGCGGCCACCTTAAACCAGGCGGCGGCGATCTTCTGGTCGCGGGCGACACCGGTGCCGTTGAACATCATGATGGCATATTCGACCTCAGCGGCGATATGGCCGGCTTTTGCCGCCTCCCCCATCAGCCGCGCCGCTTCCGCCTCGTTCTTCGGTACGCCCTGGCCCTCGCGGTTGAGGGCAGCCAGCGCGTAGATCGCGTCGATGTTGCCCTCGTCGGCGGCCGCCTTGAACAGGGCGGCGGCGCGGGCATAGTCGAGAATACCGGACGACGGGTCGATGCAGAGCAGGCCCAGCCAGTAGTTGGCTTCGACGACACCCTTGCCGAGTGCTTCTTCGAGGTAGTTGGCGGCCTTCTTCTTGTCGACCGGCATGCCGACGCCGAGCGCGGCGAGGTTGGCGAGTTCGACCAAGGCCTGCGGATCGCCGTTCCGGGCGGCGAGCTGATACCAGATGATCGCCTCGTCGGGCTTCCTCGGCAATCCCAGGCCGTTGGCATAGAGATAACCGATTAGGCTTTGCGCCTTGGCGTCGCCAAGCTTGGCGCGCTCGACGGCAATCTCGAAGGCGGTGAGATAGTAGCCGCGCTGGAAGGCGCCGAACGCATAGTCGATCTTGTCGCTGTCGGGCAGCGACTTGAGAAGGTCCGGCACAGTCGGCGCTGCCTGGGTGGCCGATGACGGCGCCGGTTTCGGCTTCGGCGCGGCTTCGACCGCTATTGCCGGTCCGGCGAGGAGGCCGAAGCCGAACGCGACGGCGAGACAGGCAACGCGGACTTCAGGCGGCATCGGCATCGCGGTTTCGGCTCTGTTGGGATCGGTCGTGCAAGGCAGCGTTAGCGGTCAAGTTGGCCGGGAATGCGGCAGCTACTCGGCGTCGGGACGCTCTGTGGCAACGCGGTCAAGAATGGCATTGGCTTCCGTGACCGCGGCGGCCGGCCCATCGGGGTGGTCCCAGATGGCGGCACGGACGGCGACGAAATCGGCACCGGTGCGGGCGCAGACCTCGACCGAGGCCATGGAACGGCCGGACAGCAGCACGCAGGGCGGCTCGAACAGCTCGGCCCACCAGGCGCCGAGATCGATGGTCTTGCGGTGGACCTCTTCGCCTTCCTCAAGGTCGAGCAGACCGAAGAAGATGTAGTCGGCACCGGCTTCGCCGGCTTCCATCGCTTCATGACGGACACGCAGATTGCCGGCGCCGACGATGGATTTGGGCTGCAGGGCCTCGATCGCTTCCTTCAGCGCCGTCTCGCCGGTTTCAATGTGGATGCCGTCGGCGCGGGCGCGGCCCATGACGCGACTGTTGCCGACGACGAGCGCTGCGACGTCATGCTTCTGGGCGATCGGCACAAGCGCCTCGGCAATGGCCTGAAGGTCGTTTTCCGAGGCGGCATCGGGGGCGATCAGCAGCGAGGCGACGTCGCCGGCGGCCAGCGCCGCTTCGAGCTGCGGCGCGAACGTGGCGATATCGACGACGCGGGGCGTGATCAGGAACAGACGGGCGCGCAAGGGAACCTCCGGCAACAAAAACCCCGTGCCCAGAAAGGGCACGGGGCGCTTCATATCACAAACACGTTCGGCAGGAACCAATTGGTTCCGAATGGACTCCCGAAGCCGCGTCATCGGCTTCCGGCGCCAAGCGGCGCCCGCGCGGAGCGCGAGAGCCTAAGGGCCGGAGGCCCGCCGGCGACTGAGGCTTAAAATCCTCAGCCCTCGAGGGCTTTCACACCCGGCAGCTCCTTGCCTTCCATCCACTCGAGGAAGGCACCGCCGGCCGTCGAGATGTAGGTGAAGGAGTCGGCAGCGCCGGCGTGGTTGAGCGCCGAGACGGTGTCACCACCACCGGCGACCGTCAGCAGCTTGCCGGCCTTGGTGGCGGCGGCGGCATACTGGGCGGCGGCCACGGTGGCCTTGTCGAAGGGCTCGATCTCGAAGGCGCCGAGCGGGCCGTTCCAGACCAGCGTCTTGGCCTTGTCGATGGCGGCCTTGACGGCGTCGATCGACTTCGGACCGGCGTCGAGGATCATGGCGTCGGCCGGAACGGCGTTGACGGACACGACCTCGTTGGCGGCACCGGCCTTGAACTCACGGGCGATGACGGCGTCGACCGGCAGCACGATCTCGCACTTGGTTTCCTTGGCCTTGGCCAGGATGCGCTTGGCGGTGTCGGCGAGGTCATGCTCGCAGAGCGACTTGCCGACGGCGATGCCCTGGGCAGCCAGGAACGTGTTGGCCATGCCGCCGCCGATCACCAGGATGTCGACCTTGGCGACGAGGTTCTCGAGCAGGTCGATCTTGGTCGACACCTTGGCACCGCCAACCACGGCGAGCACCGGGCGCTTCGGCGTGCCGAGGGCAGCGCCGAGGGCGGTCAGCTCGGCCTGCATGGTGCGGCCGGCATAGGCCGGAAGCTTGTGGGCGAGGCCTTCGGTGGTGGCGTGGGCGCGGTGGGCGGCCGAGAAGGCGTCGTTGACGTAGATGTCGCCGAGCTTGGCGAGCGCGTCGACCAGCGCCGGGTCGTTCTTTTCTTCGCCCTTGTAGTAGCGGGTGTTCTCAAGCAGCAGGATGTCGCCGTTCGACAGGGCGGCAATGGCCTTCTCGGCCACCTCGCCGATGCAGTCGTCAGCGAAGGCAACCGGCTTGCCGATGGCCTTGGCCAGCGGGGCGACGATCGGCTTCAGGCTGTCCTCGGCCTTGCGCTCGCCCTTGGGGCGGCCGAAATGGGCCAGCAGGATGACCTTGGCGCCCTTCTTGGCGAGGTCGAGAATGGTCGGGACGATACGGTCGATGCGGGTGGTGTCGGTGACGACGCCATTTTCCATCGGGACGTTCAGGTCGACGCGGACGAGGGCGCGTTTGCCGGCGACGTCGGCGTCATCAATGGTCTTGAAGCTGCTCATGGTGGTCCTCGCTTCGTGCGCCGCCACTCCGGTATGCGCGGGGTCGCGCTTGCGACGGATGGCGGTCGGCCGCGGTAAGAGCGGTCGAGCCCGCCTCCGGCCAGACCCCATGACGGGGTCCTCCAGAGAGCGGGCTCGGCCTGTTCGGTCTAGATCAGATGGTCTTGGCGATGGCGACGGCGGTGTCGGCCATACGGTTGGAGAAGCCCCACTCGTTGTCGTACCAGGAGAGGATACGGACGAGCGTGCCGTTCATGACCTTGGTCTGGTCGAGGTGGAAGATCGACGAATGCGGGTCGTGGTTGAAGTCCGACGACACGTTCGGCTGATCGGTGTAGCCGAGGATGCCCTTCAGCGGGCCGTTGGTGGCGGCAGCCTTGATGGCCTCGTTGATCTCGGCGACCGAGGTGGCGCGCTTGGCGTTGAACACCAGGTCGACGACCGAGACGTTGGGGGTCGGCACGCGGATGGCGACGCCATCGAGCTTGCCCTTGAGCTCCGGCAGCACCAGGCCGACGGCCTTGGCGGCGCCGGTGGAGGTCGGGATCATCGAGAGGGCAGCGGCGCGGGCGCGGTAGAGGTCCTTGTGCAGCGTGTCGAGCGTCGGCTGATCGCCCGTGTAGCTGTGGATCGTCGTCATGAAGCCGGTGTCGATACCGATGACGTCGTTCAGCACCTTGGCGACCGGCGAGAGGCAGTTGGTCGTGCACGAGGCGTTCGACAGGACGATGTGGTCCTTGGTGATCTTGTCGTGGTTGACGCCGTAGACGACGGTGAGGTCGGCGCCGTCAGCGGGGGCCGAGACCAGCACGCGCTTGGCGCCGGCCGTCAGGTGCATCGACGCCTTGTCCTTGGCGGTGAAGATGCCGGTGCACTCGAGAGCGACGTCGACGCCCAGGTCCTTCCACGGCAGCGTGGTCGGGTCCTTGATGGCGGTGACCTTGATCTTGCCGGTGCCGACGTCGATCCAGTCGGCGCCGGTGGTCACTTCATGCGGGAAGCGGCCGTGCACGCTGTCGAAGCGGATCAGGTGGGCATTGGTCTCGACCGGGCCGAGGTCGTTGATGCCGACAACCTCGATGTCCTTGCGACCGGACTCGACGATCGCGCGCAGAACGTTA
>NZ_AUHB01000015.1 GCF_000422965.1 Pleomorphomonas oryzae DSM 16300
GGCCTTGCCCGAGCCGTTGCGCGCCTCCGTTACCTTCGACAATGGGGGCGAGTTTGCCCGTCATCACCGCCTCGCAGAGGAGCTCTCCTTGCCCACCTACTTCTGTGACCCGCACAGGCCCTGGCAGAAGGGCGGCATCGAAAACGCCATCGGACGCATGCGCCGCTACCTGCCCAGCACCACAGATCTCCAAGCCATTCCGACAGATGGAGTTGAGACCGTCATGCGCCAATACAACGAAAGCCCGAGAAAGATCCTTGGCTACAGGACACCCGCAGAGGTATTCAAAGACTTCATCTCTGTTGCGCTTCAAACGTGAATCCATCCTGCGCCTTCGCGCAGGATGACAGTTTGATAATGAGGGGCGACAACCTATCCAACTGTTCCCATTATATAAATCTGTCATCCTCTGCGCAGGCAGAGGACCTCGGGCAGGATAGGGCGGGACGCGCATATAGGGCTGCTTCACTCGGCGGTTGGATATAAATTAACAGGAAGACTTGCAAGTTTTCCTGCTGAGTCGTATGTCTCGGCCATGAGCACTCCCCCAGACCTGCCGCCAGAGGCCATCGTCACCGAGTTGACGATGGCTGTCGGCCAGTTGCTGCGCCGCCTGCGCAGCGAGACCAATCCTGACGGCCTTTCCTGGTCGCAGAGCACGGCGCTGGCCCGGCTGGAACGGGGCGGGCCGACGACGACGGCCGATCTGGCGCGGGCCGAGGCGGTGAAGCCGCAATCGATGGGCGCCACGCTGGCCGAGCTGGAGCGCGAGGGGCTGGTCATGCGCCATCCGCATCCGACGGACGGCCGGCAGGTGCTGTTCGCGCTGACGGGGGCCGGCGTCGAGGCGCGGCGCAAGCGCAGCGCCGCCAAGCAAAAGTGGCTGCTGGCCGCCTTGGGCGGCCTCGATGCCGACGAGCAGCGGCTGCTGGTCTCGGCCATTCCCCTGATCAGGCGGCTGAGCGAAGCCGACTGAAACCCATCCGGCCCCGTGGAGCGATCCCCATGACCCTGACCGCCATCGACCCCAGGACGGCGCTAGTCGTCGTCGATCTCCAGAAGGGCATTGTGGCCCTGCCCACCGCCCAGCCGATCGTCGATGTGGTGGCCAACGCCGCCGCGCTGGCGGACGCGTTCCGCTGGCGGAGCCTGCCAGTGGTGCTGGTCAACGTGGCCGGCGCCGCGCCGGGTCGCACCGAGGTGCCGCGCACGCTCAAGGGCTTCCCGCCCGGCTGGACCGAGCTGATCCCCGAACTCAACCGGCAGCCTCAGGATCACCTGGTGACCAAGCACACGCCGGGCGCCTTCACCGGCACCGGCCTCGACGACTACCTGAAGGCGGCCGGCGTGACGCAGGTGGTGATCGCCGGCGTCGCCACCAGCAATGGCGTCGAGGTGACCGCCCGCCAAGCCTTTGAGCTAGGGTTCAACGTGACGCTGGCGACCGACGCCATGACCGACATGCGCGCCGAGGCGCATGCCTATTGCGTCGCCCAGGTGTTCCCGCGCATCGGCGAGACGGGGGCGACGCAAGAGATCATCAACCTGCTGACAGGGAGCGCCTGACATGAACTGGCTCTACGATCTCGCCTATCTCCTGGGTGGCGCCTTCCTGTCCAATGGCGTGCCGCATTTCGTCTCCGCCGTCATGGGCCGGCCGTTCCAAAGCCCGTTCGCCAAGCCACCGGGCAAGGGGCTGTCGTCGTCGACCGTCAACGTCGTCTGGGGTTTTGCCAATTTCGTCGCCGCCTATCTACTGATCGTCCATGTCGGCAGCTTTGACATCCGAGCCGGGGATCAGGCGGCCGCCGTCGGCCTCGGCATTCTGGCGCTGGGGCTGGTGTCGGCGCGGGGCTTCGGCCGGTTCCACGGCGGCAACTCGGCTAAGGGCGCCTGACGCATGGCCACCGCGCCCGACAGCGAGCGGCTAAGCCCGGAGGTCTGGAAGGTTTCGGCCGTGGCGCTGTTCGGCACGCTGCTGTCGCAGCTCGATGCCACCATCGTCAACGTGTCGTTGACCAGCCTCGCCACCGATCTTCATAGCAGCTTGTCCGTCATCCAGTGGGTGACCAGTGGTTACCTGCTGGCGCTGACGCTGGTGTTGCCGCTCAACGGCTGGCTGGTCGACCGGATCGGCGCCAGGGCGCTCTACCTCTGGTGCTTTACCGCCTTCACCATCTCCTCGGCGCTGTGCGGCCTTGCCTGGTCGGCGCAATCGCTGATCGCTTTCCGCGTGTTGCAGGGAGTGAGCGGCGGCCTCCTGGCGCCGATGGCACAGATGATGATCGCCCGGGCGGCTGGCCGGCAGATGGCGCGCGTCGTCGGCCTTATCGTGGCGCCGGTGCTGCTGGCGCCGGTGCTCGGGCCGATCATCGCCGGCGCCATCCTGCAATATGCCTCTTGGCGCTGGCTGTTCCTGGTCAACCTGCCGGTGGGCGTGGTGGCCTTACTGCTGGCTGTGTTCCTGCTGCCAGCCGATCGCGACGCGGCGACGCGGCGCAAGCTCGACTGGGTCGGCCTGATGCTGCTGTCGCCCGGTTTGGTGCTGTTTCTCTATGGCTCGGACAAGCTCGGCGACACGACGGGCCGGATGAGCTTCGGGCTGGGCATCGTCATGATGGCCGCCTTCCTGATGACGGCGCGGCGGAAGGGCGGCGACGCGCTGGTTGATCTTCGCCTGTTCAAGTCAAAGGTGTTTTCCACCTCCGCCATCACGCAATTCCTGTCGAACGGCGCCCTATTCGCCGGTCAGATGCTCATTCCGGCCTTCCTGATCGCTGCCTGTGGCCGCACGCCGGGCGAAATGGGCTGGATGCTGGCGCCGCAGGGGCTGGGCATGATGGTGACCTATCCCTCGATGGGCTGGCTCACCAAGCGCTTCGGCATTCGCCAAGTGTCAGCGGGCGGCGCGCTCGTCGCCTGTCTTTCCACGCTGGCCTTTCCCTATCTCGCCCATGCGGGCTTCGCTCTCGGCGTGCTCATTCCGGCGCTGTTCTTGCGCGGCATGGGCATGAGCGCGGTGGGCCTGCCGTCGATGACGGCGGCCTATGCCTCGGTCAGCAAGGCGAGGCTGCCGATGGCGACGACGTCGATCAACATCGTGCAGCGGCTCGGCGGCCCGACCATGACGACCATCGCCGCGACATTCCTGGCTTGGCGGTTGGGGGCGAATGCCGGCGGACCGGCCATTTCCACGGCCTATGCGGCGGTCTTCCTGCTGCTCGCCGCGCTGCATGCCGCCACGTTCCTGTCGGCGATGCGGCTACCACGCCGCCTCAACGACGTGGCGCCGCCGCCGGGAGAATAATGACGGTCAGGCCGCCTTGCTGGCCGCTTGTTGACGATCGAGCGGGCCGCGGCGGAGGCGGACGAGGAAGTCGTTGACGGTTGTGGCGAGGCGATCGCCTTCCGAGGAGAGAGTGCTGGAGGCCTTGAGCAGTCCTTGCGCCAAGTCCGCCGTCTCGTGCGCAGTGCCGGTGATGGAGGAGATGCGATCGGAGACCTGCCGAGTGCCATCGTGGGCGCTGTCGACATTTTGGGCGATTTCCGCGGTGGCCCGGATCTGTGTCTCGATCGAGGCGCGCATGCCGGAGGTCAGCGTATGGATTTCGGCGATAGTGCCGCCGATACCCTCGATGCTGGCCACCGCCGCCTGGGTGGCGGCCTGCACTTCGCCGATGTTGCGGGCGATCTCCTCGGTGGCCTTGGCGGTCTGGCCAGCCAGGTTCTTTACCTCGGACGCGACAACTGCAAAGCCTTTGCCCGCTTCGCCGGCGCGGGCCGCCTCGATGGTGGCGTTGAGCGCCAGGAGGTTGGTCTGGCCGGCCACCTGTTCGATCAGCCCGACCACCGCACCGATCCGCTCGGCGGCGGCCGACAGGCCGTCGACGATGCGGCGCGTTTCCTCGGCGCGGGCCACGGCGCCCTGGGCGATGGCGGCGGACCGCTCGATCTCGGCGCCGAAATCATTGGCAGACGCGGACAGCCGGCTTGCCACCTCCGATGCCTTTTCCACGTCGGTCGAGGCGCTCTTCGAGGTGGCGGCGGCGTCATTGGCGCGCTGGTCGGTGGAGTTGGCGCCATCGCGCAGGTGCGTCGCCGTCGTTCCCATGGTGTTGGACGCCGCGACGAGGCCTTCGACGATCGAGTTGATGGTGGCGCTGAAATCGTCGGTCGACTGCTCGAAGGCGGCGACCTGACCCTGGATCACGTCGGTGGCGTCGTTGATGGTGCGGGAGGCGCGAAGCAGGGCGCCTTCCATGCCGTTGCGGAGGATGCGGCGGTAGAAGCGGTTCTGGCGGACCGCGTCCATCGAGGCGCTGGCTTCGCGGACAAAGGCGTCGAGATGGTCGGCCATGTCATTGAGAGCTTCGGTGAGCGCGCCGGCGTCGCCCTTCTGGTCGAAGGTGAGGATGCGGGTTTCGAAATCGCCCGAGCTGAGCGCCCTGGCCAGGGTGACGGCGCGCCCGATAGCCCGATGGGTGCGGAGGGCGAGCGCCGCCGACGCCAGAGCGGCGAGCATCGCAAGGGCGAACAGCACATATTCGGCGGTGGAGAGATCCAGCCAGGCACAAAGCGCCGCCGCAGCGATGATCAGGGCCGTGACAAGGCCGGGCACGATCGCCTCAAAGGGAGAAGATGAGCTCGTCATAGCTGGACGCCTTTGATTTCACGATGTTGTTCAGCGCGGCATAGGAGGCGACAAGCCCCTCTTTGGCACCTTTGTCCGATGCTTCGATCTTGAGGAGTTCGCCGTAGAGCGGCTCGATCACCTCGCGCACCACTCGCCGGTCGGGCACGCGGCGGTTGGAGTGATAGCCGACCATGGTGCCATCAGCGTCATAGGAGGGCGTGACATGGGCGAACACCCAGTAGTAGGCGCCGCTCTTGGCCATGTTCTTGACGTAGGCGAAAACCTCGTGCCCGTCCTGAATCCGGTCCCACAGCAGCTTGAAGACGCATCGCGGCATGTCGGGATGGCGAATGATCGAATGCGGCTGGGTCATCAGTTCGGCGCGGCTGTAGCCGGAGACCTTGGCGAACACTTGGTTGGCGTAGGTGATCCTGCCCTTGAGATCGGTTTTGGAGACGATGATTTCATCCACTTGGAAGGTGACTTCCTCGGATGTCGGCCGAACGCTCATTTGACTCATTCCGGCTTGCAAGACGCGGGATGTCCGACACCTAGTGCAAGTTCGTAAACAAGTTTTCCATGTCGCTCGTTCAATGCATCCTTTCCTGGCACACCTTTCGTCGCAGTGGGCGACAGACGAGATCGCGAGGGTGCCGGCAGGCTCCGCTCCAAGCGGCCTAGGCTGGCGGCGCTTCGTAGGTCCAGACGCGGAAGGCTTTCAGGACGTGCGGCCCGAATGAGTTGATGAGCGGGACGTCGGCGGCGTCTCGGCCGCGCGCGATGACGATGCGGCCGATCCGGCGGGCGTTGTTGCGCGGATCGAACGTGTACCAGGCGCCGTCGAGAAAAACCTCGATCCAGGCGCTGAAGTCCATCGGGTCGAGAATGGGAACGCCGATGTCGCCCAGGTGTCCATTCACATAGCGGGTGGGGATATTGAGGCATCGGCAGAAGGTCACTGCCAGATGGGCGAAATCGCGGCACACTCCGACGCGCTCGTGGTAGGCCTCGAAGGCGGTGCGCGTCGCTCTGGCCTGCATGTAGTCGAAGCGGATGTGGCCCTGCACGAAGTCGCAGATCGCCTGCACTCGACCCCAGCCGGGCGGCGTCTTGCCAAACAGGTCCCAGGCAATCTGGCTGAGACGATCGGTCTCGCAATAGCGGCTGCCCATCAGATAACCGAGGCAGTCATCGGGAAGGTCAGGCACCGGCGTTTCTCGGGCCTCGGGAACGAAGGCGTCCAGCTGGCCGTCGTCCTCGACGGTGGTGTCGCCCCAGATCATGAAGTCGCCGGCCGGCGCGACGAGCCGTCGGCAGCGATTTCCGAACATGTCGAGATAGGTGGAGACCGGCACATCCGGCTGGGTGAAGTGGGTCTCGGCCCCTCGGATGTCGGCCGCGCGATCTTCATGCACCGACAGAAGGCACACCAATGCAGTGGGTTGGGGGCAGGTCAGGGTGATCTCGTAGCCACATCGAATCAGCATCAGGCCCCCTATCGGAAGTCGGTGGTGGTGAGGGTGTTCGTCTGGCGATGGCTGCCGGTGTAGACCTTGAGGGCGACATCCTGGATGGAGGCGCGCATCGCGTCGAAGGCCGAAAGATACTGCTGTTCCGATACCGGCGAAGGCTGATGCCGGGCGAGCACCGCCGCCTCGACGAAGAACGCGATTTCGAACATGCCATCATGGCCGGAAAAACTGACGCCGCGGCGTGTTTCGTTGAAGTTTCGGCTTGGATTGGGGAATGACAGCGTCATGGTGGATGTCCTGCTTCGAGGGGCGTTAATGGTGTGGAACTCACTCGACAAGGACGGTCGGCCGTGCTGACGGCAAGTCCGTCACTGGCTCGTTTTGCGAAAGAGGGACCATTTGCTCGCTGCTTATGACGGCTGGCGAGCGGCTCTCACAGCACCGCTCATCCTGATAAAGGCGGTAGCTATAGGCTGAGGCGACAGCCACGAACACCATCAGAACGACATAGAGGAAAGGGCGAGGCATCGGTGGCAGTCCTTCTGGAATAGCGATTGACCCGGTGGACCCGAGATATGACCGGCAGAACGATCAGGCCGGCAGCAACGCGAGGCCAAGTCTAAAACCATTCCGCACGAAAGAATAATTTAGATTTTTTGCAGATCAAAAAGTGCTCTATTGAGTTCTAAATATATAATATTTATCGAAAATATCAATGGCCGTTCTTGATTAATGATAAATCAGGCCCACTTCAATTAGTAGCGACTATGCCGACAAAACTGTCCCGGATGGAATTTCGGGCCTGTGCAAATGGGACTCGGCAAATTCAGACTTGAAATACAGTGGCGTGCGAACTCCGGCGCCAATTTGTCTTGCTGTTCGTCGCGTCGGCGAGGGACAACTATCCGAGGCCGATGGTGCTCGCCGGGTGCCTCCGGTTTTCCGCTGCATCGCCCAACCCAGAAGGATGTCGACCATGGCCAAGCAACAGAAGCGCAATGGCAAAGAGGCGCGAAAGCCGAAGGGCGACAAGAAGAAGCCGGCGGTCAGTGCCAGCGTGTCATCGTTGATGGCCAGCAGCGGGCCACTCGGGCGGATGCCCAAAGCGAAATCCTGAGAGACATCATGCCCGACAGAGAAGTTGAATCCACCGTCACCTTTCACCACCCGGTCGTCCTGAGGGATTTCGAAACGCCGCAGGCGGCGGGTACCTATCGGCTCGTCTACGACATGCAGGAAATCCAGGGCCTGTCCTTTGTGGCGACGCGGCGCACTGGTATCCGCCTGCATCTGCCGGCCCTGTCGGTTTCGGCCTTGCCGACGTCGATCGTCACGATCAGCCAGGGCGAACTGGATGCCATGATCAAGAGCGATGCCAACCCGCGATGACCGTCACCCGGCGATCACCAGGTGAAGCCGATGGATGACGGTGAGCCGAGGGCTTCCGCAGCCTTCTGATCGGCCACCGCCCGTCGAGCCAGCCCTTCAAGAAGGAACGACCGCCATGACCAAGGTCAACCGAATTGCCTTCATCGGCAACTCCTTACCTCGACGATGTGGGATCGCCACCTTCACCACCGAGCTGCAACAGGCGGTGGCCACCACCAAGCCCAGCCTCAAGACGTCGATCGTTGCCATGAACGACGGCGGGCGAACCTACGCCTATCCCGATACCGTTCGCGTCGAGATCGCTGAGGACCGGCCGGAGGATTATCTGGCCGCAGCCGAAATCCTCAACAGCAATCAGGTCGACGTGGTCTCCCTCCAGCACGAGTTCGGCATTTTCGGTGGCGAAGCGGGCAGTGACATCCTGCCGCTGTTGTCCCGTCTGGCGGTACCGGTGGTCACCACTCTGCACACCGTGCTGGCCGAACCGTCGGCCGCGCAGCGCCATGTGACCGAGCAAATTGCCAAAGTCTCGGCGAAGGTGGTGGTGATGGCCGAAAAGGGTCGTCGGATGCTGATGGACATCTATGGCGTACCGGCGGAGAAGATCGAAGTCATTCCGCATGGCATACCGGACGTTCCCTTCGAGACGTCGGACCGCACCAAGCATGCCGAGGGCTATGACGACCGCAAGGTCATCCTCACCTTCGGCCTTTTGTCGCCCAACAAGGGCATCGAAGTGATGATCGATGCCATACCGACCATTCTGGCGGCATGCCCATCCGCCGTCTATGTGGTGCTCGGCGCCACTCATCCGAGCTTGATCCGCGCCGAAGGCGAGGCCTATCGCAGACGGCTGATCGCCCGCGTCGAAGCGTTGGGTATCGCCGACCACGTGGTGTTCCTCAATCAGTTCGTCGATCAGGCGACATTGCTCCGCTGCATCTCGATGTGCGACGTCTACGTCACGCCCTATCTCAATGAGGCGCAGATGACCTCCGGTACGCTCGCCTACAGCTTCGGGCTGGGCCGGGCGGTCGTCTCGACTCCCTATTGGCACGCCGCTGAACTGCTGGCCGATGGCGGTGGCATGCTGGTGCCCTTCAACGATCGCGATGCGATCGGCGAGGCGGTGGCCGGCCTGCTTGCCGACGATGGCAAGCGGCAGGATCTGGCGCTCGGCGCCTATCGGCGCAGCCGTTCGATGACCTGGAAGCACACAGCCGAGCGTTATATCAAGACGTTCGAGGGCGTGGTTGCCCAACGCTCGCAGCGCATGGTCGCGAGCGAAGATCCGACAGCTATCACCCGGGCGGTCACCCGCATACCGGAACTCAGGATCGATCATTTCCTGTCGATGTGCGACGATACCGGCCTCTTCCAGCACGCCGTCTACACGATCGCCGACCGGGACCATGGTTACTGTGTCGATGACAACGCCCGCGCGCTGCAGTTGGCAACGGTGCTGGAGCACGCTGGCGAAGCCGGTCCGCCAGATCACGTGGCGGGCCGCTTCGCCGCCTTCGTTCAGCACGCCTTCAACCCCGATAACGGACGCTTTCGCAACTTCATGAGCTTCGATCGCCGCTGGCTGGAGGATGTCGGCTCCGAAGACAGCCATGGTCGTACGATGTGGTCGCTCGGCGAATCTGCCCGCCATGCTGCCGATCTGTCGCGACGGCGCTGGGCGTCGGATCTTTTCGCCAAGGCCCTGCCGGTAGTCGAAGACTTTCGCTCACCACGCGCGCTCGCGGCCACGCTGCTGGGTCTCGTGCCGTTCCGTGCCGCTCGTCCTGACGACGAAACAGCCGGCCGACTGCAATTGCTTCTTTCCGACCGGCTGATGGCATCGATCGCCGCCGTAGAGTCGCCCGACTGGACGTGGTTCGAAGAGGGACTGTCCTATGATAATGCGCGGCTGCCGCAGGCCCTGATTGCCACAGGTCTTGCCATCCGGGAGGGCGCGCTCGTTCGGGCTGGCCTCAGGGCCCTCGATTGGCTGGTGAACGTGCAGACGGCACCCTCCGGGCTGTTCCGTCCCGTCGGGTCGCACTCATTTGGGGCGTTGCGCCAGGCACCGGAGCCGTTCGATCAGCAGCCCCTTGAAGCCGCTGCGACGATCTCAGCCTGTGTCGTGGCGTGGAATGCCACCAAGAACCTAAAATGGAAGATCGAGGCAGAACGCGCTTTTGCCTGGTTCATGGGCGCCAACGACCTTTCCATCCCGCTCGTCGACATCAAGACGGGTCGGTGTCGCGACGGCCTGCATCCCGATCGTGCCAATGAGAACAGTGGCGCGGAATCGGTCGTGTGCTACCTGCTCAGCCTCGCCGAAATCCGCCAGCTGGCTCAGGTCCGCGAGGTTCAGTCGGACAGCGGGACGGTCGTCAAGCAGCTATTCCCACGCCGGCACTTGATGGCTTCGACGGCGGCCCAATAGCCTTCCCGCTTGGGGCGCGGCGCCTCCCGGGGATTGCGCCCTGGGAGCCGCCGCCGCAAGTGCTAGATCTGCATGCCGCCGGAGACTTCGATGCGCTGGGCGTTGACCCAGCCGAAGTCGTCGGAGAGCAGGGCGGCGATCACCGGGCCGACGTCGTCGGGCTGGCCGACACGGCCAAAGGCGGTGTGGGAGGCCACCATCTTGTTGACCTCGGGGTTGTCGCGGACGATGCCGCCGGAGAAATCGGTGGCGATGGCGCCGGGTGCCACCATGTTGACGGCGATGCGGCGCGGCCCCAGTTCCTGCGCCATCTGGCGGGTGAGCGCCTCGACGGCGGCCTTCATCGGGCCGTAGATGGCACGGCCGGGCATGGTGACGCGGGCAAGGCCGGAGGAGATGTTGATGATGCGGCCGCCGTCGTTGATCAGCGATAGCAGCGCCTGCGTCAGCAGGAACGGCCCCTTGAAGTGGACGGCGAACTGCTCGTCGAGCTCCGCCTCGCTGCCGCTTGCCACCGTGGCGGACGACGAGGTGCCGGCATTGTTGACGAGATAGTCGAAGCGCGTCGTACCCATTTTGCCGAGGGCGGCCGACACCCGCTGAGCGAAATCGGCGAAGGTGGAGGCCTTGGCGACGTCGAGCTGCAGGGCGATGGCCGGTGCGCCGGCTTCGGTGGCCAGCGCCACCACCTTGTCCGCTTCTGCCTGATTTTGATGGTAGGTGAAGATCGAGCGCACGCCGCGTTTGGCGAGCGACAGGACGGCGTTGCGGCCGAGGCCCCGGCTGCCGCCGGTAATGATGGCGATCTTCTTGTTTGAATTCGCTGCATTTTCTTCGGTCATGATCCGCTCCTTTTTGAGAACTGTTGGCAAGTATAAGGGCGGGAGGCGGGGCACTTGAATGCCTGGATACGGCGAATTCTTGCCTAATCCTGCTCATCCGCCTAGGCTTGGTAGCGGAAATCAGCAGGGTGGCGGTCATGATGGAAGAGTTGGCGGCAGCGATGCTCGCCTATACCGAACGGCAGACGGGCGATAGCCCCTATGTCACGGCCATCGGCACCATGGCCATTCTCCGCTCTGACCGGCCGAAGCCGCCGGACCATCGGCTGGTGCAGCCGGCCATGTGCATCGTCGCCCAGGGTGCCAAGTGGGCCAACTTCGGTGACGAGCGCCTGGATTATCGGGCGGGCGAGGCGCTGGTGATCGGCGTCGAGGCGCCCTCGGTGGGGACGGTGAGCATGGCGAGCCCCGACAAGCCCTGCCTGGTGTTGGCCTTCGAACTCGATCTCGGCATTATGCGGGCGGTGGCCGCCGAGCTGCCGGCGCCGCCGCGGGCGAGCAAGGCTGGGCGCGGCGTGTTCGTGGTGGATGTCACGGGGCCGCTGACCGATTGCGCGTTGCGCCTCGTGCGCCTGCTCGACACGCCCGAAGCCATCCCGGTGCTCTATCCGGTGATCATGCGCGAGGTCTGCTACTGGCTGCTCACCGGGCCGCAGGGCGGCGACATGGCGCGCATGGCGCTTCACAATACGCCGTCGCAACGGGTGCTGCAGGCCATGCACTGGATGCGCGATCATTTCGCCGAGCCGATGCGCGTCGACGACGCGGCGGCGGTAGCGCAGATGAGCCCCTCGGCCTTCCATCGCCAGTTCAAGGCGCTGACGGCGCTGTCGCCGCTGCAATACCAGAAACAGATGCGGCTTCTGGAGGCGCGGCGGCTGATGGCCTTGCACGGCAATACGGTGGAAGCGGCCGCCTTCGCGGTGGGCTACGAGAGCCCATCGCAGTTCAGCCGCGAATATGCCCGCCTGTTCGGCGAGCCGCCGAGGCGCGACCTCAAGCGCCTCATCGCCAACGCCGAGCTGGCCGACGAGGAGGTGCGGGGCGTCGCCTGAGGGCGCATATTGGCGCAATTCGGTGGGAGAAGCGCGACCATGACCGACGCCAAGACCAGGATTTTAGCCGCCGAGCCGCAGCTTTTCGTCGCCGACCTCGAAGCCGCCTTGGCCTTCTATGTCGGCAAGCTCGGCTTCAACGTCGTCTTCGCTTATGGCGAGCCGCCGTTCTATGCGCAGGTATCGCGCGACGGTGCCCGGCTGAACCTCAGGCACGCCGACGGCCCGGTGTTCGACAATGGCTTTCGCAAGCGCGAGGCCGACGCGCTGTCCGCCACGCTGACGCTCACCGACGCCGAACCGCTCTATCGCGAATATCGGGCGGCCGGGGTGGCGTTCCACCAGGCTCTCAGGACCGAGCCTTGGGGCGCCCGTACCTTCGTGGTGGCGGACCCCGACGGCAATCTCATCGCCTTCGCCGGCAGCTGACGCTCGCCGTGGGCGGCGGCGGCGACGCATTGAAGGTGACCGTGCGCCTGCCTCCTCCGACGATCGCGCACCCAGCGGTGGGCCGAAGGGCTCCCATGGCGACCCTGAGGGGGGAGGACGACGCTTTCGAGGCGAAAAACGGCAGCGTTAACCGGATCTCTGTGGTGCTATCAATCTTTCGGTCATAAATCCTGACCGATATATACATAATTGATTATACGTAGAGCGCCCGATTAGCCGCAGCGCGATACGTACAAGGAATATACTGGGCACTCGCCCGCCTGACGGCCGCAGGGCCTTCGGGCGAACCACTGGAAAAGGGGGCGACGAGAACAGATGTTCGATCAACTGATTGCCCTCAGCCAGGAGACGTCCAGCACCAGCCGTGCCGATCTTCTTAAATCCCTGTCTGGCCTGTTCGCGGACGGGGTCGAGAGCCATACCGACCGAGAAACCGAGCTGTTCGCCGACATTCTCTGCCGGCTGATCGATCAGGTTTCGATCGAGGCGCGCGCCGAACTATCGCACCGACTGGCGCCGCTCACCTTCACGCCGCATGCCGTGGCGCTGCGCTTGGCCACCGACGCCGAAAGAGAAGTGTTCGCGGTGATGCTGGAGCACTCGGTCGTACTGACCGACGCCGACCTCCGCGCCATCGCTAGTTCGCAGAGCCAGGGGCATCTGCTGGCGATCACCCGGCGCAAGGGGCTCAGCGAGCGGGTGACCGACGTGCTGGCCATTCGCGGCAACGCGGCGGTACTGATCGCGGTGACCGACAACGCCTCGGCGCGCTTTTCCGAGCCGGGCGTCGAGTGGCTGGTCATGCGCGGCATCGACTATCCCAAGGTGCTGATGGCGCTGTCGCAACGCGCCGATATGCCGCGCGAGCGCCTTGTCCGTGCCATGGCCATGCTTGACGCCGACGCGCGCGCCAGGTTGGAAAACCTCGTTGCCCTGGCGCCACGCCTTGCACTCATGCTGACGACCGAGGCGAGTGACAGCGCGCGGTGGAAAAAGGAAAGGCTGGAGCGGGAAATCGCCTCGCTGATCCGGCGCGTCAAGCAAGGCTACGTCACCCTTGACGATTGCATCGCCCGCTTTGCCCGCGAAGGCCGGATCGAAGTGATGGCCGAGCTGTTGACCCAGGCGACCGAGCTCGAGGAGGCGCACATTGCCAAGGCGCTTGCGCGCGGCAACGATCTGGCGCTGGCCGTGGTCTGCCGCAGCCTCAGCGTCAGCAACAACGCCTATCTGATGCTGGCCCACATGCTGGCTGACCATCTCGGCCTGACGGCGAAGGATGCCCGGAGCTGGGCCAAGAATTATGCCGAGGTAGACCGCGCTTCGGCCGTGCGTGCCTTGCGCTTCCACCGGATGCAAACTGGCGTTGTGCAGGGCAGGACCACGCCCGGCCGCATGATGGCGGGACGGCCGAGGTAGCAATACCCGGCTGGCGAATGAGAAAGATTTGAATTTTCCCCGCAAGACTTTCGTAACGGTAATCTCGCGCAACTGTGGCATTCAACCACGTGTTAATGGTTGCAGATCAAGTTTCCCCTATTGGTATTTGCGTAGTTGGCATTTGGCGTCGCCGAAAACACCTCAGTCTCTGAGGGGAAATCGACGAAGTCTGACCGCCAGAGCAGTCGCCCGCCGACCATATTGGGTCGTATGGCCGGCGAGTGCTCCTGAAGGGGCGACTAGATCATGCTGTTCGATAGATTGATTGCTCTCAGTCAGGAGAAGACCAGCGAAAAGCGCCGGGATCTCCTCGTCTTGATCTCCGAGCTGTTTACCGACGGCGCGGGAAACCATAGCGACGCGGAAACCAAGCTGTTTGGCGATATCCTCTGCCGGCTGGTCGATCAGGTGTCGGTGGATGTGCGAGCCCAGTTTTCCGAGCAGATGGCGCCGATGGCCTGCACGCCGCATTCGGTGGCGCTGCGCCTTGCCCAGGATGAAGAACTTGCCGTTTCCGGCGTGATGCTGGAACAGTCCGAGGTGCTGACCGACGCCGATCTGCGCCAGATCGCTGGCTCACTGAGCCAGGGGCATCTTCTGGCGATCACCCGGCGCAAGGGACTCAGCGAAACGGTGACCGAAGTGTTGGCCGACCGTGGCGACGTGGAGGTTCTGGAGGGCGTGACCCATAACGCCACGGCGCGTTTTTCCGACTTCGGCCTCAAGCGGCTGGCGACGCGTAGCCTCGATTACCCCGAGGTACTGAGAGCCCTGTCGCGGCGGGCGGATGTGCCGTCCGACCGTCTGGCGCGGGCCGTGGCCTCGTTCGATGCCGAAGCGCGCGCCAAGCTGGAAAACCTCGTGGCTCTGTCGCCGGACTTTGCAGCCCTTCTTGTCAGCGAAGCGGCCGGCATCGCGCGCGAGCGCAAGCAGGAGCTCGAGCAGGAGATCTCGGCTCTGTTGCGGCGGATCAGCCAGCGGATCGGCACGCTCGACGAGAGCATTACCGAATTCGCCCGCGATGGCCGGATGGAGGCGGTGGCTGAGCTGCTGACCCAGGTGACCGGGCTCGAAGACGCTCACATCGCCAATATTCTCAATCACGACAATGACTTCGGCCTCGCGGTCGTCTGCCGCAGCCTGAGCATCGGCGACGAAGCTTATCTGAAGCTGTCCCAGTTGCGCGCCGAGCATCTCGGCCAGGCGGCATCGATCGCCGACGCTTGGGCCGGCAATTATGCCCAGATCGATCGCGCATCCGCCGATCGCGCCTTATACTTCCACCGCATGCGCGTCGCCGCCCTGCGGGGCGAGAAGAGGTGATCCCCTTACGGTCGGCATATGGCCGCGACGATGCCGCGCAGCCAGCGGTGTGCGGGATCGGCCTCAAGGCGCGGGTGCCAGGTGAGCGATATGGCGATTTCCGGCGTTTCGACCGGAAGGTCGAAGGCGACAAGGTCTTCGGCTAGTGCCGCGCCGCCTACCGGATGGAACGATGAGCGGGCGACCAGGGCCACCAGATCGGTGCGACGGGCTATGGCCAGCGCATCGGGAAAGCCGGGGACCACTGCGACGATTTGTCGCTTCAGGCCGAGATCTCCGAGCGCCGTATCGACCGGTCCCTCGGTCTCGCCTCGGCGCGACACCACCACATGGCGGCAGGCGGCATAGCGCGCCGCCGTCACCGGTTCGCCGAGCAGCGGGTGGTCGACACGCACCGCGCCGACGTAGCGGTCGCGGAACAACAGCGTGGTGCGCACTTCCGGCGAAGCGGCGCCGAGCACGCCGATTTCAAGATCGATCTCGCCTTCGCGCAGCGCGGTCGCGTCCTTCACTGGCTTGGGCGCAAAGCGCAGCCGCGCGCCTGGCGCCGCCTCGCTGACGGCGCTGACCAGCGGTGCGGCGAACACGGCGAGAAACCCTTCGCTGGCACACAGCGTGAAGGTGCGGTCGAGTGCCTTGAGATCGAGGCTATCACGACGCGGGCTCAGCACCGCTCTCGCGTCGCGGGCAAGTTCATGCACTCGGCCGGCTATCTCCTGGGCGCGCGGCGTCGGCACCAGACCGCGCCCGGCCCGCACAAGCAGCGGATCACCGGTGGCCTCGCGCAGGCGGGCGAGGGTGCGGCTCATGGCCGAGGCGCTGAGGCCGAGACGGCGGGCGGCGCCGGTAACACTGCCTTCCGTGAGCAGGGCGTCGAGGGCCGGCAGAAGGTTGAGGTCGATGTCATTCATGGCGGGCAGCATGGCCTGGGCATGGCGTCTTGCGCAACATATCAATGCAGGCTGTGCGTCTGGCGCCTCATCCGGGTAGCGCGCATATGCGTTCCTGGTACATTCAGGAAAGGCATTGCCATGACCCTTGGCTTCAAAGGCGACATCCTTCTCATCGGCGCGTCGCGCGGCCTCGGCCTCGCCATGGCCAGCGAATTCGTCAGCCGGGGCTGGCGCGTCACCGGCACGGTGCGCGGCACGAAGCGGACGGGGCTGCAGGACCTTCAGGATCAACAAGGCGAGGCGGTGGAAATCGTCGAGCTCGACATGACCCGCATCGAGGATATCACCGCCCTGCATGAAAAGCTGGAAGGCCGCCGCTTCGACATGCTGTTCGTCAACGCCGGCATCGCCAACGCCAACCCGGAGGAGACCATCGGCGCCGTCTCCACCGAGGAGTTCGTGCGGGTGATGGTGACCAACGCGCTGAGCCCGATGCGGGTGGTGGAGCGGCTCGACCATCTCGTGGCGCCCGAGGGGCTGATCGGTGTGATGACGTCGGGCCAAGGCAGCATCACCAACAACGTCAAGGGCGGGCGCGAAGTCTATCGCGGCAGCAAGGCGGCGCTCAACCAGTATATGCGCAGCTACGCCGCCCGCGAGACTGGCCGCGCCCTGCGTTTGGTCGCGCCCGGCTGGATCCGCACCGACCTCGGCGGCCCCGATGCGCCCTTCACCATTGAGGAAACCGTGCCGAAGATCGTCGATCTGCTGATCGGCGACATGGGCAAGCCGGGGCTGAGATATCTTGACCGCGAGGGTAAGGATGTGCCGTGGTGAGGCCGCATTCTATGGGGACAGGCAAAAGCCGCTAGGGTAAGCTCAGGGGCTCGTTCGAGGATTCTCATGGTCCACTCAGCAGATTTGCCCGCCTTCATCCTTTCCGAAATCCGCATCGGTTCGGTGGCGGAGATCGGCCATAGCGGCATTCGATCGGCGATCGGCAAGCGCCCACTGGGAGCGCCGATTCGCATCGATCTCAACGGCCCCGTAGGCGACCAGCATGCTGAGCGCTTCCATGGCGGGCCCGAGAAGGCGGTGCTGCACTATGACAGCGCCCACTACGCGGCCTGGCAGGCGGAGTTTCCCGACATTGCCGCGGCCTTCCAGCCGGGCTCCTTCGGCGAGAATTTCGTGAGCATCGGCCTCTCCGAGGCGACGGTCTGCGTCGGCGACATCATGCGCGCCGGCAGCGTGCTGCTGCAGGTTTCGGAATCGCGCCAGCCCTGCTTCAAGCTCAACCACCGCTTCGGCAAGGACGGCATTTCGCGTCGCGCACAGGAGAGCGGCCGCACCGGTTGGTTCTACCGGGTGCTCGAACCCGGCGAGGTGGCGGCGGGCGATGTCATCACCGTGGTGGATCGACCGTTGCCCGATTGGCCGATCACCCGGCTGCAGCGCTACCTCTACCATATGACCGACAACGTGGAAGCGGCGCGGCTGCTCAGCGAACTGCCCCATCTGTCCCCCGGTTTCCGGGCGCTGTTTGCCAAGCGTGTGGAGACTGGCCGGGTAGAGAACTGGGAGAGCCGGCTATCGAACGGGCCGGTGGGCAGACGCCCGTCGGCTTAGGGCAGTTTTCGCTTTCGCCCTTGCAGGCGCCGGTGCAGGGTGTCATGACTCCGCCATGACCGACCTTGCCGACCTCAGCCGTCTCGTCTGGTGGCGCTCCTTCTAGGAGCGGCAGTCGTCATTTCATGTCTGACCTTGCCGCCGTGACGCGGTAAGGTCCTTTGCAAAATTCCCTCAATCCGACGATCGCGGCGGCTCCTTTTCTGGAGCAACCATGTCCATTCTCAAATCCAAGCCGGTGATCCTGACCGGAGACCGCACCACCGGGCCGCTTCACCTCGGTCATTATGTCGGCTCGCTGAAAAGCCGGGTGACGCTGCAGCACTCGCACGAGCAGTTTCTGTTGCTCGCCGACACCCAGGCGCTGACCGACAATGCCGACGATCCGGCCAAGGTGCAGCGCAACGTGCTGGAAGTCGCGCTCGACTATCTCGCCGTTGGCATCGACCCCGACGTCACCACCATCTGCGTACAGTCGGCACTGCCGGCGCTGGCCGAGCTGACCATGCTCTATCTGAACTTCGTCACGGTGGCCCGGCTCGAGCGCAACCCGACCATCAAGACGGAGATTCTACTTCGTGGCTTCGAGCGCGACGTGCCCGCCGGCTTCCTCTGCTATCCGGTGTCGCAGGCGGCCGACATCACTGGCTTCAAGGCCACGATCGTACCTGTGGGCGAGGATCAGGCACCGCTGATCGAGCAGACCAACGAGATCGTCCGACGGGTGAACCGCCAGATCGGCCGCGACCTGTTGTCCGAGGCGACGGCGATGATCCCGAAAGTCGGTCGCCTGCCGGGCATCGACGGCAAGGCCAAGATGAGCAAGTCGCTTGGCAATGCCATTCCGCTTTCCGCTTCGGCTGACGAGATCCGCACCGCCGTGCGGCAGATGTACACCGACCCCAACCACCTACGCGCCGCCGACCCCGGCCGGGTAGAGGGCAACGTCGTCTTCACCTATTTCGACGCTTTTTGCGGCGATCAGGCCGCCGTCGCCGACCTCAAGGCCCGCTACCGGGCGGGTGGCCTCGGCGACATGGTGGTGAAGCGTCAGCTCGAAGACGTGCTGCAGGCGCTGCTTGCTCCGATCCGCGAGCGGCGCGCCCATTACGCGGCCGATGCGGGATACGTGCTGGACAAGCTCCGGCAGGGCACGGCGAGGGCGCGGGCGCGGACGGAGGAAACGCTTGATGAGGTGAGGGAGGCTCTGGGGCTGTTCCGGTTCGCGGGTGATGCGGCTGCATAGAGGAGCCTGATATCGGCCGCTTGTTCCATCCAGCAGGCGAGGACCTCAGGACGAGTAGGGCGAACGGCGCGTATAAGACACACCGCTCGCTGACTTGTTCCATCACACCTGCGCCGAGCCACCATCGACGAACAGCTCCGCGCCGTTGACGAAGCTGGACTCGTCGCTGGCGAGGAACAACACTGCCTTGGCGATCTCTTCCGCCTCGCCGACACGGCCGAGCGGCACGGTGGAGGCGAGATAGTCGAGCAGGCCCTGCTGCTGCGCCTTGTCGTCGCCAGCCAGCTCGACGAGTCCTGTGGTGTGCGTGGGGCCGGGGGCGACGACGTTGACGCGGATGCCGCTGCCCTTGAGGTCGAGCGCCCAGGAGCGAGCGAGGTTGCGCACCGCTGCCTTGGAGGCTGAATAGACCGAGAAGGCAGCCGTGCCCTGGCTGCCGGCGGTGGAGCCGGTGAGGATCACCGACGATCCGGCTTTCAAGAGCGGCAGCGCCTTCTGCACGGTGAAGATCACCGCCTTGACGTTGCGGCCGAAGGTGTCGTCCACCTGCTCCTCGGTGATCTGGCCGAGCGGCAGCATGCCGCCGCCACCGGCATTGGCGAACAGCACGTCGAGGCGGCCGTGCTTCTTCTCGATCTCGGCGTAGAGACGGTCGAGGTCGGCATTGCTGCTGGAATCGGCCTGCACACCGGTGACATTGCCGCCGATCTCCTTGACGGCCGCATCCAGCACCGACTGACGCCGGCCGGTGATGGTGACGTGGGCACCCTCGCTGGTGAAAAGCTTGGCGGTGGCGAGGCCGATGCCGCTGGTGCCGCCGGTGACGAGGGCGATCTTGCCTTGAAGTCTGTTGGTCATGTGGATCTCCATGGGCGAGCGCGAGGGTTCAGCCGGGGCGCTCGGGCTGCTGGGTAATGTTTCGGTTTTCGAGGTTGCCGGCGGGGCTGGGCCATCTGGCCATCGCAGCGCCGTGTTCGATGACCGGAAGCTAGGCGGTCAGACGCCGCGCGAGAAGCCAGCGCCCGTGGAAGGATTATTCATCGGCATGGATAATCTGATGGACGCCTTATCGCCGCCCATGGGCAGCGCAGATGCCGGCGATCCAGTCGGAGAAGGCGCGGAGCTTCTGGCTGGGGAAGCGACTGGCCGGGTAGACCAGACTGAGCACGCGGCTTTTCGGCTTGAATTGGGCCAGGAGCTCGACCAGTGCGTCCGGGTGCTGGCGCATCATGAAGCCGAACGTCTGGCCGATGCCAAGGCCAGTGAGCAGGGCAGTGATGTGGGCGGTGCTCTCGTTGACCGACAGGCCCGACGGGGCAAGGATCTCGATCGGCTCGTCGTCTTGGATATAGCGCAGAGGCTGGGTACGTCCGGTTTCGGCGGAGAAGTAGGCGATGAGGCGGTGGCCGCGCTCAAGGTCGGCCGGCACGTGTGGCAGCTCCCGCCCCGCAAGATAGGCCGGCGCAGCGCAGGTGACCCGATCGAGCTCGCAGAGCTTGCGGGCAATCAGCGAGGTGTTGTCCGGCAGCGGCCCGACACGCAGCACGCAATCGACGCCCTCGCCGATCAGGTCTACCACTCGGTCGGTGATGCCGAGCTGCAGGTCGATCTCGGGATAGGCGGCGTGAAAGGACGGTAGCGCCGGGATCACCAGGATATTGGCGAGGCTGGAGCCGACATCCACCCTCAGCCGGCCCTTCGGCGCGATGCGCCCGCCAGCCACGGTGCTGTCCATCTCGTCGATCTCGGCCAGCACTCGCGCCGCCCGCTCGCGATAGGCGGCGCCCTCGTGGGTCACCGTCACGGCGCGGGTGGTGCGTTCGACCAGCTTGGTGCCGAGATGCGCCTCGAGGTCCTGCAACAGCTTGCTCACCGAGGAGCGCGGCAGGTTCATGGTATCGGCCGCCTTGGCAAACGAGCCGGCCTCGGCAATGCGGACGAAGGCGCGCAGGGCGAGAAGATGATCCATGGGGTGCTCCGGCAGATGACGGCCCATCATCCACGGAGATGGATAATCTGTCCATCGCCACGCGCTTCTGCCAGCTGCCCGCTCGCGCTAGCTTTCCCTCACGGCCACCGATTGAAGGCGGCCCGTGAAGGAGAGACACCATGTCACAGGACATCGCAACGCTGATCGACCGCAACCTTCAGGGCGTGTTCGGCGAAGGCGACGCCGCGCTGCGCCGGGCGACGGCGGCCGAGATCTACGCCGACGACGTCGTGTTCGTCGAGCCGCACGGCGTCTATCGCGGCCGCGACGAGGTTGTGCGCACCGCCGGCGTCATCCGCGCCAAGCACCCGAGCTTCCGTTACGAGGTGATCGCTCCGGTGGAGGTGCTGCGGGACGCGGCGCTGCACCAGGAGATCGGCCGGGCGAAGTGGGTGTCCGGCGCGCCGGGCGAACCGCCGGCCTACGCGGGCACCGACGTGGTGCTGGCCAGAGATGGCCGGATCACCGCCATCTACATGTTCTTTGACGGCTTGCCGGACCCAACCCATTGAGGGCGGCGATGGCTTGCCAAAGGCTCGCCGACGGCCATAGTTTCTGTCGGGTCGTCCCGCCAAGGCAGGCAACGCGCCTGGCTCGGGACCTGCCACGACGATCGCGGTGCTCGGAGATGCCCTGTGAAATCCATCGCTACATCGCATTGGCGTCTGGAGCTGCTGCCCGCCTCGCCCTACTCAGTGCGCTATGTCGTGGCGGAGAACGAGATCGGCTTTGCTTATGATTGGCAGAGCGGCGAGCACGCCATCGGCACCGACCGGCGATCCACCTTCAAGGTGCGGGCCAATAGCCTGGCGGTGCGGGCCCGGGGCTGCGACATCTATTCCAGTTCGCGCCGAGGCGGCGAGTATCTGCGGCTGGTCTCGGAGGATATCGACGTCCGGCACTCGCGCAGCGATTTCATGGACGAGGGGGCGGTCGGCATTGCCCACCGGCTCAGAAGCCTGCTTCTCACCCACGCCGACCCGCTCGATTGCGAGGCCCTAGCCCTGGCCCTCCGCGACCGGGTGGTCGGCGTTTGCGAGGCGCCGCAGGAGGCCGAGCCCGGCTGGATGACGCCCCAGCGGCTACGCCGCGTCGACGAGATGATCGACGCGCGGCTGTCGGAGCCCATTCTGGTCGCCGATCTGGCGGCGGCACTCGGCCTGTCGACGCGTTACTTTTCTCGCGCCTTTCACCAGGCGACGGGGCGCTCGCCGCGCGAACACATCATCGAATGTCGGCTGCGTCGTGCCCGGACGCTGATCGAGACGACCGACCATCGCCTGACCGACATCGCGGCGGACTGCGGCTTTTCCTCGCATGCCCACATGACCTCGCAATTCGCGATGCGGATCGGCGTCGCGCCGAGCGCTCTCAGGGCCTGACGGCTGTCGCACCGTCGCGTTCATGTTCGATTTTTGAAAGCCCGTGGCTCCGGCCTCCGCTAGCTTTGCGGCAAAGGAGGCTCCCATGCAGCTTACGCAAGATGACATCGAAGACGCCTTGGCCGTGGTGCGGCGGGTCGTGCCGCCAACTCCGGCCTATGCCTGGCCGCTCTTGGCCCGCGAGACCGGAGTGGAGGTGATCGTCAAGCACGAAAACCACACGCCAACCGGCTCGTTCAAGGCGCGCGGCGGGCTGGTCTTCGTCGATGCGCTCAAGCGCGCCGGGCTTCCCAAGGGCCTGATCACCGCCACCCGCGGCAACCATGGCCAATCCATCGCCATCGGCGCGCGGCAAGCCGGCATACCCTCGGTGATCGTTGTGCCGGAGGGCAACTCGCGGGAAAAGAACGCGGCCATGGAAGCCTTCGGCGGCGAGCTCTTGATATCCGGGCGCGATTTCGACGAGGCGCGGCGGGTGGCGGCCAGCGAGGCGAGCCGGCGGGGCTTTCAATTCGTGACCTCCTTCAACCGCGACATCGTGCGCGGGGTGGCCACCTATGGCTGGGAGCTGTTCACCCAGCACCGCGATCTCGATGCGGTGTTCGTGCCGATCGGCATGGGCTCGGGCATCTGTTCGCTGATCGCCGTGCGTGATCTCCTCGGCCTCAAGACCGACGTCATCGGCGTTTCAGCCGAGCGGGCGCCGGCTCACGCGCAGTCGTTCCAGAGCAAACGCCGGGTGATCGGCAGGGAGGCCGCGACCTTTGCCGACGGCATGGCCTGCAAGGAGCCGCCCGAGGAGGTGGTGGAGATCGTGCTCGCCGGGGCGGCCGATGTGGTGACCGTCAGCGAAGACGAGATCGCCGAAGCCATCCGCTCGCTCTACAGCGCCACGCACAATGTGGCCGAAGGCGCCGGCGCCGCCGCCTATGCCGCCCTGGTGCGACACCGCCAGCGGTTCCAGAACAAGAAAGTCGCGGTGATCCTGACCGGCGGCAACATCGATCGCGAGCTGATGGCGATGGTTCTCGCCGGCCAGACGCCGCAGGTGTGAGCGAGGGCGGCGGTGTTGTTGAGTGGGTGAGGCTCGCGCCTGCCCAGAAAGCCGCCGCGGAGCTCGGCTTCAGCCGGTAAAGACGACTATTGTTGCGGACATATCTGCACTCCGCACCACGCGATACGCACACCGGCATCGAAGACGATGATGGCGTCGCCGGCGTGATCCGCGCCACGCCCCCCCTAGCATCCGCTACGAGATCATCGTCCTCATTGAGGTGCCGCCGGGCGATATCGCCCGCGCCAAGTGGATCTCCAGTGCCCCGGTGAGCCGCCAGCCTCTGGCGGCACCGACGCAGTACTTGCCATGGACGGCCGGATCACCGCCATCTACATGTTCTTCGACGGCCTGCCCGACCCGACGCATTGAGTGGCGACCCGTTCGCCGCCGCTAGCGCCTACGCAAAAACACCGATAAGTTGTCTGCGAAGGGGAATCGGCCATGCGGACAATCGATGAGGGCGTTGCGAGGCGGGCGACATGAGCGGCGCGGATCATCCGCTGTTGCGTCACCGCGATGGGCACCATGCCCGCGTGACCTTCGAGGAACTGTTCTTCGACCTCGTCTACGTCTTCGCGGTCACCCAGCTCAGCCATGAGTTGCTCGGCAACCTGACGCTCATGGGCGTCATCGAAACGCTGATCCTGTGGTTCGCGGTGTGGCTCGGCTGGCAATATACCTGCTGGACCACCAACTGGTTCGACCCGGAAACGCCGCGCATCCGCAGTTTGCTGTTCACGGTGATGCTGGCGGCGCTGATCATGGCGGCGGCCATTCCCGGCGCCTTCGGAGAGCGCGGCCTGGTGTTTGCGCTGGCCTATGCGGCGATCCAGGTGGGGCGTACCGCCTATATCGTCTGGGAACTGGGGCCGGACCATCCGCTGTCGGCCAACCATCGGCGGATGCTTGGCTGGCTCAGCATTGCCGCGGTGTTCTGGATCGGCGGCGCCTTTGCCGAGGGGGCGGCGCGCATCGGGCTGTGGGCCGTGGCCGTCGCCTGCGAATATGGCTCACCGATGATTGGCTTCGCACTGCCAGGCCTTGGCCGTTCCACCACGGCTGACTGGACGATCGAGGGCGGCCACATGGCCGAGCGCTGCCAGCTGTTCGTCATCGTGGCTCTCGGTGAAACGCTGCTGGCCACCGGCGCCACGCTGGCCGAGTTCGAAAGCTGGAACCCGGCGCTGCTCTCGGCCATGCTCGCCACCTTCCTCGGTACACTGGCCATGTGGTGGCTCTATTTCGGCACCTCCTGCAAGGACGCCACCGAGGCGATCACCCATGCCGCCGACCCCGGCCGCATCGGCGCCTATTTCCACTATATCCACGCGATCCTGGTGGGCGGCATCATCGCCACCGCCGTGGGCAACGACCTAGTGATGGCCCACCCGCACGATGGGGTGAAGGCGGCCTATGCGCTGACCCTCTGCGGCGGACCGGCGATCTACCTTCTGGGCAGCGCCGTTTACAAGAAGGTGGTCTATGGCGCGCTGCCTGCCTCGCATCTGGCGGCCGCTCTGGTGCTCTTGGCACTGCTCGTCGCCGCGCCGTTCGCCGACCTCCTCACCATGGGCTGGCTGACCACGCTGGTGATGATGGGCGCCGGCCTCTGGGAAGGGCGGGTGCGCAGCCGGCATCGGCACGGGACTGCTGGCGCGGGGTTTGCGCCACGCGGCTGAACGACAGGCTTTACGGCCGGTCGTCGCAGTCACCTATGTAACGCATTCACGCTCGCGCCCGTGCGTAGCGAGCGATTGGGATAGGCCGGGTTACGGCTCCGGTCGGTGGATCACCGAACGGACGAGCAGCCGGCTGAATGGCTCATCTGCGGCACGGGCTCCGGACGGAACTGGGGGCTGGGTATGCCGCCGATGTTTCTTGGAGGGGTCATCAATGAGCATGAAGAAATATACCGCCGAAGCGATCGGCACATTTTGGCTGACGCTCGGTGGCTGCGGCAGCGCGGTGATCGCCGCTGGCCTGCCGAACGTCGGGATCGGTTACCTCGGCGTTTCGCTGGCCTTCGGTCTGACCGTGGTCACCATGGCCTATGCGATCGGCCACATCTCGGGCTGCCATCTCAACCCGGCGGTGACCGTGGGCCTTGCTGCCGGCGGCCGTTTCCCGGCCAATCAGATCCTTCCCTATATCATCGCCCAGGTGATCGGCGGCGTGGTTGGCGGCGCCATCCTCTATGTGATCGCCACCGGCAAGGCCGGCTTTGATGTCAGCAGCGGCTTTGCCTCCAACGGCTACGGCGCCCATTCGCCCGGCCAGTATTCGCTGCTCGCCTGCCTGGTAGCCGAGTTCGTGCTGACGGCGGTGTTCCTGTTCGTCATCATGGGTGCTACCCATGGCAAGGCGCCGGCCGGCTTCGCACCCCTGGCCATCGGCCTTGGGCTGACACTCATCCACCTGATCAGCATCGACGTGACCAACACCTCGGTGAACCCCGCCCGCAGCACCGGCGTGGCGGTGTTTGTCGGCGGCTGGGCGCTGCAGCAGCTCTGGCTGTTCTGGCTGGCGCCGATCGCCGGCGGCATCGCTGGCGGCGTCACCTACCGTTGGCTCAGCTCCGAACCGCGCGGTGAGATCGTCGGCTCCGTGCCGGCCGAGTAAGGGTGAGGGAACGAGATTGGTGTGGTGCCCCGCTCGGCGGGGCAGGCATGGAAACCTCGCGGGGCGGGGAGGTTCGCCCCGCGAAGAGGGTGAGGTGTTGGGGGCGCGCAGGGCTGGCTGCCTTAGCCCGCCGGCTCCACCTCGGCCTCGCCGTCCATATCCAGTTCCACATCTTGGCTCAGCTTGACGGTGTTGCGCCCCGCCGCCTTGGCCTCGTAAAGTGCGGCGTCGGCGTCTTTGATCAGTTGTTTGAGCGGGGCGCCGCCTGCCGGGGAGATGGCGATGCCGGCGCTGATGGTGTTGCGAACGCCGGCGATGGCGGTCGCTTCTACCTCGGCGCGCATGGTGTTGGCGACGGCCAGCGCGCGAGGGGCACTGGTGTTCGGCAGGAACAGAATGAATTCCTCGCCGCCATAGCGGGCGAGAATGTCGCCGCTTTCGAGATGGGTAGAAAGGGCGCGCGCCATGGCTTGCAGCACCTCGTCGCCCACCGCATGGCCCCAGCTGTCGTTCAACTTCTTGAAGCGGTCGGCGTCGAAGACGACGATGGCGTCGCCGGCCTCCAGATGTGTCGGCACGGTGGCAAAGAAGGAGCGGCGGTTCCTGAGGCCGGTCAGCATGTCGGTGTGGGCGAGGCGGTCGAGCTTCACCACCGCTCGTTCCATGGTGAGGATCATCACCGAAAGAGCGATGGCGAACATCAGCGTCAGGATCAGCACAAAGGCGAGCACGGGCGCCGGCCAGAACTGGCCGAGGGAAAACTCCACGGCCATGACCAGGCTGACCAGACCCGCTGCTGCGATGGCCAGCGTGACGATGCGGCGCCCCGGCAGCGGCTCAGCCCGGCCGTCGCGATGGAAGATCCAGGCGGCGGTCAGCATGGTGACGGCGGCGATGCCGTTGAACACCGTGGCGCGCAGCCAATTGATGGCGTGAAAGCCGGTCCAAAGGCCGATGGCCAGGGTCAGGACGGGCGGCAGCAGCACGATCCAGAATGGGCGGACCGGCGAGCGGCGGCTGAGCTCCATCGCGCCGATGAAGAACAGCGCATAGCCGAGCGTGCCAAGCGTGATGTTGATGAGGCTCAGACGCGCGTAGTCTGCGCTGTTGACCTCGGCCTTGCTGGCCACCATGGCGCCAGCGGCCAACACCAGAAAGGCAAAGGCGATGATCTCGGCACCGGCCGCGTCGGCTGAGCGATAGCGCGCATAGGCCAGCGCCGTGGCTCCGGCAATGTAGGAGGCCTGAAGCACAAAGAGAACAGTAGGCAGATCGAGCGCGATCGTCATGGAGTTTCGGAGGTCCGTTTGACGATCAGTCTAGGCCATATCCAATGAGAACAGGTTAACCGGAAGGTCCTATCTTCTTGTTGTAGCGCAATTTTAAGGCGCAAGACCATGCGGCGGCGTTGCGGAGGTTGATCGAAGCGCGTGGCGAATGCGCCGGTCCGACTGGGACGGACAGGCCGGCGCGCCAGTCGTTACTTGCCTGTCGTCAGCTTGGGATTAAGCGAATAGGTGGCGATGGCTTCGCCTTGGGCGAGGACGTGGCCCTCGACGGCTTTCTCCAGAGCAGCACCATTGAAAGCGCCGGAGAGGCCGAGCGTCGGAACATCCAGGGCATAGACGCGGATGGTGTAGTGATGCCGGCGCTCGTCGTTCATCGGCGGGCAGGGGCCGTCGTAGCCTCCATAGGTACCGGCCATGTCGGGGTTGGAGGCGAGGAAGCCGGTGAACACGTTGGCGCCGCGACGGCCGTGATCGGTGTCGCCGATCGGCTTGCCGTGCGGGGTAAGGGTGTCGCCCTCGGCGCCCTTCTTCAGCGCGGTGATATTGGCGGGAATGTCGGCCAGCACCCAGTGATGGATGGTGACGCGCGGCGCACCGTCGTCGATGGTGGTGCCGGGCTTGTTGATCAGGCTGAGATCCCTGGGCACGTCGGGGTCGGTCATGGTCAGTGCGTAGGAGCGGGTACCGGCCGGGCCGGCCGACCAGGAGACGGCGGGGCTCACATCCTTGGCGGCGCTGGTGGCAGGCGGACAGAAAGCGGCATCGTCGGCAAAGCGGCCGGAGGCGTCGAGCCCGTCAATGGTCACGGTGAGGCGGTCGGCGGCGGCGGCGAGCGAGGCGGTGGCCAGGAGGACGAAGGCGACGGCGGAAAGGCGATAAAGGGTTTTCATGGGTATCCTCTTGCTCTGAAACAGCGAGAGGATAGGCAAGCGGCAGTGTGCCTGTGCGCCGGGGTTGCTCAGATTTGCGCCCGATCCGATCAGGAGGTGACGTGGTCCTTGGCCTCGGGCCGGAAGGGGCGCGGGATGGACATGGGGCACCCTATCTAGGTCGCCGCGCTTTTTTCCAGGGCAATGCGGGCGATTTCCGCCAGCGTGGTGGCGCCGTAGATCTCGACGAGCCTGGCTTCGGCGGCGGCATGGGCGGGCCGCGCAAGGCCGGCGACGGCACGCCCAGCCCGTTCGGCATGGTCAGGCGTGCTGAGGGGCTGCTCGGCAGCTTGCCCGAGCCGGCGGCGCTGCCCGGCTGGCTGGAGGAAGAGACCTTCGAGCGCCTCGTCGAGACGTTTCGGCGGACGGGCTTTACCGGCGGGCTCAACTATTATCGCAACCTCGACCGCAACTGGGAGCTCCAACAGGCCTGGTCAGGCGCGAAGGTGGGAGTGCCGGCTTTGTTCCTGATCGGCGAGCGCGACACCGGCCTAGCCATACCCGGCATGGCTGAGATCATCGCGGCGATGCCAGATCTGGTGCCGGACCTCAGGGGATCGCACATCCTGCCCGGCGCTGGCCATTGGTTGCAGCAGGAACGGCCGGCCGAGGTGACGGAGCGGATCCTGGCCTTTCTCGGCAGCCTAGGTGCCTGATGACATCAGCTTCGCCACCACGACCCGCAGACGTTCGATATCGTCTTCCGATAGGCGTCCGGCGGTGACCGCGCCGAAATTGTTGGGGATGTGGGAGATGGAAGTGAAGCCGGGGATGGGGATGGTACGGTCGGAGGCGCCGAGGATCCAGGAGAGGGCGCCTTGCGACAGGCTGCGGCCGCCGGTGGTGAGCGCCGGGGCGATCTTTTCCAGGATGGCCACATAGCTGGGGTTGGCGGCGCCCTTCTTGAAATACTTGAGCCAGGGCGCCGTGCCGGATCGCACGTCCGTGTCGGCAAGTGGCGCCGAGGCGTTGTATTTGCCACTGAGCAGGCCCATGGCCAGCGGCAGCCGCGCCAGCGAATAGAGCCGGTGCGCCTCCACGAAGCGCAGCATGTCCCAGGCGTTGTCGAACACGTTGAGATCGTGCTCGACGATGCGGAAGCCGGGATAGTCGGTGACGGTGGCGAGCTGGCCGACATGGTCGGTACTCCAGCCATAGCACTCGATCAGGCTCTCGGTGCGCAGGATCTCCAAGGTGTCGAACACTGGGCGCGCCTTGGCGGGGTCAAGCTCGTTGTGGTGCAACAGTACGGCGTCGATCATCGGCCGCTTCAGGCGGGCGAGCGAGGCTTCCACGCCCTTTCGGATGGCGGCGGGGCTGAGGTCCACCGGGGCGATCCGCCGGGTGGCAGGGTCGCCGGTGAAGCCGCATTTGGTGACGATAACGGCGTCGGCCTTGTCGCGTAGCGCCTCGCCCAGGATGAGTTCGGCGTTGCCGGCGCCATAGGCGGCGGCCGTGTCGAACAGGCGGATGCCGAGATCGTAGGCGCAGCGGATGCCGGCGATGGCCTCATCCGGCGTCACCCGCCCATAGCTGACCGGGCCGTCCGGCCAGATGGTGAGGCCGCCGGCCGCCCAGGTGCCGAGGCCCATGCGAGGGATCGTCACGCCGTTCCAAAGATTGATGGTCTCCATGGCCGCTCCGTTGACGGGTTCGACGCTTGGCACTCGGCAAGCGCGTATGCGTAACATCTTTTGCGTGCGTTGTTGAAGCCGGGAGTGGGGTGGGAGCGCGATAGGGGGCCGTTCTGCCTGAGGTCCCTTGCCTGCGCGAAGGATGGCAGCCGAGTAAAAGAACGCACCAATCTATCCCATTGTTTCAATTATATAAAACTGTCCTCCTTCACGAAGGCGAAGGAGTTCGGGCAGGATGGAGCGAAGGGCGAATATAGGGTGGCGGGCCGGGTCAGCTCGCCAGAGCGGCGGGGTAGGGCGCCAGCGCTTCGAAAGCGGGTTTGCCGAAGTAATAGCCCTGGAACAGGTGGGCGCCAAGGTCGGTGAGCACGGCGAATTCCGCCTCGGTCTCCACGCCTTCGCAGAGGGCGGCGACGCCGAGGTCGTCGAGCATCCTCAGGATATTGCGGACGATGACGCGGCGGGCGGGATCGGCATCGATGCCGCGCAACAGGTCCATGTCGATCTTGACGATATCAGGCTGAAAATCGGTGAGGAGCTTCAGGCCGGCATAGCCGGCGCCGAAATCATCGATGGCCGTCTTGAAGCCGATCTCCTTGTAGGTCTTCAGGATCTTGAGGAGATGGGCGCTGTCGAGCCGCTCGTTTTCGGTGAATTCGAAGATGATGGCTTCGAGCGGAAAGCCCACCCGCCCGGCGGTCTCCAGCGTACGGCGAATGCAGGCGCGCGGCTCGTAGACGGCGTTGGGCAGGAAGTTGATGGAAAGCTGGGTGGTGCCGCCGGCTGGAAAGAGCCGAGCCGCCAGCTCGATGGCTTTGACGCGGCACTGCTGGTCGAAATAATAGCGGTTGTCGGCATCGACCTTGGAGAGAACACCGCCGGCGCCTTCACCCTGAATACCGCGCACCAGCGCCTCATGGCCAAAAACGCGGCGGTTGGCGATGTCGATCAGCGGCTGAAAGGCCATGGAGAAGGGCATGGGAAAGCCCTCGTCGCGTTGGCATGCTTGACAGCCCTGGTGCATGGCGGCCCTTCCGGACATTCGTCTCGTCTTCGTGAGACATAGCCGACTTCGGGTTACGGCGGCGTAAAACCAGCCGCACACAGAAAAAAAAGCGCCTTTCGGCGCGGCGGGGCTGAACCGTTGGGCATGGCTGTGCGTAGTTCTCCTGTGGTCGCTTGACCGCTGCCAACGAGAGGAGAACGACCATGACCCTACGCCGTCAGATGCCGAGGCTCGGCGCGTTCGTCGCCGCTTCGCTCGTCTCAATGTTTCCAACCGCCAGCTTCGCCGCCAACGATCCGTCGCCCTTTGGCCTGTGGGCGCGCGGCGACGGCAAGGCCAAGGTGCGGGTCGAGCGCTGCGGGGCCGATCTCTGTGCCACCAACACCTGGGTGCGCGAGGGCACCAAGGGCGAAAAGGCCGGCGACGTGCTGGTGATGTCGGTTAAGCCGGACGACCCCGCACATTGGTCCGGCACTGCCTTCGACCGGCAGCGCGACATGACCTATCGGATGACGCTGAACGTCGGCGAGACGTCGATGACTACGGAAGGCTGCGTGCTGGCCGGCATCGTCTGCAAGGAAATGGACTGGACACGCATCGCCGGCAATTGAGGAGGGCGCGGTCGAGGTTCGTCCGCCTTGGTCATAGATACTTATGCGGCATTGTGCCGACGCGTCGGTGAATTTATATAACGATCGATGCAGAAATCTATGACACCTTCCCGATCCGAGGAAAAGCCGCGCGGTCGCGGCCGCCCGCGCGCGTTCGACCGCGAGGCGGCGCTGGCCGAGGCCACACGGCTGTTCTGGACCAAGGGCTATGAGGCGACATCGATCGCCGATCTCACCGAGGCCATGAAGATCGGCTCGCCCAGTCTCTACGCGGCCTTCGGCTCGAAAGAAGCGCTCTATGCCGAGGCGCTCGACTATTACCGGCGCCATTACGATGCGCTGGTGTGGACTAACTTCACGTCGGCCGACACAGCCCGCGAGGCGGTTCGGGCGCTTCTCATGGATTCGGCGGCAGCACTGACTGGTGCGGTCGTCGAGGTACCCTGCGGCGGCTGCATGGTGACGCTGTCGACCGTTGGCAGCGAGGGCCACGCTGAGCTGGGGGAACTGGTCCATTCGGCGCGCTCTGCCTCGATCGGCCGGGTGAAGGTGCGGCTCGAACGGGCGGTCGCCGAGGGCGAGATTCCCGGAACGACCGATATCCACGCGCTCACCCGTTATATCCAGACCGTGCAGAACGGCATGTCGCTGTTGGCGCGCGACGGGGTGAGCTGCGGGGAGCTGCGCAAGGTGGCCGAGGTCGCCATGCTGAGTTGGGACGCCTACATGGGCAGCCCCGCCGAACCGGTGCCGGAACTGACCTAATCCATTGACGAGTCACCAATTTTCATGGGACGCCGTCTTCCTTCACTCATTTGTGTAATGATCGATATAAAAATACTTGACGGAATGCCGTCGCGACGGTTACATTTTTTGTAGTGATCAATATAGATATGCCATGAGTGACATGGCCTGGAAAGCGGGCGGGACGATTTTCCTCCGGCGTCTCGCGCTTTCATTGCCTTCAAGGCCGTGGCTCTGGCCCGGTGATCTTCCATCCAGACGCGAGGTTGGCTCGCCAGCCGGCACGGCATCCGTGTCGGCCGCTTTTTTCGCTCACTCGATAGGGACGGCTTATGAACAGCAATCCAGCAACGACGGACTCTCGCAATGAGGCCCGAACCGAGGCAGCCTGGGCCGGCGTTGCCTCTCTTGCCCTCGGCGTGTTCGGCCTCGTGACGGCGGAGTTTCTGCCGGCGAGCCTGTTGACGCCGATGTCGCACGATCTCGGCGTCAGCATCGGCGCGGCCGGCCAGTCGGTGACCATGACCGCCGTGGTCGGCGCGATTGCCGGCCCGGCCGTGGTGGTGGGCACCAGCCGCTTCGACCGGCGCCACACCCTGTTGGCGCTGACGTCGATGCTGATCCTTTCGAGCTTCATCGCCGCCTTTGCCACCGGGCTGCCCCTGCTCCTCCTGGCGCGCGGCCTGCTCGGCATCGGCCTTGGCGGCTTCTGGGCCATGTCGCTGGCACTTGCCATGCGCCTTGTGCCAAGCGAGCTGATGCCACGGGCGATGGCCATCATCATGGGCGGCGTGTCGGTGGCCACCGTCTGCGCGGCGCCGGTCGGGGCCTGGATCGGCGACGTGCTGGGCTGGCGCTATGCCTTCGGTATCGCCGGCGGGCTTGGCGTGCTGGCGCTCATCGCCCAGGCGGCGACGCTGCCGGCCATGCCCTCCACCGGTCCGGCCAGCCTGAGCACCATGGCCGCCGTGCTGCGCCGGCCGGCCATCCGCATCGTGCTTCTGACCATCCTGCTGACGGTGGCCGGCCACTTCGCGGGCTTCACCTTCATCCGCCCGTTCCTCGAGGATGTGCCGCACTTCGGCATCGACGGCGTGTCGCGCATCCTCCTGGCCTTCGGCATCGGCGGCTTCCTGGGTAACTTCGCCGGCGGCTTCATGGCCGAGCGCAACACCTCGCTCTCCCTGGCGCTTGCGGGCGGTGGCATTGCCGTCATGGCCCTGCTGCTCACCCTGGCCGGCGCCTCGCCGGTGATCGCGGCCGTTGCCACCGCCCTCTGGGGCTTCGCCTTCGGTGCCTTCCCGGTCAGCGTGCAGAGCTTCGTCAACCAGGCGGCGTCCGACGAGCCGGAAAGCGCCGGCGCGCTGATGCTGACCACCTTCCAGGTGGCGATCTCCAGCGGCGCAGTGTTCGGCGGCCTGATCGTCGACTTCGAAGGGCCGTCCGGCGTGTTCATGTTCGCCGCCCTGTTCGCCCTGGCGGGCGCCACGCTGATCGGCTTCGCCGGCCGCGCCCGCGTCGTTCCAGCCATCGGCGAATGAATCTGCCGACGCCCGGCCTTGCGCCGGGCGCCTGCGTTATCTGATGGACTTGAGCTCGGCGTTCTCATGCAGGTGACGGCCGGCGCCAGTGCGGCCGATCAGCGCCACGATGGCGTCGGCCACCGTCTCGGCGCGGATGGCGGCATAGCGGGTGAGCGGGCCGGCCATGATCGGGGTGAGCGCGGCGAGCACAGTCTGGCTGATCGCCTCCAACGGCCGCGGCTCGGCGCGGTGGCCGAGCAACACGCCGGGGCGGATCAGGTCCACCCGGTCGAAGCCGAGGTGGACGACGGCCTCTTCGATGGCGCCCTTGGTCTTGAGGTAGAAGCCGGGGCCGCCGGCGCCGGCCGAGGTGACCAGGATGAATTGCCGAGCACCGAGCGCCCGCGCGCCCTGGGCGACGGCCAGCACATAGTCGTGGTCGACGCGAAACATGGCCGGCTGGGACCCGGCGGTGCGGATGGTGGTGCCGAGGCAGGAGATCGCCACGTCGAGCCCCTCGGGGGCGAGCGGGCTCAACAGGGCGCCGGGCGTGGCGCAGAGCTGTTCGAAGTCGATGGGTTCGCCGGGCGCCGCCGATCCCTGGCGGATCAGGCTGATGAGATCGACATCGCGGCGGGTATCGAGGCGGGTGCGCACGAGGCCGCCGATCAGCCCCGAGCTGCCGGCCAGAAGAACACGTTGGGTCATCCGAAGACCTCCCTTGATACCGGTATCGGTCTCCGGCCGATGCCGGGAGCACTGAATTTCAGCTGGCTGAACGGCTGATAACTGAATGCTAGATAATGGCGCCCGGAGGTTGCGCAAGCCTGACTTAGGATTGCATTCGCTATTTGATGAATCGCAAGCGGTTTCAGGCCTGTGTCTGCCATTCCGGCAGCGGGAACACCCGGTCGTAGCCCCAGTTGAAGACGAAGGCGTAGGCCATGTAGAAGAGCGCGAAGGATACATCCATCGCCAGCGCCTGCCAGAGCGATATGCCGAGATAAACGGCAATGAAGGGCAGCAGCACGCAGAGCAGTCCGGCCTCGAACAGCACGGCGTGGAACACGCGCAGCACGCCGCCCTTGGCGGTGGTGCCAAGGGTACGCGTCATCGCGAGATCGAAAAGATAATTGTAGATGAGGTTCCAGGCCGTGGCGATCATGGCGCTGACGACGCTGACCACGCCCATCTCCTGCATCGGCAGATCGAACACCAAGGCGCCCATGGGGGTGACGAGGAGAAGGCCGATCGCCTCGAAGCTGATGGCGTGGCGAATACGGTCGGAAACGGAGCGCATGGATCCCTCCAAGGGCCCGGGTCGTCCCGAGCGATTGAAACCCCTGAAGGGGGAGGTCGTCCTCGCTTTACGAGCGGGTAGATAAGGGCGGAACGGCGGAAATGCAACGGTTCAACGGGAAGGGCTGATGGGCGCGGGGTGCATGGTCATCCCGTGAACGCGGTCATTGCCGGATGCGCAACCCGGTGTCGGCGTCGAACAGCTGCGTCGAGGCAGTAGGCAGGTTGAAGCGCAGGGTCGTTTGGTTCTTGAGGCTCCAGCGCTGACGGAGTTCGGCAGCCAGAACGACGCTCGACGCGCAGTCGGCGTGAACGAAGGTGGAGGCGCCGAGCTGTTCCACGGTCTTGACCGATGCGGTGAGCGCGCCGTCGTCGGTGATCTCGATATTCTCCGGCCGACAGCCGAGCACCACGCGGCGGCCGGGCGTGAGACCGCCGACCGGCGATGGCAGGTCCGCCGCGTATCCGTTGGGACGGAGCCGTCCGTCGGGCTGCACCTCGGCGGTGAGGAAGTTCATGCGCGGCGAGCCTAGGAAGCCGGCTACGAACAGGTTGTCCGGGTCGTCGTAGAGGTCGAGCGGTGCGCCGATCTGTTCGACGCGGCCGGCCCGCAGCACGACGATCCGGTCGGCCAGCGTCATCGCCTCGACCTGGTCGTGGGTGACGTAGATCATGGTTGCGCCGAGGCGGGCGTGCAGGGCGGCCAGCTCGCCGCGCATCTGCACGCGCAGTTCGGCGTCGAGGTTGGAGAGCGGCTCGTCGAACAGAAAGACGTCGGGCTCGCGGACGATGGCGCGGCCGATGGCCACGCGCTGGCGCTGGCCGCCGGACAGCTGGGCCGGCCTGCGGTCGAGAAGCTCGGTGAGCTGGAGGAGGGCGGCGGCCTTTTCCAGCCGGGCGGCGGCTTCGGGCTTGGGTACCCGGTTCACCCGCATGCCGAAGCCGATATTCTGGCGCACCGTCATATGCGGGAACAGCGCGTAGGACTGGAACACCATGGCGACGCCGCGCTTGGCCGGATCGACCTTGGTGACGTCGTGGTCGCCGATGACGATCTGACCGGCGGTGACGTTCTCCAGCCCGGCGATCAGGCGCAGCAGCGTCGACTTGCCGCAGCCGGACGGGCCGACGAAGACGACCAGCTCGCCGTCGGCGATCTTCAGATCGACGCCGGAGATGATCTCCGTGAGGCCGAAGGCCTTGCGCAGGCCCTTGAGTTCCAGACCACTCATGGCGTCATCCCTTGATGCCAGAGCCGGCAAGGCCCTGCACGTAATAGCGTTGCAGCGGGATCAGCAGCAGCATGGGGATCAGCGCGGTGATCACCGCCGCCCCGAACAGCTGGTTCCACGCCGTTGTGTACTGGTCCTGGAAGGCGGCCATGCCGACCTGGATCACCTTGAACTGCTGGGCCGGCATGGCGAGCAGCGGCCACAGGAAGGCTTCCCACTGGAAGATGAACAGCATCAGCCCGGCCGAGATGCAGGTGGGCAGCGACAGCGGCACGTAGACCGACCAGAGGATGCGCAGCCATCCCGCGCCTTCGAGGCGGGCCGCCTCGTAATAGTCTTTCGGCACCTGCTGGAAGAACTGGTAGAACAGGAAAACGGCAAGGCCGTTGGCGACCGACGGCACCACCAGCGCCGCCACGTGGTCGATCCAGCCGAGCTGGCTCACCACCGAGTAGAGCGGCATGGCGATGGCCTCGAACGGCAGCATGAAGCTGACCACCACGATGCCGAGCACGGCGGATTTGCCGGGAAACTCGAACAGCGCAAAGGCATAGCCGGCGAGACCGTTGACGATGAGGCCCAGCGCGGTCGTCAGTCCGGCAACCAGCAGCGTGTTGGCGATGATGGTGCCGAATCCGCGCTCGAAGATCGCCACATAGGCGTCGAGCGTGAAGGGCTCGGGCCAGAGCGCCCTGGGCGTGAAGGGGAAGAGGTCGCGGAAGATCGCCTCGTTGGGGCGGAACGACGACAGGATCGCCCACCACAGCGGCAGCACGAAGACGAAGGCCACCGCGGCGATGGCGAGATAGATCAGGGCCTTGCGCAGGATGGGCGGCATCACTTCGCCTCCTTGGGCGCGGAGGACAAGAGGCGGAACTGGATGGCGACAATGACCAGGAGCAGCGCCACCAGGCAGACGACGATGGCCATGGCCCGCCCCATGTCGCCAAAAACGAAGCCGGACTTGTAGGCCTCGTACATCAGCACGTTGGTCGAGCCGCGCGGACCGCCGCCGGTCAGCATGAACACTGGCGCGAACAGCAGAAAGTTGATGGTGATGTCGGCCACCAGCACGAACAGCAGCGTCGGCCTCAGAAGCGGCAGGGTGATCAGCCACAGCCGCTGCCAGGGGGAGGCGCCTTCGAGCCGCGCCGCCTCGTTGATCTCGGGTGGTATGTTCTGCAACCCGCCGACCAGGAAGATCATCCAGTAGCTGATGCCCTTCCAGGTGGCGATGGCGATGATCGAGTAGAGCGCGAAATCCGGGCTGGTCAGGAAGCGGTAGGGGCCGAGGCCGACGATGCCCAGGGCGCCGTTGAGAAAGCCCTCCGGCAACAGCACGATGCGCCAGATGATGACGGCGACCGGCAGCGAAATGCCGATGGGGATCAGGAACAGCAGGCGGAAGAAAGCCATGCCCGGCAGCTTCTGGACGAACACCAGGGCCAGCGCCAGGGCGAGCGCCACCTGCAGCGGATTGATGATCAGGTTGAACCACAGCGTGACGCGCAGCGACTTCCAGAAGCCGACATCGGTCAGCAGCATCAGGTAGTTGTCGAAGCCGGCGAACACCCGCTCGCCGCCGATGGTGGTGTAGAGGCTCTCGTAGAGGGCGAGGCCGATGGGATAGGCGCGGAACACCGCCAGCCCCAGCAAGGCCGGCGCGAGCGTCAGGACCAGGAGCGGGATGGGCGAGCGGTTCATGCTCTGGCTCTTTACTGGGCGCGACCGCGCCTTTCGGCGCGGCCGTCCGGGCGAAGGATTACTTGCGGTTCAGTCGGGCGGCGGCCTCATTATAGGCGTCGACCGCCGTGCCCAAAGCTTCGTCCACGGCAACGCCGTTGGCAATGTCGGTGAAGGCGGTACGGAAGGCGTCCTGCAACTGGCTGAAGGCGACGGTCACCGGACGCGGGGCGGCGGTGTTGCGCGATTCCCAGGCCGACAGGCGCATGACGTTGGCCGGGAAGGCGTCGAAGGCCGGGTCGGCATTGATCTGGTCGAGCAGCCGGTTGGTGGTGGGCAACTGGTTGAGCGTCTTGAACCAGACGTCAGTGCCTTCGTCGCTCAGCGCGGCGTATTTGGCAAAATCGGTGGCCGCCGCCGTGTCGGGGCTCGCCTTGGTGACGGAGAGATACCAGCTGCCGGTGGGCGTCGCGGCCTTGCCGTCGGCGAACTTCGGGTGCGGGGCGATGCCGAAGTTGATGGAGGATTTCGCCACCGCCGGCACGTTCCAGGTGCCGCCGACGAACATGGCGAGCTGGCCGTTGGTGAACATCTGCGCCGCCTCGCCGAAGCCGAGGGAGCGCGGGCTGACGTTGGCCTTGTTGAACAGATCCGACCACCAGGTGGCGGCCTTGGTCCAGGCGTCGCCGTTGAGATAGCCGTCGGCCGTCTTGGCATCAGTCGAGATCAGCTCCGAGCCCAGCGAGGCGCCGAGCGGCTGCAACTGGTAGAGCTCGGCGAACTGCTCGAAGGCGAAGCCCCAGGGCTTGCCCTTGCCGCCTTCGTCGCCGGACACCGCCTTGGCGGCCTCGGCGACCTGCTCGAACGTCCAGCGGTCGCCGGTGGCGAGCTGGGCGATGGCGTCGGGCTTGGTGATGCTATCGCGGGTCAGCCCCTTGGGCGGCGTCACGCCGGCTGCCTTCAGGAGATCGGCGTTGTAATAGAGAACCTGCGCCGACGAGTTCATCGGCAGCGAATAGAGCTTGCCGTCATAGGTGCCGGTGGCGACCGATGGGGCGACCAGCTTGGCCTTGGCATCGTCGGCAATGGCGGCGTCGAACGGCAGGATGTAGCCGTTGGCGGCATAGGAGGCGACGACCGGCGCATCGGTGTAGATCAGATCGACGGCAGCATCCTTCGACTTCAGCCGCATCTCCGACACCTGGAAGAACTGGTTCCAGGGCAGGCTCTGGATCTCGACCTTCACATCCGTATGCTCGCGCATGTACTGGGCGGCCACCGCCTCCATCGCGCCCTTGTCCAGGCCTTCGATCATCAGGACGGTCAGCGTGGTTTCGGCATGGGCGGTGGCGGTCAATCCAAGCGCCAGCGCAGTGGTCAACATCGGCAACCGGGTCATGGGCTTCTCCTCGGGGCAGGAACTTAGTTGCGGTACTAGCGGTCCAATTTTTCGTTATGCGTTGTTGGCGATGCGTTTGGCGGCCTCGACCAGCGCGTCGGTGACGCGGGCGGCAAGGCGCGGCCGGTCGAGCTCGAGCGCCACGTCGATGCGCGGCAGATGATCGGGCGCCCAGGTCCGGCGGTCGGCGTCGGTGGCGCCATAGCGCGGACCGGGCGACGTTTCCACCGTCACCGGCAGGCTTTCGGTTTGAAACAGCGTCGGGTCGATCAGCCAGGCCACCGGGCAGGTGTCGTGCAGCGACGGTCCGTGCACCCGTCCGGCCGCCACGTCGCCGGAGCGCTCGGTGTAGAACTGGATGATGTCGGCGACAGGGTTGGGCGCGGGCACGGCGGCCCGGAGCCGGGCGAGGTCGTCGGTGTCGATGAAGGCCCGGTTGGTGACATCGAGGCCGAACATGGTGGCCTTGATGCCCGAGCGCAGCACGATGGCGGCGGCCTCAGGGTCGGCCCAGACGTTGAACTCGGCACGAGCGGTGACGTTGCCGCCGACGATGCCGCCGCCCATGAACACCAGCTCGCGCACCTTGGAGGCAAGGTCCGGATCGAGCGCCAGGGCGAGCGCGAGGTTGGTCATCGGCCCGAGCACGACCAGCGTGATCTCGCCCGGCGCGGCGTTGACGCGGGCGGCGATCTCCAGCGCCGCGTGGCCGGGCGCGACGGCTCGGCGCGGCGGCGGCAGCGTGGCGCCGGCGGAGTCGAGCCCAGTGACGCCGTGGAAGGCGGCGGGAAACTCATAGCGATGGAGGAGCGGCGCCACCGCTCCGGCATAGACCGGAATGGATGTGCCGAGCGCGTCGGCGATGGTCAGCGCGTTGGCGACGGTTCGATCGAGCGGCGCGTTGCCGCAGACGGCGGTGATGGCCTCGATATCGAAAGCGCCTGATGTCACCGCCAGCGCGATGGCCGCGAAATCGTCGTGGCCGGGGTCGCAGTCGATGATGAGGCGGCGGCGGGGCATTGGTTGGGCTACTCCTGTGGCGCCTAACAATGCGGCCTTTCGGCCGGCGGCAAAATCGACGCTTTGTCCTTTCGATTGAGTTTGGCTCAAGTGTCGGCGCCCCAGTCGTCGATCAGCCGGGTTTGGCTTTGGTTGCGCAGACGGCAACAAGCGTGTTGGCGGGATGCGCCAAGTGCGCCGACTGGTGGGGATTTGATCCAACCCGATCAATCAGCCGATGAACAAGAGCAGCTCGTGCCGCGTCACAGAGACTTTGACGGGGCGAACGGCGGATCGCTTCTGCCCCGAAGGGGACTCTCGCTCCGCATGGACAAGGCGGCAACTTTTCGCCCCGGTGTGGTCAGGAGATGCATCCTGTCGGGTGGGAAAGCCGGACACTCGACGCAGGCGTCGGCACGATGCGGAGATCGTCCGTCAGGGAAACACGGATACAAACCAATAACTTGCGGGCGCCGTGTGCAGCGCCCGCTTCTGTTGTTTTCCGCCTCAGATGAACGGGCGACGCCGTCCGCGCTTCCGTCACCCCCACCCCGTATCGTTTTCTACCGTCTCACGAATAGGGGCTCGGGGGCTGTGGTCCGCAACTCGGTGGCGAGCAGCTCGGCGGGCAATAGGGTTCGCAGGAGGAGTCATCGGGCGTGCAGGGCGCACACAGCGGTTGGCACATGGGATCGCACGAGCTCGGCTCGCACACGGGGTCGCAAACGCTGTCTGGTCCGCAAGGGTCGCAAGGGTTGCAGGTCGGGTCGCATTTGTCAGGTTGGCAGCCGGCGAAGAGCACGCGGTGCGCCGGGTCCGTCAAGAGTTCAAATCTGTAATTCGGCATAATCCGACTCCTTTCGGTATGTGGCTTTGAGCGTTGCAATGAATGCGTCGGGTGGGGTCCATGTCCCGGTCTCCGGCACGTAGGTGCAGTACCAGGGCTTGGCGAATTTGCCGGCCCCACAGGCGTCGGGGCGGCAATCGAAGCAGAAGTACCGGTATTCGCAGGCGGAACAGCTTGCGACCTGGTCCTTGGTCAGGTGCTGGATACCGGGGTCGAGGATGTCGCCAAGAGCGCCTGACCTGAGGTTGCCATGGCTGAAACGTCGTTCCATGACGCAGGGAAAGACTTCAAGATGGCAATCAATATAGATGTTGCGGGCAAAGCAATTGTGCCCCGTTGCTTTCGCCCGGACATCGGACAGGGACTGAGCGCGGCGGAAATTATTCTGGGTGATGAGCTTTCGTCTCAGCATGGCGTCGTTATAGAGCGCCAGGTCCGCTCGCCCGGTCAGCCGCACCAGATCACGTTTGTTGATCGGGTAGGCATTGGTCTGGCCCGGGTCGATCTCGGCGATCTCCACGCCGCAGATCCGGTATTTCACGGCGTGGGAGCGCAGCAGTTCGATGCTTCGGGTGGTCCGTTTGAAGGATCCTCTGGTGCGGGTCATGCGGTCGTGTTGGGCTTCGTCGCTCGAATGGAGCGACAGCGCAACACTGACGTCCAGGGTCTTGAGGTCCTTGACGAGTGGTTCTTTCAACAAGGTCGCATTGGTGAACACTTCGACGGAGTCGAAGTGATCGCGATACTGGCGGATGTAGGCTGTCAGCCTTGACCCGAGCAGCAGGGGTTCGCCACCGATGAACTGGATCTTGCGAATTCCGTAGTCGCAAAGGCGGTGCATGGCGAGGTGGAAGTCCTCCTCCGCCATTTCGTCTCCGTTGGTTGGGCTGGAGTCCTCGTAACAATGCAGGCAGCGCATGTTGCAGCGCTGGGTAACTTCGATCCATGCGAAGTCCACGCGCCGATCATCCAGGGGCGAAATCTCAAGGATCTTGAGAGCACCAGTCGCTTCGACAGGCCGAACAAGGCCAGCCGTTTCGAACTGTTCGATCAGGTTGGTCTCCTCGGTCCCGAGCCCGTCGACACCTTGGGTCGCAAGGCGCTGGAGGAGGCCAAGCGTATCGTTATTGATGTGATAGACCGTGCCGCTGCCATCGTGGAAAAGGCAATGGCTCATCGCACCCGAAATGAGACGAACATGTTGGTCCAGTTGGTAATAGGTCATTGGACGTCATCCAATGGACAACCGTTTTAGCCCTAACCGAGAAGCTGTCTCGCAGGCCCTCTACTGCGAGACTGGCAATTATACGCCGGCGCACTCTGGGGTTGAACGCCCAGATACTACCGATGAACTTAGGGAGTAGGCGCGAACACAGCAGCATGCGGCAAGCGCGTTCCCCGCTGCGGTTGCTGCTGCGCGTGCGGCAAGGCCGAACGGAACTGACGTGAGGAAGAACGCGGTGGACAGGGATATTCGCATTGGGGCGGGAACAGATACTGACTTCCCCGACCCAATGTGTGCCGGTTTTCCGCGTCGTCATCTCGGAGCCGTCAGTCGGTGGATGGCCAACTTCGGTCCTCCAAGCGCTGTGGGCCACTGCCCCCTTCTGGCGCAAACCGATCACGCCCTCGTGGCCCAGCCGTCCATCCGACGAAACCCGAACTCACTGGTACCAGACCTGAGCAGCCAGGATGGCTATCGCCTGTAACCCGTCAAACCTCTGTGCAGACGGTAATCGGCTGCCCTAGTCTCTGGCGCCCCAGCCGTCGATCAGCCGGGCGCTGAGGCCGGCCTTCTCGGATGCTGGCAGGAAGGCGTGGCGGACGGCTTCGAGATTGTGGGCGAGGAACTCGCCGGCCCGCCAGCCGAAGCACTTGGCGAGGCGGCGATACTCCAGCGACAGGCTGAGCGGCGCCACCGTGCGGGCGTCGGTGTTGATCGACAGCGACAGGCCGCGCCGCGACAGCTGGTCGACTGGGTGGTCGCCATAGGCGCCGAACACGCCGACCTGGATGTTGGACGACGGGCAGATCTCAAGGTGCAGGTTGCGCGCCTTGATCTCGGCCAGAATGTCCTCGCTCTCGATCGCCCTGACGCCATGGCCGATGCGGGCGGGGCGCAAGAGGTCGATGACCTCGCGGAGGCTGTCCGGCCCGGCCGCCTCGCCGGCATGGGCGGTGACGGGCAGGCCGAGTTCGTGGGCGCGGTTGAACACCGAGCGATTGGCCGCCGCCGGATGGCCCGCTTCGTCGCCGGCGAGATCGACGCCGACCACGCCGCGGTCGCGCCAGCGGTGGGCGAGATCGATCACCGGCAGGTTCTGCTCGGGCGTATAGTCGCGCAGGGCGCAGAGGAGGAGGCCGGCGGTGATGCCGGTGGCTTCCATCCCCGCCGCGAGGCCGTCGGTGACCGCCGCCATCACCTCGTCGAGGCCGAGGCCGCCGCCTTGATGGGTGTGCGGCGCGAAGCGGATTTCGGCGTAGATCACGCCGTCGCTCGCCAGGGCGCGCAGCAGTTCCTCCATGGCGATGCGGAGGGCCGGCGCGGTCTGGAGCACGGCGCAGGACGGCTCAATGGCCATCAGGTAGGTGAGCAGCGTGCTGCAGCGTTCGGGCGCGGTGTAGATCCGCCGGAAGTCTGTTTCGCCGATCGGATCGCCCAGCCGGTGGAGGGCGCTTCTCATCAGCGAGCAATCGAGATGGATGTGCAGCTCGATCTTGGGCTGGCGGGTAAAGTCGGGCGTGCCGGTCACATCCACGAGCATGGTCAGTCTCCGTCGTCGGAGGACTGTCGCGGCATATGCCCGGACCGGCAATCGAGTTTTCGGATTTTCAGTTGAGGGACGCTCAACTCTCGCCGAAAGCGGCGGCCTCCGAAGCGGCGAATTCGGCCTGGAACCAGCGCAGCGCCGACATGTGCAGCGCCGAGGTCTGGTCGGTGCGCCAGAGCAGCGCCCAGTTGCCGTCGCGCTTGTAAAGGCCGAGCGGCGCCACCAGCTCCCCGGCGGCGATGGCGTCCCAGACGGCGGGGCCGGGCGCCAGTACGGCGCCAAGGCCGGCCTCGGCCGCCTTGATGGCGAACAGCAGCCGTTCAAAGCGCAGCATGGGCGACTCCGGCAGTGCCACGCCGCTTTCCACCGACCAGTTGCTCCACATGGCGGTCGGCCACACCGTGGTCAGCCGCTGGACGCCCAAGATGTCCTCGGGCGGCCCGCCCTCCGGCAGCAGCGCGGGGGTGGCCACGGGGCCGAAGGTCTCAGGGCCGACGATGTGCCTGACCATGCCGGGGATGGCCGTTTCGCCGCCGACCACTACGTGCATGTCGATGGAGCGGTCGGTGGCGACGGGGTCCTTGTTCCAGGCCACCACGTCGATCTCTGTTCCCTTGAGGCGGGCCAGCAGCTTGGGCAGGCGCGGCAGGAACCAGCGGACGAGAAACGTGGCGGGCGCCGCGATCACCAGACGGCCGCGCTGGCCGGAGCGCTCGGTCCGCTCGACCGATCGTACGATGCTCTCGAAGGCGGCGGCCAGCGACTGCGCCAGCCGCTCGGCCGGCTCGGTGAGGATCAGCTTGCGATGGCCGCGAATGAACAGCTCGGTCTTCAGCGACGCTTCCAGAGCCCGGATCTGCTTGGACACCGCCCCATCGGTGACCCCAAGCTCCATCGCCGCCAGCCGCACGCTGCCAAGCCGCGCAACCGCTTCGAACACGCGCAAGGCCGACAGGTGATCGAGAGGGTCGAGCATGGTTGGTGAGCGTGGTTCGGGGGCGAGAGGAGGATGACGGAAGAGGGCGCCATCCTTGTCGGGCAACTCTAGGCCATCGTGCCAAGGGATTGGAAGATCTCCAGGGCATGCGGTAGGATTCTTTCAAGGCGACGATTGTCTTGAAGACCAGTCGTCAAAGCACGCCGAAGCGCGATACCAGCCGTATTGCGCGGATATAGGGCGGTCCATGGCAGCGGGCGCGCCGGTGGCAATCAAGCTGCTCCCACCACCTCACCCGCCAGAATCCTGTCGACGATCGTCGCCAGCTTCTCATCGATAATGTGGAGATACTCCGTCCAGTCGGCGAACTTGGTCACTTCGGCCTTGCCGTCGGATATGCCGCGTAGGCTGAGCATTGGCACGCCGAATTTCTGCGATGCGCGCCAGACGGCGAAGGTTTCCATGTCGACCATGTCGGCGTCGACAAGGTCATAGGCAGCGCCGGAGACGACGTTGCCGCCGGTGGAAAGGCTGGCTTCCGGCACGCCGGGCAGGCGCAGCGGCAACGGCACGACGGCCGGTAGATCGAGGAGCGGCGTGGTGCCCTTGGCAAAGCCGAGCGGGGAGGCGTCGATGTCGCGATAGGCGATGGATACAGCCTGATAGACCTCGCAGTGATTGAGCCGGCGCGAACCGGCCGAGCCGAGGCTGACCACCAGTTTAGGCAGACTGCTTCGTTGGGCGCGGGCGCTGAGCTCGACCGTGAGATTGACGGCGGCCTCCACCGGGCCGACGCCGATCATCACCGGTTTGATGCGCGCCCGAAGCGCCGGGCCGTATTCCTGCTCCGCGGCCATGGCAAACAGTATCGATCCGCTCATGGGAGCCCCTTTCGAATCCCTACTGAAATCGAAGGATTGGTAGCCGAAATCGGCCGATACGGCGAGGCTTCGCCTCCATGGTCGCGCTTTATTGGCGCCCGCCGATGAGCTAAGATTTTCCGCACCGTTCGCCTGTTTGGGAGCCCTGCGCCCGAACGTTCCGGAGCCCAAGGAAGCCATGAAAGCCGCTGTTCTTGCCATGGCGGGTCTTGCCGCCCTTTCGGTCGGCGCCCGCGCTGACGACCGCATCTGGCTGGGGCTCGACTACGAAAGCGGCGCCTCGCTTGTTTATGGCGTGCCGGAAAGCGACGACGCGCCGATCGCTTTCGTCTGCGAGCTGCCGGCGCGCGAGCTGATCATGGACCTGTCGCTCGGCGAGGCGTTCCAGCCGCGCTCGGGCAAGGTCAACGTGAAGATCACCGCCCCGCCGACGACGGACAGCCTGGCACTGGGCGGCGAGGTGCAGGTGTCCGAGGAAATCGGCGATGTCATTCTTGAGGCGCGCGGCCGCCTCACGCCACAGCTGTCGAACATGCTCGCCAAGGGCAAGGAGCTGATCATCGCCATCGGTGAGGAGAAGCGGACTTTCCCGCTCACCGGCGCGTCGGAGGCGATGCGTCCGCTCAGCAGCGCCTGCGGTGAGCCGAAGTAGCCGCCGTTCAGTCGGATTGACGCTGCGAGAACGCCCGTGCGGCCATCAGCACCGGCATCAGGGCCAGGCCCAGGGGCGTCAGCGTATAGTCTACGCGCGGCGGCTGCTCGCCGAAATCATGCCGGGAGATCAGGCCGTCGTTCTCCAACTGCCGCAGATGCTGCGTCAGCATCTTCTGCGAGACGCCCTCGATATCGCGCAGCAGCTCGGAGCTACGTAGCGACGGTGCGGCGAACAGGCGGAACAGGATGGGCAGCTTCCAGCGCCCGCCGAGCATGCGCAGCACCCGGGCGACATGCGCTGCCGATCCGTCCGGCCCCAGGCAGGTCGCCCGGTCCTCCAGCTCTACAGGCACTTTAAAGTGCGTAATTGCCTCGCTCGTCATTGCCGTTTCCTATCGGTGCCGCATCTCGGCATGAGGAATAGATGATGGATTTGCAGCTTGAGGGAAAGGTTGCGCTGGTCACTGGCAGCAGCAAAGGCATCGGCGAAGGCATCGCCCGGGGGCTGGCGTTCGAGGGTGCCGTGGTGATCGTCCACGGCCGCGACCGGGCCAAGACCGAGGCCGTGGCCAGCGACATCGTCGCCAGCGGCGGGCGGGCGCAGGCGGTGGTTGGCGATCTCACCGTCGACGACGAGGTGGCGCGTTTGATCGAGGCGGCGCAAGCCGCCGGGCCGGTGGAAATCCTCGTCAACAATGCTGGCGGTGCCGGTCCGGCGGAGGATTGGTCCGCGACGCGGCCGGAAAGCTGGGCCGCCGGCTACGACCGCAACGTGCTCGCGGCCGTGCGGGTAACCACCGCCCTGCTGCCGGCCATGCGGCGGGCGAAATGGGGGCGGATCGTCAACATTTCCAGCCTGGCGGCGCTGATGGCACCGGCCGCCCGGCCCGACTACGGGGCGGCCAAGGCGGCGATGCTGGCGATGACCGCCTCGCTCGCCAAGGCGGTGGCAACAGACGGTATCACCGTCAACACCGTCTCGCCCGGCACCATCCATAGCGACAGCCTGGACCGGGCTTTCCGCAAAGCGGCGGTCGAGCGAGGCCTGGCGCCCGACGCGCCCTGGGCGGAAGTCGAGGCAGCGGTGCTGCCGCTGTTCGCCGCCGTGCCGCTCAGGCGGGTCGGTACGCTCGCCGAAATCGCCGACGCGGTGGCCTTCCTCGTCAGCCCGCGGGCGGGCTACATCACCGGTGTGAACCTGAGGCTTGATGGCGGCCTTTGGCCAGGGTTCTAGAAGCCTGGCGGCAAACCAAGCGAAGTGACCGGGCGGTCGGCCTCTGTGTTGAGCGTGGCTGTAGCCGGGGTATCGTGCTTTCTTGCAGAAAAGACCAATCCCTCGGCGGAAACGACATCCGCATTTAGAATGATATACTATTGATGCACTACTTCTTTCTGGAACATAGATCATACTCGCCCAGTTAATTCATTGTCCGATTAGAATGTATTCAGTCGCGGGCGGCTTCAGCCAAAGCGAGAAAAACATGACGACATTTACCCAGTATCAGTTGGAAGCCATTGCTGGTGCGCTGGGGGATACGCCCGGCGGCCTCACCGAAGGCGAGATTTCGGCGCTGCTCGAAACAGCCAGTATCCCCGATCCCGACGCCGGCCTGGAGACGAGACAGCGCCTGTTCAGCGCCTTTGCCGACGTTCAGACGACGCGTAACGATCGCACGCATATCTTGGCCTTCATCTCCACCGCCTTGAGGCCCGAGCGCTTCGCCCGGGAGCCGGAGCGCTTCGAGACGATGCGCGTCAATATCAACCGCGCCTTGGCTTTGGCCGGCCTGACGATCAGCGAGGAGGGCAAGCTGGAGGCGATGCGGGCGGCGACCAAGCTCAGCGAGGCCGCCAAGCGGGCGCGCGAGCTGCGCGCCGATCTCACCTATCGCGGTGCTCATCCCGAGGTGATGCGCTACTGCCAGCAAGAACTCTTGGTCGACAACTACGTCCTCGCTGTGCAGGAGGCGGTAAAAGGCATTGCTGACAAGATCCGCCGCCGCACCGGCCTCAACGACGACGGCGCTCGCCTCGTCGATCAGGCCTTCGCGGGCGATCCGCCTCTTCTTGCGATCAACTCGCTCGCCAACGAGGGGCATGTTGGCGAGCAGAAGGGATTTACCAGCCTGCTCAAGGGCGTGTTTGGCATGTTCAATGATCCGGCAGACAGCGAGCCAAGGCCGCACTGGCACATGACCCGGAACGACGCGGAGGATCTCCTCAGTCTCATTTCGCTGATCCACCGGCGGATCGACGCGGCCAGCATGCCGCAGTTGATGTGAGCATTCAGCAGCAGTCGGCGGCGCCTTCGTCATCCGGCGACGCGCCGCCCGAACAGTTGAAAGGACCAAAGTGGGTGGAGCGGTCGCCGAACACCCGGAAATGCCGGCCGAACCGACTGCCGCCGATCATGGCGGCGGTGTTGCCGCAGACCAACATGGGCTTGCCGGCGATGAAGCTGTGATGGTCGTCGAGCGCGAAGCGGTGCGGATGGTTCGGCAGCGTGCCGAGATAGGTCGCCACCTGGCCGTAGTCCTCGCAGATATCTTCAAGCCCATCGACCTTGAGGGCGCGCACCTTGATCGACCAGAAGGTCGTCGGCCCCACCAGAAGCTCGGCATAGGGGTGGCTGATGGCGATCTGACTGCGCCTGACAATGCGGTAGTCCGGCCAGCCGACCTGGCGCATGAGACGGCGGAAATCCTCAACATAGAGGGCACCACCCAGGCACTCGCCGATGAGCAGTGGGTCGGATGCGACTTCGTCCGGCAGGCGGCGGCTGGCAAACACATCGGAGAATAGGAGTTCGCCGCCCGGCTTGAGCACCCGATGGATCTCTGAAAACACCCGGTGCTTGTCAATGGCAAGGTTGATGGCGCAGTTGGAGATGACCACATCGACGCTTTCCTTGGCGATGCCGAGGGTGGCGAGGTCTTCGAAGGTTCCTTCCAGGAATGTGATGTTAGACTTGGCATGACCGAAGGCGCGAGCCTGGGCGGCCTGATGCTTGCGGCCGATGGCGAGTTGCTCCGGTGTCATGTCGACGCCGACGGCTCGCCCCGCTTCGCCCACCAGGGCGGAGACCATGTAGAGGTCCCGCCCGGCGCCGCAGCCAAGATCGAGAACGGTACAGCCGTCGACATCGTCGGGGATGGGCGAGCCGCAGCCATAGAAGCGGGCTGAAATCTCCGGGTCGATCTGGCGCAGGATGGCCTGGTGGACAGGGGACAAGGCTTCCGTCGAGCAGCAGGCCGCGGTCTTGAGATCGTGAGACCCTTGCAAATCCTTGCCATAATAGGCCCGAACGGCGGCCGTTGCCTTGTCCATCATGCCCTCCAGGCCCACTTCACAAAGAAGGTCTCATTCGGGAGCATGGCGCCGATCGGGGCGGAGGTCTGTCAGAAAGAGGACAGGAAAAGAAAAGGAAAGTCGGCTGGGTGACTCAGTCGGACCGGACGGTGGGAAGCCTTCCGGAGGGACCTGGCTGCTCGGTTTATCCTACCCGAGGCGCTTACGCCCCGGAGATGAAGCAGTCTGATGGATCGGTGCTAAAGCTTCAGTTTCATGCCTTCGTGGCTCGCTTCGAAGCCTAGCCGTGCATAGAAGGCGTGGGCGCGGGTGCGGCTCTTGTCAGTGGTGAGTTGAGCGAAGCCGCAGCCACGGGCACGGCACTCGGCGATGGCCCATTCGAGCATGGTGCGACCGATGCCGACGCCACGGCGAGCCCGGGCAACGCGGACGCTCTCGAAGAGGGCACGCCACTGGCCCATGCGCGATAGGCCGGGGATGAAGGTGATTTGCAGGCAGCCGACCACCGCTCTGCCATCGTCGGCCACGATGAGCAACTGGTTCTCATCGCTGGAAATCGCGTCGAAGGCTGCGACATAGCCTTGGTGGAGTGGAATTCGCGGGTCTTCGCGCGTGCTGCCGAGATCGTCATCGGCGAGAAGACCGACGATCGCCGGCAGGTCTTCGCGTGTTGCCACTCTGATTTCAATCATGATGCCCGTTTCCCTGGTTCGAACTTGCATAATGCATGGGGGCCTGCCGCGTCACGGCGGGAAACGGCGGAAAGGATGACGTCCCGGTTGGTTGGTGCGCCTCATGATCTTTCGGCGCACCAGACCGGCGTTCGGCTTGGTTGAGGCTCGGATTTAGCCGACACAAATTTATTCGCGACGTCGGGAACAACTATTCTCCTCCCGAGTTTAGCGCGATGGAGCCAGGTAAAAGAGGCGGGTAAATATTTCCTGATAATCCTCCGGCTTCGATTATTGCAATCAATGACGATGGTTACGGAAAAATGCGTATAATTTAAGTATGACTTAAAGAGCTATGCTCCAGAGGCATAGCAATCGGGAGTTATATTTCTTGATATTCTTCACGTTAGTGTTATCTTTTCCGGGCAGTGTTGCGTCGAACATGTTTGGGAGGATGTGTCATGAACGTCACCGAAGTGTCTTTCGTCGCAGCGGCCGCTGCAGCGGCGAACGGAAAGGCTTTGCCGGCCATTGGCCAGACGCCGGCGCGCTATGCCGGTCACGCCTTTGAGACAGGTGCTGATGCGCCTGATCGCCCAGGTGTTTTCGTCCTGACCACCCAGCTGTCCGGCCGTGCTCATCCGGTGTATGTCGGCGAGAGCGACTCTATAATCGTGGCCGTTTCGGCCATTATGGCCGCCAACCCCATCCTGAAGCGGCTCACCGCAGGCGTCTTTTGGAAGGTGTCGCCTTTTGCTCTCGACCGGAGGCATCTCGTCGAGGAATTGGTGGAAGAATATCAGCCGCATTTCAATGCGGTGGCCGAGGCCGAGAAGCATACGTCCGAGCATTTGTCCGACCGGGATGACTGGGTGCGCGATCCCCTCGAGTTGATTGCGCGCTTCTGATCGGTCGTCGGTCCGATTGATAGGGACCGCAACGTAAAGGGCCTCGAACCGCGGCGGTTCGAGGCCCCTTCTTTATGCAAGCGAGAACGTAAGTCAGCCTTCGTTTGGCTGCATGGCAAGACGCATGTCGAGATAGCGGCCGCAGTGGTCGATCAGCTCATCAATCTTCTGCTCGAAGAAGTGGTTGGCGCCTTCGATGATCTTGTGATCGATGACGATACCCTTCTGGGCCTTCAGCTTATCCACCAGGGTCTGCACATCCTTCTGCGGCACGACCTTGTCGATGTCGCCATGAATGATCAGACCCGAGGAGGGGCAGGGGGCCAGGAAGGAGAAATCATTGAGGTTGGCCGGCGGGGCGATCGAGATGAAGCCCTCGATTTCCGGGCGGCGCATCAGAAGCTGCATGCCGATCCAGGCACCGAAGTCGAAACCGGCCACCCAGCAAAAGCGGGCCTCCGGATGGATCGACTGCACCCAGTCGAGCGCCGAGGCGGCATCCGACAGTTCGCCCGAGCCATGATCGAACTGACCTTGGCTGCGGCCGACACCGCGGAAGTTGAAGCGCAACACGGCAAAGCCGCGCTCCTTGAACATGTAGAACAGCCGATAGGCTATCTGGTTGTTCATGGTGCCGCCGAATTCCGGATGCGGATGCAATATCATGGCGATCGGCGCGTTCCGCACGGTGGCCGGCTGGTAACGGCCTTCGATGCGCCCAGCAGGGCCGTTGAAGATCACTTCGGGCATGTTGTCCTCGATCTCGACTTTTCCTGGCGCCGTTGCCGTCATCGGCAGGGGCCGTCGTATTGACGCGGGAAAGGTCTGGTCCTAGATTTAGAATGACTCAAAACTGATGCAAGCACTGCATCGTTTCGGCTTGTGCGCTTGCACTGGACCGCCGGCCGGTCCGGCGTCAAGAAAAATCGCATCTCCGAGCATTGTTGAGCGGCCCGAGGCCGATCTGGCAGGCCAAAAGCAGATAGTATAGTGAACGCAACGATCGGCCGATCGTTCCGGACGGCTGTCGATAATGGGGTAGGCATGGCGGAGGCGCGGCTTTATTTCGACTGGAACGCTGGGGCGCCCATGAAGGCGACCGCCCGGGCGCGCCTTGTCGATCTCATCGACCGCGCCGGCAACAGTTCGTCGGTGCATGCCGAAGGGCGGGCGGCGCGCTCAGTCGTGGAGGGCGCCCGTCGCTCGGTGGCGCGGCTCTGTGGCGCCGAGGCGAAGGGCGTCACGTTCTGCTCGGGCGGAACGGAAGCCGCCAACACGGTGTTGACGCCGGATTGGACGTTGTTCGGCAAACCTTACCACCTCGATCGGCTTCTGGTGTCGGCGGTCGAACATCCGGCCGTGGCGCGTGGTGGCCGCTTTCCAGCCGACCGTGTCGAGGTTATCCCTGTCGATGGTAACGGCCTTGTCGATCTCGCCTTTATCGACCGGCGTCTCGCCGAACTCGCGGCGGAGGGCAAACGGGCGCTCGTGTCGGTGATGATGGCCAACAATGAGACCGGCGTCATCGAACCGGTCAGCGAAGTGGCGCGGATGGCCCGTGCGCATGGCGCCGTCTTCCACACCGATGCCGTGCAGGCGGCCGGCAAGCTTCCGATCGATATCGAGGCGCTCGGAGTCGATGTGCTGACGCTCTCCGCCCACAAGATCGGTGGCGGGCAGGGGACCGGTGCCGTGGTGCGCAGCCGCAACGGATTCGCCTTCTCGCCGCTGATCACCGGCGGTGGCCAAGAGTCCTGGGCGCGCGCCGGCACGGAAAACGTCGCGGCCATCGGTGCCTTTGGCGCGGCGGCCGACGCGGCCCTTGCTGATCTTGCCGGCATGGCTGAGGTTGCGACGCGACGCGATCGTCTCGAGGCGATGATCCGGGATATCGTGCCGGACGTGACCATCTTCGGCGAGGATGTGTCCCGGCTGCCGAATACGCTGTCTTTTGCCGTACCGGGCGTTTCCGCTGAAACGACGGTCATTGCCTTCGATTTGGCCGGCGTGGCGCTATCGTCGGGTTCGGCCTGTTCTTCGGGTAAGGTGACGGCGAGCCCGGTGCTGATGGCGATGGGCGTCGACCCCGCGCTCATCAAGGGCGGCCTCAGGGTATCGATCGGCCCGGAGACCACCGACGAGGAGATCACCCTCTTCGGTTTGCGGGCGCGCAACGTCTTCGCCGCTATGAAGAAACAACATGGGACCGCCGCAGCCTGAGTGACTACCGGCCGCGAAAAAAAGCGACTACATTGAGGACAGATTTCCCACGGTCCTTGAAACCGCGTGGAAGGAGCGAGAGATGGCAGCAGTTAAGGAGACGGTCGATCACGTCCTGTCGATCGACGTCGACAAATACAAGTATGGCTTCGTCAGCGACATCGAGTCGGATGTGGCGCCGAAGGGACTGGACGAGAGTACCGTCCGCTTCATTTCGGCCAAGAAGGACGAGCCGGAGTGGTTGACCGAATGGCGGCTCGAGGCGTTGCGCCGCTGGCGGACCATGGACGAGCCGACCTGGGCGCGTGTTGACTATCCGCCCATCGACTTCCAGGATTTGCATTATTACTCGGCGCCGAAAAAGACAGCCGGTCCGAAGAGCCTCGACGAGGTCGATCCGGCGCTGCTCGAGACCTACAAGAAGCTTGGCATTCCGCTGAAAGAGCAGGAAATCCTGGCTGGTGTCGAAAAGGGCGAACGGCTCGTCGCCGTTGATGCCGTGTTCGACAGCGTCTCGGTGGTCACCACCTTCAAGGCCGAGCTTGCCAAGCACGGCGTGATCTTCTGCCCAATTTCGGAAGCTGTGAAGACGCATCCGGAACTGGTGAAGAAGTATCTCGGTTCGGTCGTGCCGGTCAGCGACAACTTCTATGCAACGCTGAATTCGGCGGTGTTTTCAGACGGTTCCTTCGTCTACGTGCCGAAGGGCGTGCGCTGCCCAATGGAGCTGTCGACCTATTTCCGCATCAACGAGAAGAACACCGGCCAGTTCGAGCGGACGCTGATCATCGCCGACGAGGGCGCCTACGTCTCCTATCTCGAGGGCTGCACCGCGCCGAGCCGCGACGAGAACCAGCTGCATGCCGCCGTGGTCGAACTGATTGCCCTCGACGATGCCGAGATCAAGTACTCCACCGTCCAGAACTGGTATCCGGGCGACTCGGAGGGCAAGGGTGGCGTCTTCAACTTCGTCACCAAGCGCGGCGATTGCCGCGGCAAGAACTCCAAGATCTCCTGGACGCAGGTGGAGACCGGCTCGGCCATCACCTGGAAATATCCGTCCTGCATCCTGCGCGGCGATAATTCGCGCGGCGAGTTCTACTCGATAGCCATCTCCAACGGCCGCCAGCAGGTCGATAGCGGCACCAAGATGATCCACATCGGCAAGAACACCTCGTCGAAGATCATCTCCAAGGGCATTTCGGCCGGCCGGTCCAGCAACACCTATCGCGGCTTGGTGTCCGTCGGCCGCAAGGCCTCCGGCGCCCGCAACTTCACCAACTGCGACAGTCTGCTCATCGGCAACAAGTGCGGTGCACACACCGTGCCCTATATCGAGAGCAAGAATGCCTCGGCCATCGTCGAGCACGAAGCCACCACGTCGAAGATCTCCGACGATCAGCTCTTCTACTGCCTGCAGCGCGGCCTGCCTCAGGAAGAAGCCATCGCCCTGATCGTCAACGGCTTCGTCAAGGACGTGCTGCAACAGCTGCCGATGGAATTCATGGTGGAGACGCAAAAGCTGATCGGCATCAGCCTCGAAGGTAGCGTCGGCTAAGTTTGCTGGGCGCGCCCACGCGCTCTTCTCTCAAATTAACGACAACGAGCCTCCGCCATGGGCGTCGAGGCCAAACGGACGACAGGACAAGACCATGCTTGAGATCAAGAACCTCCACGCCCGGATTGGCGACCGCGAGATCCTGAAGGGCCTCAGCCTCACCGTGAAGCCCGGCGAAGTGCACGCCATCATGGGGCCGAACGGCGCCGGCAAGTCGACGCTGTCCTATATCCTGGCCGGCAAGGACGACTACGAGATCACCGAGGGCGAGGTGCTCTTGAACGGTCAGTCGATCCTCGAGCTGTCGCCCAACGAGCGCTCGGTGGCCGGCCTGTTCCTGGCCTTCCAGTATCCGATCGAGATCCCCGGTGTCGCCACCATGACCTTCCTCAAGGCGGCGCTAAACTCTCATCGCAAGGCCAAGGGCCAGGACGAGCTGACGACGCCAGAGTTCATGAAGCTGGTGAAGGGCGTCGCCGAGAAGCTCAACATCACCTCGGACATGTTGAAGCGGCCGGTCAACGTCGGCTTCTCCGGCGGCGAGAAGAAGCGCGCCGAGATCATGCAGATGGCGCTGTTGCAGCCGTCGATCTGCATTCTCGACGAAACCGATTCCGGCCTCGACATCGACGCTCTGAAGGTGGTGTCCGAGGGCGTCAATGCGCTGCGTTCGCCCGATCGCGCCTTCGTGGTGATCACCCACTACCAGCGTCTTCTCGACCACATCGTGCCGGATATCGTTCACGTGCTGTCCGATGGCCGCATCGTCCGCACCGGCGGGCCGGAGCTGGCGCTCGATCTCGAGAAGAACGGTTACGCCGCCTATGTGGCGGACGCGGCCGCTTGAGGGGAATGACCATGGTTGCCACCCCCGTCCGTACGCCAGCCGAACAGGCGCTTGCCGCCCGCTACCCGGCTGAGAGGACGTCGCTGCCCGGAACGGCCGACGTCATCGCCATCCGAGATGCCGCCTTCGGCGGCGTCGACAAGAGCGGCTTGCCGCATCGCCGTGTCGAAGATTGGAAATACACCGATCTGCGCGCCCGGCTGAAGACGTTCCCGCCCGCCGCCGGCGCTGCCGACGTGGCACGCCTGCTGATCGCCGCTCCGGCGGTGGAAGGCGATAAGGCGCGTCGTCTGGTGATCGCCAATGGTCGTTACCGCCCCGAGTTGTCCGACCTCGATGGGCTGGAACATGGCCTCTCCATCTTCTCGCTCGCCACGGCGCTGGAAGCGGGCGATGCCACCGTACTCGCCGCATTGAAGCTTGAGGATGGCGTCGCCACCAACACGGCCGTGGCACTCAATACCGCGTTCATGACCGATGGCCTGGTCATTACCGTCGCCGATGGTGCGGAGATAGGGCGTCCCGTGGAGTTGGTTCATATCGCGGAGGGCGAGCCTGCCGCTTCGACGGCGGTGCGTCATCTCGTCACTGTCGGCAAGGGCTCCAGGTTGACGTTGATCGAGACGATCGAGTCGCTCGACACCGTGGCTCATCATTCCAACGTCATGACCGCGCTCGAGGTGGGGGACGGTGCCAAGGTCGACCACATCCGTCTGCAGCTCGAGCCGGACGAGGCGGTGAGCCTGACCTCGCTGGTGGCGAAGATTGGCCGCGAGGCGAGCTTCGATACGTTCAACGCCGCGCTGGGCGCCGGCCTTGCCCGGGCGCAGATTTTCGCTGAGTTCGTTGGCCGCGACTCGCGCGCCGGCTTCCGTGGCATCACCATGCTCAGCGGGCGGCGCCATGCCGACACGACGCTGTTCCTGGTGCACGGCGCCGAGAATTGCCAGAGCCGCGAGCTCTACAAGGCGGTGATCGACGACGAGGCCCGCTCGGCCTTCGCCGGTCGGATTGCCGTGCCGGCCCATGCCCAGAAGACCGACGCGCGCATGATGACGGCGTCGCTGCTGCTGTCCGAGGAGGCCGAAGCCGACGCCAAGCCGGAGCTTGAGATCTTTGCCGACGATGTTCAGTGCGGCCATGGCGCCACCTGCGGCGCCATCGACGATGATCTTCTGTTCTACCTCCTGTCGCGCGGCATTCCGAAAGCCGAGGCCGAGAGCATGCTGATCCTCGCCTTCCTCGGCGAGGCGATCGACGAGATTCAGAACCAGGCGGTCCACGATGCCCTGATCCACCGGGTCGAGGGCTGGTTGAAAGCTAGGGCGGCGTGAGCCGGCATGGCCGCCCGGCGTGCTGGGTGGCTCAGATAAGAGACGATGATGATGTCCGTTCCGTCCTATGACGTCGAGACCGTCCGCAAGGATTTCCCGATCCTTGGCGAGATGGTCTACGGCAAGCCGCTGGTCTATCTCGATAACGGCGCCTCGGCGCAGAAGCCTTTGGCTGTGCTCGACCGCATGCGCTACGTCTATACGCACGAATATGCCAACGTTCACCGCGGCCTGCATTATCTGTCGAACGCGGCCACCGAAGCCTATGAAGATGCTCGTGAAGCGGTGCGCGCCTTCCTGAACGCGCCATCGACCGAACAGGTAATCTTCACCCGGTCCTCGACCGAGGCGATCAACCTGGTGGCGGCGAGCTATGGCGGCATGGTGCTCAATGAGGGGGACGAGGTCATCCTCTCCATCCTGGAGCACCATTCCAACATCGTGCCGTGGAATTTCCATCGCGAGAAAAAGGGTGTCGTCATCAAGTGGGCGCCGGTCCACGATGATGGCGGCTTCGACCTCGAAGCGTTTGAAAAGCTGTTCACGCCGCGTACCAAGATCGTTGCCATCACCCAGATGTCCAACGTGACCGGCACGATCGTGCCGATCCGTGAAGTGACGCGCATCGCCCATGCCCACGGCGCCGTCGTGCTGGTCGATGGCAGCCAGGGTGCTGTGCATTTGCCGGTCGATGTCCAAGACCTTGATGCCGACTTCTATGTGCTGACCGGCCACAAGGTCTACGGTCCCACCGGCATTGGCGTGCTCTACGGCAAGCAGCACCTCCTCGAGGCTATGCCGCCCTGGCAGGGCGGTGGCGAGATGATCGAGACGGTGACCACCGAGGGCGTGACCTATAACGAACCGCCTCACCGCTTTGAGGCAGGTACGCCGCCGATCGTGCAGGCGATCGGCCTGGGCGCTGCGCTTCGCTACATGGAAAGCCTCGGCCGAGAGGCCATTCTCGCCCATGAGACCGATCTGCGCGATTATGCCATGCAGCGGCTCGGCGAGATGAACTCCGTCCGCATTTACGGCACTACCAAGGAGAAGGGCGCCATCGTCGCCTTCTCGATGAACGGCGCACACGCGCATGACGTCGCCACGGTCATCGACCGTTCAGGCGTTGCCGTTCGCGCCGGCACCCATTGCGCCATGCCGTTGCTCAACCGTTTCGGCGTGACATCGACCTGCCGTGCTTCTTTCGCCCTTTACAACACGCGCGCCGAAGTCGACGCGCTCGTCACGGCCCTCAGGAAGGCCGAGGCCATGTTCGGATGACAGAAATGACCGACCAAGCCGATCCGTCCCCCAATCAGCCTGAGACAGTCGCCGGCTCTGCCATCCCGCCGGCTGACCTGGAGCGCCTCACCGATGACATCATCGCGGCGCTGAAGACCGTCTATGACCCGGAGATCCCGGCCGACATCTACGAGCTCGGCCTGGTCTATCGAATCGATATCGATGATGATCGTCTCGTGACCATCGACATGACGCTGACCGCGCCGGGCTGCCCGGTGGCAGGCGAAATGCCTGGTTGGGTGGAGAACGCCGTCGGCGTGGTGCCCGGCGTTTACGGCGTCAAGGTAAACATGGTGTTCGACCCGCCTTGGACGCCCGATCGAATGAGCGAGGAGGCTCAGGTCGCTACCGACTGGTATTGATCCTCGTTCTGCCATTTCTCACTGACGTAACCTGTGGCCGCCGGAGAGATCCGGTGGCCGCCTGTCTTTTGACCATCTGTCTTTTCAATCGTCTGTCCTTTGGCCGCCTTGCCTTGACGGCTGCGGCGCTCTATGCGCATTTAACCGTATGGGTAAATACGCATCCGACCTCGACATGGTGTTTCTGGCGCTGGCCCACCCGGCGCGCCGGGCCATGTTGGCGCGGCTTGGCCAGGGCGAGGCGACGGTCGGCGAACTCGCCGAGCCGCTCGGCATATCCCTTCCGGCGGTGACCAAGCATCTCAAGGTGATGGAGCGGGCGAAGCTGATCAGTCGCAGCCGCAATGCTCAATGGCGGCCTTGCCGGCTGGAAGCCGGGCCGCTCACGGCGGCGTCCGGCTGGATCGACGAACAACGGCGGGTATGGGAGGGGCGGTTCGACCGCCTCGAGACCTATCTCGGTGCACTTGAAGGCGAAGAAGGACGACGCGATGACCGATGAAGCGGACCGCGAATTGGTATTGCAGCGGGAAATTCCCTTTCGACGCGAGCTGGTGTGGAAGGCGATGACCGATCCGGTCCACGTCAACAAGTGGTGGGGACCGAACGGCTTCACCTCGGAGGACGTTCGCATGGATTTCCGCGTCGGCGGCGCCTGGGTCTTCACCATGGTGGGGCCGGATGGCACGCGCTACCCCAACCACTCGGTGTTCAAGAAGATCGTGCCGCCGTCCAAGCTGGTGTTCGACGTTGGTGACGGCAAGAAAATCTGGTTCGAGATGACCGTCACCCTGTCCGAGAAGATCAGCGGCACGCTGGTCATGCTGCGCCAGCTTTACGCGACGGCGGCGTTCCGCGACGAGGTGGTCGAGAGGTCCGGCGCCGTCGAGGGCGGCAAGCAGCATCTCGCCAAGCTGGAAGCCTATATCCGGCAACACCTTACGAAGTGACTTCAGGGTTCGCATTGCGGCCATGCGGCAAGGCGCTTGTCCACGATGCATTTGCTCCCTATTTTCAGGTCTGTCGTCTCGGCCTTGAACCGAGGCGGCTTCGGAGATTGATGACATGGCTCTCGCCAAGTTCGCCGTTATGACGCTGACCGAATCCGCTGCCGAACGCGTGCGCGAAATCGTCGACAATGCCGACGATGCCGTGGGCATCCGGCTTGGCATCAAGAACGGCGGCTGCGCCGGCATGTCCTACACGATCGATCTGGCCCGCGACGCCCAGCCGGGCGACGAGCGGGTCGAGGGGCACGGCGCCACTGTGTTCGTGGAGGCCAAGGCGGTGCTGTTCCTGCTCGGCACCGAGCTGGATTTCGAGCAAACGCCGCTCCGCACAGGCTTCGTCTTCCGCAATCCCAATCAGGTCGGCGCCTGCGGTTGCGGCGAGAGCGTCAGCCTGAAGCCGGCCGAGCAGATCGACGCCTGAGGACGACGGTTGTTAAGGCGACTTTGAAATAAAAGAAGGGGAGCAGGACGATCATCCTGCTCCCCTTTGTCTTTACGTGTCGCCGTCGTTCACCAGTTATGCTGGTGGGCGCCGATTTCTTCCAGGATGCGGTCGACGTCCGCCTTCCGGCAGAGCTGTGTACCGGGCATCATCACCGAAGCGGTACCCGAGGCAACGCCCAGGCGGAACGCATCTTCCGGAATGAGGCCAGAGGCGAGGCCGTAGACCATGCCGCCGACGAAGCTGTCACCGGCACCCGAGGCGCTCTTCACTTCGACATCGGGCGCCTTGAGGAAGAGATGATTGTCGGCGGTGACTAGAAGCGCACCGTCTCCACCCATGGTGATGGCGATCATTTTCACCTTGCCGGAAGAGATGAGCTCCTTGGCGGCGGGAACCATATCGTCGACGGTGGGCAGCGGTCGGCCAACCAGCTTGGCGAATTCGCTTTCGGACGGCTTGAACAGGGTGATGCCGCCGCGCGCCAGCGCCAGCTCCAGGGGTTTGCCGGAGGTATCGAGCACCAGGTTGCTGCCACGGTCGATCACCAGGTCGGCGAGCTGGACGTAGAAATCCTCAGGCATGCCGCGCGGCAGCGAGCCCGAGCCGACGCACCAATCCCACTCGAGATCCTTGAGCGCATAGAGGCAACGCTTCCACTCGATCTCGCTGACCTGAGGGCCTTCCGGGATGAAGCGGTATTCGAGCCCGGTTGAACGCTCGTAGACCAGATGGGCGACGCGGGTACTCTGGGCGATCGGAATGCGGCGGCGCGGAATGTTGTGAGCCGCCAGCAGCTCATCGAACATCTGGCCGGTCGTGCCGCCCGACATATAGAGAGCGATGGAGCTGCCACCCAGTTCCTGAATCACGCGCGTGACATTGATGCCGCCGCCGCCCGGATCGTGCTGCTCGTTGGTGATGCGAATCTTGTGGGTGTGTCGAACGACCTCGGCTTCAGCCGTGTCGTCGATGGATGGGTTGAGTGTGAGCGTGACGATCGGTTTCATTGGTCGCTATTTCATCGCCCGTTCGTTGTTTCGTAACGGCCCAGTTCCAGACGCTTCCTGCTTTCCACCGGTCTTTGCGCCGTGATCGGCGTCTCTTACCGGTCCTATCGGCGCTTTGGGCTTGCCCACTACGCCTTTTGGACTGGTTGTCGGTTTAACTCGGTTTCGCTACAAAAACTATGTCGTAGATCAACTACACTGGCATAGAGTGTACGTATCGCTACGATAGTTTTCTTTGCACAGAAATTTATGCAACCAAAAGTTGCTTATGCGCTGGCTGCACTTTAGTTCTGAATCTGGTCCCCGCCTATCTCGCCTTGGTTTTGCTTCGGAACGTCGCTCCGAGTGCGCAGCCAAGTCCAGCCTCAAACTCCCAGCTTCAGGCTTTCCATGGCGCACTGTTCTCCCCCGCGCGCCACGGTTGCCTTGGAAATCGCTTGCTGAAATCGTTTCGTTTCAAGCAAGACCTTTCATCATAGGTCTTGGCACAGCTAAGCCTTTTGTGCAAGCGCCGAGGTACTACGAAAGGTCAATCGAACGTTAGCAACCGTGGTGTTCAGCTGTCAGAACCGATAGATGCGAACGCCGGTTGTATCGCCGTCAGTCAGAAATGCCCAAAATCAAGGTTTTCGGTCGAGGTTTCGGAATGTGGCTCATTTCGGCTCGCCGTAGGCGCGTGGCGCATTTTTCGACACGAACGGTTCAAGAAAAAGCAGCCATGCGTCGGCGGGCCGCTTGCTCGGATCGCCGAGGCACTGGTATCTCCCTTAAAGGCGGAATCGGCTAAATGCCGGAAGAGGTGGTTCTGGTTCCGCAGGCGAATCTGGGGCCGGAATCCACGGGGGCGGGGTGTCATGGAACCACAGCAAGACCCGGTCGTCGTTCGCCATCGAGAGCTCGAGCGGATCGCCAACATGGCTCTCCGGGCCGGTCGCATCATGATGGAGAGCGGTGCGTCGGTATCCGTGGTTCACAACGGCGTCGGCATGATCGCCCGCGGCTTTGGTGTCGACGACGTCGGCATGCGCTCGGGCTACGCCTCGCTGGAGGTGACGGTCCATGCCGGCGGCAACACCATCACCCGCATGATGCAGGTGGGTCGGCTGGGGGTGAACCACCGGCTCGACCAGGCCATCCGCCGCTTGGCGGTGCGCGTGTCGCACGGCGGTATGAGCGTCGATGAGGTGGAGGCCGAGATCGCCCGCCTCGTCAAGGAAACGCCGCGCCATCCGGCCTGGGTGGTTGCGGTGGCCGTCGGTATTGCCTGTGCCTCGTTCGGCCGGCTTCTCGGGGTCGACTGGCCGGCCTTTACCGCCATTCTGATCGCGGGAACGGTGGGGCAATATGTACGCCATCAGTTGCTGCACAACGGCGTCAATGTGTTCATCGTCGCCGGCCTCATCGCCTTCCTTTCGGCGACGCTGGGCGGCGTCGGAGCGATCCTTCTGAAAAGCGGCACGATCAGCCTCGCCATGATGGCGTCGATTCTGCTGCTGGTGCCCGGCGTTCCCTCGACCAATGCCCAGACCGACATCATGGATGGCTATCCCACCATGGGCAGCGCCCGGGCCGTCTGGGTATTGATGATCATGGTGTTTGCCTCCGTCGGCGTCTGGTTCGCGGAGGCCTTGCTCGGGTTGAGGTCGCTCTGATGGTCGAACTTCTGCCGCATCTCCTCCATCAGGCCGTATTCGGGGCGCTCGCCGCCGCCGGATTTGGCGTGCTGTTCAACTTCGGCTTCCGGGCGCTGCCTTGGTGCGCGGCGGCCGGTGCGCTGGCGCTCGCCGTGCGTACTGTCGGTCAGGATCTCGCCTGGAGCCTCGAAGGCGCCTCGTTCGCTGCCGCCATCGTGACGAGCTGTTCGGTGTCGGCGCTCAGGAAGCAACTCGGCCCAGCCTGCAATGCCGTGGGGCTTGCCGGCTGCATCCCGATGGTGCCGGGCGCCTTTTTCGGGCAGGCGCTGCTTGGCTTCCTGTCGGTCACCGCGCCCAACCTCGTCGACGCCGAAGCGACCCTGATCCTCGCCGTCCAGTCCTTGCTACGGGTGATCTTCACCCTCGGGGCAATCGGAGCCGGTCTGCTCATTCCAGCCCACCTTCTCAGGAATCAGGATTTCTAGGAGACATTTGCTCCGGCCGTTCGGCAGGGCATTCGCAGCGAGTTTCGAAACAGCTCCAGACAGTAGCTTTGCCTTAGGCACGCACTGGACAAACCAGCACCCGAGCCGGTAAAGCCTTTGCCTTCAAACAAGCCGCTTACCCGCGTTGTCTGCGGGAGTGAGCGAGAAAAGGACCGACCATGATCCACGTTACTTTCCCCGACGGTTCGCAGCGCGAATACGCTCCGGGGACCACCGGCGCCGAGATCGCCGCCCAAATTTCCAAATCGCTGTCGAAGAAGGCCGTCGCCATGGCGCTCGACGGCGTGCTGTCCGACCTCAACGATCCCATCGTCACCGACGCCCGGCTCGAGATCGTGACGCGCGATGATCCGCGTGCCCTCGAACTGATCCGCCACGATGCGGCGCATGTGATGGCAGAGGCGGTGCAGGAGCTGTTTCCCGGCACGCAGGTGACCATCGGCCCGGTGATCGAAAACGGCTTCTACTACGACTTCTTCCGTCCGGAAGGGCCGTTCACCACCGAGGATCTGCCGAAGATCGAAGCCAAGATGCGGGAGATCATCGCCCGCGACAAGCCGTTCACCAAACAGGTCTGGAGCCGCGACGAGGCCAAGGACTGGTTCGAGAAGAAGGGCGAGGCATTCAAGGTCGAACTGGTCGATGCCATTCCGGCTGACCAGAAGATCAAGATGTATGCGCAGGGCGACTGGATGGACCTCTGTCGCGGTCCGCACATGACCTCGACCGGCAAGATCGGCAATGCCTTCAAGCTGATGAAGGTGGCCGGTGCCTATTGGCGCGGCGATTCCGACCGCGACATGCTGACCCGCATCTATGCCACCGCCTGGCACACCGAGGAGGATCTCAAGGCCTACCTCACCATGCTGGAAGAGGCCGAGAAGCGCGACCATCGTCGCCTCGGCCGCGAGATGGATCTGTTCCATTTCCAGGAAGAGGGGCCGGGCGTCGTCTTCTGGCATCAGAAGGGCTGGGCGCTGTTCCAGGAACTGACCGCCTATATGCGGCGGCGGCTCAAGGGCGACTACCAGGAAGTCAACGCGCCGCAGGTGCTCGACAAGGTGCTGTGGGAGACCTCAGGCCACTGGGGCTGGTACAAGGAAAACATGTTCGCCGTGCAGTCGGCCGGCGACGAGGCCGAGGACAAGCGCATCTTCGCGCTGAAGCCGATGAACTGCCCCGGCCACATCCAGATCTTCAAGCACGGCCTGAAGAGCTACCGCGACCTGCCGATGCGCCTCGCCGAGTTCGGCGCCGTGCACCGCTATGAGCCGTCGGGCGCCATGCACGGGCTGATGCGGGTGCGCGGCTTCACGCAGGACGATGCGCACATCTTCTGCACCGAGGCCGACATGGCCGCCGAGTGCCTGAAGATCAACGAACTGATCCTGTCGGTCTACGAGGACTTCGGCTTCAACGAGATCACCGTGAAGCTATCGACCAGGCCGGAGAAGCGCGTTGGCTCGGACGACCTGTGGGATCACGCCGAGGAGGTGATGACCCGCGTGCTGGGCGAGATAGCCGAGCGGTCGAACGGCCGCATCAAGACCGGCATCAACCCGGGCGAGGGCGCCTTCTACGGTCCGAAGTTCGAGTACACCCTGCGTGACGCCATCGGCCGTGAGTGGCAGTGCGGCACCACGCAAGTGGACTTCAACCTGCCAGACCGCTTCGGCGCCTTCTACGTCGACGCCGACGGCTCCAAGAAGACGCCGGTGATGATCCATCGCGCCATCTGCGGCTCGATGGAGCGCTTCCTCGGCATTCTGATCGAGAACTTCGCCGGTCACTTCCCGCTGTGGTTTGCCCCGGCGCAGGTGATGGTCACCACCATCACCTCGGAAGCCGACGATTATGCCAAGGAAGTCTACCAGAAGCTTCTGAAGGCCGGCGTGCGCGTCGATATCGACCTCAGGAACGAGAAGATCAACTACAAGGTCCGCGAGCATTCGCTGGCCAAGATCCCGCTGATCTTCGTCTGCGGCCGCAAGGAGGCCGAGGAAAAGTCGGTCAACGTCCGCACCCTCGGCTCGCAGCATCCGAAGTCGATGTCGCTCGACGAGGCGCTGTCGATGGTGAAGGCGGAGATCGTGCCGCCGGACGTCAAGCGGGCGCTTGCCGAGGACTGAGCGGCCTCTCATTGGCCACGAGTACAAAAGGCCCGGAGCGATCCGGGCCTTTCTGCATGTGCCAAGCCTGGCGCAAGTTCCGCCGGCTAGGTTTAGACCGCAACCCGTTGCAGAAATTCGTCGATTGCCGCTTCCAGATCGTGGGTCTGGCTGAGGACCAGCGTGGCGGCCTTCTCGACGTGGCGGGCCGTGTCGGAGGTCTTGCTGATCGCCTCGACCACATGGCCGACGCTTTCGGACACGGTGACCGTGTTGCCGGAGGCGTCGTTGACGTTGCGGCTGATCTCGTTGGTGGAGGCTTCCTGCTGTTCTACGGCGGAGGCGATGCCGAGCGTGGCGCGGTTCACTTCCTCCATGGTGGCAGCAATAGCACGGATCGATTCCACCGCTTCGCCGGTCGAGGTCTGCATTTCCGTAATCTGAGCGGCGATCTGCTCGGTGGCGCGGGAAGTCTGGTCGGACAGACCCTTCACTTCGGCGGCGACGACGGCAAAACCCTTGCCGGCCTCGCCGGCGCGGGCCGCCTCGATGGTCGCATTGAGCGCCAGCAAGTTGGTCTGTTCGGCGATGGAGCGGATCAGCGTCACGACCTGTCCAACGCGGCTTGCCGCGTCGGCGAGGCCGGCCACTTGCTCGTTGGTGCGGCGGGCGCCTTCGGTCGCGTTGCCGATGATCGTCGTGGTCCGGCCGACGTGGTTCACCACCTCGCTGATCGACGATGCCAGTTCCTCGGCGGCACCTGCGACGACCGTGACCCTCTCCGAAGCACCTTGCGAGGCCGCTGACGCGCTTTCGGCCTGCGTCCGAGTCCGCCCGGCTTCGTCGAGCAGCTCGCCGGCGGCATTTTGCATGCCGGCCATGGTATCGGTGACGGCGCGGGTCAATTCGCCGGCTACCGAGCGGAAATCTCGCACTGCCATTTCGAAGGCCCGCTGGCGGCGGAGGCGTTCCTCGGCGTCGGTCTGTTGCTCGGTCTCAAGGCGCGCCTTCTCGGCTTGGTTCGCCTGGAAGACGGCAAGCGTGCGCGCCATGGCGCCGATTTCGTCGGCGCGGTCGGTATCGGCAACGGCGGCTTCCTCGCCGCGTGACAACACTTCCATGGTAGCGCGAATGCGGCCGAGCGGGTTGGTGATCGAGCGGCTGATCTGCCAGCTGATCAGGCCGCCGGCGAGAAGCGTCAGCGGAACGATGAGATAGATGAGGCGCAGTGCGAACTGAGTGCCGTTGGTGAAGGCTTGGGTGGTGGACCCGTCGAGATCAACGGCGGCGCGCTTGATGGCGGTGGTCAGGGGCTCGGCGAGATCGAAGGACAGCGAGGTCTGGTCGGCGACCTTAACCCAGGACGTATAGAGCTCGACATAGGCGGAAAAAGCCGAGGAATAGGCAGCTAGGCGCGCCTTGAGACTATCCTTGATGTCGGGGGCGAGCTGGGTCGTCTTGTCGAGTTCGCGAGTAAAGCGGCCGGCGGCGGCGTCGAAGGCGCCGGAACTTGGACCGTCGTGCCGCAGCATGAATTCGGCGCGCGCCTGATTGAGCTGGGCGAAGGCCTGAACGACGCGGACGGTATCGGGATTCTGTCCGCTCTTGGTGGCCTTGTTGAGGTCGGTGCGGAGCGCCTGGAAGGCGGTTTCCATATCACCGCGAATACCGTTGTCATCGGCAAAGCCCAGCTTTGTCTGACCGCTCTTCACTTCGGTGAACTGGCCGGCAATCTTGTCCAGCAAGGCGGCAAGCTGGTCGGCTTCGGCGGTTGCGGCCCCGACGGCATGGGCCGCGGCTCCGAGGTGCTTGATGGTCGTGCGCGTCTCCTCGATCAGCCCGTCGATTTCTTTGACACGCTCCGGTGTGGGCGCGACCATGAACAATCGTTCCTTGGCGGCGAGCTTGTTGGCAAGGCTCTGGGTTTGTTCGGAGAGCAGCGACAGGCCGGCGGCAGCTGACGAGGTTTCCTCCAACGAGCGCATGGATACGACGGCATAGCCGCCCGTGCCGGACACGACGGTCAGGCCAGCCAGCCAGACGAGGGAGAGCGAAGCGACTTTGAGACGGATGGACAGCCCACCACGCGAGCGGCGCGAGCCAGCCGACTTGGAACGAAACAACATGCCGGATCCCCTGTTTGGTCAGCCTATAATAGACTTTCGGTTGATTAACGGCAGACTAACTCGGCTCTCCAGGTTGAGTGACCTTTCGGCTGGGGTTTAGCTTCGGTTAAAGCGGCGAAATTGCACATGAAATAAGCTAATGACCGCCTATTCCCATGTCATTTCAGACGATGTCTTTCATTGGTTGTAGCGAGATGATCCGGATTGCCATCCTCTCGCGCAGAACATGCAAAGAAATCGAGCAGGCAACACGTACTGGGGGAAGCGGAGAAAATGCCTCAGAAAAAGCGCGACCTCTGCAACGCGAGCCTGTAACGTGGCGATCCGTTTTCATCGGACCTTTTAGCAATGAACGTTACGCTTCGCCCTGGCTTTGCCCATTCCGCATGCCCGCACGATTGCCCGTCGACCTGCGCGCTGGACGTCGAGATAACGCCGGAGGGTCGGATCGGCCGGCTGCGCGGCTCGGCCGACAACAGCTATACGGCCGGCGTCATCTGCGCCAAGGTCGGCCGCTACGCCGAGCGTCTCTACCACCCAGACCGGCTGATGAAGCCCTTGCTCAATGTCGGAGTGAAGGGGGAGGGGCGGTTCCAGGAAATTTCCTGGGAAGAGGCGCTGGATCGCGTGGCGGATGCCTTTCTGACTGCCGAGCGCGAGTTCGGTGCCGAAAGCATCTGGCCCTATAAATATGCCGGCACCATGGGGCTCGTGCAGCGCGACAGCATCGAACGGCTGAGACACGTCAAGAAATACTCCCGCAGCTACGAGACTATCTGCGTGACGCCGGCTTGGACGGGCTGGATCGCCGGCACGGGCCTGCTCGCCGGACCCGACCCGCGCGAGATGGCCGTGTCTGACTGCGTCGTCATCTGGGGCACCAACGCGGTGACGACACAGGTCAACGTGATGACCCATGCCGTTCGCGCCAGAAAGACCCGTGGGGCGAAGATCGTTGCCGTCGACGTCTATGAGACCGAGACGGTGCGACAGGCCGATCTGGGGCTGGTGCTGCGGCCCGGCTCCGACGCGGCGCTCGCCTGCGCCGTCATGCATATCGCCTTCCGCGACGGTTATGCCGACCGCGCCTACATGGCGAAATACGCCGACGCGCCGGCCGAACTGGAAACGCATCTCAAATCCCGAACGCCGGAATGGGCGGCGGCCATCACCGGTCTCACCGTTGCCGAAATCGAAGCGTTCGGCAAGCTGGTGGGGACGACGCCACGTACCTTTTTCCGCCTCGGCTATGGCTTTACACGGTCGCGCAACGGCGTCGTCTCCATGCATGCGGCGCAGTCGATCGCCACGGTGCTCGGCCTTTGGCAGCGCGAGGGAGCGGGTGCGTTTCACAACAATGGCGCCCTCTTCCGCTTCAACAAGACGATGATCGAAGGCCTCGACGTGGAGGATGAGGGCACCCGCCATCTCGATCACTCGCGTGTCGGTCCGGTGCTCACTGGCGAGGCGGATGCGCTGAAAGGCGGGCCGCCGGTTAAGGCGATGCTCATCCAGAACTGCAATCCGATGACGGTGACGCCCGAGCAGGAGAAGGCGCGGCGCGGTTTCCTGCGAGATGACCTGTTCGTCTGCGTGCACGAACAGTTCATGACCGATACGGCCAAGGTCGCCGACATCGTACTGCCGGCCACCATGTTCCTGGAGCACGACGATATCTACAAGGCGGGCGGTCAGCAGAGCATTCTGTTCGGGCCGAAGCTCGTCGAGCCGCCAGAGGGGCCGCGCGAAAATATCTATGTCATCAATGAATTGGCGAAGCGGCTTGGTGCCGAACATCCCGGCTTTCACATGACGGCGCGCGAACACGTCGACTGGATGTTGCAGCATTCGGGGCTCGGCACCCTTGCCGAGCTCGAGGAGAATCGCTTCCTCGACATGCAGCCAGACTTCGACACGGCACATTATGTGAAGGGCTTCGGCTATCCAGACGGCAAGTTCCGCTTCAAGCCGGACTGGACCAACGTGAAGACCTCCAACATCGGACCCATGGGGCCGTGGCGAGACATGCCGTCGCTGCCCGACTACTGGCCGGTGGTGGAAGAGGCCGACGAGACGCATCCTTTCCGCCTCGTCACCGCCCCGGCGCGCAACTTCCTCAACACATCCTTTGGTGAGACGCCGACCTCGGCAAGCCGCGAGGGGCGGCCGACGCTGAAGGTGCGATCCGACGACGCGGCCCGGCTGGGGATTGCCAATGGCGATGCCGTGGTGATCGGCAACCACCGAGGCAGTGTCGAGCTCAATGCCGAGCTGTTCGAAGGGCTGCAGGCCGGCGTTGTGGTGGCGGAGGGCATCTGGGCGAACCGGGCTCACAGGGGCGGGATGGGTATCAACACCTTGACCGGTTCTGATGAAATCGCGCCTTTCGGTGGAGTGGCTTTCCACGACACGAAGGTTTGGCTCAGAAAATTGTGACCAATGTGCAAGGGTATGGCCCGAAATCGGCAGAGACGGCTAGAAGCCGGTTGCGAGAACTGGCGACGTTGCCATAAGTAACCGCCGTTTCAAGGCCACACGGCGTGGCCTGACGATTCTTTCTTAGAACGAGGCCATGATGCGGGTCATTTCCGGTACGGTTGCCGCCGTTGCGCTGACGGTGGGTGTGGTGGGGGCGCTGCCAGCAAGCGCCGACACGATCTCCCGCGAAACGCTGTCGCGCAAATTCGTCGATTATTGCGTCAACACGCAATATCGGGTCGAGGGCATCGACCGGAACTCCATGATCGAGCGCTGCCGCAAGGCGTCCGAACAGGCGATGACGCAGTTCGAGGGCAACAGCTTCGATGCGCCATCCCGTTCCAAGTTCACCGCTGAGCAGGACCAGGCGATCCGCGCCGCCATCGCCGCTGTCTTCGCCAAGAAATAAGCCCCCCTCGCCAGAGCGGATTCGCCTCGCCGGGCTTTGTCCGGCGAGCTTGCGTTTGTGCGTTACGCCATGATGGCCTTGATGCCATCGGCGACGAACTGCACGGCGAGCGAGGCGAGCAGCACGCCCAGAAGGCGCGTCAGCACATTGCGGCCGGTATCGCCGAGATAGCGGTCGATGCGGTCGGCTGCCAGGAAAATGGCGAACGACAGCGCGATGATCGCTGCGATGATCAGCACAAGCGTCGCCATGGTCAGTGCATTGTGCGCATCAGCGGCCAAAAGGATGGTCGCCGAGATAGCGCCGGGGCCGGCGAGGAACGGGATGGCGATCGGAAACACCGCGAGGTGACGGATGTCCTCGCCGATCGGCTGCGGATGGCCGACCGCGACGTCGGCGTGTACGCTCTTGTCGCTTGTGCCCGATTTAGGCTTTTCGAACACCATTTCGAAGGCGATCCAGAACAGCAACAGGCCGCCAGCGATCCGGAAGGCCGGCATGGAGATGCCGAGGAAAGTCAGGATGCCGGCGCCAATGAAGGCAAAGGCGATCAGCACCAGGAAGGCGATGACCGAAGCGCGGACGGCCATGGCGCGGCGCATTTCGGGGCGGGCGCCGGCCGTCAGGGCCAGCACCAGCGGCGCAAGCCCGACGGGATCGATCGTGACAAAAAGCGTCGCGAAAGCGTTGAGGATATAGTCGATCGGCATGGTTTGTCCGCCGTTTCGGAAGTTGCCCGTTGCTGTGCCAGAAAAGCGACGCTACCGAAAGGGGAAGGACGGCTCGTCGGCACAATGGCGGGGGAAAGGTATGGCCATACCCTCCAATAAGGCGGAACTGGCCGAGGCCATCCGCCTCAACTACCTGAAACTCCGTATCGATCTCGAGGGTGTGCCCGAGTCGCTCTGCCGCGAGCAGACACTTGAGGGCCACGCCAAGGATACGGAGATGAGCGTGCACGATCTCGTCGCCTATCTCGTCGGCTGGTGCGAGCTAGTGCTGAAATGGCAGGCGGGCAGGGCGGCCGGCGAGCCGGTGGACTTTCCCGAGACCGGCTACAAGTGGAATGAGTTGGGCCGTCTGGCGCAAAAATTCTACGCCGACTATGCCGCTCTATCCTATCCGACACTGCTCGATCGCTTCGCCACGGCCAAGGACCGCATCCTCACTATCGTCGATCAAACGGAAAACGCCGATCTCTATGGCCGCCCCTGGTACGAGGCTTATACCTTCGGTCGCATGATCCAGTTGAACACCTCGTCGCCGTTCGGCAATGCCCGCAAGCGTCTCCGGCGCTGGAAGAGGGAAAAGGGCCTTTCCTGATCCGCGGCGCCACCGAAAGCGCCGTTTTCCGCTGGACAAACCAGTCGTTCCGTGGTCTTTGCCCCGCCACAGCAATATCAGGACAAGCCGCCCTCTCGTGGCGCCTTTCGCATCGCTTCGGTGGGGCGCGGCGGCGTTCTGAAACGACGATTCAGCGCGAATGAGATCCTGGAGGCTGCTCCGGTCGATCCCGGCGCTCTGGGAGACAGGTAGACTATGACCGACGACCGATCCGGCGCCAGATCCGAGCCGCGCCCGGCCAACCAGCGCGGCGCCGCCCGCCTCGCCGCCGTACAGGCGCTCTATCAGCTCGAGATTGGTGGCGGCGACCTGTTGGAAGTGGTGCAGGAGTTCGAGGCATTTCGGCTCGGTAAGGAGCTCGACGGTTTCGAATATCGGCAGGCCGATGCCGGCTGGTTCCGCGACATCGTCGGCGGCGTGGTCACCGATCAACGGACCATCGATCCCATGGTACATACGGCGCTGGTCGAAGACTGGCCGCTGAAGCGCGTCGACGCGACGCTGCGCGCCATCCTGCGCTGCGGTACCTACGAGCTGTTGCGGCGCGACGACGTGCCGGGCCGGGTGATCATTTCCGAATATATCGACGTTGCCCGGGCCTTCTTCGAGGATGACGAACCGCGCCTCGTCAACGGCGTGCTCGATCGCATCGCCCATGAAACCCGGCCCGATGAGTTCCCGAAGGCGGGAGCCTGACATGACGGAGGCGGGCGGCATCGGTGAGTTCGAGCTGATTGCCCGCGTTTTCGCGCCCCTGGCGGCCGATGGCGCCCTCGGGCTCACCGACGACGCCGCCTTCTATCGCCCGCGCCCCGGCCGCGATCTCGTGCTGACCAAGGACGAGGTGGTCAGCGGCGTGCATTTCTTCGCCGACGACCCCTGGGACGCGGTGGCGAAGAAGGCGTTGCGGGTCAATCTTTCCGATCTTGCCGCCAAAGGGGCGGTGCCAGTTGGCTATCTCCTGGCCCTCGGCCTTCCCAAGGACTTCACAATCGAGCAGATCGATGCGCTGGGTGCCGGCCTTGCCGCCGATCAGGCGGCTTACAGCATCTCGCTTTATGGTGGCGACACGGTGCGTTCGCCGGCCGGTCTGACGCTGTCGGTGACGGCGATCGGTGAGGTCGCGGAGGGCGGCATGGTGAGGCGCGGTGGCGCGAGGGCTGGCGAGATCATCGTCGTTACCGGCACCATCGGCGATGCGGCGCTCGGCTTGGCGTTACGCCTCGATCCGGCGCTGTCCGGCCGGCTTGGCCTTTCGGATGAGCATCGCGATCATCTTCTCGACCGCTACCTGTTGCCGCGGCCGCGTGGCACGTTGGCGGCGGCAGTGGCTGACTGCGCCTCCGGCGGCATGGACATTTCCGACGGCCTTATCGGAGACCTCGCCAAGATGGCGGCGGCCTCGGGCGTCGCCGTTGAGATCGATGCTGAGCGGGTGCCGCTATCGGACGCTGCTCGGGCGGCGGTGGACGCCGAGCCGCGTCTCCTAGCCACGGCGCTGACGGGTGGCGACGATTATGAGTTGGCGCTCTCCATCCCCGAGGCGAAGCTTGAGGCTTTTATTGCCGCCGCGAATGCAGCCGGCATCGGCGCTGTGCCGATCGGCCGGGTCCGGGGCGGGGCGGGGATTTCGGTTCAAGGCGATCATCCGGCGCTCGCTGATCTGGGGTCTGGCTCCTACCGGCATTTCTGAAGGCTCGGCCCAAAAGTTGCTAAGGTTCAGGGCAAGTGGATGCCAATGAGGAGTCCGGCTTGCGTCGCCAGGGGCGAGTCGGTAGACCTCGACGGCCCCGTTTATGGGCGATGCCGATTGTATTTTTCGAGATGTTTCTGGTTTTGTATTTTCCGGAGGACTGATGTTCCGCAAACTCTATGACTGGACCATGTCGCTGGCCGGCAGTCCCAAGGCCGGCACATGGCTCGCCGCCGTTTCCTTTGCGGAAAGCTCGTTCTTCCCCATCCCGCCGGATGTGATGCTGGTGCCGATGGTGCTGGCCCGCCGCGACAAGGCCTTTACCTACGCTCTGATCTGCACCATCGCCTCGGTATGCGGCGCCGTCCTTGGCTATTCCATCGGCCTGTTTCTGTTCGACAGCGTCGGTGCCTGGCTGATCCGCGTCTACGGCTATGCCCAAAACTTCGATGAGTTCCGCGCTGCCTATGCCCACTACGGCGCCTGGATTATCTTAATCAAAGGGCTGACGCCGATCCCTTTCAAGCTGGTCACCATCGCCTCGGGTTTCGCTGCCTATAATTTCCCTCTGTTCATCGGGCTCTGCGTCGTCACGCGCGGCATTCGCTTCTTCCTCGTCGCCTTCCTGCTGCGTCTGTTTGGCGAGCCGGTGCGTGACTTCATCGAGCGGCGACTCGACGCGGTGATGTGGGGTCTTTTGATCATCATCGTCAGCGGATTCGTGGCGGCGCGTTACATCGTCTGAGGACGCGTTTGTGCCCAGTTTCGGCGGTAAGCGAAGCGAAGCGGCTGCGGTTTCGTCCCGAATGGGGACAAATCCATAAAATCGCAGGCTTCGGGCTTTCACGGCCTTGACGCCACCAAACCAGACTATATCGGTAGTCCCGCCCTCGTATCTGTCCGCAGAACGGGATTGACGCTGCATGCCAGCGCCTTCTGCAAGGCGGAAGAAAAGAGGGTCGCTCCCAAGGCGAACGGGCACGGGAACCGTCAGGTTCCCAAGGGGCGTTCGCCTTCGGTTCGTGGCGCCAAGGCCGGGCTCTCGGGGGTCCGGCACTGCGGAGGGATCATGTACGTTCTATACATCGCGATCATCTGCGGACTTTTGTCCCTCGCCTATGGCGTGTGGGCAATCAAGTCCGTCATGGCATCGGACGCGGGCAGCGCCCGCATGCAGGAAATCTCAGGGGCTGTCGCTGAGGGCGCCAAGGCCTACCTCAAGCGTCAGTACACCACGATCGGCATCGTCGGCGTGGTCATCCTGGTGCTGATCGCGTGGCTGCTCGGCTTGCCGGTTGCCATCGGTTTCGTCGTCGGCGCCGTTCTGTCGGGTCTCGCCGGCTTCATCGGCATGAACGTTTCGGTTCGCGCCAACGTCCGCACCGCCGCTGCGGCCATGCAGTCGCTGGCTGGTGGTCTCAATATCGCCTTCAAGGCGGGTGCCGTCACCGGCATGCTGGTGGCCGGTCTGGCGCTGCTCGGCGTGTCGGTCTACTTCTGGGTGCTGACCGGTCCGATGGGCCATGCGCCCAATGACCGCGTCGTCATCGACGCCTTGGTTGCCCTCGGCTTCGGCGCTTCGCTGATCTCCATCTTCGCCCGTCTCGGCGGCGGTATCTTCACCAAGGGTGCCGACGTCGGCGCCGACCTCGTCGGCAAGGTCGAGGCCGGTATTCCCGAGGATGATCCGCGCAACCCGGCCACCATCGCCGACAACGTCGGTGACAACGTCGGCGACTGCGCCGGTATGGCGGCCGACCTGTTCGAGACCTACGCGGTGACCGTGGTCGCCACCATGGTGCTCGCCTCGATCTTTTTCGCTGCCGATCAGGTCCTCCTGCTCAAGGCGATGCTCTATCCGCTGCTGATCTGCGGCGCTTGCATCATCACCTCGATCATCGGCACCTTCTTCGTGAAGCTCGGTGCCAACAACTCGATCATGGGCGCCCTCTACAAGGGGCTCTGGGCTTCGTCGCTGCTGTCGATCATCGGCCTTGGTGGCGCTACGTCGCTGACCATCGGCTGGGGTGACGTCGGCGTTGTCGACGGCGTCATGCTCACGGGCACCAAGCTGTTCGTCTGCGGCATCCTGGGGCTGGTTGTCACTGGCCTGATCGTCTGGATCACCGAGTACTACACCGGCACCGGCAAGCGCCCGGTGGTGTCGATCGCCCAGGCATCGGTCACCGGCCATGGTACCAACGTCATCCAGGGTCTCGCCGTCTCGCTCGAGTCGACGGCTCTGCCGGCTCTGGTCATCGTTGCCGGTATCATCGCCACCTACCAGCTCGGTGGTCTGTTCGGCACGGCGATCGCCGTCACCACCATGCTCGGCCTTGCCGGCATGATCGTGGCCCTCGACGCCTTCGGCCCGGTCACCGACAACGCCGGTGGTATCGCCGAGATGGCCGGCCTGCCCAAGGACGTGCGTCACACGACCGATGCGCTCGATGCCGTCGGCAACACCACCAAGGCCGTCACCAAGGGCTATGCCATCGGTTCGGCTGGCCTCGGCGCCCTGGTGCTGTTCGCTGCCTACACGAACGACATCAAGCATTTCGCTGAAAGCGGCGTGCCTTACTTCCAGGGCATCGGCAACATCGACCTGTCGCTGTCCAACCCCTATGTCGTCGCCGGCCTGATCTTCGGCGGCCTCATCCCCTACCTGTTCGGTGGTATCGCCATGACTGCCGTCGGCCGCGCTGCCGGCTCGGTGGTTGAGGAAGTCCGTCGTCAGTTCAAGGAAAAGCCTGGCATCATGGCCGGCACCGAGCGTCCCGATTACGGCCGGGCCGTCGACATGCTGACCAAGGCGGCGATCAAGGAAATGATCATCCCGTCGCTGCTGCCGGTGCTGTCGCCGCTGGTCGTCTACTTCGGCGTGCTCCTTGCCTCGGGTTCGAAGGCCAATGCCTTCGCCGCCCTCGGCGCCTCGCTGCTCGGCGTGATCGTCAACGGCCTGTTCGTCGCCATATCCATGACCTCGGGTGGTGGCGCCTGGGACAACGCCAAGAAGAGCTTTGAAGACGGCTTCGTCGACAAGGACGGCGTCAAGCACTTCAAGGGTTCCGACGCTCACAAGGCTTCGGTGACCGGTGATACCGTCGGCGACCCCTACAAGGACACCGCTGGTCCCGCCGTCAACCCGGCGATCAAGATCACCAACATCGTGGCTCTGCTGCTGCTGGCGGTTCTCGCTCACAGCTGATAGACCCAAGTCAGTATTTCGACTGAACGAAGCGGCGGTCGGGCAACCGGCCGCCGCTTTGGCTTTTCGGGTGGCGCGGTTTGGCGCCGCACGCCATTGTCCGGAACCATGACCATGACAACCGCCCAAGCCGCTGCGCCGGTCGGCCCCGGCCGCTATCGCGGCTTCGCCTTTGCCTTCACGGCCTATCTTCTCTGGGGTTTCCTGCCTTTCTACATGAAGGCCGTCGCCCATATCTCGCCCTACGAGGTGGTGGCGCACCGCGTGTTGTGGTCGGTGCCGATCACCGCGGCGATTCTTGCGGCGCAGGGTGGCCTGGGAAGTTTCTTTGCGGTGTTTCGACAGCCGCGCACGCTTGTTATGGGCCTTATCACGGCCAGCTTGATTTCGGTGAACTGGGCGATTTACGTCTGGGCGATCGGCTCGGGCAGGGCGCTCGAGTCGGCGCTTGGCTATTTCATCAACCCGCTGGTCAATGTGGCGCTCGGCACCATCTTCCTCGGGGAACGCCTCAATCGGGCGCAAATGTTCGCCGTGGCGCTGGCCATCGTCGGCGTCGGCCTGATGACGGTGGAAAGCGGCGGCCTGCCGTGGGTGTCGCTGGCGCTGGCTCTGAGCTTCGGCATCTACGGTTACCTCAAGAAGACGCTGCCGATCGCCCCGACACACGGCTTTCTGCTGGAGGTGGTGCTGATCTCACCGCTGGCGCTTGTCTACATCGGCTGGCTGGCGGCCACCGGCAGCGGCCATTTCGCCGGTACCGGCATCACAACCACCGGGTCCGACACGCTGCTTCTGGCCGCTTCGGGACTTGTCACGGCGGTGCCGCTCATCCTGTTCGTCTATGGAGCTCGGTTGCTGCGCTATTCGACCATCGGCTTGATGCAATATATCGCGCCGTCGATGATCTTCGTCACCGCCGTGTTCATATTCCACGAGCCGTTCTCGGCGGGCAAGCTCGTAGCCTTCATGTTCATCTGGGCGGCGCTGGTGGTCTACACGGCCACTATGTTCTCCGGTCGCAAGGCGTAACTGCGCGGTCGAAGCCGCCCGTTGCACGCAAGATACTTTTGCGGAGACGCTCGTTGGTTCAGAATATGCCCGGCCGGCTGGCCGGGCATGATCCGTCACTTAAGCAGGCGGCACCGAACATGACTGAGATGGTGGTCGTTCGCGGCGACATAACCGTGCTGAACGTCGATGCCATCGTGAACGCGGCAGCGCCCCACCTGCGTGGCGGCGGCGGTGTCGACGGCGCGATCCATCGCGCTGCCGGTCAACAGCAGTTACTATCCTGGATGACGGCGCACTATGACCATTGCGCGGTGGGCGAGGCCGTTGTCAGCCCGGGCTTTGCGCTGCCGGCACGTTATATCATCCATACGGTCGGGCCGATCTGGAGGGGCGGAAACGACCGCGAGGATGAATTGCTGGCGCGATGCTATACGTCGTCCATGGCGCTGGCGGAGCAGAACGGCGTCCGCTCTGTGGCGTTTCCCGCCATTTCCACTGGCGTCTACGGCTTTCCTGCCCTTCGGGCGGCGCGCATCGCCGTCGATACGGTGCGGCAGCGCATCGCTGACGGCACGCGCTTGGAGAAGATCGTCTTTTGTTGCCTGCAAACGGAAATCGCCGAGTTCCATCAGCGTTTTCTAGACGCTGTGTAGCCGCTCGCCATTGCGGGCCTGACGAGGTTGAGATTCCCGTGCGGAGAGAGCCCGCGCCAAAGGCTCCTTGGCCTTCCATCGCGGTATGATGCAAAAAGGGCGCGGTGGATGCCGCGCCCTTCAGTCTGACTGTCAATGGGATCAGTTCTGCAAATTGCCGATCGGATTGACGTTGCCGATACCCTTGAAGATCTGGCCGATGAGGTTGAGGTCGGCGCCGGTGGTACGGGTCTTGCGCTCGATGAAATCGAACACCTTGCCGTCCTTCAGGCCGTAGTTGGCGATCTGTTTGACCAGGCCCTTATCGTCAAAATAGACGGCGAGTACGCGCTGATCGGTAATCGAGCGGCCCATGATCGGGTTCTCGTCGATCGTCTGGGAGATGTAGTAGAAGGCCGTATCGCCGGCCATCACCGAGGTGGTCGAGGGCGAGCCGAGCACCAGCAGCACCTGTTCGCGTGACGAACCAACCGGCACCTGCGCCAGCGCCTGTTCGGAGAGTACATAACCGTGCTGAATTGGCGGCGTGCCACAGGCCGACACAGAGACGGCCGTCAGCAGGGCGATCGCCGCACCCTTCAGACCAAACAACAAGCCCGACGGGCGTTCAATCCGGCTAAACTTCACATGAGCCTCCCGGCACTCCCAACCACACTCAGAACAATCGCGTGAAGGCGATTGTCCAGTTTCTCAGTCTCAGTCGCCAGCGGGCATACGGCCCTCGGCTTCGCAAAGAAGCTTGTTGAGGCTTTGCCCCCAATTTCCGCTCCGCGCGGCGCCGCTTGGCGTCGGAAGTCGCTGACGCGGCTTCAAGCTTTGTCCCTGACTCCACGCTTGGCAACTTGGTTACCTTGCGATAGGTCACGAGGCAACGTCAATTCGTGTGCCTGGCGCGGTTTCCTGTCGATCACCGTGCCGAATTCGGTCTTCGTTGAAGGAAACGGCAAAACTATGGTGTTCGGCCTCTTTCGGCGAAAGACATCTGCCCATGTCGCGCCGCTCTATGAAGAATTGATGCGCGCTTCGCGGCAGCCGGTGTTTTATGCCAAACTTGGAGTTTCCGACAGTGTTGAAGGACGGTTCGAAATGCTGATGCTGGTCGTCGGCCTCGCCGTTCATCGGTTGTCGCAGGAGGCCGCGGGGCGAGAGGCGGCCCGCAAACTCAGTGAGCTGTTCATCGACGATATGGAACGCTCGATGCGCGAGATCGGTTACGACGACAGCGGCCTCAAGCGCCGCCTCAAAAAGGTCGTCGGCGCTTTCTACGGGCGGACGGAGGCGACGGCAGCAGCGCTTGCCTCTGATGAGCCTTCCGTTCTCGCCAATACGCTCGTCCGCAATGTCTATGCTGGCGCGGCGGATCCACGCCATGTGGCCTGCCTTGCCGATTATGTGCGCGACTTCGCACAGCGCCTTGCCGAAACACCCGTCGAGAAACTCACCGCCGGGGCCTTGCCTTCAGGGACGTCCTCTTCCATCTCAGCCGGCGACCCCGCAATTTCGGACCTTGAGACATGACCGCAGAATCCGACATTCCCTTTTCCCGTCCCTTCGCCTGGGATCGTGTGCAGCCGCGCGGCACGTCTGTCGCTTTCGAAGCCAGCCCTTCCGAGTGTGAAGCCATCGCCGAGGCGCTCGGCATCGTCAAAGTGGCCAGCGCCTCGGCCGAGTTCACGATATCGCCCTTCCGCAAAGATGGGTTCAAGGTGGTGGGCGAGGTGAGGGCAGAGGTTGAACAGGCTTGTGTCGTCACCCTTGACCCGGTGCCCGAGACCATCCGCGAGACCATCGATCTGCGTTTTCTGCCAGAAAGTGAAATCGAGCCGATCAACGAGGAAATTGAGGTGGACGTCGATGCCGAGGATCCGCCGGAGCCGATCCTGGGCTCTACCGTCGACCTCGGCGTGCTGACCACCGAATTCATCGCGGTTGGCCTCGATCCCTATCCGCGTAAGCCGGGCGTCGAATTCACGCCGTTTATTGAGGATGATGGCAGCGCGGACGAAGCGGAATCGCCCTTTGCCGGCCTCGCCGCGCTGAAGGACAAACGTCCGTGATGACCGCCGCCGCGCCGCCTCCCGGGCGGTCGGCGCGTATTTTGGTATTGTTTCCTGGGGGGGAACGGTTATCTTCCCGCCCGATCAATTTCGGCGGTCCGCCGCGCTTCTGAGGATTCATGGCCGAACCCCTAATCATATCCATCGACGTCATGGGTGGCGACTTTGGCCCGTCCGTGACGCTCGCCGGCGCCGACCTTGAACTGACGCGGCGTCCCGATCTGCGTTACGAACTGTTTGGTGATGAGGCGATTGTCCTCCCGGTGCTCGAGCAGTACCCGAGGGTCAAGGCCGCCTCCCGCTTTCACCACTGCGAAGTGACGGTGGCGATGGATGAAAAGCCGTCGAGCGCGTTGCGCCATGGTCGATGGAAGTCATCGATGTGGCGGGCGATCGAGGCAGTCAAGAAAGGCGAAGCGCACTTTGCCATTTCCGCCGGCAACACCGGCGCGCTGATGGCGATGTCGAAGTTTTGCCTGCGGACCATGGCCAATATCGAACGGCCGGCCTTGGCGGCGCTGTGGCCCAACCTCAAATCAGAATCGATCGTGCTCGACGTCGGCGCATCGATCGGCGCCGATGCCCAGCAGTTGATCGGATTTGCCGTGATGGGCGCTGCCATGGCCCGCGCGTTGTTCCACACGGACGTCGCCTCGGTGGGGCTGCTCAACGTCGGCGTCGAGGACGTCAAGGGCAACGAGGAAGTGCGGGCGGCCGGTCAGATTCTCAAGGAAACGGCACTCGCCAATCTCCAGTACGAAGGCTTCGTCGAGGGCGACGACATCGGACGGGGCCGGGTGGACGTCATCGTTACCGAGGGCTTCGCCGGCAACATCGCACTGAAGACTGCCGAAGGAACGGCCAAGCAGCTGACAAGCTATCTGCGCACGGCGCTTGGCCGCACCTGGATGACGCGCATCGGCTACGTGCTGGCGCGGGGCGCCTTCCAGGGTCTCCGGGAGAAGATGGATCCCCGTAAGTACAATGGTGGCGTCTTCCTGGGACTCAACGGCATTGTCATCAAGAGCCACGGCGGCACCGACGCCTTCGGCTTCGCGGCCGCGCTCGATCTTGGCTACGACATGGCGCGCAACGGCCTGATGAGCAAGATCGAGACAGACCTCGCACATTATTACCGTGAGCAGGCGGCGATAAGCTTTGCCGCCGGCGAGAAAGGAAGCTGAGCGTGATCCGAAGCGTCATTCTGGGTACGGGAAGCTACCTGCCCGCCAAGGTTCTGACCAACGCAGATCTCACCAAACTGGTCGACACTTCGGACGAGTGGATCGTTCAGCGCACGGGCATCCGTGAACGCCATATCGCCGCCGAGGGCGAACTGACCTCCGATCTCGCCACCGCCGCAGCCGCCAATGCGCTGGCTGCCGCTGGCGTCAATGTCGATGAGATCGACTTGGTATTGCTCGCCACGGCGACGCCGGACCGCACCTTTCCGTCATCAGCGGTGGAAGTGCAGCGCAAGCTCGGCGTCACCCATGGGTTTGCCTTCGATCTGCAGGCGGTATGCTCCGGCTTCGTCTATGCGCTGACGGTCGCCGACAGCCTGCTGCGTACGGGGCTTGCCCGCAAGGCGCTGGTGATCGGCGCCGACACCTTCTCACGCATCCTCGACTGGAACGACCGCACCACCTGCGTGCTGTTCGGCGACGGTGCCGGCGCAGTGGTGCTCGGAACCGAGGAAGGCGAGGGAACGTCGGCCGACCGTGGCTTGCTCGCCGCCAGCCTTAGGGCCGATGGTCGCCATGTCGACAAGCTGTGCACCGATGGCGGGCCGTCGATGACCGGTGCCCCCGGACATGTTCGCATGCACGGCCAGGAAGTGTTCAAGTTCGCCGTTGGCGGTGTCGGGGACGTCATCAAGTCGGTCTTCGGAGCCACTGGTTTCGATGGTGCCAGCATCGACTGGTTCATCCCTCATCAGGCCAACCGGCGGATTATCGAGGGGTCGGCGAAGAAGCTTGGCATACCCTTGGAAAAGACCATCATCACGGTTGAGGGGCACGCCAACACTTCGGCGGCAACTATTCCGCTTGCACTCGATTTTGGCGTGCGTTCGGGCAAGGTCAACCGTGGGGATGTGCTGCTGTTCGAGGCGGTCGGTGGCGGCCTTACCTGGGGAGCTGCCATCCTCCGTTGGTAGAATCCATCGGTTTTTTGTTTGTTTGGAAAGACTTGCGCTAAAAACGGATTGACCCCATCCGTATCTGGCACTACGTTTGTCGCCTACATCTTTGGATCTCGACCGTCGGCCAGATCCACGGTCGACTGGAACAACGGGAGCTTGCGGTCCATGGGGGGCAAAACTGTAACCCGCGCCGATCTTTGCGAGGCCGTGTACCAGAAGGTCGGCCTTTCGAGGAGCGAGTCGGCTGAGCTCGTTGAATCAGTGCTGCGTGAGATTGCCGATTGCCTAGTTACAGGCGAGACGGTGAAGCTCTCCTCGTTCGGCACGTTCTCGGTGCGCTCCAAGACCGAACGTATCGGTCGCAACCCAAAGACCGGCGAGGAAGTTCCGATTCTTCCCCGGCGCGTGCTGGTGTTCAAGCCCAGCAACGTGCTGAAGACGGAAATCAACGGCGGTGACGCTTCGTCTGCTGAGGCCGACGATTGAGCGGATATCTGGCGGGCCGACTGCCCGCCTGCGAATCCCATTAAAATACAGTTGATTAGCCGGCGATCTTCGCGTTGCTGCGAGTTCGGGCTTGGCTTCTTTCGCCTGTCGCTTCTATAGTAGGGCGCTTTGCGAATCCGGTCTTGGGGACTGAGTGGGCATCAGGTCGAGCGGCGGCGTGGAAAAGGCAACGGACGCTTTCAGGACGATCAGCGAGGTTGCGGAGGATCTTGATCTTCCGCAGCATGTGTTGCGATTCTGGGAGACCAAATTCAGTCAGATCCGGCCGATGAAGCGTGGCGGCGGTCGTCGCTATTATCGCCCCGACGACGTCGAACTGCTGCGCGGCATCCAGTATCTGCTCTACGGCGAAGGCTATACGATCAAGGGCGTCCAGCGCATCCTAAAGGAGCAGGGCGCCCGTTTCGTCATGGAGATCTGGCGCCATCCCGGCGAACCGATTCCCATGGCTCCCAATGCCGGCCTCAACGAAGAGGACGAGGCCGAGACGGTCGAGAGCGTTTACGAGGCGGATGAGGCGCATGCGGACGTCGCTCCTGAACCGCCTGTTCGATCCAGTCCGCGCGTCGAGCCGCGGATAGAGCCGGCGCCGGTTCGCGCGGCGGAGGTCGAGGAAGAGCCATTGCCAGCCGGTATCCTGCCGGAGAGCGCCAGCCGTGGCGGCTTTCGCTTCATGGAGCGCTTCCGCGGAGCGTCCGAACATGCAGCACCGACGGGCTCGAGCAGCGGCTTGTCTCGCGAAGATATCCGGCGCCTGCAGTCGACGCTGTTCGAGCTCCTGGAGTGCAAACGTCTCCTGGATCAGACGCGCTGATACACCGCTCGCGGGGGAGAGGTGAAATTAGCACTTGTCCCGCCGGATCGAACCGGCTAAATCCCTCCCGTCCGGCGGCGACGCTCGGACGATGATGGGACGGGCAGTAGCGCAGCCTGGTTAGCGCACGTGTCTGGGGGACACGGGGTCGGAGGTTCAAATCCTCTCTGCCCGACCATTCATTCCCCCTCCTGGTGACTATATTCGTTTTTTAGTGCGACCGGATCGCCGAGGCGATCGGTCGCTCTTGATTCGAAGAATGCTCCCTTGAGGTGGCTTTCGCTGGGATGAGGCCTCCATCCTTTGCTGGCGATCCCGACGTCAGAACAGCCGCTCCGTTTGTCTGGGCAGGTTAAGGCGCATCTTGCGCCTTCCGGGTTGATTCCGTTCCGTTCTGGCGGCGGCGATTTTCCCCAGGAAACGATTCAACAAACCTGATAGCGCATTACTACATATCTTCCAAACCGGTTCGGATTGCTTTATTTCTGCTGTTGAATTAATCCGTACACCGTCGATGGTATTCCCCATTTTTATCGGAAATGAGTGGGTGCCTCGCTTGGGTCGGGTTTTCAAACCGGTTCGAAGCCTTGGATTGCAAGGCATCGTATCCGGCCGTGGCTTGGAGGGCCGGCGGTGAACCTGAGAGAGCTGGCGCAGCATCTGGGATTGTCGAAGACGACGGTCAGCCGTGCTCTCAACGGCTTCTCCGAGGTCAACGAGGAGACGCGCCTGCGCGTCGTCGAGGCGGCGCGGCGCTTCAACTATACGCCCAACGTCAGTGCCAAGCGTCTCGCCACCGGCGAGACCGGCGCCTTTGGTGTGGTTCTGCCCGGCGCTTCCGCGGAAATGGCCGATCCGGTGTTCGGCGAGTTTCTCGCCGGCCTTGCCGATGGGGCAGGGCGCTGCGGCCGCGATCTCTACGTCAACGCGACCTTCGATGGCGAGGAGGCCGGCTATCGCCGTCTCGCCCGCGCCAAGGCGGTGGATGTGATGATCCTCGCCAATCTCAAGGTCGACGATCTCCGCATCCGCCTGCTGTCGCATCTCGGATTGCAGACCGTCACCTGTGGCCGCACCGCCGGCTCATTGATCTATCCGCATCTCGACGTCGATCATGAGGACGGCGTCCGCCGGGCCGTCGAGCTGCTCGCGGGCCTCGGTCACCGGACCATCGCGCTGGTCAGCGGCCCCGCCGATCTTTCTGCCTCCGAACAGCGCATGGTCGGCTGGCACGCGGCGCTCAGCCATCATGGCCTTGCGGCGGCAGCCCATCTTTTCACCGCCGGTCCTTCCACGGAAGGCCACGGCTACCGGGCGACGCGCACGCTGCTGGGAGCGCCGACACCGCCGACCGCCTTCGTCTGCGCGTCGATGTTCCTCGCCTCCGGCTGTTGCCGAGCGATTGGCGACTGCGGCCTGAAGATCGGCCGAGACGTGTCGGTCATTGCCCACGACGACGGTCTGGCAACCGTGAGGCCGGAGGCTTTCGAGCCGGCGCTCACCACCACTTTCTCGTCAATCCGCGCCGCGGGTGTCCGCATCGCCGAGCTTGCTGCCCAGTTGGTCGGCGGTGCCGATCCAGCCGACCTCTCAGAAGTGTGGGCGGTTGACCTGATCTTTCGCGACAGCGCCCAGGCGCCACCGCGACGATGATGCGCCTCCCGGCCGGAGCCGAGGGGCACGAAGAACAGTTGAGCGAAAGAAACAAGGCGCTATTGCCGCCTGCTGGAGAAACCCGAGATCTGACGGAGTCTTGATGTGGTTGATCATGTGAAAGACGCGTCCGGCGGCGGCAAGCCGCTCGACGCGAAGGACGGTCTTTATCTGCGCGCTCCGATTGGCGGCTGGCTCGTATCCATCGCCGATGTTCCCGATCCGGTATTCAGCGGCCGGATTCTCGGTGATGGCTTTGCCATCGATCCGACGGACGCAACGCTGCGCGCGCCGTTTGCCGGCGTTGTCACGTCGGTTCACCGCGCCCATCACGCCGTGACGCTGCGGGCCGAGGACGGCGCCGAGGTTCTGATGCACATCGGCCTCGACACCGTGGCACTGAAGGGCGAGGGCTTTACGCCGCATGTCGCCGAAGGCGATCGGGTCAAGACCGGCGATCCGCTGATCAGCTTCGACATGGATGTCATTTCCCAGCTGGTACGCAGCCTCGTCGTGCCGGTGGTGCTGACCAACGGCGAGCGCTTTGCTCTGGCCGTCTCTCCTGTCGGTCGTGAGGTCGCCGCCGGCGAAGCACTCGCCACCATCGCCGCGCAGGGCGAGACCTTGTCGGCTCCGGTCGGAACGTCGGCTGGCGAGGCAACCGTGGTCAAGGTGCGCATCGCCGATCCGAACGGCATCCATGCCCGCCCCGCCGGCCTGATTGCCGAGGCAGCCAAATCCGGCACGGCCGAGGTCATCATTCGCCTCGGCGACCGCAAGGCCAGCGCCGCCAGCCCGGTTGGCCTGATGCTGCTCGGTGCCCAGCACAACGACGAGCTGACCATCGAGGCCAAGGGCGCCGATGGCGCTGAGGTTGCCAACCGCATCGCCGCCTTGCTGGGCGGACCGGAGGCAACTGCGACCGTCGCTCCCGAAGCCGCACCGCAGGTCGCCGCCACACCGGAAGTCACCGCCGTGCCAGCGTCCACCGATACCCCCGAACTCTGGGGTCCGGGCGTCGCCAAGACCATCGAAGGCACCACGGCCTCGCCCGGCCTTGCCGCCGGCACCTCGGTGCGGATCACCTCCGAGGACTTCGAGGTTTCCGAGACCGGCGCCGATGTCGAGATGGAAATCAAGGAGCTGCGCGCCGCCCTCAAGACGGCCGCCGCCGATATCAGCGCCAAGATCGCTGCCAGCAAAGGGCAGCAGGCGGAGATTCTCACCGCTCACCTGTCCTTCGTCGAGGATCCGGATCTGCGCGATGCCGCCTGGACGCTGATCCGCGATGGCAAGAGCGCCGGCTATGCCTGGAAGACGGCCATCGACCGTCAGGTCGCAGCGTTGCGCAAGCTGGGCAATCCCGTGCTGGCCGAGCGCGCTTCGGACCTTGAAGACGTTCGCCGCCGGGTCCTGGCGATCCTGCTCGGCGTTTCCGGGTCGGCGACGGTGCTGCCTGACGACGCGATCATCTTCGCAGCCGACCTGTTGCCGTCGCAGTTTGCCGATCTCGACCTCTCGAAGGTTGCCGGCATCGTCCTGGCCTATGCCGGCCCGACGGCTCACGTGTCGATCCTCGCGGCGTCAAAGGGCATTCCGGCCGTCGTCGCCGCCGGCGTCGGCGTATTGTGCGTGCCCGATGGACAGCCGGTCATTCTCGATGCCGACCAGGCGACCGTGCGGATCAATCCGCCGGCGACCGACCTTGCCGACATCCGTGCCGCCGTGGTCCGTCGTCGCGAGCGGCTTGCCGCCAATCGCGCCGCAACCCAGGACGACTGCTACACGGCCGACGGCAAGCGGATCGAAGTGGTTGCCAACCTCGGCGGTCCGGCCGATGTCGCGGTCGCACTCGAGAGCGGTGCCGAGGGCTGTGGCCTGATGCGGTCGGAATTCCTGTTCCTCAACCGCACCACGGCGCCGAGCGAAGACGAGCAGTATGCCCAATATCAGGCCATCGCCGATGGTTTGAAGGGACGGCCGCTGATCATCCGCACCCTTGATGCCGGCGCCGACAAGGACGTGCCCTACGCCCATCTGCCGAAGGAGGAAAACCCCGCCCTTGGCATGCGCGGCGTGCGGATGAGCCTCTGGCAGCCGGAGCTCCTCAGGACGCAGATCCGCGCCCTCCTGCGGGTGAAGCCCTATGGTCAGACCAAGATCCTTCTGCCGATGATAGCCACGCTCGCCGACCTCAGGGACGTGCGCAAAGTGATCGACGAGGAGATGAAAGCGCTGGGCCGCACCGCGCCGATCGAAGTGGGCATCATGGTCGAGGTTCCCTCGGCGGCGCTCATTTCCAAGACGCTGGCCGCCGAAGCCGACTTCCTGTCAGTCGGTACCAACGATCTGGCGCAATACACGCTGGCCATCGACCGGGTGAACCCGCGCCTTGCCAAGCAGCTCGATCCCTTCCACCCGGCGGTGCTGCGGCTGATCCAGCTGGCGGCCGAGGGGGCGAAGGCGCACGGCCGCTGGGTTGGCGTCTGCGGTTCGCTCGCCTCCTTCCCGCTCGCCGCGCCGGTGCTGATCGGCCTCGGCGTCACCGAACTGTCGGCGACATCAGGCTCGATCGCCGAGATCAAGGCGATGGTACGGACGCTCGACATGTCCAAATGCAAGGCGGTCGCCGAAGCGGCGCTTGCCCTCGAATCCGGCGAGGCGGTGCGCCGAATGCTCGCCCAGTCCTGGCCCGAAGTTTAAGTCCTAGAGGTATCCCATCATGTTCAAATCCGCATTCGGAGTGCTGCAGCAGATCGGAAAGGCGCTGATGCTGCCGGTCGCTGTGCTGCCGGTCGCCGGCCTGCTGCTCGGTATCGGCGCGTCCAACTTCTCCTTCCTGCCGGAGATCGTATCGCAGGTGATGGCCAAGGGTGGTGACGCCATCTTCGGCAACCTGCCGATCATCTTCGCGGTCGGCGTCGCCCTCGGCCTTGCCAAGAATGACGGCGTCGCCGCCATCGCCGCTGTCGTCGGCTACTTCGTCATGACCGCGACGCTCGGCGTCATGGCCGTGTTCCTGCACGTGCCCGTTCTCGCCGGCAAGACGGTGCCGACCATCGACACCGGCGTGTTCGGCGGCATCATCATCGGCGCCATCGCGGCGTCGCTGTTCAACCGCTACTTCCGGATCCAGTTGCCGTCCTATCTCGGCTTCTTCGCCGGCAAGCGCTTCGTGCCGATTGCCACCGGTCTCGCGGCCATTGTTGCCGGCGTGGTGCTGTCCTTCGTCTGGCAGCCCGTGCAGTCTGGTATCGACATCTTCTCGCACTGGGCGGCTGAAAATGACCCGCGCCTTGCAGCCACCGTCTACGGCTTCGTCGAGCGCCTGCTGATCCCGTTCGGCCTGCATCACATCTGGAACGTGCCGTTCTTCTTCGAGATCGGCTCCTACACCGATGCCGCCGGCAAGGTCGTTCATGGCGACATCAACCGCTTCTTTGCGGGCGATCACACAGCCGGCATCCTGTCGGGCGCCTTCCTGTTCAAGATGTGGGGCCTGCCGGCCGCTGCGATCGCCATCGCCCAGACGGCCAAGCCGGAAAACCGCGTCAAGGTCATGGGCATGATGATTTCGGCCGCCCTGACCTCGTTCCTGACCGGCATCACCGAGCCGATCGAGTTCTCCTTCCTGTTCGTGGCTCCCGCCCTCTACGCCGTGCATGCCGTGCTTGCCGCCACCACCCAGTTCGTGGCCAACACGCTCGACATCCACATGGGCTTTACCTTCTCCCAGGGTGGCATCGACTTCCTGCTGTTCAACGTGTTCGGCTCGAACGCCCATAACTGGTGGATGACGCTGATCCTCGGACCGATCTACGCCGCCATCTATTACGGCGTGTTCCGGTTCGCCATCCTGAAGTTCAACCTCAAGACCCCCGGCCGTGAAGACGATGGCGTTGCCACCGTTGAAACGGCGGATGAGGCGCTCGACGGCAGCGATCGCTTTGCCACCGCCCGCAAGCTGGTCACCGCCTTCGGTGGCGCGCAGAACATCACCAACCTCGATGCCTGCATCACCCGCCTGCGCGTCGGCGTCGCCGACATCGCCAAGGTGGATCAGCCGAAGTTCAAGGAAATGGGCGCCGCCGGTGTCATGGTGGTTGGCCAGGGCCTGCAGGTGATCTTCGGCACCCAGTCGGAGAACATGAAGACCGACATGGAAGAGTATCTCCAGTCGCAGCCGGCCGGTGGCGCCGCCCCCGTCGCCGTCGCGGCGCCGGTTGCCGCCAAGGTTGCCGCCGGTGCGCCGTCGGCCGCCGCCCGCCTCAAGGCCGATCAGATGATCGACGCCCTCGGTGGACGCGCCAATATCGTCTCGGTGGAGGCGGTGTCCGGAACGCGCGTGCGCGTCGAGGTGGCCGATCCCAAGCGGTTCGACCAGTCGCTGATCAAGAAGGCCGGTGTGCGCGCCGTGGCGACGCTCGGTGCCGCCAATTATCACCTGATCGTCGGCGACGACGCTGGTGAGGTGGCACAGGCCCTGTCCGCCTGACAAACCCATTGTCGCCGGTCTCGAACCGGCGGCATTCCTGGCTCAACAGCGACGCCGCTTTTCCCCAGGGAAGGGCGGCGTCGTTTTGTTTGGGGATGCCGTTGGCCGAAAGGGAGGCGGATCATAGGCGTTCGTACCGATCCGAAACCTTCGTTCGACATGATACGAAAGAGAAAGCGAACTAAAACGAAGATCAATCGAACTTCGCAGACGAAAATGGACGGCGCATCGGACAGCTGTCGTTTGCGCGTTTGGAGCAAAGCATGACAGGCAGTTTCGGACCGGGGCCTCTTCCGGAAAGTGCCGATGTCGTCGTCATCGGCGGCGGCGTGGTCGGGTGCGCCATCGCCCGCGAGCTGTCGCGCTTCGACGTGTCGGCGGTGCTGATCGAGCGGTCGCCGGATGTCGCCACCGGAACCTCCAAGGCCAACAGCGGCATTCTGCATGCCGGTTTCGACGCCGAGCCGGGCACCTGGAAAGCACGCCTCAATGTGCGTGGTTCGCGGCTCTATGCCGAACTGGCCGAAGGACTTGGCATTCCGCGCAAGGCGACGGGCTCTCTCGTGGTTGCCAAGGATACCGCTGAGATGGAGACCGTTGCGGAGCTTCGTCACCGTGGCATCGACAACGGCGTGGCTGGCCTTGAGATCTGGAACCGCGACCAGGTGGTCGCCCACGAGCCGAACATCTCGTCCGATATCGCAGGGGCGCTCTGGGCGCCCACCGGTGCCATCGTCTGCCCGTTTCTGGCCACCGTGGGCTTTGCCGAGAATGCTATCCGCAACGGCGTGCGCATCGTCATCGAATGCGCCGTGACGGGGATCGACGTTGCCGACAGGCAGATTGTCGGCGTACGGACAACGCGCGGCCGCGTTGCGACTCGTTTCGTGGTCAACGCCGCCGGACTGCATTCGGACGAGGTGGCGCGTCTGGCCGGTGACGACAGCTTCACCATCAAGCCACGCCGGGGCGAGTACATCCTGTTCGATCGCAGCGTCGGCCAACTGGTCAATACCGTGCTGTTTCCGACGCCCGACAAGGTGTCGAAGGGCATCTTGGTGTCGCCCACGGTGCATGGCAATGTGTTCATCGGCCCTGATGCCGTCGACATCGACGATCCCGAGGACAGGGAAACGACGGCCGGCGGCCTTGCCGGCATCATCGCCGGCGCCCGCCGCATCGTACCGGCATTGCCGCTTGGCACGGCCATCACCGAGTTTGCCGGATTACGCGCCGCTGCCGGCAAGGATTTCGTCATCGGACCGTCGCCCGCCGCGCGCGGTCTCGTCCACGCTGCCGGAATCCAGTCCCCGGGCCTGACCTCGGCTCCGGCGATCGGCGAAGTCATTGTCGAGATGCTGCAAGACGTCGGTTTGAGACTGAGGGCAAAGGCGAGCTTCGTTCCGGTCAATCCGGAAAAGCCGCGCTTCCATGAACTCGATCGCGAGGCCCAGGCGCGACTGGTTGCCCGCGATCCGCTGTTCGGCCGCGTCATCTGCCGTTGCGAGACCGTCACCGAGGCAGAGATCGTCGCGGCCATCCGGTCGCCTTGCGGCGCCCGCACTGTCGACGGCGTCAAGCGGCGGGTGCGGGCCGGAGCAGGCCGCTGCCAGGGTGGCTTCTGTGGTCCGCGCGTCACGGCGATTCTCGCCCGTGAACTCGATGTCCCCATCACCGCTGTCCGCAAGGACTCAATCAAATCATGGCTGTTCCTGTCGCGTGCCGATCTCGAAGCTGGGGAGGGCATCCATGCGTGAGTTTTCCTACGACGTGGTGACCATCGGTGGCGGTCCGGCCGGCATGGCTGCGGCCCTGGCGGCGCGGGAGGCCGGCGCGAAACGCGTGCTGATTCTCGAGCGCGACCGCGAACTCGGCGGCATCCTGCAGCAATGCATCCATAACGGCTTCGGCCTCAGGCGCTTCGAGGAGGAGCTGACCGGGCCGGGCTATGCCCACCGTTACATCGACATGGTCAAGGCCACCGACATTGATGTCTGGCTCGACACGACGGTGCTGGCGGCCGAGCCGGGTGGAGTCATCACCTCGGTCAGTCCGCAGGCCGGGCTGACGGTCGTCAGGGCGAAGTCGGTGGTCTACGCTATGGGCTGTCGCGAACGGACACGTGGCGCCATCCGCACGCCGGGCAGCCGGCCGGCCGGCGTGTTCACCGCTGGCGCCGCCCAGCGCATGGTCAACATGGAGGGTTATCTGCCGGGCAAGGAAGTGGTGATCGTCGGCTCGGGCGACATCGGCCTGATCATGGCTCGCCGCATGACCTTCGAGGGCGCCAAGGTGAAGGCGGTGTTCGAGATCATGCCGTATTCCAACGGCCTGACGCGCAACATCGTCCAGTGCCTGGAAGATTTCGGCATTCCGCTTTACCTCGGCCATTCGGTCACCGCGATCCATGGCAAGGACCGGGTGACAGGCATCACCGTGTCTGAGGTGAACGATAAGCTGGAGGTGATCGAGGGCACGGCCTTCGACGTCGCCTGCGACTGCGTACTGCTCTCGGTCGGCCTCATTCCCGAAAACGAGCTGGGTCGCGCGGCCGGTATCGCCGTCGATCCGATCACCAGCGGCGCGCGGGTCGATCAGTTCCGTGAGACCTCGATCCCCGGCTTCTTCGCCGCCGGCAACGTGCTGCATGTCCACGACCTCGTCGACTGGGTGTCGGAGGAGGCGGCGATCGCCGGTCGCTCGGCGGCTCGCCATGCGCGCGGCGAGCTGGCGCCGTCGGGTCGGGAACGATCGGTCATGGCGGGCGAGGGGCTTCGTACCGTGGTGCCGCAGCGGCTCACGGATTTCGAGCCGGGGAAAATGAGCGTCCGCTTCTATTTCCGGGCGGCAAAGCCGATGGGCGCATCCCTGCTGCAATTCTGGGCCGACGACGCGCTCGCCTTCGAGCGCAAGCTCAGGGTGGTCAAACCGAGCGAAATGATCGTCGCCGATATTCCCGTGCGCAAGATCGGTGACGCCGCGACGCTGGAATTCCGCGTCGTGCCGGCACCCGAGAAGGTCGCGGCCGAGGATGAGATCGAGGAGGAGGCATGATGGCGCATATGGTTCATGCCATTCAGTGCATCGGCTGCCCGATTGGCTGCGGCGGCGAAGTCACCGTCAAGGACGGCGTCGTTGCCGAGATGACCGGCTTCACCTGCAACAAGGGGCTGGCCTATGCCGCCGAGGAAGTGGTGGCGCCCAAGCGCATGGTGACGACGACGGTGCGGGTATCGGGCGGTGGCTTGCCGCTGTTGCCGGTGGTCTCGGTGACGCCGGTGCCGAAGGAGCGCATCTTCGACTGCTTGCGGCTTCTGCGCTCCGTGTCGGTTGCCGCGCCGGTCACGGAGGGCACGATCATCGTGTCCGATGCCCTAGGCCTCGGTGTCGACTTTCGCGCCGCCCGTGACATTGCCTAGCTTTAGTAGGCGTTTTCCTGGTTGATGATGCGCACCGGTGTCAGCATCAGGATGTAGAGGTCGAACAGCACCGACCAGTTTTCGATGTAATAGAGGTCGTGCTCGACGCGTGCCTGGATCTTGTCGGGCGTGTCGACTTCGCCGCGCCAGCCATTGATCTGCGCCCAACCGGTGACGCCCGGCTTGACCTTGTGACGTGCAAAGTAGCCGTCCACCACCTCTTCCCAGAGCTTGTGCGCGGTATGGGCATTGACCGCGTGCGGGCGCGGGCCGACCAGCGACAGGTCGCCCTTCAATACGTTGAACAACTGCGGCAGTTCGTCGATCGACGTCTTGCGAATGAAGCGACCGACCGGCGTCACGCGCGGATCGCCGCGCGTCACCACCTTCTCGGCCTTGATGTCCGCCTGATCGGCATACATCGAGCGGAACTTCATCACCGAGATCACTTCGTTGTTGAAGCCGTAGCGGGGCTGGCGGAACAGGATCGGTCCCTTCGACGTCGTCCTGACGGCAATGGCCGCGCCGAGCATCAGCGGCGACAGCGCAACGATGGCCAGGCTGGCTATTGCGACGTCGAACACGCGTTTCGATACCTGCGACCAACCGGTGATGGGACGGTCGAACAGGTCGAGAAATGGCACCCGGCCGATGTAGGAATAGGAGCGCGGGCGGAGGCGCAGCTTGCTCGAGTGGGCGGACAGGCGGATGTCGACGGGCAGCACCCACAGCTTTTTCAGAAGTTGAAGGATGCGCACCTCAGCCGTCGGCGGCAGGGCAACAATGACGAGATCGACGGCAGCAAGGCGGGCAAAATCAACCAGGTCGGAGGTGTTGCCGAGCTTGGGGAAGCCGCTCTTGCTCTCGGGACTTCGGTCGTCGTTACGGTCATCAAAGATGCCGAGAATCGCCAGTTCGTTGCCGCCGGTCTCTTCAAGCGCGGTGATCAAGGCCTCGGCCATGGCGCCGCCACCGAGGATCACGGCCCGCTTCTGCAGGCGACCGGCGCGGGTGAGCCGGCGCGTCGCCAGCGCCGTTATGGCCGAGGAAAGGCCCAGCGTCATCACGCCGGCCACATACCAGACCGGGAACCACAGACGTGCGATGTCGGGCACGCCGTCGCCAATGACCAGCAGCACGGAGACGAAGCCGAACACGCTCGACCATGCCACCAGAAGCTTGGCGAAACGCCGGGGGTGGTGGCGCAAGAGCGACAGGTCGTTGGCACCGAGGACTTGGGCAACGATGAGCGTCAGGAAGGCGGCACCGACGGGAATCGTCGTGGTCAGGCCGGCCAGCGAAACCGAAAACAATGGCAGCAGGGCGACACCAACCACGGACAGGCAAAACCATTCGAATGCCGCGGCAAGGCCGCTTACCAGCGATGGAGCGATGGAAGCATTGCGATAGTTCTGGGCGACCGTTGCCGCCGTGGCCGCAAGGGGTGAAGCAGGTCCGGTGGCTGGCTCTGTGGTGCTCATCACTATCCATTCCCAAGGCGGCCGAAACCGCCAAGATGCTGCAAAAGTCCTGAAATGAAGTAAAATTGCGGACAATCTGCCCGCCTAAACGCCGGCAACTTCCAGCGTCAAAACAGCCGCTGGGCAACCTTCAACACGTCGCCAGGCCGCACCAGGGCACTCGGTGGCAGCGTACCCGTATAGGTCTTGCCGTTCAGTCGGCGCGATACCCCGATGTGGCGCTCGTCGGCACGCGAGGTAAACCCACCGGCGATAGCAACGGCGGTCTCGATGCTCATGGTGTTGACGTAGGTATATTGGCCGGGATTGCGCACCTCGCCCATGATGAAGAAGGGGCGATAGGTGTCGACCTCGACCGTCACATCGGGCTTGGTCAGATAGCCGTTCCTGAGGCCTCGGGTGAGGGCGCCCGCCACCTCCTGCGTGGTCAGGCCGCGCACTGCGACGTTGCCGACCAGGGGATAGGCGATGTAGCCCGCCTGATCGATGGTGAATGTGCCCGACAGCGCCGTCTGCTCGAAGACGGTGACGCGTAATTTGTCGCCGCTGTCCAGTCGGTATGGACCGTCGAGCCCGTCCGGAACGGACGTGCCTGGCAGCTGCCGTTGGGGCAGGGTCGTGCAGGCGCCGAGGCCGAGCAAAGCCAGACCGAGAAAGGCGCGTCGCTGCATGCGAAAATCCCCACGAAATCAGCGCGAATACGTGGGACGACCCTAGTCCGGCATGGTTAATGAAAGGAAAATGCTGTTCAGCAATTCTTTATGAAGTCTTGGCGCGCTGATCAAAACGCCGGTGCCAGTAACAATTTTGCGATGCTTAACGGGCTGGTTACCATACCCGACCATGCTTTTGGCATGCAAAGGCAAGCTCGACCCATGAACGTGTTCGGCCCAACCCCCGCCGGTGAGGCGGGAGAGGGCCTGCGTCCGGCTGGTTTCCGGCTTGTTTTGAGGCGAGCAGCTCTCGTGTTCGCACTGGCTGTCTCAGCTGCCGCGGCGACTCACGGCCTTTTGTCGACCCTGCCGTCGGGCGTTGAGGTCGGGGCCAGTCTGACCATCGACCGAAAGGGCGCGGCTGAAAGCGTCGTCGATGCCGCTTTTCTTGAGGCGCAGGCCAAGCTCATTGCCTCTCGCGATACATTGCGTCGCGCAGCGAGCGAGCTGGGTGTCAACGAGGCCACGGCGTTTGCGCAGCCACCATTTCAGACGCGCATATTGGCGGCGATCGGGCTGGGAGGCGCCAGCAAGCTGGTCTCGCCGGACGAGCGGCTGACCGATGCGTTGGCAGCGCGATTCTCCGCTGCGCCATCCGGACGTGGCCGGGCGATCAACGTCCGTTTTTCGGCTGAAAATTCCGATTTTGCCGTCCGCTTCGTCAACCGGGTCGTCGCCGACTATCTTTCCCTTCAAGGCACGGATGGTGGCGTCGGCGCGCGATTGGTGGCGGACGCGGCACCGATCGAGGAGGCGGCAAGCCTTTCACCTTCTTCAGGGGCTTGGCTGGTTGGGCTGTTAGTGCTGGCCTCGGGCGGGATCGCGGCAGCCTTCGGTCGCTGGCACCGGCGCGAGACGATCGAATTGCCCCAGGAAGCGCCGCTTGCCGTCGGTGCCCTCGACTCCGTGGATCCCGAGGTGTCCCACGACGAGGCTCCTCCGGCGGTAGAAAAGACTGTCCCGCCTCTCGCCCCTGCACCGATTCCTTCTGATGCTATTCCCGGCGTCGATCTCGCCGGGCGTCGGCGGGTCGCGGTCGCCTGCTTTGGCGAAGGCGACGAGAACCGGCGGCTTGTCGACGAACTTGCCCGTGAGGGCGGCTTCAATGGCGCACGCATCGTCGTGGTCGATGCCGGTCGACGTACCGACGATCGACCGGGGCTCGCCGAACTCCTGGCTGGCGAAGCGGATTTCGCCGACGTCATTCAACGCAATGCGACTTCACGGGCCCATGAAATCGGCGCCGGTCGCCTGCCGCTGGCGGCGCTCGCCGAAGATACGGAGGCTGCCGCCATGCTTCTCGAAGCGCTGGAGCAGACCTATGACCTCGTGCTGATCGACCTGGGACGGCTGCGTGCCGATCCGGCCTTCACGCTGTTCGCCCGGCTCGCAGGCCAGCTCATGCTGACCGGAGATGCCGATCCCGGAGCCGTCGACACGCTGCTCGCCGCCCTCGGCCGACGAGGCGTCACGAGCATCGTACGCGTGGCTGCGCCGGCCGGCGACATGGCGGCCTGATCCTTTAAATTATAAGTCTAGCCCTCGACGCGCCGGTCGGCTCGCGCCATCCAGGCGACGAGCAGGCCGGCTGGCGGCACCCAGAGCAAGCCGGCTACGACGTAGTAGACGAGCTGCCACCAGAAGTTCACGCCGGGCAGCATTGCCACGCCGATCACCATGGCGATCAGCGCATACACCGGCACCGTGATCACCAGGATGATGGTGCCGATCAGCTTTCTGAGACTTGAGGACACGCCTGCCTCCGCCGTTCCTAGGGAGCGAGCTTCAGTGAAACTGTGGCTTGCTAGGCCGTGGGACTCCGACATGCGCCTCCGGAAGGTATCCGCGAGCGCGAATGTCGGAGTGAACCACTCGTCAGTCGATGCGGGCGAGCGCCTGCTCAAGGTCGGCGATGATGTCGGCAACATCCTCGATGCCGATCGACAGGCGCACCACGTCCGGCCCGGCACCGGCCGCCACCTTCTGCGCATCGGTGAGCTGCTTGTGCGTCGTCGAGGCAGGGTGGATGACCAGCGAGCGGGTATCGCCGACGTTGGCGAGGTGAGAGAACAGTTCCACGCTCTTCACCAGTGTTACGCCGGCCTCGTAGCCGCCCTTGAGGCCGAAGGTGAAAACGGCGCCAGCGCCCTTCGGCGCGTATTTCTGCTGCAGGCCATGATAGCGATCGCCCGGCAGACCGGCGTAGGACACCCAGGCCACCTTGGGATGGTCGGACAGGTATTCGGCGACTGCCATGGCGTTGTCGACGTGGCGCTGCATGCGGAGCGGCAGCGTCTCGATGCCCGTCAGGATCTGGAAGGCATTGAAGGGCGAGATGCAGGGGCCGAGATCACGCAGGCCGAGGGCCCGGCAGGCGACGGCGAAGGCGAAGTTGCCGAAGTTCTTGTGGAAGACGAGACCGTTATACTCCGGCCGTGGTTCGCACAGCATTGGATAGCGGTTCTCGCGCGACCAGTCGAAGTTGCCGGCGTCGACGATGATGCCACCCAGCGAGTTGCCGTGACCGGCCAGGAACTTGGTCAGCGAGTGCACCACGATATCGGCACCGTGTTCGATCGGCCGACAGAGGTAAGGTGTCGCCAGCGTATTGTCGACGATCAGCGGCACGCCGGCTCGCTTGGCCACATGAGCGACGGCTTCGATATCGGTGATGATGCCGCCGGGGTTGGCGATCGATTCAACGAAGATCGCCTTGGTGCGCGGCGTCACCGCCTTCTCGAAGGAGGAGGGATCGGCCGGATCGGCCCAGACGACGTTCCACCCGAAATTCTTGAAAGCGTTGTTGAACTGGTTGATCGAGCCGCCATAGAGCTTCCGGGAGGCGATGAACTCGTCACCGGGCTGCAGCAAGGTATGGAAGACCAGAAGCTGAGCGGCGTGGCCAGACGCTACGGCGAGCGCCGCGACGCCACCCTCCAACGCCGTCACGCGCTCTTCCAGCACGGCCTGTGTCGGGTTGGTCAGGCGACCGTAGATATTGCCGAAGGCCTCAAGACCGAACAGTTTGGCCGCCTGATCGACGTCCTCGAAGACGTAGGACGCCGTCTGATAGATGGGGGTGATGCGGGCGCCGGTGGTCGGGTCGGGAGCGGCGCCGGCGTGGATGGCAAGCGTCGAAAATCCGGGGGTCTGTTCGGTCATTTGTCTCTCCCTCATCGCCTCTTGGCTTGGGCCGACCAAGCCGAAAGACCGGGCCGATAACGAGCGCTGCGGATCGATCGGCGCGTCGGCCGGCATTTGGGCCGACACCCTAATCCTTCGACCGGCGACGAGACAAGGGCAGCTTCAGCTTTGGCGTCTGCCGCCCGACAACCGGCCGGCTGCCAGCGCGGCCGCGGCCAGAAGCGCGCAGAGGAGAGCGCCAATCAGCGGCAGGCGCGGTCGTCCGATGATTGCGGCCAGGAAAGTCAGCGGCGGCACTTCACTCTTGAGGCGTTTCTCGCCGCTTCGGATAGCTGCCGGGTCGCCCAGCCAGAAGCGCTCAAGGAAATACAGGCGAGCCTCGCCGATCGGCTGCCCTTCGAACTCCACACCGAGCAGATGCCGCTGGTCGTCCGGCCCGTTGCCGAAGGCGCAACGCAGACGGCCTGACCGACTGCCGAACAGGTCGCTGATGCGATAGTCGACGGCGAAGACCGCAAGCAGGCTATCGGAGCGCGTCAGTCCGTCGACGACAAGCTCGCCGTTTTCCTCAAGGGCGGGCAGGACATTGAGGCAAGCATGGGCGTCGCGGTAGCCCTCCGCCAGCCACCAGCCCTCGGTGGCGAACACCGCGGCGATGGCCGCGGCGGCGGCGATCGTGAGAAGACGGGCCGACCGCACGTCAGCCCTTCAGCTTGCGGGCGACATCGCGGGCGAAATAGGTGAGGATGCCGTCGGCGCCGGCCCGCTTGAAGGCGAGAAGGCTTTCCATCATCGCCCGCTCGCCGTCCAGCCAGCCGTTGCGGGTTGCTGCCATGATCATCGCGTACTCACCGCTGACCTGATAGGCAAAGGTGGGCACCTGGAACTCGTCCTTGAGGCGTCTGAGGATGTCGAGGTAGGGCATGCCCGGCTTGACCATGATCATGTCGGCGCCCTCGGCGAGGTCGAGCTCTGCCTCCTGGATCGCCTCATCGGAATTGCCGGGATCCATCTGGTAGGTGCGCTTGTCGCCGCGCAGCGTCTTGTTCGTGCCGATGGCGTCACGGAACGGACCGTAGAAGGCCGAGGCATATTTGGCCGAATAGGCCATGATCTGCACGTGCTCGAAGCCGGCATCATCCAGCGCCGTGCGGATGGCACCGACACGGCCGTCCATCATGTCGGAGGGGCCGATGATATCGGCGCCAGCGCGTGCCTGATTGAGCGCCTGCTCGCAAAGCACGGCCACGGTCTCGTCGTTGAGGATGACGTCGCCTTCAAGAAGGCCGTCGTGACCGTGGCTGGTATAGGGATCGAGGGCGACGTCAGTCATCAGGCCGATGTCTGGAACGGCCGTTTTGATGGCCCGGAGCGCCCGGCAGATAAGATTGTCGGGCGACAGCGCCTCGCTGCCGTTCTCGTCGCGTCTCGTCGGATCCGTGTAGGGGAAAAGAGCGATGGCGGGGATGCCGAGGGCGGCTGCCTCGGCGGCGTCGCGCACCGCTTCGTCGACCGATAGGCGCTCGACGCCGGGCATGGAGGCGATCGGCGTGCGCACGCCGACACCATCAATGACGAAGATCGGCCAAATGAGATCATCCACCGACAGGCGGGTTTCGCGCACGAGGCGCCGCGACCAGTCGGTCTGGCGCAGGCGGCGCATGCGGCGGCCGCTCAGAATGGCGCGCATGTCAGGCGTGATAGCGCCTCGGGAGAAGGGGGTGTTCGCGGTCATAATGGGAAATCCTGCCTGCGGAAAGCGGAGCCGCTTTAGCACGGCGCAGCCTCCGGCTCTATACGCGGGTCATGATTTGATCGATACTCCGGCGCAAAATTGAGGCAGCCGAACAAACTGAAAGGAATACCGGATGAGCGGCAACGGCGAACAGCGGCAGCCCGAGGGGCTCGATACCGGGCTCTGGAGCAGGTTCGATGCTCGCCTGACGCTGGTCATCTATGTGCGATTTCTGTCCGCGGTATTTCTGGTTGCCGGTCTTCTGCGCTGGGCGACCATCCTTGGCTTCGGGGTTCCCAACGGCAACTTTCTGACGCTGTCATCACCGATCATCGTGGCGACGTTGTTTTTCGCCGTGGCCGATCTCGTGGCGGCGGTGGGGCTGTGGCTGCTGGCTTCCTGGGGCACGGTGGTGTGGATGATCAGCGCGCTGACCGAGACGGCGCTCTACAGCGCCTATAATCCGCAGTTCGGCCGAAACTACCCTCTCATGGTCTTCCACATCGGAACCGTGGCGGTCTACGCCGTACTGTCGGCTTATTACGAGCGGACACGCGATCGTTTGTGAGAGTCAACGAAGAGTTATTGCGTAAAATTTGCCAATTCGTCTCAACCGGCCTTCTCGACTAGAGTCGGGTCGATGAAAACTAGGTCGAATTTTGCGGATTCTCGCTGAAATTCATGGGGTCGTTGGTCTTTTAGGGCCGTAAAGCCCTGCTTTACCAAAGCGAAGACTCGGGTGGGTTTGGAGTCGCGTTAAACTAATATTCAGCTTGCCCCTTAAGCCGATTTTCAAAGCTCTCGGCTACTGTCGTGATCAAGGCGGACAAAGAGCCGCATCCAAAAAGTACGACAGAGAGGCTTTCCACCATGGCCAACGCCAAGCGCGCCTATGATCTTTATGCTAACGAGCCCGAAGAAGAGCAGGGCCTCCAGCCGCTCTACCTTGAGGCACTCCGCCTCGTGGAGCGTCTGCACCGCCGCCTGCTCGATGTCATCAAGGACGAGTTCGACCGTTCGGGCCGTACCGACGTCAACGCCGTTCAGGCCCTCCTGCTGTTCAACATCGGTGACAGCGAACTGACGGCCGGCGAGCTCCGGACGCGCGGTTACTATCTGGGGTCCAATGTCTCCTACAATCTCAAGAAGCTGGTTGAGATGGGATACATTCATCATCAGCGTTCGCGCATGGACCGCCGCTCGGTTCGCGTCAAGCTGACGGACAAGGGCCAGGCGATCGCCGATATCGTCGGCAAGCTCTACAACCGCCATATCATCTCGATCGAGACAGTCGGCGGCATCAACCGCGACGACTTCAAGGTGCTCAACAAGTCGCTGCAGCGTCTTGAACGCTTCTGGACCGATCAGATCCTCTATCGCCTGTAAGGTATTCCGGAAGCGCTCCGTGAGCTGGACTTCCGAAGTCGAAACAGTCGACTTCGGTGCGCTTTCGAACCATCAGGTCTTCGCCTTGCGTAACGGCCGCCGTTTGACACGGCGGCCGTTTGCTTTCTTGCCGCTAGGGCCTTCGGTTAATCGGATGCGCATGGCGTGGAAGTCAATGCGCGTGATTCATTCCGAATATCCATCGATCCACTGTCAATTGTGACATGGGCATTTCGAAAAAGATAATATCCGAAGGAAATACCCATCAGGGTGAACGCCGATACACGGCCTTTGCTGCCTCGTTAACCATTTTTTAACATTTTGATGTCAGATGTTAAGTGTATCGAGCATGTCGGTTGGAATGCTTCCTCCCCTTTCCTGAGACCGGATGCATCGAACGTCTCAACTCCTCCCGAGACGCGCTACTTGGCCCTGAGCGCCCTCCTGCGCTCAGGGTCTTTTCACGTCTTTTTGTTGCCATGCCATTTGATCGTGTCTGGTCTGCGCAGCTGGCAGAGGTATTTATAGTCCTCGATTTCGCCATGAATTCCCGATAAACGGCGTGCCATTGAAGCTGTCATGCGAGTCTGTTGCAGGCGCTTCGTTTGCACGGGAATCTGCTGGAAAGGCTCCGTTAACCAAGGCCGTTGTCCATTGGGCCAAGGTTTCCGACGCTGTTGCCCGATTTCCGGCGTTTGAACAGTTCGATCTGGAGTGCGGTCGTGAAGGGATCATTTTTGTCGATGGCGGCAAGCCGCCGCGGGGTGCTCAAGGCTGGCATCGCCGGAATGACGGCGATGGCGGCTTCTGCCTCCAAGGCCCAGACGCTGATGGCCCAGACGGAATGGACAGAAGGGTTCGACACGTCCGCTCCCGCCGACCTGTCGTCTCAGACGACTCGGCCGTCGATCTCCGGCCAGTCGGTGCTTTTTACCAACCAGGCCATCTCCCAGTATTCGTCCATCGCCGCGCAGGGCGGTTGGCCGCAGGTGCCGGCTGGTGGCGTGCTTCGTGTCGGCTCGGAAAGTCCAGCCGTAGCGACGCTGCGACAGCGTTTGATGATCACGGGCGATCTCGATCAGAATGCTGGCTTGTCTACCGCTTATGACACCTTCGTCGACGGCGCCGTCCGCCGCTTCCAGACGCGCCACGGCATCATTGCCAACGGCGTGGTCGACGACGCGACACTGCGTCAGCTCAATGTGCCGGTCGAGACGCGCCTTCAGCAGCTTCAGCTCAATCTCGTCCGTCTGCAGACGCTGCCTAATCCGCTCGGCGGCACCGGTGATCGCTACGTGATGGTCAACATCCCTGGCGCGGAGATCGAAACCATCGACGGCGATACCGTCCATTCTCGCCACCGGGGTGTGGTCGGCAAGATCGACAGGCAGACGCCACTCCTCAATACCAAGATCACCATCATCAGATTCTTCCCCTACTGGACGGTCCCGAAGAGCATCATTCTGAAGGACCTGATCCCGCAGATGCAGAAGGATCCGTCCTATCTCGACCGTCAGAAGATCCATGCGTTTGATCCGCGCTCGGGCACCGAGGTTCCCTGGCAGTCGATCGATTGGAAAACCGATCAGGCGGTCAACTACATGTTCCGCCAGGAGCCGGGCGACCTGAACTCGATGGGCACGGTGAAGATCGATTTTCCGTCGCCAGAAGGCGTCTATATGCACGACACGCCCAGCAAGGGGCTGTTCGGTGGCAACGACCGCTTCCATTCCTCGGGTTGCGTGCGCGTTCAGAACGTTCGCGAGTACGTCTACTGGATCCTGAAGAATACCCCCGACTGGCCGAAGGATCGCATCACCGAGGCGCTGACCTCCGGCGAGCGCATCGATGCGCCGGTGGCCGATCCGGTGCCGCTCTATTTCCAGTACATCACCGCCTGGGCGACGCCGAACAACACCGTGGAATTCCGCGACGACATCTACCAGCGCGACGGCTTGGGCGTGCCGATGTCGCCCGAAGCGCAGAACCAGGCGCAAGCCGGCTGAATTTTGGCGCGTGTCATGCTAGCTTCGGCCCGTCCGGTATATCCGGGCGGGCTTTTGTTTTGACGGTGCTGGAATGGCGGAACAATCGGGAGAGCGAGAGGTCTATTTCGAGTTCATCGCTCTCGGCAACACCGTGCGCGTTTCCGCCATCTGTTCGGTGACCGGCACCGAGGTCCAAGTGATCGGCCCAGTTGGCGCGGCGCGCCACGATCTTGAGCGGTTGGCGCTCGGAAAGCTTCAGCGGCGGCTTGCCGAGACCAAGGCGCAGCCGTTGCCGGCCGCCAGCCGGGGAGGGTTCACGGTCTAAATGCGTCCCGAGCTTACCGAAACGCTTTCTTTCCTCCACGCGCTTTCCAAGCGAGCGGGTGTCGTGCCGGTTCTGTTCGGCACCGCTGTTCTGGAAATACTCGGCATTGGTGACTTTCACGCCGCAGATATCGACGTCATTGTCGATGCCGAGCAGGCCAGGGCTCTGGCGTCGGCGGCTGGTGTCGATCCGGGCGGGGAGGGTGGCAACGACAAGTTCCGATCGACGGTGCACCTCCATCTCGCCGGTGCGCCGCTTGTCATCGACGTCATGGCCGGCATGAGCATCCATGCCGCCGACGGCTGGGTGCTTTACGAGCTGAGAGAAACCGTGGAGATCGAAGCTGATGGCAGGCGATTCCACGCCGTCTCGCTGGCCGATCTCAATCGATTCTATCGTCTTGCCGGCCGCGCGAAAGACAGGGCCAAGATCGCTGCGCTCGACGTCTTGACCGCCTGAATCGCCCGCATATTCGATTTAAGCAGGGCTGCCGGCCACCGGATGGGTGGTCCTCAGGTTGATGGCACCCCCCCGCCCGTGATAAGCGACGCCCGTCACGGGCGCGCGTGACGCCGGGGCATTTCGTCCCGGTCAGTCCGGCCCAAGAAACGTCCCTTGACGGAACGGAAACCCAAATGTCCAACACGACCAGCGCAGAGCTTGCCAATTTCTTCCATAGCTCCCTCGCCGAGGTTGATCCCGCGATCGCCTCTGCCGTGGCGAAGGAGCTCGGTCGTCAGCAGCATGAAATCGAACTGATCGCTTCGGAGAATATCGTCTCCAAAGCGGTTCTCGAGGCGCAGGGTTCCGTTCTGACCAACAAGTATGCCGAGGGTTACCCAGGTAAACGCTATTATGGCGGTTGCCAGTATGTCGATATCGCCGAAAACCTGGCCATCGAGCGCGCCAACGCGCTGTTTGGCAGTAAGTTTGCCAACGTGCAGCCCAACTCGGGCAGCCAGGCCAACCAGGCGGTATTCCTGGCGCTCGCCAAGCCGGGCGACACGGTGCTCGGCCTCGACCTTGCTTCCGGCGGCCATCTGACGCACGGCGCCAAGCCCAACATGTCGGGCAAGTGGTTCAACGCGATCACCTATGGTGTCCGTGCTCAGGACCACCGCATCGACATGGATCAGCTTGTGGCGCTGGCCAAGGAACACAAGCCGAAGATCATCATCGCCGGTGGCTCGGCCTACAGCCGCGTCTGGGACTTTGCCGCCTTCCGCGCCATTGCCGACGAGGTGGGCGCCTACCTGATGGTGGACATGGCGCATTTTGCCGGTCTCGTTGCGGCCGGCGAACATCCTTCGCCGTTCCCGCATGCGCATGTGGTGACCACCACCACCCACAAGACGCTGCGCGGACCGCGCGGCGGCATGGTGCTGACCAACGATGAGGACATCGCCAAGAAGATCAACTCGGCGGTGTTCCCTGGCCTGCAGGGCGGCCCGCTGATGCATGTCATTGCCGGCAAGGCGGTGGCTCTGCTCGAAGCGGCCCAGCCGGCCTACAAGGCCTACATCAAGGCGGTGGTCGAGAATGCCCGCGTGCTATCGGACGAGCTGAAGCGCGGCGGCGTCGACATCGTCTCCGGCGGCACGGACAACCACCTGATGCTGGTCGACCTGCGTCCGAAGGGCCTCACCGGCAAGGTGGTCGAAGCCGCCCTCGGCCGTGCCGACATCACCTGCAACAAGAATGGCGTGCCCTTCGATCCGGAGAAGCCGACCATCACCTCCGGTATCCGCCTCGGCTCGCCGGCCGCTACCTCGCGTGGTTTCGGCGCTGGCGAGTTCAAGGAGATCGCCAACCTGATCCTGCAGGTGCTCGATGGCCTGAAGGTCAACGGTGAGGATAAGAACGACGGCGTCGAGGCGGCCGTGAAACGCCGCGTCAAGGCGCTGACCGACGCCTTCCCGATCTACAGCTGATCCAAACAGCACAAAAAACAAAGCCGCCGCGTGGGATATCCATGCGGCGGCTTTGTTTTGGGTCGCAGACGAAAAGCCTGGGATCAGGCGGCGTCCTTGTTGCTCTTGTCGAGGCGGTGGAGGAACTCGATACTGCTGACCGCCTGGTCGACACTGTTCCGATGGCTGGCGACGGTCGACGACAGGTCGGCAATCGAACGCTCGAAATGGCCGCTCTGAGCGAAGATTTCTTCTACGTTGCCAACGATGTGCTTGTAGCGTTCGCCTTCCTCGGAAAATTCCACCTTGGTGGCCTCGATGATGAGGCCGAGTTCGCGAAGCGATTCCTCGATGTTGGCGATCGCCGTCTGCGTATGGCCAAGCGTCGCCTTGGTGTCATTGGCGAGCTTTTTCACTTCGCCGGCCACCACGCCGAAGCCTCTGCCAGCCTCGCCGGCGCGGGCCGCCTCGATGGTCGCGTTGAGGGCCAATAGGTTGGTCTGGCCGGTGATGTTGTCGATGACTGCCACGACCTGCCGCAACGCTGCCAGCGCGTCGTTGAGGCCACCAAAGCGAGCGGCCAGCGCCTCCGTATTGGAAGGTTTACCGCTGTGTTCGGAGCGAGAGCCGACCATGGCCGCTCTGATGCCGGCCATGACGTCGCCGATATTGGAAATCTCCGACAAGGTGCCTTCGATCTTCGAGGACATCTCCAGATAGTCCGACACCTTATCGATGACGCCGGTTCTCAGGCGATTGAGGATCTCGACGCGCTTCAGCCGGTTGCGAGTGAAGTAATTGACGAAGCTTGCATAATGGATCGCAAAATTGTCGAGATAGTCGTCTTTGAATTCCTGCTTCACATCGGAGAAGAAGACGATCGCCGACAGGGTCTGATTGATGTTGATGCCGAACAGCTCCCCGTAGGTCGAGAAGCCTGCTACGGGGGCTGGCCAGATACCGCCGGTTCGCGACAGTGCCTCGGCGTTGGACAGTCGGCGCAGGATGCAGTCGTTCATGAGAACGCCGGCCGGCTTCGGCTTGCCGCGCAGGAAGCGTTCGACGTCGGTCCGGGTTTGCTCGAGAAAGTCGGTCTGTTCCAGCAGCGTCAGATCATCGCCCGGGCCGATATCGCAATAGAAGTAGAACACTTCTTTTTCGACATCGATCCTGGCCACCGAGCGAACGAACAGCTCGTTGCCCAGTTCGACGCCGAATGCCTTGCCTTTCAAGGCAGCCTCGAGCTTCGCCGGCTCGACCCTCAGGGTGGTGGACAGGGCTTTGACGAGCGAGACGACCTGTCCGGTCTTCTCGTCGATGACGGCGCTGACCGACCGACGGTCGGGATCGGCATCGACCACGACGAAACTCGGGCCGATTTTGCGGAAGTTCTGGCTTTTCATAACGCTGTAGCGCTGCCCCGGCGCCATCTTGACGAAGGCGACGACCGCGTGATCCTTGACGATCTGCCGGCCATCGAACAGCAATGTTTCCGTAAAGGTCAGCGCATCGCCGGCGGAGCCGCCGATAAACAGGCAGGGGAAGCGGCCGGCTTCATACACCGCCTCCATGAAGTAGCTTTCCGACATCGACAGGCCGTCGACGAAAGTCAGGGCGAAGGTCGACTTGGCGTCGAGATGCATGGCCGGTTTGACGCTGCCCAGCGCCGAGATGATCTTGGCAATGCGCGTTCCGTGCGACATTTTCGACTGGCCCGCTCGCAGGTCTTGCGACGAAAGCGGGACCGAGAATACTTCTACCTTTTCGATAAGGGCAGGCGAGAAGATCTGAACGACCACGTTCTGCCAGCTGCCATCCGTCTCGCAGTAGATCTTTTCGCTGCCACGAGCGCATAGCTCACCGGCCGTTGTCGTTGCCACGACCTCGGACGAAGGGGCGAGCGACTTGATCCTGCGGGTCACGCTGGCGAAGTCCACCTTGGGCGAGACAAAGGCAAGGACCAGACTGGCTGGGCGACCATCGAACAGGAAATCGTTCGAGCCAATGCTGGAGAGGCTGGCGTCCGTTCGCAGGATGCGCAGTGGCTCCGCTGCGGTGCGTGGCGCCTCGGCCTGCACCTCGGCCCCCTTGCCGCTGGCCACACCCACGATGGCCTCACGCGGCGCCTCGTGCTTCGACAGTACTTTGCCGAAAAATCCCATTCTATCCCCCAGAGTTCAGCATCCGCCCGCGTCTCTCCAACTTCATCTCTAGGCGTTGAGCGTTAACGTTGTGCTATTTTGAATGTGTATTATTTCTCTTGCGACTTTTGTCGCAGTGCCTCGTGCTGAGGCCACCTTGCTTTTCGTGCCTCGCTGGGGACGGTCCTTATTTAGCTTCGTCGGTCATCCAGAAGGCGCTTCCTATTAGCTTCTCGCCGCAGCTGTCTTCGTGCGATAGCATAACTGCTCAGCCGGAGAGGGACCGTGGCCGTTCGACGTTTTGCGCTGGTAGTGGTGGCAGCCGTGACGATATCGCTTGTCGTCGGCGGCTCGCTTGTGACGTTCGGCTTCCTGCGTCTCGTCGATGCCACGCCGCCTGTCGATCTGTTTGCGCCGACGTCGCAAGTCGTCACGGCGCGCAACGGCGAGATCTTGCGGGCCTATACCGTCAGTGATGGACTGTGGCGCTTACCTGTCGATCCGGCCCGCGTCGATCCGGCCTATGTCAAGCTGCTGCTGGCGACCGAGGATGGTCGCTTTCGCGAGCACACCGGCGTCGACCCGAAAGCACTTCTCCGTGCCGGCTGGCAGTTGATGACCCACGGCCGCATCGTGTCCGGCGGGTCGACCTTGACCATGCAAGTGGTGCGTCTTTCGGAGCGTCTGCATACCCGATCGCCGAGTGGCAAGTTCGGCCAGATCGTCAAGGCGTTGGCCCTCGAACGCTTCGCCAGCAAGGATGACATCCTCGCTGCCTATCTCGGTCTTGCGCCGTTCGGCGGCAATATCGAAGGAGTGCGCTCGGCCTCGCTTGCTTGGTTCGGCAAGGAGCCGTCGCGCCTGACGCCTGCCGAGGCGGCGTTTCTGGTCGCGCTGCCGCAGGCGCCTGAGGCCCGGCGTCCGGATCGCGACCCAGTCGCCGCCAAGGCAGCGCGCGACCGCATCCTGAGGCGTGCCGTCGACAGCGGCGTTCTTTCCAAGGCCGATGCCGACGCAGCTATCGCCGAGCCGGTGCCGACCCGGCGGCGCGATTTCCCACTGCTGGCCGCTCATGCCGCCGATCGAGCAGTTGCGTCCGCTCCCAAAGAAGGTGAGATTCGCCTCACCATTGACAGCAAGCTGCAGGCCTCGCTCGAAGGCCTCGCCGCCGAGCGGGCAAGCGCCATCGGCCCCAACGTTTCCGTGGCAATCATGGTGGCGGAGGAAACGAGCGGTGACGTGCTGGCGTCGGTCGGGTCGGCGGGACTGTTCGACGAGAGACGGGCCGGTTCGATCGACATGACCAGGGCGATCCGCTCCCCGGGCTCGACGCTCAAGCCGTTCATCTATGGTCTCGCCTTCGAAGCCGGAATTGCCCATCCCGAGACGCTGGTGGAGGACCGGCCGACTGCCTTCGCCGGTTACACGCCCAACAACTTCGACAAGACGTTCCGTGGCACGGTGACGGTGCGGCAGGCGCTTTCGGAAAGCCTCAACGTACCGGCGATCCAAACTCTGGAACTGGTGGGGCCGGCGCGGCTGATCACGCGCTTCCGCCGGGCTGGCGTCGAGGCGAAGCTGCCGGATATGGCGCCGGCCAATCTTGCGGTCGGTCTCGGCGGCGTCGGGCTGACGCTCGACGATTTGACGACGCTCTATACGGCATTGGCCCGGGGCGGCCGGCCGATCGCGCTTCGCGAGCGGGTGGATGCCGTAGGACCTGCCGAACCACCCAAGCCGCTGATGGACGAACGGGCTGCCGCCTATGTGACCGATATCCTGGCCGGCCCGCTTGGCGCGACCAAGGGGGATGTGCGCGTCGCCATCAAGACGGGTACCTCCTATGGCTACCGCGATGCCTGGGCGATGGGCTACGATGGCCGCTACGTGGTGGGCGTCTGGGTGGGCAGACCGGATGGCGCGCCTCTCCCCGGTCTGATGGGCGTCGATGTCGCCGTGCCGATTCTCGCCGATACCTTCGTTCGGGCGGGGGGCACCACCCGATTACCGCCGGAGCCACCGGGCCTTCTCAAGGTATCCAACGCCGAGCTGCCGCCGCCGCTTCAAAGGCTGCGCGGCGCACGAGCGGCGGTGGCGTCGAGGGACGCCGGGCCGGAAATCGCTTATCCGCCGACGGGTGCCCACGTCGATCTCGGTTTCCGTGCCGGCTCGCCGCAGCCACTTGCGCTGAAGGTCCGCAATGGCAAAGGGCCGTTCACGTGGCTCGCCGATGGAGCGCCGGTGGCGCAGGAGCCGTGGGCGCGGCAGTTCAGCTATTTCCCAAAGGGCGCCGGTTTCGTGACGCTGTCGGTCATTGACGGCGAGGGCAGGGCCGATCGGGTCACCGTTTTCGTGGAATGACGGCCGCTGACGCTTGCGTTCCGGTCTTCAGAAGAGCATGCCACGTCTCCGTTAGACTACGGAAGGCGAGGGGCGATGACCAGGAAAGAACGGGTGGCGCTGGTATCGCTGTTCGCCAGCATCGGCCTCACCGCCGCCAAGCTCATCGTTGGCCTGTTGATCGGCTCGCTGGCGCTGGTTACCGACGCGCTGCATTCGGGAACCGATGCCATCGCCACTCTGGTCACCTTTCTGGCGGTGCGCTTCGCCGACCGGCCGGCTGACGACGACCATCCCTACGGTCATGGCAAGTTCGAAGATCTCGCCGCGCTCGGGGAGGGAACGCTGCTTCTGGTGCTGGCCGGCGGCGTTGCCGTCGAGGCCTGGAATCGCTTTGTTGGCGCGGCGGCCCCACCCTCGGTCAACTTCATTGCCTTTGCCGTGTTGGGCGTGGAGATCCTCATCAACCTGTGGCGCGCCCGTGCGCTCCACAAGGCGGCCGTTGAAACCGGCAGCCGGGCGCTTGCCGCCGACGCCATGCACTTCCTATCCGATGTCGCTTCTTCGACGATCGTCATCGTCGGCTTCGTCGCGACCATCTATGGCGCCGACTGGGCCGACTCGGTGACGGCGGCGGCCATCGCCCTCTTCATCGGCTGGCTGGGCCTCAGAATGATCCGCCGCACCGCCGATGAGCTAACCGATCGGGTGTCGCCCACCATTGGCCGGACGCTTCGCAGATTGTTGCAGGATCTGCCGGGCGTGGTGGCTATCGATCAGCTCCGGGTGCGCGCCGTCGGTCCCCGACATTTTGTCGACATATCGGCAGGAGTGCCGCGAACTTTCAGCCTGAGCGAGACGGCTGCGGTCAAGCGAGCCATGGCCGCGACAATTTCGGCGGAGATCGCCGACTCCGAGGCGACGGTCAGCTTGCGACCGATGCCGATCGACGACGAGAGTCTCAGGGAGAGAGTGTTCCTGGCCGCCTCGCGCGAGCGCATCCCGGTACACCACATCACCATTCAGCATCTCGGCGATCGTCTGTCGGTATCACTCGACTGCGAGGTTGACGGCGCCATGCCGCTCGGAGAAGCCCACGAGGTGGCGAGCCGTCTCGAAGCGGCTATCCGCGCCGAGATCGGTGCCGAGATCGAAGTGGAAACGCATCTGGAGCCGCTCTATCCCGATCTGATCCCCGGCGCCAAGCTGCCGGACGATCGGGTTGCCGCCTATGCCGCCGTCCTCAAGGAGGCGGCGGAACAAAATGGCGTCTCGGACATCCACAACGTTCGGGTCCGCGAAATCGACGAAGGCGTGTTCGTCGCCTTCCATTGCCGCTTCCCACCGGCGCTCAGCGCCGCCGAGGTGCATCGCCGTGCCGACGCGGTGGAACGGGGCGCGCGGATTGCCTTCCCGGAGATTCGACGCATTGTCAGCCATCCGGAGCCCTTGAGGGAATGACCGGCTGGTGCACCCGCCACGGATAGCGAACCAGGCTTTTCAGCGTGGCGTCATGCCACGCCGATGCGCAGCAGATCGAGGGTGTGCAGGACGCCGACCGGCTTCTGGTTTTCAACGACGAACAGCACGGAAATCTTGCGATTTTGCAGCAGGTCGAGCGCTTCCGCCGCGAAGATCTGGGGTGCTACGGTGACCGGTTTGCGCGTCATCACCTCAATGACCGGCGTTTCCAGCTTGGCGGCGCTCAACTGCGGGCCGAGATCGGAATGCACGAAGCGGCGGAGGTCACCATCGGTCACTACGCCGACCAGACCGCCATCCTTCCCGGTGACGCCAACCACGCCGAAACCACCTGAGCTGATCGCCAGGATGGCGTCGGTCATTCGGCTGCCTTCGTCAATGATGGGCAGGCGGTCGGTATGCATGATCTCCGCAACGCGTCGAAGCTGCGAGCCGAGCTTGCCGCCCGGATGCACGATATGGAAATCTGCTTCCGAGAAACCCTTTTTCACCATGACGCCCATCGCAATGGCGTCACCGATGGCGAGTTGGAGTACGGTCGAGGTGGTCGGCGCCAGGTTGTGCGGGCAGGCTTCGCGCACTCTGGGCAGAATGAGAGCTACATCGGAGGCGGCGGCCAGCGTCGATTCGGCGCCGGCAGTCAGCGCGACGACCGGAACATCAAAGCGCTTGGCGAAGGCCAGCACGACCGCGAGTTCAGTGGTTTCTCCCGACCAGGACAATGCCAGGATGACGTCGCTGCCGTCGACCATGCCGAGATCGCCGTGACCGGCCTCGGTGGGGTGGACGTAATAGGCGGGTGTGCCGGTGGATGAAAACGTGGCGGCCAGTTTACGAGCAATATGGCCGCTCTTGCCAATGCCGGTGACGATGAGCCGCCCCTTGCCGTTGGCGATGATGTCAATCGCCTTGTCGATGGCTTTGCCAAGCGGGCCGTGCAGTGCGGCCTCTTCGAGGGCAGTGACGCCCGTACGGGTGATTTCGATGGCATGCAGCGCCGCTGCGAGGGCGGGCTTGGGGAGCGGGCTATCGGTCATGTCGGCTTAGATCCGCGTTTATTGGCTGGTCGCCTTGTTAGTTCATTGCGTCAGGATGTAAAGCGAGCCTTGTGGCAGCACCGGGACAAAAAAGACGGATACTCGGCTTTTGCACCTGGTTTTCGTCAAGAAGCCGCAATCGTGATAGACGGCTCGGATGGTGCAATGGAGACGGACGATGGCGGAGTTGTCGGTTGGTCAGGCTGAGGTTGCCGCAAAGCCAATGGCAATGAAGGATGTCTACGCCGAGGGACGGGGGCGGCGGCTGGCTGGCCTCGTGCTGGTGGCGGTCGCCACACTGTTCTCGCTCGGCACCTTTGCGCTGATTTCCAATCTCCTGCCGATACCGCCGACCACCGATATCATCCGCGGCGTGTTGGTGCTCGACGGCCTTTTGCTGGCCGCCATGATTTTCATGGTCGGCCAGGAGGTGTGGCGGCTCGGCTGGGCGTGGTTCGAGGGACGGGCGGCGGCCCGCCTGCATCTGCGTGTGGTGGCGCTGTTTGCCTTCATTGCCGCCTTGCCGGCCGTGATGGTGGCTGTGGCCTTCACGGTTTCGCTCAATCAGGGCTTTGACCACTGGTTCGAATCGCGGACGCGCCAAGTGGTCGATAACGTGCTGACGGTGGCGAGCGCCTACATGCAGGAACACGCGCGCGTGCTGCGCGCCGATCTCATCAGCATCGCCACTTCGCTTGACGCAGCCAAACCCCTCTATGACTACGAGCCGACCCGGTTCGAGAATCTGGTGCGACTACAGGCCTCGCTGCATGGCTTGCAGAGCGCCTATCTGCTCGACAAGAACGGCAACGTCATCGTGCGCTCCGACATCGATCCCAGCGTCAAGACGGTCATGCCGACAGTGGAAGCGATCAACGAGGCGCGCAAGGAGACGGCGGTTCTGCTGCAGCCCGGTCAGTCCAATCAGGTTGGAGGTCTCCTGAAGCTCAGGACCTATGACGAGACCTATCTCTATATCGTCCGTCTGCTCGACAAGCAGGTGCTGGATAATCTGAAGCTCGCCCGCGACAGCGCCATGGAATATCGCGAGCTGGAGAACAACCGCTCCGACGTTCAGATCGGCTTCGCCATGATCTTCGGCGGCATGTCGCTCGTCTTCCTGCTCGGTGCCATGTGGGTTGGTCTGTCGTTCGCCAATTACCTCGTGGCGCCTATCCGCCACCTGATCAACGCCGCCGATCGGGTGGCGCATGGAGATCTTTCCGCCGCCGTGCCGGTTGGCGCGACTTCGGACGACATCTCCAGTCTTGGCGCTTCCTTCAACAAGATGACGGTGGAGCTCAGGAGCCAGCGGCAGGAATTGATCTCAGCCTCGGAAGAGGCGGAACGTCGGCGACGGTTCACCGAAGCGGTGTTGTCGGGCGTGTCGGCCGGCGTTGTCGGCATTTCCAACGACGGCCACGTTACCATCGCCAATGCGTCGGCCTTGTCACTGCTCGGGGTGGATCTGTTCAGTTTCGTTGGACGACTGCTGGTCGACGAGGTGCCGGAGCTGACCCATCTCCTCTTCACTGCGCTCCGCGATGAAGACACGGGGCGATCGCACCAGGAGACCATTGCTCTGGTGCGCGGCAACCACAAGAGCACCGTGTTGGTGAAGGTCACGCCCGACCGGTCGCTGGATCGCGAGCATGGTTATGTGGTGACGCTCGACGATATCTCCGAGCTGGTTTCGGCGCAGCGCACATCGGCCTGGGCGGACGTCGCCCGGCGCATTGCCCACGAGATCAAGAATCCCCTGACGCCGATCCAACTCAGCGCCGAGCGTATTCGACGGCGGTTCGGCAAGTTGGTGGTGGACGACGACCGGAGGGTGTTTGATCAGTGTGTCGACACCATCGTGCGGCAGGTAGGTGACATCGGCCGTATGGTCGACGAATTCTCGCAATTTGCCCGCATGCCCAAACCGTCCTTCGAGGAGCGCGACCTTGGCGAGAGCGTGCGCGAGGCGGTGTTTCTGCTGGGCGTCGGCCATCCCGAGATTACCTTTGAGGCGCATCTGCCGGAAACGCCGCTCAAGGGCCACTTCGACCACCGACTGATCAGCCAGGCAGTGGCCAATCTCGTGAAGAATGCGGTGGAAGCGATCGAAGGGTTGCCCGAAGGCGAGCGGGCGGGGGCGCGCGTCGACGTTTATGGCCGTGAGGCCGGCGGTTTCAACATCGTCGAGGTGGTGGATACCGGCATTGGCTTGCCGACCGCCGAGCGGCACCGGCTTTTGGAGCCCTACATGACGACGCGCGAGAAGGGCACCGGTCTCGGCCTTGCCATCGTGCGCAAGATCGTCGAGGAGCACGGCGGCAGCATCGATCTTCTGGACTCACCAAGGGTCGCCGAAGGCGGACACGGAGCGATGGTCAGGATCAGTCTGCCGACGGATCCCAACAGAACGGGTTGATTGTGGATAGTTTGCAGTCGATAGGGCTTCAGATCGTGTGACATTTATGTTACTGCCAAAGCGCCTGGGGACATGAGGACGGCCGCTAAGCGGCAGAACGGATACGCAGGAAACAATGGCGACCGACATTCTGATCGTTGATGACGAGGTCGATATTCGCGATCTCGTGGCGGGCATCCTGGAAGACGAGGGTCATGGTACCCGGACCGCCGGTGACTGCGACAAGGCTCTTCAGGCTATTGCTGAGCGGCGTCCGCAGCTGATTTTCCTCGATATCTGGCTGCAAGGCAGCCGCATGGACGGCCTGCAACTGCTTGACGAGATCAAGGCCAACAATCCGGATGTGCCGGTGGTGATGATTTCTGGCCACGGCAATGTCGAGACGGCCGTCTCCGCCATCAAGCGCGGCGCCTATGACTACATTGAGAAGCCGTTCAAGGCTGACCGTCTGGTGTTGATTGCCGAAAGGGCGCTGGAATCCTCGCGCCTCAAGCGCGAAGTCCGCGAACTGCAAATTCGTTCCGATCGTCAGGAAGGCGTCGTTGGCGGTTCGTCGGTGGTCAATCAGCTCCGCAACACGATCGACCGTGTGGCGCCGACCAACAGCCGCGTATTGATTTCCGGCCCTTCCGGGTCCGGCAAGGAGTCGGTGGCACGCGCCATCCATGAGCATTCGCACCGGGCGGCCGGTCCGTTCGTGGTGCTGAATGCCACAGCCTTCTCACCCGAACGCATGGAGGTCGAGCTGTTCGGCAGCGAGTCCGACGCCGACGGCAAGCGCAAGGTCGGTGCCCTCGAAGAGGCGCATGGCGGTACGCTTTACCTCGACGAGATTGGCGATATGCCGCGCGAGATGCAGAATCGCATGGTGCGCGTCCTTGTCGATCAGGCTTTCGAACGCGTCGGTGGTACCCAGAAGGTGCACGTGGACGTGCGTTATGTGTCGTCAACGGCGCGCGACCTCGAGCGCGAGATCGCCGAGGGCCATTTCCGGGAAGATCTGTTCCATCGTCTGGCTGTGGTGCCGGTGCGCGTGCCGGGCCTCTCGGAGCGGCGCGAGGACATTCCGTTCCTCATCGAACAGATGATGCATCAGATATCCCGGGCTACCGGTCTACCGGTGCGGCGCATCGGCGAGGACGCCATGGCCGTTCTGCAGTCGCACGACTGGCCGGGTAATCTCCGCCAGCTTCGCAACAACGTCGAACGGCTGATGATCCTGACGCGCGGCGATCCGGAGGCAGTGATCACCGCCGACCTCTTGCCATCGGAAATCGGCACCATGTTGCCGTCGCTGCCGTCTGGTTCGGGCGGCGAGCATCTGATGGCGTTGCCGCTTCGGGAGGCGCGCGAGATTTTCGAGCGGGAATATCTCAAGGCCCAGCTCAACCGCTTCGGTGGCAATATTTCGCGCACCGCCGAGTTCGTCGGCATGGAGCGTTCGGCTCTGCACCGAAAGCTGAAGAGCCTGGCGATCGCCGGCTGAGTTGGTTCTCAGTCCGTTGGGTCACCTTCGACCAGCTCGGGTAGAGAATGCTGTTCCCACTCTCGATGAGGGATGGGCCTGCCGAGCGTGAAGTCGAAAGATGCCACACGGTCGAGAGCGTCGGTCGCAGTGCATCTGAATGACAGCCGATACCATTTGCCGTCAGCGTAGACGGCAGCGCCGGGTGCCTCGATCGATTTCGAAGTCAGCGACGGATCGGACATCGCATAAGCGACGACATTGTGGGGAACGAAGCCAGCCTTCCAATGCTTGAGCTGTTCCATGGCCTCAATGCTGCATAGCTGGATCAACCGTTCGTCGCTGCCCAGGGTGGCGATCGTTTGCCGGGTTTCCCGATTCCGCGGGTTGTCCAGGACGGCACTGGCGAAATACTGGGTCGCCGTTACACGCGTATTGGACGATGGGCTAGCAGTCTGGGCTGGAGGAACTGTCTGGGCCGGAGAGGCCGGCGACGGGCTGATGGCTTGGGGCGGCGGCGTGGCGATCGGGGAGGGGGCGGCAGGCGCCACTACGGGGCTCTTCGGCGGGGCGACTATGACCACCTCAACCGCGGCGGGCGGTTGAGCAATAGCCATATGGCGCGGTGTTTCGATGGCGAGAACGGCAAGGAACACTGCATGGCCGACCACTGACAGGGCCGTCGCCGGCCGCGGCAAGGTCTGCGCTATCCTCACTCCGAGGCCCTCCCACTTTGCCCCAGCCATCGCCGATCTTCGTGGCGGTTTGGTGGATTCGCCTCGGACACGATGTCGTGATCTGCTGGCGCTTCGCCGCTAGCTTGCCACCTTTTGCTTATTGCGCCCCTTGTGGACTCATTTTGCGGCGAACTCGTTGCCGTTCACCCTCCCTTTACCACGTTGGTCCAGATTTCTCTGAAAGGGAACGGGATGTTCCCATCGTCTCCGCGTGAGTTTGTTGCGTATGATTACCCGCCAGCATCGCCCGTCTTGGCTCCGCCGCCTGATCCTTCCCGCCGTGACGGCTGTTTTCCTCGGCTACTTCGGCTATCATGCCGTCAACGGTGAGTATGGCATGGTGGGACGCGCCCGCTTCGAGAGCCGTACCCAGGAACTCAATGCCGAGCTGGCCCGCCTCAATGCCGAAAAATCGGCGCTGGAGGCGCACGTCAAGCTATTGCGCCCTTCCAGTCTCGATCAGGACATGGTCGATGAGAGGGCGCGTGTGCAGCTTTCGGTCGTCAATCCCAATGAAGTCGTCATCATGGATTTTGACAAGCTGGCTCAAGCCAAAACCAATTGACATTGCTATATTTTCCGTTGATTAACTTGATTTCAGTTAATTCACTCATCGAGTGATGCAGCTTTCGCATGATTGACATGCGATCCAAACCTTGACTTGCTCCCGGGAAAGGGGTTCCGTCGGCGCCCTACGAAATAATCCCTACATGGGAGGAACGCTCAATGGCTGTACGACCGGCGACCGAGAAGCGCAGCCGCGCTTCGGCCCCGACCTCCGCAACGAGAAAAACCGGCAAGATTTCCAACCCGGCTATCAATTATCAGGTCGCTGAGTTCGATAAGGATGATGAGCTCAAGGCTTATCATGACATGCTGCTGATCCGACGCTTCGAAGAGAAGGCCGGTCAGCTCTATGGCATGGGTCTGATCGGCGGTTTCTGCCATCTCTATATCGGCCAGGAAGCCGTGGTCGTCGGTATTCAGAAGGCGCTGCGCGAGGGTGAGGACCAGGTTACCACCTCCTATCGCGATCATGGTCATATGCTGGCCTGCGGCATGGACCCCAAGGGCGTTATGGCCGAGTTGACTGGTCGCCAGGGCGGTTATTCGCGTGGCAAGGGTGGCTCGATGCACATGTTCAGCCGCGAAAAGCAGTTCTTCGGCGGCCATGGCATTGTCGGTGCCCAGGTACCAATTGGTGCTGGTCTCGCCTTCGCCGACAAGTATCGCGGCACGGATAACGTATCGGTTGTCTACTTCGGCGACGGTGCTGCCAACCAAGGTCAGGTTTATGAGACCTTCAACATGGCGCAGCTCTGGAAGCTGCCGGTGATCTTCGTCATCGAGAACAACCGCTATGCCATGGGTACCTCGGTCAGCCGTTCGTCGGCGCAGACCGATTTCGCCAAGCGCGGCGAGAGCTTCAACATTCCCGGCGAGCAGGTGGATGGCATGGACGTCCGCGCCGTCAAGGCGGCGGCCGATCGCGCCGTCGAGTGGGCGCGAGCCGGCAATGGTCCCTATATCCTGGAAATGCAGACCTACCGCTATCGCGGTCACTCCATGTCCGATCCGGCCAAGTACCGGACCAAGGACGAAGTTCAGAAGATGCGCGACGAGCGTGATCCGATCGAGCAGGTCAGGAAGCGGCTGGTCGAGAAGGGCTGGGCCAGCGAGGACGATCTCAAGGAGATCGACAAGAACGTCCGCGCCGTCGTGACGGAAGCGGCTGATTTCGCCTCTGCCGATGCCGAGCCGGATCCCTCCGAGCTCTGGACCGACATTCTTCGCTGACCGCGTCGAGAGGATTTGAAAATGGCAATCGACATCCTGATGCCGGCGCTGTCGCCGACCATGGAAGAAGGCACGCTCACCAAGTGGCTGAAAAAGGTGGGTGATGATGTGAAGTCCGGCGACGTGCTCGCCGAGATCGAGACCGACAAAGCGACGATGGAAATCGAAGCCGTCGACGAGGGCAAGCTGCTCGAAATCCTGGTGGCCGAGGGCACCGAGGGCGTCAAGGTCAACGCGGTGATCGCCCGCGTCGGCGAGGAAGGCGAGACGGCCGCCGCGAAGCCGGCCGCCGCTCAGGCCGCGCCGGCCGAAAAGCCGCAGCCGGCGGCGCCGGCTTCGAGCACGGTTCCGGCGGCGCCCGTCGTCAAGGTCGAAGCCGACCCGGATCTTCCGGCTGGTACGCAGTATGAGAGCAAGACGGTGCGCGAGGCGCTGCGGGAGGCGATGGCCGAGGAAATGCGCCGCGATGGCGACGTGTTCCTGATGGGCGAGGAAGTCGCCGAGTATCAGGGCGCCTACAAGATCTCGCAGGGTCTGCTCGATGAGTTCGGCGCCAAGCGCGTCATCGACACGCCGATCACCGAGCACGGCTTTGCTGGCATCGGCGTCGGCGCTGCCTTCGCCGGCCTGAAGCCGATCGTCGAGTTCATGACCTTCAACTTCGCCATGCAGGCGATCGACCAGATCATCAACTCGGCGGCCAAGACGCTTTACATGTCCGGCGGCCAGATGGGCTGCCCGATCGTGTTTCGTGGTCCCAACGGCGCGGCTGCCCGCGTCGGTGCCCAGCACAGCCAGGATTATGCCGCCTGGTACGGCATGATCCCTGGTCTCAAGGTGGTGATGCCCTATACGGCAGCCGACGCCAAGGGCTTGCTCAAGGCGGCGATCCGCGATCCCAACCCGGTGATCTTCCTGGAGAACGAGGTTCTCTACGGCCATCACTTCGATGTGCCGAAGCTCGACGATTACGTGCTGCCGATCGGCAAGGCGCGCATTCACAAGGCCGGCAAGGACGTCACCATCGTCTCGTTCGGCATGGGCATGTCCTATGCGATCAAGGCGGCGGAAGAGCTGGCCGGCCTCGGCATCGATGCCGAGCTGATCGATCTCAGGACCATCCGACCGATGGACATCGAGACGGTGGTCAATTCGGTCAAGAAGACCGGTCGTTGCGTGACCGTCGAGGAAGGTTGGCCGCAGGGTTCGGTGGGCTCCGAAATTGCTTACCAGATCCAGGCCAATGCCTTCGACTATCTCGACGCGCCGGTCGGCCGGATCACCGGCAAGGACGTGCCGATGCCCTACGCGGCCAATCTCGAGAAACTCGCCCTGCCGACCGTGGGTGATGTGATCGAGGCGGTGCGCGCCGTCACCTATCGCTGAGGAGAGCTGAAATGCCGATCAAGATTCTGATGCCGGCGCTCTCTCCGACGATGGAGACGGGCAACCTGACCAAATGGAACGTCAAGGTGGGCGATGCCGTGAAATCCGGCATGGTGCTCGCCGAGATCGAGACCGACAAGGCGACCATGGAGGTCGAGGCGGTCGACGAGGGCGTCGTCGCCAAGCTGGTGGTGGCCGAGGGCTCGGCCGACGTACCGGTCAACGCGGTGATCGCCATTCTCGCCGAAGAGGGCGAGGATGTTGCCGCCGCGGCGGCTGCTGCCGACGGTGCAGCTCCCGCCCTGGCCAAGGCGGAAGCGCCCAAGTCCGAGGAAAAGGCTGAGGCGCCGAAGGCGGAAGCTCCCAAGGCGGAAGCCGCCAAGGCGGGTGAGGGCGAGCGCATCTTTGCCTCGCCGCTGGCTCGCCGCGTCGCCAAGGACAAGGGCCTCGACCTCAAGTCCGTCAAGGGCTCGGGACCGAAGGGCCGCATCATCCTGCGTGATGTCGAAGGGGCCGAGGCTGCGCCGAAGCCGGCCGCTCCGCAGGCGGCGGCTGCCGCTGCCGCGCCGGCCGCCAAGCCGGCTGGTGCCAGCGACGAGATGACGCTGAAGCTGTTCGACCCGGAGAGCTACGAGCTGATCCCGCACGACGGCATGCGCAAGACCATCGCCCGCCGTCTCACCGAGTCCAAGCAGACGGTGCCGCACTTCTACGTCACCGTCGACGTGGAGCTCGACGCGCTCTTGGCCCTGCGCAAGGACATCAACGATGCCGCGCCGACGTCCGACGGCAAGCCGGCCTACAAGGTGTCGGTCAACGACATGGTGATCAAGGCCTACGCGCTGGCTCTCAAGGCCGTGCCGGACGCCCACGTCTCCTGGACCGATGGCGGCATGCTGAAGCACAAGCACGCCGATGTCGGCGTTGCCGTGTCGATCCCCGGCGGCCTGATCACCCCGATCGTCCGCAAGGCCGACGAGAAGAGCCTCTCCACCATCTCCAACGAGGTGAAGGATCTCGCCAAACGTGCCAAGGACCGCAAGCTGAAGCCCGAGGAATACCAGGGCGGCACCACCTCGGTGTCCAACCTCGGCATGTTCGGCGTCAAGGACTTCGCGGCCGTCATCAACCCGCCGCATGCGACCATCCTGGCGGTTGGCGCCGGCGAGCAGCGGGCGGTGGTGAAGGGTGGCCAGCTGGCCGTCGCCACCGTGATGAGCGTCACGCTCTCCACCGATCACCGCGCCGTCGACGGCGCGCTCGGTGCCGAGCTTCTGCGCGCGTTCAAGGGCTTCATCGAGAAGCCGATGTCGATGCTGGTGTGACGGAGTTTCTCCGTCGTCCATTTCGGGAGGCGGTTGCCGGCAAGGCCGGCGCCGCCTGCTTCCGGCGCGAGGCTCGTCCCGCGCCGCAGCCAGATTGAAGGCATAGACCTATGTCCCAGTATGACATCCTGATCATCGGCTCCGGCCCCGGCGGCTATGTGGCCGCCATCCGTGCCGCCCAGCTCGGCCTCAAGGTCGGCGTTGTCGAGCGCGCCTATATCGGCGGCATCTGCCCCAACTGGGGCTGCATCCCGGCGAAGGCCCTGCTGCGCTCGGCCGAGATCTTCCACTATATCGAGCACGCCGCCGACTACGGCATCAAGGCCGAGAAGCCGGGTGCCGATGTCGCCGCCATCGTCAAGCGGTCGCGCGGCATCGCCCAGCAGATGAGCCAGGGCGTCGGCTTCCTCTTGAAGAAGAACAAGGTCGACCTGATCTGGGGCGAGGCGACCATCACGGCGCCCGGCAAGGTCAAAGTGAAGCCGATCGATGGCGCGCCCAAGGGCTGGCTGCCGGCCGGCGACTTCGAGGCCAAGAATATCATCGTGGCGACCGGTGCCCGGCCGCGCGTGCTGCCCGGCCTCGAGCCGGACAAGAAGCTGGTCTGGACCTATTTCGAGTCGATGGTTCCGGAGGCGCTGCCGAAGCGTCTGCTGGTGGTCGGCTCGGGCGCCATCGGCATCGAGTTTGCCAGCTTCTATCGCGACCTCGGCTCGGAGGTCACTGTCGTCGAGGTGATGAGCCAGGTGATGCCGGTCGAGGACCACGAGATCGCCGAGCTTGCCAAGAAGCGCTTCGAGAAGGCCGGCATGAAGATTCTTCTGGAGGCCAAGGTCGCCTCGCTGAAGAAGGGCGCCAACGAGGTGACGGCGACCGTTGAGCTCAAGGACGGCACCAAGCAGGAGATCGTCGCCGATCGCGTCATCTCTGCCGTCGGCGTCGTCGGCAACGTCGAGAACCTCGGCCTTGAGGCGCTGGGCGTGAAGCTCGATCGGGGCACCATCGCCACCGACGGCCTCGGCCGCACCAACGTGCCGGGCATCTATGCCATCGGCGACGTTGCCGGTCCGCCGATGCTCGCCCACAAGGCCGAGCACGAAGGCACGCTGTGCGTCGAGGCGATCGCCGGGCTGCATCCCCATCCGATGGACAAGCTACAAATCCCGGGCTGCACCTATTGCCATCCGCAGGTAGCCTCCGTCGGCCTCACCGAGAGGAAGGCCAAGGAAGCCGGCTACGAGCTCAAGGTCGGCCGTTTCCCATTCATCGGCAACGGCAAGGCGGTGGCGCTCGGCGAGCCGGAAGGCTTGGTCAAGACGATCTTCGATGCCAAGACCGGTCGCCTCTTGGGCGCCCACCTGATCGGCGCCGAAGTGACGGAGATGATTCAGGGCTTCGTCGTGGCCATGCAGCTCGAGACCACCGAGGAAGAGCTGATGCACACGGTGTTCCCGCACCCGACGGTCAGCGAGACCATGCACGAGAGCGTGCTTGCCGCCTACGGCAAGGCCATCCACATTTGAGGCATGATTGAGACTTAACACAGAGGCCGGCGGGGATGTTGCCGGCCTCTTTTTTGTGACACCCTTCCAAACGCGAAAATCGCAATATCTTTTTGTTGGCAGGAGATAGCTCGATGCAGGGACATGCCTTTCTGATCTGGGGTGCCGTCGGTCTTCTCGCCGGCTGGCTGGCGAGCTTCGTGGTGGGTGGTGGCGGCCTCATCCGCTATCTCGTCTCCGGCCTGATCGGCTCGTTCGTCGGTGGGCTGGTGCTGCAATGGACCGGCATCAACATTCCGATCGCCAGTCCCTTCCTGCACGAGGTCGTGGTGGCGACCATCGGTGCCATCATCTTCGTCTTTCTGGCCCGCATGGTGGTTTGAATAATAACTGTGCGCCAAGATCGCGTTGCTCGGCTGTTCTGCAAATAAAAGCAGCAGTTCTGTATGTAGTTCCTCGAACGTTGTTTTTACTTTATTAACGAGGTGAATGCGACTCTTCCTTTAGTCAAATTGCGACGATCCGGGGGACGGGATGACAGCTTCGGTTGTGTCCATTCGCGACATTTCTTCAAAGTCCGCATCCGTCCAGGAAATTGCCTTTAGCAAGGTTGGCCAGATCCGGGCGATCAACCGCCGCATGCGCATCCTGGCCCTCAACGCGCTGATCGAGGCCGAAAGGGCCGGCGACGCCGGGCGTGGTTTTGCAGTGGTCAGCCAGGAAGTGCGTGGCATCTCGGAAGAGGTGGAGAAGCTCTCCACGGCCCTCGAAGCAGAGCTCGCCTCGGAGATTGGCGAGATTTCCTCGCTGGTGCAGGAGATGAGCCAGTCGTCCCAGGGGCAGCGGCTCGTCGATCTCGCCCTCAACGCTATCGAGATCGTCGATCGCAACCTCTATGAGCGTACCTGCGATGTACGCTGGTGGGCGACCGATTCCGCTTTTGTCGATGCCATGACAGCGCCCGGCGAGGCGGCCTTCGCCTATGCGGCGCGGCGTCTCAACGTCATTCTGCGCGCCTATACCGTCTATCTCGATATCTGGCTGTGCGATCCCCAAGGCAAGGTGGTGGCGTCCGGCCGTGGCGATCGTTTTCCGGTCGCCGGCGCCGATGTGTCGTCGCGCTCCTGGTTCCGGACCGGCATGGGGCTCAGGACCGGCGACGATTTCCACGCCGAAGACATCGCCCGCGAGCCGCTTCTCGCCGACACACTGGTCGGCACCTTCGTCACGCCGGTCCGGACGGGCGGCGATGCGAACGGCCGGCCCATCGGCTTGCTCGCCATTCATTTCGATTGGGAGCCACAGTCGCGGGCCATCGTCGAGGGCGTGCGTCTCAGCGACGAGGAAAAGGCGACGAGCCGCGTGCTGATCGTCGATCGCGACAACCGCGTCATCGCCTCATCCGACGGTGCCGGCCTGTTGACCGAGCGACTGCCGGCCTTCAGCAGCGGGCAGGCGGGCTGGCAGGTGCGCGATGGCCGGATCGTCGCCCAGCATGTCACTCCGGGGTATGAGACCTATCGGGGTCTTGGCTGGCGCGGCGTGATCGAGCAGCGGCTTAGCGTCGACAAACCTTCGGCGACGGTGATGCCACTCAAGCGGCTTCGCTAGCGCATTGTGCGGAAAAGTGGAAACTGGTTTTCCGCAAAAACAATGCGACATCAAGGAACGAGAGCATATTGGCGAACCAGAGTTCGCCAATATGCTCTACGTCGAGGGGACGCGTTTTCAATCCCAACGCCCGGCAGTAAGATCATCCAAGGGAAGGGCATGGTTCGACCTGCCCAAGGGAGGATGATGCAATGCCGGTAGAACTCAATTTTCTAAGTCTTCTCACCGGCTGCTTTGCGACGCCGGTTGCCGAGAACCCAACGGTCGCCATGGTCGAGGCGGCCTATCGCGCCATGGGTCTCGATGCCCGCTACATCAATTGCGACGTCGCACCGGCCGACCTTGGCGATGCCGTGCGGGGCGCCCGCGCGATGGGCTGGCGGGGCTTCAACTGCTCGCTGCCGCACAAGGTGGCGGTGATCGATTTCATCGACGAACTGGCTCCCTCGGCCGAAATCATCGGCGCGGTCAACTGCGTGATCAACGACGACGGCCGGCTGATCGGTGAGAACACCGACGGCAAGGGCTTCCTCACCTCCCTCAAGACGGTGGTCGACCCCAAGGGCAAGCGTGTCGTGGTGCTGGGCGCCGGTGGCGCCTCACGGGCCATCGCCATTGAAACGGCGCTGGCCGGCGCGGCGTCGATCACGATTGTCAACCGCGACGAAGAGCGCGGCAAGGCGGTGACGAAGCTCGTTGCCGCGCATACGTCGGCGGCGGCCGAGTTCGTGCCCTGGCAAGGCAAATACGCCATCCCCGAGGATGCCGACGTTCTCATCAATGCGACGTCGATCGGCCTGTTCCCCGGCGTGGACGACATGCCGCCGGTCGCGCTGTCGACGGCCCGGCCGGGTCTGGTGGTGGCCGACGTGATCCCCAATCCGCCGCGCACGGCTTTTCTGAAGCAAGCAGAGGCGCGCGGCGCCATAACGCTCGACGGTCTTGGCATGCTGGTCAACCAGGGGGTTATCGGCATCCGCCTGTGGACGGGCCGCGAACCCGATGCGAAGGTGATGCGCGGTGCGCTGGAGGCGGTCTTCAGCGCTTGAATTTTCGCTGAACGTCTGCTTGCGGCGGCTTGTGGGATAACTACATCTTCCGCGACGCCCGCGGACGTTCATCCGCGTTTCGGTGACTTTGGGGGAAACGGCCTTGACCACGACCGACATTGTGAAGACGCCCATGCAGTATCTCGATAAGGCCATGGGTGGATTGCGCGACCTCGGCCTGCTGCCGGCTCGAACCGAGGAGGCACCGATCGTCGGCCTTCTCGAAAAGATCACCGATCTCGACCCCGACAGGATCGCCGTCATCACCCGCACGCTCAGCCAGATGAGCGTGTTCAACGAGGTGGTGCGCGAGCAGATCTCCGAAATGTCGATCGGCGAGCGCTACGAGAAGATCACGCAAGGCTTCAACTCGATCCGCGACGACGCCAAGGCGATGGTCGACCAGATCTCCGATGGCAAGATCGACTTGTTCGAGCGGGCGACCAACGCCTGGATGAAGATTTCTCGCGGCGACATTGCCAGCCGTTTCGACGGGATCCGCGACACCTATCTTGAGGTGGCACGCGACACCAAGACCAACATCGAGCGCGAACAGGTCATCCTGGAGGCCTACCGTGATTTCCGCGGCGCGCTGAAGCAGGCCGAAGTGGCGGCGCTGGAAGTGTTGAAGGCGGCCGAGGCCAAGCTATCGGTTGCCAAGGACGAACTCGGCAAGGCCTCAGAGGCAGTGGCCGGCTTTGCCGGCACGGAGGCTTCCGAGCGCGCGAAGCTGGAACTCGTTCGCGACGAGAAGCTGCGGGCCATGCAGAACGAGGAAGGCCGCTACCAAGTGGCCAAGGATCTCGCCGACAATCTCACTATCGGCTACAACACCTCCGAAGTGATCATGGCGCGTCTGTTGCAGACGACGTCGGCCAAGGAACGCGTCTACCAGCAGTCCGTTTCCTTCTTTACCACCAATGAATCCGTGTTCACGGCACTGAAGGCGTCGTTCACCGGCTTGTTCGGCCTACACGAGTCAACGCAGACTTTGAACTCCATGAAGGAGGGCGTCTCGAAGTCGTTGGAAGTGCTGGCGGATATCGGCGGCAAGGTGCAGGAGGAGGCGCTGAAGGCCGGCTATGGCCCGACGGTGCGTGCCGATGCAGTGAAGAAGCTGGTCGACAGCGTCGTCACCTATCAGGAGCGCTCGACTGAGATCATCGCCGAGATGCGCACGCTGGCGACCAAGAACTCCGAGGAGATCCGCGCCGCTGTCGAGGACGGCAAGCGTCGGATGGCCCGCCTTGCCGAGCAGGGCAATGCGCTGGTGCTGAATGGCTGACATTGCTCAGGGCGGCGCTGCCGCTCCCAAACTCGATGAGCTCATGCTGGCGATGGACGTGGTCGACACGCTCCGTCACCAGGAGGGCGTTGTCGAGAAGGCGCTCAGCGAGGACAGCCGCGATGCCACTCTGAAGGAGCGGCTGCGGTCGCTTTACGAAGGGCAGGGGCTGAAGGTCTCCGATCGCATCCTCGATGATGGCATTCGGGCGCTGAAGGAAAGCCGCTTCACCTATGATCCGGCGCCGCCGTCCTTTGCCCGGACGATGGCGCTCCTATGGGTCGGGCGCGCCATGGTGGGTAAGATCGCTGCGGCGGCGCTGCTCGCCCTCGTCGTGCTCGGGGGCGTCACCTATTGGCGTGTCGCATCGACGGAGCGAGCGGCCGAGGCGGCACGAGCCGAAATGACGGTGACGTTGCCGGAAACCGTCGATGCGGCCGAGAAGGCCTTGGCGACCGAAGCGCTTACCTCGGAAGCTCAGGCCGAGGCAAAGACGCGTGTCGCCGCGGCCCGAGCAGCGATCAGCTCCGGCGATGCTGCTTCTGCCCGGCAGGCCGTCGCTGCGATCGCCGATCTGCGCGGCAGGCTGGCGCAGACCTATGAACTCAGGATCGTGTCGCGACCGGGCGAAAAGACCGGCGTCTTTCGCATTCCCAACGTCAATACCCAGGCCCGCAACTACTATCTGATCGTCGAGGCGGTGACGCCGTCCGGCGAGGTCCTGAAGATGCCCGTCACCAACGAAGAGGATGGCAAGGTCAGGACAGTCGACAAATGGGGCATTCGCGTGCCCAAGGCGACCTACGACAAAATCGCGGCCGACAAGAGCAACGACGGTATCGTCGAGGACAACATCCTCGGTGAGAAGCCGCGCGGCAGCCTTGAACCGGTCTACGAAATGGATGTCCTCGCGGGCGCCATTACCAGCTGGTAAAGCCCCCACTCACCCAAGGACGCAGCATGATTTCCGCGCGACAGGCGCTTAACGACATCGAACGGGCCATCCTCGGCGTTCGCCGCGACGAGGACCGTCTGGTCGCCATGCTGGGCGACACCAAGGCCGAGGGCGACCGCCTGAGAGCCGAGAAGGCGGATGGCTTTCGGGCACTGGCGCGCTTGCGGCTCGATGCCATTGCTCGCGACGAAGTGGTTGGCGAACTCGATAGCGTCGAGCGGCGGGCTCGCGTTGCCCTCGACAAGCGTCGCGACCGTCTAGCCGAGCTCAAGGCCAGTCGTGAGGGCGCATCGAAGAAGCTCGAAGAGCTCGAAGACAAACGCGCGGCGGCGGCGAAGCTGCGCGACGCGGCGATCGAGGCGGTCGAAACGAAGACCGATGCCGTGGAAGCACGACTTGCGGCGGAAGACGAATGGAAGCGTCTGACCGCAGCCATCGAGACGTCGGAAGCCACCGCTGCGGCGGCCGATGAAAAGCGTCGGCAAGCCGAGCAAGATCGCGCCGTCAAGGGAAAGCCTTACGAGGTCGATCGTCTGTTCATGTATCTCTGGCAGCGTGGCTATGGCACGTCGGCCTATCGGGCGGGGCCGCTTGCGCGCTATTTCGATGCCAAGGTAGCCAGGCTCGCCGGTTACGACGCAGCTCGCATCAACTACTACATGCTGACCGAAATCCCGCTGCGCCTAGCCGAGCATGCCGAGCGTCTCAAAGCCGATGTGGCCGCGGCTGTCGTAGCCCGTCAGGCACATGAGCGGGCAGCTCTCGAGGCGGATGGCATCAAACCGCTTGAGGCGGCGGTGGCCGACGCCGACCGAGCGCTTGCCAAGGTCGAGACCGACATTGCGCGCGTGAGGTCGGACGTCGACAGCATCGACAAGGAAACGGCGGCGGCGCTAGACGATAATGGAGATCCGGCGGTACGCGGCGTGATCGACGATCTGGCCGGCACGTTGGCGCGCGCCGACATGGTCGAGCTGGTGCGGCGTGCCGAAGCGACGCCGACGCCGGAAGATGATCTCATCGTCAAGCGGCTGCGACAGATCGAACGCGACCTTGTCCGGGTCGATGCCCAGGCGGACGAGCTTCGGCGCACGTCGATCGATATGGCCACCAAGCGGCAGGAGCTTGAGCACTCACGCGATGTCTTCCGCCGCAGCGGCTATGATCGACCAAACGGCAGCTTCTCGAATGGCGATACGATCGGCGGCCTGATCGGCGGTATCATCTCTGGCGCGATCACCGCGGCTGTGCTTGAAGGGGCGTTCCGCGACGGTTATCGATATAGCGGTTCCGGGCGTCGCGACGATTTCGGTGGCAGTTGGAGTGGCGGCTTGTCTGGCGGCGGTGATGGCTTCGGCACCGGCGGCGGATTTGGCGGCGGTGGCGACTCTGGCGGTGACGGTTTCACGACTGGCGGCGGCTTCTGAACGTCGCATGACAACAGCGCAGCCCTGATGCGACAGGACCGGCATGGCCCGTTCTCAGTAGTTTTGCTAGGACTTATAGACACAGAAGACCGGCGAGGCCGGCCCTGCCTTAGGAAAGCGACGGACAATGGTCACGATTCTCGATACCGTGAAAAACGCGCCCAAGGCGCGCCATCCCGAGAAGGCCAACCGTCCCGACAACCCGATCCAGCGCAAGCCGGAGTGGATCCGCGTCAAGGCGCCGGGTTCGCCGGTCTACAAGGAAACGCAGGAGATCGTGAAGGAGAACGGTCTCTTCACGGTTTGCGAGGAAGCGGGCTGCCCCAATATCGGCGAATGCTGGTCGAAGAAGCACGCCACCATGATGATCATGGGCGACACGTGCACCCGCGCCTGCGCCTTCTGCAACGTCAAGACCGGCATGCCGGCGCCGCTCGACCCCAATGAGCCGGAGAACGTCGCGCTAGCCGTCGAAAAGCTCGGCCTGCACCATGTCGTCATCACCTCGGTCGACCGCGACGATCTGGCTGATGGTGGCGCCGAACACTTCGCCCAGGTCATCCGCGCCATTCGCGCGCGCTCGCCGTCGACCACCATCGAGGTGCTGACGCCGGACTTCCTCAGGAAGGAGGGTGCGCTGGAGGTGGTGGTGGCGGCCAAGCCCGACGTCTTCAACCACAATCTTGAAACGGTACCGTCGAACTACCTCACCGTCCGTCCCGGTGCCCGTTACTTCCACTCCATCCGGCTGTTGCAGCGGGTAAAGGAGCTTGATCCGACCATCTTCACCAAGTCCGGCATCATGGTCGGCCTCGGCGAGGAGCGGCACGAGGTTCTTCAGCTAATGGACGACCTGCGCTCGGCCGACGTCGATTTCCTGACCATCGGCCAGTATCTTCAGCCGACGTCCAAGCATCATGCCATCATCCGTTTCGTGCCGCCGGATGAGTTCAAGTCTTATGAAACCGTCGCCTACACCAAGGGCTTCCTGATGGTGTCGTCGAGCCCGCTCACCCGGTCGTCGCATCACGCCGGCGAGGACTTCGCGCAGCTTCGCGCCAATCGTGAAAAGAAGCTTGCGGAAGCAAGAGGCTGAGAGCTGGGCAGGATTGCCTTTCGGCGCGAAGTCTGAAAAGCGTAAGGCGATGCTAGAGTGCAGTTCGATCTGATTGCATCAGGTCGGCGCTCTAGCCTGTTGTTTGAGACGCATCATCTTTTCGATCCTCGCTTCACTCCGGCCGGATGATGCTTTAAAGCCGCCTTGCTTCATTCTGTACTATAGGACGCCACCTGATAATGCCGACCTTCGAGACCGTGCGCCACGTCAACCATAGCCCGGAGCGGATGTTCGATCTGGTGGCCGATGTCGAGAAATACCCAGAGTTCGTGCCGCTTTGCGAGCGGCTGACTGTCCGGCAACGACGCGTCGACGACGCTGGCCACGACGTACTGATCGCCGATCTCACCGCCGGCTATGGGCCGGTGCGCGAAACCTTCACCTCGATGGTGACGCTCGATCGGCCGGCACTTGCCATCAAGGTCGAGTATATCGACGGGCCGTTCCGCTTCCTCGACAATCGCTGGAGTTTCACACCGCGCGATGGCGGTGGCTCCGACATTCATTTCTGGATTTCCTACGAGTTCCGCAGCCGAATGCTGGGCGCTTTGATGGGCTCGATGTTCGACCGAGCCTTCCGCAAGTTTTCGGAGGCCTTTGAACAGCGCGCCGACGCGCTCTACGGCGTCGGCGTCTGACATATCGGAGGCCGACATGAGCCTTGCCGTCAACCTTCCGATCATTCTGTCAGCGGCTTTCGTGGCTACCGCGAGCCCCGGACCGGCCACGCTCGGCGTTGCTTCGATGTCGATGGGCGCCGGTCGCCGGCGCGGCATTGCCATGGCCCTTGGCGTGATCACCGGCTCGCTCACCTGGTCGGCGGCTGCAGCGCTCGGCCTGGGCGCGATCATGCTGGCCAACGCCTGGATTCTCGAGGCGATCCGCTACATCGGCGCCGGCTATCTTCTCTACCTGGCAGTGAAGTCGGCGCGAAGCGCGCTCCATCCCCCGGCGTTGATATTGAGTGCCGCCGATCATCTGAGCTGGGGCGCAGCCTATCGCAAAGGGCTGTTGCTGCATCTCACCAACCCCAAGGCTGTCTTGTTCTTCGGCGCGCTCTATTCGATCGGCGTACCGCCAAGCACGCCGCTGACCACGCTTCTCGCGGTGATCGTCGCTGTCGGCCTGCAGAGCACGCTGATCTTCCTGACCTACGCGGTGGTTTTCTCGTCGCCGACGGTCGCGCGCGGCTTCACCCGTATTCGCCGTTTGTTTGACGGATTGCTTGCTGTTGCCTTCGGTTATGCCAGTTTCAAGGTACTGACAGCGCATCTTCGCTGACGAAAGCCACCGGCCTTCCCTTATGCCCCCTTACGGAAGTCGCGGGCGAAGCCTACATTGGCCTCCATGACCGTTCATGGAGGATCGAATGGCAGGCGTTGGCATCATTGGCACGATTATCATTGGGCTGTTGGCCGGATGGCTGGCTGAACGTTTCACCCGCTCTAACCATGGTCTCCTGACCAACCTGCTTCTTGGCGTCGTCGGTGCGCTGGTGTTCTCCTGGGTGGTCCGCCATTTCGGCATCGTGCCAAATGGTCCCAACGGTTGGCTTCCCAATCTCGTTGGCGGCACGATTGGCGCCGTCGCGCTGATCTGGCTTTATCGCCAGTTCAGGCGGTGAGGCCAGGCCAAAGGCCATAGCCTCACCTGCTCGTCCTTACGCTTGGCCGATGGTATCAAGCTCCTTCAGCGTTGCACTATCGAGCTCGATATCCGCCACAGCGAGGTTCTGCTCGAGGTGAGCGACCGACGACGTGCCGGGGATCAGCAGGATGTTCGGCGAGCGCTTGAGCAACCAGGCGAGCGCCAGCTGCATCGGCGTGTAGCCGAGCCTTTGGGCCACGGCGCTGAGGGTGTCTGACTGGAGCGGCGAGAAGCCGCCGAGCGGGAAGAACGGCACGTAGGCGATACCCTGGGCGGCGAGCTCGTCGATCAGGGCGTCATCATCACGATGAACCAGATTGTAGAGGTTCTGGACGCAGACGACGTCGACGATGCGCTGCGCCGCCTTGACCTGGGCCGGCGTGACGTGGCTGACGCCGATGTGGCGGATGAGCCCCTGCCGCTGCAACTCGGCCAAGGCCTCGACCTGCGGCTCGACCGGGCCTTCGGCCGGGTGATGCACATCGAACATGAAGCGCATGTTGACGACGTCGATCACGTCGCGGCCGAGGTTGCGAAGATTGTCGTGGATGGCCGAGCGCAGCTCGTCGGGCGTATCGGCTTTGAGCCATGAACCGTCCGAGCCGCGCTTGGCGCCGACCTTGGTGACGATGGTGAGATCGGCAGGGGAGGGGGGAAGCGCTTCGCGAATGATCTGATTGGTGACGTGCGGGCCATAGAAGTCGCTGGTGTCGATATGGTCGACGCCGGCGGCGATCGCGGCGCGCAGTACGGCTACCGCCTGTGCCCGGTCCTTCGGCGGGCCGAAGACGCCAGGGCCGGCAAGCTGCATGGCTCCATAGCCGAGCCGCTTCACGCTGCGGTCGCCGAGGCGAAAGGTTCCAGATTTATCGATCGAGGGCATTGGGCTGTCTCCTGCGCTGATGGAACCTTGAACAATTCCAGCAAAAGTGGGAACCGGTTTTGCTTTCGGAATTGCGTGGGGAAAAATGGGATAGAGCACATGTGGCGAACCTGGGTTCGCCACATGTGCTCTAGAGATAGACGCTGGCTGCTGTGCGGAGAACGGGGTACAGTCGGCACAAGCTGTACGGATTTTCGAACAATGGCAGTTGATTTCGGCGATATCTCGGCTTTCCTCACGGTCGCCAAGGCCGGCGGTTTTCGCGATGCCGCGAGATCGGCGGGCGATAGCGCCTCGCGGCTCAGCGAAGCGGTGCGCCGTCTGGAGGCGCAGCTCGGCGTACGCCTCTTCCATCGGACGACGCGTAGCGTCGAACTGACTGCGGTCGGTCGCGAACTCGCCGATCGCTTGACACCGGCCATCGCCGAAGTGGATCTGGCGCTCGACGTTGTCAACGGCTATCGCGAGCGGGTTGCCGGGCGGCTCAAGCTCAACGTGCCAGTCAGTGCAGCGCGCCTGGTGCTGCCGGACATCGTGCCGTCGTTTCTGGCTGCATTTCCGGATATCCAGCTGGAAATCATCGCCGAGGACACCTTCGTTGATCTGGTCGCCTCCGGTTGCGATGCCGGCATCCGCTACGATGAGCGGCTGGAGCAGGACATGATCGCCGTACCAATCGGACCGCGGCGGCAACGTTACGCCTTGGCGGCTTCGCCTGCCTATCTCAATCGGCACGGCCGACCCGACCACCCGCGCGACCTTCTCAACCACAATTGCATCCGTAGTCGCTTTGCCAGCGGTGCCATAGCGCCTTGGGAGTTGGAGAAGGACGGCGACGTCTTCAATGTCGACCCGACGGGGCAACTGATCGTTGGTACCGGGGCCTCGGATCTGATGGTTGCCTCCGCCATCGACGGCGTCGGCATCATGGGATTGTTCGAGGACTGGATCGCGCCACACCTGTCAACGGGCGCACTGGAGCCGGTGCTGGAAGCGTGGTGGCCGAACTTCTCCGGTCCGTATCTCTATTATCCCGGCCGCCGCTTGGTCCCGGCGCCCCTCCGCGCCCTCATCGACTTCGTCAAGGCGCGCGGTGCGACAGTGCCCGATCAGGCCGTCAGGCTCCAGTCGGCAACAGCCTCTTCCAGCATGGCGAGCGCCTGAACCACAGCCGCATAGCGCACGCCGGCGCGGTCGAGGCTGCCGAAGCGCCGCTCGGCGTGGACGGTTGCGCGGCCTTTGCCGGCACAGGCGAAATGGACCAGACCGACCGGCTTGTCGGCCGTGCCACCGCCGGGTCCGGCAATGCCGGTAATGGAAACGGCGAAGGCAGCGCGCGAATGGGCGAGGGCGCCCTCGGCCATGGCGCGGGCCGTAGCCTCCGAAACGGCGCCATGGGCGATCAGCGTCGCCTCGGGCACACCGAGCATTTCGATCTTGGCTTCGTTGGAATAGGTGACGAAGCCGCGTTCGACCACATCCGACGAGCCGGCAATTTCGGTCAGCAGGCCGGCCACCAAGCCGCCGGTGCAGCTTTCGGCGGTAACGATGGTCACGCCTTTGGCGCGGGCTTTCTCAAGGAAATGCTGGGCGCGAGGATGGAGCGGCGAAAGGTTGGTCATGGCGATCTCTCCTCTTCGGCAGGGGCATGAAGGACATATAGGTCGCCATCCGGCGAACGGGAGACGTTGCCCCGCCGTTAGCCGCCGAGCGGCAGCCGCACGGTGGCGGTGGCAATGGCGGCGATGCCTTCGCGGCGGCCGGCGAACCCGAGCCCCTCGTTGGTGGTCGCCTTGACGCCGACGCGATCGATGGTGATGCCGCAAGTTTCGGCGACCGCTGCGCGCATGGCTTCGCGATGCGGGCCGACTTTGGGCGCCTCGGCAATGATCGTGATGTCGCAATGGGCAAGCAGGCCGCCGCGTTCGGCGATGCGGCGCACCGCATCATGCAGGAACAGCTTGGACGCGGCGCCGCGCCAGCGCTCGTCGGAAGGTGGGAAATGCTGGCCGATATCGCCATCGCCGAGGGCGCCCAGGATGGCATCGGTCAGCGCGTGCAGGGCAACGTCGGCGTCCGAGTGGCCCTTGAGGCGCTGGTTATGCGGAATGAATACGCCTGAGAGCGTTACTCCGTCGCCGGGTTCCAGCACGTGGACGTCGTAGCCGGTGCCGACGCGGACGTCGGGGCAGGCGAGAAAGGCGTCGGCGGTGAGGCGCTGCTCGGCCATTGTGAAATCCTCCGCGGTGGTCAGCTTGATGTTGTCGGCACCGCCATCGACCAGCAACACGCGGTGGCCGGCAAATTCCGCGACGGCTGCGTCGTCGGTTACGCCAGTCATGCCGCGCGCTGCAAGCACCCGGTGGGCCGCGGCAATTTCCGCATATCGAAAACCTTGAGGCGTCGCGGCGCGCCACAGCCCTTCGCGCGGCACCGTCTCGCCGACGTAGCCCGCCGCGTCGGCGCGCTTCACGGTGTCGATCACCGGCACGCCGCAGAGCACGGCAACCTCATGGCCGAGAGCTTCGATCACCCGATCAATGGCTTCGCGGCGGATGAATGGGCGCACGGCGTCGTGGATCAGCACATAGTCCGGGGCGTCGGCGGCGAGCGCCGCAAGGCCGGCAAAACAGCTTGCCTGACGGTCGGCGCCACCGACAACGGGCGGCGACAGGCGAGGATCGTCAAGGCCGGCGACAGCTGCGGTGTAGAGATCGTGGTCGTCGGGGTGGATGACCGTCAGCACTCGATCGACGCCGGGATGGACGAGGAAGGCTCTAGCTGTGCGCGCAATGACCGGTTGGCCGTGGAGTTGCCTATACTGTTTGGGCGGTTCGCCGGCGCTGGCGGCGCGGGAGCCGCGCCCGGCGGCGACCAGAATCACCGCGACGGTTGGGCGCGCGGAAGGACGGGTGGGGGAGGTCACGCTGGAGGGCATTGCCGTTCGCTGGGCTCCGCTGGCGACCGGATGGCGGTCGCGGCAAAAATGTGCATTCTCGTTACGTTATCCGCCGGATGCGCCGCAAGACGCTTGCGTCAATTCTTCTGAGCGGCTATCAATTGCGTAATTTGTATGCAGCGGCATTTCATGCACAAGGTGTAAGCATGGCGGTTTCCAGGCCGGATCGCGAGATGATGATAGCGCCGGCGGCGGAACTTCGTGTCGGCGGCGTAACTGTGCCGTCGCCGGTGTTCCTGGCGCCGATGGCCGGCATCACGGATCTACCGTTCCGCCGGGTGGCCCGTCGCTATGGCGCAGGCCTTACCGTGTCGGAAATGGTGGCGTCGGAAACGCTGCTGGAAGGCAAACCGGAAACGACGGCGCGCGCCGAGGCCGACGACGAAGGGCTGCATGTCGTTCAGCTTGCCGGCCGCGAGGCCTACTGGATGGGTGAGGGTGCCCGTGCCGCGGAAGCCGGCGGCGCCGACATCATCGACATCAATATGGGCTGTCCGGCGAAGAAAGTAGTGTCAGGCTATTCGGGCTCGGCCTTGATGCGCGACCTCGATCACGCGCTGACGCTGATCGAGGCGGTCGTTGGCGCCGTCAAGGTACCGGTGACGCTGAAGATGCGGCTGGGATGGGATGAGACCTGCCTCAATGCGCCGGAGCTGGCGAGGCGGGCGGAAGCGGCCGGTGTCGCCATGGTCACCGTGCATGCCCGCACCCGCAATCAGTTTTACAAGGGCTCGGCCGATTGGTCGAAGGTGAGGGCGGTGCGCGAGGCGATATCCATTCCGCTGGTGGTCAATGGTGATGTCGTCGATGCCGCTTCGGCCCGCGAAGCGCTCCTTCAATCGGGCGCCGACGCGGTCATGATCGGCCGCGGTGCCTACGGTCGCCCCTGGATGCCTGGCCGGATTGCCGCTGCGCTTGCCGCTGGTGGCGAGGCTGAGGCGCCTCACAGAGACGAGGTCCTGGCTTCGCTCAGGACGCAATACGAGCACATGCTGTCTCACTACGGCAAGGGCCTCCTGGGTCTCAAGATGGCCCGCAAGCATGTCGGCTGGACCTTCGATGCCGTGCCGCGCAGTGACGCGGCGGCGCCAGATATTCGACGTCGGGCGCTGACGTCGGAAGTGCCTGGGGTCGTGATGGAAGCCATCGACGAGTGGTTCGGCGATAGCGAAGCGAGTTTCGAGAGGGTTGCCGCATGACGACGTCATCATCTTCACCGGGCGCGGACGCTCCGGCGGAGCGGGATCTCGAAGTGTCGATCCTCAATGCCCTGCCGCATCCGGTGATCATGCTTGATCAGGAGGGCCGGGTCTGTTCGGCCAATGACGCGGCGCAGAATTTCTTCCAGTCGAGCGCCGCCGTGCTCGGCCGGCATTCGCTCCGGCACTTCGTGCCCTTCGGCAGCCCGTTGTTGCAACTGGTCGAGCAGGTGCGCGATCGCGGCGCTTCGGTCAACGAATACCGCGTCGACGTCGGCACCCCGCGCAATGGCGGCGAGCGCGTCGTCGACATTTACGCGGCCCCGGCCTCCGACCGTGCCGGCCATGTGGTGATCATGCTGCAAGAGCGCACCATGGCCGACAAGATGGACAAGCAGCTCACCCATCGCGGTGCTGCCCGCTCCGTCACCGGCCTTGCCGCCATGCTGGCGCATGAAATCAAGAATCCGCTCAGCGGCATTCGCGGCGCAGCGCAGCTTCTGGAGCAATCGGCCGATGATGAAGACCGGGGACTGACCCGTCTGATCACCGACGAGGCCGATCGCATCGTCAAGCTGGTCGACCGCATGGAAGTGTTCTCCGACGAGCGGCCGATCGAGCGTGAGCCGGTCAATATTCATGCGGTGCTGGAGCATGTGAAGCGTCTGGCGCTCTCAGGCTTTGCCCGCGACATTCGTATCGTCGAGGAATACGACCCGTCGCTGCCGCCGGTCTATGCCAACCGCGATCAGCTGGTGCAGGTGTTCCTCAACCTCGTCAAGAACGCCGCCGAGGCGCTGACCGATACGCCGGATGCCGAGATTGCATTGACCACCGCCTTCCGGCCCGGCGTGCGGCTGTCCGTGCCCGGTACGCGTGAGCGTGTCAGCCTGCCGCTGGAATTCTGCGTGCGCGACAACGGCCCCGGCGTGCCGGAAGAAATCCAGACGCACATGTTCGATCCCTTCGTCACCACCAAGACCAACGGCACCGGCCTCGGCCTCGCCCTGGTCGCCAAGATCGTCGGCGACCACGGTGGCGTCATCGAATGCGAGAGCCAGCCGCGCCGCACCACCTTCCGTCTCCTCCTCCCCGCCTACGTCGACAAGATCGCGGACTGAAAGGGTCTTTTCCGATGCCTACCGGCAGCATACTCGTCGCCGACGACGATTCCGCAATCCGCACGGTGCTGAACCAGGCTCTGTCGCGGGCGGGCTATGAAGTGCGCCTCACCTCCAACGCCGCGACGCTGTGGCGCTGGGTCAGCCAGGGCGATGGCGATCTCGTCATCACCGACGTGGTGATGCCGGACGAAAACGCCTTCGATCTTCTGCCGCGCATCAAGAAGGCGCGCCCCGATCTGCCGGTGGTGGTGATGAGCGCCCAGAACACCTTCATGACCGCGATCCGCGCGTCGGAGAAGGGCGCCTACGAATATCTGCCCAAGCCGTTCGACCTCAAGGAACTGATCTCCATCGTTGGTCGGGCGCTCGCCGAACCCAAGGGCAAACAGCGGCTTGAAGCCGGCGAAGACGGCTCGGAGAACATGCCGCTGGTCGGCCGCTCGCCGGCCATGCAGGAGATCTATCGCGTTCTCGCCCGTCTGATGCAGACCGACCTGACGGTGATGATCACCGGCGAGAGCGGCACCGGCAAGGAACTGGTGGCGCGGGCGCTGCACGACTATGGCAAGCGCCGTACCGGTCCCTTCGTGCCGATCAACATGGCGGCCATTCCACGCGACCTGATCGAAAGCGAGCTGTTCGGCCACGAGAAGGGCGCCTTCACCGGCGCGCAGGCCCGTTCGGCCGGCCGGTTCGAGCAGGCCGAGGGCGGCACGCTGTTCCTCGACGAAATCGGCGACATGCCGATGGATGCCCAGACGCGCCTGCTGCGTGTCTTGCAGCAAGGCGAATACACCACGGTCGGCGGCCGCACGCCGATCAAGACCGACGTGCGCATCGTTGCCGCGACCAACAAGGATCTGCGCCTCCTGATCAATCAGGGCCTGTTCCGCGAAGACCTGTTCTTCCGCCTCAACGTAGTGCCGATCCGCTTGCCGCCGCTTCGTGAGCGCATCGAAGATATTCCCGACCTCGTCCGGCACTTCTTCACCGTGGCCGAAAAGGAAGGCCTGCCGTCCAAGCAGATCGAGCCGGCGGCGGTGGAACGGCTCAAGCGCTACCGCTGGCCGGGCAACATCCGCGAGCTTGAAAACCTGGTTCGTCGTCTCGCCGCGCTCTATCCGCAGGACACCATCACGGTCAACCTGATCGAGGCGGAGCTGGCGACGCCGACGGTGACGCTGGTGGAAGAGGAGACGCCGACCGACGAGGATCTATCGGAGTCGGTGGAGCGCTTCCTCGCCAAATATTTCGCTGAGTTCGGCGACAACCTGCCGCCGCCCGGCCTCTACCATCGCATTCTCAAGGAAGTGGAATATCCGCTGATCGGGGCGGCATTGGCGGCAACCCGCGGCAACCAGATCAAGGCGGCGGAACTGCTTGGCGTCAATCGCAATACGTTGCGCAAGAAGATTCGCGATCTCGATGTGCAGGTGATCCGCAACTCGCGATAAGCGAGGCGCAGCCTAGATATAGAAGGCGTCGGCCAGCGGTCGGCGCCTTTTTCGTTTCTGCTCGGCTCGTTCATGAGCAAAGCAGCTCCGTTCTGCGATTCAAGGAACCGCAGCGCATTTTCAGAGTTTTCGCGACAAGTTGACATGCGCTAATGCATTAGTCCGATGATATAACGGACCGTTCGCTTGATGACGCTGGTTCTCTGACCGGGATCTATCAATTCCAGTTCGTAGTCATATTGACTTTGATCTGGAAATGACCTTTTCTTCGGTTTGGGCTGCATGAAAAGATGGATATATTGCTCGGGGCTCATGGTGTTCTCCCTTGTTTCACCATCTAGATACAGCCGCCGATGAATCGGTTCAATCCTTCAGGATTGCAACTTGGCTTGCAGAAATGAAACACATTCCCTGGGACTCCTATCAAATCTTCCTGGCCGTCGCCCGCACTGGCAGCCTCAGCGCAGCGGCTGATCGTATCGGCCTTTCCAGCGCCACCATCGGCCGGCGCATGCTGGAGCTCGAGCGTCAGATGGAGTGCGGATTGTTCGTACGCAGCCAGGCCGGCTATTCGCTGACAGGCGGCGGGCAGGCGTTACTCGATCACCTCGCCGGCATGGAAGTGGCCGGACGTGAGATGGAGATCTGGAACGCAGGTCTATGCGGCGCCGTACGGGTCCGCATCTGTGCCGGTAGCTGGTGCGCGCGTTTTCTCATGCGCAATCTCAACGAACTGGTGCGGACGGGGGACCGACACGGCATCGACATCAGCATCGGCGAAGAGCGGGCCTCGCTCGCCCATCGCAGCGCCGATATCGGCATCCGCGCCTTTGAGCCGGAGGAAACCAACCTGGCCGCTGTGCGCCTGCCGGAAGTGGCTTATGCCGTCTATGCGGCCGTCGATATGCCTGTGGCGCATGCCGAGCGCTGGATCGCCGTTTCGGAGGAAGTCGCGGTATCCCGCTATCTGCGCTACCCGCATGAGAAGTGGCCCAACAATCTCATCGCCACGGTTAGCCGGGCTGAGGGGTTGCGGCATTCGATCCTGTCCGGTGCCGGCGTTGGCGTGTTGCCGTGCTTCGTCGGCGATGTGGACCCTGACCTCCGCCGGGTCGGCGAGGAGATCGCCGAGCTTCGCCACCGGAGCTGGCTGGTCATGAATAATGAGGATCGTCATCGGCCCGAGATTCGCGCGGTGGTCGACCGCATGACCGTACTGTTCCGCCGTCACGTCGCGCTGTTCGAAGGGCGATGCGGTCTCGGCGAGCCGGCCTTGTCAAACCCGCTCGATATGGCCACATAGGGCACCTGTTTCGGAGATGCCCCATGAGCGAAGCGCCGCAGCATTTCGACCTCGCCGTGGTGGGGGGAGGGCCGGCTGGTCTTGCCGCTGCCGTCGCCCTTGCCGATGCCGGCGCGCGTGTGGCACTGATCGCGCCGCGTCCCAGTGTCGATGATTGGCGAACCACGGCACTTCTGGGCGATTCCGTTGATTTCCTTGAACGGCACGGTGTTTGGTCGGAACTGCGCGCCGCTGCTGCCCCGCTTCGGCATATGCGCCTCATCGATGCCTCCAGCCGTCTGTTCCGGGCGCCCGACGTGACGTTCGATGCGCGTGAGATCGGACGTGATCTGTTTGGCTACAACGTTGCCAACGGTCCGCTGGTTGCCGCGCTGTCGGACGCCGTCGCCGCCCGCAGCGGCGGCATTGTTCGCTACCAGACGTTGTTCCAAACGCTTGGTCACTCAGAAGGCGGCGAACGGCTCACCCTCTCCTCGGGGGAGGCCGTCACTGCCTCGCTGGTGGTCGCGGCGGATGGCCGTAATTCCGGCGTCCGTCAGGCGGCTGGTATTGAGGTGAAGTCCTGGAGCTATCCGCAAGAGGCGCTGGTACTGGCGCTCTCCCATCGCGAACCGCATCACGACACCTCGGTCGAGTTCCATACCGAAGCTGGGCCGTTCACCCTCGTCCCCCACGGTCCAGGACGGTCGTCGCTGGTGTGGATGGATCGGCCCGAAGTGATCGAGCGCATGGCCGGTCTCGACGATGCCGCGCTGGCACTGGAGATAGAGCGTCGCTGCGGTTCGGCCTGGGGTGCCATGACCGTCGACAGCCCACGCCAGCGCTGGCCGATTTCCGGCTTCCACGCACGACAGTTGGCCGCTGGCCGTGTTGTCCTGGTTGGCGAGGCGGCGCATGGCTTTCCGCCGATTGGGGCACAGGGCTTCAACCTGACGCTGCGCGACATCGCCAAGCTGGAGAAGATTGTCCGCGCCGATACCCATCCCTCCACCGGCAAGCCGCTTGATGGCGCGGCGGTCGCCAGGAGCTATGGTCATGCGCGGCGTTTCGATGTCATCGGTCGGGTGACCGGCGTCGATCTGCTCAACCGATCGCTTTTGAGCGACTTCCTACCTACGCAGTTTGTCCGCGCCGCCGGCCTGATGCTGGCCAAGGAGCTTGGCCCGGTCAGGCGGCTGATGATGCGGGCGGGGCTGGCGGCCCGATAATTCGGTTTCTGTCCAGGCTGTTTGTGCCGGCCCGACACCAAGTCCGGCAGCTCCGGACTTGGTGGATTCGGCTATTCCGGCTTCGGCTGGGGCAGAATCGGCTGCTTGGGGTCGCGCGGGGCTTCGCCATCCAACAGGTCGTTGGGATCGGCAGGCTTGGCGTTGGTGGGCGATGGCGTATCGCTTTCAGCGTCGGGCGGTAGATCGACGGCATCAGGATCCTTGGTATCGACATCCACCTTGCCGGCTGCGGCCTTCTCACGCTCTACCTTGCGCCACTTGGCAACATTGCGGTTATGGTCGGCCAGGCTGGCCGCGAAGATATGGCCGCCGGTACCGTCGGCGACGAAGTAGACATCCTTGGTGTTGGACGGATTGGCTACCGCCTCGAGCGCGGCGCGGCCGGGGTTGGCGATCGGCCCCGGCGGAAGGCCGTTGATGTGATAGGTGTTGTAAGGCGTCTGCTTGTCGATGTCGGTGCGGGTGATCGGCCGGCCAAGCGTTCCGGCACCGCCGACGAGACCATAGATGATCGTCGGATCGGATTGCAGGCGCATGTTGTGCGCAAGCCGATTGAGGAACACCGAGGCGACATGCGGCCGCTCGTCGGCCTTGCCCGTTTCCTTTTCGACGATCGAGGCCAGCGTCACCAGTTCCTTGGGGTCGGAGAAGGGGAGGTCGCGACTGCGTCCGGCCCAGATCTCATCCAGCACCTTGGCATGGGCCGTCTTCATCTGCTCGATGATCTGGCTGCGGGAGGCGCCACGGGTGAAGCTGTAGGTCTCCGGTAGCAGGGTGCCCTCGGCGGGCACTGTTGGAACCGGGCCGGTGAGGAATTCGCTGTCTTTGAGACGATCGACGATCTGCTGCGAGGTGAGGCCTTCGGGGAAGGTGATCTGATGCATGATCGCCTTGCCAGACACCAGCATGTTCATCACGCCACGCATGCTGATGCCGGCCGGGAACGCGTATTCGCCAGCCTTGAGGCGACCCTGCTGCTGATAGGCACGCACGCCGCCAACGAAAATATAATGGCCCAGCATGTCATAGGGGGTCTCGATGACCCCTTCGGTCTCCAGGATGTCGGCGATACGGACGAGACCGGAATCGGCAGGTATGACCACGACCTTTTCCTGGGTCAGCGGGCCGGGCTTTTCGAATTCGCGCTTGCCCCAGTAGAGTACGACGCCAGCGGCGAGCACACCGAGCAATAGCAGCGTCACCAAGGCGTTCATCACCACGACGATCGGGTTACGGGCCCGGCGCGATCGCGGCAAGGGCGGCGCCTGCTCGGGTGCCAGGGCCTCGCGCGGGCTCTTCGGGTTGAGCCTCGTCTTCCCGTCGGTGGTGTCGGTTGCGTCCTGCCTGTCGTCCATGGGGCTTGATCTCTTCATGGGGCGCGGTCCGTCACTTCCGCCCATGATTGTGGCAGCAGCACGGAACGGTGGCCGTCAAGGCGCGCATGCCCAGGGGCAAAGCACCGTTCCGGCCCGTTCGGGCGAGTCTCCAGGCAACACACCGCTTCCAACCTTGGCAAGCGTCGCTTTGGTGATTGCCACAGCTTTCGGGATTCGAATCAAAATGGCCCGCCAGAGCTTTGGGTCCGGCGGGCCACTTTTCTTACCTCAGTCGCCGGCGGACCTCCGGCCCTTGGCTCTCGCTTCGCGGGCGCCGCTTGGCGCCGGAAGCCGCGAGGCGGCTTCGGTTTACTCTTGTCTCGACTGACCGACGATCAGCCTTCGAAAGCCTTGACGATCAGAGAGGCGTTGGTACCGCCGAAGCCGAAGGAGTTGGACAGCGCGTAGCGCAGCTTCTTTTCCTTGGCCTTGTGCGGGACCAGATCGATCGGCGTCTCGACGTTGGGATTGTCGAGATTGATGGTCGGCGGCAGAATGCTGTCACGCACCGCAAGCGTGGTGTAGATCGCCTCGATGGCGCCGGCGGCTCCCAGAAGATGGCCCGTCATCGACTTGGTTGAAGACATGGCAAGGTTCTTGGCAGCGTCGCCGAACAGACGCTCGACAGCGCCCACCTCGATGCCGTCGGCCATGGTCGACGTCCCGTGGGCGTTGACGTAGCCGATCTCGTCGGGCGAGATCTTGGCGTGGCGCAGGGCGGCCTTCATGCAGCGGTAGGCGCCGTCACCGTCTTCGGATGGGGCGGTGATGTGATAGGCGTCGCCCGACATGCCGTAGCCGACGATCTCGCCATAGATGGTGGCGCCGCGCTTCTTGGCATGTTCCAGCTCTTCGACAACGACGATGCCGGCGCCTTCGCCCATGACGAAGCCGTCGCGGTCGCGGTCATAGGGGCGCGAGCCCTGTTCCGGACGATCGTTGAAGGCAAAGCAGAGCGCCTTCATCGACGCGAAGCCGGCGAGCGACAGGCGGCAGATCGGGCTTTCCGCGCCGCCGGCGATCATCACGTCCGCCTCGTCGTTGGCGATCAGCCGCGCCGCGTCGCCGATGGCATGCGAGCCGGTCGAACAGGCGGTGACCACCGACGAGTTCGGACCCTTGTAGCCATGGGCGATGGAGATGTAGCCGGCAGTCAGGTTGATCAGGCGGCCGGGGATAAAGAAGGGCGAAACACGGCGCGGGCCCTTGTCGCGCAGCGTGTAGCCAGCTTCGACGATGCCGTTGATGCCGCCGATACCCGAGCCGACCAGCACGCCGGAGCGCGCCTGATCTTCGTATTCGGTCGGTTGCCAGCCGCTGTCTTCGACCGCCTGACGGGCAGCCTCCATCGAGAAGATGATGAAATCGTCGACCTTGCGCTGGTCCTTGGGATCCATCGCATGGTCGGGGTTGAAGGTGCCGTTCGTGCCGTCGCCGCGCGGAATGATACCGGCGATCTGACAGGCGATATCATCGACGGGAATGGACTCGATGCGGCGAATGCCGCTCTTGCCAGCCTTGATAGCGGCCCAGTTCTGCTCGACACCGCAGCCGAGCGGCGTGACCATGCCGAGACCGGTGATGACGACTCGTCTCATTGGACGAGAGCCTCCCTGTTGGTCGTCTCCGTCGGGTCCGTCGCCATGGTGAGGACACGCGCAACGGGACGCAATTGACGGAGCAGAGGAACCGCTCAGCGAACTGCGGACGACTGAAACATCGTCGATAGCCAGCTTACTTCGGTCCCAAGACGCGTTGATAAGCAAAGGAAGCAGCCCCTCAGGGAGGAACTGCTTCTCTGCCGAACGCGTCTGGAAATCAGGCCGTCGCCTTCTCGAGGAACTTGACGGCGTCGCCGACCGTCAGGATCGTCTCGGCGGCATCGTCGGGAATCTCGACGCCAAAGGCTTCTTCGAAGGCCATGACCAGTTCGACGGTGTCGAGCGAGTCGGCACCCAGGTCTTCGATGAAGGAGGCTTCGAGAACCACCTTGTCGGCGTCAACGCCGAGATGGTCGATAACGATATTCTTCACCTTTTCAGCGACTTCGCTCATGTTCACGGATCCTTATCAGTCCAAATCCAATGCCGAACGGGACGTCGGCCACTCGCCGCCTGCCTCGCCTGAAGCGATGCCGTAGCGGCGAAGACCGGCTACCGAAGCTGTCGAGCATGCCAGTGCCTGATGACACCGCCCCCAAGTTGGTCCGATCGCCCGCCCCCGGGGTCGAACAAGTCCGAACCCTTCGGAAATCGTGGCGATCTCAGCCAATGCTCGTGCTCACGACCTTCGGGCGGGTCCTTGAACAGGTTCCCGATCAGATCGCGGGCTTGGTAACACACTTCGCCCCAGATGACTAGCGGCCCTTCACGAAACCGCCGATGATCGCGAACGGTTCTTTTACCATTCGCGAAACCCTAAAAACTGGGCTGGGCTGGCAGGCGCCAGCGCGGCCCGTCAGATCATCGCCATGCCGCCATTGACGTGCAGCGTCTGGCCGGTGACGTAGGCGGCCTCACGGCTCGCAAGATAGACACAGGCTGCGGCGATCTCTTCGGAGGTGCCGAGGCGACCCATCGGCACGGCGGCCAGAGTGCCTTCCTTCTGCTTGTCGTTGAGGGCGTCGGTCATCGGCGTTTCGATGAAGCCCGGCGCCACGCAGTTGGCGGTGATGCCGCGAGTCGCCACCTCGGCGGCCAGCGCCTTGGTCATGCCGATCATGCCGGCCTTGGCAGCGGCATAGTTGCCCTGGCCGGGATTGCCGGTGACGCCGACGATCGAGGTGATGCCGATGATGCGACCGAAGCGGCGCTTCATCATACCCTTGACGGCGGCGCGGGAGAGGCGAAAGCCGGAGGTTAGGTCGACCTCGATGACCTGGTCCCAATCCTCGTCCTTCATGCGCATGAACAGGCCGTCACGGGTGATGCCGGCATTGTTGATGAGAATGTCGACCTGACCGAGGGCGGTCTCGGCCTCAGTGAACAGGCGGTCGACGTCAGCTCTGTCGGAGAGGTTGGCCGTCACGATATGGGTGCGCTCGCCCAGCCGGCCGGCCAGCTCTTCAAGCGGCGCGAGACGGGTGCCGGAAAGGGCAACCTTGGCGCCCTGCGCGTGCAGTGCGGTGGCGATGGCCCCGCCGATGCCGCCGGAGGCCCCGGTCACCAACGCCGTCATTCCAGTCAAGTCGAACATGGTTTTCCACCTCGTTCTTGCGGCCGGCCGGATGCTGCCGGCGCCTTGCTCGACGGCCTGACACCACGTCGGCCGCGCCGAGTCAAGCGGTAACGGCTGGTTTTCCCGCATTTGCCAGTATCTTCCTGGCTCTAGCTGTGAGCTTTCAGGAGGTTGTCCATTCGGAGCGGATTTTGGAGACTGGAGTTACCACACCTCAGTTTTCCAGGATCGCCCCGAATGAACATCCACAAGAATGCCCGCCTGACGCCGTTGCGTCGAGAGGAAATGGCCGTCGCGGTGATCGAAGGCCGTCTGTCGAAGGCGGAAGCGGCCCGCCGTTATGGCGTTTGCGTGAAGAGTGTGTCGCGTTGGGTTGAGCGCTTTCGTGTCGAAGGATCGGTCGGAATGGTCGATCGTTCGTCTCGTCCAAAGACCAGCCCCAGGCAACTCGCGACGGACGTGTGCGTCCGGATTGCGGCT
>NZ_KE383965.1:0-47595 GCF_000422965.1 Pleomorphomonas oryzae DSM 16300
CTTGGCTACAGGACACCCGCAGAGGTATTCAAAGACTTCATCTCTGTTGCGCTTCAAACGTGAATCCATCCTTCGCCTGCGCGAAGGATGACAGTATGATATGGGCGGTTCACCGCTAACCGCCTGTGCTCCAGCTATAAATCTCCTGTCATCAACTCTGTTGGGCACTGAGGTCCCTCAGTCTTGCGTTGAGGATGACGATAATCTTTCTCATGAGGGCTCCGATGGCGACAATCGGCCTCTTTCCGTTCTGGATAAGGCGTTGATAGGCATCGCGTAATGGTCCCTTTGCTCGGCTAGCGGCGAGTGCTGCCAGGAAGAGGAGACGGCGCACCTCGGAGCGTCCGCCGCGCATGGTCCTGTGTCCCCTGAACTGCCCGCTGTCATTGGCGTGCGGAGCGACCCCGGCCAGCGAGGCTGCCTGCCGTCGCTGCAAGGTACCGAGCTCGGGCATGTGGGCCAGGAGGGCGGCGGCGGTGATGGTGCCAACACCTGGCAGGCTCTGCATTTCCCGGAAGGCAGCGCGGAGCTGCGGGCTCTTGTCGATCAGCGACTCGATCTCCGCCTCGATGGTCTCGATCTGACCGATGATGGTCCGCAGCATGGTGGCACAGGACGTCTTGATCACCTTGCCGGCCGGACCTTTTGCCCGGTTCTGCTCGGCCACCTTCATGGCAACGAGGTCTTCGCGCCGGGCCACCAGATCGGTCAGCATCTTCCGGTCGGCCTCCGGTGGCAGGAACAGGGACAGATGCTCCCAGCGGTCCTTGCCGTAGCGGGCCAGTGCCTCGGCATCAAGGGCATCCGTTTTGGCCAAGGTGCCGAAGGAGCGGATGAAAGCCTTTACCTTCAAGGCATCCACCCGGTGGCAGGCAATGCCGGCGGCCATCAGTTTGACCAGAAGGACATGCTCATGCCCACCGGTCGGCTCGCAGACGGCAAGGTCCCCCCGCTCGATACCCTTCAGAAAGCGGCGGATGGCAGCGGCGCTATTGTCGATCACGCAAGGCTTCGCTGTAGATGAGGAGGAACGCGCCTCGAAGACGGTCAGCGTGTCCTTTGATACGTCGAAGCCCAGAACGATGTCGGGCGCGTGCTGCAAGAAGGCCATGATGTGCTATCCTTCCCAAGTTGGGCCACCATGAGCTTCGGATTGTTCTCGGGCGTGGGTCTGATCGGCAAGGATTAGGCCCCAGAGACCCCATCAACTCTCCAAGCGAATGATGGGAGATGGCAGGGAGCCTTGATGACATCGGGTGAAAGCCCGATCCTCGCCCGGTCGCCTGCCACCGGCCTCTCCGGGGCTTTCAACCGGCCGGAGAGGCCGCCTTCAACCTACCGCAGCGAAAACGAACAATCCCCGCGAAGGCGGGGACCTCGGGCAGGATAGAGTGGGCGGCCGATATCGCGCTCCCTGCTCCTCTCAGGTCCGGCTCACTCGATCCAGGTCTTGCCGTCTTCGATGCTGCAGCCGTAGGGCGGCAACACGGAGCCGAAGGTGCTGTGGAGCTTGTCGCAGCCCCATTTGCGCAGCGGCAGCGGCATGCGGCTGTTGAGCTCGATACCCACTTCGTCATAGGGGGTGTCGGTGTTGCTGACGTAGCTGTACCAGCGCCAGCCGAAGGTGACGGCCAGGGCGACGACGATCAGAAGCACCATGGACAGAAGCTTTCTCATGCTGAAAATCCCTTCAAAACAAATGGCTTGATAGCGGCAATATCCCTGTGCGCGCTGTCATCGTCTAGGTGCTTTTCCCGTGGCTAGCTAGAGGCTGCCAGGATTTAGTTGCGGAAAACCGGCGAGGCGGGGCCTAGAGGCGCTCCATCACGAAATCCGCCCGCGCCTCGATGCTCGTGCGCGGCAGTTCGATCACCTCATAGCCGAGGGCGGCGTAGGTTTCGGCCATCATCTGCGCCGTCGCCTCGGCTTCCTTCCCGTCCTGCTTGCGCTCGGCGTCCTGGGCGAAGATCGCTTGCCAGTAGGGGGCGAGGAAGACCGTGCGGTTGTAGCGGAACCGCCGCGCCGCTGCCTCGATATGGGCGGGAACCGGCAGATCGATCAGCCGGAGATAGCCGACGATGTCGGGCAGGCCTCGATCCATCACCACCGGCCCGGCCATCGCCTCGGCCTCGTGATGGGAGCGGAGCTCCCAGCCCAGCATCAGCTCGGCATAGAGCGCGCGGTCGCCCCACGGCAGGGCCGGCCCGCCGATCGCCACCTGGTCGCGGATGATCGCCCGCCCGGCCTCGGGCATGCTCCCGATGCCGCGCCGGGCAAGCGCCTCGATCAACGTGCTTTTGCCGGCGCCGGGGCCGCCGGTCACGACGAACAAATGGTCACACATGTGCCATCCCTGATTTGGACTTGATGGGGGGAAGTGCGCCGGCGCCGCAGCCGCGAAGCGCGCGGAGGGCCTATTGCCGGGCAGGACAGCAGGATAGCCGCTGACCGGCGGAACGGCAATGGTCGGCGCCTGCCTGAAGACGCTCTACTTTTCCGAGAAAGTGAAAACTTGCGGCACAAAGTAGGGTTATTGTGCCCGGGCGCTTCGGCGCACAGAGGAGGATAGCATGCTCACACGCCGCACCGCTCTCTTGGGCGCCGCAGCCCTTGCAACGACCGCGTCCGTCGCTCTCGCCGCGTCGGAATCGGACGATCCCACCGGCGGCACTGTTGCCGACCCCAAGGTGTTCGCCACGCTGAAGCGGGTCAAGGGCGAGCTGGTGCCACCGCCCGCCGTCATGGCGCACGACCAGGTGGCCAAGGGCGATCCCGTCATCGTCGAGTTCCGGATGACCATTGCCGAGAAGAAGCTGGTGATCGACGCCGAGGGTACCACCTTCCAGGCGCTGACCTTCGAAGGCTCCATGCCCGGCCCGACCATGGTGGTGCACCAGGGCGACTATGTCGAGCTGACGCTGGTCAACCCCGACACCAACACCATGCCGCACAACATCGACTTCCACGGCGCCACCGGTGCCATGGGCGGCTCGCAGCTGACGCTGGTCAACCCCGGCGAGCAGGCGACGCTGCGCTTCCAGGCAAGGCGCGCCGGCGTGTTCCTCTACCACTGCGCGCCTCCCGGCATGACCGCCTGGCATGTGATGTCCGGCATGAGCGGCACGCTGATGGTGCTACCGCGCGATGGCCTCAAGGATGCCGACGGCAAGCGCCTTGCCTATGATCGCGTCTATACCCTCGGCGAGTTCGACCTCTACGTGCCGCGCGACGAGAAGGGCGCCTTCAGGAGCTACGAGAGCGCCGGCGACGCCTTCGCCGACACGGTCGAGGTGATGAAGAAGCTGATCCCCAGCCACGTGGTGTTCAATGGCAAGGTCGGCTCTCTCACCGGCGACAACGCGCTGAAGGCCAAGACGGGAGAGACGGTGATGTTCATCCACTCATCCGCGCTGATGGACTGCCGGCCGCACCTGATCGGCGGCCATGGCGACTGGGTGTGGGAGCAGGGCAAGTTCGCCAACCCGCCGCAGCGCGATCTCGAGACCTGGCTGATCCGCGGCGGCAGCGCCGGCGCCATGATCTACACCTTCCTGCAGCCGGGCACCTATGCCTATGTCGACCATAACCTGATCCTGGCCGAACAGCTCGGCGCCACCGCCCACGTCGAGGTGGAAGGCATCTGGAAGCACGAGCTGATGACCCAGGTGAGCGCCCCCGGCCCGATCAAGGCGTGAGCGGAGCAAACGAGGACAGAGCCCATCCCGCGCCGGGCGCGGGGTGGCGGCTCCGCCAGGGGCTCCGCGCTAACCACCTGTTCCCACTATATAAATTGTCATTCTTGCGAAAGCCGCTTGAATTCATTTGTGAATTCAAGGTGGACCTCAGGACGAGAAGGTGAGCGGGTCGTATCGGGCTTCTTGGTATGGCGGAGCGCGATATCGGCCACTTGCTCTATTCTGCCCGAGATCCTCTGCCTACGCAGAGGAAGGCAGCGGGATAAGGAGGGGCGGCCACCTTTCCATCTGTTCGACTTATATAAATCTGTCTTCCTCGGCGTAAGCCGAGGATCTCGGGCAGGATGGGGCGAGGGGCGGATATCGGGCTCCCCGCCACAATCGCAAAGGAGAGCGCATGGCATCATGCACTCTCCAAAGGTGTCAGGGCAATCGGCCTGTTGCGATGACGCAAAGCCACGGCGCGTCATCTTCGTCGGGACCGATCCTGTCGGGTCGCGATGGCGGACGAGACGACCGCGTCCCTCATTGCCTGTGCGTCTACGGGGTTTTCCCGTCGCCGGCCTTTGGCAACATGGGCGCCGGCTTTGTCGCCTTCACGGTCTCGTCGGTGCCGAGGAACGTCAGCACGACGCGCGCGAACTCCGTTGGCGCCTCGTACATCAGGCCATGCGTCGCGTTCTTGAACTGAACCAGCCACGCGCCGGGGACCGCCGCCGACAGCACTTTCGAGCTTTCGGGGTAGACGACGGTGTCCGCGGTGCCGACGACGAACATCACCTGGTTGGTGACACCGGAGATGCGATTCATCGGCGTCTTCCAGTGCGTGGTCGCCTCGATCTGGCGAGCAACGATCGGATTGTCGACGGTCCTGTTCTTGAAAACCGCGGCGACATTGCTGCCATCGGTCGACGTCGCGTGGATGATTGCCTTGCCGAACCGCTGCGGATAGGTGAGCAACAGCTCCTGCGTGATGGTGCTGCCCATGGAATAGCCGAGCACGTCCGTCTTCTTGACCCCGAGGGCGTCCAGCAAACCGATGACGTCGTCTGCGAACAGCTTGTAGGTAAACGTCGTATCGTTGGCAGTCGTATGCCCCATGCCGCGATTATCCAGCAAGATGAGCTGGTATTTCTTTGCCAGAGCGGCGACGATCTGCTTGGGCCAGTCCTCGGCGGTGCCGCCCAACCCCATGATCATCACCAGAGGCGTGCCCGAACCGACGAGTTTGTAGCCGATATCAATGCCGTTGGCATGAACCTGACGGATGGCATAGCCTTGGCCGTCGCGACCGATGATCTTGCCCACCGGCTTGATTTGCTGTGCCATGACACCGCTGATCCCGAAAACCAGCGCTATGGCGAATGTACAGAGGCGCCACGAAAGTCTCATCATCGAAGCCCTTATCTGCTGTCCGGCGAGCCGAATCGGTGCGCCGCATGACGTTCCATTTGTCGGGCTGTAGTCGTAATTGTACCAGTCGGCGAAACTACTTGCGCTCAAGGGCGCGATGTCGTCAAAACGCGCGCAGGCAGTGCCCTCCAGCATCGGGCGGCGCGACCCATCGATCCGTCTGCGGTAAGGCCAGCGGGACCTGAGGTGGTATGCAAGATGGCCGCCGGACAATGATGTACGTAGTGTCACGCAGGCGTTATGCGATGGGTTTATTGCGGTTGTCTCCCACCCTCGGAGACACCCCAATGAACCGTCATGTCCTTTTCGCCTCAACGGCGCTCGCCCTTGCGTCTCTCCCCGCCTTCGCCGGCGATCTGGCGTGGACGTCCGTGTCCGCCAACCCGCGTGAGGACGGCAAGACCGCCGAGGACATCCTTTCGCCGGAGATCAAGGAAGTGATCGCCGCCAAGGGCGACATGAAGCTGGAAAACCCCTCCGACCACCTTTCCCATTACGGCTACGGCAGCGACGGCCCGATGGCGCCCGCCGCCGGCGACGTCCAGGCCAAGGGTCACAACGTCGAGGCCACCAAGACCGAGCCCGACAAGAACACCTATCTGGTGCTCGACGGACAGAAGGGGCCGGACGCCGCCTACAATTACGGCAGCCATTTCCTGTTCCAGGGGCATGAAAACGCCCCGGTCGGCACCGATAGCGCCGTTTACGGCGGCCTCACCCGCATCAACCTCGACGCCGACGACGCCCATCGCGTCACGCTGATGCAGTCCAAGACGGTGGACGGCCGCGGCCTGCCGATGATCGACGGCTCCACCTGGGATCCGTTCGCCCGCGTCCTCCTGCTCACCTCCGAGGAAGGCACAGAGGGCGGCGTCTGGTCGGCGACCACTGACTTCCCATCGACGGTGCGCGACATCTCCACCGTCACCGGCCGCGCCTCCTATGAAGGCGTGCAGCTTGCCTCCGACGGCTCGGTCTGGCTGGTCGAGGACAACGGTGGCAAGGGTGGCGACAAGACCAAGAACGCCAAGCAGCCGAATTCCTTCATCTACCGCCTCATTCCCACTGACAAGGCCGACCTCAGCAAGGGCGGCAAGCTAGAGGTGCTGCAGGTGATCGGCACGGACGGCCAGCCGATGGTCTTCCACAAGGGCCAGAATGACGCCGACATCCTGTCGGACGGCATGAAGGCGCTGCACACCTATGGCAACTCATTCAAGACCAAGTGGGTGACGGTGCACGACACCGCCCAGAACACCGGCACCTCGCCGGCCGACACCTTCGACGCCAACGAAGCCGCCAAGGCCGCCGGCGGCACGCCGTTCAAGCGGCCGGAGAATGCCCAGTTCCGTCCGGGCTCCGGCTTCAAGGAATACTTCTTCACCGAGACCGGCGACACCAACGCCAAGACCGAGGCGGGCGAGGAATTCGGCGGCTTCGGCGCCATGTTCAAGCTGGCGCAGGACAGCCCGTCGGCCGATGAGGGCACGCTCACGATGGTGGTGCGCGGCAATGTCACCCACAGCGGCTTCGACAACATGGCCTTCCTCACCGCCGACAGCCTCGGCGTGGTGGAAGATGCCGGCGACAAGCTGCACGGCCAGCGCAACGCCCTCGACAGCGCCTATGTGATCGACCTTACCGCCGACTACGGCAAGGTCGGCGCCGACGCGCTCGTCCGCTTCCTTGGCCAGGGCCGCGACGCCGCCGCCGTCAAGGACGGTGAAATCGGCTCGACCGACGGCAACGGCTTCCAGAACGACGGCGACAACGAGATCACCGGTCTGCATGTGTCGGATGGCGACGCGTCGGTCGAAGGCCTTGTTGGTACCAAGGTGCCGACGCCGTTCAAGGACGGCTGGCGCGTGTTCTACACCCACCAGCATGGCGACAACGTCACCTACGAGATCGTTTCGGCGAAGTGAGGCTTGCGCTTCTTCGGTGAAATCGAGCCCGCCCGCGATACCGCGAGCGGGCTTTTGCCTGTGAAGTATCTGGGGTGCCTGATACATCCCTCAGGACCCTCTCGTCCTGAGGTCCTGGCCTCCGCCAGGATGACAGGTTTATATTTATGAAACAAAGACCTGGCCGCGTAGCGTCACCATCAAGCTGTCATCCTGCGCTTTAGGCGCGGGACCTCAGGCAGGATGGAGCGAGCGGTCGATATGGGTCTCCAGGCCCGAAGTCCCGTCCGGATCATATGCCGGCCACTTACTTCGTCGGCAGGCAGGGCCCGACGTCGCCCGGCTTCACCTTGCCGGCCTGAAGGTCCTTCCATGTGGGAATATTGGGGTCCGAGCCGCCGATGTAGGAATCGAAGGCCTCCCGGTCTATCTCGATGGCTCGGCCCGAAGAGCTGAACTTGTACAGCCGAGGCAGTCTTGATCGTGCAGAAATACGTCTGATCGCCCTTGGTGACGTTCCACCCGAGTTGCCCCGACTTGCCGTTGGTGATCTTGCTGACCTTGAAGCCGTCCTGAACCAGCTTTTCCATGGTTTCGGCATTGGCCATCGACGGCGCGGCCATGAGGCCAACCGTTGCTGCAACAAGCAAACACTTGCGAAATCGAATACCCACCTTACTCCTCCCGTTGGTTCGTCGTGGCAGCGCCCGCCTCAGCGGGGCACGCCCATGGCCTTGAGCCGTTCCTCGCGGACACGGATGATCTCGTCCCCGGCGCGGTCCCAGATCTTGGTTCGAAGTTTCCATTCAAAATCATCGAACTTGAAAGCGGGTACGCCATCCGCCCTGGCGCGCATCTGGAGCAGCAATTCTTCCGCCTCGCAGTCGCTTTCGCCGGCATGGATCGGAACATGAATGTCGTCGGTCTTGAACCACTTCGGGTCGTCAAAAGCCCGCTTTCGCGCGTGTTCAACGGCACAATCTAAGTAGGTTTGAGCTTCCGGATATTTGAAGGCGGAAGCCATCTGGATTCTGGGCGATGTAACGCACGATGTGAGAGCGAGACAGCCCGCGAGCGCAAAGCCGGCGAAACCGAGTTTAGCCACGGAATTTTCCCCGAATTTGTTCCCCATGATATCCGCCACCTTTCTCGGCAGCTGCCCGTTCGCGTCAGCGGATCTTGCCCTCGGCCTTGAGCTGCGCCAGGCGGATCGGAGCAACTTCGCCCCAGGCGCGGTCCCAGGCCTTGCCCCGAAGTTCCAACATAAAGTCGGCCAGCTTGCTATCGGATATGCCATTCGCTTTGGCGTGGGTAATGAACGCCACCTCGACCGAATTGCAGTCTTCAGAAGCATCTACTGACAGCTCGCTGAGGTCACTGGTTCTCAGCCGCTGCCCCTTGTCTAGAGCCCGCTTTTTCGCGTGAGCGACGGCGCAATCCACGAAAGCGTTGGCTTCCGGATAATCGAAGGCGGACGGAAGATGGCTTCCGCCCGTCGTATTGCACGATGTCAGGGCAAGACAGCCGGCCAGCGCAAAGCCGGTGAAACCGAGTTTGGCCAAGAAATTTCCCCCGAATTTAGTCCCTACGGCGGCCCTATCCGCCGCTTCCCTTCATCAGTTTCCTATGGAGCAGACAAATCCAGGTTTGCATAGTCCGTGAATTCAATCAGATCGGGTACCGTTCCCAGTGGTTAAGGGGGAGGGGCCGACTGAGCAGGTGAGGGCGTCTGATACGTGCCTCGGCACCATATCGTCCTGAGATCCTCGGCTTTCGCCGAGGAAGACAGTTTTGATTTTTATGGCAATAGGTCAGGCTGCGGCTCATCCCCTGTTCTACCGCTATCGCGCCGCCTCCAACGCTCAGCCCGCGTCCAGCCATTTCCCCTCCCCGTTAAACTGTCTTCCTCGGCGTAGGCCGAGGATCTCGGACAGGATAGGGCGGGCGGTTGATATCACGCTCCCCAGTGCAGCCCTTTATCCCACCGCCAACCGGATGATCTCCCTCACGAATCCCTCCGTCAGCGGCTCGCGGGAGAACCAGCGGCGGTAGAACAGGGGGCCGATCAGGGCGGCCACCAGGGCGGCGACGTCGGTGTCCGCAGGCAGCTCGCCCCTCGCGATGCCGCGCCGGATCACCGTCTCGAACGGCGCCGAATAGCCCTGCTGCAGGCGACGATACATGTCGGCCATCTCGGGGGCGCGCTCGCCAGCGTCGATGATCGACGGCAGGACGGAGGTCCAGCGCGCCGTCGTCAGCGCCTCGCCGAGCGCGGCCATCAGCGCGGCGATATCCGCCCTGAGGCTGCCGAGGTCGGGCGTCGTCTGCGGCGTGCCTATGTTGGCGCAGGCGTCGCGCAACAGGTCGGTGCGGGCCGGCCAGTGGCGGTAGATGGTGGTCTTCGCCACGCCCGAGCGCCGGGAAATCTCGTCGACGCTGACGCCGGAATAGCCGCGCTCGAACAACAGCTCGGCCGTGGCGGTCAGCACCGCCGCTCTGGAGCGGCGCACCCTTTCATCCATGATATCAGCCGGTTGTCCGGCATCGCCCGGGGTGATGGAAGGGGCAGCGGAGAGGTCGGGGGATGTCTTGTTGCGCATGATTGTCAAATGCTCTCGACAGTTACGCTACGATACCGTATCGTATTATTAAAGCAAGCGGACAGTCCCCGCCGAGCCCAGGAGACACTGATGAAATTCGCCTCCACGCGTCTGATCGCCCAGGACATCAAGGCCATGGTTGCCTTCTACGAGATGGTGACCGGCCTCACCGCCGACTGGCTGGCGCCGGTGTTCGCCGAGATCGTCACGTCCTCAGGCACGCTGGCCATCGGCGCCGCCGAGACCGTCGCCCTGTGGCAGCCGGGCGCCGCCGAACCGGGGCACAATCGCACCGCCATCCTGGAGTTCCAGGTGGTCGACATCGATGCCGACTATGCCCGCCTGAAAGACAAGGTGCCGCTGGTCCACGAGATGAAGACCATGCCCTGGGGCAACACAACCTTCCAGTTCCGCGATCCGGAGGGCACGGCGGTGTCGCTCTACATGCCGGCCACCGAGGCCGCCAAACAGCGGTTCGCGCGCCAGATCTAGTCTTCGGCGTTCAGCCTCTCTTCCATCTCGGTCATCGCCCGCTCCACCCGCCGCCTCAGCGCGTTGTCGGCGTCGGGCGTCTCGTCGAGGTCGAGGAACAGGCGGCCGTTGAGGTGGTCGAATTCGTGCTGGATGATGCGGGCGGCAAGGCCCTCGTGAGTCTCGAGCCGCGTTTCGCCGGTCATGTCGCGGTAGCGCACGGTCACCTTGGGGTAGCGCGGCACCTTGTTCGACCGCCAGCCGGGAATGCTGAGGCAGCCTTCCTCGCCGAGCACGGTGGGGCTGCCGAAGAACTCCACCTCCGGATTGACGAACACCGTCGACGGCAGAATGCCGTTCGCCGAGCCGATGAACAGCCGCCAGGATATGCCGACCTGCGGCGCCGCGATGCCGACGCCGCCCGCCTCGATCATGCACATCCACATTTCCTCGACGAGGCGGGTGAGCGTTTCCGAGCCGAACATCGCCTCGGGCACGGGCTTGGCCACCATGCGCAGGATGGAGTCGGGGATCTGCAAGGTGATCCGGCTGCCGGTGACGACGGAGGCGCGCCCGGCGCCACGAAAAGCCTCATCTGTCTGCGCCATCGCACAATTCCCTTGTCGACTCGGAACGGAAAGTTTCTCCGCTTTTTCCGGTCAACTCAATGCTCCGCCGAAAAGGATGGTCTCATCTCCTCAAAAGGTGCGACGCGACGACGACTTTAGTCGAGAACTGATGGTTTTCACTTATCCCGGAACCAAGTTTTTCTTTTCAAAGTCAAACATATACCTATAATCATCCCGTCAACTGGTCTTGGACTTCGGGCCGGCCATCTGCCGCAGACGAAGGACGCTTCATATGGCTGCGGATACTTTTCCCTCGGGTGTTGGCGATCAACCGACGCGGCGCGACGCCTTGAAGCGGATCGCCTCGGCCGGCATCGGCGTCGCCGGTCTCACGCTGACCATTGCCGGCTGCCAGACCGATGGTTCCGGCTACGGCGACAGCTACGCCAACTATGGCGACAGCTATGCCAACAGCTATTCCAACTATGGCAATTCCGGCGGCTACGGCGTCAGCGGCGACTATGTAGCGAGCAGCGGCTACGGCGTCAGTGGCGATTACGTGGCCAATAGCGGCTATGGCGTCAGCGGCGACTACGTGGCCAACAACGGCTACGGCGTCAGCGGCGACTATATCGAAAGCGGCGGCTGATGGACGCCGCAGGTTTGCGTCCGTGGTAGTGGCACCTCATGGTCAACATCCTTCTGACCGACAAATGCGTCCGGCAGTGCCCCTATTGCTTTGCTGGGCGGGAGATGGCGCGCTCGGCCGCCGGCGAATTCCTGGCTTGGGAAAACGTCGTCTATCTCGCTGATTTCCTGCAGCACTCCGGCCATCGCCGCGTGTCGCTGATCGGTGGCGAGCCGACGCTGCATCCCGAGTTCGCCGACATCGTCCTCTATTTCCTCGCCCGCGCCTTCGAGGTGACGGTGTTCACCAGCGGCATTCTCTCCGACGCCCGGCTCGGCGAGGTGGAGAAATATCTCGGCGAGGCCCCGGTCAACCGGCTGACCTATGTCTGCAACGTCAACGATCCCATTGAAACGCCTGATACGGACGGAGCCGATGAGCGCCTCGGCCGCTTCTTGGCCATCGCTGGCCGCTGGTCGATGCTGGGCTTCAACATCTACCGCGACGATTTCTCGCTGGGCTTCGCCTTCGATCTGATCGCCCGCCACGACCTCAAGCGCACGCTGCGCCTCGGCATCGCCCACCCGACGGCTGACGGCGCCAACGCCTTCCTGCCGGTCGACCGGATCGGCCCGGCGATTGCCCGGCTCGCCGGCTTCAAGGCTGATTTCGAGCGGCTCGCCGTCGCACCCAGCCTCGATTGCGGCTTCCCGCTCTGCCGATTCTCCGACGCCGACCTCGGTTGGCTGGTGCGGCTCGGCGGCCGGCCCAGTTTCATCTGCCGGCCGGCCATCGATATCACGCCGGACATGCAGGTCTATTCCTGCTTCCCGCTGGCAACCCACGGCCGCGCCTCGCTGTTCGCCTTCAACTCGCTACAGGAGGTGACGGCGCATTTCGCCGCCGAACACACCCGCATCCGCGCCGGGCGGCCCGGCATCTTCGACGATTGCGCCAGCTGTGAATCCCGCTCGCGCGGCGTCTGCGCCGGCGGCGCCAGCTGCCAGATCACGCTCATGGCGGAGGCGGCATCATGACCAAGCCGGTGCTGATCTGCCCCGACGATCCATCGCTGCTCGATCGGCTGGCCGGTCAGTCGCTCGGCCTCAGGGTCGCGCCATCAGCCGATGTCGCCGCCACGGTGGAGGCGGTGCGGCGGCAGAACGGCCTGTTCCGCCTGCTGGTCGAGGCCGACGAACCGCTGGCGGCCGTGAAGCCCAACCACGCCTGGCGGGGCCTGCCGGTCGACCTGATGGTGCCCTCGGCCGGCCGCTTTGCCGATCTCGCCGGCCGTCTCGACGAGGTCCGGTCGCTCGGCATCACCGTCTGCCTGCCGATCGGCGGCACCGGTCTCCGCGATGCGCGCACGCTGGCCTCGCTCGGCATCCGCACCCGCCTGGGGCTCGATGGCATGCCCGACTGGGACGCGCTCGGCGATCTCATGACCTACGCCCTACTCGAGCTCGTCGCCCACGCGCCGATCGAGCCGTTCCAGACCATCGCCGACCACAGCCGCACCGACGCCCGCACCACTGACTGGTCGTCGGCGCTATTCGACGATCCCCTCCGCTTCCTGCATCTTTCCGCCGACGGTCGGATTGCCCTGTCGCGCCGCGATCTCCTGAATGAGGAGTTCGTCGGCGATCTCGCCATGCTCGGCAGCCCGGCGCTGGCCGAGGCGCAGCAGGCGCGCAGCGAGGCGTGGCGGCAGCTGTTCCTCGACGATCACCCTTGCGCCCGCTGCCCCGGCTTCCGCCTCTGCCGTGGCCGCTATGCCGAGGGCGATGCCAAGGGTGCCGGGATGGCCGAGGGCTGCGCCGGCTTCTTCACCGAGATGGCCGGCGTCCTCGAGCAGCGCTGGCTCAGGCCGGAGGCACGCCCATGGTGACGCTGATCGTCAAGCCGTCGGAGGCCTGCAACGCCGCCTGCGTCTATTGCGAGGTCGACCGCAAGGGTTGGCTCAAGACCAAGATCATGGCGCAGGACACGCTGGAGATGCTGTTTAAGCGCATCGACGAGTTCCTGACGGCGCGGCCGCAGGAGACCATCCGCATCGTCTGGCACGGCGGCGAACCGCTGCTGATCGGCGAGCCCTTCTATCGGCGCGTCCTCGCCGCCCAGCGCCAGCTGTGCGCTGCCACCGGGCGCCGCGTCTGCCACACGGTGCAGACCAACCTGACGCTGTTTTCCGACGAATTCACCGAGGTGTTCCGCGCTCTCGGCATCACCAGCCTCGGCACCAGCTACGATCCGGTGGCCGGCGTTCGCCTCCTGCGGGGCCAGAATTCCCGCGCCTATGACGCGGCCTTCCTCGCCGGCAGCGCCCGCCTCGAACGGGCGGGCTTCGACTGGGGGGTGATTTGCGTCGTCACGCGGCTGTCGCTCGACCGGCCGCTCGACCTCTTCCATTTCCTCACCAACCTCGCGCCGCAGGGCGGCGTCATGTTCAATCCCATCCTGCTCGACAAGGGAAAGCAGCCGCATCTTGCCATCGACGACAAGGAATTCTCGGCCTTCCTTGGTGCCATGTTCCCGGTCTGGTGGGCGAACCGCCAGCGCTATCCGCGCGTCGAGCCCTTCCACTCGCTGACCGAAACCATCCTCTCGGGCGGTCGCCGCCAGTTCTACTGCACCGACGCCGGCCAATGCGCCGACACCCACATCGGCATCGGCCCGGATGGCGCCATGACCCATTGCGGCCGGTCGGGCGACTGGGGCCTGCTCGACTACGGCTCGATCCATGACCGGAGCTTTGCCGAGGTGTTCGCCGACCCGCGCCGCGCCGAACTGCGCCGCCGCGGCGAAGCGCTGCGTGCCGGCGCCTGCCGCGACTGCGACACCTGGAGCCTCTGCCACGGCGGCTGCCCCCTCGACAGCTGGGACGCCACCGGCTCCTTCCACGGCAAGACCGCCTGGTGCGACAACCGCGGCGGCTTCGTCAAAACCTATTTCGAACCGATCACCGGCATCAGGGTGAAGCTGCTGGAGGGGGCGTGAGGTGGCGGCGAACCAACGGAGCGAAGAGATGAACCCCGAGTGGGAAGACCTCTTCGAGATGATCGTGCCGTGAGGGGAGCCCTATATTGGCCGCTCGCCCCATCCTGCCTGAGGTCCTCGCTTTCGCAAGGATGACAATTTATATATAGGGAACAGTCGGATAGCGGAGTGCGTCTCCATATAAGGTGTCATCTTCCGCGTAGGTTCCCATGGCACCGTCGGGGGGGCTCGCAAGAGGCTAGAAGCTTGTTCCTATATATAAATCTGTCATCCTTGCGAAAGCGAGGACCTCGGGAAGGTAGAGCGAGCGGCTGATATCAATCTCCCCACGGTTGCATATCCCCCGGATTTCCGCAAAGCTCTCCCCATGAATCCGGGCTGGGTCTACATCGTCACCAACAAGCCGCACGGCGTGCTCTACGTCGGCGTCACCTCCGATCTGGAGGGACGGATCTCAGATCATCGCAATCACGTCTATCGCGGCTTCACCGACAGCTACAATTGCACGCGGCTGGTCTGGTACGAGGACAACGGCGACATCACCGAAGCGATCGAGCGCGAAAAGCAGCTGAAGCACTGGAAGCGCGAGTGGAAGATCCAGCTGATCGAAGAGATGAACCCGGAGTGGGAAGATCTCTTCGAGACGATCATGTCGTGAAGCGAACCCTATATCAGCGCCTCGCCCCATCCTGCCTGAGGTCCTCGCTTTCGCAAGGATGACAGATTTATATTTAGGAACAAACACCTAGCCGCGTGCGTCGTTTCTATCAGGCTGTCATCCCTGCGAAGGCAGGGACCTCAGGCAGAAAGAGGCTAGCGGTCGATATAGGTCTCCCTACAGCCGGATCGCTCGTTTCAGCACCACTGCCGAGGCGGGGCACAGGCCTTGGGCTTGGCGCGTATTGAGGATCGTTTTGGGCGCGTCCGCCCGTTCCACGCGCTTGAAGCCGATCCCCTCGAAGAAATCCGCCGCGCCGGTGGTCATCAGCCAAGCCGTCCTTGCACCCTCGTCGAAGGCGCGGCGGGTGAGGCGGGCGATGATGGCCTTGCCGATGCCTTTGCCGCGGGCCGCTGGCAGAACCACCAGTGAGCGCAGGAAGGCGTCGGGGCCGTAGAGTTCGTGGCCGGCGTAGCCGACGATCTCGCCGGAGAGCGTGCGATAGACGAAGAAGCGCCGGCCGGGATCGGTGAGGTCGTCGGTGGGCAATCCCTCCGCCTGAAGCGCCGCCACCATGCCGGCATCGCGATCGGCTGCTTCGGAATCCCTCAGGCAGATCTCGCCGTCGTCCTTGACGAAATCGGCCAGCGGCAGCTCGGGCAGCAGGTCCAGCACCATGTCGGAGGGGCGGCAGAGCGCAACACCGCGCTCGCTCACCACGATTGGTCGATTGATCAGGATGGGGTGGGCCATCATGGCGTCGAGAAGCTGGTCGTCGGTGAGCTTGGGGTCGCCGAGGCCCAGCGCTTCATAGGGCGTACCCTTCACGCGGAGCACGTCGCGCACCGCCATGCCCATGCGGCCGATCAGTTGCGCCAGCAACGCCTTGCTCGGCGGGCACTTCTGGTAGTCGATCACATGCGGCTCGATGCCGGCGTGGCGGATCAGCGCCAGTGTGTTGCGCGAGGTGCCGCAGCCGGGGTTGTGGTAGATCACGACGTCCATGATAGCCCTCCTGAGAGCCTGATCTGAAACTCGCTGGGGTGCGGCAGGTGGCGATGAGTTCGAGAACCGGAGCGGACTTAAGGGTCCGTGAGCACCGGAAGCGCGGAACTCGAAGCCAGATGACCGCCCCAGTAGCGTTTCACGCGGCCTTCTCGGCCGGGAAATAGCGTCCCCTGGTCCACAGCGCCACGTTGACCAGGCCGATCATCACGGGAACCTCGACCAGCGGGCCGATGACGGCGGCGAAGGCCGCGCCGGAGTTAATGCCGTAGACGGCCACCGCCACGGCGATGGCGAGCTCGAAGTTGTTGCTGGCGGCCGTGAAGCACAGCGTGGTGCAGCGCGCATAATCGGTGCCGGCCCGAAGCGACAGCACGAAGCTCAGCGCGAACATCACAACGAAGTAGATCAGCAAGGGAATGGCGATGCGCACCACGTCGCCGGGGATGGTCAGGATCAGCTCGCCCTTCAGCGAGAACATGATGACGATGGTGAACAGCAGCGCGATGAGGGTGATCGGCCCGATCTTCGGCACGAAGTGGCCGTGGTACCACTCCTTGGAGACGAAGCGCAGCATGATCACCCGCGTCAGCACGCCGGCGATGGCGGGGATGCCGAGGTAGATGAACACGCTCTTGGCGATCTCGCCGATGGAGATGTCGACCTCCGAGCCGGTCAGTCCGAACACCGGCGGCAGCACGGTGACGAAGAACCAGGCGAACACCGAGTAGAACAGCACCTGGAAGATCGAGTTGAAGGCGACGAGGCCGGCAGCGTATTCGGTTGAGCCCTTGGCCAGCTCGTTCCAGACGACGACCATGGCGATGCAGCGCGCGAGGCCGATCAGGATCAGGCCCACCATGTATTCCGGCTTGTCGGGCAGGAAGATGATGGCGAGCGCGAACATCAGCACCGGGCCGATCAGCCAGTTCTGCACCAGCGATAGCGCCAGCACCTTGCCGTCGGCGAAGACGCGCGGCAGGTCCTCGTAGCGCACCTTGGCGAACGGCGGATACATCATCAGGATCAGGCCGGCGGCGATCGGTATGTTGGTGGTGCCCACCGTGCCCCAGTTGATGACACCCTCGACGGCCGGGAAGGCGTAGCCGATGGCGATGCCCACGGCCATCGCCGCGAAGATCCAGAGCGTGAGGTAGCGGTCGAGGAAGCTGAGCCGGCTGGCAACCGAAGTCATTTGGTCTCTCCTGCCTTCGCCGTGGCGCCGTCGAGACGACCGATGTCGCGCAAATGGCTGGTAAGAGCCATGCGGTCGATGGTGGCAAGCGGCAACGACAGGAAGGCGGTTATGCGGTTCTTGAGATAGCGGGAGGCGGTGATGAAGGCTGCCTTCTGCTGGAAAGGCGTGCCGACGACGCGCGCCGGGTCTTCGATGCCCCAGTGGGCGGTCATCGGATGGCCCGGCCACACCGGGCAGGTTTCGCCGGCGGCGTTGTCGCAGACGGTGAATACGAAATCCATTTCCGGCGCGCCCGGCACGGCGAACTCGTCCCAGCTCTTGGAGCGCAGGCCGTCGGTGGAGAATCCCTCTTCCGCCAGCACCTCGATGGCCAGCGGGTTGACCTGTCCGGCCGGGCGGCTGCCGGCCGAGAAGGCGCGGAAGCGGCCGGCGCCATCGTGGTTGAGGATGGTCTCGGCGATGATGGAGCGGGCGGAATTGCCGGTGCACAGGAACAGGACGTTGTAGATGCGGTCGGGCATGGCAGCGTTCCCCTAGAGCTGTGTGCGGAAAAGCGGATCCGGCTTTCCGGAAAAACAATGCGATAACAAAAGACTAGATTAGCGTGATGCATGTGTCGTCGCCGCAATCGAGGCGGCGACCGAGGTCATTTCGGTTCGCTTTCACGGTCGTTGGAGTTGCAGGCGCCGGGGGCGCCCGGGGAACAGACGCCGTCGCCATAGTCGAAGCGGCGGCCGAGCTCAGGGTGGCCGGCACAGCAATCGTCGACTAGGTAGCGGACGAGGCCTCGCACCGTCGGCACCAGGGCGCGGTAGATGATCGAGCGGCTGCGCCGTTCCGATGTGGCAAGGCCGGCGCGCACCAGGATGGCGAGATGGGTGGAGAGCGTGTTCTGCGGCACGCCGAGCGCATCGGCGATGTCGCCGGCCGCCAGCCCTTCCGGCTCGTTGCGGATGAGCAGCTGGAACACGTCGAGGCGCGTCTGCTGCGCCAGGGCCGACAGGGCATCGAGGGCTTGGGTTTTTTCCATAGTTCGACGCTAGCCGAAATGTCGATATCAGGCAAGATGCGGATATCCCAAATCCCATTATTTCGATATTCGTCGATTTATCGAATGCAGACACGAAGGACGCTCGCCATGAGCACATGTTGTTCTGAACAGGCTGCCACACCCGCTGTCGCAGCGCCCGCGCCCTGCTGCGGCGAGGTGGTGGAGAAACCGGCCTGCGGCTGTGGCGACGCCAAGCCGCTGCCCTCCAGCGCCTCCCCGGGGTCGGGCCGCTGGCTGATTGCCACGGTGATCGGCGCCATCGCCTGGGTCGCCGTCTATCCCTGGCTGGAGCCGTTGGCGGAAGCCACCGTCGCCCATTTGCCGGTTGACCGGCAAAGCCCGCTCGGCGACGCCCTGGCCTTCGTGCTCTACGACCTGCCCAAGGTGATGATGCTCCTGGTGGCCATCGTGTTCGCCACCGGCTTTTTCCGCAGCTATTTCTCGGTGGAGACCACCCGCCGCCTCTTGGCCGGCAAGCGCCTCGGCATTGGTAACGTCGCCGCCGCCACGCTGGGCGTTGCCACGCCCTTCTGCTCCTGCTCGGCGGTGCCGCTGTTCCTCGGCTTCGTGTCGGCCGGCGTGCCGCTCGGCGTCACCTTCTCCTTCCTGATCGCCGCGCCGATGGTCAACGAGGTGGCGCTGGGCCTGTTGTTCGCGCTGGTCGGCTGGCAGGTGGCCGTCACCTATCTCGCCTTCGGCCTTTCGATCGCCATTGTCGCCGGCCTGATCCTCGGCGAGCTGCGTCTGGAGGGATGGCTGCAGCCTTGGGTGCGCGACGTGCGCATGGGCGTCACGGCGCTGCCCGACCGCAGGCTGACGCTGGCCGACCGGATCGAAGCCGGCTGGTCGTCGGTAAAGGAGATCGTTTCCAAGGTGTGGCTGTGGGTGGCGCTCGGCATCGGCGTCGGCGCGCTGATCCATGGCTACGTCCCCACCGCGCTGCTCATTTCCATCATGGGCAAGGATGCCTGGTGGTCGGTGCCGGCCGCCGTGGTGATCGGCATTCCCATGTATGCCGGCGCCTCCACCATCCTGCCGATCATCGAGGCGCTGATCGACAAGGGCGCGGCGCTCGGCACGGTGCTGGCCTTCATGATGGCGGTGATCGCCCTGTCGCTGCCGGAAATGATCATCCTGAAGAAGGTGCTCACCGTGAAGCTGATCGCCGTGTTCGTTGGCATCGTCGGCCTCGGCATCCTCGCCGTCGGCTATCTGTTCAACCTTCTCTTTGTCTGAAAGGCACGATCATGAAAACCATCGGATTCATCGGTGCCGGACGCGTCGCCCGCATCATGCTGGAAGGCTGGAAAAAGGCCGGCGCGCTGCCGGAGGCGGTGGTGATCCACGACACCGCCGCCGACCGGGCGGCGCGGCTCACGGAGATCTCGCCTGGGCTCAAGGCCGGCAGCCTCGTGGAGGCCGCGGCCGCCGATCTGGTCATCGTCGGCCTGCATCCGCCACTGCTGGCTGAGGTGCTGCCGGCCATCAAAGCCCACCTGAAACCGCAGGCAGTCGTGCTGTCGCTGGCGCCCAAGGTGAAATTCTCGGGCCTTGCCGGCCTGCTCGGCGGCTTCTCGCGACTTGCCCGGCAGAACCCCAACGCGCCCAGCATCGTCGGGGAGGGCTACAACCCGATCGCCTTTGCCGCCGGCCTGCCGGAGGCCGAGCGGCAGGCGCTGCTTGAGCTGATGGCGCCGCTCGGCCAGTGCCCGGTGGTCGAGGAAGAAACCATCGAGGCCTACGCGCTGATCTCCGCCATGGGACCGACCTATCTGTGGTTCCAGCTCCACGAACTGGAGCGCCTGGCCATGGAGTTCGGCCTGACGAAGGCGGCCGCTCGCGCGGCGATCACCGCCATGGTCGGCGGCGCCGTCTCCACCCTGTTCGGATCGGGCCTTGTCGCCGGCGACGTGATGGACCTGGTGCCGGTGAAACCGCTCGCCGCCGAGGAGCCGGTGTTCCTTGCCGCCTACCGCGATCGGCTGATCCCATTGTTCCAGAAACTCACCGCCTGAAAGGGAAGATCATGAAGGATATCAAAGTGCTCGGCTCCGGTTGCCCCACCTGCCAGAAAACCGCCGAGCTGCTGAAGGCGGAGGCTGATAAGCTCGGCGTGGCCATCAGCCTCGAAAAGGTCACCGACTACGCCGCCATCGCCAGCTACGGCATCGCCGCCACGCCCGGCGTGGTGATCGACGGCAAGGTGGTGCATGCCGGCGGATTGCCGAAGGCAGCGGATGTGGATGGGTGGCTGAGGGGGAGCGATGGTTCCTTCCCATGAGGCTGTCTTCCTCTGCGCAGGCAGAGGATCTCGGGCAGGAAGGGGCGAGCGGCAGATATGGGGTCCAATAGACAAAGGGAGCCCGATACGACCCTCAGCGCCTTCTCGTCTTGAGATCCTCTGCCTTTGCAGAGGAAGACAACCTTATATAATGAAAACAGCTGGATAGTGCGGCGCGTGCCGATCTGGCTCCCGTTTATATCGCGCTGTTATTCTTGCAAACGCCACCATCTCGACGCGGCCTTCTGAGGTCGCGTCAATTTCAGGTGGGCCTCGGATGGCGCCTCTAGCTAACACTTCACCAGGCGAACTGAACCGCCAGATTATCCATAGCTGCAAAGAGCGCTGCGAATACTACCCATCCCCCAAGATAGATTATTGTGATCCGCAAGTGTCTGCGCCGAACAGGTTCCGGCAGACAGTGTGCCTTCTTTGGGAGCGACCAATTTCCGTAGTTTGTGAAATCGCCCGGATATTTTCTGATCGTGTCATCAACGAGCGAAGAGCAATACAGATGGAACATAAAGACAATGACGAGATAAACGCACAATAATGCGAGTCGTATTGGAATCCCGTAATAGTCCAGCGTGGGTAATACCATCGACATCATCGGGCTCAATCACCGCAACTCTCAGCGACTCCGTTATTGAAAAACGAGAGCGCACCGCATCATGCACTCTCAAAAGTTGCCACGACAACAGATTTCAATGCGATAGGTCAGCCTATCAAGCATTTCGCACAGATTCGACCGTGCGGCTGATATCGCACCCCAACTCCGCTTTACCCCTCCGGCCCCTGGTGGATATGCCCGTGCACGCCGTGCGGATGGTCATGCTCATGCCCATCCCCGTGCCTGTGGTGGTGCTCGAACACCAGGTGAGTGCGCCTCAAGAGGTCGATGTCGTGCAGGATGTCGAGGGTGGGGGCGTCGGCGGCGACCTTGCCCTCAGAGAGCACGATGGCGCGGTCGGAGATGTCGTCGATGATGTCGAGGTCGTGGGTGGCGGCGATCACCGTTCGGCCGTCGCCGAGGCCGTGGGCCAGGAAGGCGACGAGGTCGGCGCGGCTTTTGGGGTCGAGCGCCGCCGTCGGTTCGTCGAGCAGCAGCACGTCGGGCTCGGTGATGATCACCGAGGCGATGGCGACGCGCTTCTTCTCGCCGCCGGACAGGCGATGCGGTGGCCGATCCTTGAGGTGGGCGATGCCGAAGCGGTGGAGCGTCGCTTCGATGGCGTCCTTCACCCTCTGGGTTGCCCAGCCGAGTTGCAGCGGGCCGAAGGCCAGCTCGTCGAGCACCGTCGGGTTGAACAGCTGGACATCCGGATTCTGGAACACCAGGCCGACGCGGCGGCGGAAGGCGAAGTTGGCCACCTCGTCCTCGAAGGCTTTCTCGCTGAGCGGCGCGCCGAGCGCCGTGGCAGTGCCGCCGCCGGCAAAGCACAGCGCATCCATCATGCGCAAGAGCGTCGACTTGCCCGAGCCGTTGGCGCCCAAGAGCGCCACCCGCTCGCCGAGCTGAACCGAAAAGCTGACGCCGTCGAGCGCGCGCTGCGACCGGTAGGCATAGGTCACATCCTGAAAGTCGAAGGCGGTTCCGCTCACAGGCGTGCTCCGATGATGGTGGCGGCGATGCCGAGCGCGGCCAGAAGGAAAGCCCAATCGGCCGGACGGGTGCGGAAATCGTCGAGCAGGCGTACCTCGCCGCGATAGCCGCGCGCCACCATGGCGGCATGCACCTCGGTGCCGAGCGCCAGCGTTTTGGTGAGGAGGGTGCCGATCATGGTCAGCATCAGGCGGCGGCGGGCCGGCCCGTCGAGCGGCGCCATCAGCCGGCTCTGGCGCGCCTCGGCCATCTGTAGGGCCGACTGCGTCAGCACGAAGATGTAGCGATAGGTCATACCGAGGATGGCGACGATGGCGGCGGGAACGCCGAGGCTGCGGAGCGCCTTCAGCACATGCGGCCAGGGGGTGGTGAGCACCAGGAGAAGCGACAGGGTGGCCGCCGTCTCGGCTCGGCCGATGACGAAGGCGGCGCTGCGTAGCCCTTGCAGGGTGATCGGCCAGCCGATCAGCGGCAGATGGGTGATCGCCTCGCCGGGCACGATGAAGACGGCCGGCAGCACGATGATGCCGGAGAACAGGAACACGCCGAGCCAGACCTGGCGGGCCAGGCGGATGAGGCGGATTTTCGAGAGGAGCGCGAGGCCGGTGGCGAGGGCGAACATCAGCGCCAGCACGGTGAGCCGCTGGGTGGAGACCGCGGCGATGATCAACGCCAGCAGCGCCACCACCTTGATGCGCGGATCGAAACGCTGGAGAAGGCCGGGCAGGACGGAGGTCGTCTCCGCCTCGAGCGAATGGCTCTCGACGCCGATCAGGCCGAACACCAGGCTTTCGAGGAGCCCACGCCGTTTCTTGCCACCGCAGGAGCAGACGCCGTAGGCCGGTTCGTTCATGCTGGCGGCCCGCCTAGACGCTAGGGCTGCGGCGGGCGCGCAGCGCGCCGATGCCGGCGAACACCAGGAGGACGAGGCCGCTTCCCGTCACCGCCGACAGGATGTAGCCGAGGTGCTCGTTCCTGAGGAAGGCGGGCGCGTAGTCGGGGATCGGCGCCGACCAGACGCTCGACAGGCGTTGGAGGCCCGAGGGGACGGCCTCCGGCGGGACGACGTTGCCGGAGGCGGCGGCAATCTCCTGCCGCGCGGCCGGGTCGGCAAAGTCGGCGGCGCCCCATTCGCCCCAGGCGGTGCCGGCGGCGACGAGGCCGAGCGGGCTCAACAGCATCAGAAGGCCGAGGCCGAACCACAGGGCGCGGGTCTCTCTCCAGCGGCCTGATGTCGCGGGGCGGCGGGCGGTGAGGTCGAGCAGTTCAGGCTCGGTGCGCTGCAGCACGGCGACGAGGCCGGCGGCCGCCACCGCTTCGGCAAGGCCGGCGATGGTGAGATGGCCGGCCAGCATGGCGGGCAGGGCGATCGATAGTGGATAGGGCGCATAGAGCGGCGCGCCCATGGCATCGTGGAACAGCATGGGCTGCAGGCCGAACTCGATGGCCGCCACCAAGGCCGCCGCGTTGATGCCGACATAGCCGGCGACGCCGGCCGCCACCACGCGGCGGGGCGAGGTCAGCTCCGAGCGGCCGGCGATCGCCTGATAGACGGCATAGGCGACGAACGGGCCGACGATGGCCATATTGAAACAGTTGGCGCCGATGGCCGTGATGCCGCCGTCGCCGAAGAACACCGCCTGGATCAACAGCGCAATGGAGATCGACAGCACCGCAGCCCACGGCCCGAGAACGATGGCCGCGATCCCCAGCCCTACGGCGTGTCCGGTGGTGCCGCCCGGCAGCGGCAGATTGAACATCATGACGACGAAGGAGAAGGCCGAGACCACTGCCATCAGCGGCACCAGCTTGGTGTGGAGCTGCCGTTTCACCTTGCGCGAGGCGACGTACCAGAAGGGCGCCGCCAGGGCGAAGGTCGCCGCGCAGGTGCTCGGGGAAAGGTAGCCGTCGGGAATGTGCATGGGGCCGTCTCTTCGTCGAAAAGCCTTGAGTCCGGCGGACGGTAGGTTCGCTGATTGCGCCCGTCAACAAAAAGTATGAGCTTCTAGTAAAACTTCATACGCGGGCGGAGGCTAGGGATGGACCGACGTTCGCGCTGGGGAGCGCCCGTGCTATCGTGGCGCCGACCCATCCCGTTTGACGAGAAAAGCCCGCCCCATGGAACGCATCACCATCACCATCGAAGAAGATCTCCTGAGCGAGATCGACAAGCTCAGCCAGGAGCGCGGCTACAAGAGCCGGTCGGAGGTGTTCCGCGACATGGCGCGCGAGGCGCTGGCCCGCGAGAAGCTGGACAACAGCCAGACGCCCGACAGCGGCCAGCTCTGCCACGGCGCGCTGACCTATGTCTACGATCACGGCGTGCGCGACCTGCCCAATCGTCTCACCGACAACCACCACGCCCACAACGCCATTTCGATCTCCACCATGCACGTGCACGTCAGCGCCAACGACTGCCTGGAGGTGTCGATCCTCGCCGGCACCGCCGCCGAACTCCGCCGCTTCGCCGACAGCGTCATCAGCCAGCGCGGCGTCCGCCACGGCAGTTTGCATGTGATTCCGGCGTCGTCCGATCAGGGGCATGGGCACAGCCACGGGCATTCCCACGCGCATCATCACCATGATCATGAGCATGAGCACGACCGCGAGCACTAGGGGCACGGGGTTTGAGCACGCGGCGCCTGATATGTGCCTCGACGTCCTCTCGTCCCGAGATCCTCTGCCTTCGCAGAGGAAAGCAGAATTATATAAAAGAAACAAATATATAGATTGTCTTCCTCTGCGCAGGCAGAGGATCTCGGGCAGGATGGAGCGCGACGCTGATATAGGTATCCCCTAACCCGCCTCCGCCTGCCTCTCGCCGTAGCTATAGGCGATGGCCGCCTTGAACTGGGCGATCCGCTCCAGGATCAGCGCGCGGTAGCCGTCGAGCGAAACGTCCCGGTCTTCGACGCGGGTCAGTCCTCGGGAGACCGGCACCAACAAATCGCCAGGCCGCGTTCCGCGTAGCGCGTGGATGCTGGCGGCGTCGCCGCCATGAGCGCCCAGGCCGGGCGCCAGGATGATCGAACTCGGCAACAGCTGGCGGAGGCGTCGCCCCTCATATGGCACCGTTGCGCCGATCACCGCCCCGAACGGGCTCAAGGATGTCGTGTCGCCGGCCGGGAGAGCGCCGATCAGATCAGCCACCCGGTCAGAGATCAGCCTGTTGCCGGCCATCTTGTCCTGAAGCCATCCTGCCCGAGGTTCTCGCCTTTGGGAGAGGGACAGTCCATGGCGGGGGGATGCGCGTTGCTACGTATTTGTCTATAGTTCCGGCCCGAGGCGGGAGGCGGATATTGGGCTCTGGCGGCGTGACGGAGCGGGGGCTCTCCTCCGCCGGCTCCGTGCCGGTGCTCGTGGACGTGGAACGGAGGTGATCCATGAACAGCACCGCGCGCGCCGAGGCGTTCTGCCGGCGGTTCGGCCTGACATTGCCGATACTGCTCGCGCCAATGGCCGGCGCCAGCGCCCCGACGCTCTCCGCCGCCGTCGGCCGTGCCGGCGGCATGGGTGCGCTGGGCGCCCTGCTGATGCAGCCCCAGGAAATCCGCGACTGGGTTCGCGACGTGCGCGCCGAGAGTCCCGGCATTTTCCAGCTCAATCTCTGGATTCCCGATCCCGCGCCCAAGCGTGACGCCGAGCGCGAGGGGAAGGTGCGCGCCTTTCTCTCCGCCTGGGGGCCGGAGGTGCCGACATCCGCCGGCGATGCCGTTCCGCCCGACTTTTCAGCCCAGTGCGAAGCGCTGCTCGAGGCGCGCCCGACGGCGATTTCCTCGGTCATGGGGCTGTTCCCGCCGGACTACGTCAAGCGCGTCAAGGCGGCGGGCATCGCCTGGTTCGCCGTGGTGTCGACGGTGGATGAGGCCAAGCAGGCGGAAGCGGCCGGAGCGGACGTCATCATCGCCCAGGGCATGGAAGCCGGTGGCCACCGCGCGGCGTTCCATGCGGAGACTGCTGAGCGCGACCTGGTTGGGCTGTTCTCGCTCATCCCAGCCGTCGTCGATGCCGTGAAGGTGCCCGTCGTCGCCACCGGCGGCATCGCCGACGGTCGGGGTGTCGCCGCCGCTCTGACGCTTGGCGCCAGCGCCGTCCAGATCGGCACGGCCTTTCTGCGCTGCCCCGAGGCGAAGATCCATCCCGCCTGGGCCGACGCCATCGGACGGACGTTGCCGGAGCAGACGCAGCTCAGCCGGGTGTTCAGCGGGCGCGCCGGCCGCAGCGTCGCCACCGCCTATGTCCGTGCCGCGACGGGTGGCAACGCACCACAGCCCGCGCCTTATCCGGTGCAAAGGGGGCTGACCGCGCCGATGCGGGGGGAGGCCGGTCGGCAGAACGACATCGAAAGGATGCAGGCCTGGGCCGGCCAGTCGGCTGCCCTCTCGACGACCGCGCCCGCCGGTGAAGTGACCCGACGGATATGGACCGAAGCCCGAGGGCTTCTGGGCACGTGATACGCCCGGTGGCGCCCTCCTCACCCCAGAAACAGCCTGACCATCTCCTCGCTCTTTTCCCAGAGCTGACGGCGATGGCGCCGTTGCTGTCCTTGAAGGCGACGGACATCTTGCGGCGTTTGGAACAAACCTCGCCGGGCTGCCAATCCTTGCCGAGCGTGCCCTCGGCGAGCGTCACCAGGCGGCGGGTGCGGTCGTCGAGAGGGCAGCCGATATGGCGCTCCAAGCACCAGAGGGAGTCTGATAAATCCCTCCCCACCTTCTCGTCCTGAGGTCCTTGCCTGCGCGGGGGATGACAAGAGAGTGATAGGAAGCGCCTACCTACTCACCTCTTGCTTTTGTCGTCGTAACAACCGCTGCTGACGTTGACTATGTTGGTCTGTCCGGACTCACCTGGGAAATCCTTGAACAAAGCGTTGACCAGGCAGTGTACGACGGGATCGAAGCGCGAAGACACGCCGCCGTTGCGGGAGGTGCCCTCGTAAATACGCTTCTTCGTCGCCTTCTCGTCAATCCGGACAGTCAGCTTTCGCGTGTAGACCCAGTGGTGGTAGTTAGCGGTGCCGATCGCGCCGAAGTTTTGGCTATCGTCGAGACCGTAGTCAAACTGGACGTCTACCGCCGGCTTGTCGGACTTCGACCAACCTTTCTCGATCAGCTTTTGCGCGATCAGATCTCCGTAGGCATTGGCCTCAGGGTTCCCTGCGACGGAGGGCGCCGGCCGAATGCTGAAGGTTTCCGGTTTTGTGACGTTATGGAACACCGTGACCTTATGAGTGACGGTGAGGCATCCGGTCAAAGCCAGGCACATGACAACAGGAACCAACGCGCGCAGACTCAGCAGCATTTGCACCCCCTAGTATATTCTCTGCATCTTTAGGGTTGTGCGCTCGTTGTCAATGCGAGGAACTGATGACGGAGGCCGGTCTCCGTCCCCTACCGCCGATGCAGGACCATGCCGGCGTGGTGGAGGACGCCGTTGATGAAGTCGCCGTCGGCGGTGAAGCCGGTATCGTCCCAATAGTCGATGTGGTCGCCGGTGACCTGATAGCGGCCTTCATAGGCGCGCTCGGCTCTCTCCGGCGGCATCACCTTCGCTACCGAGGAAACCTTCCGGCCACATATCGAAAGCGGCGCGCTCGTCTCGCTGCTTGAGCGCTATCTGCCGCCGTTTCCCGGCTTTTATCTCTATTTCCCCAACCGGCGGAACATGGCGCCGAAGCTCAGGGCGCTGATCGACCACATCCGGGCGAGCCGCTGAGGCCGTTGCCGATTGCAGAGCGGCTCCCGAAAAAAGCCGAGTGGGCGCGTCCTTCACCGATCGAGCGCAATTGAGCAAATATAAGGCAACGGCGCCCTGTATTGCCGCCTAGCTCGCTGAGTAGTCTCACATTTTCGTCGCGCATTCGTGTTGATCATTTTGAAATTTCGGGGGAACCGTCATCATTTTGCTAAGTTTCTTTGGCGGGTAATCAGTGGATCTTCTGCGCACGGGGAAGATGCAATAACTGGTTGTGAAGGAGAGCGCCTTGTCCGATCCCGCATCCAAGAAGGCACCGATCCGCCGCCACCGCAGCCTGTTTCTGTCCGACCTGCATCTCGGGGCGATCGGCGCCCGCGCCGATCTGGTGATGCGCTTCCTGATGCACAACAAGGCCGATACCTATTTCCTGGTCGGTGACATTCTCGATCTCGGCGTGCCCTTCTCGCTGGCGCGCGCGTCCGCCTGCGACGCGGTGGTCAATCATCTCAGGCAGCGGCAGGCCGAGGGCGCCAAGCTGATCTATCTGATCGGCAACCATGATCCGGCGCCGGAGATCGCCCCGGATCGGCGGCGGCTACCGGTCGAACCCATCGACGAAATCCTCCACACCACCGCCGACGGACGCCGCTATCTGATCGTCCACGGCCATGAACAGGACCGGGCGTTCATCCGCAGCCACGCGCTGACGCGCATCGGCACCTATCTCGAAAGCCTGGCGCGCCTCATCTGCACCGCCATCCTGCCGGCCGAGGAGCGGCAGGCCCGCGGCAAGTGCGGCCGAATCGACCGCATCTTCGCAGGCGTCAACGCGGCGCTGCATCTGGGGCGCGGCCACGAGCGCCGCCTGGTCGATCTGGCACGCCAGCGCGGCGCCGACGGGGTGATTTGTGGGCATTATCATATGGCTGGCCTGCATGATCGCTATGGACTCGTCTATGCGAACTGCGGCGACTGGGTTACAAGTATGACATGCCTGTCCGAGGACTATAGCGGCCGCTTGCATCTGGTCGACGGTCGGGCCGTGTCGGTTCTCGACTCTGGTCTCATACCGGAAGCCCAGGTGGTTCACGCATGACAGAAGCCGTGATTGTTCTAGCCGCAGCCTTGCTTGCCGCCCATCTCTTGACCGTCGGCCTCTATCTCAACCGCCTGCGCCGCCGCCAGCAGCTCACGTCAACGCTTCAAGGTATCATCGGCCAGCCGCGGCTGACGCTGCTGCGCCCGGTGTGCGGCCGCGAGGCCTTCGACCGGGAGACGCTGGAGAGCTCGTTCCTGCAGGACTATCCCGACTACGAGATCATCTTCTGCGCCCCGTCGGCCGACGACCCTTGCGTGCCGCTCTTGAAAGAGCTGATTGCCGCCCATCCGGAGCGTCCGGCCCGGCTTCTCACCGGCGAGCGGCGGGTGACGCGCAACCCCAAGCTCAACAACCTGTTCCCCGGCTGGCAGGCCGCCACTACGGACTGGGTTTGCATGGCCGACAGCAATCTCAGCCTGCCGGCCACCTATCTGGCCACCGTCGTCGCCTCATGGGACGAGAGGGCAGGCCTTGTGTCCTCGCCGCCGATCGGCGAGCGGCCCGATGGCCTTGCCGGCTCGCTGGAATGCGCCTTCCTCAACGGCAACCAGGCGCGGCTGCAGCTTGCCTCCGACAGCCTCGGCAATGGCTTTGCCCAGGGCAAGACGCTGTTCTGGAACCGCAAAATGCTGGACGACGCCGGCGGCATCGAGGCGCTCGGCCGCTATCTCGCCGAGGACGTCAACGCCACCAAGCTGGTGCGCGCCGCTGGCCTCAAGGTGCGGCTGACGCCGCTGCCGTTTGCTCAGCCGATCGGCCGGCGGTCGTTTCGCGACGTGTGGAACCGCCAGCTGCGCTGGAGCCGGGTGCGGCGCGACGGCTTCCCACTGTTGTTCGCCGCCGAGCCGCTCAACGGGCCGCTGGCGCCGTTCCTCCTGGCGACCATCGCCGCCGACCGGCTCGACATGGCAGCCGCGCTGCCGGCCATCGCCTTGATCTGGTATGGCGCCGAGTTCGTGCTGATGCGGCGGGCCGGCTGGCCGTCCGCCTGGCGCGACCTGCTGGCGCTGCCGCTGCGCGACGCCTTGCTGCCGATCCTGTGGCTTGCCACCTTCCTGAAGCGCGACATCGAGTGGCGCGGCAACGCCATTGCTCCCCTCAGTGCCGACGAGCGGATGACGCCGGCCCTGGTGGAACATGATTGACCACGCCACGCTGGTTTCGATGATGTCGAGCTACGGCATGTGGGTGCTGACGCCGCTCGCCGTCGTCGAAGGGCCGATCGTCACCGTCATCGCCGGCTATCTCGCCAACCGCCAGATTCTCAGCCTGTGGCAGGTGATCCCTTGCGTCATCATCGCCGACATGCTGGGCGACACGCTGTTCTATTTTCTCGGACGGCTGGCGCTCGACAGCCTCAGCCCCAAGTGGCGGAACCGGCTGGGTCTCACGGCTGAGCGGCTTGAGGCGCTGATCCAGGGCTTCAAGCGCAACGGCACCCGCATTCTGGTGGCCGCCAAGCTGACGCACGCGGCGGGCTTTGCGGCGCTGACGGCGGCCGGCGCCGCCCGTATGCCGTTTGGCGGCTTCCTGCTGGTCAACACGCTGGCCGGCATTCCCAAGTGCCTGTTCTTCGTGGCGCTCGGCTATCTGTTCGGCAGCGCCTATGAGACGATCGCCACGTGGATGTCGGGCGAGGCGGCGGTGCTGATGGCCGTGCTGACGCTGGGGGTGGCCACCTTCTTCTTCATCCGCCACCGGCGAGCCAGCCGATGAGCGGGCCGCGCTTCACCTGCCTGATCCCCGCCTATAACGAGGCGGCGCGTCTGCCGGGCGTGCTCAAGGCGGTGGTCGGCCATCCGCTGTTCGACCGCGTGCTGGTGGTCGACGACGGCTCGACCGACGGTACCGGCGAGGTGGCGCTGCAGCATGGCGCCGAGCTGCTGCGGGCACCGACAAATGGCGGCAAGACGGCGGCGCTGCGGCTTGGACTCGAGACGGTGCGCACCAGCCACGTGGTGCTGATCGACGCCGATCTCCTGGGCCTGACGGCGGAGGCGGTGGGCGCGCTGGTGGCGCCGGTTGCCGATGGGCGGGCCTATGCGTCCGTGTCCTTGCGCGGCAATTCGCCCTGGGTGTGGCGGCGCATCGGCATCGACTACATCTCCGGCGAGCGCGCCCTGCCGATGGCGCTGATCGAGGGCCGCCTGCCGGCGCTCGACGGGCTGCGCCGCTTCGGCTTCGAGGTGTTCCTCAACGGCCTGCTGGTGAAGGCTGGCCAGCCGATCGCCATCGTGTCCTGGCCGGAGGTGGCGAGCCCCGCCAAGTTCGTCAAACGCGGCCTCTGGCCCGGCCTCATTGCCGATGTCGCCATGCTCTCGGACATCGTCGCCACCATCGGATTGCTGGGGTTCATCGGGCAGATCAGGGCGATGCGGAAGCTGAGGGTGGGGTGAGGGCGCCTGATAGGGGTGTGGCGCCTTCTCGTCCCGAGATCCTCGGCCTGCGCCGAGGAAGACAGGTAAATTATATAAAACAATAGCTTGCCTGTGCTGACATCCCCATCAAGCTGTCTTCCTCGGCGCAGGCCGAGGATCTCGGGCAGAATGGGGCGGGGGGGGATATCGGGCTCCGCTTTGCTGCGGGTGCGGCAAGGGGCGCCTGATAGGGGCGGTGGCGCTTTCTCGTCCAGAGATCCTCGGCCTGCGCCGAGGAAGACAGTAATAGATATAATGGAAACAAGCGGATAGGTGGTGGCTTGCCCCTGTGCCGCAGTCATCTCTCCGGATTCGGCTCTCAACCGGCATTCAGTTCTCAAACTACATCCAGCTATCTCCCCTCCCATCAAGCTGTCTTCCTCGGCGCAGGCCGAGGATCTCGGGCAGGAGGGGCGAGGGGGGTGATATCAGGCTCCGCTTTGCTGGGAGTGACGGAGATGGGCGTCTGATAGGGGCGGTGACGCCTTCTCGTTCTGAGATCCTCGGCCTGCGCCGAGGAAGACAGGTAAATTATATAAAACAATAACTTGCCTGCGCTGACATCACCATCAAGCTGTCTTCCTCGGCGTAGGCCGAGGATCTCGGGCAGAATGGGGCGAGGGGGGATATCGGGCTCCAGGGAGAAGAGGCGCCTGATATGGGCCGCAGTGTCCTCTCGTCCCGAGGTCCTCGCTTTCGCAAGGATGACAATTTATATTGATGAAACAATCGGATAGCGAGGTGCGCCCGCTTGCGCCCTCTATGGATCGTCATCTTCCGCGTGGGCGCCTGATGCTAGCGCAAGGAAAGCTTGCGAGCGGCTAGTGCACTGTTCCTTATATATAAATTGTCATCCTTGCGAAGGCGAGGACCTCAGGCAGGATCGGGCGAGGGGGCGGTATAGGGCTTCGAGTGCGAATGGCGCCTGATATGGGCAGCAGCGCCTGCGCGAAGGCTGACAGCTTGTGGGGGCTCGGCCTCCCACCGGGGAAGACAGTTTGGCGGGGAGGTCCTGGTTCTCACGCGACGGAGGACAGCTTTGCGTGGGTGACGCTGCGGCAATCCCCCATACCCAACCCGTTAAGGATGATGCGGTTTTGGCGGGAATCCGGCGATTTGTCGGGTAACTTTATTGTTTCTGTTAACGAGCGGGCAATGCAAACGGAGGATGCTTTCGGGAAGTTGAATATGGGGGCGGATATGCAGGTTAGCCGGGTTTTCGGCGTGTTGGCGCTGGTGGGCGGCTGTCTGATCGGGTCGACGGTGCTGGCCGCCGACTGGCAGATTGCAACGGTGAGCGGCAAGGCCTACCGGCTGGTGGGCACCGACTGGGTGCGGGTGGCCGCCAACGACCCGATTGCCCTCGGCGATACGGTGAAGACGCTGGGCTCGGGCCGGCTGACGCTGGTGCGTGACGGCGTGACCATCACCATCGCCCCCGACAGCCAGGTGCAGATCAAGGAACGGCTGAACGGCAAGTTCACCGACGTGCTGCAGACGGCGGGCGCCGCCGACGTGGAGGTGAACCCGGCCAAGCACATCCGCCTCGCCGTCGAGACGCCTTACATGGCGGCGGTGGTGAAGGGCACGGTGTTCAGCGTTTCCACCTTCAAGGGCTATTCGGAAACCGCCGTCAAGCGCGGCCGCGTGGCGGTGATCGACGTCAAGAACAGGCTGGAGGCCGACGTGACGGCCGGGCAGACGGCCACCTCCGGCGAGGGAAAACCGCTGTCGCTCAGCGGCGCTGGCCAGCTGAGGACGCCCGAACCGTTCAAGGGCAAGGTGGTGACGCGGGCGGCCGACGGCTCGCTGGTGGAAACCAAGACCGAGGTTCCCGAGAGTGAAAACATCAACGGTGCCGGCAAGACGGTGACCAGCCACGCCGGCGGCAACAGCGATGGCGCTGGCAAGTCGGAAGACAGCAATGCCGGCGGCAACGCGGGCGGCAATTCCGGCAAGGGCAACTCCGGCAATTCCAACTCGGGTAGCGGCAACAATTCCGGCAACGGCAACTCGGGCAACGGCAACTCTGGCAACGGCAACTCCGACCATGGGCACGGGAGCAAAGATTGAAGCCAGCCTGGCTCGATCTTGCGCTCCAGAAGGGGGCGGAGCTCATCGGCGCCGATGGGATGGCGCGCGCGCCGGCATTGGCCTTTCGCGCCCTGTCGGTGGGTGCCGTCGTCGCGGCGCTGTGGCTCTCCGGCGGCTTCGACCGGCTGAATGACCGGCTGACCGACCTGCGCTTTTCCTTCGGCACGCGGGCGCCGACAGCCTCGCTTGTGATGGTGGACATCGACGCCAAGAGTCTCTCCACCGTCGGCGTCTGGCCGTGGGACCGGTCGATCTATGCCCGGTTGATCGAGGCGCTGGACGATCTCGGCGCCGGCAAGATCGCCTTCGACATCGATTTCAGCGCCCGCTCCAACCCGGCGGCCGACAAGGCGTTTGCCAAGGCACTCACCGAGGCCAACGCGCCGGTGTTCCTCGCCACCTTCCGCCAGAGCCGCACGGCGCGCGACACCGACATCATCCTCAACCGGCCGATCGACCTGTTCGCCGACGGCTGGCCGGCGCTGGTCAACGTGGCGGTGGATGACGACGGCCGCGTCCGGCAATTCCCCTCGCACATGACGGTGGACGGCAACCGGCTGGACGCGCTGCCGGCGCTGATCGCCGGCAAGATCGACCGTAGCGACCCCGTCACCATCGATTATTCCATCGACCGCGATGCCATTGCCCACGTGTCGGCCTCCGACGTGCTCTATGGCCGGGTCAGCCCCACGGAGATCGCCGGCAAGACGGCGCTGATCGGCGCCAGGGCGCTGGAGCTGCACGATTATTTCCTGGTGCCGCGCTGGGGCATCGTGCCGGGCGCCGACATCGTGGCGCTGGCGGCGGAAACGTTGACCGAGGGGCGGGCCCTTGCCCAACTGCCGACGCTGCCGATCGCCCTGCCGCTGATGGCGCTGGCGCTGCTCATGTCGCTGGCGCCGACGCGGCGGGCGCTGCCGCTGCTCATTGGCCTGTCGGCGCTGACCGAGGCGACGGCCATTGTTCTGCAGATCAACGACGCGCTGGTGCTGAACACGACGGCGATCCACACCGCCACCGCCTGCCTGGCGGCGCTGGTGCTGGCCCATGAATATGACATCAGCCGCGTGCTGCTGACCGTGGCGCGGCGCGAGACCGTCAACACCCGCCGCCTGTTGGAACGGGTGGTGGAGGACGGCTTCGACGGCATCATCCTGATCGACGACAAGGACGCGCTGGTGCGCATCAACGGCGAGGCGGCACGGCTGCTGGGCCTCGGCGAAGTGGGGCCGCGCCTGCCGGATTCGCTGTTCGACATGATCGCCGCGGTGCGCGAGCAGGCGGACGGCAACAGGACCAACATCGTCGCCACGTCGTGGCTGGACGCCCGCGTGCTGGAATACTCCGTCACCGCCTTCCAGGTGGAGGGTGGCGCCTTCAGCCAGGGGGCGAGCAAGACCTATGTCTGCGTGGCGCTGCGCGACGTGACCGAGCGGCAGCGGATAGCCGACCGGCTGCGCACCATGGCGCTGCATGACGAGCTGACCGGCCTGTTCAACCGGGCGGGCCTTGCCGAGGCGGCGACCCAGCTGGGCGGCGCGTTGATCTATTTCGACCTCGACCATTTCAAGCTCGTCAACGACAGCCTGGGCCACAAGACCGGCGACCTGCTGCTGGTGGACGTGGCGCGGCGGGCCGAGGCGCGGGTGGGAACCGCCGGCACGCTGGCCCGCATGGGCGGCGACGAGTTTTCCGTGTTCTGCCCGGAGGGGCTGGATGTGGCCTCGCAACTGGCGGCGGGGCTGCTCAGCGATTTCGCCGAGCCGTTCACGGTGGGCGGGCACCGGTTGACCGTCAGCGCCAGCTTCGGCGTGGCCGGCGCCGACTGGGACGGCAGCGACCTCGCCGTGCTGATGCGGCGGGCCGATCTGGCGCTCAACACCGCCCAGAAGCAGGGCCGCCGGCGCATCGCCCATTTCGAAGCGTCGATGGAGGCGAGCCTAGTGCGCCGCCTGATGCTGGAAAAGGAACTCGGTGCCGCGCTCGATCGTGGCGAGATCCATGTGGCCTATCAGCCGAAGTTCGACCTTCAGACTGGCGCCGTGGTGGGTGCCGAGGCGCTGATGCGCTGGCGCCACCCCAGCCTCGGCACGGTGCCGCCCGGCGTGTTCATTCCCATTGCCGAGGAAACCGGCCTGATCCACCGTCTCACCGCCTGGATGATGACGCGCGCCTGCCTCGACGCCGCCGCCTGGCCCGAGGCGGTGCCGGTGTCGGTGAACGTCTCCGCGCTCGACCTCAAATCCGGCGACGTGCCGACCATGGCGCTGGGCGCGCTGGAAGCCTCCGGCCTGCCGGCCAGCCGCTTCGAGCTGGAAGTGACCGAATCCGTGTTCGTGGGCGCCGACCCCATCGTCAACGAAGCCTTCGCCCGGCTGCGCGCCCGGGGCATTCCGCTGGCGCTCGACGACTACGGCACCGGCTATGCCTCGCTCGGCTATCTCCACCGCTTCCCCTTCACCACGCTGAAGATCGACAAGAGCTTCGTCGACGGCATCCCGGGCGACGCCGAAGCGCTGGCCATCATGCGCTCGGTGGTGGTGCTGGCCCGCGGCCTCGGCCTCAAGACGGTGGCCGAAGGCGTCGAAACGCCAGAACAGCGCGACGCGCTGGCCGAACTCGGCTGCGACATCGGCCAAGGCTTCCTGTTCTCGGCCCCGGTGGACAACTGCACGCTGGTGAAGATGATGGCCAGCGAGCGGGCGGCGGTGGCGGAGTAGGGGCTTAGGCCGCTGATTTTACTATATAAAGCTGTCATCCCTGCGCAGGCCGCTTGAATTCACGTGTGAATTCAAGGTGGACCTCGGCAGAAAGAGGGGCGCGGTTTATATCGGCGCCCTTAATCGATCGCAGCGCGATATCAGCCGATCGCTCCACCTTCCTGAGGTCCTCTGCCTGCGCAGAGGAAGACAGGAGAATTATATAATAAGAGTAAGCAGTTAACGGCGCTCTCGCTCCCATAAGGCTGTCTTCCTCTGCGCAGGCAGAGGATCTCGGGCAGAAAAGGGCATAAGGGAAATATAGGGGCGCCACCGATCACCTTGGAGCTTGATATCGGCCGCTCGCTCCACCTTCCTGAGGTCCACCTTGAATTCACCCGTGAATTCAAGCGGCCTGCGCAGGGATGACAGATTTATATATATGGAACAATCAGATAACGCAGCGCAAGCCCCCACGGGACGAGCGCTCGCTGGCGCCTATCAAGCTGTCATCCTGCGCTTTAGGCGCAGGACCTCAGGCAGAAAGGGGCGCGAGGGATCTATAGGGCGCCCAAGAGGCAATATCGCCTCACGCCCGCTTCTTCTCGAGCCATTCCCTGAGCGCCGAATTGATGCGCGACTGCCAGCCGTCACCACCGGCGCGGAACTCGGCGATCACGTCGGCGTCGAGGCGGATGGTGGTCGATACCTTGCGGTTCTCAGCTTTTGGCCGTCCACGCTGCACCTTGGCGGCGGCGAACTTCTCCTGCCACTCGGGCGCGCTGAGGTCGGGCGCTTCGTCGGGATCAAAGCCGGGGGGAATAGGCTGCCTGTTCACGGTCATTGGCTTTCCTCAAGGAGATGATGCGGCGGGCCGCGCCGCGCGGGGTCCAGACGATCACCATCATGCGCCCTTCGAGCCGGCCAATGGTGATGAAACGCTGCTCTCCGTAATCGAAGCGGTCGTCTTCGATGGTCAGCGTATCGCCCTCGAACACCTTTTCGGCCTCTGTCAGGTCGATATGGTGCTTGGCCAGATTGGTTGCGCGCTTGGCGGGATCGAACTCGATCGGCATGGAATTCTGTTACTACGAAAAAGAATGCCGGGCAATATTATTGTAGTAACAAAAATGAGGTGCGGAGCGCGATATCAGCCGATCGCTCCACCTTCCTGAGGTCCTCTGCCTGCGCAGAGGAAGACAGGAGAATTATATAATAAGAGTAAGCAGTTAACGGCGCTCTCGCTCCCATAAAGCTGTCTTCCTCTGCGCAGGCAGAGGATCTCGGGCAGAAAAGGGCATAAGGGAAATATAGGGGCGCCCCTGATCACCTTGGAGCTTGATATCGGCCGCTCGCTCAACCTTCCTGAGATCCCCCGCCTGCGCGGAGGAAGACAGATTTATATATATGACACAAATACTTGCGCCGATTCACTACCGCGAACCAATATCCCTCCACCCATACAACACCGACCTTGTGGCCCTATCGAAGGCGAAGGAGTTGCCGCCGCCGGAGCCGGGCTGATCCATCGCACGCGAGATGGCCGAGCCGGTCAGGTGGCAGAGCAGCAGGGTGCCGACGCCGCCATGCGAGACGATGGCGATGTGACCCGTTGATGCGTCCTCGGCCAGGATCTGGTTGACGGCTTCGACCACGCGCGTCTGCGCGTCGATGGCCCGCTCCCAGCCGCGGATGCTCTGCTCGGGGTGGGCGAAGAACAGGTCGGCCGTCTTCTGGAATTCGGGCGGCGGCAGGAAGCCGGTGCTGGAGCGGTCGTTCTCGCCGAGCGCCTCGCGGATGTTCGCTTTCAGCCCGGTTGCCCCGGCAAGGATCTCGGCTCCGTCGATCGCCTTGCGCTCGGCGCTGCAATAGATCGCGGTGATATCCTGGATGAACTCCCGGTCGTTGAAAGCCAGATGACGGGCGCGCCCGGACAGGGAGAGCGGCCACTCAGGGACCGGCAGGGCAGGGTCGATCGCCACTTCGGCGTGGGTGATGAAGAGGACGCAGGGCGTGTCGTAGGCGAGCGTTTCCTTGGCCATCCCATGCTCTCCGCTCAAGTACCCCTAGAGATTGTCGGTGCGGGCGCGTTTGCCGAGGTAGCCGCCGTGATGGCGGAGGCCGTAGTCGTGGCGGGTGATGCTCTTCTGCTCCATGACGGCCAGCGCCAGCGCGTCGCCGATGGCCATCATCACCGTGGTGGAGGACGACGGCGTCAGGCCGAGCGGGCAGCCACTTTCTTCCACCGGGCCCATGTCGATGACGATGGGGCAATAGGCCCGGATGCCGGAGTCGACATGCGAGGTGATGCCGATGCTGAGGGAGACGTCGAGATGGCGGGCGAACTCCAGCGTTTCCAGCACTTCCACCGACTTGCCGCTGGTGGAGAAGGCGATCAGCACGTCCTTGTGGTCGAGCATGCCGAGGTCGCCATGGGCCGCTTCGCCCGGATGCAGGAAGGCCGAGGGGGTGCCCGTGGAACAGAGCGTCGCCGAAATCTTGCGCGCCACGAGGCCGGCCTTGCCGATGCCGGTGGTGACGATCTTTCCCTCGCAGGCGCACATGGCCCTAACGGCGGCCTCGAACTGATCGGTGACGGGAATGGCGTTGATGGCTTCGGCTTCCGCCTGGAGAACCTTGCGGATACGCTGCAGGATCGGCGTCACTTCAAGCTCCATGTCGTGTTTGGTCCGTGAGCGGGCCACGGGCGTTTTAACCTGCATCGAAGGGTTTTGCCATGAACCGGATATCCGTTGGAGTTGAGCCGCCGTTGCAGGACGAGGTGTCGGCGCTGCTGGCGCAATCGGATGCCGTGGCGGCGGCGCTCTATCCCGGCGCGTTCCGCCGGGTGATCACGGCGGCGTCGCTGGCCCATCCGGATATCCAGGTGGTGGTGGCGCGGCGGGGCGGAAAGGCGGTGGGGCTCTGCGTGCTGTTCGACCGGGGCGACCGCAGCATGGAACTCAAGCGGATGATCGTTGCTGCCGAGGCGCGTGGGGCGGGCGTCGGCCGGGCGCTGCTTCAGGCGGCGGAGGCAGAGGCGCTGAAGGGCGGGGCCGAGCTGATGCTGCTCGAGGTGGGCATCTACAACACCGACGCGCAGCAGCTCTATCGCCGTGGCGGCTACCAGCCCACAGAGGCTTTCCCGCCCTACCAGCCGACGCCGATCAGCCTGTTCATGCGGCGGCGGCTGGAGCGGTGAGGGGGTGTTGGAGCGCGATATCGGCCGAGCGCTCCATCCTGCCTGAGGTCCACCTTGAATTCACACGTGAATTCAAGCGGCCTTCGCAGGGATGACAGGTGAATTATATAGAGGGAACAAGCGGCTAGCAGCTCGCGGATTCATACCGTGTATACGCTTGGCGGCCTCTATCAAGCTGTCTTCCTTCGCGCAGGCGAAGGATCTCGGGCAGGAAAAGATGCGAGGGATCCATAGGGTGCCCTGACCACCTTGGAGCGCGATACGACCCTCAGCGTCTTCTCGTCCTGAGATCCTCGGCCTGCGCCGAGGAAGACAGTGTTATATATAATGGAAACAATCGGATAGGTGGTTCTCAACCCCGCTCCACTGTCATTCCTGCCGTACCCAATTCTCAACCCGCCTCCAGCTATTCCCCATCCCATCAAGCTGTCTTCCTCGGCGCAGGTCGAGGATCTGGGGGAAAGGGGGGCGAGGGTCGGATATGGGGCTCCAGGCAGCGAGGGAGCGCGATACGGCCCTCCGTGCTCTCTCGTCCCGAGATCCTCTGCCTGCGCAGAGGAAGACAGATCCATATATGAATGAATGCCTTACCCTCTATCACCCCATCAGCGGTGGACCGACGATGTCGATCTGGTTCCGGGCGCAGGCGGCGGTGAGCGCTTCGATCATCTCCGGTGTCGGCGCGGCGGCGGTGGGCAGGCCGGCGTGGGTGGGGACGCGGCTGACCGTGCGGACCATGGTTTCGAAATCGGCGCCGCGGGTCACCGTCAGCCAGCGGGCGCCCTCCGGTGACACCACGCGGAAGCGGTGCGGCACGCCCTTCGGCGCGTTGACGCAATCGCCCGCCCTGAGCGTGCGGCTGACGCCGGCCACTTCCAGCAGCACTTCGCCGCTGATCGCATAGAAGATCTCGTCCTCGCTATGGTGGATGTGTAGCGGCGGGCCGTCGCCATAGGGCACGTGATGCTCGATGATCGCCACGCCATCGGCGCTATCGGCACTAGAGACGAGAATGGAGACGGCGGTATTGCCGAACCACAGCGTATCGGCACGGCTTTCTTCAATTTTCTTCATCAGCATGATTTGTTCCTCAACAGTTTTTCTGTCGGACATGTTTGGCTCCGATGGAGAAGCTCTTTACAGGCTGATGAATTCGGCATGAAATCGAGAGATTGTATGGGCCGGATTGCTGCCATGAATTTCAATGCCTTCGACCTCAACCTCCTCCGGGTGTTCGATGCGCTGATGGCCGAGCGCAGCGCCACCCGCGCCGGCGAGCGGGTCGGCCTCAGCCAGCCGGCGGTGAGCGCGGCGCTCAATCGGCTGCGCGCGCTGCTCGACGACCAGCTGTTCGTGCGCCGGGGCAACGAGATGGTGCCGACGCCGCGCGCCGACGACCTCTGCGGCCCGGTGCGCGAAGCGCTGCGGGCGATCGAGGCGGCGCTGGGCCCGCCGCGCGGCTTCGATCCGGCCACGGCGCGGCGCACCTTCACGCTGCTGGGCGCCGATTTCTTCTCGATGCTGTTGATGCCGCGCCTGTTCGCCCGCTGGAGCGACGTCGCCCCCGGCCTCACCTGGCGCTTTCTCGACAGTGCGCGCGGCGACGTGACACGCCTGTTGCAGGACGACGCCATCGACCTCGCCCTGGAGCGGCCGCTGGAGACGGCCGAGCCGATCGCAAGCGCGCAGCTGTTCGTCTCGCCCTTCGCGCTGATCGCCCGGCGCGGCCACCCGGCGCTATCGGGCGTGACGCCCGGCGATCCGGTGCCGCTGGCGATCTACTGCGACCTGCCGCATGCCATCCGCTCCATCGACGGCACGCTCTCGGGCATGGTGGACGACGCCCTGGCCAAGGCCGGCGCCCGCCGCACGGTGCGCATCGCCCTGCCGCATTTCGAGAGCGTGGCCGAGGCGGTGGCCATGACCGACGCGCTGGCCGCCGTGCCCCGCCAATTCGCCGAAGCGGTGGCCGAGCGGCTGGGCCTCACGCTCTACGCCATGCCGGTGGATGTGCCGGCGCCGGATGTGCGGCTCTACTGGCACGCGCGGAGGAATGATGATCCGGCGCATCGGTGGCTGAGGGAGGCGGTGATGGGGTTGGCGGGGGAGTTGTGGGGGTAGGGGGAGCGTTATCTGCCGGCTCATTGAGCAGCCCGGCACTAGGATTTCCACGCTGTCGCAGTTAATGTTTACCCAAAAGGTAATAACTTCAGCTATGCGGGGAGCTGAGTAATAATATAAATAGCTCGCAAAACAGAATTAGTTACAATATTTACCTGATAGGTTGCCTGATGACCAGAAATCGTTGGATGGAGGATCCCGAGGCAGTACTAGAGTCCGAAAGGCTGTATAATTTCATTGGCAAATACGTCATAAGTTTCCAGTGGCTTGAGGGGAAGATAGATGAGATCTACTTTTTGGCCAAAGGTGCCGAAAATAGGATGCCCACGATAGAGTGGCTGTCAAAGAAGACAATAGCGCAGAAGATCGATGGAATCTGTAGTTTGATTCACGACGGAGAGACGTTCCGGCCGGTAAAAATAGACGGCTGGTATGATAAGGTGAGTTCCGTTGTCGCTCGTCTACATCAGGAACGGGATCGCAGGAATAGTATTTTACACTCAAAGTACTTATTTGATTTTCTAGCTATCGGCATACCCGTTCTTCGGACGCGGGCGCGCCGGCAAAACGAAGTGGTCTCGCTCGATCAGGAGTATCTCTCGCCAGACCGTTGCCGTCAAATTATGGACGAAATCGGATTTCTGTCGTTTGATCTAAACATGATATTTGTGCAGCTGCTTCACGTCTACAATTACGAGAAAGAGAATTGATGGAATTCTTATGCACAAAAATAGAACCCCAGCTGATCATTCCTTATATTTCTGCTTGATTCACGCTGCCAAATCCACGCATCAAACTCCCTCCGGGATACCGACAATAGATCTGCGGCAAAGCAAAATGTATTCTTCAAATAATAATAATCGTCGCCTTCCACACCGGCGCGTAACGCAAAAGCCCTTATGTGTCTATCCACTGGAATCGATTCATCTCCAGCAAGACAGCTCATGTAATCTATCGTCTTGGGCCCGATGCCATTAAGTTGCCGAAGGCGCTCCGAAAAATCCCCCGAGCGCAAACTGGTGCGCAAATCATCAATGCCTTCGACTCCCAAATCGGCCAAGGTGCCCACCAGTCGAATGAAGCGATCTATTTTGGTGGGGTGCTTCCAATTTAGGAACGATCCAACTTCTCCACTGTTAACGATCTCTAGTAAGGTTTCAGTGGTGGTGGCGTAGGGATACGTCGCCAGTATTCTTTCTATTCGGGGGCGGACGACCGTAGAGTAATTCAGTCCTGCCTGGAGTATTGAGTCGGCAAGTAGAGCGCCCAAATGGCGATAATGGGCTCGTACCCTCGCCTGTGATTTTTGCAGCCCGTCCGAGTTCGCAAAATCGGCGACCTTTCTTGCTGCAATAAGAAGCTCCAGCCTTCCCGCTGCTGCGTCGCCGATTTTTGTCATCCGAGTAGCCCCGTTTTGCGGAGTGCTGCTAACCTTTCCACGCAGTTTGGGCAAGCCCCGCATGGCAGCTCGCTGGCTGCTTGGCACGAAAAAGTTCTCCCGATCGGTACTTTCAAACGGATCGCTTCCTGAGCGACCTCTGCTTTCGAACTATATCGAAATGGGGAGACGAAGCGCACCGGCCCAATTTTCTCAGTCAGCCCGTCCAACTTGTTCATAAACTCGGCCGTGCAGTCGATCTCCTTAGCATGATTACTGTTTATAAAGCCGGTATATACTGTGGTCGCGCCTAAAGTTTGTGCGCGTGCGGCTGCAGCCGCGAAAAACACAAAAGTCCTATAGGGAACATACAGCTCGTCATCCTGTACGTTTTCGCTCCACAGATCTGCTTCCCTGATGAGCCTAGAGCTGGACCCTTTAAACAAATCTGATATGTCGTTTCTTTCCGGGGGCAGTACCTGCGACGGCAGAACGGAATTCACCAAGTCCCATTCTTTTTCGACGCAATGCTGTCCATAGTCAAAGAATACTGGTTGCACACAGTACCCTTTCTCGATCAGTAAATATGAGACCGTTGTGGAATCCAGACCTCCGGAAGCCATCAAAATTACCATTTTCATTTTACGGTACTCGTAGCTTTGATACGCAATTGAATAGCCCGTTCAAACAAGTATCTAGATCGCTCGAATAGACGTCGCTGCCACACATAACCATCGTGTTATTGTTTTCTTTTCTCGGATCAAAGGTTATTACAGGTTTGCGTTTGGCTATTGCCCAGCCAGTCTCTATCAGAGTGCCGGGGTCCCTATTCAGAGGAATCGAGAACACCGCAACACATTGCTCTAAGAGCTCGAGGTCTTTTGTATAGAAATGGAGAAGGTTACTTGTATCTGCGCCCTGTGTGGCTTCCCCATTTTCCTGTATCGGCCGGCGAATTTTGAAATTATGATATTGTAATGAGCGAACAGCCTCGTCGATTTCTCTCTTGTCGATGTACGAAAAATCTGGAGCAGCTAGATAGATATTGTACTCACTTCGCTCATGCCAAGGAAGCTGTACACCGCCTAGTCCTTTTACTATCTCAATAGGGAGAGCGATATCTCTCGTTACACTTGCCTTGAAGTCGTCTGGGAAGGTGGTCTGCGCGTATGAGGTCGCCGCCTGCATTCCTCGCCATGCGGCTGTTTCGGGGCTGTCTCGCAGAAAGCCGGAGAACGCTGCGGTATACACGTCGCCGACACCGACGGAGTTGACCGTTGATCCGAGTACGGAAGGGATATAGTGAATTCGGTCCGCTATAAGATCAAATAGGCGGCTTCCTCCTCTGTTTTCCTTTAGAAGGAAAAGCGGTACGTCAATTTTCTTTAAGCTCTCCGGGAAATAATCTACGTTATCTCGTGATTTGGCCTGGAAAAGATCTGAAGATGTTGATGTAACTAACGCTCTTATTCTGCTTGGAGGAAGCGCAGAAAGATCTTTGTCAGTAAAATTGTAAGCAATATCGATAATTATTTGCGCGTTTTGACTTAGTGATTTGAGGACGTCGCCAATATCATACCGACCCGGAAATAAAGTAACGGTCTGGAACTCGCTTAGCGCGTTTTTATTTTGGCTGATTTCCACCCGTTTAGTGTCCCGAAGTACATCCTCATACCCTTGGTCGGCGACCTCCCTCGCGTCGCCGATCACGATCAAATTCGGCGATCCTGTCACGTTTCCAAGATGAATGAACTCTTTGCAACCGTGCTTGCTGAGGTAGTCTTTAACTTCGCTTAATATATATGCTGGACAGATTGCTGCGACGGAATAGGGTATTCCACATGCCCAGAGTCCCCGGGCAGCATGAACAATGCCTCCAAGGCGCATTTTGCAAGGTGTGGTGTTCGTCGCTACGGTGAAGTCAATGAAAACCTCACCTACGAGTAGTTGATCGCTCGTTTTCATCACTTCACACTGCGGCAAAGTCGACGTCAATTCTCATAACTGGCGCTGCGGCAGAATTGATGATGATGCCGACGTACCTGATTCCAGACTGCAGGCAGCCCGCGATGTAATTGTATTGGGTTGGAAGAGCGCCAACGCTCTCGCCGGTGTCGCTTACTGCGACCACACGTCCGCGGAGTTCGAGGGTTAAGCTGGATCCGTTGGGCGGTATTTGCCCGTGATTTTTGTAGTAGTCGTAATGCTCGATGTCCTCCAACCCGGTGCTGAACGCTTGGCGGCACTTGTCTTCCCCGCTGCTTCCGCCAGAAGCTCCACCGTTGCTTTCTGTTTTTTTGGCGGAGCCTGTGTAATCGGAGAAGCGACCAGACCCACTACTGCCCATGATTTCCCTCCCGTGGTGCCGAAGCATACTCACGAGTAGCCTATCTCTCAATCGAGCGTAGCGGCAATGCGTTTCTGCACGTAGCAAATTGACTTATGTGACTTCCTAAGTCGAGAGGGGGGAACTCGGACGGCTTTTGGAGCCCGGGGCGATCGGCACAGGCTACGTGCGCTTCGAGCACCCGTTTTGCGGTTTCGGTCCGTCTCCCTGTTTACGCGGGTGAGAGAGACATGATTGAGCGCCAGAAAGACGTCGTTCGTCTCGCCTGGGCCAGCGATTGCGTCTTTTCAGGCGGCTACGACACTTTGCTCGTTCCGTCCCGTCTCCACCCCCCTCTTTCCCTGATTGCGGAATCCGAGTCATTTTCTTGCTCGCCCCTGAAATGAATCTCCGTCCCAACGCCCCGCTGCCTATACTCGCGTGAAAGGCAGACGGTGGGGCTGCGGAGTACCTGTGCCCGATATCGGCGTCGCGTCCTTTTCTGCCTGAGGTCCCAGCCTGCGCTGGGATGACAGACCTATGGGATGGCGGCTTACGGTGGCTGCGCGGCGATGACGGACCTATAGGACGGCTGCTTGCGGCGGCTGGGCGGTGGCTGTTGGATGAGCCGCCTCAACGCTGCCCCAGCCGTTAACACCTCGCCTCGCCTCCGTGCGGTTGGGACGCCTGTCGCCCCAGGGTTGCTGCGGGTTTTTCGGTTGCTTTGCCCGTTAACTTTTCGGCGGCAGGATTTGTGTTGCCCCACGACGCGCTGCGTCGGCTCCACGCAAGGAGAGCCGGCATGGCAGACCAGATGACAACGGAGATGCGCGCCAGCTGGCGCGCCGATGAGGATGAGCGGGACGGCGGGTATCGATCCGGCGGCGAGCGGGGGACGGGTTATGCCGCCGATCGTTTGGCTGGGGCGGGAACGGGCCGTGGCGCCGAACTCCAGCGGCCGAGCACCGCGCCGCGCCTCACCGGCCCCGGCCTGACCGAGGCGACGCGCAAGGCGGTGGCGGCGGGCAAGGGGCGGCCGTCGCTGGTGGCCGGCGACGATGCCGCGGCCGAGGGCCTGCCCACCACCTGGTTTTCGCCGGCGCAGATGAGCCGGGAAGCGGCGCGGGCGCTGTTCGATTATCGCCCCGACGGCCGGCTGTTCTGGCGCGATCCGGTGGGACGGCGGCACCCCGAGGCGGGCGGCGAGCTCTATCGCAAGCGGCTGGATGCCGGCCCGATCTGGACCGTCCATCTCGGCAGCCGGGCGGCCGTCACCCGCTACATGCGCCGCTATCTCGTGTGGAACTGGCACTTTGGCGGCACCGACCGGGTGCTGCTGCCTAGGAACGGCGACACGCTGGACGACCGGATCGACAACATCCGCCTGGGGGCGCGCCTCCAGGGCTTTGCCGCCGATGCGCCAGCGGTGGGGGGCGAGGCGGTGCCGGCGACGGAGACGGGCGTCACCTGCCCGTGCTGCGGCGCGCTGGCGCCGGTTTTGTCGCCCAACCTGATCGCCCGCGCCTATGAGCTGCCGCCGCAGCAGGAGGCGATCCTCACCCGCGTCTGGCAGGGCAAGGGCAAGCCGGTGACCGGCGAGGCGATCATCGGCGAGATGTATGCCGACGATTTCGACGGCGGGCCGGAATACGAGACGGCGCGCAAGTATTTCAAGACGCAGCTCTGCCTGCTGAGGAAGCGCATCGAGGGCTCGGGCGTACGCATCGAGGCGGCCGGCTATCAGCGCGGCTTCAAGCTGGTGCTGGGGGAAGGCGGCAAACCTGCTTCGGCTAGTCTCTCCGAGGCAAACGAGGAGTGATCCGTGCCGCGCAAGGTGAAACAGCAACCGCCCGAGATGGATGGCGAGCCAGGCGGAAAAGTGGACGCCGGCTGGCTGCTCGGGCGGCTGGTGGACGAGGCGACTGCCGATATCGCCGATCTCTATGACGGCGAGGGGAAATTGAAGCCGGTGGACGAGTGGCCCGCCGTGTGGCGGCAAGGCCTGGTGCAGGGCGTGGAGATCGAAGAGCGCTTCGAGGGCCGCGGCAATGCCCGGGAGCAGGTGGGGTTTGTGAAGAAGATCCGCCTCTCCGACCGGCTGAAGCGGCTGGAGCTGATCGGCAAGCACATCGGGGTGAAGGCGTTTGAAGAGACCGTGCGGGTGAAGGGGCTGGAGGGTTTGGGCGAGCGGCTGGCAAGGGCGGCGAAAAGGTTGGCGGAGGAGGGGGAATGAGGGGGATGGAGGTGGAGATGGGAGACCGATATCGGCCGCAGCGCCTTCTCGTCCCGAGATCCTCGGCCTGCGCCGAGGAAGACAGTTTTGATAATTATGACAATAGGTTAGGTGGTGCCTTGCCCCCGTTCCATCGCCATCTCGCCGCATTCCATTCTCAACCCGCATCGAGCGATCTCCCCTCCCCATCACTCTGTTTTCCTCGGCACAGGCCGAGGATCTTGGGCAGGATGGGGCGAGGGGGAGATATAGGGCT
>NZ_KE383965.1:48125-139224 GCF_000422965.1 Pleomorphomonas oryzae DSM 16300
TCGTCCTGAGATCCTCGGCCTGCGCCGAGGAAGACAGTTTTGATAGTTATGAGAATGGGTTAGGTGGTCGCGTCGCAATTGCGCGCGGGCACCGGAGCGCTCATCCATGACCACCCGGCCCGACCCCAACGAGGAGATCATCCGCTTGGCGGCCGCCTGCCGGCTCGATCCTGACAGGTGGTCGCTGGCCGCGTGGGATTGGGGCGAGGGGGATCTCACCGCGCACCCCGGCCCGCGGCAGTGGCAGCGCGACATCAACCGGCAGATCCGCGATCATCTGGCGGATCCGGAGAAGCGCTTCACGCCGCTCAGGATCGCCGTCGCCTCCGGTCATGGCATCGGCAAGTCGGCCGAGATGGGGATGCTCAGTAACTGGGCGATGTCGTGCTGGGCGGATTGCCGCATCGTCATCACCGCCAACACGCGGCCGCAGATGCAGACCAAGACGGCGCCGGAGGTGGGGCTGTGGTTCCGCCGCTCGGTGACGGCGCATTGGTTCGACATGCAGGCGCAATCGATCCGCAGCCGCGACCCCAAGCGGGGCGAGAGCTGGCGGCTCGATTTCGTCACCTGGTCGGCCGAGAACACCGAGGCCTTCGCCGGCCTGCACAACCAGGGCCGCATCATCCTGTTGCTGTTCGACGAGGCATCGGCCATCGCCGACAAGGTGTGGGAGGTGGCCGAGGGCGCGCTGACCGACGAGAATACTGTGATCCTCTGGGTGGCCTTCGGCAACCCGACGCGCAACGCCGGCCGCTTCCGCGACTGCTTCCGCAAATACCGCCACCGCTGGCAGACGCGCCACATCGACAGCCGCTCGGTGGAGGGCACCAACAAGGCCTATCTGCAATCGATCGTCGACGATGCCGGCGGCGAGGACAGCGACGTGGCGCGCTATCGCGTGCGCGGCGAATTCCCCAGCCAATCGCCGATGCAGTTCATCAGCGAGGCCGACGTGGAGGCGGCGCGGGCGCGGCATCTCCGGCCCGAGCAATATCGCTTCGCGCCGAAGATCATCGGCGTCGACCCGGCCTGGACCGGCGCCGACACGGTGGAGATCGTGCTGCGCCAGGGGCTGACGGTGAAGAGCCTCGCCAGCCTGCCGAGGAACGACAACGACGTGGAGGTGGCGGGCCTGATTGCCCGCCTGGAGGACGACGAGGGGGCCGACGCCGTGTTCGTCGACGCCGGCTATGGCACGGGCATCGTCTCGGCCGGGCGGACGATGGGGCGCAACTGGCGGCTGGTGTGGTTCGCCGGCAAGCCCATCGACCCCGGCTATCTCAACAAGCGGGCGGAGATGTGGGGCACCGTCAAGCGCTGGCTGAAGGACGGCGGCGCCATCGACCCCGACGACCGCATGCTCTCAGCCGACCTGATCGGCCCGGAAACCGTGCCGCGCCTCGACGGCAAGATCCAGCTCGAAAGCAAGGCCGACATGAAGGCGCGCGGCATTCCGTCGCCCAACAGGGCGGACGCGCTGGCGCTGACGTTTGCCGAGCCGGTGGTGAAGCGCGGGGCGGGGCAGGGCGGAGGGGCGAGGCGAGGCGCGGAGGAGCGGTACGATCCGCACGCGGGGCTGTGAGTGGTCTCAACCCGGCGGATTGGTCTTCCTGATGTCGCGCCAATATTCCTCTGCAACATCCTCATCGATTTCAATGGGCTGGGAGCTGCTCGGGTAGAGCCTGTCTTTGCCGTCCTGTCTTGGTCCGGAAATCCAGAACCGCTCGCCGTTATCAATGTCGACGTAGTTCGCTTTGAACCCCTGCGTCGACCTCAGAAACGTTCTTCCGCCATAGCTGACGGATCTGCCCGTTTTCGAGAATGTAACGCGGCCGATCCTGGCGGGGCCGTTCAACCCTGCCGACTTGTCTTCGATGTACATGATACGCGTTTTGGACATTGGTCACGATCACCCGAGGTGCGGGGTGTTCGCCTCCTTGGTGCTATTGGTTTGCGGGCGCCCGCGTCCACGCTTGAGGTGCTCCGCCAGTTCAGGAAGAGTCATAGCTAGCGGAACGGCCTTCGCGAGTTCCTCGGAGGTCATGGGGCGTTCGATGTCCGGGTCCGGGCCGATAAGCTCGCCAGTCGCCGTGTGCACCCACCAACCGTCGTCGTCCTGATGGACGCCACCAGCGGCGATCAGGGCTTTCATCTCGCGATCGTAGACCTGCCAGCGACGCGTCATCTCCGCGTCGTCCGCAGGGCTGTCGCCGAGATCCTTGGTGACGAAGCTCGGCCATTTCTTCTCAGTCATGGATCAGGCTCCCGCGATCACGCCTGAATACTCGTATCTGAAAATTCAAGCCGCTACGCGGATCTGGATATCTACCTTGAGGCCAAGCGCGGTCAGCATGTTGATCAGGCTGTCGAGGCTGAACATGCTGATCTTGCCCCGCATCAGCGCGGAGACACGCGGCTGCGTGACGCCGAGCTGCTTGGCGGCTTCGGCCTGGGTCCACCCCTTCGCCTTGATCGCATCTTCGATCGCATCCATGAGCGCGGAACGCAGCTTCATGTTCTCGGCTTCGGCGGGCGTGTCCTCGATCGCGTCCCAGACGCTTGCAAATCTCTGACTGGTCATTTGCGCAGTCTCCGTACCAAGTCGTTGTAGCGATCCGTCGCTAATCTCAAATCAGGCAGGCTCGTCTTCTGCGTCTTCTTCTGGAAGCAATGCAGAACGTAGATCGCATCCTCAAATTTCGCGATGTAGATCACGCGAAACTGCCCGGCGGCGTCGGTAATGCGTATCTCCCTGACGCCGCTGCCGATCGAGGTCATCGGCTTGGAGTCAAATGGCTCTTTGCCGCGTTGCACCCTGTCGAGCTGCCGCCCTGCGTCTCTTCGCGCCTCCTCGGGAAATGCGCGAAGATCGTCGAGCGAGGTCTTCTCAAACACCACGTCTTTCATGAGGATTATATACATTCCGATATAATGGTTTGCAAGATTGACGTTTGCATTTGCAGTTTTGCAAATTCCTGGCGGTCGCCCGAACCCCGCCAACCGCAGCGTGGAAACCTCACCCGCCTTATTCCCTAGGAGATACGATCCACACGTGGGGCTTTGAGCATGTGCCTTTCGAGATCGACCCCCAAGGTTGAGCAATACAAGACGTCCGCCCAGTCGCAGGAGCCGGACAACGGCGCCGTGCAGACCTCGGCGGCCCGCCGCGCCACCGACAAGCTCCGGGCCGGCGCCTCCACCATTCTGACCAGCGCCAACGGCGTGCTGCAGGATGCCGCCACCCAGAGAACCGTCCTGGGGGTGTGATGGAAAAGCGCAATAACGAAACGCAGGTCCAGTATCACCGCCGCCGGGCCGAGGAGCTGAAGCGGGTTCGCCAGCCGTGGGAATCCACATGGACGGGCCTCGCCGATTTCATCGCACCGCACCGGCTGCGCCTCGAGGCCACCGACGAGCGGGCGATCTCGAGGAAGCGCATTCTCGATCCGTCCGGCACTTTTGCCTGGCGGACGCTCGCCTCGGGCATGCACTCGGGCCTCACCTCTCCGGCGCGGCCGTGGTTCCGCTTTGCCACCACCGATCCGGAGCTTCGCGAATGGGGGCCGGTGAAGCTGTGGGTGGACGAGGTGGAGAACATCGAGCGGCGGATGTTCCAGCGCTCCAACGTCTACCCCGCCTTCCACGAGGGCTATGGCGACATCGGCCTGTTCGGCCAATCCTGCGGCATATTGATCGAGGGCGGCGATGATCCGCTGCACATGATCCAGCTCTTGCACGGCCGCTTCTGGATCGCCCGGGACGCCGAGGGCCGGGCGACGACGCTCTACCGCATGCTCCGCTGGTCGGTGGAGAAGATCGTGCGGCGCTTCGGCCTCGAGACCCTCTCCACCTCGATCCGCTCGGCCTATGACGCCGGCCGCTACGACCAGACCTTCGACATCTGGCACGCCATCGAGCCGCGGCATAGCCGCGACCCGCAGAAGATCGACAAGCGCAACAAGCCCTTCCTTTCCAACTACTGGGAGCACCAGGGCGGCGCCGGATCGAGTGGCGACGGCCTGCTGGAAGAAAGCGGCTTCGACAGCAATCCGATCATCTGCCCGCCGTGGCTGATCTGCGGCGATGATGCCTACGCGCAGTCGCCCGGCATGGATTCGATCGGCGACGTGAAATCGCTGCAGGCCATGGTGCGCGACAAGCTGGAGGTGATCGCGAAATTGGCGCGGCCGCCGCTGCAAGGGCCGACCAGCCTCAACGGCAACCCGACGTCGCTGCTGCCGGGCGCCATCACCTTCGTCGACGATCCGACGGGGAAGGGCCTCAGGCCGGTGATGGAGGCGAGCCCACAGATCGGGCCGCTGTTGCAGGACATCAACGAGACACGGCAGCGCATCAATTCCGGCTTCTATGCCGACCTGTTCCTGATGCTCAGCAACATGGAAGGCATCCAGCCGCGCAACCAGTTCGAGATCGCCGAGCGCAAGGAAGAGAAGCTGCTGGCGCTCGGGCCGGTGCTGGAGAACATCTACAACAACCAGCTGGAGCCCTGCGTCGACCGGGCCTTCGAGATCGGCCTGAAGCGCAACCTGTTCCCACCGCCGCCGCGCGAGATCCAGAACCAGCGGCTGGCGGTGGAATACATCTCGACGCTGGCCCAGGCGCAGAAGGCGGTGGCGACCGGCGCGGTGGAGCGGCTGGTGTCGTTTGCCGGCCAGTGGGCGGCGATGAAGCCGGAGGTGCTCGACAAGCTCGACGCCGACCAGTCGATCGACGTCTACGCCGACATGATCGGCGCGCCGGCGGCCATCGTGGTGCCCGACGACAAGGTGCAGGAAGCGCGGCAGGCGCGGGCGCAACAGCAGCAGCAGGCGCAGATGGCCCAGATGGCCAAGACGGTGGCGCCGGCGATTTCCGCCGGGGCCAGCGCGGTGAAGGCCGGCAAGGACGCGGGCATCGATCCAGCCGCCGCGCAGCAGCTGATGGCCCAGCTGGGGATCGGTGGGGCTTAGGGGGGCTGATATGGGCCGCCCGCTCTACCTTCCTGAGGTCCCCGCCTTCGCGGGGATGACAGGAAATTGATATTTGGGAGCAAGCGGATAGGTGGCGTCGGTCACTATCAAGCTGCCGGATGGATGGGCGCCCGTAACCATCAAGCTGTCATCCCCGCGAAGGCGGGGACCTCAGGCAGGATGGGGCGAGCGGGTAATATAGAGCTCCTCCGAGCGGCTTGGACACCGGATCGCGTGAATAAATCGCGTAAAATCAATAGGATATCTAGCTGATGCTCGATGAGTTCGAAGCGCGCGAGGCGCGCGATGCCGAGGCGGTGAAACGCGCCGCGCAGGAGGAGGCGGATCTGCGCGATGCCTTCCGCCTGCTGATGGACAAGGCCGAGGGCAAGCGGGTGGTGTTCTGGCTTTTGGGACGGGCCGGGCTCTACGCCAACGCCTTCGATGCCGGCAGCGAGGCGGCCGAGCGCTATCGCCTGGGCCGGCAATCCCTAGGCCTGGAGATTCTGCAGAAGCTCGACCTGGTGGACGCGCGGCTCTACCCGCGCCTGCTGTTGGAACGCGGCGAGGCGAAGGAATTGGAACGGGCCGCTCGCAAGGACGGCGCAACCGAGGATGGGGACGATCAATATGCTTGAGCGATGGATGTATGGTGCGGCGGTGTTCGCGCCCGAAGGCGACGGCATGGGCGGCGGCGCCCCGGAAGGTGGGGCGGCGCCTGTCGGCGGAGTACCGCCTGAGAGCCTGATGTTCCCGAGCGAGGCGCCGGCTGACGACGCGGGTTCGCCGCCTGAAGGCGCCGAGGGCGACGCGCCGGAGACGGATGCGGCCGACCTTGCCGACGAGGTGCCGGAAGACGGCCGCTATGACTTCAGCCTGCCCGAGGGCATGGCGATCGACCAGAAGCTGGCCGAGGCGATGTCGCCTGTCTTGAAAGACATCGGCCTGACGCGCGGCCAGGCGCAGGCGCTGGCCGGGGCTCTCGCCGCCCACCGCCAGAGCGAAGCCGCCAATGGCAGCCGCGAATGGGCGGATATCCAGACCGGCTGGGTGAACAGCGCCAAGAAGGACAGCGAGATCGGCGGCGGCCGCTGGGACACTTCGGTGGCCACCGCGCAGGGCGCGCTTGCCCGCTTCGGCACGCCGGGGCTGCGTGCCTTCCTCACCGAAAGTGGCGGCGGAAACCACCCCGAAGTTATCCGGTTCATGGCGCGCGTCGGTAACGCGATCGCTGAAGACCGACCGGAGAGCGGCGGGGCTGGGGCAGGGCGCAGTCAAGAAGCCGCCCACCTGCTGTTTCCGAGCGACAAGCCCAAGGGGTAAATGACACATGGCCACCGTTGGCACCTACTACCCGAACCTGATCGACGCGCAGAAGCAGAGCGCCGAGGGCACGGTTCTCGAAATCCTGTCGCAGCAGAATCCGGTGCTGGACGACGCGATGGTGACCGTCTGCAACCAGCAGGCCACCCACCGCCATATGATCCGCACCGGTCTGCCCTCCGTCGCCTGGGGCCGCCTCTACAAGGGCGTGCCGCAGTCGAAGGCCACCGTGCAGCAGGTGGACGACACCACCGGCTTCCTGGAAGCGCGCTCGGAGATCGACGTACGCCTTCTGGCGCTCGCCAAAGACGCCGCCAAGCAGCGGCTCGTCGACAGCGCGCCGTTCCTGGAAGCGATGAACCAGGAGATGGCGACCGGCATCTTCTATCACGACGTCGCCACCACGCCGGAGAAGTTCAAGGGCCTCGCCGCCCGCTACAACGCCTATTACGACGGCCCCAACGCCACCAAGCCCAACGTCGCCGCCGGACAGGTGATCGACGGTGGCGGCCGCGGCGCCGACAACACCTCCATCTGGTTCGTCACCTGGGGCGACCACGCGACGTCGCTGCTGACGCCCGAGGGCATTCCCACCGGCGTTCAGGTGTCGGACAAGGGCGAGGAAGTGACGCTCGATGCCGCCGGCAACAAGTTCTACGTCAAGTCGACGCTGTTCTCCTGGCATGTCGGCATGTTCGTGAAGGACTGGCGCTACAACGCCCGCATCGCCAACATCGATGTGAGCGACATGCTGTCGGGCTCGGTGGACATCTGGAAGCTGCTGCGCGAGGCCTACTATCGCCTGCAGTCGCGCCGGCTCAACGCCACCTCCAGCCGCATCGCCATCTACATGAACCGCGACGTGCTGGAAGTGCTGGACGCCCAGTCGTCCGACCGGTCGCTGGTCAGCAACGCCGGTAGCTACAACTACAACGCCCCCGGCCTCAAGCGCGACAACATGGAAGGCAAGGAAGTGCTTACCTATCGCGGCATTCCGATCCGCGAGACGGATGCGCTGCTGAACACCGAGGCTGCCCTCCCTGCCTTCGCCGGTTGAAATCCTACTGGGGTGGACAGCTAGCTTAGTCTTCTGCGCTTCCGGTGCTCACGGACAGGAAGTCCGCTCCGCTCCGGTTCTCGAAGCCGTCGCCATCTGCCTCACCCCAGCGAATTTCAAGGTGCCCTTTCTTGCGGGCGCTCACTCTTTCCAAAGGGACATTCCCATGATCCTGGACACTCAGGCGCTGTTTTCGGACGCTCAGCCTGTTACCGCGACGGTTGCCTCCACCAACACTATCGACTTCGGCCCGATCTCGCCGGCCATCAAGACCTTCGACGCCGGCAAGGGCAGCGAAGTGGCCCTGCTGGTGCAGGTGGTGGAAGACTTCAACAACCTGACGTCGCTGCAGATCGACCTCGAGCTCGACACCAGCGCCACCTTCACGCCCGACAAGGTGATCCCGCTCGCCACCTGCACGCTGGCCCAGCTCAAGGCCGGCATGCAGATCGCCCGCGACGACCTGCCGCGCGGCATCACCATGCAGTACGGCCGCCTCAAGTACACCGTCACCGGCACGGCGCCGACCACCGGCAAGATCACTGCCGGCATCGTCGCCGGCGTGCAGTCGAACGGCGTGGCCCTCTGATGCGCGTCACCGCCGTCCGCAAGGGCTACTTCGGCGGCAAGATCCGCGACGCCGGGGAGGTCTTCGACCTTCCCGACGCGCTGATGAAGATGAAGCCGTCGTGGGTGGAGGCGGCGGGCAGCGCAAGTGTCGCTGCTTCCGACGAACCCGAGCCGGAGGCCGAAACGCCGCCACCGGCCGACGCCAAGCCGGAAGCCCGCAAACGCGGCAGGAAGCCGAAGGCAACAAGCGCACCGGAGTCTCCCAAAGGCAACGGCCTCACCGAAGCCCTCGGCGGCCCCCCGCCGGATTGGATTCCCGGAAATATCAGCGAATGAGCAGGCGGGCTTCGGCCCGCCTGAGTTTTTATGGGAGCCGGATAGGAGCCGCCGCGCCTTCTCGTCCTGAGGTCCTTTGTCTCCGTAGAAACCCTAGGTCTGGCAGAGTCGAGAGGCCGATATTGGCGCCTTCCGTACCCAAGCCAATCGAGCGAGAACGAGCCTTCGCAGGCTCTGTTTATGTGAGGGAGCTACACCATGGGCGATCAAATCTCAGTAAAAGACTTCGGTGCTTTAGGCGACGGGGTGCATGACGATACGAGTGCGTTTGTCGCCGCATTGGCAGTCTGTGAGGGGTCCCAAACGGCCCTGCATGTCCCACCTGGGACTTATAAACTCTCAACTTGGGCAACCCGCCTTTCGACATTCGTTTTCATGCGCGGCGACGGGGCTGGCGTAACAACATTGGTTGGCCCGAAGGTTATCGGCACGCATTTCGTAAAACTGACGGGTGGGATACTCGATTTGGAAGGCTTAGCTTTTCAGGAATTCGATAACGTCGGCTATTCGGATGTATCTGTCGACGCAGTCCGTATAGTAAAATGCAAAGCAAAGTGGAATAGATCATATTTCTATCGGCAGGCCGACGTAACGGACTTTCCTTTATCTTCCGTTGGGCGGGCTATTCTCGACAACAACGAGGTTGAAAATTCTGGTGGGTTCATGCTTCATGGGGCGCTTCCGCAAGGCGGCCTAGCCTGCAATAACGTCATGAAGAATGTTGGACGTGACGCCACGATCTGGACTTCGGACAACCCTCTCTGGCAGACTTTCGGGATTTCCTTTGGTGATACAGACAACAATAACAGTATAGTATCTCAGTCCTTGGTCGGCGCCGTAAATATTATCGGAAATATTGTCGACGGCATGGGCAACGCGGCAGCGCTCGGAAACTTTAACACGACGAACGCGATCCAGGTGTCGGCTATTTCAGCGGTCGTCACCGGGAACCTGATTCGCGGGATGGATGCTACCGATGGGACCAATTGCGAAGCGATATACTGCAAGGCTCAGAACTATAACATCTCATCAAACACCGTTATTGATGGGACAAAGAATAGCGCCTGCATTGCGGTAAAGGGTACACTGAATAATTATGGGCCGATGCAAAAGAATGGACTTATCTCGAACAACGTTATTGTAGCCAGGAACAACTATAGCGAAAGCGGCATCATCGTATTCGCGGGCGGTGAATTTGACATTATAAACAATCTCATCGATGGCATGGGGAAAGATAGCATCAAGCTATACAATGATCCATACGACGCCAGAGTCTCCGGCAACCATATCTATAACAATGGTGGGGCCGAGGCCATAACGTTACTCGCTGGCAGTGTCTCAAATGTCCAAATACATGATAATACGATCGACCACCTATTGGCGACGACGGGCAATCTTCTGCCTATCCGAGTGACCGCCAATCCTAAAACCTTAAGTACAATCTTGGTAACTAGCGGAGGAGGCGGCTATACGTCGACCCCGACAGTTGTGATCAGTGGCGGCGGAGGCACAGCGACCGCCCAGGCGACAATCAAGGATGGGGCTGTCATCGGAATTATCGTCGACAGTAGCAACACAGGTTTTACGTCGATCCCGACGGTGACAATCTCCGGCGGTGGCGGCTCTGGCGCAACTGCCACTGCCGTCTTGTCGACGGGCAAGGTGAACAACCTGTCGATTCAGCGGAACCGTATCAATTGGTCACCAAAAAGCTCTCTGACGTCTGCATGTAGTATTTACATTCAGTCGGATAGTTTAGAGGCGGGGTCGTGCGGGGGAATCTCGATCAAAGACAACCGGGTATTTGCCGACAGCGACACCACGCATACCAGCATCCAAGGAATAAATATCTATTCGGCAACCGCCGGCTGGTTCCGCGATGCAGAAATTGATGGTGTGCACATGAACGGTCCAGATCCGAGTGTCATCAAGCCTGTGAACTTCAATTCATCTGCCTCTCTTTATGCTCAGGCCGCACACTATCAGAGCTTGCAGATTAACAATATAACGGTGAATGGCTTGCGACGGAGGACGCTAACTAAAGCTCAGATCGACGAGAACCGTGCAACCTTTGTGGTGGCAATGGCGGGGACCGCAGTTGGCTCGAAGCTGATCGGCTATATACCCAACAGTGTGATGGTAACGCGGGCGCTGGTCTTCACTAACGCCGCGCCGACCTCTGGAACTGGTGCCGGTAAGGTTGCTTTTTCGCTCGGAGGTTCTGGCGTGAAGCAAATCCTAAATGATACGCCGGTTACCGGTTTCACTGGGAACACTTTCACCGCTTGTATACCCGATGGTTCCGCTGCGAACGCCAAGCGTGCTTTCGCATCTGCTGGCCTCGTTCCCGTGTACATGGATGTGGCTGTCGAAGCGCTTACTGGCGGTGTATTGACACTGATCCTCGAAACGGAGGCGATTGCTTCCTAGAATCTCTTGTTTTGTGTATGGCCGGTTCAAACACCCCCACCTACCTCGTCTCTCTCCCATCAAACCGCTCCTGCGCATCCCTCAAATCCCCCTGGTGCTCCACTCCCCAGTCGTAAAGCGCGGTGAACGGGTCCTGCAGGGTGCGGCCGAGCGGGGTGATGGAGTATTCCACCGCGATCGGCGAGCTGACGGTGACCGTGCGCTCGACCAGGCCGTTGCGCTCGAGTCGGCGGAGCGATTCCGTCAGTGCCTTCTGGGTGATGCCGTCGAGGCGGCGCTTCAGGGCGTTGAAGCGCTGGGGCTTATCGCAGAGGAAGGTGAGGATCAGGATTGCCCATTTGTGGGCGATCTGTTCGAGCACCGGCCGCACGCCCGGCAGCGTCTCAAGGACTTGTTCCTCGGTGTAGGCCATTGGGTCTCCTCGGGGATACCTAGGATATGAGAGGTGCGTAATTGACACCTAGTACATGTCGTATACCTGTAAAGCTCCCTTTCGTCATCAGGTATAGGAGCATCCCTTGGTACAGTCCCAAACCACCCGGCCCGGCACGGCCATCGTCACCGGTGCCTCCTCCGGCATCGGCAAGGTCTACGCCGAGCGGCTGGCGTCGCGCGGCTATGACGTGATCCTGGTCGCTCGCCGGCAGGATCGCCTCAGGGAGATCGCCGGCGACCTTGGCGCGCGGTTCTCGGTGAAGGCCGAGGCGCTGGTGGCCGACCTTTCCACCGAAAGCGGCGTCGCGGCGGTGGCGACGCGCCTTTCGAGCGATGCCTCGGTGTCGCTGCTCGTCAACAACGCCGGCTTTTCAACGATGAAGCCGCTGACCGAGACGCCGGATGACACCGTCCGCAGCATGATCGCCCTCAACATCACGGCGCTGACGGTGCTGTCGAAGGCGGCGCTCATCGCCTTCAAGGGCCGCAACGCCGGCACTCTCGTCAACGTCGGCTCCGGCGCCGGCTTCAGCCCCTATCCCAACATTCCGGTCTACGGGGCGACCAAGGCCTATATCTTCCTGTTCACCCAGAGCCTGCAGAACGAGGTGGAGGGAACGGCCGTCCGGGTGCAGCTGGTGCTGCCGGGCGCGGTGGTTTCCGAGGGCTGGGACGTGGCCGGCGCCGAGCTGGAGGCCTTGCCCGAGGGCATCGTCATGACGACGGAGGATTGCGTCGACGCGGCGCTGGCGGGGCTGGACCTTGGGGAAACGGCGACGGCGCCGTCGCTGCAGGATGCGGGGTTGCTCGAGGATTATGTAGCGCTGTCCGGCAAGGTGCTGCAGTCGGTGTTCGATGCCAAGCCGGCGGAGCGGTATGGGGTGGGGAAGGCCGCGGAGTGAACGGGCGGGCTTCGGCTTCCTAAGGTTGATCGGGAGACCGATATCGGCCGCAGCATCTTCTCGTCCTGAGGTCCTCGCTTTCGCAAGGATGACAGCTTGATAGATAGGGGGGCTAGCTGGACGATCGACCTATCCGTTTGTTTTCATTTATATAAATCTGTCATCCTTGCGAAAGCGAGGACCTCGGGCAGGATGGGACGAGGGGCCGATATAGGGCGCCTCTTCATAGCCGATCCAGCCAAGGAAGATCGGTTCGGGACCTGGACGCCTACTCCTCCACCACCCTGATCTCCGGCACGCCCTCGATCACCAGTCGAATTTGTCCCCGATCCGGGCGCTCGATGCGGATGGGGCCGCCGCGTTCTTCGAGGCGGCGGCGCAAGAGGATCAGGCGGGTCTCCAAGTTGTCCTTGAAGTCGGGGAGGTTGAAGGCACGGTCGCGGCGGATTTCGCGGTTGGAGAATTCGCATCGGCCGGTGTCGGCGTAGCAGCGCACGAAGTGGTAGAGCAGGCGCCCCGGCACGCCGCGGATGACATAGTCGTTGTCGATGAAGATGCCGCCGTCGCGCGGGAAGAACTGGAAGCCGAAGGCGCGTTTGGCCTCCTTGGCGCCGGCGGCGGACGTGCCGCGGGTGGCGACGTCGCTTGCGGCATCCGTCAGTTCGAAGATCGCCAGACTTGCCGCGATCTGGCGGGCGATGATCTCAAGCGCCGCCTCATCGGCATAGGAGAAGGCGAAGCTCTCCTCCGATTCCGCGAAGATCACGCCGGAGAGCCGGCCGCCGGCCATGAGCGGCACGGCGATCTGGCATTGCGGCTCGGCGATGGATGGCAGCGGAATGTCGGCGCTGTAGAGGCCGGTGGCCAGGGCGACGGCCGACACATAGCGCTGGCCGCGGCGCATGTCGGCGATGCGCAGCGTGAGGCGGCGCTCGGCGGCGACGCCGATGATGCCGTCGCCAAAGGCGATTTCCGCGCCGAAGCCGAAATGCGGGTAGCCGCGGCTCGCCACCGTCTGGAGCTTGCGGCCCTCATCGTCGGCGATCAGGATCATGGAATGGCGGAAGCCGCAGCGCTCGTCGAGGATTTCCAGACTGCGGTCGAGCAGCGTTTCGGCGTCGGTGATCGCCGAGAGCTCGGCGGTGGCCGCCGCCGCCTCTGCCAGAAGATCGCGGTTGGCGACCGGCTTGGGCGGCAGCTCTTCCAGCGGCGCGACGGGGTCGATGCGCCGGCAATCCTCCACCCGGTATATGTCGACGGCGCGCAGCTTCAGCATATGCGACTTGCCCTGCAGGCCGGCCATGACGTCGAGCTGGGCCGACACCCGGTCGAAGATCGGGCCGGACTGGGAGGAGCTTTCGAAGACGAGGTCGAGCACGTGCTGGAGGCTGGTGCGCCCGTCGATGACGACCACGGTCGCCCGCCCGTGCAGCCGCACGTTGGCGGCCGTCTTGGAGAAGAACTGGTTCGACAGCGCCACGTGCTGACTGTCGACGTAATAGACGTGCGACAGGTAGGATACGTTCGGCATGCCCGCGGCGTCGGTGGTGGCAATGACCGAGGGCATGATGCCCTCGAAGCTGTCGCGAATGGTTTCGAGCGGTGTCATGCCTCTCTCCGCAGCCGCTCGCCGGCCTCCGGCCCCGGCGTCTGGATGAACAGATCGGCCGGCCAGAAGCGAATGGCCACCAGATCGGCGTTCGAGAACACGGTCGAGAGCTGCAGCCGGCTGATGCCGAGCGGGGCCATGACGGCCAGCATGCTGTCGATGTAGCGCTGGGCGCGCTCTGCCTGATCGTCCGTCGCCAGGGTGACGCCGGCGATCTGTCCCTTGATCTGCAGCGACTGGTAATTGTCCGGCCGGCACACGGTGAGGGCGATCGGGGCGCCGCTTCTGGCATTGGCGGTGAAGTCGGGCCACTGCGTCGAGGAGGCCAGGAGGGCGACGTCGCCGACTTCAGGGTCGAAAGAAGCGCCGCAGCCGCGGCCGATGTGAGCGCGCATCGCATCGTCGCGTGTGGCGGCGATCATCATGACGGTGTCGGAGATGAAGGCGGCGACATCTTCCTCGAGCATGGGACAAGCTCCGGTCAGGTCCGGGGAACCGTACGTCTTGTAACACGACGGCCCTCGTCCGATCCACGCGTCGGAGCGATAGGAAATATTTAGGAAGGTGAGGCGCCGCTTAGCAAGCTTTTAGGAAGCCCGGCTGAGGGGGCGAAGGTATCTCCTCGTCACCGCACCGATGAACGGCGCGGCTTTGACATAACCCCTGGGGGATCATCATGACGCACGCCGACCTTTTGCAGACTATCCCCGCGCTCAACGGGCGCTACGACATCTACGGCAATATCCACAAAGGTCTTCGCCGGGCGCAGTGCCTGCTGCTGGCCCGCCTGGGCAGCAACGACTTCGAGGATGTCACCACGACGGACAAGCTGCTCGGCGACCTCCGCCGGCTGCTGTCCATGGCGGCTGCCCACGTCAAGCACGAGGACACCGAGATCCATGCCGCGCTGCGGAGCCGCGGCATCTCCACCGACGGGGTCGACGAGCAGCACGACGATCACCGCGCCGCCTTCGAGGCTCTCGAAGCCCGGATCGCCGATGTGGAGACGGCAGCCGCCGCGCGCCGCACTGAAGCCGGCCGCGCGCTCTACCTGGCCTTCGCCGCCTATATCGCCGACGATTTCGCCCACATGCATGAAGAGGAAACGGTGATCGGCCCGGTGCTCTGGCAGACCTTTTCCGATGCGGAACTGCACGCCATGGAGATGCGCATCGTCAGCGCCCTGCCGCCGGAAGAAAACATGGCATTCACCCGCATGATGCTGCCGGCCATGAACCCGGAGCAGCGCACCATGATGGTCGGTGGCATGCTCCAGGGCATGCCGCGGGAGGTGTTCGCCGCCGTGGTCGAGTTCGCCATCCGCCCGTCGCTGAGCGAGGCGGAGTTCCAGGCGCTGCGCTCCAGCCTGAGCCTTGCGGCATGACCCCGCCGGCAGAGCCTCTCTTTTCATCCGGCTGCCGGCCGGCCCGCTGCCAGCGCTGTGGCCGAGGCTGCCGGATGATCTCACCCGACAGCCAGGCGAGCTTCAGCCCGCCCGAGCTTGATGTGGGCCTGCCGCCTCACCGTCCCCAGACGTGGACGAGCAGCGCGGGGGCGGCGGGGCGTATAGGGCGCCCGTGAAGGCTGGCGGGATGCTGGGACTGCCGGATGGGAGCCCTGATATGGGCCGCCGCGTCTTCTCGTCCTGAGGTCCCCGCCTTCGCGGGGATGACAGATTTATATTTAGGGAACAATCGGATAGCGGGGTGCGCCCTCACATAGGTTGCTGTTCCGCGTGGGCGCCGAATGCTACCGCAAGGGGACCTTGCGGGCGGGTAACCGCTTCTCCCCCTATATCAAGCTGTCATCCCTGCGAAGGCAGGGACCTCAGACAGAATGGGGCGAGGGGGTGGTATGGGGCGCCCTCTATGTGCGATCCAATTGAGCGGGTGCGTGATATGGGCCACTGCGCCTTCTCGTCCTGAGATCCTCGCTTTCGCAAGGATGACAGATTTATAAAGGAATCAATAAGATAGCGCCGGCGCGGGGTTTCGCGGGCGCTATCTTGCAGCTTCATAGAGAGCCACGGCCGCGCTGGGCTGACCGTGGCTCTGGCGTCTGTGCTTACTTCACCTCTGCGATGGCGGCCTGAAGATCTTTCAGGACTTCGGCGCCGCCGTCGGCGGCGAACTTGTCGGCGGCGGGCTTGGCTTTTTCCTTGAGGCGGGCGAGTTCCTCGGGCGACAGTTCGGTGACCTGCATACCGTGGCTCTTCAGGGCATCGATGCTCTTCAGCGAGGCTTCGCGGCTATCCTTGCGCTCGAAGTCGCGCGAGGCAACGGCTGCCTCAAGCAGGATCTTGTGTTCGTCGTCGGAGAGCTGGTCCCACCAGGACTTGCTGGCCAGCACGATCCACGGGCTGTAAACGTGGCGCGTGATGGTGAGATACTTCTGCACCTCGTAGAACTTGGCCGACTCGATGGTGGTGACCGGGTTCTCCTGGCCGTCGACGGCGCCGGTCTCCATGGCCGAGAACAGTTCGGAATAGGGCAGCGGCACGGCGTTGGCGCCGAACGAGTTGAACATGTCGATGTAGACGGGGTTCTGCATCACCCGGAGCTTGATGCCGGCGAAGTCCTCCATCTTGGTGACGGGGTGCTTGCTGTTGGTCAGGTTGCGGAAGCCGTTCTCCCAGTAGACCAGACCGACGAGGCCCTGCGCTTCCAGCTTGTCCATCAGCTTGCGACCGAAGGGGCCGTCGAGCACGGCGTCGGCCTGCTTGTTGTCGGCGAACAGGAAGGGCAGGTCGTAGACGCCGAAGTCCTTGACGATGCCGACCAGCGTGGCGGTCGAGCCGACCATCATCTCCTGCGCGCCGCCGATCAGCGCGTTCTGCATCTGCACGTCGGAGCCGAGCTTGGCGTCGCCGAAGGTGCGCATCTTCAGCTTGCCGTCGGAGAGGCGGCCGACTTCCTCGGCGAGGAACTTGGCGGCGCGGCCCTGGTTACTGGCTTCCGGCAGGCCGAAGCCGAAGCGGATGATGCGGGCGCTGACGTCCGCCGCGGCGGAGGCGGTGACGCCGGCCGCCAGAAGCGCGGCGGCGACGGTGGAGGCGAATGCGAGTTTCATGGTCTTCTCCCTTTTCCCTTTTGGTTATGGATGGAACAGGTGCGACGGCACCGTGATGATCTCGGGGAAGATGATCATCAGGACAAACAGCACGAGGTAGACGAGCAGGAACGGCCAGATGCCGACGGTGGCGCGCTCCAGCGAGATCCGCGCGATGGCCGACACGGTGTTCAGCACCGTGCAGACCGGCGGGTGGATCAGGCCGAGCGTGCCGATCAGTACGAACATGACGCCGAAGTAGAGCGGGTCGATGCCGGCGGTGGTGGCGATCGGCATCAGCACCGGGCCGAGCACCAGGATGGTCGGCGTCAGGTCCATGACGGTGCCGACGGCGAGCAGCAGCAGGCAGATCATCGCCATCAGGAGGCGCGGCTCGTGCATCACCGGCTGCAGGAGGTCGGTGAGCTGCGAGGTGAGGTCGGAGAGCGTGATCATGTAGGCCGACACCAGCGCGGCGGCGACCAGGAACATGACGGTGGCGGTGGTGCGCGCCGCCTGGACGAACACCTCGACCACCTCGGCCACGCCGATCTCGCGGTAGACGAACAGCGTGACGAAGAGGGCGTAGACAGCGGCGACGACCGCTGCCTCGGTGGGTGTGAACAGGCCGCCGCGCAGGCCGCCGATGATGATGACGGGCAGGAACAGCGCCCACAGGCCCTCGCGCAGGGCGGTGAGGCGTTCCCGGCCGGTGCGCTTGGGCTGGGCCACCACATCCATGCCGCCGACGGCCCACTTCCAAGTAAAGACCAGCGCCAGCCCCATGAGGAGGCCAGGGACGATGCCAGCCATGAACAGGCCGGTGATCGACACGTTGGTGGTGACGCCGAAGATGATGAACGGCATGCTCGGCGGAATGATCGGGCCGATGATGCCGCCGGCGGCGACCAGGCCGGCCGAGCGCGGCACGGGATAGCCGTTGTCGCGCATCATCGGGATCAACAGCGTGCCGAGGGCGGCGGTGTCGGCGATGGCCGAGCCGGACAGGCTGGCGAGCAGCACGGCGGCGCCGATGGCCACATAGCCGAGGCCGCCGCGGATGTGGCCGACCAGGGTGACGGCGAGGTTGATGATGCGCCGGGAGATGCCGCCGGCGTTCATGATCTCGCCGGCCAGGATGAAGAAGGGCACGGCCATCAGGGGGAAATTGTCGGCGCCCGACAGCATGTTCTGGGCAACGAGCTGGGCGTCGAAGAAGTCGAGATAGAACATCAGCGCCACGCCCGTCAGCATCAGGGCGAAGGCAATGGGCATGCCGAGGGCCATCAGGCCGAACAGCGAACCGAGGAAGACGGTGAGCGTCATGTCAGATCTCCCCGAGGCTGGGCTTGGCGGCGCCGGGAAGGTCGCCCAGGGCGGTGCGCTCGACCTCAGGCACCTCCGGCCGGCCTACGTCGTCCAGGATGTGATCGGGGTTGGGGTCGCCGGGCATGTGGCCGCCGGGCGAGCCGGTGACGATGCGGTAGAGGTTGATCAGCGTGAGGCCGATCATGACGATGGCCGAGAAGACGCCAGCTGAGGCGAAGAAGGCCATCGGGAAGCGCAGCACGGTGGAATAGGTGGAGAGGCCAATCTTGGTCTGCGTCCAGCTGCCGGAGAGGAACAGCCAGAGCGCATAGAGGATCAGGAGGTGGCTGAGAACCGCGCAGACCCGGCGAACCGGCACCGGCAGCCGCGCCTGCACCAGTTCGAGGCCCAGGTGCTTGTGCTGGCGGAGCGCCAGGATCGCCCCGAGGAACACCAGCCAGACGAACATCAGGCGGGAGATTTCCTCGGCCGAGGCGATGCCGCTGCCGAAGGCGTAGCGCAGCACCACGTTGCCGAACACCATGACCACCATGACGGCCAAGAGCGCCGCCATGGTGTATTCGAGGATCCTCTCGAGGACCGTCTTGACCCTATCCATGGGCTTTCTCCGATTTTCTGCGGTCAGGGCGTCTCGGCTCTGGCGGGTTCTGAGGAATGTGAGGCGTCGGCCGGCACGGGCTCGCTGGCCTCGCCGAGGGCGAGCACGGCGGTGGCGACGATGTCGTCTGGGCTCAGCTCCACCGAAAACGTCAGGGCCTCCTCGTCGGCGCCGGGTGGTTCCAGCGCAGCCAGCTGGCTGTCGAGCAGGGCCGGCGGCATGAAGTGCGAGCGGCGGGCCTCGAGGCGCTGCGTGAGAAGCGCGGCGGGGCCGGCGAGGTGGAGAATCGCGATGGGGCCGAGCCGCTCGCGCAGCCGGTCGCGATAGCGCCGTTTCAGGGCGGAGCAGGCGATGACCACCGGGCCATCCGCCTCACGCCGCGCCTCGACGGCCGCCTCGGCGACGGCGGTGAGCCAGGGCCAGCGCTGCTCGTCGGTGAGCGGCCGTCCCTCGGACATGGCGCGGATGTTGCCGGCCGGGTGGTGGTCGTCGGCCTCGATCAACCGGCCGCCGGTCGCGGCCGCCAGCATCGCGGCGACCGTCGACTTGCCGGCGCCGCAGACGCCCATGACGAGAATATAGTCGGCTTGAATGGCAACGGATGCAGCCATCGGTCGTCCTCCCCAACCGTGTCTGTTACTCGCCATACAAATGTTAGCGCTGTCATTTGTCAATGCGACGAACTGCGATATACTCCCCGCCCGGGGAGGCCTCCGGTATGAAGAGTGACAGGTCCGCTGGGAAAGTGACGCTTGCCGACGTTGGGCGAGTCGCAAATGTAAGCGCTATCACCGTGTCACGGGCGCTGCGCAAACCCGAGATGGTATCGCCCAAGCTCAGGCAGCGGATCGAGGAGGTGGTGGCCGAGCTCGGCTATGTGCCGGACCCGGTGGCCCGGGCGCTGGCCTCCGACCGCACCGACGTCATCGGCGTGCTCATTCCCTCGGTGACCAACAGCGTGTTCGCCGACGTGCTGCGCGGCATCTACAGCGGCGTCGAGGGCTCGCCCTTCAGCGTCCAGTTCGGCAACACGCGCTATTCGGTGCTGGAGGAGGAACGGCTGCTCCGGGTGTTTCTCAGCCAGCGTCCGGCCGGGCTGATCGTGTCCGGCATCGACCAGTCGGAGACGTCGAGGACGCTGCTGACGCAGGCCCGCTGTCCGGTGGTGCAGATCATGGAGATGGGGCCGGCGCCTGTCGACATGATGGTCGGCTTCTCCCATTGCGACGCCGCCTATGACGCGACGCGGCATCTCATCGCCAATGGCTACCGGCGCATCGCCTTCTTCGGCGCCCGCATGGATCCGCGCACCCAGCGGCGTCTCGAGGGCTATCTCAGGGCGGTGAAGGAGGCCGGACTGTTCGACGAGGGGCTGCTGATCACCACGCCGCGCGCCTCGACGGTGGAGCTGGGCTGCCAGCTACTCAGCGACCTGTTGGCACGCACCCAGGCGGTCGATGCGATCTTCTGCAACAACGACGACCTGGCGCTCGGCGTGCTGTTCGAATGCCAGCGGCGGCGCATCGCCGTGCCCGACGACATCGGCCTCTGCGGCTTCAACGACCTGGAGATGATGGCGGTCGCCAACCCGCCGGTCACCAGCGTGCGCACCTTCCGCCAGGAGATGGGCCGGCGAGCGGTGGAGATGGTGCTGGCCCGCGTCGCCGGCAAGGATGTGCCGCAGCCGGTGGTCGATCTGGGGTACGAGTTGATGGCGCGGCAAAGCACGCGCGGGCAGGAGCGCATGCGCCGGGGGGCGTGAGGCTCCAGGCACATAAATCGCATCTGGAAGAGCTGCTTCTCGCCCTATCAATACCGCGACCAGAACGCCATCGAACGCATACTGCCGCCTCAAGGACTTCATGCGCATCGCAACCCGTTGCGACCGCCTTGCAACCTACTTTCTGGCCATCCACATCGCCGCAACCGTATGTTATTGGCTATGCTGCCGGATAGGAACATTCCGCCAGCGTAGTCGCAGCCATAACAATGGGGCAGTTATGATCGCTTTTCGAACGAGATCTATCATCGCATTTGTTTTTGCCATTGCATTATATGGAAATGCTCACGCCGGAGAAGGCATATATGGATGCTGGGATAATATTCATCTGGCACCGGTCGATCCAGAATATTCACCGCAGCACATAACTGAGGCGTCTGAGGGTGATATGCTTTGTTTCAATAAAGACGGAACAATCGTCACGGAGCATTTTGGTGGCTTTGAGTTTCTGGGTACTCAAGGTAATTTTTCCTACAAAGCTGGACGTCTTGTGCTGACTAAGAAGGAGCGAGTCGACGGATGGCCTTTTGCATTCAAAGCCGATCGATGCAAGGCCACTCTATCTTCTGATCAACTTACGATTACCGGCTGCAAAGGTTGGGAGGCATCCAAAACCCTCATACTTCAAAGGCAGACCAATCCACCTGACCTGAAAGGTATCCAGTCAGGACTGTTCATGTAGGCCGTGCCGGCAATGGCGCGTGATGAGTCTGAACCCTAGGGGGAGTTGGAGACCGATATCCCCCGCTCGCTCTACCTTCCCGAGGTCCTGCGCCTGAAGCGCAGGATGACAGGGTGAATTATATAAAACAATCGGTTAGCCGCGCGCCCGTATCCATCAAGTTGTCATCCTGCGCTTCAGGCGCAGGACCTCAGGCAGCAAGAGGCGCAAGGCTGTTATAGGGCGCCCTATCCAAGTCTTCGGAGGCCGGCTCGGGATGCCAGACAAGTCCTTCAAATTGTCACAGCTCGCTTCATCAACCTGAAAGGATTGGGCAGCATTCTCCTGGAGGTTGTGGGGAGCTCGGCATGCTCGGATACTTGTTTCTCTTCTACGGACGAATGGGGCGTCTCCAATATTTCCTTTGGAGCTATATCTTCGTTCCGGCGATCTTTTTCATGGCATTGGTCGTCCTGACACCGGTGTTCGCTTTCAGTCCATTTCTCAACAAGTCTCCTGTCGCCTGTTACTCGCTCGTCGCGATACCATTCGTATGTTTTCTTTGGGCGGAGTTCAGCCTTCAGGCCGTTCGGATTCGCGACATCGGTTGGAAGCCCGGCGTCGTCATGCCAGCATTCGTTGCGATCAATCTGGTCGACTTTGCTGTTGCCTATGCCGTCCCCACCTTGGCAGATGGCACCGGAATGCACACCATCGTTTCAACCATCCTCGGCATTCTCTCTACCCTGGTGCTGCTGTTCACGCCGACCGACGGCCAGGAGATCCTTCCCTTCATCATTCCCGGGTTGTCGCTGCCGAGGGTGAGCTTGGGCTTTCTTCACAAGAAACGTTCTGCCTCTCCGATCGTGCCCAAGCCGCGCCAGCAGTCCTTTGAAGAGCGCCACTATCCGCGCGAGAAGGTGCCCTTCGGCCGCCGCGGTGTGACCTGACGGGGCGCATCTTCGGCCTGGTCTGCGATGGCATATCATCGTCAGCTGGTTCTTCGTGTGAGCCCCATATGAGCCGCGGTGCCCTCTCGTCCCGAGGTCCTCTGCCTTCGCAGAGGAAGACAGAATTATATATTCGAGACAAAAGCTTGTCGGCGTGCGCCTCTATCATGTTGTCTTCCTCTGCGAAGGCAGAGGATCTCAGGCAGGATGGAGCGAGGGGCCGATATAGGGCTCCGGTTGCCTCCGCCGGTGTCTCCCTGTTCACCCCCGTACCCCTGCTGCACCGATCGTCTCCAGATCTCCCACCACCCAGTCGGCGATCTCCCTGAGTTCTTCGCCGGCTTTGATGTGCTCCGGGTGCTGAGAGAAGCGGCTGAGGGCGGCGCGGTCGCGGAACAGGGAGAATTGGACGGCGTGCCAGGCCTTGCGCTGGTCGAGGTTTTCGCTGACCTGCCAGTAGACGATGCCGGCGGCGAGGCCGCCGCAGCGGGCGCCGAGGGATTGGTGGTGCTCCAGGAACCGGCGGCGGATGTCCGCCGGTGTCCCGTCGCGAAACGAGATGAGCACGACGTGGACGAGCAGTTTGGACGTGGCGAGGTCGAGGCCCATCGGGAGCTCCTGATCGGGGTGCTTTCCTAGCAGCGCTGGGGCGCGGAAAGCTACCTCTTCCGCTGGCGGGCGCCTTCATCATCTGTATCAACGGTAGTATATCCGGCCGTCTCTAGTGCAGCGGCGACACGCTCGACACCCTTTTTGAGAGAAATTCGCAAGCGGGTAAACGGCGGCGGCGGCCGTTTAACGACTTGTTAACCGATCTAGTGAGGAAATTAGGGACGACGCAAAGAAGCGCTCGCGGGAATACATGCCCGGAGAGGACCTCGACCATCATCGCCCCTGTGCAAGTAGTGCACCGGATGCGTTTTCTTCCCGATAGTTGGGAAGGCTGCGATGCGTCAAGTCTACTCACCAAGTCCAGATTTCTGCTGGCTTGTCTGCGAGGTGTCTCTTGACTCCTGTTCTCGCTCTTCTCGCCGGGCTTGCCACGGCTCAGACATTGGGGCCCGTGGGCTTCTATGACATGTGCACGTTGCTTCAGGCGGAGTGCCAGCCCGCGGCCCAGACCGAGAGCCTCAGCTTTGCCGACATCCGACGGATCAACCGGCAGGTCAACAAGGACATCCGCCCGCAGCCCGAGCCGCCGGGGGTCGATATCTGGCTGGTCGGCCCCAAGGAAGGCGACTGCGACGACTACGTGATGACCAAGCGCCACGACCTGATCGCCGCCGGCTTCGGCAGCGACCGGGCGCGGGTCGCCGTGGGCGTCGCCCCAAACGGACAGCTCCACGCCGTTCTGATCGTCAATTTCGGGCCGCACTTCTATGTCCTCGACAACCTGACCAACGAGGTACTGCCGGTGGAAAGATCGGCCGTCCAGATCCTCACCGTTCAGTCGACGGACAATCCGCGTATCTGGCTGAAGGCGCCGGGAAGCGACGGTGGTGGCGAGCCGGTTGTCGCCGCTTCAAAGGTGCCGCCGCGACGGTGAAAACCAGCCGCGCCTAGTTTGTCTCCATAGAGTCCCGGACGCGCTCGACGAGTGCCGTCCGGCCATCCTTGCAGGAGACAGACATGGTGCAGTCCATTGCCGAAACCTACATGGGCGCGCGCGGGTCGCTGCCGTTCGAGGACATGGCGCAGGCCGGCGCGGTGAGCGGGGCGATCACGGCCAGCGGCCAGTCGGTCGTGGTGCCGATCAGCGCCTATAACGGTGCCGTCTTCGCCTGGTGGGGCACCTTCTCCGGCATCAACCTCAGCTTCGAGGCGGCCTACGAGCCGAGCCTTGCCAACTGGATCGCCATCTCCGCGCTGCCGGCGTCTGGCGGCTCGCCGGTGACCAGCCTCAGCAACCTTGCCTCGGCCAATGCCTATGAGGTCTACGCTCCCGGTGCGCTGGCGGTCCGCATCCGCGCCACGGCCTACACGTCCGGCACGATGAACGTGCGGGCCATTCCCGTGGCGATGATGCAGGATATCGCGCCGGCTCTCTCCGGTGGCGCGCTGAGCTCGATCGGCCTCGCCTCCGCCGGTTCCGGCGCCCTGACGACGGTGGCCCGGCTTGTCTCCGCAGCCGCCTCGGTGAACGCCACGGTGGCCAAGGCATCGACCGGCCGGCTCTACAAGATCTACGGCTACAACGCGGCGACGACCGTCCGCTTTCTCAAGCTCTACAACAAGTCATCCGCGCCGACCGTGGGCACCGACGTGCCGGTGGTCACCATTCCGCTGACCCCGTCGCGCGAGTTCGACATCGACCTCGGCCTGATCGGCCAGTATTTCTCCACCGGCATCGCCTACGCGCTGACCACGGGGGCCGCCGATACGGATACCGGTGCGCTGACGGCGGCCGACGTGGTGGGGCTGGCGATGTGGGTGGCGTGAGGGTGGAAGCTCATCACGGTCGCAGTAACGTGCTCCCCGCCGTCTTGCCGCCTTCGAGATCGGTGTGGGCGGTGGCGGCGTCTTTCAGGGCGTAGGTTTGGCCGATGGTGGCGGTGATGCCGCTTGTCATGGCGTCCAGTACCGCGCGGCCTGCCGATCGATAGATGTCCGCCTCCGCCGAATAGGCCATGACGCTGGGGCGGGCGAGGGCGATGGAGCGGTTGCCGCCGAGAGCGGTAACGTCGATGAGGGGGATGGGGCCAGCCGCCTGGCCGATGCTGGCCACCGTGCCGAATTTGCGCAGCACCGTGAAGGTCCGCTCCAGCACGCTGCCGCCGAGGCCGTCGATGGCGAAGTCGACGCCCTTGCCGCCGGTGAGATCGGCGATGAAGGCGGGAAAGTCGCTGCCGCGCCCGGCGATGACGTGGTCGGCGCCGGCGGTCCGCGCCAGCTCGGCCTTGGCTTCACTGCCCACCGTGCCGAACACCTCGGCGCCGAGAAGCTTGGCCCAGCGCGTCAGGATCAACCCGAGACCGCCGGCGGCGGCATGGACGAGGATGCGCGTGCCAGCCGTCACCGGGAAGACGCGGGTCAAGAGCATGTGCGCCGTCATCGCCTTGAAGAAGGTGGCGGCCGCGACGTCATCGGACAGGCCGGCCGGCAACAGGTGCAACCGCTCGGCCTTGAGTATCCGCCTCTCCGCGTAGGCGCCGACCGGCGGACCGCCGTAGACCACGCGGTCGCCCGGCGAGACGGTGCTGACGCCTTTCCCCACCGCTTCGACGACGCCAACCGCCTCGACGCCGGGAACGCCGCCGGGCAGGGGGTAGAGGCCGGAGCGCTGATAGATGTCGATGAAATTGACGCCGATGGCGGTCTGCCGCAGCAGAACCTCATCCGGGCCGGGCGACGGCAGCGCGACCGTTTCCTCTCTCAGGCACTCGGGACCGCCCGGTTGGCGCACGACGACATGCATGGTCATGGTGGGAAGCTCCTTTGGTTTTCGGGAGCAGGTTGGCATGACTTGGCTTGGTCATTAATTCCCTATATTCGATCATCGAATGGGAAAAAATTGACATGTACGACTGGGAGAACCTGCGCTTTCTGGCCGTTCTGGCGCGCGAGAGAAGTTTCTCGGCGGCGGCGCGCAAGCTGGGTGTCGAGCATGCGACGGTCAGTCGACGCCTCACGGCGCTGGAGGCCGAATGCGGCCTGCGTCTCCTCGATCGGCGCGGCAAGAAGGTGACGCTGACCGCCGATGGCGAGCGCATGGCCGCCGTGGCGCTACGCATGGAAGAGGAGGCCCTCGGCGCCGCGCGCCTCGCCTCGGCGTCGCACATCGGCCTCTCCGGCAGCGTCACCGTCAGCGCGCCGCCTGCCTTGACGGCCGCGCGGCTGATCGGCCCGTTGGTGCGGCTCCGGCAGCAGCACCCCGACCTGACGATCCACGTGGTGGGCGAGACGCGGGCCGCCTCGCTGGATCGGCGCGAGGCCGATGTCGCTGTGCGGCTTAGCCGCCCCGACAAGGGCGATCTGACCATCAGCCGCATCGGGGAAGTGACCTTCCATTTCTATGCGACGGAGCGCTATCTCAAGGCGACCTCGCCGGAGACTTGGCAGTTCATCGCCTACGGCAGCGGCTCGATGGACGACACGCCGCAATCGAGGCGCCTCAAGGAATTCGCCGCCGGCCGCCCCGTCGGCTTCTTCGCCAGTTCGCTCGAGCTTCATATGGTGGTGGCCATCGAGAACGGCGGCGTCGCCATTCTCCCCGACTTCATCGCCGAGACGGAGCCCCGCCTGGTCGCCATCGATGAGGGTCGAGAACCGCTCCGGCGCGACATATGGCTGGTCACCCATCGCGACCTCAGCCACGCGCCGGCCGTGCGGGCGGTGATGGAGGCGCTGAAGGCGGCGGTGTGAGGTGTCGCCGAGCCAACGGTCAACGGGGATGGCGTCAAGGACGGCGCGAGGAATCAGTGCCGAAAGGCGCCTGATATCTGCCACTCTCCCTCTCCCAAAGGCGACGGAGCCGATATAGGATGCCATTCACGGCCATTGCCGTCCTGTCTGGCGCTGCCGATAGCGGCTGCCGACCCGCCCCCACGGAGGCCTTGAATGGAATTGCGCTATGGCGTGGCGGGTGCCGCCGACGCGGCCAATCTGGCGGCGCTGTCCATCGAGGTCTGGCTGCATACCTATGCGCGGGACGGTATCCGGCAGGCTTTCTCGGACTATGTGCTGAGCGAGTTCACAGCTGCCAAGTTCGAGGCTCATCTATCCAGCCCCAGCCAGACTTTCGTGAAGTGCGAGCGAGGCGAGCACCTGCTCGGCTATCTCCGGATGAACTTTGCTGCCGTCTGCCCGACGGTTCCCGAGCTGACCACCGAGATCGCGACGCTTTACGTTCGGGCCCGCCACGCGCGGCAGGGCATCGGCACGGCCCTTCTGGCCCATGCATCGGACATCTGCCGGCGTCGCGGCGTCATGGGCGTCTGGCTCATGGTCAACCACGAGAACGCGCCGGCCATCCGTTTCTACGAGGCGCAGCAGTTCCAACGGAACGGCTCACGCACTTTCGAGCTGGGGGCGGAGCGGCACGAGAACTTCATTCTCTGGCGCGGGCTCACGCCTTGATGGTGCGGCACCGCTGACGCGCGAAGCTGTAGCTCGCCGTCCACCTCGACGGGCACGGTCGCGTGGTCGGTGTTCGAGGCGCTGAATGCGGCGAGGCGAGGATCTGAGAGAGGACCCTTCATGGGGCCGTGGTTCGCAATTCCAGAGTCGCCGTACCTTTGATGAGCTTGGCAATGGTTTCCCGCCACTCCGCATCAGTCATCGACAGCATTATCGGAAGCTCACGTCCGTGTATGGGTTCGCGAATTATGCTCGATACCATAAGTGTACCGGCAACAAGAATGTCAACTTTCTTGCCGACGTAGCGTTCGGTAAAACTATAAAGGTCACGACTGCTTTGGCTGGTGATGGACACATAAAAGTGGCCACCTTGGTTCCCTGTGATGTCGGTTATTGAACCGCTTTCAACCTGGAGCTTGAGGGATTCTGCCATTGCCGGCGACGCCAACAATATCGCAGTCCAGAAGGCTGCCTGTATGCAACGCATCATTACCATTCGGAGGAGCTCCCCTTGCTCGTAAGTTGTCTCTGCCTCGAGGACAACATATAAGCGAAAGCAAGCAGGGTATGCACGCTCTATGCGATCTCTTGGGAAAGAGACCCTTTCGGTTGCTCTGGAGAGGCTGATCTTCCGGTGGGACAGTGGGCGCGGCGAAGCCTCGGATCTCTATCTCGACGACCACAGCTATCGGTGAGGTGACCCATGCTGATGACCAAGCGCAAGCCGGTGACCGTCGGCGAGATCCTGATGGAAGAGTTCATGCAGCCGCTCGGCCTGACCCAGGCGGCGCTGGCCGAGGCAATGGGCGTTCAGCGCAAGCATGTCAACGAGCTCTGCAACAACCGCCGCACCGTGACGGCGGCGACCGCACTCATCCTGGCGCGGGTGTTCGGCAACAGCCCCGATTTCTGGCTGAACATCCAGCGCCGCAGCGACCTGTGGGAGGCCATGAACAGCCCCAAGGAACTGGCACGGATCGAGCGGGCGAAGCCGCTGCCGACGGCGGCATAGACGGCGAAGCTATGGCTCCGCCTTCCCATGTCACGCCAGCGCCACCCAGCCGCGCAGCGAGAAGCCGGCGTAGAAGAGGGCGATGCTGGAGAAGCCGGCCTCGCGGAGGAGGGCTTCGTCGTCCGCTGTCGTCAGCACCGGCAGGTGCGTCGCCATGGTGGCGGCTTCCGTCTCGGCGGTGGACTTGCCGGCGAAGGCGAGGGAGCGGGTGAGCCAGCGGTGGAGGTCGGCGCCGTCCGGCGCGCTGTGGTGGGCCACCACCAGCGCCGCGCCGGGTTTGAGGCGGCGGTGGATCTCTCGGAGCGTGGAGAGCCGCTCGTCGCGCTTCAGGAAGTGCAGCGTCAGCAGGCAGGTGGCGCCGTCGTAAGGGCCGGAGGGGGCGGCATCGACGATGCCTTGATGGAGGTCGGCGCGCGCCGTGAGCGGACCCAGGATGCGGCGGGCGAGATCGAGCATTTCGGCGGAGGGATCGACGCCGGTGAAGCGCCAGCCGGGCTCAGCCTCGGCGAAGGCCTTGAGCTCCAGGCCGCCGCCGGCGCCGACCACCAGGATCTCGGCAGCTGCGGGCGCGTGCTCGGCCAGGAGGATCGCCGTCATGCGATGGAGGTCGGCGTAGCCGGGCACCATTTTCCGCGCGGTGTCGGCATAGCTGGCGACGAAGGTGGGATCGTTGAAAGGTTGCATGATCATCCAAACACGAGGGTGCGGTGGGCGGAGGTGCCGGCCATCACGCCGTCGGCGACGGCGAAGCTGACGCTGTGCGGGGCGTGGGCGATGTCGCCGGCGGCATAGAGACCGGGCACGGTGGTCTTTTTCTCGGCGTTGGTTTTGAGGATCGGGCCGAGCGGGCCGTCCTCGATCAGCGCGCCGAGGTCGGCGGCGATGGGGCTCGACAGGGTGGATTTCGGCGCCACGTAGAGCGCGTCCAGCGGGCTCTCCCGGCCGTCGTCCAGTTCGATGGCCTGGAGCAAGGTGCCCTCGCCGATCAGGGCCTTTATCCTGGCCGGTTCCACCCGGACGCCGCGCGCGGCGAGGGTGGCGGCGCTGTCCGGGGCGAGATCGGCGCCGTTGAGGTAGAGCGTGGTCGGCCCCCATTCGGCGACGAGGCTGGCCTGATGGACGGACATCGGCGTCCGCCAGAGCACGCCGAGCCGGCGGTCGCTATACTCGTAGCCATGGCAATAGGGGCAGTGCAGCACCGACTTGCCCCAGCGCTCGGCAAGGCCGGGGATGGGATCGAGGCTGTCGCGGAGGCCGAAGGCGAGGATGGCGAGGCGGGAGGTGAGCGTCTCGCCGCTTGCCAGCGTGAAGGCAAAACCGCCGTCCTCGGCCCTGGCGGCGACGGCTTCGCCGTTGATCAGCCGCACGGTGGGATAGGCGGCAAGCTGCTCACGCGCCCTGGCGAGAATGTCGGCGGGGTTGCTGCCGTCGAAGCCGAGGAAGCCGTGCGACGCCGCGGCGAAGCGGTTGCGCGGCTCGCCCTTGTCGATGATGAGAACGCTGCGGCGGGCGCGGCCGAGGTAGGTGGCGGCGGCGAGGCCGGCGAAGGCGCCGCCGACGATGACGACATCAGTGGGCATGGCTGTGCTCCAGATCGGGAGAGCCACCGCGCGCCAGGTAGCGGCGGTGGAAGTCGGCGCTCAGCGCGGCGAGGGTCACTTCGCCGAACCGGCGGAGGAGGAGGGCTTCGGCCTCGGCAAACGCATCGCCCAGGGCGGCGTTGACCGCCTGCTCGACCAGGCAGCCGGGCATCTCGGTGCGGTTGCCCATGGCGAGAAGGTCCGGCTCGCCGAGCGCATCGTAGATGTCGCGCAGTGTCAGCGTGGCGAGGTCGGCGGCGATGGTCCAGCCGCCGCCGTGGCCCTTCTCGGAGCGGACGTAGCCCTTGTCGCGCAGGCCGGCCATGATCCGCCTGACAACCACGGGGTTGGTGTGCATGGCGGCGGCCAACGCTTCCGAGGTGATCGGATCGGGCGTTTCCGCCATGTGAAGGAGGACGTGCAGCACGCCCGACAATCGGCTGTCTTTTCTCATGTAACTTTATATGTTGCGTGAAAGGGCGAATGCAAGGGATCGGATTCAACTTTCGAATGGTTGAAAACCACAACGTTAAATAGACGCCTTCCGATTTTGGCTTTAGGTTCCTGCCATTCGAACTGGGGGATACCTTGAATAAGCTAACGATTGTCGGCGTGGTGGCCGTTGCCGCCGCGCTTGGCGCTTGCGCCAAAAGCCCTGAGAGCATTGCGCCATCCTATGTCAGCGAGGTCAGCTATCAGGCCTGGAGCTGCCCGCAGCTCGCAGAGGAGACGCTGCGGCTCTCCTCGGCTTACGCCTCGGCTGCCCAGCAGCAGGAGAAGGCCCGCACCAATGACGTGGTCGGCGTGATCCTGATCGGCCTGCCGGTGTCGAGCCTCAGCGGCGACAACATCGCGCCGGAGATCGGCCGGCTGAAGGGCGAGCAGGAAGCCGTGCGCAAGGCGATGGTCATCAAGAATTGCGCGCCAGCGGCCGTTCCGCCGCCCGTGACGGCGGCCAAGGCGCCGGTGAAGCCCGCTCCGGCCAAGACGCCGGCCCCCGTGGCGACCGCCCCGGCTGCAGCGCCCGCCACACCGGCGGCCGCAGCCCCGGCGACCACGCAGGCGCCGGTGAAGAAGTAAGCTGCCAGTTGCCAAAACAAGCCGCCCGTTGGTCTTCCAGCGGGCGGTTTTTCATATCAGCAGGGGTTGAAAGGCGCCTGATGCGGCCCTTAACGCCCTCTCGTCCTGAGGTCCACCTTGAATTCACGCGTGAAATCAAGCGGCCTGCGCGAAGGATGACAGTATGATGGCAGGGTTCGCGACCGTCTAGGTGTTTGTTTCCTAAATATAAATCTGTCATCCTTCGCGCAGGCGAAGGACCTCAGGCAGGATGGAGCGCGAGGCGGATATAGGGCTCCCGCACGCGTGGGACGCGACGAGGGAAATTGGAGTTGGCGTCGCTGGTCGCGGCTTCAAATCGAGCTCGCATTCCTTCGTTCAGCATGGAACGGCCCGCCGAGTTAAGTGCCCCTGGCCCCATGGCACTGTTTGAATTTCTTGCCGCTGCCGCAGAAGCAGGGGTCGTTGCGCGAGGTGTAGCGCATGGAGACTTCGATAGAGAGCTGCACGTGCTTCTGCCCGATGAAAGACAGGGGTTGTCTGAGCGCGGGCGGAACGTGAGCCGCGGCGACGCCGGGGATCATGTTCATCAGACGCGTCTTTTCCGCCGCGACCTTGAAGAGCTCGGCAATCAGCGGGTCGTCATTGTGGGCTTTCCGGATGTTGTCGCGGCGAACGCCCGGGTTGGCCGCGTCGTGGGTTGCGGTTTCATCGGGGAGGAAAAGCCGGTGGCTTTCGCCATCGACGGCCGGCGTGACATCAACCCAGGCGGCTCCGTTGCCGGGATCATAGACAGCGTGATGCTCGGCCTCGATGTAGGCACCCGGCCAGTCCCTGATGGACCAGCCGGTGCGCATGTCTCCGCCGAACCGGTCGACCTGCTTCTGAACATTGCCAAAGCTGTCCTTCGGCGTGCAATCTTCCCTGGGGGCGATCTTCACGAACAGAGGGGATGAGGGCGAAATGGCCCGGCAGAACGCCTGGACATCAGCGTTCTCCGGATTGGCTGTTTTCATCGACATGGCTCACCCCGCTTTGGCGAAACTCCGCTCTGTATAGCTGGTTCAGGAGCGAGAGACGACCTACCACAAGACGGCCCTCGCATAGGAGCACCGCGTCGCCCTTTTTAAACAAGAACGCGATCAACTGTCATTGACCATGAGCAGGATTGGGCGATGGGTGGCTATTGGGCGCCTTGTCCAATCCGCGAGAGCGGGCTTCGGCCCGCCTAATTTTTTCTGGGAGCTTGATATATCCCTTCCCACCTTCTCCTCCTGAGGTCCTCGCTTTCGCAAGGAGGACAATCTATATATTTGTTTTATATATATAATTCTGTCTTTCTTGCGAAAGCGAGAACCTCGGGCAGAATGAAGCGGGCGGTTGATATAGGGCGTCCCTCGATGCAAGGCGCACCGAGGGACGTTAGGTTGAGCTTGTTGCCTTACCGATCCTCAGGCGAGCTCTTTGAGGGCGGCGGGGTCGAAGCCTTTCAGGCTGTTGGCATCGCCGCGCTGCACCTTCGAGACCCACAGCGGGTCGGAGATCAGGGCGCGTCCCACGGCGATCAGGTCGAACTCGTCGCGGTCCATGCGCTGCAGCAGATTGTCGAGGCCGACCGCCGAGGAAGCCTCGCCCTGGAAGGCCTTGAGGAATTCGCCGGATAGCCCCACCGAGCCGACGCTGATGGTGGCGGCGCCAGTCAGCTTCTTGGCCCAGCCGGCGAAGTTGAGGCCGTTTTCGCCATCGACCTCGGGGAACTCGGGCTCCCAGAAGCGGCGCTGCGAGCAGTGCAGGATGTCGACGCCGGCTTCCACCAGCGGGGCCAGCCAGTCGGTCATCAGCGCCGGCGTCGGGGCGAGGCGGGCCGCGTAATCCTGCTGCTTCCACTGGCTGACGCGCAGGACGATCGGATAGTCGGGGCCGACGGCGGCGCGGATGGCGGCGACCACCTCGCCGGCAAAGCGCGAGCGCTCGCGGATGCTGGCGCCATTATAGCGGTCGGTGCGCTGGTTGGTGCCGGACCAGAAGAACTCGTCGATCAGGTAGCCGTGGGCGCCGTGGATCTCGACCAGATCGAAGCCGAGCCGTTTGGCTGCCGCCGCCGCCTTGGCGAAGGCCGCCACGGTGTCGGCGATGTCTTCCTCGGTCATGGCGACACCGCGCGGCGTGCCGGGCGCCAGCAGGCCGGACGGGCTTTCCACCGGAGCCTCGGGCTGCCATTCGCCGGCGCGCGTCGAGCCGGTGTGCCAGAGCTGCGGGCCCATGCGGCCGCCGGCGTCATGCACGGCGTCGATCACCTGCTTCCAGCCATTGAGCGCCGCTTCGCCATGGAAGAAGGGGATGCCGGGCAGGTTGCGCGAGGCGGGCCGACCGACCACCGTGCCCTCCGACAGGATCAGCCCGACACCGCCTTCGGCGCGGCGGCGGTAGTAGGCGGCGTTGGCGGCGCCGGGGATGCCATTGGGCGCCATGCCACGGGTCATCGGCGCCATGACGATGCGGTTGGGCAGGGTCAAGTTCTTGATGGAAAACGGGCGAAACAGCGTATCGGACGGGGTGGAGGTCATGGGCAAGGCTCCGTTGCAATCAATAAACGCTAAGGTATAATTCGTATACGTGGTGTCAATGAGGCACCTTAAATCGCCCAAGTATACTGGAGGAAACCGCGATGCCGGATTGCCGGGTTACCCTCTTCGCGTCCGATTGCCCCAGCCGGGTGCTGTTCGACCAGATCGCTGACAAGTGGTCGATGATGGTGCTGACGGTGCTGGGACGCGGCCCGACCCGCTTCAACGCCATCAAGCGACAGCTGGAAGGCGTGACGCAGAAGGCGCTGACGCAGTGCCTGCGCAAGCTCGAGCGCAACGGCTTGATCGTCCGCCGTGTCCTGCCGGTATCTCCGGTGGCGGTGGAATACGAGATCACCCCGCTCGGCCGCACCCTGGTGGAGCCGTTCGGCGCGCTCTACGCCTGGACCATGGAGAAGCTGCCCGAGGTGGAGAAGGCAAGAGAGGCGTTCGATCGGCGGATGGAGGGGGTGTGAGGGCGCGCAAACGTGAAGATCAAGCGAGCATCTGCAGTCCGTGCTTCTGGATGATTCCCAGCAGCTTCAGCGCCGGACCGCTCGGACGTTTGGCGCCGGTTTCCCACTTCTGAACTGTGGACTCGCTGGTGTTGAGATAGCGAGCAAAGACCGGCTGGCTGACGCGGTTACGCTCTCTCAGTTCCTTGATCTCTTCCGGCGAGAGCGAGGCTGGTACCGAGAGGCATGTGTCGTCGAAGGTTCTCATCGTTTCCTTGTCGATGGTGCCCGCTTCGTACATGCCCTGAACGGCGCTGTGGATGGCCTCGAAGGCGTCGCTCTTATATTTACGCTTCGCTGTCATGGCTAATCTCCACCAATGCGCCGATCTTCAATTCGGCTTCCAAGTCCTTTGATGTCTTCCGGCGGAAGAGTTATGCGAGCCTACAGTCGCAGCGAGAGATACCTTTTCACAGGTACATGGCGGCCTCAATCAAATAGCTCTGATTGATCGCAAGCGGGCGGCAGCACTGGCGGCGCTCTATAGGGGCGTTGCGATTTCTCGTCCTGAGGTCCCTGCCTTCGCAGGGATGACAGCTTGATAGAAAGCGGCGCCAAGCTATCTTATTGTTTTATATATAATTATGTCATCCCCGCGCAAGCGGGCTTGAATTCACGCGTGAATTCAAGGTGGACCTCAGGCAGGATGGGGCGAGGGGGTGGTATGGGGCTCCCTAGGTGCAGCTCATGGCCGGCTGCCGCGCCGCCTCGATCGCCTTGTGAACAAGGGCGAGCGCCGCCGTTGCTGCTTCTGGGGTGAAGGCGAGGGGCGCTTTGCCGCTGATGGCATCGGCGACGTTGGCGTAGAAATCGTGGGTACGGGCGGGTTCGAGCGGCACGCGTTCGCGGATCACCTTGCCGCTCAACTCGGTGTGGAGGAGGGCGGTCGGCGGCTCGTCCTTAGGCTGGGCGCTGTCGTGCGGGATGACCAGCGAGCCCTTCTTGCCGTGGGCGACGATCACAGGGCCGAGCTCGCGGACGAAGGTGCTGGCGCAGAGGTGCACGCGGTGGCCGGGATAGCGGAAGCGGACGTCGAAGAAATCGGTGGCGGCGCCGGGGCGGCGGAGCGAATCCATGTCGGCGGCGACGGTAAGCGGCGGGCCGAACAGGGCGAGCATGCCGTCGACCAGATGGATGCCGAGGTCGAACCAGGTGCCGGCACCGGGCAGGTTGTCTTCCTTCCACTGCTTGTGGGTGACGATGGCGCGGTAGCGGTCGTAATGCCATTCCAGCTCGACGAGATCGCCGAGGTCGCCGCTGTCGAGGTGGCGCTTCAGCGTCAGGTAGTCGGCGTCGAGCCGGCGGTTGTGGAAGACGGCGAGGATGCGGCCGGCATCATGCGCCTGTCGGGTCAGGGCACGGGCGTCGCCCTTGGTGATGGTGATCGGCTTTTCCAGCACCACGTGCTTGCCAGCGGCGAGCGCCGCGTTGGCCATGGAGAAATGCAGCTCGTTGGGCGTGTTGACGATGACGAGCTCGATGGCGGGATCGTCGAGGATCGCTTGGAAGTCGGAAATACAGGTGACGCCCTGGGGTTCGCTGCCATCGGGGCCGGAGCGACGCAGCAGGGTGGTGAGGCGGAGGTGCGGCTCGGCTTGGAGCAGCGGCGCGTGGAACTCCCGGCCCGACATGCCCCAGGCGCACATGGCAGTGTTGATGGTCATTGGCTGTCCGTTCGTGGAGCGATCGGCCGGCAGTATGGAGGTTTTGAGAGGGGGAGGCCAGAGAGGGAGAGCGATATCGGCCGCTGCGTCTTCTCGTCCTGAGGTCCTCGGCCTGCGCCGAGGAAAACAGCTTTATATGATTGAACAAGCGGATAGGTGGCGGCGCCCCGCGCCCGAGGCAAATTCCCGAGCAAGCTTGTTCCGCCCTATCCCGCCGCTCCAATTCTCAACCCGTATCCTGCTGTTTCCCTTTCCTTCAGTCTGTCTTCCTCGGCGTAGGCCGAGGACCTCGGGCAACATGGGGCGAGAGGTTGATATAGGGCCTAAAGCCCCCACTTCGGCCCATCGGCCGTCAGCGCCACCGGCATGGGATCGCCGACGATTTCCACCTTGGGGCCGCCGAGCTCGTTCCAGCGGAAGAGATTGAGGTGCCAGCCGCCGGCGATCTGGCGGGAGCGATCGATGATGCCGTCGGCGCCGGCGGCGCGGGCGAGGTCGGCGCTACGCCAGGAGGGGGGCTCGCGGCCTTCGGTGAGGGCGACGCGCCAGGAGAGGTTGGAGTGGTCGCGGTCGATGCCCAGCGCGGCGCAGACCGCCTCGTCGTGCTGGTCGATCACCCGGGCCTCGCTGATCTCCAGCGGGATGACGACGCGGGCGCGGCCATCCTCGCGCATGTAGCCAGCCGTTGCCATGATCGCCCATGCCGGCTCGGGGCTGGTGTAGAGCGCCGGCTGCCCCAGGCGATGATAGCGGCCGGCGCTGGTCGGCCCTGGCGGATCGAGCACCTGAGCTATGCGGTCGACGGTGACCGTGCGGTAGAAGCGGCCGGAGAGGGTGCGGAAAGGGGCTCGCGTCACGTCAATGCCTGCCGGATTGGGGCGGATTGGCTTCCGTCATCCTCTCGCTGGGTGGCATCTTTGTGACGCTCTCCGGGGAGGAACGCTTGGCGCCGGCGATGCGGTCGAGCCATTCGGCCATCAGCTGGCGTTCGCCGGGGGTGAGGGCGCTGAGGCTGTCGAGGTTGGCGCGTAGCGTAATGGCGGCGACCTCGGGGCCTTCGGTGGGCGTGGGGGTGGTGTCCGTGTTGCCTGGAGTGATGGCGGCGATCAGCGCTTCGCGGGCGGTGGCGGCGAGGCTCATGTCGCGGGCGTCGGTCGGCATGGCGTTGAGCGTCAGCACGGTGCCGGTGGCGACGGCCGTAATCAGCGCCGCCGCTCGGCTTTCTTCCATCCTGAGGCGACCGGCGGCAGCCAGCGCCCGCACGAAATGGCGGAGCACGCCGAGGCCGGTGTCGCTGGCCGGCGCCTCACGCGGCGCGGCGAGGATGGCGTAGAGGGCGGGGTTGTCGACGCCGAAGGCGACGTGCAGGTCGAAGGCGCTGCGGAAGTTTTCCAGCGGATCGGCCGATTGCTGGCGCGTCGACTTGGCCGCCACGTAAGCCCAGAGGCCATGTTCGGCGGCGGCCTCGAGCAGGCCCTGCTTGTCGCCGAACAGCCGGTAGAGGGTGGGCGCCTGCACCCCGGCCGCCGCCGCCACGGCACGAGTGGTCAGCGCCGCCGGTCCGCCGGAGCGGAGTAGCGCCTCGGCCGCCGCGAGAATGCGGGCACGGGCGGATTTGTCGTCGGATTCGCTCTCCATGGCCCAAGATTATCACTGGCAGCGGAGGACGGGTAGCGTTGATAGCGTCCGCATGTTATCGTTGATATCATATTCAGGTTATCAACGATATGGAGTGAAGCCATGACCATCGCAAACAAGGTCGTCGTCATCACCGGCGCGGGCACCGGCATCGGCCGCGCCACGGCGGTCCATCTGGGCTCCCTAGGCGCCAAGGTGGTGCTGGGCGCGCGGCGAGAAGCGCAGATCGCCGAGGTGGCCGAGAGCATCCGGGCGACCGGCGGCGAGGCGGCTTATCGCGCCACCGACGTGACCAGCGCGGAGGAGGTGAAGGCGCTGGTGAGCCTTGCCATCGAGCGGTTCGGCCGGCTGGACGTGATGATCAACAATGCCGGCGTGGCGCCGCTGTCCCGTCTCGACGAGGGGAAGGTGGGCGAGTGGGAGGCGATGATCGACGTCAACCTCAGGGGCGTGCTGAACGGCATCGCCGCCGCGTTGCCGGCCTTCGAGACGGGCGGCGGCCACATCGTCAACGTGGTGTCGACGGCCGGGCTGAAGATCGTGCCGACCATGGGCGTCTACGCCGCCACCAAGAACGCGGTGCGGACGATCAGCGAGGCGCTCCGGCAGGAATCGCAGGCCGGCCTCCGGGTGACGGAGATCTCGCCGGGCTTCGTTGCCACCAACCTCGGAGATTCCATGCCGGAGGGGCCGGCGAAGGAAGCGGTCGCCGCTCGGATGAAGGATATCGCCTTGCCGCCGGAAGCGGTAGCCAAGGCGATCGCCTACGCCCTGGAACAGCCGCCGGGGGTGGAGATCGGCAGCATCGTCATCCGGCCGACAATGCAGGATTGAGGGGGACGGATATCGACGGCTGAGATTTCTCGTCCCGAGGTGGAGCGAGACGCCGATATCAGGCCCCGCCTCCTGACCTCACATGTAGATCGCGCGGGCCAGGCGGACGCGGTAGTCGGAGTCGGCATTGGTGACGATGCCGCCGAAGCGTTCGGCCATGATGGCGAGCGTCAGTTCGCGGCGCTTGGGCAGGCGGTGTCGCTCGGCCGCGGCGAGGGCGGCGGGCAGTTCATTGAGGGTGAGGTCGGTGCAGTAGGCCGGCGCGCCGGGCTGCTGGCGCCAGGAGGCGGCGAGGGAGCCGGCGTCGAAAGCATCGAAGCCAGTGTCCTCGACCAGCGCCATCGCCACCTTGCGATCGGCGTCGCGGTCGGCGGAAACCGGCAGGGCGATGCGGCCGGGGCTGCCGGCCGGCTGGCCCTTGCTTGCGAATGAGGATGTGCCGATGCAATTCCAGGCCTTGGCGATCGGCCGGCCCAGCAGCCTGGACGCCCAGACGCTTTCGGCCTCGCCGGCCTCGATGGCCTCAATGGTGCCGTCGCGGTGTGGGTAATAGTTGGAGGTGTCGATCACCACCGTCTCGGCCGGCAGCGGCGAGATGAGCGGCGCGACGTCGCGCAGGCTGGCGAGCGGCATGGTGAGGATGACGGCGTCGACATCCTTCACCGCGTCGGCGGCGGTGACGGCGCGGGCGCCGTTGGCGAGCACGCTGGGGTCGATGGTGTCGGGGCCGCGCGAGTTGGCGGCCTTCACGTCATGGCCGGCGGCGGCGAGCTTGAGGGCCAGGGTCTTGCCGATGTTGCCGGTGCCGAGGATGCCGATTTTCATGGGGTGTCTCCTGTTGATGCCGGGCGGGCGAGCGCTTCGAGCGTCTGGCGCAGATCGTCGACGCCGCGATCGGTGAGCTGGCAGGCGGTCTTGATCCTGGTGGTGACGCCGCGGATCGCTGGCTCCAGCGAGCGGCCGTGGGGGGTGAGATCGACCAGCACGCGGCGCTCGTCGTCGGGGTCGCGGCGGCGGGTGACGAAGCCGGCGCTTTCCAGCCGCTTGACCAGCGGCGTGATGGTGCCAGTGTCCATGTCGAGCCGGGCGCCGAGGGCGCCGACGCTGAGTGGCGCGCCATCGAGCAGCGCCAGGATCGCCAGATATTGCGGGAAGGTGAGGCCGAGCGGCTCGAGGATCGGCTTGTGCAGCCGCGCCAGCCGGTTCGCCGCGCCGTAAAGCGCGAAGGAGAGCTGGGTGGCGATGGTCTGGCGTTCCGGGGTCATCTCTAGCGTCCTAGTATCTAGTGCACTAGAGAATGAGAGGGGATGGAAGTCAAGGAGGGGGAGGGACACGAAGGAGTGATGGGGGGGTGGGACAAGGGCCTATATCGGGCGCCCAACGCCGTGCGACCAGGAGTAAAAGCTTCGACGCAAAACGCGACGCCCCAGGTTCAATCCGGCTTTTCACTCGACTGCATTCCAGTTCATAATGAACCATGTTCCGACCGCGCCTCGAAATTCTTCCCGAACCGCAGCAACGGCTATGGCCGGAGCTGGTCGCAACGCCGCCTGCCTTCACCCTCTATGGCGGAACGGCGATCGCCTTGCGGCTTGGGCATCGGTTTTCAGTCGATTTCGATTTCTTCTCCACCGCGCCCTTCGTTCCGGCAGAGCTCTATGACGCTCTGCCGTATCTCAAGGGCGGCATTCTCCAGCAATCCGCCGCCAATACGCTGACCGTCTCGGTCGACCGGGGAGGGCCGGTACAGCTGTCCTTTTTCGGCAGGCTTCGCATCGGGCAGGTGGAGGCCGCCGATCCGGTCGAAGGTCCGGCGTTTCCCGTGGCGTCTCTCCTCGATCTTTCCGGCATGAAGGTGGCCGTCATCACCCAACGGGCGGAGGTGAAGGATTATCTCGATCTTCATGCCCTGCTGACGGTCGCCCGCATCGATCTGCCGACCATGCTGGCCGCCGCAACCATCATTTACGCAGAGGGTTTCAATCCGCTCATTGCGTTGAAAGCGATCAGTTATCACGACGATCCAGCCTTGACCGATCTGCCGACCGGCATTCGGAAGGATCTTGCGAAGGCCGTTCGCGCGGTCGATATCCACGCCCTGCCGCGTTTGGCGGCCGTGAGGGAGCGGCCCCTGCCATGAAACCGCTTCCCCTCAACGCCGACCTGCTGGAAGTTGCCCCTCGCGTGGTCTGGTTCGAGGCGCCGGAGAAGGCGTTGGCCGACCCGGTGCGTTTTCTCGCTTATGTCATGACCTACGGCAGCCCAGACGATCTGGCCGTTGTGCGCCGCTATGTGGACGACGACGGGTTCAAGGAAGCCTTGGAACAGGCGCCGCCCGGCATCATGGATGTCCGTTCCTGGGCCTACTGGAACGTCATGGCCGGCAAGGACGACATTCCGCCCATGCCCAGCCGGAGGTTCCCGGCCGGGTGATCGCGTCCTGATTTCCTATCCCTTTGTCAGCAGGACATGCGTGGCGAGTTCCGTCGCCTCCGAACTTGCCACGCGGAAACCCAGGGCGGGGATGTCGATGCCGGCGAACATGGCTTCGCCGCGGCCGAGCAGCACCGGGGAGATGGCGAAGTGCATCTCGTCGATCAGGCCGGCTTGCAGGTATTGCCGCACGGTGCTGACGCCACCGCCGATCTTGATGTCCTTGTCGCCGGCCGCCTCGCGTGCTCGCTCCAGCGCCTCCCCGATACCGCCGGTGACGAAATGGAACACCGTGCCGCCCTCCATCTCGATGGATTTGCGCGGGTAATGGGTGAGCACGAAGGTGGGGGTGTGATAGGGCGGATTGTCGCCCCACCAGCCGCGCCAGGCCTCGTCGGGCCAGTCGCCCCGGACGGGGCCGAACATGTTGCGTCCCAAGATGAAGGCGCCGAAGCCGGCCATCGCCCGCGCGGCATAGCCGTTGTCCACGCCCTCGGTGCCGCCGTCCTTGCCGATCATCGCCTGGAACATCCGCGTCGGGAACATCCACTCATGCAGTTCCTCACCGCGCTTGCCCAGCGGGTTTTCCAGGCTCTGCTCCGGTCCGGCGCCGAACCCGTCGATCGACAACGCAAAAGCTGCAACGCGCACTTTTCCCATGTCAGCCTCCTACTGATTGCGAATTAAAACCAGTTGTAAGCTGACATGACTGATCCTAGATTGCAAGCAGTTGTTTTGTAGGAGAGTCGAAGTGGATATCGAGCGGCGCTCGGGGTGCCCGATCAACCTGACGATGGAGGTGCTGGGCGACCGGTGGAGCCTTGTCATCGTCCGCGACATCATGTTCGGCAACCGCCGACATTTCCGCGAGTTGCTGGGCCGATCGGAGGAGGGGATCGCCTCCAACATCCTGGCGGCGCGGCTGAAGCGGCTCACGTCGCTCGGCCTCATCAGCAAGGTTGACGACCCAAGCCATAGCCAGAAGGCCATCTACAGCCTCACCGAGCCGGCCATCCAACTGGTGCCGGTGCTGGCGATGATCGGCGCCTGGGGGCGGCGGCACCTGCCGGTGAGCGAGGACCTCAGCATCCGCGCCGAGCTGCTGGAGGTTGGCGGCCCGGCGCTGTGGGACGAGTTCATGGGGGACCTGAGGCGCATCCACATCGAGGACCCGATCGGCGGCGCTCAGGGAACCGTGACGTCGCCGGTGCTGAAGCGGCTGACCGAGGCGTTCCTCGAGGTGAGGGCAAGGATGACGGCGGCGGGGTGAGAAAGGCGACCTATAGAGGCTGCTGAGGTCCCCCGCGTTTCGGGGATGCTAGTTCCCGTAGGCCCAGGCGCCGCCGGTCTTCTGCGCCGCTTCGAAAGGCGCGCGGCCTGTGGTGGCGAGCCAGGCGGGGAAGGGGCGGAGGTCGGGGACGAGTTGCCTCAGGGCGACGAGATCGGCCTTGCCGGTGAGGCGGCCGGCGTCGAACAGGGCGGTGAGTTTGGCGAGGAAGGGGTTCGCGGTGAGCGTCTCGTCGGAGAAGCGCTGATAGGGGATCGGGCGGCCGGCCACCTCGCTGAAGGCGGCCTCAAGGTCGGCGCCGGTTACTTCGTCGCTGGCGATCTCCAGGGTTGCGCCGCCGAAGCGGGTGGGGTCGGCGAAGGCGAGGGCGACGAACTTGCCGATGTCCTCGACGGCGATCAGCTGCATCGCCTGGTCGGGCCGGACGAAGAAGGTGAAGCGGCCCTCGCTGAGGCCGAAGCCCGGCATCAAGAGCATGTCCATGAAGGCGGCGGGGCGCAGGATGGTGGCGGTGACCGGCAGGGTGCGGATATGCGCCTCGATCCGCGCCTTCATGTCGAAATGGCCGACGCCGGTGGGCATGTCGCCGACGGCGCCGGTGGAGCTGTAGACGAGATGCTGGACGCCGGTCTCAACGGCGAGGTCGGCGATCAGCGTGCCGTAGCGCAGCTCCTCCTCGTCTGTCAGCCCCAGCTCCGGCCCCTGGCCCGAGCTCGGCTGGACGCTGAACACGCCATGAGCGCCGGCCATGGCGGCGCGGAGCGAGGCGGTGTCGGCAAAGTCGCCGCGCACCAGTTCGGCGCCGGCTTCGCTGAGCGCCACGGCTTTCGGCGAGGCCGGATTGCGCACCAGGGCGCGGACGCGCCAACCGGCTTTGAGCAACGCCGCAGCGGCCGAACCGCCTTGCTGGCCGGTTGCGCCGAAGACCAGAATGGTTCGATTGGTTTGGTTCATGTCGACCCTCATCTTCACTAGGGCTTTTCGTTGAAAAGCCCCAGGACTGTTAAGACGCAATTTCGGGCGCAAAACCGGTTCCCGCTTTTGCTGAAATTGCTTAGGAGGGGTCTTCATATATACTTGAGCGAAAAAGCCCGGAAGACGGCACATTTTTGCGCCTGGGGCACAAGGATGATACCCATGGACCAGCTCATACATGGCCGCCCGTATCATGAGGGCGAAGACGGGCCGATCTTCCGGCCTTGCGCGCCGCACAGCGTTCTCGAGCGGCTGGGCGACAAGTGGACCATCCTGGTGATGAGCCATCTGGCGATCGCGCCCGGCTACCGGCTGCGCTTCTCGGCGCTGAAGGGCGGCATCGAGGGCATCACTCAGCGCATGCTGACGCGCACCTTGCGCAACCTCGAGCGCGACGGCCTTCTCAAGCGCCACTATTTTCCGGAGGTGCCGCCGCGCGTCGAATACGAGCTGACGGCCATGGGCGCCAGCATGCTGCCGGCACTGGAAGGCTTCACCGCCTGGATCCGCGACAACTGGCCGGCCATCGAGGAAAGCCGCAGCACCTATGACGGCGCGAAGCGGTGATCGGTCGTGAGAGAGGCTTTCACACCTCCTCGCGCAGTTCCCTGACGCCACGGCCGAGCCGGCGGCGCAGCAGGTGGCGCAGCGTCGCAGGGTCGGCGTAGCCCACCTCGGCGGCGATATGGTCGAGGTCGTGGCCGAGGGCGATCAGGTGTTCGGCCCGCCGCACGCGCAGATCCTGGACGAAGGCGAGCGGCGACTTGCCGAGCACCGCCTCGGTGCGGCGCTGCAGGGTGCGCGGCGTCACCGACAGCGCCTTGGTGGCCGCCTCAAGCGAGAAGCCCTCGGCGAGATGCTCGCGCGCCCAGCGCTCGAAGCGCTCCACCAGTGGGTCGGCGTGGGCCAGGAAGTCGGGAATGATGTATTTGGCCTGCGACGGCCGCTTGTCGATCAGCATAAAGCGGGCGACCAGCGCGGCGAGCTCAGGGCTTTGCTGGCGCGGGAAGGTTTCGGCGTCTGGATCCGCGGCAACCGGCCGACCATCGAAGAAAGCCGCAGCATGTATGACCGCGGGGCAAATTTGCCTTTAGGGTTCTATGAGCGCATCATGAGCGCAGAGTGATCGTTGAGTTATGGCTATTTGCTCGCAATCCCCCCTATTTCTGGTTACCTCTTGAATTGAGCGGTTTATGAGCGTATATTGAGCATGAAAATAACATTTCTCTCGTCTGAGAGGAGAGTCCTTCATGGATGACGACAACAGCTTCCCCGTGAGATCAGGCGAGCGCCTGCTGATCCCGAGAGAATATGTTGACGGCATTTATGATGAGGACCCTGACCCGCCACCGAAAACATCGCCGCCCAAGGTAGGGAGGTTCCAGTTCGTTCTGGTTACCAATGGCGGCTTAAAACCCTAGGAGTATGGGGAATGACCCCTCTAGTCACTAAGAACAGCAGCAGACTTCAGGTTGAGGTTACCGCTCCTCAGCTGGCCCACATCCAGGCTCTTATGTCTGTCTGCGGCTTTAAGACGCAAAAAGAGCTAGTGAATAATGCGCTAACTCTATTTGAGTGGGCCATAGAAGAAGTCCAACGTGGAAAGGAAGTTGCGTCTTTCGATAAGGCGAACAATTCCTACGAGGTCCTACGCATGCCTGCCTTTACGGAGGCGGCACGCTCAGGAAATAGCAGCAGGCAGGCTGCCTCAGCGGCAGCGGCTGTATCCGTATCTCCGGCGCCAGCAACTGTTGGCTGAACTACCTAGCGTACCTATAGCGGTTATCCGCTATTGTAGGCATATATGGCTTAGATTATAAAATTCTACCAATTCTCGGAATTGGGAGGTGCCCGACGCATCACCTGGTGCGTCGGGCATTGTTTTATGACAAAGCGCCACCTTGTTTCCAAGTCTTTTATTGCTGGGGATATAGATCTAGCAGAAGATTACGAATTCATACCTGCTTCTGGCTCAGAGGAGCATGTAATAATTACTATTCATGGGATAAGGACCATCGGGTCTTGGGCAGATGATTTTATTGCCAATAATCCTCTAAGAGGTATTGTGCGGATAGATAAAATATCTATTGGGTGGGTGGATATAGTCACGTTTTTATTTTGGAATTGTAGATCAATTTTCCAGAGAGCTGCTCAAGATCTAGATTATATAATAAAAGAAAACCCTGACAAAAAAATATCTGTGATATGCCATAGTTTTGGCACGAAGGTTCTAAGCAAAATAATTAATGGTATTGATTGTAAATTCCATCATGTTTATTTCATAGGGGGTGTAGCTAACAAAGACGATTATATTTCGGTCGCCAAGAAAGCGTCTTGTTTCGTAAACGATTGTGGGCGAAGAGATTATTGGCCCTGTGTCGCTCACTTCATTAGGCCCAAGAAATATGAGGCGATCGGATATTATGGAACGCAGCCAGTCGGCGTGAATAGAGATTTTGATTCGGATCATTCTGAGTACGCATCAGCATCGCATATAAATAGTAACATTATTCCAAGTATTATAGATGCCAGAAATGGTGTGTACAGGCCAAGGTATAATTTTGTTAGAACGATTCCGACATATTGTTATAATGGTTTTCTAAGAATTGGTATAATTGCGATGTTATTTTTGTTCTTATCTATATTGTTATTTGGGATATATTGCGTCTTTAATATTTCGTGTTCTTATTTATTCGGCGTCTAGGTTTGGTGTCGCCATCTTCGTCTAGCTGCGCGCCGAATGGGCGAAGTCGATCGGCGAGGAGTGTCTCGATGCCCTCGAAGACGATCTTCAGAAGTTGGTCGGTGCTTCGCTGCCGCGCTTCGACACGGCCGGCTGGATGACGTGAGCAGTTCCAGCAAAAGTGGGAACCGGTTTTGCGCCCGGAATTGCGTGGAAACAATGAGTCAGAGCATGTTGGCGAACCGGAGTTCGCCGGACATGATCTAGGGATCAATAGGATCAGGCGTGCATCAGCCCCATCCAGCCTGACACGCCCATGTACAGGCCGATCAGCAGCATCAGCGCGCCGGAGGCGTAGGGGGCGCGGCGGGCGAAGGTGGAAAAGCCCTTCCAGTGTTTCTGCACGTGATGGACGCTGAGCGAGGCGGCGACGCCGGCGCCGACCATGGTCACCGCAAGGCCGATGGAGAAGCAGGCGACCAGCACGACGCCGAGCGTCAGTTGCTTGAGCTGCAGGCACAAGAGCAGCACGGTGATGGCGGCTGGGCAGGGGATCAGCCCGCCGGTCAGGCCGAACAGGATGATCTGGCCGGTGGTGACGCTGCCGGCGCTGCCGAAGCGGCGGCTGATATCCTGGGCATGGGCCCGGGCGTGGGCATCCATCGCCTCGCCGTCGCCGAGATCGAGGCCCCCGTGGGAATGGCTGTGGGAGTGGTCGTCTTCGCTGAAGGTGAACTCGTAGTCGTGGCTGTGGCCGGCGTGGCCGAGCGACAGGCGGGCGGCGAAGGCGTGCGGCTCGGGGATTTCCTCGCGGCTTTCCAGGACGCCGTCGAGGGCGAGGAAGGTGAAGAACTGGCGGGTGCCGTCGGGGCGGGTGGTCGTCAGCACCACGTCGTCGGCCGGCCAGCCGGCGCCGCTTTCTGCGCGCAGGCGCCAGCGCGGCGGCACGCCATCCTCGTGGATCTCAAGGGTGAGGCGGCCGTGGCCGGTGTCGATCTGGTGCGGCGTGTCGTCGTGGTGGTGATGCTCATGCGCCTCGGCCTCACGCTCCTCCTGCCGTGTGCGCCAGAACATCCACAGGGCGATGGCGACGATGATCACCGCCGAGGCGAGCTGCAGATAGGGCTCGATGGCCTCCGCCTCGACGCCCCGGCCAAGATACTGGCCGCCGAGCGCCACCGCCCAGACGACGGCGGTGTGCGACAGCGCCGCCGACAGGCCGAGCAGCACCGCCTGCAGGATGGTGCCGCGAATGGCGATGATGAAGGCGGCCATCATCGTCTTGGAATGGCCGGGTTCCAGGCCGTGCAACGCGCCGAGCAGGATGGCCGTCGGCACGAACAGCCATGCGTGGGCCGTTCCCTGCTGGAGGAGGGTGGTGAAGGAGTCCATTACAGGTACTTCGAGAGGGACTTGAATTCGTTGAGCGCCTGCCTGGCGCTCTCGGCGTCCTCGACAGCCGCGTCGGCGATGCAATGTTCCATGTGGTCCTGGATCAGCGTGCGCTTGGCAGCGTGGATGATGCTCTCCACTGCCTGAAGCTGCTGGGCGAGCTCCAGGCAGGAGCGCTCGTCCTCGAACATCTTGATGACCGAGGCAATCTGGCCGTTGGCCTGCTTGAGGCGACGGATGATGTCGGGGTGCGAGGCGTGCTTCATATGGGTACCCTACTCCCTAGGGGGTAGGGGGTCAACACGGGCAGGACGCGCCCCGTCCATCGGCGAGTTGAACGCCGCTCCTCGCGAAAATTTCAGCCCGGTCGGAACAAACGCGTCCGGGGTGGCGTTACCTCCTCAGTCCTAGTGGTTCGACTCCGACATTTGCATCCGCCTGATACGAGCCTTGGGGCAAATGTCGGAGTCATCAGAACCACTAGCAAGTTATTGGTTCTAGTGGAGCTTTTGAATTTGACATTTGAGCGCGAGCCCTATGTCACGTGGGACTCAAATGTCAAATTCGCTCCACTAGTGATTGCGACCTGTCCCGAGGCGGTCGCGTCATCTCGCCCCGGACCGGGGAGGGATAACCGGATTTCGCGTCGCTGCCGTGGCCGGACCGCCAGGCGACGCATCGGACGGCCGCACCGCGTCACCCGAGAGGGGACGACGCGGACCAAAGGGCCGTCGCACACTCAAGGGAGCGCCGACATGTTATGGAATGCGTCCAAGATCAAGGGTTACACCGTCGCCGCCAGTGATGGCGATATCGGCACCGTCAGCGATCTGCTGTTCGATGATCAAAGCTGGCACATCCGCTGGCTCGTCGTCGATGCCAGCACATGGTTCACCGAGCGCAAGGTGCTGCTGCCGACCTCCGCGCTGGGCCACGCCGACCTCGAGGCCGAGACATTCTCCGTCAAGCTGACCCGGCAGCAGGTCAAGGACAGCCCGGATGTCGATATCCACCGGCCGGTGTCGCGGCAGTCGGAGAGCGACATCTTCGGCTACTACGGCTGGAGCCCCTACTGGGGAGACGACCTCTATGTGGGTGGCTACGGCAGCGGCATGGCGGCGGCGCCTGTCATCGCCTCGGCGCCGGACGCACTGCGCATCGAGAGGGAGACGGTGGAGGCGCAACACCGCAACGACGATCCGCACCTCAGAAGCATCGACACGGTGGAGGGCTACTATATCCAGGCCACCGATGGCGATATCGGCCACGTCGAGGACGTGCTGGTCGAGGAGCAGGACTGGAGCATCCACTACCTGGTGATCGACACCAAGAACTGGTGGCCGGGCAAGAAGGTGCTGATCTCGCCGCATTCGGCGCGCGACATCAACTGGGCCAACAAGACCGTTTCCCTCAACGTCAATCGGGAGCGGGTCAAGAACAGCCCGACCTACGATGAATCGACCATCGTCGACCGCGCCTACGAGGCGCGGTTCGGGGCCTACTACAATGACGACGACTCCGATCCTCGTTTGAGGCGGCATGGCTGATCGGCCTGCCTGACCGATCCCGAAGCAGGAAGCCGATCCCGGTGGCATCCAACCCGCCGGGGTCGGCTTCTTCGTGCCCCATTGCCGAGGAGCTTGCGGACGACATCATGAAGATCAAGACCAAGGACTTTCAGGTTGCCGAGGGCGACAAGGTGGATCTCGGCAAGTGGCCGACGCGCATCGAGCCGGTCTATGACTCCAAGGACGACTACAAGAAGCTGCTGAAACACGCCGTTCGCGAGCTCAGCCGGCAGCAGCGGATGCTCTATGCCGGCAACCAGCACGCCGTTCTCTTGATCTTCCAGGCGATGGACGCCGCCGGCAAGGACGGCGCCATCCGGCACGTGATGTCCGGCATCAACCCGCAGGGGTGCCAGGTGTTCAGCTTCAAGCACCCGAGCGCCGAGGAACTCGACCACGATTTTCTCTGGCGAACCACGCGCAACCTGCCGGAGCGCGGCCGCATCGGCATCTTCAACCGCTCCTATTACGAGGAGGTGCTGATCGTGCGGGTGCATCCGGAGATCTTGATCAGCGAGGGGCTGCCGGATGCCCTGAAGAAGGAGAGCCACATCTGGCGGGCGCGCTACCGCTCGATCACCGACCTCGAGCGGCATCTCCACGAGAACGGCACGCGCATCATCAAGTTCTTCCTGCATCTTTCCAAGGACGAGCAGCGCAAGCGCTTCCTCGACCGCATCGACGATCCGGAGAAGAACTGGAAGTTCAGCGTCGACGACATCAAGGAGCGGCAATACTGGAGCGCCTACCGGACGGCCTATGAGGAGTGCCTCAGCGCCACCAGCACCGACCATTCGCCCTGGTATGTCGTCCCCGCCGACGACAAGAAGAACGCCCGGCTGATCGTGTCCGAGATCATCCTCGACACCTTCGCCGACCTCAAGATGAGCTACCCGAAGGTGGATGCGGCAAGGGTGCAGGAGCTGCAGTCGATCCGGGCGCAGTTGGTGGAGTGAGGGCGACCGCCGCGCGCCTCGGGGCGTGCAAGGCGATGATCTGCCGAATCCGGCGAGCAGGCAAACTCAACCAAGGGAAGCTTCAAGGCCCGCTCCTGATATCGCATGCCTTCCATGACGGGCTTGGCACTCCTGTTCGTCGCTGAGCGACGCTTCGTAGAGCGGGCGAAAAAAACTTCAATGGCCGGACGCGTTGGTCTTGAATCTGTTGTGGGATGGTCACCTTTCCGCAGTCCAATAACGCCAGATACGTATTGATTTGTTGGGCTTCCTTAGTAATCTACTTGTTCTGTGCGGCTTGAGGTGATGAATATCATGAATATTTCTCATTTTGTTCGAATCATTATTATAAGTATTTTCAGTCTTGTGGCGGTTCCTGTCCATAGCGAGCCCATACTCACGCAACGTCAAGTAGAAATCGTTCAGCAAGTCGTGGCTGTGAACGGCTCAATTGATAAAAAGGCCCATGATGAATTCTGGGCGTTATTGCCGTCCGGCATTCGCGACGACCCATATCAGGTCAAGGAACTACAGGAGGGGTTTCGCGAAACGAGCGAAAGTGGATTTATTGTCCTCCGGGAGATTTGGGCTAGCGCGAAGCTTTCGGCGCAAGAGAAGAGGGCTATAAAAACGGATGCGTTTGAGCTTAATGTTAAGAAAATAGCGTCTTTTGGTGGAAATAATGTGAAGTATGCAGAACTGTATAATGCTTTTATTGATAAAGTTCTGGAGGCGGCAGTTACCGGGGAACCTTTGCAGCTTGCAACCGGTAGAGAAAACATCACTCCCGAGTTTTGTGATCGGATGATCGAGCAAATGGATAAGGTCGTTGCGAGGATAAGGTTATTAATGGAGCCGACTTGGGTGGACGGAAGCCAATGAGCCGGCAGGGCTGCTGAACCAGATGCCGAATTGTATTCGGCCGGTTTGTTTGCGTTGCCCATCGACCAGAGCTTTTTGGGCAGCGGGTGAGGCAGACCCAGGAGGCCACCTGCTCGATGCCCCTGCTGCGAGGACGCCGCCGCTCCTTGTTGCGGGCGGCGTGGCTTCGTCGCGGTCGGGCAAGGTGGCACCGAAAGGAACGGAGTGATCATTGAGCACACCCGCGGGGTGCTCTGTCAGGACGTGTCTGAGCGTCGTCTCGTCCATCGGCGAGTTGACCGCCGCCGCAAAAGGCATTGATGTGTCGCCATAAGGCGCGGCACGGGTGGCAGATGGTCGGGTTGGTCGATATCAACGAGGCGGTTCAGAACGTGTCGGAGGCGATCTCCAGCGTTCTCGATGTCGACGTCATCATTTCCGACGCCGAGTTCCGCAAGGTGGGCGACACCAAGCGGCACTTCAACCGGGAAGTGACGGAGATCCGCGACACCTATGTGATCGGCCACGTGCTCCGCACCGGCGAGACCGCCACCATCGCCAGCAAGGCCGACAGCCCGCAGTGCATGGCCTGCAAGGAGCAGGCGGAGTGCAATCTCCGGGCGATGATCTGCGTGCCGATCGAGCGCGAGGGCGCGCGCGTCGGGGCGATCGGCCTCATCGCCATCACCGACGTGGCGCGCGCCAAGCTCCTCGACAACCGCGACAACCTCGTTGTGTTCACCAACCGGATGGCTGACCTGATCGTCAGCAAGCTGATCGAGCAGGAGACCGCCGAAAAGCTGACGATTTCCAAGAACCGCCTGACGCGCATCATCGACTCCATCGAGGAGGGCATCGTCGCCGTCGACGCGGCGGGGCGCATCATGCACACCAACGCCGTGGTCGAGGAGGTGCTGGGCGCCCGTAGCGAGGAGCTGGCCGGGCAGCTGGTCGAGACCTATTTCAGCGGCGCCTATGTCGGCGCGCTGCTCAGAGACGGCACCGCCTTCACCAATATCGAGCTCCGCATCGGCGACCAGAGCCGCAGCACCCACGTGCTGATTTCCGGCAAGCCGGTGGGCGAGAAGAACGCCGGCTCCATCCTGGCGCTGAAGAAGATGGACGACGTCTACAAGGTGATCAACAACCTGACGACGTCGCCGCTCGCCACTTCGTTCGACGAGATCGTCGGCGCCAGCCCGCAGATCGGCCAATTGAAGCGGCAGGCGCTGCGCGTGGCGGTGAGCAGCTCCAACATCCTGATCACCGGCGAAAGCGGCACCGGCAAGGAACTGCTGGCCCGGGCCATCCACCACGCCAGCCCGCGCGCCGCCAAGCCCTTCGTGGCGCTCAACTGCGCCGCCATGCCCGAGACGCTGATCGAGAGCGAGCTGTTCGGCTTCGAGGAGGGCGCCTTCACCGGCGCGGCGCGCGGCGGCCGGCCGGGCAAGTTCCAGCTCGCCCACGGCGGCACCATCTTCCTCGACGAGATCGGCGACATGCCGCTGCACCTGCAGCCCAAGCTGTTGCGCGTGCTGCAGGAAAAGACGGTGGAGCGGCTCGGCGGCCACAAGTCCGTCGCCGTCGACGTGCGCGTGATCGCCGCTACCAACCGCGACCTCGAACAGCTGGTGGCGCGCGGCGAGTTCCGCGAGGACCTCTACTACCGGCTCAGCGTCATACCCCTGCACATCCCGCCGCTGCGCGCCCGGGTGGGCGACGTGCGCCTCCTGATGACCCACCTCCTGCGCCAATATGGCGGCAAGCTCGGCAAGTCGATCAAGGGCTTCACCGGCAACGCCGAGGACGCGCTCCTCGCCTGGCCCTGGAAGGGCAACGTGCGCGAACTCGCCAACGCCGTGGAATACGCCGTCAACATGGAGCAGACGCCGTATATCTCCTTCGAGAGCTTGCCCGTGAGGATCCGCGAGGGGGCGATGAGCCCGGCGGCGATGCCGGCGGTGGGGGTGCTGCGGAGCACGGAGACCGACGCGATCCGGCGGGCGCTGGGGGAATGCGGGGAGAGCCTGGAGGGGAAGAAAAGGGCGGCGGCGATGCTGGGGATTAGTTTGGCGACGCTGTACAGGAAGATCAAGGAGATGTGAGGGGAGGGAAGTAGTGGTTCGTGTGGGGAAGCTAGAAAGGGAAGAAGCGGGCGGCGGCGATGCTGAGCAGCAGCTGGCTGTGTTGTACGGGAAGATCAAGGAGATGGAAACTGGGGGCGGATCTTGGCTGGTCGCGCCAATAAAGTTGGAGCGGGAGGCTTTGTGATCTCCCACTGGCGGCAGGTTTCGGTAAGGTAGGTCCGTGCCGTTTTCCGTGCTAACAGGATAGCGGCGATGCGTTTGGTGGCCTCTAAATAGCGATAAGCCGTCAGAGCCGACGTCGGACAGCGCCAATATCAATCTCCGCAAGAGCTAGATCAGGCTCGCCCTAAGCTGTGAGCGCCCGTGCCAGACGATAACGTGCACGCAGTGTGGCGCATTGATGGGATAGCATCCGTGACGTCGGATGCTCAGAGAGCCACGCCGCAACCGATTTCATCGCCTTTGTCTAGGGTGCGGCTCGAAATGACCTCGGCCAGCTCACCTAGCGAATCTTTCTCGCGTTCGTGTTTACGAACACGGTGCTCGCAAGTATTTCTTTTGTGGTCAACGTGTCGGGATTCTCTGCCCCTCGCACTTTTATCTCAAGTGGTAGCAGCACGTCGTATTCTTCCAAAGCCTCGTTCGCGCGTCCGAGTTCGAGCAGGGCGCGCGCAAGCATTTCTCTTGTGGCCAACGTGTCAGGATGCTCTGCCCCTCGCACCTTTATATCGAGCGGCAGCAGTTTGTCGTACTCCTCCAAGGCTTCTTTCGCGCGTCCGAGGCTGAGCAGGGCGCGCGCGCGCATGTCTCTTGTGGTGAGCGTGCTTGGGGTCTCTGCCCCTCGCACCTTTATCTCAAGTGGCAGCAGCTTGTCGTATTCCTCCAAAGCTTCTGTCGCGCGTCCGAGTTCGAGTAGGATGCTCGCATGTGCATATCGTGTAGTGAGCGTGCCGGGATCCTCTACCCCTCGCACGCTTATCATAATCGGAAGCAGCTTATCGTATTCCTCCAAAGCCTCTGTCGCGCGTCCGAGTTCGAGCAGGGTGCGCGCACGCATTTCTCTTGTGGCCAGCGTGTTGGGATGCTCTGCCCCTCGCACCTTTATGTAGAGCGGAAGGAGTCTGTCGTATTCCGCTAAAGCCTCTGTCGCGCGCCCGAGGTAGAGCAGAGCGCCCGTACGCGTGGCTCTTGTAGCTAACGTGTCGGGATCCTCTGCCCCTCGCACCTTTATGTCGAGCGGCAGTAGCTTGTCGTATTCCTCCAAAGCCTCTGTCGCGCGTCCGAGTTCGAGCAGGACGCGCGCACGCATGTCCCTGGTGGCCAGCGTATTGGGATCCTCTGCCCCTCGCACCTTTATGTCGAGCGGCAGTAGCTTGTCGTATTCCTCTAAAGCCTCTTTCGCGCGTCCGAGTTCGAGCAGGGCGCGCGCACGCATGTCTCTTGTGGTCAGCGTGCAGGGATGCTCTGCCCCTCGCAGTTTTGTATCGAGCGGCAGTAGCTTGTCGTATTCCTCCAAAGCCTCTTTCGCACGTCCGAGGTCGAGCAGGGTGCCTGCACGCATTTCTCTTGTGGCCAACGTGTCGGGATGCTCCGCCCCTCGCACCTTTATATCGAGCGGCAGCAGCTTGTCGTATTCTTCCAAAGCCTCTTTTGCGCGTCCGAGGTCGAGCAGAGCGCGCGCACGCATGTCTCTTGTGGTCAGCGTGCCGGGATCTTTTGCCCCTCGCACCTTTATCTCAAGTGGCAGCAGCTTGTCGTATTCCTCCAAGGCCTCTTTCACGCGTCCGAGGTCGCGCAAGGCTTCGGCGACATGAGACCGCCACAACAACATTAACCAATGGGTTTCTTCCGTCCCCCGTGCTCGTTCGGCGGCGAGCAAGCGGTTCAGGCGTATCAGTCCTGCGTCCGGATTGCCTCCGCTTTGCTCACCACAGCCGATATAACCGGCGAGCCGAATAAGTTCCGGATGATCAGCTCCAAACCGGCTCTCCAGCAGCGGCAGTAAGACCGCGCCGGCAGCTATCAGATCGGACCATTTGCTTTCACTATATAGATGCGCCCCGCGATCGCCGAGTTTTTTGAGGTCGGCCTCATCCAACTCTAGAAGCCAGGCGCTCTGCCCCGCAATAACGCCCTCGTCCAGCACTGCAGCAACAAGCCGTGTACTGGTATTGACAATCGCATATTCAATGCCAGTGCCGCGTAGGTCGCAGCCTGAAAAATCAAAGCCGGAGAGGTCCTGTCCGGCTAAATTCCAACCACAAAGATCCAAACCTCGAAAGTCTTCCGCCGGATCGAGCCCGCCGGCTAAAGCATAGGCGCGCAGACCGCTACCTTGGCAGGTCAGTACCCGCTCGACTGCTGCCATGTTGAGATCCAGATCGGACAAGTGAGGACTGTCAATCTTGTGCGATTGGTCATCCATGATATTCATCCCTGTCCGTCAGTTTCGTCTACCAGCATTGGCTCAACGCAGAACGCACAACTGAACAAGTCGAACTGCCTGCCCCCTGGCTGATCTTGAATCTCAGGGTTGGCTTTGGTGGCTGCTAGCGCGGCGACACGACGGCGCAAATCCTGCTCCGCCGCAAGTTTTCGTCGCACCATACTGAGCTTGTCTTTCTGCAAGGCCTCTGCCAGCGCTAACGATGTGGTTTCATGTTGCTTGGATGCGTTGAGCACAAAATCCTCGCGCTCAACCCGCACCGTGATCGAGCCCTGGACCGGCTTGGAGGAATCGCACGCCCTAAGCCGAACCAGAGGGGTTGGAACCTCGTCGTCATTTTTGCCCTTGCCGGCAAGCTTCGCGGGGCCATAGGGAGATACGATTGGTCCACGCAAATCGCGTGTATTGACGAGGCGTGGATCGCCTATCCGGCTACCCGCCCGCAAGCTGCGTTCCCCCTCCTTTTGAACTAAAACGATAGTGGGCGTGACAGCAATCTGCGAATCTGACGTTTGGCCGCGGCTGTGCTTGCGGTCAGCCTTTAGCTTACCCCTGGCGCCGGCAAATAAGAACGGTACGTAAGCTTTCCAGCTTAACTTAACTTCGGCCTCGCCCTCCTGCTGCGATCCGCTATTCAGACTGTCATGCTCGGCCTCTTTCTGCTTTGCTACGAGGTCACCATCCTGCAGAACCCTTTGATAATAGCTTCCAACAATGATCTCGGCATTGCTCAGATCGAGCACGATACTGACGCCGCTCATCGACCATTCATAGCTCTGACTTTCGAAGGGAATGCGAACAAAGCCGAGAGAGATTTCGGTTGCGAGATAAATGTCATGCATATGCGGCGACTGCCCTTGGCCGACGTCTATGCCGCCGATATCGCGCATGTTGACATCATAGCCACGCAGCTTTGCGTGTACCGTATTGCTCCTGTGGAATTGTTTGATTTGCTCTGGTGGCGCACCGAGCGCGGTAGTTGGCTTGCGCGGCAATGCTTTGCCCTCTCCCACACGCGAAAGTCGTATAGGTAAAACAACCAGAACTTAGACCTCTTGGCAACTTCGCGGGAATGCTCACGGTTTCTGTAGTGAGCACGGGTTGTGGCCGACCTTCCCGGTTTCCCATTTCCCCTGCCGACGGTGGCCGTTCTCACTGTTCAGGATGCATCTGCCGGCCCGGAATGGGAAGAGCAACCTCGGCTATCTCACGGTGATCCACCGGCTTCTTGCGCATAGTTGTGATTGGTCTGTCGCATAGGCTGGATGGGGGGCTCTATATCGGCCGATCGCTTTATCCTGCCTGAGGTCCTCGCTTTCGCGAGGATGACAGGAGAGTGATTGTAACAGGCAGATAGCTGCTCACGGGGCGCTCGCCGGGCGTTTGCGGGTGCCGCTCGCGAGGGGTGCTCGCGAGGGGTTGCGGCGGTGAAAGGCGAGGGCATATCGGGATGGACGAGGCATTTCCTGGAGCCGTGACCGACAGCGATGAAGCCTTCTGGGCGGCGCTGGAGCGGTTGGTGCGGGAGAGTGAGGTGGTGATCGACCGTCACAGGGGATCGGCCCATCCGCGTTATCCCAACATCATCTATGGAGCAGACTACGGCTATCTCAGGGACACGTCGTCGATGGACGGCGGTGGCATCGACGTGTGGCGTGGCGCTGGCGGCGGCAAGCGCATATCCGGCGCGATCGTGACGGTCGATCTTGTGAAGCGGGATTCGGAGATCAAGATCCTGCTGGATTGCACCGAGGAGGAAATCTCGGGGATCATGAGCTTTCACAATGGCAGCGAGTATATGAAGGCGCTGTTGCTGAGGAGGCGGTGAGGGCGGCGGTGGTGTGGGCGATCGGCATCCATGGGGTGGCGAGGGCGAATGCCAATTGGTGTGGTTCCAGTGACCGCGTCCTGTTGACATAATTTCCTTAACTAAACGGCTTGGGCCGCTTTGAGAGCATGAGCTAGAATTGGAATGATTGAAGCACCGCGATTAGGTATCGAGACGGGTTGGAAACCGTTGGAGATATGGCTGGCTGGGGTAGCCTCTGTCCGCGTCGTAATCGAACAAAGCGAAGAGCACGGGCTGTTTCGATACTCTGTTGAACAGTATTTTGGTCCAGCCGAAGAAGATGAAGGGCTATGGCCTCAAGGCTTTTGGCAGGCCCAATCGCATTCGGGCTTATATGATTCAGTCGTCGGGGTGGTGAAGGAGGCGAGGGCTTCCATTGGCCGGGTCGAGGCTCTTGGCAAGCGCGACATCTGATCCTGCCGGTGCCGAGGATTTCGACGCCGCCATCGAGGCTCTGGATCGGGGGCAACGCGCCCGGCTGATCCGCAAGACGCGGACCGGGCTCGGCTTGTCACAGGCGGAGTTTGCCAGCCGCTTCCGGGTTCCTGTCGGCACCTTGCGCGATTGGGAGCAGGCGCGGGCGACTGAGCCGGATTTCGCCATCGCCTACGTGCGGGTGATTGGCTTGCATCCGGATATGGTGGCGAAGGCTGGATGGGAGCTCTATATCGGCGGAGCGCTCTATTCTGCCTGAGGTCCTCGCTTTCGCAAGGATGACAGGTAATTGATATATAACGAGGAATCTGGATTTATCGGATGCGCTGGGTTTAGCGGATATCTGGATCCGGCGAGTACTTGGCTGAGAGCTGGTCATCTACGGAAATTTGGGTGTGGCGGCGAAATGGCCGCTGGCGGCGCTCCTATCACGCTGTCTTCCTTGCGAAAGCGAGGATCTCAGGCCGAAAAGGGCGAGGGGGAGGTATCGGGCTCACGGTCCTGTTCCTGCTGCTGGTGTTCCACCCTGCAGCTCCTCGGTTACCTCTCGTTAACGCCTTCTCATTTTGAGAAATCGCGAAGGGGTGAAAAACCGTTGTTGATCAGGTGGTTGCCCGTTCTCACTTCTCATTTTGCGAAATGGGCCGATCGCTGAGCCGGCTGGGACCAGGGGAGGTGGTGTCCGTGGGGTGGGTGGCAAGGCCCGGCGAGAGCGGCGCGAGGCGGCGGATGACTACTTACTGAGCCCTGGCGTTGGGCGAGGGAAGGCGAGGGCTGCGCCTTGCCGGCGGGGCGCGGCAGCCGGCGGGGCGGGGAGCTGGTTCCAAAAACGATATCAGGCTGTTAGCCGGGGGGGGCGTGGCTTTTGCCGCCCGCCGGGCCGGGCTTTTGCACGCGGATCGGGCGGTTTTCCGCCGCCCGGGGCGCCTTGTCGCGCTGCGCCCCTCTCCACTGAGAATGCCAAGCCGCCGAAATCTGGCATAGGCCGTGCAATTCAGTGTTTGCCGGCAAAGGCGCTGGTCCAATGAAGAGTAACGCGGGGAACGGTAGGGGTCTGAGTTCAGCGGTCGAGTAAGCCGGCCGGGCAGGCCGGATGATCTGCCAGATGATCTGAAGGGGCGGTTCGGGGGAATACGCCGGATACCAGTTTGAAGCCGAGAGCTTTTTCTTGCGTGGCCGATGTCGATCGGCCGCGAGGCTGAAGTCTTGCGATTTTTTCAGCCCGTTGATGTGGAGACAAGGACATGTGTGCGTTCAACCAGCCTAAGAATACTGACGATGCCACCATCAACAAGGTGCGCGGCGCCATCCTGCACCGCGGCCTCTGGATGGGGCTGATCCTGAAAGAGGCCAAGAAGCGCGGCCTCGACTGGGAGAGCATCGGCCATCAGGCGATCTTCGACACTGGCTGCATGCATGGCGACGGCATCAAGGAGAAGATGGATACCGAGGGCAGTCTGGTGTCCTTCGGCAATACCTTCTTCACCGAGGACGTCCGCAAGATCTTCGAGGTCGAGGTGAGGAAGCTCGACGAGAGCGAACTCGTCCTCGAATACAACTATTGTCCGCTGGTGGCGGCCTGGAAGCAGATCGGCGTCGATGACGACATGCTGGCCAAGCTCTGCGACATCGCCATGTCCGGCGATCGCGGCATTGCCAGCCGCTTCGGCGAGTTCGAGTTCCAGCTCGGCAAGACCATCGCCGAGGGCAATCCCGTCTGCGAAGTCAAATTCTCGCGCCGGACATGACCGCGATGAGAAACGCCCGGCTCGACGCCAAGACCTACCGCACCTATGTCGACATCCTGAAAAAGGAGCTGGTTCCGGCGCTCGGCTGCACCGAGCCGATCGCCGTGGCCTATGCCGCCGCCTATGCCACCGCCGTGCTGAAGCAACGGCCAGAGAGGGTGGAGGTGGAGCGGGCGGAAGCCTGGTGCAGCGGCAACATCGTCAAGAACGTCAAGGGCGTGGTGGTGCCCAAGACCGGCGGGCTCAAGGGCATCGACGCGGCGGCCATCGCCGGCATCGTCGGTGGCGACGCCAAGGCCGGCATGCAGGTGCTGGAGGCGGTGAAGGACGGCCAGCAGGCGGAGATCCGCCGGCTGCTCACCGAGGGCTTCTGCCGCACGCATCTGCTCCTGGGCGACGAGACGCTGCACATCATCGTCAAGGTGTTCGCCGGCGACGCCTCGGCCGAGGTGTCGATCAAGGGCTCGCACACCAACATCTGCCGCGTGGTCCGCGACGGCGAGGTGCTGGTCGACCGGGACACGGCCGCCAAGCAGGTGGCGGCAGACGAGCCGTCGCTCCTCAATGTGCGCGACATCATCACCTTCGCCGACACGGTGAAGCTCGAGGATATCGCGCCGATCATCGCCGAGCAGATCGACAAGAACACCCGCATCTCCGAGGAAGGGCTGAGCGGCCACTATGGCGTCGGCGTCGGCCGGACGCTGCTGAAATACGCCGGCACCGACCTCCGGACGCGGGCCAAGGCGCGGGCGGCGGCCGGCAGCGATGCCCGGATGAGCGGCTGCGCCCTGCCGGTGATCATCAACTCGGGCAGCGGCAACCAGGGCATGACCGCGTCGCTCCCGGTGATCACCTATGCCGAGGAGCTGGAGGTGGGCCACGACCGGCTCTACCGGGCGCTGGTGCTCTCCAACCTGATCGCCATCCACCAGAAGACGTCGATCGGCAAGCTTTCCGCCTTCTGCGGCGCGGTGAGTGCCGCCTGCGGGGCGGGGGCTGCCATCACCTACATGCTGGGCGGCGACTATGAGGCGATCTCGCGGACGATCACCAATGCCATCGGCAATGTCGGCGGCATCGTCTGCGACGGCGCCAAGCCGTCCTGCGCCGCCAAGATCGCCTCGGCGGTCGACGCGGCGATCATGGCCCATCACCTCGCGGTCGAGGGGCAGGCCTTCTCCGACGGCGAGGGGCTGGTGACCGGCGATGTCGAGGGCACCATCGCCAACATCGGCCAGGTGGCCAGCAAGGGGATGAAGTCCACCGACCTGGAGATCCTCCGTTTAATGGTTGGAGGGTGAATTCGAGAATTTACAGGAAGAGTAGCGAATTACTCGGGCTCAATACGTAGAGCCGAAGAGACCAGTTTTCCCATCGAAGTAAAAAACCTAAAACGTGGAGTGCATGATGGAAAAATCCCTAAACCTGAAGAAGATCATTCTTCTTTCCGGCGCCTTGTCGGCCTACTGGATCGGCTCCGGCTTCTCGACCGGCCAGGAGATCCTGCAATTCTTCTCCAGCAGCGGCACCAACGGGCTGATCGCCGCCATGATCTTCATGGTGATCACCTGCGTTCTGACCTTCCTGCTGTTCAGCATCGGTCAGAAGAAGCAGTTCGCCAACCCCTATGACGTGTTCGAGCATTACTGCGGCAAGTACGTCGGCCAAGTCTACATCTGGTACAGCGTTGCCCTGATCTACGGCATCATGGTCGTCATGCTGGCCGGCGCCGGCGCCACCCTTCACCAGTATTTCCAGTTGCCGACCTACGCGGGGATCTGGATCATCGGCCTGCTCGCCTTGGGTACGACGTTGCTCGGCGTTGAAAAGCTGATCAACATCATCGGCACGATCGGGCCGGTCAAGATTGTGTTCATGGTCATCGTCGGTTGCGCCGGCCTCTATACGCTGTCGCAGCAGACGGGCCTCCTCAGCGAAGCCAACGCGGCGATGCCGACGCTGGGCTTCAACTACGCCTCTTCCAACTGGGCCTGGTCGGGCGCGCTCTACGCCTTCCTGGCGCTGATCGTCAGCATACCCTTCCAAGTGGCTTGCGGCGCCTCGGCCGGCAGCCTGAAAGAGGCGCGTGTGTCGGCGCTGGTGGGTGTTGCCGGCTTCACGCTGGCCATCGTCATGCTGGTGATCGCCGAGCTGGTCTACTACAAGCTGATCGTCGGCCAGCAGGTTCCGACGCTGGCCATCACCAACGCCATCTCGCCGGTGCTGGGCTTCATCTTCACCGTGCTGATCGTGCTGTGCATCTACTCGGCGGTCGCCTCGTTCCTGTTGATGACCGTCCGCAAGTTCGCCGCCGACAAGACCATGAAGTTCAACCTGATCGCCACGGTGCTCGCCGCCGTCGGCATCGTATTCGGCGGCATCCTGCCGTTCGACAAGCTGGTGAACATCCTGTTCCCGTTCGCCGGCTACTCGGCGATCGTCTTCGCCTGCTTCATGATCTACAAGGAGTTCATCTCCAAGAAGGTCGATGACGCGGTACCCGCCGCCGCCGTCATCGAGAAGGCCAAGTAACCTCTCCTACGAAGCCTTCCTCGCGGGTTCCCCGTGGCTCCAGCCATAGGGGACCTGCTTGTCGTTTGGTAGGGTGTCACGCGCCCTCGGCCAGCGCGCCGATGCGCAGCGTGGCGATCAGCGTCAGGCCGAGCAGGGCGGAGACGAGGCCGACGATGGCCGGCCAGCCGCCGAGGCTCCACACCCAGCCTCCCCCTGAGCCCATGCTGGAGGAGCCGGCGTAATAGGCGAGGAGGTAGAGCGAGGAGGCGTGGCCCTTGGAACCGCGCGCCAGCCGCCCCACCCAGCCGCTGGCGACGGCGTGGATGATGAAGAAGCCGCCGGTGACGCCGACGAGGCCGAGCACGATCATGACGAGCGAGGACGACAGCGTCATCAGCGTGCCCGCGGCCATGACGGCGACGCCGGAGAGCTGGGCCGGCATCCGCCCGTAGCGGTCGGCCAAGACGCCGGCCAAAGGCGAGGCGAAGACGCCGGAGATGTAGACCAGGAAGATGGCGCTGATGGCGCCCGGCGACAGGCCGAAGGGATCGTCTGATAGCCGGAAGGTCAGGTAGTTGAAGGTGGCGACGAAGCTGCCGAGCGCCAGGAAGCCGCAGAGGAAGACCAGCGGCAGGCCGGGGGTGGCAAGATGGCCGAGCCAGGTGCGGCCATGGTCGGCGAAGCTCATGCCCTTGCGGCGGATGAAGTGGCGCGAGGGTGGCAGCAGGAGGGCAAAGCCGATGGCGGCGATCAGGTCGAGCCCGCCGAGCACCGTCAGCGCCGTGCGCCAGGAGCAGATTTCCAGGAGCAGGCCGACGCCGACGCGGCCGGCCATGCCGCCGAAGGCGACGCCGCCGACGTAAAGGCCCATGGCGGTGCCGAGGCAGCGCGGGTCGATCTCCTCGGCCAGATAGGCCATGGCCACGGCCGGCACGCCGCCCAGGATGAAGCCCTCGGCGGCGCGCAGCGCCAAGAGCAGGTGCCAGTCGGGCGACAGTGCCGCGCCGATGTGGCAGAGCGCCGCGCCGAGCATGGACCAGAACATCATGCCGCGCCGGCCGAAGCTCTCGGAAAAGGCGCCGGCCAGCATGATGGCGACGGCGAGGCTGCCGGTGGTCAGCGACAGCGCCAGCGAGCTTTCCGCCGGGCTGACGCCATAGTGCTGCACCAGGCTCGGCAGTAGCGGCTGGATGGCATAGAGCAGCGAGAAGGTGGAGAAGCCGGCGAGGAACAGCGCCAGGGAGATGCGGCGATAGGCGGCGCTGCCCTTGACGACATAGGTCTTCTCTGGGGTCTTTTCTGGGGCCGTCTCGGCCGGCTTTTGGGGTGGTGTATCGGGGGTGGTGTCAGTGGGGAAAGCTTCGAGGGGGGAGGCGAGTGTCATGAACCAAATCCAGTTGCGGCGCGCACCCTACTCCCCGGCGTGTTATAGATCGTCGGCAATTTACTTCATTCAGCTATCACATTATTCTATACCTTGATGGACATCTCCCAGCTGCGCACTTTCGCCCTCGTCGCCGATCTCGGCAGCCTCAACAAGGCGTCGGGGCGGCTGCGCATCGCCCAGCCGGCGCTCTCCCGCCAGATCCGCCTGATGGAGGAGGAACTGGGCGTGCGGCTGTTCGAGCGGCACGGCCGCGGCATGCGGTTGACCGACCACGGCATCGCGGCACTCGATCATGCCCGGCATATCCTGGGCGAGCTCGAAGACATGCGCGCGGCGGTGGGCGGGCCGGAGGCCGGCATGGTCGGCAGCGTATCGGTGGGGCTGTCGCCCACCATCTCCAACGCCTTGTCGGTGCCGCTGGTCGCCGCCTTTCGTCAGGCCCATCCGGCGGTCAGGGTGCGCATCGTCACCTCCTACACCGGCTATCTGCTGGACAGCCTGTTCCGGGGCGATATCGACGCGGCCATCCTCTACAGCGCCAGGGCCAACCAGGTGCTCAGGACCGAGCCGATCCTGTCGGAAAACCTGTTCCTGATCGGTCCGGTCAGCGCCGATCTCAGCCCCGAACGCCCGGTGGAATTCAGGGAGCTCGCGGCGCTGCCGCTGCTCTTGCCGAGCCGCGGCCACGACCTCCGGGCGGTCGTCGAGGACTGCGCGCGGCAGGCCGGCATCGACATCGACGTGGTGGTGGAGGTGGATGGCTATGGCTCGCTGAAGGAGCTGGTGGGGGCGGGCTACGGCTACACCATCATGCCGGCGACCGCCTTCGAGCGGGAGCCGACGGCCGGCGACTTCCGCCGCGCTCCGCTCGTCAACCCCGCGCCGGTGCGCCAACTGGCGCTCTGCTATCCGCGCGACCGGCGCGTTTCGCGGGCGGCGCTGTTTGCCGGCGAGGTGATGAAGGAGAAGATGATCGGACTGGTGCGCGAGGGCACCTGGAACGGCACGCTGCTCACCGAGGCGGACCGGCCCTGACGCGCTGGCCGGCGTGAGGCTCTGCTGTCCTATTCCGGCAGTTGATGCGCATGCTTCTTTCGGCGAGCGGCGGGAACTGTTGCGCGGCGCGCGCGGTTGTCTAGTCCTTCGGGTTGGAGATGCGATGATGGACGAGTTCGAGGGCGGATGCCTGTGCGGCGCCGTGCGGCTCAAGGCAACCGGGCGGCCCTATCGGGTGGGGCTCTGCCACTGCGTCGACTGTCGCAAGCATACCGGGGCGCTGTTCCATGCCTCGGCGATCTTTCCCGAGGATGCCGTGGTGATCGAGGGCGAGACCTCCGACTACAAGGGCCGGCATTTCTGCCCGCGCTGCGGCTCGTCGGTGTTTGGCAGGAGCGGCGACGAGATCGAGGTGAGCCTCGGCGCGCTCGACGCGCCCAACCAGCTGACGCCGACCTATGAGGTCTGGGCCAGCCGCCATGAGGCCTGGCTGCCGTCGTTTTCGCTGAAGCGCAGCTATGAACGCGAGCGCGAGGGCGTGGACCGTTTCGAGGCGTGATCGGCCGCGACTGATCGAAAAGCGGTTGTCCGGACAGCGGAATCCGCTGCCTCGCCTCTGCCGTCGAATGATATAATCCGGCCAGCCAACGTACCGGAGGAGGTCTGGCATGGACCAGGTCAAGGGCGGATGCCTGTGTGGTGACGTGCGACTTGTGGCAACCGGACGGCCCTATCGGGTCGGCATCTGCCATTGCCTCGAATGCCGCAAGCATAGCGGGGCGCTGTTCCACGCCTCGGCAATCTTCCCCGAGGAGGCCGTGACCATCGAAGGCGAGACGCGCGATTACAACGGGCGGTATTTCTGCCCGCGGTGCGGCTCGTCGGTGTTCGGGCGGAGCGGCGATGAGATTGAGGTCAACCTCGGCACTCTGGATCACATCGACCAGTTCCAGCCGACCTACGAGCTCTGGACCATCCGCCGCGAAGCCTGGCTGCCGCCGTTCCCGCTGAAGCACAGCTACCAGCGCGACCGCGAGAGCGAGGGACGGTTCGAGGATTAGGGCGCGGGCTGAAAAGCGGCCCCGCTTCAAGAGGGCTTCACTAGGACGGTGCGAGGTGCCCTGGATCGAGAAGCTCGTCGGCATGGCTGGCGACGAGATCAAGAAACGCTTTCGTTTTCATGAGGGTATGCGGGGCGGCTGGATAGATCGCGTGCACGTCGAGGGGCTGAAGCCGGTATTGCGGCAGGATAGGGATCAACCGTCCGGCGGTGACGTCCCCGGCGCAAACGGTCGTATGCAGCGCGCCGATCCCCGCTCCGGCGAGCAGCGCATCCAGCAGCGGCTTCCAGTGATTGACACGCCAGGTGGTGCGGATCGGCGCTTCCGTGACGCCGCCATCCGGTCCTGTCAGGCGCAGGCGGTTGTCAGGGGCCATCCCGGCGATGCGGATGAACGGGTGGGCCACCAGATCTCGCGGCGATAACGGTGCCGGGCATCTCGCCAGATAGTCGGGCGAGGCCAGCAGCATGCGGCGCACCGCCCCGATCCTGCGGGCGATAAAATTGCCGTCGCTGATGGTGCCGATCCGGATGGAAACGTCGACGCCCTCCACCACCGGCTCGACGAACCGGTCGTTCAGGGTGAGATCAATGGCCAATTCGGGGTGAAGCCGCTGGAATTTCAGCAGAAGCGGCGGCAGCGTGACCTCGCCGAGGCCGTGCGGGGCGGCTATGCGAAAGGTGCCCCGAAGCGCGCCGTCGATCGAACTGACGACGGCCTGCGCCTCATCCGCCGCCTCCAGGGCATATTTGGCCCGTTCATAGAACAGGCTGCCGGCGTCCGTCGTCCGTACCGAGCGGGTCGTCCGGTCGAGCAGGCGAACGCCGAGGTGCCGCTCCAGCCGCTCGATGCGCTCGCTGACGGTTGGCTGCCCGAGGTTGAGGTCGCGGGCGGCGGCCGACAGGCTCCCGCGCTCGACGACGCGCGTGTAGATGCGCATGGCTGACAAGATATCCATGCCTCAATATATCGCAATAAGCGATGAATAATATCGTAGTTTGCTACCTTATCATCAAATTTACGATGAGTGAGGATGCGGCCGTTCCGAAATTCACCAGGAGGCTCAGATGCATCCAGACCTTCGCGCAATAGCGCGCCCGCTTTCATCATCCCTTTCCGGCCAGACCGTCGCCGTCATCGGCGGGTCGTCGGGAATAGGCCTTGCCGTGGCCAGACAGGCCAAGCAGCTCGGGGCCGATCTGGTGCTGATCGCCCGCGACGCCGAGAAGCTTCGAAGTGCGGCGATTTCCATCGGCGGCGCGACCGAGATCGTTGCCGACATATCGGTCACCTCGCCATCCTTTCCGACGTTCCGGGATGTGGCGCGCCTCGATCACCTGGTCATCACGGCGGGAACGGCGCGGCTTTTGCCGCTGAAAGACTATGGGGCCGACAATCTCCATGGGGTGATGGCCGAGCGGCTGGTCGGCCCTCTGCTGGCGATCCAGGCGGCGGTGCCCCTACTGCACCCGGAAGGCTCGATTACGCTCACCTCGGCACAGCTGGGCACGCGCCCTCTGGCCGTCGGCGCGGCCATGGCCGCCGCGGTCGCCGCCGTCGAAACGCTGACGCGCGCCCTCGCGCTGGAGCTTGCGCCGCTGCGGGTCAATGCCGTCGCGCCGGGGCTCATCGATACGCCGCTCCTCGACCATCTTCTCGGCGACAACAAGCATCAGGTCTTCGACACCTCGGCGGCGAGCCTTCCGGCGCGGCGCATCGGTCTGCCGGACGACGTCGCGCAGGCCATCCTGTTTCTGATGATCAACAGCTTCGTCACGGGAGAAATTCTGCATGTCGATGGCGGTGGCCGCTGGGTATGACGCCAGCTTCGAGGGAGACCGCGAGGGCACGGGGCGGTATGAGGATTGAGGGATTTGGGGGCGCGGAGATCGATATCGGCCGCAGCGTCTTCTGGTCCTGAGGTCCTCTGCCTTCGCAGAGGAAAACAGATTTATATCATTAAAACATACACATAGGGTGTCTTCCTCTGCGAAGGCAGAGGACCCCAGGCAGGATAGAACGAGGGGGAGCTATAGGGCGCCGCCCACCCCAGCCGACGAGAACCAGACATCCGGGTAGATGGCGACGGCGGTATCATCCGGGATGCGGTCGGCGGTGCGCCAGATCGAGCGGATGGAGCGCACTTCGTCGGCGGTCTTCGGCAGTCGCGTCGATGGCAGTTGCGACGCACCGACGCAGGGGATGAACCATGACCGCATCAAGGAGGTGACGGAAAAGCCGTGGCTGCCGGCCCGGACCAGCAGTGTCAGCGCGATCTCCTCGCTCGGCCGCCAGGGAAAGATCAGCCGTCCGCCTGGCTTCAGGGCGGTGAGCCAACCGGCCGGCGGCGCGGCGATGGCGGCGTTGACGTAGATGACGTCGGAGGGGGACAGCGGCAGCTGGGTGGCGTCGCCATGGATCAGCGTGACGCCCTCGAAGGGGGCGAGGTTGCGGCGGGCGCTGTCGGCGAGGCGCTCGTCGATCTCGAAGGCGGTGACGCTGCCGTTCGGCAGCACCAGCATGGCGAGGATGGCGGTGTAATAGCCGGTGCCGGCGCCTATGTGGGCCACGATCTCGCCGCGCTCCGGCGCGACGGCGGCGATCCAGGCGGCATGCAGCGAGGGCTCGCCGTTATTGATCGACTTGGCGGCATCCAGCGTGACCAGAACGTCCTGGTAGAGATAGGCCGGGTCGGCGCTCGGCGTCTCATGAGGAAGCCCGTTGACGATCAATCGCCATGGTCCGGGCGGCAGGAAAGCCTCGCGAGGGATGGTCGCGAAGGCACGCTCGATGCGGGGATCGGTCGATCTGCTGGCGGACGTGACGACCCGCGCGTAAAACGCCCGGACTTCCTCGATGCTAGCCCGCTTGGCCATGGTGAGCCCCCATCCGCCCTGATGCGGGGTATATGGGGATGGCGGGGTGTGCCGGGTAGATTGGTAGGGGTTGCGGGGTTTAGATCAGGAATAAGCACGGCATCGACCCAGCAATCGATTAGTCTCGATTTTCTTGTCTTTATGTCCTATATATGAGACAGTTTTATGATCGAACTTCGTCAGACCGAACGGTTCGAGGTCTGGCTCAACCGCCTCACGGACAGAAGCGCACGATCTCGCATTCTGGTCCGGATCGATCGCCTGGCGCTTGGCAATCCTGGCGATGTGAAGCCGGTCGGACAAGGTGTGTCGGAGCTTCGGATCGATTATGGACCTGGCTATCGCGTGTATTTCGTTCGGCGCGGCGAAAAACTGATCGTTCTGCTGGCCGGAGGCGATAAGCGCACGCAGTCCAAGGACATCGTAGAGGCAATTGCTTTGGCTGCAGCATGGAGAGACGAAGCATGACGACGGTTACCAAGCCATTCGACAGCGCTGCCTTTCTTCAAAGCGCCGATGATATCGCTGCCTATCTGGAAGCCGCGTTCGAAGATGGCGATCCGGCGCTCGTCACCCACGCCTTGGGCGTGATTGCGCGCGCCCAAGGGATGACCAAGCTTGCCCGCGATACTGGCCTCGGGCGGCAGAATCTCTATGTCGCGTTGTCCGAGGGTGGCAATCCGACTCTGGCTAACTTCATGGCCATTACCAAGGCGCTTGGGCTGGCGGTTCGGGTGGAGCCGATCCAGAGCGATGCGGCCGAATGAGACGATGAAGCCATTAGCGGCGTGAGATTTGGGGGAAGGTCGATATTAGCCGTTGCTCCCCATCCTGCCCGAGGCACTTGCCTGCGCAAGGACGACAGCTTGATTTAGCCGTGCATGCCCTGAGCATGGTTAGCTGATAGAGCGCTCGAAGATAAATCCGCCAGGAATGCTTCTATTATTGCCCTCGCCGTATTCTGCGAGCGCAGACCTGATTGCTGCGATGAATTCAACACCGATCGCCGTAAGCTGCGACCAACCCGGATAGTGCTGGTCGACCGTGCGTAAAATATCCAGGAAGGCACTTTCGGCCGAACTGGCGCCAGCAGCGGCGAACACCGTAACTTGATCCGACAGTACGCCGGCATCCCACAAACGCTTCGCAGCGGCTCGGTTAGCTGAAGAATCCCAGATCCAAACGGGTTGTGAGTGCGCCAACTCCGCCAGTTTCTCTCCAAAGCTTCGGTCGAGAACAACGGCGACCTTTTTCTTTGCGAGCATTTGTTTGTCCAGCTTCCTCAGTCAACTGTGCATTTCGGGCGAGAAAGTATGACTGCTCAACCCCAGAGAACAGCTCCAGCCGTTGGGTAGGCTCTTGGTGCTCAGGGGTGAGGTTCGGGCTTCCGGGCCAGCACCAGTTTGCGCAGCAACGTTTCCAGCGTGGTGGCTTCCTCCGGTGTCAGGGCATCGAGCACCGTGCTTTCGAAGGCCATGTCTTCGCGGAAGGCGCGTTCGACGAGGGTGGCGCCTTCCGGCGTCAGTTGCACCAGCATGCTGCGGGCGTCCTCCGGATCGGGCAGGCGGGCGATCAGGCCGGCTTTTTCCAGGCGCGTGAGGCGGGCGGTGAGGCCGCCGGAGGAGATCATCAGCCAGCGGTAGAGCTCGGTCGGCCGGAGGCAATAGGGCGAGCCGGAGCGGCGGAGCGTGGCGATGACGTCGAACTCGCCGCTGTCGAGATCATATTTTTTGAAGATCGCCTCGATCGGTGGGCGTAGGTTGAGCGTTATCCAACGCATGCGGCCGAGAATGGCCATGCCGCGCGTGTCGAGGTCGGGCAGCTCCGCTGCCCATTGCGCACGCCGGAGATCGACGCCGTCCTGTTCGTCCACTTGTCTTGACATCAAGACATCTCCTGCTATCTTGACATCAAGATATCTCTTTTCGCGGAGGCAAGGCAATGACTCAAATCAAGCGATCCGACCTGTCGCATGCCCCCGTCTGCGTCACCTGCGGCACGCAATATGCCGGCGTCGAGCGGATGACCGACTGCCCCATCTGCCGCGACGAGCGGCAATATGTCGGCTGGCAGGGACAGCGCTGGACGACGACGGCGGAGATCGCCGCCGGCCACGAGATCCGCTTCGATGACGCCGCCGGGGTGACGACCATGGCGCTGGAGCCGGGCTTTGCCATTGGCCAGCGCGCCTTCCTGATCCCTGGGGAGGGCGGCCCAGGGGGCAGGATGGTGATGTGGGAATGTCTGCCCGCCGTCACCGAGGCCGCCGTGCAGCACATCGCCGGTCTGGGCGGCGTGCAGGCGATCGCCATCTCCCACCCGCATTTCTATTCGGCGATGCTGGAGTGGAGCGAGGCGCTGGGCGGCGTGCCGATCTATCTGCATGAGGCGGATGAGGACTGGGTGGCATCCGACAGCCCCTTCCTGCGCTTCTGGGATGGCGAGCATTTCGCGCTCTCGCCCAACATCGACCTGGTGCATCTGCCCGGCCATTTTGCCGGCAGCTCGGGACTTCTGTGGAAGAACGGGCCGCGCCCCGGCGGCAGCCTGTTCCCGGGCGACGCCATCCAGATCGCCATGGACCGGCGCTTTGCCAGTTTCATGTACAGCTACCCCAACGCCATCCCGCTGGGGCGCAAGGCCCTCGCCAGGTTGAAGGCGCATGTTGATCCGCTGGCGTTCGCCGACCTCTACGGATCGTTCGCGGGCAAGCAGATGATCGGCGACGCCAAGGAACGAGTGGAGGCGTCGTTTGAGAGATATCGAAAGGCGCTGGAGGCGTAGGGGCTCAGGAGGCCGCGCGGACGGTCCGGCGCAATTCTGCCGGAACAAAGGCTGTCATCTGCGGTTTATCAAGCTGTGCTTGGTCAAGGCTGCGCTGCGGACTCTGTTCCCACCCAGGGGCTTTTTGACCGATATCGCAGTTCCATCTCCCAGGAGGAGAACATGCGCCCGATGAAATTCAAACTGCTTGTTTGCTTGTTCATTCTCAGCGGGTCCACGCTTGCTCAGGCCACCTGCCTTAGATCCGTCAGTGAGATCAAAGCGAATGGTATAAAAGCAAGTTGGCAGGAGACGACCGCGAATGATGGAAAGCCACTGGTAATTGTCATCGCTGACGGATCCAACGGTCTTGTCTACTCAGCCAGCAAAGCCGGCAAGCCGTGGCTGATCGGTGAAGCATCCTTCTGCCGGTCCGGGGACACGACAACGGTGACGTTGAACAACACCACAGTCACGGAGAATGTCCCGATGGTGACAAGGATGGTGCTGCCCCCCACGCTGTCGGCCCCCATTGTCAACGACCAGATCAAGTTGGCAGGCGGCGCTTGGCGTGGAACTTTCGTCGGGCGCTAAGTGCAGACGGTGCCGTGTGGCATCAGGAGGTCCATACGGTTCGGGGGCTGATATTCCCCTCTCGTTCTACTCGTCCTGAGGTCCACCTTGAATTCACCCGTGAATTCAAGCGGCCTTCGCGGGGATGACAGCTTGATAGAGATAGGCCCGCCGCTATCGCTTTGTTTAAAAATATAAATCTCCTGTCATCCCCGCGAAGGCGGGGACCTCAGGACGAGTAGAGCAAGGGGCAGGTATAGGGCGCCTTCTACCCATCGCTGCAATCCTGACGGAAATTGCCGCGACTGCGTGTCATTATCAATCAAAGAGGAGGGACCCTACCATGAAGATCACTGTCGAGACCACCGTAGCCGCGCCGCTCGCCGAGGTGTGGCGCGCCTATGTGACGCCCGAGGACATCAAGGCGTGGAATGCCGCGTCCGACGACTGGCACACCACGGCGGCCAGCGTCGATCTGCGGGAGGGTGGGGCGTTCTCCTCGCGCATGGAGGCCAAGGACGGCAGCATGGGCTTCGACTTTGCCGGCACCTACACCAAGATCGTGCCGCAGGAGCGCATCGAATATGAGTTCGGCGACCGGACGGCCCAGGTGTCGTTCGCGCCGCGGTCCGACGACGTGACGGTGCGCGTCACCTTCGACGCGGACAACGAGTATACCGAGGAGCAGCAGCGCGCCGGCTGGCAGGCGATCCTCGACAATTTCGCCCGGCACGTCGAAGGGATGCGCCCATCATGAGCACGCTCGCGCTGTTTGCCACCATCGCGGTGATCCATCTCCTGGCGGTCGCCAGCCCCGGCCCGACGCTGATGGTGGTGATGAGCCAATCGGTGGCCGGTTCCAGGCGCTCCGGCTTCCTGGTGGTGGCCGGCGTGGTGCTGGCGACGCTGGTCTGGTCGAGCGTGACGGCGGCCGGATTGGGCGGCGTCATCGCCCGGTTCGGGTGGCTGTATTTCGGGCTGAAGCTGGTGGGCGCGGTTTACCTCAGCTGGCTGGCCTGGGGGTTGCTCAAGGGCGTCGTCCAGCGCAAGGCGGTGGGGCTCGACGCGTCGCGGCCGGTGCTCTCCGGGCCAAGGGCGCTGCGCGCCGGTTTCCTCACCACCATCTCCAACCCCAAGGTCGCCGCCTATTACGCCAGCTTGTTCGGTGTGGTCATTCCGGCCAGCGCGCCGACGGCGGTGTTCGCCGGCGCCATTCTGACCGCGGTGCTGGTGTCGGTGGCCTGGTGGAGCGCGGTGGTACTGCTGTTCGCCCTGCCAGCGGTGCAGCGGGCCTATGCCCGGGCACGGCGCTGGATGGACGCGGTGATGGGCGCGCTCTTGCTGGCGCTGGCGGGACGGCTGCTGTTCAGTAGGTGAAAGGGGATGGGGTGGGGGAGATCTATATCGGCCGCTCGCCCCATCATGCCTGAGGTCCCCGCCTGCGCGGGGATGACAGGTAATTGATATAAAACAATCTTTTTAGACTGGTACCCGTTCCCATCAAGCTGTCATCCCCGCGCAGGCGGGGACCTCAGGACGAGAAGATGGTGCGGGTTGTATCGGCTGCCCACCGGCTTGAAGCCCGAAATCGGTGATCATTTTCGCTGCAACCTGACGTCGCTCCACCGGCTGTGCTGAGTCCTTTGGGCGAATTGTCGACCTTCCAAAACAAGATTATGAAGGACCCCCTATCGGGATTTACCCGTAGGGCGCCGTTCGATCGGACGGAGACGGATCGGCGCTCCAGGCTGATGTTGCAACCGACGACGCGGAGGACGGATTAGGGCAGGGGAACTTCAGGACGTCGTGGCCAACGCTTCTCGAGGAGGAAAAGCGTGGACAGGTCAGATGAACTTCATGCACAGCACATCAGGGACACGCTGGCCGCCGACGGAGCGGCTCGCTCGGTGGTTGCCGCGTCGTGGCACCGGTCGCAGGTGTTGCACAAGCTCGACCCGACATCGCCGCGCCCGCCCGTCTGGCGGTTGACCGAACAGGAGATCACTGAGGCACGGCAGCCGCTGGAGCCGTTGATCGCCTGCGCGGAGGGTGCCATGGACCGCCTGCATGCCGCCGTGGGCGGCGTCGGCTGCTGCGTGCTGCTGGCCGATCGCAACGGCGTTCCGCTCGAACGGCGGGGTGCGGCCGGCGACGACGCCACCTTCCGAGGGTGGGGCCTCTGGATCGGCACCCAGTGGAGCGAAGGCAGCCAGGGCACCAACGGCATCGGCACGGCCATCGCCGAGCAACGCCCTGTCACCATCCACCGCGACCAGCATTTCCTGAGCTGCAACGCGCTGCTCAGTTGCACTTCCTCGCCGATCCACGACGCCCAGGGGCAGCTGGCGGCGGTGATCGACGTCTCCTCCTGCCGGGCCGATCTGACCGAAGGCTTTCTGACGCTGATCGCCCAGTCGGTCACCGACGCGGCACGGCGCATCGAGTGCGACCTGTTTCGCCGCGCCTTCCCCGCGAGCCGCATCATTCTGGCCCCGTCGCCGGAGGGGCGGGCCGATGCGCTCGTCGCCGTTGACGGACACGAGCTGATCGTCGGCGCCACCCGCGCCGCCCGGCAGTTGCTCGGGCTGACGGCGGCAGACCTCAACGGCCACACGCCGATCGGCGATCTGATCACCCAGCAGCGCGAGGCCGACGACCTCGCCGCCGGCGAGCGCGCTGTGCTCCAGCGGGCTCTCGCCCGGGCGCGCGGCAACGTGTCGCACGCCGCCGAGCTGCTCGGCATCAGCCGTGCCACGCTGCATCGCAAGCTGAACAAGCTTGGGTTACATGAGCGCGTCGCCCACGCTTCGATGGCTTGATCCAGATCCCGTCACGTGACTGTCGCAGAACTGCGACACTGGCGACCGCCGTCGCGGTGGGCGTTCTGGATTTCGCTCTTTTGCTACGCAATTGTCCTGACAGCGCGATGAACGCGTGACATGTCTGGGAGGACAAAATGACGTATCAAAGCACAGTCAAGGCCACCGACCTGCCGTTCCGGACCAAGTATGGCAACTACATCGGCGGCGAGTTCAAGGACGCACTGAGCGGGCGCACCTTCGACAACCTGTCGCCGATCACCGGCCGGAAGCTCTGCGAAGTGGCGCGGTCCGAAGCCGCCGACATCGAGCTGGCGCTGGACGCGGCGCACGCAGCCCGCGAGGCCTGGGGCAAGACCAACGTCGCCCAGCGCGCCTACATCCTCAACCGCATCGCCGACCGCATGGAGGAGAACCTCGGCCGTCTGGCGCTGGCCGAGACCTGGGACAACGGCAAGCCGATCCGCGAGACCACGGCCGCCGACATTCCGCTCGCCATCGACCATTTCCGCTATTTCGCCGGCTGCCTGCGCGCCCAGGAAGGCACGCTCTCCGAGATCGATCACGACACCATCGCCTATCACTTCCACGAGCCGCTCGGCGTGGTCGGCCAGATCATTCCCTGGAACTTCCCGATCCTGATGGCCGCCTGGAAGCTCGCCCCGGCGCTCGCCGCCGGTAACTGCGTGGTGCTGAAACCCGCCGAGCAGACGCCGGCCTCGATCCTGGTATTGATGGAGCTGATCGGCGACCTCTTGCCGCCCGGCGTGCTCAACGTCGTCAACGGCTTCGGCCTCGAGGCGGGCAAGCCGCTCGCGTCTTCGAAACGCGTCGCCAAGATCGCCTTCACCGGCGAGACGTCGACCGGCCGGCTGATCATGCAGTATGCCGGCCAGAATCTGATCCCGGTCACGCTGGAGCTGGGCGGCAAGTCGCCCAACATCTTCTTCTCGGACGTGCTGGCGGAAGATGACGACTTCTTCGACAAGGCCATCGAGGGCTTCGTGATGTTCGCCCTCAACCAGGGCGAAGTCTGCACCTGCCCGAGCCGCGCCCTGATCCAGGAAAGCATCTACGACAAGTTCATCGAGCGGGCGCTTGCCCGCGTTCACGCCATCAAGCAGGGCAGCCCGCTTGATCCTGAGACGATGATCGGCGCCCAGGCCTCCGAGGAGCAGCTCAACAAGATCCTCGGCTACTTCGACATCGGCCGCAACGAAGGCGCCAAGGTGCTGACCGGCGGCGCGCGCGCCAAACTCGGCGGCGATCTCGAAGGCGGCTACTACGTGCAGCCGACCGTCTTCCAGGGCAACAACAAGATGCGCGTGTTCCAGGAAGAGATCTTCGGCCCGGTGGTCTCCGTCACCACCTTCAAGGACGAGGACGAAGCGCTGGAGATCGCCAACGACACGCTCTATGGCCTCGGGGCCGGCGTATGGAGCCGCGACGCCAACCGCCTCTATCGCTTCGGCCGCAACATCCAGGCCGGCCGCGTATGGACCAACTGCTACCACGCCTATCCGGCCCACGCGGCCTTCGGCGGCTACAAGCAGTCGGGCATCGGCCGCGAAACCCACTCGATGATGCTCGACCACTATCAGCAGACCAAGAACCTGCTGGTGAGTTACAACCCCAAGAAGCTGGGCTTCTTCTAAGAGCCTGGGGGAAATTCTACTGGGGCGGGCATCTCTGGGCATCCGCTTTGCCCGAAAAGTCTGCAACTTTTCGGGCGGATGCCCTTGGCTTAGTCTTCTGCGCTTCCGGTGCTCACGAACCTTAAGTTCGCTCCGCTCCGGTTCTCGAAGCCGTCGCCATCTGCCGCACCCCAGCGAATTTCGAGCCAGGCTCTGGGTGCGAGCATAGGAAATCATTGGAGCGCCGATCTGGGTGAACCGGGTCGGCGCTTCAAGCTGTTGGCGGGGAGGGGAGCGCTATATCGGCCGCTCGCTCTACTTTCCTGAGGTCCTCGCTTTCGCAAGGATGACAGAATTATATAAATGATAACAACTTGATAGGGCGAGTCTCTAGCTTGGCTCCCGCTCGGATCAAGCTGTCATCCTTGCGAAAGCGAGGACCTCAGGACGAGAAGGTGCGGAGGGTTGTATCGGGCTCTAGGTCGAATGGACGGATCCGTCAAAATCTTCGGCGAACGCCCTAGCGGATCAGCGCTTCGAACTCATCCGGCGTGATCCGCTTGGCGGGTTCAAAAAAACCGATATCAGCTATCCGCGACATCATCTCCTCGATGAGCCAGTCATCGCCGTAACGTATCAGACTGAAGCCGATCAGATAGTCGAGACCATCGAACGAAAGAAGGGCCACGCGTTCGGTTGCGGCATCACCCTGAAAAATCTTGGCATGCTGGGAAAAGAGGCGTTGTTGCCTTTCGCTGTTCACTTTCTCCGGCGATGGAGTGCCGATTTTCGAAATTGAAAGTTCTGACAGGCGCTTTGCCTGCACAGCGTTAAACATATCCATCGCAGCTGTCGGTTGGTCCGCAATAACGTAGGTCTTGCCCTCCTGAAGCGCGTTTTTGGCCATCAGACTGTAAGTGAAGTACTGGATATTTCTCGCAAGCTGCCCCGCGTAGATGGCCTTGTTGACTGAGATGAAAAAGGGATCGCTGGTCGGCATGGCGTGGTAGGGCACAATCACTTTGGCCTGCTGGGCTTGCGCAACGAAGTCGAAGCCCTTGCTCATGCGATCGACGGCGGTCGTCGCCAGAATGGCCTCGAAATCCTGTTTCTTCAGCGCCTCCATGAAGCCGGTAACGGCCTCTTCCGGCGTTTTGAAATGGGCCTCATCGGCAGCATAAGCCTCGGTCAACCAGAGACTGGCGACGACAGCGGCGACGGCAACTATCCCAAATTTCAACAAACGCATGATGCTCTCTGCCAGTGACTGTGGTCCGGTTCCATTGTCTGCAACCGCGGAAGCTTGAGTGTCTTGCCTACTTCACGGCCACGTACCGATGCTACCCGGTGGTGGTGAGGAGGCGGATTCTCGCTGGGGTATCGCAGTCAGTGTTGTTCTTTTCCCGTGCATCGGCAAGGACGATAAACCACTACGTGTTCTCGGAGTGAACTCCGCCTGTGGCCCCAGTCAGCCCCAGTGACGTCCCGCCATTCAAAAGGCTGGACCACGGCTTGGGGATTGTCATCCGCCCTGCTTTCTAGCCACTTCCTTGACCACTACTAACGTCAATGAAAATCGATAATTATCATATATTTACAGATTTTACCGTGAGACTTTTTCCGCATGAATGGCCGGTTTGATGGCCGCCATTTCCGGAGCTTTCGCTGAACGATCCCAACCTATTCCTTGGAGCACCGATTTATCTGAATCAGGCCGTCGATTGGCTTCCATCCGGCAAAACACCGACGCAGTGGATAGTGATGGATCAGTATTTTTTTCAATGTTACATTTCATTCGCGGCTGCAAAACGAAAGGTTTGTAGTGTTTCGGCGCTGCAGACTCTTGTTCTGAAAGCATCCGCTTGAAAAGCGTAAATATCAACCTACCGGATGAGGAGAGGCAGACCGGTCTTGCAGGAGGAATTACTATGTTTAGTAAAGCCGTTATTGCATTCGCGCTGGGCACTCTGATGGCCGGCGCGGCTCTTGCCGCCGATGCCTCCAAGCTGTTTCTCCCGGGTGACATCACGCTCGCGCAGGCCGACAAGGCCATCGACGCAGCCAAGGCCAAGGCCAAGGCGCAGGGCACGCTGATGAACATCGCCATCGTCGATGCCGGCGGCAACCTGAAAGCTTTCGCCCGCATGGAAGGCGCCTTCCTCGGCAGCGTCGACATTTCGATCAAGAAGGCCAAGACCGCCCGCTTGTTCAACATGCCGACCAAGGACCTCGGCGCGCTCGCCCAGGTTGGCCAGCCGCTCTACGGCATCGAAGTCACCAACGACGGTCTCGTGATCTTCGGCGGCGGCGAGCTGATCAAGAACAAGGATGGCGTCATCATCGGCGCGATCGGCGTGTCCGGTTCGTCGGTTGAGGATGACATGGCCGTTGCCCAAGCCGGTGCCGCCGGCGCCAACTGAGCATCACTCCGTTCCATCACGGCCGGCCCGACACGTTCGGGCCGGTTTTCTTTTGGCGCGGAGGACGCCTGCCGGATGATCACAGAAGGCCGTGCTGGCGGGCCAGGGCCTTGAGGTAGGGCACGCCCTTGGTCAGCACGTCGAAGCGGCTCGGCACGGCGTCGTGAAAGGTGCTGAGTTGGGCGGCGTAGGTGGGCGTTTCCGGGGCGAAGATCTCGCCGACGAGATAGCCGGCAAAGCCGTTTTCGGCCATGGCGCGGAAGGCGTCGGTCCAGTCGACGTTGCCGGAGCCGGGCAGCCCGCGATCGCTTTCCGACAGATGCACGTAGGTGCACCATGCCCCCGCCTTGCGGAAGCCGGCGCCGACGCCACGCTCCTCGATGTTCATGTGGAAGGTGTCGAGGTGCAGGAACAGGCCGCAGTCGGCAAAGTCGGCCGCCTCGGGATGGCTGCCGCTCAGCCTTTCCAGGAACTCCACCCCCTGGGCGGCGGTGTTGATCAGGTGGTTCTCATAGCGATTGCAGGGCTCGAGCCCCAGCATCATGCCGAGGGCGCGCGCCCGTTCGGCCACCGGCCGCAACGCCGCGATGGCCCGGTCGTATTCTTCTGCCGTGGGGCAGGCGCCGGAGTGGGTGTTGATGGCGGTGTAGAAGACGCCGGTCAGCACCTTGCTGCCGAGCCGATGCGCCGTGTCGAGCGCCCGCATCAGCAGCCCGGTGGCGGCGTCCGGGTTGGTCACCGGCGAGAAGCCGTCCGGCAGGCAGATGGAGGCGGTGGGCTCCAGCCCGTATGTGTCGAACAGCGCCCGGGAGTGTTCGGCGTCGACGGCGTCGGGATCGGCGACGGAGATTTCGATCACCTGCAGCCCGTGCTCGGCCGCCTCCGGCAGGATGCGCTCGGCGGCCTCCCTGGTCCAACGGGGCGTCCAGAGGTTGGCATGCATGCCGATGCGGCAGGTCTGGGGGCGGCTCACGGTCTGGTCTCCTCGCGGCTCAACTGGCAAAGACGTGGCAGGCGGCGGTGGGGAAGCGGCAGGTGATGCGCTCGCCGGCGCGGATGTCGGGCAGGTCGCGCGGTTGCCGCATCACCATCGGGCTGCCGGAGAGGTCGACATGCAGCAGCGTGTCGCAGCCGAGGCGCTCGACCACCTGGACGGTGCCGCTCACCCGGTTGTCCTCGGCGAGGCCGTCGCCGAATTCGATGTGCTCGGGGCGGATGCCGAGCGTCACGCGTTCGCCCGAGAGCGGCGCGGCGCCGTGGTCGGCGACGATTTGCGTGCCGTCGGAAAGGCGCAGCAGAAAGTCCGTTGTCGTGTAGCCGGCGATGTCGGCCGTAAAGAAATTCATCGACGGCGAGCCGATGAAGCCGGCGACGAAGCGGTTGGCCGGGTGGTGATAGAGATCCATCGGCGCGCCGATCTGCTCGATGCGGCCCTTGTTCATCACCACGATGCGGTCGGCCAGCGTCATTGCCTCCACCTGATCGTGCGTCACGTAGATCATGGTGGCGTCGAGGTTCTGGCGCAGGCGGGCGATCTCGACGCGCATGCCGCCGCGCAGCGCGGCGTCGAGATTGCTGAGCGGCTCGTCGAGCAGGAAGATGCGGGGATCGCGGGTGATCGCCCGGCCGATGGCGACGCGCTGGCGCTGGCCGCCGGAGAGCTCGCGCGGCATGCGCTTGAGCAGCGCGTCGAGATGCAGCTTCTGGGCTGCCTCGCCGACCTTGCTGCTGATCTCGTCCGCTGCCTTGCGTGCGATCTTCAGCCCGAAGCCGATATTGGCGGAAACGTTCATGTGCGGATAGAGCGCGTAGGACTGGAACACCATGGCGACGCCGCGCTCGGGCGGCTCGGCGCCGGTGACGTCCTCGCCATCGACCAGCACCTTGCCGGTGGAGGCCGGTTCCAGGCCGGCGATGATCCGCAGCAGGGTGGACTTGCCGCAACCCGACGGGCCGACCAGGGCGCAGAATTCGCCGTGCTCGATGGTGAGGTCGAGCGGCGGAATGATTTCCAGCGCGCCGAACGACTTGGAAACGGACCGAAGTTCGAGCTTGGACATGCTGATCAGTCCTTCTGATGGAAATGGCCGCCGGAGAGGGCCGCTTCGCGGGCCTGCCGCCAGTCGTCGCGAATGGTCAGGGTCCGGGCGCGCGGCGCGGCGGTGCTGCTGAGGGCGCGGTGGTTCTCAGGCGCGATGCAATCGAGCGCGGCCAGTGCCGCGCCAACGGCACTGGCCTCGGCCGCGTCGATCAGCCGGCATTCGCATGGCAGGAAAGCCGTCAACGTGGCGACGAGGCCGGGCAGATGGGTGGCGCCGCCCGACAGCACGATGGTTTGGGTCGGCGCGCCGATGGCGGCCGCCTCCTCGGTGATGGCCGCCAGCTCCTGCGCCATGCCGTCATAGACTGCGCGGACGATGGCCGGAAGATCGGTGTCGACGGTGAGACCGGAGAGGGCGGCGGCAAGGCCGTGATCGGGATGCGGTGCGCCGGCACCGGCGAGATAGGGCACGAACAGCGCCCGCCCGCTGCCGGCCGGCCGGCTGATCGCGGCCGCGTCGAGCTCGGCCATCGAGCGGCCGAACAGGGTCTGCAGCCAGCGCAGCGTGGCGCCGAAGGCCGGCACCGTGCCGATCACCTGATAGTCGTCGTCGAAGCCGGTCGGGAAGAGGTGGAAGGCGCCGTCCCACTTCGATGGCAGGGCTGCCTTTTTCAAGGGGATCGACAGCACGCCGGAGGTGCCGAGCGACAGCGAGGCGACGCCGGGGACGAGCGCGCCGATGGCCCGGGCAGCAGCCGCCTGATCGCCGACGCCGACCACCATGGGAATGCCATGCCAGGCGCCGGCCCGTTCGGTGGCGGGCACCAGCGCCGGCAGGGCGGCGCGCGGCAGGCCGGCCCGTTCGAGGAGGCCATCGTGCCAGCAGTCGGCGAAAGGGTCGAACACCTGCATGCCCGTGGCTTCGTTGCGGTCGACCACGAAGGGCGCCGACGGATCGAGGGAGGCGCGGACGTAGTCCTTGGCGCAGTAGAGGCCGCTCACCTTGCCGGAAAGGCCGGGGTCGCGCCGCCGCGCCCACAGCCACTTGGCCAGCGTGAAGTCGGGCAGGGGGATGTTGCCGGTCTCCTGAGCGAAGCTGCCGGGATAGGCGGCGACGAAGGCGTCGAGGTCGGGCGCGCCGTCCATGTCGAGCCAGAGCTTGACCGGGGCGGCGAGCGCTCCATCGCCATCGAGGGCGACCATGGCGTGCATCTGGCCGGTGAAGCCGATGGCGCATATGGCCTCGCCGGTCGAGAGTTCGGTGAGCGCTTCCTCGGCGAGCCGTGCCCATAGCGTTGCGTCGCGGGTTGGCGCGCCATCGGCGGCATAGGGCTTGGAGACCGCCGCCTCCACGCTGACGCCGTCGTCGGCCCGGACGCGCACGGCCTTGACCGAAGATGTTCCGATGTCGATGCCGATCAGTTTCATCGTTTGGGTCATCCTTGGGGATCATCCTTTCACGGCGCCGGCCAGAAGGCCCCGGACGAAGGCGCGCTGCACCACCACGTAGAGCAGGATCAGCGGCAGGGCGATCAGGGTGAGGATGGCGAACAGGGCGCCGGGGTTGGCCATGTAGAGGCCGGAATATTGCATGGGCACGATGGTCAGCGTCTTCACTTCGTCGCGGGTCAGGATGATCAGCGCCAGGAAGAACTCGTTCCAGGTGGAGATGAACTGCCAGATGCCGACGAACACCAGGGCCGGCCGGACCAGCGGCAGGGCGACGTGCCAGTAGGTCTGCCAGGCGTTGCAGCCGTCGACGCGCGCCGCCTCGAACAGTTCCTTGGGAGAGTCTTCCATGAAGGCCTTCAGCACCACCACCGCGAAGGGCACGCCGAGCGCGGCATAGGGGAAGACCAGGCCGGCATAGGTGTTCACCCAGCCGAAGGTCTTGAGCAGGATGGCGAGCGGCAGCACCAGCGAGGCGAGCGGCACCATCAGCGTGGTGAGCAGCGTGGCGTAGAGCGTCAGCGAGCCCCTGAGGTTGAGCACGGCGCAGGCGAAGGCGAACAGCGAGGAGATAGCGACCACCAGTGCCACCGTCGACAGCGTGACGATCAGGCTGTTCAAAAAGAACATCGGCAGCGGGTTGTCGCGGATGACGGTGATGAAGTTGCTGAAGGTCAGCGGCCAGGCGAACAGCGTGGCGTCGAAGGCCTGCTCGGGCGTCCGGAGGCCGATCGACAGCATGTAGACTTCCGGGATCATCCAGAGGGCGAGCACGAGAAGCAGCACGACGTGGATGATGACGCGGTTGGCGGTGGGGTGATGGCGGCGGCGCATCAGGCGCTCTCCTCCTTGCGGGACGAGGGGGAGAGGTTGGCGCCGAAGTAGACGATCTGGACGACGGAGAGGATCAGCGCCAAGAGCAGCACGATGACCGAGATGGTGGCGCCGCGCCCGGTGTCGCCCAGCACGAAGGAGGTGCGGAACACGTAGGTGCCGAACACTTCCGAGGCGTGGTTGGGGCCGCCGGTGGTCATCAGCTGGACGATCGGGAAGGTCTGCAGCGTGCCGATGACGCCGAGCAGCAGCAGCGACTTGGTGACCGGCGACAGCATGGGGATGATGACGCTCCAGGCAAGGCGCAGGCCGCGCGCCCCGTCGACGCGCGCCGCGTCGAGCACCTCGGTGGGCAGGTTGGCGATGCCGGCCACGTACATCAGCATGGAAAAGCCGGTCCATTGCCAGATGTTGACGACGATCAGCGCGAAGATGGCCGTCGACGGATCGCCGATCGGCGAGGAGGCCATCTCGATGCCGAAATAGCTGAGATATTGCTGGGCGATGCCGTAGTAGGGCGCGTAGATCTGCACCCAGACCAGGCTGATGACCGACACCGAGGTGACGACCGGCAGGAAGAACATGGTGCGGAAGAAGCCGCGCCAGGCGTCGGTATGCCGCTCGATGAAATAGGCGATGGTGCCGCCGATGATCATCTGTACGGGGACGGTGATGAGGCCCCAGAGCAGCATGTTGCGGACGACGATCCAGAACACCGGATCGGCCAGCACCGAGAGATAGGTGTCGAGGCCGACGAAGGTGCTGGTCCTGTCGTTGCCTTCGGAGAAGAAGCTTTCGCTCAGCACCCAGACGATGGGGTAGGCGATGAAGACGACGAACAATGCGACGGCCGGCAGCAGGAACAGGTAGGTCCATGGTCCGGCGAAGCGGCGATAGTGCTTGGGTGCCTGTTCAAAGGCTCTCCCCGATATGGCTGACATGACTTCTCCGAACAGGGCCATTGTCCGTCAATGGTACGCATCTTCGGGCATTCGGATGCACCTCCCGTTTCCGGGGCGCCCCGCGCCGCCGGCCCTTCTCGGACCGGCCTTGAGAGACGCCCCGGACCGGGGGGAGGAGCCTTACTTGCCGAGCGCCTTGTCGGTCGCCGCCTGCACGGTCTTCAATGCCGCTTCAGGCTCGCTGCTGCCGGCTGCGACGGCGGCGAGGGCGTTGTCGAGGGCCTCGCTGATCGCCGGGATGGCGAAGCGCTGGTTCTCGGCCTTCGGCAGGTCGTCCATGAAGCGTTTGTAGAGGTCCTTGACGTGGTCGGACACGTCGCCCTTCGGCTCATGCCCGGCGAAGGCCGGCAGGTCGTTGAGATCGTTCAGCGCCTGTTGCAGGGCTTCGCCGTTGGTGAGCGAGGCGAGGAAGGTCCAGGCCTCGGGGTTCTTGGCGCCGTTCTTGGTCAGGCCATAGCCGATATCGACGCCGCCGACCGGCGGGCTGGCCGTCTTGGCGCCGGGAACCGGCGGCAGGTAGAAGAAGTCGAAGCCGTCCATGTTGGTGACGTATTGCGACAGCGGCGGCGGGAACTTGCTTTCCTGCATCCACCAGGAGCCGAGGGCCATCATGCCCACCTTGCCCTGGGCGAACAGCTGGGCGCCGGTGGGATAGGCATGGGCGCCGAGGGCGCCTTTCTGGAAGATGCCGTCGTCGAACAGGCCCTTCCATGCCTTCATGGCCGAGACGAGCTCGGGCGATGTCCACGGCGCCTCGCCGGCCTGGGCCTTGTCGGTGAGGCCGGGCGCGAACTGGTTGGCCAGCATCAGGAAGACATTCTCGTTCTGCCAGCCGTCGGCGGCGCCCTGGAACAGCGGCAGGAAGCCGCCATCGCTGAGCTTCTTGGCGGCGGCCTTCAGGTCGTCATAGGTCTTGGGCACGGCGATGCCGAGCTTCTCGAAGGTTTTGCGGTTGTACCAGATGCAGAGAACCTGGGATTCCTGGGGAATGATGTAGAAGTTGGTGTCGCCCGAAGGGTTGCCCATCAGCATCTGCTTGCGGTTGACGGGGAACACCTTGCCGGCCCAATCGGCGCCCCATTCCTTGGCGGCGAGATCGTTGACCGGGGCGAGATGCTCCCGATACTGCTGGGTGAGCGATCCCGGTTGCAGGCCGATCACGTCGGGCAGGCTGTCGGAGGCGGCGGCGGCCTTCAGCGCGGTGATGTATTCCGGCGAGTAGTTGTAGTAGGTGTAGGTCACCTTGACGCCGGGGTGCGCCTTCTCGAAGGCATCGATCGACTTCTGCATCGTGCTCTGGATGAACCAGGACCAGACCGTCACCTGCTTGTCGGCCGCCAACGCGGCACTCGACAGGATGCTGGCGCTCAACAGCGTCGCACCCAATACCAGCACTTTTTTCATGGTCGTTCCTCCCAAGGATGCGCGGTTATCCGGCCGCGCGCCGATCTCTTCATTCAGGCGATAGGAAAACCTTTCTTTCAGCGGCCGGCGCTCGGTCGGCCGCAACACGTAAGCCACCTGGGGGTGCTTTCCTCACCTCTTGGCGGTCGCCTTCAGCCGCGCCCTGAGCGGTGCTCCGGCAAGGCCGAAGGCTTCGAGCAGGGCATCGGGATGGCCGGACTCGCCGAAGCGGTCGGGCACGCCGATGCGTTCGATGCGGTGGGCGATACCGGCGCCGTCGAGCAGGGCCGACAGGCCGTCGGCAAGGCCGCCGTGGATGGAATGCTCCTCGACCACGGCGATCGACTTGCCGGCGAAGGCCTTCACCTCGGCGGCGATCTCGTTACCGAGCGGCTTCAGCCGGGTGATGCCGAGAACGCGGATGCCGATGCCCTCGGTCTTCAGGGCGTTGGCGGCCTCGATCACCTTGGCGGCCAGCGTCGAGGTGGTGAACACCAGGAGATCCTTGCCCTCGGTGAGCACGCGGAAGGCAGCGGCGCGTTCGGTTTCCGAGGCGACGGGCGGCGTGACGAGCGGCGAAGGGAAGCGCGACAGGCGGACGTAGGTGGGCCCCTCGACTTCGGCCACCTCGTTCATGACGCGTGCCAGGTCGTTGCCGTCGATCGGCGCGTAGCAGCGGATGCCGGGGATGCCCTGCATGATGGCGAGATCCTCGACCGCCTGCTGCGTGGCGCCGTCCTCGCCGAGGTTGATGCCGCCGTGGAAGCCGAAGAACTTGACGTTCAGCTTGGGGTAGGCGACCGAGACGGCGATCTGGTCGCAGGCTCGGCGCGACAGGAAGGACGCGAAGGTGTTGACGAAGGGGATGTAGCCGGAAATCGCGAAACCGGCGGCGGCGCCGACCATGTTCTGCTCGGCGATGCCGAAGTTGTAGTGGCGATCCGGATAGGTCTTCTTGAACTTCATCGTCCGGGTGGAACTGGCGAGGTCGGCATCCAGCATCAGGATGCGCGGATCGCGGGCGCCGAGCGCCATGATGGCGTCGCCGAAGACGTCGCGGAGCGACACAAAACCTTCGGGCGCGTTGGTAGGGGTAGCAGCCATCAGCCCATGACCTCCTTGAGACCGGCCTTCAATTGTTCGTCGCTGATCGTGTGGCTATGCCAGTCAGCCCGATCGGACATGAAGGAAACGCCCGCGCCCTTGGTGGTGTGGGCAATCAGGAAGCGCGGCTTGTCGCCCGGCGCATCCGACGAGGCCCAGTCGACGGCATCGACCACCTCGGCCATGTTCTGGCCGTCGAACTCGCGCACCGCCCAGCCGAAGGCTTCGAGCTTCGGCGCATAGGGGCGCAGCTCCAGCACCTCCTCGATGCGGCCGTCGTTCTGGATGCCGTTGGCGTCGAGAATGGCGACCAGGCGGTTGACCTTGTGGGTGCCGGCGTAGGCGATAGCCTCCCAGATCTGGCCGGAGTTGATCTCGCCATCGCCCAGGATGGCGTAGGAATAGAAGGGTTCGTTGCGCAGCTTGAGCGCCAGGGCGATGCCGAGGCTGACGGAAAGACCTTGTCCAAGCGAGCCGGTGGACATTTCCACTTCCGGCAGGCGGGTGCGGTCGGGGTGGCCTTGCAGGCGGCTGCCGAGCTGGCGCAGCGTCAGAAGCTCGGCTTCGGGGATCATGCCCACTTCGGCGAAGGTGGCATAGAGGGCAGGGGCGGCGTGCCCCTTGGACAGGATCACATGGTCCCGCGCGTTGCGGCCGAACCAGTTGGCGCCGGCAGCGGCGCGGTGGGAAAACAGGGCCGCCAGGATCTCCACGCAGGACATGCTGCCGCCGGGGTGGCCGGAACCGGCCGCATTGATCTGGGTAAGGATGTGCGCCCTTATTCGTCGCGCTGACGCCTCAAGTTTTTCGATGTCCTTCTGGTCGGTCACGGTCCTCGCTCCCTATATGTCGGCGACGGAAATCTCCGGCCCCGATCTTTTCGCTGTTGAGCACTGCGTCGATCCGTTGAACGTTTTCGAGCAGGCTGACGTCCTTCACCGCCAGGCAGTGGAAGAGCACTTCGTTGAGCATCATCTGCAGGATGCGCGTCATCGACGCATCCGTGCCGAACAACCCGACGCCGGGGGGCGTCAGAACCTTGAGATCGGCGATATCGCCGAGCGGCGATTGGGCCTTGGCCAGGATGGCCACGACGCTGGCGCCACGCGAACGGGCGGTTGCCGCCGCTTCCACCGTGGTGCGGGTCATGCCCGAAAACGAGATGGCCACCGCCAGATCGCCTTCGCCCATCAGCGCCGCCTGGGCGATCTGGGTGTGGGCGTCCTGGGCCATGTTGATCCTGAGGCCCAGCCGGACCAGGCGCTGGTGCATGTCGAGGGCCACCACCGCCGAGGCGCCGGCGCCGAACAGCTGGATCGAGCGTGCGTCATGCATCGCCGCGACGAGGCGCGGCAGCACGTCGGTCTGAGCCAGCAATTCGGCAAACTTCAGCGCTCTGACGGAGGCGTTGTTGAACACCTTGTAGGCGATCTCCAACGGCCCATCCTCGAGCGCGATCTGAGGGGACGGCGTCACGATCTCGTCGACGCCGGCCCGCATGGCGCGGCTCTCCCGGAGGAGAGCATGTCTCATTTCCTTCTGGCCCGCGTAACCGAACCTGCGGGCTAGCCGGTCCACCGTCGCTCTCGAGGCGCCGGCCCGTTCCGCCAGCGCCGACGAGGTCAGCGTGGCCAGTTCGTAGTCGGCCAGGGAGAAGAGGGTCTCGATCAGTCGCTTTTCGGCGGAACTGAGATCCGCTTGCGATAACCGGGTCATCAGGGAAACGGATTCCTCCGCCCCTTGAATGGCGTCAGACATGACGCCCTCCTCCCCTTGCGAAGCCTCCGACGTTTTCGCCGTGTCGACTTTCGTTGTTTTCTTATGATTCATAGTACCTCACTTTTTGCGATTCGCAATAGATTTTGAGACGTTTTGTCGCTTCACGCGGGGCGTGTGGGCGTGGATGCGGCTGGTCGACCGGGACTCCGCCTGGAGCGCTGGTCGAATGGGCGGGGCGGGGAAGGTGCGTAACGAGCCGATCCGGCTGTTATTTCAAGGGAGTGCGACACGTGGGACACCGGGCCGGTGGCGAGGGGAGGCGGAGAGGGGTTGCGGGGACCGGCAAGGGGTGGGAGCTGACGTTTCAAGCGCCGATGACAACTTTAGTGCGTGGATGTTCGTAGTCTCGGCGCATCAGGCGCGCAACATTTTTTGAGATGCTTCGTCTCAGGGCCGGCGATGCTGGTGGCGTGGTGCCTGAGTGAGGAGGCATTTTAGTCGCTCCCCGGATCGAGGCTTCGTCCCCACTTTGAGTTGCAGCTCAAAGGCGTGAGGGTACGGAGGGGAGCGCTATAGGGGCCGCAGTGCTTTCTCGTCCTGAGGTCCTTGCTTTCGCAAGGATGACAGAATTATATAAATGATAACAGCTGGATAGAACGGGTCTCCAGCTTGACTCCCCTTCCTATCAAGCTGTCATCCTTGCGAAAGCAAGGACCTCAGGACGAGAAGATGCCGAGGCCCATATCAGGCTCCCGGTGAGCAGATCGGCACAGAAAGGGAGCGATCTTGCGCCGAAAGTGCATCTGAACGATGCTAGTCCTGCCTCATCGCCAATTGAGGACCAGGACGGACGCCATGATCAACCACGTGATGGTCGGCTCGAACGACATCGAGCGCTCCAAGCGCTTCTACGACGCGGTGCTCGGTACGCTGGGCGCCGGCGCCGCGCTGCGGCATGTGACGGACAGCGGGCATGTCAGGCTGTTCTATCGGCACGACGGCGGATCGTTCTGCGTCAGCCAGCCGATCGACGACGAGCCGGCGACGCCGGCCAACGGCGGTACCATCGCCTTCCGATGCGCTTCGCCCGAGACGGTGCTGGCGTTTCACGATACTGCCGTGGCCGAGGGCGGCCGCTCCATCGAGGATCCGCCCGGCATTCGCGACAACGGTCTCGTCGGCCCCGTCTATCTCGCCTATGTGCGCGATCCCGACGGCAACAAGCTCTGTGCCGTGCATCGGATGGTGAGGCCATGAGCGATCATTCGAGATCCCTGCAGGCCCGTCCCGGCGTCGGGTTATCGGCCAGCATTGTCCAGTACTGCGAGCTGCGGTTCAGCCGCCTCGTGGTCGATCGTCCCTCGCTGATCGTACTGAGCCACGGCAGCAAGCTGTTGCAGTCGGGGCGCGGGCAGTGGACCGTTCGCGGCGGCGAGGCGGTTGTGCTGGCCGGCGGGCAGACCTTCGACGTCACCAATCGGATGTCCGAGCGCGGCTCCTACGGCGCGCGCTGGCTGGTGTGGGACCCGGCGGTTCTCGCGAGCTTCGAGAGAACGGCGCCCGGGGGACCGGTCACCCCGGACGTGACGCTGCTCGGCAAGACCGACGCGGCCTTTGCCGATGCGTTCGACCGCGCCGTCGAGGCGGTGGGCGATGCGGTGCACATTCCCGAGGCGGTGGCGCAGCATCGGGTGGCGGAGCTGCTGGTCTGGCTGTCGCTGAAAGGCGTCCGGATCTCCCAGGCGGAGAACCTCAGCCTGACGGCGCGGGTGCGGCGGCTGTTCGAGGCGTCGATCGCCGAGCCCTGGACGATCGCCACTGTCGCCGACCGTTTCGCCCTCAGCGAGGCGACGCTGCGCCGGCGCCTGTCGCAGGAGGGGACCACCGTTGGCGACCTCCTGGTCGACGTGCGCATGTCGCAGGCCATGCTGCTGTTGCAATCGACCGATCAGGCGGTCAACCGCATCGCCCTCGACGTCGGCTACGAGTCCCCGTCGCGCTTCGCCAACCGGTTTCGGGAGCGGTTCGGCTTCCCGCCAACGGCGATCCGGGGGCATGCGAGAGGGGGCGAGAGGATCGAGCGACGGGGTGAGAGGCTGATTGAGGTTGGAGCGGTAGCGGGGTGAGTGGAGATTGATATCAACCGCCCGCCTTACCTTCCTGAGGTCCCCGCCTTCGCGGGGATGACAGGTGAATTATATAGATGGAACAATAGGTAGCGGCTCGCGCGTTTATAACGCTGTCATCCCCGCGAAGGCCGCTTGAATTCACGTGTGAATTCAAGGTGGGGACCTCAGGCGGGAAAGGGTGAGGGGCACATATAGCGCGCTCTCACGCCACCCCGAGCAACAGCGCTGCCGCCGTTGCCACCATCACCGCCGCCGTGACGCCGTGCATGCCGAGCGCCAGCTTGGTGTTGCCCTTGGCGGCCAGGATCACCGACATGTCGCCGAGGGCTATGAAGGCTTCCACCAGCAGGACGAGGCCGACTTCGCGGGGCGTGGCCGATATCATCATCGCCAGCACCACCAAGCCGGAGGAGATGTCGCGCACGCCCTTGAGGCGCAACCACCAGGGAACATTGGGGCCTCCTTCGGGGAAGGGCAGGCCGAAGCTGCGCGCCGCGGTGAGCGGGACGGTGAGATATTGCAGGCCAATGACGATGATCGCCAGCGCGAGGAGCGCGGCTATTCCGAGCGGAAGCCAATGCATTTCGGATCTCCTATCTAGTCGTGAGATAATTTCTAGCGTCGCTAGATCATATAATCTAGCATTGCTAGGATGTCAAACGGCGCTATGATGTAGCCGGTGACGCGAAGGAGATCGGGATGGGTGTGGCCGAGCGGAAGAGCCGGGAGCGGGCCGAGCGCGAGCAGCGCATCGTGGCGGCGGCGCGGGCGATCGCCGAGCGGGAGGGTTGGGAGGCCGTGACCGTCCGCCGTCTCGCCGAGGAGATCGAGTATAGCCAGCCGGTGCTCTATTCGCATTTCGAGAACCGCACGGCCATCGTCGCGGCGGTGGCAGTGGAGGGGTTCAAGGAGATCGGCGAGGTGCTGCGGTCGGCGGCCGACAAGGCCGGTGGGCCGGCGGAGGCGGTGGACGCCGTTGCGCGAGCCTATCTCGACTTCGCGCTTGGCCATCCTGCCCTCTATGAGGCGATGTTCGTGCTGCCCACCGATCTGCGCTTTGCCGAGGCGGATACCAGGGCGGAACTGAGGGCGGCTTTCGACGCGCTGGCCGGCGTGGTGACGCCGTTCTGCGCCAACGCGGAGGTGGCGGCGGAGGCCTTCTGGGCCGCATTGCATGGCCTCGCCGAACTGGAGCGCTCGGGCCGCATCAGGCCGGGCATGCGGGGGGAACGGGTGGCGCTGGTGGTGCGGGCTGTGGTGGGGGCGGAGGGATAGGGAGACCTATACCGACCGATCGCCCTTTCCGGCCTGAGGTCCTCTGCCTTCGCAGAGGAAGACAGGTGAATTATATATTTGAAACAATGAGGTAGACGCTGCTCTCAAGTGTCTTCCTCTGCGAAGGCAGAGGATGGATTCACGTTTGAAGCGCAACAGAGATGAAGTCTTTGAATACCTCTGCGGGTGTCCTGTAGCCAAGGATCTTTCTCGGGCTTTCGTTGTATTGGCGCATGACGGTCTCAACTCCATCTGTCGGAATGGCTTGGAGATCTGTGGTGCTGGGCAGGTAGCGGCGCATGCGTCCGATGGCGTTTTCGATGCCGCCCTTCTGCCAGGGCCTGTGCGGGTCACAGAAGTAGGTGGGCAAGGAGAGCTCCTCTGCGAGGCGGTGATGACGGGCAAACTCGCCCCCATTGTCGAAGGTAACGGAGGCGCGCAACGGCTCGGGCAAGGCCGCGAAGAAGGT
>NZ_AUHB01000018.1 GCF_000422965.1 Pleomorphomonas oryzae DSM 16300
CCTCCGTTACCTTCGACAATGGGGGCGAGTTTGCCCGTCATCACCGCCTCGCAGAGGAGCTCTCCTTGCCCACCTACTTCTGTGACCCGCACAGGCCCTGGCAGAAGGGCGGCATCGAAAACGCCATCGGACGCATGCGCCGCTACCTGCCCAGCACCACAGATCTCCAAGCCATTCCGACAGATGGAGTTGAGACCGTCATGCGCCAATACAACGAAAGCCCGAGAAAGATCCTTGGCTACAGGACACCCGCAGAGGTATTCAAAGACTTCATCTCTGTTGCGCTTCAAACGTGAATCCATCCTCCGCCTGCGCAGAGGACCTCAGGCAGAACAAAGCGCAACGCTGATATCAGGCTCACTTTGCGGCATCCGCTCTCAGGCTTGCCGTCTCAGCAGAGGAAGCATATATACAGTCTAACTGTATATATTGGGGAGTCTCCATGTCACACGACGACATCAAGGCCGTTGTTCGCCGCTTCAATATCGAAGTCATTCAGAATGGCGATGCCGACGCCTTTCGCGCCCTGATGGCGCCGGATTTCATCAATCACGCCGCGCCGGCAGGGCGGCCGAACGGCCCTGAGAGCATGTGGGCCACCTTCGAAACCATCCTCCGGCCGGCCATCTCGGACCTCACGGTGACGATCCACGACCAGATCGCCGAGGGCGACAAGGTGACAACCCGCAAGACGATCAGCGGCCGCCACACCGGCGAGCTTCTTGACGTTGCGGCCACGGGCAAGGACATCGCCATCGACGTCATCGACATCGTCCGCGTTGAAGGCGGCCGCTATCAGGAGCACTGGGGCCTCAACACGCTCCAGGCGGTGCTCGCCTCTTTGAAAGCCTAACTCAGCCGCTCGATGATCTCGATGGCGGCGCGCAACACTTGCCGATCGGCGTCCGACAGTCGCGTGTCGATCAGCGCCGCGATCTGCTGCTGCCGCGCCGAGCGCGACCGAGCGAGTGCCGCCCGGCCCTCATCGCTCAGCGCCACCAGCTGGCTGCGGCCATCCTCGGGGTTGGGCAGGCGCGTGACGAGGCCGTTCGTCTCCAGCTGTTCCACCACCAGACGCATGCTCTGGTGCTTCACCTTGCGCTCGGCGGCGAGGCCGGCAACGCTCATCGCCCCCTGGCGATCGAGGAGCCCCAGCGTTTCCGACTGCGAGCTGGTCGGTGTGTCGGCCTCCCGGCGGATGCTGCGGACGAAGGTGCCCACCACCCGGCGAAGCGCCTCGCCGAGCGCCAGAGCTTCCGCCGTGGGTTCCTTGTCCGTCATCTCCAAGCCATCCGCCCGTTGCGACAGCCTTGCTTACGCCGAGGCCGCAGCAAAGGGAACCACGCCGGCGCGGGCAAGGCCGTGGGCGATCAGCCGGTCGATCAGCTCGGCATAGCCGACACCGCTGGCGCCCATCGCCTTGGGATACATGCTGATATTGGTGAAGCCGGGAATGGTGTTCACTTCGTTGACCAGGAAACGGTCGTCCGCCATCAGGAAGAAGTCGACGCGCGCCATGCCGTCGCAGCCGAGCGCCCGGAAGGCGCGGCCCGCCGTCTCCTGCATCGCTGTCTCAAGCTCGGGCGGCAGCTCGGCCGGCACCTTCAGCGCCGCGCCGGCCGCGTCGATATACTTGGCGTCGTAGCTGTAGAAGCCGTGGCTCTCGGCCGGCACGATCTCGCCGGGGTGGGACACGAACAGCCCACCCGCCTCGTTCTCCAGCACGCTGAATTCGATCTCGCGCCCCTTGATGAACTCCTCGGCCAGCAGGCTGTTGTCATAGCAGAAGGCCTCGTCGAGCGCCGGCTGGAACTCCTGGCTGCCCGACACCTTGCGAACACCGACCGACGAGCCCTGCCGCGCCGGCTTGATGAACAGCGGCAGGCCCAGCTCGCGCTCCAGCGCCGCGAAATCCGCCGCCTCGCCGGCATGCAGGATGGCCTCGCGTGCCACGGGAATGCCGGCGGCCCGCAGCAGGCGCTTGGTGATCACCTTGTCGAGCGCGGTGGCGGAGCCAAGAATACCGCAGCCGACCAGCGGCACGCGCGCCACCTCGGCCAGGCCCTGCACCGAGCCGTCCTCGCCGTAGAGGCCATGCAGCACCGGGAACAGCGCGTCGATTTTGCCGGCCTCGCTGATGCGGCCATCGGCTGCGATCGCCAGCATGCGGCCGTGCCCGCCGGGCACCAGCGCCAGCTCGGTGCCGCGTTCGGGCTTGGTCAACGCCTTGCCGTCAAACCGGCTTTCGAACCAACGACCCTCGTGAGTGATGAAGATCGGCACGGCCTCGTATTTGTCCGGCGACAGCGCCACCATGACGTTGGTCCCCGACATCACGGACACGTCGTGCTCGGAGGAACGGCCGCCGAACAGCACGGCGATGCGGAGTTTGGTGGGTTGGGTCATGAAGGGGTCCGTCAAGCTGGGAGGAAGGTTAGGCGCCGACCGCGATGCCGCGATTGGCGAAGAAACGGTCGAAATCGGCAAGCGGCAGCACCACGTCGGCCTGGGTCTCGGGCTGGTGGCCGGAGGGATTGTGGAAGCGGATGGCGTCGGGCGTCGCGGCTGTAACCAGCACCAGATGCCCGCCCTTCGACGGCGGCTCACGGTCCGTCCAGCGGATCGAGTGATGCACCGACGCCATGAAGAACGGAAAGCGGGCAAGAAGCGCCGGCAGTTGCGCCGTGCCGATGCCGGTGACCACCTCGGCCTTCAGCCCGAAGCGCTCGCCGACCATGCGGACGAAGGGCACGTAGATCAGGCCCTTGATGCTCGCCCCGTCGGTGCTGACGACATAGCCGCCGTACTCGGTGGCGGCGCGAGCCAGCTCCAGGATGGGGTGCACCGCGCCACGCGCCGCGAGGATCATCTTCAGGCAGGCCATGCCGCAGACGTTGCCTGCCCAGCGCGCATATTCCTCCACCGTGTCGGCGCCCGACTGCGCCCATAGCGGATCGCGGAGCAGGGCCGCCTCGCCCTCGGCGACGACATCGAGCGTCATCTCCGGTGTTTCCCATTGGCTGAAGTAAGGCACGGCGCTGACAGGCATATCCATCGGGTAGAATCACATCTCGCTTGAAAGTGGCCTGATCAAATTGCATTCTTGGCGCAATTTAAAGAGCCACTATCGACACGCGAGGTGAGCCACTTGGCCGAAACCACCAGCCTGAAACGGCGACGCGAAGGCCCATCCGCCAGCTTCCGCCCGAACGTCGATCCGTCGTCGCCCGCCTCGCTTGCCCGCCAGCTCTATCTCGCGCTGCGCGAGGCCATCGCCGATGGCCGGCTCGATGCCGGCGAGCGGCTGCCCTCCACTCGCCTTGCGGCTGGGGAATGGCGGCTGTCGCGCGGCACGGTGGCCGAGGCCTATGACATCCTGATTGCCGAGGGATACGCTCTGGCCCGCCACGGCTCGGGCACCTACATCACGCCGACCTCGCAAAACCGGCCTCCCAAGGCAGGCGCCAACAGGGAGCCCGCACCGGGCTCGCCGAACCGCACCGTTTCCGTGGCCGTGACACGGGTGATGACCACGGGCCCCAGCCTCGCCCGCCAGAAGATGCTGCCCTTTGTCACCGGCCGCATGGGGCACGACGAGCGGACGGCCAGCCTCCTCAACCGCATCGCCGGCCGGCACATCAACTATGCCTTCGAAGGCTATGGCGACATCCAGGGCGAGCCGGCGCTGCGCACGGCCGTCACAGCCCATCTCGCGGTGTCGCGCGGCGTGCGCTGCACACCCGAGCAGGTGTTCATCACCGCCGGCACCCAGCAGGCGCTCGACCTCGCCTTCCGCGTGCTCGCCTCGCCCGGCGACAGCGTGGTCGTCGAGGACCCCTGCTATCCGCCGGCCCGGCAGTGCCTGGTGCTCAATGGCGCGGAGATCGTCGGCCTGCCGGTGGACCAGAACGGCATCACCACCGAGAAGCTGATCGCCGACGCCTTGCCGCCGCCGGCCCTGTTCTACGTGACGCCGTCCAACCAGTATCCGGTGGGCGCGGTGCTGTCGCTGCCCCGGCGGCTGGAGCTGCTGGCCTATGCGCGCGAGCACGGCTCGTGGATCGTCGAGGACGATTACGACAGCGAGTTCCGCTACGATGGCCACCCCATCGCCTCGCTGCAGGGGCTCGATCAAGCCAACCGCGTGCTCTACACCGGCACCTTCAGCAAGGCGCTGTTGCCCAGCATGCGCCTCGGCTATCTCATCGTGCCGGCCGATCTGGTGCCGGTGTTCAGGGCGATCCGCCCGGCCCTCGACGTCTGCCCGCCCACCTTCCAGCAGCGCGTCGTCGCCGACTTCCTGAACGAGGGCTATTTCCCCGCCCACCTCAGGCGCCTCAGGGAGCGGCTGCGCGCCTCGCGCGACCTGCTCGCCGGCCTCGTCGCCGAGCGCCTGAGCGAGCATCTCCGGGTGACGCTGCCCGACCAGGGCATCAACCTCACGGCCCACAGCACCGGCACCTGGGGCAACGACATGGCCGTCTCCCAGGCGGCGCTGGAAAAGGGCGTGGTGGTGATGCCGCTGTCGCGCATGAACGTCGCCATCACCGACACCACGCGGCTGATGCTGGGCTTTTCCGGCCTCTCCGAACAGGAGGCAGACACCGGCACGCGGCTGCTGGCCGAGGTGTTCAGGGCCCGGCATTTCTAGCCATTTTCGGCTGTGATATCTGCCGTTTGGCGAAACCGGGTGTCGGGGCACAGGCCCCGTTTCCTATGTCGGTCCTCCCCAACAAGAGGAGAGCACCGTGGGAATTCTCGATAACAAGGTGGCGATCATCACTGGCGCGTCCTCTGGCATTGGCCGGGCGGCGGCCGAGCTGTTCGCCGCCGAGGGCGCGGCCGTCGTCCTCAACGCGCGCGGCGTCGACGCGCTGGAGGCGGTGGCCGAGGTCATCAAGGACAAGGGCGGCAAGGTGAGCCTCATTGTCGGCGACGTTGGCGATCCCGCCTGCCACGAGGCGTTGGTCGAGGAAGCAGTGAGCGCGTTCGGCGGCCTCGACATCGCCCTCAACAACGCCGGCACAGTCGGTGCCTTCAGGCCGCTGGCCGAGCTGACGCCGGGCGAGTGGCAGGTGACGCTCAACACCAACCTCACCTCGGCCTTCCTCGCGAGCCGCGTCCAGATCCCGGCGATGCTCCGGCGCGGCGGCGGCTCCATCGTGTTCACCTCGAGCTTCGTCGGCACTAGCGTCGGCCTGCCGGGCATAGCGGCCTATGGTGCTGCGAAAGCCGGGCTGATGGGCCTCGTCAAGGGCATCACCGCCGACTACGGCGCGCGCGGAATCCGCGCCAACGCCCTCTTGCCCGGTGGCACCGACACCGGCATGGCCGGCGATCAGGCGCAAAAGGACTGGGCTGCCGGCCTCCACGCCATGAAGCGCATCGCCCGGCCCGAGGAAATCGCCCAGGCCGCCCTCTTCCTCGCCGGCCCGCAATCGAGCTTTGTCACGGGATCGGCGCTTTATGCGGACGGGGGAAATGCAGCGGTGAAGTGAGGTGGGCGGGTGATATCGGCCGCTCGAGTTCTCGTCCCGAGATCCTCTGCCTGCGCAGAGGAAGACAATCCATAGGATAGGATCGAAAGCCGCTATCGCCTTACTCCATATATATAATTTATTGTCTTCCTCTGCGCAGGCAGAGGACCTCAGGCAGAACGGGGGGCGACGCCGATATAGGTCTCCAAAACAAAACATCCCCGGTGACGCTCGCCACCGGGGATTCTCATTTCTACCGAAGACCCTGTTTCAGCTAATCGCTTCCACAGCCGCCCTCTGGATCGCCAAGCCCGCCTCATACTGCTTCAGCCAGGCACCATAGCCCTTCACATCGGCAGCATCCGGCTTGGCGACGTCCAGCTTGGCGCCGGCGAACACCCGCTCATTCAGATACACGCCAAGGTTCTTGCCCTTGCCGCTGCGGAGATACTCGGCCAGCACGGCGATGCCCCAGGCACCGCCCTCGCTCGCCGTGTCGCCCACCGTCACCGGCGCGCCGATGGCGGCGGCGAGCAGGCGCTGCGCGACGCCGGCCGTCTTGAACATGCCGCCGTGGGCGAACATGCTATCGAGCTTCACGCCCTCGCCATGCAGCACGTTCATGCCGAGGCTCAGCGTGCCGAAGGCGGCGTAGAGCTGGGTGCGCATGAAGTTGCCGAGGTTCAGGCGGCTGCCGGGGGTGCGCACCACCAGCGGGCGGCCCTCGGTGAGGCCGGTAATCGGCTCGCCGGCCAGATAGTTGTAGGCCAGGAGGCCACCGCCATCCGCCTCGCCCTTGAGAGCGGCCTCGAACAGCGCGCCGAACACCGCGTTGGCGTCCGACTTGGCGCCGATCGCCTTGGCAAATTCGGTGAACACGCCGGCCCAGGTGCCGAGCTCGCTGGCGCCGTTGTTGCAGTGAACCATGGCCACGAGGTCGCCGCCCGGCGTGGTGACGATGTCGAGTTCCTCATGCACCGTGGTCAGCGGCTTTTCCAGAACCACCATGGCGAAGATCGAGGTGCCGGCGCTGATGTTGCCGGTGCGCGGTGCCACGGCGTTGGTCGCCACCATGCCGGTGCCGGCGTCGCCTTCCGGCGGGCAGACCGGAATGCCGACAGTGAGCTTGCCGGTGGGGTCGAGCAGCTTGGCGCCCTCGGCGGTGAGCGAACCGGCATCCTCGCCGGCGACCAGCACCTTCGGGAACAGCTTGGGCGCGTCGAGGCCCGGCTTGTGGGTCTTCACCATCTCGCCGAAGCGCTTCATCATCGGCGCGTCGTAATCATGCGTGGCGGCATCGATCGGGAACATGCCCGAGGCATCGCCGACGCCGATCACCTTCTTGCCGGTCAGGCGCCAGTGCACGAAGCCGGCGAGCGTGGTGATGAAGGCGACATTGCCCACATGCGGCTCGTTGTCGATCACCGCCTGATAGAGATGGCTGGCCGACCAGCGGAGCGGGAAGTTGAAGCCCAGCGTCTTGGTCAGCTCGGCGGCGGCGCGCTCGGTGTTGGTGTTGCGCCAAGTGCGGAACGGCACCAGTAGCTTGCCGGCGGCATCGAAGGCGAGATAGCCGTGCATCATCGCCGAGAAGCCCAGCGCGCCGACCCTGCTGAGCTCGACATTGTAGCGCTTCTTCACATCGGCGCTGAGCGCTGCGAAGGAGGCCTGCAGGCCAGCCCAGATCGCCTCTTCCGAATAGGTCCACAGGCGGTCGACGAACTGGTTCTCCCAGCCGTGCGTGCCGGTGGCCAGCACCTCATGATCCGGCCCGATCAGACAGGCCTTGATGTTGGTGGATCCGAGCTCAATGCCCAGCGATGTGCGTCCCTCGGCGATCGCCGCGGCCATGGCCTGCTGCGTCATCTGCTTTCAACTCCCTAAGTCTGGTGTCCGCTTCTCGCGGCGACCTCCATGATCGTTATCCTCACCATACCGCAGAGCACCTGTCGATGAGTAGTGACAGGTACCGCAACGATATGGAGGATGCTGCAATTCCGCTTACCGCCAGTTCGTCTTGGCCAGTTCGATCAGCTCGTCGCCCCGGCCGCTCAGGATCGCCCGCATCATGTAGAGCGAGAAGCCCTTGGCCTGCTCGAGGGTGATCTGCGGCGGCATGGCCAGCTCCTGCTTGGCGGTCATCACGTCCACCAAGACAGGACCGGGCGTGGCGAAGGCTTCGTCGATTGCCGCCGGCAGCGCCTTGGCGTCGTCGACGCGGATGCCCTTGATGCCGATCGCCTCGGCCACCTTGACGAAATCCGGGCTGTTGAGGTCGGTGTCGTCGGAGATATAGCCGCCGGCCTTCATCTCCATGGCGACGAAGCCGAGCGAGCGGTTGTGGACGATGATGATCTTCAGCGGCAGATCCAGCTGGCGGACGGAGAGGATGTCGCCCATCAGCATGGCAAAGCCGCCATCGCCGCACAGCGCCACCACCTGGCGGCTGGGATCGATGCCCTGCGCCCCGATGCCCTGCGACAGGGCGTTGGCCATCGAGCCGTGGTTGAACGAGCCGATCAGCCGCCGCTTGCCGTTCATGGTGATATAGCGCGCCGCCCAGACGGTGGGCGTGCCGACGTCGCAGGTGAAGATGGCGTCGTCCGCCGCCTTCTCGCTGATCAGCCGGGCGAGATATTGCGGATGGATCTGGCCCTTTTCGCCATCCGGCGTTGCGAGATCGTCGAGCCCCTTGCGCGCCTTGGCATAATGCTCCAGCGCCGTCTTGAGGAATGCGTCGTCGCTCTTTTCGGGCAGCTTTTCCAAGAGCGCCGACACCGTCGCCTTGACGTCGCCTATGATGCCCAAATCGATCTGCGTGTGGGCGCCGAGGCTTTCCGGCCGGCTGTCCACCTGGGCGATCCGGGCCTTGGTGGGATAGAAGGCGCGGTAGGGGAAGCCCGAGCCGAGGATCAACAGCGTGTCGGCCGACTCCATGGCGTGATAGCCGGAGGAAAATCCGATCAGCCCGGTCATGCCGACGTCATAGGGGTTATCGTGCTCGACGAACTCCTTGCCGCGCAGGGCATGGACGATCGGCGCCTTCAGTCTTGCGGCCAGCGCCACCACCTCGTCATGTGCCTCGGCGCAGCCGGCGCCACAGAGCAGCGTCACCTTGCCGCTCGAATTCAGCAACGCGGCGAGATCGTCGATCTGGCTTGGCGACGGAACAAGACGGCCGAGCTCCGGCGCCCGCCAGCGGATGTCGACACCCTCCGGCATCGGCTTCAGGGCGATATCGCCCGGCAGCACGATGACGGCGACGCCGCGCTTGGCGATGGCGGTGCGCACGGCCACTTCCAGCACGCGCGGCATCTGGTCGGGGTTGGTCACCAGCTCGCAATAAACAGAGCACTCGCGAAACAGCTCCTGCGGGTGCGTCTCCTGGAAATAGCCCGAGCCGATTTCCGACGACGGAATATGCGCGGCAATCGCCAGCACCGGCACCCGGCTGCGCTGGCAATCGAACAACCCGTTGATCAGGTGCAGGTTACCCGGCCCGCACGAGCCGGCACACACCGCCAGCTCGCCGGTAATATGCGCCTCGGCCCCAGCGGCAAACGCCGCCGCCTCCTCATGGCGCGTACCCATCCAGCGGATCTGCTTCAGCCGATGCAAGCTGTCGCTGAGCCCATTGAGGCTGTCGCCCGTCACGCCCCAGATGCGTTTCACGCCAGCCTCGCCAAGGAACCGAGCGATGTAGTGGGCAATGGATTCGGTCATGAGACGATTTCTCCTGCGGAGGCGGGACACGGCATGAGGCCGACTGTCGGCTCGATGCTGCTCCGACGGGCGGCTAAACTAGCGTCGGTGATCAGCTTAAAATGCGGCACTGGCTTGATGATCTGTTTGCCAGCACTGATAAAATAACGACGGGATCATTCCCCATCTGCGCGATAGTTACCAGCGTTTTTGGCAAGGAGTTGGCGGAAGTGAACCGCGCCGTCACGGCTCAGAAGCCATTGCCAAGCACCATCATGTTGCTATCCTGACGTGTAGCTAGCTTGGGGCTCGGGGAAACCATGATCTACACCGACATACCGGGCGGGGCAGAATTACTCGCATGGTTCGGTCAGGAGCCGACTTTTCACGATGCGGAAATCATCAGCCTTTTCCTCAATCGGTCCGGCGTAAGCGAGCTTAAGCTTCATGGCTGGATCAATACAGGCGACGTCGGCCCGGACGGCAGTTTCGTCCTCGCCAAGCAAGCCCTGGTCACCTTCAGCCTTGAGAAGATCATGGATCTTCAACTGGACGGCTTCAGCGCTCAAAACGTCATAAGTGGCTTGGAACTCGGCTACGCGACCGACAGAGGGCGCTCCAATTGCTTCCCCTTGCCCCAAGATCCTCATGACATCGATATAGAGCTGATGCCGTGCTACGGCTTGGACGGGTTTATCAGAGCCAAGAAGGTGACGGTCTCGTTCGTTCCGGGCCAGCCCAAAGACCGTTGATTCGTCCCACCAACGACACCAAGAGCCGCAAACGCGGCTCTCACTCCGTCCCCTCTCCCTCGACTTTCGGCCCCTTGGCGTAATCACAGATCGTCGACATGTAGTAGGTTTTCCCCTTGTACTCGACCTTCTGCAATCCAAGCTCGAATTCGCCGAACTTCTCGTCGCGATAATAGATTGCGGCGTTGATGAACTGTCCTAGGCGACCGCAATCACCGAGACCAGCGCCAGTGTAAACCGGCAGAATTCGCTCGCTGTAGCTCCCCTTCAGGACCTTCTCAATCTCAACTTCGCCCCGCGCAAACCGGAATGGCTTGTCCTCCGGATCCTCGGCCGGCACTTCAATGCCGTAGGTGACGGTCTTCATCCAACCCTTGACCACCAAATCGGCGCTGGAGAACAGATCTTTCGGAGGCTCTCCGCAACTGCAGGCGTAAGCGTCCAACGCAGTCAGGCTGAGAAGCAATATGGCGGCAACAGGCACCACAACACGAAACGAACCCATCGAAATCTCCTTTGGCAAAATCCGCCTCAATATCCGTCCTGCCACGCATGTAAGCGATCGAATTGCCCTTTCCGCAAATCATCCAGCGAGATAGTCACATAGAGTGCGCCCACGTCAGCCCAGTTCCAGCCCATCGCCTGATCCGACGCCATCTGGAACAGAAGCGCCGCATCCTCCATAGGGCCATGAGGCTGAATCAGGCTGGGTTGACCGCCCATCCGGTGCGGCCGCCCCTCATTGATGAACCTCAGGCGCGCCTCGACATCGTCGAGCAGGTCTCTGGGTATCGCCGGGTTGGTGGCATTGTTCCGCGCGTAGGCGTCGAGCGCATCTTCCCGTATCGCCATTCGCAGCTGATCGTCAGTGGAAAGACCTCGCTCGACCCGCTCCAGAGCGTCGGCGAAATGCGTTTTCTGCCAAAAGACGCTTTTGCTTTTAAAGGTCGCCGCGATGGACCGCCAATCGTCATCCGACATGGGAGCGTCGAGATCCTGCGCCAAAATATGCGCCATCAGGCTCTCGGCAGCGGATCTGAGCCCCGCCGCCCAAGCCAGATGGCCTTCGCCCAGCGTCTCGATCTCCTCAGCGATGAAGGCGTCGCCTTCAGGTCCGGGGCGGCTGTCATTTATGCGAGTGAGGTAATCACGCTGCTTCTCCAGCTCGGCGAGCCGTACCTCGTCGTGCTCCCGCAACCGGGCCTTTATCTTGTCGAGCCCTTCCAACGCCTGCGCCATCAACCCCGCGCCGTCCGCACCCGGTTCCGGAGGTTGCAGCAACCCGCCTTGCCAGTTCGTGAAATTCAGCTTGAAGCGTTCCGGCTCCAAATCCCTCAGGAACTCCTGGATATAGTAAAGCGCACCGCGCCAGGTCAGCGGGCGGTCTAGGCCGACGCTAAAAGCCATGAAGCCTCTATCCGAGACCGGCGCCTCGTAGAGCTCCTCTCCCGAAACCAGCGGCGGCCCTTCCGCCTCGTCATCAGAAGGGGTGTATTCCTGCACCACAAGATCGACCGGCCACTTGCGCCACATCTTGGGTACACCGGGCCGGATCTTTGGCTGGCCACCGATGAGATCCCACATCACCAAACGGACAGTTGACATGTCCTCCGGCGGCTGGCGTTCGGGGCCGAGCTGATCGATATGCAAGACCTGCACGAGATCACCGTCCGTCTCGTAGTCGAGTTGCTGCACCTCCACGAACAGCAGCAGCCAGCCCTGGCGCGGCCCCAGCCCGTTCCAGAGGTTGGCCGGTAGATCGGCGCAGTCGATCTCTGCGATGAAGTGTAGCGGCGACCCGTTGGCGGCGCGCGGCCATGCGACGTTCTCCGGCATCATCGGCAGCCCGCCCAGCCAGGATCGCGGCGCCTCGCCGAAGCGAATGGGCACCTGCCGCTTGAGGATGACGGACGTCTGCTTGCCCGCTTGCGTGGCATCGTCAGGGCGCATGAACATGTTAAGCTTCCCGCTGAAAAACCCGGAAATAGTAGAGACTGCATTCGTGAACTTGAGACCCTCGGCTGCCAAGGCCGGACGGATTGCCGGAGCCGACAGGCTCATCAACGCCGCGACGGCAAGCACAACCCATTTCACGATCATGAAGGCCTCCCGACGCAAACGCCTGCGACCGGCCCTTAACAGAAGGACGAGCCGCGCGCGTAGCAGTTAAAGCGTTCCACTGCTTCGTTATATTCGTTGATGACAGATGAGCTTTCGCGCGAAAGGCAGCTCACATAGCTGTCCACGTCGCTCTGGTAGGATTCCATCTCCGACTTGCAGGAGTTGAACTCCCATTCGCTGTCGAACTTCCCCAGCACGGGACATGACGGCGCCGTTGGCCTCGAACAATAAGCCATTGCCGGCTGTGCGGCTGAAAACAGCAGCGCGGCCACGACCGCGCGCCTCGACAAACCCTTGGGCAAAAACACGATGCGCCCCCGCTCCGGCGGCGCTCCATCCCCGACAAGAGCGCCAGCCCCGTGACTATGGCGCGAGGATTGCCGGGCAGCAACCAGAACTATCACCTATCAACCGAAGCGGGAGGTAGGCAAACGCTTCCCCGCCCTTGCCCCTCCCCTCCTCTTGATGTACGCTCATCATAACTCGCTTGAATCCCCTCAATTGTCTTTAATTACCACCGGAAAATTCACCTTATCCTTTCCGGTAACGTACCTCAAAACTTCAAGCGAAAGCGGAGGAGCGAAGCTGATGCCTAAGCAAATGACCTTCGGCGTGATCGTCGGAAACCGTGGATTCTTCCCCAGCCATCTCGCCGCCAGCGGCCGGCTGGAGATGATCGCCGCCCTTGAGAAGCAGGGCTATAAGGCGATCGTCGTATCGCCCGAAGAGACGGCCCATGGCGCGGTGGAAACCTATAAGGAAGCCGAGATCTGCGCTGCGCTGTTCAAAAAGCACGCTGACGAGATCGACGGCATCATCATCACGCTGCCGAACTTTGGCGAAGAGCGCGGCCTGGCCGACGCCCTGCGCCTTGCCAACCTCAACGTGCCCGTGCTGATCCAGGCGACGCCCGACGACACCGGCAAGATGGCCATCACCCACCGCCGCGACAGCTTCTGCGGCAAGATGTCGATCTGCAACAATCTGCAGCAGTATGGCATCAAGTATTCGCTGACGACGCTGCACACCGAAGCGCCCGACTCCCCCGAGTTCGAGGCCGACCTCAAGTGGTTCGCCGGCGTCTGCCGCATCGTCCGCGGCTTCAGGAACCTGCGCATCGGCGCCGTTGGCGCCCGCCCGGCCGCCTTCAACACCGTGCGCTATTCGGAAAAGCTGCTCGAGCGGTCCGGCATCACCGTCGACACGCTGGACCTTTCGGAAGTGCTCGGCCGCATCGGCCGCCTGAAGGACAACGACGCCGCCGTCGAGAAGAAGATCGCCGAGATTCGCGCCTACGTGCCCACCGGCCATACGCCGGAAGCCGCCCTCATCAAGATGGCCAAGCTCGGCGCCGTGCTGGACAACTGGGTGGAGACCAACCGTCTCACCATCACCTCCGTGCAGTGCTGGACCAGCCTTGAAGAGTTCTTCGGCATCGTGCCCTGCACCGTCATGAGCATGATGAGCCAGAAGCTGCTGCCGTCGGCCTGCGAGGTCGACACGCTGGGCTCGCTCTCCATGTACGCCCTGGCGTTGGCCAGCGAGACGCCGTCGGCGCTTCTCGACTGGAACAACAACTACGGTGGCGACCCCAACAAGGCCGTCTGCTTCCACTGTTCGAACCTGCCCAAGCACTTCTTCAACGAAGGCGTGAAGATGGACTACCAGCAGATCATCGCTGGCACCGTGGGCGCCGAGAACACCTATGGCACGCTGGACGGCAAGGTGAAATCTGGCGCCATGACCTTCCTGCGCCTCTCCACCGACGACCTCACCGGCAAGATCAAGGGCTACACCGGCCAGGGGTCGTTCACCGACGATCCGCTCAACACCTTCGGCGGCGCCGGCGTGGTGGACATCCCCAACCTGCAGAAACTCCTTCGCTACATCTGCGAGAACGCCTTCGAGCATCACGTGGCGACGAACTTCTCCTCGTCGGCTGTGGCGGTGACGGAAGCGGCTTCGAAGTACTTGGGCTGGGACATGTACGTCCACGAGTGAGCCTAGCTGGAAACTCTACTGGGGCGGAGATCTCCGGGCATCCACTTGGCCCGAAAAGTCTTCAACTTTTCGGGCGGATGCCTGGGCTTAGTCTTCTGCGCTTCCGGTGCTCACGGACAGGACGTCCGCTGCGCTCCGGTTCTCGAAGCCGTCGCTACCTGCCTCGCCCCAGCGAGTTTCGAGCCAGGCTCGATGCGTCGCTTTGCAACAGCGTTTCCGGTGCCTCATCGGAAACGCCATTCCCTTCATTGGCTTGGTCCGTTCCAGCTCGAGGTTGACAACGGGCGAGCTATAAGTGGAATTTTACTCTCAAGTTTGTGCATTTGCTCACTGAGGGGTTTGATGCGTCCGACAATCCACGACGTCGCCCGTGCTGCCGGTGTCGGCCTTGCCACGGTGGACCGCGTGCTCAACGATCGCCCCGGCGTGCGCGCGGCGACCGCCGAGCGGGTCAAGGCGGCAGTCGACAAGCTGGGCTTCGTGCGCGACGCCTCGGCGGCGGCGCTGGCTCGCAAGCGCATCGACCGGCTGGTGTTCCTGATCCCCGATGGCCCCAGCGATTTCATGCATCGCCTGGGAGCTGAGGCGCGCGAGGCCAGCAAGCGGCTGGCCGGCAAGCGCGTGGAGATCGAGGTGCGCACCGTGCCTCCCTTCAATAGCGACGCGCTGACCGAAGCGCTGCGTGAGATCGATACCGAAGCGGTGGCCGGCGTGGCGCTGGTCGCCACCGAGTCGGCGGCTGTCCGGGCCGAGCTCTGCCGTTTCAGTGCCGCCGGCATCCCCGTGGTCACGCTGGTGTCGGATGCGCCGCGCTTTCCGCGCCACCATTATGTCGGCATCGACAACGTAGCTGCTGGCCGCACCGCCGCCAGCCTGCTCGGCCAGTTCCTCGGCGGTCGCCAGGGCAAGATCGTCGTGGTCGCCGGCTCCATGCTGGTGCGCGACCATGTCGAGCGCCGCATGGGCTTCGATCAGGTGATCAGCGAGCAGTTTCCGCATCTTCAGGCATCGGTGACGCTGGAAGGCCGCGACGAACGCGCCGCCACTCGCGACGCGCTGATAGCCTGCCTCGCGCGCGAGGGCAACATTGTCGGCCTCTACAACATCGGCGCCGGCCACGAGGGCATCCTCGACGTGGTCGCCGAGCTGCCGGCCGAGGCGCGCCCCATCGTCGTGGCGCACGAGCTCTACGACGTGACGCGCGCCGCCCTGCAGAACGGCCTGATGCACGCCATCATCAACCAGGACGCCGGCCACGAGATCCGCAGCGCCATCCGCGTGCTGCGCGCCCAGATCGACGGCACGCCGCTGGTGGCGGGGCAGGATTCCATCCGCATCGAGATCTTCCTGAGGGACAATCTGCCGTAAAAGGGCGGCGGCGCTCCGTGTCCATGCCCCTAGCCATTCGTCGTCCAGCTCCGGTGCGGACCGAGGCGACGCGCCTTGAACCGTCCATCACCGGATGCTACCGATGGAGGGCGCAACCGGCGTCGGATGGATTTGACCATCAGGGAGCGCTTGCTGGAACATCGACCGCCTGGGTGTCCCGGATCATTGATTCGTGGACACGAAGATGACCGCACTTGTTCTCGATGGAAAATCGCTGGCCCGAAAGATCGAAGCGGAGCTGGCTGCGAAAGTCATCGAACTCACTAGCAAAGCGGGCGGGACAAAACCTGTCTTGGCAACAATACTGGTGGGCGACGATCCCGCTTCGGCGACCTACGTGAAAATGAAAGGGAATGCTTGCGAGCGGATTGGCATGGCCTCTCTGCGCGTCATACTTTCCCAGAGCACGACAACCGACGAACTGCTGGCGGAAATCGACAAGCTCAATGCCGACCCACGGGTTCACGGCATTTTGCTGCAACATCCCGTGCCCAAGCAGATCGATGAGCGCAAATGCTTCGATCGCATCGCTCAGGAAAAAGACGTCGATGGCGTCACGGCGCTCGGCTTCGGCTCCATGTCGATGAACGAGCCAGCTTACGGATCGGCGACCCCGGCCGGCATCATGCGGCTACTGCTGGATTATGGCGTGAGCATCGAGGGAAAACATGCCGTCGTGGTCGGGCGAAGCCCCATTCTGGGCAAGCCGATCGCCATGATGCTGCTAAACGCCAACGCGACCGTGACCATCTGCCACTCCCGAACCCAGGGGCTTCCCCAACTGATCGGATTGGCGGACATCTTGATCGGCGCGGTTGGCAAGCCGCGGTTCATCAAGGGCGAGTGGATCAAGGACGGCGCCATCGTGATCGACGCCGGATATCATCCTGGTGGCGTCGGCGATATCGACCTGTCTGCCGGCACTGACAGGTACGCCGCCTACACGCCTGTTCCAGGCGGGGTCGGGCCGATGACCATCGCGATGCTGATGGCGCAAACCGTCGAGTCCGCCGAAAAATCCCTCGTGTGACCTCCAAACAAGCAGCAAGAAAGAGTGAAAGCGATGAAGGACTTCATTGTAAGCTCTGCGGTCAGCCTTGTTTTTCTTCTTGTTCTTCTCCTGAGCGCCGGACGGGCAGACTATATGGCGGCGTGGGTTTATTTTGGCGTCAGCTTGCTCACCAACGCATTGAGATGCTTCATCCTTCGTGGTCAGCGAGAGCTGTCGCAGGAACGCCTCAGGCCGGGATCCGGCGCCGAGGAGTGGGACAAGCGGCTTCTGGGAATCGGCTTTCTGCTGACGATCGCCACACTGATCCTCGCAGGGCTTGATGCCGGCCGTTTCGGCTGGACCCCGCGCCAGTCGTGGATCTGGATGGCCATTGGAACCTTCGTGACCCTCATCGGTGCCGGGCTGTTCCTCTGGGCAATGGCCGAGAACCGGTTTTTCTCCGCCGTCGTCCGCATTCAGCGCGATCGATCCCATAGGGTCTGTGAGACGGGGCCCTACAGGATCGTCCGGCATCCCGGTAACACCGGCATGATCATTGGCACGCTTGGGCTGCCGCTGTTGTTTGGGTCGGCCTGGAGCACCATCCCCACCTTGTTGGCCGTTGTGCTGCTGATCGTCAGGACGCGCCTGGAAGACGCGCTTCTGGAGCGCGAGCTTGCAGGCTACGACGCCTACCAAAGACAGACCCGCTATCGCCTAATGCCGGGTGTCTGGTAGCGATGGACAGCCCGTCCCCGGGGACGTCGCCATTGTCTTCACCGCGTCGGCGCGTCTGAGAACCGCGCCTCCAGCGGCTTGAGATTGTCCGGCCTCGGCTCGGTCAGGATGCCGTAGAGTTCCGGCCGTCGGCCTCTCAGCCAGCGCTGTCCCGTACATTTGTCGAGCAAACCAAGATCGAGATCGGCGCTCACCATGTCGTCGCCCGCTTCCGAGGTCTCGACGATGATCCGGCCATAGGGGTCGAGGATCATGGCGTTGCCGGTGCGCACCTCGTCCTCGTCGGGACCGATGCCGTTGCTGAAGACGAGGAACATGCCGTTGTCATGAGCGCGGGCCGGCAGCCAGCGCATCAGCCATTCGCGGCCATTCGGCCCGCGGATTTCGGCTACGATGGCGGCGGGGTCCTCGTGCCGGTGCTCCCACTTTTCAATGGGAATATGCTTCATGCCGTGGGGACTTACCGAGTTGCAGCCGCCCGTCTGGTGCGGCGCGATGAGGAGTTCCGCCCCCAAGAGCGCCGCCGCCCGGGCATTTTCGACAAGGTTGTTGTCCCAGCAGATCAGGATGCCCGCGCGGATACCCCAGGGCGTGTCGAACACCGTGTAGCGGTCGCCACTCGAAATCAGCTGGTGCTCGAAGGCGTGCAGCTTGCGGTGACAATGCACGGCGCCATCCGGCATGCACACGGCATAGGCGTTGTAGAGCTTGCCATCGGCCGCCGCCTCCAGGAACCCGGCGCCGATGGCGATGCCGAGCTGGCCGGCCAGCGCGGCGACGATGCCGATCGACGGGCCGTCGAGCGGCTCAGCCAGCGCCCTGAGCCCGGCTTCGTCGAGCTTGGGCACGTGCCAGTAGCCGGTGATGCACATTTCCGGAAAGACGACGAGCTGGCTGCCCTGTCGCAGTGCCTGCCGCGTGAACTCGGCAATGCGCTGCAGATTGTAGATCTTGTCACCGGCGCGGTGCTGGAATTGCACGCTGGAAACCTTGAGCGTCATGGCGTCCTCCTTGTTGGCCATGAGCTTGCTCCTGTTGCCATCCATCTGTAAAATGACAAGTTATCCTGAAATTAGTCGTATATGGAATGGATCTGAAACTACTCCGCGCCTTCACCGAACTGGTCGACGCCGGCCACTACGGCAAGGCGGCGCTGAAGCTCTGCGTCACCCAATCGACGCTGACCAAGCAGATCCAGGCGCTGGAAGCCGCCATCGGCGGCGCGCTGTTCGAACGCGGCCGGCACGGCGCCAAGCCGACGGCCCTTGGGCAGGTGCTGCTGGCCGAAGCGCGACCGCTGCTCAGGCTGAATGAGGAGGCCGACCTGCGCCTCAAGCGCGCCAGCGCCGGCCTCACCGGCCGGCTCGACATCGGCTTCGGCATCTCCACCCTGATCGCCGCGCCGGCGCTGATCGCCGGCTTCCGCCAGGCCGTGCCCGACTGTCGGATTACCCTCAACGACATGGCCTCGCGCGAGCAGCACGAGCGCCTGCTGGCCGGCCGGTTGGACGTCGGCTTCTGCCGCGCGCCGGAAGCGGACGATCTCTCCTTCGCCCCCATCCTCACCGAGCATCTGGCGCTGGTGGTGCCGCACGGCATCGCCCTGCCGCCGCCCGACCGGCTCGACGATCTCAACGCCCTCGGCTTCGTGGCGCTCGCATCTCGCCGCGGCCCGGGCCTCGACGCCCAGGTCACTGCCTGGTGCACCGCCACCGGCTTCACCCCGCGCGTCGTTCAATTGGCCGATGACATCCTCACCGTCCACGCCGTGGTGGCGGCCGGCCTCGGCGCAGCGCTCCTGCCCTGGCAGGGCGTCGAGGCGCTAGGTGCCAGCACCCAGCATCTGCGCCTCACTGGCGACCACGCCAGCTGGCCGATCGGCCTCTCATGGCGCACCGCCGACAGCAATCCCCTGCTGAAAAAGTTCGTCGAACATGTGCGCGAGGCGGCGGGCGCCTGAACGCCTGCCCTCGCCTTCTAGAACAACTCGTCCAGCATCAGGTGGAACTGCAGCTTGCGCCGGTCGGGATCGGTAGCTCCGTATTGCTGGAACAGCCGCCCTTGCAGCGAAGGGCCGAACTCGTGGAGGCAATTCCACAGGATGGCCAGGTCCTGATAGCGATCGGCGATGCCGGCTCGCCCGACGTCGATGCAGCCGACCACCGCGCCATTGTGAATGAGCAGGTTGTCGAGCGAGAAGTCGCCATGCGTCACCACCGGTTCGGCCTCCAGCGGCAACAGTTCCTGCAACCCGTTCCACACCTGTTCGACCGTCCAGCCCTGCCGCTCCTCGTCGAAATCGTCGGCATCGACCAGGCCGGCGTCAATCCGCCACCGGGCGATGGCCAGCCTATGGGCATGATCGCTGGAGAACGGGCAGGCGCTGGTTGGGATCGCATGCAGCCGGCGCAGAAAAGCCGAGAGCGCATCGACCACGGCGGGGCGAGCGGCGACGCTGGAGGAGAGGATCTGATAGGCCGTCTTGCCCGGTATCGCCGTCATCAACAGCCACGCCTCATTGGCGGTGCGCACGAACTGCACGACGGCCGGCACCGGCACGTAGGCGGCCAGCCAGCGCAACCGCACCATTTCCTCGGTAATGGCGTCGGCCACGGCATCCCAGCCGTGCTTGAGAAACAGGTCGGGCGCGCCGGCCTTGTCACGCAGCCGATAGACGGCGCCACCGGATTCCCCGATGGTGTCGCGCACCCATGCATAGCCCTCCACCTCGGCGGACATGCTCAGGGGGACGGGGGGAGCCGCCTCGGCGTCTTCCCGGTCAGTGTCGCTCATCCGTCCAGTCCCCGATAGGTCACGCGGAGACTTCAAGCATCGCCTGCGCATAGGTAGGAAGCGCCGCCTCCCAACCCAAGCCCTGGCCGGACGCAGCGGGACGACAGTCTAGGGCGCCTTGTCCGTCCTCACTCCGGCTTGTACCCCGGCTTCTTGTAGAGCTTGTCGAGCTGCGGCTCGATCTCCGGCCGATAGACGGCGGCGGTCCAGTCGGCCGCCGGCACGTCCTCGATGGCAACGGAAACGGAGCTCTCCTTGCAGCCGGCGCCGTCCATGATCGCCTTGGTGACCAGATCGGCGAGGCGCTGCTTCTGCTCCTCGCCTCGACCCTCGATCATCTTGATGACGACATGCGGCATGGGGATCTCCTTCGTTGACTAAACGCGCAACAGCGCCTTGATCGCCCGCCGCTCGTCCATGGCCTTGTAGGCCTCCGCCACCTGTTCGATCGGCAGTTCCAGATCGAACACCTTGCCCGGATGGATCTTGCCGGTCCAGACCAGATCGATCAGCTCGGGCAGGAAACGCCGGACCGGCGCCGGGCCACCATGCAGGTGGATGTGGGCGAAGAACAGCTCGAAGCCGTCAAGACTCACCCCATGCGGCACGCCGACGAAGCTGACGTGGCCTCCCTTGCGGGCGCAGCGGAGCGCCTGGGTGAAGGCGCCCTGGTTGCCGACGCATTCCAGCACGCAGTCGGCGCCGACGCCGTCTGTCATCTCCATGATGCGGGAAACGCCGGCGTCATCGCGCTCGGCGACGATGTCGGTGGCGCCGAACTCGCGGGCCAGTGCCTGCCGGGTCGGGTGGCTGCTCATGGCGATGATGCGGCCAGCGCCCTTCAGCTTGGCCGAGAGCACGGCCAACAGGCCGACGGCGCCGTCACCCACCACCACAACCGTCTTGCCGGGGGCCACCTCGGCCGCCTCGGCGGCGAACCAGCCGGTGCCCATCACGTCGGACAGGGTGAGAAGATCGGGGATCATCGACGGCGGCGGCATGTCAGGCGTCGCCACCAGCGTGCCGTCGGCCATCGGCACCCGCAGCATGCCGGCCTGGGCGTTGCCCACCAACTCGCGATGGACGCAGGACGACTGGTAGCCGATCTGGCAGGCCGGGCAGGTGTTGTCGGAGGCGAAGAACGAGCCGATGACGAACTGGCCCGGCTTCACCGTGGTCACCGCGCTGCCCACTTCGACCACCACGCCGCAGTACTCATGGCCCATGCGCGTCGGCTCGTTCACCGGCTGGATGCCGCGATAGGGCCAGAGGTCGGAGCCGCAGACGCAAGTGGCCGATAGTTGAAGAATGGCGTCGGTCGGCTTCTCGATGATGGGAATGGCAACCGCCTCGAAGCGAACGTCGCGCGGGCCGTGCAGAACTGTGCCTTTCATGCTGTCCTCCGTCTGACTATTGAGCGGCGTCCGCAAACACCTTGCGGGCGATGGAAATGGCGGTGCTGGCGGCCGGCCAGCCGGCGTAGAAGGCGAGATGGGTGATCGTCTCGATAATCTCCTCCTGGCTGAGGCCGTTTTCCAGCCCGAGCTTCAGATGGAACGGCAGCTCGTTGAGCCGATAGAGCGCCACCAGCGTGGCGATGGTGATCAGGCTGCGATCACGTGGACTGAGGCCCGGCCGCTTCCAGACATCGCCGAACAGCACGTTGTCGGTGTAATCGGCAAGGCCCGGCGCGATATCGCCAAAGGCTTTTTGCGCGGGGCTTTGTTTCTGGGTCATGCTTGGATCTCCTTGATCAATCGACCAGCGCCGGCTCGCCAAGGGCGAAGCGGACCAGCCATTCGAAACCGGCCAGCGTCTTGGCGTCGGCACCCATGGCCGAGAAAAAGGCGAGTGGCGGCAGGTAAACCATGCCGACGTAGAGCGCACTGGCCTTGAGCGGCGTCAACACCTCGTCGATGCTGCTCTCGATGAGGCCCTCGGCCGAATAGGTGTGCTCGCTGGCACCGGCGGTCACGATGGCCTGCAGCGTCCTGCCCTTCAGCGCCGTGCCGTTGGGGCCAAAGGCCCAGCCATAGGTCCAGACCTCGTTGAGATAGGCCTTCAGCATCGGTGTCAGGTTGAACCAATGGATCGGGAACAGGAAGACGATCCGATCGGCCGCCTCCACCACCGCCTGCTCGGCGGCGATGTCGAAGGCCGCGGTGTCGTCGCCATAGAGTGCTTCGAGGTTGCGAACCGTCACGTCGGGCAGGCTCTCGGCCGTCTGCTGGAGCGCCTTGATGGCGGCGGAACGGGCAAAATAGGGATGGGAGACGATCACCAGCGTTTTCATGGGAGGACTTTCTGGGATGAGCTTGGAACAGGAGGGGGTCAGCCGACGGCTTCCACGAGATACGCATCGCTTTTCGACGCCCCAAGGCGAATGCCGAGGATCGCCTGATAGGCCGGCGAGGCATACCAGGCCTCGGCCGTCGCCTTGCTGGGGAATTCCAGGATTACCGTTAGGCCTTCCGGCGCCTTGCCCTCGACGGCCGTGGCCGGGCCGCCCATCAGCAGACGCCGGCCACCGAAGGCGGCCACCGTGGCCAGGGCCTGGGCGAGATAGGGCGCGATGGCCTCGCGGTCGTGGATGGTGGTGTGAAAGATGAAATAGGCGGGTGCGGACATTTGTTGTCCCTCTGACGTTGGGCTCGATGGCTATATAGACCCGCCCCATTGATGACTTGAATGCGTCACCGGGTTGGTGATTACATAACCCAACGTTGAGAATGCCCCCCTATCCGGACAGCCCGATCATGGACTCCATCCAGCGCGTGCGCGCTATCCTCTCCTTCATCAACGCCGCCGATGCCGGCAGCTTCGCCGGCGCCGCCCGCTCCCTCGGTATCTCCTCGGCGGCCGTCAGCAAGAACATCGCCGGCCTGGAGAGATCGCTGGGCGTCCGGCTGATGAACCGCACCACGCGCACCCTTAACCTCACCGAGGAGGGCGAGACCTTCCTGCGCGAGGCGCGCGTCGCGCTGGCCGCCCTCGACCAGGCGGCCGAAGCGGTGATCGCCCACCGGGCAACGCCCACCGGCCGCGTCCGCATCTCCACCAGCGTCGGCTTCGGCCGCGAGCAGTTGACGCCCGTCCTGCCCGGCCTGATCGACCGCTATCCCGGCCTTGCCATCGAGGTGGACTATGACGATCGCCTCGTCGATCTGGTGCACGATCGCTACGACATGGCGCTGCGCGGCGGCCACATCGCCGATAGTTCGCTGATCTCACGGCCGATCTGCCAGATGAACTTGGTGTTGGTGGCCTCGCCCGCCTATCTCGCCGCCCACGGCACGCCCCGCACGCCGGAGGATCTCGGCCGGCACCGCCTGTTGACGCGGCGCTTTCTCGGCGGCCGTGTCTCGCCGTGGAATTTCCGCACCGCCGACGGCAGCCTCACCACCGCCAACACCGAGCGGGCAGTGCTCACCCTCTCCTCGCCCGAGGCGCTGACGCAGGCCGTGCTCGATGGCGCCGGCATCGCCGAGGTGGGCGTCCACCATGCCTTCAAGCACCTCGTCGCCGGCTCCATGAAGGCGCTGCTCTTGAGCAGCCACCACTCCGGCAACTTCGAGATGACCCTGCAATACCCGCACCGGGCGCTCGTCGCCCCCCGCGTGCGCGTCACCGTCGATTACCTCCTTGCGGCTTTTGCCGGCATGGCGGAGCTGCACGTCCCGCTTTCCGCCCTGCGCCACCATGCGGCGTGAAGTCGAGGCCGGCACGCCCTGCTTTTCTTGCCGCCAGCCCGACAATCACGCCAATACGTCTGAAAACACCCTCAAGGATGAGCCGCGACTTTGCCAAGCCGCGCTTCGCTAGCCTGTTCGAGCGCCCGGTTGAAGCGCCCCGGCGGAAGACCAGGCTGGCAAGGCCCACGTATTGCCACACGCCTCGCCAAGACTGATGAAGCGGGCCTGAAGATGCACCTCCCGGTAGAAAGATTTCCGCCAAACATCAAAAAAAAGCAGAACAGTCCAGCCATCTTCAAGCGACCCGCCTGTCGTCAATGCATGTCAAGCACAACCATTTGTAGCACATCTTCTTCACAACACAGGCCAGGAAATACTTTTAGAACTCACGAAAGCAGATCAGTAAACCTGATAGAGACAGAACATAACGCAGGCACCAGGCGTCAGATAAAGACAAATACTATAAAATTCAGACCCATAGCTCCCGTAAATACAACCAAGAAAAGCGATATCGGTCGTTATGCATCAAAAATAAGTCACGATACCTTCGATAGATTTATTGATCGACCGCCAGTAAAATCAGGAAAGAATAACAGATTGTGCGAAAAGCACCGCACATAAGCATATTTGCCAAGACCATGTCCTCTTTTCCCATCCGTTAGACTTTGGATTCGCGGGAGTTGGAATTCGGAAACCGTAGATTTCGCTTTAACGTCGCAAAATATATGGAGCGTTAACTAAAAGCGGCCATTTTATATTGATCGAGTTATCCGTGTTTTAGCAGGGGCACACTCATGGACCGCCTGAAAATTTCTCACAGGCTTTACGCAGGTTTCGGCCTCGTAACGCTGATGCTGATTGCCGTCGCTTTGGCCGGATACGTATATCTCTCCGATTCTTCGAGCTACACCAAAGAATCGGTGCGCATATACGCTCTGAATCTCAATATGGAGATGGCCCTCAAGCACATCTCCATGGGCCGAGCCTCCTTCTACGAAGCGCTGGCACAACCAAAACGTCAGGCCGAAATCTTCGACCGCATGGACAATGCCTTCTCAACCGCCGAGAGCCGGCTGGACGCCGTGGTCCAGAACACCCAGGATCCGGCACGTAAGGCGAAGGCAACAGACATGGCGTCGTCGCTGAAAGCCTATCATGCCGGGGTCAAGACGCTGGTCGAGCAGATCATGACCGGCAACGCCGGGGCCATCAACTCCGACCTGCGCACGCAACTGGCGGCGACCTATGTCCAGATCGACGCGCTCGGCAGCGAACTGTCGACCATCTACGGCCAGCTCGCCGAACAGATGGGCAACGACAGCATCAGGGGGGCCGATCGCGGCGTCTTCCTCGAAATCTCCATCGGCATCGCCGCCGCCCTGATCGCCGTCACCGTTGCCCTGATCAGTGCCATTTCGGTGATGCGGCCGCTCGGCATCGCCATCGATTATGTCCAGGCCCTCGGCCGGGGCGAAAAGGCCTTCGTGGTGACCATCGCGGCGCGGCGCGACGAGTTCGGCATTCTTGGCGGCGTGCTAGAGAAGTGCCGGCAAAGCATGATCGCCGACGAACAGGCCCACATCGAGCGCGAGGCGCGCGAGCATGCCGAGCGAGACCATCTGAAACAGCGCCAGCAGCTCGCCGACGCCTTCGTCTCGGAGATGAAGGATCTGGCCGCCAACTTCGCCGACTCGTCGGCCGAGATCGCCGACAGCGCCCGCAGCCTTGCCGCTACCGCCGAGGAAACGGCGCGTCAGGCCCAGGCCGTCGCCGCCGCCGCCGAACAGGCCTCCAGCAACGTGCAGACGGTGGCCGCCTCGTCGGAGGAAATGGCCGCCTCGGTGCACGAGATCAGCTCGCAGGTCGACCATTCGGCCGAGGTCGCCGATCTGGCCGTCGGCGAGGCCCAGGCCTCCAACGCCCGCATCTCCACGCTCGCCGCGTCGGCGGCGGCCATTGGCGACGTCGTCAACATCATCCGCAAGATCGCCGAACAGACCAACCTTCTGGCGCTCAATGCCACCATCGAGGCGGCGCGTGCCGGTGAGATGGGCAAGGGCTTCGCCGTGGTCGCCGCCGAGGTCAAGCAACTGGCCGACCAGACATCGCGGGCCACCGGCGACATCGAGACCAAGGTCGGCGAGATTCAGGAGTCGACCCAAAACACGGTCCATTCAATGACGTCGATCGTCAAGACGATTTCCAACATCAAGGAAGTCGCGTCCGCCATCGCCGGCGCGGTGGAGGAACAGGGCGCCGCGACCTCGGAAATCGCCGCCAACTGCCAGCAGGCGGCCATCGGCACCACCCAGGTCACCCAGAACATCGCCGGCGTCGGCCAGGCCGCCGAAATGACCGGTGCCGCCTCGACCCAGCTGATGAACCTCTCCACCGGCCTGTCGTCCAAGGCCCAGAACCTGAAATTGGCGGTCGAGACCTTCGTCACCAAGTTCGCGGCGGCCTGAGAGCCTAGCTCGAAACTCGCTGGGGCGCGGCAGGTGGCGATGAGTTCGAGTACCGGAGCGGAGCGAACTTAAGGTTCGTGAGCACCGGAAGCGCAGAACTCGAAGCCAGATGCCCGCCCCAGTAGAGTTTCGGGTCAGGCTCTGAGACAATCGAGCCCCAAGATAAGCGAAAGCCGGCGCCACCACCGCCGGCTTTCGTGTTTCTTGCGGTGCGCCAGCCCGACAGCCTGTTGGCCAGTCAGCCTGCCTTTGCGCACCTCATCTATCAGGATAAGCTAGGGAAATGATGCCGCCTTGCCCGGTCTATCTCTTTCGCAGTTCCGCATTTGCACCATCCGGCGATACCGTCGTCATCGTCGCTCCGCTCGATCAGGTGGTCGCGGTTTATGGTGGGGGTGGCATGTGGGGAGAGGCTGGTCTGTCATCAGCCTTCGGTGGCGTGGCTATTTTCCGCAACGATGCATCCGGCGAACGCTTCGCCGGTGTCTGGGGCGCACGCAATGCCGCCCGCTTCCGCCGCGAGCTTCAGGCCCATATGTCGATCGCGGTCATTGACGAAGCACCTAATGCCCGCCTGGTCTTTTTTGAGACCAAGTCAGGACGCCCTCCAAAGCCGGCGTAACGTTAGCCCCCCGATTATCAGGCTCGGATTCAAGCCGGCCACATCCTACTCGCCCTTCGGCCATCTCGCTTCCATCGCGTCGGCCAGCGCGCTTTCGCCCCGTTCGCGCAGCGCCGCCACGGCGCCGCCGAAATCCCGCCGGTCGCGGTTCTGGCTGAGCTTGGATTTGGCGATCGTCCTCGTCACGACGATCCGGAAGGCGACGATCTTGGAGAGCATGTCCACGATATAGTCGGCCGGCCCATCGCTCATCCGCCAGGCTTTGTCGCCGCTTACCCGCCGCTCATGCTCATGGGTCAACAGCCCCAGAGCGGCGCACTTGCTGCGCTCGTCATGCTGAAAATGGATGGCGCCGTAGACATGCGCCACCTGATAGTTCCAGGTCGGCACGGCCCGATGATGCTCGGCCTTGCTCGGGTAGGAGTTGGGTGTGATGTAACCGTCGGCGCCGTGGAAAATCGCCAGTATCTCCTGCCCATCGTCGATCAGCCGGTGCATATCATTGGCGAGCGCCACATGCCCCACCAATGCGCCATCCTTGCCGGCGATCAGCGGAATGTGGTTGGCGATCAATCCGTCGCGCGTCTGGGCCACTACGGCGGCCAGCGGCGCCGCCGCTATGACGGCAGCCACCGCCTCGGGGTCAACTTCGTTGAAATGCTCCGGCAGATACATCGCACACCCCATGGCCTCAGCCGCCCAGCATCAGACTGCCGGCAATCGCCCACATGATCGCCGCGATGGCGCCTTCCAGCAAGCGCCAGGCGGTCGGTTGGGCGAAGATCGGGCGGAGCTTGGCGGCGCCGAAGCCGAGCGAGAAGAAGAAGCCAAAGGATGAGGTCATGGAGCCCAAGGCGAAGGCCGCCTCGTGGCCCGGATACTGCGTCGAGATGGTGCCGAGCAGCACCACGGTATCGAGATAGACGTGCGGGTTGAGCCAGGTGATGGCGAGGCAGGCGATCAGCGTCGGCATCAGGGGCGTCGCGCCATTGGCACCGCTGACGTCCAGCGCGCCATGCGATTTCAGCGCCGACAACAGGTTCTTGAGGCCGTAGAAGGCAAGGAAGGCGGCGCCGCCAAAGCGCATCACCGGGTCGAGCCAGGGCAAAACCGCGGCGATGCGGCCGAAACTGGTAACGCCCAGGATGATCAGCGCCACGTCCGACAGCGCACAGGTGAGGCAGACGGCGAAGACATGCCCGCCCTTCAGACCCTGTCTGAGCACGAAAGCATTCTGCGCGCCGATGGCGACGATCAGGCTCAGCCCCACGCCGAGTCCCGAGAAATAGGCTGAAAAATCCAACGCCGCCCCCCACATCAACGATGCGTCGGTTTAGGCCTCACCCTCACATTAGACAAATTAATCCTGCTAACTCTTCATTAGCAGGTCTAATGTCGAACCGTCGTCCTCGCTCTTCGACCGGTTTGCCTTGGAGGCCCACATGATTGCCGCCCAACCGAAAATCATCGTCGCGCTGTTGCCCGAACCGGAAACGGTGGCCGCCTGCCTCGACTGCGCGCTGGCCGCCGCCGCTGGCTTCTCGGCGTCGATTTCCGCCCTGCATGTCGGCTTCAATCCGAGGTTCGCCTTCGTGCCGCCGGAGGAGATCGCCATCCAGCAATGGCGCGAGCTGCGCGAGGGCACCATCGCCGAGCGCCTCAATCGCACCAAGGCCGCCTACGAGGCCTGGAGGACGGACCACGCCACCGCCCCGATTAATTGGAAGCACAATGAGGGCGACGTCGGCGACCTCGTTGCCAGCGAGACCGCCCAGGCCGATCTCGTCGTCATGGGCAACCCGCTGCGTCTCGACGGCCGCGACGCTTTCCATGCCACGCTGTTCTGGTCGAAACGCCTGCTCCTGGTGGCGCCGCCCGATCCCAAGGAGGGGCCGCGGCCGCACCGCATCGTCGGCCGCCATATCGTCGTCGGTTGGAAGCCGGGCGAGACGGTGAAACGGGCCACCCATCAGGCACTGCCCTGGCTGCAGAGGGCCGAGAAAGTCACGGTGGTGTCGATCGAGAAGCAGGAGGACACGCCTTACCAAGCCTCCGCCCGCGCCTTCTTCGCCGGGCTCGGCATTTCCGTGGACTGTGTCTCGCTGAGGCGCGAGACCGGCAGTGTCGGCCGGCAACTGCTCGCGTCCGCCGACCGGCTCGGCGCCGACAGCCTGCTGATCGGTGCCTTCAAGCATGGTGCTCTCTGGGAAGCGATCCTCGGTGGCGTCACCCGTGATGTGCTGGCCGCCGCCCGCATCCCCGTTTTCATGATGTGCTGAACCACCCCTCGAAGACCTGGACGACCCGATGATCGACTATTCCGCCGCGCTGGCCGTCGCCGCCATCGTCCGCACCGGCAGCTTCGAGAAGGCCGCCAAGGCACTGTCCGTCACGCCCTCAGCCATTTCCCAACGGGTGCGGCTTCTGGAAGAGCGGCTTGGCGCCGTGCTGATCGAGCGCGGCAATCCCTGCAAGGCGACGGAAAAAGGCGCCTGGCTCTGCCGCCATGTCGAACTGGTCGGCATGCTGGAAAACGACCTTCTCGACCGCCTGCCCGGCCTCGGCGATCGAGAGGCCAGCCCCGTCACGCTGGATGTCGCCGTCAACGCCGATAGCCTCGGCACCTGGTTCATGCCGGCCGCCGCCGCCTTCACTCGGGACTCAAAGGCGCTCCTCAAGATCGCCGTCGACGACCAGGACCATACTGCCGGCTGGTTGAGGCGCGGCCATGTGGTAGCCGCCGTCACCTCGCTGTCAAAACCAGTCGCCGGCTGCAAGGTCAGCTCGCTCGGCCGGCTGCGCTATCACGCCACCGCCAGCCCGGATTTTGTGGCGCGCCACTTCCCGAACGGTGTGACTGCCGACACACTCGCCCGGGCGCCCACCCTCACCTTCAACCAGAAGGACGGCCTGCAGCAGGACTGGGCGCGGCAGATGCTGGGCGCGATGGAGCCCGGCCCCACCCACTGGCTCCCCTCGACGCAGGGCTTCGTCGACGCCGCCCTGCTCGGCATGGGCTGGTGCCTCAACCCCATTCAGCTCGTCGCGGATCACCTCGCCACTGGCCGCCTCGTCGAGCTGGTGCCGGGCGCCACGCTCGACGTGACACTCTACTGGCAAGTGAGCCGCCTCGTCTCCGGCCAGTTCCCGGAGCTGACGCAGGCGGTGCTGGCGGCAGCGAAAGCCGCACTGGCGTGACAAGGCAGCCAGACCGAGAAATCTCAACGCCAACAGGGCTCTCCTCCTAGGATAGCTCTCCCCCCTTGACTCACTCATAACTCACCAGCTATGAATAGACTCATCACCAGCGAGTTATGAATATCATGCCTGCTTCGCCCGAGATGCTGTTCACTACCCTCTCCGACCCCACCCGGCGCGGCCTCTTCGAGCGGCTCTGCCTTGAGGGCGAACAGACGGTGCACGCGCTGACCGCCGAGGCCGGCGTCTCCCAGCCAGCCGTGTCCAAGCATCTCGGCATCTTGAAGCAAGCGGGGCTGGTGATCGACCGCCGGGACGGGCGGCAAACCCACTACAGCGCCCGGCCCGATGCGCTCTCGCCTCTCATCGACTGGACGGGTCGGATGACGGGCTTCTGGCAGGGCCGGCTCGACAATCTCGAAGATCTCCTGAGGAGGATGGATCAATGACCGACGTTCAAACCGAAACCCGTTCCGTGACATTGGAGCGCCAGCTTCCCCATCCGCCGGAGAAGGTGTGGCGGGCGCTGACCGAGCAGCCGCTGATCGACGACTGGCTGATGCAGAGCGACTTCCGGCCCGAGGTCGGCCACAAATTCCAGCTCAAGGCCGATTGGGGCATGGTCGATTGCGAGGTGCTGGAAGTCGACCCACAGCGCAGCCTCGCCTATCGCTGGGATGCCTATGGCCTCAAGAGCGTGGTGACCTGGACGCTGGCCGCCACGACTACCGGCACCCGCCTCACCATGGAACAAACCGGCTTCCAGCCTGGCCAGGACCAGTTCTATCAAGGCGCCCAAGCCGGCTGGCCACGCTTCCTCGACGCCATGGAAGCCGTGCTGGCCGGCCTCTGAGGCTCATCCCGCCATGCTCCATCCTGCTGGCGCCGCCGGCAGGATGGTGAGGCCGATCGCCGTGGTCGCCGAACGTTGTGCCACCACCGTCTCCATGCTACCCATCACCCATGGACAGCCGTCACGCCCTCGCCCCGTCGATTATTTCCGCCATCGATTGATTGGTGGGTGCGCGTCCTTGTCCTTGAAAGCAACCCGCCCGCGAGGCGGGTTTTTCGTGCCGTCTCCGGGCTCGTCTTGGAGATGAAACATGGCCGAACACGAACTCAGGCAAGTGATCGAAGCAGCCGACAGAGCCATCACGGCCGAGGACTTCGATCGCGTCATGGACTTCTACACCGACGACGCCACGCTGGTCGTCAAGCCCGGCCTCAACGCCACCGGCAAAGTGGCGATCCGCAAGGCCTTCGTGGCGATCGCCGCCCATTTCAAGAACACTCTCAAGGTGCGTCAGGGCCGAATGGAAGTCATCGAAGGCGGCGACACTGCTCTTGTCCTCATGGAATCGTTGCTGGATGTTGAGGGGCAGCCGGAGCCGATCGTCCGCCGCGCCACCTACGTCTTCCGCAGATCGGCCGATGGTCGCTGGCTCTGCGTGGTTGACAACTCCTACGGCACGTCGCTGCTCGACGCGTGAAGAAATAAAGGCCGCGCCGAACAAGCGGCGTGGCCCGCTTCCTCATCTATGCTCTCCTCGCAAAACTCCTCCGCGTTCCCTCACGATCAAGTCGCTTGACAATGACAGCCGACAGGAGGATTGGGGGAGCTGCACGGCAATCGCCGCCGCACCAGCCAACAGAAAGACAATGGACAGTCACAGTCGACCTAGTCGCAACCGCGTGAAGTGCGCCGACGTGTGAGCCGTTCATCGGCTCGCCTCTGTGCCTTTGCGCATGAGGACGAGCCACAAATGCCCCCAAAGCTGTTTCTACCCCGGCTGCCACGCCGCTTTCCTTCGTCTCCGAGCCAGTCTGTCCCCGGTCGAATAACCGGCGCCTGATCCCACGCGCCGTCGTCCGCGACAAACAATGATCCTGCCTGGCCAGGAGATAACAAGTTATGGTGTTTCATAAGGTTACGCCGACCGCCGTCGGCCGCGGCCTGGTGCCGAATGTTTTCGATGTCGCCGCCTTCGTGCTGGTGGTCGGCTTTCTGGTTCTGATCGTCTATGGCGTGAACCAGGCCGACGCGCCGCTCAGCGCCGTCTCCACCTCCGCCATCGATCTCAGCCCCTGGCACCTGCCGGAATATGCGTTGCGCACCACGCTGCGCATGCTGGCCGCCATGGTCTGGTCGCTGGTCTTCACCTTCGTCTACGCCACGGTCGCCGCCAAGAGCCGGCGCGCCGAGCTGGTGCTGATCCCTGTCCTAGACATCCTGCAGTCGGTGCCGATCCTCGGCTTCCTCACCTTCACCGTGGTGTTCTTCATGGGCCTGTTCCCCGGCAAGGTGTTCGGGGCGGAACTAGCCTGCGTCTTCGCGATCTTTACGAGCCAGGCCTGGAACATGACCTTCTCCATGTACCAGTCGCTGCGCAACGTTCCGAAGGATCTCGACGAGGTATCGCAGAGCTTCCACCTGTCGGCCTGGCAGCGCTTCTGGCACCTCGACGTGTCCTTCGCCATGCCGGGCCTCGTCTGGAACGCCATGATGTCGATGTCCGGCGGCTGGTTCTTCGTCGTCGCCTCCGAGGCGATCACCGTTGGCGACACCACGGTGACGCTGCCCGGCGTTGGCTCCTACGTGGCCGAGGCGATCCGCCAGCAGAACCTCCCGGCCGTCGGCTGGGCAGTGCTGACCATGCTGGCGGTGATTGTCGCCTATGATCAGCTCTTGTTCCGGCCGATCGTCGCCTGGGCCGACAAGTTCCGCGTCGAGCAGACGGCCTCCGGCGAAGCCCCCTCCTCCTGGGTGCTCGACCTCTTCCGCAAGACGCGCTCGCTGCGTGCCCTGTCGCAGATGACCTCCAATGCCCTCAGGGGCATCGGTCGCTGGCGCCTGCCGCTGCCAGCCGCCCCGCGTTTTTCCTTCCGCCTGCCGGTTTCGGCGAGGCTGATGGACGCCCTCTGGATGACGCTGGTCGGTGCGGTCACCCTCACCATCGGCTGGGAAGTCATCCGCTTCATCGGCGAGAGCCTCACCTTTGCCGACGCCGGCGAAGCCCTCGGCAAGGGCATGATCACGCTGATCCGCGTGCTGGTGCTGATCGCGCTCGCCACCCTCGTCTGGGTGCCGATCGGCGTCTGGATCGGCCTCAGGCCCCGCATCGCCGAGAAGGTGCAGCCGCTCGCCCAGTTCCTCGCCGCCTTCCCGGCCAACATCGCCTTCCCCGCCGTGGTGATGCTGATCGTCGATTTCCACCTCAACGCCAACGTCTGGCTGAGCCCGCTGATGATTCTGGGCACCCAGTGGTACATCCTGTTCAACGTCATCGCCGGCGCCAGCGCCTTCCCCTCCGACCTCCGCGATGCCGCAGCGAGCTTCCACCTCACCGGCTGGCGCTGGTGGCGTAGTGTCATCCTGCCGGGCATCTTCCCCTATTACGTCACCGGCGCCATCACCGCCTCGGGCGGGTCTTGGAACGCGGCCATCGTCGCCGAGGCGGCGAGCTGGGGAAGCCATCATCTGACGGCCACCGGACTGGGCTCCTACATTGCTGAGGCAACAACGGCCGGCGACTTCCCGCGCGTCGTGCTCGGCATCGCCGTCATGTCCCTGTTCGTCACTGTCACCAACCGGATCGTCTGGCGTCCCCTCTACGCCTACGCCGAACGCCACCTGCGCATTGCTTGATCAGGAAAGGTCTCCCAACATGACCATGACCGTTTCCACCACCCCCATCGCCACCGATGAGCTGATCGCCATCAAGGGTGTCAGCCGCGTGTTCCCCAAGGCCAACGGCGATGATCTGCGCGTTCTCGAAGACGTCGATCTCACCATCCGCTCCGGCGAGATCGTCGGCCTGCTCGGCCGCTCCGGCTCCGGCAAGTCGACGCTTCTGCGCATCATCGCCGGCCTGTCCTCGCCTTCCTCGGGCGACGCGCTTTATCGCGGCAAGCCGATCTCCGGCCCGCCGAAGGGCCTCGCCATGGTGTTCCAGTCCTTCGCGCTGTTCCCCTGGCTCACCGTTTTGCAGAACGTCGAGCTCGGCCTTGAAGCCCTCGGCGTCGATGCCGATGAGCGGCGCAGCCGGGCGCTCGCTGCCATCGACCTGATCGGTCTCGACGGCTTCGAAAACGCCTACCCGAAGGAGCTGTCGGGCGGCATGCGCCAGCGCGTCGGCTTTGCCCGGGCGTTGGTGGTCCACCCCGAGATCATGCTGATGGACGAGCCCTTCTCGGCGCTCGACGTGTTGACGGCCGAAACGCTGCGCACCGACATCATCGACCTCTGGGTCGAGGGCCGGCTGCCCATGCAATCGGTGCTGATCGTCACCCACAACATCGAGGAAGCGGTGCTGATGTGCGACCGCATCCTGGTGTTCTCCTCCAACCCCGGCCGCATCGCCTCGGAAATCAAGGTCGAGCTGCCGCACCCGCGCAACCGCCTCGATCCCACTTTCCGCAAGCTGGTCGACAGCATCTACGCTCATATGACCCGGCGCGCCGAGCCGAAGACCACGGCAGAAACCGGCATTCCCGGCACCGGCGTCGGCATGGTGCTGAACCCCGTCTCCACCAACGAGATGGCCGGTCTCCTCGAAGCGCTGGCCGCCGAGCCCTTCCACGGCCGGGCCGACCTGCCGATCCTCGCCGACCGGCTGCAAATGGAGGCCGACGAGCTGTTCCACCTTGCCGAAACCTTGCAGCTCATTCGATTTGCCAACCTCAGCGAGGGCGATCTGCTGCTCACTGACGCCGGCAAGACCTTCACCGGCCTCGGCACCGACGACCGCAAGAAGCTGTTCGCCCAGCATCTCCTCACCTACGTGCCGATCATCGAGCTGATCCGCAGCGTGCTGGACGAGCGGCCGAGCCACACGGCGCCGTCGGTGCGCTTCCGCCAGCAGCTCGAGGACTACATGTCGGAAGACTATGCCGACGAGACGCTGAAGGCGGTGGTGGCCTGGGCGCGCTATGCCGAACTGTTCGCCTTCGACGAGAACGCCGACATGTTCAGCCTAGAAAATCCGGAATAAGCGCTCTCACCGCAACGGCTCGGATTTATCGAGCATTGGGTCAACATTTAACATTGCACTCAAAAGATGAGAAAGATGCGCGTCGTATGTTGATGTAGCAACCGGGTCCGGCTTCAGAAGACGCGTCCGTCAGAAACACCTTCTGTCGGCGAACAGCGTGTCATTCCATATGGACTCACCTTGAGCGCCCGGAGGGCCGCCGCATGCAGACAGCCGCGCGCCGCCTGGCTCGATTGGCCAAGCTGCATGGCCGCCCGGAGCGGGTCTCCTACGGGCCGATCGAACTTGAGGTGACCAACGTCGAACGGGCCGTGGCCTTCTGGACGTCGGCCCTCGGCATGACGCCACGCCCGTCCAAGGACGGCGTTGCCCTCGGTACCCGCTCGCAAACGCTGCTCGTCCTGCATGGCGGCGCCAGGGAGTCGGCCCAACAGCGCCGCTACAGCGGCCTTTATCACGTTGCTATCGGCGTGCCCGATCAGGTGGAGTTCTCGCGCCTGCTTGCCCGGCTGATCGGCAACCGCATCTCCGTATCGGCCGATGACCACGTGATGTCGAAGGCGCTCTACTTTCACGATCCCGACGGTATCGGCATCGTCATCGCCCATGAAACGCCGACACGCTTCAGTCACTTCGGCGATTTCGCGCGGGGCGTGGAACTGTTCGATACCGAGGGACGGCCGCATCCCGGCCGTGCACCGCTCAATGTCGCCGAGGAACTCGATCACGCCCGAAACGCCGATCTCGATGCCGACCTCGCCGAGGGCACGCGCATTGCCTATCTCAATCTCAGCGTTCCCGACCTCGCCGCCGCCGTCGCCTTCTACGAACGTTTGGGCTTCGTTCGTAATCTGATGGTGCCGCACATCGGCTTTGCCGATCTCGGGGCCGGCAGCACCTACACCCACCGCATCGGGTTCAACACCTGGCTTGGCCCCGACAGCCCACCGGCTCCCAAGGGCAGCGCGCGGCTGAGGCGTTTTCACCTGCACCTGGCGGAGCAGGAGGTTTTCACGGCGGCAAGCCACCTGCCGGACGCCGCCGACGACGTCGACGGTCGTCTCCGCTTCATCGATCCCGGTGGCATCGAGGTGATCCTCTCACCGCCAAGCCAAAGCTGACCGGCAAGCGGTCGATCTCACAACCCTCGACCGCACGCAAAAGTGAGCGCCCCGCACCGGACGCCCACCAGAACGGGCTTGCCTTGACAACCAAAACCATCGCAATTCGCCATTCACTCCGCTCCAGACTCACCCCAGCCAGGAAGAGCCCGCAGGAATGAACGACGCCTCCCTTGCGAGGGCTCGCCGCTGGCGGTCCGCCGCCCTGCTCGCCGCCGTGCTGGTGCTGGCCGGCTGCGCCTCGGTTCCCTTGCGGCAGGGCGGCACGCTGACGAGCTACGACCGGCTCGGCAAGGAAAGTGGCCTGCTCAGCAAATCCCGCGCCTATGCCGACAAGGACGCCCTGGCGACCGCCCGCACGGTGCGAATCCTGCCGACGGCCTTCTCGCCCCAGGCGGAAGCCCGGATTCCGATGAGCGGCGACCGGGATCTGGTGACGCGGGCGCTCGACCGTGCCGTCTGCGTGGCGCTCAGCGACCAGTACCAGGTAGTATCGCCCAGTCAGCCAGCCGACCTCACCATCCGCAACAACGTGATCGACGTGCTGCCGACCAACAAGACGGTGGCCGGCATTTCCACCGTCGCCTCGCTCGGCAGCAGCTTCGTGCTGCCGGTCAGCCTTCCCCGCATCCCGATCGGGCTCGGGGGCATCGCCATCGAAGGCGAGGCGCTCGATCGCATGAGCAACCAGCGCGCCGCTATCATCTGGGCGCGCGGCGCCAACTCCTTCACCGAGAACCCCAGGCTGTCCGACGTCGGCGACGCCTATAGCCTCGCTACCTCCTTTGGTGACGATTTCTCCGACGTGATCATCAAGGGCACGGACGCCTCGCTCCTCGATGTCCGCCTGCCCACCATGCAGCGGATCAAATCCTTCTTCGGCGGCCAGCCGAAATATCCGGCCTGCGACACCTTCGGCCGCGAGCCCGGCATTCCCGGCATGGTGGCCGGTATGGTCGGCGCGCCGCCCCAGTGGACCGACAAGCCGCCCGACGCGCGACGGTAATCGGCAAGGAAACCATGCCTGGCGTTCTGATTCGAAGCTGACTAACCTGTTAATAAACTGACCGAATTGACAAAACGCCGCTGCGAACGGTGCCAGCCTCGACGCGGCGGCACGAAACTGCGCAGTAACCCGTAGCGCGCTGACCGCTGCGGTTGCAGTTTCCGGCCCTGCCTGTTCTTGCAATGTAGTTTCTTGGTAGCAGTCGGCGGGATTCTACACTCCATTAACCATTCGCCCCCAGGATCGCCGCGTTCAGGAGACGACGCATGGCGACCCCAATGGCTTCATCGCATTCGACTTTTTCCCACGGCATCCCGCAGGAGACGCGCCGCGCGGCGGTCCCGGCGGACCTCGCCAGCCAGATCGCCAGCCTGTTCGAAGCCCCGGTGCCCGACAACCGCCTCGATGAGCTGATCGCCAAGGGGGCCGACCTCGACGCTCTGGCCGCCGCGGTGGAACTCCACCTCTCCACCGCCCTGCCCACCTTGATGCGCAAGTCGCCCTTCGCCTTCGGTCGATCGGGTGCGGCCACCGAGCTCTGCCTTGCCTATGCCAAGGTACGGACGGCGCTGGAGCGCGCCGAGGCCGCCCGCCGCATCAGCACCGAAACCGGCAGCCTCAAGACCTGCTACACGCGCAACACCATCGGTCGCCTTGCCAGCACCATGTCCGATGTCAACGCCATCGCCGTGGAGCTCACGGGCCTCTCCTACAACATGGGCGAGCTCACCACGTCGTCGCAGGGCATGGCCAGTTCCACCGCCGAGATGGTCGCCTCCATCGGCGAGATTTCCAGGGCAAGCCACGAGGCGCTAGGTGAATCGCGCAGCGCCGCCGATGCCGCCGGGCATTCGACCGCCGCCGTGGAAAAGCTGCGGGTCGCCATGGGCCACATCTCCGTCACCACCTTGGATACCAAGGCCAAGGTGACCGAGTTGGAAGGCGCCTTCGACCAGATCGCGGAAACGCTGAGCGTCATCGATACCATCGCCAGCCAGACCAATCTCTTGGCACTCAACGCCACCATCGAGGCCGCGCGCGCCGGAGAGGCCGGCAAGGGCTTCGCCGTGGTCGCCTCCGAGGTGAAGGTGCTGGCCAACCAGACAGCCAGCGCCACGGAAAACATCAATGCCCGCATCGAGAGCATGCGTCAGGTCATCGAGGGCATGACCGCCGCCATGGCCAACACCAACACCGCCGTCGCCACCGGCGAGGCGGTGATCGACGAAGTGTCGGGTGCCATGACCACCATCGGCGAGCGCGTCGGTACGGTGCTGACGCGCATCGACTCCATCGCCGCCGTGCTGGAAGAGCAGCAGGCCGCCAGTTCAGAGATCGCCACCTCGGTCGATGCCGCCGCCTTCCTGGCCCAGCACAACCAAGCGCTCATGAAGCAGATGGCCGACAAGATCGCCGCCAGCAACACGCGCAATGCCGAGGAATCCCGCAAGCTCTACAGCGACTCCACCAACCCGGCCATGCTGGTGGAAATCGCCAAGATCGACCACGTGCTGTTCAAGAAGAAGGTCACCGACACCCTCCTGGGTTACGAGAACCTTCAGAGCGGCAAGGTGACCGACCACCACGGCTGCCGCCTCGGCCTCTGGTATGACAAGGTGACCGACCCCAAGATCAAGAACAACGCCGAGTTCCGCGCCATCGAAACCCCGCACGCTCGCGTCCACGAGGAGGCGGTGACCACGCTGAAGCTGTTCGAAGCCGGCCGCCACAAGGACGCGCTCACTCACCTCGCCACGCTCAACGAAGCGGGGGATGAGGTGTTCAGGCGGCTGGGGGATCTGGGGCGGACGGTGTTCGCGTGCGAGTGAGGGCGCGTCGCGCCCGCGAAGAGCCGACGTATTGACGTTGGGGATACAGAGCCGCATATTGTCCGCATGTCGAAACTTCGCGCTTCCCCAAACGCCGGACCCACGGCCGAAATGAAAAGCGGCCGTGCCTCGGCTGCCGAGACCAAAGGCAGCATCAATCTCAGGATGGATGGTGTTACGCGCCAACTCATCGATGACGCGGCGGCCGTGCAAGGCAAGACACGCACCGAGTTCATGGTGGAAAGCGCCCGCCGGCAAGCGATCGATGTGCTGCTCGACCAGCGTTTGTTCGCCTTGGAACCCGAACGTTACGACGCCTTCATGGCCGCCCTTGACAACCCGCCCGTGCCCGGGCCGAGGCTCAAGGCGCTGCTCGGCCGGGTGCCAGCGTGGCAGAAATAGCCAAACTCGGGGCACCCGTTCCACTATCTGCCGCACACGATCTCGCTGAGTTTGACTGCGGTGATCCCCAGTTGAACGACTGGTTGCGTCACCGAGCACTCAAGAACGAAAGTCGCTTTTCGCGCACTTATGTGGTGTGCGTCGGGCATCGTGTGGTTGCCTTTTATTGTGTCTCAGCCGGTTCGGTGGAGCGCGCAGTTGCCCCCGGCAAGCTCAGGCGCAACGCGCCCGACGCAATCCCGGTCTCGGTGATCGGTCGCCTCGCCGTCGACCGAGCCTATACCGGGAAAGGCCTTGGCACCGATCTTCTGGCCGATGCCTTGCGCAGGGTCGCCTTCGCTTCCCAAAGCATCGGCATCGGCGCCGTTCTGGTCCATGCCAAGGACGAGGCCGCCAGACGCTTCTATCTCCATGCGGCCGAGTTCATCGAATACCCTGACGGAAGCCGCACGCTGTTCCTGCCGATTGAGACTGTCGTCGCCACCCTCTCCCAGCCCTGAAGTCCATCGCCGGTTTGGTGGAGGCGCGCTGCGGCCTCTATGAGGCGACCTGCCCCGCCAACCAGGGCAGTCGTATTCACCCCGTCATGCTGCGATGCCGCTCCAGCTCGGCCACGGCGATATTGGCAACGGCCAACAGCTCCTCCGTGCTCGCCCCGTCGTGCCCTTGCACCGCCATGCCCTGGATCACCGTGGCAATGAAGCGTGCCAACACCTCCGGATCGGTATCGGGCTTGAGCTCGCCCTCGACGATGGCCCGCTCCAGCCGGTCGCGATAGGCGGCAAGCGCCGTGCGCCGCAGGCCGATCATATGCTGGCCGACGGCACGGTTCTCCTCGGCCACGGCCAGCGCACCGGTGGAGATCATGCAGCCGCCCGGCCGATCGGCGCGGCTGTAGCGCTGGGCGTAGGTACGCAAGAGGCCGCTGATGGTCGCCACCGCGCTGGGGCCTTCCACGAGCAGCGTCCGCACCGGCAGGTTCATGTCCTGGCGGTACCAGTCCAGCGTTTCGAGATAGAGATCGGCCTTGGAGCGGAAGGCCGAGTAGAGGCTCTGCGGCGTGATGCCCATGGCCTCCGTCAGGTCGGCGATCGACGCGCCCTCGTAGCCGAGGCGCCAGAACAGCAGCGCCGCCGCCGCCAGCGCCTCGTTCCGATCGAAACTGCGCGGCCGGCCGCGCGAGCGCTTCTTATTTTCCACAATGATCACTCTTGAATTCAGTCTGCATACGGTATATTACGGAATGATCACTCCGTAATTCAAGGGCAAGGCCATGTATCATAGCTCTATCACATCCGCCGACGCCGATCTCCGCAAGCGTCTCGACCGCGTTCTCGCCCGCGCCGTTGATGAACAGCGCATCGTCGGCGCCGTCATGCTGGTGGCCCGCCACGGCGAGCTCGCCTATGCCACGGCCACCGGCCTTGCCGACCGCGAGGCCGACAGGCCAATGCAGCAGGGCGACGTGTTCCGCTTCGCCTCCCTCACCAAGCCCCTGGTCTCGGCCACCGCCATGGCGCTCGTCGAGCGCGGCCGCCTCGCCCTCGACGCGCCGATCACCGAGTGGCTGCCGGGCTTCCGCCCGGCGCTCGCCGACGGCACCCGCCCGACCATCACTATCCATCATCTTCTGACGCACACCGCCGGCCTCGACTATCGCTTCAACCAGCCGGACGCCGGCCCCTATCGCGATCTCAACGTCTCCGACGGCCTCGACCAGCCCGGCCTCAGCCTCAGTGAGAACATCGCCCGCCTGCAACAGGCGCCGCTGATCTACGCCCCCGGCACCGCCTGGCGCTATTCCCTGGCCATTGACGTGCTGGGCGCCGTGCTCGAGAAGGCCGGCGGCAAGCCACTCCCGGAACTCGTGGCAGAATGCATCACCGCCCCGCTCGGCATGACCGAGACGCGCTTCACCGCCAGCCCCGATACCACGCTGGTCACCCCCTATGCCGACGGCACCCCGCGCCCGGTGCGCATGGGCGAAACCCACGTTCTCCCCTTCGATGCCGCGCGCATCATCTTCACCCCCGGCCGGGCCTACGACCCCGCCTCCTACCCCTCGGGCGGCGCCGGCATGATCGGCACCGCCTCGGATTTCCTTCGCTTCTTGGAAGCGATCCGTGAGGATGGCGCCCCCATCCTTGACCCCGCCACCGTTGACCTGATGACCACCGTCCACGTGCCGCCCGAACGGATGGCCGTGCGCCCCGGCGTCGGCTTCGGCTACGGCGGCTCCGTCCTCGCCGATCCCGCAACGGCCGACAGCCCCCAAGCCGCCGGAACCCTTCAATGGGGCGGCGTCTACGGCCACAACTGGTTCATCGACCGGAAGAACGGCATCAGCTCGGTACTGCTGACCAACACGGCGCTGGAGGGGATGATTGGGCCGCTAACGGTTGAGGTGCGGGATGCGGTGTATGGGGTGTGAGGGAAGGACTCTTCGTCCGCCTCTGAGCTACGAACTTCGCTATGCAATTTAAAACACGCTAAAGCGACCGCCAATCGGCACCGCCGTGTCTGCGGACCAGCTCAACTTGCAAGACACCAGGAATCGTCTACCTCCGCAAAAGCCCAGATCGCGAAGAAAGATGGGAGGTTACTCAAACCTCTGGAAGACGCTGGTTGCCTCTATTCATACTGTAGCCGAAGTTGCCCATAGGCCAGACATGCAAAGGGCCTCAGCTGTCCAAGCTAAGGCCCCTAAATGGTGTGGGGGGATGGATTTGAACCATCCGCGGTTCTTCCGGCTTAACAAGCTAAGAGCTCATATCATCTTCTTGTTGGCGCATGGCTGCTCTATCTGACCCCACAGAACCGCGAGAGCGTCCACACCCGTTTTGAACGTTGCTTTCATGTACACCTCCTCCGTGCCGTCTAGGTTAAAAAACCAGTCCACGCAGAGCCAGATTATGAACAGCCACGCTCCAACATCTCCAATGACGATACCCAAAGTCGCTAGTGCCGAACCTTGAATTCGTTGTGCTTCTTATAAAGAACCAAGCGAAAAGTCAAGCACTCAGAAATATAACAGCGGAAAACCATAAGAATATTATAAGAAAATTCAAATTAACTAAAAGCCAACACCCCTCCTCCCCACAAACACGCTCGTGGTCATATTCCTCTCCACCCTGCCCCCGAACTCCTCTCTCGCAATTCTCCCCAATTCCGCCAGCACCGCCTCCCTATCCTCCCGCGCCGTGAGGTTGGAGTACGTCGCATAGAGGGCCACAGTCTCATCGGCGGTCAGCACCAGCTGCCACGGCACGATCTTGTAATCGACGATGTCGAACGCCCCACTGCGCTTGATCGCTTCAGTGCGGGCTTCTGCATCGAGGCCGAAGGGAATGCCGCGGGTGCCGGCTGAGGGGCTGTCGAAGCCGGAGAGCAGTTCGTGCGTCGCGTCGTGGAACGGGTCGGGGCGACTGGCGTCGCCGAAGATGTTCCAGATCGCCGCCCACCAGCCCCCGGGCTTGAGCAGCCGCGCCACCTTCTGAAGCGCCGTCTCCTCGTCGAGCCAGTGGAAGGCGGCGGCGCAGATGCCGAGGTCGAAGGCCACCTCAGGGAGCGCCGCCTCCTCGAACGGGGCGCGCAGCACTTTGAGCGGCTGATCGGGCAGGCTTGCTTCCAGGAAGTCGGCCAGCCGCGCATCCGGCTCGATGGCGACGAGCGGGTCGGCGCCGAGAGCCAGGAGCCGCCGCGTCGCCGTGCCGGTGCCGGCGCCGATCTCGAACACCTTAGTGCCGGGGCGAAGGCCGCAGCGGGTGACGAGCATGTCATAGACCCAATCCGGATAGTCCGGCCGTGCCGAGTGGTAGGCAGCCGGGTTCAGCCCGAAGGCTTGCCGGCCGAAGCTCTTCTCGATGTCGGTCATGATCTCCCCCACCATCCGAATGCCCCACTCAGTACACCATCCGCCTTGCACGATCCTCTCGACGCCGCCCCTCCCATGAATTATCTATAATTCATGACCACGGCCAAATCGGACACCATCTCCACCCGGATCAGCAAGACGCTGGCCGACCGCATCATTTCCGGCGCCATCGAAGCCGGCAGTCGATTGCGGCAGGACCACGTGGCCGAAGAATTCGGCGCCAGCCACGTGCCGGTGCGCGAGGCCTTCCGCCTGTTGGAGTCGCAGGGGCTGGTGGTGAGCGAGCCGCGCCGAGGCGTGCGGGTGGCCGGCTTCACGCGAGAGGAAGTGCGCGAGGTGGCGGAAATGCGCGCGTCACTGGAGGCGCTGGCGCTGCGTAACGCCTTTCCGCATATGACGAAAGCCATTCTCGACACCGCCGAGGAGGCCAACCGGGCCGGCGACCGGGCGCCCGACGTCTACGCCTGGGAAGAGGCCAACCGCAACTTCCACCGCATCATCCTCGCGCCTTGCGGCATGCCGCGCCTACTCAAAGCGATCGACGATCTGCAGACGGCCAGCGCCCGCTTCCTGTTCTCCGGCTGGCGGGCCGAGTGGGAAGCCCCCACCGACCGCGATCATCGCGCCATTCTCGACGCGCTCCGGACCGGACAGGCCGACATGGCTGCCGCCGTACTAGCCCGGCACGTGCAGACGATCGGTCAGAAGCGGCCGAAATAATCTGCCTTTCCAGTCCCTTATGTCCATTCTCGCAAACGGGGCACGCTTAGCCCTTGCCAAGATCATATTTCTATGGACTCCTTTAGCGATAGATTACTAAAATTATCTATAATTTCGCAGAAGGAGAGATAGAATGAGCAATGCCCCCGCATGGCCTCTCGGACACCGTCTTTCGCAGCCGGTTCGGACGGCGCTCACCGTCGTCGGTGGCGCTGCGCTGATGACGCTGGCCGCCAAGGTTCAGATTCCCTTCTGGCCAGTGCCGATGACGCTGCACACCCTCGCGGTTATGCTGTTCGCCGTCACCCTCGGCCCGCGCGTCGCCGTATCGATCTTCCTCGCCTATCTCGCCGCCGGCACTGCCGGCCTGCCGGTGTTCTCCGGCTCGCCCGAGCGCGGCATTGGCCTTGCCTACATGGCCGGCCCCACCGGCGGTTATCTCGCCGGCTATCTCGTCGCCTCCTGGCTGGTGGGCCGATTGGCGGCCGGCAGGGGCACGCTCGGGCGGCTCGCTGCGATGCTGGCTGGCCTCCTGCCGATCTACGCCCTCGGCGTCGCCTGGCTCGCCGCCTTCGTGCCGGCCGGCAGGCTGATCGCCCTGGGTGTCGCGCCGTTCATCCTCGGCGATCTCATCAAGATCGCCGTCGTGGCGGCCGGTTGCGCGCTGCTGCCGTCCGCCCTCGCCCGCCTGAGAGGCCTTGGAGAATGACCACCGCCGACGGAACCACCCGGCACGACTGGACGGTGGAGGAGATCGCCACCCTCCACGACCTGCCGCTCCTCGAGCTGATCGGCCGCGCCAACGCGGTCCACCGCGCCCATCACGACCCCAACAAGGTGCAGAAGGCCAGCCTCCTCTCCATCAAGACCGGCGGCTGTCCGGAGAACTGCGCCTATTGCCCGCAGTCGGCCCACCACCGCGAGGTGGCGCTGACCAAGGATCGGCTGATGGACCCGACCAAGGTGATCGCTCTCGCCGAAACCGCCCGTAAGGCCGGCGCCGAGCGCTTCTGCATGGGCGCCGCATGGCGCGAGGTGCGCGATGGCGAGGAGTTCGACGCCGTCATCGCCATGGTCAAAGGCGTCCGCGCCCTCGGCATGGAGGCCTGTGTCACGCTCGGCATGCTGAAGCCGCATCAGGCCGAGCGCCTCGCGGCGGCCGGCCTCACCGCCTACAACCACAACCTCGATACCAGCCCCGAGTTCTACGGCCAGATCGTCACCACCCGCACCTATCAGGATCGCCTCGATACGCTGGCCCTGGTGCGCTCGCTCGGCATCGATCTCTGCTGCGGCGGCATCATCGGCATGGGCGAGACGGTGCGCGACCGCGCCTCGATGCTTCGGGTGCTGGCCGGCATGGACCCGCATCCAGAAAGCGCGCCGATCAACGCGCTGGTGCCGGTCGCCGGCACGCCGCTGGCCGACCGGCCGCCGGTCGATCCACTGGATCTGGTGCGCATGGTGGCCACCGCTCGCCTGGTGCTGCCGGGCTCGACGGTGCGCCTGTCGGCCGGCCGCTCGGCGCTCACCCGCGAAGCGCAGATCCTCTGCCTGGTGGCCGGCGCCAACTCGGTGTTCTACGGCGACAAGCTGCTCACCACGCCCAACGCCGACATTGGCGACGACGCCGAACTGTTCGCGGCCATCCGTGACCCCACGCCCGCCTGCCCGCTGAAACACGCCGGCACAGCCAGCCGAATGGCCGGAGCGGGCGACGAAGGCTGTCGCTGCGGAACAGGATGAGGCGAACAGGCGATCACGTGAAATAGCGCCGGATGAAGGGCACCTGCCGCAGGCCGTGGCTGACGACGAAAGCGAGTGGCACCAGGATGGCGGCCATCACATACATCTTCAACAGCGCCGGCGCCTGAACGTTCCGCACCAGGATGGCGCCGGCCACGATAACAGGCGGATGGATGACGTAGACGCCAAAATAGTTCTGCGTCAGGAAGCCCGTCAGTTTGCCCTGGCCGTTGAACTTCTCGCGGAACAGCACGATCAGCCCCAGCGATATGCCGACGCAGAAGAACGCCTCCCACGTCGCATAGAAGGCCGACTGCCAGCGGAAGCCGCCGAAGAAGGCGCCGATGTCGGGCACGGCGCCATGGGCCTCAGCGAGGATGGCACTCGCCGGAATACCCAGGAACCACAGGGGTATGCCGAGAATCAGCGTCCACCTGAACCAGCGCATGCCGAACTTGTAGGTCACGCTGTCCAGAACCTGATGCCTCCGGCAGAAGATGCCCGCGAAGAACATGACGACATAGGAAGAGAAGAAGCCGCCTTGCATGAAGTTGCCAGGCACCGCCTTGAACAGCTGAACACCGCCCGGCTGTACCAGGCGCAGCAGGAAGGCGCCCACGGCGATGATCAACGCGACCGCCACCACCGACCGATGCGCGATTCTGAAAGGTGTCGCCTGGCTCGCCACCGCCCCCGGCTCGCCCGGCGCGCCATGCCAGACGGCGTAAGCAACCGACAGGATCAACAGCAGCATCAGGAACCACAACGGGCCAAGACTGCTCAGGAAATCGAGCGAGGTGACGTAGTGGACATACCATTCGGCCATGTTCGGCGCGGCGGCATTGGCCAAGCCGGCGATCCATATGGTCAGGGGGTGGATGAGAGCGACATAGACCAGCATGGGGACGCCAAGCCGGACCAGCCGGCTTTCGATGAACGGCGCCGAGCCTTTCCTCTCAAGGGAATCGGGAACGAGGTAGCCCGAGATAAAGAACAGGAGACCCATGAACCAGGCCTGGGTGAGCGAGCCATAGAGGCCGAACAACAGGCCGGAGAGCGGGCCGTAGCTGGCCTGTTCCTTGTAATACCAGAGGCCGTTGCCGCTATAGGTGACGTTGAGGTGCATCAGCACCACGAGGATGATGACGAACCACTTGAGATGATCGAGGTAGGCAAGCCGCCCTAGTCTCGTCTTCTCTACGACTGCCCCCTGCGCATCCATGTCGTCCCCCATTTCAATGCAGCATACCGACCAAGTTGGAGCGGGCGGCCGTTCGGCGCCCCTCCTCATGAATTCTTCGCGTGAATGAATGAGATCGCCGGTCCGGCCTTTTGCTCTCGCAGGCCGCGCGCTCCGTAATCGTGATTGCAGGCGGACGGTATGACTGCTCACCAGAGCGGTCAATCAGAGGTTTTCGCTATGATTTTCTGGAGTTAAGCAGGCATCAATAGTGCACGAACCCAGGGAATACTTAGAGATAACCTGCATATATGAGTATCGGACAGTTGCAGCATGGCGCAGCAGGGCGACTGAGCGGCAATGTCTCAGACCCTACCCTTGAGTTTCTGAATACCCGGTGTACATTAGCCAGGATTAGCTAATGAGGCTCCCATGTCCACCGTCAACATGCTCGACGCCAAGACGCACCTCTCGAAGCTGGTCGGGGATGTGGAAAGCGGCGCGATCGACGAGATCGTCATTGCCCGCAACGGCAAGCCGGCGGCGAAGCTGGTACCGATCGGCAAGGCGAAAGCTGCCGGCAAGCGGTTGGGCCTCTTGAAAGGGCGCTTTCCGGCGATGTCGCTCGACGATTTCAACAGCGATGACCAGGCGGTCGCCGCACTGTTCGCCGGCAAGGCCACCGACTGATGCGTCTCCTGCTCGACACTCACGTGGCGATCTGGGCGCTGGTTTCGCCCGAGCTCATCCCGGATCGCCTCGCGAGCCTGATCGCCGACGCGGACAACGAGATCTACGTCTCCGCGGCGAGCATCTGGGAAATCGGCATCAAGTTCACCTTGGGTAAGCCGAGCGCCCCGCCCTTTTCGGCCAAGGATGCCATCGCCTATTTCGCTGAGGCCGGCTTCCTCTCTTTGCCCGTAATAGCAGCCCACGCCGCCGCCGTGGAAGAGCTGCCGCCACTCCACATCGACCCCTTCGACAGACTGCTGATAGCCCAAGCCGTCACCGAGCCGCTGCGGCTGATCAGCCACGACGCCAAGGTCGCCGCTTACGGAAGCATGGTTCTCAGCTGGTAGCCGAATCCTCGCCTCGCTCCGTCACGACATCGGCAAAGGCCTGATGGTCAGCAGTGCTGGCCCGCCGATAGGCGCTGGGCGTCATGCCCGTTACCCGCAGGAATTCGCGGTTGAAGTTGGATTTGGTGCCGAAGCCGGATTCCAACATCACCACCGTCACCGGCTCGTCGGTTTGGGTCAGCCGCCGCTGGGCATCGCGCACCCGATATTCGTTGACCACCTGCGACACGTTGCGGCCGTGCGCCCGGTTGAGCGCCCCGGAAATCTGCCGGGCGGGGATGCCTGCGCGGCGAGCCAGCCGCTCCAGCGTCAAGTCCGGATCACGATAGATTTGCTTTTCCGCCATCAGCGCCTCGATGCGGCCGATGACGGCGGCATCCGCTGCGCGCGTGTCCTCATCCACGGGGAGCGGCGGGGGCGACGGCGCGGCCTCCTCGCCCGACAACGCCTCCGTCTCGGGGCGGCTGTCACCCGCCACCGTCGCCGCATAACCGGCCACAGCGAGCCACAACACACTGGCGGCGGTGAGCAGCAGCTTGGCCTGCCGCCCCTCGCCGAGGAACAGATCGACCGATACCGACGCATCGAGAAAAGCGGTGAACACCAGCACGGCGCCGAGGGCGACCAGAGCCCGATAGGCCATCCGCTCGTCGCTGAACCGGACGGCGGAGAGCGTCCCCGGCCCCTGCCGCGCCACGGCGAGCATCGCCACGCCATAGCCGAGGTAGATGACGAACAGCACAGCGTCGATCGACACCCGCCAGACGGCGACCAGCACCGCCACGACGACCGCCGGCAACAGATGCAGCCAGACGGCCGGCGCCGGTGTGCTGTGGCGCAGCCGATCGAAGGCCATGAATGACATGGCCGGCAGCAGGGCGGCGAGAACCGGCTGGATCAGCCGCGCCGGCTGCCAGCCGAAGTTCCAGTTGAGGCCCGAAAGAGCTGCCTGCACGGCGAAGGCGGCGACCAGCAGCGGAAACAGTCCGAACTTCCCCGCGCCATGCCGGATCATCCGCAGCAGGATGAGGCAGAGGACGAGCGATACGACGAAAGGCAAGGGGATCGAAGGCATGGCCTTTTCTAGCATGCCACCGGCATCTTCGTCGCGCCGCCAGGACGCAGAATCCCCTGGTGGACGTCCTCGATCGCAATTGAGGTCGCGCGCCGCGCGTCATCTCTGGCAGCGAGCCATAAGGTGGAAGCCGTCGCCGCGATGGTCGACAGCGCCCCGCCCGCCATCTCCATTAAAGCAAGCCTTCTTCACCCAGCATCGAATGGCGATCCTCGGACTGTCTCGATTGTTCTGGCTAGCGGGAATGCGTCGTCAGGCGAGGCAGACCCGATCGCCGCCCGCCGCCTTGGCCTTGCGGAGCGCCCGGTCGACCCGTTCCATCGCCACGCCGCGATCTTCGCCGGCAGTCAGTGCGGTCACGCCGATGCTCGCTCTGAGTTGGGCGAACGCGTTGTCGCCAAAAGTCTCAGCGCCGATCACTTTGACCAGGCTGTCGGCAAAGCGGGCCGCCGCATCGGAACTGCCCTCCCTGAGGATGGCGAATGTATCGCCATCGAGGCGGGCAGCGACCCCGGCGCCGCTGGAGACGCTGGCAATGATCCGGCCGACCTTGCCAAGCGCCGCATCGCCTGCCGCGCGGCCGAAGCGGTCGTTGAAAATGCCGAAGCCGTCGAGATCGGCAACAATCAGGTTGAGCGGCTCTGAGGACGCCCGACGGCTCAACAGCCGCGTCTCGTATTCCGCTTCGAACCCCGGTCGATTGACGAGCCCGGTCAGCGCATCGCGGAAGGCCAGTTCGCCGATCCGCTTCTTGTAGATGCCGAAGGCGATGGAAACGAGAACGAGCGATACGGCGATGACCAGGAAGCCGATGGCAAGATTGAACAGGAAACCAAGCCACAGCGGCCGCATCGCCGCCGCCTCGTCCTGCTCGACCATGACGCGCCAGCCGAGATCGGGAATAAGCCGATGCGACAGGAGGATGGTTCGCCCGGCTCGCTTGAAGGAATACTCGCCGCGCTCCTCTCCGAGGATCTGACTGGCGATGCCTGCGAGCCCTTCGGATTTTTGAATGGAGGCGCCCACCGGCGTATCGTCATCCGTCGCCACGACGATGTCGCCCCGCGCATTGACGAAATAGATATTGCGGTTGAACTGCTCGCGATAGCGCGAAACGATGTTGCGGACTGTTCGGAAATCGAGGCCGACGCCGGCAAGGGCGATCATCTTGCCGTCATGGTCGAGAACCCGGTAGTTGATGAAGACCGTCAGCGCGTCATCTTGCTGCTTGTTGACATCGACGTTGACCTCGTAAGGCGCCGCCGCGTCAATCGCCCGGAAAAACCAGATGTCGGCAGGATCGTCGCGCTTGAGATGTCGGGGCGGCGCCTGAAAGTGGTAATAGGCCTGCGTGTCACGAGACACCAGAAACGCCGTGAAAACATTGTATTGCCGCTGGATCCGCTGCAGATAGCGGGTGATCGCCGCCAGATCGAGCTCCCCCGAATGCAGCCAGTCCTGCACGAAGGTGTCATTGGCCATCAACGAGGAAACCAGGATCGGCCGCACCAGATCGGTCTGAATCTCCGAATAGATGTTCGACCCGGTCAGGGGCAGTTCGGTCTCGATGATCGACTGCCGCATGGTGTCGACAGCGATGAAGTAGCTGACCATATTGGTGATGAGAAAGCCGATGGCGAGAATGGCGCCGATCAGCGGGATCATGCGCATCCGGTCCAGCTTGGCGGTCATTCTTCCTCCCGGCGAACGCAAGCGCGTCCGCCCCTCACTCCGTCAGCAGCCATCCGAATCGTCTCGGCTCTGCCCCTACCATAGGTGGAATTAACAAGAGTCCGCGATCAATCTTCAGGGAAAGACGGATTCTCTTCGTCCTTGTCCGCCACCTCAAAGCCCAGAAGATTCCAGGATTGCAGCATGTGTGGCGGCAGGGGAGCGGTGACGTCGATCACCGCGCCGCCAGCCGGATGCGGTATGGTGAGGCGGCGGGCCAGAAGGTGCAGCCGGTTCTGGATACCGCCCGGCAATTGCCAATTCTCGATATCGAAATAACGGGGATCGCCGATGATCGGATGCCCCATCGCTTGGCAATGGACGCGCAGCTGATGGGTGCGGCCGGTGGTCGGCTTCATGGTCAGCCACGACAGGCGGCCGGCCGAATGCTCGACGATGGAATAGTAAGTCACGGCATGCTGGGCGTCGGTATCGCCATGTTTGGCCACGGTCATCATGTCGCCGTCCGGTCCCGCCACGCGCTTCAGATAGCTCGAGATCTTGCCCTGGGCCGGCTTGGGCTGGCCGTACACCAGCGCCCAATAGATCTTGCGCGCCGAACGCGTCTGGAAGGTACGAGCCAGCGTCGCCGCCGCGAGGCGCGAGCGGGCCACCAGAAGGCAGCCGGAGGTCTCCCGGTCGAGGCGATGAACGAGGCGCGGCTTGACGCCCTTGCGGTCGCGCAGCGCCTCCAGCATGCCGTCGATGTGGCGTGTCATGCCCGAACCGCCCTGCACGGCAAGGCCGGCCGGCTTGTTGAAGACGAACACGTGCTCGTCCTCGTAGAGCAGCAGCGAGCGCAGATAATCGGCCTCGTTGGCGGATGCCACCTGCTTCGGCCGGGCCATCGGCGCGCCGCCCTCCCCGTCGTAGAAGGATGGGCCACTCTGTGCGGCATCGCCATATTGCAGTGGCGGTATGCGCACCGTCTGGCCAACGCCGAGCCGCTGTTCGGTCTTGCAGCGACCGCCATCGACACGCACTTGCCCCGAGCGGATCAGTTTCTGCAAGCGGCCGAAGCCAAGGCCGGGGAAATGCTCCTTGAACCAGCGGTCGAGGCGCATTCCGGCCTCGTCTTTGGCAACGACGATCATTTCGACGCGTGGCCCGCCGGGTGCTTCATGGGTCATGCGAAGGCCCTCACAAGGTGGAGACCGGCAACCAGCCCGGCCAGCGACAGCACAATCGAGGCACCGACATAGACGGCGGCGGCGGCAACCGCGCCACGCTCGAACAGCACGATGGTGTCGAGCGAGAAGGACGACAGGGTCGTGAAGCCGCCAAGGATGCCCACCGCCACGAACAGACGAAGAGGCTCCGAGCCGTCGAATTTCAGAGCCAGGAGCTCAATGAACAACCCCATGATGAAGGAGCCGACGATATTGACTATAATGGTGCCGAACGGAAAGCCGGCCCCGAGGAGTCGTCCGGCACCGACGCCCACCAGATAGCGGCAGACCGAGCCGAGAGCGCCGCCGACGGCGACAAGAAACAGTGGTACAAGCGACATGGTAAGACTCGGGGCGACTGTCGACCGGAGGGGTGCCGGATCGACACGGACAATACGGCCGGCGGCGGTTTCGCGCTTTCTAGAGCATAGCCCGGTAAATTGGAACCTCAATCGCCGCACCGCGTTCCGTTGCAAGGGCCGGAACGGTGGCCGGCCAGCGGTGGCTCCACCTCTGAAGGAACGATGGATGAGCCTCGCGACCAGCCCCGAAAAACGTCCCGATTTGCTGGAAATCCCGCCCGGTGGCCCTGCTTGCGAAATGGCGTGCATTCCGCTATTTCCTCGCCGCCGGATCGAGCCGACGTCACCGACGTCCGATCTCTGCGACGGTTCTACATGAACGACGCCAAAGCAAAAGACAGCCATACGGCCGCCTCGGGCGCCTCCCTATCGACCCCAGACGTAGCCGGCCATGGTGAGTATGCTGGTGGCTCTCTCCTCGGCCTCGCGGTTGGCTCGGTGGGTGTCGTCTACGGCGACATCGGTACCAGCCCGCTCTACGCGTTCCGCGAAGCCTTGCACCATACGGCCACCGACGGCATTACCCGCGCCGAGGTCACAGGCGTCGTATCGCTGCTCATCTGGTCGCTCACCCTGGTGGTGACGCTGAAATACGTGCTGTTCGTGATGTATGCGGACAACAAGGGCGAAGGCGGCACGCTGTCGCTGGTGGCTCTGGTGCGCGGCGCGCTCGGCAAGCGCGGCGGCTTCGCGCTGATCATCGGTATCCTCGGCGCCTCGATGTTCTTTGGCGACGCCGTCATCACCCCTGCCATCTCGGTGCTGTCGGCCGTCGAGGGTCTGAAGGTCGTCGCCCCCAGCTTCTCGAACTATGTGGTGCCGCTGACCATTGCCATTCTCATCTTTCTGTTTGCCATTCAGAGTCTTGGCACCGGAAGGGTGGCGGCCTGGTTTGGACCGATCACGGCTGTCTGGTTCCTTTGTCTCGGCGTTCTCGGCCTGATGCATGTCAGCGACGATCCCGCCATTCTCTATGCGCTGCTGCCGACCTCGGCCATCAGCTTCGTGATCGATCACGGCTTCCTGGCGCTCGTTGTCATCGGCTCGGTATTCCTGGCGGTCACCGGTGCCGAAGCGCTCTATGCCGATATGGGCCATTTCGGCCGCCGGCCGATCCAGCTCGCCTGGCTGGCGCTGGTCTTCCCGGCACTGACCCTCAACTATCTCGGTCAGGGCGCCCTGGTGCTCTCCCATCCCCAGGCCCTGGAAAATCCATTCTTCCTGATGGTTCCGCAGCCGGTGCTCATCCCCTTCATCCTGCTGGCCACCATCGCCACCATCATCGCCAGCCAGGCGGTCATTACCGGCGCGTTCTCGCTCACCCAGCAGGCCGTGCAGCTCGGCCTCATTCCCCGCATCGAAAGCCGCCACACCTCCGAGACCCAGGCCGGCCAGATCTACCTGCCGCGCATCAACTGGATGCTGCTCATCGGCATTCTGGCACTGGTCGTGTTCTTCCGCTCATCGAGCGCGCTGGCCTCCGCCTACGGCATCTCGGTCACCGGCGAGATGGTGATGTCGTCCATGCTGGCCTTCATCGTGGTCTGGAAGGTCTGGAAGTGGCCGATCTGGGTGGCCGTCGCCATCGTCGCCCCCTTCCTTTCCATGGAGCTCATCTTCCTGTCGGCCAACCTTCTGAAGGTATTCGACGGCGGCTACCTGCCGCTGACGCTGGCCGCCTGCGTCGCCACCTGCATGTGGACCTGGGTGCGCGGCAGCGACCTCGTCTTCGAGAAGTCGCACCGGGAAAACATCCAGCTCACCGACCTCATCAAGATGCTCGGCAAGTCGCATCCCGTCCGGGTCAACGGCACCGCCGTATTCCTGACGTCCGACCCCGAGATCGCGCCGAGCGCCCTTCTCCACAACCTCAAGCACAACAACGTCCTGCACGCCAAGAACATCATCATGACCGTGCATGTGGTGACGACGCCGCGCTACCCGGATGATCAGCGCGTCAAGATCGAGCCGCTGTCGGACGACTTCGTCCTCGTCGAGTTGACCTTCGGCTACATGGAATCGCCGAACGTGCCGCGTGCGCTGGCCCAGTGCCGCAAACAGGGCATCAAGTTCGACATCATGGCGACGTCCTTCTTCCTCAACCGCCGCTCCTTCAAGCCGAGCCCGCAGTCGCCCATGCCGCTGTGGCAGAACCGCCTGTTCATCTCGCTGACGCGAACGGCGGCCAACGCCACCGACTTCTACCGCCTGCCTTCCAATCGCGTGGTCGAGCTCGGCCAGCAGCTCACGGTGTGACGCTTGCTGCCATAAGACGCAGCGACACGCCTCGGAAACCGCAGCGCGACCGTTGCATTGTGGCAACAAAGCGGTTGGAAGGTGGAATCGACGCCGGCATTCTGCCCTGGAAAGGCTTGAACGTCGTTGGCGCACTCTGCATCGTCTTGAGTGAGTTACGAGTTCGATACGGATGTCCGATTCGAACTTTGGATATGTGCAACCCTCCTCAAACCTATCGGATTCCGGTTCTTTCACGATGATGAGAAAGATGCTTCTCCTTGCGGCGGTTGCCACGATGGCCGCGTCGCTCCACACGGGCGTTGCCCGTGCCGAAGAGGAAACCGTTCGCTTCTGGGACCCTTCGTCCAGTAGCTTCCAGACCATCGTACGCAAGCCCTCGACCCGCACGATGGAAAGCCCGATCAAGAAGGAACTGATCGATTATACCGGCCCCTACGGCAATGGCACGATCATCGTCAACACGGGCGAGCGCCGCCTCTACTACGTAGTCGCCGACGGCAAGGCGATGAAATACGGCATCGGCGTCGGCCGTCCCGGCTTCACCTGGCAGGGCGAGCACCACATCACCCGCAAGGCCGAGTGGCCCGGCTGGACGCCGCCGCCGGCCATGCGCAAGCGCCAGCCGAAGCTGCCCTCTTTCATGCCCGGCGGCCCCGATAATCCGCTTGGTGCGCGCGCCATGTACATTGGCTCGACCATCTACCGCATCCATGGCACGGCTGAGCCGTGGACCATCGGCCAGGCGGTGTCGTCGGGCTGCATCCGCATGACCAATGACGATGTGGCCGATCTCTACGAGCGCGTCGGCGTTGGCACCCGGGTCGTGGTCATTCACTGATCCGGTGGATAGCTGAAAAATGCAACGCCGTCGCGGCATGCCGCGGCGGCGTTTTTTTTTCATGCAGCTCTGCGTGTCAGCGCGACAGGCCCTTCGCCGCGAGTTCGGCGACATAGGCAGAGAACAGCGCCTCTTTGTCCCGGCCGGTCTCATAAAGAATGGTCCAGGTAAAAAGGCCGCTATCGTGGCCATCGTCGAACACAAGGCGGACGGCGTAGGAGCCGACCGGTTCGACCGCGGTGATCGCAACGTCCTTCTTGCCGGCCACTGTGACGCGCTGGCTCGGGGCATGTCCCTGAACCTCAGCCGAGGGCGAATTCACCCTGAGAAGTTCGGCCGGGATGGAAAAGGATTTGCCATCCTCAAAGGACACGGCCAGCGAGCGCTTATCGGCGGAAAGACGGATTTCGGTGGGCCAGACGGCCATGGCGTGCTCCGGTCGAGTTTGGAAGGATCGGTCAATGCATACATAGCGCCCGCATGGACCGCCACCAAGCCCGATCAGCGGCAAGCCCGGGCCGGATCGCAACGGAGTTGCCGGCTTACGGTATCTCGCGGTCGCGCAATCGCCCGGTTCTGCCGGCGACACTCGCCAGCCGATCGCCAAGCCGGCGGAGATGCTTCACCGATGCCACGGCGTCCGGATAGTTGGCGTCGCGCCAGATCTGGAAATCCTCATCAGGCATCGGCTTGGCGAAGTGATAGCCTTGCACCAGGTTGCAACCGAGGCGCCGCACCATATCGAGCTGATCGGCCGTCTCCACGCCCTCGGCCACGACCTCACAATTGATCGCCTCGCCGATGCCGATGATGGCCGACACCAGCGACTCCATCTGGCAGTTGTCCGACAGCGAGGCGATGAAGGTCTGGTCGATCTTCAGCCGGTCCGGCTTTAGCTGCGAGAGATAGGCGATGTTGGAGTAGCCTGTTCCGAAGTCGTCGAGGGCGATATGGACGCCCAGCGCCTCGAGCCCCTTAAGGTTGCGCGTCACCTCGGTGTTGTTGCCGAGAATGACGCCCTCGGTGATCTCGAGTTCCAGTCGGTCCGGGCTGAGGTTATGGCGGCGCAGGATGTCGCGCACCTGACCGACGAATTCGCGCCGCTGGAAATGCATGGCCGACACGTTGACGGCGGCAATCGGCGGATACTGCCAGATGGTCGCCCATTTGGCCGCGATACGCACGGCTTCCTCGATGACGAAATTGTCGATTTCGATGATGAGGTCGGAAGCCTCGGCCGCCGGAATGAACTCGCTGGGCGGCACGATCCGGCCCGTCTCGCGATCCGTCCAGCGGATCAACGCCTCTGCCGAGGGAACGTAGCCAAGCTCCACATCGACCTGCGGCTGCCAGTAAAGGCTGAGCTCGCCGTCGCGCAGTGCTGCCCGCAGTCGCTCGCGCAGCGCCAGAACCTTGTGTCGTTCGTTGAGAATGTCGGTATCGTAGAATTGCAGGCGCGATTTGCCGCGCGATTTCGCCTTGTAGAGCGCGAGGTCGGCAAGCTGCAGCACCTCGTGGAAATCCCGGCTGTCGGACGGCCAGACGGCGGCACCACCGGAGCAGCGAATATCGATGTCGGTATCGCCGAACCGCACGACCGATTGCAGACGGGCGAAAGAGGCGCGCAGCAGCGTCACGGCGCCGGCCTCGACGAAGCCTTCGGTGGACACGACAACAACGAACTCATCGCCGCCCCAGCGCACCACCAGGGCATCCTGACCGAAGGAGGCCACCAGATTGCCGACAAAGGCCTTCAGAACGTGATCGCCGGCCATATGGCCAAGCTCGTCGTTGACGTCTTTGAAATTGTCGAGATCGAACACCATCACCGCCTTGGAGGCCTGCGGATCGAAATGGATCCCCTCGATCCACCGCTCGAAGGCCCGGCGGTTCAGCACGCCGGTGGTGACGTCATGGTCGGCACGGTAGTTGGCCTGCCAAGTGGCGCGGCGGTTGAGGACCAACAGCGCCAGCATGGAGACGATGGCGCCGACCAGGGCGATGGAAAGCTTCAGCATCGCCGAATAGCTTGCCGCCAACGTTTCGCCCTGCATGCCGATATAGCGCGTGCCCTGCTCTGCCATGTTCTCCTGGAGCAGGCGGAACTTTTCCGAAAGCCGCCTCAGATCGCCATCCAGCGCGTTGAGCACGGCCGTATCATCGGGACCGACATTCTCGAAGGCAACCTTCAGCCCCGAGGCTTGTTCGGCAATGCTGTCGATCTGGGATATCAACGCCGCGTCGCCAGGCATGATGAAGGACGGGCGGGCGCGTTCGATGGTGCTGAGCAGCCGCTTGATCGAGTCGCGAATGTCGGTGGCGTCTTCGGCCGAAAAACCGAGGATCAACCGATTGCCAAGCTTCCGGCGCGACATCTCGACAAGCTTGGCCTGATCACCGATGTCGCGGCCGGCCCGGATGGCCTCGCTGGCGTTCGATGCCTCGATGCGCTGGAAGGTGCGATAGGCCTCGAGAGCCGAGTTTTCCGCAAAGATCAGCAGGATGGCGGTAAAGAAGATCGGCAGCAGATTTGCCGCCTTCCGAAGAATGTCCGCTTTGCGGAAACGGAGGAAGGCGAGAAGGTTCATACGGCGGCCTCGCGGCAGTGCACCGTCTTCCCTACTGCCTCTCTCCAGCCGAACCGCGACATCTCCGCACGCTCCGCCCCACAAGTACGAAGAGCAACTCTAGGTGCGAACCGTTTCAGAAGTCTTTCTTCGGCAACGTTACCGTCGGATATTGTCGGCCAAAGTCCAAATGGGATGGATCAACCGATCGATTGGGCGACCACAATGAAGAAGGGCAGCAACATCACGCCCGAGCAAAGGCTCCAGGCACCGGCGATCGCCGTCGAGGCTACCAGCCAGCCAAGATTGCGGTGTTCGATCCGTCGGCCGCGGATGGCGTTGCGCATCAAAATGGCCGGTCCCGCGAACATGATCAGGAAAATCTGCGCAATACCGACAATAATCGTCTCGGCCTGCATCTCAAAACGAGCCGGCTTCGACGTCACCAGCTGATAAAGCGACGACAGGAGGCCTGCCAGGACAAAGCCAAGAGCGATCGAAAAACATGTAATCAGAATCTCGATATTCATTGCTGTTAACCCCGCCTTAACCCTGATCCGAAATGAAACAATAAGGATAGTCCCGTCTCAGACGTGGCAAGGCGCGGGCCGCGACGGTGCGGACCGGCTTCAGCCGCTGAATAGGCGGGGTTCGGCGGAGTCTTGGGACGGCCGAGAAACGGCAGTCCGGATTCCTGTCCCAATTCGGGAGGCGGTCGTGACCCACTACGCGGCATATTCGGACGAAAGCCTGCTCCGCCCGGTCCGACGTCCGGCTCGCCGCCGCACCAGTGCGGCAGCATGGTTCCTGCGCGTCGTGCTCACCACCTTCCTTCTGGCCGGCGGCGTGATGCTGGTGAGTATCCTCATCAACCTCTCGGGCAATTTCGACAGCCGCGACGGCCGCTCGACCGACCCCGCTCCGATTGCCCTGTTCATTGGCCAGCAGCGGCTGGTGATCCCCGCCAACATGTTCCGCTTTGCCGACCAGCGGAACGTCGGCCCGCACGACCGTATCGATCTTGCCGTCCACTTTCCGGAGATGGCCGGTTACACCCGCGCCTTCCGCAAAGATTTCCTGGATATCGGCGCCGACGCGCCGGTCGTCTATCTGACGATCCGCACGCGCGACACGCCGACCGACAGCGTCGGCCGGCTGATCAACGTCTACCAGCACTTCTTCGAAGAGGGGACCATACCGGCGCCGGCTGGCCTTGTCGGCCACCGCATGTCCGAGGAGTCGGGCCTCAGCGGTGAGGAAGTGTTCTTCGAGGCAGGCTCGACCACCCCCTTCACCACCCACTGCACTGCGCCTGATGACAGCGAGTACCCTGCCTCCTGTCTGACCGAGATCCATGCCGGCAATGATCTCTCGGTGCAGATCCGCTTCCGCAAAGGCATGCTTGCCAACTGGGACGGCATCAAGAGCGGCGTGCGCGTGCTGCTCCTTTCCTTCGGCGTGACCGCCTGACGCAGTCCTGAGCGCAAGTTGCGGCCCACCGTGCCGGACCCAAAATCCGTCGCGCTGGCGGCGCTGAACGAGCTGCTGCGATATCGCCAGCGCTAAAGCATGTGCTGGAGTCGCGAAAAGGCCGGCTCGCCTCGAGGCGAACCGACCTTTTCAATTTGTCCAACGCGTGGCGCTTGGATCAATGACCTCAGCCAGCCAGATCCTCGCCGAGGATCGCCATCTGGAAATTGAACGACTTGTCGTCGTCCTCATCATCCTCGTAGACGACGCCGATGAACTCCTCGCCAACGTAGACCTCGGCCGAGTCCGTCTTGCGCGGCCGCACCCGCACGCTGATGGTCGGCGACTGCAGCGTCTTGCGCAGGAATTTCTCGATGCGGGCGATATCGTCTTTGGTCAAGTTAGCTCTCCAGTCTGAATGCCGGCTTTCGCTCGCGACGAGAGCGGCAAACCGGACGGCGACGAGTCGCCGACGTTAGCGTGTTCTGGGGCGTGTTCTGGCACGGACGGGCTATCAAGGAAACCCTTGAACGGCGGCCCGGTTGCATGGTGCCCCGGTCTTTCTCAGCCTTCCACACCATCCAGCAGGCGCTGGTCCATGGAATGGGAGGGATCGGCGCAGCCGGCCTCCCCGATCACCCGTGCCGGCACGCCGGCCACCGTCGTGCCACGCGGCACCGGCTTCAGCACCACCGAGCCGGCCGCGACGCGCGAGCAGCAGCCCACTTCGATGTTGCCGAGGATCTTCGATCCGGCGCCAATCATCACGCCGTGGCGGATCTTGGGATGGCGGTCTCCGGTCTCCTTGCCGGTACCGCCCAGCGTGACGTTCTGCAACAGCGATACGTCGTCTTCCACCACAGCGGTTTCGCCGATGACGATGCCCGTGGCATGGTCGAAGAACAGCCCTCGCCCAAGCCGCGCGCCGGGATTGATATCGACCTGGAACACCTCCGACGACCGGCTCTGCAGATAGAGCGCCAAGTCGCGCCGGCCATGGTTCCAGAGCCAGTGCGCGAGCCGATGCGCCTCGATGGCGTGATAGCCCTTGAAGTAGAGCAGCGGCTCGATGAACCGGTCGCAGGCGGGGTCGCGATCCTCGAAGGCGACGATATCCGAACGGAAGGCGGCGGCGATGTCGGCGTCGTCGGCCACCGCCTCACGGAACGCCTGAGCGATCATCGCCGAGAGGACAGTGGTGTTGCCGAGGCGATCGGCCACCCGCTGAATGACCGCGTCCTCGAGCCGGACATGGTCGAGCACGGTGAGGTGCATGAAGCCGCCCAGCGCCGGTTCGTTCTCGACGACGGCTGTGGCTTCTCGCCGCACGCGCGCCCACACCGGGTCGATGGCGTCGAGCGGACGGCTCACGGATTGGGTGCTAACGGACAACGAGGATATCCTTGCGCAAAAGAAACGGCCCACCTCATCGGAACCTGGCCGCACCTCCGTGAGGAAGCATGGCCCATGATAGTCGGACGGCGTTCCGGGGAAAAGTCCGAAGGCGATGCTTTTGTTGCGCGGCAGAGAGAAGAAAGGCAATCCATTTCTTCCCTCACTCCTGCGCGACGATCACGGCTCTGTCCGAGGCGCCGTGCCACCATCAGAAATGTCCCGTCGAGGGGCGTTGTGACAGCCCTTCCACCCTTGCGGCAAGCCGGAAGCGGCCATCAACAACTTGGCGTCGGAATCAGATTCACAAGCTCAAGCACACCTGACTCGAAGTTGGGCAAGCCCTCCACGCCAGCCGCTTGAAATGACTCCCATTTAGGCTTGATTGGCCGCCTCGGTTTTGATTCATTGGCTGAGGCGGCGGCGCATCCGACTCTCGGAAGTTGCGACCGTCCCTGGAAATCAGAGTTCAGCACCACCGGGTATCTTCTCGCAGAAGGAAGCCTCGGCCGTGCAGGGAGAGTTTGAAAAGAAAGCATTTCTGACCACTTTGGGCCCAATTGTCGGCCCGTTTTCTGCTGGATAAAGAACCACTCCGAACCGCACAGCACATCAAAGGATGACCGAACATCCTTTTGGATTTGCTGGCGTTTTCAGGCAGTCCGCAAGTGCGACGGCAATTGCGGAGCGGAAATTTGTGCAGAATCTGAGAATTTGGTTTAACAATGGCCATCAAGCCTTTGTTAACTATAAATATTCACGCACTCTTCAACCGAATTTCGAACAACTTCAACCAGTCTGGAATGGTGACCTTGGGTTGCATGTCCGGTCTGATGGCGCGTATGAAGAGTCTCATGGAAGCGTTACCGATCGGTGAATCGATCGCTTTCGACACAACCTGCCGCCGCCAAGAGCAGAGTCTTGCCAACCACTTCCGGCATTAAGTGGGGAAATAGAGTCAGGAACGGGCCATTTGTTCGATGGCTGCGAGGTCCATTTTGCCGGTACCGAGCACCGGCAGCGCGTAGGTTTTGACCACCTTGCGCGGGACCTGCAATTCCGGCACGCCGTGCTCGCGTGCATAGGCGCCGAGCGCCTCGACGGTGGCATCGCCTGCGTCGGTCACCAGCACCAGCGCCTCCCCCTTGCGCGGATCGGAAATAGCGACGACGGCGTGCGACGCGTGCGGCCAGATGGCGGCGGCAAAAGCCTCGACAGCGGCCAGCGAGATCATCTCTCCGCCGATCTTGGCAAAGCGTTTGGCGCGGCCGAGCAACGTGACGAAGCCATCGTCGTCGATGGAGACGATGTCGCCGGTATCATACCAGCCATTCGGATCGTTATGCTTCAGTTCACCCGGCTCGTCGGCGAGGTAGTAGCCGGCCATGATGTTGGGCGCCCGCACATGCAGACGGCCGCCGATCTCGAGACCCGGCACGGGATCGAGCCGCGCTTCGATGCCCGGCAGCAGGCGCCCTACCGTGCCGTCACGGAAGCTGCCGGGGTAATTGACCGACAGCACCGGCGCACACTCGGTCGCCCCATAGCCTTCGTTGAGCACGACGCCGAAGCGGTCCATCCACAGCGCCCGCGTCTGCTCCTTGACGCGCTCGGCACCGAGAATGGTGAGACGCACCTTGTTGAAGTCGCCATCCTCGGCCGCCCTCGCCCACCCGGCGGCGAAGGTGTCGGTGGACAGGAGCACCGTCGAGCCGCTGTCGCGCACAAGACCGGGGATGATCTTGTAGTGCAGTGGTGACGGATAGAGGAACGACTTGAAGCGGCCGTAGATGGGAAGGAACAAGCCGGCGGTGAGCCCGTAGGAATGGAACACCGGCAGCGCGTTGAACATCGTATCTTCGGGATGGAATTTGTAGAGCGACAGGATCTGCGCGACGTTGGACAGGAAGTTGGTCGCGGTCAGCCCAACCCCCTTGGGCGCCCCTTCGGTCCCCGAGGTGAACAGCACCGTTGCGATGTCGTGCGGCGCTCGGCGATAGGGCCGGTGCAGCATCCGAGCCCAACGTGCATAGGTGGCACCGACGGCCTTGTCGACGAGCGAAAGACCGGCCCGCACATCCTCCAGATAGATGATGCGAACCTTGTCCTTGAGATCGTCGATCACCGGTTCGAGCTTGGCCGTCTTCACGAAGGCACTGGACGTGATCACCGTCCGGATGGTGCCGACCTTGATGGCGCCGCCGAGGCCGTGGCTGCCGGCCGTGAAGTTGAGCAATGCCGGTGTCCGCCCGTAGGCGAGAAGCGCGAAGAAGGCGATGGCCGCGCCATTGACGTTGGGCAGCAGCAGCCCGACCCGATCGCCCTTCCGGGTAACGGAGGCGAGCCGGCGGCCGAGCACGCAGGCGGCGAGCAACAGGTTCCGACGAGTCACCGATTGCCGGGTCTGATCCTCGATGGCCGGAAGATCGGGATCGGTTTCGGCAATGTCGATCAGTGCATCGAACAGCGACCGTTCGATGAACGTCGTGTCGAGCCCCGACTCTGCCATAGGCTGCCCGTACAGGCGATCGTCCGCCACGCCTCCCATGGTTACCTCATTGTTACGCCTTCCTCCCTTCGCACTTGAACTCACAATTGCCATCGGTGCAAGCATCGGAGATCAGACGCTTAGGCAATTCACCGGACTCTTCACGCCAGAACCGGCCCGGAACCAGCGTTGAATCGGATTCTCAACATGAAGAAGCCGCCCCGGCCGGCGATTCCGGCAGCGAGGCGGCTTACATTGAATCAGAACCTCAACAGGCACCCGAAAAGCAATGCCCGTCAGTGGGTTGAGATATATTTCCCAACTTCGTCGATGGCGCAGATGATGTGATAGAAGGTCGATGCCGGCGCTGGTTCGATCACGAACGAACCGTCGGCGTTCATGCGGTCGCGCCAGAGGCCGGGCGTGTCGACCTCGAAATAACGCTGCAACGACCGCGCCGCCGTCACCACCTTGCGCAAATGATCGTCACGGCCCGCCTCGTCGGCAGCAACAGCGGCCAGCGCCAGGTTGCCTTTCATCCGCTCGGTCTGCGACCACATGCGTGCCGTGCCGTCATGGATCGAGAGGTCATCGAGGATGCCCATGATGGCCACTTGCTGCGGCACGTTGATGCCGTGCGTCTCGCCCAACTCACAGAGGCGGCGCGCCGCCGCAACGGCGTCGGGACGCTTGCGCGACGTCCCCCAGCGGGTGAGCAGCCAAGCCCATTCGAACTGATGGCCGGGCTCGCAGATGTGGCCCTCCTTGCCGCTGACCACCGACCAGTCGGCGTTGAAGAACTCCTTCAGCCAGCCTTCCTTGGGATCGATGATCTTGGCGAGACAGAGTTCGGCGATCTCATCGGCAAGCCGGCTCCAGGTCGCATCGCCGCCGACCTCTTCCCAGGCAAGGCAGGCCTCGAACATGTGCATATGCGGGTTGGCCTTGAGCGGCAATGTGCGGGGATTGGATTCCTCGAAGCCGGCAATCGGGTTCTTGTACTCCGTCATCAGCAGCGTCCGGAGCTTGACCGCCGCCGCCTCGACCGCCGAACGATCCTTCACCACCGATGCAGCGGCCGCCAGCGCGAACAGCGCGAAGGCCTGATCATAGAGTGAGAATGTATCGTCCTTGGGCGAACCGTCGGCATTGGTCACCATGCGCACGGCGCCGTTCGGCAGCACGCACTTCTCCAGGAAGTAATCGAGCCCCTCCTCCACGGTTCGCTCCCACGGGCCGGTCCAGCCGAGCCGGCCGGCCAGGGCGAAGGTGAAGATCTGTCGCGCCGTGACGCGCACCCGGCGCGGCGCCGGCGTGATCTCGCATCTGAGGCCCAGCACTTCGTGGAAGCCGCCGTTGACGTGATCGACGCCGAACGCCCACCAGATCGGCAAGGCTTCGGTCATCAGCCACGACTTGAGTTCTTCGGTAACGGCGGCAAGCTCGCGTTGGGCTTCGGAATGGCTCACGACAAATCTCCTCGAAACAATGAATCAGGCCAGATCACGGGTAAACGCGACAAGGCGCCGATCGGATGCGGCAATGAAAGACGGATTTGCAAAATCAGCAAGGCCAGGGCGGTCCCGCTTGCCATAAGGGAAGGGCGTGCCGTCCGACAGCATCACGATGCCGCCGGCAGCCCTCAGCACGGCATCGCCCGCCGCCGTATCCCATTCCATGGTGGGACCGAAGCGCGGATAGACATCCGCTTCGCCGGCAGCGATCAGGCAGAACTTCAACGACGAGCCGATCACCTGCCGGTTGGCCACGGCGACGGCTGGCAGAAAGGCGTCGGTAGCGGCCGTAGCGTGACTGCGCGACAGGAGCAGCGTTACGCCTTCCGACGGCAAGTCGCGCACGTGGATCGGTCGGCGCGTACCGATTGCGTCGCCCTCGACGACCATCTCGAAAGCGCCTTGCGGCCCACCGGCGAACAGCCGCCCTATCGCCGGCGCATAGACGACCCCCATCACCGGCACGCCGTGCTCGATCAGCGCGACATTGACGGTGAATTCGCCGTTGCGATGAATGAACTCCTTGGTGCCATCAAGCGGGTCGACCAGGAAGAAGCTGTCCGCCGCGGGCGGCACGCGCCCAGCCGCGACGCTTTCCTCGGCAACCACCGGCACGCCGGGGGCGAGATGCTCAAGCGCCGCAAGCAGCACCGCTTCGGCCAGCCCGTCGGCTTCGGTCACCGGCGAGGCGTCCGCCTTGAACGCAACGTCGATCGGCCGGGCATAGACGTCCAGAATGACACAACCGGCCTCGATCGAAGCGGCGACCAGACCGTCAAGCAAATCTTGGTTGGCGATGGTCATGGTCGGTTCCCGGTGGCAAGGATGCTGCGGCCTGTGGCAGCGCGGAGGAGCGGTGTCATTCGACAACTGCCTCACTCGGCATTGCGCTTGTCCCACATCGCCTTGAAGCCCGGCCGCGCCTGGCAACGTTCGAGCCAAGTCTTCACCTTGGGGAAGCCTTCGAAGAGCTGCGGATGCCCCTGCCCGTAGCGGACGATTTCGGCAAGCGCCAGATCGACGACAGTGAACCGATTGCCGACAGTATAGTCGGTACCGGCAAGATGCGTCTCGAAGGCGGCGAACGGTCTCTTCAGCCCCTCGCCAATGGAAGCGAGCTTCGCCTTGCCGGCGTCGGTCTGCCAATCGCCGCGCTCATCGCCCTGGGTAACGAGAATGGTGAGCGTCTCCACTGCGGTGGCACCCCAGAACAGCCATTGCAGCATTCGCCCTTCCTCGGCGAGATCCTTGGGCGCCAGCGGACCGCCATGCTTCTTGGCGAGATAGAGAAGAATGGCGAGCGACTCGGTCAGCACCAAGCCGTCGTCATCGATGGTGGGGATCTGCCCCATCGGGTTGACGGCAAGGAAAGACGGCGTCTTGGTGTTGACCGGCGCGTCGGCGGCCAGCGGGTTCGCCACTTTGCGCGCTTGGATCACCGGCTCCTTGCGAAAGGCGAAGCCAAGCTCCTCGGCGAGCCAGTAGAGGCGCGACGCGCGCGATTTGTAGACGCCGTAGATGGTCAGCATGACGAAGCCCTCGATTGCGCCGGCACTCTGGAATCTTCATCGCCATTTGGCAATCACCGGCGTTGTCCGTTCTGAAGGCAACGCCGCCTGGAAGGCTCTGAAAGGAACGCGCCATTATGAAAAGCCTCCTTCACCTCTGGCAGATATGGGCCCTCCTATCGGCCGTCTTCGCGGCGGCTACCGCCATCCTGGCCAAGATTGGTGTCGAGGCGATCGGTTCCGACCTCGCAACGCTCATTCGCACAGCTGTCGTGCTGGCGCTTGCAGCCCTTGTTGTTGCCGCCGGCGATGGCTTTGGACAAATCCCCGCGGTACCCGGCCGCACCTGGCTGTTTCTCGTGCTTTCGGGCTTTGCCACCGGCGCGTCCTGGCTCTGTTATTTCAGGGCGCTCAAGCTCGGCGACGCGGCGCGTGTCGCTCCGGTCGACAAGCTGTCGGTGGTATTCGTCGCAGTGTTTGCCGTACTGTTTCTTGGCGAGCGCCTGTCGCCGCAGGGAACCGCCGGCGTCGTCCTGATCGCCGCCGGCGCCATGCTGGTCGCCTGGCAATGAACCGTTCGCCGGCAACACCTGCCTTTTCGGAGCCAAGCCTTTACACCGACAGGCAATTGTGAGTAACAGGAGACCCGCTTCTCCGCCGGATTCCCCGGCGGTGACACGGCTGATGCCGACCGATCAGCATCCGCCTTTCGGGTGATTTAGTAAAACTTTACTACCCGGAATGGTCGTTTCGCCGTAGACTGGAGCGATCGACCAGTGTTTGGGCAAACCGGCAGAGAGTGCGCGGATGGTCACGATCAAGGAAATCGCCAAGGCGGTCGGAGTTTCCTCGGCTACCGTGTCGCGCGTCTTGAACTACGACACCACGCTGTCGATCACCGAGGCGAAGCGGCAGGCGATCATCGAGACCGCCGAGACCCTCAATTACCAGACGCCGCGTAACCGCCCGCGCCCGCCCCATCGCCTGCCGACACCGTCCGACCATGCTGGCGCCCGCATCGGTATTGTGCACTTCCTTCGCCCGGAAGAAGAGCTGGCCGACCCCTATTACATCGGCGTTCGCATGGGCATCGAGGCACGCGCCCGCGCCAACCGTGTCGAAGTGCAGATCATCTATCGCTCCACCGGACTGCCGGCCGCCGAGGATCTGCAAGGGGCCACTGGCATCATCGCGCTCGGCATGCACACCGATGCCGAGATCGACTGGGTGAGGCAGATCAACGCCAACCTGGTGCTGGCCGATTTCGCCCCCAACATCGACCAGTTCGACATCGTCGCTTGCGATCTTTCCTTCGCCATCACGCGCCTGCTCGATCGCCTCTATGCCGCTGGTTACCGCCGTTTCGGTTTTCTCGGCGACGACCGCCCTTCCGGTAATGTGCTCTATCCGGCCAATGAGGAACGCGCCAAGACCTTCAAGGAGTGGACCGAGAAAAAGGGCCTGTTCAACCCCGCCCACTACCTGCTCGCCGAGAACCTCCGCTTTGAGAGCGGCTACCGCCTCGCCTGCCAGCTGATGGCCGAAGTCGACCTACCCGAAATCGTCGTCGCCTCCAACGACAACGTAGCGATTGGCGCCTATCGCGCCATTCAGGAACGCGGTCTGCGCATCCCCGCCGACATTGCCGTGGCAAGTTTCAACGACATTCCGGCCGCCCAATTCCTGGCACCGCCGCTCACCACCGTACGCATTCCGGCCGAGCGCATCGGCGAGAACGCCTTCGATCTGCTGATGGAACAGCTCAATGGCCGCGACTACACCAAGCGTGTGACGATCGCCACCGAGCTCATCTGGCGCGACAGTTGCCGCCGGCCGGATGAAGTTCTCTAGTGGTTCGACCGAGACATTTGCATCCGCCTGATACAAGCCTCGGAGCAAATGTCCCGGTCACAAGAACCACTAGCAAGTTACTAGTTTTAGTGGAGCTTTTGAATTTGACATTTGATCTGGCGCTCTATGTCAGTCGGGACTCAAATGTCAAATTCGCTCCACTAGGCTCTCCCCACGCCGAAAAGGTTGGGTCAAGCGGGGTCCGCACATATCCTAATTGGTCATCGCGGCGCGATTGGCTTCCGCTTGGTGGACAGGTAAACTATTTACCTCCAGGCCCGAAAACGCAGCAACAAAAAGCTGGTAAAATTTACTAAATAATATATTGCGTCGGGCGGGTGAGTATCAGATAGTTCCTTTGAGAGGCTGAGGACGCCTCGGACACGTGAGTGGAGGAAAACTGCATGAACCGCAAAACCGTTGCGCTCGCCTTCGCGGGCGCCAGCCTCATCGCCATAACGGCCGCCCAGGCCGCCGAGGTCACCGTCTGGTGCTGGGATCCGAACTTCAACGTCGCGATCATGAAGCAAGCCGGCGAGATCTACGCCAAGACCCATCCGGACTTCAAACTCAACGTCGTCGACTTCGCCAAGGCCGACCTTGAGCAGAAGTTGCAGACCGGCCTCGCCTCCGGCGTTGCCGATGGCATGCCCGACATCGTCCTCATCGAGGATTACGGCGCGCAGAAGTATCTGCAGTCCTTCCCCGACGCCTTCACTCCCCTCAGCGACAAGGTCGATTACTCCGGCTTTGCTGACTACAAAGTCAAGCTCGCCACTCTTGACGGCAAGGTCTACTCCATGCCCTTCGACTCGGGCGTGGCCGGCCTGTTCTACCGCAAGGACATGATCACTGCCGCCGGCTACACGCCGGCCGACATGCAGGACCTCACCTGGGACAAGTACGTCGAGATCGGCAAGGCCGTCGAGGCCAAGACCGGCAAGAAGATGATGGGCTTCGACCCCAACGACGGTGGCCTCGTCCGCGTGCTGATGCAGTCCGCCGGTGGCTGGTATTTCGATAAGGACGGTAAGCTGTCTGTCGAAGGCAACGTCGCCCTGAAGGGGGCACTCGACGTCATCCAGAAGATCCAGGTGAACAACATTTTCCGTCCGGCGGCCGGTTGGGCCGATTGGGTCGGCAGCTTCACCTCGGGCGAAGTGGCGACCGTCGTCACCGGCGTCTGGATCACCGGCACCGTCAAGTCGCAGGCCGATCAGGCCGGCAAATGGGGCGTCGCCCCGCTTCCGAAGCTGAGTGTCGAAGGCGCCACCCACTTCTCGAACCTCGGCGGTTCGAGCTGGTACGTGCTGTCGGGTTCCAAGGCCAAGGATGAGTCCATCGACTTCCTCAACGAGATCTACGCCAAGAACATCGACTTCTACCAGAAGATCCTGGTCGACCGCGGCGCGGTCGGTTCGCTGCTCGCCGCCCGCAACGGCGAGGCCTACAAGTCGAACGACGCCTTCTTCGGTGGCGAGCCGATCTGGCAGAACTTCTCGGACTGGCTGGCCAAGGTGCCGTCGGTCAACTACGGCACCTTCACCAACGAAGTCGACTCGGTGGTTTCCGCCCACCAGCCCGACCTCGCCAAGGGCGCCTCGGTCGACGACGTGATCAAGGCGATCGACGACCAGGCCAAAACCCTCGTTCAGTAACAATTAGGGCGGCGGGCGGCCTCAGCCGCCCGCCCACCATCCGCGGGCGCGCGGCCATCGGCGCGGCCGCAGGTCGGCGAGACATGTTCGCCGGGCGCGGACAAACCGCACTATTACGCAAATATCTGAATCATCGGCGCTTCCTTCCAGAAGATGCCCGAGAGCCCCGCTCTGCCGGAACGGTGACCCATGTCAGCAATCTCCACCAGGCCGAAACGGCCGCGCTTCGACGTCAACGGCTGGCTGTTCGTCGGCCCCGCGCTGGCGCTGATCGCCATCTTCATGGTCTTTCCGATCCTGCATTCGCTTTGGATGTCGTTCCAGTCAGGCCTCGGGATGCGCCTGTCGTTTGCCGGGCTCAAGAACATCTACCGGCTGTTCAACGACCCGCTGTTCCTGATGGCGCTGACCAACACGTTCATCTTCTTCCTGGTACAGGTGCCGGTCATGCTGACGCTGGCGCTGATCACCGCCGCGCTGCTCAACAATCCGGATATCAAGTTCCGTGGCGTGTTGCGCACGGCGATCTTCCTGCCCTGCGTCACCTCGCTGGTCGCCTATACCGTTCTGTTCAAGTCGATGTTCGTCGCCAACGGTCTGGTCAACACGGTGCTGATCAACCTCGGCATCGTCAATGTCGGCATTCCCTGGATGACCGATCCCTTCTGGTGCCGCGTCATGATCATCATCGCCATCACCTGGCGCTGGACCGGCTACAACATGATCTTCTATCTGGCGGCCATGCAGAACATCGACCGCTCGGTCTATGAGGCCGCCCGCATCGACGGCGTGCCGACCTGGGCCCGCTTCGTGTCTCTCACCGTGCCCATGCTGAAGCCGGTGATCCTGTTCACCACCGTTACCTCGACGATCGGCACCCTCCAGCTGTTCGACGAAGTGTCGACCATCACCGGCGGCGGTTCGGCTGGCGGCGCGGCCGGCCCCGGCAACTCGGCGCTGACGCTGTCGCTCTACATCTACAATCTGACGTTCAAGTTCGCTCCGAACCTCGGCTACGCCGCCACCGTCTCCTACGTTATCGTCCTCCTGGTGGCGATCCTGTCCTTCCTGCAATTCTATGCCGCCCGGGAGCGCAAGGCATGATCAGCTACGGCTTCAAGCAGCGGATCGCATCCGTCGTCGTCTATATCTTCCTCGCCGTTATGGCCTTCCTCTCGATCTTCCCCTTCCTGTGGATGGTCATCGGCGCCACCAACACGACGTCCGACATCGTCAAGGGCAAGATGACTTTCGGTGAGGCGGTGGTCGCCAACGCCACGACTTTCTTCACGCAGGTCAACGCACCGCTGATCTTCTGGAATTCGGCCAAGATCACCATCATTGCTACCGTGCTGACGCTGCTCATCTCGTCGCTGGCCGGCTACGGCTTCGAGATCTTCTCTTCGCGCTTCCGCGAGAAGCTCTACACCCTCATGCTCCTGAGCCTGATGATCCCGTTCGCGGCGCTGATGATCCCGCTGTTCATGCTGATGGGCAAGTTCGGCCTCATCAACACGCACATCGCGGTGGTCCTGCCCACTGTCGCCTCGGCCTTCATCATCTTCTACTTCCGCCAGTCGACCAAAGCCTTCCCGCACGAGCTGCGCGATGCCGCCCGGGTCGACGGCCTGAAGGAATGGCAGATTTTCTTCCTGATCTACATGCCGGTGATGCGCTCGACCTACGCGGCGGCCTTCATCATCGTCTTCATGACGGCCTGGAACAGCTATCTGTGGCCACTGATCGTGCTGCAGTCCAACGAAACCAAAACCATCACGCTGGTCATTTCCTCGCTCGGCTCGGCTTACTATCCCGACTACGGCGTCGTGATGATCGGCACGGTCCTCGCCACCATTCCCACCCTCTTCGTCTTCTTCGCCATGCAACGTCAGTTCGTCGAAGGCATGCTCGGCTCCGTCAAGTAACAGGTTCAAAATGCGCAAGACCATCAACTGCAACACCGGCTGGACCTTCCATGAGGGTTTCTCCGCCGACCTCGCCGCTGACTTCCGGAAGGGCGAAACCGTCAATCTGCCGCACAACGCGGTCGACCTGCCCTACAATTACTTCGACGAGACCCGCTACCAGCGGCCGTTCACCTACCAGAAGGTGATCGCCTGGCGACCGGAGTTTGCCGGCCGCGAAGTAGCCCTGGTGTTCGATGGCGCCATGGCCGACAGCGTCGTCTACGTCAACGGCGAACAGGTGGTGGCCCATCCCGATGGCTACACACCCTTCACCGCCCGGCTGACCGAACGGCTCGTCGAAGGTGACAACCTCGTCACCGTCAAGATCGACGGCTCGGAAAACCCGGCCATTCCGCCATTCGGCGGCCAGATCGACTACCTCACCTACGCCGGCATCTATCGCGACGTCTGGCTGCGGGTCACCGCGCCGGTTTACATCGGCAACGTCAAGATCGAGACGCCGGACGTGCTCGCGCCCAAGAAGACGGCGAAGGTTCGCGTCGACATCGCCAACCCGCGCGGACTGAAGCTGGCGGGCCGAGTGTCGGTGACGCTGAAAGATGCCGCCGGCAAGACCGTCGGCAGCGCCGATGCGTCCTATGGTGGCGACAGCGTGACGCTCGAACTGAAGGACCTCGACGGCATCGCCCTCTGGGACATCGACAATCCGAACCTCTATGAGGCCGTCGTCGAGCTGGTCCACGAAAGCGGCGACGATACGCTGTGCGTCAACTTCGGCTTCCGTTCCGTCCAGTTCACGCCCGAAGGCTTCCGCCTCAACGGCAAGCCGTTGAAGCTGCGCGGGCTCAATCGCCACCAGTCCTTCCCCTATGTCGGCTACGCCATGGGCCGCCGGGCGCAGGAGCGCGACGCCGAAATCCTGAGGAAGGAACTCAAGGTCAACGTCGTCCGCACCTCGCACTACCCGCAGTCGCCCTGGTTCCTCGACGCTTGCGACCGCCTCGGCCTCTTGGTGTTCGAAGAGATCCCCGGCTGGCAATATGTGGGCGATGAAAGCTGGCGGCAGCTGTCGATCGACAATGTCCGCGCCATGATCGAGCGCGACTGGAACCATCCGTCGATCATCATCTGGGGCGTACGCATCAACGAGTCGCAGGACTTCCACGACTTCTACACGGCAACCAACAAGCTCGCCCATGAGCTCGATTCCACCCGCCAGACCGGCGGCGTGCGCTACATCACCGACAGCGAGTTCCTCGAAGACGTTTACACGATGAACGACTTCATCCAGGGCAACGAGGAACTGCCGGGTGCCAACCGTCCCCGTACCGCCCTGCGGCCGATCTCGGAGACCACCGGCCTCAAGAAACCGGTCCCCTATATGGTGACCGAGTTCAACGGCCACATGTATCCCACCAAGCGCTACGACCAGGAGCAGCGGCAGGCCGAGCACGTCACCCGCTATCTCTCCATCCTCAATGCCGTCTATGGCGACCCGAACATCGCCGGCTCCACCGGCTGGTGCATGTTCGACTATAACACCCACAAGGATTTCGGTTCCGGCGACCGCCTCTGCCATCACGGTGTAATGGACGCCTGGCGCGAGCCGAAGTTCGCCGCTTGGGCCTACACCAGCCAGTGCGATCCTTCGGACGAAGTGGTGCTCAAGCCGGTCACCTATTACGCCCGTGGCGAGCGCAATATCGGCGGCATCCTGCCGCTGATCGTGCTGACCAACTGCGATGAGGTCGAGCTGCAATACGGCCCCGACATCGTCAAGCGCGTCAAGCCGGACCGCGAAGCCTATCCGCACCTGCCGCATGCGCCTGTTGTCATCGACCATCGCGCCTTCTCGGCCGAGGAGCTCGGCCTCTGGGGTATGAAGTGGGAAGAGGCAACGGTCACCGGCTATGTCGGCGGCAAGCCGGTCAAGACCATCAAGTTCGCCTGCGATCCACTGCCGACCACGCTGGAGGTCAAGCCCGACTGGACGGACCTGTCGGCCGAACCCAAGGACTCGGCGCGCGTGATCGTCCGTGCCCTCGACCAGCTCGGCAATCTCCTGCCCTTCCTCGACGAGGCCGTGCACATCACAGTCAGCGGACCAGCAAAGCTGCTCGGCCCGTCGGAAGTGGTGCTGAAAGGCGGCGCCATCGGCTTCTGGGTTGAGACCACCGGCGGCGCCGGCAACGTGATCGTCAAGGTCGCCTGCCATCGCCTAGGCGAGACCACCCTCACCCTCAAGGCCGGCTGAACGGCGCAACCGATCGAAGCGGAAAGCACATCATGAGCGATGTTACCCTCAGGGACGTGAGGAAGTCCTTCGGTGCGGTCGAGATCATCAAGGGCGTCGATCTCGACATCAAGTCGGGCGAGTTCGTGGTCTTCGTCGGTCCGTCGGGCTGCGGCAAGTCGACGCTGCTGCGCATGATCGCCGGCCTGGAGACCATCACCGCCGGCGATCTGGCCATCGGTGGCGACCGGATGAACGAGGTGGATCCGTCGCAGCGCGGAATCGCCATGGTGTTCCAGTCCTATGCCCTCTATCCGCACATGACGGTGCGCGAAAATATGGGCTTTGCGCTTCGCTTCGCCGGTCTGCCCAAGGCGGAAATCCGCAAGCAGGTCGACGAAGCCGCGCGTATCCTGGAACTCGAACCCTTGATGGACCGCAAGCCGAAGGCACTCTCCGGTGGTCAGCGCCAGCGCGTCGCCATCGGTAGAGCCATCGTCCGCCATCCCAAGGTATTCCTGTTCGACGAGCCGCTTTCCAACCTCGATGCCGAGCTGCGCGTTCACATGCGCATCGAGATCGCCAAGCTGCACCGCGATCTCGGCGCCACCATCATCTACGTGACGCACGATCAGGTGGAAGCGATGACGCTGGCCGACAAGATCGTCGTCCTGCGGTCCGGCGTCGTCGAACAGGTCGGCGCGCCACTCGAACTCTACGACAATCCGGCCAACCTGTTCGTCGCCGGCTTCATCGGCTCGCCGAAGATGAACTTCCTGAAGGGCGTGGTCGAAGGCGGCAGCGCCGGCCGTGCCGACATTCGCCTGCCCGATTTCGGCGGCGCCGTGGTGCCCGTGGCGCTGAAGGGCGAGCTGCCGGCCGCCGGTTCGCCGGTCACGCTCGGCATCCGTCCCTCGCAGTTCACCGAAACAGGCGATGCCGCCCTGCCTGTCACCGTCGACATGCTGGAGCATCTCGGCTCGGAAACGCTGATCTACGCCCGCTCGACAGCCTCCGATCTCGTCACCATCGCCAGCCAGAGCCGGTCGAACATTGCCATGGGCGACACAATGATCGCCCGCTTCCCGTCGTCTGGCGCGCTGCTGTTCAGCGCAGATGGTAAACGCATCTACTGACGATTTCCTCCGTCGTCAGCATAGCAAGGCCGGGCATCCCCAAGGGGATCCCGGCCTTCGCTGTTATGAGTTGTCTTTACTTAAGTTCAACGACAAGGCCCCATCACCGCCGGCCGTTCCACCGAAAGAAGATCATCCACCTGCTCCTTAAAAAGCTTGCTTACGCCCATTTTCCTAAGCTGCAAGAAAGCCTCTCCGAAGCCTTGCGGTCCGGTACACTGTTGCTTGAGTTGCGCAAGATGACTATCGGCGGTAGCCGCCTCGAGGGCTTGCTCTCCGGCGCTTTCGGCCCGACTAACGATCTCCCGCCGAGTAATGGGTTCGATCGAGTTTCGCTCGGCAAACTCGCCAATTCGGCTTATGGCCGACATCAACGATGAGCGCGTTTCGTCGTCATTAATTTGACAGACTTCATTTGCGGCGAGAAGCATAACATAAGTTTCCAGCACACACATTACCGCACCACGACCACTCCTATCCTCCGTCATGGTGCTAACTTTCCCACCGATTCGTTCTTGTTGAACGATAACTTTCCCCTTAAGCGTAAACTCTCGCGTTTCTACACCATCGACTACTTGCCAAGGTGTACTGGCAGAAAGCTCGTTGAATTCATCGCGGGGCTGAGCCGAGGCAACGCCGCCTGTTGCCAAGCTCGCAAGAACGGCGACGATCACACCCATACGGAACATGCGACAACCCCGTCGGCGCCCTCCCGAAAGCCGAAAGGGCAACATTCCGAGTCTATTTAGCTCTGCGGATGGGTGCGCGCAATAATTGCAGGAATCGGGACCTAGATAACTTTAGGGAGCCTGCACTTTCATTCCGAAAAGACCGGAAGAGGATCTCGAGCTGCTTCTCAGAGTCGATCGGCCGCAGCCGTCACCGTCACCAGCGCGGGAACACCGCCACGATCGGCGGCGCGCACCCAGGCGGCGCCGGACTGGTCCAGCGCCGAGGCGACGCGCACGTAGGCGTCGGTCGGACAGGTGTCGTTTCCTGCATCGAAGCCCACCCAGCCGAGGCCGGGGATCAGCGCCTCCGCCCAGGCGGCGAGCGCGCCGGTGGCCGTCTCCTCTTCCTGCCAGAGATAGCCGGAGACGAAGCGGGCGGGCAGCGACAGGCCGCGCGCCGTGGCGATGAACAGGTGGGCGAGATCAACAGGCGTCCCGCGCGCCTCGGCGAGCACCTCCTCGGCGGCAACCTCGCGCACGCCGCTGAGTTCGGCCGGGGCGGCGGCAAGCGCCTCGACCTCCAGATGGATGAGGCTCATTAGCGTGTGACAGAGATCGAGCGGCGTACCGTCGGACTGCGCTTTCGCCTTCTCCGCGAACGACATGATGGCTGGCGTGCGCAGGGTGACGCGCGTCTCGCGCAGGAAGACGGCCGGCGGAATGCGGTCAAGCGGCGCGCCCTGCAATACGCCGGTGGTATCGTCCACCTCCACCTCGCCCTCGGCGGCGATGGCCACCTCGTCGAGCGGCCCCTCGATGGCACAGTCGTGGACGACATTGCCGAAGGCATCAGACGAGCGCCCCTGGCGGCAGTCGCCGGTGATGTCGAGATGCCAGGCCCGCACATACTGTCCATCGAAGGTGCGCGGACAAAGGTGCAGCGACCGGCTGGCCAGCGTGACCGGCTCGTCGTAGCGGACGACGATGTCATGACGGATGCGCAACCGCATCGGCTTACCCCAGGTATTGCTCGGCGATGGTGTCGCCGAGACTGGCGTTGTCGAGGATGAAGCGCTCAAGGAATTCCTTGAGGCCGATGGCGAACAGGCCGGACAGCGTTGTGTCCTGCAATTGGCTCAGCAGCATGCGCGCCTTGCGCTGGCTCGCCCCTTGCCGGCCATAGTCGCGCGACAGGCTGTCGAGATTGATCATGATGTTCTCGTAGCAGGACACCAACGAGCGCGGCATTTCGGCCTTGAGGATGAGGAATTCGGCGACCAGATTGGGCTTCAGGTTGTCGCGGTAGACCCAATGATAGGAGGTCAGCGCCGATACCGAGCGCAAGATCCACGACCATTGGAAATAGTCGGCACTGCCGCCGAGCGACGGTCTGGTGGGATCGAGCACGTCCGCCTTCAGTGCCAGCACGCGGGCGGTGAAATCGGCGCGCTCGATGAGGGTGCCAAGACGCAGAAAATAATAGGCGTCGTTCCTCAGCATCGTCCGGTAGGCCGAACCGTCGAAACGCAGCGATAGTTCCTTCACCCGCGACAGGAAGTCCGACAGTTCCTGCCGCGTCAGGTTGGGACTGTTGACGCCTCGCGTCTCCATCCAGCCAGAGTTGATGGTCTCCCACATGTCCATGGTCAGCGCCGTTCTGACCGAGCGGGCGTTGGCGCGGGCGATATCGAGACAGCTGCGGATCGACGAGGGATTGGCCGACGAGAAGGCGAGGTAATCAACGACAGTGCGCTGTGTCGCCTCATCATGCTGCTCGTGAAAGCGGTCGAGCGTACCGGTGCCGTCGACGGCCATCTCCCATTCGTTGCGGCCGCCGTCGGCAATGATAGGCGTGGCGGAAAGGCGGGTGGCGGCCTCGATCAGCCGGGCGGTGTTTTCGGCGCGCTCGACGTAGCGGGCGAGCCAGTAGAGGCTGTCGGCGTGGCGGCTCAGCATGATGTCAGCCCCCCGCCTGAGATTGCGACTGGGAGAGGCCGGCCGATGGAGGTGCGCTATCCGCCGGATCTTCGATGATCCAGGTGTCCTTGGTGCCGCCACCCTGGCTGGAGTTGACCACCAGCGATCCGTCCTTCAGTGCCACACGGGTGAGTCCTCCGGGCACGATGCGCACCTTGTCGGCGCCAGTCAGCACGAAGGGACGCAGGTCGATATGGCGCGGAGCAATGCCTTCGCCAACGAAGGTCGGCGAAGTGGAAAGCGCCAGCGTTGGCTGGGCGATGAAGCCGTCGGGATCGGCGACAAGCCGGGCGCGGAAAGTTTCGATCTGCTCCTTGGTCGACTTCGGGCCGACCAACATGCCATAGCCGCCCGAGCCCTGTACTTCCTTGACCACCAGTTCCGGCAGATGGTCGAGCACATAGCGGAGACTGTCTGGCTCGCGACAGCGCCAGGTCGGCACGTTCTTCAGGATCGGCTCCTCGCCTAGATAGAAGCGGACGATCTCCGGCATATAGGTGTAGATGGCCTTGTCGTCGGCGACACCCGTGCCAACGGCATTGGCGAGCGTCACATTGCCAGCACGGTAGGCCGAGATGAGGCCTGGGATGCCGAGCACCGAATCCGGCCGGAAAACCATGGGATCGAGGAAGTCGTCGTCGATCCGGCGATAGATGACGTCGACACGCTTCGGCCCGCGCGTCGTACGCATGTAGACCACCTGATCGAGCACATAGAGGTCACGTCCCTCCACCAACTCCACACCGAGCTTGTCGGCCAGGAAGGAATGCTCGTAATAGGCCGAATTGAGCGGCCCCGGCGTCATCAGTACGACGGTCGGCTCGGCCGGCGCGGAGATCGGCGCCAGCGAGCGCAGCGAGGCCAGGAGTTCGTCGGGATAGTTATCGACCGGCTGGATACGCGTTTCGGCGAACAGATCCGGGCAAAGACGCATCTGCACGTCGCGGTTCTCCAGCATGTAGGAGACGCCGGACGGCGTGCGGGCGTTGTCTTCGAGGACGTAGAAGTCCTTGTCGTCGGTGCGAATGATGTCGATGCCGGCGATCTGCACATAGACATCGTGCGGCAGTTTGAGGCCGACCATTTCCGGACGGAAAGCGGGGTTCTGATAGACGAGATCGGCCGGCACGATGCCAGCCCGAACGATGTCGCCGGCTCCATAGACGTCGGCGAGGAAGCGGTTGAGCGCCGTCACGCGCTGCGTCAGCCCTCTCGAAAGGGTCGCCCATTCGCTGCCGGTCAGCACGCGCGGCACGATATCGAAGGGGATTATGCGCTCCTCGGCTTCCGCATCGCCATAAACGGCAAAGGTGATTCCGATCCTCCGAAACAGAAACTCTGCTTCTTTTTGAAGGCGTTTGAGATTTTCTGGGTCGGAACTGTCGAGCCAGGCCTGGATGGTTCTATAGGCGGGGCGGACACCCTGCCCGAACCCGTGCATCTCGTCGAAAGCCGGCAATCCCGTTCCTCCGCCGTTTCCTCGGCATCGCTGCCATTGATGAATTAAGCGGCAAACCGACAGGAAGGGCAAGAAACATCATGGAGCAAACCGGGGAGGCATTTGCCCATAGAATGGGCAATGCGACCCAGATCGATAATGCCTGGAACCTTTATGAATCTTGAGGGTTACCAGTTCCCACAATCAATCTGGGAAGGAAGCCGATTATGAAAACACATATTCTTTCGGTACTGCTCCTCACCGCTGCGTTCCCTCTCGCCGCCGCTGCGCAGAATGCGACGACGAGCCCTGGCGGAGCGACCTCCGCACAGCAGGCCACGCCTAGCGTGACCCCGGCTCCTGCCGACGGCAGCAATTCCAAGATGGGCAGTGGCGCCTCGACGGATAGCGGCTCTGCGATGAATAACAACACCATGCCCTCCACGCAGACGGCATCCGCCTCCGGCGAGACCTTCGTCACGCTGCCTGAGACCGGCGCCTGGCGCGTCAGCGATCTGCAGGGGAAGACGGTCTACGCGTCTGATGGCGCCAACATTGGCGAAATCAACGACGTTCTCGTCAGCCAGGACGGCAGTATCAACGCCGTGATCATCGGCGTCGGCGGCTTCCTGGGCATTGGCGAAAAGGACGTGGCGGTCAATATGAGCGCCCTTGAGCTTGGACCGGGCGACACGCAGGCACAGGCAGACGCCGCGTCCAAGGCTCTGCCCAATACCACCGGAGCGACGGGCGCTACCGGAGCGACCGGCACCACCGGAATGGATGCGACCGGTACCGCCGGAATGGGCACCAGCGGTGCCACCGGCACGGGAGCAGCCGGCACTGCTGCAACGACACCCGACCAGTCCGCCACCAATATGGCTGCCAACAATAACGGCGCCAAGATCGGTAAAGACGGCCTTCCGGACCGCATCATCCTCAACGTGACGCGCGATCAGCTTGAAAAAGCGCCGGCCTTCAAAGGCGTACGCGGCGAACAGAACAAGTAAGGCATAATCGACCGGAAATCGGCCCCGCAAATTATCGCGGGGCCTTTTTCATTTCGACACCTCGGAATACGTTGGGGCGTTGTTTCGTCCCCATGTCCATGTCGCAAAAGTCGACCGAGTCCTTTGGGCATACGGGCAGCACATGATCTTCAGCTAAAGTCGGCTTCGTTGCGAATCCTGTGTTTTACAGGATGTTAGTCCGCTACACGCTCAGCCTATTTGGCAACCACTCGGGAAATTGTAGGAACGACAAAGCAAAAGTGGATCGCTCGATAGCGCACACGCGCCCAGGAAAAGGAAACGATATCGAGCCGAAACGGATCAAACTATGTAGATACTCGGGAACAATCCCGAACTACACGGGTTGATGGGGCCCTTAACAAACCTAGAAAGGGAACCAACATGAAAACTCGTCTTCTTCCCGTGCTGCTTCTCACCGCCACCTTCCCGTTCGCTGCGCTCGCCCAGACCAGCGGCTCGGGTACCGGTGGGTCTTCCTCCAGTGACCAGGGCACTACCAATCCGAGCGGTACTGGCGGAACCTCGTCGTCCAGCAACAACAATGATGGCACGACCAACAATGGCACCACCAGTCCGTCCGGCACCGGTGGCACCTCATCCTCCAGCAATAACAATAGTACCAACGGCTCAGGCCTGAGCACCAGTGCGCCAGGTACGGGGGGCACCTCAGCGCCGACGTCATCCTCCGGAGCGTCGTCTGACACCAGCGCGAACTCCAACGCGAACGGTAGCGGCACCGGTGCTCTGAGCACTAGCGGTTCCGCCGGTACGGCCAGCGCCGAAACGATGGTGACAATCCCCGGCGCCGCCGCTGTGACGGTCGCCGATCTTCGGGGCAAGACCGTCTATGGCGTCGACGGCTCCAGCCTCGGCCAGATCAATGAAGTGCTTGCAAGCGCCGACGGCGCCGCAAACGCTGTCGTCATCGGCGTCGGCGGAAAGAATGTGGTCGTAAGCCTCAGCTCGCTGCAGATGGCACCGAGCCAGGCGACCGGCGCGACCAGCACCGACATGTCGTCGAACAGCGCCGGTACCTCGTCCGCCCAGGCAAATACAGCTTCGGCAAGCGACGGCCGGATCGTGCTCAATATGACGCGCGAACAGCTCGACCAGGCTCCGGCGTACACGGGCTCGATGGCACCCTGACGTTACGCCCTACTTAGCTTCGGCCTCCGCAGATACTCTGCGGGGGCCAAAGCATATCTCGGCAGTCGGCTTATGAACGGTCACTGTCGATCGGCGCATCGAAGCTGAGACCCTACCAAAAGCGTTATATACACTATGGAATAACGCAACGATTTGTGCTTGGAAGATCGGACCGCAGTCCGCTCCAAGGAAAATCCAATGCATATCGCAGGCCGCTTCAAGCCACTGATGAGCGCCGCTCTCATCATGGGTAGCCTCTTCCTTTCATCATCGGCCTGGGCCGATAACGTGGTCACTGACCAAATCGGCCGTACCGTTCACGTCCCTGACACGGTCCACCGTGTGGTGATCTTGCAGCATCAGACCCTCAACATCGCCGTTCAGCTCGGCGAAATGGATAAGGTGGTCGGGGTTCTGGAGAGCTGGAAGAAGCAGCTCGGCGCCAATTTCGTTCGCCTGGCCCCTGCCCTGCCCAAGCTGCCGACGCCCGGCGATCTCACCAAGGTGAATATCGAGGACCTGCTGAGCCTCAAGCCCGACGTGGTGTTCGTCACCAGCTATGCGCCCGCCGACATGATCAAGCAGATCGAAAGTGCGGGTCTGCCCGTCATCGCCATCTCGATGATCGACGTCCCGCCCGAGGAAGCGGTGAAGCTGAACCCGACGGTCAAGGACGAACCGGCGGCAATCGATTCCGGCTTTGCCAAAAGCGTGCGGCTGATTGCCAACGTGCTCGACAATAAGGACCGGGGCGAAGCCCTGATCACCGCCGCCACCCAGAGCCGCAAGCTGGTGTCCGAGCGGCTTGCCGGCATTGAGCCGGCCCAACGCGTGCCTGTCTACATGGCCAACCCCGACCTCTATACCTACGGGCGCGGCAAATACACCGGCCTGATGATGGAGCGGGCCGGCGCGCACAACGTCGCCGACAGCGTTACGGGCTACACCCAGGTGACGATGGAAGACGTGCTGAAATGGAACCCGGCCGTCATCTTCGTGCAGGAGCGTTATCCCACGGTCATCACGGACATCAAGACCACGCCGGCCTGGTCGACCATTGACGCGGTCAAGAATGGTCGGGTCTACCTGATGCCGGAATATGCCAAGGCCTGGGGCCACCCGATGCCGGAGGCCATGGCGCTCGGCGAACTCTGGATGGCCAAGACCCTCTATCCCGAACGCTTCGCCGATATCGACATGCAGGCCAAAGCCGACGCCTACTATCGCCAGTTCTATGGCGTCGACTACATAGCCCCGGCGCAATGAGGCTCTCGACTGGCTCTGGCCGGCCATCGCATCTCACCACCACGGGACTCGTCCTGCTGGTGGTGCTGGCCGCGGTGGCCGCGCTCGGTGTCGGCCGATACGGCATTCCGCTCGCCCGCGTCGTCGACATCATGTTCGCGCCGATCATCTCGCCGGCCACGCCGGTGAGCGCCACCGAGGCGAATGTCATTTTCACCATTCGCCTGCCGCGCATTCTTCTGGCTCTCTTGTCGGGCGCCAGCCTGTCGCTGGCCGGTGCGACATTGCAGGGTGTGTTCCGCAATCCGCTGATCGGCCCCCAGGTCATCGGTGTGTCGTCTGGCGCCGCCTTTGGCGGCACGGTGGCCATCCTGTTCGGTGCCACGCACATCGGCCTGCTCGGCTCGGCTTTCGCCTGCGGCGTCGCGGCGATCGTTCTCGTCTACGCCCTCAACGACGTCATCGCCCGCCGCAACATTCTGGCCCTGGTGCTGGCCGGTGTGGTGATCAACGGCTTCTTCACGGCGCTGGTCAGCCTCGTGCAATATGTCGCCGACAGCGAGGACACTTTGCCGACCATTGTCTTCTGGCTGATGGGCAGCTTTGCCACGGCGGACTGGGACAAGCTCACCCTGGTCGCCGCCCCGATGCTGATCGCCTGCGGGCTGCTGCTGGCCTTGCGCTGGCGGATCAACATCCTGTCGCTCGGCGACGAGGAGGCGCGCGCGCTTGGTGTCAAGGTCGAGCACCTGCGCTGGTTCGTGCTCCTCCTGGTGACGGTGGTGGTGGCGGGCCAGGTGGCGGTCAGCGGCATCATCGGCTGGATCGGCTTGGTGGTGCCCCACATGGCGCGTATTCTGGTGGGACCCGACCATCGGAGCCTGTTGCCGGCCTCGTTCCTCATCGGCGCCTTGTTTCTGCTGATCATCGATACGGTGGCGCGCACCGTCACGGCGACGGAAATCCCCTTGGGCATCCTGACGGCGCTGATCGGCGCCCCGGTCTTCGCCATTCTCCTGCGCAAAACCGAAAGGGGTGGTCATGATGGATGACGGTGCCCTCCTCACCATCGAGGCGGCGAGCCAATCCTATGACGGCAAGCGCTGGCAGTTTCGCAACCTCGACCTGTCGCTGCGCGCCGGCGAAATCACCGCCGTGCTCGGCCCCAACGGCCGGGGAAAATCCACCCTGCTCCGCGTATTGGCCGGCCTGCTGACGCCGACCACCGCCCGCCGGCTCGACCTCAATCCCCGCACAGGCTTCGTGCCGCAGGCCTATTTCGGCTCGTTTCCCTACACCGTGCTCGACGTGGTGCTGATGGGCCGCGCCCGCCACATCGCGCTGTTCCGCATGCCCGGCAAGGACGACGTCGAAAAGGCGATGGCGGCGCTGGACGCCACCGGCATGGCCGATTTCGCCGGGCGCGGCATCGACGCCCTCTCCGGCGGCGAGCGCCAGCTGGTGCTGATCGCCCGCGCCCTGGCCGGCGACAACGCCGTTCTGCTGCTCGACGAGCCGGCCTCCGCGCTCGACCTCAAAAATCAGGATGCTGTGCTGACGCTACTCAGCGAGTTGGCCGACCGGCACCGCATCGCCATCGCCTTCACCACGCATCAGCCGAACCACGCCATAACCGTCGCCGACAACGCCCTCATCATGCTGGAGGGCGATACCCTGTTTGGGCCGATTGGCGATGTGCTGACGGAGGCCAATCTGAAGGCGCTCTATGGCCTGCCGGTCGTCGCCGTGCCGCTCGGTCGCGGCGGAGCGCGGCGCAGCGCCTTCGTGCCGCTTTATCGTTCTCGTGACGACGGAGGTGTCCATGACTGAGCCGTTTTCGCCCATTCGGGTTTTCGCCGCCGGCAGCCTGCGCCACGCCCTCCCGGCGATCATCGAAGCTTTTAACGACGAAACCGGCCTCGCCGCCTCGCTGTCACTAGGGCCGGCCGGGCTATTGCGGGAACGCATCGAAGCCGGTGAGCCGTTCGACCTGTTTGCTTCGGCCAACATGGCCCATCCCCACAGGCTTGCGGCGACAGGGGTTGCTGAGGCGCCAACCTGCTTTGCCCATAATCGGCTCTGCGTTATAGCGCGGGCCGAGCTGGGCCTGACCGAGGCAAACTTCCTATCGGTCCTTGCCAACCCTTCGCTCAGGATCGGCACCTCCACGCCGGGAGACGATCCGGCCGGCGATTACGCCTTCGAGATGCTCGACCGCGTCGAGGCAGAGCGGCCGGGTCTTGGCCTCAAGCAACGCGCCCGGCAACTGGTCGGCGGCCGTAACACGCCCCCGCTGCCGCCGAACCGGGGATCGGGATGGGCCGTCACGGAAGGATTGGTCGACCTGATGGTCAGCTACTGGTCGAACGCCCGTCTGTCCGCCGACGATCCGGCCTTCAGCATCGTCGCCGTCCCCCCGGCCCTGGCCCCGGCAATCGACTACGGAGTGGCGCTCGCTGCCGGCGCTGGCGAAGGCCCGCGGCGACTACTGGGTTTTCTGTTGTCGGATCGCGGCCGGTCTATCCTGATTGCCACCGGATTCCAGCCCGCGTCACGGGACCGCGGTCTCAGATGAGTTGAAGGCCCTTCAGGCTGGCATGGCCATCGCGACCGATGATGATGTGATCGTGCACGGCAATGCCGAGCGGCGTGGCCGCATCGATCACCTGCTTGGTCATGGTCACATCGGCCCGCGACGGTGTCGGGTCGCCCGACGGATGGTTATGGACCAAAATGACGGCCGTGGCCGCCAGCTCCAGCGCCCTCTTCACCACCTCGCGCGGATAGACCGGCGTATGGTCGACGGTGCCGGTCTGCTGAACCTCGTCGGCGATCATCTGGTTCTTCTTGTCGAGGAACAGCACGCGGAACTGCTCGCGATCCTCGTAGGCCATCGCCGTCCGGCAATAATCGATCACCGTCGACCAGGACGACAGGACCGTGCGCTTCACCACGCTCGACCGGGCAATCCGGCGCGACGCTGCGTGCACCACCTTGAAGTCGAGGATGGTCGCCTCGCCAATGCCCTTCACCGTCTTGAGGCGAGCCTCCGAAGCGCCGATCACCTCGGCGAACGAGCCGAACGTGGCCAGCAATTGCTTGGCAAGCGGCTTGACGTCCTGACGGGATATCGAGCGGAACAGGATGAGTTCCAACAGCTCGTAGTCGGCGATCGCCTCATCACCGGCCGTACGGAAGCGCTCGCGCAGTCGCTCGCGGTGGCCGGTGTAGTGCGGCGGGTTGATCTTGCCGTCCTGAAGCTCGCCCATGGTCGATTCCGTTCTAGCCTAAGCCAGCCTAGCAGATTTGGCCGTCATACTGACAGCGTCGAGGCAAACGGCATGCTCCTCTCTCCGGGACAATCCGAAGGGAGAATCTCAATGTCCATTTCGTCTCTTAACGCCCTCGCGAACCGTCTCGAAGCGATCTCGGCCGCCTACGCCGCCACCTACACCATCGACCGGAGCGGAGACTGGTTTCTTCTAAAGGTGCAGGAGGAAATGGGCGAGATGACACAGGCTTGGCTCACCCGAACCGGCCGTTCGCGCCGCGATGAAGACGACGGAGCGGCCCAGCTGGCCGCGGAAGTCGCCGACGTACTCTGCCAACTCATGCTGTTCGCCCGCGCCGCCGGCGTCGATCTTGACGCGGCGGTGCGGGAGAAGTGGCTTCGCTGGGAGCCCGTCTATGGTCTGGAACGCTAGAACGCAGCAATCGCCGCATCGAGCGCCGTCCGCTCCCGATCGGCCTTCGCCTGCGCCTCGGTCCGCGTAGCCTCGGCCTCCTCGATCGCCTTTTCGGTGCGCGCGAGCTTGGCGATGTAGGACTTGGCACTGTCAGAGGTTTCCGGCAACGCACCCAGGTTGGCACGGATGCGCTCCTGCTCGTCCGACTGCCGCTTGACGGTCTGTTCCGCCTTGTCGATGGCACGCTGAGCGTCGGCGACGCGCGTCTTGATGGCGGCGAGTTCCTTAAGCTTGCTGGCCATCGCCGGGTCGATGTCCTTCGTTGAGGCGTAGATTAGCAACGATTCCGCATCGGTGTCTGTGAGGCTAATCTCGAACGAGTCAGGCTGTGTTTCAGTCACCTTAATGTTCTTGCTTACCCCAGCTTGGACGCTGGTCTTGAGACGAAGCCGACCTGGTTCATCAGACACAACCTCAGCATCGGTGATCACTTCGGTCCCGGTAAACCGGGGATAATCAATCATCACTGTGCGCGCCTCATTCTTGGGCGCAGTCAGATGATAGAGGGTAGTAGTGACGATCGAACGCCGCACGGTCATAGTGCCGCCGCGACCGGAAAGGCCGATGATTGTGATCTTCTGCTGCCGATCGCTGGCAACTCGCGTCTTGGGATCGGCTGCAAAAGCGGCGAAACGCTTCTCGCCTGGCGGTATGCCAGCCACCTGGGCATCGCCGAGATAGCCGTCCTTTCCATAGACGGTGAAGATACCCGGCGGCACACTCTTGCCTGTGGTGTTGGACAGAAACACCGCCGCCTGCGGCGTCGGGCTGCTGTCCATCCGCCATAGCGAGACAAGGTCGGCATCGAGATCCGCGTCAATAATGGGCACGGTCAGCGTCGTTCCTGCCTTCAGCGTCACCGGTTGTGGCAGCGTGAAGGAGACCCCAACATCGCCTTCCACAGAAATAGCCTCCGGGCCGGGCGATGGCTCGGCAGGTGCCGGAGCGGCTTGCGCACGCAATTCCTTCGCATCTAGCTGCGCCTCGCCTGGAAGATCGGCCATATCCTCCATTGAGCCCTCTATAGCGCCGCCCATCGGCGCACCATCGATCATCGGATTGATCGCCCCGCCCGGCAGCAGCAGCGGTGCCTCGCGCCTTTCGCGCCAGTACATGTCGACGAGCCGCTGCTTGAGGGCCACCGGATTGGCCGACGACAGCGTCAGCTCAACACCGTTCCAGTCGTCGCCACTGCCGTTCTCTAGCACCGCCCAACCCTGCACGCGGTATTTGCCGCCGTCGGCCGGCACGATGCGATAGGCCGCCTTCCAAACTGGTGCCGCCACCACATAGGATAGCCGCACCGTCCGGGCGCCCTTGCCCGTCGTTTCGATGCTGAGGGTGCGGAAATTGGTGTCGGCCGCGGTGCGGACGGCGGTGATCGCCGCGTCGAGACGCGCTTGCAAATCCTTGTCGGCAAAGGTGATGCCGGCGCCGGGGCCGAGCAACACTTCAGCGAAACTGCCATCTTCCTGACGTAGCGTCACCGCCGGTAGCTCGATCGGCTGGCCTTCGGTGGCGCGCGGCACCTTGCCGACGCCAAGAATGACACCGCTCGCCTTGTGGCCGGCACCATCGTCGATGGTCGCGGCATAGCCGGTCAAGGCGGCGGCGATACTGGCGGTGGAGGCGAGATCCTCGCGCTTCAGCGGCAGGCGCTTGAACGCCTCGGCAACGGCATTGGCACCATCGAGCGTGACCGAAACAATCGACCCCTTGGGATCGCTGACCAGAAGGCTTTTGAGAACATCGTCGGCCTGGTCGGCGGGGATTTCCAGCGCCAGATGGCTTTCCCCTTCCGCAAGATCGACGTTGCGGACGATCTCGGCCAAGCCGCCCGACGACAACAGCACGGAGCCAACCTTGTCGGCGGCGGTAGCCGCCGCAACGAAGACAAAAGACGACGCGCCGACAAGAAGCGCGGCGGCAAGCGGCATAGATTTCACGTTGATCTCCCCCGAGACACGGTTGCATCCGATGGCGGCGATCCTGCTCCAAGAATGCGCTGGCGCGAAGACCGACCTGTGGCGGCTCTGCGGCTTCTCAGCGCCAATTAGGGGGAACTGCGCTTGACAGGATCAGCCGGTCGCGGCGACCTATCGCCAATCCAAATCGAGAGACCACGGCCCCGTCATGATCCACTACAATCTGCACTGCGCCGCCTGCGGCCATGACTTCGACGACTGGTTCGGTGGCAATGCCGACTGGGAAGCCAAGAAGACCGAGTATGCCTGTCCGTCCTGTGGTGTCGCGCGGATCGAGAAGGCGCTGATGGCGCCCAGCCTCGGCGCCGCCAAGGCTTCCTTCGCAGCCGAACCGGCCTGCAACCCTTCGACCTGCAGCAACCCTGGCTGCCCGATGGCCGCGGGATTCTAGATGGGGAAATTCGTTCGTCTGAAGCCGCTTGCCGGCAGTTATGCCATTTCGCAGCTGGCCTCGTCCGCCCAGATCCCCGCTTGGGCGGACGGCGACGGTTTCGTCAGCATAAGCCGCACCGAAGACGAACTATCAATTGTCTGCCTGGAAGATCGGGTGCCCCTGGGCATCCGAACGGATGGCGGCTGGTCGGCCTTCAAGCTGGAAGGCCCGTTTGCCTTCGATGAGACGGGCGTTCTTCTATCGGTCATCGAGCCGCTGTCAGCCAACGGCATCGGCATTTTCGCCGTATCGACATTCGATACCGACTATCTGCTCGTGAAAACCGCCGACGCGACAAAAGCCTGCGCGCTTCTCGGCGCAGCAGGACACAGCTTTGTCTGAGATGTCAGGCCACCTTGAGCGGTGGCTTGAACAGCCCCTTCGGCGACAGCGTGAAGATCTCGCAACCCGAGTCAGTGACGCCAACGGCATGTTCGAACTGCGCCGACAGCGAGCGGTCGCGGGTCACCGCCGTCCAACCGTCGGACAGCACCTTGACGTGCGGCCGGCCAAGATTGACCATCGGCTCGATGGTGAAAATCATGCCCGGCTTCAGCACGGGCCCCTCGCCCTTGCGGCCGTAGTGCAGGATGTTCGGCGTGTCGTGGAACAGCTTGCCGACGCCATGGCCGCAAAAATCGCGCACCACCGAACAGCGCTCACTCTCGACATATCTCTGGATGGCCTCACCGATATCGCCGGTGGTATTGCCCGGCCGGACGGCGGCGATGCCGCGCATCAGCGACTCATGGGTCACTTCGATCAGCCGCTCGGCCGCCCGCTTGATGGCCCCGACGCCATACATGCGCGAGGAATCGCCATGCCAGCCATCGACGATGAAGGTGACGTCGATGTTGACGATATCGCCTTCGCGCAGAGGCTTGTCGTCGGGAATGCCATGACAGACCACGTGGTTGATCGAGGTGCAGACCGACTTGGTATAGCCGCGATAATAGATGGTGGCAGGCAGCGCGTCGTGATCGCGGCCATAGCCATAGACGAAGTCGTCGATCGCCTGGGTGGTCACGCCCGGCTGCACGAACTCCACCAGCTCATCGAGGCAGGCGGCCGTCAACTGGCAGGCCTTGCGCATGCCGTCGAAGTCGGTAGCGTTGTAAAGGCGAATATCCCCGGTGTTGCGCAACGGAGCGACCGCCGCGTCGACGTAATTGATCATTGGATCAACCAACCTCAGTCTGGCATTGGAAGCCGCACGGCTTCGCGTTTTCGTCGTCATATACCCAAGCGCCGCGAGAAGTACATGCTTGCAGCTCATTCTGTCAGAAAACGCTCCGGATTTCGATTCCCGCCGTCGTGACCTCGGCGCGAACCACCAGCATTTCCACGCCAACGGCGCGGGCCGCCTGCGCCGCCGCGGCATAAGTTGGATCGATATCGGCGGCGAGCTCGAACCGGTCGCAGTCGCCGCGCTGCACCAGATAGAGAAGCACCGCCCGTGCGCCCATTTCGACCATGGCCGCGAGTTCTGCAAGGTGCTTTGCCCCCCGCGCGGTAACCGCATCGGGAAACTCGGCGACTCCTAGTCGACGCGACAGGGTGACGGACTTTACTTCGACATAGCAGTGGGGGCGTCCCTCCCCCTCCAGCAACATGTCGACGCGGCTACGTGCCCCGTAGGGCACCTCGCGGCGGAGCGTTTCGTAACCGACAAGCTCTGGAATGCGCCCCTCGGCGATCGCCTCGGCGACGATGCGATTGGAAAGGCCGGTGTCAATGCCAACCAGCGCGCCGCCCGCCTCGACCAGTTGCCAACTCCAGGCCAGCTTGCGCTTCGGATCGCTGGAGCGGGCGAGATAGACGCGAGAGCCAGGCGTCGCCAGACCGAGCATGGAGCCGGAATTGGCGACGTGGGCGATCACCGCCTCGCCGCTATCCAGAAGACAGTCGGCGAGGAAGCGTTTGTAGCGGCGAACGAGCCGGCCGGAGGTGAGCGGAACGGGAAAACGCATACCGCTTGCTCCCCGTTCTGGTCAGTGTCGTCAAGGCGTAGCCTGCGCCTCCACGGCAGTCGACGCGGTGTCCTGCGGAACAAGGCGGTCGAGAATGTCCTTGGCGACCGGCTTGTAATCGTCATTGAAATGATGGCCGCCTGGATGGACCAGCAGGCTGAAGCCCTTGTCCTTCGGAAGACGGGTACAGGCCGTCTCGTCGTCCTCACTGCCGTAGATGCACTGCACCTTGGTCGGCTCGATCTTCAGAAGGTCCGGCAACGTCGACGGTCCGTTCGGATCGGTCTTGGCGCCAAGAATGCCGGACACCTGGATCTCGAACTGCCGCGCCCCGGTAAAGGCGAGCAGCGACACGAGATTGACGCTGGCCTTGTGGTCGTCGGGCAGCGCCTGATAGATCGCCGGCAGCGCATCGGCGCCGAACGAATAGCCGACCAGCGCCACCTTGTGGACATTCCACTTCTTGGCATAGGCATCCATGACCTTGGCGAGGTCGTCGGCGGCGTCTGCCGGATCGATGTCGTTCCAGAAGTAGCGGAGCGAGTCGATACCGACCACCGGCACCCCCGCCTTGGCGAGATAGCCGCCGATCTCGGCGTCGATGTCGCGCCAGCCACCGTCGCCGGAGTAGATGATCACCATGGTGTCGTGCGTTGCCGTGGCGGGCACCAGGGTGATCGGGATACCGGCCAGCGGCGAGCCATTGTCATCGGTCTTGACCAGTTGGTCGTAGACGGCGCCGTCGAGCGTCCGCTCGGTGCTTTTGGCGCTCTTGGCGGTGGCTATGGCAAAGCCGGACCCCACCAGGTCACCGACATGGGCGGCGCCGGCCGCATCGGCGGTCCGGGTCAGATAGACGTCAATCGGATCCGGCAGATGCCCCTTCTGAAGATCGTAAACCCAGCCGTTGCCATCCGCAGCCTTGACGTGCTTGGCCTCGCTGCACAGCTCCTTGTGCAGCGGCAGCGCGGCCCGCGGATCGACGGCTATGGTGCGGCCGATCGTCGCATCGGGCGACTGGGCGGCCAGCGCCAGAGCAAAGGTGCCGCCCAAACCGTTGCCGACGATCAGCGGCGAATGATAGCTGTCGACGTCCAGCACGCGCTGGATGTTCTGGCTGACCTGCTCCATGTCGGAGACGAAGTAGACGCAGTCGTCGCTGAGCTTCTCCGCCTTGGCAAAGGTGGCAGGCGTATCGATGCCGACAACCACGGCCCCGCTCGCTGCATAGCGGCGAGCCGTGACGCGATCCCAGAAGCCGTAGCCGCCTTCACCGGACAGCAGATAGACGAGGCCGGTCGGTTCCTTGCGCGGTGTAATCACCTCCGCGATGCCAAGGGTATCCGTCTTGTCGGCTGGCAGATGGGGGAAGAGATAGAGGAAGGCACTCGTCGCGATACCGACCACCGTGAGGAGGCCGATCATGACGAACAGTATCAGTCGCTTCATTTGGAAACGGCTCCCTTGAGGCCGCCGGAGATGACGAAGGTCACATCGGCAAGGGCCAGTAGCGGATTGAGGCCGCCGGCCACCGCCATGTAGCGCTGCCGCCAGACCGGATCGAACTTGGTCTTGAAGGCGCGCAGACCGTGAAAATTGTAGAAGGCGTTGCCGTGCTCGAAGGCGGCACGGCCGAGCTTGTGCCAGAGCGGCGCCAGCGGACTGTCGGAAAGACCAGCGAGCGGCGCCATGCCGAGGCTGAACGTCGCGAAACCAGCCGCCTTGAAGTGCAGCAGGACACGGGTGAACAGCAGCTCCATGGTGCCGTTGGACGATTTGGGCGTGAAGCGCATCAGATCGATTGCCGCCTCCCGGCCGTCACCAGAAATCATCAGCGTCGCAAAGGCGAAGATACGCCCAGCCTTCTTCAACACCGCCACCGGCTGCGACACGACATAGCCAGATTCGAAGGCGCCCATCGAAAAGGCCTTTTCCTTGGCCTTGCGCGCCTTCAGCCAGCTTTCCGACACGGCGGTGAGCTCGTCAAGAATGGCCGGCACGCCTTCCGGCGGCACCACCTCGAAGACGACGCCGTCGCGCTCGGCCTTGTTGATGGCGTTGCGCAGGTTGCCGCGCCGCGTGCCCTTGATGTCAAAGGCGGCAAGATCGACGACCGCCTCCTCGCCGAGCTTGAAGGCGGAAAGACCGGCGTCGGCATAGAGCGAAAGGCTCTCGGCCGGCACCTGATAGAACACCGCGCGCCCGCCATGGGCGCGGGCGGTCTCGATGAACCGCCAGATCAGTTCGCGCCGGCCTGCCTCGGCACCGACGGGATCCCCGAGGGATATCCAGGAGCGGCCGCGCTTGGCATACATCAGGAAGGCAGCACCGTCGTCGGAGAAGATCAGGTTCTTGTCGCCCATCCTGACGAGGTTGGCCGACGCGTTGTCGGTGCCGGCAAGAATGGCGACGGCGCGGGCCGTGTCCTCGGCGTTCGGCGGCTCGATACGGCCGGACGGCGGCCGGATCAGCAACCAGGCGGCCACGGCGGCGGTCGCAAGTCCGATGCCGACGGCGGCGCGCAACGAACGAGGAGCGGCTTCCGACATCTCGAACTGCCACCAGAGATCGTGGCTATAGGGCACTTCCTTGTAGACGAAGAACAGAATGCCGGTCGCAAGTGCCAGAACGCAGGCGATGCAAAGCCACCAGGCCGGGCTCAGCCGGTCGTGCAGCAGCGAAGCCGGCCGCGTGTAGAGATGTCGGCTGGTGACCAGCCCGACGATCAGAATGACGAACAGCACCGCCTCGCCCACCGCGAGCGCCTTGAGCAGGGCGAACGGAATGGACATGGCGGTCAGCCCCATCGCCAGCCACCACGCACCATCGAGCCGGTGAACCAGACCTCGGCCAGCAACAATCATGAAGACGCCGAGTATCGAACCGATGAAATGCGCGCCCTCGACCAGCGGCAACGGAATGAAGGCGTCCATCAGGTCGAGGCGGGTATCGGCGGGTGGCGTCACGCCAGAGAATACCAGCATGGCGCCAAGCACGATGGCGAGGGTGCCGAGCATGATCGGCGCAATGCCGGACACCGCCGCCATCAGCGCCGGACTCGCCATGGTGGCTCGGCGCGCCTCGCTGATCGTCATCGCGAGAACCGCCACCACGAGCGGCGCCACGTAGTAGATGATGCGGTAGAGCAGTAGCGCCGAGATGACGCCGTCGATCGGCAGGCGCGTGCCGAGCGCGCCGACCACGATGGTTTCGAAAATACCGACGCCGCCCGGCAGATGGCTGAGCACACCAGCGCCGATCGCCACCGAAAACACGGCAAGCACCGTCGTGAAAGAGACATCGCCCTCCGGCAGCAGCACGTAGAGCACCGCGGCGGCGCAGGCGACATCCACCGAAGTGGCGATCAGCTGGGAAACGATGTCGCGCGCACTCGGCAGCGCAACGGCACGGCCGAACACCGTCACCGAACCGTGCCGCATGGACGAAAACAGCAATACCGCCGCAACGCCCGCCAGCATCAGAAGGCCAATGCCGCGCACCGTGGCACCGGGCATGCTGATCAGCGAGGCGAGGTCCGGCCCGGAAATGGTCAGCCCCAGGCCGGCCACGAAAGCGAGACCGAAACCGAAGGCGGCGGCCACATAGGCGACCACCTTGGCAATGGCCTCCGGCTCCAAACCGAAGGGCGAATAGAAGCGATAACGGACGGAACCGCCGGTCAGCGGGCCAAATCCGGCAATGTTGCCGACGGCGTAAGCACAGAAGCTGGCCAGCGCCACCAGCCGGTAAGGCAGCCGCGCGCCGGCGAAGCGAAGCGCGTGCACGTCGTAGATGGAAAGCGCCAGGAAGCTACCGCTGGTGAACAAGAGGGCAAGGCCCACGCGCGACCAAGGCGTATCCTCGATCGCAGCGATAAGGTCTTCGTAATCGACATCCGACAAGAGGCGCGACAGCGCCAGCACCGACAGGCCGACAATCAGCAGTGCCACCACAGCGACGATGACCGGCTTCAGCCGCGCGAAGCGGCCGGGCTGGATGGTGGAGGCCTCGGGAGGCTCCGTTGGAACTGCAGCGAGCATAATCAACCTAAAAGAATGAAAATCGGAGCGGCGCACCGCAACCGACGCCTTATGTTGTGCGATTGCGTCAATCCAACGGCGGGTTGGGCGAGCCTATCTTTAATTCCGCGTAATGTTGGCGATTGTTTCAAGATCGGGAATCCTCGACAACAGAGCGACGATTCCAAAGGCTTGCACATTCATGACAGCTCAGTCCCCCACCGCCGCCGTCCTGATCATCGGCGACGAGATTCTTTCCGGCCGCACGCGCGATAGCAACTCCGGCCATATCGCCGCCTTTCTGACTGAAATCGGTATCGATCTCAAGGAAATCCGCGTTGTTCCCGACGAGGAGGACCGCATTGTCGCAGCGCTCAATGCGCTGAGAGCGGCTTTCACCTATGTCTTCACCACCGGCGGCATTGGGCCGACCCATGACGATATCACCGCCGACGCGGTGGCCAAGGCGTTCGGCGTCGCCGTGGAACATCACCCCGACGCGATCAAGATCCTGCAGCAGCACTATGTGGCTCCGGAGGAACTCACCGAGGCGCGGCTCCGTATGGCGCGCATTCCGGTCGGCGCGACATTGGTCGACAACCCGGTCTCCAAGGCGCCCGGCTTTCACATCGGCAATGTGTTCGTGATGGCCGGCGTGCCGAAGATCATGCAGGCCATGCTGCTCAACATCGAGAAAGAGCTTGAGGGTGGCGTGCCGGTGCAGTCGGTCACCATCGACTGCCCATTCGGCGAAGGAGTGATCGGCACCGCGCTCGGCGAGGTAGCCAAGGCGCATCCGCTCGTTTCCATTGGCAGCTATCCCATCCTTGCCGCCCGCAATTTCTCGACCAAGCTGGTGATCCGCTCGCGCGAGCCGGCAGCGCTCGAAGCCGCCAAGACGGCGGTGGAAGCCATGCTGGCGGAAATCGCACGCGACAAAGCCGGGGATAGCACTCTCACCGACTATTGAAATCGACACGAAACAGGCATTTGAGAAAGCCCGACGCTTGATCTCGTGAGGATCGCCATCATGTCTCCGCAAGACGCCCAACCGCTCGCTCCCAAGGCCTTCCCTGTTTCCTGGGATCAATTTCACCGCGACGCCCGGGCGCTCGCCTGGCGGCTTGCCGGCCTTGGCGAATGGAAAGCCATCGTCTGCATCACCCGTGGCGGACTGGTTCCGGCAGCCATCGTGGCGCGCGAGCTCAACATCCGCATCATCGAGACGGTCGGCATTGCCTCCTATCACGACTACACATCGCAGGGCGAACTGCAGATCATCAAGAAGGTAAGCCCCGATGTCGTCGACCTTGAAGAGGGTCAAGGCGCCAGCGTGCTGATCATCGATGACCTCGTCGACACCGGCAAGACCGCCCGCATCGTTCGCGACATGCTGCCCAAGGCCCATTTCGCCACCGTTTATGCCAAGCCGAAAGGCCGCCCGCTGGTCGATACCTTCATCACCGAGGTTAGCCAGGATACGTGGATTTATTTCCCCTGGGACCTGGGTTTTGCCTTCCAGCCACCCATTTCCCGGCAGGGCAATGATTGATCTGCTAAAAATTTATTCACCATGTAAATAACTGATTCGCAGTCTTTTAAGGCGGCTAAACCGACTTCCGGTTGTCCGCCTTAGAAAGGCGCGGCCTGATTCTCGCCGCATTTTTCCCTGTTTTGAGCCTTCGTCGCTGATCGCCGATAACCGCCGGTGGTCCCTATGGAGGCTCGTCCGCGCTGCCAACGCGGGTTTAAACAGGATTGACTGCATGCAATTCAAAACAAGCGCCACCCGCGCTTTTTTCACGGCCGCTATGGCGGTCGCGTTTTTTCACCAGGCGGCGCCCGCGCAAGCTCAATGCGGCAAAGCGTCCTGGTATGCCGAGCGCGGACGCACCGCGAGCGGCGAACGCATGAATGTGGGCGCTCGCACCGCAGCCCATCGCACCCTGCCCTTTGGTACCCTCGTCGAGGTAGAAAACCTCAGAAACGGCCGCACCGTGGTGGTGCGCATCAATGATCGCGGCCCATTCGTCAAGGGCCGGGTGATCGACCTGTCACGCGGCGCCGCCAGCGAGATCGGCCTCGTCAGCTCCGGTACGGCCAGCGTCCGTGTGTCGGTGCTCGACGGAAAAGGTGTGGCCGCGCCAGCCGTGTGCGGCTGAATTTTCCCAACGGAAGACGGCGCTTCCAATCCAAGGAGCGCCGTCCGCCTCAGTCCGTGGCGATCAGGGCTTGACCCGCCGCCCGCCGCCAGCAATATCGCCGGCAATGCGGACGTGGCGAAACTGGTAGACGCAAGGGACTTAAAATCCCTCGGCTTCGGTCATGCGGGTTCGAGCCCCGCCGTCCGCACCAGCAAACTCCTAAGGCATTGACTTTGCTGTAAAGTCCTACAATACAAGGACATAGAGAGAGAAATCTTCCCAAAAATCTTCCCAAAATTGGGATGAGGAAACGGGTACCTATGTCCAAAACGCCGGGGCTGGTGATCAAGGGCGGAGCCTACTACTACCGCCGCGGGGTGCCGGAAGACATTCGGCCAGCCTTCAAGAACAAGCGCGAGGTGTGGATAACGCTACGCGCGTCTGACAGGCGGCAAGCCAGCGAAGCTGCGCGCGCCGCCGCTGCTGAAGTTGACCGGCAGTTCCGAGCGGTACGACAAAAGGTCGACTCTGCCTTACATGATGCACCATCCGAGGCAGCGATCGTCGCAGACACGACGATGCAAAGCATTGTGCAGGACTATTTCTACCGGTTGGAAAAGGCGACAGTCGGCTATCCGGAACAAACGGACCGCGACAACTTGGATGTTGAGCTTGGTCAGCTTCTTGAAGGCGACGCCGCCGTCCCACACGTCAGCTCCATTGCTGTGCGATTAGCGGAGGAAAACGAACTCCCCATTTCGCTACCGGTGCAAAGCCGGAGCCTGCCGTTGCAACGGGTTGCAACGGAACAGTCGTCGGATAGGTCACTTGTACGTCTCGTCGAATTGGTCCGCCGCGCCGAGATTGAACACGTCAAGCGCCGGCTCGATCGACTGGAAGGCGAAGACGGCGATAAGCCGCATGATCCTCTCTTCTCTTCTGTTTCGACCATTCTGCCGCCACCGCCGAAGGCGCGCATGCGCTCCACACTGGGCGAGGCAATTCATCGCTTCGAGACTGATCCGACGCGCGCCGATTTGTCGGAGGCCGCCGCCCAAAAGTACATCCTGCCATTCCGCGCTCTTCGAGAACTGCTGGGCGAGGACAAGATTTTGGCCGATATCGACCGGGCCGACTGTGTCGAGGCGTTCGAGCTTCTGTCCATGATCCCGGCGAATATCAAGAAAAAGCGAAAATACGACGGCCTATCGCTGCGAGAAACGGCAGCGCTTTCGCAAGAGACGAACGATCAGCGCATTTCCGCGACAACGCTGAGAAATCATGCGCACCACATATCCAGCTTTTTTAATTGGGCAATCCGCAAGGGCATCCTGACGGCTAACCCGGCAACACGCATGACGGTCGGCGCCAAGGGCGCACCATCGACGAGAAAGCCCTTCGCTCTATCGCAGCTCAACACCCTCTTCGCCGCGCTATCGAAGTGGTCCGAAGGCTTCGCCGGGAAAAAATGGTCGCCACTGATAGCTCTGTTCTCCGGCATGCGCCTCGGCGAGATTGCGACGTTGCGAGTCAATGACGTAAGGACGATCGACGACACGATTTGCTTTGTGCTTGTCGAAACCGAGGAACGGAGACTGAAAACGCCGGGGGCAACCCGCAACGTGCCCGTTCATCCTGAGTTGGTTCGGCTGGGCCTGTTGCGGCACGTCGAAGTACGACGCGATGAAAGCGGCGACAGCGCTCGGCTATTCCCTGATCTGGCCGGCGACACGCAGCGGCAAATTGTCGACGTTTTCCAGAAGCGCTTTTCATACTTTATATCGCGACTGCCTGGCTTCGACGGTAGGGGTGCGGGCGTTAGTTTTCACAGCTTTCGGCATAGCTTCCGGGATGCGCTTCGCGAGGCTGGGGTGCCGATCGACGCCACGCGCACCCTTGGTGGCTGGGCACGCTCTGGCGGCGTCGAAGAGCGGTACGGCCAAGGAACGCGGCCGGCCACCTTGGCAAAATGGATGGACAAAGTCAGCTATCCCGGCCTTGCCCTGCCCGCCGCGCTCTACGATCAGCGACGATCGTAAAGAAGACCACCAGAGCGCATCTGGTTGTTCGCCCACTCACATGCTGGTCGACGGCCACGCCAAGCTCACGGGCCAGGTGATACCCTTGTTTGACTTGTTGCAAACCTCTTCCTGTTTTGCAGGAGGCAAAAGCAAAGCCTGCTCGACACGTAGCAGCTATCACCAAAACAACAGCTCCAAAGCGGCGAGCCTGTCGATGGTCTGGCGACGTCTCGTGAGACCTACTTGCGACGGGCCTGTGCTATCGCTTCAGCGGCAATGACGAGCAATTCAAGGTCAGGTACGTCCATGCCTGAGGCCGCTGATGCTAGCCGATCGCGCAGCAACTCATGCGGCGATCTGTCAGCCCCTTCCGCTCGCACTCCCAGAAGCTGGTCCGGCGTGGTCCCCAATGCATCGGCTATGCGTATCAAGGAAGCTAAATCGGGCTCCCGCGTTCCGGCAACGTAGTTGCCGTATCTGCGTTCCGTGAGCCCAGCCCGACGGGCTACCTCTGCGTGCGCAAGACCGAAGAAAATAAAACACAGCCATGTCCAAAGGGGCAGTTGCGTGGCAAGGGTGTCCGGCCGGATCAAGGCAGTTGCGTATTTGCGGACGTCGTCGGCCTCTAATGTTGGGACCGACAAGGACAGCGATAAACGTCAGCGCGAGGCCATTCGCTCTTTCAGCGAGCGTTCCGGATATGACCTCGTTGAGGAATATTATGACGCAGCTGTCTCCGGTGCTGACCCAATTGAAACCCGACCAGGGTTCGCCGCGCTACTCGACCGCATCGAGACCAACGGAGTTAGAACGGTCATCGTCGAGGACGCTTCGCGTTTCGCACGCGATCTCGTCACCCAGGAACTTGGCATCCTGCTTTTGATTGGTCGAGGCGTGACCGTACTGACCGCAGCAGGCGACGACCTGACAAACACGTCCGATCCCTTCAAAGTGGCCATGCGTCAGATTGCTGGCGCATTCGCGCAGCTTGAAAAATCCAGGCTAGTCAGCAAGCTGAAGGTAGCACGCGAGAGAAGGCGCGCTGCCGGAGAGAAGTGCGAAGGTCGGAAATCCCACGCCGAGTTGACGCCCGACGTTGTGGCCCTAGCCAAGAATTTGCGCCGCAAACCGAGAAAAGGGGAGCGGATGTCGCTTCGGGATATCGCAGCCGAACTTGCCCGCCGTGGCCACGTCAGCGCAAACGGCACCCCTTTCTCGCCATCCGTCGTCCGATCCATGGTTCAGCCATGATCTTTGCAACGCGTTGCAACGCGGTTTTGCATCCCCGCAGGAACAGAGTGACACCTTTCGGTGAAATCGAGGCGACCCCGCACAAAGGTTCCATGATGGGAAATCGCGGCGACCTCCACGCTGGCGACGGAACAGTCGTGCGGTCATGGAGGCACCGAAGCTGGATTTCATGCGTTACCGTAGACACAGGCGCCCCAGTTGTTTTCGATACACCGGGCCGATACACGCCATTGTTCTTCCTCGACGAGGCAGTGGCGTTGGCGGCTGGACATCGTCCCTGTGGGCGGTGCCGTGCGGAAGCCCTGAAGCTGTTCCGCAGCTGCTGGAAGACTGTCCACGGCTTCGCTCAAGATGCAGTCGTGTCGACCAGGGCGATTGATTATGAACTACACGCGGGCAGGCTCAGGGTCGGTGGTAAGGCCACCTACAGGGCACGTTTCGGCGATCTGCCGAAGGGCGCCTTTGTCGTCCTTGCCTCAAGTATTGATGCCAATAGCTCGCGGACGCCTAGCCTCCTCTGGAATGGCAAAGCTTATCCTTGGACGCACGCTGGTTATTGCGAACCAGTGGAGGTTCATACCGGAACCATGGTGGACGTCCTCACACCACGACCGATCGTTGAAGTTCTGAAGGCCGGCTATAGCGAGTTGGTGTTGCCGAAGCTGAGCTGGGAGGGCACTTGAAGGAACCTATTCGCAGTTTCAGAAAGTGACCAAAAACCTGGCTCCTGGCCGCAGCACCTCCAACGCAGGGGCGTATTCTGAACGCCAAGCGAACCCAGTCGTCCTCTGGTGTAGTTGCCCTCACGAGAAGAGATCAAACGACTTCCAGCTTTATTCCTTGCAGGATAAGCAGCCGCAGGGATTTCCGATTTGGCGGGTGATTTTGCGCCAGCGATTACTAGCGTGCACGAACTCTGAGTGGCGGATACTATCTTGATGTCAGCGCGACGCCGGACCAATGAGGTCGTGAACCTACATTGCTCGGTAGTCCGCCCCGTCAACTTGCCAAGGCTTTGAAAGGCGGCAAAAGCTACCCTATAATTGTTTCCGCCAGGCACAAATCACCCACCAACGCGTGTACCCTCTCTACACCTCGATATTAGTCGAGGCGCGCTGGGCGAGCCAGGACATGTAGGTGTCCATCGAATAGGTGCCGGCGCTGCCGTTGCGGGCATGGATGACGGAAGTCGAGGTGTCCTGCGTCTTCACCATGTCGCCGACCTGCTTGTAGACAGCGGCGGCGGTTTCGCTGGTGAGCGAGGCAAAATTCGGAGAAATGATGTGATTTTTTGCGGACTTACCGACTGAATCGGTCCTGTTCGGATCTCCGCCGGCCACCGGCTCGGAGGGTGTCAGCGTCCCAGTCGGGGGAATGTCTGTGTCGGGCGTTATCGACGTCGTTTCTAAGGGTTTCGACGACAGCGTCAAAGGCGGTGGCGTAATAGAACCTGACTTGTCGGCAATGTAACTATTCAGGAGAGAAAGATACTCCGTGAGAGAGTTCACCTCCTTGTCTCCGTAGTGGCCATAGATATTCTCTCCCTTATCGAGACCCTGCTCGATGTCAACCTCAACAAAACTCTTCATTTTGTTGGCGGATTCGAGACTTAGATTTGTGATGTTGGGCAGATAAGTATCATTACAGTCAAGTTTGTTACTCGCATCAATCTCCTCTTGCCGCGTCCTGAATTCGGTTTCCATCTGCTCAATTTGTGCCTTATAGGCGTTCAGTTGAGCGAGCTCTTCCGCCCCCAATGTCTTGCCACCCGTAACTCGACCTTCGTCGGGAGACGCATGGATCTTCTGGCTGAGGGGAACACGAACCCCGTGAAGGCCAGAGGCACCCGAAATCGCGTTCATTGTGCTGGTACTTTCATGCAGGAATTCTATGTTTCGTTCATCCGAGCGTTTGTCAGATGACCTCGTATTCGCCTCGCATGTTTCGTGCCAAATGTGCTTCCAGAGTCCTATGAATATTGGCTATTGCTGAGCGAAGCGTACCGTCATGATTTCGATACACCAAGCCCAACTCGGCTAAGCGAAGAAACAGTGCCCCGATAAAGATCGGGGCACTCAATAGTATGACTGTTTAGCTAGACCAGTACACTACCTGAGAAAGAAACTCCGTCGGCAGTAACGAACTGCTCGATGGTGTTTCCTCCAGAATACCATCCCTCGAAATATGCCGCATAGCTTAAATTGCCGTTTCCATCCACCGCGTCCGCTGAAAATATGTACAGATTGTCTCCATCATGCCTATATCTAACGTCGCTGTAGTTTATTTCGTTCAAATTGACAGTATCTATACCTGACGCCCCTGTATCTGTTATGCCAACCCACATTTTTACATTGACGTTGTATGTATCTCCACCTTCGCCGCCATAACCGTCGCCGACATTGTTCAGATTGATCGTATCTGCTCCGTCCTCCCCGTAGAGCGAGTATAAATAACCGTTACCATTGAGTATATCCGTCCCGGCACCGCCATATGCTGTTCCATCGGGCTCACCATCTTTAACACCGCTGCTAAGTACTGTGATTTGATCGTTATCATCGCCGCCATACGCGGTACCTCTAGTGACAACAATGATATCAGCGCCAGCCTCGCCATACGCTACGCTGCCGGCATCGTCGGCGGCGGTATAGATAGAGTCGTTGCCGTTGCCGCCAAAGAGCGTGTCTTTCTGGTTAGTGTTGCTCGAAGACGCGAGGGACCCGACATCGCTGCCAATGTCGCCGTAGATCACATCATTCCCGTCGCCACCGTGAATGTTGTCGTTGCCGCCAGCCCCTTCGAGCTTGTTAGCGAGCGCATTGCCCGTCAGCGTATCGCCGAAGGCGGAGCCAATAAGGTTCTCGACGTTGGCGAGGGTATCTCCAGCCGCGTCGCCGCCCGTGGCCGTACCTGCGAGGAGATCGATCTGAACCGCGGCACTGCTGGTCAGGTACCAAGCTCCGTCAATGCCAGCTCCACCGTCGATTGCGTCAGCGCCGGCCCCGCCGATGAAGACGTTGGCAGCGCTGCTGCCTACCAGAATGTCGTCGAAGCTAGTGGCCTTGACGACCTCTATGTCGGCTATCTTGTCATCTGCAGCGATTCCGGTGTGGATGCCGGTTGCTAAGTTGATCGAGATCGCCGTTGTAGAATTTTCATAACTGACTACATCTGTGCCGGCACCGCCTAGGAGATCGTGGGCGTCGCCGTTCTCTATAAACGTGTCGCCGTAATTGGATCCAGCGAGCCGCTCGATACTGTCGAAGGTGTCACCAGCTCCGATGCCGGAGATCGTCCCCGCAGCGAAGTTGAAAATCACCGCAGCGAAGCTGTCGGCATAGCTGACGGTGTCGGTGCCCGCCCCGCCATGGAACTGATCAGCGCCGCCGCCGCCCATCAGCGTGTCATTGCCGGCTCCGCCGGTGATGATGTTGTCATCGTTGTTGCCGGCGCCGGTAAAATTGTATGTGCCGGTATAGGTTAACTTCTCGACGTTGGCGTAGCCAGCGATGGAGAGGCTGGTGAGGGCGGTGCGAACCTCGTCGGTGCCGCCATTGGCAAACTCGGTGACAATGGCACCTTGGTTGCCGATGGTGTAGACATCGTCGCCGTCGCCACCCTGAAGAGCGTAGCCAGAACCAGAGGTGGAGAGGATGTCGTTGTAGGCCGAGCCGACGACCCGAGTGATCTGGACGAGAGTGTCGCCCTGAGCGTCGCCGCCGGCACCGACAGTCGCGCCGGTACTGAGCGTGACGGTCACCGCCGCGCTGGACGTCGAGTAGTCGACGGTGTCGTTGCCGCCACCACCCTGGAAGTAGTCGGCGCCGGCCGACGCGACGAAGACGTCATGGTAGTTCGAGCCGAGGAAGTACTCGATGCCGTCATAGGTGTCGCCAGCCGCATCGCCGGTGTTGTTGGCGCCGTTCTTGAGGTCGACGGTAACGCCCGCCGTGGCGTCGCTATAGCTGGCCGTATCGGAGCCGGCACCGCCAATGAGCTGGTCAGCCCCCGCACCGCCGCGCAGCGTGTCGTTGCCGGCCCCGCCGACGAGGGTGTCGTTGCCCCATCCGCCAGAGAGATCGTCAATGCCGGCTCCGCCGGTGATGATGTTGTCGCCGGCGTTGCCCGTGCCGGTGAAGTTGGTTATGCCGGTGCTGGTGTAGGTGAGGTTCTCAACGTTGGTGTAGCCAGCGATGGAGAGGCTGGCCAGCGTGGTCTGCACCTCGTCGGTGCCGCCGTTGGCAAACTCGGTGACAATGGCTCCCTGGTTGCCGACGACGTAGATGTCGTCACCGTTGC
>NZ_AUHB01000019.1 GCF_000422965.1 Pleomorphomonas oryzae DSM 16300
GTTCATTCGGGGCGATCCTGGAAAACTGAGGTGTGGTAACTCCAGTCTCCAAAATCCGCTCCGAATGGACAACCTCCTGAAAGCTCACATCTAGATCCGGTCAGTGTACCATCATCGGCGTCAGGTCGGCCTCTGTGGCGTTGGCGATGGCCGCTTCGCGGCTATCGGTCAACATGATCGGTTGCCCGTCGGCCGAATGCAGCGCCCACAGCTTCATGCCGGGCCTGAGATCTAGATAGCCGGGATGGGCTGCCATCACGTCATCAGAGGAGACGCGGCGCAGATAGGCCATCCTGCCACCACCGAGCTCGCGGAAGGCGGCATCGGGCATGATCTTCCGATCGTCGGCGGAAGTGTTCTTGGTGAAAGAAGCCATCGCATCACTCCTTTCCCCCGCGCCGGCTCAAGACCGAACAGGGGGAAGACGCCGCCCGCGGCATTGGCGGTCGGGGTCTGAAATACAGTCTAGCGGGAAAAGGTGACTGGCGCGTTTATCGTCAGTCCTCGGCGTTGATCTCGATCCGGCGGATCACCCGTTCAAGCGGCGGGCGTATCAGGTCGATCGACAAGAGGCCGTTCCGGAGGTCGGCACCCAGGATTTCAATGCCCTCGGCCAACACGAACGTGCGTTGGAATTGCCGTGCCGCGATGCCACGGTGAAGATAGAGGCGGGATTTGTCATCCGCCTGCCGCCCACGGATCACCAGTTGGTTTTCTTCGACGGAAACTTCGAGTTGCTCGCGCGTGAAACCGGCGACAGCCAGTGTGATGCGCAGAACGTCTCCTTCTGGGGAGTCACGTTCGATACGCTCGATATTATAGGGGGGGTAGCCGTCATTTGCTGCCTTCGACACTCGGTCGAGCGCCCGCTCGATCTCGTCGAAGCCCAAAAGGAACGGGCTCGAGAAGCCTGCCAATCTCGTCATGTTTCAAAGTCCTCGCAACGAAGCGACCTTGACCGGGCCCCTGAGGCACCCAGTGTCCAGCGTTCAATATGGCGTTGCCTCCGTTGCCGTTCAAGACCGTCCGGCTTCGGCTAGCTGACGGCGGGCTTCGCGGGCCAACTCGGCGGCGAGCGGATGGGCCTCGGTGCCGAGCCGCCGGTCCAGAAGACTGGCCGCGGTTTCATCGAGCCGGGCGAGCTGCCGCCGGAAATAGAAGCCTTCCCGATTGAGCCGGGCGATGAATGCCGGAGTGAGGCCGGAAAGTGCGAGAAGATCCTCGGCTTGCGCGATCTGAGGGGGCTTGGGCAGACCAACCTGGCCGGCGATGAAGTCGGCGACGCGCGGGAATATAGAGGCGCGCCAGCGAGCACCGCTGAACAGGGCAAAGCGCCCGGCCCGCTCTTCTGTGTGACGACAGCCTTCGGCCGACATGCCGGTCAGCGTGTGAGCTGCATGGGTCTGGCCGCCGCCGCCAAAGGCATCACTCCCGGCCTCGACCGTCATCAGTGGTATGCCGGCAAGCGGCGGCGTCGCGTGTGACAGGCGCGGTTGGCTGGGATCGGGAACAAAGGGACGGTTGATGAGCACCGCCTCAATCCATTGCAGCATAAATTCCGCAGGCACATCCATGACCGCCAGGAACTCGTCGAAGAAGAAGCGGCGGCCGTCGGCACTATCTCCGTCACCAATGATCAAGCTGGAAAATAGCTCCTTGGGATCGGAGAGCGAGCTGTCGAGACTGCGAGTCAGGAAACCGGTGAGGGTAAAGAAGCCGGGAAAGACCTCGCGATAGGCTCCCTCGAAGGGCGGCGGCACAGGGGCGATGACCGCCCTCATGAACCAGTCGAGCCCCCGTGCGGTGGCGCTTGCCGCGAGTCCCGCATGATCGGCACGACAATCGACCGGACCGCCGATCAGCGTCAGCGTGGCGGGCGGATAGCCACGCCCGCTGAGCAGGGCCGCTGCAGCGACGGCGAGCACACCTGCCTCCGTAACCGCCACCACATGTACGGCCCTACCGATCTCAGCCACCATGTCGGCAACTGCTTCTATGGCCTCACCAAGCCCGAACGCTCCAGCCGAGAGCGGCACATGTCGGGCGTCGGCCCAGCCGGCGACATAAACAGCATGGCCGGGCAGAAAAGCCGCTACCGTATCGCGGACAAGCGTCGGGCAGTGCCCGGCATAGGGCGGCAATACCAGCACGCAAGGAACATCCGCATCGGGGTCTATTGGCGCGCGATCGAAGGCGGTCAATGTCCAGAAAGGCGCGACATGAACGATCCGCTCGAAGACCGGCCCACGCACACCCGACACCACCGTCGTTCCGAAATTGAACGTCGGATGATAATAGCGGCGGGCGGCACGGGCATAGAGATCTGCAGATGGACCTGAGGCTGCCGGCGGCCGGCGATCAGGTGGCTGCTCCCGGCCGGACACCAATCCGGAATAGCTATGATAAAATGGCACGCCCTCCTCCAAGCGGTCAGTATCGTCCCCCGCCGGTCCCCCCGCCGCTTCATTGTCAGTCATGGAAAGGATAGCGCTCGCCTCCGTGACAGCAAGCGTCGACACCCCCGCTCTTAGTCGCGGCGGAGCCGTTGAAATGGTGTTTTGGGCATAGACTTCCGTCTGCCACCCTACGAAGGGATAGTCAGAACGCTCCCATATCGGGCAGTTGCGGGTCGATGAGTTGCTGGATGCGTCTCGCAGCCACTTGGGCAAAGCGCAGTGTCATTGCCCGACGCGTCGCCGCTGCGAGTCGATGAATGGGCGCTTCTCTCAAGATGGCGCCGCCGTAACCATCGGCAACGATCAACCCGGCTTCCTCAGGAAAGATCTCGGCAGGTACGCCGGCATGGGTCGCAAAAAACAGCTGGTCGCAGTGAAGCCGATAGTCGGGCCATTTGCGATCGGCGCGAAAATCTTCAACCGACGATTTGATCTCGACAATGAAGATGTCGCCGTTTGCGCCAAGCGCGGTCACATCGGCTCGCCGACTGGAAGCGAGCGGCAACTCGTAAAGAACGGAAAAGCCGTGACCGGCCAGCAGCCGGCCGACACCTCGCTGTACGAGGCGAGCGTTTTCCGACTGACGGCCATCGTTGACAAAGTTTTCGATCGGGGAAGGAAAGGCGGCGGTCGGCAGGGGCATCATCAGTCTCCGCCGTCATTGTTCATGATTTGTTTCTGAAAATCAACAGGCGCACCCGAACGCGGCGCAACATTCGGCAGCCCCGGACGGGAACTGCCCCGGGCTATCGACGGACCGAAATTCGATGGAGAGCGGAGCGGCGGCCTCAGGCGGCGTCGGAACGAACGTTCACCGTGAGCAGCGCGTACATTGCCGCGGCGTCGTCGGCAGCCCTGAGTTTGGCGACCGTCTCGTCATCGCGCAGAATGCGGGCAATACGGGCGAGAGCTTTGAGGTGATCGGCACCGGCGCTTTCCGGCGCCAGCAGCAGGAACATCACGTCAACCGGTTCGCCGTCGAGGGAATCGAAATCGATCGATCGGTCGAGGAGCGCAAAGACACCAACCAACCGATCAAGGCCGGCAAGCTTGCCATGTGGGATCGCGACGCCATGGCCCACGCCGGTCGAGCCGAGCTTCTCCCGTTGCATCAGCGTCTCGAAGATATCACGCTCGTCTCGTCCGGTAAGAACTGCGGCCTTGGCGGCCATCTCCTGTAGCGCCTGCTTCTTGTTGGCGGATTTGAGCCGCGGCAGGATTGCGTCGATCACCAGGAGGTCGCTCAGATCCATCGTCTTGTTCCAGGTTTGGCGGAGGGTCGGTAGCCCGACCCTCGCCTTCATATAGGTCTAGATAACGAAAAGACAGATGGGATGAGCCCCGTTATCCGGCGATTTCATTGAGGGAGGGATCGATCCAGCCGATATTCCCGTCATTGCGTCGGTAGACGACGTTGACGCCACCGTTGCCGGCGTTGCGAAACATCACCAGCGGCGCGCCGGTAAAGTCGAGCTCGCTGACAGCCGAGCCGACGCTCATGGTCCGGATCTTTTGCGTGGTTTCCGCCACCACAGCCGGGGCGAAGTCCTCGCCAAGCTCCTCGTCGTCAAACGCGGCGAATACCGTTGCCTGGGCATCGATGTCGTCCCAGGAGCGGCCGCCCGGCGTCTGGTCGCCGGCTGCCGATTCGCCACCCTTGAAGTTTTTGAGCTTGCGCTTGTGGCGCCGCATCCGTTTGCCGATTCGCTCTACGGCCTTTTCGGCCGCCGGATAAGCCTCGAAATCCTCGCCGCGAGATTGCAGGGTCGTGCCGGAGGCGAGCTGGATCGAGCAGTCGACAATGTAGGCCTTGCCCTCCTTCTGCACCACGACATGGCCGGTGAAGGACTCGTCGTAATATTTGCCGAGTTCCTCTGCGGTGCGGGTGGTGATGTGGTCGCGAAGCGCTTGGCCGATGTCGACGTTCTTTCCGGTAATACGAAGCGGCATCAGAGTCCTCGTTTCTCGCGCTTTTTGAAGCGACGGGGCGCCGGTGGAAAACTCCGCTCGGTGCCTGCGTCTCCGGCTACCCGTTTAAGGCGGGCCTCTTGCCGGCACTGGCGAGCGGGGGCGCGGCTTTCCGTCTCGCCGGTGGAATGCTGGTGTCGCTTCACCTTTGCCCCGCTGTTGCCAGCTGGGGAGCGCCGGTCAAATTGTGAAGCGGAACGTGGAAGAAACCTCCCTGAGCTGGCGTGATCGGGCGACGCACCCGCCTACTTGAGATTTGGCGTCGGCCGGTGGCGATATCAATCCACCTTCCGGATGAGCCCTGATTTAGGAAAGGTTACAGTGATTTCACGCGCCGGCAAGCTGCTTCAGGCGGCGGCGCTGAACCGAGGAGGGAATACGCAACGCTTCCCGATACTTGGCCACTGTGCGACGGGCAATGTCGATGCCGTCGTCACGCAACATTTTGACGAGCGTGTCGTCGGAAAGCACGTCGTCGGCGGTTTCGCCGTCGATCAATTGCCGGATGCGGTGGCGCACCGCTTCGGCCGAGTGGGCGTCGCCGCCCTCGGATGAGGCGATCGATGACGTGAAGAAATATTTGAGCTCGAAGATGCCGCGCGTCGTTGCCATGTACTTGTTCGACGTGACGCGCGACACGGTCGATTCATGCATGCCGATGGCGTCGGCGATCATCCGAAGATTGAGCGGCCGGAGGTGGGCCACGCCGTGGGTCAGGAAACCGTCCTGTTGACGAACGATCTCGGTTGCCACTTTCATAATGGTCTTGGCCCGCTGATCCAGGCTCTTGGTCAGCCAGTTGGCCGACTGGAAGCACTCGCCGAGATAGGTCTTTTCCTCGTCGCGGGCGGTCTTCGACACTTCCGCGTAATAGATCTGGTTAACCAGCACCTTCGGCAACGTATCGGTGTTGAGCTCCACGGTCCACCCGCCGTCGCTGGCCGGCTGGACCATGACGTCCGGCACCACTGTCTGCACCTGCGTCGAACCGAAGGCATGGCCTGGTTTTGGGTCGAGTGCCAGGATCTCCTTGATCATGTCGCCCAGATCTTCGTCATCTACACCACAGAGGCGCTTGAGCGCCGCAAGTTCGCGCCGGGCAAGAAGATCAAGATGACCGAGCAGCGATTGCATTGCCGGGTCGAGGCGGTCTTTCTCAGCCAGCTGCAACCCCAGGCATTCGGCAAGGCTGCGGGCGCAGATTCCGGTGGGTTCGAAGGTTTGAAGGATCGCAACCACTTTCTCGATATCGGAAAGCGGGGCTCCCAGCCGCTCGGCGGTGGCCGCGAGGTCGGCCCTGAGGTAGCCGGCCTCGTCTACCTGGTCGATGAGATCATGGCCGATGAGACGCAAGGCCGGATCGGTAATGGCCACGGCCAGCTGCTCGGCGAGATGGTCGGTAAGGCTGATTTCGCCGGCGACGAAGCTTTCGAGGCTGTAGTCCTCGCCCGTGCCGCCGCGACCGACCGAAGACCAGTCGCCACCGGCTAGCGCACCGACGTCAAGCGCCGGCCGCTCGGGCTGGCCGGCATCGTCGGGGTAGACATTGCTGATATCGGTATCGAGGACGTTGGACACCCGTTCGGAACTGGGAGCGCCTTCCGTCTCGAACCAGTCCGGAGCGTCGGCCCGCGCCGGCAGATCGGTGTCGGTCGGTTCAACGGCGGGTGCTTCGCCGTCACCGTCGTCCACGCGCTCCAGCAGCGGATTGCGCTCGAGTTCCTGCTCGACGTAGGTGATGAGATCCATATTGGAGAGCTGAAGCAGCTTGATGGCCTGCATCAGCTGCGGCGTCATCACCAGCGACTGGCTTTGTCTCAGTTCAAGCCGCGCCGACAGCGCCATCGAGCAACTCCCGTCCATTCCGCCCCAAAGCGGAAGCCATGAAAGTCAATAAAGCGGCCAAAGATGGTCCGCTTCTTGCTTCATAACCTAGGCAGGGGGCAGCATCAAAGGGTAAATTGCTCGCCGAGGTAAACGCGACGTGCGTCGGCATCGGAAATGATGTCGTCGGGCGTTCCCTCTACCAGCAGCATGCCGGAATGCAGGATATAGGCGCGATCGATAAGGCCGAGCGTCTCACGCACGTTGTGGTCGGTGATCAGGACGCCGATGCCGCGCCCCGTCAGGTGGCGCACCAAAGCCTGGATATCGCCCACCGCGATCGGGTCGACGCCGGCGAAAGGCTCATCAAGCAGCATGAACACCGGCCGGCTGGCCAGCGCGCGGGCAATTTCGGCGCGCCGCCGCTCGCCACCAGATAGAGCGATGGCCGGCTGGCGGCGCAAATGAGTGAGGTGGAACTCGTCGAGGAGGGCGTCGAGCTCGGCTTCCCGGGCGTCCCGGTTCGGCTCGACCAGTTCCAGCACGGCGCGGATGTTATTCTCGACCGTCAGGCCACGGAAGATGGAGGCTTCCTGCGGCAGATAGCCGATGCCGAGCCGAGCTCGGCGGAACATCGGATATCCGGTTATGTCGTGGCCATCGAGGAAGATGCTGCCACCGTTGGCCGGGATCAGCCCGGTGATCATGTAGAACAGCGTGGTCTTACCGGCGCCATTGGGGCCCAGAAGACCGACAGCCTCGCCGCGCCGCACCTGCATGGAAACGCCACACACCACCGGCCGCTGGCCGAAGGTTTTGACGAGATTGAAGACGGCGAGATCGGATGTGTCGGCCGCTTCGGGAAGCGGCAGGCTCTCGGTCTGGGCAAAATGCTTCAGCAAGGCTCAGGTATCCGGCAAAAGAGGAATGTCAGCCCTTGGTGTTCTTGGTGTCGAGCGACTTCGGCGCGATCAGCATCTGTACCCGCCCACCGAGCATTTTCGCTTGGCTGGTGTTGATGTCGATCAATAGCTTCGGCCCGCGAATGACGTTGTCGCCCTGGGTGAGCACGACATTGTCCGTGAGCAGGATCGTATTGGCCGCGGTGTCGAAGGTACCATTGTCGCCGCTCGCCGTCTGGTTGGGCGAGGTAACGAGCACATTGCCCTTCGCCTCGAGACGGCTGACCTGCTGCGGCCCCTGTCCTGTCGGTGAACCCTGGTAGAATACCGTGAGGCGGTCGGTCTTGAGCACCGTCGTCCCCTGGCGGACGATGACGTGGCCGGTAAACACCGCCGTCTTGTCCTGATCGTGGACCTCGAGCTGTTCCGATTCGAACTGGATCGGCTGGTCGGAGGACATGCCGAGGCCTTGATAGGTCGTTGTCGGCAGCTTGGCCGTTTGTTCCACGGCGGCAGCCGGTCCAACGGCGAGGCCGATGAGCAAGCCGGCCATGGCGGCCCGGCGGAGGAGGCTGGAGCGGGGCATGCGGACCGTCATCTTCAGTTGCCTTCTGCCTCATCGAGGCGGCTAGAACGGTTTGGCTCAGGTCGATGCGCCCCGAACCACCCAAACATATTTAAGGGGTTGAATTAAGAATGGTTTCTTTTTTGCCAGGTCGTTCCGTCTGACCGGGAAGTGTTTTGCCTGCGCCATTTGAGGTGGCAGCCGGATCGACGGTCATGTGAACGCCACCCGAGAAGGTCACCGTGCCGGCCTTCTTTTCGACGCCCATCGTATCGGCATTGATCTTTCCAAGGCGGGATGAGAACGCGACTGGACTGTCCGAGGTCAGCGAACCGGTATTGAGGTCAATCTCCGCACGACTCAGCAAGCCGTCCGAACCGTCGGAATTGGCCAGCCGGATATTCTCCTTGAGTACCAGTTTCTGCGCCGCGGAATCATAGACACCCGTGTCGGCAAGAAGGTGTGCTTGGCTGCCATCGGTCTGAATCACACTTGCCTCAATGCCCTTGAGGCGAATGATGCGCGTATCCGTGAGATCCTGCACGGCGCTTGCCGCGCTCACCGTATAGGTGCGCCCCTTGCCGTCGCTGCCGGAGAGATGCGGCGCGTCCATGGCAAGACCGTCGGTTGTGATCTTCAAATCACCGATACTGAGGCTGATGGAGATACGCGTGATCACCGTCGCCACGATCACCAGCGCAAAAAGCAGCGCGCCGACGGTAGGCAGCAAAAAACGCAAACGACGAACCCGCCGGCTCGCTCGTGCCGCCGTTGCAAACAGCCCAGCGCGCGTGGACCCGTCAAACGGTTCCATGCCGTCGCCATCGAAAGCGCGGTTCGCCGCGATATCAGTCATCCTTCGTACCCGTTTTGCGGACGGGACCTCCGTCTTTAGCCTCAACGATGCCCGTCGGCCGCTATGCCGCAGGCAAAGGCCGGCTCCTGTTCTATCCGGCGAACTCTAAACATAAAGATAAACCAACGCTTGCCGTACCGCGAGTGGGCTGCGATCACATTCAAGCCATTGCTCGCAAGCGATTGCTTTACTATTTCTTGACCCAATTGCCGCGAGTTTCTTGCACCGCGTGGTGGCAAAAACCGCGCGCCCTTAAGCCATTCAGCTGTGGGCGAAGATATCCTCTTCGCCCCAGCCGGCAAGGTCAAGATCGGCGCGTGTCGGCAGAAAGCGGAAGCAGGCCTCCGCCATCTCCAGGCGGCCCTCGCGCTCAAGCATGGACAGAAGCCGCTGCCGGAGCGCGTGAAGGTTGAGCACGTCGGAGGCGGCGTACTCGAGCTGGGCCTGGCTGAGCGTCGTCGCCCCCCAGTCCGACGACTGCTGCGCCTTGGAAATGTCGATACCAAGGAGCTCCTTGGTGACGTCCTTCAGGCCGTGCCGGTCGGTATAGGTACGGGTGAGACGCGATGCGATCTTGGTGCAGAACAGAGGCGTGACGGTTATGCCGAAGGTCTGCTTCAAGACGGCGATATCGAAACGGGCAAAGTGAAACACCTTGATGCGCCTGGGATCGGTGAGCAGACGGACAAGGTTGGGTGCTGCGGTCTGCCCCTTAGCGATCTGTACCACGTCGGCCGAACCGTCGCCCGGCGACAGTTGCACGACGCAGAGCCGATCGCGGTGCGGCTTGAGCCCGAGGGTTTCGGTGTCGATGGCGATGACATCGCCGTAGGCGTCGAGATCGGGAAGGTCGCCGGTGTGAAGGCGGATGGTCATGGCAAAACTCTGCGAGCTGACACATCCGTCCAAAAGTCGCTCGACCTTCCAAAGGATGGATGCGTGAAAACGGCCGGCGGCGCAGCCCCCGGTCCTTGGGAAACAGTTCGCCGTATATGCGGATGCCGGGCGTCCGAGTGCAAGAAAATTATGCCATTGTCGTCGCCAGGCTGAGAGTTCCGGTGGGGTGCCCTTCCGGCGGCCTGGAGGTGGACGCGGTCTGCGGAGTGGTCCTCGCACAGCAACGGGATAACCGCCTTTTCGAAGCAAAGCCCAAGTGTGCCGCTCGGGTACCCCCGCGATGAGGCCCAGGTATTAAAAAACCTGCCCAAAGGCAGGTTATTCAACGGCATTCGGTAACGGAACGGCGACTTCCCGTCGATCCCTAGAGATCGACGATGGTGCCCAGGAAAGGACTCGAACCTTCACGCCTCGCGGCACACGGACCTGAACCGTGCGCGTCTACCAATTCCGCCACCTGGGCACAGGGGTCGTCGGCTGGCGGGGTGAATACGGGGTCGGCGCGGTGTTGTCAACCGCCATTTCAATCCCTGCCGATGAATTCCGTCGGCTACGGAATGCTACGCGGTCCGGTATGTACAGAGCGCCGCATCCTGCCGTAATAATTTGGTTTTGCAGGTTCGGCTCGTCCACAACGGACGACGACCTCGATTGCCGTCGCAACCTACGCAGGAAGGGATCGTTATGCCCCTCGTTCGGGAAGAAAAGCCGATTGTCACCATCTTCGGCGCCTCCGGCTTTCTCGGCCGTCATGTCGTACGGGCGTTGGCCAAGCGCGACTGGCGCATTCGCGCCGTCTGCCGTCGGCCCGATCTGGCGACTCACCTGCAGCCGCTTGGGGGCGTCGGGCAGATCATGCCGATGCAGGCCAATCTGCGCTATCGCGCCTCGGTGGACCGGGCAGTGAGCGGCGCCGACGCCGTCGTCAACTTAGTGGGCATTCTCTCGGCCTCTGGCCGTCAGACCCACGCCGCCGTGCAGGCCTTTGGCGCCCGTGCCGTTGCCGAGGCGACGGCTGCCGCCGGTATTTCTCGGCTTGTCCATGTTTCGGCCATCGGTGCAGATGCCGCTTCGAGATCCATCTATGCCCGCACCAAGGCAGCCGGCGAGGCCGCGGTGCTCGACGTCGTGCCGGATGCGGTGGTGTTGCGGCCGTCCGTGGTGTTCGGACCTGACGATCATTTCATCAATATGTTCGGCGAGCTTGCAGCGCGCAGCCCGATACTGCCGCTGATCGGCGGTGGTCTCACACTTCTGCAGCCGGTGCTCGTTACCGATGTCGCCGAGGCGATTGCCTCTGCCGTCGAAGCCCAGATCACCGGTGGGCGCATCTACGAATTGGGGGGACCCGAGGTACTGACCTTCCGCGCCATCATCGAGCGCTTGCTTGCGGAGACCGGCCGTCGGCCGCGCCTCCTGACAGTTCCCTTCGGTCTGGCCGCACTGGCTGCCCGCCTTACCGCCTGGTTGCCCGGCGCACCGCTAACGCCCGACCAGGTCGAGCTCTTGAAGGCGGGAAGCGTGGTGTCGGCCGCCGCCATTGGCGAGGGCCGCACATTCGAGGCGTTCGGCATCGCGCCGACATCACTCGGCGCGGTGCTGCCTGAATATGCCGTGCGTTTCCGCCCACACGGGCAATACGACCGGGACGGCGCGTCGGCCTGAGGCCGACGGGTCAGTTGACCCAGCCGGTCAGGATCAAGGCGAACAGCAGTCCGCCGAGTAGAACGCGATAGACGGCAAAGACGGTGAAGCGGTTGGTCTGGATGTAGCCCAGCAGCCACTTGACCGAAATGAAGGCAGTGATCGCCGAAGCGACAAAGGCAATTGCCAGGGCGAGCCAATTTTCGTTGGCTGAGGCGGCGCCGTCTTTCAGCGTGGCGATGATCTCGAAGGCGCTGGCCGCGTACATGGTGGGAATGCCGACGAGAAAGGCGAACTCGGTGGCGGCCGCCCGGTTGCCGGTGCCCAGCAGCATGGCCGAAAAAATGGTCGCTGCCGAGCGCGATGTGCCGGGAAAGACGCCGGCTACCACCTGCGCTATGCCGACCACCACCGCGGTCGTCCAACTGATGCGGCGGCTCTCCGGCCGTCCGGCTGCGAAGTGTTCCGCGAGAATCATCCAGAAACCGCCGATCACCAGAGCCCAGGCAATTGGCACCACGGTTTCAGGCAGCTTGAAGCCAAGCTTCTTGGCAATGAGGCCCAGCACGGACGTGACGAGGAAAGCAACGATCAGTTTGCCAAGATAGAGCCTTGTCTCCGGGTCGCGCCAATTGATCAGGAACCCGAGGAGCCGCTGCCAGTAGATCACCGTCACCGCCAATATGGCACCGGCCTGGATGACGATGTTGAACATATCGGACCGGGCGCCGAGCCACTGCTCGGCAATGATGAGATGCCCGGTGCTGGAAATGGGCAGAAACTCGGTGATACCTTCAATGATGCCGAGGAGAAGCGCTTGAATGAGGCCCGCTAGATCCATGTCGCGATGCTTTCGTTCAAAAAGGGTTGGGCGAATGAGGTAAACTGGTAACCAGTTGTTCATACATGGCGTCGGCTCTATAGGCCAGCCTCGCAGCTCCGCCGCCGTTCCGAATCGGAAGGGTACGGGGCGCCGCTGGATAACCCTGGCGATCCATTACCATCCTCTTGTCTTGATGTCGGCGGCGCCGGCGCTTCGGGTTTACGATGCTCAAGCTCTATCACCATCCATTTTCCACCACGTCGCGCTTCGTCCGGCTGATGCTGGCCGAGCACGACGCCAAGGTGGAGCTCATTGCCGAAAAAAGCTGGGAGCGGCGGCCGGAATTCCTTGAGCTCAATCCTGCCGGCAACGTGCCCGTTCTGATCGAGAACGATGGCCCGCCGATCGTCGGCTCCGGTCCGATCATGGAATATATCGATGAAACGCGCGGCTATGCGCTCGGCGACCGCCGCCTGATGCCCAATCATCCCGAGGCACGCGCCGAAATGCGTCGTCTCGTCGACTGGTTCCTACACAAGACGCACGACGAAGCCGTTCAGTATTTCCAGCATGAAAAGATCATGAAGCTGGAGCTGCCGCGGGAATTGGGCGGCGGCTCACCGGATAATCAGGTGCTCCGGGTTGCCCGCGTCAACATCAAGCATCATCTTCACTACATCGGCTGGCTGTCGGGCTCGCGTAACTGGCTGTCCGGCGAGCAGCTGACCTTTGCCGACCTCGCTGCCGCCGCCGAACTGTCGGTCGTTGACTACGTCGGCGATGTTCCTTGGGACGAGGATCTCAATGCCAAATATTGGTATGCCCGGATCAAGTCGCGCCCGACCTTCCGAACGCTGCTTGCCGACCGCCTGGCTGGTCTGCCGGCCGCGCCGATCTACACCGATCTCGATTTTTGAGCCCGCCTTGGGGAGGGCGCCTTGAACTGGCGGGCCCGCGCCCGCGACCTCGGATTTTCGGCGATCGGCGTTGCACCGGTCGATCGCCTGGGTGACGCCGCGCGTCGTTTGCGCGCCTTCGTCGATCTCGGCCGTCATGGTTCCATGGCCTGGATGGAGGAGACGCTCGAACGGCGGGCCGACCCGCGCGTGCTATGGCCCGAGGCACGGTCGGCCGTCGTGCTGGCCATGAACTACGGCCCGGACAGCGACCCGCTCGCCAATCTCGCAAAGTCCGCCGTCGGCAACATTTCCGTCTATGCGCGCCACCGCGATTACCATGATATCGTGAAGGGACGCCTCAAGGATGTGGCGGGCCTGATCGCCCGCGATACGGGCGCCGACGTCAAGGTCTTCGTCGATACCGCCCCGCTGATGGAAAAGCCGCTTGCCGCGCTGGCCGGCGTCGGTTGGCAGGGCAAGCATACCAACCTCGTCTCGCGCGACTTCGGCTCCTGGCTGTTTCTCGGCGTCATTCTTTCGGCCGCCGAGCTACCGCCGGACGAGCCGGCGACCGATCGGTGCGGAGCCTGTCGGCGCTGCCTCGATGCCTGTCCGACCGGTGCCCTGCCGGAGCCCTATCAAATCGACGCGCGGCGGTGCATCTCCTATCTCACCATCGAACACGCCGGCCCCATTCCCGAAGAGCTGAAGCCGCTGATCGGCAATCGCATCTATGGCTGCGACGACTGTCTCGCCGTCTGCCCCTGGAATAAGTTTGCCAGCGAGGCAGCCGAGATGAAGCTGCGGCCGCGTCCCGAGCTGACTGCGCCGTCGCTTGCCATGCTCGCGGCACTGGACGATGCCCAGTTTCGGGTCCTGTTCACCGGCTCGCCGGTGAAACGCATCGGCCGTAATCGCTTCGTCCGCAATGTGGCGATCGCCATCGGCAATTCCGGCGATCCATCCTTGATTCCAGCGCTGAAACCCCTGCTCGACGACCCCGATCCGGTCGTGGCGGAAGCGGCCAGGTGGGCGCTCGATCGCTTCCCGTCGCAAGAGACTAGCGACCGCCGGCTCCGCTGACCTCACGGCCGAATGCATCGGGAACACGCAGCGCGACGATGGCACCGACAAGAGCCAGCGCCGCCATGATCCAAAAGGTGCCCTGGAGTTCCGGGAGGCCGATGTCCCCACGACCCAGGACAATTTGCAGGGCCGACAGGCTGAAGGCAGCGACCGCCACGCCGGCGGCCTGGGTCGCCTGCTGCATCATGGCGATCAGGTTGGAGGCGTTGCCACGCTCGGCGCCGGGTACGTCGGCGAAGGCCAATGTCGTCAAGGTGGTCAGTTGCACCGAGCGGACACTGCCGGCAAAGAGCAGGATCAGCACAACGACAAGGGGCTGATCGAGAGAGCCGACCAGAGCACAAGCCACCATCGACAAGGCCACCAGAATGCCGTCACCGACGAGGACATTGCGAAAGCCGAACCGTCGCATGAGCGGTGTGGTGATGAATTTGATGCCGAGATTGCCGACGAAGTAGACGAGCACCCACAGGCCGGCCGCCGCCGGTGACAACCCGAAGCCGAGCTGAAACCACAGCGGCAACAGGAAGGGAGCGGCCGAGAACAAGACGCGATAGAGCCCACCGGGATGGAAGGCATAACTGAGGCTCGGCCGAGACAACGCGCCAAGCCTCAGCAGTGGCTCGGGATATCGCCTCAGGTGATGGACGGCGGCGGCACCGAGGACAGCGCCAACGCCGATCATGGTGAGCGCAACCACGCGCTCGCTGCCGGCTTCGGCGGAACGTTGGAATCCGGCGAGCAATGTCGTCAGGCTGGCGGCGCACAAAAGGAAGCCGGCCACATCGAGCCGCCGGCCGCCGATCTCGCGCTCGTTCGGCACCAGCTTGAGAATCGCCAGCATCCCGCAGACGCCGAGCGGCAGGTTGAGCCAGAAGTTCCAGCGCCAGCTGAGGTGTTCGGTGATGAAGCCGCCGATCACCGGTCCGACGATTGGCGCCATCAGAGCCGGCCAGACCATCAGCGCGGTGGCGCGCACGAAATCCGTGCCGGCGGCGCGGCGCATCACCACTGCGGTTCCCACCGGCAACAACAGGGCGCCGCCCACGCCCTGGACGACACGGGCGACGATCAGCTCGGGCAGTGTTTGACAGAGCGCACACCAGACCGACGACAGCGTAAAGGCGGCGAGCGCCGCCAACAGTACGCTCCTCGCCCCGAGTCGGTCCGACAACCAATTGGCCAGTGGCGACGCCGCGGCGGCTGCAAGCACATAGGCAGTGACGGCCAGCGAGAGATCGATCGTTGTCACGCCAAACGTACGCGCCATGGTCGGCAGCGACGTATTGATGATGGCGCTGTCGAGGATCTGCATGAAGCCGATCGCCGCCATGGTGAGCGCGACGGCCGGTGAATACCGGGCGGACGAATCGGAGGAAAGGGCAGGTATGTCGATCATCGACGAACGCAAAGCAGGGAGAAGATGGTGGACCGACGACGCCCGGATCTGGTGGTCGTTTGGCAGTGTTGGTCCCTCTCATGCGACATTGAATGCCAAAAGGACAGGCCGGATGCGACAGGCTTCATTCAATGTTCGGTGAAAGAGAGCGCGGCTCCGGCGAGGACACGGTCCGATTGGCGGCATTTCCCGTTTCCATTTCGTCCCACCCCTGATAGAAGCCGATTATCCCCGCCGAAGGAGTGACAGCGAGCCATGCGTACGGCCAGCCTCAGCCGCTCGACCCGCGAAACCGAGATTTCCGTCCGCCTCGACCTTGATGGTCGTGGCGAGGCCGACATCTCCACCGGTGTCGGCTTCTTCGACCATATGCTGACCCAGATCGCCCGCCATGGCCTGATCGATCTCGACATCAAGGCGAAGGGCGACCTCCATATCGACGACCATCACACCGTAGAGGACGTCGGCATCGCGCTCGGCCAGTGCTTTCGCACGGCGCTTGGCGACAAGGCCGGTATCACCCGCTACGCCGACGTGACGCTGCCGCTCGACGAAGCGTTGTCCCGGGTTATCGTTGACATTTCCGGCCGGCCTTATCTGGTCTTTCGCACGGCGTTTCACGCGCCGAAGATCGGCAGCTTCGACACCCAGCTCATCGAGGAATGGTTCCGTGCCTTTGCCATGCAGGCCGGGCTGACGCTGCATGTCGAAACCTTCTATGGTTCGAACGACCACCATATTGCCGAAAGCTGCTTCAAGGCGTTGGCCCGCGCTCTGCGCTTCGCCATCGCCGTTGATCCGGCCCAAGGCGGCCGTGTGCCGTCGACCAAGGGCGTGCTCGAAGCCTGACGGAGGCAACAATGGCCATCTTCAGCGTTCATTTGCCGGGCAACGCCGCGTCGGAAGTCACAGCCGACCGCGCCGTCTTCGTGCGCGACGGCTTTGCTTTCTGGGCTCTGCTGTTCGGGCCGCTTTGGTTCCTGAGGCACCGCGAATGGCTGGGCCTCGTCGGTTGGCTGGTGGTTGCGGCGCTGATCAGCGTTGCCGAGCGTTGGCTCGGGCCAGTCACCAGTGGTGGCCTCGAGTTGATCCTGGCGCTGGCCACCGGCGTCGCCGCCAACGATATCCGCCGTCTGACCCTGGCGTTGCGTGGTTTCCGGGAAGCTGGCGTCGTCGAAGGGCAAAGCCGCGAGGCAGCCGAGCGGCGCTTTTTCGACAGCTGGCTCAGCCAGCCTTCTCCAGTTCCGCCGCCAGTGCCTCCGGTTCTTCATCCCGCCAGAAGCGTCCCGCCGGGCGTGCTCGGCCTCTTCCCGGAAAGCGGAGCGCGGCCATGACGGTTGCCATTATCGATTATGGATCCGGCAATTTGCGGTCGGCCGCCAAGGCTTTCGAACGGGCGGCCCGTGATGGCAACGGCGATACTATCCTGGTCACGTCCGACCCGGGCGCCGTGCGGGCCGCCGATCGCGTCGTGCTGCCGGGTGTCGGCGCCTTTGCTGACTGCAAGGCGGGCCTTGCGGCCGTTCCCGGCATGATCGAGGCGCTGACCGAGACGGTCATCGGTAAGGGGCGTCCGTTTCTCGGCATCTGCGTTGGCATGCAGCTGATGGCGCAGCGCGGTCTTGAAAAGACAGTGACCGAAGGCCTCGGTTGGATCGACGGCGATGTCGAGCCGATCAAGCCTGGCGACCCTTCCCTCAAGGTGCCGCACATGGGCTGGAACACCATCGATCTGGTTCGGCCCCATGCCCTGCTCGAGGGGCTGCCGACTGGCGACAAAGGCCTGCATGCCTATTTCGTGCATAGCTATCACATGACGTTGCGCGAAACCGGCGCCCTGATCGCCGTGGCCGATTACGGCGGTCCGGTTACCGCCATGGTCGGCCGCGACAACATCGCCGGCACCCAATTCCATCCCGAGAAGAGTCAGACGCTTGGTCTCGGCCTCATTGCCAACTTCCTGAGGTGGCGCCCGTGATTCTGTACCCCGCCATCGATCTCAAGGACGGCGTCTGCGTTCGCTTGAAGCTCGGCGACATGAATGCCGCCACGGTCTACAACGCCGATCCGGCGGCGCAGGCCCGCGCCTTCCAGGATATCGGCTTTCCCTGGCTGCACGTCGTCGACCTCAATGGCGCCTTCGCCGGCCGCTCGGTCAACGGTGAGGCGGTCGATGCGATCCTTGCGGCAGTGATGCCGGGAATGCGCGTCCAGCTTGGCGGTGGCATTCGGGACATGGCCGCCATCGAGGCATGGCTCGGCAAGGGCATTTCCCGCGTCATTCTCGGCACTGTCGCTCTGCGCGATCCGGGTTTGGTGAAAGCCGCCGCGAAAGCCTTTCCGGGGCGCGTTGTGGTCGGCATCGATGCGCGCGGCGGCAAGGTCGCCGTGGAGGGCTGGGCGGAAAGCGCTGAACTCACCGTCATTGAATTGGCCGGTCGCTTCGAGGACGCCGGCGTTGCCGCTATCGTCTATACCGATATCGATCGCGACGGCGTGCTGAAGGGGCTCAACCTCAAGGCGACGCTGGCGCTGGCCAGAGCTGTGTCGATCCCGGTGATCGCCTCCGGCGGTCTCGCTTCGATGGACGATATCGAAGCGCTCTGCCAGCCGGAAGCGGCTGTGCTCGACGGCGCCATCACCGGGCGTGCGCTTTATGACGGACGCTTGGATCCCAGTGCCGCCCTTACCCGGCTGGCCAAAGTCTGATCCATCTCGGGCCCTCGAGATCGTGATGAGGGGTCGCGACGAATTCAATCAAAATTGAGCTATTTTTGTAAGCGAGTCCTAAGCGCGGCCTGCCATAGTCGGGGCATCGGTGTTTGTCCGGAGTATGGCCATGCTGTTCATTGTCGCGATGTCGGGTCTGATGGGGTTCGTGGCCGGCGTGCGTGTGCGCCTGCTCCCGCTCATCCTCCTCGCGCCGATCGTGGCCTGTGGCGCCGGCGTTGGCGCAGCCGTGCTGGCCTTGCCCAGTTGGCAGATCGCCCTGTCGGTCGTTCTGGCTGTCACGGCTTTTGAGCTTGCCGCCTTCGCCGCGCTGACGGTGCGTGCCGGCCTGTCGCGTCCGGCCTCCGAGGCGCATGAGGCCTCCGCCAAGCACGCCCGGCCCTCTCGGACCGGCGCTGCCGCGCTTCGCTGATCGGGCACAGGTAAGGCCCGGCCGAATCGCTTTCCGGTCTTCAGAGCTCGCCGTGCAATCCTGCCATGCAGCTATGTCGGCAGCTTTCGGCGGTTTTTTCCTGGGAATGACTGGAATTTGCAACTCGTTTGCTTCATCTAGAAGAGGTGCGGGTGTTATCACCCGCATGTGGCCCTGATCTGTCGGCGTGATCCGCGTCGGTTGCGGCCTAATGTGCACTGGCAGAGGAAGCCGACCTTGAACGCCTATACCTCGACCGTTGCGACTGGCGCCGAAGGCGCCCAAGCCTTCCCGATTCCCGACAATGTCTTTACCGAGACAGTGACCGAGGTTCGACACTATACCGATCGATTATTCCGCTTCCGCACGACGCGTCCGGCCAGCTTTCGCTTCCGCTCCGGTGAGTTCGTGATGATCGGCCTGCCCAATGCCGAGCGGCCGGTCTTTCGCGCCTATTCGGTAGCAAGCCCCGCCTGGGATGACGAACTCGAGTTCTTCTCCATCAAGGTGCCGGGCGGCCCGCTCACCGAACACCTGCAGAAGGTCAAGGTTGGCGACACTATCCTGATGCGCAAGAAGCCGACGGGAACGCTGGTGATCGACGCGCTGTTGCCTGGCAAGCGGCTTTATCTTCTGTCGACCGGCACCGGCGTTGCGCCCTTCGCCAGCCTGATCCGAGATCCCGACGTTTACGAGAAGTTCGAGGAGGTTATCCTCGTCCAGACCTGTCGTGAGGTGGCGGAACTGGCTTATGCTCGCGAACTTTACGACGACGTCGTCAACCATGAGTTCCTCGGCGAGCTCGCCGCCGGCAAGCTCCGCCTTTATGATGCAGCGACGCGCGAGCCGCATCCGCGTCAGGGCCGCGTCACCGACCTCATCGATTCCGGCAAGCTGTTCTCCGACCTTAATGTCCCGCCCTTCGATCCCGCTATCGATCGGGCCATGATCTGCGGCTCGATGGCGATGATCAAGGATACCAAGGACCGTCTCGAGCATTTCGGCCTTGTCGAGGGTGCCAACAACGCCCCCAATACCTTCGTGGTCGAGCGCGCTTTCGTCGGCTGAGCGTCTGCTTTCAAACGGCGATCAATGAAAAGGGCGCCCCTCGGGACGCCCTTTTTGTTTGCGATGTGGAGAGATCAAGCGGATTTCAGCATGGCAATAAAGCCGGCCACACCCTGCTTCAGCCTATCGGATCTCTCGGCAAGGTCGCCCGACAGGATCCGCTACGCGGGCGAAGAAGTTTCGCATGAAGACTCCGGGAGGGGAGGAAAGCTTCCGAAGCACCGTCACTGGAGAAAGACGGGTATTGCGGGGCTTTGTTCTGGAAGGGCGAGACCCATTGCTTCACTGCCGCGAGAGGCGGAAAAAGATATGCGGCCCTTGTGAAACTCGTCTTCAATGAGTCGAGCTAATAACGTATTACGGGATACATCTGTTTCAGATATTCTCGTACTTTAACGTAGAATATCGATAATGTTTACAATCGTGCTAACAAAAAGGGCCGCCGGTTTCCCGGCGGCCCGATCTTCTTGAGTTTAGCTGCCGATTACTCGGCGGCGGTGGTCGAAGCGCCCTTCAGCGTGTCGATCTCGGCAAGAGCCTCGTCGTAGCGGCTCTGCAGAGCGTCGAGCTCAGCCTGATGGGCTTCGTCGAGCTTGGCAGCGTCGATGCCGGCGAGGTTCTGCAGCGTGCGCCAGAAGCGGCGGCGCTCCTCGACCAGGCGAACGATCTGGGCCGGCACCGGGAAGCGGATCAGCTTGCCCTTCTTGACTTCCCAGATGAACGGGATCTTGCCGACCCGCTCTTCGTCGCTGAGGTCGATGAACTCTTCGATCGACACGGCGTTGTTGACGTCATCGGCAAGCGGCTTGCCGGTGAACTGCTTCTTGAAGCGGCCTTCCTGGTGGGCGAAGTGGGCCGGAGTAAGCGGCACTTCCTTCGTCTGCTCGTTGCCGTCGGCGTCCTTGTAGGTCAGGACGAGGGTCGTCCAGTCCTGCTCGACGTCGGGGTTGCCGTCCAGCGAGAAGCGTTCCTTCAGCACCGAGCCGCCGTCCGGATTGTGGACGTAGACCGGGCTGGTGCGGCTCTCGACGGCGAGGCGGGCATGCTCGCTCGACACGTCGTCACCGATGCCCTGCTCGCCCTGGCAGGGCGTGTAGACGTCGATGATGGCCGGCGACGTCGTCCGCGACAGGGCGGAGAGGACGTTCTTCAGGAAGTGGCCCTGGATGGAGGTGGCAGTCTGCACCACCATCACCGCCGGGTGGAAGGCGGCGATCAGGCCGAGTTCCTTACGGTTGTCCGTCTTGCCGGCATGCGCCGCGCCGTAGCGGGCGAGGTCAGAGTCCTGGCCGATCAGCGACGAGGTCGAAGCCTGGCCGCCGGTGTTGGAGTAGACGCCGGTGTTGACTACGATCACCTTGATCGGCGTCTTGGTCGAGAGCAACCGCGACAGCGCGCCGAAGCCGATGTCGTAGGTGGCGCCGTCGCCGCCGATCGAGAACACGGTCGGCAGGCGGCCGAGTTCGGTCTCGCTGAACTGCTCCCAACCGAAGGTGCGGAACATTTTGTCGTGGACGGCCGCGTCATACTGGTCGGCGAGCTCCAGCTCGGCGATGCGCATGGCCCGGAAGTTCACCAGCACGTCGGCCGCGATACCTTCGTAGATACCCTTGGCGAGGGCGGGGGCATCCTGGAACAGGCTGTTCACCCACGGATCGCGGTAGGGGTTGTACGGGAAGGTCGAGGAGTACACGCTCGAGCAGCCGGTCGAGTTGGCAACCACCGCAGACGCCGGGCCTTCACCCGTCGGGCCGCTCTCCAAGAGGAAGAGGTGGTGGTTGATCGTCTCGAGCGACGACTTGATGCGGGCGGAACGCGCCTCGTCGGTCACCGTGGCAAGCTTGGCTTCAAGCTTAGCAACCAGCGCCTCCACTTCGGCGATATGCTCCTTGCGGGCGCGGCCCTGGAGAGCATTGTTCGCCGCCATGATCAGACGCAGCGCGGTGACCTCGCCACAGCCGCGGCAACCGCCGTGACCACCGGTCATGGCATAGTAGTTGTCACGGTCGAGGATGAGGCGCTTGGCGTTGGCGCCGGTCAGCTGCTCGGTGAAGCGAGACGGCGTGTTGGCCGTCTTCGTCAGGAACTCGAAGCGAGCCTGCAGCGTCTCGAGAAGCGCGTCGTCCTGCTCGGTCTGAACCAGGGCGTCGGAGCCGCAGACGGTGGTGCATTCGAGACAGCCCGAGCACTTCCACGGGTCAAGGCCGACCGAATAGAGGGCGCCCGAACCGGGCGTCTTCTTCTCGGCCTGATCGAAGAACAGGCGGGTACGCGCCACCGGGAAGTTGGCGAGGAGCGTCGCCATCTTGCTGAAGTCGAGGGCGAGCGAGGCATCGCCGGCCGCGACGCCCGGCGCCACCTGGGCGAAGATCTCATGGAAGGCGCGAGCCTTCGGCTGAGCCTTGTAGACTTCGCGGATGGCGGTAGCGATCGCCGGCACCTTGCTGGCGATCTGGGCACGGCGGGCTTCCGACACGTCGATCTGGCGAGCGGCAGTGGCAACGAGATCGTCGATCTCATGCACCGTCGACGGCATGGCGGCGTCGGGGCAGACCAGCGTGCATTCGAGACAGGCCGTGCACTTCTCGGCGTCGAACACCGGCACCTGCCGGCGGAACAGCCCCTTGTCCTTCATGGCGGCGGAACCGGCCGGCATGAACATGCCGGTGCCCGGCAGAACCGGCGACTCGCCGATGGTGCCGTCCTTGAACGGGCCAGCCAGCATGTCCTCGTAATACTCGTTATCGAAGATGCCAGCCGGCGAGCTGGTGTCGAGGCTGCAGATCGAGGCCGAGATGGCCACCGAGCGGGCCTGGCTCACCGGGGCGTCGGCCTCGGCGGCCTTGAAGGCCGGATCGTTGTAGGCAACTTCATGGGTCGCCTCGGCCCCCTCGGCGATCACCGCCATGTTGCCGGCAACGACGGCGTCACCCTTGGCACCGAACTTCTTGGAGATCTGCTGACGCACCTTCTCCAGGATGGCGGCGCGATCGGCACCGGCGGTGATCCGCTTCTCGTGGCCGCAGAGCGCGCCGATGAAGGCGATGCCCATCATGCGGGTGGCGAGTTCCGGCGACGGCGCATTCTTGCTGGCGACGGCGAAGGCGTCGACCACCAGGAACTTGATCTCCTTGTCGCGGATCGTCTTGCGGGCCGAAGCCGGCATGTCGAGCCACGCCTCGAGCGGCGTCTTCGAGGTCTGCAGGATGAACGTGCCACCCTTGGCGAGGCCGCGCAGCGGGTTGGAGTGCGCGAAGACCTTGTGGTCCGGCGAGATGACGATCTCGACGTCCTCGATCTCGGCGTTGGTGATCTTCACCGGCTCCGGCGACAGGGTGATGTAATAGTTGGTCGGAGCGCCGGACTTCTCGGAGCCGTACTTGGGAGCGGCCTTGGAGTAGAGGCCGAGGGCGCCAGCCAGGATGTCGGTCAGAAGCTTGCCGGTGGCGATGGTGCCGTAGCCGCCCACCGAGTGGAAGCGGACGCGGAAGGCATCGTCGGGCAGCAGGCGGGGGTTCTCACCCGTCTCGAGCGCCATGAACTCGGTCTGCGGGTAGGCCGCCTTCAGCTTGGCCTGGACTTCGCTCATGCGGGCATTCGGGTTCTTCGAGAAGAACTGCGAGCCGAGGTAGACGAACGGGTTGTTGCGGGCCGCTTCCATGTTGTCGAAGGCAGCGACGAGATGGCGCGACTGCAGGTCATGACCGCCGAGGCCGAAGATGGCCGTGGTGACCTTGGGCAGCTTGTCGATGGCGGGGATGCCCTGATGGCGGCCGCCGTCGGCATTCTCGCGGGCCTTGAACAGCGCCTGCGTGACGAAGCTGGTCAGCGCGGTATCGTCCGAACGCTCGAGCACCGTGACGGCCTTCTTGCCGGCGATGGCGGCGATCAATTCGGCTTCCGGGAACGGCTGCAGCAGCTTGATGGCGATCGAACCGACCTTGCGGCCCTTCGAGCGCAGGTAGTCGACAACGGCTTCGACGTCGTCAGTCACCGAGCCGAGGCCGATCATCACGTAATCGGCGTCTTCGGTCTTGTAGGTCATGACCGGCGAATACTTGCGGCCGGTCAGTTCGCCATACTCGTCCATGGCCTGCTTGACGAACTTCGGCACGTCCACGACGAAGTGGGTGCGATGGTCGGCAGCGCCGGATTGGAAGTCGGGCTGGTTCTGCACGCCGCCGGTCAGGCCGGGGTTGTGGATGTCGACGAGAGCCGGGACGAGCTGACGGGTGCCCTTTTCCCATGCATTCAGCCACTGGCGCTTGAACTGGGCCTTGAGCTCGGCCGGGACCCACTTGGCAGCGGTCTCGATCAGCTTGCCTTCGTTGTCCGCCTCGATGGCGTCTTCGTTGGCGTCAACATAGGCCTTGAGAGCGGTGGCATCGGCAGTGGTGAAGCTGTCCTTCTTGCGGACCAGCCACTGACGCAGCTGATAGGCGCGGCCCTTGGCGCCGAACAGGATTTCCTGGGCGACGGTCGGGCACTTGATGCGGCCGGTGGGGTCGCCGAGGAATTCCTTCAGCAGCGCCGGCTCCGGCATCTTGGCTTCCGACAGCATGTGCGACGTGGCAAAGCCGTCCATGGAGTTGGCGACCGGCACCAGCGACAGCGCCGACACCTTGTAGGAGATGGCGGCAAGGTCGGCCGCCTCCTGCGGGTTGGCACCGAACAGAATGGTGTAGCCAGTGGGCAGCAGCGAGTAGACGTCGTCATGGCCGGCCATGACGTTGAGCGAGTGCTTGGACACCACGCGGGCGGCCACCTGCAGCACGAAGCCGCCGGCCTTCTTGCCGACGGTCACGTAATGCGACTCGAGGCCGTAGAGGATGCCCTGCGAGGACGAGGCGTTGGAAATGAACTTGCCACCCGTCAGCGCGGCGCCGAGGGCGCCCGACTGGGCCGAATGTTCGCCTTCGGGCTCGTAGAAGAAGGGGTGGCGGCCCCAGACGTTGCAGCCGCCGCCAGCGCGGAAGCTCTCATAGATTTCGGAAATTTCGGTCGAGGGCGTGATCGGGTAGCCGATGACGCCACCGCATACGTGGCCCATGACATGGGCCACGGCGCCGTTACCGTTGATGACCGTGGGAAGACCTGGATATTTCGCGCTCATTTGCTGCATCCGTCCTGCTGCATCTGGTGTTCCTGTCCGCCCCGTCCGATCAGTCACTGGTCGAGGTTCGGGCATCGATACACCGATGTTCAGCTGCCGATGGAGTTTTGACCTTGATTTCAGTCAAAACTATACGAAACTTACTTGGGCTTCGGTGTTGTTACCGATAGGCCCTTCTGCCGTTATAAAGGCACCGCAGAGCTTTGTCGTAAGTACTCAACCGGGGACTACGTGGAACTGCGAAGGTTTTACTGCTATGCGTTTTTTGCAGGGCATCTCCCCGGCCGGCAAGCCGGATATCGGCGCGCTATCTGAACCAACCCACTGTGAACAAAGCGATAATTGTGAACAATAGGCATTGCTTCCGGCGCGTAGCCGGGACCGGCGACCGGGTCATCGATGATCGTCGCGGCCCAGCCTAAAACAGTATTCGCGGATAGATTAATCGGTTTATCTGTTTGGTATTGTCTGGCCGTCCATCGTCCTGACACGCGGCAAATTTAAAGTTCACCGTGAAATGGAAGTTTAAACCTCGGAAAAGCTGAATTTCTCCGCAGGTTAAGCTTGAGCCCTCTCCCGGGCGGCGATACCTAGCCGTCGCTACACAGCCACCGGCCGGCTTGTCTTCCAGATTTCCCAACGCAGACCGAATGCGAGGAAGATTTTCTAACCATCTCCGTAGCAATCGTTAAGCCTAAGGTCGAATACGAATTGAGAGGCAACTGCACGGGGTCATATACAGTTGAGACTGAGTTGCAGTGTCGATACTGCCAGCCCGGCTGATGTGGCTTGGAGTGCGCGAGGATGGGGCTTTCGATCGAGACGATGAAACCGGGCGACAGCGCCCGCGTCACTGGCCTGGTGGCCGGCGATCGTGGATACCGCCAGCGACTGCTTGCCATGGGGCTGACCCCGGGGGCCGTGTTTCAGGTGCGCCGCAAGGCCCCGCTCGGCGACCCCATTGAGATCTCCGTTCGCAACTTCACGCTGACGCTCCGCAAGTCCGAAGCGGCCATCCTTGAGCTGGAGGCCGTATGATGGCCGGTGAGCCTCTCGTCGTCGCGGTCGTCGGCAATCCCAACTGCGGTAAATCCACTCTCTTCAACGCCTTGACCGGTGCGACGCAAAAGGTCGGCAACTGGCCGGGCGTCACCGTCGAAAAGCGCGTCGGCCGTTTCATCCTCGACGGGCAGCCGGTAGACGTTGTCGACCTGCCGGGCGTCTATTTGATCGGCAGCGCCGACGCTGGCTCGCAGGACGAGCGCGTTGCGCGCGACTTCACCCTGTCCGGCGAGGCCGACCTCGTTCTCAACATCGTCGACGCCTCCAACCTCGAACGCAACCTCTACCTGACCACCCAGCTCCTCGAACTCGGCGTACCGATGCTGGTCGTCCTCAACATGATGGACATGGCCAAGGTAGCCGGTGTGGAAGTCGATATCGACGCGTTGTCGGAACGGCTGGGCTGCCCGGTGGTGCCGACCGTCGCGACACGCGGACTTGGTCGTCACGGACACGCCCATCATCCTGGCCATCATCATCACGGACGCCGCGATGCTCTGAAGGTGGCCATCATCGAAGCCGCCCGCGCCGGCATAAGGCCGTCGGCCCGGCCAGAACAGGATCCGGCGATCGTAGCAGCCGTTTCCACTCTGGCGCCGCTCGTCGCCGATGCGGCTCGGGCTGCAAAGGCCGATCCGGCCTGGGTGGCGCTGAAACTGATCGAAGGCGATACCCTGGCCGAAACGATAGCCGGGCCGAAATTGGTCGCCGACGTCGAACGCGCCCGCGCGGACATCGAAGAGGCAACCGGCGAAGACGGCGACATCGTCATCGCCGACGGCCGCTACCGTTTCATCGGCGAACTAATGGCCGGCGTGTACCGGCAGACCACGCGCCTGTCGGCTCCGTTGTCGCAGATGATCGATCGCGTCGTCCTCAACCGGTTGCTGGGCGTGCCGATCTTCCTGTTCGCCATGTACCTGATGTTCCTGTTCACCATCTCGGTGGGCGGGGCCTTCATCGATTTCTTCGATCAGGCTTTTGGCGCCGTCTTCGTCGACGGTTTCGGTCAGCTCCTCTCAGCTCTCGGCACGCCGCCGATCGTCGAGGCGGCCCTGGTCGGCTTCGGCTCTGGCATCCGCACGGTATCGACCTTCGTGCCGATCATCGCCTGCCTGTTCCTGTTCCTGTCCTTCCTCGAAGACTCCGGCTACATGGCGCGCGCCGCCTTCGTCATGGACCGCGCCATGCGGGCGATCGGCCTGCCGGGCAAGTCCTTCGTGCCGCTGATCGTCGGCTTCGGCTGCAACGTGCCGGCCATCATGGCGACGCGAACGCTGGAAAGCCGCCGCGACCGCGTCATGACCTCACTGATGGCGCCCTTCATGTCCTGCGGCGCCCGCCTGCCGGTGTTCGCGCTGTTTGCCGCCGCCTTCTTCCCGGTGAGCGGCCAGAACATCATCTTCGGCCTCTATATTATCGGTCTCGCCTTCGCCGTGCTGACCGGCCTCGTCCTCAAGTCGACCCTGCTGGAAGGCGAGCCGACCCGCTTCGTCATGGAGCTGCCGCCCTATCACATTCCCACCATCCGTTCGGTCATCGTCCAGGCCTGGCAGCGTCTCCGCGAGTTCATCCTTCGCGCCGGTCAGGTGATTGTGCCCATCGTCATGGTGCTGTCCTTCCTGTCGGCCATCGGTACCGACGGCAGCGTCGGGCGCGACAACACCCGCACCAGCCTATTGGCGCTGGTGAGCCAAGAGCTGGTGCCGGTGTTCGAGCCGATGGGCGTCACCCAGGATAACTGGCCGGCGGCCGTCGGCCTGTTCACCGGCATTTTCGCCAAGGAAGCGGTGATCGGCACACTCAATGCCCTCTACGAGCAAGTGAGCCAGGATGTGGCTGTGCCTGCCTCCGGTACGACCTCGTCTGCCGATAAAAGCCTCGGCAACAAGCTTCTTGCCGCCGCCGCTACGATCCCACAAAATCTCGCTGCGCTCGGTGGCAGCCTCACCGATCCACTGGGACTGAACGTCGGCTATGTCGACGACAACGCCGCCGCCGCCCAAAAACTCGAGGTGAATGGCTCGGTCTTCGGCGCCATGCAATCGCACTTCGGCGGAACAGCGGCCGCCTTCTCCTACATGCTGCTGATCCTGCTCTACACGCCTTGCGTCGCAGCTCTCGGCGCCATGCGGCACGAGATCGGCGGCAAGTGGACGGCTTTTGCAGCGGCCTGGACGACGGCCATTGGCTATCTCGCCGCCGTCTCCTTCTATCAAGCGGCGACCTTTTCCGCCCATCCGGTCAGTTCCACCCGATGGCTGGTGATGGCCGCCGCCATTTTCGCAGCCGGCATTGCTGCGATGTGGATGGCTGGCCGGGCGCGCAGCCGCTCGCTCGCCGCGCAGCCGGCGGAGTGATGACCATGATGACACCGTCAACTGTCCGCGATTACCTCAGGGAACGGGGCAGCGCCCCTCTCTCCGACGTTGCGCTGCATTTCGATGCCGGCGAAGATGCTGTCCGTGCTGTTCTCGACCTCTGGGTTGCCAAGGGCAAGGTGCGTGCCTTGGCGGCAGGGGCCGGCTGCTCGAAGGCGGGCACCTGCGGTTGCGCCTGCAAGGTCGAGGATATCTTCGAGTGGGTCGGCGACCTGCGGCTGGCGGGCTGAGCAAGGCCAGATAAACAAAAAAAGCCGGCTTCCGCAGTGCGGAGCCGGGCTTTTCTTGATCGAAAGCAAGTCGTCAGATGGCGGACTTGATCCAGGCGGCGAGATCGCTCTTTGGAGCGGCGCCGACCTTCATGGCCGCCGGCTCACCATCCTTGAAGATGATCAGCGTCGGGATCGAGCGGACGCCATACTTCATCGCCGTATTGCCATTCTCATCGACATTGAGCTTGGCGATGGTGATCTTGCCCTCGAGCTCGCCGGCGATTTCGTCGAGCGCCGGTGCGATCATGCGGCAAGGGCCGCACCATTCGGCCCAGAAGTCGACGAGGACGGGGGTCGACGAGCCAAGCACGTCGGTGGTGAACGACTGGTCGGTGACCTTCTTGGACGACATGACGGACCTCACGAGATGGACAGCGCGGCACCGACTCATGGCCGGGCCGCGCCTGTTGCCTGAAAGCTAAGGAGCGGACCCCGAAGCGTCAAGCGTGGCTGAAGCATGATCCTGGGCGTCTCCAACGTCTCCCCACACGCAATTTTATAAAAAACAATACCTTAGGCAAAACGGCCCCACGGACTTTTGCTCTAGAACCGGTCATCGGTTTCATTTTCGTGATCGTCGGGCCTGGCGCCGGCATCCACAGCCTCAAGATAAGCGGCAAGCGCCGCATCCAGCGTAGCCGGCGCCACCTCATCGAACCGCGCCGCCGCCGTCCATAGGATGGCCGCGCGCACGGGGCGGTCTGGCCAGAGGTGACGAAGAACCGCCCTGTAAAGGGCGAGTTGCAGCAGGTATCGCTGCGGCACCGAGCGCGGGGGACGCGCCGCCGTCTTGTAGTCGACGATCATAACGGCTTCGGGCTCGACCAGCAGTCGGTCGACGCTGCCGCTGACGGCGATCGTCCGTCCCGCCGGCGTCGCAACGCTGCCGGCAATCGCCGCCTCGGCACGGGCCGCCGGCGAGAACAGCAGCGTCAGGTCCGGTCGTGCCATCAGGGCGACGATGGCCTCGACAAGCGCGGTCCGATCGCCGCCCGGCAGATCGGGAAGAAGGCGTGCAAGATAGGCATCAGCCGCGACGGCGCGGGCAGCCGGCTCGATATCCGGCAATAGCTCGAACAGGCGGTGGAGAATGGTGCCACGGGCTGCGGCTCTAGGATCGAAGGTGGTTGTCGTCGCCCCGGCTTGACCCGAAGTGGCGGCACGCGACGGCGCAATGCTGGTGGGGCCCGCAGGCGCGTCGGTCACCTTGCGCGTGAGCCAGTCAGGCAAGGGCTGCGTTTCGTCGGCGCTCACCCTGGCCGGCTGCGCCGGGGCCGGTGGCTCTTCATTCGCCGCATGCCAGCGCCAGGCGACGACGGTCCCATCAGGGCCCCTCACCGTCTCGGCGTCGGTGCCGAGTGCCGCCTCGACGAGGCCGTGCCAGCGGCGATCAGCTCCCTCGTCGGCACCCTTGAGGCCGGCGACGATCAATCGATCGCGGGCGCGCGTCAGCCCGACGTAGAGCAGGCGCCGATATTCCTCCTCCTGCGCGGCGATGAAGGCTTGCGCCGCTGCCTCGACGGGGGCCGGGCGAAAGGCGCCGCCCTGCCGCCAGACGATCGGCGGGTTTGGGCCATCGCTGACGGCCAGAATGTCGGGCAGGTTCTTCTCGCTGGCTGGCTTGTCACCGGGGTCGATCAGGAACACCACCGGCGCTTCAAGGCCCTTCGAACCATGCACCGTCATGACGCGCACCTCGTCGCGCTCGGCGTCGAGTTCGCGGCGGATCAGTTCGCCCCCCTTGGCGAGCCGGTCGATGAACCCATTGAGGCCGGCCGTCTCCTCGCCCTCATAGGCGAGCGCCAGTGTCAGCAGTTCGTCGATGACTTCGTCGGCCTCGCGGCCGAAGCGGGCGCGGTAGGCGGCTCGTCCGCCATCCGGCCCGACGAGGCGCGACAGGAAGACGAAGGGCTCGCCCCGATCGGCGCGGCTCATCCAGAGCGCGACGGTGGCGCGCAACGTCTCGGCGTCGGCGTCGCCTTCGGTAGCTTTTTGTCGGACGGCATCCCAAAGGAGAGCCGGCCGACCGCGGGCGAGGCGGAACAGCGCTTCTTCCGAGAGGCCGATGAGTGGAGACTTTGCGACGGTAGCGAGCGTCAGGTCGTCTTCCGGCATAAGCGCGACGCGGGCGGCGGCCAGGAGATCCTGAGTGACGACATGGCCGACCACGTCGAGCCGATCAGCACCGGCGACGGCTACGCCGCGTTGCTTCAGGGCCCGGTTGACTGCCTCGACGAAGGTGCCGCGCTTGCGGACCAGCACCAGCACGTCGCCGGGCCGGATCGGCGCACCGGTCGCATCGAGGCGAGTGCCCGAGCGCAGCCAGCCGGCGATCTCGTCGGCGATCCGTGCGGCAAGGCGCACGGCCGGACTGGCGGCTGCCGTGGCATCAACCGGATCTTCCCAGTTGCCGGGTGGCGGCGCCGGCAGCTTTTCGACGGCCGGCCATAACTCGACGAGACCAGGCTCGCGGCCGCGCACCGTCTCATGAACGGTGGGGCCGACATCAGTGGAAAGACCAGCATGCGCGCCCGGGTTCCGGAATACGGCATCGACCGCGCCGACCACCGCTGCCGTCGACCGGAAGGATAGCGTAAGACGAAGGTCATGGACCGGTAGGCCCGCGTCGGCGAGGCGACGTCCGAGCGTCTGGCGCGTCAGGCCGAACAGGTGCGGTGCCGCGCCCTGGAAGGAATAGATCGATTGCTTTTCGTCGCCGACCGCGAAGATGGTACGCCGGCGTCCTGCGCGGGCTCCTTCGCCGGCTGAGAATTCACCAGTCAGCGCCCCGACGATCTGCCACTGGCGCGGCGAGGTGTCCTGCGCCTCGTCGACCAGCACGTGGTCAAGGCCCTCGTCGAGCTTGTATTGCACCCATTCGGTGGCATCCGAGCGCGACAGCAGCGCGGCCGCTCGTTCGATCAGGTCATCGAAATCGAGGAGGCCCAGCCGGGCCTTCTTGGCCTCGATAAGGCCGATCAGCCGGTCGGCGAGGCGGAGAAGTGCCGCACTGCGTGTTCCCCAAAGAGTGGCCGACAAGGCGCGTTCGAGATTGAGAAGCCGTTGTGCCTCCCGCTCGAAACGCTCGTTGGCTTCCGGCAACGCGTCGAGAACGTCCTTGGTGAAAGGACGCTTGCGCGGTTCGCCCTTGCCGGTCAGGAACAGGCCGCGCCACAAGAGCCGCCGCGTTTCGGGATCGGGCGCCGCCAGGGCTGCCCGAAAGCCGTCGCCAAGGGCTGGCATCGACTTGGATTTGGAGGCATCGATCGAATCGATAAGCCGGCTGAGAAACGGGCCCGAAAAGTCCGGCGAGACTGCCATCTCCGCGATCAGACTTTCCCAGCTAGCTCCGGCCGGCGCGCCAAGCGCCTGCGGAAGAGCGGCAAGCGCCTCATCGATGGAGAGGTTGCCATTGAAGAAGGCGGCGAGATCGTCGCGAGCGGAGACGACGGCACGAAGCGCCCGGTCTAAGGTTTCGTCGCCGGCAATCGCCACCAGTTCCGACAGCGCCCGCCCCTCGGGGCTATCGGGATGAGCCGCGCAGGCGGACAGAAGCTCGGCGCGCGCCTCGGCGTAGAGGTCGGCACTGCGCGCATCGTCAAGCACGCGAAAGCGGCCATCGAGCCCGGCTTCGATCGGAAACCGCTGCAGCAACGCCTCGGCGAAGGCGTGTATGGTCTGGATTTTCAGGCCGCCCGGCGTCTCGATGGCGCGGGCAAACAGTCGCCGGGCCGGCGCCAGGCGGTCGGGATGCACCGGCCGGCCTTCGAGTTCGGACAAAATGCTGGTCAGTTCATCGTCGGTAAGGCCGGCCCAGCGGCCCAGCTCGTCGAAGATGCGGGCAGACATCTCGGCCGCCGCTGCCTTGGTGAAGGTGAGGCAGAGGATGCGGCCGGGATCGACGCCGTCGAGCAGCAGACGGATCACTCGCCGCGTCAGAACCCAAGTCTTGCCGGAGCCGGCGTTGGCCGAAACAAAGGCCGAGGCACTTGGGTCAGTGGCAAGGAGCTGAGTCTGGCGGGTCGCGACCGGAATCTTCATTCCTCGCCTCCGTCGTCCTCGATGCTCCATTCGCTCACCCGTGCAAGGTGATCGTAGTCGCCGCGGTCGGTCTTGCGGAACGGCCGGGCGCGTGAAAGGTAGCCGCGGTTGGGATCGGCGTAAGCGCGCACGAGGCCACGCAGGCGGGTTTCCGCCTCGGCGATCGTTTCCTCCAGCGTCACCGGGTCACCGCCACGCGGTGCGTGGCCAGTGTAGCTTTCGATCTCGTCGCGGCCTTCGAGGCCGCGCAGCACCACATGCACCAGTTCGGCCGCTTCGCGCGGACCCGACAGGCGGGAGAACCCGCCGTGACGGGCAATAACTGCTTCCAGCGGTAGCTGCGGTGTCAATTGCGCGGCGATCTGGGCCGCCGTCGGCGCTCGGCCAGTCTTGAAGTCGATGATGCTGACGCGCCCGTCCTGTTCGATATCGACTCGATCGGCGCGTCCGGTCAGCGTAAAGCGATCCGTCACGGCGAGGGTACCCTCGATCTCGGTATGCCGGGCAAGTGGCGCGCGCTTGGCCTCGAATTGTAGCACGATGAATCGGGCGAGCGCCTGAAAGCGTGGCCACCAGAGCGCATGAACCTCGGGGTGGGTGGCAAGCGCGTTGGAAAACCGCTCCCGGCCGAATTCGATCAGTGCCGTGATGGCCGTCTCATCCCAGGGACCGGTCCAGGTCGCCACGAAATCGGCGAGGATGTCGTGGATCAGCGTGCCGCGGGTGCCGAAGTCGGGTGTTTCGCCGAAGCCGTCGAGCGGCCTGAGCTTCAGGATGCGCTTGGCGTAGATGGCGTAGGGATCGCGGATCAGCGTTTCAATGTCTGTGACCGGCAGCATGCGCGGCCTTGCGTCAAGTGGTGGCGCCGGATTGGGGCGGGCGGCGCGCGGCACGTTCGGCCGGTCATCGAGCCGGCGCGCCCAGTCGAGGAAGCGAGCCCCGCGTGCCTCCATCGCTTCCGTCCGCGCCGGACCGATGAGGCTGGTCAGGCGTTGCAGGAAACGGGTCGGCACGGTTGGCGCACCACCGCGTCGGGCCGAGCGGATCAGCACCGTATCAGGCGCGCCGAGAGCGGCGGAAAAGTCGTGGGCGGAAAGGCCGATGCGGAGTTCCGGCGGACTGAGGCCGAGGCCCGCCCGCATCGGTCGTGACAACCAGGCGCCGGTATCGGTCACCGGCGGAAACACGCCCTCATCGAGACCGACCAGCACCAGCCGGTCGGTCGGCAGAAGGCGCGCCTCGATCGGGCCGGTGGCCATGACGCGGGCCTGCCGGCTGGGCGTCAGCACCAGCACGTTGCCGATCAATGCCCGCAGCACCGGAGCGAAATCGCCGCCGGAAAGGACAAGGCCGGCGTCGGGTGCGCGGAGGTGATCCTCAAGGATCTTCAAAAGCTGTCGTTCCGCCCGGTTCGGCTCGTCTGTGTCGTCGTCCGAACGACGGGTGACGTGATCCAGCGTCTCGCGCAGCGCGGCCAGGAAATCGGCAAGCGTCGGGGCTGGCAAGGCGGCCGCCGCGACCAATGGCGCCATCGCCGCCGCCAAGGCCTCGGCGAGGGCGAGCGCATCCGCAAGAATGGCGCCTGAGTCCTCGTCCCGACTTTCCAATGCTTGCAAAGCTTTTGAGATCGCCGCGATGCCGCCGGCAAGACGCGGCCCGCGCAGCACCTTCCGGGAAATCAGCCGGCCCGCTGGTCGGACCCGTGCCGAAGTCCAGCCGAAGCGCGTCTCGGGATGGCCGAGTATGGCCGCCACTTTCACCGGAGGGAAGTCCTCGGTTGCCGCTTCGACGAGCAGCAGGGCGAGCTGGCCATAGGGCGTTTGCGGCAGCGGTTGGCCGGCTGTGTCCTCCACCTCGATGCCGAAACGGTCAAGCTCGGCAACCACGCGGCGGATAATGGTCCGGTCAGGCGTGACGAGGATCGATCGCGCCTCGGGGTTCTCCAAACATTGGCGGAGGGCGATGGCGGCGGCGAGCGCTTCTTCCGCTTCATTGGCGGCGATCACCAGCGAAACGTGGGCAAGCGCCGCCTCGGTCCCGCTGGCATCGGCATCGAGGGCCGCAGCATGTTCGGGCCAACGATCGGTAACGGCGGCCGGTATCAGCGCCCGCCGCACGATATCGCCGCGTGCTGCCAGTGCCGGCTTCGGAGTGCCCAGCTCGCCGATATCCTGCCGTTCGACGCCAAGCCGCTCGACGAGGCGGCTCATGGTGTGCTCGGGGTGGGCGCAATCGAAAATGCTCGCGGCAACCATTTCGGCCGGCGCGCCGATATCGAGCCCAGGCAGGACCAGAGCTCCCTCGTGAAGCTTCAGCACGGCGGCCATCAGGTCGGCGGTGCTCGGCACCGAGCCGGTCGAGCCGGCAATGATCACCGGGCCGGGCGGCGGACAGGCCTGCCAGCGAGCGATAGTGGCCTCCACCATCGCCCGATGAAAAGCGCCCGCGCCGATCTGGCCCCGTTCGGCAATGGCTGCCGGCAAAGCCTCGGTGGCCACCTTCAGGAAGTTGAGTGACAGCTGCCACCAGGCGGCGTAGTCGTCGGGCACCAGCGTGTCGAGCTTGCCCCAGTCGACGCTTTCAAGTTCCGCCTGATCGAGGAGGGCCAGCAGATCGGCGGACAGATTGAGGGCTTCGGCCGGCGAGCCGGGCACGGCTACCGGCTGGCCGGACGGCGTCAACAACTGGTCGCTCGCCACGCGTTCACGCCAGCGGCTGACGAGACGCGCCAGCATCAACCGTCGTTCGGCGGCGGCGATCACCGGCGGCAGGTCGAGCGCTTCCGGCGCCAGAAGATCGTCTTCAGCTTCCAGCACGTCGGAAATGGACAGAATGCGCGGCAGCATCGCCGACCCGCCACCAAAGGCATTGCGGAACGCCTGCCTCAGCACTGCGCCGGCTCGGCGAGTCGGCAGATAGATGCTGACGTCGGCAAGGTCGAGCGGTCGGGTCCGATAGCTGCGGCCGGCTATCAGGCGGCCGTCGAGAAGCGCTTCGGCCAGTGTGGCGAGGAAGGGCGCACCAGGGTGAATGGTGAAAACGCGCCCGGTCATCACCTACTCCGCTGACAACTCGATGGTCCGCTCTGCCTGCCGGATCGATTCGGGTGTTCCGACATGCAGCCATGTGCCTTCGAGCCGCACGCCATGCAGGCGGCCCTTGCCGATGAGCTCGTCGAAAATTCGGTTGAGCGAGAAGGGGGCCAGTGGACGATCGGCAAAGATGGCGGGCTTGAAGATGGCCGCGCCGGCATAGACAAATGGGGCGACGGTACGCTCGCGTCGTCGCATCAGGCGGCCATCGCCGGCCATCTCAAAATCGCCGACTCCCGAATAGCCAACCGACCCAACCGTGGGCGCCAGCAGCAGCAGGCCATCCATGCGCTCGTCATCCCAGGCTCGGGCCAGCGCCGGCAAGTTGGCGGACACGCCTTCGAGCCAGATGGAATCGGAGTTGAGATGGTAAAATGGCTCGTCGCCCAGATGAGGCAACGCCTTGACCACACCGCCGCCGGTGTCGAGCAGCAGATCGCGCTCGTCGGAGACGATGACCGAGAGATCGCGCCGCTTGCTGACGTGCACCTCGACGAGATCGGCGAGGTAATGGACGTTGACCACCGCCGTCTCGACGTTGGCTTCGGCCAAGCGATCGAACACCCGGTCGATCAGGCTGCGCCCGAGCACTTCCACCAGCGGCTTCGGCGTGGTTGCCGTGATCGGGCGCATACGCTTGCCGCGACCGGCAGCGAGCACCATGGCCCGGCGAGGATGAAAGGCGGAGGGAAAAGCGTCAGTCATTGAAGCGATCGGGGTCTCGGCAGTCGGAAAGGCTCACGGCCGGTTGGCCGGCGGCGCGAGCCGTTCATACCAGAGCTTGACCCCGGCGAGAACCTTATCGTCGAGTGCTTTTTCGAAGTTGCGGCACACGCGCGGCAGGAAACGGAGATGATGCGTGCGGCCGGTGCGTGCGGCAAATTCAACGAAGCGGCCGAGGATTTTAGCGTTGCGCTGGGCGCCGAGGATGGCCGCGCGTTCGGCAAAATCGGCAGCGTCGAAGCCGGCATCAAGAACTTGGCGGCGCTCGACATAAGCGGCGGTCATTGCTGCGGCGAGTTCGTCGGGAATGTCGACGCGGGCATCGGTGACCAGGGCGGCGAAGTCGTAGGCCGGCGAGCCGAGCAAGCCATCCTGGAAGTCGATCATCCCGATGGGGTCGCCGGAGGCCTGCCAGAGGATATTCGGCGAATGGTAGTCGCGCAGCACCAGCCGCTGCTGGTCGTCATCGAAGCGAGCGAGCAAATCGTCCCAGAGGCTATCCCACTCGGCCCGCGCATCGGCCGCAAGCGGCGCACCGGTCAGTCGCGGCATGTACCAGGCAGCAAAGAGGCCGACCTCGGTCGCGAGCGCCCGCCGATCATAGCGCGGCATCGGCCAGCGCCCGCCGGTGTCGTCGATGGCAATCTCAGGCCAAGCCACGACTGCGAGATCGGCGAGCCGCCTTGCCGCCACGAGATAGCGCTCGGCAATCGGCACGCCATCGCGCACGATACCGTCCGAACCGAGATCCTCGACCAGCATCAGCCGTCGTTCGCTATCGCAATCGAGAATACGCGGGCTGCGAAAGCCGTGACGGCGCAGCGTGTCGGCAATGGCGGAAAAGGCGGTGAGGTTATCGGCGAGATGGACGATTTCCTCGTAACGGTCGTCGTCAGCCCGCTTCATGTAGGCGCGCCAGGCCGGCCAGCGCATCACCACGGCTGCATCGTTGCCAACCGTCGCCCGCTCGAAGCTGCGCGTCGAGGCATCGCCGTGCAGATGCCGTCGTTCAGCGCCCTCAAAGCTGGCCCGGTCGAGGAGATCGCGAACGGCGAATGTCTCCTCGAGCCGTTCTGTCCAGCTGGCGCCATGGCCATGCAGCGCGAAGCGTCGGCCATCGATACTGTCACCCTCGGAAATGACGATGTCGAGCCGCTCGGCTGGTAGTTCGTCACCCGCCCGGTCGGGCCACTCGATCAGAGAGAGACCCTCGCCGATCGCTTCGGAGAAGCCGATTTCGATCAGCTCGTCGGGGTCGGCGAGGCGATAGAGGTCGAAATGATGAACCGGAAAGCGGGCGGTTTCGTAGCTTTGCAGCAGCGTGAAGGTCGGGCTCGGTACCTCAAGGTCGGGATCGCCGGCAAGGCGCCGGACGACGGCCCGCGCAAAGGCGCTCTTGCCCATGCCGAGATCGCCGTGCAAAGCGACCACGTCGCCCGGTCGGGTGATGGCGGCAATATCGTCGGCGAGACGCATCGTGCCCGTCTCATCGGCAACGGTAACGGTGCGGACGGATGGGGGCATCGCGGCGGCGCTCACTCGGCCGCTTGAGCGATGCTGGGGTTTATCGGCAGCCTGCAGACGACGCGCGTGCCAACGCCAATCTTGGAGCTGATTTCGACGCTGCCCTTGTGCAGTTCGACGAAGCTCTTGACGATGGAAAGACCAAGGCCGGGGCCGCGCCGGCGGGCGCCGTTGGTGCGGCTTTCGAAGCGCTCGAACACCGCCTGAAGGTATTCGTCTGGGATGCCGCGCCCATGATCCTCGACGATAAATGAGATGTCCTCATCAGTTCGCCGGCAGGAGAGCGACACCACGCCGCCATCATCCGAGAAGGCGATGGCGTTGGACAGGAGGTTGAATAGCACCTGGCGAATGCGCTTCTCGTCAGCCACGAAGGAACCGATATCGTCGGGCACGTCGAGCTTCAGGTCGATGTGCGCCTCGGCGATGCGATCGCGCAGGCCGGTGGTGGCCGCGCCGACGGTCGAGGGAATGTCCACCTCGCCGAGGTCGAGCTCGATGATGCCGGCATCGACGGTGGCGAGATCGAGGATATCGTTGATGATGGCGAGCAGTGCCGTCGACGAATCCATGATGTAGCCGGTGTATTCCCGCTGCTTGATGTTGAGCGGACCGGCGTTGTCGTCGGCAAGCAGCTGCGCGAAGCCGATGATGTTGGTCAGCGGCGAGCGCAGCTCGTAGGACACATGCTGGATGAAGGCATTCTTCAGCTGATCGGCCTCTTCGAGCGCCTCGTTCTTCTCGGTAAGCGCCCGTTCGACGTTCACCGAGTCGGTGACGTTGACGAAGGTGATCAACGTCGCGCCGTCCGGCAGCGGCACGGTGGTGAAGTCGATCACGCCGCCATCGCGGCGGTCGAGCCGGCCGGTGAGCCGGTTGCGGCTGTCGGCGAGGCCGGCAACGGCGAGGCGGACTTGATCCCAGGCTTCGCGGTTGCCATGAGCGGCCATGCAGTGGCCGACCACATCGTTGATATGCGGCCGGCTGGCCAGCATGTCGTCGGAAAGCTTCCAGAGGCTGCCAAAGGCCGGGTTGAACAGCCGCAGCCGGCCGTCAGAGCCGAACACCGCAACGCCCTCGGAGAGGTGATCGAGCGTCTCGCCCTGCACCCGCGTCAACGCATTGTAGCGGCTCTTGAGCTCGATCTGCTCGGTGACGTTCTCGTAGACGTAGGTGACGCCACCCTGGGGATGGGGATTGGCGATGACGCGTAGCGTCTGCCCCGTCGGCAGATGCCACCAGCTCTCGCGGGCCTCCATCGCCTGATAGGCGGAAAGCTGCTCACGCTTCCAGGTCCGGAAGTCGGCCTGCTCGGGCAGCTTGCGGGACACTCGCAACTGGTCGAGGATGGCGGCATCGTCGGGGCCGGTTTCAAGGAAAGCAGTGTCGAGATCGAACAGGGCGCGGTAGGCGGCGTTGTAGAACTTGAGCCGTTTGTCGGCGCCGAAGATGGCAACGGCGGTGGCGAGCTGGTCGAGCGTGCGGGCGTGGCTGTCGATCGTGCGGCGCAGCTCCACTTGCGCCTGTTCGAGCTCGGACACATCGGTGGCGATGCCGGCGCTGCCGGATGCCGTCTCGACATCGACGACGTCGAACACCCGGCGGGCACCGCCCACCACCAGTGACAGACGCTTTTCAAACACCGGCGCGCCCTGCCGGCTGTCGGCGATCGCCTTGCGGGCGGCAGTGTCGAGGAACTCGACGCCGACGGCCACCGCCTGCGTCGCGCTGGCCACTTCGACGGCGCGCGCATAGGCGGCGTTGACCCAGACGAGCCGGCCGGACTTGTCACGCGTCCAGGCCGGCATCGGAACATTGTCGATGAGGCCTTCAAAGGTTTCGACCAGCGTCCGTTGCCGTTCAAAACGCTCGGCGAGTTCGGCATATTGCAGCCGTTCCCGGGTGAGGTTGCGGAAGCGAATGAAGCAACGCGAGCCATTGACCCGACCAGCCGCCTCGATGTGAACGCCGGTGGTGGTGGTCAGAACGTCGAGAAAGGCTTCTCCGTCGGTACGCAGGGCACGGGTGCGGGCTTCCAGGAGCTGGGCCGAGGCCGGTTCCAGCCATTGGCCGAAGGCAAGGAAGCCAACCTGGCTGCGCGGAACACCCGACGCTTCCGGCAGCGACCCCATCACTTTCGGCGCTTCATCGCGGGCGCCCCAGATGACGGTGCGCTGGTCGTCGGCGTTGAGGGCGGCTTCGGTACGGTCGGCGGCGAGCTTCAGATCGGCGTTCTCGCGCAACAGGCGCTCGCGGTCCTCTTCGGCCATACGGCGCGCCCTGATCAGGGCGGCGGCCGAGACCACAGCAATGCAGATCGCCGACACGAAGGCGGAGAGGGCGGCCACCTGCAGCGGTTCGAAATAGACCGAACCATCGGAGCCGAACTTGATGGCCTGAGCCAGCGCCGGGCTGGCAACGACCGGCGACAGGATAGTCGAGAGCAGGGCTATCTTCCCGACATGCCCGGCAAACGGCAATCGTGTCCGGTTCAGCCCCGGCATATAGTATCCCCTTTCGGCCGCATTCAGGAAAGGACGCCCACTCCCGAAGGGAGGTTCGTCCCGGACCGGCGCGTGCCCCACCGCCGTTCCGAATCACTTCAAAATACCGCCTTTCATGGGGGGCAAAAAGAGTCGAGGAAGCCTCGACGGACGCATCTGTGATGAGCGAGTCCAATGGGCCACTATGTTCACGGAACGTTCAATGACCTTTGGTGTCCGGCGCATCGGCCGCAAGGAGTCGACAACTGTCGGTAGGGGGTGGCCAGAGGATTGAGCAGACTCGTCTTATCCACTTTAACTGCCGCCTTTTTCTCCAATTCCTGCGCGACGCGGCAATGTCCCCCGGAAAAATCCGCATATGTGGAACAGCTGTGGATAAGGCTTTGCCGGCAAGAAAAACCGCCCGCGCTCTTCTGGGAGCGCGGGCGGGGATTGCAAAGGACTTGGGGCGGCTCCCGTCAAGGACGGGAAGCCGAAAGCCTCAATAGCGATACATCGCGGACTTGAACGGACCGGTCGACTTGACGCCGATATAGTCGGCCTGCTCCGGGGTCAGCTTGGAGAGCTTGGCGCCGAGCTTGGCGAGATGCAGCTGGGCCACCTTCTCGTCGAGGTGCTTGGGCAGCACGTGCACCTTCTTCTCGTATTTGGCGCCGCGGGTCCAAAGCTCGATCTGGGCCAGCGTCTGGTTGGAGAAGGAGGCGCTCATCACGAAGCTCGGATGGCCGGTGGCGTTACCAAGGTTGACGAGCCGGCCTTCGGACAGAAGGACGATCTTCTTGCCATCGGGGAATTCGACGAGGTCGACCTGCGGCTTGACGTTCTTCCACTTGAAGTTCCTGAGGCCGGCGACGTCGATCTCATTATCGAAATGGCCGATGTTGCAGACGATGGCCATGTTCTTGAGCTTGCGCATGTCGTCGACGGTGACGACGTGCAGGTTGCCGGTGCAGGTGACGATAATGTCAGCGCGATGGATGTCGTCCTCCAGCGTGACCACCTCGAAGCCGTCCATGGCGGCCTGCAGGGCGCAGATCGGATCGACTTCAGTGACCAGCACACGGGCGCCGGCACCATGCAGCGACTGGGCCGAGCCCTTGCCGACGTCGCCGTAACCGCAGACGATGGCGACCTTGCCGGCCATCATCACGTCGGTACCACGGCGGATGGCATCGACCAGGCTTTCACGACAGCCGTACTTGTTGTCGAACTTCGACTTGGTGACGCTGTCGTTGACGTTGAAGGCTGGCCAGGGCAGCTCGCCACGCGATTCCATCTGGTAGAGGCGCATGACGCCGGTCGTCGTCTCTTCCGAGACACCGCGGATGTTCGCCTTGGCACGCGAATAGAAGGTCGGATCCTTGGCAAGCCGTGCCTTGATGGTGGCGAAGAGCTCTTCCTCTTCCTCGGACTTGGGGTCGGCGAGGACGGACGGATCGCTCTCGGCCTTGGAGCCGAGCGTCACCAGGAGTGTGGCATCGCCGCCATCGTCGAGGATCATGTTGGCGGTCTCGCCATTGCCCCAGTCGAGGATACGGTCGGTGTAAGTCCAGTAGTCCTTGAGGGTCTCGCCCTTGACGGCGAACACCGGAATGCCGGCGGCGGCGATGGCGGCGGCGGCATGGTCCTGCGTCGAGAAAATGTTGCAGGACGCCCAGCGAACATCGGCGCCGAGCGCCTTCAGCGTCTCGATCAGCACGGCGGTCTGGATGGTCATGTGCAGCGAGCCGGCGATGCGGGCGCCCTTGAGCGGCTGGGCGGCGGCGTATTCGGCGCGCACCGACATCAGGCCGGGCATTTCGATCTCGGCCATGTCGAGTTCGGTGCGGCCCCAATCGGCGAGCGAGATGTCCTTGACGATGTATTCCTTGGCGACCATCGGCGGAGCTCCGGGTGCGGGGTGAGGATATGCTGGTTAAGAGCCAACGAGGGGCGGCAACGGCCGCCAATCAGCGCCTTATAAGAGAAGTCGGCCGCCGGTGCAATGACGACATAAAGAGATCCTTATATCATGATGAAAGCTCTTTGCTCGCCCAAAGACGCTGTTGCGTGACTTCCAAAGGGGCAACGGAGAGTCTAATGTAAAACTGTGCATAACGGGCTGGGGCTGCCGACGCCTGAGGTCGATCGGCTGACTACGGACGGTTCCGCTATCCACCAAGGGAGGCGAAGATGGGTCAGACAAAGCCCGTTTTGGAGGTGATCGAGGCGCCGCTCGAGCGCACGTTCCGCGTCTATTCGCACGATTACCCCTTCGCCTACTCCGGCTGGCACCATCATCCGGAATACGAGCTGCATCTGATCCGTCGCAGTTCCGGCCAGTTCTATGTCGGCACCTACGCCGGCGAGTTCCGCCCGGGCAATCTCGTCATGACCGGCCCCAACCTGCCGCACATGTGGGTGTCGGACGGCGGCGATCGTGACATGGATGGGCGCATTCGCGACCGTGATCTGGTGCTTCAGATGGGTGCCGGCTTTGCCGAGCGTTGCATGGCGGAATTTTCCGACTGCGCCGGCCTCTCCACCCTTTTGGAGGCGACACGGGCGGGCATCGAATTTTCGCCCTCCGCCGCCAGCGAGGCGGCGGGTCTGATGGAGGCGCTGCTCGGGGCCGACGGGTTCGAACGCATCGCCTTGTTCTTCAAGCTGATGCGCGTACTGGAGCATGACGGCAATCGTCAGTCGCTGTCGCTGAAGGGTATGGAGCATCAATGCGCCCAGCCGCGCCGGCTCGAGCGGATGCTCGCCTATATCGCCGCCAACTTCAACCGGCCGGGCCTCACCTGTCGCGAGGTGGCCGCAACGGAAGGCATGGCCCTGGCCGCCTTCTCGCGCCTCTTCGAGCGGCACCTGCGTTGCTCCTGCGCCGAGTACATCAACCATCTCAGGATCTACAAGGCTTGCCAGCTGCTCTCCGAGACGGAGGACATGGTGACCTCGATCGCCATGGATGTCGGTTACGAGACGCTCTCGACCTTCAATCGCAACTTCCTCAGGTTGATTGGCCGCACGCCCTCGGCCTTCCGAGCCGAACGACGGGCAGGCACGAGCGGCAAAACCCGCGCCGCCGCTTGAGGCTTATTCCTGCTGGAGCCGGCGACCGTCCTCGCCGAACAGATGGACGGCCGTGAGATCCGGCTTGAGGCCGATACTGTCGCCGGGGTTGAGGTCGACTCGTTCGCGCAACACAGCGACCAGCGTCTGTCCGCCACATCGGACAAGCACCTGGGTTTCGGCGCCGGTTGGCTCGACCACCACCACTTCGGCACGGAAGCCGCTCTCGTCGAGCGTCAGGTGTTCGGGGCGGACACCGTAGGTAACCGCGCTAGCACCAGCTCGGGCGGGCAGCGGCAGCACAACCCCGCCTTCGCCGACAAAGCCGCCGCTACCCACTCTGCCCTTGATAAGGTTCATGGCCGGCGAGCCGATAAACGTGGCGACGAACAGGTTGGCGGGTCGGTCATACAGTTCCAGCGGCCGGCCGATCTGCTCGACCACGCCGCTTTTCATCACCACGATGCGGTCGGCCATGGTCATCGCCTCGATCTGGTCGTGGGTGACGTAGACCGTCGTGGTGCCGAGGCGCTGATGCAGATCCTTGATCTCGGCGCGCATCTGCACGCGCAGCTTGGCGTCGAGATTGGAAAGTGGTTCGTCGAACAGGAACACCTGCGGGCTGCGCACGATCGCCCGGCCCATGGCGACGCGCTGCCGCTGGCCACCCGACAGCTGCTTGGGCAGCCGGTCGAGATAGGGCTCGAGCGCCAGGACGGCTGCGGCCTCCTTGACGCGAGCGTCGATGGCCGCGCGACTTTCGCCTTTCAGCTTCAGCGCAAAGCCCATGTTCTGGGCCACCGTCATATGCGGATAGAGCGCGTAGTTCTGGAACACCATGGCGATGTCCCTCTCCTTCGGCGGCACGTCGTTGACGAGACGGTCGCCGATGCGGATGTCGCCGTCGGAGATTTCCTCGAGGCCGGCGATCATCCTGAGCAGCGTCGACTTGCCGCAGCCGGATGGACCGACCAGCGTCACGAACTCGCCATCGGCAATGTCGATATCGATGCCGTGGATGACCTGATGGCTGCCATAGAACTTGGCGACGTTGTCGATGGAAACGCTGGCCATGGTGTTCCTCCCTTGATCTTGTTCAGAGGCCGAGCCGCCAAACGCGCGCGGCGGCGATGCGTCCTTGCGGGGCTTCGAGGCGGATGGCAGTCACCGGGGCCGCATCGGCAAGCCGCTTGGTGCCGGCATAGCGGCCGTCGTCGGCAAACACCTCGATCGATCCCCGGTCGAGGAAGACGCGGACGGAGCGCACCTGCGCGCCGACGGCGAGATAATGCGGCGCAGCGAGCGAACCCTTGCTGTCTTCATGAAGGATGGCGAGCCCGCCTGCGCCGGCCGTGATGGCGAGCTTCAGCGTCGGGTGCGACAGCGTGAGTTCGAAGGGCAAGCCCGCCTCTTCGAACTCGATCATGATCTCAGCGGCACCGTCGTTGAGACCGACCATGTCGCCGGCTGCAAGGCTATGGTCATCGACAAGCGCCTGCCGGAGCGTGGTGACCGCCTCGATCGGTGGCGTGAGCAGCGCGCCGTCCCGGAGCAGCAGCCGGCGCGGCAGGGTCATCGCGGTCGGCCAGTCGGCGGTCCTGACGATATCCGTCCAGTTGGCGAGCCAGGCGATGCCGACGGGACCATCCCGGTCAACGAAGGCCTGGAAGCCATAGGCGTCCGTGCCGAAGTCCAGCTCCCGGCGAAATTCGGGTACGAAGGTCTGGCCATCAAAATGGCCGACGATGCCGAAAGTGAGATTGCGCCGCCGTGTCGCCGGATCGCGGCTCATCAACAGGCCGACGATCAGAAGCCAGCGGGTTTCAGGATCTTCCGCCAGGCCATCGAGCGGCAGCATGGCCGGACATTCGCCGACGGTGCGGCCATAGTCTCGCTCGCGGTGGACAAGACCGACGAAGCGCCAGCCGGACGCGCCGGTCGGGTCGGCTGTCTCGTTGAGCATGACGACGCCCCCCTCGGCATCGCGACCGCCGAGCAACATCTTGAGACGCCCATCGGGGCCACGGAAGACGTAAGGGTCGCGGTTGTCCTCACCGAGGCCGAGCCCATCCGGCCTACCAGCCAGCACTGTCTGCGGGGTGTCGAGTGTGACGCCGTCGCTGCTCCGCACCGCACATTGCACTTCCATCTCCGGCTTCCGGCCCTCGATATGGTCGGTGAAGAAAGCCCGGAAGCCGGGTTCTCCGGGCACAGCGATCGCCGAGCCGGAGAAGATGCCCCCGGCACCGTTCGCCGCGTATACGGCGTCACCCGGCTCGAGGAAGATCGGCAGATGACGCCAATGCAACAGGTCGTCGGAGACAGCGTGGCCCCAATGCATGGCATGCCAGCGAAGACTGTGCGGGTAGTGCTGGTAGAAGAGATGGGCGCGGCCATCGAAGCGGCCAAAGCCGTTGGGATCATTCATCCAGCCGAAAGGCGGCCGGAAATGGTAGCCACCAGCCAGCTTAGGCGGGGTCGATGCCGGTCCGGCATGCAGCACCCGAATGCCGGTGTCGAGCACGCTGGCTGAATCATAGGCGTAGACGGCCGACAGCAATGTGGTCGCGGGATCGTAGCTGAGGCGATCGACCGGCGCTGCGGCAACGAGGCGCCACCGTTCGAAGGCGTCTGTTCGCCCGGTGATCACTTCGCCCGCTCCGTTCAGAGCGACGATCGCCGGTTCCGTCCCCTTGGCCATCAGGAAGAGTTCGATGGTGTGGCCCGCTGCCACCGGGGCAAAGGATATCGCTTCCCAGCCCGACTGATCGGCCGAAGAAAATGGCTGGGACATGGTCAACCTTTCACCGCTGAGCCAACAAAGGAGCTGATGAACCAGCGTTGGAAGGCGAGATAGAACACGAGAATGGGGATCATCATCAGCACCGAGGCGGCCATGGCCCGGTCCCAGAAGATGCTGTCCTGGCCGAAGAACGTGGCGATCGCCACCGAGATCGGCCGGGCATAGTCGGTCTGGGTGATCAGGATGGGCCAGAGATATTGGTTCCAGGCCTCGATGCCCATCAGGATGGAGACGGTGGCAAGGGCCGGCAGACTGAGCGGCATGAAGATCGACCACCAGGTGCGGAAGATCGAGGCGCCGTCGATGGAGGCGGCCTCGTAGAGCTCCTTCGGCAATTGCGCGAAGAATTGGTAGAACAGGAAGGTGTAGAGGGGGCTCGCCACGAAGGGCAGGATCTGGGCGGTGAAGGTGTCGGACAGCCCGGCCCGCGACACGATGATCAGCAGCGGCATGATGATGCTCTCCTGCGGGATGACGTAGAGAGCGATGATCAGCGACAGGATCAGCGCCCGCCCCGGCAGGCTGCCCCAGGCGAGGATGAAGCCGGCCATCGAGTTGATGATCAGGCCGAGGCTGACCGTCGAGAACAGGATCAACAGCGAATTACCGAGATAGCGGCCGAAGGCCAGCTCGCCGGCGAAGTTGCCGACCTCGCGGAAGTTATTGAGTGTCGGGTTGTCCACCCAGAAGGCCCGGAACGATCCCATATCGGCGAGGATCTGGAATCGGTCGTCCTTCAGCGAGGCGATGAACAGCATGAACAGCGGCGAGATCACCACCAGAGCGATGACGAACACCGAGATCGACTGGACGATGCGGTAGCCATTGAGAGGCGCCGCTGGCTTGCGGGGGGAAAGGGCGAGATCAGACATCGAAGCGCCTCATGAGCCTGCGCTGGATCAGCGCGATGACCAGGACGATCAGGAACAGGATCACTGACACCGCCGAAGCGTAGCCGAGTTTCTGCTCCTCGAAGCCGGCGCGCACCATGTAGTGGACGACGGTCTCGGTCGACGACTTCGGTCCGCCCTGTGTCAGGATGGCGACCTGCGTGTAGAGCTTGAAGGCCTGGATGGTGGTGATCACCAGCACGAACACATGGGTCGGCCTAAGGCCCGGCATGGTGACATGCCAGAAGCGGCCCCAGCGACCGGCGCCATCGATGCGAGCGGCGTCATAAAGTTCGTCGGGAATGCCCTGCATGCCGGCGAGATAGATGATCATCTGGAAGCCGTAGGCCTGCCAGGCCGACAGCAGCACGATGGAAAACATCGCCCAGTTCGGATCGCCCAGCCAGTCGATCGGCTGGATATGCCCGCCAGATAGCGACGCCAGAATCTGGTTGAGCGGACCGGTCGGGTACTGGAACAGCGTGCCCCAGATGACGCAGACGACCACCATCGACGTGATGGCCGGCAGGAAGAACATACCGCGGAACAGATTCCGGAACGGCAGTTTCTGATTGAGGATCAGCGCTGTCAGGAAGGCGAGCCCGCATTGTACCGGCAGCACCCAGAGCGTGAAGCGCGTGACGTTCCAGAGCGACGTCCAGAACAGATCGTCGCTCAGGATGCGCAGGAAATTGTTGAAGCCGACGAAGCGCACCGGCGTCGGCCGGGGCACCAGCGGCTGGTTGGTCATCGCCGTCCAGAAGGACAGCAGGAAGGGCGTGATCAGGAAGACGGTCATCAGCACGACCGCCGGCGCCAGCATGCCTATTTCCTGCAGGAAACGCGGCCAGCCGACACGGGTGATGATGGAACGGCGGCGCCGCTTCGGTGGGATTGTCAGTGCGGACATGAGCCCCTCGCCAAGCGATGGTGGCAGGATGCGGCGCGCGCCTGAAGGGAGGGCGCGCGCCGTTAGGCCGTGCAAAGACCCCGTCCTTGCGACGGACGGACCTCAGCGGGCGGACATCAATTGCCGTCGAACGGCGGATAACCGTCGTTGTCGGCGATGTCCTCGTCGATCTTCTGGGCGGCAGCGGTCAGCGCCTTCTGCGTGTCCTCGCCGTTGAAGATCTGGTCGACGGCCTGCATGAAAGCGGAGGTGATGGTCGGATAGGCCGGGTGCGGCGGGCGTGGCACGGCCACCTTGGATGCCTGCTCGAAAGCGACAGCCATCGGCCCGCCTTCCGCATAGAGCGGCGACTGGGCGGCAAAGCTCTTGAGGCCGGGATAGGCGCTCTGGCTCACCGCGTAGTCGCGATAGTCCTTGTCCTTCAGGAGGAAGCTCAGGAACTTGCCGGCGATGTCGGGATGCTCGGACTGGGTGGTGATCGCCCAGATCCAGGTGCCGTCGGGGCTGGCGCTCTTGTCGCCGAACTTCGGCAGCGGCATCACCACCACGTCGTCCTTCATCTTGGCGGCGGCTTCGGCGTAGAACCAGTGGCCGCCCCAGGCGAGCGCTGCCGGCTGACCGTCGGCGTAGAACTGGTTGGTACCCGACGACATCGGCACGACCCAGCCGTTCTTCACCCAGGTCTGCATCATGGTGAGCGCATCGACGCAAGGCTTGCTGTCGAGCGCGCCCTCGGCCTTCCAGGTCTTGCGGTCGATCAGGTCGCAGCCGAAGGAGTTGAGGATCGGCTGGTAGGCGTAGGTCACCCACTCGGTCTTGATGCCATAGCCGCGGAAGGTGTCGATCGGCCATTTGACGCCATCCACCTTGGCCAGCTTGCCGAGATAGTCTTCGAACTCGGCGCGCGTCCAGGCGTCGTCCACCGACTTCGGGATGCGGGCACCGATCTTCTCGAGATATTTCTTATTGCCGTAGAGCACCACCGAGCTGTCGGTCAGGCCGATGGCATAGAGCTCCTTGTCGATCGGGTAGGTGCCCTGGGCAATGTTGGACGCCGTCATGTCGTCAAGAAGGTCCTTGTCGACGTAGCTCTTGAGCGGCTTGAGGTAGCCCGACCAGACGTAGTTGGCGAGGAAGGGTGCATCGAGCTCCATGATGTCAGGCAGTTGCTTGGACATCACCGCCGACGAGAACTTCTCGTTGTAAGCATCGTGCGGTGCGTAGATCAGCTCGATGTCGACATCCGGATTGGCCGCCTCGAAGCGTTCGGCGACCTTGCCGTAGAGCGCCACCCAGCCGGGATCACCTTGGTGCATCATGCGCACCACAGTCTTGGCATCGGCGGCGGCCGTCAGCGCCATCAGTGCGGTTGTGGCGGCAAAGACGCTAAGTAAACGATTACCCATGATGAAAGTCTCCTCCGTTTCTTCCTCGGTTTCAGGTCCAGCTCAGACCGAAGCCCTCTCCACAAGCTGGAATGGGAGCAATTTCAGCCCCCTCTCCGGCGGTTCGTCCGCCTGAAGTATTTCCGCCGCCAGCCGGCCCATGGCGCGGTGGGGCAGGGCCATGGTGGTCAGCGGCGGGTCGAGCCGCGTGACGATGTCGATCTGATTGTCGAAGCCCGCGACCGCGACGTCGTCGGGGATACCCGCTCCCACTTTGCGGAGCGCGGTGTAGACCTCCATGGCCACGCGATCGTTGCCGCAAAGAATGGCGTCCGGCCGATCGGGTCCGGCCATCAGGTCCGCGACATGCTGGGCGACCAGACTGCGCGCCCGATCGGCGTAGATGGCGCGCTTGACAGCCGGCAACACGGCGACCGGCTCGAGACCGGCTTCTCCGAGCGCGGTCCGGAAGCCACGCTCGCGCAGCTCGCCGGCCAGAAGCCCCGGCAGATTGATGAAGGAGATCTTGCGCCGACCGGCGTTGATCAGGTGGCTGGCGATGATGTGGCCGGCCGCTTCCTCGTCGGGCACCAGCGACGTCACGCGTCCGGTCGCGTCGCGGCAGTTGATCATCACCCCGATATGGTCGGCGAGTTCGGGTGGGATGGCTACTTCCTTGTGATACATCGCCGCGTAACCGATGGCGCGGGGTCGGAAGCGGCTGACATCGTCGTAGACCTTGGCGATGTCGCGGTCGCTACCGATCGTGGTGAAGAACACCGAGAGGTCGGCCTTGCGGGCGGAATTGTCGAGGCCGCGAATGATCTCGGTGGCGAAAGGCGAGGTGAGCAGTTCATCGCCGATAATGGCGATCAGCGGCATCCAGCCCTGCCGCATGCTGCGCGCGGCGAAATTGGTGACATAGCCGAGTTCCTCGGCGATCTTGCAGATCCGATCGCGCGTCTCGTCGGCCATCCGGGCCGAGCCGCCGTGCAATGCGCCGGAGACGGTCTTGACCGACACCCCGGCGATGCTGGCGATATCCTGCAGCGAAACGGTCACGAGTGGTTTCCCCTCCCAGGGCGCCGACGCTTTACCGAGACGGCTCTTCATTCCTCGTCGGTAGGTGGCTTGAGTTATCGTTTACCCAATGCCATCGCTGCGAGATCTTGTCAAGGCATTCGAACTACGCCCTTTGAAGGGAAAAGCCATCAGTCCGCAACCTCTGGCGTTCTTCCTTCCAGAGGAAGGCTGCGCCTCGGACGCCGGAGCTGTCGCCATGCTTGGCCTTGCGGATAGGCGTCGCCACGCTGTCGGAGAAGACGAGGCGGCTGCCCTCGCCCTGCCAGAGGTTGGTGCGGGTTGAGAGAAGCTTCGGCACGTCGTCATAGAGCTCGTCGACATTGCTCATGCCGCCGCCCAGCACGAACACATCCGGATCGACCAGGTCGATGATCAGCGCCAGCGACCGGGCGAGGCGATCGACATAGCGACCGTAGACCTCGAGAGCGACCGGATCGCCGGCTCGCTTCAGCGCGATCACCTCGGAGGCCTTGCGATCGATGCCGGTGGTGGTCTTGTAGTCAAGCTCGAAGCCGGTGCCCGAACAGAACATTTCCAGGCAACCGTTGCGGCCGCACCAGCACCTGGGGCCGGGATACTCGCCCTCTTTCGGCCAAGGCAACGAATAGTGGCCGATCTCGCCGGCCAGCCCCTGAAAGCCGGCGTGGCTCTTGCCCTTGATGGCGATGCCACCGCCATGGCCGGTACCCAGGATGATGCCGACCACCACATCGAGGCCGGCGCCGGCGCCATCGATCGCCTCGGAGACGGCCAGGCAATTGCCGTCGTTGGCAAGCCGCACCGGCCGCTGCAGCGCGGCTTCGAGATCGCGACCGAGCGGCTGACCGTTCAACCAGAAGGCGTTGGAGTTGCGGATGAGGCCGGTCAGCGGGTTGGGACTGCCGGGCAGGCCGATGCCGACGCTACCCTTCTGGCCGGTCGCCTTTTCCACATGGGCTACCAGATCGACCACCGCCCGGATCGAGGCGTCATAATCCTCGCGCGGCGTTGCGATACGGTGGCGGCAGAGCTCGACGCCCTCGGCATCAAGCCCCACCACCTCCATCTTCGTCCCGCCCCAGTCGATCCCGATATACATCCAGCCTCTCCCCGTCGGTTCCCGGACTAAAGGGCGTTGCCGTCGACGCCGAAGCGGTGCAAATGCCCGTCCTCCGGGGTCAGCACAACGTCGTCCCCAGCAGCCACCGGCATGTCGCCAACCGTGCGGGCCGTGATCCGGCTGGCGTCGGCCATCTCGACGTGGATGAAAGTGTCACTGCCCAGATGCTCGGCGGAAATCACTCGGCCGCGCCAGCCATCGCCATCGCGACTGACGACAAGATGCTCGGGGCGGACGCCGATGGTATCAGCGCCGGCCTTGCTGGCGAGATCGCCGGTGATGAAATTCATCTGTGGCGACCCGATGAAGCCGGCGACGAATAGATTGGCTGGCGAACGGTAGAGATCGAGCGGTGCGCCGACCTGTTCGAGACGGCCGGCGTTCAGCACGGCGATCTTGTCGGCCATGGTCATGGCCTCGGTCTGGTCGTGCGTCACATAAATGGTCGTGGTGCCAAGCCGCTGCTGCAACTCGCGGATCTCCACGCGCATCTGCACACGCAGCTTGGCATCGAGGTTGGAAAGCGGCTCGTCGAACAGAAAGACCTTGGGGTCGCGGACGATGGCGCGGCCCATGGCGACGCGTTGACGCTGCCCGCCGGATAGCGCCACCGGTTTGCGCTCGAGTTGGCGCGTCAGGTCGAGGATGGTGGCTGCCTTGCCAACGCGGTCCTGGATCTCGGCCCTGGGTCGGCCGGCGAGTTTCAGGGCAAAACCCATGTTGGCGGCGACGTTCATGTGCGGATAAAGCGCGTAGTTTTGGAACACCATGGCGATGTCCCGGTCCTTGGGCGCCAGGTCGTTGACCACCTTGTCGTCGATGCGGATTTCGCCGCTCCTGATGGTTTCGAGGCCAGCGACGCACCGCAACAACGTCGATTTGCCGCAGCCGGACGGACCGACGAGAGCCACGAATTCACCGTCGGCGATGTCGATCGAGATGTCGTGCAACACCTCAAGCGCGCCATAGGCCTTGCGCAGATTCCTGATTTCGACGGTGGCCATGCGAACCTCCCAGACGCTGGCTTGACAACAAAACAAAGTGATTTAATCTAATTGGCGTTGGTTTGGGAAGCCGAAATTTTGAGGAGCGGCTTCCGCGCCTTCTGGGAGGAAAAGCGATGAAGAAATCTCTGCTAGCGGCGCTCGCCGCGGCCACGGCGCTTGGCTGCCTGCCGGTTGCCGCCGAGGATCTCATTACCAGCGATCGCGTCGGGCCCTCCGATGCGCCGAAGAAGATGGTGTTCCGCCTGACGGGCGACGGCCCGTCGAGCACCGATCCGACCTGGGCGGCCGGCTACTCCAAACTCTATACGCAGTTCATCAACAACCATCCCGGCTGGCAGCTCGAACTGCAGATGATGACCGGCGATATCAGTCAAGAGCAGGCGCGTATGCTGGAGCAGGCCAAGGCCGGCCATGCACCTGATTGCGCCGCCGTCGACAGCTTCGTACTGCCGCTGTTCAAGCAGGCCGGCGTGCTGAAGTCGCTATCGCCCTATTTCAAGAAGGAAGAGATCGACCAGCTGTTCCCGTTCGTCCGCGAAGGCGTAACCGGCAAGGACGGCCAGATCTATGCCTGGTGGTGGTCGACCGATCTTCGCGTGCTCTATCGCAACAAGGAAATCGTACCGAACGAACCGGTGACCTGGGCTGACACCAAGGCGGCCGGCTTGAAGTCGGTCGAGGCCGGCATGGAAGGCATCCTGTTTAACGGCAGCCGCTACGAGGGAACCGCCTTCGACTGGCTCGGCAATTTCTGGGGTCAGGGTGGCAAGCTAGTCGATGATGCCGGTAAGCCGATCTTCGCGGACGCTGCCAACCGCGACAAGTTCGTCAAGGCCGTCAATTACTATCGCGACCTCGTCGAGTCCGGCGCCGCCCCCAAGCGCGTCACCACCATCGGCAACTATGATGACCTCAACGCCGCGGCTGTGGCAGGCACGACGGCGCTGTTCGTTGGCGGCAACTGGCAACTTCGCCAGCTGCAGAATTCCATGGACCCCGAAGAGTTTGCCAAGTGGACCTTCTCGATGCTGCCGGGCATCACGGCCGATCAGCGGTCGACCGGCACCGGCGGCTGGACGGTCGCGGCCTTCTCCTCGGATCCGGAAAAGGTTGAGATGTGCGCCGCGCTTGCCCGTGAGATCTATATGGGCCCGGCCAACGCGCTGCAGGAACAGCTGCCGACCCGCGCCGACCTCTATGACAAGTATGACGTCTTCAAGAGTGAGGCCAACCAGACCTTCGCCAAGGCTTTGAAGGTCGGCCAGGCCCGGCCCGGCGTGCTGATCTATCCGGAAATCTCCAACCAGATCCAGATCATGATGGGCAAGGTGCTGACCGGTGCCGCGGCGACCGACGCTGCCGTCGACGACGCTTACAAGGCATCGCTCGACGCCTACGCACGGCTCTGAGCCTTTGCCGCCCGCCGTTCCTCCAGGCGGGCGGCACTTAGTGGGATAGTGGCTCACCAAGGCTCCGGAGCCACCCCGCCGCGGGCGGCCGCCCAATTTGGCGGCCGCCTTCGCTTCGCCGAACCCTTGAACCCGAGGTGCCCATGTCCGCACGCGCCATGAGCTCGAGATTGCCTTTCGTTGGGGCTGCAGGCCGGCACAACCGCGTTCCATCTCCCTATCCCTGGCTGATGCCGGTGATCCTGGTGATGGGGCTGTTTTATCTCTATCCGGTGATCGACGTTTTTCGTTACGCCTTCACCGATCTGACGCTGTTGGGCGGCGAGGGCCACTACACGCTTTCCACGTTCGCCAATGTTCTGACCCGTCCCGAGCTTCAGCAGATCGTCTGGGTGACCTTCATCTTCACCGCCGGCTCGGTGATCGGCCAGCAGCTCCTTGGCCTTGCCATGGCGCTGGTCGTTGTTCGCTCGGAAAACCGCCATCTGTTCGGCACGACCATCCTGAGGACTACCGCGCTGATTGCCTGGGTGGTGCCAGGTATCGCCGGCGGCATCATTTGGAAGATGCTGTTCAATGAGGCGCCGTTCGGCGGGCTCAACTCGCTGCTGCGCTTCGCCGGCATGGCGCCGGTTCAGTGGCTGTCCGACCCAGACGTCGTCATGTGGTCGGTTGTCCTCTCCAATATCTGGCGCGGTACCGCCTTCTCCATGGTCGTGATGTACGCGGCGCTGAAGGCGATCGATCCCTCACTCTACGAGGCGGCCGAAGTGGATGGTGCCAACGGGCGTCAGCGGCTGTTCTTTGTGACGCTGCCACAGCTGAGACCGGCCATCCTGGTCAACATGATCCTGATCACCATCCAGACGCTCAATACCTTCGACGCGATCATCTCGCTGACCGGCGGTGGGCCGGGCCGCGCCACTGAAGTGCTGTCGCTCTACACCTTCAATGTGGTGTTCCGGAATTATGACCTCGCGGCCGGCAGCGTGCTGTCGATCCTGATGCTGATCATCAGCCTCGGCTTGGCGCTCGTCTACGCTTCGTTCCTGCCGAAGGAGGAAAAGGCATGAAACTCAGCACCCGCGATCGCCTCGGCGACATCCTGAGCTATGCCTTCATGGCCGTGATGTTCGTCTTCTTCTCTTGGCCATTGATCTGGCTGCTGTCCATGGCGCTCCGCACCCGCAAGGAAGTGTTCCTCGGCGTTGCCAGGCTGATTCCTAAATACCCAACGCTCGAAAATTTCACGATGGTGCTGACCTCCAGCCAGTTCCCGGTCTACCTGATCAATGCGCTGAAACTGTCCTGCCTGTCCGCCGTCGGCTGTCTGATCATTGCCGCGCCCGCCGCCTATGCCTTCTCCCGCTTCGACTTCAAGGGTAAGGGCGCCTGGATGCTCGGCATCCTCGCCTTCCAGATGATCTCGCCGCTGGTCATCATGGTGCCGCTCTACCGCTACATGAGCCGGCTCGGCCTGATCGACAGCCACTTCGGCACCGTCATGGTCTACATCGCCCTCGGCGTGCCCATGGTTACCTGGCTGCTCAAGGGCTACATGGACGGCATTCCGAAAAGCCTTGATGAGGCAGCCCTGATCGACGGCTGCAACCGTCTCTCGGTGTTCATCCGCATCATCCTGCCGCTATCGACGCCCGGCGTCGCCTCGGCCTTCATCATAACCGTGATCGCCGGCTGGTCGCAGTTCCTGGTGCCCTTCCTGCTGATCACCAAGGACTCGCTGGTCCCAATCGGCGTCGGCATCTTCCAGTATGCCGGCACGCAGAATGCCAGCACCATCCAGGTTCTCGCCGCTGCCTGCCTGATCTCGGTGGTGCCTGCGATCATCGCCTTTCTCGCCCTGCAACGCCTGATCCTCAGCGCCATGACGGCCGGCGCCGTCAAAGGATAGGGCGGGCCAGCTTCGCTTCATTTCGTGGTTTGAATTGGATGTCTCCCATGTCCCTGACCCTTGCCCAACGCCTCGATCGCCTCAAAGTCCGCGTCGCCGAACTGGAGTTCTGGAAGGTCCGCGAAACGGCGCCACTCGCTGCCATCACCTTCGAGGGTTCGGCCATCGAGATCGGCACCCCCTGGCCACGCAAGGACGGCGTCGTCCACTTCGCGCTCGAAGGACAAGTGCCTGCCGGGTGGCCGCTTGCGGAGACCACACTTAGCCTCGATCTCGGCGGCGAAAGCCTGATCGCCGTTGCCTGCGATGGCTGTGAGCCGATCTCCTACGGTCTCGACCCTTACCATCAGAGCTTCCCGCTCTCGGGACGCAGCTTCAAGGTAACCACGGAAACCGTGGCCCGCCTGCCGTTCGGCGAACCGGTGCGTCGTCCGCACGTCAACCGCGCCGAACTCCGGCTGTCCGAGCCGTCGGTCGAGGCGCTGTGGTTGCTGGTCACCCAGGTCATCGAGGCGGTCAGCGTGCTCGAGGGCCACGATGTCGTGCCGCACCTGATCGCCGCCGCCGAGGATACTCTGCGCGGCCTCGACTGGCCGTCCTCGACAGCCGATTACATCGCCCGCACCGCCGGCAGCGAGGGCCAGCAGAAGATCTGGCAACTGCCCGAGCTCATTGACGCACCCGCCGCCCTCAACCAGGCAGAAAAGGCCGCCGTTGCTGCGGCTTACGACGCGCTGATCGCCCGCCTCGAAGCGCTGCAGCAGCGTTTCCCGCCGGAAGGCGAGATCGGACTCACCGGCCACGCCCACATCGACCTTGCCTGGCTGTGGCCCTATGGCGAGACCCGCCGCAAGACCCGCCGTACATTCTCGACGGCGGTTTCGATGATGGAGGCGTCGCAGGATTTCCGCTTCAATCAATCGACGGCCCACTACTACGCGCAGGTAGCCGAGGATGACCCGGCACTGTTTGAAAAGATCGTCGAGCGGGTCCGCTCCGGCCAATGGGAAACGCTGGGTGGCAGTTGGGTCGAGCCCGATACCAACATGCCCACCGGCGAAAGCCTGACGCGCCAATATCTCTATGGCCAGCGCTTCTTCGAGAAGACCTTCGGTATCCGCCATGACATCTGTTGGCAGCCCGACTGCTTCGGCTTCACCGGCGCCCTGCCGCAGCTTCTGAAACAAGCCGGCATCCGCAGCTTCTTCACCATCAAGGTCAACTGGTCGGAGACCAATCATATTCCGTCCGACCTGTTCTGGTGGGAGGGCCTCGACGGCAGCCGCGTGCTCGCCCACACCTTCGACAATCCCATGCAGGGCTACAACGGCTTCGTCCGTCCGGATTGTCACGTTCCGACCTGGCGGAACTTCCGCGAGAAGGCGCTGCATCCGGAAACGCTGCTCTGCGTCGGCTATGGCGACGGCGGCGGTGGCCCGACGCCGGAAATGGTGGCCCGCGAAAAACAGCTGCGCGTCTTCCCGACGCTGCCGAAGGCGCGCTGGACCCGCGTCAAGGATTTCTTCGACGGCGCCCATCATTCGGCCAAGGAAAAGAAGCTGTCGGTCTGGCAGGGCGAGATCTATCTCGAGCTGCATCGCGGCACGCTGACCAGCCAGAGCGTCGTCAAGCGCCTGCACCGCAAGGCCGAGCGCGCGCTAATCACCGCCGAGACCACCGCCTCGCTCGCCCATCTGCTTGGGGCGCCAAAGCCTGAAAGCCTCGAGCCGGCCTGGCGCACCGTTCTCAAGAACGAATTCCATGACATCCTACCGGGCTCGTCGATCCACGAGGTCTACGAGGATGCTGCCAAGGAACTCGGCGACGTGATCGATACCGGCCTCAAGGCGCAGGCGGCGGCGCTCGACGCCATCGCTGGCGCATTGCCCAAGGCGCCCGGTGAGCGCCTTCTGGTCGTCAACCCGTCGCTCGATGGGCGGCCGGTTCGGGTAACCCTCGACGATGGCACCGTGATCTCCTCGGCGGAAATACTGCCGCCACTTGCGGTCGCCGTGATCGATGCCGCCAGCCTGAAGCCGGCCGGTTCGCTGTCGGTCAGTCGCACGCATCTCGAAAACGACGTGTTGCGCGTGGCGCTTGCCGCCAACGGCTGCATCGCTTCCATCCTGCACAAGCCGACCGGCCGCGAAGCGCTCGACGGCTATGGCAACCGCCTGATGGCCTATCCGGTCGACAAGCCACGCAACTGGGACGCCTGGGACATCGAGGGCGACTATGCCGAGCGCGGCGAGGAGATCACCGATCTCCAGAGCCTTGAGGTCATCGAGCAAGGGCCGCACCGCGTCGCCGTCAAGCTGGTTCGCCGCTTCCGGTCCTCGACCATCACGCAGGTGCTCAGCCTTGCTGCCGGTGCCCGTCGCCTCGACATCAGGACCACCCTCGATTGGCACGACCGCCGCGTCTTCTTGAGAACGCTCACCGCCGTGAATGCCAAGAGCCGCAACGCCACGGCCGAGTGCGCCTATGGCATCGTCACCCGCCCGACCCACACCAACACGTCCTGGGATACGGCGATGTTCGAGGCGGCGGCTCATCGCTTCCTCGACCTTTCCGAGCCGGATTTCGGCGTGGCGCTGCTCAATGACGCCAAGTACGGCCACAGCGTCCACGAGAACGTGCTCGGCCTCAGCCTGCTGCGCTCGCCCATCTATCCCGATCCGCTGGCCGACGAAGGCGAGCAGACCTTCACCTACGCTTTGATGCCCCACGCCGGCCCTTGGCACGACGGTGGCGTTCGCGAGGAGGCCGACGATCTCAACCAACCCCTGCTGGTCCGGACAGTTTCCGGCCTAGCCCCTGGCCTCGTCCAGCCGGTCGTGGCCGAGGGCATCCCGGCAGCCCTGTCCGTCCTGAAACCCGCCGAGGAAGGCGAGGGTCTGGTCCTGCGCGTTTGGGAGCCGGCCGGCCGGCGCGGCGATTTCGGGCTTTCGCTCAAGGACGGTTGGACCATCGACAGACCGGTCACCATTCTCGAGGAGCCGATGGATGTGCCGGAACGCGGCCTGAAGCCCTTCGAGGTGAAGAGCTGGCGACTTTGCAAGGCGTGAGGCCTCGCGCTAGTCTCGTCCCGTCCGCCGGTCTTCCGGCGGGCGGGGAGGGAATGTCGGTGAGTTTTCTCGGATCGAACGCCGAACAAGCGGCCGTCAAGAACCGTCAACTGGTGCTCGCCGCCATTCATCGGGGCGCACCGATTTCGCGTACCGAACTTGCCGCCCGCTGTGGCCTGACCAAGCAGGCCATCGCCCGCATCGTCGATCGTCTGGTCGACGACGGCCTGGTCATGGAGGCGCGCCGTCGGCATGGTCTCAGGGGGCAGCCGGCGATCGAGCTGGAGATCGATCCCGAGGGTATGTTCTCGGTTGGCGCCAACATCGACCGCGACCATCTTACCGTAGTGGTGGTCGATGCCACCGGCACTGTGCGTGGGCGTGTCCATCACGAGAAGAGCTTCATTCTCCCCGACGAGTTCATGGCACTGTTTTCCGACGCGCTGTCGAGCTTCCGCCGCCGCAAGCTGGTGGACGAAGGGCGCCTCGCCGGCGTGGGTGTGGCGATCCCCGACTGGCTCGGTGAGATCGACGTCATCGGCCGTCCCTCCGCCTACGCCGCCTGGACCGATTTCGACCTGCGCGGTGCCGTCGAGGCGGTAACGCCGCATCCCGTCTTCATCGACAACGACGCCAATGCCGCCGCGCTGGGCGAGATCGACTACGGCCTTGGCACGGAGATCGGCAGTTTCTTCTATGTCCTCGCTAATGCCTGTGTCGGTGGAGCCTTGGTGATCGACGGCGTCCGCCACAAGGGAGCGGGCGGCATCAACGGCGAGATCGGCTGCCTGCCGGTGCGAGAAGTCGATGCGAACGGCGCCGGCCGTATCCGCCAGTTCGGCGAGCTGTTCTCGATGTTTTTGCTCTACGATCATCTTCGTGCTCACGGCATCATCGTGCACACGCCTGCCGAACTCGCGGCGCTGGACGAGCGCGGTCGGGCACTGGTGTCCGCCTGGATCACACGCGCCGCCAGCTGGCTTGCTGAAGCGGTATCGCACATTGCGCTGATCGCCGATCCCGAGGCGGTGCTGATCGGCGGTCGCATGCCGGTGCGTCTCATCGATGAACTGATCGTCGAAGCGCAGAAGGAAATTCTGCGCGCTGGCCTGCCGCAGGTGACGCTGCATCGCGCCGTCTGCTCGGAGGATGCGGCAGCCCTCGGCGCGGCCGCCATGCCACTTGCTCACCGGCTGGGCCTGCCATCGGCCGATGCCGGACAGCTCAAGCGCGTGCCGCTGCGATCGGTCACGCCCGTGTCGCCACAGCCTCAGGCTGAGCCGGCGTCTCTCTGAGCCGTCTGGGATCGGGCAACAGGAATTCGACGATCGGCAACAGAGCCGCGCCAAGGGCGACCCCGGATGCGGGCAGGGGCGATCGGCAGAGCGGCGGCATCCACGACGTGGTCGTCGGCCGGCCACCGACTGCCACCGGCGCGGCCAATGTTTCGGCAACCACCGCATCGATTGCGTCATCCGGCAGGTCGCCGCCGATCAGGATGAGGCCGGGCACCACCACGCCGGAAATCGCCACCACCGCGTCGAGCAGGTGGTCGGCTGCGTCGCGCGCCCAGTTGGCAAGGACCGCCTCGCGGTCGTCACCGGCGGCAATGGCAGCGTCGAGCCGGTCCGGCGACAGGCCCTCGGCCAGCGGGGCGCGATTCTGGCCGGTGCGCATGGCGCCGATGCCGCCGGCAAAGCCGTGCATGCCATGGAAAGGCCGGCCGCCGATCGACAGTCCAGCCCGAACGCCGGACCGGGTTACCAGAATACTGACGAAGCCGCCGTCGCGATCGCCGGCGCCGATCAGTCGCTCGGCGGTGGCGGCGGTGGCGCTGTCGGCATTGGCCAGCACGGTCAACGGTGCGAAAGCCTGACGCACCGCGTCGATGCTGACGCCGTCATCGGGCGACAAGGCGGCCCCGACGCCCAGCACTTCCGCCTCGGCCGGTTTCAGGGCAAGCAGCGCCTTTCCGGCATCGATCAACTCGCCCGGCGGCACATCGTGTCGCTCAGCGATGACATTGCCGGCCGCATCGACCAGAACGGCCGTCGCCGCTCGCCGGGCCAGCCTTAGGCCGAGCGCTACGCAGCCCTCAGGCCGGATCATGAACTCGGTCACCGGATATCGGCTGGCACCGGATTGCCGGCGCGAGGTGAGGAGACCGCGTCCCTCAAGGCGCCTCAGGATGCCGGTGATCGCCGGCTCGGTCAGTCCGAGACGCTGAGAAAGATCGCGGCGGGTGAGAGGCCCCAAAACGCGCAGCAGTTCCAGCGCGATGCGGGAATTGTGATCGGCGATATCGCCGTGGTTGATGCCTGGGCCGTCCTTGATCGATGACGGCGTTCGCCGAAGGCGCGTCGTCGCCGACCGATGATTTCCCGTCATCATTCCGTCCTTGGCACCGCTCTCCGCCCGTCCGAAATGTTGCTTTCCGGGTGGATATCCTAGCGATACAACGATGCCGCCCGAAAGCAAAGTTCCGCCGTTTCCCAATGCCCTTAGGTGCTTCCAGCTCTTGTCTTCCGGTTGCTTCCTGCCCTCTGGAGATTGTCGTGTCCATCATCGTCATTGGCTCGGTCAACGTCGACATCGTCACCTACGCCGATCGTGCCCCGCGTCCCGGTGAGTCGCTCACCGGTCATCGTTATTCCATGGTGCTTGGCGGCAAGGGGGCCAATCAGTCGGTGGCAGTGGCGCGACTCGGAGCGCCGGTGCACTTCATCGGCCGTGTCGGAGCTGATTCTTTCGGCGAGTTCATCCGCACACGGCTTGCCGGCCTTGGCGTCGGTCCGGACCATCTGGCGATCGACAGCCAATTGCCGACTGGTCTTGCCGTCATCGGCATCGACGCTCGAGGTGAGAATGCCATCACGGTCATTCCCGGCGCCAACACCGGCCTTGCGGTGGAGCAGGTTGAGACGGCGTTCCCGCTGTTTGCCGATGTGAAAGTACTGCTGGCTCAGCTCGAGCATCCGTTTTCGGCAACGCTGAGGGCGGTCGAGCTGGCGCGCCGAGCCGGAGCGCTGGCGATTCTCGATCCGGCGCCAGTGCCGACCTTTCCGTTCGAGGCCGACACCATTCGCCTGTTCGACGCCTTGACACCCAACGAGATCGAAACCGAGGCGCTGACTGGCATTGCGCCTGTTGACATCGAAGCGGCAGCCGCTGCTGCTCGCCGATTGAGAGACACCGGTTTGCCGCTCGCTCTCGTCAAGATGGGCGCGCGCGGCGTCTACGTCGATGGCGCCGACTTCCAGGGCCATATACCGCCGTTTCCAGTGAAGGCCATCGATACGGTGGCGGCCGGCGACTGCTTTGCGGCCGGTCTCGCCGTAGCGCTGGCGGAGGGAATGACGACGGAAAGTGCCGTTCGCTTTGCGGCGGCGGCTGGTGCACTTGCCTGCACCAAGGAAGGCTCTTCCGAGGCGGCACCGACCCGGCAGGAGGTTGAGGCTCTGCTGACAAGAAACAGCCGCGCGTCCTGAGGACGCGCGGCCTATCCGCCTGAGACAATAAACCGGAAAGGTCGATCAGCGCCCTTCGCGTGTTTCCAAGTCGCCGATCATGGCGACACGCCCGGCATGCCGACCGCCTTCGAATTCGGCGGCGAAGAATTCGTCGACGATCATCAGCGCCAGATCCTGCCCAACGACGCGGGCTCCGAAAGCCAGCATGTTGGCATTGTTGTGCTGCCGCGACAGGCGGGCCGTATAGGGTTCCGAACAGACCACGCAGCGAATGCCCTTGAGCTTGTTGGCGGCGAGCGAAATGCCGAAGCCGGTACCGCAGATGACGACGCCGAAGTCGGCACCACCAGCCTGGACGATGCGCGCAGCCTTCTCGCCCCACTTGGGATAGTCGGTCCGCTCGGTTGTGACCGGACCAACATCTTCCACCGTATGACCGAGCGCCGTGAGGTGAGCGGCAACGGTCTTTCTGAGGTCGACCCCGACATGGTCGGACGAAATGACGATCTTGAGTTTGCCGGTCATTGTACCGCTCCGAATTTGCCAGCGACATAGAGGCAGGCGCCGCGTGCGCCGCTGTCGCCGAGGTTGGAGGCAAGCCGCACCTCGAGCACGTCGCGCGGGAATGGCGCGCGGGCATGGGCGAGAAGCCGCGTTTTGAGGGTATCGAAGGGGAAGTCCGGCATCTCGAGCACGCCGCCGCCAAGGAACACCAGCTCGGGGTCGATGATGTTGACGGCAGTGGCGATGCCCATCGCCGCTGTCTCGACGAAGTTGCGGATGTCTGGATGGTTGCCATGGCAAGCGAAGATCTGACCGATCGGCGTATCCGGCGCATTCCGCTCCTGCCAGCCTTTCAGCCAGCGGCCACAGCATACCGTCTCAAGGCAGCCAACCTTGCCGCAGCCACAGGTGCCGGTCGCACCAGGCACCGGAATGTGGCCGAGTTCTGCGGCGGAGCCGTGGGCGCCCGTATAGAAGCCGTCGATCCACACCGCATTGCCGACACCGGTGCCGATGTAGACGCCAAGTGCCACCTTGGGCGAACGCCCACTCGCTTTCATGTCGTGGAAAAATTGGAAGTTGACGTCCCGCTCTGCCACCACCGGTATCCCGAAAGCATGTCCGAGCAGCGAAACTACGTCGAGGCCGTCAAGGCCGTCGACGTTGGGCGCCGACAGGACAACCCGGCGATCGGCATCGAGCGTTGCCGGCAGACCGATACCCACCGCTTGCGGCTTGAGCCCTGCACGAGCGACGACGTCCTTGTAGCGCCCGATGACGCCGGCAAGCTTTGGCCCGGTCGCCATGAGATCGGTAGTGACGTATTTCTCGGACAGCACGAATTCGTCGTCCGCCATCACGGCGAAGCGGGTGTGCGTACCGCCGAGATCGATGCCGGCGAAGACGCTCATGCTGCGGCTCCGAGCGCCGCCTCTATGTCAGCGGTCATGATCTTCCAGGCCTCGGCGATGTCTTCGTGGTTGTGGAAGAGGCCGGAGGTACCGACGATGAACACGTCGGCACCGGCAGCTGCGAGGCGCGCATAAGTGCGCTTGTTGCAGGAGCCGTCGATCTCGATCAGGAACTTGAGACCGCGTTCCTCGCGCAGGCGCTTGGCTTCAGTAATCTTCTCCAGCATTTCCTCGATGAATGGCTGGCCGGCATAACCGGGATCGACGGTCATGATGGTAATCTTGTCGACGAGGTGAATGTAGTGGCGCAGCGTATCGAGCGGCGTCGATGGGTTGAGGACAATACCGGGCTTGCAGCCGAGCTCACGGATCTTGGCGATGATGCGGAAGGCGATGGCGTTAATGGTCTCGGCCTGCGGCGAGATGTAGCCAGCGCCTGCCTTGGCCATGATCGGCACCCACATCCACGGGTCGGTGGTCATCAGGTGGCAATCCATCGGCAGCTTCGAGACCTTGGCGACATTCTCCATGAAGAACGGCGACAGCGTCAGGTTCGGCACGTAATGGCCGTCCATGATGTCGATGTGCAGAAAGTCGGCGTGGCTGTCGAGGAAGGTAAGCTGTTCCTTGAAGCGCAGGAGGTCCATGCACATCAGGGAGGGAGAAATCTTGATCTTCATCGGGTCGTCCTGATCTGAGCCGGTGGTCCGGCAGGCCCCCGCCGTGGGAGGAACGACGGGGTGGGCCGTCCCGCCGAGGAGGAATGGGCGGGACGGGGACTCTTATATGGTAGCCGGTCGGCTTTGCATCAGCGCATGCGGCCGATCAGGCGGTCGAGCGCCACCGCAGAGATGATCAGTCCGCCCATCACCACCAGCTGGTAGAAGGTGGGAACGCGTAGGATGTTGAGACCGTTGTTGATGGTGCCGATGATCAGGCCGCCGATCACCACCGAGGGGATGCGTCCCTTGCCGCCGAAGAAGCTGGTGCCGCCGATGATCACCGCCGCGATGGCATAGGTCTCGAAGCCGGTGCCGGCCGCCGGCTCTGCGGCGCCGAGACGGGCGATGGACAGCACGCCGGCAAGACCTGCACAGAGGCCGGAGATCATGAAGACGATCAGCGTATGCAGCTTGACGTCGATGCCCGAATAGAAGGCCGATTCCTTGTTGCCACCAACCGCATAGATATTGCGGCCGAGGCGCGTCTTGGCGGTGAAGAACCACAGCACGGCGGCAAACGACAGCGCAAAGATAACAGGCACCGGTACGAAGCCGACGAAGCCGGTCACCGTATTCACGAAGTCGTAGGAGAAACCGAACACCGGGCTGGCACCGGAGATGATCATCGTTACGCCGCGGAAGATGGCATTGGTGCCAAGGGTGATGATGAAGGGATGCAGACCGGTGAAGTTGACCAAGAGGCCGTTGATCGCGCCGAGCACCAGGCCGCCACCGACGCCACCGAGCAGGACCGCGAGCGTCGGGTCGAAGCCGGCCACCATCAGCTGGGCGGTAATCATGCCGGTCAGCGCCAGGACCGCGCCGACAGACAGGTCGATGCCGGCGATCAGGATCGGGAAGAACTCGCCGAGCGCGATCATGATGGTGATCGAACTCTGCAGGAAGATCTGCACGATGTTTTCGGGGCGGGTGAAATAAGTGGGGGACAGGGCGCTGAACAGCACCACGATCACCAGGAGGATGCAGAGCGTCCCGTAGATGTCCCAGAGTTTGCCAAGTTTCACGCGCTGGCTCATTTGCCGTCCCTCATTGCGACGCTCAGAATGGACTCCTCGGTTGCCGTGGCACCGTCGAGGACGTCCATGATGCGACCGTTGCGGAACACAGCGACGCGGTCGCAGACGGCCAGGATTTCGGGGAGTTCGGACGACACCATGATCACCGCCTTGCCGGCGTTGGCGAGCGTCCGAATGATTTCGTGGATCTGCGACTTGGCGCCGACGTCAATGCCGCGAGTCGGTTCGTCGAAGATGATCACCGAGGGAGCGATCGACATCCACTTGCCGACCAGCACCTTCTGCTGATTGCCACCGGAGAGCTCCAGAATGCTCTGGTCGATGCCGGCGCAGCGGATGGAGAGCTGCTTGCGCTGCTCTTCGGCGGTGACGCGCTCGGCCTTGCGATCGACGAGCCCCCAGGTGCCACGCAACGGCGCATCCTTCACCGACTTGGTAACGGCGATGTTGCCTTCGATGGTGAAGTTGGGGGTGAAGCCGGTCTGGCGGCGGTTTTCGGTGAGATAGGCCATGCCCGACTTCACCGCCTCCACAGGGTTCTTCGGCGTGATGTCGGCGCCGTTGAGGAAGATCTTGCCGGCGGCGCGCGGTTCGGCGCCGAACAGGCAGTTCATCAGGTCGGTTCGTCCGGAGCCGACCAGGCCGGCAAAGCCCAGTACTTCGCCATGGTGCACTTCGAAGCTGACGTCGCGGACGCGCTTGCGATCGGCACTGGTGACGTTTTCGACCTTCAGCACCGGCATCGAGGTGCGATCGATCGCCCCCTCCGCCAGGAAGCGCTGCTTGACCACGCGCCCGACCATCATGCGGACGAGGTCGTCATTGGTGAAGTCGGCAATGCGGCCGTGACCGGTGGAGACGCCATCCTTCAGCACCGAGAACGAGTCGCCGATTTCGCGCACTTCGTCGAGCTTGTGGGAAATGAACAGAACGGCGGTCCCTTCGGCTTTGAGCTGGCGGACGAGGGCGAACAACCGCTCGGTTTCCACCGAAGTCAGCGACGACGTCGGCTCGTCCATGATGAGCACGCGGACGTTCTTCATCAGCGACTTGGCAATCTCGATGATCTGGCGGTGGGCGATCGGCATTTCGCCGACGGGCTTATGAAGGTCCAGTCCGCCGAGACCCAGCCGGCCAATGATCGACTGCGCTTCCGCTTCCATCAACTTCCAGTCGACCATGGGGACGCCGAGGCGGCGTTTCACCGGCAGGCGGCCGACAAACAGGTTTTCCAGCGCCGAAAGCTCGTTGATGACGGAGAGTTCCTGATAGATGATCGAAATACCGGCCTCGCTGGCCTGGCGCGGCGTCACCAGCGAATGCGAAACACCGTCCAGCACGATGTCGCCGCCGGTCGGCTCGTGGATGCCGGTCAGGATCTTCATCAGCGTCGATTTGCCGGCGCCGTTTTCGCCGAGCAGGACGTGCACCTCGCCGGGGCGGATGTCGAGATTGACACCTTTGAGCACCGATACGTTGTTGAAATGCTTCTCGATGCCGACCATGCGGACGATCGGGGCGACCGCTTCGGTGCCGGCCGGGCCAGCGGTGTTCGGAGCCAGATTTGACATGTCGATCTCGCTTAGGTCGTCCGATCGGATGGCTGTCCAAAGCATCCGCCCGAGCGCCTGCGGGACGCTTCGGTAAAGGCGGGTGCGTGAAAGCGAAGGGAGACAGCAAAAGCCCGTCTCAGGTCGAGCGGCTCTTGCTCAAGAAATCGTCCGGCGCGCCGGGGGAGTGACACGCCGGACGGAGGAGGAGGGAGGCGGCCGCATGCGCGACGGCTGCCTCGCCTCGGTCAAGGCATCACTTGGTGACGAGAACCGAATCCACAGCGACAAACTTGGGCTCGGTGCCAACCGGCGTCAGCTTGCCAGCCTTGACGGCATTGACCAGCAGTTCGAGGCTGGTAGCGCCGACCTTGGCCGGGTCCTGGGCGACAGTGGCGGTCAGGCGGCCGGCGGCCACCATCTCGCGGGCTTCCGGAGCACCATCGGTGCCGACCACCAGCACCTTGCCGGCCTTGCCGGCGTTCTGCACCGCCTGCATGACGCCGAGCGCCATGGTGTCGTTGGCGCAGTAGAAGGCCTTCAGGTCGGGCGACGACTGCAGGATGTTGGTGGCGACGTCGAGCGCCTTCAGACGATCCCAGTCAGCCGGCTGGCTGGCGACGAGCTTGACGTTCGAGGTGGCTTCGAAGGCCGCCTTGGCGCCGTCATGGCGAGCCTGACCGGAAGCGTTGCCGGCCTTGCCCTCGACGATGGCGACTTCGCCGCCCTCGGCGCCGAGCTTCTCGATGATGAACTTGGCGCCCTTCTCACCGACCTTGACGTTGTCGGTGGTGACGAAAGCTTCGACGTTAGCACCAGCAGCCTCGAGGGCCTTCATATCAACCTTCTCGTCGATGTTGACGATCGGCTTGCCCTTCTTGTAGGCGGCGGCGGCCGGGTTGACTAGGTTGACCGGCGACAGCGGCGCGAAGCCAAAGCCCTTGTAGTCGCGGTTCAGCATGTCCTCAAACAGCTGCAGCTGAGACTGGAAATCCTCTTCCGACGGCGAGGCGACGATGTCGACCTCGACGCCGAGCTCCTTGGCCTTGGCCTCGATGCCGTCCTTCATCTGCACCCAGAACGGGTTGGACAGCGTCTTGAGGACGATGGCGTAGTCGGCGGCCATGGCGCTGGCGGAAAAGCCAAGCATACCGGCAGCGGCGACGGTCGCAATGAGCAAGCCTCTGATTTTCATAACTCCACCCTTTTCCTTGCGGTTTCCTTCGCCGGCTGAACGCCGTCCGGCGAATTTTTGTCAGCGCGGGGCGTGCCGCGTCTTTCGGTCCGGCCGCGGTCGTTCGTCGAATAGACGGCGACCGAGGTCAGCACCTTGTTCAGGTTCCGCTCGGCGGTTTCGTAGTCCTCACGCGCCAGGCAGATGAACATCGTGTCGAGGATGGCGAGCTGGGCGATGCGGGCAGCGGCGTTCTGGCCCATCAACGGGGCTTCTTTGGCCGGGGCGCACAGCACGACATCCGAGTTGCGGGCTAGCGTCGAAGCGATCGAATTGGTGATGGTGATCACCTTGGCACCGGAGGCGCGAGCGACTTCCGCGCCGAGGATCACGTCCTTGGATTCACCCGAGTGCGACACCACCAATGCCGCATCGCCCTCTTCCAGAAGGCTCGCCGACATGGCGATCAGGTGAGCGTCGGAAAAGACGCTCGAGCGGATGCCGATCCTCAGGAACTTGTGGGAAGCGTCGGCGCAAACGGTGGCCGAACCGCCGACGCCGTAGAGGTCGCGGTGACGCGCCTTGATGAAGATACGCGACGCCTCGGCGATCGCGTCGATGTCGAGAATGCTCTCCACCTCCTCGAGTGCCGAACGCTCGGTGGCGAACACCTTGCGGACGATCTGCGGGATGGTGTCCTCCCGCTTGAGCTCCTCGTCGATCTCCACCCGGAGATTGGCATAATAGGCCATCAGGTCGGCGCGCAGCTCCTTGAAGCCGCCGTAGCCCAGCCGGCGCGACACCTTGACGACCATGGCTTCCGAAATACCCAGAGCGGCGGCGACTTCACCGATCTTTGGACCATTCGTCAAATTTCCGCGTTCCAGCAACCAGAGGGCAACGTTCTGCTCCCCTTGGGATAGCGCAGGTAGCAACATGCGAATATGCGCCGCTGCCGCCATAGGGTCGCGGGTTCCGCTCTCTTTGTGGTGGCCGGCTCGCTCCCTGCCTGTCATGCTGTTGCATCCTCGCTCGCTTGCCGTCCTCGTGCGTGATGAGGCAAACTTTACGAAAGTGACGCATGGATGTAAAGTGCAAACCGACCGGTCCTTTTGGCCTGGTGTTTATACTTATGGATGATTGAGGCGCGCGATCGTGCGTCCAGCCGGCCACCGGTCAGGGCGCACCCGCTTGGGTTTGATGAGTGGATGGGAGAGGAAGGATCAGCCCGCCGAGATGATCAGTTCGGTCTTTGGCTGCTGAAAGATTCTGGTCGAGAGCCGCCGCAATTGGCGCTTGGCTTGCCGAGGCGGCCCCGGAAATTCCGGGGCCGACTGTTTTCCGTCAGCGGAGATCGAAGCGATCGGCGTTCATCACCTTGGTCCAAGCCTTGGCAAAATCGCGGGCGAATTTCTCGCCAGCGTCGTCCTGGGCGTAGACTTCGGCCAGCGCCCTCAGTTGGGAGTTGGCGCCGAACACCAGATCGACGCGGGTGGCGGTCCACTTCACGACGCCGCTCGCCCGATCGCGCCCTTCGAACAACGCTTCATCGCCTTCGGAGAGCGGCCTCCATTCCGTGGTCATGTCGACGAGATTGACGAAGAAGTCGTTGCTGAGCACGCCCGGCCGTTCGGTGAACACGCCATGGAGTGTCCCGCCCCAGTTGGCGCCGAGCACGCGCAACCCACCGACGAGGACGGTCATTTCCGGCGCGGTCAGGGTTAGGAGCTGCGCCCGGTCGACCATCAATTCTTCGGTCGCCACCGGGCGCCCGGCCTTTGCGTAGTTGCGGAAGGCATCGGCGTTCGGCTCCATGACGGCGAAGGACGGGACGTCCGTCTGCTCCTGTGTTGCGTCGGTGCGTCCTGGCGAGAAGGGCACATCGACGGTATAGCCGGCCTTCTTCGCGGCCTCTTCGACCGCGGCCGTGCCGGCGAGAACGATCAGATCGGCCAGCGAGATGGGACGCGGGGCGGAAGCGTTGAACGTCAGCCGAATGCCTTCCAACATCGACAGCACGCGGGCAAGCCGTGTCGGCTCGTTCACCTCCCAGTCTTTCTGGGGGGCAAGGCGGATGCGAGCGCCGTTGGCGCCGCCGCGCTTGTCCGAGCCACGGAAGGTCGAAGCCGACGCCCAGGCGGTCGACACCAGTTCCGAGATGGTCAGACCTGAGGCGAGTACCTTTGCCTTGAGCGCGGCGACATCGCCGGCATCGACCAGTTCATGCTCGACCGGCGGTACCGGATCCTGCCAGACAAGATCTTCAGTCGGCACTTCCGGTCCGAGGTAACGCACCTTCGGCCCCATGTCGCGATGGGTCAGTTTGAACCAGGCGCGGGCAAAGGCATCGGCGAAGGCGGCGGGGTCGTCGCGGTACCGCCGGGCAATCGGTCCGTAGATCGGGTCGAAGCGCAGTGACAGGTCGGCGGTTGTCATCATTGGCCGGTGCTTGCGCGTGGGATCGTGCGCATCAGGAATGAGGTCTTCTTCCGCGACGTCCTTGGCGTGCCACTGATAGGCCCCAGCCGGGCTTCTCACCAGTTCCCATTCGTAGCCGAACAGCGTGTTGAGATAGCCCATATCCCAGGTGGTGGGGTTCTTCTTCCAGGCGCCCTCGATGCCGCTGCTTGTGGTGTGTACGCCGCTGCCGGAGCCGAAGGCGTTTTTCCAGCCGAGGCCCATCGTCTCCAGCGACGCCGCTTCCGGCTCGGGGCCGACCAGTGTCGGGTCGCCGGCGCCGTGGCATTTGCCGAAAGTGTGGCCGCCGGCGATCAGCGCCACCGTCTCTTCGTCGTTCATCGCCATGCGGGCGAAAGTTTCCCGTACGTCGCGCCCTGAAGCTACCGGATCGGGATTGCCGTTGGGTCCCTCGGGATTGACGTAGATGAGGCCCATCTGCACGGCAGCCAGCGGATTCTCGAGGTTGCGCTCGCCGCTGTAGCGCTTGTCGCCGAGCCATTCGTCCTCGGCGCCCCAGTAAATGTCTTCCTCCGGCTCCCAGATGTCGGCACGGCCACCGCCAAAGCCGAAGGTTTTGAAGCCCATCGATTCGAGAGCGCAATTGCCGGCCAGGATGATCAGGTCGGCCCAAGACAGGCTGTTGCCGTATTTGCGCTTGATCGGCCAGAGCAGCCGCCGGGCCTTGTCGAGATTGACGTTATCCGGCCAGCTGTTGAGCGGGGCAAAACGCTGGTTGCCGGTGCCGCCGCCGCCACGGCCGTCCATCAACCGGTAGGTGCCGGCGCTGTGCCAGGCCATGCGAATGAATAGGGGACCGTAGTGGCCCCAGTCGGCCGGCCACCAAGCCTGGCTGTCAGTCATCAAAGCGTAGAGGTCGGCCTTCACCGCCTTGAGATCCAGCTTGCTGAATTCCTTGCCATAGTCGAAGGCCGGACCCATGGGGTCCGAGAGGTTCGAATGCTGGTGAAGAATTCTGAGGTTCAATTGGTTCGGCCACCAGTCCCGATTGGACCGACCGGCGGAAATCGCGTTGGGACTGACCCCATGCATGACAGGGCATTTGCCGGCGCCGTGATGATCGACCTTATCCATGTCGCCCTCCCGTTTCTTGCTTGCCACGCCGACGCCTAGCAGGCCTTCCGCTCGGGACGCCTTCGCAACCAGCCCGATCATAGGCGGCATACCGGTTTTCACCAATCCACTTTGAGGAGAAGTGGCCGGCAGAATTCTGCCGACGGCAGCTTCGCTCCAATGGTTGCATTGGCGACCGCCGGCACTGGATAAGCGGGGGCATTTCGGCCATAGAGGAAAGATTGCACGCGTGGAGGGCGTTGGGTTGGTTTGGACCGAGCATCTGGCGCTCATCTATTTGCTGGTCGAATGGTCGATCCGCCTGGTCATGGTGGTGGTCGTTCCATTGCGGCGTCCTCCCGAAGCGGCCAGAAGCTGGCTTCTTCTGGTATTTTTCCTTCCGGTACCGGCACTTGTTCTCTATCGGCTGATCGGCCGCCCGCGCTTTCCCGCCTGGCGGCAGCAACGCTTCGCGGAGGCGGCCACGCTTCGGCGGCGGGCGGCGACGTCGCTGCCGCAGCCCGATCGGCCGGCGCCCGGTATTGCCGAGCTCGCGGAACGGCTGGGCGAGTTTCCGGCGACCGGCGCGTCCGGCCTGTCTCTGATGTCGGACTACGACCTGTCGATCGACAGTCTGGTAGCCGACATCGACGCCGCCGAGACAAGCGCCCACCTTCTGACCTATATCTTTGCCGATGACGCCACCGGCCAGAAGGTTGCGGCCGCGCTTGGCCGCGCCGTCCGCCGTGGCGTCGATGCTCGGGTGCTGATCGATGCCGTCGGTTCGCGCCCGTGGGCGAAGCGGACGCTTGCTCTCCTCGCCGCCGAAGGCGTGCCGTGCAAGCTGGCCTTGCCGGTGCGGTGGTGGACGACGGTCCGGCGAGCGCGGGCCGACCTGCGCAACCATCGCAAGATCGCCGTCATCGACGGTCGTCTCGCCTATGTCGGTTCGCAAAATATCGTCGACCGGGATTTCCGTCGCGGTATCGTCAACGACGAACTGGTTGCCCGTGTCGAAGGGCCGGCCGCCGCCGCCGTGGCGGCCGTTTTCGCCAGCGATTGGTATCTCGAAACACGCGAGCTTCTACCTCCAGCGCCCATGCCGGTGACGGCTGGTGCCCCAGCGCAGGTGATGCCGAGCGGTCCCGACTATGGCGTACCGGGCTTTGAGCGTCTTCTGGTGGCGCTTATCCATGCCGCCGAAACGCAGGTTACGCTGGTCAGCCCCTATCTCATACCCGACGAGGCGGTGTTGGCCGCCCTTCAGACGGCGGCCTATCGCGGCGTTGCCATCGACCTCGTCGTGTCCCGTGTGGTCGACCAGAAGATGGTGCGCCTGGCGCAGCGCTCCTTCTACGACGAGCTGATGTCGATGGGCGTGCGCATTCATCGCTATCGCAATCACCTTCTGCACGCCAAACACGTCTCTATCGACGGCCGTATCGGCGTCATCGGCTCGGGCAATGCCGACCTCAGGTCGTTCGTGCTCAATGCCGAGATCAGCTTGCTGCTCTACGAGCCGGAGCAAGTGGCCGAACTGGTCGCCCAGCAAGCCCAGTGCATGGCTTTGAGCGATCGCCTGGACCTGATGGAATGGCGCCGCCGGCCATTGATCATGAGTTTGGCCGAGAATCTCGCGCGGCTGGTCAGTCCGTTGCTCTGACCAGCCGCGCTAGCACTGTTACAGCACCTCGTTGAGGAAGCGCTGGAGGCGCGGGCTGTTTGGCCGGTCGAAGATATCATCGGGCGCACCGGCCTCGACGATGCGCCCCTCATCCATGAAGATCACCTGATCGGCGACCTTGCGGGCAAAGCCCATCTCGTGGGTGACCACCACCATGGTCATGCCGCGCTGGCCGAGATCGGACATCAGATTGAGCACGCCTTTGACCAATTCCGGATCGAGGGCACTGGTCACCTCGTCGAACAGGATTACCTCCGGCGCCATGGCCAGCGCTCTTGCAATGGCAACGCGCTGCTGCTGACCGCCCGAGAGGCTGCTGGGGCGGTGGTCCATGCGGCTCGCCAAGCCGACGTCGGAAAGCCGCGCCTCGGCGATCCGCCGCGCTTCGGCCGGCGGCATCTTCTTCACCTTGGTGAGCGCCAGCATGACGTTCTCGAGCGCAGTATGGTCCGGGAACAGGTTGAACTGCTGGAACACCATGCCGACGCGCCGGCGCAGCGTTTCGGGCTTCATGGCAAGGATCGACGCGCCGTCGATCATCACGTCGCCGGCTTTCAGCTCCACCAGCCGATTGAGACAGCGCAGCAGCGTCGACTTGCCGGAACCCGACGGACCGATGATGCAGGTCACCGTGCCGGCCTTCACGTCGAGGTCGATGTCCCGGAGGACCTCAAGATCGCCATAGGCCATGCCGAGGCCGCGTACCGTCAGGCTGCCCCCCTTGAAGGTCGGCAATTTCTCAGCCGTATTTTTCGCCGAGCCGACACTGCCCTGCAACTCGCCGACCTCCTCGAGGCCGGAGACCAGAGTTATCGGCCGCCGACCGGTGCGCAGCCGGTTGTCGACGTAGTTGACGAGATGGGTGAGCGGCACGGTGATGATGAGATAGAAGACACCGGCGAGCAGGAGTGGCGACAGGTTGCCAGTTACCACCGCTTGATCCTGGCCGACGCGGAAGATCTCGCGCTCGGAGGCGAGCAGGCCGAGAAAGTAGACGAGGCTCGAATCCTTGACGTTGCCGATGAACTGATTGACCAGCGCCGGCAGCACGCGGCGGATGCCCTGGGGAATGACGATGAGACGCATGCCCTGCCCATAGCTCATGGACAGTGCCCGACAGGCTTCCATTTGGCCGCGCTCGACGCTCTGGATGCCTGAGCGGAAGATCTCGCCGATATAGGCGCCGGCGATCAAGCTGAGTGCAATGATTCCAAGCGGATAGGGGGAGGGGCCGAAGATCTGGCGACCGATGCGGGCAAAGCCCTGGCCGATGATCAGGATGGTCAGAATGGCTGGCAGACCACGAAAGATGTCGGTGTAGAGGCGGGCTGGCAACCGTACCCAACTCGACCGGGAAATGCCCATCACCGCGAGAACGATACCGACCAGCACGCCGAGAATCGTCGAGGCGAAGGCGAGGATGAGCGTATTCTTGAGACCGATGAACAGCATGTTCGGCAACACGGCCGCCATCGCATCGAAATCCAGAAAGCTGCGACGAACGTTCTCGAACCATTCCATTAGGGAAGACTTTCCAAGTCGGCTGCTGAGCGAGACAAAAGAAACCGGGCACGCGAGGGAGCGTCCCGGTCAAGGGGCCGTCCGGCAGGGGGGCATGGACGGCTTTCACAGGGACCTGTCGCCGCGCCCGGAACGATGCCGGGCGCGGAGGTCGTTTTATTTCTTCGACGGCAGGTACTGGTCGGGCATCGGCGAACCGGGGAACCACTTCTGGTAAAGGTCGCGCCAGGTGCCGTCTTCCATCGCGGCATGCAGGTTCTTGTTGAGCGCCTCCCGGAAGGCGTCGTTGCCCTTGCGGACGACAAAGCCGGCCGGCGCGTCGAAGGACGGGATATTCACGGCGAGCTTCAGCGCCGGATAGGTCTCGCCATACTGCTTGGCTGCTTCATAATCGAGGAAGTGAGCGTCGACCGTGCCGTTGTTGAGACCGGAGACGGCCGAGTTGTTGTCAGGGAACTTCACGATGTCCGAACTGGTGAAGTTCTTCTCGGCGTAGATCTCCTGCAGGGTGCCCTGCACAACGCCGAGGCGCTTGCCTTTGAGACCTTCCGGCGTGGTGATCGAAGCGTCCGGGGTCAACACGGTCAGGTAGCCGGCGAGATAACCATCTGAGAAATCCACGTTCTTCTTGCGGGCCTCGGTGGTGCCGATGGCGGCAACTGCCACGTCGAAGCGGCCGTTGGCCACCGATGGCATCAGGGCCGAGAAGTCCTGGCCGGTGAAGGTGACGTGATTTTTGTCGAAGCCCATGCGCGAAACGACGTTGAGGAAGAACTCGAGGTCGAAGCCGCTGAACTGGCCGTTGGCATCAACAAAAGCATAGGGTTTGGAGTCCCCCATCGTGCCAACGCTGATGGTCGTGGGGTCGATCAGACCATAGGGATTGTCGCCGGCGGCCGCGGCTGCTGAAACGCCGCTAGCGGCAAGAGCGGCCACAAGACCAAAACTGCGAATCTGGCGGCCCAACCCTTTCATTGCACTGCTGATCATGTGCTGTTCTCCTTGTTGTTGTGCTTGCTATCGTCTGTTTCCGCCCTGTCGTTGCGTGGCGGCGGCAACCCTCGTTCCGAACGGATGCCCTGCTAGACCCCCGTTTGGATTTCTTCGAATGGCGAAGTAAAAGTCGTTCAACCTCGCCAGAGCAAGTTTCCACACCGCATCGTATCCCCGTGACGCGGAGGTAGAACCTTTGATTGTCGTTTCCAGGCGGTCGATGTTGGCTTCACCATGTTCGACACACTTGTTTTCATCGTTTCATCCGGTCACGATGTAGTGTGAGACCGGTCTCAGTTCGGAGGTTATTGCGACATTGACGTGACGTCAATCGCTATGTAGTGCTACATCTCATGGATAGGAAAACTTCTCCCTTTCGCCCCGTGACGGTGGCCGACGTGGCGCGACGCGCCGAGGTCTCCAAGGCCACCGCGGCCCGTGTGCTCGGTGGTTACGGCCCGGTCAGCGAAGAGGTGAAGTTGCGCGTCCAGGCGGCCGCCAAGGCGCTCGATTACCGGCCCAACGAACTGGCGCGCTCGGTAAGCACCGGCAAGTCCGGTACCATCGGCATCGTGGTGGGCGATATCGAAAACGCCTTCTTCGGCATTGCGGTGCGCAGTATTTCCGACACGGCTCACCGGCACGGCTTCAACGTTATTCTCGCCAACTCGGGCGAAGAGGTGGAAGCGGAGAAGGCGGCGCTCAAGGTGCTGGTCGGCAAGCGGGTCGACGGTCTGATCGTCACACCCGCCGACAACCGCAACGTTGCTCATCTCCGGGATATCGTCCGGTCGCGTCGCCCGCTGGTGCTGTTCGACCGGCCGATCGACGGCCTTGCCGCCGACGTGGTGGCCACCGACGACCGCGACGCAGCTTTCGCTGCCACGATGCGTCTGATCGAGGCCGGTCATCGGCGTCTGGCCTACGTTACAGCGCTCAATGCGGAGCCGCCGGTGTTTACCGGACCGGAACAGCTCTACACCTCCTCGGTCAAGGCGCGCATCGACGGCTTTCTCGCTGCTTGCCATGCCGCCGGCATCGAGGCGCCCGAGCGTGGCGTCTGCCTCGCCGGCAACGCCACTGCCGGCCTGCAGCGTGCATCGGTCGAGCGGCTGCTGTCGGCTGTCGAACCACCGACGGCCATCCTGGCGTCGGACAGTCTGGTTGCCTTCGAAATCTTCAAGGCAATGCAGGCGCGCAGCCTGCGCATCCCCGACGATCTGTCGTTGGTTTCCTTCTATGACGCCGAGTGGACGTCGGTGACGACGCCGCCGATCAGCGTCATCGACCAGCCGGTCTATGATATGGGCACCCAGGCGGCCGAATTGCTGATCGCCCGTATCAACGGCGAGACGCTGCCCGCTCGCCATTGCGTGTTGCCCACCCGCTTTATCGAGCGGGGCTCGATCGGCGTGCCACGTTCCATGATGGCGACCACCTGACCGTTGCCGGTTCAGCGCCGGATATGGTTGGTGGGGCGTCCTCATGGCAGGCAGCCTCAGTCGCTGGCGGGATGGGGGTAACCGAAGGCGCCGAAATAGCCACAGGTGGCGGAAGCGCATTCGGCCGCGAAATCCAAGGCGGCTTCGATGGATCGTCCGGTCAGGACACCAGTGAGATAGCCGGCCAGGAATGAATCGCCCGCGCCCAGTGTGTCTACGACGTTCGCCGGCTTGATGCCCTGGCGATAGCGCCGGCCGTCGGCCAGCCAGAAGGCACCGTCGCTGCCGCGCGTCACGCCGACCGTGGTAACGCCGAAGCCGGCAACATATTGGATGAGACCGTCGACCTCGCCATCCGAAAGCCCCGATCCCGACAGGAAGGCACCGGTGATATGCGGCGCGACCGACGCGATATAGGTGGGATCGCGGTGGGTCGAGAAATCGAAGGTCAGCGTTTGCGCATGCGCCCGGATCTTCGGCAGCTCCGGTTCGAGGTAGCTGAACACCGAGGTATGGATGTTGCCGAAACTCTCGATGGCCTCGATGTCTTCGACGTCCATGCGCAGGGCAAGCGCCCGCTGGATGCCACCCTTGTTGGAGCCCAGGAAGACACGATCGCCCTGATCGTCGAGCGATACGACCGCCTTGCCGTTCGGGCCGAAAGCCTGTCGGAGCCGGCCGGTCCAGACGCCTTCTTGATCGAGGCTGCTGCGAACGTGGGCGCCCTCTGCGTCATTGCCGATCAGGCCGATATAGCCCGTCTTGGCAAGACCATAGCGCTTGGCCAGCACCGGCACGTTGAGGGCATTGCCACCGGGGAAGAACTCGCCGCGGTCCCTATAGAAATCCACCACATTGTCGCCGATGCCGAGCAGGGCCGGCGAGGACTTCGAAGCAGCCATCACTCATCCTTTCGGCCGTCGCGGCACGGCCAACACCACGCGGAAAGATGGGGTAGGGCGGTGGTCCGCCCCACCCTCTCAAGCTATCAGTATTCCATGCGCCACATGTAGCGACGAACGGTCAACGGATGGCCGCGGCTGTCGGCGAGAGCGACGGCATAGGCGCGCAAGAGCGCCGTGAACAGCATCGGCGTCAGATATTCTGCCGCATCGCCAGCAAGCTTCTCCAGACCGAATTCGGCGGCGTCGAGCACCAGCAGGCGCTTGGAGTATTTCTCGGCGAAGGCGAGCGCCCGCTCATCCATCTTGCGGGCGTTGCCGAGGCCCTTGAGGATGATGAACGGTACGTCGAAATCGGTCACCTCGAACGGGCCGTGGAAGTATTCGCCGGCGTGGATGGCGGCTGAGTGTACCCACTGCATCTCCTGCAGGATGCAGATGGCGAAGGAGTAGGCCGACCCCCAGTTGGCGCCGGAGCCCATGGTGTAGATCACCGGCTCGCGCTTATAACTTTCGGCCCAGGCGGCGATCGACGGCTTGTGGTGGGCAATGACACCCTCGATGGTCTTCGCCATGCCACCCAGCGCCTTCTCGACCTTGGCGAGCTTGCCGTTGCCCTCGCGGGCGGCAAGGATGCCGAAGACAAGGCGCATCAGCATCGGCGCCGCGTGATCTTCGGAAACGGCCAGCGGATTGTACTGGTAGAGAATGGCCGCCTCGGATGCCTGGTCGAGCGGCGAATTCTCGACATTTGTAAAGGAGATGGTCAGCGCGCCGGCCTCACGGGCATATTTGGCTGCGGCCACCGTCTCCGGCGTGTTGCCCGAATGCGAGCAGAGGATGACGACCGAGCTCTTGCCGAGACGCTTCGGTGCCCGCGCCAGGAACTCGGCAGAGGTATAGGAGAAGCTGGCAATCTTCTCGGCCTCGCGTTCGACCGCGTAATGGCCGGACATGAGCAGGGCGTTGGAGCCACCACAGGCCACAAAGAAGATGTCCGTCACCGCTGCGCGGGCGGCCGCTGCCTTCACCGCCGCCTCGACGTTCTTCACCACTTCCGTCATGATTGATTCCTTGATAACGTCATATGACGTCATATACGCTAATATGGCTTATCGAGGTCTGTCAACGGCGTTTTCAAGGCAGCGCTGACCAGCCGACCTCGGCGACATGCGTCACCAGCGGCAACGGTGACTTGGCCGGTGTTCTGTGGCACGGTCGCCGTTACACTCGACCAGCGCCTCCATTCGGAACCGAGGAGAAAAGTCGTCTTGTCCCAGTCCGCCGACAGTCTCGCGAGGCAGGACGCCTCGCCGCTGTATCTCCAGCTCAAGAACAGCCTGACGGAGGCGATCCAGAGCGGACGCTATGCGCCCGGTGAGCCGGTGCCGACAGAAACGCAGCTCTGCGAGCAATATGCGGTGAGCCGTATCACCGTGCGACGGGCGATCAGCGAACTGCAGGAGGAGGGCCTTCTGGAAAAGCGGCACGGCAAGGGCACCTTCGTGTCCTTCCGACGCATGGAGACCAGCCTCGTCGATCTCGCCGGTTTCTCCGAGACCTATTCGCTGCAGGGCTACAAGGTCAGCAAGCAACTGCTCGGCGTCACCGAAGGCAGCGCGGACAGCGCGCTCGCGCAGAAACTCGCCATTCCAAAGGGCGCCCTGATCCTGACCATCAGACGGCTGATCATGGCCGCCGATGCGCCGATGACCATTGAAATCTCCGACTTCCCGCTCGCCTTGTTCCCCGATCTTGCCAGCGAAATTGCCGGCGCCAGCTCGATCTACAGGCTGCTCAAGACCCGCTATGGCCGCGAAGTCCGCCATGCGCGTCGAGTGATCAACGTACGCCTCGCCGGCCCCGACGAGCGCGATCATCTTCATTGCCGCAGTGGCGAACCGCTGTTCGAGGTGGAGAAGATTGTATTCGACGAGGCAGGCACGCCGCTTCAGCGCTCACTACTGCTGACGCCCAGCAACCGGGTCAACTTCGTCATCCAGGTCTGAGCTGGCGCCGCCTCATATGGTAACGCCAGCCGACAGCATCAGAACCGATAGCTGGCGAGACCGAACGGACGGTCGAGAGCATTGTCGTCCTCGGCCTTGACCCGTTCGAACGCATCAACCGGCGTCGCGGCTTTGCCTTCCGGCAGGGCGAGCGAGAAAGGTCCGCGCCGGCCGGCCGTCTCCGACAGGCGCACGACATAGCCCTCGCCATCTTCCGCCGGCTTCAAGGCATGCAGGCGCACCTGCTGGCCAGAAAGCCCGATCGGCACGATGTCGTAGTCGGCATCGCTGCGGGCGCTGACGAAGGTTGGCGGTGTGGCGAGAAGATCGGCCTCGGCTTGCACCGCTTCGCTCCACCAGCGGCCATCGTGCGGCAGAATGGCATAGACGAAGCGGTGCTGGCCTTCGTCGGCCAGCATGTCGGGATACATCGGTCCGCGAATGAGGCTCAGCGTCAGTCGGTTGCCCTTGGCAGAGAAGCCATACTTGTCGGCCGACAGCAGCGCCGCACCCCAGTCGGTCTCGGACAGTGACGCGAAGCGGTGACCGCAGGCCTCAAACTGGGCGCGCTGCCAGGTCGTATTGTCATGGGTCGGGCGTCGCGTGACGCCGATCGCCTGGTCGAACACCGCTTCCTCGGCCAGCACGGTGACCGGAAATACGGCGCGCAGATAGGTGCGGCGGTCGTGCCAATCGAGATCGGTCACCACTTCAAGCCGAGGGCTGTTGGCCCACAGGCGCAGCCTCTGACGGATGGTGCTGGCTGAATGCCGGCGGACAATCTCAATTTCGGCGAGGTGCGGTCCCGCCGCCGTCACCCGGCAGCTCTCGACCGAAAGCCATTCCTCCTCGCCGAGTTCAAAGCCAGCCTCGATATCCCAGGCATCGTACTGGCGTGGCAGATCGTTGCGATAGAGCATCAGCCGGTTGCCCGGTCCATCGAGCAACTCACGGCCGCAGCGTTTGTCGAAGAGGCTGGCGACGCGGCCGAATTCATCGAGCGTTGCCCGAACGAAGTCGTTTTCGAGGGCGGTGCCGTCAGTCGTGACGGTTCGTGCACTCGCCGTCCCGACGAAGGCCAGCGACAGCGGCGCAAGCGGGCGATCGACGGTGGCGACATAGCCGCCCTCGATCCGCTGCGGCTTGAGCGCTGTCGGCAATGGATTTTGGCTTTCGAGTTGAAGCGTTGTCTTGGCCGATCCCGAGATATTGGCGACCAAAACGCCATCGCGCGCGCCGGTGCGCCGGGCGGCGATGCCGGCAAGACGCTCGTGGCTGATGGTGGCCGCGTGATTTACGACGCCGGATAGTTCTTTCTCGGTCTGCTCATAGACCTCGCGGATCGACGAGCCCGGCAGGATGTCGTGGAACTGATTGCGCAACAGCAGCGTCCAGTCGGCAGCGAGATCCGGCATGTTGGAAGATCCGCCATCAAGAGCGTCGATCACCGACAGCGCTTCGGCGGCAACGAGATCCGCTTCGGCGCGTCGGTTAAGCTGCTTGACCCGCGCCTGCGTCGTCAACGTAGCGCGGTGGTATTCGAGATAGAGTTCGCCCTGCCATGTCGGTAGCGCGGCGTTCTCCAAGCTCTTGGCCAGGCCGAGAACGTATGGCTCGAGGGCGCCGTGGCTGACGGTCGGAATCGCCGGCATGGCATTGAGGAACGGCAGGGATTCGATCTGGTCAGGGTCCGGGCCACCGCCGCCATCGCCCCAGCCATAGGAGGCAATCACCGTGTCGGACAGATCCTTGCCGCCGTGGTTGCGCCAGACCTCCAGGAGGGCAGGCGGCGATATGGTCATGTTGTAGCCTTCGTGCGCCGAGGCGTCGAAAGTATGAACGAACACCCGCGATCCGTCGTTGCCCTGCCAGCGGAACAGGTTGTCGGTCAGGCGATTGGTCTCGTTCCAGGTCACCTTGATGGTCACCAGCGCCTCGATGCCGGCGTGGCGCATGATCTGCGGCATGGCGCCGGTAAAGCCAAAGGTGTCCGGCAGCCATGCCACCTGGCTGATCCGCCCGAAATGCTTCAGGAAATAGTTCTGCCCCAGCACGAACTGGCGCAGGAAAGCCTCGGCCGAGGGCATGTTGGTATCGCACTCGATCAGCATGCCGCCGATCGGTTCCCAGCGCCCCTCGGCGACCCAGCCACGGATCTCCTCGAACAGGGCGGGGTCTTCCTCTTGGACATGGGCGTAGAAGATCGAGGACGACTGCAGAAAACGGAAATCCGGGTGGCGCTTCATCAGCGAGTTGACGCTCGAGAAGGTGCGAACGATCTTGCGTACGGTTTCCGGCTGCGGCCATAGCCAGGCATAGTCGATATGGGCATGGCCGCTGACCAGGACGTTGCCCTGCTTGGGATAGGCCGTTCGCAACTCGGCAACGAGCTCGTCGAAACGACGGCTCGCCTCCACCACCGAGACGATGGCAACGTCCGAAAGTGGCGCCGGCTCGGACGATGGCTCGAAGCTGCGCTCCCAGATGTCGCGCGCCCAGGCGCGGTCGGCAAGGCGCGGCCCGATTTCGGTGGTTACCGTCGGCAGGCGCAAGCCGGAGACGACGACCGAGGCGGCCTCGAACAGCGATCGCGCCAGCTCCTTGTCGGCGACAGCATCGGCTGTCTCTTTGAGCGTCGCCAATTGCCGGCGCAAGTGGCGGATTTCTGGATAATATTCGTAGATCTCGGCCATGCCGAGCCGTGGCTCGCGATTGGGAATGCCGAACAGCGTGCGGGCAGCCGCCTCCACCACGATGCGGAACGGGACGCCGCGCGGCGCCTCGAACCGGCGATGGCGCGGATTGGCGGAGAAGCTGTCGAGCAACGTCCCATCGACACCGATAAGGTGCACCAGCGATTCGCCGCCGAAATCGAAGCGCAGCTCCACCGGTCCCTCTGGCAGCGTGACTGTCTCATCGAGCTCAAAACGATGAATACCGTGGCGATCGCCCCAGCCCTCGCCAAGGGCAACTTGCCGCCGAGCGCCGTCGGGGCCGATTTCCACGAACGGCCCCAAATGACGCCGAGTTTTCAGTTCGAACGCCTCCAGTTCATCCACCCAGGTGTCAACATGGCGAGAAAGCTGTTCCAGGGTTCTTTGGCGGTCGCGATAGGGGCGCATGTCATTTCCAGTCGAGGAGGGTGGGCGACTGTCCTCTGGGGAGCGGGTCGGGGGGAAGGCGAGGTGGCTGAGGCGCGTCAGGCCGTGGCGCCCCATCGGATCGAGCAGGTGAGGGTAATGGTGTCGGGCTTGTCGTCGCCGGCTTCATGCCGCTCGATCAGCTCGACGACGGCATTGATGAAGGCGACGTGGTCGAGGCTGAGGGTCGTGAGATCGTGGCAATCCCAGGCGGCCATGGCAATGCCGTCCTGGCCGACAATGGCAACGTCGTCCGGCGCCGATTTGCCCAGCACGCGCTTCACGGCGTCGCGGGCACCGATCGCCATCACGTCGTTACCGCAGATGATGGCGTCGGCCTTGGAGCGATGGACCAGCGGCACGGCTTCCTTGAAGCCGCTGTCATAGGAATAGGTGCCGGTTGCCTCGGCGACGAAGGCGAGGCCACGCCGAGCGAGTGCGTCGGCGAACCATTTGCGCCGCAGCTTGTCGATCCAACTCGAACTGGTGCCGGAAAGATAGGTGAAGCGGCTTTTGCCGTTGGCCACCAGTCTGTCGACGACCTCGTCGGCGGCTGCCGAACCGTCGATACGGATGGCCGATACTTCCTCGTTATCGAGCGGTTCGAAGGAAACGATGATCGGCTTGGTGGTCGGGAAGATGTCGACCGCGTCGCGCAGCGACACCATGTCGGAGAAGATCACCACGTGATCGACCTGATAGGTCGCGGCCAGCCGCATCAGCTGCAGCCGATCGCTATGATCGCCGCAGCACAGGATGATCGGCAGCAACTGGCGAGCTTGCAGCGCATGGACAAGCAGCTGCTGTTCTTCCGCTTCGCAAGGGTTGCCGATGGCGTTGACGACCACGGCGACCAGGCGCGATCGCTGATTGTTGAGCGAGCGGGCGATGGCGTTCGGCTGATAGCCATATTTGCGTGCCGCTGCCAGAATCCGGCTGCGCGTCTCCTCACCGATCCGGGCATCCGGCGAAAAGGCCCGGGAAATGGTTGCCGACGAAACACCAACCAGTTCCGCAAGCTCTTTCGAAGTGATGCGTTTCCTGCTCATCGTTCCATTTGCCCCCCGGCTCCGCCAATATGCACCGGGGTGCCGTTTGTCGCCGCTGACGCTTTGATAGCGTCCCAAAGCCGGGCAAATCTCAACCCCATCTCCACCGAGCCGGTGTTTTCCATGCTGCCGGCGCGGATGGCAAGAAAGCTTTTGAGCGGATTGTCGAGGATCTCAGCCGTTTCGCGCGGCTGTGCCACACCGTCGAGGATGAGTTCGCGCCAACCGCCCCAGGCATCGATGCGAACGATCGCCTTGGTGAAGAACAGCGAGATGAACGAGGCGCAGCCCTTTGGCCCCTCGCCGGCCGCCGTGAGCGTCGCCAGTGCGCCGTTGGCGAGACGAGCAGAAACGGCGGTAACGACGTCGACCGGCGCGCCGCGATTGTCCATATAGGCACTGACGTTGGCGAAATCGGAGTTGGCCAGCAGGCAGACGGTGTTCATCAAGTGAGCGCCGGTGTCGAACATGAAGCCGCCGCCGGAAATCTCCGGCTTCTGCTTCCAGTGTCCGGCGTAGTTGCTGGCCCAGCTTTCCCAGATCATGCCGGAAATGGCGACGAGATCGCTGAATTCACCGCTGAGCGACCGGCGGCGCGTATCGAGCACCAGGGGAGACAATCCACCCTGAAAGGCGGTGACGATGGTTCCCTTGCCGCGCTTTTGCGCCGCGATCAGTCCCTCCGCCTCGGGAACGGTCGTCACCATCGGTTTTTCGAGGAACAGGTCGATGCCTCGCTCGGCAACGGCGATCGCCTGTTCGGCATGGAAGGCATGCGGCGTCGAAACATAGATGATGTCGAGCCCATCGCCACAGGTCGCCAGCATCTCGCGATAGTCCGTAAAGCAATGCGGGCGTGGGGCACCGTTGGCCAGGCAAATACCGGCGAGCCTTTCGAGGGAAGCCGGCGACGTGTCGCTGAGCGCCACGAATTCTACCTCGGGCATCGCCACCCAGCTCGCCGCATATTCGGCCGCCTTCAGCCCGGCGCCAATCACTCCCAGCTTCAGCCGCGCGACCATTTGTGCAACTCCCTTCCACCGTTGTGCAAACGTGTACACAGACGCGTTTTTCCTGACAAGCCATTTTTCATCGGTTTATTTCAGTATGTTGTAGGGTGTATGAGACGAAGGGATAGGGTGACTTGCCGGAGTTGCGAAAACGTGTACACTTCTTACGACTGGCGCTGGAGGGCGTCAGGCATCCATCATGGGAGGATTGTCCGTTGAAGAAGACGGTGTTTGGTGGCCTCTGCGCCATCCTGCTCGGCTGCACGTCAACGTTCGTGCAGGCTGAGACGCTTCGTCTGGCCAATCACGGCCAGGCCGGTATCGACGCGATGAAATCGACGGTCGAGCGCATCGAGAAGAAGCTCGGGGTCAAGGTCGAGGTGGTCGAATACCCGGCCCCCGACAAGGACTATCTTTCCAAGCTCCTGACCGAGCTCGGCGCCGGCAACGGCCCCGATCTGTTCTCCATGCCGTCGACGGCCGCCGTGGCCGATATGGTCGACGCCGGCTATCTCGCGCCGATCACCACCGAGATCAATGCCTGGGACGGCTACAAGAACTTCTACGATGTCGCCAAGAAGCTGGCGGTCAGCCCGGACGGCGAGACCTATGTGATGCCCTACATGCTGGGCATCCAGGAGATCTATTATCGCAAGGACGTGCTGGAAAAGGCTGGCATTTCCACCGGACAGCCGAAAACCTGGGATGACCTGATCGCCCGTGCCGAGGAGATCAAGACCAAGACCGGTGCCTACGGCCTCCTGTTCCCGGCCGGCGTCAGCTGGGGCTCGGGCGCTTTCGACGAGGGCTTCCAGCACCTGATCGTCGGCTCCAAGACGCCGCAGATCGTCACAGACGATGGCAAGCTCGATCTCAACGGCGAGGGCGTCAAGGATGTCTTCAATGTCTACAAGACGTTGATCGACAAGGATTTGATGCCGGTGCAACCGCTGCTCGGACCGGAGCCTTGGGTGATCCCCAAGTATGAATTGTTCCCGGCCGGCAAGCTGGTCGCCACCACCTGCGGCTCCTGGTGCTACATTTTCGATTGGGGTCGCGAGAGCAAGAACCCCATCCCGGATGTGACCAAGGTGGTCGGCACCTGGACTGTTCCCGGGCAGACCGGCGGTCAGTTCGTGCTCGCCAACCTCGCTGCGCCCTGGGCCGTCAATGCCAAGTCGGCCAATGTCGAGCTTGCCAAGAAGGCGCTGCTCGAGATCGGTTCGGTTGAGACGCAAGTGTCCTATGCTGCCCGCATCGGCAACATTCCCGCGAGCAAGGACGCGGCCAGCGATCCCGAGTTCCAGAAGCTCACCGAACTCGTTCCGATCCATGCGGCTGCCGAGAAAGGCACGTTCCTGAAGCAGGCTGCCGGCTTCGGCACCGTCGCTGAGGGCGTGGCCCGCGCCACGGATGCTCTGCTCCGCAAGGAAGTCGACGCGGCCGGCGCCCAGAAGATCCTCGTCGACTACGTCAAGGAAACGCTCGGCGACGACGCAGTGAAGTGATTTCGCTCTTGCGCCCATGAATTAGGGGACGCGCGGCTTGCCTCGCGTCCCACGATTTTCGATCCACTAATGTGAGCCCCATGGCCAAAACGCTCCAGGAACGGCGCGCCGAGCGGCAGCTGATGATCGTGCTCCTGCCGTCGCTGCTGCTGCTTCTCGCCTTCGTCATCTATCCGGCCATCTATTCGGTCTATCTGTCGTTTACCAACGAGGCGCTGACCGGCGCTGCTGCGCGCGCACCCCGCTTCGTCGGCTGGCGCAACTACACACGCCTGTTCAACGACGCCAAGTTCTGGAACGCCCTGTTCGTCACCTTTGTCTTCGTGCTGGGGTCGGCCATCATCGGCCAGTTCGTGCTCGGCCTCGTCTCGGCCATTGCCCTGCGTCGTCGCCTCGTCTTCCGGACCTTGTTCTCGTCGATCATCCTGCTGCCCAACGCCGCGCCGGAAGTGGTGGCAGGCTTCATGTGGATTTCGATGCTGGCCGGCGGCGATCACGCCACGTTGAGCCGCATTGTCTCCTTCTTCGGTCTGCCGACCGCCGACTGGCTGCAAGTGTTTCCGCTGGCGATGATCATCGTCGTCAACACATGGCGCGGCATCGCCACGGCGATGATCCTGCTGACCGCTGGCCTCAGCACCATTCCCCAGGAAATTTACGAGGCGGCGCGGATGGACGGCGCCACGCCGGCACAAATGTTCCGTCGCATCACCCTGCCGCTGATGATGCCGACCATTCTTCTCTACATGCTGATCTCGACCGTCTCGACCATCGCCGTGTTCGGCCTCGTCTACGCGCTGACCCGCGGTGGCCCTGGCGGCGCCACCGAACTCATCAGCATCTACATCTACAACCAGTCATTCACGGCCTACCAGCTCGGCTATGGCGCGGCAGTGGCGGTGATTGCCCTGCTGGTGTCGCTGATGCTCGGCATTGCCTACGTTCGCGCCGCCAAGGTGGAGATCTGACATGTCCGTGGCTCCTCCCGGCGAATCCGCCAACTGCGTGCGTGGCGATCTGATGGCCTATGCGACGCTGTCGCTGATCTCGATCTTCTGCGCCATTCCGTTCTTCTGGCTGCTGATCGCCTCGTTCGACGGTAACGCCCAGCTATTCTTGCGCTGGCCTGAGACCTGGACCTTTGCCAATTACCTGCGCGTCTTCGCCAAGGAAGACGGCGCCAAGTGGTTGTTCAATTCGTTGTTCGTGGTGGGATCCGCCACCTTCCTGGTGATGGTGCTCTCCGGCCTCGGCGGTTATGCCCTGTCGCGAACCCGTGCCTGGTGGAAGCTGCCCTTCCTTTACGCCATCCTGCTCATCCGCGTGCTGCCGTCCACAGCGCTGGTGGTGCCGCTCTACAAGTTCCTGCTGACGTTGAACAACGCCGAAGGCGCCCTGCTGCGCCCCATCTTCGGAAGCGCAACGCGCGACATCATGCGCTGGACCGGTTTCATCGACGGCTATCTCGGCCTGATCCTGGTGCTCGCCACCATGCAGCTGCCGCTGTCGCTGTGGATCATGAAGACCTTCTTCGACGGTCTGCCACGCGATTATGAGGAAGCCGCCCTGATGGACGGCGCCACGATGATCCAGCGCATCCGGCGTGTGCTGGTGCCACTGGCTCTGCCTGGCCTCGCCGCGTCCGGCCTGTTCGCCTTCATGTCGGCTTGGGGTGATTTCCTATTGCCGCTGATCCTGCTGTCGTCGCCGGAATTGCAGACACTGCCGCTCGGTCTCTTCCGCGCCTTCCTGCGCATCAACGAGATCGACTACGGCCTGCTGACCGCGCTTGCCTTCATCTACCTGGTTCCCGCCGTCGTCGCCTTCGGCTTCGCGCGCCGCTTCCTCGTCCAGACCTTTTCGGGCGGCGTGAAGGGCTGAGAGAAAACAAGAGTTCGAGCCAATGATCCACCTCAACAACGTCCGCAAGTTCTACGGCGCGCTGGAAGTCATCAAGGGCGTCGACGTTACGGTCGAAGATGGGGAGTTCGCCGTCTTCGTGGGGCCGTCGGGTTGCGGCAAATCGACCTTGTTGCGCATGATCGCCGGCCTTGAAGGCATCGACAGCGGCGATCTTGTCCTCAATGGCACGCGCATCAACGACGTGCCGCCCGACAAGCGCGGCATCGCCATGGTCTTTCAGTCCTATGCGCTCTATCCGCATATGACGGTGGCCGAGAACATCGGCTTCTCGCTCAGCCTCAAGAAGGTGGCGCCGGCCGAGATTCGTCGCCAGGTCGAGGAAGTGGCCGAGATCCTGCAGTTGGGCGAATTGCTCGATCGCCGGCCAGGCGCCCTCTCAGGTGGCCAGCGCCAGCGCGTCGCCATCGGCCGCGCCATCATCAAGAAGCCGGCGCTGATTCTGTTCGACGAGCCGCTGTCCAATCTCGACAGCGCGTTGCGCGTGCAGATGCGGGCCGAGCTGCAGCGGCTGCATCGCGAGCTCTCGGCTACCGTCGTCTACGTGACGCACGACCAGGTGGAGGCGATGACCATGGCCGACAAGATCGTCGTCCTCAATCAGGGCACCGTTGCTCAGGTCGGTCCGCCGATGGATCTCTATCATCGGCCGGACAACGAGTTCGTCGCCACCTTCATCGGCTCGCCAAAGATGAACATCCTGCCGGTCGCGGTGACACGGGAGAGCGCCGACCGCGCCCATATCGCGGGCCCGCTCGGCATGAGCTTCGTGCTTGCCGATGCTTCGCTTTCCGAAGGGCCCGCCCGAATGGGCGTGCGGCCCGAACACATCAAGGTCGTCGACACCCAGGCCGCTCACTTTGTCGCCGAGGTGGCGATCGTCGAACGACTGGGCGTCGAGACCTATCTCACCGTCGGTTCAATCGAGCAGCCGATCGTCGTCCGCGTCGAGGGCGACGTCACCTTCCGCCCAGGCGACCGGGTGCCGTTCGCCGCTGAGACCACCGCCTGTCACATCTTCAGCCCAGATGGACGGATTCTCCGTTCCGCCAAGGCTGCCTGACGCAGAGAGGAAAATATGTCCATCAAGATAACGATCTGGAACGAGGGCCGCCATGAGCAGCTCCACAAGGCGGTGAGCGACATCTATCCCGACCGCATCGACGGTGCGATCGCCAAGGGTATCGCCCACTCCGATTTCGAGATCCATCGCGGCACGCTCGATGATCCCGACGAAGGCCTGCCGCAAAGCCTTCTTGACGACACGGATGTATTGCTCTGGTGGGGCCACATGGCCCACGACGACGTCAGCGACGGCCTGATCGACCGCGTGCAGCAGCGCGTGCTCAGGGGCATGGGCCTCGTCGTGCTGCATTCGGGCCACCATTCCAAGCTGTTTAAGCGACTGATGGGCACCAACTGTAATCTCTCCTGGCGCGAAATGCCTGAAGGCGATCTGGAGCGCGTCTGGGTGGTCAACCCGTCGCACCCGATTGCCGAAGGGCTACCGCCTTATTTCGAGGTGGCGGCCTCCGAAATGTATGGCGAGCCCTTCGACATTCCGCAGCCGGACGAAATCGTCTTCATGTCTTGGTATTCCGGCGGCGAGGTTTTCCGGTCTGGCTGCACCTTCCAGCGCGGCCGCGGTCGCATCTTCTATTTCAGCCCCGGCCACGAGACCTTCCCGATCTATCACGACCCGATGGTCCACAAGGTCATCTCCAACGGCATTCGCTGGGTGAAGCAGGCCCACACCGACGGCCGCGTCCTCGAAAACTGGCACCGCGCCGAACCCTTGCATCCGCGTCCGATGGCGAGGAGCTGATAAATCCCAGCAGGTCATCCGTTTGGTGCCGATGGCTGGCAGCAAGTTCCTTGCGACTTTGGCGAGGCCAATCCTTTTGCCAAATCGACCGTCGCATGCCACACGGGCATTTATCGCCATTCGGCATTCCCTCAACGACAACCGGCAACAACCTCGCGATCCTGGTGAGGCGAATCTGACATTTGCTCCGAGGGAGATGGCGCTTGGTGCAGATGTGGGAGTCCGACCGCTCGAAGCTGTATTTGCCTGCCTCTACGGTAGATCGAGGAGCATTGCCGCTTGATCGCTTTGAAGAGGTTCCTGGTCCACTAATACCCCAGTTTTCACCCGCCCCTGCCCAACGGCCCAATCTGGGATATTGGGCTCGCTGGGTGATGCAGATTTACTATGGGGCGGGTTTGCATCCTCCTTCACAGGCGGTGACAGTTGACAGCGTTACTCAATCGAAAGTACCGTTGACTAACGGATTTCCCTGATGGTTGGGGCTGGGTGAGCCATCTGGAATGCAAGTTATATTTCAGAAATTTCGGGGCCGCCTGGCTCTGGTGGCTTATGTTAAGTGTTTGTTTTTGAAGGGGATGGTTGGAAGCTCGCCATATCGGATACAACGCCTGCCGAGCGTCACGTTTTCGTCGCCAGAGCCGCTTACGCTAGCGGTTTTAGGGGGATAGTGAATTGGCAGGATAATTGCATTAAAATGGCAAGGAAGGGTTTGAAAATCACGATGGCATTTCGTCGTGAGGGTTAATTACGGTTCAGGGCGTCGAGTTGCGTGTGTTTTGGCGTAAGAAGGGGCCTTATGGAAAGTTTATTGTCTCAAAAGGTTGTTGGAGTGTCTGAGGCCGCTTTTGAAAGGCCTCCAGAGGGTGAACGTTGGTTTGCCGCCATGACCCAGCCGCAGCGGGAAGGTGTCGCAATCGATAACCTCCGTCGGCAGGGGTTCTATACGTTTTCTCCGCTTGAAAAAGTGGTGCGACGCCATGCTCGCAAGACAATCGCGACGACGGCGCCCGTTTTTCGCGGTTATGTCTTCGTGCGCCTGGATCCGATGCGGGCGCGCTGGCGATCGATCAATGGAACGCTGGGTGTGCGGTCGCTCGTGACCAGCGGCGGCACTCCCCTGGCGGTCAAGGCCGGCGTTGTTGAAACCTTGGTGGCGTCGACCGACGCCAACGGAATTCTCGAGTTCGTTGATCCGCTGCAACCCGGCATGACGGTACGCCTCAGGGAGGGGCCGTTTGCCGAACAGCTGGGCGTGATTGAACGGCTCGATGGGCGTAATCGATTGGTATTGTTGATGAGTTTGATGGGGGGTCAGGTTCGGACGGGCGTTTCTCGGGACATGATCTTGAAGGTCGCCTGATCGCTGCCTGTTTGGTTTGATGCGTTGATAGCCTCCGATCGAGGTGTGGGAGAACGGTCTTTGGGCTGTTCATGTGCGACGGTGGTGCAAATGGTCCCTGGTGAAGCGATTTCACCCGGAGTGCGGTAGCTTTTGTCTGGTTGGCCCGGCTGGGCGTTCAGGCCTATCTGGAATACCGTGCTCGGGTTGTGGCTTTATCGAACGTTTGAAGTCGGTTTGAAGATTTGAAGCGAAGAATTTCGGAGTATCGATTTTGAAGATCGTGATGATAGGTTCTGGCTATGTTGGCCTTGTTTCTGGGACATGCTTTGCCGACTTCGGCCATGACGTTGTCTGCATGGACAAGGCGGTGGAGAAGATCGAGGCGCTGGAGCGCGGCGAGATCCCCATCTACGAGCCCGGGCTGGATGCACTGGTCGCCGCCAACGTCAAGGCGGGTCGTCTGACCTTTACCACTGACCTTGCCGGTCCGGTGGCCGAGGCCGACGTGGTGTTCATCGCCGTCGGTACGCCGTCGCGGCGCGGCGATGGCCATGCCGACCTCTCCTATGTCTACGCCGCTGCCCGCGAGATCGCCGCCGCCGTGAAGGGCTTCACCGTGGTGGTCACCAAGTCGACCGTGCCGGTCGGCACCGGTGATGAGGTGGAGCGCATCATCCGCGAGACCAATCCCACCGCCGACGTCGCCGTCGTCTCCAATCCGGAGTTCCTGCGCGAGGGCGCGGCCATCGACGACTTCAAGCGGCCCGACCGCATCGTCATCGGCTATGAGGACGAGCGGGCCAAGGAAGTAATGACCGAGGTCTACCGGCCGCTCTACCTCAACCAGGCACCGCTGCTGTTCACCAAGCGCCGCACCTCCGAGCTGATCAAGTATGCCGGCAATGCGTTTCTCGCCATGAAGATCACCTTCATCAACGAGATCGCCGATCTCTGCGAGAAGGTGGGCGCCGACGTGCAGCAGGTGGCGCGCGGCATCGGCCTCGACGGCCGCATCGGGGCGAAGTTCCTGCATGCCGGTCCCGGTTATGGTGGCTCCTGCTTCCCCAAGGATACGCTGGCGCTGGTCAAGACCGCCCAGGACTATGACAGCCCGGTACGCCTGATCGAGACCACCGTCGCCGTCAACGACATTCGCAAGCGAGCGATGGCGAGGAAGGTGATCCAGGCAGTGGGCGGCGATGCCCGCGGCAAGACGGTGGCGGTGCTCGGTCTGACCTTCAAGCCGATGACCGATGACATGCGCGACAGCCCGGCCATCTCGATCATCCAGGCGCTGCAGGACGCCGGCGCCAAGGTGCGCGGCTTCGACCCCGAGGGTATGGACAACGCCAGGAAGCTGATCGAGGGCGTCGATTACGTCGGCAGCGCCTATGAGGCGGCTGAGGGGGCCGATGCGGTCTGCATCGTCACCGAGTGGAACGAGTTCCGGGCGCTGGACTTCCCCCGCCTCAAAGGCGTCATGAAGGCGCCGGTGCTGGTCGATCTCAGGAACATCTACCGGCCCGAAGAGATCGAAAAGCACGGCTTCAGCTATACCAGCGTCGGACGCGGCTCTGAGCTCACAGGCTCCCTCTCCAAGGCGGCCGAGTGATGCGCTTCCTGATCACCGGCACCGCCGGCTTCATCGGCTTCCATCTCGCCCGGCGTCTGCTCGACGAGGGTCACTTCGTGGTCGGCTTCGACGGCATGACGCCGTATTACGACGTTCGCCTCAAGGAAGCGCGGCATGCTCTTCTCGAACGGTCGAACGGCTTTCGGGCGGTGATCGGCCAGTTGGAAGATGCTGAAGCGCTGAAGCAGGCCGCAGAGCTGGCCGAACCGGAGGTGATCATCCACCTCGCCGCTCAGGCCGGCGTCCGCTACAGCCTCGAAAACCCCAAGGCCTATGTCGACGCCAACCTGACCGGCAGCTGGAACGTGCTGGAGCTCGCCAAGCAATGCGAGGTCAAGCACCTGATGCTCGCCTCGACGTCGTCGGTCTATGGCGCCAACGACAAGGTGCCGTTTGCCGAAAGCGACAAGACCGACGAGCCGCTGACGCTCTATGCCGCCACCAAGAAGGCGGTGGAGGTCATGGGCCATTCCTACGCTCACCTGTGGAAGATCCCGACCACCGCCTTCCGCTTCTTCACGGTCTACGGCCCCTGGGGGCGGCCGGACATGGCGCTGTTCAAGTTCGTCGACGCCATCGAGAAGGGCGAGCCGATCGACGTCTACGGCGAAGGCAACATGCGGCGCGACTTCACCTACGTGGAGGATCTCATCGAGGCGATCGTTCGCCTGGTACCCGTCGCTCCAAGCGAGGACAACCGCGTCACCGTCGAGGGCGTGACCGACACGCTGTCCAGGCAGGCACCGTTCCGCATCGTCAACATCGGCGGCGGCCAGCCGGTCGGCCTCCTGGACTTCATCACGGCCATCGAGACGGCGCTCGGCAAGCCAGCCGTCCGCAACCTCCTGCCCATGCAGAAGGGCGACGTTCCCCAGACCTATGCCGCACCCGACCTGCTCAAGGCTCTGACCGGATACGTCCCGGAGACCGACGTTCCAACCGGGGTGAAGAACTTCGTCGAATGGTACAGAACCTGGAAGGGCTGAAATAGGCATCAAAATACTATTTCAGATAAAATCCAGCATTTAGGACTTGAAATAATGTCACAAAGGAAAACAGCCCTTATTACTGGTATCACGGGCCAAGATGGTTCCTATCTTGCCGAATTTTTGATTTCTAAGGGGTACGAAGTACATGGAATTAAGCGCCGTGCGTCATTGTTTAACACGCAACGCGTAGACCATATTTATGAAGATCCCCACGTCGATAATGCGCAGCTAAAGTTGCATTATGGGGACCTGAGCGACACCTCAAATCTAACGCGCATCATTCAGGAAATCGGACCCGACGAGGTATATAATCTTGGCGCGCAGTCCCATGTTGCGGTGTCTTTCGAGGCTCCCGAATATACCGCTGATGTCGATGCCATTGGCACCCTGCGACTTCTTGAAGCAATACGGTTTCTGGGTCTAACTAAGAAAACCCGTTTCTATCAAGCGTCCACCTCCGAACTTTATGGTCTGGTTCAGGAAATCCCCCAGCGAGAAACGACCCCGTTTTATCCGCGCAGTCCTTATGCTGTAGCAAAACTATATGCGTATTGGATAACTGTAAATTATCGTGAAGCCTATGGCATGTACGCGTGCAACGGCATTCTATTCAATCATGAATCACCACGCCGCGGTGAAACATTCGTCACGCGAAAAATTACGCGTGGCCTCGCGAACATCGCCATGGGACTCGAACCATGTCTCTACATGGGCAATATCGACTCGCTGCGTGATTGGGGGCATGCCAGGGACTATGTCCGGATGCAGTGGCTCATGCTGCAGCAGGACAAACCGGAAGATTTTGTGATTGCCACAGGCGTGCAGCAATCCGTTCGTGAGTTCATCGCATGGGCGGCCGAAGACCTCGGCGTCAGCATCGAATTTCGGGGAGAGGGTGTTAACGAGGTTGGGGTAGTCTCAGCCATTTCTGGGGACCTCGCGCCCGCACTTAACGTTGGTGACGTGATTGTCCGCATCGATCCTCGGTATTTCCGCCCATCGGAAGTGGAAACTCTGCTGGGCGACCCAAAGAAGGCAAAAGAACGACTCGGATGGGTTCCAGAAATTTCTGCGCGCGAAATGTGTCGCGAAATGGTTGCGGAGGATCACAAATCTGCGCGGCGGTATGCTCTCCTTAAAAAGCACGGTCTAGACCTGCCAGTCAGTGTGGAGGGCTGACGATGCCATATGAATTGAAAGGCAAGAAGGTTTGGGTGGCTGGACACCGCGGAATGGTGGGCGCCGCAATTGTCCGCAGATTGGTGTCGGAGAATTGCGAAATACTGACGGCTAATCGCAATGATGTAGATCTCAAGGATCAGGCTACGGTGCGTGCATGGGTGGCAACTGCCAAGCCAGACGCCGTGTTTGTGGCGGCTGCAAAGGTCGGCGGAATCCTAGCGAATAACAGTTATCCAGCTGATTTTCTGTACGATAACTTGATGATCGAAGCTAATATAATTGAAGCTTCGTTTCGGTCGGGTGTTGAAAAGCTGTGTTTTCTTGGGTCCTCATGTATTTATCCTAAGTTTGCTGCCCAGCCAATTGTCGAAGGCGCCTTGCTTACCGGTGAGCTTGAGCCAACAAATGAATGGTACGCTATCGCGAAGATTGCGGGCATTAAACTTTGCCAAGCCTATCGCAAGCAGCACGGCGCTGATTTCATCTCGGCAATGCCTACTAATCTTTATGGGCCAGGCGACAATTTCGATCTCAATTCCAGCCATGTAATGCCAGCTCTTATCCGCAAGGCACACGAAGCAAAGATTACCGGCGCTAAGCAGATTGTTGTCTGGGGCACCGGCAAGCCGTTGCGAGAGTTCCTCCACGTTGATGATTGTGCAGACGCCTGTGTCCACCTGATGAAAGTCTATTCAGACTTCGAGCACGTGAACGTAGGCTCGGGAGAAGATCTATCGGTCCTGGCATTGACGAAGCTCGTTTGTGAAGTAGTAGGGTATAGAGGCGAAATCGTTCATGATCTGTCTAAGCCTGACGGCACGCCGCGCAAACTCATGAGTGCCGAAAAGCTTCGCACTCTTGGATGGGAGGCAAAGATTGAGTTGAAGAAAGGTATTGCAGAGACATATGCCGCTTTCGTCGCCGGTCAAGTGACGCTACGACAGGCAGAAGCGCGTCGGTAACTCAAGTCCGGCAGTACGGGCTTTATCTATGGACAAGAATCATGGTCTTGGATTGAAGCCCTGAATTAAGGTGATTTACTGTACGCAGCTGGCGTGATTGACAATTGATTTATGCTATTAACTAATTTCATTAGCCGTGGCCATGTTGTTGTGAGGTCCAGCTTATGGCAATTAGTTACTCTATGCTCATGGCCTAATGAGACCGAGGTAGTTGACCGGCGGTCGCCCAAATCGCCGCTCGCTTTATGTCAGAATCGCCGAAACATATTCTCGGAGATACAGTTGAGCACCGTCCTGCTCGGTCGAATGATAGTAAAAGCGCCCCACCGTCTGGCAAGATCCTAACCGCTCCGGCATGTCACGCCAGAGTCCGCACTCATACGATCACATCGAAGCCCCCCGCGTGTCACTAGGCGGGCTTCGGACGCTCTTGTGCCCGCCGATATAATGGCGCTCTAATTTTCCTTAACCATTCGAACCCACCTTCAGAATACATTGAAGTTCATAGCACTGGCGGTTGGCGCATAAGAAGTGACTGTTATCTATTTCGCGAAATAGCAAGACAATGAAATATATCTATAAAATACGATAGCTTAGTTAAGTGTACAACCAAAAATATATACGCAAGAAAGTTCACCCAGGAGTCCGTTACTGTGTTGGTTAGCCCCCCTTTAACATTTCGCGTTCTTAACGTTCCAATTAGCGCAACACATATGACGCAGGCTGTGAATTACATTTCGCAGGCAGCAAAAGATAATTCATGTAGATTCGTACTTGTTAGAGAAGTCCCGAGCCTTATGTTGGCAGCTAGTGACCCGACCCTTCTCCAAATACATGAAAAGGCACTCCTAGTTGTGCCTGATGGTATGCCTTTAGTCTGGATAGGCCGGTTGATGGGATATGGAAAAGCAATTGGCCGAGTTACAGGGGCAGATTTGGTCGACGCACTTTGCTCGCATTCCTTATACACCGGCCAAAGTCACTACTTCTACGGGGGGAAGCCTGGTGTGGCGGCCGAAATGGCCCGCCGTTTGGTGGAAAAGTTCCCGGGCCTCAAGATCGCTGGAGTTTTTAGCCCTCCCATGCGAGCGCTGGGTCGAGGTCAAGCAACATCGGATGAGATTTATAGCGAAATTGAAAATATTCGGATATCCCGTCCCGATTTTGTCTGGGTCGGAATTTCCAGCCCCAAACAGGAAATTTGGATGGACCTAGCCACTCCGTTGCTTGGCAATGGTGTATGCATTGGCGTTGGCGCCGCTTTTGACTTTCAATCAGGAAGCGTAGCGCGAGCACCCAAGTGGATGCGCGATAACGGTCTTGAGTGGCTGCATCGGCTTTCAAGCGAGCCGAAGCGCCTTTGGAAACGTTACCTGCTCCTCGCACCTCTATTTATAATCCGCGTCGTACCAGATATACTTTTTAACGTAATACGCCGCCTCCGTGGTTCCAGCGAGTTCCGCTAAATTTAGTTTGTTCTAGGCGTTGCGCTACAGGAGCGGAAGATGAACGCAAATTGTGATCCCCGTTCTTTAAAAGAAAAAAAGATATGTGTACTAATTTCTGCACCAAGTTTGGCTTCCAGTGTTAACGTCAGCGGAATATCGGCTGTCGTAAGCGAACTTAAGCAAGCGCTAGGTGATGAAGTACACTATACTCATCTCGTCCTTGGCGCACCTCAGACAGGTAAGTGGTATCTGCGAAAATTAGCATCACTACTAAACATACTTAAGGGAATGTTAAAGGCAATAACAGAAAAGTACGATATATTACACTCCAACACCGCGTTAATGACAAGATCCATTTACCGGGATCTACCATTTGTATTAGCTGCGCGTATTAGCGGGAAGGCTGTAATACTCCATTTTCATGGGGGTTTATTTCTTGAAACAAAGCCGACGGGGCTTGTAAGAGTGGCCTTAAAGTTTCTGATTGGCATGTCGGAAAAGATCGTCTTTTTAAGCCAAACAGAACTTGAGTTATTCACCCAGCACACTTTTGTCCCCAGCAGGAAATCAATAAGCATATATAACTCCGTCAGGATTCCGAAGGAAGCTAGAACTCCGGCAGCCGACGATGACTCTTTGCGGGTGTTGTTTGCTGGACGATTAGTGTCCGAGAAGGGCGTAGACCTGGTATTGAAAGCTGCGAATAGATGTTATCCAGCCTCGGTGCATTTCACAATATATGGCGACGGACCAATAAAACGGGAAATTGAAACGGAAGCATCTGTAAATAGAGCCCTGACCTTTGGCGGCGTCTTTGCTCACGCGGATTGGCCAGAAATTCTAAAGAATTACGACATATTAGTGCTGCCCTCAAAAGTTCCTTTCGAGGGTATGCCTATGATTGTTCTTGAGGCGATGTCACTTGGCTTAGTTCCAATTGCAACCCCGTATGGCTCTATCCCTGAGTTACTCGGTAGACGTGAGCGAGGTCTGCTCATTGCTCCCAATGACGTGGAGATGCTGGTTGCCGCGATCTCTGAGCTAGCGTCATCGCCAGAAACGCTCGCCACAATGGGAAATAGGAGTCGAATTTTTGCAAAAGAAAAGTTCGACTCCAGTGTCACTTCGAGAGCGTTTTTGAGCCTTTATAACGATCTATCATCGGGTAAGAATCTAAGAGGAAACGTAGAGTGAGTAAACTCTAATACAAACAAACAGCATTCAAATAAAAACGAGCTTGATCGTAAAATCCGTGCGTGAGTCCTAAAATGCCTTGGATTGTTGTCGAGGACTATAAAGCAAATAGAGAAGGGCTGCTGAGCCAAGGATTTTGGGCGATCCTGTGTTACCGCTTTAGGCACTTGCGGATGTCTATCAAGCCAAAATTTGTTAAAAGAGCACTGTATATTCCATCAATATTGATGCATAAAGTGGTCGAAATAATGACCGGTATATCCATACCCGACTCAGCAATTATAGGAAGAAGGTTGGTTATAGAGCATTTTGGAGGAATCATTATACACGGAAATGCAGTTATAGGTGATGATGTTATCATTAGGCAGGGCGTGACTATCGGGAATATAGGAAATGCCAATCCCTCCGGGGCGCCAAAAATTGGAAATCGAGTGAGTATTGGGGCGGGTGCAAAAATAATCGGGAGCTTAAAAATTGGAGACGACGTAAAAATTGGTGCGAATGCCGTAATTTTACGCGATATACCATCTGGTTGTACAGCTGTGGGCGTTCCGGCGCGGATAATACGCAGGCGAACATAGTCAAAGGCGTTATATATATCAATGAATCGTTGTCAATCACGCCGCCCATGATTGCAACTACGTCTCTGGGCTAGATTTACCCTTGGGCGAGTCGCCTGGTGGCGTATATACCCGAGCCAGTCAGATGGTGGTGGAGGTGCGGGATTGTTCGCTATAGGTGCTCTATTACATTAAGAGGAAGATCAATGACATCCGGTGCTATCCACGATAATGATATATTCGACGGAAAAAAGGATGTCCGGGTGGCCATTGTACTGCACACCCATTCGTCTTACGCCATGGGAGGCGCACAAGCGCAGGTGGACCGAATTATTGAACATTTAGTGCGTAACACGTCTTCTAAAATATACTTTATAGGTAAGCATATCGCTGACGATGCTGGATCGAAGAATAAGTATAAAATTGTGCGGATCCCGGGGCCATTGTGGATATCGAGATACACGCAGTTAGTTGACGCATTTGGATTGTACGAATGCCTTCGGGAGATACGGCCCGACGTAATTTATCAAAGAGATGGTGGCGCATACACCGCAACCTGCGCGGTGTATAGTTTCCTGAATAGATGTAGATTTATTTTTCACGTAGCGCATGACAATGATCTCCGTCCATTTTACCGGAAGATCGAACGTAATATACTGCGAACGATAGATCAGATGATGCATGGATGGGGAATCAGGAAAGCTTACTCGATAGTATGCCAGAGCAAGAGTCAGTGGCTGGTAGCAAAAGAACGGAAGATCGGAAGAGAAATCTTCGTCGCGCGAAATTTTTTCTCACCTGTGGATTACAAAAACAGAAAAAATTATGAGAAAATAAAGGTTCTTTGGGTGGCCAATCTGAAACCGTTCAAAAAGCCAGAAAGATTCGTCGAAATTGCAAAGAGACTAGAGGCAACGAATCTCGAGTGGATTATGGTGGGTCGGCAGGACGACGATTATTCCAATTTGCTAGAAGAAGCAAGAAGTTTGCCACGCTTTCAGTATCTGGGGGAACAAACACAGATAGAAGTCGAGACACTTATGGAGCAATGTCACATATTTGTTAATACCTCTGTAAGAGAAGGGTTTCCTAATACATTTATTCAGGCTTGGCTTCGCGAGATGTTGGTCGTGAGTATTGAGGTTGATCCTGACTGCAATCTTGAGAAGGAGGAAATTGGAGTTCGCAGCGGCAGCATAGAGGACGCTGCGAGTTTCATAAAGGAAATATCTGAGAATACATACAGAATGAAAGAGATGGGAAAGAAAGCCCGTGCCTATGCATTGGCAGCACATGGGCCTCGAAACGCCGAAATTCTGACGGCGATTTTGCGGGCGTGAATTATGGCGACTGCAGCATGCGAGGTCTGCTTTTGATGTATTTTCTGTCTTCTCAAACCTGGCCCAACTGATTGGGCTAGGTGTTTAGTCCCGACATTTGCTGGATTGGATCGAGGGTGAATCGTTCTGGCTCGGAAGTCCAGCATTTGCAGATGAACTCGTAGGGCGTGAGGCCACTGAGGGTCTTCAGTCTGCGAGCGAAATTGTAGGCGGCGACGAAATCAGCGCGACGCGCTTCGAACTGGCGATGATCGTCGTAGTGGAAGCGCTTGACGGTCGCCTCCTTGATCGTACGGTTCATCCGCTCGACCTGCCCATTGGTTCCAGGGATGCTTCACTTTGGTCAGGCGGTGCTCGATGCCGTTCTCGCGACAACGCATATCGAACATGTGCGTCATATAGCGCGCCGTCGAACATTGAGAGCAAAACGTCTGTGCCAGCGCGGGCAATGGATTCTGGAAGCCACCGGGGAACCAAACTTGGAATGTGCCATCATCGGCCGAATTCTATTAGCATGGTCTGAAATGCACAAGACGAATTCAGGGCCAAGCCACCGGCCGCATTAAAGGCTGCGTAGCAACTGACATTTTGGCGCTGACCGGTCCGTCCAGGAGCCTCGGTTACTTCGTTCTTTTGCAGGAAAATCGCTACGATACCATCAGTAATGTACGTATGGTCAGCGGCGACGAACTCAATGACTGCCAGGCGACCAAGCCTTTGGAGCCAATCAGATCGTCGAAGAACTCGATCAATGTGGAGCCAAGCTGGACGCTTCTAAAAACCTCGCCAAATCAGTGGTTTTATGATTCCCTTTGCCTTGTGGCGGAGGGCTCTGGCGATGTCTGGACTGCCTGGCTTTTTTGACTTCGATGACCGGCTGAAGCGGCTGAGCGACCTCGGTGACCAGTTGGAGGCATTTGGCAAGACCGTCGACTTCGAGATATTCCGAGCCGATCTGTTGACGGCCCTTGATTACACCAACGGCCCGCAAGGCGGTCGGCCTCCGTTCGATCCGGTGATGATGTTCAAGATCCTGGTGATCCAGGCGGCCAACAACCTCTCTGACGAGCGGGCCGAGTTTCTGATCAACGACCGTCTGTCGTT
>NZ_AUHB01000020.1 GCF_000422965.1 Pleomorphomonas oryzae DSM 16300
TGCTTGACGTCGGCCGCAAGGTCCGGCTGGCGCGCCAGCTTGAAACGGGTATCCCATTGTCGTCGTCGGGCGGCCAGGCGGTGCGCCCGTTCGCCATCGTAGGGGCCGGACCACTGTTTGGTCGGCTTGGCGTTGCGCCTGAGCTCGCGGCTGATCGTCGATGCTGATCGTTCAAGCCGCGCCGCTATGCTTCGCACCGATAGCCCTTCCCGGTGGAGAAGCTCTACCGTCACCCGCTCTCGCAACGAGAGCTGAGAGTAATGTTGTCCCATCGCAGCAACACCTTAGCAGGTGTTGCACTTCACTCGTGAGTCCAAGGAGGACCTCAGGCAGAATGGGGCACTAGAGGATGTATCGGGCGCTCACGGAGCGCTTGCTCCTCACCCAATCGCCTGAGCGAACATCATGCGGTGGCCTTCCGGCGTGGCGACGGGCATTTCGCGCCAGCCCCAGGGTTTGTCGGTGGGCGGCGAGGAGACGAGGGCGCCGCGGGCGGTGAGGTCGGCGTGGAGGGCGTCGATGTCGTCGGTGACCAAGAAGCCGAAATAGTTGTGGTCGCCGAGGACCGATGGCGACAGGGCGTCGGGGCAGCGGCCGAGCATGACGCGGACGCCGTCGCGCCTCAGGGCGTGCCAATTGCCGGGGTCTTCCCAGTCGGTTTCAAAGCCGAGCTTGTGGATGAAATAGGCGCTGGTGCCTTGGAGATCGTGGACGGCCAGCACGTAGGCATGCGCGGTCAGGCTGGGGTTCGGCATGGGCGGTCTCCCTTGTGGTGGAGCTGAGATGGTCGGGCCGGACGGGAAATCAAGCTGGCCCCAGTAGGCGGGCGAATGCGTGTCGGGGCGCCGGCGCCGTCCTGCGCTTCGATCCAGGTTTCGGAGACCTATACCGGCGGCTCGCTCTACCTTCCTGAGGTTCCTGCCTTCGCGGGAATGACAGGTAAATTATATAGTAAAAACAATCTATTGATCGTTCATGTCACACTGTCCGAATGCAAGGCGCAATCCGCTTTGTGAGAATTGCTCCGGCGCCCGTTTCGGCCGTCCGTGAGACCTGACACAATGGGGTGGTCCGAGCCCAAGGCTTTTCGAGGAGAGATCATGAGCGCGAATATCCCGAGGGTGCCTGCGTCCTTCTTCGGCATGGTTCTCGGACTGGCGGGTCTCGGCGGCGCCTGGCGGGCCGCCCATCTCGCCTGGGGGCTGCCGGCCGTCATCGGCGAGGCGATCATGCTGATCGCCGGGCTGGTGTGGCTGCTGGTCGCGACGCTCTACGGGCTGAAATGGCTGGTGGCGCGCGAGGCGGCGCTGAGCGAGGCCGCCCACCCTGTGCAATGCTGTTTCATCGGCCTTGCCGGTGTCGCCACCATGCTGGTGGCGGGCGGTTTGCTGCCTTACGCCTATGACGCGGCGCTGGCGCTCTATCTCGCGGGTCTGGCGTTCACCGTGGTCTTTGCCGTCTGGCGCACCGGCAACCTCTGGAAGGGCGAGCGCGATCTGAGCCATTCGACGCCGGTTCTCTATCTGCCGACCGTGGCCGGCAGCTTCGTCGGCGGAACGGTGGGCGCGGCGCTCGGGTTTGCCGACCTCGGGCAGTTCATGTTCGGCGCCGGCTTCTTCGGCTGGCTGGCCATCGAATCCGTGTTGCTGCAGCGCATGCTGACGTCGCCCGCCATGGCCGCCGCGCTGAGGCCGACGCTGGGCATTCAGCTGGCGCCGCCGGTCGTCGGCGCGGTGACGCTGATCGCCGTGGCGCCGGAGGCACCGCATCTGCTGGTCCACGCCATGATCGGCTATGGCATCCTACAGGCGCTGATCCTGCTGCGGCTGTTGCCGTGGATCCTGCGCGAGCCGCTGGCGCCCTCCTATTGGGCCTTCACCTTCGGCGTGACGGCGCTCGCCACCGCGCCGACCCGCCTGATCGTGCTGGGCGATGCCGGTGTCGTCCACGTTCTCGCGCCGGTGCTGTTCGTCTTTGCCAACCTGGTCGTCGGTACGGTGGCGGTGGTCACGCTCTATCGCCTGTCGGGGCGCCGCGGCGGCACGTCGGCCGCACCGCCGGCCTTGCAGCCCAAGGCAAGCTCGAGCTGATCGACGGCGGAGCCTGACGAAGCTCAGGCGTGCCGGCCGAACCAGAAATCGAGTTCGCGCAGGCGGCGCTTGTCGTAGGGGGTGGCGGGGTCGGCGATTTGCCATTTGTCGTCGTTGGCAAGGCCCGACCAGCTTGGTTTGCCGTGCTGCTTCTGCACCGATTGCCGCCAGCGGTATTGGGCATAGATCTCCATGATCTTGCCGGCATATTGGCTGGCCAGCGCGCCGTTGCCCTCGATGATCAGGAAGTTCTCGTCGTTGACGCCGCTCGCCTTGGGGCCGAGGTTGTGCGAGCCGGTCATCACCACGGGATGCTCGCCATAGGGGTCGATCACCACCACCTTGCTGTGCACCATGGCGTGCGCGGTGGGCAGCTTCAGCAGTTCCTTCTTCCAGTATTTGAGGGCGCCGGGGATGGCGGCCGGCAGCACCACGTCGGCGTTGGCCTCGATGCGTTCGCCGCGATTGAACAGCACGACGGGGTTCTTGTCCGTGCCGGGGTTCTGGTTGACGACGCCCTGGATGTAGAGGTCGGGCTTGAAGTTGGGGCTGCCGGGCGAGGCGAGCTCGATGATGTCGTTGAGGAGCGTGCCGCGCGGGCCGGGGTTGAACATCAGGAACAGGATGCCGTCCTTCGCCCCGGCGATCAGCTCGCCGGCCTGGTCGAGGTCGAGGCCGCCCCTCAGCGGCGTGAACCACAGCGTGGTGCGCTTGCCGGCCTTGCGGGGCGTGCCGTTGGCGGTGACCAGCGAATTCGGCGTGGCGTCGCCGGCATCGGAAAGCGCGTGCCACTGTTCCAGATAGAAGGCGGCAAGCTCGGGATTGTGGATCAGCACCGCGTTGTTGGCCTGGGTGCAGAGGCCGGTCGTCGTCCAGTTGGTGCTGCCGGTCCACACGGCCACCGGCTTCTTGTCGGCGTCGGCCAGCACCAGGAACTTGTTGTGGGCGAGCGCCCGGGGCGCGCTCATCCGGTCGTGGAGGTCTGTGCCGGCGAGCGCTTCGCGCGCCTCGGCATTCTCATCCTCGCCCTTCTTGGCGACGCTGCCGTTGCCGAGCACGATGTGCGCCCGCTTCTTGAACGCCTTGAGGAGGGGGATGAGCTCGGGGTCGTTCAGCTCGAACAACGCGGCGTAGACGTGCGCCTTGGCGCTGGCCGCCTCGGTGAGGAGCCGCACCAGCTCGTCGCGGATGGGGCCGGCGAGGAACTGGCGGATGCGGCTGTCCGGCGTGGCGATTTCCTTCTCCAGCTTCTGCGACGGCGCCTCGTCGGGTAGCAGGCGGGCGAGCCATTGGCTGGCGACCAGGCCGCGATTGAAGAAGCAGGCGGCGTGGCCCTCGGTCTCGGCGCCGATGGTCACCGGCGCGCTCCAGGCGGAGGCCTCAGCGGTGGCCTCGGTCAGCCCTGAGGCCGGCCCGCGCATGGGGATGACGCGATAGGCCACCTCGTCGCCGGCGCTGACGGCGAAGTCCGACCAGAGATATTTCTGGATCGGCCATTCCGTGGTGGGCCGGCGCGTGCCCTCGGGAACGTCGGGGCCATCGGCAAAGCCGACCCAGCTTGCCACGATCTCTTCGCGGAAGCCCTCGGCGTCTGCCTCGCCCGTGGTGTTGGGGCTGACGGCGCTGCCGGGCGCGCGTTTGATCTTGCGCCGCAAGGCGAAGCCCCTGTTATCGGCGATGAAAGGCGACGTCCAGGCGATGAGAGCGCTGTCGACGCCCGGATGAACGATAAGCTCGACGCTCATGATGACCCTCCAAGCTCGTCGCATCGGATCTTCCGAAAACCGGAGACCACTTTTCGGTCCGATGCCGTAGGCGCGCTCGGGCGGGTTCAAGAAAGCAGGTCGGAAAACGCTCGATGACGCGCGCTGATCCCTCAATCGGGCATTATAAGGCGGCTCTGTGACAACTCAAACTAGGCGCTCGTCGTCTCGCTCACCGCCACCAGTTGCTCGCGCAGCCAGCGGTGGGCGGGGTCGGCGTGGCTGCGGGGATGCCAGCCGGCGTGGAGGCTGAAGCCCTGGGCGGCGAAGGGCAGTTCGAAGATGTCCACCCGGTCGGCAAAGCGGCGGGCGAAGCGCTCGGGCAGGGTGGAGACGAAGTCGGTGTGCTCGACCACCATGGGCGCCAGGATGAACTGGTGCACCGAGAGGGCGACGTTGCGCCGGTAGCCGAGGGGCTCGAGCTGTTCGTCGATGAAGCCGCGGAAGCTGCCGCCGCTGGTCGAGACCAGCACGTGATCCAGCGCGCAATAGACCTGGAGATCGAGCGGCCCGGTGCCGCGCGGATGGCCCTTGCGCTGCACCATCACATAGCGCTCGTCGATCAGCTTGCGCGCCTTCATGGCCGGCTGGACCATCAGTTGCGAGCCGATCATCAGGTCGATGTCGCCGCGCTCCAACTGGGCGGCGATGATGTCGCCGCGCGCCGTCTGGAAGCTGATGCGGATGCCGGGGCCGGCGATGCCCTTGAGACGCTCGATCAGGGCGAGGCCCAGCACGATGGTGGCGTTGTCGCTGGCGGCGATGGCGAAGCGGCGCTCGTCGGCCATCGGGTCGAAACGCGGTGGGCGGCGGACGACGATTTCCAGATCCTTGAGCGCGGCATGCAGCGGGTCGCGCAGCTCCAGCGCCCTGGTGGTCGGCAGCATGCCGCGGCCGGTCTCGCTGGGCACCAGCAAGGGATCGCCGAACACGTCGCGCAGGCGGGCGAGCTGGGCGGACAGCGCCGGCTGGCTGATGCCGAGGCGGGCGGCGGCGCGGGTGACGTTGGCCTCCTCGATCAGCACGTCGAGCGAGGCGAGGAGGTTGAGGTCGATGCCTCGCATATCCATGGCGCTTATGCCTCAAATACTGACAATCGATTTCATGTATACCATGCGCGGCGCTATCCAACACCCAGTCCTTTTTTGAAGGCCAATCCTTTTCTGAAGGAGGGTGTCATGTCAGATCGCTCCGCATCCCTGTCGCTCAATCTCTTGAGCCTTGCCTATTTCGCCATGGGCACGGCGACCCTGGCCGTTGTCGGAACCTTACCGGCGATGGCCGCCTCGCTGGGCCTCAGCGCCAGCGCCGTCGCCTTTCTGGTCTCGGTGTTCGCCATCACCTTCGCGGTCAGCGCGCCGCTGTTGCAGATCCTGGTTGGCCACTGGCCGCGCAAGCGGCTCGTTCTCATCGGCCTGCTGGTGATGGCGGCCGGCACCTTCGGCACCGCATTGGCGCCGAACTATCCCGTGCTGTTCGCCTGGCGCATCGTCACCGCGCTGGGGGCGGCGGCCATCGGTCCGGTGGCCTCGGCGCTCGGCGCCAGCCTGGTGGCCGAGGAGCGGCAGGGCCATGCGCTGGCCGTGGTGTTCTCCGGCATGACCATCGCCACGGTGGTCGGCGTGCCGCTCTCCACCTGGCTCGGCAGCGCCCTCGGCTGGCGGCCGACCTTCCTGCTGGTGGGCGCGGCGACGCTGGTGATCGCCGGGCTGGTAGCGCGCTTCGTTGCCGATAACGGCGGCGGCGCAGCGGTCAACCTCGGCAAGCTCGTTGAGGTGTTGCTGCGGCCGGCGACGGCGGCGGGCATCGCGGTGATGGTGCTGGAAATGGCCGGCCTGTTCGGCACCTATACGATGATCGCCCCCTTGCTCGGCCAGCGCTTCGGCGCCGGCGTGGAGGCGGTGTCCGTCGTGCTGATGATCTATGGCGCGGCCGGCATTCTCGGCAACTTCGCGGCGCGGCGCATCGCCAAGCTGTGGTCGGCCGACCGGGCGGTGACCGTGGCGCTCCTCGGCCTGATGGCGGTGTTCGGCGCGCTCTACGTGGTGCCCGGCTGGCTGTCGCTCGCCGTGCTGCTGCTGATCGTCTGGGCCATGGCCAGCGACGTGTTCATGCCGTCGCAGCAGCGCCGCATGGTGGAGCTGGCGCCGGAGGTGCGCGGCCTGGTGCTGGCGCTCAATTCCTCGGCCATCTACGTCGGCATGGCCACCGGCTCGTTCGCCGCCGGCAGCTTGTTGCCGCACCTCGGCATCGCCGGCCTGCCGCTGGTCTCTCTCGGCTTCGTCGCCCTCAGCCTTCTGGCGCTGCAGCTCTCCCGCCGCGCGGCGGCACAACCCAAGATCTGTGCGATGGAAGCCGCCTGTCTCTGCAATTCCAACTGAAAGGATAGGACCATGACCACTCTTACCGAACGCAACAAGGCCCTGGTGGCCGACTTCTACGCCAAGGTCTGGAACGGGCACGATTTTGCCGCGCTCAAGGATTTCGTGGCCGAGGACTACATCCAGCACAATCCGCATGTCGGCAACGGCCGGGCGCCGCTGCAAGCCTTCGTCGGGCCGATGTTCCAGAACCTGCCGGAGGCGCGCTTCACCGTGGTGCGGCTGATCGCCGAGGGCGATCTGGTGGTGGCCCACACGCTGTTCCAGACAAGCCCCGGCGATCGCGGCATGGCGGTGGTCGACATCTACCGCGTCGAGGATGGCCGGCTGGCCGAGCATTGGGATGTCAAGGAAGCGGTGCCGGAGACCAGCGCCAACGGCAATCCGGTGGTGTGAGCCCGACTGGAAATTCTACTGGGGTGGGCATCTGGCTTAGAGATCTGCGCTTCCGGTGCTCACGGACCTTTAAGTCCGCTCCGCTCCGGTTCTCGAACTCGTCGCCACCTGCCGCGCCCCAGCGAATTTACAGCCAGGCTCTGTGTTCTCAGGATGGCGCGAGCGGGTCGCGTGCTTCGGCCGTCAAGTCGAGCGCCGTATCGGGCGGCAGTGGGCGGCCGAGAAGATAGCCCTGCAGGTGGCTGCAGCCGCCCTGGCTGAGGATCGCCGCCTGCTCCTCGGTCTCGATGCCCTCGGCGGTGCATTTGAGGCCGAGGGAGGCGGCGAGCGCCAGGATGGCCTGAACGATGGCCTTGCTCTCCGGCTTGTCGACCAGGTCCACCACGAAGCAGCGGTCGACCTTGATCCGGTCGATCTTGAAATCGACGAGATAGCGGAGCGAGGAATAGCCGGTGCCGAAGTCGTCGAGCACGATGCTGATGCCCGACGCCCTGAACTTGGCCAGGATGGACTGAACCTCGTTGCCCGTCTGCAGCAGGATCGACTCGGTGATCTCCAGCTCCAGCCGGCGGCTCGGCAGGCCGGTGATCTCCAGCGCGCGTTTGACCTGGGCCTCGATGGCGCCGTCGCGGAACTGGACGGGCGACAGGTTGATGGAGACGAACAGCCTGTCCGGCCAGTTCATGGCGTCGGCGCAGGCCTTTTCCAGCACCCAGGCGCCAAGGCGGATGATCAGCCCGGTTTCCTCGGCGACGGCAATGAACTGGTCGGGCGGCACCTCGCCGCGTTCGGGATGCCGCCAGCGCAACAGGGCCTCGAAGCCGGACAGGCGATGGCTGCCGGTTTCGAAGATCGGCTGATAGACGAGATAGAACTGGCCGTGTTCCCAGGCCTCCTCGAGGTCGATCTGCAGCTTGCGGCGGGTTTCCGCCACCTGCGCCAGATCGCTGGAAAACACCCGTGCCAGACCGCGTCCGTCGGTCTTGGCCTTGAACAGGGCGAGGTCGGCATTCTTCAGGAGGGAGACGAGGTCGCTCCCGTCCCTCGGGCAGAGCGAAACGCCGATGGAACTGGATACGCTGAGCTGCTGGCCGTCGATCAGGAACGGTCGGCGGAAGGCTGTGACCATGGCATCGGCGAACCGCAGGGCGTCGGCTTCCTCGACGACGCCGGTGCGGACGATGGCGAATTCGTCGCCGCCGAGGCGGGCCAGCTTGGCGTCGGGCGTGAGGGTTTCGGTGAGCCGCTCGGCGACGGCCATCAGGAGCTTGTCGCCGATGTCGTGGCCCAGCGTGTCGTTGATCGTCTTGAAGTAATCGAGATCGACGAAATAGAGCGCAAAGGGCGTGGCCGGCCCGCCTTTGTTGAGCCGTTCCAGCCACTCGACGAAGCAGAGGCGATTGGCAAGGCCGGTCATGGTGTCGGTGCGCGCCTGGCGGTAGCGCAGGCTGGACTGCTGCCGGTCGCGCCGCAGCTGGCGCCCCCACAGCCCGGTGACGATGACGATCACCGTGCAGATCACCAGGGAGGCGATGATGATGGGAAGGGTGGTGCGGCGGATCTCGTCGTCGACCGCGCCGGCGGCGACGCTGACCACGATGGCCGCCGGGAAGTTGGCGAAGCGGCGTACGGCGGTGTAGCGCTCGCGGCCGCCGAGAACACCGGCCGGTATGAGGCCGCCGGCCTGCGGCAGACCGAGCAGGGCCTTGGCATCGTAGCGCGGCGGGTTGGCTTCCGCGGTCCGATCGAGGGGCAGCGGCGGTGACTGGGCCATGATGGTGCCGTCGTCGAGGATGAAGGCGACGACGCTGTCGGGTTCGAGGTCGACGCGCGCCAGCTGGTTGGCGAAATAGGTCTGGTCGGTGGCAGCGTTGATCACGCCGAGGAAGCGGTCCGACGAGGTGGTGAGGCGGTGGGACAGCACCAGGTTGGGGCCGCCGGCGATGCGGCCGATGATCGGCGGGCTCAGATAGGTCGGCCCGCCGGCCATGCTCTGCATGACCTTGAAATACTGCCGGTCGCCGAAGTTGAACGCCGGGGCCGGCCAGACGCGGGTGGTGGCGAGGACGCGGCCGGTCTGATCGATCAGGGTGAGGGCGTCGATGAAGGAGAGGCCGGAGATGCGCGCCCGCAGCATTTCGTTGGCCGGTTCCGTGGTCATGTTGGCCGCGAGCGCGACTTGATCCTCGACGCCCCTCGACTTCAGGAATTCGGCGACGCCGGCCAGCACCAGCTCCGTGGCCTGGAACGAGTGGTTGAACTCATCGGTCATCACGTCGGCGAGGCTGGTCTCGATCTTCAGCTGCTTCTCGATCGCGTCGTCCCGCAACTGGGTGGCGGTGGAAATGGCGAACAGGCCGATGAAGACGATCAGCAGCGTGTCGATGATCGAAATGGCAATTTCAGTCGGCGAAATCGTCACGCGATCGCTGTCTTGCTGTTGCGTCAGGGTGAGGAGCAAGGAACAGCTGCCTTATGGTTCGGTGCGACTTGCCAGGTCGCCCGGCAGCTTCATCCGGCCATGGCGGAGCTTTGAGAAAGATTTCATCGTGTGCCCCCCGGCGCAGGTCCCCACCCGGCAGGCGCCATCAAGCCTCGGCGAAATCGCCAGAGCCGACGCGCCAGAACTTAAATTCTTCATAGGAGCGCATTTATCTTCGGTGCCGACACGTTCGATCGTTCAGCCCCGTTAAATGAATCACCCAGCAAGATATACCATATTGTTTCTTAAATAAAAGTTCCGCCAGATATTTTGGATTACTGGCATAGTCTTAAGTCGAAATGACAGGCCTTGGCAATTTTCCGGATGTCGACCTCAGGTTGATCGGTAAAAGGCAACTTCTTGTTGAGGGAGGTCAGGGAAACGATTCTGGCGGAGGCCGACAAAAAAGCCGGCGGGCATGAGCCGGCCGGCTATCGTCTGGGGTCTGGCCGTGGGAGCCTGACCTTGGGAGTTGGGGGAAAGCAGGGAGGCGGCGCCGCGGCTCCGCCTCGCTTGATCACTGGACGGCGTTTCCCATGCCTGCCGACTGGTCGGCCGCGATCGGGATGCCGGCCTTCTTCAACTCGGCCTTGGCCTCCTGGCTTGCCATGGACAGGAGGTAGGCGACGAACGCCAGGTCGGCGCGCTGCGCCTGCTGCGCCATCTGCTCGGTGAGCGTCGCGATATGGTGGAGCGTCTCCACGGGAGTCCTCGGCAGGTTGGACATGTCCGATCTCCTAATCAGCCTGAGCCAATATGCACGTGTTTGGCCCCGATGCCATACCCAACCGATGGTAGCAGGAGAAAGTTCCCCGCGCGAGTAAACGTGATCAGCCGTGATCAGCCGAACGGCACGAAACGGGCCGTGGGCGGGCGGCCGGCGAGGAACAACTGTCAAGGATTACTTGACAGTTCAAACCGAAGGCCGGCGAACCATCGCTCGCGGGGGACGACAAAGGCAAAGGATCGGCCATTGCCTATGACAAACGGGTGGCGGCGTGGCGGTGGATTTGCGTATGTTGGCGGCGGGAGGCCCCATGGACGCGACGCCGCTCTATCTTCTGACCTCGCTTGCTCTGGTGGGCAGCCCCGGCCCCAACACCATGAGTCTCACGGCGATCGGCGCCGCCTTCGGCACTCGCCGGGGCGTGCGCTACATGATCGGGCTCGATCTCGGCATGGTGGCGGTGGTGGCGCTGGTGGGGTCGGGCCTCTGGGCGGTGATCCTGTCCTACCCCGGCGTGGCGCCGGTGATCACCGTGGCGGCCAGCCTCTACCTCCTCTATCTCGCCTACAAGATCGCCACGGCGCCGCCGATGTCGCGCATGGAAGCGCCGGGACGTGCGCCCGGCATCTGGCCGGGGGTGCTGCTGTCGCTCACCAACCCCAAGGCCTATGTGTCGGTGGCGGCGGTGGTGTCGCGCTACACACTGCTGCCCGGGCGGCCGGTGGCCGACGAGCTCATGAAAGGCGGCCTGTTCCTGGCGCTGGTGGTGATCGTCAATGTGTTGTGGCTCGCCGCGGGATCGCTGCTCGCCCGCGCGGTGACCAACCCGACGGTGGGCAGGTGGGTGAACATTGCGTTCGCGGTGGTGCTGGTGCTGTCGGTGCTGGCGGCGTTCATAGGATAGGGGGCTACATCAGCCGATCGCTTCGTTCTGATTTCGGTACATCCGCATGATTGCGATTGCTGGCATCATGTTGCCCGCATAGATTGTCTCCAAGGGAATGGCGGAAGAGTTGTTGTCGACTGTCTGTTCCGAGTTCTTGGAGAAGGTTTCCACCCAAATGGGTATAAAGCTGATTTTGCCCGTCGTTGTTCTTTCAGCGCTGGTTCAGGGCTGTGTCTCGGCCGGATACGGTGGCCCCGAGGGCAACATGATCGCTACCGATCAAATGCAGGCGCAGCGTGAGGCAAACAGGACGATCGAGGTCTTCAAGTCGGCTCCAGCTGGGTACAAATCTCTGGGGGTCATGAAGACCAACAGGTGTCATCGTATCCTAACCGCCGAACCCCCGTCTGTTGCTGCCATTACCGACGATCTGAAGCGCATCGCCTATGCACAGGGAGCGGACGCAATCAGTAATGTAAAGACGGAGAAAATTGGCGGACTGGGCTCCAATTGCTGGTACGTTTTGCAAGGTAGCGCTGAACTCTGGAGAAAGTAGGCGGAGCCGCGCCAGGATTCTGGACGAGGCGGGACGACGCCCTGCAAGGGATTGCCTTGAGGCAGTGCCATGACAAAGAAGCCCGAAAAAATCGAGAGCGCCTGGGTGGATCCGGACGATGCGCCCGAGTGGCCCGACGACGCGTTCGCCCCGCGCTGAAGTTGCCGTTGGCGGCGAGGTGATCAAGCCGGCCGAAGGCACCCTGACGCACCGTCAAGACTGATGCTTGAGTGGAGGAGGTGTGCCCTATATGGGCCGATCGTTCCATACTGCCTGAGGTCCTCTGCCTGCGCAGAGGAAGACAACCTATATATCTGTTTTATCTATATAATCCTGTCTTCCTCTGCGCAGGCAGAGGACCTCAGGCAGGAAAGAGCGGGGCGTCGGTATCGGGCGCCCCACTTTCTCATGCTCCCTGTTCGGCCACCTTTTGCGGACAATCGGCCTCAGGCATGGCCAGTGACAGCAGGCATAGGGCGACGACCAGGGCGATGAAAACCGTGGCGGTTTCCAGAAGGCCGATCTGCCGGGCAGCGTAGCCGGCGACCATGGCCGGCAGGGCGGTGGCCATGTAGCTTTCGAAGTAGAAGGCCGACATCAACCCGGCGCGGCCGGCGGGGGTGGAGCGGGCGACCAGGTTGCGGGTGGCACCCAGGAAGCCGGCGCCGAAGCCGACGCCCGCGGTGAGCGAACCGGCGATCAGAATGGCGGGGCTGCCGACATAGACGCCGGCGAGGATGACGGCCGTGCCGATCGCACCCGTCACGCCGGCAACGGCCAGCGCCATGCTCGCCGTCTTGTTGCGGTGGGCGAGGATGGACAGGCTGGCGGCGAAGGTGAGGGCGGCCACCGCCGCGCCGCCCAGCCAGGTGGCGCCGCTGCCCGGCATGGCGCGGATCAGCGATGGCAACAGCGACAGGAAGAAGCCGCCGAGCGCCCAGTTGGCGATGTTGAGCGGGGCGACGCGCAGGAAGGCCTTGCGGGCGGCCTCCGGCACCTCGATGCGGGCGCGAGGCACCCATTTGTCGGCCGAGAGCGTGGCGAGTGTTTCGCGCGACCGGACGCTCAGCGCCAACTGGATCACGAACAGGGCGATGAGCAGGACATAGGCCGCCCGGAGCGGGAAGGGGGCGACCTGGGCCAGAAGACCGGAGCCGAGCGAGCCGGCACCCATGCCGATCATCGGGGCGATGGAGTTGATGGTGGCGCCGGCCTTGTGATCGATGTCGAGCATGGCGGCGGTCAGCGCCGTGGTGGCCAGCGCCGTGGCAAGGCCCTGGACGAGGCGGGCCGCCAGCAGCCAGGCGGCATCCTGCGCCAGGAAAAACAGCCCCATCGACAGAAGCTGGATGGCGAGCGCCGTGAGGATCACCCGCCGGCGACCCCAGTGATTGGACAGCGAGCCGCAGAACAGGAGCGTGGCGAGCAGCGCAATCGCGTAGATGGCGAAGATGATGGTGATCATGAAGGGCGAGAAGCCCCAGGCCGCCTGATAGAGCGGATAGAGCGGGCTCGGCACGCTGGAGGCGGCGAAAAAGGCCGTCAGCGTGACGGCATGCAGGCCCAGTTCCGCCCGCTTCGGGCGCCCGTGCGTATCGGAAGAGATGGTCATGGCGCTGGTTCCGTGATAAAAGCAAAGAGTTTGCGTTTATACGCCATCATGACTCTAAAAGCAAATATTTTGCTTTAGTGGGAGTCCTATGGCTGTGGCTGGTCAGGAAATGGATCAAAAACAAGCGGTTATGGAAAAGCCTCAGGCGGCGCCCCGGCCGGGCGGCCGCGCCGCCCGCATTCAGGCGGCGGTGTTCAAGGCGGTGGACGAACTCAAGCAGGCGGGCGAGGAGCTGACGGTGCCGGGCATCGCGGCGCGGGCCGGCGTGACGCCGTCAACCATCTATCGCCGCTGGGGCACGCTCACCGACCTTCTGTCGGACGTGGCGGTGCGGCAGCTCCGCCCCGACGGCGAGCCGAGGGACAGCGGCGACTGGCGGGCCGACCTCAAGGGCTGGCTCGAGCAATATGCCGAGGAGATGGCCTCCGATCCCGGCCGCGCCATGATGCGCGACGTGCTCTCTTCCGACCGGCCGGAGAATGCCTGCACCTGCGCGGTCTACACCGGTCGGCAGCTCGACATTATCCGCGAGCGGGCGCTGGCGCGCGGCGAAACGCCGCCGGATACCCGCACCATCATGGACCGCGTGGTGGCGCCGGTGATCTACCGCATCCTGTTCACCCACGAGGGAGCGGACGGGGATTATGCGGCGGGGCTGGTGGAGGGCTTGCTGGGGGAGGGGGCACCGCAGCCTCCGGCCTGCTGGCAGGAGCTCTCTCCCCATTCCCTCGGTGGGTGATATGGTCTGGCTCCCCGACCCTGCATGAGGAGTGTCCGGTGATTCACGAATTGCGCGTCTATACCTGTCTGCCCGGCAGGTTGCCGGCCCTGCAGCAGCGTTTCGAGACCAGGACGCTGGCCATCTGGGAACGCCTTGGCATTCGCTCGCTCGGCTTCTGGACGACCATGACCGGCCCTTCCAACAACGATCTGACCTATCTCATCGAGTGGCAGTCGCTGGCCGAGCGCGAGCAGAAGTGGGCGACGTTCATGGCCGATCCCGAGTGGCAACAGGCCAAAGAGGCGAGCGAGGCGGATGGACCGATCGTCGCCAATATCGCCAGTTCGTTCCTGCAGCCGACCCGCTTCTACCGGGGCTTCTCCAAGCCGTCGGAATAGACGGCCTGCCGGGGTGGGTGGAAAGCATGCTGGTGTCGCCGTGGTTGCCGGTGGTCGCCTCCAGGCGCGTAAAAAGCGGGCGAGGGCGCGCGCGAGCGGGTGAAGCTTACGCTGACCGCTTGAGATTGCGGGCCATCGCGCGGATTTCTGGCTGCGTGGTGACGGTTTGCGGCGCCGGCTAGTAACTGGCGTCGGTCAGCGATGACCTGATCATGTCGTAGTTCTTCCGGGCCAGCTTGTCGGTCTGGGCCGAGCTGGAGATGGTGATGAGACCGTGCCTGCCGTCCGGCAGGCGCTTGTACAGGTAGCCGCTGTGAAACATATCGCCCTTCGAGCCCTGGATCGAGGTCGGCCGCCAGTGAGTAGGGCGACCGTTGCTGTCGATGGCGTTCGGATATTCGCAGGACTCTTCATTGCCGATGCGCCGGCAGGTGATCGGCAGGCGCGGCTCCTTTTGCGCTGAACGGATCTCGGCCATGGTGGGCGCCGGTGCGAAGTGCAGGTGGTAGCTGACGACCGAGCCTTCGCCGCAGATCCGAGGCGCCGCGCAGGTGTAGCGAAATGTCCCGTCATCATGCATCTGGAACACCCAGCCGGGAAACTGGGTCGACGGGTCCGGGTGATCCCAGCCGGCGGCGGCCGGCAGGATGGCAAGGCAGAGGAACATGGCGGCGGTGGCAAATTTTCGCATGTCATACCCTAGGGCTGGCGGGGCGTGTGGCTTGGGATATGTGTAACCAGTGATGGTGCCGAAATCCACCCTCGACGTTGGTTGGGGGACCGGACAGCGCCCAAACCAATGTCCCCTGAACGCCGCGATGGCCTGGAGCTTATTCGGTGAAATCAGGTTTACCGGAAAAGCTCTATCTCATTGTTCAGACGCAGTTCCGGGCGCAAAACCGGTTCCCACTTTTGCTGGAACTGCTCTAGCGGCGGCGGCGGGCTGCGGGGCGGGCGCCGGAGTCTTAAATGGGCGCTGGTCTGGGCGGCGGTGGCGCTTTTCGCGGCGCCGGCCGTCGGCAAATACATCGACAAGCAGGGGAAGTTGACGGGAGGCCGATATCGGCTGATTACCTCTTACTGCCCGAGGTCCTGCGCGCGGGCGCAGGACCTCGGGCAGAAAAGAGCGAGGCGGAGGTATGAGGCGCCGAACTGTTGATAAATCCAACCGGAGCGGGTCATGACAGAGGCTCAGAACGGCCCGCTACGGCGGGCGGCGAAGATCGTGGCGCTGGCCAACCTCGGCTATTTCGGAGTGGAGTTCGCAGTGGCCCTTACCATCGGCTCGGTGTCGCTGTTCGCCGATTCCGTGGATTTCCTGGAGGATACCTCGGTCAACCTGTTGATCGTGCTGGCGCTCGACTGGTCGGTGCGGGCGCGCGCCCGGCTGGGCATGGCGCTGGCCGCCATCCTCATGGTTCCGGGCCTCGCTACGCTGTGGACAGCCTGGCAGAAGTTCAACGTGCCGGTGGCGCCGGAGCCTTGGGCGCTGTCGCTCGCCGGCTTGGGAGCGCTCGCCGTCAACTTGGGATGCGCGCTGCTGCTGGCCCGCGTTCGCCATCACGGCGGCAGCCTCGGCAAGGCGGCCTTCCTGTCGGCCCGCAACGACGCGGTGGCCAACGTGGCGATCATCGCCGCCGGCCTCGTCACCGCGTTCCTGTGGCGCTCGGCCTGGCCCGACCTGATCGTCGGCCTCGCCATCGCGGCGATGAACGCCGACGCGGCGCGCGAGGTGTGGGAAGCGGCGCGCGAGGAGCACAAGGCGGTGGTGTGAGGAGCTGCCATGCCTCCGAAAGGCGGACTCCAGCGTCGGGAAACAGGGTTCCTGAACTGAATGCCGCCAGCCCTCATTCGATCTTGTTCACAAAATGTTCTGGGTATCCGGAAGACTGCGATTGTCGGGAATCGGGTGCTCGCATAGATTGCCGCCTTGGGTCGCGGCCGCGCCTGGATACTCAATCTCCATGGATGGGGCTTGGCGTTGGCGAAGGTCCGGCGAGGAGGTCGGCCGTCGAAGCGGCGTTTGGCATATCTCGGGGGTAACTGCGGAAAAATGTATGACTATGGCATGTCGAGGCTGCTCGTTTCCGCCGTCTTCGTGGCGATCGTCGGCGCCTATATCGCCAATCAGAACAATCGAAACCCGTGGCTGTGGGGCGCCGTCTGCTTCGTACTTCCCGGCGTCGGCATCATTATCCTGATGGTCATCGGCAAGGCACCGGAGCCGGCGCCGTTACCCCGGAAAGCCTGGGAAATCGACCTCAACACGACGCCGGCGCCGGTCACCGTACGCCCCGAACGGGCGTGGTGGGACCATCTCAAGGCCACCGATGCCGATGTGAAGGCGGCGGCCGATGAGGTCTCCCAACTGTCGGCGGACTATGAGGACGTGCTTGCCGACCAGTTCGTCGCCCCGGGCGACAAGAAGGATTATCTCCGGTCGCTGGTCGAGGCGCTCAAGGCGCAGCACGCCGCCCTCGTCGAGCAACAGGCTGCCGAGGATGACGCAGCCATGCCGTCGCTGCAGGCCAAGCGAAAGCTGGCGCTGGAGAAGCGCGTGGACAGGTCCAGGGCGATGATGGAGGAGATCGCCGCCAACGGCATGATCTGCAGGCAGACCGGCAAGAAGGTGGCGTCGATGCAGCTCTATGCCGGCCGGCAGATCGACGACCACGGTTATGCCTATCTCCGCTATGAGGACGGCACGAGCGAGCTGAGGTCCGGCGACTATTTCACGCTGGCACCGAGCGATGGGCCGTAGGGCGGGGAATCCTGGGCACATCCGAGACGCCGACTTGGCGGCCACCGGCGAAGCGGTACCGATATCTCCCGGTTGCTCTCTTCGCTCCAGCCCGACTTTCGGTGGGTCCGGAGGATTGCGATTGTCCGCGATATTCCGCCCGCATAGATTGCTGCCGGGTGGCTGCTGTCGCGTTTTGGTTCCTCCGAGTCTTATCGAGGCCATGGGCGAATCCGCGGTGCAGTTTTGACGGATGGGCCGATGGATCGGGCCGATCCGGTGCGCCTGACGTTCGGGTGGGGGATCAAGTGCTGGAAGAGTTTGCGACAAGCGCGGCAATCCGATCCTCGACGATTTCTTCCCGAAGATGGCCCGTCATGAGATCTGCGAGGGCAGGACCTTCATCCCGCTTTTGAAAGCCGGCGCCACCATCGTCAACAGCTATGGCGACGGGGCGCGAACTCGTCGGCATAACGCTGACGGCGAGGGATTGCGGGCTTTAGGAAACATCGGGTGGTGCTGGATCAAGCGCCGCCGCAGGTGACGATTTGATGGGGAGCGGAGCGTGACGGAAGAGTTGGCGATCAGTTTCATCCTGCGTAGCGAGTGGCAGATCTGGGCCACCGCGTTTCTGCTGGCCGCGCTCGGCGGCGCGATTTCGGCGCTGTTGTTCATCTCGAACGCGCGCATGACGAGAGCGGCGTATTTCCTCGGCAATTGCGTCATCCTTCTGGTGGCAGCGCTGTCCAAGGCGCTGTTGGTGCCGACGCATGGCGCGTTTGAAAAGGGCCATCTCGGCGCGTGGCTCGTGCTGTGGGGGCTGGTGCAGGTCGGCTGCGGCTTCGCGCTGTGGCGTCTGGCGCTGGCGCGGTCGCGCCATGTCCTAGGTCATTGTGGCTTGGCGGTGCTGGCTTTCATCCCGCTGGCCAATCTCTGGCTGTTCTTTGTTCCTGGGCAAGAGGAGCCCGGTCTGGTCCGGCGCGAGCGAGCGTTTGGCCTTGCCGCCATCCGCGTTGTCGTCGGGGGTATTGTGATCGGTGCGACCCTGGGGGCAACAATGGCGATCGATGTATGGAAGAGATCGGCGCTGGCAACGCCGGGGGTGTTTCCGTTCGGCATGCTGGTGCAATTCGTGCTGAACAGGGATGGCCTTGAAAGCACCATCAAGCTGATTACCAGCGGGCCGGTGAACCCAGAGGATAGCGGCAGTATCCGAAGGCTGAGCCACGCTGCGAACGGGACGGAGCTTCAGAGGGTCAACCTCATCAACTCCGACGATCCCCGGCTCATCGATCCCGCCGACCCCGAGCTGGTCAAGGCGATCAGCGGCGCGGTGCAGACGCGCGTCTGCGAGGAAGAGGACCTGATCCCGCTTCTCAAGGCCGGCGCGACCGTCAAGGAAACCTATCAGGACAGGGCTGGCCGCAGCGTGGCGGTGGTGGCGGTGAAGGCCGGGGATTGCGGGCTGTAGCGCAGGGGGCGGCATTGGAAGAGTTCGCATCAGCCTTTGTCATTCAGTATCTGCTCCCCTACTGGTCGAGCGTCTACGGTCTGGCCGCGGCCGGCGGGCTGGTCGGCTGGCTGTCCTTGTGGCCGTGGTTGCAACTCCCTGGGCGGACGACGACGCTGGGACGGGTGCCGTATTTCGTCCGGCTGTGCCTCGTCACCTTGTTCGTCTGCGTGGTGGAGATCGCGACCGTCAAGGGAGGGGACGCGAGCGTTTGGGGCGTTGCCACAAGGCTGGCGGTTCTCCTGATGGCGGCGCCGCTGATCGGCGGCTTCTATGTCGGGCGCATCGCGGCGGCGCGGTCGCGGGATGCCTTCGGCCATCCGAACGGGGCAATGCTTGCCTTCATTCCGCTCGCCAACCTCTGGCTTCTGTTCAAGTCATCGCGGATAAGGGCCGCCGAGCCGTTCGGGCTGACGCACGGCGAGGAAGGCGCGATCTTCGGATTGATTCTGCTGGTGTTGGCGGGCGGCGCGGTCTCACTGGAGGTCGTTGAAAGAACTGATATGCCCGATATCGATAACATGATGCAGATGATCGAAGTCGTCGGGACCAAGCAGCAAATCCGCGATGACGGTTTGCAAAAGGCGCTCGAAGGCAAAGCCAAGGTCATGAAGATGCCGTCGGAGTATAACGGCGATTATGATTATGATGCCGTCAAGGTCGAGCAGGAGGTCATCACCTTTACTTTGAAGGCACGTTGGCCGGGGCGAGTTGCCGACCTGCGCGTTCAGCGCAAAAGGCGATCGGACGTGTGCGGGGATCTCGGCAATGCCGAGTATCTCAAGGCGGGCGCGATCTTCCGGACGGTTTTCCTCAACAGCGACGGTCTGGAAGAAGCGGCGATGACGACCTCGGCTAGGGATTGCGGGTCTCTGCCGTCCATTGTGCCGTGGTGGGCCCGGTCGTTGTCGGACCTGAGCTGGCCAACCGCGCTGACGCTGGAGGGCAAGACGGCGAACGAGCGGGCTCTGCACTTCCTCATTCTGCCCGACAGCCGGATTTGGAGTGTCAGCCTGGGGTTGATGATGCTCGGCGGTCTGGGGGCGGCAGCCTTCCGATCGAAGGGAACACTGGGCCGCGCGCCGTATTTCCTCGGCAACTGCGTTCTTGTGCTGGTTGCGACGGTGTCGTGGGCGCTGTTGATCCCCACGACGGTGCTGGTGACCAACGGCCACATGGGCTTCATGGCGACGCTGTGGGCGTTGGTGCAAGTGGCCTGCGGTGCCGTGCTGTGGCGCCTTGCCGCGCGGCGGTCGCGCGAGGTGCATGGCCATGCCAAGGCGGCAGCGCTGGCCTTCGTTCCGGTGGCCAATCTCTGGCTGCTGGTCGCGCCGCCCTTGGGCGGGAAAGAGTCGGGCGCCGGTGTTCTCCGTCTTGTCTTTTCGGCGGGACAGATCGTCAGCGTTCTAGCCGGTCTGGCGCTGCTTGGCGGGGCTTACTGGGCGGAGGATGAGATCGAGCAGGGGATCAGTCACGGTCTGCTGCAAGACCGCGTGCCCGCCGATCTCTGGATCCGCTTCGCCATCAACAAGGATGGCATCGAGAAGGTTCTCAAGGGCGTGGCCGGTGCCGGAAGTCCGGCGCCCCGGCCGGACGAGCCGTTCACCCAGTCCGACATGCGGGCGGTTGGGCTGACTCTTTACGAGACATGGATCTCCAATCAGTACAGCAGCCGTTTCTCCCAAAAGCAGATGGTCCAGCTCACGGATTATCATTGCTCGGTGGTCGATGATGTTACGCTCATGAAGGCCGGCGCCACCCTGCAACATGTCTATGTGGCCCGAAGCGGTCGCAAACTCGGCACGATCAAGGTGTCGAAAGAGGTTTGCGGCCTCTGAGGCAGCCGGCTTTCCCGCGACATATATTGTGGGTATACGTGCATAACCGACTGTCGCGTCGAGGATCGGTGGCGCATGTTATGGGTGTATTCCCAAAACGGAGACCGGATGGCGAGACCGCAGAAGCCCCGCACCGTCAGTGATGGACTGCCCGCGAGCTACTTCAAGCCGCAGGGCATCCCTCTGGTTTCGCTCAGCGAGATCGTGCTGACGCTCGATGGACACGAGGCCTTGCGCCTCGTCGATGTCGAGGGGCTGGACCAGCAGGAAGCGGCCCGGCGAATGAACGTATCGCGGTCGACGCTGTCGCGCATCCTCGGCGAGGCGCGGCGGACGACGGCCACCGCCATCACGGCCGGGCTGGCGCTCCGCATCGAGGGCGGCAGCGTGACGCGGCCCAAGGATGGCGGCTGCGGTCATCGCCCCAAGGACACCGTGGATCTCGGGATGTCAGACTTGAAAGACGAAGACCGATCATGACCCTGCTTGCCGTTCCCTCCGATGCCCCCGGCGGCTTCGATGCCGAAATATCCGGACACTTCGGCCATTGCGACGCCTTCTCGCTGTTTCGCATCGAGGGCGGCCATGTGGTGCAATCAGCTATTCTGCCGGCTGTGCCGCACGACAATTGCCTGGCGCCGGTGCGCCAATTGGCCGAGCACGGCGTGACGGCCATCATCGCCTATGGCATGGGCGCCCGGCCATTGTCCGGTTTCCTCGCCTCGGGCATTCAGCCCTTCCATGCCGGCGATCACCGCAAGGTGGGCGATGTGGTGGAGGCCTTCCTCGGCAAGGCGCTCACGGCCTTTTCGGCCGACCACACCTGCGCGCATCATGCCGAGGGCGAGGACTGCCACCACTGAAGGCTTGCTCGAAAATTCTACTGGGGTGGGCATCCCCAGCATCCGCTTTGTCCGAAAAGTCTGCAACTTTTCGGGCAGATACCTTGGCATAGAATGCTGCGCTTCCGGTGCTCACGAGCTGTTTCTCAGACGCAACTCCGGACACAAAACCGGTTCCCACTTTTGCTGGAGTTGCTCGAAGTTCGCTCCGCTCCGGTTCTCGCGCTCGTCGCCATCTGCCTAGCCACCAGCGAATTTTGAGGCAGGCTCTACGGAGCTAGCTGGACAGAGAAACCTATACGGGCGGCTTGCTTCGTTCTGCCCGAGGTCCCAGCCGTCGCTGGGATGGCAGATTGATGGGTTCCGGCCCCCGTCGTCAGCGGCTGGATGGGGGGCTGCTGGCGAGGCCGGCTGGCCGCCCGGCCACCTCGGCGAAATAGGGCCGGAACAGCGAGGCGTAGAGTTGTGCGCCGGTGTGCGACAGGTGGTTGGTGTCGTAATAGAGCGGCATGTTGCCGGCCATGCTGGTGCAGGTATCGTTCGGGCACAGCACCGTTGCCGGATCGGTTATCCTGAGGTTCGGGTGGTTGAGCTGCTCGGTCTCCAGCAGCCCTTGGACGGACGCTTGGCGCCGGCGGTATTCGGCGAGGGGCATGGTGGGAACGGGCGGAGCATCGAGGCCGATTCTTTCGCGGAACCAGGCGCGACCGGCGAACTCGGCGATGTTCACGCCATAGGTTGGAACGGACGGCGCCGTTACCACCGTGCTCGCCGCATAGAATGACAAGCTCTTGTCGAACGTGTCGTACATCGAGCTATACCGTGTGGGAAACTCCGGGTCGGCGGGGTTGTCGGCGAGGTAATCCGGCCACCGGGTGATCGCGATGATCAGGGCGGGATGGTATTTCCCAAAGCTCTGCATGGCGAGCTCGTGCTCGGCGATGCATTGGGTGGTTTCACCGGTGACCGGATCTGCGAACAGCCTGCAGCCGTTCTGGCCGAAGAACAGGCCGCGCAGGCCGTATTGCGCCGCGACCTCGCCGATTTCGGCCGCCGTCGCTTCGGAATGCGAGTCGCCGATAATGAAGAACGATACGCCTTGGGCTTCTTGTGATCCGACCGGGCAGGTGTAGGGCACCTTCGTGTGACTGAGGCACTGCCGGAAGATGAGCCGGGAGCCGTTCTTCGTGGTCAGGTAGATGTCCGAGATTTCCTTTGGCAACCGGTGGGGAAAGCCCTTGGCCGTGTAAATCGAGATGCCCATGCCGACCAGCAGCAGGACGCAGGTGGTGAGCGCGGCGAACAGCGCGCGGCGGCTCGACAGGAATTGGCGGCGGCGGATCGGCATTTCCCAAAGGTGGTAGCCGACGAAAGACAGGACGAGCGACAGGCCGACGACGAGGACGCGGGTCGTTGGGTCCTGGGGCGGCAGGCCGACGCTCGCCGCGATCACGATCAGCGGCCAGTGCCAGAGGTAAAGCGCGTAGGAAAGGCGGCCGACCGAGGCGAATGGCGCCAAAGCCATCAGCCGATTGACCGGTCCACCGTTGGCGACGACGAGCGCGGCGGCGCCGAGCACCGGGGGCAGCGCCAAGTAACCGGGGAAACTCGCGGACTCGTTCAGAAACAAAGAGGCCCAGACGACGCCAGCCAGACCGGCGACGCCGAGGACTGCACGCCCTGTCGAACGCAGGCGATCCTGAAGCGGCAGGATGGCGATCAGGCCGCCGATGCCGAGCTCCCAGAAGCGGGTCGGCAGTAGGAAGTAGGACGGCGCCCAGTTGGCGATGCCGCCGGCGATGCTGAGGGCAAGCGACAGGACGACCGTGCCGGCGATCAGCCAGGATGGCCGGTAGCCGCGCCGAGCGGCCAGCATCAACAGCCAGGGAAAGACCAGATAGAACTGCTCCTCGACGCCGAGCGACCAGGTATGCAATAGCGGTTTGTTGATGCTGCCCGGGTCGAAGTAGCCGCCGCCACCCATGAAGACGAAATTGGACGCCGACAGCGCCGCCCAGACCAGGGTTCGGCCAAAGGTCTGGTAGGTCTGCATGATCAGGCTCAGCCAGCCGAGGACGACCGTGGCGGCGAGGACGATGACGAGGTTGGGGTAGATGCGGCGGAAGCGGCGCTCGTAGAAATCGATCAGGCTGAAGGAGCCGGCGTCGATACGACGGGTGATCAATGAGGTGATTAGGAAGCCGGAAATGACGAAGAACACGTCGACGCCGACAAAGCCACCGGGCAACCAGCCGACATCGAGATGAAAGAGAATGACAATGGCGACGGCCAGCGCCCGCAACCCATCGATATCGGCGCGGTATCCCACTCCGGTTTCTGACACAACAGCCCCCACGCTGCCCGCCGCGTTCGCGCATGGCGGGCAGATCCAACCCCAGCGCGCGCGTTATAGGGGTGTGCCGCGCGGATTGGAATATACATCCGCTTGTTTCCAAGAAACAAAATCAAGGGGTGGCGCCGACGATCTGTCAGGCCCGCGCCTCATACTCCGCCACAAGCTTGTCCAGAAACACGAACAGCTTTTCGTTCATCTCGGTGTAGTCGTTGCGGCGGAGGGCGTCCGGCTGCTGGACGAAGCGGTAGGCGGTGAGGGTGGGGAACTCGGCTTCCGAGGCGGCGATCAGGAGCTCGACCACTTCGGGCGTGAGTTCCATGTGGCACTGAAAGCCGTAAGCGAGCTTGCCGTATTCGATGATCTGGCGCGGGCAGCCGGCGCTTGTCGCGATCACCACGGCGTCCGGCGTCAGGCCGGGCATGTCGGAATGCCAATGGCCGACCTCAAGCGTCGGGCCGAAAGGAGCGAACTTGTCGTTGGCAAGGCCGGCGGCCGTCAGCATGATCGGGAACTTGCCGATCTCCTTCTCCGGGCTGTGCTCGCACGGCGCACCGAGCGCCTCGCCCATCAGCTGCGAGCCGAGGCAGACGCCGACAACCGCTTTCCCGGCGGCGACCGCCCGAGCGATCAGCGCCTGCTCGGTCTTCGAGTCGAAGTGCGGGCATTCCGCGAGCGTGGTGGCGGGCGACTGCGGACCGCCCATGACGACCAGCATGTCCAGACCGTCGAGCGAGACGGGCAGCAGCTCGTCCAGGTAGACACGCGAATAGCCCACCGTATGGCCCCGGCTCGCCGCCCAGGTCTCATAGGCGCCGGGGGCTTCGAAGGATTCGTGGACGACGAAGTGAAGGTGCATGGTGGGTCCCTCTGAGGCGGCCTCGATATGAAAAAGCCCCGCGGACGGCTGTCGGCGAGGCCTCGGCGGGTGGGGTTCGCGGGTTTATCGGACCGCTTGGCCGGTCACCGCAAAAGCCTCAGCGCGTACGTCAGCCGGCGTCTGCGGGCCTTGGTGGTGCGAGGGGCGGGGCTGCGATCATTTGGTCATTGATATTCTTGGATTCCAAGGCGCCGTCAAGGGCGCTCCGGCTTTCCGAAAGAGAAACGGCGGCGCTGTCCGATCATCGGATTTTCCGGTTTTCAGAGATGGGCGAGGATGTTGACGAGGCGGCCCAGGGGATCGCGCACGAAGAAGCGGCGCACGCCCCAGGGCTCGGTGACCGGTCCGTATTCTGGCGTGTGGCCGGCCTGAAGGATCCGCAGGTGCGCCTCTTCCAGGTCGTCTACTTCGATGGAGAGATCGGGCACCGGCGTGCCCGAGCCGCCCTCGGCGGCAAAGCTGATCTGGGGCGTCGCCTCACCCGAACCGACCATGGTGATGATCCAGCCGTGGTCCATGGCGAGCGTCATGCCGAGCACGTCGCCATAGAAGGCCTTGGCGATGTCCATCCGATCGGTGGCGATGTTGGCGACGACACGTTTGACGATCATGGTAGGCTCCCTCCAGAGAATTGGGCGGAGGATAGCAGATTGGCGTGTCGCTGGGAGCGTTCTGTCGGTTTCGACCTCTCTCGAAGGCGATGAGGTTGCGTGGATCATGTCAATTGGCGCCGACCGCCTGGAACAAGAGAGGGCGGCCAACGATTGTTCTTGGGAAACGCCGGGGCTGATGCCAAGGCGGCATGGACGGAGACTCGCGATGCTCGACCTATTTCTGCAAATGTTTCTGATCGCCCGCTCCCGTCGTGACGGGCGCCGCAGCTTGAAATGGGCGCTGGTCTGGACGGCGGTGGCGATCCTCGCCGGCCCGGCCATCGGCAAGATCATCGAGGAGCAGGGGAAGTAGGCGCGATTTGCGCTGCGCACTGCTCCGCCGCGACGATTGAACGCGTCCTCGCATCTTCGATGGGTAAACGGAGAGCGCCATTTGCCGCTCGCTCCGTTCCGTTCGGCGCAAATCTTCCAGCGAGGCGCCAAGCCAAAAGGCTCGTTGCAGTCGGCTTGATGGAACCGTTAGGCGGCCTCGCGAATTTGCTTAGTGTCGTAGGTATTTATCGGGCTGAGATTTGTTGTCCTCGCCGCCCCTTTTTAGGAGACCGCCCATGACACTCGGAACCATCCTGGTGATCGTCCTCATCCTGATCCTCCTCGGCGCTTTGCCGACATGGCCATATAGCTCGCGTTGGGGCTATGGCCCGTCCGGCGGCCTGGGTCTGATCCTGTTGATCATCGTCATTCTGATGTTGATGGGACGAATCTAGCGAAGCTCCGGTGCCTTGCTAGGGCGCCAATGAGTTTACACACCGCCGCGACGGACCCCCGCCGCGGCGGTTTACCATTGAAGCGCCGTCACCGCGTAAACCACCGCCTGCCTAGAGTGCGGCACGGTTTTCGGGGTGGCTCATGGCATCAACTGTTTCAATCTGCAATCTGGCCCTTGGCCACCTCGGCGCCGACAAGATCGACGCACTCAGCGAGGCGAGTACCGAGGCGCGCGCCTGCAATCGCTTTTACGAGCAGACGCTCGATGCGCTGCTCGCCGCCGGGCCGCCCTGGCGGTTTGCGCGGGCGGCCACGGTACTGGCCGAGATCTCCGGCAATGCGACGGTGAACGCCACGCTGGGGCGCTGGGCGCATGCCTACGCGCTGCCTGTCGATCTCATCCGCATCCGCGAGGTGCGGCCGTCCGACGATGTGACCTCCGGCGCTGTACTGCCCGGCGATCTCCAAGACGACGATGGCGGCTCGCCTTATGAGCTCACCGGCGACCGGCTCTACTGCAACCTGTCGCCGGCCGTTCTCCACTATATCCGCCGGGTCGACGACCCCAGCAAGTTTCCGCCGCTGTTCGTCGAGGCGCTGTCCTGGCACCTCGCCGCGCGCCTTGCCATGCCGCTGACGCGCGACCCCAACCAGCGGCAGGCGGCCTTCCAGATGGCGTTGCAGACGCAGGCGGCGGCTGGCGCCGCCGAGGCCAATGACGAGCGGACCGACAGCCGCATCACCAGCGATTACGAGAGGATCCGGCAGTGACGCTTCGCGCCTATCAGCCGGCCTTTGCCGGCGGCGAACTCTCCCCGGCGCTGTGGGCGCGGGTGGATACCAAGAACTATGCTCTCGGCCTCAAGACGGCGCTGAACCTCACCATCCAGGCGCATGGCGGGGCGACCAACCGCGCCGGCCTGGAGTTCGTCGGCGAGGTGAAGGCGAGCGCCAACCACACGCGGCTGATCCCCTTCCAGTTCAACGAGAGCCAGGCCTATGTGATCGAGTTCGGCCAAGGCTCGCTGCGCTTCTGGCGCAATGGCGGGCTGATCCTGGCCTCGGGCGGCGGCGTTTACGAGGTGGCCACGCCCTATTCCTCCGCCGATCTCAGCGAGCTGGTGTTCGCCCAGGAAGCGGACGTGATGTATCTCGTCCACCCCAAGTATCCGGTGAAGAAGCTTTCCCGCTTTGCCGACAACAACTGGACGCTGACCGAGCCGAGTTTCACGCCGGCCATGCCGGCACCCACCGGCGTGACGGCGTTGGTGCAGGCCGGCACCTCTGGCAAGACCGGCTATATCGCCCACACCTATCGCTACAAGGTGGCGGCCGTCAGCGCAGCGACCGGCGAGGAAAGCCTGCCCTCGCTGGAGGCCTCCTGCGTCAACGATCTCTCGATCGACGGCGGCATCAACCGCGTGGCCTGGCCGGCGGTGACCGGCGCCTCCAAATACGTGGTCTATAAATTCTCCAACGGCTCGTTCGGCTATATCGGCTCCACCACCGAGCTGTTGCTTGATGATGAGAACATCACCGCCGACACGGCCGACGGGCCGCAGATCGGCCGCAACCCGTTCTCCGGCCCCGGCAACTACCCGCGCGCCGTCACCTTCATCCAGCAGCGGCTGGCGCTCGCCTCCACCGACAACGAGCCGCAGGCGGTCTATCTCAGCCAGACCGCCAACTACGAGAATTTCGGCTACGCCTCGCCGGCCAAGGATAGCGACGCCATCACCTTCCGCATGCGGGCGCGGCAGGTGAACATCGTCCGTTCGATGCTGGCGGCCCGCTATGGCCTGTTGTTGATGACCTCGTCGGCCGAATGGGTGGTGACGGGCGGGCAGACGTCGGACGCCATCACGCCCAGCGCCATCGTCATCGCCAACCAGGGCTATCGCGGCGCGGCTTCGGTGCAGCCGATCAACGTTGGTGAGACGGTGCTGTTCGCCCAGCGCTCGGGCGGGGTGATCCGCGATTTCTCCTATAGCTATGGCGACGACGCCTGGGTGGGCAAGGATCTCACCATCATGAGCCGCCACCTGTTCGAGAACCGGACGATCAAGTCCTGGGCCTACGCGCAGGCGCCGAGCTCGATCGTCTGGGTAGTGCTCGACGACGGCTCGCTGGTGTCGCTCACCTATATGAAGGAGCATGAAGTCTGGGCCTGGACGCGCCATGAGAGCGGTGCCGGCGCCTTCTTCGAGGATGTGACCTGCATCGCCGAAAAGGGCGAGGACGTGCCCTATTTCGTGGTGCGGCGCACCATCAACGGTGAGACCAAGCGCTATATCGAGCGGCTGCACACGCGCGCCTTCGACCATGTGGAAGATGCCTTCTTCGTCGACTGCGGCCTCACCTATACCGGCGCGCTGGTGAGCCATCTTTCCGGGCTGTCGCATCTCGAGGGCTGTGAACTGGTGGCGCTCTGCGACGGCAACGTGGTGCGCGGCCTGACGGTGCAGGGCGGGGCGGTGACGCTGCCGATGGCTGCGGCCAAGATCCACATCGGCCTGCCCTATGCGGCCGTGCTGCAGACGCTGGATCTCGATCTCGGCTCCGTGGCCGAGCTCGGCACGGTGCAGGGGCGCTTCAAGTCGATCTCCAAGGTGGTGCTCCGGGTGGAGAAGACGCGCGGCATCTTCATCGGCCCGCGCGACGAGGGGCGCGACAGCGACAAGATCGTCGAGTTCAAGCAGCGCTCCACCGAGGCGTGGAACGAGGCGATCGGCCTTTACACCGGCGACATCGACATGACACCGGCGCCCGACTGGAACCGGGCCGGCGGTATGTTCATCAAGCAGTTCGACCCGCTGCCGATGTCGATCCTGGCCATCATGCCGGAGGTGACGCTTGGCCGTTGATATTGAAATTGTGCCGGCGTGCGCCGCTCACTGCCAGTCGATCGGCGAGCGCCTGCGGCTCAGCGACGAGGTAGAGGTGTGGCGGGCCGGACGGGTGGGGCCGGTGGAGGCGCTACGCCGGTCGATGTCCCAGTCGACCGCCTTCACCGTGCTGATCGATGGCCAGCCGGAGATCATGTACGGCGTCGGCGATCTCGATGTGCTGGCCGGTATCGGCGGCGTGTGGCTGCTCGGGACCGACGCCATCGCCCGCAACTGGCGCTGGTTCCTGAGGGCGACGGCCGAGGGGCTGCCCAGCCTGTTCACGCGCCATACGGTGCTGCGCAATGCGGTGGACCGGGACAACTTTCCCTCGCTGCGCTGGCTGAAATGGCTGGGTGCCACGTTCCTGACGGAGGTCGATGTCCACGGCTACCCCTTCATTGTCTTCGAACTGAGGAAATGACATGTGCGACATCGGAACCGCACTGATGATCGGCGGCGGCATCCTCAGCGGCGCCGGCCAGATTGCCAGCGCCAACGCCGAGGCCAAGGCCGCCAAGTATAATGCCGAGGTGCAGCGGCAGAACGCCATGCTGGCCGATCGCCAGGCCAAGAACACGCTCGAATCCGGCATGCGCGAGGAGCAGAAGCAGAAGGCGCTGACGCAGCAGCTGATGGCCAAGCAGCAGGCGAGTCAGGCGGCGAACGGCGTCGACGTGACGTTCGGCACGCCGCTCGATCTGATGGTGGACACCGCCAAGATGGGCGCAGTCGACGCGCTGACCATCCGCACCAACGCCTACCGGAATTACGATGACACCCGCAACCAGGCGGTCAGCTACCGCAATCAGGCCGCCCTCTACGACATGCAGGCCAAGAACGCCCGCACGGCGGGCGTGTTGGGTGCGTTCGGCACGATGGCCAGTGCGTTCGGCAGTGCCTATGCCAATGCGGCGAAGATGAATCCGAGCTCGGGTTCGAACCCCATTGCCAAGACTTCCCCGTACATGGGCGGAAAATCAATTTACGGCGATTACGAGCATCACTGGTGGCAGTCGTAACCAGAGCCTCTCGCTCGCCCATGACACGTCGCGGCGCTATGCCGTCTTGAGGCTGTTGCTTCAGGCGATAATAGCGCTCGCCATTCGATCTCTAGGGCTGAGGACATAATATGTGCGAACTCTCCACGGCTCTGATGATCGGCGGCGGTCTCCTGGGCGGGGCCGGCCAGATCACCAGCGCCAATGCCGAGGCCGAGGCCGCAAAGTACAGCGCCAATCAGGCGCGCAATAACGCCTTGATGGCCGACCGGCAGGCCCGGAACATCATCGATTCCGGCTCGCGCGAGGAGCAGAAGCAAAAAGCCCTGACTACCCAGCTGATGGCCAAGCAGCAGGCGGCCATGGCTGCCAACGGCGTCGACACCACCTTCGGCTCACCGCTGGACAAGATGGTGGGCACGGCCATGCAAGGCGCCGTGGACGCTTTGACCATCAAAACCACCACCTATCGGCAGGCCGATGACGTGCGCAACCAGGCGGTCAGCTATCGCAATCAGGCGTCGCTCCTCACCATGCAGGCCAAGAACAGCCGCACGGCGGGCATGCTCGGCGCCTTCGGCTCGATGGCCACCGCCTTCGGCAACGCCGCCGTCAACCACGCGAAGCTCAATCCGCCCCCTGGTGGCCCGACAACAGATTGATGCCGGCGATCCATGGAACGTCTCGCCGTGAGATAAGCCTCGGCCGCCGATCAGGTGGCCGGGGCCTTGTCGCCCTGCATACGCCTGCTCGGGGCATCGGCGGTGGGCATTCGGGCGGGCGCCTTGGCGCTTTTCCTATGCCGCAGCACGATGTCGACAGCGACCTGGTGCGGCGCGGTGAGTTTGGCCTCGAACATGATGCGCTCCCTGTCGCTCATGTTGCGCGTATAGGTTTCCTTCGAGGCCGCGTAATCGGCCGCGCACGGGCCCTCGACCAGCGCCGCGGCGATGGTTGACGCATCGGAGACGCGGTCATCCACCTTCGCCACGTTCTTGTCGAGGCAAGTGACGAATTTGGCGACGCTGGCCGACTGTTCCTGTTCGCTGGCCGGCGGCAGCCGCGGGGTCGTGGTACAGGCCGCCAACGCCAGAAAAACGGCCATGACGCCGACGGTCTTCAACAGGCTTGTTTGCATGGCTCATGGCTCCCAGCCCCACTCTATCCGCATCGACTATGGTGCCACGGGGGGCGATCCGAAACACCCTGCCGCACCCGCTGGCTCAGCGGGCCGCTCTGCCACTTATGATCTCGAGCTGGGCGATCGGGTAGGAGATGGGGTAGACATCGTCGTTGTAGGTTCCGCGCTTTCCGGGAGGTATGGCGCGCCGCAGGGCGTCGAGCACGGCGGCATTCTCCCTTGCACAGGGCCCGTCGGCGATCTTGATGGCAACGTCCATCGGGTCTGACCTGCCGTCGTCGAATTTCCCGCGGTTCCGTTGGACGCACGCCTTCAACTGCGCAACGCTTTCCGATTGTTCGGCTTGGCTGGGCGGACCGCGATCGGTGACGCAGCCCGACAGAACCAAAAGAAGCGAAACAATCCCGACCGCCTTCAACCGGCTTCTCTGCACGACAATCGTCCCTAGCGACTCTCTTCTTCGACTATGTCGCGTGAAAGGCGAGGCGACAATGGGATGCAACCGCGTTTGGAGTCGGGATGATTACGGCGGTCGTGTTGTCGGGAGCGCTATCTGAGCCGATCGTTTCATTCTGCCTGAGCCGGGGTAACCGCCGGCGACTTTATCTTCATATTGAGACACTAGGGCGTCCCGCACCTCTAGCGATTGCGTTTCCGCAAGAGATCGAGATCTCTGTCTATCTGTTTCATGAAATCGCCGGAGGACAAAAATTCTATCCGGTCTTCCTCAGTCAACCCTAGCGTGTAAATCGCGATTAATTTCTGGTAGTCTCGGTTGCAGTTTCCATCCCGTATGGAATCGCGTGTCTCAATTTCAGCAATTTCTTTGTCATATTTTTCTTTGACATCGTTTTTTACGCATAAACCGACTGCGATGAGACTAGCTAGCCTTTCTTCTTCTGTGGCTGGTGCGGACTCGATTGGCGTCCATCCTGCCAAAATAACAAGAATGGAGATGAGCCCGACGGTTCTTGCTAGACTTATTTGCACGACAAGGTCTCCCAGCCCGACTTGCCCAGCCGACTATGTCGTCTGCTGCGCGAGAAGACAATGGGACGCAACCTTGTTTGGCGCCGGAGGTGATGGGCGTCGCTGAGCCCACGGTTGCCAAACCGCGCCGTTCTGCCTGAGGGCGCCGAGCTATGAGTTGCTCCTCCAATCGGCCGACCAGGCGAGTTCCCGCCTCGCCTTGTCGCTCAGCACCGTGCCGTCGTCCTCGGCGATATTGTAGAGGCCGGGCGCGCCGCGGGTGACGGCGAGCGCCGCCGCCTTGGCCGCCGCGTCGACATGAATTGGCGCCTGGCCGTTCGCCGCATCGAAGCCGGTGCCCGGGCCGTAGAAGCGGCCGTAGCGCAGCACGAGGCCTTCGAGCGGGGCGGCCAGCACCTGGCTTTCCAGGCTGATGACGCCGCGCGCCGAAGTGCCGGCCGGGCCTTCCGCAGGGGTGACCAGCGGGTCGCCTTCCCCGTGTGGCAGGGGACCCTCGGCATAGACGAAGGCGATGCTCTGGGCGATGACGCGCCGGGCGCCGGCGACCACGGCGGCGGCGAGCAGATTGCGCGTTCCCTCGTCACGGATGCGGGCGTTGCGGACGAGCGCGGCGGCCATCAGCGCCGGATCGAGGCCGGGCGGCAGGTCGGTGAGCTGGTGGATGACCACCTCGGGCTTGGCGGCGAGAACCGCCGCCGTCAGCGCCGCCGCGTCGAACACATCGACGAGGACGGGATCGACACCGAGGGCGTGGAGATCGGCGAGTTTGTCCCGGGAGCGGGTGGTGCCGATGACCCGCCAGCCGTCGGCCACCAAGAGCGGTGCGAGGCGGCGGCCGACAGCGCCGCTGGCGCCGGCGAGAAAGATGGTTTTGGGCATCGAATGGTCTCCGGACGATGGCATGCCAGCGCCGTATGGGATATATCAGAGTACGAACAACATATCAGAGCTCTGATAATATGGGCAAGCGGTCCGACGAGGTTCAGTTACCCGAGGTGGGCGAGGGCAAGCGCGGCGAGGCAGGCCATCTCGGCTACCTCTTGCGGCAGGCGGCGGGGGCGTTCCGCCACCAGATGGACCGCGCCTTGGCCGATCTCGGCGTGACGCCGCCACAGTTCGCGGTGATGACCATGCTCGCCGCCTATCCCGGCATCTCCAACGCCGACATCGCCCGCCTCGCCCTGCTGACGCCGCAGACCGTCAGCGTGATCATCGCCAACCTCGAACGCGCCGGCGCGATCCAGAGAGCGCCGCATAGCGTGCATGGACGCATCCTGCAGATCGAGCTGACGGAGGCGGGAAGGAGCCAGCTCAAGGCCTGCCGAGAGCGGGTGGAGGGGCTGGAGCGGGAATTGGCAGAGGGGATGAGCGAGGTGGAGGAGGCGGTGGTCAGGGCGTGGCTGGTGAGGGTGGCGCGGGGGTGAGGGCGCTAAGGGAGCGCGATATCGACGGCTCGTTCCATTCTGCCTGAGGTCCTCGCCTACGCGAGGATGACGGGAGAATTATATTTGTGAAACAAGCTGGTAGCTTGTGCACGGCCTCCCATAAGGTGCCATCCTGTGCGAAGGCGCAGGACCTCATGACGAGAAATCGAGCGAGTGCTATCGGGCTCTCTCTGAAGGGCGGTGAACCACTTTCAGGTATGTCGCTCGTACGGAAGGCTAAGGCATTCTGCTTCGTTTCCGCATCCCCAGATTGGCGCGGCATGCTACGAAATCACCATGTCCTTCGGCGTGTTCATTCACCGCTTCGATTCGATCTATGACGACAGCCCGGCGGAGCGATACCAGTTCCCGGCGCAGTATCTCGGTCGCGTCAGCGCCTGCGTCGGCGATTGGATCGTCTATTACGAGCCGCGCAAGATCCGCGACACGCGGGGCTATTTCGCCGTTGCCCGCGTGGCCCGCGTCGTTCCGGATGCGGCATCGCCCGGCATGTATGTCGCGGAGATCGAGCCCGGCAGCTATCTCGATTTCGTCGGCCCGGTGCCCTTCTCCGATGAGGACGGGGTGATCGAGCGTGGCCTTCTCAACGAGGACGGCGGTATCTCCGGCCGTGCCCAGTCGGCGGTGAGGCCGATCAGCGCCACTGATTTCGACCGCATCCTGGCGCGCGGATTCCACGAGGCGCAGCCCGAACTGCCGCGTATCGGTCCGATGCTGGATGCCGATCTGGTCAGTTTTGGCGAAGGTTCGCAGGTTCCCTTCATCATGGAGCAGCCGCGCCTGCGCGTCGATCAGCTCACCTCTCGCATCGTTCGTGACCGACTGTTCCGGCGCGTGGTGCTCCGGGCCTATGACAAGCGGTGCGCCGTGACGGGCTTGAGGCTGATCAACGGCGGAGGGCGGGCCGAGGTGGACGCGGCGCACATTCGCCCCGTCGAGGCCAATGGTCCGGACATTCTGAGCAACGGCCTGGCGCTGTCCGGGACGGCGCACTGGATGTTCGATCGCGGCTTGATCGGCCTCGCTGACGACTTCAGGATCCTGGTGTCGCGGCACGTCAACGACCCCGACAGTGCGCGCGGCCTCATCAACGCCAGTGGGCACGCCATCGTTCCGCCACGCCCCTCGGACCGCCCCAGCCCGCATTTCCTGAAGTGGCACCGGGACAACGTGTTCAAGGTTTAGGCGGCGATCAAGCCAACTGCGGCCTTAGCCACCTTTCCGGCGCTGGAGGATGAGCTCCTTACCGGCCGCAATCGGCACCCTGTCAATGGCATCGCTGACAGCCTGAAGCCTTTCGGGAGGTATGTCGCGCAAATACACTTTCTTTGCGATGGCTTGTTCCCGCGCGCAGGGGCCTTTGGCAATGGCGGCGGCAATCTTGGCCGGATCTGTCACGCCGTCATCGAACTTGGGGATATTTCTCTCGAAGCATTCCGACACGCGCGCGACGCTTGCCGATTCTTCCGGCGTGCTTGTGTATGACGGGTGGGGCGTCGTGTTGCAGCCGGCCATTCCAACAAGAAGAGAGACAATGCCCATTATTTTCAAAGCGCGCGCGGTCACGATGAGAATTCCCCCAGCCCGATTTTATCAATAGCGACCATATCGCGCATGGTGCGAGTCAGCAATGGAATACAACCTCAATTGCCCGCTACGGTAGAGTTGAAAGAGAGCGTTTCCAGGCGAGCCTTATATCGGCGGCTCGCCCTATTCTGCCCGAGGTCCTCTGCCTGCGCAGAGGAAGACAATCTATAAAGACGCTATCCGACTGGCCCGCCCATATAAATCTGTCTTCCTCTGCGCAGGCAGAGGATCTCGGGACAAGAAGACGAAGGGTAGATATCGCGCTCTTCTATCCCCTCAGCCCCCGGCACGTCGCCCGCACCAGCCATTCGATCTGCCCTTCCAGCGCCGTCAGCGGCACCGCCACCAGTCTTTCCTCCAGCCCCAGGGTGACGATGCCGTGGACGGCGGCGAAGAGGGTGCGGGCGGCGAGGGTCTGGCGGGGCTCGTCCATGTTGGGGACGAGGAGGGCGAGGGGGGCGGCGACGTGGGGGAAGAGGCGGAGCTGGTCGTCGGCGGCCCAGGCGGGCAGGGCGGTTCCCTCGGCGAGGTGAAGTTCGAACAGGGTGCGCCATAACAGGAGGTTGTCGCGCGCGAAATGCAGGTAGGCGTGGGCGATGGCGACGAGGCGATTGACCGCGTCGTCCTTTGTCTCAAGCGGCAGCGCATCGGAGGTGGCGGTCAGCGCCTCGCCGAGGCGGCCGAGGGTGCGGGAGGAAACGCGCAGCAGGAGTTCGTCGAGATCGGCGACGATGTTGTAGAGGCCGCCCAAGGCGATGCCGATGTCGGCGGCAAGGTCGCGCGCCCTGAGGCTTGCCGCGCCCCCCTGGGCAATGCGGCGCTCGGCGGCGTCGATCAGGGCGGTGAGCTGGGCCTGGCGCCGTTCGGAGAGGGGGGCGTTCATGGTCGTTTGCCTCGTTCGTGCAGGATTTGAACGATGTTCATTTTTGCGTTGAACAGCGTTCAAATCTCTGCTATCGATATTCCATGAACGATGTTCATAGCACGGAGGCGAGGCGGGGTGAAGGGTGAGGACAGATGGTATCCCATCGGTCATTTGCGTTTCCCCTGCCGATCCGCTTCCCTGTCTCCCATGGCCGTTGCCCCCTCAGGAGGTCCCATGAGCAAGTCGCTCCTCATTCAGCGCCGGTTCGGGCCGCTGTTCCTCGTGCAGTTCTTCTCGGCCTTCAACGACAATTTCCTGAAGAACGCCCTGGTGTTCACCATCCTGTTCCAGATGGGCGTCGCCGGCGGCGAAGCGCTGGTGACGATCGCCACCGGCATATTGATGCTGCCCTTCATCTTCCTGTCGGGCCTCGGCGGGCAGCTCGCCGACCGCTATGACAAGGCGCGCGTCGCCGGCTGGCTGAAGCTCGTCGAGATCGCCATCGCCGGCCTGGCGGTGCTGGGGTTTGCCATCCAGTCGATCACCGTGCTGATGACGGCGCTGGTGCTGTTCGGGGTGATCTCCTCGCTGTTCGGGCCGATCAAATACGGCATCCTGCCCGACCTGCTGGCGCCTTCCGAGCTGCCGCGCGGCAACGCGCTGGTGGAAGGGGCGACCTTCATCGCCATTCTCACCGGCACTTATGCCGGCGGTTTTGCCACCGGCGCCCATGGCGGGCCCATCGTGTTCGGCATCGCCATGATGACGCTGGCCGTCGGCAGCTGGATCGCCGCGCTCTACGTGCCCAAGGTGGGCGCCGCCGCACCGGAGACGGTGGTCGATCCCAACGTTGCCCGCTCCACTGTGCGGCTGATCGGCGAACTCTGGACCGATGCGCGGCTCTGGCGCACCGGCGTGATGGTCAGCCTGTTCTGGCTATTCGGCGTGGTGGCGATGGCGCTGATGCCGACCTTCGTGAAAGACATTCTCGGCGGCCGCGAGGCGGCTGTGTCGGCCTATCTGACGGTGTTCGCGGTGTCGATCGCCGTGGGTTCGGCGCTGGGCGCCTGGCTGTCGGCCGGCCGCATCGTGCTGCTGCCGGTGCCGGTGGCCTCCGTCGCCATCGGCCTTGCGGCGCTCGATCTCGCCTGGACACTGTCCGGCCACGCCCCCGCGCCGGCCACCGATAGCCTTGCCGAATTCTTCGGCCACCCCGGGGCCATTCACGCGGCCATCGACCTCGCGGCGCTGGCGATTGCCGGCGGCGTGTTCATCGTGCCGTCGTTCGCCGCCGCCCAGCACTGGGCGCCGGTGGAGCGGCGCGCCCGGGTGGTCGGCGCCATCAATGCGTTGACGGCCCTGTTCATGGTGGCAGGCGCCGGCACGGTGGCGGTGGCGCAGGCGCTGGGTGCCACGGTGCCGATGGTGCTGGTGGCCCTCGGCCTGTTCGCCTTCGGTTCGGCCGTCTGGATCTTCAAGGTGCTGCCGACCAACCCGCTCAGCGACTTCGTCTCCATCCTGCTGCGCGCCGTGTTCCGCATGGAGGTGACCGGCCTCAAGAACGTGCCGCCGGCCGGCGAGGGCGCCATCGTGGCGCTCAATCACACGAGCTTCCTCGACGCGGTGGTCGCCGTCTCCCTGCTCGACCGCGACCCGGTGTTCGCCATCGACCACACCATCGCCGAGGCGTGGTGGGTGAAGCCCTTCCTGCGCTTTACCCGCGCCATGCCGCTTGACCCGACCAAGCCGCTGGCCACGCGCGCGCTGATCGCCGCCGCCAGGGACGGTGAGACGCTGATCATCTTCCCCGAGGGACGGATCACCGTCACCGGCACGCTGATGAAGGTCTATGACGGCGTCGGCCTGATCGCCGACAAGGCCGGCGTGCCCATCGTGCCGGTGCGCCTCGCGGGCCTGGAGTCGACGGTTTTCAGCCGGTTGAATTCGATGCAGGTGAAGCGCCGCTGGTTCCCCAAGGTGACGGTGACCATCACCGAGCCGGTGCGGCTGACGCTGCCCGAACCCCTCAAGGGCAAGCTGCGCCGGCAGGCGGCCGGCAACGCGCTCTACGGCATCATGTCGGACATGATGTTCCGCACCACCGACACCGACCTCACCATCTTCGAGGCGATGGTGGGTGCCGCCCGCCAGCATGGCGCCGGGCGCCGGGCGGTGAGCGATCCGGTGGGCGGCAAGCTCAGCTATCGTCGCATGCTGATGGGGGCGCGCATTCTCGGCCGCAAGCTCTCCCCGCTGGCCACGCCGGGCGAGACGGTGGCGCTGATGGTGCCCAACGCGGTGGGTGGCGCGGTGACCTTCCTCGGCCTGCAATCGGCAGGGCGGGTGCCGGCGATGATCAACTTCACGGCCGGCGCCGCCAACATCCTGGCCGCCTGCACGGCCTCCAAGGCCAAGGTGTTCGTCACCTCGCGCGTCTTCGTGGAGAAAGGGCGGCTGGAGCCGCTGATCGCCGCCATCGAGGGCAAGATCAGGATCGTCTGGCTGGAGGATGTCAGGGCCACGGTGACGCGGCTCGACAAGCTCGATGCCTTCCTCAACTGGCCGCACCGGCTGGTGAAGACCGGGCCGGACGATGCGGCGGCCATCCTGTTCACTTCGGGATCGGAGGGGACGCCGAAGGGCGTGGTGCTCAGCCATCGCAACATTCTCGCCAACGTGGCGCAGGTGGCGGCGCGCATCGACTTCTCGCGCACCGACACGGCCTTCAACGCGCTGCCGATCTTCCACTCGTTCGGCCTCAGCGCCGGGCTGATCCTGCCGCTGGTCTCCGGCGTGCCGGTGTTCCTCTACCCGACGCCGCTGCACTACCGGATCATCCCGGAGCTGGTCTACCAGACCAACGCCACCGTGCTGTTCGGCACCGACACCTTCCTCAACGGCTATGGCCGCATGGCGCACCCCTACGACTTCCGCTCACTGCGCCTGTTGGTGGCCGGCGCCGAGGCGGTGAAGGAGGCGACGCGCAAGCTCTACGCCGAGAAGTTCGGCCTGCGCATCTTCGAGGGCTATGGCGTGACCGAGACGGCGCCGGTGCTGGCGCTCAACACGCCGATGCACAACCGGGCCGGCACGGTGGGGCGCCTGCTGCCGGGCGTCGAGCACAAGCTGGAGGCGGTGGAGGGCATCGAAACAGGCGGACGCCTGCACGTGCGCGGGCCCAACGTGATGCTCGGCTATCTCCGGGTGGAGAACCCCGGCGTGCTCGAGGCGCCCGAGGGCGGCTGGCACGACACCGGCGACATCGTGGCGCTCGACGACGATGGCTTCGTCGCCATCAAGGGCCGCGCCAAGCGCTTCGCCAAGATCGGCGGCGAGATGGTGTCGCTGGCCGCCATCGATGCGCTGGCGACCCAGTGCTGGCCGGACGCGATGTCAGCCGCCGCCAGCGTGCCGGATGCCAGGAAGGGCGAGCGCATCATCCTGGCGACCGACAAGAAGGACGCCACTCGCGATGGCTTCATGGCGTTTGCGCGCGAGCGTGGGGCGACGGAGCTGATGATGCCGAGCGAGGTGCTGGTGGTGCCGGCGCTGCCGCTGCTTGGTTCGGGCAAGACGGACTTTGCGGGGCTGAACAAGCTGGTGAAGGAGAAGGTGGCGGTCGTGGCGGCGTAGTCGCCGGGAAGCTGCAGCTGAATCGATAGGGGCTCCGGGGCGCCTGATAGTGCCCTCGGAGCCCTCTCGTCCTGAGGTCTTCGCCTTCGTGAGGATGACAGGAAATTGATATAAAACAGATAATTACTGCCTAGCTCGCCGCTCCGGTTGCCGCCCTGATTTCACTGCCATCATGCTGTCATCCTAGCGGAGATCAGGACCTCAGGCAGGATAAAGCGAGCGGTTGATATAGGGTTTCTGACAGGAACTAGTGCATCATGTGCCCGACATAAGCGAGATAGTCCCAAATCAGCATGACGACGATGCCGGTTCCGAGCCCAGCCGTCGGCACCCCCGCTGGTCGGCTGAGCCGGATGATCGCGAAAAAGAGCAGCGAAATGAGGAACGGCAGCAGTACATATGCCAACTGGGCGCCGATGAAATGCGCTGTTCCGAAGCGATCGCTCGGATCTATGTGTTGCCCGGTTGCTATCGCTAGCACCACGCTTAGGGCGATAGACACGGCGAGCAGAATGAGGATGCACTTGCCCAGGCCGCTACCCTTTGACGCTGCGGCCTGCTGAGCCGCCTCTTGCGTACTATTCTGCATTTTCCATCCTCGTTTCGATCAGCGTTTGCCAACTCCGCCCGATCACAGGGCGAGTCGGTACCGGATTGCAACCTGATCTAGAGTCTCGGTGAATACTGAGGGGGGCGGACGCCGTCCACACCACCAGGGAACCCTCAAATCCTTGGCGTCGGACCGCTCGGGCGTCTTGGCGCGCGAGCGATGCGAGGACCAGATGCCCGTTGTACCGGGCTATGAATGCCCTGACAGCCGCCTCCATCCCAGCCTGAACCTTCGCAACAATACCCGCGCCACCGGCGAGCTGGCGCGGGAATAGCGGTCGTTTCGGCGGGCGCTGGCTTACGCAAGTCAGAACCTGCCGAACCGGCGTTCGGCTCGTGATCCGGCCTACTTGCCGTTACCGTCTTTTGAAGCCGCTGGCATAGGGATCGTAATTGTAGGTCGTTGAGCCGTGGCCGTAGGTGTATTCGGTGGTGGAGCCGTACATATTTTCGTGTGTCTGGGAATAGGGCACGCCGTTGCGATAGGTGGTGTAGCCGAAGCCGAGGTTTTGTTCGGTCACATAGGTGTTGCCGTGGGAATCCGTGCGGCAGGGGCTGGTGATCAGCGCGCAATCGGCATGGGCCGGCCCCGCCAGGAGCACGACCAGCGCGGCGAGCGAAAAAGTCTTTGAAGTCATGATGATCGTCCCATCGTGAGGGCGGGAATGCGTCTGCGGCTGAAATGGCCTTGCAAAGGTCGCCCCGCCGTGTTCTTTATATGTTCTATTCCGCTCGCTATCAATAGGCGAATTCTCTCGGTCTGCAATCTTTGGTAGAATTTGGTAAATGCCCGGGCTCCTGGGCAGGCGCTTCTCTCCACACCACCACGGAAACCCCAAATCCTTAGCGTCGGGCCGACAGCGTCGGACGGTTAAGCGTCCTGGCGCGCGAGCGATGCGAGGACCAGATGCCCGTTGTGCCAACCTATGAAGACCGAGGCATTCACCTCGATCCCGGCCTCAATTTCCGCGACAACATTCACGCCACCGGCGAGATGTTCGGCTCGCAGGTGGGCGAGGCGATGGGGAAGGCCGGGCAGGGCCTCGTCGACGTGGGCAAGGCGGTGGCCGAGGTGAAGGAGCTGGACGACACCAACACGGCAAAGGACAGCAGCAACAACACCCTGGGCGGCTTTCGCGACGCCACATATGGCAAGAACGGCTATATGAACACCACTGGCCGCGCGGCGGTGGAGGGGCTGGACGCCTACAGAAAGAACCTGTTGCAGTTGGCGCAGGATGGAGCCAAGGGTCTGTCGCCTCTGGCGGCAAGGAAATACTGGGACTCCACCAACGTATCGATCAACAGCCTGATGGACGAAGCCTACAAGCACGCCATGCAGGAGCGCAAAACCTGGACCGTCCAAACCAGCAAAGCGCGCGTCGATACGTTCCGTGAAAATGCTGCGGCGAGCTGGGGCACACCCAACGACGAGAAGCTGGACGTGATCGCTGCTTTCACGGAGTACCAGCACTTAGGGAACCTCCTGGATTGGAACAAGGATGATTTGGCGGCCCAATCGGCGGCTCTGATTTCGGACGTTCATGAGGATAAAATCCGCAGGAAGGCCGAGACCGATCCCAGTGGAGCCGAGGCCGATATCGAGACCAACGGGGATTTTCTGCTTCCGGAGGCCCGGGACAGGTTGAAGGCCACCGTCGGCAAGGCAGCTGACGATGAGAGGACGCTTCAAAGCGCCATGGCTTTCGCGGCCGGACCGCGGGTGCCGAGCGAAAGGCCGCCGACTCTTGGCACATCGGACGGAGCGCCGGCTGCGGGCCCGACGCGGCAGAAAGGCTTCCTGCTCCACCACACGGCCAGCACCAACGCTTCGGCGGTGCTCAACCTCGACAATCCCTTTGCCACCAACCTCGCCGCCATGATCGAGGATGCGCCGACCAAGGTCCGCGATGGCCTCAGCATCGCCTTTCGCAACGGTGCCGACACCATGCATGGCGAGGGGCGGGCGGTCGATCTCACCTACCATGGCGGCGGCATCGATCAGGCACCGGCCGACGTGCAAGACTGGCTGCGGCGCAACGCCGGTTCCTATGGCCTCAGCCTGCCGATCGGCGGGGGATCGGGCGGCTCGGTGGTGGCCAGCACCGACGGCGTGGCGGCGCGGGCGCTGCGGCCGTCGGCGGAAGCCATCGACAAGCACCTCAAAGCCATCGACGATCCGAGCCGGCGGGACATTGCCCGGCTGGCGATCATGACCACGTTGGCCCAGCAAAGCCAGCAGGAGCAGCAGCAGCAACAGGCGGCCAAGGCCGAGCTTTGGCGGCAGGTGGAGGCCGGTGCGGTGCCCGACGCGCTGCCCTACACCATCCGGCAGGCGGCCGGCAGCAGCTCCATGACGGTGGCGCGCAACTATGTCAGCAAGGCACAGTTCGCTCCCATCGTCAGCGACGATGTGCTGTTGCGCGACATGCGCCTGTTCGCCGCCGTGCGGCCGGAGGATTTCTCGCGGCTGAATCTCAACGACTATCGTGACCGCCTGGGAAAATCCGACCTCAAGGCGCTGGCCGAGACCCAGTCGACCATCGGCCAGGACAGCCGCAAGGCGCGCGATGAGGGCGCCGAGCTGAAAGATGCCTTCGACATGGCGAGGACGCGGCTGGTAAACGCCGGTGCGCTGCCGCCCAGCGGCGAGGAAACCGCCGACCAGCGCCAGTTGCTGGCCCAGGCGCAGAACGCCGTCTATACCGGCCTCGCCGACTTCAGGGCGGCCAACCCCAAGGCCCGGCCGACCCCATCCGACATCTACAAGTCGGTCGACCGGTTCGTCATGCCCTATTACCTGCCGCAACTGGGGCCGAGGCGCCCCAAGCCGAACGTCAAGCTCTCCGACATCTCACCGGATCTGCGCACGAGTATTACACAGCAGCTCGCCATGGAGCTCGACCGCAAGCCGACGGATGGCGAGGTGGCGCGGGAATATGCGGCGTTCAGGCAGTCGCAGTTCGTTTAGGAGGGCAGGGCGCCCGACAGTTCCAGGCTGGCCTCATGGTAGAGCATTGCACACCAGATCAGAGTGATGACGATACCCGTTACCAGCCCCGCTGTGGGTGTCTTGGTCTTCCGCACCATCCTGACGATGCCGAAGAAGATCAGCGCAGCTATGAACGAGGCTAACGCCTCACCCAGAAGCTGTCCGACCCATCGTCCATGGGCTCCTGGAAGGTAGCCCAGCTGATCGCCTCTATGGAGCTTAATCACGAGGTTGCCGACGAGTGAAATGATAAACAGGAGCGCGAGGCTTATTCTGAAACCCGTCTTTATCTGCGCGGGGCTATAGTCTTTCACTTCGGTTTGTCCTTTTGTTCGGAGCTTTTCGGCCGAAAGGCGTCATGAATCTGCGTCGCCAGTTCATATGACTCTGCTTCAATCCTTTGCTGCCCTTCGCTGCGCCTTGAAGGTCTGGCAAATCCGCTCGACCTTGCGCGGATCCTTTATCCTGTTCCTCTTACGTTCCTATATATGCCCCACCTGGGCGCGAGTCGGCAATCGGCCGCAATCTTTTCTAGAGTCGTGGTGAATACTGAGGAGGTGACCGGTCGGAGTTCCAGTGGCTCAGCTGATGCTGTGGGGGGATGGACCGCCGCAACCGATCACCATGGAAACCCTCAGGACTTAGCGTCAGGCCTGATCCTTTTCGGGAGATAGGCCTTTGCGCACCCCTGACAACAGCCCCGACAGCCCTGACAACTACATTGCCTACAAGGATGAGCAGCGGCAGCGAGACGAAAAGCGCAAGACATTCCAGGCCGCAAACCGGGTGAAAGACGCCGCCGGTTCGTCCTCCAGCGATGCGCAGCTCTCCGACCTTGCGGCCGAACGGACCGGGAGCAAGCCGGCGCCGGAGGACATGGTCAAGGCCAATCACGAATTGTTCCGCGAGGCCGCCGACTATGCCTGGGCGGATGGGATTCGGGCCGGCTCGCCCATTACCTTGGCGATCGCAAGCGACCCCAAGGATACCCCGCTCCCTAAGGACCAGTACAACCATCTGGCGTCCGTGGAGCAGGCCACCGGCAATCTCGTCGCGGCTTCCAAGACTATTCCGGACGGGACGCCGTGGGCGGGAGGATGGCTGAACTCGCCTCCAATCCCGAACCCGGAGCTTGCGGATGAGTTCGCGGACGTCCGTCCGCAAGATAGCCCCGAACGAAAGACTGTCCCTTCTGTATGGGACAAACCCAGCGAAATGCCTGAGGCGGTCCAAGACGGAACGATGCTGAACGGCGGCTGGGCCGATTCTCTCCCCGTCCCTCGCACTAACGCGCGACCGAGCGGGGATCTTACGGCGGATGCGGCTGCCATCCGACAGCAGTCCGACCAGCAAAGCAATGGCAACTCGGCACCATCTGGCGACCAAAGCAACAACAATGGGCTTCGGCCCGGCGAGAAGGTGATCTGGCTGGACGGGGTCGCGTCTGAACCGAGTGATGCGGCATCATCGACACGTGGCGATCCCGTGGCTGGTCCGGCGTTTGGCGGGGCACAACCCGCTTCTTCCCCTGCGAGCTCTGGGCAGGCGCTTTCCTCAAAGGCAGGCGACGACGATGAAAAACTCGGCAGTGGGCTGCGGCCCGGCGAGAAGCTGATAAATGTCGAGGTTGTGCCTGAGCCTGGTGCCGGTTTGCCAAACGGTAATACGACAAGCTCCCCCTCGTCGGTTGCCGTCTCAGCGCAGCCCACCCCAAAAGGCCCAGCCGAACTATCAGCGGTCGGTACTGGGGGGCGGTCGGAAGATGCTCCGGCCTTTGGTCAAACCTTGCCTTTTAGCTCAGCAATGCCATTGGGGCCGGAATTTAAGACGCAGATAGATCTGCCTGAGGCCCCGTCGACGCGCGCCTCAATTGCACTTGGCATCGCTAAAATTGGAGAAAACCCCGACCCTCAGCTTTTGAAAGCATTCAAAGACCTAATCGTCCGGCAACCATACATCTCTCAAGAACTAGCGCTCAGCGTTATCGATGGCGTGGCCAATGGCAGCCTTTCAGAAGGTCAAGCACTGGCGAAGCTGACTTATATACCACCATCTGGGCGAGAAATTCTTTCAGACGAGATTGCTAATGCTGCGAGCCTCACAGAGGAGCAGGCAAAAGCCCTAGCAGAGCGGATCAAGGCTCAGCAGGATCTTCCTCCTGAGCTAGGCCTGCAGATGCTCGAATGGGTCCGTGGAGATAACCCGACCTATGGGCCGGAGGATGCCAAAAATTTACTGATGGCAACCACCGACAAGGAGCTTGCTGATCTCACCGACAGCATAGTCAGCTCCAAGGGAAAAAGCCCGGAAGAAATTGAAGCCATTCGTCGAAAGATCTACGAACAGAACGCTATCGACCCGCTACTTGCTGATGATGTGTTGAAACAATTTCTCAGCGGTGAAAAAGACGAAATCTGGGCTAGAACAGCTTTAGAAAGGCAATGGCTTTCCGATAACCTTATAGAATTGGCAAAAGCGCTTCCCGGCAGTGTGATAGCTGCCGGTGGAAGGTTCATTAAGCTAATGGGACATATCGGTCTGGATTCGGAGACGCCAGAACACAAGTCTCTCGTCAATGACATCCTCGGAATGAGAGGCAAGAGCCAAGCTGAGATAGAGGCTATCCACCAACGGGTCCTGAACGACGAAAACTACAATTACCTCATAGGTGGCTTCAATGCGATGCTTGAAGGTGCCGACCCTGAGCAAGTGCGAGCCATGATTTCCCCCTCGGTCGTCGGGAAAATCATGACGGACAACGGTGAGGCTGTGGACAATTTTGGCAAGAAGGTTCTCCCGGCCGCACCCGGACGGGAGAACATATTCGGTCGTAAGGTTGGTGAGATGGCCGGACCTCTGATTGTCGCGTTGGGGCTTGAGCAGATCGTACACGGAGCGGGATGGGCATTCTTAACAGCGGATGCGGTTGGGACCGCCGATGAGCAGGGGCGGAAGCTTAAATTAGATCCGCAGACCTTGGCAAAGGTGAAGCGTGAGACGCTGGTAGTTGCTGCTCTTACGAACGCACCTTTGGGCAATCTACTAATGAAGATTCCGGGGCTTGGAAAGCTCGCAGGCGGTATTACCGAGCGCTTGGTTATTCAGCCAAGCGTCGATGTCGCCCTGCAAGTAGGGCAGCAGGTCGGCCAAAACGCTATCGTGAAGTGGAACTACGACAAGAACCGCGACTTGTTCGACGACGTGGGTGTCGCAGCAGCCACCAGCGCACTGCTTTCAGGGCTGAAGATAACCGGGGGATCGCTATTCGAAAAAGCCACCGTCGGTTCCAAGCCGCATTATGCCCCTCTTGATCCCCAAAACGCCATTGCTGCGGCTCAGCGAGCCACCGGTTTGAAAGAGAGACTGGAGGATCTGGCGGCTATCGTAGAGCCGAAATTGCCCCAACTGCGGGAGACTGAGAAGATACGCTATGTCGTCGATAAAACAGCGTTCGGAACCGAAGTTGAGAACGTTTATTTCAAGGCCGACACAATTGTGGATTCTCTTCGGAAGGCTGGCATTAGTGCCGAAGATTTTGCCAAGAGCTTGAGAATAACTACGAATGAGTTCGAGGCTGCCGTTAAGTCTGGGGGCTATGTCAGGACGACCTTGGGTACCTTCATGGCGGATATTGTGGGAACGAAGCTGAGCGATGTTGCGCTTCAGCACGCGACGTTCAAGCCAGGGGAAACGTCGTTTGCAGAAGGCAGAGCTTTGATCGATCGACTTCGAAAAGAGCAAGCTGGGCGAACAGGCGCTGACTCTCCCGAAGATAGGTCCACCACTTCCGCTGCGCCTTAGGCGTGGTCCAAGGAACCTGCGCGGCGGGCGGCGAACCCGTGCCATGGGTCAACGAGCCCAAGGCCCGGCGAGTGATTGGACTCGATTTCTCGGAATACTTCCTGGTCGGAGAATAAGAATGGTTTCCCCAAATGTTGCTAGGCAAGACGCTGTTCTCCCCGCAGGAAAACTGGGAAAAGGCCTCCCTGAGAATGGTGAAGGTGCGTCAGAGGTGATGCAAGCGCGCCCCAGTGATTTGAACGATCACGCAGCGGAAGCTGGCGAAACGAGGGGTACTCCCTCAGCCGCCGATGACGATAAGGCTACGAAACAATTATTCTCGGCCGCTGCTCTTCCTCTCGTCTTGCGGGAAGCCGCGCACACTTATCTCACTCAACTGGACGCCATGGCGCGGCGGGGCGAACCCCCCGCCTCTCAAGACAAGGCAGCTCTTTCCCGCTGGTTGGGCCAGGCCGGTGATGGCGAGGAACGGTTCGCCCGCGCCTTCGAGGACTATCTCCTGAGGGGCGCGGCTTTGCCGGCCGAACCGCGTGAGGCGTTTCGCCATTTCCGGACTTGGCTGATCGGGCTTTATCTTACGGAGCGGCGGCTCGGGGTGGCTGTCAGCCCCGAGGTGGGCGACGTGTTCGATCGGCTGCTCGCCAGCGAACTGGCGTTGGCCGGGGCGCGCCAGGCGGCCGGCGATGTCGGGCCGGTGTCGCCGGAGCTCCCCGAAAAGCGGACGGCGGCGGAAGCTGAGGCCGAAGAACGACTGACGCGGGAGATCATGCGGCCAGTGCGTGAGGCGCGGGAGAAAGGCTATCGCGAGGAACTGGCGGCTGCGACGCGCGAGGCGGAAGGGCGGATCAATGCGCTGCCGGTCTATCGGGCGACGGAGTGGCTGACCAACCGCCGTTGGTTGGGTGATGAAGCGCCAGCGCTGCCGACGCTCAGGCTGTCGCGGCCCATTCTGGTCGAGCGCTACGGTGAGGCGGTGCTGGCCGCGCTGCCGCGTGGGCGGTTCACCGTTTATGCCGCCACGGGCGGCGTCGACCCAGACGAGGCGGCCGGGCTGTTCGGCTTTTCGAGCGGCGACGAGATGATCCAGGCGATGGCCCTGGTGCCGAAGCGCGAGGCGACCATTGCAGCCGAGGCCAAGCGGCTGATGGTGGAGCGGCGGGACGATCCGCTGGTTGACGGCACATTGCCGGAGAAGGCGCTGGCCGCCATTCACGGGAGCCGCATGGCCGAATGGCTGGCCGCCGAGCTGAAGGCGCTGGCTGGCGCGGCCGGCGAGGCGCAGCCCGTCACCGCCGAGGGGGCGGCGGAATTTGCCCGCGACGCGCTGGTCGACACGCCGGTGCGCGATGCCATCGATGCCCGCCACCACCTGGTGGCCGAGCAGCGGGCCGGCGAGGAGGTGGCAAGGCTCTCCGCTTCGCACGAGGGCGAGGAGAGGGCCAAGAAGATCTACGATGCCCGGCGGCGGCAGCTTCTCAACGTGGCGCTCTATGCCGAGGCGCGGCGGATTGCCGACGATCTCCAGGCGGCGGAGGAGATGGTGCGCCGGCTTGACCATCCCGAGCGGCCGGAGGTGACGACCGGCGTTGACGGCTGGCCGGCCATCGATGCCATTCTCGACCGCTACCAGTTCCGCCGGCCCGGCGAGCTGGCGCCGCGCGACGCGGTGGCCACCTTCGTGAGGGCGATGACGGCGGCCGGCCGCGAAAACGAACTGGCGCTCACCGATGCCGTGCTGGCCGATGGCCAGGGCAAGCCCTATCGCGAGCTGCCGATCGGCACGCTGAAGGCGGTGGTGGCCAGCCTCGAGAATATCGAACACGCCATGGGCCGCAACGATGCGCTGGTGGACGAGCGCGGCCGGCAGGGCCTCGGCGCCGCTGCCAAGGGCATCGCCGCCGCTTTGGCGCGAGCGAAGGGCGGGGTGGGGAAGCGTTCGGTCGATCTCGGTCGTGCCGCCGGCGAGGTGTTGCGGGAGATCGATGGCCGCGCCGAGGGGGCGGCTTTCATGGCCCTGAAGGCGCCCATCGATGCCGCCGTCGCGGCGCTGAAGGCGCGTCGACAGCGGGCGGCGCAGGAAATCGCGGCGCTCTATGCGCCCTATGACGCGCGCGAGCGGCGGGCGATGGCGGTGCGCCGGTTCCTGCCGGTGCTGGGGCGGTCGCTGTCGCGCTGGGAGATGATCGCCATCGCGCTCAATGCCGGCAACGAGGCCGGTTATGCCGGGCTGACCGGGCAGGCGGGCCTTGCTCCGGAGATGGTGGCACAGATCCTCGCGGCGCTCGATGGGCGGGATACGCGGTTCATTCAGGCGGTGTGGGATTTTCTCGAGAGCTTCCGGGACGAGATCGTCGCGCGCGAGCGGCGGGCGACCGGTGGAACACCCAAGTGGGCCGCGGCGCGGCCGGTGAGCGTGGGCGGCGTGGCGCTGAAGGGCGGCTTCTATCCGCTGGTCGTCCAGGGCGACCTTGCCGGCGACGTGCGGTCCGGCCGGTTCGCCAAGGCGATGACTAGGGGCGGTGAGGCGGAGGGGAGCGTCGGGCTCGATCTCACGCTGCTGCATGCTACCGTCGATCGGCTGCTGCATGATCTCATGCTGTCCGAGCCGGTGACCAATGCTGGGCGGCTGTTGAGGGAGCTGGAGCTGGGTGACGCTTTCACCGTCAACGGCCGGAAGGACGATCTCGAAACGCTGGCGGCCTGGCTCGACGGCGTGGCGGCCGGCGATCTCGGGCCGGCGGAATTTCTGATGCGCATGGCATCGGCCAAAGGGGGCGAACCGGCGGCCCGGCAGCTGGCGCAGGATATGGCGGTGGCGCTGATCGAGGCGGCGGGATTGCCCGAGGCGATGAAAGCGGTGGGCAAGGCTGGGTTTGCGGCCGGCGTCAGCGGTACGTTCTGCCCCGGTGTCGATGACCGGATCGTCGAGCGTTCCGCCTTGATGGCCGGGCGGCGGGCGGCGGCGGCCAAACGGGGCGAGGCGGGGAAGGAAGATCTCGCGGCCTGGCTGATCCGGCGCATCCGCTGGCATTTCGTCGACATGCCCGTGTGGCTCGCCGGCTACGGCGAGGGGCTCGCCCGGTTCGGCAACGAGGCCAAGGCGGTGGCCGAGGGCGACGGCTGGTTGCGGCGGGCGGGCGCAGCGCCGAACGGCAAGGCCGAGGCGGTGAAGACGATGGTCGCAGCCTTCTTCCACGCCCATCCCGACGCGGCGGGGGCGGCCGGCGATCTGACGCGCGCCCTCGGCGCCGCTCTGCTGTTCGCCCGTGCAAAGGTGGTGCAAGCGGCGGCGCGGGGCGAGGGGCAGGGTGGTGACGGCGGCCTCAGCCTGATCGACTCGGCACCGGAAATCCGCGACGCCACGCCGGTGTTGGGCGATGGCGCGGCCAGGGCAGCCATGTGGGCCCCACTGGCCGAACCGGCAAAGGGCGCCGGCGACGCCAAGGTCGTGCGCTCGGCCATGATGGCCGCCGCGCTCCTGATCGACGCGCCGCCGTCCACGGCGATTGATCATGTGTTCGGGGCGGGATGAAACAAACCTCGGCGGGTTAGGGTCTGGCGAGATTCGACTTTCCTGTTGCCGCATCGAGTCTGCGGAAACCGGCTTCCTTTCCGTACGATGCTTTTGTGAGGTCCGCCGATGACCATTGCGAGCGAAGTGAACCGCTCCGGCCCCTATGCCTGCAACGGGGCGACGACAAGCTTCTCGTTCGGCTTCAAGGTCTATGATCCGCGGCATGTCAGGGTGATCCTGACCGATGCGTTAGGCGTCGACAGAACGTTGTCGCTCGGGACCGACTATACGGTGGCTGGGGTTGGCGGGGACGCCGGCGGTTCGGTGGTGACGACGGCCGCGTACTCCGCCGGTGCATCGATCACCGTGCTTCTGAATGTGCCTTTCGTTCAGGACATCGACCTCGAAAACCAGGGCGCATTTTTCGCGGAAGTCATCGAGCGCGGCCTCGACCTTGTCACACAACGGACGCTCCAGCTTTTGGAGATGGTCAAGCGGGCATACCTCGCGCCCGCCAATTACAGCGAGGGGGCGACCATCGATCCCATCACCCTTAACGACGTTGCCGGTAACGCATCGGCCGTCAAGGGATATCGGGACGAGGCCAAGGCTGCCGCTCTGGACGCGGCCAACAAGGTGGCGCTTGCCGCTGCGCAGGCGGCGGCGGCGACGACCAGCGCCAATGCGGCGGCGGCATCAGCCGAGCAAGCCGCGCTTTTCGGCGGGCAAGCCTATATCCCTATCCTGTTCACCGCGACGGCTGGGCAGACGGTGTTTTCACTAGGTCAGACGATCGTTCCGGCCCTGGCGAACGTCTACCACAACGGGGCGAAATACCCCCTCGGTGGCGCCGACTACGCGCTGACAGCCACGACGTTAACGCTGGCGAACGCGGCGAGTGCCGGCGATGTCGTCGAGGTTCACGTTTTTACCGCCTTCGCAGTCTCCAACTCTGTGGCGCTGTCGAACAACCTTTCCGATCTGCCGAACAAGACGGCGGCAAGGGCTAACCTCGGGCTCGGCAGCGCGGCTGTGGAGGACGCCGGTGCTGGAGCCAATCAGCTTCTCAAGCTCGATGCGGCGGGGAAAATCCCTCCGCTCGACGGTTCGCAGCTTACTGGATTATTTCGCCCGCTTGGAAGCTCGGCGCTTTCTGGAGTGGCGATAAAAGATTTCCTTGCGGTTCCGTCAGCGGCGAAACGTATAACGCTGGATTTGACAAATGTATCAAGAAGTTCCTCCTCAGCAAGTTTGCTGATTCAGGTCGGCGCCAATTCAGGAATAGTCACCACCGGCTATGTCGGCGCTCAGGGTGCTATGCTGTCAACCGCCTACGGGACAGTTGCACTTAGTAGCGGCATCATTCTGCCTGTGGGCGGCGGTGGGAATGTAAATCAATCTAATTCTCTGCTGACGTTCGTAAACATTACGAGCGATACATGGAAGGTTGTGGGCCAGTGTTCCGATGGAACCCGTATTGGTTGGGTGACGGCCGTCATCACCCTTCCGGGCGTTCTCGATCGGATTCGGATAAAGACAGACACAGGCGATACATTCACTGGCGGCACCGCCAATCTATTCTGGGAGTGATACCGGATGACTTTCGCTACAAACCTGGTCACTCTTGGTCGTCGTGTCGTTGGCGTACTTGCGAACAATCTTGTTGCCCTAGATGGCAACGCGAAGTTGCCAGCAGTTGATGGAAGCCAGCTTACTGGCCTGATCAAGGGGCAGACTGCGGTCGCACTGAGCGGAACCGTTGTAGATTTTACGGGCATCCCGTCAGTTGCGAAGCGCATTACTATAGCTTTGGCCAGTCTCAGCACGACTGGCGCTTCCCATGTGCTGTTGCAACTGGGTAAATCTGCCGGCATTGAGAACACCGGATATGCCGCGTACACTTCTATTTCGACCACTGGGTCCGGTGGTTCGTCCATGAGCAGCACGGCTGGTTTTTTCGCTGGCTGGACGGGCGGGGCAGCCGTCGTCTCATCTTCGGTCATTACCTTGATCAACGTCGGCGGCAATCGTTGGGTCGCCAGCCTGGCTGGTGGTCTCGACAACAGTGCGGGCATTTACTACGGGTTCGTGGCGGGCGGAGACAAGACACTCGGGGGTGTACTTGATCGTTTACGCCTTACCCCGGCAAACGGCACGGACACGTTCGATTCGGGCACCGCAACTGTTCTGTGGGAGTGACGGGCTACGCGCATCGAATTGATGTCATGGCAGACGCCATCGTCCGCTCCGGTGCGACCTGAAGGACGCGACTCTCGCAGCCGAGGATGCCGCAGCGTTCGAAGCGATCGACATTGCGGCCGGCTGGCCGGGCTGACGCCGGCGGTGCCAAGGCAGCGGTGACCCTAAACGTTCTCTCAGGTGTAAAAAAAGCGCCCAGGGCTGCCGTTAAATAGTACCATCCTGAGCGGCTCTGCCAACGCGGGGCTTTGGCGAAGGGGAGTGTGGCGCTGGCGGGGGCCGTCGCGTCACGAAATAATCCTTCTGCCCTTACGGTCTTGCAAAACAGCGAGGCCCGCCGATGACTATTGCTAGCGAAGCGAACCGCTCCGGCCCCTATGCCTGCAACGGGGCGACGACACATTTTCCCTTTGGCTTCCGGATCTACGATGCGGCACACATCCGCGTCATCCTGACTGATCCCCAGGGCACCGAGACGACGCTGTCACTCGGAACCGACTACACTGTGGCCGGCGTCGGCCAGAGCGGCGGCGGGGCCGTCGACATGGCCGTCGCCTATGCCTCGGGCTATCGGGTGACGCTGATCCTCAACGTGCCGTTCACCCAGAACATTGACCTCGAAAACCAGGGTGCCTATTTCGCCGAGACCATCGAGCGGGCGATCGATCTGCAGACGCAGATGTCGCTGCAGCTCAAAGAGCAGGTGGCGCGCGCCGTGGTACTGCCGGTGACGTCGTCGGTGTCGGTGGATCAACTCACCAGTTCGGTGCTTTCGCTGTCGGACATCCAGCCGCAGATGCAGGCTCTGGTACCGATCGCCCAGGACATCAAGACGGTGGCTGGCATCTCTGGCTCCGTGGTGGCGGCGGAGGGCAATGCCAGCACCGCAACGGCGGCGGCCGGAGTGGCCACCAGCAAGGCTGCCGAAGCGGCGGCAAGTGCTGAAGCGGCCAAGATCTGGAACCCGGCCTCCTATTCGACCACCGCGCAGATCACCACCATGCTCGGGGGGTATGTGCCGACAGGGCGCAGGTTGAAGGTTGGTGCAGGCTTGTCGCTCAATGGCGTAGCAGGCAGCGACGCCACGCCGGCTGAGGGTGATCTCTCGGCCGATCGGCTGCTCGCGCTCGACCTGACGGCAGTACTTGGTCGCTTGAAGAACGTTCGCTTCATTACGGCCTCAGGTAATGTCCAGCCGGCCCCAGGCTGCACTAAGTGGCTCGGCTTTTTAGTTGGTGGAGCAAACTCCGGTGGTAACAGCAGCGGAGCTTCCTATGGTGCCGGGGCTCCCGGTGGGGCTGGGTGCATGTTCTTTGCTACGGTCTCTGACGGCACACAGTATACGGCGATAATCGGCGGTGTCGGGGGTAATTCCAGCTTTGCAGTCGGAGCCACCACGTACAGCGCCCAGGGTAATGGTGGGGTGGCAACCAATGGCCTTATCAATTTGTCGGGTGCCCCCTGTGGGGACGGGACGGTTACTGGCGGCAATCCGGTAGTGCTTTCCACCGGCCCGAACGGCGGCAATGGGCCTTTTGGCCTCGGTGCCGGCGGCGGAGGCGCTAGAGTTAGTAACTGGAATGGCTCCATATCCAAAAACGGCATCCCTGGGTGCGGTTACGGCGCTGGTGGCGGCGCAGCAGCGGGCCTCGGTGGCTCGGGTACTGGCGGTGCGGGCACGCCAGGATGCCTTCTCTTGCTGGAGTTCTGATCATGAAGCAAGCTTATGTCGTTGAAGCCGGCGTGGTGGTTAACACAGTCATGCTGGAGGATGATGCGAAACTCGCTGAGTTTAACGTGGTTGACGGTCCTGCCGATGTTCAGATCGGGTGGATATTCGATGGCGTGAGTTGGTCCGCCCCTGCCGAACCGGCGTCTTCATTTGAAGATCTCCGCAAGGCCAAGCTCGCCAGCATAACCGCATTTGCTAATATTCTATTTTCCGCCGGCGCGTCGTTACCCTCCGGTCTTCACATTGCCCTCGATGACGGCAGTCGAGCTGATCTCACGGCTATGGCGGCGACCGCCACCGCCGCTGCTTCCGGCGCTGTGTCTTGGCCCGACAGCTATGCGCGCGGCTGGATCACCATCGAGAACCTTCGCATCCCGCTGGCCACGCCGGCCGACGGTCTTGCCCTGGCTGCCTCGGTCGGCGACTATTATGCCGCTATCGTGCAGCACCGGCGCGACCTGAAGGACGCGGCGCTTGCCGCCGAAAACGCTGCCGCACTCGATGCCATCGACATCGCCGCCGGCTGGCCGGCCCCACAAGGTTGAGGGCATGACCAAGCCGTTGTTTCGCGATACCGATCCCACCGGAGAGATCCTCGTCAAGCTCGGCGAGCTCGGCGCCAGCGTTGAGCACTTGCTGCGCGATTTCGCCGACGAGAAGACGGCCGCCCGCGACAACCGCGCGGCCGTGCATCGCCGGCTCGATGAACAGGCACAGGGATTGGCCGACGTGAAGACCGAACTGGCGCTCAGCCGGCAGCTGGTCGAGACTCTCGCTCAAACACAGGCGGAAACCGTCCTGCCGGCCGTTGATGACTGGCAGGACATGAAGAAGACCGGCCTCACCATCGTTGGCTTCCTCGCCCTCGGTGGTGTCAGCGTCGGCGCGGCCCTGACCTGGTTTTCCGATCAGGCGTCGGTGCTGGTGCGCCACTGGCTCAGGATCGGCTGAGCGCAACGGCGGAAACCATCCCCGTCTAGTCTCCAGCCATTCTCGCTGGAGTTTGCGCCATGAAGCGACCGAGGCTCATCCCCAACGCCCGCCGCGTGCTGAGACATTCCTGGACCTCCCACATCCTGATCGCTAGCGGCTTGCTCACCGCCGCCGAGGCGGTGCTGCCCTATCTCTCCGGCACAGAGCTGATCGCCCCCGCGGTCTTCCCGTTCGTTGTCTTCGGCGTGGTGTTTGCCGCCTTCATTGCCCGCTACATCCTTCAGGAGGCCTTGCACGATGGCGACGATTAAGCTCTCGCCGACCCGGCGCGCCCGCGCGGCGATCGCCGCTGTCGTTGTCGCGGCCGGTGCCGGCGGCACGGTGGCGCTGATGCCCGGTGCCGTGCCGGTGCCTGACGACGTGGCGCTGGCCGTCGAGGTGCTGGTCAAGCCCTGGGAAGGCCGGTCGCTCAGCGCCTATCTCGACAGCATCGCCCAGCCGCCGGTCTGGACCATTTGCGACGGCGATACGACGAATGTGAAACCCGGCATGACGGAAACACCCGTCGGCTGCGACCGGCGCCTTTCGGCTAAGCTGACCAACGTTTATCGCGCCAAGCTCGTGGCCTGCATTCCCAACTGGAATGCCGCGCCGGTGAGCTGGCGGGCGATGATGAACTCGCTCGCCTGGAACATCGGCGCCAACGCCGCCTGCGACTCGACAGCGGCCCGGCTCGGCCGGGCGGGGCATTGGCAGGAAAGCTGTGTCGCCGCCACGGCCTTCAACCGGGCCGGTGGGCGCATGGTGGTCGGCCTCGCCCGGCGGCGCGGTATGGGCGACGCAACGCGCATCGGCGAAGGCGAACTCTGCGCCTCGGGGGTGCTGTGATGTTCGGCTTGCTCGACAAGATCGGGACGACGGCCGCCGCCATTGCCGGCGTCGTGGCCGGCACTCTGCTGACGGCCGCGCTGATGAGCCTCTATGTCTGGCTGGTGCATGACCCGGCCGTCGCCTCGGCGGCGCGCGAGGGGTTCGTCACGGCGTCCGAGAAGCTGGCGTTGCAAGGACAGATCGAGGAAATGCGCCGTCAGTTCAAAGTGGCGGAAGCGGCCGCCGCGAGCGATCGAGTGCGTGCCGAGGCGGCAAACAGGGAAGCGGACGATGCGTGGAAGCAATATGAGGCGGCCGTGGCCGCTGATACCGGCGATGATGGTTGCCGCGTCACTGACGGCGATCTTGAATGGCTGCGGCACTCTCGATCAGCGCCTCACGGAAGCGTCAACTGAGATCGGCCGCCAGAATGCCGGCGTGACCCTGCCGGCACTGCCGGCCCGCTGCCGTGACAAGATGCAACGCGTTGCGCCGAAAGCCGGTGAAAAATGGCGCGCCGTGCAAAAGCGATGGGAGATTGTCGCTGATAGCGAGGATCGCCGGGTTTCGGGCTGTGCCGCTTTTTACGACGATGTTGGACATAGTTTTTCGTTGCTCGGCCGGTTCCTATAGAACGTGTGTTCAATCTTCGAGGGGAAGCGAATGGCGGCTGCGGGGGCGAAGCGACTCTGCTTGCTATTCTGTTTGAGACATTTCTCTTGCGAGAGCGGCGGGCGAAAATGCAGCGCTTTCATACCGGTTCCGCCAATTGTCACTTACGGTCACTGTACGTCAGCTCGGCTTTGTTTCACTTCCCGTTTGGGAGCTTCGGTCTGATATTCTCGCCCCGCCAGAATTCCTCCAAAATTTAGCTTGCGTCGAATTATCGATTGAAAGGCAAACTGTAAACGGAAGGGCCATGAGCCTAAAAGGCTGGCTTTGCATTGTTTTTCCGTAGAAAGTTTTGCCATTATGAATGTTTTTCTAAATTTTTTGGCACGCCGTGAGTGGAATGGAATTAGAAAAATCCATGAATTTATGATGTCGTAAAGTCTTGAATCAAAGTTATCTTCTGCTGGAATTACAGAAAAATTCGATTGCTTTACGGTTAGTGAGAGAATTGACTGATCGTGTCTGTGGTCGATGAACTGATGGCTTTGTTTGAGCGATGATCTTTCGTTCGTTAAAAGTCGCATTGAATCCAGACGCGAAAGCGCGAGCCATTTTTCTGCCAGGGCCCGAGTTTCCTGGCAGTTTTTAATTACAAAAATGGTTGCTTGAATTTGTGGGGATATTCTCTGTTCTTTTGGTGTTTTTAAATATTCGAATAATTCGTTCTTCGTAAACCGCTCTTCGCTGTGCTCCAATTGGAAGAAAAGTCCGCCACTCTCGTTGCATATGTCAATGTATTGATGGAGACGCTCAATACCAAGTGGCGATATTTCGCAGCCGCCATCCAAATAAACGGCAAAATCACCCTCCCTCATTGAAGTCAAAACAGAATTTATAATAATTGGCTTCCATAGCCAAAATCCGAATCCGGGCTTGTTGTTTCTAATGAACTCAAAATCTTCATTGGACCAGTTTGGAATTCTGTTTATGACATTTTTGTGGAGGTATTTTGGAGGGTATAGAAGATCGCTATATAGAAGTACTTCTTTGAAGAAGCCACATTTACAGGCGTCGTTGGCAAGGGAACGTGCCGCGTTTCTATATTTTTTTAGTCCACCACCAAAAGTGACTAACGTTATTGATTTATCAAACGAGCCGTTTTCTTTGATGTTCTGCAGCAAGCTTTGAGGGGGGATTGTGGATTTGTATTTCGGATTCTTAAATTTGAACAGCATGGCGCACCTGCTCTATTTAGATTGCGATTACAAAGAGGTGCCTAGCTGAGCCCGACTTTTTAGTGGCAATGGCGGGGCTTGCCGGAACCAAGGCGATCAAGGAACTTCGCCTTACGAAAATTGAGCTGGTCTGGTTTGTTTGAACGGCCCTCGGACATCTTATCGGTGGTTCGATGGCGACGGCAAGCGCGCCAAGACCATCAATGCCTTCCGTATACTTCCAGTTGGAACTTGCCAAGATCAGCCCATCCGCCCTACCGGCCCGTGGCTAGGCGAGCACCCTTCAAACGGGCGGCACCTTGGATACGCAGTTCAAAAATTGAAACCGCGGAATTCCCACAGTACGCATCTGCGGGGATTTGACGCCGGCTGGCGAGAAGAGACGTGGCGCGCTGCAGGGCTTAGGTGCAGATCGTCGCAGTTGGCGAAGATCGTCGTGCGGCGGATTGTGCCGCATTTTCTGGGAACGCTCAGACGAGCTTTTCCGTACCTGCACCTGGATGAAGAGCTTTGATCTTGAATAATCCGGTTATTGATTGTGATGTTCACGGATTCTTATCTATTAACGTAAGTGCAGCCAAATAAGGTTCAAACAAAGGCGCGACAAGCAAGGCTCCCGAATGCGAAAGGTGCGTATTGTTTTGGTACAATAATGTGCTTCCTTTTATTCTTATGCATGCTCCTTCTGGGCAGAGTATTCTCCCTGGATTTACCGATTTAAAATTTTTATGCTTAGCGGATGCCTCATTGAGGATCTCTAAGACATAACGCTGCTGGCTTATGAACTGATCGTAGGTTAGCTCGACTAACGAACTTGGTAGCCCAAATCGTTCAGACCAAGCTTTCCAAATAACCGGAGCTTTTCCACTATATTCCGGAATTGTTATCGAAGTGACAATCTGCCTGTCTCCAATATCTTCAATTGTCTTCTCGAGGGCTGATTTAATTACGGGTATTCTTTCTGCGTCGCTTACTTCTTTATTGTGATCAAATAGTAGCGTCTTGTATTCACCGTCTGGCCCTCCTACAAGAGAGGCCCACTGTAGTATTGATATTACCAGCTTAGGGTTATTCTCTTGTATTTTTCGTAAAGCAGACTCGTACCGCAGTGGACACGGAGAGTCTGGGTCTCGAGTAATATTGGCTAGCGGAGGACATCCCCCTCTCCCAAGATAGAGGCCGCGCAAATGGTAAGCTTTGGCAATGTCTCCGATTTCGGCCGCAATCGCGTGAGAGTGCGAGTCTCCAATAATAACGAAAGAGATCTTGTCTGATGTTTCATCCCCAAGTGGGCATGAGGATTCCATTCCCATTTCAGGGCATCTCTGTGAGATTAGATAGGAATCCCTCTTTACGGCTTCATCCATGGCGATGAGGTCCGCCGGCAATCTTTGTGGCAGGCCTCGTGTTTCGAAGATGAGAATGCCTGCGCCGACAAGAGCCAGCGTGAACAGGGCGAGCGCTGCGAAGAACGGTTTGCGCTGGCCAAGTAGCCGCTTCTGACGGATCGGTTGTTCCCAGAGGAAGTAGCCGACGACCGAGAGGACGGACATCACGGCGGTGATGACGACGCGGGTGGCGGTGTCGGTCGGCGGCAGGCCGATGCCGGCAGCAATGGAGATCAGCGGCCAGTGCCAGAGATAGAGGGCAAAGGACAAACGGCCGATCCAGACGAAGGGGCGGAGCGACAACAGCTTGCCGACGATACCGCCGTTGGCCCAGATGATCGCCGCCGCGCCAAGGGTCGGCGCCAGCGCGACATAGCCGGGGAAGGGATCGAATTCTGACAGGCGCAGCGCCGCCCAGGCGATGGCCAGCAGGCCGGCGATGCCGAGAACCGAGCGTTGGGTTGACGGCAGGCGATCGCCCGACTGCAGGATGGCGATCAGCGCGCCGGTGCCCAGTTCCCAGAAGCGGGTCGGCAGCAGAAAGTAGGAGGGCGCCCAGTTGAGCATCGCTGCGCCGATGCTGAGGGCGAGTGACAGGGCGACAAAGCCGCCGATTAGCCATTTGGCGCTATAGTCGCGTTTGGTGGCGAAGATCAGCAGCCAGGGGAAGACGAGGTAGAACTGCTCCTCGACGCCGAGCGACCAAGTGTGCAGCAACGGCTTGGTGAGGTTGTCTGGATCGAAATAGCCGTTACCGCCGATGAAGGCGAAGTTGGAACCCGATAGGGCTGCCCACACGAGACTGCGGCCGAAGGGGCCATAAGTCAGCGGCACCATGGTGATGATGCCAAGAGCCGTCGTTGTAGCCAGCACGATCAACAGGTTGGGGTAGATGCGGCGGAAGCGGCGTTCGTAGAAGTCGATCAGGCTGAAGCAGCCCTCGGCGATCTGGCGGGCGATCAGCGAGGTGATGAGAAAGCCGGAGATGACGAAAAACACGTCGACACCAACAAAGCCGCCGGGAACCCAGCTGAATTCAAAGTGAAACAGAATGACGATGGCGACGGCAAGCGCGCGAAGACCGTCAATGTCTTCCCGATATTTCCAGCTCGAACTCGTCAAGATCGCCCCACCCGTTCTGCCTGCCCGCGGCAAGGCGGACACCCTCAAACGGGCGGCAAGATAGATACAGAAGTTACAAATTGAAACAACGGATTTGCTGCAGCCACGACTGCAAGGTTGGCCTCGGCTGGCTAGAAGAGAAATGGCGCGCCGTGCAGGGATGGTGAGAAATCGTCGCCGATGGCGTAGACCGTCATATGCGCGATTGCGCCGCTGGCGACAGCCGGCCGGTAATTCAAGTGTCCATGTCCGTTGCGGCGGAGAGTCGCCTCGATCTGGACGACGAGAGTTTGATCCAGGTCACCGCCGCGATGATAGCCGCGCGAATTCAGTAGCGATCAGGCGTTGTTCCCGGCGGACGGCCCATTCCCCTCGGAACTCCAAACCGAGGTGCCGTTGGTGACTACCTTCCGGATACCCTGGGCTTCCCGCCATTCTCTGCCGATGTCCTTTATGACCGGGATTCCCTCGGGCGAGAATATGTAGTTGCGAAATGGGTGGGCCATTCTCTCCAAGTCCATGTTGACGGAGGAATAAAACTGTTTCTCCGGGTCATGTTCCGGAATCATGAGCGCTGCAGCGGATCGAGCGAAGTCTCCCCGCAGTATGGATGGCGATGTCGTAAATTTCGGGAGGGTACGATAAAGTGGAAGTTTTATTCCGAATGGCTTGAAATAAATTCTTCTATGATGAATGTGCCCTCTCTGCTTGATGTCCCAGTTTTGGTCTGCCGTATGAAAGGAGGTTTGCTGCACGCGAGCATCATTGAAAGGTAGAAAGATCTCGTCGTCGAGAGTCCGGAGCGCAACCCAGTCATCTTCGAGGTGGAATACATAATCGGCCTTTGTCGCCAGCCACAGCCGTTTTACCGCCGCGCCGAATCCTGGGGTTTCCGGCTCGAAAATGGTCGCTTCCGGGAACCGCTTGCGGACAATGGAAAGCACGGCCGCGTGGTCTTCCTCCGAGCCAAAGATAGGGTCCAGATTCACAAAGACGCGTTCCGGTACCAGGCGAGAGAAGACGCGCTGGGAAAAGCTGTCCAGCGTTACAGCCAGCAGTTCGGGGCGGCGGGCAGATACTATGCAAAGATCAAGCGAAACCATTGTGCGACCACAGATTGTTCGTTGATTTCTAAATACAAATATTTCCTGAAACAATGGAAAAACGCGGGCGCCCACAGGATGGCTTGGTCTTCGACGCCTCCGCCACGAATAGCCGTTGACCCGATGAAGCGCCTTGATTCCGTTGATGGGGGATGGCAGAAACAGGCGCCCTGAACCGGGGCGGGCGATGGCTCAAGGGGCCATCGGTTGCGTTTCGGTTCGGAAGGGCCTGTAGCTCAATGGTTAGAGCCGGCCGCTCATAACGGTCTGGTTGCAGGTTCGAGTCCTGCCGGGCCCACCAACTTTCAATCGTCCGCAGCGGACATATGGCTGGCCGAGCAGGCGTATGGCGGTCCTTGTCTCGGGCCGGATTCCGGTGACCGGCCTGCAAGAAGGCCCAAGGTGCGGCTTACGCCGACTTCCTTGGCACGAACTTTCCGGGCAGATGGATGGTGGTCTTGTCGAGCCGGCCCAAAATCATGTCGGCTGCCTTGCGCACCATCAACTCGAGCGGCTGCTCGTAGGTAGTGAGCTCATCGGCCGGAGAGGATGCCAGATCGGCGTGGTCGAAGCCGACGACGGCGATATCCTCGGGAACCCGCAGTCCGATCGTCGCCCGAGATAGTACCTCGCGGCGTCCCTATCGAACTTCCTCGGTCGTGCCAGTCACGGGCTGGTCGGCCCATGATGCGGCAATCACATTCGCGTGGTGCCAGCGGGTGAAATCCGCGAAGTGTGGGCTGATTGCCGATCGTTGGACAGTGTTCCCGTAGGCCAGGCGTCCGCCGACCCGTGAGACTTTGAAGCAACCGTCCTGATCTGACAGATGTTCTCGCGGGCGGGCACGGTCGCTCGTTGAGAGGCGGTGGGCATTACGCGCGGGGACTGCCGCTCAGGCGGTCCGAACTCGTCAAGTCTGACTCGCTGGACCGATTCAACTGTTGGTCACCATGTCGATCGACTGACCGGTCGACAATCACAAGATTAATACCGCGATGTAGGTACTACTACTGCGGGAACTATAAACTTTTCAAATTGTTAACACAGCAATATCGGAGCCTGGCCGTCCGAGGGCCAGGAGACAATGACGCCGCCGATCCAAACAATAAGCGAGGCAACATGACCTTCGTCGCCGATATTTTCCGGCAATCGCCGGAAACTGCTCTCTTCCTGGCGCTGGCTATCGGCTACTGGATCGGGAAATTCAAGTTCGGCAAGTTTCAGCTGGGAGGCGTCGCTGGTTCGCTGTTGGCGGCCGTGCTGATAAGCCAGTTCGGCGTGCATATCGACAACGGCGTCAAGGCCGTTCTGTTTGCGCTGTTCATCTATGCCGTCGGCTTCGAGAGCGGACCGCAGTTCTTGCGCTCGCTGGGGCGGCAATCCATCCGCGAGATCATCATGGCCGTCGTGCTGGCGATCAGTGGGCTGGCGACCGTGATCTTGTTCGCCAAGCTGTTCGGCCTGGACAAGGGCATTGCGGCGGGTATCGCAGCCGGCGGGCTGACGCAATCGGCGATCATCGGCACCGCCAGCTCGGCCATTGAAAAGCTGGGCTTGGGGGCCGACGAAGCTCAGAAGCTGCAAGCGAATGTGGCGATCGGATATGCCGTCACCTACATATTCGGCTCGTTCGGCGCCATCATCGTCTGCGTCAACGTCCTGCCCTGGTTCATGGGGCGCGGCATTCGAGACGACGCGGTGAAAGCCGAAGCGGAAATGCTGAAGGGCGCCCATGTGTATGGAGCGGGGGAGGAGCCGGCCCTGCCGGATCTCGTCGGCCGCGTCTACCAAATTCAAGTCGCGTCCGGACAAACGGTTTCCACCATCGAGGCTTCTGCTTCCGGCGGCACCATCACCATTGAGCGGATCAAGCGCGGCGGCAAGATCATCGGCGTGGAGCCGGGGCTGAAACTTCAATCCGGCGATCTTGTCCTGATCGTCGGTCGCCGGCTGGGCGTCGTGGGCCTCGAAGACAGGTTGGGCCCGGAGTCGCCCGGCGCCGAGGGTATGGAACTGGTCGTGACGACTCGCGACCTCGCCATCACCGGTAAGGAGTTCGTGGGGCATACGGTCGGACAGATTATCGCCGAAAGCAGCAATCTGCGTCACGGCATCTACGTGCTGGCTGTCACGCGCGGCGGTGCCAAGGTCGATCTTGCCAATGATACAGTCATCAACGCGGGCGACGTCGTCACCGTTCATGGCGTGCAGGAGGATCTGCAGCGGCTTGCCAGCCATGTCGGGCCGGCCATCGTTCCCAGCGACAAGACCGATTTCGTGTTCCATGGCGTCGGTCTGGTTGCCGGACTGCTCATCGGGCTGCTGGTCCTTCGGATAGGCTCCATCCCGCTGACGCTGGGCGCCGGCGGTGGCGCGCTGCTCTCAGGCCTGGCCTTCGGCTGGTATCGCAGCCGGCACATGACGATGGGCAACATGCCGACGGCCGCCTCGACGCTGCTGCGCGATCTCGGTCTGGCCGGTTTCGTGGCGGTGGTCGGGCTTCAATCGGGACAGCAGGCCATTCAGACGATCCTGCACAGCGGTATTTCGATCTTCCTGATCGGTGTTGTGGTGACCGTTGTGCTGCTGCTGATCACCATGCTCGTCGGTCGCTACGTGCTGCGCTACGACAATGTGGCGGTGTTTGCCGGTGCGCTGGCCGGTTCGCGCAGTGCCAATCCTGCCTTTGGCGAAGTCCTGGACAAGGCTGGGAACGCGATCCCCACGGCACCCTTCGCCATCACCTACGCGCTGGCGAACGTGTTCCTGACACTGCTTGGTCCGCTGGTCGTCGCGTTCGTCTAGGCCGGTGAAAAGCTGTTCGCCGGAAACGCTCTGTCTTTGTCTTCTTGAAAATTCTGACGCAAAGCCGCATCCGCTCTTGCCGGATTTGCGCTGGCCAGATCCGAGGAATTGAAATGACCAATTACAGCCAGTTCGCCAAACTGAGCCCTTTCGAGCTGAAGGACGAGCTCATCAAGTTGGCTTCCAGCAAGGCCGACATGACGATGCTGAATGCCGGGCGCGGCAATCCCAACTTCCTGGCAACGCTGCCTCGTCGCGGCTTCTTCCGGCTCGGCCTGTTCGCCGTGGCGGAATCGGAACTTTCCTTCTCCTACATGCAGCAAGGGATCGGTGGACTGCCACGGATCGACGGCATCGAAGGGCGCTTCGAGCGCTTCACCGCCGATAACTACGGGCAGGAAGGCGTTGACTTCCTGCGGCGCGCCCTGAGCTTTGTTCGCGACCAACTGGGGCTTTCCGCCTCTGATTTTCTGCATGAGATGGTCGAGGGTATCCTCGGCTGCAATTATCCCGTTCCGCCACGCATGCTGCGCATCAGCGAGCAGATCGTCCGTCATTATCTGATGAAGGAAATGGTCGGCGGGCGCGTTTCAGCCCTGGACGTGGACGTGTTCGCCGTCGAGGGCGGAACCGCCGCGATGACCTACATCTTCGATACGCTGAAGGAGAACCAGCTCGTCAAGCGGGGAGACAAGGTGGCGATCGGCATGCCGGTGTTCACGCCCTATCTCGAGATTCCCGAGCTCGATGCCTATGGGCTGACCGAGGTGGCGATCAATGCCGACCCGGAGGCCGGCTGGCAGTATCCGGACGCCGAATTGGAGAAGCTGAAGGATCCGGCGATCAAGATCTTCTTCTGCATCAACCCGAGCAATCCGCCGTCGGTGAAGCTCGACGAACGCAGCCTCACCAAGATCGCCGACATCGTGAGGAACGATCGGCCGGATTTGATCATCCTGACCGACGACGTCTACGGGACCTTTGCCGATGATTTCCGGTCCCTGTTCGCCGTCTGCCCGCAGAACACTATCCTGGTGTACTCCTACTCCAAGTATTTTGGCGCGACGGGGTGGCGGCTTGGGGCGGTGGCGCTTCATCAGGACAGCGTGCTCGATGCCGCGCTGGCGAAGTTGCCGGGGGATGCCAAAGCTCTGCTGGAGCGGCGCTACGCGTCGATCGTCACCGACGTCTCGAAGTTGAAGTTCATCGACCGTCTGGTCGCCGACAGCCGCACGGTGGCGCTGAACCACACCGCCGGGCTGTCGACCCCGCAGCAGGTGCAGATGGTGCTGTTCTCGCTGTTTGCGCTGATGGACGAGCATGGCGGCTACAAGGCAACGCTGAAGCACGTCATTCGCCGCCGTCAGGCCGCGCTCTACGCCGAACTGGGCATTGATGCGCCCGACGACGACAATTCGGTCGACTACTACACACTTCTCGATCTCGAGAAGATTTCGCACAAACTCTACGGCGCCGAATTCGCCGCCTGGGTCGAAAAGGAGTTCTCGGCCAACGAACTTCTGTTCCGGATCGCCGATGAGACGGGCATCGTACTCTTGCCGGGGCGCGGCTTCGGCACGCAGCACCCGTCCGGACGGGCGTCGCTCGCCAATCTCAACGAATATGAATACGCCGCGATCGGGCGCTCGTTGCGAAAGATGGCGGACGAATACTTCGCGGCCTTCAGCAAGAAGAAGGTCTGAAGGTGGACGCATCCCCTCTTGTCGGGGGGAGGCTGTTTGAGACCGTCAGGGCTGTCCCGCGCGGCGGTGCCTTGATACGGGCTTCCGCTACCATGGCTCTTGCAACTGTCTGCTGTTCGACATAAACATATCTTTATGTCTATCGTTCGCTTGGCCGGGTCTCCCCAGGCTTCCTTTGATGATGTGGTGTCGGTGCTGCGGAGCGCCGGCGAGCCGACGCGGCTGCGGCTTCTGGCCTTGCTGTCGCTCGGCGAGGCCACCGTCAAGGATCTCACCGAAGTGCTGGCCCAGAGCCAGCCGCGCGTGTCGCGCCATTTGAAGCTTCTCACCGAGGCCGGTCTCGTCGAGCGGCTGCCGGAAGGCGCCTGGGCCTATTATCGGCTGGTCGACGAGGGGCCGGCGGCGGCGCTGACGCGCACTCTGCTTGCCGCCATCGATCCGGCCGATCCGGCCGTGGAATCTGACCGGCGCCGGCTCGATGCCATCAAGGGCGCGCATGCCGCCGAGGCGCAGCGCTATTTTGCCAGGAACGCTGCCAGCTGGGATCGCTTGCGCACGCTGCACGTTGCCGAGCGTGATGTGGAAGCGGCGATCCGCGCCGCCGTCGGCGATCGGCCCATTCACAACATGCTGGACGTCGGCACCGGCACCGGCCGCATGCTGACGCTGCTCGCCGATCGCTACAGCCGCGCCATCGGTCTCGACATGAGCCACGACATGCTCTCTGTCGCGCGCGCCAATCTGGCGGCCGCCGGCATCGACAATGCCCATGTCCGCCAGGGCGACGTGACGGCGCTGTCGGTGGGCGCCGGCTTCGATCTGGTGGTGATCCATCAGGTGCTGCATTATCTCGACGATCCGGCGCGGGCGCTGCGCGAGGCGGCCTCCGCGCTCGCCCCCGGCGGCCGTTTGCTGATCGTCGATTTCGCGCCGCACGACCACGAGTTCCTGCGCGCCGATCATGCCCATCGCCGGCTCGGCTTCAGCCACGAGCAGATGCGCGGCTGGATCGAGGCGGCCGGCCTTGCCTTCGATACGGTGCGCGACCTGCCACCGGAGACGGCGGACGGCCTCACGGTGTCGCTGTTCCTCGCCGCCGACCGGCGCGTCGACATCGCCAATGAGATGCAGCGCATCGCCTGACACGACACGACTTTTCGGGATCCTCACCATGCGGTTCAGTCACAATATCGGCGCCCTCGACCTCGGCGTTTCCTTCGAGTTCTTCCCGCCCAAGACGGAGAAGATGGAGGAGGCGCTGTGGGCGGCGATCACCCGCCTGGCGCCGCTTGGGCCCCGCTTCGTGTCGGTGACCTATGGCGCCGGCGGCTCGACGCGCGAGCGCACGCATGCCACCGTCGCCCGCATCGTCCGCGAGACGAACCTGAAGCCGGCCGCCCATCTCACCTGCGTCGGCGCCAGCCGCGCCGAGATCGATGACGTGGTGCGCGGCTATTATGACGCGGGTGTCCGCCACATCGTGGCGCTGCGTGGCGATCCCGCCGGCGGCCTCGGTACCCGCTACCAGCCGCACCCCGAGGGCTATGCCTCGACCCCCGACCTGATCGCCGGCATCAAGGCGATCGGCGACTTCGAGATTTCCGTGTCGGCCTATCCCGAGCAGCACCCCGAAAGCCCCGACGTCGCCACCGACATCGCCATTCTGAAGCGCAAGGTGGAGGCCGGGGCGACCCGCGCCATCAGCCAGTTCTTCTTCGACAACGACAAGTTCGAGCGCTATGTCGACCGGGTGCGTGCCGCCGGCATCGACGTGCCGATCGTGCCGGGCATCGTACCGGTGGTGAACTTCGAGCAGTCGGCCGCCTTCGCCAAGAAAGCCGGGGCGTCGGTGCCGGCCTGGCTGGCCCAGCGGTTCGACGGGCTGGAAAACGACCCCGCGACACGCCAATTGGTGGCGGCTGCCGTCTGCGCCGAGCAGGTGATGGACCTGATCGATCGCGGCTTCCGTAACTTCCATTTCTACACCATGAACCGCGCCGACCTCGTCTACGCCATCTGCCACATGATGGGTCTCAGGGCCAAGACCGAACCCGCCGTCGCCGTTCCCGCCTGATCACGCTGATCACCAAGGAGACACGCCATGACCGAGATCTCTCCGACCGAACGCCGCCTGCGCGAGCTGGCATCCAAACGCATTCTGGTGATCGACGGCGCCATGGGCACCATGATCCAGCGCTGCAAGCTGACGGAAGCCGACTTCCGCGGCGAGCGGTTCAAGGACTGGCACAAGGATCTCAAGGGCAACAACGACCTGTTGTCGATCACCCGGCCCGACGTGATCTTCGACATCCACAGCCAGTATCTCGAGGCCGGCGCCGACATCCTGGAGACCAACACCTTCTCCTCGACCTTCGTCGCCCAGGCCGACTACGGCATGGAAGAGCTCGCCTACGAGCTGAACCTCGAATCCGCCAAGATCGCCCGCAAGGCGGCCGACGCCTATACGGCCAAGGATCCGTTGAAGCCGCGCTTCGTCGCCGGCGCTCTCGGGCCGACCAACCGCACCGCGTCGATCTCGCCCGACGTCAATAACCCCGGCTTCCGGGCGATCACCTTCGACGAGCTGCGCCGCGCCTATGCCGAGGCGGTGCGCGGCCAGATCGACGGCGGCGCCGACATCATCATGATCGAGACGGTGTTCGACACGCTGAATGCCAAGGCGGCGCTGTTCGCCACCGAGGAAGTGTTCGAGGAAAAGGGCGTGCGGCTGCCGATCTCGGTGTCCGGCACCATCACCGACCTCTCGGGGCGCACGCTGTCGGGCCAGACGGCTGAGGCCTTCTGGTATTCGGTGCGCCACGCCGGCCTCCTGTCCATCGGCCTCAACTGTGCGCTGGGTGCCCGCGAGATGCGCGCCCATATCGCCGATCTCTCGCGCGTGTCCGATACGCTGATCTGCGCCTATCCCAACGCCGGCTTGCCCAACGAGTTCGGCGAATATGACGAGAGCCCCGCGGCGATGGCCGAACTGGTCGGCGAGTTCGCCCGCTCCGGCCTCGTCAACATTGTCGGCGGCTGCTGCGGCACCACGCCGCCGCATATCAAGGCGATTGCCGAGGCGGTGAAGGGCCTGCCGCCACGCGTGCCGCCGAAGATCGCGCCGCGCCTGCGCCTCTCCGGCCTCGAGCCGACGGTGATCGGGGCCTAGCCGGCCCCCACCGAACCGCCTATTGCTGTCAGCGTGACCTGCCTCCCGGGATAATCCTTGCCATGACCGATACTTCCGCCTCATCCGCCAGCTTCGTCATGGTCGGCGAACGGACCAACGTCACGGGGTCCGCGCGCTTCCGCAAGCTGATCCGCGAGGGCGACTATCCGGCGGCGCTGGCGGTGGCGCGCGACCAGGTGGAAGGCGGGGCGACCGTCATCGACGTCAACATGGACGAAGGCCTCTTGGACAGCGAAGCGGCCATGGTCACCTTCCTCAACCTGATGGCGGCCGAGCCGGATATCGCCCGCGTGCCGGTGATGGTGGACTCGTCGAAGTGGACGGTGATCGAGGCCGGCCTCAAGTGCCTGCAGGGCAAGGGCATCGTCAACTCGATCTCGCTGAAGGAAGGCGAGGAAGCCTTCATCCACCATGCCAAGCTGGTGCGCCGCTATGGCCACGCCATGGTGGTGATGGCCTTCGACGAGACCGGGCAGGCCGACACCTACCAGCGCAAGATCGACATCTGCGCCCGCTGCTACAAGATCTTGACCGAACAGGTGGGCGTGCCGCCCGAGGATATCATCTTCGATCCCAACATCTTCGCGGTCGCCACCGGCATCGAAGAGCACAACAACTACGGCGTCGACTTCATCGAGGCGACGCGCTGGATCCGCCAGAACCTGCCCAGCGCCCACGTGTCGGGCGGCGTTTCCAACCTCAGCTTCTCATTCCGCGGCAACGAGCCGGTGCGCGAGGCGATGCACACCGTGTTCCTCTGCCATGCCATCGCCGCCGGCATGGATTTCGGCATCGTCAACGCCGGCCAGCTCGGCGTCTATGACGAGCTCAATCCGGAGCTGCGTGAGCTCTGCGAGGATGTGGTGCTCAACCGCCGGCCGGACGCCACCGAGCGCCTGGTCGACGCGGCGGCGCGCTATGCCGGCACCGGCGCCAAGGAGCGGGTGGTCGACCTTGCCTGGCGCGAGCTGCCGGTGGAGAAGCGGCTGGAACACGCGCTGGTCCACGGCATCACCGACTTCATCGTCGAGGATACCGAGGAGGCGCGCCTCAAGGCCGAGCGTCCGCTGCACGTTATCGAGGGGCCGCTGATGGCCGGTATGAACGTGGTCGGCGACCTGTTCGGCGCCGGCAAGATGTTCCTGCCGCAGGTGGTCAAATCGGCCCGCGTCATGAAGCAGGCGGTGGCCTGGCTGATGCCCTTCATGGAGAAGGAAAAGGAAGAGCTGGGGATCACCGAGGACTCTTCGGCCGGCACCATCCTGATGGCGACGGTGAAGGGCGATGTGCACGACATCGGCAAGAACATCGTCGGCGTCGTGCTGGCTTGCAACAACTTCAAGGTCGTCGACCTCGGCGTCATGGTGCCGGCGCAGAAGATCCTCGATACGGCGCGCGAGATCAATGCCGACATCATCGGCCTCTCTGGCCTGATCACCCCGTCGCTCGACGAGATGTGCCACGTGGCCGCCGAGATGGAGCGCCAGGGCTTCGAGCTGCCGCTGATGATCGGCGGCGCCACCACCAGCCGCATCCATACCGCCGTCAAGATCCATCCCAACTATAACAGGGGGCAGGCGGTCTACGTCACCGACGCCAGCCGTGCTGTCGGCGTGGCGTCGTCGCTGCTCTCCGACCGCAAGGTGGTCTACATCGACGATCTCCGGACGGAATATGCCCGCATCGCCGAGGAGCATGCGCGCGGCCGCGAGGAAAAGCGGCGGCTGACCATCGCCGATGCCCGCGCCAATCGCTTCGTGCCGGAATGGACTGGCTATACGCCGCCCAAGCCGACCTTCCTGGGCACCAAGGTGTTCGAGAGCCACGACCTCGCCGACCTCGTGCCCTATATCGACTGGACGCCGTTCTTCTCCACCTGGGAGATGCGCGGCCATTTCCCGCAGATCCTCGACGATGCCACCTACGGCGAGGCGGCGCGGCCACTCTATGAAGACGCCCAGGCCATGCTGAAGCAGATGGTCGAGGAGAAGTGGCTGACGGCGCGCGCCGTCATCGGCTTCTGGCCGGCCTATGCTATCGGCGACGACATCGAGCTCTACACCGACGACGGCCGCAAGGAGCGGCTTGCCGTCTTCCATGGTCTCCGCCAGCAGATGGCGCGCGGCAACACGCGGGCCAACTTCTCGATCACCGACTTCGTGGCGCCCAAGGAAACCGGCCTTGCCGACTATATCGGCGGCTTTGCCGTCAGCACCGGCTTCGGCGAGGACGCGGTGGCCGAGCGCTTCGCCCGCGCCAACGACGACTATTCCAAGATCCTGTCGCAATCGCTGGCCGACCGCCTGGCCGAGGCATTCGCCGAGCGCATGCACGCTCTGGTCCGCCGTCAGTTCTGGGGCTATGCGCCGGACGAGGCGCTGAGCACCGACGAGATCATCGCCGAGAAGTATCGCGGCATCCGGCCGGCCCCCGGCTACCCGGCCCAGCCCGACCATACCGAGAAGGGCACGCTGTTCACGCTCTTGAACGCCACCGAGGCTGCCGGCATCCAGCTCACCGAGAGCTACGCCATGTGGCCCGGCGCCGCCGTCTCCGGCCTCTACTTCAGCCACCCCGACAGCCAGTATTTCGGCGTCGGCAAGATCGACGCCGACCAGGTGGCCGACTACGCCGCCCGCAAGAGCTGGGACATGAAGACCGCCGAGCGCTGGCTGGCGCCGATATTGAACTACGAGCCGAAGCGGGCGGCGGGGTGATAGAGACAGAAAGTTTAGCTTCCGAAGACTGCCTCAGGAATGCCAATTGCTGGGTCTACCCCGTGACGGACGTGCCTCGTGGATCTTCGAGGGATAGATCTGTGGCTGGGTGTCGAGGCAAGATCATTGGGGGGCACGTGTCGCATCAATGCAAACGAATGGACGTCGGGAGTCTTAAGCTCAAGAGCGGCTTCTACCCGGTTTTTCTGGTATTTTGGCTTGCTTTAAAAATCAGTCCTGCGATGGCTATCGGTCACGCGGCGTGCGGCGATCTGTCGATGCCTGATTATCTGGCGGATGTCACAAGAATCAGTCAGACTATTTTTACGGCGAAGATAATCGGGATGACTGATTTGGGGATCATAAAGTTAAAAAATGGAGAATCTCTAATTTACTCTAAAATGGATATTATTATTGACGATATTTTGAAATTACCCAGCATGCGAAAGCTGGAAGATAATCAAAAAATATCTGTTTTTATTATTGATGAAAATTACGCGAAGATCAAGAAAATAACTAAGAAAATTCGTAACGCGGGAGAACATGCATTATTTATGACTGATAACAATAGATATACTATTTCTGGTGACAATAGCTACGACAAGAAGATATACGCGGAGATAGAAAAAAGGATAAAAACCTCGATTTGGAATGGCGCTACAATAGTAGCACTTCCGTGTGAGTATGGCGTATACGACTCAATCGATGACTACATCGCTGAACAGCTTACCCGTATTAGAGACTATATCCATCTGCAACGCTAGGCATCGCGGCTAACTTGATAATGGACTACGCCGGTCGTCAGTGGGGGATGGCAGCGGCGGAAAAGTGGCCGGCGCTGATCCTGAAGTATGAGCCGAAGCGTGCGGCTGGGTGAACGGGTAAGGCACGATAGGCCATCCTTATACGGCCGAGCGATATTTCCCGCGTCCCCTCGCTCCCCGGGCCTCACGTGTTACAATGTCCCTCCGGTCGCTCCAGCCATGGCGTGCTCGCCTCGGCTTTCCTGGCGCGCTTTCCAGCTTCCGAACGACGAACCCGCCAGCCTCCTGCTCGATCGCATCCGCGCCGAATGGGCGTGGCGCTCAAGCCGGCGAGAGCCAGGAAGAGATTGGAATGGCCGTTTTTGAGAGCCAGTTGACCGAGGGGAACCTCAAGAATTCGCATATCTACATCACGGCGATCCTCGCGCATCTGATGCCGGAGGTGGAGGGCGTGCCGGCCAAGCCGCCACGGGCGGTTCGTCTCCAGTTCGAGAACCTCAAGGTCGACGCCGACATTCCCAAGTCCCGCCACGGGCGGCCGCGCAAGTTCATTCGCGCCCGGGAGTTCGTAGAGGGCTTTTTCGAGCGCACCGGGGCCGTCGTCGGTGATACCGTGCTGTTCGAGGAAATCGAGCCGGCGCGGTTCCGCCTGAGCCTCAGGAAGGCCGCCGCCTCGTAACCCATGGAGAACAAGATGCCCAAGCCGGTCACAGATTGGACGGACAGTGAGCTCCAGAACATCATCGACAACTATCGCCGCAAGGCGCTGACGTCGGATGCCTATTATCTCCAGGCGCTTGAGGAGATGAGCCGCCGCAAGGGGCGCGGCCTCGAGTTCGACAAGACGCTGCGCGCCGTGCTGAAGGCGGCACGCGCCGACGTTTATCTTTCCTACGCGCAACTTGCCGAGGAAAGCGGTGTCGACTGGACCAACAAGCGAGCCGCCATGATGGGCCATCTCAACAGTCTGGTGGAATTCTCGCATCGCAAGGGCTGGCCGCTTCTCAGCGCCATCGTCGTCAACCAGCAGAAGCTCAGGACCGGCGACATGGATGCGTCGGCGCTGAAGGGCTTTGTGACGGCGGCGGCCGATCTCGGCTACGTGTTCGCAGACGATGCAGCCTTCATGCGCGAGCAGCAACAGGCCGTCTTCGACTGGTCCAAGTCGTTCCAGGAGGCCCCGGCGGAGGCCGTGCCGGCGGAGACGCCCTGACCGGCATCCCCTTGCCTTAGGCAGAGCACCGCCTCGTTTGAACAAAGACGCCCGGAGCGGGAGGATCGCTCCGGGCGAGAGGCCCTCGGAAGCAGCGTCAGGTGGAGGCCGCGGCTTTCAGGACCGCCTCGGCTCCTCGAGGTACTCGGCGAAATTTCTCGCTCGATCCCGTTATCCGGCTGCGATGTGCTACTAAGCGGTTCCGGCTGCTCCGATCAATGTCACGCTTGCCCAGGTTTTCCTGGGCGAACTGATGTCACGGCGGCCGAGCGACGAACCGGCGAGAGACAGGAAGACAGAGCATGCCCGTCTATGAGAGCCAGCTGACCGAGGGGAACCTCAAGAATTCCCACATCTACATCACGGCCGTTCTCGGGCGCCTGACGGAGGCTGTGGAAGGTGTGCCGGCCAAGCCGCCACGGGCGATCCGCCTCGAATACAAGGGCCTCAAGGTCACGGCCGAGATTCCAAAATCGCAGCACGGTCGTCCACGCAAGTTTTTTCGTGAGCCGAATTTCGTGAAGAGCTTCTTCGAGCGCACCGGCGCCGCAGTCGGCGATACCGTGCTGTTCGAGGAGATCGGCCCGGCGCAGTTCCGCCTGGACCTTCGGAAAGCCAACGCCTCGTAACCGGCGTTGCCCAACGCTCGCGCGAAGATCGCCGGCATGTCGACGGCTGTCGGAACTCGCGCCCTGTCAATGGCGGCCATTCGAACCTGGATGGCCGCCAGCGACGATCTGCTTTAGCCAGAACGCTTGCCGTTCTAGAGCATTCGCCGACCAAATTGAAACATTTGGTCGTCTAGCGAATGCTCCAGATCATTTGCTGGAGCAGCCGCTTTTCGATCAGGTTGATTCAACCTGATCGGCGGGTGCTCTAGGTGTGAAGCCTCAAGAGGTTGTCGCTGGTTAGGTTGAGGCGACTGATAGGGGTTTTGGCGTCAAGGCTACCGTGTGGTCTGTGCCAATTGTACATGTGGGTCCACTCTGGCAAGTGGGCTTTGCGGTGATCTGAGGTTGGATAGGCGCGTGCGTATGCCCATTCACGCAGAGCGGTCTGGATGAACCGCTCAGCCTTACCGTTGGTCTTCGGCGTATAGGGCTTCGTTCGGATGTGTTTCAGGCCGAGATCCTTGCAAGCCTTTGCGAAGTCTTTGGATTTGTAGCAGGATCCGTTGTCGGTCATCACGCGGGTTATGGTGATGCC
>NZ_AUHB01000021.1 GCF_000422965.1 Pleomorphomonas oryzae DSM 16300
GGACGCACACGTCCGTCGCGAGTTGCCTGGGGCTGGTCTTTGGACGAGACGAACGATCGACCATTCCGACCGATCCTTCGACACGAAAGCGCTCAACCCAACGCGACACACTCTTCACGCAAACGCCATAACGGCGGGCCGCTTCCGCCTTCGACAGACGGCCTTCGATCACCGCGACGGCCATTTCCTCTCGACGCAACGGCGTCAGGCGGGCATTCTTGTGGATGTTCATTCGGGGCGATCCTGGAAAACTGAGGTGTGGTAACTCCAGTCTCCAAAATCCGCTCCGAATGGACAACCTCCTGAAAGCTCACATCTAGAGAAAGGCGTGGCCGGCGCCCGCTACCATGCCGTCGCCGACCAAGGCGTGCCCCTCAAGACCATCGCCGAGATCATCGGCCATCGCCTCGGCCTGCCGGTGAAAAGCATCTCCGCCGATGAAGCGCCGAGCCATTTCGGCTGGTTCGCCAGATTCGCCTCCATGGACAGTCCGGCGTCCAGCGAGCAGACCCGCCGCGAGCTCGGCTGGCAGCCGACGGAAATCGGCCTCATCGAAGATCTCGACAGCGCAACTTATTTCCCAGATTGACAGCCAGAAGGAGGTGGCGCCGGCTTGCCGCCTCCCTCGGCCAATGCAATAAATCGGCTCCGAACACTTGCTCGGAGTCGCGTTATGCCGTCGCCCGCCACCGCCCTCATCGTCGTCGACGTTCAGAACGACTTCTGCCCCGGTGGCGCGCTGGCGGTGGGCGGCGGCCATGCCATCGTGCCGGTGATCAACGAACTGGTGCCGCGCTACGAGCAGGTTGTCGTCACCCAGGACTGGCACCCCAAGGGGCACGCCTCCTTTGCTTCCGCCCATCACGGCCGCGAGCCCTTCGATACCACCGAAATGCCCTACGGCATGCAGGTGCTGTGGCCGGATCATTGCGTGCGGGGCACGCCCGGCGCCGAGCTCCACCCCGATCTTCAGGTGACCTCCGCCCAGCTCGTCATCCGCAAGGGCTGGCACCAGGGTGTCGACAGCTACTCCGCCTTCCGTGAGGCCGACCGCAAGACATTGACCGGCCTCACCGGTTATCTCCGGGAGCGTGGCGTCGAGGAAGTGCACGTCGTTGGCCTTGCCACCGACTATTGCGTCGCCTGGACGGCCCTCGATGCCGCCGGCGCCGGTTTCCGCGTCTCGGTGATCGACGATGCCTGCCGCGCCATCGACCTCTCCGGCTCGCTGAAACGCGCCTGGGAAGACATGCTCGTGGCTGGGGTGACGCGGGCGATGAGCCACCAGATCGTTTAGGATTGTTGCGGCTGGTTCCGATTGTTTTTTCGGATATTACGGTTTTCGGGTGGACAGCCTTCATAAGTTAGGTCATAAGCACTGACCTATAAAGGTCAGCCATACTGACCTACAGCGTCGGACCGAAAAGTGGAATCCGGTTTTCGGAAAATCCGATGCTGAAAATAGAACTAGATCGTTGCGGCCGTCAGGACGCATGACGATCTAGGGAAAGCTGGATATGACAACACCTCTTGCTGACTTCCGGGCCGGCCTGGTCGCGGTCTTTCCCACCGTCGTCGCCGTCATCCCCTTCGGCCTCATTCTCGGCCAGCAGGCGACGGTCAAAGGGCTGACGGTGGCCGAAATACTGGCCATGTCCTCCATCGTCTTTGCCGGCTCCTCGCAGCTGATCGCCGTCGGCTTGTGGAGCATGCCGGCACCGGTCGCCGCCCTGGCGCTGATGGCGCTCCTGGTCAACCTGAGGCACGTGCTGATGGGCGCCTCGCTGTCCGGCAAGATCGCCCATTTCGGACGCCTGCGCTATCTCGCGGCCTATCTGATGACCGACGAGAGCTGGGCACTCAGCGAGCGCCGGGCCGTCGACAAGCCGGTCAGCCGTACCTTCTATTTCACGGTGGCACTGTCGCTCTTCTTTTTCTGGCAAGTTTCCTCGGTGCTCGGCGCGCTGTTCGGCGCCTACCTGGAACATCCCGAAACCTATGGGCTCGATTTCACCTTCCCCGCCATCTTCATCGCCCTGGCGCTTGGGTTCTGGAAAGGGGCCCGCCGCACCGGGCCGGTGCTGGCGGCCAGCGCCGTCGTCGCGGTGGCCGTCCACGCCACGGTGCCCGGCGCCTGGTACGTGATCGCTGGCGCACTCGCCGGCATCACCGCCGCCGTGGTCACCGCGCCGCGCGAGGTGTCCGCCATTGCCGAGGAGACGGCGCCATGACCATCGATCCCGTCAATTTCACGGCCATCCTGGCCATGGGCGTCCTGACCTATATGACGCGCATCCTCGGCTTCCTGATCGCCGACCGGCTGCCGAAATCCGGCCCGGTGCGGGTTGCGCTGGACGCCCTGCCCCCCGCCGTGCTGGTCGCTGTCGTGGCGCCGATCGTCCTATCCGGCCCCATCGAGGCGGTGGCCGGCCTGGCGGTCCTGCTTCTGGCGCTGCGGCTGCCATTGATGGCCACCGTCGTCGTCGGCGTCGGCGTCGCCGCGCTGCTGCGGCTGGCTTTCCTCTAGCGAGCCTGGTTTGAAACTCGCTGGGGCGGAGCAGTTAGCGAAGAGTTTGAGAACCGGAGCGGAGCGGACGTTGAAGTCCGTGAGCACCGGAAGCGCAGAACTCAAAGCTAAATGCCCACCCCAGTAGAGTTTCTGCCAGGCTTTCAAAAAGCAGCGGGCCCGCGAAGTTACCTTCGCGGGCCCGTTATCTTTTACGATCGCCTGAAGATCACTTGCGGCGCAGGAAGGCCGGGATCTCCATGTCGTCGTCGGCAGCGCGCGGCGCCGGCTGCGGCGCCATGCGGCCCTGCTGGTCGAGGCGGCCGGCAGCACCCTGGACCGGCGCGGCGGCCGGACGCTGCTTGACGAACTCGCTGGCGGCCGACGGACGCACGGCCGGCTGCGGGGCAGGAGCGCGCGGCGCTTCGGCCTGCGCTTCGTCCTCGCGACGGCCGAGACCGACGGTGGCCAGGCGACGCAGCAGGCCGAGCGGACGACGCTCGCCATCATGGTCTTCCGGATGCACCTGCACCGAGGCGGCAGCCTGACGCTGGGCGATCGGCGGGAACTCGTCGATCGACGGCACGCGGCTGCGCTGGACGGCGGCCGACGGACGCTCGGCGACCGGTGGCACGTAGGGCTGCTGCACGGGCGCCGGCTCGGCGACGCGCATCTGCTGCGGCTGGGGAGCCGGAGCCGGGGCGTCGTAGTGGTTCATCGCCGGCTCGTAGGGCTCGATCGACACGCGCGGATCATGCGGCGTGGTGACCGAGCGCATCGGTTCGGGCTCGATGGACGCTTCCGGCAGCGCCAGCGCTGCTTCGATGGCCTCGACGGAAACCTGCGCAGCGGCAGCGGCGGCCTGGGTGTAGCTCGGAACCGGCACGGACGCAGGGGCGATCGACGCGGCCGGAGCGGCCTCGCGGATCACCGCCGGGCGCACGGCCGGCTGGCTAAAAGGCTGCCGCACCTCCTGTGCCGCGACGGCGGCGGCAGCGGAGGTGGTCACCTGGGCCGGCCGCGGGGCGGCCCGGCCGATGGCGTCGGCGCTGTTGTTGCGGACGACCGATTCCTGACGAACCAGTTCCGGCTCGATGCCGGTGGCGACGACAGAAACGCGGATCATGCCTTCCATGCTGTCATCGAAGGTGGCGCCGAGGATGATGTTGGCTTCGGCATCCACTTCCTCGCGGATGCGGGTTGCCGCCTCGTCCACTTCGAACAGCGTCAGGTCCTTGCCGCCGGTGATCGAGATCAGGAGGCCCTGAGCGCCCTGCATCGACACTTCGTCGAGCAGCGGGTTGGCGATCGCGGCTTCAGCAGCCTGGATGGCGCGCTTCTCGCCGGAGGCTTCGCCGGTGCCCATCATCGCCTTGCCCATGCCGCGCATGATCGAGCGGACGTCGGCGAAGTCGAGGTTGATCAGGCCTTCCTTGACCATCAGGTCGGTGATGCAGGCAACGCCCGAATAGAGCACCTGGTCGGCCATCGCGAAGGCGTCGGCGAAGGTGGTGCGCTCATTGGCAATGCGGAACAGGTTCTGGTTGGGGATGCAGATCAGCGTGTCGACCGAATTCTGCAGCTCCTGAATGCCGGCGTCGGCGATCTTCATGCGCCGGGCACCTTCGAACTGGAAGGGCTTGGTGGTGACGCCGACGGTGAGGATGCCGTGCTCGCGAGCCGCGCGAGCGATCACCGGCGCTGCGCCGGTGCCGGTGCCGCCGCCCATGCCGCAGGTGATGAACACCATGTGGCTGCCGGCGAGATGGTCGTTGATCTCGTCGATCACTTCCTCGGCGGCCGCGCGGCCGACTTCCGGCTGCGAGCCGGCACCGAGGCCCTCGGTCACCGCGACGCCCATCTGAATGATGCGTTCGGCGCGAGAGGAGGCCAAGGCCTGAGCATCCGTGTTCGCCACGACGAACTCGACGCCCTGCAGGCCGGACTGGATCATGTTGTTGACGGCGTTGCCACCGGCACCGCCGACGCCGAAGACGGTGATCCTCGGCTTGAGCTCCGTGAGGTCGGGCATCTTTAGGTTAATCGTCATGGTTGCCTCGTTATTCTGCAAGCGGCTCTCGCCGATACGTCCTCTGTCCTAGATCAGCGGCCGCCGCTGCAACCGCACGCTACTTACGCCTGTTACGCACCGACCCGTCCGTTGCCGGACGGATCAGAAACTCTCTCTGAACCACGCCCCCATGCGGGAGACGAAACCGCCGTTGGCCACCAGTGCCATCGATTTCCGGCGGCCGGAAAACTGTTCGATCTGCGCCACCTGCGGGTAGATCATCAGACCCACCGCCGTGGCGAAGGCTGCGCCGCGCGCCGCTTCCGGCAAGCCGGCGACACCGACCGGCCGACCGAGCCGGACGTTGCGGCCGAGCACCTTGCGGGCAAGTTCCGGCAGGCCAGTGAGCTGGCTGGCGCCACCGGTCAAAACGACGCGCCGACCGACGCGACCCGCGAATCCCGAAGCATGCAACCGATCGCGCACCACCTCAAGAGTCTCTTCGACACGCGGACGAATGATCTCGACCAGTTGGGCGCGTGTCACCTGATGGGCAACGTCGTCGTCGCCCACCGGCTCGACGGTGACCATGTCGCGCTCGTCGCTGTCGGTGGCGATCACCGAGCCGTAGAGCGCCTTGATGCGCTCGGCATCAACGAGGCGGGCCGACAGCGCCCTGGCCAGATCCATGGTGACGTGATGGCCGCCGAGACCGAAGGCGTCGACATGCACGCACTGGCCGTCGGCAAAGACGGAAATCTTGGTGGTGCCGCCGCCGATGTCGACGCAGGCGACGCCCATCTGCGTCTCGTCGTCGACCAGCGTGGAAAGACCCGAGGCGTAAGGCGTCGCCACCATGGTTTCGACTTCGAGATGCGCCCGGTTGACCGAGATCTCGAGGTTCCTGAGCGGCACGGCGTCGGCCGACACCAGATGCGTGTCGACGGACAGCGACGAGCCGATCATGCCGCGCGGATCGCGGATGCCGCGGTTGTTGTCGAGCGCGTAGCCGATCGGCAGCGCGTGAACGATGGTGCGGCCGTCCTTGACCTTGTAGGAGGCGCCGATTTCCAGCACCCGCTGGATGTCGTTCTCGGATACCTCCGAACCGGACAGGTCGTACTTGACCGAGAAGGTCTCCGAGCCGAGCCGGCCGCAGGAGATCGACACGATCAGGGACTCGACGGTCAAACCGGCCATGCGCTCGGCCGCGTCGACGGCGAGACGGATGGCCTTCTCGGCCTGCTCAAGATCGACCACCGCGCCGGCCTTGATGCCGCGCGAGCGCTGGTAGCCGAAGCCGAGCACTTCGATGAGATGCGTGCGGCCGGGCAGCACGTCGCCAAGCGGGCGCGGCGTCAACCGGGCGATGACGCAGCAGATTTTGGAGGTGCCGACATCGAGGACCGAGACGATGACCGGCCGCTTGGGCGGCAGTGGCCGCATACGCTGAACGCGGGCGTCGGATGCGTGGGTCATGCGCCCTGCTCCCGCTTCTTGAGGGCCTTGTTACGGGCCGTCACCAACTCGTCGCGCGCCTTGCGCGCTTCATCGGTGAGGCGAACAACCAACCGATCGGGCAGGCGCAGATCGACCACGGTGATATCGCGATCGAGCAGGCCGGATTCCTTGTCGGTCTTCTCCAGCTCGGTCACCGCCTTGTCGGCGCCGACTTCCGGCAGCATCACCTGCACGCCGTTGTCGAGGAACAGATCCCAGCGACGGTCGGATACCAGCATCGAGGCACGCACCTTCTTCTGCAGGTCCGGTACGTCGTCGAGCAGCGAGGTGATCTCGGCGACCTTGAGCTGGGCGCCCTGGCCGACCACGCGCGGCAGGCGGGCATAACGGGTTTCGAGCCGATCGGTAATGATCTTGCCGGCGCTGTCGACCACCACCACGGGCGCGTCGATGGTCGGCTGCCAGAGAGCGGCGGGAACGCGCTCTTCGATGATCACCCTGAGCGTGCCCGGATAGAGCTTCATCACCGAGACATCCTGCACCCAGGGAATGGATTGCAGGCGCTCGCGGGCGGCGGCGGCGTCATAGAAGAACAGCGACTGGCCCGAATGGATCGACAGCGTGTCGAGCACGTCGCCCTCGTCGATCTCACGCTGACCAGTGATGCGGACGGCGGCGACGCGGAAGCCGAGCTCGGCCGTGGTGTCGTTCAGAACTTCAACGGTACGGCCCGACAGCACCATGCCGTAGGCGCCCCAGGCACAGAGATAGGCAACGGACAGAGCGACGCCGGCGCCGCGCGGCAGCGCCGCGAAGAGGCCGGCTGGACGCCAGACGGGCTTGCGACGCAGGCGCGAAACACCGCGACGGCCGAAGAGGATGAACCTCTTGCGCCCTGCCGGCTTCGCCATGCCCGTCGTCATCGCCTGCAACTTGCGTCCTCCACCATCCAACTGACCAGCTCGCCGAAACCGATGCCCGCATGGGCGGCCATCTCTGGAACTAGCGAGGTTGCCGTCATTCCCGGCTGGGTATTCACTTCCAGGCAGATGATCTGCCCATCACCTTGATCGTCGAAGCGGAAATCGGCCCGGCTGACGCCACGGCAGCCGAGCGAACGGTGCGCTTCGAGGGCTAATGTTTGAATATTTTGGTAAATAAAGGGTGAAAGTTTCGCCGGAAGTACATGCTTAGATCCACCTGGGCGATACTTTGCGTCATAATCGTAGAAGGCTTCCCCTTGCGGAAACACCTCGATGACGTCGAGGGCGCGCTCGCCCATCACACCACAGGTAAGTTCCCGTCCTGGAATGTATTTTTCCACCATGACCAGGTCGCCGAACCGCCAGTCCGGGCTGGCCAGTTCCTGCGGCGGATGGGCCGCATCGGCCGGAACGATGATCACGCCGAAGCTCGATCCCTCTGCCGGTGGTTTAACCACATAGGGCGGTTCGAGCACGTGGGCGTTAACCACTTCGAGCCTGTGGACCAGCTTGTGTTCGGCCACCGGGATGCCCGCCGCCTTCATCACATGCTTCGCCTTGGGCTTGTTCATGGCCAGCGCCGAGGCCAGAACGCCCGAATGCGTATAGGGAATGTCCATCACTTCGAGGATGCCCTGGACGGTGCCATCCTCGCCGTAGATGCCATGCAGCGCATTGAAGCAGACGTCGGGGCGCAGCTCTTCCAGCACGGCGGCGATCGTGCGGTCGACGTCGACACGGGTGACGCGATAGCCGCGCGCTTCCAGTGCGTCGGCGCAGGCCTTGCCCGAATTGAGGCTGACCGGTCGCTCCGACGACCATCCGCCCATCAGTACCGCCACGTGCTTGGCCATGAGCTCTGTCCCCTTGCTGGCGTTACCGCCCGGATTCAACAGCGCAAATCACTTGCCGAGAAACGGCTCGACCTCGGCACCCGGCGCGAACACGCCGAGCCGCTTGATCTCCCAGTCGAGGCGGATGCCTTGGGTCTCCAGCACCCGCGCCCGCACCGTCTCGCCCAGGAGCTCGACGTCATGCGCCGTCGCTTCGCCAGTGTTGATCAGGAAGTTGCAGTGCATTTCGCTGACCTGAGCGTCGCCGATCTTGAGGCCACGGCAGCCGGCCGCGTCGATCAGCTTCCAGGCCGAATGGCCCGTTGGGTTCTTGAAGGTGGAGCCGCCGGTGCGCGCCTTGATCGGCTGCGCCGCCTCGCGGTGCTCGGTAACCGCCTTCATCGCCGCGGCAATGCTCTCCTTGTCGGCCGGGACGCCTTCCAGCACCGCCGACGTGAAAATGAAACCGGCCGGCGGCGCCGAATGGCGGTAGGAATAGCCGAGCTCGCCCACCGGCAGCGTCACCGCTTCGCCCGCACGGGTGACGCCATGCACCTCGACCACCCGCTCGGCGGTCTCCGAACCATGGGCACCAGCGTTCATGGTCAGCGCCCCACCGAGGCCGCCGGGAATGCCGTGGTAGAAGGCGAAGCCCGAAAGGCCGAGCTCCAGCGCCTTGGCGGCCAGAAACTTGTCGGGAATGGCGGCGCCCGCCCGAATACGGGTCGGCGACAGCACTTCGGTACCGCCGAAGCCACGCACCGACAGGCGGATCACCACGCCGCCGACACCGCCGTCGCGGATCAACAGGTTGGAGCCGAGCCCGATGACGGTGATCGGCACATCCAGCGGCACCAGTTTCAGGAAGGCCTGGAGGTCGGCCTCGTCGGCCGGCTGGAACAGGATTTCCGCCGAGCCGCCGACCCTGAACCACACGAGGTCCTTCAGCGACCGGTTCTCTTCGATCGGGCCGCGAATATGCGAGGTATCGCCGAGGCGGTCGCGAAGAGCCATCACGCCTCCTCCGCCAGCGCCTTGAGCTGCCCCGGCAGCGCATAAGCCCACTGGGTGATGTTGCCGGCGCCGAGACAGACAACCATATCGCCCGGCCGGGCGATCGAGGCAATGGCGCCGGCGAGGCTGGCAGGGCTCGCAAGGGCGCGGGCGTCGCGATGGCCGGCCGCCTTGATGCCGGAGACGAGGTGTTCCTTGTCAGCGCCCTCGATCGGCTGCTCGCCAGCCGGATAGACGTCGGCGATCAGCACCGTATCGGCGTCGTTGAACGCCTTGCAGAAATCGGGGAACAGCGAGTGCAGGCGGCTGTAGCGATGCGGCTGCATCACCGCCACGACCTTGCCGGCCGCGCCCTCGCGCGCTGCCCTGAGCACGGCCATGATCTCCACCGGATGATGGCCGTAGTCGTCGTAGATGGTGACGCCGTTGAAGTCGCCGGTGCGGGTGAAGCGGCGCTTGACGCCGCCGAAGCCGCCGAGCCCCTTGCGGATCGCCTCGGCCGGAATGCCTAACCGGTGGGCGACGGCCACCGCCGCCGTGGCGTTGGAGACGTTGTGCCGGCCGGGCATCGGCAGCTCCAGCGCCGGAATGATCGTCTCCTCGCCGCTGACACGGTCGCGGATCTCCACCGAGAAGCGCGAATGGCCGCCCTCGATGCGCAGATCGGTGAAGCGGGCGTCGGCCTGTGGGTTCTGCCCGTAGGTGATGATGCGCCGGTCCTCGATCTTGGACACCAGCGCCTGCACTTCCGGATGGTCGAGGCACATCACCGCGAAGCCGTAGAAGGGCACGTTCTCGATGAACTGGCGGAAGGCGGCGCGGGCAGCGTCGAAGGTGCCGTAATGATCGAGATGCTCAGGGTCGATGTTGGTGACGATGGCGATATCGGCCGGCAATTTCACGAAGGTGCCGTCGCTCTCGTCGGCCTCCACCACCATCCAGTCGCCGGCGCCCATGCGAGCGTTGGTGCCATAGGCGTTGATGATGCCGCCGTTGATCACCGTCGGATCGAAACCGCCGGCATCGAGCAGGGCCGCCACCAGCGAGGTGGTGGTCGTCTTGCCATGGGTGCCACCGATGGCGATCGCCTGCTTGAAGCGCATCAGCTCGGCCAGCATCTCGGCACGGCGGACGATCGGCAGGTGCCGCTCGCGGGCCGCCACCAGTTCCGGATTGTCGCGCTTGATGGCAGAGGAGACCACCAGCACCTCGGCGGCGCCGAGGTTCTCCGCCTTGTGGCCGATCATCACCGGAATGCCGGAGGCCCTGAGGCGTTCGACGTTGCCGCTCTCGGCTTGATCGGACCCTTGCACGCGGTAGCCGAGATCCTGCAAGACTTCGGCGATGCCGCTCATGCCGATGCCGCCGATGCCGACGAAATGAACCGGCCCGATGTCGCGGGGCATTTTCATGGACGTAGTTCCCTAGAAGCAAAATCGGCGGGCTTGCCGCCGGAGGCGATGAATTCAACGAGATCGGCGAGGCGCTCCACCGCATCAGGGCGGCCTTCACCCTTGGCAGCAGTGGCCATGGCGGTGAGACGCTCGGGCGCCCGCACCAGACCGGCAATGAGGTCGGCCAGCTTTTCCGGCGTCAATGACGCCTGCTCGGCCATGATGGCGCCGCCGGCCTTCTCAAGACCGATGGCATTGGTCTTCTGGTCGTTGTCGAGCGCGTGCGGCAGCGGCACCAGGATCGACGGCCGGCCGATGACCGTGAGTTCGGCCACCGACGACGCGCCGGACCGGCAGACGACGAGGTGGGCGTTGGCGATGCGGGCCGGTAGGTCGGTGAAGAAGGGAGCGATCTCATGATCGATGCCGAGCCGGGCGTAAATGGCGCCGACCCGATCGAGATCCTCGGGCCGCACCTGCTGCACGAGGCGCAGCCGGGCCGCCACGTCGGCCGGCAGCTTTTCCAGCGCCGGCGGCATGATCTCGCCGAACACCCGGGCGCCCTGGCTGCCACCGAACACCAGAAGATCGATCTTGCCGTCCTCGGTCGGCTGACGATAGGGCGCCACGGCGGCCAGCACCTTCGGCCGCACCGGGTTGCCGGTGACCACGGCGCGCGACGCGCCGGCGCCCATCAGGCCGGTATCCTTGAAGGTGGTGGCGATGGCGGTGACGCGCGAGGCCAGAAAGCGGTTGGCCCGCCCCATCACCGCGTTGGATTCATGGACGATGCTCGGGCGCTTGGTCAGCCAGGCGGCGATCAGCGGCGGCATCGTCGGATAGCCGCCGAAGCCGATGGTCACCTTGGGATCAAGCCGACGCACCAGCGACAGCGACTGCAGTTCGCCCTGGGCGAGGTTCAACGCCGATTTCATCATGCCGACTGGCGAGCGATCGCCGAAGGTCGCCGAGGCGATGATGTGGATCTCCTTGGCCGGGAATTCCGAACCGTAGTTGTTGGCGCGGTGATCGGTGGCGAGATGAATATCGAAACCGCGCGGGGCGAGCGCGTAGGCAAGCGACTCGGCGGGGAAGAGATGGCCGCCGGTTCCGCCGGCGGCAATCAGGATGGTACGCGTCATTGGGGTCAGCCTCGGCTGGGCAGCGGCGAAAATTCGATAGGCGCCACGAACCGGGTCTGGTCGGGCCGCTTGCGGGTCAGTGCCAGCAGCATGCCCATGGAAAGCGCCACCGCCACCAGCGACGAGCCGCCGTAGGAGATGAAGGGCAGCGTCATGCCCTTGGCCGGCATCAGGTGCAGGTTCACCGCCATATTGATGCAGGACTGCAGGCCGAACTGCATGATCAGGCCGGTCGCCGCCAGGCGGACGTAGCCGTCGTTTTCCTTGAGCGCGTGGCTCATGCCACGCAGCACCACGAAGGCGAACACCAGCACCAGGCACATGCAGAGCACCAGGCCGAACTCCTCGCCCAGCACGGCGAACACGAAGTCGGTATGGCTGTCGGGCAGGATGCGCTTGAACGTGCCTTCGCCCGGCCCCTGACCCCACCAGCCGCCGTTGACGAAGGCTTCCTGTGCCGTCTGCACCTGGAAGGTATCGCCCACTTCGGGGTTCATGAAGCGCTCGATGCGTGAGCGCACGTGCGGCACCAGCGTGTAGGCGCTGAGGATGCCGCCGGCGCCGGCGCCGGCGAACACCACGATCCACATCCAGCTCATGCCGGAAATGAAGAACAGGCCCGCCCAGGTGAGGCAGATCAGCATGGTCTGGCCGAAGTCGGGCTGGGCGACGAACAGCGCCGCCACGATGCCGAGTAACAGCATGGAAAAGCTGCGACCGGGCAGCTCGGGCCGCTTCTGGCCTTCGGCCAGTAGGAATCCGACCAGCACGGCAAACATCGGCTTCATGAATTCCGACGGCTGCACCGACACGCCCAGGATGGTGATCCAGCGACGCGAGCCCTTCACTTCCGGTCCGATCAGCAGCGTCAGGATCAACAGGCCGACGCAGACGATGAAGCCCACCAGAGCCGCCCGGCGGATCTGCTTGGGGCTCAGGAAGGAAACGCCGATCAGCGTGATGACGCCGGGGATGGCGAACATCGCCTGGCGCTTGACGAAATAATAGCTGTCGGCGATGCCGATGCGCTCGGCGACGGCGGGGCTGGCGGCCAGCGACAGCACGATGCCGCCGAAGATCAGCGCCAGGAAGGCGATGAGCAAAAGCTTATCGACGGTGAACCACCAGTCGGCAACCGGGTTTCGTTCGGCACGCGAGACCATCAGGTCTTCTCCTGGAACGGCTTGACGCGGGGATCGGTAAGCACGAGTTCGCGGAAATGATCACCGCGCACCTCGAAGTTCTTGAACTGGTCGTAGGAAGCGCAGGCCGGCGACAGCAGCACCACCGCCTCGCCGCCATTCTGTTCGGTGGCCGCCAGCGCGTCGGACAGCGCTTCGGACACAGCGCGGTCGAGCGTCTCGACGATCGCATGCGGCGCCGCATCGCCGATGGTGGCGGCAAACTCCTCGGCGGCAACGCCGATCAGATAGGCCTTGGCGATCTTCGGGAAGAAGCTGCTGAGCGGCGCGATGCCACCGCTCTTCGGCTTGCCGCCGGCAATCCAGTAGATGTTGTCGTAGCTGGCCAGCGCCTTGGCAGCCGCGTCGGCGTTGGTCGCCTTGCTGTCGTTGACCAGGATCACCGAGCCGGAGCGGCCGATCGGCTCCATGCGGTGGGCAAGGCCGGGGAAGGTTTCGATGCCCTTGCGAACTTCGTCGAGGCCGAGGCCGAGTCGGCGCGTCGCCGCCACCGCCGCCGCGACGTTCTGGGCATTGTGGACGCCCTTCAGGATCGGATGGCCGTGCAGATCGTAGACCACCGTCTGCGACAGCCCCCTCGGCTCGATGATACGGCCCGACACCGCCCAGACGCCCTGCGCCACCGAGCCGCGCGTCGAGATGCGCAACGTCTCCAAGCCCTTGGATTCCCGGCGTGTCGCCATGGCGGCGCTGAGCGCGTCGTCGGTACCGACCACGGCCACCTTGGCGCCCTGCACCAGCTTCTCCTTCACCGCCGCATAGCCCTCGATCGAACCGTGGCGGTCGATATGGTCCTCGGTGAGGTTGAGCTGGATGCCGACGGTGGGATCGATGCCGGGCGACAGATCGATCTGGAAGGACGAGCACTCGATGACATAGAAGCGGTCGGGCGCCAGATCCTGAAGGCCGAGCACCGCCGGACCGAAGTTGCCGCCGATCTCCACGTCCTTACCGGCCGACTTCAGAATGTGATGGATCAGCGCCGTGGTCGTCGATTTGCCGTTGGTGCCGGTGATGGCGACGAAGGGTGCCGTCGGCATGCGGAATTTCCGCTCGCGGGCGAACAGGCAGATGTCGCCGATGATCTCGACGCCGGCCTCGCGGGCGATCTTCACCGACCAGTGCGGCTCGGGATGGGTGAGCGGCACGCCGGGCGCCAGCACCAGCGCTGTATAGGCGCCGAACTCGGTGCCTCGCCAGTCGGTGATCGGAATCTCGCGCGCCTCGGCGGCGGCGCGGGCATCCTCGTTGTCGTCCCAGGCGATGACCTCCGCCCCGCCGGCCACCAGCGCTTCCGCGGTGATCAGGCCGGAACCGCCGAGGCCGAACACCGCGACGCGTTTGCCTTTCATCGAGGTGATAGGGATCATCGCCAGGTCTCCGTCAGCGCAGCTTGAGGGATGACAGACCGATCAGCGCCAACACGACGGCGATGATCCAGAAGCGGATCACCACCTGCGATTCGGTCCAGCCGAGCTGTTCGAAATGATGATGGATGGGCGCCATCTTGAAGACGCGCTTGCCCGTGAGCTTGTAGGAACCGACCTGAATGATCACCGACACGGCTTCGAGCACGAACAGGCCGCCGATGATGGCCAGCACGATCTCGTGCTTGACCGCCACCGCCACCGTACCGATCAGGCCGCCGAGCGCCAGCGAACCGGTGTCGCCCATGAAGATGGCGGCCGGCGGCGCGTTGAACCACAGGAAGCCGATGCCGGCGCCGATCACCGCGCCGCAGATGACGGCGAGTTCGCCCGTGCCGACCACGTAGTGAATCTGCAGGTAGTTCGAGAAGACCGAGTTGCCGGCGAGGTAGGCGATCAGCGCGAAGCTGGCCGCCGCGATCATCACCGGCACGATGGCGAGACCGTCGAGGCCGTCGGTGAGGTTCACCGCGTTGCCGGCCGACACGATCACGAAGGCGCCGAATGGCACATAGAAGTACCAGAGGTTGATCATCAGCGTCTTGACGAAGGGAAAGGTCAACGACGTCGCGAGATGCTCTTCCGTTGGCACGGAGCTGGCCTGACCGGCCGACATGATGACCAGGCAGGCCAGCATGGCGATCACCGCTTCCAGCACCAGCCGGGCGCGGCCGGAGAGGCCCTTGTGCGACTGCTTGGTCACCTTGAGATAGTCGTCGTAGAAGCCGATGGTGCCGAAGGCGACGGTGACCAGCAGCACGGTCCAGACATAGGGGCTCTTGAGATCGGCCCAGAGCAGCGTTGCCACCAGGATGCCCGAGAGGATCATCAGGCCGCCCATGGTCGGCGTGCCCTTCTTGGCGAGGTGGCTCTGCGGCCCATCGACGCGGATCGGCTGACCCTTGCCCTGGCGAATGCGCAGTGAGGAAATGATGGCCGGCCCGAACAGGAAGACGAACAGCAGTGCCGTGATCACCGCGCCGCCGGTGCGGAAGGTGATGTAGCGAAACACATTCAGAACCGACAACTGCCCCGCCAAATCGGCCAAATAGACCAGCATTTTCCCAAGCTCTCCATGATGCGAAACCCGACCGCCCGGCCGGAATTCGCAAGTCCGCATTTCGAAGAATTCGCCCCTGCGCCGCGAACTTTCGAAAAATCCCCCTCCGGCATTGCCAAGCAATCGGCCGGAGATTCATTTTTGCGTCGCCGTCGGGGCCTGTTCGCCCTCTTGGCCGGCAACGCGGCCCCGTATTAGTCTCTCTGCCCCGCGTTGCCTACCCGCGATGGCACGACAACTCAGCCATTGCCTTCGCTGCCAAAGCGCGCGATCAGCGCCTCCACTAGCGGCCCCATGGCGCTGCCGAGCGAACCCTTGACCATCAGCACATCGCCGGCCCTGACATCGTCGAGCAGCGTCTCGGTCAGCGCCTTCGACGTCTCGGCATAGGCGCCCCGCATGCCGCGCGGCAGCTCCTGCCAGAGGTTGTGCATCAGCGGACCGGCGCAGAACACCGTGTCCACCTTGGCCGCCTGCAGCGGCTCGATCAGGCCGGCATGCAGCTTCGGCGAATCCGGCCCGAGCTCCAGCATGTCGCCGAGCACGGCGACGCGGCGGCCCTGCCCTTCCACCGTTGCCGACCCGAGCAGCGCAATCGCCGCCCGCATCGAGGTGGGGTTGGCGTTGTAGCTCTCGTCGATCAGCCGCGCCGTACCGCCGAACACTGGCAGCACGTGCCGCTTGCCGCGCCCCTTGGGCTGCTGATGGCCTTGCAGCGACAGCATCGCCCGCACCAAATCGCCGCCGACGATCTTCACGGCAGCCAGCACGGCGAGCGAGTTCTGAGCGATGTGACGGCCGGGCGCCCCGAGCTTGTAGGTGACGCTCTCGCCGAGAATGTCGGCGGTGACCGTGGTGCAATCCTCATGCAGCGAGCATTTGATGAGCCGCGCCTCGGCATCGGCGTGCTCGCCAAAGAACACGACCTTGGCGCCGTGCGCCCGGGCACGCTCGGCCAGCAGAACGGAGAATTCGCCGTCACGGTTGAGGATGGCGGTGCCGCCCGGTTCCAGCCCGTTGAAGATCTCGGCCTTGGCCTCGGCGATCGCCTTGACCGACGGGAAATGTTCGAGATGCACCGGCGCCACCGTGGTGATGATGGCCACATGCGGCCGCACCATTTTGACCAGCGGCGTGATCTCGCCGGGGTGGTTCATGCCGATCTCGAACACGCCATAGCGGGTGGCCGACGGCATGCGGGCGAGCGTCAGCGGCACGCCCCAGTGATTGTTGAACGAGGCGGCCGAGGCGTGCACCGGACCCGACGACGACAGAGCCTCGCGCAGCGCCTCCTTGGTCGACGTCTTGCCGACCGAACCCGTGATGGCGATCACCTTGGCGGCGGTACGCTCGCGTGCCCGGACGCCGAGGCGGCCGAGGCTGGCGAGCACGTCGTCCACCACCACCAGCGGGCCGAATTCGGCCGGCAAGGCGCCGCGCTTGGCTTCCGACACCACGGCCACCGCCGCGCCCTTCTGAAGCGCCGTCTCCACGAAGTCGTGGCCGTCGAAGCGGTCGCCGGCGATGGCGAAGAAGGCGCCGCCGCGCTCGACCGTGCGGCTATCGATGGAAATGCTGTCGACCGGCGGCACCGTGCCTTCGGAGCGGCCATGAAGCGCCTTGATGAAATCATCGGCCGGCCACAGCGAGCGGTCGGCCGGCGTGACGCCCGGCGTCGCCAGCACCGCCTCGTGGTCGGAATAATGCACCGTCTCGCGGCCGATGATCTGGCCGGTTTCGTGGCCCTTGCCGGCGATCAGGAACACGTCGTCCGGGCCGAGCATGGCAATGCCCTGATGCACCGCCGTCGCCCGATCGCCGATCTCGATGCCGCCGGGGCAGCCGGCCAGCACTTCCTTGCGGATGGTGGCGGCGTCCTCGGTACGCGGGTTGTCGTCGGTGACGATGGCAACATCGGCAAGGCGGGCGCAAACCTCGCCCATCTGCGGCCGCTTGCCCTTGTCGCGGTCGCCACCGGCGCCAAAGGCAACCACGAGGCGACCGGCGGTGAAGGGACGCAGCGTTTGCAGCGCCACTTCCAGGGCGGCCGGCGTATGGGCAAAGTCAACGAACACCGGCGCGTCCGACGGCGCGTAGCCGACCAGCTCCAGCCGCCCCTTGGCGCCCTTGATGCCATCGAGCGCGTCGAGCGCATCGGCGAGCGACACCGACCCATCGGCGGCGGCGAGCGCCGCGGCAACCAGCGCATTCGACACCTGGAAGGCGCCGACCAGCGGAATGCGAACCGGGCGCGGCCCGTCGCCGATATCGACGGTGGCAATCTGCGCCCAGCCGTCGCGCGTGACGTCGAGAACGCGGATGCGGCTGCCGGCGACACCCACGGTCTGAAGATCGAGGGCGGAGATGCGGGCGGCCGAGGCGAAGGCCTCGCCGTAGACGTCGTCGAGATTGACGATGGCAGGTGAACCGGGATGCAGGATGGTGTCGAACAGCCGCATCTTGGCGGCCATATAGCCTTCCATCGTGCCGTGATAGTCGAGATGATCGCGCGACAGGTTGGTGAAGGCGCCCGCTGCCACCTCGACGCCGTCGAGCCGGCGCTGGATGAGGCCATGCGAGGAGGCTTCCATCGCCACATGATCGATGCCGTCGGCGGCGAGATCGTGCAGCGTCCGGTGCAGCGTCGCCGCGTCCGGCGTCGTCATGTTGCCATAGGCATTGCCGGCTTTGGTGGTCACGCCCACCGTGCCGATCGATGCCGCCTCATAACCGGCGGCCAGCCAGATCTGGCGAACGAAAGCGGCGACCGAGGTCTTGCCGTTGGTACCGGTCACCGCCACCACGGTTTTCGGCTGCGGGCCGTAGAAGCGGGCGAGCATGCGGGCAAAGCGCCGGGCGGGGTCGATGTCGCGCAGCACCGGCACGCTGAGGCTGTCGGGCAAATCGTCCTGAGCGTCGGCCAGCACCACCGCCGCGCCCTTCTCGATCGCCTGGGGGATGAAATCGGTGCCCTTGGCGCGGGTGCCGGGCAAGGCGACGAACAGCGAACCGGGAACCACTTCACGGCTGTCGGCGGTGACGCCGGTGATCGATATCCGGCGCAGGGCCGGATCGAGCGTGAGGATGTCGGGCGCAAGTTCGGCGAGCTTCATCTGTCGGTCCATTAATTAATCGCGGGACGCGCACACTGTCCTCGATTTGCGATCGAAATGAGGACAACTCACTCTTTCCACACCGCCCTCAGCCTCCCTCGCGCGAGGGACGGCGTCGTCAGTAAGCGGCCATCAGCGGCACGTCGACATCGTCGAAGCGCGGTTCGACGTTCAGCATCGGCGCGATGCGACCGACGATGTTGCCGGCCGTCGGCGCGGCATTCATGCCGGCGGTGGCCGGCAGGCCGGGCCGCTCGGGGTTCGGCTCATCGAAGACCACCAGCAACAGGTACTGCGGGTCGTCGATCGGGAAGGTGGCGACAAAGGCGTTGAAGCGCTTGTCGCTGGAATAGCGGCCGTTCACCACCTTCTCGGCGGTGCCCGTCTTGCCGCCGATGCGGTAGCCGGGAATATCGGCCGATTTGCCGGAACCGCCAGGCGCCAGCACGTTGAGGCGCATCAGATAGCGCATCTGATCGGAGGTCGACTGCTTCATCACCCGCTTGCCGATGAGACGCGCCGCTTCTTCGGTGCGCGGAAAGAAGGTCGGCGGAATGAGGATGCCGCCGTTCATCACCGCGCTTGCCGCCATGGCCGTGGCAAGCGGCGACACCGCCATGCCGTGACCGAAGGACACGGTGACGGTAACGAGGTCCGACCAGCGCTTGGGCAGGATCGGCCGGGCGATTTCCGGCAGCTCGGTCGGCACCTTGTCCATCAGCCCCAGGCGCTTCAGGAACTCCTGCTGCCCTTCGGAGCCGACCTTCAGCGCCTCGCGGCCGGTGCCGACGTTGGACGAGTAGATGAAGATCTCGGGGACGGTCAGCACCCGGTGCTTGCCGTGGAAGTCGTGGATGGTGAAGCCGCCAATGTTGAGGCTCTGGGTCGCATCGAAGCTGTCGGTGATTTTCACCTTGCCCGAATCGAGGGCCATCGAGGTGGCGAACAGCTTGAAGGTCGACCCCATCTCGTAGACCGACGCCGAAGCGCGGTTCATGTTGTTGGGATCGAGCGCCTCGGCCGGGTTCATCGGATCGTAGTCCGGCGCCGAGGTCATGCCGATGACTTCGCCGGTCTTGACATTGAGCACCACCGCCGCCGACGACTTGGCCGTATAGCGCTGCATCGCCGCCGTGATCTCGTCATGCAGCACCTGCTGCACGCGCAGGTCGACCGACAGCTTGACCGGCTCGAGGTTCGTCGAGGTCATGCCCGCCTTCTGAAGATCGCCAAGCCACTGATCGTCGATGTATTTCTCGATACCGGCGATGCCCTGGTTGTCGATGTTGACGTGGCCGGTGACGAAGGCAACCGTCCGGCCCGACGGATAGAAGCGCTTGTTCTCGGTGAGGAAGCCGATGCCGGGAAGGCCGAGGGCATGAATCGCCGCCTGCTGGGCCGGCGTGATCTCGCGCTTCAGCCAGATGAAGCCCTGCTTGGAGGCGAGGCGCTGGCGCACCGCGTCGGTCCCGAGGTCGGGGAACACGGTGGCGAGCTGCTCGGTCGCCTCATCCGGGTCGACCACCCGGCGCGGCTCGGCATAGAGAGACGCGAACTTGATATCGGTCGCGAGAATTTCACCGTTGCGGTCGACGATGTCGGGGCGGGCAGCGGACACTGCCGCTTGAGCATTGCCCAGCGTCACCGATTCCTGCGGCATGCTGACGCCCATCTGCACTAGGCGACCAATGATAGAGCCATAGACCAGCACGAAACAGGCCGACGTCAGGAAAAGCCGGCCGCGCATGGTATCGCCCGTGCCACGCCGTGACGATGCACGGAAATCCTGGCCGGCGGTGGCAGCCGTCGGCTCAGCGGGCTTTCGGAACGGACCAAACCGGAAATTCATTGCACCCGTCTCGTTTCGTCTTGAATGCGTGGCAGGACCGCCGAGCCGTCGGCCGACTGTTCGACCGGCGTGCCGGGTGCCGGCACCACGGGTTTGGCCGGAATGTCGGCCAGCGTGCCGATGTGATCGGAGGACATTGGCGTCAGGTTGAGGATGTCGTGATGCCGGTCGAGCAGATCGCGCATGCGGGCCGGGCGTGTCAGCAGCGCCCATTCCGCCTTGAGCAGCGAGATATCCTCTCGCGCCTGAGCGATTTCAGTCTGCTTCTTGTTGATGTTCTCGGCGGCGATTTCCGCTTCGTATTTCATGTCGTAGACGGCCGCTGCCGACAGCACCATCAGGAACACCAGGAGAGCGTTGATATAGCGGGTCATGGCCTCTCCCTGAAAAGGCTGGGCACGCCGAGCGCGGCACGGTCGATCGGACGGGCCGGCGCGTCAGTGCGGATACCGAACCGGAGCTTGGCCGAGCGGGCGCGCGGATTGACGGCGAGTTCCGCTTCGCCGGCCTCGATCGGCTGCCGGCCTTGCAGGCTGAAGGTGGCAGGCGGCACCGACGCCTCCGGCAGATGGCGCGATCCGCCGGCCCGTTCGCGCGAGCGATCGGCGAAGAAGCGCTTGACGATGCGATCCTCGAGTGAGTGGAAGGTAACGACGACGAGGCGACCGCCCGGCTTCAACACGCGCTCGGCAGCGGCGAGAGCGTCGGACAGCTGATCGAGTTCGCCGTTGACATGGATGCGCAGCGCCTGGAAGGCGCGCGTCGCCGGATGCATTTCGCCAAAGCGCTTGCCGCCCAGCACGCTTTCGATGACCGAGACCAGCTCCGACGTCCGGCTGAACGGTTGGCTGTCGCGTCGCGCCACAATCGCCTTGGCGATGCGCATCGACTGCTTCTCTTCGCCATAAATCCAAAAGAGACGGGCGAGTTCCTTGGGCTCGAGCGTGTTGACGACATCCGCCGCCGTTGGTCCCGAGAGGCTCATGCGCATGTCGAGCGGCCCGTCGGCGCGGAAGGAAAAGCCGCGCTCGGCCCGGTCGAGCTGCATGGAGGAAACGCCGATGTCGAGCACGACGGCATCGACGGAAGCCGCGCCGGCCTCGTTGGCCAGCCGATCGAGTTCGGAGAAGGTGCCGGGCACCAGCATCAGGCGGCCGGCGCTGGCTTCGACCAGGGCGGCGCCCGCCTCGATCGCCGTGGGATCGCGGTCGATGGCGATGACGCGCCCGGCCCCGGCGTTCAGCATGGCGCGGCTGTAGCCGCCGGCGCCGAACGTGCCGTCGATGGCCACCGCGCCGTCGAGCGGCGACAGCGCCGACAGTACCTCGGCGATGAGAACGGGAATGTGCGGCGCGGTGCCGGCTTCGAGCGCGGTCATGTGCCGACCTCCGGCTTCTGGGCCGGCATTGGGGCACGCCGCAGCGCCCGCGCCCGTTCGCGCGCCGCCAGCTCGTAGGCTGCGAAGCGTGTCGGCTCCCAGATCTGGAACTTGTAGCCCTGGCCGACGAAAGTGACCTCGGTGGTAATGCCGGTGATTTCCAGGAGGGCCGGTGTCAGCCCGATACGGCCTTCGCTGTCGATCGTCAGGCGATCCGAGGAGCCATAGAAGGCCGTCGACAGGAGATCGTGATCTTCGGAAAACGGCGCGTAACGGGCAAGGTTGCGCTCGATTTCGGCGAGCAACTGGTTGCCACCGCAGTCCACCGCTTCCATGTCGATCGACGGGTAGCAGTAAAGCCCCTCGAAGCCATCGCGCGACAAGACCTGACGGAAAGGCGCCGGGATAGACACCCGCCCCTTCCGATCGATCTTGTTGGTGACGCGCGATACGAAGCCGTTCATCGATCCCCGCAACCCGCTGCGAGCGGTGCCTGTTTCCCCGTTTCGTTGGCCGAAAAACCACTTCTTCAGAAGCAATCCGACCTGGCGGCTCGCATGACGCGGACACAACCGACGGCCGAGACGGTCGTTGCATTTTGCAACAGCCCGCCGCGGCTGAACCCGACCTCGTGTGCCCACCTGACTCTCGAAATCCGCGAGACGTCTGGCTCGGATCACCTGCTTGCCGGGATGATTTGGGATAGCATGGGATCATGTGGGGCGTCAACGAAAGCCAAGCGGCACGCACTGCCTGAAGACAGCTCTCCACATTTATGAGGCGTTAGGCTTAACAAGTCGTTCACCAAGCCGAGACGACCGCGCCGAGATCGCTTCTCAGCCGTTACAATCGGCAACACTCATGGAAAATGATCGGGGTGATGGCAGGACGGGTGAAGGCGCTCGCCCTCGAGAGGTTGCCCGGCGCAACCAATGCGCTCGCTCGAAAAACACTCGACCGAAATGCAGGCTCTACTTTCAGTCACCCGAAAAACAAAAAAAGCCCCGCCATCCCCCCAGGGCTCGGCGGAGCTTTGATGCAGCGAACGGGTCGGAAATGTCGGCCCGCCCATGTCATCCCATGCCGAGGCTCAGCGGGACGCAGCGTGGCCGATTTTGCTGCCGGCAGCCTGAGTGGCATTCACGGTGTTGGCGGTATCCTGGCCGACGCCACGGATCGTATTGGCACAGCCACTAAAAGCGACAGCCAAAAGGGCAACGACACCGATGCTGAGGATGGACTTGACGGACATGGAAGATCCTTTCCTGTTGAACTGTGGCCGGATGGGCCCACTCTAAAGACGCACAGAGCGCGCTTCGGTTCCACCCCCAAAAAGAAAAATGCCCGGAAGACGAGCTTCCGGGCGCTGGATGGTTACCTAAACGGGGAAAGCCCCCCGGGAAAACTCCCGAAGCGACTGCGGCAAGAACCAATCAGTCCTTGGCGCGCTCGACGTAGGAGGCGTCCTCGGTCATCACCACGATGCGGGTACCGACGGAGACGAAGGGCGGCACCATGGTGCGCACGCCGTTCGACAGGATGGCGGGCTTGTAGGACGAAGCGGCCGTCTGACCCTTCACGGCCGGCTCGGTCTCGGTGACTTCCAGCGTCATGCGAGCCGGCAGCTCGATCGACACGGGTATGTCGTTATAGACGCCGATATGGCATTCCATATTCTCGGCCAGGAAGGGCGCGCGATCGCCGACCACTTCCTTCGGCACGGAGATCTGCTCGTAGCTCTCCATCTGCATGAAGGCAAAGCCATGCTCTTCCTCATAGAGGAAGGTGTAGGGGCGTTCGTCGATCATCGCCTTTTCGACCATTTCGGTGGTCTTGTAGCGCACCGACACCTTCACGCCGTCGTTGATGCGGCGCATGTCGATCTGCGTGGTGGGCGTGCCCTTGCCCGGATGGAAACTCTCGGCCAGCAGGACGACGTGGAGCTTGTCATCCAGCTCGACGACGTTGCCCTTGCGAATTTGGCTAGCGATGACCTTGACCATGACGTATCGGGTATCCTGAAAACGGGTGGCGCGGCCTCGAAACACTGGCTCCGGGCGCGGATCGCGTCTCTCCTGACATTTTTGAAGCGGAAAAGGAAGAGGCGGAATGCACGAAACGGCCGAAGAGTCGCCCTGGTGGTCGGCCGAGCGCCATCTGGCCCGCCGCCCATTCCTCGCAGCGAGGGGAAACATCAAGCGCGCCATCAGATCCTGGTTCGAAGGTGAAGGCTTCACCGAAGTGGAATGCCCGGCCCTGCAGGTGTCGCCCGGCAACGAGGCGCATCTGCATGCCTTCGCCACTGAGAAGGTCGGCCTCGACGGCAGCCGTACGCCGCGCTATCTGCACACCTCGCCGGAATTCACCGCCAAGAAGCTGCTTGCCGCCGGCGAGACGCGCATTTTCGATTTTGCCCGCGTCTTCCGCAATCGCGAGAAGGGCGCTCTGCATTCCTCGGAATTCACCCTGCTCGAATGGTACAGGGCCAACGAGCCCTATGAGCAGTTGATGGACGATGCCGTGGCGCTGATGCGGCTCGCAGCGACGACGCTCGGCCGCGACGTGTTCGTCTGGCGCGGCCGCACCGCCGATCCCTTTGCCGAGCCGGAAAAGCTCACGGTCGCCGAAGCCTTCTCGCGCTACGCCGGCATCGAACTCCTCGCAACGCTCACCGATGATCCCGGCGCGCCCGACCGCGACGCTCTTGCAGCCCAGGCCGAGGCGCGCGGCTATCGCGTCGTTGGCGACGATAGCTGGACCGACATCTACTCGCGCATTCTGGTCGAGAGCATCGAGCCGAACCTTGGCATGGGAAGGCCGACCATCTTCTACGAATATCCCGTCTGCGAAGCCGCCCTCTCCCGCCCCGTCGCCCGCGACCCGCGCCTTGCCGAACGCTTCGAGCTCTATGCCTGCGGCGTCGAGCTCGCCAACGCTTTCGGCGAGCTGACCGACCCGGCCGAGCAGCGTCGCCGCTTCATCGAGGAGATGGACATCAAGGAGCGCATCTACGGCGAGCGCTATCCTCTCGACGAGGATTTTCTCGCCGCCCTCGCCCATATGCCGCAAGCCTCGGGCATCGCGCTGGGCTTCGAGCGGCTGGTGGTGCTGGCCAGCGGCGCCCGCTCCATCGAAGACGTCGTCTGGGCGCCGGTGTGACAGCCTAGCTGGTGATCTCGATCCGCGTGCCGTCGGGCGCGGCGATCACCGCCTCATAATATCCGTCACCGGTGCGACGCGGCCCCGACAACAGGCAGCCTTCGGCTCGGCATCGATCGGCCAGCGCGTCAACGGCGGCCTCGCTGCCGAGCGACACCGCGACGTGGTCCCAACCCACTCGCTCGGCGGGCGCTGCGGTTTCGACCCATGGCCCGGCCATCAGCTCGATGGCACCACCACCATCCTTCAGTCGGACGAAGCGCGAGCGAAAGCCCGGCCGGTTCCGGCTCTCGTAGACCTCGCCGACCTCGGCATCGAAGGCGCGCGTCCAGAAGGCGGCGGCCGCGTCGAGATCGTGTGTCCACAAGGCCACGTGGGCAAGGCGCATATCGATCCCCTCAATGCGGTCGACCGGCCACGCGGCCAGCCGTCAGGGTCACAAGTGCCAAGAGCGCCGTCAGCATCCACAGCGAAGCGGGAAGGCTGGTCAGCTTGGCGACGAAGCCGATGCCGGCAGGCCCGAGCAGCACGCCGGCATAACCGGCGGTGGTGACAGCGGTGACGGCGAGACCGGACGGCATGACCGATTGATTGCCGGCCTGCCGGAACAGCACCGGCACGATGTTGGCAAGACCGATGCCGACCAGCAGGTAGCCGGCCATGGCAAGAATGGCGACCGGCGCGACCAGCGTCAGGACGAAGCCGGCGATGCCGATCACGCTCCCCCACATCAGCGTGGCGCGGTCGCCGACGCGGCCGACCACCTTGTCGCCGGCGAGCCGCATCGCCGTCATGGCGATGGAAAACACCATGTAGCCCATGCCGCCCTGCTCTGCCCCGACCAGCCCGGCACCCGTGAGATAGAGCGCACTCCAGTCGAGCACCGCCCCTTCGACCAGGAAGACAATCGCCGTCAGCACCGCCAGCAGCAGCACGAAGCCACGCGGCACGGCGAACAGCGGCCCGCCCTCGGCCGGTGTCGTGGTGAGAAGGCGCGGCGTGATGGCGAGCGTCGCGATCAACATCAGAGCCGAGGCGACGAGCATGGTCGGCAGCGGCCCGAGCTGCACCGACAACAGGAAGATGGCAAACATCGAGCCGATGAAACCGCCGACGCTGTAGAGGCCGTGGAAGCCGGACATCATCGGCCTTTTTGCCGCCTTCTCCACCTCGATGGCATGAATGTTCATGGCGACGTCGAGCGAACCGAGCGAACCGCCGAACACGAACAGCGTGAGGCCCAGCGTCAGCGGTGTCGACACCACCGCCAACAGGGGCAGAAAGATCGCCATGCCCACGGCGCCGCCGATGATGATCGGCTTGCTGCCATAGCGGGCGCTCAGCATGCCGGTCATCAGCATGGCGACCACCGAACCGATGCCGAGGCAGAGCAGCAGCAACCCCAGCACACCGTCGTCGACGGCGAGCCGTGCCTTGGCATAGGGGATGAGCGGCGCCCAGCAGGCGACGCCGAAACCGGCCACCAGAAAGGCGAGGCGCGTGGCGAGCCGGGTGGCTGGCCGATCTGAGGATATCATGCTGTCAGCTCCGAAAATCTCATGACGGGTCATCGGCCACCAGAATCTCGGCGGTGGTTTCCCTGAGGTCGGTGACGAATGCCTCGGGCGCGTCCCATTCCACGACGAAATGCGAAAAGGCGTTGGCCGGCGCGACGCGATAGGGCGCGCGCGCGCCGAACTTGTCGCTGGTGACGAGCACGGCGCTCTGCCGGCTCACCGCCATCACCGCGCGCTTGAAGATGGCATCGGCGTGATGGAGAGCGCCGACACCATCGGCGGCCGATAAACCGCAGACGCCGATAAAGGAGAAATCGAAGACAAGGCGCGACACCGCCTCAATGGCGACGGCATCGACCGCGCCGCCGATGGTGGCGTCCACCGCCCCGCCGATCATCACCAGGTCGATGTCTTGCCGGGCCAGCACGGCGGCGGCGACGTCGATCGAATTGGTGGCCACCGACAGTCCAAGATCTTCCGGCAGCGCCTCAACCAGTGCCACGTGCGTGCTGCCGGCATCGAGAAAGACCAGATCGCCCCGCCCGACCAGCGCCACCGCCCGCGCCGCCAGCGCCCGCTTGGCGTCAACCCCTTCGCCAAGCCGCACCGAAAGCGGCCGCGTCGGCAACGGCAAGGCGCCACCGTAGACGCGGCGGCATAGCCCCTCGGCGGCCAGCGCCCGAAGATCGCGGCGGATGGCATCCTCGGACACGCCGAACTCTATGGCGAGCTGGACAGACGCTACCGACTGCCCCTCGGCAAGGCGGGCAGCAATCAGATCACGGCGGGCAAGCGGCAGTTCATCGGTCATGCCGCCTTATATCGTGCATAAACAAGAATTACAACACGCACAAACAAGTATGAACCGTTTTTATGAATCGTTACACAGTACCGACGCCGAGAAGGCGGTCCTGGTTCTGCAACGGTCATGGCTTGAACAGACGGCTACGCCGCGACCGGAGCGTCCTTTCCCTGAACTTTGGCGGCTTCGAGATAGGCCGTGCACATCAGCTTGAGCTGCCGCATCACCGCGTCGGCTTCGGCAATCGGCAGATGGCGCTCGAACACGCTGCGGACCGTGCCGAAGATGCTGGTCAACAGCGTCAGCACCACCGCCGACAGATCGGCGAAGGCGGCATCAGAGGCGCTGGCGAACATGGCGGTCGTGGCGGCATCGACCCTCTGGGCAAAGGCCTCGATCAGCGGCTCGTTGTCGATCTCCGCCACCGATCGATAAAGGGCATGGGTGACCTCGACCCGTTCCGTCTTGGCAGCCCAATAGGTGGTCACCAGCGCTTCAACCATGCGGCCAATGGGTGCGCCGTGCTGCGCCCGGCAAGCTTCCTCCACCTCGCCGGCCAAAGCGTCGAGGTAGCGCTCGTTGAGCGCATAGAACAGCGCCTGCTTGTGCGGAAAATATTGGTACATCGTCCCAACGGAGACACCGGCCCGCTCGGCCACCCGCGTCGTGGTCAGGCGGCGCGGTCCGTCACTCACCAGAACCTGAATGGTCGCCTCGAAGATGGCGTCGAGCGTCACCGTCGCGCGCGCCTGACGCGGCTTTTTCCGCGGGGTTAGGTGGGGCGGCGGGCTCAAGGTCAAAAGCGAATCCTCAAACTGAATGATCCTTCATATCCTGATGCCCAATAAACCCCAAGCCTTGAAGGATGATCATGACCGACACACGCATTGCCCTCGTCACCGGCGCCAACAAGGGCATCGGGCTGGAGATCGCCCGCCAGTTGGCCGAGGTGGGCGTCTTCGTCCTCATCGGCGCCCGCGACGCCGATCGTGCCAGCGCCGCCGTGGCCGAGCTTGCTGTCCAGGGCCTGAAAGCCGAGGCCGTCCACATCGATCTCAACGACAACGCAAGCATCAGAGCCGCCGCTGAAGCGATCCGGTCCCGTCACGGACGTCTCGATATTCTCGTCAACAACGCCGGCATCGTCCACGCCGAGGACGGGCCGCCGACATCGGCATCGCCCGACGCCGCGCGCCAGATCATGGAGACCAACTTTATCGGCACACTCCAGGTGACGCAGGCCATGCTGCCGCTCTTGCGCCTGTCGCCGGCGGCGCGCATCGTCAACCTGTCGAGCTCGCTGGGATCGCTGACGGTGAATGGCGATCTGACCTCGCCTTATTATGCCGCGCGCCTCATCGGCTACAACGCCTCCAAGGCGGCGCTCAACATGCTGACGGTGCAGCTCGCCCAGGAGCTGCGCGGCACGGCGATCGTCGTCAACTCGGTCAGTCCCGGCTATGTGAAGACCGACCTCACCGGCCACACCGGCTTCATGACGCCCGAGGAAGGGGCGAGATTGCCGGTCAAATATGCGCTACTCGACGAGGATGCGGTGTCCGGCCGCTTCGTCGAGGCCAGCGGCGACACGCCGTGGTAAGGCGTCAGAGCCAGACCTGAAACTCGCTGGAGCGAGGCAGCTGGCGACGGGTTCGAGAACCGGAGCGGAGCGGACTTAACGTCCGTGAGCACCGGAAGTGCAGAAGACTAAGCCAGATGTCCGCCCCAGTAGAGTTTCGGGTCTGGCTCTCACGGCCACTTGGCGAGCGGCGGCATCGACGACAGGATGCTGTCGACGTTGCCGCCGGTCTTCAGGCCGAACACCGTGCCGCGATCGTAGAGCAGGTTGAACTCGACGTAACGGCCGCGCCGCACCAGTTGTTCGTCGCGCTCGGCGGCCGTCCAGGGCGTGCGCATGTTGGCGCGGACGAGGCGCGGATAGATATCGAGGAAGGCAAGGCCGAGATCGCGCGTATAGGCGAAGTCCGCTGCCCAGCCGGCATCGGAATGCAGATAGTCGTAGAAAACGCCGCCGACGCCGCGCGTCTCACCCCGGTGCTTCAGGAAGAAATACTCGTCGCACCACGCCTTGTAGTCCGCATAGTCGATATGGGGATGGGCGGCGGTGGCCGCCTTCATCGCCGCGTGAAAGGCTATGGTATCGGGGTCTTCCTGGCTGCGGCGGGCATCGAGCATCGGCGTCAGATCGGCGCCGCCGCCGAACCATTGGCGGGTCGTCACCACCATGCGGGTGTTCATGTGGACGGCCGGCACATGCGGGTTCTGCATATGGGCGATCAGCGAAATACCGCCGGCCCAGAAACGCGGATCTTCCTCGGCGCCGGGCATCTGCGCCCGAAATTCCGGGGCGAATTCGCCATGAACGGTGGAGACGTGGACACCGACCTTTTCAAAGACGCCGCCCCGCATCAGGCTCATGACGCCGCCGCCACCCGGTGCACCGGTGTGGTCGGTGCGCTGCCAAGGCGTCCTCACGAAACGGCCCGGCTCCACCCCGGCCGCAGCGGCGCCTTCGGCCTCGATGCCCTCGAAAACGGCGCAGATGCGGTCGCGAAGCTCTGCGAACCAATCGGAGGCAAGCGCCTTCTTGCCCTCGATATCGGGCGGCAGCGCGGTCGGTGCGAGAGAGGCGGCGCTGGTCGGCATGAACGATCACTCCGGTTTCACGGAGCGTGATTTAGGCGCTTTCACCCTGCCTTGCCAAGCGCCGAGGCGAGGCGACAGTCACACTGCCACCCCTCCTCGGTCTGTAGCCTCTCGTCAATAAGGCGACCGGCAGCGCTGGCGCGGACCGCGATTCGGCTGGAACGTATCGCTGTAGGGGTCGTAGGAGCGATAGCGCGCCTGACACCAACGCACGTGGTCGGGCGGCATTGCATAGCTTGGCTGCGGCCGGGGTGCCTGCTGGGCGGCCATACCGCCGATGATCGCAGCGCCAAGGCCGAAAGCGGCCAGTGGATACCACCAGCCATCATTACCGCGGCGATAGCCGGGACGGTAATAATCGTAGCCGCGGTGGCCGTGCCAATAGCGATAGTTGTCCCTGGAATCCCGATAGTGCCGATAACTGGGGCGGTCACGACACATGTTGCCGTCCAGGCAGACCACTTGCACCTTTTCAACTTGAGCGGGCTGACCGCCGCCGATGGCCGGAATGGGAAACGCCTGAACAGGCGCCACTGCGGTAATTGCCATGACGGCGGAAAGGGCTGTGGCGGCGATTGTCTTGATCATGACGGGGCCTCCTCGGCTATTCATGTCTGTTAAACGCGGCACGCCTATGGCCGGTTCCGCCCCATCGCCTATAAGCTATTCATCATACTCGTATTGGGCGATCGTCCACGGCTCGGCCCGACCGGCCTCGACCCATTCGGAATAGGCCGGCAATGTCCTGATAGAGTCCATATAGGCCTCAGTCTCGGCATCGACCACCCAGGAATAGGTGGTGAACCGGCCGACCACCGGCGCATACATGGCGTCCGCCGCCGAAAAGGCGCCATAGAGGAAAGGCCCATCCTGGCCGAAGCGCTGGCGCGCTTCCTTCCACAGGGCAAAGATGCGCTTTGCGTCCTCGAGCGCCGAGCCGTCGCCGCGCAACTTCCACGCATAGGTCCGGCGCCAGTTGGCACCGTAGTCGCGGCGAAGATTCTGAAAGCCGGCGTGCATCTCGGCCGCCGCCGATCGCGCATGCGCCCGCGCCGCCGAGTCCGTCGGCCAGATGCCACGGTCGGGGAATTTCTCGGCGACATATTCGATGATGGCGAGGCTTTCCCAGACGGTGATATCGCCGTCGATCAGGCAGGGTACCTTGCCGGTCGGCGATATCCTGAAAATGGCTTCCTTCCAGCCGTCGACATACATCGGCTGCACGATCTCCTCGAAGGGAATACCGAAATGCCTGAGCACCAGCCAGGCGCGCTGCGACCAGGACGAATAACCCTTGTTGGCAATGAGGAGTTTCATGTCATCTCTCCAGAATTGATCGCCCAAGGATCGGAGCGAAAGCCCGTCCCGTCCAACGCATTTCAGTGATGTCGCCGATCACCGCCGCTACAGCTTCGGCAGACCACCCGTTTGCCTGAGCGCTTCGCCCATGATCATGGCGGCCGATAGCGCCACATTGATCGACCGGACGCCCGGCCGCATCGGGATGACGATCCGGCCGTCGGCCCGCGTGTGCACCGCTTCCGGGACGCCCGCCGACTCCCGTCCCATCAGCACGATGTCGCCATCCCGAAAAGAATAGTCGGCATAGGGCACCGACCCCTGGGTCGTCGCCAACACCAGCCGGCGCCCTGCCCCCGTGGCGAAGGTCTCGAAATCCGCCCAGCCGACATGCCGGACCACCGTCGCCAGCTCGATATAATCCATGCCAGCCCGCTTGAGGTTGCGGTCGGACATGTCGAAGCCCGCGGGACCGATGACATGCAGCGTCGTGCCGAGGCAGGCGGCGAGCCGGATCAGCGTTCCGGTGTTCTGGGCGATGTCCGGCTGATAGAGAGCAAGGTCGATCATCAACGATTCCGATGGATTTCGATCGATTGAGGTGATGGAGAGTGGCTTTTCTGCCACCCTCTTTGAATCGTCTTACGGCGCCGGCATCCAATTGGTTGCACTGAATGTCTCTTCTGCTACCGTGTCGGCGCTCCAGTCACAAGGAGGAGCGTTGAATGGTGGTTCTCTTCTATAAAGTCTGACCCGGCCGAGCCGATTTTTCTGGCTTGCACGCCCGATGTCAGTTTTGGACCGCGCCCGCACGGCGCGCGCCGTCCCGAACCCCTTCGCCCCCTATTCCACCTCTAGCACTCCGCCGCGGTCATTCCGGCCGCCGGCTCATCGCCTCCATTCGGTGCTACTATGTTTGCCTTCTTTGAACGTTTGATCGACCCCTATGCCAAGGGGCCGGGCGGCCAACCGCCCGACCGCCTCATCCCCTTTTACTGGCACTATCTCCGGCAGGTCTGGCCGAGCTTTGCCGCCGTCATGGTGGTGGGCTTCTTTGTCGCACTGATCGAAGTGTCGATCTTCCGCTACATCGGCGCCATTGTCGACTATCTCAGCAACACCCCGCCCGCCGAGGTGATGTCGCGCCACGGCTGGGAATTCCTTGGCATGGGCGCGGTGATCCTGATCGCGCGCCCGGTGTTTCAGACCCTGCACGATCTCCTGATCCACCAGACCATCGCGCCCGGCGTCACCAACCTGATCCGCTGGCAGAACCACCGCTATGTGCTTCGCCAGTCGATCGCTTTCTTCAACAACGACTTCGCCGGCCGCGTCGCCAACAAGATCATCCAGACCGGCCCGTCCTTGCGTGAATCGACCACGCAGGCGGCGGATGCCCTGTGGTTCGTGCTGATCTACACGGTGTCGGCGCTGGTGCTGTTCGCCGAGGCGGACATGCGCCTTGCGATCCCGCTCATCATCTGGATCGCCGCCTACCTCCTGGTGCTCCGGCGGTTCATTCCGCGCATCGCCCGCAAGTCCGAGGAGATGTCGGAGGCGCGCTCGCTGCTCACCGGCCGCGTGGTCGACAGCTACACCAACGTTCACACGGTGAAGCTGTTCGCCCATGCCGAACGTGAGGACGACTTCGCCCGCGAGGCGCTGCAGGACCATACCTCGGTCTTCTACGCCCAGCAGCGGCTGATCACGTCCATGACCATGTCGCTGACGAGCATCAACAGCCTGCTGATGGTCATCACCGGCGCCCTGGCGGTCTGGCTGTTCATGCAGGGTGCGGTCACCACCGGCGCCATCGCCCTGATCGGCGGTCTGGTCGTCCGCATCATCAACATGTCCGGCTGGATCATGTGGGAGCTGACCGGCATCTTCGAGAACATCGGTACCGTCCAGGACGGCATCGCCACCATCTCGAAGCCGCAGACGGTGATCGATGGCAAGGACGCCAAGCCGCTGGTCGTTACCGGCGGCGGCATCGAGTTCGACCGCGTCGCCTTCCACTACGGCAAGGCGAAGGGTGCGCTCGACGGCGTCAGCCTGACCATCGCGCCGGGCGAGAAGATCGGCCTCGTCGGCCCCTCGGGCGCCGGCAAGTCGACGCTGGTCAACGTGCTCCTGCGTCTCTACGACATCGAAAGTGGCGCCATCCGCATCGATGGCCAGAACATCGCCGCCGTCACGCAGAACTCGCTGCGCGCGGCAATCGGTGTGGTCACGCAGGACACCTCGCTTCTCCACCGGTCCATCCGCGATAACATCAAGTATGGCCGGCCCGAAGCGAGCGACGAGGAGATGGTGGCGGCCGCCCGCATGGCGCACGCCGACGGCTTCATCCCCGACCTCGTCGACAACCGGGGCCGTGCCGGCTTCGATGCCCATGTCGGCGAACGTGGCGTCAAGCTCTCCGGCGGGCAGCGCCAGCGCGTCGCCATCGCCCGCGTGCTTCTGAAGAACGCGCCGATCCTCGTCCTCGACGAGGCGACCTCGGCGCTGGACTCGGATGTCGAGGCGGCGATCCAGGAAAGCCTCGGCGCGTTGATGGAAGGCAAGACGGTGATTGCCATCGCCCACCGCCTCTCCACCATCGCCCGCATGGACCGGCTGGTGGTGATGGACGGCGGCCGCATCGTCGAGATGGGCAGCCACTCCGACCTCGTCGCCAAGGGTGGCCTCTACGCCGGCCTGTGGAGCCGCCAGACCGGCGGTTTCCTGGTCGACGAAAGCGAAGCCTCCACTCCAAAGGTCGCGGACTTCTTGGACAAGGCGGACGCGTGAAAGCAAACCACCCGCCCGGAAAACCAGCGTTTCCGGGCGGGTGGCAAAAGCGGACAAGAGACGGCCGAAGACGCCCCTAGGCGTTTTACGCTGGCGCCAGCGCCCCTTCCTGCCTTGTCGGGAACGGCCGGAAGGTGAGCAGGATCAGGGCGGCGGCGAGGCCCATGCCGCAGGAGGCGATGTACATCAGCGCGTAGCCGTTGAAGTGGTCGTAGATCATGCCGCCCACCAGCGGGCCGGTGGACATGCCGAGGCTGCCGGCCATCGCCGTGCCGCCCATGATGGTACCCATCATCTTCAGCGGGAAGTTCTCGCGGATGATCACCGCGTAGAGCGGCATGGTGCCGGCGTACATCATGCCGACGAACATGGCCACCGCATAGAAGCCGCCGAGCTGGCTGACGAAGGCATAGGAGAGCACGCCGAAGGCCTGTGCCAGCAATCCCAGGACGAGAACGCGCTGGGCGCCGAACCGGTCGCCGGCCAGGCCGAAGCCGATGCGGCCGAACATGCCGGCAAAACCCTCGACGCTGTAGATCGATACGGCGGCGATCATCGGGATGCCGCAGGTCACCGCATAGCTCACCGTGTGGAAGATCGGGCCGGAGTGAGTGGCACAGCAGAAGAAGTTGGCCAGCATCAGCGTGATGAACTGCGGCGACAGCACCGCCTGTCGCACCGTCATGTCTGCTTGCGGCTCGTTTGCCGCCATCTGGGGATGGGTGCCCTCCAGCGCCGGCGGACGGCGGACCAGCAGCGACACGGGGATCATCAGCGCGGCGGTGATGCCGGCGATGATCAGCATGGAGGTGCGCCAGTCGTGGAGTGTGACCAGCCACGCCGCGAACGGCGCCATGGTCAGCGGCGCCATGCCCATGCCGGCGGAGACGAGCGACACGGCAAGGCTGCGCTGCGTATCGAACCAGCCGGTGACGCAGGCCATCATCGGCGCGAAGACCGCCGCTGTGGCCGCGCCGACCAGCAGGCCGAAGGTGAACTGAAACTCGATCAGCGATGTCGCCCGGCTGGCAAGCGCCAGGCTGCCGGCCAGCACCACCGAACCCGTGAGCACGACGGGCCGAGGCCCGAACCGGTCGGACAGGCCGCCCCACGCCATGCTGGCCACCGCCATGGCCAGGAAGCCGACAGTCATCGCCGTGGATATGCCGGTGACGGACCAGCCGGTCTCCTTCGACATCGGCTGCAGGAAGACGGGCAGCGAGAACATGGCACCGATGGCGACGCAGCCCAGAAGACCGCCCGCCGCGACGATGACCCAGCGATAGGAATGGTTCATTCGTTCCCCCAACGGCAGCGCCCGACGCCAGTCATGCGTCGGCGCGCGCCTGATATTTTCCCAGGTATCTCCCGATCAGCCCTGCTGCGGCTTCCAGTCGGGTGAAGGCATGACGTTGATCATCCAGGGGATGCCGAACTTGTCGATCAGCGAGCCGAAGCCCGGCGACCAGAAGGTTTCCTGGAACGGCATCACTGCCTTGCCACCCGCGGAAAGCTCGGTGTACCAGCGCTGCGCCTCGGCTTTGTCCTGGGTGTGCAGGGTCACGTCGAAACCGTTCTTGGGCTTGTCGATATTCTTGGCCCATTCAACGTCCATGTCGGCGCCCATCAACGACTGATCGCCAACATCGAGCCAGCAATGCATCAGCCAGGTCTTGTACTTCTCGTCGGTAATCGGCATGCCCGGCGGGGCGTCGGCATAGGTCATGGCGGCCTTGATCTTGCCGCCAAGCACCTTGGCGTAAAACTCGAATGCCTCGCGGCACTGGCCCTGAAAACTCAAGCTGGTCACGATCTTCATGGGTCTCTCCTCTCCAAAACCGGAATTTGCTTTCCCTGGATTTGCCTTGGCGGGGCGCAACGCGCCCGGCGAACGCGGTCCTACCCTCCGCGCCCTGTTCGCCGCGCCGATATCGCCTGCGATATCCATTGACGCGTCATCATCTACGTTGATATCAACGTAAAAGTACCCCGGATGTCAACCCCAAATGCAAATGACTGTCAATCCGAGCTTTGAGACGACCATTCTGGTGCGCGACACCTGTCTGTGCCTGCATGCGCAGCGGGCGGCGCGGGCGCTGGCCCGCCGCTTCGATATCGCGCTGAAGCCGGCCGGCATCACCAGCGGCCAATTCTCGCTGCTGATGTCGCTCAACCGCCCGCATCCACCCAAGGTCGGTAGCGTGGCGGCGTTGCTCGCCATGGACAGAACGACGCTCACCGCCAACCTCAAGCCGCTGGAGCGCCGTGGCCTCGTCGCCACCGAAGCCGACCCGACGGACAAGCGCGCCCGTCTGCTGCGGTTGACGCCGGCAGGCCGCGCGGTTCTTACCGACGCCGTGCCGATCTGGAAGGCCGTTCATGCGGCAATCGAAACGGGCCTGTCAGATCCAGGTCGGCTGCGCTCCGAGCTGATGGTGCTGTCGCGACCCGACGATCACGATGGCAGCGCCGGATAAGGCAGCTCCAGTCACTGCGGCGCTCATCAATAACACCCCTGCCCCACTTCGGCCCCGCTGACCTTAGCCGGTCAGGCGATAGAGGTTGCAGGCCTTTCGAAAACGGCGGACGCTTGAGAGGAACCGAATCCGTTTCACCTCGTCAACCAGGCGGATGCAGACGAACGCTCCAATCAGATCCCTCCCCAGGATGGACGCCGCAGCGATCCGAACAGGAGACAAAGCATGCCGGGTGACAAGACCATTCGGACGGGCCAATGCCATTGCGGCGCCGTCCGTTTCGAGGTGACGCTCAGCGACGGCTTCAATTCGATCCGCCGCTGCAACTGTTCCTACTGCCGGATGCGCGGCGCCGTCGTCGTCATGGCGGAGATGGGCGGGGTGAAGATCCTCGAGGGCGAGGACAAGCTCACCACCTATCGCTTTCACACCAAGACGGCACAGCACTTCTTCTGCTCCGTCTGCGGCATATACACCCATCATCAGCGGCGGTCCGACCCGAACCTCCATGCCGTGAACGTCGCCTGCCTCGACGGAGTGAGCCCGTTCGATTTCCCCGAGGTGCCCGTGATGGACGGCATCAACCATACCAACGACACCGGCACGCCAACGCGCCGCGCCGGCACACTCCGCTACGTTCCATCCGACTGACCGGCAAGAATCGCCGGCATCACAAGAAATTTCTCGGGATTCCGCCGGCTCTCACTTGTGTCTCGCAGCGATACGGCCACATTCGGAGCATGCCGTCGCTTCCCTCGCCCATCGCCCGTCTGTTCGCCTGGTTCGAGAGCCGGATCGATCCGTTCAAACCGACGTCGGGCGTCCACCCGCTGACGCCGCCCACCACCAAGTGGCGCATCCTGCGCTTCTTCCTAGGTGAAACCGGCTGGCCGTTGGTGGCCATGGCGGTGCTGACGCTGATGTTGTCGCTGACCGAAGTGGTGCTGCCGATTTCCATCGGCTGGCTGATCGACGCGGTGACCGAGGCCGATCGGGTTGGCAGCCGCGTCATCGACTGGCACATCGTCACCCTTTTCATCCTGCTGCTCTTGGCCGCGCGGCCGCTGGTCACCTTCCTTTCCCAGCTCGTTCGCAATCAGGTGCTGTCGCGCAACATCGGCACGCTGGTGCGCTGGCGCACCCATGAATTCGTCGCCAAAGCCGATATCTCGTTTTTTCAGAACGACTTCGTCGGTCGCATCGCCACCAAGGTGACACAGACCGGCCAGGCGATCCGTTCGCTGATCCGCCTGTTCGCCGATCAATTGCTATTCGTCGTGCTCTACATGGTCGGCGTCATCGGCTACCTCCTCTTCAAGCATCCGCTGTTCGCTGCGCCGCTGATCGTCTGGACGGTGGCCTACGTCATCCTGGTCTATTCCTACGTGCCGCGCAGTCGCGCCGCCGCCCGCGAAGTGGCCGATACGGCGTCCGTGTTCTCCGGTCGTCTCGTCGACGGCTATTCCAACTACATGACGGTGCGCCTGTTCACCGCCTCGACGCGCGAGGATGCCTATGTGCGCGAGGCGCTCGAAAGCGGCATCACCGCCACCGGCAAGCAGATGCGGCTGATCACCGGCCTCTCCAGCCTGCTGACGCTTCTCAACGGTCTGCTGTTGGCCATGAGCGGCCTTGCCGGCCTGACGCTCTGGAGCCGCGGCATGGCGACACCAGGCGATATCGCCTCGGTGATTGCCATGACGCTGCAAATCCAGCAGCTGTCGCGCATGGCCACCATGAGCCTGTCCGACCTGTTCGAAAGCGTCGGCACGCTCGACGACACGGTGCGCTCCTTGTCGAAGCCACAGCTCATCACCGACCGCCCCCATGCCAAGCCGCTGATCGTCAAGGGCGGCGGCATCGACATCGATCACCTCAGCTTCGGCTATGGCTCCGGCCGGCTGGCCATCGACGACCTGACGCTCAGCATCGCACCGGGCGAGCGCATCGGCCTCGTCGGCCATTCCGGGGCCGGCAAGTCAACGCTGGTCAGCCTGCTCCTCCGTCTCTACGACATCAGCGAAGGTTCGGTCCGCATCGACGGGCAGGACATATCCGCCGTCACGCAGAACTCGCTGCGCGCGACGATCGGCGTGGTGACACAGGACACCTCGCTGCTGCATCGGTCCATCCGCGACAATATCAAATACGGCCGGCCCGAGGCGAGCGACGAGGAGATGCTGGCGGCCGCCCGCATGGCCCATGCCGACGAGTTCATTCCCGAGCTGACCGACAACCGGGGCCGCATCGGCTTCGACGCCTATGTCGGCGAGCGCGGTGTCAAATTGTCCGGCGGCCAGCGGCAGCGCATCGCCATCGCCCGCGTGCTGCTGAAGAACGCGCCGATCCTGGTGCTGGACGAAGCGACCTCGGCGCTCGATTCCGACGTTGAGGCGGCCATCCAGGACAGCCTCGGCGTGCTGATGGAAGGCAAGACGGTGATCGCCATCGCCCATCGCCTTTCCACCATCGCCCGCATGGACCGGCTGGTGGTGATGGATGCCGGCCGCATTGTCGAGATGGGCAGCCACGCCGATCTCATCGCCCGAGGTGGTATTTATGCCGGCCTCTGGACCCGCCAGACCGGGGGCTTCCTGAACATCGACGATGTCGAACCGGTGGCTGAAAAGCGGCCCGTTGCCAGCGAGCTCTAGAACACGTCAAGCCGGAAACGAGGCTCGACCTCAATCAGTCGTATTGCAATTTGCACTACACTCACTATCATGGAGCCGATAAGGAGTCGATGATGTCGAGCACGACCGAGCGGAAAGACTACCCGGTATCAATGCGCCTCCCCGAGGCGGATCTCGCCTTGATCGATCGCGCCGCAAGGCTGCGCGGCCGGTCCAGGACCGATTTCGTGCGCGAAGCCGCCATGCAGGCGGCTGAAGAGGTCGTTCTCCAGACACTCCCGATCCGCATGAGTCCGGAAGGCTTTCAGGCCTTCGTCGAGGTGCTGTCGGAGCCGGCACGGCCAGTTCCCGAAATGGTCGAACTGCTGAAGCGCCCGGCGCCGTGGGAAACGTCCGAAAGCGATAAGCGCTGACGAATGCTCCTCTCGGCTCCCGAACCGCTCACCGCCCAGCATGACGTTTCCGCCTTCGCCTGCTGCAAGCCCGCCCTCGACAACTGGTTGAAAACGCGGGCGTTGTCGAACCAGCAAAAGGGCTTCACCGCCGTGATCGTCGTTCACGACGCGGGCCGGGTGGTCGGCTATTACGGTCTTGCCCCCACCGCCGTTGTGCCGGCTGTCATGCCCCGATCGATCCGCACCGGTCAGCCGCCCGATCCCATCCCATGTTTGCTGCTCGGGCAGTTGGCAACCGACACTGCCTATGCCGGCCAAGGCATCGGATCGGGCTTGCTCAAGCATGCGCTGACGCGTTGCGTCGCCGCCGCGAACCTAATCGGCGGCCGCGCCTTGCTGGTCAACGCCATCGATGGCGAAGCCGCAACCTTTTGGCGCCGGCACGGCTTTCTGCCCTCGAGGGACGATGCGCTGATGTTGTTCCGGCCGATCGCCGACATCGCCGCGTCCTTGCGGTTCGCCGAAGGCTGAAGCATCGGCGCCCGGCGTGGCGGCGCAAGGCAAAGGATTGCCCTGCGCCTCCATGCGGATCTGCCGTCACACGCCTTCGTAGGCGAAGGTTGCCATCATGCCCGCTGCCATATGGTAGAGGTGATGGCAGTGGAAGGCCCAGCGACCGGGGTTTTCCGCATCGATGGCGATGGTGACCGTCCGGCCCGGCGGCACCAGCACGGTGTCGCGCACCGCACCGGCAAAGCGCGCCCCACCGTCGAGGCCGATCACCTGGAAATGGTGGCCGTGCAGATGCATCGGGTGGGCCATCATCGACGCGTTGCGCATGTCGATTTCCACCCGCTGGCCCTTCTTCACCTTGATCGCCTCGCTGCCGGGCATCGCCCAGCTGTAGCTCGCCATGTCACCGGTCAGATCGATGGCGTAGCGGACATCGGCCGACCGATCGGCGAGCGGCGTGACGGCACGCAGACCAACCTCGTAGGCGATGTCGAGAACAGGGCCCGCCGCCTCGCCGACCGGCGACAGCTTGGGCACCGTCGATCCGGCCGTGCCGATGACGATGCCGGTTCGCTGCGGCCCGCCCTCGCGCAAGGCCAGGATGGGGAAGGCGCCGCCTTCGGCGGGAACGCGCAGACGGATATCGAGCCGCTGCCCCATGGTCATCGGGAACCGCTGGGCTTCGACCGGCTGGATCGGCTGACCGTCGACGGCCACCACCTGGCCCTTGAGGGCGCCGAGATCGATGGTGAAGGCGGTCGCCGTGGCGCCGTTGATGATGCGCAGGCGAACGTTGCCGCCCTTCTCCACCTTGACCACCTCCGGATCGTCGAGCGTCCGGTCGTTGGCGAGATAGGCGTCGTATTCGATGTCGTTGAGATCCATGGCCATGCCGGCCATTCCCGGCATCGATCCCATGTCCATCCCGGTCATGCCCTGCATGCTGGGCATCGCCGCCATGTCGTGGCCCTTGCCGCTCATCCCGGACATGTTCATCCCGGACATATTCATGCTGGATTGGGCGGCGTGGTCGCCCGAAGCGCCGCCCTTCAGCTTGGCCAGCAATTCGGCCGCCGGCGTGAAGGAAAAGTCGTGCAGCAGCACAACGACTTCCTGCTCGTCGGCGGACTTCTCTTCCGGGCGCCGCACGATCAGCGGGGCCGCCAGCAAGTTCTGCTCCTGCAGCGTATGAGCATGCATCCAGTGGGTGCCGCCGCCCCCCACCGGGAAGCGGAAGGCGCGGGTTTCACCGGCCTTGATCAGCGGCATCGGCGCATCGGGCACCCCGTCCTGGTTCCAGGGCGGGGTCAGTCCGTGCCAGTGGATGATGGTGTCCTCGCCGAGCGTATTGGCGAGCGCCACGTCGAAGTCGGCGCCGGCATCGAAGGACAGGCCCGGCTTTCCGTCGGGACCGGTAAGCGAATAGACGGTGGCGGCGCGGCCGTTCACGTCGAGGGTCCGCGATGCCAGCGTCAGGGTTCTCCCCGTCGCGGCAAAGGCGCGGAAAGTCGGCATGGCAAGGACGGCGGCACCGCCGAGGGCAGTCTTGAGGAGAGTTCTGCGGTTCATGATCGATCCATAAATTACAGCGGCCAGCGGCGCGCTGCTCGCCAAAAGCGAGTGTTCGAGTGAAAGCCTTGGCGGGAAACCCGCGAAACGATCAGGCGAACGATCTGGGAGGATCGAGAGGTGGGGCGACGTTGCGGCCCGTCAGGGCGGCGGTGGCGGCGAAAAGGCTGAGCGTTGCGGCCGACATCGGTTTTGCCACGGCCGCCGTCACCGGCAGGCCGGCAAAGGTGCAGATCGCGCCCAGGCAGCAGTTCATTTTGGCGCAGCCGCCGGCATCGTGCTTGCCGGACTGGCCTTGCAGCATCATCGCCGAGGCGCAGCCGTCGGCGTCCTGCTGCGCGGAGAAAGCCGCCCCCATATCCGTCCCCATGCCGGCGGCATAGGCGCGCGGCCCCGGCGCGACGGCCAGGAGCAGGGCAAGAACGGCAATGAGCATTGTGAAGGAGCGTATCAAGGGCATCGACGCCTTAAGTGAACGTCCAAGGTGGCAATTATGTGGTTCGGCAATCGCTTGGTCAAGACGCTCACGCTGGGTGCGATCTGACAGCACAGCGCCGTTCCGGACGGAAGCTAACGAGCGCAAGCCGGTTTTCAGTCACTGCGCCGCCACCGACATCGATCGGCTGCTACGTATTTTATATCAATGGCGGACTGCCAGCGCCTATGCCACGTTATAGCCTATGCGCCGTTTGTCTCACCTTCGCTGGCTGTTTGCCTGGATTGCGATCCTGGGCATGCTGTCGTTGCCTCTGGCAGCGGCAACGGCGATGGCTGCCGACCACGGCCGGACGGCGACTGTCGACCTGGCCCAGCAAGGCCCGGTTTTGACCGCTCCCGATTCCGATCCCTGCTGCGCCGCCCATCAGTTCGGCACCACCGAATGCGGCAAGGTCGCCTGCGTCGGCGCAATCGGCTGCATGGCGAAATGCGTACCCGGCACCGCCGCCCTGATCACCAAGGCGGCGACCAAGGCATTCGGCAGCCATCTCATCCCATCCGATGAGGTGACGATCGCACTTTATGGGCCGGAACCGCCCATGGAGCCCCCTCGGTCCTGATCCTGCACCTCCCATTCGTCGGGATGGCCGCGCCTTGGCGCGAGTATCCGGCGGATTGACGCAAGATCAGCTTTTTCGGCCACGGCCGAAACATCCTGAAATCCCGCAGACGAAACCGGCAGCCCCAAAGGGGAGCCTCGTTCTGCGTTCAGAATCCGAGGAAAACCATGACTAAGCTTCGTTCCACGCTTTTTGCGACCGTCACCCTTGCCACTGTCGCCTTCGCCGTTCCGTCCTTCGCCATGATGATGCCGATGGGCGGTGGCTCTTCGATGCCCTCGGGCTCGTCTTCGGGCGGCATGATGATGGACCAGATGGAAATGCCGATGCCGAGCGGCGGCCAGATGGGCAACACGCCGCAGCAGGGCATGCAGCAGCCCGGCATGCAGACGCCGCAGGCCGGCGACCAGCAGCAGAGCCAGGCCCAGCCCGGAGTTCAGCAGCAGCCGCAGGGCATGCCGCAGCAGGGCATGATGATGACGCCGCAGCAGATGCAACAGGCCATGCCGGGCATGAATCCGCAGAACATGCCGATGCAGCCCGGCCAGCCCATGATGCCGATGGGCCAGCCGATGTCCAACGCAGCGCCGGGTGCTGCCTGGTCGCAGACGGCTCAGTATCCGGCACCGCAGGTTCAGGTGCCGCCGACGCCGGCCGCCCAGGCCACGGCCTGGACCTACTCGCGCCTGGTCAACAACCTGAACCAGCCGCTGACCGGCGCGCCGGACAAGGACTTCCTGCAGGGCATGGTCGCCCAGCACGAAGCCGGTATCGACCTTGCCCGGATCGAACTGCTGCATGGCACCGATCCGGAGGTGCGGAAGATTGCCGAGCAGGTGGTCGCTTCGCATGAGGCCGAACTTCAAAGCCTGAAGACCCTGGCCTGGGGTCAGGCTACCGCCCAGACGGTCAATCCGGCCGCCGTTCCGTCGGCGGACCAGAGCGCTCACACCACCCACGTCATCAAGTAAGCGGCGCACCGGAACCCGGCGTCCTTCGCGGCGCCGGGTTCCGGACCACTCTCGCTCCCCTTCCGATCGAGGATCCTCCTGTGCCTCTGACGCCGATTGCTTGCGACAGCAAGCGAACTCACCTCTTCTCGAAGCCTGCCGGCTGGCTGCCGGTCGTGCTGGCGCTCGTCCTGTCCGGCGCTTCGCCGGCCTGGGCCGACCTGTCGCCGACCGATCACACCGCCCATCATCCTGCCCCGACGATGACCCAAGCCACACCGATGGCAACGCTGGGCCTCACCTACGTTCCAGCCTATGCGGCTGGCCAATATGCGGCGCCGTCCGACATTCCCAAGACGGCGTTCGCCACCATGCCGGCGCCCTCTCCGGCTGCCCCGCCGATGTCCGGCGGCTCGATGGGGTCGGCGCCCGGCGCCGGCCAGATGATGGCGATGATGGGCGAAATGGGCATGCCGCAGCCCGCTTTCTACCCGAGCCTGATGGCGATGCCGCAGGTCGGCCCGGAGCAGCGCCTCTCCCTTGAGATGCAATCCCACCAGTCGATATCGGCCGGTGCCGCGTTGATGACGGATGGCCTGGTCCAACTGTCGCGTCGGACGGCCGACGTCGATGCCGTTGCGGTCCGCAACGCCCTCGACCAAATCAAGCAGGGGGCATCCCTGACCGAAGCCGGCCTTTCCGGGCAACGCGTGCTGACCGGAGAAGCGCCCCAGCAGGTCGCGCTTGGCTGGTTTCGCCGCCAGATGAACATGCCCAGCCTGGTGGAAGCCGGCGATCAATGGGTCATCTACGGCCTGACGCCGTTCCATCTCACCGTGATGCTGGCGCTCATCCTCGCCTCGATCACCCTGGTGGCCACCTACGTCTATCGCATGGGTGCCGCTGCCCAGCTTGTCCGCCGCATAAGCTCCCACATGCCGCACCTGCCGCACCTCACCCACCGGTCTTCCACGCCGCCCCCGGCTGAACCGGCTGTGCCGCCTGCCCAACCGGCCTCCTCACCGGCAGAGCCGGCCGCGGGCGCCGCAACCTCGCAAGCCAAACCCGCGACCATGCCAACAGCGCCGACAGCGCCGGAGACGGCCGAAGTCGTGTTTTCCCGATCTGGAAAGACGGTTATCCTGCAACCGGGAGAAACCCTTTATGACGCGGCGGAGCGGGCCGAGGTGGAGATCGCCGGCAGCTGCCTCACCGGCACCTGTGGCGGCTGCAAGATCACGGTTATCAAGGGCGATGTCGTCACCGAGGGCGAGCAGGAAGCTCACCACGTCGAAGACGGTACGGTCCTGGCATGCCAGTCCCATCCGCGCGGCAAGGTCATCGTGAGGGCTTGAGATGGGCGACCGCGAACGCATCCTGGCCTGGGGTTTGATCGTCCTGCTCGTCCTGCTGGCTTTCGGCTTCTTCGTCGAGCCGCAGCCGCGCTTCCCGGGCAGCCTCGGCGGCAGCGCGATCGGCATTGCCGGTGCGCTGTTGATGCTTGTCGCGATGCTCTACACGCCCATGCGGAGAATAGGCGCCATCAAGCGCCTGTTCGGCGGTGTACGCGGCCTTCGCGTCGTCCTGACCATCCATATCTACGCCGGCCTGATCGGCCCGATCCTCGGGCTGATCCACACCGGACGACGCTTCGAACATGGCCTCGGCATCGCCCTGACGGCGCTGATGCTGGCAACGGCGCTGAGCGGCTATGTCGGCCGCTACATCCTGAGCCGCATAGCCGAGCAGTTGCGCGACAAGAAGGAGCTGCTGCACGGGCTAAGCCGGAATTTCGACGAGCTCCTGGAGAACGAAGCACCGGCGGAACCGGCGGCGCGCAGCTTCGCCGCCTATCTCGGCCGGCTGCTGACTCCCTGGCACCGATCCCATGCCGAGGAGCCGCCGCATCCGCGCCAGGTAGCGGCTGCCATTGCCGACGTCAAATCGGCGATCGTCGCCTATGGCACCATCAGGGCCGCGTTCAGGCGCTGGCTCGTCGTTCACATCGTCTTGTCGATTGCCCTGATGCTCCTGCTGGGACTGCACGTCTGGCAGGTGCTCTATTTTGGACTGAGGTGGCTGCCGCTATGAGAACGCTCGTTCTGGTCCTGACCATCGCCCTGTTTCTCGCCGGCAGCTGGCTGGGTCAGCTGGCCTATGCCCAGTCGGTGCCTGATGGCACCAAGCCGGCGGCCGCGCCCCAGGCGACATCGATCCCGTGGAAGGGCTGGGTCAATCCCGCCCCTCTGTCCAAGGCGCATGCCTTCCTGGCCGACAAGTGCGAGAGCTGCCACACGCCCTACAAGGGGCCGGATCCGACCGCCTGCCTGAGCTGCCACGCCGACAATCCGCGCCTGCTCGAAATGCAGAACACGGCCTTTCACGCCAACATCAGCACCTGCTCGGGCTGCCATGTCGAGCATCAGGGCGCAGACCGCCGACCGATCAACATGGATCACGAGGTCCTGGCCAAGGCCGGCGTCACCTGGTCGAACAAGCTCTCCGAAGCCTCGCCCGACAAGACGGCGGCGGCAGCGCACGACAGCTCGCCTCTTCTTGCCGACCTCAAGGCCTATCTCGCCGGCATCGAGCACGGCAAGGCGGGCGGATCGCCGGAAGCCGAGGTGCTGCAATGCTCGTCCTGCCATGCCAAGCAGGACCCTCACCAGAACCAGTTCGGCTCCGAATGCGCCACCTGCCACAGCACCAAGGTCTGGTCGATCCCCGAGTTCGTCCACCCCTCGCCCAACTCGCGCGATTGCAACCAGTGCCATCAGGCGCCACCCAGCCATTACATGGAACACTTCACCATGATGTCGCAGCAGATTGCGCGGCGCCCCGACGCCAAGGTGGAAGATTGCCAGGCCTGCCATCTTACCAACTCCTGGAACGACATCGCCGGCGTCGGGTGGAGCAAGGTTCACTGACCAAGGCAAGAAGCCATCAATTCGCGCGGCGATGCGCCCCGATCGAGATGGTTCGAAACCCGTAGCTTGGAAAATAGGAGAATAGGAAATGAAGACCACGCCGAACTCGAAATCACGTCTATCTCGCTCCCGCCGGTGGTTGGTGTTTGCCGCCGTCGCCGTCGTGCTCGGCGGCGGTATCAAGGTGGGATTGTCCGCGCTGACCGGGTCAGCCATTGGAGCCCAGCTGCCGATTCCGGCCGGAGCCCATTTCTCATCCTGGGCCGACAATGGCAAAGACGGCGAACGCGTCGTGCAGCTTGTGCGAGGCGCCCTGCCGGTGGGCAGCCTTTCAGTGTCCGGTGTCGTCGAGTCGGATTCCAATTGCACGCCCGACGCCCAGGGCATCAGTCACTGCAACAACATCATTACCCTGGCCAACGGAAGCGAGATCGAAGTCATCCATAACCATGCCATGATGGATCACGAGTGCCTCGCGCCGGGCCAGAAGCTGTCGCTTTCAAAACTCGATGGAGACTGGCTCGTAGCAAGAGGTGCCTCCTGAACCTAGAGCATTGTGCGGAAAAGTGGAAACCGGTTTTCCGCAAAAACAATGCGACAACAGGCTCTAAGAGCGTCCCTCAGTGGCCGGCGTGCCGGCCGCTTTGGGCGAACGCCCGGCCAATCCATGTCGGACCGTTGGTCCGGATCTGACAGACCGAAGCGATGCGGGGGCTTGGTCTCGCCCCTCTTGTCAGGGAGTTACAGATGAACGTCTGGATCAACAGCCTGGTGTTTGGCTGGTATCCCTACGTCAGCCTTTCGATCTTTCTTCTCGGCGGCTGGCTGCGCTTCGATGGCGCCCCCCACTGGCAGCATGAAAGTCCGAGCCGGCTTTGGAGCTTCGGACCGCTGGCATCGGGCGGAGCGCTTTTCCATGCCGGCATCCTGACCCTCCTTCTCGGCCATCTTGTCGGTCTGCTCACCCCCATCGAAGCCTTCGAGGCTATCGGCATCTCGCATGGGATGAAGCAAACGATGGCGAATGTGATCGGCGGCGCAGCCGGCGGCATCGCCCTGATCGGTCTCGCTCTGATGGTACGCCATGGCCGGAGCGGGGCACGGGAACGGCCAAGGAGGTCGCTTGGCGACGTTGCGATCCTGCTTCTCATCATGATCCAGCTCGGGCTGGGTCTCGGCACGATCGCCTATGCCGTGGCCGAATACCCCAGCGGCTGTGGTGCGCTGCCGTTCATGTGGTGGGCGCAGAGCATCGTGGCGCTGAAGCCGGGGGCGGCTGCCGGCTACGCAAACGAAATCCCATTCATTTTCAAGCTGCACATGATCAATGGCATGACGATCATGCTGGTCTTGCCGTTCACTCGGCTTGTGAACACCTGGGGCATACCGGCTTTAATTGCCGGCCGCGGCGGCTGGATGCAGCGTCGATACCGATTTACGTCCAGATAGAGCGGCGTTCGATCTGATTGAGTGAGATCGGCGCTCTGTTGCGCACTCCCGACCCAAGTCGGCGCTTGCGTCGATGGCGGTGCATTTTCCTCGATCTCGACGGCAGTCGCCATGACCGCAGTAAAACCACTGATAAGCGAGCTGTAGGGCGCCGGTAACGGCGCCCGAACTTTTTGGAACAAATCCAAAAATCAGACCAAAAACTCAAGCGGACCAACTGGACAATGCCCGGCGTTGATGCATAAAGGGGGCCGGAAAGGCATCCGTAGCAAGGCGTAGTCATGCCCGCTTCGGAAGCCGCGCAAGTTGTTGAAACCATTTTCTTCAACCTCGCCTCGACCGTCACGGACGGGGTGGCGTCGGCGAGGATGTTGAAGCGGTCGTATGCCGATCGGTGGCGGCCGCTACCCACGCGAAAGGAAGCGATCTTGGCTGAGAGTGATACACCGGCAGAACCAACGCGCCGCGATTTCCTCCTGCATGCTGCCGGTGCTTTCGGCGTAGTCGGCGTGGCGGCTGCGGCCTGGCCCTTCATCGACCAGATGAATCCCGACGCCTCCACCCGTGCGCTGGCGTCTGTCGAGGTCGATATTTCCGGTGTAAAGCCCGGGCAGGCCGTCACCATCATGTGGCGCGGCAAGCCGGTGGTGATCCGCAACCGCACCGAGAAGGAAGTCGAGGAAGGCAAGGCGGTCAAGCTCGAGGATCTCAAGGATCCGCTGGCCCGCAACGCCAATGGCGACGCCAATGCCGATGCAACCGACGCCAACCGTGCCGCGGCGGGCAAGGAGAACATCCTCGTCATGACCAAGGTCTGCACCCATCTCGGCTGCATTCCGCTTGACGAGTCCGGCGAATTCGGCGGCTGGTTCTGCCCCTGCCACGGCTCGCAGTATGATACGGCCGGTCGCATCCGCAAGGGTCCGGCGCCGGAAAACCTGCCGATCCCGCCCTACGCCTTCATTTCCGACTCCAAGATCCGCATCGGCTGATCGCCCTTCCCGACGAGGTTATCCATGTCCGGTCATTCGACCTATGTCCCGAAGACGGCCCTCGGGAAGTGGTTTGAGGCGCGCCTTCCCGTCGTCCGCCTCCTGCACGACACCGCCGTTTCCTATCCGACCCCGCGCAATCTCAACGCTCTCTGGACCTTCGGCGGCATCCTGGCGATGATGCTGGTGGTGCAGATCGTCACCGGCATCGTGCTCGCCATGCACTATGCCGCCGACAGCACCGTCGCCTTCCGCTCCGTCGAGAGCATCATGCGCGACGTCAACTGGGGCTGGCTGATCCGCTATCTCCACGCCAACGGCGCGTCGATGTTCTTCATCGCCGTCTACGTCCACATCTTCCGCGGCCTCTACTACGGCTCCTACAAGCCGCCGCGCGAGATCCTGTGGATCCTCGGCGTGATCATCTACCTCTTGATGATGGCCGCCGCCTTCATGGGCTACGTGCTGCCCTGGGGCCAGATGTCCTTCTGGGGCGCCACCGTCATCACCAACTTCTTCACGGCGCTGCCCATCGTCGGCCAGCCGATCCAGACGCTGCTGATTGGCGGCTTCTCGGTCGACAACGCCACGCTCAACCGCTTCTTCTCGCTGCACTACCTCTTGCCGTTCCTGATCGCCGGCGTCGTGGTGCTGCACGTCTGGGCGCTGCACGTGGTTGGCCAGAACAACCCGCTCGGCATCGATGTGAAGAGCGACAAGGACACCGTGCCCTTCACGCCCTACGCCACGTCCAAGGACCTGATGTGGATCGTGCTGTTCATGATCTTCTACGGCTGGTTCGTCTTCTATCAGCCGAACTTCCTCGGCCACCCCGACAACTACATCGAGGCGAACCCGCTGGCGACGCCGGCCCACATCGTGCCGGAATGGTACTTCCTGCCGTTCTACGCCATCCTCAGGGCCATCGACTTCAACCTCGGGCCGATCGACTCAAAGCTCGGCGGCGTGCTTGCCATGTTCGGCGCCATCGCCGTTCTGGCCTTCCTGCCCTGGCTCGACACGTCGAAGGTGCGCTCGGGCCGCTTCCGGCCGATCTTCAAGGTCGCCTTCTGGCTGTTCGGCCTCAACGCCCTGTTCCTCGGTTTCCTCGGCTCGGTGAAGACCGACGACATCATCATGGGGTTCCAGGCGGTGGTATGGGCAAAGCTCAGCACGCTCTACTACTTCCTCTACTTCCTGGTGATCCTGCCGGTGCTCGGCTACATCGAGAAGCCGAAGCCGCTGCCCGTGTCGATCAACGACGCGATCCTGGCGAAATCGGCTCCCAGTTCTGTCCACTGACGCCCGACGGAGAGAAATCATGACTGCCAAGATGATCCGTTGGGCCGCCGCCGCTTTTGCCGCCGGCATCGCCCTCACCTCTTCGATCGCCGTTGCCCAAGAAGCGGCGGTCGAGTACCCGCTCTTGAAACCCACGCGTCAGGAATGGTCGTTCGCCGGTATCTTCGGCCACTACGACCAGGCGCAGCTGCAGCGCGGCTATCAGGTCTATAAAGAAGTCTGCTCCGCCTGCCACTCGATGAAGCTCGTCAAGTTCCGCAACCTCGCCGACGAGGGCGGGCCGGGCTTCACCGAGGACGCGGTCAAGGTGCTGGCCTCCACCTATTCCATCCAGGACGGCCCCAACGACGCCGGCGAGATGTTCGAGCGGCCGCGCCTGCCGTCCGACGCCTTCCCCTCGCCGTTTGCCAACGACAACGCGGCGCGGGCCGCCAACGGTGGCGCCCTGCCGCCGGACATGTCGCTCTTGGCCAAGGCGCGCGCCGTTCATCGCGGCTTCCCCTGGTTCGTGTTCGACATGTTCTGGCCCTATCAGGAACAGGGCCCGGACTACATCGTCTCGTTGCTCACCGGCTATCAGGACCCGCCGGAGGGCGTGACGGTGCCCGAGGGCACCTATTACAACCCGCACTTCATCAACGGCATCTCCCTGCGCATGCCGCCGCCGCTCGACAACGACGTTGTCCAGTATTCCGACGGCACGCCGCAGACCAAGGAACAGTATGCCAAGGACGTCTCGGCCTTCCTGATGTGGGCAGCCGAGCCGCATCTCGACGCCCGCAAGGCGCTCGGCTTCAAGGTGATGCTGTTCCTGATCGTCTTCGCCGGCATCCTCTACTTCGTGAAGCGGCAGGTCTGGCGCGACGTTGCCCACTGACCGCCTCGCGGCGAATGCTCGGAAAAGGGCCCCTCACCGGGCCCTTTTTCATGTTTGCCGACAAAACCCGGGAAAGCCGCCGTCAGACGGCTGTTGGAAGGCCGAAACTGTTGCGGCCCGAAGGCGAGCCGTCTAGAACGAGCCGTAACTTCTTCAGGAAGCCCTTCCATGAATCTGGCCGACACCATTCGCGCGATCCCCGACTATCCCAAGCCGGGCATCATCTTCCGCGACATCACCACCCTCTTGGGCAATGCCCGGGCCTTCCGGCGCGCCGTCGACGAGCTGGTGCAGCCCTGGGCGGGCGGCAAGATCGACAAGGTGGCCGGCATCGAGGCGCGTGGCTTCATCCTGGGTGGCGCCGTCGCCCACCAGCTCAGCGCCGGCTTCGTGCCGATCCGCAAGAAGGGCAAGCTGCCGCACGAAACGGTGTCGATGGTCTACAGCCTGGAATACGGCGTTGACGAGATCGAGATGCACAAGGACGCCATCCTGCCCGGCGAGCGCGTCCTGCTGGTCGATGACCTGATCGCCACCGGTGGTACGGCCAGCGCCGCCGCCAACCTGATCCGCCAGATGGGAGGCGAACTCGAAGCAGCCTGCTTCATCGTCGACCTGCCGGCGCTCGGCGGTGCCGACAAGCTCCGGGCACTCGACATCAACGTCCGCACGCTGATCGCCTTCGAGGGCGAGTGATCGACAGCCGCCACGGTGGCGTCGTTTCCGTCTGGCACGAAGGTGGCTGCGATGAGCGACATTCCGACCATCGACCTCACCGGCAAGGCCGTCGATCAGGCCGGTCTGAGCAAGCTCATTGCCGCCAATGCACCGCGTCGTCTGGTTGGCGCCGATTTCAGCGGCCTTTCCTTCGGTGAGGCCGACCTTAACGGCTGGCAATTCGAAGCCTGCACCTTCGGTCACGCCAAGCTCATCCGCACCCGGCTCGCTGAAACACGCTGGTCGAACTGCAAGGGTGCCTTCGCCGACTTTGGCCGCGCCGACCTCATCGACGCCGAGATCGTCGCGTCGGATTTCAACAACGCGATATTCCGGCAGACGATTCTCACCTCCGTCGCCTTCCGCCGCTCCAAGCTGACGGGCGCCGATTTCACCGATGCCCGCACCGTCGATCTCAAGCTGGAGGAAGTGCTGGCGGTCGATGCGCGCCTGCCGAAAGTGTCCTTCCGCGATCAGACACTGACGCAGGTCGATCTGTCCGGCGCCTTGCTGGAGGGGGCCGATTTCCGCGACGTGGTGTTCGAGAATTGCAGCCTGCGCGATGCGCAGCTCATCCGCGCCCGCTTCGAGGGGGCCGACCTGCGCGGTGCCGATCTCGGTGGCATCCGGCTCGACGACGCGGCGCACTTTCGCGGCGCCATCATCTCCCGCGCCCAGGCAACGTCGCTCCTGAAGGAGCTCGGCCTGCGGGTGCTCTAGGGAGTATGCCTCGCTGGACGCGCGGGCCGGCTGTCGCTTGCTCCGACGGCGGACGCCTAGGGCTCGGGATAGACGCCCTTCAGCACCGTATTGAAGTGGCCACGGACGATATCGTTGCAATTGCAGGCCATGGCCGTGAGATTGGCATGGTCGAGGACGGTAAGCCGCCCTCTTTGCGTGTCCACCACGCCCTCCGCCTTGAAGTGACCGATGACGCGCGTCGTATAGCTGCGACCGACGCCAAGCATGCCGGCGAGCTGGTCCTGGGTCAGCGTCAGTTCGTCGGAGCCCGTTCGCTCGCTGGCGGCCACCAGCCAGCGGGCGGCTCGCTGCTGAATGGAATGGGAGGCGTTGCAGGCACTCGCCTGGAATACCTGCGCCAACAGACAGTCGGCATAACGGTTGAACAGCGAGTCGATGGCCGGCTCCGCGGCCTTCAGAGCGTCGAGGTCGTTGAGGGATATGCGCGCGAAGGTTCCGCCGAACAGCACCACGGCCAGTGCGAACGCCGGCAGATGGCCACGGCTGACGATGCCACCGACCGCTCCCTCGCGCCCGATCAGCGCCGTTTCCACCTCGCCGCCGTCGCTGAACGACACCCGATAAGAGGCCATGGCCTTGCCGATCGGAAAATAGGCCCATTCTACCCGACTGCCCGGCGTCTGCATCGCCCGGCCAACCTCCCCTGCCCACGGTTGCAGATGCGAGACCAGAAGTTCCCATTCACGAGGACGCAGCGCATCGATCAGATTGTTGCCGGTCTTGCCCTCGAAGGTCGAAATGGCGGCCATGAGTGTTCCTACGGGCGTAAAAAATCGCAGAAGTTCTTTAGTTGTGTTCAGTTTTGGACATACAGAAGCGAACCGAGCCGGTAGTATCCTTAATCCCAAAGTAAAGTTGATTTCAAGCGATCACGAGATCACGAGGTGCCAGATGACAGGCGAGACGCAAGTCCTCGTCCTTGAGGACGAGCCGCTGATTGCCATGGACCTTGAAGATCTATTGATCACAAAGGGATACCAGGTCGTAGGCCCTTTTTCCACAGCAGCGGACGCTCTTGAAAGCTTGGCTCAGACGCAGCCCGATACGGCGCTGCTCGACATCTATCTCTTCAACGGCACATCCTTCGACGTGGCGCGTGAACTGAAGCGGCTGGGAATAGACTACGCCTTCATGACGGGGCTGGTAGCGCCTGACCTTCTGCCGCCGGACCTCGAGGGATCGCGCATCATTCTCAAGCCTTACAGGGAAAAGGAGCTGCTTTCCTTCGTGGCGACCAGAACGACCGAGGGAAGCGTTTGATCGGCCGCGAAAGCGCCAGCAGGCTCACCTTTCCACGGTCCAAATACAACAAAGCCCTCATCGATTTCTCGGTGAGGGCTTTTGTGTTGTCTGTCGTGTTTGTCTTGTGTGAAGAGGTTTTGATCGTGTGGTTTGGTTTGTATCTTGTGTCTTGCACTTTGCAGGCCTGGCAGCGACCTACTCTCCCGCGTCTTAAGACGGAGTACCATTGGCGCTGGGGAGTTTCACGGCCGAGTTCGGGATGGGATCGGGTGCATTTCTCCCCGCCATGACCACCAGGCCGGCGAAGGGCAAGAGCTCGTGGCACGGCTTTGTGGGCTGTGTCATGAGCGAAGAATGTATGGTCTTTGGCGGCTTTTGAGGGCCGGATCGTGTTGGTGTGTTCCTTGTTTCATCCTTTTGGGATGGACAGGGATAATGAGAGCGATAAAGCCGATCGAGCTATTAGTACCGGTAAGCTTCACGCATTGCTGCGCTTCCACACCCGGCCTATCAACGTGGTGGTCTACCACGGCTCTGATAGGGAGCACTGGTTTTGAGGTTCGTTTCCCGCTTAGATGCCTTCAGCGGTTATCGAGTCCATACTTAGCTACCCTGCAATGCGGCTGGCGCCACAACAGGTCCACCAGAGGTATGTCCATCCCGGTCCTCTCGTACTAGGGACAGATCCTCTCAATACTCCTACACCCACGGCAGATAGGGACCGAACTGTCTCACGACGTTCTGAA
>NZ_AUHB01000022.1 GCF_000422965.1 Pleomorphomonas oryzae DSM 16300
CCGGCGATGTCGATCACCAGCGAACCCGGGTGGGCGAGCTGGGTACCGATGGCCGCCGGCAGTCCATAGCCCATGGTGCCGAGACCGCCCGACGTCATGAAGCGGTTCGGCTCGTCGAAATGATAATACTGCGCCGCCCACATCTGGTGCTGGCCCACCTCGGTGGTGATGTAGGTGTCACGGCCCTTTGTCAGCTCGAACAACCGCTCAATGGCATATTGCGGCATGATCGCCTCGGCCGAATGCCGATAGGTCAGGCACTTCTTGGCCCGCCAGCCGTCGATCAGCTTCCACCAGGCGGCATGCGCCACCTTATCCTGCACCGGCTTGCGGGCATTCCAGGCGGCGATCATGTCTTCCAGCACCGAGCCGACATCGCCGACGATCGGCAGGTCGACCACCACGTTCTTGTTGATCGACGACGGATCGATGTCGATGTGGATCTTCTTGGACTTGGGCGAGAAGGCATCGATGCGGCCGGTGATACGGTCGTCGAAGCGCGCGCCGATGCAAACCATCACGTCGCAATCGTGCATGGCGAGGTTGGCTTCGTAGGTGCCGTGCATGCCGAGCATGCCGAGCCAGTTCTTGCCGGAAGCCGGATAGGCGCCGAGGCCCATCAGCGTCGAGGTCACCGGGAAGCCGGTCATCTTGACGAGATCGCGCAAGAGCGCCACCGCCTTGGGACCGGAGTTGATGACACCGCCGCCGGTATAGAGGATCGGCTTCTTGGCGGCGGCCATCAGCTCGACGGCCTCGCGAATGGCGGCATCCGGGGCCTTCACCGCCGGATGATACTGCGTCAGCGACTTGTCCTTGCAGTTCTCGTAGGTACCGGTCTGAAACTGGATGTTCTTCGGAATGTCGACCAGAACCGGGCCGGGACGGCCGGTGGTGGCGATGCGGAACGCCTCGTGCAGGATGGCCGGCAGATCCTCGATGCGGCGGACCAGCCAGTTGTGCTTGGTGCAGGGCCGCGTGATACCGACCGTGTCGGCCTCCTGGAAGGCGTCGGTGCCGATCAGCGTCGTCGGCACCTGGCCGGTGATGCAGACCATCGGAATCGAGTCGAGCAGCGCATCGGTCAGCGCCGTCACCATGTTGGTGGCGCCGGGGCCGGAAGTGGCCAGCGCCACGCCGACCTTGCCGGTCGAGCGGGCATAGCCTTCGGCGGCATGTCCCGCGCCCTGCTCATGACGGACGAGGATGTGGCGAACCTCTTCCTGCTGGAACAGTTCGTCGAAGATCGGCAGCACAGCGCCACCGGGGTAACCGAAAATGGTGTCGACGCCCTGATCGATCAGCGCCTGGATGACCATTTCCGCGCCTGTCATCTGCCGTGTCATCGCCTGTTACCTCAAGCTCTCGTCCCGTCGTTCCGGGGGCTATTGTCTGCATTGTTCAGGTAATAAAAAAGGCCCCGAAGAGGGACCCGATTTCCGCGCACCATGATTTACCGCAGGCCTCAGCAGGAGACCTCCGACACGGTGCGCCATCTAAGTACTACGAGAAGGGAACGCATGCCGCCCTCTGGTTCGAACGCCGGGAAACGCCCCGGAATGGCCGGCAAACTACCGACACCCGACTGACAGGTCAAGAGCCTATTTCATTCGTTGCGCGATATCGTCGGCCACAGCAAGAAAATGTCGCGATGCCGCCGGATCGACGCGCGGCCAGTCGGGCATCTGGTTGCGAAACCAGGTTTCCTGCCGTTTGGCATATTGCCGCGTCGCAATGATCGCCGCCTCGACCGCCTCCTCGATCGGCAGCTCGCCCCGCGCCGCGGCGATCATTTCCGGCACACCAATCGCCTTCATGGCCGGGAGCGCCGGATCGAGCCGAAGGGCGGCGAACGCTCGTGCTTCGTCGAGCCCCCCGCCCGTCGCCATCGCCCGGAAACGCTCGTCGATGCGATCGTGCAGCCAGTCGCGCTCCGGCGCCATGACGATGTAGGCGATAGGACCGCCGGAAATCAGCGGCCGCGACCGCGTCTCCTGCCATTCCGATAGCGGCCGTCCGGTGCTGTCCGCCACCTCCAGCGCCCTGAGCACCCGCTGTGTATCGTTGGGATGCAGCCGCCCGTAGAGAACGGGATCGACCACCGCCAACTCCTTGTGCAGCGCCGCCGGGCTCGCCGTCCGCGCCCGCTCGCGCCAGAAGGCACGCACCCGCTCGTCGATGGGCGGCACATCGGAGAGGCCCTGCGTCATGGCGTTGAAATAGAGACCGGTGCCGCCGACGATCACCGCCGGCCGGCCGGCCATGTCCTTCAACGTCTTTTCGAGGTCGTCGAGATAACGCGCGACGGTATAGCCGTCGCCGCTGGCGACGTGACCATAGAGGCGGTGCGGCGCCCTCGCCTCGTCCTCCGCCGACGGCCGGGCCGTCAGGATGCTGAGCTCGCGGTAGACCTGCATCGAATCGGCGTTGATCACCACGCCGCCGCAGCGTTCGGCGATCGCCAGCGCCAGAGCCGACTTGCCGCTCGCCGTCGGGCCGGCTATCAGAACCGCGCGTCTTTCTCCCGTCTCCGCCGTCACGCCTGGAGCCTCCCATGTCGCTCGTCGCAACGCTTGTCTCATCTCCGGCCGATCCGCAAGTGACCGATAGCCTGATTGCCGGCGTATCGCGACGGCTGGGCGGCGATGCCCATAGGGTGCTGGCCGAGGGCATTGCCGCCGATATCGCCGTTGGCGACTACCTCTCCCATAACGAAGCGATGCACCGCATTACTGAGGTGGTCGGCAACGCCGCTGTCGATTTCGCCGTGCTTCCCACCGAGGGGCGGCGCAAGAAGCTACTCGTTGCCGACATGGACAGCACCATGATCGGCCAGGAATGCATCGACGAGCTCGCCGCCTTCGTCGGCCTCAAGGAGCACGTCGCCGCCATCACCGAGCGGGCGATGCGCGGCGAGATCGCCTTCGAGCCGGCGCTGCGAGAGCGCGTCGCGCTTCTGAAGGGGCTCGACACCGGCGTCGTCAACGAAGTACTGCGCGAGCGCATCACACTGACGCCGGGTGGTCGCGAGCTGATCGGCACCATGCGGGCGCACGGCGCCTATACGGCGCTGGTCTCCGGCGGCTTCACGCTGTTCACCGACCGCATCCGCGACATGATCGGCTTCAACGAGGACCGCTCCAATTGCCTGATGACCGAGGGCGGCAAGCTCTCCGGCCTCGTCGCCGAACCGATCCTCGGCAAGGCGGCCAAACTCGCCACGCTGATCGAGCTCCGCGAGGCGCGCGGCCTGGCCCATCACGAGACGGTGGCGATCGGCGACGGCGCCAACGATTTGGACATGATCAACGAAAGCGGCCTCGGCGTCGCCTTCCACGCCAAGCCGAAGGTGGCCGAGGCGGCGGAAGTGTCGATCCGCCATGGCGATCTCACCGCCGTGCTCTACCTGCAGGGCTTTGCCCGCGATGAGTTCGCGGCGGTGTAGGCTTAGCTATCGGAACGACCTGTACCGGCCTCTCGCTTTCTCGTCCTGAGGTCCTGCGCCTTCGCGCAGGATGACAATTTATGTATATGTTTTTATTATATAATTTTGCCATCCTGCGCGAAGGCGCAGGACCTCAGGCAGAAAGAGGTACAACGCGAATATAGGGCTCCCTTACAGTCCCATCACCCACATCCGCACCGGGTTGGCGGGGTCGGCCAACAGCTTAATGGCAAGGCCGATGCAGGTGACCACCAGGAGTGGCCGAATGATCTTGGCGCCGCCCCGGACGGCTAACCGCGATCCGATCTGCGCGCCGAGGAACTGGCCGACGCCCATGACGAGGCCGGGCTTCCAGAAGATCACCCCCGAGGCGAGGAAGACGAAGAAGCTGCCGATATTGCTCGCGAAATTGAGCATCTTGGTATGCGCCGTCGCCTTCAGAAGGCCGAAGCCGGCCAGCGACACGAAGCCCAGCATGAAGAACGAACCGGTACCCGGCCCGAACAGGCCGTCATAACAGCCGATCAATGGCACGAAGGTCAGCGTGAACAGGAAGGGCGTCATCCGGGCGTGACGATCCTGATCGTTGAGACCGCGCTTGAAGGCGAAATAGACGGCGATGGCGATCAGCATGATCGGCATGGCGATCTGCAGCCAATCGCCCGGCAGCACGGTGGCAAGCAGCGCCCCCAATACGGCGCCGCCGGCCGACATCAGCGCCATCGGCATCTGCGATCTCAGATCCACCTGCCCTGCCCGCGCGTAGCCCAGCGTCGCCGAGGCCGAGCCGAACAGCGCCTGCAGCTTGTTGGTGCCGAGCGACTGGATCGGCGTGAAGCCGGCCAGCATCAACGCCGGCACGGTGATCAGCCCGCCACCGCCGGCGATGGAATCGATGAAACCGGCGACGAAGGCGGCGAAGAACAGCGCCGTCAGGAGGTGCAGGGTGAGGTCAACCAAGATCGGGACTCGGGATCAGGAGGAAGCGCGCTCCGGAAGGGAAGCGGGAGCGGTGAGATGGGCGAGCACGGCCACACGGACGGCGCTCGCCAGATTACGGGCGCCACGCGTCCGGTCGATGTCGAGAACGAAGGCGGAAAGACTTTGGCCGCGTTGCTCGGCGAGGCGCTCGGCCGCGTCCCAGAACTCCGGCTCCAGCGCCAGGCTGGTCCGATGCCCGGCCAGCGACAGCGACCGCTTGACGTTCATGTCCGGGAGTCCGACGGCGTTTCCGGATCGGCAGCGAGATCAAGGCAGTGACCGTCGAGCCGGCGCGCGTCGAGTTCATCCTGTGCCTTGGCCGTCAGCTTCTCCACCTTGGTGCGGCCGAACTTGGCGCGGTTCTCCGCCGCCTCGTCCTCGCGGCGGCGGCGGTCGCGATCCTTGCGCGCCCGGCGAAGGTTGACGAGGTCGCCCATGGCCGGCTCAGGGCTTCTTGCGGAAGGCGTCGAGAGAAATCACCGTCGGCCCCTTGGGCTCGCCCTCCGGCTTGTCGTCCGCCTTCGGCTCGCTTTCAGCCTTCGGCTTTGCCGCTTCGGCGGGCTTTGCCGGCTTGGCGGCCGGCGCCTTGGCGGCTGGGCGCGGCGCAGCCTTGGGTTCGCCGGTGGCCGGACCGATCGCCTTGAGCGGGCCTTCCTCGGGCATGTCGGCAGCGTTGCCGCTCTCGTCGACCAGCGGGAACTGCACCGCGAATTCCACCGACGGATCGAAGAAGCCGCGAATCGATGCGAACGGCACCACCAGCTTTTCCGGCACGCCGGAGAAGGAAAGGCCGATCTCGAAGCTCGTCTCGTTGACCACCAGCTCCCAATACTGGTGCTGGATGACGATGGTCATCTCGTCCGGGTAGCGTTCCTTGAGGCGGCTGGAAATGCGCACGCCCGGCGCCCGCGTGTCGAAGATGATGTAGAAATGATGCTCGCCCGGCAGGCCGGCGTGCGCCACTTCGGTCAGCACCTTCTTCACCAGGCCGCGGAAAGCCTCCTGAGCCAGAACGTCATAACGGATCATGTCCTTGGGCATTGAGGCTCCGCCTTGAGCAAATCACCGGCAACCAACCGGCTGCGTCGTTGACCGCCAGTCTAAAGCATCGGGCGCAACAGTGTAAACGCCCTCGCGGCACATCGCCGGAAGCGCACAAGAGATCGAACGGATTGTGAGGAGATTAAGTGGAGGCTTCTGTTGCCAGGTGCCTCCGAACCCCGCCTAAAGGTGCTAACCCCTAGGGCTTGATTCCCAGTTTGGGCACCGCATTACGCGGCGACGGCCACCGGAGCATAGTTGTCATTCGCAACTATAGGTTTAGCCCGATAACGGTGGTACAATGCCGAGTGAAAGAGCCGCCTTTACGCCCCCGTCGATCCTATTTCGCCCCCGCCGAAGGCCTTGCGCCGGATGGCTTTGCAAGGACTTGGGTGGAGGCGCCGGGTACCGCCCCCGGGTCCGAATGGTTTATTGCGCAGTCCGTTTATCACCATAGCCGGATTGCTCCGGCAGGAAGACATATAGGGTGTTGGGGACCGCCTGTGAAGAGGCGGCAAACGATCGCCCCCAGGCATGGGAAGCCGCCATGCCCCCCTCCGGCTTGACCTTGCCCGAAGATGAGGTCGATAGAAGCTCCGGAACCGTCCTTTATCGCGTAACGCACCGAACCGGCGAACCTTCATGCATCGACCGCATCGCCCCATCGTCTATGCCCGTTATTCCCGTATCGGGGCCTCGCGCCTCCGTCGCCGGATCCTGTTCCTGGCCGGCGGCATCGGCGTCGGCATCGCCGCCGTGCTGATGGCTCGCGCCGCAGACCTCGCCCAGACAGCCTTCCGGGCAGGGACCGCGTCGTTTCACTGGCTGCCGCTCGCGGCAACCCCAGCCGGATTCGCGCTCTCCTGTTTTCTTGCCCGCCGTCTTTTTCCCGGCTCGCAAGGCAGCGGCATCCCCCAAGTGATCGCCGCTCGCAAGTTGCCGGCGGCCGAACCGTCCAGCCACCTCGTCTCGCTGCGGATCGCCGGCGGCAAGATCCTGCTCATGCTGTTCGGCCTGTTGGTGGGCGGATCGCTCGGCCGCGAGGGACCAACCGTGCAGGTGGGCGCCGCCATCATGCAGGCCGCCGGGCGCGTCGCCTCGATCAATCGCTCGTCGCTGCTGCTTGCCGGCGGCGCAGCCGGCGTTGCAGCCGCCTTCAACACTCCCCTCGCCGGCATCGTCTTCGCCATCGAGGAATTGAGCCGCTCCTTTGACAGCAAGGCGAGCGGCATTGTCATCATGACCGTGATGCTTGCCGGCCTGACGGCCCAGATGCTGCTCGGCGACTACACCTACTTCGGCTCGTCCTACGTGACGCTGGCGCCGGGCATTGCCTGGATCGCCGTTCCGATCGTGGCCGTGGTCGGCGGCGCGCTCGGTGGCCTGTTCAACCGCTTTAACGTCGCCTGGTCACACGGCCTGCCGGGCCGAGCGGGCAACTTCATCCGGCATCATCCGGTGGCGACCGCTGCCCTTCTAGGTCTCCTAGTCGCTCTCCTCGGCTTTGCCTCGGGCAGCGACGTCAGCGGCACCGGCTACGAGGCGGCACGCGCGGCCATTCACCAAAGCCCAGCCGGGATCGGCTTGTGGTACGGGCCAGCAAAGCTGATCGCCACGCTGGCCTCGACGCTGTCGGGCATTCCCGGCGGCATCTTCTCGCCGTCGCTCTCGATCGGCGCGGGACTGGGGCTGGATGTCGCCCATTTGCTCGACACCGACGCAGCCCCGGCCATCGCTCTCCTCGGCATGTGCGCCTATCTCGCCGGAGTCGTACAAGCGCCGCTGACGTCGGTGGTCATCGTCCAGGAAATGACGCTCAACCATGCCATGCTACTGCCGCTGATGCTGGTGGCGCTGATTGCCGGCAAGGTGTCCAGCTTCATCGCGCCGGAAGGCGTCTATCACGCTCTCGCCCGCAACTTCGTCGCGCCGACCAAGGCTGACTCTCTCTCCGACTCCGGCTAATCTCCAGCGATCCACGCCAGCAAGCGGACCGTCATGCAGCAGTATCTCGACCTTCTGAAGCTCATCCTCGACACCGGCACCGCCAAGGAAGACCGCACCGGCACCGGTACGCTGTCGGTCTTCGGCCATCAGATGCGCTTCAACCTCGCCGACGGCTTCCCGCTCTTGACGACCAAGAAGCTGCACATCAAGTCGATCGTCCACGAACTGATCTGGTTCCTTCAGGGCGACACCAACATCAAGTATTTGAAGGACAACGGCGTTTCAATTTGGGACGAGTGGGCCGACGAGAACGGCAACCTCGGCCCCGTCTACGGTCATCAGTGGCGCTCCTGGCCGAAGCCGGACGGCGGCACCATCGACCAGATCGCCGAGGTGCAGGAGACCATCCGCCGCAATCCCGATTCGCGCCGGATGATCGTCACCGCCTGGAACCCGGCCGACGTGCCGAAGATGGCGCTGCCGCCCTGCCATCTGCTCATCCAGTTCTATGTCGCGGATGGCCGCCTCTCCTGCCAGATGTACCAGCGCTCGGCCGACGTGTTCCTCGGCGTGCCGTTCAACATCGCCTCCTATGCGCTGCTCACCGCCATGATGGCGCGGGCGACCGGCCTCAAGCCGGGCGATTTCGTGCACACGCTGGGCGACGCCCATCTCTACCGCAACCATCTCGATCAGGCCCGCCTGCAGCTCACCCGCGCGCCGCGCGCCCTGCCCCGGCTGAAACTCGCCGAAGGGATAACCGACGTCCGCGATTTCCGATTCGAGCACGTCACGATCGAAGGCTATGATCCGCATCCGCATATCAAAGCCGAGGTCGCCGTATGATGAAATGGACCGCCGTCGGGGTTACCGCTTTGCTGGCAGGCATACCTGGCCTTGCCTACGCCAATGACACCATGGCGGAACTGGCCGCCGGAGGCCTGACCTTCGTCTCCACCGACGATGTCAGCATGCAAAGCGAGGATCTTTACATCTCGCCCAAGCAGGTGCGTGTCGATTACGTCTTCCACAACGGCGGCGACCACGACCGGACCACCGTGGTGGCCTTCCCGATGCCGGACATCGAGGGCAGCGGCGACTTCATCGTGTCGGTCCCCAACCCTGACTCCGACAACTTCATGAACTTCTCGGTGGCCATCGACGACAAGCCGGTGAATCCCGAGATCGACCGTCACGCCTTCGCTGTCGATGTCGACGTGACGCAAGAACTGAAGGACCACGGCATCCCGCTGTTGCCTTTTGGCGAAACCACCAGCAAAGCGCTGGCCGCCCTGCCGAAAGACCTGCTCGCCGACTGGATCGAGCGCGGCATTGTCATCCCCATGGACTATGACGACGGCAGCGGCTGGAAGACTGACTACGTGCCTGTCTGGAAGCTCAAGACCACCTACTGGTGGCGCACCACCTTCCCGGCCGGCCGCGATCTGCGCGTCGCCCACCGCTATACGCCCAGCGTCGGCGCCACTGCCGGCCTCAACTTCATCGGCGTCGACGAAAACGCACCGTTCAGCGGCGAGGAGTTCGACCGAGAGAAGCAGCGCTATTGCTTCGACGACGACTTCGTCAAAACGGTCGCCAAGCGCCTCGCTGACGCCAAGACCCAGGATTCCTATCTCCAGGAGAGCTGGATTTCCTACGTGCTGACCACCGGCGCCAACTGGGGTGGCACCATCGGCCACTTTCACCTGACGGTCGACAAGGGCGATACTGACACGCTGGTCTCCTTCTGCGGCAGCGGCGTCAAGAAAACCGGCCCCACCACCTTCGAACTCACGGCCGACGATTTCTACCCCGAGCGCAACATCGACATCGCCCTGGTGAGACGCCCGACCGATTGACGGCTGCGCTTCCGCTATCATCAGCCGCGTGTCCCCAACGAAAACGGCCGGTCCCATCAGGAACCGGCCGTCGTCATTTCAGAAGGACCGCCTTGGTCAGTCGATCTTCACCGCGATGAAGCGCAGGTCGCCGCCGGCGTTGGAGACCAGAAGCAGCACCGATTTGCGGCCCATGGTCTTCTGCTTTTCCACCGTCTTGGCGACGTCATCGGGCGCCAGTACCTCTTCCTGTGCCACCTCGACGATCAGATCGCCCGCCGCGATGCCCTTTTCGGCCGCCGTGCTCGCCGGATCGACGCCGGTCACCACGACGCCCTTCACGTCGGCGTTGAAGTGGTACTTGTCGCGGGCGCCGCTATCGAGCGGTCCGAGCGTCAGGCCAAGGGTCTTGGTCTGATCCTTCGGCGGCTCGGCCGGCTTCTCTTCGGTCTTCGCCGCGACCTTTTCGCCCTCTTCGAGGCGTCCTAGCTTGACGGGCAGCGTCAGCTCCTTGCCCTTGCGGATCAGCGTCAGCGGCACTTCCTTGCCCACCGGCGTGTTGGCGACGAGGCGCGGCAGCTCGCGCATGGTCTTGATGGGATGGCCATCAAAAGCAGTAATCACATCGCCCGGCTCGATCTTGGCCGCCGCCGCCGGTCCGCCCTCGGTCACACCGGCCACCAGGGCACCCTGCGGGCTGGTGATGCCCAGGCTCTCGGCAAGATCGTCGGTCACTTCCTGGATGTTGACACCCAGCCAGCCGCGATGGGTCTCGCCAAATTCGCGCAGCTGATCGACGACGCCGGTCGCGATCTCCGAGGGAATGGCAAAGCCGATACCGATCGAACCGCCCGACGGGGAAATGATGGCGGTGTTGATGCCGATCACCTCACCCTCTTGGTTGAATAGCGGGCCGCCGGAGTTGCCGCGGTTGATGGCGGCGTCGGTCTGGATGTAGTTGTCGTAGGGTCCGGAATTGATGTCGCGATTGCGCGCCGAGATGATGCCGGTGGTCACCGTGCCGCCGAGGCCGAACGGGTTGCCGATCGCCATCACCCAGTCGCCGACGCGCATATGCTCGCTGTCGCCGAATTTCACCGATGTCAGCGGCTTGTCCGGCTTGACGCGCAGCACCGCCAGGTCGGTCTTGGCATCGTGGCCGATCAGTTCCGCCTTCAGCTTGGTGCCGTCGGAGAAGTTGGCGATGATCTCGTCGGCATCTTCGATCACGTGGTTGTTGGTGATGATGATGCCCGAGGGATCGATGACGAAGCCCGAGCCGAGCGACTGCACCTTGTGCGGATCGCCGCCGCCATCGGTACCGCCCTCGTCGCCGCCGCCACTCTCGTTATCGGCGCCATTGTCGCCGCCGTTGTCGCCGCCACCGTTGTTCTTGCCGTTCTTGTCGAAGAATTCGTCGAAGAAATTCTGGAAGGGCGACCCTTCCGGCACCTGCGGCAGCGGCACCTGCCGCGTCTCGGCCACCGTCTGCGTGGTCGAGATGTTCACCACCGCCCCGAGCAGCTTCTCGGCAAGATCGGCAACGGACGGCGGTCCCTGCTCGGCCGCCACCGGTCCGGCACCGGTCATAGCGAGTGCCGCCGCCAGCGTCAGTGCCGCGAGGCCCGATCCGCGTCGCCATCCGGTACCCGGCACTGTCCTGTTCCATGAGACCATAGCAGGTCTTCCTCTCCTGGAGCTTCCACCCGAGAACCGGCAGGTTTCTCGGAAACGCGGACGCTAGATCAAAACCGGTAACAAAGGCCGAACAGGCTTCGTACCGGGTGGCACGATCGGGCGATCGTGGACCACGCATTCGGCGAAGTCATAATCTGTTTCACGGATGGAGACAAACCCCGCCTCGGCATCCGCGGACGGCAAGGCTCACCCGCCCCGCACGGCCCAGACCACCGCGACGCCCGCCGCCATGGCGGCGACGCCGCCGGTTCTGAGCCAGAAATCGGACGCTTCGAGCATCTGGCGGATGCCCTTGCGCATCAGCGAAGGGGCTGCCGCGTAAAGCAGCCCCTCGAGGACGGCCATCAGGCCGACGGCGACCAGGAAGTCGTTCAAGGCGACCTCACGGTTGGGCCTGAGCGGCCGGAGTCGATACCGTCGGCAGAGAGCCGGTCGGTCCGCGGAAGTAGCGGAAGAACTCCGAGTCCGGCTTGAGCAGCATGGTCGTGCCATTGGCCAACGAAGCCGCATAAGCCTGCATCGAGCGGTAGAACTCGAAGAAGCTCTTGTCGGCGCCATAGGCCTCCGCGAAGATGCGGTTGCGTTCGGCATCGCCCTCGCCGTGCAGGATGTCGGCGTCGCGCCGCGCTTCGGCCTGCAGCACCGTCGCCTGACGGTCGGCCTCGGCGCGAATGCGGGCGGCTTCCTGCGTACCCTCGGCCCTGAGCTCGGCCGCCTCGGCGAGGCGCTCCGAACGCATGCGGTCATAGGTCTGCTCGAGGACGTTGTTCGGCAGCTCGGTGCGGCGGATCCGGAGCTCGACGATCTCGATGCCGAGGTTGGCCGCCTCTGGACGAACGAAGTCCGCCACTTCCTTCATCATCGCCGCCCGCTCCTCCGACAGCGCGTCGCCAAACGAGCGCGTGCCGTAGACACGGCGTAGCGCCGAATCGAGCCGGGTGCGAAGCCGCGTTTCGGCCACCGCCATGTTGCCGGTGACGCTTTCGCGGAAGGCCCGGGCGTTGACGATGCGATAGGCTGCGAAGGCATCCACCACATACTGACGGCTGTCACGCACCTGCACGACGTTGTTGTCGATCTCGATCGTGTTGAGGCGCTTGTCGATGATCTGCACGGTATCGACGGTGTTGGTCGGCAGCTTGAAATAGATGCCGGGCTTGGTGATCACCCTCTGGATCTCACCGAAGCGCAGTTGAATGGCCTGATCGCGCTCGGTGACGATGAAGGTCGCCGAGTAAGCGATCAGAGCGAGGACCGCCAAGGCGATCAGGACGAAGGGCAAGGCAATCGTGCGCATTACTGGCCGGCTCCCGTGCTGGAGGGGGTCGTCGGACGCCCGACTTCGGGCAGCGGCAGATAGGGCAGAACGCCCTGCGTGGAGCCGCTGTCGAGGATCACCTTGTTGGTCTTCGAGAGCACGCCTTCCATGGTTTCGAGGTAGATACGCTCGCGCGTGATGTCGGGCGACTTGACGTATTGCTGGTAGACAGAGGTGAAGCGCTGGGCGCCACCGGTCGCCTCGGCGATCACCTGGTCACGATAGCCGAGCGCTGCTTCGCGGATCTGCGATGCCTCGCCGCGCGCCTCGCCGAGCCGCTTGTTGGCATAGGCCTGGGCGTCCTGCTTGAACTTGTCCTGGTCCTGCTGGGCGCGCTGCACTTCGCCGAAGGCGTCCTGCACCTCGAGCGGCGGATCGGCGCGGGTGACGTTGACGGCGGTGATCGAAACACCGGCGTCATAGGCATCGAGCGTCTGCTGGATACGCTCGCGAACGGCCGTCTGGGCCACCTCGCGACCGGTGGTGCGAAACTCGTCGGCGCGGGTGCGGCCGACCACTTCACGCATCACCGATTCCGACACCTTGCGGACAAGGTCCGGCTGATCGCCGACGCGGAACAGATACTTGATGGGGTCGGAAATCCGCCAGAGCACCGAGAATTCGACGCTGACGAGGTTCTGGTCGCCCGACAGCATGATCGAGTCGGTACCAGCAGCGGCGGCGCCGCCCATCACTTCCTGGTTTTCCTTGAGAAGGGCCGGCGTTTCCACCTGCTCGATCGGCCAGAAGGCGAAATGAATGCCCGGCTCGTTGAGCTCCGGCTTGACCTTGCCGAACAACAGCTCGACGCCCACCTCGTCCGGCTGGACGACGTAGATGCTTTCATAAAGCCAGAAGCCGACCGCCGCGATGGCGATCAGCGGCAGCGCCGTCTTGAGGCCCGTGGGCTCGCCCGGCCCGGAGCGGCCACCGCCGCCGCCAGGGAGGAGACGGCGAAGCTTGTCCTGTCCACGCCGGAGCAGTTCCTCGAGATCGGGGGGCTCGTTACCGCCGCCGCCCTGCGGTCCCCGGGGCGGCTGCCCCCACGGTCCATTGCCGCCGCCTTTCCAGCCGCCGCCACCACTCTGATTGCTCCAGGGCATATGGGTCCCTTCCTGCGAATATAAAAATCTGGAGCGTTTCCATTGGTCAGGCGATGCCCAACCCGAAAACGCTCCTGCTGTGTCTGCCGCGTCGATCATAGGAGGCGATGCCCCTGTCATCAATGCGCATACAGATCAAACGCCATTTGGGGTGCGTGGTGTCACCGATCAACCGTCCGTGAGCGATTCTTTCGGCCCGGGATCAGCGGCGCCGAACCCAGGTCTCGAATGTGGCGTCGGCACTGTCGCGCTCGCCACGCACCATCGGCTCAGTGGCCTCCAGCACCCAGAGCGCCGGATCGATGGGCGGAAAGTGGGTGTCGCCGTCCGGCGAGGCAGCGATCCGCGTGACGAACAGCCGGTCGGCGCGATCAATCGTCGCCGCGTAGAGCGCCCCGCCGCCGGCCACCACGAAGGACGAAACACCCTTCGTCTCGGCACTCGCCGCCGCCGCCTTGAGCGCGGCGTCGAGATCGTCGAGCACCGTGACCCCGTCCGGTTTGAACGCCGGATCGCGCGTCACCACGAAGGTCTGCCGCCCCGGCAGCGGCCGGCCGATGGCATCGAAGGTCTTGCGCCCCATCACCATGGGGCGGCCGAGCGTCAGCGCCTTGAAACGCTTGAGATCGGTCGACAAGTGCCAGGGCATGTCGCCATCGCGGCCGATGACGCCATTCTCCGCCATGGCGACGACGATATCGAGATGCGGCCGGCTCATGGGCATTCCCTCGCCAGCTTTTCGATCGCCTCGCGCCCCATGCGCACCGGCACCCAGCTGTCATTGAGCGGCGCGCCCATCGCCGCGTAGAAACCGATGGCTGACTTGTTCCAGTCGAGCACCGTCCACTCGAAACGGCCGAGCCCTTCATCGACGCAGCGGCGGGCCAGTCGGGCGAACAGCGCCTTGCCGACGCCCTGCCCGCGCGCTGCCGGATCGACGAAGATGTCTTCGAGATAGAGCCCGTGCCGGCCGAGGAAGGTCGAGAAGGAATAGAACCAGACGGCGATACCGGCCGGCTTGTCGCCGATGAAGCCGAGTTCGCAGAAGACGCGCGGGTTGTCGCCGAAGAAGGCGGCGGCATAGGCCTCGGGCGTTGCCACCATTTTTTCCGACAGGTTCTCATAGGCGGCAAGCGAACGGATGAAGTCGGCGATGATCTCGACGTCGTCGGGTGTGGCCGGGCGCGTGGTCGGCTTGGGGCGGCGGTGGCGGCCGGGACGGTCGCTGGAAGGGCTCATGGCGCACTCCCCGTCACGCCGCCGGGCGGCAGGCCGACGTCGGCGCTGGGCAATTGCTTCAGCTTGGCGCCGGGCTGGGCGGGCGCCGGGGATCCGTTCTGCAGCATTTTGCCGATGGCATCGAGCGGATCGCCGCTCACAGGCTTCTCCGCCTTGGCTTTCTGTGCCGCCAACAACGCGGCCGCCTTGGCCTTCTCGGCAAGCGCCGCCGCGGCGGCCCGCTGGCGCGCCTCCAGCATCAGCTGATTGCGTCGGTCGAGGGCTTCGCGGTCGCGCTGCACCTGCCGCGACAACAGCTCGCGCTCCTGAATGTCGGCCTGCATGGTCTCCACCCGCTGCGTTTCCTTCTCAAGAGCGCGGATGCCGAGATAGGAGGCAAAGCCGGTGACATCGATGCGACGCGACGGATCGTCGATCGGCCCCTTGAACAGCACCGACACCTGCGGTACGCCGCCGCCGGCCGCAGCGTCGCCGGCATCGAGCGAAAGCCGCCATTCGCTGTCGACCGTGGCGCGGGCGATATCCACCGTCGCCGAACCGCTGGTGGCGCCGTCCTTGCCCGTCACCACGATGTTCGGCGCCCGAAGCGTGCCGCCGGCCAGCGTGAAGGCGGCATCCAGCCGGTCGAAGGCGAGATCGCCCATGTCGACGTTGTCGGTGAAGGCCTGCCGGATGCGATCCTCGCTGAGCTCCTTGCCGGCGTCGGCCAACCGGATCACCTGGTCGAAGGCGCGTGTCGTCATGTGGGCGAGCCGGCCGTTCTGAAGCGAGAAGCTGCCGCCGCCGGTCAGGGACGACATCCAGCCGGCCAGCGTCCGTCCGGTGGCGTTGACCTGGGCGTCGACGCTGAAGGCGCCGGTCACCATCGGCCGGTCGTCGCGCCGCCAGGCGAATTCCTCAGCCGCCGCGCGATCGAGGCGAAGCGTTCCGGAAACGCCGGCCGTGCCGTCGAGATCGCGCTTGATCATCAGATCGCCGGAGAGCTTGCCGCCGGCCAGCGTCGCCTGGATGTTGTCGAGCCCGGTGCCCGAGGCGTTGCTGTTGAGCGACAGCGATACGCTCTTGGCTGTCGGCCCGCCTTCGATATCGAGCCGGTCGAACTTGAGGGCGAGATCGGTGTCGAACCCGTCGATCAACGCTGCGCCGAAGGGCGCTTCCGGCCAGGGATTGCGGCTCTCAACGATCGGGAAATCGAAGGACGCCGGTCCGAGAATGGCCTCGCCGAGACCGGCGAGCGATCCCTCGTCGAACGACAGATTGCCACTGACCTTCGGCACGTTGGGCGCAAAGTCGATGGCGATATCGCCGACGGTTGGGATATCGTCGAGTTTGCCTTCGATGCGGTCGACCAGGACCTTGCGGTTGCCGATGGAAAGATGGGCGGCGACGTCGGCCGGCGTCGAGCCGATGACGCCCTGCACGATGTTGCCGGAGAGCACCAGCAGCGAGCCGACATCGGGCGACTTCAGGTCGAGATCGAGTTCGGCGGCCGGTGCGGCGCCGCGCTTCATGGTCGCCGAGCCGTTGAGCGTCACCTCGGTCGGCCCCATGGCGCCGCGCAGCACCACGGCGAGGCCGTCCTTCGATTTGCCCATGGCCGACAGCGTCAGGCTGCCGGCGCCCGGCTTGCCGACCTCCGGGACCTCAAGGCCGAACTGGCGCATCAGCTCGGCGCCGTCGGGGCCGGTGAGGCTGATGTCGGTGGAAATGTCGGCGGCATCCCAGGCATCCACCCGCCCCTTGAAGGCCAATTCGCCACGAATGTTGGTGGACGCGGCCGAACCGTTCAACTCCACCTTGAGGTCGGTGCCCTCGCCCGACGCCTTGGCCTGCACCGTGCCTTCGAGGCTGGCCGGCCCGAGATGGGGGGCGGCATCGTGCAGGAAGGCGGCGGCGGGCGTGTCGGGGATCAATGCTCGGGCAAGATCGGCGACGCCGTCCAGCTTTTCCGCCGACACACGCATCTGGATCGAGCCATCGGGCGTCGTCATCAAATCGCGGATGGTGCCGGCCGCGGTGACGCGGGCGCCGGACAGCGAGCGGACGAACAGCCTGTCGACGTCGAGCGTCGAATCGACCAGCGAGGCCGATACGTCGAAGCCCTCGGCGCGGGCATCACCGGCGATCAGCGTGCCGACGGCTGCCTTGACCACCACGTCGGCGCCGGTATTGCCGCCCTGGCCGGTCGCAAGACCGGCGATCGTCTGAACGTCCGAAAGCCTGAGCTGGTCGGCATCGAGCGACATGGTCAGGCGCGGCTTACGGCCGCTCACGCCAGGGACGAAGTCGAGCGAGCCGCTGATCTTGCCTTGGTCGAGACTGGCGTCGACGTCTTCCAGCGCCAGCCCGTCCGCCGAGGCGGTCACCTTGGCCGACAGGCGGAAGGGATCGAGATTGACCTTTGGCCGATTGGGCGCCCACCAGGAAATCAGCGTCGCCGGCTGGTCGGAGGACAGCGACACGTCACCGTTGAAGCCAATGGTCGGCGCCGTAGCCAGCTGCCCGTGCGCGGCCAGCGACGACTTGCCCGGCAGCGTCGCCTCCAGCGTGTCGATGGTCCAGCCGGCGGGGGCGGTGACCAGATCGGCCCGGAGATCGGAAATGATGCTGCCGCCGACCACCACGCCGGGAATATCGAAGCCGATGCGGCCGGGCACGCTCGGCACCGGCAGACTGGCAATGGTCGCGCCGAAGGCGGCAAGCGCGCCGTCGAAGGACACCGGCTTGTCAGGCCCCTCGCCCAGCGTCCGGTCGAGATCGATCTGGCGGGCCGACAGCACCGCCTCGAAGCTTGGCACCGCCGCCAGATCCAGCGTCGCGGCGCCGGACATGGTGAATGGCCGTTCCTCCGCGCCGTAGCGGAACTCCAGCGCCTTGGCGAGCACGGCCCGGTTGGAAACGTCGAGATCGGCGGTGAGCGCCCAGGGCAACGTTGCCTTGTCGTCCTTGGCGATGATGCGATCGAGCGTCGCCTTGCCCGCCCAGGTCGGACGATGATTGGCGATCTTCAGCTGGCCGTCGAAATTGGCGACCACCGGATGATTGGCCGAGTGCACGTTGGCCTTGAGCGCGAAGCCGCCCTTGCCGTCGGCGGCGCCGGTCGCCGCCTTGATGGTGAACGTGTCGCCGCCGGCGCGCGCCGTGCCTTCCACCTTGTAGGGGCCGGCCAGTGCCGGCGCATCGAGGCGGGCCTCGATGCCGTCGACCACCACCGGCTGGCTGTGCCGTGCGTCGGTGACGACGAGGCGACCATCCTGAATATCGACGCCGGACAGCATCACCCGGCTGGGGTTGATGCCGATGCCGCCCTCGGCGGCCATCCATTCGAAGGCGCCGTTGTCATCGATGCGGACGTTGAGCTCCGGCTGCACCACCTGCATCTCGGTGACGTGGATTTCGCCTGACAAGAGCGGGAAGAGCTCGATCTCCATATTGAATTTGCCGACGGTCATCAGCGGCGCATTGGGATCGTCGCCGATCACCACATCGGAGAAGGACAGCGAGGGATAGGGCAGCAGGCTGGCGTCGGCTGTGCCGCGAACGGACACCTTGTGTCCCAGAACATGCGCCGCCTCCGTCTCGAAAGCCGCCCGGTAGGCCGTCCAATCGACAAACAACGGCCCGACCAGCGCCACGAGGAGCGCCAGGATGACTGTGAATCCGATACCGAAATACAGCGAATTCAGCGTCTTGGCTCCCGTTTATCCACCCTCGGGGCGCTGGCATCCCTCGCGATACACCATGCGTCACCCCACCGACCATCGCGCCGCGGTGCAAGGTTCGCACCACAGCGTCCACCGCCGCGTCAGGAAGACTTAGCAAATCGCAACGCCACAGGGAAACGCGGATTAAGACATAATTGACCATTCCGCACATGACCGTTGCCGCTTTTCTATATTCGGAAAATATGGCATCCCAAGTGACCTTTATCGGACCACCGCCATGACGCTTGCCGCCACTCTGTCCGCCGCCCTGCTGCTCTTGCTGCTGCCCGGCCCGACCAACGCGCTGGTCGCCGCGGCCACGGCGACAGGCGGCCTTCGCCGGCTGCCGGGGACGGTGGCGGCGGTTGTCATCGCCTATGGACTGGCGCTGTGTTTGCTCGGCCTCGGGGCCGGCCTTCTCACCGAGACGGCCCCCGTCGCCGCTCCCGTTTTGAAGCTTCTGGCGTCGGCGGCGCTCATCCTGTCGGCGGTGAAGATCTGGCGCGCCGATCCCGCGGGACCATCGGTTTCGACGCACCGGATATTCCTGATCACCCTGATCAATCCCAAGGCACTGGTGCTTGCCTTCGCCATCCTGCCGCCGGGATTTCCGTCGCCGATCCTGGCGGTCGGAACCGCCGCGGCCATCACCGTCGCGACGGGGATCTGGGGGCTTGTCGGCATCGTACTCGGCCGGCTCGGCCGCCGCTACGTCGGCGCCGGCGCCCTCAACCGGGCCACCGCAGGCGTACTCGCCGCCTTCGCCGGCGCTCTCATGGTGACGACCGCTGTCGCAGCTCTCTGAGATCTTGCGCGCCGCCAAGGCTTACGTTCTAACCAAGCCTCAGAACGAGCCTCACCGGGGGACGCGCGATGTCGGCCGATACCAATTCCATTCCCGTCGAAGACCTCACACAGGATGAGGCCGCCGCCGAACTCCAGCGTCTCGCCGCCGAAATCGCCCATCACGACCAGCTCTATCACGCCAAGGACGCGCCGGAGATTTCCGACGCCGCCTATGACGCGCTGCGTGGCCGCAACCGCGAAATCGAGGCACGCTTTCCGGAGCTCGTCCGCTCCGATTCGCCGTCGCTCAAGGTGGGCGCACCCGTCTCCGAGACCTTCTCCGAGGTCCGCCACGTCAGGCCGATGCTGTCGCTCGACAACCTGTTCAGCGAGGCCGACCTCCACGATTTCGTCAAGCAGGTGAGAAACTTCCTCGGCACCACCGAGACGCCGGTGTTCACCGCCGAGCCGAAGATCGACGGCCTCTCCATGTCGCTGCGCTACGAGCGTGGCCGGCTCGTCACGGCAGCGACGCGCGGCGACGGCACGACGGGCGAGAACGTGACGGCCAACATTCGCACCATTGCCGAGATTCCCAACGAGTTGCCGTCAGGGGCTCCTGACGTCGTCGAGGTGCGCGGCGAGGTCTACATGAAGAAGGCCGATTTCGCCGCCCTCAACGAGCGGATGATGAACGAAAGCGGCCGCCTGTTCGCCAATCCGCGCAACGCCGCCGCCGGCTCGTTGCGCCAGCTCGACCCGAAGGTGACGGCCGGCCGGCCGCTTTCCTTCTTCGCCTACGCCTGGGGCGATCTCTCCGAGCCGCTGGCCAAAACGCAATACGACACGGTGATGCGCTTTGCCGACTGGGGCTTCATGGTCAATCCGTTGATGGTGCGCTGCCACTCCGAAGAAGAGCTGTTCGCCCACTATCAGCTGATCGAAAGCCAGCGCGCCGACCTCGGCTACGATATCGACGGCGTGGTCTACAAGGTCGACAGCCTGATCCTGCAGGAGCGGCTCGGCTTCCGCTCGCGTTCGCCGCGCTGGGCCACCGCCCACAAGTTCCCGGCCGAGCGCGCGTCCACCACCGTCAAGGATATCGACATTCAGGTCGGCCGCACCGGTGCGCTGACACCGGTCGCCAAGCTGGAACCGGTGACGGTGGGCGGCGTCGTCGTCTCCAACGCCACGCTGCACAACGAGGATTACATTAAGGGCATCGGCCAGGATGGCTTGCCGCTGCGCGACGGTCGCGACATCCGCATCGGCGACACGGTGGTGATCCAGCGCGCCGGCGACGTCATCCCTCAGGTGGTCGATGTCATTCTCGAGCGACGCCCGGCCGAGGCCGTTCCTTATCAATTTCCAACGGTCTGCCCGCGCTGCGGCAGCCACGCCACCCGCGAGATCAACGAGAAGACTGGCAAGATCGACGCGGTGCGCCGCTGCACTGGCGGCCTGATCTGTCCGGCGCAGCAGGTGGAAAGCCTCAAGCACTTCGTCTCGCGCCACGCCTTCGATATCGAGGGCCTCGGCGACAAGCAGATCGAGTTCTTCCACGCGCTGGAAGACGAGCACCTGTCCATCCGCACGCCGGTCGACATCTTCACGCTGGCCAAGCGCGAGGCCACCGGCCTCAACCGGCTCGCCAACTTCCCCGGCTTCGGCTCGACATCGGTCAAGAATCTGTTCGACAGCATCGAGGTGCGGCGGCAGATCGATCTGCATCGGCTGATATTCGGCCTCGGCATCCGTCACATCGGCGAAGGCAATGCCAAGCTGCTCGCCCGCGCCTATGGGTCATGGGCCCATTTCTACGATGCCATGAAGAAAGCCTCGGCCCGCGATCCGGAAACGCTGGCCGAGCTCGACGCCATCGACGGCGTTGGCGCCGTGGTGATCGAGGCACTGACCGACTTCTTCGGTGAAGATCACAACCTCGCGGCCATCGACGCCCTTCTCAAGGAGATCACGCCGCTCGACGCCGAAGCACCGGTTACCACCAACAGCCCGGTGGCGGGCAAGACGGTGGTGTTCACCGGTTCGCTGGAGAAGATGACGCGCGACGAGGCCAAGGCCACCGCTGAGCGTCTTGGCGCCAAGGTGGCCGGCTCGGTGTCGAAAAAGACCGATCTGGTGGTGGCAGGCCCTGGCGCCGGTTCAAAACTCACCAAGGCCGCCGAACTCGGCATCGAGGTGATCGACGAAGACGCCTGGCTGGAGCGGATCAAGGGGCTCTAGAAGAGCCCCGAAACCGCTTGAAACTCGTAAGTTCAGATCTCAGCCACGCGACCAGGCGATGGCACGCGACACCAGCTCCGGGGTCGCCTCTACAAGGTCGCCTCTCGTTTCGAGATACTGGCCGGGCTCCAGCCTCCAGGCGGCGTTGTCGGCATCTTCCACATGCAGCGCCTGACCACGGCCGGCCTGTGTCTGGGATGCTTTGATGAAATCGGCATAGATCCCGGAGAACATCCCATCGAAGATCATGACCATGTCCCATCTCCCTAGATAGCCGGCGCGACTGGCGGCGACGAGACAATCTGAAGTCAAATTTATTAACAGCAAGTAAACGAGAGGCGTTTACTCGTTCACCATTTGCGGAATCGGCCCATAGAAGAAAAAGAAAGATCTACGCTTTTCTTATTTTCTGCCCGAAAATACAAATGATCTGTCATAACTGCCAATGATATTACCAGCTATTAACCGAGAGATTCGCCATTGCCGTTGGCGCGTACGACCATCGTCCTCGCGAGCCGATCGTAGAAGGTCTGGCCGCGCCAGCGTAGGAGCGGGATGACGTAGTAAATGGCGATAGGCAGACCCAAGACTGTGGAGAGGGCGATCAGGACAAACATGTTGTTCATGATGAATTGCATGAAGCGCAGGTAGGCCGGAAGGGTGTCCGCTAACCGCCATGTAGCCAGCGTGGTGACGACATCGACCAGGGGGAGCAAAGCGAGCGGTCCAAGCCGCAGAAGCTCCCTCCGAAGCGCCCGCGAACCGGCCTGGTCGGTGCCGGTGACCGGCTGGACCGCCAGCCCTAGGAGCCGCTTCCCGGGCGACCGGCCTGCGGCCCAGGCCCATGCGATCATCAGTACATAGGCGACCAATACGGTGGGATCGAGCCGGAGACTCGAATCGAATTCATCTCCGGCAGCCGAAACTGGAATCGTGAAGCTGCCGGTTTTCGTTATGTTGGCATCTCGGATCCAATCATTGACCGCAAGAATGTGTTGTGTCTTTCCGCCCACGGCAGACACTTCGCAAAGGCCAACGACCCGGCTCCAACCTGCCACGACTGGAAGGCTGGCATTGATGTCGGCGAGCAATGGCGATGGCGCTGCCTCGCTGCAAGCCGTTCGCGTAGCGATGCCGCGCCAATAATAGACATCGCTACCCGTCACAGCGTTGGCAGCCGCGAGAATGACCAGAGCCCAAGCATAGGCCAGCAGGAAATCGACGACAAACGCAGCGCCGCGGCGCCAGAAATACCGTTTCGGCCGGCTATCCTTATCCATCGTCTCTCCCCCCGAAAGCCGGTTACGACTCCTAGTCGCAGCGCGCAAAAGGTCAAGACGGGGCTTTTACAACCAGAACGCTTTTGATCGCCCCAGGAGAGGCACGGCCGCCAAAAGTCGACGACACTCTCGCACCCGACGCCCTGTTGCTTTATTGTTCTCGTTATGACTGCTTCCCAGAATCACGACGACACCGATTTCGACGTCTCTCCCTCGCTGGGCATCGCCGCCCGCGCCATGGCTGCCGCCCGCCCCTCGGGTGGCGCCGTCGGCTATCTCAGCGGCATGAACCCCGAGCAGCGTGAGGCGGTCGAGACGCTGGATGGCCCGGTGCTCGTGCTGGCCGGTGCCGGCACCGGCAAGACGCGTGTGCTGACCACCCGCATCGCCCATATTCTGGCGACGCGCCGTGCCTTCCCCTCGCAGATCCTGGCGGTGACCTTCACCAACAAGGCGGCGCGCGAGATGAAGGAGCGCGTCGGCCAACTGGTCGGCGGCGTCGTCGAGGGCATGCCCTGGCTCGGCACCTTCCATTCGATCGGCGTCCGCATGCTCCGGAAGCATGCCGAACTGGTCGGCCTCAAAAGCAACTTCACCATCCTCGACACCGACGACCAGATCCGCCTGATCAAGCAGTTGATCCAGGCCGACGGCATCGACGAGAAGCGCTGGCCGGCCCGCCAGTTCGCCTCCGCCCTCGATGGCTGGAAGAACAAGGGCCTCCGGCCCAATGAGATTCCAGAAGGCGAGGCCCGTGCCTATGTCAACGGCCGGGGGCGCGAGCTCTATGCCGCCTATCAGGCGCGCCTCAAGGTGCTCAACGCCGTCGATTTCGGCGACCTGCTGCTCGAAGCGGTGATGCTGCTGCGCCAGAACCCCGACGTGCTCGCCGACTATCACAAGCGGTTCCGCTTCATCCTGGTCGACGAGTACCAGGACACCAACGTCGTCCAGTATCTCTGGCTGCGTCTCCTCGCCCAAGGCTCGCACAACATCTGCTGCGTCGGCGACGACGACCAGTCGATCTACGGCTGGCGCGGCGCCGAGGTGGACAACATCCTGCGCTACGAGCGCGACTTCCCCGGCGCCAAGGTGATCCGGCTCGAGCGCAACTACCGCTCCACCGCGCATATTCTCGGCGCCGCCTCGCACCTGATCGCCCATAACGAGGCGCGGCTCGGCAAGACGCTGTTCACCGACCTGCCGCAGGCGGACGACGAGGACAAGGTGTTCGTCGCCTCGGCCTGGGATTCGGAGGAAGAGGCGCGGTCGATCGGCGACGAAATCGAGCGCTATCAGCGTGGCGGCACGCCGCTCAATGACATCGCCATACTCGTGCGCGCCTCCTTCCAGATGCGCGAGTTCGAGGACCGCTTCGTCACCTCCGGCATTCCCTACCGCGTCATCGGCGGCCCGCGTTTCTACGAGCGCGCCGAAATCCGCGACGCTCTGGCCTATTTCCGCATCGTCATGCAGCCCAACGACGACCTTGCCTTCGAGCGTATCGTCAACACGCCGCGCCGCGGCATCGGCGACACCTCCGTCCGCACGCTGCACGATTACGGCCGGGCCGAGGGCGTGCCACTCACCGAGGCGACGCATCAGTTGGTTGCCACCGAGGAACTCAAGGGCAAGACGCGCACTGCGCTGCGCGACTTCCTGGAGAGCATCGCTCGCTGGCGCGACCTCATTCCCTCGATGAAGCACACCGAACTCGCGGAGCTGATCCTCGACGAAAGCGGCTACACCGCCATGTGGCAGAACGACCGCTCGGCCGAGGCGCCGGGGCGTCTCGAAAACCTCAAGGAGCTGATCCGCTCCATGGACGAGTTCGAGAGCATGGAAGGCTTCCTCGAACACATCTCCCTGGTGATGGACCGCGACAGCGGCGAGGAGCTCGATGCCGTCTCCATCATGACGCTGCACTCGGCCAAGGGCCTGGAATTCGACACCGTCTTCCTGCCCGGCTGGGAAGAAGGCCTGTTCCCGCATCAGCGCGCCCTCGACGAAGGCGGCAGAGCCGGCCTCGAAGAGGAGCGCCGCCTCGCCTATGTCGGCCTGACGCGCGCCAAGAAACACTGCCTGATCTGGTTCACCTCCAACCGCCGCATCCACGGCTCCTGGCAGTCGTCGATCCCTTCGCGCTTCCTCGACGAGTTGCCGACCGCCCATGTCGAGATCAAGGAAACCGGCAGCGCCTATGGCGGCTACGGCTCGTCCTTCGGCCGCCAGAATCCCTATGGTGCCTCGCGCTTCGACAGCGTCGAGCGCTTCCAGTCCAACTACGAGACACCCGGCTGGCAGCGCGCCCAGAAGGCGCAAAAGGCGACCGGCGGCAGCCGCAGCGGCTTCGCCTCGCCGGCACAAAACTCCTATGGCCGGACGCAGCCCAAGCTGATCGAGGGCGAGCTGATCGCCAAGTCGGTGGTAACAGGCGCGCCGAAATTCGGCGTTGGCGACCGGGTGTTCCACGTCAAGTTCGGCCCCGGCTCGGTCTCCGCCGTCGAGGGCAACAAGGTCACCGTCGACTTCGACAAGGCAGGACAGAAACGGGTGGTGGACAGCTTCCTCGACAAGGCCTGACGGACGTCGATCGTCATAAAAGCCTGTCCTCGCCGTGCAAAACTGCGCATTAGCGCTTGAAGCCCACCGTCGGAACACGCCAAGATTGCTTAGGCGGCTCAGACCATGGGCACCTTGTGAACGGGGAGACAGGAGCATGACGAATAGACTTGCCGTCGGCATTCTCGCGGCGGGCGCACTGGCGCTTTCGGCCGGCACCGCACTGGCCGACTTCCAGCTCACCATTCTGCACATCAACGATTTCCATTCGCGCATCGAGGCGATCAACAAATACGACTCCACCTGCTCGGCCAAGGAGACCGAGGCGAACGAATGCTTCGGCGGCATCGCCCGCGTGAAGAGCGCCATCGATGCCAAGCGCGCCGAGCTCAAGGGCGGCAACCTTCTGGTGCTCGACGCCGGTGATGAGTTCCAGGGCTCGCTCTACTACAGCACCTTCAAGAGCGGGCCGGTGGCCGAGTTCATGAACGGCATCGGCTTCGACGCCATGGCCATCGGCAACCACGAGTTCGACGACGGCCCGGCCGAGCTCGACAAGCTGATCGGCGCCGTGAAGTTCCCGATCATCTCCGGCAACACCATCTCGGCCAAGGGCTCGCTGCTCGACGGCAAGTACAAGGGTTACGTCATCAAGGAGATCGGCGGCCAGAAGGTGGCTGTCGTGTCGGTGTTGGCCACCGACACGTCCGAGACCTCATCGCCCGGCAAGGACATCACCTTCGAGGACGAGATCACCTACCTCCAGAAGGCGGTGAAGGAGATCGAGGGCCAGGGCGTCGACAAGATCATCGCCCTCACCCACGTCGGCTACCTCAAGGACCAGGAAATCGCCGAGAAGGTCGACGGCATCGACGTGATCGTTGGCGGCCATAGCCACACCTACCTGTCGTCCACCGACAAGAAGTCGTCCGGTCCCTATCCGACGCTGGTGAAGAGCCCGTCGGGCGTCGACGTGCCCGTCGTTACCGCCTACGCCTATTCCAAGTATCTCGGCGACCTCACCGTCACCTTCGACGACAAGGGCGTGGTCACCGCCGCCAAGGGCGCCCCGCTGTTGCTCGACGCCTCGGTCAAACCCGACGAAGGCTATGCCGCCCGCGTCAAGGAACTCGGCAAGCCGCTGGAAGAGCTGAAAGCCAAGGTGGTCGGCTCGTCCACCGCTGTCATCGACGGCGACCGCAAGTCCTGCCGCGCCGTCGAATGCTCCATGGGCAATCTCGTCGCCGACGCGGCGCTCGACCGCGTCGCCAGCCAGGGCATCACCATTTCCATCGCCAACGGCGGCGGTCTCCGCGCGTCGATCGATGCCGGCGACGTCTCCATGGGCGAGGTGCTGACGGTGCTGCCGTTCCAGAACACCATCGCCACCTTCCAGATCGATGGCGCCGGCATCAAGGAAGCGCTGGAGAACGGCGTCAGCCAGGTCGACGAGGGCGCGGGACGCTTCCCGCAGGTGTCCGGTCTGAAATATACCTTCGACCGCTCGAAGCCGGTGGGCAGCCGCATCACCAGTGTCGAGGTCAAGGACGGCGACAAGTTCGTGCCGCTCGAGGCCGCCAAGACCTATGGCGTCGTCACCAACAACTACGTCCGTGGCGGCGGCGACGGCTACAAGACCTTCGCCGACAAGGCGGTCAATGCCTACGACTACGGTCCGAACCTAGAGGACGTGGTGGCCGCTTACCTGACCGCCCACAATCCCTACAAACCCTACACCGACGGCCGCATCACCGACGCGACGCCGGCCGACTACGTGCCGCCGAAGAAGTAAGGACGAAAGTCGGAAAGCTTGGAAACTAGGGCAATTTGCCCTATATTCGGAGTGTCGGGCGGAGTTGGCGCTCCGCCCGACGTTTTCTTACCTTAGAGTGATCCGGACGGTCACTGACCAGGTCGTCCGGGTCTTTCTCAGGGTAAGCGTGATGCTCCACGGAATAATCCGCATCGCAACACCTCCGTTATCACAGGCGGAGGCTGTCGCCTGTTTCCAGCCGAGGGAGCCCGTCTTCCCCGGCGACGCCGCTGGTTCGGCGTCATGCTGCGTTCTCCCGTGACGGCGCAACATCTCACGGTTGCCGGAGGTTGCCCATTCGCGTCAATGCGGTCTCGCTTTGACAAGCTGCCGGGCTCCGACTAAACCGCCGCCAGCCCGGATTTCAGCTCAGGAACCACCATGCGCCAGTATCAGCTCCACATCCCTGCCACGGACGCGACGGGCGCCGAGACGATCGCCGATGCGATCGAAGGCGCCTTTGTCGAGGCGGGGCCGGTGTCCTGGTACGAGACGGATGGCGGCTGGGCGGTGGATGGCTTCTTCTTTGCCGACGACGGCGAGGAGCTCCTCACGACGGCGCGCGCCGCCCTCGCCGGCATTGCCGACGCCGCTTCGGTGACGGTCGAGCCGGTTCCCGACGATGTCGATTGGGTGGCGCAGAGCTTGGAAGGCCTCAGCCCGGTGGTGGCAGGCCGCTTCGTGGTGCATGGCGCCCACGACCGCGAGCGCATTCCCAAGGGACTGATCGGCCTGCAGATCGAGGCCAACCAGGCCTTCGGCACCGGCCATCATCCGACGACTTGGGGTTGCCTCACCGCACTCAGCCGTCTGCTGTCGGTCTACCGCTTTGAGAACGTATTCGATCTCGGCACTGGATCAGGCGTTCTGGCCATCGGTGTCGCGCTCGCCACCAAGCGCCCGGTGCTGGCTTCCGACATCGATCCGCTGGCGGTGGAGATCGCCTTGGAGAACGCCGAGATCAACGGTGCCGCCAACCTCGTCACGGCGGTCACCGCCGCCGGCTTTGCCCATCCGGCCATCGTCGGCCGCAAGTTCGACCTGATCGTCGCCAATATCCTGGCAGATCCCTTGAAGATGCTGTCGCCACAGTTCCGCGTCCACGCCCTGCCGGGCGCCGCCGTGGTGCTGTCCGGCATCCTGAGGACGCAGGCCGAAAGTGTGCTCGCCGCCTTCCGCGCCCAGGGCTTCGTGCGCGAGCGGCACATCGTCAAGGACGTCTGGAGCACGCTGGTGCTGCGTTACGCCGGTTGATCTCCCGAAGCGCCCTGTCCATGGCGGATGCCATGAATGGCCGCTAATCTGGTAGCGTCGAAACCGACCGGATGGAGACGTTCCGCCAATGCCCGCCGCCCATGAACGCCTAACGATCCGTGGCAATCTCGGCGCTGGCAGCTTTCTGCCATGGGTCGCCCGCCATGCGGCCCGCCTCGGCCTTGATGGCGAGATCCACCATGCCGACGCAGGGCGTGTGGATATCGACCTCCGCGGCCCGACCGACCTGATCGATGCCATGGAAATGGGCTGCCTGCTCGGCCCGATCGACGTCTGGGTCGAAACGATCGATCGCACACCCAATCCTTCCGCCTAGCCATACGGGGCTGGGCAGATCCGTGCCGGCGAAAAGACCGCCTTTTTTGCAGGCTGATCGCCCGCATTGTCAGCAGCAGCCTGGAGCGGACTGCCCATATTTCCATCAGCCATCCAGATGCAAAAATATTATGCATAGGATATTTACTTAGATCGGGCGAGGCGGGCAGATTCCCTGTCGTTGCGCTCCTGATTTGAGACGAAGTCCATGCCTGTTGAGACGCTGCGCGACTGGATACCGGTGGCCCTTTCGGCTGATCTGCCGCCGGCAACCGTCATTCCAGCGCACACGCCCTCCGGCATCCTGGCGCTCTGGCGGAGCGCAAGCGGCAAGCTCACCGCCCTGGCAGACCGTTGCCCTCATCGCGGCATGCGCCTTTCCTACGGCTTTGTGCGCGGCGAGGCGCTCTCCTGCATCTACCACGGCTGGAGCTATGGGCTAACAGGCCAGTGCCAACGCATTCCGGTCCACCCCGAGCTAATCCCGCCAGCAGCCATCAAGGCAGCAAGCTACGCTGTCGAAGAACGGAACGGCGTGATCTGGATCGCCTTCGAGCAACCGGAAACGCCGCCGCCTGCGCTTGAGGGGTTCAAGCCACTCCGCTCGATTACTCTGAACACAGACGCCGAACGCATTACCGCGACGGGCGAGATGCGGGTGCTGCTGGCCGGCATCGACGTGCTTCTGCTGATCGTCGGGATCGGCGTCGGCGAAACACTCGCCCATGTCATGGTCGACGCAGCTGCCTCGGACGTCGACTGCATCGCCGTATCGAGAGCTGTCGAAGGATGGCGCCGCGAGTGTGAACAGCTCGGCCTCGAGGAACTTGCATCATGACCATGGCCCACCAGCCGATGATCGACCAGTGGTACCCGGTGGCGCTTGCCAGCCAGCTGCCACCCGAGGGCCGCGCCACGCAATTGATGGGCATGCCGATCACAGTCCTTCCCGGCACCCCGGTCCGGGTCGTCACGAATGACGGCCGCGACCTGCATGTCATCGTCCGCTACGGCCACGTCTGGACGTCACTCGGTAAGCCTTCGAAAGAGCTGTTCGACATTCCCGAAGCCGATCAGCCCGGTCGCCGCCTGGTCGAGGTGGGCGTGGTGCGGGTGCGCTGCTCGCCGCTGCGTGCCGTCGAAAACTTCCTGGATATCGCCCATTTCCCCTTCGTCCACACCGACATTCTCGGCGCCGAGCCGCATACCGAAGTGGGCAAATACGACGTCGAAATCCGCGATGAGGAGGACGAGGTCTGGGCGACCAAGGTGCAATTCTATCAGCCGCAGGCCGCGAAATCGGCCAGCGGCGGCATCACCACCGACTACATGTACCGGGTGCCGGCACCGACCTCGACGGTGCTCTACAAGACCTGCCCGGCGCGTCCCGGTGAGTGGGACGTCATCACCCTGTTCGTGCAGCCGCTGACGGAAGAGCTCTGCGACGTCTGGCCGTGGATGGCGCTGTTCGATGATGAGACGGCGCTGACCGATCTCATCCACTTCCAGCAGATGATCTTCCTGCAGGACCGCTCGATCCTGGAAAACCAGATCCCCCGGCTGCTGCCGCTGGACCCGGGACGGGAAATTCCCACCCGCGCCGACCTCACCTCGGTTGCCTATCGCCGCTGGTTGAAGCGGCATCAGTTCACCTACGGCGCGCAACTGGTGGCCCAATGATCCTCTACGACTACATACTTTCGCCCGACGCCTACAAGATCCGCCTGATGGCGGCCCTCGTCGGTGTGAAGCTGGAACTCCGGGCGGTGGATGTGCATCCCGGCCGCGAGCACGAGTCCGAGGCCTTGCGGGCACTCAATCCAGCCGGATCGATCCCGATATTGATCGATGGCGACCTGATCCTCACCGAGAGCGCCGCCATGCTGGTCTGTCTGGCAAGGCTTGCGGCACCGGCTTGGCTGGGTGGAAACGACGTGGCGGATGCGGCTCGTATCCAGCAATGGCTAGCGTTCTCGCTGAGGCTCACCGATCACCTGGGCGGCGCGCGCGCAACGGAGATGCTGGTGGAACCCGGCGACCTGCCGGCCTTGCAGGCAGCGGGCACCATCGATCTCCGCGAGCTTGAGGCTGCGCTCACCGAGCGGCGTATCATCGGCCAGACCTTCCTCGTTGCCGACCGGCCGACGATCGCCGATATCGCCTGTTTCCCCTATGTGGCCCTCGCTCCTGACGGCGGCCTGTCGCTCGACCCTTATCCGTCGATCCGCCTGTGGATGCGGGCCATCCGCATGCTGCCCGGCTTCATCGAAATGCCAGGCATCCACCGCCTGCACGAGCTCAAGCCGGAACCGGTTTCCCAACTGCCGGAGACGGTTTGACATGGGAAATTATCTTCTCAAGAACTGCGCGGCAGTGATGGTGGACGACGGCGCCGGCCTAAACGCTCGCCGCAACGTCGACATTCTGACCGACGGCCCCGCCATCAAGGCCATCGAGCCCCATCTTGCCGAGACACCCCAATCCGTCGGCGCCGAGGTGATCGATGCCTCGGGCTGGTTCGTCTATCCGGGCCTCGTCAACACGCACCACCATTTCTTCCAGACCTTCGTGCGCAACCGCGCCGAACTCGACTGGACGAAACTGTCGGTGCTGGAATGGCTTGATAGAATCTATCCGATCTTCTCGCAGCTGACCGAGGATTGCTTCTATCACTCGTCGCTGACCGCGATGGCCGAACTCATCAAGCACGGCTGCACCACGGCGCTCGACCACCAGTACTGCTTCCCGCGCCATGCCGGAAAATATCTGGTCGACCGGCAGTTCGAGGCGGCCGAGCGACTGGGCATCCGCTATCACGCCGGGCGCGGCGGCAACACGCTGCCGAAATCGGAAGGCTCCACCATCCCCGATGCGATGCTGGAAACGACGGATGAGTTCCTCGCCGACTGCGAACGGCTGATCGACCGCTATCACGACGCCTCGCCCTTCAGCTTGAGGCAGGTGGTGATCTCGCCGTGCCAGCCCGTCAACAGCTACCGCGAGACCTTTGTGGAATCCGTGGCACTTGCTCGCGACAAGGGGGTGTTTCTGCACACCCATGTCGGCGAGGGCGAGAGCCCGGTGATGGAAGCCCGCCATGGCAAGCGAACAGTCGACTATCTGGAAGAGATGGGCTTCGCAGGGCCGGACGTGTTCTACGCCCACTGCTGGGAGCTCACCCACACCGAACTGGCCAAGCTGGCCGCCTCCGGCACCGGCGTCTCGCATTGTCCGGAGCCGGTCTACCTCGTCGGCGCCGAAGTAACCGACATTCCCGCCATGGCGGCGCTCGGCGTGCGCGTCGGCCTTGGCTGCGATGGGTCGGCCTCCAACGATAACTCCAATCTGATGCACTGCATCCATTCGGCCTACATGCTGCAATGTCTGGTCGCCTCATCGCGCAGCCATCCGGTGCCGGCGCCCGCCGAGTTCCTGCGCTTCGCCACGACGGGCAGCGCCTCGCTTCTCGGGCGGGCCGACATCGGCCGTCTCGCGCCGGGCATGGCGGCCGATCTCTTCGCCATAGACACCCGCCGCATGGACTACGTCGGCACGCGCCACGATCCGCTGAGCCTGCCGGCCAAGCTCGGCATCGGCATGGCCACCGACCTCACCATGATCAACGGCCGCATTGTCTGGGCCAATGGAGAATTCCCCGGCATCGATGAGGCGGAAATGGCCGCCGAAGCCGAGGCAACGCTTGCAACCATCGACTTCTGATCCAGCCGAGAGAGGGCGAACCAAATGACCAGAGGCATTACCCGTCGCAACCTGATCAAGTCGGCGGCGCTCGCCGGCGTCGCTACCACCGTCGGCAGTCGTTTCGCCTTTGCGGCCGAACCGCTTGGCATCGCACTCGTGGTGCCCTCGCCGATCGGCGACGTCGGCTGGGGCCACGCGCTGAAGGCGGCGCTCGATCCGGTGAAGGCCGCCTATGGCGATGCCGTCAAAATCACCGTGCTGGAAAACATCGCCGAGGGACCGGATGCCGACCGCATCATGAACAAGACGGTGGCCGACGGGAACAAATTCCTGATCGCCGGCTCCTTCGGCTACCAGAACGGCGCGATGCAGATCGCCCGGCGCAATCCCGACGTTTCGGTGCTGCATGCCTCCGGCTACATGGTGGCGCCGAACTTCTCGCCGTTTGCCGCCCGCTATTACCAAGGCACCTACCTGATGGGCATGGCCGCCGCCGCCCTGTCCAAGACCGGCAAGCTCGGCTCGGTCTCGGCGTTCGCCATCCCCGAGCTGATCACCTCCATCAATGCCTTCACGCTGGGCGCCCAGGCAGTCAATCCAGCCATCGAAGTCTCGGTGGTCTGGGTGAACTCCTGGTTCGACCCGGCCAAGGAGCAGGAAGCCGCCAAGGCGCTGATCGCCCAGGGCTGCGACGTCATCTTCTCCAATGCGCAGGATACGCCCTCGGTGATCTCGCTCTGCGAGGAGGCCGGCGTTTATGCCTTCAACCTCAATTCCTCGATGAAGAGCTACGCGCCGAAAACCTATCTCGGCTGCGTCGCCACCGACTGGTCTCCCTATTTCAAGGCGCAGGTTGACGCGCATCTGACCGGCAAGTTCAAGGGCGCCAGCGCCTTCCTCGGCGTCGCCGACAAGGTGGTGCAGACCGTTGACTGGAACCCGGCCATCCCCGCCGAGACCATGAAGAAGATCAGCGACATCGAAGCCAAGATCGCCGCCGGCAGCTTCTCACCCTTCACCGGTCCGATCACCAAGGCCGACGGCAGCCAGGGCGTGGCGGCCGGCGCGACCATGGACGATGCCGCCATCGTCGCCATGGACTGGCATGTGAAGGGCGTCACCTCGCCGCTGCCGAAATAATTCCCAGATGACAGCGCCCCTCCTCTCATTGCGCGGCATCTCCAAGCGCTACGGCGAGATCAGAGCCAATCAGGCCGTAGACCTCGACGTCGCACCGCGGTCCATTCACGCCATTCTGGGCGAAAACGGCGCGGGAAAATCCACGCTGATGAAGCTCATCTATGGCGTCGAGACGCCGGACAGCGGGGAGATGCTGTGGGAGGGGGCGCCGCTGACACTGGCCTCGCCGGCGGCGGCTCGCCGGCAGGGTATCGGCATGGTGTTCCAGCACTTCTCGCTGTTCGAGACGCTGACGGTCATTGAAAACATCCGCCTCGTGGTGCCGGGACGGACGGCTGCCCTTACGGCGCGCATCGGGGAGCTGGGTGCCGAATTCGGCCTGGAGGTCGATCCCTACGCGCATGTGCACGAGCTGTCGGTCGGCGAACGTCAGCGGGTGGAGATCATTCGCTGTCTGATGACCGACCCGAAACTGCTGATCCTCGACGAGCCGACCTCCGTTCTTCCACCGCAATCGGTCGCCAAGTTGTTCGACACGTTGCAGCGCCTGCGCGATGGCGGCGTGTCGGTGCTGTTCATTTCGCACAAGCTCGAGGAAATCCGGGCCATCTGCGACCGCGCGACCATTCTGCGCGCCGGCAAGGTTACCGGCCATATCATCCCCCGCGAGCATGACGCTCATGATCTTGCCCGCATGATGATTGGCCACGACATGCCGGAGCCGCCGCCGATGACGCCAGCGCAGCCAGGCGAAACCATGCTGGAGCTGATCGGGCTGACCTACACACCGGACGACCCCTTCGGCATGCCGCTCCGGGATCTTGCGCTCAGTCTGAAGGCCGGAGAGATCCTTGGCATTGCCGGCATTTCCGGTAACGGACAGGCCGAGCTTTCCGAATTGATTTCCGGCGAGATCCGGCTGCCGTTCGATGATCGCGAACAGGTGCAGATGATGGGAGAGCCGGCCGGCCATCTCGGCCCCGCCGACCGGCGGAAGCTCGGCTTTGCCTTCGTCCCGGAAGACCGTCTCGGCCGCGGTGCCGTTCCGGGAATGTCGCTTGCCCGCAACAGCCTTCTCACCGCCCATCCGCAGGGGTTGGTGCGGCACGGGCTGATCGCTTTGGCAGAGGCAGCCGACTTCACCCGCCGCTGCATCGCCGACCACGACGTGCGCACTTCCGGCGTGGAGGCCGAGGCAGGCGGCCTTTCCGGCGGCAACCTGCAGAAATTCATCGTCGGCCGGGAAATGATGCTGGCGCCGAAGCTGTTCTTTCTGGCCCAGCCCACCTGGGGCGTTGACATCGGCGCGGCAACGACGATCCGCCAAAAGCTGGTGGCGCTCAGAAATGAGGGCGTTGCCATCCTGGTGATTTCCGAGGAGATCGACGAGTTGTTCGATATCTGCGATCGCATTCAGGTGCTGAGCCACGGTCGGCTGAGCCCCTCGTTGGAGACACGCAGGACGCGGCCGGAAGATATCGGGCGCTACATGATCGGCGCGGGAGCCGCGACATGAGCGCAGCCCTCATTTGGCCGAAGCTGGTGAAACGCGAGCGGCCGTCGCTGACCATAACGATCCTCGCCCCGCTTCTGGCACTCGTGGCGGCGACACTTCTCAACCTGCTGCTCTATCTGATCATGGGCAAGGACCCGGTGGCTGTGTTTCACGCCATGATCCTGGAGCCGTTCATCTCCTTTCCGTCCTTCTCCGAAGTGCTGCTGAAAACCGGGCCATTGCTGCTGATCGCCGAGGGGTTGGCGATCGGCTATCGCGCCAAGGTGTTCAACATCGGCGCTGAGGGACAGTTCATCATCGGCGCCATCTTCGCCTCGGCGCTGCCGGTCTGGTATCCGATGGCGACGGGGCAATGGATCTGGCCGACGATGCTTGTGGCGGGCGCGATCGGCGGTGCGATGTGGGCGGGGATCACCGCCTTCTGGCGGGTGCGGCTCAGGGCCAACGAGATCCTGGTGTCGCTGATGCTCAGCCTGGTGGCGGCGCAGGTTCTCAATTACCTGCTGCTCGGCCCCTGGAAGGACCCAAACGGCTTCAACTTTCCGCAGTCGGTGATGTTTCAGTATGACGCCATGGTGCCGCTGATCATCCCCGGAACGCGGGTCAATGCCTCGCTGCTGATCGCGCTCGCGTTGGCTCTCGTGGCCTATGTGTTCATGCAGAAGAGCTTTACGGGCTACAAGCTGGAAGTGGGCGGGCTTGCGCCGCGCGCGGCTGGCTACGCCGGCTTTTCCGAGGGGCGCGCCATCTGGCTGTCGCTGCTGATCGGCGGCTTTGCGGCCGGGCTTGCTGGGGCGGCGGAGGTTGCCGGCCCGATCGGGCAACTGCAACGCTCGATCTCCACCGGCTATGGCTATGCGGCGATCATCGTCGCCTATTTCGGTGGCCTGCACCCCATCGGCATCCTGTTTTCGTCAGTGGTGATGGCGGCGATCTACATCGGCGGCGACAATGCCCTGGTGTCGGCCGACCTGCCGATCGCCGCCGTCAGGGTGTTCCAGGGCAGCCTGCTGCTCGCCTATCTGATGGCGACGACCTTCGTGCGCTACCAGCTCGTGTTTTTAAGACCAGTGAGCGGGGTAGCACCATGATCGCGCTGCAGTTCATCCTGTCTGGCATGCTGGCTGCGGCAACGCCGTTTCTTCTGGCCGCCCTCGGCGAACTGGTCAGCGAGCGAACCGGCGTGCTCAACCTCGGCGTCGAGGGCGTGATGGCGCTTGGCGCGGCGATTGCCTTCATCATCGTCTACCACGGTGGCGGGCACGTCCTGGCCTTTGCCGGCGCCGGCCTTGCTGGCTTGCTGTTGTCGCTGCTGTTTGCCTTTGCGACGCTGGGCCTGCAGGCCAATCAGGTGGCGGCCGGCCTTGCCATCGGCATCCTCGGCCAAGGCCTGTCGGCGCTGTTTGGCAAAACCTATGAGAGCCTGACGGTGAAAGGTCTGCCGAAGCTCGCAATCCCCGGCCTTTCCGACCTGCCGGTGTTCGGCGGGCTGTTCGTCCAGGATTCCGTCGTCTGGCTGTCGCTTGCCGCGACCTTGGCGATCTGGGCCACCTTCGCCTTCACCAAAACGGGCCTGTTGCTGAGGGCCGTCGGCGAAAATCCGAAGGCTGCCCATTCCATCGGCTATCCGGTCAATGCCATCCGCGTCGCCGCCGTGGCATTCGGTGGGCTGATGTCCGGCTTTGCCGGCGCTTACGCCGCAACGGTCTATACCCCGTTGTGGGCGGACGGGATGATTGCCGGGCGGGGCTGGATCGCGCTGGCCCTCGTCGTATTCGGCACTTGGCTGACCGCTCGCATTTTCCTGGGTGCCTGCCTATTCGGCGCCGTCTCGCTGGCCGGCCTTGCCGCGCAGGCGGGTGGCGTCGAGCTGCCGTCGCAGCTTCTCGCCAGCCTGCCCTATCTGGTGACGATCATCGTCCTCGGCGTCATTTCCTCGAACCGACGCCTTCTCAAGCTCAACGGCGTCGCCTCGCTTGGAGAGCCATTCAAGCCCTGAACCGAGAGAGAAATTTGCCCGTGCAGGGGATCAGACCGTCTCGACCTGATCGATCAGGGCTTCAAAGCGCGGCGTCGACCGCGCGCGACCGCATGGTGCCGGTCGAGCTGCGACCATAGCCATGCTCGCGCGCCGCTTGGTCGTCCAGCGATGCCAAATACGGCGCGACATAGCGCTGCGCCTGTCGCTCGCGCGTGCCAAGTGTCATTTCATAAGTCTGGCGAAAGACACCACTTCTGTAGGATGTGGCGGTAGTCGGGGCAAATCGGCTCATAGTAGCACCTCTTGAATATCGTCGGCGTTCGCCGACCGTTCTCAAAAGCGCCGTTATCCTCATGGGACGCGAAACCAGCCCTCCGAACTCCTTTAGTGATAGCAGACTACGACTTTAGTATGAACGAGCAATGACGCAGGCCACCCCTGCGGGTGACTCATGGCTGCCGCCTCCCTTTCGCCGCAACCGGCCATTGCCGCCGAATTCCTGCCTGATACATGAATGGGAGATGACACTCGAACCTTGTCCGAAGCCGTCCGATCGGCTTTCGGCGCCAAGCGGTATCCGCATGAAACGCCGAAGCTGGCGACCTGTTCAAGCTGGAGCGAACCTCAGCCAACCGCTTGACGGAGGGTAAAGCCAGGGGCCACAACTCCAGCCTTTCGAGCATGGCGGAGTGACAGAGGTGTTCCAGACATTCGATAACGTCAACGATCCCAGCCACGGCAAGGAACGGCTGGCCGCCCTCAGGGCCGAGCTCAAGCGTCGGAACCTCAAGGGCTTTCTGGTGCCGCTCGCCGATGAACATCAGGGCGAATACATCCCCGCCTCCGCCCGTCGCCTGCTCTGGCTGACCGGATTCGCCGGTTCCGCCGGCCTCGCCATCGTGCTTGAAGACCGTGCCGCCATTTTCGTCGACGGCCGCTATACGCTGCAGGTGCGCGAGCAGATCGACCTCAACGTCATCGAGCCGCATCACCTCGTCGAGGAACCGCCGCACGACTGGCTGAAGGGCGTGGCCCAAAAGGGAGACCGCATCGGCTTCGATCCCTGGCTGATGACTGCCGCCGAAGTTGGCCGCTTCGAAACGGCCCTCGCTGCCGTCGGTGCCGAATTCGTCGCCGTCGATGGCAACCCGGTCGATGCCGTCTGGACCGACCAACCGGAACCGCCCAAGGGCCGCGTGTCGCTGTTCCCGGAAAAACTGGCCGGCGAAAGTGCCGAACAGAAGCTCGCCCGTCTCGGTGAAGCCATCGCCAAGGCCGGCGCCGACGCCGCCGTGCTGACGCGCCCCGATTCGATCGCCTGGGCGTTCAACATCCGCGGCGCCGACGTACCGCATACGCCCGAGGCGCTATCCTTTGCCATCCTGCACAAGGAAGGCCGCCCGGCCCTGTTCATCGATGGCGCCAAGCTCGACAACGTCGTCCGCGATCGGCTGGAGCAGATCGCCAGCGTCGAGCAGCCCGGCGCGTTTGCCTCGGCGTTGTCGGCGTTGGGTGGCCCCGTGCTGGTCGACAAAGCTTCGGCCGCCTTCGAGGTGGTACGCCGCATCGAAGCCGGCGGCGGCAAGGTCGTGGCCGGCCCCGACCCGGTCCTGCTGCCCAAGGCGCTGAAAAATTCAACGGAACTCTCAGGGATTCGCGCCGCCCATGTCCGCGACGGCGTCGCCATGGTGCGCTTCCTCGCCTGGCTCGACCGCAAGGCGCCGAAGGGCGGGCTCGACGAGATCGCCGTCACCAAGAAGCTCGAAGAGTTCCGCCGCGACACCGGTGCGCTGCGCGACATCTCCTTCGACACCATCGCCGGCGCCGGCCCCAACGCGGCCATTCCGCATTATCACGTCAGCACCGCCTCCAACCGCAAGGTGGAGCTGAACGGCATCCTGCTGGTCGACTCAGGTGCCCAGTTCGAGGATGGCACCACCGACATCACCCGCACCATGATCATCGGCACGCCGACCGATGAGATGATCGACCGCTTCACCCGCGTGCTGATCGGCAACATCCGCCTGACGCTCGCCCGCTTCCCCAAGGGAACGAGCGGCGCCCATCTCGACGTGCTGGCCCGCGAAAAGCTGTGGGAAGCCGGCCTCGATTTCGACCACGGCACCGGCCACGGCGTCGGCCATTATCTCTCCGTTCACGAGGGGCCGGGCCGCATCGCCAAGACCGGTCATGTGCCGCTGGAACCGGGCATGTTGATGTCCAACGAGCCCGGTTTCTACAAGGCCGGCGCCTGGGGCATCCGCATCGAGAACCTGGTCATCGTCACGGCGCCCGAGCCGATCGGCGGTGGCGAGCGGCCGATGATGGGCTTTGAAACGGTGACGCTCTGCCCGATCGATCGCCGCCTGATCGACCCGTCGATGATGGCAGACCGCGAACTCACCTGGCTTAATGGCTATCACGCCGAGGTCCGAGACAAGCTGTTGCCGCTTCTGAACGACGAAGCGGAGCGAGCCTGGCTCGTCGCCGCCACGGCACCGCTTTCAGCCTGATGGCTTGATTCGACTTTTCACGCCCCGATGCGCGGCCCTTCGGCCGCGCGTTCCACTCCCTTTATAAACAGTTAAAAAGCCAGGGAAATTTCAGTTTTTTCGGACGTAACACTCGGTAAGAAAGAGTGACTTTCCTGGGACGCCCGCCTGTGTTTTATGAAAAATGTGCCGGATTGGCTTGCAGCCGCTCACCGGTCTTTTTTGGAAACACTCGATGCGAACGATCCACGGCAAGCAGACCACTCTCAGCGAAAGCATCCAGTTCTCTGGCGCCGGCGTGCATTCCGGCAAGCCGGCGACCATCGTGCTGCATCCCGCCGAGGCAGATCGCGGTATCGTCTTCGTTCGCACCGATGGCGAAGAGGTGGAGATCGCCGCCCGCCACGACAACGTGGTGGCCACCGAGCTTTGCACCATGATCGGTATCGGCGGCCGCACGGTTGCCACCATCGAGCACCTGATGGCGGCGCTTGCCGCCTTCGGCGTCGACAATGTCGTCGTCGAGATCGACGGCCCGGAAATGCCGATCGCCGATGGTTGCTCGGCTGCCTTCATCGAGCTGATCGCCGAGGCCGGCCTGCGCCGCCTTTCCGCGCCGCGCAAGCTGTTGCGCGTCAAGAAGCCGGTGCGGCTTGAGGTCGGCAATGCCGTGCTGGAATTCCTGCCGTATGACGGCACCCGCTACGACGTTACCATCGACTTTTCCAACCCGTTGATCGGCCGGCAGTCCTACGTGCTCGACCTCACGCCCCAGACCTTTGCCCGCGACATCGCCCGTGCCCGCACCTTCGGCTTCATGGCCGACGTCGAAAAGCTCTGGAAGATGGGTTTCGCCCTTGGTTCCTCGTTGGACAATTCGGTGGCGATCGGCGATGACCGCATCCTCAACCCCGAGGGGCTGCGCTGGTCCGACGAATTCGCCCGGCACAAGACGCTCGACGCGGTTGGCGATCTGTCGCTGATTGGCATGCCCTTCATCGGCCATTTCCGCTCCTACAAGGGCGGTCACAAGCTGAACTGGATGGCCGTCAAGGCGCTTCTGGCCGACACCGACGCTTTCGAGATCGTCCACGATCACGTTGCGAATCGCGAAGCGGCCGGCGGCATCCTCCAGGCCGCCGCTCTGGCACCGTCGCGCGACTGAGTTTTGCCCAAAACCAATGGCGCCGGGCAACTTGCCGCCTTAATGTGGCCGAACATCACGGGCACGTAGCATCCGCGACGGCTTTGCGATAAAAGACCTTCCTGTTCAGGGGCGCGCCTGACTCGCGCCGATGGCGCAGGGCAGCCGGCACAGAGCAGTGCGCGTGGGATGGATGGGCGGCCGCGAGCGGTTGCGTACGGTGATGGGGTTTTCATGAGGCAGAGTTTCGTTCGTGTAGCCGCCGTGCTCGTTCTCCTCGGAGGCGCCACTACGCTCGTCGGCTGTTCTTCCAAGGATGAGCTGGCGCCCTTCGTGGAAATCCCGGCTGAGCAGTCGTACAACGCCGGTATCGCCTACCTGAGGCAGGGCGACTACGGAAACGCCACCAAGAAGTTCGCTGAGGTCGACGAGCAGCACCCCTATTCAGAGTGGGCGCGCAAATCCCTCATCATGACCACCTACACCAATTACACGCGCGGCAACTTCACCGAGGCCATTACCCAGGGCAAGCGCTACCTGACGCTCTACCCCGGCTCGGAAGACGCCGCCTATGCGCAGTGGATGATTGCGCAGTCCTACTTCAACCAGATGCCCGACATTACCCGCGACCAGAAGCTGACCGAGCAGGCCATGCAGGCCATGCAGGAGCTGGTCGACCGCTATCCCGACAGCCCCTATGCCGCCGAAGGCCGCAAGCGCCTCGACATTGCCAAGGACCAGCTCGCCGGCAAGGAAATGGAAGTCGGCCGTTACTATCTGACGCGCAACCAGTATATCGGCGCCGTCAACCGCTTTAAGACCGTGGTGCAGGATTATCAGACGACCCGGCACGTCGAGGAGGCGCTGGAGCGTCTCACCGAGGCCTATTTCGCCATGGGCATCACCGACGAAGCGCAGACCGCTGCCGCCGTGCTCGGCCACAATTATCCTGACAGCCGTTGGTACAAGGACGCCTATAAGCTCCTCAACACCAACGGTCTTGAGCCGCGCGAGAACACCCAATCCTGGATCTCGAAGGCATTCAAGGCAGTCATGCTCTGACGGGACGCCATGCTCCAGACGCTGGCAATCCGCGACATCGTTTTGATCGAGCGGCTTGAGATCGCCTTCTCCGACGGGTTGACCGTGCTGACCGGCGAGACCGGCGCCGGCAAATCAATCCTGCTTGACGCGCTGTCGCTCGCCCTTGGCGGGCGCGGCGACGCCGGTCTCGTGCGGCATGGCGCCGATCAAGGGCAGGTTACGGCCGTCTTCGATCTGCCGGTCGGCCACCCTGCCCGCACCCTGCTCATCGAAAACGATCTTGACGACGACGGCGACGTCATCGTCCGCCGAGTCCAGACCTCCGACGGCCGCACCCGCGCCTTCGTCAACGACCGCGCCGTTTCCGCCAATCTTCTGCGCCAGCTCGGCGCCGCCCTGGTCGAAATCCACGGCCAGCATGACGACCGTGCCCTGGTCGATCCCGCCATCCATCGCGGCCTGATCGACGCCTTCGGTGGCCTCGAGGCGGATGCAAAGGCTGTTGTCGTCGCCCATCGCGCCTGGCGCGACGCGGAGAAGGCGCTGGCCGACCTCGAACGCCGCATCGCCGACGCCCGCCGGGAGGGCGACTATCTGCGTGCCTCCGTCGAGGAATTGCAGAAACTCGCCCCCGAACCGGGCGAGGAAACGGCGCTGGCCGAACGTCGCCAGGAGATGATGCGGGCCGAAAAGGTCGCCGTCGACCTGCGCGAGGCCTACGATCACCTCAACGGCTCCGGCTCGCCGGTGCCGGAGCTCTCCGGCCTGCTGCGGCGCCTGGAGCGCAAGGGCGAGGTGGCGGCGCTGGCCGGCACGGCCCTGCAATCGATCTCCACCGCCCTTGATGCGCTGGAAGATGCCCGCTCCGTCTTCGAAGCCGCGCTGCGCGCCGCCGATTTCGATCCGGCCGAACTCGAACGCACCGAAGAGCGCCTGTTCGCCATCCGCGCCGCCGCCCGCAAATATTCGGTTCTGCCCGACGAGCTGGGCGCGCTGGCCGCTCGCATGGCCTCAGACCTCGCCGACCTCGATGCCGGGGAGGATCGGCTCAACGCGCTCGCCAAATCGGCCGGCACGGCGCGAGCCGACTACGACCGCCTCGCCGCCAAGCTCTCCGCCGCCCGCGACAAGACCGCCCGCCAATTGGAAGATGCCGTCGCCGCCGAGCTGCCATCGCTGAAGCTCGAACGCGCCCGCTTCATCGTCAACCAGCTGGCCGACCCCGAAACGCGCACCGCCGACGGCATCGACACGCTGGAGTTCTGGGTGCAAACCAACCCCGGCACCCGGCCAGGACCGATGATGAAGGTAGCCTCCGGCGGCGAACTCAGCCGCTTCCTTCTGGCTCTCAAGGTGTCGCTGGCCGACAAGGGTTCGGCCTCGACGCTTGTTTTCGACGAGATCGATACCGGCGTTGGCGGCGCGGTGGCCGAGGCGATCGGCACCCGCTTGGCCCGTCTCGCCCGCAAGGTTCAGGTGCTCTCGGTCACCCATGCACCACAGGTCGCCGCCCGCGCCGATCATCACTTCCTGATCGCCAAGGACAGCGTCGACGACGGCGCCCGTGTCGCCACCTCGGTGTCGCGCCTTCCCGACGGCCACCGCCGCGAGGAGATTGCCCGCATGCTGGCCGGCAGCCGCATCACCGAGGAAGCCCGCGCGGCAGCGGAGCGGCTGCTTCAGGGACACTGATCCCGCCTATTTGTCCGCGTCCGCCGCCTCGATCAGCCGCTTCACCACGGCCGCGACTTCTGGCGTTGCCGGATTGTAGACCACCATCGAAAGATCGGGGCGGCCGTCGACGGTAAAGGCCGAATATTCGAGGGCGAGCAGACCGGCCGTCGGGTGATGCAGCATCTTGGTACCCCCGCTGTGTTGGCCGACTTCCTTCTCGCGCCACATCGCCGCGAATTCCGGGCTGGCCCGGCTGAGTTCTTCCACCAGGGCCTCGACATTGGCTGCCGCTCCGGCCCGCACCGCATCGGCCCGGAAGGTGGCCACGACGAAGCGGGCGACGCTCTCCCAATCGTGCTGCCGGGCCCGCACCGAGGGATCGCAAAACATCATGCGCAGCACATTGCGCTCCTGTGGCGCTCGTGCGGCATAGTTGCCCAGCACCACGGCGGCGGCACGGTTCCAGGCGACGATGTCCCAGGTTGCCGTCTTGATAATGGACGGACTGAGTACCAGCGCGTCGAGAATGCGCTGCAGACGCGGCGATATGCCGTCGTCGCTCTGGCGATAGCGCACCTCCGGCGGCCGGCCGAGGCCCAGGAGAAACAGGTGCTCGCGCTCGACGTCGGTCAGCATCAGCGCCCGGGCAATGCGGTCGAGCACGTCGGCCGACGGCGCCCCGCCGCGCCCCTGCTCCAGCCAGGTATACCAGGTGACGGACACGTTGGCCCGCTGCGCCACCTCTTCGCGACGCAGGCCGGGCGTCCGGCGGCGCGCCGTTGGCAGGTCAAAGGCGGCGGCATCCAGGCGACAGCGCCGGTCACGCAGGAAGGCGCCAAGGGCATTGCTGCTGGTGGTGACCGAGACATCCATCCTGTTAGTCCCTATACCATGATACGATCACTACTTTACCCCGATACAGCATGGAGTAACACTGGCATTATCGCCAACTCAGGAGTTGTTCCATGCGCGTTTTCGTGACCGGAGCCACCGGCTTCGTCGGCTCGGCAGTCGTCTCGGAGCTGATCGCTGGAGGCCATTCCGTCCTCGGCTTCAGCCGTTCGGAGCAAGGGGCGGCGGCGGTCAAGGCGGCCGGCGCCGACGTGCTTCAGGGCTCGCTCGAAGATCTCGACAGCCTGAAACGCGGCGCCGCTGCCAGTGACGCCGTCATCCACACCGCCTTCATCCATGATTTCTCCAAGTTCAAGGAGAACTGCGAGATCGACCGGCAGGCCATCGAGGTACTCGGCGAGGCGCTCGCCGGCACCGACAGGCCGTTGATCGTCACCTCCGGCCTCGGGATGATACCGCACGACGGCCTCATCACCGAAGATACGGTGCCGCCGGCCGACGCCCATATCCCTCGGGTTTCCGAACAGGCGGCTCTTGCCTTTGCCTCTCACGGCATCCGCGCGATGGCCATTCGCCTGCCGCAGGTGCATGGCGCCGGCGATCATGCCTTTACGCCGCACCTCATCAACGTAGCGCGCGAAAAGGGCGTATCCGCCTATGTCGGCAACGGCGCCAACCGCTGGCCGGCCGTCCATCGGTTCGATGCCGCACGCCTTTATCGGCTCGCTCTAGATGTGAAGCCTCAAGAGGTTGTCGCTGGTTAGGTTGAGGCGACTGATAGGGGTTTTGGCGTCAAGGCTACCGTGTGGTCTGTGCCAATTGTACATGTGGGTCCACTCTGGCAAGTGGGCTTTGCGGTGATCTGAGGTTGGATAGGCGCGTGCGTATGCCCATTCACGCAGAGCGGTCTGGATGAACCGCTCAGCCTTACCGTTGGTCTTCGGCGTATAGGGCTTCGTTCGGATGTGTTTCAGGCCGAGATCCTTGCAAGCCTTTGCGAAGTCTTTGGATTTGTAGCAGGATCCGTTGT
>NZ_AUHB01000023.1 GCF_000422965.1 Pleomorphomonas oryzae DSM 16300
CAAAAAGCCCAAGGGCAAGCCGATGAACGAGGCGACGCGCCGGGCCAACAATCTCAAATCCAAGGTGCGCTCCCACGTCGAGCACGTCTTTGCCGAACAGAAGGCCCGGATGGGTTTGTTCATCCGGACCATTGGTATCGCCAGGGCGACGACCAAGATCGGTCTCGCCAACCTCGTCTACAACATCAAACGGCTGATCTGTTTGGAGCGGAGCGCGGCGGCGTAGGCCGAAGGTCCACGGAGATAAGCCCCCCAGCAAAGCGGCTGTTCCCAAAGCCGAGCCGTCAGGATACTGCGCCGAGGCGGCTCCTACGATCCCGTAGCCGTCCAGAAAACCCGGTTAATCGAACCGTCCAGCTTCCTAAAGTCGCTCCAGCCACAGCCAGTAGGACCGCGCAAACCGGCGGCGGCTTGGGGCGGAACGGACGAGGCGAAAATGTCCCTCAAAGATCGCTTCGGCGGCATCGGGCGTGAACGGCTGATCGCTCGGCGCCGTCTCCATCCCCCAGATCAGCAGGGTCGCGCCCGGTTTCAGCACCGACGCCGCGCCGGCCGCGTAGGCCGCCTGTCCCTCGGCATCGAGGCAGTGAAAGCAGCCGATGTCGAAGGCCGCGTCGAACGGACCGCCGGGAACGTGGAGGTTGGTCACGTCGGCCACCATAAAGTTGGCCCGGCGGGCCTTGCCGGCGACGCGCGCCGAAGCTTTGTCGATAGCGACGGGCGAGAAATCGACACCGGTGCTGTCAAGGCCGCGCTCGGCCAGATATTGCGAAAACCGGCCGAGGCCGCAGCCGAGTTCCAACACCTTGCCGTCCGCCAGCCGGTCGGCAATTGCCTTCACCTCGCGGGGAACGCGGATGTCGCCCCACAGGGTGAGGGGCGCGCGATAGGCGGCGTCGAAGCCGGCACTTGTGGTCGGGGCCGTCATGGTTCATCTCCTTGTCGTCGCTCGTCGCGATGCACGGACTCTAAAATATATAGCATGCTATGAAATTCAAGCCCCCAAGCCCGGAAGCCGCGCCATGGCAACCGGAAGCCACGCCGACCTTCTGGATCAACCACACCTCCCGCGTGGTGATGAAGCATTTCGAGCAGCGACTTCGCCCGCTCGATTTCGGCATGGCCTACATGCCGGTGGCCATTGCTCTTGAGGAAAACAGCCCGCTGCCCCAGAAGCAGCTGGCCGAATTGGCTCAGGTCGAGCAGCCGACCATGGCGGCCCTGTTGATGCGCATGGAGCGTGACGGTCTGATCGTCCGCAAGGCCAACAGCGCCGACCGCCGATCCACCCTGTTCGCCCTGACCGACAAGGCGCGAGATCGCCTGCCGGCCGCCAAGCAACAGTTGGCAGCGGTGGTGGCCCAGGCGATGAACGGCATTCCCGACGCCGATCAGGCGCGGCTGATGGCGCTGCTCGCCACCGTGGTCGGCAATCTGGAGAAGGAATGAGGCCTCTCCCCGAAGATCTCGCGGGGAGAGAGCCGAACAGCCGCTAAACCGCCGCCAGATCCTTGACGAAGGTTTCGACGGACACTTTCAATGTCGCCGCCTTTTGTGACAGGCCCGACGACATGGTCATCAGCTGGGTGGAGGCAGCGCCGGTCATTTCCGCTGCCTGGCCGACGCCGGAGATATTCTGCGTCACCTGCGTGGTGCCCGACGCCGCCTGCTGGCAGTTGCGAGCAATCTCGTCGGTGGTGGCGCCCTGCTCCTCGATGGCGCTGGCGATCGCCGCCGATGCTTCCTTGATGCCGCTGATGGTCTTGATGATTTCCGACATGGAGCTGACCGTGCCGTCGGTCGCCGTCTGGATCTCTGAGACTTTCACCTCGATTTCCTGCGTGGCTTTCGACGTCTGGTCAGCCAGTTGTTTGACCTCGGCAGCGACAACGGCAAAGCCCTTGCCGGCTTCACCGGCTCGCGCGGCCTCGATGGTGGCATTCAAGGCCAGAAGGTTGGTCTGGTCGGCGATGCCTCGGATCAGGTTGATGACGTCGCCGATGGCGGCGGCGGCCGAGGCCAGGGAGGCGATCCGCTCGTTGGAAGCCTGCGCCTCCCGATAGGCGTTGTCAGCGATCTCGGCCGAGTGGGTCACTTGGGTGGAAATCTCCCTTACGGAAACAGCCATTTCCTCGGAAGCGGCGGCCACCGTCTGCACGTTGTTGGCAGCTTCCTCGGCGGCGGCGGCGACGGCCTGAGCCTGGCGTGCCGTCTCCTCGGCGGTGGCCGATAGGCCACGGGCGCTTTCCGCCACTTCATCCGACGTCTGGGCGAAGTCGGTGGCCACGCTCTGCATGTCGGATACGAAGCGCGTGCCGACCTCGTTGCGGCGGACAATCGCCTGATTGGTGACTTCCTCGGCCCGCTTCTGCTCTTCGCGAACAGCGCGAGCCTCGCGCAGGTCGGCGCGCAGCTTCACCAGGGAATTGGCGATGGCGCCCACCTCGTCCTTGCGGTCGGCATGCGGCACATCAATGCTGAGCTCACCGTGGCCCAGCGCGTCCATCACCTTGAGCGAATCCTTGACCGGTCCAACGATGAACCGCCGCGTGACGACGATGGCAAGGCCGATCACCAAGATGCTGCTGAGAACCATGACGAGGCCGGCGGTCAGCTCCGACCGATAGGCGATGACGTCGCCCTCCTTGTCCAGCCGATCCTTTTCGGCAAGCAGCTTGTCGTTGAAGACGACGGCCTCAGCGATCGTCGCATCGATTTCCGACACGCACACATCCTGCAGGGTCTTGACGACCGGCGCCCCCGCCTTGATCTTATCGACGGCCTGTTTGCAGTCGACGTTGACGGCATTTTTCGCCTTCTGAAGAACAGCGGCGATTTCGCCGGCGCCCTCCGGGTAAGCTTGAGCGGCAAGGCCGTTCTGCTTTTCGTAGCTCTCCATCGACTTGGAGATGGTCGCCTCGGCCATGGCGGTCTCGTCCGCCGTAGCAGCAGCCACTAACGCCCAAAGCCCGGTTTCCGCCTGCCGCATGTCGCGACTGGTGCGCGCCAGAGAGGTGGCCGCCGCGGCGGGACCTTCGATGATCCGACTGTTAATGGTATTGACGGCGTCGATCTGCGTACCGGCGTAGACGATTACCCCAAACGAAACTGCGGCCAGCAACAACAGAAGGCAAATAACCTTCGTCTGTAGGGTAAGATTTCTGAACGACACAGCAAGCGCTCCTCAGTGGAAAAACAACCCCACCGAGACCACTCGTAGCCTTAACATGATAAATTATCCCTAAAGATAAGAAGAATTCACGCTATTTGATTAGTGTTACTCCACAGTCATATTTTAATATTTGCAGTACACTGTACAACACAACCAGAGCTCTGCTTGGTGCATACCCTCTCGCCTCCCCGAGATTCTTACCCCAGGGAGGCGACATGCGGCCTACACCGCCGCCAGATCCTTGACGAAGGTTGCCACCGACGCCTTCAGGGTGGCCGCCTTTTGTGACAGGCCCGAGGACATGGTCATCAGCTGGGTCGAGGCGGCGCCGGTCATTTCCGCCGCTTGGCCGACGCCGGAGATATTCTGCGTCACCTGCGTCGTGCCCGACGCCGCCTGCTGGCAGTTGCGAGCAATCTCGTCGGTGGTGGCGCCCTGCTCCTCGATGGCGCTGGCGATCGCCGCCGACGCTTCCTTGATGCCGCTGATCGTCTTGATGATTTCCGACATGGAGCTGACCGTGCCGTCGGTCGCCGTCTGGATCTCTGAGACCTTCACCTCGATCTCCTGCGTGGCTTTCGACGTCTGGTCAGCCAGTTGCTTGACCTCGGCTGCCACCACGGCAAAGCCCTTGCCGGCTTCACCGGCCCGTGCCGCTTCGATGGTGGCATTCAAGGCCAGGAGGTTCGTCTGGTCGGCGATGCCTCGGATCAGATTGATCACGTCGCCGATGGCGGCGGCGGCCGAAGCAAGCGTGGCGATCCGCTCGTTGGACGCCTGCGCCTCCCGATAGGCATTGTCAGCGATCTCGGCCGAATGGGTCACCTGGGTGGAAATCTCCCTGACCGACACGGCCATTTCCTCCGACGCGGCAGCTACCGTCTGCACGTTGTTGGCGGCCTCCTCGGCAGCGGCTGCGACGGCCTGCGCCTGGCGCGAGGTTTCCTCGGCGGTGGCCGACAGGCCACGGGCGCTTTCCGCCACTTCGTCTGACGTCTGAGCGAAATCAGTGGCGATACCCTGCATTTCCGAAACGAAACGCACTCCCACCTCATTGCGGCGGACCACCGTCTGATTGGCGGCTTCCTGTGCCTCACTGTGCTCTTTTCGGATCGTTTCGGCGTGCTGCAGATCAGCCCTGAGCTTGAGGAGCGAGCTGGCAATGGCGCCGACCTCGTCCTTGCGCTCGACATGTGGCACGTCGACGCCGAGTTCACCGCGTCCGAGAGATTCCATGACGTGCAGCGACTCCCTGATCGGGCCGACAATGGAGCGACGCGCAACGATGATGGCCAAGCCGATCACCACAAGGCTGCTCAGCACCATGACGAGGCCGGCGGTCAGCTCCGAATGATAGGCGACGACATCAGCGGCGTCATTGAGCCGGTCCTCCTCGGCGGCAATCGTGGCGTTGAAGGCGGACGAGGCGGCGGCCGTCGCATCGAGGTCGGCAACGCAGCTCTCCCGCATGGTCGAAAAGGCCGGCGCCCCCGCCTTGACCGCAGCGACAGCCTTTTTACAAGCGTCGACTGCGCTTTTCGCCTGGTCGAGGACGGCGGCGATCTGGCTGGCGCCCGAGGGGAAAGCCTTGGCGGCGATGCCGTTCTGTTGCTCGTAGCTGGCCATGGACTTGGCGATGACCGCCTCGGCCGTGCTCATCTCGTCCGGCGTGCTGGCGGTGACCGATGCGAGAAGGCCGGCCTCAGTCTGCCGGAGATCCCGATTACACCGCGACATCGCTACGGTCGCCGCCGCCGGGCCATCGATGATCTGGCCGTTGATAGTGTTAACAGCGTCGATCTGCGTACCCGCGTAAACGATCACTCCAAATGAAACGGCGGCTAACAGTGCCAGCAGGCAAATAACCTTCCACTGCAAGGCAAGATTCTTGAACGACACAACAGGCGCTCCTCGGTAACTGAATGCTTCATCAGTTAAACAGATAGAGCTTCCGAGATGAACATTCCGTAAAATCTATCACTAATATTGCTAATTGATTGTACAATCATTCGTTTTATCTAATTAAAACATCAACTTCAGATATTATATCTTCATTTATTACTCAACAATACTTCAAGACCGAAAGATACCGACGATCTCGCCGTCCAACTTCCCGGCTCGCGTCATCTCGATGAGAATGGAAAAGGCCTCATCCCGGCTCATGGCCGGACGATAGGGACGCCTTTCCGTCAACGCGCTCAGCACGTCACAAACGGTAACGCAGCGCGTGCGCCAGGAAATCTGCCCGCCCACGAGCCCAAAGGGGTAGCCCGTTCCATTGAGATATTCGTGATGGTGCCGGATGATCTCCAAAACCGAGTTCCAGCCGAAAATCCGCTTGTCGCTCAGAAGCTCGTAGCCGGCCTCGGCATGGGTGCGGATCCTGTCGATCTCCACCGGGCGGAGGCTCCGCTGCAGCATCAGCAGGCTGATCGGCACCGATAGCTTGCCAATGTCGTGCAGCAGCGCGCCGACAGCAAGGACAGCACGCTCGTTGTCCTCAACGCCCGTCTGACGGGCAACGAACATCGAGAGCTCCAGGGTCTTCAGACAATGGACGAAGGTGAAGCGATAACGGGTGCGGAGCACGGTGAGCAGAGAAATGGCGTCGGCGTCGACAAGATATTGATGAACGAGCTTGATCGCCGCGACGCCCGTGCCGCTCCGAACCAGCGCGCCGTGGACGAGCAACGCGGTTCTTCTGTCGGGAAAATCCATGCCGGCAAGCGCAGCGACCAGCGGATAGTCCGCATTTTCTGCCGAGAGTCCTGAAGCATAATCGTCGCCATGCCCGGCATCTTCATCTGTGAAAACCTGCCTACACACGTCTCCACCCCACCTTTCCATCAACGAACCAGCAGGCAACACGCTGGACATGAAGGGGAAATTTGAAAACCGACGTCTCGCACGAGGAAAACAGTCATAAGAACGAGTTGGCAGGGCACCTGCCGCCCCTGAGAACACGATGGAGGTCATACTGAAGACCGTTCTACGTCCACCCTATAACCCGAGGCGATCGGGCGGCGCCCGCCAGCGCCAGCGTTAAAAAATAGGCAGCAATTCCTAGGCGACCGCTAATGCGCGTTTTGTGCCGAACGGCGTTTTTTGTACGGACGCCAAGGTAGGGATTCGTCCCGGCTTCCGGCTAAGATCGCGGGCCGAAACAAAAGGCAGGACAGCACCCGTATAGCGAGTGAACTCACCAAGAATCTACTAGTGCTTTTGCAAATTCCTCAATCCACATATCTTGCTAATACTATATATTCGGAGCATCGACCTGCGATCGGCTGAATGAAATGTACCTTTCCCTTAACGGTTACCCAACCCAGCATCGGCATTTCGCTTGACAGCGTCCTGAGCTTCGCATGTCCTGACGGCAAGCGCGCAACGGATCTTCGGGCGAAGACCTAGAGCAATTTCAGCAAAAGTGGAAACCGGTTTTGCGTCCGAAATTGCGGTGAAACAAAAAGCTAGAGCATTTCCGGCGAACCGGAGTTCGCCGGAAATGCCCTAACGTCGGTCAGAAGCCGTTCGCGCCGGGCAGAGAGGGGACATGCGAAGTATCGGCGACCACATGGGTCGGACAAACCACCAGAGCGTCTATCGCAACATAGAAGAGCTGAAGGATCTTCTCACGCGTGTCTACGGCCCATCGGTCAACCTTTCCGGTACCAGCGATTCCACGCTCAATTTCAAGATATCCACCTTCCGCGATACTCGTCTCACTCTCAGCTATTGCCAGACAGGTGGCGATCTCGACTCGTCTTTCGAAGCCGACAGCGACGATATTCTGATCATCACCCGGCAGCGTGGCGATTTCGCCATTCGCACCTGGCGCGGCGATTATCCGGTGGCCGCCGACGTCGGCTTCGTGTTCACCATGAACCATGCCATCGGCTATTCCTCCACCAAAGCCACGGCAACGACCACCTTCCATATCAACCGTCCCGGCTTCGACGCCGCCCTGCGGCAATATGCCGAGGACACGCCCGTCCGCTGGTCAGGCATCCAGAATTTTCCGCTGGGTGGTGCGTTCGGCCATCTGATTCAGGCGCTGTCCGGCCGCTACCGAGAGAATTTCGAAAACCGCGCCGAATACGTGACCTCCGACGCCAGCCTGAACCTCATTCGCGACGCCGCGATGGTCGCCATCGCCGAGTTGGTGTCGTCGAGGCACGACGACCATCGCCGCGAGAAATTCATCGCCTCTCGACGCAACGTCATGCGGGCCGTCGACCTCATCAACAGCCAGACCGAGCCGCGGACCATCCATGATCTGGCCGCTGCCCTCGGCATCAGCGTGCGCGCCTTACAGGACGGCTTTCGCAAGCATCTCAACGTCTCGCCGCACCGCCTGCTGAAAACCGGTCGCATTGAGGGCGCGCGGCGCGATCTGGTTTCCGGCGAGGCGAGTTCCGCCCGCGCGGCCGCGGCCAAGTGGGGCTTCAGCAACATGGCCCGCTTCAACCAGGAATATTTCGAGGTCGTCGGAAAGTACCCTAGCGACACGATCCGCATCTGGCGTAGCGGGGGCGCCTGAGGCCATCGAGCCGCATCGACGCGCGCCCTTCCCGCTTGCCGAGACTCGCCCGGCTCGCTAACCTCCTCGCCAAGGCGCGGCCCGCGCCTCCTCCCTCCTATCGGGAAAGCATTCGACATGCCGGGCAAGTGACAATCGTCGAACCATCTGTTCGAGCGTCGCATGCGGAGGGGTTGCGTTTGGCTCGTGACGGAGGTTGCGATGAAACTCTCTGCGCCGATTTTCCAGCTGAAACGCCGCGCCAAGCTGATGGCCCGCGCCGGCAATCTGCCGCTCCATGAAGCGCTCGATAAGGTCGCCCGCGAGGAAGGCTTCGCCCGCTGGAGCCTTCTGTCGTCGACCATGGCCGCCGGGTCACTGTCGCAAACGGTCCTCTCCCGGCTCGACGACGGCGACCTGCTGCTGATGGCCGGTCGCCCCGGCCAGGGCAAGACGCTGCTCGGCCTGCAACTGCTGCTCGACGCGGTGCGCGCCGGCCGCAGGGCGCTGTTCTTCACCCTGGAATACACCGAGCCGCAGGCGCGCGGCCATCTCCGCAAACTGGCCACGCCAGCCGATCTCGCCGACAAGGTGGAGGTGGTCACCACCGAGGCGATCGGCGCCGACCTCATCATGGCCCACATGGCTGACGCGGCACCGGGATCGGTGGCGGTGGTCGATTATCTCCAGATCCTCGATCAGCAGCGCAGCAAGCCGCCGCTCGCCGATCAGATCGCGGCGCTCAGCGCCTTTGCCAAAGACAGGGGCCTGATCCTCGGCTTCATCTCGCAGATCGACCGCGCCTTCGATCCCGAGGCCAAGCGCCTGCCGGATATTGGCGACATCCGCCTACCCAACCTCGTCGACCTCGGCCTCTTCACCAAGGCCTGCTTCCTCCACAATGGCGAAGCGCAGCTGCAGAACGTGGCTTGAGCAAGTGGGGGCCGCCGCGATGCCGGGCGTTGCCGTGGCACGCTTGGAGGGAGCCCCTTATCCAATTATAGTGTTACTACGTTAGTTTTTTACGCAACTGCTCAGCACGACGTTTGACGCCGATTTTGGAGTCCAGTGCCAGCGCTTCCTCATATGCTTTCAACGCGGGCTTCCAATCTTCCAGTCCATCAAGGCAGATGGCTTTGAGCTTCAAACCAAGGGCGCGAGTTCTAAAATCATCAGCGCGCAACGCGGCCAAGCCTGTGTCTGCGCAAGCAACAAGGCGGCGGGCAAACTCACCCTCTGGCTTCGGATGGGTTTCGTTAATAACCTTTTGAAGCATATAGAGATCGCCGCGATCGAGACTCGATTGAACCCAGAGCTCACGATCAAGGAACTCGCCCGAAAGCGTATAGCGCAATGGTGGCCCGTATTTATAGACCAGAGAAACCTGATTACCGTCTGCGCTGAAGGCATAAGCATTCGCCCAGCTAGACTCTGGACGCCAGCGCGCGACCTCTTCGGACTTATCGAGGTCAAAGATTGTAAGCACAGAGCCGTCCCGCTCGCTGGGAGCATGGCATGTCTGGCAGCAGGCGAAGCGTCCATCACGTGAAACGCCACAATTATAAAGATTAGCAAGGAATTTACTGCACAGAATTCGAGTTCCGTCGGAACGAAAGGCGTAGAATGAGCCACGCAACTGGGTGCTGGAAAAACGCCAGTCGTTCAGCACAAAAACGCCGTTGTCCGCGACGTGGCCATCATTAGGGCGCTCCATTCTGCCCTCGACAATAAGTTGATCTCGATCGACCAAAAGATATCGACCTTTACCTTCACTTCTCGCGCCACCGCGTGTGCCGTCATCGTTGGCATCACACCATGCAAGGGTGAAACGCCCATCCGGGGAAACGGAGCTTTGCCCGTAGAACTGCCGAGCACCAATGGTAATGAGCGTCAAATTTCCGCTGCGTGTAGTCTCAATCTTCACACGTACGGGCTTGGCTCCCCGTAGCCACGACAAGATGGACATGCCAGTTCTCCTGAGACAGGACGAAGTCAGGACTCCCATCTCTGCAACCCAAGATAACGATCAGCTTACCTAAAGGACATAACTGAATAAGTTCTATGTAGAGACCTCTATCATCGAGCAGACAGAACCAGTTGAAGTTATCGGGCGACGACGCCGCTCCTTTGTAAGGTCCTCATTACCCCCGTTGTCCCTTCCCTCTCCGTCCACTATCTTGGACGAATGAGCGACAATAACGACATCGACCGCCGCATTGGCGCACGGGTTCGCATCGAGCGGGAGAGCCGCGGCTGGTCGCTGACCGAACTGGCCGAGAAGGCCTCCGTCTCCCGCGCCATGATCCACAAGGTGGAGCGCGGCGACAGCAGCCCCACCGCCAACCTTCTCGGAAAACTCTCCGGCGCGTTCGGCCTCAGCATGTCGACGCTGATGGCCCGCGCCGAGGCGCCCGAGGGCCGCCTGATCCGCCGGGGCGACCAGCCGCTCTGGACCGACCCCGACACCGGCTATCTGCGCCGGCAGGTATCGCCCCACTCCGACCTTCCCATGGAAATCGTCGAGGTGACACTGCCGGCCGGCCGCGCCGTGCCGATGCCCGCCTCGGCCTACGCCTTCCTGCGCCAGTTGATCTGGGTGCTCGACGGCGACCTCACCTTCATCGAAGGCGAAACGCACCACGAGATGCACCAAGGCGACTGCTTGGAGCTCGGCCCGCCCTCCGACTGCGTGTTCAGGAACGACTCCGACCGCCCCTGCACCTATGCGGTGACGCTACTCAAGCTCCGCTGACATCGCAGCCTCTTGCCACCATTCATCCACTATAGTAGACAATATGTCTTCAATAGTGGATGAAGGGGGGCAGTCATGCAGATCCGTGACGCGGTGGCGGTCGACATTGCCGGCATTACCGAGATCTACAATCACGCGGTGGTGCACACCGCTGCCATCTGGAACGAGCAGGTGGTGGACGTTGCCAATCGCGCCGCCTGGCATGCCGACCGCGTGCGTCAGGGCTATCCGTTGCTGGTGGCTGTGGACGAAAATGACGCCGTGCTCGGCTACGCCACCTTCGGCGACTGGCGCCCGCACGATGGCTATCGCCACACGGTCGAGCACTCGGTCTACGTCCGCTTTGATGCGCGCGGCCAAGGCATCGGCGAGGCGTTGATGCACGCGCTGATCGCCCGCGCCCGCACCATCGGCAAGCACGTGATGGTCGCCGGTATCGAAGCCGGCAACACCACCTCCATCCGCCTGCACAGGAAGCTGGGCTTCGCCGAGGTCGGCCTGCTGCCGCAAGTCGGCATGAAGTTCGGCAAGTGGCTCGACCTCGCCTTCCTGCAACTGGTGCTCGACGACCGTGCCACGCCCGACACGCCGCTCACATGACGATCTTCGCCCTGCTGATCGCCGCCGGTGGCGCCATCGTCATCCAGAACCTGATCATGGCGCAGATCTCGGCCGCCTCATCGACACCGATCATCGCCATGGCCCTGAACTCGGTCGTCGGCGTCAGCCTCTTGCTGGCGCTGCTCGCCTTCAGATCCGGCACCGCCGGCTTTACCGAACTCACCGCCGCCTTCGGCTGGCGCAGCCTGATCCCCGGCCTCCTCGGCACCTTCTTCGTCTTCGCCAGCCTGATCGGCTACCAGCGCCTCAGCGCCGGGACAACCATATCCGTGCTGGTGACCAGCCAACTGATCGGCGGCCTCGTGGCAGATGCCATCCGCACGGGCGGTGCGAGGCTGGGATACGCCGACGCTGATCGGTGCGGCGATGCTAGGCGTGGGGACAGTGCTGGTGGCGAGGGCTTAGCTCCCCTCGGGTTCGTGTCGGCACGGCAAATCAACCTGCTGACACAAAAATCCGATCCTCCTGCTAAGCTTCCTCAAGAGGCCCGCTCGAGGAGGAACCCATGAACCGCATCGACACCGAGGTGACCGGCGGCTGCCAGTGCGGGGCCGTTCGCTACCGCGCCACCGCCATGCTCGACAACTCGCATCTCTGCCATTGCCGCATGTGCCAGAAGGCTACCGGCAACATCTTCTCCGCATTGGTCGCCGCGCCCGACGACGCGCTCACCTGGACCCGCGGCAGGCCGAGCGTGTGGAAGAGTTCGGAGAAGGTCGAGCGCGGCTTCTGCGCCAACTGCGGCACGCCGCTGTTCTTCCACCATGTCGAGAACGGCCGCACCAACCTGATGATCGGCACGCTCGACGATCCCAGCGCCTTCCCGCCGCATTCCAACATCTGCACCGAAAACATGGTGGCTTGGTTCGATACGATCACCGAGATCGAGAACACGGGCGCGACGGAGAACAACGGCGCCGCCTGGGCGGCGGCGATCAAGGCGAGCAACAACCAGCACCCAGACCACGACACGGCAACGTGGGAGGTGAAGGCGCGGGAGGACTAGGTTCTCTCGACTTACGTCGGCCCTTGCCGCATCCTGCTCATGTCCCGCTCAGCACCCCGGCTAACACAGCGAATGAAGCCGAGAACGACATACGGGAGGCGAAGCAGATGGCGAAGCTGGTCTTTGCATTGAACCAGTCGCTGGACGGCTATGTCGACGACATGACGTTGGAGCCCGACCCAGTGCTGTTCCGCCACTTCATCGATGATATGCGCGCCATGTCCGGCTGCATCTACGGCCGACGCATGTACGAACTGATGCGCTATTGGGACGACGAACGCCCCGATTGGGACAACGCGGAGCGTGACTTCGCCGCCGCCTGGCGCAGCCGGCCGAAATGGGTCGTCTCGCGCACGCTGGAGCAGGTCGGCCCCAACGCCAGGCTCATCAGGGACGACGTCGAGGCAACTGTCCGCAATCTGAAGGCCCAGCGCGTCGGCACGCTCGAAGTCGCCGGCCCGGAACTGGCCGCCAGCCTCAGCCCTCTCATCGACGAATACCGCCTCTATCTCCACCCCGTCGTCATCGGTTCCGGCAAACCCTTCTTCGCCGCACCGCGCCCGCCGCTTCGCTTGGTGGCGAACGAGCGGATCGGCGAGAGCGTGGTCAGGTTGGTTTATGTGCCGAGGTAGGGGGCAACAGTCAGCGCATCATCGGTTGTCCGGCGAGATGCCGGCTCCCTTCACCGACCCGTCTTGAGCGTGTCCATCAGCAGGCGTGCGGTTTCCGCCGAAGACTGGGGGTTCTGACCGGTAACGAGCAGATCGTCCCGAACCGCGTAGGATCCCCAGTCCCGGCCCTTCGAGTAGAGGCCGCCCAGCGACTTCAGCTCGTCCTCCACCAAGAACGGTACCACGTCGGTCAGGCCGACGGCCGCCTCCTCGGAATTGGAAAAGCCGGTCACCTTCCTGCCCTCGACCAGCGGACGGCCAGCAGCGGTCCTGGCGCGTCGGAGGGCGCCCGGCGCGTGACAGACCAGCCCGACCGGCTTCCGAGCAGCCAGGAAGCTCTCGATCAGCGCAATCGACGTCGGATCTTCGGCAAGATCCCACAGCGGACCATGACCGCCGGGATAAAAGACGGTGTCGAAGTCGGCCTGGTTCACGTCCCTGAGCGGCACGGTGCTCGCCAGTGCGCGCACCGCCTCGGCATCAGCCTCGAAGCGACGCGTCTCCTCGCTTTGCGAGTCCGGCTCGCTGCTCCTCGGGTCCAGCGGCGGCTGCCCGCCCTTGGGCGAGGCAAGCGTGATCTCGGCACCCGCCTCCTTGAACGCATAATAGGGGGCGGCAAGCTCCTCCAGCCAGAAGCCGGTCTTGTGACCCGTATCGCCGAGTTGGTCGTGCGAGGTGAGAACCATCAGGACTTTCATCGTCGCCTCCTTGCGTATTGTGGGCGGCCCGAGACCGTTACCAGGCGCAATGCCGATCCGGCCGGCCACCGTGTTCCTTCACACAGATGGTGTCGCGAACGCGATCCGGTACCGCCGGGGATGAAAATCAGAAAATGCCGCGTGTCCGCACCCCACGGGATCGGGTGCGGTGCGAGATCGGGCCACCTCCCGCGACCTCAAGGCTCACCGCGCCTGCACCCTCGAAGTCGCCACCCCGGAGCTCGCCGTCAGCCTCGGCCCCCTCATCGACGAGTATCGCCTCTATCTCCAGCCCGTCGTGCTTGGGAGCTTGATCATGCGCGGAACAAATGCTGCCGACCGGGGTTGGGCCTTCTCCCCTCTAGTACCCGGGAGAGCAAGATGGCTAGCGGACACGGCGACAACAAACATTTCGGCAAGGGATCGCAGGGCAAGGGCGACGGCACCGGCGCCATGACCGAGCTCGACAAGGGCCTCGTCGGCGAGAACGACATCCTGTCCAACCGCGACAAGCAGCAACATTCCAAGGCGCGCGGCCAGGACGGCAACGCCATCAAGACCGACCTGGAGCAGGACCACGCGGCCAACCGCCTGCCGCCGGAGGAGTGAACGTGGCCGTGTCTGCTTACTTGGTCGCCACCCAGATCATGTGACGAGCGCCGCGCTTCTTGCCGGCGCGCGTCGGCACTTCGGCCACCGTGAAGCCCACCTTTTTCAGGCGACGGGTGAAGGCGGGATCAGGCAACGACGACCACACCGTGAAGACACCGCCGGGGCGCAGCGCCCGAAAGGCCGCCTCGAGGCCGGCGGTGAAATAGAGCGCGTCGTTGCCTTGCTGCGCCATCGCCTCCGGGCCATTGTCGACGTCGAGCAGGATGGCGTCCCAGCTGTTGGCGGCGGCGCGGATGACCACGGCGACGTCCTCCACGCGCACGGCGACGCGGGGATCCTCAAGACAGCCGGCGAACACCTCGGCCATCGGCCCGTGCGCCCACTCGACCACTGCCGGCACCAGTTCGGCGACGGTGACGCGCGCGCTGTCGTCCAGCGCCTTCAGCGCCGCCCGTAGCGTGAAGCCCATGCCAAGGCCGCCGATCAGCATCTTCACCTGCGGCCGTCCGGCAAGCGCCGAACAGGCGAGCGTGGCCAGCGCCTCCTCCGAGCCGGAGAGGCGGGAATTCATCAGCGTGTTGGTGCCGATCATGATGGAAAATTCGCTGCCGCGCTGCATCAGCCGCAGCTCGGTGCCATCGTCGGTCTTTGCGGCGCCAAGCCGAACCCAGGGAAGCATAGAGAACACTCGTCAGTGAAAGTCGGCGGCACCCTACACGAGCGCGCGCCGATCGCACAGACCGCGCGCCGCCCGAGGATCTCAGCCGTTCATCACCAGGATGGGATAGAGCGAGGCCACCAGCAGCAATGCCATCACCACGTTGAAGACGCGCAGCAATGTCGCGTGATCGAGCAGGCCCTTCAGCAAGGTGCCGAAGCCGGCCCAGGCAGCAACGCAGGGCCCATTGACCAGCGTGAAGATCAGCGTGACGATCAACATATTGAAGAAATAGCCATTCTGCGGCGTGTAAGTCGCCACGGCGCCGATGGCCATGATCCAGGCCTTGGGGTTGATCCACTGGAAGGCCGCCGCTTGCAGGAAGGTCATCGGTTTGCCCCGGCCGCCCTCGCCGCTCATGCCGCCCGACCGGGCAATCTGCCAGGCAAGATAGAGAAGATAGAGCGCGCCGCCGTAGCGCAGCACGTCGTGCAGCAGCGGAAAGGCGACGAACACGCCGCCGATGCCCAGGCCCACCGCCAGCACCATCGCCGAGAAGCCGAGATTGACGCCGAGGATGTGCGGAAAGGTCGGCCGGAAGCCGAAATTGGCGCCGGATACCAGCAGCATGGTGTTGTTGGGCCCAGGGGTGATGGAGGTCACGAAGGCGTAAGCCGCGAAGGCGATGAGGAGATCGGGGGTCAAGGGCGCAGCTCTCGTCGAGGGATTTGCCGCCAGCCTACAAATGTGACACTATTCCTGCCAATGAAATAGCGTCATGTGACACTTCTGGGTCTGTCATGCACCTCGCCTCCCCCTGGAAACCGCGCCTTTCCGCCACCGATGGCGGCCCCGCCGAGCGGTTGGTGACGGCGCTGGCCGAGGATATCGCCGATGGCGTTCTCACCCGTGGCGATCGCCTGCCGCCGCATCGCGAGCTGGCCTACCAGCTGGGGATCGGGCTGGGCACGGTAACCAAGGCCTACGCCACGCTGGAGCGGCGCGGTCTGGTGCAGAGCGTGCGCGGCAGAGGTATGTTCGTCGCCGGTCTGACGCCCCGGCCCGCCACCGTCATCGACCTCAGCGTCAACACGCCGCCGCAGACGCTGGACGATCGCCTGATGGCCGCCACCCTCTCGGCAATGGCGAGACGCCTCGACGCCGGCACATTCGGCGCCTTCACGCCCGCCGCCGGGCGGCCGGAGCATCGCGCCCTGGCGGCCAAGTGGCTGGCCGGCCAGCGGGTGGAGATATCGCCGGAGTGCGTCCTGCTCTGCAACGGCGCGCAGCATGCCCTGGCGGTCGCCTTCGCCACCGCCTGTCCGCCCGGCAGCACGATTCTGACGGAAGCCACCACCTACCCCGGTGCCATCATGCTGGCCCGGCAAAGCGGTTGTCGGCTGGTCGGCCTCGCTCTCGATGGCGAAGGCTTGCGGCCGGACGCATTGGAGCGCGCCCTCGCCTCGACCACAGTCGCCGCTCTCTACGTCACACCTACCCTGCACAACCCGACAGGAGCGACCATGAGCATCGCCCGCCGCCGCGACATCGCGCGCCTCTGCCGGCACTATGACGTCACCATTATCGAGGACGACGTCTATTCCATCTTCGCCACGCCGAGCCTGTCGCCGCTCGCCAGCCTAGCGCCGGAGCGGACGCTCTACGTCAGCGGCCTTTCGAAAAGCGTCAGCCCCGGCCTCCGCGTCGGCATGCTGGCCCTGCCCCAGCGCTTTCTGGAACCGGCGCTGTCGCGCCTGCAGGCCACCTGTACCATGGCCTCGCCGCTCGCCGCGATGATCATGGAACAATGGCTGACCGACGGAACCGCCCAGTCGGTGGCCGCCTCGATCCGGCTGGAGACGGCCAAACGCCACGCCCTGATGAACAGCCTGCTGACCCCGGACTTGCCGGCCCGTGCCGTGAACGGCTTCCACGTCTGGCTGCCCATGCCCACCGAGGCGGCCGAACGCCTGGCGAGCAGCGCCGCCGCCCTGGGCGTCATCGTCACGCCGCCCCGCCTGCCGCTGGTCGATCCCTCAGCGACAGACGGCGGCATCCGCCTCTGCCTGGGAAGTCCGTCCGTCGACAAGCTGAAAGAGGCGCTGTCGCTCCTGGCGAGCCTCGTCAACGCCAGCGGACAGAGACACCCGGGCGATCAACCGCTGTTCTGATGGACCGTCGGCAGACGGACTGAAGGATCTAGACCTCGCAGTCCAGCATCCATTGAACGCCGTAGCGATCGGTGAGTTTGCCGAAGTAGCTTCCCCATGGCTGCATCTTGAGCGGCGTCGTCACCTTGCCGCCGACCTCAAGCTTGGCAAACAATCGGTCGGCGCTGTCACGGCTCTCCATGATGAGAATGTGCGACGAGCCGCGCATCGGCTCGGCATCGTGATTGTCCGAGGCGAAGAACAATACGCCCGGCCCCTCGAAGCGGGCGTGCATCACCTTGCCCCGCATCGCCTCGCTGGCCACGGGTATGCCGTGATCGCCATGGCGCATCAGCGTCGTGACCCGGCCGAGGCCGCACGCCGTATAGAAGGCGAGCGCTGCTTCGCAGTCGGTCGTGAAGAACAGATAGTTGGCAAGTTGCATGGCGGAACCTCCGGTCGATTGCCGGGCCAATTCGCCCGGCAATGCCTGGTGATCGTCGGATGACTTCAGGCGGCTGAGGCGGTGATGGCGTCGACGAGATCGCCATTGTCATAGCTGCGCCCGGCGATGCCCCAGGCGCCCTCGGGCACGTAGACGATGTTCGACCAGATATGGTCGCGCCGGAGCCGGCCGCCCGCCGCCCGCTCGACCACATCGGTGGCCCTCTCGATGAACGCCCGCTTCGCCTCGGCCGTCGCCAACGCGATCTCCGGCAACTTCAGCTCGACGAAAGCCGCCTCGACCGGCTTGCCGCCGGCAAGAACATGCCCCCTGGGCAACACGTTGATCGAGCCGACGATATTAGCGGTCATGAAGGCATTGCCGCTGAGGCCGGCGATCTCGAGCACCACTTCGGTCAGCCCGGCGAAGGCCTCGGCCTCGGCGGCCGGCGACAGCAGACCCTCCGGTATAGTCAGCGTGATGGGCATGGTTCCCTCCTTGTGTAACCCGTGTCCAGGGATGATATATAGCGAACACTCTCTATGGATACACACTGATCGCTCTCTATGCAACGATAAAGAGCGATCCCTCTTAAAGGGGCCGTCATGCGCTACAGCGCCGAGCACAAGATTGAGACGCGGTCGAAGGTTGTCGCGGCCGCCGGGCGGGTATTTCGCCAGGAGGGCTATGGCGGCGCCGGCATCGACGCGCTGACCAAGGCGGCCGGCGTCACCAATGGCGCCTTCTATGGCCACTTCAAATCCAAGAGCGAAGCCTTCCGCACCGCCGTCGTGGCCGGCCTCGAAGAGCTGCGGCAGGGAATCAAGGCGCTCAAGACCGAACAGCCGCAGGGCTGGCTGGCGACCTTCGTCGGCTACTATCTCGGCCACAAGCGCACCTGCGAGCTCGGCGAAAGCTGCGCGCTGCCGAGCCTCTCGGCAGACGTCATGCGCACCGACCCCGAAACCAGACGCGCCTATACCGAGAAACTGCAACAGCTCATCGCCGAAATCGCCGCCGGCCTGCCGGATGAAGTTTCGTCGGGTTCGACGGCAACCCCGCGAGAAGATCGGGCCATTCTCACGCTCGCCCTTCTCACCGGCGGCGTCACCCTCGCCCGAGCCGTATCCGACCCGGCGCTCTCCGAGCGAATTGCCAAGCTGGTGGCGGCCGAAGCATTGCGTTCGGCTTGATCCGGCGAACACAAGGATCGGCGCTCTATACCAGCCTCTCGCCCTACCATCCTGAGGTCCTGGCCTTCGCCAGAATGACAGATTGATATTCAGGATCAACCGGGTAGCGCCTCCCCCTTCAGCTTGATCCTGCTTACACACGCCCTCCAGCTAGACGCCCGCTCCCATAAGTCTGTCATCCTGGCGAAGGCCAGGACGTTGGGCAGAATGGAACGCGACGCCGATATCGATCTCCCATACCCTCACGCCGAAGCCACCCGCTTCTTCAGCACTTGCTTCACACGCTTCAGGTTGCTGTTGACGATCAGCTTGTGCGCCGGCCCGACGGGCAACATGTAGACGCGGCCGAAGCGGTTGTGCGTGACGACGGAGGCCGTTACCGTCAGCACCCGATCGTCAACCGAAAGGCAAATCATCACGTCGAGGTGCCGGTCGCGCGCCGTCAGCACCAGCCTGTCGGGAGCGCACTCCTCCACCAGAAAGAAATCCAGCCGGTCGCCGACCCCAACGCTGATGCGTTGCCGGCCGGAGAAGCCGTCGATGCGCTTGACGCCGAACAGCGCGGAAATCGCATCCCGCGTTCGGAAAGCAAGCCGCAGCAACACTCCCGGCTTGGCCGTCATGATGTTCCATGCTTCCAGCGGCGTGACCGCCACCGGCAGCAACACCGACCTTGTGTCGTAATAGTCGAGTTCGGCCGGCGGACGCAGGGTGCGGATGGGCGAGGCGCTCTCCAAGTCAGGGCTCCCTAAGGCATCATCCGACCGGAGTGAAACGAGGATCGAAAAGATGATGCTTTCTAAACAATTTAGAGCGCCGATCTGATTCATTCAGATCGAATAGCGCGCTAAGGCAGCATCCGCCGCTCGCCCATCTTGAACCAAGCCTTGGCAATCTTGCCAGCTTCGACCTCGTAGATGCAGACCACATCGACCTCGCCCTTCCCCTCGGGAAAGTTACGCGTCACCGTTTCATGGTCGACCACCAAGTTGTCCACCACGATGCGCGTCAGCAGCTTGCCATGAAGATCGGGCTCCATGAAACGCTCGACATGCCGCGCCCGGATCTCCGCCGCCCCCGACGCCAGAAGCGTCGACGGAAAAGCATAATACTGGCAATCCTCAGCCCACCAAGCCATGAACGCCTCGATGTCGCGGGCGTTGTAAGCCTCAAGCTGCTGCTGAACCGGCCATTCGATGTCGTGGGTCAAGGAATACCTCGGCTGAAAGGGTTGGGGGGATGGGTCAGAGGAGCGAATGCCCCGCCTGCGTCAGCAGACGGCACACCGTCTCGAGATCGGTTGCCTTCACCAGCAGATGATCTCCATCGAAGGTAGAGACCACGAAAATGCCGATCCCGTTGCTGGAGAGCGGCGCGATCACCGACAGGACGATGCCCGTTTCGTCAAAGGCGAACGGACCCTGCAATTTGAAGCAAGCCCAATCGCGATCCGCCTGCGCCTCCAGCGGAATGCGATCTTGCAGGCAGACGACGGACAGCTCATCATCGGTGCGGCTGATGCTGACGAACCCGCTGCCATCCGCCCAGGATGGAAGGGGATCGGTGGCATTGAGCCGGGCGACGCCATAGGCACCATTCAACAGCCGCATTTTAACCCGAGGCGCCATGTGAAACTCCCTTGGCCGAAAAACCGAAACGCTGTCGTGCCCTGAACCTCAGGACTCCCGAGGCAAATCCTTGCCCATCAGAATCCATTCGCCTGTTTCATCCGACCCCGGAAAGGGCGAAAAGGGTCGCCTGTCCCACTCGGCAAACCCGGCTTTCCGGTAGAGGCCATAAGCCCTCGTGTTGAAGCTGCCGACCATCAGCGTCAGCCGATCGTGGCCGGCGGCCCGCGCCATGTTCTCCGCTTCCGCCAGCAGGGATTTGCCAAATCCATGGTCCTGAAATTCGGGATAGATGGCCGCGGCCGACATATACCAGGTCCCGGCGGCCATGGCCTTCAGCTCATTGAGCGGCTTCACGACATCCATGCCAGGCACGCCGGACGGGTCGGGGATCACATATCCGCTCACCGCTCCCACCACCTGATCGCGTCCTTCGGCTACCCGCCAATTCCTGAAGTGCGTGAAATGGCTTTCGTCGTTGCGGATGATATCCCGGCCGACCTCGAAAGCCGACTGGCCGGCCGAGGCGGCCTGCTCCCACAGAAACGACGTCAGCCGGCGTGTCGCCATGTCGGCGAGAAGAACGAGATGCGGGCAATCGTTTGGCGTGGCCGGCCGGAAGGCGATGGGCCGAAAGTCAGGCGCAGGAGGCATGTTTCTTTCCCTGGATTGCAAGCTCTGGACAACAAAAAACCCGCCGACCGGACGGTGGGCAGGTTGCGCGGGATCCTGTGACGAGAGAGGGACTATGCCCCTCCGAAGCCTCGCCGTCGCGGAATCAACGCGCCTCCCTGCACAAGTGCACGGCGTCGGCGTCGAATGAGGCTGGTGGGGGCGAGGTTCATGGCATGAGCATTGACTGGATCGGCGCCGAGGTCAAGCAGCTGCTTCATGACACCCGAGTCGTCTAGCTCGCCTCAAACGGAACCCAATTCGGCGTCCCTCACCCAATGCTCCTGGGCTTTGGTTTCGATGGCACCGGGGCGTGCCTGCCGGACGCGGTGGATGGCGCTCACAGCCGCCTCCCCTCTCTCCGTCAGCAGTCGCGCGGCAACCATGCCGGATCGCCCCAGTCCACCCCAACAGTGGATGAGCACCCTGCCCTTGTTGTCGAGAATGTCCCTAACCTTCCCAGCGATCGCCGGCCAATCCTCGTTGCCCTCAGGCGTACAGTAATTTCTGATGGGAAAGCGAAGCCAAGCGATCCCCTTGCTTGAAAGATCCGCACCGAACTGCGCGGGGCCGAAGGGAAATTCCCGCTCCTCGATCAGCGACAGGACCGCCGTCGGAGCCCATTCGACGATACTATCCAGCGACGCCGAATAACTGCTTTTCCGCCCTGGGCAGGCCGTCAGCGCCAGCGACGATCCGTCACCCAAATCTAGCGTGGAGATGATCGACAGCTCGTAATCTTCCATTTCAGACTGTCCTCTTGGCGGCGACGGTCGCCGCTCACACCATGTCCACTCCGACGACAGGATCTCGTGGAAGGTTTCGCAGATTGGGGCTTCCGAAGTGTGATCGCTCGCACAAGGCGCATTTGGCTTAACACCAGGATATCGAGCGGGGTTTCGATGGGCGAGCCGGCAGTGTCTCAGTTTGAATTTCCGGGATGGGTGGGTAACCCCGTCCTGATGAGGGTTTGCAATTTCAGTCTTTTTGCGAGTGGATTGTTTGGCCCAGCGCCAGCATGGAGATGAATTTCTCGATCCGCGCCGATCTCGTCTTTTCTGTTTTTGCGTCGTGGATACGGTAGAGAATGGCGTATCGATTAGCGCCCTTCAGCGTTGAGAAGAATGCTTTGGCTTCCGGGTTGAGATCAAGGGCCGCCTGAAAGTCACCCGGGATTTCCGCTTTGCTTTGCGACGCATAGGCGGCATCCCATCGACCATCACATTTCGCCTTCTCCACCTCGGCGTGCCCCGCTGGCGTCATCCGCCCCTGTTCGATGAGGCGGGCCGCCATATCGCGATTGATTTGAGACCACTTGCTCTTTGGTCCGCGCGGGGTGAAACGGACCAGCCAAAACGTGTCATCGAACCCGTCGAGCTGGCCATCGATCCATCCGAAGCAAAGAGCCACCTCGATAGCTTCCGGCTTCGCGATCGTGGCTGCGGCCGAGGCTTTTTTCGCGAATTTCAACCAAACACCCGGCGAATCGGCACCGTGGTCAGCCAGCCAAGCCTCCCAACTCGCGCGATCCGGAAAGCTCATGATCGGCAGTCCTTTATGGTCGGCCACTCCCATCCCCTTTCTGATCAACGCAGCATCGTGCAGGAATCTCTCAATGCGGCGGGACGAAGATGAATTCCCGAAAAGCCAATTTCTGCATGACGCCGATATAGGTCGCCAAGACGCGAAAGAGCCAGGCTCACGCCGCTTCCCGCGTCATCCACTCGGCTGGCAGCGTCTCCCAGAACGCGTCGCGAATGATCGCTGCCAGATGGTCGGCGATCGGGTTCGCACCCTTGTCCGAGCGGATCAACCTGAGGCCGAGGCTTGGCAGCGACGGCAGGCCGTAGTGCCTCTCGTCCAACAGACCTACCGACGCTGGCCGCCCTAAGGACGTCCGCACGGCCACGCCTAACCCCGCCGCCGTGGCCGCCCAGAGACCACCGAGGCTGGGTGTGACGAAGGCGACGCGCCAGGGGATGCCCTGCCGGTCGAGATGCTCGCAGGCGATGGTGCGTAGCAGGCACGGCGCCTCCAGCACCACCAATGGTAGCGGCTCACCACTCTCCCGTCGCCAGGCGGGCGCCTCGGCCGCTGAGCCCAGCCAGCAGAGCGGCGCGGCGGCGATCCGCTCGTCGGCTAGGGCACCGCCGTCGTCCCAGGCGAGCGCCAGATCGAGTTGTCCCGAGGCGATCTTTTCCATCAGTTCGGCATTACGGGCGATCCGCCCCTCCACCCGCACCTTGGGGTGGGCGCGGGCGAAGCGACCGAGCACGCGCGGCAGCACTGTCTCGCCGAAATCTTCCTGAATGCCGAGCCGCGCCCAGCCCTCCAGCTCCGCGCCGCGCAGGGCGCTGACCGCCTCGTCGTTGAGGGCCAAGAGGCGCCGGGCATAGGAGAGCAACTGCTCGCCGCCGTCGGTCAGCGCCAGCCCGCGCCCGGATTTGCGCACCAGCGGCATGCCAGCCTGCTCCTCCAGCTTCTTGAGCTGGGCGCTGACCGCCGAGGTGGAACGACCCAACCGGTCGGCAGCACGCGCAAAGGAGCCGGCGTCGATGCCCCAGACGAAGCTACGCAGGGCGTCCATGTCGAGGTTGGTGAGGCGCATTCCACCGTCCTGAATTCTAGGATCGTCTGTCCTGAATAATCTGATTTTAGGGATGATGATGCCGCTCTATTTTCCCGCCGTCAACATCCTTCAAGGGAGCCCACCATGCCCTTCACCCGCATATCGCTCAAGGAAGGCAAGTCGACCGCCTATCTCCAGGCGGTCGCCGACAGCCTCGACCGCGCCCTCGTCGATGCCTTCGAGGTGCCGGAAAACGACCGTTTCGTCGCCATCCACCAGCATCGCGACGGCGAACTGATCTTCGACCGCAGCTATCGCGGCGGCCCGCGCTCGGACGACTTCATCCTGTTCCACATCACCACCGGCCGGACGCGCTCGGCCGACACCGAGGCACGCTTCTACCGTCGCCTCGTCGACAACCTCCAGGCTGCGCCGGGCGTGCGGCCGGAGGATGTGATGATCGTCATCGCCAACTCCACCTTCGACGACTGGTCGTTTGCCTCGGGCCACCCCGCCAGCAAGCCATTGGAGACCGCCCGATGAGCGACCCCTTCGCCATGGGCGGGGCCTGCCCTGACAAGATGACCATCTGGCGGGCGGATGACGGCATTGCCGAGGCACCGGCCGGCGTCTCAACCGGCCCCTTCGAGGTGCAGATGCTGCTGACGAGCCGCACCGAGGGCGAGATGACGGCGATGCGCGCCTTCGTGCCGGCCGGCGTCGTCACCCACTGGCACAGCCACCCGCGCGGCCAGCTGCTGCACGTCCTCGATGGCATCGGCCTTGTCCAGCGCGACGGTGGCGACATCGTCGAGGTGCGCCCGGGCGACAGCATCTGGTTCGCGCCGGACGAAAAGCACTGGCACGGTGCCACCAGAGACAGCGCCTTCAGCTACCTCAGCATCCAGCCGGTGAAAGACGGCACCGCCGCCCACTGGTTTGAGCCTGTTCAAGGAATACAGCCATGATCGCCATGCAATACGGCTTCACCCTGCCCGCCGACTACGACATGTCCATCATCGACCGCCGCATCCGCGACAAGGGCCCGCTGCTCGACGGGTTCCCCCGCCTTCGCTTCAAGGCCTACCTCGCCGCCCGCAAAGAGGACGATGGCTTCCGGAGCACCGAAAACCTCTACGCGCCCTTCTATCTCTGGGACGAACCGGAGGGCATCGACAGCTTTCTCTCAAGTCCCGGCTTTGCCGCGCTAACCCGCGACTTGGGCTGGCCGAGCGTGCAGACCTGGCTCGTCTGGCACGCCGATCTCGGCGCCGATCTCAGGCAGACGAGATACGCCAGCCGCGAGATCACACCCATCGCCCCCTATTCCAACCTCGCCGAAACCCGCGACGCCGCCATTGTCGAAACACGCTCGCGAACCGGCGCGCTTGCCACTGTTGTTGGCTTTGATCCCACCGGTTGGAAGCAGGTGCGCTTTAGCCTGTGGGTCAAGCTGCCGGCACAGATAAAGGACGCGCAGCTCTACACCGTCGGGCACGTGGCGCTACCGTGAGAAGGACGGATTCACGGCCGAACGGCGCTGATCGCTGCCCAATTCGTAGGTCGGCGATCGTAGGCACCACCTCGCCAGCCCTCTATGTCGAGACCGGCCCAAGGCCCGTTGTCGCGCCAGCAGCCGACAAGGCCTTCAGCAGAGAGATAGTTGTAGTAGCGGCCGAGGCCATCTTCACCCTCCGCTGTGCCGGTCTTGAAACTCGCCCAGACAATGCCGCCCTCCACGAGCGCCGCGTGGATCTTCCGAATGATGAGGCCCAACTCGGATCGGGGAACATGGGTCAGCGCGGCGCAGGCATAGACGCCATCGTATTGCCGGTTGGCGCAGAGCTCGTTGAACATCATGGTCCTGACGGGCTGGCCGATACGAACTGAAGCGATCGCGGCCAACTCGGAGGCCCCATCCGTGGCGTCCAGTATAAACCCGGCCTCGATGATCGCCTTGGCGTCAGCGCCTCCGCCCGTGCCCAGCTCCAGAATCCTGCCGCCCGGTTTGCAGCGCTTCAGAAAGTTGAACAGCCTCGGGTTCGGCTTGTTCCCATTGGCCGCGTATTCGGCGGCCTTCGCATTGTAGAACTCAATTGTCACGTCCCCGCCACCCAAAACAGACGCTCACCCTCCGGCTCATGACAAACCGAAGGGGCATTCATTCGGCTTTCTCATACGATCGAAGCCGCTACGCCGGCAGCGGCGGAAACCTTTGCCCAAGTCTACGCTGCCAGATCGCGTCTCATCTGGTCGTACTGGTCCTTGGTGATCTCACCCGCCGCGTAACGGCGGTCGAGAATCTCGCGTGGCGTCGGTGCATCCGCGCCGCCGGGACGACGGGCGAAGTAATAAATCAGGACGCCGACGATAATGACGAGCAGCAATGGCCCGCCGAACATGGGCATTCCCCATCCCCCTCCATATTGCCACATCATGTCTTTCCTCCATGATTGAGCCCATAGTCTATCACGTTCCCTGCGCTTCACGCCTTGGCAATTTCCGACGCGGTCGCCTAACCTGCGACATGGAGTGCCAGATCAAACATTGAATTCAGAAGCTCCACTGAACCACCAGGGAACGAAATGGTTTCACTGATCAAACCGCGCCGCTTGCAGGCAGGCGACAACGTGGCGGTGGTCTCTCCCTCCTGGGGTGGGCCAGGCGCCGTGCCCCACCGCTACGCGGCCGGCAAGCGGCAGATCGAACAGCTGCTCAGCCTGCGGGTGGTGGAGATGCCGCACGCGCTGGCGCCGGCGGACTACATTGCCCGGCGTCCGGAAGCGCGCGCCGCCGACCTGATGCAGGCCTTTGCCGATCCGCAGATTGCCGGCATCATCACCAGTATCGGCGGCGATGATAGCATCCGCCTGCTGCCGCATCTCGACCTCCGGGTGATCCGCGACAATCCCAAGGTCTTTCTCGGCTTTTCCGACACCACCGCCCTGCACTTCGCCTGCCTCGCCGCCGGCCTCTCGTCCTTCTACGGCCCGAGCGTCATGGCCGGCTTCGCCGAAAACGGCGGCATGCACCGCTACACCTTCGACGCCCTGAAGCGGGCGCTGTTCACTGCCGAGCCGATTGGCCTCGTGCCCTTCAACGACGAGGGTTGGACGGCGGAGCACATCGACTGGAGCCGGACCGATCAGCAAGACCGCAAGCGGGCACTGCAACCGTCCGACCGGCCACGCGTCCTGCAGGGCGCGGGCATCGCGTCCGGTCATCTTCTCGGCGGCTGTGCCGAGGTCATTGAAATGGTGAAGGCGACTCATTGGTGGCCGCCGCTCGACAACTGGCGAGGCGCCATCCTCTTCTACGAGACATCCGAGGATGCGCCGCCGCCGCAATTCATCCGCTACTGGCTGCGCAACCTCTCGGCCCAGGGCATTCTGAACGTATTGAGCGGCGTCCTGATCGCCCGCGCCGACCCCAAGGGCGATCCCGACTATCAATCGAGGCTCGAAGCCGCCTTCGTGGATAGCCTCGCCGAAGCGGGCCTGACGAGCTTGCCCGTCCTCACCGGATTGGATTTCGGCCACACCCAGCCGATGCTGACCCTGCCCTACGGCGCCCAAGCCAGCATCGATTGCGAGCGAGGAACCCTGACGATCACCGACCCAGGCGTCATCTGAACGGGCTACGGCGGCGCCGTGAGAGCCTGATTCAGCCCCTCGCCCTACCTTCCTGAGGTCCTCCTTGGACTCACGAGTGAAGTGCAACACCTGCTAAGGTGTTGCTGCGATGGGACAACATTACTCTCAGCTCTCGTTGCGAGAGCGGGTGACGGTAGAGCTTCTCCACCGGGAAGGGCTATCGGTGCGAAGCATAGCGGCGCGGCTTGAACGATCAGCATCGACGATCAGCCGCGAGCTCAGGCGCAACGCCAAGCCGACCAAACAGTGGTCCGGCCCCTACGATGGCGAACGGGCGCACCGCCTGGCCGCCCGACGACGACAATGGGATACCCGTTTCAAGCTGGCGCGCCAGCCGGACCTTGCGGCCGACGTCAAGCA
>NZ_AUHB01000024.1 GCF_000422965.1 Pleomorphomonas oryzae DSM 16300
GAATGACACATGGCAACGGTTGGAACCTACTACCCGAACCTGATCGACGCTCAGAAGCAGAGCGCCGAAGGCACGGTTCTCGAAATCCTGGCACAGCAGAACCCGGTTCTGGATGACGCGATGGTCACGACCTGCAACCAGCAGGCCACGCACCGCCACATGATCCGCACCGGTCTGCCCTCCGTCGCCTGGGGACGCCTCTACAAGGGCGTGCCGCAGTCCAAGGCCACCGTGCAGCAGGTCGACGACACCACCGGCTTCCTCGAAGCCCGTTCGGAAATCGACGTTCGCTTGCTCGCTCTCGCCAAGGACGCCGCCAAGCAGCGCCTCACCGACAGCGCGCCGTTCCTGGAAGCGATGAACCAGGAGATGGCGACCGGCATTTTCTACCACGACGTTGCCACCACGCCGGAGAAGTTCAAGGGGCTCGCCGCCCGCTACAACGCCTATTACGACGGCCCGAATTCGACCAAGCCCAACGTTGCGGCTGGTCAGGTCATCGACGGCGGCGGCCGTGGCGCCGACAACACATCGATCTGGTTCGTTACCTGGGGCGATCACGCTACGTCGCTGCTGACGCCAGAGGGCATCCCGACCGGCGTGCAGGTGCAGGACAAGGGCGAGGAAGTGACGCTCGATGCCGCCGGCAACAAGTTCTACGTCAAGTCTACGCTGTTCTCCTGGCACGTCGGCATGTTCGTCAAGGACTGGCGCTACAACGCCCGTATCGCCAACATCGACGTTTCCGACATGCTTTCGGGCTCGGTGGACATCTGGAAGCTGCTGCGTGAGGCCTACTATCGCCTCCAGTCGCGCCGGCTCAACGCCATCTCCAGCCGCATCGCCATCTACATGAACCGCGACGTGCTGGAAATGCTCGACGCTCAGTCGTCCGACCGGTCCTTGGTGAACAACGCCGGCAGCTACAACTACAACGCCCCCGGCCTCAAGCGCGACAACATGGAAGGCAAGGAAGTGCTGACCTATCGCGGCATTCCGATCCGCGAGACGGATGCGCTGCTCAACACCGAGGCCGCCCTCCCGGCCTATTCCGGCTGATGAATTCTGACGCGCCCGCCTAAGCGGGCGCTTCTTTCATCCGACAGGCCGCACGGCCTAGGACAAAGGGAAACACCATGATCTTGGACAATCAGGCGATGTTCTCGGACGCTCAGGCGATCACCGCGACAGCCGCCTCTACCAACACCATCGACTTCGGCCCCATCTCCCCCCGGACCAAGAACCTGGACTTCGGCAAGGGCGATGAAGTCGGCCTGCTCGTCCAGGTCGTCGAGGACTTCAACAACCTGACCTCGCTCCAGATTGATCTGGAACTCGACAGCACCACCACGTTCACGCCTGACAAGACCCTTCCACTCGGCATCTACACCCTGGCTCAGCTCAAGGCCGGCATGCAGATCTACGAGGACGATCTTCCTCGCGGCATCACCCTGCAGTACGGCCGCCTGAAGTACACCGTTACCGGCACAGCGCCGACCACCGGCAAGATCACTGCCGGCATCGTCGCCGGGGTGCAGTCGAACGGGGTGTCTTTCTGATGCGTGTCCGCGCGCTCTACAGGGGCTATATCGGCAGCCGCATCCGAGAGCCCGGCGAGAAGTTCGAAATCGACGACGCGCTGTGGGCGGACAAGAAGCTCCGACCGAAGTGGGTCGAACCTGTCAAGACCGTTCTCGCCCCCGTCGATGTCATCGCCACTGATGAGGATGACGACGACGAAGGCAACAGCGGCGGGACGGCGCTGGAACCTGATGGCAAGCGCGGCCGAAAGAAGAAGGCCGACGACGCCACAGAGCCCGAAGAGCCACAGGGGAACGGTGTAGCCGAAGCGCTCGGCGCTCCTGCGGATTGGGTACCGCAAGCTGCCACCAAGTAAAACCGGGCGGGCTTAGGCCCGCCCTTCTCAAATGGGGCGTTTCAAATGGTGCAGTCGGTTAGTGATCTCTATATGGGCGCGCGCGGTGTTCTGCCGTTCGAGGACCTTTCTCAGTCAGGTGTTGTGTCCGGCTCTATCACCGCAAGCGGTCAAACAGTCGTCGTCCCCGTCGCCGCTCAGAATGGCGCGGTGTTCGCATGGTGGGGGACGTTCGCCGGCATCGCTCTCAGTTTTGAGGCCTGCTATGAGCCGTCTCTATCAAACTGGGTGGCCGCGTCTGCTCAATCGGTAAGCGGCGGGTCGCCGGCTACGTCAGTTTCCAGTATTTCCACGCTGGCGGCATATGAAGTCTACGCCCCTGGAGCGTTGGCGATGCGCATCCGCGCTACGGCTTACACCTCCGGCACGATGAACGTGCGGGCCGTTCCCGTTTCGATGATGCAAGATATCGCGCCGTCCATCGCTGGCGGAAGCGTATCTATCAGCTCGCTCTCTCCGACTGCTGGCTCTGGTGGTTATGGGTTTCCGAACCGCCTGCTATCGGCTGCGGCATCGACGAATGCGACGTCTGTCAAGAGCGCGGCCGGCCGCCTGTATAAAGTGCGCGGCTATAACGCTGCGGCGGCCGTCCGCTACCTCAAGCTCTACAACAAAGCGTCAGCCCCAACAGTCGGGACAGATGTCCCCGTTGCGGTATTCGCACTCAAACCGTCCGATAGCTACGATATCGATTTCGGGCCAATCGGCGAGAGTTTTTCGGTCGGTGTTGCCTTCGCGCTGACCACAGGGTCCGCCGACAGCGATACAGGCGCGCTGACGGCCGGAGATATCGTTGGCCAGAATATCTATTACGCATAAGGAGGAAACCATGCGCTGGCTCATCAATAAAGACGGCGTCAACACGGGCGAGAGCTACGACGACGGCATCATTGAGCCGATGGTTGACGGCCACGGCCCCGGCCCAGGCGATGACGGGTTTACCCGCGACGGTATCGACGCGGAGCTGAAGCGCCGGAACGACGCCAACGACGGGCACACTTATACGGCGGATTATCAGGACGTTACCTGGCCCCCACCTACTGACCTTCAGCCTCCCGAGTGAACGGGAGAACTCCAGTTCATAACGGAAACCATAGGCCCGGATCATCGGGCCTATGTTGTTTCTGAAGGTTGGTCATGGCGTCCATTGTCTCGATCTGCAATCTAGCGCTCAGCAATATCGGCAAGGATACGATCTCATCGCTGGATGACGCCAGCGCGGAAGCGCGATACTGCACGCGCTTTTATGGTCAAGCTAGAGATGCGCTGCTCTCGTCTTATCCGTGGCGCTTCGCCATCGGCCGTCAGGTCTTGTCTGAGCAAGCGAACGACAGGGCAGGCGCGTGGCTTCATGCATTTGCCATGCCGGCCGATGTGCTGTCGGTAAGGTATATCGAGCCCGTGGCGTCGACTACATCGGACTTTATCCCCTATATCGACGACGGCATTTCGAACCCATCGTATAAGTATGACTACTCTGGAGGTGTGCTGTATAGCAACCTGTCGCCATTGGTTCTCGTCTACGTCAAGCGTGTTGAGGATAGCGGGAAGTTTCCGCCGCTGTTTGTTGACGCGCTGGCTTGGCATCTATCGATGCGTCTCGCCATGCCGCTTACGCGAGACATCAACCTGCAACGAAACGCGTCCGGGGCCGCGCAACAGGCGGCGGCTGTTGCTAAGGCGGCTGACGCCAACGACGCCCGCACCACATCGCGGACAGGGTCAACCTACGAGGACGCCCACGATGAACTGAATGGGGTGTTCGAATGAGCACGCGGCTATATCAGCCCGCCTTCGTTGGCGGCGAGCTGTCGCCCGCTCTTTGGGCGAGGACTGATATTGCTCGATACTCGACAGGCCTGAAGCAGGCCAAGAATGTTTTTGTCCACCCGCACGGAGGCATCAGCAACAGACCTGGAACAGAATACCTTGGTGAGACCAAAAGCAGCGCAAACAATAGCGTCCTAATCCCATTCCAGTTCAATGAGACGCAGTCATATGCGCTGGAATTCGGTGTCGGATATATCCGATTTTGGCGCAATGGCGGGTTGATACTGGCGTCAGGCGGCGGTGTCTATGAGATTTCCTCGCCATATGCCGCCGCCGATCTCGCAACACTGTCATTCGCCCAAGAGGCGGATGTGATGTACATCGCGCATCGCGCGTATCCAGTCCGCAAGCTCTCTCGGTATGCGGATAACAACTGGACGTTTGCGGATGTCACGTTCACCCCGGCCATGCAGCCGCCAGCGTCTTGCACGGCCGCCGTCCAGTCGAGCACGTCGGGGAAAACAGGCTACATCGCGCACACCTACCGATACAAGGTCGCGGCCATCAGCGAGGCGACGAGCGAAGAGAGCTTGCCGACTGCTGAGGCGACGTGCGTCAATGATCTATCGATTGACGGCGGTATCAACCGGATTACGTGGCCGGCCGTTACCGGCGCGTCGAAATATGTCGTCTACAAATTCTTGAATGGATCGTTCGGCTATATCGGGTCGACCACCGATCTCTTGCTCGACGATGAGAACATCACCCCGGACAAGGCAGATGGTCCGCAGCAGGGGCGCAATCCATTCTCCGGCGCTGGAAACTACCCCAGGGCCGTCACATTCATCCAGCAGCGGCTTGCCTTAGCCTCGTCGGACAATGAGCCACAGGCCGTCTACATCAGCCAGACGGCCAATTATGAGAATTTCGGCTACGCATCGCCGGCAAAGGACAGCGACAGCATTACGTTTCGGATGCGGGCCCGGCAGATCAACATTATCCAAGCCATGCTTGCCGCCAGATACGGCCTCATGCTGCTGACATCGTCGGCCGAATGGGTTGTGACTGGCGGTTCGAAGTCAGACGCTATTACGCCATCAGCTATCGTCATCGGCAATCAGGGCTACCGTGGGTCACAGCAGCTCCAACCGATCGCCGTTGGCGAAACGATCCTGTTTGCCCAGCGATCGGGCGGCGTTGTCCGTGATTTCTCCTACAGCTACGGAGATGATGCCTGGGTCGGCAAAGACCTGACAATCATGAGCCGCCACCTGTTCAAGGGGAAGAAGATCGTTTCATGGGCCTATGCGCAGGCTAACGAGTCCATCGTTTGGGTGGTGCTAGATGACGGGTCGCTCGTGTCTCTGACCTACATCAAGGAGCAGGATGTATGGGCGTGGACGCGCCACGAAAGCGGACTCGGCGCGAAATATGAATGCGTTATCTGCATCGCCGAAGATGACGAGGATGTGCCATATTTTATTGTCCGCCGCACCGTGAACGGCGTGACAAAGCGCTATGTCGAACGACTGCATAGTCGATCATTCGACGCCATAGACGATGCGTTCTTCGTCGATTGCGGCCTGACATACAGCGGAGCGCCGATCAACACGGTAAGCGGTCTAGGCCACCTTGAGGGCGCTACGGTAGTCGCCCTGGCTGATGGAAACGTGGTGCGCAATCTGACCGTTACGGGCGGCTCTGTCACGCTACCGAACGCGGCGTCGAAAATTCACATCGGCATACCGTACGAAGCGGTTATCCAGACCCTCGCAATCGACATGGGAAACGTGCAGGGCCTTGGCTCGGTGCAAGGGCGTTTCAAGTCTGTATCTGCGGTTATTGCCCGCGTCGAGAACACACGCGGCATCTTCGTCAGCTCCAAGGATGTCGGACGGGATGACGAAAAGATCGTCGAACTCAAGCAGCGGTCTACAGAGGCGTGGGGGTCAGCAATCCAGCCATTCACCGGGGACATCGAAATCACGCCCATGCCAGACTGGAACAGGGATGGGGGTATGTTCATCAAGCAGTTTGATCCGCTGCCGATGACCATTCTCTCTCTTATGCCAGATGTGTCGATGGGCCGATGAGCGCGAAATTCGAATTCGTCCCGGCGACGATGGAACATTGCTTCGATATCGCACCGAGGATGCGTGCGGCCGATGCATTCGAGTGCCTTGCCATGGTTGGACTTCAGCCGCTGGAGGGCATCGCCGCCTCCATGGGGTCATCGGACGCAACCACTGTGCTGATGGACGGGCGACCGGAGCTGATGTTCGGAACGAGCGAAATTAACACCCTTGCCGGCCAAGGTCTCGTTTGGCTCTTGGGAACAGACGCAATATCCCTGAACAGGCGTAAGTTCCTCAGGTATACGCGAGAGTTCAGAAGCATACTCTTCGCAAGATACAAGACGTTGAGGAATGCTGTCTGGGAAGAAAACAAAACGTCAATCCGCTGGCTTGAGTGGCTAGGCGCTGAATTCTTTGATGAAGCCGTTTATTTCTCTGGGTATCGGTTTCTAGTGTTCGAACTGAGGAAATGAAATGTGCGTTGACCCTGCAACTATGATGGCGATCGGCGCTGGTGTTAGTGCCATCAGCTCAGTCGGGCAAGGCGTCGCCGCGAAGCAGGCGGCGGATGCGAACGCAAAGATACAGCAACAGAACGCCATCAGAGCCGACCAACAGGCTCACAACGTCATGACCGCTGGCATGAAGGAAGAGGCCAAGCAGAAAGCCGAGACGACACAGCTGGTCAGCAAGCAGCAAGCGGCCATGGCTGCGAATGGAGTTGATCCGACGTTTGGCTCTCCCCTCGACCTGATGGTTGATACGGCCACGCTAGGCGCTCAAGACGCCGCCGCCATTCGGGCCAGCACCTACCGCAACTATGACGATACGCGGAACCAAGCGGTTTCCTATCGCAATCAGGCGAACGCCTACAAAGCTCAGGGAAGCAATGCCCTCATGTCAGGCATCATCGGTGCGGGAACGTCGATCCTGACCGGCGCGACCGACATCGCGAAGTACAAGGCGACCATGGCGAGCAAGGCATTGGTGCCGGCCGGAGGTTAAATTTAATGCCAGTAGTTCCAGTTTACGAAGCCGACCGCGTCAAGCTCGATCCAGGCATGAACTTCCGCGACAACACCAGCGTGAACGCGGACGCGTTCGGCGGCAATATTGCGCGCGCCGTTGGCGGTCTAGGCGAAGGCATCAGCGCCTACGGTCAGGCGCAAGCCCAGGTCCAGAAGATGCAGGCGCAGTCGCAGGCGCTTGTAGGCGTGCAACAGGCTATGGCCGAAAAGGACCGCCTGTATCTCGGCGACGAGAACACTCAGGGGTATAGCTCTCTTGAGGGAAAGAACGCGGTAGACGCGTTCCCGGACTATCAGAAGAAGTGGAACGACGCCAAAACGAAAATCCGCGCTGGGATCACTGACCCAGTTGCACAGCAGGAATTCGACTACCGCGTCATGGCGGTAGACAACGACGCGCAACGACAGGGGCTTGCCACGCGCGCCGCCGGTCAGAAATCATTTTTCATCGGCGAACATACGTCGGCGATGAATGGGTTTCAGGATCAGGCTATTCAGTCGCCGTCCGATGAGAACCGGTTCAAGACCTACATCGGTAACGGCCTCGCTGAAATCGACGCCCTTGGGGCGAAGCAAGGATGGGGTCCGGAGCGCATTACTCAGGAGCACGCGGGCTATGTGTCGTCAGCGAGAACGAAGGCGGCGGCGTTCCTTGCGCAAACAGACCCGATTGCGGCGCTGACTTACGCCACGACGCACAAGGACGAAATTCTTCCAGACGATGCAATGAACTTGCTCGAAAAGCTCAAGCCGGAGGCCATCTCCGCGGTGAAGCGCGACGCCGCCCACGCGAGCATTTCGACGCCGGCTCCAAACCAGTTTGCCGCCACCGGCCTGCCGCCTATCGCGTATGCGTTCCTAGGCACCACAGCGCAGGGCGAGGCACACAGTTATGATATCCTGAACGGTGGAGGCAAGTTCACCGGATATGCCGATCATCCTCGCCGCGTCGGTCCAGGCGGTGCCAGCACGGCGGCAGGGCGATATCAGTTCGTCGAAGGAACTTGGGACCGAGTATCCAACAAGCTTGGCCTTCCAGACTTCAGCCCTGCGTCTCAAGACAAGGGGGCTTGGTATCTCGCACAAGCGGACTATCGAACGCGCACGGGCCGCAGTCTGGTGGGAGATATAGAGGCCGGTAATTTCGGGGCCATCAGGCGCGGTCTGACCCCGACGTGGGAAAGCTTCGGGCAGATATCCGATGCCGAATTTGGGCGACGTATGGAGTCCCGTCTAAACGGTATTGTGACCATCGGCGGTGTCGGGAAGTCATCGCCGGATTATTTGGCCTCTGCCGGCCAGCCAACCGCAGACGCCATGTCATCCACCTCGCTGTCAACACTTCGCCCACCGAAGCCGACAATGGGTGACGTGACTTTCTCCCCGGATGTCGAGGCGGCCTTGTCCGGGCTTCCCCCAGCTTACGCCGATCAGTTGCGTCAGTCGGCGGTCGCCGGAGTTGCGGCCGATCAGGCTGAGGCGCTGAAGGCACAGAAGGCCGCAAGCGTTGCGCAGGAGGATCATTACAAGCTCCGCATCGCGACCAGCGACGACACCCTGTCCGTGAACGACATCGTTGAGGACCCTAGTCTTGACGAAGGGCAGAAGGCCGGACTCGTCAATTCGTACAATGAAAAGAACAAGAAGGAGCTTGAGGCTCGCGACAACATCCGCAGTTTCGCGAACGGAAACCTGATGGTCGACGGCTACACGGAGGCGGGCAGAAAAGCCAATGATGCCGTTTGGGACAAGGTGTCATCCTCGGTCAAGCCCGAACAGAGGATGCCGGTCCTTGGCGAACTTATCCGCCAGACGAACACCGTTCCGACCTCGATCACCAATAGCATTCGCGGCAATCTGGACAGCCGAAATCCTGCCCGCGTGCTGGACGCCATGCAGATGTCGCAGCAAATCCAGACGATATCCCAAACGGCGTTCAAGGGTGAGGGCGGAGATATCGCGTCAAAGGCCGGCACTGATTACCGCCACATGGTCGATGACCTTGGGTACTCCCCACAGGAAGCCGTTGCTCATTATCTCGCTGTGACCGACCCTGCCAAGCAGCGCATTGTTGACGAGAAGGAAGTCAACAAACTTACCGAAAAGGTCAATGTAGGTACTGTTACAGGGCTATTCAGCAATTGGCATTCGTTCTCGCCTGCCGCCGGGTTTGACCCGAAGCAGAGCGCAACGATGGTTGCCGATTATAAAGAATTGCTCAAGAACGAATACGAGGAAGTTGCTGACCCTACGATCGCCAAGGGGCGGGCCGATATGATGTTTCGGCGTCTGTACGGCGTTACAAACGCAACGGGGTCGAGCATCGTCATAAAGTACCCACCGGAGAACTATCATCCTCCGGTCAATGGCTCGTACTCATACCTCAACGAGCAACTGATTGCCGATGTCGGCAAAGGGCCAAAGGGAGACATCACCCCGGATATGATCCACATTGAGCCGGCCCCGAACACAGCGGCGCGCATTGCTGCTGGGCAAGCGCCTGCTTATGTCGTGACGATCTGGCGCAAGGGCGCTGATGGCCTGCCCACCGTGGACATGACGAAGGATGGCTTAGGGCTTGTGTTCGACCCGGCGGCGGCGATGACGGCCGCGAGAGAGAAGCAAGCCCCAGATAATCAGCGCGAATTCAACGTTGCCCGCGAGCAGCAGAATTGGAAACGTGGGGAGCCTGTCGCAGTCGGGGCGGATGCCAAACCACTTCAGAAAGTGACGGCCGATGACATGCCGTCCGTTACGTGGAGCGGCGCGGGAAGACAGGCAGTAGCCGTACCCGTCACACCGGATGAACGGCAGAGGCAAGCAGACGCGGAAAATGCTGCTAATGAGCAGGATAGAGCTGACCTCAAGCGGAAGCTCGAAGAGGCTCAGGCACCGTTTGATGTGCTGAATGCCAACCGTAATGAAATGACGCAAGAGCCGCCTGCACCAACGAGGCCTCCAAAAACTGTTGCTCCGGCGCGGCCGGCCGCGCCGCTGATGGGTGCGCAGCGTGAAAAGAACTTGAAGGGTGGGAAATAATGCCTTGGATTAAGCTGGACAGCCTCCCTGGAAACGTCGGCGTGGAGCCGCGCCCGCTTGCCGACACGACGGAGGACACCACATCTCCGGGGCTCGTACCCGTTATGAACGCGGCGTTTCGGCAAGGGAACACTATCGGGTCGGCCGCATCGTCAAAGATGTGGTCTGCCGACATGGACACGCAGACGCCGGGCTTCGACCCCTTCGCGAAAGCAAAGGGGACGGTCTACGAGAATTATCCGGATCGGCTCGCGGAGGTTTACAACCAGAACGCTTACGATCATCTGACGCAACAAATCGACATGGAGAACGCCGACCGGAAGACCCTGAGCGAGGCGGGCTTTGGCGGGACTGTCGCGTCTGTCGCCGCAGGGGTGTTAGATTGGCCGACGTTGATCCCTGCCGGGCGAATGGTCCAGTCCGCAGCAATCGGTTATGACGTGGCTAAATCCGCCCTGGCGGGCGGCATAGCCGGCGCTGTGGGTGCCGGCGCACAGTCGGCAGCTCTACAGGCAACACAGGTTACCCGCACACCGGAAGAGAATGCCATCGCCGTAGGTGGCGGCGCACTGCTCGGCGGCCTGCTGGGGGCGGCCGGGTCGAAACTGCTCGATAACGTCGCATGGAACAAGGCGGCGGCCGAGCTTGAGCGGGATGTCTACTCTACGGAACCGCTCGCGTCTGACGTGGCCGAAGCCGATATGAAGAGCCTCTTGGATGAGGCGGCCACATCAGCCCCGACCACTCAGGCCGCTCCGGCGTCGGCAGGCGCGGCGGCGGTTGACGCTCCAAGCAAGGATGCCTTGACAGTTTATGGTCGCGTGGCGCGCGCCGCGACCAACGCAACAGCCCAGATGAACCCGCTTCTTCGTGCCCTGACATCACCATCGGCGGAAACGCGCAACATCCTGCTCAACCTCGTCGAGAACCCGATCTATCTCAAGGCGAACTACGCCGGACAGGCGTCGGCGCGCGCCGTGGAGACCATCGTCAAGGCCTATGACGGAGCATACGTCAAAGCCATGGAGAGCACCAAGTCCGCATGGGTTACCGCCCGCAAAGGCGGCGAGAAGATGGGCTATGACGAATTCCGGTCGCGCGTGGGGCAGGCCATGCGGACGGGGGACATCGACGCGGCTGGGAATTCGTTCGTTACCGAGCAGGCGCAGAACTGGCGCAAGACCGTGTTTGACCCGCTCAAGCAGAAGGCGATTGATGCCGGGATGCTTCCAGAGGATGTCAGCGTTGAGACGGCCGACAGCTATTTCACGCGCATGTATGACGTGCGGAAGATCGAGGGTCAGGAGCCGCAGTTCAAGCAGATCGTCCGCGAATGGATGATGGACAACATTGCGCAGCAGGAGAAGGCCGCCACTGATGCGCACGCCGAAAGGTCGGCCTATTGGTCATCGCAGATCGCGGACTTGGAGCTGAGAAAGGAAGACAGCCAGGCGCTTCTCAATTCTTTGCCGGCCCAACTGAAAGCGATGAAAGAGGCGAACCCGGCGTTTGCGGAGACCGACGCCAGCTTGAGCGATATCCGCGCCCGGCTGTCTAGCGCCCGAAAGGCTTCGGCTCCAATGCAGACCATCAAGGGTCTTGAGCAAGAGCTGAAGACGGCCACTGCGAACGCCGGCCCGGACTATGCAAAATATGCATCTGACCGGGCGGCGATCAATGCGCGCGTTTCCCGCATCCGAAACAACATCGTCGGCCGGCAGGGGATTGTTGACGAACTTCATGCCCGCATCGCCGCCATGGAAGGCGAAAATCTTGACAGGCTCGGCCGCCTGCATAAGGCGCTGACCGGCCTGGATGAGCGCATAGACCTGACGCCAAAGCAGATCGCAGCCGAACTGGAGAAGGCTCGGAACGATTTCGCTCAGATCCTCGAAAGGTCGAACAAGGCACAAGACCGGCTGGCGAAAGCGAAGGCAGCACGGGAGGCAAAGGCGGCTTCGCTTGCCGAGAAGGGCGATACCGTTGCCGCGAATGACCTTGCACACCAAGGCGACTTAGGAGACCCGTTCGTTTCCGAGGCGAAGAACATCAGCCGGCTCGCCGACCTCGCCGAGGAGATCGAGCGTCTGGAAAAGATCGACCCGGAAGCGGCCTTGGCCGAACTCCGCAATGCTGTATCAAACCGTATGGAGCAGACGGCGGGGCTGGTCGAGGCGAGCACTCGTCGCATGGCTGATTTGGTGGCGCGCGCCGAGAGGTACAATCCAGACGTGGCACGGGCCGCCGTTGAGCGGCTCAAGGGAAAGATTGCCGCGTCCGAAGCAAAGGTTTCCGAGCTTACGGACATGCTTCCGGCCGAACGACAAGTCTATGTCGAGGAGGCCGTAAATAGCATCTACAACAAGATCACCGGTCGGGCGATCGACACGCAAGGGGACAGTCCGTTCCGTGTTGTTGCAAATTCTCGCGGCCCGATGAAAGAGCGCACGTTCACTATTCCTGATGCGAAGATTGCTTCGTTTCTCATCGACGATATCGAACATGTAGCCCACCGATACACGCGGACAATGGGCGCTGATATCGAGCTGTCGAACGTGTCGCGTCGGCTTGGTGGGGACGGGAAGCCCGATCTAAAGTCGATGATTGAGCGCATCCGCAAGGACTATGATCAACAGAGGTTGGCGGCCCCTGATGAGAAGGCGCGAGTGAAGCTCAACGATCGAGAGAAGGCCGATATACGCGACCTTGAGGCAGTGCGCGATATGCTGCGTGGTCAGTACATGGCCGGCGCGAATTCGTCCGGATGGGCAAAGGTGCTGAATGCTGCCATGGCGTTCAACTATATGCGCACCATGGGCGGCGTTGTGCTGTCTAGCCTGACAGATATCGGCCGGCCGATCATGGTTCATGGAATGCAGCGTTGGATAGGGGACGGTGTCGTCCCGTTAGTCACCAACCTGAAGGCGTTCAAGATGGCGGCGGGGGAAGCCAAATCCGCCGGCGTCGTCGGTGAGCAAGTCCGCAACGCGACACTGGCGACCTACGGGGAACTGACGAACCCGTATGGCATCGGCTCTCCGTTTGAACGGCTCGTCAACAACACGGCCCGCATGTTCTCCAAGGCAACCCTTATGCCTATGTGGGATGACTACCAGAAGGCTTTCTCAAGCGTCATTACACAGAACCGCATCCTGAAGAACGCGGAGAAGTGGGGTTCCTTGGCGGCCAAGGAAAAGGCCTATATGAACTTCCTTGGCATCGATCAGTCTATGTCGGAGCGCATCCTTGCTCAGTTTCAGGAGCATGGCCAAGTCCTGAAGACGATCAGAGCTGCGAACACCGAGGCATGGACGGATGATCTGGCGCGCGAAGCCTACCGCTCCGCCATCGCAAAGGACGTGGGCAGCATCATCGTAACGAAGGGGCTCGCCGACGTGCCGCTGTTCATGCACACCCCAGCCGGACGAGCCCTGTCGCAGTTCCGTGGCTTCGCCATGGCGGCCCATCAGCGCGCGTTTCTACGGGGGTTGCAGGAAGACCAAGCTGCTATGGTATCCGGCCTCATAGTCTCGACTACCATCGGGGCGTTCATTTACTATCTGAAGACAATTGAGGCCGGACGATCGGATGATTTGTCCGATAATCCTGGTCGGTTCATCGCAGAGGGAGTAGACCGTAGCGGTTTGTTCCCATATCTGTTCGAGGTCAACAACACAGCAGAGAAGATCGGCATTCCCGGCATCTACGCCGGCCTGCAGAAGCTTTGGCCGGACAGGATGCAAAAGCAGCCGGCGTCCCGGTTCGCGTCTCGGTCGGCTGTGGACAGCTATCTTGGGCCGACCGTTGGTGCGGCAAAGGACGTGATGGACGTAGCTGGGGCAGCGTTTCGCGGGGACATGTCGCCGTCCGATATTGCGGCGATGCGGCGGCTAACTCCTGGGGCGTCGTTGCCGCAGATCAGGTGGGCTATTGATGGGACAATCGTCCCAGAGATGAAAGAGGCTGTGAAATAATGGCAGACAAGATTTTCATTGGTCTCGCCATCATTGGCTTCGCCGTATTCGTGGTGCTCCTACCGCCGGGGCATGGCGGAACGGCTGGGCAATATGGCGATGAGGGGACATGCATCAGCGGCCGTTTCAAGGATGACTGCTGAACGTGATCAGGCAAAGTCGCGTCTGATGAGCTTACCAATGGAAAAGGTAATGCACGGGGCGCATAGCGTGGCAAGGATCGAGACGTAGTCGAACTGACCGGACAGGATGTCAGCCACTGGTGAGAAGGCTATTGCAACAACGAGCGCAACGGGGAACCCGATAATGCGCGGAGTTTTCAATAGACCGAGTACGAGCGACAAAATAGCCGCAACGTCAATCAACTTGACGGCAGTTAGCGCGGCAAAAGCAATCATTCTACGCCCCCATTGAACGCAACCTATAGCGGAAAGCGATCGTCAGGTCACCACGGCGTCAGCATGCCCGCCCTCTGAACGCGCACGGCATCTCAAACCGGCCGGCCCATACCCCAAGCCGGCCGGCGCGCGCCCGGTTCTGGTCTCCAGCATATCTGCCACGGCTGTATTTGGGCCAATCGATCGCGTAGCCGTTGGCAACCAGCCAGCGGTTCACTTCCGTGCCATCGGCGCGCTGGCAAATGGCAACGACGCGCTCGTAACTCCGTCCTGTCGGTCGGCACTTGATCGGCTGCGATGCCGACAAGAACTTATCCAGCGCGTTTGCCGAGACTTGACCACACCGGTAAGTCCGCCCGGTCGCATCCCAACACGTCTGCCGGCTCTCTGGCGCGTCGACTCCGTCCAGGCGGACGCGTGTCCCGTGAATATCGATGGTGTCTCCATCTACCGGGATAGCAGCCCCGATGATGTTTGCAGCATGCGCAAGGCTAGCGATCGTCAGTGTGGCGGCTATAGCAAAAATACGTAGCATAACCGCCAGTCTACCACTGCTCCGGATTTGCTGGAAACCCCTTGGCGCTATGTTCTTGCCAACAGAGCAGGGCGCGACATGACCATTTCGAGCGAGACAAATCGATCCGGCCCATACAGCTGTAACGGGGCTACCACAATATTTCCGTTCCAGTTCAAAGTCTATGCCGCGAGCCACGTCAAGGCCATCCTGTTTTCCTCTGACGGATCGCAATCCGTTCTCGCGCTCAATACCGACTACACGGTGACAGGCGTTGGCAGCGATACTGGCGGGTCGATCGTTACAAGCGTTGCTTATCCGGCCGGCAAGACGCTGACGATCCTGCTTAATGTCCCGTTCACTCAGGACATCGACCTTGAAAATCAAGGAGCATATTACGCTGAGACGATAGAGCGCGGCCTAGACCTGATGGCTCAGCGCGTGTTGCAGTTGGCAGAGAAGATCAAGCGCGCATTCACAGCGCCAGCCAACATAGCTGACGGCGCGGAAATCGACCCGACGTTATTGGAACAGATCGCGGGTAACGCCGGGGCCATTGCGAACTACAAGGACGAGGCCCAGGCAGCGGCGACGTCCGCAACGATCAGCGCGGCCAATGCCCAGACCAGCGCGACGGCGGCGGCAGCCAGCGCGGCGACTGCTCAGACATTCTCTGGCGTCGCCCGCCGTATTATCTCCTTCACCGCGGCGGCCGGGCAGACGGTCTTCCCCTTGGGCGAGACGCTTGCCAACCCGGCGGCGTGTGATGTCTACCACGAGGGCGTGAAATTTCCGCAGGGGAGCGATAACTACACGCTGACATCAACGACGCTGACGCTGGCGAATGCAGCCAGCGTTGGGGAGAAGGTGGAAGTATTCGTCATCAGCTCATTCGCGGTGGCTGGTGCCCTCGTGCCGGCGAACAATCTTTCCGATGTCTCCAACCAAGCGGCAGCCAGAACGAACCTCGGTTTAGGCAGCGCGGCGGTAAAGAATACCGGGGTCGCGGCCGGGAACGTGATCGCCTTGGACGGCTCGGCGAAACTCCCCGCTGTTGACGGAAGCCAGTTGACCGGCCTTGTGCGAAGCGTGGGAAGTGTGCCCCTGGCCGGCGCGGCGTTCAAGGACATTACCGGAATTCCGGCCGGTGCGCGTCGCATAACAATCGACTTGACTGCCGTTTCCAGAGCTACGGGCACAGCAGACAGCCTGCAAGTGCAGCTCGGTACTACTGCCGGCGTTGTGACAACAGGATATGCCGGCACTCTTTTCGGCGTGAATGCCGCCGTTGGCTATGGGACGACGGCCTTGTCTGCGGGCGCTCTTGTTGGCTGCGGCGGTGGCGGGGCTTCTAACGCATGTTATGCCCTGTACGAGCTGTTCAATCTATCCGGGAACCTGTGGAAGGTTGTCGCTCATTTCGCAGACGGCACTAGAGCAGGATTTACCGTTGGGTATGTTTCGCTTCCTGGCGTCCTCGACCGCATTAGGGTCGGGACGGACACCGGGGCGAACATGACGGGCGGCAACGCCTATGTGTATTGGGAGTAACCCCCGTGACGCTTGCTAAAGATATCATCGCTCTGGCTCGTCGCGGTGTCGGCGTCCTTGCCAACAACCTTCTTGCGCTGGACGGAAGCGCCAAGCTCCCGGCAGTTGACGGAAGCCAATTGACCGGGCTGCTGAAGGGTGGGGCAACCGTCACCCTGACGGGCACAGCGGTCGACGTGACCGGAATTCCGGCGACAGCAAAACGCATCACTATCGCGCTGGATAATCTGAGCCTGTCCGGGACAGCCCATGCGCTTTTGCAGCTCGGAACTTCCTCCGGTGTCGAGAATACCGGGTATGTTTCTGACGCGTCCATCTCTACGACTGGCTCCGGTGGTTCGGGTGGCAATCAAACCTCCGGCTTTTGGGCTGGTTGGGCCGGTGGCGCGGCTGTCGTCTCGTCATCTATTCTTACGCTAGTTAAGGGTAGCGGCAACAAGTGGATTGCTAGTCTAGCAGGCGGCGTGGATAACGGGTCTTCGGTCTATTACGGGTTCGTTTCTGGCGGCAATAAGTTGCTCGGAGGCGTTCTTGATCGCATCAGGCTTACGTCTACCAACGGAACAGACACGTTCGACCTCGGGACAGCTACTGTCTATTGGGAGTGATCGCCGTGCGGATTGTTGTTGATCTGGAGACAGGCGCTACCACGGAGCTTGACGATTTGCCGATCGACCCGCCGACAATCGAGGAGCAAGTATCCGCCGCCATTGCTGCCGTCGATGTAACCTATGATCACAAGTTTGATCAGATGCGGAAGGACATCGCCACGGTGAACCTTTTGGGCGGCCCGAATATGGCCGAGAATGTCGCAGCTCTACAGACGAAATATGCCAGCACGTGGGATGAATACAGCGCGGCCCTAATTGCCGCAATGCCGGAGGGTTAAGCCATGCGGTGCCCTAAGTGCCTATCCCCTAATATCTATCGATATCTGACATATCTGTGGAAGTGCGGAAGCTGCGGGATTGTCTTCTCAGCCCCGGAACCTGATGCCATCGTGGCTGGTACTGAGGGCATCAACGACGGCGCGAAAGATGTCCAGTCCGCACCGGATGCCGCCGATCCCATCACCAGTAAGTGAGCAAGCATGCCTCAGAGCTTCCAAGGCGGCGACATAATGGGCCAAATCCTCGTCAAGCTCGGTGAGCTTGGGGCGAGCGTCGGGCAACTCCGTGATGATTTCAACGACGAAAAGACCGCCGCCAGTACCAACCGCGCTGCCATTCATCGCCGCCTAGATGAGCAGGCACAAGGAATGGCTGACGTGAAGACCGAACTAGCACTCAGTCGGCAGCTGGTAGAGACACTTGCCCAAACACAGGCGGAAACCGTTCTCCCTGCCGTGGACGACTGGCAGGGCATGAAGAGAACCGGCCTAACAATCGTTGGCTTCCTCGCCCTTGGCGGCGTCAGCGTCGGGGCGGGATTGACTTGGTTTTCCGATCAGGCGTCGATGATCGTGCGCCACTGGCTTCGGATCGGCTGACCCGGCGACAAAGGAAACCTCTTGCGCGTACCCTGTTGCTCTAATCGCAACGGGGTAGCAGGATGAAGAAACCGAAGCTGATACCGAACGCCGGGAAGGTGCTGCGCCATTCGTGGACATCTCACATTCTCATCATCGGCGGGCTGCTGACGGCGGCCGAAGCCGTCCTTCCGTATCTTGCCGGTACGAGCTTCATTCCGCCGAACGTGTTCCCGTTCGTGGCGTTCGCTATCGTCTTCGCGGCCTTCATCGCTCGCTACCTCCTTCAGGGGGTTTTCCACGATGACTGCTAAGCTGACCGCGACGAAGAGGGCGAGGACGGCCATCGCTGCCGTGGTGCTCGCCGCCGGTGCCGGCGGCACGGTGGCCCTTATGCCTGGCTCTTCGCCTGTCCCTGACGATGTTGCCCTTGCTGTTGATGTTCTGGTCAAGCCGTGGGAAGGCAGATCACTGACCGCCTATCTCGACACGATCGCCAAGCCGCCCGTCTGGACGATCTGCGACGGCGACACGGACAACGTGAAACGGGGCACAGTCGAAACTCCGAAGGGCTGTGACAGCCGCTTGTCGACCAAGATCGACCGCGACTATCGGGCCAAGCTCGTTGCCTGCATTCCCAATTGGGACAAAGCCCCCCTGTCCTGGCGAGCGATGATGGATTCGCTTGCATGGAACATCGGGGCCGATGCCGCCTGCGGCTCGACGGCGGCTCGGCTTGGCAGGGCCGGGCATTGGCTGGAAAGCTGCTCGGCCGCCACGGCCTTCAATCGTGCCGGTGGCCGAATGGTGGTCGGTCTCGCCCGGCGGCGCGGCATGGGCGATGCATCGCGCATCGGCGAAGGCGAGCTTTGCGCCTCGGGGGTGCTGTGATGTTCGGCCTTCTCGACAAGATCGGCACCACGGCCGCCGCCATCGCCGGAGTGGTGGCCGGCGTCCTTCTGACATTTTCGGGCATGACCGTTTTTATCTGGCTGGTTCATG
>NZ_AUHB01000025.1 GCF_000422965.1 Pleomorphomonas oryzae DSM 16300
TGACGTCGGCCGCAAGGTCCGGCTGGCGCGCCAGCTTGAAACGGGTATCCCATTGTCGTCGTCGGGCGGCCAGGCGGTGCGCCCGTTCGCCATCGTAGGGGCCGGACCACTGTTTGGTCGGCTTGGCGTTGCGCCTGAGCTCGCGGCTGATCGTCGATGCTGATCGTTCAAGCCGCGCCGCTATGCTTCGCACCGATAGCCCTTCCCGGTGGAGAAGCTCTACCGTCACCCGCTCTCGCAACGAGAGCTGAGAGTAATGTTGTCCCATCGCAGCAACACCTTAGCAGGTGTTGCACTTCACTCGTGAGTCCAAGCAGGACCTCGGGCAGAATGGAGCACGCGGCGGATATAGGTCACATCCGTTGAACTCACGAGCCTGCGCCGGCAAGGCATCGCTCCGATCGCCGGATGATCCTTTCCCGTAACCGATACCCGAGAAGGATCGTCATTTCCGTGGCCACCAGGGCTGCGGAAACCCAGAAGCCGACGTGTACCGGATCGTGGCCGCTGCCGCGCAACAGATAGCCGAGGGTCAGGAACGGCGCGTTCCACAGGAGGATGCCGAGCGCCGCCGCGCCGACGAAGACAATCGGCTGGATGGCGAACACGCCGGCCGGCAGCGCCAGATAGATGCGGGCCACGGGTATGGTCTGGCCGAACAGCGTCACCCAGAAGTGGTTGCGCCGATAGGCGTTGGCGAGGCTCTGGTAATGCCGTCCGTTGAAGAACACATACTTGCCGAAGCGCGCCACGATGCGTTCGACCCGCGCCGCGCCGAACAGGCGTCCCGCCCCATACCAGATGACCGATCCGGTCAGAGATCCCACCGCCGTCGCCAGGATCGCCAAGGCGAGCATGCCGCGGTTGGGAAGCGTCATGCCGAGCAGCATCAGCAGGACATAGGAGGGGATGATCGGCGTGAATTTTTCGGCCAGGGCGATGAACAGCAGGCCCGGCAGCCCAAAGCTCAACACCATCGCCACGAGGTGCGCAGCGTCCATCTCAGCCCCCCTTCTCGGATCGCCGCTCGATCCGATAGACGGATGCCGGCGGGATGTTCTGGAAGGTCCTGCCCACCCAGATGGCGTTGAGATCGAGCTCGGCCAGCGTCGCATCCGGCACCGAGCAGCGCGCACCGTAGGTGAACAGAAACAGGGAGCCGTCCGGCCGCAGATAGTCAAAGGCCGCTTTGAGGATCGCCGTGATCTTCTCCTGCGACATGTTGAGAAAGCCGAGGCCACAGACCACCGCGCCGACCGGCACGCCGTCGAACAGCTTGCTCCGGTCGAGGCCAGCCGCGTCCATCCAGAGAACGCGAACGCGTGGGAACCGCGTTTGCAGGAGGCGAGCAAAATCGGAGCTATATTCCACCAGCGTCAGGTCCTGCGGCCTGACGCCCCGCTTCAGCAGGGCCCGCGTGAACACCCCGGTTCCCGGGCCGAGTTCGACGACCGGGCCGGTTTCCGCCGAGATTTCTCTCGTCATCAACGAGGCCAGGGCACGGCCGGACGGAAAGATGGCGGCAACGCTGAGGGGATTGCGAAACCATTCTCTGGCGAACAAGAGGACGTCAGACAGCGACATGTCGGCCCTCCAGGATGGTCACATAGGCCGCAAGTCGATTCGTATCGTTGGAATGTATTGTCACGAGAGATAGTCCTCAGCATGAAGGAAAGAGCGAACTCATTCCAGAGTCTTCATGCTGATCGATGTCTCATGCCTGAATGTCGCCAGTCTGTCGCCGATCTATATTCGGAGAAAATCGCACCCACCGCCTTCCGATATTGAATCCATCAGGCATGACGGCCGGCATCGGCGCCATAATACCGAACATATCGTTCGGAGATGCGTTCGACCGGCAGCACGATCATCACATCGGTGGTGCCGAACGGACGGTCGACGACAGCACCTCGACCCACCATAGCGCCGAGGCGCAGATAGCCCTTGATCAGCGGCGGCATGCCGGAAAGCGCCGCGCGCATGTCCACCGCCTCGATCAGCAGCCGGTTCATGGTCACCGTCCGCTCAGGCCTCGCTTCCACCAGCCAGTCACCGTCGGCCGATGCATGATGGTGCAGGAAGGACAGCGGCAGGGCCAGCGCGTCGGGATCGGTACCCTCGAAGGAGGCGCAGCCGATCATGGCGTCGATGCCGTGGTTGAGCACATAGGCCCAGATGCCCTGCCACAGCAGCTCGACGGTGCGCTTGCTGCGATAGGGCTTCATGACGCAGGAGCGGCCGAGCTCGAGGAACTCCAGACCGGCATGGCGGGACAGCAGCGGTTCGATGGCAAACTCGCCGGCCGTGTAGAAGCCGCGATGCCGCTCAGCTACGCTCTGGCGCAACAGGCGGTAGGTACCGACGATACGCGGCCGCGCCTTGCGGAACGGCCGGATCTCCACGTCGTCATGGTCGAGCACCAGAAGGTGGTCGCAATAGCGGTCGAAGGCGTCGGCGTCGCGCCGGCGAAGGAAGGTGCGCGGATCGGCGGTCGCTTGCATCTCGCCGTAGAACACCCGGTAACGCAGCGCCTGCGCGGCACGCACCTCGGCGGCCGAACGGGCGAGCCGCACCTCCAGCGGCCCGAGGCAGCCCAGCGGCGCGCCCTCGCCGGCCTCGATCCCCCTCGCATGCGTTGCGGGAAACGTATTGGAAAGTCCGAACATGACAACCTCTGTCAAAAGGATTCGCTGGAAATGCTTTGAAATGCAGCCCCGCTCCTCGCATGCCTGGATGTCGGCAGTCTGTCGCGAAGTCGGGCGGGAAAGAGGACCGAAACCCCATCTCTTGGATTTTTTGCAAGGCTGCCGCCATGAAGAGCCCCTAAGACGATATGGTGGGACCTCAAGGGAAGTTGCCGATGCGCGTGTTACTGGTCGAAGACGAGCCGGAGATGGCCTCGGCGTTGCGCGCGGCGCTGACTCGGCACGACATGATCGTCGACCACGCGCCCAACCTGTTCGAAGCCGAAGCCATCGCCGCGCTGGGCGGCTATGACGCCCTGGTGCTCGACCGCCAGCTACCGGACGGTGACGGCCTCAGCCTGATCCCCAAGCTCAGGGCGCGCGGCAACCTGGTGCCGGTGCTCGTCCTCACGGTGCGCGGCGACCTCGCCGACCGGGTGGCCGGACTGGATCAGGGAGCCGACGACTATCTCGCCAAGCCCTTCGCCTTGGAGGAATTTCTGGCCCGACTGCGCGCCCTCCTGCGCCGACCGGCCAACGTGCAATCCGATACCGTCCGCGCCGGTCGCCTGTCCTTCGATTTCGTCAATCGCGAGGCCAGCGTCGGCGGCGGCGTGCTCGATCTGACGCGGCGGGAAATCCTGGTTCTGGAAGCGCTGCTCCGCCGGCTGGGCCGCATGGTGCCGCGCTCGCTGCTGATGGAGGCCGTGTTCTCGCTGGACGACGAGGTCCAGCCCAACGCCCTGGATACCCAAGTGTCGCGCTTGCGCCGCAAACTGACTGAGGCCGACGGCGGCGTCACCATCAACGGCGTGCGCGGCGTCGGCTATCTCCTGAGAGAAACGCCATGACCTCTCGGCGTCCCAAGTCCCTCAAATGGCGCCTGGTCGGCCATCTCGCCGTCATGCAGGCCGTCATGCTGGTTCTGCTCACGGCGATCATTCTCATCGTCATCGGCTTCATGTGGCGCAGCGGCATGCTGGGCGACAGCTACGAAGGCAGCACCATCGATGTTCTTGTCAGAGCGGTGGAGCGCAATGCCCAAGGCGAACTGACGCTGCGCCCAACGCCCGAGCTCCTCCGCATGCGATCGGAGAACCCCGATCTCTGGTTCGTCGTGCGCGACACCCAAGGCCATCGCCTTTTCGAAGGAACTGTGCCGCCCGAGGTGGCGCCGATCGCCGCTCTGCTCGATCATTTCGAGGATGCCCTTCTCCGATCGCCCTCCAGCGACCCGACCAACCCGGCCGGCGTGATCAGATGGGCCGACACCGAGGCTGGCCGGCTTCAGATGCTCACGCCGGCCAAAGGACGTCTTTCGGTCCACACGATCGTCGCGGCAATCGAGCCGATGCTGGTCAACGCGGCGCTGCCGATCTTCGGACTGATGGCCCTTGCCACCATCCTGGTCACGCCCTTCGTGGTGCGCCGCGCCATGGTCGGGTTGGGACAGGCGGCCGGCGACGCCGAACGCATCGACATCGACCGCAGCGGCGTGCGCCTTTCCCTCGACAAAGTGCCGGCCGAGGTGGTTCCTTTCGTCAATGCGGTCAACCACGCGCTCGACCGCCTCGACAAGGGATACGAAGGGCACAAGCGCTTCCTGGCCGATGCGGCGCATGAACTCAGAACCCCCATCGCCATCCTGACGACGCGCATCGCCTCCCTGCCCTCCGGCCCGGACCGGACGCGCCTCCTCGAGGACACCACGCGCCTGACCATCCTGACCGGGCAGCTCCTCGACCTGCAGCGCCTTGACCAGAGCGAGATCGCCCTCGCACCGGTGGATCTCGTCGCCATCGCCGAACGGATCGTTCTCGACATCGCGCCACTGGCCTTCGCCGCCGGCTACGAGATGACGCTGGAGCCGGAAGCCGAGCACGTCATGATCGCCGGCGACGAAACGGCGCTCGACCGTGCCTTGGCCAATCTCATTCAAAACGCCATCGACCACGGCGGCCGGCGCGGCACCATCATGATCCGCGTCGCCCGCGCCGGCTGGATCGAAGTCTGTGACGAGGGCGACGGCATTCCGCCAGCCGAGCGTGAACAGATCTTCGAGCCCTTCTATCGCCTCAGGCAAGGTGGCCGCGGCGCTGGCCTCGGCCTCGATCTGGTCCAGAAGATCATGCGGCTGCACGGCGGCCATATCGAAGTGGTCACCGGCCCCACCAAGGGCGCCTGCCTCAGGATGGTGTTTCCGCTGCCCGCCTCGACCGACCGCCCCGAGCAGCCGAGCTGATCGCCCCCACACCGGCTCGGGCACCGATCACTCGCACTCGAACGACGGCTGCCTGAAGCCCGTCACATACCATTCGGCGCCGGAGAAGTGGGTGTAGAACGTGTAGTAGCACGCGGTTTGCTGGACATAGCCAGGGGTCTCGGTCGCTTCATAGCGCTCGCCATGCCGTGTCCGGCGCGTCTCGCCGCTCGTGCTGCCCGAGACGGCCTGCGTCTTGTCCTGACGCCATTGATAGGCCCTCTCGCCGGGGCGCAAATCGTAGACGTTGTCGGGCGGACCATAATCCAGCATGACGCTGTTGATCGGCGCGCCGATATAGCTCTTCATGATATCTGAGGCACAGGCCGTCAGCAGGACGAGCGCGGCGAGCCCCAAGGCCAAAAAGACGAACGTCTGTAGGTGTTTGCTTGGTGTCCTGGTCATCCGTGAGCCCTTTTCCGGTGTTTTCCGGGCCTAGACCTAGAGGGCGTCGGTTACGGCAGCATTGCGCGAAATGGCTCAATCCTTTCCGACGGGCGTTCGTCGGTCGCGGCAAGCCCAATGCGAGCGCCACATAATCCCGCTATAGCCGTTACTTTCGCCCTGATCCTCCGGGCGGCATCAACGCCTTCAGCAGCATGTTGGCGGCGGGAACGGCAGAGCCGTCGCCGGTGAGGGCGACCGCGACGATGGCCTTGTCGGCCGGCGAATAGGCAACGATCGCGCTGGCGCCGGGCGTTCCGCCAGCGTGCCCGATCCAGTGGAGCGAGCGGCTGCCATCGGCCACATCGAACACCATGACGCCCAGTCCGTAATAGGTGCCCGGATCGTACATCGGGTAGAGCGTCCGGGCCATCTCGCGCACCACGTGCTTCGGCAACAGACGTCCGCCGAGCAAGGCCGCCCAGAAGCGGGTCATGTCGGCGGCGTCGCTGACGATGGGACCGGCAGCCCCGGCCCAGCTCGCATCCATTGGCTTTTCCCTGGCCGTCACCAGCGGCGCGACACCGGCCGCCCCGCGCCCCGGCGCCAGGGCGCGCATCGAAGCAAGTCCAAGCGGCGTGATGATCCGCGCGGTGATCGCCTCATCGATCGGCCGACGATCGACCTGGCGAACGATTTCGCCCAGCAGATCATAGCCGGTGTTGGAATAGTGCCAGTTTTCTCCGGGGCAAAAAATGGCCCCATGCTTGCGCGCCACCGCAAGAGTGGCCGCCGGATCCCGATAGCGCGGATCGGCACGCACCTTGAGATCCTCGTTGGCGCTGAACAGGCCGCTGGTATGGGCGAGCAGGTCGCCGACCGTCGCCACATCGCCATTCGGCACGCCCGATATCCAGTGCGAGACGGGGTCGTCGAGGGAGAGTTTGCCCTCCCTCACGAGTTGGAGGACGACCACCGCCGTGAAGGTCTTTCCAACGCTGGCCCAAAACAGCAGCGGCTCGCCAGCCGGCGCGTCGGTTCGTTGCCACAGGCCTTTTCCAGGCACAGCAACGGCGGCCGTCATAGCCGACGCGGCGGTAAGGGCGCGACTACGCTCGTAAGCGCCATCGAGGCGACCAGTGATGGCCGTCGGCAGCGCTCGATGGGGAATGGGTCCGATCGGCGCGATGTCGAAGGCGGCATGCAGGGGCGACCCGGCATAGGCGGCACGGGCGGCACAATGAACCGACCGGTAATCCGCCGCGTGGGCCGGCGTGCCGATCGCCGCGAGGGTAGCAAGAGCAATGGCTGACTTGGCAATGCAACGGAACACGAGAAGCCCTTCTGGTAGACGACGAATATTTCCTGGGAGTGATCGGACAAAGGTCCAAATATGCGCATGACGAAGACGACAATGCGGGCGCGCCGGGGCGTAATTCTCGCCGCATGCATTGCGATCGCTTTTCCGGTGAAATCTGGTTCACCGGAAAAGCTTTATTTCGTTGGTTGCAGCAGTCTGGGATGCGAGACCAGCTCCTGGTTTTGCTGAAATTCTCTAGAAGCGGTAGTTGAGGCCCGCCTTGAAGACGTGATCCTTGAGATTGGTCTTTGAGGCGCCGCTCGACGTCGTGGCCTTCATGTCGTCGGTCGCCACATAATCATATTCGAACTTGGCCGAAAGGCCGCCGTCAAACGCCTGTTCGACGCCGACGCCCAGCAGATAGCCCTGCTTGAAACCGTCCGTCACGTAGGTTCCGCTGCTTCCCTTGTAATCTGTCATGGTGAGGCCGGCGGTGCCGTAAACCAGCGTACGATCAAGGCTGAGGCCTGCCTTGGCCTTGGCCGCGCCGCGATAGCGCTCCTTGACCTGGCCGCCGGGAACGTTGCGCTCGGCGTTGCCCAGATAGCTTCCCTCGAGCTCGACACCCAGAACGGCTGGACCCGTCTGGAAATTATAGCCCGCCTGAACGCCACCCAGGATCGCCTTGTCACCCGACAGCGGATTGACATGCGAGGTGGTCGCGCCACCGTGGACACCGACGTAAGCGCCATCCCATTTGAACGGCGCCGGCGCGTCGTAGGAGGGAACGTTGATCCCACCCAACGGGGAAATGTCGGCGGCTGACGCGTTGCCGGCAAGGACGCCTACGACGCCCGCCACGATGACCACCGCTTTTGCTTTGAAAGACATTGACCGCTCCATGCCACCCGCGTGTCTGGATGACCCACGGGGCTTTGGTTGTTGGAAAAGGCCGCCTCGGCAGCCTGTTTCTCCCCGATGGCCTGAACAGTTTCCATCGGCAGATGAGGGTCATTTTGCCGTTGGAGATTGCGTCTACATTGCGAGATGAAACAATAAGAATATAATTATCGGTAAGTATTGAGCGGAATCGGACCGATTGTTAAGAAATTTTTAGTATTTACTTTGCCTGTTCGCCAGGAAAAACCAAGCGAAAGCAGGCACCGCCGTGTGGCGTATCTATGACCGTCACGCTACCGCCGTGGCGTTGCATGATTTCGCGCACCAGATTGAGGCCAAGGCCGGCACCGCGACTGCGTGGCTGCAAGCGGTAGAACGGCTCGAAAATCCGCTCCCGCTCGTCGACGGGCACGCCCGGCCCCTCATCGCTGATTTCGATGACGGCGGGCGTTTCCACTGTGATGAGGATGGTTCCGCGCCCGCCGCCATGTTCGATGGCGTTCTGCACGAGATTGGTCAGCACCCGCTGCAAGGCGCCCTTGTCCGCCCGGATCACCAGGTCCTTCGCCTCGACCTCCAGCGACAGCTCGTAGCCATGGGCGATGGCGAGCGGCGCAAGGTCGGCAGCGGCCTCCCGGCAGAGCCCCGCCAGATCGACGTCGACAAAGCTGTGACCGCTGGCGTCCAGGCGCTGAAGATCGAGCAGTTGTTCGGCGAGCGAGGCAATGCGCCAGGCATCGGCCAGCAGATGTGTCCTCAGCTGGCCTTCGGGGATGGTTTCCACCCGCGTCTGAAGGATGGCCACCGGCGTGCGCAGTTCGTGGGCGGCATCGAGAATGAAGCGCCGATGCCGCTCATATCCCTCGTCCAGCCGCTGCAGGGCGCCGTTGATGGCGTTGACCAGCGGCCGCACCTCGTTGGGCACCTCGTCCAGCGGCAGACGATAGCCGCGCCGGTCGGTGTCGATCGCTCCCGCCTCCTCGGCGATGCTGGACAGGCTGGAGAACGAACGCCGCACGATCCACGGAATGACGACGACCGTCACAAGGGCCATCAGCAGCAGAATGGGCACCATCAGGAGATTGGAGAGAAACAGGACGACGAAGGTCGTGCTGAAGAGGTTGCCCTTGCCGAGCACGGTGAACTCGCCGGCCGGGCCGGACGCCCGTCGTACCACCGCCAGGTTGGAATAAGGCCAAGCCGTATCGCGAATGTCGGCGAAGGTGATCTTGTCGAGGTTGTCGGCCATGGCTGCATAGAGCGTCGGGACTGTGCCCGTTCGAACGATCTCGCCCCGATCGCTACGCGCTACGAACCAGAAATCGCCGTCCATCCGCTGCTGCCTGGCCAACTCGGGCGTCTGGTTCAGCCGCAGGCTGCCGTCCTCCTGACGGTCGATGGCGCGCGCGGCCATCTCGGCAAACTTTGGGCTGACCAGCACACCGCCCTCGTCCTTCTGCACGAGGTAGGCCACGAAACCAATGCCGAACAGGAAGAGAATGCCGACCTGGAAGATGAGGAACTGGATGATGAGGCGGCGTTTCAGCGATATCGGTCGGCGCGGTTTCATGGCGTCGCCCTGATCAGGTAGCCGACGCCGCGAATGCCGTGGATCTCCACGTCGGCCTCCGCCTCAGTGAGCTTTCGGCGCAGGCGCGATATGTGGGAATCGAGCGCATTGGACTGGATCTCATCGTCGAACGTATAGACCGCCTCCTCCAGCACGCTGCGCAGCACCGTCCGCCCCTGCCGGCGGACCAGCGTTTCCAAGACGAGTAACTCGCGCCGAGGCAGATCGAGCAGGGTACCGTCGATACGTGCCTCGCGATTGTCGAGGCTGAATTCCAGCCGCCCGACACGCGCCACCATCGGCACCACCTTAGCCGGACGGCGCATGATGGCCCGGACGCGCGCCAACAATTCCTCCACCGCGAACGGCTTGGTGAGATAGTCGTCGGCCCCGACATCGAGACCGTTGACGCGATCTTCGATGGAGCCGCGCGCCGTCAGCACGATCACCGGCGTGGTATCGCCGGTGCCCCGTAGATGGGTGAGGAAGCTCAAGCCATCGCCGTCGGGAAGCTGCAAGTCCAGCAGGACGATATCATGCAGGTTCTGGGCGACCGCCTCCTGCGCATAGGCGAGCGTCGGTGCGTGATCAACAATGATGTCATACCGGTGCAGCGCCGTGGCAAGCGCGTCCGCCATCTGCGGTTCATCCTCAACGAGCAACAGGCGCATGTCTTCCCCACTTCGCCGCGAGCGCTATGCGACGAACATTGCAGCAGCATTGCGCGTCGCCCGTCAATTTGACGCCATGACCGCTCGCCTTTTCTGGCTCCAGTCCCCAGTTGCTTCAGCCGGCGCGACAGCCCGTCGACCGCACTGTAGACCACCGGCACGACGACGAGGCTCAGCAGGGTCGATAGCGTCAGGCCGCCGATCACCACCAGCCCCATCGGCCGGCGGAAGCTTGGGTCGCCACCTGAGAGGCCGAGCACCACCGGCGCCATACCGCCGATCATCGCCAGCGTGGTCATCACCACTGGCCGCGCCCGCTTGTGGCAGGCTTCCGTCAGCGCGTCGAACCGGCTGCGGCCGGCGAACTGCGCGGCGGCGGCATATTCGACGATCAGGATGGAGTTCTTGGTGACGATGCCCACCAGCATCAGCATGCCGATGGCCGTCGCCATGGAAAAGCTGGTGCCGGTAACGACCAGCGGCAGCAGGGCGCCGCCGAGCGACAAGGGAATGGCCGCGAGGATGGTGAACGGCTGCAGGAAATCGTGGAACAGCAGCACCAACACGCCGTAGATGCAGAAGACGCCGATCACGAAGGCGAACAGGAAGCCGGAGAACATGTTGTTCATCATCTCCACGTCGCCCTCGTCGACGAGGCGGACGCCGGCCGGCAGGCCGCGCACCGACGGCAGCGCCTTCACCTCGTCCATGACGGCGCCGATGCTGCGCCCGTTGAGCTCGGCGCTGATCGTCACGTTGCGCTCGCGGTCGAGCCGGGTGATCGCCACCGGGCCGGTCCGCATCGAGAGAGCGGCCACCGTGCCGAGATCGACTCTGCCCCCCGTCCCGCCGACCCGGAGCGCGGCCAGCGTTTCCGGACTTTCAGACAGCCCGTCGGGCAGGCGGATGCGGATCGGCAGTTGCCGCTCCCCGAGATCGAGCTTGGGCAGGTTGACCGCATAATCGCCGGCCGAAGCGATGCGCACGGTGGAGGCGATGGCGGCCGGCGTCACGCCCAGCGCGTCGGCGCGGGCGAGATCCGGCACCACGGCAAGCTCCGGCGCCTCCAGCGCCGCCGTCGACGTTACCGCGCCGAGGCCGGGGATCGTCCGCATCTCGGTCTCCACCGCCTCGGTGGCGCGGCCGAGCGCCGCCGCGTCGTTGCCGGCCAGCACCACGTCGAGCTTGACGCCGTCGGCATTGCCACCGACGGCCACCCGCACGCCCGGCAGGGCGGAGAGCGTCTGCCGAATATCCTGCTCGATCACCTGTTGCGAGCGCTGCCGCTCGCCAAACGGCGTCAGGTCGACGGTGATCAGCGCGCTTGTCACGTCGGCGTTCGCTACCGCGTCCGGCCCGGCGCCGGCCACCGCGCCGGTGCCCACCCGCGTCAGCACCGAACGGACGTCGGGCACGTTGCCGATCAGCGCCGTTGCCCGGCGCGCCACCGCATCGGTGGCGGTCAGCGTGCTGCCCGGTTGCAGTGTCAGCTCGACACTGGTCTGGGCGATGTCGGAGGCCGGCACGAAGGCGGTATCGAGCAGCGGCACCAGCGCAAAGGAAGCGCCGACGAACAGCAGGGCGGCGGCGAGCGTCGTCTTGCGGAACCGGAGGCAGCCGCGCACGAACCTGAGGTAGCTCCGCATCACAAGGCCGTCGGCCGTCTCGCCGCGCCGCTTGCCGGGCTTCAGCAGGCGCGCCGCCAGCATCGGCGTCAGCAGGCGGGCAACCAGCAGCGAGGCCAGCACGGCGGCCGAGGCGGTGATGCCGAACTGGCGAAAGATCAGCCCCGGCACGTCGCCGATGAACGCCGTCGGCAGGAACACGGCCACCAGCGTCAGCGTGGTGGCCACCACCGCGAGGCCGATCTCCTGCGTCGCCACGATGGTCGCCTGGCGCGGCGTGCCGCCGGCCCTGAGATGTCGCTCGATGTTCTCCACCTCGACGATGGCGTCGTCGACCAAAACGCCGATCACCAGCGACAGCGCCAGCAGCGACACCGCGTTGAGACTGAAGCCGAACCATGCCATCACCATGAAGGTCGGCACCAAGGCCAGCGGCAGCGCCGCCGCCGCGACGATGGTGGCACGCAGCGAACCGAGGAAGGCGAACACCACCAGCACGGCGAGGCCGATGCCCTCGTAAAGCATGTGCATCGACGCGTGATAGTCGTTGAGCGTGGCGGTGGCCGTCGTCGTCGCCTCGGCAAGCCGCACATCCGGCCGCGCGGCGGCAAGGCGGGCGACGGCGGCGCGCACGCCCTCGGCAACCTCGATCTCCGAATAACCGTTGGAGCGCTTGATCTCGACGAGCACCACTCGGTCGACGCCGTGATAGGCAAGGCTGGTGCGCTCGGCGTGTCCATCCTCGATGGTCGCCACCTCGGAAAGCGGCACCGAGGCGCCACTGACCAGCGGCAGGGTCAGCTCGCCCAGGGCATCGACGTTTCCCGCCGCCGCTTGAAGGCGGATGCTGCTTTTGCTGAGCGTCGTCTCGACACGGCCGCCGGAGGTGTCGACCTGCGCCGCGCGCAGGCGCTCGGCCACCTCGCCGATGGTCAGGCCGAAGGCAGCGAGCTGCGCCGGGGCGACGGTGACCGTCACCTCCCGGTCGATGCCGCCGGTGCGGGCGACATCGCCGACGCCGGGCACGGCGCGCAGGGCGCGGTTGAGGTCGTTGTCGACGAACCAGGACAGCGCCGCCTCGTCGAGACTGTCGGATGTCGCGGCAAAGGCGATCAGCGGCGTGTCCTGAACGGTCTGCCGCGAGATGCTGGGCGCCTCCATGTCGGCCGGCAGATCGGCCCTGACGCTGTCGACCGCGTTGCGCACCTCGTTCAGGGCGGCTTCCGGGTCCTTGTCGATCTGGAATTCGACGATGATCGAAGCGCGGCCGTCGTCGATGCGGGTGGTGATGTGGTTGAGCTTGCCGAGCGTCGCCACCTTGTCCTCGATCTTGCGCACGGCGTCGGTCTCCAGCTGGTCTGGCGCGGCGCCATCCAGCTGGCAGTCGATGAACACCAGGGGAAGGTCGAGGTCGGGAAAGCTCTGCACGGCCAGCCACGAGAAGGAGATGAGGCCGCCGACCAGGAGCAGCACGAACAGCAGCACCACCGGCACCGGATTGCGAACGGCCCAGGCGGACACGTTCATGGCTTCACCTCTTCGGCAGCGATGGCGACGGCGGCGCCGTCGAACAGGAAGGCGACGCCGCTTTCGGCCACCGCCACATCGGGGGAAAGGCCTGAGACGACGGCGATCCGCCCGTCATGTCGGGCACCGGTGGTCACCGAAAGCCGCTTCACCGTGCCCTTCGGATCCAGCGCGAAGACGAAGCTAGTGCCATCCTTTAGCAGCACCGCGCTTTCCGGCAGGGTCAGAACCTCCTGCTGACCGGTGTCGATATGACCGGCGAAATAAGCGCCGGGCCGGAGTTCGCCGGTGGCCGGCAGATCGACATAGACCGTCGCCCGGCCGGAGGCGGCATTCAGCGTCGGGCCGACGAGACGAACGACGCCGATCGACAGGCTAATGCCATTTTCCGTCAGTGTCGCGGCCATGCCCCGCGTCAGGCGGGCAGCGGCGTCGGCCGCCACCTCGGCCCGCCATTCGACGCGGTTTTGGCGGACCAGGCGATAGAGTTCCGTGCCGGCCGAGGCGACGGCGCCGAGCACGGCCGGCCGTGCCGAAATGACGCCGTCGTCGGGCGCCACCAGCGTCGCCTTGGCAAGGCGAAGCCGGCGCGTCTCAAGCTCCGCCTCGGCGGCTGCGACATTGGCGGCGGCGACGCGCTCGGCGATCAGCGCCGCCTCCAGCTCGCGCTTCGACTGGCCGCCGCTCGGCCCCAGGAGCTCGGCGCGGCGGGCGTCCGACTGGGCGAGCTCATAGGCGGCCCTGGCGCTGTCGAGCGCCGCCTCGCCAGCCGCGACCGCCGCCCTCAGTTGGTCGTCGGCAAGGCGGGCCACCACATCGCCCTTGCGGACACTGTCGCCGACGTCGACGGCCAGATCCTCGATCCTGTAGTCGCCGATCTCGGTGGCGATCGACGCCTCGCTCCAGGCGGCCACCCAGCCACCGGCGGCGACGCTGTCGGTCCAGGTCTGCCGCTCGGCATGGATCGGCCGTATGGTGAGCACGGTGCGGGCGGTTTGGTCGGCGGCGGTTGCGAGGGGCAAGTCGCCGAGTGCGAAGGCGGCGGCAAGCGCCAGCCCGCTGATCAGATGTTTCATTTGGGTCACCATTCAGTGCGCCGGCTCGGCCGGGGCAGCCCGTGGCATCAGGCCGACCAGCGGCAGGCTGACGAGGATGGCCACCGCGGCGATGGCAAGGCAGAGGAGCAGCGCACCATCGCCGGCCAGACGTGGCGCCTCGCTGAGGAAAGCCGCGCTCATCACCGCCATGCCGGTGCTGGCCGCCAGCTGCTGGGCGGCGCTCAATGAGCCGCTGGCACTGCCGGCCTCCTCGGTCGAGATGTCGCCGAGCGCGATGTCGTAGATGGTGCCGAAGCAGCTGCCCATGCCGAGGCCGAGCACGAACAGCGCGCCGGAAAGGGCCATCAGATGGGTGCCGCCGCCAAGGCCGATGGCCAGCGCCAGCAAGCCGGTGCCGAGCAGCGTCACCCCGAGGCCGATGACCACCAGCATCCGGCCGAGACGCGGGATCAGCGCCATGCCGGCCGCCGAGGCGACGATGATGCCGAGCGTCATCGGCAACATGCGCAACGCCGTGCCCCAGGGCGAGACGGCCAGCGTGTTCTGCAGGAACAGCGAGGTGATGAAGACGAGGCCGTTCACCATGGCAAAGAAGGCAAAGCCGACGATCAGGCCGGAGACGAAGCCCCGGCTTCGGAACAGCGAGGCGAGGATGATCGGCGCCTCGGCGGTGGCCTGCCGCCAGGCGAAGGCGGCAAACAAGGCGAGCGAGGCGACGATCGAGACGCCCGCCCAGCCGAGCCATCCGGCTTGGGCGCCGCCGATCAGGCCATAGATCGCCGTGAGCATGGCAAGGCCGAGCAGCAGCGAGCCGGGGCCGTCGAGGCGGACATCCGGCCGCGCCGGCACCTTCGGCAGCACCCACGCAGCGATCGGCAGGCCAATGACCCCGATGACGATGTTGATCAGGAACATCGGCCGCCAGCCGAGGCCGGCTATGTCGGCATCGATGATCAGGCCGCCGATGAGCGGTCCGGCCACCGCCGACAGGCCGAGCGCCGGCCCAAATACGCTGAAGGCGATGCCGAGCTCGGCGCGGGAAAACAGGGTGGTCAGGATCGCCATGCCCTGCGGGATCAGCAGCGCTCCGAAGGCGCCTTGAACGAAGCGGGCGCCGATCAGCATGCCCGGCGTGAGGGAAAGACCGCAGACCAGCGAGGCCAGCGTGAACCCCGCCATGCCCAGCAGGAACAGCCGCCGCTGCCCGAAGCGGTCGCCGAGCCGGCCGCCCAGCACCAGGAAGACCCCGAGCGCAAGCGTATAGGCGGTGCCGAGCCAACTGATGAAGGCCGGGCCGCCGCCGAGATCGTGGGCGATGGCCGGCGCGGCGATGCTGGTCAGCGTGCCGTCGACGAGGTCGAGAACGTCGGCCATCAGCACGACGGCCAGCACCGCCATCAGGCTCGGCCGGGCAGCAGGAGAGGATAGAGAAGACAAAGGATAGCCTTTCCGCCGGCGCTTTGCGACCGGCATCCGGAAAAACGGCAAGGATCGGGCGTTCGCGGAAGCGGAGGCTTCAGCGGGCCGAGATCCGATGAGGGAGAAAGAGCGCCGGCTTCAGTCGCCGACGATCAGCTTCGTTTGGGTCAATCGCGTTTGAAGGCCAGTCGGCTGGTGTCCGGCGTCGGCGGCACCGCCGTCAGCACGCCGTCGATCAATACGTTGACGGCCCAGGTGTAGCGCTCGAGGCCGTCGCCGCTGAACAGCAACAGCGGGTCGATCGCCGCGAGGTTGGGATAGAGCGCGGGGTCCGCCGCCTCGATGGCGTCCGCCGTGGCGGCGATCTTGCTTTCGTGCTGGTCGGAGCTCTGCTCGGCCGCCGTGGCGGTGGCAAAATGCATCATCAGGTCGATGGCCCAGGCAGCCGAGGCATCCGCTACGCCGCCCTGCCGCAGCAGCTTCAGGAGGGCATCGGCCATCCTGAGCGAATTCGGACCGTTCGAGCGGGCGAACAGCGACAGGCGGGCGATGGCCGGGTGGCTGTAGAGGCGTTCGGTGTAGGTCATCAGCAGGCCGATGAGCTGTCCCCGCCAGTCCGCCGCGTCGACGCTTGCGCCGGGACGCTCGGCGGCCGCCTCCGGTACGCCTGCGATCAGCGCATCGAGCAGCTGCGCATGCAGGTCCTCGGTGTTGCGGACGTAGACGTAGAGCGACGCCGGACCGGTATCGAGGCGACCGGCGATCGCCCGCATCGTCACCTTCTCGAGGCCTTCCTCGTTGAGAATGTCGAGGGCGGTGGCAACGATCAGCTCGCGCGTCAGCGCCACCTTGGCGGGGCGTTCGCGGCGGCTGGCCGGCCCGGAAGAGGCATGGGACGACGGACGAGCGGCGGGAGAATGGTCTTGCTTCATGCCGCCCTTATAACGAACATGTTCGTTACGATCAAGTTCGTTTTTGCCGTCACCTCCAGAAAGGCGCCAGACCGGCGCACCTGTCTGAAATTTCACGACACGCAAGTGCCGCCGACGCAGCCTGCATCGGCAATTGCGGAGACGCTAGTCGACGAGCTCGATCGATACCCGGTCGGGATAAAAGGCGAGATGGCCGGCGATGTCGCCAACCGCCTCGAAGGGTGTCTCGTAGGTCCACACGCTGTTCACCCCGGCCTCTCCGAGGGCCGGTATGCTGTAGTAATTTGCCTGCCCCTTGTACGGGCAATGGGTGGTGTGCTGTGAACGTTCCAACCGCGACATGTCGACGTCGCGTCGCGGTATGTACTGAACCGGCGGATAAGACGCTTCCGCGAGCGTCAGGGCGCCCGTTGTTCTTGCAATCTGCAGCGATCCTTTCCTGACGACGACCGTCGACGAACACTTGTCGATGGTAATGGGATGATTTGCGTCGGGAATCAGTCTGTTGCGCTCGGCCATGAGTGTATCCTTTCGCTCGTAATCCAAGTCATTCAAGCAATCGGGTGAGACCGCTGACGACCATGTCTTCTATTCTTGTCCGGAATAGCAGTGATGGATAAGCAAATCTTCGTGCGCGTTGTCGAAAGCGGTAGCTTTTCGCAGGCGCGCGAACCTGAACGTCGGCCCCGCCCATGAATGCCTCCCAGAGGAGGCTCAAGCCCCAGGCGACACAGCTGGACGCTTCTAAAAACCTCGCCAAATCAGTGGTTTTATGATTCCCTTTGCCTTGTGGCGGAGGGCTCTGGCGATGTCTGGACTGCCTGGCTTTTTTGACTTCGATGACCGGCTGAAGCGGCTGAGCGACCTCGGTGACCAGTTGGAGGCATTTGGCAAGACCGTCGACTTCGAGATATTCCGAGCCGATCTGTTGACGGCCCTTGATTACACCAACGGCCCGCAAGGCGGTCGGCCTCCGTTCGATCCGGTGATGATGTTCAAGATCCTGGTGATCCAGGCGGCCAACAACCTCTCTGACGAGCGGGCCGAGTTTCTGATCAACGACCGTCTGTCGTT
>NZ_AUHB01000026.1 GCF_000422965.1 Pleomorphomonas oryzae DSM 16300
TCGAGCATCGGTGCGACGGCAAAAATCGGCCCCTTGATGTTGCTCGACTTTTCTGAATTCTCTCGATTATTTCGTTGCGACCGTTGCAAATCTCACATCTTTCGTTGCGTATTTAGCGATATTCGCGGGCATTCGTTCGGGCTATTTTGGACACTGTTCTAAATGTTCGAACACAAAGGGCCGTGTACCAAATGGGGAGCATCGTAGAGCGGAAGCGGAAGGACGGAAGCACCTCCTATCTGGCGAAGGTGTCCGTCATGAAAGACAAGGTGATAGTCCATAGCGAGGCGAAGACATTTGACCGCCGGCCGGCTGCGGCAGCATGGATCAAGGCCCGCGAAAAAGAGCTTTCCGAGCCGGGTGGTATCGAGCGTTTAAACGCCTCGTCCATAACACTGGAAAAGGCGATTGAAAAGTATGAGGCTACCGCTAGGAAGCCGTTCGGGAAAACCAAGGTACAGGTTCTAAACAGTCTGAAGGCGTGGCCTATCGGGCAGGAGGCTTGCATAGCGCTGGATAGCCAGAAGCTAGTGGAGTTCGGCCAATGGCTACTTGACGGCGACCGCGAGCCGTCCACGGTCGGGAACTACATCAGCCACCTTGCATCCGTTTTCGCTGTAGCTAAGCCCGCCTGGGGGATACCTCTGGACATGGAGGCTATGGAGGGCGCGCGCGCCGTCATGACCCGCCTGGGGATCATCGCCAGACCGAAGGAACGGACCCGGCGACCGACAATCGACGAGGCGTCCAAGATCGTCGAGCACTTCGACCGGCGGGCTATGCACCGATCCATGCCGACCCCTATGGCTACCATCGTCGTGTTCGCCATCTTCTCCACGCGCCGGCAGGAGGAGATTGTCCGAATTCGTTGGACCGATCTTGACGAGGAAGGAAGCCGCGTTCTTGTCCGCGACATGAAGCACCCCGGCGAAAAGATCGGGAACGACCAGTGGTGCAACCTTGTCCCAGAGGCGCTGGAGATCATCAAAGCCCAGCCAAGAACAGCCGATGAGATTTTCCCCTACACCACTGACGCGATCACGGCCGCGTTCACGAGGGCCTGTCAGTTCCTCGGGATCGAGGACTTGCATTTTCACGACTTGCGCCACGAAGGCATCAGCCGGCTATTTGAAATGGGCTGGAATATACCGCAGGTCGCTGCCGTCTCCGGACATCGGTCATGGTCGAGTTTACGGCGCTACACCCATATGAGGCAAACCGGCGACAAATGGGCGGGGTGGCCGTGGCTCGCAAAGATGACGGCGCAAACCCTTCTGTGATCCCCTGTCATTATAGGGCCGGCCGGACTTCCAGGCTATCCGTGTTCCAGATAGGCGGCCGAACATGCTGACGATCATCCGTGGAGAACGGCGCGCGGCCGGTGCGGGTCTAGGCTGATATCCGTGCGCAATCGCAGAAGGAACAGGAGCCGGGCCTAGTGCCCGGCTTTTCCTTGCCCATCCCAATCCCCGATCTCATCAAGCCGCGTTGGGCTAGCACCTGGCTTTTTATAGACGACCTCATCGTCAGAGATGCGGCGATCCCACCCGAGCTTGTTCATGATGCGGGCGACGCGCGATGTATGACGGCGGTCAAGGTCCTGTGTCCGGATGCTTAGCAGGTCGCAAATCTCAAGCTGGCTGAAGGTTGCCCGGTCCTTGGAGGCGCGTACGATGATACCTGTCCATGCGTCCAGATCGGTACGGCTCTCTTGCGCCTCCGCGACGACATCATGCTCACCCTCAGCAATCCACCACGCTTCGCCCTGCCTGAATAAGTGCACGGCCTCTGCCCATATCTGGTCTCGATCGGCCGCTATGTCATCGATCGCGATGCGCTCCCCCACAGTGACCGGCCAGAAGCGGCGCGCGCCTGTAGGGTCATTGAAATACGGCTGTCCGTCAGGATTGATTGTGCCGGCGAGAACGACGCGGCGAGGCGCGCGTATCACCGACCGGCCATAGGGCGGGCGGTAGCGTTCCTCTTGCGTAGAGAGGAACTTTTTCACCTGATTGAAGTCGGCCGCGCTAAAGCGGTGCATCTCGGCAACCTCGATACACCACACGCCGGCCATCTCCTGAGAGGCATCCTTACTGCCGATGTCCGACAGCTTGTCAGTGAAAAACTCATCACCGAAAATCCGGCGCAAGAGCGTTGACTTCTTTCGCCCTTGAGGCCCCTCAAGGATGAGCATCGTATCAACCTTGCACCCTGGAGAGAGGGCGCGGGCAATGGCTGATATGAGGTACTTTTTCCCAACAGCGCGCGTGTAGGGGCTATCCGGAACCCCCGCATAGTAGGTCAGCCATGTATCGACGCGCGGCTGACCATCCCATTCCAAGCTCTCGACATAGTCGCGGAGTGGGTCAAAGCTGTTGTGCGAACAGCAGAGCATGACCATTGGCGCGAGGGCTGAATGCTTGGGAGCCATGCGAATACGCTCCAGCCACATCAGCGCCTCGGCATAATCGGTGTCCTTGAGCGGGCGCGGCTTCCACCCACTCTCACGCTCCCACGGCGGGCAGTTGATCAGCATCGGGGTATTGGTGAATTCGTTGTATTGGAACACCCCCTTCATGCTTTCGGAGTGCTCAAGGAAAAGCTGCCAGTTCGACGGAGACGAGGCCTTAAGCCCCTCCTCCGCTTCGATGAGCCCGCGCTTCCAGTCGGTATCTGGCGTGAACTTGACCCGTGTTCGGATGTCAATCAGATCAGCAGGGACGCCGGCCGGCGGCTTGCGTTCCTTCTTCTCTTTGGCATCCAGCTTGGCTTGCTGCTTCGGACGAAGCGCAATGACGTTGCTCTCCTCCGGCTCTGGCTGGGGCGCTGGCTGGCTTTCAACTTCTGCCGGCTGTGTCTGTACCTCCGGAGCAGGAAGGCCGCCAGTGGGCTGCGGATCGTCTGGCGGGGTCCACTCGCGTAGCCTTGTCTTGATGAACTCGTCGAGTTGCTCCCCCGTCCACCCGGCGTCAATCGCATCGGCACAATCCCACCCCGTCTCGACAGCGGCGCCGGCCTGAACGTCTTCGAACGAAGCGCGCTTGTCTCCATCCTCTGCGAAAGCCGGGGTGGCGATGATACGGACGCGGCACCCAAGTGAAACGAGATTTTCGGCGATACCTTTTTTTGCTGGTTTGCCCGGCTTTTCGGGTACCCCGTTTACGGTATCGAGTCCTGGACCGTCCGCGTCTGGCCAAATGACGATGTCAAGGCCGGCAAGGGCTGACCAGTCCGCATACTTCGCGCCCTGCGTCCCACCCGCCCAGGACACGAACACGCGGCCGGTCGCTTTCCGCCCCTTGTCCACGCACTTCTCGCCCTCAACAACGATCACCTGCCGCGCGTTTCCGATGTGCTCGCGACCATAGATCGGGCGCGGAGTCGGGAATGGGAACCTGCTCCAAGTCAGGCCGCCTCCGGGAAGGCGAACCCACATAACCATCGGTGTTTCCTTGCCGCCGTCGCGCAAGTTTCTGCGCAGCACGTAGCCGAGTAAGTCGCCGTTCTGGTCTCGGTAGGGGTGGACATGCGTCGTGACGAATTGCCCCCAAACCATATCCGTTTTGGCGCGCTTTGGATTGTAGAGCTTGACTGCCTGTCCGACGTGGAGGAGATCGGCCGGCGGCGGCTCTATCGTAATCCCCGCGTAAGCATCGACTGGAGCGACATCGGTTCTCGGCGCTATGTTCGCCTTGTCGGTGCGCTTCCCGCCGAGGATGCGGCAAGCTTCCTTGAAATCAACACCCTTGATTTTTTGCGTGAACTCGATCGCGTCGCCATGCTCACCGCAGCCGAAGCAGTGAAAGCGCTGGACGCTATCTTTGCCCGTAAAGATCGAGAACGATGGAGTGTCTTCCCGGTGGAACGGGCAACAGCCAACATGCTCCTCTCCGTCCTTTGTGAGCTTGACGCCGAACGACGCGGCTATCCGAGCCAAATTTGCTTCGCGCCGCATGCGCTCGACATCAAACATTCATTCCCCCGGAAGCGTTGCGATATTCACAACACTGTTCGCAACATAATTCAATAGGGTATTTTCACGTCGGGACAGATGCCGAGGACTGCCGCAAGCTCCTTCTCGTTATGGACGACGCCAGCACGGCCGCCGGCTGCATTCACGGCCGCTATGAAATCAAGCTGTTCCTTTGTCACTGGAGCGCGCTCCTTGACTTCGGCTACCGTGTAGATGGCGAACGTTTTTCCGACCATGTCCGGTATAATGACGATGGGCGACCATCCGCCAAGGTCAGACCACCCAGGGAAGCCGGAGTGGAATGGTCTTGCGTTTCTGATAACGACATCGCCGTTTTGGACGCGTGCTAGCCGCGTCGTAGTGATCCGGTCTACCGTATTCCCGGTCCACCCCATACCCGTGTTCTGGCGAAACAGGCGGGAGCCTAGGTTTGTAGCGGCGACCTGAAGCCGCCGCATGAGATCGCTTTCCATGGTCAGAACGGGATATCGTCGTCAAGCTGGTTCGACGGGCCGCCCCAATCTCCAGGGCGACCGCCGCCACTCGCCCGGCCCTGTGGGCTACGGCCGTCGCGCGTGCCGTAATCGTTCGACTGCTCGTCGTCGCCGTCGCCGTTGCTCACTCCACCGCTCAGAATATTCAGCTCGCCACGGAATTTCTGGAGCACGATTTCCGTCGAGTACCGCTCCTGACCAGACTGGTCGGTCCATTTCCGAGTTTGCAGCGCACCTTCGATATAAACCTTTGTCCCCTTCTTCAGGTACTTCTCCGCGACATCGGCAAGGTGCTCATTGAAGATCACCACCGAGTGCCACTCGGTGCGCTCCTTGCGCTCCCCGCTCTGCCGATCGCGCCAGTTTTCGGACGTGGCTATGCGCATGTTGACCACGGCATCGCCCGACCCCATCCGCCGCACCTCGGGGTCGCGCCCAAGATTGCCGATCAGAATGACCTTATTGACGCTTCCTGCCATTCTCAAAAATCCCCCATTACAAGCCGGTATCCACGACGGAAGCCGACAGTGTCGACGCTGACGCCGGAGCCTTGCAAACGCTTGCGAAGCAACGACAGTTGGGTCTTGAAGTACTTCAAGCCGGTCTCGTATTCCGGGCCGCCGTCCGGATCATCCGCCCATATGGCATCCATTATGCGGGTCGTTGGGCATGGATGGCCCTTCATCTTCCACACTGCGGTCAGGATCGCAGCCTGTTGCGGAGGAAGCTCCAAATCGTCGATAACAATTTGAAGCGACGGCCTTTGTACATCTCCGCCGCAACACGGGCATTTCATCGGTGTGGTAAGGTCTCTGATTTTTGGCGCATCTGCCTCGTCAACAGATCGTGCGATCTCATCAAGTACACTACCCGGTCTATATGATAGATATGCGCCTGATCTGCTCAGTGGTTTCAGTTCCATTCTTGCGCCCCGCTCTTGGCTGCTCTTGCGGTGAAAACATGTGCTGCCCACTTCTCGGGACTTTTGTAGCCACGTGAAGTCGCAAGACTAATCAATTCTTCCAGGGTGTCGGCGCGGTATTGCTCCTCGCGCCTTTGCCGACGCAGTACCGCCGGATCAATTTCCCGAAGCTCGCCATCAACCTCGTCGAGGTGTCGGCCGCCCTGTCCCCCGTCCTTTTGCTTGGCTATGACCTGACCGCAGATCGGACAGCGTGGAGCCGGATCAAAGGCCGCGAAGCACTTCGGACAGATCACCGTCCGCGTCATTTGGCTCTTCTTCTTCCGACCCTCTAGCGACCACTCGCGGTCTTCATCGGGTAGTCCGAGGCGCGGGATGTTCCCGACAAGGTCTAGGAGGATTGCCGGCTCCGGCTTCTTTCGAAGGCCGCGCCCCATCTGTTGCAGATGCTTGGCGAGTGATTGCGTCGGCGCGTGCTGTAAGACCGCCTCGATCGTGACATCCCTGTCTACCTGTGCCGCGAGGTCGAACCCTTCGCAGAACAGTGAGCAGTTGACGATCACATCTATTTGCCGGTCGGCGAAGCCGATGAACGCCGCGCGCCTGTCGGCTTGTGGTGTCTCTCCATCGAGCGCAACGGCCATGACACCATTCGCACGGAACGTCGCCGCCAGTTCTTCGGACGCAGCTACCGACCTAGAAAACGCAATCGTCCGCTTTCCAAGCGCGAAGCGCTTCCAATGGCTGACCGCATTCGACAGTATGGCGCGGCCGGCCATCAACTCCTCAACCTCAGACGAGACATACTCGCCCTTGCGGGTATGCACCGACGATAGGTCCAGGCCGTCCGGGCAGAACGCGCGGTATTTCGACAGATGACCATGCTCTATGAGCCAGCCGACAGACGGCCCCATGACCATCTTGTCCCAGACATCCCCAAGCGGCTTTCCGTCCAGGCGCTCTGGAGAGCCCGATAGGCCAATGAGCCTCGCCCCTTCCTCCTTGTAATGCTTGGCAACATCAGCCCAGCCGGCAGCAGCAGAAAGATGCGCTTCGTCTACAAAGACGTAATCGGCCGGATACTTCCCAAGGCGGTTGCGCAGCGTCTGGATAGAGGCGATGAAGCACGGGAAATATGGGTTCGTCAGCTCATTCCCGGCGATGATGGAAAACGGAATATCAAACGCTGAAAATGTCTTGGCGGTTTGAACTATCAGATCAACGCGGTGGACGCAGAAGATGACGCGCTTTCCGTTGGCAATGAGGCGCTGGATAATTGCCGCAGCAATGACCGTCTTCCCGGCACCGGTTGGGGCATAAGCCAGAACAGACGAGCTTGAGCGAAGGGCTGTGCGCAGCTTCCCGACTACGTCATCCTGATAGGGGCGAAGCTCGATAATCACCGCTACACCCGCCCCCACTTGACGAGTTCGCGGATTTTCTCTTCGAACCGGGCCAGGATGTAGAGACGATTGACGAGCTGTGTAAGTTGATTGACCTCGTCAGCCGTCACATTGACGGCCGTGAAAGACGCAACCGTGCCATTATGCATGACGGTCTTTGTCAGAATACCGTCGAGCAAGTCGGCTTGCTGCTTTATGGAGAGTGGTGCTGGAACCTGAGCGGCCGGGGCGTCAGGCATTTTCGGCAACGCTCTCGGTCACATCGTCGATGGTCAGGGGTGTTCCGCGAGCGGCGGCAATAACCTTGAGGTCGTTGAGGTCATCGCCATTGATGCGGCCGACAGGGTCACGCACCGCCCGACTGATCTTCGATCTATCCTTCCCCATCGCGCGCCCGAGTTCGGCCGCGTTCATCCCGAGCTTTGCATAGACCTTCTGCCAAGGCGTTTTCGGGTGCTCCACCGTCTTCATTGGGTCCCTCTTTAGGCTGTGCGACTTACGCAACAATTGGCAACATACGTTGCGAATTTCGCATCGTCAACCATGTCGTGAATTTTACTGACACCAAATCCAGAATATCCCTTTCAATGATCAAATGTTGCGTGTTACACAACAATCCGAGATCAAGGGTGTATTCAAAGGACGCCAGCTATGGCTAAAGATGTAGATCAAGCATGGTTTATGGACCAACTAAAAAAGAACGGTAAGTCTCTAAGGGGGCTTGCTAAGCATATGGACGTTGACCCGTCCGGAATATCCCGGATGTTTTCAGGACAACGCAAGATGAAGGTTGAAGAGGTTAGCGAGATAGCGTTATTCTTAGGCGTACACACTTCTGAGGTACTTAAACACGCCGGGGTGGCCTATGATCTTGACGGGGCTCCAACGAGAATATTGTTGGCGTCAACCATAGATGAGCATGGAAATCTGTCTAGTCTGCATGAAGCAAGGCCCCTGCCGCAAAGTCTTATTGATAGAGCGCAATCAGCAACACGTGACATCAACAGCCAAATCATTGCGGCACAGGTCCGCGCGTCGTCTGGACCATTAACGGTATGGGACGATGCTGTCATACTGTTCCAACACACTGATGTTGTTGACTCTTCAGCTATAGGTCAGCTGTCGATCTGCCGGGCGTCCAGTGGGGAGCAATTCCTTGCTCGGGTGATTAGGGCTAGAAAGACAGGCGAGGCACTAATCGTTCGCATTGACGATATCGAACAGGAAACAATGCTTGTTACCGCAACACCAGTGCTCGCGGTGCTGCCATAAAAGAAAACCCGGACAAAGCCGGGCTACGCTAGTCCATCACTGCGGATAAATGCGGCGCGGTCCAATGGTATCGCAACACTGACCGCGCCGCCGCCGTGCGCCTGGGGAGAGTCCGCCGGGGAATGATGGCGGCAGCGCTGGCGATGTATGGAGTTCCCGTCGCGCGCTCTACGACACTATGCGCCTGGGGCTTACTATCGCCGACCAGTGGAACCATATCGAACGCCCTTTCGGGCGAATTACGCGCGGTACCTTTCGGTTTTCTACGGTGTTCGATAGGGGCCTCGCGAGCCGTACTACACTACCGCGAGCCGCCGCGCCGGCTCCACCATCGTTGCCCATTCGGGCGAAACTGGTCAGGGTACGGAGTTCCGACCTCCGGCGTCCAGCTCCCAAAGCCGGTACTCTTCCACACGAGCTTTACCCTGTCAGCCACGGCAGCATTCAGCCCCTACGGGTTTATCAGCGGTGAAAGGCCTAAAGCCCGCCAATATCACCTTGCCCGAGCCTATGCGCCGTGACCGTTGCGACATTCGCACCGCGCAAATTCTTTGTCAAGCCTGTTGACATTACAGCATCGTCTCTCTTATTGTTGCGATTGTCGCAACACAAAGATGGATCAGCCAATGATCACGCTCAACCCAAACGCCCCCGCTCCGGTAGCGCCCGGCGTCTACCTCAACCTGTCAAACGAGGCGTACCACCACGGCCCCGGCATTTCCAAGAGTGGCCTTGCCATCATGGAACAGAGCCCCATGCACTTCCGCGCGCCGGAGAAACCGAAGACGAAGCTCCAGCAACAGGCCCTCGACTTTGGTTCGGCCTTTCATATCGCCGTGCTGGAGCCGGAGCGCTTTGACGCCGCCGTCCTTCGCGGCCCCATTGATAGACGCGGAAACAAGTGGGACGACGCGGAAGCCTATTGCAAGTCAAAGGGTATGATCCTTCTCACTGAAGGCGACCACGACAAAGTGCAAACCATGCGCGACGTTGTCCACTCTGACAACGAAATCCACAACATCATTACGCGCGGCAAGCCTATGGCGGAGATGTCCGTCTATTGGGAACGCGAGTATCTATACACCCCCACCGAGACCGGCGAGGAAATTGGGGTCCCTATCCTTTGCAAGTGCCGCACCGATCTATACCGTCAGGACCTAGACCTCGTTCTTGACCTTAAGTCGGCCGAGGATGCCAGCAAGGCGGGGTTCGCTAAAGCCATCGCAAACCAGCTCTACCACATGCAGGAAGCATGGTACGAGGGCGGGCTATCAACTGCCGGCATCCCGTCATCCTTCTGTTTCCTCGCGGTAGAGAAGGAGCCACCCTACGCGTTCGACCTCTACGAAATCCCACCGTCCTTCTACGCTGAGGGCCTTGCCCTCGCGGAACGCGCCTTCGCCCGATACGCGGACTGCCTAGTCAGAAACGAGTGGCCCGGCTATCGCAAGCCCGGCGACACGGTCAAGGAGCTTAGCTTCCCACGTTGGGCTTACAAACTGACCAAGGCCCCCGACGATGCCGACGCGGACGTTTGAGGAGTGGACGCGCATCCTCTGGAATGCGTCCTACTTCATCCAGCGCGGCGACGATCAAGACCGAGCCGCCGCCCGGCAAATCCTCCAGAACGTAGCCAGCAACGCGCCCGGACCGATAGCCGGACGAGCATCGGCATTGATTGAGGGAACACCGAATGTCAACTGAACTACAGCAGACCGAACAGTCCGAGAAGCGGACGCCGACTACCATAGCCGCCGGTCTCAGGCCGCAGCTTGCGGAGACGCTTCCGAGCTACATCAACCCGGACAGTTTCGCGCGCACCATCCAGACGGCGTTGCAGGTCAACCCGAAGCTACTGCAATGTACGTCTCGCTCTCTGATGATCGCGTGCATGAAGGCCGCAGCCGATGGCCTGATCCTTGACGGGCGCGAAGCCGCGCTGATTGACAGAAATGTCAACGTCGGAACGAAGCAAGCCCCGCAGTATGAAATGCAGGCTACCTATCAGCCCATGTTCCAAGGGCTGATGAAGCTCGCGAGGAACAGCGGAGATATTTCGAGCATCATTGCTCACGTCGTATTCAAGAACGATACGTTCCATTACATCCTTGGCGACGAGGAGCGCATCGAGCACTCGCCGGCAGGGCTAGAAGAAGACCGGGGGGACCCCATCGCCTGCTACGCAATTGCCAAGCTTAAGGACGGTACTGTAGTTCGAGAGATTTTGCGCAAGTCGGAAATACTCAACATTGCCGAGCAGGGAAAGAACGCTTGGCAATATAAGCCAGAGTCCGGGAAGAACTACGGCGAGTGGTGGCGCAAGACACTAATCCGCCGCATCTGCAAGTACCTTCCGAAGTCTACCGACGCTATCGGCCGCTTCGTCCAGGCGGCCGAACGTATCGACGACGACTTTGATTTTGAACTTGAGCCTGAGCAGCCAGCGGCCAAGCTTCCGCCACCCAAGAAGCGCGGCGGAGCGGCGGAGGCGCTGAAGAGCATCAACCCCACCGCGCCCGTCGAGCCGGATGCCTCCCAGGCAAAAACCTTCGACGACGAGACAGGCGAAATAATCGACGGTGAATATACCGGCGACGACATGGCCGAAGCCGATACGCCGAAACCCAAGGATGACTTCTGACAAACTGGCGCGGCGACCGAGGGGCCGCCGATCTGATCAACCTACAAGGAGAAAATAGGAAAATGGCTAAACACGTTCAGATTATCGCCCTCGCTATCAAGGGCTACATCATTGTTGACCGCGACATGGGCAAGCAGCTTGAGGCGCTGACGGCTCTCCGCGACGCCCACACCAGCGGCGACTATTCGAAGGTGATCGCGATGGCAACCATCGACGCGGTCAAGGCCGAGCAGAAGTCGCGCCGGTTCGACGACGCCCCGGCGATCGAGCCCGGCGAAAACAGCCACGGTTCCCAGACCGAGGACGCGGACGCGCTCGAAATGCACGACCCGTCCAAGGGTGAGCCCGGCTACCCCGAGCCGTCCGAGGAAATTATCTACGACGCCGCAAATGCGAGCGACGGCCCCCAGGACGCCGGCCCAAACGATGACGAGGACGTGCCGGCGTTCCTGAAGGGAGGCAAGAAGCCTAAATCGGCCTTGTCCGAATAACAACACCGTTGCGTTAATCGCAACATGATGCTAATGATGATGGGCGATGCGTTTAAACGTGTCGCCCATCTTTTGTTGAAGAGGCCTACCATGAAGGTGTTCACGCGACACTGTGCCGAATGCGGAGAAGCGTTCCAGAGCAAGCGTGCTGACAAGGAATTCTGCTGCACGCCTTGTCGTCAAGCCTTCAATAATCGACGCATGCAGCGCGGCGCGGAACTCTACGACCTATTCCGGATCATGCGTCGAGAGCGCGACGTTGCAAAGACCGAAGGCGTGTGGGCTGAAATGTGCCGGCTTGAGCGTCAATGGAATGACGAGGACGAAGGCCAGAAGACATGGCAGTCTGCGAAAAAAGCCCTCGCCAATCTCAAGGGCAAGGGCTCTATTCCAATCGGTGTTGTGGTGGCCCGTGGGATCACGGGGAAGGCACGGACGGCGGTGAAGCTGTCTTAGCCATGCCGGCCGATACGTCGTCGTAGAAGGCCGCGCAATCGGCCGTGCGCCGATCCTGATTGTCGGCGACAATTTCCCACCGACCCTGCACCGCTCGCCATTTCTCGCCAGCCTGAGGCCAAACACGCATCATCTTGTCGCGGCACCGGGCCGGCAGGGCTGGAAGGCTCACCCCAGCCGACTGTTTGCCGATCTCACTTGACGCCGACGCTAGGCGCTGATCGAGATTTCCGCACCCACTCAAGATCGCCATCAGTGACGCGACAACCATCGCCGCTATCATCGGCCGCAACAGCCGCCTCGTATTGCTTCCACGCATCGTCCGCTTCCCTGTTCGCCGCCTCGGCCCGTGCCCGGTCGCTGGCGGCGGCCGCCTCCGCCACCTTGAACTGGCGCTTCATCTCGTCGATCTGGCCCTGTAGCGCCGTCTTCTCCGCAACTGCCACATATCCGGCGCGGGCGTCGCGGATCACGGCGGGG
>NZ_AUHB01000027.1 GCF_000422965.1 Pleomorphomonas oryzae DSM 16300
TCCGCGCCGATGCCTGGCATCACCCTCCCCTAAGGACAAAACCAACGCCGGAAACAAACTCATAACTGGATAATTCCTAGAGAACTTAGCCACGCCTGAATTTCCAAGCGCCCAGCTAAAATATACCTCCGCGAGATCTGTTTGTAGAGACAGCACAAAGAGAATTACGATCGGCTAAATCGAGAGAGCCGCTTGACACACCAACCGCTCTGTAACTCCTATTCCCATAGTGTGTCCTCATTATAAATGCAAAGCTAAATGCAATTATTAATTGTACACTGATCTCTTCAATCACAGATCTATCGTAAACGGCATATAAAATCGACAAAAATACCACCACCCTTGATATGTTAAACAAATCGCCTCTCTCATCTCCCCTATGTTCCTCTCTCGAATAACCTTTAGACAAAACTAATATAAACATTACAAACCACACAATAGTCCCAACGACTCCTATATCCCAAAGTAATTGATTAATTGAAGATGCAGCTACGCGCAGTGGATAGTATTTTTCATATATGAATCCCCTACCCGTATTGGTCACGCGGCTTGACCCCACGCCAAAGCCTAAAATTCTTCTCTCCCACGTCACGTCCGGATCGCCTGCCCATATATTAATCGATGCAGCCCGTCCGACCTCTCCGGTCTCATAGTTTACTTTGTCTATATCTGTGACATACCGTACAGAGTCATCTATAGTAGATTCAATAGTTCCAGAAAATTTATCCGAATAATACATTTCTTGATAGGACACACCAACCCCAACCAACATCACCATCCCGAATACCAGTAATAATACGACGCGCAAATAAGATTTAGCTGGACTCTGTGCCGCTAGAAAAATGAACAAAATCGGCAAAAATATGAATATCGCCTTCACCTCCGCCAACGCTACACATCCAAACGATGACAATATACATATAATAAATTTTCCCCAAGACACCTTTTTTGTGGCGAACAACCAAAATGCTGCGCTGAAGCTTATGAGCAAATAGAAAAGCAACGCGCCTGAAGCGCCGCCTCCGTTTGGATCACCACCGAACGTTCCCACTACCGCATCCCAAGACGCAAAGCCGCCGCGCATGGGAGCTACAACGAAATGCTGATGAGCACAAAACACGAGCTCAATAACCGGCAAGTATAAAAATAACCTCAATACCGCGTCAGCCATTCTCTCCTCATTCCCACCCAACACTCTATATATATACATAGAAACAACAGGTAAAAATGCATAAACCCTCAATCCATTTAGCGCCGAAATAGCATTATAATTCAACGATATGACCAACGACACAGCCAATAAACATAGATATACAATAAACGAACGCCCAAACCCTTTTAAATCGCTTCTCCTTGTGAAGAGGATGCTCATCAAGTCGAAAAATACAATCACATAGACAGCAATATATGCTATATACATCACATTAGACATGCCAGAATAGTAAGATACCACCCCCTGGACGAGTATACATAGCACAAATATACCATATAAGACAAAGACTCTCGAATTAATCTTTACCATATCCATATTTATTCTCTATCACAGTTGAGAGGTATTTTTTCCAAATTACTTATCTGGCGGCCCAGACAAATAGAACACGCACATTTCGTAGCGTTAGTACAGCACTTGATCCAAATGCGTGAATATCTCTGGCTGTTCAGCCCGGCATTTGACGGGCTGGATCAATGATAAATCGGGCCGGTTCTGCAGTCCGACGTTTGCAGATGACTGGTGCGACGTAGGGCCTGTGATGGTCTTGAGCTTGCGACCGAAGTTTTAAGCGAATGAAGTCGTGGAGGTGCCGTCGCAGCTGGTTGTGATCGTCGTAGTGGAAGCGTTTGACGGTAGCGTGCTTGGCGGTGCGATTCATCCGTTCCATTTGACCGATCGTCTAGGAATGCTTAGGTTTGTGAGCTTGTATTCAATACCGTTCTCGTCGCAAACGCGATAAAAAAATACGGTGAAGGCGTATTTGTGGCGAGTTTGGTAGGTGAACTTGTTATCGTTGTGGTCAGCACTGTGAGGATGACGTAGGGAACCGCTATGATGATATCGTGCAGTAACTGTGCCGTGATCATCTTGCCGGCTTTGAGACGGCCCTGGGCGAACGCAAACTTGGAAGTCCGTTCAATGGCCACAAAGAAATAGAGCCCGCCGTCTGCGTCTCGGCGATATCGATGCGGAAGTAGCAGATCGGGTAGGCCTTGAACTTCTTCTTCACCGGCTTGTCGCCCTCGACATCCGGCAAGCGGCTTATATCGTGGCGCTGCAAGCCCCGATGCAGAGACGACCGCGTCAGATGTGGGATCGTCGGCTGCAAGGCGTAGAGGCAGTCGTCGAGTGGCAGCGACGTGTGGCGGCAGTAAGCCACGATGACCGCCTCCTCCTCGACTGAGAGGATAGTTGACTTCGGCTCCTTTGGGCCAGTCTTCAGGTCGGCTGTTGAACTGCGCTTCTTCCACTTCCCTACGGTCTTCTGCTTGATGCCGTAACGCTTCGAAAGGACCCTCAGGCTCTCTTGACTATGCTGTATCGCTCCACGGACGGCCTCTGTCGTTGTGGCGCTGCTGTGTAGAACTTGGCCCATAGTGCATCCCTCCAAGCCGGGAAAACAATGCACCATCAAAGCCTGGGATCAAACACCTAGTCAGAAAGGTTGTTGGCCGCTTGGACCACTAGCGCCTTAAGCATCATCACCGGGTCGTCCACCTTGCGAGCCGCTGGTGTTGCCAAGCACCATCGACAGATCGTCACGAAACGTCTCAAAGTCGACGGCCTCGCCGAACATCTCCAACTGTTCACCGAGATCGCTCAGCCGCTTCAGTCGGTCATTAAAGTCGGAGAAGCCGGGCAACCAGCGGCATTGCCCGTTGAAGCCGACCCGGTTTGAAGTTCGTCTGGCTGAATGTGACGTTGCCCCCAGGAATTATTCAGTTCTGAGTTCGTTTCCGGCGTTGGTGAAGCGCTACCCGTTTTTAGGCCAGCGGGAACTGGAAAATTCAGGCTTGTTGGCTCATCCTGGCGGGGCTGCCGGAAGGCCATTCATGAACACGATCGGCGGTTTGTTGCCGATCGCGCTGTGCGGTCTGACCTCGTTGTAGTCTCTACGCCAATCCTCCATTTTCGCCCGCGCGCCTTCAAGGCTCATGAACCAAAGGGTGTTCAGGCACTCGGCGCGGAGCTTGCCGTTAAAGCTTTCGATGAACCCGTTGTCGGTCGGTTTGCCTGGTCGTGAGAAGTCGAGCACGACGTCCTTCTGATAGGCCCACAGATCGAGATCCCTGCTAATGAACTCACTGCCGTTGTCGACCCGGATTGCCTTCGGATAGCCAACGCTCCGGCAGATCCGCCCAGCGTCTGAACGACGTCTTCTTCCCGATAGCTGAAGCGGGGACCGACCGCTGGAGAGAAGCGTGTGAAGGTATCGACGATCGTCAGGATACGGATCTTGCGCCCCGTCGCCGCTGGTCGTGGACAAAATCCATCGCCCAAGTCTGGTTGCTGTGTGTTGCCGGACGGCGGTCCTCTCGCAGCTTCGCCTTGACCCGCCGCTTGGGTACCTTGTTCCGCAGTTGCAGGCCCAACTCCTTGTAAAAACGATAGACTCGCTTGGGATTGACCGCCCAGCCGTCACGCCACAGAAGCACGTGAACGCGCCTGTAGCCGTAGCGGACGCGGGTCTCGCAGATCTCCTTGATCCTATGCTTGAGCTCGGCCTGCGTGCCGCGCCGAGACTTGTAGACATAGAGCGCGCGGTCGACGCGCAAGGTCGAGCAGGCACGCCTGATCGACACCTTCCACTCGCCGCGCAACAGGTCGACAAGCCCCCGCTTCACCGCAGGCCTCAGATTTTTTTCGCCAGCACGTCCTGCAGCATCGCCTTGTCGAGAAACAGGTCGGCGACAATCCGCTTCAGCTTGGCGTTCTCTTCTTCAAGCTGCGGCAGCCGCTTCATCTCCGACGGCATCAGGCCTGCGTAGCGCTTGCGCCAGTTGTAGAAGGTGGCGTCCGATATACCTGCCTTGCGGCAGACCTCTGCCACCGGCGTCCCATCCTCCTCCCGCTTCAGAACAAACGCAATCTGCGCTTCCGTGAACTTCGAAGCCTTCATGGAACTCTCCTTGTCCCTGACCAGGATCATAAGTGGAAAATTCCAATTCAAACTGGCCTAAATCAAAGGGAGCACGTCGAAGGTCACCAGACATCTCCAGAGCCTTCCACTAGAGAGCAAAGGGAATCACAGCCCCCCTTGATCTAGCGAGTTTTCTAGAACTACCCAGTTTGGTACGAACGCTGCCTAGGTTGCGCGGCAGAAGGAAGTAGCTCGGTTCTTGCGCGTCGAAGCAGATCATCTCCAGGGGTTACGATGGGAACTCTTATCAAAGACAGTAAGCATCGCGGCCAGCGAAATGGGCAGCCCACAATCATTGAATTGTGTCGGCTCACTGTGGGCAGAGGTTCTTACCAGCGGACAATTATATCTTCTTCACAAGAAGGTCATCGTATTTCTTATACACTATATCAGATAGGTTCTCGTAATCTCTTTCAAATTTTATCCATGATGCATTAAACTCTTGCTCCTCAAGAGTTAGCCTTCCAGTTCCATGCGCGCTGAGCAATCCCTCGTAAAACCCATCCGGAGTAAAATCCACCAGAATACCCCCTCTAGTTTTCTCAATAACATAACTTTGGTCCGGGTGAACATTAGCAACCACGCGACTCCCCATCGCGATATACTCCACTAATTTCGTCGGCGTTGCGGACCTAAGCATAGGCGAGTCATTTGGGTATGACGCTATACACACATCCGCACGCTGCACCCACTTTAAAAGCTCTCGAAGCTCCATATGAGCCTTAAATACTACTCTTTTTTCCACTCTATACTCTTCAAAGACGCTTTTAATTAGGTCCCTCTCTTTCTTTGTTGAACTACCAATTATGACGAAGATGGCCTTGTCGAATCCCACGAGGAAGCGCGCGATACCCTTCGCTGGGATGTGCATTTGCCGCGCAGCATCAATTGCGCCCGTATAAAGAATTACAAATTCATCGGCTCTGATTCCACCAATACTGTAATCGATAGGCTCCTTGATATATCGAGAGGAAGCCACACCCATCGGTACTACAGTTATCTTGCTATTCAAAGCCCCATCTTCAATTACATCCATCCTCATCTGATCGCTTTGAACAAACAAATGAGATGAATACCTTAACGTTAAGTATTTCATAGCAATTCGCCCTGCATATCCAATAGTAAACCTTATTATCGCACCCGGAATATCTCCGTTTTTAAAATGGTATTTTGCCCTATATATGTATCCGAGCTCCATTGGATAGGACATCCAGTATATAAAAGGCACCCCCTTTATTTTGGATACGGCCCTATATAACGGTGAAATTAAAAATGTATCTCTACATTGAACTAATTGATATTTACCTCCGAATATCAGCATAATAGCGTTTATGTGAATTAACATACTCCTAATATATCTTACTATAAAATTTCCTTTCGCACTAATCACAATAAAATCGCCTATTTCGTCTTGAATTTCTCCTTTTCGTTCACTGTCCTCTGTCATTATCCAGGTTATATGGAATCCATTCTCTTTCGAACGCCGGTATAGTTCAATAATATCAACACGAAATGGAGGATATTTATCCAGCGCAACAATCAATACGTTCTTATACGAAGTTTTGTTTGATATTTTCTTATCCATAAATAACCTCCAGTTTTTCTCCGGACGAAATATTCTATTTATTCAGTGCACTGTTCCGTATTGGATCGCCGCGCTCTCTACTATGGCAGTGTTACCCACCAAGCTACGATCTTACCTTCTCGCCTGGCTTTCCTCTCCCCTAAATCTTAGGAACTTCGCCGGCACGCCGGCGTAGACACCGTTGGCAATCGTACTTTTCGTTAACACCGCACCACTCGCAATTACACAACCGCGTTTAATCGTAACTCCATCCAGTATCTTGGCTCCAGAGCCGATCCATACATCGTCCTCAATAAGAATACCCTTGCGAGAAAGTCCCTGGCTGTAGATTGGCAACGTGACGTTCTCGATGTTGTGATTTGCAGGTATGATTACAACATGAGACGCTATACGTACATTATTCTCAATCCTCAGCCCCCCGTGCCCATACAATATCGAGTATGGATTGACTGAACAGTTGTCACCAATTGTGATTTTTCCTCCAAAAGGCCATAATATGCAGCCGCTGTGTAGATAACAGTCTTTACCAATACTAATTTCTCCCCCCTCTGAAAAACGCAACCTTGCTCCGATTTCAATAGTTGTTTTAGAACCAATGTGAGCCGAAGAATAAATTCTTGTCAATGACGTATTAATATACCTAGATATAATATCTAACTTTCCAATAATTCTACGTACAATTTTTTTCAAATTTTCCTCCTTGGGATGACAATCCCTTCAGTCACCCTAAATGGTCGTCCGTCTCGGAAATTTTAAATTCGCGGCTGTACTTAGCAAGCCGTATACGGATGTTGTGCGTTAGCTTAACAGAGCAGACCTTTGAGGTCGAGCGCTTCAGCGGCAGACAGCACACAACTAGGATCAGCCGGTCCGTGCGATATAACAGTTCACGAACAATCGTATTTCTCTAGCGAGGGATCATCTGTGCTGGGTTCGTAAGTAACCGTAAGTTCATGCCTTGCGCCATGCGTTACAGTAATAACTACCGTTGAGGTGCTATCTGCCGATGACGTTACTCATGGGTGGGAACCGACTAACGAGGAGAAGATCCGAATCGCCAAGGAGAGTCTGCGCGGTTCTCGTCAGGGCTTAGCTGCCGGGGGTCGCGATCATTGCTGTCGATTTGGTAGTAGGATTATCGACATGGCATTCTTGGTCATTCTGCAGTGCCGGCTTTCGTAGCAGTTTCCCCTTCCGACGCCAACGCCCCTCGCGATATAGCGGTGCCAGCGGCTTCAAACGCTGACACACAGATTGAGATGGTGCTGTTGAGCGCCCTTTGTCCAAAGGTGCCTGCCTCGGTCGTCTCAAATATGCTCTGGCATCTTCCTCCGGTGTCGGAAGGGCGATGATCGTCTATCCGTCCGGAGCTGGCGTTCGGATTGTCAGTGCCGTCACCGATATGCGTTGCGGCACGCACTTGCGTGCGCTGACAGTTTAACAAGGACTGGCTGTCGAAGCTATGAAGGTTGTTCATCCGGGCCCTGGGTGCGAGGTTGGGGTTGCGAAGCACCAAAATCCTGCCCGGAGGTCCCCGGATGAACGTCCACGAGAATGCGCGGATGATCGTTCGCGGTCGAGTCCTTTTGGTGAAGCGGATTGTCGAAGGCGGCTGGCGCGTGACGTTGGCTGCGGAGGCAGCGGGTATATCGGTTCGCACGGCCTACGAGTGGCTGGCTCGCTATCGCGCCGGCGGCGGGGCGATGCTGACGGACCGGAGTTCGGCTCCTCTGCGCCGTCCCCACGCCAAGTCAGCGGCGACAGTCGCATCCATCGAGGCGCTACGGCGCCAGCGCATGAGTGGTCCGGCCATCGCCCGACATCTCGCCCTGCCGCGCTCAACCGTTGGCGTCATTCTTCGGCGACTGGGTCTTGGCCGCATCCAAGCTCTGGAGGTGAGACCGCCGGTAATCCGCTATGAGCGTCAGCATCCTGGCGAACTCATTCATGTCGATATCAAGAAGCTCGGCCGTATTCATGGCGTCGGCCATCGCATCACCGGCGACAGGCGGGGCCAAAGCAACAATCGCGGCATCGGCTGGGAATGCCTGCATGTGGCCATCGATGACGCCTCACGTCTGGCCTACACCGAAGTACTGGCCGATGAGAAGAAAGAGACGACCTGCGCCTTCACCGCTCGCGCCATCGACTGGTTCGAGCGCCATGGCATGACCATCGCACGCCTGATGAGCGACAACAGCAGCGCCTACCGGAGCCAGGCATTCCGCCTGCTGCTCTCAGCGCGCGGCATCCGCCACATCCGAACCCGCCCCTACACTCCACAGACCAATGGCAAGGCCGAGCGCTTCATTCAGACCTCGCTCCGTGAATGGGCATACGCAGCGCCCTATAAATCCTCAACGGAGCGAAACCAGGCCATGCCAAGCTGGATCGACGCTTACAACACAACCCCACTCAGCCCTCAACGGCATTCCGCCATTCAAAAGGCTGAACAACCTTCTGGGAAACGACAGCTAGAGCGCGATCTACATGGTGGCGAACTACTCTGCTTTCTAACCGCAAGGGCAATCCGATGAAGACCGTCTGGCACGACAGCGTGGCTAAGTTCTCTAGGAATTATCCAGTTATGAGTTTGTTTCCGGCGTTGGTTTTGTCCTTAGGGGAGGGTGATGCCAGGCATCGGCGCGGA
>NZ_AUHB01000028.1 GCF_000422965.1 Pleomorphomonas oryzae DSM 16300
ATGCTCGATTGGACGAACTGACTGGAAATACATTGGCCGGCAATGGGGTTAGCCGAGATCGTCTTTGCGTTGTTCTAAAGACAAAGGCCCCGCCGAAACGGGGGCCAAATTGCTTGTAGCCGGGTCGATGGACGGGAAACTCGTCATCAAGCGGCGTGGCGATCACCTCCTTTCGTTAGGCCATTGGGCGCGGTCAATGATGATGGTACGGACACCGGCCCGCGTTGCCTTGTCGACCATGTCCCAAGTTCCGAAGCGGCCGGGGAAGGCTATGACCACGTCTGGCCTGCCCTCAGCGAGCATGCGGGCGTTGCGGATCGGACCGGCTGTTTTCCCGTAGCGATCCCAATCGGCGGGGAACGGCTCGACGGCGATCCCGCGCCGCTGCGCCCATTGGCTGGACAAGGTGTCGGCCCCTGCCTGCTCCCCCTCGATCACGACGGACAAGCCGAGGCGAGTCACGGCCGCGTCAAGAACTTCTTCAAGACGCCAACGCTGCGAAGTGGCGGTTGCTTCGGCCTGCGCCAACTTGTCTTTGGGGGTGCGCGGCGGAACGACACCATAGGTACGGCCGCCGCATACGAGAACGCGGGTCATGATGTGCTGCCCCTATCTTCTGCCGGCCAGCTGGTCGGCCTCTTTCCGGGCGGCTTCGGCTCGCTTGTCGATCCATGCCGCCAAGTCTTTGATGTGCACGCCACGGGCGGCCTTGCGGCTCTGCTCGATGGCTATGACTGGAATGTCGATCTGACCTGCCGTCGTCTTCCGGATGAACTCGACCACGGTCAGGTGCGAGAAATAGTCGCGGCAAACCGCCTCGACGGGCACCACGGCCCGGCCGTCGTATTGCGCCATGAGAAGGAAGGTGGTGTTCATCACCGGCCCCTGATTGCCTGGGCGATCTGGAGGGCTGCGCGATGGGCGATGCGCTGCCTGGAAAGCGGCGCTCCGTCCGGAATGGTCTCTTCGGCAGTCTGGGCGCATCCATCGCGCTCCGACATGATTTCCGCCTCGATCATCCCGGCCAAATAGGCCTTGTCGAATTTCGACAGGCGGCGGGCGCAATCGTTCTCCATGATCGACGTTGCGGTTTCGGCCGGCGTCTTTCCCATCGTCTTCACTCCTTGGGCTTCGGCGGGTTGTCTCGCACCCACTGCAAGCCGCGCTTCGTGTGAACAATCATGTACTCTTGGCCCCGCTTCCCCTGGATCATGCCGCGTTTCATGAGGCCGTCGATGACGCTGTCTTTTTCGCGGAAACCGCTGACGCCACCGCCGTTTGTACGGACGACGCGGCGCAAAAGGTCTTCCTGCGCTGGTGTCATCTTGCGGTTAAGGGGCTCGTCTGGAGGGAAGTAGTTCTTCATTGCCATCACAAATCCTCCGGCTCGGGATCACGGCGGTATGTCCACCCGTTGATTACGAGGACAGCCGGCGGGGCTTCTTCGACAGCGGCGGCGTCATATCCAGTTTCCGCCAGTGCGGCGGCGAGGTGCGGGAGCTTGGTTGCTTCCTTTGGGGTGACGCGGCGCGACCTCCAGCCTCGGCGGTTTGGCTCGTGCTCCGCGATGGACACAGATCGGCCCTCAGAGTTGACGACGTACACGCGCAACAGCGTCGTGCTCTTGTCCTCTTGGCGCTGCCAATGGGTCGTTGCCGCCTTACGGGCCTGTGTCGCGGATATGGCGACCTCTCGGCGTGGCGGGAGAAAAATCGGACGCCCCCCTCGGGAAAACGTCGCAACTGAGGCGAAGATGGTCATACGGTCACCGGAGGCGGGGAAGGGTTGCGATCGAAGAAACGGCACGCTTTCGCGTCGTGGGGGACACGGCGGCGCGGCTTGTTCGGGATGCGGTAGCGGCACCGATGGCGCTTAAGGTCGCCGGCCTTGGTCTTGTGGCGCGGAGAGTATCGGAGCCAGAGAACCCCGATGGTGCCCTCTCCGTCTGGCTCGCACCAGAAACGGCACTCGCGACAGGTGGCACCTTCCGGGCCGGTCCCCGCGATATGGGCTTGCCCGATGAACGTCGCGACCAGGGCGTCGTGGTTCGGCTCGCGAGTAAGGTGAGGGGTAAGGGCGATGTGGTCGGCCATGGCGTCAAACCGGGACCGGGGTGGACAGAGCCGCGAGCAACAGCGAGACCACGAAGCCAAACAGCAACACGGCGGCGAGTGCCGCGATGTCTCTTATGATCTGCATCGCGGAAACTCCTCCATATGCGTTTCAAGAGCTGTCACCGCCTCGTCGGCATACTCGGAGGCAAGCGCCTCCAGCATGCCCAGGTGTAAGATGTCGTCCTCGGTCGGTGGTTCGTTCTTGCTGATGGCGGCGATGCGGAATGAAATGGTCGCCGTGTTCTGGTGATAGGACCGGGTCTGAAGGTGGCAGACGTTGTCCTCGGACGCTTCGCGCGGGGTGAGGGCGTAGACGTACCTCATGCCGCACGCTCCTCACTGTCGGCCGGCAGGAGGGAAATCAGATGATCGCGCATCCGTACGGCGGCGGCGATGAACGCTGGGGCGTAGTTGGGATTGCTGATCCACTGATGCTTCGCATTCCATGCGTCCATCCACGGCGTGGAATGGCAGTTGCTATGACCGGTGCGCGCCTTGATCGGGCACCCGTGACAACGGGCGTTGTCCTCATCATCAGCCGCCGGGTCCATCTCATCGTAGAACAGAGCGCAAAGCGGGCACGTGTCTCCCGAGACCTTCGCGTCTGCCGGCGTCATGGCGTGGGTGTTGTTGTCCCACTTGACGATTGATGCCTTTAGCGCGTCGAGGGTGGCGGGGGTCATGAGCGTTGCTCCGTGTTGCGATATGCACAACATAGAGCGCGCTTAAGCATGCGTCAAGTGGTGTGTTGCGAAAAACGCAAAAGCCCCGCCGTGCTAAGGGCGGGGCTCGTGTCAGATTGATCGGTCAGTAGTTTGATTTGCTTCCCGCGATTTCGTGAGGGGGTGCATCTCCATCAGCCGAAGTGACGAGCTTCACGAGGTCGTCGGCTGATGGGTCTTCCTTTAGGTAGGACCCATATCTCGTGTAGGATTTTCCGTCCTCGTCGCGGTACGGATAGGTTAGGCCCCGTGCCTCGTTAAAATCGACGATGTTCACCGTTCCTCCGCCCCGCCTGAAGTACTCTTTACCAACCTGAAGCGGTTCGGTCAGAACGGGGTGCGCCGGCCGATCTGCTGTAACGTCAGCAACCGGGGCCAGCCCCGCCACGAGCTGACCATCAAGATCCTCAACGAGGCAATCCGGCTCGTTGGAGCGGTAAACATCCTGTGGTTCGTTGAACGTGACGACTTCGACCAAGGAGTTAGGCTCATCGAACGGCTCGCGCCCCTCGGGCTCGTGGAACGTGACGACGCCGGCCGTCTCAGTTGCGAGCGGAGAGGCTGACGCGGCGGCGGCGCGGAGTGCGGCGGCTTCACCCTTCGTCAGGAGACGGGAGTTGGGGTCTGGCGTCCAGCCCTCGCCGGGGGCTTCGATCTCGTCATCTCCGTCAACCGGCCGTATTTGCTCAGCGTCCGCAACCTCGCGAACAAGGTCAAGCTTTCGGTCATAGCCATTGCAGCGGCCGTTGCTCGAATAGAACAGGCGATTGTCACCACGGAACGGTGAAATGAGACCAGACGAGACGGACTTGCCGTCGATGCGGATGCGGCCACCATATCCGTCCTCGTATGAACGGCCGATCGAGATGGACAAACCCGCGTCTTCGGTCTTGCTCAAATTATCGGAAGGGCCGGCCTGTGTGGCGTCGGCGTCGGCGGTGCGCAGGGCTTCCCCGAACATCATGGCATGCAGGGGAACTGAGGACGGGGCAACCTCGATCGGCCGCGACCGCTCGGCATCGTTCTCGTAAAGGGCGAATTCAGCCAAGGCCTCGATAGCGGCGATCCTGGCGTTTTCAGCGACGCTGATAGACGGTATACTGACGATAGTCCGAAGCTCTTCGGCCAATTCCTTCAGTGTGATCATGGGGGATAACTCCATTCGAGCATTGGCGCTCGGGGTCGCCGGCCGATCGCGGCCGGCGCGCCGGGGCGTCATTCGCCGCACCCACGAAGCTTGTTTGATAGGTCAAGCCAGTACTGACCTTTTTCGTAGAGCTTTTCCGCCTTCTGCCGATTCCCTCGCTCTACTGCCTCGTTAGCGTCTGCAAGGTAGCGGCCGCCTCTGTCGTCGGCATCGGCGATACGTTCTGAAAGCGTGCGCTTCGATTTTGCCATCATCATCCTCCTTGGCGACGCGTCGGACGCTCCGGCGCGCGGTGAAGGGGGGCGGTCGAAGCCGGCCGGGTTGTCAGGCATTGAGCTTGGCTCTTATTTCCGCGACAAGCTCAGACATGAAGGCGGCGCGGGGCTCGTGGAGCCGGGCAAGCTGCCCGGCGGTGTACTCGGCCGAATACGAGTCCGGGAAGCGATCACGGTTGGACTGGATGCGGACGGCTTCGGTCATGACAACCGATGCGCCAAGCTCCAGAGCGATGGCGCGGGCGTTCTCTTCCGCCATGCGGGGGAACACGTGCTCCAGAGCCCAGCCACGGCCGACAACCGGCTGAAAATTGCGGCCGATCTCCTCGCCTGTCTGCTCGTCGGTGAGGACCATCCGCTTAGCGCCGCATGAGTACACAACGGCGTGCTGGATAGAGAAGGTGCCGCGCCCGTCCCAATTGTTGATCAGGGTGACGAGATCGCCCTTTTTGAAAGCCTTGGCCATGGCGGAACCTTTCAGCGGGGGAGACGGACGACGCCACGACCGGCGAGGCGAATGAAGCGTGCGTTGCGGACAACGGCGCGGCGGCTGAAAATCATCCCCTTATTTTCTGAAGTCAGGTCGCCGAGCGCGAACATGGGGCCAAGGTTTAGCCAGCGCTCCGCGCGGATGACGCCGATTTCCTGGCTGTAGTAGGCGATGACGATGTTGTTCACCGACACGGCACAGGACCCGCCGAAAACCTTTGTCCTCTTGCGGGCGGAAGTGATTGCTTCGCGGATGATGTTAGCCATAACCAAACCCCTCGTGTTGCGATAATCACAACATAATACCGTTTAAACGGCTCGTCAAGATGGCTCGTGCGATAATCGCAACACTAGGGGCGGGGCATTAAAGCGGGTTTTCGTCGATGTACCGTGACAGCTCGTCAAAGCGATCGGCGAAGGCCTGAAGGTGATCGCGCGTTGCCTCCTCCTGGCGCTCGGCCTCGTCCCATGCGTCCTGATCGCGTTCGTTGTCGATCTCGTCGCGGATGAGATCGGAAATGACGTTCGGGTCAAGCGCGTCAAGCTCCCACGAGCTATCGCCGAACTGCTCAACATAGGCGGCGTGCCGGCTGTCGGTGTCCTTGGCGGGGTTCGGCGGCGGGCTGTACTCTTCGACCTGTTCCCAATTCAGGGCGAGCCGGCGGATGTCAATGGAGGAGAAGCCGGCAAACATGGAAACGCGATCGGTGATATCGCGAGTCATGTCGATGCCGCTCGGGTCGTGGTCGCCAAGATGCAGGATAATGACACGCTTCCCGCCACGCGAGCGTGACGCCAGCCGGCGGCCGGCCTCGTAAAGCTCAGATTGCGACGTGTAGCCACGGCACGCGAAGTAAGGAAGGCGCAACTCCTCGCAAACCGGCTGGATGACACCAACGAGGGCGTCTTTCTCGATCCAGACTTCTGCATAGAAGGGCTGCGACGCCCAAAGGTCTTCGGCATACCCGGCGGCGTTCAGGTAGCTAGCCGGAGTGGACCAGCTAGAATGACTGCGCAGAAACCGCGTCCGATCCTCGATAGCGTTCCAGTCGATCAGCCCGGCAAGTCGGGCATCGCTTACGATCTGACCGAGGCGCTTGTATTCTGTTTGCTGGTTCTTGATCAGGTCTCGGGAGACGAACTGATAATAAAGCTGACGAAGCGTGAGCGTGAACCCTTGGTCTTGGTACTCGCTGATGATCTCATTTGCCTTGTCAATGATATCGATTGATGAGCGGCGAAACACCTTATCGACGAACTTCTTTTTCATGGTGATCCTCAGTGTTTTTTATACGGGAAAGACCGATTTTCTAGTTCTTTCTCCACTTTCTCCAGTATTCGGACGGTGAGCGAGGCTCCTGAGCGTAGCCGCCCGACGAATTTCCCATCGTTGACGACGTGTCGGCCGAAGGTTGTTTCGGCTATGCCTCGCTTCGCACAATGCTCCTCGATCCTGTCCAGCAAGTCGGCGATGGTTGGTGAAATGGTGGTCATGATCAGTTGACCTCGCTGTCTGCCGGCCGGGCGTTCGGTGACACGAACACCAGCGTACCCGTCCACTGGCGAAGCGCCGGGGCGGCGAAGGTCACCTTCTTGTCTTCTCGGGTGATGGTGATCGCGCCGACGTTGAGGAGCTGATAGCCGATGTTCTCGGCGATAGCGGCGACGTTGTCGGCCTCGATCTTGTCTTGGTCGGCCTTCTTCCGGAACGCGACATCAGTGAACGGGACGCCAGATTCATACTTTACGAACAGGAGCCGGTCGGACTGAATAAGGCGAAATCCCTGCTCCTTCAGGATCGCCTCCAGGGCCTCGGGGGATAGGTCGAACGTGACACCCTCTTGAGTGATGCGGATGTATTTGGTGGTCATTGTTCCTCACTGTGAGCTGTCGTCGCATTCAATGCGGGGCGCGGATCGCGGTATTCATCGACTCCGCGCCGCCGTGTTAGGGAGTAGGGGGCGATGGGTTTTTTTCCTGTCGCGCGGACCTATCACCCATCCGAGCCGACCTCCTTCAGCTCGGCGATTGTCTCGGCTGTGAGACCTGCGGTGGTCAGGTCGAAGTCTGGCCAATCCTCGACGATCCGGCCCCATTCGCCGCATCGCCAAGCATTGAGGAAACCGGCGATATCGTTCGGCATGAGACCGTGTGAGTAGTGGCAACGGTCGATGGCGAAGTTGATAGCGGCAGCGTGCGCGTCGATGGCGTGGTCATGCTGCGCAAGGGCCGTTCGCGCCCATGAAAGCATGTGGTGCAAACGGTCGTTCTCGCTTTCCTTGTGGCTGACCAGCGCCCGAAGCGCGCGGCGATCGCTGAGCAGCTTGCCGGTATAGATCCCTGCGGCGAGCCACATGACGAGATTGATCCAGTTCATGGGCGCGGCTCCTTCAGCGCGGCGATTGTTTCCGGCGTCAGCCCGGCTTTCGTCAGATCGAAGTCGGGCCACTCCTCAGCGATGACGCCCCATTCACCGTCACGCCAAGCGTTGAGGAATTGCGCTCCTTCCTCCGGCCCGCCGTCCCCGTCGCCGCAATAGTCAAGGGCGAAGTCGATAGCGGCGGCCGATCGTTTTTCCAGAACAAGACGGTTGATCTGCGCTTGGTCTGCCTCGCCCATTTCTGAGATGAGGCCACCGAGAATGATGTTGTCGATACGATCATCCAGCGTGTCTTCATTGGCCGGGAGCAACACTCTATCCGTCATCCCGAAGTGCCAGTTCCACACCAGATATCGGCGCATGTAGCGGGTGACAGCCGCCCGGCTACCGAGCTGAATGGTCCAGATCGGGCCAATATCCAGCCGCTTGCGGTAAAACTCGCTACCGGCTTCCGGTGATCTGCGACCTTCTCGGTCTCGCCAAAAAAGACGCCCATCATGTCGGTAGTCGAACAGCTCCCGCGCTTCATCGCGGGTCATCTGGGCACCAGAAAACCATGTGTTCGGGTGCCCTTCGATGGCGATGATTGGCTTTTTGAATGGCTTCGTCCTCATTTCCGGCGCTCCTTCAGCTTGCGAGCCTCGGTAAAGCCGGCGTCAGTGAGCATGTAGCGGAAGCCCCGGCTGATCCCGTTGCTACGGCGGATGTGGACCAACCCCAATGCTTCAAGGTTCTTTCGGCACGCAGAGGTGTTGCAGCCGCCTAGGTTGTTGGACGGGAAACCCCACGTCTTGTTGTCGGGATATTTCTCATGAAGCTCCAAAAGTCGGCGGAGCGTTGCGCGGCCCCGTGGCGTTAGCTCATAGCCGCCGCGTGGGAGGCCTAGAGCACCCTCGAAATCGGCAATTGTCCGTTCTCGAACGGATTTCCCGGCTACGATCTTGTCGATTGATGACTTGTTGTAGCCGGTGACGGCGGCGACGCTTTCGAGCGTGTAATTGTGCTCTATGATAGCGGCTACGATCTTCCGGTTACGCTCGGGGATATCTGTACGCGGCTCGCGTGGTGGGCGAGGCTGACTGACGACAAATTTCAAAATGC
>NZ_AUHB01000029.1 GCF_000422965.1 Pleomorphomonas oryzae DSM 16300
GGACATATCCGGCCGGATCATCAGAGCGGACGGCGGCGGCCGAGCTTGAGCACGTCATAGACGGGGCTTGGCTGACGTGTGAGCGCATCGCAAAAGATAGGGCTGCGGGAATATGAACAGGCCAGTCGATCCGAACGACGAGATAATCAAGCTAGCTGCCGCCTGCCGGCACGACCCCGACCGGTGGACGGTCGCGGCCTATGATTGGGGAGAGGGCGACCTTACCGGGATGACCGGCCCTCGGAAGTGGCAACGCGACATCAACCGCCAGATACGCGACCACCTCGCCGACCCAGTAAAGAGGTTCACGCCGCTTCGGATCGCCGTCGCATCGGGGCACGGCATCGGCAAATCGGCCGAAATGGGCATGCTGTCCAATTGGGCCATGTCCTGTTTCGCCGACTGCAAGATTGTCATCACCGCCAACACCCGGCCGCAGATGCAAACCAAGACCGCACCAGAGGTCGGGCTGTGGTTCCGCAGGTCACTGACCGGTCATTGGTTTGACGTGCAAGCGCAGTCGATCAAGTCGAGAGACCCGGCGCGCGGCGATACCTGGCGCATGGACTTCGTCACGTGGTCCGAGCACAACACAGAGGCATTCGCCGGTCTCCACAATCGCGGAAAGATCATCATCCTTCTGTTCGACGAGGCTTCGGCCATCGCCGATAAGGTGTGGGAAGTCGCCGAAGGCGCGCTGACTGATGAGGAGACGGTTATCATCTGGGTAGCGTTCGGAAACCCGACGCGCAACACGGGCCGTTTCCGTGAGTGCTTCCGGAAGTTCAAACACCGCTGGGTGACGCGGCATATCGACAGCCGCACCGTCGAAGGCACCAACAAACCATATCTGCAATCGATCGTCGATGACGCGGGCGGCGAAGATAGCGACGTTGCGAAATACCGTGTTCGCGGTCAGTTCCCGTCTCAGTCCCCCATGCAGTTCATCAGCGAGACCGACGTATCGGCCGCACAGCGTCGCCACCTCAGGCCGGAGCAATACAACTTCGCGCCCAAGATCATCGGCGTTGACCCGGCGTGGACTGGCGAAGACCCGCTGGAGATCGTGTTGCGCCAAGGCCTCATGTGCAAGAAGCTCGCGAGCCTGCCGCGCAACGACAACGACGTGGAGGTTGCGAACCTCATTGCGCGTTTTGAGGACGAAGAGAAGGCAGACGCGGTGTTTGTCGACGCCGGATATGGCACGGGCATTGTCAGCGCCGGGCGGACCATGGGGCGAAGCTGGCGGTTGGTGTGGTTCTCCGGAAAGCCAAATGACCCCGGCTACTTCAACAAGCGGGCTGAGATGTGGGGCACCGTCAAGCGCTGGCTGAAGGAAGGCGGCGCGATCGATCCCAACGACCAGACGCTATTTGACGAGCTGATTGCTCCCGAGACAGTGCCGCGTCTTGACGGGAAAATCCTTCTGGAGAGCAAGCAGGATATGAAGCTACGAGGCGTTCCATCACCGAACCGGGCAGACGCCTTGGCGCTTACGTTTGCCGAGCCTGTTGCGAAAAAAGCAATGCATGGCGGAAACCTCAATGGCGTATTGCAGGAGAAATACGACCCTCACGCGGGACTGTGACCAATGTGTTTTGCCAAGACGCCGAAGGTTGAGCAGTACAAGGCCTCAGCGCAAGCCCAGGAGCCCGACGACACCAGCATTGCGACAGCTGCGTCACGTCGGGCAACGGACCGAATTCGCGCCGGGACGAACACCGTCCTGACTGGCGCGCAAGGCGTTCTCCAGAACGCGGCGACGCAGAAGCCCACTTTGCTAGGCGGTACCGCCTGATGAGCCGGGCTCATCCCGAACTGCTGACGCCGGCCGAACTCGCCATTCGAGATGCCGCACGGGAGATCGAAAAGCTCCGCGTCACCGCCCACACAAAACGGGCAGCATTCCAGCTTGAGCAGGCCATGCGGCAAGTCCGCATCCACCTTGACGAGGAAGCGGCCACCGATGCGCCCATCTCCAAGTGAAACGCAAATCCAGTATCACCGCCGCCGCCTCGAAAGCCTGAAGTCGGTTCGGAATAACTGGCATTCGACGTGGACGACGCTCGCCGATTTCATCGCCCCCCAGCGCCTAAGGCTGGAAAACCTGGACGAGCGAGCATCCAGCCGTAAGCGCATCCTTGACCCGTCCGGCTCGTATGCATGGCGGACGCTGAAATCAGGGCTGCATTCCGGCCTCACGTCGCCGTCTCGCCCGTGGTTTCGCTTTGGGACGCCGGACCCCGATCTCCGCGAGTGGGGTCCGGCTAAGCTTTGGGTGGACGATGTCGAGAACATCGAACGGCGCATGTTCGGGAGATCGAACGTCTACAACGTGTTCCATGAGGGATACGGCGATCTTGGGCTGTTCGGGCAGTCGGCCGCGCTGATTGTCGAAGGCGACGACCATCACCCCATCCGCATGATCCAGTGTTTGCCCGGAACATACTGGATTTCCCGCAACGAGCAGGGAGTCTGCGACACGCTCTATCGCAAGCTTCGCTGGTCTTGCGAGAAGATCGTCAATCGCTTCGGGTTGACGCGTGTAACTCAAAGCATTCGCAGCAGCTACGACCGGTCCAGGTATGATGATATGTTCATCATCTACCACGCGGTAGAACCGAGAGAATTGCGCAACGCTTCGAAGGCGAACAAGAAGAACAAGGCATTCCTGTCGAATTATTGGGCAGATGGCGCCAGCGAGACAGATGGTCTTCTCGAAGAGAGCGGCTTTGACAGCAATCCAATCATCTGCCCGCCGTGGGAGATGGTCGCGGACGATGCCTATGCGCAGTCCCCGGCCATGGATGCTATCGGCGACGTGAAGTCCCTACAGGCCATGGCGCGCGACAAGCTGGAAGCCATTGCCAAGATGGTCCGCCCGCCGATGAAGGGTCCAACATCTCTACAGAACAACCCGGTTTCGTTGCTTCCCGGTGCGATAACGTTCGTTGATGACCCGAACGGCGGCGGTTTGCAGCCGGCTATGCAGGTCAATCTCCGCATAAGTGAGCTTATGGCTGAGATAAACGAGACGCGCCGCCGTATAGATACAGGATTTTTCGCCGACCTGTTCATGATGCTCCAGAACATGGAGGGCGTTCAGCCCCGCAACGTGCTGGAGATTTCCGAGCGAAAGGAAGAAAAGCTCCTGCAACTCGGTCCGGTGCTGGAAAATATCTACACCGCGCAGCTTGAACCGGTGATTGAACTGGCTTTTCAGATCGGCGTGAAGCGCAAGATGTTCCCGCCGCCGCCGCCAGAACTTCAGGCCGTGAGCATGTCTGTCGAATACATCTCGACGCTTGCCCAGGCTCAGAAGGCCGTCGCGACCGGCTCTGTCGAGAGGCTTATCGGCCTCGTCGGTCAGGTAGCGTCCATCAAGCCGGAGGTCGTGGACAAGATCGACGGTGACCAGATCGTCGACACCTACGGCGAGATGGTCGGGGCACCGGCCGCGATCATCGTCAGTGGTGAGAAGGTCAAGGCCATCAGGGACTCACGGGCACAGGCACAGCAGCAGCAGGCACAAGCCGAAATGGCAAATAAGGTTGCCCCTGCAATCTCTGCCGGCTCTCAGGCCGTACAGGTCGCAGCTGATGCCATGAATAATCCAGCGGCACAGGACGTTGTTTCAAGGCTGGGGATCGCCGGATGATTGACGACTACGAGGCGCAGCTAGCCGAAGAGGAAGAGCGCAAGAAAATCGCGGAACTCGACGCTGCCGATACCACGGGCGCGTTTCGCCGGCTGTTAGGTCAGCCGGACTTCAACCTCGTCCTGTTCTGGCTGCTCGGACGAACAGGGCTCTACGTCAATTCGTTCAGCTCGGACGAGGCGGCGGAACGGTACCAGTTGGGGCGTCATTCGGTAGCCCTTGAGCTGCTTTCCAAGATCGACAGCATCGACTCGACCGCATACCCGCGAATGCTCCTCGATCGTGCACAACAGCGCGAATTGAACAGGGCCGCCAAGGAGGCGCGCTCGCGTAAATCCGAAGGAAGAGAGGAAGACGACTATGCTTGATAAGCTGATGGCCGGCGTTCGCGTGTGGCCCGCTGGTGCTGTGTTTGCCCCGGAGGATGGCGGCGGCTCGGGTGGCGGTGATGGCTCGGCAACGGCGGGAGCAGGAGCCCCCGCTGGCGGTCAGCCATCGGCCGAAGCTGGCAAGCCGGCCGCCGATGGCGCGGCGGGAAGCCTGCTCACCGACACTGCCAAGCCAGATGCCGCCAAGCCGACAGAGGGCCAGCCTGAGGCGTGGAAGCCGTACGTCAACGACCCAGCCAAGTCGGCCGACGACAACGCCAAGGCCAAGGCCGAACATGACCTGAAGGACCCGGCGAACCCGATCAACAGGGTTCCCGACGACGGCAAGTATGAGTTCACGATGCCTGAAGGCATCGAGCTTGACGCCAAGCTTACCGAGGCCATGTCGCCGATCATGAAGGACATCGGCTTGACACAGGGTCAGGCTCAGAAGCTCGCCAACCAGCTTGCCGAGCATATGAAAACCGGCGCTGCTGCCGAAGCAGCCGATTGGACCAAGCTCAACACCAGTTGGGTTGAGACGGCCAAGAAAGACCCGGAGATCGGCGGCGAGAAGTGGAACGCCTCCGTCGAAACCGCACAGCGCGCGCTCGCACAGTTCGGAACCCCCGAACTCAACGCGTTTCTGGTGACCTCAGGTGGTGGAAACCATCCGGAGGTAATCAGGTTCATGGCCCGTATTGGCGCGGCAGTCGCCGACGACCAGCCGGGGAACGGTGGAAACGGAGACGGCGGGGGCATGGAAGCCGCCCATCTGTTGTTCCCGAACGACAAGCCCAAGGGG
>NZ_AUHB01000030.1 GCF_000422965.1 Pleomorphomonas oryzae DSM 16300
CCAGCCGTTTTCCCCAAACCGCTTCCGATAGGCGCGCTGGATATTTCTGAGCGCGCGGCGGCTTTCGGCTGGGACCGTCTTCCAGTGCTCGCCGCATAGCCAGCGCTCGCCCTCGGCTATCGGCGGCTCCCCTTTCCGCTGCCCTCTGGTGTGTCGGCAGAACGGAACGGAGCATTGCAGCCGCAGCGGTTCGACGCTCATTCGGCCGGTTCGAAGTTGGCGTTGAAGTCGTGATCGTTGTAGACGACAAGCTCTCCGCTCGGCCGTTCAACGATCCAGTCTCCGCGATTGGCTCGCATCCACCCGATTGGCGTCGTGATGTTCGCCGACCACAGGCCACCGAATGCAGGTTCAAGCGTCATCCGGCCGTCCGAATAGTGCTTCGACACCCATTCAGGAGAAACCACGAGTGTGCCAGTCCAACAGAAAGCCCTGAAGGCGTAGCGCGTTCTCTCGACAAACATCTTTGTCATCAGTCCTTGTCCTTCGTCTCGCGTTCGAGCAGCCGCCCAAACAGAAACCCGGCGATCATCGCTAGGGAAAACGTGACGATCACTCCCCGCCCTCTTCCTCATCGACGCGCTTAAGCGCCCGAGATAGCCGATCGCCCAACCCCTCAAGGCCCTTCACGTTGACGGTGTCCTCGAATGCCTTCACGCCGATATGGCGGCCGATCAGCTCAAGCCGGCGGACGCGGTCTGATAGCTTGATCTTGCGAACCACGCCGATTTGCTCGCGATCCTTGCCGCGACCATCAAACAGCTCTTCAACGTCGATGCCTTGCACGAGGCCTTGACGCCAGATCATCGGCCATTCGCTGACCGGCCTAAGTTCTCCGCCGTCCGTGTAAAGGTCAGCTACATCGGCCATAGCCTCATCGGCAAGACGAGCGAGCAGCCAATCAGCGTTGATACCAGTTCTTTTCGAACGCTCAGCTTGTAAACGGGTGATTTCAGCAATGATTTCAGGTTTCTTCAATAGCTCGTGGCCGATCGAATAGGCCGTTTCCTTGCTGTACCCCGCTCTCTCAGCTGCCTTCGTCGCGTTCAAATCAATCAGATACTCTTCGCAGAAACGGCGCTGTTTTGCCGTCAACTCAGCCACTTTAAAGCCCTCCAATGCGATTTGCGCAACGGTATCGCATCCGGGGTTTTCAGGATCATGCTTCACCGCTTGAAACGGTTCATGTGTTGCGGTTGAAAAAATAAAATTTCCGAAACGACCATTTCACCACAACAACTCCAGAAAATAAAAATGTTTGGAAGTCTCCAGATCGGTTTTTAAAATATTTAATATACTGAAATTATTGGTATTTTATAAAATGATGGAGTGAGGATTGCTTACTCATGCCTCAGTTTCCGCGTCGTTTCCATCGATATCAGTAGGCAACAAGTACCGATTAAGGGATGTTTGAGCGGGTGATCGCCCACTTATATCTGTGACTAACGTTGGGTTTAACGCATTGCACACGCGGGCTGTTGCTGCTAATGTTGCGTTTATCGCATTACAAGGGAAAAAGGCGGAAATGGCAGAACTCGACGACTATTTCGTCAAGCCGGCTAGCTCGACGATTTACGATTTCACCAACGTCAGGCCGCGAACGTCCATGTGGTTCGAGACCAATGGACAGCGCGTCAACGCCACCAAGGCTTTCAAGCGCTGGAAGGACGAGACGGGGTCACCCATCACCGCGACCACGGCGAAGGTCGGCAATAAAGACCCGCGCGGAGAGGGGTTTCGCATGTTCTTCGACGTGGAGAACATCGTCCTGAAGCCCGCCATAGCGGAGGTCGTGTTCTTCTTCGACAAGCTCTCCGAATTCGAGCGCTTCGCCTACGAGTGGAACGGCATCTTTTCCAACGACGACATCCGCGAGGCGTTGCAGCTGGAAGGCATCAACCCGAGGACAATTGCCGAGGCGAAGGCGTTCCGCCGGTCTCTATGGCAGGGCACGGCCCGGTATTGTGCCGACTACTGCGCAGCCGAGGGTAAGGAGAATTACAAGACGTGGAAGGAGGGCGGCGAAGAAGCCCGCGCCGCCGCCATGCAGCCCGTCGAACACCACAAGGTAGAGAAGCCGGAGCCCCAGCGCGGCCGGCCGAATATCCCGTGGTCAAGCCTCACCGAGGACACGCAACACAAGCTGACGCGCCAGGGTATCGCCGACGAAGCCGCGTTCGTGGAGGCATTCATGGCCTGCCCTGCCGGCATGAGTGAGCAAGACGCGGTTTACGCCCTCGCCCATGGATACGCCCCGTATTGCCGCTGGCTCCAATACCTCAATGGCCGGACCGGAACCGAGTTCCTGAATGATGAGGGGGACGAGGAATGACTACAGCACCCACGACTGACGACAAGACCATGTTCGCCCTGAAGGCGGTGGCCGGCGTGCTGGAAGCTATCCGGCCCTACTGCCTCTTGGAGCTTTCCACCAAGTACAGCGTGTCACGCGACGGCGGCCGCATCGGCTCCTTCACGATAGACGAAGCGCTAGACCTCGCCGACGCGACGCTTGCGGAGGCAGGAAAGAAATGATCGGTCAAATCAAAGCATGCAGCACATGCCGTCATGACGGAGACATCAACGCCGGCTCGCACTGCGTACCGTGCAAGACAGAGGCAATGCGCTTCGGTGGCGCGAAATATATCGGATGGGACCCGGTAGAAGCATCAACCGAGATAGCCCCAGAGCCGCAGCCTATGAAGTCATGCAGCACGTGTGAGCACAACATGTTTGCGCCTGACGACCCGTGCAAGAGCTGCGTTCGCCTGTTCGGAAAATCCGAGAACTGGATACCGCGAAAGGGCATAGGGCTTGCCGATAGCGTGTCCACGTTCGCCACGTTGCCGCCGGTAGAAACGCCTCCGCCGACACCGTTCGCCGTGTCTGAAGAGCGGCGCGCCAGCATGGCTGCGGTGATCTTGGCCGGAATGTTCGGCCGCCATCTTGGCGAGCACATGCCGCCGCACCGACGCGCCGAATTCGTCGCCATGTCCATGCAGTGGGTCGATGAGATCGAAACCGCGGTTCGGGGGCACCGGTCATGAACCACCCCCTACGCGGAACTTTCGTCGGAAACTCCATCGTCCGCCTCGCTGATGAGGGCGTGCCGATCGGCGCTTTGAGCCGGACATTCAAAATCCCCTATGACAGCGCCCATGACATCGTTCGTCAGGCTATGGAAGCCGGAATGATCGCCGATATGCCTGCCGCTGATTGGCCGGCCGGCTCCCGCGTTCGGGCCCCGACAACGAGCCCGATCGAAATCCAAAACCATCCATCGTTCCTGACGGCCTGCAAAACCGAACTCGGATTAACGCTCGGTGAGGCGAAGATATTGCAATGCCTCATGCAGTCTACGGCCTGCACCAAGCCGCACCTTCATTCGGCCGTCTCACCGGATGCGGAGCCGAAGATCATCGACGTTTTCGTCTGCAAAATCCGAGCGAAGCTCAACAAATTTCAAATCCAGATCAAGACCATCTGGGGCATCGGCTACGCGATATCCGATGAGGACAAGCGGGCAATCGTGGCACGGATGGGAGG
>NZ_AUHB01000031.1 GCF_000422965.1 Pleomorphomonas oryzae DSM 16300
CCATCGTGCCCCGCCTGTGAGGAGAACTTTGAATCAGAATCGACGCCAACCGTCACTTCACATTTGATTCATCGATCGATGGATGTGCTCTAGGGTCGGTACTCAATTAGGTGTGGCGTCGGGGTGTGGTTGCTGATTCAAGGGTCTTTGAGGAGACCGCATGGATGAGCAAGCACCTCTACTGGCTGGACGACGCGAGTTGGGCGTCGATCGAACCGCTGCTGCCGACAGGGCGGCGCGGGGCGCACCGTGTTGACGATCGTCGGGTGATCTCGGGCATCATGCACATGCTCAAGACAGGCGGGCGATGGCGCGATTGCCCAGCCGAGTACGGCCCCCACACGACGATCTACAACCGCTTCAACCGCTGGAGCCAGCAGGGCGTCTGGGAGCAAATCTTCTACGCGTTGACTGGGGCAACCGGTGTGATCGGGGGGTAACAGCTTCGATCGACAGCATGCACATCAAGGCGCACAGGTCCGCCGGTGGCGCAAAAGGGGGCGCGCTGGCGCAGGCTATCGGCCGATCCCCCGGCGGACGTACCACCAAGGTTCACGCGCTGACCGACGAGCAAGGGCGACCGCTCGCCTTGATCCTGACGCCGGGGCATGCTCACGACTTGACCGGCGCACGCGATCTGCTGGCCATCACTGGAGCCCCCGCCGCCTTACTCGCCGACAGAGCCTACGACGCCACGTCGCTACGCAGTTGGCTGACCGAACACGGCTGCCAACCCGTGATCCCGCCCCGACCCTACGCGCAAGAACCCTCACGCTTACGACCCTGCCGTTTACAAACAACGGAACGCTATCGAACGGTTCTTCTGTCGCCTCAAAGATTTCCGCAGAATCCACATTCGCTACGATAAGCGGGCCGACATCTTCCTGTCAGCCGTCCTCATCGTGGCAGCCATCATCTGCTGGGCCAATTGAGTCCGGACCCTAGTGTAAGAGGCGACGTTAGAGGGACACCACCTCCAAATGATCGGCCTGCGTCGACAAGCTGAGCGATACCCTTACGAGCGTACCATTCGCTTTGCTGTTGGGCATCTGATGCTGACCAAACTTCTAGAACAGGATCATTACCAGGAGATTCGGCCCACACCCACGGGCAACTCCGCGCCGAAGGCCTGAACACGCTATTGGCTCGTGAGCCTTAATAACATCCAGTGAAAAGGGAGGGATTGCGCAAGGACTACAATCCGGTCAACCTTCGTAAACGCGATCGGCATCCAATACCGATCGCGTTTACGGATGTCCCTGAGCGGCCCTCACTGGAATTAGCCAACGGATTGGAGTCTGCGACTCCAGCTATCCTAGAATGGATGGCGCTTCATTAACCCGAGACCCTCCCCAAATTTAGAGTGAACTGGGGGTACACCTAAGAGCGCTCATTTCTGCGGTGGAACCCACTCAAATTTCCAAGCAGTTGGCGTATTCCTATAGACGGACCATCCACCCCAGGAAAACTTAACCCGGGCGGCGCGCACGCCCGCATTCTCTATAACAATTGAGTTCGCTTGGAGAACTAGGATGCCGTCTCGAGCGTCGTTACAACCATGTGATTTAAGGGCTAAAGCCTTTCCCTTGTTTAATATTAACTTTCCATTTAAATCGGCTAGCGCCATACACTCTTCCGGACCGCTCGAAATATTAACCATTTTCATTAACGGGCCGGTCTCTTGCCATGGAATAGTCTGGCACCCGACCAGGGTGGTACAGCAGATCAGCCCGGATAACAAATATTTCATTTTAGCCTCACTCGGTATGCTGGTTTACATCATCAGTGATTTAGATTAACTAGTAGTAGACTAGATAAATATCACTCTCCCGGAAGAAGAAAACTCCTATAAGAGTAGAGTGTGCTTGCCTGAGACTCCCTAAGTAAGCCATACGGGTTAGGGGTAGGTCAAGAGTCGTATTTGTCTAGATCATAGACTCATAAACAAATTACCGCGTTGCGGCCATCGGCGGTTAAAGGCTCGCACTAAGGATCTTAGAATGGAGCGGCGGAGCCGTGAACTCGCGCCGGTTGGTCTGGTCCTGATCTTTAGGATGTAAAGGTGATCGGTGAAAGAGGCGAGGCTCCCCTCTCGTCCTAAGGACCGTACCTTGCCTTGGTGGACGCTTCGAAGATGACAACTGGTCGTAGATTCAGTGGAGAGGCGCTTGAGATAGGGGTAGAGGGTCGTCCCGACCAAGTTAAACTCGAGCAAGCCAGAAATAAGTATTGCAGCCCTTTCTATCCGACAGGAGCTTCGCCATTAACCGGACCGATTCTGTCTGCCTTTGCGCCATTAACGATCTGCTTCACCGATCTGCCTTACTTTTGAAGGCCTTCGAAGCGACTTCGAGCTAGAGTGATGCGGACGATTTTTCTGTCAACTGAAGCTCTTCAAGAAATCAAACATACCGCTCACCGAATAGGCGTCACCGAAGCGTTCTTCGGAGAGACAACAGAGGTTAACAGGCGCTAGGCGAAGACATCATCTCGATCTGCTGGGGCGAGCCCTCGAAGCACCACGCTCAGTGGAGTACCGTTTGTCGGCGTTCGTTCAGAATCGGCTTTGAGCCAGACATGCTGTTGCTAGGGCTGTTGTGCCCCGTCATTGAAGCACCACCCAACCATTCCGGTGCTGATGCTGCAAAATTGTGCCGCCTCGCCTCCTCTCATGCTGGACAGTAGATCAACTATCGCCGATGGCCGCGAGGCAAACAGCCACCCTACCCAAGCCGCGCATGCCGGCAGAGTCTCTTGATGCTGATATACGTGCTAAAGATAAATCTAGCCCGGTATCGCTGGCCTCGCCAAGAGAGAGGTGGGCATCTCTGGTTGATAACCCCAATGATCCGCTGCTCACTGAGTCCACTGTTTCACATGTCCCATCTTCCCTCGACGGATTCTAGTTTAGAACAATAGCATTCCTGGGCGCAAGGTCGCGATGGACCCAATAGTTCATATTAAAACAAACCACAGCTCGCAGATCCTATCTCGGAGGCAGCAGCACGCTATACCCTTGAATCGCTGAGTTGGATAAGGGACCTGCTTTGCAGACGTCAATTATTGACTTCTCCTTGCAGAATTTATTTATCGATCTGATTGTGTTCTTAGTTAGTAGACCGTCGATTGGGCCTTGATATGTTCCATCTCTAGAGAGGGATGTCTGAATTAACTTAACCAGACGGTTCTTATCCGTATACCCAAGTCCTATGTACCCAGCCGCTATCTGGTTACTCGCGGCCATTTCAAAGTAATAGGCTGCCTTGCCACGGTTTTTCTTAACGCCGTTTCCGCTAGAATATGCATAACCCAATCCAATTAAAGCGTTCTTGTCTCCTGCGTTTAAACCCCTGGCAAATAATTGAACAGCTTTAGCTGGGTTTTTAGCGACGCCGGTTCCCGAATTATAGGCGTAACCCAGAGCGGTCAGGGCGCCTTTGTC
>NZ_AUHB01000032.1 GCF_000422965.1 Pleomorphomonas oryzae DSM 16300
AATGCTGACGGCGTACCTTTTGTATAATGGGTCAGCGACTTAGTCTGTCGAGCGAGCTTAAGCCGTTAGGTGTAGGCGCAGCGAAAGCGAGTCTGAACAGGGCGTTCAGTTCGACGGATTAGACCCGAAACGAGGTGATCTAGTCATGAGCAGGTTGAAGGTGCGGTAACACGCACTGGAGGACCGAACCCACGCCTGTTGAAAAAGTCGGGGATGACTTGTGACTAGGGGTGAAAGGCCAATCAAACCTCGAAATAGCTGGTTCTCCGCGAAATCTATTTAGGTAGAGCGTCGGACGAATACCTCGGGGGGTAGAGCACTGCATAGGCAAGGGGGTCCTACAGACTTACCGATCTTAAGCAAACTCCGAATACCCGAGAGTACTATCCGGCAGACACACGGCGGGTGCTAACGTCCGTCGTGAAAAGGGAAACAACCCTGACCATCAGTTAAGGTCCCGAAGTCACGGCTAAGTGTGAAACGATGTGGGAATCCCAAAACAACCAGGATGTTGGCTTAGAAGCAGCCATCATTTAAAGAAAGCGTAACAGCTCACTGGTCTAGTCAAGGGTTCCTGCGCGGACAATGTAACGGGGCTCAAGCCGTGCACCGAAACTATGGGTTTGCACTTGTGCAAGCGGTAGCGGAGCGTTCCGTAGGCCTGCGAAGGAGGATGGGCGACCACCTCTGGAGGTATCGGAAGTGAGAATGCTGACATGAGTAACGCTAAGGGTGTGAGAAGCACCCTCGCCGAAAGTCCAAGGGTTCCTGCGTAAAGCTAGTCTTCGCAGGGTTAGCCGGTCCCTAAGGCGAGGCCGAAAGGCGTAGTCGATGGGAATGAGGTAAATATTCCTCAGCCAGCAGGTGGTGACGGATGTGAAGGACTGTAAGGCCTTATCGGATTGGCCTTGCTGTCTCAGCGTTCCAGGAAATAGCCCCTGCATCAGACCGTACCCCAAACCGACACAGGTGGACTGGTAGAGTATACCAAGGCGTTGAGCGAATTGTGCTGAAGGAACTCGGCAAATTGCCTCCGTAACTTCGGGAGAAGGAGGCCCCGGTAATGGGCAACCGTTATCGGGGGGCACAGACTAGGGGGTGGCGACTGTTTAACAAAAACACAGGGCTCTGCGAAGCCATAAGGCGACGTATAGGGTCTGACGCCTGCCCGGTGCCGGAAGGTTAAGAGGAGGGGTGCAAGCTCCGAATTGAAGCCCCGGTAAACGGCGGCCGTAACTATAACGGTCCTAAGGTAGCGAAATTCCTTGTCGGGTAAGTTCCGACCTGCACGAATGGCGTAACGACTTCCCCGCTGTCTCCAGCACAGGCTCAGTGAAATTGAATTCCCCGTGAAGATGCGGGGTTCCTGCGGTCAGACGGAAAGACCCCGTGCACCTTTACTATAGCTTCACACTGGCATTCGTGTCGGCATGTGTAGGATAGGTGGTAGGCTATGAAGTTTGGGCGCCAGCTCAGATGGAGCCATCCTTGAAATACCACCCTTATCGTCATGACTGTCTAACCGCGGCCCGTCATCCGGGTCCGGGACAGTGTGTGGTGGGTAGTTTGACTGGGGCGGTCGCCTCCCAAAGAGTAACGGAGGCGCGCGAAGGTAGGCTCAGACCGGTCGGAAATCGGTCGACGAGTGCAATGGCATAAGCCTGCCTGACTGCGAGACTGACACGTCGAGCAGAGTCGAAAGACGGCCATAGTGATCCGGTGGTCCCTCGTGGACGGGCCATCGCTCAACGGATAAAAGGTACGCCGGGGATAACAGGCTGATGATGCCCAAGAGTCCATATCGACGGCATCGTTTGGCACCTCGATGTCGACTCATCACATCCTGGGGCTGGAGAAGGTCCCAAGGGTTCGGCTGTTCGCCGATTAAAGTGGTACGTGAGTTGGGTTCAGAACGTCGTGAGACAGTTCGGTCCCTATCTGCCGTGGGTGTAGGAGTATTGAGAGGATCTGTCCCTAGTACGAGAGGACCGGGATGGACATACCTCTGGTGGACCTGTTGTGGCGCCAGCCGCATTGCAGGGTAGCTAAGTATGGACTCGATAACCGCTGAAGGCATCTAAGCGGGAAACGAACCTCAAAACCAGTGCTCCCTATCAGAGCCGTGGTAGACCACCACGTTGATAGGCCGGGTGTGGAAGCGCAGCAATGCGTGAAGCTTACCGGTACTAATAGCTCGATCGGCTTTATCGCTCTCATTATCCCTGTCCATCC
>NZ_AUHB01000033.1 GCF_000422965.1 Pleomorphomonas oryzae DSM 16300
CCATCGTGCCCCGCCTGTGAGGAGAACTTTGAATCAGAATCGACGCCAACCGTCACTTCACATTTGATTCATCGATCGATGGATGTGCTCTAGGGCAAGAGGCGACGTTAGATTCGTTCTATTTCGTTCCTTCTCATCACGTTGTGCGACCATCATACATTTATAATTAATTCTCCTTTAGTTTGACATTGTTCCAAGTCAAGTATTTTCTTGCGGAAATAGTCGCCCAACATATGAGGGCGACGCCATACAAAATTGCTCTATTCTGGAGATTGCCGGCGAAAAACCCCGCGCCGGCGAACGTGATACATAAACCCAATTTAATATATCCTATCCTGATCTCCCGAGCCAAAATTCTAATACTCTTCTCAGTAACAATATTGAGAATAATTACCTGAATCATAATTCTTAGGACCCACGCCAACGCCGTTCCAGTAATTCCTGCCGTTTTAGTTAAATAGAATAAGCCAAACACATATGGTAATATAAGGAATAGATGTACCTTTGCCGTTAGATCTGGTCGCCCGGCACATTGCAATACGGAATAGGTTGCGTTTGCGATTACGCTAATCATCCACCCGAAAGCCAGCCATCTCATAGGGGTGCTTGCCGCATTGCTAAACTCTTCGCCAAGCCAAAACCTTAACAGCTCTGGCGCAAACAAGAAGGCGGTCGCGGAAATAGGAAACATGAGGAGAAATAGGCTATCAGCCATACGATTATATAGTATCCGAAATTCGATACGGTCTACTGCTAATGCTGAAGCCAACGCCGGGAAAAAAGTCCCTGTTACCGACTGTTGCAATATCTGCAAATTCGATAACATTCCGAACGGAGCTGAATAGTATGTGACAGCTGTCAAAGTTAGCATTGATCCGATAAATAATCTATCCATGTATATCATTACCGGACTCACTATATTTGATACCGTTATCCAACCTCCATACAATATAAGCTTTCTAGCATAGACCCTCGATATTCCTCTCATACGGATCATGTCAGGAGATTGCAAAAACACTAGGCTAAGATATATTAAAGTCGCTATCATTCTGGAGAAAATCAAAACGCTTGTAGCGGCAACTAATGACGGAGTAAACTGCATGCTCAAAATAGGACTTACGTAGGTCATAATACCAAGTGGTATTCTAACTAGTGCTATACTCGAGAATTTTTGATAGGCCTCCAGTATTCCGATACATATCGCGGTAACTATGACAAATGGTATGCTTATGGACGCTAAAGATAGACTTATAATTCCTTCACGCTGAAGGTGATTAGGGACGTTTAATAGATATGTTGATAATGGATAGGAGGCCGATATACCTATTATCATACCAAGTATGCCGAAGCCTCCGACCAGCCACAAGGCACTCCAGATTAGGTTTGGTAATTCAGAGTTCTCACCACTAGCAATCATCTCGGCTGTAAATTTTGTGAGTGCCCTGCCGATGCCCATGTCGAAAAGACTAAAATATCCAACAAGCATCCATATAATTCCTAGTAAACCGTACCTATCTGCGCCGATACCGCGTATTACCATAGGAATCGTCACTACCGCTACGATAATTGGAAGGGATAACCCACCAAAATACCATAGTGTATTTTTCAACAGACGCGGTTTTTTCTTTTGCTTCGGTTCGCGCCCATTGTTATTTTGTTTGTTCAACATACTTCCCCTTGTTTTCCTGTATTCCGCCAATATTTCGAGAAATGTTAATGGGCAACTAACGCAATCATGCGTGTTGTAATAAAAGTAATCGTAACGAAGCATTGCCCACCAAACATTACCAAAAATGAGAGCTCTGATGCGTTTTTAACTATTATGCGAGCACAGCTGGACGGTTCGATTAACCGGGTTTTCTGGACGGCTACGGGATCGTAGGAGCCGCCTCGGCGCAGTATCCTGACGGCTCGGCTTTGGGAACAG
>NZ_AUHB01000034.1 GCF_000422965.1 Pleomorphomonas oryzae DSM 16300
CAACTGCGATCCACGGGATCGGCCGGGCGAAGCTGGGCGAGCGTTCGGCACGAGCTCAGGGCTGGCGACGAGGCTCTCGTCTCGACGCACATGAAACCTTCGTGGTCGAGATGATCGACGCGCAAAAGGACATCACGCTCAATGAGATGGTGGTTCGTCTTGCTGATGAGGTCGGCCTCCGGATTGGTCGCAGTGCCTTGAGCAATTGGCTCGACCGTCGTGGCTGGACGTTCAAAAAAAGACCGTACATGCACTGGAGCAGGAGCGAGAAGATCTCCTGAGGCGTCGCCAAGCGTGGTTCGACGGCCGACCAGACCTTGATCCCACACGTTTGGTCTTTATCGACGAAACTGGATTGTTGACGAAGATGGCTCGCCTTCGGGGGCGGTCTCTGCGCGGTGAGCGCTGTCGGGCGGCCATTCCCCATGGTCATTGGAAGACCACTACTTTTGTCGGTGCCCTGCGCCTTAACGGCATGACGGCGCCGCTGGTTCTCGACGGCGCCATGAATGGCGCTGCCTTCCGAGCCTATGTCGAGCAGGTGCTTGTCCCGACCCTGTCGCCCGGCGACGTCGTGGTGATGGACAATCTGCCCGCCCACAAGGCCGAGGGTGTCCGCCAAGTCGCTGCAAGCACGATGTCGGCGACGCCAGCATCTACAAATGGAAGGGGCCAAGAAGGGCGGCAGGGAAGTTAGCGAGGATAAACGGTTGTGAGGGTGCCTTGAGGACGAGAACGCCAAGCTGAAGCGGATGTTGGCCGAAGCCGTGCTTGACAATGTCGCCGTGAAGGATCTTCTGGTAAAGAAGTGGTAGCGCGCTCCGAGCGAAAGGCTGGAGCTCACTGACGATATTCGAGAGCGCATGATCACACTTTCCCGCGAGCGGCGTCGCTTCTGCCGCAGGCTGTGTCGGGAAGGTTATGAGGGGCAACCACAAGAAGCTGTTCCGCCTTTATTGGAGGAGAAGCTGACGGTGCGGCGGCGTGGCGGACGCAAGCGGACGACGATCGGCACACGGGCGCCGACATTGTTGCCGCTTCGTCCCAACGAATGCTAAAGCCTCGATCTTGTCTCCGATCAGCTCATCGGCGGATAACGCTTCCGCATCCTCACGATCGTCGATGACTACACGCGGGAATGCTCGACACTGTTGGCAGACACCTTACTATGGGGTGTCTTGATGGCTCGCGGCTGATCGAATCGCCGAACGTGGCAAGCCGAAGATAATCGTCTCTGACAACCACATCGAGTTTACCAGCAATGCCATCCTAGCTTGGCCAGAAATTGCTAGCGTCGAATGGCACTACATTGTTCCGGGCAAGCCGACCGACAACGGTCTCAACGAGAGCTTTACGGCAAGCTCTGAGCCAAGTTGCTCAACGAGCGCCATCTCCTCGCTCACCCAAACGAAGGCCACGCTGGCGACCTGGAGGGCGGTTCCACTAGTTCGCATTCCAGATTGGTTGGCGCGCCCCCCGGCAGGTTGCGGTGACATTCCCACTGCGTCAGGCTCTGGCGCTACGCCAGACGACCAGCTCCGCGCCGATGCCTGGCATCACCCTCCCCTAAGGACAAAACCAACGCCGGAAACAAACTCATAACTGGATAATTCCTAGAGAACTTAGCCACGC
>NZ_AUHB01000036.1 GCF_000422965.1 Pleomorphomonas oryzae DSM 16300
ACGTCGGGCGGTCTCGGCACCATGGGCTATGGACTGCCGGCGGCCATCGGTACCCAGCTCGCCCACCCGGGTTCGCTGGTGATCGACATCGCCGGTGATGCCTCGATCCAGATGAACATTCAGGAGCTGTCGACGGCGGTGCAGCACAATGCGCCGGTCAAGGCCTTTATCCTGAACAACCAGTACATGGGCATGGTGCGCCAGTGGCAGCAGCTGTTGCACGGCAATCGGCTCAGCCATTCCTACGTCGACTCGCAACCCGACTTCGTGCGTCTGGCCGAGGCCTATGGCGCGGTGGGCATCCGCTGCTCCAAGCCGTCGGAACTCGACGATGCCATCGAGGAGATGATCCGCATCGATCGCCCCGTGCTGTTCGACTGCCACGTCGTCAGCCTCGCCAACTGCTTCCCGATGATCCCCTCGGGCAAGGCGCATAACGAGATGCTGCTGGGCACCGACGTTTCCGACGAGGAAATCGAGACGGCCATCGGCACCGCCGGCAAGGTTCTGGTGTGAGGCGCGGCTGCTGAAGCAACCCCTCGCATCCCCACGCAACGCTGTATCGGAATTGACATCATGATGATCGTCGCAGGTCAGTCCCAGTCCGCCTACTTCCTAGAGGAAGAGTTCCCCGCCACCGAGCGCAGCCATACGCTGTCGGTGCTGGTCGACAACGAGCCCGGCGTTCTCGCCCGCGTCGTCGGCCTGTTCTCGGGCCGTGGCTACAACATCGAGAGCCTCACCGTCTCCGAGATCGAGCATTCGAACCACCAGTCGCGCATCACCATCGTGACGACGGGCCGACCGCCGGTCATCTCTCAGATCATGCACCAGCTCGGCCGCCTGGTGCCGGTGCACAAGGTGATCAACCTTACCTGGGCCGGCGATGCGCTGGAGCGCGAGCTGGCCTTGGTCAAGGTGGCCGGCAAGGGCGAGATGCGCGACGAGGCGCTGCGTCTGGCGCAGGCCTTCAACGCCCGCATCGTCGATGCCACGCTCGACTCTTACGTGTTTGAGATGACCGGTGCGCCGGCCGACATCGACCGCTTCGTCGGCCTCATGAAGGAGTGCGGCCTCGTCGAGCTCGCCCGCACCGGCCTTGCGGCGCTCGCTCGCGGCAAGACCGGCATCTGAGGCTCAGGACCGCCGCCGCGGCGAAGCTAGGTGGCGGTCTGCTTCCGCGGCTCTTGGCGCTTAGCCTCGAGCCCTTTTTTCCCCGTTGGCCGCCGGTCGTTGGCCGGCCATTCCGGGATGATCCCGGCGATTGAACCAGGGGACGCTATGCATTCCTTGTCCGTAGTAGTTCATTGGCGCACCGTGGCGGAGGTCTCTTACTGAGAGCTGCCGATGACACATGGTGCGCGGAAATCGGGTCCCTCACGGGGCCTTTTTTGTTGCCCGATTTTTCCTGGGATAAGAGCTTGAGGTAACAGGCGATGACACGGCAGATGACAGGCGCGGAAATGGTCATCCAGGCGCTGATCGATCAGGGCGTCGACACCATTTTCGGT
>NZ_AUHB01000037.1 GCF_000422965.1 Pleomorphomonas oryzae DSM 16300
TGGACGCTTCTAAAAACCTCGCCAAATCAGTGGTTTTATGATTCCCTTTGCCTTGTGGCGGAGGGCTCTGGCGATGTCTGGACTGCCTGGCTTTTTTGACTTCGATGACCGGCTGAAGCGGCTGAGCGACCTCGGTGACCAGTTGGAGGCATTTGGCAAGACCGTCGACTTCGAGATATTCCGAGCCGATCTGTTGACGGCCCTTGATTACACCAACGGCCCGCAAGGCGGTCGGCCTCCGTTCGATCCGGTGATGATGTTCAAGATCCTGGTGATCCAGGCGGCCAACAACCTCTCTGACGAGCGGGCCGAGTTTCTGATCAACGACCGTCTGTCGTTCATGAGGTTCCTCGGGCTGACGCTGTCGGACCGGGTGCCGGATGCGCGGACGATCTGGTTGTTCAGGGAGAAACTGACGCGGGCAGATGCAATCAAGCCGTTGTTCGATCGCTTCGATGCGGCGCTGCGCGCCTCCGGCTACATTGCCATGTCCGGGCAGATCGTCGACGCCACGCTTGTATCGGCGCCCAAGCAGCGCATGACTGACGAAGAGCGGAAGACGGTCAAGGCGGGTCGCGTCCCTGAGGATTGGAAGAAGCGGCCGGCTAAACTCCGCCACAAGGACCGGGATGCCCGCTGGACGGTAAAGTTCAAGAAAGCCAAGGAAAAGCCGGATGGCACCAAGCCGCCGGTCGACATCGCCATCCCGACCTACGGCTATCAGAACCATGTGTCGATCGACGCCGGCTTTGGCTTCATTCGCAAATGGCGGGCGACCGACGCAGCCCTGTACGAAGGCGCCGTGCTGCGCGATGACCTGCTCGACAAGACGAATACCTCACGGAAGGTCTGGGCCGACACGGCCTATCGCTCGAAGGCCAACGAGGCGTTCATGGAGGTCAATGGCTTTGTCAGCCGCGTCCATCGCAAAAAGCCCAAGGGCAAGCCGATGAACGAGGCGACGCGCCGGGCCAACAATCTCAAATCCAAGGTGCGCTCCCACGTCGAGCACGTCTTTGCCGAACAGAAGGCCCGGATGGGTTTGTTCATCCGGACCATTGGTATCGCCAGGGCGACGACCAAGATCGGTCTCGCCAACCTCGTCTACAACATCAAACGGCTGATCTGTTTGGAGCGGAGCGCGGCGGCGTAGGCCGAAGGTCCACGGAGATAAGCCCCCCAGCAAAGCGGCTGTTCCCAAAGCCGAGCCGTCAGGATACTGCGCCGAGGCGGCTCCTACGATCCCGTAGCCGTCCAGAAAACCCGGTTAATCGAACCGTCCA
>NZ_AUHB01000038.1 GCF_000422965.1 Pleomorphomonas oryzae DSM 16300
TGCTCGGAGGCCGACGACAGCTGCTGGCTGCCGGCCGACACGTTGTCGGAGGCAACGAGAGCATCCGCGACAACAGACCGAAGACGCTCCACCATGGTGTCCACGAGACCGAGCATGTCGCCGATTTCGTCCTTCGGCAGCTTGCCTGCCTTCCAAGTCAGGTCGCCGTCGGCAACCCGGCCCATGACGTTTCCGGCGTTGCGCAGGCTGCGGCTGATCGACACCGACATCCACACGGCGACGAGCAGGGAGAACACCGAAACGAAGCCGATGAGGCCGAACAGCAGGTTGCGGGAGGCCATGTACTGGGCGCTGGCTTCCTCGTCGGCCGAATTGAGCTTTGTCGTGACGGTATTGGCCATGTCGTCGAGCACGCCATAGATGGCGTAGCTGATCTCCAGCGCCTTACCCATGCTGAGCTTCGCGGCCTGCTCGTTGGACTCCGTCGTGTTGAGGGTGGTCAGATCGAGCAACTGGGCGGACAGCGGCGCACGCTGTTCGAACAGTGGGGTGAACTTACCGATTTCGGCAACGACTTCCGGATCGGTGGACGTCGCGATCTTGCTCGAAATGTCTCGGATCTTCTGGTTGCTCTGCTCGATCTTCTGGCGGAACGCGGCAATCTGACTCGGATCCGAGTTCATGATCGCGTTCTTCTCGTTGCGGACCACGGCGTTGAACTCGTTGGTGAGCACGCGCGTGTTTTCGAGATCGGCGGTCGGTCCGTTGACGATGTTGGAAATCGTCGTATTGAGCGACGAGAGGTCGTTGACGGAAAGAGCCCCCATGGCCGTCGTCAGCATGATCACGAAACCGAAGGCAAGCCCCAGCTTCGCTTTGATGGTGATACGCATACTCAATCCCCTATTTCGCTATGCGAACTCGGTTTGATCTCTTGTTCGGCAGGAGCTCCCCAGTCCTTTTCGGTGCCGGCAACGCCAGCGCGAAATAGGGTTGGTACCGGGCGAGCTGACCATGCAGCATATAATTTGTCGTTGGGCGAGGCGGCTGAACTGCCGCCCCACAAGCTTTTTCAGGCGGCTTTGGTCTTATCCTTGCCGCCGAGGGCTGCGATGTCCTTGGCGGTCAGCAGCCTTGCGAGGTCGATGACGACGACGAAGC